>NZ_CM147698.1:0-4529216 GCF_055790885.1 Serratia sp. 25CWL12 | reverse complement strand
GGTTTTTTCTCTGTCACACGGATAACGCTGCAAAGCGATTGTTATGTTCCGTGTCGATGGAGGCGCATTATAGGCAGTTGCGCCGCCGCCGCAACTGCTATTTTCAACAAAAAACACCGTTTGCTGCATTCCACAGCAAAACCCCGGTTTATACCCGGTTATGCACTAAGTTATCCACAGGACATCATCGGCAGGAAAATTTACGAGCACTACGCAAACGTTTTCGCTACAATTCCTGCGATCAAACAATCCCCCACTTTTATGGGGACGTTACCTGAATCCGTTGTTGTCTTGTTATATAAGCAGATTTATTCGAGTTGTCATCAGTATACGGCGACTCTGAATGGAATGGGGTCTATATCTCAGCAGGGAATTCACGTAACGTTCTTTTATTGCGACTCAAAGCCAAGGGATAAAACCATGCAACAACCTCGTCCAATCCGTCGAGCCTTACTCAGTGTGTCTGACAAAACCGGTATCATTGAATTCGCGCAAGCACTCTCTCAACGAGGGGTAGAACTGCTCTCTACTGGTGGAACCGCTCATCTACTGGCAGAGGCCGGATTAGCGGTTACTGAAGTTTCCGATTACACCGGTTTCCCGGAAATGATGGATGGACGGGTTAAAACTCTGCACCCCAAAGTGCATGGTGGCATTCTTGGTCGCCGTGGTCAGGACGATGCCATTATGGCCCAACATGCGATCAAACCTATCGATATGGTGGTAGTGAATCTCTATCCTTTTGCGCAAACCGTGGCTCGTGCTAATTGCTCGCTGGAAGAGGCTATCGAAAACATTGACATCGGCGGCCCCACCATGGTGCGCTCTGCGGCCAAGAATCATAAAGATGTCGCCATTGTGGTCAACACTAATGACTACGCGACTATCATCACCGAGATGGATAGCAACGACGGTTCTTTGCTCTATCCCACCCGCTTCAATTTGGCCATCAAAGCATTTGAACATACTGCCGCTTATGACAGCATGATCGCCAACTACTTTGGCACACTGGTTCCGCCTTATTATGGCAATACGGAGCAACCTTCCGGTCATTTCCCTCGCACCATAAACCTCAACTTTATCAAAAAGCAGGATATGCGTTACGGTGAGAATAGCCACCAGCAAGCCGCTTTCTATATAGAGGAGAATCTGCAAGAGGCGTCGGTTGCCAGTGCCGAACAGCTACAAGGCAAGGCACTCTCCTACAACAATATCGCGGATACTGACGCTGCATTGGAATGTGTGAAAGAGTTTGCAGAACCGGCTTGCGTCATCGTCAAGCATGCCAATCCTTGTGGTGTAGCAATTGGTAAAGATCTGCTTACCGCTTATGATCATGCTTACCAGACCGACCCCACGTCTGCCTTTGGTGGCATCATTGCTTTCAACCGCGAACTAGATGCAGAAACGGCGCAAGCCATCATCAGCCGTCAGTTTGTTGAGGTCATCATTGCCCCAACCATCAGTGATGAAGCCCGCTCGGTATTGGTTGCCAAACAGAATGTGCGTGTTCTGGTTTGCGGCCAATGGCAACAGCGCATTGCTGGATTGGACTTCAAACGGGTCAACGGGGGGTTGTTAGTACAAGACCGTGACCTGGGTATGGTGACTCCCACTGACTTACGCGTGGTCTCTGAACGGCAACCCACTGCCCAGGAACTGCGAGATGCCCTGTTCTGTTGGAAAGTGGCTAAGTTCGTCAAATCCAACGCCATTGTTTATTCGCGCGATAACCGGACCATCGGCATCGGTGCGGGTCAGATGAGTCGCGTTTACTCCGCTAAAATTGCTGGCATCAAGGCCGCTGACGAAGGTCTGACGGTCAATGGTTCCGCGATGGCCTCAGACGCGTTCTTCCCGTTCCGTGATGGCATTGATGCGGCAGCCGCCGTCGGCATTACCTGTGTTATCCAGCCTGGTGGGTCGATTCGTGATGATGAAGTCATTGCAGCCGCCAACGAACACGGCATTGCGATGATCTTCACCGATATGCGCCACTTCCGCCATTAATCCTTGTTGCTGCTACGTGCGCCAAATGCGCACGCTGTTTATGGAGTCTTTGATGAACATTCTCATTATCGGTAATGGTGGGCGTGAACATGCGCTGGCCTGGAAAACTGCCCAATCGCCGCTGGCAGATAACGTTTACGTAGCGCCAGGTAACGCAGGTACCGCACTGGAAGCTAATCTGACCAATGTGGATATCGCGCCAACCGATATCCCAGCACTGCTTGCCTTTGCCAAAAGCAAGGCTATCGACCTGACCATTGTTGGCCCTGAAGCACCGCTGGTGATTGGCGTGGTTGATGCTTTCCAGGCTGCAGGGTTAAAAATATTTGGTCCCTCACAGGCCGCGGCCCAACTTGAAGGATCCAAAGCCTTTACTAAAGACTTTCTGGCTCGCCACGCCATTCCAAGCGCCGCCTATCAGAATTTTACTGAAGTGGAGCCAGCCTTGGCCTATGTTCGTCGTCAAGGCGCCCCTATCGTGATCAAAGCAGATGGTTTGGCCGCGGGGAAAGGGGTGATCGTAGCGATGACGCTGCAGGAAGCCGAAGAGGCTATCCAGGATATGCTGGCAGGTAACGCTTTCGGCGATGCGGGACACCGAATCGTGATCGAAGAGTATCTTGAAGGTGAAGAAGCCAGTTTTATTGTGATGGTGGATGGTGAAAACGTCGTCCCCATGGCTACCAGCCAGGACCATAAACGTGTGGGGAATGGTGATACAGGCCCCAATACCGGTGGTATGGGCGCTTATTCACCCGCCCCCGTGGTCACAGATGAAATTCACCAACGCGTAATGGAGCAGGTGATCTGGCCAACCGTGCGTGGTATGGCTGCAGAGGGCAACACCTACGTTGGTTTCTTGTACGCTGGCCTGATGATTTCTGCTGATGGCCAACCGAAGGTGATTGAATTTAATTGCCGCTTTGGCGATCCGGAAACACAGCCGATCATGTTGCGTCTGCGTTCAGATCTGGTTGAGCTCTGCCTGGCTGGTGCTGAAGGTAAACTGAACGAGAAAAGCTCTGAGTGGGACCCACGTCCGGCACTCGGCGTGGTATTGGCGGCTGGCGGCTATCCTGGCGACTATCGCCAAGGGGATGTGATCCACGGCTTGCCGCAACAGGAAAACTCAGACAGTAAAGTGTTTCATGCCGGTACACGTATGCAGGGAAATGAAGTGGTCACGAGTGGTGGGCGTGTACTTTGTGTCACGGCATTAGGCGCCACAGTGAGCCAAGCACAACAGTGTGCTTATCAACTCGCGGCAAATATTGCGTGGCAAGATAGCTTCTACCGCAAGGATATTGGTTACCGCGCTATCGCGCGCGGCAAATAAACCCATACCAAACATTAACAGCAGGCTCTGTTCCCAGGGCCTTGTTGTTAAATTTATCGCAATGGGTTCTAAAGCGAATCTTTTGTGGGTTCCCAACGGCAAAAATCATTGTTAGCCACCAGTAACAACTCACGACCGCGAGGCCCATCCAACCAGGCAATAGTCACCGGCTGGCTACTATTGGCTACACGTCGCGCTATCCACTCTTCAGCTCGATTATTCAAGCCCGGTTTCACGATGTCTCCATTGCACAACTCTACCTTCCCTTGCAGCCAATGACCTTGCAACAGCCGTATACCGCCAGCATTAAGTGCATCACTCAATTCTAGCGTTCGGCGAGCCTGATATTGGTAGAGTACTATCTCATCAGCAGACAGTTTCTGGCGCTGAGTAGTCAGTTGACGCTGCATAAAACTGACCGTCCCATTCGGCGTAAAGCGCAGTTGAATGGAGTCCCGATCACCGTCTGCATCAACTCGTCTGATTTGGAACAACACGCCATTTTGATATTCATACAGCGTAGTGACCGTCCCCGGGCCACGATAAGGGCTGTAGACTGTCATTAACGTCAATGGACGTTGCTGACTATCATCTCTACGCCACACTCGAACCACGCCCTGATCAGCAACAAAACCGCTTGCCGTAAACCTAGGAGAGGAGGAATTAGAACTACAGGCACCAAGGGCAGCGACCATAGCCGCAACCATCAGCACCCGTTGGATAAACAAAAGGGGCATCATAGCCCCTCTGTCTAAACGCTTTACCAGCATGGATTAAGACTTAACTGCGTCTTTCAGAGCCTTGCCAGAAACAAATGCAGGAACATTAGCCGCTGCGATTTTGATTTCTTTACCAGTCTGTGGATTGCGGCCTGTGCGCTCGCTACGATGGTTTACTTTGAAAGTACCGAAACCAACCAATTGTACTGCATCACCTTCTTTCAGAGACTCAGTAATAGCAGACAGGGTAGATTCTAGAGCCAGTTTAGCTTGAGCTTTAGAAAGGTCAGCCTTATCTGCGATTACATCAATCAGTTGAGTCTTGTTCATAATTTATCCTTACAATGTGTTTATCGTTTGCAAAGCATCGAGTGCGACGGATATGCCGATAAACAGCACTCTCCTGCATACACGCACCAATAGCCACTTTTTTTTCGCCCCCCAAATGTAGACCAGACAGGGTGGGGATGTGAAGCCTTAAGGCATGACAAATCAGGTGTTAAATCACGTTTTATTATCTTATTGCGTTAATTTTATCCCAATATTGCTGATTGCCGCCTCTCGCAGGTCAGATCGCAACCCTTTTATCAGATCCAAATCACGCTCAGGACAAGCAGCCAACAGGCGGAAAATCTCCCATTGGAGATCCCACTCTTCCTCAATTGCAGGTAAAACGTTCAACTCTTCGTCGGTCATTTCTTTACCCGCCTGAGTCATTTCCAACATCGCCACGGTACGAATTGAGGCTTCGCTAATGGCGATGGCGTGTTCCAATGTCTCACCACTGAGGCGCGAATGAAGCAGTTCCCCTAATGCGATACAAGCATCGATCGCCGGATAAACACCATAAAGATCGTAATCTTCTGCTGAGGGGATGGCCTCTTCCAACTTTTCCAACTGACTGTCAAAGTTGACTTTGGCATCTTTCACCACCAGCGTTTCCCAAGCCAGATCAAGAATACGGCGATAGACTGCAGGATCACCAAACTCCGTTTGCAGACAGAACATCTGGTAATTAGGGTACATACGTTCGCACAGACTAGCCATAAAGGTTAAATGTTGCCAACTTTCCAGCTTTTCCAAACGCAAATGAATCGGGTTACGTAGCATGACCTACTCTCTTACTCGTTATCTGCCGCGCAGTGTACCCGAAATCGCGCAGGGCGGCATCTCTGAATGCGATGACTGCTGCAACCAGCGGGTAAACGCCGGGCGACGAGAAGCAATCGCATCAGCCCAACGTGTAGGTTCGGGCAAACGATAGCCTGCCATACATCGCTACATCGCTGTACCCACGTCAATGCGCTATCGGTACTGATACGGTGCCCGGTAGAAATAAACAATGGCTGACAGCGCGCCTTACTGCGCCATACCCACGCCAATTGTTCCCCTTTGTCCTCGAGTGCAGCCAATGCTCCCACTTCCGTATCCAAGGGCTCAAACCTGCCACACAACCGTTTTTTCGCCACACCAATAGTTGGAACGTTGACCAACAAACCAAAGTGGCTGGCAACCCCCAAACGCCTTGGGTGTGAAATACCATGACCATCAACAAAGAGCAGATCAGGTTTCTGTTGCAACTGCTCCCAGGCAGCAAGCAATGCCGGATATTCACGAAAAGAGAGAAAACCCGGAATATAGGGCATGGTGGTGTTGATACGAGCAATCTGGTACTCCACCAGCGCCAAAGAAGGATAGCGCAGAATAGCAATGGCAGCGCGCGTCACCGCACCTTGATGCTCAAAACCGACATCTGCACCCGCAATAAATAGCGGAGGATCACGCAAAAAGTCATCATAGCGAATCACCTCTGCGGCATGTTGTAACTGTGTGGCTCGCAGGGCTGAGGTATCAATCACCGCATTTCCTTACCGTTCAGCGATGGTATTTAGCCGAAAGTGCATGCACCGCCTCAACAAAGGCGCCCGCATGGGCCGGTGGCACATCCTGATGAATGCCATGCCCAAGATTAAATACATGCCCGTCACCATCACCGAAACCTGCCAGAATGGTTTCTACTTCCTGCGCAATACGTTCTGGCGCAGCATAAAGTATTGAAGGATCCATATTGCCTTGCAGAGCTACCTGATGCCCCACTCGGCGACGTGCCTCAGCAATATCTATCGTCCAGTCCAGGCCCAAGGCATCACAACCGGTCGCGGCCATCGCTTCCAGCCACTGCCCGCCCCCTTTGGTAAACAGAGTGACAGGTACACGACGACCTTCGTTTTCCCGCAACAAGCCATCGACAATTTTATGCATATAGTGCAGCGAGAACTCACGGTAATCACGCCCGGTCAGCACCCCACCCCAGGTATCAAACACCATGACAGACTGGGCACCGGCCTTAATCTGGGCATTGAGATAAAGAATGACGCTGTCCGCCAGTTTATCCAGTAATAGATGCAACGTCTGTGGCTCGGCGTACATCATTTTCTTCAGTTTAGTGAATGCCTTACTGCTCCCGCCCTCCACCATATAGCTCGCCAAAGTCCATGGGCTACCAGAAAAACCGATCAGCGGTACGGCTCCCTTCAACTCACGACGAATGGTACGAACCGCATTCATGACATAACCCAGCTCATCTTCTGGATCACACAGCGGTAGCTTTTCTACATCAGCCCGGCAGACAATCGGCGAAGTAAATCGGGGCCCCTCACCCGCCTCAAAATAGAGCCCCAACCCCATGGCATCAGGGATGGTGAGAATATCAGAAAACAGAATAGCGGCATCCAGCGCATAGCGACGTAAGGGTTGTAATGTCACCTCGCAAGCCAGCTCAGCATTTTTACACAACGACATAAAATCACCGGCCTGAGCACGCGTGGCTTTATATTCTGGCAAATAACGCCCAGCCTGACGCATCATCCATACTGGTGTGACATCCACGGGTTGGCGCAGCAGGGCTCGCAGGTAGCGATCATTTTTCAAATCATTCATTTCTTATTGGTTCCCGTCATCATCAACCCCCATTGTATACTGGGTTGGGTAAGTTGGCGTGAGCACTTAAATCATAAAGACAGCTATTATTCTGCCCGACACAGCACTACCGTATCTTCAATCAGGCGACGCGCGACAGTACCTGGCGGGGGTAACAGCGGTAATTGGTCATAACGATACCAGCCAGCATTGAGTAGCTCTTTCGGGTCATGCTGCAGTTCCCCTGCCTGATAATCTGCCATAAACGCCATCATCAACGAATGAGGGAATGGCCAAGGTTGTGAGGTGACATAACGCAAATTCTTGATAACGATATTGCTCTCTTCCATCACTTCCCGTGCTACCGCCTGTTCCAGCGTTTCCCCCACCTCCACAAACCCCGCCAGCACGGTATGTATACCACCACGGTGACGCACATGTTGAGCCAGCAGGATTTCATCATCACGGCGAATGGCAACAATCACGCAAGGGGCGATCTGCGGGTAATAACGCTCGCGGCAGTGATCACAAAGGCAAGCATTTTCACTTCGGCTGAAATGCATTTTATGACCACAGTAGCCACAAAAACGGTGTGAGCGATAAAAGTCCGCCAACTGCACACCCCGCCCAGCCAGTTGAAACAGACCTCGATCAAGATCGAGCAATTGGCGCACCGAGTTCATCTCCCTCGGCATCGATTGACGCACCAACCACACTGGGGCACCCTCCCATTCGCCAATCTGACGGGCCAATTGACCATGCAATGAAAATATTGCTGCAGAACCAAACGGCAGTTCACCCTTTGGTAACCAGATTTTGCTTTCATGGCTGACTATCCACCAGCCCTGTTCATTACCTGTTAATGCAAATTCCATATGTTGTTGCACAACCTCTGCGTCACTGGCAAGCTAGTCATTGGCTTATCACCTTTTAATAACTTACTGTTTATAACCCAAGTTCATGCAAGTTGCAGCCCCTAGCAGCCTGCATAGTGACAGAAAATTTAATTTGATTACTCACGGAGTCAACTATGCTCAACCAATTGGAAAGCCTGACTCAACGCGTTGGTGGCAATAATCAGTTAGTCGATCAGTGGCTACAGGCCCGCGAGCAATTGTTGGTTGCCTATTATTCTTTAGTCGGTATCAAACCGAGTAAGGGAAAACCTACGCCGTTAAATGAAAAAGCGCTGGAGAATTTTTACCATAATCTGCTGGACTACCTCTCTGCGGGGCATTTTCACGTTTATGCCAAAATTATCAAACAGGTGGAAGGCTCCGCCAGTCCGAAAATGGCACTAACCACCAAGTTCTATCCAAAGTTGGAAGCCAATACCGAAGCCATCATGGCATTTCATGATCGCTACAGCGGGGTTGAACTCGACCAAGATCTCTGTCTGGAGTTCAACCAGGCGTTATCAGATATCGGCGAAACGTTAGCATCACGTTTTGCACTAGAGGACCAATTAATTCTACGGGCAGCGGAGATCTTGCAGCAAAACCAATCCTGACGCCACCAGCACTGAGCCGTAGCAATGCAAAAGATGACGCGTTAGCTTGTAGTTTTTATTAAGCCTTTTATACTGGCAACATCTTGTCGGAGTGCCTAGCGCTGATTGCTTCATTAAATCAGCCAGGCTGAGACCGTTAATTCGGGATCCGCGGAACCTGATCGGGTTAATACCCGCGAAGGGAACAAGAGTAATCTATTGGCAGCGGCCCCACCCTTTGCGGGCTAACTCGCTGCCAGTCAATATCATTACTCCCGCCAAGCTCCAGACAAGCAATTTTCCACACATCAACACACTGATAGGAATTTGCTATGTCTACCATAAATAAACCACGTGTCCGTAAAGAACAGCGCGATGAAGCACAACAGTTTATTGATTCTTTACAAGGTACCACCTTCCCTAACTCACACCGTATCTATCTTGCCGGTTCCCGTAGCGATATTCAGGTACCGATGCGTGAAATTCAGCTGAGCCCAACGCTGATTGGCGGCACTAAAGACAACCCTCAATATCAACAGAACGAAGCCATTCCGGTGTATGACACCGCAGGCCCCTATGGTGATCCGCAGGCAACCATTAATGTCCACCAGGGGTTAAAAAAACTACGCGCTGGCTGGATTGCAGCACGAGAAGATACCGAAACACTAAGCCACGTCAGTTCGGGGTTTACCCAACAACGGCTGGCCGACGCCGGGTTGAATCACCTGCGTTTCGAGCACCTACCTCAGCCACGTAAAGCGTGTAAGGGCAAGTGCGTCACTCAGTTGCACTATGCGCGAAGCGGCATGGTGACACCAGAAATGGAATTTATTGCCATCCGTGAAAACATGGGGCGCGAGCGTATCTGTAGCGAAGTCCTACGCCAACAGCATCCGGGCCAAAGTTGGGGAGCTAACCTACCGGAAAACATTACACCCGAGTTTGTCCGCCAAGAAGTGGCTGCCGGGCGAGCCATCATCCCCGCTAATATTAACCACCCTGAATCCGAGCCAATGATTATTGGTCGTAATTTTCTGGTCAAAGTGAATGCCAATATCGGCAATTCGGCCGTTACATCATCAATCGAAGAAGAAGTAGAGAAGTTGGTGTGGTCAACCCGTTGGGGAGCCGATACCGTGATGGATCTCTCTACTGGCCGCTATATCCACGAAACACGCGAATGGATCCTGCGTAACAGTCCGGTGCCGATTGGTACCGTGCCGATCTATCAGGCACTGGAAAAAGTGAATGGTGTAGCGGAAAACCTAAACTGGGAAATCTTCCGCGATACCCTGGTGGAACAGGCGGAACAAGGCGTCGATTACTTCACTATCCATGCAGGCGTGTTGCTGCGTTACGTACCGATGACCGCCAAACGGTTGACCGGCATTGTCTCCCGTGGGGGGTCGATCATGGCAAAGTGGTGTCTATCCCATCACCAGGAAAACTTTCTCTATCAGCATTTCCGTGAAATCTGTCAGATTTGCGCCGCCTATGATGTCTCACTATCGCTGGGTGATGGCTTGCGTCCAGGCTCTATTCAAGATGCTAATGACGAAGCCCAATTCGCCGAACTGCACACGCTGGGGGAGCTCACTAAAATTGCCTGGGAATATGATGTCCAAGTGATGATCGAAGGCCCAGGTCATGTGCCGATGCAACGGATCCAGCGCAACATGACCGAAGAGCTGGAATCCTGTTCTGAAGCCCCCTTCTATACATTGGGGCCATTGACCACCGACATTGCTCCGGGTTATGACCATTTCACCTCGGGGATTGGTGCGGCGATGATCGGCTGGTTTGGTTGCGCAATGCTCTGCTATGTGACACCGAAAGAGCATCTCGGCTTACCCAACAAGGAAGATGTGAAACAGGGGCTAATTACTTACAAAATCGCCGCCCATGCCGCCGATTTGGCGAAAGGCCATCCTGGTGCGCAGATCCGTGATAACGCCATGTCCAAGGCACGTTTTGAATTCCGCTGGGAAGATCAGTTCAATCTGGCATTGGATCCACAGACCGCCCGCTCCTATCACGATGAAACGCTGCCCCAGGCATCTGGCAAGATCGCCCATTTCTGTTCCATGTGTGGGCCAAAGTTCTGTTCAATGAAGATATCCCACGAAGTGCGAGCCTATGCCGCAACGCAAAATGCTGTAACACAAGGGGCGAACCATCCCGATGAAGTACAGCTGACTGGCATGGAAAAGATGTCGGCCGCATTCCGCTCCCGGGGCAACGAGCTCTACCATAGTGCGAGCAATCTGCTGGAGGAGAGCGATAATGACTGATATCACGACGCCCTTCCCCGCAACGCCATACAAACTCGGCTTATACCCGGTAGTCGACAGTGTTGCCTGGATCGCCCGCCTACTGGATGCCGGAGTCACCACCATCCAATTACGCATCAAGGATCTTGCCGATGAACAGGTGGAGGCGGATATTATTGCCGCCATCGCGCTCGGTAAACGTTATCAGGCACGCTTATTTATCAACGATTACTGGCAACTCGCTATCAAGCACCATGCCTACGGCGTTCATCTAGGACAAGAGGATTTAAATACCACCGACCTGCAGGCAATCCATCGAGCAGGGTTACGTTTGGGGGTTTCCACCCATGATGATCACGAACTCGCCCGGGCCATAGCCGTAAAACCCTCTTATATTGCACTGGGTCATATTTTTCCGACACAGACCAAAGAGATGCCCTCCGAGCCCCAAGGTCTGGCAGAACTACAACGCCACGTTGCCGGGTTGCAAGACTACCCTACCGTGGCCATTGGTGGGATCAGTATTGAACGCGTTCCGGCGGTTCTGGCCTGTGGTGTGGGTAGCGTTGCCGTGGTCAGTGCTATCACACAAGCCGCGGACTGGCGCATCGCCACCGCACAATTACTGCGCTTGATTGAAGGGAAGGAGTCACCCGATGCTCAATGACCAAGAATTTCTACGCTACAGCCGCCAACTGTTGTTGGAAGATATTGGCCCAGAGGGTCAGGAGAAGCTGAAGCAGGCTAGGGTACTGATTGTCGGATTGGGAGGGCTGGGTTCCCCGGCTGCACTCTATCTGGCTGCCGCTGGCGTTGGCACACTCCTGCTGGCAGATGATGACAAACTGCATCTCACCAATCTGCAGCGACAAATTTTATATCGAACCGGTGACATCGCTTCCAGCAAGGCACAGCTGGCTCAACACCATTTGCAAGCGCTAAACCCGCAAGTGGAGTCGATCGCTCTGGAACAACGCCTGCAAGGACCCACACTACAACAGGCGGTGAGTCGTGCCGACCTGGTACTGGATTGCAGCGATAATATGGCAACTCGCCATGCGGTTAATGCAGCCTGTATCCTCGCCAATGTGCCTCTTATTAGTGGTAGCGCAGTCGGCTTCAGCGGCCAGTTGCTGATTATCGAACCACCCTATCATCAAGGCTGCTATGCCTGCCTCTATCCCGATCAAAGTGAACCTCAACGTAACTGCCGTACTGCGGGTGTACTCGGTCCGGTCGTTGGTGTAATTGGCACCCTTCAAGCACTGGAGGCGATTAAAATGCTGGTGGGCATAGCTTGTTCCCTAAGCGGTAAACTCCGCTTGTTTGATGGCAAACAACAAAGCTGGAGCACTCTGCAACTGAGTAAGGCCAGCAATTGTCGCATCTGCGGAGGCATCGCATGAACATCATGTTGAATGAACAACGGTTGGAAATAGAACAACCACTGAGCATTAAAGCATTGCTCGAACAGTTAGGACATGACCAACCCGGTTGCGCATTGGCGATAAACCAGACCATCATTCCGCACACTGACTGGGCAACTCATCATGTGCAGGATGGTGATGATATTCTCTTATTTCAAGCGATTGCCGGAGGCTGACATGTTGAAAATCGCCGATACTACTTTTACTTCACGTCTGTTTACCGGTACCGGTAAATTCGCCACGCCAGCATTAATGCTGTCAGCCTTGCAAGCCTCAGGGTCACAGTTAGTCACCATGGCGATGAAACGTGTTGACCTACGTGGCGGTAATGATGCGATTCTCGCACCCTTGCAACAATTAGGGGTGAAGTTACTGCCTAATACTTCGGGTGCCAAAAGTGCTGGTGAAGCCATCTTTGCCGCCCGCCTGGCGCGTGAAGCACTGGGTACGCAGTGGATAAAATTGGAGATCCACCCAGATGTGAAGTACTTATTGCCAGACCCGATTGAAACGTTAAAGGCAGCAGAAATATTGGTTAAAGAAGGCTTTGTGGTGCTGCCTTATTGCGGAGCCGATCCGGTTTTATGTAAACGATTGGAGGAAGTGGGTTGTGCTGCCGTGATGCCACTCGGTGCGCCGATCGGTTCTAACCGTGGATTACTCAGTCGTGATTTTCTGCAAATTATTATCGAGCAGGCCAAAGTACCTGTGGTGGTTGATGCCGGGATCGGCGCCCCCAGTCACGCATTAGAAGCTATAGAGTTAGGCGCTGACGCGGTACTGGTTAATACCGCTATTGCCGTTGCGCGTGACCCACTACAAATGGCCCAGGCGTTCCGTTTAGCTGTGGAGGCGGGGGAATTGGGGCATCGAGCTGGGTTGGCTGGCCGCCAGCCTATGGCCGCCGCCTCCAGCCCACTGACCGCCTTCCTCAGCCAACCTTTGCAGGAAATACGCTGATGAACAGTCATTTTAGTGAGCATCTACAAAACTGGGATTGGGATGAATTAACACGACGTATCAACAGTAAAACTGCGCCCGACGTTGAACGAGCGCTCAGCGCAGAAAAATTAACCCGGGATGATTTTATGGCGCTGATCTCCCCCGCAGCTGCACCTTACTTAGAACCCTTGGCACAACGAGCACAACAGCTCACTCGCCAGCGGTTCGGTAACGTGGTGAGCTTTTACGTGCCATTATATCTTTCTAACCTCTGTGCCAACGATTGTACTTACTGTGGTTTCTCAATGAGTAATCATCTCAAGCGCAAAACGCTGGATGCTGCAGAGATCGAACGAGAATGCACGGCCATAAAAGCGCTGGGGTTTGAGCATTTGTTACTGGTTACTGGCGAACACCAACGCAAAGTGGGCATGGACTATTTTCGCCAGCATCTTGCCAACATCCGCCCTCATTTCAGTTCGCTAATGATGGAGGTTCAGCCCCTGGCAGAGCATGAATACGCGGAATTGAAAGCTATCGGGCTGGATGGCGTGTTTGTTTATCAGGAAACCTATCACCCTGCCACCTATCAACGGCACCATCTGCACGGCAAAAAACAGGACTTTAATTGGCGATTGGATACACCAGACCGTCTTGGCCGCGCCGGTATTGATAAAATCGGCTTGGGAGCATTACTCGGGCTCTCCGGTAGTTGGCGAACTGATTGTTACCTGTTAGCAGAACATTTGCTCTACCTGCAACAGACTTATTGGCAGAGCCGTTATTCGATTTCGTTCCCCCGTCTGCGGCCATGTGCCGGGGGGATTGAGCCCGCCTCAGTAATCACTGAGCCCCAATTGGTACAGTTAATCTGTGCCTTTCGGTTGTTCGCACCTGATGTGGAACTGTCATTATCGACGCGAGAATCTGCCTTTTTTCGCGATCATATGATCCCGCTAGCCATCAACAACGTCAGTGCCGGTTCAAAAACCCAGCCGGGGGGCTATTCGGATAACGCGCCACTTCAACTGGAACAATTTGAACCACACGACAACCGCACACCACAACAGGTGGCGCTAGCAATCAGTGCTGCCGGATTACAGCCGGTATGGAAGGACTGGGACAGCTATCTGGGACGAGCTACGCAATAAAATGCAACTGTGACATCACAACTTGAATAGGGCTGGACACCTAGCGCAAAGCGAGCAAACCTGGCTGGCGCTAAAAATAGCTCAGGCTATAGTGACTGCGTTGGCTCTCAAACCCGAGGCTAACCGAGGTTATCGCCCCTCTTGATAACCTTGCCTTACCAACCACCGGAGCGTGCGCAGATCCCTCGCTCGCTCCGGTTTTCTTATTGTGATGAAAAACCATCAACCCATGGTCTGCGGCTTTATTCTCGCCCCAACAATAGCGGAGAGTAGACATCCCATAACCAGATAAGCGGCCACCAGATACCAACTCCCCCCCATCACCTCCACCAATAATACGGCGATAAAAGGGGTAAAGCCGCCACCAACCACACTAGCGACCTGATAACCTACCCCCGCTCCGCTATAACGATAGGCGGTGCCAAACAGTTCGGTAAATATCGGCTGTTGCACGCTGACCAACATATCGTGGGCGACATTGGCCAGCATGATAGCGAAGAAGACAATCCATAGGGTATTACGGCTCTCAAGGGCCATAAAAAACGGTATCCCACAGAGAACACCGATTAATGCACCAGTGACATAGATCCGGCGACGACCAAAACGGTCCGCCAAATAAGCAAAGCAAGGAATTGAGATACAACTGATTGCCCCCACCAGCAAGCCAATATTCAGAAAGATATCACGTGAAAGACCCAGGTGAGCTGTCGAGTAATTGATGGCAAAGGCAGTCACGATATACATGGTCAGTAATTCACCAAATCTCATGGCGATGATCAGCAAAAATGCCTTAGGATTCTGGCGCAATGCCTCGAAAATCGGGAATTTACGGATCTTATCGGCTCTTTCCTGTAACGCTTTGTTTGCCTCAAACTCCTGCGATTCATCCATGCCATTACGGATCCACCAAGCAACGGCCACCAGTAACAGACTGAAAATAAAAGGCAAACGCCAACCCCAACTGATAAACTGCTCATTTGAGGTCACGTGGCTCACCAATGAAACCGACCCGGTTGCCAACAGTAGCCCGACACCAAAACCAATCTGTACCCCACTGCTGTAAAAAGCCTTTTTCCCTTTCGGTGCACTCTCTACCGCAAGCAAGGCTGCGCCCCCCCATTCGCCGCCAACGGCAAATCCTTGAATGGCACGTAACAGCACCAGCAGTGTTGGTGCCCACCAGCCAATCGAGTCAAAAGAAGGTAATAGCCCAATTAATGCGGTGGAACATCCCATCATCCAGACGGTAATCATCAGCATCCGTTTGCGCCCCAACTTGTCACCAAAGTGGCCAAACACCATGCCTCCCAAAGGTCGAAACAAGAAACCAACGCCAAAGGTACCAAACGCCGCCAACGTTCCCATTGTCGGGCTTACCTGAGGGAAAAACTCCGTATTAAAGACCAGAGCGGCAACTATTCCGTACAGTAGAAAGTCGTACCAGTCGACAACAGCACCAACAAAACTCCCCCAGGCGGCACGGCGTGCCCGGCGTTGAGGAGGGGTTGTTGATGGGGTCTGCGAGTTCTTGGGAGTGCTGGCAAGGTTGCCATTACCGAGTGAAGTTGAAGTGTCCATTACTATTCCATTATTTTATCCCGTTATTTTAACTTTACAGGGGTTTAGGAGGCATTTCATCGAAAAGTTCCAATAGTAAAAAAATAACGTTTACTCTCACTTAACTCTGCAAAAAAACTAGCAGGCGCTTACCTGCCCATCCATATCCGACGTCCGCACTTCCAAAACCGACAGCTATATTCCTCATACTTCGAGTTGCTTGGGGTTGGTTGCGTACGGTTACTCGGCTCATTAATTAAGCTCGCCCTAAAGGGGCCACCGTAAACAGCGTTCAAAACACACTAAGTTTTGACAACTAATTCGAATTATTTTGGGTATAGATGCGCGAGGGCAAAATCATAAGTTTCTGTTGAAATGCCCTCGCACATCCAGTAGCTGAACGTAGTCAATATCGCCGCACCTTACACCGAGGGCGGTGCGGGCACCAATCAGCTACCCCGATAGGTTGAATAACCGTATTGGCTGAGCAATAGAGGAATGTGATAATGCTCCTCTGTGGAGGAAATATGGAACTCTACTGGGATCTGAGGGAAAAAACTTTCCTGTTTTTGGTCAGCGAAATATTTTGCCGTTTTGAACACCACTCGGTAATCACCCACCACCGCGGTTTGGTCTGGGTAGAGAGCTTTAATTCGACCATCTGCATCGGTAGTAGCGGTATTCAACATCTTCCAACCATCACCTTGCTTTTGTTCAAGAGTGACTTCAACACCCTGAGCGGGCTTACCAGTTTGTTGATTCAATATGTGGGCACTTAACAAATTCTTCCCGGCGGCCATTACAGTTGCGGGAGCAGCAAGCATGACTGCCAGAGTCAGTGCAGGCAAATATTTTTTCATCTTAAATTCTCCAGAGTTGATTACGGCTTCTTTTTTACACTGATGACTTGTCAAAAAAACGGTCAGAAATATGACAATAATATCTTTGCTATCAGGATAAAGCGCTAAAGGTTCGCTGTTAGTCACGGACACAGCCAACCCCCAAACGACGTGAAGTACGAAGGATGGATTATGAAGGTTACAACAAAAAGCCCTGGCTAGGGTAGCCAGGGCTTTAATCAGTCACTATTCAAACAACTGTGTTAACAAAGAATGTAACTTATTCCTCGTCGCTACCACTCAGGCTGCCTGCATTCAGTAACTCAGCCAGGTTTGCTGTTGCTTCTTCCGCGCTAACCTGCGCAACAACAGGTACCTCACCTTGTGCTTTACGGCGCATACGATCCTGGTGATACGCGTAACCGGTACCGGCTGGGATCAGACGGCCCACAATCACGTTCTCTTTCAGACCGCGCAGTTCATCACGTTTACCGGCAACCGCCGCTTCAGTCAGAACACGCGTCGTTTCCTGGAATGATGCAGCAGAGATGAAGGACTCGGTCGCCAAGGAAGCCTTGGTAATACCCAGCAGATCACGTGAGAAGGTCGCCGAGATCTTACCATCAGCTTCTAACTGACGGTTGGCAATCTTGATACGTGATACTTCAGCCTGTTCGCCTTCCAGGAACTCAGTGCCGCCCGCACTAACGATGGTACCTTTACGCAGCATCTGACGAACGATAACTTCAATGTGCTTATCGTTAATCTTAACGCCTTGCAGACGATAAACTTCCTGCACTTCGTTAGTAATGTAGCGGGTAACCGCATGCACACCACGCAGACGCAGAATATCGTGTGGAGACTCAGGGCCGTCAGAAACAACGTCACCACGTTCCACGATTTCGCCTTCAAATACGTTGAGCTGACGCCATTTCGGAATCATCTCTTCGTAAGCGTCACTGCCATCCAATGGTGAGATAACCAGACGGCGTTTGCCTTTGGTCTCTTTACCGAACGAGATAATCCCGCTGATTTCAGCAAGAATTGCCGGTTCTTTCGGACGACGAGCTTCAAACAGATCAGCTACGCGTGGCAGACCACCGGTAATATCCTTGGTACCGCCAGATTCCTGTGGAATACGCGCCAAGGTATCACCCGCACCGATCTGAATGCCGTCTTCCAACTGTACAATCGCTTTACCTGGCAGGAAGTATTGAGCTGGCATATCTGTACCAGGGATCAACACGTCGTCACCTTTAGCATCAACGATTTTCAGTGCTGGGCGCAAATCTTTACCACTACCGGTACGCTCTGCACTATCCAGTACCACCAGTGAAGACAAGCCGGTCAGTTCGTCGGTCTGACGAGTAATGGTCTGGCCATCAACCATATCAGCGAAGCGGATGAAACCACTCACTTCAGTGATAACTGGCATGGTGTGCGGATCCCAGTTTGCGACAGTTTCGCCACCGCTAACCTCAGCACCGTCACCTTTACCCATCACTGCACCGTAAGGCACTTTATAACTTTCTTTGGTACGGCCAAATTCGTCGATCAGCTTCAACTCGGTGTTACGTGAAGTAATCACCAGTTTACCGACTGCATTCATAACGAACTTCACATTACTCAGCTTCAGGCTACCTTTATTCTTCACCTGGATGCTGGATTCTGCTGCCGCACGCGATGCCGCACCACCGATGTGGAAGGTACGCATCGTCAGCTGTGTACCCGGCTCACCGATAGACTGAGCCGCGATAACACCAATCGCTTCACCTTTGTTGATAATGTGGCCACGTGCCAGGTCACGACCATAGCAGTTAGCACACACGCCAAAGTCAGTTTCGCAACTTACTACAGAACGGACTTTAACGCTGTCAACGGAGTTCTCTTCTAACAGATCACACCATTTTTCATTCAACAGGGTGTTACGTGGTACCAGAATATCCGCCGTACCCGGCTTCAATACTTCTTCTGCCGTCACACGACCCAGTACACGCTCACGCAGTGGTTCTTTAACATCACCACCTTCGATAACCGGTGTCATCATGATGCCGTTATGGGTACCACAGTCATCTTCAGTCACCACCAGATCTTGCGCTACGTCAACCAGACGACGCGTCAGATAACCGGAGTTTGCTGTTTTCAGTGCGGTATCCGCCAAACCTTTACGAGCACCGTGTGTTGAGATGAAGTACTGGAGTACGTTCAAACCTTCACGGAAGTTCGCCGTAATTGGCGTTTCGATGATTGAGCCATCGGGTTTCGCCATCAAGCCACGCATACCCGCCAACTGACGGATCTGAGCAGCAGAACCACGAGCACCGGAGTCCGCCATCATAAAGATGCTGTTAAAGGAAACTTGTTGTTCCACCACACCATCACGGTTAACCACATCTTCAACCGACAGATTTTCCATCATCGCTTTAGCAACACGTTCGTTCGCTGCAGCCCAGATATCGATCACTTTGTTGTAGCGCTCACCTGCCGTTACCAAACCAGACTGGAACTGCTCCTGGATCTCGGCAACTTCGGTTTCAGCTTCTTCAATGATCTCTGCTTTTTTCGCTGGGATCACCATGTCATCGATACCGACTGATGCGCCTGAACGGGCAGCATAAGCAAAACCGGTATACATGATCTGGTCAGCGAAGATAACCGTCGGCTTCAAGCCTAGGATGCGGTAACAGGTGTTCAGCATCTTGGAGATCGCTTTTTTGCCCAAAGACTGGTTAACGATCGAGTACGGCAGACCTTTCGGTACGATCATCCACAGGATGGCACGACCGATGGTGGTATCAATAATCGAAGTCTGCTGAATTGTTTCACCTTCAACCTGTTTGATCTCTTCTGTAATACGCACTTTGACACGTGCATGCAGAGAGGCCAATCCGGCACGATAAACACGTTCCGCTTCTTTCGGACCCGTCAGAACCATGCCTTCGCCTTTGGCGTTAACACAGTCACGAGTCATGTAGTACAG
The DNA here is from genome assembly GCF_055790885.1 of Serratia sp. 25CWL12. Lineage (NCBI taxonomy): Bacteria > Pseudomonadati > Pseudomonadota > Gammaproteobacteria > Enterobacterales > Yersiniaceae > Serratia > Serratia sp. 25CWL12. The sequence continues at coordinate 4,509,577 of NZ_CM147698.1, read as the reverse complement.
ACCCAATACCACGTCCTGAGAAGGAACGATGATTGGCTCGCCGTTCGCTGGTGACAGGATGTTATTGGTTGACATCATCAATGCACGCGCTTCCAACTGAGCTTCCAGCGTCAGCGGTACGTGCACAGCCATCTGGTCACCATCGAAGTCGGCGTTATAGGCCGCACAAACCAGTGGGTGCAACTGGATGGCTTTACCTTCGATCAGAATCGGTTCAAACGCCTGGATACCCAAACGGTGCAGAGTTGGAGCACGGTTAAGCAGTACCGGGTGTTCGCGGATAACTTCGTCCAGGATATCCCACACGACAGCTTCTTCACGCTCAACCATTTTCTTGGCAGCTTTAATGGTCGTTGCCAACCCACGCAGTTCCAACTTGCCATAGATAAACGGTTTGAACAGCTCCAGTGCCATTTTCTTCGGCAGACCGCACTGATGCAGACGCAGGTATGGACCTACGGTGATAACAGAACGACCAGAGTAGTCAACACGTTTACCCAACAGGTTCTGACGGAAACGCCCCTGCTTACCTTTGATCATATCAGCCAAAGATTTCAGCGGACGCTTGTTGGAACCGGTGATCGCACGGCCACGACGGCCGTTATCCAGCAACGCATCGACAGCTTCTTGCAACATACGCTTTTCGTTGCGCACGATGATATCTGGTGCAGCCAGATCCAGCAGGCGTTTCAGACGGTTGTTACGGTTGATCACCCGGCGATACAGGTCGTTCAGATCTGAAGTCGCGAAACGACCGCCATCCAACGGAACCAGTGGACGCAGATCCGGTGGCAGTACTGGCAACACGGTCAGGATCATCCACTCTGGTTTATTACCAGACTGTACGAACGCTTCCAGCAGCTTGATACGCTTGGTCAGCTTCTTGCGCTTGGTTTCTGAATTGGTTTCATTCAACTCTTCGCGCAGTTGCTCACATTCAGCTTCCAGATCCATGTTTTTCAACAATGCCTGAATAGCTTCAGCACCCATCTTGGCGTCGAACTCATCACCAAACTCTTCCAGTGCATCGAGATACTGCTCTTCAGTCAGGATCTGACGACGCTCGAGGTTGGTCATACCGCCTTCAACCACCACGTAGGATTCGAAGTACAGTACACGTTCGATATCGCGCAGTGGCATATCCAGCAACAAACCGATACGCGATGGCAGCGATTTAAGGAACCAGATATGCGCCGTAGGGGAAGCCAGTTCGATGTGCCCCATACGCTCACGGCGTACTTTGGTCTGGGTCACTTCAACACCGCACTTCTCACAGATCACACCACGATGTTTCAAGCGCTTGTACTTACCGCACAGGCACTCATAATCTTTTACCGGCCCAAAAATACGGGCACAGAAAAGGCCGTCACGCTCAGGTTTGAACGTACGGTAGTTAATGGTTTCCGGCTTTTTAACTTCACCGAACGACCATGAACGGATCATATCTGGCGATGCCAGAGCGATCTTGATTGCATCAAACTCTTCGGACTTGGTTTGTGCTTTCAGAAACTTTAATAAGTCTTTCACGGATTGGCTCCTGTCGGAGTTAAACCTGTTGGGTGTGCGCTGACAAAGCGCTCACCCGTGTGACCTGAACAACCACCCTCTGGCTCCCTAAGGTCTGGAGCCAGAGCTGGAGTGACGATTACTCGTCTTCCAATTCAATGTTGATACCGAGCGAGCGGATCTCTTTCAACAGTACGTTGAACGATTCCGGCATGCCTGGTTCCATACGGTGATCGCCATCCACGATGTTTTTGTACATCTTGGTACGCCCGTTGACGTCATCAGACTTAACGGTAAGCATTTCCTGCAAGGTGTAAGCGGCACCATAAGCCTCCAGTGCCCACACTTCCATCTCACCGAAGCGCTGACCACCGAATTGTGCCTTACCACCCAGAGGTTGCTGAGTAACCAAGCTGTAAGAACCGGTAGAACGAGCGTGCATTTTATCGTCAACCAAGTGGTTCAGTTTCAGCATGTACATATAGCCAACAGTAACCTGGCGCTCAAACTGCTCACCAGTACGGCCATCAAACAGCGTAATCTGACCGGAGGTCGGGATACCGCCCATTTCCAGCAATTGTTTGATTTCAGTCTCTTTCGCACCATCAAAGACTGGAGTAGCGATAGGCAACCCTTTCTTCAGGTTTTCTGCCAGACGCATCACTTCGTCATCAGAGAAGGTGGACAGATCGACTTTTTGGCAAACATCATCGCCTAGATCATAAGCTTTCTGGATGAATTCACGCAGTTTGGCCACTTCCTGTTGCTGCTTGAGCATTTGGTTGATCTTGTCACCAATGCCCTTGGCAGCCATACCCAGGTGAGTTTCCAGGATCTGACCAATGTTCATACGTGATGGAACGCCCAGTGGGTTAAGGACGATGTCAACCGGCGTGCCGTTTTCATCGTATGGCATATCCTCGATCGGATTGATCTTGGAGATAACACCCTTGTTACCGTGGCGACCCGCCATCTTATCACCCGGTTGAATCTGACGCTTAACGGCCAGATAAACCTTAACGATTTTCAGCACGCCTGGTGCCAAATCATCACCCTGAGTGATCTTACGACGCTTGGCATCCAGCTTCTTCTCAAAGTCAGATTTCAGTTCGTCATACTGCTCTGCCAACTGTTCCAGCTGGTTTTGCTTATCTTCGTCCGTCAGGCCCAGCTCCAACCAGCGATCACGCGGCAGTTTGCTCAGCTTCTCGGCTTCGATACCGCCAGCAACCAGCACGGCGTGGATACGTGTGAACAGGCCAGCTTCCAGGATCTGCAGTTCTTCAGTCAGGTCTTTTTTCGCCTGCTTCAACTGCATCTCTTCGATTTCCAACGCACGCTTGTCTTTTTCCACACCATCGCGGGTAAAGACTTGCACGTCGATGACCGTACCGGAAACACCGTTAGGAACACGCAGAGAAGAGTCTTTAACGTCAGACGCTTTCTCACCGAAGATGGCACGCAGCAGTTTCTCTTCTGGCGTCAGTTGGGTCTCACCTTTCGGTGTTACCTTACCAACCAGAATATCACCACCGGTCACTTCCGCACCGATATAGACAATACCGGACTCATCCAGCTTGGAGAGTGCCGCTTCACCCACGTTAGGGATGTCAGCAGTGATCTCTTCTGGCCCCAGTTTGGTGTCACGAGACACACAAGCCAGTTCCTGGATGTGGATAGTGGTAAAGCGATCTTCCTGTACTACACGCTCAGAGACCAAAATGGAGTCTTCGAAGTTGTAGCCATTCCACGGCATGAACGCAACACGCATGTTCTGGCCTAATGCCAGTTCACCCAAGTCCGTTGACGGGCCATCTGCCAGCACGTCACCACGTTCGATAGGTTCACCCAGATTCACACATGGCATCTGATTGATACAGGTGTTCTGGTTGGAACGGGTGTATTTGGTCAGGTTATAAATATCAATACCGGCTTCACCTGGATACATCTCGTCTTCGTTAACTTTGATAACGATACGGGAAGCATCCACGTACTGAACGACACCACCACGCTTGGCTACGGCAGTAACACCGGAGTCAACCGCTACAGCACGTTCCATCCCGGTGCCCACCAGTGGTTTGTCTGCACGCAGGGTTGGTACCGCCTGACGTTGCATGTTCGCACCCATCAAGGCACGGTTGGCGTCATCATGCTCCAGGAATGGAATCAACGATGCACCTACAGAAACCACCTGCTGGGTCGATACGTCCATGTAGTCAACCTGGTCACGGCTAAACAGGCTTGATTCGCCTTTGCTACGACAAGTGACCAAGTCTTCTTCGAAGCGGCCTTCATCATCCAGGTTGGAGTTCGCCTGGGCGATAACGAAGTTGCCTTCTTCAATGGCAGACAGGTAATTGATTTCATCGGTAACGATGCCGTCACGCACGCGGCGGTATGGCGTTTCCAGGAAACCATATTCGTTGGTCTGCGCATACACCGACAACGAGTTGATCAGACCGATGTTTGGCCCTTCTGGCGTTTCGATTGGACACACACGACCATAGTGAGTCGGGTGTACGTCACGGACTTCAAAGCCGGCACGTTCACGAGTCAAACCGCCTGGGCCCAATGCAGAGATACGACGCTTGTGCGTAATCTCAGACAACGGGTTGTTCTGGTCCATAAACTGAGAAAGCTGGCTGGAACCAAAGAACTCTTTCACCGCCGCAGAGATTGGCTTGGCGTTGATCATGTCCTGAGGCATCAGAGTATCCAGATCCCCCAGTGACAAACGCTCTTTCACCGCACGCTCAACACGCACCAGACCGACACGGAACTGGTTCTCGGCCATTTCGCCAACGGAACGGATACGACGGTTGCCCAAGTGGTCGATATCGTCCACTTCGCCTTTACCGTTACGGATATCAATGAGCTTCTTCATCACTTCAATGATGTCGTCTTTGCTCAGGATACCCGAACCTTCGATCTCCTCACGTAACAGAGAACGGTTGAACTTCATCCGGCCAACCGCAGAGAGATCATAACGATCTTCAGAGAAGAACAGGTTCTCAAACAGAGTTTCTGCTGCTTCACGTGTTGGTGGTTCACCAGGACGCATCATGCGGTAGATTTCTACCAACGCACTTAAACGGTCACTGGTGGGGTCGACACGTACAGTTTCAGAGATATAAGCGCCGTGATCCAAGTCATTGGTGAAGAGTGTCTCGATTTGTTTGTGACCAGACTGGCTCAATTTAGCCAGCAGATCCAGGGACATCTCCATATTGGCGGCACAGATCAGCTCACCCGTATTGGTATCGATATAATCTTTCGCAACCACTTTGCCAGCAATGTACTCTACTGGCACTTCAATACTTTGAATCTCGTCTTTTTCAAGCAGCCGGATATGGCGGGCAGTGATACGGCGGCCTTTCTCAACGTAGATTTTACCGTTGGCTTCAATATCGAAAGAGGCAGTTTCACCACGCAGACGCTCAGGAACCAGCGCCATCTGCAGCTTGTTGTCGCGGATCTCGAAAAGGACTTTTTCAAAGAACAAGTCGAGGATCTGCTCGGTGGTGTAGTTCAGTGCACGCAGAATAATGGTCGCTGGCAATTTGCGGCGACGGTCAATACGCACAAACAGGTTGTCTTTCGGGTCAAACTCGAAATCCAGCCATGAACCACGGTAAGGAATAATACGTGCGTTATAGAGTACTTTACCCGAAGAGTGGGTTTTCCCCTTATCGCTGTCAAAGAACACACCTGGGCTACGATGCAACTGAGAGACGATAACGCGCTCAGTACCATTGATGACAAAGGTCCCATTTTCAGTCATGAGCGGAATTTCGCCCATATAGACTTCTTGTTCCTTGATGTCTTTGACCGTGCCTTCAGGTGCTTCGCGTTCGTAGACAACCAGGCGCAGTTTTACACGCAGCGGTGCAGAATACGTCACGCCACGGATCTGGCACTCTTTGACGTCGAACACCGGCTCGCCAAGACGGTAGCTAACGTATTGCAGCTCCGAATTGCCACTGTAGCTCTGGATAGGGAAAACTGAACGGAATGCGGCTTCTAAGCCGTATTGCCCTTCTGGATCTTGCTCGATAAACTTCTGGAACGAGTCAAGCTGGATAGAAAGGAGATAAGGTATGTCCAGTACTTGTGGACGCTTACCAAAATCCTTACGAATACGTTTTTTCTCGGTATAGGAGTAAACCATAGGGTTCCTCAGCTCGCTGGAAAGTCGAACCATTCTGTCCGTCCGATTAGGACAGTTCGTGCAACACCGTTTTTCGATCAGAAAGTAGAAAATACTTTCCCCAAAATCTGTTGCTATCACGCTTAAACCATTTCATTGCGTCTTCCCCCAGAACTCCTGGGTGAGCAAAGCCGCAGTATATTAAGTCATCAATAGAAACAAACATTGGTAGGCAAAACCAGCAGCCAAACAGTGAGAAACGCTACTGGGCCCTACAGCGCAAAAAGGCTGGTGACTATTTAGTCACCAGCCACCAGCCTAAAAGACTAGGCTGCAACTAGAAAAATTGGCTTATTTAACTTCAACTTCCGCGCCAGCTTCTTCCAGAGATTTTTTCAGAGCTTCAGCGTCATCTTTGCTCACGCCTTCTTTCAGAGCGGCTGGAGCAGATTCAACCAGATCTTTAGCTTCTTTCAGACCCAGGCCGGTAGCGCTACGTACTGCTTTGATAACAGCAACTTTGTTAGCGCCTGCAGCTTTCAGGATAACGTCAAACTCAGTTTTTTCTTCAACAGCTTCAGCTGGGCCAGCAGCAACAGCTACAGCGGCAGCAGCAGAAACGCCGAATTTTTCTTCCATAGCAGAAACCAGTTCAACAACGTCCATTACAGACATAGCAGCAACGGCTTCCAGGATTTGGTCTTTAGTGATAGACATAGCAATTGTTCCTAAAATTCAGAAATAGTTTAAATACGTTAGCAAAGGCTAAGAAAGAGTGGCTTAAGCCGCTTCTTTCTGATCGCGCAGAGCAGCCAAAGTGCGAACCAGTTTGCCGGCAGCGGCTTCTTTCATGGTTGCCATCAGGCGTGCGATTGCTTCATCGTAAGTAGGCAGCGTTGCCAAGCGGTCGATTTGTGCCGCAGGGATCAGCTCACCTTCAAAGGCCGCAGCTTTAACCTCGAACTTTGCATTCGCTTTCGCGAACTCTTTGAACAAACGAGCAGCTGCGCCCGGGTGCTCATGAGAGAATGCAATCAAGGTAGGACCGACAAACGTGTCTTTCAGGCATTCGAATGGAGTGCCTTCAACTACGCGACGCATCAGAGTGTTACGAACAACACGCATGTAAACGCCAGCTTCACGACCTGCTTTACGCAGTTCAGTCATTTTATCTACAGTAACGCCACGGGAATCCGCAACAACCGCAGACAGCGCGCCTTTGGCCACTTCGCTGACTTCAGCAACAATCGCTTGTTTGTCTTGAAGATTTAATGCCATTAGCTTTTTGCTCCTGGATTAGCCGGGGAATATCCCCGGAACTCACTTCACTCAACATCCGAAAAACATCGGCTATTGAGCGGCTTAACACGGTGAGCAGAATCCAGAAAAGACCATTCTTTATGAAAAGAAAAATTTCTTTAGGCTCTGTCACCGTCTACGCAGGAAGGATTAAGTATCTTGCGATACACCTGCGGTCTTGGACGGAGGCCTGGATAGGCCAGGCTCCAACCGAAAATCTGTTGTTCCACATCAAGCAGAACATCGGGGCGAGGATTCTAGACTAATCCTTGCCCCAAGTCAAAGCGATAATCGCAAGCGATTAGTTTGCTGCAGCAGACAAACCGCTTTGATCGATAGCAACACCCGCACCCATGGTGGTGGAGAGGCTAACTTTCTTGATATAAATACCTTTCGCCTGTGATGGTTTTGCTCTCTTCAGCGCAACCAGCAGAGATTCCAGGTTTTCTTTCAGCTTGTCTGCGTCGAAATCAACCTTGCCGATAGTGGTGTGGATGATACCGTTTTTATCGTTACGATAACGAACCTGACCTGCTTTAGCATTTTTCACTGCTTCAGCAACGTTCGGTGTAACAGTACCCACTTTCGGGTTTGGCATCAGACCGCGTGGCCCCAAAACCTGACCCAGTTGGCCAACAACGCGCATTGCATCTGGAGAAGCAATAACCACGTCGAAGTTCATTTCGCCTTTCTTGATCTGATCAGCCAGATCTTCCATACCTACCAGCTCTGCACCGGCAGCTTTTGCTGCTTCAGCATTAGGGCCTTGGGCAAATACGGCGACACGAACGCTACGGCCAGTACCGTGTGGCAGCACAGTAGCACCACGAACGTTTTGGTCTGATTTACGAGCATCGATGCCGAGGTTAACAGCAACGTCAACGCTTTCTACAAATTTAGCGGTAGCCAGCTCTTTCAGCAGGGCAACAGCTTCGGTGATGTCGTACTGTTTAGTCGCATCAACTTTCTCACGGATCACGCGCATGCGCTTGGTCAGCTTAGCCATTTCTTAACCCTCCACTACCAGGCCCATGGAACGAGCAGTACCTTCGATGGAGCGAATCATCGCTTCAACATCAGCACCAGTCATATCCGCAGCTTTGGTTTCTGCGATTTCACGAACCTGCGCACTCGTCACTTTACCAACTTTGTCTTTGTTCGGCTTGCCAGAACCAGACTTGATACCAGCCGCTTTTTTCAGCAGAACAGCCGCTGGCGGAGTTTTGGTAACGAAGGTGAAAGAGCGGTCAGAATAAACGGTAATAACAACAGGAATCGGCAGGCCTTTTTCAATGCTGTCAGTTTTAGCATTGAACGCCTTACAGAATTCCATGATGTTAACACCTTGCTGACCCAGAGCTGGACCAACAGGTGGACTTGGGTTAGCCATACCAGCTGAAACTTGCAGCTTAACGTAGGCTTGTACTTTCTTGGCCATTGAAATTTCCTCGTATGGGTAGTATCGCCTCTTAAGAGGCTCCCCGTGTTTCGCCCCGCTCCATGCCCGTCGTCAATCAAACTACAGGGTTGTTGGCTACTTTCGCTCACCCTAGTCACATAGTTAGCTATGTTCCTAGGGATTCTCTCGATTGCCGCCTACCTGCAACTTGATTGAACTTGAGCATAAAAGCGAGACATCTAAAAACAAAAGGCGCGGAATTGTAGTGCAATTCCACGCCTATGACAAGTAGCAACCCCACTTGCCGTGCTGATTAATTGATCAGCCTTTCTCTACCTGGCTGAAATCCAATTCCACCGGTGTCGCTCGACCAAAGATGGAAACAGACACTTTCAGGCGGCTCTTCTCATAATCCACTTCTTCAACAACCCCGTTGAAGTCAGCAAATGGACCATCATTAACACGCACCAGCTCACCCGGTTCAAACAGCGTTTTCGGACGTGGTTTATCCCCAACCTGCTGCAGGCGGTTCATAATCGCATCCACTTCTTTATCGCTGATCGGTGCTGGACGATCAGAAGTCCCACCGATGAAGCCCATCACACGAGGAACACTACGTACCAAGTGCCAACTGGCGTCATTCATCACCATCTGAACCAATACATAACCAGGGAAGAACTTACGCTCACTCTTGCGACGTTGGCCACCACGGATCTCAACCACTTCTTCCGTGGGCACCATGACTTCGCCAAACAGCTCTTCCATATCATGCAATTTGATATGCTCACGTAGCGATTGAGCTACGCGACCTTCAAAGCCAGAAAACGCCTGAACGACGTACCAACGTTTTTTTGGGGCTTCCGACATTTTAGAACCTCAGGCCAGTAATAAACGATACCAGACGGACCAGAATACCATCCAGGCCCCACAAAATCAGTGACATAACGGCTGTTACCGCAGCAACGATCAACGTGGTGTGTAGCGTTTCCTGACGAGTTGGCCAGATCACCTTACGTACTTCAATACGCGCTTCGCGTGCAAACGCAACTGTCGCTTTGCCCTTATTGGTCATCAACGCCACTACACCAGCAACGGCAATAATCACCACAACTGCCAATGCGCGCAATGGCAGGCTGTACTCACGGAAGTAGTTATTACCGACAATAGCCACAACCAATAGAACGACGACGATCAACCACTTGGTCACTTCCAGGCCACGCCCGCTGCCATGTGCCTCGGTATTCGCACTCATAAACCAACCTGTCACTAATGATTCAATCAAACAACTTTGCCTCATTATACGAGGCAAACCAAACCGAACAGGTGCCAACTCACAGCACCCCGGTGTTTCACGCCATGACATATTTCAGTCAATGCGGCTTAAGAGCCCATCTCACCAAGGATTACCACTGCAAAATCGCTGATGAGATAGGTTCTAGTTTAAAGCGTACAAAAAGGGCATCAAATGATGCCCTTTTCGCTATGTCGCGTCAAATATTATCCGCAATTAAGCGATAACTTTGGCAACAACACCTGCACCAACGGTACGGCCACCTTCACGGATTGCAAAACGCAAACCGTCATCCATCGCGATTGGGTGGATCAAGGTCACTTTCATGTTCACGTTGTCACCTGGCATCACCATCTCTACGCCTTCTGGCAGTTCGATGGTACCGGTTACGTCAGTTGTACGGAAGTAGAACTGTGGACGGTAACCTTTGAAGAATGGGGTATGACGACCACCTTCTTCTTTGCTCAGGATATACACTTCTGAATCGAACTGAGTGTGTGGCTTGATTGAGCCTGGCTTGGCCAGAACCTGACCACGCTCGATATCTTCACGCTTGATACCACGCAGCAGAACACCCACGTTCTCACCAGCACGACCTTCGTCCAGCAGTTTGCGGAACATTTCAACACCGGTACAAGTTGATTTCACGGTATCCTTGATACCGACGATTTCAACTTCTTCACCCACCTTGACGATGCCGCGCTCTACACGACCGGTAACTACAGTACCACGGCCAGAAATAGAGAATACGTCTTCGATTGGCAGCAGGAATGGCTTGTCAATCGCACGCTCTGGTTCTGGAATGTAAGAATCCAGGAAGCCAGCCAGTTCGATGATCTTCGCTTCCCACTCTGCGTCGCCTTCCAGTGCTTTCAGCGCTGAACCACGAATCACTGGCAGGTCATCACCAGGGAAATCATAAGCAGACAGAAGTTCACGAACTTCCATTTCTACCAGTTCCAGCAGCTCTTCATCATCAACCATGTCACACTTGTTCATGAATACGATGATGTAAGGAACGCCAACCTGACGACCCAGCAGGATGTGCTCACGAGTCTGAGGCATTGGGCCATCAGTCGCTGCCACAACCAGAATAGCGCCGTCCATCTGAGCAGCACCGGTGATCATGTTTTTCACATAGTCGGCGTGCCCTGGGCAGTCAACGTGTGCGTAGTGGCGAGTCGGGGTATCATATTCAACGTGTGAAGTGTTGATGGTGATACCACGTGCTTTTTCTTCTGGTGCGTTATCGATCTGATCGAAAGCACGTGCATTACCGCCGTAGGTTTTAGCCAGAACGGTGGTGATTGCAGCTGTCAGAGTGGTTTTACCATGGTCAACGTGGCCGATAGTACCGACGTTAACGTGCGGTTTTGTACGTTCAAATTTTTCTTTAGACATCGATTGTCCCTCTAAGACACGGATAAATCGGTGGTATCACCACATCAACCAAGCATTTGCTTGTTGGATCCAACACAGAAAAAATCAGGGGACGAGGATTTAAGAAGTGGTGCTGATAGGCAGATTCGAACTGCCGACCTCACCCTTACCAAGGGTGCGCTCTACCAACTGAGCTATATCAGCACATCTTGGAGCGGGCAATGGGAATCGAACCCACATCATCAGCTTGGAAGGCTGAGGTAATAGCCATTATACGATGCCCGCATCCTGGAACTCGGCTACCTAATTTTTCTGTAGAATTTACAGGTTATGGTGGGAGAAGGATTATTCGTCGCTTGTTCCTCACCTTTCGGACCAAGCTGCGCAACTTATCTGGCGCTGCTTGACTCGAAGCTTACTGAAGGTTTTCACCTTCCCCAAATCATGTTCATAATCAGAATCATCATTTGAGATAAGTTCTGATTGAAAATCGGATTTGGTGGTGGGGGAAGGATTCGAACCTTCGAAGTCTGTGACGGCAGATTTACAGTCTGCTCCCTTTGGCCGCTCGGGAACCCCACCTGATTTTAACTATTGTACTTGATGGTGCCGGCTACCGGAATCGAACTGGTGACCTACTGATTACAAGTCAGTTGCTCTACCTACTGAGCTAAGCCGGCATCAAGTGCAGCGCATTCTAGGTAGAGCTGACGGGCTATGCAACTAAAAAATTGCATTCTATGCACTACCGCTCATAAATCAGCCAATTCATGGCTGCTATTGGCTATTTTTCTCACAGCTCGAACAATAATTCATCAACTGCAGAATCCGGCTTAAACAAATTTCGTTGTCTTACCCACATTCCCACCAGAGCATGGCGGCAAACAATCACGCTAAGAACCATTGAGATCGAGTACGATGCTCCAAAAGAGGGCAATACGTTTATCGGACATATTCATTACATAGTTAATAGACATACCGTGCAGGAGGGTGAAGAACATGGCCAAGGCCAACATGGTCAGTCGAATAAACCTAACAAGCTATGATTCCAGGCAAAAGCGACATTGAATGCTCATATTGGCGCAGTTATTGCTTAAGTCATGACTTTTTATGCAGGAATATGGCCAGTGAAAATAATCATGCTCAATTCAGTCACTCTCCCTTTCTACTGTGGAGAACTGGCGCACCTACTGATGGATGCAGTCACTCATGGTGCTTCTGTTGGTTACAATTCGAACCTTCGCCATGAAGAAGCAGAGAATTATTTCCAGTCACTTCAGCCAACACTAGCAAATGGGATGCGACTTTTATGGGTCGTCATGCACAACAATGAGGCAATTGGCACTGTGCAACTTGAACTATGCCAAAAACCAAACGGCAGTAATCGGGCCGAAATACAAAAACTCCTCGTCCACAGCAAGGCTCGCCGCCATGGTGTCGGCCGGGCACTAATGAAAACACTGGAAATGACCGCGCGGAGTCTGCGTCGCGGCCTGCTTTATCTGGATACTCAAGCAGGATCCGCTGCGGAAAATTTGTATCACTCATTAGATTACTGTCGTCTTGGTGAAATACCTGATTACGCTACTACCCCCGACGGCCTTTATCACCCGACGGTGATTTATTATAAGCGACTGTTTAATTTCGATTTATCTTCAAATCACATGATCAACTAAGCACTATTCTGCCAGTCGATATCATGGCAGGTTTAAGTACGGGTTAAGGAATGCACGCCATCCAGCGTCCTATCACTTGCGCATAAATACGCTCTCTATCGATAACATTTGCAAAAAAAGCTACGCCAAAAAAGAAGCTATCTATAATATGCAGTTTGTTTATTATCTGGAGTTGGCGCACTGCGCTTTTCCTAACCTGCGTTAACGGGCAGAATTTGGCTTATGATGATAAAAAGAGATCCATGTTTAGCAACACCTTATCTTCAGTTTGATCGTACCCAATGGGCAGCACTGCGAGATTCAGTACCACTGACGTTATCAGAAGAAGATATTGTTAAACTCAAAGGGATTAACGAAGATCTCTCCTTAGAAGAAGTCGCGCAAATCTATTTACCGCTTTCGCGACTACTGAACTTCTATATCAGCTCTAACCTACGCCGTCAGGCTGTTCTGGAACAGTTCCTAGGAACTGATGGACAACGCATACCTTATGTAATTGGCATTGCGGGTAGTGTCGCTGTGGGTAAAAGTACTACTGCACGCTTGTTGCAGGCGTTATTGAGCCGTTGGCCAGAACATCGCAGTGTGGAGCTGATCACCACCGATGGCTTCTTGCACCCAAACAAGGTGCTCAATGAACGCGGTCTGATGAAGAAAAAAGGGTTCCCACAATCCTACGATATGCATAGCTTAGTAAAATTCGTCTCAGAGGTTAAATCTGGCGCGAAACATGTTACTGCTCCAGTATATTCTCATCTGATCTATGATATCGTGCCGAGAGATCATAAGGTCATTGAACAACCCGACATTCTCATTTTGGAAGGGTTGAATGTTCTGCAAAGTGGAATGGATTACTCACATGATCCTCATCGGGTATTTGTTTCCGACTTTGTTGATTTCTCAATCTATGTCGATGCCCCAGAAGATTTATTGCAAACGTGGTATATCAACCGCTTTCTGAAATTCCGCCAAGGTGCTTTCTCTAATCCAGATTCTTATTTCCATAACTATGCAAAATTACCAGAAGAGGAGGCAGTTAATATTGCCGCTCAGTTATGGAGTGATATCAATGGGTTAAATTTAAAACAAAATATCCTGCCAACTCGTGAAAGAGCCAGTTTGATCATGACAAAAAGTGCCAATCACGCAGTAGAAAGTGTCCGATTGCGCAAATAGTCAACGATAGTGACCCAATAAATGTCCCTCAGTAGAAGGCTTACCCATAAGCCTTCTACTGAGGAGACTATGGTAAATAGCCAGCGAATCGCATCCTGACCAATCTCCTGCTTGGTCACCTTCTGACTGCGGCTGATATAAAGCTGGAATATCATTCAGCGCTGCGCAAAGATATTTCACCACCAATGAAAGGTTTAATTACGCCATCTTGCTCAAGTAACAATGCGCCTTGCTGATCAATTCCCCTGGAGATGCCTAAAATCTGCTGATCACCAATTAAAAGTTTAACTGGTCGATCGATAAAATTATCCAAGTCACGCCAACGAGAAATAAATGGTGCCAATCCTTCTACTTCGAATAGTCGTAAAGAATAACGTAGCTCGTTGAGTAACTTTGCTGCTAATTCATTGCGATCAATATTAATTCCCGCTTCCTGTAAGTTAATCCAGCGCTGATCAATTGAATTAGCATTCGTCTCACGCATCGCCAGATTAATACCCGCCCCCATAACCAATTGAGCAGCATCCCCCGTCTTACCGGTTAATTCAACTAGGATCCCTGCCAACTTGCGATCATCAAGATATAAATCATTTGGCCACTTAACGCGTACTTTTTCTGCCCCTAGCCGCTGTAGTACCTCAGCCATCACAATACCAATGACCAGACTTAATCCCATCGCAGCGGCAGGACCTTGTTCAAGCCGCCAAAACATGGACAAATAAAGGTTGCTACCGAAAGGAGATACCCATTGCCGCCCACGCCGCCCACGCCCTGCCTGCTGATACTCTGCAATACAAGCATCGCCAGAGGTCAATTCTTTTATTCTATCCAACAGGTATTGATTTGTTGAGTCAACGACTGGCAATACCGTTACCCGCTTATCATCTAACAGATTCAGGATACGTTCGACATCCAGCAGCTCAAGTGCCACAGGCAGGCTATAGCCCTTGCCTGGTAGCGTGAATACATCCAATCCCCATTCACGAATCGTCTGGATATGCTTGTTAATCGCCGCTCGGCTCATTCCAAGAGATTCCCCTAGATACTCACCGGAGTGAAACTCACCATCGGCGAGTAATGAAATGATCTTCAAGGGTACTTTGGTATCCTTCATGACAACACCTCAATCGCATCCACTTCACCGGTGGCAGCAATAAAGCGCACTTCGGGTTCTAACCAGATATCAAACTTAGATGCCACGGTATTGCGCACATGCCGTGCTAACGCAACCAGGTCCTGACTGCTGGCATTACCTGTATTAACCAATACCAATGCCTGCTGCCGATGTACTGCGGCCCCACCAATCTGATAACCCTTTAACGAACATTGATCGATAAGCCAACCAGCAGCCAGTTTCACTTGCCCATCTGACTGTGGGTAATGCGGCATTGATGGGTATTGGGTAAGTAGTTCATTAGCGACATCGCCACTCACCTGGGGATTTTTAAAAAAACTGCCTGCATTGCCCATCACTCGTGGATCCGGCAATTTAGTACGCCGGGTAGCACACACCGCATCATAGACTTGCTGTGGCGTTACCGTCTGCGGATCCAGTTTGCTTAGCTCACCGTAATTGAGCTGAGGACACCATTGTTTGCTAAGTCGAAAGCCAACACCCACGATCGCAAAACCTTGTTTAAATTCATGCTTAAAAACACTTTCTCGGTAACCAAACTCACAGCGCTGTGGCTCCATGCGATCAATCTCACCAGTGGTCAGATTTAACAGATCAACATACTCACACACTTGCCTCAGTTCCATACCATAGGCACCAATATTTTGAATCGGTGCAGAACCTACTAATCCCGGGATTAACGCAAGATTTTCCAAACCTGGAATACCACATTCAATGGTATGCTTGACCAAATGATGCCAGTTTTCCCCTGCACCAACATGAAGATACCAGGCGTCTTGCTCTTCCCTGATCTCAATGCCTTTTAGTTCGTTGACCACGATAGTGCCAGCAAAATCTTCTAAAAACAGCATGTTACTACCCTCTCCTAATACCAGTAAGGGTTCCTGCCGCTTTTGTGCCTTCTGCCAGGCTTTAATCATCATTTCAATCTGTTCTGCAATAACTAAATGCGCTGTGTTGACCGGGAGCGCAAATGTATTGTAGTTCTTTAAAGACGCGCTTTCAGTAGACATGTTTTAATTACTCTCACTTAATAAACTTTCATCTAGTCTACTCGATTCGTCGCCAATGGCTATTATTTGTTTTTGTCAGCGAGATTTTTGTTGTCATTTAATAATGACGACCTATTCCGTTCAATGAATACATATATAAATCATATTGATATAGTATTAATTTTATCTATAAGAAAATGAATATAAATTAAATAAATATTAATTATAAGTATCAATATAGGGTTAGAAGTATAGAATCAAAAATCTGGTGAATATTATCGAGAAAAATCTCAGTCCTAAATCGAGTCAGACTCATTTTATCATACACAGCAAAAAGCCCCACGCTTGCGCACGGGGCTTTCTACTTGTTTGGATGCCTGGGTGCCTACACAGTATTCGTCTCACCCTGAGACTCCCTGTGGGGCCACCGTCAACGGCGTTCCCCTCAGTTCCCTATTCCGCAATGGCTTGAATCAGAGAAGAGATAACTGTTTTATAAAAAATCACAAAAGCAAAAAGCCCCATGCTTGCGCACGGGGCTTTCTACTTATTTGGATGCCTGGCAGTGTCCTACTCTCACATGGGGAGACCCCACACTACCATCGGCGCTACGGCGTTTCACTTCTGAGTTCGGCATGGGATCAGGTGGGACCACCGCGCTAAGGCCGCCAGGCAAATTCTGTTTCATTTCAACCGCTTTACCTCAGTAAAGCCATCAAAACCAATCTCGGAACTTCGCTGAAAATCAAAGCAATTCGCGTCTCTCAATAAAACACCTTCGGTGTTGTAAGGTTAAGCCTCACGGTTCATTAGTACTGGTTAGCTCAATACATCGCTGCACTTACACACCCAGCCTATCAACGTCTTAGTCTTAAACGTTCCTTCAGGGGCCTTAAAGGCCCAGGGAAGACTCATCTCGAGGCAAGTTTCGCGCTTAGATGCTTTCAGCGCTTATCTTTTCCGCACTTAGCTACCGGGCAGTGCCATTGGCATGACAACCCGAACACCAGGGGTGCGTTCACTCCGGTCCTCTCGTACTAGGAGCAAACCCTCTCAATCTTCCAACGCCCACGGCAGATAGGGACCGAACTGTCTCACGACGTTCTAAACCCAGCTCGCGTACCACTTTAAATGGCGAACAGCCATACCCTTGGGACCTACTTCAGCCCCAGGATGTGATGAGCCGACATCGAGGTGCCAAACACCGCCGTCGATATGAACTCTTGGGCGGTATCAGCCTGTTATCCCCGGAGTACCTTTTATCCGTTGAGCGATGGCCCTTCCATTCAGAACCACCGGATCACTAAGACCTACTTTCGTACCTGCTCGAGCCGTCACTCTCACAGTCAAGCTGGCTTATGCCTTTGCACTAACCTCACGATGTCCGACCGTGATTAGCCAACCTTCGTGCTCCTCCGTTACTCTTTGGGAGGAGACCGCCCCAGTCAAACTACCCACCAGACACTGTCCTCACCCCGGATCACGGGGCCGAGTTAGAACATCAAACATTAAAGGGTGGTATTTCAAGGTTGGCTCCATGCAGACTGGCGTCCACACTTCAAAGCCTCCCACCTATCCTACACATCAAGGCTCAATGTTCAGTGTCAAGCTATAGTAAAGGTTCACGGGGTCTTTCCGTCTTGCCGCGGGTACACTGCATCTTCACAGCGAGTTCAATTTCACTGAGTCTCGGGTGGAGACAGCCTGGCCATCATTACGCCATTCGTGCAGGTCGGAACTTACCCGACAAGGAATTTCGCTACCTTAGGACCGTTATAGTTACGGCCGCCGTTTACTGGGGCTTCGATCAAGAGCTTCGCGTTGCCGCTAACCCCATCAATTAACCTTCCAGCACCGGGCAGGCGTCACACCGTATACGTCCACTTTCGTGTTTGCACAGTGCTGTGTTTTTATTAAACAGTTGCAGCCAGCTGGTATCTGCGACTGGCTTCAGCTCCAGGAGTAAATCCCTTCACCTAACGCCAGCGTGCCTTCTCCCGAAGTTACGGCACCATTTTGCCTAGTTCCTTCACCCGAGTTCTCTCAAGCGCCTGAGTATTCTCTACCTGACCACCTGTGTCGGTTTGGGGTACGATTAAATGTTACCTGATGCTTAGAGGCTTTTCCTGGAAGCAGGGCATCAACTACTTCATCTCCGTAGAGACTCGTCATCGTGCCTCAGGGTTGACAGTAAACCGGATTTGCCTGGTCTACCCCCCTACACACTTGAACCGGGACAACCGTCGCCCGGATAGCCTAGCCTTCTCCGTCCCCCCTTCGCAGTAACACCCAGTACAGGAATATTAACCTGTTTCCCATCGACTACGCTTTTCAGCCTCGCCTTAGGGGTCGACTCACCCTGCCCCGATTAACGTTGGACAGGAACCCTTGGTCTTCCGGCGAGCGGGCTTTTCACCCGCTTTATCGTTACTTATGTCAGCATTCGCACTTCTGATACCTCCAGCAACCCTCACAGGTCACCTTCGCAGGCTTACAGAACGCTCCCCTACCCAACAACGCCTAAGCGTCGCTGCCGCAGCTTCGGTGCATGGTTTAGCCCCGTTACATCTTCCGCGCAGGCCGACTCGACCAGTGAGCTATTACGCTTTCTTTAAATGATGGCTGCTTCTAAGCCAACATCCTGGCTGTCTGTGCCTTCCCACATCGTTTCCCACTTAACCATGACTTTGGGACCTTAGCTGGCGGTCTGGGTTGTTTCCCTCTTCACGACGGACGTTAGCACCCGCCGTGTGTCTCCCGTGATAACATTCTTCGGTATTCGCAGTTTGCATCGGGTTGGTAAGCCGGGATGGCCCCCTAGCCGAAACAGTGCTCTACCCCCGAAGATGAATTCACGAGGCGCTACCTAAATAGCTTTCGGGGAGAACCAGCTATCTCCCGGTTTGATTGGCCTTTCACCCCCAGCCACAAGTCATCCGCTAATTTTTCAACATTAGTCGGTTCGGTCCTCCAGTTAGTGTTACCCAACCTTCAACCTGCCCATGGCTAGATCACCGGGTTTCGGGTCTATACCTTGCAACTATTCGCCCAGTTAAGACTCGGTTTCCCTACGGCTCCCCTATTCGGTTAACCTTGCTACAAAATATAAGTCGCTGACCCATTATACAAAAGGTACGCAGTCACCTAACAAGTAGGCTCCCACTGCTTGTACGTACACGGTTTCAGGTTCTATTTCACTCCCCTCGCCGGGGTTCTTTTCGCCTTTCCCTCACGGTACTGGTTCACTATCGGTCAGTCAGGAGTATTTAGCCTTGGAGGATGGTCCCCCCATATTCAGACAGGATAACACGTGTCCCGCCCTACTCATCGAACTCACAATCTGTGCATCTTCGTGTACGGGACTATCACCCTTTACTGTGCGACTTTCCAGACGCTTCCACTGACACACAAACTGATTCAGGTTCTGGGCTCTTCCCCGTTCGCTCGCCGCTACTAGGGGAATCTCGGTTGATTTCTTTTCCTCGGGGTACTGAGATGTTTCAGTTCCCCCGGTTCGCCTCCTGCCACTATGTATTCATGACAGGATAGTGCAACGAATTGCACTGGGTTTCCCCATTCGGGTATTGTCGGTTGTAACGGTTCATATCACCTTACCGACACTTTTCGCAGATTAGCACGCCCTTCATCGCCTCTGACTGCCTAGGCATCCACCGTGTACGCTTAGTCGCTTAACCTCACAACCCGAAAGTGTCTTGCTGTCTGACGACAGGTCACTTTGTGCTGTGATTATTTGAGAGACTCTTTCAACGTCATCAATGTCAGTTAACTCATTGATGCGCTGAAGTTTCAATTTTCAGCTTGTTCCAGATTGTTAAAGAGCAATATCTTAAACATGACTCCACAGAATCATCTTTAAGATAAAAAGTATCGTCAGATACTGAAGACCGCCGCTTTCACCGGGAAGGTCGGAAGCAGTTGGCGTCCCCTAGGGGATTCGAACCCCTGTTACCGCCGTGAAAGGGCGGTGTCCTAGGCCTCTAGACGAAGGGGACACGACACCGTACTTTTATGACGCTTTTGCTCATTACTGTTCATCAGACAATCTGTGTGAGCACTTCACGCGAAGCAATATCTTTAGGTAAGGAGGTGATCCAACCGCAGGTTCCCCTACGGTTACCTTGTTACGACTTCACCCCAGTCATGAATTACAAAGTGGTAAGCGCCCTCCCGAAGGTTAAGCTACCTACTTCTTTTGCAACCCACTCCCATGGTGTGACGGGCGGTGTGTACAAGGCCCGGGAACGTATTCACCGTAGCATTCTGATCTACGATTACTAGCGATTCCGACTTCATGGAGTCGAGTTGCAGACTCCAATCCGGACTACGACGTACTTTATGAGGTCCGCTTGCTCTCGCGAGATCGCTTCTCTTTGTATACGCCATTGTAGCACGTGTGTAGCCCTACTCGTAAGGGCCATGATGACTTGACGTCATCCCCACCTTCCTCCGGTTTATCACCGGCAGTCTCCTTTGAGTTCCCGACCGAATCGCTGGCAACAAAGGATAAGGGTTGCGCTCGTTGCGGGACTTAACCCAACATTTCACAACACGAGCTGACGACAGCCATGCAGCACCTGTCTCAGAGTTCCCGAAGGCACCAATCCATCTCTGGAAAGTTCTCTGGATGTCAAGAGTAGGTAAGGTTCTTCGCGTTGCATCGAATTAAACCACATGCTCCACCGCTTGTGCGGGCCCCCGTCAATTCATTTGAGTTTTAACCTTGCGGCCGTACTCCCCAGGCGGTCGATTTAACGCGTTAGCTCCGGAAGCCACGCCTCAAGGGCACAACCTCCAAATCGACATCGTTTACAGCGTGGACTACCAGGGTATCTAATCCTGTTTGCTCCCCACGCTTTCGCACCTGAGCGTCAGTCTTTGTCCAGGGGGCCGCCTTCGCCACCGGTATTCCTCCAGATCTCTACGCATTTCACCGCTACACCTGGAATTCTACCCCCCTCTACAAGACTCTAGCTTGCCAGTTTCAAATGCAGTTCCCAAGTTAAGCTCGGGGATTTCACATCTGACTTAACAAACCGCCTGCGTGCGCTTTACGCCCAGTAATTCCGATTAACGCTTGCACCCTCCGTATTACCGCGGCTGCTGGCACGGAGTTAGCCGGTGCTTCTTCTGCGAGTAACGTCAATGTGATGTGCTATTAACACACCACCCTTCCTCCTCGCTGAAAGTGCTTTACAACCCTAAGGCCTTCTTCACACACGCGGCATGGCTGCATCAGGCTTGCGCCCATTGTGCAATATTCCCCACTGCTGCCTCCCGTAGGAGTCTGGACCGTGTCTCAGTTCCAGTGTGGCTGGTCATCCTCTCAGACCAGCTAGGGATCGTCGCCTAGGTGAGCCATTACCCCACCTACTAGCTAATCCCATCTGGGCACATCCGATGGTGTGAGGCCCGAAGGTCCCCCACTTTGGTCTTGCGACATTATGCGGTATTAGCTACCGTTTCCAGTAGTTATCCCCCTCCATCAGGCAGTTTCCCAGACATTACTCACCCGTCCGCCGCTCGTCACCCAGGGAGCAAGCTCCCCTGTGCTACCGCTCGACTTGCATGTGTTAAGCCTGCCGCCAGCGTTCAATCTGAGCCATGATCAAACTCTTCAATTAAAAGCTTGATTTGCTAAGTTAATAGCGATGCTCAAAGATTACTGCATGAATTTTACTTACATGAGTCACTCTTTAAGACTTGATATTTTTTGTTGCCGAAGCAACTGGATATCGTCTTGTGAGTGCCCACACAGATTGTCTGATAAATTGTTAAAGAGCAGTGAGTTACTGGCTTTCGCCCGTCAACTCGAGGTGGCGTATATTACGCTTCCTCATTTCAAAGAGGCCTGATTGCTCAAGTTATTCTCTGAATATCACGTAAACTCTGTGAACCTGTTCACAAGTTTCCGTGTCGATGGAGGCGCATTATAGGGATCTTCGTTTTTTCCACAACCTGTTTTTAGATCTTTTTTTTCGAATGCGCGTTTTTACGTCATTTCGCGTGATTCTTACCCGAAAGACGCTGTTTTCCCACCGTTGATGTTGCAAGCTTGTTGTAATTTCACTACCAAAGTCTAGTATTTCCAGTAATTCCGAACCTGATGCGAGGCCTTAACATGACCAATGCTGTACGTGCTTATCTTCATTACACCCCTAACATTGGTCAGCGAGTCATGATCGATCCTTCCAGCGTGGTGATCGGTAACGTTGAACTCGCTGATGATGTTAGCATCTGGCCCTTGGTTGCTATTCGCGGCGATGTTAATGCAGTGAGAATTGGTGCTCGTAGTAATATCCAGGATGGCTGTGTGCTACATGTTACCCATCAGTCCACCCATAATCCCGCTGGGTATCCCCTACTGATTGGTGAGAATGTCACCGTAGGACACAAAGCGATACTGCACGGTTGTAACATTGGTAACCGCGTGCTGGTGGGAATGGGGGCAATCTTGCTCGACGGCGCAATAATAGAAGATGACGTGATGATAGGCGCAGGTAGTTTGGTCACTTCGGGAAATCGCCTTGAGAGTGGCTACCTATATGTAGGCAGCCCAGTACGGCAGGTAAGGAAATTAACGCCAGCGGAATTGGAAGGATTGCTCTACTCCGCCAATAATTATGTTCGCTGGAAGAATGAATACCTTGCCGAAAATAGCTGATTGTCATCGCCCCGCTTATCAGTGCGGGGCCATACTCACATCGCCAATTCTTTACGCAATTGCTTCAACACTGGCTCTATCTCCGGCATAACACCATGCCACAAAAAGAAAGCATGTGCAGCCTGCCCTACCAACATACCCAAACCATCCGCATACTGCTGAACACCCAATTGCTGAACCCAGGCCAGAAATGGCGTGCTCCCATGTTGGTAGAACATGTCATAACATCGGGTAGTACTCTTCACCATACTTTCTGGTAAAGCGGGGATCTCACCATTAATCCCTGATGCAGTCGCGTTAATAACCAGGTCAACATGCTGTTGTTCTAGCTGATCCATAGGCAGTGCGCTAACCGCCCCCAGATGTTGGAACTCTTTCATCAATTCCTGTGCACGACTAAAAGTACGATTAGTGAGTACAACCTGGCAGCCAAAAGCGAGTAACGGCAACATAACGCCTCTTGCCGCGCCCCCTGCCCCAACCAGCAGCACACGATCACTGGGCTGGATCAATTGCTGCCGCTCAAGATCGGAGAGCAAACCGATGCCATCAGTATTATCCCCCAACAACTGACCACCAGGTAATACCTTAAGTGTATTCACCGCCCCTGCCACAGCGGCTCTTTCACTAAGTTCAGTGGCCACTTTATAGGCTCGCTCTTTAAAAGGTACGGTGACATTGGCTCCCTGGCCACCAGCAGCAATAAACTGCTGTAGAGTTCGTTCAAAATCCTCTAGCGGAACCAGGACCGCACCATAAGGGTGCTCGATCCCTGTTTGCTCAGCAAAGAGCGCATGAATGCGAGGGGATTTACTATGAGCAATCGGATTACCTAATACCGTAAACTTTTCCATACAAATAGCCTCTAGCCCTGACGGATCAACTGACCGGTCAGAACATCTCGAATTTCAGAAGGGTTCAACCGGCCACCTACATCACCCGCTAATACCGGAAAAGTGTCACCAAACTGCTGCCTCACTTCTATAACCGTGCGACACGGCGATTGGCCACTTAAGTTGGCGCTGGTTGAGACCAAAGGCTTACCAAACTGACGACAAAGCTGTTGTACCAACGGATGAGCGCTAACACGAACCGCCAGTGAATCAAATCGCCCTGTAAGGAGGCGTGGAGTTTGTTGTTTTGCCGGGACCACCCAGGTCACTGGTCCGGGCCAACTGGCAAACATCATGGCACGCTGCCGCTCACCCAACACGTTGTCATCAATATACGGTGTGAGTTGTGTATAGTCTGCGGCGATCAGGATCAGGCCCTTTTCCCACGGACGTTGTTTCAATGCCAGTAAGGTCTTCACTGCATACTCACTATCAGGGTCACATCCCAAACCGAATACCGCCTCTGTTGGATAAGCGATAACCTGCTGGTTTTGCAATGCAGTCATAATAGGAGCGAATAAGGAAATCTGTTCTGGGTTCATGAGATGATTATTCTGTGAGTGCGACGGGTTTTCCACAGCGTTTACTGGCACAGTAAAGCATCAAGCCTTTTGCTGTGTGCTTTTCCATCAGTAACGGGTAGTGGCAATAAGCACACTCACCAGCAACAGGTTTAAAATTTAGCGCAAACTGGCAGTCTGGATAACGGTCACAAGAATGAAACACTTTGCCATAGCGGGACTTGCGTTGCAGCAGTTTACCCTGTACACATTGGGGACAAGGGATACTGGTTTCATCAGGCTTGTCGATAACTTCAGTATGAGTGCACTCAGGGTAACGACTACAACCAATAAACATCCCATAGCGCCCCTGGCGTAGTACCAAGGTCGCCTGACACTTCGGGCATTCTTGGCCCTCCAGCACTTTGACAATATGCCCATCTGCCTGTGCTTTTAACGGCCGGATATATTGGCATGTGGGATATTGAGAACAACCAAGAAAGGGGCCGTGACGACCACTACGGATCACCAATTCGGCCCCACATTCAGGACAAGGTTCATTTTGCCTGGTGGCAAAAATCGCGTTTTTTGTCATAACTTCTTCTATGCTTGTTAGCTGCTCAGTGCAGGTAACCTTCGTTGACTTCAAACAACAGCTCTTCCATCTGCTGATAAGCGCTTTCATACCCGGGGATATTAAACAACACCATCAGCACGACCCATTTCAGATCTTCGAGATCGAACTCCGTATTATCCAAGGCCATAACACGATCGATAACCATTTCACGGGTTTCGAGGTTCAATACCTGTATTTGTTCCAAAAACAGGAGAAAACCGCGGCAACTGGCATCTAAACGCCCCCCTTCTTCTTCAGTGTAGATCCGCATCGCAAGTGGATCCGCACCCATAAAATAAGGTGCATTCTCTCCTTCCTGGAGGTCTGCAAGTTTCTCCAACCAATTCAATGCATTATAGATATCATTCCGGTCAAATCCTGCCTCGGCAAGATCATTCGTCAAGGTATCCTGATCAACCTGCATCTCAGGCTCATTGTGTATATAAGTTTCAAACAAATACATGAGTACGTCGAACATGGTCAGCCCTCCTTATTCGGACATAACCGCCGGGTACAGCTGCGATCCACCCTGCTAACTCCAGATCGAGTAACTTGACTACCACCTCTGGCACAGGTTGGCCGGCACGTGCAGCGACGACGTCAACAGGTGTTACCTCATCTCCTACGTTAGCCAACACATCAGCAAATGGCAATTCAACTTGTGCTGCTAATAAAGAAATAGTTGTATTTTCTCTTAAAGGCAACCAATGCAGACCACTGCGAAGCTGTTCTATTATATCCTTCGGACTGGTCACCAAACTTGCTCCTTGCTGGATCAAGCAATGTGTTCCCTCACTCATTGGATTACCTAGCGCCCCCGGCAGAGCAAATACCTCGCGCCCTTGCTCCAGAGCATAACGGGCTGTAATCAGCGATCCGCTCCGCAATGAGGCCTCGATAACCACTACCCCCATACTCAGCCCACTGATAATCCGATTGCGACGCGGGAAATGAGCAGGCAACGGTAAATCCGTCACCAAATACTCGGAAATCACCGCCCCGCCTTGTTCAATGATTTGTTCTGCCAAGCGGTGGTGGCGGCGTGGGTAGATATTTTCCAAGCCGCTCCCCAACACAGCAACAGTTACCCCTTGTGCTGCCAACGCTGCACGATGGCAGATACCATCAATGCCTATCGCTAACCCGCTGGTGACCGCAAACCCTCCCTGCACCAAGCCAGAAGCAAAATAAGCCCCCCAATGTTCACCATAATGGCTGAATTGCCGACTACCCACCATGGCAACCTGCGGTAATTGCAACGCAGTAAGATTCCCCTTCACTAACAATAATAGCGGTGCATTATCGATATGTACCAGAGACTCAGGAAAGTTGGCCTCACCATAGCGCAACATCTGATTTCCCGGCACTTCCAACCATTTAAGTGTGCTATCAAGATACTGGGCATGCTGGAACTGTTTGCGCTGTTTTTCATTCAGCCCCAATGCCCTTAGCAGTGGGTAAGGATCCCCCCCTTCAACGACCAACTGATTTATCATATGGCTAGCCAGTGGCGCACTGATCCCTGTCACTGCATACATGCGTAAACCAATCTCTTCTGGCTGCATCAGGCATTTCCTTACTCAAATTGAAGCATTACCAATTCATGCAATTGGTTCAGGATGCTGTCAATCAGGTCAGGAAATGTCTAGAATGGAAACTAATCTCTCGTTATCACTCGGATACAGATCTAAAGATATATGTCAGTCTTGCAGGTATTACATTTCCCAGATGAGCGGCTGCGCAAAGTTGCAGCCCCAGTAAAAGAAGTCAATGCAGATATCCAACGTATCGTGGATGATATGTTTGAAACCATGCGCGCAGAAGAAGGCATTGGCCTGGCTGCGACACAAGTGGATATTCATCAACGTATTATTGTCATTGACGTTTCTGAGAACCACGATCAACCGCTGGTGTTGATCAACCCGGAGTTGCTGGAAAAAAGTGGTGAAACCGGTATTGAAGAAGGCTGTCTTTCCGTTCCTGAACATCGTGCCTTGGTGCCACGTGCGGAGAAAATTACAGTCCGGGCACTTGACCGTGAAGGGCGACCTTTTACGCTAGAGGCCGATGATCTGTTGGCTATCTGTATCCAACACGAAATGGATCATCTGGTTGGCAAGCTCTTTGTCGATTACCTTTCGCCCTTGAAACGCCAACGGATCCGTCAGAAACTGGAAAAAATGGCCAAGCTTAATGCTCGCTAGCCGATCAGGAAACCAACGTGTCTGATTCTTTAAAAGTTATTTTTGCCGGTACCCCAGACTTTGCAGCGCGTCATCTCGATGCGCTGTTGTCGTCTGAGCATCAGATTGTCGGTGTATTCACTCAACCCGACCGCCCCGCAGGACGGGGAAATAAGCTGACACCTAGCCCGGTCAAGATACTGGCTGAACAACACCAAATCCCTGTTTTTCAGCCTAACTCGCTGCGTCCGCAAGAAAATCAGCATCTGGTTGCTTCTCTTGATGCAGACGTTATGGTTGTGGTTGCCTATGGTCTGATCCTGCCCAAAGCCGTGCTGGAAATGCCACGTCTGGGGTGCATCAATGTCCATGGCTCTCTGCTTCCCTATTGGCGGGGGGCGGCTCCGATCCAACGCGCATTATGGGCTGGTGACAAAGAAACCGGCATAACAATCATGCAGATGGATGTCGGTCTTGATACTGGCGATATCATGCACAAAATCCATTGTCCGATCGAAGCCACCGATACCAGTGCTACCTTGTATGACAAACTCGCCATGCTAGGCCCACAAGGGCTGCTCACTACCTTACAACAATTGGTTGCTGGTACAGTAAAGCGCGAAGTGCAAGATAATGCGTTAGCCACCTATGCTGAAAAGCTGAGTAAAGAAGAGGCCCGTCTCGATTGGCATCTGTCTGCCGTACAACTGGAACGCTGCATTCGCGCATTCAACCCCTGGCCGGTCAGCTATTTCATTATCGAAGATCAGCCGGTAAAAGTCTGGCAAGCCAACGTGTTAACGGAAACAACCAACGTGGAGCCAGGCACTATCGTGTGTGCCGACAAGCAAGGTATTCAGGTGGCCACCGCAGAAGGTATTTTGAACCTGACGCAGTTGCAACCCGCTGGTAAAAAACCGATGTCAGCACAGGATTTACTGAATTCGCGCCGCGAATGGTTTACACCAGGTAAACTACTATACACTAAATAATTCGAGTTGCAGGAAGGCGGCAACGCAGAGAATCCCCAGGAGCTTACACTGGTAAGTGACTGGGGTGAGCGAGGAAAGCCAACACACATGCAACTTGAAGTATGACGAGTATATAAGTACTCCCATTGCTCGGCGACCACGTCGAGCTGTTTCTTTCCTAATGCCGACCATTATCAGCTTCAGCCTATGAAAAACAATTACAATCTCCGAAGCATTGCCGCCAAAGCCATCGGCCAGGTTCTGGACCAAGGGCAATCACTCAGTACTGTTCTGCCTGAATTGCAAAAGAATATTGCTGACAAAGATCGTGCGTTGCTACAGGAGTTCTGTTTTGGAACATTGCGCATGTTGCCACAACTCGAATGGTGCATTCAGCAACTGATGGCAAAACCGCTGCTTGGCAAACAACGGATATTGCACTATTTACTGATGGTGGGTATTTATCAGCTGTTATATACCCGGATTCCACCCCATGCCGTGTTGGCGGAAACCGTTGAAGGGGCTGTCGCGTTGAAACGCCCCCAGTTGAAAGGCCTGATTAACGGCGTACTACGTCAGTTTCAACGCCAACAGGAAGCGTTGTTAGCCCGCGCTGCCAACAATGACAGCCGTTATCTGCACCCAAGTTGGTTGCTAAAACGTATCCAGCAAGCCTATCCAACGCAGTGGCAACAGATTATTGATGCCAATAATCAAAAACCTCCAATGTGGCTACGCGTAAACCGCCTGCATCATAAGCGCGAAGATTATCTGCAGTTGATGCAACAAGCTGGTATTGCCGCTATTCCACATAAAACGTATCACGATGCAATACGGTTACCGACACCTTGTTCAGTTACGGATTTACCGGGTTTTACCGAGGGTTGGGTGACCGTGCAAGATGCTTCTGCTCAAGGATGTATTGATCTGCTTGACCCACAGGATGGCGAACATATTCTCGACCTTTGTGCCGCTCCGGGTGGCAAAACCACGCATATTCTGGAAGCTGCCCCTAAAGCTCATGTTATGGCGGTCGATATTGATGAACAACGCTTAAGCCGGGTAAAAGAAAACCTACAGCGTCTGCGCCAAAATGCCGAAGTTAGGCAAGGGGATGGCCGAATGCCGCAACAATGGTGCGGTAGTCAACAGTTTGACCGTATTCTGTTAGACGCCCCTTGTTCTGCCACTGGCGTCATACGTCGCCATCCAGATATCAAATGGTTACGCCGTGATAGTGATATCGCAGAGTTGACCACATTACAAAGCGAAATTCTTAACGCCATCTGGCCGCACCTCAAACCAGGGGGAACCCTGGTTTATGCGACCTGCTCTATTCTGCCACCAGAAAACTGTGAACAGATTGCGGCATTCCTGCAATGCCACAGCGATGCCAAGTTGGTTGATACTGGTGATGTTCAATCACCTGGTCAGCAGAATCTTCCTCATCCTGAAGATGGTGATGGTTTCTTTTACGCTAAGTTGATTAAAATATAATTGTCTAGAGAAGGCTTCCGAGTCTTCTCACTATCGGCTACGGCCGTTGCAAATCGAGTAGAGAATTCGATGAAAATAATTATTCTTGGTGCAGGTCAGGTCGGTGGAACACTGGCAGAAAATCTGGTTGGCGAAAATAACGATATCACTGTGGTTGATAGTGATGGAGGTCGTCTGCGCCAATTGCAGGACAAATTTGACTTACGTGTTGTCCAAGGGCACGGTTCTCATCCGCGAGTGTTACGCGAAGCAGGAGCGGAGGATGCTGACATGCTGGTTGCGGTCACTAATTCTGATGAAACCAATATGGTTGCCTGCCAGATTGCCTATTCGCTGTTTAATACCCCAAAACGTATCGCACGCATCCGCTCACCAGACTATATTCGTGAATCCGAAAAGTTATTCCAACCAGAAGCGGTGCCCATTGATCACCTAATTTCACCAGAACAACTGGTGATTGATTATATCTATAAATTGATCGAATTCCCCGGCGCCTTACAAGTGGTCAATTTTGCCGAGGGTAAGGTCAGTATCGCCGCAGTAAAAGCGTATTATGGTGGCCCACTGGTCGGTAATGCTCTCTCTTCAATGCGTGAACATATGCCACATATTGATACGCGTGTCGCAGCCATCTTTCGTCAAGACAGACCCATACGTCCCCAAGACTCTACGGTTATTGAAGCCGGCGATGAAGTCTTCTTCGTTACCGCTACACAGAATATCCGCGCGGTAATGAGCGAACTACAACGGCTCGAAAAGCCTTACAAACGCATTATGATCGTGGGTGGTGGCAACGTAGGTGCAGGGTTAGCACAACGGTTGGAGAAAACCTATAGCGTAAAACTAATTGAGCGCAACCAACAGCGTGCAGCCGATCTGGCGGAGCAACTACACGACACTATTGTGTTTTATGGTGACGCTTCCGATCAGGAACTACTGATTGAAGAACATGTTGAGCAGATGGATGTCTTTATTGCCATCACCAACGATGATGAAGCCAATATCATGTCTGCCATGCTAGCCAAACGCATGGGGGCCAAAAAGGTCATGGTATTGATCCAGCGCCGAGCCTATGTCGATTTAATGCAGGGCAGTGACATTGATATCGCAATTTCACCGCAGCAAGCGACCATCTCCGCTCTGTTAGGGCATGTCCGTAAAGCCGACATCATCAGCGTATCATTATTACATCGCGGGGTTGCCGAGGCTATCGAAGCTATCGCACATGGCGATGAGAATACCTCCAAGGTGGTTGGCCGCATGGTAGAAGATATTAAATTGCCACCGGGAACCACGATTGGTGCCATCGTACGCGGTGATGATGTCATTATTGCCAACAGCAATAATAGAATTCAGCAAGGTGATCACGTCATTATGTTTATCACCGATAAAAAGTTTGTGCCTGACGTAGAGCGCCTGTTTCAGCCAAGCCCGTTCTTCCTGTAAACCAATGACGCGAGTCCTGATGGCCAATTTCTTAAAGGCAATATGACCATCGGGGAATACCGATAAGCCAGCAGCTTATGACGATGGGTATATACTTAGTTTATTAACTTACTAGGGGGTACTCAGATGGGCATGTTAAAGGAGTTCCGCGAGTTTGCCATGCGTGGCAATGTCGTCGATTTAGCCGTTGGTGTGATTATTGGTGCCGCGTTTGGTCGGGTCGTCTCTTCACTGGTTGCTGATATCGTTATGCCACCATTGGGTTTATTGATCGGAGGGGTTGATTTTAAACAGTTCCACTTGGTGTTGCGTGAGGCCGAGGGAAACATCCCTGCTGTGGTGATGAACTATGGTGCTTTTCTACAGAATATTTTTGATTTCATCATTGTCGCTTTTGCTATCTTTATGATCATCAAGCTAATGAACAAATTACGCAGCAAAGAAGATGAAAAGCAAACAGTCCCGCCAGCACCAACGGCAGAAGAGACTCTGTTGACAGAAATTCGTGACCTGCTCAAGCAACAATCCAAACAATAGTTATCTTGCAATGTGGGTTGGCTTAGAACCAGAAAACCAGTGGTAAATCGTCTAAGAACAACTTACCACTGGTCTCCCGGCACTCACCTTTAGCATGTTTAGCTTTACGCCGATAACTCCCTTTTCCTTTACTATTTTTTTCAACCCGCTGATGAAAAAGAGGGTCATGTAGCAATGCCACAATAGCATTGTCCTGTATCTGGCCTTTGGTATGCCGATATTTAGTCATAATATTCACCAATGGTTTGTAACGATAAATTGGCTGCTATAAAAAATATTCAAATCGCACGACTTAATTTGTCTTCACGTGCTCCATGCTCCAGTGCCTCCAAAATAGAACAATAATTACTGCTATGAGCGCTACCACAGCAAGCATCACTGAGTCGTTTAAGCGAGTCACGCATTCGCGTTAATTCAGTCAATTTGTCCTCGACCTCTTGCAAGCGTGCATCAACAATAGATTTAGACTCTTTGCAGGTATGATGCCCAGGATCGACACGGATCGATAACAGCTCCGCTATCGTTCCTAGCGTAAAGCCTAATTGTTTGGCATAACGAATAAAACGCAAGCGCTGTAAATCCTGAGTACTATACAGCCGATATCCCCCTTCTGTACGCTCATTATGCTCCATCATGCCTTGTTTTTCATAATAGCGTACCGTATCAGGTGTGACATCGGCAAGTTTAGCCAATTGACCGATTTTGAACATCACAACCCTCCTCGGGAGTCTATTTTCCA
Source organism: Serratia sp. 25CWL12 (assembly GCF_055790885.1). Lineage (NCBI taxonomy): Bacteria > Pseudomonadati > Pseudomonadota > Gammaproteobacteria > Enterobacterales > Yersiniaceae > Serratia > Serratia sp. 25CWL12. The sequence goes on along the minus strand of NZ_CM147698.1, from coordinate 4,477,512 downwards.
TTAATCGCCTGTTGATACAGCCTATACAAAAATCTGTATTCATATCAGGATGAATATTAATCATACAGGATTTGGGAAATAACATTAGCCAAATCGCAGGCGTAAAAAAACCGGGCAAGCCCGGTTTTTTTACGCTCTGACAGATATTACTCTGCAGTTGCCACTTCTGCTTGAGACTCAGCACGATCAACCAGCTCGATGTATGCCATCGGCGCGTTGTCACCTGCGCGGAAGCCACACTTCAAAATGCGGGTATAACCGCCTGCACGGCTCGCGAAACGCGGGCCTATCTCATTAAACAGTTTTGCCACGATCTCGTTATCACGAGTACGGGCGAATGCCAGACGACGATTAGCTACGCTGTCGGTCTTGGCAAGAGTAATCAGCGGCTCAACAACGCGACGCAGCTCTTTCGCTTTTGGCAGGGTCGTCTTGATGATTTCATGACGAACCAAAGAGCCGGCCATATTACGGAACATAGCCTGGCGATGGCTGCTGTTACGGTTCAGTTGACGACCACTCTTACGATGGCGCATGACCTTATCCTTCTCAGTAAAACCTTAACCTGTGATCCGGTTACTCGTCAGCAATGCTTGCCGGTGGCCAGTTTTCTAGGCGCATGCCCAGAGACAAACCACGGGAGGCTAGCACGTCTTTAATCTCAGTAAGAGATTTTTTACCCAGGTTAGGCGTTTTCAATAGCTCAACCTCGGTACGCTGTACCAGATCACCGATGTAGTGGATAGCTTCTGCCTTGAGGCAGTTAGCAGAGCGGACAGTCAATTCCAGATCGTCAACAGGGCGCAGCAGGATTGGATCGAACTCTGGCTTCTCTTCCTTCACTTCCGGCTGACGTACATCACGCAAGTCAACGAAAGCTTCCAGTTGTTCAGCCAAAATAGTAGCCGCACGGCGGATCGCCTCTTCAGGATCGATCGTGCCATTGGTTTCCATCTCGATTACCAGCTTGTCCAGATCGGTACGCTGTTCTACACGCGCTGCTTCAACATTGTAGGCAATACGCTCTACAGGGCTATAGCAAGCGTCAACCAACAGACGGCCAATTGGGCGCTCATCTTCTTCCGAATGAATTCGGGCAGAAGCCGGTACATAACCATGACCACGCCGAACTTTGATACGCATACTGATAGCAGCATTCTCATCAGTCAGGTGGCAAATAATGTACTGCGGCTTGACGATTTCAACATCACCATCATGGGTGATGTCGGCAGCGGTCACAGGGCCAATGCCAGACTTATTCAGGGTAAGAATAACTTCATCTTTGCCTTGAACTCTCACCGCCAGCCCTTTCAGGTTGAGCAAGATCTCCAGGATATCTTCCTGTACGCCTTCTTTGGTGCTGTACTCATGCAGTACACCATCAATCTCAACCTCGGTCACCGCGCAACCCGGCATAGATGAAAGCAGAATACGGCGCAGTGCATTGCCAAGAGTATGGCCAAAGCCACGCTCTAAAGGCTCAAGGGTCACCTTGGCGTGCGTCGAACTGATTTGCTCGATATCTACCAGGCGCGGTTTTAGAAACTCTGTCACAGAACCCTGCATTGTGTCCTCTCTTTGAAACTCAAGCCTTACTTGGAGTAAAGCTCGACGATCAGGTGTTCGTTAATGTCGGCGGAGAGATCAGTACGTTCAGGAATACGTTTGAACACACCTTCCATCTTCGCAGCATCAACTTCCAGCCAAGTTGGCTTTTCACGCTGCTCAGCCAGCTCCAGAGAAGCCTTAACACGAGACTGCTTTTTAGCTTTCTCGCGGATGCTGACTACGTCATTCGGAGATACCTGATAAGAAGCGATGTTAACAACGCGACCATTTACCATAACCGCCTTGTGGCTAACCAGTTGGCGTGCTTCTGCACGGGTAGCGCCAAAGCCCATACGGTAAACTACGTTGTCCAAACGACCTTCCAGAAGGGTCAACAGGTTTTCACCGGTATTACCTTTCAGGCGAGTTGCTGTTTTGTAATAGTTCCGGAACTGACGTTCCAAAACACCATACATACGGCGAACTTTTTGTTTCTCACGTAACTGCACACCATAGTCTGATAGACGCGGTTTACGCGCACCATGTTGACCTGGTGGTTGCTCAAGTTTGCACTTTGAATCGATCGCGCGAACGCCAGACTTCAGGAACAGGTCTGTGCCCTCGCGGCGGCTAAGCTTGAGCTTAGGACCCAAATATCTTGCCATTTTCTTTCTCCAACAATCCGAAAAGCAGGGGCGTTATACGCGACGCTTTTTCGGCGGACGACAACCGTTATGAGGGATCGGAGTCACATCAGTAATATTAGTGATGCGGAAACCAGCCGCGTTAAGAGCGCGGATAGTAGACTCACGACCAGGACCAGGTCCTTTAACCATAACTTCCAGGTTCTTGATACCGTATTCTTTTACTGCGTCAGCACAACGTTCTGCTGCAACCTGAGCTGCAAACGGCGTTGACTTACGTGAACCACGGAAACCGGAACCACCGGCAGTTGCCCAACCCAAAGCATTACCCTGACGATCGGTAATAGTCACAATGGTGTTGTTGAAAGAAGCATGGATATGAGCCACGCCGTCAGAGACTTGTTTTCTTACACGTTTACGTGTACGAACAGGTGCCTTTGCCATTATTCAATCACCCCGATTATTTCTTGATCGGTTTACGCGGACCCTTACGGGTACGTGCGTTAGTCTTGGTACGCTGACCGCGTACTGGCAGACCACGACGATGGCGTAAACCACGGTATGTACCAAGATCCATCAGACGCTTGATGCTCAGGGTAACTTCACGACGCAAATCACCTTCAACAGTGAATTTTGCAACCGCTTCACGCAGTTGTTCAATTTGCTCTTCAGACAGCTCACTGATCTTAACATGTTCGGCAATACCCGTAGATGCACAGATAGACTGTGAACGAGTTTTACCAATTCCGAAAATCGACGTTAAGGCGATAACGGTATGTTTATGATCAGGAATGTTAATGCCTGCTATACGGGCCACTATGCACTCCTATTTATTTTTACGGCAACACCATTCTGAAAAGCCCGTTTTCAGGATACTCAAATAATGTTGCAGCTACATACAAAAGATTGGCTGGCTAATCTAGCCAGCTCAACCCAACTTTGCAAGAAAAATATGCGAGATAATCAGCCTTGACGCTGTTTATGCTTCGGCTCGGCACTACAAATTACACGAACGACACCGTTACGCTTAACGATTTTGCAGTTACGACATAATTTCTTGACGGAAGCACGAACTTTCATTTTTACTCTCCGTAACTTCTCAAACGCACCTGACTAGCGGCCATAGCCTTTCAGGTTTGCTTTCTTTAATGCAGACTCATACTGACTTGACATCATCAGAGTTTGCACTTGAGCCATAAAGTCCATGATGACGACAACAACAATCAGTAACGAGGTACCACCAAAGTAGAATGGTACTTTCATTGCATCACGCATGAACTCCGGGATCAGGCAGATAAAAGTAATGTACATTGCGCCAATTAACGTTAAGCGCGTCATTACCTTATCAATATACTTAGCCGTTTGCTCTCCCGGACGAATTCCTGGTACGAAGGCACCGGACTTCTTCAGGTTATCTGCTGTTTCTCTTGGGTTGAAAACCAACGCCGTATAGAAGAAACAGAAGAAGATGATTGCAGACGCATAGAGTAACACATAAAGCGGTTGTCCAGGCTGCAAATAGAACGAAATCGTTGTCAGCCAGTTCCAACCTGTGCCGCCCCCAAACCATGATGCAATCGTGGCTGGGAACAGAATAATACTGGAAGCGAAGATAGCAGGAATAACACCAGCCATATTCACTTTCAGTGGTAAATGTGTACTCTGTGCTGCGTAAACACGACGACCTTGTTGACGCTTCGCGTAGTTAACAACGATACGACGTTGACCGCGCTCCATGAAAACAACGAAGAAGGTTACTGCAAACACTAACACTGCAACCAACAGCAACAGGAGGAAGTGCAGATCACCTTGCCGAGCTTGCTCAATAGTATGGCCAACTGCTGGTGGAAGACCCGCTACAATACCCGCGAAGATAATGATCGAGATACCGTTACCGATACCACGTTCAGTTATCTGCTCACCTAGCCACATCAGGAACATTGTCCCGGTCACCAGGCTCACAACCGCAGTAAAGTAGAACGCAAAACCTGGATTTATCACCAGGCCTTGCATCCCAGGCATATTCGGCAAACCAGTAGCAATACCGATCGACTGGAATATGGCCAATACCAGCGTACCGTAACGGGTATACTGGCTAATCTTGCGACGACCAGCTTCCCCTTCCTTTTTGATTTCTGCCAACGTTGGGTGAACCACCGTTAACAGCTGGATAATAATCGATGCCGAGATATACGGCATGATGCCCAGAGCAAAAATAGAAGCACGGCTGAGAGCACCACCAGAGAACATGTTAAACATTTCAATGATGGTGCCTCTTTGCTGCTCAAGCAATTTGGCAAGCACAGTGGCATCGATACCAGGAATCGGGATGAAAGAGCCGATACGGAAGACGATCAGTGCGCCGATAACAAACAAAAGTCTGCGCTTGAGCTCACCGATCCCACCTTTAGCACTTTGAAAATCTAATCCTGGTTGCTTGGCCATTAGCTCACTTATTCCTCAATTTTGCCGCCAGCAGCTTCGATAGCAGCACGAGCGCCTTTGGTAACACGCAAACCACGCAGGGTAACCGGACGAGCGATTTCGCCTGAAAGCATAACTTTCGCGAATTCGATCTGGATACCAACAACGTTAGCGGCTTTCAGCGCGTTCAGGTCGATTACGTCGCCTTCAATCAGAGCCAGTTCAGACAGACGAACTTCTGCCGTGATCATAGCTTTGCGAGAGGTGAAGCCAAACTTCGGCAAACGACGATATAAAGGCATCTGACCACCTTCGAAACCGCGACGTACGCCACCGCCAGAACGAGACTTCTGACCTTTGTGACCACGGCCGCCGGTTTTACCCAGGCCAGAACCAATACCACGACCTACACGCTTCGGCGCATGCTTGGCACCTTCAGCCGGAGACAGAGTATTTAAACGCATCTGTTACTCCTCAACCTTAACCATGTAGGAAACCAGATTGATCATACCACGAACAGCAGGAGTATCCTCGCGCTCTACGGTGTGACCAATACGACGCAGACCCAGGCCGAGCAATGTAGCTTTATGCTTCGGCAGACGGCCAATGGAGCTGCGAACTTGTGTAACTTTGATAGTCTTAGCCATGGTCAATTACCCCAGAATGTCTGCAACGGATTTACCACGCTTGGCAGCGACCATTTCAGGAGACTTCATACTTTCCAAAGCATCGATAGTTGCACGAACCACGTTAATCGGGTTAGTGGAACCATAAGCTTTAGCCAATACGTTGTGCACCCCAGCAACTTCGAGAACAGCGCGCATTGCACCACCCGCGATGATACCGGTACCTTCGTGAGCTGGCTGCATAAACACACGAGACCCAGTGTGAGCACCTTTAACAGGGTGCTGCAGGGTGCCGCTGTTAAGCGCGACGTTCATCATGTTGCGACGGGCTTTTTCCATCGCTTTCTGGATCGCTGCTGGAACTTCGCGTGCTTTGCCGTAGCCAAAACCAACGCGACCGTTACCATCACCAACAACTGTCAGTGCGGTAAAGCTGAAAATACGGCCACCTTTTACGGTTTTAGATACGCGGTTTACCGCGATCAGCTTTTCCTGCAGTTCGCCAGCTTGTTTTTCGATGTGAGCCATCTTAAACCTCTTCCTTAGAACTGAAGGCCAGCTTCACGGGCAGCATCTGCCAGTGCCTGGACTCGACCATGATATTGGAAACCGGAACGGTCAAAGGATACTTTCGCAATGCCTTTTTCCAACGCGCGCTCAGCAATAGCTTTACCTACAGCCGCTGCGGCGTCTTTATTTCCGGAATATTTTACTTGCTCAGTGATAACTTTTTCTACTGTAGAAGCAGCTACCAGTACTTCAGAACCATTGGGAGCAATAACCTGTGCGTAAATATGACGCGGGGTACGATGTACCACCAGGCGGGTTGCACCCAGTTCTTTGAGCTTACGGCGTGCGCGGGTCGCACGACGGATACGAGCAGATTTCTTATCCATAGTGTTACCTTACTTCTTCTTAGCCTCTTTGGTACGCACGACTTCGTCGGCGTAACGGACACCTTTGCCTTTATAGGGCTCAGGACGGCGGTAGGCACGCAGATCTGCAGCAACCTGGCCAATAATCTGCTTATCAGCGCCTTTCAGCACGATTTCAGTTTGGCTTGGGCATTCAGCAGTAATACCTGCTGGCAGCTGATGATCGACCGGGTGAGAGAAGCCTAAGGCTAAATTCACCACATTGCCTTTAACAGCAGCACGATAACCAACACCTACCAATTGAAGCTTCTTGGTGAAGCCTTCGGTAACACCGATAACCATTGCGTTCAACAGAGCGCGCGTGGTACCCGCTTGGGCCCATGCATCGGCAAAACCTTCGCGCGGAGCGAAAGTCAGTGCGTTAGCTTCTTGCTTAACGATAACAGCGTCATGGACTGTACGAGTCAGCTCGCCGTTCTTACCCTTTATCGAAATAACCTGACCGTTGAGTTTTACCTCTACGCCGGCAGGAATGACGACGGGTGCTTTTGCAACACGAGACATTCTTTCCTCCCGAATTAAGCTACGTAGCAGATAATCTCGCCACCAAGACCAGCTTGGCGAGCTGCACGATCGGTCATAACACCTTTAGAGGTAGAAACAACAGCGATACCCAAACCGGCCATAACTTTTGGCAGCTCATCTTTTTTCTTATAGATGCGCAGACCTGGACGGCTGATACGTTGAATGCTCTCTACCACTGCCTTACCCTGGAAGTACTTAAGTACCAGTTCCAGAACAGGCTTGGCATCACCTTCGACTTTAAAATCTTCAATAAAACCTTCTTCCTTCAGCACGTTGGCAATCGCCACTTTCAGCTTGGAGGAAGGCATGGTGACCGCAACTTTGTTCGCGGCTTGACCGTTACGGATACGGGTCAGCATATCCGCGATCGGATCTTGCATGCTCATCTGTCTTTACTCCCGTGATTCAATTGGTAATTACCAGCTAGCCTTTTTCAAGCCTGGTACTTCACCGCGCATAGCGGCTTCACGCAACTTGATACGGCTCAACCCGAATTTGCCCACATAACCATGTGGACGGCCAGTTTGGCGGCAGCGTTTGCGCTGACGAGACGGGCTTGAATCACGCGGCAGAGTCTGCAGCTTGAGAACAGCATCCCAACGATCTTCATCGGATGAGTTCACACTAGAAATAATAGCTTTCAATTCCGCACGTTTAGCGCGGTATTTATCAGCCAGTTTTACGCGAACGACTTCGCGTGCTTTCATTGATTGCTTTGCCATAAGTCAACTCTGCCTTACTTGCGGAAAGGGAAGTTAAAAGCAGCCAACAGCGCGCGGCCTTCATCATCAGATTTCGCAGTAGTGGTAATGGTAATATCCAAACCACGAACGCGGTCGACTTTGTCATAGTCGATTTCTGGGAAGATGATTTGCTCACGCACACCCATGCTGTAGTTACCACGACCATCGAATGACTTAGCGGATAAACCACGGAAGTCACGGATACGTGGAACAGCAATGGAAATCAGACGCTCAAAGAACTCCCACATGCGTTCGCCACGCAGAGTTACTTTACAGCCGATCGGATAGCCCTGGCGGATTTTGAAGCCTGCAACAGATTTGCGTGCTTTGGTGATCAACGGCTTTTGACCGGAGATTGCTGTCAAGTCAGCTGCTGCATTATCCAGCAGTTTCTTGTCAGCGATCGCTTCACCAACACCCATATTCAGGGTGATCTTCTCGACCCGAGGGACTTGCATGACAGAGTTGTAATCAAACTGAGACATCAGTTGTTTGACTACCTCGTCTTTATAGAAATCATGCAGTTTCGCCATCGTCATACTCCAAATTACTTGATAGTTTCGCTGTTTGATTTGAAGAAACGGACTTTTTTGCCGTCTTCGAATCTAAAGCCTACACGGTCAGCCTTGCCAGTAGCCGCGTTGAACAGTGCAATGTTAGAAATTTGAATAGCTGCTTCTTTTTCTACAATGCCACCTGGTTGGTTCAGAGCCGGTACAGGCTTCTGATGTTTCTTAACCAGGTTGATACCTTCAACAATGACCTTACTAGCAGACAGGACATTTTTTACTTTCCCGCGCTTACCTTTATCTTTGCCGGTAAGCACGACAACTTCGTCATCGCGACGGATTTTCGCTGCCATGGTTCGCTCCTTAGAGTACTTCTGGTGCCAGAGAGATAATTTTCATGAACTTCTCATTACGCAGTTCACGAGTTACCGGCCCAAAAATACGCGTACCGATGGGTTGCTCACTGTTATTGTTTAAAATAACGCATGCATTACCATCGAAGCGAATGACAGAACCGTCCGGGCGACGTACACCCTTCTTGGTGCGCACCACTACCGCTTTCAGCACATCGCCTTTCTTCACCTTACCGCGAGGAATTGCTTCCTTGATGGTAATTTTGATGATGTCGCCGACGCCTGCGTAGCGACGGTGCGAGCCACCTAGAACCTTGATACACATTACGCGACGTGCACCGGAGTTGTCGGCCACGTTCAGCATAGTCTGTTCTTGGATCATGTTAGTGCTCCGCTAATGTCAACTACAACTTTAGGACCTATTAACAGGTCGTTTAAAAGCCCCATACCTGAGGGCGCAGCATTATAACACCGCTTCCAAAAGTTGGGTAGAAAAAATAAACGGCCCATTTTCCGAGCCGTTTATTCAGTTAGAGCCAGCTACTCTATTACAGAATCGCTTTCTCTACAACGCGAACCAACGTCCATGACTTAGTCTTGGACAGTGGGCGGCATTCGCGGATTTCAACCACGTCACCGATACCACACTCGTTGTTCTCGTCATGTACGTGTAGCTTAGTCGTACGCTTGATGAATTTCCCGTAGATTGGGTGCTTCACCGTACGCTCGATAGCAACAACGATGGATTTCTCCATTTTATCACTAACAACACGACCTTGCAGAGTACGGATAATATCAGTCATTTACGCACCCGCCTTTTCAGTCAATAAAGTCTTCACACGTGCGACATTACGACGCACTTGTTTCAACAGGTGAGTTTGTTGCAGTTGGCCACTCGCCGCCTGCATGCGCAAGTTAAATTGCTCACGCAGCAGGTTGAGCAGCTCAGTGTTTAACTCTTCAACACTCTTTTCACGCAGCTCTTGTGCTTTCATTACATCACCGTCTTAGTTACAAAGGTGGTTTTGATAGGCAGTTTCGCTGCTGCCAGCTTGAATGCTTCACGGGCAATTTCTTCCGGTACACCGTCCATCTCGTACAGGACTTTACCAGGCTGGATCAGGGCAACCCAATACTCCACGTTACCCTTACCTTTACCCATACGCACTTCAAGCGGCTTCTCGGTGATCGGTTTGTCCGGGAATACACGGATCCAGATCTTGCCTTGACGCTTAACTGCACGAGTCATTGCACGACGAGCTGCTTCGATTTGACGAGCAGTCAGACGGCCACGGCCAACAGCTTTCAGACCGAAAGTGCCGAAGCTAACATCCGTACCTTGTGCCAGACCACGGTTGCGGCCCTTGTGCATCTTACGGAATTTTGTACGCTTTGGTTGTAACATTCAGCGACTCTCCTTACTTGCGGCCTTTACGCTGCTGCTTTTTAGGTTGAGCAGCCGGTTCAGGTTGTTCAACTGCAGCCATACCACCCAGGATCTCACCTTTGAAGATCCATACCTTAACGCCGATTACACCATAAGTGGTGTGCGCTTCAGAGGTGTTGTAATCGATATCCGCACGCAGGGTATGCAACGGAACACGACCTTCACGGTACCATTCAGTACGCGCGATTTCAGCACCGCCAAGGCGGCCGCTTACTTCAACTTTGATACCTTTAGCGCCAAGACGCATGGCGTTTTGTACAGCACGCTTCATTGCACGACGGAACATAACACGACGTTCCAGCTGTGAAGTGATGCTGTCAGCAACCAATTTTGCGTCCAGTTCCGGTTTACGGACTTCGGCGATATTGATTTGCGCAGGAACGCCAGCGATATCCGCTACGACCTTACGCAGTTTTTCGACATCTTCACCTTTCTTGCCGATAACGATGCCTGGACGAGCAGTGTGAATAGTCACACGGATGCTCTTCGCAGGACGCTCGATAACGATGCGAGAAACGGAAGCTTTCGCCAATTCTTTAGTCAGGAATTGGCGAACTTTAAAGTCGCTGTCCAGGTTGTCAGCGAATTCTTTGGTATTCGCATACCAGGTAGAGTTCCAAGGTTTGACAATACCCAGGCGAATACCATTAGGATGTACTTTCTGACCCATTGCTAATCTCCAGAGTCTCAGCGATCGGACACAACCACAGTAATGTGGCTGGTGCGCTTCAGGATGCGATCTGCACGACCTTTTGCACGCGGCATAATACGCTTCATGCTTGGGCCTTCATCAACGAAGATTTTCGTGACTTTCAGATCATCAATGTCGGCGCCATCGTTGTGCTCTGCGTTAGCAATAGCAGACTCTAGCACTTTCTTAACCAATACAGCCGCTTTCTTGTTGGTGTAGGTCAGTGTATCCAGAGCTTGCGACACTTTCTTACCGCGAATCAGGTCTGCCACCAGGCGAACCTTCTGAGCAGAAGAACGAGCGTGGCGATGTTTAGCGATAGTTTCCATCTCTTCCTCCTACCTTAGCGCTTTTTGGCTTTTTTATCAGCCGCATGGCCGCGATAAGTACGAGTCGGCGCGAATTCACCCAGTTTGTGACCGACCATTTCATCGGAAACAAATACTGGTACGTGCTGACGACCATTATGGACAGCGATGGTCAAACCGATCATGTTAGGAAAGATCGTTGAACGACGGGACCAAGTGCGCAAAGGCTTCTTGTCACCGCTTTCCACCGCTTTCTCTACCTTCTTCAGCAAGTGCAGGTCAATAAAAGGACCTTTCTTGAGAGAACGTGGCATGGCTTATCCTCTAATTATTTTTTACTACGGCGACGTACGATGAACTTGTCAGTACGCTTGTTGCTACGGGTCTTCTTACCTTTGGTCTGAACGCCCCACGGTGTGACCGGGTGCTTACCAAAGTTACGACCTTCACCACCACCGTGTGGGTGATCGACTGGGTTCATCGCCGTACCGCGAACGGTAGGACGAATACCACGCCAACGAGCAGCACCTGCTTTACCCAGGACGCGCAGCATATGTTCAGCGTTACCGACTTCACCCAAGGTGGCGCGGCAATCAACTGGAACTTTACGCATTTCGCCTGAACGCAGACGCAGAGTCACGTAGGAACCATCACGTGCAACGATCTGAACATAGGCACCCGCGGAACGAGCCAGTTGGCCGCCTTTACCGGGTTTCATTTCTACGTTATGAACCGTTGAACCTACTGGGATGTTACGCATCGGCAGAGTGTTACCTGCTTTGATTGCCACATCAACGCCAGATTGAATCTGGTCACCAGCTTTCAGCCCTTTCGGTGCCAGGATGTAACGACGCTCACCATCTTGGTACAGAACCAGCGCGATATTCGCGGAACGGTTCGGATCGTACTCCAGACGCTCAACGACTGCAGGAATACCGTCTTTGTTGCGCTTAAAGTCAACTAAACGATAATGCTGCTTATGGCCACCACCGATATGACGCGTAGTGATGCGACCATTATTGTTACGACCACCGGTCTTGCTGCTTTTTTCTAACAGCGGGGCAAAAGGCTTACCTTTATGCAACTCAGGGTTAACCACTTTGACGACGTGGCGACGGCCCGGAGATGTAGGTTTACATTTAACAATTGCCATTGTTCTTACTCCTCCGACTTACTCTGCGCCGCCCATGAAGTCCAGATTCTGGCCTTCTTTCAGGGTGACGTAAGCTTTTTTCCAGTCGCTACGACGACCAACACGCTGACCGTGACGCTTCACTTTGCCTTTAACCAGCAAGGTGTTTACGTCTTCGACTTCGACTTCAAACAGTTTCTGCACTGCAGCTTTGATTTCTGCTTTGGTCGCGTCTTTGGCAACTTTGAGAACGATGGTGTTGTTTTTCTCCATCGCAGTGGATGCTTTTTCAGATACGTGCGGTGCACGCAGCACTTTCAGCAAACGTTCTTCACGGATCATGCCAGCATCTCCTCAACTTGCTTCACAGCATCAGCAGTCATAACCACTTTGTCGAAGGCGATCAGGCTAACTGGGTCGATACCTGCTACATCGCGCACGTCAACCTTATACAGGTTACGAGCAGCCAGGAACAGATTCTCATCCAGTTCACCGGTTACGATCAGCACATCTTCCAGCGCCATATCTTTCAGTTTCTGTGCCAGCAACTTGGTTTTAGGTGCTTCTACAGAGAACTTCTCGACAACGATCAGACGATCTTGACGTACCAATTCGGACAGGATGCTTCTCAGCGCGCCGCGGTACATCTTCTTGTTTACTTTCTGACTGTGGTCTTGTGGCTTTGCAGCGAAGGTCACACCACCGGAACGCCAGATCGGGCTCTTGACAGAACCTGAACGCGCACGGCCAGTACCTTTCTGGCGCCACGGTTTTTTACCGGAACCAGTCACTTCAGCACGGGTCTTCTGAGCACGAGTACCTTGACGGGCACCTGCTGCATAAGCAACAACAACCTGGTGTACCAGCGCTTCGTTGAAATCACGACCGAAGGTAGTTTCGGAAACAGTCAGCGCGCTTTGCGCGTCTTTCAATGCTAATTCCATTGCTATCCCCTTACGCCTTCACAGCTGGTTTAACGATCAGGTTGCCACCGGTTGCGCCCGGAACAGCACCTTTAACCAGCAGCAGGTTACGCTCAGCGTCAACACGTACTACGTCCAGGCTTTGAACAGTCACACGCTCATCACCCAGGTGGCCAGCCATTTTCTTGCCTTTGAACACTTTGCCCGGAGTCTGGTTCTGACCGATAGAACCCGGAACGCGGTGAGACAAGGAGTTACCGTGGGTAGCGTCTTGGGTACGGAAGTTCCAGCGCTTTACAGTGCCAGCAAAACCTTTACCTTTTGAAGTCCCGGTAACATCGACTTTTTTGACATCAGCAAAAATTTCTACGCTGATATCTTGACCTGCAGCGAACTCTTCACCTTCTGCAAGGCGGAATTCCCACAGACCACGGCCAGCTTCAACGCCAGCTTTAGCGAAATGGCCCGCTTCCGGTTTGGTCACACGGTTAGCTTTTTTGCTACCAGTAGTGACTTGGATGGCACGGTAGCCGTCGCTCGCCAGGTCTTTAACCTGAGTCACGCGGTTCGCTTCAATTTCAATTACGGTTACTGGGATAGAAACGCCATCTTCAGTGAAGATGCGGGTCATGCCCAATTTTTTACCGACTAAACCAATCATTGTTTCAACCTCTCAATCGCTCAATGACCTGATTAACCCAGGCTGATCTGCACGTCTACACCGGCAGCCAGATCCAGACGCATCAGAGCATCAACGGTTTTCTCAGTTGGCTCAACGATGTCAACCAGACGCTTGTGAGTGCGAATCTCGTACTGATCACGCGCATCTTTATTAACGTGCGGAGAAATCAGAACGGTAAAGCGCTCTTTGCGAGTTGGCAGCGGGATCGGACCACGAACTTGCGCACCAGTGCGCTTAGCAGTCTCGACGATTTCCGCAGTTGATTGATCGATCAGACGATGATCAAACGCTTTCAGGCGGATACGGATTCTTTGGTTCTGCATGAGACCAGAGCTCCAATTATTTATAAACGTAAATAATTACTCCTCGCACCCATTTCGATTGATGGGGGAGTGTAATCGTCAACATATAACCCCCATATCGGGAGTATTGTTCGAGAGGCAAAACGAACTTGCCAGTCGACTGATTCGCTAAAATCAGGCCACCAAGATCAGGTAGGCCCGCGCATTATACGCAAAACAGGGTAAGAAGCAAGCCAAGGATGAAATATAACCACAGGAAAAACCATGGTGACTTATCGCTAACATAATGAAAGGCGCTATACCCACGTCAATCAAACTGCAGGAGCGCAATAATCTGTTGTGTGGGTAATGACTCTATCTGCTACTGCGGCCTAATTTATGCAATCAAGGCTGAGTCATGATCTTTATTGATAGTTAAAAAAAATCATAAAAAAAGGGCACCTGGATAAGTGCCCTATTCAACTACTTAAAAATTATCTGCAATTAAGCGATAACTTTAGCAACAACACCTGCACCAACGGTACGGCCACCTTCACGGATTGCAAAACGCAAACCGTCATCCATCGCGATTGGGTGGATCAAGGTCACTTTCATGTTCACGTTGTCACCTGGCATCACCATCTCTACGCCTTCTGGCAGTTCGATGGTACCGGTTACGTCAGTTGTACGGAAGTAGAACTGTGGACGGTAACCTTTGAAGAATGGGGTATGACGACCACCTTCTTCTTTGCTCAGGATATACACTTCTGAATCGAACTGAGTGTGTGGCTTGATTGAGCCTGGCTTGGCCAGAACCTGACCACGCTCGATATCTTCACGCTTGATACCACGCAGCAGAACACCTACGTTCTCACCAGCACGACCTTCGTCCAGCAGTTTGCGGAACATTTCAACACCGGTACAAGTTGATTTCACGGTATCCTTGATACCGACGATTTCAACTTCTTCACCCACCTTGACGATGCCGCGCTCTACACGACCGGTAACTACAGTACCACGGCCAGAAATAGAGAATACGTCTTCGATTGGCAGCAGGAATGGCTTGTCAATCGCACGCTCTGGTTCTGGAATGTAAGAATCCAGGAAGCCAGCCAGTTCGATGATCTTCGCTTCCCACTCTGCGTCGCCTTCCAGTGCTTTCAGCGCTGAACCACGAATCACTGGCAGGTCATCACCAGGGAAATCATAAGCAGACAGAAGTTCACGAACTTCCATTTCTACCAGTTCCAGCAGCTCTTCATCATCAACCATGTCACACTTGTTCATGAATACGATGATGAAAGGAACGCCAACCTGACGACCCAGCAGGATGTGCTCACGAGTCTGAGGCATTGGGCCATCAGTCGCTGCCACAACCAGAATAGCGCCGTCCATCTGAGCAGCACCGGTGATCATGTTTTTCACATAGTCGGCGTGCCCTGGGCAGTCAACGTGTGCGTAGTGGCGAGTCGGGGTATCATATTCAACGTGTGAAGTGTTGATGGTGATACCACGTGCTTTTTCTTCTGGTGCGTTATCGATCTGATCGAAAGCACGTGCATTACCGCCGTAGGTTTTAGCCAGAACGGTGGTGATTGCAGCTGTCAGGGTAGTTTTACCATGGTCAACGTGGCCGATAGTACCGACGTTAACGTGGGGTTTTGTACGTTCAAATTTTTCTTTAGACACGGCTATATTCCTTACTCTTGTGCTCCCCCCTCATGGAGGGAGCACTGATCAATGTGTTAAACCCGAATTACTTACCACGGGCTTCGATAACGGCCTGAGCGACGTTGTTCGGCGCATCATCGTACTTCAGGAACTCCATGGAGTAAGAAGCACGGCCTTTGGTCAGAGAACGCAGTTGAGTTGCGTATCCAAACATCTCGGACAACGGAACTTCAGCGTGAATCTGAACGCCAGTAGCGTTGGATTCCTGACCTTTCAGTTGACCACGACGACGGCTAAGGTCACCGATGACGTCACCAGTGTTCTCTTCCGGCGTTTCAACTTCAACCTTCATGATAGGCTCAAGCAAAACAGGTTTCGCTTTCTTAAAGCCATCTTTAAAGGCGATAGACGCGGCCAGTTTAAACGCCAATTCGGAGGAGTCAACATCGTGGAAAGAACCGAAATGCAGACGCACACCGAGATCAACTACCGGATAACCGGCCAGTGGACCAGCCTTAAGTTGCTCCTGAAGACCTTTATCAATGGCAGGGATGTATTCCGTTGGGATCACACCACCTTTAATGTCATTGATGAACTCGTAGCCTTTCGGATTTGAGCCCGGCTCCAGTGGGTACATGTCGATAACAACATGACCATACTGACCACGACCACCAGACTGCTTGGCGTGTTTACCTTCGATGTCAGTAACTTTCGCGCGAATCGCTTCACGGTAAGCAACCTGCGGTTTACCCACGTTCGCTTCAACGTTAAATTCACGACGCATACGGTCAACCAGGATATCCAGGTGAAGTTCACCCATACCTGCGATGATGGTCTGACCTGATTCTTCGTCAGTCCATACGCGGAATGATGGGTCTTCCTTCGCCAGACGGCCCAGAGCCAGACCCATTTTTTCTTGGTCAGCTTTGGTTTTTGGTTCTACCGCTACCGAGATTACCGGCTCAGGGAACTCCATACGCTCAAGAATGATCGGGCTTGCAGGATCACACAGCGTATCACCGGTAGTGACGTCTTTCAGACCGATTGCCGCAGCGATGTCGCCTGCACGAACTTCTTTAATCTCTTCACGCTTGTTAGCATGCATCTGAACGATACGGCCCAGACGCTCACGCGTTGACTTCACTGAGTTCAGAACCGTGTCACCGGAGTTAACAACGCCAGAGTACACACGGAAGAACGTCAGGTTGCCCACGAATGGGTCGGTAGCGATTTTGAACGCCAGTGCAGAGAACGGCTCTGAGTCATCTGAATGACGCACAGCCGGGGTATCTTTACCGTCGTCCAGAATACCGTTGATAGCCTCAACGTCATCTGGTGCTGGCAGGTATTCGATAACCGCATCCAGCATTGCCTGTACGCCTTTGTTTTTAAAGGCTGAACCACAGGTTACCAGAATCACTTCGTTGTTCAGCACACGCTTACGCAGAGCTTTCTTGATCTCTTCCTCGGTCAGCGTTTCGCCGCCCAAGTATTTGTCCATCAGCTCATCTGACGCTTCTGCAGCAGACTCAACCAGATTCTGGTGCCATTCAGCAGCCAGTTCTTGCATGTCAGCTGGGATCTCTTCGTATTCGAAGGTCACGCCCTGATCTGCTTCGCTCCAGTTGATGGCTTTCATTTTCACCAGGTCAATAACACCGGTGAATTTCTCTTCTGCGCCGATAGCCAGTTGCAATGGAACTGGATTCGCGCCCAGACGAGATTTGAGCTGACCAACAACTTTCAGGAAGTTAGCACCCATACGGTCCATTTTATTAACGAACGCGATGCGTGGAACTTTGTATTTGTTAGCCTGACGCCATACGGTTTCAGACTGCGGCTGAACACCACCGACAGCACAATAAACCATTACAGCGCCATCAAGAACACGCATGGAACGTTCAACTTCGATGGTGAAGTCAACGTGCCCAGGGGTATCAATGATGTTGACACGATGCGGCTCAAACTGCTTGGCCATACCAGACCAGAAAGCAGTTGTTGCTGCAGAAGTAATGGTAATACCACGCTCCTGCTCCTGTTCCATCCAGTCCATGGTAGCTGCGCCATCATGAACTTCACCGATTTTATGGTTTACACCGGTGTAGAACAGAATACGTTCGGTAGTGGTGGTCTTACCGGCGTCGATGTGAGCACTGATACCGATATTACGGTAACGCTCAATGGGTGTTATACGAGCCATTTGATTCCTCTATTGCCTTGGGCGTTCAAGTTCAGTTAAGCCAAGCGGGTTGGCTAGCTAAAGCGCCCGCCTGGTTAGCATAACTACAGTGTGGTATTACCAACGGTAGTGGGCGAACGCCTTGTTGGCTTCTGCCATACGGTGAACATCTTCACGCTTCTTAACAGCAGAACCTTTGTTCTCTGCCGCGTCAGACAGTTCGTTCGCCAGGCGCAGAGCCATGGATTTATCACCACGTTTACGAGCAGCATCAACGATCCAACGCATTGCCAACGCATTACGACGAACCGGACGAACTTCAACTGGTACCTGATAAGTAGAACCACCAACGCGGCGAGACTTAACTTCTACAGTCGGGCGAACGTTGTCGAGAGCAACCTCGAAGGCTTCCAGATGATTTTTACCAGAACGCTGAGCCAGGGTCTCCAGCGCGGTATAAACGATTGTTTCTGCAGTAGATTTTTTACCATCTACCATCAGGATATTTACAAATTTAGCCAACAGCTCAGATCCGAACTTAGGATCTGGCAGAATTTTACGTTGGCCAATTACGCGACGACGTGGCATGGAAATACTCCGTTTAAAATTTCAGGATTGTCCAAAACTCTACGAGTTTATTTTGACATTAAAGTGAAAATGTTTGGCCTTACTTAACGGAGAACCATTAAGCCTTTGGCTTCTTCACGCCGTACTTGGAACGAGCTTGCTTACGGTCTTTAACACCGGAGCAGTCAAGTGCACCACGGACGGTGTGGTAACGCACACCTGGCAGGTCTTTAACACGACCGCCACGGATCAGGATCACGGAGTGCTCCTGCAGGTTATGACCTTCACCACCAATGTAGGAAGTCACTTCGAAACCATTAGTCAAACGCACACGGCATACTTTACGCAGTGCAGAGTTTGGTTTTTTCGGAGTGGTAGTATATACGCGGGTACATACACCACGTTTCTGCGGGCAGGCTTCCAGCGCTGGAACGTTGCTTTTAGCAGCCTTCACAGAGCGTGGTTTGCGAACCAGCTGGTTAATTGTTGCCATTCAAAAAGCTCCTGGGTTTTGCTTCGTTTTTGCTTCGTAAACATGTGATAAATCACCTCGTATGCACTATTGGCAAAGTACGAGGACGCAGAATTTTATGGCTGACCAGAAGAGGTGTCAAGAAATATACAACATCAAGACGATTACCATGCAATTTGGCTATGATGTTTTTCGGTCAATCGAACAAAATCAGTATAGCTGATGATGGCGATTTTGTGTGAAAAATAGCCATCAAGCCCCCTGGCCTCTAGGTCATCTTGTAATGCATACAACGATATGGAGGCATTAAGCAGTAAATCAAGACTGGCACTCCCGACAAGACCAGCCAATACACCATCTTGCAACAGCAACAGCTCATCACCAGATGCCATCAGTCTTAACATGGCTGGCAAATCACAATGCGTTGGCGAACGACTGAGGGTATACAACATTAAACTATCCTAAAAAGTCATCACGACATCATAGCTAGCCAACTTTTGGCGTAAAGCTTCCTCTGGCAGGATCGCTGCCGGTAAAACCCAATCCACGACCTGTTGCAAACCACGCTCCTGTAAAGCGCTTGCACACAGATAACATTTCTCCACCTCATACAACGGCAACACACCGAAGGTTGCAATATAGTTACGCGCCAGGATCTTCTCAGGCTGCTGACCAGGGAGCAATTGCAGCACGCCATCGCCAATAAAAAACACACCAATGTCTCCACCCAAGGCCGCCGTGGCGAGCAACGCATCCAACCCTTCCCTTCCTGTCGCATTGCCATGTGGCCCTTGGGTAAAAACAAACGCAACTCGTTTCATCTTGCTCACTTAAAACTGTACCAAACGATCACAACTCAGTGCCGCCTCTGCCAACGCCCCCAACCCGCTGAGGGTAAACCCCGGTTGCAGATTTGCCGCCAACAATCCAAGCTGTGCGGCGTCTTGTTGAGAAGTAACACCACGGCGTAAAGCAGCGGCCACACAGACACTCAGCTCAATGCCATGCTGTTGCGCCAACGTCACCCAGGCACGAACCAAATCGAACTCATCATTCGCGGGTGAAGTCAGATGATTGGCGTTCGACACCCCTTCACGATAGAAGAAAATGCAGGTAATGCCATGACCTGCTGCCAACAAGGCGTTGGCGAACTGCCAAGCACTACTGGCTTGCTGAGTACCATAAGCCGGACCAGTAACCAATAAACAATAGCTCAGCATCAGCGGTCATCCCCCAACAAGTCGCCACTTTTAAATTGGCGAATATACAGGTACACCGTGTGCTTAGAGATATTCAGGCGGTCAGCGACCTGATTGATGGCATCCTTGATATCAAAGATGCCTTTTTCATAAAGGTTAAGCACTATCTGACGATTTTTGGCATTGTTGGTGACACCACGATCGGCATTGACCTCTTCGATGGTGAACTCCAAGGTCTGTGCCACCAGATCATCCACCGAGGAAGCAAAGTTAACCGAGGAAGCCACTTCCTGTGTTTCTGGCGGCATAAAAGTTTGTATTATCTGCGAGAACGGGACATCGAGGTTCATGTTGATACACAACAGACCGATAGCACGTTGCTGACGGTTACGGATGGCAATCGTCACCGACTTCATCAGTACACCGCTTTTGGCCCGAGTGAAATAAGCCTTGGATACGCTGCTATCATCGCCAGCCATATCGTGCAACATACGCAAAGCCAAATCAGTAATAGGCGAACCGATTTTACGCCCAGTGTGCTCGCCATTAGCAATGCGCACCGCGGAACATTTCAGATCTTCCAGCGAGTGGAGCACAATTTCACAGTGCCCACCAATCAGCATAGCCAAACCATCCACTACGGCTTCATACGATTGCAAAATTTCATGATCCGTTTGACTAAACGGGCGCTCATTCAGCAAATCAGGTTCGCTGGCTTCGCTGGATAAAAGCGAATTAGACATTGAAGATACCACCCTCATAAATCGCCTGTGCCTGGGGTACAGATAAAACTGTTCGTGCTGTTGCGCCTAGGAAATATGTCCGTCTTCCGTGGACCCTGATAACCAGGAGCAACTTAATACCCAATTGATTTCAAACAACAGATGTGTCGGCTTGATGACTTGAGCCCGCTACCGGCCTTGTACCAACCAACAACTATTTGCAAACAATGAGGTATTGATACACGCCCTCAAAGGCAGGTGCATAATTAACAAGTACAGACCATTAATCTGACAAAACGGCCAGACCAGAACCGCGACATCTGTGCGAGGTATTGACGTTAAGCCCGAGACCCGGCAAACGTCAAGTTATCAGTAAGGTGATAAATAAAACTTTCTGGAAATTTGGCATTATTGACGAGAAGCAAAACGACAACCGCCGCGAACATAATCCGCGGCGGTTAAGCAATCAACTGATTTATTGAGCTTTGGTATCCGTTGGTGCTGCATCGTTGGCTTTGCTATCAGCCGCAGCATCAGCATCAGCCGCTTTTTCTGCTTTCGCCTCAGCCTTGGCAGCCGGTTTCACATCCATCAGTTCGACATCAAAGACCAGTGTCGCGTTTGGAGGAATGGTTCCTGGGATCCCCGCTTTGCCATAAGCCAATGCTGGTGGAATCACCAACTTGATTTTACCGCCTTTTTTGACGTGCTTCAGCCCTTCAGTCCAACCAGGGATCACGCTATCCAGACGGAGTGTGACTGGCTCACCACGATCGTAAGAACTATCAAATACCCGGCCATCATACAAGGCCCCTTTATAGTTCACGACGACCGTATCACTGTCTTTCAGTGCGTCGCCCGTTCCCTCTTTTTCTACTTTGTAAAGTAAACCAGACTCAGTTTTCTTCACGCCTTTTTCTTTGGCAAAAGCTTCAGCAAATTTAGCGCCGTCTTGCTCGATCTTAGCCTGCACTCGGACTTCAAAATCTTGCAGAGATTTACCGATATCGGCGTCACTTAATTTGCTCTGGTTGGCCAATGCATCCTGAACACCCGCGATCAACTGTACTTTATCCAGCTTGATACCGAGCTTTTCTTGTTCATTCAGTGAATTTTCCATATAGCGGCCCAACGATGCACCCAGTGCATAAGCTGCCTGCTCATCATCACTCTTAAACTTGGCAGCACTGGGTGCCGCTGCGGCTTCTGCAGGCTTAGCCGCTTCTGCCGGCTTGGCCGCGGTGTTAGTATCATCAGCCGCCATAACCTGAGTCGCACCCAGAGCAAAAGCCATCGTAGTGGCCAGAAGTGTGACTTTAAACAAAGATTTCATCCAGTTCTCCAGAGTCTGAAGCAAAGCCTCAAACGATCATTCATTGAGTAAAATTAATTAACCAAGCTACTATCGCTGCCAGAAACCAATAGCTGCCAGAAACAAACCCAAACAGTCACACAGCTCATCAATTGAGTCAAGATGTGACTTAGGATTCAAACAGAAGTTTTACCGCCCTTTACTTTTAGCCCCAAAGTGACACCAGTGGCAGAAAGAAGACCCATACTACTCCCCCAGTCAACTGAGATATACCCAAGCTTTAAGTTAACACCTATCGCTCCAGCAACTTGAATGCCCAGCGAAATAGAAAGAGCCTAGTACAAAGTCAGCGGCTACTGTTAACATAACGCCAGCCCTAGATTTAATCGTGCAAGAGGTAATCGTATGCTCGAGGTAGACAACAAGAACTTGCTACAACGACTGGAAGAGTTGGAAAGCCGACTGGCCTTTCAGGAAGTGACCATCGAAGAGTTGAATCAAACGATCGTCCAACATCAGTTCGAGATGCTGAAAATTCAGGAACATCTCCGCCTGCTGACCGATAAACTACGCGCCACCCAACCCTCAATGATTGCATCACAGTCAGAAGAGACACCTCCACCACATTACTAAAAGCAAAAAGGCCGCAAGAGCGACCTTTTTATCGTAATAGTATCAACGTTAGTGGCAGCCGCAACCACCGTTACCGTTACACCCTTCTTTCTTGCCATGGTCATGATCGTCGCCTCCGCAGCAACCCTCATCATGACCGCCACAGCAACCATCACCGTGATGATGATCGTGCGCGCCGTGGACATGACCATGGGCCAGCTCTTCTTCCGTCGCCTCACGGATAGCAACCACTTCAACATTGAAGTTGAGATTCTGACCAGCCAGCATGTGGTTACCATCAACCACGACATGGTCACCATCCACTTCCGTGATCTCAACCGGAACCGGACCCTGATCGGTATCCGCCAGGAAGCGCATACCGACCTGCAATTCATCAACGCCCATAAAGACATCTTTAGGCACGCGTTGCACCAGGTTTTCGTCGTAGTTGCCATAAGCTTCATTAGCACCCACATGTACGTCAAAACGATCACCGATATTGTGACCTTCGAGCGCGTTTTCCAGACCTGAGATCAAGGAACCATGGCCGTGCAGATAGTCCAACGGTGCACTCACCGGAGACTCATCAACCAAAACACCGTCTTCTGTACGTACTTGGTAAGCCAAGCTGACCACCAAGTCTTTTGCTACTTTCATGATATCTCCTACCGTTGGATACCCTTCTAACTCTAGGTTGCTGCGGTATTGGCGGCGTTTGCTCACCTGAATCACTTACGCAGTAAGCTTATCAGTGGCTCTCAATGCCCCCTGCTAGCAACCCAAAGTACTTTGGGCAGACACTAAATCGGTGAAGATTGTAACGGAAATCTGCACCGCTGTACCCTTCAGCATGAAAAATCACACTGAATTAGACTAATCTGGATGAAAAATAGCAATCACCTGCTCTTGCGGGCGTAACGGTTTTTCTTCCATTTGGCTGCTCTGGCGCTGGTGGTGACCACATTTAGCACACTCTACGACCTCGACCTGATCTTCTCGCCAGATTGCCAACGTATCCATCGCATTACAACTCGGGCAAATTGCCCCAGCAATAAATCGTTTCCGTGTTGTCGACATATTTATGGTTACCAGTATGTTGGGAATTATTGGGTTCGCTATCTGAATTCAACGTAATCGATAAAATATAATCGCCTAGTCGTCTTCATCCCAGTCATCAAACTGCCGCTTTTCTTTTTGCATTTCACGATGAAACAGCTCATCAAGTTCCCGCCGAGCCTCTTTAACACGAGAGATCTGCGAAACATCCCCCTGATGAAGTGGCATTAACTCACGCAACATCCGCATGTCTAGCCGACGAAAATGCTGTTGCGCACGATAGGCCTGATGGGGATGCATTCCCAACTCTACCAATGTCTTGCGCCCTAACTCCAAAGCACTGGAAAAGGTTTCCCGACTGAACAGTGTCACCCCTGCTTGCAGTAGTTCATGGGCTTCCACACGCCCCCTGGCGCGCGCCAAAATGGTAAGATTCGGGAAGTGCCGCTGGCATAGATGGACGATAGCTACGGTATCTTCAGGTTCATTACAGGTAATAACGATGGATTTGGCTTTCTCAGCCCCCGCTGCCCGCAGTAATTCGAGTTCGGTTGCATCACCATAATAGACTTGATAGCCATAACGACGCAGCGCAGCAACCGCGCTGACATCACGTTCGAGTACCGTGATACGCATCTTGTTGGCCATCAGCAAACGGCCCACCACCTGACCGAAACGCCCAAAACCGATGACAATCACCTGCGGATCGTTATCTTCCACATAAGGTGTCTCTTCATCTTCTTCTTTGGCGTTGTAACGGCGAGCCAAGATGCGATCAATAACCTGCATCAATAATGGTGTCGTCATCATCGAAAGCGTCACCACCACCAGCAGTAATGCCAACTGTGCGGTATTTAACACATGTTGCGTCGCCGCTGCTGAAAACAACACAAAAGCAAACTCACCGCCCTGACTGAGCACGCCTGCAAACTGAAGGCGTACTGAACTCCGTAGAGCGACAATGCGTGCCAACAAATACAATACGCCTGACTTGACCACCACCAGAAGCAGCACACCAAGCAGTATCTCGGTCAGATGGGTATACAACACCCCCATATTCAGTACCATGCCTACCGAGATAAAAAACAACCCAAGCAATAACCCCTTGAAAGGCTCAATAGCGATTTCCAGCTCATGGCGATATTCGCTCTCCGCCAACAGTACCCCAGCGATAAAGGTTCCCAGCGCCATTGATAGCCCCAGAACATCCATAAATAGCGCCGCCCCTAACACCACCAGCAAGGCCGCGGCAGTAAAAATTTCACGCACACCGGACGCAGCGATATAGCGAAATAGTGGGCGCAACAGGAATCGACCACCGATCAACATGCCGCCAAACGCAGCCACTTTAATGGCTATCTCTGCCCAATCATCACTACTTCCCCCACGACCAGCCAAAATCGGGATCAAGGACAATGCGGGTATGACGGCCATATCTTGGAACAACAGCACCGAAAATCCTAGCTGCCCGCCTTCATTACGGTTCATGCCTTTCTCGCGCATCAACTGTAGTGCCATCGCCGTGGAGGACATCGCTAAACCAATTCCGCCAATCACCGCCGCCTGCCAGGCAAAATGGCTCAAATACAGTAATGCTGCCAACACGGCAGCCGTGAGCAACAATTGCCCAGCCCCCACACCAAAAATCGAACGGCGCAATTGCCACAATTTGTTGGGGTTGAGTTCCAATCCAATAATAAACATCAGAAACACCACACCCAACTCTGAGAAGTGCAGGATCTCATCCACATCCTTGATAAACCCGAATCCCCAAGGGCCGATGGCAATACCGGCAATCAAATAGCCCAAGACGGCACCAATACCCAAGCGACGGGCGATTGGCACCGTCACGACAGCCGCAAACAGAAACAACATTATCGCGGTCAGTTGTGTTGAACCTTCCATCTTTATCTCCCCGTATAGGGCAACGGGTTACGTAACCAATCCGCATAGGCACTGGCATGGCTATACACTACATCACGCTTCTGGCGACGAGCCCAATAGATAATCATTGGCTTTATCCAGTGCATATGACACATCGCTGCTGTTAGCTCAAAAGGCCGCAATATCTCCTCTATCGAATAACGATTATAACCGCTGGTACTATAGGCGCCTTCAGGCTCACCCGTGGTGATCACCGAACGCCAATATTTGCCTGCCAGCGCATTCCCCCCCACACCGCTGGAGAAACCTCGAACCAAAACGCGATCAATCCACTCTTTCAGCAACGCTGGGCAACTATAGGTATAGAGTGGATGTTGGAAAACGATGACTTGATGATCACGCAGCAACTGCTGCTCATACTCAATATCAATAAAAAAATCGGGGTAGTGTGCATAGAGATCATGCACGGTAACATGCTGCAATTGCTCTGCCGCACCTAATAGAATACGGTTTACCACCGACTCCTGGGGCTCAGGATGAATATATAACAACAGAATCTTAGGCGGCTGCGACATTATTCCTACGTTCAAAATTGCCAGTCTCCCTTCCCCATACAATAAAATTCGATAAAATACCCGGTGCCCTTCAAGTGGCTGAAATGGAAACTCAACTTGAAACAACTTGGGTATCTATGACCTGTTCACTTACAATCATGCCAATTTAACATACTCTGAACAAACGGCGCTCTATGATTGTTTTCTCCTCGCTACAAATCCGACGCGGTACTCGTGTCCTGCTGGACAACGCTACCGCGACGGTTAATCCTGGTCAAAAAGTCGGCCTGGTCGGTAAAAACGGCTGTGGTAAATCGACCCTGCTGGCACTGCTGAAAGGGGAGATTAGCGCAGACGGTGGCAGCTACACCTTCCCCAGTAACTGGCGACTAGCCTGGGTTAATCAGGAGACACCGGCATTAGACGTGCCTGCCATTGAGTATGTTATTGATGGTGACCGGGAGTTTCGTCAGCTTGAAGGGGAATTGCAGTTAGCCAATGAACAGAATGACGGCCACGCGATTGCCACCTTGCACGGCAAACTCGATGCCCTGGATGCCTGGACGATTCGCCCTCGGGCAGCCAGCCTGCTACATGGATTAGGTTTTTCCAACGAACAGTTACAAAGTCCGGTGCGTGCTTTCTCGGGGGGATGGCGTATGCGCCTTAATCTGGCACAGGCGCTGATTTGTCGATCAGACCTGCTGTTACTGGATGAACCCACCAACCACCTGGATCTCGATGCAGTGATCTGGCTGGAGCGCTGGCTGAAAAGCTATCAGGGTACTTTGGTGCTGATTTCCCATGACCGTGACTTCCTCGACCCGATTGTCGATAAAATTCTGCATATCGAAAATCAAACCATTAACGAATATACCGGTAATTACTCGTCATTTGAGCGCCAACGGGTGACCAAACTGGCACAACAGCAGTCACTTTATCAGAGCCAACAAGAAAAAGTGGCACACCTGCAAAGTTATATCGACCGCTTTCGTGCTAAAGCATCCAAAGCCAAGCAGGCGCAGAGTCGCATTAAAATGTTAGAGCGTATGGAGTTGATTGCCCCCGCTCATGTCGATAACCCGTTCAGTTTCAGTTTTCGTGAACCGGAAAACCTGCCCAATCCATTATTGCGCATGGAGAAAGTGAGTGCAGGTTATGGCGATACAGTGGTTCTGCAATCGATTAAACTCAATTTGGTACCCGGTTCACGCATTGGCCTGCTGGGGCGCAACGGTGCCGGTAAATCGACGCTGATTAAAATACTGGCCGGTACGCTGCAACCGCTGAGCGGAGAAGTTGGGCTGGCAAAGGGTATCAAGCTAGGCTATTTCGCCCAACATCAATTGGAATTACTGCGTGCCGATGAATCACCTCTCCAACATTTGAGCCGCATCGCTCCCCGGGTACTGGAACAACAGTTGCGTGATTATCTCGGTGGCTTCGGCTTCCAGGGCGATAAAGTCACTGAAGTCAGTGAGCGTTTTTCTGGCGGGGAAAAAGCGCGGCTGGTACTGGCATTAATCGTCTGGCAACGCCCTAACCTACTGTTATTGGATGAACCTACTAACCACCTGGATTTGGATATGCGCCAGGCACTGACTGAAGCGCTGATTGACTTCGAAGGCGCGTTAGTGGTGGTTTCGCACGATCGCCACTTACTGCGTTCCACTACCGATGACCTCTATCTGGTGCATGATGGCCAGGTGGAGCCGTTTGAAGGTGATCTCGATGATTATCAACAGTGGCTGAGTGACCTGCAAAAGCAGCAGGCACAACAGGACGCGGCACCGAAACAAGATAACGGCAACAGCGCACAGGCACGTAAAGACCAAAAGCGCCGTGAAGCAGAGTTTCGCACCCAAACCCAGCCACTGCGCAAACAAATCACCAAACTGGAACAGCAGATGGAAAAACTGGGAGCAGAATTGGCGTTGGTGGAAGAGCAATTAGCAGACTCTGCGCTGTATGATATCAATCGTAAAACTGAACTGACCGAATGTTTGCAAAAACAAAGCCAAGCCAAGTCAGCCTTGGAAGAGACGGAAATGACCTGGCTGGAAGCGCAAGAGCAGTTGGAGCATCTAACTCAGGAGTTTGAGTCAGGAAATTAGACCTTATCTCACTACAGCAATTGAAGCTCACCTTATATAGCAAGGTGAGCTTATTATTTAAACCAGCATATGGACACCCCTTCAGATACTCAATTATTTTGAGCATCATCAACAATAATATTGTGGGTAGTATCGAAAGAAATAGTATAGAAATAGCATGGCATTATTATGGAAATATTTTAAAATCACCTCAGGATAATTAACATGATGAAATTAGCTAAAATAATATTCTTTGCTGGCATTATCACCTCAGGCTCTTTTAATGTGTACGCACAAGAAAACAAACAAAATGTAGACTTGTCAAAGTTCAGATTTAGCTACGAAGAAATGCAGCAAATTGCCAATCCCAAGTTGCTATCTCACCGTATTTTCTATCAAAACCCTTCTGTAGGTCCAGATGCAGCTTGGTTTGATGCCGTGAAGCAAGGCAATTTAGCTGCGGTTAAAAAGATGGTCGAAGCAGGGCAAAATCTTGAGGCTAAAGACGAAGCATCTTTAGGGCAAACAGCATTAGGCTGGGCGGCGTTCATTGGTTATTTAGATATCGTTAAATATCTGACGGAGCAAGGGGCTGATATTCGTGCTACAGATAGAGCAGATGTTTATAATACGGTCAAATCCGCTGTTATGGGTAAAAATGCCGAGGTTGTTAAATATCTGCATGAACGCTTAAAGAATGAAGTGGACTGGGATGCCAAAGAGAAGGATGGTGAAACATTATTTATGGTCGCCGCTGTAGATGGCAGACTCGACATCGTAAAATACATTCTACAATTCAATCCGGACTTGAATGTCGTTGCAGTAAACGAGAAGCCTAAAATTAATGCTAGCCCTCTCAGCGGAGCTTGCGAACGTGGCTTTACCGACGTTGCAAATCTTCTGATAGAAAAAGGGGCGATCAACCATAAAACAGGTAAATCAAGCTGCGATTAATGCTCCAGGCCCTTCTCCTCGCGAGAAGGGCCATCTGCACTTTTAACTTGCTTGTAAACCAGCCAAACGTTGGCGAATCTGTTCCAATGACTCCTGATGATAGAGTTGACCATCCAGAAAACGCGTTTTAAGTTCCCCTTGCTGTTCCTGCTGCCAATCCTGATTATCCAGCAATTGGTATTCGCCTTGGTCATCGCGAATCACCCGTAATAAACCACGTGCAGACTGTTTTAACCCACTGTCTGTCTTGGGTTGTTTGAAAATCGCACGCCCAACACCATTCACCTCACCATAAGTGGCTTTCATGGCAAACCCAAAAGTATCACGCGTATTATATTGATAAGTAAAGGAACCAACGCCAAAGACCACATTGGAGCTGGCAAAACCTTTCGCCTCCAAGCGACGCATTATTTCTTGTGCACGTTCCAGGGTAATAGAGTCGCCATAGATCAGCCCAACGTGAGGATCCAATACCTTGTAGCCCTTACTGTTGACCGTGCCACCAAATATTTCCCACAACACTTCGACTGAACCTTTCTCTTCTGCGCTACGCTGCGCACGATGATCACTGTCATCACCAGTACCACACAGAATAGCTACCGGGTCGCCACTGTCGGGGCGAAATACCACACGGCCATCACGCGCCATAATTTTGCTGTATAACTCACGGGTAAACTCTGTGAGCACTTTCCAGTAATCCCAGGTATCCGAAACAATAGAAACCAGGCCATTGGGGTAAAGGTCTTCAATCAAACGGCGAAAAGTCTCTATTTCCGTTGCCTGTTCTCCCATACACATCACGCTGTGTTCGGTGGCAGGGATACTGCCAGCCACAAAGTAGTCATCAGTGGTGGGGTAATAGCGCTGCGCATAGAGAATGGCAGGTATATTGTCGGTACCTTTGAAACTGAGCAAATGCCCTACTCCGGCTTGAGCAACATCATGCATACCCGACATACCACGGAAAGAGAAATCGTGACATTGGAAGTCAATGTGTGTCATATCATCACAGGTTTTCTCTGCCCACTGCTGGCAGATCTTGCGGTAGTGATGGGCAATGGTGGCATTAGTCGACGCTTTCCACAGTTCAGCAGAGATCACGGTTTCCAAGTAATTGACCAACCAAAAGAACTCATCGATGGTATTGGTGATAGTCAGTACCGGTATCTTCATCTTTACTTTGCTGCCTTCATCCAGCCCTTTGATATGCAGGGGCAGATAACCCAATCGATGTAAGTCACGAATATGTTCCACAGACACCCGATCCTGACCAATATAGCTGTCCATCAAGCGTTTATAATCTGCTACCACTTGCTCTTCCGGTTGAGCAAAAAACTGCTGGTTGAATAGATCCACCATAAACCAGCGCAAAAAACCCTGTAAACCAAAGAACACCAGTTGTCCATCTGGCTGCGGAGAGATAAAAAAGCGATCACTGCGTGGTGTGAAGTTCGAATACACCCGAGTGGTACCCAACGGATACTGCTCACGGTGAGAGACTTTGTAACCATCAATTGCCAGAATGGGATTTGTTAACATAATGAGTTCCTTAACAGGCGTAGATTTTTTCAATATCAATTAATTCAACACGTTTCTCAGCGAGATCCGCAGTTGCATACGACGTCGTGGTGTAAATGTTTGCGATGCCCTGGTTCAGTAAATGCGCGGTACCTTGTGAAAACACGCCATGGGTAACATACAGGTTTACCTGGCGTGCACCGGCTGCGTGCAATACGGCTGCTGCACCAATAAAAGTGCCACCACCGTCACACAGGTCATCAACAATCAGCACGTCCCTACCAGATACATCCCCCTTTAACACTTCAAAACCCGTCAATTTACCGCTGAGTACATCACGTTGCTTAGACATAATGCCGTATTCCGTAACGCCGAAATGTGCCGCGACCGCGTGGATCTTTTTCAACGCCCCGGCGTCTGGTGTCATCAACAACAGTTGGGGTTGGCTCAATAACGCGGTCAACCTACTGCTGTGTTCCATACACTGTTGTTGGCTAATGATGTGCATGTTATTAACCACAGCGGCAGACACTTCACTATGAGGATCCAGCACCCGCACTCGGTCAAAACCCAGGGTATTCAATAATTGACCGAACACTTTCAGTGCAAAGCTATCACCCGATGTCATATGACGATCCTGACGGGCATAGGGTAAATAAGCCAGTTCGAGCACACTGGTGCTAATCAGGTAGTGGTGGCGTACTGCCTGCACCAATTGTGCCAACAGCATAAAATCATCCATGCTATTCATGGCCGCTGCACGGATACGCATGTGAGAAACATCACGCCTTGCTGGCGGTTGAAAGCGGGCATAAACCGCCCCATCAGGAAACTGCCCGGTAGTCACTTCCACTGCCATTTGATCCAAAAACAACTGTAGTTTTACGCTCATACTTCCCCCTGATAATTATTGTCCCTTAGACACTTATATTATTGTCCCTGGGACAATAACAAGCAAGCAGAAAATTAACCAATGGATAAATAATCCATAAGATATTGTTTGTAGTGAATTTATTTTAACATGCTTGCCTTGCGGCATCGGGTATCAGTTGCTACTATTGTCTTAAAGACCTTTTCCGAACACAGCGATGACAACAGAAACCGAATACCTCAGAAATTACGATCCTCAGCGTTTCCCTTCACCGATTGTGACTGTAGACAGCGTCTTGTTTACCGTTTATCGCGGGCAGCTTTGTGTGCTCTTGGCCAAACGTGCCAATCACCCTTTTTTGCATCATTGGGGGCTACCGGGTGGTTTTATCGATCTGTTGCGTGACAGTTCCACACAAGCAACCGCAGAACGAAAGTTGATGGAGAAAACCGGGATCGTACCGCCGTATCTTGCACAGTTGGAGAGTTTTTCCGGCGCGAAAAGAGATCCACGCGGCTGGAGCCTGACTACTGTCTATTTTGCGTTGATCGCTCATGCCGATTGCCAGGCACATATCATTGATGTGGATGACGTCGCCTGGTTGCCACTGGAAACATTGTCAGCCCACTCGCTGGCGTTCGATCATCGCCAAATTATCGACGCGGCCTTACAACGGCTGCGGCAGAAAACGACTTACTCCATGTTGCCGATCTACTGCCTACCAACAGAGTTCACTTTATCCCAGCTACAAGAAGTCATTGAGATTATCCTGTCACATCCGGTGCAGCGCAAAAGCCTGGTACGGCGTTTTACTGCCTCAGAAATGTTTGAAGAAACTGGCGAGATGGCAGTGACAGGGGCACGTAAGGCCCGCTTGTATCGTAAAAAAGCAGGAGTCGATATGAGAAATTTTTCTCGAAACCTGCTGATAGACTCATTTTCAGGCGAATAAAAGCAGCCTAGCAAAAAAACGAAACAATACCTCGAGCCAAACATTAACTAAGGGCTGTTGACGATTTTAACGGCCAAATCCTGTCAGAGATTGATGTTACCCCTCAGGAAGATCTGCGCATAGCCCCCTAATAGTGAGCGTTCCCCGTGCAATTCACAGAACAATTCACCACCGCGGGATGATATCTGCCTGGCATGTAACTCATGGCGGCCTAAACAGGCGGTCCAGTAGGGCAACAATGTGCAGTGTGCTGAGCCCGTCACCGGGTCCTCACAGCGATCCAACGAAAAGTAGCGCGAGACAAAATCCACGTTATCTCCAGGCGCAGTCACGATAATGCCACAGTCAAAGTGATCAATCAGGGCGGGAATATCCGGCTGTAACGCTTTGACCTGGGCTTCATTCGCCAATACCACCATCATCGCTTTGGCTTGCCAGACCTCCTGCGGTTGAACCCCCAGCAATGCCGCCAACTGTGCCGGTTCATCGATTTTTTGAGGAGGGCGAGACGGGAAATCCAGAATCAAACGCTCACCGTCAGCCACATCACGCTTAACTTGCAGTTCACCGCTGGCAGAACGGAAACGAATCTCTTTCAACCCCGCATCGACCACGTTGAGTAAGACATGCGCCGCGGCCAACGTGGCATGCCCACAGAGATCAACCTCCCTCGTTGGCGTAAACCAACGGATCGCCTGCATATCGCCATCATTCCAGACAAAACTGGTTTCAGGTAGGTGTAACTCATTGGCGATAGCTTGCATTTGCGCCGTTTCCAGCGGTTGTTTCAGCAAGCAAACACCCGCAGGATTGCCACGCAGCCCGACACCGATAAAAGCGTCGACATGAAAGTAATTGTCGTTCATTAGCATTTCCTCAACGCCAAATCAGTAGGACACAGGCCGCAGTTAACAGCCCCATCGAAACGTTAAAAATAATCCAGGCCTTTTTGCTACGTAGCAAACGGCCAATCACCGTACCGAACCCCAACCAGATGACCCCAGCAACAAGATTCACCAGCAGTAGCGCACCGGAGATGCTCAAAATAGAGTGATAGTACTGATCACCTGCCAAACTAAAGCTGGTGACCGCCCCCAACGTCATCAACCAGGCTTTAGGGTTAAGGAATTGCAGTAACCCCCCCTGATATAACCGCACTGGCTCTGGCGGTGCCGCATCCATCTCCAATCGTTCATAAGCGGCGGTGGCCACTTTCCACGCCAACCATAATAGATAGAGGCTACCCAGGACCTTCAAGGTGATATGCAAAGCAGGATAAATTAAAAGTAAGCCCCCCACACCAAATGCCACCAACAATAAGATGCTTTGCATCCCCAGCATGATACCCACCATCAGCCACAGAGAACGCATAAAACCGAAATTGGCCCCGGAGGTGGTCAGTAATAAATTGTTCGGGCCAGGTGTAATCGCCGCAACCCACAGGAA
Organism: Serratia sp. 25CWL12; assembly: GCF_055790885.1. NCBI lineage: Bacteria > Pseudomonadati > Pseudomonadota > Gammaproteobacteria > Enterobacterales > Yersiniaceae > Serratia > Serratia sp. 25CWL12. Next base: position 4,443,679 of record NZ_CM147698.1, on the reverse strand, counting down.
ACCTAATAACGAAACAAATAAACTCAGTTCCATGAAGTGGGTACTCCTCACCCAAATGCTTTTTTTGCCGTATGATTAGAGACAACAAGGCTACTGCTTGTCAGGCGCAGATGTCAGGGTATTGAAACTAACAGTGCGGAATTAATCACACAATAGCCACCAACGCGATTTTTATTCACTATGCATGAATCTTTTCGCCCTCTGATAGGGGCCAGCAATCCACATTTGCAAACGCTGTTACCGCGGCTGGTTCGTCGCCGCGTATTGCTGCAACCCCACTGGCAACGGCTGGCATTGCCCGATGGTGATTTTGTCGATCTGGCCTGGAGTGAAGACCCACAACTGGCGCGGGAAAAACCGCGTGTGGTGTTATTCCATGGGTTGGAGGGGAGTTTTTACAGCCCTTACGCCCATGGGCAACTCAATGCCTGCCGCAACAAAGGTTGGCTGGGTGTCGTGATGCATTTCCGTGGCTGCAGTGGCGTACCCAATCGTAAACCACGCCTCTATCATTCAGGTGAAACGGAAGATGCCCGTTTTTTCCTACAGTGGTTAAGCGACAATTTTGGCGAAGTCCCGACGGCTGCGGTCGGGTTTTCCCTTGGTGGCAATATGTTGGCTTACTATCTGGCACAACAGGGAGACAGCAGCCTGTTACAAGCTGCAGTGGTTATTTCTGCCCCACTGATGCTGGAACCTTGTGCTATTCGCATGGAACAAGGATTTTCGCGTGTATATCAACACTATCTGCTGGACCAGTTAAAACAGAATGCTACGCGTAAACTCCTGCATTATCCCGGTACCTTACCACTGAATCTGGCACAGTTAAGTAAACTGCGGCGTATCCGTGAATTTGATGAAGTGATTACCTCGCGCATTTACGGTTTTACTAATGCCATTGATTACTATCGGCGCTGCAGCGCATTACCGTTATTGCCAAAGGTTACCCTGCCGTTATTGATTATTCATGCCAAAGACGATCCTTTTATGACCGATAAAGTGATCCCTGACCTTGCTCACTTACCACCTAATATCGAATATCAGTTAACGGAATATGGGGGTCACCTAGGCTTTGTCAGCGGTAACTTGAGAAAATCTCAAATGTGGCTGGAACAGCGAATTCCAACCTGGCTCACTCTTTTTTGGAATTAGGCAAATGATTATCCCCTGGCGAGATATTGCACCAGAAACCCTGAATAACTTGATCGAATCCTTCGTCCTGCGAGAAGGCACCGATTATGGCGAGCACGAACGGTCACTGGAACAAAAAGTGCATGATGTGATCCGTCAACTGAAAAATGGCGAAGTGGTACTGATATGGTCGGAATTACATGAAACTATCAATATCATGCCGAGTGGTCAGATCCCCACTGAGCAAGAGAATATTTAGTCACGCCAGCCTATGATTGACCAAAAAAATCAGGTAACAATGGATTATCGTTGAACAACGCCTATGCAGTTAATACGGAGTGACAAACACCATGTCTGCCAAACACCCCATTATCGCAGTGACCGGCTCCAGTGGCGCGGGTACCACTACCACCAGTCTGGCGTTTCGCAAAATTTTTCAACAGTTGAAAATCAGTGCAGCGCAACTGGAGGGGGACAGTTTTCACCGCTATACCCGACCTGAAATGGATGCGGAAATCCGTAAAGCACGCGATCTTGGTCGTCATATCAGCTATCTCGGCCCAGAGGCTAATGACTTTAACCTACTGGAGCAGAGCTTTATCCAATACGGTAAAAATGGCACTGGGCAGTCACGTAAATACCTGCACACCTATGATGAAGCCGTCCCTTACAACCAGGTACCGGGTACCTTTACCCCTTGGGAACCCTTGCCATCACCAACCGATGTCCTGTTTTACGAAGGATTGCATGGTGGCGTGGTCACCCATCAAATCGACGTAGCCAAGCATGTTGACCTGCTGGTGGGGGTCGTCCCCATCGTTAACCTGGAGTGGATGCAAAAGTTAGTTCGCGATACTGGCGAACGCGGTCACTCCCGTGAAGCCGTGATGGATTCTGTGGTCCGTTCAATGGAAGATTATATCAACTACATCACGCCACAATTTTCACGAACCCATATCAATTTCCAGCGGGTTCCCACCGTGGATACGTCCAATCCCTTTGCGGCCAAAGCGATCCCCTCGCTGGATGAAAGCCTGGTGGTGATCCATTTCCGTGGCTTGGAACAGATCGATTTCCCCTATCTTCTAGCCATGTTGCAAGGGTCATTTATTTCACATATCAATACGTTGGTGGTACCTGGTGGTAAAATGGGGCTGGCAATGGAGCTGATTATGACGCCACTGGTGCAACGGCTACTGGAAGGCAAGAAAATCGAATAATATCGAATCATGTAGGTGGGCGGCGATTAATCTCACGCCTGTGATACTCCGTTTCATCTGCAATCCAAGCGGGTGACAAGCCCTATCGACAGTCTGCCGCAGACACAACGTTTGCACAAAAATCGCCGCAGCCCAAAACGGCACGGCGATGCTTAGCGTTATTCCGTGTCAACATGACACAGAGTAGTGCTCAATCAACTTCATGGATTTCAAAACTGTGGGTAATAGTGGCCGCTTTGCCCAGCATCAGGGAAACGGAGCAATATTTTTCGGCAGAAAGGTCTACTGCACGTTCCACCACCTTTTCGGTTAGCCCTTTTCCGGTGACAATAAAATGCAGATTGATGTGGGTAAACAGTCGAGGTGCCTCTTCACGGCGTTCTGAAGTCAGTTTCACCTCACAATCGCGCACATCATTGCGGCCTTTTTGCAAGATCGGCACCACATCGATAGCGCTGCAGCCCCCCACAGACATCAACACAATTTCCATTGGGCTTGGGGCCTTATCACCCGCATTACCATCCATCAAAATCTGATGGCCGGAAGCAGACTCCCCCAAAAATGTCAGCCCTTCTACCCACTTCACTCTTGCCTGCATATTGTTCACTCCGATTATTTTTTAAAATCAACGTACGCTTTCATAGAGAAACTGGCAACGAAACCTGACACTAATCATGCTGAAACGAGACAACACAAGACACCCGCCTCACTCTGTGCTACAAACACAGCTGCAATACTTTTTTCATGGCATCAATTTCAGGGATATATCCTAAGATCATTGGTGAGTTAATGGAACCTAGCTTGCAGCACTTAATACGAGTTAATATGCTAGTGTATAAGTGATTTTTTTACCCAGATTCGTTCAAACTGCCGGTAGGCGACAAACGAACGAGTCTACTACGGCTTGAGTGACAACGGGGATATACCTCACCTCAAAACCTGTTGATAGCCACAACTAAAACATCAGGCTATAAGCACGTTTTACAGGGAACTCTGACCCCTGTGATACAAGGCAGCGATAACAACAGAGGATAATAGCGCATGGTTCTCGGCAAACCGCAAACAGACCCGACTCTTGAATGGTTCCTGTCTCATTGCCACATCCACAAATATCCATCAAAGAGTACGCTGATTCACCAAGGTGAAAAAGCGGAAACTCTTTACTACATCGTCAAAGGTTCCGTCGCGGTGTTGATTAAGGATGAAGAAGGCAAAGAGATGATCCTCTCCTACCTAAATCAGGGGGATTTCATCGGCGAGCTTGGATTATTTGAAGAAGGCCAGGAACGAAGTGCCTGGGTAAGGGCGAAAAGTGCCTGTGAAGTAGCTGAAATTTCCTATAAGAAATTTCGCCAGCTCATTCAGGTTAACCCGGATATTCTGATGCGCCTATCTGCACAAATGGCAAGTCGCCTGCAAGTCACCTCAGAGAAGGTAGGTAACCTCGCTTTTCTTGATGTGACTGGCCGTATCGCACAAACCTTGCTGAACCTGGCAAAACAGCCTGATGCGATGACTCACCCGGATGGTATGCAAATCAAAATTACCCGCCAGGAAATTGGTCAGATCGTCGGTTGTTCACGTGAAACTGTTGGCCGCATTTTGAAAATGCTTGAAGATCAAAATTTGATTTCCGCTCATGGCAAAACCATTGTCGTGTACGGTACCCGTTAATCATTAAAGAAACGGCGCTGCAATGCGCCGTTCTTTGTCTGCTGAACAGCAAAACATGTGGCGCCGCCTGATCTACCATCCAGAAGTGAACTATGCCCTGCGACAAACGTTGGTGTTGTGCCTGCCTGTCGTTGTGGGTTTACTGCTGGGCCACCTGCAACAGGGGCTGTTGTTCTCGTTAGTGCCTGTCTGTTGCAATATCGCCGGGCTAGATACCCCTCATAAGCGCTTTTTCAAGCGCCTGATAATCGGCGGGGCACTGTTCGCTCTCAGCTGTGTTTTGTTGCAACAGGCGCTGTTGTGGCATATCCCATTACCCTTACTGATGCTTGCTATGGCGCTATTGCTGGGTGTCAGCGGGGAAATCAGCCCACTACATGCACGCTTGCTGCCCGCAGCACTGGTTGCGGCCATTTTCTCTCTGAGCATGGATGGCCTACCTATTTGGTATGCCCCGCTACTGTATGCCGTAGGCACTCTCTGGTACGGCCTGTTCACTTGGTTTTGGTTTAAGTTATGGAAAGAACAGCCAATCCGTGAATCTTTAAACCAACTCTATATACAGTTAGCTGATTATTTTGAAGCCAAATATTCGCTGCTGACCCAACATACTGATCCTGAAACCGCGCTACCGCCACTGTTGCAACGCCAACAGCAAGTGATGGACCTGATCAGTTTGCTATATCAGCAGATTAACTTTCTGCCACACGCCAATAATATGGAACAAAAACGCCTGCAACGAACGTTCCAAGTGGCACTCGACCTGCAAGAACACATTAGCGTCAGCCTCCACCAGCCAGAAGAAGTGCAAAAATTGGTGGAGCAGAGCCAAGCTGAGGCGATCATTCGTCGTAATGCTCAAGTCATCGCTGCACGTTTACGCGTTGTCGCAGAAGATATCCTCTATCATCGGCACTCTCGCCGTTTTAGCATGAAACACGAATTGGCCGCGCTGGAGAAAGTGGCTACACGGCATGCTGATAATCCCGTTGGCCAGTTTTGTTACTACCATTTCAGCCGTATTGCTCGCCTGTTACGTACACAGCATCCTCTTTATCGCCGAGACCTGATGGCCAACCAGTCACGGTTACCCTTCTGGCCTGCAGTGGTAAGCTATTTATCGTTCAAATCCAACGCACTACGCAATGCAGCCCGACTGGGGGTCATATTGGCTGTAGGCAGTAGCCTAGGCCTGCTGTTGCATCTGCCAAAACCCTATTGGATCTTACTGACCATCATGTTTGTCAGCCAGAACGGTTATAACGCTACACGAGTAAGAATACAGCACCGTGCGCTCGGCACACTGATTGGGCTGGTGATTGCAGCAGGGCTTTTGCAACTGCAGTTACCAGAATATGTGACGCTAAGCATTATGCTGGCAATCACCCTCACCGCTTATCTGTTCTTGCGTAAAAACTATGGGCTGGCAGTAACCGGATTCACCATTACCGCCGTCTATACCTTGCAAATACTGGATCTCAGCGGCAGTCATTTACTGATACCTCGGCTGATTGATACCTTGATTGGTTGTGTGTTGGTCTTTGGTGGAACGATCTGGTTATGGCCACAATGGCAAAGCGGTCTACTACGCAAAAACGCTCACCAGGCGCTGGAACAGGATCAGGCCGCATTACGTTTATTACTGGAAGAACAAGAGCCGGACCCAAGCAAACTGGCTTATGCGCGGATGCAGGTAAACCAGTCACACAATGCCTTATTTACTTCGCTCAATCAGGCAATGCAGGAGCCGGGTTTTGAATCAAATTATCTGGCAGATATGCGTTTGTGGATCACCCACAGTCAGTTTATTGTCGAACACCTCAATGCCATGACCATTCTGGCCCGTGAACATTACATGCTGACACCCCAGTTGGCGGAAGAGTATCTACAAAGTTGTGAAATCGCGCTGCAAAGTTGTCAGCAGCGGCTGGAATATGATGGCCCAAGCGTCAGCAACAGCGTTATGCGCCCACCGGTTTTACAACCCAATATGCCCATTAGCGAAATGGAACGTCACTTACAGCGTATTCTTTCCCACTTGGCGTTAATGCATACCATCTCTTCGCTGGCTTGGCGCCAGCGCCCACATCATGGTCTCTGGCTAAAACGGAAACTACGGGATAAGTGACTAGTCTAAGCTCTGGATAAAAAGCCGCTAACAGCTCTTTGTCGGGCCACGGTGTCTATACGGGTATTTGATTAGCAATTTCGATCAAATTATTGTCGGGGTCCCTAATATAGAGTGACATAATTGAGCCGATAGCCCCCGTCCTCTCTATCGGCCCTTGTTCTATTGTTACCCCTAATTTAACTAACGCCTCAACAACTTGCCGTAGGGGTGTCGCACAGATAAAACACAAATCGGCGGATCCGGGCGTCGGATGGCCTGCATTAGGGAGAAACTCCTCACCGACCTGATGCAGGTTAATCTTTTGCTGCCCAAAGACTAACGCTTTGCGGTTCCCCCGAAAGGTGACAATATCAAAACCAAGAACCTGATGGTAAAAATCGCAACTGCGTTCGACGCTGTTAACGGTCAAGACTAAATGGTCCAGGTATTCTATTTTCATCTTATGTCCTCGTCTGTCCATCACCCATCAAAGCAATGATGCGTCATGTTACCCCCAACTTTGGTGAAGTATTCCAAAGAGAAGAACATGTCGCATCATCGAATTAAGTTGGAATTGAGGTTCCAAGCACATTCACCGCCTTGTTAGACCAGTCTACCGCCATCTTCTTGTTCTCGGCCGACTTGTCTTGACGATTATTGGTTGCTGGCATTCACCACATCCTGTACCGCCAATTCAAACAGCGCCATACCTTTATCAATATCTTGCAACTCCACCACCAGGGAAGGTGCAAAACGGATCACATTTGGCCCAGCATTGAGGATCATCAAACCACGGGCTGCTGCCGCAGTAAGAAAATCTCGCGCTTTGCCGTGGTATTCCGCCTTCAACTCTGCGCCAATCAATAAGCCCATGCCGCGAATATCACTGAAAATAGCGTACTTCTTATTAATCGCCTGCAAAGCGCGTTCAAATACGCCCCGACGTTGTTCAATGCCACTCAACACTTCCTGCGTATTGATAACGTCCAATGCTGCTTCTGCCACTGCGCAGGCCAGTGGATTACCCCCATAAGTGGTGCCATGTGTACCCACCTGCATCACTGAGGCAATCTCCTCAGTGGTCAACATCGCACTCACCGGGAAGCCGCCCCCTAGCGCCTTGGCGGTAGTCAGGATATCCGGGGTAACATCGTAATGCATATAGGTAAACAGCTTGCCACTACGCCCCATGCCACTTTGCACTTCATCAAACACCAGCAACGCCTGATACTTGTCGCACAATTCACGCACCCCTTTGAGGAACGTCGCATCAGCCACCGTGATACCGCCTTCCCCTTGTATCGGCTCCATCACCACCGCACAGGTGTGGTCGTCGATTACCGCTTTCACTGCGGCCAAATCATTAAACGGTACATGGACGATATCCGCGGGCTTCGGGCCAAAACCATCAGAATATTTTGCCTGCCCACCCACGGAAACCGTAAACAGCGTGCGACCATGGAATCCATTATTAAAGGCAATAATCTTGGTTTTATAGGGACTGTGGCGAGTGATGGCATAGTGACGAGCGAGCTTGAAAGCCGCTTCATTGGCTTCAGCGCCGGAGTTGGCAAAAAACACCCGGTCCGCAAAGGTAGCTTTGATCAGCTTGGTTGCCAAACGCAACGCGGGTTCATTGGTAAATACATTGCTGGTATGCCACAGGGTTTCACCCTGCTGCTTTAACGCGGCGACCAGTGCGGGATGGCAGTGTCCCAACGCTGTTACCGCAATCCCCCCCGAGAAATCAACATACTCTTTCCCTTGCTGATCCCACACTCGGCTGCCTTGGCCTTTTACTGGCACAAACTGTGCGGGTGCATAAACAGGCAGGATCACCTGATCAAAAGTACTGCGATTGACGACGGTTTTTTCGCTCATTACTGGCTCCAGACGAATAGCTATCAAGTGAAAATATAATCACAAAATATGCATAAAAAACCAAGCGAGAGCAAACTTAAATTTTAAGGAAATTATCCAACAGTTGATGCCCCTGTTCGCTCAGAATGCTCTCTGGATGAAATTGCACCCCTTCCAGAGCCAACGTGCGATGGCGGATACCCATAATTTCATCACGCTCACCATCACGTTCACTCCAGGCGGTCACCTCAAAACAATCTGGCAATGTGGCGGCATCCAATATCAACGAATGATAACGGGTAACCGTCAACGGATTATTCAGTCCCTTGAAAACACCCTGCCCAGTATGGCGAATAGCCGACGTTTTACCATGCATCACCGCCCGCGCACGCACCACATCAGCACCAAACGCCTGACCGATCGCCTGATGCCCCAGGCAAACCCCGAGGATAGGTAATTTACCGGCAAAATGGCGGATAGCCGCCAATGAAACACCCGCCTCATTCGGCGTACAGGGACCGGGGGAGATCACCAAATGCTGCGGAGCCAACTGCTCAATATCGGCCAGTTGCAGTGCATCATTACGCTTAACCCGCACTTCTGCTCCCAGCTCGCAGAAATACTGATAAAGGTTATAAGTAAAAGAATCATAGTTATCGATCAGCAGAACCATAGTTATCTCAATTTAGAAACGATACCCAACTCTTCTTTCAGCGATTTCAGATAACGACGGCTAACGGGTATGGGTTCCCCCACCGACATAATCATTTCTGCCGCGCCACTCTCTTCAAAACGGATCTCTTTAACCTGCTCAAGATTGACCAGATATTGCCGATGGCAACGTACCAACGGCGTGCGATTTTCCAAGGTGCGCAATGTCAGTTCAGTGAAGCACTCCATACCATCATTACGCACCACATACACCCCCGTTGAGCGGGAGCGAATGGCAATTACCTCGTCGAAGCGCAACAAATAAATCCGGCTGTGGCCGGTACAGGGAATGTATTTCAGATAACCGGCGCTCTCTTCCAGCGCTTCAATATCCTGCGGAGCACGGCGTTGATGTAAACGCTGCAGTGTTTTATTCAACCGTTGAGGCTCAGCAGGTTTCAGTAAGTAATCGAACGCATGCTCTTCAAAGGCCCGCAGTGCATATTCATCATAAGCCGTCAAAAACACGATATAGGGCATACGATTGGGGTCGAGCATACCCACCATTTCCAAACCGCTGATTCGAGGCATTTGGATATCGAGAAATACCACATCCGGTTGTAAACGGTGGATTTGGCTAATCGCTTCAATCGCATTGGCACACTCACCAATAACGGTGACCCCCTCTTCCGCTTCCAATAGATGACGCAGGTTATCACGCGCAGAGGGCTCATCATCAACAATCAATACTCGCAACATCAGGCCACCCTCGCCAATGGCACATGCAGGGTAATACAGGTAAACATTTCAGGCTCACAAGAAACCTGTATACCGTAACCCTCGCCATAACGGACACGGATACGCCGATCGACCAGATTCATTCCCAGTCCGCTACCTGCGGTGGGTTTACCGAACAATCCCGCATTATCCGTCACCTGCAACAGCAAGTGTTCCTCCTCATGCCGGGCACCGATATCAATACGCCCTACCCCCAACAGATGTGATGTCCCATGCTTAATCGCATTTTCTACAATCGGCTGCAGTGAGAAAGCCGGCAACTTCGCCGCCAATAACTCTTCAGGCAATGAAACTTTGATCTCCAACCGTTCAGCAAAACGGGCCTTTTCAATCTGCAGATAAGCGTTCACGTGTTCAATTTCATCAGCCAATGTGACTTCATCATCTGAGCGCTTCAGATTTTTGCGAAAAAAAGTGGAGAGATACTGAACCAATTCACAAGCCTTCTCACCATCACGGCGAATCACCGCCACCAGGGTATTCAAGGCATTAAACAGGAAATGTGGGTTAACTTGGGCATGCAGCAGTTTGATCTCTGACTGTGCCAATAGCTGTTTATGACGCTCATATTGTCCGGCCATGATTTGCGCCGACAGCAAGCTGGCGATCCCTTCGCCAAGGGTACGATTAATGGTACTGAATAGTTTGGTTTTGGGCTCATAGAGCTTGATAGTCCCAATCACTCGCTGATTCTCACCCCGCATAGGGATCACCAAGGTTGAACCTAATTTACAGTTGGAGTTAATTGAACAGCAGAAAGAGAGTTCATTGCCATCGGCGTAAACCACTTCGTTATTATCAATGGCACGCTGAGAATGAACGGAAGAGATAGGGGTACCCGGCAGGTGATGATCGGCGCCCATGCCGATAAAGGCCAACAACTTATCACGATCGGTGATGGCTACAGCGCCGATACCCAGCTCCTGGTAAATCACCCGCGCTACCTTCATACTGTTTTCTTGATCAAATCCCTGACGCAGAATACCTTCAGTACGTTCAGCAATTTTCAGTGCCTTGGAGGAAAATGCACTGGTATATTTCTCGAACATTGCCCGTCTATCCAGCAAAATCTGAATAAACATGGCAGCACCTACGGTGTTGGCAATCATCATCGGTAAGGCGATATGTTCCACCAACAGTAGCGCTTCCGGGAAAGGGCGTGCGACCAGCAGAATAATGGCCATTTGTAACACTTCTGCCGTTAATGCGACCCCCGCGACAAACAAAGGATTAAACAGCAGGTCAATCCGCCCTCGCCGCATGGCAATAATATGCACCACTCCACCGACCAATCCTTCTGCTATTGTGGATATAGCACAAGCGACATCCGTCATTCCCCCTAGCGTATACCGGTGTAAACCGCCGGTCAGACCGACCAGAAAGCCAACAGAAGGGCCCCCCAGTAACCCACCCAAGACGGCACCAATAGCACGGGTATTAGCAATTGAGTCCTGAATATGCAGACCAAAATAGGTACCCATAATGCAGAACACAGAGAAAATAACGTAACACAACAGTTTGTGCGGCAGACGAATAGTCACCTGCGTCAATGGAATAAAGAGTCGCGTCTTGCTCAGTAAATAGGCAATGACAAGATAGACGCACATCTGCTGTAGTAGCAGCAAGATCTGGTTAAATTCGAACATGGCAGCAGCTCATCGGAACAACGGAGGCAAACAAAAGAAGCCAGTTATCTGCAACTCAAGTCGCCTAGGTGTTGGCTATCGTCGCGCACCAGCCACTTGAATAAGTCAGGGTATCTACAGAGGTATATTAAATCATGCGGCATTGAAAAAAACCGTGATGCCAACAAAGCTTCGTGAGGGAAAACAGACCGGCTCCTGATGGGAACCGGCCACACTTGAGTTATGGCAGCACTTTCGCTGACAGGATAACAATCGGTTTACTAGGTACATTCTGATAAGGGCCAACATTACTGGTTGGTACCTGGGAGATTTTGTCTACCACTTCCATCCCTTTCACCACCTTACCAAACACCGCATAACCAAAATCACGTTGGCCATGGTCCAGAAAAGCATTGTCTGCCACATTCAGGAAAAACTGACTGGTCGCGCTGTCTTGATCCGCGGTACGCGCCATGGAAATGGTGCCGCGCAAGTTACGCAGACCATTATCAGCCTCATTTTTGATCGAAGCATTGGTGGTTTTTTGCTGCATATCGGCAGTAAAACCACCACCTTGCACCATAAAGCCGGGGATCACACGATGAAATATCGTATTGTTGTAATAACCACTGTTCACGTAGTCAACAAAGTTCTTGGTAGAGATGGGGGCCTTCTTACTATCGAGCTCTAACTCGATATTCCCTGCGGTGGTAGTCAGCATGATGTGAGGTCCCGCAGCAGCCAAGGCAGCAGGGATCATCGCTGACAAGGAACACAGTGCAACGAAGGTCACTAAAGTACGTTTGAACATGAACGGGTCCTTTCTCTAAGAGACAAACAACGGAAAATCGCTCTGATTTTAAACAGCCACACCCGACAGCGCCAGCCATTTACTTATATTTACTCAACAATTAGACATTTCTTAATTAGGCTGAATTTCGCTGCCGACAGTATGGTCCCCATCCCTCTTTTTGCCAAGTCGCTCACGACACTATTTATCACTTTTACTTTTTATGACAATAGGCCGGAAAAACCGCCAGACTTACCACTTCAGCCTCTACCAGGCGGGTTGCTCGGTGGTCTGTAGATATCCAGCTAAATAGATCAGTTGATATCAGCCCGCCTTGCACCTCGACGCCCATGCAAGCTACCGCAATAAGCCAGCAGCTTGCATGACAACAGCTATAAAGTACACAACTCAAGGATGGGGAACAAAACCCACAGCTTGATACACTTTCGCCAACGTTTCCTGTGCCCGAGCCCGGGCTTTCGCCGCTCCGTCACGCATCACCTGCTGCAGGAATACTTCATCGTTACGGTAACGGTGATAACGCTCTTGCAGGCCACTCAACATGTCGGAAACAGCTTCAGCAACAGCCCCTTTCAAGTGGCCATACATCTGGCCTTCGAACTCCGTTTCCAATTGGGCGATGCTTTTACCCGTCACGCCAGACAGAATATCCAACAAGTTGGAAACACCTGCCTTGTTCGCCACGTCATAGCGGATAACCGGTGGGTCTTGTGAATCCGTCATCGCACGTTTGATTTTTTTGGTCACCGCCTTCGGGTCTTCCAACAAACCAATCACGTTGTTGCGATTATCATCGGACTTGGACATTTTCTTAGTCGGCTCCTGCAGCGACATCACACGTGCACCGGATTTTGGAATAAACGGCTCAGGAACCTTGAAAATATCGCCATACAGTGCATTGAAACGCTGACCAACATCACGACTCAATTCCAGATGTTGTTTTTGATCCTCTCCTACTGGCACTTGATTAGTCTGATACAGCAGAATGTCTGCCGCCATCAATACCGGGTAGCTGAACAGGCCGGCATTAATGTTTTCCGCATAGCGCGTAGACTTATCTTTAAACTGGGTCATGCGGTTCAGTTCACCAAAATAAGTGTAACAGTTGAGCACCCAGCTTAGTTGTGTATGTTCCGGCACATGAGACTGCACGAAAATAGTGCTTTTCTCTGGATCGATACCACAGGCCAAGTACAACGCCAGGGTATCCAGTGTCGCTTTACGCAACTGTTGCGCATCCTGACGCACCGTGATGGCATGCAGATCAACGATACAGTAAATGCAGTCAAACTCGTCCTGCATCTGCACCCACTGACGCAACGCCCCCATATAGTTGCCAATAGTCAGTTCACCGGATGGCTGTGCGCCACTGAATACGATAGGCTTACTCATAGTTAAATTTCCTGATCTGCGAAAGATGACAGCCCAAGAACGGGCAATAAATCGGCAAAATGTTCCAACACGCGGTCTGGCTTGCTCAATGCGATCGCTTCACCATAGTTATAACCGTAAATCAGGCCAACACTTAGGCAACCCGCCGCCTGAGCGGCCTGAATATCGTTACGCGAATCGCCGACAAACAATACCTCACGGGCTCGCAGGCCGAGTTTGCCAAACACCATATACAAAGGGGCAGGATGTGGTTTCTTCACCACCACATCATCACCGCCGATAATCAACGAGAAAAAGTTGCTAATACCCAGTGATGCTAATAACGGTGCGACAAAGGGCGTCGGTTTATTAGTCACCAACGCCAGCGGGTAACCCTGTTCAGCCAAACAGCTTAATGTTTGTTTCACTTGTGGGAACAGACGGCTACCGCTCTCCACGGTTTGAGCGTAGAAATGATCAAAGTGTTGACGCATTTGCTGGCACTGTGCTGCCGTCGGCTCTACGCCAGCCCATCGTAGGGCACGTTGCACCAACACATCAGCACCATTGCCAATCCAGGTACTGACCAGCGCCTCTCCTGCCACTGGCAACCCCATGGCGGTTAACGCCAGATCTATCGCAGCAGCCAAGCCAGGCGCACTATCAACCAGGGTGCCATCAAGATCGAAGGCCACCCCCCGAATAGCAGAAAAATCAGCCATGGCTTACCTTCGCTAACTCACTGCGCATTTTATCGATCACCATGCGGTAATCTGGCTGACCGAAGATGGCAGAACCCGCGACGAACATATCTGCCCCTGCGGCAGCTATCTCGGCGATATTATCGACTTTGACACCCCCATCGACTTCCAGGCGAATATCACGACCACTTTCATCGATAAGCCGACGTACCTGGCGCAATTTATCCAATGTACCGTGAATAAATGATTGACCACCAAAGCCTGGGTTGACTGACATCAGCAGGATCACATCAATTTTATCCATCACATAATCAAGATAGCTTAACGGTGTAGCCGGGTTAAATACCAAGCCCGCCTTACAACCGTTCTCTTTGATTAATTGAATGGTACGGTCAACGTGTTCAGAAGCTTCAGGATGAAAAGAGATGTAGGTTGCCCCCGCCTTGGCAAAGTCCGGTACAATACGATCAACCGGTTTCACCATCAGGTGAACATCAATCGGTGCCGTAATGCCATAATTACGCAACGCTTCGCACACCATCGGGCCAATCGTCAAATTTGGCACATAGTGATTATCCATAACATCAAAGTGCACCACATCTGCACCAGCCGCCAACACATTAGCCGTATCTTCACCCAATCGGGCGAAATCTGCTGACAGAATGGACGGGGCAATCAAAAATTTTTTCATCCTCATCTCCAAATATGGGGGCTGAGTTATTCAGCTTATTTAAACAGTGCCAGAAGTTCGTTCACTTTACTGCGGCCAAGAATATTCCGGCTAATAGTGCGGGGTGCCTCTACCACGTGCAGCACAGCATGCTGATACCAGTCACGAGTCAATTCAGTATCATGATTTGAAATCAAGACAGGCACCTGATTTTTCACTGAGAGTTGGCGTGCAATTTGAGCTAACCCTTGCTGGTCGGCAAGACTGAAGCTGTTGGTATGATAAGCAGTAAAATTTGCCGTCACTGACAACGGGGTATAAGGCGGATCGCAATAGATCACCGCACCCGGCGTTGCTTTTAGCATAGTATCTCGGTAGTGCTCACAGACAAACGTCGCATTACGCGATTTTTCAGCAAACCAATACAACTCTTGTTCCGGGAAATAAGGTTTTTTGTACCGACCAAACGGAACATTGAACTCGCCACGTAAATTGAAGCGGCATAAGCCGTTGTAACAGTGACGATTCAGATACAGGAAGAGTAAAGCACGCCGATAAGCGTCAGTACTGGCATTGAACTCAGCACGCAGCAGGTAAAACTGCTCCGAATGATTGAATTCGCTAGTAAAAAGAGCGCGGGAATCGCGCACGAAATCATCCGTGCGCGATTTAACGATATTATACAAATTGATGAGATCGCTATTAATATCAGCAAGGATATAGCGGTCATACTCGGTATTCAGGAAGACTGAACCCGCGCCCACAAAGGGTTCGATTAGGCAGTCGCCCTCTGGCAGATGGCGACGGATCTCATCAATCAGAGGGTATTTTCCACCAGCCCATTTTAAAAAAGCGCGGTTTTTCTTCATGCCGTCAGTTAGCTACTTATACAATTCAGAGCGGCGGATTGTACCTTGTTTCAAACAGCACATCAGCGCACAAAGTTAATAGTTTATTTTTTTAGCTCTTGCTGTACTTGACTGACGGGTCGAGCCCAAGGCTTCTTGGCCTGAACCTCCGCCGGTAAAGTAGCAATTGCACGTTTCGCCTCTTCTGAAGAAGCATAGTTACCCGCCACCAGCACATACCACGGCTTACCATCACGTTTAGTTTCATACACCGTAAAATGTTGTAGATTCTGTTGCTTGGCAAAGGCATTCAATGTGTCAGAACGCGAAGCCCCGCTCAATTGCAGCGTGTAATGGCTACCTGGAGCACTCTTAAGCGACCCCGTACTACCACTGCTCACCGCACTCTTGTTACTGACTGCCGGAGGGATATACACGGTGGTAGCGTTTGCCGCAGGTTTCGCCGCTGTTCCTGGTTTGGTGGTTGACGTTTCTGGCTTCGCCGTTGTCAGCGGTTTAGTCCGCGCTGTTTCACGTGGAGTCGAACCACTCATCACTGTTGCCGGCGCCGTTGGCAAACCTGCAACGGGTGTATTGATATCTTGAACTGCCGCATCCACCTGGCCCTGTTGTGATGACAGCGCGGTGGACATATCACCTGGCAAATCAACGCGCTGCTGAGCCCCACCAGGCGCTGGTAGTGGTGGTGCTTCGGTTGGCGTACTGGATATAGGAGGAATGTTGATAGTCTGCGGCTGAGTTTGACCAACACCATTGTTATCATGGGAATCGGTTGTCCCTCCAGCAACACCGCTGTTGTTCGTCGTCAACGATGAGGTCCCTGACAAATTGATGTCTCGAGCCCCCCCTGATTGTGCTGTTTCTGGTTTGGTTGGTGACTTCATGGCTGAGCCAATCATAGCTATCAGCAGTAAAAGCACCACAATACCAATACCAATCATCATATGTTGACGTGAAATAGCAAAGCGCGGCGCAGTCGCTGGGCGTCGTGTTCGCAAAGGGCGGCGGTCACTGGCATCAGGCCTGAGATCGTCTTCCGCTTTAAACTCTTCCATCTGAAACCCTCCAACTAGAGGCAAAAGCTCACCACCCAAGATACGGTATGGTTCGAGACTATTAACCCAATGACGGCAAGGGGATATCTACCTCACCTTGCTCATTAAACACCCGTTGTCAATCAAACTGCTACGGCGTCGGCGGCTGACAAACACTCAGCACCACCAATAGCCTTAAGCGCCAAGCTAAAATAAATGCGGACAGCCAACACCACATCCCCATCAAAGTATGACGAGTATTCCCCTCATATTTCAAGCTTAAGCGTGACTCTCTGATTGCAGTGAGGGGGGCAGACAATCGGCTATTGACGCCAATACTACGTCATGGGGGACACCACCACGCACTTCCGCTTGACCCATTGCCGTTGGTAATACTAAACGCAGCACCCCGCCCAAGACTTTCTTGTCACGCATCATATGTGGCAAATAAGCTTCAGGAGCCATCTCTTGCGGACCGCAAACCGGCAAACCGGCACGTGATAACAGCCCTTTAATCCGGTCGATGTCATCACTAGAAAATTGCCCCAAACGACGAGCGGTTTGCGCTGCCATCACCATACCTGCCGCCACCGCTTCACCGTGCAGCCATACCCCATAGCCCATTTCCGCTTCAATGGCATGACCGTAGGTATGTCCCAGATTAAGCAACGCCCGTGAACCACTCTCTCGCTCATCGGCAGCGACCACTTGGGCCTTCAGTTCACAACAACGCCGGATACAATAAGCCAATGCACTCCTATCAAGCGCCATCAGATTATCAATATTATTTTCCAGCCAAATAAAGAAATTACGGTCAAGAATAATGCCGTATTTGATCACTTCTGCCAGGCCAGAGGAGAGCTCTCTTGGCGGTAAAGTATATAAGCAATCAAGATCCACCACGACCGAGGCCGGTTGGTAAAACGCGCCAATCATGTTTTTACCGAGCGGATGATTGACGGCTGTTTTACCGCCAACGGAGGAGTCCACCTGCGAGAGTAATGTGGTTGGAACCTGGATAAAACGGACACCACGTTGATAGCAGGCAGCGGCGAAGCCAGTCAGATCACCAATCACGCCGCCACCCAAAGCCACCAGCGTGGTATCACGCCCATGGGACTTTTCCAGCAGTGCCGAAAAAACCTGTTCCAGAGTGGCGAGGGATTTATACTGTTCACCATCAGGCAGTATCACCTGATCCACCACGATGCCCCCCTGCTCAAGCGTCTTACGGATACGCTCCAGATACAGCAGTGCCAGAGTCTGGTTAGTGACCAGCATAACCTGCTCACCAGCCTTCAACGGCATAAAAGAAACCGGATCGTTAAACAATCCGGTAGCAATGGTAATCGGGTAGCTACGCTCCCCAAGCGTTACGATCACTCTCTCCATATTCGAGTTCAGTTCTCGGTGTAATTGATCCTCGCCCAGGCGGGGAACACTAAAAGAATCCTCGCCTTAACCAGCAACCTGCGGCCAATACGAAAATCACGATATCTTGAACAATTCGCGTTGCCTATTACCGACAAGGCCGAAACAAATCTGTTAGCAACCGATTTGAATCGCCGCTTGCGCTAATCCGCAGGGTGAAAGTTCATCATTTCCCAGGCGCATAGATAAACGAAATGACAAGCGCCAACAGACACTGTCAATAATCATACAATTCAAAGTATGATCAGTATATCAATTACTTTCCAGCATATTGATTATCTGGTTAGCCACTACTTTAGCGCTTTGGTCGTCAGTGCGGATGGTGACATCTGCAATTTCTTCATACAACGGATTGCGCTCTTTAGCCAACTCCTCCAAGACTTCACGTGGAGGGGTGTCAACCTGTAATAATGGGCGCTTTTTGTCGCGTTGGGTCCGAGCCAACTGCTTTTCAATGGTGGTTTCCAAATAGACCACTACACCACGCGCCGACAAGCGGTTACGCGTTTCACGCGACTTAACCGAGCCCCCACCAGTAGCCAGCACAATCCCTTGTTTTTCCGTCAGTTCATTAATGACTTTTTCTTCACGATCACGGAATCCCTCTTCCCCTTCCACGTCGAACACCCAGCCCACATCGGCACCGGTACGTCGCTCTATTTCTTGATCAGAGTCGAAAAACTCCATATTGAGTTGCTGAGCTAACTGACGACCAATAGTGCTTTTGCCGGCACCCATAGGCCCAACCAGAAAGATATTGCGTTTCTCTGCCATGTTTTTCGATATTACTAAGACAATTCGTTAATGATAACCCGCCCCGCCAATCAAATCAGCAACGGGACCTAAACTGAAACCTCATGAGCGATAATGCGAGATCAGGTGGAAAATTATCTCAACACTCCTGGTAGTTTGGCAACCGAATAAATCGCTATCCACGCCGCGGGAGGGAAACCATAGGTTTTTAACGGCGTCTTATACCTTATGGGTTTCAAGTTGCAGCCAGAGAGCAAACGTAGCCACCGCTGGGAACTTACTAAAGCAAATCACCAGGATAAGTACGTGAAGCCAACAACATAGCAGCCTGAAAGACGGCAGGTATAGCATTAATAAAAAACTCGGTACTCAATTCGGTAACCCTTGTAAGCTAAATCGGCGGCAGCGTCAAACCCAGATGCCTACAAGGTGATAAAAAAGTGCATTTATCCGTCCACTTTGAAGGTTGTTCAGTCGGTCAGATGCTAAACAATCTCTATTGAAATCAGCGGCTACTCGATTACTGACTCGGGATCATCTAAAAAAGTGGATTAACCTTCCCCAAAAATAAACAACCCCCATCGTAAAGTAGAAAGATAGATGACCAGTGTCACCACCGTGACCTATACAATGGCACTAGGGCTAATTAAAGGAAACCACCTAAAGCTTGATCAACGTAGGTGTGATGAAAATGACCAACTCACGTCTTTTATGCTGTTTGATTTGCTGTTTGAACAACGCACCCAATAGAGGGACATCCCCCACACCGGGTACTTTATCAACACCTTGGGTGTTCTGCCGTTGGAATATCCCCCCCAACACAATGGTTTCACCATTTTTCACGGTCACCTGAGTTTTAATTTCCTGCTTATCAATGGCGAGTGCCTCTCCTGCCCCCTGTTTTATCGAACGCCCTGGCACATTCTGACTAATCTGCAATGTCAGGGTGATTCGGCCATTGGGCAGGATTTTGGGCGTTACCTCCATACCCAGTACCGCTTCCTTGAACTCTATGGATGTCGCACCACTGGCACCGCTCGACACTTCGTATGGGATCTCCGTACCCTGTTTGATACTGGCAGTTTGCTGATGGGCGGTGAGCAGACGTGGACTGGCAATAATCTCGACCTCATTCTCTTGTTCCAGCGCGGATAACTCCAGATCCAGAATACGCCCACTGATACGTGCCAAGTGAAAGCCCGCCGTCACCACGCTATTTTCTACTGGCAAGCTCACATTGAAATTATCTATGCGCATGGCTTTCGCAGGCCGTTCTTCTGCAGCCAACCCCCAGCGCACACCAAGCTCACGCAGGTTTTCGCTGCTAATAGTGACGATATACGCCGACAGTTGTACTTGCTGCAAAGGGGCATCCATCTCCCTCACCCAGGATTTTATTTGAGCAAGTGCGCTTGCGGTATCTCGCAACAACAACGAATTAGTGCGTTTATCGACGATCACACTACCACGCTCAGTCAATAGCTTGCTGCGGGCGTTGTCCAGACTGAGAGCGATGTCACTCGCTTCAGCATTGTGCAGTGCTAGGGTCAAATTTTGCAGCGGTAACTGTTGAGTCAAAAGCTGCTGCCGGCGCTGCTGCTCCTGTTCATCGGGCTCGGGGAGAATCATCATCACATTCCCCTCAATAGACATCGCCAAATGCCCCATGCGCAACACGACCGCCAGTGCCTGTTGCCAAGGCACCTCCTCCAACCGCAACGTTAAGTTACCTTTAACGCCTTCACCCACCACGAGATTCAAATGCTGATATTCCGCCAGCGCCTGTAAAATCAAGCTAATTGGCGTATCGTGAAACACCAGCGACACCGGTTTTTCTTTCTGCACCGCCCCTGACACCATCATCGGCAGTACCAGTAACAAGGCTAACAACCCGTTGTATCCCTTCATAACTCGTTCCTTAGCGTTTTTCCTCTAATGCCAGTACCAGGTTACCCACCTGCGGAGAACAGGCGCTGTCTATTTCTGGCATAGCCAATTCAACTTTACGGGGATGAACCTGCGCCACTTGCCAATACCCATCCAGTAAGCGTTGCTGGGGTAACAGGCCTAACCATTGCCCCTGCGGGGTCACCACCCAGCCGTAACGCAAATCCTCGGTGCCAATACTGCCTTTCAGTTGCCAGTTTTCTGGGGAAGTGATTGGGCGGATGCAGGGAACAGCCTGAGGGGGTTGGAAAGGATCACGTTCATCTGTGCTCAAGACGGAAGGCAACGGAGCAAACCCCGATGAATTGGCAAAAATCAGTGATTCAGGTGAGCTGACGCAGCCAGAATCCTGGCAATTAGCATCACTCTGTGGAGAGTTATCACCCGCCCCATCAGAGACAAGTAACGTCAATTGGGTCATCAACCCTGTGGGTTGCCGCTCGATCCTGATCTGCCCAATCCGCTGAGTTGACGATATTCCCGCCAAAAAATGCAGCAAACCGTCAAATTTCACCTGTACAGTCACCTTTTGCTGTGGTGGCTTATCTTGTTGCTGCCAGCGCAACAGCTCCCCACCCACTTGCTGGAGTAAACCAGCAATATCTCTCTCTTTTTGCGGATCAGGTTGTTCCGCAGCCTGCTGCAAACGCAGTTCAAGTTCTTCCAGCGCGGGTAACCGATCCCATTGTTTCTGATGCTCCGCAATCTGTAATTCAAGCTGTTGCCGCTGTTGATCTAGCTGTTGATACCGTTGCCACTGGTCAGCCAGCAGCCCTATGCAGGTTAACAGCACCAGGCCAGCCAACCCCGACCATTGCAGGCTCAATATCTGCCAACCAGGTCGATTTAACCAAGGTATCAGCCAATCTGGTATCGGGTTATTCATCTTGCCGCCAAAATGCTGTCAGGATGAAAGCCAATACCCCATCTTTACCCTGTATCACGTCAGTCAAATGACTACTCCGCAACCAAGGCAAGGCTGATAAACGCTGTTCAAGCAAGGCTATGGCGGCATAATGCCCACCCTGCCCATGCAACGAAATCCCTTTTGCATTATCTTCAAGTTCAGTGAGCCATAACGCTTCGGGTAACGTTCGCGAGAGTTGCTGTAGCAATAAAAGATAGCGGCGATTATGGGCCTCGTTCTGCTGATGACGCTCTTGCACTGCCGCCAGACGTGCCAATTCGGCGATGATTTGTTGCTTTTGCTGGATCTGCCCCTCAAGGTTGGCATATTGCTGTGCCTTTTCTTGCAGAACACGATGTTGCTGCAATTGTTGATAACTGAGTGCCCCGTATATCAAGGCAAGCAAAACCAGTATCACCAGCAGTTGCAGGCAGAAACAAGATAACCAGAAGCGATAACGTTGCCGCAACCGATGGCTCCGCCAGGGTAAAAGATTAACTTGATACATCAATTATCCTCATGGCGAAGGGCCAAACCGCCCGCCAGCACAAATGCCGAAGGTAACGTAGGTAACGGTGGATGCAACTGGCTGAATGCCGTAAAGGGTGACCAGGGCATCACCGCTTCCGGTAAGGGCTCATCCAGTACCGTGCTGTAATACACCTCTTTAGCCTCTAATACCGGGCACTCCCGGTGTATCATCGCCAGTGCCTGCCTGGCACTCTGGGCTTCCTGACAAGAAAGCGTGCCGTAGGCAAAAGGTACCGTCCGCGGTGCCACCCACAGCCACTCCTGTTCCAAGCGGTGCAACAGACCCGCTTGCGGGTCCAGGCCAGCAAACTCAGCCATCTGTGACAAAACACTGGGAGCGATATCGATAACCTGCGGTTGTAAGTCAGCCAGTTGCAAGCAGCGCAACCACTGTTCAAGCTCTTGCTGACGCGCCGCTGTAAGCAGCAATTGATGGGTGTTGGGTTGTGCCTGACGATAATCTACCGCCAACGTCTGGCTGGCTAACGGAAACTGTTTCATCCCCTGGCTGATAATATAATCATGACGTATCGGCTCTCGTAGACGGTTATCCGGTAGTGGTAAGGTTTGCTGTAAAACCCGCTGAGCAGGTAAGGCAATACGTAACGAAATATGTCTTGGTAAACGAATACGCCACTGCTTCAGCCAGGACACCAACAGGTCAGAAGTTTCTATCTGGCTCTCTCGCAATATCGGCTGTGGAAGCCGTTGTTGCCACCAGTGCCGCAGTTGCCAGCCGTTACGGCGGCGTTGTGCTGCCAATGCTCTGATACTGTGACCTTGTATATCCAGCCCCACTTGCCACCCTTGCGAAAACATATTTTCAGCCACCTCCGTATCGTTAGATAACAAAAGAACATATCCATGTTGCAGGCTTGCCTTTATACTACTGCCCGACTGTTTATAAACTGCCCAACTGACATGAAATGGGAAATCTCAGGTGAAGTTCGTAAAGTATTTTCTAATCCTTGCTGTATGTTGCATCTTATTGGGAGCAGCCTCGATTTTTGGCTTGTACAAATATGTCGAGCCACAACTACCAGATGTCGCGACGCTGAAAGATATACGGCTGCAAACGCCAATGCAGGTTTACAGTGCCGATGGGGAATTGATCGCTCAGTTCGGTGAAAAACGCCGTATTCCTCTCACGCTGGAACAAATCCCACCGCTGATGGTGCACGCTTTTATCGCCACTGAGGACAGCCGTTTCTATGACCACCATGGTGTAGATCCAATAGGCATTTTTCGTGCTGCCTCGGTGGCGGTGGCTTCTGGTCACGCCTCACAGGGCGCCAGTACCATCACTCAACAGCTGGCAAGAAACTTCTTCTTGAGCCCAGAACGCACGTTGATGCGAAAAATCAAGGAAGTCTTCCTGGCGATTCGTATTGAACAGATGATGAACAAGGATGAAATCCTTGAGCTGTATCTGAATAAAATCTATCTCGGTTACCGTGCTTATGGGATAGGTGCTGCCGCTTACGTCTATTTTGGTAAAGATGTCAATGAACTTACGCTCAGTGAGATGGCCACTATCGCCGGGTTGCCGAAAGCCCCTTCAACATTTAACCCGCTCTACTCTCATGATCGTGCCGTTGCACGCCGTAACGTGGTGCTATCACGTATGCTGGACGAGGGCTACATCACTCAAGCACAGTACGATCAGGCGCGTAGCGAAGAGTTAGTTGCCAATTACCATGCACCCGAGATCAATTTCTCGGCACCTTATCTTGCCGAAATGGTGCGCCAGGAGATGCTCAATCGTTACGGTGAAAACGCCTATACCGATGGCTACAAGGTCTACACCACCGTTACTAAAAAATTACAGTTGGCAGCCCAGGACGCTTTACGCAACAACGTATTGAATTATGATATGCGCCATGGTTATCGTGGCCCATCAAACGTGTTATGGAAGGTGGGTGAAACAGCTTGGGACCAGAAACAGATTGTCGAGTCGCTTAAAAACCTGCCGACTTACGGCTCGCTGGTACCCGCCGTCATTACCTTGGCAAATGCTGAGCAAGCTACCGCTATCTTGGCTGACAGCAGCAGTATCGAGTTACCGCTGTCCGGCATGCGCTGGGCTCGCCCATTTAAAAGCGATACGCAGCAAGGCCCGATACCGAAACGCGTCACCGACGTGGTTCAGGCTGGCCAACAAGTCTGGGTACGTAAGGTCAATGATAGCTGGTGGCTGGCACAGGTACCGGACGTCAATTCAGCCCTGGTTTCTATCGATCCTGACAATGGTGCAGTCAAAGCATTGGTGGGTGGTTTCGATTTCAACCAAAGCAAGTTCAACCGAGCCACCCAGGCGATGCGTCAGGTGGGCTCCAACATTAAGCCATTCCTGTATACCGCCGCGATGGACAAAGGGCTGACACTGGCCACCATCCTTAACGATGTGCCGATTACACGCTGGGATGCAGGTGCAGGTACTGACTGGCGTCCTAAAAACTCACCACCTACCTATGATGGCCCCATTCGTCTACGCCAAGGTCTAGGTCAGTCTAAGAACGTGGTTATGGTCCGCGCCATGCGCGCCATGGGGGTGGATTACGCAGCTGAATATCTACAACGTTTCGGTTTCCCGGCTGAGAATATCGTTCATTCAGAATCGTTAGCGCTGGGTTCCGCTTCATTTACCCCCATCCAGGTGGCTCGTGGATATGCCGTATTGTCAAACGGTGGTTATCTGGTTGACCCCTACTTTATTACCAAAATTGAGGACGATACGGGCAAAGCGGTGTTTGAAGCCAAACCGAAGATAGTGTGCCAAAGCTGCAACCTGCCGGTGATCTATGGTGACACTCGTCGTCCAGCCATACTTTCTGACGATAATGTGGAGAGCGTAGCGGTTTCACAAGAAGGCAGTAATGCCAATGTGCCCATGCCACAGCTTGAACAGGTTACCCCTGCACAAATACAGCAGGATAATGATCAGCAATATGCACCTCATGTGATCAGCACACCGCTGTCGTTTCTGATCCGCGATGCACTTAATAGCAATATCTTCGGTGAACCCGGTTGGATGGGGACGGGCTGGCGGGCAGGCCGCGACCTCAAACGCCATGATATTGGTGGTAAAACCGGTACCACTAACAGTTCAAAAGACGCTTGGTTCTCTGGCTACGGCCCCAATACAGTGACGTCAGTCTGGATCGGATTTGATGATCATCGCCGTGACTTAGGACGCTCAACGGCGTCTGGCGCAATTGACGATCAGATTGCAGGTGGTGAAGGGGGCGCGAAGAGTGCGCAACCTGCCTGGGATGACTTTATGAAAGTCGCCTTAGAGGATATTCCTGAACAGAAGGTCGTGCCACCGCCAGGGGTGGTCAGTGTATCCATTGATAGGAGCACTGGAAGACTGTCCAATGGCGGAGCGAATAGTCGCACGGAATACTTTATCGACGGTACTCAACCAACAGAATTCTCAGTGCCTGATGCAGGAATGACGCTCACCGAGCCTGGGGGGGAAAGCCAGGAGCTGTTCTAAAAACAGCGTTATTTATTATTCATCTACCTAAAAATGGCCAGAGCAATCTGGCCATTTATCAACGCCGATGCCCCCCACTTTGGCGGGCATCACGCAGGAACAACTCCGCCAGGAACAGTGCACTGACATTACGCGCTTCACGAAAGTCCACTTCCGACAATAAGTCCATCATGTTGGCGATAGGCCAACGTACCTGAGGTAACGGCTCGGGCTCATCCCCTTCCAGGCTTTGCGGATAAAGCTCATGGGCCAAAACAATATTCATCTGACTGGAAAAATAGGATGGGGCCATGGTCAGCTTGCCAAGGAAGTCAAAACGACCAGCACCAAAACCAACCTCTTCCATCAACTCACGATTAGCCGCTTCCAACACCCCTTCGCCAGGATCGATCAATCCTTTAGGAAAACCCAACTCATAGGACTCAGTTCCCACGGCGTACTCACGGATCAATAACAAGTCATCCCCAATCACCGGCACTATCATCACCGCTTCACGTTCCGAAGGCCGCATACGCTCATAGACCCGCCGGACACCGTTACTGAATTCCAGATCCACCGATTCAACATTAAATAACCGTGAACGGGCGACCGTTTCTACTTTCAGAATTTTAGGTTTTTGCAGGTGTTTATCCATAATTACCTCAAATAGGTTAACCACCGTCTCCCTGACTATCCCTAGGTTGATGCAATTTACAGATATACCCGTCACTAATGACGCTGCAGGGTTGTTGACTACGCTCGTTCGCCCTAGTCACATAATTATCTATGCTCCTAGGGTCCCGCTCACTTGCCGCCTACCTGCAACTTTATTGAACTTGGGTTATGGATGGTCCACGATATCCATCCCGATGGTATTTTGTTCGGGTAAGCATACGCAACCAACACACCTGCAACTGACATAACCTTAGCGATCATCAGAGCCGCCAAGCGAAAAACCAGGATCCAGAATAATAATGGTGTGTCTATCACACCGGACCAAAAATACTCAACAAATAGTGACCCTCCCCCCGCAACTTGCCTAACCTTGGGGGCAAATACCACCCTGCGGACATTGTGCGTTAATTCGAACCCCTGCTGCA
Organism: Serratia sp. 25CWL12; assembly: GCF_055790885.1. Taxonomy (NCBI): domain Bacteria; kingdom Pseudomonadati; phylum Pseudomonadota; class Gammaproteobacteria; order Enterobacterales; family Yersiniaceae; genus Serratia; species Serratia sp. 25CWL12. Next base: position 4,417,007 of record NZ_CM147698.1, on the reverse strand, counting down.
ACCAGCCTGAATAGTAACTCAATTTTTTTTAACAAATGTAGCCAATAGCCTATCCTTTCTATATAAATTCATTAAAACCGATAAAAAAATTAGGATAAAGACGATATAACACCTATATAAGGTTTGTTATGATCACGCAAATCAGTAACAAACGAGTGCAACCGATAACACTGCGGCTTGAAAAATGATGATGGTTATAACATGGGCACAATAGTGTTGATATTCGCCTTGGTATCAGGTTGCCTGATTGCTACTGCCTTTTATTGCTATTTGAAACGCCGTAATCGATCATCCTTGGCGGGTTTACAGTTATCGAGGAAACCCGAACGCCGGAAACTGAGCACGGAAGAGCGGCGAGCCATTGAATATTATCTCAATAAATACAATACATTATATAATACGCCATCGTCTGATTCTGCGCCCCTATCGGCCAACAAGTTGGCCCTGAATGCACAGAGTAACACCGTCTATGCTATCACTCATGCCATCACTCGCTATGGCCTGGCAAGCGATGAACCCAATAATTGGCGCTACTACCTGAATGCCGAAGAGATCCACTTACCAGCGTTTTGGGACCCCTACATTAGTACTGACAACCGTGTTGAATTAATCAAAACACAGACACTACTTCTCGTTATTTCACTTAACGGTCATTCGTTACTTAGTGATATTAATGATTCCTCTGCCGTGACGGTGATGGCTGCCACATCATCCCAAAATGCCCACATTCACCAGCACGAGAACGAATATATTGAGTTAGTGAATATTCGTCAGGAAACCCCTGAAGAACACGCCATTAACCATCCCAATGGCATAAAAGAAGCCGTTATCATCTCCACGGCTCTACTCCTGTTGTTCTTCAGTCTGATTAGCCCCATAGCCGCCACCCCCTGGATGGTTTTTATTGCCATACTGATACTCACTTGGGGGGGATGGAATCTGTTGCGACGCCCCGATGCAAGCAAACAACAAGAGATACACTGCCTACGCGGCACACTTAAGTGCTGGGGATTGTTCGGCGAATCCAACCAGGAGCAAACCAATAATATCTCCCTGGGGATGATCGATTTGATCTACCCGCCGCACTGGCAACCTTACCTGATGGAAGACCTGGGCAAAATCACCCATGTGGATATAAAGCTCAACCGGCAGGTCGTCCGCCAGGGGCGCTATCTTTCTCTACATGACGAAGTAAAAAAATTTCCTTTACAACAATGGGGCAAGAATGCCGTGCTGGCCACCAGTTCGCTGGTGATACTGTTATTACTACTGACCTACATTCCACTCAGTCTGCCAGCAAAGTTAACTAGAGCATGGTTGCAAGGCTCACAGAACATCGAAGTCACTGATGTCCAACGACTGGAAAAAACACCTCTATCAATTGGTAATATATTGAAAGTAAAGGGTAATGGAAGGTGCTACGCGCCTCTTGATCCCCGTAGCATTAAGACCCCGGATTTTGCACCTTTCGACTGTTCAGAGATCTATTGGAATAATACCGTCACACCAGTACAGCCTGAATCCGCGGTAGCTAATAAAGCCATCGCACTGCTGGGCGCCATCAATCAACAACTGCATTCAAACGGTACCAAACCAAATATTGACCCAAGACTGATCAATGCAATCGATAAGTCCGGTATGATTCTTCTGGCGGATTTTTCGGATATCATCTTAAAAACGCAAGATTTGTGTGGAGCAGAAACCGTATGTACGCGGTTAAAAAAGGCCTTGGTTAATCTGGGTAATACAAAAAACTGGGGCAGTCTGGTGAAAAATGCCAAGTCAGGTAACCTGAAAGGGGTTAACGTCCTGTTGCGGCCCATCAGCGCCGATGCACTGGAAAACCTCACCAAGGCGGTTACCTTGGCCTTTATTACTCGTGAAACACGTCAGGCATCCCAATTGCTTAGCAAAATACCCGTAGGTGGCTTTTTAATTTCCAGCGATGAGGGGAAGTCGTTGGTTGACCATCCGCCCCCACCTCAAACGTTCAATGACCCTCCTATACTCGACCAATGGTACGGATTACAGCGCCTCAGCAATCTGTTATTGCATACACAGTTCCAAGCTCAGGGAGTGATCACCAATATCTTTATTGATGCCAATGGTACCCGTCATATTGAATTGCACAGTGAACCCGATAAAGTCACTCAGTGGCGATACCTGGCTACCAGCTTGCTGTTGCTGACACTGGTGATGATTTTTGGCTACAACTCATGGCGATGGTTACAACGCTGGTATAAAAGTAAACACCGCTTGACGGATATCCAACGTTATTATGAAAGTTGCTTCAAGCCAAAATGCATTGCTAGCTCAATAGATCCGGACAAGTAGCCTCCGCTCTACTATTTGATTATGCTACGCTACTGTCATCTACCCATTATCGTTGGGCCATCCGTGACCTGCCTATGCGTGACCTACCTATGGAGTTGTGACATGGTGCCTGAATTTGACTGGTGCGATATTGAGACCGTGGTGCTGGATATGGACGGCACCTTGCTGGATTTGGAATTCGATAGCCATTTCTGGCTTACTCTGGTGCCGCAAGCGTTAAGTGCACAACGAGCCATATCCTTTGATGATGCACGTAAAATCATCCATAAAGAATATCTTGCCGTACAACACACCATGCAATGGTACTGCTTTGATTACTGGAGTGAACGGCTCAATCTCGATATCTACCAAATGACCCGTGCAGTGGGGAATCGTGCGCGTTTACGTGAAGATAGCGAACCCTTTTTACGTGCATTACGTGCTGCGGGGCATCGTACTATCCTGCTGACTAATGCCCATCCGCACAGCCTGTCAGTGAAGGTGGAACACACCGGTTTGGACCAACACCTTGATTTATTACTTTCCACCCATACATTTGGTTATCCAAAAGAAGATCAACGTTTGTGGCAGGCTGTGCATCAGCAAATCGGCTTTGATCCGCAACGTACACTGTTTGTGGATGATAGTGAAACCATTCTGGATGCCGCCCAAGCATTCGGTATCCGTTACTGTCTTGGTGTACAAAACCCGGACTCCAGTATGGCGAGTCAAACTTTCCAGCGTTACCCGTCGATGAGCGATTACCGCCAGTTGATCCCAGCGTTGGAACGGAGAGAACCATGAAAGCCAAAACTGTATCGGATGATGATGCCGTTCGCCTCGATAAATGGCTATGGGCAGCCCGTTTTTATAAAACCCGGGCACTGGCTCGTGAAATGGTCGATGGCGGAAAGGTGCACTATAACGGGCAACGTAGCAAGCCGAGCAAAGTTGTCGAAGTTAATGCCGAAATCAAGCTACGCCAAGGTAACGAAGAGCGTACCGTGATTGTCCTGGCAGTCAGCAGCCAGCGGCGGATGGCTAGCGAGGCGCAACTGATGTATCAAGAAACACTGGCCAGCATCACCAACCGCGAAAAAGTGGCATTGGCGCGTAAGATGAATGCGCTAACGATGCCACACCCGGACCGTCGTCCAGACAAGAAGGAACGACGTGATTTAATTAAATTTAAGTTTGGTGAACACGAATAACATCTTCACCATAATGAGAGAAGACCATGTCAAATCATGACCAATTGCACCGTTATCTGTTCGAAGACTACGCAGTGCGCGGTGAGCTGGTTACTGTCAGCGAAACCTATCAACACATTTTAGCCAACCATGATTACCCAGCACCGGTACAAGCACTGCTCGGTGAATTACTGGTTGCTACCAGCCTGCTCACGGCCACACTGAAGTTCGAAGGGGATATTACGGTCCAGTTACAAGGTGACGGCCCGTTAAAGCTGGCAGTGATCAACGGCAACAACCGCCAGGAGATGCGTGGTGTCGCCCGTATTGAAGGGGATATTGCTGCGGAAAGTTCCCTGCAGCAGATGCTGGGTAACGGCATTATGGTGATCACTATCAGCCCTTCGGAGGGGGAACGTTATCAGGGCATCGTCGGCCTGGAAGGCGCAACCCTGGCTGAGTGCCTGGAAGGATATTTCCGCCAATCTGAGCAATTGCCAACCCGCCTGTTTATCCGCACCGGTGAAGCCGAGGGGAAACCAGCCGCCAGCGGCATGCTATTACAAGTCTTACCTGCGGAAGAAAGGAACCCGGATGAATTTGATCATCTGGTACAGCTCACCGCCACCATTAAAAGTGAAGAACTCTTCACTCTGCCGGCGAACGAGGTGCTGTATCGTCTATACCATCAGGAAGAGGTGACATTGTATGAACCACAGGACGTTATCTTCCGTTGTACCTGTTCACGCCAACGCTGTATCGATGCGTTGATGACCCTGCCAGAGGAAGAAGTCACCACTATGTTACAACAGGATGGTAACATTGATATACATTGCGACTACTGTGGCAGCCATTACGTGTTTGATGCGTTAGATATTGCCGGTTGCCATGCGGGTAGTACCGATAATCAGCCACAGTTACACTAAAATAGTCTCACTCCCTGGCGGGTGGTCGTGATACCCGCCAGGTCCCACCGTTTACATGATTGCTTTTTTCCGTGCTCTACATCTCATAATGTAACTATAAATTTTCATTATGTTAAATATTTGATACCTATCGCTGTTACTCTGGTCTGAATGCTTACAATTAGCCGCAGAAATTCTGTGATCAAGGAGCAGTGACATGCGAGTTAAAGAATTAACCCACCATGATCTTGCCGCTTATGGGATCCATAATGCTGGTGAAATCGTTCACAATCCGAGTTATGAATTGCTGTTTAAGGAAGAAACTGACCCATCACTTGAGGGGTTTGAGCGCGGTGTCGTCACCACACTGGGTGCCGTTGCCGTTGATACAGGCATCTTTACAGGTCGTTCGCCCAAAGATAAATACATCGTCCGTGACGATACCACCCGCGATACCGTCTGGTGGGCCGACCAAGGTAAAGGCAAAAACGATAATAAACCCCTCAGCCCTGAAGTTTGGGCCGATCTGAAAAAATTGGTCACAGAGCAACTCTCTGGCAAGCGTCTATTTGTGGTAGATACCTTTTGTGGTGCCAACGAGGACACCCGTCTGAAGGTGCGTTTTATCACCGAAGTCGCCTGGCAGGCACACTTCGTGAAAAACATGTTTATCCGCCCAAGTGAAGAAGAGCTGCAAGATTTTGTCCCTGACTTTGTGGTGATGAATGGCGCCAAATGCACTAATCCAAACTGGCAGCAACAGGGAATGAATTCGGAAAACTTTGTCGCATTCAACCTGACTGAGCGTATGCAGTTGATCGGGGGTACCTGGTACGGCGGTGAAATGAAGAAAGGGATGTTCTCAATCATGAACTACCTGCTGCCACTAAAAGGCATCGCCTCCATGCACTGCTCCGCCAACGTGGGTGAGAAAGGCGATGTCGCCATCTTCTTCGGTCTGTCTGGTACCGGCAAAACCACCTTGTCCACCGATCCGAAACGTCAATTAATCGGCGACGATGAACATGGTTGGGACGATGATGGTGTGTTCAACTTCGAAGGTGGCTGTTACGCCAAAACCATCAAGCTGTCCGCCGAAGCTGAACCCGATATCTATCATGCCATCAAACGCGATGCGCTCTTGGAAAACGTCACCGTACTGGCTGACGGTACCGTGGATTTCAACGATGGTTCGAAAACAGAAAACACCCGTGTTTCTTACCCTATCTATCACATCGATAACATTGTCAAACCGGTGTCAAAAGCGGGTCATGCGACAAAAGTGATATTTCTGACTGCGGATGCCTTCGGTGTACTCCCTCCAGTATCCCGTCTCACGGCTGACCAGACGCAGTATCACTTCCTGTCCGGTTTCACCGCTAAACTGGCAGGTACCGAACGTGGCGTCACCGAGCCTACCCCGACCTTCTCTGCTTGTTTCGGTGCGGCATTCCTCTCTTTGCACCCAACACAATACGCAGAAGTGTTAGTTAAACGTATGCAAGCGGCGGGTGCTCAGGCCTATCTGGTCAATACTGGCTGGAATGGTTCCGGTAAACGTATCTCTATCAAGGATACCCGCGGTATTATTGATGCCATCCTCAATGGCGAGATCGATAAAGCTGAAACCATCACGCTGCCAATTTTCGATTTGGCGATGCCAATAAGCTTACCGGGTGTTGATCCGGCTATTCTCGACCCTCGTGCGACCTATGCCAGCATAGAGCAATGGGAAGAGAAAGCGCACGATCTAGCCAACCGCTTTATGACCAACTTCGATAAATACACCGATACACCTGCTGGGGCGGCACTGGTCAGTGCTGGTCCGAAACTGTAATCCCCACTGGCAGGGCAATGGTTGCCCTGCCACTTTAATCAACTTGAGGATGTTTTTGCCGAAAATACAGCAGAACGCTGTGTTTAGACGTTTTCTCTCACTGATGAAAGCCCTTGGGTGGCTTCTTTTTTGTCTATCAGCAAGGGAATATATGCACGGATACGCAAGCCTCCACGCTCACTGGCGCCGATCTCCAACTCACCCACATGGGCATCAATAATCCGCTGAACGATCGCCAACCCCAACCCTGTGCCACTGGTGCTGCGCGCACTATCGCCACGCACAAAAGGCTGTAACAAATGCGGCAACTCTTCTGGCTTAATGCCTGGGCCGTCATCCTCAACCTGGAACCAACCACGTTGTAACTCTCGCCCACTACTGACTCTGATCCAGCCGTTACCATAACGCGTAGCGTTGACCACCATATTGACTACCGCTCGTTTAATCGATAACGGATGCACATTTACCCTCAGTTCATCCGGCAAGATATCCGTTTCAATGATCCGCTCATAGCCACTTTCTACCGCGACAACTTCGCCCAGAATGCAATTCAAGTCACAAACTTCTGTCTGCATTTCCTGACCGGTACGCAAGTAATCAATAAACTGTTCGATAATCGCATTACACTCTTCGATATCTTTATTGATCGACTCCGCCAGATAACCATCTTCGACACTCATCATTTCCGTTGCCAGGCGGATACGCGTCAATGGGGTACGCAGATCATGGCTCACCCCCGCCATCAACAAGGTACGATCATCGGCGAGTTGCTTCACTCCAGAAGCCATCTGATTGAAAGCTCGCGTCACTGAACGAACTTCAGAAGCACCATATTCACGCAACGCTGGGGGAATAATACCTTTCCCCACCTGTAAAGCCGCGTGTTCAAGCTCCACTAGAGGGCGGTTCTGAATACGGATAAATAACCATGCCCCGCCTATCGCCAATAACATGATAGCCAAGGTGTAGCGGAATAAGGGTGAGAAATCCCCTTGATGGATTTCAGTTAACGGAACACGCACCCAAATATCCGGTTGCAACCAGGTTTTCAGCCAAACTACCGGTGAGTTTTTGTTGACCTCGACACGCACATCCGTCGGCCCACCCAACTGTTGTGCCATCTGCTGACTCAGGAATTGGTAATGTTGCGCCCAACGCAACCCACTCTCCTGTGCCGCCGCATCGGTATACAGCGAAATACCCAACTCGCGATAGATTTCGCGCCGGAAAGCCGGTGGCACTTCCAGTAATGTGCCATCCTCCAGTTGCAGACGGTCAGTCATCAGCATACGGACTTCATAAGCCAACACTTTATTAAACTGCTGCAGACTGGGCAGGATCGCGAAATTAAGCACCACCAGATAGGTCGTCACCAGGCTGACAAACAGCAAGGTGACGATCAATAACAACGTGCGGGCAAACGAACTGCGTGGAGAAAAAGGCAATCGCCTCATGGCTTACTGCCATCCGGCACAAAAACGTAGCCAAGCCCCCACACGGTCTGGATATAGCGTGGATGTGCCGGGTCTAGTTCTACCATACGGCGCAGGCGCGAAATCTGCACATCAATCGAACGCTCCATCGCACTGTATTCGCGACCTCGGGCAAGGTTCATCAATTTATCACGTGACAGCGGTTCACGAGGGTGGATCACCAACGCCTTGAGTACCGCAAATTCACCGCTGGTCAATGGCATAGGCTGATCCTCACGGAACATTTCGCGCGTACCAAGATTCAGTTTGAATTTACCGAAGGCAATCACCGCTTCTTCCTGAGACGGCGCCCCAGGTAATTCATTGCCCTTACGGCGCAACACCGCACGGATACGCGCCAGCAATTCACGCGGATTGAAGGGTTTCGGGATATAGTCATCTGCGCCAATTTCCAGACCGACAATACGATCAACCTCTTCACCTTTAGCGGTCACCATAATGATCGGCATCGGGTTGCTCTGGCTCCGCAGGCGACGGCAAATAGACAAGCCATCTTCCCCAGGAAGCATCAGGTCCAGAACCATCAGATGAAAAGACTCACGCGTCATCAAACGATCCATTTGTTCCGCATTGGCTACGCTACGAACCTGAAAACCCTGCTCAGTTAAATAACGCTCTAATAGCGAACGCAAGCGCATGTCATCATCGACCACCAGAATTTTATGGTTCTCTTGCATTGTCTCACTCCCAAAGGCTGAATTGCCGGATTATAGGCTGTGCTCCGCACTTATACATCGATATGACGCCAATATACTGACAACTATACGCTGTTGAAGTTGCACGATGTCTCTTTTGGCAACAATCCCATATTGTTAAAAAAAACCATCATTACTGACAGCAATTACTGAGATCTATTCTAGCCGAAATTGTTACAAAGCTTATCCTTTCGTTGGTAAATGCATCAATTCGCTCCATTCTTGATGCCTGCATGGTAACCGATAGGGTTGAGCAAACACCGTTTTCTGATTTAACACCGCCGACTGGAGAAATACTATACCCACATTATTGATCCCAATTTATTCAGGTAACTACCATCGTCTCACCGCTTGAAGAAACTGGGGTATCACATGATTACTACTTTATGCGAGAATTCTGGTCATTAATGCCGATTACCCGGTGCCTGGATGGACGTTTTGATGAAAACATTGCTGATCACCCGCGAGGGTTACAACAAGTTAAAGCAGGAACTGGATTATCTTTGGCGCGAAGAACGCCCGGAAGTCACCAAAAAAGTCACCTGGGCGGCCAGTTTGGGTGACCGAAGTGAAAATGCTGATTATCAGTACAATAAAAAACGGTTACGAGAAATCGATCGCCGGGTACGTTATCTCACCAAATGCCTTGAACAACTGAAAATTGTCGATTACTCGCCACAGCAGGAAGGCAAGGTGTTTTTTGGCGCTTGGGTCGAGATTGAAAATGATGATGGCGATATTAAACGCTTCCGCATCGTGGGTTATGACGAAATTTTTGGTCGCAAAGATTACATCTCTATCGACTCGCCCATGGCGCGCGCATTACTGAAAAAAGAGGTGGGGGATACCGCCACGGTACAAACACCGTTGGGGGCTGCCTATTGGTCAATCAACGAGATCGAATATATCAGGCAGAGCGATTCATTCAGCTCTTAACCTGTGCCCCGGACTCAGAGAGAAGGGGCGATGATGCTGCTGACCCCAGCCAGACCAAAATCATCCCCTCCTATACTGAGACTGGCATTTTGCCCCAGCAATACGTATAACTGTCCCCCTATCGATTTTCGTTCCTAACAGATAACTGACTTATGACTGACCCACTAAGCCGAATTATTGCAACCGAACTGCAGGCCCGACCGGAGCAAGTTGACTCCGCTATCCGCCTGCTGGATGAAGGTAATACCGTGCCGTTTATCGCACGCTACCGTAAGGAAGTCACTGGTGGGCTGGATGACACCCAACTACGACAATTGGAAACTCGCCTGAGTTATTTGCGTGAACTGGAAGATCGCCGCCAAACCATTCTCAAATCCATTGATGAACAAGGCAAACTGACCGAGCCATTAGCCGCGGCAATTAACGCCACGCAGAGTAAAACCGAGCTGGAAGATCTGTACCTGCCTTATAAGCCTAAACGGCGCACGCGCGGGCAAATAGCCATCGAAGCTGGGCTGGAACCGCTGGCTGACTCTCTTTGGCAGGATCCACAACAACAGCCAGAACAACTGGCGGAACAGTTTGTTGATGCAGAAAAAGGGATTAGTGATGTCAAAGCGGCACTGGATGGTGCGCGCTACATCCTGATGGAACGCTTTGCTGAAGATGCCACACTGTTGGCTAAAGTCCGTCATTACCTGTGGAAAAATGCCCATCTGGTATCCAAAGTGGTGGAAGGCAAAGAAGAAGTGGGCGCTAAATTCCGCGACTACTTTGACCACCATGAACCTATTGCTCAGGTCCCCTCACACCGTGCTTTAGCGATGTTCCGTGGCCGTAATGAAGGCATACTGCAACTGACGTTAAATGCCGATCCGCAGTTTGAAGAAACACCACGTGAAAGCCAGGGGGAGCTGATTGTCATCAATCACCTCAATCTGCGGCTGAACAACGCCCCCGCAGATGCCTGGCGCAAATCCGTGGTTAACTGGACATGGCGTATCAAGGTGTTACTGCATCTGGAAACTGAATTGATGAGTACCCTGCGTGAGCGTGCTGAAGATGAAGCGATCAACGTCTTCGCCCGCAACATGCACGACCTGCTGATGGCAGCACCTGCTGGTATGCGCGCCACCATGGGCCTGGATCCGGGCCTACGTACGGGCGTCAAAGTGGCGGTGGTCGATGCTACCGGCAAGCTGGTTGCTACCGATACCGTTTATCCACATACCGGGCAGACAGCAAAAGCGGCAGAGATCGTGGCTCGCCTGTGCATCAAACACCAAGTTGAGCTGGTTGCCATCGGTAATGGCACCGCATCACGGGAAACCGAGCGCTTCTATACGCAATTGCAACAGCAATTCCCGGCAGTGAATGCACAAAAAGTGATTGTCAGTGAGGCTGGCGCTTCCGTTTATTCTGCTTCTGAGTTGGCTGCGCTGGAGTTTCCAAACCTCGATGTATCGCTACGGGGAGCTGTTTCCATCGCCCGTCGCTTGCAAGATCCGCTGGCGGAACTGGTAAAAATCGATCCTAAATCGATCGGTGTTGGTCAATACCAGCACGATGTCAGCCAGAGCCAGTTGGCGAAAAAGTTGGACTCGGTGGTAGAAGATTGTGTGAACGCGGTGGGTGTTGACCTCAATACCGCTTCGGTACCGTTATTGACGCGTGTAGCCGGTCTCACTCGCATGATGGCGCAAAACATCGTCACTTGGCGTGATGAGAATGGTCGCTTCAGCAACCGCGAGCAGTTGCTGAAAGTCAGTCGTTTAGGGCCAAAGGCCTTTGAACAATGCGCTGGCTTTTTACGCATCAACCACGGGGATAACCCGTTGGACTCCTCAACGGTTCACCCAGAAAGTTATCCGGTGGTAGAACGTATTCTTGCCGCAACTCAGCAAGCATTGCAGGATTTGATGGGTAACCCCAATGCAATTCGCACTCTCAAAGCCAGTGACTTTACCGATGAAAAATTCGGTGTTCCCACCGTCACCGATATCCTCAAAGAGTTAGAGAAACCCGGGCGTGACCCTCGCCCAGAGTTTAAAACGGCACTCTTTGCTGAAGGTGTAGAAACGCTCAATGATCTGCAGGTTGGCATGATCTTGGAAGGCTCAGTAACCAACGTCACTAACTTTGGTGCCTTTGTTGATATTGGTGTTCATCAGGATGGCTTGGTCCATATCTCATCGTTAGCGGATAAGTTCGTTGAGGATCCGCATACTGTGGTGAAAGCCGGTGACATCGTTAAAGTGAAGGTCATGGAAGTCGATTTGCAGCGTAAACGTATCGCGTTGAGCATGCGCCTTGATGAACAACCCGGTGAAGGTTCAGCTCGCCGTGGCGGCGGTAACAATAGCCCTGCCACGCGTACCCCCCCTGCCCGAGCCGCAGACAACAAAGCCAAGCCACGTAACAGCTCACCAGCCGGCAACAGCGCCATGGGCGATGCACTGGCCGCAGCTTTTGGCAAAAAAAGTTAAACCGATGCAATAGCCCGTTGCCGCCAATACCGCGGCAACGGGCCTAACGACGGTATCACTCACTGTAATCCAGTCCAGCCAGCAAAACCGCACCAGCCACGGGCACAATTGCATGAGGTATATTGACGTCAAACTGGGGTGTGCTCCAATCTGACGACTTTAGACCTATAGTGCGACAGCTTCCGCCTTCTTCCAGGAATCAAGCGCCTGAACTTGCATGAACCATCGCTGGAGATTGAGCAGATTTGCCAAGGGGAGTTTGGCGCTATGTATATTAGCTAACGGTGCAGCTATAGCGAGGTCGGCGAGTGAAACGCCGCCCTGGCAAATCCATTCACGATGACTGAGATGCTCGTCAAGAACTTTCGCAGCCTCAGCCAAAAGCAGCTCTCCGCGAGAAACCTCAATCGGGTCAGGTGACCCGATTCCAGCCAACGATTTAATCGAGTTCTCCCAGTTAAGAATACTGATGCCAGGCATGAAATCTTGTCCGCACCAAAAGAGCCAACGGTTAACATCAGCACGGGCTCGAGGATCAATAGGATAAAGAGTTTGACCTGGGGTAATATCTGCCAAGTACTGCATAATTGCGTAAGACTCCCAAAGAACCAATCCATCATGTTCGAGAACTGGAACCCGATGATTAGGATTAAGTTTCAGAAATTCAGGGGAGTTCTGCTCTCCCTTAAACAGATTTACCAACGCGAGTTCGACTTTTATGTCGAGATGATGGGTGGTCATAAGTACTCGGCGGCTGCAAGTTGAGGCTGGATGATAATAAAGACGCATGGTTCTGGTTCCTTGTTTAGTGGCCTAAGCCGCCATTATATCTAAGCAACTGACAGAAAATGTCAGTAGTGATGCGTATACCATCGCCAAATTGCCCTTGCAAGGATTGAATTACACAAGTTCTTTCTTTTGTGCTGTTGCTTTTACATTTGATAATCATTCTCATTAGTATTAGTCTGTTCTTTACTCAATGGTCGGAGTAGAATGCCCTAACCAACTTACCTTCACTTTATCAATGCAGGTAGCCTGGGTAACAAAGGGTTCTGAACACAGTGTTCCAGCGGAAAAGAGCGATCATTAAGAAGGTAATATGAATCTTCTTCCTAAACAGACATATAAAATCACCGGTTTCTCCAGCGAAATCAGCCCGGCCTATCGCCAGAAACTCCTGTCACTGGGAATGTTGCCCGGCTCGCTATTTAACGTCGTGCGGGTGGCACCACTGGGTGATCCCATTGAAATAAAAACTCACCGCGTCAGCCTGGTGCTGCGGAAAAAAGATTTAGACCTGATTCTGCTTGAGAATCAACCGTAGCAGGATATCCGCCTGCCGCCGTTTTTTGCCGTCTTAACTGACTGACGGGTATCACGTTGTATGATGAAGAAAATAACTATTGGCTTAATCGGTAACCCGAATTCAGGGAAAACGACACTGTTCAACCAACTTACCGGCGCGCGTCAGCATGTCGGTAACTGGGCTGGCGTCACGGTTGAACGCAAAGAAGGTCAGTTCAGCACTCCACAATCACAAGTGACGCTGGTTGACCTCCCCGGAACCTACTCGCTCACCACCATCTCAGAGCAAACCTCTCTGGATGAGCAGATTGCCTGCCACTATATCCTGGGCGGTGAAGCAGATTTGCTGATTAACGTGGTTGATGCCTCCAATCTGGAACGTAACCTCTACCTGACGCTCCAACTGCTGGAACTGGGTATTCCTTGTATCGTCGCCTTGAACATGCAGGATATCGCCAAAAGTCAGAATATCGAAATCGACATCGACGCCCTTTCTGATCGCCTCGGCTGCCCGGTGGTCTCGCTGATTTCCACCAAAGCCAATGGTATCGACAGCTTAAAGTGGACCATTGACCGTCATCAGTTTAACCAACTCAAACCACTGGTAAATTACCCGCCGCAGCTACAAGAAGAAATCGCCAAACTCACCGCTGCCATGCCACAGAATCTACCAACGGAACAGCGCCGCTGGCTGGCACTGCAAATGCTAGAAGGTGACATCTACAGTGTTCAGTTGGCAGGTGATGCGGTGAACATGCTGCCGCAGGTCAAACTGACGTTACAACAACACCTGGATGACCCAGCGCTGGTGATTGCTGATGCCCGTTACCAATCCATCGCTACCATTTGCAATGCCGTCAGCAACGCTCAGCAAGCTCAGCCCAACCGTCTGACCGCCGCCTTGGATCGCGTGATCCTCAACCGCTGGCTAGGTGTGCCGATCTTCCTGCTGGTGATGTACCTGATGTTCCTGTTAGCGATTAATATCGGTGGCGCTCTACAGCCGATTTTCGATCTCGGCTCAGCAGCGATCTTTATCCAGGGTATCCAATGGGTCGGCTACACGTTGCACTTCCCGGAATGGCTCACTATCTTCCTGGCACAAGGTGTGGGGGGCGGTATCAATACGGTTCTGCCGCTGGTGCCACAAATCGGCATGATGTATCTGTTCCTGTCATTTCTGGAAGACTCCGGTTATATGGCGCGCGCGGCGTTTGTGATGGATCGCCTGATGCAATTACTTGGGCTCCCTGGCAAATCTTTCGTCCCACTGATTGTCGGCTTTGGTTGTAACGTGCCGTCGATCATGGGCGCTCGCACGCTAGATGCCCAACGTGAACGGTTGATCACCATCATGATGGCACCGTTTATGTCATGTGGTGCCCGCTTGGCAATCTTCGCCGTATTCGCTGCCGCCTTCTTCGGCCAACATGGTGCGAGTGTGGTGTTCTCACTCTATATGCTGGGGATTGCGGTTGCTATCCTCACCGGCTTGGTATTGAAATACACCATCATGCGCGGTGAAGCCTCACCCTTTGTGATGGAATTACCGGTCTATCATGTGCCACATTTAAAAAGCCTGCTGCTGCAAACTTGGCAACGTCTGAAAGGGTTTGTGCTACGCGCAGGAAAAGTGATCGTGATAGCCAGTATCCTGATTGGCGGCCTGAACAGCTTCTCATTCAATGGTAAACCGGTAGATAACATCAATGATTCCGCCTTGGCGTCGGTGTCCAAAGTGCTCACGCCGCTGTTGCAGCCCATCGGGATTCACCCTGATAACTGGCAGGCTACCGTTGGCCTGGTTACCGGTGCAATGGCCAAAGAAGTGGTGGTTGGCACACTTAACACCTTGTATACCGCCGAACAGATCACCCAACAACCGTTTGATGCCGCCAGCTTTAACCTGCTTGATGAACTGGGGGCCGCGGCCAAAGAAACTTGGCAGAGTATCAAGCAAACCTTCAGCCTCAGTGTACTCGCCAACCCCATCGAGGCCAGCAAAGGCGATGGGGAAATGGACACCGGTTCAATGGGGGTGATGAGCAGCAAATTTGGTTCTGCCATCTCAGCCTACAGCTACCTGATCTTCGTGTTGCTGTATGTCCCTTGTGTTTCAGTGATGGGGGCCATTGCCCGTGAGTCTAGCCGTGGCTGGATGACCTTCTCCATTCTCTGGGGACTCAATGTGGCCTACTCACTGTCCACCCTGTTCTATCAAGTGGCAACCTTCAGCCAACATCCACAATACAGTATGGTGTCAATCCTGTTGGTGCTCCTGTTCAATGCACTGGTTCTGCTCGGTTTACGTAAAGCACGCAACCGCATCACCATCCGGCTACGCAGTGCAACCCCCGTGACATGCCAGCAGCATCCACAAGGTGATTGTCATTAATGGCCAGCTTGCTACAAATTCGTGATGCGCTGGCCCTGCTGGGCAGTGCCCAGGCACAGCAACTGAGCCGCCAACTGGCGACACCGTTGCCACTGGTAGAGGCGATTCTGGAACGCTTGACTGCGATGGGCAAGGTGGAACGTATTGAACAAAGCAGTCAATCCTGCCTGAGCGGTAGTTGCCGAAACTGCCCTCAAGGCCAAGGTTGTAGCCTGGTGGTTTATCGTTTGAAATGAACATCGGGGCAAGCCATAACGCCCCTCTTAATACCCCAGTTCATTCAAGCGGCAGCAAATTGATAAATAATGTGGGCAAACTCCTCGGGGTGAGAAATAAAAGGGGCATGAGCCGCTTTGGGGATCACCACCGACGCCGAGTTTGGCCACAGTTCATCAAGCTGATGGGCCACTTTACGTGGGACCAGCCCGTCCAGAGCACCGTAAACGCGCAGTATGGGTAACGTCAAACTTATCAATTGCTGCCGCTGGTCTACAGTACGCAACATCTCCAATCCATTATCCAGGACTTCAACGCTCGGTATCGGTTGATTAAGCACCACCGTTTTCAACTGACGGGCATCCTGACGGGCACTCTCGGTACCCAAAGTCTGTAACGCCAGAAAACGCTCTACGGTCCGCTTGAAATCCTCGTTCAGCTGTTGCTGAAAGCGACTCAACACCTCGGGGAGGATCCCCGGCCACGGTGTTTGTGCGGTAAAACTTTGCGCGGTAAAACTTTGTGCGGTAAAACAAGGGGAAGAGGCGACGGTAATCAGCCCCATCACGCGTTCTGGCTGCATCCAGGCAACTTGCCCAGCCACCAGCCCACCGAGTGACCAGCCTAACCAGTAAGCCTGTGCGGGGGCTCGGGCCAATAAAATCTCGGCCATTTGTGGTAATGAAAGTGCCCCATACCCTTGGCTGCGACCATAACCGGGCAGGTCGACCAGATGCAGACGAAAATGCGGCGCTAATCGCGCTAGCGAGCAACCCCACACTTCCGCATTCAGCCCCCATCCGTGCAACAGCACAAGATCGCGATCGCCTTCACCTAATGTTTGCCAATACAACGCTGTCATCAATTATTGTCCTTACTACGCTTCGCCTTGCCACTTGCATGACGATGGATCTAACACAAGGGGGGACTATGCTACCAATCCACAGCCGCTGTTGGCTATGCCGACAACCATTACAGCTTAAGCAACAGGGTATATGCAGTTACTGCCTACGCTTATTACCCAGTAACCCCTGTTGTTGCCCCTGCTGCGGTCTGCCCAGTGGCGACCCACATCAACCCTGTGGCCGTTGCCTACTGAAACCGCCCCCTTGGCAGTCTCTGGTTTTTGTGACTGATTACCGTCCTCCGCTCAGCACGCTGATTAAGCGTTTCAAGTTCCAGCGCACACCCGCACTGGCGGCCACCTTGGCGCGTTTACTCCTGCTGCACTGGCTAAAGGCACGCCGCGAACACTCTCTGAACAAACCGGAGATCATTTTATCCGTCCCCTTGCAGAATAAGCGTTGCTGGCGGCGTGGTTACAACCAAAGTGACCTGCTGGCGCGGCCATTGGCGCACTGGCTAGGGTGTGAGTATCATCCTGCCGCCTTACGCCGAGTGAGAGCCACCTCACCACAACAGCAATTGATAGCACGCTTACGACGGCGTAATCTACGTGGAGCTTTTCGCTGCGATGAAAATCTGGCTGGGCGGCATGTGGCTTTGCTGGATGATGTCGTCACCACTGGCAGCACCGTGGCAGAAATCGCTACACTACTACAGAAACAAGGTGTGGCATCATTACAGATATGGTGTATCTGCCGCACATTGTAGTACCACAGCAATAGGCGTATTATACCCTACTATAGAAGTCAACTATTGAGCTAACACTATGATTCGTATAACCGATGCTGCACAGGAACACTTTGCCAAATTGCTGGCGAATCAAGAAGAAGGCACCCAAATCCGCGTATTTGTGATCAACCCAGGTACGCCAACGGCTGAATGTGGCGTTTCCTATTGTCCACCCGATGCGGTGGAAGCCACGGATACTGAACTCAAGTTCGACAAACTCTCTGCTTACGTTGACGAACTCAGTGCGCCCTATTTGGAAGAGGCTGAAATCGACTTCGTGACCGACCAACTCGGTTCACAACTGACGCTAAAAGCACCTAATGCCAAAATGCGTAAGGTGACCGATGACGCGCCCCTGATGGAACGCGTAGAGTATGTGCTGCAATCGCAGATCAACCCACAGTTGGCGGGTCATGGCGGCCATGTGACGTTGATGGAAATTACTGACGACGGGCTGGCCATTCTGCAGTTTGGTGGGGGTTGCAATGGTTGTTCAATGGTTGATGTCACCTTGAAGGAAGGGATCGAGAAAGAGCTGCTACAGAGCTTCCCTGAACTCAAAGGTGTACGGGACCTGACCGAACATCAACGTGGTGAGCATTCATATTATTGATATTTAAGTCATCCCCCACTCATTTGACTGGGGGATGACTGATCAACCTGACAACGTTAAGCGACCGATACTTTCCTGCGTCGTTTATCTAAATCTTTCAATAAACGATTCACCTGCGGATCGGCAAACATCTCTTCCAGTGTATGGCTCAGTTTGCGCCGCCAGTTGGGGTATTGATCACTGGTACCTGGAATATTCACCGGTTCCGCCATGTTCAACCAATCTTCCGGCTGTAGACCAAGCAACGCACTGGCACTGTCAGCCACATAACGCTGCAGACCACGGTTAAGTGTCGGGTTCATTGCCAGCAAGAGTGCCTTCTTACTCACCTTTTGTGGCACACAACCGTAACGGTGCAGCCCATCCAGCAAGCCTTGCTTGGCGCGCTCTCGGTCAGCAAACAGTGTTTTAAGCACCTCGGCATCCGGGTAGAGCCCCAGTTTATTACCCAGCGTCAAATCACCACTTTGCCAATAACCACGCATTGTCGGCAGATCATGGGTGGTAATCGTCGCCATCGCCTGTACCGGGTAAGACTGCGGCGCACGGAACTGCTCTTCCTCATCATGCTCAAAATAGAGCACTTTGTAAGAGTAAATGCCGCTCTCACGCAATTTAGCGACAATCTCCACCGGTACCGTGCCAAGATCTTCACCAATCACCATACAGTGATGACGCTGGCTCTCTAACGCCAATAACGCCAGCAGATCGTCAACCGGATATTTTACATAGGCCCCCTGATCCGCCGTCTCACCGTAGGGGATCCACCATAAGCGCAACAACGCCATGACATGATCGATACGCAGAGCACCACAACTGGTCATGTTGGCACGGAGTAAGTCAATAAAAGGCTGATAGCCACGCGCCACCATGACGTGGGGATCCATCGGTGGTAACCCCCAATTCTGCCCCAGTGGACCAAGAATATCCGGCGGTGCCCCTACCGAAGCCTTCAGGCAATACAGATCCTGCTCGCACCAGGTTTCAGCTCCCCCTTCTGCCACCCCCACAGCCAGATCCCGATACAAGCCAATCGGCATTTCCCGTTGCTGGCTTTGACGGAAGCAGTCGCTAAACTGGCTGGCTGCCAGCCATTGCAACCACAGATAGAACCTGACTTCATCCTCATGCTGTTGGCAGAATGCCAACACTGCCGGGCTATTGCCTTGGCGATAGGTTTCAGGCCAGACCGGCCAGCCCCACATACTGCTGTCTTGCGCCAGAAGATGGGCATGCAGTGCATCAAAAGCCGCCTGCTGATAGAGGCTGCTGCCACCTTGCTCAACAAAATGGGCAAATGCCTGCTTCAGCGCATCCTCTTCCTGACGAGCCTGAAACAGTGGAAAAGCCAGCTTTAGCGCAGTCAGTTTCAATTGCATCACCGCGCTATAATCTACCCAGTCACTATTGCGCGCTTGCTCCAGTAACTGCTGTGTGGTGGCCTGATGCCACCACTGTTGGGCCCCTTCACTGTGTTGAAAGTCCTCTACTGCATTGACATCGATATACGCCACATTCAACCAGCGTCGGGAAGAAGGACTATAAGGGCTGGCACTTTCCGGGCTGGCTGGATAAAGAGCATGAATCGGGTTAAGCCCAACAAAGGCACCACCACGCTGCCCAACCTCATCGATCATCACGCGCAAGTCGCCAAAATCACCGATGCCCCAATTACGTGCGGAACGCAGCGTATAAAGTTGGACACAAGCCCCCCACAGCTTCTTGCCACTTAACAACACATCCGGTTCATAACAACGTTTCGGCGCGATAATCAGCCGGCAGGCCCATTGTTGTTCCCCCTGACTCAAGATGAGTTGATGATAGCCTAGTGGTAATTTGCCAGGCAGCGTCAAGGTTTTCCCCGCACTGGCGCGACCTTGTTGCTGGTGGCCATCTTCACAGTGCAACGTCCAGAGATATTCACCCTTGCCCGCTAGTGGCAAGGCCAACGGACTACCATGATAAAAAATTTTAACATTCGGTAGTGGAGCCCCCTCGGGCTGCGATGGGTTGCCACGCATCGCAGCCAGCAACTTACGCTTGGTTTCCGGCGAAGTCGCCTGGCGTTTACCATGGGCATTCATGTAGTTGGCAGCAATTCCGGCCTGGGTGGCCGCCTGATCAATACCTTTACTCATTCGCTCTCCTTAACGCTTGGCCTGCCAAATGCGCTGCTGGTAGTCGCGAATCGAACGGTCAGAACTGAACATACCTACACGGGCTGTGTTAAGGATAGTACGTCGTGTCCATTCACCGCTGTCACGATACAATTGATCCACCTGCTGTTGCGCCGTGCAGTAGCCAGCAAAATCGGCCAATACCAGATAAGGATCTCCCCCCGCCAACAAGCTGTGTAACATCATGTCAAAGGCGTGCTTATCACCATGGCTGAATGCGCCACTCGCCAACTCATCAAGCAGCGTTTTCAGGTGTTTATCTTTCTTACAATAACTACGCGGATCATAGCCTTTAGCCAGCAGGGCCTTCACCTGTTCCACCGTGTTACCAAAAATAAAGATATTATCCTCACCCACCTGCTGTGCGATCTCGACATTGGCACCATCCAGCGTACCGACGGTCAGGGCACCATTGAGTGCCAATTTCATATTACCGGTACCTGAAGCCTCTTTGCCCGCCGTAGAAATCTGTTCAGAAACGTCAGCGGCAGGGATCATCAATTCAGCGACAGAAACGCGATAGTCAGGAATAAAGACCACCTTCAGGCGTTCCTTAACGAGCGGATCGTTATTGATTTTTTCTGCTACCTGATTGATGGCGTAGATAATATTCTTCGCCAGGTCGTAACCCGGTGCCGCTTTGGCACCAAACAAAAACACCCGAGGCACGATATCCAATTGCGGGTTATCACGCAGTTGGCGATACAGCGAAAGGATATGTAGCAGGTTAAGATGTTGCCGCTTGTACTCGTGCAGGCGTTTGATCTGCACATCAAAGATGGCGTCCGGGTTGAGTGTCAGCCCCATCACCTGGTGAACATAGTTGGCCAACGCCACCTTGTTATCGCGCTTAATCTGCTGGTATTTGTCACAGAATGCGCCATCTTCGGCATATTTTTCCAACCCACGCAAAGCATCAAGGTCATTAGCCCACTCCACTTTCAAGGTGCTGTCGATAAGCTGTGACAACTGTGGGTTACACTGCTTGAGCCAGCGCCGTGGGGTGATGCCGTTAGTGACATTGTGGAACTTATTTGGCCATAGTTGGTGATATTCCGGGAACAGGTCTTTCACCACCAGGTCCGAGTGCAACTGTGCCACACCGTTAACCGCAAAGCCGCTGACAACACAGAGGTTAGCCATGCGTACCTGTTTGTTATGAACCACCGCCAGTTTGCCCCAAACCGTCTCATCACCCGGCCACTGCTTTTCCACCACCCGCTTAAAGTTGGCGTTGATCTGCATAATAATCGAGAAATGGCGCGGCAGCAGGCTGCGCACCAGCTTGGTGTCCCAACACTCCAGCGCCTCTGGCATCAATGTGTGGTTAGTATAAGCAAAGGTCTGGCTGGTAATCGCCCAAGCGGCATCCCAATCCAATTGGTGCTCATCGAGCAGAATTCGTAGCAGCTCAGGAATGGCGATGGTCGGATGGGTGTCATTAAGCTGGATCACTTCGTACTTGGGTAAATCTTCAATCTTACGCCCAGCCTGATGGTGTTTACGCAGAATGTCAGCCACTGAGCAAGCGCATTGGAAATACTGCTGCATCAAGCGTAGGCGCTTACCCGCCTGGTGGTTATCATTCGGATAGAGCACTTGGGTCAGCTTGGCCGCTTCAACACCCTGTTTTTCCGCCTGCAGGAATTTACCCTCATTGAACGCCGCCAAATCAAACGGATGAGCATGGCTTGCCTGCCACAAACGTAGCGGCTGGGTGACGCCATTGCGGTAGCCGATCACCGGCAAATCCCAAGCCTCACCGCGCAGAGTGAATGCCGGATGCCATAACTCACGGCCATCGGCCAACTTCTCCAGCTTGCCACCGATACCCACATCCACTGACAACGCCGCATTATGGCGGAACCAGGGGTAACTCTCGCGCTGCCAATTATCCGGTGCCTCTTGTTGCCGCCCCTCTTTGAAGGATTGACGGAACAAACCATATTGGTAGTTCAAACCATAACCCGTAGCCGGTTGCTCAACGGTGGCCATTGAGTCGAGGAAACAGGCAGCTAAACGCCCCAAGCCACCATTCCCCAATGCCGGGTCAGTTTCCTGTTCCAATAGGTCCGCCAATTTCACATTCTGCTCTGCCAGTACGGTTTCTACAGTGTCATACCAACCAAGATTGATCAGATTATTGGCGGTCAGGCGGCCAATCAGAAATTCCATTGAGATGTAGTTCACATGGCGCAACGAAAGGCTGTTTTTACTCGGTGCTGGCTGTGCGCCCAATTGTTCGGCAAGAGCTGCACTCACAGCTTCCCACCATTGATGCTGAGTCATCTGCTGTGCGGAGATGAGGCCAAAACGCTGCCACTGACGAGTCAGCGCAGCCTGAAAAACACCCTTATCGAGCATAAGTTGTGGCATAAGAAAAACTCTCTATCGGATAAATGAGCCAATTTTTTCACTATCGTGCCGGGGAGAAGAGATAACAGCATCATCCCGCTTGAGGATTAGCTGGGGAGGAGGATTGGGGCGTAGCTGGAATTGTGATCTTGGACACTGTTTAACCCCCTTCTAGCGAAGCCATTAACTCATAAGAGTCATCAATGCACAGCAAAATAGCGGGCTGGTCTACGACATTAACCTATCCTTATTACCCTGTAATAGACAAGGGTATTACTACCTATCTATACAACAAACTGCGATGGTGTCTACCTAAAAAATGTGATCAATAGCAATTAAACTCTAAGCCAAAACTTATCCTTGTTGCATTACGTTTGCTGATGTTCGAATTTAATAAGCGCTATTAATTACGAACCACAAAATAATTAGTGCAACTTCAGTAGTAAAACAGGATCATGTTACAAGGAGATGCTGTTAGCGACTCCTTCAGCGGCAGGGACCATACTTTACATCTGGAATATTATGCTGATTCCATCAAAACTGAGCCGCCCGGTACGGCTACAAAATACCGTGGTACGTGAACGTCTACTGGCGAAGTTAGCCGGTGCAGCGAACTATCGCCTGACGTTGGTCAATTGCCCCGCAGGATATGGTAAGACCACCTTAGTGGCACAGTGGGCCGCCGATAAATCTGATTTGGGTTGGTATTCTCTGGACGAGAGTGACAACCAGCCAGAGCGCTTTGCCAGTTATCTGATCGCCGCGCTACAGCAAGCGACTAACGGCCACTGCGTGAAAAGTGAAGCATTAAGCCAAAAACACCAGTACGCCAGTCTCTCCACACTCTTTTCACAACTGTTTATTGAGCTTTCTGATTGGCATCAACCTTTGTACCTGGTGATTGATGATTACCATCTGATCACCAATGACCTGATCCACGAAGCGATGCGTTTCTTCCTGCGCTACCAGCCAGAGAATCTGACGCTATTTTTGCTCACGCGCACCTTACCGCCAATTGGCATCGCCAACCTGCGCGTACGCGACCAATTATTAGAATTAAATACACAACAACTGGCGTTTACCCATCCAGAGGCCAAACAGTTCTTTGACTGCCGTCTGAGCTCACCTCTAGAACAAGATGACAGTAGCAGCCTGTGCGATGAAGTTGCTGGCTGGGCAACCGCACTACAGCTGATCGCCCTCTCGGCTCGCCAATCTCCCTCATCGGCTCAACAATCCGCCAAACGTCTGGCCCGGCTCAACGCTAGCCACCTTTCCGATTATCTGGCTGATGAAGTCCTGGATCGCGTTGATACCCATTCCCGGGCATTTCTGTTGCGTTGTTCCGTATTGCGCTCAATGAACGACTCACTGATCGTTCGCCTGACGGGGGAAGATAATGGCCAACAGCGGCTGGAAGAGCTGGAGCGGCAAGGGTTATTTATCCATCGCATGGACGATACCGGTGAATGGTTCTGCTTCCACCCACTTTTCGCCTCATTTTTGCGTCAGCGCTGCCAGTGGGAATTGGCGCTGGAGTTACCAGACTTGCATCATGCCGCCGCCGAAGGCTGGTTGGCACTGGGTTACCCGGCAGAGGCCATTCACCATGCGTTGGCAGCCAGCGATGTCAGCATGTTACGCGACATCCTGTTGCAACATGCCTGGTCGCTGTTCCACCACAGTGAGCTGGCACTGTTAGAGGAGTGCTTAAACGCATTACCTTATGAACAACTGGTGCAGATACCCAAACTGGCGCTATTGCAAGCCTGGTTGGCACAAAGCCAACACCGTTACAACGAAGTCAACACCCAACTGGAGCGGGCTGAACAGGCCATGCGCCAGCAGCAACTCACCATTGACCAAACGTTGCATGCGGAGTTTGACGCACTGCGAGCCCAAGTGGCCATCAACGCCGGCAAACCGGAAGAAGCCGCGCGGTTAGCCAGTGAAGCCTTAAAATTCCTGCCACTGTCCAGTTATTACAGTCGCATCGTGACCACCTCAGTAACCGGTGAAGTACACCATTGTAAAGGCGAGCTGGCGCGAGCGTTGCCGATAATGCAACAGACAGAACAGATGGCCCGTCGCCATCAAACTTATCATTATGCGCTGTGGGCTCTGTTACAACAGAGTGAAATTCTGATTGCCCAAGGTTTTCTGCAAGCCGCCTATGAAACCCAGGAAAAAGCCTTCGAACTGGTACATGAGCAGCATCTGGAACAACTGCCCATGCACGAGTTCCTACTGCGCATCCGCTCACAACTTCTCTGGTCATGGTCAAGATTGGGTGAAGCGGAAGAGGCTGCCCGTGAAGGGTTGAAGATTTTAGCCAACTACCAACCCCAGCAACAGTTACAATGCTTGGCCATGTTGGCAAAATGCGCCTTGGCACGGGGCGATCTGGATAATGCCAACCGCTATTTGCAACGTTGCGACGACCTGCAACAAGGCGCGCAATACCACCGCGACTGGATCACCAATGCGGATAAACCACGCGTGATTTATTGGCAGATGACCGGTGATACCACTGCGGCGGCCCATTGGCTCCGCCATACCGAAAAACCCGGCATGGCGGACAACCACTTTATGCAGGGGCAATGGCGTAATATTGCCCGTGTGCAAGTCCTGCTTGGTCAGTATGAAGAAGCAGAAGTGGTGCTCGACGAATTAAACGATAATGCTCGCCGCCTGCGCCTGGTAAGCGACCTCAACCGTAATTTACTGCTCAGCAATCAACTCTACTGGCAGATGGACCGCAAAAGCGATGCGTTACGGGTTCTGATAGAGGCGCTTTCACTGGCTAATCGTACCGGGTTTATCAGCCACTTTGTTATCGAAGGGGAACCGATAGCCCAACAATTACGCCAATTGCTTCAGCTCAACACCTTACCGGAAATGGAACAACATCGTGCGCAACGTATTCTGCGCGATATTAACCAGCACCATCGCCACAAATTTGCCCATTTTGACGAAAACTTTGTCGATAAACTGCTGACGCATCCGCAAGTACCGGAGCTGATCCGCACCAGCCCCCTGACCCAGCGTGAATGGCAAGTGTTGGGGCTGATTTACTCCGGTTACAGCAATGAACAGATCGCCAATGAACTGGATGTGGCTGCCACCACCATCAAAACCCATATCCGTAATCTGTATCAAAAGCTCGGGGTCGCCCACCGGCAAGAAGCGGTACAACAGGCACAACAATTGCTGAAAATGATGGGTTACGGCGCTTAGAACATCAGCATTTGAGCCCCTGGTTTGAGTCTGCTCAAATGCTGATGAAAAACGCCAAGTGTTTTTATACTCGTCATCAATGTCAATAAAACGGCGGCGCTGTTGAGCTTAAGTCTATTATTTAGCGTATGAAGGTTGAATTAACCCTTTGATATCCTGATATAACGCCTGTGGGATCGCCAAGCCCTGTTTCAGAGCCCGTTCACGCGCTAGGTAACGGCGCTGTCCGGGCAGCCTGGCCCCCTGGCTGACCATCTCGGCGAACATCTTTTCAGCTCGAGAAAAATGCTGCTCTTTTTCTGCCCCCAAAAAGCGCTCTGGATCAATGGCAATAATCAGTTCCCCACCACGTGGCGATGAGCCAGTCCCCTCATCAAAGGCCAGCGATTCAACGCTGGTCATATCGCCGATCAACGGCCCGGCAATCAACTCGACCATGGCCGCTAACGCCGAGCCTTTATGGCCCCCAAAGGTCAGCATCGCCCCTTCCAGCACCGCAGCCGCATCCGTTGTTGCCTCGCCCTGAGCGGTGATCCCCCACCCTTCGGGGATCGGTTTCCCGGCTCGCCGATGCAGCTCAATCTCACCTCTTGCCACCATGCTGGTGGCCAAGTCGAAGATAAAAGGTGGATGGTTCGGCCGAGGCCAACCAAAAGCAATGGGATTCGTGCCAAACAGTGGACGATGACCACCCGCAGGGGTAACCCAAGCATGGCTGGGGGTAAATGCCAAGGCAACCAGACCCGCTTCCGTCAAGGGCTCAATGTCCATCCATAACGCAGAAAAATGGACACAATTATTGATCGCCAATACGCCAATGCCTAATTGACGGGTCTGCTCAATCAATAAAGGAAGCGCTTGTCGATGCGCCAATAACGAGAATGCTCCCTGTGCATCCGCGCGTACCAACGCGGGTGTCTGGCGTGTAATCACCGGCATGGCATCCACAGACACTTTGCCAGCCTTAAGCGAATGGACACAACCCAACAGCCGATAGAGACCATGCGAGGCGCAACCGTCACGCTCACCCGCCGTGACATTTTCCGCCACCACCTGCGCATGCTGCTCGCTGAACCCATTCGATAACAGAGCTGAATAAGCTAATTGATGCACCTGCGCCACCGTCATCTGTACCGTACTTTCCCGATCTTTCATACACGCTGTCTCCATTGTTCATCAATCCTCATCGTCATGGGGCAAATTGGCCTTCGGCAAACAAGTATGAGCCCCCCAATAAAACACCAGCAATGCGATCACCGCGACCATCAAGGTATCCCAAGGCTCAGGCACAATACCGCGCCCGCCAAAAGTCCCCAGGTAAGAAGCCGCCATCATCAGGGCATAAAAACCGATCAGCCAGAAAGACGAAAACACCTGTTGCTGAAAACTGACCTTATCTACCGGAACAAATTTCTTACACAGCACATACACCACAAACATGGCGATTTGCAGCCCTAAGAGCCAAGACACCGTGCCCCAGCCAGACCAGTAGACAATCAAGGCTGAAATAATAAATGACAGTGGAGCCAACACGGCGAACCCGCGTACATAGAAGGGGCGTTTCAGATCAGGGGCGTTGCGGCGCAGCCCTGCGGCAGTCACCGGGGCCAGCGCATAACTCAGTACCAGCGCGGCGGACACCACACCGATTAGGGTTTCCCACGAGGGGAAGGGAAGCGTCCAGAAAATCGACAGACCAAACGTCAGCCATAGAGCAGGGCGAGGGATGCCGGAGTCAGCATCAATCCGCGTGAAAACCTTAAATAAAGTCCCACTGCGGGCCCAACCGTACACCACTCGCGGTGTGGCATTCATGTAAATATTACCGGTACCACTGGGTGAGACCACCGCGTCACTCACCACTAAAAATGCCAACCACCCCACCCCGAGCATCAACGCAATATCGCGATAAGGCAGAGTGAAATGTTGCACTATCGAGCCCCAGCCATTGGCGAGTAACGCCGTAGGGACCCCACCAAGAAACGCCAGTTGCAACATCACATAGATGATTGTGGAAAGCACCACCGACAGGATCAGGGCGATCGGAATAGTACGCTGCGGATTTTCTACCTCACCGGCCACCGAAACAATGGGGGTCAGCCCCAGATAAGCAAAAATTATCCCACCCGCAGAGATCGCCGATTGCACCCCAGCAGCACCAAATGGCGCAATCCCTTGCACAGTGAGATTATCGGGGTTAAAAAAAGTAAACAGGACACCAATCACCAGTAGCGGTACCACAAACTTGAAAATACTGATGATGTTATTGGACTTGGCGAACGTTTTAACACTGTAATAGTTCAAGTAAAAAAAGAAGCAGAGCAGCGCCAACTGCACGCCCCATCCAAGCAGTGTCGGGCTGCTGGAACCGACTTGTGTCAACGAGGGAAACCAGGCAGCCGCATATTGGCGCGCGGCGACCACTTCAATGGCGATCAGGCTGGAGAAGGCAATAAGGGTAATCGACCCCATTAAATACCCCATCAACTCGCCATGTGAAAAAACGGGGTAACGGATCACCCCGCCCGCCTTGGGCAAGGCCGCCCCCAGTTCACAATAGACAATCCCCAGAAGCAACACAGCAACCCCACCGATCAGCCAAGAGTAAATCCCAGCAGGCCCTGCAATGGCAGCCACATGGCTGGCTGCGAACAGCCAGCCGGAACCAAAAATGGCCCCCAAACCAATAAAGGTTAAATCGGTCAGCGTCAGCCGCTTTTTAAACCTTCCTTGAACAAGACCCTTACTCTGAATAGGTGTTTCGCATTGAGATAGTGACATTGATGTAACCCTCTATTGATGAGCTTCATAATGATTCGCGGGTATAAACGCCATTGACTAAACGCAATAAATTGAGTGGGTTGGTATCCTGCAAAGCATCCGGTAGCAGGATTTGAGGGTAATTTTGGAAGCAGACT
Source organism: Serratia sp. 25CWL12 (assembly GCF_055790885.1). NCBI lineage: Bacteria > Pseudomonadati > Pseudomonadota > Gammaproteobacteria > Enterobacterales > Yersiniaceae > Serratia > Serratia sp. 25CWL12. Next base: position 4,388,301 of record NZ_CM147698.1, on the reverse strand, counting down.
GGGCGTAAAAAACGCTCAATCGCGAGTGTACCGACCGACGTCCCTCTGGCATCACTGGTGGCGGGATAAGGCCCACCATGAACCATCGCATCGCACACCTCGACGCCAGTCGGGTAACCATTGATGATTAATCGCCCGGCTTTATGCGCCAGTAACTGTGTAAGTGAACGGGCTTGTGCAATTTCTGCCTCTTCACCAATCAGGGTGGCGGTCAGTTGTCCTTGCAGACCCTGTAAAGCCTGAAACAACTCGGCTTCATTGGCCGCTTCAACGACCACGGCAACCGGGCCAAAGACCTCTTCTTGCAACAGGGGAGACTGATCAAGCAACAAAGCAATATCCGCACGAAACAGTTGCGCCGATGCCTGCTCGGCAACACCACTCTGCCCAGCAATCCGCTCAATCCTCGGGTGCTGCTCTAAGGCGATGATACCCTGTTGAAAGCTCTGTAATGTCCCTGAGTTCAGCATGGTTTGCGCTGGGGAAGAAGTTACTTCTTGGCATAACTTGTTGACAAAACGCTCAAAATTGCTGGACCGCACACCGATAATGACACCTGGCTTGGTACAAAGCTGACCACATCCCAAGGTGAACGATGCCGCCAGATCTTGCGCAATCCGCTCGGCACCTGAACTCAACGCCTGCGGCATCACCACCACGGGGTTAATGCTCGACATCTCAGCAAAGACTGGGATAGGTTGCGGGCGACGCATCGCCAGATCAAACAACGCCCGGCCACCCGCCAGTGAACCGGTAAATCCAACCGCTTTGATTTCTGGATGTTGTACTAAATCAGCACCGATCTGACCGCCATACAGCATATTAAATACCCCAGCTGGCATAGCGTGTTTAACTCTCGCCCGTTCAATGGCGCGCCCAACCCACTCTGCCGTCGCCATATGACCGCTATGTGCTTTAAACACCACCGGACAACCGGCTGCCAAAGCTGCGGCGGTATCCCCCCCTGCGGTGGAAAAGGCCAGGGGAAAATTACTGGCACCGAATATCGCCACAGGCCCGATTGCTACGCGGTACTGGCGCAGATCAGGGCGTGGCAGCGGTGTCCTGTGCGGCAATGCGCTATCGATGCGTGCGCCGTAAAAATCACCACGTCGCAATAGCGCTGCAAACAGCCGCATCTGCCCACTGGTTCTGGCACGTTCACCTTGGATCCTTGCTACAGGTAAGGCGGTCTCTGCCGCCACCAACGCAATAAACTCATCACCCAGTGCATCCAGCTCATCCGCAATACCCGCGAGAAAATCGGCTCTTTGTGCTGCATCGGTCTGACTATAGGCGGGGAAAGCCCGTGCAGCGGCTAACGCTGCACGATCCACTTCAGTGGCTGTCCCCTGATAAAAACGATATCCGCTAGGCTGGCCATTCGCCGCACAGAGACTGACCAGTTTACGTTCACCTTCAGCGACACGTTCACCGCCAATAAACTGCCGCCCGCTGTCTTGCTGCTCTGTAAAATGTGTCATTTATACTCCATTATTCAATTGGTTATTGAAAAACACATTTAGAGTCCGACATCCGGCAATGTCGTTGGTCGGCAAGCCAGCGCTTTTTCAACCACTGCCTTCACCTCAGCCAAGGTCTGACCTTCCAGAGGCAAACGTGGTGGCCGAGTGATGGCACTACCACGGCCGACCATTTCCTCACACAGTTTGATGCACTGCACCAGGTCAGGACGATAATCAAGGTGGAGCAATGGCATAAACCAGCGATAAAGTGCTAATGCCTCGTCAAAACGCCCCTGCTTTGCCAGGCGGAATAACGTTTCACCCTCGCGAGGGAAGACATTGGACATCCCAGAGACCCATCCGGCAGCCCCCACCGCGACACACTCCAGTACCACATCGTCCAGCCCCGCAAACAACACAAAGCGATCCCCCACCGCATTAGGAATATCAATGAAGGGGCGCGTGTTCCCAGAGGAATCCTTGAACGCCACGATGTTGTCACAATCGGCCATGGTTGTGAGTACATCGGGAGTGACATCGTTTTTGTAGATCAACGGGTTGTTGTAGAGCATGATCGGTAGGTCGGTTGAGGCGGCAATGGTACGAAAATAAGCAACGGTTTCACGGATCGTCGGGCTATACACCAACGGCGGCATCAGCATAATGCCATCCGCCTGCGCTTTACCGGCTTCCGCCACCATTTCACGCGCATTGGCGGTGGTCAGTTCCGCCACACCGGATAAGACGGGCACCTGACCAGCAGCGGCATCCACGGCAACTTCAATAACAGAACGTTTTTCTTGGGTCGTCATTGAGGTGTTTTCCCCCACGGTGCCATTGACCACCAAGCCTGAAACACCATCCTTCACCAAGTTTTTGATCACGCGATGTGTCGCGTCGAGATCCAAAGAGAAATCCGCTTTAAACTGAGTGCTTACCGCAGGAAAAACACCGTGCCAGTTCACTGTTTTATGGCTCATATTGTTACACCTATTCGTTAAGTCATGAGGTAAATGGATATACCTTTCATCCTTTAAGAAGCAGTGGTGTTGGCGGCTTCCACTCGCTTGCCGCCTACCTGCAACTTCATTGAACTTGGGCATAGAAGACCACCAGAAAAATGTTAATTTAATGTAAGCCAATGGTGAACTTCTGCCCCATACTGACAATGAACCCGTCACTCCGCTTGAGGGTTTTCTCTGATTGCCATGATGAAATCAGCATAGTGATCTGGAATGCCGAAACGCGTAATGGCTATCACTGCCAGCATAAAGTGTGAGAAAAAGGGGGCGGAGCAACGAAAACAGCACAACAGTGGCTAGCCAGTTCAAGGGAGATCAACCAGGAAATGGGTGGGGATTGGACCTGTGGGTCACCGCTACTTCAGCGATAATCGAAAACACCGTGGTGTGGTGCCAGTGAGTGCTTTAAATTGACGGCTAAAAGCACTGTGGTCAGTATAGCCACAATGCAGTGCAATCTCGGTGATCGGCATGTCGGTTGCCAGCAATTCAGATGCTTTCTCCAAGCGGACTTTATGGATCATCTGCCGGGGAGTCAGGTGGAAAATACGCTTACAGTAACGTTCCAACTGTGCCACAGACAAACCCGTCAACTGAGTCAATTCACTCATCATTATCGGCTGGCTGTAATGTTGGCGGATATAATCATCCACGGCGACCAAGCGACGATAAGCCGGATGGTTGGCCTTGGCTTGTTGTAAATCGTAAGAAATCCCTGCCATACCGATGATCTTGCCCTGCACATCATAAAGCGGTAGTTTCTGAGTCAAACACCAGCCTGTTTCTCGACCCGCATACAAGTGCATTTCCAACTGATCCTGTATTCGCATCCCCTGCTGTAATACACGCTGATCCTGTTCGGTATAGCCAAAGCCCAGCTTGGATGGAAAGACTTCTGACGACGTTTTTCCTAGGAGTGAAGCAACAGTTTTAAAGCCACAACGTTTGGCAAGCGTCAAATTGGCAATCAGGTAACGAGCTTCACTGTCTTTGATAAAAAAAACCACATTCGAGATAGCGTTCAGCAAGGGCGTGATCAGGGCAATGGCATTGAGTACCGCGTTGATATCCTGCGGGCGCTGGAATACTAATCCCTCACATAGTGTGGCTAATTGGTCAACAGACAGTGTGGCCGAGGCGGCGACGGGTGATTCAGTGATGGTCTGATCTGCTGCAGCCGGAAAGTCTATTTCAAAGGTCTGGTCCATTAGTTAACCCTCTTTGACACACTATTTTTCAGGCTGTCACTGCCGCGTCATGGATCACCGCGCCAGAAATTGTGCTGATTTCTCTATGCAAAAAACAGAAAAGCGTCAAGCACTAACACCGCCTATCCCTCACTCTATCTTAGTAAAAATAACATTTCATTAACTTATAGGGCCGCTATGACTCCATCTTCTCAATTCACCATGATCCATGTGATTGATTCTCATACAGGAGGCGAACCAACTCGCTTGGTGGTCGATGGTTTTCCTGCATTAGGTACGGGAAGTGTCGCCGAACAACAAGCCATATTGGCGCGGGAGTTTGATCACTGGCGATGTACCAGCATTCTGGAGCCCCGTGGCAATGATGTCCTGGTCGGGGCGTTACTCTGCCCCCCACCACCGCCGATGCCTGCGCTGGCGTTATTTTCTTCAATAATACCGGTTACTTAGGCATGTGCGGTCATGGCACCATCGGCGTCGTGACCTCGCTGGCTTATCTGGGCAGGATCAGTGCAGGACGGCATAAAATCGATACGCCAGTCGGCACAGTGGAGGCCGAGTTACATCAGGATGGCAGCGTTACCGTGCATAACGTGCCAGCCTACCGCTATCGCAAACAAGTGACCGTCGAGGTTCCTGGCTACGGAACCGTCTGTGGCGATATCGCTTGGGGGGGAAATTGGTTTTTTCTGATTAACGATCACCCGTTAGTGGTCGGCCCGCATAATCTTGAAGCCCTCACGCACTATAGTTGGGCGGTACGTCAGGCTCTGGAACAGTCGGGTATTCATGGAGAAAATGGCGCAATAATCGACCATATTGAGCTATTTTCCCCTGATCCCGATGCCGATAGCCGTAATTTTGTTCTCTGTCCCGGCAAGGCGTATGACCGTTCCCCCTGTGGCACCGGAACCAGCGCCAAACTCGCCTGTCTGGCCGCCGATGGACGATTGAAACCTGGGGAGATCTGGCGGCAAAAAAGCGTGATCGGCAGTGAATTTCAGGCATCTTATAGCTTGGTAGGGGGAGAGATTATGCCTGTCATTCGTGGTCATGCCTATGTGTGCGGTGACACCCGCTTACTGATCGATGGGCAGGACCCTTTCGCCTGGGGCATTCCCGGATGAGTCACTCACGACTGATGCAGGCAGATGTGATCGTGGTGGGAGCAGGCATCATCGGTGCAAGTTGCGCCCATCAGTTAGCCCAGGCCGGTTACCGTATCCTGTTACTTGACAATCAGAGCCGCGCTGCAACAGCCGCAGGGATGGGGCATCTGGTCTGCATGGATGATAACCCGGCCGAGCTGGCGCTGAGCAGTTATTCTATTGCACAGTGGCGTCCACTCCTTGAGCAAATGCCCGCCTCATGTGCTTGGCACGCTTGCGGCACACTGTGGATTGCCGCCCACCCTGAAGAGATGTCACTGGCAGAACAAAAACAGCAGCGCTTGGCCAGTGTTGGCATCCAGAGCGCACTGCTGAGCGCCCAGCAGCTTCAACATATTGAACCGATGCTGCGTCAAGGCCTGACTGGGGGCTTACGCGTACCGAGCGAGGGCATTCTCTATGCCCCCAATGTCGCACAATGGTTAGTCCAACAAGGGAAAGAGCGAGTAACGCTACGCCATGCAGAGGTGGTTCGCTTGGAAGAACAAAGCGTGGTGTTGGCTGATGGAGAAACCCTTAGCGCGCCAGCCATCATTCTAGCCAATGGCATTCACGCACAACATCTGCTGCCTGAGTTGCCTCTACAACCCAAAAAAGGCCAGTTGGCCATTACTGATCGCTACCCTCTGCGGGTGCATCATCAGCTTGTCGAATTAGGCTACGTGGCTAGCGCTCATGCCAACAGCGGAACTTCAGTGGCCTTTAATGTACAGCCGCGCCCTACCGGGCAACTGCTCATCGGATCTTCACGCCAATTTAACACCCTCGACTCCACCGTAGAGATGCCGGTCTTGCAAGCCATGCTGCAACGTGCACTGCACTATCTACCGAGTTTGGCAGAGATGAACCTGATCCGTAGTTGGAGTGGATTTCGTGCAACACCCCCCGATAACCTGCCCCTGCTAGGTGCGCATCCCAGGTATAAAGGGCTTTGGCTGGCAGTGGGTCATGAAGGGTTAGGCGTCACCACAGCAACGGGCAGTGCACAAATCCTCACGGCGTTGATCCAGGGACATACGCCGCCGATTGATGCTACGCCCTATCTGGCAAGTCGTTTTTTATCCACACACATCCCCCTTGCAGTTACGGAGAATAACCGATGATAAACATGGCGCGTTCTATTCAGTTATCAATTGATGGCGAGCTGTTTTCCGTTCCTTGCGGTATCACGGTAGCGGTGGCATTAAGCCTCACTGATCAAGCAGGTTGCAGAGAATCGCTTACTGGGCAATGGCGTACCCCATTCTGTGGTATGGGGATCTGTCAGGAGTGCCGAGTGACCATTGACGGGTTACGCCGCCCCGCCTGCCAAACGCTATGCCGCAACAATATGATGATCACGAGGACACACTCATGATGTCTTCCGCTTGCACGCTAAAAAACTGGCATTGCGACATTCTGATTATCGGCGCTGGCCCCGCAGGGATGGCGGCAGCCAACGCCGCTGCCACCAAACAGACGCCGATCCTGATCATTGATGATAACCCTCGCCCTGGCGGGCAAATCTGGCGTGATGGGCCAGTGATGCCAATCGCTGCCAAGGCAAAGCGACATATCGAGATGATCAAAAAAAACCAAAACATCACACTGCTTAGCAATACAAAGATCGTTGGGAGCAACGGCCCTCAGCGCCTAATTTATGAAGGTTCTGACCAATATGGCACCATCAGTTACCAACGACTGATCCTGTGCACCGGCGCTCGAGAACAGTTACTGCCTTTCCCCGGTTGGACCTTGCCAGGTGTCACAGGTGCAGGTGGATTGCAGGCGATGGTGAAAAATGGCCTACCCCTGCAACGACAGCGGGTCATGATTGCCGGTAGCGGCCCATTATTGTTGGCGGTAGCCAACAGTGTGCAGCGAGTGGGTGGCCAGGTGGTCGGCATCGCCGAACAGGCCAAATGGTCGGCATTACTGGCCTTCAGTTGCCAATTATGGCGCTGGCCGAGCAAAGGATGGCAGGCATTGCGCCTATTTCAACGCCATTATCGGCCAGACAGCATGGTGCTGGAAGCATTAGGAGAACAACGCTTAGAGGCGGTGCGTATCAGGTTGGGCCAACGGGAAAAAACGGTCGCCTGCGATAGGCTTGCCTGTGGCTTTGGCTTGGTCCCGAATAGCGAATTAGCACAATTACTGGGTTGCCATTTAAACGCACAGAAGATAACCGTGGATCAATGGCAGCAGAGCAGCCAGCCAACTATTTATGCCGCAGGAGAGTGTACCGGTATAGGCGGCAGCGAATTAGCGCTGGTGGAAGGCACTATCGCCGGTTATGCCGCCATAGAACACTATTCCCGGGCAGCAACGCTGTTTCACTTACGCCACCGTTGGTTGCAGTTTGCAGACCATGTGGCCACCGCGTTCACCCTGAACCAGGAAGTCAAACAGTTGGCAACACCAGAGACCTTGCTCTGCCGCTGCGAAGATGTCCCACTCTCTATGCTGACGCCCCATGACAATTGGCAGCAGGCTAAACTCCACAGCCGATGTGGCATGGGGGCTTGTCAGGGAAAAATTTGTGCCACCGCCGCTCACACGCTACTGGGCTGGGCTCCCCCCGCCCCCAGAGTGCCACTTTCTCCGGTGCGGATTGGAACATTAGTTGGAACATTAAGCAGCAAGACTCAACACTGCCCGTAATAAGCATTGGGCTCGTGCTGATAAACCACTATCCCTGACGTATACAACTGCTCTTGTTGCCCCAGCGTTTCGCCAATCACCCGCCCGGTGGCCAATTCATACTCGCCACCCACTTCATTGGCAATCAAGCGCGCGGTCCGCTAGGCATCATCCATTGACGGGTTATCCAGGGCCACTTGCAACATCGGTAAGGTATTGGTCATCTTGTTCTCCTTGTCCTTATCGCCAAAGCAGACCGGCTTTTTCAGCGTCACCAAGGAGTTGAAGTGCCGCTGGTTTAGGGGCTCGAGGGGGGCTAATTGTCGTTACCGATACCCATATATTTGCTCTGGTCTTAATAACAGCAAAATGGGGTACACTCTCCCAAAATTCCCCCGCACAATGAGGCACGTTAACATTATGCAGCAAGCTGAAACGATCAATATTGAGCAGGCCTATTCTCACCTGAAAGAGGGCAGTGCGACGCTGGTCGATATTCGAGACCCACAAAGTTTTGCCGTAAGCCATGTACCAGGCGCATTCCATCTTACCAATGACAGCCTGACAACCTTTATGCAGCACAATGAGTTCGAGCACCCGGTGATGGTCATGTGCTACCACGGTATCAGCAGCCGCGGTGCGGCACAGTACCTACGGCAACAAGGGTTTGAAGCCGTCTATAGCATTGATGGTGGTTTCGAAGCCTGGGCACGTCAGTTTCCGCAAGAGGTCACCGCCTCTTCATAACAGCTCATCTAAGCGGTGGATCAATTATCCCCCGCTTTTTATCCATTCCATTGCCTATCGGCAGGATTTCAACGCTATAATCATCCCTCAATACCACTGCTAGTCATATCCGTGGTCAATATTATCTACCGAGACGGAAAACCTATGGTTCGAGTGATCGCCGTATCCAACCCGCGTTTGGCACAAGCTTTTGTCGATTATATGGCAACACTTGGGGTGCAGCTTAGTGTCCAGGCTAGCGACGAAGCGGCCGAAATCTGGCTGGCAGATGAGACTCATCTGGAGCAAGTTCAGCACGAACTGCAACAGTTTCTGCACGATCCCCTCAACCAACGTTATCAGGCCGCCAGTTGGCAAACCGGCAACACTGACACCGGGTTGAACTACCAACAATTTTCCTATCTGCAAACCATCCGCAGCAAAGCGGGACCACTGACCCTCACGGTAATGGTATCGTGCATCCTGATCTACATTCTGATGCAGATATTGGGGGATAACACCGTGATGTTCTGGCTTTCCTGGCCGCAAAACAGCTCGCAATATAGTCAGCTATGGCGCTGGGTCAGCCATATTTTCCTGCATTTTTCATTACTGCATATTACGTTTAACCTGCTCTGGTGGTGGTATCTGGGTGGCCCAGTGGAAAAATTACTCGGTAGCGGTAAGTTATTTGTCATCACCGTGGTTTCAGCCCTTTTCAGTGGCTGGGCACAATCGCTATTTAGTGGGTTTCTCTTTGGCGGTCTTTCTGGTGTGGTTTACGCCCTGATAGGTTACGTCTGGTTAACCGGTGAGCGCGCACCAGAACGAGGCATCAATCTGCCACGGGGTCTAATGGTATTTTCCGTGCTCTGGCTGGTCATCGGCCATTTCGATGTTTTTGGCATATCGATTGCTAATGCAGCACACATCGCCGGTTTAGTGTTAGGGTTATTGATGGCATTCTGGGATACGCGACATCACACGCGCAATGAACAATAACAGCCAGGTACATATTAGGGGATTATCATGAAGCAAACTCAGCGTCATGACGCAATTATCGAATTGGTGCGCTTACAGGGTTATGTCAGCACTGAAGAGTTGGTGGAGCATTTCGCCGTCAGTCCGCAAACCATTCGACGTGATTTAAATGACCTGGCTGATCAGAACAAGATACAGCGCCACCATGGTGGTGCTGCCTTCCCCTCCAGCTCAGTGAATACCGCCTATCATGACCGCAAGATCATGTACTCAGAAGAAAAAAATCGCATCGCTCAGCGCGTGGCTAGCCAGATCCCTGATGGCGCGACACTGTTTATTGATATCGGCACCACGCCGGAAGCTGTCGCCCATGCATTGATGGGGCATAAAAATCTGCGCATCGTCACCAACAACTTGAATGTCGCCACCCTGCTCACCGCCAAAGAGGATTTCCGCCTGATCCTGGCTGGTGGCGAAGTGCGCACTCGAGATGGTGGCATTATGGGGGAAGCGACATTGGATTTTATTTCCCAATTCCGCCTCGACTACGGCATTCTTGGCATCAGCGGTATCGATATGGATGGCTCACTACTTGAATTCGATTACCATGAAGTACGCACCAAACGTGCCATTATCGAAAACTCCCGCTGTGTGATGTTAGTCACCGATCATTCCAAATTTGGCCGTAATGCGATGGTTAATCTTGGCAATATGAACCTGATTGACTACCTCTTTACCGACCAAAACCCGCCCCCTAGCGTGATGAAAATTATCGAGCAGTATGATGTACAACTAGAGATCTGCTAAGTTCCCCTCCTCTCCTATCACAGGAGAGGTTTCCCCCGCTCGCCTCTTCAATTGATGTGCATACCCGCCAAATTGTTAAATTTTTCGTTAAAACAGATTGCCCCGGTTAATTATTGGCTTAATTGTTGGTTTATGATTACAATAATGAGCAAAATAGAACATTAAAGAACTATTACGAACATTCTTGCGAGGTTAATGTGGAAACCAAAGACTTGATCGTTATCGGCGGCGGTATTAACGGTGCGGGTATCGCTGCAGATGCTGCTGGCCGTGGGCTCTCCGTTCTGCTACTGGAAGCACAAGACTTGGCCAGTGCAACCTCTTCCGCCAGTTCAAAACTGATCCATGGTGGCCTACGCTACCTGGAACATTACGAGTTCCGCCTGGTCAGCGAAGCACTGGCGGAGCGTGAAGTGCTGCTAAAGCTCGCTCCACATATCACCTTTCCCATGCGTTTCCGCTTGCCGCATCAACCCCATTTGCGCCCAGCCTGGATGATTCGCACCGGCCTGTTCTTATATGATCATTTGGGTAAACGCACCAGCCTGCCAGGCAGCAAAGGCTTGCACTTTGGCGCTGATTCGGTTTTAAACGCAGAATTAAAGCGCGGTTTCGAATATTCCGACTGCTGGGTAGATGATGCCCGTCTGGTGGTCTTAAATGCCCAGGCTGTTACCGAACGGGGTGGTGAAGTACGTACCCGCACTCAAGTCACCCGGGCTTGGCGGGAGAATGACCTGTGGGTGGTGGAAGCTACCGAGATCAATAGCGGCAAGCGTCTTACCTGGCGAGCCAAGGGGTTGGTCAATGCCACCGGGCCTTGGGTGAAACACTTCTTTGATGATGGGTTGAAGCTGAAATCCCCCTACGGTATTCGCCTGATTAAGGGCAGCCATATCGTGGTCCCCAAGGTGCATGATCAACCACAAGCCTATATTTTACAGAACGAAGACCACCGTATTGTGTTTGTGATCCCGTGGATGGATGAGTTTTCTATCATTGGCACCACCGATGTGGAGTACCACGGCGATCCCCAAGAGGTCCAGATCGATGAGAACGAGATCGACTATCTGCTGAAGGTCTATAACCACCACTTCAAAAAACAGTTGGGTCGTAACGATATCGTCTGGACTTATTCCGGTGTCCGCCCGCTGTGCGATGATGAATCAGACTCACCACAAGCAGTGACCCGCGATTACACCTTGGATATTAATGATGTTCAGGGCAAGGCCCCGCTACTTTCGGTATTTGGTGGCAAACTCACCACCTACCGCAAGCTGGCAGAACATGCGCTGGATAAACTGGCGCAATATTACCCGGGCTGTGGGCCGGCATGGACCAAAAACGGTTTACTGCCAGGGGGTGACATCGCGGGCAGCCGTGATCACTATGCGGCCAAACTACGCCAACAGTACCCCTGGTTAACGGAATCACTGGCTCGCCGCTACGCCCGGACTTATGGCAGTCATAGCCAACAGATCCTGGCCAACGCTAGCAATCTGAGTGAGTTAGGTGAACACTTTGGGCACGAACTCTATGAAGCTGAATTGCGTTATCTGGTTGATCAGGAGTGGGTTAGTGAGCTGGATGATGCCATTTGGCGGCGGACCAAACTGGGAATGTGGCTCAGCGAAGCGCAACAAGCACGGGTTAAAGCCTGGCTAACCGCACAGGCTGAAGCGAAAATAGCGTCACAGGTGAGTTAATCCACAGAGTATCAGGGCCGGTTACCCGGCCCTGATCACGATGACAACTTTATCGGCTTACAATTTTATCGGCTTGATGTTCCAGATCTCATCCGCGTACTCTTGAATGGTACGGTCAGAAGAGAAATAGCCCATGTTGGCAATATTCAGCACCGCACTGCGTGTCCAGTCATCCTGATTAAGATATAACTGATCCACTTTATCCTGCGTATCCACATAGCTGCGATAATCTGCCAGCAATTGATAGTGATCCCCCAGATTGACCAGTGAATCAAACAAACTGCTATACCGCTGCGGCTCATCAGGGCTGAATACACCGGTAGCGATTTGCGTTAGCGCCAGATGCAACTCCTCATCCTGTTCAAAATATTGACGCGGGTTGTAACCATTACGACGCAAATCTTCTACTTGTTCGGCGGTATTACCAAAGATAAAGATATTCTCTTGCCCGACATGCTCGAGCATTTCAACGTTAGCGCCATCCAAAGTACCAATCGTCAAAGCACCGTTCAGAGCAAACTTCATATTACTGGTGCCTGAAGCTTCAGTCCCTGCCAGTGAAATCTGTTCTGACAGATCAGCCGCCGGAATAATCATCTGTGCCAAACTGACCCCATAGTTGGGGATAAACACCACTTTCAAATCATCGTGGACCCGCGGGTCATTGTTGATCACTTTAGCGACATCATTAATCAAACGAATAATCTGTTTGGCGGCATAGTAAGCCGAGGCCGCCTTACCCGCAAAAATCACCACACGGGGTACCGGCTTGGTTTCAGGATCCTGTAGCAAACGGTTATAGCGAGTAATCACATGTAATACATTAAGCAACTGCCGCTTATATTCATGAATACGTTTGATCTGCACATCGAACAAGGCATCCGGATTCACCACCACATTGAGCTTTTTGGCAATATAACTGGCCAGCCGCTCTTTGTTCTGCCGTTTAGCTGTTTGCACCGCCAGCAAGAAACTCGGGTAATCCACATCCTGCTTAAGCTCGGCCAGTTGGCTAAGATCGGTACGCCATTGATGACCGATACTGTCATCCAATACTTTCGACAGCGGTCGGTTGGCTAACCCTAACCAGCGACGCGGCGTCACCCCGTTGGTTTTATTGCAGAAACGACCCGGGAAAATCCGCGCAAAATCAGCAAACAGGGATTGCACCATCAGCTCCGAATGCAGAGCTGATACGCCATTCACCTTATGGCTTGCTACCACCGCCAACCATGCCATGCGAACCCGTCGGCCATCGGTTTCATCAATCAGAGAGACCCGTGCCAGTAAGTCATTATCACCTGGCACCTGCTGTTGAACTTGCTTGAGAAAATGGTCGTTAATCTCGAAAATAAGCTGCAAATGACGTGGCAGGATCTTACCCAGCATCTCTATCGGCCAGGTCTCCAGGGCTTCACTCATCAACGTATGGTTGGTGTAAGAGAATACTTTTTCCACCAGCGCCCAAGCATCCAGCCAACTGAATTTATGCTCGTCGATCAGTAAACGCATCAATTCAGGAATGGACAAAACGGGGTGGGTATCATTCAGGTGAATGGCAACCTTGTCAGCCAGATTGGCAAAGGTTTTGTGCATTATCCAGTGACGATGAAGAATGTCCTGTACTGTCGCTGAAACCAGGAAGTATTCTTGCCGTAGACGTAGCTCACGCCCAGAATAAGTGGAGTCATCAGGATAGAGCACGCGCGATACGTTCTCTGAATGGTTTTTATCCTCCACCGCAGCAAAGTAGTCACCCTGGTTGAATTTACCCAGGTTGATTTCGTTACTGGCCTGCGCACTCCATAAACGGAGTGTGTTAGTGGCGTCAGTATCAAAACCAGGGATCACCTGATCATAAGCGATAGCAATGATCTCTTCAGTTTCTACCCAGCGGGCCTTGGTTCCCTCCTGCTGAATACGCCCACCGAAACGTACCTTATAGCGGGTATTATGGCGCGGGAATTCCCACGGGTTACCGTATTCCAACCAGTAGTCCGGCGACTCCATCTGCTGGCCGTTAACAATATTCTGTTTGAACATGCCATATTCATAGCGGATGCCATAGCCTCTTCCTGGCAGGGCCAACGTCGCCAACGAATCCAGGAAACAGGCAGCCAAACGGCCCAAGCCCCCATTGCCTAAGCCAGGATCATTTTCCTCTTCAAGCAATTCACTCAAGCTCAGGCCCATTTCATCGAGTGCATCCTCAAGATCCCGATAAATTCCCATGGATAACAGGGCATTCGATAACGTCCGGCCAAGCAGAAACTCCATCGACAGGTAATAAACCTGCCGAACATCTTGCGAAAGCTGGGCGCGACTCGCGCGTAACCAGCGTTCCACCATCCTGTCTCGTACCGCAAACAGCACAGCATTAAGCCAGTCGTGCTGAGTCGCGATAGCCGGATCCTTACCAACAATAAACATCAGTTTATAGGCGATGGAATGTTTCAGCGCTTCAACACTGACCGTGGGTGAGGTGTAACTAAACGGTGAAGTCATAGTAATTCAATCCCAAGTACGCGATTACAATAAGCGTTGATAAAGCGACAGATAATCCCTTGCCGCTACGTGCCAACCAAAATCCAGATTCATAGCGTGGCGCTGTATTCGCCGCCAATGTTTCGGCCGGCTCCATAACACCAGCGCACGCCGAATAGCATTGCTCAAGGCGACAGCATCACAATCATCAAAAACAAACCCACTGGCGCTACCGTCTGCCAGATTCTCCAGCGCGCAATCCACCACGGTGTCCGCCAACCCCCCCGTGCGGCGCACCAACGGCAAGGCACCATATTGCAAACCATAAAGTTGTGTTAACCCACAAGGCTCAAAACGGCTGGGCACCAGGATCACATCTGCACCACCGATAATACGGTGAGAAAAAGCTTCATGGTAGCCAATCTGCACACCCACCTGATCAGGATAATCGGCGGCGGCATCCAGAAACGCCTGCTGCAAGACGGCATCACCGGCCCCCAGCAACGCCAACTGCCCACCCTGCGCCAACAACGTAGGCAACGCTTCCAGCACCAGATCCAACCCTTTCTGATTGGTCAGGCGACTCACCACCGCAAACAGGGGCAACGACTCATCCACCTGTAGCCCCATCGCTTTTTGCAGATGCAGTTTGTTTTTGATCTTATTCTTCAGATGGTCTGCATCGTAACGCGCCGTCAGATTGGCATCACGGGCCGGGTCCCAGATGTTGTCATCAACGCCATTGAGAATACCGCTAAGCCGCCCTTGACGCTGGCGCTCCTGCAGTAATCCTTCCATGCCATAACCAAATTCAGGCCGTGTAATTTCACGTGCGTAGGTTGGACTGACGGTGGTGACATGGTCGGCGTAGTATAGGCCCGCCTTCAGAAATGAAATCTGCCCGTGGAACTCCAACCCGTAGATATTGAAAAACGCCGAA
This sequence comes from Serratia sp. 25CWL12, assembly GCF_055790885.1. Classification (NCBI taxonomy): domain Bacteria; kingdom Pseudomonadati; phylum Pseudomonadota; class Gammaproteobacteria; order Enterobacterales; family Yersiniaceae; genus Serratia; species Serratia sp. 25CWL12. Next base: position 4,373,170 of record NZ_CM147698.1, on the reverse strand, counting down.
GGTAACCACAACTCTTGCAGATGTTGGGCAGCGAACAGCCCCTGATAGGCCAGATTATGAACCGTAAAAATAGAACGAGCCGGGTGACCATTGGCTGCCAGGTAGGCACAGGTCAATCCAGCATGCCAGTCATGAGCGTGTACCACTTGTGGCCGCCAATAACGATCCAACCCTTTCGCCAGTTCACAAGCCATCCACCCCAATAAAGCAAAACGGCGGTGGTTATCTGGATATGCACTCATTGATTGGTCATGGTATGGGCTGCCCGAACGGTTATACAGCCAAGGTGCATCAATCAGGTAAACACCGATACCCTGATAAATACCGTAACGTAGGCTGACTAAACCAGCAAAAGAGTCAACCTGGGTCACCAATACCGTATCTGGAATACCATTGCACACATCAGGAAACGCCGGTAACAACAACCGAACATCCACCCCCTCGGCAATTTGTGCTGCCGGTAATGCCCCCACCACATCGGCAAGACCGCCGGTTTTTAGCAACGGGAATATTTCAGAACATACATGTAAAACCTGCATTCTCACTCCTGAAAGCGGCAAAACTCCTTTGCACCGATAGCTGCCGCCTCTATCCATGCCCACTATTCGACAAAATCAGTTCGACAACATCAGTTCGATAAAATCAGTTCGATAAAATCAGTCGTTACAGCTTTGACAACATTTCGCGCGTGACCAGCACAATGCCCTCTGCCGAACGATAAAAACGCTGGCTATCTTCCTCTGCGTTTTCACCAATCACCATTCCTTCCGGAATATGGCAGGCTCGATCAATAATGCAGCGACGCAAGCGACACGAACGACCAACATTCACATCCGGCAATAGCACTGAGGAGTCGATAGTACAGAAGGAATTGACCCTCACCCGCGAGAAAAGCACCGATTGCACCACCACCGAACCCGAAACAATACAACCGCCAGCCACCAGCGAATTCATGGTCATTCCGTGACTCCCGGAGCGGTCCTGAACAAATTTCGCCGGCGGTAGCGGCTCCATATAGGTGCGGATCGGCCAGGAGCGGTCATACATATCCAATTCCGGTGTCACCGAAGCCAGATCCAGGTTGGCTCGCCAGTAGGCTTCCAGCGTACCGACATCACGCCAGTAGGGTGGCAGTTCGTCATTGGAGGTGACGCAGGAAAGGGTAAATGGGTGAGCCCAAGCTGCGCCCTGCGCAGTAATTTTAGGAATCAGATCCTTGCCGAAATCATGGCTGGAATCTGGCAGCAACATATCCTCTTCCAACAGTTGGTATAAATAGTCGGCGTTGAAAATATAGATCCCCATACTGGCCAACGACATCTCAGGATTGTCTGGCATCGCGGGTGGATCCGCCGGTTTTTCCAGAAAATCCAAAATCCGGTCATGACTATCTACCTTCATGATACCAAATTCACCGGCTTCTTTACGTGGCACCGGAATACAGGCCACGGTACATTGCGCCCCTTTCTGCACATGGTCGAACAACATGCGCGAATAATCCATTTTATAAATATGGTCACCGGCCAAAATCACCACATATTCCGCCTGATAGCGGCGGATAATATCCAGGTTCTGGCAAACGGCATCCGCCGTTCCCCGGTACCAATGCTCAGTACTCAGACGTTGTTGGGCGGGTAACAGGTCAACAAACTCATTCATCTCCTCATTGAGGAACGACCAGCCACGCTGAATATGCTGTACCAGCGTATGCGAATGATATTGGGTAATAACCCCCATGCGGCGAATCCCTGAATTCAGGCAATTCGACATGGCAAAATCGATAATGCGGAATTTACCGCCAAAATGCACTGCGGGCTTGGCGCGCTTAGCGGTTAAATCTTTTAAACGTGAACCTCGTCCCCCGGCCAGAATCAGGGCAACCGCTTTATTAGGTAGTTGCCGCGCTAACAACAAAGAATCTTTATTTTCAAACGTGACCACAACTGACTCCTTTTAATTTTTCCTTGCCAGCACACAAAGAGAATGCGCAACCTGGCACCAAGAGGGTAAATCAACCAATGAATATTCCTGCGTGAAAGGGGGAACTGGCTGCCAATCCCCCTCAGGGAGAGTCATCTCCACAGCTTGCGCTGTCGCGTTAATCAGCAGCAACCAATGTTGTGAAAGGAGGATCTGTATATGCTGCCCGTCCAGGTCTTCCCACTCTTGCACCGTCAGTGGTTGGCCTTGTGCGTTTAACCACTGTACGTTACCGTCCCCCTCCTGCCACCAGGTTCCCCCCTGCAAAGCGGGGATCTGCTGGCGCAAGCGGATCAAGGCCGCGGTGTATTCAGTAAGAGAATCATCTGCTTTGGCCCAATCGAGCCAAGTGATAGCGTTATCCTGACAATACGCATTGTTATTCCCCTGCTGACTATGACCATGCTCATCGCCCGCCAACAGCATCGGTGTTCCCTGGGCCAGCAACAACGTGGCAAGCAGCACGCGTTGGCTATTTCTACGGCGCTGTAAAACAGCTTGGTCGGCAATCAGGCCTTCGACACCATTGCCTTCAACCCCATGATTATTACTAAAGTTATAGTCATGGCCATCACGGTTGTTCTCACCATTAAGTTGATTATGCTTGTGGTTAAAACTCACCGCATCGCGCAGCGTAAAACCATCATGAGCCGCCAGCAGATTGATGCAGGCATAAGGCGCGCGCCCACGCAGATCAAATATGTCGCTGGAAGCGGCAAAACGTTGGGCAAACTGCCCCAGTGGCCGATCGTTTTTCAACCAGAAGCTGCGAATATCATCACGAAAATGGTCATTCCACTCGGCAAACCGACCAGGAAACGCCCCAAGCTGATACCCTTCCGGCCCGATATCCCAAGGTTCAGCAATCAACTTACAACGACCCAGCGTATCGTCTGCCAGCATCGCCTGAAACAGTGGTGCATCCCGCTCAAACTCAGGGATACGCCCCAACACCGTACCGAGATCAAAGCGAAAACCATCCACATGACATTCACGCACCCAAAAACGCAGGCAATCCATCACCCAGGCCACACCGGCAGGCTGATCCAAACGCAACGTATTGCCGCAACCCGTGACGTTCTCGAAATCGCCATCGGCGGTGAGCCAGTAATAACTCAGGTTATCAATGCCGCGAAACGACAAGGTGGGCCCATAAGCATCCAGTTCTGCACTATGGTTAAACACCACATCCAGAATCACTTCTATCCCGGCTTTGTGCAGTGCTTTTACCGCATCGCGAAATTCACGCAGCGGCGTCATCTTGCTGCTCAAACTGCAATAACGATTGTTTGGTGCGTAAGGCGCCAGCACGTTATATCCCCAGTAGTTGGTCAGCTCCATGCGTTGTAGACGGGGTTCCGTGGTGTGCTGCTGTATCGGCAACAGTTCAAGCGCGGTGATCCCCAATCGCTTGAAGTAGTTGATCATTACCGGGTGACCCAGGGCGGCAAAACTGCCGCGCAACTCTTCTGGGATCTGCGGATGCAATAACGTCAACCCTCTGACATGGGCTTCATAAAGCACCGTTTTGCTCCAAGGCGTGACGGGTGGACGATCATCTTGCCAGTCATAACTTTCGTCGATCACGATGCACTTTGGCATCAATGCAGCACTATCGTGTGGGTCGGGCAGATCATGACCGCCATGCAGATAGGGGTGATCAGCGACAGGTCCTTCTACTGATCGGGCGGCGGGGTCAAGCAACAGCTTGTTGGCATTAAACCGCAACCCTTGTTGCGGCTTAAATGGCCCATGAACCCGGTAGCCATAACGTAACCCCGGCCTCCCCCCTGGCAGATACCCATGCCAAATATCCCCGCTGCGCGCGGGCAGTGGTATCCGCGTCTCACGATGCTGCTCATCGAACAGACAAAGCTCAACCCCTGTGGCATGGGCGGAAAACAAGGTAAAATTGATGCCATTACCGTCATAATAAGCCCCTAAGGGCGCAGCAAGACCCGGCATCAGATCCATCATTAAGACTCCCGCCTCAGGTAAACCGTCGCCAATGGCGGCACCATAACCATGATCGAGTGCTCACGACCATGGCTGTTGACCGGTTCTGAGACCACCCGCCCCTGATTACCGGTATTGCTACCGTGATAATGATAAGAGTCGGTATTCAGGATCTCCTGATATTCCCCTGGACGGGAAATACCGATGCGATAGTGATGACGAGGGACCGGTGTAAAATTACTGATGGCGATCAGCTCGTTCCCCTGCGAGTCATAGCGCGCAAAGGCAAATACCGAATTTTCATGATCATCCACCACCAGCCATTCAAAACCCGCAGGCTGATAATCTTGTTGATACAATGGCGGATTGTGCTGATAGCAATGGTTTAGGTCACGCACCAACCGTTGAACACCATGGTGCCAACTGTCGTCCCCTTCCAGCAGATGCCAATCCAGGCTGCTATCAAAATTCCATTCACGCCCCTGAGCAAATTCACTGCCCATAAACAGCAGTTTCTTGCCGGGATGTGCCCACATAAAACCGTAATAGGCCCGCAAGTTAGCAAACTTCTGCCAGGCATCCCCCGGCATCCGATCGAGGATCGAACCCTTACCATGCACCACTTCATCATGGGAGATCGGCAACACAAAGTTTTCGGTATAAGCGTAAAGCATGCCGAAAGTCATCATGTTGTGATGGTATTTACGATGTACCGGGTCAAGCTTCATATAGCTCAACGTATCGTGCATCCAGCCCAGATCCCATTTGTAATGGAACCCCAGACCGTTAGCCTCCGGTGGTAGTGTGACACCGGGATAATCCGTTGACTCTTCCGCCAAGGTCACCGCCCCTGGGCGCTCTTTACCCAACGTCTGGTTGGTGTAACGCAGGAAAGAGATCGCTTCCAGATTCTCTTTACCGCCAAAGTAGTTCGGCACCCACTCACCGTCCGCACGGCTGTAGTCACGATAAATCATCGATGCCACCGCATCGACGCGCAAAGCATCAATGCCAAAGCGTTCCAGCCAATAAAATGCATTACCAGACAGATAGTTACGCACTTCATGACGACCATAGTTGTAAATCAAGGTGTTCCAGTCCTGATGAAACCCTTCGCGCGGGTCGGCATATTCGTACAGTGCAGTACCGTCAAAATTCGCCAAGCCGTGGGTATCAGAAGGGAAATGCCCAGGAACCCAATCAAGGATCACATTAATCCCCGCCTCATGGGCCGCCGCCACAAAAGCTTTAAACTCCGATGGCGTACCGAAACGCCGGGTGGGCGCGTACAAACCAAGAGGCTGATAGCCCCAACTCCCATCGAATGGGTGTTCGTTGATCGGCAACAGCTCAATATGGGTGAACCCCATCGCTTTAACATAAGGGATTAACTGCTCAGCCAATTCTTGATAGCTGAGCCAGAAATTATTATCGGAGTGACGACGCCAGGAGCCGAGATGAACTTCATAAATAGAGATAGGGCGGTCAAAATTGTTGGCTCTGCCCCGCTCAGGGCTATTTTCCACCACCGAAGGCAACGGCGAAATCAAAGAAGCGGTGTCTGGCCGCATCTGCGCCTCAAAAGCATAAGGGTCGGATTTCAGCTGAACATTACCGTAACAGTCAATAAGCTCATATTTATACAGTTGCCCAACCCTGACATCGGGTAAAAAAAGCTCCCAAATGCCATTTTCCCTGCGTAAGCGCATCGGGTGTCGGCGGCCATCCCAGAAGTTAAACTCCCCGACTACCGAAACTCGTTGTGCATTCGGCGCCCAGACCGCGAAACTGACACCTTCAACCTCATCCAACTGGTCTGGATGTGCCCCCAAACGTTCATAAGGCCGCAAATGGGTTCCTTCAGCCAACAGCCAACTGTCAATATCCTGCAACAAGGTGCCAAAACGATAGGGATCTTCGACAATTTGCTGATGATCATGCCAACTGACTTCAAACTGATAACGGAAAGGGTTTTTACGGCGCGGCACGATAGCACTGAAAAAACCGCGTTCATCTTCACAATTAAGTTGAACTAAACGTTTACCTGTTTTGCTCTCTATCAGCCACACGGCGCTAGCATCAGGAAACAGGGCACAAACTTGCAACCCATTCGCAGTAACATGCATACCAAGTAGTGAAAAAGGGTCGGCATAGTGACCAGAAATGATCTGATTAATCAGGTCACGTTCGGGAAGTACAGACATGTTATTCTTCCTTTATTTAACAGCATGACTTTTTGGGCGCTACGTTTAAAAAGCAGCCAATACGTCTATCATGCAATTCATTTGCTACTTAAAGCGTGATTTCGGTCGGTTATTGATAAATCCATTCACGGCCAAATCATAGTTTCGCTTTTTATGCTTATTTTTCGGACAAAACTTCAACATTATTTTAGAAGTCATCTGCCAACCCGTTAAGCATAGACAATATCCGCCAAAAATATTGCCGCCAGATGAAGGATTTTTTTTGTGTGGGAAATTCATGCTGTGAGCCGCGCTTGGGAAGCGACCAGCCCAACGTCATAGGCGCTATCACGAATGGAAAAGTGGGAAAAAAGAGTTTAGAGGGTTGAAAGAACACAACCCTCGTAAAATTGATTATTATCTACCCAGTGGTACTCAATACCGTTATAGCAAAATGCGCAGCATACGGCGCAACGGCTCCGCAGCCCCCCACAACAGCTGGTCACCAACGGTAAACGCCGAAAGGTACTCCGGCCCCATGTTCAGTTTGCGCAGTCGGCCAACTGGTGTATTCAGTGTGCCCGTCACCGCTGCAGGTGTCAGTTCACGCATCGTCAGTTCGCGATCATTCGGGACCACCCGAACCCAGTCGTTATGGTTCGCCAGCAATTGCTCAATTTCAGCCAGCGGGACATCTTTCTTCAGTTTCAGCGTAAATGCCTGGCTATGGCAACGCAGTGCACCAACGCGCACACACAGACCATCAACCGGGATAATGCTAGAGGTATTGAGGATTTTGTTGGTTTCCGCCTGACCTTTCCACTCTTCACGGCTCTGACCATTCTCCAGTTGCTTATCAATCCACGGGATCAAGCTGCCCGCCAAAGGCACACCAAAATTATCGGTCGGTAATTTGCCGGAGCGAGTTGCCTCCGTCACCTTGCGTTCAATATCCAGGATTGCTGAGGCTGGGTTCTGCAGCTCTTTTGCCACATCTGCGTGTAACATCCCCATCTGAGTCAATAGTTCACGCATATGCCGCGCCCCACCACCCGATGCCGCCTGATAAGTCGCCACCGAGACCCAATCCACCAGATTATTGGCAAACAGGCCGCCCAACGACATCAGCATCAGGCTGACCGTACAGTTTCCCCCTACAAAGGTTTTGATACCTTGATTCAACCCTTGTTGAATCACCTCATGGTTAACGGGGTCAAGAATGATAATGGCATCATCTTTCATCCGCAGTGAAGAAGCCGCATCGACCCAGTAGCCTTGCCAGCCGATTGCACGCAGTTCCGGGTAGACTTGATTGGTATAATCCCCCCCCTGGCAAGTAATAATAATGTCGAGTGCACTTAATGCCTCCACATCATAGGCATCTTGCAGCGTACCCTGTTGACCACCGAATGCCGGAGCGGCATCACCATGCTGTGAAGTGGAGAAAAATACCGGGCGAATAGCATCAAAATCGCGCTCTTGCATCATGCGCTGCATAAGTACGGAACCCACCATGCCGCGCCAACCAACGAAACCAACGTTTTTCATATTTACAGTCCTGCCTTGGAGGATGACTATGCTCAACCCCTGTCAGGGAAAAGCAAAAAATAGAATAATACCCAGCGTTATCCAAACAGCAGGAAGCATGCCAGCCCGTACTTTGCACTGCATGCGCTGGCCGCGAACAACTCTGTGAATAAAATTTACTGTCATTCACCTTACAAAATGTTGGCGCAGGCGCAAAGTGAATTTATTCAATAAACCCGCGCTTCCAAGTAATGCTGCTAATGATCATCCCCAGCTTAACCCTGTCCAAGAGTCATGACTCCCAAAAAGGAGACCAGCTTTTATGCCGTCTGCAACATCCACGTACCGATAGACCATTTTTTTTGCTAAACTGATACCCCACTTACGTTTAGCCAGTCCATTGATAATGAAGAAAAAACGGCCAGTGCTTCAAGATGTTGCAGATCAGGTTGGTGTGACCAAAATGACGGTGAGCCGTTATTTGCGTCATCCCGATCAGGTTTCTGCCGCTTTGCAGCAAAAAATTGCCCGCGCATTGGACCAACTTGGCTATATTCCCAACCGAGCGCCAGATATTCTTTCCAACGCCACCAGCCGTGCGATTGGTGTATTGCTCCCCTCATTAACCAACCAGGTATTTGCTGAAGTGTTACGTGGCATCGAGAGCGTGACTGATGCACATAACTACCAGACCATGCTGGCACACTACGGCTATTTACCTGAGCGGGAAGAAGAGCGCCTGACCTCGTTGTTTTCTTATAATATTGATGGCCTGATTCTATCTGAACGCCACCATACCGCCCGGACCCTAAAGATGATCGAAGTCGCAGGCGTCCCAGTGGTGGAATTGATGGACTGCGTCTCACCTTGCATCGATCTGGCAGTAGGGTTCAATAACTTTGAAGCGGCACGCCAGATGACGCAGCAAATCATCGTCCGCGGTCATCGTCATGTGGTGTACTTCGGCGCGCGTCAAGATGAACGGACTATCATCAAGCAACAAGGCTACGAGCAAGCGATGCGTGAATCTGGCCTTGAAGCCTACAGCATCATGAGTGATCGTTCCTCTTCTTACTCTGCTGGGGGTGAGATGCTACGGGAAGCACAGCGGGACTATCCGCAAATCGACAGTATTTTTTGTACCAATGATGACCTGGCTATCGGTGCCGCATTTGAATGCCAACGTCAGGGGTTGTCAATTCCGCAAGATATGGCGATTGCCGGTTTCCATGGGCATGACATCGGTCAGGTGATGATGCCCAAACTGGCCAGTGTACTGACGCCCCGTGAGCAAATGGGAAAAATTGCCGCGGAGCGCCTGTTAGCCCGGTTGCGAGGAGAGAGCGTTTCCCCCCGCATGGTGGATGTGGGTTTCACGGTGGCTCCTGGTGGTAGCATCTAAGCTCAACGCCAGGCTATTACTTCAATGCGCTCACGCACCGACCACTAAACGGGTGGCAAATCAAACAACAGGATCTCACTGTCTTCAGCGGCATCAATCGACAATGTTGTTTCGTCCCATATTGCAAACGCATCGCTGGTAGCGGCTTGCTGGCCGTTAATCGATACATTGCCATACACTACCTGGACCCAAACACGTCGTTCAGCCGGCATTGAATAGACTGACTGCTGATCTTTTTTCAGCCGCCAGCGCGACAATGTCATATCCTGGAAGACTTTCAGTGAACCCTCGCGCGCATCCGGCGACAGAATTAATTGTCGCCCCTGAGGTTCATCGAACAGGCGCTGTTCATAACGTGGCTGCAACCCCATCTGATTAGGAATAATCCAGATCTGGTAGAGATGCAATGGGTTTTCAGAGCTGGCATTGTACTCTGAGTGGCGGATGCCGGTACCCGCGCTCATCACCTGAAACTCGCCAGCATGAATCTGCTCTTTGTTACCCATACTATCCTGGTGCTCTACCGTACCGCTCAGTACGTAAGTCAGGATCTCCATATCATTATGGGGGTGAGTGCCAAACCCCTGGCCTGCGTCGATCACATCCTCATTGATCACTCGTAACGCTGAAAACCCCATAAAATTTGGGTCATAATAGTTAGCAAATGAAAAGGTGTGCCAACTGTCCAGCCAACCATGATTAGCATGACCGCGATCTGCGCCTTTACGTAAATAAATCATATTCAATTCTCCGCAACATTTTCTATAGAATAGCGCTGGAATTGAAATATAAAAGTGCAAAAAGCGCACAGATACATTCAAAAAATTAGATGTAGTTTTGATGGGAAATGTTAACCGTTTGTTAACCAACAATGAAGTGGCTAGAGCTATCTCAAAGTTTGTAGAGAATATGCATTGTTGACCCCTTTTCAGTACGATAAAATCGTGTACAACTTGCATTGTGTGTATGCGTGTGTATATTGATTATTAGGTTAGGAGGAAACATGAAATCTACTGACCTGATAAAAGAGCTAATGGCTGCTGGTTGTGAACTTAAACGGCATAATGGAGGGAGCCATCAAATATGGTGGTCGCCTATTACAGGAAAAACATTTCCTGTTCCACACCCGAAAAAAGACTTACCTCTTGGCACTGTTAGCTCGATCAAAAAAATGGCGGGGATCTGATCCCCGCCGACTTTGGAGGTTGATATGTTATTTTCAGTAGGTGTAGAAACACCAAAAGATGAAAAAACCGCATACGGTATGATTGTTCCGGCATTTTCTGCTTATGATTATGGATGTTTCTCGGCTGCTGATTCTCAGGAAGATATCGCAGTCATGGCAAGAGAAGCTATCTTGCTGACGGTAGAGGATATGATATTAAGCGGAAAACATTCAGTTAGCGATATTAAGGATGGGGGGTTTATGCTCTATTCTGCTAATCCTGAGTATCTTGATTACGATACATGGTTTGTTATAGATGTTGATTTATCCTCTTTTGAAGGAAAACAACAGCGTATTAATATTGCACTTCCTGACGTACTCATTAAGCGCATTGATTACTATATTCGGGATAATCAAGCAACTTACCGTGATCGGAGTCACTTCTTAGCGGAAGCAGCAAGGCATGAGCTCAATGTGAAATAGCTTATCAAAAAAAAGCCAGCACTTGGGCTGGCTAAGTAAACACGGGAAGCAATGTGAGCAATGCCTTGCATTCAAGAAGACAGTATCAGACAGTAATATTGTCTCTGAACACCAAAGATAGTAATGATTATCATTTTTATTTACAAGCGATTTTATTGGCTATGGCGTAAAAATTTGTCCTGTTGAACGACCCCGGTTTTAGAGAAAAAGAAACCCCGTTCGGGGAGATTAATCAGGTATAGACCATGATGACACTTGACTGGAAAGCAACAGAAAAAAGGGTAATTGGTTGGCGCCGTGACTTGCATCGTCACCCAGAACTCTCTCACCAGGAACACTGGACAACCGGTTATCTGATCGAACAACTGGCCACTTTCGATGGCATAGATATTACGACACCGGCCCCCACAGGCGTCGTCGCTTATCTGCGTGGCAAACACCCTGGGCCAACCATTGCCTTGCGGGCTGATATCGATGCCTTACCCGTAGTAGAACAAAACCACCGTGATTTTGACTCACAACAACCTGGTGTCATGCACGCCTGCGGCCACGATGGGCACAGCGCCATGCTACTGGGTGCCGCAGCGCTGCTTTCGCAACTGAGAGACCAACTTGCTGGTGAGGTGATCTTTATCTTCCAACGTGGGGAGGAGATGTCACCAGGGGGTGCCAAAGAGCTGGTAGATTCTGGCTGTTTGGACCAAGCTCAGATGTTCTTTGCCCTGCATCTGCAGCCAAATCTACCCAGTGGCCAGATCGAGATTAAACCGGGCATTGCCACTGCCAACCGCGATACTTTTCATATTGAAATTACAGGCCGAGGGGGACATAGCTCGATGCCACAGCTCTCTATCGACCCGATTGTCGCCTCAGCTGCGGTAGTGGGTGCTTTGCAGAGCATCGTCGCGCGTGAAATAGACCCGCGTGACGCCGCCGTCGTTTCTCTGTGTAGCCTGTTATGTGGTGATGGCTCCACGGCTCGCCTACCCGATAGCGCCAGCCTGTGTGGAACGACCCGCAGTTTCACACCACAGGTCCGCGAGCATCTGCGCACTGCAATGACCCGTATTTGTCATTCCACCGCACAGGCTTATCGCTGTAAGTGCGATATCCGCTTCGATGAGTGGGATTACAGCGCCATCAATAACGATCCGCAACTTTGCGAGTTGGCAGGTCGTGCAGCTCGCCTAGCATTGGGGGCAGAGGCATTTCACCTAGCCGCCTTACCCATGTCAGTGGGAGAGGATTTTTCAGAATATCAGCAGATTGCCCCAGTCTGTTTTGCCTGGCTCGGTGTCGGCGAAGCGGGAGCTAATAATGCGGCACTACATAACACCAGCTTCTCACCTGACGAACGGGCGATGATTGCCGGGGTACGTTACTATCTACAATTGGCACAGCAAACCGGTAATCTGACCGCAGCCGCTGTTGATGAAATACCATGATCATGCCGTCGTCACTCACGCTACCGAGAAATGACAACACAACGATTGCTGTTTACGCAAGACGAGGCCTTGGGTTTCTACTCGAATAATTGATATTCTTGACTTTTAATTGCGCCATCAAGATCTATCGCTAGCGGCCTAAGACTCAACCAAAGCACTCAAATAATTCAACGCATTTTGGCTATAACTCTCCCCCGGCTCCAGTTTCTTAATCAACCCCTTCTCCTCCAGCTTCATACCTACACGATGTAACTCCTGATGCTGCGGCAGTACATCAGCGAAGGCATTAATCAAGATGATCAGCGGCATGATTTTTTCTGCGCAGGTACCCACTGCTCCTGGCTGGTCGCCCCTAGCAGGACAAGGAAGATGGTCTGCATTATGGTGCTGACATCCCTCTAACAAATTAATTGCCTGTTGAATTTCATGACCCCATGGCATCACAGCACTCCTCGTCTAAACGTAATTGAACATAATCAATAATAGACCCTGTTCAATAGTAAATCGTTTCTGAGATCATTTTTTGATTTAAGTCACATTGCACCAATATCAGCATATGCAAATAGACCGCAATGATGAGAAGCCCGCGGCATGATCAGCCATGTGACCGTGAGGGAGCAACAAATCTGCCGGGGTACCCATTCAGCAAGCTCGCCTTGTCGTTGCTGCCAGTATCGATGTTGAAGTCTGATTCGCTAACATATTAAAAATTAGCGATACCATACATCGGAAAAATGACGTTGGAATGTAGAACACCCCAGATAGAGCATTTTAAAATACATAAATTTTATCTGCTGCTTACGTCGCTTTGGTCCCTAGTCGCCTTGGGGTGTCATCCATAAACGTTATAGGTCAAAACTATGCCAGCGTTAAATCGCTGTTGACAGCCTGTAATGTTGAGGCTTTATTGCTGCTCTCTGCAATAATCGGTTGTGGCCACTGGCCCAGACCGACCATCACCGGATCAATAACCTGCCAGGAAACACCCTGCTGCTGTGTTATCTGCTCGCGGATCGCATCGGCTTGTTCTTGCTTACCCTGGCGTTCCAATTGACGGGCAGCCTCTTGCCATTCATCCAAACTTGACGACTCTTCGCGCAGCTCCTCAGCCTTGGTACTGTGAGAAAGTGCCAGTAATGACCACAGCGGATGCTGTATACGTTGCTCCACCAGATAAACATTGTGGGTAGCTCGAGTAATGGCAACGTACAATGCATTGATAAAGAATTTGTAAATTTCCGCTGAGCGATCCTGTTTGTCACGTGGGCGCGCATAACGCCGCGCTTCTCCTTCAAGGTCCTCAACAGAGACACCCTGACAGATATCATCGAACACCTTGCTGGCTTCGCTCACCAAGTTAAATAAAATCACCGTTTCATATTCCAACCCTTTGACTTCTTGAACCGAGAACACCAGCGGAGTTTTAAACCAGCGCCTAGCCAACTCTTTTTGCTCTGGGTGCATCACCACAACGGCCACGTTAGCTGAACGTGCCGTTTTTTCGTTTAACTCCTTCTTTACACTGTTTTTATCTTCTAACAGGGAGACAAAGCCCTCAGTCTGACCACCACTTTTGACAACATAATGACTCTCTCTGTCAATGGCACCGAACCGGGTTTGTTTAAGCTGCAGTAGACGATTAGCCAGGTTGGTGACATGTGGCGCGTTGCGGTAGTTCGCTTGTAAAATCCGGATACCCGCATCACTCCCCTGATGATGCTGGAAGAACAGACTTTTGAGTTTGCTCCAAGAGAAAAAATTGGGATGAACCACCTGATTGGCATCACCACAGAGCAGAAACTGGTTAGCAGTACGTAATGTTTTTAGTATCAGAAACAACTGGATAGGCGTCATATCCTGAATTTCATCGATAAAGATAAAATCGTAGCTCGGCGTTGCACGTGATAAGTATTGGTGGCTGAGCAGGTTGGTATCGTACTGCCGAGATTGTTTCAACCAAGCAACATAGCGTTCAAACAGCACATAGACTTCGCCCCGAGCCTCTACAGGATAAAGAGATTGCTTGATCCCCAATGCCAGATAGGCTTCACGACTCAAAGGCCCCTGTTCTGATACCGAAGCGCCAATCACACCACGAAACTCTTCAAACAGAGTATGCGCCGACCCCAAAGAGGCCGTTACTTTATTGCGCGGCAACCAGGAATTAAACGCATTGAAGGTCACCTCTTTTCCCTCTGGAACACTCAGCATCTCCAGAAACTCACGCAAGGAGAGAAAATCCACCTGTTGCAATTCATTTTCTTCGCCACTGGCCCGGTAAAGTGTCCGCGCCTTCTCAACCAGAAAAGAAGAGAGGCTGAGATAAAGGATCTCCCCCGTCGCCTGCTTCATTTTCTCCAGCACCAATGCCGTTTTACCACTACCTGCGGAACCCACAATCACCAAAGGTAGAGGATGTTCAAACAACGCTTGCTGATCATCATCAAACGACAACATTTTATCTAGCCGATAGAATCGGCCCGGTGTCACATTGATGTAAGCCATCGGTTCAGGCTCCACCTCGTCGGGATTCAGTACTGGCTGCAGGCGCTCTTCATCAATCACCACCTGTTGGCGAATAAAGCGTGAGGTGTGGTAGGCGTGATTGGGGAGGTACTCCAGCACCAGGCAAACCGTTTCATGGTTGTAGCGATAAAACGAAAAAAGTAATCGGTCGCGTATATTGAGCCGCGCACGATAGAGGTTGGTATCAATTTTCCGCACGTCAGCCTGGGTAAAATTATCTGCCGTGATAGCCTGCACAAACTTGTCATATCCGGGGATTTGGTTCGGATTGAGGTTATGGTACAGATAAATTTTCATGGCAGTTATTCCCAAGAGCGAAAAAGAAAAAAAGAATAATTCTACGAATTGAGCCAATAGGGATATCGGTCGAAAAGACGACTTACACAGAGATAAATTTTAATTTTCGATGATATTAACTTCGTGAAAGGAAACCCGATATCGCATCAACCTTAATGGTGCCATTAATAACCCAGCTAAATCATTCTTATGAAATATTAGCCATTATCTATTTTTAAGTGAAAAATAATACCCACGAAATAAAATGAGAAAATAAAGAAAATGCGACAGTGACAATTTAATTTCAAACTAAAATCAGAATAAAAATATAGTAAAACAAATAAAAACAGCATTTAAATTCAAAAAAATAAAAAAATCATTATAGGATATAGAAGGGCATATTTATCAATTCAGCCGACATAATATATTAGATGATCCCCTATAAATTTTTACTTAATCACGAATAGAATTACGTAAAACACTAATCCATCTTTCTATTAGTGATGGATAAATTATCAATCAAATTGACTCATTGATAAGCAGAGATAACATTAATGATGGGCTGGTAAAACTTAATATTAACTTAACAAACCAGAGGGGAATATCGGAATTTACTCTATAGAAGGTCGCAATAGTTGAGTTTTATTCAGAAATCTTTGTCTGCATAACTCATCTATCGTGATTTTTGGTTAAAGATTGACTGCCCCTGAGCAGCGTTAACAACCAGGGGACTCTCGATAAATTGATGGAATAAACGTCACCATAATCTGGGTTTTATGAGCGTTGATCTAGGTTAGCTTCAGCCAAATGAGAATCATCAACCCGTGAGGTTAACCATAAAGAAAACGTTATTATCTCTGCGCAGCAGCCAAAGCCTGTGCACAAGCCCAGGCAGAACTCCAGGCCCATTGGAAGTTATAGCCCCCTAGCCACCCTGTTACATCCACCACTTCACCGATAAAATAGAGCCCGGGCACCTTGTTTGCCTCCATGGTTTTGGAAGACAACTCCTTGGTATCTACGCCACCTAATGTCACTTCCGCAGTACGATAACCTTCCGTTCCATTGGGTTGTATGCGCCAATTTTGCAGGTTTTCAATCACGGCTGTCTGCTGTGCCGGAGTCAGTTGTTTTAATGTGACATCCGGCAATTGCCCCAGTGTTTGCAGAAACTCCACCAGACGCTTGGGCAGATGTAGCGCCAGTGTATTTTTCAGGCTCTGGTTGGGATGGGCTTGTCGTTGTTCATGCAAAACCGCCACCAGATCCAGTGTAGGAAGTAAGTTAACACTCACATACTCACCGGGTTGCCAATAGCTGGAAACTTGCAAGACGGCGGGGCCAGAAAGCCCCCGATGGGTAAACAGAATGCTTTCACGAAACTGGGTGCCATTGTCTGCCGTGATCAGCGCAGGCAGCGAGACGCCGGAAAGCACTTGAGATTGCTCCAGTAGCGGTTTATGCAAGGTAAAGGGGACCAACCCAGCTCGGGTAGGGAGTACGTTTAAACCAAACTGTTCAGCCAGTTGGTAACCGAATGGCGACGCCCCTAACCCTGGCATCGAAAGTCCCCCGGTGGCCACAACAAGTGAGTGAGTGCTCACATCACCATTATTGGTTGCTAGCTCAAATCCGCTCTCTCCCTGTTTAATACTCAGGACTTCACTGCGTAAGCGGATCGTCACCTGACCGAGTTCACACTCTTTTAGCAGCAGATCAACAACCTGCTGTGCAGAATCATCGCAAAACAGTTGCCCCAGTGTTTTTTCATGGTAAGCAATGCCATAGCGATTAATCAGATCGATAAAATCCCACTGGGTATAACGTGCCAATGCGGATTTACAAAAATGGGGATTATTTGAAAGATAGGCAGCGGGCTCCGTATACATATTGGTAAAATTGCATCGCCCTCCACCGGACATCAGGATCTTGCGGCCTGGTTTTTTGCCGTTATCCAGCAGCAGCACCCGGCGACCCAGTTGCCCGGCCTGAGCAGCACAAAACATGCCTGCGGCTCCCGCGCCAATGATTACCACATCAAATTGTTCCACCGAAGCCTCTTTTGTTGTTTCACTGCCAGCACCGCGCTAACTCAATGGGATCGATTGTAAAGGTATCGATAGAGCAAGCCAACGGAAGAACAAGAAAATGTTACCCCAGGTAAAAAGCGGTAACATACTGAAATTATTTGATTACTCTAAGGCATTGAGACCTTTTGTCATCGTCACGTCAAAAAAACGTCATATTTCCCTTTTCCCAGAGACCCATTGTCACTGATAATGCGCGGCGATCAAGTCCACAAACCTGGCGTGACACTTATATGCTACATTTGTTCTCTGGCCTGGATTTTCATACCAGCCTAATGTTAATTATTGCCTTGTTGTTCGTATTGTTTTACGAAGCCATCAATGGTTTTCACGATACGGCCAACGCGGTTGCTACTGTCATTTATACTCGCGCTATGCGTTCGCAATTTGCGGTCGTTATGGCTGGTGTATTCAACTTTCTTGGGGTTATGCTCGGCGGTTTGAGCGTTGCCTATGCCATTGTTCACCTGTTGCCAACCGATCTGTTGCTGAACGTCAGTTCAACACAAGGCTTAGCCATGGTTTTTTCCATGTTACTGGCAGCGATTATCTGGAATCTCGGCACCTGGTATTTTGGCTTGCCCGCTTCCAGTTCCCATACCTTGATTGGCGCGATTATTGGTGTTGGTTTAACCAATGCACTCGTCACTAGCACCTCCGTCGTGGACGCACTGAATGTGCCGAAAATGATCGCCATCTTCCTGTCGCTGATCTTATCCCCACTGGTGGGTATGATGGTTGCTGGCTTGATGGTATTTATACTGCGCCATTACTGGAGTAATACCAAAAAACGCCAACGCATTCATATGACACCGGCTGAACGTGAAAAGGTCGATGGCAAACGTAAGCCGCCATTCTGGACACGTATCGCCCTGATCATGTCCGCTATTGGTGTCAGTTTTTCACACGGTGCTAACGATGGTCAAAAAGGTATCGGGTTGATTATGCTGGTGCTGATTGGCGTTGCCCCGGCCGGTTTTGTGCTCAATATGAGCGCAACGGGTTATGACATTACCCGTACACGGGATGCTGTCGTTCACCTGCAGCAATTCTACCAGCAGCATGGTGAGTCGCTGACTCATGTGATCGGACAAGCCCCCTTGGCACCCACTGCTGAGAATACACTACCCACAGAGAATCAACCGGTTCAGTTCCACTGTGACAGTGCACGCGCGCTGATCGCCATAGACCGTTCTCTGGCCCTGTTGGACAATCTGCAAAGTTACGACCAACTGACGGTAGAACAACGCAGTCATCTGCGCCGTCTGTTAATGTGCGTTACCGATACGGCAGGGAAAATAGCCAAGCTGCCGGAAATCTCTGCGGATGATCAACGGTTCCTCAAAAAACTACGTTCCGATTTATTGCAAACCGTCGAGTATGCACCAACCTGGATTATCGTGGCGGTCGCCTTGGCGCTGTCCATTGGTACCATGATAGGTTGGAGACGAGTGGCAACCACTATTGGCGAAAAAATTGGCAAGAAAGGCATGACTTATGCCCAAGGGGTATCAGCTCAGATGACTGCTGCACTGTCAATTGGTGTTGCCAGCTATACCGGTATGCCCGTCTCCACTACCCATGTGCTCTCTTCCGCTGTTGCGGGCACCATGATCGTTGACGGTGGTGGCGTACAGAGTAAAACCGTGAAGAGCATTCTACTGGCCTGGGTACTGACCCTACCGGTGTCGCTGCTACTTTCCGGGGGCCTTTACTGGCTAGCACTGAAACTGATTTAGCGCTAAATGGCGGTCATATTGGCCGCCATTTTTTTGCTTGAATCAACCTCATGAGCTAATAGTAGACCGCCATCGTCGACAGGCTAACAATCACCAATCCCCCCAGCGACAACGTCAGCAAAAATTGACCACGTACCCGCTGACAGCGGCGAATAAATTCAGGATCATGATGCTCAATATATCGCTGAGAAAAAATATAGCTCACCAGCCGTATCTGTTTGCGGGGTTGTCCATGGGACGTAAAAAAGCCGCTACCATCAACATATTGGTACAGTAATGGGTCGCAGCCGCGTAAAACAAATAACAGCGCACGCAGAGAAGATAAATACCGAGCCAGGTTAACCACGCATATCACACACAGAGCCCAAAACAGCGCAACGGTACTAATCATGATGACCTCCTCAAGGCGTACTAACCCGACCAACCGCCGAGCCAACAGCCCTACTTCTTACCCAATGCTGTCGGAGCCTGTGGCTCCCATCCTCCTAGCATATTTTTTACCCCTGAATTTCCCCCTTCAATAACCGCCACAGAAGCCTAGCTGTGGATAATATTGAATTGACGCTTCTGTCAGCTTAAGGAGAAATGATCTAGCTAATCGCTATATTCACTATTGTAGAATATGGCATGCAAATGAACACGCGTGTTGTATCAAATTTATTAAAATTGTTAAAATTCTTAACGCGCAATTTAACAATGCAGTAATATTAAACCGACCTATCATGAAAACATTGACACTAACGCGGTTAAATACCGATAACGTTTTTTAACCCAGTTCATCCAAGCTACACTGTTTTTTTACATCAGCGACTAACCCATTGATGCAATGCATTGTGATCGCCTCAACATATCACGATGTTATCTGGATGGTATGATGCAGGAGAGATGAAAGCACCAAGCTGAAACACTGAATGCCTGCACACTTTAATCGGCATATATAGAGAGGGAGTTTTTTTATGGCTTACAAACACATACTGATCGCGGTTGACCTGTCCCCAGAAAGCAAAATCCTGGTTGAGAAGGCGGTATCAATGGCTCGGCCATACAATGCCAAAGTCTCCCTGATCCACGTTGATGTTAACTATTCCGACCTGTATACCGGCCTAATTGATGTCAATCTTGGCGATATGCAACAACGCATTTCTGAAGAAACCCATCGAGCATTAAGCGAACTATCGCAAAATGCCGGCTACCCGATTACCGAAACCCTCAGTGGTAGCGGTGACTTGGCACAGGTCTTGGTTGATGCAATCAAAAAGTACGATATGGATTTGGTACTCTGTGGGCACCATCAGGATTTTTGGAGCAAACTGATGTCTTCCGCCCGCCAACTCATCAATACGGTACACATCGATATGCTGATTGTGCCATTGCGTGAAGAAGAATAAAGTAAGTAAGCACTCACAACCTCGTTATACCCACGCCCGCCTAATGCGGGCGTTTTTCATCATGTTTTCTTCATTTATTGCTTGTTAATCAGCCGCCTCTCAATGCTATAGTCGGTATAGACACAACATCCTCCCCCAACTGTGAGATAGATCATTAAAAGAGGGGAACCAAAATGCTAAACAGGAGCTATCCATGGAACAGGCTGTATCGCTAGAATCCTTTCTAAAATCTTTACAACGTCATAACTCGCATCAACCAGAATATCTGCAGGCAGTTCGGGAAGTATTTACCTCTTTGTGGCCATTTATCGAACGCAATCCGCATTATCGTGACTACGCATTGCTCGAACGTTTGGTGGAGCCTGAGCGCATCATTCAGTTCCGCGTCAGTTGGATTGACGATCAGGGGCAGGTTCGCGTTAACCGCGCTTATCGTATCCAGTTCAACTCCGCTATTGGGCCATACAAAGGGGGGATGCGTTTCCACCCTTCAGTCAACACCTCCATTCTGAAGTTCCTGGGTTTTGAGCAAACCTTCAAGAATGCCCTCACCACACTACCAATGGGTGGTGGCAAAGGTGGTTCAGACTTTGATCCGAAGGGTAAAAGCCAGGGCGAAATCATGCGTTTTTGCCAGGCCTTAATGACCGAACTTTACCGTCACCTGGGCCCAGATACTGACGTACCCGCCGGGGACATCGGCGTAGGTGGTCGCGAAGTGGGCTTTATGGCTGGCATGATGAAAAAGCTTTCCAACAACACCGGTTGTGTATTTACCGGTAAAGGATTGTCGTTTGGCGGCAGTCTGATTCGCCCTGAGGCCACCGGTTATGGTCTGGTGTACTTTACCGATTCGATGTTAAAGCGCCATGGTTTGGGTTTTGAAGGGATGCGAGTTGCGGTTTCCGGCTCGGGTAACGTTGCACAATACACCATTGAAAAAGCCTTGGAGCTGAATGCTCGGGTGATCACTGTTTCAGATTCTGGCGGTACAGTGGTGGATGAAGCTGGTTTTACCAAAGAAAAACTGGCACATCTGACCGAAATCAAAAACCAGCGCTATGGCCGGGTGGTTGACTATGCGCGCGAGCGTGGCCTGACCTATCTGGAAGGCCAACAGCCATGGCATGTACCGGTAGATATCGCGCTGCCATGTGCTACTCAGAACGAACTGGATCTTGATGCAGCACAAATATTGATTCGTAACGGGGTCAAAGCGGTTGCTGAAGGTGCCAATATGCCAACCACCATCCAAGCTACCGATGCCTTCCTTGAGGCCGGTGTTCTGTTCGCGCCAGGTAAAGCAGCCAATGCCGGTGGTGTCGCCACGTCTGGGCTGGAAATGGCACAAAATGCCGCACGCCTGAGCTGGAGAGCCGAAAAAGTGGATATTCGTTTGAAACAAATTATGGCAGATATCCACCAGTCCTGTGTCAATTACGGTGGTGAAGGCAAACACACACACTATGTGCATGGTGCCAATATCGCTGGTTTTGTCAAAGTGGCTGACGCCATGTTGGCTCAGGGTGTACTTTAATCCAGAGTGATACTTTTTATCGTCCCTATGCCGGCGTCTTACGCCGGCATTTCTCTATACTCGTCATACTTCAAGTTGCTTGGGTGTTAGCTGCACTCTGTCACCCCAGTCACATAGTCAGCTATGCTCCTGGGGATTCCATCGCTGGCTGCCTACAAGCATCTCGAATTATTTAGAGTATAGTCTCTTAGTTAATGGCCTCAATGATCGCAGCTCGATCACTTAACCGCTGTTTGATAACCGGATCGCTCTCCATTTGTGCCTGCTCCTGCAGCGCCCTAATCTGTTGCTGTTTGCTTTGCGGATCACTAAACAACAAGGCTTTGACATTAATAGAGGCGACATTGGTATAACGCCCATCATCGCTGGTCGGCACACTGATTTTGCCCGTATTCAGCAGGTTTTCCACTATCTGGCGTTCACGCTCATAACCTTCCAGGCCCAGCAGCTTCCAGCGCTGCATCGTTTTACCCTGATATTGCCCTTTTTTCACTTCGCTTAAATAACGCAGGGTCAAATTGCGCACGGTCCCGGCTTCTTCGCCATACTCAGCTTTGGTGTCTGAAAGTATCGGAAACTCCATCCCTGCCAATGCTCCGCCTTTCTGCGTCAAATGCCCCATGCGATAGCTGTTCATGCCCAAGCGAATGGGTAAGGCATCCGTCACCGGCGTACCGTCGTTCAACTTCAGCTCAGTAATGCGTTGTCCAGCAGGCTTGCGCAAATCGATGGTGTAAGTCACACCATCAAAAAAGTCATTGGTGGAATATTTGGAAGCTCGCCGTTGCGGGTTGAAACTGTAGGTGACATCCCCATCCTGCAACTGGTTGAAGTAGTCAGCAGCCCACTCCATGTAGGCCTTCAACTCTTTGCCGGTAAGCTGATAAACCGTAATTTCTCCGCCAGCATATTGGTAGTTAAAGGCGATATCCTTGGCCGTAATCGTACCCACATTCAGCCTTGGTTGGTCATTATCTATCTGTAATGCAATCACTTCTGCTTTAGGTGCGTAGTAACGGAGCGCTTCCTGATACAGCGCACTGATACCGGTATCCTGCACATGTACCTGAGGGATCCCCTTTACCGCATCGGGCGGAACCAGATCCTGCCCCGTTAATTGGGCAATGGGTCGGTTGGCATTGGCTCGCAGGATGGTATGGAACGGTTGATAGATCTGTTCCAGCTTTTTGTCAGAAGCCATCCCTTTGATGGGGTAGGTATAGCTGTCTTTATTGATCAACACATACTGACCGTTTTGCGGCTCAAATTGCAGGTCGATACGCGATAATGCGCGGCCATATTTATCCGGCTCGGTAATGATCACGCCATTAATCACCGCTTTATCTATCTTGACGTGCATATGCCCAGCAACAATTGCCGCCAGTTCCGGGTTGGCGCGTGCAATATCGCCCACTCCCGTTCCAGGCCGCTGGTTCTCATTATCGATCCCCATATGGGCCACCAGCACAATAGCGTCCACCTGACCGTCAAGCTGCTGAATCACCTGTTTTACCGCCTGTACCGGATCGGTAAATTTCAGGCCATCGATGTGATCAGTCCCCTTGGCAAACTCGGCTGTCATGGGTGTGTCCATCCCGATAATGCCGATTTTCACCCCTTGGCGTTCCACTATCTTATAAGCGGGTAAATAGGGTTTGCCGCTTTCCCAGAAGATATTGCCCGCCAACGCCGTCCCATTGAACTGGTTCAACGAGGTCTCTAATACTTTCAGGCCAAAATCAAACTCGTGATTGCCCATCACCCACACATCGTAGTTCAACGCATTGAAGCCCAACATCATCGGGCTGGTTTTATCATTCTTGAAAGTTTCAACAAAGTTGCCCTGAATGGTGTCCCCAGCATCCACCAAAATCACATTCGGCTGTTGGGCGCGGATTTGATGCACTAGCGTAGCAATTTGGCTTAGGCTACCCGCCAAATTTTCAGTATCAGAAGCGTAATCCCAAGGTACAAAAGTACCATGCAGATCAGAGGTACCCAGGATAGTGATATTAATAGGTTCGGCTGCAATAACCGAACCACTCAAACCAAGCAGCAAGGGAAGTAGTCTCTTTTTCATAGTAAAATCTCATTTTATTTTATTGTAATTCAATGAGATTATGCAGCAAGCGCTCAGGGGTTACTAGTCACCTTGTAGACCCCATAGAGAAAGTGTGACACCGTTCAATCATAATTATTATGAATATATTGACCCTGTTATATAGGCATATAAATATCAAAACGGTGATTTTTGGTAGTCGTGGTGGCATGCGCAGGCACATCTGCCAGCGGTGGTGCATAGTCAGGGCGCTTCACCACAATCCGTTTGGTTGCCAACCGACGAGCCGGTTCAAGCAATTCATCCGCATCAGCGTCGCTGCCCACCAATGACTGGAAAACTCGCATCTCTTTTTTCACCAGCGCACTCTTCTGCTTATGCGGATACATCGGGTCGAGGTACACCACTTGCGGGGGAGGTTGCAAATCGGCCAAGGCCGTCAGGCTCGAAGCATGCAGCAGCGTCATCCGTTCACGCAGCCAAGGGCCAATCTCTGGGTCCTGATAGCCCCGCTGCAAACCATCATCCAACAGTGCAGCAACCACGGGATTACGCTCCAGCATCCGTACCTGGCAACCCAGTGACGCCAGAACAAATGCGTCACGCCCCAACCCAGCAGTGGCATCTACCACGCTGGGAAGATAACTGCCCTTGATGCCCACCGCTTTAGCGACCGCCTCACCGCGCCCCCCACCAAAACGCCGCCGATGCGCCATCGGGCCGTTGATAAAATCAACGTAGATCGCCCCAAGTTTTGGCTCATCGCGCTTACGTAACTCTAACCGCTCTGGCGTCAATACCAGCGCCAGCAACGCATTTTCGTCACTGGTCAATTGCCAACGCTCAGCCAACATAGATAAGGCGCCGGGGTCGGCGCCTGCTTCACAGCATAAAAACACGCTCACGGGGCGAGTTATCCTTTAATACCATAATGGCGCAACATCGCATCCAGCTCTGGCGCGCGGCCACGGAAGCGCTTGAATAACGTCATCGGCTCTTCAGAGCCCCCACGGGACAAGATATTATCCAGGAAGGATTTACCGGTTTCAGCATTGAAAATACCTTCTTCTTCAAAACGCGAGTAAGCATCTGCCGACAACACTTCCGCCCATAAATAGCTGTAATAACCGGCCGCATAGCCCCCAGCAAAAATATGACTGAACGCATGTGGGAAGCGACCCCAACTGGGTGAAGGCACCACCGCAACCATTTTCTTGACCTCAGCCAACGTTGGCAGGATCTGAGCCCCTTTTTCCGGGCTGTATTCGAAATGCATACGGAAATCAAACAGACCAAATTCCAACTGGCGCAGGATAAACAGCGCTGCCTGGTAGTTTTTCGCTGCCAGCATCTTGTTCAATAACGCTTCGGGTAAAGGTTCGCCGGTTTCAAAATGACCAGAGATAAACGCCAACGCTTCCGGTTCCCAGCACCAGTTTTCCATAAACTGGCTTGGCAACTCCACCGCGTCCCAAGGCACACCATTGATACCAGAAACACCCGCAGTATCGATCTGCGTCAACATATGATGTAAGCCATGACCAAACTCATGGAACAAGGTGGTGACTTCGTTATGAGTAAACAGCGCAGGTTGGTCACCTAGCGGGCGGTTAAAGTTACAGGTGAGGTAGGCCACCGGTTTTTGCTGCTCGCCATTGGCTTTACCCAAGCTGGCCACGCAATCGTCCATCCAGGCACCGCCGCGCTTGTGCTCACGAGCATACAAATCGAGATAGAAACTACCCCGCAGTTCACCCGCCGCATCAAACAGATCAAAGAAGCGCACTTCAGGATGCCATGTATCCACATCCTTACGCTCTTTAGCAGTGATTCCGTAAATACGCTTCACCACTTCAAACAACCCTTCTAATGCACGCTGCTCCGGGAAGTAGGGCCGCAATTGTTCATCATTGATCGAAAACAGATGCTGTTTCTGTTTTTCACCGTAATAAGTGATATCCCAAGCTTCAAGCTGCTCCACACCATAGTGCTGTTTGGCAAAAGCACGTAGTTGGGCTAATTCTTGTTCTGCCTGTGGGCGCGCACGCTTCGCCAGGTCGTTCAAAAAATCGAGTACCTGTTGCGGGTTCTCAGCCATTTTGGTCGCCAATGACTTATCAGCATAACTGCCAAAACCTAACAGTTGGGCCAATTCATGGCGCAGAGCCAGCATTTCTGCCATCACTTCGCTGTTATCCCACTGGCCTGCATTTGGCCCCTGATCAGAGGCTCGGGTAGCAAAGGCACGATAAATTTCTTCACGCAGTGCCTGGTTATCCGCATAAGTCATCACCGGGAGATAACTTGGCATATCCAACGTCAACAGCCAGCCGGTCTGCTCTTTAGCCAGTGCCATCGCCTGCGCTTGGGCCAAGGCACTTTCTGGCAAACCACTCAACTGATTCACATCTGTAATCAGCTTGCTCCACCCCATGGTGGCATCCAGCACATTATTACTGTAGGTCGAACCCAGTTCAGACAGCCGAGCAACTATCTCACCATAACGCTGTTGTTTTTCCGCTGGCAGGCCAATACCTGATAACTCAAAATCACGCAGTGCATTTTCCACGGCTTTACGCTGCGGCTGGGTCAGCTTGGCAAAACCTTCCCCCTGCTTCAGATTGCAATAAGCCTGATACAACCCCGCATGCTGCCCCACCCAAGTGCCATACTCAGAAAGCAAGGGCAGCGCCTTCTCGTAGGCTTCGCGTAATTCTGGGCTGTTTTTCACTGAGTTCAAATGGCCTATTGGCGACCAGATACGGGCCAGACGATCATCAGATTCAGCCAGCGGCTGGCACAGATTTTCCCAGGTAAATGGGCCCGGTTGCGCCACCACAGACTCAACGGCAGCACGGCAGTCATTTAAGGCAGATTGCACTGCAGGCACAATATCTTCAGGGCGGATAGCCGAAAACGGAGGTAGGGAAAACGGTGTCAGCAACGGATTAGTCATAAGGAAAGTCCTGATTATGGTTGTTGACCCGAGGCAGAGTTCAGGTCAAATAATGTTAATTAACATGGTGCCAAGTGGCAGGAAAATCAATGGCGCACCTGATAAAACCTGCCACCCAGTCTAACGATGAACACTATCTGGCGGTTAGGTCGCGTAACAAGTCAACGTCGTTCACTTTTTCTTGACCAGAAAGTTTATACTGTAGCCATTATCGGCCTTTATTACATTTTGCTCCAGCAGGAGCGCAAGGAATAACCAGACGCCATGTTAAGTTACCGCCATAGTTTTCACGCTGGCAATCACGCCGACGTGCTCAAGCACACCGTGCAAAGCCTGATCATTGAGTCGCTGAAAGAAAAAGAGAAACCGCTACTCTATCTGGATACTCACTCCGGTGCTGGGCGCTATCAGTTAAGTGGCGAGCATGCCGAGCGCACCGGGGAATACCTGGACGGTATCGGTCTGGTGTGGCAGCGTGATGATCTGCCAACAGAAATGGCGGCCTATATGAGCGCCGTGCATAATTTTAATCGTTCCGGCACCTTGCGCTATTACCCCGGCTCCCCGTTGATTGCCCGCCAGTTACTGCGGCCACATGATAAAATTCATCTGACCGAGTTGCACTCAACAGATTACCCGCTACTACGCAGCGAGTTCCAGAAAGACGAACGTGCCAAAGTGCTGCGTGCCGACGGTTATCAACAACTGAAATCGCAACTGCCCCCCTTGTCTCGCCGTGGTTTCATCTTGATGGACCCACCTTATGAGCTCAAAACCGATTACCAAAACGTGGTGAGCGGTATTCAGGAAGGTTATAAACGTTTTGCCACCGGTACCTATGCATTGTGGTATCCGGTAGTACTGCGTCAGCAAATCAAGCGGATGCTCAAGGACTTGGAAGCAACCGGTATACGGCGCATCCTGCAAATTGAACTGGCAGTAAAACCAGACAGTGAACAACGGGGAATGACCGCATCAGGCATGATTGTGATTAATCCACCCTGGAAGTTAGAGCAGCAGATGAACAATGTGCTGCCATGGTTACATAAAGTGCTGGTACCCACGGGTATCGGTCACTATCTAGTGAACTGGGTGGTACCAGAATAAAAGTTAAACCCCAGTGGTTGCCGAACAGCGGCAACGGCGTTGAAACGGGCAGAGGCTAGGTTGTGCCTATTACAACTATTGACGCAATCTTTGCGACAAAGCCCTGCCAAGCATTAAACTTATCATTTTTCGAATCACAACTCGCATGGAAAACCCAGATGACGAAACATTACGATTATCTAGCAATTGGCGGCGGCAGCGGTGGTATCGCATCGATCAACCGGGCTGCCATGTACGGTCAGAAATGCGCCCTGATTGAAGCCAAAGAACTTGGTGGCACCTGCGTTAATGTGGGTTGTGTGCCGAAAAAGGTGATGTGGCATGCGGCACAAATCGCCGAGGCTATCCACCAGTATGGGCCGGATTACGGCTTTGATACCACCGTCAACCATTTTGACTGGCAACGTTTGATCGCCAACCGCACCGCTTATATTGACCGTATCCATACCTCTTACGACAATGTACTCGCTAAGAATAACGTTGACGTGATCAAGGGTTTTGCGCGTTTTATTGATACGCATACCGTCGAAGTCAACGGTGAAAGAATCACTGCCGACCATATTTTGATCGCCACTGGAGGTCGCCCCAATCACCCCGCTATTCCTGGGGCTGAATACGGAATCGACTCCGATGGCTTCTTTGCCTTGGATGCCATGCCAAAACGCGTCGCCGTGGTGGGCGCTGGCTATATTGCGGTAGAAATTGCCGGGGTGCTGAATGCACTAGGGGCAGAAACACATCTATTTGTACGTAAACATGCGCCGCTACGTAGCTTCGATCCTATGGTGGTAGAAACCCTGGTGGAAGTGATGAACACCGAAGGGCCAAGCCTACATACCGAATCGATTCCCCAATCCATCAGCAAAAATGCGGATGGCAGCCTGACACTGCGGTTGGAGAATGGCAAAA
Organism: Serratia sp. 25CWL12; assembly: GCF_055790885.1. Lineage (NCBI taxonomy): Bacteria > Pseudomonadati > Pseudomonadota > Gammaproteobacteria > Enterobacterales > Yersiniaceae > Serratia > Serratia sp. 25CWL12. The sequence continues at coordinate 4,344,445 of NZ_CM147698.1, read as the reverse complement.
CATTCACCGTCGACTCGCTGATCTGGGCCATTGGGCGTGAACCGGCAACCGATAACCTGAATTTGGCTGCTGCTGGTGTAAAAACCAATGACAAAGGCTATATCGAAGTCGATAAATTCCAGAACACCAACGTCAAAGGTATCTATGCGGTCGGTGACAATACCGGTGCGGTAGAACTGACCCCAGTGGCCGTGGCTGCCGGACGCCGCCTGTCTGAGCGCCTGTTCAACAATAAACCGGACGAACACCTGGATTACAGCAATATTGCTACCGTGGTATTCAGCCATCCACCAATCGGTACGATTGGTTTGACAGAACCGGCAGCAAAAGAAAAATTTGGCGCAGACCAGGTGAAGGTTTACAAAACATCCTTCACCGCAATGTACAGCGCGGTCACCCAGCACCGCCAACCTTGCCGGATGAAACTGGTCTGTGTGGGTGAAGATGAGAAGATCGTCGGCCTGCATGGTATTGGCTTTGGTATGGACGAGATCTTACAAGGCTTTGCGGTGGCAATAAAAATGGGTGCCACCAAGAAAGATTTCGACAATACCGTCGCTATCCACCCAACAGCGGCAGAAGAGTTTGTTACTATGCGTTAATGGTACGAACTATACCCAAGCCCAGCGAATTGAATGGGCTTGGGTAGCCAACGTTTCATTTTGGCTTTTCACCTGCCAGTTAACGCTCCATATTGAAATACTTATCCTGCTATTTTGATTTATTGATAGCTGTCTCGAGAAAGACATTCGCGTTAACCATTGAACATGGTGCCGTGAAGCCACAAGCCACCACACGATAATTAGCGCTGCCCTGATAAAAAACAGGACCCACATGGGATCCTGTTTTATCTGATTATATATAAGGTAGCGTTATTAAATGTCTATTTATTGATCAGCGGACCGCTTCTCTTTCATTTTTTCCATATGCTCCATCATTTCCTGTTCACGCTTTTGATAATTCTCGTTATATTGCTTTTTCTGCTCGGCAGTCAGCAGATTATAGACTTTGTTTTCCGCTTTAGCACGCTGCAGCATCCGCTCAGTATGCACTTTGCTGATGGCATCAATTTCTGCTTTTACTTTGGCCTCATCAAAACTTTCGGAAGCCACCAGACTGTGCAATGCCTGGCGCTGACCTTTCGCTTCCTGGCTGAAATTTTGCTGCGATTCCTTCATGATATCGCGTACTTGTTGGCGTTGCTGTTCCGTCAAGTTCAGCCCCGCAAACAAACCTCCTTTACCATGCCCTTCTTTGCCGTGCCCTTTATGGCGCATCATTTTCGTTGGTGCGGTATCTGTAGCAGGTGCGGCGGTAGCAGCCGTGGCGGGTGCAGCCGTAGGGGCCGTGGCATCATCAGCCGCAAAGGCCATCGTGGTGCCGCCAAAAGCTAAAGTAGAAGCGATAAATAAAGCAGTCAGTTTACGCATAATTATTTCCTTAAAATTTGCCTTTTATCTGGGGCGTTGTTTATCAACATCGCTCACCAACCATACTATTCACATTGGGTATATAAACACGTTAAAAATTCAAAAAAGCAATGGGGCTGTTGTCGTGAAATAATAATATACCGCCGAACATAGAGTAATTTTATGGAGTGTAAATATATTAAAATCAAAAATCACTTTATCGGTCAATTATGGATAAATTATGAATAATGTGTGGGTTATTAGGTTGGTTTTATATAATTAAAGCCCAGTCTATGCAACTCGCCGATAAACAGCAACAGAACCATGCTGAATAAACCGAGATAAACCCCATAATTTGAGCAAGCAACAAAAACGCTGCCCAAAGGTAAGCGATTTGAGACCGCTGATCGCGTTGAACACTGATAGCTAGGCTGCCAAGCAAGATGCCACCATCAACCAGCCGAGTCATGGTTCAAATCCTCTGCAACTTGAATCAACTTGGGTCTATACTTTAAATCATTCAAACTGCTTATCGTTGGCTGGCTATGACTTGTACAAATTTGAGTCTATATTGTTAATCACTGCCCCCGCACTCCCGCTTTTTAAGGAAGGATCATGTTCGCAGACCAGGGCCCCATGCTACTCAACGTTCATTTTGGCACTAGCAGCCCCTATTGGCACCTGACGTTCGACAGTAATGCGCTAGAGTTAACCGCTGTTAAAGGTAAAACACATATCGCAGTAGCCCTTAGCGACCTGGATGCAGCGAAAATCCGCCGTCTGAGTGGGGTCACCGCCAGTCTGGAACTCACTATTCAACTTGCCGGCGAACCTATTCATCTGCACTTGGTCGGGCGGCGAATCAATAAATTCGAATGGGGGGGAACCGCTTCAGCTTATACCGATACGCAGGCGGTGGCACGAGACCTAGAACACGGTTTGTCATTTGCCGAACAAGTGGTTTCAGAAGCCAACTCCGTGATTGTGATCGTTGACCAACATGGGCGAATCCAGCGCTTTAACCGCCTGAGTGAAGAATATACTGGTTTGCAAGAACAAGATGTGGTCGGCAAAAATGTCTTCCAGTTGTTTATGAGCCCCGAAGAGGCCAAAGTGTCACGCCGTAACATTCAAGGTTTCTTTCGTAACGGCTCATCTTATGAAGTAGAACGCTTGATCAAAACCGTTAAAGGCGAACGGTTATTCCTGTTTCGTAATAAATTTGTCCACAGTGGCAGTGGGAAAAAAGAGGTTTTCCTGATTTGTTCCGGCACAGACATCACGGAAGAGCGCCGGGCCCGGGAGCATCTACGGGTGCTGGCCAATACCGACACTCTCACCGGTCTGCCAAACCGTAACGCGATTCAGGATCTCATTGCTCGGGCGGTTAACGAACGTGGTGACAGCAGCGTCGGGCTGGTCTATTTGGACCTCGACAACTTTAAAAAAGTGAATGATGCCTATGGTCACATGTTTGGTGATCGTTTACTGGTTGAAGTTTCCCACTCTATTCTCAGTTGCCTTAATCACGGGGAAGCTCTCGCCCGCTTGGGGGGAGATGAGTTTTTGGTACTGGTATCTAAAGCTGATCAGTTGCTGCTGGAAGAACTGGCCCTACGGATTATTGAACGGCTGAAAAAACCCTTCCACATTGGGCTGATCGAAGTTTATACCGGTTGTTCTATCGGCATCGCCTTGTGCCCAGAGCACGGACACGACCTGGACAGCCTGATCCGGAGTGCCGATACCGCGATGTACGTGGCTAAAGAGAGTGGTAAACGGACCTTTACTGTTTTCTCCCCCGAAATGAATCGGCGAGTAGCTGAATATATGTGGCTGGATACCAATCTACGCAAAGGACTGGAGCAAAATCAGTTGGTGGTGTATTACCAACCAAAGATCAACGCACACAGCGGTGAGGTGTGCAGCGTAGAAGCCTTGGTTCGCTGGGATTCCCCCGAACGTGGCTTAATCTCACCGCTACAGTTTATCTCTTATGCGGAAGAGTCTGGGTTAATCGCCCCTTTGGGCCGCTGGGTACTGGAAACTGCGGCTAAACAAGCCGCCAAGTGGCAACAGCAAGGCCTGAATATACGCGTCGCGGTTAATCTTTCTGCCCGGCAATTAGTTGATGATAGTGTCGTTGATGACTTTGTTCGAGTACAAAAGGAAAACCAACTGTCACCCTGCACGCTGGATTTTGAGTTAACAGAAAGCAGCCTGATTGATGATGAAAGCCGAGTACGTGAAGTCATCACTCAATTAAGAACGTTAGGCGCACAAGTACACCTGGATGATTTTGGTACCGGCTATTCTTCCCTGGCGCAACTTGCACGTATCCCTCTTGATGCCATTAAATTGGATCAAAGTTTTGTCCGCGGCGTCGATCTGAACCCAGTGGCGCAATCATTAATACGAGCCATTGTTGCAGCAGCAGAGGCGCTGCAGTTCAAAGTGATTGCCGAAGGCGTGGAAACCGAAAGTGAGAGCCAATTCCTCGATAGTGTTGGCGTTGACGGAAAACAGGGCTTTTTGTTTGCACGGCCAATGCCTCCTGAACAGTTTGAGGCGTGGTTGCAATCGTATCGCCCGCAATCACCAGCACAGTGATGCGGGCGGGATTATTGCCATCATCTTTCAAGCGCCAGAAGGCGTTGTTACCACTTAGCTGTCACTTGAATAAACTTGGCTATAAAGGTTAACCAACGCGACGCAAACTAAGTGCATGCCGATCCTGCAGGGTGACCAACCGTTCAATATATACCCGGTCCTTCTCTTCAATGGTAAAGGTTGAGTGTACCCAATCCTCCGCAATATCCATCAGTTCGGAACGGGTCAGTTGGAGCACTCGCTGACGAGCACGCAGCATGGCACGCATACCGTTGAGTTTAGGTCGGATGGTATCAATAAAAGTTCGGGTTGCCATATAGGCATCCCCGGGTTGAAACAATTGATCCACCAGTCCACGGCTTTCAAACCATTCGGCGGTGTGAGATTCCCCCTTCCAGATCAACTCTTCTGCCAGACGCATCCCAGCCCTACGCGTAACCAGTGAATAACCACCCATACCCGGAAACAGATTGAAGGCGATCTCTGGGAACCCCATGCGTGCGTTGTTCTGCGCCAATACAAAATGGTGTGCCAGTGCCGCTTCAAACCCTCCACCTAGCGCACTTCCTTCCACCATCGCGATGGTTACGGCTCCAGTATCAAAACCACGAGCCGCAGCATGAACGCAATCAATACAGGCCCGTGCATAAGCCATCATGGCTTCATGTTGATTGTTTTTGATCGACTCGGCAAAGAAGTTCAAATCCCCGCCGACATTGAACATATTCGGCACCAACGACCCCGTCACCCAGAAGTCGAACTGCAGTGTCGACTCTTGCGCCACCCGCGCCAACGTCATGATGTCCTCAATCAGTTTCTGGTTAAAACAGGGGCGCGGTTCAGCTCGTAATAACATCCACATAATATGCCGCTCCTCTTCATAATAAGCAGAGAGTTGTGACAGATTGCCCGCTTCAGTAAATGGGCGGCAGTTTGGATGATTAAACAATTTCATAGGACCTTCCTTTCTATCTATTGATAACAGGTAATAATCGTTTCAGCCGTTATGGCTGCAGTAGGCGCAGCAACAACTTGAAAAACACTGCGCCATAAGATGAGTAGACGCTTTCCTGCTGGTTAACTAGATAAAAATTGAAGGAATTCAGATGAAGGGAATAGTTTTGCATTGCTTAAGTTTTTGCCGCACTATTCGTCACAAGAATTGACCAACCATGCTGAAAATTAAAGTATCGCGAGTATAATCAAAGCAATGTCGTATCATTTGTTGCTAAGGACATCACTACACAATGTCTATCGGATCAACCCCTAAGCCACCACACAAAACCACAGAGAAGCCACCAAGCGCCCCCCAAATTCCCCATCGAAAAGCAGATGGTGGTCTTGCTGGATTTTTCTCTTTGCTGGAGCGTGTTAAAACCTGGCCCAGCATCGCTCACCTGTTGCGTGCCACGGATCGATTTAACGATCGCATGGGTAGCCAATTCGGTGCGGCCATTACCTATTTCTCTTTTCTCTCTCTGATCCCCATCCTGATGGTCTCATTTGCTGCTGTCGGTTTTGTGTTGGCCTCTAATCCCGACCTACTGGCGGAACTGATTAATAAAATCGCCAATAGCATCAGCGACCCTAGCCTTGCCAATACCTTGAAAAACACCGTGAACACAGCAATCCAGCAACGTACTACGGTGGGTCTGACAGGTTTGGCGCTGGCGCTCTATTCAGGTGTCAGTTGGATGGGTAACCTGCGTGAAGCGATCCGCGCCCAGTCATGTGACACTTGGCAACGCCGCTCACAGGATCAGGAAAAATTCTATTTCCGCTACATGCGTGACTTTGTTTCCCTTACTGGTCTGGTGGTGGCATTAATGGTGACACTATCACTGACCTCTATCGCCGGTTCTGCCCAGGCGACTATCGTGCATTTACTGGGGTTGGATGACATTGAGTGGTTACGGCCAGCGATGACGCTAATTGCCCTGTCTATCTCAATCTTTGCCAATTACCTGTTATTTCTTTGGATCTTCTGGATGCTACCGCGCCATAAACCTGAGAAAAAAGCGCTGTTACGCGGTACGCTGATCGCCGCTATCGGTTTCGAAGTCATTAAGTTTGTAATGACGATGACGCTCCCTCAAGTGGCCAGGTCCCCTTCTGGCGCAGCCTTTGGTTCGGTCATTGGGTTGATGGCGTTCTTTTACTTCTTCGCACGCTTAACACTGTTTTGTGCCGCCTGGATTGCTACGGCGCAATACCCAAAAAATAAAACGCCACCGCAGGTAAAGTGAACACCGGTGTTGGTCGAATTGCTACCAATAGCAGTGTGCTGAATGCCGTTTTAATCAGCTTGAGTGGGGAAAATAGCATAACAAACTACTTCCTCACTTTTCTTTCCCCTTTTACCAGCGTTTATTCCTAACAATGGCGAGCTTATCCAACGTTAAAACTATAGATGTGCTCTCTTTTAAGACATTGGACTTTTTAACCTGTATTGACTGAGCGACTATTATTTCTGCCGTTGAAAAGGGATTTTGCTATGACTAAGATGGCCCTTTAAACTTTAAAAATTATTTTAAGAAATAACTATGCAACCCACCACAACCACAACTCTGGATGCAGAAGAAACCGCTGTACCCGTTAACTCCCGGGGAAAAGTGCTTGTCGCCTCTCTGGTCGGTACTGCCATTGAGTTCTTCGATTTCTATATCTATGCCACAGCGGCAGTAATCGTATTTCCTCATATTTTCTTCCCACAAGGCGACCCTGCGGCTGCCACCTTGCAATCATTGGCAACTTTCGCCATCGCCTTTATTGCACGCCCCATCGGTTCTGCCCTGTTTGGCCACTTCGGTGATCGGGTCGGGCGCAAAGTCACCTTGGTTGCCTCGCTACTGACCATGGGGATTTCTACCGTATTCATCGGCCTGTTACCCACTTATGAAACCATTGGCATCTTAGCACCGATTCTGCTGGCACTAGCCCGCTTCGGCCAAGGATTGGGTCTGGGGGGAGAATGGGGCGGGGCAGCGCTGTTAGCCACCGAGAATGCACCACCACGCAAGCGTGCACTCTATGGTTCATTCCCACAGTTGGGAGCACCCATCGGCTTTTTCTTCGCTAACGGCACATTCCTGCTGCTTTCCTGGATATTGACTGACCAGCAATTTATGACCTGGGGTTGGCGGGTGCCGTTTATTCTTTCTGCCGCACTGGTCATCGTTGGCCTTTATGTACGTATGTCTCTGCATGAAACACCGGTGTTTACCAAGGCGGCCAAAGCGGGCAAACAGGTAAAAATCCCTCTCGGGACCTTGCTGACCAAACATATGAAAGTCACCATTCTCGGTACCTTCATCATGTTGGCTACCTATACCCTGTTCTATTTGATGACCGTTTATTCAATGACCTTCGGGACCACCCCCGAACCTTTAGGGCTGGGTTACTCACGCAATACCTTCCTGTGGATGCTGATGGTCGCCGTCATTGGTTTTGGTGTTATGGTGCCAATTGCGGGTCTTTTGGCTGATGCCTTTGGTCGCCGTAAAACGATGATCACCATTACACTGATGATGATCGGTTTCTCCTTCTTATTCCCAAGCATGTTAGGCTCTGGTAATCAGGTGCTGGTCATGGCTTTCCTACTCCTTGGATTAAGCCTGATGGGCCTGACCTTCGGGCCTATGGGTGCATTACTACCAGAGCTGTTCCCCACCGAGGTACGCTACACCGGTGCATCATTCTCTTATAATGTCGCCTCTATTCTCGGTGCTTCGGTAGCCCCCTACATTGCCACCTGGTTGGGCAATAATTTTGGGCTGTTTTATGTGGGTATGTATTTGGCGGCGATGGCTAGCCTGACACTGATCGCACTGCTGGTACTAAAAGAAACCCGGCATAAGTCGTTGTAATATTATCTTGGCCCCTGCAGCAGGGGCCATTGATTGCCCGGTTTTCGCAAACAGACAAGACTCACTTTTCATTCATAGCGGTAATGACCGAGTTACATTTGGAACAGCGCTGAAACAGCCCATTCAATGCGCTGGTTGCTGCACCTTTCTATTAGCCTCTGAGTGTTCCTTTCAAACCAGCTACCCATCAATAAATCTGAAAAGACCTACGGTTAAAACGCTCGCAATGTGAAAGATGATGATGATATAGGTACCCCATCAACGGGTTTTCTGATCAGGCTCATAAAGCGATTAAAACGGTGTTTTATTTCTATTGACTCGATTCTGCCTTACGTTGAGACTATAGCCATAGCCTCAACCAGACTCATTGTGAAACCAGGAATTCTCATGAACAGCAAAAACCTCGCCGTTATTGGCGAATGCATGATCGAATTGTCGCAAAAAGGCGCTGACCTCAGCCGCGGATTTGGTGGTGACACGCTTAATACCGCCGTTTATATCGCTCGTCAGGTGCCACAACAAGCACTGAACGTCCACTATGTCACCGCAGTGGGTACTGATAGCTTTAGCCGGGAGATGCTACAAGCCTGGCAACAGGAGCAGGTGAAAACTGACCTGGTACAGCAGTTGGACAATAAACTGCCTGGGCTGTATTTCATCGAAACTGACGCCAGCGGTGAACGCACCTTCTATTACTGGCGCAATGATGCTGCCGCCCGTTACTGGCTAGATAGCCCACAAGCAGAGAGCTTGTGCGCGCAATTAGCAAAATTTGATTACCTTTACCTCAGTGGTATCAGCGTCGCGATTCTTAACCCTGCCAGCAGGGAAAAACTGTTGGCCTTGTTACGCCAATGCCGCGCCAATGGCGGCAAAGTGATCTTCGATAACAACTACCGACCACGCCTGTGGCAAAGCAAGGAAGAGACTCAACAAGTTTATCGTGATGTCCTCTCTTGTACCGATATCGCTTTCCTGACGTTGGATGATGAAGATTTACTGTGGGGCCAACAACCGGTTGAGCAGGTGGTGAACCGTACCCGCGGCTTTGGTGTCAACGAAATCGTGATTAAACGCGGGGCGGATTCCTGCCTGGTGTTCAGTGCAGAGGGTAAGGTTGATGATGTGCCAGCAGTCAAATTGCCCAAAGAAAAAGTCATTGATACTACCGCGGCAGGGGACTCCTTCAGCGCCGGTTATCTGGCAGTACGCTTGACCGGTGGTGATGTTGTTAGTGCCGCCAAACGCGGCCACCTGACGGCTAGCACCGTGATCCAATACCGTGGGGCTATTATTCCCCTTGAAGCCATGCCACAGTAACTTTCTGTTATCAACTTTCTGTTATCTGAACATACATAAGGCCAGCAATAATGCTGGCCTTATTATTTATGCTGCCTCAAATGCGACAGCATAGATCATGATAGCTGAAGGTTAGCCTGCAACAGCGATACGCTTCATATCGGTCATATAGCCACGCAGTTTGCGGCCAATAGACTCGATTGGGTGATTACGCACGGCTTCGTTAACATCACGTAACTGCGCATTATCAACGGCAGTACCCGCCACTGGCTTGCCCAAATCACCCGCTTGCAGGGTAGTCATAAACTCTTTCAGCAATGGCACTGCCGCATAAGAGAATAGATAGTTACCATATTCTGCGGTATCAGAGATAACCACGTTCATTTCATACAGACGCTTACGTGCGATAGTGTTAGCAATCAGTGGCAGCTCGTGCAGTGATTCGTAGTAAGCAGACTCTTCGATAATGCCGGAATCAACCATGGTTTCGAAAGCCAGCTCAACCCCCGCCTTCACCATAGCAACCATCAACACGCCGTTATCGAAATACTCTTGTTCACTGATTTTGCCAGCAAACTGCGGCGCAGTTTCAAACGCTGTTTTACCGGTTTCTTCACGCCAGGTCAGCAGTTTGACATCGTCTGCTGCCCAGTCAGCCATCATACCGCTGGAGAATTCACCAGAGATGATGTCATCCATATGCTTTTGGAACAATGGCGCCATAATGCCCTTCAACTGCTCAGACAGCGCATAAGCACGCAGTTTTGCTGGGTTGGACAGGCGATCCATCATCAATGTGATCCCGCCTTGCTTCAACGCTTCGGTGATGGTTTCCCAACCGAACTGAATCAGTTTTTCTGCATAAGCTGGGTCAGTACCTTCGGCCACCAGCTTGTCGAAGCACAGCAGTGAGCCGGCTTGCAGCATACCGCACAGAATGGTCTGCTCACCCATCAGGTCAGATTTGACCTCAGCAACGAAGGAAGACTCCAGCACCCCGGCACGATGGCCGCCAGTCGCCGCAGCCCATGCCTTGGCAATGGCCATCCCTTCACCTTTAGGATCATTTTCCGGATGAACCGCAATCAGGGTTGGCACACCAAAACCACGCTTGTATTCTTCACGGACTTCAGTACCTGGGCACTTAGGAGCAACCATCACTACCGTGATGTCCTTACGGATCTGCTCACCCACTTCAACCACGTTGAAACCATGGGAGTAACCCAGTGCCGCACCGTTCTTCATCAATGGCTGTACCGCACGCACCACAGCAGAGTGCTGCTTGTCTGGAGTCAGGTTGATCACCAGATCGGCTTGTGGGATCAGTTCTTCATAAGTACCGACCTTGAAGCCATTCTCGCTCGCTTTACGCCATGAGGCACGTTTCTCATCGATAGCTTCTTTACGTAAGGCATAGGCGATGTCTAAACCTGAATCACGCATGTTCAGACCCTGGTTCAGACCCTGTGCGCCACACCCGACAATCACCACTTTTTTCCCTTTCAGGTAACCCGCTTCATCAGCAAATTCATCACGGCCCATAAAACGGCACTTACCCAATTGCGCCAACTGCTGACGCAGGTTCAATGTGTTGAAATAGTTAGCCATCGTGCTACTCCGGTTAAATTTTGTCTTGTTCCCCTTGTCTTTCCCCTGGCTGTGGTAACGCCATCAGCTAAAAGGGAAATCCATAGGGTCTAGGTTTTTATCCCCGTACCGTAGTGCGGGGGCGATTGAGTTCACTGTATAACAGGAATTGCATTGCTTAAATTGATATATTACGAATGTGATATTGCAATTTATGCAACGCTTTTGCTGCGAGTGTACTGATATGGACTTACGTGACCTAAAACTGTTCCTGCATCTTGCTGAAAGTCATCACTTTGGTCGAACCGCCAAAGCCATGCACGTCAGCCCCTCCACGCTCTCTCGCCAGATCCAGCGGTTGGAGGAATTCCTTGGACAACCGCTGTTTTTACGAGACAACCGCACCGTGCAATTGACCGATGCGGGTGAACAGCTAAAAGTTTTCGCCCAACAAACACTACTACAATATCAGCAATTAAAACATGCTATTGGGCAACATGGCCCATCGTTAAGTGGCGAACTGCGTCTATTCTGTTCAGTCACTGCCGCTTACAGCCACCTGCCACCGATCCTTGATCGCTTCCGTGCGAAACACCCACTGGTAGAAATCAAGTTAACCACCGGCGATGCCGCCGATGCGGTAGACAAAGTGCAATCTAATGAAGCTGATCTCGGTATCGCTGGCCGACCAGAAACGTTACCGACCAGCGTGGCGTTCACCCAAATCGGTGAGATCCCGCTGGTCCTGATTGCACCGGCACTCCCCTGTACTGTGCGTACCCAGGCTTTTGCCGAACAACCAGACTGGCCCAATATCCCCTTTATCCTGCCTGAACACGGCCCCTCACGAAAACGGATTGAACTGTGGTTCCGCCGCCAGCACATCACCAACCCATTGATCTACGCCACGGTGGGGGGGCATGAAGCGATTGTCTCCATGGTGGCGTTAGGCTGCGGCATCGCCTTGATCCCTGGCGTAGTGGTCGATAACAGCCCAGAACCGGTGCGCAACCGTATTTCTCTCTTGGGGAATGTTTCGATGGTTGAACCATTCGAACTGGGGGTCTGTGTGCAGAAAAAACGCCTTAACGAACCACTGATTGAGGCGTTTTGGCATTTACTGTGAAGGGTGATGGGGAGCTATAAGTCTTCTGGGGAGATCTGTTTCATCGCCTCCACCTGCATCAACCACTGGTAAAGCGGCTCCAATTGCTGGAAACCTTGCGCCAAGAGGGAAACCAATTCAGCGCTGAACAGTTTCTCTACTTGAACGTCGGTGACCATGACCGCAAAGGATTTACGGTTATACCAGGTGGCAATGTCTGCCGCCTGATCTTTGACCAGTGGGCGTTTGTAGCTTTCCCCCACCAGCTCAAACGGCGCTCGGCAACACTCTGCTGCGCCTAAAAACTGCTGTGGCCGGCGTTGTAGCGTATGGCGAAACAGATCCATCGTCGGTTTGTTGGCACAATAATAACCCAACCCATAGCGCAGCATATCTGGACCCAACTCGAAGAAATAGGCGGGAGCATCCTTCCAGTCCTTGCTGGCACGCTTGAACGTTAACCACAGACGGCTACGGTAACGGGATTTATCATGGGAAAAACGCGTGTCACGGTGGATGCGCGACAGCGTTTTGCCAATGGCTGGGCGCGTTTCAAACTGTGGGTCAATCATCAACATCGTCGGCGCAAGGGCAGCCACCAGCTGACGAAACGGCATTAATAACTCATGGTCATAGACATCACGATGGGCGTCAAACCACGCTTTATCATTCTCGATTCGCACCTGTTGCAGAAAATTCAGCCCTTGCTGGCTAAAGCCGGTGAATTCACTGGTCATATTGCTGTCCTTGCTTTATACCCGTCGCCAATGAAACTGCAGGGGTGTTGACTACGCTCGTTCGCCCTAGTCACATAGTTATCTATGCTCCCAGGGTCTCGCTCACTTGTCGCCTACCTGCAACTTTATTGAACTTGGGTATAGATGTTATCCCTGCAGAAAGAAACTGAATGCCGGGTTATTGGTTTCATTGTGGCAATCGTAACCCAAGGCGGTCAGATGTTGTTCAAACTCCGGCTCGTTTTGGGAAAGCTCAAAACCTGCCAGTACGCGGCCAAAGTCAGTACCGTGGCTACGATAGTGGAACAGGGAAATATTCCAGTAAGTCCCCAAGGTTTGCAAAAACTTAAGCAGTGCCCCTGGCGATTCCGGGAATTCGAAACTGTACAACCGCTCATGCAACGGTTTTGTCGGGCGGCCGCCCACCATATAGCGTACATGCAGTTTCGCCATCTCATCATCAGACAGGTCCACCACCTGATAACCCCCATGGTTTAACAGATCAATGATCTCCTGGCGCTCAACACGCCCTCGGGTCAATCGGACCCCGACAAAGATACAGGCGTTGCGAGCATCCGCGTAACGGTAGTTAAACTCGGTTACTGAGCGACCGCCCAATAACTGACAAAACTTCAGAAAGCTCCCTTTCTGCTCGGGGATGGTCACGGCCAACAGAGCTTCACGCTGTTCACCTAATTCGCAACGTTCAGAGACATAACGCAGGCCGTGGAAATTCACATTGGCACCAGAAAGAACATGCGCCAGCCGTTCACCCTGAATATGGTGCTGCTGCACATACTTCTTCAACCCCGCCAACGCCAAAGCTCCCGAGGGCTCAGCAACCGCTCGCACATCTTCGAACAGATCTTTCACAGCAGCGCAGATGGCATCACTATCAACGGTGATCACATCATCGAGATACTCACGGCACAAACGGAAGGGTTCATCACCAATACGTTTTACAGCGACCCCTTCGGCAAACAGGCCAACACGCGCCAGATCAACCGGGTGACCCGCATCCAATGCGGCACGCAAACAGGCAGAGTCTTCTGCCTCCACGCCAATCACTTTGATTTGTGGCATCAACTGTTTGATCAGTACTGCCACCCCAGCGGCCAAGCCGCCGCCGCCAACCGGTACAAAAACCCGATCCAGATGGGCATCCTGCTGCAACAACTCCATGGCCAGCGTACCCTGCCCGGCAATCACCGCCGGATGATCAAAGGGGGGACAAAAGTCATGCCCTGTTGCTCGGCAAGTTCAATCGCCTTGGTTTTGGCTTCATCAAAATTGGCACCATGCAACAGCACTTCACCACCGAAACCACGCACCGCATCAACTTTGATATCAGCGGTGGCGACTGGCATCACAATAAGGGTACGAATCCCCAGACGGTTACCGGAAAACGCCACCCCTTGCGCATGATTACCCGCAGAAGCCGTGATTACACCACGGGCTCTTTGCTCATCATTAAGGCTGGCAATCATCGCATAGGCCCCACGCAACTTGAAGCTATGCACTGGCTGGCGGTCCTCACGCTTGACCAGAATGGTATTACCAAGGCGTAAAGAGATTTTGTCCATTGGCTCTAACGGGGTAACCTGCGCCACCTCGTAAACGGGCGAGCGGAGAACCGCTCGCAAATATTCCGCGCCACAAGGAGCTTCGGGTAAGGGTTGAGATACCGCCATCGTCATTAGCCTCCTAGCTTGCTTTTATCACGGACCGCACCTTTATCAGCGCTGGTCGCTAACGACGCATAAGCACGTAGCGCATAGGACACCTGACGCTCACGGGCTTTCGGTGTCCAGGCTGCGTCACCACGAGCCAGTTCCGCCTGACGACGTGCCGCCAAGACACTCTCTGGGACATCCAGCACCATACTGCGTTGCGGAATATCAATGTCGATCATGTCGCCATCTTCGATCAACGCAATCAAGCCGCCATTGGCCGCCTCAGGGGAAACGTGACCAATTGATAAACCGGATGTACCACCCGAGAAGCGACCATCGGTGATCAACGCACAGGCTTTACCTAACCCCATGGACTTCAGATAGGTTGTCGGGTAGAGCATTTCTTGCATGCCCGGCCCGCCTTTTGGCCCTTCGTAGCGGATAACCACCACATCACCGGCCACCACTTTGCCCCCCAGGATAGCCTCAACGGCACAGTCCTGGCTCTCATACACTTTTGCCGGCCCACGGAATATCAGGTTGTCGTTATCCACACCCGCGGTTTTGACGATACTGCCATCTTCTGCCATATTGCCGAACAACACCGCCAATCCACCTTCCAGGCTGAACGCATTCTCCAGCGAGCGGATGCAACCCTCAACACGATCATCATCCAAGGTATCCCAACGGCAATCCTGCGAAAATGCCTGAGTAGTACGAATACCTGCCGGCCCGGCGCGGAACATCTTTTTCACGGCATCATCTTTGGTCAGCACGATGTCGTATTTTTCCAATGTTTCAGGCAGCTTCAACCCCAGGACGTTGTTAACATCACGGTTTAGCAAACCGGCACGGTCCAACTCCCCCAGAATCGCCAATACACCACCAGCGCGGTGCACATCTTCCATATGGTATTTTTGCGTACTGGGTGCCACTTTGCACAAGTGCGGTACCTTGCGGGAGAGTCGGTCTATATCCGCCATGGTGAAATCAATCTCACCTTCCTGCGCCGCTGCCAGCAAGTGCAGAACGGTGTTGGTGGAGCCACCCATGGCAATGTCCAGCGTCATGGCGTTTTCGAATGCCGCCTTGTTGGCGATACTGCGTGGCAGTACGTTGGCATCATCTTGCTCGTAGTAACGTTTGCATAAATCAACGATGCGCCGCCCCGCATTCAGGAACAGCTCTTTACGATCAGCGTGAGTCGCCAGCAGCGACCCATTACCCGGCAGTGATAAGCCAAGCGCTTCTGTCAGGCAGTTCATTGAGTTAGCGGTAAACATGCCCGAACAGGAACCACAAGTAGGGCAAGCAGAACGCTCGATTTGTTCACTGTCAGCATCGCTGACATTTGGGTTGGCCCCCTGGATCATCGCATCGATCAGGTCCAGCTTGATGATTTGGTCTGAAAGTTTGGTTTTCCCGGCTTCCATTGGGCCACCTGAAACAAAGACTACCGGAATATTGAGGCGCAGTGAGGCCATCAGCATTCCTGGGGTGATCTTGTCACAGTTAGAGATACACACCATGGCATCAGCGCAATGAGCATTCACCATATATTCCACGGAATCAGCAATCAGCTCGCGGGACGGCAGAGAGTAAAGCATGCCACCATGGCCCATAGCGATACCATCATCCACGGCGATGGTATTGAATTCCTTGGCTACCCCACCAGAAGCTTCTATCTGTTCTGCGACCAATTTGCCCAGATCACGCAAGTGCACATGGCCTGGAACAAACTGGGTAAAGGAGTTGACCACCGCAATAATCGGTTTACCGAAATCAGCGTCGGTCATCCCCGTGGCGCGCCACAAAGCGCGAGCTCCCGCCATGTTGCGGCCGTGGGTGGTGGTGGCAGAACGGTACTTAGGCATGTTTTCTTTACTCCAAATATATTATTTATATCCCCAAGTGACGTCGAAAGGGCGACAGGCCGTCACTGACATCAACTTGGGTATAACCCCGGCATCTTGACGATGCGGCGGACAGTTTGTTATTGATTCACCGGATCCAACCAGCCGTATTTATCGTCGGTCTTGCCGGTAAACAGGCCAAAGAATGCCTGCTGGATCTGTTTGGTGATAGGGCCACACTTGCCGATCCCTACCTGAATGCCATCCACACTACGTACCGGGGTAATTTCTGCCGCAGTACCGGACATAAACACTTCGTCGGCCAAATATAACGACTCGCGGGAAAGCACCTGTTCACGGACTTCAAAGCCCATATCTTGCGCCAGTTTAATGATCGCATCACGGGTGATACCCGGTAGAGCAGAAGAGGTAAACGGCGGGGTAAACAGGACACCGTCTTTCACTTCAAACAGGTTCTCCCCCGCCCCTTCAGAGATATAGCCATGAACATCGAGTGCAATGCCTTCCTGATAACCATGGCGGCGTGCTTCACTGCCCACCAGCAAGGAGGAAAGATAGTTGCCACCGGCTTTAGCAGCGGTAGGTAGCGTATTGGGTGCCACACGGTTCCAGGAAGAGACCATCGCATTAATACCTTGGTCCAATGCATCCTCCCCCAGATAAGCCCCCCAAGGGAATGCAGCAATAATCACGTCAGTTTTATAGCCATCTGGCGGATTAACCCCCATCCCCACATCACCAATAAACACCAGCGGACGAATATAAGCACTCACCAGATTGTTTTTACGCAGTGTTGCTCGGCAGGCTTCCATCAGTTCATCGACCGTTTGCGCCACTGGCATACGATAAATTTTTGCCGAATCATGCAGACGTTGCATATGTTCACGATGGCGGAAGACAACCGGGCCCAGATAGGAATCATAGCAGCGTACACCTTCAAACACCGAGGTCCCATAATGCAACGCATGTGACATTACGTGTACCTTGGCATCCGCCCAGGGAACCATATCGCCATTGAACCAAATGTAATCGGCTTTCTTGGTCATGTTCTATTCCTTCTTGCGCCATCAGGCACGTATCTGTTGTGCGGTTTGCTGCTGGATCTCAACACTGGAGATATCCATCAACTTACTTAACTGGGATGACAGTAAATCTACAGGACGTTGGCTGGCAACTGTCAATTCAATATTAATTTCGTCGCCGTTAATTTCTGTTGCCATATTCATCGCGCAGACCTGGAAACCACGATGACGTACAACGCGCAGTACCCGCTCTAATGTTTCAGGGCGGAAGCGGGCCTGGATCGAGAGTTGATGCTGCATCATGATACTTTCTCCAACATGGTTTCGTTACCTGCACCTGGCGGGACCAATGGCCAGACGTTCTCAAGTTCATCAATGGAAACCTGCAACAGATAAGGCCCTTGGCTGTTAAATAAAGCGTCAAGTGCATCTGCAACCTGATCTTTGCGGGTAATGCGTTGGCCCGGGATACCGAATGCGCTGGCCAGAATCAGAAAATCGGGGTTATCGGAAAGGTTGGTTTCGCTGTAACGTCCATCAAAAAACAGTTGTTGCCACTGGCGAACCATCCCTAAACGCTGGTTATCCAGTAACACAATCTTCAACGGCAACTGTTTCCGTTTTATCGTCCCCAGCTCTTGCACATTCATCATAAAAGAACCATCTCCAGAGACACAGATCACCGTATCTTCCGGACGCGCCATCTGGGCACCCACCGCCGCAGGAATACCAAAGCCCATGGTCCCCAGACCACTGGAAGTAATGAAATTCTCTGGCCGCGTGAAGCTCATGTGCTGTGCTGCCCACATCTGGTGCTGACCCACATCGGTTGTGACGACGGCGTTAGCAGGCATACGTTCAGACAATTGTTTAAGTAACAGCGGGGCGTAGATGGGTTGGCCGGGGTGATCATAGCGCCAAGGATGGGTTTCTTTCAGTTCCGCTATTCGTTGCAGCCAAGGGGAGATATTCAACGGTTGCTGCAATGCCGGCAGCAATTTTTTCAAATCCCCTTGTAGAGCAACATGCGCCTGACGTAGTTTGCTCATCTCCGCAGGGTCAATATCCATATGGATCACCTTGGCCTCGGGCGCGAAAGTATTCAGCTTGCCGGTCACCCGATCATCAAAACGAGCACCAACCGCAATCAACAAATCGCACTCCTGGACAGCAAAGTTGCCGGCTTTGGTCCCGTGCATACCCAACATGCCAAGGTAGTATGGAGAATTGGCATCTGCAGCCCCCAAGCCTTTCAAGGTCACCACGGTTGGGATTTGTGTAATAGCAGTGAACTCGCGCAGTTCCGCTACTGCCTGTGCTATGCCGACTCCGCCCCCCACATACAGCATCGGCTTTTTCGCTTGTGTCAGCAATTGTGCCGCAGCAGCCAGTTCAGCGGTGGGCTGCGCCAGTGTATCTTCCACCGGGCTCAAATGAGGCGGTAAATCCCCTTGTGCTAATTGGATATCTTTGGGGATATCGATCAACACCGGGCCAGGACGGCCACTAGTAGCAATGGCAAAGGCTTCCGTCATAATACCTGGCAGGGCTTCCAGCGACTCCACCAGAAAACTGTGCTTGGTACAAGCCAAAGAGAGACCCAGAACATCGACTTCCTGAAACGCGTCGGTACCAATAAACGCAGAACCTACCTGACCCGTGATGGCGACCACCGGTACTGAATCAAGCAGCGCATCGGCCAAACCGGTGATCAGGTTAGTGGCCCCAGGGCCGGAAGTCGCAATACAGACCCCCACTTTACCGCTGGAACGGGCGTAACCAATCGCCGCAATCACTGCCCCCTGTTCATGACGGCATAGCAAGTGTTCGACTCCACCATCATATAGCGCATCGTACACCGGCATGATAGCCCCACCCGGATAGCCGAATACCGTATCCACGCCTTGAGCTCGCAATGCTTGAACTACCCACTGGGCACCATTCATGGCTGTTTCCTCACATTGCTGTGGGAAGTGCAGTTTATTCTGTGACTCATCCTCTGCTCCTTATGTCCTTTTCTTTCGGCATAAAAAAACCCCCGAACTTTTGGGTACGGGGGTTATCTTGCGATTCCGGCTTGTTTTCTAAGCCTTTCTTCGTCCAAGTGCCGCCCCGCACGGTGGGATAATAATCACCACCACACTAATCACGACTAGGCTAATCACTTGGGCTAGGGCTTTCATAATCGAGTTGTTCACTGTATTCATCTTGAACCGATGTATACAGAGTTATCACAGTCACGAGTAAAATGGCAACTTTTTTTTGCGCTATTATTCGACTCAAACTAAAAACACCGGATAAAAACTGCCATAAATTCAATCAATAAAGCGGGATACTGGCCTGCTATTCCTGCCCCCGAAAATACCTGGCAATAGTGAAAACTCAACAGTGCCGAACCCTAAACCCGCTAGCGACTGACCTCACATGCGAACTGCTTAGAAAAAACCTAGCAGCTCACAGCAATAAATCAATTTTGATTTCCTGTTACTTCGCAAGTTAATCACACGCCAACAGCCAGCTCCTGAGACATCGCGCATGATATTGCCATCAGCAAGGAGAATAATATGTCACTGGCAGTCATTTATACCCGCGCCATAATCGGTGTGCAGGCGCCCTCGGTCATGGTAGAAGTTCATATCAGTAATGGCTTGCCTGGCCTCACCTTGGTTGGCCTACCGGAAACAACAGTAAAAGAGGCACGTGATCGAGTACGCAGTGCATTAATCAATAATGGGTTCACCTTCCCCGCTAAGCGCATCACCATCAACCTGGCCCCGGCTGACCTCCCCAAAGAAGGGGGGCGTTATGACTTGCCTATTGCATTAGGTATTCTCGCCGCGTCACAACAGCTCCCCAAAGATAAGCTGGCCGATTACGAGTTCCTCGGCGAATTAGCGCTTACCGGTGCATTACGCGCCGTCTACGGGGCCATTCCCGCTGCAATTGCGGCAACTGAGGCCAAGCGCGAACTGATTTTGGCCACCGCTAACGGTAAAGAGACCGGGCTACTGCCAAACAGCCAAACCCGCGTAGCGGAACATTTACTGGATGTCTGTGCATTCTTGCAGGGTAAAAAAGAACTCGCATTCGCTGTTGCGCAGCCTACTAGCCCAATCTCAACTGAAGGTGCAGACCTACTGGAGGTTATCGGCCAGGAACAAGCTAAACGAGCACTGGAAATCGCGGCAGCGGGTGGCCATAACCTATTGCTGCTCGGCCCACCAGGTACCGGCAAAACCATGCTGGCTAGCCGTCTTAATGGACTATTACCCCCATTAAGCGACCAGGAGGCACTGGAAAGCGTCGCCATTGCCAGTTTATTGCATAACCCAGATGAAACCTTACCCTGGCACCAACGGCCATTTCGTGCCCCACACCACAGCGCATCAATGGCCGCATTGGTTGGTGGCGGAACGTTACCACGACCCGGAGAGATATCGCTGGCCCATAATGGCGTGCTATTTCTTGATGAGTTACCGGAATTCGAACGCCGGGTACTGGATGCATTGCGTGAACCCCTGGAATCCGGTGAAATTATAATTTCACGTGCTGCGGCCAAAGTGCGGTTCCCTGCCAGGGTACAATTGATTGCCGCAATGAACCCCAGCCCAACCGGGCACTACCAAGGCGTTCATAACCGCACACCCCCACAACAGATCTTACGTTACCTCGGGCGGCTCTCAGGCCCCTTTCTTGATCGATTTGATTTATCCATTGAAGTACCACTATTACCGCCAGGTATGCTCGGTAAGCAGCGCCATGCTGGGGAAAGCAGCCTGCAGGTCCGCCAGCGAGTATTACAAGCACGCGAGCGCCAACTGGAGCGGGCAGGGAAAGTAAACGCGTTATTGAATAATCGTGAAATAGACCGCGATTGTCATTTACTCACCGCAGATGCAGAGTTTTTGGAAAAAACGCTAAATAAACTGGGATTATCGGTTCGTGCCTGGCATCGAATATTGAAAGTGGCTCGCACGCTGGCAGATTTGGCAGGGGAAAAAGATATCGATAAACGCCACCTCAGTGAAGCGCTGAGCTACCGCAGAATGGATCGCCTGTTGCTACAATTGCACCGTAGCCTGGCGTAAAAATGGGGCCGAGGGCCCCATGATGATTAATCGTCGCTTTCAGTGTAGTCTTCTACCGCATCAGCCTGTGGTTTGCCACCAGACAGGGTATGGAATTTTTTCGGGCGGCGAATACGCGCCAGATATTTCGACCATACTTTTTCTTGTTCCGTCACCGGTTCACGCTCGCCAAGACACACAGCAACGAACTGCTGTTCCTCTTCGGTCGCTGGCTGGCGTTTACCAGAATCCAACTCATTGAACGCATACCCAAAGCGCTCTAGCAATTGCGCTTCTTTAATGGTGAAATCGCCGTGACGGGAAAACCCGCGAGGATAGTGTTTATTATCAAAAAAACGATTGTTCGTGATGAAGCTATCCGCCATCTGACACGCTCCTAATTCTCTTATAGCCTTGCTACTTATGGCGCGGAGTATTAGATAGGCTTGAGACTGTGTAAAACAAAACATTTAAATCTTAACGACAAAAAAAATTGGAGATGGGTGTGGATACCGAATTACTGAAAACCTTTCTGGAGGTCAGTAGAACGCGTCACTTTGGCCGAGCAGCGGAATCCCTATACTTAACGCAATCTGCGGTAAGCTTTCGTATCCGCCAGCTTGAAAATCAATTAGGTACGAATTTATTTACCCGACACCGTAATAACATCCGTCTGACGCCCGCCGGGGAACGATTGTTACCCTACGCAGAAGACCTGATGAACACCTGGCAACTGGCAAAAAAAGAGGTCGTTAGATCGCTACAGCACACTGAACTGTCAATAGGTGCGACAGCAGCGCTCTGGGAGGCCTGCTTGACCCCTTGGTTACAATCACTCTACCAGCAGCGTGAAGCCCTACAGCTTGAAGCCAGGATAGCGTTACGCGACTCACTGGTAAAACAACTCCATGAAAGGCAACTCGACTTACTGATCACCACCGAACCGCCAAAAATGGATGAGTTGGCAAGCCAGTTAATGGGGAACTTCTCGTTACGTCTATTTTCATCGGCATTACACAACAAGCAAACCCCGATGCCCTACATCAAGCTGGAATGGGGAGCCGATTTTCACCAGCAACAAAGTCACATGCTGGAGGGCGATAATATGCCGGTACTTACCACCACGTCAGCACACTTGGCTTACCAATTACTGCAGACCACAGGGGGATGCGCTTTCCTTCCCAGTCAGTGGGAACAAGAGTACCCACAATTGATCGCGATTGCCGAGGTCCCACCGGTTATTCGTCCGTTGTACGCCGTCTGGCTGCAAAACAGTGATCAGCGGCCATTAATCTCTCAGCTACTGGAAATACCCTTAAACAGTGCCAGCGATACCCAAGCTCATTCAAATGCTGAGTAGGCGGTAAATATGCCATCTGGTGGCGTTTACAAGGTCAAACAACTGTTTACAAGGTCAAACAACTGAGGGAATAAGTTGGCAGATAAGCAACATGCATGCGGTAAAGTAGCAACACTATAAGGTGATTCAAGACAATAAGGGAATTCAAGGATGATGGTTCTAATTTGAACACTGCTTGAGTTCTTCCAATAGATCATCGATAAATCAAATGACTAAGTGTTCCCTTATAGCTTGGATGGTGGCAAGAGTTGTATGGTAGCGGGGAGTTGGATGGTGGCGGGAATCTGTTGCTCTCAGGATTTCAAAAACGACTCGCTAAAAAGCCGCTTATCTCTTTATCCATCGCTGAAAAGAGAGATAAAAAAAAAACCCTTTGCCTAAGCAAAGGGTTTTAAATTTATGGCAGGGGCGGAGAGACTCGAACTCCCAACACCCGGTTTTGGAGACCGGTGCTCTACCAATTGAACTACGCCCCTAAATAAGGGTGGCGGAACGGACGGGGCTCGAACCCGCGACCCCCTGCGTGACAGGCAGGTATTCTAACCAACTGAACTACCGCTCCACCGATTCTTTCACGTTGCATCGCTTATCGCTTGATGCAGGCAAAACTGCAATTTTACAGTCTTGCTCATTATCAGATGTCACCCTGATAACGTTATTTGGATGCCTGGCAGTGTCCTACTCTCACATGGGGAGACCCCACACTACCATCGGCGCTACGGCGTTTCACTTCTGAGTTCGGCATGGGATCAGGTGGGACCACCGCGCTAAGGCCGCCAGGCAAATTCTTTTGTCAGAGCTCAGGATCCAGAGGTCAGAAAAAACATGACCGGCTGATTACCCCAAAATCTAACGAATACTTAAATTCTCTGTCACAAGCTGAAACTCTGTCTCTCAAAATCCACACCCACTGTGTTGTCTGATATCTGGCATCGGATGCCTGATATCCAGAACCAAAACACCTTTGGTGTTGTAAGGTTAAGCCTCACGGTTCATTAGTACTGGTTAGCTCAATACATCGCTGCACTTACACACCCAGCCTATCAACGTCTTAGTCTTAAACGTTCCTTCAGGGACCTTAAAGGCCCAGGGAAGACTCATCTCGAGGCAAGTTTCGCGCTTAGATGCTTTCAGCGCTTATCTTTTCCGCACTTAGCTACCGGGCAGTGCCATTGGCATGACAACCCGAACACCAGGGGTGCGTTCACTCCGGTCCTCTCGTACTAGGAGCAAACCCTCTCAATCTTCCAACGCCCACGGCAGATAGGGACCGAACTGTCTCACGACGTTCTAAACCCAGCTCGCGTACCACTTTAAATGGCGAACAGCCATACCCTTGGGACCTACTTCAGCCCCAGGATGTGATGAGCCGACATCGAGGTGCCAAACACCGCCGTCGATATGAACTCTTGGGCGGTATCAGCCTGTTATCCCCGGAGTACCTTTTATCCGTTGAGCGATGGCCCTTCCATTCAGAACCACCGGATCACTAAGACCTACTTTCGTACCTGCTCGAGCCGTCACTCTCACAGTCAAGCTGGCTTATGCCTTTGCACTAACCTCACGATGTCCGACCGTGATTAGCCAACCTTCGTGCTCCTCCGTTACTCTTTGGGAGGAGACCGCCCCAGTCAAACTACCCACCAGACACTGTCCTCACCCCAGATTATGGGGCCGAGTTAGAACATCAAACATTAAAGGGTGGTATTTCAAGGTTGGCTCCATGCAGACTGGCGTCCACACTTCAAAGCCTCCCACCTATCCTACACATCAAGGCTCAATGTTCAGTGTCAAGCTATAGTAAAGGTTCACGGGGTCTTTCCGTCTTGCCGCGGGTACACTGCATCTTCACAGCGAGTTCAATTTCACTGAGTCTCGGGTGGAGACAGCCTGGCCATCATTACGCCATTCGTGCAGGTCGGAACTTACCCGACAAGGAATTTCGCTACCTTAGGACCGTTATAGTTACGGCCGCCGTTTACTGGGGCTTCGATCAAGAGCTTCGCGTTGCCGCTAACCCCATCAATTAACCTTCCAGCACCGGGCAGGCGTCACACCGTATACGTCCACTTTCGTGTTTGCACAGTGCTGTGTTTTTATTAAACAGTTGCAGCCAGCTGGTATCTGCGACTGGCTTCAGCTCCAGGAGTAAATCCCTTCACCTAACGCCAGCGTGCCTTCTCCCGAAGTTACGGCACCATTTTGCCTAGTTCCTTCACCCGAGTTCTCTCAAGCGCCTGAGTATTCTCTACCTGACCACCTGTGTCGGTTTGGGGTACGATTAAATGTTACCTGATGCTTAGAGGCTTTTCCTGGAAGCAGGGCATCAACTACTTCATCTCCGTAGAGACTCGTCATCGTGCCTCAGGGTTGATAGTAAACCGGATTTGCCTGGTCTACCCCCCTACACACTTGAACCGGGACAACCGTCGCCCGGATAGCCTAGCCTTCTCCGTCCCCCCTTCGCAGTAACACCCAGTACAGGAATATTAACCTGTTTCCCATCGACTACGCTTTTCAGCCTCGCCTTAGGGGTCGACTCACCCTGCCCCGATTAACGTTGGACAGGAACCCTTGGTCTTCCGGCGAGCGGGCTTTTCACCCGCTTTATCGTTACTTATGTCAGCATTCGCACTTCTGATACCTCCAGCAACCCTCACAGGTCACCTTCGCAGGCTTACAGAACGCTCCCCTACCCAACAACGCCTAAGCGTCGCTGCCGCAGCTTCGGTGCATGGTTTAGCCCCGTTACATCTTCCGCGCAGGCCGACTCGACCAGTGAGCTATTACGCTTTCTTTAAATGATGGCTGCTTCTAAGCCAACATCCTGGCTGTCTGTGCCTTCCCACATCGTTTCCCACTTAACCATGACTTTGGGACCTTAGCTGGCGGTCTGGGTTGTTTCCCTCTTCACGACGGACGTTAGCACCCGCCGTGTGTCTCCCGTGATAACATTCTTCGGTATTCGCAGTTTGCATCGGGTTGGTAAGCCGGGATGGCCCCCTAGCCGAAACAGTGCTCTACCCCCGAAGATGAATTCACGAGGCGCTACCTAAATAGCTTTCGGGGAGAACCAGCTATCTCCCGGTTTGATTGGCCTTTCACCCCCAGCCACAAGTCATCCGCTAATTTTTCAACATTAGTCGGTTCGGTCCTCCAGTTAGTGTTACCCAACCTTCAACCTGCCCATGGCTAGATCACCGGGTTTCGGGTCTATACCTTGCAACTATTCGCCCAGTTAAGACTCGGTTTCCCTACGGCTCCCCTATTCGGTTAACCTTGCTACAAAATATAAGTCGCTGACCCATTATACAAAAGGTACGCAGTCACCTAACAAGTAGGCTCCCACTGCTTGTACGTACACGGTTTCAGGTTCTATTTCACTCCCCTCGCCGGGGTTCTTTTCGCCTTTCCCTCACGGTACTGGTTCACTATCGGTCAGTCAGGAGTATTTAGCCTTGGAGGATGGTCCCCCCATATTCAGACAGGATAACACGTGTCCCGCCCTACTCATCGAACTCACAATCTGTGCATCTTCGTGTACGGGACTATCACCCTTTACTGTGCGACTTTCCAGACGCTTCCACTGACACACAAACTGATTCAGGTTCTGGGCTCTTCCCCGTTCGCTCGCCGCTACTAGGGGAATCTCGGTTGATTTCTTTTCCTCGGGGTACTGAGATGTTTCAGTTCCCCCGGTTCGCCTCCTGCCACTATGTATTCATGACAGGATAGTGCAACGAATTGCACTGGGTTTCCCCATTCGGGTATTGTCGGTTGTAACGGTTCATATCACCTTACCGACACTTTTCGCAGATTAGCACGCCCTTCATCGCCTCTGACTGCCTAGGCATCCACCGTGTACGCTTAGTCGCTTAACCTCACAACCCGAAAGTGTCTTGCTGTCTAACGACAGGTCACTTTGTGCTGTGATTATTTGAGAGACTCTTTCAACGTCATCAATGTCAGTTAACTCATTGATGCGCTGAAGTTTCAATTTTCAGCTTGTTCCAGATTGTTAAAGAGCAATATCTTAAACATGACTCCACAGAATCATCTTTAAGATAAGAAGTATCGTCAGATACTGAAGACCGCCGCTTTCACCGGGATGGTCGGAAGCAGTTGGCGTCCCCTAGGGGATTCGAACCCCTGTTACCGCCGTGAAAGGGCGGTGTCCTAGGCCTCTAGACGAAGGGGACACGACACCGTACTTTTATGACGCTTTTGCTCATTACTGTTCATCAGACAATCTGTGTGAGCACTTCACGCGAAGCAATATCTTTAGGTAAGGAGGTGATCCAACCGCAGGTTCCCCTACGGTTACCTTGTTACGACTTCACCCCAGTCATGAATCACAAAGTGGTAAGCGCCCTCCCGAAGGTTAAGCTACCTACTTCTTTTGCAACCCACTCCCATGGTGTGACGGGCGGTGTGTACAAGGCCCGGGAACGTATTCACCGTAGCATTCTGATCTACGATTACTAGCGATTCCGACTTCATGGAGTCGAGTTGCAGACTCCAATCCGGACTACGACGTACTTTATGAGGTCCGCTTGCTCTCGCGAGGTCGCTTCTCTTTGTATACGCCATTGTAGCACGTGTGTAGCCCTACTCGTAAGGGCCATGATGACTTGACGTCATCCCCACCTTCCTCCGGTTTATCACCGGCAGTCTCCTTTGAGTTCCCGACCGAATCGCTGGCAACAAAGGATAAGGGTTGCGCTCGTTGCGGGACTTAACCCAACATTTCACAACACGAGCTGACGACAGCCATGCAGCACCTGTCTCACGGTTCCCGAAGGCACCAAGGTATCTCTACCAAGTTCCGTGGATGTCAAGAGTAGGTAAGGTTCTTCGCGTTGCATCGAATTAAACCACATGCTCCACCGCTTGTGCGGGCCCCCGTCAATTCATTTGAGTTTTAACCTTGCGGCCGTACTCCCCAGGCGGTCGATTTAACGCGTTAGCTCCGGAAGCCACGCCTCAAGGGCACAACCTCCAAATCGACATCGTTTACAGCGTGGACTACCAGGGTATCTAATCCTGTTTGCTCCCCACGCTTTCGCACCTGAGCGTCAGTCTTTGTCCAGGGGGCCGCCTTCGCCACCGGTATTCCTCCAGATCTCTACGCATTTCACCGCTACACCTGGAATTCTACCCCCCTCTACAAGACTCTAGCTTGCCAGTTTCAAATGCAGTTCCCAAGTTAAGCTCGGGGATTTCACATCTGACTTAACAAACCGCCTGCGTGCGCTTTACGCCCAGTAATTCCGATTAACGCTTGCACCCTCCGTATTACCGCGGCTGCTGGCACGGAGTTAGCCGGTGCTTCTTCTGCGAGTAACGTCAATGTGATGCGCTATTAACACATCACCCTTCCTCCTCGCTGAAAGTGCTTTACAACCCTAAGGCCTTCTTCACACACGCGGCATGGCTGCATCAGGCTTGCGCCCATTGTGCAATATTCCCCACTGCTGCCTCCCGTAGGAGTCTGGACCGTGTCTCAGTTCCAGTGTGGCTGGTCATCCTCTCAGACCAGCTAGGGATCGTCGCCTAGGTGAGCCATTACCCCACCTACTAGCTAATCCCATCTGGGCACATCCGATGGTGTGAGGCCCGAAGGTCCCCCACTTTGGTCTTGCGACGTTATGCGGTATTAGCTACCGTTTCCAGTAGTTATCCCCCTCCATCAGGCAGTTTCCCAGACATTACTCACCCGTCCGCCGCTCGTCACCCAGGGAGCAAGCTCCCCTGTGCTACCGCTCGACTTGCATGTGTTAAGCCTGCCGCCAGCGTTCAATCTGAGCCATGATCAAACTCTTCAATTAAAAGCTTGATTTGCTAAGTTAATAGCGATGCTCAAAGATTACTGCATGAATTTTACTTACATGAGTCACTCTTTAAGACTTGATATTTTTTTGTTGCCGAAGCAACTGGATATCGTCTTTGTGAGTGCCCACACAGATTGTCTGATAAATTGTTAAAGAGCGTGGTTACCAAAACTTCCGGTAACGCGGGAGGCAGATAATACGCTTTCCCGCTAAAGAGTCAACCTTTTTCTCTACAAGAGACAGTGTTTTCACCGGGTTGCTTCTTCCTGCCTAGGCGACTTGTCAGCCGTTGTTCCCGAGCAGTGGAGGCGCATTATAGGGAGTTCTCAGTTCGCCGCAACCCCTAAATTCAATTTTTTGTTCAACCGTCTAATGTTTAATCAAAAGCCATCTAAAGTGGCAACTTTTTCAACGAGTTGAAGCCATATTCCTGCAATACGGGCGATATAGCATCAGTAGCCTGATTGAATGTCATACAATACGCAAGGTTCTCTTCCTGAGTTGAGATCAGATTCTCTTGGGTAGCGATCAGCCAAGCAGCCCGACGCGCAATCGCCGCCCCGGAATCCACTAATCGCGTCCCTTCAGGTAATACCTGCGTCAGTTCCTCAGCCAACAACGGGAAATGGGTACACCCCAGTACTACCGTGTCAGGTGGCTCACGCATGCTCAACCACGGCTGTAGTATTTTCTTTAGTGTCGCCATAGGTACTGGTTCACCGTGTAACTTGGCCTCGGCGAGTTCAACCAGTTCTGAGGAACCCAACAATTCGATTTTGCAATCCTTGGCGAAACGCTCAATCAATTCGCGCGTATAAGTGCGCTGAACCGTGCCACGAGTTGCTAATAAACCGACGACACCGTTAGCTGTGAGCTTAACCGCTGGTTTGATGGCAGGAACGACCCCCACCACCGGGAAGGTGAAGCTCTCTCGCAGCGCAGGTAAAGAAACGGTACTGGCAGTATTACAAGCGATGATAACGAGAGCCAAGGGGTGGTGTTGCTGAACCGCACTGACGATTTCCAGCACACGCTCAATGATAAATTCTTCGGATTTTTCACCATAGGGGAAAGCGACATTATCAAAGGCATATATATAGTGGAGATCCGGCAGCAATTGCCGAACCTCTTGATACACAGACAGCCCGCCGACACCGGAATCAAAGATCAATACCGAGGGGCGGGAGATCGCAGTGGTGTTAGAAGGTATAGCTTCCAGTGAGGTGGTATTCTCTTCCTGGTGTTGCGTAGCCATATGCCGTCTCATACTCTTTATCAAACAGGTTGGCGATTCTACCACGAACTGTCAGATGTGAGGTGACCGGATATGAGACAGCAACATCCCATAGACTGACACCCCCCAGTTTGACGCTCTGGTTAGGATAGACGTTATAGTTCTTATCATACCGCTCTCCTAAGTATTGATAAGTGACCGCCCAATCAAAATCATAAACCTGCCAATCCAATTCATATTTTACCAGTTGTTTGGAGCGACGCAGCAGTGTCTCATTAGTTTTGCGATTGCGCGGATCGACATAATCATAAGAAAGTTGATGAGTCAGCGGGCCGGTGTCAAATGACGCCGTGGCTTCAACCCCTTTAATCTTCGCCTGATCCACATTGTAATAAGCAAACTCACCCCCTTTTTGAGCGTAGTCGATCAGGTTATCGATATCGTTCTGATATCCCGTTACCCGCCAGCTTACCGGACCGGTCAAGCCTTCAAAACCGCCTTCCCACTGTTTGCTTTCTTCTGGCTTCAGGTCCGGGTTGCCCCAAGTACCGCCGTAAAGCTGGCCCAAATTTGGCCCTTTGAATGCTGTGCCGTAAGAGATAATGGCTCGATAACCTTCAATAAACTCCCATGAAGTACTGGCTTGCCAAGTATTGTGCCAACCAAACTGCGAGCTATCATCGCCACGTAGCGCGCCTTCCAAAATCACCGTATCAATTTGCTGCTGAGCTGTTAGATACAAACCCGTATTGCGCCGACTTTTGCTATCAGTGATATAAGCCGTACCGGGTTCCAGCTTTTGCTCCTGCCAATCGACCCCAGTGCTGATGCTACCTTGCCCAACCTTGACGTTGTTGCCCCACTGAAGATTATATTGCGTGGTGTCATCCAGCGTAGACGAAGCGGAATAACGACCATATTTCGGGTCATAATTATAATCTTTGCTATGGCTATAGCTGGCCGTCAATTGCGTGGCATAAATACCTTGGTGATAGCGTAAGCCACTGTCCCAAGACTGGCTGTATAGCTGGCGGGTATCCGGTAATGCATCAAAATTTACCGGGTCGTTAAAGCTATAGAAACCATCATAGGACGTGCGGTTATCGTAACCATAGCCGCGCACAAACCCCTGCAGTTGCCCACTGAATTGATGTTGCAGCTCACCATACAGCGACTTGCTCATAAAACCATCACGATCCGGTTGTGCCGGGTTACCAAAGCTGTCCGGCAGACCGGCGACCACATCATAACCTTTGCTATAGGTGTAATTACCCGCCATGGTGGCGATAGTTTTGTCACCCAATTGCTGCTGGGTCGCGCCGTCATAAGCCTGAAAACCATTGGAGCCGATGCCAGCCGAAAGGGCAGAACCATTCTTTTCACGGGTGGTGATAATGTTGACCACCCCACCAATCGCGTCTGAGCCATAGACTGCCGAGCGGGAGCCACGGATAAACTCCACTCTCTGTACCAGTGAAATGGGAATTTGGCTCAGGTCAGAAGAACCACTGATCCCTGCCTGGTTCAAGCGGACACCATTAATCAATAGCAGGACATGCCGTGATTCTGTACCACGGATAAATAGTGCGGAGCTCTGCCCCATCCCACCATTTTGCGCGATATCCACCCCTGGCAAGCGGCGCATAACATCAACCAGGCTTTTAGCCTGCCAACGCTCAATATCATTACGGGTCACAACAGAGGTGGGAGCTAACACGGAGGAAACTGGCTGAGGAAAGCGATTGGCTGTCACCACCAGGTTGTCGCTATCATTGGTTACGGTGTTGTCTTGCGCCCATGCTGAAAGTGCTGTTGTGGAGGAAACCACCACCAGCAGTACATTTTTTATCATTGTCATTACGAAAAGCATCCAAACTTATCATTGGCGGATGCCGCAGAGCCACGGCCGATAATCGCGACAGCTATGGATATTGCGACGTACACCGGCAGGTTTTCGGGCTTGGGATTTGCTGATTGCCATTAGCAACCCGCACCGGGCGATGACTTCCCATCCAGCAGTGGACAGTGTCTATGTTGTTTAAACCTGATATACCCTTGGTTTTTTAGGCTGCAGAGCCGTTATGCTGGCGGACTTGTTACACTATTGCCGCTATCTGCACCTTGAATAAACCCGAGTATCAACTCAAGATTAAAACGCTATCGCCGTGACTTCCCCATACCGCTGCGCGTCAGCTCCAGATTTGCACTGGATTCCCTTTTCACTCGCTGCTTGAGACCGGACGCTCATGCTACCGCCAATAAAAATGGATGTCTAGATTGCCAATTGTGTTTCGAATTAGCATCGGCAAAGTTGGACTTCATCGAACGATGCCCTACAATCGCCGCTGTTCCAATTAGCCTGACGAGAATGAACCATGACACCCGAGACTTTGCCCACTGAACGCTATGATGATCAACTGGCAGAAAAAACTGCCCGCCTGAAGACCATGATGTCTCCGTTTATGGCACCCGAGCCGGAAGTGTTTCGCTCGCCAGTCAGCCACTATCGCATGCGGGCAGAGTTCCGTATCTGGCATGATGAAGAAGATATGTATCACATCATGTTTGATCAGCAGACCAAACAACGCATTCGTGTAGATTCTTTCCCTGCGGCCAGTGAGCTGATCAACCGCCTGATGAGCGCGTTAATGGCAGCACTCAAGCCCAACCCGGTGCTGCGCCATAAATTATTCCAAATTGATTATCTCTCTACCCAGAGCGGGAAAATCATTGCCTCTTTACTGTACCACCGCAAATTAGACGAGCAGTGGCAGCAAGCGGCCTCAGCATTGCGTGATACCTTACGTGCACAGGGGTTCGACCTCCAACTCATTGGCCGAGCCTCAAAAATGAAGGTGGTACTGGATCAGGATTATATTGATGAAGTCCTGCCCGTTGGCGGTCGTAATATGATTTATCGGCAGGTGGAAAACAGCTTCACTCAGCCCAATGCGGCGATCAACGTGCAAATGTTGGAATGGGCGCTAGATGTGACTCAGGATTCCAAAGGCGACCTACTGGAACTGTATTGCGGTAACGGTAACTTCTCACTGGCACTGGCGCGCAACTTCGAACGGGTGTTGGCCACTGAGATCGCTAAACCGTCGGTGGCTGCAGCGCAATACAACATCGCTGCCAATCATATCGACAACGTACAGATTATCCGTATGGCCGCCGAAGATTTCACCCAAGCGATGCAGGG
Source organism: Serratia sp. 25CWL12 (assembly GCF_055790885.1). Lineage (NCBI taxonomy): Bacteria > Pseudomonadati > Pseudomonadota > Gammaproteobacteria > Enterobacterales > Yersiniaceae > Serratia > Serratia sp. 25CWL12. The sequence goes on along the minus strand of NZ_CM147698.1, from coordinate 4,311,569 downwards.
AGTACGCGAGTTCAACCGGTTAAAGGGGATCGATTTGAGCAGTTACCACTGCGAGACGATTTTCGTCGATCCTCCGCGTAGTGGGTTAGATGCTGAAACAATAAAGATGGTACAAGCCTACCCTCGCATCCTTTATATCTCCTGCAACCCGGAAACACTGTGTGCCAACCTCGACACGTTGCAAGCCACACACAAAATTACCCGCCTGGCACTGTTTGATCAGTTCCCTTACACCCACCATATGGAAGCGGGTGTGATGCTAGAACGCATTGAAGGCAAATAGTGGCCTGACGCCCAATGAATCAGAGCAGCAATTTATGGGTGTGCTCGCAACTCGGTGACCAATTTTTCTTGACCACTACAATCCGCTCAATCCTGTTTTTCTCTTGAGCTCTCTGGAAACAGTGGATTGACTGAGGCTTAGCAGTTTAGCGATACGACTTTACGAGCAACTGCTTTTCTTTAGTGCTTCGATCTGGCATCGTTGACCCTTGGTCAGCTGTCGATATTGTCTCATTTTGTGCATCTCTTGCTGGAGAGCAAAAGGTGAGCTTACCAGCAGCTAACCTTTCCTTCTCAGCTGTCGCAAGTTACGCACTTGGTAGTTGAATCTAAGAATCATGAACGACCACATAAAGCCAATGGTAGAAAACCACCATTAATGGCCACATAACTTCTACTTTTAACTTCGGCTAAAAATGGGAGGATTACCCCGAACAGTCAACGCCGGTTTGATTTTTTCTGTCTGACTACCACTATTAGGCGGTCTACCAAAAATCCCCCATGATCTTTAGTGCCAGGAAAGATGACGCGTAGCGTCTTGGGACTGGTTAAGAATTCTGATCACGCTAATAACAGACGCGGTAGGAATAAAAAAGATCACATGCCGTTCAACAGGCAATGAGTAAATCCCTTTACCAAGTTCCGGTCTTGCCACACCAATATCGTGCGTCGCCAAGACATCGAAAATGTCAGAAAACCGATAAATATAGTCGTCTGCTTTAGCAGAACCAAATTGTTCACGGCTATATAGCCATATGGTTTCTAAATCCTCGCTGGCCTTTGGCGTCAGCTTAATCACTTTCATGGGCGTTAGTCTTCGCTTTCATATGCTGCAAAAAGGCCTCTTTATCCCATGTGACAGGGGCACCACTGCTGACGCCTTCAGCCAAAAGATCGCGAAGTATCTGCAGACGAGATTCAGCCTGCTTTTCACGAAGTAGACGTAAGGCATCACGCAGCACTTCGCTCTGAGTTCGATAATCTCCTGACTTTACTGAAGTATCGATAAATTCTCGGAGTTCATCCCCCACATCAACCGTAATCGTTCTAGCCATAAATACCCCTTGTAAGATTATTTCTTACAAGAGTATAAATGTTATCGTGCACTATCTCCAGTAAGGCGGTGATGGATGCAGGGGAAACCCCAACAGCCCCAGAGCACCCTGTTCATCCTTAGAACTCGACGGCATCACACAATTTTTTGCCTTATTTATTACCTGTAGACGGGGCTGAATATCATTTTCAGAAGACAGCTTCACCTGTTTACTGGTTGTGCGGCAGTCAACATAGCCAGCCAGTTTAAATACAGCGTGTCAAATTTCTAAGCTGCCTATGCGGCAGTGGACGACTGACGATAATCGGGCTGCATTACCCGGTATCTACATCACCCACAAGAAAAGCCTGCTGATGATCGGCCCGACGGGGTGCGGAAAAAGCTGGATAGCCAACGCGCTGGATAAGCAGGCGTGCCGACAGAAACACAGCGTCCAGTACTGGCGTATCGGTCGGTTACTGGAAATGCTGGCGCAGGGCCGAGTTGACGGCAGCTGGCTGAAACACCTGAAACAGCTGCAAAAAACGCAGGTGCTTATCCTGGACGATCTGGTTCTGGAGCCACTGACCAACGCGCAATGTAAAGATCTGCTGGAAATAGTGGAAGACCGGTACGGGCAAAGCAGCACCCTGGTGGTGAGCCAGTTCCCGGTGGATAAGTGGCACGGGTTGATGGAGAACCCAACCACAGCAGATGCCATCCTGGACAGACTGGTGCATAACGCCCACAGGCTGGTCCTGAAAGGTGAATCGATGAGTAAAAGCAAAACGGCAGTGGAAAGTGAGGAAAAAAGAGGTTAAAAAGCAGTAGAAAAAGTTAAAGCATCCCGGGTGATCGAATGGATACGAAACACTGATCGAACTTCGATGCCAATCCGTGATCGAACAGAGCGGAATACGCAGACTGAAACTCCCACGCCTGACGAACTTCAATAAACTCAGGTTCAGGCCATATTTCCTCTTTTGCAAAAATACTTAGTCCATTGTATTTCTGAGAGAAAGCTAGAAAGTTACCAGGAATTTTGATGCCTGTCGTTTGTTCAACCAGATCAGTAGATTCCTGTGACGGAGGACGCGATATGACAAGATCAAATTCATCTCTGCTGACTGTCTTAGCAATTTTTATCATTTCATTGCAGAATTGTTCTGATGACATTAATTAATATTCCTTTTTAATAAAATAACGGTGATAGCTCCAATCAGTAGAACTAAATTTACCATAACACCCGTTATCGGCATTACTGAAAATGTGAACGCAATCGAATAAGCATAAAAATAATTCACTAATAGATTGAAACACTGATTAGCCCGATTGCATAGATAATACGCGGCATAATTTCGTACCGCCAGGGACTTAGTCCCTCAAACGAGTAAGTAAGGAAAGACAGATGGCAAAACATCGGTCTGGGCAAGAATGTCCCAAAACAGGTACATATCGTCAATATCATGATACCGATAACTCATATGCCGGTTTTGAATATGATAGCCATGTGAGCAAAGGTGATAAATTCCCACCAAGCAAAAACAATCACTACTTCAAAGAGAAGTAGAATCACTTCGTTAGTCTTTACAAAAAGCCCTACGGGGCTTTTTGTACCTACAGATCCCTCTGATTGAACATAACATCTATAATAAAAACTGATATTTGTTGTTTTTTTATACATAAGACGTATAAATATCCTAGGATTATTCCAAGGAGATCATTCGAATGCTTAAGACTGTACATTTGTGTCTATTGTCAGCTTTAGTCACGTCTCTGTTTTTTAACAATATCGCCACAGCAAAAGGAACAGTGTCAGACGAACAGGTAAAACAGTCCATCATTAATGAATCAATAGCAGCCTATCCTGGAACGTGTGCATGCCCCTTTAACACTGCAAGAAATGGCAGCTCTTGTGGCGGTCGCAGCGCATGGAGTAAAGCTGGAGGGTATTCACCGATCTGCTACAAAAAAGAAGTCACGAAAGAGATGATCAAACAATGGCGGGATTCTCACTCAATCACTAATTGAAGCTATCCTCTCATTCAATCAATGCCTCTCACCCAGCCGCATGTTATTCCTGATAGCCACACTTTGAATTTAACATAAGACTAGTTCCACGCAGACACACCACACAGCCAGGCCAGAATATCTCTGGCGGCGTTTCCGGTAGCTAAGGGATGAAACGGAGAGTAAACACCCTGGAAAACTACCGGAAACCCGCCTGATAAATATTAACCTGATGCATACCTATGCAACCAGATGATTTGACCGCAGTTTTACGTCAAACAGATGATGTAAGCCCTGTTTTGACACAAGTCTCCCTTCTGAGCCGTCAAAGCGCCGCTCCCAGCCCTTCACCAATACACGATTTTCGGGCTTTGCCTTGCTACACTCCCACCATGAGCAACACCTCACACTACGAAAATGCCACCTACAGCCCAGGAAGTTAATTTCTAAGCTGCCTGTGCGGCAGTGAACAGATACTCGTCACCAATGAAGCGGCGGGGTTGTTGACTACAGTTATTCCCCTCATCCATGAGGTTCACCCTGCGGGCCCGCGCAAGCCCGGTTCAAAACGCACTGCGTTTTGTCCTGCAACTTCATTGAACTTGGGTATATACCCGTGATCAATGAAGATACTTGAGCAAGCCTTTTATTAAGGAAAGCGTGCTGAAGGGGTCGTAGCGGCGTCAGCCGCCGGAGCGCCCCTCAGTGCGATTGTCCCGAGTATCTCGGGTTATCAGGCAACTTGAATGATTTTTGGTATATACATCAACGATTACCGAAAACATGAGCGGTGACACAACTACACGGCCGGAACAACGAATTAAGATTACCAGTCAGCCACTCAACACCAAGCAATATAGTATGACAAATTATCTCAATTTTGTGAGCTATAGAGCATCTCAATACGATATTATTGGTTTAAACATAGACAGTTAGTTTGTTTTTTGATTTTAATAGTCACACTAATAAATATGCCGGAGATGTCTGATGGCGCTTGATAGTTCACCTTTTCTCTCTCACTACGATATTGCCGACCTCAAGACTCATCTACACCGCGATACTCTGCCCGGCAAAACCTTCCGCCAGCAGCAGCAACAGCTTGCGACCTGGTTGCAGCAACCACTATGGATACCCAGCCACGGCGAAGGCGGCGGGCCAGAACACGCACAGCATAAACTCAACTATCAGATGATGGATCTGGCAGGGTTGCACTGGCTATTGAGCGGGGATGAGCGCTATCGCGACAGGGTGCTTACGTTACTGAGCGGTTATGCCGATATCTACCCCACACTCGGTAGCGCCGCCAGTCGCGATAGCAATCCACCGGGACGGCTGTTCCACCAGACACTCAACGAAGATATGTTTTTACTCTACGCCTCCAGCGCCTGGGCCTGCGTCAAAGGCTCAGCAAGCCCGCAAATGCGCGCCCATATTGAGTCTAAGCTGTTGTGTCTGATGGTGCAGGAGGCGTTAACCGTACACAGCGACACATTCGATATTGTGCACAACCACGGCATGTGGTCAGTGGCCGCCATTGCCATCTGCGGCTACGTCACCAACCACCCGGAATGGGTTGAAATTGCCCTGCATGGGCGGCGGTGCGACGACGTCAGCGGGGGCTTCTATGCCCAACTTGATCAGCTGTTTTCCATCGATGGTTACTATATCGAAGGGCTTTACTATCAGCGTTTCGCCCTGCGTCCTCTGCTACTGCTGGCCACCGCCATCGACCGTTTTCAACCCACACTAAACATCTGGGAGTATCGGGAACGTTTGATCCACCGAGCCTGCCTTGCCCTGTTTGATATGGCCTTTCCTGACGGCTCACTTCCTGCGCTAAACGACGCATCAAAAACCATGAATCTACGGGATGAAGGGGCGTTACTGGCCGTCAGCCTGTGCCGTCAGCACTACGGCGCTTCGGCTCAGCTCTCGGCGCTAGCTCAATATCAGCAACAGTGTTGGCTCTGCCGCGGTGCGCTGGAACTGAGCGACGATGTTAACCACACCAGCCCGCCACGCCGTTCGCAACTCATTCGCGACGGAGTGAATGGCGAGCGCGGGGCTGGTGGTATTCTACGTGCGCAGCCCTTGGGCGAGCATGAGAGCATGGCCCTTCTTTGGTGGGGAGGACACGGCAACATCGCCGGGATGCACAGCGCGCTAAATCATGGCCATTTCGATGGTCTCCACCTGAGCTACTTTACTCAGGGCGTTGAGATCCTGCAGGACTACGGCTTTGCCCGCTGGGTTAACATCGAACCGAAGTTTGGCGGTCGCTACGAGCCAGAGAATCATAGCTATGCAAAACAAACGGTTGCCCACAACACGGTGGTGGTCGATGAAGGATGCCAGAATGGGGGTGACAAAGAACGCGCCACCGAACGCTATGGCACTACCCACTTTTTTCGTGGAGATACCCCACATCAGGCAATGAGCGCTATTCTCGAAGGCTACTGGCCCGGCGTATTACAGCAACGCACGGTGCTATTGCTACAGCTTGCACAGTGTGAGCGCCCGCTGTTGGTGGATCTGTTCAGCCTACACAGCGATAACCACCATCAGTATGACTATTGCCTACATACACTGGGGCAAATTATCCATAGCAGCCTCCCGCTTGATGCTCCCGCCGTACGCTCACCGCTCGGCGCTGCCCATGGTTATCAGCACCTCTGGCGCTGTGCGAGCAGCCAGATTGCGGCATTTGAGAGCCTGCAACTCAGTTGGCTTCAGCACAACCGCTTTTACACCCTCACCAGCATGCTTCCACAATCAGGTGAACTCATTATTGCCCGAACGGGTGCTAGTGACCCCGCGTTCAACCTGCGCGAAGAACCCGCATGGCTACTGCGAACCCAGGCGCAGAGCACCGTATTCGCCAACGTGCTGGAATGTCATGGTGAGTTTGATGAATCGCGGGAGATTTCACGCCAAGCGCGGGGGAATGTACAAAGCGTGCTAATTGAACAGCATTCGCCAGAGCAAACCACCCTGCTGATTCACTTCCATCAGGGCGAGCCCTGCCGGGTGGTCGTCGACAACCGCCCCGAACATGGCACATTTAGCGTCGGTTGATTAAAGGCGGTGCTTACTGGCGTCCATCATACCGAGGGACGCTTGAAATGCCGCCTCTGCATCCCCGGCCATAATCGCCTTATAGATACGCTCGTGGTCATCAAGGCACATGCCCCCTTCTTTCGAGGAATGGCTGATAAACCATTTAAAAACCGTGGTCAGAACGTTACCAAACGGCTGATAGAAGCAGTTACCCGATGACATAAAGATAATGCGATGGAAACGGGTATCGGCGTCAACCCACTTATCGGCATCAAAATCATGCGCCAAGCGGCACATTTCCTCCCAGGTCTGAGACAGTTCAATGCACTGCTCACGAGTGGCATTAATTGCCGCAAGACGCGTAGCGTGTGGTTCAATCACCCGACGAAATTCAAGAAACTGCTGATACATCTCCAGCGTTCCTTCCATGCCGCTTAACCACTCTAACAACTGGACATCCAGAATGTTCCAGTAAGTACGAGCACGCACGCGGGTGCCGGTTTTTGGGCGTGACTCAACCAGACCTTTGGAGGAGACCAACTTCAGGGCTTCACGCAGCGCCGTACGGCTGACGCCAAGTTGTTCACAGAGATCAACTTCCGCAGGCAACACCGTGCCCGGCGTAAGCTGGCCGGAGAAAATCTTCCGCGCGATGTCGCTGGCAATGAGCCCATCCAGGCCACGCTGTGTTGTCGTAATCGTTGTGAAGTTCATGCTTTTGTCATACCTGAACAAAAGTAAGTATCCTACGGCAAAACCGGGGTTTACCGAATTAATTATGGGCCAGTGTAGCATACCCGGGTGCCGTGATTACCGCCCGAGGGCAATTATGTTGAATTTATCCGGATTTTTTGCATCGCCTTGAATTAAAAAATACCATTTAGTCATACTAGTTGCAGTTTTTCTTCAACAAAGCGTGCAATAACTCATTGCGTATCACAAGTTAAACCATATATACCCGTCACTAATGAAACTGCAGGGTTGTTGGCTACCGTTATTCGCCTTTTCCCTCAGACTCAGCCCGTTGGGGCCAGCGCAAGCGCTGTTCAAAACACACTGCGTTTTGCCCTGCAACTTGATTGAACTTGGGTATAAAAGCGAAAAATTTGAAGTCGATCGCAAAATGCTTTATAAAAAATTTATTAGTCATACTAAATGACAAATAATGCATCGTCTCATGAGATTCGTTGTGGGTGTCAACATAATGGATATCAACATTACTGTGATAGCGGTGTACTTCGTATTGATGACTCCTGGTCGCTACGCTGGCCTCGTCCCCAATTATCGTAGTGCTGTTCTTTAGCGTGTTTATTCGCAAAACGTCAGACTAGGTTCGGTGGCTTGTGGCCCGTTGCACTCTTTCACTATCACCCATTGGAGCACGGTCGGACGCGATAAGGTTGTGCATGCTGTTGCTGACTCTCAATCGATTATGGGAACACCTGCTGTTCCTGCTCAATGCTGCCACCATGATTCTATTTGGCTACGTCCTGTGCCGTAGCTCCTCTTCTTAATACTGCAAAACAAGGGAGTAACTATGTTTACCGACCTGAAAAATAAGCGCGTACTAATCACTGGCTCCACCGCCGGCATGGGTCTGGCTGCGGCTAAGGCCTTTGCCAGACAGGGAGCCAAAGTGGGCATCAACAGCCACTCCGCCTCGGCAGATCTGGAGGCAACATTAACCCAACTGCGCCAAAACGGTGCAGAAGTGGTATTTTTCCAGGCCGATATTACCCGTACCGATGAATGCAGCCGCTTGGTCGACGCCTTTGTCGCGCATTTCGGGGGATTGGATGTGCTGGTGAATAATGCCGGGGGATTGGGTGGACGCGCCAATCTGGAAGCCATTGATGATGCATTCTATGAGCACGTGATGGATCTTAATGCCCGCTCTGCGCTGATGATGACTAAATTTGCCATTCCTCATCTGCGTGCCTCTGCCAAAGCTCGCCAGGAAACCAGCTGCGTGATCAGCACCGGATCAATTGCCGGACGTGAAGGTGGTGGCATTGGTGCCGGGATTTATGCCGCGTCTAAAGCATGGCTACATGACGTCCACCGTAACTGGGTAAAAGAGTTCACCGCGGATGGTATTCGTTTCAACATTGTCGCTCCGGGCACAATTGACACTGCGTTCCACGACGGTAAGAGCGATGAGCTACGCGCTAAAATTGCCGCGAGTATCCCAATGGGCCGCTTTGGCTACGCCGAGGAGGTAGCCCCAGCATTCCTGTTCTTTGCCTCACACGCCTGCAGTGGTTATATCACCGGACAAATCCTCGACGTTAATGGCGGACAAATAGCACCATAATTCGCCTTAAACCAACAAAAATGGAGATACCCAATCTTCATCATTGCCGTTGATGACCGTCGTATTCACTGCACTGTCCACCGCACCGGACAGTGCTAGCGAAAACCCACTCTGCTTCTGCTCCACCACATACGGGTGTCTTATTAGAAAAAGGCGAGTAATCAGTTGTACAACAAAAAAGTCAATCGGCTGGTACTGACTCGTTGATATATAAACAAGTTCAATGAAGTTACAGGAAAAAATGCATGTGTTTTGAACAGCGCTGACTGCGAATGGACGAGGCCCAAATGGGCCAAGTCACGCGACAATGCTGCCCCGCAGGGTGAACCTCAGGGAAAAGGCGAATAACGGTAGCTAACACCCCTGCAGCTTCATTGGTAACAGGTATAACATCGTTGCGACTAATCTGCTTCTGGCACTTTACGTGTCTTTAGTTTGAAACCAATCCAAAATACCAGTGCTACGCAGAGAATAGAGGGGATAAAGTTGGAACCTATCTGTGGAAATTGCACACGTATCATGGTGCTGTAGCCGAAAATACCTAACAGAAAACAAGCGGCAGCCAGTTTGGGCATCCCCTCCAACATCGGCTGGTTCAGATAGCGCTGATGCAGGCAATACACCGCCAGCACTAACGCAATCAATGGGAAGAGAGAAAACGGCACCACTGAACTAAATAGTGCAGCAAAAGAGCCGTTCATCGACAAACCAGTAATTAAAGCCAGCAATAATGTGCCATTCTCACAGTTTGGTTTTTCCATCGTTTTCACCTTGTTAATCTTGGGATACAGAGACTTTTTCCTGTTCGCGGCGATTCCAGTAACAGGCGCCTTTTGAAATCATCCGCAATTGCAACACTAATCGTTCTTCAAGCTGACGCCGTTGACCACTATCAATATCCAACGCTTCCGCACCGGCACTGAACACAATGGTAACCATCGCTTCCGCTTGTGCTTCGGTAAAACTACGGGGCATATGGTTTTCCAGCTCAAGGTAATCGGCCAGTTCAGCAATAAAATGTTGAATTTCTCGTGCCACCGCAGCACGGAATGCCGCCGATGTCCCCGAGCGCTCACGCAGCAATAGTCGGAATGCATTAGGATTATTGCCAATAAACTCCATAAAAGTAGACACCGAGGTGCGGATAACGCTGCCACCTTTGGCAATACGCTGGCGTGCCTGGCGCATTAACTGGCGCAGCATCAGGCCGCTTTCATCCACCATGGTCAGCCCCAGCTCATCCACATCACGAAAATGGCGATAAAACGAGGTGGGGGCAATACCCGCCTCTCGTGAGACCTCGCGCAGGCTTAGACTAGCAAAACTACGTTCGGCACTGAGCTGGCTAAAGGCAGCCTCGATGAGCGACCGACGCGTCCGTTCTTTTTGTTGTGCTCTGATGCCTATATGCATATCCGAATACTTCCATTCTCTAAATCTCACCCTGCTGAACTGGCAATATAGCAAATTTATCATCGGCGCATTTAACAAACGCGCTTTATGCCCGCTAGATCCCAAGTTGCAACCTGCACTCAATCTGAATCAACTTGGGGATAGCCGCTCACAATGTTAAGATAAGGTTGTTTTTTTGTATAGACAGGTCACGCTAACATGCAACAAAACTATCAATTTGATGCCATTGTTATTGGCTCAGGCCCTGGCGGTGAAGGTGCCGCAATGGGGCTGGTGAAGCAAGGTGCCCACGTAGCGGTGGTGGAACGATACAGTAACGTCGGTGGCGGCTGCACTCACTGGGGAACCATCCCCTCCAAAGCCCTGCGCCATGCGGTGAGTCGCATTATCGAATTCAACCAGAACCCACTTTACAACAACGCCCGCACACTCAGTGCCACCTTTCCTGATATCTTGCACCACGCAGACAACGTGATTAACCAACAAACACGCATGCGCCAAGGGTTTTACGAACGTAACCAATGCAAACTGTTTGCCGGTGATGCTTGCTTTATCGATGCTAATACCATCAGCGTAAAATATCAGGATGGCTCACAAGATATCCTTCGCGCTGACCATATCGTCATTGCCAGTGGTTCACGCCCTTACCACCCCAGTAACGTCGATTTTAAGCACCCCCGTATTTACGACAGCGATTCCATTCTGGAGCTGAACCACGAACCACGCCATATCATTATCTATGGTGCCGGCGTGATTGGCTGTGAATACGCTTCAATTTTCCGTGGATTGAACGTAAAAGTGGACCTGATCAATACCCGTGATCGCCTGCTGGCCTTTCTCGATCAGGAAATGTCGGACTCTCTTTCTTATCACTTCTGGAATAACGGCGTGGTGATCCGCCACAACGAAGAGTTCGATCAGATCGAAGGCACCGATAACGGCGTGGTTGTTCATCTCAAATCCGGCAAAAAAGTGAAAGCGGATTGCCTGCTCTACGCCAATGGCCGTACCGGCAATACCCACTCACTGAAGTTGGAGAACGTGGGGTTAACATCCGATAGCCGTGGCCTGCTGAAGGTCAATAACCAGTATCAAACCGCAGTGCCCCATATTTACGCCGTAGGTGACGTCATCGGTTATCCCAGCCTGGCCTCTGCCGCTTACGATCAAGGCCGCATCGCCGCACAAGCCATTTCTGGTGGCGAAGGGCACGGGCATTTGATCGAAGATATCCCCACCGGTATTTACACCATTCCTGAAATCAGCTCTGTCGGGAAAACCGAGCAACAACTCACCGCCATGAAAGTCCCGTATGAAGTCGGCCGGGCACAATTCAAACATTTGGCGCGTGCACAAATTGCCGGGATGAATGTGGGTAGCCTAAAGATCTTGTTCCACCGGGAAACACTACAAATCCTCGGCATCCACTGTTTTGGCGAACGAGCGGCAGAGATCATTCATATCGGCCAGGCCATCATGGAACAGAAAGGTGAAGGTAATACCATTGCGTATTTTGTTAACACCACCTTCAACTATCCCACCATGGCTGAAGCCTATCGCGTGGCCGCACTCAACGGTTTAAATCGTCTGTTCTAAAACCGTGCTGAGATAGTGCTGCATATGCTCGCGAATCGCCTCGGCTAACTGTTCGTAGCGGCTACGTAACGGGGAGCCCGGGCGATACACCAGCGCAATGGTACGTTGCGACTTCGGTTGGTCGCAATCCAGGTAACAAACACCATCACGTTCACGCTCGCGCGGCACCGCCAATGCGGGTAACAAGGTAATGCCACTGCCCGCCGCCACCATATTACGCAATGTCTCTAGGCTGGTAGCGCGAAAGTGGGTATCTTCATCTGCCCCCGCCTGAAAGCAAAAGCCTAACGCCTGATCACGCAAACAGTGGCCATCTTCCAGCATCAGCAGTTTCTCCCCCGCCAAATCGGCCATCGCAACACGGTCACGCCCTGCCCAGGGGTGATCAGCATAGATAGCCAACTTCATCTGCTCATCAAATAAGGGGACTTCGATAAATGCTTCGGTCTCTTTTACCGACGCCAGAATGGCACAATCCAACTTGCCGCTATCAAGTTGCGCCAGCAATTGGTGGGTTTGCGCTTCATGCAGATACATTTCCAGCTTGGGAAAGGTTTTATGCAACAACGGAATAATGTGTGGTAACAGATACGGCCCCACGGTGGGGATCAAGCCAATATGTATTGGCCCGGACATCGCTTCACCCTGCTGGCTGGCCATTTCTTTCAGCACTTTCACTTCCCGCAGGATAGTACGCGCCTGTTCCACCAGCAGTAACCCCGACTGAGTGAATAACACTTTGCGACTGGTCCGCTCAAGTAGCATCACACCCAGTTCATCTTCCAGTTTACGGATCTGCCCACTCAACGTGGGTTGGCTGACATGGCACGAATCCGCCGCCCGCCGGAAGTGGCGGTGCTCAGCCAAAGCGATCAGATACTCCAAATCACGAATATTCATGGTTTCCCCGCGAGTGATAGTTAATAGCGATAAATAGAATGATAACAAATGATTTTAACTATCAAAAGAGCGAGGAGAAAATCAAGAAGAACACGGGTGAGAATTCTCTCGCCTTAATACCAGGCCCCCACCACGCGTTTTTTGCGTAATACACAGCAGATTAATTGCCCAGCCGTTGCCGAACGCTTATTCAGCCGTCATTTTTATCCGTAGACTTTTATTGTGATACTAATAGTGATATTATCATAAGGGTGTGTGGATGAAAGAACTTAGCAACATCATCGAGATGTCTTCGCCAACGGCAGGCCAATATCAAATTTCATGAATTGGTAAAAATCTGCAACCGTTGGTTTGGCGCTCCACGGATGAGTAGTGGTAGTCACAAGGTTTACAGCATGCCATGGCCGGGGGATCCGCGAGTTAACATCCAACGTGCGGACAGCGGTATGGCAAAGGTTTATCAAGTCAGGCAGGTGATAGCTGCATTAGTCAGATTGGAGGAACAACATGGAAATACATGAGCATTATACTTACCGGATCACCTGGTCAGCAGAAGACGGCGAATACGTTGGGTTATGTACAGAATTCCCTTCTCTGTCTTGGTTGGCTTCAACCCGCACCGCCGCGCTGGATGGTATTGAACAGCTAGTGGCACAGGTGATAACAGACATGGCCACCAACGGCGAAACACCACCGCAAGCGCTAGCAGAGAAAAATTTCAGTGGCAAACTGGTACTGCGCCTGACGCCGGAACAGCACCGGCGCTTGGCCACCAGCGCCATGGAAGAAGGCGTTAGTCTAAATCGCTATCTGTGCGCACGGCTTGCCGGATAAATCCCTCAAGGCAGCAATACGCTGCCTCAACTCAGTTTAAAACAAACGCTTTTTAGCTTCGCTAATGGCACTGGCAACCTGTAAAGGAGAAACGCCACCTTTGGCTGCTCGTTTATCCAGGCAGGATTGCAGCGACAGAATCGGATAAACATCATCGCCAATAACATTGCTGAATTTTTGCAGGTCAGCCAGCGGCAAATCTTCCAGCGGTTTCCCCTGACGAATCGCTTCTACCACTGCTTCACCAACAATATGGTGCGCTTCGCGGAACGGCACACCTTTGGCAACCAGATAATCAGCCAACTCGGTGGCATTGGCATAACCTTGCTGTGCCGCTTCCTGGCAACGAGCGCGTTTTACCTGAATACCATCCAGCACTAACGCTGCCATCTGCAAACAGTCCATCCAGGTGTCGAGCGCATCAAACAGCCCTTCTTTATCTTCCTGCATGTCTTTGTTATAAGCCAGCGGCAAGCCTTTAAGCGTCATCATCATGCCCGTCAAGGCACCTTGCACACGGCCAGATTTACCACGGATCAGCTCCAACGCATCCGGGTTTTTCTTCTGTGGCATCAAGGATGAACCCGAGGTCACACGATCTGAAAGCTCGACAAATGCCGCTTCACCGCTATTAAAGAAGATCAGGTCTTCAGCAAAGCGCGACAGATGCACCATACTGATGGCCGCATTAGACAGCAGCTCCAGGACATGATCACGGTCAGAAACACTATCCAGGCTGTTACGGGTAGCAGAAGCAAAACCCATCCAACCCGCAAGCTGTTCACGGTCGATGGGATAGGCAGTTCCGGCCAAAGCGCCACTGCCTAATGGGCTGACATCCAGACGTTTCAGGCAATCCTGCAGGCGAGTTTCATCGCGCGCCAACATCTCAACATAAGCCAGGCACCAATGGGCAAAAGTCACCGGTTGTGCACGCTGCAAGTGGGTATAGCCCGGCATCACGGCATCCTGGTTGGCTTCCGCCGTCATCACCAGCGCTTGCTGCAATTGTATAATCGCCTGATGCAACTCACCGACCTGATGTTTACACCATAGTTTCAGATCCGTCGCTACCTGGTCATTACGGCTACGGCCGGTGTGCAGTTTCTTGCCCAGATCACCGACTTGCTCGATCAGCTTCTGCTCTACCCAGCTGTGAATGTCTTCAGCATCGCTGTTGAGGATCACCAAAGGGTCGGCCTGTACTTCCTTCAATAGCACCTGCAGTGCCTGTTCAAGTTGCTGTTGTTCTGCTGCCGTCAGTACGTTGACGGTCACCAACGCCTTTGACCAGGCAACGGAACCCACAATATCCTGTTCCGCCAGGCGATAGTCGAAGCGCAGAGAATCATTGAGTTGTTTAAACCGCAGGTCTGCCGCCTGACTGAACCGTCCGCCCCAAAGTGCCATAATCTTGCCCCTGTTTAAGTATGCGCAAGGGCGCAGCCTGTGCGCCCCTGATATTGCTATTAATGTGATTCTTTATAACCTGGCGCACCAGTGACGAATACCACCCATCGGTGCGCCCTTCTCATCGCAGATTAGCGTTTGTTCTCGTTCAACGCGCGAATACGTGAAGAGAGAGAGAATAAACGGATAAAACCGCCCGCATGGCTGTGATCGTAAACTTCATCTTCACCAAAGGTCGCGAACTCTTCCGAGTATAGGCTGTTGGCTGATTTTTTCTGAATTGCCGTGACTTGGCCTTTATACAGTTGCAGCACCACTTCACCATTCACTTCTTCCGCTAACGCCTGTGCAGAAGCCTGAATGGAGCGACGCAACGGAGCAAACCAGCGGCCATCGTAAACCACATAGGACATTTCCAGGCCCAGCTGTTCACGCCACTTAAAGCTGTCACGATCCAGAACCAACTGCTCAATGCCACGCAGGGCCGCCACCATAATGGTGCCACCTGGGGTTTCATAGCAACCACGGGATTTAATGCCCACCAAGCGGTTTTCAACGATATCAATACGGCCAACACCGTGTTTGGCACCCACTACATTGAGGGTTTCCAAACATTTGTATGGGCTCATCGCCACACCGTTGACCGCCACTACGCAACCTTTTTCAACCGTCACCGTCACCTGCTCCGGTTGATCTGGTGCCTCCTGTGGGTCCACAGTCCATACCCAGCAATCCTTATTCGCAGCATTCCATGGGCTTTCCAGCACGCCACCTTCCGTAGAGATATGCCAGGCGTTTTCGTCACGACTGTAGATTTTCTCCAGTGAGGCGGTAGTCGGGATATTACGCTCTTTCAGATAATCCAGCAGCGCTTCACGGGAACGCAGGTTCCACTCACGCCACGGTGCCACCACTTTCAGTTGAGGTGCCAAGGCGGTATAGGTGGTTTCGAAACGCACCTGGTCGTTACCTTTACCGGTTGCACCATGGCACAGCGCATCTGCACCCACTTTCAACGCCAGTTCGACCTGAGCTTTAGCAATGATCGGGCGCGCCATTGAGGTACCCAGCAAATAGCTGCCCTCATACAGTGCCCCGGTCTGCAATACCGGATAAACATAATCACGGATAAACTCTTCACGCAGATCAACTACATAGCACGCTGAAGCACCAGACTGTAACGCTTTCTGCTCAACACCTTCCAGATCACCACGCTCCTGGCCAATATCCGCCACAAAAGCGATCACTTCACAACCACCGTAGTTCTCTTTCAGCCATGGAATGATCGCTGAAGTATCCAGACCACCGGAGTACGCCAGAACAATTTTCTTGATACCTTGGTTTTGCATTGTGTTATTCCCTTTCAATTCTAAATTTAAGCGAGGATCCGGGTGCCAATCGACACACCATTAAACAAAGCTGGAAGTTGTTCAGCATTGCGCCAACTAGCGATATCCACAGGGCGGCCAAGTGTTCGTGCCGCATCCAGAGCCGCATTGACCTTCACCACCATGCCATCGGTGATAATGCCTTCATCAATCAGTTGTTCAGCTTTTTGCGCCGTCATTTCTGCGATGCGCTGCCCTTTACCATCAAGAATGCCACTGACATCTGACAGCAGGATTAAATCAGCCCCTAGCGTGGCTGCCAGAGCGGTCGCCGCCTGATCAGCGTTCACATTCATCAGTTGGCCTTGGGCAGTAATACCGATAGAGCTGATCACTGGCAGGTAACCCGCCGTGAGCAACATATTGAGCAGCACCGGCGAACCCGGTAACGCTTGCCCCACATGGCCCAACTCAGGATCCAACTGCGTAACCGCCACACTGCCACCGTCTGCCAGGCTCAAACCCACAGCGTTGATTTTGTGCTTCAGCGCCCATGCCAGCAGGGTTTTGTTGGCAGTACCCGCCAGCGCACCGGTAATAATATCGATTTGTTCAGCCGGTGTAACGCGCAAACCGTTCTTCTTCACCACCGGCAAAGAGAGCTGTTTCATTAGCTCGTCCACCAGGCAACCACCGCCATGGACAATCACCAGCGGGCGCTGATGCTCCTGACGGTAGGTATCCAGCGCAGTAAACAAACGCTCCAGCGCTTCTTCACTGTCTAATAGCACACCACCTAATTTGATAATCAATGGATTCATTGCTGTGTACTCACGCTTATACTCTCTCTTACAAGTTGCCACGCGGTGTCACTGCCGTCAAAATTTCGGCGCCACGGTTAACGTGGCGACTTGGCGACAACTGAACGCCTATGGGGTAAATATTAGATTAATGACTGGGTTTCCGGGAACCCAAAACGGATATTCAGGCACTGCACCGCCTGCGCCGCAGCCCCTTTCAACAGGTTATCCTCTGCTGCCACGGTAATCAGATGCTCACCCTGAACAGCAAAACCAATATCACAGAACGGTAGCCCCACCACAGATTTCAGCGCTGGCATGCCTTGGTCATACAACCGTACCAGCGGTTTATCGTCGTAGGCCCCATGGTAAACCGCTGCCACATCTTGTGCGGTGACACCGGCTTTCAAGCGGCAGGTGATGGTGGCCAAAATTCCGCGCGGGAAACTCCCTAAATGGGGGGTAAAGATCACCGGCACCCCGAGATGAGTTGCTATCTCTGGCTGATGACGATGGTTAAACAGGCCATAAGGCTGAAGGCTCACTTCGCAGAAACTGGTGGCGACACTGGCTTTACGGCCCGCACCGCTCACGCCGCTGACGGCATTGATCACCGGCCATTGCGTCAGATCCAGCAGTTGTTTATCAATGAGCGGTTTTAAGGCCAATTGTGCTGCGGTCGGGTAGCAGCCAGGTACTGCAATCAGCTGTGCCTGTTTGAGTTTTTCACCCTGCCACTCCGCCAGACCGTAAACTGCCTGAGACAGCCACTGTTCATGCTGGTGTTGAAAACCATAATATTGACTATAGAATTGGCGATCCTGTACACGGAATGCACCGGAGAGATCGAACACCACGCACCCTGCCGCCAGAAAGATGGGGGCGATGTCATGGCTCACCTCATGGGCGGTAGCCAGGAAAACCACATCAATGTCTTTTGCGGCAGCGGCAGGGTCAACCAGGGGTTGCAATGGCAGGTCAACGATACCTTTTAATTGAGGATGCAGGTCAGAAAGTAATTTTCCTGCATCTGCACTTTGCGCTGAAACCGCTAAAGCGGTTATGTTCATATGTGGATGACGATTCAGGTAAGCCGTAAGCTCCGCTCCGGCATAACCGCTGGCACCAACAATCAGCGTATTCAACATGTGGCCTTTCACCTTCTTGGCTAACAGTAAGAGTCATGGGTGACTCTGGTCGCAGGGTTTAAGCGCATAATTGTGCCGGTCACCCCGATGGTTGAGCGTTGATGTTTTGAACAACATCCAGGCGTCGTTTCCTTTACGCTCTTATTTAATGTATTTTTATTCAGAATAAATGCATGAATATTGATACTACCCTAACCAAAGGCTGTCAACAGTGAAGATGAAATTACCCTCATTTATTGAGTTGTACCGGGCACTGATAAGCACAGAATCGATCAGTGCCACCGATGCTGACCTGGATCAGAGTAATGAAACATTAATCAACTTACTGGCCAGTTGGTTTAGCGATCTGGGTTTCCGTGTCGATGTACAACCGGTGCCAGACACCCGCAACAAGTTCAACCTGTTGGCAAGTATGGGGGAAGGCCCCGGTGGGTTGCTGCTGGCCGGTCATACCGACACCGTACCCTATGACCAGGGCCGCTGGACACGCGACCCCTTTACCTTAACCGAACACGACAACAAGCTTTATGGGCTGGGTACTGCCGATATGAAAGGCTTCTTTGCCTTTGTGCTCGATACAGTACGCGATATTGACCCCGGAAAACTGACTAAGCCGCTGTATATTCTGGCTACGGCAGATGAAGAAACCACCATGGCCGGGGCCCGTTATTTTGCCGCCTCGAGCAAAATCCGCCCAGACTTTGCCATTATTGGCGAGCCGACATCTCTGCAACCAGTACGTGCCCATAAAGGCCATATTTCCAATGCGATCCGCATCGTGGGTCAGTCTGGTCATTCAAGCGACCCGGCTCGTGGCGTGAATGCCATCGATCTGATGCATGAGTCCATCGGGCATCTGATGACATTACGCAAGACACTGCAGGAGCGCTACCACAATCCCGCCTTTGCCGTGCCCTATCCAACCATGAACTTCGGTCATATCAACGGCGGAGATGCGGCCAACCGTATTTGTGCCTGTTGCGAATTACATATGGATATTCGCCCATTACCCGGTATGACACTGGATAACATCAACGAGCTGCTACACCAGGCACTGGATCCCGTCATCCAACGCTGGCCGGGCCGTTTAACCATTGATGAACTGCATCCGCCCATTCCGGGTTATGAATGCCCTACCGACCACCACATGGTCGCGGTCATTGAGAAGTTGCTCGGCTCCCGTACCGAAGTGGTTAACTACTGTACCGAAGCGCCGTTTATCCAAAATGTGTGCCCAACGCTGGTGTTAGGGCCGGGTTCGATCAACCAAGCGCATCAACCTGACGAATATCTTGATATGGCGTTTATTGAGCCAACCCGTAGGTTGCTAGCAGAATTGGTCGACCATTTTTGCCAACAATAACTAATGGATAAACAGCAACTAACAGTCCATTATTTACATCTAAAGAGGTAGTTCGTCGGGTGATAAGCCAAACTGATAACCGATGGGCTGTAATTAAATTTCAGAAAATACGCTGATTTTTATGTTTTTTTGCTAAAAATAGTGTCAATTAATGATTAGGCCAGCACGTGGCACGATGAAGTGAGTTGTCTTCACCAGACACGTGAAATTTACTTACAAGATGAAAATTATGTACTCAATACTTTCAGGCGGAAGGCAGTAACGCCATAGCCAGGAGATGATGAGTTTACAGAGGAGTGGGTCAGGGTCATATGAACGAACAATATTCGGCAATGCGCAGTAATGTCAGTATGCTCGGCAAATTGCTCGGCGATACGATTAAAGAAGCGCTGGGTGAACATATTCTCGATCGGGTTGAAACTATCCGTAAGCTGTCCAAATCTTCACGTGCAGGTAGTGAAGTCCATCGTCAGGAGCTGTTATCGACGCTACAAAACCTGTCTAATGATGAACTGCTGCCCGTTGCTCGTGCTTTCAGCCAATTCCTGAATCTGACTAACGTTGCTGAGCAATATCATAGTATTTCGCCCCATGGTGAAGCCCTCAGCAACCCAGAAGCCTTGGCTCAACTGTTTGTTCGGCTGAAAGACAAAAAAATCAGCGACAAAGAGTTACAGAATGCGGTGGCTGATCTCTCCATCGAATTGGTGTTGACCGCTCACCCAACCGAAATTACCCGTCGTACCCTGATCCACAAACTGGTTGAGGTTAACACCTGTCTCAGTCAGTTGGACCATAACGATTTGGCCGACTATCAGCGCAATAAAATCATGCGCCGCCTGCGCCAATTGGTGGCACAGTCCTGGCATACTGATGAAATGCGTAAAAATCGCCCATCACCGGTTGATGAAGCCAAATGGGGCTTTGCTGTGGTGGAAAACAGTCTGTGGGAAGGCGTACCCGCTTTCTTGCGCGAGTTTAACGAACAGTTGGAAAAATCCATTGATTACCGCCTGCCAGTAGAAGCGGTTCCCATCAGATTCACTTCCTGGATGGGGGGAGACCGCGATGGTAACCCCAATGTTACTGCTGAAATCACTCGCCATGTGCTGTTATTAAGCCGCTGGAAAGCCTGTGACCTGTTTACTCGTGATATTCAGGTATTGGTTTCCGAGCTATCGATGACCGAATGTACGCCAGAGTTGCGTGCACTGGCGGGTGGTGACGAGGTACAAGAACCTTACCGCGAATTAATGAAACAACTACGCAGCCAGTTGATGAGCACTCAGGACTACCTTGAAGAGTGCCTGAAAGGTCAACGTGTTCTGCGCCCGCACAACCTGTTGGAAAACAATGAGCAATTGTGGGAACCGTTATATGCCTGTTATCGCTCATTGGTCGCCTGTGGCATGGGCATCATTGCCAACGGCCAACTGTTGGATACGTTACGCCGCGTGCGCTGCTTCGGTGTCCCGCTGGTTCGTATCGATGTTCGCCAGGAAAGCACTCGCCACACTGAAGCCCTCGCCGAACTGACACGCTATTTGGGGCTAGGGGATTATGAAAGCTGGTCAGAAGCCGATAAGCAGGCATTTTTGATCCGTGAGTTAAGCTCCAAGCGCCCGTTGATTCCTTTGAAATGGGAACCCAGCAGCGAAACCAAGGAAGTACTGGAAACCTGCAAAGTGATCGCCGAAGCACCACAAGGTTCCATTGCCGCTTATGTCATTTCGATGGCGCGCACCCCGTCTGATGTATTAGCGGTGCATCTGCTGCTGAAAGAAGCCGGTTGTCCATTCGCTCTGCCCGTCGCGCCACTGTTTGAAACGCTTGACGACCTGAACAATGCCGACGATGTCATGACACAGTTGCTGAATATTGACTGGTATCGTGGCTTTATTCAGGGCAAGCAGATGGTGATGATCGGTTATTCCGACTCCGCGAAAGATGCCGGGGTAATGGCCGCCTCTTGGGCGCAATACCGGGCACAGGATGCGCTGATCAAAACCTGTGAAAAAGCAGGCGTCGCCCTGACGTTGTTCCATGGTCGCGGTGGCTCCATTGGCCGTGGCGGTGCGCCGGCACATGCTGCACTGCTATCGCAACCACCAGGCAGCCTAAAAGGTGGCTTACGTGTTACCGAACAAGGGGAGATGATCCGCTTTAAATTCGGTCTGCCTGAAGTCACCATCAGTAGTCTGGCGCTGTATACCAGTGCGATTCTGGAAGCCAACCTACTGCCGCCACCGGAACCCAAGCCAGAATGGCGCACATTAATGGACGAACTGTCCGAGACTTCATGCAAAATGTACCGGGGTTATGTGCGTGAAAATCCGGATTTTGTCCCCTATTTCCGTGCGGCAACACCAGAGCAGGAGCTAGCTAAGCTGCCCCTGGGTTCGCGCCCGGCAAAACGGCGCCCGAACGGCGGCGTAGAAAGCCTGCGTGCTATTCCCTGGATCTTCGCCTGGACCCAGAATCGCCTGATGCTGCCAGCCTGGCTGGGTGCAGGTGCGGGTTTGCAAGAAGCAGTGAAAGCGGGCAAGCAAGACCAGTTAGAAGCCATGTGCCGCGACTGGCCGTTCTTTTCTACCCGCATTGCTATGCTGGAAATGGTGTTTTCCAAGACCGATCTCTGGTTGACCGAATACTATGATCAGCGCTTGGTGGATAAGTCGCTGTGGCCATTGGGCAAACAGTTACGTGATCAGTTGGAGAGCGATATCAAGGCCGTGCTGACCATCGCCAATGACGATCATCTGATGGAAGCGCTACCGTGGATCGCTGAATCTATCGCCTTGCGTAATGTTTATACCGATCCGCTCAACGTTCTACAGGCAGAGCTGCTGTACCGCTCACGCCAGTTGGAACAACCGGATCCCCAAGTTGAACAGGCGCTGATGGTCACTATCGCCGGTGTTGCTGCCGGGATGCGTAACACTGGCTAGGTGATACTCAATCTCAACCCAAGGTACTGCCATTACAGTACCTTGGGTATTCTTAGTGTTATATCCGCGTTGATTTAAACCGCCGGGCGAACCCCTAACGTATGGCAGATGGCATAGCTCATTTCCGCACGGTTAAGCGTGTAGAAGTGGAAATCTTTTACCCCTTCGCGGCTTAATATCTTCACCATATCCATCGCAATATTAGCACCGACCATCTTGCGCGTTTCCGGGTCATCATCCAACCCGGCAAACATACTGCTCATCCAGTTTGGCACCCGCACGTTAGTCATGGTGGCAAAGCGCTGTAGTTGTTTGAAATTGGAGACGGGCAGAATACCCGGCACAATTTCCACATCAATACCGGTCGCCACGCAACGGTCACGAAAACGCAGATAGCTTTCTACATCAAAGAAAAATTGGGTTATAGCACGGTTAGCACCCGCATCAATTTTGTGTTTGAGGTTGATCAAATCTGCCTGGGCACTTTTTGCTTCTGGATGAACTTCTGGATAAGCCGCTACCGAAATATCAAAATCGCCAACACTTTTCAGCAGCGTGACCAAGTCGGCAGCATACATTTCAGGTTTGCCACTATCCGGGGGTAAATCACCGCGCAGAGCGACAATATGACGAATACCGCTATTCCAGTAATCAGTGGCAATATCAATAAGCTGTGATGGAGTAGCATCAATACAGGTTAAGTGCGGGGCGGCAACCAGGCCAGTGCGCTCTTTAATCCCTTTGATGATGCTATGGGTGCGATCACGTTCACCTGAGTTGGCACCGTAAGTAACGGAAACAAATTTGGGTTTGAGGCTGCTCAGGCGATCAATCGATTGCCACAAGGTCTCTTCCATCTCGCTGGTACGCGGAGGGAAAAACTCGAACGACACATTAATCTGGCCATTTAACTCTGCCAAACTCTGATTCAGCGCTTCCCGCTGGTTTGCGTGAAAAAAACTCATTCCCTGCCCGCCTCTTATCTCAATATCGCCAAATAAGCGTCTATACGTTTAGACGTCTAAAGAGAAAATGCCGGATGTTGCCTGAAGAGTCAACAGGAAAGTAAGCGTAAGACGATGATTAATTCTCACGCTATGTGAAAAAATTTCATGTTCGGGGTCACAAGCGCCATCATTCAAGTGGCGAGGATAGCCCTGGCAGCTTGAATGACGACGGATAGGGCGACTTAAAGTAACTGTGCCAAACGGTTAAGATCAGACTGAATGGCCCCGGCGGTAACATCGCGCCCAGCCCCTGGGCCACGGATCACCAGTGGGTTATCCCGATACCAACGGCTTTCAATGGCAAACACGTTGTCACAAGGCAACAGCGAAGCCAGTGGATGTTCTGGTCGCACCGCCTCAACCCCCACACGTGCTTTACCATTGGCATCGAAACGCGCCACGTGACGCAGCACCAAGCCCATTTCGTTGGCGGCTTCATAACGCTGCAACATTTGCTGATTCAGGGTATCGCCGTTTTCAAAAAACTGATCGATAGAACCTTGCTCGGCACCTGCTGGCACCAACGATTCAACACGAACCTGGTTAGGCTCCAGGTCATAACCCGCTTCCCGCGCCAGGATCACCAGTTTGCGCATCACATCCTGCCCCGACAAATCAGCCCGCGGGTCCGGTTCCGTCAGTCCTTGCTGCCAGGCCTGATCCACCAGTTCAGTGAAGGGCACCGTGCCGTCAAACTGCAGGAATAACCAAGAGAGGGTACCGGAGAAAACACCACTGATCGCCAAGATACTGTCACCGCTGTCGCGCAGATCGCGTACCGCATAATTCACCGGCAACCCGGCACCCACCGTGGCGTTATACAACCAGTGACGCCCGGTCTTGGCAAACGCATCACGCACCTGACGGTAATTGGCACCACTGGACGCCCCGGCAAGTTTATTGGCGCTGATCACATGAAAACCATAGCTGGCAAAATCCAGATACTGATCCGCCAGATTGCCACTGGCAGTGACATCAAGGACCACCAAATCGTCAAACGGGTGTGCTCGCATCCACAAGAACAGGGATTCTTCATCCAACTGCTGGGCTTCTTCGTCAAAGAACGCTAACGCACGGCTGGCATCCAGCCCCTGGTAATCCAGTAAACTGCGACTGCTATCCACCACCCCCGCCAGAATAAATTCAAAGCCACTGCGCGCAGAGAGGTTGGTCTGCTCACGAGCAAACAATTCCAACCAACGCGAGCCGATATTACCCTTGCCAAACAACACCAGCCCAATGCGCTTTTCCGCTCGGAACAGCGTCTGGTGCAAGCCCTGAATCAACAGACTGGTGGGCCCCTGGCGTAATACAGCTACCAGGCTGATGCCATCCTCTGCTTGCCAGATAAATTCTACCGGTTGATCTTTCAATTGCTGATAGAAGCGATGGCTATGCAGCGGATTCTTACCAACGCCAGCGCCGACCAACGCCACCAGCGCCAAGCCTTCACGCAGTTGCAAGGTACCGGGCAACCCCGCAGCCTTTAAGATGTCCAGCGCACTCCCCGCCACTTCCGAGGTATAGCACAATTGGATCAGACTACGATCGGGGTGCAGCCCCACCGCCAAGGGTTTTATCTGTGCACGCTTGAGCACCAGTTCCAACTCTTGCCGCCCCAGCTTGAAGTCACGCTGCGGAGCGACACTGAACTCAATCAGGCAAACATCATCATGGCTGGTGACTATCTTGGCACCAGTACCGGAGGCCAACACACGTTCAATACGTGTCGAGCCCTGCTCAGGTTGGTAGCTACAACGTAGTTGTAAATCAATATCGCTGCCAGATACCGGCTGCAATGTCCGGGTATGCAGAACCGGCGCTGCCAAACGTGCCAATTCGCTGGCTTCATCCAGACGCAACAGCGGCAACAGGCAGGCATCTTTCACTTTGCGCGGATCAGCACTGTAAACACCCGCGACATCGCTCCAGATAGTGACCCGCTCTACGCCCACCAATGCACCAACTTGCGTTGCAGAATAGTCACTACCATTACGCCCGAGCAACACCGTTTCACCGGCGTCATTACGCGAGATAAAGCCAGTCACCACCAGGCGCTTGCCTGGGTGCTGTGCCAACAGTTGCTGCAACAGTGGATAAGAGCGGCCTTCATCCACCTGCGGTTGTGCAGCACGTTCAGCGCGCAAGAAATCACGGGCATCTAGCCATATCGCCTGCATATCCTGCTGGTTCAATACGGCGGCCATCAGCCGGGCAGACCAGATTTCCCCATGCCCCACCACTTCGGCATAGGCAGCATCGTCAACGTGACCATCCAGCAAAATGGCCAAACGCTCAAGATCGCGGATAAACTCGTCAACCAATGGCTGTGAACGCTCAGGTGGTAATAAACCCCTGATCAGTTCACTGTGATAATGGCGCAGCGTCTGCTGCACCTGATGTGCCGCCAAGCGATCACTCTGGCTTAGTTTTAACCAGTTGATCAGTTGATTCGTCGTGCTACCGGCAGCCGAAACCACCATCAGGTCGCCAGGTCGGCTATATTCCGCCATAATCCCGGCAACCCGTGAATAACACTTCACATCAGCCAGACTACTGCCACCAAATTTATGTAGCTGCCGCCCACTCACCGGTCCTGCTACCGCAATTGCATTCATGCTTACCTCGTTGCCGCTGCCTGGAAGGCTTGTTCCAGATCACTAATCAAATCTTCGCTGTCTTCAATACCCACAGAAACACGTAACAAACTGTCAGAAATGCCAGCAGCGGCGCGCGCTTCTGGTGCCATCCCGGCATGGGTCATGGTCGCCGCATGTGAGATCAGGCTTTCTACCCCACCCAGTGATTCCGCCAAAGTAAACAGTTGCAGCGCAGAGAGAAAACGGCGTAACAACGCCTCATCACCATCAAGCTCAAAGCTGAGCATGGCACCAAACCCGCGCTGCTGGCGGCAGGCAATCTCATGGCCTGGGTTTTCCGGCAAGGAAGGATGATACAACTTTTTAACCAAGGGTTGCTGTTGCAGATAACTGACAATTGCTTCGGCATTATGCTGTGCGGCTTTGATTCGTGGTGATAAAGTCCTTATGCCACGCAATAACAGATAGCTATCGAATGCCGCCCCGGTCACGCCGATATTGTTCGCCCACCAAGCCAGTTCCACCGCCAGTTCCGGATCCTTGGCAATCACCGCGCCGGCCACCACATCGGAGTGACCATTCAGGTACTTGGTACAAGAATGCACCACCAGATCAGCCCCCAGTGCCAGTGGCTGTTGCAAGGCAGGGCTGAGGAAAGTGTTGTCGACAACCGCCAATGCCCCCACCTGGTGTGCGGCTTGGCAGATTGCCGCGATATCCACCACGCGTAATAACGGGTTACTGGGCGTTTCGATTAATACCATTTTCGGTTTTTGTGCCAATGCCTGCTGTAATGCAACGGGGTTGCTCTGATCAACAAACAACACCTGATAAGCACCACGTTTGCTGAGGCTATCAAACAGACGGTAACTGCCACCATAGCAGTCATGCGGTGCCACCAGCAGGTCACCAGGCTTGAGCAATACCGTCGTCACCAGATGGATCGCTGACATACCACTTCCCGTCATCACCGCACCGGCTCCTCCTTCCAGTTCTGCCAGCGCACGTTGCACCACATCACGGGTCGGGTTTCCACGGCGTGAATAATCATGAGCACGAGGTTGGTTGAAGTCGATGAAATTGTAAGTACTTGAAAGATGGATCGGTGGGACAACACAACCGTACTGCTCATCATCGTTCAGGCCGCTACGCACGGCAATCGTGGCTGGTTTATGTGTCATAGGGTATCTCGGCTCTCGGAAAGTGGGAGAATGAAGCCTAAAGATTAACCCCAGCAGAAATAGACGTCAATACATCTAGCCATCTAAACTTCTTTGCGTATAGATTGAGCAAAAAGAAAATACCCGCTAACATTGTACTTCTATTCGGATATTGTACTTCTATTCGGATTTATTCAGGTTGCAGAACAGAAGCGCAATCGGTTTTTAAACTGTACTGCCGCTCCCCCGCGAGGAATGAGCCAGATAACGCAACCAACACCACGACCCCTTGCAGTATGAAGGGTATCGGTGGGATAGAGATTTCATCGATACTATTCAATGACCTTTGTCGTGTAAAATTGATATTTATTGAGTGAGAACAACGAAAATCGGGCATAATTGGCTGGTTTTTAGAATTTTGTAATTTCCAAACAAATCTTAAGGTGTCCCATGGCTGAGTGGAACGGCGAGTATGTCAGCCCTTACGCTGAACACGGTAAAAAAAGCGAGCAAGTAAAAAAAATCACGGTATCCATTCCGCTGAAGGTCTTGAAGATCCTGACTGATGAACGGACCCGCCGCCAGGTCAACAATCTGCGCCACGCGACAAACAGCGAATTGCTATGCGAAGCATTTCTACATGCTTTTACTGGTCAGCCATTACCCGATGATGAAGATCTGCGTAAAGAGCGGAGTGATGAAATCCCGGAAGTCGCAAAAGTGCTGATGCGTGAATTAGGGGTAGATCCTGATACCTGGGAATATTGATAGCCTAGCCAACAGACAAAAATGCAAAAGGCGCCAAAGGCGCCTTTTGTCTGACTGCAAGAAAACTTACTTCTTGCTGCCTGGTACGCTGAAACGCTTGTTGAAACGGTCAACGCGACCACCGGAAGCAACATCACGCTGCTTACCAGTATAGAACGGGTGGCATTCGCCACAAACGTCCAGGTTCAGATTATGACCCACAGTAGAGCGGATCTTGATCACATTACCGCAAGAGCAGTTCGCAGTAACTTCTTCGTATTTTGGGTGAATACCTTTTTGCATGGGGGAACCTCAGTTAAGGCCGTGTCGCTATCCAGCCGTGTTCCGCCAGACACCACACGTAGTTAATCATCATATTTGATATGGAATTATATCAAAGGCGGCAAATTATACAGAATAAAATATACTGCGCAATCGGATCCGTACATTTGGCGGCCTACAGTGTAAACTAGCCCGCATCTTTTGCCCTCTGGATAGCCACATGCCTGTTGTACACGTTGCTCTGCCGGTTCCTCTTGCCCGCACCTTTGATTATCTGCTGCCAGCAGGCCAGCAGCCAGTCTGTGGCGCGCGGGTCAGTGTCCCTTGGGGAAAACAACGGGCAATAGGCATTATCACCGGTTATAGCGAAAGCAGCGAACTGCCCTTGGAGAAGCTCAAGTCTATCGACACGCTGTTAGACAACGATTCGCTGTTCTCTGCCAGCCTGTGGCATATCTTACTCTGGGCCAGTGAATACTATCATTACCCCATTGGTGAAGTGCTGTTCCATGCATTACCCATTCTGCTGCGCCAGGGCAAACCGGCAGAAAGCGAGCCGCTATGGCAATGGATCGCCACTGAACAAGGGCGAGCCACACCACTGGAGAGCCTCAAGCGCGCCCCGAAACAGCAACAAGCACTGGCAGCACTACTGCAACAACCGATATATCGCCACCAGATCAATGAATTGGCACTGACAGAAAGCGCACTTCAAGCGCTACGGGTCAAAGACTTGGCGGTGCTACGTGCGCAAGTGATACCGAAACAAGATTGGCGGCCAAACTTTAAAGTCCTGGGGGAGCGGCTCAGGCTCAATACCGAGCAAGCCACCGCCGTAGGGGCGATTCGCAGTGAAGATGATCAATTTGCCGCCTGGTTGTTGGCGGGGATCACCGGCTCCGGTAAAACGGAGGTTTACCTCAGCGTGTTGGAAAACATCCTGGCGAAAGGCAGGCAGGCTCTGGTACTGGTTCCTGAGATCGGCCTGACACCGCAAACCATTGCCCGCTTTCGTGAACGTTTTAACGCACCGGTGGACGTACTGCATTCCGGGCTGAACGACAGCGAACGACTGGCGGTGTGGCTAAGGGCGCGCAGCGGCGAAACCGCCATCGTTATTGGCACTCGCTCGGCGTTGTTCACCCCCTTTTCTCAGCTTGGCATTGTTATCATCGACGAAGAACACGACAGCTCTTATAAACAGCAAGAGGGCTGGCGCTATCACGCGCGTGATCTCGCCGTATTCCGTGCTCGGGAAGAGGGCATCCCCATCGTGATGGGCACGGCAACACCGGCGTTGGAAACACTGCACAATGTACAATTAGGCAAATATCGCCAACTCAAATTGACCCAGCGAGCGGGTAATGCTAAAGCCGCTAACCAGCATCTGATCGATTTGAAAGGCCTACCACTGAAAGTCGGGCTTTCTCAACCGCTGTTGAAAAGCATGCAGCACCATCTGAAGAACGGTAATCAGGTGATGCTGTTTCTTAACCGACGCGGATATGCCCCGGCGTTATTGTGTCATGAATGCGGCTGGATCGCCGAATGCCAGCGCTGTGACCATTACTACACCCTCCACCAGAATCATCGCCAATTACGCTGCCACCACTGCGATAGCCAGCGCCCAGTACCACACCAATGCCCACAATGTGGCTCAACCCATCTGGTCGCCATTGGCGTGGGCACGGAACAGTTGGAACACGAGCTAGTCACACTGTTCCCGGAAACCGCCATCACTCGAATTGATCGCGATACCACCAGCCGCAAAGGCTCACTGGAACAGCATCTGACGGATATTCAACGCGGTGGTCCGCGCATCCTGATCGGAACGCAAATGCTGGCAAAAGGTCACCACTTTCCCGATGTCACACTGGTTGCACTGCTGGACGTAGATGGTGCGCTATTCTCGGCAGACTTCCGTTCCGCCGAGCGTTTCGCCCAACTTTATACTCAAGTTTCCGGCCGCGCCGGGCGAGCAGGCAAGCAGGGTGAAGTACTGCTGCAAACCCACCACCCGGAACATCCGTTACTGCAAACTCTGCTGCAACAAGGTTACGATGCTTTTGCCAAGCAAGCGTTGGCTGAACGCCAAAGTGTCTTCCTGCCCCCCTATACCAACCACATCATCGTGCGTTCGGAAGATCACGACAATCAACAGGCACCACTGTTCCTGCAACAATTACGCAATCTGCTGGAAGCCAGCCCACTGAAAGATAACTCGTTGTGGGTGATGGGCCCGGTTCCTGCATTGCAAGCCAAACGTGGGGGCCGTTTCCGTTGGCAATTACTGTTACAACACCCTTCCCGACGTCTGTTACAGCAGTTGTTCAAAAACACCTTGCCGTTGATTGATACGTTGCCACAAGCACGTAAAGTGAAATGGACGTTGGACGTTGACCCCAGCGATAGTTGAGTTGAAAACAACCAGGTTGAGCGGGGTAAGGCAGAGGTTAATCTTACCAATTTGCGATCTAACACGGGAAAACCTTCCCGTATCACACTTTTTATGCAAATTAAGCAATAAAAGCAGACCGTAATCTGTTTATACTCAAGTTTATTCAAGTAACCTATAGCAGTAATGCCAGGAGGGGATGAGTCACTGAAGGCCCCCAGCGTAGATGGCGCGACCAAACCGTCACACCACCAAACGCCTGCTTGATGAAATAGCTGAAGTAACTGCGTTGACTTAGGGATAATGCAAGGAGAGAGGCGTTGCAACACAAGAAAGAATTGCCCATGGCCACCATGAAGGACGTTGCCGATATGGCCGGTGTTTCAACTGCAACCGTGTCGCGTGCGCTGATGAACCCGGAAAAGGTCTCAACATCAACACGCCAGAAAGTAGAACAGGCTGTGTTAGCCGTAGGTTACTCCCCTCACACTCTGTCACGTAATATCAAACGCAATGAGTCCCGCACCATTCTGGTCATCGTCCCTGATATCTGCGATCCGTTTTTTGCCGATGTGATCCAGGGAATCGAACAGACTGCGGTGCAACAGGGCTATCTGGTACTGATAGGCGATTGTGCCCAACAGAACCAACAGGAAAGAACCTTCGTCAATCTGATCATCACCAAACAGATTGATGGCATGTTGCTGCTTGGCTCCAATCTCCCTTTTGATGCGGGCAAAGAAGAGCAGCGCAATCTCCCACCGATGGTGATGGCCAATGAATTTGCACCGGAACTGGAACTGCCCACCGTTCATATCGACAACCTGACCGCCGCCTTTGAAGCGGTACATTATCTACAGCAATTGGGCCATAAGCAGATAGCTTGCATCGCCGGGCCAGAGCAGATGCCACTCAGCCATTATCGGCTACAGGGCTATATCCAGGCATTACGCCGCAATGGCATTAATATCGAAAGTAGTTATATTACCCGTGGTGATTTTACTTATGAGGCAGGTGCACAGGCATTAGCCTCGTTGATGGCACTGTCGAAACCACCCACGGCAATCTTTTGCCATAATGATGTCATGGCCATTGGTGCGCTCTCCCAGGCTAAAAAAATGGGTCTGCGGGTACCACAAGACTTGTCCATTATCGGCTTCGACGATATAAAACAGGCACAGTATTGTGACCCACCCCTGACGACAGTGGCACAGCCTCGTTTTCAGATTGGTCAGCAGGCCATGCTGCTGCTGTTGGAACAATTGCATGGGCAGGTGGTTAACAGCGGTTCCCGGCTTTTAGACAGTGAATTGATCATCAGAGGCAGCACCGCCGCTCTTAAATGCTAGTCAAATATTTTTGAGTTAAGTAACATGACTAATCAGACGCCTGTCTGACCGGCGTCTGAATGATTTAAGCGTGATTTAAGCATGATTGTTGCGGTCATTTTATCAGCGCAGCCCTGTGGGGCAAACCCGCAGAATGTCGCCTTTTAGTGACCGAAAAATAGCCTATACTCAAGCAATTCGAAGTAGAACGGGTACATACACAGCCCATTGAAGTTGCAGGTCGGTGGTAAACAAACAGACGCGGAACCCGCTACTCTGGTGAGTAGTCAAGGGCATAAACCCAGTCACCGCGCGACAGCCTGCAAGATAACGGTAAACCAATAGGCCTTAACTTTAATCAGGATACAGCGGAATTATAGTGGCACAAAGAGACTATGTAGGCCGAGGGCGCTCAGGACCCGCGCGACGCAAGGCCCCCAGCCGTAAAAGACGCAATTCCCCGGGAGTATCTAAAACCATGGTGACGCTGGCGGTTGCCCTGCTGGTTGTCTTTATCGGTGGCCTCTATTTTATTACCCATAACAAACCAGGGGATGCACCACTGATTCCTGCGCATGGGAATCACCCGGCGAATAGCCTGCCACCAAAACCGGAAGAGCGCTGGCGTTACATCAAAGAACTGGAGAATCGCCAGATTGGTGTCCAGTCACCCACCCAGCCAACCGCCGGTGGTGAAGTGAATTCCAAAACTCAAATAACCAATGAACAGCGCCAACTGCTCGAGCAAATGCAAGCTGATATGCAGCAGCGGCCAACGCAGTTGTCTGAAGTGCCTTACAATGCCCCATCACAGGTGCGCAACACTGAACATCCGCAGTCAGCACCACAACAGTCAGCACCACAACAACAGGTAACGCAGCAACCCCGTAACCCATTCAACAATGGCGATAGTGCGGTTCAGCCACAGCCTGTGCAGCAGCCAAAACCAGTGGTGACGCCACCTAAGCCGGTTACCCCACCAGCTCAAACCCGACAGGTGGAACCGAAGCCACAACCGAAACCAGAAACCAAGCCACAAGAAACCGCCAAGCAGGACAACAAGCCTGAGTCGAAGCAGAAGTGGATGATACAGTGTGGCTCATTCCACGCCACTGAGCAGGCGGAATCGGTACGAGCACAATTAGCGTTTAGCGGTGTCGAAAGTCGTATCACTGCTGGTGGTGGCTGGAACCGTGTGATGCTTGGGCCATATAGTACCCGTGCCGCAGCAGACAAAGCCCTGGCTCGTTTAAAAGGCATGGGGATGTCAGATTGTATTCCTCTTGCGGTTGGGGGTTGAAAAATGTCAACCATCCCCCATCTCTATTCGGTGGTCGTCTCCCTTTATTACCCGTGAACAGCACGGTTAACCAAGAGGTACGGCCAGGTTCATTCAACTGGTAGACAGGTGGCAACTCGGTAGTCAATGGTTCAAGACGGATTAGAACCCCACTGGCACTACAGCGGCCCCGCCACTTGAATGACAGCGAGTCTATACTCTCAATATTATTCCCCGTCGCTTCTGCTCCCACAGAGCGACGGGGGCTTTTTCCCTCGGCAATAAGGGTTTGCTCGTGACAACAATTGTAAGTGTACGCCGCAATGGCCAGGTAGTGATCGGGGGCGATGGTCAGGCCACTCTGGGCAATACCGTGATGAAGGGTAATGTCAAAAAAGTTCGCCGCCTATATAACGATAAAGTGATTGCTGGTTTCGCTGGCGGAACCGCTGATGCCTTCACCCTGTTCGAACTGTTCGAGCGCAAGCTGGAGATGCACCAAGGCCATCTGGTGAAAGCCGCAGTTGAACTGGCAAAAGACTGGCGTACTGACCGTATGCTGCGCAAACTGGAAGCGCTGTTAGCGGTTGCAGATGAAAATGCTTCATTGATCATTACCGGTAACGGTGATGTGATTCAGCCAGAAAATGATTTGATTGCAATCGGTTCCGGTGGCCCCTATGCCCAGTCGGCTGCTCGCGCACTGTTGGAAAATACTGAATTGAACGCCCGCGAAATTGTAGAGAAATCTCTCTGTATCGCTGGAGACATCTGTATTTACACCAACCATTTCCACACTATTGAAGAATTACCTTCCAAAGCGTAAGGATCGAATAACATGTCTGAAATGACCCCGCGCGAGATCGTCAGTGAACTGGACAGTCACATTATTGGCCAGAAACAAGCCAAACGTGCTGTTGCCATTGCCCTGCGTAATCGCTGGCGCCGTATGCAACTGAATGAAATGTTGCGTCATGAAGTGACCCCGAAAAATATCCTGATGATCGGCCCAACGGGTGTCGGTAAAACCGAAATCGCCCGTCGCCTGGCCAAATTGGCTAATGCGCCGTTCCTCAAAGTAGAAGCGACCAAATTCACTGAAGTAGGTTATGTGGGTAAGGAAGTTGACTCTATCATCCGCGATCTCACCGATGCTGCGGTAAAAATGGTACGTCTGCAATCCATCGAAAAAAACCGCATTCGCGCCGAAGAACTGGCTGAAGAACGCATTCTCGATGTCCTGATCCCACCAGCGAAAAACAACTGGGGTCAGTCAGAAGAGCAAAGTGAACCCTCTGCCGCACGCCAGGTATTTCGTAAGAAACTGCGTGAAGGTCAGTTGGACGATAAAGAGATCGACATTGACCTGGCGAGCGCCCCTATCGGGGTAGAAATCATGGCACCGCCGGGTATGGAAGAGATGACCAACCAACTGCAATCCATGTTCCAGAATCTCGGTGGGCAGAAGCAAAAACCACGCAAGCTGAAGATCAAGGATGCTTTAAAACTGTTGGTGGAAGAAGAAGCCGCCAAGTTGGTCAGCCCGGAAGAATTAAAACAGCAAGCGATAGAAGCCGTTGAGCAACATGGTATTGTCTTTATCGACGAGATCGACAAAATCTGTAAGCGCAGCGGCCAAAGCTCCGGCCCTGACGTCTCCCGTGAAGGAGTACAACGTGACCTGCTGCCACTGGTGGAAGGTTGTACCGTGTCAACCAAGCACGGTATGGTGAAAACCGACCATATTCTGTTTATTGCCTCCGGTGCATTCCAAACTGCCAGCCCTGCCGATCTGATCCCGGAATTACAAGGGCGCCTGCCGATCCGTGTGGAGTTGCAAGCGCTGACCAGCGAAGATTTTGAACGCATCCTGACGGAACCGAGCGCATCGCTGACGGAACAATATAAAGCCTTAATGGCAACCGAAGGTGTCACCATCGAGTTCACCACCGATGGCATCCGCCGTATCGCTGAAGCAGCCTGGCAGGTGAACGAAAGCACCGAAAATATCGGCGCACGTCGTCTACACACGGTACTAGAGCGGTTGATGGAGGATATTTCTTTCGATGCCAGTGAAAGTAATGGCCAATCGTTTACCATTGATGCCGATTATGTGCGTAGTCACCTGGATGAACTGGTCGCGGATGAAGATCTGAGTCGTTTTATCCTGTAATCAGTTTGCTGTATTATTGCACTGCTAGTTATCTATGTGGGAGGTCTAACCTCCCACATCTGTTTTTATCAGGCATCATCTGTTGACTTACTGAAGTGAAAAATGAGCTTATTAACCACTACATCGGCCAAAGCCTGGCTGGAAAGTTTGCGGCCACGAACATTACCCTTGGCCTTTGCCTCCATCGTTGTTGGTTCTGCTATCGCGGCTTGGCAAGATAGCCTGAAACCGGTCGTGGCATTGTTGGCTCTACTCACCGCCGGTCTACTGCAGATACTCTCCAACCTGGCCAATGACTATGGTGATGCGATTAAGGGTAGTGATAAAGAAGACCGCATTGGTCCATTACGCGGTATGCAAAAAGGCATCATTACCCAAAGTCAGATGAAGCGAGCATTGGTGCTGACGGTAATTATGGTGGTTATTTCAGGCAGTTGGCTGATTGCCGTTGCCTGCGATACGCTGAGTGATGTAGTGGGATTCCTGATCCTGGGTGGGTTGGCGATCATTGCTGCCATTGCCTATACCGTTGGTAACAAGCCCTACGGTTATATGGGATTGGGGGATATTTCAGTATTGATATTCTTCGGCTGGCTCAGTGTGGCTGGCAGTTACTATCTGCAAACGCACACCTTCGACAGCATCGTTATGCTGCCAGCAACCGCCTGCGGACTATTAGCCACAGCGGTACTGAACATCAATAATCTACGGGATATCGAAAGCGACCGTGCCAACGGTAAAAATACCCTGGCCGTCCACCTTGGCCCACAGAAAGCACGTTACTATTATGTTTCACTACTAATGGGTGCCATGCTGTGCTTTGCTTTGTTTGCTCTGTTTAATTTGCACAGCTTATGGGGCTGGCTGTTTATATTTGCTATTCCGGCTCTATTCCGACACGGCCTACGCGTGCTACGTGACCCTACAACCACAGGTATGCGCCCACTTATGGGGCAGATAGTCAAAATCGCCTTGTTAGCCAATGTGCTATTTGCCATCGGGGTGGTTCTCAGTTAACGGGTATTCACCTGAATGCCGTGATGATTTTGCCAACAGGGCGAATAAAGGGATATACTGATTATTCCAGCGGCAAACCGACGTAAAATACGATGAAATACGATACTTCCGAACTTTGTGATATCTACCAGGAAGAGGTCAACGTAGTTGAGCCTCTGTTCTCTAATTTTGGCGGGCGTACTTCATTTGGCGGTCAAATTACTACCGTGAAATGCTTTGAGGATAACGGCCTGTTGTTTGAACTGCTCGAAGAAAATGGTCTTGGTCGTGTGTTGTTGATTGATGGTGGCGGCTCAGTACGCCGTGCATTAATCAATGCGGAATTGGCTCGTCTGGCGGTTCAGAACGCCTGGGAAGGTATCGTGGTTTATGGTGCGGTACGCCAGGTGGACGACTTATCCGAGTTGGACATTGGTATTCAAGCCATGGCCGCTATTCCTGCAGGTGCAGCCAGTGATGGCATTGGTGAGAGCGATATCCGCGTTAACTTTGGCGGTGTCACTTTCTTCTCTGGCGACCATCTCTACGCTGATAATACCGGCATCATCCTTTCTGAAGATCCGCTCGATATCGAGTAACCAACGAAGGGTGGTTAGTACCATGCTGGCCAGGTTCATTACACTCACTCAAGTTGCTGGCAAGTGGCAACTTGAGTCATAGTGGCTATTAAACCTATCACGCCAGACCTTGATCCCAGAATACACTGGGTGAACCTTCAATATCCCACTTCACCATAGCGATCTCGGTGCTCCTTCGGCGTCATGTCATAGCCTTTCTTAAATACAGAATAGAAATACTGTAGCGAAGGGTAACCGCACATTTGTGAAATTTCGTTGATTGACAACGAGGTGGCGGTGAGCAAATTGCGGGCGCGGTCCAGTTTCTCTTCATGAATCACATTATGGATGGTTTGGCCGGTTTCATCTTTGAAGCGTTTTTCCAGATTAGAGCGCGACATGCCCACGGCATCCAGCACCTGTTCCACCTTGATCCCTTTGCAGGCGTGGTAACGAATATAGTGCATCGCCTGGATCACCGCCGGGTCACGCAAGGAGCGGAAATCGGTAGAACGCCGCGCGATAACCTTCACCGGTGGCACCAGGATCCGTTGCAATGGCAGTTGCCGCTGATCAAGGAGCTGATGCAATAACTTGGCAGCCCGGTAACCCATCTGCCGGGTTCCCTGCACCACCGAAGAGAGTGCCACCCGTGAGAGGTAACGGGTCAACTCTTCGTTATCGATACCAATCACACAGAGTTTTTCTGGCACCGGTATATCCAAATGCTCGCACACCTGCAGCAGATGGCGTGCGCGTGCATCAGTCACTGCAATAATCCCGGTTTGCTGAGGCAGTGTTTGTACCCAGTCCGCCAACCGGTTCTGCGCGTATTGCCAGTTTTCAGGGGCCGTTTCCATCCCTTGATACACCACCCCTTGATACTGTTCTGCCGCTACCAACTGGCGGAAGGCATACTCACGCTCTTGTGCCCAACGTTTGCCCACGGCGACCGGCAAACCATAGAAGGCGAAGCGGTTCAACCCCTTCTCTTTCAGATGCATAAACGCCGCTTCCACCAGGGCGTTGTTATCGGTGGCAATGTAATGCACTGGCGGGTAATCCTGTTGGCGATTGTAAGACCCGCCAACACCGACAATCGGCACATTGACGTTGTGTAACGATTGCTCAATCTTCCGATCATCAAAATCAGCGATGACGCCATCTCCTAAGCAATCTTTGATATTATCGATACGGCAACGAAAATCCTCTTCGATAAAAATATCCCAGTCACTTTGTGATGCCTGCAAATACTCCCCAACCCCCTCCACCACCTGGCGGTCATACACTTTATTGGCATTGAACAGCAGAGTAATACGGTAGCGTTTCTTGAACATGGGCTTCCCTAGAAATATACCCGCTCTCTGCATGGCACAACCTGACAAAGAGCAGGAAAAATGCCACCACAATCGTGAAGTAGCCGCTATACCCGACGTTTAGTGGCCGAATCCATCCAGACAGCCAGTAACAGAATTGCCCCCTTGACGATGTACTGCCAGAACGTCGGTACATCCAGCATACTCATACCATTATCGAGGGAAGCCATAATAAATGCCCCCATCACCGCCCCGGCCACACTGCCGACGCCCCCGGCCAAGCTGGTCCCCCCGATCACGCAGGCGGCGATGGCGTCCAATTCGGCAATGTTGCCCGCAGAAGGGGAACCGGCCCCCAAACGTGAACTGAGGATCAACCCGGCAATCGCCACCATCAGGCCATTAATCGCAAATACGGCCAGTTTGGTGCGCTCTACGTTAACACCAGAAAGCCGCGCCGCATCAATATTGCCACCGATGGCATAAATCCGCCGGCCAAAAGCAGTACGCGTTGCCATAAAAATCCCCGCCAGCATCAGTGCCACCAGGATCAGCACTGGCGTTGGCACACCGCGGTAATCATTTAGCAGATAGATAGCCCCTAGCACCAATACAGCCATGATGCTCTGCCGAGTCACATCACCATTAACGGTGGTGACCGGTAAACCCAACTGTGCGCGTTTACTGCGCCGCCGCCACTGCCAGGTAACAAACAGCATCAACCCGACAGCACCGATACCAAACCCTACCCCATTGGGTAAATAGCTCTGACCAATCTGCGACATGGCATTGCTGGTGGGGGAGACCGTAGTGCCATTGGTAATCCCAATCAGGATGCCCCGAAAAGCCAGCATCCCCGCCAGCGTGACAATAAACGACGGTACCTTGCGATAGGCCACCCACCAGCCATTCCAGGCCCCCAGCAGCACCCCAGCCAACAGCGTAACCACAATGGTCAATGGCAATGGCCAACCAAACCAAACGTCAAATATCGCCGCCGCCCCGCCCAATAGCCCCATCATTGAACCCACGGAAAGGTCAATCTCTGCCGAAATAATCACAAATACCATGCCCACCGCCAGAATGCCGGTGATCGCCGTCTGGCGTAGCAAGTTAGAGATATTACGGGCACTGAGATAGGCCCCTTCGGTGGTAAAGGTAAAAAACAACATGATGACGACCATCGCCGCCAACATCACGAACACTTGCAGATTGACGCTTTTTAGCCCCAGCAAAGGCTTTTTCTGCACCCTATTTTCCTGCACCATCGGCGGTAAACTTGCTTCAGATTGCGTGCTTTTCGACATATGTTTCACTCCTCAAGGCCGCTTCCATGACTTGTTCCTGGGTCAGATTTCGGTTCACCAAATCGGCTTTGATCTGCCCTTGGTGCATCACCAGCACCCGATCGCTTAATCCCAATACTTCCGGTAATTCGGAAGAAACCACAATCACGGCAATCCCTTGTTGTACCAGTTGATTGATTAACTTATAAATTTCCTGCTTGGCACCAATATCAATGCCACGCGTCGGCTCATCCAAAATGAGGATTTTCGGGTTCAGCAACAGGCACTTCGCCAAAATCGCTTTTTGCTGATTGCCCCCGCTCAACCGGGCAATGGCCAATTCCGGGGATGAAGTTTTTACCCGTAATCGTGCTAATGATTGCTGAATGGTGGCCTGTTCCTGCGCATCATCGAGCACCGTCAAGGCCCCGCTAAAATCATCCAGTGCCGCCAGTGTCATATTGGCGCCCACCCCCATCACCGGCACAATGCCATCACGTTTGCGATCTTCCGGCACCATCGCGATGCCATAGCCCATCGCCTGACGGCAGTGATTAATGGTCGCCACTTGCCCCTCAATGGTGATGCTGCCCTGCCAACGCCCCGGGTAAACACCAAACAGACACTGCATGGTTTCAGTACGCCCAGACCCCACCAACCCGGCCACACCGAGGATCTCGCCACGCCGCAGAGTGAAGGACACATTGTCTACCCGGCGAATATGTCGGTTAACCGGATGCCAGGCGGTCAGGTTTTCCACCTGCAGGACCACCTCACCAATGGTATGGGGCTCCTGTGGATAGAGTTCGGTCAGCTCACGGCCCACCATCATGGCAATGATCTCGTCTTCACTCATTCCAACCGCTTGCCGAGTACCGATATGCTTACCATCCCGGATCACACAGATAGCGTCGGAGATGGCTTTCACTTCGTTAAGTTTGTGTGAGATATAAATGCAGGCAATACCGTGATCACGCAGGTCGGCAATGATCGTCAGCAATGTGGCGGTTTCACTTTCGGTTAATGACGCGGTGGGTTCATCCAGCACCAGCAAACGCACCTGTTTGTTCAAGGCTTTGGCAATCTCCACCAGTTGCTGCTGCCCTAACCCCAGCTCACCCACCCGGGTATTGGGATCAACCTCCAGCTTGACCTGTGCCAACATACGTTGACAACGCAGATACATCCCGTCGTAATCCATCAACCCAAAACGGCCCCACTCGTTACCGAGAAACATGTTCTCCAACACCGTCATCTGTTTCACCAAGGCCAACTCCTGGTGAATGATGGCAATCCCTTTCTGCTCGGTGTCACGAATGGTTTTCGCGGTGATAAGGTCGCCGGAAAAATAAATGTCCCCTTGATAACTGCCGTGCGGATATATTCCGCACAGCACTTTCATCAACGTTGATTTTCCTGAGCCATTTTCACCACATAAAGATAATACCTGGCCTGCCTCTAATTGCAGGCTGATATTATCTACCGCTTTCACTGCACCGAATTGTTTAGTGATATTTCTCATTTCTAACAGGCAGGGCATTATTTACTCCCCCCACGACGGGTTTGCCAGGAACTAATTAATATCGGATTTCTTATGAAAGCCATCGGCAATAATAGTGCTGTCAATATTAGATTTATCCACCTGAACCGGTGTTAATAACCAGGCTGGGACCTCTTTATTGCCATTATTTAATTGGGCGTTGGATTTAGGTTGTTCCCCTTTACCCAGTTGTACCGCGATATCTGCCGCCTCATTCGCCAATTTGCTGATCGGTTTATACACCGTCATCGTTTGTGTGCCTGCCACTATACGTTTTACCGCCGCCAAATCAGCATCCTGACCAGAAATAACCACCTTACCTGCCAACCCTTGTGCAGCCAGAGCCTGAATAGCACCACCGGCCGTCGCATCGTTAGAAGCAACCACCGCATCAATATGATTATTGTTGGCGGTCAGGGCGTTTTCCATAATCTTCAGCGCATTTTCTGGCAGCCAGCCGTCGGCCCACTGATCACCGACAATTTTGATTTTCCCACTGTCGATTAAAGGTTGTAGTACCGTCATTTGCCCCTTGCGGAACAGCTTGGCGTTATTGTCTACCGGCGAACCGCCCATCAGGAAATAGTTACCCTGCGGTACCCGTTGCACCAGACTTTGAGCCTGCATCTCGCCCACTTTTTCATTATCGAACGAGATATAAAAATCGATATCCGCGTTGTTAA
The DNA here is from genome assembly GCF_055790885.1 of Serratia sp. 25CWL12. NCBI lineage: Bacteria > Pseudomonadati > Pseudomonadota > Gammaproteobacteria > Enterobacterales > Yersiniaceae > Serratia > Serratia sp. 25CWL12. The sequence goes on along the minus strand of NZ_CM147698.1, from coordinate 4,269,763 downwards.
TCATGCGGTCATAAGCCAGAACCTTGATCCCTTCACGCTTTGCCTCACTGATCACATTACTCAACACCTGGCCGTTATAAGGAATAATCACCAGTACATCGACACCACGGTTGATCATATTTTCGATCTGCGCCATCTGGGTCTCTTCATTGCCATTGGCAGATTGGACAAATACATTCGCCCCCAGCGACTCGGCTTTTTTTACAAAAATATCGCGATCTTTTTGCCAGCGCTCTAAACGTAGATCATCAATGGACATACCGATTTTAATCTCTTTGCTGTATCCCATTTGGCTGGCTAACAGCAGAAGTGTACAAGCAGAAAGAAGAAGTGATTTGAATTTCATCTTATAACCCTTTAGTTGTGTAGGGAAATAGTGTTCCGCTCACTTTCAGACAACATAAATTGAAAGGAAACGGGATAAATTACGAAACTTCCCATGGATTGTTATCACTTATGGTGTATTCAGCAATTACAGATTTTTATCGGCCAATTATGATTTTTGGTTTAATGTTAAATTTATGATAGCGATCATGTTTTATACTCATGCAAACTACAAGCCGTCAGTGACAAACCCATCGAGCTCTATGCGGTGAAATAACGAGGCAGCCAGCCCCAAGGGTTAATAGCATCAATTGAAGCAATAATGAGATCCTGCGCACATTTAATAATTCTGTGAATTTAAGTGTGAAATAACGTAATTGAGCATTGCATTAATTACTCTGAAGATTAACGCATCCCGCCCCTTTTATACTCAAATTCAATGAAGTTGCAGGTAGGCGGCAAGCGAGTGAAGCCCTAGGAGCATAGATAACTATGTGACTAGGGTGAAAGAGCGTAGTCAACACCGCTGCAGCTTCATTGAGGACGGGTACTGGGCATTGTTAGCAAGGAGTCACTCATGCAATCCTATTTTGATCAGCTTGAACGAGTTCGTTACGAAGGTACCAATAGCACCAATCCATTAGCATTCCGCCACTACAATCCCGACGAAATCATCTTGGGTAAACGCATGGCTGACCATCTGCGATTTGCTGCTTGCTACTGGCATACTTTCTGCTGGAATGGTGTAGACATGTTTGGTAAAGGAACTTTTGATCGCCCCTGGCAGCAATCCGGGGAGGCCTTGGCATTAGCCAAACGCAAAGCTGATGTCGCTTTTGAGTTTTTCCATAAGCTGAATGTGCCTTACTACTGCTTCCATGATATCGACGTTTCACCGGAAGGGGCGACACTGAAAGAGTACCTGAACAACTTTGCCATTATGACCGACGTGTTGGCGGAGAAACAGCAAAGTAGTGGGGTGAAACTGCTCTGGGGCACCGCTAACTGCTTCACCCATCCGCGCTATGGTGCAGGTGCCGCGACCAATCCAGATCCTGAAGTCTTCAGTTGGGCGGCGACCCAGGTATTCACCGCCATGAACGCCACTCAGCGTTTGGGGGGGAAAACTATGTGCTGTGGGGAGGGCGTGAAGGCTATGAAACATTGCTCAATACCGATCTGCGCCAGGAGCGCGAACAGATTGGCCGCTTTATGCAGATGGTGGTTGAGCATAAGCATAAAATTGGCTTCCAAGGCACACTGTTGATCGAACCTAAACCCCAGGAGCCAACCAAGCATCAATATGATTATGATGTCGCTACCGTCTACGGCTTCCTCAAGCAGTTCGGTTTGGAAAAAGAGATCAAAGTGAACATTGAAGCCAACCACGCCACGCTGGCAGGTCACTCTTTCCACCACGAAATAGCAACTGCCATCGCATTGGGGATTTTTGGCTCGGTGGATGCCAACCGTGGCGACGCACAACTGGGTTGGGACACCGACCAGTTCCCAAATAGCGTAGAAGAGAATGCGCTAGTGATGTTTGAAATCCTCAAAGCGGGCGGCTTTACCACTGGGGGACTCAACTTTGATGCCAAAGTGCGCCGTCAAAGCACCGATAAATATGACCTGTTCTATGGTCATATTGGGGCAATGGATACCATGGCACTGGCATTGAAGGTGGCAGCCCGGATGATCGAAGACGGCAAGCTACACCAGTTGGTGGCAAAACGTTATGCGGGTTGGAATGGCGAATTGGGCCAGCAAATCCTGCAAGGTAAGTTGTCACTTGCTGAGTTGGCACAGTACGCTGAACAACAGACCTTGGCCCCCCAGCATGCCAGTGGGCAGCAGGAAAAACTGGAGAACCTGGTGAACCGTTACTTGTTCGGCTAACTCACTGTTGCGCGGTGGCCTCAATCGCCGCGCCTTAAAGGACTCGTGCTTATGTATATTGGTATCGATCTCGGCACTTCCGGCGTAAAAATCATCCTGCTCGGGGAACAAGGCCAGTTGCTGGCCAGCCATAGTGAACCCTTACCTATCTCACGCCCTCACCCCTTATGGTCTGAACAATCCCCTGAAGATTGGTGGCAGGCCACTGACCGCGCCATGCTGGCATTAGGCAAGCAACATAATCTGCAAGCAGTTAAAGCCATTGGCCTGACCGGCCAAATGCATGGCGCAACCTTATTAGATAAACAACAACAGGTACTGCGTCCGGCGATCCTGTGGAACGATGGTCGTAGCTTTGCCCAGTGCCAAACTCTGGAGCAAGCGGTTCCTAATTCGCGGGACATTACCGGTAATTTGATGATGCCGGGGTTTACCGCTCCGAAGCTCCTATGGGTAAAAGAAAACGAGCCACAACTCTTCAACCAAATCGACAAGGTGTTATTGCCGAAAGATTATCTGCGTTGGTGCATCACTGGCGAGTTTGCCAGCGATATGTCCGATGCGGCTGGCACCCTGTGGTTGAACGTCTCCCAACGTGACTGGGACGATACGCTGCTCAATGCCTGTGGGTTAACCCGCAGACAAATGCCCACACTGTTTGAAGGTAACCAGATCACTGGCCGGGTACATAGCCAACTGGCTCAGCGTTGGGGCATACCATCGGTACCGGTGGTGGCGGGTGGCGGTGACAATGCGGCCGGTGCTGTGGGTGTCGGTTTATATCAAGCCGGGCAAGCCATGTTGTCACTGGGAACCTCTGGGGTTTATTTTGCCGTTAGTGACGGTTTTCTCAGTAATCCAGCGCGCGCAGTACACAGTTTTTGTCATGCCTTACCGCAAACCTGGCATCTGATGTCGGTGATACTCAGCGCCGCCGCTTGTCTGGATTGGGCTTGCCAGCTCACCAATGTGGACAGTGTCGCCACTTTACTACGCAACGTTGAGCAGGCGACACCAGCGGCCGCGCCACTGTGGTTCTTGCCCTATCTGTCCGGTGAACGTACCCCCCATAACAACCCCAATGCCAAAGGTGCCTTCTGGGGGTTGACTCACCAACATGGCCCCAATGACTTGGCGCGTGCGGTGCTGGAAGGGGTGGGGTTTGCCCTGGCTGACGGTATGGACGTGCTGCATGCCAGTGGTCTGCAGCCTTCATCAATCACCTTGATTGGTGGTGGGGCACGTAGCCCATTCTGGCGGCAGATGCTGGCGGATATCAGCGGTCAACAGTTGGAATACCGTACCGGGGGGGATGTCGGCCCAGCGTTGGGGGCCGCTCGCCTGGCCCAGATTGCCCTCAACCCCGAGCAGCCATTAAGCGCACTATTACCGCAATTACCACTGGAGCAGGTACATAAACCCAATGCTGAGCGGCACCAGTACTATACCAAGCAACGGGCTACCTTCCGTGAGTTGTATCGCTGCCTGCAACCGCTAATGTAATCTCTTACCGCTAAAACCCTTGGCGTTGTCACCGCAACGCCTTAAACAATCATTGCCAAGGTGAATAATTGGCGGCAGAATAGCCGCCATAACTCGCTCTGATGGCTTATCCTTGCCTTGGCAGTTCCTAATTTCCCCTTGTTGTCAGTAAAATAAAAATGAAAAAGTCATTACCTTCTGCGGTGCGTCTTGGCCGACAGGCGCTGTTATTCCCACTCTGTCTGGTGCTGTTCGAATTCACCACCTATATTGCCAACGATATGATCCAACCGGGCATGTTGACGGTGGTTGCCGATCTCAATGCCAGTGCTGAGTGGGTTCCCACGTCAATGACCGCTTATCTGGCTGGGGGTATTTTCCTGCAGTGGCTGCTTGGCCCGCTATCAGATCGCCGTGGTCGCCGCCCGGTAATGCTGGCTGGGATAGCGTTCTTTATCGTTGCCTGCCTGGCTATTTTGCTGGTCACCAACATCGAGCAGTTTCTTATCATGCGCTTCCTGCAAGGGATTGGGCTGTGCTTTATTGGTGCCGTCGGCTATGCCGCCATTCAGGAGTCATTTGAAGAGTCGGTCTGTATCAAAATCACCGCGCTAATGGCCAATGTGGCCTTGATAGCCCCGTTACTTGGGCCGTTAGCCGGTGCAGCATGGATCGATATCGCCCCTTGGCAAAGCATGTTTGTGCTCTTTGCCCTCTTGGCGGCCATTGCCTTTGTTGGCTTGTGGAAAGCCATGCCGGAAACCGCCACCCTACGGGGAGAACGCTTTTCTGCCGCCAACCTGTGGCGCGATTATCGCCAAATCCTGGCAAATCGCCGTTTTCTCTGCGGTTCACTGGCGATTGGTTTTGCCAGTTTGCCGCTGTTGACCTGGATTGCGCAGTCGCCAGTGATCCTGATCAGTGGTGAGTCGCTTTCCACCTTAAACTATGCACTATTACAGATCCCGATATTTGGCGCGCTGATCCTCGGTAACCTGACCCTGGCACGGTTGGCAGGCAAATACAGTATTGAACAACCGATTAAACTCGGTGCCTGGCCGATGGTCTTGGGGTTGTTGATTGCCGCATCAGCGACACTATTTTCTGCTCATAGCTATCTCTGGATGACCGCCGGACTGAGCTTTTATGCATACGGTATTGGCCTGGCTAATGCCGGATTATACCGCTTGACGCTCTTCTCCAGCGATATCAGTAAAGGGGCGGTGTCCGCCGCGATGGGGATGTTGAGTATGGCGATATTCACCATCGGCATCGAACTGGCTAAATTCGCTTATGTCTGGGGAGGGAACGGGCTATTTAACCTGTTTAATCTGCTCAGCGGTTTGTGCTGGTTGCTGCTGGTTGTGCTGTTCCTCAAGAAACACCAGGGAGTAGTACCGCTGTCTGAGTGAACACAGGGGCACGCGGTGCCCCTGCCCTCGAGATTAAAACAGACCGAGTGGTTTTTCCGAGTAACTCACTAACAAACATTTGGTCTGCTGATAGTGTTCCAGCATCATCTTGTGGGTTTCACGGCCAATTCCTGACTGTTTATAACCCCCAAATGCCGCATGGGCCGGATAGGCGTGATAACAGTTAGTCCAGACACGCCCGGCCTGGATATTGCGCCCCATATGGTAGGCAATATTACCATTACGGCTCCATACCCCAGCCCCCAGGCCGTAGTCACTATCGTTTGCCAGCGCCAGCGCTTCATCCATATCCTTAAACGTGGTCACGGCCAATACCGGGCCAAAAATCTCCTCCTGGAATACCCGCATACTGTTTTTGCCGAACAAAATCGTCGGCTCCAGGTAATAGCCGGCACCCAGCCCGCCATCCAGTACTTTACGGCGGCCACCGGTTAGCACCTTCGCCCCCTCTTGCTTGCCAATATCAATATAATTAAGGATGGTCTTCATCTGCCCTTCAGAGACTTGCGCCCCCATCTGAGTAGTGGCATCCAGCGGGTTCCCGGTACGGATGCTCTCTACGCGTTTGATCGCCCGCTCCATAAAGCGCTCATAGATTGACTCCTGCACCAAAGCACGGCTCGGGCAAGTACAAACCTCCCCCTGATTGAAGGCAAACAGCGCGAATCCTTCCAGCGCCTTATCAAAATAGGCATCTTCTTTATCCATCACGTCGGCAAAGAAAATGTTAGGGGATTTGCCCCCCAGCTCTAACGTCACGGGGATGATATTCTGGGTCGCATAGCCCATAATTTGGCGCCCCACCTCCGTGGAACCGGTAAAGGCGACTTTGGCGATACGTTTAGAGGTTGCCAGATACTCGCCGATCTCGCCTCCGGCCCCATTGACCACGTTGATCACGCCCGGCGGTAAAATATCCTGAATCAGTTCCATTAACACCAGCACCGACAGTGGGGTCAGTTTGGCCGGTTTAAGCACAATGCAGTTACCTGCCGCCAACGCCGGGGCCATCTTCCAACAAGCCATCAGCAGCGGGAAGTTCCAAGGGATAATTTGCGCCACTACCCCAAGTGGCTCATGGAAATGGTAAGCGACCGTTTCAGAATCTATCTCACTGATGCCGCCCTCCTGCGCACGCACACAGGCAGCAAAATAGCGGAAATGGTCAATCGCCAGCGGCACATCGGCATTCTCGGTTTCGCGAATCGGTTTCCCGTTGTCCCAGGTTTCTGCGGTGGCCAGCAAATGGAGGTTCTGCTCCATACGGTCAGCTACCCGGTTGAGTAAATTAGCGCGCCCCTGTACCGACATTTTGCCCCAGGCTGCTTTGGCATCGTGAGCTGCATCCAGTGCCAGTTCAATATCTTGCGCAGAAGAGCTTGCCACCTCACACAATGGTTGCCCGGTGACCGGTGTCAGGTTGGTGTAATACTCCCCCTGCACGGGTGCTACCCAAGCCCCCCCGATAAAGTTGTCATAACGTTTTTTTAATTTCAGCGGGGAACCGGTATTTTCAGGTGTGATGTGACTTGTCTTCGTGGTATCTGCCATTTCTATCTCCTTAATACGCAGCAATGACCTTACCGCCCACAGACAGTAAGCTCGTTCACGGCCAATTGACCGCTAATTGAATGTGCATACCCAAGCTCATTCCGGTTGCAGGCAGTAAAGGTACCGATACCCTGCAACCTGGATGACGAAGGGAAATATAAAAAGCAGAATTTGGGAGAAGATCTCTATCTTAAGGATAGGTGAAGAGCGCCCAACATGACGAAATTAGCATCAAAGGCGCGAAGAAGGTCACAGTTTAAATTCGCTGCCGGATGGGTTCACCCGCCAAACAAGCCGCTATCGCGCAGTAAATGCTGGTCCCCTTTGCGGCGCGTAAAGCCACTGCGATCGAAGAATTCCAACACCTGGATCGCCAGCTTACGCCCCACGCCCAATTGATCACGGAAATCAGCGGCGGTGGCCCCACCTTGAGCAGTATTCAGCTCACGAATCAAGGCGGCAAACTGTTCAATACGTTGGCTTGGATAGTAGCGGTCCACCACCACGGCGGCCACATGGCCAAGCTGGGCCGCTTTACGTAATGTAGTGCGGATCTGGCTCTCATCTTCACCCAATGAGGATGCCAAATCCCGCACCCACCAAGGGTCTTCACCCAGCAGGGGGACAATTCGGGCCCAAAGTGCTTGCTGCTCACTACTGAACGCTAAACCATGCTCAGGGAGATGCAACCAACCACGCGTATTACGCAGCGCACCCGCAGCCAGCAACCGATCAATAATCATAAATACCAGCGCTTCATCCAGCGTCGGTAATGCCATACGGCGCAAGCGGGCACGCCCCAAACCTAATTGGTCACTATGTTGTTGATGGTATTCAGCCAATACCTGCAACAATTTCTGTTCTTTTTCCTGCACAATGGCAGGAGCCAACGCCATTTGACCGGCAATCAACAATTCTGAATTCGCCAACAACCCGCGTAAGCCGTCATCAGTCAATTGCCGAGCCCAGGCGAAGGCAGCCAAATCCAACGCCCCACCAGGCAGACGCAAACGCAATACTTGCTCATCGCTTGGCGCTTGGGCCAGTTCAGCCAGCCAAGCCAGATACGCGGGCTGGCGTTTGCCCCGTTTCGGGGATGAGAGCAACAACACCCGAGCCGCAGCCAAGGTTTGCCGGGCACCGATATCACGCAGTACCAGACGATCGTTTTCCACCAGCCAGAGTGGACGATCAAGGATCAATTCCGCCAGATTGCCGGTTAACAGCGCAATACGCCCCGTGATATGGCTGGCAGCATGATGAATATGCAGTGGCTGCCAATGTTGTAACGGCGCATCAGCGTCAATCTCCACCAGAATACGCTCGGCTGGCATAGTGGGGCGTTGTTCCAGCAACCAATCACCGCGCGTTAGCTGCTCTTTGCTGACATCACCGCTGATATTCAACGCAATACGTTGCCCGGCAAATGCCTGCTCCACCACTTGATTCTGTGCGTGCAACCCGCGCACCCGAACTGGCGCTTCTGCACCGGTCAACCATAAGCTGTCACCTAACGCGACACGCCCCCCCAGTGCCGTACCGGTGACCACCAACCCGGCCCCTTTGACACTGAACGCCCGATCCACCGCCAAACGAAAACGGCGGCTTCGCCAATGTTCGGTGGATTGTAGTGCCAACAGGTGCTGACGCAAGGCGTCGATACCCTCATTCTGCGTCGCCGCAGTAATAAACAGCGGGGTATCATGCCAGCCCTGTTGTGCCAGCTCAGCCTGCACCTGGGCCTGTACTTGTGCGAGTTGCTGCGGATCTACCCGGTCAGCCTTGGTCAGAACCACCGTTAATTGCACCCTGCCGCTTAAACGCAGGATCGCCAAGTGTTCGCGAGTTTGCGCCATCACGCCATCATCACAAGCCACCACCAGCAGGGCATGATCAATCCCACCAATACCTGCCAACATATTGGCAAGAAACTTCTCATGGCCGGGAACATCAATAAAACCGAGTACCTGACCATCTGGCTGTGGCCAATAGGCGTAGCCAAGGTCAATTGTCATACCTCGGCGTTTTTCTTCCGGCAGGCGGTCGGCATTAATGCCGGTGATCGCCTGTAGCAGGGTGGTTTTGCCATGGTCAACGTGACCAGCGGTAGCAATAATCATCGGTTTAAGGCCTCAAGTAGTGCCTCTTCCTGTTCCAGGCAACGCAGATCAAGCCATAGCTTGCCATCCTTTAAGCGACCAATCACCGGTTGTGGCAGGCTGCGCCACTGCTGTGCCAGGCTTTCCAAGGTTGCTCCCCGGCCATCAAGTGGGGTAAAGGTCAAGGCATAGCTCGGCAAACGATCCACCGGCAAGGAGCCACTGCCAATCTGTGACCAGCAGGGTTCGCAGCGTAATTCAAAACGGCCAGCAAACCGTGGCGCCAATTGCTTCTGCAATCGTTCAGCGATTTGCTGTATCGCCGATTGTGGGCGGGTAAGCAGACGCAAGGTCGGCAGATGTGCTGCCAATAACTCCGGCTGCAGATAGAGGCGCAGCGTCGCTTCCAATGCCGCCAAGGTTATTTTACCAACGCGCAATGCACGCTTGAGCGGATGCTGCTGTAAACGGTCAATTAATGCCTTCTTACCAATGATAATTCCAGCTTGTGGCCCCCCCAACAGCTTGTCACCAGAAAAAGAGACCAAATCAACGCCGTCGGCAATCAACCGTTGTGGCATCGGCTCGGCGGGCAAGCCATATTGCACCATATCGATCAGCGAACCACTCCCCAGATCCGTGGCGGTAGGAATACCCTGTTCGCGCCCCAACGCCACCAGCTCACTTTCCTCCACCGCCGCAGTAAACCCTTGAATACAGTAATTACTGGTGTGTACCTTCATCAGCAAACCGGTTTGCTCATTGATAGCGGCACGATAATCTTTCAAATGTGTGCGATTGGTGGTGCCCACTTCCACCAGTTGGCAACCCGCCTGACCCATCACATCTGGGATACGGAACGCGCCGCCAATTTCCACCAATTCACCGCGCGACACTATCACCTGTTGCCCTGGCGCCACTGCGGCCAACATCAATAGCACCGCAGCCGCATTATTATTGACAATACAGGCATCTTCCGCCCCGGTAAGCTGGCAGAGCAAATCAGCAATAGCGCGATCACGATGCCCACGACCGGCATCATCCAAATCATATTCCAGCGTCACCGCGTTCCCCATGGTGCTCACTACCGCATCAATCGCCACCTGAGGGAGCAATGCGCGCCCCAGATTGGTATGCAGTACGGTACCACTGAGATTAAACACCGGTTGCAACGCCAAACGCAGTTGTTGGTTCAGGCGCACCTGCAATGCCTGTGGCCAATCCTGACACCATGCCGGCATCTGCTGTTGTGTCTTGATGGTGTCACGCGCCTGTGCTTGCATCTGGCGCAATAATTCGCTGATCAGCGTCTGGCCATGTTTAGCGACAACAGGCTCAATGGCGGGATCGCGTAATAAGCGATCGATAGCGGGTAACTGGCTATAGAGTTGCTGGGTTTCAGTGCTCATGCTCACTCGGTTGTTAAGTTTGCCAAGAGGGTTTGAATCCTCTTCTCGCCCACACATTTGCTGCATGGGGAGAAGAACCGCCGTTTATTCCCCTGGGAACAGGAATGGATTGATGCTGCTACGTGCAAACCCCTCTTCTTCCATTCTGGCATCCAGCACCAGCGAGGCCAAATCGTCAGCTACTGCCTCTACTTGTGGGTCCTTTTCCTGATAGAGAAGCTTCAGGTAGGTTCCACAATCGCCACAGCTTTCGGCTTTCACTGCGGCCTGTTCACTCTCTAATGACCAGTAGTTGAGATCGCGCGTTTGCTCGCAATTACTGCATTTCACCCGCACCACATGCCACTCACTTTCACACAGGTTGCAGTGCAGATAACGCAAACCATTCACAGTACCAATATGCACCATACTGGACACCGGCATACTGCCGCAAACCGGGCAGAACTGACGCTGTTCACCATATTCGGCTCTGGCCTTACCCGGGATCAGGCTGGCCATTTGTGCCCAGTATAACGACAAAGCCGCCCAAAGGAACGGCGCTTTATCACTACCCACTTTGCCAAATTCCCCTTTTAGCAAGTGGTCAGCCATCTGTTCCAACTCATGGGATGAGGATTTTTCCAGGTTCTCCAGCACGGTCAAGACATGATCTTGCGCCTGTGGACGTAACTCGGCAATCAACGAAGTCAGGAGATGGTGCCAGTGTTCACTGCGTGGATAAACGCTGATATCCAATGGCGGCTTACCGCTGTTGGCGCTCTGCGTCAATGCCTGGTTAAGATCCAGTACCAATGGATTATCGTGGCAAGCATTGTGCTGCGCCTGCGCGATACCGGCGGCAAAGTTAAGATAGTCGCCCAGAGGATGGTCTGTTGCCAGTTGGCGCAAACGCTCCGCTCGGCGAGTATAAAGGCTCTTCAAATTAGCGAAAAGTAACGGCGGAATAGTTTCCGCCGTTTTTGACTTCTCGCATGATGCTCCTAATTGATCTTTAGGAACGATGCGAATACTCATCTGGGTTTATCTTCCTGTTGTTTTTCGCGGACCTCACGGTACCAGCGCGGATGATGTTTCTTGGCCCAGGCGGCAGGTACCCAACCCTCGACCATGGCAGTAATGGTGCCTTTTACCCATAGCGCGGCGTAAATATGCACCATGATGACCATAATCAACGCCACAGCAGACAGCGAATGCACCAACAGTGCAATGCGGATCAACGGGATAGGGAACGATGGGGCAAAGTAAGGCCGCCAGATCACCACTCCCGTGGCCAGCAATAGCACCAGAAAGGTTATCGCTGCCCAGAACACACACTTCTGGCCGAAATTATAGCGCCCGACATCACCCACTTCCTCATTCATCGCGATTTTGTGGATGTTTTTTGCCCAAACGATATCTTCCCGGTTGAACAGGTTATGTCGCCAGTAACGCCGGAACATCAGCAAGAATGCCACGAACATAATCACCCCGACGAAAGGGTGAAGGATCCGTGCCAACTGCGGGGTACCGAAGATATTCATCAGCCAGTTAAAGGAGGGAAACATAAACCCCAATCCGCTGATGGCGGCAAAAATAAAGCAGAACGCCACAATCCAGTGGTTAATCCGCTCCGGCGCACTATAGCGCTGAATTGGCTTTTCCTTCCTCATTTGCGCGTCTCCTCATCATGCGGTTGCTCTGGCTCTTCCTCTTCGACGCGGTTTGGCCCTACGCCGACATAGTGGAAGATACTGGCGGCAAAGGTAACAGCAAAGCCGACAGCAGCCAGCGGCTTCCATACCCCTTTCCAGAATTTAACCGCCGAGCTGATACTCGGGTCCTCTGGCAGGCCATGATACAACTGCGGCTTGTCAGCGTGATGCAAAACATACATCACATGCGTGCCGCCAACCCCTTGAGGGTCGTACAGGCCCGCATTCTCGAAGCCGCGAGTTTTCAGCTCCTGAACACGTTCAGCCGCAATATCATGCATCGCCGCTTTGGTGCCGAAGTGAATCGCCCCGGTAGGACAGGTTTTCACACAGGCTGGCTCCTGGCCCACAACAACACGGTCAACACACAGGGTACATTTGTACACCCGGTTGTCTTCCGGATTCATGCGCGGCACATCGAACGGACAACCCGCGATACAATAACCACAACCGATACAGTGTTCAGACTGGAAATCGACGATGCCATTCGCGTACTGGATGATCGCCCCTTCTGCCGGACAGGACTTCAGGCAACCCGGATCGGCACAGTGCATGCAGCCATCCTTACGGATCAACCACTCCAACTTGCCGTGCTCCTCTACTTCAGAAAAGCGCATCACCGTCCAGGATTTAGCCGTCAAATCGGCGGGGTTATCGTAAACCCCGACGTTATGACCGACTTCATCACGAATATCGTTCCATTCAGAACAAGCTACCTGACAGGCTTTACAACCAATACAGGTGGTCACATCAATCAGCTTGCCCACTTCTTCCTGGTAATCACGCACCTGCGGAGCTGGTGTGAGGCCATTGGTCGCGGATTTACGAATGATGTCTTGAGATTGCATTGCCATAATTCGTCTCCGTTACACCTTTTCCACGTTAACCAGGAACGCCTTGAACTCCGGCGTTTGCGTGTTGGCATCACCGACAAACGGCGTCAGTGTGTTGGCAAGGAAGCCCTTCTTCGCCACCCCTTCGTAACCCCAGTGAATAGGGATACCAATGGTGTCCACATCCTGCCCATTCACCTGCAGTGTCCGGATACGTTTGGTCACCACCGCCTTGGCTTTGATATAGCCCCGGTTGGAACTGACTTTTACCGTATCGCCCTGCTTGATGCCTTTCTTCTCTGCCAGTTTCTCGCCAATTTCCACAAACTGTTCCGGCTGAGTAATCGCATTAATCAGTGAATGTTTGGTCCAGTAGTGGAAATGCTCGGTCAGACGATAGGTGGTACCGACATACGGGAACTTGTCAGATTTACCCATGGCCGCCAAGTCATCTTTAAACACCCGCGCAGCAGGGTTAGAGACCACGTTCGGGTGCAGCGGGTTAGTACCCAGTGGTGTTTCAAAGGGTTCATAGTGTTCAGGAAACGGCCCTTCCGCCATTTTGTCGATGGCAAACAGGCGGCCCATCCCTTCCGGCTGCATGATAAATGGCCCAACATCGCTACCCGGTGCCGCAGCACTATAGTCAGGAATATCTATCCCGCTCCATTTGGCACCATCCCACTCGATCAGTTGGCGCTTGGCATCCCACGGTTTACCAGCAGGATCGGCGGAGGCACGGTTATACAGAATGCGACGGTTGAGTGGCCAAGCCCAAGCCCAGCCCAAGGTATTACCGAGACCGGAAGGATCAGCATTATCGCGACGAGCCATCTGGTTACCCGCAGGGGTCCAACTACCGGTAAAGATCCAGCAACCACTGGCAGTAGAACCATCATCACGCAAGTGTGCGAAGGTGCTCAGTTGCTCACCCTTCTTCGCTAACACTTTACCATCAGGATCGAGCACATCGGCCAACGCACGGCCATTGCTCTCCATTGCCACTTCTTCCGGCTCTGGATTTTCTGGCGTGAGATAATCCCAGCTCATGTTCAGCACTTGCTCTGGTACGGCCCCGCCCTCACTCTGGTACATTTCGCGCAGGCGTGTAAACAAGCCAGCCAAAATTTGACCATCGTTCAGTGCTTGCCCCGGGGCATCAGCCCCTTTCCAGTGCCACTGTAACCAGCGACCTGAGTTAACAATCGAACCTCTTTCTTCTGCAAAGCAGGTTGATGGCAAGCGGAACACCTCGGTCTGAATCTTGGACGGATCCACATCATTAAATTCGCCGTGATTCTGCCAGAAGTTGGCGGTTTCAGTATTCAGCGGATCAATGGTGACCAGGTACTTCAATTTAGCCAGCGAAGAGACGATTTTGTGCTTGTTCGGGAAGGACGCCACCGGGTTAAAGCCTTGGCAAATATAACCGTTGACCAACCCTTTCGACATCATTTCAAAGTACTGCAGTACGTCGTAGCCTTTGTCCCATTTAGGCAACCAGTCAAAGCCCCAGTTGTTCTCCTTCTGCGCTTTATCGCCATAGAAGCTCTTCATCAGGCTGACAAAGAATTTGGGATAGTTGCCCCAATAGTTTACTTGACCAGGCAGCAGCGCCTTCGGCGTGTTGGCTTTCAGATAGCTGTCGAGGTCAGTGTGTTTTTCAGAAGGCAGGCTCAAATAACCCGGTAGGCTTTGTGACAACAACCCCAGGTCCGTCAACCCCTGAATATTGGAGTGACCACGCAGTGCGTTCACACCGCCACCCGCCATACCCATATTGCCGAGCAGCAATTGGATCATCGCCATGGTACGGATGTTCTGCGCACCCACCGAGTGCTGTGTCCAACCCAAGGCGTACAGGAACGAAGCGGTTTTATTCGGGCTGCTGGTTTCTGCGATATATTCACAAACCTTGAGGAAATCCTCAGTTGGCGTTCCGCAGATATTGGTCACCACCTCAGGCGTATAACGGCTGACGTGCTGTTTCAGCATATTCCACACGCAACGTGGATCTTGCAACGTGATATCACGCTTGGCAAAACCGTTCTCGTCGAGTTGGTAGTTCCAGGTGGTTTTATCGTACTTGCGATGTTCTGCGTCATAACCACTAAACAAACCGTCGTCAAAGCTGAAATCTTCCCGCACCAGCAAGCTGGCATTGGTATAAGCATTAACGTATTCACGGTTAATTTTGTTGTTATTGATCAGATACAACAACACCCCTGACAAAAAGGCAATGTCAGTACCGGAACGAATCGGCGTGTAAAAATCCGCTACGGATGCGGTACGGGTAAAGCGCGGATCAATGACGATCAGCTTGGCTTTATTATGAATCTTGGCTTCCATCGCCCAGCGGAACCCCACTGGATGCGCTTCTGCCGCGTTCCCCCCCATAACGATAATTAAGTCGGCGTTCTTGATATCAACCCAGTGGTTGGTCATCGCACCGCGACCAAATGTTGGAGCAAGACTTGCTACCGTTGGTCCGTGTCAAACACGCGCTTGATTATCTACGGCAAGCATGCCGAGAGAGCGACTAAATTTTTGTGTCAGGTATCCGGTTTCATTGCTGGAAGCCGAAGCGCACAGCATGCCCGTGGTCAACCAGCGGTTAACCGTTACCCCTTGGTCATTGGTTTTGACGAAGTTGGCGTCCCGGTCTGCTTTCATCAATTTGGCGATGCGGGTGAAGGCATCATCCCAACTGATACGTTGCCATTTATCAGAGCCAGCAGCGCGATATTCCGGGTATTGGAGACGGCTTTCGCTGTGGATAAAATCCACCAGCCCTGCACCTTTCGGGCAAAGTGCCCCACGGTTTACCGGGTGGTCCGGATCCCCTTCGATATGGAAGATACTCTCTTTGGCGTTTTTAGCGCCATCACCTAGGCTGTACATCAACAGCCCGCAGCCGACGGAACAATACGTACAGGTATTACGGGTTTCACGGGCTCGCAGCAGTTTGTACTGCCGAGTCTCCGCTAACGCCGCTGCCGGGCTAAAGCCCAACGCAGCAACCGTCGTTCCTGCCATACCGCCAGCGCAGATCTTAAAGAACTGCCTTCTGCTGACCTGCATGGGGGTCTCCTTTCACTCGTGTTGTCACATTGTTTCAAATGGCGCTTCCTCTCCCAAAGCGGGAAGCGCTAGAATCACTACTTGTTATGTTTGGCTTGGCCTGAAACGCTGGGATAATACCATAGCGTTCATCGGGTTGTTACAAACAGGTGCTAATTAAGTGAACAATTCAGAACAAGAACAACCCACAAATGAGAGCACTCTCACAGGCTTGTCCCAAGTCCCGGTCTATCAACGGGGGCAACTCAGCACAATGCAGCAAGATTGGCTGGCGGAAGAGGTGCCGGTTGCGCTGGTCTATAACGGTATTTCTCACGTAGTCATGATGTGCACCCCAAAAGATCTGGAGGCATTCGCTCTGGGTTTTTCCCTGTCAGAAGGCATTATCGATTCACCACGGGATATCTACAGTATAGAGATTAATCCCACCTGCAATGGCCTGGAAGTACAAATAGAGCTCTCAAGCCGCCGTTTTGCCGGCTTGAAAGAACGGCGGCGCGCCATGGCGGGTCGTACCGGTTGCGGGGTTTGTGGCATCGAGCAGTTAGCGGATATCTTCCGCCCCGTCACACCGCTGCCCTTCACGCAAACCTTCTCCTTGGCTAATCTCGACCATGCCCTTGGGCAACTGCGCCAGGTGCAAAACGTTGGGCAACTGACCGGTTGTACCCATGCCGCCAGTTGGATCTCGCCACAGGGTGAGTTATTGGGAGGGTGCGAAGACGTTGGCCGCCATGTGGCGCTGGACAAGATGCTCGGTATGCGCGCCAGACAGGGGTGGCAGCAAGGGGCGATCCTGGTTTCCAGCCGAGCAAGCTATGAAATGGTGCAAAAATCTGCCATGTGTGGTGCCGAGATTTTATTTGTCGTCTCTGCCGCCACGTCACTGGCGGTGGAAATAGCAGAACGCAGCAATCTAACGCTGGTTGGCTTTAGTAAGCCTGGTCGGGCCACGGTGTTTACTCATCCGCAGCGCCTCACCGATTAATTGGAAGACTTTTCACGACGATGACGGAGGCCATCATGCATCACCCAGACGTTTACCTTGGTCCTATCCAACCCTATGAAGGTCGAACCAGTGCCATTGCTAAACGGCTGGTGGAAGGCGTAATAAATCTCACGCCATTAGGCCTGGAAGGGGATGAACAGGCAGAAAAAATTCACCACGGTGGCCCTGATCGTGCGCTATGTCAGTACCCAAGAGAGCATTACGCCCATTGGCGTGATCAGTTCCCCGCTCAGGCGGAGCAGTTCTGCGCACCCGCCTTTGGCGAAAATATTTCTACTCTCGGTTTAACCGAACAAAACGTATTTATGGGGGATATTTTCCGGTGGGGTAAAGCATTGATTCAGGTAACGCAGCCGCGTTCCCCTTGCTTCAAGCTCAACGACCATTTGGCTATCAATGATATCTCAGTGTTAATGCAGCAAACTGGCCGCTGTGGTTGGCTATACCGCGTGGTTTCTGCTGGTACCGTCAGTGGTGATCAGCCACTGGAACTGGTCGTGCGCAATAGTGATGTTTCCGTCGCGCAAGCCATCGGCATTGCCTGGCATATGCCATTTGACGAAGAGCAGTATCGTCGCCTACTGGCAGTCTCGGGGCTTTCCGCCAGTTGGAGCAAAACCCTAGTGGCACGCATCACCCACGGAGCAATAGAAGATTTTAACTACCGTCTATTAGGTCACTCAGCAAACCAAAATATTGCCGTCTGATGAAGAACCTGGCTCTGCTACGCAGAGCCAGTCAAATTCAAAACTCTTTTTTGGCGTAGCCAGTAACCACTTTCAGCCCCATCTCACGGCCTAATGCCGTCATGGGATGCACCACGATCAGGCCTCGGGCACTTTTCTTCAATGCCCCCATATCAGCTTGCTCTTTCTTGGTAATTTCGCGGCTGAATGGTAACTGGCTCAACTTCTGCGCTTCTGTGCTCAGTTTTTCAACACGCACATTTTTCAAGCGCTCAATCTCTGCTGCCAGTTTCTCTTTTTCTTTGCTGTGTTGTGCAATCAGCTCTGGATTACCTCGTTGGATCACCAGAGTGTCTTTATGGTTCAAAGCATCCAGTTGGTCACTCAGGCGCTTAATCTCTGCCTTTTCTTTCTCTTTCATCTCGTTGGCCTGTTTTGTGTTATACCCAGGTTCATTCAAGTTGCTGGCCAGCATCTACTCCAAAGATTCTGAGTAGAATGCAGGATCACCAGCAACAGTCTCGAAGCCATTTATATTATGCTGTTGCAATAGTAGCACGAGTGCCAAAAATGCCGAAGAGTGGAGAAAACTCTCTATATCCTGGGCCTTTTTAGCCCCAATGCCGGCCAGTTTCTGCCATTGTGTATGGGTCATCTGTTGCACCTGAGGCCAACTTTGCAAATGCGTTAATTGGGATGAGGAAACGGGCATACCCAGCGCCATTAACCAACGGTGAAAAGGTTGCTGCCGAGCCAGACGGAATTGCTGGTAAAGAGCCTGTGCACGTTTCTCCCCCCAGCCGGGAACCTGATTGAGCAATTCGGGGGTTAAATCGAGCCAACTCAGCAAGCCATCCACCCGCCCCTGATCGATTAACGCCTGCCACCCCGCTTTACTCATCCCCCTGATATTCAGCCCATTTTCACTCCCTAGCCACACCAAGCGTGCCAGAAATTGCTGGTGACAACCGGGCTGCAAGCTAAAGCAACTCAATAGATGGTAATCCTGCTGCTTTGGCACCACCAAGGTGGCCCTTTCTACCGTGCGCCAAACCACACGGTTCACATGAGGGATACCATGCCCCATTAAACTGATAGCAACCTGATCGCCCGGCACGATATGCCACTTTTGCCACAGGGATAGAGAGCCGACATTAACCCGTCGGATCAATTTATCGTCCATACGTACCGGTTCTAACTGCAATACCACCGCGATTTTACCCGTGCGCCCCACCGCAAACTCCACGCCCTTAACCCTGGCCACTTGCTGTAGGGGAGGATATTTCCAGGCTGCGGCCCAATGACCCGGTTTGGCCTGCCAATAACGGCCCTGGGGTACTTTCCCCTGATGAATAACCACGCCGTCAGTCACAAAGGGTAACGGGGCTTGATGCCAGAATGCCCGCCAGTGTTCTACTTCCGCGAATGAATTAACGGGTTTTGAATATTGTTGAGGGAGTACAAACCCCAGAGCAGTAAGTTGATCTAAACGTTCTGCCATGGTTGCTGGGCCATCTGGCCACGCCCAAACGAACAAACCAAGCTGCTTCAATTGCTCATCAGCTGCGTTACGCATCAACATCGCCGCTACCTTGGTGCGAGCATTGATCCCCCCTTGTGAATGCTGGCGATGCGCATTCACCTTTAAAAACAGCTCCCCTTGTAGTACCAGATCAACAGGAGCACCCGGTAAAACAGCGGGAACAGCGGGGATCGCCTTGACCTTTTCCAGCCAGTTTTCTCCCTTTTCGCCATTCCCTCGGCTAATGGCGCTAACCAGTCTACCTTGCTGATAGACTAGCGTAACCGCCACACCATCAATTTTGGGTTGTACCCAGACATCATGACGATCTTGCAGCCACTCCCTGACCGCCAAAGGATCAGATAATTTGCGCAGACCGGTTTGCGCCACCGGATGCCCTATTTTGCCTTCGGGTAACGGGAGTTTATGGTCTTCAGGTATGACCAAACCGGCGCAGTGCTGCCAGTTTTTCCATTGCTGTTGTAAACCATCGTAGATTTCATCGTCGATAAGGCTATAGCCTTGTTGGTAATAAGCCTCATCCCAGAGTGCGAGTTGGTTATCCAACGCCTTTATTTCCAATTGCAACCGCTCTGGCGGCCATTCTGGACAGGGAGTTGCCCAGGCAATGGGGCACCCAACCGCCATCACTAGTAACATCCGGGTAATATAACGCCACATCCTGCACCTCCCGACGCCATTCAAGCCATGGCTGAACCTGCATCAACTTGAGTAAAGAGGGGAGTAAATACTCAATCATCTGTGTTAGCGAATCAGGAAAGTTCAGGATGCAAAGTGGTATCCAAAGAGAAGCGGTCCTTGCTGAAAACGGCGAAAATTTCTCGATCCAGCACGCGACTCGGTCATTTTCCCCAGTTTTCATCAGAAAGCTGTCGTCAAAATGACGACTGGCACTGCACAGGGCACATTAGCCGTGTATACTAAGCAGATAATTTATACTCATCGCACTCAAGTGAGTGAATCTGAGTATGCACATCCGCTGTAACTGGCTTATCAACCGCAATCAACGAACATCATCATGGCTCAAGGCATGCTTTATATTGTCTCTGCCCCCAGTGGCGCAGGGAAATCAAGTCTGATTCAGGCTTTGTTAAAAACGCAACCGCTCTATGACACGCAGGTTTCGGTTTCACACACTACGCGCGATAGCCGCCCGGGTGAAAATCACGGTGAACATTACTTTTTCGTCTCTAAAGACGAATTCCACCGTATGATTGAGCAGGATGAGTTTCTTGAACACGCACAAGTGTTCGGCAACTATTATGGCACCTCTCGTGCGGCCATTGAGCAAGTGTTGTCAACAGGGGTGGATGTCTTTCTGGATATTGACTGGCAAGGTGCTCAGCAGGTTCGCGCCAAAATGCCCCAGGCACGCAGCATCTTTATTCTGCCTCCATCCAAGGAGGAGTTGGGGAGACGTCTGCGCGGGCGCGGGCAGGATGCCGATGATGTCATCGCCAGGCGGATGGCACAAGCCGTTGCAGAAATGACGCATTATGCAGAGTATGATTATTTAATTGTGAATGACGATTTCGATCTGGCGCTATCGGATCTGAAAAACATTATTCGCGCCGAACGTCTGCGTTTAGGCCGCCAAATACTGCGGCATGACGCTTTAATCAGCAAATTATTGGCAGACTGAAGACAGTTTCAGTATTATGCCCAATCTTTTCGTCACCTGTGGAGTAGCACAAATATGGCACGCGTAACTGTTCAAGACGCTGTAGAGAAAATTGGTAACCGTTTTGACCTGGTGTTGGTCGCTGCTCGTCGGGCGCGTCAAATCCAGACCGGTGGTAAAGATGCTCTGGTACCTGAAGAGAATGATAAGTACACCGTTATCGCTCTGCGCGAAATCGAAGAAGGTCTGATCAACAATAAGATCCTTGATGTCCGTGAGCGCCAGGAGCAGCAAGAACAAGAAGCCGCAGAGATCCAAGCGGTGACCGCAATTGCTGAAGGTCGTCGTTAATTAGACTGCGAGTCTGCCTTGTATCTGTTTGAAAGCCTGAATCAACTGATTCAACGTTACTTGCCTGAGGAGCAGATTAAGCAGCTCGGGCAGGCCTATCTGGTTGCACGTGATGCTCACGAGGGGCAAACACGCTCCAGTGGTGAGCCCTATATCACCCACCCCGTTGCTGTGGCCTGTATTCTGGCAGAAATGCGCCTCGACCATGAGACGCTAATGGCCGCGCTATTGCACGATGTCATTGAAGATACCTCTGCCACTTATCAGGACATGGAACAACTGTTCGGCAAAAGCGTTGCCGAACTGGTTGAAGGGGTGTCCAAACTGGATAAGTTAAAATTCCAGAACAAGAAAGAAGCGCAGGCGGAAAACTTCCGCAAAATGATCATGGCGATGGTGCAGGATATTCGTGTCGTGCTGATCAAACTGGCAGACCGTACCCACAACATGCGCACCCTGGGTTCACTACGCCCAGACAAACGGCGGCGCATCGCCCGTGAAACACTGGAAATTTATAGTCCTCTGGCTCACCGCCTGGGGATCCACCACCTGAAAACCGAACTGGAAGAGTTGGGTTTTGAAGCGCTGTACCCGAACCGCTATCGGGTCATCAAAGAAGTGGTGAAATCCGCCCGGGGTAACCGTAAAGAGATGATCCAGAAAATCCTCTCTGAAATCGAAGGGCGTTTGACTGAAGCTGGTATTCCCTGCCGGGTTAGTGGGCGGGAAAAACACCTCTACTCCATCTACTGCAAGATGCACCTGAAAGAGCAGCGGTTCCATTCCATTATGGATATCTATGCTTTCCGGGTGATCGTGAAAGAAGTAGACACCTGTTACCGGGTGCTAGGGCAGGCACACAGCCTGTATAAACCGCGCCCTGGTCGGGTCAAAGACTATATCGCCATCCCCAAGGCTAACGGCTATCAATCACTACATACTTCATTAATCGGCCCGCATGGTGTGCCGGTTGAGGTGCAAATCCGTACCGAAGATATGGAGCAGATGGCTGAGATGGGGGTTGCTGCGCACTGGGCTTATAAGGAAAAAGGCGAATCTACCGGCACGACGGCACAAATCCGTGCCCAACGCTGGATGCAGAGCTTACTTGAGCTACAACAGAGTGCAGGCAGTTCGTTTGAATTTATTGAAAGTGTAAAATCCGATCTGTTCCCAGATGAAATTTACGTTTTCACGCCAGAAGGCCGCATTGTTGAATTACCCGCCGGAGCGACCCCGGTAGACTTCGCCTACGCAGTGCATACCGATATCGGTCATGCTTGTGTCGGTGCACGGGTTGATCGCCAGCCCTATCCATTATCGCAATCCCTGCACAGTGGTCAGACCGTCGAGGTGATTACCGCGCCCGGTGCTCGGCCTAATGCCGCTTGGTTGAATTTTGTTGTCAGTTCAAAAGCGCGGGCGAAAATCCGCCAGATGCTGAAAAACCTCAAGCGCGATGATTCCGTCAGTCTGGGGCGTCGTTTGCTTAACCATGCGCTCGGTGGCAGTCGCAAACTGGCTGAAGTGCCACAAGAAAATATCCAGCATGAACTGGAGCGCATGAAACTGGCTACCCTGGACGATCTCCTGGCTGAAATTGGCCTCGGTAATGCAATGAGCGTGGTAGTGGCAAAGAATCTGCAAGGGGATCACTCCAGCTTGGGCATTTTTTCCAACAACGTGCGCAATCTATCCATTAAAGGTGCCGATGGCGTCTTGATCACCTTTGCCAAATGCTGCCGACCGATTCCTGGTGATCCAATTATTGCTCATGTCAGCCCAGGCAAAGGTTTGGTGATCCACCATGAATCCTGCCGCAATATCCGTGGCTACCAGAAAGAACCGGAAAAGTTCATGGCGGTCGAGTGGGATATGAAGGCTGAGCAGGAGTTTATTGCAGAAATCAAGGTAGACATGTTCAACCATCAAGGTGCATTGGCCAGCCTGACCGCCGCTATCAATGCTGCCGGCTCGAACATTCAAAGCCTGAATACTGAAGAGCGAGATGGCCGGGTCTACAGCGCTTTTATCCGTTTAACCACGCGTGATCGCGTCCATTTGGCAAATATTATGCGCAAGATCCGTATTATGCCGGATGTGATTAAAGTTACCCGTAATAGAAACTAGCGCTTATGAGCCCTGAACGCTATGCGCGGATTCGTCAAATGCTGGCTACTCGGCAGCCTGATCTGACCATCTGCCTGGAACAGGTTCACAAACCCCATAACGTCTCCGCGATTATACGGACTGCCGATGCCGTTGGCGTGCACCAGTTGCATGCCATCTGGCCTACCCCGCGCATGCGAACCCTGGTTTCCTCAGCCGCTGGCAGTAACAGTTGGGTCAATATAAAAACGCACCCCTCGATTAACCAGGCCGTTTCACAGCTAAAAGGTCAGGGGATGCAAATCCTGGCAACTCACCTGTCAGACCGTGCTGTTGATTTCCGTGAAATAGACTATACACGCCCAACCTGCATACTGCTGGGGCAGGAAAAAACCGGCATTACTGAACAGGCGCTGGCCTTGGCTGATCAGGACATCATCATCCCCATGATCGGTATGGTGCAGTCTTTAAATGTCTCTGTGGCTGCAGCATTGATTCTGTATGAAGCGCAGCGACAACGGCAAAATGCCGGTTTGTATCACCGTGAACAGAGTGCATTGGATGCGCAAGAGCAACAACGCTTGCTGTTTGAGGGTGGTTATCCCGTGTTGGCCAATGTGGCTAAACGCAAAGGGCTACCGCGCCCACATATTGACGAACAGGGCCAGGTGGTTGCCAGCGCTGAATGGTGGGCAACCATGCAGGCGACAACGGTACGCCGATGAAAGGCCAACTGCTGGATACCATCCCTATTACCACCCTCTCTGGTGTGGGGGCCAGTCAGGCAAAAAAGCTCGCCAAAATTGGCTTGCACACCCTTCAGGACTTACTACTCCATCTGCCATTGCGCTATGAAGACCGTACCCGACTCTATCTGATTAACGCGCTGCTACCGGGTCTTTTTGCCACGGTGGAAGGGGAGATCCTGCGTTGTGATATCAGTTTTGGTCGACGCCGTATGTTGGTTTGCCAGATCAGTGATGGCAGCGGCATCCTGACCATGCGCTTTTTCAATTTCAATGCGGCAATGAAGAACAGCCTGGCGATTGGCCGCCGCATAACCGCCTACGGTGAAGTAAAACGCGGCGCTCACGGGGCAGAAATCATTCATCCGGAATACCGTATTCAGGGTGAAAAAAGTGACGTTGAACTGCAAGAGGCACTGACACCGGTTTATTCCACTACGGAAGGTGTTCGCCAGGCCACACTACGGAAGTTAACGGATCAGGCATTGGAACAACTGGATACCTGCGCCATTGCGGAGCTATTACCGGCAGAATTGAGTCACGGTTTAGTCAGTCTGCCGCAGGCGCTACATACTCTGCACCGCCCACCGCCTGATATTCAACTAATTGATTTGGAACAGGGTAAACACCCCGCACAAAAACGCCTGATCCTCGAAGAGTTATTGGCACACAACCTTAGCATGCTGGCAGTACGTGCCGGGGCACAAAGTTACCTGGCCCCTTCACTGGCACCAGATGACCGGTTGAAACAAGCGTTCCTCGCACAACTGCCCTTTTCACCGACCAATGCACAAAACAGAGTCGTGGCAGATATCGAAGCCGATATGCAAAAAGGCTTTCCGATGATGCGTTTGGTACAAGGTGATGTAGGTTCAGGTAAAACGCTGGTTGCCGCGCTGGCGGCCTTGCGAGCCATCGTCCATGGTAAACAAGTGGCACTGATGGCCCCGACGGAATTGCTGGCTGAACAACATGCCAATAATTTTCGCCAATGGTTTGAACCATTAGGCATCGAAGTCGGCTGGCTGGCAGGAAAGCAGAAAGGCAAGGCACGTCTTGCTCAACAACAAGCCATTGCCAGCGGTCAAGTAATGATGGTGGTCGGTACCCATGCCATTTTTCAGCAGCAGGTGCAGTTTAATGGCCTAGCCTTGGTGATTATTGATGAACAACACCGCTTTGGTGTACACCAGCGGCTGGCATTGTGGGAAAAGGGCGAAGAGCAAGGGTTCCACGCCCATCAGTTGATTATGACGGCCACCCCCATCCCACGCACGCTGGCGATGACGGCCTATGCCGACCTCGATACCTCAATCATTGATGAACTCCCCCCAGGCCGTACCCCGGTAACCACCGTGGCCATCCCTGATACGCGCCGCGCTGATATTATCGAGCGGGTAAAAAACGCCTGTATCAAGGAAGGCCGCCAAGCCTATTGGGTCTGTACACTGATTGAAGAGTCAGACTTACTGGAAGCCCAGGCGGCAGAGGCCACTTGGCAAGAGTTGCAAGCTGCCCTGCCAGAACTGAAAGTTGCACTGGTACATGGCCGGATGAAAGCCCAAGAAAAGCAAGCGGTGATGCAGGCATTCAAACAGGGTGAATTACAGCTATTAGTGGCCACCACCGTGATTGAAGTTGGTGTCGATGTTCCCAACGCCAGTTTGATGATTATTGAAAACCCGGAAAGGCTGGGTTTGGCACAGCTACACCAATTACGTGGCCGTGTTGGTCGTGGCGCTATCGCCTCACACTGTGTGCTGCTTTATAAAACCCCACTGAGCAAAACTGCCCAGAAACGCCTACAAGTCCTGCGCGACAGTAATGATGGGTTTGTCATTGCTCAGCAAGATTTAGAGATTCGCGGGCCTGGTGAATTACTCGGCACCCGTCAAACCGGGAGTATGGCGTTCAAAGTCGCCGAGTTGTTGCGTGATCAGCACATGATCCCGGAAGTTCAACGCGTTGCGCGCCATATTCACCAACACTATCCACAACATGCTCTCGCCCTGATTGAACGCTGGCTACCGGAAACCACCCGTTATTCCAATGCCTAGTAATAACAGGATGCCGTGGTCCAACGGCAACTTGAGCACATTTAGGCGCTGTTATGACAGGCGTTACCATAACAGCGTAACTAGGGTTATGGCTGTGCCGGCAATGGCTGTTCCGGTAATAGCTGTTCCGGTAATAGCTGTTCCGGTAATGGTTGTTCCGGTAATGGCTGTCCCGGTAATGGCTGTCCCGGCAATGGTTGTTCCGGTAATGGCTGTCCCGGCAATGGCTGTTCCGGCGATGGCTGTTCCGGCAATGGCTGTCCCGGCAATGGCTGTTCCGGTAATGATTTTTCCGGCAATGATTGCTCCAGGGTTTGCCCTTCTTTATTGAGCGCCTGTAAATGCCCCTGTAATGAAGCCTTGAATGGCCCATCGCCGTTAAGTAACCCTTTCAACTCTAATTGCAGATTACCATCACCTTCCAATGGAACCGGTTGCCATCCCCATTGCTGTAACGTATTTAAAGGCACTGAACGGCCATTAAAGGAGAGCGTAAACGGCTTACCAGGGAGCTGACTGATGCTGGCCTTAGCCTCTAACAAACCCTCCGGCATAAAGGCGCTCAACTCAGTCACATTGATTTGTTGAGCATCAGCCTGCAGCGTCAAAGAGGGGCGTCGAATATCGACCTTATTGAAAGTGGCATCACTCCCATTGAGTTGTAACGAGCCAGACCAGATTCCCCACTGGTGATCACGGGCTAATAGCAAGTTGTTACCAGAACCATCCAATGCCGTGATCTGGAAAGGAAAATCAGGATTGATATCAATGAGCAGATTACGATTAGTGGTCATCTTGCCGACATAGACTTCAGCTAACCAATCGGGTAATGGCCGCAACCACAACCCACGCCAGTTAATCGGCAAGGTATATTCTAGTGCCGCTACCGCCAACTCATCCAACTGCAAACGTTTATTCGCCCGTAACCAGTTGCCGGAGGTACGCAATAATCCCCCCTCCCAACGGGTGGTGAATTGTTGAATGGTAATACCCGCCGTAGAGAGAGTCATGCTCATAATCGGGTCGATTAAATGAAACTTGCCATTAATAATATCCCCCGCATTAAAGTTGAGCGAACCCTCTTGGCTACTCCAGTCACCTTGCTTAAAAGTGATATTTTGTAACGATAGGTCGAGATCGTTAACCGCCCACTCTTTCCCTTCCAAACGTGCATCGATTAAATCAAAGCGCTTCACTGTCACCGGAGGCAGCACCTTGAAATGCTCGCCGAACTGTTTCAATGTTAACGGAACTTGCAGGCGTACATTGCTTAGGCGCAAACTCTCCACCAACCAACTGCCATCGGCGGCACGGCTAGCCACCCCGGTGAGGTCGCCTTGGGACAGATCGGCACCAAAATTATTCAGCATCAACTGATTTTGCCTGATTTCACCCTGTACCAATACCCGTGAGGCAGGAATACCGTTCAATACCATTGAACCCGCGCTAACCTGAAATTGGTTATTTTCACCGAATAAATAGCCGGTTTTAGGTTGCCATGGATTGATACCGCCATTCACCGCCTGGGCGTTAAACTGCCAGCTATTATGGTTGAATTGCAGTGCCATATTGCTTAATTGCAATACCTCCGCCTGAATGGGTAATGAGACCCCCTGTTGCGGCAATACATTGAGGGAACCATCCCGTAGTGTCACACTGGCAAAAAAACCAGGCTCAGTGATTTGTCGTGAGCTAAATACCAGATCCACCTGCTTGGCCACCAGCGTCTGTGGTTGGTTGGCTTGAGCGAAGGTCACACCTTCCAGGCTGATTTGCCCCGGATGATTCCAGGAGTGCGAGATTTTCTCTACCGACAGGCGATACCCGCTGTTATCACTGACCCAACGGCTCAACCAGCCTGCAGCCCAATGAGTTTGGCCCAAAAGGTAAATCACTACCACGGCAAGCACAATCAGTAGCAGGAAAGTCAGCAACAGTTTTCTGATAAATTTCATCGTGCGGATCCGTAGAGGTGAGAAAAGATACCCTGTTTATGCCGCAATTAGCTCGTCAGCTCAAGAGTCGTGATGAAAAGGGTAATAAAAAACGGCCGCAAGTAAAGTACTTGAGGCCGTTTTATACCAGATTGCCGTATTTATTTCTCTGGTGGGAACAGCAAATTCAGCGTAATCGCCGTTAGACCACCGGCGGCAATACCGGAAGAAAGTAGGGTTTTCAACCAGTCAGGTGCAAATTGCAGAATCAATGGCTGTTGGGAAACCCCCATACCGACGGCGAGTGATAGCGCCATAATCATCACCGCCCGACGATTCAGGGGTTCACGAGAAACGATACGAACACCGGAAGCAGCAATGGTGCCAAACATCACAATGGTCGCGCCACCCAGCACAGGTTCAGGAATATTCTGCACAAAACCGGCAACGGCCGGGAATAACCCCAAGCCAATCAGCATCAGTGCCACAAAAAAGCCGACATAGCGGCTGGCGACACCCGTCAGTTGGATCACGCCATTATTCTGACCAAAACAGGAATTAGGGAAAGTATTGAATACCGCCGATAACATTGAATTCAAGCCATTGGCCAACACGCCCCCTTTCAGGCGCTTCATATAAAGTGGGCCACTAACCGGTTGTTCAGAAACGTCAGAGGTGGCGGTAATATCCCCAATGGTTTCCAGTGACGTCACCATAAAAATCAACATCAATGGTAACAGCAGGTTCCAGTCAAATCCCAAACCGTAATAGAGCGGTGTCGGAATGGAAATGACGGCGGTTTGAGCAACTGGCTGAGTTTCCGGTAGCATACCCATGGCCCAGGCCAGCAGATAACCTACCACCATCGCAATCACCAAAGCAGCGATACGCAGATAAGCATTACGTTGGCGGTTAAGTAGAATAATCACCGCCAGTACCGAACCCGCCAGCAACAGATTCTTTGGCTCACCGAAGGTATTCGCCTCCATCGCTGCGTAGCCACCGCCAATAGAGGTTAAACCGACCTGAATCAACGATAGGCCGATGATCATCACCACAATGCCAGAAACTAACGGGGTAATGATACGGCGCGCCAGATGCAGCACCCGGGACAGTAGGATTTCGGTACATGATGCCACCATCAAGGTACCAAACAGGGCTGCCATCATGGTGGGGATATCTGCCCCACCATTTTTCAACGCCAAGCCACCCATAATCAGTGGCGAGACAAAGTTAAAGCTGGTGCCCTGAATAGATAACAAACCAGAACCGATTGGCCCCCAGGTTTTGATTTGTAAAATAGAAGCCAACCCGGAAGCAAACAGTGACATGCTGACAATATGCTGAGTATCTTGTGCTGGCAGGCCAAGTGCCTGGCAGATCAACAACGCTGGGGTGATCACCGCCACAAACATGGCTAGCAGATGTTGGCCGGCAGCAAACAACGTTTGTGGCAGGGGGGGACGATCTTCCAGGTGATAAATCAGCTCACTAGTGCGTGGGCCGTTTGTCGATGCGGTTGCTGTAGCATCAAGTTCGGCAGAGTGGGTGGTCATGGTGTCGCATTCCAAGAAACGGAAAAGAACGTATTTTAATGATCCTTGCCACAAAAGCAAACGGTTGCGCACTTCTATTTTTATACCAATAATTTTATTGATGTCGCATTTTTATTCATTTTTCCTTGTATTATTAGGCGTTTTTACTTCTAATCCTGCACTCGTTAAGTTAAAAAGCTGTTCGAATTTTATAACTTATTATTTTATTGTATCTATTTTATTACACGGGGTACCTAGATGTTTCATCTCGATACTTATGGCACATTAGTCGCGGCCACGTTGGTTCTGCTCCTAGGTGGCAAATGCGTACGCTCTATTCCTCTACTTAGACAATACACGATACCTGCCCCCGTCGCTGGTGGTCTGCTGGTAGCAGTAGCGCTACTGGTGATGAAGAAAGTAGCCAACTGGGAAATCAGCTTTGATATGTCGCTGAAAGACCCCCTGATGCTGGCCTTTTTTGCCACTATCGGTTTGAATGCCAACCTGGCTCGATTGCGAGCGGGGGGCAAGGCGTTAGTCATATTCTTGTTCGTCGTGATTGGGTTGCTAGTGGTACAAAATGCCATCGGTATCGGTATGGCGACAATGTTGGGCTTGGATCCATTGATGGGTCTGATTGCTGGTTCAATTACCCTTTCTGGTGGCCATGGTACCGGTGCAGCCTGGAGTAAAGTGTTCATTGAACGCTATGGGTTTGAGAATGCGACTGAAGTAGCGATGGCTTGCGCCACCTTCGGTTTGGTTCTCGGCGGGCTGATTGGTGGCCCAGTGGCCCGTTATCTGGTGAAAAACTCCGCAACCCCAGAGGGAACGCCAGAAGACAGTGCACAGCCGAGTGGGTTTGAAAAGCCGGAAAGTGCTCGCTTGATTACCTCACTGGTGATGGTGGAAACCATCGCCATGATTGCTATCTGTTTAACCGCCGGGAATTTTGTCGCTGGTTTATTGAAAGGTACCGCGTTTGAACTTCCCATCTTCGTTTGCGTTCTGTTTATTGGTGTGATCCTCAGTAACACCCTGTCAGCCACTGGCTTCTACACGGTCTTTGAGCGGGCGGTATCGGTATTAGGCAACGTTAGCCTGTCGTTGTTCCTGGCGATGGCACTGATGAGTCTACGTCTCTGGGAATTGGCCTCATTGGCCTTGCCGATGCTGGCCATTCTGGCAGTACAGACGTTGGTGATGGCGCTGTATGCCATCTTTGTCACCTACCGCGTGATGGGTAAAAACTACGATGCTGCGGTGCTAGCTGCCGGTCACTGTGGTTTTGGTATGGGGGCGACCCCAACGGCCATCGCCAACATGCAGGCGATTACTGACCGTTTCGGTCCTTCACATCTGGCATTCTTAGTGGTACCGATGGTTGGAGCGTTCTTTATCGATATCGTCAATGCCATCATGATTAAGCTGTATCTGACGTTGCCGATGTTCTCTGCAGTTAGCTAAATCCCCTTGGTCGGTTACCCGTCGTCGCTTGATTGGCGACGGGTAAATATCAGCAAGTCCTTTGCTGTTAACTTATTTCTTCAATCTTCTGCCAAAACATCTTTATCCAAGATAACGTTTGATTCTGCAGGCAATACCATAAAAGTCCCTTCGAACACCGCCCCCTTATCATCGCCACCGAATAAGTGTACCTCTGCCTGCACCCGCGCCCGACGGCCTTGTGCCAAACGAGCCAGATCACCGCTCAGCGAACTGAGCTCAGCCACTGCCCGGGGCCGACCAGTGACAGGTTTGCTATAACGAATATGGGCATCTGCCAGAATAATGGTTCCACCCAGTTGGCGTTCACGCAGTAGCAACCAGATTAGCCCCCAGCCAGTCAAGGTTGCCAAAGAAAATAAGCTCCCGGCAAACAGGGTATGGTGCGGATTCTGATTGCCAATCTCTGGCATCGTGGTGACAAAACGTTGACCCGTATACTGGCTGATACGCACACCCATTTTTTCACTGAGAGGAATATGTTGATACCAGGCTTGTTGTAACTGCCCGCACCAATCGGGGCGATGTAAAATATCATCCAGTGTCGCCACGGGCTTAATCATCAGGTAATGGCGGAGAGGCGTGGTTTGTGGCGTGGTAATTTCACCTTGATTAACAAACCCCAATTTGGCAAAAAAGTCGACGGCATCTTCGCGAGCACTACAAACCACCCGCTTAACCCCTTCCTGACGCGCTACCGACTCCAGCGTCATCGCCACCAAGGTTCCCAGCCCCTTATCTCGCACCGTGGAATCCACCGCCAGGAAACGAATCGCCGCTTCATTATCAGCATTGATAGATAAACGCCCTATCGCCACAATACGGTCATTCTCGTCCACCACCATTTGGTGATGTGCCATCGCATCGTAGGCATCCTTTTCTGACCCCATTGGCTGGTGCAATGGCTTACGCAACATTTCCCAACGAAACTGGTAGTAGTCTTTCAGTTCTTGCTCTGTCACAGGAACGCGCAAGTGATACATAGCGGTCTTCTCTCTCATCATGCTTAAACTTGCAACCAGAACGTCACCGGCCCATCGTTTACCAACGCCACTTTCATATCGGCGGCAAACTTGCCAGTCTGTGTGTCCACACCACGTTCACGGCACAGACCAACAAAATAGTGATATAACTGCTCGGCATCGCCGGGTGCTGCGCCACGGGAGAAGCTGGGGCGCATACCTTTTTGAGTATCTGCCGCCAAAGTAAACTGCGATACCACCAGCACACTGCCTCCCACTTGCTGCACATTGAGATTCATCTTGTCATTCTCATCAGCAAAAATACGGTATCCCAACACCCGCTCACACAAACGCTGTGCTTTCTGCGGGTTATCATCTTGCTCAACCCCTAGTAACACCAACAAACCGCCATCGATCTTAGCGATAACTTCCCCTTCTACCGTAACACTGGCATTTAATACTCGTTGAATTAACGCAATCATACAGCCCCTTCCTGCTGTTATTTTGGCTCTAGTTCTACTCTTTGCTGGCGGTATTGACGATACTCACCCAAGGTTACGGTGATTTCAGCACCGAGTAAAACGATACACCAGCTCCAATAAACCCACAGGAATAAAATCGGGATCACGGCCAACACACCATAGATCAGTTGGTATGAGGGAAACATCGTGACATAAAACGCAAACCCTTTTTTGCCCAGTTCAAACAACACCCCAGCGACCAGCGCCCCAACCAGTGCATCTTTAGGGGGGACGCGCAGGGTGGGCACGATACTGTATAGCAACCAGAAAGAGACCCATGACAGAAGCAAGGGGAAAACACGCAGTACTTCATCCACCAAGCTATTGACCCCGGTTTGCACTAACCAGGTCTGCGAAAGCAGATAAGAGCTGATGGCCATACTGGCCCCCACCAGCAGCGGCCCCAACGTCAGCACCATCCAGTAAACCGCAAAAGAAAACACCATTGAACGTTTGTTCTTACTGCGCCAAATGGTATTTAACACCGTATCTACCGAAGAGATCAGCAATAACGCAGTGATAATCAGACCACAAATCCCCACTGCGGTCATCTTGTTGGAGTTGGCAACAAACTGTTCAAGGTAACGCTGAATGACATGACCTGCAGCAGGCATAAAATTGGAAAAAATAAAATTTTTCAGTTGAATACTGATATCAGCAAACATGGGGAAAACAGCAAACAAAGCGAACACCACGGTAATAAGTGGCACCAATGAAAGCAGAGAAACAAAGGCCAGATGTCCCGCCAACATGCTCAGGCCATCAGCATCAATACGCTTAATCAGTAATCGCCCAAAGGTCACACTTGGTTTAAGCGCCGATGGGAGCTTTTTGCGGCGGAAAAATGACATATACACTCCTGATGTCAGCGTCTACCCTATGGGTTTCAAGTTGCAGCCAGACAGGCAGCCAACTCATCACCTAGAGTTTACTACCAAAAATAGGGGACATAGTGGCTTCGCAGGGAGAACCTCACCCATAGGCAGGCAATCTCTGCGCATAAAAGACGGTTAGGTATACCTTGAGCTTAACCGATGGCCATCATTGCGCAAAATACGCTGGAATAATCTGACGATCTGTCACTTGCACCCCCTCAATACCCAGTGCTTTGGCTGCCGCCACATTGGCCGCGACATCATCAAAAAAGACCGCCTGATCGGCTGGGGTATTTTCCGCCTTGAGCACATATTGATAGATATTGGCATCAGGTTTACGCATACCGATATCCTGCGAAAGGTAAAGATGGTCAGCCGCTTCTGCCACCTCAGGGTAGTGTTGTGGCCAGTAATCACAGTGTAGGCGATTGGTGTTCGATAACACCACCACGCGGTGCCCTTCACTACGCAAACGGTGCATGATGTCGATCACTTCTGGTCGTAAGGAAACAAATACTGCCTGCCAACCCGCAGCAAACTGCTCGAAACTGAGTCCAATGCCCATTTCTGCGCACAGTTTTTCCGCAAACTCTTCATCACTGACTTCACCACGTTCGTGCTGCTGAAATATTTCACCCATGCTAAAACGATCAGACAACGTGGCCAACGGTACGCCACTTAAGTTGCTCCATACGCCCAGTACACGCTTGAAATCGATATCGACAATCACATTACCTAAATCAAAGATATACAGCATAGTCCTCTCCTGGTGAGTGGGTAATATTTTACTCTAACGGGAAAAGTTGAAGCTGAACAGGGAGAAAAAAGGAAAAGCACAGATCATGCGGCAGAAATAGGAAAATAACTCAGGGCGCAATATGCGCCCTAAGCATCGGAGGTTAAACCTCTTTAGAAGTACGGCTCGCGCGTCTGCGATCGTTTTCCGTCAAGTGACGCTTACGGATACGAATTGAGGTAGGTGTCACTTCGACCAGTTCATCATCATCAATGAACTCCAGTGCTTGCTCCAGAGACATCTTGATAGCAGGAACCAGTGTCGTCGCTTCATCCGTACCAGAAGCACGCATGTTGGTCAGTTTTTTACCGGTCAGGCAGTTAACCGTCAAGTCGTTAGAGCGTGAGTGAATACCGATGATCTGGCCTTCGTACACTTCAGCACCATGACCCAGGAACAGCTTGCCACGATCTTGCAGGCTGTACAGGGCAAAGGCGACGGCTTTACCTTGACCATTGGAAATCAATACACCGTTCTGACGCTGACCCACTTCACCTGGACGCACATCGTCGTAGTGGCTGAAGGTGGAATACAGCAGACCGGTACCGGAGGTCATGGTCATAAACTCGTTACGGAAACCGATCAAACCACGGCTTGGGATCACATAGTCCAGACGTACACGGCCTTTACCATCGGGATCCATATTTTTCAGGTCAGCTTTACGCTCACCCATCGCCTGCATCACCGAACCTTGATGCTGCTCTTCAATATCCAGTGTGACGTTTTCGAACGGCTCTTGTTTGCGACCATCGATTTCACGGAAGATAACTTTCGGACGTGAAACCGCCAGTTCAAAACCTTCACGACGCATATTTTCGATCAACACCGATAAGTGCAGCTCACCACGGCCTGAAACACGGAATGCATCCGCATCTTCAGTTTCTTCAACACGCAGCGCAACGTTATGTACCAGCTCTTTCTGCAGGCGCTCAAGGATTTGACGAGAAGTAACGTACTTACCTTCTTTACCACAGAATGGAGAGGTGTTGACGTTAAAGAACATGGTGACGGTAGGCTCATCAACAGACAATGCTGGCAACGCTTCAACCGCATTCACATCACAAATGGTGTCGGAGATATTCAACTCACCCAGACCGGTGATCGCAATAATGTCACCTGCTTCAGCAACACTCGCTTCGATACGCTCCAAGCCCATATGAGTCAGCACTTTACCAACTTTACCACTACGGGTTTTGCCATCACTGTCGATAACGGTGATTTGCTGGTTAGGCTTCACTTTGCCGCGCTTGATACGGCCGATGCCGATAACACCCACGTAGTTGTTATAATCCAGTTGAGAGATTTGCATCTGGAATGGGGCATCCTGCTCAACCTGAGGAGCAGCTACGTGATCAACAATGGCCTGATACAACGGGGTCATATCTTCAGACATCTCGTTATAGTCAGTACCTGCGATCCCCAGCAATGCTGATGCATAGATAATCGGGAAATCGAGTTGTTCGTCGGTTGCATCCAGATTAACGAACAGATCAAAAACCTGATCCACCACCCAATCAGGGCGCGCACCAGGACGATCGACCTTATTAATCACCACGATCGGTTTCAGACCATTGGCGAAGGCTTTCTTGGTCACAAAACGGGTTTGCGGCATTGGGCCATCCATTGCATCCACAACCAGCAGCACCGAGTCAACCATCGACATCACACGCTCAACCTCACCACCAAAGTCGGCGTGCCCTGGGGTATCGACGATATTGATACGATAGTCTTTCCAATTAATGGCGGTATTTTTTGCGAGAATGGTAATCCCACGCTCTTTCTCCAAATCGTTGGAGTCCATTACTCGTTCAGTTGCTTCCTCACGCTCTCCGAAGGTACCGGATTGTTGTAGCAGCTTGTCAACCAGGGTAGTTTTCCCATGGTCAACGTGGGCAATAATGGCGATATTACGCAAATTTTCGATCACAGCTTTGCCTCAGGCATTAGAAATAGCGCGCTATTGTACACGTATTAAGCGAGGGACTAAACAAGATCACAACACTCTCTTATAAACAACTGTGTCTAGACTGGTTTGTGATCACATTCACGATGAAAAATTCAACAATTGGACACATTTCGCCCCGTTGTAGTGCCCCATTTCACCTTTTTTGCACCACATTAGTGCATCCCATCACTAATGGTGCATACTGCAGAGAGGCAAAAACCGCGCTAACAGGCGATTATTGCGCCATTAAAAAGTTGGCACGGTTTTCGCTTAATCTAGATCATCGAGCGAAATCCGTCAGGTTACACAGATTCGTTCCACCACGACAATGATAAATCCGGGAGAGTTAAGTATGTCCGCTGAACACGTTTTGACGATGCTGAATGAGCATGAAGTGAAATTCGTAGACCTGCGTTTCACTGATACCAAAGGTAAAGAACAGCACGTTACCATCCCTGCTCATCAGGTAAATGCCGACTTCTTCGAAGAAGGTAAAATGTTTGACGGCTCCTCAATCGGTGGTTGGAAAGGTATCAACGAATCTGACATGGTGCTGATGCCGGATGCCAGCACCGCCGTTTTAGATCCTTTCTTTGAGGAGTCCACGCTGATTATTCGCTGTGACATCCTTGAACCTGGCACCATGCAAGGCTACGACCGCGACCCACGTTCCATTTCTAAGCGTGCAGAAGACTTCCTGCGCTCTTCTGGTATTGCTGATACCGTGCTCTTTGGGCCAGAACCAGAGTTCTTCCTGTTCGATGATGTTCGTTTCGGTAGCAGCATCCGCGGTTCCCATGTCAGCATCGACGACATTGAAGGTGCCTGGAACACCAGCACCAAATACGAAGGCGGCAACAAAGGTCATCGCCCAGCAGTTAAAGGCGGTTACTTCCCAGTGCCCCCAGTTGACTCGTCACAGGACATCCGTTCTACCATGTGTTTGACCATGGAGGAGATGGGGCTGGTAGTTGAAGCACATCACCACGAAGTGGCAACTGCTGGTCAGAATGAAGTGGCTACCCGCTTCAATACCATGACCAAGAAAGCTGACGAAATCCAAATCTACAAATATGTCGTACACAACGTGGCTCACGCCTTTGGCAAAACCGCGACATTTATGCCAAAACCGATGTTCGGCGATAACGGCTCTGGGATGCACTGCCACATGTCGTTGGCCAAGAACGGTAATAACCTGTTCGCTGGCGACAAATACGGCGGTTTGTCTGAAATTGCACTGTTCTATATTGGTGGCATTATCAAGCATGCTAAAGCGATTAACGCCTTGGCTAACCCAACCACCAACTCTTACAAGCGTCTGGTCCCTGGCTATGAAGCACCGGTGATGCTGGCTTACTCTGCCCGTAACCGTTCTGCCTCCATCCGTATCCCGGTGGTAGCCAGCCCGAAAGCACGCCGTATCGAAGCGCGTTTCCCAGATCCAGCGGCTAACCCTTACCTGTGCTTTGCCGCACTGCTGATGGCCGGCCTGGATGGCATTATCAACAAGATCCATCCTGGCGATGCCATGGACAAAAACCTGTATGACCTGCCACCAGAAGAAGAAGCTGAAATTCCAAAAGTTGCAGGTTCACTGGATGAAGCCATGGCTGCACTGAATGAAGACCGTGAATTCCTGACCCGTGGTGGGGTATTCACTGACGACGCTATCGATGCCTACATCGAACTGCGTAAAGAAGAGATGGATCGTGTTCGTATGACGCCACACCCAGTTGAATTTGAACTGTACTACAGCGTTTAAGTCATACCCGCGCGATCTATGGATCGCGCGTCTTACTCTATTTTCCCGTTTTTTTGTTGCCGTGGAAACTTTTCGCCCATCTTCTGATGGGCTTTTTTCGCCACGCTATGTTCTGCAAAACGGTTTCATACCCCAACAGTCAGAAATAATGTAGGATTAAGTGCACTAAAAAAGTGCAGAAAAGTGCTTTACCCGATAGATTC
The DNA here is from genome assembly GCF_055790885.1 of Serratia sp. 25CWL12. Lineage (NCBI taxonomy): Bacteria > Pseudomonadati > Pseudomonadota > Gammaproteobacteria > Enterobacterales > Yersiniaceae > Serratia > Serratia sp. 25CWL12. Next base: position 4,231,800 of record NZ_CM147698.1, on the reverse strand, counting down.
TAAGCTGCAACTCAATAGTAATCAGACAACAGATTGACTAACTGCTGATTTAAACAGCACTTGCGCTGGCCCCAAGGGTGAGCATCAATAATCAGATTCACCATCCTCTGGAATTTGCTCTGCCAGGTAACAGAGGGGCAAGGATATGTATGGCAACTGATAAGCTACCCGATGCAGGGCAAATCCTTAACTCTCTTATCAACAGTATTCTGCTGTTGGATGACCGATTAGCCATTCGTTACGCCAATCCCGCAGCACAACAGTTACTGGCGCAAAGTTCTCGTAAACTGTTCGGTACCCCATTACCGGATTTACTGAGCTATTTCTCACTAAACATCGAGACGATGCGTGAGAACCTCAATAGTGGCCAGGGTTTTACCGATAACGAAGTCACCCTGGTTATCGACAGTCGCGCACATATTCTCTCCTTAACGGCGCAGGTTTTACCTGAGGGTTTTATCCTGATGGAGCTGGCACCCATGGATAATCAACGCCGCCTAAGCCAGGAGCAATTGCAGCATGCTCAACAGGTCGCCGCGCGTGATTTAGTCCGCGGGTTGGCCCATGAAATCAAAAATCCATTGGGTGGCCTGCGCGGTGCAGCACAGTTGCTAGCCAAGGCTCTGCCCGACCCGGTATTGACGGAATACACCAAGGTGATAATTGAACAAGCTGACCGGCTGCGTAACCTGGTGGATCGCCTGCTTGGGCCACAACGCCCAGGACAATACGTTACCCAAAGTATTCACCAGGTGGTGGAGAGAGTTTGCCAGTTGGTGTCATTGGAAAAGCCAGATAATGTCACGTTGATACGGGATTACGACCCCAGTCTGCCAGAGCTGGCACATGACCCAGAACAAATTGAGCAAGTACTGCTCAATATCACCCGTAATGCCCTGCAGGCGCTAAGTGAACGCGGTGGCACCATTACGCTGCGCACCCGTACTGCATTTCAAACAACGCTGCATGGCAACCGCCACCGATTAGTGGCTCGCATCGATATTGAAGATAACGGCCCCGGTGTCCCGGCACAACTGCAGGATACCCTGTTCTATCCCATGGTGAGTGGTCGTGAAGGGGGTACCGGCCTGGGACTCTCCATTGCCCGTAGTCTTATCGATCAACATGGCGGGAAAATTGAATTTAACAGTTGGCCAGGGCATACCGAATTCTCGGTTTACCTGCCTATTTGTAAGTAGAGGTCTGTATGCAACAAGGGATAGCCTGGATTGTCGATGATGATAGCGCCATCCGCTGGGTGCTTGAACGGGCGCTAACAGGAACCGGTATCAGTTGTACCACTTTCGACAATGGCAACGCAGTATTGAGCGCATTGGCAACACAAACCCCAGATGTGTTGTTGTCGGATATCCGCATGCCAGGGATGAATGGCCTGGCCCTGCTCAAGCAAATAAAACTGCACCATCCCCTGCTTCCTGTCATCATCATGACAGCGCATTCAGATCTGGATGCAGCAGTCAGTGCCTATCAGGAAGGCGCGTTTGATTATCTGCCAAAACCCTTTGATATTGATGAAGCGGTAGCGTTGGTAGAACGAGCCATCAGCCACTATCAGGAACAACAACAGCCTGTCCGCCCGCCACCCACCAGCGATCCCGTGGCGGATATTATTGGTGAAGCACCTGCCATGCAGGATGTATTCCGTATTATTGGCCGCCTATCACGCTCATCCATCAGTGTCCTGATTAATGGTGAGTCAGGTACCGGTAAAGAGCTGGTCGCCCATGCGTTGCATCGCCATAGTCCGCGAGCTAAGTTGCCCTTTATTGCCCTCAATATGGCTGCCATCCCGAAAGATCTCATTGAATCAGAGCTATTCGGTCACGAAAAAGGGGCATTTACCGGTGCCAATCAGATCCGTCAGGGGCGTTTTGAGCAGGCGGATGGCGGGACGCTGTTCCTGGATGAGATTGGTGATATGCCACTGGATGTGCAAACTCGCCTGTTACGCGTATTAGCTGATGGTCAATTTTACCGTGTAGGTGGTTATGCACCGGTAAAGGTGGATGTTCGTATCATTGCCGCGACCCACCAAAACCTGGAACTGCGCGTGCAGGAAGGTCGGTTTCGCGAGGATCTGTTTCACCGCCTGAATGTGATCCGCGTACATCTGCCACCATTACGGGAACGCCGTGAGGATATCCCACGCCTGGCTCGCTATTTTCTGCAAGTTGCCGCGAAGGAGCTGGGGGTTGAGGTAAAAAACCTGCACCCGGAAACTGAAGCCGCTCTCACTCGCCTGCCTTGGTCTGGTAATGTTCGTCAGCTAGAAAACACCTGCCGCTGGCTGACGGTGATGGCCGCTGGGCAAGAGGTATTGGTTCAGGATCTGCCCAGTGAACTCTTTGACACCACGCCCGCTGAATCCGCTAATCATAACCAGCCGGTCAACTGGGTAACGCTGTTGGCGCAATGGGCCGACCACGCGCTACGTTCGGGTCATCAAAACCTGTTATCTGAAGCACAACCAGAAATGGAACGTGCGCTGCTCACTACCGCCCTGCGATACACCCAAGGACATAAGCAGGAAGCGGCTCGCTTACTGGGATGGGGTAGAAATACCTTAACGCGTAAGCTGAAAGAGTTGGGAATGGAATAAGAGCCCACAATGCATGATTAAAAACACCATAGATGATTAAAAACGCAATCAAGCGCACAAAAAATCGGCAAAAATAGTCTTTACAGGACCAGTGACAGCAGTATGATCGGGTCACAAATTCCGGAGGCTTGTGATGCTGGATTCATTTATCGTTTTTATTACTCAAGGGGCAGACGTCAGTTCTGCCGTCAGCCATACACCGCTGACCGCCGTGGCCGCTTTACTGTGTGCCACCCTGATCAATTTCTTCAGTTAAAAAACAGCCACCATAGCAGCGGCTGTTTTATACCTGTAGCCATTCAAGCGGCAGAAAGATTAACTGCAGCTTGAATAAGCTTGGGTTGAAATATTAGATAACGCGTGAAAACTGTTGAGCACGCGCCTGTTTGCGCAGATAAATATCAAAGCACATGCAAATATTTCGGATCAACAAGCGCCCACGTGGTGTCACACGAATCCCTTGATCATTGCGCTCCACCAGGCCATCACGTTCAAAGGGGGCCAGTAATAACAAGTCAGGCGCAAAATAATCAGCAAACTCGATGCCATGTAATTGCTCAATGGGTTGATAATCGAGCTGGAAATTACAGATCAGTGTTTTAATCACATCACGGCGCAAACAGTCGTCCGGTGTCATTGTCAGGCCACGCCATAAAGCATTACCGCTCTCTTCCACCTGCGCGTAATACGTTTTCAGCTCTTTTTGGTTCTGCGCGTAACTATCGCCCAGCATACTGATGGCGGAAACCCCCAACCCCAGGAGATCGCTTTCTCCTTGTGTGGTGTATCCCTGGAAATTACGATGCAATTTGCCTTCACGTTGGGCGATAGCCAGCTCATCATTGGGTCGAGCAAAGTGATCCATACCAATAAACTGGTAGCCTGACTCGGTCAGTGAAGTGATAGTTTGTTGCAGAATATCCAGCTTTTGTTGCGCACTCGGCAAGTCAGCATCTTTTATTTTGCGTTGAGCAGGGAACAGATTAGGTAAATGGGCGTAATTAAACACACTTAAACGATCCGGATTCAACTCTGCTACGCGCTGTAAAGTAAAAGCAAAACTCTCTGGGGTCTGCTTTGGCAGGCCATAGATCAGATCGATATTGGTGGAATTGAACCCTAGCGACTTGGCCCGAGCGATCAGGGCAAAAATAAACGCTTCATCCTGCTCACGGTTAACCAGACGTTGCACTTCCTTGTTAAAATCCTGTACCCCCATACTCAAACGGTTAAAACCTTCATCACGCAGGTGGTCCAGCACATCCAGTTCAATCTCTCGCGGATCTATCTCAATCGACATTTCCACATCTGGCTGAACATCAAAGTGCTGACGCAGCATGGCCACCAGCCGGTTTATTTGCCGCTTATCAAGATAAGTGGGCGTACCGCCACCCCAATGTATCTGGCTCACTTTGCGGCCAGTAAACAGCGGGGCACGAGCAATAATCTCCTGCTCCAGCACCGTCAGATATTCATCCGCTTTATGGGTCTGGCGTGTCACCAGTTTGTTACAGCCACAGAAGTAACAGAGCTTATGGCAAAATGGAATATGCACATAAAGCGAAAGCGGGCGCTCAGGATAACGCACAGCAGCATGTTGGAACGCAGTTTCATCATAGCTCTGATTAAACTCCAACGCTGTAGGGTAGGAGGTGTAACGGGGGCCTGAATAGTTATATTTTTGTATTAAGGCTAAATCCCAGACTATTGTCTGTTCTGACATGCTTACTCCTTTCGATATTTTTTTCTACCGAGCCGGGAAATGGGCAACTGCGTGCGTTGTCTGACCGCAGAAGCACGGCGAAAGCGCGCCTGACGTTTCGATAGCCGCCACAGTTTACCGGATAACCACAGTAGATAACATGTCAATAACAAGGCTATCACTGGGATCAGCCACATACAGGATTAACTACCCTTCAATAGTTTCAGGATATCTTCCTGTTTCTCGTCATCTTCGTCTTCATCACCCAATTCAATGCCCAACTGTTGCATCAGTTCATCAATACGATCCAGAGTCTGATCGACATACTGCTGATCTTCAGCGCTTAGGGTTGCACCGATATCGAGACGATCAAGCAATGCATCCAGACGCTCATCATTTTCCAGTTTGCTGAGTTCTTCCTCAGGAGAGAGACGAGGTTTGTCTTCTACTTTCTGCTTGGGTTGAGGTTTTACCTTCGCTTTAGCTTCAACCACTAACGCTACTGGCACTTTACTGCCAATACGGGGATCTTTGGGTTGGGCCCCAGTCTTATTTTTTTGGTTAGCAGACTCAACCTGAGTCCGCGAACCAGAAGCATTACCACGACGTTTTTTCACATGCTTACGCTCACGAGCTTCTTGATCAAGCTCCATACGGCTTTTCTTTTTACTTTTTGACGTCGCCACACTGCTACGTGGAGCGCGAGGGGCTTTTGATGGCTGATTCATGGTTTATGCTCTCAGGGGATCTGGATTCAGTATATACCCAAGTTTACTGTTGCCGGCTACGGCTACTTGAATGAACCTGAATAAAGTAATGCGATACGATTGTGGCGGAATCTAGCAGAAAGCCAACAAAGAAAAAGGCAGCAGGTATAACCTGCTGCCTTTTCCCCACCTTCAACTGAAGGATATACTGATTATGCACTCCATGCATACACTCAACATCCCGGTCTTTCCATTTGCAAAAACGCATTCCCTGCAACAATGTTCTTCATCCTGAAGAAAGAATCGTCCATAGCGAAATCCGTTTACAACCACTCGTCCTGAGTGCGCTTCCTGCGGGCATCCTGATGCCGTTACTGGGTCATCCCTAAGCTATTCATACCTCTGGTACAAACAATCGCACTCCTTGCGACAATGTTCTTCATCCTGAAGAAATAACGTCCATGACAAAATCCGTTTACAACCACTCATCCTGAGTGCGCTTCCTGCGGGCATCCTGAAGAACTAATCATCCATGACGAAATCCGTTTACAACCACTCATCCTAAGTGCGCTTCCTGCGGGCATCCTGAAGAACTAATCATCCATGACGAAATCCGTTTACAACCACTCATCCTAAGTGTGCTTCCTGCGGGCATCCTGATTGCCGTTACTGAGTCATCCCTATGCTTATTCATACCTCTGGTACAAACAATCTCAACTCCCTGCAACCATGTTCTTCATCCTGAAGAACTAATCATCCATGACAAAATCCGTTTACAACCACTCGTCCTAAGTGCGCTTCCTGCGGGCATCCTGATTGCCGTTACTGGATTATCCCTATCCCCTTAGTACAAAACTCCCTCTAACATCATCCTGTCACTCATTGCACACCTTGTGCACTCCCTGAGATTTATCACCCTTCCTGGATGTTCCTGTTTCCTTCGCGTCCTGCGATGAAAGCTACTTTACGCTTTTATGGATTACGCTCAAGCCACCTACCATTGGCTTACAGTGATATTTTTTCCATAATAAATACAATATATTGTTTTTTAACAAAAAAATAAAAAATCACCATCAGATAAAGCGATATTGCCGCCTCTTCTAATGGCAAATGTCTTACACAACCGATACCGTTTTATACCGAAGTTGATGCAAGCAAATAAAGAGACCTGGCAAGGTTGCTTGAATGATCCCCCCTTTTTATCGCCGATACAGTTATAATCACCCACCAGATAGCCATCTATCCTCACGGAGACGAAAAATTTTGACCAGCAAGAATTACAATTATCATGTGACCCATTTCGTCACCAGTGCACCCGATATTCGCCACCTTCCCGCTGATGAAGGTATTGAAGTTGCATTCGCTGGTCGTTCCAATGCGGGTAAATCCAGCGCACTCAATACCCTGACCAATCAAAAAAGCCTGGCACGTACCAGTAAAACCCCGGGCCGAACCCAACTCATTAATCTGTTCGAGGTTGAAGAAGGTATCCGCTTGGTAGACCTACCAGGCTATGGTTATGCGGAAGTACCGGAAGAGATGAAGCGCAAATGGCAACGCGCACTAGGTGAATACCTGCAGATGCGTAACTGCCTGAAAGGCTTGGTGGTGCTGATGGATATTCGCCATCCACTGAAAGACTTGGATCAACAAATGATTCAATGGGCTATCGATGTTGGCACCCCGGTACTGATATTACTGACCAAAGCGGACAAGCTAGCCTCTGGCGCGCGTAAAGCGCAACTGAATATGGTACGCGAAGCGGTATTACCGTTAATGGGGGATATCCAAGTAGAAGTTTTCTCCTCCCTGAAAAAAATCGGCGTCGACAAACTGAGTCAAAAGTTGAATACCTGGTTTAATACTATCCCCCCTGAAGTGTTACCCGAAGAAGATATTGCTGGGGAATAATAACATAGTAAAAACAATGCATAGACACTAGTTATCAATCTAGGCACACAGATCTACGCACTACGTTATTTGGTTATTCAATTACACTTCCGACAACCACACGTCAAAAAACAATCGAGTAGGAGGCGGGATCGCTCCCGCCGTCCTCTCACACCACCGTACGTACGGTTCCGTATACGGCGGTTCATTGTTAACACGGGAACTGCCGCTGTAAATCCAGTAATGATAATAATCCCGCATCTGTGAACCACTTCTTCCGGAAGGCTTGGTTCATGTGACTTGCCCCTGCGTTCCACCACGGACCGCGTTGGTTCGTCGCCGATAACCAGGCTCTTTTCTCCAGTAGTCCATTTCTCATCAACATTCTCGCTCGGGCATACGGCCTTTTCTTGTTCCGCCATATCAGGCACCGCAATTTTCTCCGTATCCAGCTATCCAACTCTTCCAGGCAACCTTTAACTTCGGTTAAACGGAAGTAGCTTGTCCAACCTCGTAGCACCGGGTTCAGTTCCCTCAGCACCGTCTTCAGCGATTGCGAGCCATTTCCCGTCGTCAGACTGCGGATTTTGCCCTTAAATCGCCTTACGCTGCTCTCTGCGATCTTCAGCCTTGTCACTTTATGGGCTGTTACACTGTATCCTAGGAATTTGCGTTTCCACGGCCTGTCTACCGCACTTTTGTGGGGGTTAACCTTTAACTGGAGCTTATCTTCCAGATAGGCGCTTATCTCACTCATCGCGTGGTCGCCTGCTTCTCGACTGCCAACATAAATATTACAGTCGTCTGCATAACGGCAGAACCTGTGGCCTCGCCGTTCCAATTCGCGGTCAAGATCCGTCAGTAAGATGTTCGATAACAACGGTGAAAGCGGACTGCCTTGCGGCATACCTTCTCGTCGTTTCGTTGTCTCACCGCCCATGATCATGTCTGCTTCCAGATACCGCCTGATCAGTTTGAGCAACCTGTCGTCTTTGATTTTACGGCTTAACCGCGACATTAAAATGTCGTGGTTCACCCGATCAAAGAACTTTTCCAGGTCCAGATCAACCACCCACCTGCGGCCACTCTGGATGTAGGCTTGTGCCTGTTGCACTGCCTGCCACGCGTTGCGGCTCGGGCGAAAACCATAACTGGACTCTGAAAACTCTGGCTCATAATGAGGCGTAAGGTGTTGTTGGATTGCTTGTTGGATCAGTCTGTCTACCACCGTCGGGATGCCGAGTAGTCGTACCCCGCCATCCGGCTTGGGGATCTCCACTTTGCGTATCGCCTGCGGGAGATAGTTCCCTTGCAATAATGCCGTCTTGACGCTTGCCCAATGTTGTTTCAGCCAGTCTTTAAGTTCGCCCACGCTCAGGTTATCTACCCCTGCCGCTCCTTTGTTCTCCAAGACTCGCTGATAGGCCAGCATCACGTTGTTTCGGGTTATCACCGCTTCCATCGTCAGCGGCACTTCCGCTTTCGTTTGCTCACCTTTCGCCGTGCCCGTTTCGGCACCCGTAGCAGACCCCTGCGAGTCCTGCTCGCTTCCTTCTGTTCGGGCTGCGGTTTTCCGCATTTGTGCGTCATTAACGTACATCGAGATAAGGTGTCCTAATCACGGTTATCAATGTTCAGCCCTTCATGACGCCGGGTTTGCATCACTACTACGGCCTCGGCTGACTTCTGTTGCCCCCTCCCAACACCTCACAATGTTGGTAGCTCCATGGCAGAGCAACAGATCTCCCGGGGTAATTCGCGCGACCTTCCTGCTTATACCTGTCGGCGTTCCGTACGAGTATCGGGCTTTGACGATATATGCCGCCTTACCCCACTGTTATGCCTAAACCGCTTCCTGTTCGTCAGGCCAGCATTTTGCTTTCAGCTTCCTTCAGATCCCACCTCACGATGGGCACCCTTGCCGTTCAGCTAACACTTCCCCTCGTCGGGTGTGTAGAGGACTTACACCTCCAAGTCGCCCTTCGACCACCACAGTCAAAGGACAGCGCCTGTCAAAGCGCTACTCGCCATGCCCGGCGCACATAAAAAAACGCCCCAGTCAATACTGACTGGGGCGGCTAAATATTCAGCCAAATCCGATTACGTGAAGTAAAAGGTCTGAAAGATAGAACATCTTACCTCTGTACCCTACGTCTGTAACTTTACCTCATTTTTTTAAGCTGTAAAAGATTTTTTGTAGTTTGCTTACAGGATTTGAAGCGTAAGGGGAGTTATTTTGCAGTAAAACCAACAAAAAATGTAACTAAATAACAAAAAACAGTTAAATAATCACCTGTTAGCAAAAGATATTGATTCCTGGCTCAGCTTATCAGCCCATTCACTGACTGTTATTCATTGACTATTGTATACCCGTCACATTCAAGCTGCAGGAGTGAGCTGCAACTTGAACGGTTCCCCTATGATGCCGACAATCAGTGGGCCTCATCCCAATTTTTGCCAATACCGATTTCCACTTTAAGCGGCACCGCCAACTTCATACTTCCTTCCATCAGCTCATGAATACGTTGGCTGGCTGCTTCAATCGCCGATTGATGGACTTCAAACACCAGTTCATCATGTACCTGCATAATCATACGTACCAGCGGCGTCTCTTGCCCTTGTAACCAAGCATCCACCTCGATCATCGCGCGCTTGATGATATCTGCAGCAGTACCTTGCATAGGAGCATTAATCGCCGCCCTTTCAGCCGCCTTGCGGCGCATACCGTTGCTGGAGCGCACATCTGGCAGATAGAGCCTGCGACCATCAAGGGTACTCACATACCCCTGTTCCTCCGCTTGTTGCCGTGTTTGTTCCATATATCTCAGCACGCCAGGATAACGCTCGAAATACAGATCCATATAGCGCTGGGCATCACTACGCGAAATCCCCAACTGACGGGCCAAGCCAAAAGCACTCATCCCGTAGATCAGGCCAAAATTGATGGCCTTGGCACTACGACGTTGCTCATTGGTCACTTTATCCAACGCCAAGCCAAATACCTCTGCCGCCGTTGCCCGGTGAATATCTTTACCGTCGGCAAACGCTTTCAACAACCCCTCGTCCTGAGACAAATGGGCCATGATACGCAATTCAATCTGCGAGTAGTCGGCAGCGACAATGCAATAACCTTCTGGCGCAATAAATGCCTGACGAATACGGCGACCTTCATCATTACGTACCGGGATATTCTGCAAATTTGGATCACTGGAAGAAAGGCGACCTGTAGCAGTAACAGCCTGATGATAAGAGGTATGTACTCGACCGCTGACCGGATTGATCATTAGTGGCAGTTTGTCGGTATAAGTGGTTTTAAGTTTCGCTAAACCACGATATTCCAGGATCACTTTAGGTAATGGGTAATCCAGAGCCAGTTCAGCCAACACCTCTTCATTGGTAGAAGGTGCGCCACCAGGAGTTTTTTTCAGAATCGGTAACTTTTGTTTTTCATACAAAATAGCCTGTAATTGCTTGGTGGAAGCCAAGTTAAACGGTTCCTCTGCCAACTCATGCGCCTGTACCTCAAGCTCGGCCAAACGTTTGGTCAGTTCTTTTGAGTGGGCCGCCAGAATATTGGGGTCAATCAGAACACCGGTTCGCTCTATATGAGAAAGCACTGGCAACAGTGGCATTTCAATCTCATTGAATACTTTTAGCAAACCTGCCTGTTCTTTTATCTGTGGCCACATCACTAAATGCAGTTGCAGCGTGACATCGGCATCTTCCGCAGCATAAGGAGCCGCCTGTTCAAGGGCGATTTGATTGAAAGTCAGCTGATTTTTACCCTTACCCGCGATCTCTTCAAAAGTAATGGTTTTATGACCCAAATAGCGATCAGCCAGGCTATCCATATCGTGTCGACCACTGACACTATTGAGTACATAAGATTCGAGCATGGTATCGTAAGCAATACCACGCAAGTCGATGTCATAACGTGCCAATAAACTCTTATCAAACTTCAGGTTCTGCCCAACCTTGAACGCTTTTTCATCTTCTAATAGCGGTTTCAACGTTGCCAGTACATAGTCCCGATCCAGCTGTGGTGGGGCATCCAGATAATCATGTGCAACGGGCAAATAAGCAGCCACTCCGGGCTCAATAGCAAAGGAGAGACCAATCAGATTGGCAGTCAGCGTATCCAGACCGTCTGTTTCGGTATCAAAGGCAAAAACATCCGCTTTTCTTAGGCGTTGCAACCAATCAGCAAACGTTTCCTCATCAAGGATTGTGACATAGCCATCCTGTGATAAGGTTGCTTCCACGGTTGCTCTTGGCTCCTCCACAAGAGCGGCAGCTTTTACTGCACTTTTTGCCTTGTGACTGGATTTATTGTCTAACCAGGAACCCGCTTCAACATCAGCCATCCAGCGCTTAAATTCGTAGCGTTTAAACAGCGCCTGCAGTTGATCGACATCTGGTGAACGAACCGTAAGCTCATTACAGTGAATATCCAGCTCTACATCGGTTTTTATCGTTGCCAGTTTGTAAGAGAGGTAAGCCAACTCTTTATTCTGTTCCAACTTGGCCGCCATGGTCTTGGCACCACGAAAACTTAGCGTAGCAATACTGTCAAGGTTGGCATAGAGCACATCCAGCCCGCCTAGCCCTTGTAGCAATGCCTGTGCGGTTTTTTCCCCGACACCGGGTACACCAGGAATGTTATCCGACGAGTCACCCATTAGCGCCAAGAAGTCGATAATCAACTCAGGGGGAATACCGTATTTATCACACACCTCCTGAGGGCCAAGAATGGTGTTATTCATGGTATTGATCAACGTGATATTAGGTGTTACCAATTGCGCCATATCTTTATCGCCAGTGCTGATCAGCACGGCGTGTCCCGCTTTTTCTGCCTCTTGAGCCAAAGTACCAATAACATCATCAGCTTCCACACCTGGCGTAACTAATAGTGGTAACCCCATGGCTTTAACCATCTGGTGCAGCGGTTCTACCTGTGCACGAAGATCATCTGGCATTGGTGGCCGATGTGACTTGTATTCGCTAAACAACTCATCACGGAAGGTTTTCCCTTTGGCATCAAACACCACCGCAACATGGCTCGGCGTATACTGCAGCAGCAGACTACGCAGCATATTCAGCACCCCGTACATCGCCCCGGTAGGCTCACCGAATGAATTGGTCAACGGTGGGAAAGCATGATAGGCGCGGTAAAGGTAAGAGGAACCATCTACTAATATCAGTGGGTTTTCTGCAATCTGGGCCATAGTATTTCTTTTTCGTTAAAAGGACTGGGGTAAGCATGCCATAGCTGGCCGCTGCTGACGAATCTTAGCGTACATTATGCGTAAATTAACCAGGATTATGTGATAAAACTCGCAAGCTGAAAGCTGTGGATAAGTTTGTGAATAAATTAAATAATAATTTATAACACTCAGCCTATCATTATCACCTTAAATAAAAAAACCAATAAAAATCAAAGTGGTGTGATTTTTCTCTTTATTATTTAATGTACTCTTTCCTTTTGAGATATTTGTGGATATATCACCAGGTTTATTCAGGAAGTAAATCAATTGAACGCAATAAGCTGACAGAAAATAAGTGAATTATTCACGCAGATATTTACTTAAGATAACCAGCAGCCACCATTTAGAGATAGGCTGTGTCGGCGCTGAAACGCATTGCCGTTGTAGAGGCTTGGTTGTTGTTGAGGCTTAGTTGTTGTAGAGGCTTAGTTGTCAGGATTGAATATTAGGCAGGAATTCCAATTTTGGCTGAATGCATTACGGCAGGAAAAAGATCATCTACTTGATAAACCCGAACGTCAATAAAGTTAAAAAAAACGCCGGATTAACCGGCGTGATAAAAATCATTCAGTTTACTGTTGCGCAAGCAAGAATTTAACAACATCAGCAAATTGCTGCCCTAAAGTATCCGTAGAGCTAGCATCAAGACCTTCGGTTCTCACCATGTATTTGCCATTAACAAATATCGCCGGAACACCTCGTAGTTGTAAATCATCTGCCGCCTTTTGTTGCTGAACGACCAACGCTTTTACCACAAAGCTATTTAATGCAGAATCATACTGCTCTGCAGATACGCCAGCATTGATAAAGACATTACGGATATCATCTGGCGTTTTTAAGGTTTGCTTCTTATGGATAGCCTCAAACATTGGCTGGGTAATTTTATCTTCAACCCCTAAAGCCATGGCTACCGCCCAAGCTTGGGTCACTTCTTTACCTAATGGACCCAGAAACTCGACATGATACTTGGTCATCTTTGTTCCTTCTGGCAGTGATTTTTTCACTGTGTCAGAAACATGATAAACCTCTTCAAACTGATAGCAGTGTGGGCAGTAAAAAGAGAAAAACTCCAGCACCTTCGGCTCACCCGGCACTGGATTTTTCAAGGTGATATATTGCTGACCATCACTGAATTGCGCAGCAGAAACACTGAATGCCATCAGCATGCCAACAAGTGCCAAGTAAATTTTTTTCATAAGACCAAATTCTCCATCATGTTAATACGTCAATACATTGGCATTAGCTGCAAAGGAGGTTCCTGCAACAGCTTCACCTGTTCTGTAAATGTTTTCACCTGAGTTAACCAAAAATCAGGCTCAATCATCCACGGAAAATTTTTAGGAAACGCGGGATCCTGCCAGCGACGAACCACCCATGCCAGATAATACACCATCCGCATGGCCCGTAATGGCTCAATCAATGCCAACTGACGGCGATCAAACTCGGCAAATTCCTCATAAGCTTCCAGCAAAATATTTAACTGTAGTTGTTGTTCCTGACGATTACCATGCAACAACATCCATAAATCCTGTACTGCGGGCCCATTTCGCGCATCGTCAAGATCGACAAACAACGGCCCATCGCGCCACAATATGTTGCCCGGATGGCAGTCACCATGCAAACGCAACGGTTGCCAGTCTAACTGCCAATGCGGTTTAATCGCCGCAATCAGAGTATCTGTGGCCTGTAAAAAAATATCGCGCTGCGATTTGGGTAGCAAATCACAGGCTGCAAGAACCTGCCGCGGTGCCGTGAGATATTCTTCAACCCCAATGGTGGGCCGCTCGACAAACAGATTTTCACTACCTACCAGATGAATATGGCCAAGATATCGCCCGACCCACTCTAACTGTTCAAGATTATCTATCTCATACTGCCGGCCACCTACACTGGGAAACAGCGTAAAAAAGAATCCTGCATGAGTATGTAAGGTCTTCCCTCTTAACATAAGTGGTGTTACCACCGGTATGTCGTTTTGAGATAAATCACGAGCAAATTGGTGTTCTTCCTCTATTTGCTCCTTACTCCAACGTTCTGGCCGATAAAATTTCACTACATAACGTTTACGGTCTTCATCCATAAACTGATAAACGCGGTTTTCATAACTATTCAGTGCTGTTAGCCCGGAATCGATACGCAAACCTATCCCCTCTAAGGCATCCATAATCAAATCAGGAGAAAGCGTTTCAAAATTAAATACAGCGTTGTTCATAACAACCATTCAGTTTATTAGATAACAACAACAGGCCAAGCATGAAAACCCTCGTACTTGGGTATATACCCATCACCATTCAAGCGGCAAGGGGCTGGCATTCCCCACGCATCCAAGTCAATGGATAAGCAAGCTTCAAGAACTTCACTGCGTTGCCACCTATCTGCAACTTGAACGGTCTTAGGTGTAAATTTTAATCTTTTATCACACCACGAGCGCGTAGCAGTGCCGTTTTGAAATCGTCTTCATAATCCTTTTTCAAACCTGGGATCTGCTCACTACCCGCACTACCGCGCATTTTAAGATGATAGATTAAAATATCATCACTTAAATCAGCCAGATCACCATGAAAACCCGCTTCTTGTGCCAACTTTTGTAAAAACTGTATCAGATTGAGGTCTGGATCCTGTTGCCAGGCTGGCTGCAATAGCTCAATCAACTCATTTAGGCGGTGCGTTTTCATATCAATATCATCCAATGAAACTGTTAGACCCACAAAGTAGCAGGCTTGTACGCACAGTGAAAGATCCTGCGTGTCAATAAAGGTAAATCCTGCTGTCCGCAAGGCTTTAGCGTTACAATCAAGACATGAGTAATAAGGTAGGATGATGATAACTATGTATGCAGAAATAACCGGTGTACTTCTCGCTGGCGGTCGCTCTACACGAATGGGTGGACAAGACAAAGGCTTGATTCAACTTGGTGATAAAGCCTTATACCAGCATGTATTGTGTCGGTTAACCCCACAGGTTAATCAGATTATCATCAGTACAAACCGTAATCTGCAATCTTATAAGAAAAGTGGATGGCCAATAGTCAGTGATCTAACTACAGACTATCCGGGCCCTTTAGCGGGGATCTTAGCAGGTCTCATCAACGTCAGTACCGAATGGATTGTATCAGTACCTTGCGATGTGCCAGATTTCCCTCTCAATTTGGTGGAGCACTTATGGCTGAATAAAGGGAGTTCCTTGGCAGCCTATGCCCATGATGGCGAACGCAATCACCCTACCTTCGCCTTATTACATACCAGTCTGGCGGCAGATTTAAATCATTATCTGGCACACAATGAACGTAAGTTGATGCTGTTTATGGCTAGCGTTAATGCTCGACAGGTGGTGTTTAACGGGCAACAAAGTGCATTCCGTAATTTGAATACGCCTGGGGATTGCCAGCAATGGTTACAGGAATCGGGGAGACAACAATAATGGGTACATTACCACCTTTGTTGGCTATTGCTGCCTACAGCGGTACCGGTAAAACAACGTTACTTAAACAACTAATCCCATTACTGGGACAACAACAGATCCGTGTTGGCCTGATAAAACATACGCATCATGATATGGACGTGGATACACCAGGTAAGGACAGCTACGAATTACGTAAAGCGGGTGCCGCTCAAACACTAGTGGCCAGTGATCGGCGTTGGGCATTGATGACTGAGATGCCGGAAGGACAGAGTTTAGATTTAAACTATCTAGCGGGCAGGTTCGATAGTAATAAAGTTGATTTAATCCTGGTTGAGGGATTTAAGCATGAACAACTGAGTAAAATTATTCTCTACCGCGAAGCGGTTGGTAAGCCACTTTCAGATATGCTGGATAAATATGTTATTGCTGTAGCCAGTGACACAAGGATTGAAGGCATCGCACCATGGCTAGATATCAATCAACCGGCAATGATAGCCTTATTTATTGCCCAATGGCTTGAATCAGAGAAGCGATAACTGTTTTATCGTACACAGCAAAAAGCCCCATGCTTGCGCACGGGGCTTTCTACTTGTTTGGATGCCTGGCAGTGTCCTACTCTCACATGGGGAGACCCCACACTACCATCGGCGCTACGGCGTTTCACTTCTGAGTTCGGCATGGGATCAGGTGGGACCACCGCGCTAAGGCCGCCAGGCAAATCAGGTTTCAGGTCACAGGAAACAGGTTTCAGTTAATCCACCTACCCCTATACACCTCAAAATCTTTGTTGCTCTCATCTTCAATCTGTAGAACAAGCTGATTATCGTTATCTCTCTCTACCCGATATCCTGGTATCAGGTCAAAACACCTTCGGTGTTGTAAGGTTAAGCCTCACGGTTCATTAGTACTGGTTAGCTCAATACATCGCTGCACTTACACACCCAGCCTATCAACGTCTTAGTCTTAAACGTTCCTTCAGGGACCTTAAAGGCCCAGGGAAGACTCATCTCGAGGCAAGTTTCGCGCTTAGATGCTTTCAGCGCTTATCTTTTCCGCACTTAGCTACCGGGCAGTGCCATTGGCATGACAACCCGAACACCAGGGGTGCGTTCACTCCGGTCCTCTCGTACTAGGAGCAAACCCTCTCAATCTTCCAACGCCCACGGCAGATAGGGACCGAACTGTCTCACGACGTTCTAAACCCAGCTCGCGTACCACTTTAAATGGCGAACAGCCATACCCTTGGGACCTACTTCAGCCCCAGGATGTGATGAGCCGACATCGAGGTGCCAAACACCGCCGTCGATATGAACTCTTGGGCGGTATCAGCCTGTTATCCCCGGAGTACCTTTTATCCGTTGAGCGATGGCCCTTCCATTCAGAACCACCGGATCACTAAGACCTACTTTCGTACCTGCTCGAGCCGTCACTCTCACAGTCAAGCTGGCTTATGCCTTTGCACTAACCTCACGATGTCCGACCGTGATTAGCCAACCTTCGTGCTCCTCCGTTACTCTTTGGGAGGAGACCGCCCCAGTCAAACTACCCACCAGACACTGTCCTCACCCCAGATTATGGGGCCGAGTTAGAACATCAAACATTAAAGGGTGGTATTTCAAGGTTGGCTCCATGCAGACTGGCGTCCACACTTCAAAGCCTCCCACCTATCCTACACATCAAGGCTCAATGTTCAGTGTCAAGCTATAGTAAAGGTTCACGGGGTCTTTCCGTCTTGCCGCGGGTACACTGCATCTTCACAGCGAGTTCAATTTCACTGAGTCTCGGGTGGAGACAGCCTGGCCATCATTACGCCATTCGTGCAGGTCGGAACTTACCCGACAAGGAATTTCGCTACCTTAGGACCGTTATAGTTACGGCCGCCGTTTACTGGGGCTTCGATCAAGAGCTTCGCGTTGCCGCTAACCCCATCAATTAACCTTCCAGCACCGGGCAGGCGTCACACCGTATACGTCCACTTTCGTGTTTGCACAGTGCTGTGTTTTTATTAAACAGTTGCAGCCAGCTGGTATCTGCGACTGGCTTCAGCTCCAGGAGTAAATCCCTTCACCTAACGCCAGCGTGCCTTCTCCCGAAGTTACGGCACCATTTTGCCTAGTTCCTTCACCCGAGTTCTCTCAAGCGCCTGAGTATTCTCTACCTGACCACCTGTGTCGGTTTGGGGTACGATTAAATGTTACCTGATGCTTAGAGGCTTTTCCTGGAAGCAGGGCATCAACTACTTCATCTCCGTAGAGACTCGTCATCGTGCCTCAGGGTTGATAGTAAACCGGATTTGCCTGGTCTACCCCCCTACACACTTGAACCGGGACAACCGTCGCCCGGATAGCCTAGCCTTCTCCGTCCCCCCTTCGCAGTAACACCCAGTACAGGAATATTAACCTGTTTCCCATCGACTACGCTTTTCAGCCTCGCCTTAGGGGTCGACTCACCCTGCCCCGATTAACGTTGGACAGGAACCCTTGGTCTTCCGGCGAGCGGGCTTTTCACCCGCTTTATCGTTACTTATGTCAGCATTCGCACTTCTGATACCTCCAGCAACCCTCACAGGTCACCTTCGCAGGCTTACAGAACGCTCCCCTACCCAACAACGCCTAAGCGTCGCTGCCGCAGCTTCGGTGCATGGTTTAGCCCCGTTACATCTTCCGCGCAGGCCGACTCGACCAGTGAGCTATTACGCTTTCTTTAAATGATGGCTGCTTCTAAGCCAACATCCTGGCTGTCTGTGCCTTCCCACATCGTTTCCCACTTAACCATGACTTTGGGACCTTAGCTGGCGGTCTGGGTTGTTTCCCTCTTCACGACGGACGTTAGCACCCGCCGTGTGTCTCCCGTGATAACATTCTTCGGTATTCGCAGTTTGCATCGGGTTGGTAAGCCGGGATGGCCCCCTAGCCGAAACAGTGCTCTACCCCCGAAGATGAATTCACGAGGCGCTACCTAAATAGCTTTCGGGGAGAACCAGCTATCTCCCGGTTTGATTGGCCTTTCACCCCCAGCCACAAGTCATCCGCTAATTTTTCAACATTAGTCGGTTCGGTCCTCCAGTTAGTGTTACCCAACCTTCAACCTGCCCATGGCTAGATCACCGGGTTTCGGGTCTATACCTTGCAACTATTCGCCCAGTTAAGACTCGGTTTCCCTACGGCTCCCCTATTCGGTTAACCTTGCTACAAAATATAAGTCGCTGACCCATTATACAAAAGGTACGCAGTCACCTAACAAGTAGGCTCCCACTGCTTGTACGTACACGGTTTCAGGTTCTATTTCACTCCCCTCGCCGGGGTTCTTTTCGCCTTTCCCTCACGGTACTGGTTCACTATCGGTCAGTCAGGAGTATTTAGCCTTGGAGGATGGTCCCCCCATATTCAGACAGGATAACACGTGTCCCGCCCTACTCATCGAACTCACAATCTGTGCATCTTCGTGTACGGGACTATCACCCTTTACTGTGCGACTTTCCAGACGCTTCCACTGACACACAAACTGATTTAGGTTCTGGGCTCTTCCCCGTTCGCTCGCCGCTACTAGGGGAATCTCGGTTGATTTCTTTTCCTCGGGGTACTGAGATGTTTCAGTTCCCCCGGTTCGCCTCCTGCCACTATGTATTCATGACAGGATAGTGCAACGAATTGCACTGGGTTTCCCCATTCGGGTATTGTCGGTTGTAACGGTTCATATCACCTTACCGACACTTTTCGCAGATTAGCACGCCCTTCATCGCCTCTGACTGCCTAGGCATCCACCGTGTACGCTTAGTCGCTTAACCTCACAACCCGAAAGTGTCTTGCTGTCTGACGACAGGTCACTTTGTGCTGTGATTATTTGAGAGACTCTTTCAACGTCATCAATGTCAGTTAACTCATTGATGCGCTGAAGTTTCAATTTTCAGCTTGTTCCAGATTGTTAAAGAGCAAAATACTTCGCAGCATACTGTTTCCAGCACACTCTGAAGTATATTCAATGACTTATGGTGGAGCTAAGCGGGATCGAACCGCTGACCTCCTGCGTGCAAGGCAGGCGCTCTCCCAGCTGAGCTATAGCCCCATACAGTCACTGCAGAGACCTTTATGATTACCAACTCAACAGGAGTTAATTCTTTCTTAGGCAAGGCATGCGACTACGACGTTTACTGTAGTAAACGAGTAGGAGCATAACGCAGCATAAGGAAGAATTTGGTAGGCCTGAGTGGACTTGAACCACCGACCTCACCCTTATCAGGGGTGCGCTCTAACCACCTGAGCTACAAGCCTATAAAGGTATTTCTGCTCGTTACTTTTCATCAGACAATCTGTGTGAGCACTTCACGCGAAGCAATATCTTTAGGTAAGGAGGTGATCCAACCGCAGGTTCCCCTACGGTTACCTTGTTACGACTTCACCCCAGTCATGAATCACAAAGTGGTAAGCGCCCTCCCGAAGGTTAAGCTACCTACTTCTTTTGCAACCCACTCCCATGGTGTGACGGGCGGTGTGTACAAGGCCCGGGAACGTATTCACCGTAGCATTCTGATCTACGATTACTAGCGATTCCGACTTCATGGAGTCGAGTTGCAGACTCCAATCCGGACTACGACGTACTTTATGAGGTCCGCTTGCTCTCGCGAGATCGCTTCTCTTTGTATACGCCATTGTAGCACGTGTGTAGCCCTACTCGTAAGGGCCATGATGACTTGACGTCATCCCCACCTTCCTCCGGTTTATCACCGGCAGTCTCCTTTGAGTTCCCGACCGAATCGCTGGCAACAAAGGATAAGGGTTGCGCTCGTTGCGGGACTTAACCCAACATTTCACAACACGAGCTGACGACAGCCATGCAGCACCTGTCTCAGAGTTCCCGAAGGCACCAATCCATCTCTGGAAAGTTCTCTGGATGTCAAGAGTAGGTAAGGTTCTTCGCGTTGCATCGAATTAAACCACATGCTCCACCGCTTGTGCGGGCCCCCGTCAATTCATTTGAGTTTTAACCTTGCGGCCGTACTCCCCAGGCGGTCGATTTAACGCGTTAGCTCCGGAAGCCACGCCTCAAGGGCACAACCTCCAAATCGACATCGTTTACAGCGTGGACTACCAGGGTATCTAATCCTGTTTGCTCCCCACGCTTTCGCACCTGAGCGTCAGTCTTTGTCCAGGGGGCCGCCTTCGCCACCGGTATTCCTCCAGATCTCTACGCATTTCACCGCTACACCTGGAATTCTACCCCCCTCTACAAGACTCTAGCTTGCCAGTTTCAAATGCAGTTCCCAAGTTAAGCTCGGGGATTTCACATCTGACTTAACAAACCGCCTGCGTGCGCTTTACGCCCAGTAATTCCGATTAACGCTTGCACCCTCCGTATTACCGCGGCTGCTGGCACGGAGTTAGCCGGTGCTTCTTCTGCGAGTAACGTCAATGTGATGTGCTATTAACACACCACCCTTCCTCCTCGCTGAAAGTGCTTTACAACCCTAAGGCCTTCTTCACACACGCGGCATGGCTGCATCAGGCTTGCGCCCATTGTGCAATATTCCCCACTGCTGCCTCCCGTAGGAGTCTGGACCGTGTCTCAGTTCCAGTGTGGCTGGTCATCCTCTCAGACCAGCTAGGGATCGTCGCCTAGGTGAGCCATTACCCCACCTACTAGCTAATCCCATCTGGGCACATCCGATGGTGTGAGGCCCGAAGGTCCCCCACTTTGGTCTTGCGACATTATGCGGTATTAGCTACCGTTTCCAGTAGTTATCCCCCTCCATCAGGCAGTTTCCCAGACATTACTCACCCGTCCGCCGCTCGTCACCCAGGGAGCAAGCTCCCCTGTGCTACCGCTCGACTTGCATGTGTTAAGCCTGCCGCCAGCGTTCAATCTGAGCCATGATCAAACTCTTCAATTAAAAGCTTGATTTGCTAAGTTAATAGCGATGCTCAAAGATTACTGCATGAATTTTACTTACATGAGTCACTCTTTAAGACTTGATATTTTTTTGTTGCCGAAGCAACTGGATATCGTCTTTGTGAGTGCCCACACAGATTGTCTGATAAATTGTTAAAGAGCGTGGTTACCAAAACTTCCTGGTAACGCGGGAGGCAGATAATACTTCTTCCCGCTGAAGAGTCAACCTTTTTCTCTACAAGAGACAGTGTTTTCACCGGGTTGCTTCTTCCTGCCTGGGCGACTTGTCAGCCGTTGTTCCCGAGCAGTGGAGGCGCATTATAGGGAGTTCTCAGTTCACCGCAACCCCTAAATTCAAAAAACATTTCAACCGCGTCTTTTTTCGGCAAAGCGCGCTTTTATTCATCTTTTTATCTCTTTTTATTCGGAAAATAGCCATAAACCAGGCTCGCTCTGACGTAAACTGACGGATAACGATGCAGTCAAAGGAAATAGTTGTCATGCAATTTAATATTCAACAACAGGCCGCACAGCGTAATCTTTCCTATTTGCTTGCGGAAAAGCTTGGCCGAAAAATTCTGGCTGGTGAATATCAGGCTGGCTCTATTCTTCCTGGCGAGATGGAGTTGGGAGAAAAATTTGGAGTTAGTCGCACCGCAGTACGTGAAGCGGTAAAAATACTGGCAGCCAAAGGGATGCTGTTGCCACGTCCACGAATTGGTACTCGCGTCATGCCACAAAACCAATGGAATTTTCTCGATCAAGATTTATTGACCTGGTGGATGACAAAGGAGAACTTCGACCAGATTATGCAGCATTTTCTTATCCTGCGGGCTTCTCTGGAACCCCAAGCATGCTCACTGGCCGCAACTCAAGCGACACCACATCAGAAAACGCAATTAACTCTCTTGATGGCAGAAATGAAAGCACTGCACATTAATTTTGACCGTGACCACTGGATTGATATCGATACCCGCTACCATCAGCTTATATACCAAGCCAGCGATAATCCGTTTCTGATTTCATTTGCCAACCTTTTCAGCTCGGTTTATCGAAACTATTTTCAAGCTATTACCGACAATGAAGTCATCAAGCTACAACAACATCAAGCCATTGTTGATGCCATCATAGCGGGTGACAGTATCTCGGCATTGACTGCCTGTCAGATATTGTTACAAGACAACACTTAAATGAAGATGGGGATAACCCTAGATGGCGGCGATGTTGAACCTTGCAAGGAGTTGGCTGGTCACTTAGTTTGACATCTGTTGAGTTAACGCTGACCAACGGAAGCTCGTTGCATCAATTCAGGTGTCAGCACTAGAAGTTGAGCATCACGCTCAGGATCCTGCAATCGATTGATTAATGCGTCGATCGCCAGTTCTCCCAGGGAGTCTTTCGGTTGATGAATAGTGCTTAGTGGGGGAACCAGATACTGTGCCAGCTCAATATCGTCATATCCAATGACTGCCATATCCCTCGGTACCACAAGCCCCGCCTGATATAGCGCCTGATAAACCCCCACAGCAATGGCATCATTCCCTGCAAATACCGCATGTGGCGGATTATCCAGTGCCAAGAGTTGTTTCATGGCGTTGACTCCACCAGCAAACTCAAAATCGCAATGTACTTCATAGCCTGGCAGAATTTCGAGCCCTGAACGTTGCATGGCACGGCGATAACCTTCCAAACGATGGCCCGCGGTCATTTTATCCTGCGGCCCAGCAATACACGCTATTTGGCGATAGCCCCTGGCAATCAGATGATCGGTTGCCATTTCGCCCCCCAATAACGAGTTATCCTTAATAATATCGTTGGCTCCATCGAATGGGGACCAATCCATCATCACGATAGGTAAAGAGGGGTAACGGCTAAACGCATCTTGTGAAGTTCGATGATTCTCAGTACACATAACCAACAAACCATCAACACGCTTTTGCAGCAGTGTTTCAATACTGTGGTTCATTCGCTCCAGGTCTTCTTCGGTATTACACAAGATCAAGCTATAACCACGTTCGTAACAGCTTCGTTCAACACCACGGACTACTTCGGCATAGAAAGGGTTATTACTGGATGTCACCAACATACCAATAGTATGCGTGGTGTTAAGTTTCAGGCTGCGGGCCAAAGCGGAGGGAGCATAATTAAGTTGTTCTATCGCCACCATGACTTTGGCGCGCACACTATCACTGACAAAGCGATTATTATTAATCACATGTGACACTGTCGAGGTTGAAACACCCGCCAAGCGGGCGACATCTTTCATGGTAGCCAAAATTTACCCCTGGTGCTGCAGGAAGGTGTCTATCTCTTCTCGCCATGGTACTGAGGGTTGAGCGCCTGGGCGAGTAACCGCTATCGCTGCTGCCGCATGGGCAAATCGCACCGCCTCACTGATTGCTTTGCCTTCAAGTAAAGCGGTAACCAATGCACCATTGAACGTATCACCAGCCGCTATGGTGTCCACTGCTTTAACCTTAAAACCGGGAACCAGTTTGCCACCATCACCCTGTTCACTTAACCACACACCTCGGCTACCAAGGGTAATAATCACACGGCTAATGCCTTTATCATGTAATACCTTGGCGGCTCGAGCGGCATCATCATCATTATTGATGGCAATACCCGTGAGTCGCTGTGCTTCTGTTTCATTTGGGGTGATCATATCGACCATCGCCAGCAAATCATCAGGTAATTCACAGGCAGGCGCGGGGTTAAGAATAACCTGAGTCTGGTGCTGTTTTGCCAGTTTGGCTGCGGCTATCACCGTTTCAAGTGGTGACTCAAGCTGCATCAATAGCGCATCAGCATCAATCACTTTTTGTTGATAGCGACGGAGATAATCAGGGGTCACGGCAGCATTGGCTCCCGCATCAATCCCAATAACATTCTCACCGTCTTCATTGACAAAAATCAGGGCGACACCAGTGGTGTTACCAAGAATAGCTTCTATTGGTTGGGTATCAATGCGATCAGTAACCAGTTGTTGGCGAATACGTTCACCAATATCATCAGCGCCAACACAGGCAATAAAGGTAATATCAGCCCCACTACGCCCAGCAGCGACCGCCTGATTAGCTCCTTTGCCACCAAAAGCAACTTTATACTGCTTGCCTATCACCGTTTCGCCCGGCAAAGGAAATTGTTTTACATTGAGGATATGGTCGGCGTTGATACTGCCTAACACCACCAACTTGCCAGTTTGCATCGCATTGATTCCAGAAAATTACGCGCCATCGTGATAACCACATTGATGGCGCAGAGATGACTTATTTAGTGATCAGTTTCAAGTCAACCGGAATAGTGGCTGGAACCTTCTCGCCTTTCAGTACTTTATTGGCAGTTTCAACACCCATTGCACCAATCTGCTCTGGACGTTGCGCCACGGTTGCAGCCATTTTACCGCCCTCTACCGCTTTCACCCCATCATCAGTACCATCAAAACCCACTACCACAACATCCGTTTTACCGGCAGTTTGCAATGCACGTAATGCACCCAGCGCCATCTCATCGTTTTGAGCAAATACAGCCTGCACATCTGGATGAGCTGTTAGCAGGTTTTGCATAACGTTCAGGCCTTTAGTGCGATCAAAGTCTGCAGGTTGGCTAGCCAGTAACTTAAATTTGTGTTGCTCCAGTGCTTGTTTGAAACCTTCGCCACGCTCACGTGCTGCAGAAGTCCCTGCGATACCTTCCAATTGGATAACTTTGGCATCAGCACCCACTTTCTTAGCAATAAAATCACCTGCCATTTTACCGCCAGCACGGTTATCAGAGGCGATATGACTAACAACATCACCTTTAGATGCCATACGGTCCAATGTAATAACCGGGATCTTGTTCATATTAGCCATCTTGATGGCATTACCTACCGCATCAGAATCTGTCGGGTTAATCAGTAATAGTTTTGGGCTCTGTACCACCAGATCTTGTACGTTTCCCAGTTCTTTAGCAGGGTTGTTCTGAGAATCCAACACCACCAGGTTGTAGCCCAGTTTGTCAGCTTCTTTTTGTGCACCCTCTTTCATGGCAACAAAGAAGGGGTTATTAAGGGTAGACACTACCAGAGCAATAGTATCTTTTGCCAAAGCATTAACACTCAAGGTTGCAGTCAACGCAAAAGCTGAAACTAAAGTTGCCAGTTTTTTCATTTTCATGGTCGATATTCCTGTAATGGAGAGGTTACTTGCTACTTTTGTCATCTACCAAAACCGCCAGCAAAATAACCACTGCCTTGACGATCATTTGATAGTAAGAAGAAACACCCAACAAATTCAAACCATTGCTCAAGAAGCCAAGGATCAGCGCCCCGATCAGTGTACCAACGATCCGCCCTTTACCACCCGCCAGGCTGGTTCCCCCCAAAACGACCGCAGCAATGGCATCCAGTTCATAACCGGTACCTGCCGTGGGTTGTGCCGAGGATAAGCGTGCTACTTCTATCACTCCCGCCAGGGCAGCTAACAACCCGCACAGTGAGTAAACGATGATTTTCACTCTATCGATATTAATGCCGGAAAGACGAGTTGCGGCTTCATTGCCCCCCAAAGCATAGATATAACGGCCCAGGCGGGTATGGTGCAGCATATACCATGCAGCAATAAACACGATAGCCATGATCCAAATTGGCGTAGGCACCCCCAACGGACGGCCAATACCAAACCAGCCAAAGGCATCAGCAACATCAGTAAAACCGGTGTTGATCGGGCTGCCATTGGTGTACACCATGGTGACACCACGGAGTAACAGCATCATCACCAAGGTTGCAATAAATGCCTGAACTTTACCTTTGGCTACAATAAACCCGGTACCGGCGCCTACAAGAGCACCTAATGCCAGCGCAGCAGCAACCGCAGCGACGGCATTGATTTCAAGCCCTACCATAGAGGCAGCTATCGCACCGGTAAGCGCCAGTAATGAGCCTACTGAGAGATCAATACCAGAAGTGAGGATCACCAACGTCATCCCGACCGCCATAATGGCGTTCACTGATGTCTGCTGTAGGATATTGAACAGGTTATTGACAGTGAAAAAATTCGGGCTCATTGAAGAAACCACGGCAATCAGCACCAGCAGCGCTATCAGTGATTTTTGCTCCAACAGCCACTCTTTACTAAACCAGCGCTTAGCCGCGACAGTCTGTGAACTCATATCTGATTACTCCTGCTTTACGCCGTATTGCTTGCCGACAGCGGCAGCCATCAGCACTTCCTGGGTAGCCTGTTCAATTGGGAACTCTCCGGTGAGATGACCTTCATGCATAACCAAAATGCGATCACTCATTCCCAGTACTTCAGGCATTTCCGAAGAGACCAGAATGATGCTCAACCCTTCCTGCTTAAACTGATTAATTAACTGATAAATCTCTTTCTTCGCCCCGACATCGACACCACGAGTAGGTTCATCAAGGATCAACACTTTTGGCCGAGTCATCAAACCACGAGCTATCGCCACCTTTTGCTGATTACCGCCGGAAAGTAACCCAATAGGTTGTTCCATTGAAGGGGTTTTTATATTGAACAAACGGATAAAATCACTCACAGCGACTTGTTCATCTGAATGCTTCAAGCTACCACCAGCACGGCTGAAATAACGCAGGGCAGTAAGCGACATATTTTCCTTTACTGACATCCCCAGTACCAGGCCATCACGCTTACGGTCTTCAGAAATATAGACGATGCCGTTTGCCAGACCATCTTGGGGAGATTGGGTGATCACATCATGACCATCCAGATTCACTGTGCCACTTTTGCGTGGTGCAGCGCCATATAGGATTTTCATTAACTCGGTACGGCCAGCACCCATCAAGCCAGCAACACCCAAAATCTCACCGCTATACAGAGTAAAGCTGACATCATTAACACCTGGGCCGGAAACATGGCTAACTTGCAGACGTTTTTCACCTCGAGGCAAGTTCAGGCGTGGATATTGCTCTTCCAATTTGCGCCCAACCATCATTTCAATCAGCGTATCTTCCTGCAATTGAACAACCGGCTGTTCAGCAATAAACTGCCCATCACGGAAAATGGTCACATCGTCGCAGATTTCAAAGATCTCTTTCAGTCGATGGGAAATATAAACAATGCCACACCCTTCGGCTTTCAGCTCATTGATCACATTGAACAGAGAGGCAGTTTCAGTGTCGGTCAGCGCATCGGTAGGTTCATCCATGATGATAACTTTAGATTCAAAGCTCAACACTTTGGCGATTTCCACCATTTGCTGATCACCAATCGACAGTTCCCCGACCAGACGGTGGCTGCTATAACGCAGGTTGAGGCGTGCCAGCAGTTTGTCCGCTTCGGCATACATACGTTTCCAGTCAATGCGGCCAAACCGATTGACAAACTCACGCCCCAAAAAGATATTTTCAGCAATGGTTAGCTGTGGGATCAGGTTCAGTTCCTGATGAATGATGCCGATGCCCGCCTCCTGCGAATCCTTCGGCCCATTGAAGGTCACTTCTTTACCAAGATAGTACTGACTGCCAGCATCTTTGCTGTAAATACCAGTAAGCACTTTCATCATGGTTGACTTTCCGGCACCGTTTTCCCCCACCAACGCCATTACCCTACCTGGGTAAACGCTGAGGGCAGCGCCAGAAAGTGCTTTCACGCCGGGAAAGGCTTTATCAATCCCTTTAAGTTCCAGTAAAGGTTGCATAAATGCCTCAGAATGTTACGCCGGCGCAGAGGATCACATTCGCATAAGGCGAACATTCTCCACTGCGTATCACCGCCCGGCTATGTTCAGTTTGCACTTTAAAAGCACTATGGCTGATATAGCTTACACTGATGGTGTTTCCCTGGAGTTGGCCAATTTGTTTTAGTTGAGCCAGTAACATTTCATGGAGCGACGGATTATTTTTAACAATCTCTTCCGCCAGAATAGCGCTTTCTACCTGCATTTCCTGCGTGACCACGCCGACAACCTGTAAGAATGTCGGCACCCCTTGAGTCAGAGCCAAGTCAATACGCTGCGTTGTCGCCGGAATCGGCAATCCTGCATCGCAAATCGTGATCTGATCAGTATGTCCGAGGCGAGATACAACCGCAGAAACATCACAATTCAGTAGTACGCCTTTTTTCATTTTTTAGATTAACTCCAACAGCGAAACGTTTCGCTCACCATAGAGTTTAGAAAAATTTCTGAGAAAGACAACTCAATAATCGAAAAAATGTGATCGCCATCGAAACGTTTCGCTTACCTGGTTAATTTCATTCAAGCTACCGTTTACCTATCTCTGTAACTTGAATGATTCGATGACAAGATTTGATTTAATTAATAAATTCAGATTGTTATATTTCCACTTGGGTACCCAGTTCTAGAACTCGATTAGGTGGGATCTCAAACTGATCGGCAGCCCTCAGCGCGTTACGGCTTAATGCAATAAACAATTTCCCCCTCAGTAGCAAATACCAGGGGCGTTTACTCAGTATCAGTGACTCATGGGACATAAAAAACGATGTTTCCATCATCCGGCAAGGTAACCCTTCCAATCCGCAACGGTGAAAAATATCCTCGACATTAGGTCTTTCGCGCCAACCATAGCGAGCGACAACACGCCAGAAAGTCGGCGATAACTGTTCAATTGTCACCCGTTGGACATTAGGCACATAGGGCGCATCTTCGGTACGCAAGGTAAGCAGGACAACACGTTCATGTAATACTTTGTTGTGCTTTAAGTTATGTAGTAACGCAAATGGAATGACATTAATCGCACGCGACATAAACACCGCCGTTCCAGGAACGCGAACCGGGGGAGATTTCTCCAATGAAGCTATCATTGCTTCAAGAGAGTTACCGTGTTCGTGCATCTGACGCAACAGGCGAAAACGTTCACTTTTCCAAGTTGTCATGATAATGAACATCATCAATGCCATCACCAGTGGCAGCCAACCGCCGGAAAAGAGTTTCATCGCATTGGCTAAGAACATAGGAACATCAATAATCAGCAATATCAGTAAAATACTCAGTACAAAATAGCGATTCCAATGCCAATTTTTAATCGCAACGCAAGTAATAAGAATACTGGTCAACACCATGGTGCCAGTAACAGCGATACCGTAAGCCGCTGCCAGATTACTGGAGTGTTCAAAACCGACAATCACCAAGATGACAGCAAGATAGAGTGTCCAGTTAATCACCGGGATATAAATCTGGCCAGATTCCATCTCCGAGGTATGAATAATACGCATCGGCGACAAATACCCCAGACGCACCGCCTGACGAGTCAATGAAAACACGCCGGAAATGACTGCCTGAGAAGCGATAACAGTAGCCAATGTGGCAAGAATCAGCAAAGGAATCAGAGCCCAGTCCGGAGCAAGCAAGAAGAACGGATTTTTGATGGCCTCGGGTGATTTCAGCAACAACGCCCCTTGACCGAAATAATTGAGTACCAATGAAGGTAACACCACCGCAAACCAAGCCAAACGGATTGGAAATTTACCAAAGTGGCCCATATCGGCATACAAGGCTTCCACTCCGGTAATTGCAAGAACCACCGCTCCCATGGCAAAAAAGGAGACTGTCTTATATTCAACAAAGAAGTTGAATGCCCACTTAGGGTTGAGGGCCTGCAACACTTCAGGATTAGCAATAATACTGCGCACACCGAGTAACGCCAACGCGATGAACCACAGCAACATTACTGGCGCAAAAAGTTTACCGACGCTGCCGGTACCATGCTTTTGGATAGCAAATAATAGAGTCAAAACCAGAATGGACAAAGGAACGATATAGGGTTCGAGTGAAGGTGCTGCGATTCCCAACCCTTCAATTGCCGACATAACCGATATCGCCGGGGTAATCACCACCTCGCCATAAAAGAAGCTGCCACCAACCAAACCCAGAATAACCAATAATGACGTGGTACGTGCCGATGTATTGCGCCCGGCCAACGACATCAAGGTCAGAATACCCCCTTCACCCGCATTATCTGCACGCATAACGTAAGTGAGGTACTT
Source organism: Serratia sp. 25CWL12 (assembly GCF_055790885.1). Classification (NCBI taxonomy): domain Bacteria; kingdom Pseudomonadati; phylum Pseudomonadota; class Gammaproteobacteria; order Enterobacterales; family Yersiniaceae; genus Serratia; species Serratia sp. 25CWL12. Next base: position 4,201,360 of record NZ_CM147698.1, on the reverse strand, counting down.
CAAGGAAACGATAACAATCAACATCCAAAAAATAAGAGATAGAAACCCGAATACCACATCAGGACGGACCTCAAAACCATAGTGCCCAGAAAAACACTCTCTTAAGGTATAGAGCGGGCTGGTCCCTATATCACCATAAACCACCCCAATTGCTGCCAGAGTGACTGCCGATAACGGCTGCTTGTGTTCAGTATTCATAATTTTTTTGCTAGCTCAACCAACTATCCCTACCAAAAAATACCCCAGTTGTTTCACGTTACGTAAAAATCCGCAAACACTAGGGACACACTGTATGCATCATTTAACCTGCATACCTATGCTTATCACTGATGATAAAAATAAACAAAATATGAATAACCCTGTGGGCTCCTACCTTGATGGAGCAGTTACCACTTTGAAGGTAAATACTGGATATAATACAAAGGCATCACCATGTTGGTTTGCTCTAATGGTGAAGAACCTTGCGTACCAGTTAATTTAAATGTTTTTCTTGGTGCGCACTTTTCTATATAGGAGGCCAGCGATTTAGCGCGTGTCCTTTTGCCGCTTTTTACTTCTATTGGGACAATATTGCCCTCATCATTTGAGATAATGAATTCGATTTCTGCGCGAGCATCATTCCACGAATAGCTAGGGTCAACGCCAATGGCAGCAAGCTCTTGTTGTACAAAATTTTCAGCTATATAACCTTTGTACTCATAGTGTTGCTGTTTAATTTCTTTATAACTGCTGCCCAACATATGGTTAAGCAAGCCCACATCAAACAGAAATAATTTAACCTTATTTTCTTTTTTGTAGGCAGCAAATGGGGCTTTGGGCGTACCTTCAATGGGGTAGTTAGCCAGCGCCAAACGGCAGCATCTTAACCAGTGGATAGCGGTTTCAAAATCGCTATAGCGATATTTACGGTTATGGACGTTTTTAAACTTAAAGCGTTTAACCGACTCATCTAAAACCAGGGAAAGCTGCGCGGGTATGCTATTGAACACTGACTCAATCAATGTTGCATCAACCTTACCGGCGTATTTAGCAAAATCACGTTGGTAGCCTGCGACTAAATCAGCATGAATTTTAGCGACCTTTGCAACGCGCTCTAAAATGCCCAACTCTTTGAATTGGTACCACGCGACAACCGCTTCCGGCATGCCACCAGTAAAAAAGTAATCCGTCAGCTTATCTATCAATTTGCTATTCGCTGCGGCAGTACTAGCTTGCGTATCGAATGCCTTGATCAACGCCGATTCTTTTGAGGCATAAATAAATTCTTGGAAGGTAAGTGGGCGTAAATTGTATTGCTCGACCTTGCCAACAGGAAAGGCGTTAAGCGGTTTGCTAAAGTGGATAACGTATATCAGGAAGCCACTGTGCGATAGCGAACTGAATGAATACGAACCATTATCATCCGTTCTCATTACAAAATAGACAGGGTTGACATCCTCTCCGCCCTAAAGGGCGAAGACCCCTACAACATTCAGACTGAAGTCTGACTCGACTCGGTGGGTTCCTGCCTCATCGAGCGGCCTAAAGCTGCCCTCTCTCTACAGGCTAACGCGGCGAGCCCCGCCGCTAAAATATTGCGCGCACCGTTTATATCGGAGTTTTCTGTATATCCGCATTCCAAACACCTGAACTGACTTTGTGACTGGCGATTTTCTTTCCTTGTATGACCACAGCAAGCGCATTGCTGGCTGGTGTAGGCCGGATTAATCGCCAGCACATGGCCACCCCGCCAGCGCTGCTTGTACTCAAGCCGGCGGCGCTGATACTTATAACAACCCTTCTACAGTTTCACGCACTTCTGGCGCCCATACACCGCACTGCACCTGACCAATATGTGGCAATTGCAGTAACAGCATCACCAGACGAGATTGCCCAATACCACCACCAATGGTCTGTGGCATTTCGCCACGCAATAAAGATTGGTGCCATTCCAACTTCAGACGATCCAAATCGTCAGTCAAGGTCAGTTGACGTTGCAGTGCTTCAGCATCAACCCGGATCCCCATCGACGAAAGCTCAAATGCATCTTGCAATACTGGGTTCCACACCAAAATATCGCCATTCAACCCAGCACCATTTTCACTATCTGCCGTGGTCCAGTCATCATAATCAGGTGCTCGTACATCATGGGATTTACCATGAGAAAGCTTACCACCAATACCAATCAGGAATACCGCGCCCAATTCTTTGGCAATAGCGCGCTCACGGCCTTTGGCATCCAGTTCTGGGTAACGTTGCAGTAGGGTTTCGCTGTGAACAAAGTGGATCTGCTCTGGCAGGAACGGTACTAAACCATATTTCTGGCTAACCGCGAGTTCCGTATCCTTTATTGCAGCATAGATCTGCTTAACCGTTTTTTTCAGATAAGCCAGGTCACGCTCACCATCACCCATGACGCGTTCCCAGTCCCATTGATCCACATACACTGAATGAATCGGGGTCAGACGATCTTCGTCCGGACGCAGCGCTTTCATATGGGTATACAGACCCTCACCAGCACTGAAATCGTAGCTACCCAGTGTTTTACGTTTCCATTTAGCCAATGAATGCACTACTTCAAACGTAGATGCAGGTAAGCTTTTCACCTTTACTTGAACCGCTTTCTCACTACCGGAAAGGTTGTCTTGAGTGCCATCACCGAGTCGACTGAGGATTGGAGCCTGAACTTCAATCAAACCAAGCTGTTGTTCCAGTTGGTGGGAAAAGAAGGATTTCACAAAGCTGATCTGTTGCTGTTTTTGAATATACTGCTTTTTCATTACGGTATCTCTTTAATAACCTGTTTAGTTGCCAACGATTAAGCAACAGAATGATACTTGAATTCAATATCCATCAATAAATATTGCCTTTTTCTTTTTAATCGTTCATTTTTAACCCGTAATAATTCAATAATCAGCAATTAAAGAGGGTTTTAATGGCAGAAATTTATCAGATCGATAATCTCGATCGCGGCATTCTGAACGCCTTAATGGAAAATGCCAGAACACCTTATGCTGAACTGGCAAAAAACTTTAGTGTTAGCCCGGGCACCATTCATGTACGGGTTGAGAAAATGAAACAGGCGGGGATCATTACCGGTACCCGAGTTGATATCGATCCTAAACAACTGGGTTACGATGTCTGCTGCTTTATCGGCATTATCTTAAAGAGTGCCAAGGATTACCCTTCAGCCCTAAAAAAACTGGAAAATCTGGAAGAGGTGGTTGAAGCCTACTATACCACTGGCCACTATAGTGTATTCATCAAGGTTATGTGTCGTTCGATAGACGCATTGCAGCAGGTCCTTATCAATAAGATCCAGACTATCGACGAGATCCAGTCAACAGAAACCCTGATCTCGCTGCAGAATCCCATTATGCGTACCATCACACCTTAGTACTGATTCTATCCACATTTATCCAAGTTGCGTCCAACCCGCCTACAGCTTGGATAAATGCTAAAACATACACATATTATCCACTGCTAGATCCCAACTAATTCACAGCGTACAATAGCTCCTCTTCAGCAAGGTTAGGATCATTCATGGCAGACATTACTCTAATCAGTGGCAGTACGCTTGGCAGTGCAGAATATGTTGCAGAACACTTAGCCGAACAGCTAGAAGCAGCCGGTTTCTCAACCGAAATATTGCATGGTCCGGAATTGGATGAACTGACGTTATCTGGCTTATGGTTGGTGATATCTTCTACTCATGGAGCCGGCGATTTACCAGAAAACCTGCAATCCCTGGTGGAACAGATTAAACAACAACAACCGGATTTATCCTTGGTGAAGTTTGGCGCCGTGGGGTTAGGTAGTTCTGAGTACGATACTTTCTGCGGGGCGATCAAACAGCTTGATGAGCTTCTGCAAGAAAATGGCGCTAAAAGGATCGGTTCACGTCTTGAGATCGACGTCACCCAACATGAGATCCCCGAAGATCCCGCCGAAAAATGGCTCAGTGATTGGATTATTTTGCTCTAATTGATTAAATAACAAGCGAACGATTGTGTATAACTAGGCTTTAAAGCAGGGGAAAACCCGTAGTTATCCCTATAATAACTTAGATACTCAGTTAGGCCTGTGTATAACATGCCTTTTAGATCCCAGCTTATACTGACCAGGATCACCGATCATTCACAGTAAATGATCCTCTTTAATTTAATGATATAAATAGAGAATATTGAGTTATGCACAGAAGATCGTGATCCTAATAAGAGATCTAATAAAGAGATCTTTAAATAAAAAGATCTTCTTTTTATTACCCGTCGATCCTGACCACTTGGTCGATCGTCTAAACTTGAGTAGAATCCCTCCCCCAGGACAAACAATGATTGTTCGCCAGTTCTTTTGAGGTGCTGTTCCATGTTTTATCCAGAGCAATTTGACGTCATTATTATCGGTGGTGGCCATGCTGGCACTGAAGCAGCCATGGCTGCTGCGCGTATGGGGCGTCAAACGTTATTACTGACTCACAATATCGATACGCTTGGACAAATGTCCTGTAACCCGGCGATTGGTGGTATTGGTAAAGGGCATCTGGTTAAAGAAATTGATGCACTTGGCGGCTTAATGGCGACGGCGATCGATCAGGCTGGGATCCAGTTTAGAATACTAAACGCCAGTAAAGGACCCGCTGTCAGAGCCACCCGCGCTCAGGCAGATCGTGTGCTGTATCGCCAAGCAATTCGCACCGCGTTAGAAAACCAACCTAATTTGATGGTCTTTCAACAAGCGGTTGAAGACTTGATTGTCGAAAATGATCGTGTTGTTGGTGCGGTTACCCAGATGGGATTAAAATTCCGCGCCAAAGCGGTCGTCCTGACGGTGGGAACCTTCCTTGATGGCAAGATCCATATCGGGTTGGAAAACTACAGTGGTGGCCGAGCAGGAGATCCACCATCGATCTCTTTATCACGACGTCTGCGTGAGCTACCGTTGCGTGTCAACCGTCTAAAAACGGGCACACCACCCCGTATTGATGCGCGAACAATTGATTTTAATCTGTTAGAACCACAGTTTGGGGATACCCCACTCCCGGTGTTCTCTTTTTTGGGGAATGCTAATCAACATCCGCAACAGCTACCTTGCTATATCACCTATACCAATGAAAAAACGCATGAAGTGATCCGTAGCAACCTTGATCGTAGTCCAATGTATGCCGGGATCATTGAAGGGATCGGGCCACGTTATTGCCCATCGATCGAAGACAAAGTCATGCGCTTTGCTGATCGTAATGCTCACCAGATCTTCCTTGAACCGGAAGGTTTAACCAGTAACGAAATTTATCCCAACGGTATTTCTACCAGTCTGCCTTTTGACGTACAGATGCAAATTGTTCGTTCAATGAAAGGAATGCAGAATGCCCGTATTGTTCGCCCTGGTTATGCTATTGAATATGACTTCTTTGATCCTCGAGACTTAAAACCAACGTTGGAAAGCAAATTTATCCAGGGGCTGTTCTTTGCTGGCCAGATAAATGGGACCACCGGTTATGAAGAAGCTGCCGCACAAGGTTTGTTGGCTGGCTTGAATGCTGCACGCCATGCTACGGAACAGGAAGGGTGGTCACCACGCCGCGATCAGGCTTATCTTGGTGTGCTGGTGGATGATCTCAGTACATTAGGCACCAAAGAACCATACCGTATGTTTACCTCACGAGCTGAATATCGTCTGATGCTACGTGAAGATAACGCAGATTTGCGTCTGACGGAAAAAGGCCGTGAATTGGGATTGGTTGATGATGTACGTTGGCAGCGTTACTGTGAGAAGTTGGAGCGCATTGAGCAAGAACGTCAGCGCTTGCGTAATATCCTGGTCCATCCGCATTCAGAGCATGTGGAACTGGTTAATGTTCTGTTGAAATCACCATTATCGCGAGAAACTAACGGCGAAGAGCTTTTGCGTCGCCCAGAGGTGGATTATCGCCTATTAACCTCCGTGGCTGTTTTCGCTCCGGCACTCACTGATTTACAAGCTGCCGAACAAGTAGAAATTCAGGTTAAATACGAAGGATATATTGCCCGTCAACAAGATGAGATCGAAAAACACCAGCGTCATGAGAATACCGTATTGCCACTGGATCTTGATTATCGCCAGGTTTCAGGTTTATCGAATGAGGTGATTGCCAAACTTAACGATCATAAACCTAACTCGATCGGTCAGGCTTCTCGTATTTCAGGTATTACACCGGCGGCGATCTCTATTTTATTGATCTGGTTAAAAAAACAGGGGTTGTTACGGCATAGTGCTTAATGCTGTGATGTGGTCGTTTCCTTTCAACTGAGAAACGGCCACTGACATCTCAGCATGTCTGAATTATTATTGATTGTCTTAAGAGGCAGTTCCTGATTGGTCTGCTGTTCTGCATCTGTCAGAGGACATTAGTGGTGCAAAAAAAACTGGATTCATTGCTTTCTGCGGCAGGAATTGCGCTTCCCGATCAGCAAAAAAGCCAATTACTGGCTTATGTCGATATGCTCGACAAGTGGAATAAAGCTTACAATCTCACTTCAGTCCGTGATCCACAACAAATGCTGGTTCGCCATATCATGGATAGCATCGTGGTTAATTCCCATCTGACCGGTTCACGCTTTATCGATGTAGGTACTGGCCCTGGTTTGCCTGGTATTCCGTTGGCTATTGTACGGCCTGATGCGCATTTCACTCTGCTTGATAGCTTGGGCAAGCGTGTCCGTTTCTTACGCCAGGTGCAGCATGAACTGGGTCTGAAAAATATCGAACCAGTACAAAGCCGTGTGGAGGAGTTCATTGCCGAGCCGACATTTGATGGTGTAATCAGCCGTGCTTTTGCGTCATTACAAGATATGCTGGTTTGGTGTCACCACTTGCCAACACCAGGCCAAGGGCGTTTCTATGCATTGAAGGGAGTCTACCCTGAAAACGAACTGGCACCATTGCCAGCGGGGGTTTCTTTGGAGTCTGTGGTCCGTCTGCAGGTGCCAGAGTTGGCGGGGGAACGCCATTTAGTTGTACTATCAACCCATTGAATAAATATTGGCATCGTTTAAATGAGATATGCTGCTTGTTTTATAAAGGGATTCATTAATGAAAATATTACTGATCAGGCGTGAAAATATCGGTGACCTGATTTTGACCACCCCGCTTATCTCGATGCTAGCAAAAGATCACCAAGTTGATGTGTTGGTTAACTCTTATAACATGTCAGTACTGGATGGTAATCCTAATGTTGCCAACATTTATTACTACACCAAGTCGCACCATGAACGATCGCTCAAGGCTAAAATGGGTGCCTTTCTGCATCGTTTGCAGACCACCTATCGTATCCGTCGAGCTGGTTATGATGTCGCTATCGTTGCTGGGCAGTGGAACAAACGGGCGGTGATGTGGGCAAAACTCTCTGGTGCTAAACGAATTATTACCATTGGTGACGATGCGCCTGATATTGTCACCGACAAAATTCCGTATGTACAAGGGACAAGTCATCATATCGTAGAAGAGTTATCGCTCCTGGCAAAACCGCTCGGTTGTTATCAAAACCCGGGGAAAGCAGAACTGTATCTAACAGCAGATGAGATAAAAAACGCGGAAGAAAAAGTATCTAAAAATGACAAGATACCGCTATATGGTCTGCAGATCAGTTCTAGAAAAATCAATCAGAGATGGTCAGTTAACCATTTTATTGAACTTGCTCACCGATTAGCCGAGCGTGAACCCTGTAAAATCATGCTTTTTTGGTCCCCTGGTTCGAGTAATAATCCGACTCACCCTGGTGATGATGAAAAAGCAGATTTAGTGGTAGAGGGCTGCCGTGACATAGATTTGATCCCTTACAGAACCAACAACCTTCGTGAATTGATGGCAGGTATGGCTTTATGTGATCAAATTGTCACCAGTGATGGTGGCGCATTACATATCGCTGTGGGGGTAGGTAAACCGGTCGTTGCGTTGTTTGCAGGTCATGACTCCTCATTTTGGGGCCCTTGGCAAGTACCATCACGGGTTCTGGAGTCAATGGATAATGATGTGAAGAGCTTATCTGTCGACAGTGTCTATGATAATTTCGTGGGTTTGAGAACTGATATTATTAAATTTCAATAAGTTGTAATTTTTTTGAAGGTAACTGCTGTCAGATAGTATGCGGTTTTTGATAAAACTATCTGGTCACACCTTTAACGACGTGTTTATGTTATTTGTCTGACCCCATTGTTACTCAAATGGTAATTGTTACTCAAATGGTAAACAGTGGGCAGCAACTTGAATTAACCTGGTTATAAATGTCAGTAAAATGTTTTTGCATGGTATTACGATTGTTTTTAAAAAGTTTACTTACAATACTTTGATTTTAAATATTTTTTATAGTTCGATTAGCTAAAGACAATGGGCGTTAAATTGGATTATAAATTAGCGCTAAAATTTACTGTGATAGACAGCACATTTACTGATGCAATAGCCTAGTAACTAGGCCAGTAAGTGTGATAGAGCAAAGGGCGGTTTCTATTGAAATGTGTCTCAAAGGGGAAAATTTAAATAATTGTTCACCTTTTTGCTACTTATTGATTGAATTCGTTGGAGTGGCCCGTATAATTTGCACGGTTTTTGCTACTTGACTCATAGCATTGAAGGCTGTTTCATTACCCATGTTCATGCAAGTTGCAACTAGACGGCAATGACGCGGGTTTTACAGGAATATGCCACTCAGTTTACCTTTCGGGGTACGGAGAGAACAAACGTCATGTCTGTGTTCCTTTACAATGGAAGAGTAGCACGCAAATTGCTGTTTCTGCAGTTAATGACTTTTGTTCTGATCAGCATGGGTTTCGGGTTGAAAAGCCTGGAATGGGGTGTTTCAGCATTGGCCGGAGGCCTTGCTGCCTGGTTACCCAATGCTATGTTTATGCTGTTTGCCTTGCGCCATCAGGTGCAGACACCAGCACCTGGTCGGGTTGCTTGGTCGTTTGCTATTGGTGAGGGGTTGAAGGTCGTGATCACCATCATTTTGTTGATTGTGGCACTTGGGGTGTTCAAAGTGGCATTTATGCCGTTAGCCCTGACCTATTTAGCGGTATTGGTGGTGCAGATAGTGGCACCTGCCGTGATTAACAGTTACCGAAATTAACTATACAAAGGGTTGAGTCATCATGTCAGCAGAGGGATTCAATAGTCCGCAGGAGTATATCGGTCACCACCTGACACATCTTCAGGTTGGGACGGGTTTTTGGTCGATTAATGTCGACTCGATGTTTTTTTCCGTTGTCCTCGGGGTTGTTTTCTTGGCGATTTTCCGCAAAGTGGCTAAAAACGCCACTACAGGCGTTCCCGGCAAGTTGCAAACGGCGGTTGAGATGATCGTCGGTTTTGTCGATAACAGCGTCAAGGATATGTACCACGGTAAGAGCAAGGTGATTGCGCCGTTAGCGTTGACAGTATTCATTTGGGTATTTCTGATGAACCTGATGGATCTGATTCCTGTTGACTGGTTACCTGCTCTGGGTATGGCTATGGGCCTTCCTGCACTGCGTGTTGTGCCTACGGCAGATGTCAATATCACCTTATCGATGGCACTGGCCGTATTTATCCTGATTCTGTTCTATAGCATCAAAATGAAAGGTATTGGTGGATTCGCTAAAGAGTTGACCATGCAGCCATTCAACCATCCGGTGTTTATACCTATCAACCTGATCCTTGAAGGTGTCAGCCTGCTGTCCAAGCCTGTTTCTCTCGGGTTGCGACTGTTTGGCAACATGTATGCGGGTGAGTTGATCTTCATCCTTATTGCTGGTCTGTTGCCGTGGTGGTCACAGTGGGTTCTGAGCTTGCCTTGGGCAATCTTCCACATTCTGATCATTACGCTTCAAGCCTTTATTTTCATGGTTCTGACGATTGTCTATCTGTCGATGGCGTCTGAAGAGCACTGATTTTCTTAAAACACTTGCACTTTTATAAACTGAAATAAACTGGAGACTGTCATGGAAAACCTGAATATGGATCTGCTGTACATGGCTGCCGCTGTGATGATGGGTTTAGCGGCAATCGGTGCTGCGATCGGTATCGGCATCCTGGGGGGTAAATTCTTGGAAGGTGCTGCACGTCAGCCTGACTTGATCCCTTTACTGCGTACACAGTTCTTTATCGTTATGGGCTTGGTTGACGCCATCCCGATGATTGCTGTGGGTCTGGGTCTATACGTAATGTTTGCTGTTGCGTAAGCAGAGTTCACTCGCTGCGAAGAAACCACATTTTAAACTTTTATAGAGGCATTGTGCTGTGAATCTTAATGCTACAATCCTCGGCCAGGCTATCGCGTTCATCCTGTTTGTCTGGTTCTGCATGAAGTATGTATGGCCGCCAATTATGGCTGCCATCGAGAAGCGTCAGAAAGAAATTGCTGATGGCCTCGCTTCTGCAGAGCGTGGCAAAAAAGATTTGGACTTAGCGCAAGCCCATGCGACCGAGCAGTTGAAAACTGCCAAAGCGGAAGCCCAGAAAATCATTGAGCAGGCAAATAAACGCAAAGCTCAGATCGTGGACGACGCCAAAGCGGAAGCCGAGCTGGAACGCAACAAAATCGTGGCGCAGGCCCAGGCTGAGATCGATGCCGAACGTAAGCGCGCTCGTGAAGAGTTGCGTAAGCAGGTGGCGATGTTGGCCATTGCAGGCGCCGAGAAAATAATCGAACGTTCCGTGGATGAAGCTGCTAACAGCGACATCGTTGATAAACTGGTCGCTGAACTGTAAGGAGGGAGGGGCTGATGTCTGAATTTATTACTGTAGCTCGCCCCTACGCCAAAGCAGCTTTTGACTTTGCCGTTGAGAACCAAAGCATAGAACGCTGGCAGAAAATGCTGACGTTTGCTGCTGCTGTTACTGGTAATGAACAGATGGCAGAACTGCTTTCCGGTGATATCGCACCCGATACGCTATCTAAAACATTTATAGCGGTTTGTGGTGACGAGTTCGATGAGCATGGCCAGAACTTTATCCGTGTAATGGCCGAAAATAGGCGTTTACAGGTTCTTCCTGCGGTACTGCAACAGTTTATTGCATTACGTGCCACACTGGAATCAACCGTCGAAGTCGACGTGCTCTCTGCGAGCGCACTGAACGATGAACAGCAGGCCAAGATTGCCGCTGCGATGGAAAAACGTTTATCACGCAAAGTTAAGCTGAATTGCAAAATTGACAAGTCTGTACTGGCCGGTGTCATTATCCGTGCCGGTGATATGGTGATTGATGGCAGCGTTCGCGGTCGTCTTGAACGCCTGGCAGACGTCTTGCAGTCTTAAGGGGACTGGAGCATGCAACTGAATTCCACCGAAATCAGCGAACTGATCAAGCAGCGCATTGCTCAGTTTAATGTAGTGAGCGAAGCTCACAATGAAGGTACTATCGTTTCCGTCAGTGACGGGATCATCCGTGTACACGGTTTGGCCGAAGTTATGCAGGGCGAAATGATCGCACTGCCGGGTAACCGTTATGCCATTGCATTGAACCTGGAGCGCGACTCTGTGGGTGCGGTGGTCATGGGGCCATACACGGATCTGGCCGAAGGCATGAAAGTAAAATGTACCGGTCGTATCCTGGAAGTGCCAGTAGGTCGTGGTTTGCTGGGGCGTGTAGTTAACACCCTGGGCGAACCTATTGATGGTAAAGGCCCGGTTGATAATGATGGCTTCTCTCCCGTTGAAACCATTGCCCCTGGCGTTATCGAACGTCAGTCGGTTGATCAGCCGGTACAGACTGGTTATAAATCAGTCGATGCCATGATTCCAATTGGTCGCGGTCAGCGTGAGTTGGTGATCGGTGACCGTCAAACCGGTAAAACTGCACTGGCTATTGATGCCATCATCAACCAGCGCGATTCTGGTATCAAATGTGTTTACGTGGCGATTGGTCAGAAAGCATCTACCATTTCTAATGTGGTACGCAAACTGGAAGAGCACGGTGCACTGGCTAACACCATTGTGGTGGTTGCTACGGCATCTGAATCAGCCGCATTGCAATATTTGGCGCCGTATGCCGGTTGTGCAATGGGTGAGTATTTCCGTGACCGTGGTGAAGATGCACTGATTGTTTATGATGATTTGTCTAAACAAGCTGTTGCTTACCGCCAGATTTCCTTGTTGCTTCGTCGTCCACCTGGTCGTGAAGCATACCCTGGTGATGTTTTCTACCTCCACTCCCGTTTGTTGGAGCGTGCAGCTCGTGTTAATGCGGAATACGTTGAAGCTTTCACCAAAGGTGAAGTTAAAGGGAAAACCGGTTCACTGACTGCGCTGCCTATTATTGAAACTCAGGCGGGTGACGTTTCTGCATTCGTTCCGACTAACGTAATTTCGATTACCGATGGTCAGATCTTCCTGGAATCCAACCTGTTTAACTCCGGTATTCGTCCGGCAGTTAACCCGGGGATCTCAGTATCCCGTGTGGGTGGTGCAGCACAGACCAAGATCATTAAAAAACTGTCCGGTGGTATCCGTACCGCACTGGCACAGTATCGTGAACTGGCTGCGTTCTCTCAGTTTGCTTCCGATCTGGACGACGCAACACGCAAACAACTTAGCCATGGTCAGAAAGTTACTGAGTTGCTGAAGCAGAAACAGTATGCGCCAATGTCTGTTGCCCAGCAGTCTCTGGTGTTGTTTGCTGCCGAGCGTGGCTACCTGAACGATGTTGAAGTCGCGAAAGTTGTGAGCTTCGAAGAGGCTCTGGTTGCTTATGCTGATCGTGAGCATGCCGAACTACTGAACCACATCAACCAAACTGGTGCTTATAACGACGAAATCGAAGGAAAGCTGAAAGGCATCCTCGATACCTTTAAGGCAACCCAGTCCTGGTAACGCGTAGCAACCTGTCGTTGAATGATGGCAGGTTGCTGGCAATGAGGAGAATCAGAGATGGCCGGCGCAAAAGAGATACGTAGTAAGATCGGCAGCGTGCAAAACACGCAGAAGATCACCAAAGCGATGGAGATGGTCGCCGCCTCCAAAATGCGTAAATCGCAGGATCGCATGGCGGCCAGCCGTCCTTATGCAGAGACCATGCGTGCGGTGATTGGTCACCTGGCGTTAGGGAATCTGGAATATAAACACCCGTACCTGGATGAGCGTGATGTTAAGCGCGTAGGGTATCTGGTGGTGTCAACTGACCGTGGTTTGTGCGGCGGCTTGAATATTAACCTGTTCAAGAAGCTGCTGACAGAAATGAAAGGCTGGTCTGAAAAAGGCGTCGAAGCTGATTTGGCGTTAGTTGGCTCCAAAGCCACTTCTTTCTTCGGTTCTGTGGGCGGTAAGGTGGTTGCCCAGGTCACTGGCATGGGGGATAACCCGACATTGTCAGATTTGATCGGTCCGGTGAAAGTGATGCTGCAAGCCTACGACGAAGGTCGTTTAGACAAGCTATACATTGTCAGCAACAAATTTGTTAATACGATGTCTCAGGAACCTCAAATTGTTCAACTACTCCCGTTACCGCCTTGCGAAGACGATGAGTTGAAGCGGAAATCCTGGGATTACCTGTATGAACCCGATCCTAAGGTGCTGCTTGATACGTTGCTGCGCCGCTATGTGGAATCACAGGTTTATCAGGGTGTCGTGGAAAACCTGGCCAGTGAGCAGGCCGCCCGAATGGTTGCAATGAAAGCCGCAACGGATAACGGCGGTAGCCTGATCAAAGAGCTGCAGTTGGTATACAACAAGGCGCGTCAGGCCAGCATCACTCAGGAACTCACCGAAATCGTTTCGGGAGCCTCCGCGGTTTAACCAGGTTTACGAATTACGTAGAGGATTCAAGATGGCTACTGGAAAGATTATCCAGGTAATCGGCGCCGTAGTGGACGTCGAATTCCCTCAGGATGCCGTACCAAAAGTGTACGATGCTCTTGAGGTTGAAAACGGTACCGAGAAACTGGTGCTGGAAGTTCAACAACAATTGGGTGGTGGTGTCGTCCGTTGTATCGCCATGGGAACCTCTGATGGTTTACGCCGTGGCCTTCAGGTCACTGACCTGCAACACCCGATTGAAGTCCCAGTAGGTAAAGCTACCTTGGGCCGTATCATGAACGTGTTAGGTCAGCCTATCGATATGAAGGGTGACATTGGTGAAGAAGAGCGTTGGGCTATCCATCGCCCGGCACCTAGCTACGAAGAGCTGTCCAACTCTCAGGAACTGCTGGAAACCGGTATCAAGGTTATGGACCTGATCTGCCCATTTGCTAAAGGCGGGAAAGTAGGTCTGTTCGGTGGTGCGGGTGTGGGTAAAACCGTAAACATGATGGAGCTGATTCGTAACATCGCCATCGAACACTCTGGTTATTCGGTGTTTGCGGGCGTGGGTGAACGTACTCGTGAGGGTAACGACTTCTACCACGAAATGACCGACTCCAACGTACTGGATAAAGTTTCTCTGGTTTACGGCCAGATGAACGAGCCACCAGGTAACCGTCTGCGTGTTGCGCTGACCGGGTTGACCATGGCGGAGAAGTTCCGTGATGAAGGCCGTGACGTACTGCTGTTCGTCGATAACATTTATCGTTATACCCTGGCCGGTACCGAAGTGTCTGCACTTCTGGGCCGTATGCCATCGGCGGTAGGTTATCAGCCAACACTGGCGGAAGAGATGGGTGTTCTGCAAGAACGTATCACCTCTACCAAGACCGGTTCTATCACTTCCGTACAGGCGGTTTACGTTCCTGCGGATGACTTGACTGACCCATCACCAGCCACCACGTTTGCTCACTTGGATGCGACTGTGGTACTGAGCCGTAACATTGCTTCTCTGGGTATCTACCCGGCTGTTGATCCGCTGGATTCTACCAGCCGTCAGCTTGATCCTTTGGTAGTAGGCCAAGAGCATTACGATGTTGCGCGTGGCGTGCAGTCTATATTGCAACGCTATCAGGAACTGAAAGATATTATCGCCATTCTGGGGATGGACGAGCTGTCAGAAGATGACAAGCTGGTGGTATCCCGTGCGCGTAAAATCCAACGTTTCCTTTCTCAGCCGTTCTTCGTGGCAGAAGTCTTCACCGGTTCACCGGGCAAGTTCGTATCGCTGAAAGATACCATTCGTGGTTTCAAAGGCATTATGGCTGGTGACTACGACCACCTGCCGGAGCAGGCGTTCTACATGGTTGGCACCATTGAAGAAGCAGTGGAAAAAGCCAAGAAACTGTAATGCCTTGAGAGGAGGTTGATATGGCTATGACTTACCATCTGGATGTGGTCAGTGCGGAAAGAGAGATGTTTTCCGGGCTGGTACAGAAAATCCAGGTGACTGGTAGCGAAGGTGAGCTGGGGATTTACCCTGGTCATGCGCCGCTGCTGACTGCCATCAAGCCTGGTATGGTGCGTATTGTTAAACAGTTCGGTGAAGAAGAGTTTATCTACTTATCTGGCGGTATCCTTGAGGTACAGCCAAGTATGGTCACCGTGCTGGTAGACACAGCCATCCGTGGATCGGATCTTGACGAAGCGAGAGCGCTGGAAGCTAAGCGTAGAGCTGAAGAGCACATCCGTACTTCTCATGGTGATGTCGACTATGCTCAGGCCTCCGCTGAACTGGCGAAAGCGATTGCAAAATTGCGTGTTATCGAGCTCACCAGAAAAGCGATGTAATGGTGTACACCACATCCAGAAATCAGAAAGCGGCCTTTATGGTCGCTTTTTTTTTGTATTAAAATAAGCGGCTCAATCAGGCTGATATTGCTATCTATCGCTACTTACAGAGGAATAAAAACGTCTCTGATCGCCGACAGTTTTTTCGTTGTAAAATAGGTTTGGTTTAATTAGCGTCAGGTCAGAGGCCTTCTGACAGCGTTCAGATTTTTGTAGAGAAATATGTAGTAATTCCGCCAGTAAACGGTTTTACTTTTGTCCATCGAAATGGAGTTATCAGGTTACTTATGTCTAACAGCGCAATGAGCGTGGTTATCCTTGCCGCAGGCAAAGGAACACGCATGTATTCTGACCTTCCCAAAGTATTACATCCGTTGGCGGGTAAACCTATGGTGCAGCATGTTATTGATGCTGCCATGAAGTTGGGCGCAAAAAACGTCCATCTGGTTTATGGCCACGGTGGTGAATTGCTGAAAAGCACCTTAAAAAACGATGCACTAAATTGGGTGTTACAAGCAGAACAGTTAGGAACTGGCCATGCCATGCAGCAAGCGGCACCGCATTTTGCTGATGATGAAGATGTGTTGATGTTGTATGGCGATGTACCGCTGATTGCAGTGGAAACTTTGACGCGCTTGTTGGCAGCCAAACCTCAAGGGGGGATTGGATTGCTGACCGTGAAGCTCGAGGATCCTAGCGGATATGGCCGTATCATGCGTGAAAATGGTGAAGTTGTTGGCATTGTTGAACATAAAGATGCCAGCGAACAACAACGTCAGATTAATGAAATTAACACCGGGATTCTGGTGGCTAGCGGTGGTGATCTTAAGCGCTGGTTGGGTATGTTGAATAACAACAATGCTCAGGGTGAGTTCTATATCACCGATATCATCGCCTTGGCGCACGCTGAGGGCAACAAAATTGAAGCGGTGCACCCAGCCCGCCTGAGTGAAGTAGAAGGGGTGAATAACCGTTTGCAATTGTCACAATTGGAACGTGTCTATCAAGCTGAGCAAGCGGAAAAACTGTTGCTGGCGGGTGTAATGCTGTTGGATCCCGCGCGTTTTGATCTACGTGGTGAGTTGGAGCATGGCCGTGATATTACCATTGATACCAATGTGATTATTGAAGGTAAGGTCAAACTGGGTAATCGGGTAAAAATTGGTAGCGGTTGTGTGCTGAAAAACTGTGTTATCGATGATGATTGTGAAATCAGCCCTTACAGTGTGTTGGAAGATGCTGAGCTTAAAGCGGCTTGCACGGTTGGCCCATTTGCTCGACTGCGCCCAGGTGCACAATTGGCTGAAGGTGCTCATGTTGGCAACTTTGTGGAAATAAAAAAAGCACGCTTGGGTAAAGGTTCTAAAGCGGGTCATTTGAGCTATTTGGGCGATGCCGAAATCGGTGATGATGTGAATATTGGCGCCGGAACTATTACCTGTAATTACGACGGGGCTAACAAGCATAAAACTATCATTGGTGATGGTGTCTTTGTCGGGTCGGATACTCAACTGGTTGCGCCGGTTTGTGTGGGTAAAAGAGCGACTATTGCTGCAGGTACTACGGTTACCGGTGATATCGCCGATGATGAACTGGTCCTCAGCCGTGTCAAACAGGTGCATATTCAAGGGTGGCAACGCCCGGTGAAGAAAAAGTAATTTACCATTATTTTTCTGGCTACCTCGCGCCTGAATGCCAACCTTATATTGTTAGCATTCAGGCGAGTGTGACTGAGTGGATAAATCAGTACCGATTAACCAGTGTGTTTTGTATTGGGCTCTTCTATAGAGGTCAGTACAAAACATAATAACCCCACCATCTACAGGCTCGGGGCGCACGGTAAAAAACCGGCAAAATCAGGTCAAGGCATCGCAAGTGCCCTGAAAGGCACTTAATCAGGAATACAAAATATGTGTGGAATTGTAGGTGCAGTAGCGCAGCGCGATATAGCAGAAATTCTGTTAGAAGGTTTACGTCGTTTGGAATACCGTGGATATGACTCTGCTGGCTTGGCGGTAGTGGATAGTGAAGGTCATGTCAGCCGTTTGCGTCGTGTCGGCAAAGTACAAAAACTGGCGGAAGCAGCAAAACAACATCCTCTGCATGGGGGAACCGGTATTGCTCACACCCGTTGGGCTACCCACGGTGAACCATCAGAAGCGAATGCGCATCCTCATGTATCAGATTACATCACCGTAGTGCATAACGGCATTATTGAAAACCACGAACCGTTGCGTGAATTATTGATTGAGCGTGGTTACCATTTCAGCTCTGAAACCGATACTGAAGTGATTACTCACTTGGTTCATTGGGAGCAGAAACTGGGTGGGACACTACGTGAAGTGGTTCAGCGGGTGATCCCACAGTTGCGTGGTGCTTATGGCATGGTGGTGATGGATAGCCGTGACCCCAGCGAGTTGATTGCTGCCCGTTCTGGTAGCCCATTGGTCATTGGCCTTGGTGTTGGCGAGAATTTTATTGCTTCCGACCAACTGGCATTGCTACCGGTAACCCGCCGTTTTATCTTCCTGGAAGAGGGAGATGTAGTGGCTGTGACTCGCCGTACTGTCACTATTTTTGATAAACAAGGTGATGAAATTAAGCGCCCGGAGATTGAATCTCAGGTGCAATACGATGCCGGTGACAAAGGCATATATCGTCACTACATGCAGAAAGAGATTTTTGAGCAGCCAATGGCATTGAAAAACACCCTGGAAGGGCGTTTTAGCCATGGGCAGATCAATCTGAGTGAATTAGGGCCAAAGAGTGATGAATTGCTGGCAAAAGTACAGCATGTACAGATTATTGCCTGTGGCACTTCTTATCATTCAGGTATGGTGGCACGTTATTGGTTCGAGTCGCTGGCCGGTGTCTCTTGCGATGTAGAGATCGCCTCCGAATTCCGCTACCGCAAATCTGCGGTGCGCCCAGGTAGCTTACTGATTACCCTGTCCCAATCCGGTGAAACCGCCGATACATTGGCGGCTCTACGCCTGTCTAAAGAACTAGGATATCTGGGTTCTTTGGCGGTGTGTAATGTGGCAGGTTCTTCTCTGGTTCGTGAATCCGATCTGGCGCTGATGACGAAAGCAGGCGTTGAAATAGGTGTGGCCTCCACCAAAGCCTTTACCACCCAGCTTGCGGTGTTGTTGATGCTGGTGGCGCGTATTGGCCATCTGAAGGGGATGCCAGAGAGCGTAGAGCATGAGATTGTGCATGGTTTGCAAGCGCTGCCTGCGCGTATAGAACAGATGCTGTCGCTGGATAAAAATATTGAGGCATTGGCAGAAGGTTTCTCTGACAAGAATCACGCCCTGTTTTTAGGCCGTGGTGATCAATACCCGATAGCCATGGAGGGTGCGCTTAAGCTGAAAGAGATCTCCTATATTCATGCGGAAGCCTATGCTGCAGGTGAACTGAAGCACGGTCCATTAGCGTTGATCGATGCAGATATGCCTGTGATTGTGGTGGCGCCAAACAATGAATTGCTGGAAAAACTCAAATCCAACATTGAAGAGGTCCGTGCGCGTGGCGGTCAGCTTTATGTGTTCGCCGATCAGGATGCGGGTTTTGTCAGTAGTGAAGGCATGACCATTATCCCATTGCCTCATGTTGAAGAAATTGTCGCACCAATCTTCTACACGGTTCCGCTACAACTGTTGTCCTATCATGTGGCATTGATTAAAGGTACAGATGTGGATCAGCCGCGCAACCTGGCGAAATCGGTGACTGTTGAGTAACCATTTCAGTTGCAGGATGACTATAAAGTTGTGAACTGAATAAATCCGGTTATGCCCTTAAAGGCAAACCGGATTTTTTTATGGTCAAGTCAACGTAGTTCACTGTCAGAAACAAACATCGTTTCACTTTTGCTGTCTTTAAGGTTTTTTATTTTTTTGTGTTTCAAGCGGGGCATATTCTACAGGTAACCAACGGTAACCATGGTCTGCTTTGCTCACATGTCCTATACCTGGGAAAGGTAAATGAGCACCAGCAATCCAGCGTTTATCATTGACTGCATCAACCAGCACTTTCTTGCGCGTCGTATTTGCTAGCATGCTGTCGTGGTCAAATACGATAGCAACGTCAGGTCGTGCCAATTGGACGGCATAGCTGTTAACAATATCCCCCCACACTAATAGACTTTCCCCCGCCGATTCCACTAAATAAGAGGTATGCCCAAGGGTATGTCCAGGTGTCAGCTCAGCCTTAATGCCAAGTGGGAGACTATTGTCACCAACCATAAATAAATGTAGGCGTTTTTGTGCTTGGTAAGGTGCCAAAGACTTGACTGCTAAAGTAAATGCCTCCTGTTCTGACTTATGTGCGCTAGCCGCCTGTTTAGGATCAAGCCAAAAATCAGCCTCAATCTTGTTAACATAGACTTGAGCGTTCTCAAATACCGGTTTTCCATCTGCATCAATCAAACCGCAAACATGGTCGGGGTGCAGATGGGTTAATAGTATGGTATCGATTTGGTTGAGTTTATAGCCCGCTGCACGAATGTTGGCTCTAAGCTTACCCAGGTTAGCGCTCAAGCAAGCACCAGCCCCTGTATCTATCAGTATCAAATTTTTATTGGTACGAACCAGAAAACTGTTAATTGCAGTATTGGTGGTAAAGTTACTCTCCAGTAGTGCCTTTATATCTTTCTGACTGGCACCGGATAATAATTCGGGACTCAAGTGGGATTGCCCGTCATAAATAGCTGTCACGGTAAAATCGCCAATGGCCATATGATAAAATCCAGGGGCTTGTGTCGCTTGCACTGGGGGTAGTTGTGCTATAGCCGGTATAGCAAGAACTGCCAATATCAGGGAGCAGAACCAGTACGTTAGAGTACGAGATATAGGCATTATAAAACTCCGTCATAAAAGTAAAAAAGTAACCTTAAGTGTTTACACTGAGATCAACTTTATTGGGTAATGTGAACACTAGGAAGAAGGCAATCAGTGCGAGCACGGCTCCTACTGAGATAGCCATTGCCGCACTGTTGCCAAAACCGAGAGCTATGTCGTTTTGGGTTGAGGTTGCGATAGCAGCTTGAATAGCGTCGGCTCCCTGACCTGCATATCGTTGCTTTATCTCACTGATTTGTTCCGTGGTTAATGGGGATATCGATAACGTTCCAAAAAAGACACTTCCCACGACGGCAATTCCAGTCGCGCTGCCGAGTCGTTGTACCGTACCGATAACAGCCGCCGCCGCACCCGCTTCGCTGCGCTCAACAGTGGCAACAATAAATTGGGAATTTGCCGCAATAAACAGACCACAACCAATACCAGCTACAAATAAAGGGGTAGCAATGGTCCATATTGTTAGTTCTGTTGCTGGAATTGTTGTTAGCAGCAACCAGAGTATGGTTAGCCCGATGGCGAGCAGGCCGGTGCCCATGGAGAGCGAGGTTCGTCCATAACGCTCTGCTAGCTTGTGGCTGTATGAGGCACCCAAAATGTCTCCAATAGCAAAGGGTAATGAAATAAAACCGGCTGCTAGAGCACTATGACCAAGCCCTGATTGCCAAAAGATGGATAGCGTAAAGAAGATACTGGTGAATGCAGCGAAATAAACCAGCGCTAAAATAGTTCCTCCAGTGAAGGAGCGACGTGTGAACAAATGGGGTGGAACGAGTGGATCGCCATTTTTCCGCTCAACCCTGAGCTCCCAAAATGCAAACATCACGAGAAGGATGACGCCGCCGAACAGTGATAGATAGGACCAAACTGGCCAGGGTTTGTCTTGCCCTTCAATGAGAGGAACCAGAATGGCCACCAGGCTTACCGTGATAAGTAAAAGCCCCACCCCGTCAATACTGCCTGATGTTCTGCTGCGTTCTACACTTGTTGGCAGCAACATCACGGCCCCGAACAATGCGGCGGCACCTAATGGTAAATTAACCCAGAAAACCAGACGCCAACCATCAGCTTCGCCGAAGACTTGAATCAGAATACCACCGACAAGGGGCCCGAGTGCGGTTGATACGCCCATGACTGCCCCCATAATTGCGAAGGCTTTGCCACGTTTATAACCTGTAAACAGTAATTGAATGAATGCAATGACAGCAGGAAAAAATATCCCCCCCGCAAGACCCTGAATAATTCTGGCTACAATCAGTTGACCGCTGTTTTGCGCAATACCACAAGCGAAGCTCGCGATAGTGAAGAGAGCAAGCCCGCTACAGAAAACCCATTTATGTCCGAAGCGATCACCAAGACGGCCTGCTGGGATCAACGCTAACCCGTAAGCCAGAGCGTAGCCGGAGATAATCCATGACAATGCTGCGTCTGATGTATTCAGGTTCATTTTGATGCTCGGCAGAGCAATATTGACAATCGTGGTATCCAGCAGGGCCATGAACATACCAATAAGCAAGATTGCCAGCGCCTGCCAGGCACGTTTAGGCGCAATGAGTGAGATGGAACTGGTGGTCATAATGTATTGTTCCTTCGAGACCGTTCATCTTCAATAATGTTGGGAAGAGCAGCCAAAAGACCTTCATGCCAGTCAATTTCAGCGCGAAGTCGAAACGTATGGTGATCAACCATCCAAGCTTCGGCGACACTGATGTCATCACGAATTCTGTCGAGCTTAGCGACGTGGGCGTTAAGTCTGGCTCGTAGTAACAGAAGTCGTTCTTGAATGATGGCTGGCAACTCATCAAGCTGATCTGAATAAAACCGGGCAAACGCAAGATCGAAGGGATCTGGCTTGAGCACCACTTTGCTCAACCCCTGGATCCCAAGGACGCGTAGTGCCTTACGTCCAGACTCACTGAGTCGAAAAACCTGCCTTTCGGGATAGTTACCAACTTTCTCCACGCGCTCTTCGATGATCAGCTTTTCTGCCGCCAAACGTTTGAGCGCACCATAGATCGCACCTGCGGCGAAATCGGCCCACTGTTCGATATGTTCGTCTTCTGCAAGACGAACTAAAGCATGCCCGTGCATCGGACCTTGCTTAGCGAGGGAACCTAAGATGAATATTCTAATAGATGACATATGACTACTCTCGCATAACTAGTCTTGAGTGTAAATGATTTGATCGGTAAGTATCTTATCGCCAATTAGCATGATTACGTCACAACGACAGTTTTCATTCATTGCCTCGATGTTGAGAGCTACGAACTCGACAAAATTTCCATTGATTGCTGTGTCGAACCCCATCTCCAGGGGATACGCTGGTTTTAGCCATGTCACTTTTCTAGAAAGGAAAAGGAAGACGTTGGGCATCTCTACTATAAAGTTGTGAACTGAATAAATCCGGTTATGCCTTTAAAGGCAAACCGGATTTTTTATGATTAAGCTCAAGTGATGTTTATCAGAACGCATTATTCTTCACTGATAATGCAATGAAAAAGGAGTTTTTTATGAGCTACATACTGCAAGTTGATTTTCCCTACCATGGCCCTTGGGGGCAGGAAATGGCGCAAGCGATGGAGGGGTTAGCCCACTCTATTGCCGAAGAACCGGGGTTGATTTGGAAGATCTGGACTGAAAACCAGGCCACCCAGGAAGCGGGTGGCATCTACTTGTTCGCCAATATTTCCAGTGCTGAGGCCTATCTGGCGATGCATAGCGAGCGGCTTCGCAATTTTGGTATTCCTCAGGTTAATGGAAAGATATTTGCCATTAATCAAGCTTTGTCGCAGATCGATCGTGCCCCAATTTGAGTAAGAGCTACGTTAACTTGAAGATCAAAACGTAGGGATTGCAGAGAATCTGGTACTCGCTAACCCCAGCAGTTCGAATAACTGCTGGGGGATAAATAGCTATTGCGGTTTATTTACATCAATAACAGAAATAGTGTAGATAACCACAAACTCAGGTTTTTTAGATCCATCCGGAACTTTTATCGCTGAAGGTGGGATCGCGACCTGAATCTCTCCCCCTTTACGAATAAGTTTCACGCTATCACGCAGCAGTGGCGGTATATTATCTACTTTAAATACTTGGTACGAGTTATCAACTTTAGGGCCATCAACCACAGTGCCATCAATCAAGGTACCTTTAAAACTTAACTCAACAACATCGGTACTTTGCAGTGCTGGACCGCTCCCTTTATTGATTATCAAGTAAAGCAACCCTTGTTTGTTTTTCTTGACCCCTTCACGCTGTGCAAATTGCTCCATCCAGGCTTTATCTGTAGCAATTCTTTTATTATTTTTATCTTCTGTTAAGACGTTTATCTGCTCGTCAAGAATGAGTAACGTGTCGCGTACCTCTTTCTCGCTCATTTTGTCCTGCTTGTTGAAGGCATCAGCGACACCCGCTAGTATAATATTTTTATCAAGCGTTATATGGAGTTCTTTTTGTTGAGCAATTTGCGCTTCAATATAGTGCCCTAATGCGATACCACTGGCATAAGCACGTTTTTGCTCTTCGCTACCTAATTTAAATTCTTTTACTCCTGTTGGCGTAGTAGTCACAGCCTCTTTTTTTTCTGCTGTCGCAATATCATCAGACACGGATGTACTTTCTGCTGTTGCTGAACTTACGTCAGTTGAAGCTGTTTCACCCGGTTGTATCTCTTTTTTATCCAACTCTTTTGGTGGTTCAGTTATGGATGGAAAGGCGGATGATGGCGTTGCCGCAGGCGCTACATCGGGTGTTTTGGTGTCTTCTGTTGTTTCTGCTGTCGTTGTTTCGGTTGGAACAGCTACTGTCTCTTTTTGTTGTGGCGTAGTTATATTTTCTGGTGAAGTTATATTTTTCGGTGTAGTGATATTTTCTGGCGTGGTCGTACTTTCTGGTGTCGCCGCATTCACATTAGTTGAAGTCGCCAGGTTCTCTTTTACCTCTTGTTTTGTCTCTTTTTCATCTGTCTCTTTTTCATTCGACATTTTAGGCTGTTCAGTTAGGCTTGGGCCTGTTGACGTGGGGGTGGCTGCGGGTTCAGCCTCTGCTGCTTTAGTGTTGTTTGTTGTTTGTGCAGAGGGAGCTCCGTCTGTCGATGCTGGCAGCGTTGCTGATGGTACTGAGGGTGGTGTTTGTACTGTGGTTGCCGGATCTTCTGCGTTGGCGGTGAGTACATAACCTGACATAATCAGCGAACTCGCAAACAGCACCTTTTGGGTCGTGAGACGAAAAGACATAGGAATACCTTTGGCTTGTCTAAATGAGTAATGATTAACAGAATAGCGGGTGAAGATTTTTTATAAAAGCACCGGGTAAAAATTAATCTTTGTTATCACAGAGAAACGTTAGGCAACAGCCGATTATTTAAGGCCTGTAGTTGTCTGTTGTTGCCTATGGTTAATAGATTCACCCAGCAATGCTTACAGGGTTCACTACTTAGCCAACGTTCAGTAGAGAATCAAAGCGAACAACCAGAGAACCCACAATAACGCCGTGATTAACATGGTGCGCTTGAGTTGGCATAACGCACCATGTTGACGTTGCGGGAATGTCAGTTGGGTTAACCGTTGCCGTTGCCAAATCAATGCCAGCGCTTTCCCGGCTTGTTGATTCTGCGCCTCGTTGAACTGTGTTAAATAACCGACATCCAACCATAGGCGCCAGCAGCCATAAATACATACACTACTCAGCAACGCCACCCCTGCCCGCATCAAGCCGGGTGATGCAGCAAAAATAACCCATAGTAATGGTGGTACCACCATCAACAGCAAAAAACGCCAGCTCAGCAGAGTTCGTTCAAGCAACACGGTGGTTAGTTGTTCGGTTGCTGTTATTTCCTGATGTTCATTCGCCATGGTTCATTCGCCATTGTTCTAACAGCTCCAGATGTTGAGCGTTGAAGACTACCTGCGGCCGCTTCTGCCGAATATAGGCGACGGCTTCCATTACCGTGAGTGACGGTTGTTTATAGAGTAGCCAGGCGGCTGCCACTAAAGCACTGCGTGACAAGCCTAATGCACAATGGATAAGCACGCTACCTTGTGTACGCTGCAACTGTTCCAGCATGAGAACCGCCTCACGGAGTTGGCTCGCTTGCGGGTTGACCAAATCCAACATCGGTACACAATAATAGGCTACTCCGGTTATGTTGCGCGCTCGGGGAAACTCACTGGTAACATCCAACACTGCCCGTTGTAATGGCTGGCTACGGGGGTAAGAGCCCAGGAACACCTCATCCGTGAGTGGACTAACCGCAGGCAAACTGCGGGTGTAATAGCGTAGAGAAATAAACATCCCCAACCGCCAGGGCATCAGTAACCAGTAGGCGGCAGGGGTGAGTTTTCCTTGTTCATTTTTTTGCAACACGGTGACGCCAAACCCGGCATATCCCAGCGTGACAATCATCAACGCTATGGCTGGCCACCACAGCCACGGCAGATAAAAACTTGCTGCTATGGCTATGAGTGAACCGAACAAATAGCGTCTGGTTAATTTCCAGCGGCGGCTGTCTGGGCGCTGCCAACGCCATTGCCCCTGTTCTGGTACCAGCCAGTCAATCACCATACCCGCGATCAACCCAGTGATAACGTCGATAAAATGGTGCTGCCAAGTCGTCACAACGGAGAGTGCGATAAGCAGAAACCATGCGGTAAAAATCCGGTGCCCGTGGCCGTCAAGGTGGCGGCTGAAGTGGCGCCAGAGTAACCAGCAAAAAATAATATGCAGAGAAGGTGATTGATTATAGGGTAAATCAAATTGCTCCAATTGTTCGAACAACCAACCGGCAGCACCAGAAATTGGCGGTCTGGTGAAGGAAAATTTCAGCGGAAAGAGTAAAAAACCGATACAGGCCACCAGAGGGGCTAATGCTAACCGGCAGACCAAGCGTCGCTGTTCGCTGAGTGTTGTACAGATAAATAGCGACAACCCGTAGAATATATCAAGGCTCCAATAGGGAATTATGGTCAGCGGAATAAAGGGAATATGCTTCTCCCAGGCAAACACCAGGCTGCCCACATCACTCCTGCCAGCGGTAAACTGGTTTACCTGACCATAGGTGAGGAAAAAAAGAGGGGCCAGCAACAGCAGCCAGCCTATCCCGTGAATAATAATATTACGGCGAGTTACAGAACTGCTCATGCTTAGCGACGCACCGCCAGTGAAACAGTAAAAATCCCCCACTGATCAATTAACTGGGCACATTTATCAAAACCGGCTTCTTGCACCAAGGCATCCATTTCCCCTTGGGTACGTACACGCATTACCCACGCCTTACCATCTTTATGGCTGGTGAGGGACCAGGCGATGGTTTTTAACTGCGGATGCCACGGTTGCCCGGTGTAGATCAATATCCCCCCGGGTTCAATGGCCTCAGCCAACCCAGCTAACGAATTACGTACCAGTGTATTTTCAGGAAATAGCTCGTAAAGCCCAGAAACGATACCCAGCGTTGGGCGTGGCGTTAATGCAGCCAGTTCATCGCGGTTAAAAGCGTCACCACGTTCAAAATGGGCCTTATCTTCCATGCCGCGTAAAGCGATCATTTCCTGCCCTTTCTCGACATTCAGTTCGCTGTAATCACGCAGGAGAATATGACTGACGAGGGGTTCACTCGCCAACGCATCCAACACATAGCGACCATGCCCGGCGGCAACATCCACTACACGCACTGGCGTCCCTTGTGTGGCCAACTGCGCGACTGCTTGTTGGATAAGTTGCTGCAGATGAAGTTTACGCTGACGGATCCCTTGCCAACCAATGCTATTGAGGTAGTTCTTATCGATTTGCCGACCTAGCCAGTTACTTCCTTGTGGTTGGTTACGATAGACATAATCCAGGGTGCTACCGGAATCAAAACCAGTCTCAAACCCTAACTTCACGCCAGTTGACTGGGTACCCAGCATTTTCATGCCATAACGCATTGCGCGATAAGCCACATCATCGAGAGAATAGGGAACCGGGCCGCCACTGAGCATTCGCCAAGTATCAGCACTTGGGCTCCAGCGGTCTTCATTACTGTAATCGAAGCGTTGCGGTGGCAAGGTGTACAGGGTGTCGATAAAACTGCGCATTTTGTCGAATGCGATGTGGCGATCCCGCTCACCGAGCGTGTCATGATAAAAACCAGGGAGGATGTGCAATTCTTTTAATTGGCTGCGTAACCCCTGGTAGAAATCCAATTGTGGCTTGCGGTGGACAACATGGTCATTGCCGGAAATCAGTAACTGTACTGGTAGGGTAATTGCAGCGGCGTCGCGTACCACGCGTTCCGCAGTACGGTAGAGATCAAGCAATATATTGACGGCGATTGGCTGGGTAACTAAAGGATCATGATCAAAGCTGGCTACCCGCTCGGGGTCGTGTGTCAGGTATTTGCCTTTGACGTAAGAGTTGACGAAAAACAACCCGCGCAAACGGTGCAAAAGTGCCAGCCCGCTACGTGCAAACGGTACATACAACTTAACCTTAAACGCAGGTGATGCCAGCACCAAGCCGCGAATGGCTGGCGCATAGTCGTGTACCCAGGTCGCAGCCAGTACCGCCCCAACGCTTTGTGCTACCACGGTAATATTCTCCAGGGGCACATTATTTTCGGCAGCAACAAAGCGAACAAATTCATCCATATCCTGTACTGAGCGGGTCAGCGATGGGCTGTAACCGCGTTGACCTGGCGAACGCCCATGTCCCCGTGCATCCCAAGCATAGAATGCGCTATCCGGCATGGCTAATTCATCAACAATGTGTTGCATACGCCCAGAGTGCTCATGGCCACGATGGAACAAAACGATGATTTTATTTATTTCACCGTTTTCCTGAGCCGGCCAGTGGCGATAAAACAGTTCAGTCTGGTCGCTGGTCAGAAAACACTTCTCGTCTGGCGTACGGGTATTAATCATGGGATTCATTTCCTTGAGTCTCCTGCCGGAGTTGTAATAAACGCTGTAATAGCGCTTCCTTAAACTGGCTCTTATCCGGGTGAGAGTACAGTGGCTCACCTACATTGACATCAATAAACAACGGCAAAGGAATGCGGTTGCCTTTTGCCATAACCTGTTCTGTCCCTTTCAGCCAGATGGGGATAATCGGTACCTCCGGCAGGCTTTGGCTAAGATGCCACAGCCCTGATTTTAGTGGTGCCAATTTTCCTGGTTCACCACGGCTACCTTCAGGAAACAGGATCAGAATCTTATTGTCGCGTAATGCTTGTTCGCAAAGCGCCAGTGGATTGGTTTCCCCTCCTTGGCGCGAGACCGGGATAATATTGAGAATATTAAGCGTAAACCATGCCAACCAGCGGTTACGCAGAAAATAGTCTGCAGCGGCCACCGGGTGGACATTGTGTTGTTGATGAATTGAGAACAGTGATAACAGCGTAAACGCATCCATATGGCTGTTATGATTTGCCACGATAATCGCCGGCCCTTGTTTGGGCAGTCGTTGTGGGTGTTTTACTCGCAGCCCAAGCCATAACCAAATTACCGGCCAGACGATACAGAGTGAAAATAGTGTTTTGAGAAGTTTTTTCACCATAATGTCAGTAATAGAAGTAACGAATAAAGTGGAAGAAAACCGGAGCGGTGAAGATCAGGGAGTCCAAGCGGTCAAGAATACCGCCATGGCCAGGGAGCAGTGTTCCGCTATCTTTTACACCGATATCGCGTTTGATTGCTGACATCACAATATCACCGCAGAACCCCGTTACACCAATAATTAACCCGGCCAGCAGCGCCATATTCCAGCTTAACGGGGTGAGTAGCGGGCCAAGCAGTGCTGCCGCCAGTGTGGTGCTGGCGATGCCACCGAGCAAGCCAGCCAGGGTTTTATTTGGGCTGACTTTCGGTGTGACTTTAATCCGCCCCAGAGATTTGCCCCACAGATACTGTGTAATGTCGTTAAATTCTGTCAGACCAACCAGAAATAGCACCAAAAGGGCCCCTGTTTGTTGGCCATTGGCAGGGAGAACCAGCAAAAATGCCACATGACTGAAGGCAAAGACCGTAGTCATCAGGCCCCAGTGTAACTGCGACACACTGCTTAGAAAGCTATGCGTATCGCCAGAAATCACCATGCGAGCGGGAAGGAATAAAAAGACATAGACCGGAATAAACACAATGAACATGCCATACCAGTTAGCGCCAATCAGCCAATAGTTGATAGGAATGGCGATAAACATCCACAATATGGGCATCCGGTCAGAATATCGGGAGGGAATCAGGGTCAAATATTCCTTCAACGCTATAAAACTGACCAGCGCGAAAAAAGTCAATGCCAGCCAGTGGGGGCTGATCATCGCCAGGGAAAACAAGATGATAATGACCCACCAGGTACGGATGCGCAGCGTTAATTCACGCCAGTTTTTCTCTGGGCGCAACCAGACCAACAGCCCATTAATGAGGGTAGCGATCAGTAACAGGGCAAAAATGACTGCCAGCGATTTTTCCAGCAACATTATTGCGGCTCCTCTACCAAGGCGCTACGGCAGCGATTGATGACCGTCCAGACCAGTAATAACGTTGCTATGCCCCACACCAGATTGTTCCAGCTAACCAGTTGCGGCCAGATAGCCAGCACCAAACCCCAGGAACCAAACATCAACGCCCGGTCACTTTTACCCAGTGGCCCAGCATAGTTACGTGTCCCGTTAATGGTTTGTACCAGAATTCCACAAAATTCGGTTAACACCATGATGAATAACATCACCAGTACCAGCGGTGCGTTACTGTTTGCGAGAAAGATAAAAGGCAGATATAAGGCAACATCAGAAAGGACATCACCGATTTCATTCAGTATCGCCCCGAGGCGGCTTTTCTGGTTGCACTCCCGGGCTAACATGCCATCCAGTGCATTGAGCGCCATACGGATAAATAACGCAATCGGAAGCAGATAAAACAGACCAGGTTGCGGAAATAGCATCAGTATTCCGCCAACCAGAAATGAGAGCACCATCGCGGCCAGTGTGACCTGGTTGGCTGTTACATGATGTTTTTCCAGCCAATACATTATTGGACGTAACAAGGCCTGAAAAGCAGGCTTAATCCTATAGAGTGTCATTATCATTCCCTGGTATTGATACCCTTCATACTACTTGGGTGTTGGCTATAGTTACACGCCTCATTCAGGAGGCTTGTGCCCGTATCAGGGCAACTGAAAACAGCGTTCAAGTCTGCTTCAGGCGGACTTGAACGCACCAGTCACATAGTTATCTATCACATGGTTATCTATACTCTTTTTATCTTAAAACAGGGGAAATATGTAGTTAATTAGGGCTTGTTGATCTTTGCTGTTCATCATTCAGCCAACCCACATTGGCAGCCACATGAGGCAACAAGCCAAAGCTACTGTACTTGCGTAATTTCGGGCTAACTTATCGTATCTTGTGGCTACTGAGCGGTAATGCTTTAACCTGGCAAAGGCATTCTCTACAAGGTGGCGATATTTGTACAAACACCAGTCAATATCGCCATTCCCAATCTTTGAGTTCCGTTTGCGGGGTATGGTCGGTATTCCCCTTTTCTGCCGAACCTGCTCACGGATTTTCTCACTGTCATACCCCCGATCTGCAATAACATGCTCTGCATCTGGCAACCTATCAAGTAATTCCGGAGCAGCTTTACTGTCATGAACTTCACCGCCCGTGACAATGAAATCTATCGGTAAGCCACAACTATCAACAGCCATATGGATTTTCGTCGTGTTGCCACCACGGCTTTTTCCTATAGACTCTTTGCCCTCAGAGCAAGCGCCTGTCGCATGTTGATGGGCTTTAACAATGCTACCTTCTATAAATTCCCATTCTAAATCAGCCAATTGCCTAAGCTCGACAAAGAGTTGCATAAGAATGCCTTTCTTTGACCACAAGTTAAACCGCCGGTAGATGGCACTCCAATGTCCAAAAGCGGCTGGAACATCACGCCAAGGGCAGCCAACCCGCATTTGATACAAAATCCCTTCTAAAGTATTTCTATGTTCTGGCTTGTCATAGACGCGACCCGTTCTCAGCATTAAGCGGATTAGCTTTGACCAGTATTCATCTGTTAATATCGTTCTTGGCATGTTGGGCTGTTGTGGTTAGTTTTTGGCGAAAGTAATTATACCAGTCCTTCATGCCGCCTAATAATCCACCACGAAAGATCAACAGCCCCTAGTTTTGGCACAGTTTATGTGTTTGTTTGCTCCTTGGGTTTAAAGCCCGTTCCCCGACTGATAGCTGATCAATTGAGCAACGCATTTGAACCCTGAACAGTTGTCCTGTCCGACCTCATTTCGTATAAGCAATGGGGTAATAATGAGTCTGCCAAATCCACTCTGTGTGGGAATTGATGTGTCTATATCCAAGTTCAATGAAGTTGCAGGTAGGAGGCAAACGAGAGAATCCCGATGATCTTACATGGGTAAGTGATTCGGGTGAACGAGTGTAGTCAACACCGCTGCAGCTTCATTGGCGACGGGTATAAAGCCACGCTGGATGTTGCCATCGGTATGGAGATTTCCCTGTTTACTGTCGGTAACAACCTTGATGGTTTCGATGGCATTATGCTGGGGATGATATCGCTTACCGCCTACAATCAATTCGCATGATTTTGGGTATATTTATCATCAAACCAAAATTAATGCTCCAACGCCGAACACCTCACCACTGAGTAATTTGCATGACGCTACGACTCATTAATAATTTTTACCATTTGTTGTTTGTTGTCAGACAACGTAACTTAGACTGGCTTGCTTACATTAATGCAACAAACACTTAAATTTCTATGAACAGGAAGAGGAGTGACATGATGTCATACACAAATCAGGAGTTTATCAATCAGCTAAAAAATATTGTCGGTAGTTCTCAACTGCTCACCAGTGAAAACAGTACCGCTCGTTATCGCAGAGGATTCCGCACCGGCGAGGGCAAAGCTCTGGCAGTGGTATTTCCCAGCGGTTTGTTGCAACTCTGGCAGATTTTACAATTATGTGTTGCTGCCGATACAGTTGTGATTATGCAGGCAGCAAATACCGGCCTGACTGGCGGCTCAACACCGTTTGGCGATGATTATGATCGTGAAGTGGTGGTTATTAATACGCTGCGGCTCGACCATCTGCATCTATTGGATCATGGTAAGCAGGTTGTCTGCTTCCCTGGAAGTACACTTGCCGGGTTGGAAAAAAAACTCAAGCCTTACGATCGCGAACCTCATTCTGTGATCGGGTCTTCATGCATCGGTGCTTCGGTGGTGGGTGGTATCTGTAACAGTTCAGGAGGTTCGTTAGTAAAACGTGGCCCAGCCTATACTGAAATGGCGTTGTACGCCAAGTTAGGCGCTGATGGTCAACTGCAGTTAGTCAATGAGTTAGGGATTAAACTAGGCAATACGCCGGAAGAAATCCTTACTCGATTAGAACAACAGAATTACCAACCAGAAGATATAGAGTATGGCACGCTAAGAGCGTCAGACAATGAATATGTTAGTCGGGTACGTGATGTTGATGCAGATACGCCTTCTCGTTTTAATGCAGACAAACGCCGTTTATATGGCGCCTCTGGTTGTGCTGGCAAACTGGCGGTATTTGCTGTGCGCTTAGATACTTTCGCCAAAGAGGGTATTGAACAGGTGTTCTATATCGGCACCAACAATACGGCGGTGTTCACCGAATTGCGGCGCCATATACTCAGTAAATTTGAAAACCTGCCAGTAGCGGGTGAGTATATGCACCGCGACATTTTTGATGTTGCTGAGCGTTATGGCAAAGATACATTTATGATGATAGATAAGTTTGGCACCGAACAGATGCCTCGTTTCTTTACCCTGAAAGGGCGTATGGATACCTATCTGAATAAAGTGCCATTTCTGCCCCGTAATCTTGTCGACCGCATGATGCAGAAAATAAGTGGTTTATCCCCCAACCATTTGCCAATAAGCCTAAAAGAGTACCGCGAACGCTTCGAACATCATCTTATGCTCAAAATGTCAGGCCCAGGGGTAGCAGAAGCACAGAATTATCTACAGCATTACTTTACCCAGGCTGACGGTGACTTCTTTGTTTGCACCGAAGAAGAAGGCAAAAAAGCATTTTTGCATCGCTTTGCTGCAGCGGGGGCTGCCGTGCGCTACCAGGCGGTGCATGCCGATCAGGTACAGGAGATTTTGGCGCTGGATATCGCGTTACGTCGCAACGATTCCGAATGGTTTGAAACCTTGCCACCAGAGATCGACAACAAGCTCCTTAAGAAACTATATTGCGGCCACTTTATGTGTCACGTTTTTCATAATGATTACCTGGTGAAAAAAGGAGTAGACAGCAAGGCATTAAAAGAAGAAATGTTGGCGCTCATTGACCAAAGAGGTGCGGAGTATCCTGCCGAGCACAATGTCGGGCATATGTATCAGGCCAAAGCCGATTTGCAAGTATTTTACCAAGAAGCCGATCCGACCAACAGTTTTAACCCTGGTATTGGTAAAACCAGTAAACAGAAATATTGGGGATAAAAACAAGATACTGTTCCATTACAGGAAAAGGGTTAAGTAGCAATGAATTGATTTTTAAGCAGTTCAAGGATGAACTGCTCTACTGGGAATATTCCTGGTGGCCAGACGACATGACTGCAGCTTGAATATCGACGTGTACAGAACTTGAGTGAGGATCGGTAGGGTTTTACTCAGCCGATATTTTGCATGATGATTTTTAATGCATTGAAAATAAAACAAAAAATAATAAACCCAACCACTGTCATATAACTGTAATATTTTATACATTTTACTGTCATGAAACTGTCCTATTTTCCTTCAATCAGCAATACTTAATTTGACTGAAACAGCCCGAAGTCGATTTTTAAATATCCCATTAGGAGGGATCATGAAACTGATGCGTACCACCGTCGCCAGCATTGTCGCAGCGACTATCTCCCTGGTCTCTGTATCTGCATTCGCTGCTGCGAGCTTGACCGGTGCAGGTGCGACATTCCCCGCTCCGGTTTATGCCAAGTGGGCAGATTCTTATCAGAAAGAGACTGGCAATAAAGTTAACTATCAGGGGATTGGTTCCTCTGGTGGTGTGAAGCAAATTATTGCTAACACCGTTGACTTTGGTGCTTCCGATGCTCCCCTGTCTGACGACAAACTGGCTGCCGATGGCCTGTTTCAGTTCCCAACCGTGATTGGCGGTGTGGTGATGGCGGTCAATATCCCTGGCATCAAATCCGGTGAGCTGACTCTCGATGGTCAAACCCTGGGTGATATCTATTTGGGCAATATCAAAAAATGGAATGACCCAGCGATCACCAAACTGAACCCAGGCGTTAAGTTGCCAGATCAGAATATCGCCGTGGTACGCCGTGCGGACGGTTCTGGTACTTCTTTCGTCTTTACCAGCTATCTGTCTAAGGCAAATGCTCAGTGGAAAGAGAAAGTGGGTACCGGTTCAACGGTTAAGTGGCCAACCGGTTTAGGTGGTAAGGGTAATGACGGTATTGCTGCATTTGTCCAACGTTTACCTGGTTCTATCGGTTATGTAGAATACGCTTATGCCAAACAGAATAATCTGGCCTACACTAAATTAATCTCTGCTGATGGTGAGCCAGTGAGCCCAACCAAAGAGAGCTTTAGCGCTGCAGCCAAAGGGGCCGACTGGAGTAAAACCTTCGCACAGGACTTGACCAACCAAAAAGGTAATAATGCTTGGCCAATTACTTCCACTACCTTTATTCTGCTGCACAAAGAGCAGAAGAAACCAGAGCAAGGTACAGAAGTACTGAAGTTCTTTGATTGGGCCTATAACCAGGGTGCTAAACAGGCTCTTGAACTGGATTACGCTATACTGCCAGATGAGGTAGTTGAGCAAGTCCGTGCAGCTTGGAAGACCAATATCAAAGACAGTTCTGGTAAAGCATTGTTCTAAAAATATATTATTCTAAAAACACAAGAGGTGTGGTATACACCTTGCCTGATGTGTCGGGGCTCAGTAAGCTGAGCCCTTTAAGCTTTATAACAGAAGAGTAATCTATGGCTGGGCCTAAACCGACCATTAAAGCACCGAGTAAAAACGGTGACATTATCTTCAGCGCGCTGGTTAGACTGGCCGCGCTGATTACCTTATTGCTGCTGGGCGGCATTATTGTTTCGCTGATTATTGCCTCCTGGCCAAGTATGCAGGCGTTTGGTTTCGCTTTTCTGTGGACCAAAGAGTGGGATGCACCCGCTGAGCAGTTTGGTGCCTTAGTCCCTATTTACGGGACGTTAGTCACCTCGCTGATTGCCTTGATCATTGCGGTCCCGGTCAGTTTTGGTATTGCGCTGTTCCTGACGGAACTGGCTCCTAATTGGCTTAAGCGCCCGTTAGGTATCGCCATTGAACTGTTGGCGGCGATCCCAAGTATTGTTTACGGTATGTGGGGCCTGTTCGTGTTTGCTCCACTGTTCGCCCAATATTTCCAGACTCCGGTGGGCAATGTCCTTTCTGGTATTCCGATTGTTGGTGAATTATTTTCTGGCCCGGCTTTCGGTATCGGTATTCTGGCTGCCGGGGTGATCCTGGCTATTATGATTATTCCTTACATTGCCGCAGTTATGCGTGATGTATTCGAACAAACCCCGGTAATGATGAAAGAGTCCGCCTACGGTATTGGTTGTACTACCTGGGAAGTGATTTGGCGTATTGTATTGCCGTTTACTAAAAATGGGGTGATTGGCGGTATTATGCTGGGTCTGGGGCGAGCTTTGGGGGAAACCATGGCGGTCACCTTCATTATCGGTAACACCTACCAACTCGACAGTTTCTCACTGTTTATGCCTGGCAACAGTATTACCTCAGCATTGGCCAATGAATTCGCTGAAGCGGAGTCGGGGCTGCACACCTCAGCATTAATGCAACTGGGGCTGATCCTGTTTGTTATCACTTTTATCGTCCTTGCGCTGTCAAAACTGATGGTTATGCGCTTGGCTAAAAATGAGGGGCGTTAAAGTGACCATGTTGGATTCTGTAGAACTGGCGGAAAGCCGCCGTAAAATGCAGGCTTGGCGCCGCCAGAAAAACCGCATTGCACTGTTCTTGTCACTGGCGACGATGGCCTTTGGTCTGTTCTGGTTGGTGTGGATTCTGTTTTCTACCATTACCAAGGGCATCGATGGTATGTCGCTGGCGTTATTCACCGAAATGACGCCACCACCCAATACGGCGGGCGGCGGTTTGGCTAACGCCATTGCCGGTAGTGGTTTGCTGATTCTGTGGGCGACCATCTTCGGTACACCGTTGGGCATCATGGCAGGCGTTTATCTGGCGGAATATGGCCGTAAATCCTGGTTGGCTGAGGTGATCCGCTTTATTAACGATATTTTGCTGTCTGCGCCGTCAATCGTGGTGGGGTTGTTTGTTTACACCGTGGTGGTGGCTAAAATGGAGCACTTCTCTGGATGGGCGGGGATTATTGCCTTGGCTTTGCTGCAGATCCCGATTGTGATCCGCACCACCGAGAACATGCTCAAGCTGGTGCCCGATACGCTGCGTGAGGCTGCGCACGCACTGGGAACACCCAAATGGCGTATTATTTCTGCCATTACCTTGAAAGCTTCTATCTCCGGTATCATTACCGGTGTATTACTGGCGATAGCACGTATTGCAGGTGAAACAGCGCCATTGCTGTTTACCTCGCTGTCAAATCAGTTCTGGAATACCGACCTGATGCAGCCGATTGCCAACCTGCCAGTGACCATCTTCAAGTTTGCCATGAGCCCGTTTGCCGAATGGCAGCAATTGGCTTGGGCAGGCGTATTGTTGATCACCCTGTGCGTACTGTTACTGAATATCCTGGCGCGTGTGATTTTTGCCAAGAAAAAGCATTCATAAAAATTTAAGCGCCGTTGGTTCGGCGCGGTGAAAAGAGAGAAGTCTTGATGAGTATGGTTACTGACGCTCCCAGCAGCAAAATTCAGGTACGCGATCTGAACTTTTACTATGGCAAATTCCATGCGCTGAAAAACATCACCCTGGATATTGCCGAGAATAAGGTAACGGCTTTTATCGGCCCATCGGGTTGCGGTAAATCAACGTTGTTACGTACTTTCAACAAGATGTATCAGCTATATCCAGAGCAACGTGCTGAAGGCGATATTATATTGGATGGGCAAAATATTCTGACGGATAACCAGGATATCGCCTTACTGCGTGCCAAGGTGGGCATGGTGTTTCAAAAGCCAACACCGTTCCCGATGTCGATTTATGACAATATTGCTTTCGGTGTACGTCTGTTTGAAAAGCTGTCCCGTGCAGATATGGATGAGCGTGTTCAGTGGGCGCTGACCAAGGCGGCACTGTGGAATGAAACCAAGGATAAGTTGCACCAGAGCGGTTATAGCTTGTCTGGTGGTCAACAGCAGCGTTTGTGTATTGCGCGTGGTATTGCCATTCGGCCAGAAGTGTTATTGCTGGATGAGCCGTGTTCGGCACTTGACCCTATTTCAACTGGTAAAATTGAAGAGTTAATCAGTGAACTGAAGTCTGAGTATACCGTGGTTATTGTGACCCATAATATGCAGCAGGCGGCACGTTGTTCTGACTCCACCGCATTTATGTATCTGGGGGAGTTGATCGAGTTCAGTGATACTGACACCTTGTTTACTGCACCGCAGAAAAAGCAGACTGAAGATTACATTACTGGCCGTTATGGTTGATAAGGGTGCATCATGGACAATCTGAATTTAAACAAACATATTTCTGGCCAGTTCAACGCAGAGCTTGAGTATATCCGCACCCAGGTGTTGACGATGGGTGGGCTGGTGGAACAGCAACTGAGTGATGCCATCACGGCGATGCATAACCAGGATGGTGAGCTGGCTAAACGGGTGATCGAGGGTGATGCCAAGGTCAATATGATGGAAGTGGCCATTGATGAAGCCTGTGTGCGTATCATTGCCAAGCGCCAGCCGACCGCCAGCGATTTACGCCTGGTGATGGCGATTATCAAGACCATTTCTGAACTGGAACGTATCGGTGACGTCGCAGATAAAATCTGCCGTACGGCACTGGAAAAATTTTCTCACCAGCATCAACCGCTGTTGGTCAGCCTGGAGTCTTTGGGGCGCCATACCGTTCAGATGTTGCATGATGTGCTGGATGCCTTTGCGCGTATGGATCTGGATGAAGCGATCCGTATTTACCGTGAAGACAAGAAGGTCGATCAGGAGTATGAGGGTATCGTGCGTCAGTTGATGACCTACATGATGGAAGATTCGCGCACCATTCCTAGTGTATTGACGGCGTTATTTTGTGCCCGTTCTATCGAACGTATTGGTGATCGTTGCCAGAACATTTGTGAATTTATTTTCTATTTCGTCAAGGGCCAGGATTTCCGCCATATCGGTGGGGATGCTCTGGACAAATTACTGGCAGAAGGTAAAGACGAGAAAAAAGAGTAATTTTATTAAAAATTACGGTTAATGGCGCTGGAAACAGCGCCTTTCTTTTGTTTACAAAATTCACAACAGTTTATCGAATTTACAGCAGTTGGCCGATATTGACGTATTTGGTTTCCTGATATTCATCCAGGCCGATATCCGCCCCTTCGCGCCCCAGACCAGACTCTTTCACCCCACCAAAAGGCGCTACCTCAGTAGAAATAATCCCTTCATTAATTCCTACCATGCCGCTTTCCAATGCTTTGGTAACACGCAAGGCGCGCGCCAAATCACGGGTATACAGATAAGCCGCTAACCCAAAGGGGGTTGCGTTAGCTCGGGTGATGACTTCATCTTCATCGGTAAAGCGGAAACAGGCAGCCAGCGGACCAAAGGTCTCTTCCTGCGCTAACCGCATCTGCTCTGTGGCGTTAGCCAACACCGTAGGTTGGAAGAATGATCCCCCTAAGTTGGCGCGCTTACCGCCACACATCAGCTTTGCACCTAACTTCAGGGCATCCTGTACATGAGCTTCCACTTTTTCTACCGCTTTAACATGGATTAGCGGCCCTTGCTCTGCCCCTGGCGTCATGCCTGGGGCGACGTTTAACGCTTGTGCGGCATCCGTCAGTTTCTGGACAAAGCGGTCATAAATACCGTCCTGAATGTAGAAACGGTTAACACATATGCAAGTCTGCCCGCTGTTGCGGAATTTGGCGGCCATTGCGCCGGCAATAGCTACATCAAGATCGGCATCATCAAACACGATAAAAGGTGCATTACCGCCCAGTTCCAGTGATAGCTTTTTCACTGTATCTGCTGCTTGACGCATTAATAACTTACCCACCGGCGTTGAACCAGTGAAAGAAATTTTACGCACCAGCGGGTTCGCCATCAGTGTTTCACCAATGGCGACGGTATCGCCGGAAACCGCATTAATCACCCCTGCCGGAACCCCGGCTTGTTCGGCTAATACAATCAACGCGAAAGCGCTGAGCGGAGTTTCATTGGCTGGCTTAATCACCGCAGTACAGCCAGCCGCCAATGCCGGGCCCAATTTGCGTGTCAGCATGGCTAATGGAAAGTTCCATGGCGTAATGGCAGCAATAACACCCACCGGCTCTTTAAAGGTGAGGATCTGATTGCCATTTTTGGTTGCCGGGATGGTTTTGCCATAGGCACGTTTAGCCTCTTCGGAAAACCATTCAATAAAGCTGGCGGCGTAAGCCACTTCGCCGATGGCTTCGCTGAGGACTTTACCTTGTTCGGTCACCATCAACTCAGCCAGTGCTTGTTGATGCTGCATGATCAACTGGAACCAGCGTCGCAAAATTTCTGACCGTGCTTTGGCGGTTTGAGCCCGCCAGGCCGGTAGCGCCGCCGCCGCTGCGGCAATGGCTGCTTCAGTTTCTGCATGGCCAGCCAGGGCAACATCAGCAATTTTTTCACCACTGGCGGGATTATCGACGGGATAAGTTTGTGGGGTCGTTTGCCACTGGCCATTGCAATACCAACCGGTACGCAGTAAGGAGGCATAAGCTGTCATGCAATATTCCTTGTTTCTAGGTTATCCACTGCAAAAAAACCGCGTGCTGGGCGGCTGTCACGCAGAATACGCTTG
Organism: Serratia sp. 25CWL12; assembly: GCF_055790885.1. Lineage (NCBI taxonomy): Bacteria > Pseudomonadati > Pseudomonadota > Gammaproteobacteria > Enterobacterales > Yersiniaceae > Serratia > Serratia sp. 25CWL12. Next base: position 4,160,937 of record NZ_CM147698.1, on the reverse strand, counting down.
CCCGAGGTGTAGTCATTAATGACATCGCAAGGGGTGTAATTACGCTCCAGTTCATGCTGTTCCTCGTCATTGAGCTGGGTATCCAGTGCGGCGATGGCACTGTTGATCTGTTGTATCGAGTCGGCACCGACTAACATACAATCTACACCCGGGTGGTTAAGTACCCAGGCTTGAGCGACCTGTGCTGGTGGGATACCTCGTTGCTCAGCCACCCGGCTAACCGACTGCGCTATGTTAAGTGAAGTCGCATCAGCATACATTTCTTGGGTAAAAAAATCGGTCTTGTTGCGCACAGAGTTGAAATCGCAACTTAATAGCCCGCGAGCCAATGGGCTGAAGACTGAAATACCCAACCCCTGATCACGGCAAAACGGTATCATTTCACGCTCTTCCTCACGGTAAGCACAGTTGAGTTGCAGTTGCATATTAATGGGTTTGGTATAGCCATTACGCTCGCAATACCATAGGATTTTGGCTAACTGCCAGGTATACATGGTCGATACCCCAACATAGCGAGCCTTGCCAGAATGGACGATATCATTCATCGCTGCCCAGGTTTCTTCAATGGGGGTATTCACATCGAAGTAATGCAACATATAGATATCGACGTAATCGGTGCCCAAACGCTGCAAACTGGCATCGATACTGGCCATGATATGTTTACGTGAATGTCCCTGGTTGTTGAACCCCGCGCCAATTGGGTAGCCTACTTTGGTGGTCAGCACCAGTTCATCACGATTGGCAATGCGCTTGATCACCCGGCCCACCACTTCCTCACCGGCACCACTAGAGTAAAAATCCGCTAGATCAATAAAGTTAATCCCGTTTTCCAAAGCATGGCGGATCAGCGGTTCACTTTGTGCCTCATCGAAAATCCACGGTTTCCACTGTTTACTGCCCATATTCATGGTACCCAAGCACAAACGAGAAACTTTCAAACCACATTGACCCAGATTAATGTACTGCATGCTTCCCTCCTCAGGCTTTTGGGGTGTAGAACGGATTGCCCAACTGTGGCAGGGCTTCAGTCAATTGGTGGCGGGTCGGCAGTTTTTCCATTGCCGCCTGAATAGCTTGGGTACAGGCGAGGTAGTTGTTGTGATAGACCTCGTCAATATTGTTGCAACTGGGGTTGACCCAGTTAGCGGTGACAATACACCATTCATCTTCAGCCTCTGCGGGTAGGGTTCCTGACAGTAGTGCTTCAGTCACCGCCTTAGCGATAGCGGCTTGTGAGGCTCCCCAGGTTGCATTGCCGTGTAATTCACCGCTAATTTCTGCTTTATTGACATACAGCGTCATGGGTTTAGCCGGTACGTTAGGTTTAATTACCACCATAAATGGGCAGTGTCCTTGGCTGGGGGATGCCAAGCTGGAAGAGAAAGCCTGGCCGACGACACCATTACGCGGTCCGATCATGATATTGATATGCGAGGCATTTACGCCGTTACCTGCAAACCCTTCTCCGATATACATTTCCACTTAAAGATCTCCTGTTTTTAACATAATGTTATTTAGCCACAGTGGCTAACGTGTTCTCTGTTTGAGGTTGCGAGCCCTGGGCGGCATCCACCAGGGTCAGCCCCTTGGTTTCTGGTGCCCAGGCAATGGAAACAACGGCGCCAATCATCAAGATAAAGGCCAGAATGGCGGTAGTCGTCGGCATGCCGAAATGCACGATAGACAGAGGCAACAGGCCTGTGCCAATGGCGGAGCCTAATCGACTCATGGAGGTTGAAAACCCCACGCCCATGGAGCGGACTTCGGTAGGGAAGCTTTCAGCGGGGAAAACGCCTACCAGATTACTGACTGCTGACATGACTAATGTAAAGGCGGCAAAAATGGCGATCAGCCAGGTTGTTTGGCTACCAGGAAGAATACTTAGCATCACCAGGCAGGCTGCGAGGAAGATAAACGAACCAATCAGGAAACCACGGCGTGAGCAAATCACCGTCAGAACAATTCCCAGCAAGGCTCCGACGATCAACAAGCCGTTAAGCAGCAGGTCAGTGGAGAAGTTATTGTCTAGCCCCATCACCTGCAAAATAGAGGGCAAGAAGGTATAGATGGCAAAGTAAGGGATCACCAGACAAACAAAGAACAGGCTGTTGAACGCGGTACGGCGACAGTATTTAGGCCCAAATAGTGACAAAAAGCGTTGTTTTGATATCACGGGGGCTTCATCAATCAACAGGACATGGGGGCCGAAGTATTTATGTACTATCGCCATGGCTTGTTCCCGTTGTCCTTTCCCCATCAACCAGCGCGGTGACTCCGGTGTACCGATACGCATTAACAGAATTAGCAGGGCGGGTATGGCAGAAGAGGAGAGCAACCAGCGCCAGGCATCGGGCCCTAATGCAGTGAGAAAATGGCCAGCAAAGCCCGCGGCAACATAGCCAAAGGTCCAGATCACACTGAATGAACCGAGTAATACACCTCGATGCTTACGGGGGGCGAACTCGGCCAGCATGGTGTGTCCTACTGAAAAATCCCCTCCTAACCCAATACCTACTATTACTCGTAATAGAAACAGTTGTTCCGGTGTGGTGGCGAAGAACTGCAGGGCAGAGGCCAGCGTGATAACCACAAAGCTGAAACTGAAGATTTTCTGGCGGCCAATATAATCAGAGATCCAGCCGAGGACCAAACTGCCGATAAATAGCCCAATCAGTGCTGAACTACCGAGCAACCCTTCCCAAAAGGGGGTGAGGCCCATTTGTGGTTTGATTTGTGCCAAGGCGAAGCCGATAACACCGAGTACATAGCCATCTGTAAAATGTGCACCAAAGGTTAGCCCGGCGATTTTGATATGGAACCGATTTAACGGCACATCATCCATACGGATGGATTGTTGGGTTAAAGTTTGCATTTACCTGTCCTCCTGTTGGGAACGGTACGGGTATACCGTTGGTCGGTATTGCTAATTGATTTTTCCTACTCCCACGCATTGACCTTTATGAGTGCCAAAGATGAGAGGAGCGAGTCATCAATTGGCAATGTGAAATGCCTTGATGTTATTTTTTTGTTTTTATTTGGTTGCTAATGTGAGCATAAAGGAAGCGATAGGCGAGTGCGTTTTAGTCATACCCCTCAGCAGAAAATGCATGTGACTCACCTCTGGTTTTATGGAAATAAACGCTGCAAGGGATAAAAACATGCATCAAATTAATAACATGTAATTAACAAAACGATGTCTGTTGGCGAGGTAAATGGATTGTGAGAAAGCTCCCATCACTCAGCATGTTGCGTGTTTTTGAGGAAACTTGTCGGACATTAAGTTTCAGTAAGGCGGCTGAAGCACTATTCATTACTCAGAGTGCAGCCAGCCGACAAATGAAACAGTTTGAAGAGTTTCTCGGTAAGTTACTGTTTGTACGTAGTCATTACGGTTTGTCACTCACGCAGGATGCCATGTTGTTATTGCCCGTAGTGCGGCAAGCGCTGGATATTCTGGAAGAAGGGATATGTCATGTGCGATTACACAATCCATTGCAGCACTTAAGGTTACAAGTCGCGCCTACTTTTGCTACCCGTTGGTTGGCTCCACGGCTAGTCGAGTTGCGTCAACACAATACCCAGTTACAAATTGCGTTAATCAGTGAGGCTCGACAAAAATATTGTGATTTTGATTGTGCAGTGCGCTTTGGTCGATTGACCGACAGCATTAATGGGGAATGGTTATGCCATGAACAGTTAGTGCTGGTGGGAAGCCCATTATTGATGATCAATGGCGTGTTTCCGCCGCTCAATAGTCAGCCGCAATTACATATTCTTGATGGTGATAGCCGGATGGACACTTGGCAACGCTGGTTGGATGCAGCGGGTCGCAGTGAAGTACAAGATCGTGGGGGATTGGAGTTTAGTACACAGGATCAGGTCATCAACGCCTGTATCACCGGGGCTGGCTATGCCGTATTGGATAAAATGATGATCCATAATGAACTGCATGGTGGTTTGCTGATGTTGTTTTCACCATTGGCAGTTAAGAGTACCCATGGCTATTGGTTGGAGATCCCTCCTGGTAAGCGGGAATTACCACGGGTGGGTTATTTTCGCGATTGGCTATGGTCGGAAATTAGCCGGGCAGAACCGGCTAGAGCATTGGTCGTTAATGGGTAAGTTGCCAACCACGTTGTTGCCACAGAAGGGGTAACTGTGACAGATGGTCAAACATGGTCACCAGAGGGTGGTCGATGGGTTTATTGTGTGGATCGGCACAGAAGTAGAACACCGGGATCCCTGCAGCAATACCCGCCTGTGCACCCGCGGCAGAATCGTCCACCAGAATGCAGCGCTCAACCGCCACCTGCATTTGCTGGGCAGCATGGAAAACGATGGCCGGATCGGGTTTCCAGCGTTGGATATCGTAACCGCTGAATAATCGGTCATCGAAATAGGAAAGCATCTGGGTCAGCCCCAGCGAATGTTGCATTTTGCTGACGGGCCCGTTGGATACAGTACATATAGGGGCTTTCATTTGTGCCAACAATGCTTGTGCACCGGCAATGGGTTGCAGCTCGGCATCGAACAGGCGTGCAACCTCTTGGCGATAGATCGGCTCTAATTGTGCTTGTGGCAGAGTCACGCCCCGTTCGGCACTGATTTTTTCGATGATTTCGTTGAGTTTTACCCCTTTGTATTTTTTAAATATTTCTTCTAGCGAAACCTCAATATCATAATGGGCAAACATATGCACATAAGCCTTACTGCACAACACTTCACTGTCTACTAGCGTGCCATCACAATCAAATAAAACACATTCAACCTGACTCATTGGAATATCTGCCTTCGGCTAACTGATGATGGCTGTCACTTTAACTGGATTATTTATCTCCGTCATCATGCAAGCTGAAGGGGAATGTTTTAGCGGTTGCCGCCCAGTGTCATTTACCGCTAACGGTTATGGCTGATGAATATGAATAAATACAATCTGTTGAATTTTTTAGCCGTACAGATGGCGAAAAAAAGCGATGGGTGAGATCAAAAACCCTATTTTTTGTTATAGGATAGCAACCGACACTTCATCCCCCTGTTCGGAATACTGATAATGAGCAAACAAGACATCAGCCTTGATGCTAATCAAGGCTTGCTTGAGCGCGTTTTTAAACTCAAGCAGCATGGAACCACGGTACGCACGGAAACGATTGCCGGAATCACCACTTTTTTAACCATGGTCTATATCGTGTTCGTCAACCCGCAGATCTTGGGGGCGGCGGGTATGGATACTCGAGCGGTATTTGTCACTACCTGCCTGATCGCTGCTTTTGGCAGCATTTTTATGGGTCTATTGGCTAACTTGCCGGTAGCTTTGGCACCAGCAATGGGCTTGAATGCTTTCTTCGCGTTTGTGGTGGTGGGTGCGATGGGCATTTCATGGCAGGTTGCGATGGGCGCTATTTTTTGGGGAGCTGTCGGTTTCTTTTTACTGACGGTATTCCGTATCCGTTACTGGATGGTAGCCAATATTCCACTTAGCTTGCGTGTAGGGATCACCAGTGGTATTGGCTTGTTCATTGCCATGATGGGGTTGAAAAATGCCGGTATCGTGGTCGCTAATCCTGATACGCTGGTGGCGGTAGGGAACCTGACTTCTCACAGTGTTCTGCTGGGGGCGCTGGGGTTTTTTATCATCGCCGTTCTGGCCTCGCGTAATATTCATGCCGCGGTGCTGGTTTCCATCGTGGTCACCACCTTGATCGGTTGGCTATTGGGTGATGTACAGTATGCTGGCATATTCTCTATGCCGCCAGATATCACTACCGTTGTCGGTCAGGTGAATATTACCGGGGCACTGGATCTGGGCTTGGCTGGGGTGATTTTCGCCTTTATGCTGGTTAATCTGTTTGACTCATCCGGTACCCTGATTGGGGTGACCGACAAGGCGGGGCTAACCGATGAAAACGGTAAATTCCCACGTATGAAGCAGGCGCTGTATGTTGATAGTATCAGCTCCGTAGCAGGGGCATTTATTGGTACTTCTTCAGTCACGGCTTATATTGAAAGTTCTTCTGGTGTCGCTATCGGTGGTCGCACCGGTCTGACCGCCGTGATAGTCGGGCTGTTGTTTCTGTTGGTGATTTTCCTGTCGCCATTAGCTTCGATGGTGCCAGCTTATGCTGCTGCGGGTGCTTTGATCTATGTTGGGGTTCTGATGACCTCCAGCTTGGCACGCGTAAAATGGGAAGATATGACTGAAGCGGTTCCTGCCTTTGTTACCGCAGCCATGATGCCTTTTAGCTTCTCGATTACTGAAGGGATTGCGCTGGGCTTTATCTCTTATTGTGTGATGAAGCTGGGTACTGGCCGTTGGCGTGAAATCAGCCCTTGTGTGATTGTCGTGGCGCTGTTGTTTGTGCTCAAAATCGTGTTTGTTGATGGGCATTGATCAAAAAGAATAAGCGGTGCTTGAGCACCGCTGGTTCAAGTCGTCAATCATTGCAGCAGTAAGTGTCCCCGTTTTTCTATCAGGCTCCCGGTGATGCATCGGCGCTTTTGCCCATCATCCAACGCAATGGTTGCTGGAAGTGTAGCGGCCAGTTTCCTTGTGTATCTTCTCTCAGGTTAAAACTTGCCGTCTTGGTCAGATTCTGATTACTGAACAGGTTGGCAAAATGCAGCGCCAGAGCTTTGTCATTAAAGTTTTGATGGCCATAATAGGCGATCATAATGCGTTTATTCTCTGCTAATGAATATGATGCTGGCGGGATTTTCCCTTGTGGTGTAATCAGTAAAGCGCCGGCGTAAAATTGCGGGTATTTTGCCATCAGATTACCCGCGTGCAGCGCGCCTTGGCCGCGAGCGGTAAGGTAGACCTGATGGGGGTTAAGCTTCAGTTTAGGGGTGAGCTCCTGCAGGGTACGTTGAATCGCGCTATGGGTGCTCTCTTCGCTATCGATAGACCAGCGGAAGCTATTCTCGGCAAGCATTTGAGTACCGTTTAACTCAATATAGGCAACACCTGCTTCAGCAAAAAGCAATCGATCTTTAGGGGTGATATTAGCGGCTCTGCCATAAGGGTGCAGGTAGATAACGGTTGGCCAACCGGTGGCAGGAGGTGAGCCATTCGGGACAGAATACTGTGCTTTACCCTCAAACGGCGAAGCATATAGCTGATAGCGTGTTTTGGCCTCAGCGAGGATGGAACGATAAGTCTCACTTTGCTGAAGGCTATTGAATGCGTTGTTTTCCAGCAGATTATAGTAATACCACAATCCCCGTTTGGCACTGAGTTGCAAATAGTGTTCCGCCAGTTCTGTTTGGCCTTTTTGTGCAGAGGTAGCGGCCAATTGAAAAGGAACCCAGACATTGCGTTTATCTTCGTGTATCAGTGACAGATACAATGGCATCGTTTCTGCTTTTTTGTCCTCCAGGCTATGGACAGATCGCGGCAATGGCATCATCAGTGAGCTATTGGCTGGCAGGTTCAGCGGTTCTTCCCCGGGGGGATAGCGCATTTCGCTGGCAAGTAATGGACTGGTGATAAAAAACAGCAATAGAGTAAAAATAACAGCATACATAATATTATTGCTTTGTTTATTAAGAACATTAATTCTAATAGTGATTAAAAATCGGCACATTGGGTTGATACTCCCCTTTATTCAGGCTGAGGTTATCAGCCATCGAGCGAGATCCCCTAAAGGGTCGAGTTATGCAACCGACACTCACTTGCGGCTTGAATAATGACGGATATCGATAACTCCTACGGCAAGATTGTGCCATACCAATAGTAAATTTGTTTTGTAAAATTTGCCCAAAAAACAGTGCAAAATATCGACAGCTTGGTTAATTTATTGTTTTATAAAAACATATCATTGTAATAATAACCAAGCGAATGAGTAAAAATGTGATCGGGTGCGAACACCCATAGCGGCATAATTGGTTGGTAAGATTGAGGGTATTGGCAGGATAAATGTCAAAACCGAGAACGATGGAACCGATATTGATGTCGGTTCCATGGCTTGTTCAACCTAGGCAGTGTTATTTGTCTTTTTTAACGATTGCCTTGAGGGCCGCGATATTGGCAAGTGCGCCTTCGGCTTCTTTTAAACGGCGACGTTGTTCTGCAAAGCGGTCAAACTCCAATTTCGCCTTGTCATCAGCATCCTTTTTGGAGATTTTTCCCGCTCCGCTTAATACGTCCCGATCATTAAAATTTAAAAACTGATCCAGCTTATCGGCCCAATCTTGCAAGAACACTTGTTTGCGGCGTAGTGCTTGGTCCTCGGCAAAGTCGAGCCACATGTTGACGATGCGATTAAGCTCTTTGATTTCGTCTTCACGCAGATAGTTTTTCGCGATGGTGACATCGGTCTTACGCACTTCATCGCCTTTATAGCTGGTTAAGCCTATGTCCGGCTTATTGGCATCCACACGGCTCGCGATAAGCTCAGCGGCCGTCATATGCGTACAGGCATAATGCAACTTGTTCTGGATGATCTGGAAGAAGCGGTTGGTCTCTTGGTTGGATGGCTCGTAATCGGCAGCCATAGTAAAGATTTCTTTGACTCGCAGATAAACACGACGCTCACTCGCTCGGATATCGCGAATGCGTTCCAGCATTTCATCAAAGTAATCTGGCACCGCAGAATGACCAACGGGGGGATTTTTCAGGCGCTCGTCATCCATAGCGAATCCCTTTATTAGATATTCTTTCAGGACTTGCGTTGCCCATTGGCGGAACTGCGTACCTCGTTGAGAACGAACCCTGTAGCCAACAGCCAAAATTGCATCGAGATTGTAGTGATCGATTTCGCGAGAAACTTGACGAGTTCCTTCCAATCGAACTATCCGGAATTTCCGGATAGTTGCGTTTTGTACAAGCTCACCCTCGTTGTAGATATTGATTAGATGTTCATTAATTGTGCGAACATCTTTATCATAAAGCTCAGCCATTGCAGCCTGAGAAAGCCACAATGTATCAGATTCAAATCGGCACTCGACGCGTGTTTGGCCGTCAGCAATTGTAAACAGGACAAATTCGCCATGCGGAGCTTGTGGGGTGTTATCTGTCATTGAATCACCTCTTAGTTTGGGTGTTCGCGGCACCTGATTGCTACTATCTCGAAGAGTATGAGCTAGTTCAAGTTATTCATTGTTTGTATCCCCATCACTGAGGGTGTCCGGGTTTTCAGTGACTTTTTGTCCGCGGATGCTAATTGTCGTTCGATCTTTTTCACATCTTCTGAAGGTGGTAAATGTTCTGGTCGTATACCTCGGCTTAATAGTGTTTGGCGTACAGCATCGTTATTGGTTACATGCTCGATAGATATTTGCTGCTCGCGGGTCATCTGTTGTGTGCGACCAGATAGCAGGCGTAACGAGTAAGCATCACATCGTCGATTTCTCGTTGGCTGCCTGAACCTAGCTCGACCATTTTCCCGACGTCGGCAAAATGGTCTGCAATGGCATGACCGCTGATTTCACTAGCGGTTTTGGCCTTTGATATGACGCTAACTATCTGGTTAACTACCCGATTACCTGAATGTTTTATGTACATCCCAATGAATTACAGTAACTATTGAACGAGTAAAAAGTAGCAAAGGACACGTTAATCAGTAAGGGAAAGAGCACATGCAGATACCCACGTTAAAAACAGAACGTTTGCTGTTAAAGCCATTAGTTGCCGAAGATGCACCTCAGATTCAGGAGCTCTATCCACGCTGGGAAATTGTCCGCTATATGGTGTCATCGGTTCCCTGGCCCTATCCTGACGATGGTGCAGCCCATTACGTTAATAACGTCGCGCTGCCAGCTATGGCAAAAGGACTCGCCTGGGTTTGGACCATACGGCATCAGGATAATCCTGACAATTTAATCGGCGTTATCTGCCTAGACGATGCGGAAAATAATAATCGTGGTTTCTGGTTGGCACCTGAGTATCAGGGGCAGGGATTAATGCGCGAAGCCAGTATGGCGGCGACAGATTACTGGTTTAATACGTTGAACAGGCCAGTATTGCGTGCTCCGAAAGCGACTGAGAATACACGTTCTCTGCACATTTCAGCCAGTAGCGGCATGCGACTAATCAAAACGGAAAAGAGACAGTTTGTCAGCGGGCTTCTGGACTCACAGTTGTGGGAGATTACTCGTGATGAGTGGAATGCCTATCACTCAAGTTAACAGGATATGATGGCCGCTTTTCGTTCATAGTGGCCTAAAACTAAAGGTTCTCCATATAGTGGAACGCTTTCATCAGTTCTTGTTCAGTGAGTGGTGATACCAAACTTGCCCCGGAATCCTTCTCGACTTTTATCAAAAGCTGACGGCGGGTAATCCCCAACTTGTTCGCCACATGGTTAGCACAACTTCGTGCGTGGGAAGCTCGGTGTGCCAAGGGGCTTGTTGTATCCAAAACTTTTGCTCTTGATGATGAATGAGACATTGTTAATTCCTTTAGCAGATATTTTTGCTCATTCTGACACTTTCCGAAAGGCAGAATCATGGAGATTGACCTTCGGCTTCTAGCGGAAATGCGGCAGCCGTTATTATGTAATCCCTTTGAGTTTAAAGGCGAGTGACACCCAACCTTAATCCCCAATTTATTTTCGGCAGCATTAGGAGAAAAACTGTTTTTTATCGGGATAGTGATCAGAACTCCGGTGAATCATACCTCTTCATCGGGCTAGTAATCGTTAACTTTCTTTGCTGAATCTCTCTGCCAGTCGAGTCATGAGGTCCATGCGTTCATGAAAAATCGCTACGACCAATGCGGGCGCACTGCCGCGTGGCAGGCAGAAGACATAGTGATGTTCACAATGTGCCATCCGTAACTCAGGAAAGAGTTCACTCATATCTTTGAAAGCGCCGCGCCCGGCTGCTAGGTTGGCAATGCCATGTTCCAGCCTAGCGATATAGTTGCGTACCTGCGTGGTACCCCACTGCTTACGCGTGTAGCGGATGATGCCGCGTAGATCTGCTTCCGCCTCTACCGTGAGGAGGTAGGTTTTCAAGTATGATCCCCGTCAAGTTCTTCATCAAGAATTTCGCCGATGTCTTTGGTGGACACTTTCCCCGCTAGCCCGTCGTTGATGCGGCTTCCTAGCAGGTTTTTCAGTTCCTTCCATGCCTGATCAGCATCTGCATCGCCGGGGAACAAACGTTCGAGAGCGTATTGTTTGATGGTCTTACCTTGTAGGGCTGCCAGCGCCTTCAGGCTTTGGTGCTGTTGGTCTGTTATGTCTATTGTCAGGCGGCTCATAGGATCATCTCCTTTAAAATACACAAACCCACATTAGCATATATGTGGGTTTGTGGCTAATCACCTTACGTCCTTCCACAATCTGCGCATCAATAAAATCAGCTCAGTATGTTAGATCAGTCTGTTTGATCTTACCCACGAACAATGGACATAAAAATGGTGGATGTGTATGGATGTATTAGGGGGTGGACAGTAATGCGTACTAACAGCCAGTTTTAGCCATGGCTTATTATACTGTTCCAGAAGTCATTCATGATCAGCTCAATCTCAGCCATATCGTCCACATCAGATTGTCGCGCGCAGACGTTCTCTATCGAGACTTATCAACTCTGCCAAAGATGAGTGCTCACTAATCGCCGCGATATCTTTGCCCAGCAGAACAGCTCCCATACGTACCGGATTCCAGTCCAAATTTTCACCTTCAACGGCGGAGGAATAGATACGCTCATCTTCTATAGCGCTATATTCACGAATAATTTTATAGAGATCGGTTGCGTCTTTAGCACTACCATGCCCGCGATCGCGCCAGGCAAAAAGTTTTAACAGCGCTAACCCCGGCAGGGAGCAAAACGGCAGCTTTTCTCCATTCGTCAGTTGCACGGTTACAGTATGAGAAAATGCCTCACTAAATCCATCCACTGACATAATGATTTCACGTTCCGGCGGCCAATGCTCCTGCCGTGAACATGATGGAGCAGAATTTCACGCGCCGTCGCTCCCGCAATAAAAAACGGGATCTCCTGAGCAGCGCAAATTCGCTTTATCTGGGTGAACAGGGCTTCAGTAGCTGAAAAGATCGGATTCACTAAGGTGAAGATATTTGTCATTGATTATCCTTGCTGCTTCCCGGTTTCTATCATCGCCGCTTGCCAGTAGTTCGGCCACACACAACATCGCTTCTGCTTGATGGTTCAGGGTAAAGTTCCCCCAGAAACAGGAAATCAGTTGCAGTTTCCCACCAAGAACAGGTTTTAGTCCTAGTTCCTTTCGTCTTTGTAACAATGGGTGAGGCGTAAAAATCACGCCGTTTTCTGGTAGCAGGTATCCGCCGCTCAGTTCTGCGGCTGCAATCTCGCCACTCCAGTATTCATCGGCCGCAAGTGTTATCTCATCCCGCGAAGCAGGCGTAGGCAGGGAAAGAAAATCCAGCTTCGGGCGCAGGACGGTGGCATAGTCTTTTAGCCACAAAACCTGTAATTCGCCTTCATTCATTAAGCGGCGCCCCTGCTGTGATTTGCGGAAATAGCGACGCGCCTCAAGGGAATTGAAAGCTTTGCTGACCATTCCCAAAGAGATACCCGCTTTCTGCGCCAAGCTGCGGTAAGTATCGTTGAGGCTTTCCGGGCAGGATAACAGCACAAAAAGCAGCTTCATTACTCCTTCAGCAAAATGACTACTGACAGCTACAGGTTTCTTTTCATATCGACCATCAATAAACAGATATAACCCCGGAACCTGGATACGGGCATTCCCGGCGGTATCGATAAAATTAATCTGGTTATCCACGCAATATTCCACCAGTGCGGACGTCAGCCGGTTGCACACCAGTAATATAGGAAAACCCTCAGATAAGAGAGGGGACATTTTACGGATAGCGATCAGCGACTCTTTGCGATGGATATGCTTTACTTCCAGGGAAAAATTCGCCATCTCTCCTCCTGGCCCTATCAGCCTGCCCCAGCCGTCATGTATGTCATGTTTGTTGCCAATTTCATACTGCAATAGGAAGCCTTTTGGCAGGTTTTCTACAGCATCAGACAGAAGCTGTTCTTCTTTCATTTGTTCAGACCTTTATCTTGTTCATGAATCATGAACAAGATAATATTATGAACAATCCGGGAGGGAAGCAACGCAAGTTTAAAAAAAACACAAGTCAGGGATGTTACTCGATCAACCATTCGTACGGTGTTTTCTACTTCATCTGCCGCTCAACTGCTGAATCCCCTGGTATGCACTGATGGGGTGTAGTTGCAGATGTTCTAAACCCTATGTTTTCTGATAAGCATTGAGAATCTGCAATCAGCCCGTAAATTAGGCCCATTCCGGCATGCTTACTTTGCCAGCGTTTGGCGAACGCTTTTCCCGTTGTTGGGGCCATTTAGGAAGTGAGTAGACAATAAAAACCCGCATTAACAGGCAGTTAATGCGGGTTAGTGAACATTTATGGAGCAGTATGGATAAGTAATCACTTACCAATGCAAAAGCTGGAAAAGATACGCCCGAGCAGGTCATCAGAGGTAAATTCACCGGTGATTTCGCTTAATGCTCGTTGTGCCAGGCGCAGTTCTTCGGCAAGCAACTCCCCCGCGTAAGCACTCACTAACTGTTCTTTCCCCTGAGCGAGATGTTCGTCTGCTTGTTCCAATGCCTGCAAATGGCGGCGGCGGGCCAGGAAGCCACCTTCGGTATTGTTGGTAAAGCCCATGCTCTGCTTGAGGTGGTTGCGTAACAGTTCAAGCCCTTCACCGGTTCGGGCGGAAAGACGTATAAGTGAGTGACCATTCACTTCACTCATGCCCAGTTCTTCACCCGTAATATCCGCTTTGTTGCGCACCACGGTGATCGGCAAGCGGGTTGGCAGGCGTGCCATAAACTCAGGCCAAATCTCGCTAGGCTCGGTCGCGCTGGTGGTGGTGCCATCCACCATAAACAGCACGCGGTCTGCTTGCTCGATCTCATTCCACGCACGTTCGATACCAATACGCTCCACTTCGTCCATGGCATCCCGCAGGCCTGCGGTATCGATAATATGTAGCGGCATACCGTCGATATGAATATGTTCACGCAGGACATCACGGGTGGTACCGGCAATATCGGTCACAATGGCGGCTTCACGCCCTGCTAACGCATTCAACAGGCTGGATTTCCCGGCATTGGGCCGCCCGGCAATCACGACCTTCATCCCTTCACGCAATAAGCTGCCCTGGCGTGCTTCTGCCCGCACGTTATCCAGGTCGGCGATAACACGATTAAGCTGCGCTTCGATTTTGCCATCTGAAAGAAAGTCAATTTCCTCATCAGGAAAGTCGATTGCCGCTTCTACGTAGATACGCAGGTGAGTGAGTGCTTCCACCAGTTGGTGGATACGGCTAGAAAACGCCCCTTGTAACGAGTTCATCGCCGAGCGGGCCGCTTGCTCTGAGCTGGCATCGATCAAGTCGGCAATGGCCTCGGCCTGGGCCAGATCCAGTTTGTCATTGAGGAAAGCGCGCTCTGAGAATTCACCCGGGCGGGCAATGCGTACACGGGGTAACGCCAGCACACGTTTTAGCAATAAATCGAGAATAACCGGCCCACCGTGACCCTGAAGTTCCAGGACATCTTCACCAGTAAAGGAATTGGGGGCCGGGAACCACAGCGCAATACCCTGATCCAGGGTACTGCCATCGGCATCGCGGAATGGCAGATAGTCGGCATGACGTGGTTTGGGCAGTTTGCCAAGCAGCGCCAAAGCCACCTCTTTGGCGTCATGGCCTGAGATGCGCAGAATGCCTACACCGCCACGCCCAGGTGGTGTGGCAATGGCCGTGATGGTATCAGAGTTGTTCATTGCCGGTTATCTCTCAATAATATGCATGCAAAAAGGCGGCCTAGATGACCGCCTTACATTGGCTTGTTATGCCCTTCGTCAATAAAGCTGCAGCGGTGTTACTGGCTACAGCTTGGATGAACTCTGGGATAAAGCTGTATTATGCCTTTTTGTTATCGCGGCTATGCAGGCCACGTTTTTCCAGCCCGCGATAAATCAACTGCTGCTGGATGATGGTCACCAAGTTACTGACGGTATAGTACAGCACCAGACCAGACGGGAACCACAGGAAGAACACTGTGAAGATCACCGGCATAAAGGTCATGATTTTCTGCTGCATTGGGTCAGTCACTGTAGTCGGTGACATCTTCTGGATGAAGAACATCGTCACACCCATCAGCAACGGCAGGATGTAGTACGGATCCTGTGCTGACAAGTCATGAATCCACAAGATAAACGGCGCATGGCGCAGTTCAACCGAGCTCATCAGCATGTAGTACAGCGCCAGGAAGATTGGCATCTGGATGAGCAGCGGCAAGCAACCCCCCAGAGGGTTTACTTTTTCCGCTTTGTACAGCGCCATCATCTCTTGGCTCATACGCTGCTTGTCATCACCAATACGCTCACGCATTGCCTGCAGTTTTGGCTGCAGCATGCGCATTTTGGCCATCGATGTGTACTGCGCTTTGGTTAGCGGGTACATGATGCCACGTACGATAAAGGTGATGATGATGATTGAGAAACCCCAGTTGCCGATAAATCCGTTGATGAACTTCAGCAATTTGAACAGTGGTTGAGACAAAAACCACAACCAGCCGTAATCCACCGTCAAATCCAGATGAGGTGCCAGCGTGGCCATTTTATCTTGCAGTTCCGGACCCACCCACAAGGTGGAATTCAGTTGTTTCTCAGCACCTGGTGCTACCACAACCGGCGTTGCTTTGAAGCCGATGGTAGACAGATTATCGCCTGGTTTGGCGGTATAGAAGGTATTTTGACCTTCCGTCTGAGGTATCCAGGCTGTAGCAAAATATTGCTGCAACATGGCAACCCAACCACCCTGGGTGGTGATATTCAGGTTCTCTTCTTTATCAAACGCATACTTTTGGTATTTGTTGTCACTGGAAGAGTAAGCCGCGCCACGGAAGGTGTGCAGTGCAAAATTACTGCTGCCAGTATCGCGGTGTTGCGGCAACTGTGTGGTTTGCTTCAGTTGACCAAATAGCGTCAATTCAAGTGGAGACGCACTTTTGTTAACAATGGAGTAATCCACACCAATGGCATAATGGTTACGCTTGAGCACAAAGGTTTTGGTGAACAACGAGCCGTCTTTACCGGTAAAGGTCAGTGGGATCCGCAGTTCATCCTGACCATCAGCTAAGGTGAAAGTATCTTGTGCGGCTGTGAAGAGAGGACGCTCACCGTTGGCAGGATTATCTGGCCCGTCTCTGCCGGTCAGGCCACTTTGCGCCTGATAAACAAATCCTGGCGTAGTTTCCAGCAATTCGAATGGCGTCACTGACCCCAGGGACTCTGGGTAGGCCAGCAGTTTAGCCTGCTCAATGTCACCACCACGAGTATTGATGGTCAACGACAGCACATCTGTATTAACGGTAATCAATTTACCTTGGCCACTGGCTGGCACAGCCTGGCTTGCGGTATCACCGCTTGTAGGGTTCGTTGTCTGTTGCGTGGTCTGGGGTGCTGGCTGCGGACTGTTATCCTTTTGCCAAGCATCCCAAATCAGAAAAGACACGAACAGAAAAGCGATGAGAAGAAGATTGCGTTGCGAATCCATCGTTAGTGTTCTCTGTTATCGTTGGTTTTCGGTGGTACGGGATCATCGCCACCTGGGTTCAAAGGATGGCATTTTAATACGCGTTTCAATGTCAACCAACTGCCTTTTAACATCCCAAACCTGCTTAATGCCTCAATTGCGTAATGAGAACATGTCGGCTGGAAGCGACAGCGTGGCCCAAGCAGTGGGCTCAGTACGAGTTGATAACCCCGTACCACCCCAATCAAGATGCGGGAGCCAAGCGACAATGGCGACGCCATAATTTTTCCAAAACTTCCGTCAGTGCACGGTTATCCAACTCAGCTATCCCCTTTTTGGCAACCACGACAAAATCCATCGCTGGTAATTGGTGCTGGCGTAAACGGAAACTTTCGCGTGTCAGGCGTTTGATCCGGTTACGTTCATGCGCACGCTTGACGTGTTTTTTGGCGACAGTAAGACCGATGCGGGGATGCCCCAGCAGGTTTTGGCGGCCGAGGATGGTGATTTGCGGCGTGCCAGCTCTTTGTGGCTGCTGGAAGACGAAAGTGAAATGAGTGGGAGTTAACAAACGTAACTCCCTGGGAAAAGCGAGCTTAACCACTCAGGGGGTTAGCTTTTATTACTTAGAAACAGTCAGACGAGTACGGCCTTTTGCACGACGGCGGGCCAGAACTTGACGACCATTTTTAGTGGCCATACGAGCACGGAAACCGTGGCTACGGTTACGCTTCAGTACGGACGGTTGGAAAGTGCGTTTCATAGCGATTTCTACCTAAACTTAAATGAATTACTAATATAGTCATCATACTTCAAGTGACCGGGGTGTTGGCTTGTGTCCACTAGCCTCAGTCGCATCATTTTCTATGCTTCTGGCGACTCTCGACCTTGCTGCCTACATCCCACTCGAATTATGTAGAGTATAAGTCAAATGCGTTTGACTACTCGGCGTGAAGATGACCGACGCCTCAATCGCAATTATAAAGAGGCGGGATTGTAATAATTGTACAGCCCTGAGTCAATTCACATCGCGCCCCTTTCATCTTTCAGGCCGCAGTTGTGCTGCCTGTCATTTGAAATTGATGGGGGTAGTCTACTTGGTTGTTAGCCAAGTAAAGCACGGTCTTGGCCCATAATCACCGCAGGATCCTGTCTGGTAAATAACCCGACCAATCAGAACCAAGTATCACACGTGGGCGAAGATTATACGGACTCAAGGGTAAATCACAAGGATCTCCGTGCGATCCTCGGCATTTTTCGCCAGGATCCTGGTGGATAACACAGTACAACGGGCTTATGGTGTGAAAAAGAAGGCGATCGACTACCGTGATTGCAGCGGTTGCTTTCTGTTGGTTAAAATATCACCACACGCTCTTGGCTGTGGATAAAATGGATCTAATCTGTGATGAAGGAGAGGATCTCTTGCTCGGATTGCGCTATGATCCGTCATTCGGATCCCGATCCTAAACAGGGATCATCAGGTTATGCTACCAAGGTGTTCCACATGCTTCTAGCGGTTTTCAGCCGATGAAGGCCTGTGGGCATCATCATGAGTGATAAAAAAGTAACCTGATCCTTTTCTTTTTATTTTTGATCTTGTTCGAGTGGAGTCCGCCGTGTCACTTTCGCTTTGGCAGCAGTGCCTTGCCCGATTGCAGGATGAGTTACCAGCCACAGAATTTAGTATGTGGATACGCCCATTACAGGCGGAACTGAGTGACAATACTCTGGCGCTGTATGCGCCCAATCGTTTTGTGCTGGATTGGGTGCGCGATAAGTACTTAAACAATATCAATGGGCTGCTTAATGATTTTTGTGGGACTGATGTGCCACTATTGCGTTTTGAGGTGGGCAGTAAACCTCTGACACGAACGATAAGTCAGGCGGCTACGGCCAGCGTCAACAATGCACCGGCAGCCCCAGTGGCCCGTACTGCGGCACCTTCTCGTCACAGTTGGGATAATGCCGCACCGCCACCAGAGCTTTCTTACCGTTCCAATGTTAACCCCAAACATACTTTCGATAACTTCGTTGAAGGTAAGTCGAACCAACTGGCGCGCGCTGCGGCTCGGCAAGTGGCAGATAACCCTGGTGGGGCTTATAACCCACTCTTCCTGTATGGTGGAACCGGCTTGGGTAAAACTCACCTGTTGCATGCGGTGGGTAATGGCATCATGGCGCGTAAAGCCAATGCCAAAGTGGTTTATATGCACTCGGAACGTTTTGTGCAGGATATGGTTAAGGCGTTGCAGAATAACGCGATTGAAGAATTCAAGCGCTACTACCGTTCGGTGGATGCGTTGCTGATCGATGACATTCAGTTTTTTGCCAATAAAGAGCGTTCGCAGGAAGAGTTTTTCCATACTTTTAACGCATTGCTGGAAGGCAACCAACAGATCATCCTCACTTCTGACCGTTATCCTAAAGAGATTAACGGGGTGGAAGATCGTTTGAAGTCTCGCTTTGGTTGGGGCCTGACGGTGGCAATTGAACCACCAGAGCTGGAAACCCGCGTAGCGATCCTGATGAAAAAGGCAGATGAAAACGATATTCGTTTGCCGGGTGAAGTGGCGTTCTTTATCGCCAAACGTCTACGTTCCAACGTGCGTGAGCTGGAAGGGGCGTTGAACCGGGTGATCGCCAATGCTAATTTTACTGGACGCGCCATTACCATTGATTTCGTGCGTGAAGCGTTGCGGGATCTACTGGCGTTGCAGGAAAAGCTGGTCACTATCGATAATATTCAAAAGACGGTGGCAGAGTACTATAAAATCAAAGTGGCGGACCTGCTGTCGAAGCGGCGTTCCCGTTCCGTTGCTCGCCCGCGCCAGATGGCGATGGCATTGTCAAAGGAACTCACCAACCACAGCTTGCCAGAAATTGGCGATGCGTTTGGTGGCCGCGACCATACCACGGTGTTGCACGCCTGCCGGAAAATTGAGCAGCTGCGTGAAGAAAGTCACGACATCAAAGAAGATTTTTCCAATTTAATCAGAACATTGTCGTCATAGCGCATATGAAATTTATCGTTGAACGTGAGCATCTGCTAAAACCGCTGCAACAGGTGAGTAGCCCACTGGGTGGCCGCCCAACGTTGCCAATTCTGGGTAACCTGTTATTGCAGGTAACGGAAGGTTCTCTATTGTTGACGGGAACCGATCTGGAAATGGAGATGGTGGCACGCGTCTCTTTGTCCCAGCCCTATGAAGTGGGGGCGACCACTGTCCCTGCACGTAAATTTTTTGATATCTGCCGGGGTTTACCGGAAGGTGCCGAGATTACCGTCACGCTCGAAAGTGAGCGCATGTTGGTGCGTTCTGGCCGTAGCCGTTTTTCATTATCCACGCTACCGGCGGTAGATTTTCCGAATCTGGATGATTGGCAGAGTGAAGTGGAGTTCACGCTACCGCAGGCGACCTTAAAGCGCCTGATCGATGCGACCCAGTTCTCGATGGCGCATCAGGATGTGCGCTATTACCTCAACGGCATGTTGTTTGAAACCGAAGGGGAAGAGCTCCGCACAGTGGCGACTGATGGTCACCGTCTGGCGGTATGCGCCATGCCGATTGGTCAATCCTTGCCAACACATTCGGTGATTGTGCCACGTAAAGGGGTGATGGAGCTGGTGCGTCTGCTGGATGCTGGTGATACGCCACTCCGTGTGCAGATCGGCAGCAACAATATTCGCGCCCATGTGGGGGATTTTATCTTTACCTCCAAATTGGTTGATGGCCGTTTCCCTGATTATCGCCGCGTATTGCCGAAGAACCCTGACAAGACCTTAGAAGCCGGGTGTGACTTGCTTAAGCAGGCCTTTGCCCGTGCGGCCATTTTGTCGAATGAGAAGTTTCGCGGTGTCCGCCTGTACGTCAGTCAAAATCAACTCAAGATCACTGCCAATAATCCGGAGCAGGAAGAGGCAGAAGAGATCCTTGATGTCAGCTATGATGGCAGCGAGATGGAAATTGGGTTTAACGTCAGCTACGTGCTGGATGTATTAAACTCGCTCAAGTGCGAGGATGTGCGTCTACTGCTGACTGATTCGGTCTCCAGCGTGCAGATTGAGGACGCGGCCAGTCAGGCGGCGGCCTATGTTGTTATGCCAATGCGTTTGTAGAAATTATCGGGCTATCTTACTTGCTCCTTTGTGATTGGGCCGTACTCGCAATCCTCACGTACTCTGTGTACGCATCGGTTGCTGGGCGTTGTACGGCAAGCAAATGGCTTGCGACGATAACGCCCAGGGTTGTTCGATGATTAAGATAACTGCCGCATGGCGTTAACGCGTTTACTGATTAAAGATTTCCGCAATATTGAAGCGGCGGATCTGGCTCCCGCACCTGGGTTTAACTTCCTGGTTGGGGCCAATGGCAGTGGTAAAACCAGCGTATTAGAGGCGGTTTATACCCTTGGTCATGGGCGCGCTTTTCGTAGCTTGCAGGCTGGCCGAGTGATCCGTCATGATCAGCCGGAATTTGTACTGCATGGCCGGATTGAAGGGGCGGAACGTGAGTTATCAGTAGGGCTAAGCCGAAGCCGGCAAGGTGACAGCAAAGTACGTATTGATGGCAGCGATGGTCATAAAGTGGCGGAACTCGCCCAACTATTGCCCATGCAGTTGATTACTCCCGAAGGTTTTACCCTGCTCAATGGCGGGCCAAAATATCGGCGCGCGTTTGTGGATTGGGGATGCTTCCATGATGTACCCGGTTTTTTCACCGCCTGGAGCAACCTGAAACGGTTACTGAAGCAACGTAATGCTGGCTTGCGCCAAGTCAGTCGTTATGCGCAATTGCGCGCCTGGGATCAGCAGTTGGTTCCACTGGCTGAACGCATCAGCGAGTGGCGGGCGGCATACAGTGAGGCCATTGCCGCCGATATTACTGCGACCTGTGCACAATTTTTGCCTGAATTTGCGTTAAATTTCTCTTTTCAGCGCGGTTGGGATAAAGAGAGTGACTATGGAGAGCTGTTGGAGCGGCAGTTTGAGCGTGACAGGGCATTAACCTATACCTCGGTTGGGCCACATAAAGCAGATTTCCGTATTCGTGCCGAAGGCACACCGGTAGAAGATTTATTATCACGCGGTCAGCTTAAATTGCTGATGTGTGCATTGCGCTTGGCGCAGGGTGAGTTTCTCACCCGGCAGAGCGGGCGGCGTTGCCTGTATCTGATTGATGATTTTGCCTCCGAGCTGGACACTGGCCGTCGCCGGTTGCTGGCTGAACGTCTGAAAGCCACTCAGGCTCAGGTTTTTGTCAGCGCGGTAAGTGCTGAACAAGTTACTGACATGATCGGTGAAAAGGGCAGGATGTTCCGTGTGGAACAGGGTAAAATAGAAGTTCGACCACAGGATTAAAATAAGCGAGAAACGTTGATGTCGAATTCTTATGACTCTTCAAGTATCAAGGTATTAAAAGGGCTGGATGCTGTGCGTAAGCGTCCAGGCATGTATATCGGCGATACTGATGACGGCACCGGTCTGCACCACATGGTGTTTGAGGTTGTGGATAACGCTATCGACGAAGCCCTCGCTGGCCACTGTAATGACATTCAGGTGACCATCCATGCTGACAACTCGGTGTCGGTGCAGGATGATGGCCGCGGTATTCCCACCGGTATTCACGAAGAAGAAGGGGTTTCTGCGGCACAGGTCATCATGACTGTTCTTCATGCCGGCGGTAAGTTTGACGATAACTCCTATAAAGTTTCCGGTGGCTTGCATGGCGTGGGGGTTTCCGTCGTTAACGCCTTGTCAGAGAAACTTGAGCTGGTGATCCGCCGTGAAGGCAAAGTGCACGAGCAAACCTATAAACACGGTGAGCCACAAGGGGCGCTGAAAGTGGTGGGTGAGACCACCCAAACCGGCACCACAGTACGTTTTTGGCCGAGTTACCAGACTTTTACCAATAACATCGAATTTGAATACGATATTCTGGCCAAGCGCCTGCGGGAACTGTCGTTCCTTAACTCGGGTGTTTCTATTCGTCTGAAAGATAAACGTAACGACAAAGAAGACCACTTCCACTATGAGGGCGGGATCAAGGCGTTCGTTGAGTATCTGAACAAGAACAAAACGCCAATCCATCCAACGGTGTTCTACTTCTCAACGGTAAAAGATGATATCGGTGTGGAAGTGGCACTACAGTGGAACGATGGTTTCCAGGAAAATATCTACTGTTTTACCAACAACATCCCACAGCGTGATGGGGGGACTCACCTGGTCGGTTTTCGTGCCGCGATGACGCGTACCCTTAACAGCTATATGGATAAAGAAGGCTACAGTAAAAAATCCAAGATCAGTGCCACCGGTGATGATGCCCGTGAAGGTTTGATTGCCGTCGTTTCGGTGAAAGTGCCGGATCCGAAGTTCTCTTCACAGACCAAAGATAAACTGGTCTCTTCGGAAGTGAAAACGGCAGTTGAGTCACTGATGAACGAGAAGCTGGTGGATTACCTGATGGAAAACCCATCAGACGCCAAAATCGTTGTTGGTAAAATTATTGATGCGGCCCGAGCGCGTGAAGCAGCACGTAAAGCGCGTGAAATGACACGCCGTAAAGGTGCACTGGATTTGGCTGGCTTGCCAGGCAAATTGGCGGACTGCCAAGAGCGCGATCCGGCGTTGTCTGAACTGTACCTGGTGGAAGGGGACTCTGCGGGGGGCTCGGCAAAACAGGGGCGTAACCGCAAAAACCAGGCGATTTTGCCACTGAAAGGTAAAATCCTTAACGTTGAGAAAGCGCGTTTTGACAAGATGCTCTCTTCGCAGGAAGTGGCTACCTTGATCACTGCGCTGGGCTGTGGCATTGGCCGCGACGAATACAACCCAGATAAACTGCGTTATCACAGCATCATCATCATGACCGATGCTGACGTCGATGGTTCGCATATCCGTACATTGTTACTGACTTTCTTTTATCGCCAGATGCCGGAAATCATCGAGCGTGGTCACGTGTTTATTGCACAACCGCCGCTATACAAGGTGAAGAAAGGCAAGCAGGAACAGTATATTAAAGACGACGAGGCCATGGACCAGTACCTGATTTCCATTGCGCTTGATGGGGCAACCTTGCATACCAATGAGGTCGCACCGCCATTGGCTGGGGAACCGTTGGAAAAACTGGTGGCTGAGCATTACAGCGTACAAAAGCTGATTGGCCGAATGGAGCGTCGTTATCCGCGTGCCTTACTCAACAACCTAATCTATCAACCTACCTTGAGCGAAGATGATCTGAGTGACCAGGCTAAAGTGAAAACCTGGATCGAGTCACTGGTGAAATTGCTCAATGATAACGAACAGCATGGCAGCAGCTATGATTTTGTCATGGTTGAGAACCCAGAACGTCAGATGTTGGAGCCGGTGCTGCGTATTCGTACTCACGGCGTCGATACTGATTATCCTCTGGATTTCAATTTCATCCACGGCGGCGAATATCGCAAGATCTGTACATTGGGTGAAAAACTGCGTGGTTTGCTGGAAGAGGATGCATTTATTGAACGTGGCGAACGTCGTCAGCCGGTAAATGGTTTCGAGCAAGCGTTGGAATGGCTGGTGAAAGAATCTCGCCGTGGTCTGTCGGTGCAGCGTTATAAGGGCTTGGGTGAAATGAACCCAGACCAATTGTGGGAAACCACCATGGACCCAGAACAACGCCGTATGCTGCGAGTGACAGTGAAAGATGCTATCGCCGCAGATCAACTGTTCACCACCCTGATGGGTGATGCAGTTGAACCGCGTCGCGCCTTTATCGAAGAGAATGCCCTGAAAGCGGCGAACATCGATATTTAATGCGTTAATCAGCAACAAAAAATCCGCGCCGGTGCTCCCGCGCGGATTTTTTATCGCTGCGTTTTAGTCTCGCTGCGTTCTAGCCAGGCTAGGTTATCGTCTACCAACACCTTGCATCAACCTGATACCTACCAAGGTAACTTACCAAGAGAAATTCGTATGGCAATTGAACTGATAGCAATTGATATGGATGGCACGTTACTCAACCCTCAACACCAGATCACGCCAGCGGTGAAGCAAGCGATTAGTGCGGCGCGCGCTCAAGGGGTGAAGGTGGTGCTGGCTACAGGGCGGCCCTATGTGGGGGTGCAGGATTATCTATGTCAGTTGGATATGCAAGGCGCTGATGATTTCTGTATTACCTATAACGGTGCATTGGTGCTTAAAGCCGCCGATGGAACCTGCATTCTGCAAGAAACCCTCAGTTTTGACGATTATCTCTATTTTGAGCAGTTAGCGCGGCAGCTTGGGGTGCATTATCACGCATTTGATTTCGATACCCTGTATACCCCGAATAAAAATATTGGCAAATATACCATTCGTGAAGCGGGAATTACCGGTATTCCGTTGAAATACCGTAGCGTAGAGGAGATGGATCGTACCCTACGTTTCCCGAAAGTGATGATGATTGATGAGCCTGAATTGTTAGAGCATGCCATCGCTCATTTGCCAGCGGAAGCCGGCGAGCGTTACACCATTATGAAAAGCGCCCCCTTTTACCTGGAAATCTTGCACCAGCGGGTTGATAAAGGCGCTGGGGTGAAAATGCTGGCGGATCATCTGGGTATCAAACAGCAAAACGTGATGGCGCTGGGGGATCAGGGTAACGATATTGCGATGATTGAATATGCTGGTGTTGGCGTAGCGATGGGCAATGCGATCGCGGAACTGAAAGAGATTGCCCAGTTTGTAACGAGTACCAACACTGAAGACGGCGTGGCACGCGCTATTGAGAAGTTCGTATTATAGTTTTGCCAGAATTCCTTTCACAATCTGAGCATCCTGAATGGCTAACCCGGTGAGGCCGGCCAAGGTGATCTGTTGTTCATTCTTTCTAACCCGCTCGCCACGAGCCAGTATTTCTCCGAACTCAACCACAGCTACTGACGCCAGTAAATTTTGCTGATAGGCACGAGCAATTTCACCATACTGACTGCATTGACTGAGTGCATCCACCAGGATGGTGTCAGCTTTGGCGACCAACGCCGTTGCTAACTCCTGTTTTCCCTCAGCGTCTGACCCTACGGCGGTGATATGTGTTCCTGGGCGGATATCCTCTGCTTGCAGCAGGGGTTCACGGCTTGGCGTGGTGGTCACAATCAGATTGCAATGTGCCGCCAGTTCAGCGGCATTTTGGGTGGTATTTACCTGAAAACCTTCCGCTTCAGCCCGTTGACAATAGTCAGCAAGGTGATGTGGGCTGCGACCCCAAAGCCACACTTGGCGACAGTCGGTGACCGTTTTAAGGTGTTGCAATTGTAGCCATGCCTGCATTCCTGTGCCCACGATACCAATGGCCTGCACGTTTTGCGGTGCGCATAATTCCGCAGCGATGCGCCCAGCCAGGGCAGTACGTAATGCTGTCAGCCAGCCTTCATCCAACAGTAGCACCTGTGGTTTGCCAGTTTGCGCAGAAAAGGCCATCATTAAGCCTTGGTTGCTAGGCAGCCCTTGTTGTGGATTGTGGTAAAACCCAGAAGACACTTTCACCACAAAGTATTCTTCCCCTTCCAGCCATGCGGATTTAATACAACAGTCACCTTCCGCTGCTTCAAACCGAAAGTGTTGCACTGGTGGCATCTGTACCTGGCGCGCAGAGTAGGCGATAAAACCGGTTTTTAGCAGTTGGGTGATGCTGTCGGCATCAAAAGCAGCAAGAATTTGTGTTTTATTAATGACTTTCATGGCTGACTGCCTGCAAATATTTTTCCAGCACAATATTTTTACCACATAACACCACGGCCACTTTTTTGCCTTGCAACTCGGGTGCCAATTTGCAGGCTGCGGCTAAGGCCACGCCGGCAGCACCTTCGATAATCCAACGGTCGCTACTGGCAACCAGGCGCATTGCCTGTTTGATTTCCTCTTCGCTGACCAATACTTTACGGTCAATGACCTGTTGGCACAGGGGGAAGGTGATAGCACCCGGTTCCACTCCCCCCGCAGTACCGTCAGAGAGAGTCTCTTGTTCTTCCACTGGGTAGATATGCCCCGCCTCCAGTGCGCTGTACATGCTGGTGGCATTTTCTGGCCAGCAGGCAATAAGTTGTGTTTTTGGCGACAATTTTTTTAGAACGGTACCCATTCCCGCAATATAGCCACCGCCACCCACCGCAACAAATACCGCATCCAGTTCTGGCTGCTGTTCGACGATTTCCATCCCACAGGTACCTTGGCCTGCAATTACGGCGGCATCGTTATAAGGGGAAATATAGGTTTTATGCTGTTGGCGTGCGGCCTTTTCCGCAGCCAACTCGGCATTCAATGGGTCACCCGGGACCAATTCCACCTTGCCACCTAAGGCACGGATAGTATCGAGCTTGATGGTAGCGGCACTTTCAGGTGCATAGACGGTGACATTGACGCCCATTAATTTACCCGCGAGTGCAACGGCTTGGCCATGGTTACCGGTTGATGCGGTAATCACGCCTTGTTGACGTTGTTGTTCACTCAGTAACCGTAGTTTGTTGCTGGCGCCACGAAACTTAAATGAGCCAGTATGTTGTAAATGATCGCACTTAAGATAGAGCTCGCAGCCTAATTGCTGTGAAAGCAGCACGCTGTGTTCCAACGGGGTGACGCGGACTTGTGGGCGCAATTGTTGATGGGCGGAAACAATGTCATCAAATAGGCTCATACTGTTCTCTTTAGGATTTTAAATGGCATGGAACTATTTCTGGGTCTTCGGGGGGGATGGCGTTGGCATCCCCTGCCCTAGATTACCGCTCTCAGACAGATTTTTTGCCTCGTCACGTTCGATACGTGCTTTGGGGGACTGGGTGGTTTTATCATCATCCGAACGGAGGTAATCATAAGGTAGCAAAATGGTATCCATCACTGCCGAGAAGGGTAGATCGATGGCTAACAGGGGCATCATTGCCCAACTGGTGTCCTCTTTTTTCATCGTATCTATGCTGGCACGGGTGCCAGGATAGTAACCCTGATCGCCACCGGTGTGGCTCATCACACTGGAGCAGCCACTGATGAGTAAGCACAGGCCGCTGGTGGTTAGTCTCTTTACTGATTTCATTGACTCATCCTGAGGTGGATTTCTGCCGAAATTTGCTGATTTATGATTAAGTTAAATCAATTTGTACCAGCTCACGAATAGATTGAAAGATATAAAATTTCGCTCTGTGGCGGTTATCTCACTTTATTGTATGTGATGGGCAAATTATCGTCTTTATGTTTGACGATTTTTTTAACCCGGTGAGTTGAAATAAGTGAACCCAGCCCCATTTTCTTGGTAACGCCAATTTAAGAGTTCGCTGAAAAGGGACACTGGCGTTGAGCTTGTCCACATTTGAGTCTGTCCATAATGGAAGACGTTATTACCCACCTCGCTGAAGTGTTTTAGGAGGCAGTTTTATGAGCAATTTTGATCTTTCCCCACTATACCGTTCTGCTATTGGTTTTGATCGCCTGTTTAATGCTCTGCAAACCGGGCAAAATCAAGGTAATGGTGGCTATCCGCCGTATAACGTTGAGCTGGTTGATGAGAATAATTATCGTATCGCCATCGCGGTGGCCGGGTTTGCCGAGCCGGAACTGGAGATTATCACCCAGGACAATCTGCTGATTGTGCGTGGGGCTCGCCATAATCAGGCCGTTGAAAAAACCTATTTATACCAAGGTATTGCCGAGCGTAATTTTGAACGTAAATTTCAGTTGGCCGAACATATTCAAATTAAAGGGGCCAAGTTGGAAAACGGTTTGCTGTATATCGATCTGCAGCGCATCGTGCCGGAAACATTAAAACCGCGTCGGATCGAAATTAAATAATTCCGTTTCACTGTGGGTGAAACACCACCTTGCCTGCTGATAGTTCGGGGGCAAATTAATACCTATCTCGCTTCTTGGAAGGAGTTAATACCATGCGTAACTACGATTTATCCCCACTTTTGCGTCAATGGATCGGTTTTGACAAGCTGGCCAGCTCAATGGGTGGGCAGGAACCCCAAGGGTTTCCCCCCTACAACATCGAGAAGAGTGACGATAACCACTACCGCATTTCTCTGGCGTTGGCCGGGTTCAAACAGAGTGAGTTGGATATTGAAGTGGAAGGTCCACGTTTATCGATATGCGGTAAACCCACGCCACCCGAAAAACAGGTGGAATATCTGCATCAAGGATGGGAGTGCAAAGAATTCACTTTGACTTTTACCTTGGCGGAACACATGCAGGTTTCCGAGGCCAAATTTGAAAATGGCCTGCTGCATATTGAGCTGGTGCGCCATGTACCGGAAGCCTTACAGCCACAACGGATCAGCATCAGTAGCACTCCGGAGCTAGAAGTCAAGTAACTGGCTGAATAAAAAGAAAATCATGGTGGGGAGGTCTGAATGGCCTCCCCTGTCACATTAATGTGGAATACCCCACATTACACCCTCAAAGTTTATGCCAGAATCCCTCTAACCTGGTTAGGTTGCGTTTTAAATTGTGATTTTTACCACATATTGGTTATTAAACTTTTGTTAAGGATGTGACGTATTAGTGATATCGCCCTGACCGTCAGTATGCTGGCGTTAGTGGCTATTCTCGGGTTATGGATTGGCAACTGGAAAGTGTATGGCGTGGGTTTAGGGATAGGTGGCGTCTTGTTTGGCGGTATCATTGTCGGGCACTTTGCACAGACTTATCAGATAGACCTCAACGGCGATATGTTGCACTTTATTCAGGAGTTTGGGCTGATCCTGTTTGTTTACACCATCGGTATCCAGGTTGGGCCTGGTTTCTTCTCTTCCTTGCGTGTCTCTGGTCTCCGGTTGAATGGTTTTGCCATTTTGCTGGTGCTTATGGGCGGGGTGGTCGCAGCGGCAGTCCACAAACTGTTTGCAGTCCCATTACCAATTATTCTTGGGGTGTTCTCTGGTGCGGTGACCAATACGCCAGCACTGGGTGCCGGGCAACAGATACTGACTGATTTGGGGTCGGATCCGGCACTGGTTGATCGTATGGGGATGGGGTATGCCATGGCCTATCCATTTGGTATCTGTGGCATTCTACTGGTGATGTGGCTTATCCGGCTGTT
Organism: Serratia sp. 25CWL12; assembly: GCF_055790885.1. Classification (NCBI taxonomy): domain Bacteria; kingdom Pseudomonadati; phylum Pseudomonadota; class Gammaproteobacteria; order Enterobacterales; family Yersiniaceae; genus Serratia; species Serratia sp. 25CWL12. Next base: position 4,131,388 of record NZ_CM147698.1, on the reverse strand, counting down.
CTTTCGTATCAATATTGAACAAGAAGCGAAAGAGTTTGAAAGCAGCATGGGCAACAATCGCGAACTGCTGCAGACCATGAATGTGGCGGTACGTAACCCTAACCTGCAAGGTCTGGCCATCAAAAATGTGCCATTACTTAACAGCGATGACATCATCTGCTCGCGCCTGAAGCGGGGCGACCTGTTGATGGTGCCATCACCGCAAGAAACGTTGGAGTTAGGGGATTTTCTTCACTTGGTGGGTAAGCGTGAAGAGTTGGAGAACGCGCGCTTGGTGATCGGTGAGGAAGTGGATGTGTCACTTTCTACCAAGGGTACTGCTCTGCAGGTGGTTCGTGCCGTGGTGACCAACGAAAAGGTCTTGGGTAAAAAAGTTCGCGATCTGAATTTTAAGCAGAAATATGACGTGGTGATTTCGCGCCTTAACCGTGCTGGTGTTGAGCTGGTGGCAGGCAGTAATGTCACGCTGCAGTTCGGGGATATTCTCAACCTGGTAGGGCGGCCAGAATCTATCGAGGTCGTGGCGGCGATTGTTGGTAACGCCAAGCAGAAGTTGCAACAGGTACAAATGTTGCCGGTGTTTATTGGCATCGGGTTAGGGGTGCTGCTGGGTTCTATTCCGTTGTTTATTCCTGGCTTCCCGGCGGCGTTGCGGTTGGGGTTGGCTGGCGGCCCGCTGGTGGTGGCTTTGATCCTGGGGCGTATCGGCAGTATCGGCAAACTTTACTGGTTTATGCCCCCCAGTGCTAACCTGGCGTTGCGTGAGTTGGGTATTGTATTGTTCCTGGCGGTGGTGGGGTTGAAGTCGGGCGGTAACTTTATTAACACCCTGATCCATGGTGAAGGGTTAGCCTGGATTGGCTATGGTGCGTTGATCACTGCCATTCCCTTAATCACCGTGGGTATATTAGCCCGGGTGATGGGCAAAATGAACTACCTGACGCTATCGGGCATGTTGGCAGGGTCGATGACTGATCCACCTGCCCTGGCCTTTGCCAATGGCCTGCATCCCACCAGTGGTGCAGCGGCACTCTCTTATGCCACGGTTTATCCGTTGGCAATGTTCCTGCGTATTATGTCTCCGCAATTGTTGGCCGTGCTGTTTTGGGCCATGTAATGGTGTTTTTCAAGATCATGTAGTGATGTTTTTCAAGGTGGTAGATTCAGGGGCTCTTCAGAGCCCCTTGGTTCTTTAACCCGCTTCTTGATGTGCTCGTTCAACCTCTTCTGCCAAGATCATCACACCCTGTTCAATGCTTGCTGGGTCAGGAATATAGTTCATACGCATACATTGGTGGGTATGTGGCCATTCCTGTTCCAGTCCTGGGAAGAAATAGTGGCCTGGCACCATCAGGACCCCACGTTTCTTCAGGCGTTGGTAGAGTAATTCTGTGGTGATGGGCAGATCCTTAAACCATAACCAGAGAAAAATAGCCCCTTCCGGTTTGTGGATCAGGCAACGTTCTGGTGATAGATAACGGCGAATAATACCAATGGTCTGTTCAACACGCTGTTTGTAGAACGGGCCGATCACTTCATTAGACAGACGTAACAGATCGCCACGCTCAATCATTTCTGCCGCCAGAGCTGGGCCGATGCTTCCTGGCGACAGGCTGATAATGCCATTCATATTGGTTAGGGCGGTAATTACCCGTTCATTGGCTATAACGATGCCACAACGTGAACCTGGCAGGCCGAGTTTAGACAGGCTCATGCACAGAATGATATTGGGGTTCCATAATGGCGTTGCGTCGCTGAAAATAATGCCCGGGAAAGGTACGCCATAAGCGTTATCAATCACCAAAGGTATACCGTGCTGCTGTGCCAATAGATCGAGTTTGTTCAGTTCCTCGTCGGTGATCACATTACCTGTCGGGTTGGTCGGGCGTGAAACGCAGATCATGCCAATATCGTCACCGATCGTTAAATGCTCAAAATCGATGTGATATTTAAATTGGCCGTCTGGCAGGAACTCTATATTGGGTTTGGCGGAGACAAATAACCCTTCATCCAACCCGGCATCGGCATAGCCGATGTACTCGGGAGCCAGTGGGAATAACACGCGGCGGCGTTTCCCTTCTGCGTAGCGGCCAGCGAACAAATTAAATAAGTAGAAAAATGCGCTTTGACTGCCGTTTGTTAGCGCAATATTTTGTGGCCCGATGGGCCAATCAAACTCTTTCTGTAGCAGATTAGCCAGCGTTGACAGTAAGAGGTCTTTGCCTTGTGGGCCATCGTAGTTACATAGTGCTTCAGTCAATTTGCCCTGGTCGAGCATATCCTGGCACAGTTGCTTGAAGTAACTTTCCATTTCTGGAATTTTTGCAGGGTTTCCACCGCCGAGCATGATGGCGCCTGGGGTGCGTAGACCATCATTCAGGTCGTCCATTAAGCGGGTGATACCGGCATAACGGGTAAATTTATCGCCGAAAAGAGAAAAAGTCATAGGTGCCGCAGAATTGTTATTGGTCAGTAGGGCTCCACCATACCGCCAGATAAAAGCAGGTGCAATTAAGCAGATATTTTATCTGGCGATGTGAAGTATCATGATATGTACTTTTTATAGCATAAAACGCTAATTAATTTTTACAGCGAAAAGAGTAACACGGGTATCTATCACCTTTGTAGTGAATAGAGGTCAAGTCGTTAATAGGGATTAATCAGTAAATGGGGATTAACGCAATTTTTTGTTACCTTGCCTGTGAGTGCGGCAATCAGGTTATCCACAGCACATTCAGCCATGCCATAGCGGGTTTCATGAGTGGCAGAACCGATATGGGGCACAGCAACCACATTGGGCAATTGCAGTAGTGGTGAATTCACCGATAACGGTTCTTGCTCAAAAACATCCAACCCGGCAGCGTGAATAGTACCGTTCTGCAAGGCCTCGATAAGCGCTTGCTCATCAACCACCGGCCCTCGCCCTACATTGATCAGAATGCTGCTTTTCTTCATTTTCGCCAATTGTTCGTGGCCGATCATCTGGAAGGTTTCGTCAGTTAACGGGAGTGTGATGCAAAGAAAATCTGACTCAGTCAGCAGAGTATCAAGATCGCAACGGCGGGCGTTGAAATTTTGTTCGGCCTGTTGATGGGTGCGGCGGGCGTTATATAACACTGGCATGTTAAAGCCTAAGTGTGCCCGTTGCGCCAATGCCAGCCCGATGCGCCCCATACCGAGGATGCCAATAGTTTTATGATGAACATCAACACCATACCACTCGGGCCCAATGTTATTTTGCCACTCACCCGCTTTCACTCGCTCGGCGACTTCAACTACGCGGCGTGCGGTGGCCAACATCAAGGCCATGATGGTATCGGCCACGGTTTCTGTTAATACGCTCGGGGTATGCATCAATAATACTTGGTGGGCATTAAGCGCTTCGAGGTCAAAGTTATCGTAACCTACTGTAATCGTTGAAGCAGCACGTAGTTTAGGTGCCCGTTGCAGAAAGGCTTCATCAATTTTGCCGCCAGAACCGATAATCCCTTCAGCTTGTTGTAATGCAGCCTCAAACGCAGGGGTATTATCTGGGGGTAAATCATCGAAAGCATGTACCCTGAAGTGCTTGTCCAGCCGCTGACGCAGGTCGGCAGGAATACTCCGATACAATATGACTGAAGGCTTCATTAAAAACTCCAACGAGAGAACGATATAGCTATCATAAATCAATTAATTAGTGTGAACCAGGGTACCCGGGTACCGTCGCGGCTTGAATGGCGATGAATATATAGGGGAAGCGGAGTGGCGACCGATAACATCATTCAGTTTAGCTTTTACTATCATTGCTTAGGAGCAAAAAAACTGATCCCGATTAAAGGATCAGGTGCCAAATTGGCCAACACCAGGGAAAATGATTAAATACTGTTGTAACTTACAGGTTGCCTGTGAATTTTTGAGATTAAGCTGGAAGTATTGCCACTGTTATCAGTATCGTCACCATAAATGGAACCGATCCCATTAAAAAGTGACAGAAGAGAAAAATATGATATCAATCACAAAACGGGAAGAATAGCGGGTTGTTTTACGGGAGTGATCAACCTCTGCCAGCTCAGTTCATTCAAGTTCATCCTATTCTAATCGATCAATCTACGGACCGACCCATGCCAGTTTATTGAAATTAAGTAGCAGGCCAATTCATGATTAGCGTATGGGCTTGAGTTTCTTGGTTAAACAGACGCTGCATTTCGCGGAATCCTTGTTTGTAGTAGAAGGCGCAAGCTCGTTGGTTTTCCTCATACACTTCCAGGCTAAGCCAACGATAATGATGCTGTACGCAGGCCATTAATGCTGCCCCCACCCCTTTGCCATGAAAGTGATGGTCAACAAACAGAGCGCCAATAAAGCGCTCATCCAATATGCTGATAAAAGCGACAATTTGCTGGTTATGCAGATACACCCAAGTTTTAGCTCGGGGCAAATAGTTATCCCGTACCAGTTGAGCACTTTGCTGCCAATAGTCAGATGGCACAAAGGGATGAGCACGGGTGGTGCTTTCTAGCCAGAGCACCATCAGCACGTCAAGGTCGGCGGGCGTTGCGGTGCGTATCATCTTTGGTATTCTCCGGGTGGCAAAAACAACCAGTAACATGGTCGTTTACCAAGCCGCAGGCCTGCATAAAGGCATAGCAGATGGTTGAACCGATAAATTTGAAGCCGCGCTTTTTCAATGCCTTGGACATGGCAACAGAAATCTCTGTTTGAGCGGGCACTTCGTTTAGGGCTTGCCAGTGGTTCAGTTGCGGTTTACCTCCGACAAATTGCCAGATAAAGGTAGAAAAATTTTCCCCCGCTAGTTCCATGGCTTGATAAGCTTTGGCATTGGCAATGATGGCTTCAATCTTGCCGCGATGGCGGATAATCCCGCTGTCTTGCAGCAATAACGCCACATCTTGTTCGTTCATGGCCGCGATACGTGTTGGGTCAAAATTGTGGAAAGCACGGCGGTAGTTTTCACGTTTTTTCAGCACCGTGATCCAAGAGAGGCCAGCCTGTTGCCCTTCCAGACACAACATTTCGAACAGTTCGCGTGCATCCGTGGTTGGGGTGCCCCATTCTTTATCGTGGTACTCAAGATATAATGGGTCAGCGGTAACCCAACCGCAACGTTGATTATCCATGCCGATACTCCTTATTCTTATTTCGTTTTTTACTGACGCAGTGACCCGAGTATATAGCGTTAGTGCACCATTTCTGATGATTGGCTTAGCGGGAAGGCACCATAGATAAGGACTGCCTGGTAGTTTGAAGTCGGCATAGGGTGCCACAAACGCTGGTACGGTGCCTGATGCGGGCCTGTTACCGAAAAAGTATAGTGGGTGACTGTACTTTAGTATAACTATCATTCAGTAACAAAAAACTTTATCGTTAGTGCGTAACAACAATAACAAGAATTTTAAGCAAAAAAAACTGATCCCGATTAAAGGATCAGGTGCCAAATTGGCCAACACCAGGGAAAATTCTTAAACATTATTGTAAATCACAGAGTGCCTGTCAACAGTTTCTCTCACCCAATCAAAGAAGGGGTGAGAGTATATTTTTATGCATTTTACCCTCTTCCTTTTTATTTTTTTTAGTCAAATGGTTTTTGAGCAATTTTATCTGAAAGTTTGGCTACATTAGCGAACCGACCTGATTAGCTGCAATTCAACACTGAGCCTTATGGCATGCTTGGCATTGTTAACGCCTAACTTTTTAACTGCATTTCCAATATGAAATTTTACTGTGGTGAGTTTAATTCCTAAGATAAGTGCAATTTCCTGATAGGATTTCCCCATGCTTGCCCAATAAATAATTTCATTCTCGCGAGGGGAAAAGAAATTTCTCTGGTTTATTTTCTCAAAGTAGTTAGCGTTATTCAGTTCTTGAGAAGTGTTAATGAGTTTTTCATGCGTTTTCATCAACAATAGCTGGAAACTATCTTGGTTATCTCTAATCAGCGGTTCAACACTATTATCACAATGGCTATCTATGATAATAGATAAAACCGCCAGATGATGAAGATGGTCATGCAACACGAAGGTATAACCATGAGTAACATCATAACTTTTCGCCATATTAAATATTTTTGGCAGTTTAATTCCCGAGTTAATCATGATGTTTTTATCCCAAAAAAATGGGGTAACCCGATGTGATGCAGTCACTAAAACCGGGTCGATATACTGAAAGTTGTTATTGACATAAAAATCAAACCATTCAGTTCTATTTGAAATCACTGAAAAATCAGCAGGGTTCTTTTTATTCATTATGGCATAAGCGTACTTTATATTATTAAACTCTTTTAGTTTTTTTTCTAGATAGCTTTTGATAGATGAATTAATGAGTTCGTTAGGTTTACTCTCTGATAATAAATGACAATCTTTATCAAGGCCTTCTATCATACTTAGCTGTCCATAATGAATTTTAAAATGTTTGACACATTATCCTTGAAGTTACTTGTGTTGGCTACGCTATATCACTTCACTTATAGCGTGGGCTATGCTCCCAAAAACGCTGAGTTTAAAGTGCCGCATCTTGCAAACTCCCTTGATGCCTCGTCAACCTTGAACCTGTTGCTGTCGCTATTCGGGCCTCATGGGGTAAGCTGAATGAACTAGGGTATCGTGCTGAACCGGCTTTTTGCATATCACACCACGGTTTTTATCGGGGGATTGTGACTTGTTGCTGGATTCTGGCTGTATATCTTACGGTCAACAGGTATACTGAGCCCCTCTATTAAATCCACTTGTATCGCGTGCGAATTCAACATGCAAAAGTTTGATACCAAGACCTTTCAGGGTCTGATCCTGACACTGCAGGACTATTGGGCGCGCCAGGGTTGCACTATTGTTCAACCTTTGGACATGGAAGTTGGCGCAGGGACATCTCACCCGATGACCTGCTTGCGTGCTCTTGGCCCGGAGCCAATGGCTGCGGCCTATGTGCAACCTTCACGTCGCCCGACCGATGGCCGTTATGGGGAAAACCCCAACCGCCTGCAACACTATTATCAATTCCAGGTAGTGATTAAACCTTCACCGGAAAATATTCAGGAACTGTACCTGGGTTCATTGAAAGAACTGGGGTTGGATCCTGCTATTCACGATATCCGTTTTGTTGAAGATAACTGGGAAAACCCGACACTAGGGGCCTGGGGATTAGGTTGGGAAGTGTGGTTGAACGGGATGGAAGTGACCCAGTTCACCTATTTTCAACAGGTTGGCGGTTTGGAATGTAAACCGGTCACCGGCGAGATCACTTACGGTCTGGAACGCCTGGCGATGTATATCCAGGGTGTGGATAGCGTCTACGATTTGATTTGGAGCAACGGGTCATTGGGTATCACCACCTATGGCGATGTGTTCCATCAAAACGAAGTGGAGCAATCCACCTACAACTTTGAGTATGCGGATGTAGATTTCCTGTTTTCCTGTTTTGAGCAATACGAAAAGGAAGCGCAAACCCTATTGGCGTTGGAAAACCCCCTGCCATTACCTGCGTATGAACGTATTCTCAAAGCGGCCCATACCTTCAATTTGCTGGATGCGCGTAAGGCGATCTCGGTCACCGAACGTCAACGTTATATTTTGCGTATCCGCACGCTGACCAAAGCCGTTGCCGAGGCCTACTACGCTTCCCGCGAAGCGTTAGGCTTCCCGATGTGTAATAAGAAGTAAGAGGCAGCTATGACTCAACAGACTTTCCTGGTGGAAATCGGCACCGAAGAGCTGCCGCCGAAGGCTCTTCGCTCACTGGCAGAAGCTTTTGCTGCAGATTTTACGGCTGAACTTGATAATGCCGGCTTGGCACATGGCGAAGTGAGCTGGTTTGCTGCTCCGCGTCGCCTAGCATTAAAAGTGGCTAAACTCAGCGCGGCACAGGCTGACCGTGAAATTGAAAAACGTGGCCCGGCCATCGCTCAGGCATTCGATGCCAGCGGTCAGCCCAGTAAGGCTGCTGAGGGCTGGGCGCGTGGTTGCGGCATTACCGTTGATCAAGCTGAACGCCTGGTGACCGATAAAGGTGAATGGTTACTGTATCGCGCCCATGTTAAAGGCCAATCCGCACAACAACTGTTGGCCGGTATGGTGAGCACGGCACTGTCAAAGCTGCCGATTCCCAAATTGATGCGTTGGGGTGATAAAGAAACCCAGTTCGTGCGTCCGGTACATACGGTGACCATGCTGCTAGGGGCCGAACTGATCCCAGGCACCGTGCTGGGCATCGATTCGGCTCGCACCATTCGTGGTCACCGTTTTATGGGTGAGCCAGAGTTTACTATTGAGAACGCCGATCAGTATCCGCAAATCCTGCAGGAGCGCGGTAAAGTGATCGCCGATTACGCAACCCGCAAGGCGTTGATTAAACGTGATGCTGAACTGGCAGCACAGAAGATTGGTGGAAAAGCCGATCTGAGTGAGAGCCTGCTGGAGGAAGTGACTTCATTGGTTGAGTGGCCGGTGGTGTTGACGGCAAAATTTGAAGAGAAATTCCTGGCAGTGCCTGCGGAAGCGTTGGTTTATACCATGAAGGGTGACCAGAAATATTTTCCGGTCTACGATGCCGCTGGCAAACTGTTACCGAATTTTATCTTCGTCGCCAATATTGAGTCCCGAGACCCGCAGCAAATCATCTCTGGTAATGAGAAAGTGGTGCGTCCTCGTTTGGCGGATGCTGAATTCTTCTTTAATACTGACCGCAAGAAGCGTCTGGAAGATCATTTACCGCGCCTGGAAACGGTACTGTTTCAGCAGCAGTTGGGTACCCTGCGTGATAAGACTGACCGTATTCAAGCCATGGCCGGCTGGATTGCGGGCCAGATTGGTGCTGATGTTAACCACGCAACGCGTGCCGGGCTGCTGTCGAAGTGCGACCTGATGACCAATATGGTGTTCGAATTCACCGATACTCAGGGTGTGATGGGGATGCACTACGCACGCCATGATGGTGAAGCCGAGGACGTAGCTGTTGCGCTTAACGAGCAGTATCAGCCACGCTTTGCGGGTGATGAACTGCCTCAATCGCTGGTGGCTTGCTCGTTGGCAATCGCTGACAAAATGGACACGCTGGTCGGTATTTTTGGTATTGGCCAGCATCCAAAAGGTGATAAAGATCCGTTTGCTTTACGCCGTGCTGCGTTGGGCGTGCTGCGTATCATCGTTGAGAAAAACCTGTCACTGGATTTGCAAACCCTGACCGAAGAGGCTGCGCGCCTGTATGGCAGCAAGCTGACCAATGCTAAGGTGGTGGATGATGTCATCGACTTTATGTTGGGGCGTTTCCGTACCTGGTATCAGGAAGAAGGCCATGCAGTGGATACTATCCAGGCGGTATTGGCGCGTCGCCCAACCCGGCCGGCAGACTTTGATGCACGGGTGAAGGCGGTAACACATTTCCGTACCTTGGCTGAGGCTACCGCGTTGGCCGCGGCTAACAAGCGTGTTTCCAATATCTTAGCCAAATCCAACGATGTATTGCTGGATCAGGTTCAAGCCTCGGTATTGAAAGAGCCGACAGAGCTGAAATTAGCCACTCATCTGGTGGTGTTGCGTGACAAGCTGGAACCTTTGTTTGCTGCAGGTCGTTATCAGGAAGCATTGGTTGAACTGGCTGCGTTGCGTGAGACGGTTGATGCGTTCTTCGACAGTGTGATGGTGATGGCTGAAGATGATGTGGTGCGGGTGAATCGCTTGACGTTGCTGAGTAAGTTGCGTGAGCTGTTCCTGCAAGTAGCGGATATTTCGGTGTTGCAGTAAGGGTAAAGTATTAATGAAAAGGCGCCTGAGGGCGCTTTTTCATCATCATGAGAATCCGTCGGTTATTCTGGGCTGAACGTTGAATCACGTATCCTATAGCAGGGAGTTGATCTATTCTTATCTGCAATGGAGTGCAACATAAGGCATGGAGCCAGATAAAAGAGACATTAATAACGGGAGTTATGTCACATGGCGGTAGGGATCCAAAGCAGAGGCTTTTCGCGTTGGTTGGCACCGGTATTTGCATTGTTGGTCGTGATACAACTGACCGCCTGCGGCGATAAAGAGCCAGAACAGCGTAAAGCGTTTATTGATTATTTACATAATACGGTGATGCGTAGCGGTGTACACATTCCAACGTTGAGTGAAGACCAAAAACAGAAATTTGGCACTTATGTGAGTGATTACGCCATTCTGGTGGGTTTTTCTCAGCAATTGTCGAAATCGGTTGAGGCAAGTCTGACACCAGCACTGGAACAGATTAATCAAATTCGCACCGCACAAGACTATATCGCTAAGCGCGATACCTTGCAGCAATCGTTGGGTGCATTGAACCTGTTGGGTCAACAGATACAGTCAGCGAAGTTACAGGCGGATAGCGCCCGTGCCGCGTTGAAGCAACCCGATGATTTGAAAGCGGTGTATAGCCAGGTGTATGACAAGATTGTTACCACACCAAGCAATAGCTTGATGCCAGTGATCCCAACCACCAGCAGTTTTGTTCAGGAACTGGTGCTAGTTGGGGATTTCTTGCAGGCTCAGGGTAATCAGGTGAGTTTCAATAATGGCGGTGTACAGTTCCGTACTCAGCAGCAGGTGGCGCAGTACAACACCATGATGTCCAATCTGGTGGCTAAGCAGCAGGATTGGCTCAATGCACAGAAAACGGTGCAGGCAGTGATGCAGTAAGCAAAACTATCCAGGTACATTGACTATCCAGGTACATTCGAGCGGCTTTCAGGCTGTAGTTTGAATGTACCTGAGTATAGTGTCCCCCTTTTTTCAACGCCTTGTCATCCTTCCGTACCCTGATCTCTATACTACACTTCAGTTATCGGGCCGAAAACGCGCGGTCGAAGCATAACTATGGCCAAGTTCAATTAACTTGCAGGATAAAACATCTGGCTTTTTGAATACCCCGGCGACTTGTTTGACGATGGGTATATTCAACAGCGCCGTAAAATACGGGAACAGAGCCATTCGGTCAGTTGGAGGTCATTATCGTGCCCAGTACTCAACGTGAACAACAGCTTTTAAGGCGCTCAATTTATGGTGCTCTTGGGATATCTTGTTTGAGTATCACCTTCGGTTTTATTACCGGCTCAAGATCGATCATGTTTGATGGTATGTACGCCATATTGGATGCGACCCTATCCGGCTTGGCGTTATTCGTATTACGGCTAATCGGGCAAAACCCGAGCAGTCGCCGTTTTCAATACGGTTTTTGGCACGTAGAACCCTTGGTTCTGGTATTTAACGGCAGCCTACTGTTGTTACTCTGTCTGTATGCTTTTATTAACGCGATTCAAAGTCTTTTGGGAGGGGGAAATCATTTTGAGTTAGGGTGGGCGATAGCCTATGCCTTTAGTATCACCGTCATTTGTTTTGCGATATTTTTGAAACAAAAAAACGCTAACAAAGGGATATCTTCCCCACTGGTCGAGTTGGACGTGCGGGGCTGGATGATCTCCACAGCGATCAGTGCCGCGATCTTTGTCGCTTTTATCCTCGCCTGGTTTTTACAAGACACGCGCTTTGCCTATCTGGTCCCCTATGTGGATTCGATGATACTGGCAGTCCTGATCCTGTTTGTCATGCCAATGCCAGCCAAAATAATCTTTAATGCCATAAAAGAAGTTCTGATGATGACACCTGCAGCATTGGATAAAAAGGTGGAAGAGTTAATGCAACAACTTAGCCGTGAATACGGCTTCATCAAATATTCCCACTATGAAACACGTATAGGTCGCGGATTATTCTTGGAGATCTATGTCGTTCTGCCAGAAAGCATGGAACATATCGGCATCAGCCAGTTGGATTTGATTCGTGAGCGTATTGTCCAGGTTATAAAGGATCCAGAATTGGATTTGTGGATCAGTGTTTCTTTTTGCCGGCATGAAAAATGGCTTTGAGTGTCAGCCAGAGATGTGGGTCGCTGAGTTTGCCTGGTCAGCTCTCTGGCAGAGTGGGTGCCGCAGGGAAGATCCCATTCAAGAGCGCGGTTCGCTTGTGGTGCGTAAAATAAATTGTGATCAATGTATCAATTTAAGAACAAACCCTTCGGACAATAACGTGATTTTAATCACGTTATTGGCTGGCGGTGACGCTTTATCAGTGTCTATTATTTCTAATATCGAAAGTAATTGTGATTTCAATCACTAAATCCACTGGGTTAACCCCCTCTGTTTTGTGATTTTAATCACGTTTCTTGGGTGGGGTTCGCGTAGTCAGAGGAGCGTGGTAGAGTCCATTTCGCAAACAGCAGCAACACGGCTGGATATGACAACAATGAATGCGCGCTCTTATTGTCAGCGCGTAGCAATAGGGGGGTGTTTTATGTTTTCACCAGATATCAAGGTTAAAGTGCAAAACTTTGGCCGTTTCCTAAGCAATATGGTTATGCCCAACATTGGCGCATTTATCGCCTGGGGTATTATCACCGCGTTATTTATCCCTACCGGTTGGGTGCCAAATGAGACATTGGCCAAGCTGGTTGGGCCAATGATCACCTATCTGTTGCCACTGTTGATCGGTTATACCGGCGGTAAATTGGTGGGTGGCGATCGTGGTGGTGTGGTTGGTGCAATTACCACCATGGGTGTCGTGGTGGGTGCTGATATCCCGATGTTCCTCGGTGCCATGATCGCGGGTCCGCTGGGTGGTTGGGCGATTAAGCATTTTGACCGCTGGGTAGATGGCAAGATCAAAAGTGGTTTTGAGATGTTGGTGAACAACTTCTCCGCCGGTATCATCGGTATGCTGCTGGCACTTATCTCCTTTATGGGGATTGGGCCATTGGTCGAAGCGCTCTCCAAAATTCTGGCGGCGGGTGTACATGTCATGGTGGTTAATAACCTGCTGCCATTGACCTCGATCTTTGTTGAACCAGCAAAAATTCTGTTCCTGAACAACGCCATCAACCACGGTATCTTCTCGCCGCTGGGTATTCAGCAAGCCTCAGAGGCTGGCAAGTCTATCTTCTTCCTGATTGAAGCCAACCCGGGCCCAGGTATGGGAGTCTTGATGGCTTATATGTTCTTTGGCCGTGGTAGTGCCAAACAGTCTGCTGGTGGTGCCGCTATCATCCACTTCCTGGGTGGTATCCATGAAATTTACTTCCCTTATGTACTGATGAATCCACGCCTGCTGCTGGCGGTGATTCTGGGTGGTATGACAGGCGTATTCACGCTGACGGTATTGAATGGGGGTCTGGTATCGCCGGCTTCCCCAGGGTCGATTCTGGCCGTATTGGCAATGACGCCAAAAGGGGCCTATTTCGCCAATTTGGCTGCCATCTTCGCTGCTTTCCTGGTCTCCTTCCTGGTTTCTTCTTTCCTGCTGAAAACGTCGAAAGTTAAAGAGGAAGAGGGTCTGGAACAAGCCACCCGTCGTATGCAGGAGATGAAGGCGCAATCCAAAGGGGCTAAAGCGCCTAATGGAGCGGTAGATGGTGACCTGAGTACCGTGCGTAAAATTATTGTGGCTTGTGATGCGGGTATGGGTTCCAGTGCGATGGGGGCGGGTGTTCTGCGTAAGAAAGTGACAGATGCAGGACTGAAAAATATCTCTGTTACCAATTGCGCGATCAACAGTTTGCCGGAAGATGTCGATCTGGTGATTACCCACCGTGATTTGACGGAACGTGCCATGCGTCATGCACCACAAGCACAGCATATTTCATTAACCAATTTCCTGGACAGTCAGTTATACAGTGATTTGACCGCACGCCTGCTAGCCGCTCACAAAACCAGCGAAACAGAACAGAAAGTGATTTCAACGTTGGATGACAGCTTTGAAGCCAGCGAAAAGAACCTGTTTAAATTGAGTGAAAATAATGTGTTCCTCGGTCTACAGGCTAGCGACAAACAGCAGGCAATTCGCTTTGCTGGTGAGCAATTGGTGAAGGGCGGCTATGTGGAACCTGAATACGTAGAGGCGATGCTGGAGCGTGAAAAGCTCACTTCTACCTACTTGGGAGAGTCGATTGCCGTACCACATGGCACCATCGAAGCGAAAGATCGCGTACTGCGTACTGGCGTGGTGTTCTGCCAATATCCGCAAGGCGTGCGTTTTGGTGACGGTGAGGATGAGGTTGCCCGTCTGGTGATTGGTATTGCAGCCCGTAATAATGAGCATATTCAGGTGATTACTTGTCTAACCAATGCATTGGATGATGAAACGGTTATTGAGCGGTTAGCTAATACGGTAAGCGTCCAAGAAGTTTTGGAACTACTTGGTAGTAAGAAGAGCTAATATCACAGCACTGTTTTAAAGGGTGCACCGGGTGCACCCTTCGATATTAACAAAGGTAGAACTATGAAAGCATTACACTTCGGCGCGGGTAATATCGGCCGTGGGTTCATCGGCAAGTTACTGGCTGATGCTCATGCCGAACTGACTTTTGCTGACGTTAACCAGACGTTGCTGGATGAACTGAACCAACGTAAAAGCTACCAGGTACACGTGGTAGGTGATGAATCACGTATTGAACAAGTGAATAATGTCAGTGCGGTTAACAGCGGCAGTGAGCAGGCGGTGGATTTGATTGCTGAGGCGGATATTGTGACAACAGCAGTTGGCCCACAGGTCTTGGCTAAAATCGCCGGGACTATTGCCAAGGGGTTGATTAAACGCCATCAACAAGGAAACACCCAGCCACTCAATATCATTGCTTGTGAAAATATGGTGCGCGGCACCAGCCAGCTCAAGCTCTCTGTTTTCGACGTATTGCCGCAGGATGAGCAGGTTTGGGTTGAACAGCATGTCGGGTTTGTGGATTCTGCCGTAGACCGTATCGTGCCACCCGCAGAAGCCAACAGCAGCGATCCGCTGGAAGTTACCGTGGAAACGTTCAGCGAATGGATTGTGGATCAGACTCAGTTCAAGGGGCCCCCGCCTGCTATTGCGGGTATGGAGTTGACTGACAACCTGATGGCGTTCGTCGAACGCAAGTTGTTCACTCTTAATACTGGCCATGCAATCACGGCTTATCTGGGGCAGCGTGCCAACTTACTGACAATTCGTGATGCGATTCTCGACCCACAAGTTCGTCAGGTGGTACGAGGGGCGATGGAAGAGAGTGGTGCGGTGTTGATCAAGCGTTATGGCTTTGATGCGGATAAACATGCCGCTTATATCAACAAAATCCTCTCTCGCTTTGAAAACCCCTATCTGCATGATGATGTTGAGCGTGTTGGGCGCCAGCCACTGCGTAAACTCAGTGCAGGCGACCGCTTGATTAAGCCATTGTTGGGAACATTGGAATACGATTTGCCACATGGCAACCTGATAAAAGGGATTGCGGCCGCCATGAGTTACCGCAGTGAACAAGACCCGCAGGCCAAAGAGCTGGTAGAATTGCTGGAAAAATTGGGGCCAAAAGCGGCACTGATACAAATTTCTGGTTTACCGGCTGACAGCAAGGTGGTGGAAGAGGCGGTGGCTGCGTATAACACCATGCAGTCGCAGTAAATTCCATGGCGCAATAAATCGGTGTCAATAAACACTCCCTTACTTCACGGATAACGGTTAGGATGCAGGGCAAATTTTTTTGCCCTGCATATATTGATTTCCGCCAAGAAAGGGCACCCCTAATGCTGTTCGAAAAGTGACGATGATTGACACAAAGGCATTTGAAAACAAAGTATTGGAAAAACTGAATGCTGGCAAAACGGTACGTAGCTTTCTGATCGCAGCGGTCGAGTTGTTAGCCGAAGCGCTGAACGTATTAGTGGTGCAGGTATTTCGTAAAGACGATTATGCGGTGAAGTATGCCGTCGAACCCCTATTGTCTGGTGCTGGCCCGCTTGGTGAACTCTCAGTTCGCCTTAAACTGATGTATGGCCTGGGGGTTATTTCACGGCATGAATATGAAGATGCCGAGTTGCTGATGGCAATGCGCGAAGAGTTGAATCATGATGGTACTGAATATCGCTTTATTGATGATGAAATCCTGGGGCCCTTTGGTGAACTGCACTGTGTGAGTGAATTCCCCCCAGTACCCACCTTTTTACAGCCGAGTGAAGCGGATGAGTCGTTGATTGCCATGCAACACCAGCGCTATCAACAGATGGTACGTTCCACCATGGTGTTATCGCTTACCGAACTACTGGCTGGCATTGGTGCTAAACAACCGTCCAGGCTCTCGCCACTGGGTGAGCAAAAATCGTAGTAGCGAGTTAACGGGTTTCTTGTCGATTTATGTATGGAAACTTGGCAGGGCCTTCTTGTTTATTCCCCATTGAGTAGGTTTGACCGGCAGCGATAACAGGCTTGCTTGGATCACCATTCTGCACGACAAGATAGCAAGGTATCTGGAGAGCTTAACGTCTTTAAGCTCAATGCCTCTGAGCTAATTTTGACCATTGCGAGGACATTCTCGAAATGGTCTCCGACAGAATGACCGCTGTTTAAACAAGCTTCTTTTGCGCGTTCTAACACTCGAGCAAAGTGTCGGTATTCTGAGTAATCCAGGATGTTGGATAGGTCACGGACCAAAACTCAATGCCATTGTCATCCTATTGTTTGAATTGCTCAAATGGCTGGTGGTGCGTACTCATCCGACAATCTTACGTAAACATTGCGTATTCTTGCTGCCTGATGCTGCTCCATAACAATAAAAAAGTCCGCTGTTACCCGGGCCCTCTGGTTTTTTGCGGCTTGTTGATGCTTCCTGAATGGTTGAATCTATTCATTGAGTATCGGATTTAAAGCCTTGTGGATACTGAGTTTCTTATTATGTGATTTTCTATTGTGTACACCCTTGTGTACACGGTAAAACGGAGTGCTCGTTTAAGTTGCTTGTTTTTCACTCAGCGCAGCAGAGTTTTAGTCGATACTTATTACGTGATTATCGCTCTTACTGCTTGGCTATCTGCACTAACTCAAAGAAGCTACACCTGAAGCCCATGCAGATTACTTGATTGTATAACCCTGCTTTGGTGAGTTTGGTTTATTCGGAAATGCCAATCGCAACTCATTTTCTTCAACCATTGTTTTCAAGTGGCTTTGCCTGATGTTTTGCGCAGTTCTGTTGATAAGCTGACTCAGTACGGATATGGCCATGAAATGCTCGCTGCATAGTGCTTTAATGACATTGCGTATTTCTTCGGTAGATAACCTTTTTTTCTCCCTGGTTAATTTTGCAATATGCTCTAATTGTTGTTTAAAGGCGGGAGCAAGGATATCAAGTTCATCAACAAAGGGTTTGTCGAGCAAGGGACTTACAAGTCGTCCCGAAGGATCTCGGTTTTTCTCTCTATGCGTTAAGCGGTCACCACTATACGTGGAGTTTATGCCGCTATGCGTTAAGCTATCGCTACTATGCGTTAAGTTGGCTTCTGCTCTTAACGCATTGGGAAATACATCCTCGGGGGATAGTGGCTCCATTCCCGGCAAGCTATACGACTTGTCCCGGCGTTCGCCACTGGAAACTAAAAATCCTTTAGCCTCCAAACGTGGTAGGGTTAGAGTTACATCTCTCGGGTGTTTGCTTGTGAGTTGGCATGCTCTCTGGTGGTTGACCCATCCCTCAATGGCCGCAGTGGTTACGATCATTCGTTCAAAATCATCAAGAGTATTAAAGGCTACTCCAAATAATGCCTGCAAAAGATCAAAGGTTTCTGTTGGTATCAGGCTTGCCGTTGAAAGTTCGAGCACTGTTTGTTCTGTAGGTTCTGTTTTTTCATAGAGCTTAGGGATTCTCCAGTTTGCTGATTGCCATCCACTATAAATTTTAGGAATACCTGAGCCTGCTCTTTCCCCCGCCCCTATGTTCAAAAACATTTGGTGCATACGTCTGTTACGGCAATCACTCTCTCCACCTTTGATCGCTATTTCTGGTGGTATTCTCATTAGTCCAGGGTTTCGAAAACCGAACATATCAGGACGTTTGACCACTAAAATTGAAGCTCTACCGGTGAAATCTGCATGTACCAGGGTATTTACAAGGGCCTCCCGTAGGGCTACATGAATGAGTGTTTCATCAAGCCTTATTCCCTGCTTAATATTGAATGGAATTTTAAGCTCAGTAGTGAGTTTTCTGTACGTTCTACGATAAAAATCGAAAACATTTCCCGACCATGTACCATCTGGACATATTCGATCAATCCATCGTTGTTCTGTCTTGGCTTCTGGGCGTTCTTGATAATCAATGAAATAGTTAGGGGCAGCGTCCTGTATGGCTTGCCAAGTACCAAACATAAGAATTCCGGCAAAAGTCATACCCTCCTCACCAGATTGACGATCCCTTCTCCATCCGCCTATTTTTTTCAAAAAATCAAAAAGCTCTAACTCTAACCAAGGGTGTTGAGGTTTTGCTGTAGATAACAATCTCTTATAAGCGTTGAGGCTTTCCATTTCGATATCAGCAATATCAAAGCCTGGTAATATCTTGTCATCTCTAGAACTCTCAATCTGTTCAGCCATCATCCTGCGAACTTGTTCTTCAGAACAACGATGGTCACCTTCATGCATTCTGAACCATGTTTCTGTTATTGGTTGATTGTTTAAATAGACTGGTTTTTGCTCACGTCTTGCAATCGGTACCTCAATGACAAGTATCTCTTTGCCGTCTAATTTGACAGTTTGAACAAGCTGATCAGTAAGAAGATTAACGTTTACCTTTTTCTTGCTGCCTGCAAGGTCAAAGAGCTGCTTTTTGACGGTATTAACATCCGGAATACCCGCAACAGTGAACTCACCTTTCTTTTCACGAATACCTAAAACAACATATCCACCGCGACAATTTGCCATGGCGCTATAAGTTGGCCAGAAGTCATCCGGCAACTTGCCTCTACCATCTTTCCCTTGAGCCAATTTAAACTCCAGCTCTGAGGATTCAGATAGCGCACGCAGATCTGTCAGATCAGATATCCGGAACACTGTACCTCCATGTGAGTATTGTGGGTATAAATTGGTCGTATCTTACCCTAGTTTAAGTGATAAGAAAGTCCAGGAAGGATCATTAAAACGCCAAATTAAAAATATAACTGTATGTTTGAACAGTTTTTTAAGTGGGTAGCCTTGTGTGGTAAGAAGGCGAGTGATCTACAATCCGTTATGACGTTAAGCCTATCCGTGATCAATTGTTCCTTATCCGTTATGAGATTGGTGGAGTTCATTAGAGTAGGAAACTCTTGACGGAGAAGCTGTATGCACCGTTATCTAATAACCGTTAACTCCGCCGGTGGATCATCAATCCCAGCGCCAACAGACAAAGCCGATTACCTGCATCGGGTACGGGTTGGGCTTGTCCGACTCCACCAGAACTGTGGCGGCGGCCATAACTCGGCCCATTCGTGTCTTTATGCGCCTGGGTGTGTTGGTGATTGTGCCGGTAATCGTTGCCGTGTGCTGCGCAGCCTTTTCACGCCGATTCTTTCGCATCGATACCACCTCTCAGAGTTTTTTGTTATCGACTCGCCGTGGCCATGGTCATTTTACAGAATAAAACTCCGATATGAGGCAAGATCCATACCGTCACGAATTGCCTGGTAAATTGATACATCTTGCCAAGGCTGGTTCAAGTCATCAGGCCAAACTCATTTTAAGGCGATCTCGACCAATTTTTGAGGGGCAAAGCGAGGTACATGGCAATAGTGTGCTTTCTTGCTTCTTTATGCTAGCTCATAACAACAAAAAAGCCCGCTGTTTGGCGGGCTTTCTGGATTTATGCGGCTTGTTGATGCTTCCTGAATGATTACTCGATATTCTGGATTTGCTCACGCATTTGCTCAATCAATACCTTTAGTTCAATGGCTGAGGCTGTGACCTCCGCATTGATTGATTTTGAGGCCAAGGTATTCGCTTCACGATTGAATTCTTGCATCATAAAGTCGAGACGGCGGCCCACCGCTTCTTTTTTCTTCAGGATATTGAACGTCTCTTTGACGTGCGCTTCCAGACGGTCCAGCTCTTCTGCAACGTCAATGCGTTGTGCCATTAGCACCAGTTCTTGCTCAAGACGTGTGTTTTCTAATTGCACTTGCGCTTCTTCCAGCTTACTGACCAGCCGTTCACGTTGCCATTGCAGGATATTGGGCATCTGGGTGCGTACTTTTGCCACTTCAGTGTTTACGCCCTCCAGCCGCTGTTCGATCATGCCTTTCAGTGCACTACCTTCGCTTTCGCGTGCCGTAATAAAATCGTCGAGCGTATTTTCCAGTAACTGCATCAGCTCTTCACTGATGACATCCAGATCTTGTTCCTCTGCGGACATAACACCTGGCCAGCGTAATACATCGATGGGGTCTATCTCCCCTTCATCGCTTTGCATTTTCACCCAGTTGGCGGCTTCAACCAGTTGTTTGGCCAGCTTTTCGTTCAGGATCATCGAGCTCTGCGCACTTGGGTCGAGTTCGAAACGTAGGTTACATTCCACTTTGCCACGAGTCAGGCGGCCACGGATACGATCGCGGATCACCGGCTCAAGGCTACGGAATTGTTCCGGCAAGCGGATATAGGTTTCAAGGTAGCGCTGGTTAACAGAGCGTAGCTCCCAGGCTGCACTACCCCATTCGCCCTTGATTTCACGCCGGGCATAGGCGGTCATACTGCGGATCATTGTTGCTTACCCTGTAATAGCTAAAGATGCGTTGATTATAGCGTTGCACCTGAGGGCAGGATAGGCATAACGTCACGAAGCTCGTATAATACGCCTCAAATTGTTGATAAGAAGCCGGAGAAAACAGCCCATGCGTCCTGCAGGCAGAGCACCACAACAAATTCGCCCCCTGACAATGACCCGTCACTACACCAAACACGCTGAAGGTTCAGTGCTGGTCGAGTTTGGCGATACCAAAGTTTTGTGCACCGCCACCGTCGAAGAGGGCGTTCCACGCTTCCTGAAAGGTCAGGGGCAAGGGTGGGTGACCGCTGAATACGGTATGTTACCGCGTTCTACCCATAGCCGTAATGCGCGCGAAGCAGCGAAAGGAAAACAAGGTGGGCGCACGTTGGAAATTCAGCGCCTGATTGCACGTTCACTACGGGCTGCTGTCGATCTGAAAAAACTCGGTGAATTCACCATTACTTTGGACTGCGACGTATTGCAAGCCGATGGTGGCACCCGTACCGCTTCAATTTCAGGTGCCTGTGTGGCCCTGGCCGATGCGCTGAATGCGTTGGTTGCTGCAGGGAAATTGAAAACCAACCCGATGAAAGGTTTGGTGGCGGCAGTTTCGGTGGGCATCGTTAATGGTGAAGCGTTATGCGACCTGGAATATGTTGAAGATTCTGCAGCAGAAACCGACATGAATGTGGTGATGATGGAAGATGGCCGCATGATCGAGGTGCAGGGTACCGCCGAAGGTGAGCCGTTCAACCATGATGAGTTGCTGGCCTTGCTGGCATTGGCCCGTGGGGGTATCGAAACCATCTTTCAAGCGCAGAAAGCGGCGTTGGCAGAATAATTTTTCAAAGGCGACGAAGTCGCCTTTTTTACAACTTAAATTTGCAACCACAGCATAAACATTACAGTTCAGACGAGGAAAGTGAGTCATGAAAGCCTATCAGCGCCAGTTTATTGAATTCGCGCTTAGCAAACAGGTACTGAAATTCGGTGAGTTCACCTTGAAATCGGGACGTACCAGCCCTTATTTTTTTAATGCTGGCCTGTTTAATACCGGGCGCGATCTGGCGTTATTAGGGCGTTTCTATGCTGAAGCCTTGGTGGATTCTGGTATTGATTTTGATCTGCTGTTTGGCCCAGCCTATAAGGGCATTCCCATTGCTACGACCACCGCGGTCGCACTGGCGGAACATCATGACCGAGATATGCCTTATTGCTTTAACCGTAAAGAGGCCAAGGATCATGGCGAAGGTGGCACTTTGGTGGGGAGTCCACTGCAAGGGCGGGTGATGCTGGTGGATGATGTGATCACCGCAGGGACGGCGATTCGTGAGTCAATGGAGATTATCCAGGCTCATCATGCCACTTTGGCTGGGGTGTTGATCTCCCTTGATCGTCAAGAGCGCGGCCGTGCTGATGTTTCGGCAATTCAGGAAGTAGAGCGCGATTATCACTGTAAAGTGATCTCAATTATTACGCTCAAGGAGCTGATTGCTTATCTGGAAGAGAAACCGGAGATGGCTGAACATTTGGCAGCGGTGCGGGCGTATCGCGAACAGTACGGAGTATAAAGAGTGATGCCGGGTTAACCCCGGCACCTCATTCATCACTATTTAAGTAGCGCTACTTCAAAAGATTATTGCAACTGTGCTGCCAGGAGTGGCCAGCGGGCATCGAAATCCTGTGTTGGACTGTAGCGGAATTCAGACCGGATATAGCGTGAAAATAGCCCTTCGCAAAATGCCAATAATTGGCTGGCCAGCAACGTTTCATCAACGTTAAAGCCTTTCCCTTCACGCAGTTTACGTTCCTTCAGCACCTGACGTAGCTGTGCTTCAATACGTTCAAACAACTGGTTGATCCTACCTTGCAGGCGATCTTGCTCAAACATCAGTGCATGCCCGGTGATGATACGTGTCAGGCCTGGATTGCGCTCAGCAAACCCAAGTAGGAGTAGCATAATCAGGCGCAGACGGTTGAGTGTCTCTTTTTCATCCTGCAGGATCAGATTGATGCGCGTTATCAGGGTGTCTTCAATAAACTCGATCAGGCTATCAAACATTCGTGTCTTGCTAGGGAAGTGCCGGTAAAGGGCTGCCTCAGAGACACCTACGTTCGCGGCAAGCTTGGCTGTGGTGATACGCTGGCTGCCATCGCTGGATTCCAGCATCTGGGCTAACGCCTGCAGTATGTCCTCGCGCCGATTCCTTTTGGTATTTTCTTTTTCTGCCATGTGTAATAAGACCCTTGCTAAAACAGCCGACACCCACCGTCTTTCAAACTGCTGTCGGGCAATTTGAATCAACCTGGATATAAGCCAAAAGTTTCTCCGACAATGATTCTGCGTGTGACCGGGTACTCGGTATTTTATTGTCGGGTAAACCTTGCCATAGAGATGTCTTCCTCTTTTGGGCAGCAAGGTTTTCAGTGATCATCTTAAGATAGAGCAACCCTATTGGCGTCCCGAATGGCCGAAACCACCGGCTCCACGCTCGCTGCTATCAAACTCAGTCACCAGATTGAACTCCGCTTGTACAACTGGCACAAACACCATTTGTGCGATGCGTTCACCGGGTTCAATGGTGAAAGATTTCTGGCCACGGTTCCATACCGACACCATTAATTGGCCTTGGTAATCGGAATCGATCAAGCCAACCAGATTGCCGAGTACCACCCCATGCTTATGGCCCAGACCCGAGCGCGGCAGGATCACTGCGGCAAGACCGGTATCGGCAATATGAATCGCCAGACCGGTAGGGAGTAAAGTGGTTTCGCCGGGTGCCAACTCGACAGCACTGTCCAGACAGGCGCGCAGATCAAGACCAGCAGAGCCTGGGGTAGCATAGGTCGGTAATGGGAAATCTTGACCGATACGTGGGTCGAGGATCTTAACGTCGATTTTTTTCATCATAACGGCTGATTATCTCGTCTATTAAACGTTGGCCAAGGGATGCCTTGTCACTATGGGCGAGGCGTTTTT
Organism: Serratia sp. 25CWL12; assembly: GCF_055790885.1. NCBI lineage: Bacteria > Pseudomonadati > Pseudomonadota > Gammaproteobacteria > Enterobacterales > Yersiniaceae > Serratia > Serratia sp. 25CWL12. Next base: position 4,107,885 of record NZ_CM147698.1, on the reverse strand, counting down.
CTCCATCTTGCCAAAAAAGATGCAGTGCATTGGTATCACTATTAAAACCATGCTCTGCAAGCGATACATTGTTAGCGCAGATTAAATCCAGTTTTTTACGCGCCAGTTTTTGCCGGGCGTATTCTTCCACATTCTGGGTTTCTGCCGCAAACCCGACGACAAAAGGTCGATTTTTGTTCATCAGGGCAACACCCGCAACGATGTCGGGATTTTTTACCATTTTAAGGGTGATGGTATCACCCTGTTTTTTGATTTTTTCATTGGCAACCTGCTCTGCCCGATAGTCAGCGACGGCGGCACAGGCAATAAAAATATCTTGTTGTTCGACCTGTTGCTTTACTGCTTGCTCCATTTCCAGTGCACTGATGATATCCACACGAGTTATGCCAGGGGGCGTTGGCAGGCTTACCGGCCCAGCCACTAACGTCACTTGTGCCCCACGAGCAGCAGCAGCATGGGCGATGGCAAAGCCCATTTTGCCGGAGCTGTGGTTGCTGATAAAGCGCACCGGGTCCAGCGCCTCGCGAGTAGGACCCGCGGTAATCATAATTTTTAATTGTTTCAGATCTTGTGTCGCAGAAAAATAGCTCTCTGCCAGTTCAATGATCTGCAGAGGGTCCAACATGCGCCCAGGCCCAACGTCGCCACAAGCCTGGCTGCCACAATCCGGCCCCCATAATAGCAAACCACGGGCTTGCAAGGTTTGCAGATTCGCTTGGGTGGCGGTTGCGCGATACATTTGCTGGTTCATGGCCGGGGCTGCGGCGATGGGGGCATCGGTTGCCAAGCAGACGGTGGTTAACAAATCGTTAGCCATACCGGCGGTGATACGAGCCAGCAAATCAGCGGTGGCCGGAGCCAGGATCACCAAATCAGCCCATTTACCTAATTCGATATGTCCCATGGCAGCTTCCGCCGCAGGGTCGAGGAGATCGTCGGAAACCGGGTAGCCGGAAACTGCTTGCAGTGTCAGTGGGGTAATAAATGCTTTGGCGGCGGTGGTCATTACCACCCGTACCTCTGCCCCCCTGTCGCGCAGTCGCCGTACCAACTCTGGGCATTTGTAAGCAGCGATACCGCCACTGATACCCAGCACAATATGTTTACCGGAAAGTCCCGTCATCATGATTGTCCGATTGAAAATCTAAAGATGCAGCATATTAGCATAACCACTGCCAGGGAGCGCGATTCTGCTGTGTATGCAGCCAGTTGCATGGTGGTTTTCGCTATGCATCGCAATGTTATCAAGCACCTGTCGCTGTCCAAAATCTCTCGAGGCATACTCTGTGGCTTGCAGGGAGGAGGCGATGAGTAGTCAAGATATGTCTATATGGCCAGGGGCTCTGGCGCCCAGAGAGAAACTGATGCGTGATGGTGCGGCGGCGCTGTCTGACATCGAGTTGTTGGCAATTTTTTTACGAACAGGTTCACCAGGCGTGCATGTTTCACAACGTGCTGAACAGTTATTGGCACATTTTGGCTCGCTGTATCACCTTATTTCGGCTGATTACCAACAATTTTGCAGCCAGAAAGGGTTAGGGATAGCGACGTATACACAGCTACAGGCGATTTCTGAATTGGCTTTCCGGTTATTTTCTGGCCCCCATCTGTTGGAGAATGCTCTACTCAATCCGAAAATTACCCAGCATTATTTGCATAGTTTGCTGGCTCATCACGAACGGGAGGTTTTTTTAGTGCTTTTTTTGGATAATCAACACCGGGTGATTCGCCATCAGGAGATGTTTGCTGGTACCATTAATAGTGTCGTCGTGCACCCAAGAGAAATTGTGCGTGAAGCGTTGAAGGCTAATGCAGCGGCCATCATTTTGGCGCATAATCACCCATCGGGTAAGGCGGAACCTAGCCACGCTGACCGTTCAATAACCGAGCAAGTGGTCAATGCTTGCCGATTATTGGAGATCCGAGTGCTCGATCATGTGGTGATTGGCCGGGGAGAATGCGTCTCTTTTGCTGAGCGTGGATGGCTTTAAGTCACTTTTTCGCGATCCTTGTGGGATCTTTATTTGTTCGGGACTTGAGCACTTACGCTTCAGAGCGTATACTACGCCACCTTTGAGAATCTTGGGTTTGGCGTTAAGAGCCTATCTCAGCAGGTTTCTGACCTGATGTGTGGTTTCTGACCTGATGACGAGAGTCTCCTCAGTATGAAGTTTGCTGAGATGGGCTCTAAAAGCCTGACGAGGCGGCCATACCCCTTTGAGCTCGAGCTGATTTGATTTTTGGAGAATAGACATGTCCCGAGTCTGCCAAGTTACTGGCAAGCGCCCGGTGAGCGGTAACAACCGTTCCCACGCAATGAACGCGACTAAACGCCGTTTTCTGCCTAACCTGCACTCACACCGTTTTTGGGTTGAGGCTGAGAAGCGCTTTGTCACTCTGCGTGTATCTGCTAAAGGTATGCGTGTTATTGATAAGAAGGGTATTGAGACGGTTTTGGCCGATCTACGTGCCCGTGGTGAGAAGTATTAAGGAACTGAATCATGGCTAAAGGTGTTCGCGAGAAGATCAAGCTGGTTTCTTCTGCTGGTACTGGTCACTTCTATACCACTACGAAGAACAAGCGTACTAAGCCGGAAAAATTGGAACTGAAGAAATTCGATCCAGTTGTCCGTCAACACGTGCTCTACAAAGAAGCTAAAATTAAATAATTTTAGTGGATTATAATAAAAACCCGGTCTAGGCCGGGTTTTTTTCGTTGTATCACTCAGTAAGCCAAGTTGTTGTCGCCGATATCCCTTATAGCTTGGAGTAACAAAAGCAGAGAAGGAGCCTGGTATGCCTGAATTACCTGAAGTCGAAACCAGCCGCCGTGGCATTGAGCCTTATCTTGTTGGTCACCACATTCAGTATGCGGTGGTACGTAATTCTCGCCTGCGTTGGCCGGTTTCAGAACAGATCCTGTCATTGAGTGATCGGTTGGTACGTAGCGTGCAACGCCGTGCTAAATACTTGCTGATTGAGTTAGATGATGGCTGGATTATTGTTCACTTAGGCATGTCTGGCAGTTTGCGCATGCTGACAGAGGAGACTGAAGCCGGTAAGCATGATCATGTTGATCTGGTGATGAGTAATGGCATGATCCTGCGTTATACCGATCCGCGCCGTTTTGGTGCTTGGCTGTGGTGTGCAGACCTTGCGCAGAGCTCGGTGTTAGCTCATCTTGGCCCAGAGCCGTTGAGCGAAACGTTCAATGGTACTTATCTCTACCAGAAATCCCGCGACAAACGCACATTGATTAAGCCTTGGTTGATGGATAACAAACTGGTGGTTGGGGTGGGTAATATCTATGCCAGTGAGTCACTGTTCAGTGCGGGGATCCTGCCGGGTCGTCAGGCCGGGTCATTAAGCCAAGCAGAGGCAGAGTTGTTGGCAGCAACCATCAAGGCGGTTTTACTACAATCCATTAAACAAGGTGGCACGACATTGCGTGATTTTCTGCAATCAGATGGCAAACCTGGGTATTTTGCGCAACAACTGCAGGTTTACGGCCGAGCAGGAGAGCCCTGCCGCGTCTGTGGCACCTTGATTGATAGTACAAAACACGGGCAGCGCAGCACCTTTTTTTGCCGCAACTGCCAGCATTGATTACTGTTTGGCGAGTTTTTCCATTAATGCCTTGGCAACGACATCAGGCAGAAAGGCGGTGATATCACCGCCATGGCGAGCGACTTCTTTCACCAGTGTTGAAGAGATGAATGACCACTGTTCCGATGGCATCAAAAAGACGCTTTCAAGCTGTGGCATCAGGTGGCGATTCATATTTGCCAACTGTAATTCATATTCAAAATCAGACACGGCGCGCAGGCCACGTACCAGAATATTGGCATTCTGATGGGCGGCAAAGTGTGCCATCAGTTCACTGAAGCCCTGTACTTCAACATTCTCCAGATGTGCGGTCACCTGTGTAGCCAAGGCTACGCGCTCTTCCAGCGTAAACAGAGGTTTTTTGCTCGAACTGGCGGCAATAGCCAAGATGATGTGATCAAACATCTTTGAGGCGCGGGTGACTAAATCCAGATGACCATTGGTCATGGGATCGAAAGTGCCAGGATAGATTGCTTTGCTGCTCATCACTCATATTCTCTGAATAGACCTAACGACCTTCAAGAAGCAGCATGGCTGTATCTTGAGGGTTATTGGGTAACGTTACGTCCCAATGCCCACAGTGCGGCATATTTATTGAAAGTATATTGCGCGTTGACCATGGCTAACAGCAAGCCTTGTTTACCATCAAGAAAACCAGCCCGTAGCAACCAGGTTTTGCAGAAGGCTCCCAAGGTGTGGGTAAGGATCGACAGGTAACCACAACGTTTACCGGCCTGATGGCGCTGGGCAGCCCACTGTTCGGCGTAATGCAGTTGTTTACGCTGAAAAGCAAAAAAGTCGCGGCAGGTCAGGTGTAGCAAATCACCTTTTAATGGCACAATTTTGGCGCCCGCCGTATTGAGTGACTCGTGAACTAAATCATCGTTGTAACGATAATGGGCGTTGGCATACAACCGATTGACCCGATCCGGATACCAACCACTATGGCGCATAAAGCGGCCAAGGAACAGATTGCGGCGCCCAAGGCTGTAAACCACGTTGTCTTCTGCAGTTACCAGCGCTTGTTCAATTGATTGGCGTAGCTCTGGTGTGACACGCTCATCGGCGTCGATCATCAGAATGTAATCCTGGGTGGCATAGCTTTGCGCTTTTTGGCGTTGCTTGCCAAAACCTTGCCACTCGGTATGCGTAAATACTTTAGCCCCCAGGCTTTCCGCCAAGGCGACAGAACCGTCTGTACTGCCGGAATCGAGAACGATGATTTCATCAGCCCAAGAGACCGATTGCAGACACTCAGGCAACAGCTCGGCTTCGTTTTTAGCGATCATCACAACCGAAAGACGTTTACGGTCGCTCATCTAGTGACTCCGTGGCGGCAGATAGGGTTGCAGCAATTGCAGCAGATGCTGCAGTGCTCCCTGATTCTGATACAACACCTCAACGGCATGACGGCCATAGTAATGGCGGTAATCTTCATCAGTCAGTAATGTCGCCACTTCTTTTACCAGAGCATCGACATCATTGACCGTGATAAGTCCCCCCGCTTCGGTGAGCTTGGCACAGATATCTTTGAAGTTGAAGGTATGCGGCCCCATCAGGACGGGAATGGCATGCGCAGCAGCCTCCAAGGGATTATGCCCCCCACGTTCCACCAGGCTGCCACCAACAAAAGCCAAATCGGCAATGCCATACAGCAGCATCAACTCCCCCATGGTATCGCCAATCACCACCTGCGTACTACCGGAGGGGATCTCACCACTGCTACGAGTGATATAGCTAAAACCCGCTTTTTGTGCCAGTGCCTTAGCGGTAGGGAAGCGTTCTGGATGGCGTGGTACCAAAATCAGTAATAAGTTCGGGTAGGTGATCAATAACCTGCGGTGAGCCTCGAGCAACAAGGTTTCTTCACCCTCATGCGTGCTGGTGGCGATCCACACCGGACGGCGTGGTGCCCATTGGCGGCGTAGCGTAATGGCCCGCGCGGCAAGTTCTGGTGTCACCGAGATATCGAATTTCAGGCTACCGGTGATAGCCAGTTGAGAGCGTTTTAAGCCTAGGGCAAGAAAGCGCTCACCATCCTCATGATTTTGAGCAGCAATCAAGGTAATATGCTGCAGGATATCTTGAATAAATCCGCCAATTTTTTTATAGCCTGCTGCGGAGCGTGCAGAAAGGCGAGCATTGGCGATGACCAACGGGATTTGGCGTTGATACAGCCCATTGATCAGGTTTGGCCAAAGTTCGGTCTCCATGATGATCACCAGCTTAGGCTCAACCTGCTTGAGAAAACGGCGTATGGAACCCGGCAAGTCATAAGGGAGATAGACGTGGTGAACATCTTTACCAAAGGCGGATTGCACACGCTCAGAGCCGGTTGGTGTCATGGTGGTGACGGTAATCGGCAGGTAGGGATAACGGTGACGCAGCGCTCGAACTAACGGGATTGCGGCCAGGGTTTCGCCAACGGAAACTGAATGCAACATAATACCGCCCGGCACCACTTTTCCGGCGCAGAAACCGTAGCGTTCAGCCCAGCGTTTACGATAGGCAGGCGCTTTGCGGCTACGCCATAGCAAACGGAGCCAGATCAGAGGTTGGATAAGGTAGAGTAGTACCTGATATACACGAAGCAGCATGCTATCAATTTCATTTATATGCGTTATTCTGAATAGTATCATATCCAGCACGGAAAGGTGCTAGTTTGGTGGTTTGAAGAGCGCTGGCGACGACTGACACAAGATTTGGCTGATAGGTTTGGAATGAAGAATATTTTAATAATACGCCGTGACAATATTGGTGATTTGGTTTGTACCACTCCATTGATTGAAGGAGTGAAAATTGCCTACCCTGATGCAAAACTGTATCTGTTGATCAATAAAGTCAGCCAAGACGTGGTGAAGCATAACCCCCACCTTGAAAAGGTATTCGTGTATAAAAAGGCGAAACATAAAGCCAAGAATGAGACAACACTGGGTGTCTATTTTCAACGGTTAATCATGCTCTGGCAGTTAAGAAAAATAAAATTTGATGCAGTGATCCTCGCTAATCCAGAGCCTTGCAAGTATAGCTTACGCATGGCAAAAATGATTGGGGCTAAAAATATTATCGGTGCTGATTTAGGCACCAGCGACATTCATCATCCTTTTAAATCAGCTAATTTTCATGGTAAACATCAGGTAGAACGTACCTATAGCTATTTGTCGGCAATAACGGATAAGGTTATTCCGATTCCACCTGTGCGTGTCTATCTAACCGATGAAGAGCGTCATATCGCCAGGCAACGTTTAAAGGCATTGTTACCTGCCAGCAGTGGGCATCTCTATGCTGTGCATTTCAGTAACCGCAGAGTAAAGAGTAGTTGGCCACTGGAGCGCTATGCTGAGATTATTCGTCACTTAACGACGGATCATCATGCCTCGGTACTGATTTTTTGGTCACCGCCGGGTACGTTGGCTCCAGATGATATTGGTGATGATAAACGCGCTGAACAGTTGTTGATGCAGTGTCAAAATCCGCGAGTGGCGCTGTATCCCACCGCCTCGGTACGTGAGTTGCTAGCCGCATTTGATTTGTGCGATCTGGTGTTGTGCAGTGATGGTGGTCAAATGCACTTGGCTGCGGCATTGAATAAAAAGCAGGTGGTATTTTTTGGTGAGACCAAACCGGAAGAATGGCATCCTTGGTCGGATGATTATCAGATAATACAGGCTACGAGTGGTAACTGTGCTGATATTCCGGTTGAAGAGGTTTGGCAAAAAATGCAACAGTTAAAATAGTTTTAAGCAAAGGCAGGGCAACCCTGCCTATGTTTATTTTTTTAATGCAATATATTGTTCACAAATAGGTTTTAGACCATAACTTAATAATTGTTGATGATTAATTTCGGGAGGGTTGGCATAAATGTTTGCCATCTTTTCCGCTAGAGATTTTTCATTTAATTCGGCCAGTGCATTGCTCATACCTACTTTTTCCAGGATTTCCTGTGGCCCACCGGGACAACGCGTGCTAACCACTGGAGTCGCACACAGCAATGCCTCAACCAGTACGTTGCCGAAACCTTCATTGTCTGAACTAAGCACCAACATGCGCGCGTGTTTGATAAATGGGAAGGGGTTGGCCTGAAAACCAAGAAATTGTACTTGTTCATGGATCCCCAACTCTTGCGCTAACTGTTTTGTCTCTTCGACTATTTTTTCTTCTCCGCCACCCAGTAATACCAAAGGGGCTTTAATACCGGAGAGCGCATAGGCTTTCAGCAAGCGGTCATGGCGCTTGTGTGGATGGAAACGGCCTACATGTATCAGATAATCTTTGCCTGCTAACATGCAGGGCTCGGCGGCTTCTTGTTCTATTGCTTTGATATCGAAAGGATTGTTGATTATTTCCAATCGATTGGGCTCAATTCTTAAATTTTGCTGCAGGTCATGGCCTACCGCCTGTGAGACGGCAACAATATTTTTGTGCTGATAGATACTTGCTATCTTGCGGCGCTTTAACCAGCGATCCAGCCCAGCTCGGTGGCCCAGATAGGAAGTGGAAAGAATACCGTGTATGCAGAACCAGAGACGTTGCTGATCAATCACTTTACTACGGCTGACAATACGATCCGTCTTATGCAGGTTAGAGAACACCAGGTCATAACGGCCCTTTTGCTGTTCATTGGTACTAATTGTTCGGTCCAGCATGGCAGCACGACGTGACAGCTCAGTCAATTTGCGCCAGGGTGTCCTGCAGGTGTCGGGAATCACTTGATAATTAATCCCAGCAGGGATGGGATAGTTACAGATATCACGCAGTGAAATCAGGCTGATGTCATGCCCTGCTTGCTGCATGCCTTGGCATAACGTCAGTACTACCTTTTCTGCCCCGCCACCAGGCAGACCGTCGATAATCATCAGAATACGCATAGTTAATCCAGCAGTCGGTTATAGAGTGCAATAAGTTGTTCTGAGAGTTGTGTCGGTGTTGCCGACATAATACGCTGCCTTGCCGTTTCTCCCATGGCGGACCCCAACGCTTGCCGAGGTAATGCATCAATTGCTTCGGTCAGCGCGCGGATATCCAGTGCATCGCTGACAAATCCATTTGCACCTGGGGTGATAAACTCGGCCCCACCGCAGGTGGTACTGGTGATCACCGGTAATCCACATGACATCGCTTCCAGGATTACATTGGGGAAGGGGTCGTATAAGGTTGGCAGCAGCAGAGCATCTGCAGCTTGGTAGAACGGCAGTGTTTGTTGCTGCACGCCCATAAAGCGCACTCGGTGGCCACAACCCAGTGATTGCGCCAGTGCTCGGTAACGTTGCTCGGCTTTGTCTTTACCCACGACCAATAGATAACTCTCGGTTTCGGCTACCGCACGGATGGCTGCTGCCAGCCCTTTACGTTCAAAACCGGAACCGACAAAGACCAGGCAGTGTGCTTGTTGGGGAAGTTGAAATTGCGCGCGCAGTTGTTGCCGTTGCTGTTCACCCGCAGGTAAAAATTTCTGGTTATCAATAGCGTTGTAGATCACGCTGATTTTATCCGCAGGGACGCTAAAGTCGTCGATAATCTCTTGCTTGATCATTTCGGCATTACAAATCACCGCTTTTAACTCAGGTGCGGCATACATGGCGCGTTCAGCGCACATGACATAACGATGGTAACGGTTAGAGAATAACCATTTGCGCCGCCACTCCGGCAGCAGGCGTGCTCGCTGCAACAGCCAGCGGCGGTGTACGCCATCACCCGCACGATAAATATCGCAGCCAGGGATGCGCTCATGACTTTGTACCAGATCGAAATGCTCTTTTTGCCACAAGGCTCTAGCGGCCAGCGCAAAACCACGCTCGCGGCTGATACGGCCAAATTTCATCGGGTTGCACAGATGGATATGCCATTGCGGATTGGCATCACCTTGCCATTCGCGGGTGATAACGTTCAGATCCAGATCCTGTTGCTCGAGAGCCTCCAGTGCCCGGGAAACAAAACGTTCTGCCCCGCCATCTGGGCGGTATTTTTGGCGAACAATTGCCAAACGAAATGTTTTCATGCCAGGGTGCTCCGCGCGGCTGCAATCACCACGTCTGTAGGAATAATGTTGAGGTAACGCTCATCAGTGCGGGTATTAACCGCATCAGGGTCTGGCAGTTCGCCATAGTTCCCCGCCCAAATTACCTGGCCGATGACTTGCCAAGGGCGCCAGAATGTCAATTTTGATGGCCCGAAAAGCGCCACGCAAGGCGTCTGTAATGCTGCTGCCATATGCATAGGGACAGAGTCGACACCCATAAACAGTTTGGCGTGATCAATCAGAGCAGCCAACTGCCGCAGCGTCAGTTGCCCTGCCAGGGAAACGATACCTGGCTGTGGGCACAGCTCCAGTATTTGCTTGACCATCTGCTGCTCTTTGGTATCGGGCCCGGAGGTTATCACTAATTGGTGTCCATCAGCCTGTAGTGCGCTGATGGTAGCGGCCATTTTTTCTTCACTCCAACATTTAAAGAACCAGCGTGACGTGGGTTGTACCACAATATAGCTATCCTTGATGCCATGCTGGCGTAAAAGTTGTTGGCTGGCTTGCCAGTCTTGCGCGCTGTAACTCATGGTGACTTGCTGGCTGAGATTGGGTAAACCGAGCGGTTGCAGCAATGAAAGGTTCTGCTCAACAGTGTGCAGATGCTGATGTTCAGCCACCGAGACCAATCGACTATGGCAATGGCGCCACAGAAAACCTCGGCGTTTGGGAAAATCGAACCCCAGGCGGATGCGCGCCCCGGTTAAACGTGAAAGTAGCGCGCTGCGCCACTGATCGGCAAGATTGATCACCAGATCGTATCGTTGGGCTCGGAGCTGACGGATCAAACGCCACTCATGGCTGAGATGAGCTTTGAGGCCCTGCTTTTTCCATTGGCGATCGATAACAAATATCTGTGATAGTGCCGGGTTGCTGGCCAGCATATCTTGCGTTTCTTGATACAGTAATATGTCGATCTGGGCTTGGGGGTAGTTCTGTCGCAAAGTATTGATGACTGGGGTAGTCAGCAGCATATCGCCGTGATGGCGCAGTTTAATGATCAGAATATGCTGTATTGGCGTGGCAGAAGCCGAGGCTAACGCGTCGTTCATCATAAGTCGCTTTCAGTGAAACCAAAGTGTGATTCTAAATGACCTAATCGTATGTTGCTACTATTGCCAAGTTTTCTTACCGATAACGAAAATCCCCCCTGACGAGCAAAGCCTCGGACAGTCTGATGACAAAGTTGTTTGCCCTGAAGAAATCAGCTGCGTAACATGTATGCCTTATGAGTATCAGCCCGCTGCTTGCACAACAACAGGTATCTTTATGAGCGTACCAGCGTTTCTTATTACCATTGATACTGAAGGCGATAACCTTTGGCAAAATCATGATCGTATTTTGACCGAGAACAGCCGTTTTTTGCCGCGATTTCAAGCGCTGTGTGAAAAATATGGGTTCAAGCCAGTTTATCTAACCAATTATGAGATGGCAGTGGATGCGCACTATATCGAATTTGCCCGTGATGTGATTGCCCGCGGCACCGCCGAAGTGGGTATGCATCTGCATGCCTGGAACAGCCCCCCACTTGAGCCACTGACTGACAATGACTGGCGCCATAAGCCTTATCTGATTGAATATCCCGCTAATCAGATCCGTGCCAAAGTCGATCATATGACCAAGTTGCTGGAAGATACCTTTCAAACCAAGATGCGCAGCCACCGTGCCGGGCGCTGGGCGTTTAATGAGTTTTATGCGTCACTTTTGCTGGAATATGGCTATCAGGTAGATTGTTCGGTCACTCCACGGGTTAACTGGCAGTATTCACCGGGCAATCCCCAAGGTAACGGCGGAACTGATTATCGCCATTTTCCCTCTCAGGCTTATTTTATTGACCCAGCCAATATTGCCAAACCCGGTAACTCGATGTTGCTGGAAGTTCCTATGAGTATTCAGTATAAACACTCTGCGTTGATGAATTTGCTCAAGCAAGGTTATGATCGTTTTCGCGGTAAAAAACGCTCACCGTCAGTAGATTGGCTGAGGCCATCCGGTCATAATCTGGCAAAAATGAAGCGAGTGGCGGAAAATTCTCTGGCACAAGGGCATGATTACGTCGAGTTTATGCTGCACTCTTCCGAGTTTATGCCCGGTGGCAGCCCGACCTTTAAAAATGAGCAGGATATTGAAGCCTTGTATCGGGATTTAGAACAGTTATTTGATTGGCTACAGCAACGCACGGTGGGTATGACGTTGGCTGAATATTATCAGGTTAAAGTGAATTAACATGTCGAAAAAGTGGAAAATCAAGGCTGCTGATTGGTTCTTGCGACGTTATACCGCGAAGTATGGTCGTTTCCAGGATAAAGCGACCTTTGACAGCAAAATGCAGTTCGAGAATATCGTTATTTATTCCACGACAGCTTTAGGGGATTTCATGTTCAATACCCCGGTGTTGAGAGCGATGCGTGAATGTTATCCTGCCGCACATATCACACTGGTAGTACATGAAAAAAATAGCGAGTTAGTAGAAAATGGTCGCTATTATGATCGGGTGATTTACTGGAACAGTAAAATAAAGACCATCGGCCCTCTATTGAAATCATTGCGGCAACATCAGCCGGACCTGGCTCTGATCCTGCATTCACACCTACCTTATGACGTTATCAGTGCCATTATGGCCGGTGCAAAATATGTCATCAGAGATAACTATAGTTCAGGGATATGTGGGTTGGAACCTTGGTTGACCAACTATGTATTCCATTATTATGGGCACTTTATCCGCCGAAAACTGGAGTTGATTTCCATTTTAGGGTGTCGTTGTGACGATCCGACTATGGAAATTCCTGTCCCCTATAAGCCAGGCATTAGAAACATCGAATTTTGCTCAATTGGATTTCAACTTGGGGCTTCTACAGAGTCTCGTTGTTGGCCGGTTGGTCACTTTGCCAAGTTGGCGGATATGTTGGCTGTCCAATATCAAAATGTGCGCTTTGTGTTGATTGGTGCAGGGCAAAAAGATGAAAAGAAAGCACAAGAGTTCCTGCAGCTTATTCATCCTGATACTCGGACTTGTGTTGATAATAAGATAGGTAAGACTGGGCTACAGGGAACGTTGACATTAATTGATAGCCTCGATCTACTGGTATCTGGGGACACGGGGCCTTTGCATTTGGCGATTGCATTGAAAACCAAGACGATAAGTTTATTTGTGACGGCTGATCCTCGGTCTACCGGACCAATTCAGGATGTAGAATTGCACCGAATTATTCATCTTTCTCGAACGGGTTATACCATGCCATTGGAGGTTGATGGACCGGTGGGGGTTATTCAGCCACAGCGTGTTTATGATGAGATTGTGGCTCATATGTCTTTGAACTCTTGATAAGAAGCTAGAAACGTCTTGGTATGATGGTGCGTAGCCACCAACGCATTTTCGATAGAAAAGTATCCACTCGTGCATAACGCATTTGGCGGACTTTTTTTCCCGGGACGTCACTATCTTGGCATATCATGGCCGCCTGACGAAGAGTATTTAGGGTCTCTGGTTCATAGTGATAATAGCCGTAAACTATTTTTGACATGGACTTCACCTCGGAGAAACAGTTGGCGAGCATCAATGCAGCCAATTGTCGTAGCGGTTCATCACCTTGGTGTTGTGCCACAAATTGCAGCATTTTTTTCATCGCAAACAGCATGTCTTCAATATCTTTAGCCTTGATATTGCGGGTGATCCCTTGGTTATTATCGCGATATAGATAGAGAGCATGGTCAATATGGGCAATTTTTCGGGTTTTGAAATATTGGAAAGGTGTGAAGATAACATCTTCATAGCGCCGCCCATTTTCAAAAGTATCTCCTGCTAGCAATGTACGCCGATAAACCCGACTCCAAAGATGCCACATCGAGTTGGCAAATAGCGGTTTTAGACAATCCAGCCCTTGATGTTGAAAGTCGTACACGATGTGTTTGACCTGCTGATTTGTGGGTAAAACAGAGGGAGAAACGGTGAATTTCTGATAGTTGAAATCAATCAAATCCTCGCGGTCTTCGAGCAGTAATGGGTGTAAAACTGCCAGATAATCAGTACATAGCATGTCATCTCCGTCCAGAAAAGTGACATAGCGCCCACCGGCATTTTGTAACCCGACGTTGCGGGCATTGGCAATACCACCGTTTGTCTGAGAAATAAATTTTACTAAGGGATGTTGTTTTTTTAGTAGAAACTCGTTGACCAATACAAAGGATGAATCTGTCGAGCCATCATCAATAATTACTACTTCAATATCATCACGAATTTGATCAAATAATGACCCCAAACTATCGATGATAAAATCCTCATTATTGTAGAATGGAACAATAATACTAAGCAGAGGTGGTGTCAGGTTCATGCTGTTGGCTCCTGACTTTTTTTCACGGAAAGTACACTGGCAATAATCGCTAGACAGAATATAACGGTACCTTCCTTACTGAAGAAAACGACATCGCTGAGTCCGTAAGCAAATAGACTGAAACTTATTCCTAGCAGTAATGCATTGCGGTGAGGTCTCAGCGACGAGACAAACAGACCAATATAGAGTGCCAGTAAACATAGCGCCCCCCAGAGACCTTTAAGAGAAAAGGTTTCCAGTAATTCGTTATGTAGATGGACATTGATATAGGGCATGGCTCCATATAGCTGGGGCTCTTGCGCGACAATGGTACGGATTTTTTCGCCACGTAACTCTGCGGATTGGCCCCATAGTGCATCTGATCCAGCATGTATAGCCACGACCTGCATACTTAGCCTGGAAATAATTGAGTTCTCTACTTTGGGTTGGTCAATCCTCTGTATGTCGGTTTTAAAATCACTAATACGTTTTTCTATCTGTGTTTTGAAGACAACACCACTCACTAGCAGTAATAAAGGGATTGAGATTACCAACTGGATTTTGCGTTTTCTAGATATTAACTCTGTTGTTGCTAGTAGCGATAAGATGGACGCAAGAGGATAGACCAACATGGCAGCTCTTGTTCCGGTTAGGATGATACTGGAGAACGTGAGCAAGAAAGCCAAAACATATAAAATCAGGCGGTAACGAGTTTGTAACATCAGAATGGCTTGCATCATGACCAGACTGATGGCGGTCATAATATAGGCAACGACAGTGGCGCGATCAAAGTTGAGTTCAATACGTGGAATATTTAATATCAATCCCTGATAAAGTGCGTAGCCATTGACAGCCAAACCGCAACTTAAAGCCACGACAATAAATGCACGCTGCATACAAAGGCGTTCATTCAGTGCGAACAGTAAAAGAAATGCGGTAGCTATTTGTAACTTTCCGGTTGATAAGTATGAGCGGTAAATATTGATATAGTCACCTGGTTGCTTAAAATCGCTCATCCAGAGAATGGATCCTATCCCTACGCAGAAAAAAAGCATAGGTAAAATTAGGTTCATCTTGTTTCTGAAGAAGTACTTTGCGTGCAGGAAAATAACAATCAATGAGAGGTAACTGGAGATATAAAAAAAATCACGCCCAATGTTGGAACCGAAAGGAATGGTAAAAAAAGCAACAGCACACCCTAAATAAATAAGATAGCTAAATGCTGGATGGGGGGCCTTTTCTGTCAGCATGGTTCTGTTTTTCCAACTAGGTTAATTCTGGGTGGCCAAGGATAGTAGAGTCTGGTCAAAATCAGTCTTGAACATTGCATAATTGAAATGTGTCATTGGGTAATTACGGGCATTTTTGCTAAGAAATTGGTAAGTATCTGTCACCAACAGTTTCTCCACAGCATCTGCGCAATCGATATGTGACAATAATTTTGGCTTAACGAGTGAATCACTGAGTGGATCGTAAACATCATGTGGGAAATCAACTTTTATGCCGGTTAGATGTTGATGCTGTTCAATAGTGATAGACGGTGTTAGCCCAATACCACAATAACCATCCTTCACTGCCTCTGGTTGACCATCGATTAGTGGGAATATTACAGGCACACCAAAATAGAGTGATTCCATACAGGACAAACCGAACGGTTCGGTAATCGGTGTACTCATATAAATATCGATACGGTTAAAGAAGTCTGCGACATTATCTTGAAAACCGCTGAATATGACGTGATCACCGAGTTGTAGCCGTTCAGCCAGAGCTTCAAAGGCTGCTCTGTCTGGACCTTTGCCTGCAATTTCTAAAGAAACATGATGTCCACGACGCAATAACTCTTGCATCATCAGCAGGGAAACGCTGATTCCTTTAAGACTTACTAGTCGAGAAGCAGTACCGATCTTGACTGGTTGCGATAGTAACTTGGGGGTATCGTTAAGCCCTGTTGGCGTTTTGATACGGTTGATTACTACTGGGTTTGGGCAGGGTAAATTAAAACGTAATTCCATCACGCGTTTCGACGCATGGGATGCAGAAATAACACCATCCAGCATAGCGAAGAAACCCAGAGTCTTATGATTTTTGGGATAACGCCAGGAGCAGCCATGATCGTAATAAATCAATTTGCCGCGTTTAGGTTTTGCTGCTAGACCGGGAATCAGATCCCATACGATGATCACATCGGCATTGGCCCTTTCTATTTTTCTTGTCAGAAGGTATTTTCGTAAAAATTGCGGGCAGCGCAGCGAGAGTGAATTGATTAATCGATTGGCAAACGTCACGGCCTGGTTTGGCATCTGTTGGCGAATTTCTTTAGCGACCTCACTGCTGATGCAAATTACTTCGTTACTGTTATCAGTGGTATCGTTGATATACTGCAAAAACAGGCGTTCAACACCACCCATTTTCCCTAAATTAATAATATGCAGTTTCTTCATTAGATGGCCTTTTGTAGTTCTGTCCGGACAGCGTTAGCGGTGATTTCTAGTATATTTTTTCTCGGCGCAATCAATGAATTCTGATTCAACCCATACCCCCCAATCAACCCCGGGTCTGTTGGACCATACAGGGTGACATTCGGGCGGTCCAGGGCGGCAGCCAGATGACTCAGCCCGGTATCGACGGAAACCACCGCTTTAGCGCCTGCCAACACGGCGGCTACCTGCTCAAGAGTCAGCTTGGGTAACACTTCAACATGCCCAAACCCGTCTGCCAAGCGTAAAGCTCGCTGGTGTTCATGCTCGGCTCCCCAGGGGAGCTTGATCTTTAACCCGCTAGGGGCAAGTAATTCAATCAGTTGACGCCAATGCTGCTCTGGCCAATGTTTTGCATCACGCGTGGTTGCGTGCAGGAAAACCAGATATTTCCCGCCATCTGCAAGGGGATGGCTAAGAAAACGCGCGGCAATGGCGTAATCCCCGGTATTATGCGGTTTTTCATAACCCAAGCTTTTGGCAAAGAGTTCGCGTATACGCTCTACCGCGTGTTGCTGTTTATCCACAGGATGATGATGCTGATAAAAGCAACTGGCTAGTGGTTCCCGTGCGCTGTGCCAATCCAGACCATGTTTGCTGCCGCGAGCAAGGCGCGTCACCAACGCCGCGCTCTTAATTAACCCCTGCGCATCAATGACAATATCATACTGGCGTTGTTGTACCTGCTGTTTGAAATCGTTGCGCTGCTGCCGGGTCTCTTTAGCAAACCAATTTTTACGCCAACGGCGAAGTGCCACCGGGATCACGCGGTCCACCGCCGGGTGCCAACTGGGGATTTGGCTGAATCCTTCCTCCACCACCCAATCGAAACCAATACCAGGGATAGCCTGCATGGCATCGGTCAGTGCAGGCAGGGTATGAAGTACATCCCCCATTGAGGAGGTTTTAACGATCAGTACCTGCATGGTTATTCCTCGCTGGCGGCAAGTAGTGGCATCAGCGTGTCTAACACCTGCTGGGGCTGGATGTCGATCAGGCTTTGGTGATAACCCTGATCAGCATCGCCTTTACGGATTTTGTGATACCCATCAATCAAACGGATCACCCTGGCCTGCTGAGATAACGGAGGAGTGAAGTCCGGGCTACTTGGGCCATACAGTGCGATCAGTGGTTTATTCAGTGCCGCGGCAATATGCATCAAACCCGAATCATTGCTGACAACTGCCTGGCAGGAAGCCAACAGCACGACGGCTTGTTCGAGCTGTGTTTTCCCGGCTAGATTAAGGCAGAAATCACGGCTGTTTTCTTCCAGTGCGGCACGGATCTGTTCCCCCGCTTCACTGTCTTTGGCCGAACCAAACAGGACAATTTGATAACCTTGATTGATCAGCGCTTGTGCCAAGGTGGCGAAATGATAGTGCGGCCAACGCTTAGCTGGGCCAAACTCGGCACCTGGACAAAAACCGATAATCGGCCGCTGCTCGGTGAGGTTAAATGCCGCTGTGGTTTCGGCGATTTCCCCGGCGCTGACCTGCAATTGTGGCCAGAGTAGCGGCTGGGGCAGATCTTCCGCCCGGAGTATACGTTGTTTATCGTAAGCTAAGGCGACATAGCGTTGCACCATCAAGGGGAACGCCGCTTTATCCAACACCCGCAGGTCATTGAGTAAACCGTAACGCATCTCACCGCGCCAACCGATACGCAAAGGCACCTTGGCAAAAAAGGGAACCAAGGCAGATTTGAACGAGTTGGGTAGCACATAGGCACGCTGATAACCCTGCGAACGCAGAGCATGACCAAGACGACGGCGCTCACCCAGCCCCAAGGCGCCATGGCCCAGTGGCATGGCCAATGCCTGATTCACTTCTGGCATACGAGCCAGCAGAGGACGGCACCAGGCAGGGGCCATCACGTCGATTTCTGCTGAGGGATACTCGGCCTTCAAGGTGCGATAGAGGCTTTGCGACATCATCATATCGCCAACCCACGAAGGGCCGATAACCAGAATTTTCATACCGTAAATTCGTTCCTTCAGCTTAAGCGGTACGATTCAACCAGGCCATGTACTCTTTAACGCCTTCGGCGACGGTTTTGAATGGTGCGCTATAACCGGCTGCGCGCAATTTGGTTTGATCCGCTTGCGTGTAGGCCTGATAGCGGCCTTTCAGTTTTTCCGGGAACTCAATATATTCCACGGCACCTGACTGATGATAATCCACCACGGCATCCGCCACCGCCTGGAAGGTTTCCGCCCGGCCAGTACCGCAGTTAAAAATACCGGATACGCCGTTTTGCCAGAACCACAGATTAACCGCCGCCACGTCACCGACATAGATAAAGTCACGCTTGAAGTTTTCACTACCGGCGAACAATTTGGGGTTCTCACCGCGCTGGATCTGGTTGTTCAGGTGGAATGCCACACTGGCCATACTGCCTTTGTGCCCTTCACGGGGGCCATACACGTTAAAATAACGGAAACCGCATACCTGCGAATCCGCCTCTGGCAAGATTTCACGCACGTATTGGTCGAACAGGAATTTTGAGTAACCGTAGACATTCAGCGGCTGCTCATACTGCCGTTCTTCAATAAAGTTATCGGTGCGACCACCGTAAGTGGCAGCAGAAGAGGCATACAGGAAGGGGATTTGGCGGTCCAGACAGAAATGCAGGAGATCCTTGGAATACTGATAGTTGTTATCCATCATGTATTTGCCATCCCACTCGGTGGTGGAAGAGCAGGCACCTTGGTGGAAAACAGCCTCGATATCACCCAGATCGTCACCCGCCATAATGCTGACGAGAAACTCTTCTTTATCCATATAGTCAGCGATATCAAGGTCTACCAGGTTGACGAATTTGGTGCCATCTTTTAGGTTGTCGACGACCAGAATGTCACGATATCCTTGATCATTCAGTGCCTTAATGATGTTGCTGCCAATCATGCCAGCGCCGCCAGTGACGATAATCATTGGGTTTACCCCTATATTCTGTTTGGTGATGCACCATGCTCACTCTGATATGCCGCCTATAATAGCATTTCATTGCATCAGGAGCATCGGCGGGATGGTTAATATCCTATTCGCTTAATTGACGCTGCCATTTGCCGTGATATCTGCTGCAATTTTAATTTTCTCTGTCGTGTATTGTCGTCAGCTTAGTTATAAATCAGTAAAATATCCCAAAATATCCCTATTTTGGAGATGACTAAATGTCCGCATCCTTTTATCAGCAGTTAGAACAACAACTTGCTACCACTCGTGCCGAAGGGCTATTCAAGGAAGAACGTATCATCACTTCCGCCCAGCAGGCAGATATCGCCGTTGCCGATGGCCGCCATGTTATCAATTTTTGTGCCAATAACTATCTTGGGCTAGCTAACCACCCGGCATTGATCGCTGCTGCCAAGGCGGGCATGGATAGCCATGGTTTTGGTATGGCTTCAGTACGATTTATCTGTGGTACACAAGATAACCATAAACAATTGGAGCAGAAACTGGCGGGTTTCCTGGGGATGGAAGATGCCATCCTCTACTCCTCCTGTTTTGATGCCAATGGCGGTTTGTTTGAAACCTTGCTTGGCCCGGAAGATGCCATTATTTCTGATGCCTTGAATCATGCTTCCATCATCGATGGCGTGCGTTTGTGCAAGGCTAAACGCTACCGCTATGCCAATAACGATATGAATCAATTAGCGGAGCAACTCAAGCAGGCCAAGGCGGATGGTGCGCGTCACATCATGATCGCCACCGACGGTGTGTTCTCGATGGATGGGGTGATTGCCAATCTGAAAGGGGTGTGTGACCTGGCAGATCAATACAACGCACTGGTGATGGTGGATGATTCCCACGCGGTGGGTTTTGTCGGTGCTCATGGGCGTGGGACACATGAATACTGCGAAGTGATGGGCCGGGTTGATATTATTACTGGCACCTTGGGTAAGGCGCTGGGTGGTGCTTCCGGCGGCTATACCGCAGGGAAAAAAGAGGTGGTGGAGTGGTTACGCCAGCGCTCACGCCCTTATCTGTTCTCCAATTCGCTGGCCCCGGCGATTGTGGCGGCGTCGATCAAAGTGCTGGAGCTATTGGAACAAGGGGATGCACTGCGTGAACGCTTGTGGAGTAATGCCCGGCTGTTCCGTGAAAAAATGACCGCTGCCGGTTTTACGCTTGCCGGGGCTGACCATGCCATTATTCCGGTGATGCTAGGTGAGGCCAAATTGGCGCAGGATTTTGCCAACGCTTTGCTGAAAGAAGGTATTTACGTCACCGGTTTCTTCTATCCGGTGGTACCACAAGGCCAGGCACGTATCCGTACACAGATGTCGGCTGATCACACATCAGAGCAGATTGAACATGCGGTTGAGGCATTTATCCGTATCGGTAAGACACTGGGTGTTATTGCATAAGGTACTTCCATGAAAGCATTATCAAAACTAAAAGCGGAACCCGGTATTTGGATGACTGATGTGCCTCAGCCAGAGCTGGGTCACAATGATGTGATGATTAAAATCCGCAAAACGGCCATCTGCGGTACTGATGTTCATATCTACAAGTGGGATGAATGGTCGCAGAAAACCATCCCGGTACCCATGGTGGTTGGCCATGAGTATGTGGGGGAAGTGGTGGCTATCGGCCAAGAGGTCAAAGGATTCAATATCGGGGATCGTGTTTCTGGTGAAGGGCACATTACCTGTGGGCATTGCCGTAACTGCCGGGGTGGCCGTACTCATCTGTGTCGTAACACCACCGGAGTGGGGGTTAATCGCCCTGGTGCTTTTGCTGAATATCTGGTGATCCCAGCGTTTAATGCCTTCAAAATCCCGGATAATATTTCCGATGAGCTGGCCGCTATTTTTGACCCCTTCGGCAATGCTGTACACACTGCCCTCTCTTTTGATCTGGTGGGTGAGGATGTGCTGGTCTCCGGTGCTGGCCCAATTGGCATTATGGCTGCTGCGGTATGTAAGCATGTCGGCGCTCGTCATGTGGTGATTACCGACGTCAATGAGTATCGTCTCGACCTGGCGCGCAAAATGGGCGTCACCCGTGCGGTGAACGTGGCTAAAGAGGACCTGACGGCGGTGATGGCCGAGTTGGGCATGACGGAGGGCTTTGATGTGGGGCTCGAGATGTCCGGCGCACCACCGGCATTCCGTTCGTTACTCAATGCGATGAATCATGGTGGGCGCATTGCGCTACTGGGGATCCCACCTTCGGATATGTCTATCGATTGGAATCAAGTTATTTTCAAGGGGCTGTTTATCAAAGGGATTTATGGCCGTGAAATGTTTGAAACCTGGTACAAGATGGCGGCCTTGATTCAATCAGGCCTTGATCTGACACCGATTATCACCCACCGCTTCTCGATTGACGAGTTTCAGCAGGGGTTTGATGTCATGTGTTCCGGGCAATCCGGGAAAGTCGTCTTGAGCTGGGATTAAGCGACCAGGAGGAGCCCACGGCGTGCTCCTCCGCTAATCTTGTTGGTTTTGCGGGTGTTGCGTTGAACCAGCCCAGTTCTGCCAATGGTGTTTAATCAATACCACGATGGGTGATTGCACCACTCCTTCCCCAATCACCTTCAAGGCGTCACCTGCGTTGACCCCCTGTTTCGGCAGCTTAACCTTGCACTGCTTGATGGTGCCGCTAAATGGCGACTTCGGCGTTAGGGGGTGTGGTTGCCGTTGCGGTGTATCGCTGCCATGACTTTGCTGTGGTTCATTAAGCAGTGCGCTGGGTTTCACCAGGACGATATCACCGGGCAAGGTGGGTAACATCTGTTGCAGCACTTTTATTGTGGCTGGGCGAGGATGGCCGATGGCGATAGCCGAACCATGACGGCGTGCTACATCAACGGCCCGATTAAACTGCTGGCGGATATCATTCGGGTTGGCGCTATCATCAAGGAACACCTTGCGTTTGATCACCGTTATCCCGGTACCCGCAGCAGCGTGTGTGGCCTGACTATTTCCAATGGTCATGCTGTCCAGAAAATAGAGCTGGTAGCCAGCCAGTGCCTGCATCACCTTTTGCATCCCCGGTAGGCTGGAGGTCATGGCGCTGCCCATATGGTTATTTATCCCTACCGCATAGGGCACATTATTGACGGCATCGCGAATAATGCGCTGAACCTCTTCACTGCTCATGGAGGGTTGCAGCGTATCAGGTTCCAGCGACTGTTTGCTGAGCGGAGCCATGGGTATATGGATCAGTATTTCGCGGCCCTGATTGTGCGCTTGGGTGGCGATTTGGTGAGCATGGGGGGAATTAGGCAGGATGGCCACAGAAATGGCTACCGGCATTTGCAGTATGGCACTGTCTTCACGTGGGAGATAACCCATATCATCGATTACAATCGACAACTTTCCTGCCTGCACAGTGCTAGCGAGCAGTAGCGTACCCAGTAAAATAGCGATACCTGTTTTGGTATATACACAAAATAATTCGAGTTGCTTGTAGGCATGCCAGCGATGGAATCCCCAGGAGCATAGAAAACTATGTGACTGGGGTGATTGAGCGCAGCTAACACCCAAGAAACTTGAAGTATAACGGGTATAGTACAAAGCTACCTTCCTAACCATGGCACCGGGTTGACCGCTCGGCCTTGGCGACGAATTTCAAAGTAGAGCGACGGTGTACCCTGCCCACCACTGGTACCCACCAAGGCGATGGGTTGGCCAGCACGCACTTGTGCATCGACGTTAACCAACGCACTCTGATTGTAACCGTACAGACTCATATCACCCTGGCCGTGGTCAACGACGATCACCAGGCCGTAACCTTGCAGCCAGTCAGCCAGCAGAACCCGGCCATCGGCAATGGCTTTTACTTCGCTGCCTTCTCGAGCTTCGATCACAATACCTTTCCAGCGTAACTCACCCTGCAGTTGTTCGCCAAAATTATGTTGGACGCGACCTCGTACTGGCCACATCGCTTGCCCAGATGGCTGACCCAAACCACCGGTTCGTGCCATCAATGAACGTTCGCTTTCACTGGGTTTATAGCTGGTGCCGGTTTTTTTCGCCTGCTGTTCTTTGACCTTCACTTGTTCACGTACTTTAGTCGCTTCACGCGCTTCCCGTTCGGCGCGGGCTCTAGCTTCACGTTCTGCCCGGGCGATTTGGTCACGTAGACGGGTTTCGTTCTGGCGTAATTCCACTAGCCGCTGTTGATCTTTTTCCAACGAGGCTTCTAATGACACCAAGGTTTTTTTACGTGCACTGCGCGCCTGCTCCAACTTTTGTTGCTGGCTTTGCTGTTCGTTAAGTAGAGATTTTTGTTGACCTTGTTTAGCCACCAGCGAACGTTTCTGTTCCGCCAATTGACGGCGAGTCTGCTTGAGTTGTTCTATGGATTGCTGGCGTGCTTCATTGAGGTAACCGAAATAGGCGAGAATACGTTCGCTACGTTGGCTTTCTTCACCACTGAGAATAAGCTGCAATGCGCCATGTTGCCCTTGTCGAAACGCCGCATCAAGTTGCTTGGCGAGGATTTCTTGCTGGGTGGCTTGTTGTTTTTCCAGTTTGGCGATTGAGGTATTAAGGCCAGAAATATCTTTGCCCAGTACCGTGAGTGTTCCTTGGGTACCATGTAACGCGCGGCTAGCTTGTGCGATGCTTTTTTCTTGCTGCTTGAGCTGATCCTGCAAGGAACTGCGTTTCTGCTGCTGCCGTTTAACTGCCTGCTCTTTTTCTGCGATGCTCTGCTGGATGTCTTTGAGTTGGGAGTTGTTATCTTCTGCACTGTGGCTGGTTAATGGCCACAACAATGCGCCAGCAAAAAAAACACTGGCGCAGAGGGTAGCAAACGACCACCCAGCATATTCAGGCCGTGATAGCTTGCCTGAATATGCGTTTGGCGTTGCCTTTGATGATACAAAAGTGGCCTTCTCCTTCATGGAGAAGGATTATTCCACGATGAACAGCGGCTTACCAGTCATCTCTTGCGGGATTTCCATTCCCATCAATGACAGCATGGTGGGGGCGATATCTGACAGTTTGCCACCTTCTACCGCTTTGGCCGCTTTACCCACATAAATCAACGGTACTGGCAAGCTGGTATGTGCGGTGTGCGCCTGGCCAGTTGCGGGATCGCGCATTTGTTCTGCGTTGCCATGATCGGCGGTGATCAACAGTTGGCCATCAACGGCTTTCACGGCATCAACCACCTGCGCGATGCAGTTATCCAGAGTTTCTACCGCCTTGACAGCTGCTTCGTAAATGCCGGTATGACCTACCATGTCGCCATTCGGGTAGTTACAGATAATGGTGTCATATTTACCGCTGTTGATAGCGGCCAGCAGTTCTTTGGTGAGTTCTGCTGAACTCATTTCTGGTTGCAGATCGTAGGTGGCGACTTTGGGCGAGTTGATCAGCAGACGATCTTCACCTTTAAATGGCTCTTCGACACCGCCGTTATAGAAGAAGGTGACATGAGCGTATTTTTCGGTTTCGGAGATGCGTAGCTGGGTTTTATTGTGTTTCATCAGCCACTCACCGAAGGTATTGGTCAGTGACTCTGGCGGGTAGGCACTGGCCGTCTGAATATCGGCTGCGTACTCGGTCAACATCACGAAATCACAGAATTTGACCACTTTGCTCCGTGGGAAACCATCGAAATCGGCATTCACAAAGGCACGGGTGATTTGACGCGCACGGTCAGCACGGAAGTTCATAAAGATAAGTGCATCACCATCATTCATGGCGGCAGAGGCTTCACCTGCGGCCTGAATCACGGTGGGTTTGACGAATTCGTCGTTCTCATCACGAGCGTAAGCTGCTTGCAGTGCGCTGACTGCGTTATCGGCAGTATATTCGCCCTTTGCCTGAGTCATCAGATCATAGGCCAATTGCACCCGATCCCAACGGTTATCACGGTCCATGGCATAGTAACGGCCCACCACCGATGCGATGCGACCACAACCCAGTTGGGTAAATTGGTCATTGAAACGTTTCAGTGTATTTTCAGCACTGCGCGGTGGTGTATCACGACCATCCAGGAAGGCATGCAGGTAAACCGCTTTGGCTCCCCGTTGTGCTGCCAGTTGGACCATGGCCAGAATATGGTCTTCATGGCTATGTACGCCCCCTGGGGACATCAAACCCATAATATGGACCGCTTTACCCGCTTTTACTGCGTTATCGACAGCGTTGGTCAGTATTGAGTTGGTGAAGAAATCACCCTCTTTAATCTCTTTGTCCAGACGGGTCAGATCCTGATACACGATACGCCCGGCCCCCAAGTTAACGTGGCCCACTTCCGAGTTACCCATCTGGCCATCGGGTAAGCCGACATCCAGGCCTGAAGCGGCAATCAGGGTATGTGGCTGTTGCTGCCACAGTTGATCCATCACGGGTGTGTTGGCATTCAGGATCGCATTATCCTGTTGCTCTTCCCGGTAGCCGTAACCGTCCAGGATCACCAGTACCATGGGCTTTTTCGTGCTCGACATTGCAATAACCTCTTTTATGATCGCTATACGTGTCATCTTTCAAGTAGCTATTAACGGCTTGTCACTTGAAGGATGATAGGTATACAAGTTGTGAATAGCCATCAGCCCACAGGAGTGATGGCTATTCACTCTCCCAAACCGGGTAATTCTACAACGTAGCTGGCTAAAAAGAACCCAGAGAGATCAAATATGCACTTAACGACGGTGCATTTCTGGCTCTCCTCAGGGTATTTTTCCAATTTACTCCGCAGTTTCTGCATTCCGGTATTGCTTATTGGCTGTATTTGCCGCATTCGGCAGGTATACTCTGAAGCCTTGACTTATTTTCCCTTAACTGACGGGAGTTGTTACCCCCCATGCTGCAAGAAATTATGCTATTTGTTAGTAGGAACACCATACTGAGCCTGGCTTGGGTCGCTTTACTGATTGCTGTGATCGTCATGACCTTCAAGAGCCGTTTCTCTAAGGTGAAAGAGATCGGTCGAGGTCAGGCTACCCTAATGATTAACAAAGAAGACGCGGTTATTGTCGATATCCGCAGCCGTGATGATTTCCGTAAAGGCCATATTGCCAACGCTATCAACCTGACGGCAAGCGAAATAAAAAGCGGCAGCTTTGGCGAGTTGGAAAAGCATAAAGCTCAACCTGTGATTGTGGTTTGCGCCAATGGTACGAGCTCTCGCGCGCCAGCAGAAAACTTGAGCAAAGCCGGGTTTGAAAACGTTTATACTTTGAAAGACGGCATTACGGGCTGGAGTGGTGAAAACCTGCCATTGGCTCGCGGCAAGTAAGTTTTATACTCGATCTGGTTGACGGGGCATCCCAGTCACAGAGCGTCAATAAAGCAAGATAGTTAAACAATAAATATAGTTAAACAAGGATATTACACACATGTCAGAACAAAATAGCGCAGAAATGGCTTTCCAGATCCAACGTATTTATACCAAAGATATCTCATTCGAAGCACCACAGGCTCCGCAGGTATTCCAGCAAGAGTGGCAACCAGAAGTGAAACTCGATCTGGACACGGCTTCGACTCTGCTGGCTGATGACGTGTACGAAGTGGTGCTGCGTGTTACCGTAACCGCTTCTCTGGGTGAAGAAACTGCTTTCCTGTGTGAAGTTCAACAGGCAGGGATTTTCTCTGTATCTGGTATCGAAGGTACACAGTTGGCACATTGCCTGGGTGCATACTGCCCGAACATTTTGTTCCCTTATGCGCGTGAGTGCATCACCAACCTGGTTTCTCGCGGTACATTCCCGCAGTTGAATCTGGCCCCTGTCAATTTTGACGCACTGTTCATGAGCTATTTGCAGCAGCAAGCGGCGGAAACAGCGGGAACGGAAGGTGCTGAACCGCGTCAGGATGCCTGATGAGTAGCGTCAATGCTTCAATGACTGTCATCGGTGCCGGCTCGTACGGCACCGCATTGGCTATTACACTGGCACGTAACGGTTATCCGGTCGTGCTCTGGGGGCATAACCCAGAACAGATCCAAATTATGCAGCGTGAACGCTGCAATCAGGCGTTTCTGCCTGATGTCCCCTTCCCCGATACTTTGTTGCTTGAAACCGATTTGGCTCGTGCGCTGGCCGCCAGCCGAGATGTGCTGGTGGTCGTTCCCAGCCATGTTTTTGGCGATGTACTGCGTCAGTTGAAGCCCCATCTGCGTCAGGATGCTCGTATTGTCTGGGCCACCAAAGGGCTAGAAACCGAAACCGGTCGCCTGCTGCAAGATGTAGCACGGGATGCGCTTGGGCCGGATATCCCACTGGCGGTGCTCTCTGGGCCAACGTTTGCCAAAGAGTTGGCGGCAGGGCTGCCTACGGCTATCGCGCTGGCAGCCACGGACCAACAGTTTGCCGATGACCTGCAGCAATTGTTGCATTGTGGCAAAAGTTTCCGCGTGTACAGTAATCCGGATTTTATCGGTGTGCAGTTAGGGGGCGCGGTTAAAAACGTGATTGCAATTGGTGCCGGGATGTCAGACGGCATTGGTTTTGGTGCTAACGCCCGTACCGCATTGATTACCCGTGGCTTGGCGGAAATGAGCCGCCTGGGTTCAGCGTTGGGTGCCGATCCGGCCACTTTTATGGGGATGGCTGGGCTGGGTGATCTGGTATTGACCTGTACTGATAATCAGTCTCGCAACCGGCGTTTTGGTATTATGCTGGGGCAAGGTATGGGAGTACAGGAAGCCCAAGAGGCAATTGGTCAAGTAGTAGAGGGCTACCGCAATACCAAGGAAGTATTGGCACTGGCGCAGCGTTTTGGGGTGGAAATGCCCATTACTGAGCAGGTTTATCAAGTGCTGTATTGTGGTAAAAATGCCCGTGAGGCAGCATTGAGCCTGCTTGGGCGGACCAAGAAAGACGAAAAGCGCAGTGTTTGATCCCCGAGGTATTGCTCGGGTGCTGAAGTGATGGCGAAAGGCTGTTTTTTTTGAGGCGGAGAATTTGAGGCGGAGAAAAAGGGATGTCGTCAGAAGAGTTAGCACAGGTGTGGAACAATATTAAATCAGAAGCGAGGGCATTGGCTGAATGTGAACCGATGTTGGCCAGCTTTTTTCATGCGACCTTGCTCAAGCATGAAAATCTGGGCAGTGCACTGAGTTATATTCTGGCCAATAAATTGGCTAACCCCATCATGCCAGCGATTGCCGTGCGTGAAGTGGTGGAAGATGCCTACCGTTCTGATGCACAGATGATTGTTTCCGCCGCCCGCGATATTCTGGCGGTACGCTTGCGTGACCCTGCTGTGGATAAATACTCAACGCCATTGCTCTATCTGAAAGGTTTCCATGCCTTGCAGGCTTACCGTATTGGTCATTGGCTATGGAAGCAAGGCCGCCAGGCTTTAGCCATTTATCTGCAAAACCAAATCTCCGTCGCTTTTTGTGTCGATATACACCCGGCCGCCAACATTGGTTGCGGCATTATGCTCGACCATGCCACCGGCATTGTGATTGGTGAAACCGCCGTGGTGGAGAATAACGTCTCTATTCTGCAGTCGGTGACGCTGGGTGGGACAGGCAAAACCGGGGGTGATCGCCATCCGAAAATCCGTGAAGGGGTGATGATTGGCGCGGGGGCTAAAATCCTCGGCAACATTGAAGTCGGCAAAGGGGCAAAAATTGGTGCGGGTTCGGTGGTATTACAGCCGGTTCCGCCACATACCACTGTTGCTGGCGTTCCCGCACGTATTGTTGGTCGCCCGGAAAGTGATACTCCCTCCATGGATATGGACCAGTACTTCAATGGCGACAATAACGGATTTGAATATGGCGACGGGATCTAGCGCTATACACTAAATAATTCGAGTTGTTGGCAGCGGCGCTGCGTTGGCTACGCTCGCTCACCCGAATCATTTACCCATGTAAGCTTATCGGGGTTAATAAACCTCTTCCATGAGGTTCACCCTGCGGACCAGCGCTTGCCGTCTACCTGCAATTTCTTTGAACTTGGGTATATACCCCAGTGAAATCAAGTTGCCGGCTAAAAGCACGGTGCACTTTTGAACACCACTCTCGCGTAATATCAACTGTACGCGCTACTCTTTGAGTAGTGCACCTGCGTAGTCCAATTGGCGCCAGGCTTCATAAACCACCACCGAGACAGCGTTTGACAGGTTCATACTACGGCTCTGGGCCAGCATGGGGATACGAATTTTCTGTTGTGCAGGTAGCTCATCCAGAATACTGGCGGGCAGGCCGCGGGTTTCTGGGCCAAATAGCAGATAATCCCCAGCCTGGTAGCTGACCGCACTGTGTGCTGGTGTGCCTTTAGTGGTCAGCGCGAAGAGCCGCTGGGGGTTTTCGCTGGCGAGGAAAGTCGCATAATCGGCATGGCGCTTGATGCTGACAAATTCATGGTAATCCAGCCCGGCTCGGCGTAGGCGTTTATCATCCCAAGGGAACCCCATCGGCTCGATCAGATGCAGTTGGAAACCGGTATTAGCACACAGACGGATAATATTGCCGGTATTAGGTGGAATTTCGGGTTCAAATAAAACGATATTCAGCATGTCAAAAGCCTCTCACGACGAGGCGAGCAGAATAACAAAATCTTGTAACGCTGGCGATTAACGCTGATGTAATGGCAGCCATAATACCAAGCGCAACCCACCCAACGGACTGTCTTCTGCTTTGATCCAGCCACGATGCTGATTGACGGCGGCTTCCACAATGGCCAAACCGAGACCAGATCCACCGGATTGACGGTCACGGGCTTCATCGGTGCGGTAAAATGGCCGGAAAATATGTTCACGCTCTTCCGGGCTGACACCGGGGCCATCATCATCGACCACGATAGTAATACCCTGATTATCAACACTAAATGCCACGGCGATCTGCGTATGAGAATAACGTAAGGCATTGCGAACAATATTTTCCAATGCACTATCCAGCGCCGCAGGGTTGCCATAGAAGGTCCAGGGGCCTGGGGGTGCGGTGACAGTCAGTTGTTTCCCCATCTGTTCGGCTTCAAAACAGGCGTTATCCAGCACCTCGGCCCACAATTGATTGGCTTTCACTAGTTCGCGTGCCAGTTCGCTCTTTTGCTGCCCACGAGATAACTGCAGTAAATCGTTAATCATTGAATCCAGGCGTTGGGCTTCCATTTCAATCCGTGCAAGCTCATGCCCTTCACCGTGGCGGCGGCGCATTAACGCGGTTGCCAACTGTAGACGGGTTAATGGGGTGCGCAATTCGTGGGAAATATCAGAAATCAGCCGTTGCTGGGCAGTCATCATTCTTTCGAGCGCGCTCACCATCTGGTTAAAACTGGCTCCGGTGGCCAGGAACTCTTGTGGCCCGGACTCCAGTTCCGGGTGCTGCTTCAGGTTGCCGTGAGCCACATCATCGGCAGCATTTTTCAACTTGCGCGCAGGTTTAGCCAGGCTCCAAGACAACCAGAGCAATAGCGGGGCGCTGATCAGCATGGTGAAAATCAGCATCATTAATGGCCTATCAAACAGCAGATTAATAAAATCTGATTGCGGGCTGTTGGCGGGCCTGATCAAGTACAACTGGTAATTATCTTCACCATCACTAATCGAGAAAGGACCGACTAACTCTACTCGGCCATACTTTTTCTTTTTCGGTTGGTCTGAGTTATCTGATTGACCGATGAAATTGCGCACCACCTGCATCTCATTACGCTGTGCGCCAATCACTCGCCCTTCGCTGGTGACCAGCAGCAGGCGCTGGCCCGGTGGAGCCCATTTCTCGATGGCACGAAACAGCCGCCGCCACCACATCAAGTCATTGGGCGGATCGTTTTGCAGCTCAGCCTCGACGTGCTGCTCCAGCATCACCCCTTGCCGCTGTTCGCTGTCTAGCAATGAGGTCATTTGGCGTGAATCAAGTTTGGGCACCATCAACACCAGCATCAGCACCAACGCTAATGTGAACCAGAAAATAGCGAAGATGCGTGCCGTCAAACTATTAATCATGTAGCAGATACCATCAAATAACCGCGACCACGCAAGGTTTTGAACCAAGGATGACCATCTTTACGGTTCGGCAATTTACGCCGTAAGTTGGAGATGTGCATATCAATCGCGCGATCAAAGGGTGTCAAACGTTTACCCAGCACTTCCTGGCTGAGTAACTCGCGGGAAACCACCTGCCCAAGATGCTTTGCCAGCAAATAGAGTAAGGTAAATTCGGTACCCGTCAGCTCCAACTCATGCCCATCAAAACTGGCTTCTTGGCGACCTGGGTTGAGTTGCAGGCCATCTACATCCAGCGTAGGGGCACCGTTATCCATAGTCTGCTGCTGTTCGTTCCAGTTGGAACGGCGCAGAATAGCCCGGATACGAGCAAGCAGTTCGCGGTCATTAAACGGTTTCGGCAGATAGTCATCCGCCCCCAGTTCCAGGCCAAGAACCCGATCCAGTTCACTACCGCGTGCTGTCAGCATGATCACGGGCGTCTGGTGATTCTGGCGCAGCTCTTTCAAGGTATCGATACCGTTTTTCTTCGGCATCATGATATCGAGCAACAGCAGATCGATGGAGCTGTCTAGCAGCGACAACGCCTGTTCACCGTCGTAAGCGACGACAATGTTAAACCCTTCCATTTCGAGCAGTTCTTTCAGTAGCGAGGTTAACTCGCGGTCGTCGTCAACTAACAGAATTTTATTCATTGTGCTTTACCTCCAAAGGCAAAATACGCTATCAACTGCTGGCATTCCATGACTTTACGTAGTTTTACATGCACTGACGCATGTTTGCAGGTACGGCGATACACTGCTCTTCGTTGATTCGCAAAGTCAGAAAGCGCGAGGAGCTCAAATGTTTAAGGTAGGCGCAGTGGTTATGGCATCAATGCTAGTGATAGGTTCTAGCACTCCTGCTTTTGCTGCACCGAAAACTGACCTGCCTTATGTTGATGACTTTTTACTTGGAACCTCAGGTCAGAATCACATATTTGATGGCGTTGACCTTACTGAACAGCAACGCCAGCAAATGCGCGACTTAATGCGCCAGGGTCATGACGACCCGCCAGGGGTTAATGTAGTAGAAATAGACACCATGTATAAACTGGTGACGGCAAATAAATTTGATGAAGCCGCCGTGCACGACCAGGCGGAAAAGATGGTTCATCAGCAGGTAAAACACCAGGTCGAATTGGCCCGGATACGCAACCAAATGTATAACCTGCTGACACCAGAGCAAAAAAATGTTTTAGACCAGAAACATCAGCAACGTATGCAGCATATTTCTGGTTTACAAGGAACTTCTGCCCAGAAGTAGAGTACGACTGAGTAAACCCTGTTTTTCCTTGCCATAATACCATCCCTATTTTCCCCGTCGTAATGGCGGGGCTTTTTTTATCCGGCGTCAGTCAATATTCCTATTTATTTAATAAAATCATCGGTCAGGCTTTTTCGAACAACGTCTGCAATGAGTTAACCAACAGACCATCCGCGTGTTCAAATTCATACAACTGAGTAAAATGGTCATCGTGACCCACTTCTTGATAGGTGACATCACACCCAATAGCCTTAAGCCCGGCATAGAGCTCTTGAGAATGCCTTATCAGCTCAGGTAACTCCCCACCACCAACATGAACAGCGGTTGGTCCACCTTGGGCGAGTTTATTGATGGGGCTGTATTTCTCTATCTCTTCACCGATTAATGCTAGTTTCTCATTCAACCAGCACAGGCTGATAGGTTGTAAATCAATCAACGCGCTGATTGGCATGGAATGTGAAATCAGCGGGTGGCTGCGGTGAATAGCGGTTAAATGGCCGCCAGCGGAATGGCCACCAAGACAGACTTTACCTTGGGTAATATTAAATTCAGCACGATGCTGATGGAGGTAATCTAAGAGTAGGCCAATCTCGCTAACTATTTGTGTCATTGATGCATCGGGCGCTAAAGTGTATTCGGCGAGAATAACATTAATCCCTGCATTTAAAATGCCGTTGGCAATAAAGGCAAAATCCTCTTTGTTACAGTTCTGCCAATAGCCGCCGTGGATAAAAATAAAGGTAGGGCACCCTTTTTTGTCAGCAGGGAAGTAGTCGAAGGTGGTTCTTGGGGATGAGTGATAAGGTATGTTTCTTTGTGAGCTCTTTTCTGAATATAATTTTTTGCTTCTGGCCTGAAACTCACCTAATAGCTCGGCAAAGTTTTTAACGGCTTTAGTATTATTGTATGCAGCGTCTAATTGCTCGCGAGTCATTCCTTTGTATACTTCTTTCATCTTAAATATTCCTTATCTACACCCGTCGCCAATCAAGCTGCAAAAATTTTGGCGATGCTCAAACGTTTCTACCGCATGAAGTCGGGTTATTCGGGTTTTGCTAAAAACACGTGCCAAGCCTACCACTGCCGTTTTTTATTGGTTAAGCATAATGTGTGCTTTATTGCGCGTATTACCCGATAAAGGAGGTTAGTTTAGTCTTACCGTTGATGCCTTTCCCGCCGATGCCGCGAGAGGGGGCCTCACTCTCGCGGATCTTTTATCTTTTATCTCTGGCGCCAGCGCTGAGTTCTTTCCAACAGTGCACGGCTGAGGCCAAGCTGAATAAGCTTAACCGTAGCGGCGGCCAGCAAGATTAACGTTGCCATGGCGGCAGCGGTGGCGGTATCCCCGGAATCTTCCATATTTAGCACCGCAACCGAAGCCAACACCGTGTCGCTGGAGTAGAGGAAGATCACCGCCGAGGTGGTGGTCATGGCGTTGACAAACAAGTAGATGAAAATTTCCAATAAAGCAGGCAGTGAGGCTGGCAGGGTGATCCGCCAGAATGTTTTCCACTGCGAAATACGCAAAGAGATGGCAACCAGTTCCAGCTCTTTCGGTAACTGCTTCAGGCTGGTCAGCGCGGTCATATGGCCCACCGTGTAGTAGTGGATCACACAAGAGAGCACCATCAACGGTAAGGTACCGTATAGAGCACTTAGCAAACTGTCAGCACGGTTAAAAAAGAAGATATAGCCCAACCCCAGCACCAGCCCGGGTACTGCCAGCGAAAGCATGGCAAGCAGGTGGATGAGGTGGCGCAACGGGGCGAAATATTGCCCTTTCTCTTGCACCCAGGCGATGACCATGATGATAACCGTTCCACTGATGGCCGTGAGCGCCCCCAGTTTTAGCGTATTGATAAAGGGTTGCCAGCCATAAACACTATTACTGTTAAAGGCGTAGTGATCTAACGTCAAATTGAGTTTATAAGGCCAGAACTGTACCAGCGATCCATAGATGGCCATCCCCACCAGGGCGAAAAACAGCAGCGTCCACAGGCTGCACCAAAGCAGAGCCAGCAAGTCCCGCAAGCGATGTGGTGCTGGTTGATAGGGAACTGACCGGCTATTACTCTGTTCCTGCATCTTACTGCGCACCCGGTGCTCCAGGGCAAAGCTCAATAGTGCTGGCAGCAAAAGGATGACGCTGGTCACCGCACCCAGTGAAAAGTTTTGCAGCCCAACAACCTGGATATAGATATCCGTCGCCAACACACTAAACTGCCCGCCGATAACTTTCGCCACCCCGAAGTCACAGATAGTGAGCGTGAAAACGGCAATCGCCGCACTGAGCAAACCATAGCGAGCAGCGGGCAACGTCACGGTGAAAAAGGTTCGCCAGGCAGGGCTACCGAGCACCTTGGCCGCCTCGTAAAGGCGTGCATCACTATGACTGAGAGCGGTAATAAGAATCATCAAGGCATGAGGAAAGCACCAAAAACTGAGGCCCATCACGATACCAATGGGGCCATAGATACTCGCATCACCCAGTAACCCTTTGGCAATCCCCTGGTTACCAAACCAGTAAACCAGACTGATAGCCGGTAACAATGAGGGCATCAGGAGAGGAATAAGGGCAATCAAGCGGAACAGGGATTTCCCAGGCATGCAAGTACGGGTCAGCGCATAGGCATAACCAAAGGCGACAGTGACCACCAATAGCGTAATGCTCAAGCCAAGCGAAAGGGTATTACTGATGGTACGCCCTAGCGATGGGGTGGAAAGATAATGACGGAAGTTGGCAAAGCCGACCCAGCTACCGTCACTGTCTTGCAGGCTTTTTTGCAGCATGGCGAGCACCGGGAACAGCAGCCCACCTGCGAACAAGGCAATCCCCAGTAGCAACAGAATCAACTGTAGGCCCTTATCGCGGCTCCAACTACCCAATAACCGTTGCCAGATTGAATAACGAGGAACGGTGGTAACAAGATGCTGTGTCATGCGGCTTTCCCATAAAAAGGTTGCATAGCACTGGTGGGCCAGTGCAGAGAGCACGCCATGCCGCTGCGCCAGTCTTGACCTTCATGGTTAGAGAGTTGTACCAGCAGCCGCTGGGGGCCCATTAGCGTATCGGCCAGGCAGATCAACCGCTGGGCAGCACCGAGAAACTCCACTTGCTCAATCCTGGCTTGTAGCCCTTGCTGCGCTGGTGCTGCCAGGCTGATAGCTTCAGGGCGGATAGCCACCTGCAACGTACTGCCTGCAGCGGCATGATTGGTCAGCGGCAGCGGCTGCTCGTTAAGACGCACCTGCTGAGCATTGAGTACCTGCGTATCGAGAAAGTTCATACTGCCAACAAAGCTGGCAACAAAACGGCTTGCGGGATGATGGTAGATCTCCTGCGGCGTCCCGACTTGCACAATGGTGCCATGTTCCATCACCACAATGCGGTCCGCCATAGTGAGTGCTTCTTCCTGATCGTGAGTCACCATAATCGTGGTGATCCCCAACCGTTGTTGCAGGGCACGAATTTCACTACGCAGATGGGTACGTACCAGCGCATCGAGGGCACTTAGGGGCTCATCAAGCAGCAATAACCCCGGTGATAAAGCCAAAGCCCTGGCTAAGGCCACTCGCTGTTGCTGACCACCTGAGATTTGGCTTGGATATTTATTCGACTGCGCACCAAGGCCAATCAAGGCGAGCCAGTGGTCCACTCGCTGTTTTACTACCTGACTATCGAGCCCTTGATTTCGTAACCCAAACGCAATGTTCTCCGCCACTGTTAGATTAGGGAACAGGGCATAAGACTGGAATACAATGCCAAAATCCCGTTTCTGCGGAGGGAGCGGTGAAATATCGCGCCCCCCTTGCCAGATTTCACCGCTGTCTGGCAGATCAAGCCCGGCGATAGCCCGTAATAAGGTGGTTTTTCCACACCCGGAGGGGCCGAGAAAACAGACAAATTCCCCTTTCTTTACGGTCAGGGAGATATCTTTGAGTGCCTGAA
Organism: Serratia sp. 25CWL12; assembly: GCF_055790885.1. NCBI lineage: Bacteria > Pseudomonadati > Pseudomonadota > Gammaproteobacteria > Enterobacterales > Yersiniaceae > Serratia > Serratia sp. 25CWL12. The sequence goes on along the minus strand of NZ_CM147698.1, from coordinate 4,071,353 downwards.
AGGCCTTGAAGTGTTTGTTAAGGTGTTTGATATCCAGATAGGGCTGGGTCATGGCAAGGCTCGCGGCTATTTTTGGTCTATACCAAATTAGCGTTGAAATATGACGATGCCATGAATAAACAGTGACAAGCTGATTAAGGCGCGACTAACCAAGGGGAAGATAACCAGCACAGACCGACGATGGTCAGCCTGTGCGGTAACAACCCACTTATTTTTTAGCTTCAGTCTTGCCAGAGAAGTTAGAGTTCCAGCGGGTCAGTATATTGTCACGCTCGCGGGCCGCCCAGGCAAAATCATTCTTGATCATCTGGCTGTTGATATCAGCCGGGTAACCTGGCCGAGCTTGTGCCACCTGTGGGATGGCAACCACAGCGAACGACTTGTTATACAGCCTGTTAGCCTGTTCTGTTGCCGCGAAATCCAGCAACTGCTGCGCGGCTTGCAACTTGCTGGTGCCTTTGATGATAGCGGCGGCTTCCATATCCCAACCAGAGCCTTCTTTGGGGAAGATCACTTCAATGGGGGCACCTTTAGCCTTAAGGCTTGCAGCAGGGAAATCAAACGAGATACCGACCACCGTTTCACCGCTGGCCGCCAGTTTACAAGGCGCTGAACCTGAATGGGTATAACGGCTGATATTCTGGTGCAGGTCATTCATAAACTGCCAGCCTTGCTGTTCCCCCATGGTCTGTAACCAACCTGCGACGCTCAGGAAGCCAGTACCCGAAGAGCTGGGATTAGGCATGATCACTTTACCCTTGTAGATAGGCTTAGTGAGGTCAGCCCAACTTGCTGGGGCAGGGATCCCTTGTTTTTTAGCCTCTACCTCGTTAAAGCAAATGGCGCTGAAAAAGGCATCCAGCCCAACCCAGTGAGGTTGTGCCTTGTCGTCACGGAAACGGCTATCCAGTTTCTCCAACCCTTTAGGGGCGTACCCTGCCAGCATTTGCTGTTGATCGAGTTGCATCAGGCTGGTGGCGGCCAGCCCCCATACTGCGTCGGCTTTAGGTTGCGCTTTTTCTGCCAACAGGCGCGCCGTAACCACCCCAGTAGAATCGCGCACCCACTTAATATTTATATCCGGGTGTTGCTGCTCGAAAGCGCTTTTTAATTCAGCCAGTTGCTCGGGCTCGAAGGCGGTATACACGGTCAGATCGGTATTAGCCACTGCCGGTGCAGCGATACCGGCAATTAGCGAGGTGATGAGCAAAGAAGTTATCGGTTTCATTTTTTCTCCAGCAAAATTGGTATAAACCAGATGATATGGGAGAAAGACTAGGGGATCTTTATGACACCCCCGTGACGTCAATATGACAACTTGATGCGTTTAATCTTGGGTATCCACCTCAATTTCCAGGCTGTCGTGACGCCAATACTCCAGGTCAAAATCCAGTACCTGCCCATGCTGATCGAAGTTAAGTCTCTCCAAGCGAAGTGCCGGTAGCCCCGCCGTGGCCCCTAAATGGCTGGCAACCTCATCCGGTAGCGCCGTGGGGTAAAAGGTCACCTGCATACGGGCGTAATGTAACCCGTAATGGCTCTGGTAAAGCTCAGTCAAGCTGCCATTAAGGTTGAGATCTAACAGGCCCGGTACGCGTTCAGGCAGGCAATAGTTCTCGCAATAACAGATTGCCCGCTCATTGGCAAAACGCAGCCGCTTGAGCAGGAAGATACTGTCAAATGGCTTGAGTAACAGCCGATTAAGCAGAAACGGTGGAACAGCTTTACGGCCCTTTTCCAGCAATTCGGTGCGCGGTTCACCGCCCTGTTCACGCACTATCTGGTGAAAATTGGAGGTATGCCGTGGTTTGAGTTGAAAGCGCGGTGGTGTGACGAACCAGCCCCGGCGGTCTTCCCGATAAATAAGGCCATTAGCCTCCAACTGGACTAATGCTTCGCGGATGGTCACCCGGGTGGTGCCATAGAGTTCGCACAACAACCGCTCCGAGGGGAGGCGGTCATTGGCTACCAATCCCCCGGCCTGGATCTGGGTGATAAGAGCATCTTTGATTTGCAGGTATTGCGGTTTCGTCATGATGAACCTTGGTGTTGGTCAAGACCAGTAATAATCAATAAAGCTGGAGCAGAGAGCTTATCTCATCAAGGGCGTGAAACATGAATTTTTTGTTGCACGATAGGCCCCCCCTTTGACCTGGTCGAATAAGTTGCTCACAATGGCTTTATTCTGGTCTATACCAAAAGAGAGCGTAATGATGACCCATATTCCCCCTAGCCAAGAGGCTGTCGATTATCTGTTGTTGACCCCGGGCCCTCTTTCCACCACGGCTTCCGTGCGAGCGGCGATGTTACAAGACAGCTGTACCTGGGATGCTGACTATAATCTTGGCGTGGTGGAACCCATCCGCCGTGAACTGGTGTGCCTGGCAACCAGCCCGGAATTTGCCAACGATTACAGCGCGGTATTACTGCAAGGCAGTGGCAGCTATGTGGTAGAGAGCGTACTGGGGTCCGCATTGGGTGCTGATGACTGCGTGCTGATTGTCAACAACGGAGCCTACGGTGCCCGGATGGTGGAGATGGCTCAATGTCTGGGGCTGAACCATCGGGTGCTGGATTGTGGTGAAACCGCCCGCCCAGAGGTGCAGGATTTGGAGGAACTGTTGATAAGGCACCCTGAAATCAGCCATCTGGCCATGGTTCACTGCGAAACCACCACCGGTATGTTGAACCCCTTGGAACAGGTCGCCAGCCTCTGTCAACGCCATGGGATCCGCCTGATCCTCGATGCAATGAGCAGCTTTGGCGGCATTCCTTTTGATATCGGCCATCTTGGTGTCGAGTTTCTTATCAGCTCAGCCAACAAGTGCATTCAGGGCGTACCCGGTTTTGGTTTTGTTATTGCCCGTCGCGCCGCCTTGGCCGCTTGTGCCGGTAAAGCCCGTTCAGTCTCTCTTGACCTTCATGCCCAGTGGCAAACCATGGAACAACAGGGGGGAAAATGGCGTTTTACCTCCCCGACCCATACAGTATTAGCCTTTGCCCAGGCGTTGCGCGAGTTGGATGAAGAAGGCGGCGTCAGCGCACGCTATCAACGTTATCAGGAAAACCAACACACGTTGGTAGCCGGAATGCAGGCGCTCGGTTTTGAACCGTTGTTGCCCAAGGAGTGGCAATCTCCGATTATCACCGCCTTCTATTCCCCGGCTCATCCCGATTACCGTTTTGTCGATTTTTACCAGCGCCTCAAAGCACAGGGGTTTGTGATCTATCCAGGCAAAGTCTCGAAAGCGGATTGTTTTCGCATCGGCAATATCGGCAATGTCACCCCACAGCAAATTCAGCAGTTATTGGCGGCGATACAGCAAGCCAGCTACTGGCTGGAAGCCAACGCATGAAACACCCGTTGATACTACCCGCTGGTGGGGCGGACACGGAAGGGGATATCAACCAAAGTGCGGCCCGGGAGCAGTGGTGGGCCGAACAAAGCGCAGCCACTCAAGAGTCCCTGGCTGAAGATAGCCGCTACTTTCTCCATCAGGCGCTATCAACGCCCTGCCTTGATGTGCTGACGGCTGCTGAAGGCGCGCTCCTCACCAGCCAGTCAGGTAAGCAATATCTTGATTTTCATGGTAACAACGTGCACCAACTTGGGCACGGCCACCCCAAGGTGGTGAAACGGGTACAACAGCAACTGGCATCACTGCCATTTGTGCCACGGCGTTATACTCACCCTATCGCTATCGAGTGCGCCCGCACCCTCGCTGAATTGGCCCCTGGTGACCTTAACCGGGTGCTGTTTGCCCCTGGTGGCAGCGAAGTGGTGGGGATAGCCCTCAAACTGGCCCGCTTTATTACCGGCAACAGCAAAGTGGTTTCTTTGTGGGATGCGTTCCACGGTGCCTCCCTTGATGCTATTGCCGTCGGCGGAGAGGCCTGCTTCCGTGCTGGCATGGGGCCGCTGATGGCGGGAGTGGAGCGTATTCCACCGCCGACTCGCTATCGCGGGGTTTGGTATCGTGGCGAAGGGGAAGACCTGCACTACGCCGATTACCTTGAATATGTGATTGAAAAAGAGGGCGGGATCGGTGCCTTTATTGCCGAACCTATCCGCAATACCGATGTACAGGTGCCCTCCAAGGCGTATTGGCAACGCATCCGCGAGATTTGCGATCGCCATGGTGTGTTGTTGATTGTTGATGAGATCCCCAACGCCCTGGGGCGCACCGGGCACTGGTTCAGCTTCGAACACTTTGGTATTGAGCCTGATATCATCTGCCTGGGGAAGGGATTAGGCGGGGGCATCGTGCCCTTTGCTGCCTTGATCACCCGTGATCGTTTCAATCAGGCGGCGGCGATTTCCCTGGGTCACTATACCCATGAGAAAAGCCCCATCGGTTGTGCTGCGGCCTTGGCGACCATTGAGGTGATCCGCGAGGAACAGCTTCTCGCCAAAGTGGTTGCCGATGGGGACTTTATGGCAGATGAGTTAGCCAAGTTGGCTCACCGTCACCCGCTGATCGGTCAAGTACGGGGGACCGGCCTGCTGTGGGCGCTTGACCTGGTGCGTAACCAGCAAAGCCGTGAACGAGCAACCAAAGAGGCAGAACAACTGCTCTATCGTTGCTTGTCACTTGGGCTCAGTTTCAAAGTTTCGCAGGGCAATGTGATCCAACTGTCACCACCGCTCACCATTAGCCGCGCCGAACTTGCGCGTGCCATTGCTATTCTTGATCTGGCATTGAGCCAGGTTGAAACCACCGTTGAACAGGAGTATTCCCATGTCTGATGTACAAGCACTGATCCTGGATTGGGCGGGCACCGTGGTCGATTTCGGTTCCTTTGCCCCTACCTCCATCTTTGTTGAAGCCTTTTCCCGCGCCTATGATTTCCCGGTGAGCCTGGATGAAGCCCGTCAGCCGATGGGACTAGCAAAACGCGCTCATATTACCGCTTTAGGGCGTTTGCCATCGGTAGATAGCCGCTGGCAGGAACGTTTTGGTCACCCGATGAGTGACCAAGAGGTGGAGCACCTCTATCGCACCTTTATGCCGCTGCAAATTGAGGCAGTGACCAATTTTGCCACGCCTATTGCCGGGGTATTACCGGTGCTGGCGATGTTGCAACAACAGGGGATGCGCATCGGTTCTTGCTCTGGCTACCCGCGGCAAGTGATGGAGGCACTGGTCCCTGCTGCCGCAGAACAGGGATATAAGCCAGATTATTGGGTGGCAAGCGACGACCTGAAAGCCGGCGGTCGCCCTGGCCCCTGGATGGCACTTGCCAACGTGATTGAGCTGGGTATTGATGGCGTGCATCGTTGCATCAAGGTGGATGATTCTGTACCGGGTATTACCGAAGGGCTCAACGCTGGTATGTGGACCGTAGGGCTGGCGGTTTCCGGCAATGAGTTTGGCGCCACTTGGGAGGAATATCAGGCCATGAGTGAACAGGCGATCACCGCCCGGCGAGAACCAGCCAAGGCGAAGCTGCAACAAGCAGGCGCACACTATGTTATCGACACCTTGGCAGATATTTTGCCAGTGATTGCCGATATCAATAGTCGCTTGCAAAAAGGTGAGCGGCCTTAAGCAAGGCTTTTATTAATATCAGGGAGTGATGATTTTGGCGTTTGAGGGGGGCTTGCACTTCCTCGGACAAAAATATCACCTTGGTTTTATGGTGTTTTTCAGTTGTTCGGTAAAACCGAATAACTGAATTTCCCATCAATTCACCTTTTATCACGCTATTCTTTATTTTTCGCTGATAATCGTTTTAGTTTTGCCATATAGCTCGCAGGCCATTGTCAGGGATAATCACGGGGTAATGCTTTCAAAGCGGCGTTTAACGCGTACTTTTTTATCGTCGCTAGCAAACATGACCAATCCATCCGTTGTGGATTGCGTTAAATGTTTATCTGTCATGCCGCAGCCACTTTAATCTAACTTACAATTTCCTATCCGCTTAGTATGCCAAAAATCCACATTGAAACTCATTACGAACCGCGAGACGGGTACACATTTTTATCATCGGCTACGCATGACAGCAGTGGTGTAAGCCTTCTCATCTTCTCGCTTGCCAATGGCTATAATCCAGATCACAATTTCGTTATCAATTACCTGATAAATTAAACGATAACCCGATGCACGCAGCTTAATTTTATAACAGTTAGCAAGATCACCATGTAAGCGCGCAGACACTATATGGGGATTAGTCTGTAGTTTTCGTAACTTTTTTTTGAACTGTTCACGGATAGTTTTATCGAGTTTATGCCACTCCCTTAATGCACGTTCGTCAAACTCGATATTAAATATCATCAAGATCTACCCTTATACGTTTGGTTGGAGTTTTCAAGCGTTCACGAACCACGGCCAGAATATCGGCATCTTCATCTTGCTCACCCACTATCACAGACACCTCAGCAAACGGCAGCTTTTCATGCTCAGCGACATAACGCAGAAATAACCGTAATGCATCGGATGGGGAAAGGTTAAGTTTTTCAAACACATAATATGCATTCCTTTTTAATTCCTCATCTACACGGATTTGTATGGTGCTCATTTTTTTTCCTCTTTCATTACAAATGTAATGCATTATACTGCACTACATTTGTAGTGCAATCATTCTACATATTGCAGTTGATATTTTTTTCAATCGCTGGCAGTTGTTCGGCTTTACCGAACAACTGAATTTTCGACCAACTCACCGACTGGGGAGTGCATGAAGTGTTCTGCTGTAAGGTGCTGTTAAATCTGACAGTCAGTTAAGAGCGAGGAGCGGGTTTTTCTGCCTTCTGGTGTAAAGTCTATGGTCATAACCATGAAACCTATTTGATTTTGTTCTGTTTGGATCATCTTCAAATCAGTTGAGCATCCGTTTACACTCTGCCTGTATGATAAAAATAATTATGAGGGTATTACTTTGCGATATAGCGCTAGATTCTTAGACAAAGATCAGGATGAGTGGGACCATGAATATTCGCTTTCTGAAGTTGATGTTAATCCCTTTCCCCTTCGTGCTGATGAAAGAGCAAGAGTGCTGGTCTATGAAAATAATGTCCCCATTATGTTGCTGCATGTTTTTATTGAAATTGATAAAGAGGGTTGTCTTTTAGATAGTTGTTTCAGCGGGCTTTTATGCAATGAGCAATATTTGGCTATTATGCTAGGCCAACATATCCATATTTTTGAAATAGCATCCCAAAAATTCAGAAGCTTATACCTTAATGATTTTGTTTGGCATATCTATTCTGTTCCAGACTGTTTAAACATTAAACTTAGTGAAAACTTCTTGGTGACAACGTTCTGTTATGTTTTTTTAGTTAATGTTGTAGACGGTATTATTTGGAAATCACAAATGTGTGGTATCGACGGGGTGATAATTGGCAATATAAGTGATGGTATTATTTACGGTGATGGCGAATGGGACCCTCCAGGTGGTTGGTTGCCCTTTAGCCTTTCCTTAAATAGTGGTGAGTTTATACCCTGATAGTTCAAGAAAAGTAGTAACCTTATGAAAAATAAAGTTAATGAAAAGCCCCTTGGGGCTTTTCACCATCCGCATCCACAAAATTAATTACCACATTAAATCGTCGGGTACTTTAAAATCGGCATACGGATCGTCTTCATCTTGCTCTTCCTGACTTAGCGCACTGTTTAATACAATACTGTTGGCATCTCGCTGCGCAATTTTATCAGCGACGCTGGCGGGGATGATGGCGTATTCACTGCCACCACTGCTATCAACCACCAAACGAGCAATGGCGAGGCGGCCATTGATCAACTGAGCTTGGGTTGGCTTATCCACTGCCACTTTTTTAATCAAATTATTATCTGTGAAGTTGAAATCAATATCGCCTTTTGAAATGACGATTCTGTTCATTTCAATCAGTTGCTTCACCTGAGCTTTATATTCTTTCGACAACGCAGCTTGTTTTTGTTGTTCGCTAAGCTGTTTATCACGCTCAAGTTGTGCTTTTTTGTTTTCTTCTACCGCTTCTCTTGCCTCACGAGCCTGAACTCGTGACTTTTTAGCTGTTCTTTGGACTTTGGCCACTTTTTTGCTGGTCACTAATCCCGCTTTTAGCAACTGCTCTTGTAAGGTGAGCTTTGTCATCTTGGTTTCCAAATTCGTTGAATAATTTGTGCGATTATATACCCAAGCTCAATGAAGTTGCAGGACAAAACGCATCGCGTTTTGAACACTGCCTGCGGCTTACCCCAAGGAGCGGGGCTCTGACGGATGGAGTTAGGTGGCGGGGGAAGCGCAAGCTGGTCAGGAACGGATTTGACCACGGCTTGACCACGTCACCTGCATGCACAAAGCTTTTTCGCACCAGGGCAAGAAAAGCATTTACCTTTTGCTTTACCGAACCCTGGCTTCCCTCAACTGACCGATGCCATCACTGCAATGCATAACCAGAATGGTGAACTGGCCCAGTTGGTGATCGGAAAGTGATATTCTGGACAAGTTGCTATCTGACAGCAGAGATGAGAAGAAAGCATAAGATCGCCCTCCGGTTTATTCTCTTTGTTAAGAGCCTTGATATATGACGGGTATAAAATAATAAAATCAAAAAATAGAACCATATATATTTTTATATTATTTCCTGCCGCAAGTCATACTTGCTAGGTTATTAACTGAGTAGAAAAATAAATGCTGCGCTATTGTAACAAATAGGAGTGTTATTATGGTAAGTAATGTTAAATGGTTGCCTTTAACTATCATCATCGTTCTGGCATTAATATTCTGGAATATCGCGCCACCTGAAGGGCTGAAGTTGGCCGCCTGGCATTCTCTGGTATTATTTGTTGCTACGATCATCAGCATTGTTATTAATGTGCTACCGATTGGTGCTGTTGGCATCATTGCGATCACCGTTTATGTTGTCCTCAATGCCGGTGGAGATGCCACCGCCGCCGATGCGATTAAAACCGGCTTAAGAAATATGAATAACTCAACAATCTGGTTGATTGTTGTGGCGTTTCTTATCGCGCGAGGATTCATTAAAACCGGCCTTGGGCGTAGAATTTCCCTGATACTGATTACCCTGTTAGGGAAAAGAACCTTAGGCTTAGCTTATGGTTTGGCATTGGCTGACTTGATTCTGGCTCCTGCTATGCCGAGCAATACGGCTCGTTGTGGTGGGGTTCTTTATCCCGTCGCAGACTCATTGGCACGTAGCTTTGAATCCCGGCCAGATGATGCTTCACGTAAAAAAATAGGCACTTTTCTGGTGACTTGCATGGGGAATATCAACGATGTTACTTCCGCCATGTTTATGACTGCCTTTACCGGTAACTTATTGATTGTAAAACTAGCCGCGAATGAAAATATTACTTTGACCTGGACCGGTTGGTTAGTGGCTGCGGTGGTCCCTTGCCTGGTTTCTTTTATCCTTATCCCGCTGGTTATCTACTTTTTTACTGCCAGACCCGAAATTAAACACACGCCTGATGCTCCAAAGTTGGCTAAACAACAGCTGGCAGAAATGGGGGGAATGTCAAAACCAGAGTGGATGATGGCAGGCACGGTTGTTGTGTTGCTTGTTCTGTGGATTTTTTACAAAGTGTTAAACATCGACCCAACCACTGGGGCATTTATTGGTTTATCCCTGCTGTTACTGAGTGGTGTATTAAGCTGGAAAGATGTGATTTCTGAAAAAGGGGCTTGGGATACGTTGATCTGGTTTGCTGCGCTATTAATGATGGCAGATCAATTGAAAGACTTGGGCTTTATGTCATGGTTTGGCAACACGGTCGGCCAGGAAGTGAGCGGCCTGGCAGGTAACAGTAACTGGATAGTGCTATTGGTGGTATTGAATGCGGTGTATCTGTATGCACACTATTTCTTTGCTAGCGGGAATGCGCAAATTGTCGCGCTATACTCAGTTTTCCTCACGTTAGGTATCCAACTGGGGATCCCAAGTATGCCAATGGCTCTGATGTTGGCATTTTCCAGTAGCTTCTCATGCTCTTTGACACAATACACCCATGCACGCGGGCCAATTTTATTTGCCCCTGGCTATGTTCCCACCGCCACCTGGTGGAGTACCGGGTTTGTTTGTAGCGTGGTCAATCAGGTGGTGTTGTTAACTGTCGGTCTGGCATGGTGGAAGATTTTGGGCCTTTACTAACGTAATCTATGGCTTCTCCTCCTTGAATGAGGGGAGCCTGTCTGTTGACCTTACTGACCGTACCAGCACCTGGTGGAACCCTGCGTACATTGGCAAAGATACCTGCATCATGTTTTCCTTACTCGGCAGCAGAAACCGTTAGAGTCTGTTGACTCCAGGCGGTGAGATGTCGCACCCAGCGCTCAAACAGCATATCGGTGATGATCGCCAATAGGGCTACCACCACGGCACCCTGGATCACATAGGCAGTATTAAAGCCGCTAAGGCCAATAATAATCGGCGAACCAAGCGTTTTAGTGCCAACGGTGGAGGCGATCGCCGCCGTGCCGATATTAATGATCACCGAAGTGCGGATACCGGCAACAATCACCGGAGCCGCCAGGGGGAGTTCAACACGCCACAGGATCTGCCTAGCACTCATCCCGACTCCTTGCGCAATTTCGCGGATGGCACTGGGTACCGATTCAATGCCCGCCAACGTACCCTGCAGGATTGGCAACAAACCGTACAGTACCAGCGCAATAATTGCCGGTTTTTCGCTAAACCCCATAACCGGTACCGCGACCGCTAACACCGCAATCGGCGGAAAGGTCTGGCCAACCGCCACAACGGTCTCCACCAGCGAACGGAACTCTTTACCTGCACGGCGTGTCACGCCAACCCCAGCGGCCACACCAATCACCACAGCAATCATGCTGGAGACCGCCACTAACAACAGGTGTGCCCATACCAGTGAGATAAAACTGTCTTGCTGATATACAGGCCGATCCAGATCCGGGAACCAGGCGGCAAACAGACCCTGTAGATGATTCATGCCAAACACCAATGCCAGCAGCAGGGCAAAGGTCCAGGGCAGTGGATCGCGTAGCCAGCGCAAGACCGATGACAGGTTCATGACAATGCCTTTTGGCTAATCAAATCACTGAAATACAACACGCCAAGCGCCTCGCCTTGTTCGCCAATCACCGGTAAGCATTCACAGCCCCGGGCCACAAACACTGACAGTGCTTCGCGCAGACTCATGGCGGCGGTGATGGGTTCCCCTTCCGCATGGCCAGGGCGTACCCGCTTAGCCACGGTGCTCAACGACAAGAGTTTGATACCGCGATCGCTGCGGCCAAAGAAATCACGCACAAAATCGTTGGCCGGTACGGTTAATAGCTCCAGCGGTGTGCCCTGCTGCACAATGCGGCCTTGGTCGAGCAACACGATACGGTCCGCCAGGGCCAATGCTTCGTCAATATCATGAGTCACCAACACAATGGTGCGCCCGGAGAGATGATGAATACGTGAAATCTCGGTTTGCAACGCCGCACGTGTCACCGGATCAAGTGCGCCAAAGGGTTCATCCATCAACAACACCTCTGGGTCAGCAGCCAATGCGCGTGCAACCCCAACCCGCTGCTGCTGCCCACCGGAAAGCTGGTACGGATAACGATGACGGAACAAATCCGCTTCCAGATGTAACAGCTCCAGTAATTCAGTCACCCGATCGCGAATTCGTGCGCGTGGCCATTTCAGCAGTTGTGGCACCGTGGCAATATTTTCCTCCACTGTCCAATGCGGAAACAGACCAACCGACTGGATCGCATAACCCATTCGGCGGCGCAGATCCTGCGGTTTAAATTTCTGAATCTCTTCACCGGCAAAGAAAATTTTTCCCTGATCGTGTTCGATCAGTCGGTTGATCATTTTTAACGTTGTGGACTTGCCTGAACCAGAGGTGCCGATCAGTACGGCAAATTCACCCTTGGCAATCTGCAATGTAAGATCGTCCACCGCGGGCTTACCCTGAAAAATCTTGCTGACCTGATTAAACTGAATCATCGGCGTGACACTTCCAAAATTGAAACCATAAACTTGAACAGTGAATCGACGATTACCGCCATCACGATCACCGGAATAACCCCCAGCAGCACCAAATCCAGTGCGCTACTGAGCAGGCCCTGGAACACAATAGCGCCAAAACCTCCGGCACCAATCAGCGCCGCGACCACCGCCATGCCGACGGTCTGCACCGCAAGAATACGCACGCCGGTCAGGAACAACGGCAACGCCAGCGGTAACTGTACGCAGAAGAAAACCTGCCCACGCGTCATCCCCATGCCACAGGCGGATTCGATCACGCTGGCTGGCACAGTTTGCAACCCAGCGACAACACTGCGTACCAGCGGCAACAGGGCATACAGCACCAACGCAAAAATTGCCGGTGCCATACCAATGCCACTGATGCCATGTTCTGCCAGCCAAGGAAATGCTTTCGCCAAACCCGCCAAAGGCGCGATCAACAGGCCAAACAAGGCTATCGACGGAACTGTCTGGATAATATTCAGTGTGGAGAATATAGGCCTCTGCCAGCGTGCAGAGCGAAAACACAACACCCCGAGCGGCACACCAATCAATAATGTCGGCACCAGCGTCGCCAATAGGATCGTCAGGTGCTGTAACAGCGCGGCATCAAACACATCTTGCCGGTTGTAATACTCTTTCAACAATGAGAGTTGATCCAACTGATGGCTGAACAACAGCACCAGTGCAGGCAATATCACCAACAGGTTGCTGAGCATACGCCATAAATGGGAGGAGGTAATGCGAGCGATGGCGTCGGCAGCCATCAGCAGGCTCAGCGCTAGCATCAGCCAACAACCGCTCCCCAAGGAAGTGCGCGCCAGTTTGGAACCTTGTTGTGCCAACTGCAGGGCGGCATGGCCGCTTATCCACAAGGTGAGCGTCAGCAGCGTCGAAGCCGCCAGCACGGTTAATAACGCATTGCGCCTGAGCGGTGCCAATAGGCTGAGAGCCGCCAGTAGCAACAGGGGCGCCAACAGCCACAGCGGCGGACCGTGCAATAGGGACATCAGGGAAATACTTTTGCCTGATAACAGGCGATTGGGGGCATAACTGAGAAACGGCAGCCCAAATGCAGCCAGCAGCAACAGAATAAACAGTGTCAGTAATACGCGGTTTTTTACGGCAATAATCAAAGAAACTCTCCGGCTCCATGTCGGCCCCCATTGGGGGCCAGAGATGTTATCCCTTCACCAAACCTTTCTCTTTAAGGTAAGCCGCCGCAACCTGTTTGGCGTCCTGACCTTCCACCGCGATCTGCGCATTGAGTTTTTGCAGCGTCGGACCGTCCAGTGAAGCGAATACCGGTTTTAGTAATTCAGCGATGTTGGCATGCTGTTTAAGCGTTGCTTCACGAATAATCGGTGCTGGCGCGTAAATCGGCTGCACTCCCTTTGGATCTTCCAGCGTTTGCAGCCCCAGCGCTGCTACCGGGCCGTCGGTCCCGTAGGCCATCGCCGCGTTCACACCGGAGGTTTGCTCCGCCGCCGCCTTGATGGTCACCGCAGTATCACCACCGGCCAACGACAGCAACTGATCCTGGTTCAGCTTAAAGCCGTAGGCATCCTGGAACGCGGGTAGGGCATCCGAACGCTCGATGAATTCAGCTGATGCCGCCAGCTTGAACTTGCCGCCAGCGTTGATCCACTTGCCCAGATCGGCCATTGTTTTCAGATGATTGGCATCCGCCAGGTCCTGACGGATAGCAATGGTCCAGGTGTTATTGGCCGGCGCGGCATCCAACCAGACAATTTTGTTCTTGTCATAATCCAGCTTTTTCACTTTCTCAAAACCGGCCTGCGCATTTCTCCATGCAGGGTCTTTTTCATCAGAAAAGAAAAACGCACCGTTGCCGGTGTATTCCGGATAGATGTCAATTTCACCGGCAGTGATCGCGCCGCGCAACACTTTGGTGGTGCCAAGCTGTAACTTATTGGTGGTTTTAATGCCGTTAGATTCCAGCACCTGTACGATGATGTTACCGAGCAATGAGCCTTCGGTATCAATTTTAGAGCCAACGCGCACCGTATCGGCTGCTTGCGCCATACCAACGCTCGCGGCAAGCAAACCCAGCGCCAGAGCAAAGACACGACCACGTGAAGGGGTGATTAGCATACTTTTTCCTCTTGTTGTGTATTGTCCAGCTATTTGGCCAGAACGATTGAAAAATCTTGAGAAGCGCGCGTCCATCGCACTATAAATGTTTCCGTTGACCAGTACCTTTGGACAGAATACCCGGTATGCTCACAGCAGGGCGACCTTATTGTTTTATCTCTGAACCTACATCCTCAAAGCATCAACATCTCTGGCCTTCAGTGTCAGGATATTCCTGGTTGGCGTGTAAGATGTACTATCTTGCGTATCATCCTGCGTCATTTGGCAGATAATACTTTCTGAGCGAGGAAAGCCGACACACATGCAACTGGCAAGTATGACGGATATATCAGACTAATACAGCCCATTTTATACCAAAATGATCAGCCGGGTCAGGGAGTCTCCCCATGTGCTGGATGGGTTGCTGTATCACCTCATCAGGTCATAACAGGTGTGCGGTTCCCCGCACACCTGCCATCACATCAAGACATTAAAGAAAACAGATCAAGCCCTTAGAATTTATACCTCACCCCCAGCATCGCCGCTTTGTCATCATAACTCTGTTGCCCAATCTGGTTGGTCAGGCTACCCCAGACACTCAGGTTGTTGTTGACCTTACCTTCGACACCGAGTTTCACTTCAACCAGATGACGGCTGCCAGTCTGTTGCATCTCCATGCCATCCATCGTCACACCCGCCAGACGGGTGTTGTGGATCCAGTTCAGTTCCAGATAGCTGGTCAGGATCTGTGGATGCGCTTTATCCGCTCCTAATTGCGTATCGTTAGAGAACTTGGCACCCAAACGCGTTTGCAGATTATTCTGTCCACTCTGCTGTACCAACGTGCCGTTGTCCTCGGTGAGATCACTCATCTTCGCACCGTTGAGAGTGAGCTGGGCTTGCGGCGTGATATAGCCACTGTTGTCAGCCACCTGATAGACCTGGAACGGATAGCCCCCCTCCACCGACATGCTCACACCACGCAGGTGGTATTTTTCACTGGAGAGCAGATCACCGTTCACTGAACCTTCAAACCACTCGTACTGCAGCCAAGTGTGGACATAAGGGCTGTTATGTTTGACGGCATTCTGATACCAGGTGCCGTAGACACCGATACTGTAACCCGTCAGGCTGTTATCCGCCTTATAGGTCAGTGACGTGGCGTCGGTGGTACCGGTAGAGCGTGCATAACCGGCCATCACGCCTACACCCACGTAATCCTTACCCGTCAACTGGCCATCCCACACTTCGCCACCCAACTGGGTCACAAAGCGACTGCTGGTATTGGAGAGCTGCCCGCTGGCATCCTTGAATTTGTTGCGTGAGATAGATTGACGTAACCACAGGCTGGTATCCATATCGTCCGTGCCATTGGCGGTACTGCTGGCGCTCATGTCTTCCAGGCGGCTGTTAAACAGAGTATTGGCCGCCGCAATATTGGCGATATAGCCTCCCGCTTCTGGACGATAAGTCGGTTGGACATAGTTCGAGCGCAGATACCAGTTGCCATTGGTCGGGTCAGCCGTCGTGCCTTGATAGAGGAAATATTCCAAAGCTCCAGCTACCGCACGGCCATTGAGGGTAAAGGTAGCGGCAGAGGTGCCGCCAACACTGATGATTTCAATGCCGTTCGTGTTTTGTGCCCCTTGACCGCCGATATTATTCACCGCCACGGTCCCCGTTCCCGACGTGTCGCCCGCTATCACTAGTTTATCGGTGGGTGAGTTATCGCCGGCCAGGACGCTATCAAAGGTCAGGTTACCGCCTTGACCAATATAATCACCATTAACGGTGAGGGTGCCGTAATCAACGCCATTAGCACTGCGGCCTACCAGAACATTCCCCTCATTGGTAAGGTTACCAGTTACGGTGCCATCACCACCGAAGGTGCCATAGGTCTGTACAAAGACATCGCTATTTAATACCACCGGGCCACTTGCCGCAGGTAAGACTGCGCTCATGAGAGCTGGCTCAGTGCCAATGATCAAAGACCCTGCCTGCACCACGGTGGCATTGGCAGTCACAGTGCTGCTACCGATATATACCATGCCGTTACCTTGCTTGGTCACCACGCCCGTGCCGCTAATCGGCGTAGTCAAATTCCAGTAGCTCGTATTGCTCAGTATGAGATTGCCGTTATTGTTCACCGACGCCGCACCAAAGTTTTTAGCTTCGGTTGCCGTCATCGCATTGTCTGATTCCAGCGTGAAAGTACCGCTATAATTACTGTTATCATTCATTAACAGAACATCAGAGTTATTGGTCAGTAGCGTATTGCCAGAACCGGATAGCGGGTTATATAAACCACCAACGGCATCATCGAGATTTAAAGTGCCATCGACAATAATCGCACCAATACCCAGCGCTTTGGTTTCTTTCAATAACGCTGTAGCACCTGCGTTAATATCGGTGATACCGCGATAATCAGGGCTGTTGCTCGTCAGTGTTAATATTCCACCCGTGAGTACTAAGCCACCCTTGCCAGTCAACATGCCGTTACTTAATCCGCCATTGCCAACGGTTAGAGTACCTTCGCCCATATCCAGCAGCGCGTTGGCTTCTGTGTTCAGTGTGCCGACACTTTGTGTGTAGGTACTTAAATCAACTGTTGCGCCATTGCTAATACTTAAGTTGCCGGTATTACCCAGCGCGGAATTAGACCCTAGCTGTAAAATACCTGAACGCACCAAGGTAGCGCCGGTGTAGCTGTTGGTGTCATTAGACAACACGACGATGGAACCATCGTTAGGCGAGTTCACCGCCAAATCACCGGTACCGATAATTTGTGCAGTGAGTTCATTAGCCGCCGTGCCGTTATCCGCCAAAGCTCCTGTCAGTACTAAAGCGTCGTTAGCCGTTGTCAAAAGATCCAAGACAGACAGGCCATAATTCATATACAACCCATCCAGCGCTTCTCCCGTGGTCAAACCAAAACCAAAGGTGCCTATTGCTGCCACTGCGGTGCTATTGGGATTGAGAATTCCTTGCTTATAAGTGGAGGTAATGGGTGTATTGGTGCCATCAGTTAAGGTCAACTCTTGACCCGTTCCAGTTGCAGTACCTTGGATTAAACCCACTACGATCGCCCCGGTATCCAGGCTTAATACGCCAAGACCGGTAATATCAGGCTGCACATTTGCCGGTAGCGCCACGCTCACCGTACCGCCACCTGTGGTATTAATTGAGGTTGCATTGATGGTGCCAGCTGCAGTCAATTTTCCATTGTTGTCAATGAGTTGGTCATAAACCAGGGTGCCGCCATTAAAGGTTAACGCGCCGATGGATTGCGGTCCTGTTCCCACTGTGGTGGTGCTGCCTGTATCTAAGTTCAGCGTAGTGCTGGTATTGCCTGTGGTGTTATCACCAGAAAGCAGGAACTGGGTATTGAACAGGTTGACCGTACCCGTAAAGCCATTGCCGATATTCGCACCAAAACTAAATTGGTTATTGTTCGTGGTAACATTCATCACGCCCGTACCAATTAGCTGATTATCAAAAATAAAATTACCATTATTGTTGATATTCAAGGTGTCGCTGCCCGTCACGATATCGACGATGGTGGCAGTATTAAGCAAGTTAGCGCTATCGATATTGAGTGTTGAGCTGTTGTTGATACTGACCGTGCCGAGGAAAGTATTGGCATTAGTATTAATTAAATCCACGTTACTGCCTGATAACGCCCACGTCCCTGCACCACTGAGAACATTATTTAATGTGCCGGTTAATTGATTAAAGATTAAGGTGCTACCCGTTTCGATATCAACCGCACTCGCCCCCAGATTTTGGTTGTCACTGACACTCAAGGTGCTGGTACCGACAATATTGATCAGGCCATTTAACCCGCTGTTATTACCAGAGAGCGCCATATTGGCCGAGTTATTAATCAACACGGTGGAATCAGTCACTCCGGTCAACATGTTGGCAACTGTATCTGTCACTCCGCTGAAAATTAGCTGTGAAGTGTTCGTCAGCAAGTTCACTGTAGCCGCCGCATCACCCAAATTATTGGCAGCCGTTACCGTCAATGCACCGTCAGCATTAACGTTATGAGTACCTGCAAAAGTACTCGCGCCAGTCAATTGCACCGCGGCGTTAGTATTGATGACGCCAGCACCTCTAAACTGATTGGCAAAGGTATTCGCACCGTTGAAATTTAAGGTACCCCCCACATCCACCAGGCTGCTGACGCCAAGATTACCCGTACTGTTGAGTGTGACTGTGGCCCCAGAAGCAATATTGGTCGCGGCGGATAACGTATTATTATCAGCAGATAAGGTCAGTGTGCCTCCGGTGACATTCAGGGTACCGGCACCCGTTAATCCACCCACGGAATCGGAAGTACCGCCATTGCTTATGTTCAGCACACCTTGTGCGAGGTCAATGGTTCCCGAATTCGCCAATACTTTAAGATTTTGACTGTGCCTATCAAGATTCCAGGTAGCCCCGGTATTCACGGTCAAGGTTGACGTGCCACCAAGCACATTATCAGCGCCAGAGATCAGGTTGCCAGCACTGATGGTTGTCGCTCCCGAATAATCATTGTCGTTATTGGAAACCGTTAAAGGGCCGTTAGTGGCATCAAAAAAGATGTCACCCGTGCCGGTAATCAAAGCTGTGAGTTCCCGATTAGACGTAGGGTCAGTGCCTGTGGCAACTTTCAAGGCATTGGCGCCATTGAATACTAAATTCAACTCGGTTAAGCCGTAATTCAGATAAAGCCCTGCGGCACCGGAAGTGTCACTGTCCGTCAAGGCGTAGTTATAGGTTGCGATGGCAACGGTATCTGCTCCCTGAGTAATGTTCGCCGTCACCGCAGTACTCGAATCAATGGCAACCCCATTGATCTGTAAGGTGAGGTTACCTGCACCTACTGAAGGACTAGTAGCATTGATTAGCTTAGAGCCCACCACACCGCGGTTTTGATCGAGAATGGAAAGGCCTGTCGGTACAGGATTGACGTTATCCCATCCGAGCCCGGTATTGAGATTAATAGCGCCACCATTAGCCGTAAATGTACTTACATTTAACACACTTTCTGCTTCGGCTAAGGGCGCGCCAGCGGTAAAGGTCAGAACAGCGTCATTGTTGATTTCCAGATTCTGTATGCTGGGATTACTGGATACACTAGGCACGCCCACTGTAGTTACACTGCCCGAGTTAAGGGTTAGTGAAGCTCCAGCTAAAGTAGCTGCGTTGGTATCAGCCAAAGAGAATTGAGTATCTTGTAAAGTCACTGTGCCAGCAAAACCCGTACCAACGGTATTAGCAAAATCAAAAGCGCCATTGGCGGTATTGACGTTAACCGTACCTGTACCGAGCAATTCATTGCCAAGTGTGAAGGCACCCGTGGTGTTAATATTGAGCACGCTGTTGCTATTAGCAAGATTGAGCGCTGTTCCAGCATCCAAGGTCGTAACCTGATTCATGGTTAACACCGCCCCGTTATTAAGAACGATGTCGCCAGTGAGGCCAGAAACGCGGGTCGTATTATCCGACAAATCGATACTACTATTGGTTAATATCCAATTCCCTGCGCCAGTTAACGTGTTATTCAGCGTTGATAAAATGCCACTATTGTAACCATCAAAAATCAGCTGCCCGCCACTGGCAATGGCTACTGAACTTCCACCTAAATGCATGCTGTCGCTGGCAGTCAGGGTGCTGGTGCCGTCAATATTAAATAATCCTGCAAAACCTGAGTTATCGGTGCTTAATACCGTATTGGCGCTATTGATAACCTCCACGGATGAGCCCGTTACGCCCACAAGTGCCGCCGTTAATGAATCATTAAAGCCATTCAAGATCAGTTGAGCGCCACTATTGAGCAAATCAACAGTACTCGTACCTAAATTGTTAGCTTGAATGGCGGTCAGGCTACCGGGTGAAGTCACATTATAGAAACCAGTAAATCCGGTGTTATCAGCGGCCAACGTAATGGCAGCGTTGGCATTAACAGCGCCCGCGCCTGACAACACATTATCGAAGTTAGCGTCAGCGGCATTGAGATTCAAGGTGCCAGCAACACTAATCCCCCCTGAGCCCAAAGCGTCCGCGGCACTTAAGGTAACAGCAGCGCCTGTATTAATGTTCGTTTGTGCCGTGTAGCCATTATTCGCCGCTGAAACGGTAAAAAGACCATTTTGAACATTTAAGTTACCTGTGCCTACTAATCCGTTAACGCTGGATGAAGTACCGCCGTTAGTAAGAGTTAACGTACCACCAACAAGATCAAGGATGCCTGCATTCGTCAAAGAGCCTACTGTTTGCGTGAAACCGCCGAGGTTAACGATCGTGCCTGCTAATGTGATTAATGATGACGTATTGCCCAATGCACCATCAGCGCCAACATTCAATGTGCCTGAATCTACGCTAGTAGTACCTTGATAATTATTCGCACCATTATTCAAGGTAATGGGGCCACCTGTGGCATCAATAGCTAAGTTACCTGTACCTGTGAGTTGCGCGCTTAGCCCTGTGTCAGTGGCTCCTGCTGACGTTAATGTGAGGGTTTGCCCGTCCAAAATTTGCGATACAGATAATTGTTCATAAATACTTAATCCCAGATTACTGACCAAAGAAAAACTGAAGGTATTTAAAGCAACATTATTACCCCCTTGGAAATAAGCGACATCTCTGCCTGGAGCAAGAGTCGCACCGCTAAGGTCCGTCAGGGTAAAATTAGCCAACTGGGCTGGAGTCAGTGAATTTTGGCTACTTACCAGATCCATTAATACCCCAGTATCGAGGTCTAACAGGTTGCCTGAGGTTAACAATTGTGGGTCAGCTTGAATGGTAGAATTACCCGTGGTACTTAATGTGTTCGTAGTAATAAGAGCGCCGGTGGTAAAACGCAGCGCCCCGCCACCAAAGTTTAAATTACCAATATTGTAATTACCGGCGGACATGGTAATCACACTGCCCGAGTTATCACTTAATGTTGCATTCTGTAATACGGCACTATTAATGGGTGTTAAATCCAAAATGGTATTCGAAATATTGGCGGTTCCAGCAAAGGCGTTACCTACGCCAGCACCCGCACTAAAACCTGTACCCGCATTATCAATATTAAGGATACCGTTACCTGTCAGTGCATTATTGAAGGTGCCAGCGTTGGTTAAATTCAAAACACCATTTAACTCAATAGCAGCACTACCTAACTGGTTGCCCGGCGAAAGAACACTGTAGTCACTCGCATTTAATGTGCTACCGAGTTCAACATTCCATGTACCCACAAAAGTATTAGCACCGGTTAAGGTTACGTTAGCACCATTTAATAACTCAGTATTACCAACCCCGCCAATCACAGCGCTGAAATCACCATTATAATCAGCGCCAAATACCAGTTGATTTGTACCAATGCCTGACAAATTAATGGTGCCGGAAGTGACATTATTAGTATCACTCAAGATTAGCTGAGAGGCAGTATCCAAGTTAATCGCAGAGAAATTTTGTAATGACGTGGTGGGAGCCAATGCAATAACAGAATTAATTAAACTCAGCGTGTTAATTCCCGTGCCTGCATTCAGTCAGGGCGGGAGCACACTTTGCTTTTTATTTAACCAAAGAATAACTGGGCCCGATAATTGTCATCCCAACTTGCCTTTTTTAGCTTGTTTCTCTGACTCGGCGCACCACAATTGCTCTGCTTTATGATGTTCAGAACAAACCGCCGGAATAGCGCCATATTCTCGACCGCATCCTCCATCGCTATTCTGGAGGCATCTTCATTGAACACCACATCAAGAATGTAATGCTGGCTGTTCTCGATCCGCCAGTGTTGACGAATATAGTGCCCGAGCAGCTTGTGTTTGGGGGATAACGAGCTGACATAGTAGGCGGTCTCTACCGTTCCTTTTCCGTTGGCGCTACGGTGACGCTCAACGGCGATGATGCTGCGGATTGTCGGCCATTTCTCCGCCAGCTCAGGCGGTAGTCTTGATTTTAATTGAAAGACATAACGCTCTTCTTGGCGGCCATGACCACTCTCTTTGTGCTCGACGATTATCTTCTCTTTCTGTGCGTCAAAGAGTGCCTGAAATTGCGATTGAACGGCTTGATACAGCTTCGGTTGGTTCTTCTTTACCTGAACCACCACATGCGCCTTCTTCTCGCTAATTTTCTCCAGCGTCTCACGCTGACAATGCAGGGCATCAAGCGTCACAACGGCGCCTTTGAGCTCAAGAATTTCCAGCATTTCTTTGACCGTTTCGAGTTCCCCTTTCTTATTTGGGGTTGTTTTCTGGCTTAAAACCAAACCATTTTCGGTATCGTAGGCTGTAACCAGTTGCAGAGCTTCGGCGGCATTTCCGCGGTAGGAGCCGCGTAACACCTTGCCGTCAAAGGCAATTATGGGTTTGCCTTGATGGGTACGCTGTTCATTGACCCAGCAGAGCAACGCTTCAAGCAGGGTATCGATGACAATGCAGCGCAAAATGCGGGCAATGGTGTGACGGCGCGGGATACCGTTGGCAAAAGGTCGATACTGACGGAGCCAATCGGCCTTTGAATTGCCATAGGTCTCTATGTCCCGCCAGCCTTCGGCACCACTCATGATGGCACTGATGACAAGAAACATGACGTCAACAAGGTCATGTTTACGATTGATGTCAGAGCGAGTTTCTTCAACAAGGGTAAGGTGTTCAATCAATGTCATCGAGCGTGCCTCCTACATGGAGACGTGATTAGATCACAGACGATCTGCCCGTTCAAGTTTCATTAACAAAGTGCGATCCCGCCCTGGCATTCAGTAACCCCAGTTCTATTGGACTCACGAGGCTTGAATTATAAATATTGAAAAGATCATTGTCTGTCCCGGTTTGAATATCCGCAACGGTAGCGCCTTGATAAATATTAACGGTATTAATACCATTACCTAAATCAATCACATCATTGCTTACTGAACCCGTGTTAAGCGTTAACACATCATTACCCGCGCCACTGGTGAGGGCTGCTAATGTTCCATTATTGGTAATGGTGTTACCGATTCCCCCCATTGCAACGCTACCACTGACAAGGCCATTATTGGTTAAGGTTTGCGCTAGAGCGCCATTATCGTAACTGATGGCAGTGATTCCAATAAGAGAGGTATTAGGGCCGACAATTACGCTTTCCGAACCAGCAAGCGTGCCTGTGGTGGAGATACCTTTACTGCCACCCGCGATTGAATCAATGGTGAGATAAAAATTGGTTAAATCCAGTGCTGCGGTTGTGCGAAAACCAATACTGGCAGGATCCGTAAGATTGATGATGTTGGTTCCGGCGTTAAAATTATAACCCCCCGCCCCCCCCGCGAACGTGAACACAGGGCCAGCACCGTTGTTATTAATCGTGGTATTGCTGAGATTTACTGTCGCGGCACCACTCGCTTTAACAATCGCTTGTCCTGTGCCATTGATATTAAAGGTTGTTCCGTCAATAGAATGGGTTCGAGCACCTGTAGTGGAAGAGAAATTAATGCCGTTAGCGGCATTGGTGGTCGCAATAGTACCGCCGGTTAGATTGAGGATGGTATTGGCATCACTGAGCGTAATACCGTTGCCCGCGATAGCATTAATAATACCCCCCGTGCCAATCACATTCATGGTTTTACCAGCGGCCAGTGTTGACGTGAGGGTGATGCCCGAAATATTACTGGTGATCGTGCCCGCATTGGTGATATTCACGGTGCCCGCAGAAGCATTATCCGTCACGTTGATGCCCGTGGCTTTGACAATATTGCCCGCACTGTCATTCATAACCACAACATTGCCCGCTGAGCCTGTTGCGGTTTCACTGACATTAATCCCAGTACCTGCGCTAGGGGCACCAACACCAGTACCATCCGAAGAAATCAGTCCATTAGAACGGATATAGATATTACCCGTTCCACCCGCACCCGTTTTGCTGACATAAATACCGTTGTTGCTAGCGCCTGAGGCGACAATAAGACTGGATCCCGCCCCTAGGTTATAAATCACATCACCCGGAGAGGTAGGGCCATTATCAATCTTGGAACCGACAGTGCTGGATGCATTACTGATCACATCCCCCGCCAGATTATTCATAATAAGAGTAGCACCGGTACCAAATGTCCCTGCTCCAGTATTATAAGAGCCTATCTGCACACCGTTATTAGCCACCCCTAATGGGTTTTGCGCAGAAAATGCCATATTAACAATGGCACCATCATCAATCTGGTAACTGTAGGTTTTTCCTGTTCCTCCTTTGTCAGCAGGTCCATTAGTAAAAACACGGCCTGTGGCTGTTACGTTGGAAGTCCCATAAAAATGCATCAAACTATTAGCCGCATTACCCATACCCCAAAATATGGCTGGATATCCACCACTACCCAACCCAGCAACAGTACTTGTGCCGGTGAATTCCACCGTAGTCGCTAAAGCCAACTGGATAAAAGCAGCATAAGTGATACTTCCATTAAAATTAACCAGTCGCAACACACTGTTATTATTGGCAGGCAAAGATGTCCCACTATCATCACCAAGAGAAACTATTTTGCCATTTGGTATAGTTCCAAAATTATCAAGACTCACTGTAACGGCTGTTGTGGTATTAGTGACCGAGTAAAATATAGGACCGCCATTATTGGAGCTAATATTACCAAAATTTTGAAAAGTCAGATTGCCAGAATCCGTTGCCGCACCAGTGAATGCCTCAGCTGCATTAAAGGTAAAATTATTTCCCCCACCATCAATAACCAGGTTATGTCGATTATTAGTATTATTTAACAAAACAGGAATAGATGAAGGAATGACCAAGGGAGCGGTGATAAGTACTGTCGTTGGCGCATTTGTCGCACTATTATTGATTGCATTCGTTAATGCCAAAACGGTACCTACCTCAACGCAATTCGGATCTGCCGAGCATTGAATCGCTGTGATGGCATAGGCGTTTTGATAGATGGCCAGAGAGGAAAAAAGTGATAACGCGATAGCGCTATTTCTGAATAAGTTATTAGATTGAGTCCTTTTTTTATTACTTTGATGAGAGCAACTACTGTGGTTGGCTGTTTTCTGTTGACTCTTGGTAAGCTCACTGACAACAACCCAAACCTGTAATGCTGCACTCCATATGACTCTGTAGGACTTATTCATGTTTAATCCCTCTACTGATATTCTGGCAACCCATTGTTTTTAAAAAAATCACCATGTGGCATTAAAACGAGGCATAACGCAAATAAAAGAAAATCTCTATTAAAGCGTAGACTCTTTTCTTTATATTTCAACCAAGAGGAGAGATGCTGAATATTAAGTTAACGCTATGTTTTTAATGAAGGACGGGCCGGTCAGATAGACTTGTTCATTAAGCGTATCCTGCAGAAAATCGTAAAGGTTCGCCATAGTTGCTTGGGGAAGCAACAGTGTTTCTTGTTCAAAACGGCACTCAACGCGCACTTTTCCATCGCTGCATGAGTCTGTTTCGTGCATTGTGTCGCCCGCGTATACTGCTACCACGCAACAGGAAAATATCAGAACGCAAAAGGATTCGCGCCATGCCAGTTACCACATTCCGCATCACAAGCCTGGCCATCTTTGCTCTGCCATGGTTGCTTAGCGGCTGCGTTTACCATGATTACCCCACTCCGCAGATTGAGGGCACGTTGACTAACGCTGGAAAGCCGCTGGCCGGGGTAGCGGTTTCGTTAACTGAATTCGACCGCCAAATCGCCACGGTACAAACCGACAACAACGGACATTTTTCAATGACACCGCAGGGTAATTGGCATGTGTTTATTCCCGTAGGACCACAAGATCGCCTGAGTCACTGGTCGCTGACAACAACCGACCATAAGGGACAAGAAATTAGCATTTACAGCAGTCAACGCCTTGGCGGGGTTTTCTCGGGCTATTCAAGAAACGACCGAGTGAAACTGAGCTGCGAACTATCACCAGCAGGCGAGAAGAGTCGAAGCCAGGAAAGCACTCTATTCTGCGAACCCATTCCCGTTAACGACCCGTGATTACCGGGTGATACTGTTGCTGAGGAACAGCCAAGATGCTGGTGAAATCTAGGGGGATGGTATCGCCATCTTTCGGTGATAATTTCGTAATGGTTTATTTTATTGAGGTTTTTTTATTTTCCGGGGGAGGTAATTGGAGGCTACAGGAGTCGTCTTTGATAGCTATCTCTATTGAATTTACTTGGTTTTATCGCATTGGATTTTGATTGGTTCCCCCTATTTGGCCCCCAAATGATTTTACTTGTGGAAACTGGGGGCATTGAAGGCTATTTTTTGGTGTAGGTTTTCCACCGCAGTAAACCGGCGATATCTTTTTCCCCTTCAGCTTCTTTTAAGCGGCGTTGCTGCTCAGCAAATTGGATATATTCAGCCTGCGCTTTTTCATCTGCCGTTTTCTTACTGACAGTACCAGCACCCTGTAGAACCTCGCGCTCGTTAAATTGCAGGAACTGATCCAGCTTTTCCTGCCAGTCACGCAGAAACACCTGCTGGCGACGCCGGGCCTGATCTTCGGCAAAATCCAGCCACATATTGACTACGCGGTTAAGTTCATTGACTTCATCCTGGTTGAGGTAGTTCTTCGCCACCGTCACATCGCTTTTACGCACCTCTTCGCCTTTATAGCTGCTCAAGCCCATATGAGGCTGGCTGGCATCGGCGCGCTGGTGGATCAGTTCGGCAGCGGTATGACCGGTACAGGCAAAATGCAGTTTGTTCTGGATGGTTTGAAAAAACAACGTTGTTTCTTTGAGTGAAGGTTGGTAGTCGGCGGCTAACGCAAAGATCTCCCGAACCCGCAAATAAACCCGCCGCTCGCTGGCACGAATATCACGGATGCGTTCCAGCATCTCGTCGAAATAGTCAGGTACAGCCGATGAACCCACGGGCGGATTTTTCAGTCGCTCGTCATCCATCACAAAACCTTTGATCAGGTATTCCTGGAGCGTTTGGGTTGCCCATTGGCGGAATTGGGTGCCTCTAGGTGAACGAACGCGGTAGCCGACAGCAAGAATGACAGGAAGGCTATAGTGAAGCATGTTGCGGCTTACCTGACGGCTTCCTTCCTGTTGAACTTGTAAGTAAGACTTACAGGTTGCGTTTTGCTCAAGTTCGCCTTCTTCGTAGATAGTTTTGATATGTTGCGTAATAGCTTGGGGAGTGACCTGGTAAAGATTCGCAATAGTCGCTTGGGGCAGCCATAGTGTTTCTTGCTCAAAGCGGCATTCAACACGCACTTCGCCGTCATCACTGGCAAACATAACAAATTCACCTGCAGGGGGTTGGGTTAAATGCTTATCTGACATGCCACCTCCGTTTTAATCTGACTAACTACGCTGTAATCCGCTTAGTATGCCAGAGATCCATGCCAAGGCTCATTACACGCCGGGATAAGAGTACACATTTTTATCATTGGTTGCGTATAACAGCAGCAGTGCAAGCCTTCTCATCTTCCCGCTTGCTAATCAATCATCATCAAAGTCTTTAGGCCTCCAGCCAGCAAGATACTTGTCTACTAATTCAAACAAATCTCCAACTTCATTTGGCGGAGTGGCTTTCAGATCTTCGATGCGGGCACGTAAAGTATCTTCATCCCCGTACAGTTCAACTAAAATATTCCAAGCGAGTTGAGGTTTCCGACGAACAGCGCGATTCCCCATTGACTGACTTTTTATTTCACTTCTTGCGCTCTTTAGCAGTGCATATGTTACCGCTGGAGAGTCTGGCACTACCAGTTCTGGTTCATCAGCTGACGCTTCCTTTTTAGCGAGCATAAGCGTCTTGAGTAAATCGGTTTCATTTGCCAATTCTTCTACGCTCGCTATTCGTACAGCAACTCTCCAATCAGCTTCAAAACGTTGCGCAGTAGCTTCAGACACAAGCTTATGACCAACGCCTTTTCGGTATCCAACAACTGTAATGATCTCCTGCTTTGATGACAAAGATTGTACTTGCGGTAATATCTCTTGGACTGCGTCCTCGATAGCTTCAGGTTCTTTAAGTGCGCGAACAAGGCGGTACACAACTCTTATAACGACAAACCTTGTATCCAGCTCAAACATTCCTCGCTGCCGTTCAGGCAATAGGGGAAGAAGGTTTAGCAAAGTCACTATTGCGGGGATGACATGTTCTACACCGAATTCATCTTCGTATGCTTCAAGTGATGAAATAACGTCCTGTAGCTTCTCTATTGGGAGCGATTGTAGATAGCTTTCAAAAGCTGTTTTGTCAGTAATTATTGCCCAAGCATTTTCAGCATGTGAGAAAGCTTGCAATTGATCACCTACTACTCGCTCTAAATAATAACGAATGATATCTTCATGGGCAACCCGCCGTTCTCTAAGCCAACGCTTCTTCCACTCACCGCCATAGTTCGTCCCCCCAAATGTCTAGCACCACTAGGAAATAACCTACTTATCAGATTGCGAACACATTCTGCTTTCTCTTTACCTGTCGCAACTAGATTTTCAATCTGCACTTTTAATTGTGGCGGCTGATCTCGGAAGCCATAACCATCGATTGTAGTGGTTAAACCGCTTACTGAGGTATGTAAACCATGAAATACATCAGGGAGAAATACGCGAATTGCTTCTAATGCCAGCACATCAACAAGTGCCACCTGTCCATCCAAATCTCGAACAGTGCTATAAATAGCAGCAGTGTATCGGCGCACATCTCTCATGTTTCTGATAAGAGGCTGGATGATCTCCATGAATATATCAGGCCAAACTTCCGAATCAAAATATCCAGGGTTTTCTATATCTTTGAGTGCAGTATCAATACCCGTGAATATTTGAGTATTTAATATATGGCTTGGAATAACCGGTAGGTCGAACCCAATTTGGAGGATTTTCTCAAGGTAGTCCCTACCTGGAATGCCTTGTTCCCCCAAGGCTTGCTCAACACGATAACGGTCAAAAGCTAAAATATAAATAACATTAGGGAAATTAGCTGTTAAACGGACGAGCTTAAATATATCCCGTATTTCTGAAGTGGATAGACGATCAATGTCATCTAAAATAACAACAATCGGTTTATCTATTTTTTTTAGAGTTTCGTGTAGTTTATTTTTGCTGGTTCTAATACCCTCCTTTTTTCGTTTGAGAACCTTAGCAATTAGATCTGTGACCGTTCTGCCCCGCTCAATCCATGGCCCTATCACTGGCAACCAGCTAAGATTAGAAAATGTATCACCGTATTCCTCAACAAGCCCGCCGATTTCAGCTAATCCTTTGCGAAGTTTCAGTTGAGCAGCAAGTTCTATGAAAAAAAACTGAACGAGTTGGTCTGCACCACTAAACATCCATGGGTTAAAGTCAAGTACCGTAACACCTGATTTCTTAAGGTAAGATTGGGATAGGTTAACGAAAGATGTTTTTCCAGTCCCCCACGGTCCCAAGACTCCAACAACCACGCCTTCGCTAGGGTCGAGAGCTAATACCTGCTTTGCAAATGAGAAAGCTGGTTGAACGCGCCCAAGAACATCTTCCTCTAACTCAGTGATAGGATTGTCTGCACGAATACGGGCCACTTCTTGGTTGATTGGTGATACAGAATTCTCTGTCTCTTCTTGACTCAATGAGTCAACTCGCTTTCGCGGAAATATGTTATCTATCCAGTTCATAGTTTCTTTAGTTACCTAATGCCCAACTTAGCGGCAAGAATGAAGTAAATATCTGGGTTGGGTTTTTATTGCGACTGGTACCCACCCACTCTTTACACACACTTCACTTACACTTTAACGCTTATCTATTTTATAAATTCAACATAATTGACGTTACGCTTCTTTTTAGCATTTTTCAATTAGTTATAGAATAGGTTTTTATATACATAAAAATAATATGGGGAAGGCAACAAAAAGTGAACATAGCTTTTGGCCAATATCACAATTTGGTAATACATTTAGTTTCAATGAATTAAAGAACATCCTCTTTGGAAAAAAACTGCCAGTCAGACTTTATTACACCCATAATAGTTTGGCTATCAAGAGCTTTGAAATCGCAACGAATGAAAACATAACGCCTTGAGCGTATCAGCCGTAACTGAATGCGGGCTTTTATTATTATGCCGTCCCCCTTTGGTTATTCCCTCATCGTCGCAAACCTACACAACTCAACCTACCTTGCCGCTAACATCTCAGGGTAATGTTTAGCAATGATGTCATTGAGCTTGTCAACCAACACCGGTTTCCTGAATGTCAGGTGTGCCGACCCTTTCATAAAGTACCGAATATGTAGATAGTCGTCTTCATAGTCTTTGGTCATCATCCGGTTGTTATTGATATGCTCAAATAACCGAGCAGTCACATCGCCACGGTTATCCGGTAGCGGTTTACCATCCAACAAATGAAGCATCCGCTCCAGATCTGCCAATTGGTCACGCCGGTAGTTATGATTCAGCGTGAATCCCCATTGGTTGTAACTCACCAAATTGCTCACGATGATCTTTTTGCCAAACCGACAGGGATGATTGGTTTTGTAATTCAAGGATAACGCTTTGAACAGGTTGATGACGCCACACTCAAAGACTTCATCCTTGCTCTGATGTAGTTGCTTAAAGGTGCTGTAGATATTGTCTTGACTGATGGCTGGAATGTTATCCCCTTCCAGATTTCGATACCACTGGTCACGGGCCTGAGCATCTATCAAGCTGAGCATACCCGATTTTTTCATCAGATCTCACCATATCTCGCGGTCAAGATTACGGGTAATGACCTTCATGGCGGTTTCTGATTTTTCCATCAGCCAGCAGCCGCATCGGAAGTCCTGACGCATAGCCCAGTCTCTTACAATGCCACCACCAATGCTGTCGGTAACTGCCGAGATATCTTCAAGCTGGTGAATAACGGCTTCAATCTGTTTCAGGGTGGCATTACGCCCAACAACGATACGTTCAATGTTGGTCGAACAGATAACTTCAGTATTATCGGTTAACACTTCGGGTTCAGTATGAGTGAGTGCTGACATCATTTTGCTTCCTTTATTTAGGATAGGGACAAAAGCGAAACGCCACCCAGTGGGCAGCGTTAATGCTTGTTTAGGGGGAATACGTTATGGCGGTTATTACGTTGACTGATTTGCCATGGACTGAAGGTTGAGAACCATGTTCAAGGCCTGTTCCACACAAGGCAACAGTTTGCTGGAGTCGGTCATCTTTTCATCGTTATCGAAGATGAGCGTTGAGTGACAATCAATATTGTCCTGCAACCAGTCAATGAGGATTTGTAGCCCTTCTGCAAGGGGTAATGAGCAAGGCGAAGTCACACTGGCGTATTCGGATCCACTGGCTTTCTGCAGCGAATAACCGTGGTTATTGACCGCCTTCATCAATTCAGCCAGCTCGATACTATCAACGTCAACGGCTATCCTCCCCATGTTCAATCCCAGTACGAGGATACTGTCGGCTTCAATATTCAGGTCGATTTTCACGGATGTGTCACCTGTCGTTGATTTTTACCATTGGTGATATGGGTGATGGCCTTGTAACCCCGGCGTTTCATCAACCCCGTTGCCTGTCTGGCCCGGAGAATATCGATAGGCGTAATAAACGGTGATTGTTCGCGGATACGCCATTGGAACGCATGGTGCAGGAATGCCAACAACTTTTAAGCGAATTGCGCAACACACCGGAATTTGAGCATTGCGTGGGTGCGTACTGGTATCTGGAATATGGCCATCAAAAAGGTTATTACCTGCATGGCACGTTTTTCTTCCCAACCGAGGACCGGGCCGATATTGGCGAAACGCCTCGGTGCACACTGGCAAAATACGGTGACAAAAGGCGATGGCCGTTACCATGCCAATACCCGTGTACAAACCGAGTACCAGTATCCTGGCTGCCTTTTCGTGAAACAAGGTGATAGCGAAATGCTTAAGCAGTTGGAATGGTGGTTGATATGCATGACCTGTGTGGATCAATTCTTCCCATTGGCGTTGCCAGAAGGGCAACACGCATTCGACACACAGCCCTATGTCTATTATTTACGCTCACAGAGTGACTGGACGGAAACCTCTCTCTACGAAGCTGAAATTATGAACGAATGGGTTGAAAAGATGCGCAAAAAAGCGTAGTGCATTACCAGGTGAACTGAACCACTACGGTAAGGATGCTGGTGGAGATGTGGTGCAGTTCACAATAGATGTGGCAGATTTGTTTAATCAGATCTACGAGCATTTTCAGCTGCATACAGTACAAAAATTTTGTTAGCAGTGCCTTTACCAAACTCAGGGAGACTAGAGGTTGGCCGTCGCCTCACCCAACCAATCTAGAAATCTGTGGGTCATTGCGCACCAACAAACACCAACGAGCAACAGATGATAATTCAGCTGTTGGGCTGGTCATTTCGCGCACTCGTGCTCGAACTTCGGACAACTTCGCTTTGGCCGCTGGATTATTGCCTGATTCGCAACGGGCTTTGGCTTTTGTAAAGTCATCGATTAGCCTGTCCACTTGCTGCCAGACTTTACGACGAGCTTCTGCTAGGGGGGTATGTTGATTGAGTTTGAGCCGTTTTACCGTCTCGTTGACTCGCTCCTGCTCCCAAGCAGAGGAACCTGGCATAGGAATGACCTTTCCTTCTTCGTCGAAGGCGATAAGCGCAACGTCATCGTCATCAATCGGATCGAGTAGATAACGCGTTTCGGATTCCTCACAGGGTTCGGAGTAGGTAGAACAAAGTGAGCCGTCCTTGAGTGGAAACCACCCACCTTTTTTACGGTTGCCGACATTGCCGCACACGCGGAAATTCATGTAGTCAAATGCCAGCCACCAGTAGCCATCACGTAGGCTTGTATCCAATGCCTTAGCTTCTTTCTTGGGTCGAAAATGCTCCACATCGTAATGTGAGTACAGCTCGCGTACCTCTGAAAACCAACATTTACCCCCAGACAACGCCAGTAACCAAGGCTTCAGTTTTCCCCAATGGCTACTGTGTTTGTCGATCAACGCATTGCGCTCTTTAATTGTTCCCGCAGTATCGAGCTTGGCAA
Source organism: Serratia sp. 25CWL12 (assembly GCF_055790885.1). NCBI lineage: Bacteria > Pseudomonadati > Pseudomonadota > Gammaproteobacteria > Enterobacterales > Yersiniaceae > Serratia > Serratia sp. 25CWL12. Next base: position 4,038,376 of record NZ_CM147698.1, on the reverse strand, counting down.
GTTCGCCGACCAGGCGATCAGACTCTTTCAACCAAGCGTCCCAAGCGGCTGGTGACCAGCGAATATCAGCAGGAAGGTCTGCATCAGTAGGGAGCTTATTTTCAAGATCGATGAAAATCACTCACCACCCTCCTCTCGCAAAATCTCATCAATGATCGAATCGGCAATGGCATCCTGCTCGGCCTGCTCCTCGGGTGTGAGCACGGGTTTGCGGAAACGGCGGTGTTGCGCCATCTTGCGCACAAACATTGCGTAGTCAGGGTCACGGAAGTCGGCGGTCGAAAAGCCCAGGTCAGCCAACTCAGCTGATAAGTGGTTCAGTTCTTCATCCTCTTCGGGGGAGCGAGGTGACAGGACGAACAGTTCATTGCGCCGAAACAAGCGGCGCTCGGTTTCGATATCCAGCGTGGACGACAAACCAAACAAGTCGCTCTTGAGTAGTCCTGTTACGCCCATCCCTTGCGGATGCTCATCCGGGGTCTCGACCAAGGTACGGTTACCATCACGACGCAGTATATATACTTGCTCACGCTTCAAGCTGCCCACCATCATGGGATCATGAGTGGTGATGATGATTTGCGACTCGCTTCTTACCAGCGCGGCATCATTGGAGCTCATTACGCCTTCGATATCGTCGAAGTAGCGTAGCTTCCAGATCGGGTTCAGGTGGGTATCTGGTTCATCAAGTAAAAAGAGGCAATGATCTTCGCGAGTGAGGCGCATCAGGCCTAACACAGTGAGCATTTGCAGTTCGCCTTCTGACAGATGTGTGAAGCTTACCTTGCCGCCGTGTTCATCGCGCTTCTTCACCGTGATGCGCACTTCTTCGATCAGGTCACCAATATAAGCACCCTCGGCGTAGCGGAAAAAACTGTCGGTACTGTCGACCAGTTCGCCAAGTAGTTTAAGCTTCTCCTGACTTGGCACGAAAAGGTACAGCTGTTTTTGTTTTTCGGTGCGGCCACGGAAGTCGATCTGTTTGGTCGCCTCTTGCTCAATTGGAGCCCAAGCTACTTGCCACAGCTTGTCTAGGAACTCGCTAACCACATTGCCGCGCGCATACCAAAAGCGCGGGTCACCTTCATTCAGTTCCTGCTCGTCGAATTTGCCGCTGCGGCGCTTTTCACGCAGGCGGTGCGGTTCTTTCAGCACAAACAGTGCGGATTCCAGCGACTCGATGTGCAGGTTCTTCAGCACCTTCTGAAACACCGGGTCGTCAGACAGCAGGCAGGCCAGCAGTACCAGTTGGCTGTGGCCACCGCGACAATAGAATAGGCGGCGCAAGCGGTCGTCGCCAAGATGCTTTACGCGCCCACGATGTCGATTCTCTGCTTTTGCAAAGAATTGTGCTCTTTGTTCGTTAAATAGCTTTAGTTCATCCTGAATCCCACGCAGCTCATTGCGTTCAGCTTCGCTGAGATTGTTCTGTTCTTTCCCGCTGAACTTACGCAAGGTTTCTTCAAGCTCGATCATTCGATCAGGAGCTTCATAGGAGTCGGATAGCACTTCATCTGTAGTGATTTCCTGACGTTGATTGAAGCGGCGCTGGTGCTCTTGAAACAAGGCTTCGATACGCTCGTTGCGGCCCGAGTAGTAAGCAAATATATGTGTTGGCAGTAGGCGCGGGCCACGACGATGGTCTTTCGGTTCTTTACCTGGCGGGTCGTTCTTGGTCAGATATTCTTGACTAACTCGGTCGCCGTCCACCCAGACATAGGGGCGCTTTTGCTTGGCGGTATCAGCCTTAATGCGCACAATATGGCCACGAATACTGTATTCCAGCGTGTAATCAAAAGCCGCTTCGCGGTCCAGATCCACATCGCGAAAGATGGTGATCAGCGCTTCGATCAAATTGGATTTGCCGGTGCCGTTCTGACCAATCAGGGCGTGGCTACGGATGGGTTTGGGCGGTGCATCTGTCGCACTTGCAGTTGGCTGCAAGTGCGTTGTGAAAGCGATGTCGAGATCGCGCAGATTGCGAAAGGTTGGGATACAGATGCGTAGAAGTTGCATATCAGGCGCTCACCGTGTCAGCCGGTTTTTCACGCACTTCGGCGGGGGCCGGTTCTAGAATCCAGCCGTGCGCCACTTCTGTTTTCAGTTGCGTGTAGAAGGCAACAATCTCACCGCCAAAGCGCTGCCATAAATCCTTGGCGCACATCTCGCCGTTATGGCGGGCAAGAATAGTTGCCAGTGGTGCCTGGGCTTTGATGTTGGGCGCAGTGCCCAAGCGTAGTGGGGCGATCAGCTCGGTTTGTGGGGCTTTCATGGATTCCTCTTCTTGTTCGATAGCGATGCCGGTCAGACGAGCAACCGCGCTAGTGGCAAGATTGCTAGCAATATCCTGCTTTCGGGCAAGTTGTTCCGCATAACGATCATATATGTTGAAAAGCGCATCGACGATAGCAACTATTTGATCTTGCTCTGCCTTGGGCGGCACTGGAACAACGAGATCCTCAACGCCACCAACTCGTAAGTGCTTGACTGTCATACCTATCGCTGCTTCAAACATTCTCGATTGGAAGCTAGGGCTCTGAATGACGTACAGAAGGAAGCGATTGCTGAACAGATCCGAGAAAAATCGGATCAGCATCGAGCGCTGTCCGAGACATACTTTCTCCCCTTCCGGGACGATTGCGGCTTCGCCCATAGGTGCTTCTCTGGTAAAGAAAATATCACCACTCTTGGGTGGCATCCGTCTTGCCCAGTAGGCATAGGTTTCTTCAGATATTTTCTTAGTTTTGGTCAGAACCATTCGACCATTTCTGATGTCGGAAGTGCGAATAAGGTGAATGCCATTACTGACATATGGTGCTGTCTTGTTGTGGCAATCAACAATTACTTGCGACACCTGCAGCAGCGATGCCCAGACCCAATGCTTTGGTAGGGTTGCTTCAGGTATGGCTATCTGTTGGGTACGCAGCTTTTTCAACATCGCCAAGGCTTCTTTTTGCTCTTGCCCAGCAGATTCTTTTGACCATTCAATGCGTTTGGTAGAAATCGAGTCAAGCAATTCAGCTCCGCTAGAAGCAGGGCGTTGCCCTATACTCAGCAATTTGCCACTTACTGCCAAATCTAGAATCAATCCCTTGAAAGCTGTCACATCTTCCTGCACATGAAACAGCCTCCCGAAGTTGTTGGCCAAGCGCGTCCAACTGGTTTGCAGTTCGTGCGGGCTGGTGGCACTGGTGACGGCTTGCAACATAGACTGGCGCAGGTTGTTTTGCAGTTTGCGGCGGGCTTGTTGCTGCGCTTCCAACTTGTCGCACAAGGCCATCAGCTCCTCGACTTTGGCGACGATGCGGGATTGTTCGTCAATAGGTAGTACCGGATAGGCAGCCAACACCAGGTCATCTCTTGAAAAACCCGGAATCATGCTCTTGGATTTTTCTACCAGTTGACCAACAAAGCTGTCAAGCCAGATTTTCAGAAAGCCTTTATCTAGTTTTTCGGAAAAATCCCTTACTACCATGATTTGGCGGGCAATATGGACTTCACCAAGAGTATTGAATGCTGTTTTTCCAATAGTGCCCTTACATGTTATTAACAAGTCACCAGTGATTGAAACCACAACAGGATCTGGAGTCCATCGGTTAACAGCAATGATCCCGTTCTCAATATTGCTAGCACCAGTTATGTACGGAATTCCATTTTTTGAATCGTTGTACTTACTAGGCTCCAGATCACGACCAGATAAAAGTTGCCAGAGCTCACCGAAACGGGCCCATTCCCAATGCGATGGAGCATCAACGGCGATTTCTCTCCTCAACACTTCTGGATACAGCTTCTGACGCGGGAGCTTTTTGCAGGAAACCAGCTCTGCTTTAAGAGCACGAACTTCGTCCAGCAAAACGCGTGACGACACACCAGATGCTGTGTATACGATTAGTTTTCCTTGCACCGCAAGTTGCAAGATCAACTCCCGTAGTTTCCCAACTCCCTCAGGCGCATTGGCAATATGCCCAAACTCGGCCAAAAACTGTTTCGCGTCCATCAGGCATCCTCGTCAACAAAGTGATGCGCCAGCGCGGCTGCCAACTCACTTTTGAGCTGATTCTCGGTTTCTTCAATTTCGCCCAGCAACTTTTTGTATTTCTCTAGCAATACATCTGGGTCGTGGTTTTCTTCTTCCGGCGTGTTGGGGTTTTTGATGTTAAGGTTGAAGATCGGCCAGTAGATACGGTCGCCAGTGGCTTGGGCGTCGCGGGCTTGCAAGTCCAGTCCATCCGCAACATCTCGTAAACGGGTTACAGAATTTTCCAGCAGAGAAATAATTTGCTGAGTGCTTTGACACTTAATTGCAGCTTGTAATTCCTCTATGAGCACCGAGACATAAAGTCGCCCATTCTCCTCGACTTGCTTTAAGTCGCTCTGTAAATCCGTTAGTTGCTCCTTCAGGTATTCTACTAGTTCTGGATCATTACGTCGCCCGGTTACACTGTCCGAAAGGTATTTTGCTTGACGACGATTCAATCCAGCATTAACTCGAAGTTGCTCAGCTTTTTCCCAATGCGGTTGGGCAGCGGCTTCGGCCTGTTCGCGCTTGGTTTTGAAATCCACCTTCCAGGCGAATTCGTTTTCCACGCGGTTGGCAAAGTCGTTGTCCTCCGAGCCCCACCACTCTCGTTCAGGGTCGAATTCCTCCAGCCGGATGGGCTTGGTTTTGGAATAGCTTTTGTAACCTGGCGGGTAGGGGTGCTCGTAGTACCAAATGGTGTCGGTATGGAAGTGATCGGTACCGTCATTGATCGCATTGCCCTTGGTGAAGAACAGCAGGTTGGTTTTGATGGTAGTGTAGGGCGCGAACACTCCTTTGGGTAGGCGGACGATGGTGTGCAACTTGCAGTCACGCAGCAGCAGCTTTTTCAGTGTGCCTTTGATGCCATCACCAAACAGAAAACCATCGGGTAGCACCACGGCGGCGCGACCCTTTTCCTTCAACAGTTTCTTGATGATGAGCGCCATGAACATGTCGGCGGTTTCGCGGGTGCGCAAGTCAGCCGGATAGTCGCTGCCAACGCCATCGTCTTCATATCCGCCGAATGGTGGGTTGGTGATAATGCAATCAACCTTGTCGCTGGCCTTCCACTCGTTCCAGCCGATACCTAGCGTGTTTTTGTGCTCGATCTGGCTGGGCACATCAATGCCATGCAGTAGCATGTTGGTGGTGCAGAGCAGGTGTGGTAACTGCTTCTTTTCAATGCCAAGGATCAACTCTTCAATGGCACGCTTGTCTTCAGGACGCGGTGATTTCATTGTCGTGAGTTGGTTGCGGAAATGCTCTATGGCGGCGGTCAAGAAACCGCCTGTTCCACAAGCGGGATCCATGACTGTCTCGCGCTTATCTAGACGTGGGTTGACTCTATCGGCCATAAAGGCCGTGATGGCGCGTGGGGTATAGAATTCCCCTGCATTACCTGCGCCACGCAAATCGTTGAGTAGCTGCTCGTACACATTGCCGATATTGGCGCGGATGGTAAAGTCGTGGAAATTGATAGCACCTTCCAGCTTTTCAATCACAGCCAGCATCTGCGGGCCGGATTTCATGTAGTTATTAGCATCCTCAAAAACACTGCGGATGACTTTGTGCTGGGGGCTTCTGTTAGCATCAATATCTTTGAGAGTTGGAAATAACTCGTTGTTGACGAAGCTGATCAATTCACTACCGGCAATTTGTGGTTTCTTTTTGCCATCAGCATCCGCTACATAAGCTGCCCAGTTACGCCAACGGTATTCTTTAGGCAAGGGAGAGATATACGCCGGGTTATCATCAGCCCATTCATCCTCACGTTGGTCAAACACCTTGAGGAACAACATCCATGTGAGCTGGCCGAGACGTTGTGCATCGCCGTCGACGCCGTCATCTTTGCGCATGATGTCTTGAATGGATTTAATGATACTACTGAGATTCATCTTTCTATTCGCTTGTTGAGGGCCCGTTGCTTAATCAAGCCTGTTTTTGTTCGGATATGTTGTAGAGAGCCAGTTCCAGCTCCTTCACGGCGGGTGTATTGCTCTACGCCACCAAAAATACCCCGCCGGATTTGTGTTTTGCTACCAACATTGGTCAAATGGTGGCAATTCCAGCACATTGGCTTCCTCTATGTCTTGTACATCATGATCGGCAAATTTTTCGAGTAAAACTTCCAGTACGGACTTGGCTTGTTCACCGTATTTGCCGAACACATCACGCTTTTTCACGTTGTTGACCCGTTCAGGCCGAGTGAGTGGCTTCAGGTCAAAGGCGACGTGGGTGACCAGATCAAAAGCTGCCGTTAGCGACAGCCTTTTGCTGGATCTCGAATGGTATGCCATGTTCGGTTAATTCCTCTAGCCCTGCTTGTTTGCGCTCGGCGTTGCTCCAGCTCAGTAGAAAGATTCAGCCTGCAAGGTGCTTTTAATATCACTTTGTAGCAGAACTCGCTAGTCCTCAATGATGAGCTTGCCTCAACATCAAGGTATTGCGAGCGTTCTACCGCTAGACACACCTTTACATCATCAATTACATACCTTACTCGGCCTGCGCTGCCACCAGTCTTATCAGTGGAACCAGGGCCATTCTCGGTCTTAAAAAAACAAGTCCCGTTAAAACCAACAGCACCAGCATCACTGCCAGTGCTGTTGGTCTAGTTCAGAAAAACCACTTCAACCTAAGCTCGACGCCCAAACTCCCCATGTACCACATTCCCATCACGTTCCAGGTTATCCATATAGTCCGCATACCACTGCAGCATTTCACGCCTGCCATCCAGATACTTAGCATGGTCGTAGGTGCCACAAATATTGTTCTTATCCACGTGATCAAGCTGTGCGGCCTGGCTGTTTCAACTTATCGGGTTGTTAGCTTCTTTGGGGGCATATCAAAAATTGGGGCATCTTTTATGCCCCCAGAACATACTTTATTCTGATAGACATGAGTTGACACTAGAAGAAAAATAGTGGATTTACTTGTTTGTATTATAAGGGATTTATTGACTTTAGTGGCGTTCAGAAGGAGACACCGAATGGCGGAAGATCACAGGAGTCGAACCTGCCCAGGACCGCTGGCGGCCCCAACTGGATTTGAAGTCCAGCCGCCCCACCGGGGACGAAGATCTTCCTCTGCAAATCACAAGCAAGGGGCGATTATAGCGCGAATCCCACATCACGCTAAGGGGGAATTCATATTTCCGCGATCACCCTCTTACACTTCGCCTCTGCTACAACGGCTGGCCTTTTTATCTGCTAACCTAACTTAGTCTGGGGTATTTACCCGTCCATTGCTGGAGATGCTATGACCAAGAAAGTTGCCGTCCTGCTAAGCGAAGGATTTGAAGAGGCTGAGGCGGTTATCGTGATCGACGTGTTACGCCGTATGGATATCGAAGTGGAACTGCTGTCCTGTCAGGATCGGCTGGAGCTCCGCAGCTACCACCAGATGCGTATGTTCGCTGATGCGCTGCTAGAACGCCGCAAAAGCCAACTGTACGACGCCGTGGTGATCCCCGGTGGGCCCAAAGCAACCATCGAAATGGCAGAAAATGCCTTGGCTGTGGAGTTTATCCGCCGTCATGACCAGGCTGCCAAATTGATCTGCCCATTGAGCTCTGCCGCTGCGCTGGTGCTGGCCGCCAACGGGATGCTGAGAGGCCGCCGTTATGTCTGTTCCGACGGTCTGCATCTGGAAATCGAAGATGGGACCTACGTGGCTGAAAAAGTTGTAGAAGATGGCAACTTAATCAGCGGCCAGGGTTTGGGGGCAGCGTTTGATTTTGCCTTGACCATCGGCTATCGGCTGACTGGCGACCCTGTTACCACGCAGGAGCAAGCCACACATATCTATCACGAAAACTGGCAAGTGCCACTCGCAGCGTATTAATCAATACCGCTGATAATCAGGCGCGGCACAATTAACGCTTTCCGGTCTGGCACCGGGAACGAAAATTGTTACCGCGCTTTCTGTTTTTTATTGGGCCCAATGCTGGGTATCAACAACCATCAATAGCCCAAAAACAAAACGGGAAAATACCCATCAGCATGGCTGACCGGCATTCCCCCGCAGACTCATTTGTCACTCAAAACAACAGTGATCAAACCTCGTCCATTTTACCCAGCAAGGCACGCAGGCGCTCTTGCCATACATGCTGCTCTTCTTTTAGCTGCTGGTTTTCACGCGTTAAGGCTTCATGCTGACCCGCAGAGTGCTGAACTTCTTGAGACAGAGAACTGTTTTTCTCTTTCAGTTCTTCAATTTCCATCTGCAACAACGTGATGGTATCGATTGCCTGCTGAACTTTTACTTCCAGTTTTTCAAATACTTCAAATGACATTCTTTAGTCCTCTCATATATAGCAAGGCATAGATCTATACCTGTCGTCCATCAAGCTACAGGAAAATCGGCTCCACTTGCTCGGATTTACTTAAATTGACACCGTTACTGCCCACCTGCAGCTTGAAAAAACTCGATTATAATAAGTATCATTATCACTTCAGTGGTAGATACTTGCGCGACGAGACTGCCACAATAATCGCTGTCACCACTCAAGTGGCAATAAAACCATCAGTTTGAGTGAATTTGGCTATAGAGCAGGCGTGGGTCCCGAGAACACGCTTGTTTCAATAAAATCAATTGTAAGTAGCTGGCCCCTTACTGTCTATAGCCACAGTTTTTAGGCAGACCAGTCAGGACAAAACCAAGCCGTAATGGATACGCTAACGGTTAATGACCGCAGGATGAATTTATGACAACTGAAAAAAAATATATTGTTGCTCTCGATCAGGGTACCACCAGCTCACGTGCTGTGGTGCTTGATCACGATGCGAATATTGTCGCGGTCTCACAGCGTGAATTCACACAAATCTACCCCAAGGCCGGCTGGGTGGAACATGACCCAATGGAAATCTGGTCATCTCAGAGCTCAACGCTGGTTGAAGTACTGGCCAAAGCCGATATCAGCTCTGATCAAATCGCCGCTATTGGTCTCACCAACCAGCGCGAAACCACTATCGTGTGGGAAAAAGAGACCGGTAAGCCGATTTATAACGCCATTGTCTGGCAGTGCCGCCGTACTGCCGAGATCTGCGAAAAACTCAAACAGGGCGGTCTGGAAGCGTATATTCGCCAGAATACCGGCTTGGTGATTGACCCCTACTTTTCTGGGACCAAGGTCAAATGGATCCTCGACCATGTGGAGGGTGCCCGCGAACGTGCCAAGCGCGGTGAGTTGCTGTTCGGCACCGTTGATACTTGGCTGGTATGGAAGATGACCCAAGGGCAGGTGCATGTTACCGACTACACTAACGCCTCTCGCACCATGCTATTCAATATCCATACGCTGGACTGGGATGACCATATGCTTAAAGTGCTGGGTATTCCGCGAGCCATGCTGCCAAAAGTGCGTTCCTCTTCTGAAATCTTTGGCCAGACCAATATTGGGGGGAAGGGGGAACTCGTATCCCGATTGCAGGTATTGCTGGCGACCAACAAGCGGCGCTCTATGGTCAACTCTGCGTCCACGCGGGGATGGCGAAAAACACCTATGGGACCGGCTGTTTCCTGCTGATGCATACCGGTGACAAGGCGGTGCAATCCCAACATAGCCTGCTGACCACCATCGCCTGTGGCCCACGAGGTGAGGTGAACTACGCACTGGAAGGGGCCGTTTTTGTTGGCGGTGCCTCTATTCAATGGTTGCGTGATGAAATGAAATTAATCAGCGATGCTGCCGATTCAGAATACTTCGCCACCAAGGTAGCCGACAGCAACGGTGTTTATGTGGTCCCCGCCTTTACCGGGCTCGGTGCCCCTTATTGGGACCCCTATGCGCGTGGCGCTATTTTCGGCCTGACCCGTGGGGTGAACAGTAACCACATTATCCGCGCCACCCTGGAATCTATCGCTTACCAGACCCGTGATGTGCTTGATGCCATGCAGGCCGATGCCAATACCAGCCTAAAAGCCTTACGCGTGGATGGCGGGGCGGTTGCCAATAATTTCCTGATGCAGTTCCAGGCGGATATTCTGGGAACCTGCGTTGAACGCCCTGAAGTGCGTGAAGTTACTGCATTGGGGGCGGCGTATCTGGCGGGGCTAGCCATTGGCTACTGGAATGACCTGGATGAAGTGAAGGGCAAAGCGGCTATTGAGAAACGATTCCACCCTGGGATTGAAACCAGCGCGCGTAACTTACTTTATCGCGGTTGGCAAAAAGCCGTTGCCCGCGCGCAAGCCTGGGAAGATCACGACTGATTAATCGGTGTTATGTTGATGGTCATTCAAGTGGTCACGCTAACCGCTTGAATGGCCATCGTTACATTTGTCTCCCCCTGCTAGCGTTGCTCTGTGATAAACTTCGCCGAAATTTTCCTTCCTTTTATCCAGTAACGGGTTTGCCATGAAACGTGAATTAGCCATCGAATTTTCCCGCGTTACCGAAGCCGCCGCTCTAGCGGGTTATAAATGGCTGGGGCGCGGCGATAAAAATGCCGCCGACGGTGCTGCGGTGAACGCCATGCGTATTATGCTCAACAGAGTTGATATCGATGGCCAGATTGTGATCGGCGAAGGTGAAATTGATGAAGCGCCGATGCTGTATATCGGCGAGAAAGTGGGTACTGGATTGGGGGACGGGGTCGATATTGCTGTTGATCCTATCGAAGGGACCCGAATGACCGCCATGGGGCAGTCTAACGCATTAGCGGTATTGGCGGTGGGCGATCGGGGCTCCTTCCTGCATGCACCGGATATGTATATGGAAAAACTGGTGGTTGGCCCACAAGCTCGGGGGGTTATCGACCTCAACCTGCCTTTAGCCACCAACCTGCACAATATCGCCGACCGTCTTGGTAAACCGCTATCAGAGCTCACCGTCATTACCTTGGCAAAGCCACGCCATGATGAGGTGATCATGCAAATGCAACAGCTTGGGGTGAAAGTGTTCGCCATTCCTGATGGGGATGTTGCAGCCTCCATCTTGACCTGTATGCCAGAAAGCGAAGTGGATGTGATGTACGGCATTGGCGGCGCACCGGAAGGGGTTATTTCTGCCGCCGTGATCCGCGCACTGGATGGCGATATGCAAGCCCGCTTGCTGGCGCGCCATCAGGTAAAAGGCGACAACGAAGAAAACCGCCGTATTGGTGAGCAGGAGCTGGCTCGTTGTCAGCAAATGGGTATCGAAGCGGGTAAGGTCTTGCTGTTGGATGATATGGCGCGCACTGATAATGTGATCTTTGCTGCCACTGGTATCACCAAAGGTGACTTGCTGGACGGTATTAGCCGCAAGGGGAATATCGCCACCACTGAAACCCTGCTGATTCGCGGTAAATCACGCACTATCCGCCGCATCCGCTCCACCCATTATCTGGACCGTAAAGACAGCTCGCTGCATCCCTTCTTGCTGTAGTTATTAAACGATCAGCATGAAACGATCAGTATTAAATGCTCAGCATTGAACGATCAGCATTAAACGCTCAGCCGATGGCCCTGAATTAAATTGAACTGAAGTGGCTGGTAAAGCCACTTTGGGCTCAAGTCCGCTGAGCGTTATCACCCTCACCATCACATGCATAAATTACACTGTACGTCACAGTCTTATCAGATAGACTTTAAGTGAATCAAACCACAGGAGCATGAAAGATATGGCTGAATGGGTTAATGGCAAAGTAATAGAGGTTCAGCACTGGACGGAGACATTGTTCAGCATCACCCTCAATGCCCCAATCAACAGTTTCACTGCGGGGCAATTTGCCAAACTGGCGCTGGATGTCGATGGTGAACGGGTGCAGCGTGCTTATTCTTATGTCAACGCGCCCGACAACCCCAACCTGGAGTTCTATCTGGTCATGGTACCGGATGGGAAACTGAGCCCGAAACTGCAACAACTGCGCCCTGGGGATGACGTGCAGGTGACCCAAGAGGCCGCCGGGTTCTTTGTACTGGAAGAAGTCCCCACCTGTGACACCTTATGGATGCTGGCAACCGGCACCGCGATTGGCCCTTATTTGTCGATCCTACGGGAAGGGAAGGACCTGGAGCGGTTTAATAACCTGGTACTGATCCATGCGGCCCGCAGGGCCAGTGACCTCAGTTACCTGCCGTTAATGCAGCAACTTCAGCAGCACTATAATGGCAAACTGCGTATTCAAACCGTGGTCAGCCGTGAAGACGTTGCCGGTTCTCTGTGTGGGCGCATCCCGGCATTGTTGGAAAACGGTCAGTTAGAAGCGGCTGTCGGCCTAACCATTGATGCCGAAACCAGCCATGTGATGCTGTGTGGCAACCCGCAAATGGTAAGAGATACCCAGCAAACGCTAAAAGATCACCGCCAGATGCGCAAACATCTACGGCGCAAGCCTGGGCATATTACCAGCGAGCACTATTGGTAACTTATACCCATCGTCAATGAAGCTGCAGCGGTGTTGGCTGTTCTCGTTCACCCGAATCACTTACCTATGTAAGCTCATCGGGATTCGCTCGTTTGCCGCCTACCTGCAGTTTGATTGAGCTTGAGTCTAGCGGAATTTTACCGGTTCGGCCTCAGGGCCAAACCGGTTGTCCCCTTCGGTACCCACAAAGGTCCCCAGGTCGATCAACATCATCACCGTAATCAGTGTCGGAATAAAACGCCCCACTCCCCACTGCCAAATCGGTGCCAGCATCTGCCAATTACCCATCGCCAGCAGCCAGGCCAACACCAGCAACAAGGCCCACCAACCCTTTTTATTGCGGTCATGCAGGCGTTTGACTAGCACCGCCGCCGTCGGCCATAGCAGTGCGACGATAAAGAAAGCGATGGTTTGGATCGCCACCACCTGGTAGTTGGCCAGCGAGAAGGCGGCGGCCATCAATACCAGCCAAACCCCCATCCACAACCAGAAACCTCGCCGCCCAATACGGCCATTAAATGAAAAACACCACTGTTGTAACGTCATTGAATCATGCTCTCTTGAGCTGCCGATAGTCTGCCGCGCAGTGTAGCATAGGCAATTTCCCCCTGCAGAACAGCAACCCAAGTGGTGATTTTCCATCCGCAAACATTCATCTTGCCGCTTGAAAGACGATGGATATATGGTTTTAATCAGTGTCACCTTGGTCATTAGTGCGACACACCATGCTGAAAAAGTTCATCATCATTATTTGCCTGTTCTTGGGGATCAGCCATGCTTGGGGGGCACCGCAAAATGCCGCGCCCTCGGAACCGCAGAGCGCCCCCTATCTGCAGGCGGGGGCGCCAACCTTTGATGTGACGGTGGTTCGGTTCCGCGAAAAATACAACCGTGACAACCCAAAGCTGCCCCTCAGTGAATTTCGGGTTATTGCCTCCAAAAAGGATTCCCCTTTACTCACCCGTGCCGCCAGTAAGATTAATGAAAACCTCTACGCCTCTACGGCGCTGGAAAAGGGCACCGGTAAAATCAAGACCATGCAAATCACTCATTTGCTATTACAAGGCAATGAAGAAAAAGCCGCTCGGGCCATTGCCGTTAACTACATGGCTGCGCTGATGCGCCAGTTTGAAACCGCGCTGACAGTGGGGGAAAGCATCGTCAAAGTGAACAACTTGCTGGAAAAGGGTAAAGGGTCGTACTTTTATCAGCAACAGGTTGGGGCAATTCGCTACGTGGTCGCTGATGATGGCGATAAAGGGATTACTTTCGCTGTTGAACCGATTAAGCTGAGGTTATCTGAGGCCGATGTACCCCATTAATGCATTCGTCGTCATGGAAATTGCAAAGGTGTTGACTAGCCTCATGCCATTTGTATGACGACAAGTATATACTGCTGCACAGGTAAACTGCCTGCCCGGCAGTTGTTTTTAGACTTTAGCGTCCCCTTCTTGGAGAAATACACATGCGTCATCCATTAGTTATGGGTAACTGGAAGCTTAACGGCAGCGTTCATATGGTTAACGAACTGATCGCCGCCCTGCGTAAAGAATTGAGCAGTGTTGAGGGTTGTGATGTCGCTATTGCGCCACCAGTTATGTATCTGGATCTTGCCAAGCACGCGCTGGGCGGTAGCCGTATCGCTTTAGGTGCACAAAACGTTGATATCAACCTCTCCGGCGCGTTCACTGGCGAAGTTTCTGCCAACATGTTGAAGGATGTTGGTGCACAATACATCATCATCGGTCACTCAGAGCGTCGTACTTATCACAAAGAAACAGATGCGCAGATCGCTGAGAAATTTGCCGTGCTCAAAGCTGCGGGTTTGATCCCTGTGCTGTGCATCGGTGAAACCGAAGCCGAGAACGAAGCGGGTAAAACCGAAGAAGTGTGCGCTCGCCAAATCGATGCGGTGTTAAAAACCCAAGGTGCAGAAGCGTTTAAAGGCACTGTTATCGCTTATGAACCTGTGTGGGCGATCGGCACCGGCAAATCTGCAACACCTGCGCAAGCTCAGGCAGTACATAAATTTATCCGTGACCACATTGCCAAGCAAGATGCGGCGGTGGCGGCTGAAGTGATTATTCAGTACGGTGGTTCGGTCAATGATAAAAATGCCGCAGAATTGTTTGGTCAACCAGACATCGACGGCGCGCTGGTGGGTGGTGCATCACTGAAAGCAGACGCTTTCGCCGTGATCGTTAAAGCCGCTGCCGCAGCGAAAAAAGCCTGATTTCCTTCAGTATGAATAACCCCGGTTTGCCGGGGTTATTGCGGAAACCCACCCTCAGCGTTTGCTGATTTCATCAAATATGCCACCTGTGGCAAAGTGTACTTTCTGCGCCTCTGCCCAACCGCCAAACGTGTCATCTATGGTGAACAATTTCAGCGTCGGAAACTGTTGCGTGAATTTTTCTGCCACCTCAGCATTTCGCGGGCGATAGTAATTTTTTGCCGCAATGGTCTGCCCTTGCGTTGAATAGAGGTAGGTCAGGTAAGCCGTGGCCAAATCACGCGAGCCACGTTTATCCACCACCCGATCCACCACCGATACCGTAGGCTCTGCCAGAATCGATTCGCTGGGGGTAATCACCTCAAACTTGTCTTTACCCAACTGTTTGGCTGCCATCAGGGCTTCATTTTCCCAAGCGATCAGCACATCACCCATATTGCGCTCAACAAAGGTGTTGGTGGCTCCACGGGCGCCAGCATCCAAGACTTCCACATTGCGGTACAGTTGTTTCACGAATTCCTGCGCCTTGGCGGTATCCCCGTGATTATGGTGCAGGGCATAGCCCCAAGCCGCCAGATAATTCCAACGAGCACCCCCAGAGGTTTTAGGGTTCGGGGTAATAATCGCCACCCCAGGCTTAACCAGATCCCCCCAATCCTGGATCTGTTTTGGGTTGCCCTTACGGACCAGGAAGACAATGGTCGAAGTATAAGGGGCCGAGTTATCAGGCAGCCGTTTGATCCACGCTTTATCAATATGCCCACGTTCCGCAATGGCATCCACATCATAAGCCAACGCCAGGGTGACCACGTCCGCGTCAATACCATTGATCACCGAGGTAGCCTGCTTGCCAGACCCCCCGTGTGATTGGCGCACCTTGACTTTATCTCCTGTCTTCTGCTGCCAATATTGAGCAAATGCCGTGTTATATTCCTGATAGAACTCACGTGTTGGATCATATGAAACATTCAGCAGTTGAATATCTTTAGCCATGGCACCCGATGCCAGTAGCAGTATAGTCAGACCCCACTTATGCATTGCTCATTTCTCCGCAAGAAAATGATTCGCCTCAGCAGGTAAGCGAGCATCAGACATTATCCCTTCGGATAAGCGCGCTTGTTACCTGCAACTTGATTGAACTTAGGTACAGAGCCTGCCAGAAAATACGCTAGCGATTAAAGAATAAAAAATTTCCTACTAGACCATTCTGGAATATATCAATCAGGAAAAGTGTCGGCTGCGGGAGATGAGGCGGTTTATATTCGTCATACCTGAATTAGCTTGAAAATAAAAAAGCCCCAAAAAACTGGTCTAATACCAGTCAGTTAAGTTTTACTTTGGACAACCCAAACTGCGGCTTCAACACGTGACTTTAATTTCATTTTTTTTAGAAGATGTTTGACATGAACCTTGACTGTACTGTCGGTAATCAATAACTTCTTAGCGATCAATTTATTCGATAGCCCTTTCCCGATAAGTTGCAAGACATCTTGCTCACGTGAGGTTAGTGTATTGATATCGCGTTCAGCATCAGTGCTATTTTCACGCAAATTACTCGCTAGTATCGACATCAAAGTATCACTGATAACCATCTGTCCAGCTGCCGCATCATACAGCGCCACTAACAAATTCTCAGGATCCATATCCTTTAACAAATAACCATCAGCACCGCGCTTTAGCACACTGATGACATCCTCTTGATGGTTAGAAACAGTAAATATCACAATTCGGCCAGATAGAGGTTGTTGGCGTAATTTATCCAAAGTTTCCAAACCATTCATACCCGGCATATTCAAATCCAGAATGATTAGGTCAGGATCAAGGCTGGTTGCCAGCACAATACCTTCTGCTCCATTACAGGCCTCACCTACAACGGATAGCCCCGGAGCTATGCTAATTAATTGTTTAATACCGTTTCTTAGCATCGGGTGATCATCAATCAGCAAGATGGTAGCAGCGTCTTGTTCACTCATCAAAAATCCCTGTGGCTGAAGGAGGGGAATACCCTACAATAGGAAGATTAAGAGATATTCTTCATCATCTAGAGCCATTACCACATAACCAATAGGGAGTACTCCCTAATAGCCTGTGGGCAGAATACTGCACACAGATAAAAAAAAAGCAGTGCCAATTAAATGAAAATACGTCATATTTTGCGAAAATAGCACTACCTACAAATGATATATGGGTATTGGTGGCTAAAAGTTAACCTCACTTCCTCTTGATGTAAATCAAATTTTAAACGGTCTCTGGTGCCTAATGTGGCACGTTGCTTCCGTTTATGATCACTCTGATTGAGGTTTGTATGTCGCACTCTTCGTCTCCTCTAACCAATTCATCTTCTTCAGCTATTCCGGCAAAACTACCCGGAGGGCGGTCAATACAACAGTGGCATCCTGAAGATCCGCAATTCTGGCAACAAGTGGGACAGCATGTTGCCCGCAGGAATCTGTGGATTTCAGTTCCTGCGCTACTACTCAGCTTCTGTGTCTGGATGTTATTCAGTGCCGTCGCGGTGAATCTGAATAAAGTGGGTTTTAAATTCTCTACCGACCAATTATTTATGCTGACAGCCTTACCTTCCGTTTCGGGTGCATTGTTACGAATCCCTTACTCGTTTGTTATTCCGGTATTTGGTGGGCGCCGCTGGACCGCTATCAGTACGCTGTTTCTGATTGTTCCCTGCTTATGGTTAGGTATCACGGTACAAGACAGCACGACCTCGTATGGAACATTTGTATTGATCTCATTACTGTGTGGTTTCGCTGGAGCGAACTTTGCATCCAGTATGGCCAATATCAGTTTCTTCTTTCCGAAAGCGAAGCAGGGAGGAGCTCTGGGTATCAATGGGGGATTAGGTAATCTCGGTGTCAGTGTCATGCAACTTATCGCTCCTATTGCGATTTCGGTTGGGGTATTCAGCACCTTTGCGGGAGGTGGCTATCCTCAGGCTGATGGCAGCCAACTGTGGTTGCAAAATTCCGCCTATATTTGGATCCCATTCTTGCTAATTTTCAGTGTAATGGCCTGGTTTGGCATGAATGACCTATCAACTTCGAAAGCCTCAATCGCCCAACAGTTACCTGTTCTAAAACGTGGACATCTGTGGATTTTATCGGTGCTATATCTGGCAACATTTGGATCATTCATTGGCTTCTCTGCCGGTTTTGCCATGTTGGCAAAAACACAATTTCCTGACGTTAGCATTCTGCATTACGCCTTCTTCGGTCCTTTACTCGGGGCATTAGCGCGTCCGATGGGCGGGGGACTGTCAGATCGCTTTGGCGGTATTCGCGTCACCCTAGTTAATTTTATTCTGATGGCAATATTTGCAGCTTTGCTCTTCTTGGCCTTACCAAGTGCGACCTCTAGCGGCTCGTTCTTCGCCTTTTTTGGCATCTTTATGATGTTGTTCCTGACTGCAGGGTTGGGCAGTGGGTCGACGTTTCAGATGATAGCGGTGATTTTCCGCAAACTGACTATCGATAGGGTGCTCAAAGCAGGTGGTAGTGATGAACAGGCGCAGCACGATGCTGTACGAGAGTCCGCGGCGGCATTGGGCTTTATCTCCGCTATTGGTGCCATCGGTGGTTTCTTTATCCCCAAGTCATTTGGTACGTCGTTAGCTTTGACCGGGTCACCGACCGGCGCAATGAAAATCTTCGTGGTTTTTTATGTGGTCTGCGTATTGATCACCTGGTGTGTGTATGGTCGAAAACTCAACAAGGGAATGGCGACAAAAAAGTAAAATTAATCAGGATGATAAAAAATTTAGCCACCATATTGAGCAATGTCAGTCCTCTTATAAAAATGAGCAGGGTCATTATGCCCTTAATCAGGAGATCCCCGAATGAGCAAATTTCTTGACAGATTTCGGTATTTTAAACAACTTGCTGAGCCTTTCGCACAGGGATACGGCCAGACACTCGACACCAATCGTGATTGGGAGGACGGTTATCGCAGTCGTTGGCAGCATGATAAAATTGTGCGTTCTACCCATGGTGTGAATTGCACTGGCTCATGTAGCTGGAAAATTTATGTCAAAAATGGTCTGGTCACTTGGGAGACCCAGCAAACCGATTATCCCCGCACTCGCCCGGATTTACCTAATCATGAACCCAGAGGTTGCCCACGGGGGGCCAGTTATTCTTGGTATTTATACAGTGCCAACCGGTTGAAATACCCGATGATGCGTAAGAACCTGTTACAACTGTGGCGTGCAGCTAAAGCACTGCACAGTGACCCAGTAGAGGCATGGGCTTCAATTGTCGGTGACAGCGTAAAAACAAAAAGCTACAAGCAAGCCCGTGGTCGCGGGGGGATTGTCCGTTCCAGCTGGCAAGAAGTGAATGAATTGATTGCAGCGGCTAACGTATACACCGCCAAACAGTATGGGCCAGACCGGATTATCGGTTTCTCCCCCATTCCAGCAATGTCAATGGTCTCTTATGCAGCTGGCTCGCGTTACCTCTCGCTAATCGGCGGCGTTTGTCTCAGTTTCTATGATTGGTATTGTGATTTGCCACCCGCATCGCCGATGACTTGGGGCGAGCAAACAGATGTTCCGGAATCCGCCGATTGGTACAACTCATCTTATATCATTGCCTGGGGGTCTAACGTTCCACAGACCCGGACGCCTGATGCTCACTTCTTTACGGAAGTCCGTTACAAAGGTACCAAGACGGTAGCGGTGACACCAGATTATGCAGAAGTGGCGAAATTGTGCGATCAGTGGCTGAATCCGAAACAAGGAACCGACAGCGCCATGGCAATGGCGATGGGCCATGTGATCCTCAATGAGTTCCATCTACAACGACAAAGCAGCTATTTTGTTGAATACATGCGGCAGTATACCGATATGCCGATGCTGGTTCTGCTTGAACCTCGCGATGCAGGATATTACGCCGCTGGGCGTTTGCTGCGGGCCGCCGATTTGGTGGATAACCTTGGCGAGGAAAATAATCCTGAATGGAAAACCATTGCTATAGATAGCAATAGTGGGCAATTAGTCGCACCACAAGGTTCTATCGGTTATCGTTGGGGTGAGAAAGGTAAATGGAATCTTGAACAGCGCGATGGAAAAACACAACAGGAAGTCTCACTGCAACTCAGTTTACTAGGGCAGCACGATGATATCGTCAGTGTCGGTTTCCCCTATTTTGGCGGCGAAATCAGTGAGAATTTCCAAAGTGTTGCCTTGGAAGAAGTTCTGCAACATAAGCTGCCAGTAAAGCGGTTGCAATTAGCCGATGGTAGTGAAGCACTGATCACCAGCGTTTATGATCTGATGATGGCTAATTATGGTCTTGATCGTGGTTTGCACGATGCGAATACCGCCAATAGTTATGATGATATCAAAGCCTATACCCCAGCCTGGGCTGAGAAGATTACTGGTGTGGCGCGTCAGGATATTATTCGTATTGCCCGTGAGTTTGCTGATAACGCCGAGAAGACACACGGCCGTTCAATGATTATTGTTGGTGCCGGTATCAACCACTGGTATCACATGGATATGACCTACCGCGCATTGATTAACATGCTGATCTTCTGCGGTTGTGTCGGGCAAAGTGGGGGGGCTGGGCGCACTATGTCGGGCAAGAAAAATTGCGACCACAGACTGGCTGGTTACCTCTGGCATTTGGTCTCGATTGGCAGCGCCCACCACGCCATATGAATGGGACCTCATTTTTCTACAACCACTCCAGCCAGTGGCGTTATGAGACCGTCAGTACCACCCAGATGCTCTCCCCGCTGGCAGATAGCTCTCGCTTTAGCCCAAGCCTAATTGATCTGAATGTTCGCGCTGAACGGATGGGTTGGTTACCCTCAGCCCCACAACTCAACTGTAACCCGTTGACCATTGCTACTCACGCGCAACAAGCGGATAAGACCCCCGTTGAATACACCGTCGAGAGTCTTAAAAACGGATCACTACGATTTGCCGCCGAACAACCTGATGACCCACAAAACTTCCCAAGAAACCTGTTTGTCTGGCGCTCTAACCTATTGGGTTCTTCCGGTAAAGGGCATGAGTACATGCTGAAATACTTACTGGGCACAGAAAATGGCATTCAAGGTAAGGACCTTGGCCTACAGGGGGGAGTGAAGCCAGAAGAAGTGGAGTGGCAGGATAATGGAGCTGAAGGTAAGTTGGATCTGGTTGTGACATTAGATTTTCGGATGTCCAGCACTTGCCTCTACTCAGATATCATTTTACCCACCGCGACGTGGTATGAAAAAGACGACATGAATACCTCGGATATGCACCCGTTTATTCACCCGTTGTCGGCGGCCGTGGATCCAGCATGGGAGTCTAAAAGTGACTGGGATATCTACAAAGGTATCGCCGAAAGCTTTTCACGGGTTTGTGTCGGGCATTTAGGTCAGGAAACCGATGTGGTGACCTTACCTATCCAACATGATTCACCCGCTGAACTGGCACAGCCCTACGGTGTTAAGGACTGGAAAAAAGGAGAATGTGAGCTGATCCCAGGTCAAACCGCGCCTCATATTATGGTGGTCGAACGAGATTATCCGGCAACCTATGCCCGTTTTACCGCACTGGGGCCATTGTTGGAAAAATTAGGAAATGGTGGCAAGGGAATCAACTGGAATACCCAGACTGAAGTCGATTTCCTTAAACAATTGAATCATACCAACGCTGATGGTCCTGCGGCCGGACGGCCAAAAATTGACACGGCCATTGATGCCGCGGAAGTGATTTTATCACTGGCACCAGAGACTAACGGGCAAGTCGCGGTAAAAGCCTGGCGAGCATTAGAGCAACTGACCGGTCGTGAACATGCACATCTGGCCTTAAACAAAGAAGATGAAAAGATTCGCTTCCGTGATATTCAGGCTCAACCACGCAAAATCATCTCCAGCCCAACCTGGTCAGGTCTGGAAGATGAACATGTTTCTTACAATGCCTGCTACACCAACGTTCATGAGTTGATTCCCTGGCGCACCCTTTCCGGCCGTCAGCAGCTTTATCAAGATCATGAATGGATGCGTGCCTTTGGTGAGAGTTTGTTGTGCTATCGCCCACCGATTGATACTCGTGCGGCGCAGCCTTTATTGAATAAAAAGCCAAACGGTAATCCGGAGAAAGCCCTTAATTTCCTGACGCCTCATCAGAAGTGGGGGATTCACTCCACTTACAGTGACAACTTATTGATGTTGACCCTATCGAGGGGCGGCCCAATTGTCTGGTTGAGTGAAGATGATGCTAAAGAGTTGATGATCGAAGATAACGACTGGATCGAGGCATTTAACAGCAATGGGGCATTAACTGCTCGTGCGGTGGTCAGCCAGCGTATTCCATCAGGTATGACCATGATGTATCACGCACAAGAACGCATCATTAACATCCCAGGCTCTGAGATCACTGGTCAGCGTGGCGGTATCCATAATTCGGTCACCCGTATCAGCCCAAAACCGACCCATATGATTGGGGGATATGCACAATTGGCCTACGGCTTTAACTACTACGGCACGGTAGGGTCTAATCGTGACGAATTCGTGGTAGTGCGAAAGATGAATAATATCGATTGGCTGGATGATGAACCGCAGAAAGCGAGTAAAACCGGGGGCAAACTATGAAAATCCGCTCACAAGTTGGCATGGTTCTGAATCTGGATAAGTGTATTGGTTGCCATACCTGTTCGGTAACCTGCAAAAATGTCTGGACCAGTCGTGAAGGTATGGAATATGCCTGGTTTAACAACGTCGAGAGCAAACCTGGTCTGGGCTATCCGCATGACTGGGAAAATCAGGATAAATGGAAGGGAGGCTGGATCCGCAAAATTAATGGCAAGTTGGCACCGCGTATGGGGGGAGGGTCGGTGTCTTATCCAAGATCTTTGCTAACCCAGATGTGCCAGCATTGGATGACTATTACGAACCCTTTGATTTTGATTACCAGCACTTACATAACGCGCCCGCAGGAAAACATCAACCGGTTGCTCGTCCGCGGTCACTGATCACCGGTCAACGGATGGAGAAAATCGAGAACGGCCCTAACTGGGAGGAAATTCTCGGCGGAGAGTTTTCAAAACGTTCCAAAGATCAGAATTTCGCCCACATGCAGAAGGAGATGTATGGGCAATTTGAACATACCTTCATGATGTATTTACCACGGTTATGTGAGCATTGCCTCAATCCCGCCTGTGTGGCGACCTGCCCAAGTGGTGCAATTTATAAGCGGGCTGAAGATGGTATTGTTTTGATTGATCAGGATAAATGCCGAGGTTGGCGTATGTGCCTGACTGGTTGCCCATATAAGAAAATCTATTTTAACTGGAAAAGTGGTAAGTCTGAGAAGTGTATTTTCTGTTATCCACGCATTGAATCTGGTGAACCAACGGTTTGTTCTGAAACTTGCGTTGGGCGCATTCGCTATCTGGGAGTGCTGTTGTATGACGCTGATGCAATTGAACAGGCGGCGTCAGAAGTAGATGAAAAAAATCTTTATCAACGGCAATTGGATATCTTCCTCGACCCTAACGATCCTGAGGTCATTGCCCAAGCAGAGAAAGACGGAATTCCAGCCAGTGTGATTGACGCAGCACAGCGCTCGCCAGTGTACAAAATGGCCGTGGAGTGGAGACTTGCACTCCCTCTACATCCTGAATATCGGACTTTACCGATGGTATGGTATGTCCCGCCATTGTCGCCGATTCAGTCAGCGGCAGATTCAGGTGCTCTGCCACATAACGGCGTTCTACCTGATGTAGAAAGCCTGCGTATTCCAGTACAATATCTGGCCAATTTATTGACCGCAGGTGATACCCAGCCGGTATTAATGGCGCTAAAACGAATGATGGCAATGCGGCACTATAAGCGGGCCGAAATGGTTGAAGGAAAAAATGATCTCCGTGCGTTAGAGGCGGTTGGACTAACAGAAGTGCAGGTGCAGGAGATGTACCGCTATCTGGCGATTGCCAATTATGAGGACCGTTTTGTTATCCCATCCAGTCACCGCGAAATTGCCCGTGATGCATTCCCTGAAAGCAAAGGTTGTGGTTTCAGTTTTGGTGATGGTTGTCATGGTAGTGACAGTCGCTTCAACTTGTTTAATAGCCGCCGTATTGATGCCGTTGATGTGACCAAGAAGACGGATCAGGGGGGCCAATTATGATGAGTTTGCGTATCATTTCCCGCTTGCTGGAATACCCGGACGCTGAGCTGTGGCTACACCAGCAAGAGCTGATTGAAGCATTGACCGAGGCCGATGAACTTACGGCTGAACAGTGCCAAATACTCAGAGAGTTCATCAGTACATTGTGTGGTGGCGAACTGCTTGATTGCCAGGCGGACTATTGTGCTCTGTTCGATCGTGGCCGCGCCACCTCGCTGTTATTGTTTGAACATGTGCATGGCGAATCACGAGATCGTGGTCAAGCCATGGTAGACCTCATGGCACAGTATCAACGTGCAGGGTTGATGCTCGACTGTAAAGAGTTACCAGATTTTCTACCACTTTATCTTGAGTATCTGGTTAGTCAGCCTGCAGCTGAAATCACATTAGGTTTACAGGATATCGCGCCAATTCTGGCACTCTTGGGAGCGCGTCTACACCAGCGCGATAGCAAATATGCTCAGTTGTTTGATTTGCTATTAGCCCTGTCAGGCAGCGATATTCACAGTGAGAATCTTGATGATAAAGTGGCGGGAGAAACCCGTGACGACACACCCAAGGCGTTGGACGCCGTATGGGAAGAGGAGCAAGTGAAATTTCTCGGCACGGAAGGCTGCTCCTCGGCTCAACAGGGACGTCACCAAAAGGGCATTTCCGATGTTGTACTGCCGCAATATCTCAATATTCAGTCCGCATCAGAGGCAAAAAAAGCGGTTCAGTACAATGCGGCAACGGATGATAAAGGAGTCAGATTATGAACTTTTTGAATAAATTCTTTTTTGAGATTTATCCTTATCTGGCACTGATCATTTTCTTGTTGGGGAGTTGGTTACGCTACGATTATGGCCAATATAGCTGGCGTGCAGGCTCCAGCCAGATGTTGGATAAAAAGGGGGTACGTCTAGCGTCTAATTTATTCCACATTGGTATTTTGGGCATATTCTTTGGTCATGTGCTGGGTATGTTGACCCCACATTGGATGTATGAATCCTTTTTACCCATAGAGATAAAACAAAAGATGGCGATGATCGCCGGCGGCGCTTGCGGCATCATAATGCTGATTGGCGGCGTCTTGCTACTGCGCAGGAGGCTGACCAATCCACGAATCAGGGCAACAAGTACCCCGGTTGATATTTTGATCTTGGTGCTGTTGGTGGTGCAAGTTAGTCTGGGATTGCTGAGTATACCGTTTTCAGCTCAGCATATGGACGGCAGTGAGATGATGAAATTGGTCGGTTGGGCACAATCAATTGCGACGTTTCACACCGGTGCATCAGCCTATCTGACGGATGTTGCACTGATTTTCAAATTGCATATTGTGCTGGGACTAACGCTGTTTGTACTGTTCCCATTCTCACGACTTGTCCATATCTGGAGTGTCCCTGTCGAATATCTGACCCGTCGGTATCAGTTGGTACGTAACCGCCATTAACAATGATTAAGCTCAGTCCGTAGGTATCGTTATTCACCTGCGGACTGAAACGGGTTGATGCACTGGTAGTGGTGCCTTGCGCTCGCTCCTCTTGCATCACCAGTTTCTTACGCCAAGCCATGGATTTCAGTGTTGCGATGTAATAGGCCAAGCGCAACGATAGTGGCGGACAAAGTCAGGTTATCAATCAACAATAAAGAGAGTCGCTTGTCGGGATCGGTCGACCGTATTATCCACGAGCTGTTGCATCGCAGAACGCAAACATCGTTCCGTAGTAGCTGCTTCCTTGGGTGCAATGGACTCTCGATAATTGATGCAATCGTCTTCTGAAAACAACACCTGAGTTCGTAGAATACCGAACCCAGGCCCTGAAAACCGCTTAACATGAACTTTCCAACTTTATGGGGTCAGTCCAAAACTGGGGCTCTTTGACAGCAATTCGCTTGAGGAGGGATCAATAAAGTTTCTTTGCCGTTTCCAGCCAATCGCCTTTGAATGGACGTTTCATGTTTTCGATCGCATCTACGATATCATGGTGTACCATTTTCTCGTTCTGGATACCGACACAGCGACCACCATAGCCTTGTACCAGTAAATCGATGGCATACGCCCCCATGCGGGAAGCCAGGATACGGTCATAAGCGACCGGTGAACCACCACGTTGAATATGGCCCAGCACAGTGGCTCGGGTTTCACGCTGGGTTTTCTCCTCGATATGACGCGCCAGCTCATCAATATCACAGACGTGTTCAGTGATCGCCACAATGGCGTGTTTCTTACCTTTGTCGATACCGGCTTGAATTTCATCAACCAAATCATCACGGTTGAATTCGGTTTCTGGCAACACGATAAACTCACAGCCGCCCGCAATCGCTGCAGCCAGGGTCAGATCGCCACAGTAACGACCCATCACTTCCACAATGGAAATACGCTGGTGGGATGAAGAAGTATCCCGCAGGCGGTCAATCGCTTCCACCACGGTTTCCAATGCGGTGAAGTAACCAATGGTATAGTCAGTTCCAGCCACGTCATTATCGATAGTTCCTGGCAGGCCAATACAAGGGAACCCCTCTTCTGTCAGGCGTTTTGCCCCCATATAGGAACCGTCACCACCAATAACCACCAGGGCATCAATACCGTGCTTTCTCAGGTTTTCGATCGCCTTGGCACGTACGTTTTCATCTCTGAATTCCGGGAAACGTGCCGAACCTAGAAAGGTACCGCCACGGTTAATCATGTCGGACACGCTAAAGCGGTCTAGTTGTTCCATGCGGTCTTCGTACAAACCAAGGTAGCCATCGTAAATACCGAATACTTCCAGACCTTCTGACAACGCAGCACGCACCACGCCACGGATGGCCGCATTCATACCTGGGGCATCGCCGCCACTTGTCAGTACACCGATTTTTTTGATCATGACTACCTCTGAACTGATTAATGCAATTTTTTAAGGATTCTGTCTTCGCCAGCTACCCTGGTACTCGTCACTGACGAAAAAACCCGGTTTACGGCTTTTATTGCTCGATTTTATAGCAAAAACACCTAGCTGAATTGATTCAGGTCACACAATATCAAGGTAAGAGTCTTATGTGATAGCCTGGGATAGATCAATATTACGCAATTCACAACAGCTTGACTAATAGATAAACCTAATAGCCCAGTAGAGCATTAGGTAAGACTCAGATAGCTTGATTATAGTTCCCACTTGCCTTGTTGGCCTGGTGGTACGACAGACCAAGGATCCATGTGGATAATCACATCCGCCCCCGGGAAACGCTGCAATAGCGCCTGCTCAATCTCTTCGACAATGTTGTGTGCCTGTACCAACGGCAAGTCATCGTCCATTTCCAGATGTAATTGAATAAAGCGTGTGGGCCCAGATTGCCGAGTCCGCAGGTCGTGCGCACCCGTGACGCCAGGGCGGGAAGAGACCACATCAATAATTGCCTGGTGCTCATCCTCTGGCAAGGCGCGGTCCAGCAACGATTGCACTGCCTCATAGGCCATACGTAGCGCGCTATAAAGAATATAAACCCCAATGCCTAGAGCAAACAGAGCATCTGCCCGGTGGAACCCGTACCAACTGAGCCCCAGAGCCACCAGAATGGCACTGTTCATCAAAACATCTGACTGATAGTGCAACATATCGGCACGTACCGCCTGGCTACGGGTTTTTCTCACCACCCAACGTTGGTAAGACACCAGAACCAGGGTGCTCACCAGGGCAATTACCGTAACAATCACACCGATGCCCGGAGAATTAAGCGGTTGTGGGGCATACAGATGCTGAAAACCGGTAAGAAACAGAAACAGGGCAGAACCAGAGATGAACATGCTTTGCGCCAGCGCCGCCAGCGACTCCGCTTTACCATGACCGAAAGCATGTTTGGCATCCGCCGGTTGCAGGGAATAACGCACCACCAGTAGGTTGGTCACTGAAGCGGCGATGTCAACCAATGAGTCTACCAAGGCCGCCAGCAAGCTCACCGAGCCAGTGAGATACCAGGCCAATATTTTTATTAACAGCAAAACAGATGCAACCGTGGTAGCAGCTAAAGCAGCAGACTGCACCAGACGCGCATATTGCTTTTCCATAAGGAATCCCGAAAAAATTTGATGTGCTCAGTATAACGAAAGTTCAGGCAAAAAGGGGCCTGTCGTTCAGGCGAGTTCGGTGACTTTGTTATTGGTTCAGCGCTCAAGGCGGGTCACCATAAGGCCCCGTTTGATTTTGATGACGCCTCTTTCTTCAGTGGTGTTCAGTATTAACTGGTCGTGCTGCCACCCTTGTGAGCCGATGACGGTACCCCTGCCAGCGAAGTAACCAGCCTCAGCAATATTTCTAAGGTTAAGTGGGGATGAAGTGACGGACGTTGTGGTTGATTACTAATGGATAAAAAATAGGCATTTAGTACCTTATTGCGTGATTGGGGAGGAAAACGGATTGACAAGTGACCAGTGATTTACAACAATGTTTAGGAATTTTCTTAGAAGATTTCCCTGGTGTTGGCCAATTTGGCATCTGATCCTTTAATCGGGATCAGTTTTTTTTGGGTATTTTTAATGTCTCGTTCTTTTCGCCAGTAGGCTTAGCACCCTATTTCAGGGGCTTCCTCCATACAGTAACGCGACTCTCTACTTCTCCCGTTCGCTCTGGGTGTTGGTGAGTGGCAATAAAATGGGCCCATTACTGAGCCCAAGATTAATCATATCGTCAAACTATTTAACGCAAATAGTCAGTCAAGCTGCAATGGTCTATTCATCAGCTTATATCGGTATAAAAGCACGGTGACAACATAGTAAAACAGACTGGCTGCAACTAACGCGTTGATGGCAGGAACCCCCACAGTAATGACAAACCCGATAGTAGCCCCGAATACACATCCGAGGATGCCGGGCCAGACGATATTAGGGGTATTCTCCTGATCAGGTAGCGTTTCTGTAATGCGGGAATTGTCCAACACTTGTTTATAGGTTCGTACAAAATAGAATTCAACCAGCATAATGCCGACAATTGGGGGAACAGAATGCCCATCAGTTCCAGGAAGTCAATGAACCGATCCAGAATACCCATAATGGACAAGGTTGTTCCAACCGCGCCAATGCACAATGTGGTGATGACATAGTTAAGTTTAATGCCAAACAGGCACTCAACCGCATTTGCCAACCCCAGGGAAGACGAGTAAAGGTTAAGGTCATTAACACGCAGGGTTGAGAAAATCACAATCAATAAACCTACCCCGCCAGCCGCCGTGGACATAATGGTTACCACATCCGCAGAATTAATGCAGCGCGCCAGGGTAATCGCCAGCCCATTCACAATAAACTCACCCACAATGATGGTGATAAGCGATACACCCAGCACTTGCTTTTTACTGCTGAGATAACGTGTGATATCCGGTGTTGTCAAGGCTGCCACTGTGTAGGAGCCGATGATAATGGTGATAGCGGAACTGATGCTAATCACTTCACCGCTTGGCTGGGCTTGTATCAATGCTGGAATATCATGCCCTGAAAGAGTGATAAATGAGAGATAACAAATGGCGGCGATAAACAGTGGGATGGCAAATTTCGCTATCCACCGCAGGGCTTTAAATCCAATAGAAACCAACAGAGTTAATAAGATACCGGCGATGGCCGCCGAAACTTTAAAACCAAGATGCCCACCGAAGGCAAAATCCAGCGACTTGCCAAATATCGCGGTTTGAATGCCAAACCAACCCATTAAACTGATGGCGATAACGATACCTATCAGTGCAGAGCCAATACGACCAAAGCCACACCATCTTGCCAACAAACTACAGGACATGCCCTCTTTCATACCGGCAACGCCCATACCATAGGTCAGAACACCGCAGATGATACTGGCAATCAAAATCGCGGTATAGGCATCAAAAATCGACATGCCATGCCCTAACGCTGCCCCTAACATAAACTGATCCAGTGCCGTGAGCATACCAGCATGAACAAGAGCAACACCAATGAAAGGTAAGCGTCCATTACGAGGGACGCGTTTTAATGCATATTCATCTATTTCTTTTGACACTCTATTACCCTCAAATAAACTTAATGCCTCTCACAATAAAATCTTCTGGTATATAGCAGTCCAGGCCAATAACCAAAGCATACTCAATAAACTGATGCAGACTGGATACTTCTGCTTTTTGATATATTGAATAAATATGTCGCTCAATGGTTCTGGGGGCAATATCTAAAATTCGAGATATTTCTTTGGCTGAATGTCGCTGTATCAAGAAAAATATGACTTTCAGCTCTGTTGGCGTAAAGGTATCGTTGGGGGCTAATGAACTGATGAACCGGGCTTTTTCACTTTTGAAATAGTTCATCGGGGTTAGTAATTGGAAGGGGCGTGAAGACCAGATAGTCCCTACCACAGTATCACCACGGAAAATAGGATACTTATCACCGATATAGGTAGAAAGATGAGAATGTCCATACCAAGTGCTGGTTTCTATAACCGGGACATCTTTCTTTGTCTGCATGACCATAAGATCCTGAGTCGTGTAGTCATCAGCCAATTCACTCCAGTCGGCTGGAACTTCTTGGTCAAGTCTTCCTACAATGTCATAGCCACGGGGGAGATTCTGCATTCTTGCCCCAGCAGCATTGACATAAACATTGACGGACTCAAGATCCTTGATACCCCAGGGGACATCAGTCATTTCGAGATAAGGTATGAGTTCTTCCAACGAGTTTTTAATATAATAAGACATCGGCTACCATCCATTGGTTTAGTGTGGTTTTTCAGCATACATTAACATATCTGAAGCATCAAGGGAAACTGGAGTCTAATGAGTACGTAATAAGTACGTATATACAAGCCGGGTTTATAAAGTAGACTCAAAATAGGCTAACACTAGGGAAACCGATAAATATAAATAATGCGGGAGTAATATTGATAAATATTAACTCTTGTTTGGCTAAGAAAATAGAATGGCCTTATTATACCCGGTGAGTATAGAGCTCGCTGGGTTTTTTTATATTTATACTTGTGGTACTTCGCGGTTGGCAATATTTATTAAACTATTATCATCAATAAAGCGTTTTTTCATTGCCGACATGGGTGATCGTCGCGATAGGCTCGCCATAGAGCAGCACATTCAGTGTGGATACATTGTTACTCATCTGAGTCTTCATCCAAGCGATAGGCTGGAGATACTTGTTCCCCCTCATCCTGATTACCTTCGGCGCTGCGAATAATTGACTTAATGGCCGGCACAGATTTTTTGGGTGCAACAAACAGTTCCAAGTCGAGCACGCGCGCCAGAGTAATCAAACTGGATACCCTTAGGTCAACACCACCCGATTCGATTTTCGAGATATGGCTCTGCGGCACACCAGAGCGGGCGCTTAGCTCTCTTTGGCTAAATCCCTTGCGCACACGCGCTTCTCTTAAGTTTTTCAGTATTTGCTCGGTTATATAATTCATATTTGATATGTTTTACTATATCGACAATTAATAAATATATATCAAAGCATATCAAAATAATCGCAATAGTTCAAAGTTGATTAGTTTTAATATATCAAATCTGCATATTTGATATGTTTTAATAGATAAGAAGGTATCCATGGTGTTTTCGGGGGCCGTTTGGGATTCGGAGATTTACCGCTCCTCCTCGGCCTGTTCTTCTGCTCGTTGGCGCATCACTTTTGTCAGTCAGACTCGTTCTCTGTCTTTCCGCTGCTCTGGGGATTATCCGGGTGCTGTAGGGCTTAGATTTACACATAGGGGCTGTAGATGCTTAAGTAAATATTTCACAATAACTGATCCTTTCCTGCTGCTCATAGGGTAATGAAAGAGAGTCAAGGATGTTTAGTTCATCACCTAAGTTAATGATAATTAAATCAAGGTCACTATCAAAAACTAACTTTATACCGATAATGGCTTTTTCTGTATCAGAGTGAATCACCAAAACTTTTGACACTACCTTCCCAATATATCGGTAAAATAAGTACGTGTCTGCCATGCTCATGAGCACTTCTTTACCATATTCACCAAGATCACTTTCTTGCATAGGTAATTCAGTCAACGCAAGCGTTGAACCATCTTTTCCACAGCGAAAGCTAATATCCTGATTGATACCAGAGAAAATTAACTGTAACTGTTGAGGATGCTCCAAGTCAGGAGTTTCAAAAAAATATATCAATCCATTAACACCGTAGAGTTTTTTACCGATAACACTCCGGCTCCATGCATGATATTTTTCTGGAAAATAATTCATAGTGGGACTCCCTTTAGGGTATTTATCGCGGAACTTTTTGCGTTTCTTCCGACGACTCTGGGAAAAGCACATTGATATCTCTGGCTCCGTTTCACTTATCTGCAGGCATTGCCGATATAACTCCTCGGTAAAGTTCAGTGCCCTTAACGGATTATTCTAGGCGATATAGTCGCCTATGGCTTCGATGTCATGCTCCGCCAGTGGCGATAAATTCAGCTTCATTCGTTCTTCTTACCTTCTGCCATACAGCGGTATTGACGTGTCAGTCGGTTAAACACCGATTCCGCTTCTTTACTTTCACCGCTGTTTATACCTGCACTGACCGCTTTTAGTAGTGATTCCAATTTTATCTGTTGCTCCCGTTCCTCCAGTGCGCGAAGTCCGGCTTGGATAACCTCACTGGTATTGTTGTAGCGCCCACTTGCAATCTGTTCCTGGAAGAACGCCTCGAAGTAAGGACTCACCGCCGGGCTAGTAAGCCACTTCTCTCTATACCGTTTTATTCCTGTTAACGTTGCATCCTCATAGCCAAATTCAACGCCACAACAATCACATATATTAAAAGTCGGGTTCTTTCCATCATCCCCCCAAGGAGGATCTGACTGCTCAGATCCACAGACTCGACATACATAAAACTCATTTTCACTGTGCATTAAAAATAGTCCAGATTTGTTTCATAACCATGATCCGTCGGATTGGGTTTGAATGTAGTCCGATTTAGGGTTTAGATGTTGGAACCCCGTCCAGTTTGGCCGGGAGTCTTAATTCTGTTTACCGAATCAGCAAGATGGTAGTAACCGTTCGATTGCTTTTTTATCTTTCTCATGGAAAACGATCTCCAGTTGATGCCCCTCATCATTTTTCCAATCCAAGACAGAGTTTTTTAATACCTCTAAATATATACATAAGTCAGCATCAGGAATATTCGGTAATGACTCATGTATGATCATTACTTTATTTTCACTAATCCAATCTAAGTTACGTAAGCAATCATAGAGAGAATTCCAGTTGAGCCCAAAATATCCAGGGAGCCAAAGTAAGTAATAAAGAGATTTTAACAACTCATCAGTATCAGCAATGGTAGGGTCCACCCTGGCGATAAAAACCTCATCATTTCCATAACATAATGATTTATCTGAAAATATAAACAAACTCATAGTATCATTACCTAATCTTGTGAACGTCTGATAGTGATTATTCGTATAGTAAGCCTCACCATTTTGTCCAACAATAATTCTTTGAGGCCCTGGGCATGAGATATTTGGCGCTGGATGAACATATTCCTTATGCTATCCAGCAGGTTGCGTGGGCACTTATCCCCATTTATTCACAGAGAGCGAGTTAGCTAGCTAGCTTTTGCTATACCATCCAGCTATTTTCCGGGAGGTGTGTAGTACTCGAAGAACCCGAACAACACTCCCTTCAACGACATAGACGATAATAAACGGGAAGCGTGGAACCACCAGTTTGCGCTGTTTCTCGGTATTTCCTGCTTTTACCCCTGCCAACAGATTATCCTGAAGGATATTCGCCATGCCGACGAACTTGTCATCTGTGGCGCTGGCTATGGATAGACCCGCTTCTTGGTACAGGTAACGGAAGATAGTCTCGCGGTCTGCCTGTGCCTGTTTTTCCCACTGAACAACTGATGTCACAGTTTGCCCCGCGCTGCCTGCATTTTCAGCTCATTCATGTGGCTATTCATTTCATCGTTGCTGATAAAATCGCCTTCACCGCCATCATAGCGGCTGAACGCTTCCATTATTTGCTGCTCCAACCAGCCATCATGTTCACTGTTTTGATAACGACGCTCCTCCTCGGCCAGTTCTTCTGCTCGCCGGCGCATCACCTCTGTCAGAGTCGTTCTCTGTCTTTCCGCTGCTTGCATCGCCAAGCGTTTGGTCTCTTCATCGATTCTGAAGTGGACTGTACTCATTATCATCCCACCGTGTGGTGTCATTCGTGTTGTCATTATGCGAGTTATTTTTGGGGCTGTCACTCTCTTAACGGCGATATCGTCGCCGATGGCTTCGATGTGGCAATGACTAAATCTTTATGAAAACGGTAAGTCCATTCCCTGGCAGGAAGCACGGTCAGGCAAAGGTGTCGCAGTATTAGGGGCAGCTATTTAAGGATTCCATCGCTGGCCGCCTACAAGCAACTCGAATTATTTTGTATATATCAAATTATGCCGATCACGGTATTTAAGACAATAACCCCGATAAGGCCATACAATGCCAGTAATGTTGCCTGTACACACCACACTTTCACGGTTTGGATTATCGAAAGATTAAAGTATTCTTTAATAAACCAAAAGGCGACATCATTAGGTGGTCCTCCAAATACGGATGCGGTACATATTGCCAATACCATCAGTTCTGCATTAGCACCGGTAGAGTTTAATATGGGTAATATAATGGCTGAGGCGGTGAGCACAGTCACGGTTGCTGAGCCAACACACAATCTGATGCTACAGGTTATCAGCCAGGCAAGGAGGAGGGGAGATATATCCCATGTTCTGGTGATATCGGCAATATAATCCGCCATACCGCTATCCAGTATGACTTGTTTGAATGCACCACCTCCGCCGAATACAAAAAGCAAGGCCCCCATGCTGATGATGGAAGACTCGACACTTTTCATTAAATCTTGCATCTTTCTTCGCCCACCACGCAGACCAAAAACGTATAAGGCA
This sequence comes from Serratia sp. 25CWL12, assembly GCF_055790885.1. NCBI lineage: Bacteria > Pseudomonadati > Pseudomonadota > Gammaproteobacteria > Enterobacterales > Yersiniaceae > Serratia > Serratia sp. 25CWL12. Next base: position 4,003,768 of record NZ_CM147698.1, on the reverse strand, counting down.
ATAAAAACAGAGATTAACAAGGCAATGTCTGGGTTACCGATAAATGTTAAGATTATTTTAATGCTGGAGTCCTTCGCCAACATAAACTCACAAAGAACACTAATTAAAATAAGGGCGACTGGAAAAAATGCCGTAAGCAGACTGAGTGATAAACTGGGAAGATCTTCATCATTAAAGCTTTTTTTGGCAATAAGATTTTCGGGGATATCGATATCCCATTTTGAGTAAAGTTTTGGCATGGATAACCCGAATATTAACGCGCCGGGTATGGATATTATTAACCCATATATCAATATAATACCAATATTAGCCTGATTGAGCACGGAGGCAACTGCAACCGGCCCGGGATGTGGGGGAAGGAAACAATGTGTCAATGTAATTGCCATTAAAAATGGCAGCCCGACCTTCAGTAACTTGACTCGCGCTTCTATAGCGATGGTGTAAACAATGGGAATAATCAAAACGAAGCTCACTTCCCAGAATAAAATGACACCAAGAATAAATGAAGCAAGGCAAATTGCCCAAGTGACATATTTTTGACCAAATACTCTGAGTAGATTGGAGGCTATACTTTGGGCTCCTCCTCCTTCAGCGATGAGCGTGCCAAATATAGCGCCGAGAACAACAATGATGCCGATATGTCCAAAGGTGCTCCCAAGGCCATGCTCTATTGATTTAACAATGCTTAACGGCTCCATGCCTTGCATAAGCCCAACAAAGATAGCTGCGAGCATTAAAGCAAGAAAACCATTCAGCTTAAATGCAATAATTAAAGTGAACAGTAATATTACACCGGAAAGCAATATAACCAGAGGCATGGCAGGCTCCTTTTTTATCGATTCGCTTTAAAGCTTTATAACTAGCTGCTCAATAGTTTACTGTTGATTTTTAAATTTCATACAATCTATGAGATGGAAAATAATTTTAATTAATAAAATAGCCTCTATAAATTTATAGTGAATGTGTGTTACTGAAGAAATAGTGGTTATATTGAGCTTTATTGCTTAATGATTGCTATTTATCGAGATTGACCGATAATTTCTTTGTTGACTACATTGTAGGCATCCCCACCGTTTAAAAAAGAAATTGCTGTTTCTGTCGCCATTCTTTTTAAGGCCTCGAAGGACTCTAATGACCTATATCCTATATGTGGGGTCACAATCACATTTGGCCTACCTATAAGTTCTTGGCACAGGCCTTTAGGTGGTTCCTCTTCTAAGACATCAAAGCCAATAGCTTTTATTTTACCTGAATCTAACGCTCGAATGATGGCATGAGTATCTACCAAAGCCCCACGTGCTGTATTAATAATAAAAAGGCCATCTTTAGCTTTGGCCAGCGTTTCATCATTGATGATATGATGGGTTTCTTCATTCAATGGTGCCATAACAACAAGAATATCGGAGTGCTGAAGCAGAAAATCTAAGCTAACACTCTCAACCCCTGCTGAAGTAAAAAAATGAGAGGGAAGGTGAGGATCGAAAGCAATTTGCGAATATCCCAATGGCGTTAAAAAACAAGATAATTTACGAGCGATACGCCCGAAACCAAGGAGGCCAACAGTTCGCTGACTGACTCGCCGCATTGCATAACCTGTGTCCTCATTCCACTCTCCGCTGTGTACGCTATTATTGTACAGAACTATTTTCCGCTCCAGTGCAAGAAGTAAACTGAGCGCATGGATTGCAACTTCTTCCACGCCATAGTCCGGCACGTTGCAGGCAAGGACTCTATTTTTAGTAAATGCTGGTAAGTCGAGATTATCAACACCAATACCACTTCGAACCACCATGCGTAAATTCGGTAAATTCTTGAGTAAATCATCATCCATAGGGAGATAAATACAGATTGCCGCATCGGCATCCTGTGCTGTTTGAATTGCATCTTCAGGGGTGACACAGTCAAGAACATCGAAGGCTATTCCATTGCTGGAACAGAGTTCTTTAATTTTATCAAATTCCCCTTCAGGATAATGGTGCCCATCCAGTACAACTAATTTTTTCATCGTAACGCTCCAGGGTTTCTGTTGTTTATTTTATATTTGTCATATTTAAAGTTGCATGTTCACGGGTTGTGCTTTCTCTCTGGGAAGGTGAGAGTGTCGCTAGAAAACGAGCTATGTGCTTGGCGAAGTTTACGACTTTGCCTTTTACAGATTGTTTGAGCGTTTAACCGGGTAACCTACCGTTCTTTGGCACTGTTCACCCAAGCCATCTATTCCCAGGCGCATCGTTTGATTGGGTTTCAGGTAGATTGGATAGGGTTTTTGCCCCATCCCCACTCCTGGAGGTGTGCCTGTGGAAATCACATCCCCGGGTTGCAGGCTCATAAAACGGCTCAGGTAGCTGATGATGTACGGGATCGAGAAGATCATGGTGTTGGTATTTCCATTCTGATAGCGTTTACCATCCACCTCCAGCCATAAGTTGAGGCTATGCGGGTCAGGAATTTCATCAGTAGTGACCAGCCAAGGGCCGATGGGGCCAAAGGTATCGCAGCCTTTACCTTTGTCCCAGGTGCCGCCGCGTTCAAGCTGAAACTCGCGTTCAGACACGTCATTAATTACGCAATAACCGGCGACATGCTGCATGGCATCTTGTTCGCTGATATAGCTTCCCCCTAGGCCAATCACCACGCCCAGTTCCACTTCCCAGTCTGTTTTGATTGAGTCTCTGGGGATTAGTACATCGTCGTTTGGCCCAACCACGGCGCTGGTCCATTTATTGAAAACGACGGGTTCTGTTGGGATCGCTGCACCGGTTTCCTCTGCGTGGTCGGCATAGTTCAGTCCAATACAGATGAATTTGCCAATGTTACCGACACAAGCACCCAGACGCGGCTTTCCTTCGACCAACGGTAGGGTGGCAAGATCAAGTTGCTGCAAACGAGTGAGGTTTTGCGGCAACAGGGCCAACCCGGCCACATCGGTAATATGCTGCGAAAGGTCGCGAATGTTGCCGTTATTATCATAAACACCTGGGCATTCCCGCCCTGCCGCACCATAACGTAAAAGTTTCATTATTCTCTTTCCTTAAGCCTTAGTTGCTCCAACCGCCATCAATAATCTGTACGGTGCCAGTAGTATAGGAACTGGCGTCTGACGCAAGATACAACGCCAACTTGGCGATCTCTTCGGCTTTGCCAATGCGGCCCAGCGGCTGGCGATCGACAAATGACTGATAAACCGTTTCGATGCTACTGCCTTGTTCACGAGCTTGTTCAGCAATGCGCTGATGCAAAGAAGGTGATTCCACGGTGCCTGGGCAAATGGCATTGCAGCGGATCCCTTGGGAAACATAATCCGCCGCTACTGAGCGCGTTAGGCCAATGACTGCGGCTTTGGAAGCGCTGTAGGCAAAGCGGTTAGGCACCCCCTTCACGCTGGAAGCGACAGAAGACATATTGATAATCGACCCCTGTTGACGCTCCAACATAGCGGGCAAGAAAGCGCGGATCATGCGAAACATCGCGGTTACGTTAAGATCGAGTGCAAATTGCCATTGTTGTTCACTGCAGTTGAGGATAGAACCGCTGTGTACCACTCCGGCACAGTTGAACAATACATCCAACGTGCCCACCGTTTCTGCCACTGCGGCAATCGCTCTGGTATCGGTAACATCCAGCGTTAGTGGTGTAATGCCATCCAAGCCTTGTAGTTGTTCGGTATGGATATCGCTGGCAAGGACGTTAGCCCCCGCCGCTGCAAAAAGTTTGGCGCTGCTTAGACCAATTCCTTGTCCTGCAGCTGTGATCAGAACCCGTTTTCCAGATAAATTCATGCTGCCTCCTGTAGCACTGCAGCCTGATGGTCAGGCCATTGAGGGGATTAAAGCTCAGTTTTTCAACATCAAGAAGAACCTCTTACTTATTGTTATTTGTTATAAAAAGAAACTTAATATTTCAAAATGTTACCAATGTGTAACTTTTGAATAACAATTACTCAAGTGGGCTGTGCCATATCTGTGCGCAAAGTCGCGAATTTCGGCGCCAATATGGACAGAACTGTGAGGTCGCTTGCCATGCGTTGTACGTAGTGAGCCAAGGCCGCCATGATTTTGTGGGCGGATTGGGTGCGGATTGTGGCCAGGATAATGGTGAGTTGGTGATGATTGAGAAGAAGAGCTTGATTGCGCGCCTGCTGCCGTGGGCTTCCCACACCCACCGACTCACAGATAACCAGCTAGCTTTGCGGACTTTCCGGTGACCCAGGGAACAACAGACTGATATCTCTGGCTCCGTGCAACACCCTTTCTATTCTGACTTCAACATCATGAACGCTATACACAATAAGGTAACGTCCATAAGTGCAGCTTCTTATCCTCTGGCCCAGTTCTGGCCTCTCGCGGTAAACGTCGGGTGATTCACTTATCAGTAGGCATTGCTGATATAACTCATCAGTAAAGCTCACCGCCCTTAACGGATTATCTTGGGCGATATAGTCGCCGATGGTTTCGATATCATGCTCCGCCAGTGGCGATAGGCTCAGCTTCATTTGCTCTGATTACCCTCTGCCATACTGCGGTATTTACGTGTCAGCCGGTTAAACACGGGTTCCGCTTCTTTGCTTTCACCGCTGTTTATACCTGCACTGACCGCTTTTTGTAGTGATTCCAGTTTCATCTGTTGTTCCCGTTCCTCCAGTGCACGAAGTCCGGCACGGATAACTTCACTGGTATTGTTGTAGCGTCCACTTGCTATCTGTTCCCGGATGAACGCCTCGAAGTAGGGGCTTAGCGCCACGCTGGTTGGCATAGTATTTTCTCCATCAGATTACTATCAGTTATTAACTATTAGTATTTCAGAGTTACTCATTTTCATCAACCTGCTCTGCGGGGTGAGTGGAGGCATGAACTGCCTGTAACGCCCGGATGCTCACTTGCGTATAGATTTGTGTAGACTCGAGACTGGCATGACCGAGCATGGCTTGTATCCAGCGGATATCGGCGCCGTTCTCCAGCATCTCGGTTGCCATCGCATGGCGGAACAGGTGGCAACTGCCCCAGCGGTTGACACCGGAGGCCACGATATCGCTTTTGGTGACAGCCGTAACGCCATTGGGTGTTAACCCTGCCAAGCCATCCAGTGTCACGAACAGCGCCTCAACCTCGGGATTAACCACCAGTTGCGGCCGCACCTATTGTTGATAGTGCTGTACCCATTTCAACGCCCGCTCCCCGATGGGGATAACCCGGTCTTTTTCCCTTTACCCTGGCGGATAGTCACTGTTTTACGGCTGGTATCAACCGCGTCCTGGTCAAGCCCGGCCACTTCGATGCGTCGCATCCCGGTTGACCACAACAGCTCTAACAACGCCAGGTCACGCAACCCCTGCAAGGCGCTGATATCCGGCAGCGCCAACACCTGCTCCACTTCTTCCACACTCAGGATATGGCGCGGCAAGCGTTTTTCCTGTTTTGGCAGCACCAACCCCGAAGCCGGGTCTAATGTTTCACAACAAGCGGTACAGACTTGGTAAGCGGGTCGGCGACGGATACAGATATCTATACTGCCTGCTGTAGCTAAACTGCTTTCGGTTTCTCTGGAAGGTTTATTGGGTGAAGAGACAGAACGCACCCCACGCAAGCGCGGCCCGGCATCACGACTGGAACAACAGATTTAGATTATCAGCCAGTTACCGAAGGGTAGGCAGAAGATAGTGGCTGAGATGCTAGATGCGGTTATTGCACAGGCGCAACAGCAGGAGACTGGCAGCTAACAAGAAGATTTTTAGCGCGGGTTGAAGGTGGTGGAACACCGACAACCCGCTAACCACAAGCAACTAACAAGGAGTTGATTATGGCTGAGCAACATCATAAGTCAGAACCCGCCACACCCCAAGCCCGTAAGAGCATTGTCGGTTACCGCCCCAACGGTGGCAGACCGAACCCGCTGCCGCAACTGACCATCAAGGGCCGCTGGCTGGAAGCGCTGGGGTTTAACAAGGGCCAACCCGTGAGCATTATTGCGGAACAGGGCCAACTGATTATCTGCACAGCAACCACCACGGAGGGGAACGCATGAACATCACTTTTACCACTGCACCTATCCCCGAGTTAACGTTATCCGGTAAGCCACTGGCTGCTCTCGGTTTTACCACCGGAACACCGTTACAACTGACCTTAATGAACCGCACGTTGTGGATCACCACCGTTACTGATGAGGCCACTTGGGACAAATCTGCCGGGAGCAGATTTGAACGCTGCTTGCAGCGGCCCCGAAGGGGCGAGGCCCACGGATGGGCCGAGTAGCACACTGTGCGCGGTTAGCCAACAACGGCAAGATTTGGGAGCGGATTGGGTGCGGGATAACGGTGAACTGGTGATTAGTGGCGACTGGTTCACCGAGTCCGGCATTACCCACGCTGAACAACTGGCACTCACCGCCGCACCGGGGGTGATCCGGGTGCAGCGGCGGGAAGAGGGAGGGTTTAGGGCTTAGAAGTAGGAACCCCGGCCAGTTGGCCGGGGGTAACTGTGTGTTTATTTATTCTTTCATAATACAATTTAACTTCATTAATTATATTTAATAGGTATTTCTTTTCCGAAAAAACCTCAATAACATCAATATTTTGGTAATTAACCCATTCATAACCATTGATGGCATCACCTGACAAGTAACTAACTTTTGCACCCAATATTCTTACCTTGCTTCCAGAACTGACCGCAAAAAAATAACATGCATTATTTTCTAAATTGTATGTAGATGCCTGATAACCGTAGTCAGTTTCAAAATCATCTGACACATCGACATCAGGATCTAACAAATTAGGTAACATTGCCCCTAGCATTGTTGAAAATGCTTGAAATCTATTCATTTCAAATAAAACAGAGTCTTCTCGTGGATTGGCTAAAGCATTATCTACCGATAAGCAATAAACATCACCGCCTAATGTAGAAACACTGACTTCATCTGGAAATAACTTACCGTTAACAATAAAGTGGAAAGCACCATTATTGTAACTATTTTCTATGCTCCATTCTGGAACAGAGTCCATCAACACAGCAAAATTGCTTGGATTACCAAAAATCATAATTACCACCCCTTCTTGGGCAGATCTAATTTCTTTTTAATATCTGCGGGTATCGAATTTTTATCTAAAGCTACTGATTTATCTCCTGTGCTACCTGACCAATGCCAAGTACCATCATTTGTATTAGTGAACTGATGGACGTTTCCATCAGAATCTTTCGCATATCGTTTTTTACCGCTAGCAATTGATTCACTAAATAGATCTATCGAATTTTTAGGCTCAGTCCCAGCCTTAAAGCTATAACCTATTTGCCCTGGTGTATGTTTCGGATTCGACTGATAAGCTAAACCGTTAGAAGTGACTGTAGGTGTAGCTGTAGGCAATGTGCTTCCCTTACTAGCCTTACTAATCACTCCAAGCGCCGCTAGAGCCTTACCACCAACGACTGCACCCAGCCCTATTGCTTCTACTGCTTCCTTGCCATTAAGAGCGACCTTTACATAGTCCGGCATCGCCTGATAAATCGCTCTGGCACTCTCTTCATTTTCTGCAAGAACAAAACGGTTAAGCTGGGCTAAATCTTCACTGCTCAAATTCGAGAAGAAAGGTAGGTGTTTCAGACTGTTTGCTATATCAGTACCTGCGGCGGCCTCAGATAGTGCCCCGTTGGCACAGAACGGATTACCGGAACAGTTTCCAGCAACAGCTTCCTCACGGTTCTTTTTGCTGATTTCGGCGTATTTCTCGTAAATCGCCAGTTTATCAGCGCCCGTTTTCTCTGCCTCCTCAAGCTCTTTGTGCATATCAAGCACATTTTTCGAGTTCAGCGCGTTATTCTCCACAACAACTTGCTCTGTCGTGAAGTTGGCTGTCGAAATCACTTTTTCCCTTTTCTATCAGTCAGTTAAAACCGTTTTTTGCCAGTGCATTTTGCTACAGGCAACTTTTTGCCCAGACGCGCGTTTTCGGCCTGTTACGCCATTTCCCCAACATTGTTAAAGAGCAACTGCCGCAACATCATAAGTCAGAACCCGCCACACCCCAAGCCCGCAAGAGCATTGTCGGTTACCGCCCCAACGGTGGCAGACCGAACCCATTACCGCAACTGACCATCAAGGGCCGTTGGCTCGAAGCGCTGGGGTTTAACAAGGGGCAACCCGTGAGCATTATTTGTGGATATAGAGAAAACGCAGATATAAACGGCGCGCGTAATATTTTAGCGGCGGGTACGCCGCGTTAGCCTGTGGTAAGAGGGGAGCTTTAGGCCGCTCGATGAAGCAGGAACCCACCGAGTCAGACTTCGGTCTGAATGCTGTAGGGATCCTCGTCCTTTAGGGGGGAGGATGTCAAGTTGGCTCAGAAGCTATCTGGCGAGAAGGCCTCAGCAGCGCGATAAAAGCCACTAATACTGGCAGCAACGCCCCCCAAAGTACCGCATGCCAGCCGAAGATATTGAGCAGAACGCCGGAAGAAAAGGAGCCGATAATCATCACGCCAAACACGATAAAGTCATTCAATGATTGGACCTGCGTTTTCTCTTCCGGGCGGTGATAGTCGACAATCTGTGTGGATGCGCCAGTAAAACCGAAGTTCCAGCCAAGGCCCAGTAGGATCAGTGACAGCCAATAATGCATGATCTCTGTGCCAGCAAGACCAACCATAATCGATAAGCCGGTGATGAGTAACCCCACCGCAGCGATACGTGTCGCGCCAAAGCGGTTGATGAGCTTACCGGTAAAGAAGCCCGGCCCATACATGGCAATAACGTGCCACTGGATCCCCAGGTTTGCTGCTTGCTGCGAAATGCCATGCATGTGCATGGAAAGGGGGGCGGCAGTCATCAGGAAATTCATCACCATATAGGCCACGGCACCACTGAATACCGTGCGGGAAAACCCGGGCTGGCGAACAATCTCTCGAAGAGGGCGACCACCTGCTTTGTTTGTGACGACGGGTTCAGATGATTTTACGCCAAGCAGCACCAGCGCCGAGAGAGCCGCCACCACGGACTGGGCGATAAAGGTAATAGCGAAGGTATGAGGTGGCCAGAGATTCATGGTGCTGGTGACTAACGTCGGGCCGATAATACCGGCGACAACACCGCCCCCCATGACCAGAGAAAGTGCGCGAGCCCGGCGTTCTTTGCTAACACCATCCGTTGCCGCAAAGCGAAATGACAGTGCCACCGCCGCGTAAGCGCCCCCCATAAAGGCGGCAAGGCAAAACAGCAAAAACGAGCTCATCACTACCGCCAGCGCGGCGGTCAGGCCGGTCAATATGCCGGTGCCCGTCCCGGTGATAAAAGCGGCTTTTCGACCATGTTTCCTGGCCAGTGCCCCCAACGGCAAAATACAGGCCGCCATCCCCAGTACAAATACCGTAATGGGCAGAGTGGCTAGCCTGGTGTCTGGGGCTATCTCGCTGCCAACAATGGCGCCGGTGGCGAAAAAGACCACCGCGTTTGCCCCTGCAAGCGCTTGAGCCGTTGCCAGGCGGATAATATTGTTATTCTGTTGCCTGATGGATAATACGGTTTCAGCATTCATGGCTGTTTTTATCCAGATGGGTGTGAGTAGTACCAGCCGTTTGCTGATAAAAACTGTTCAGTGACTCGGCCGTGGTTTATATGGTCTAAAAGCTAGAGAGTAATAACATATTCACCGCTCCTGCTAAAGCGAGCCAAGGGCCGAATGCCAGGGGCTGATTAAGGTCTTGTTTTGTCAGCCCGCGTTGCACCAGGGTAAACAGCAGCCCACTGGCTGCAGCCAGTAAAAGCACATGAGGTAAGGCTTGCCAGCCCAACCAGGCTCCTAATGCTGCCAGTAATTTGAAATCACCGTAACCGAGCGCCTCTTTACCAGTGAGTAACTTGAATAGCCAAAAGAGTGACCAGAGGCAACCATAGCCCGCCATGGCACCTATTATCGCTTGCTCTAGTGAGACAAAGTGACCTTGAAGATTGAACAACAGCCCGACCCACAGCAGTGGCAGCGTCAGGGCATCTGGCAGCAGTTGCACATGATGGTCAATCACCGCCAGCACCAGCAAGAAAGAGAGAAATATCCAACAGCCGAGCAACGGGGCTCCCACGGGGAACACTGTGGCTGCCAGCACAAACAGTATTGCTGTTGTCACTTCAACCAGCAGGTAACGCTTTGGAATAGGTACGCCACAGCAACGGGCTTTGCCCTTTAACAGCAAAAAACTCAGCACCGGGATATTGTCTCTGGCGGCAATCGGCTGCTGACAATGGGGGCAACAAGAACGTGGTAATAACAGGTCAAAACGTGGCTCTGATTCAGGCAACGGTTGTGACAGGTGCAACAGAGCCTCATGTTGCCAGCGCTTTTCCAACATCACGGGCAACCGGTAAATCACCACATTGAGAAAACTACCGACAATAGCCCCGAGTAACCCGGCAATACCTAACCCAATGAGAGGGTAGGCGAGAGTAAAACTTAGCAATAAACTCACAAAACCTCCCTATCCATCAAAACAGCCGTCCTTGAGTTTGCCAGTCGATTTGACCTTGAGCATTGGCTCGCCCCAACTGCGCCATCAGTGGCTTCATCACACTGGGTAACGCCGCTCCACTGCCGACTTGGCCACTGAATTGATAGCGTCCATCCATCCCGACGGTGCCACGTCCCATCATGTTCAGATGGGCAGAATCTTGTTTCCATACCAGCGCCAGCGCCCCTTGCTCATTACAGCTTAATTGCCCTTGTATATCCGCCAGATCCACGTCGCCCAACGGGGTCGCCAGCTGTGCATGCTGCCAGTTGAGCTGACCACCGTTAAAATCTCGGCAACCTTGAGGGGTAACTTCACCTTGTTGCAAGCGCAACTGCAATGTCCCTTGAGCGGTGATGGGCACTGGCAGTGATAACTGTTGCCTCACCCAATCCGCTGGGGCGGAGAGTTGCCACTGAGACAGTTGCAAACTATTCCAGCCGCGTAAAGTTCCCGCTCCTTGGAGCCCTTGAGCCGCGCGGAATTCAACGGTTATTGCCGGTAGCCATGAAAAGAAAGTGACTTGCCAGTCCAGTTTTTCCAGCATCAAGCTACGCCAGCTTAACTGGCGTAAACTGCCCTGCCACAAGCTGCCGGAGAAACTACCCACCTTGATATCCGCAGGCATAACAACCTGTAACAGCTGTGCTGGCGCATGCCATCCCAGCAAGAATAAATAACAAATCAATAAAAGTATGGACTTTTTTATCTTAGTGCCCATTGTTGCGATCCAGCATCAGTTTATTGACCGTTACCCATCCGGGTTTTTTGGCGACCGCCGTCACATCAAGCGCGACAATCTGAACGCGATATTGCTGTTCCAATCGGCTGAGCCAAAGCATCAATCGGTTAAAATCACTCGGTTCTAACGTTACCGCCAGGCCGGTTCCCTGGGGTTGCAGGCGGGTAATATTGATGTTTTGGGCGGCCGCGCTCTGCGAGACTGCCGCCGGTAAACTGAGGGACTCGTCCGGGGCTGCCCGGGTTTGCGATTGACGTAAGCGGGGGGCCTGTTGCTGCATCCACTCCACGGTGCTCTTTTCACGCGTGATAGTCCGCTGCCATTGCTCAGCCTGTTGTTGCCAAGGTAGCCATAGGGCGTAATAGCACAGACTGACCAGCAGTAATAGGCCACATCCCAACAGCAACCCGCGCTCCCGTGGTTTGAGTTGCAGCCAACGGAGTTTGAGTTCATTCATGGTTGATCCCCAGAATTGTTGATCCCCAGAGTCAGCCGACTCTCTACACCACCCGGGTTATGCTTGATTTCACCCGGTTGAACCCGGTAGAACTGCCCGGCACGGGTCTGGAACTGTTCCAGTGCCTGAAAAGAGGTCGCATGTACCTCGACTTTTAGCTCTTTGCGGTTGGCGTCATAAGAGATCGCCTGAAAGCGGATAGCCGAATTCTCCGCCACCAGCTGTTGCAATTGGCGCATCTGTACGCTGATTCCTGCCTGTTGGGCGGGTTGTAATTGCTGCAAGTGCTGCTGCATTTGCGCTCGTGGGTTAACAACGTTTTTCTCAGAGGGGAACAGTTGTTGGTAGAAGCGCGCACTTTCTTTCCGCCAATGTTCCGCCTGTTGCCACAGCCGGTAATGAGATAATCCTGCACCGAAGCACAGCAGCACTAAATAGCCGATGAAAGCGATCATTACCCATCGCCACGGGCGTAATCGGCTACGCCAAGGGCTTGAACGGGTAAATTCACCCTGACGCAGATCAGCCCCACGATAGGGCTCCCCCTCGGCTGCCAGTTGCAGTAAATGCCGTGGTGGGTGTTCGCGCCATTCGGCAGGGCCCACTTTCGGTGTTGGGGGAGGGGAGTAACTTTCAATAATCAGGGGTGCCCAGCCAGCGAGGAATTCAGGCAACCAGGAAGATTCCACCATCATCCCGGCATATTTTTCCCGGCGAAACAGCCATTGTTCATTGAGGCTGACTGCACTCCACCCGTGAGTCACCAAGGGCAACATCAGCACATCAGGGGTCATGACCTGCACCCGCACGCCTTGCTGGTGACAGCGATTTATCCACTGCTGCATATGGCGTTTTTCAACCACCGCCACCTCACACTCATCGCCACTTTGATGCAAAATAGCAAAATGCAGCTGTTCAACATCCGTTGCCAGTTGTTCTTCCAACATAAACGGCAATACCTGCAGACCCTGACGGCGGACATTGCGTGGCAGCGTAACACGGTGGAAAACAAACTCGCTTGCAGGCAATAAAACATAGGCAGGATAAGTGGCGAGCAGCTTCGCCAGATTATCATCCTGTTCTCCCGGGGACAGATATCCCTGTTGGTGATGCTCTGCTGAACGGAAATACCACCACAATGGCTGCGTTTCGTCACTGGGTAAACGTAATATCAACCGGGGCTGGGTGTCGGGCTTTTGGTTATGCATCAAGGCTCCACCATCATGCTCAATCCATATTGTCGCCGCACCACCTGGAAGTTATTACCGGCTTTATGCAACAGGGTGCGCTGGCTGTAGTGGGAATCCCCCATCAGTACATCGAAACTGGCAACGAAAAAATCACTCCCGACCGCTAACACCGGGCTGACCGCCGAAGTATCCATCTCTTTAAGGGCCTCTTGTGCCAAGAATACTTTGGTACTATTCCACCCTTCACGTGGGCGTTGTTGTAATAACTGGGTCGCCATGGTGGGATCCAACTCCTTAAGAAATAACGCCGTCAATAATTGCCCTTGAGACTCACTGAGGGTATTGATGTTAACCAATAATGTCTTGGTTGGTAGCACGCAAACATAAGGCAGAAGGCGCTGATAAAGAGGGGTATCAACACCAAAAACTGTCCGCAGTTCGCTGATATCCTGCATCGGCTGATTAGCGGGCAAATAAGGGGACTCCAACGCCATATAGACTTCATCTTCGGCCCCCTCCGCACTGGGCTCACTGTCGCTGTCTATCCAATCACGCAATGCCCCGGTTATTTGTGCCGCACGCAAAGAATCTTCCCCCAGGTTGATTAACAGTTGTCGAAAAACCTGCGCAGGGTAAGGTTCTTTAAGCTGTCCCCCTTCGTCGCTTACCCCCTGATTGATGGCATTAAGATTAAAGCAAGCCTGACTATCGGTAATCTTGCCAGACACTTCGCCACCTTCAACGGGGAAACGACGCGTTTCTTGCGCCCAGTTTTGCGCCAAATGTGTTTTACCTGGGGAGTCCAAGGCATCGCGTTGTAGGATTTTCACCGCCAAGACTTCTGCCGAACGCCCATACCATTTTGCCTGTTGCCGCTCTAACTGAGTGACGGTGCGCAGATAGGTGCGTCCATTTCGTTCGGCAATGGTGGTGGCAATAATGACCATCAGTGCCAGGATCAGCAGCACCACCAGCAGTGCCACGCCTTTTTGCCGCTGCTTCACTTTTGCCCCCCGTTGGTGACCAAAAACAGGCGGGTTAATTCCCCCACTCCTGTTACCGTCAGGGTGACTTCAACGCCTTGCGGCAAACTTGCGGCGTTGTTCCAGCTATCCTGCCATGCCCCATTGGCAAAAAAGCGTAACCGAAAGGCACTGACATTGTTCAGTAACACCTTGACGGTAGGGGGCTGACCGACAATGGGGTCGGTATGGGCATAGCTCAAGCGCTCTAACTGCTGATTACGCAAGCGATATCCCACCTGTTGTAACTCAGAACGGGGCAATACTCCCATCGGGTTTTGCCAGCCATTGCGGATGAAAGAGACGCCCCAGTCATCACTTTGCATGAGATAGCGCGCAGCAGAGAACAGCTGAGTACTGCCACGGGCACTGCGTGGGAGTATTTGACCAAAATCCCCATCCAACTGCACAAAGGCACGCTGAAGGTCAGCCAACTGCTGTGCTTTACGTTGTGAGATTTGATCATTGCGCATCACGCCCTGCAACACCTGAAAAGCACTGATGCTCAAGGCAGCAAAAATCGCCAATGCCAGCAGCATTTCCAGCAGTGTGAAGCCCCGCGCGTGACCACGGTTCATTCCGGCACCCTATAACTGCGTAAAGACACTATTGGCGCGACATCATCTTTATTGTGCCGAACCTCAACATCCAGCGCGCGCAATTGACCGAGCTCAGTATCCACCCCTTGCCAGCGGAGATACCACATCTCGCCTGCATAATTCACGGTGGTGCCAATCCAGCGTTTTTCCGGCCAGGTTTTATCAAGGCGTAACCGAACCTGCTGGTTATCGGCTAACCAACTGGCGACGATTTTCTCGTGCATACGGCCAATACCGCTCGCCTGTTGCGCTGTGGTTTGCAATAGCGCCAACCCTGCCAGGGAGAAGACCACCAAGGCCACCAGGACTTCCAGCAATGTCATCCCCCGTTGCCTGTTCATGGCGCACCTTCGTTAGCTGATGAGCTGATTGCCCCGGTTTCGTCGACTCGCAACCAGACCAACGGGGTACTCCCCGCCTCGCTGAAAACCAGCTCAAACGGGGTTACTTCCCCACCGGGCAACAGCAGAATATCCGGTTCAACCGCCAGTTCCGCCGCTGGTGGCCACGTCTGCAGGTTAGGGAAATGTAACTGGAGGGGCATCTCATCAGGAACTTGCCGCCCCAACGATGCCTGGCGCGGCTGCCACGGCTGCCAAAGATAACCCTGCCAGATATCTGACCCCGGTGCTGACGCATTCTTGGCGGTCGCCTGACGCTGTAGCATCAGGAATTGCCAGCCGTCTGGCCGAATCTGCAGCCCCAACAGTTGGTCATTTTGCACACTGGCATCAATGGCAAATTCCAACTGAGCTTGAAAGCGCTTCAATTGCAGCTCTGGGGTATTCTGCTGCATCGCTGGAAATGACATCACCACCAATGCGGCGGCACTGCCGATCAGCAGCACCACCAGCATCATTTCCAGCAACGTGAAGCCGCGCTGACGCATTACTTCTTACCGATAGTCCAGTTACCGATGTCATCCTCAGTATCCGGCGTACCATCTGGGCCATAAGAGAAAATATCGACCTGACCGTGCTGACCAGGGCTCAGTAGCTGGTAATCAGCCCCCCACGGATCCTGTGGCAAGCGGCGAATATAGCCCCCTTGCGGATAGCTGCGTGGTTCGGGTTGGGCTGAAGGTTTAGTGACCAGTGCTTGCAACCCTTGCTCAGTGCTGGGGTAGCGGCTGTTATCCAGCTTGTACATATCCAGCGCACTCTCTAACGCCATAATGTCGCTGACTGTTTTCTGCTGATCTGCCTTCTCTTTATTCCCCATTAGATTAGGCACCACCAGGCTTGCCAAGATGCCAATAATCACAATCACCACCATGATTTCCAACAGGGTAAAGCCTCTCTGACGCTGTTGCCGCATCGCTATCTCCGTTATTTGTCGATTGAATTTACATACTCATCAAATTATTTAATTGCAGGATGGGTTGCAGGATCGCCAAAACGATAAACAACACCACTCCCGCCATACTCACCACCAGCAAAGGTTCAAACAACCCCAAGGCTAACTGCATTTGGGCGGCGAACTCCCGGTCCTGATTATCTGCTGCACGTTCCAGCATGCTATCCAGCTCACCACTGCGTTCACCACTGGCGATCATGTGGCGCATCATCGGGGGAAACAACCCGGTCATTTCCAAGGCCCGATGCAGGCTCACCCCTTCACGTACCGACTCAGTCGCTAATGACAACTGGTGGCGGGCATATTCATTGGTCAGCACTTCACCGCTGATGCGCATTGCCTGTAACAAGGGCACAGAGCTGGCATTGAGGATACTTAGCGTTCTGGCATAGCGTGCGGTATTGAGGCCGCGCATGATACGACCAAGCACTGGCAGGCGTAGTAGCTGATGATGAAAAGCGGTGCGCCGCCCTTCATTGCGTAACCCTATTCTCATCAGCAATATCCCCAGGAGTAACAGCAGCAACACCCAAGGGCCAAAAGTTCGAACCGCATCACTGGTCCCCATTAATAAACGGGTGGAGAGTGGTAACGCCTGTTTCATATGAATAAATTGTTCCACCACTTTGGGCACTACCGCAGAAAGCAGAATTGCGATCACACTGACGGCCACCAGCGTCAGCACGCAGGGGTAAATCATCGCTTGCATAATACGAGCGCGCATCTGTTGGCGCTGTTCGGTGTAATCTGCCAGCCGGTTCAGCACCAGATCCAGATGGCCGGAGGCCTCACCCGCTGCCACCATCGCACAATACAAGCGCTCAAAACTGGTAGGATAACAGCCCATGGCTTCCGCCAAGGAGAAGCCCTCGAGGATTTTGGTGCGCACCGCCGCCATCAAGCTACGTTGGCGAGGTTTTTCACTCTGTTTTGCCACCGCATCCAGGGCTTCTTCTAATGGCAAGGAGGCCGCGACCAAGGTCGCCAACTGACGAGTCAACAACGCCAGGTCGGCGCTACTGATCCCTCGGCGCCAAGTACGCCGCTGGCCCCCTTGTGCTTGCTGGCGTTCGTCCTGCGTTTCTTCCAGGCTGACAGGCACCAGCCCTTGCTCACGCAATAACTGGCGGGCATGTCGGGCCGAATCGGCTTCTTGCAGCCCCCGCCGTTTTTTCCCGTGGTCGTCTAATGCCTGATAATGGAATAGCGCCATGTTATTCCTCTTCCAGAGACTGGTTTTCCGTCACGCGCACCACCTCTTCCCAACTGGTCTCACCCGCCAAGACCTTTTCCAGCCCACCCAGGCGTAATGTGGTGTATTCATTGCGCAGTTGACGGGCAATGGCGAATTCACTCTCTCCCCGGTGAATCGCTGCCCGTACTCGCTCGTCAACCAGCAGGAGTTCATGGATACCAGTACGTCCACGGTAACCGGTAAAGCTACATTGTGGACAGCCCTGCGGCTGCCAGAGAGGGGTTCCGGTGGGAATGCCCAGCTGTTCAGCTAATGCGCTATCGGCTTGATATTGTTGACGACAATCAGGGCAGAGGGTGCGGACCAACCGTTGTGCTAATACCGCCAGCAAGGAGGTGGATAGCAGGAAAGGTTCTATCCCCATATCCTGTAAGCGCGATAACGCTCCCAGTGCGCTGTTGGTATGCAGTGTTGATAGCACCAGGTGCCCGGTTAATGAGGCTTGAACCGCAATCTGGGCAGTTTCGCTGTCACGGATCTCACCCACCAGTACCACGTCGGGGTCTTGACGCAAAATAGCGCGCAAGCCACGGGCAAAGGTCATATCCACCTTGGGGTTGACCTGTGTCTGACCAATGCCATCAAGTTCATATTCGATGGGGTCTTCGACGGTCATGATATTGCGTTCACTGGCATTGAGCCGACTCAAGGCAGCATAAAGCGTGGTGCTCTTACCTGAGCCCGTGGGGCCGGTGACCAGGATAATGCCATGTGGCCGCCGGATCAGCTCATCGATCTGTTGCTGATTCTGTGATGACATGCCCAGCGTGGCCAGATCCAGGCTGACACTGTTTTTATCCAGTAAACGCAGAACAATCCGCTCGCCATAATTGGAAGGTAAGGTGGAAACCCGCACATCAATGGCTCGCCCACCGATGCGTAGCGCCATGCGTCCATCCTGCGGTATGCGTTTTTCAGCGATATCCAGCCGGGCCATGACTTTGATACGCGAGATCAGCAAAGACGCCAACCGCCGCTGTGGCCGCAGGATTTCGCGTAATACGCCATCGACCCGAAAGCGAATCTGTAAATGGCGTTCATAGGTTTCGATGTGGATATCCGACGCTTTATCTTTAATCGCCTCGGTTAACATGGCATTGATCAGGCGGATAATGGGCGCATCATCATCGGCATCCAGCAAATCATCGCTATCAGGCAACTCTTCCGCCAAAGTATAAAAATCCATTTCATTGCCGATATCGGTCATTAAACGCCGGGCTTCTTTTGAGTCACGCTGGTAGCTCAGTACCAACTGCTGTTCAAATTCTTCACTCGACACAGTACTGATATTCATGTCACACCCGGCAACTCTACGTGCTTCAAGCAAGGCACTGGCTGCTGTATCTGCCACGCGGAGCACTCGGCACCCGGTGTCATCCTGCAGCAATAAAATACGCTGAGCCCGCGCGTAGGCAAAAGGCAACTGCGGGCGTAACTCATTGACGCCCTCCAGCAGTGTGCTCATCGTCCCCCCTGTGGATAGAAGGCGCGGATCGCCGCATTAACCTGGTTGAACGTGGCCCCATTTTGGTCTGGTGGTAACTTCAAGACATCGTTGGTGAGCGTGGTGCTGCTGCTCTCTTTGCCCCGCTGTTGTTCCTGCTCTTGGTTAAAGGCCTGATATTTGTCTGCTGAGGCACCACGAAACTGATCACGATCGCGGATGATGGTTGGGCGGATAAACAGCATCAGGTTACGCTTGGAGACCTGTTTGCTGGTGGAGCGGAACAGATAACCCAGCACCGGGATATCCCCCAGTAACGGCACTTTGTCGTTGCTTTCGCGCACTGTTTTATCCAGCAACCCGCCGACCACCACGGTTTCGCCGCTACCCACCAACACCGCATTAGTCACCGTCCGGGTATTAAAGGTGGCCCCCAGATCGGCACTGCTGCTGGAGGCAGAATCTGCCACACTGGAAACCTCTTGTTCAATTTCCATCAGCACCGAGTCCCCTTCATTGATTTGCGGCTTGACCTTGAGCTTAATACCGACCGTTTTACGTTCCACGGTGTTGAAAATATTATCCCCTGACGTAGTGCGCGAACCGGAGAGCACCGGGACTTCCTGACCCACATTGAACGTGGCTTCCATATTATCCAGTGTGACAATACTCGGTGTCGCTAAGATGTCATTTTTGCTAGTGCTGGAAAGGGCCGTCAGCAACATGGCCCAATTGCCCCGATAAAAACCGGCAGCGATACCGCTAAAGCTATTAATGGCACTGGCAAAGGCATTATTAATCGTGCCATCCTGGTTGTATTGATTGACACCGGCAATCGCGGTGGTGATCGGTAGGCCGGTATTGGTGAACTGCGTCATGCCCGCATTTTTGTTGGCCCACTGGATCCCCAGATTCAAGCCGTCAGCGTCTTGCACTTCGGCAATAATGGCTTCCACCAGTACCTGCGGACGGCGGATATCCAATTGGTTGATTACATTCTCCAGGTCACGCATCACATCTGGCGCGGCGGTGACGATCAGTGAGTTGGTTTGTTCGTGGGCTTTGATGGTGACGTCTTTTAGCAGTGCGACCGTGGGTTTGGCACCTTTTTGGTCGTTTTGAATACCCGCGCTGACGCCAGTTAAGACCTCAACTAAATCGGTGGATTTGGCATACTTGAGATAAATCACTTTGGTATTGCCCTGTACCGACTGCTTGCGGTCCAGTTGTTTGATCATGGCGATAATACGCTGACGGGAGTTGGGTTCCCCACTCACCAATACTGCGTTGGTACGTTCATCGGCGACCAGGGTAGCCGTCATTGAACCCGGCGCGGCTGATTTGCTGGTATCTTTGGTTAATTCGGTGACCTGTTTGACCACCTCAGCGGCAGACGCATACTCCAGCGGGACGGTGACCACATTGCGGTCGCCAACCTTGTCAACCCGCTCAACAATCTCCATTAAGCGTTTGATCACTGCCGCCCGACCGGTCATCAACAACACGTTAGAGGGGTCGTAGTGCACCACACTGCCTGCCCCAGCATTGTCATTCAATTGACGCAGTAACGGTGCCAGGTCGCGAGCGGACACGTTATGAACGGGGACCACTCGCGTCACTACTTCATCACCTTCCCCGGGTTGGGCATCACTGGCGACCGGCACGGCTGCTGTTTTGGCATCTTTGGAACGCACCACCTTGAGTACGCCGTTATTCATATCCACTACGGCAAACCCGTAAACATCTAATACACTGAGGAAAAACTGATAATATTGCTGCTCATTGAGCATATCGTAACTGCGAACGGTGATCGTGCCACGCACCGCAGGATCGATAATCACGGTTTTATTCAGATTCTTGCTGACGGTGTTAATAAACTCCTGGATATCGGTTCCCTTGAAGCTGGCTGAAAACTCAGCACTCCAACCCTGTCTGACGCCCAACAACAGCGCAACCAGCACCACGATGCGTAAGCGACTGATTATTTTTGCATTCAACAATTAGTTATCTCCAAGAGAAATATAGATATCCTGTAACTGACCACCCCGTTCAACGGTAAGGTTCAGTTCACTCAGTTCTGAAAGCTGTTTCAGTGCCTGTTGAGCTTGCTGGGCATCGCGCAAATCCAGCCCATTCAATGCGACGGCAAGATCGTTGTCATGGAGCCCGACCTTGCGAAATAATTCCCCTTGTTTACCGGGGCTCAGGCGGTAGCCAGTGAGCTTGTTATCCACCATCACCGGCGAGATAGTCAGGTAATCCAGAATGCTTTGTGGTTGCTTGAGCAGTTGCGCCTTGAGCTGGGACGCTGAGGGGGATTGTTCATTTTTTTTAACCGCTACGGGTTGCTCACTAAATAGCAACAAGGACTCATAACGCCCCTGATAAGAGATCACCACCCGATCGGCAAAAATAGAGGCAATTCGGGCATCATAACCGGGTACCTGATCCCCCATGCCAAGGCTGAATTGCTTGTTATCTTTGGCGATAATCGCGATGGAGCGTTCTGCATTGGCGCTGGCAACAATACCGGTCAGGTTGATTTTTAAAGAAGAAGGCGGCGCGTTGAGTAGCGTATCGCTAGATGCCGAAGTCACCGTGCTTGAAGAGACGGAGGGCGAAGTTCCAAACAAGGTAAAGCGAGTACTGTCTGACGGAGTACTCGCGTTAGTTTTGGCAGGCGTCAACGGCGCTTTGGATAGTTGCACATGGGATATTTCGGGCGATAGCCACCATTGCCAGGTCAATAAGGCGAGCTGGTTACAAATCAGCAGAGAGACGACACACATCACCCAACGTGGTGTTAACAGCCTGAATGTAGATTCTCTTATTGCTAACAACATCACCGAAAATCGCATTACGCTTTCCTTAGCTGGCCTCCTGATAGCTGCCACTGGTCTATCCTCGTCATGTATCCAATCTGCTTGGGTGTAGGCGACATATTGAATACATAACTGAGTTTGTTAGCTATCTCAACCTCAACGCTAAGGTCTTCATTGAGTTTCCTCACCTATGGCTATTGGGGTACCCATCACACGGAACTCTCTGACAGAGATTATTCCCCCGCCAAAAGGAGGAAGCAAGACCAAACGGACATATCGAGCCTCAATAGGGTCAATCTTATGAGTGCTTCGCCCAACAGGACTATCATCTTCGGTTACAATTGTTTCCCAATTATAACGATCGTTACTTATATCTATGCGATATGCTTTGGTGTTATAGACAGCTAAGTTGTGTTGATACAATTCAAAATACTTCAAACTGTAGTTACCTTGCAAATCGATCTCAAGTGTCTCATCAGAGCTATTTGAGGCATGGCGCTGCCATCCGGTAGCATTGACGATGTCATTGACAGCTAGGAAAGGATTACCATAACCAAATCGAGTAGCGTTGGCGGATACTGGTTTGTCCTTGGCAACATTCGAAAGCACTGGGCCATTATCGCAAATTCCATGCTTCACCATTGCCTTAAACCAGTTATAGGCGTATTTAGCATCCCCGTTTGCATTCGGGTGAGTCGCATCAACATGATCAGATCCCACCGCGATATTGAAATCAACCGAATGGTCCACAAAGATCACGTCTGATTTTGAGGCAAATTCGGCTATCGAATCATTGAATACTTTCATGCTGGGGATATCTGGTCGTATGTTCGGGTAACGACCAAGAAAAATCTTGGACTCAGGATTTTTGTTACGTATTTTCACGATGATGCTATTCAAGCTATTGAGCACAACGTTTGGAGCAATACGGAACGCTTGTATATCATTGGCACCTAGCATCATGAGAACTACATCTGGACGGGCTGTATCCATCCAAGTATTAATATACGAGGTATTTACTGTAGCGGCAGTAACTCCCCAAATCGCTGAGTGTCGAGAAACTACCGAGGGCAACGTATCCCCGAAAGCCCCAACCCAGTCTATATCACAAGCAACAGAACGGGCCTGCTGAGCAAGCTGGGCTCGATAGTTATGAGTAGAAAACCCGGCAGTCACGGAGTCACCCAGCGCCATTACGCGAATCGGCTCAGCATGAAGATGCTGCACCCCCAACAAGAACAGCGCAAGCGGAAAGATTTTTACAAGTTTGGATATATGACTTTTCATCGTTATTCCTTAACAAGATTCCCTTACAAGCACGAGAAATTTTTGACGTTACCCTTAGTTAGCATAATAACAGTATAAGTATAACGGCGTTAATGGGGTTGAGGACAGGGAGTGGGACTGTAATTAAAATGGCGTAACTGCCTGTTTAATTAGATTGTCGCCCCACGGACTGAGCAGCACGTCGGCTGCGTAGAATTCCCTTGAGGGTTACTCATGCAAAACGTTATTCTTACATTCAATTTTCTTGAGGATATGTGCTTCAGCATCAGAATATTCTCATCAAAGGGAATGATAAAGAACCCGACATCACAGGTCAAGTATTCATTATGTTAACTGGCGTGTAAATCTCCGATTAAGAAAAAAAACACTGTGCGATTTGTTCCAACTACTGTTGGAATTCAATGTCACTTTCTGGTGTACTGGCGGTTACAGGGCTTACAAGGACGCGCTGCCTACGGCGAAGCATATCGTTGGCAAGCTTTATACACAGCATATTGAGCGTGAAAATCTGACGTTGAGTAACCGACTGAAACGCCTCAATCGTAACACCTCGGTGTATTCAAGATCATCCTGCAAACCTGGCAGGATCATCGGTACTTTAATGGAACGCGAGTATTACGTTTGACGCGCTATCAACTCATTGAATATATACCGTATTTAAAATTATCTAATATTCGAATCACAAAAGTTTATTCTGTTATTCTACTGCGACCTCATATATTAGAATGATTACGCTCGTAGTCAAAAAATATTAAATATTTGTGAATCACATATTGAAACATTTTTTACTTTCCATCGTCAGTGCTGGTACATCAATATCGGTTCAATGCTCTTGACCTGTGCCCACTGAAAAGATAGCGTTTTATTGCCCCGGTTAACCGATTGTACCTAATCGATGACTGGGTAGATGATGATTAATCAAAGGATCAGGGACGTGAACCATAAATCGGAATCAGATCCACAAGCCAGTGTACCCTCTGCCAAAGGGCTGTTTATCCCGGGTTATCTGTTACCCATCTACGCATTGCTATTGGTGGCGTTCGGTTGGTTTTCAGGTCAGTTCTGGCGTAACAATGAGGCCCATGCGGCACCGGTATTGACACAGGTTGCTTCCCCCGCAGCGCCACATACAGCAACAGTAAAGCCCGCAGTGGCTAAGGCGGTTATCGAACCGGCACCAGTGCATGATGCTGATAAATCGGTAAAACCAGTTGCGCCAAAACCAGTCGAATCAAAAGAAGTGATACCCTCGTTGCCCAGTGATGAAGTAGCCCCATTGAAATACAGTGCCCATGTCTACTCCTCAGAAGATGATGAACGCAGCATCACCTTGAACGGGCAGCGCTACCAAGAAGGGGAGAGCCCTGCGCCTAACCTCACCATTGAACAGATTCAACAGGATGCGACGGTATTCAACTTTAATGGTGAGGTATTCACACTGATTGCGCTAGAGGATTGGCCTGGCGGCAAGGTTGATAAAGCAGGCCTTACCGCAGCAGACGCAGAATAACCTGCCGCATTAAACTGGATGCACAGGGTTGCGCATCACAATCACACTAAATGTTGCTTGCTGCACGCAGCTCATCGGCAAAGGGTGCTAACAGGCTGTTAAAGCTGCTGCATTTGGTTTGCTCTGGCGTGTTGTCTCTTATCAACCCTTGATAAATGGCCTCACTACGCTGCGGCAGCATGCCATAATCAGCGGTATTCCACCCCCGCTTTTTAGCCACTTGATAGGCTGCTTTGTTAATCACATCATCGCTAGGTAAATCGCTACGATTACATTTATATTTCAGATATTTGGTTCCGGCAACCACCGAAGCCAATTGTTCTACTTGCTCGTTAGCAGTAGCCGGACCTTTTTGCAAAGAAGAACGGGGTTGTTGACAACCGGTAATTCCCAGCACTAACAACAAGGGCATAAGGCGAAAAACTAGAGATAATCGCATGATAATCACTATGTTCTTTGGGTTAAGAGCTTTCTATTCTAACAATTCCACCCATGCTGTCACTAAATTGAGCGAAATGTTTTTCTATCTCCGCTGAAAGGACGACTCACGGGAGTTAGGGCGATGCCAGCGATTAAACATTAACCTCATCTTCTAAAGCACTCGCACTTAAACCGATAACCCGCAACTCAGATGGGTTTCTCTTCATCCGCGTTGCCACTGGGTGGGGGGTTATTGAGAACGCTGATAAATATCGGGCCTAACAATTTGCCAGACAAAATTTTCACAGTTTACTGGGCTATACCCCACTTTTTCATACAGCCACGGGGCGCTAGAGGTGACTAACATAATTCTTCGTAGCCGAGCCATCACCGGGTGGGATTGGCAGCACTCCAGCAGCCAGCGCCCCAGTTTTTGTTGTTGCCAAGCTTCCAGAATATAGACGTCGCAGAGATAGCCGAAGGTGACGCCATCGGTCACCAGGCGAGCAAAACCAATTTGCTTATCCCCCTCAAAGAGCCCAAAACACAGGCTGTTATCGATGCTTTCTCTTACTGTATCAACATCAATGCCAGCGGCCCAGGTTGAACGAGTGAGGTATTGATGAATAGCTTCAATATCAAACTGTTTGCGATCGGTAGTGATAGTGTATGGCTGCTGACACCAGCTCTGCGTATTTTCCATTTTTTTATTCCCTCTTGAATAGATGTCATCAGCAAGCGCAACGCGTCGGTGGCTAACTAACCAGGCGAGAAACTGATAGACACGACAATATCATGGGTCTCTATACGGTCAATAATTTCCGCCACAGGCATCGTTCGGTGATGCTAAACCCTAAACCGCATTGTTGATTGTCAGTCATTCAGAACCGGTCATAAGTGAAATTTTTAATCCAAATAAAAGCCTGTGTGAAATGCCTTTTTAGCGTGGTTGATGCCAATAACCCCATTTGAAGGCATAAAAACCCACGGCTGATCACAATATTTAGGCTTTATTTTATTTCAAATTAAAATAGAATGTTTATTTCATTGTCCGTGGTTGGATAACAGTCACCTATCAACAGCGAGAGGTTAGGATGGAAACGGTAGCGAATTTTATTCATGGCGAATGTGTCAACGGTTCAGGCCAGCTAGTGCAGGCGATCTTTAACCCAGCTACCGGTGAGCAAATTCGTCAGGTGGTCATGAGCACGGTGCAGGAAACGCAGCAGGCGGTTGCGGCTGCCCAGCAGGCATTTCCGGCGTGGGCGCGTCAGTCACCGCTGAAACGGGCACGGGTGATGTTCCGTTTTAAAGCCTTGCTAGAACAGAACATGAACGCTCTGGCGCGGCTTATCAGTGAAGAGCATGGCAAAATTTACTCGGACGCCGTAGGGGAGCTGACACGCGGCCTGGAGGTGGTGGAGTTTGCCTGCGGGATCCCCCATCTGCAAAAAGGGGAGCACTCAGCCAATGTGGGCACCGGGGTGGATAGCCACTCGTTGATGCAACCGCTGGGGGTTTGTGTCGGGATCACGCCCTTTAATTTTCCGGCAATGGTACCGATGTGGATGTTCCCGATAGCGCTGGCCACCGGTAATACTTTTGTTCTTAAACCGTCGGAAAAAAATCCCTCTTTGGCCCTGTCGCTGGCACAACTGCTGAAACAGGCCGGCCTACCAGATGGTGTCTTCAACGTGGTGCAAGGGGATAAAGAAGCGGTGGATGTGTTACTCACCGATGAGCGTGTCCAGGCGGTGAGTTTTGTTGGTTCGACACCGATTGCGGAATATATCTATCAGACCGCCTCGGCGCACGGTAAGCGCTGCCAGGCGCTGGGGGGAGCAAAAAACCACTGTATTTTGATGCCGGATGCGGATATGGAGATGGCCACTAACGCCATTATGGGTGCGGCGTATGGTGCGGCGGGTGAACGCTGTATGGCGCTGTCGGTGGTGCTGGCGGTGGGTGATAAAACCGCAGATGATCTTTGTGCGCGGCTGGAAAAACAGATTGCCGAACTGAGAGTTGGGCCTGGGTTGGACCAAACGCCAGAAAATGAGATGGGGCCGCTGATCTCTTCGGCACATCGCAGTAAGGTTTTGGGTTATATCGATAGTGGTGAAGCGCAAGGGGCCAAGCTGAGAGTTGATGGTCGCCATTTTCACGTCAAACAGCATGAGCAGGGGTACTTTGTCGGTCCAACGCTATTCGATAACGTCACACCAGAGATGACCATCTATCAAGAGGAAATTTTTGGCCCGGTGCTTGCTGTGGTACGTGTTGCCGATTACCACAGTGCGGTGGATTTGATTAATCGCCATGAATATGGCAACGGCACGGCGATCTTCACCCGTGACGGTGGCTGTGCGCGGTTATTCTGCCAGGAGGTGCAGGCAGGCATGGTAGGGGTTAATGTGCCGATCCCGGTCCCGATGGCCTTTCACAGCTTTGGTGGCTGGAAGCGTTCCATTTTTGGTCCACTGAACGTCCATGGCAACGATGGCGTTCGTTTCTATACCCGGATGAAAACCGTCACCGCTCGCTGGCCGGACATGCAACAGGATAGTGGTGCCTCATTCTCCATGCCAACACTGGGTTAAAAGGTGAGTTGATAAAAATGGAACCGATGACCAAGGAGGGTCAAGAGGGTGACGATGACAGCAAACCGTGTTTCCCCTGCTGCTGTCGGCGGATCTGGTTTACCACACCTTGAGCATTAACACGACTTCCTGATCAGCACTTACGATAGCTTCTATTCGGTATCTCGTTACTGGTGCGCATCAACTCTATTGGTGGCGGATACCCATATCGGGTTGATAGCGCTGATGGCTGCGTTCCCTCTCTGCCCCATTGGTTGGCATAATCGATATTTCCCCCTAGACCCTCATTTTTGAAATTTTTATTTCATCCACCGCCTGATTTATGCTCATTAATCAAGCGATTTATGTTGTGATATTGATAACAAAACGCATCGAGAGTGTCATAAAAGTGTTAACCTCATCTCAAAATATCTTTTCTAATATTTATTAAAATAAAATGTATGTTTTATTTTGTGTAGTGGGTTCACTGTGTCGTGGTCAGATTTATTAAACCTCTATAGCTCCTGCAATCCATCGTCCTTCGGGCAACAGTGAACATTGAGTATTGCACATTGAAAAACATACCCTACATAGAGAGAGATAATGATGAAAAAACTAATCTTGGCCGCCCTTATCACAATTACCTCTGGGGCGGCAATGGCCGAGAACGAGCAGATTGTTTTCAGTACGCCGAATCTGGCCATGCCGTTTGAAGTTCATATGCAGCGTACCGCAGTCAAAGCCGCGAAAGAGATGGGCGTGAAGCTACAGGTCCTGGATGGTCAGGGCAGTTCGCCCAAGCAGGTTGCTGACCTGGAGAATGCCATTACTCGTGGTGCTCAGGGGTTTATTGTCTCACCCAATGATGTCAACGCCGTTTCCGATGCGATAGATGAAATTCAGGAGAGAGAATTGCCGGTGGTGACCCTTGACCGTTCCGTCGATAGCCAGAAGAAAGTGCCGCATTTCGGTGCCAATAACTACAACGGAGGGCTGGCGATTGGCGACTTTGTGAAAGCCAAATTTCCCGATGGTGCAGACATCATCCTGCTGACCGGGCAACCGGGCTCCTCTTCCAATATTGAGCGTACCAAAGGCATTCGTGACAGTTTGAAAGCCGGCGGTGAAAAGTATCGTATTGTCGCCGATCAGACCGGTAACTGGATGCGTTCTGAAGGGATGCGCATTGTGGAAAGTGTGCTGCCATCGCTGCCGAAGCGCCCGCAAGTGATCCTTTCGGCAAACGACGATATGGCGTTGGGTGCGATTGAAGCGTTGCAGGGGCAAGGGCTAAAACCGGGGGAAATTCTGGTAACCGGTTTTGACGCAGTACCGGAAGCCTTGGCACGTGTGCGCGATGGCTGGATGGTGCTGACGGCGGATCAGCGCCCCGGTTACGCGGTACAGACGGCGATGAGTCAACTGGTTGCCAACGTGCGTGAGAAGAAAGCCATCACCGGGGCAGATTACCCGCCATTGTTGATCACCAAAGAAACCCTACAGCAGGCTGAGCGCATTAGCGAAGCCGGGAACTGATTTGATCAAGGCCACTACGCTGGTGGTGGCCCTCACTAAAGAAGGTGCTGGACGATGTTGCGACCCTTACTGAAAGTGACCAACCTGGCGAAAAGCTTTTCCGGCGTCTGGGCGTTGAGTAATGCCCAGTTAACTGTGGCGAGCGGTGAAATTCATGCGCTGTTGGGTGAAAACGGAGCGGGAAAATCCACCCTGCTTAAGGCGTTGGCGGGTGCTCAGCCGCAAAGCAAAGGTGACATCTGGTTTAACGGGGAAACGCTGCCGCTGGGTGATTCGCCAGTAGAGCGGCAAAACAGGGGCATTATTACCATCTACCAAGAGTTTAACCTGCTGCCCAATATGAGTGTTGCGGAGAACATGTTTCTGGGGCGTGAACCGCGCAAAGGTAACCTGATTGTGGATGAAAAAGCGGTAAATCAGGAGGCGCAAGCGATCCTGGATCACCTGCAATTGAATATTGCGCCGACCACGGCGGTGGCGCGTTTGAGTGTGGCGCAACAGCAGATGGTGGAAATTGCCCGTGCACTGACGTTGAACGCCAAGCTGATCATTATGGACGAGCCTTCTGCGGCGCTGAGCGACAGTGAAGTAGAAAGCCTGCATCGTGTGGTACGCGAACTCAAAGAGCGCGGTGTCAGCATTATTTACGTCACTCATCGTCTGCACGAAGTTTTCCAGCTCTGTGATCAGTTCACGGTATTTCAGGATGGCCGCTTCACTGGCAGCGGTAAGGTGGCCGACACCACGGTAGAGCAACTGATCCGCCTGATGGTGGGGCGTGATGTGGCGTTTAATCGCCGGCCACCCAGCGAAACGCATCATGAGCAGCAACCCATTCGCCTGGCAGTCAAGGGGTTGTGCCGTGAAAAGCCACCACTGGATCCCCATGGTATTGCTTTGCATGACATTAGTTTCCATGTGCATGCCGGAGAAGTGCTGGGTATTGCTGGTTTGGTGGGGGCCGGGCGTACCGAAGTGGCACGTTGCTTGTTTGGTGCCGATGGCTTTACCTCTGGAGCCTTCGAGCTTGATGGTGTGCCGTACCAGCCAATCTCCCCGATGTTTGCACTGGATCAGGGTATCGCACTGGTGCCGGAAGATCGCAAAAAAGAGGGGGCGGTATTAGGGTTGTCGATCCGTGACAATCTGTCGCTCTCCAGCCTCTCCTCATTGTTGCGCTGGCGCTACTTTATCAATACCCGCAAAGAAGATGCACTGATTGACGCTTACCGTCAGGCGCTGCAGATCAAAATGGTCGACAGTGAGCAGGAGGTCCGCAAGCTCTCTGGGGGTAATCAGCAAAAGGTGATCCTCGCCCGTTGTATGGCACTCAATCCTCGGGTGCTGATTGTCGATGAACCTACACGGGGTATTGATGTTGGCACCAAATCAGAAGTGCATCAGGTGCTGTTTGATATGGCGAAGCAGGGGGTGGCGGTTATCGTGATTTCATCCGATCTACCCGAAGTGATGGCCGTTTCTGATCGCATTATCACGCTGAGTGAAGGCCGGATGACCGGTGAGATCCATGGTGATGATGCTACCGAAGAACGCCTGATGATGATGATGGCGATCAACCACCACTCCCTTAACGTGGCATAACGGAGTTTTCCATGACGCAGATGATTTCCAAAACCGAGACGGCAATAAAGCGCCCCGGGCATATCGACCTGATCGCTTTTTTTGAGCGTTTTGGTGTGTTGATTTTTATGATCTTGCTGCTGATTTTTTTCCAGTTGCAGAACAGTAATTTCCTGTCTGAACGCAATATTTTCAATATTCTGACCGAGGTATCCATCTACGGCATCTTGGCCGTGGGGATGACGTTTGTCATTCTGACCGCTGGGATTGACCTGTCTGTCGGGTCCATTTTGGCGGTTTGCGCCATGACCGCTGCCTACATTATTAAAGGTGATAACTTTACCACCGCTGACCCTAACGCTTGGGGCGGCATGAGCTGGCTGATTGGGCTGAGTATTTGCCTGGCGATGGGGACGCTGATTGGCTTTCTGCATGGCCTTGGGGTCACTCGCCTGCGGTTGCCACCGTTTATTGTCACGCTGGGAGGTATGACCATTTGGCGTGGTCTGACGCTGGTGATTAACGATGGGGCGCCGATTGCCGGTTTCGATGCGGGTTACCGTTGGTGGGGCCGTGGAGAATTATTGGGTATCTCAATCCCTATCTGGATCTTTGCACTGGTGGCCATTGGTGGCTATCTGGCGTTGCATAAAACGCGCTGGGGGCGTTTTGTTTATGCCATCGGCGGTAACCCGGAGGCGGCGCGGCTTGCTGGGGTGAATGTGAAACGCGTGTTGGTCAGTGTTTATGTGCTGATTGGCTGCTTGGCTGGGCTGGCGGGTTTTATCCTCAGTGCCCGTCTGGGGAGTGCGGAAGCGGTGGCTGGGATCTCTTTTGAGTTGCGGGTGATCGCATCGGTAGTGATTGGCGGTACCTCACTGATGGGGGGATATGGGCGTATCACTGGCACCATCATCGGTTCCATCATTATGGGGGTCCTGATTAATGGCTTGGTATTAATGAATGTTTCCGCGTATTACCAGCAGATTATCACCGGCCTGATTATTGTATTGGCGGTGGCCTTTGACACCTATGCCAAGAGCCGTCGCGGTGCATTATAAGGGGGGATGATGAAACCAGTACGTATTGGATTGATTGGTACCGGGTATATCGGTAAGGCACATGCGATTGCTTATGCTCAGGCACCCACGGTGTTCAGCCTGCGAGGCAAGTTGATACGGGAAATGGTGGCTGAGGTGACGCCAGAGCTGGCAGCAGAGCGGGCGCAGGCGTTTGGCTTCAACCGTTCTACCGGCGACTGGCGTACTTTGGTGGCTGATCCACACATCGATGTTGTGGATATTTGTGCGCCAAACCATCTGCATAAACAGATGGCGCTGGCAGCGATCCACCATGGTAAACATGTGTACTCGGAAAAACCGCTGGCGCTGAATGCCCATGATGCGCGCGAAATGGTGGATGCGGCAAAACAGGCGGGGGTCAAAACCTTGGTGGGGTTCAATTATATGAAGAACCCGACGGCGGCGCTGGCGAAAGAGATTATCGCCGGTGGTGAGATTGGCGAAGTCATCCACTTCTATGGAACCCATAATGAAGACTATATGGCTGATCCACTTTCCCCCATTCATTGGCACTGTTTCAAAGAAACTGCCGGGTTGGGGGCTTTGGGGGATCTGGCGGCACACATTGTCAATATGGCGCACTACCTGGTAGGTGACATCCTGCAAGTTTGTGGTGATTTGAAGATTGTTGTTCCTGAGCGTCCGGCCTATGTCGGCGCAACACAACGGGTGACGGTGGAAAATGAAGACCAGGCCCATGCGATGGTGCGTTTTGCTAACGGCGCACAAGGGGTGATTGAAACCTCCCGTATCGCTTGTGGTCGTAAAATGGGACTGTCATACGTTATCACTGGTACCAAAGGGGCTATCCGTTTTACCCAGGAGCGTATGGCAGAACTACAGCTTTATCTGCATGACGACCCGGTTAATCGCCAGGGGTTCCGCACACTGCTGGTGGGGCCAGAACATCCGGAATATGCTGCATTTTGCATGGCGGCCGGACATGGCATCGGCTTTAACGATCAAAAGGCGGTAGAAGTGCGTGACTTGGTGGATGGCATCGCGGCTGATATGCCTATGTGGCCGGACTTCGAAGAGGGCTGGAAGGTATCGCGGGTGCTGGATGCGATCGCTCTTTCCCACCGTGAAGGGCGCTGGCTGAACGTGATTAATATTGTTTGACAAGATATCAACTGGGAAAAGCCGTTTGATGCGTTAGGTATGGATCGTGCTGTGCTTGCCCGATGAAAATGCCCCTCTTCAGTTGGCTATATCCCACTGAAGAGGGGGCAGGTGCGATATCAATATGGTAAATGGTTGATGGTTTTTTTATTTGGCAGGGGGAATTTGTCGGGCCGTATCGATAGGGTAAAGTGTTTCACATTTCACCTTATCATTATCTAATTTATCACAACGTTGTGCGACTTCTGATGATTTGGATGCGGTTGCTTCATCAGTAATGTAAATGAACTGATTGGGTCGGCAGACGATGTTTTTTGTTTTGAGGAACTGAATATAACCCTCATTGGTTAAATTCATCTCGTTTTTATTAACATAGACAGTACATTGGTCCATATTGGCGATTCTAATATGCGAGGTGACGAAAACCTGTTCTCGTCTATAGTTACTGGCTAGATAGATTAATAAAATGGCAATCAGTAGCAATAGCATGGGGTTGATGATAATAAACCGGCCATTAATTCTGAATAACAGTGCCCGGCTTTTTTTTAACAGCCCTTTATTATGGCGGGGAGGATTCGGTACCTCATTCTTATCTACCCTTTTTTCAATATCCTTTTCTTGCTCGAAGTTAATGGGAGCCGCTGTCTCTATGGTGGCGGTTTCAACAGTCTCTGAGGTAGTAGTTTCAATATCTAAAACCTGTACCGTACCACAGAATAAAAGACCTTCTTTAGGGACGGTTTTGATGACTTCTTCTTTGATGCCAGCACTCACCAACCCCCTTCTTAACAGTGATACGTTCTGATAAAAGGTATTGTTAGTGACATAACGCCCTTGACTCTGCCAGGCAAAGGCAAAAAATTCCTGCTGACTAATCACTTTCCCGGGGGTTGATAATAAAAGTTGCAAGCATCGACTGGCTGGAATATTTAAAATAGTTTCATTCCCTTTTTTCCCGTTCGGCAGCAGCCGATGTTGCTCCGGGATGTAAGTAACCAAGTCGTTAATAACAAATTTTGTCATTTTTTTTAACCAACCACAGTTAGTTTTATCAAGAGTAACTGATTTCACTCCAATTATAGTAAAAAAATCAGTTATGTATACCACGCCGATTCAAGTTTTCGCCAGAGAGTGGCACTCAACGCTCCTTGAGGTATGGGCAGCAAGCGACTGAACGGGGTAACTAGCGGCGTGACTGTGATTTGTATCAATTTAGTTCTCGGCGGTTTATGAGCAATGGTGCAGACCTGACTGAGCAGGGAGGGCTATCAAGGGAGGATTTATTCAGCTCAGGGAGCGGAGCATAGACTCCTTCACGTGGGTAAACAATATTAAATGTATGGTTAAGATTTTTTTATATTAAAATCAATAAATTAAACTCAATCTCATTGTCATTCAGCCGGTGTGGTAAAGGTGTTATTTTGTTTTGGTAAGTTTAGGTATAAATTTTTTTACTTTTAAATCAGCATGTTATATAAAGTTGAATTAATTGCATATTGTATTTAAAAAAATATTAACTTAATTAAGGGAATGCTTTCTACGCTTTGCCGCAAGGCATTTTTTAATCTTAACAGCATAAATAATAATAATTCACTAAGGTTTTTTTTTATTGTCGGCTAAAGTCTATTGCTGCGCATGTAATCCTTGCTGTCAGTTTGGATGTGATATGGGGTATGTCAAAATACACTGCTAGTGGCAGGGTTTTGTAAAATTATCCTTTTCGCTAGCTTAATTGTCTCAAGATGTTATTAATCTATAGTATGTTGATGGGTATTATGAAGGGCGAGATTTACGGTTTTTTAATTGATGAAGAAATTTTATTTGATATAAATAAAAAAAGGTTGATTCGCTTTAGTGATGACACTGAATTGCGTGCTGTAACAATTTCGGTAGTTTCTCTTAGTGTAAACCTAGTGCGATTATTAACCTTATTACTGACCAGTGAGAAAGGTGTCGTTGTCTCGAAGAATGATATTCTCAATAATGTTTGGGAAGACAATAATCTCTCTTCCTCCAGTCAGCGATTGTGGCATGCTATCAATGAATTGAGACGAAAATTGATGGCAGTGGGGCTTTCTTCTGATTTTATTTCGAGTGTCAGAGATTCCGGTTATTTTATTAATAACCATAAAGTGACGCCACTTTTTTATGGTTAATATGTCGAGATTGAATATATCAGTAGTGAAGTATCGGGATTGGTTTTATTTTGTGAATCCATTTTATTTTGTGAATCCATAGTTTATAAACCTCATCCCTTGGTATTGTTGTGTCGTTGTATCGCTTTGCCGTGACAGTGAAAGTCTAGTTAAAATTCAAGTTCACTCCTGAACCCGTTAAAATGGGTTATCCTCGTTCCTAACTGCTATGTTGATTTAAGTTCAGCTTGAGTGACAGCGGATAGTAATTAGTCATTATTTTTGGGTTAATAAATTGTCCATCATGTTTAAGTTGACCTGGCACTGTATTAAACTATGTAATGAGGTAATCCCCAATTTGATCATAGCTGCTCGTTTGTGGGCACTGACAGTTTTTGGGTGAATCTGCATCGTTCTTGCAACCTGTAAGGTTGGCGTTCCTTTTAACAAATATTTTAGTACCTTGATTTCTTGATGTGTCAGCGGTGTTGTCGATTTTGATTTCTGCCTGACATCTGGTAAATTAAGGATAGTATCTTGCAAATAGTGACTTAACTCATTTATTGTTATTGCATTATCCAGTACAGCGGAAACATTATTCAGACCTGAAAGATAGTCCTTCAGCCGCCCAAGAATAAGGGTTTGCGCCATGATAATGACTTTGGCTTGCGGATAGTGTAAGGGGAGCCATTTGATAATAAAATCAAGGGTGTTTCCATAGCTATCATAAGTGTTTTGTAAGCCTAAAATAAAAACATCTACATCAGTGCCGGGTAATGCTAGATAGTCACTGATTTCTAAATATTTTTTTTCCGCAATAACCGTTAGGTCAATATTGCCACATGAAAGACGAGATAAGGTTGATTTTATACCTTCCCTGGTATACATGCAGGCATGTTGGATAAATAAATTCTTCCTAATGCTCATTTTTTCCCTGTTTTTTGTAAAATCCATAAGTATTTTTTTTTGACTTTTGAAATTTATTTTCATCATTAAAATTACAGATGGATGGCATGGCTGGTGCATAACGTCATTTATAATGAACAACTAATAGCCATGTAATGTAAAGTATCATGGGTATGGTTCAGTTAAGAGATGCCATATATACTTGATCCTTCAAGTTGGCTGAGTTTTGGCTGTAGTGACCGGTAAATAGTGACCGGTAAATAGTGACCGGTCAATAGTTACTCGGCCCATATCAAGGCACTCGAATTATTTTGTGCATAACCGTTTATTTGATAAAAGCAGAATATGTTTTTCCCTGGTGTTGTTTAAATGTGGTTATTTTAAATTGCATAGGCATAACGATACGAGAGAAGTATTTATCGGTATGCTTGGTAAATGATTAACGCTATCTTTGTCTAGCTGTGTTTGTTGTCCATCCATGGCCCTCGCCCTAAAGGGCCAGCGCAAGCGCTGTTCAAAACGAATTATTTAGGGTATAGGCAATCAATGCTATTCAACGTATAAGTCGCATTCACTTTGCTTGCATTATAAGAATAATCTCACTCTTATCAAGAAAGTTACTCATGTAATTATCGCTGTAGAAAAGCGCAAGATAAGGTTTATTGTGTTTTGTTTTTTTATTAACCTGGTGTTTAATTCTGTAATAAAACATAATTTTATTATTTTATAAATATAACGATGTGGTTGGCTTCGCTGATTTTGAGTAGTTTAATGTTGCAAAATTTTATAAAAAAAAGAATAAAATTTTAATTTTATGATAATTCATTGTTTTTATTTTATTTTTATTTTGCTTGAATTGATTGTAAAGCGAGCAATGAGAAATGGAAATGATGTGTCCCGATGCCAAGCGGATCTGTCTGGCAGACCGTCAGGTCGATTCTTTGTCTGGCAGGCTAACCAGGCATCTAATCAACGCCTTGAGGTTATGACCTGTCAACCACCGCTTGAGTGAAAATGAATATACTCGTCATACTTCAAGTTGCTTGAGTGTTGGCTGAGGTTACTCGTCTCATCCATGAGGTTCACCCTGCGCGCCAACACAAGCGCTGTTCAAATCGATTGCTGATCGATTTGTCTCGGACTGGCCGCCTTCAGGCAACTCGAATTATTTTGGGTATTGATAGCAGTGCGCTTGCAGTTTGTAAATCTACGTAAAAATATATATCATTT
This sequence comes from Serratia sp. 25CWL12, assembly GCF_055790885.1. Classification (NCBI taxonomy): domain Bacteria; kingdom Pseudomonadati; phylum Pseudomonadota; class Gammaproteobacteria; order Enterobacterales; family Yersiniaceae; genus Serratia; species Serratia sp. 25CWL12. The sequence goes on along the minus strand of NZ_CM147698.1, from coordinate 3,967,010 downwards.
CTTTGCTGTATTAAACAATGAGGTTTTGGTTCCTCTTCGTTGGAATGATTGACATTAACTGAAGGATATAGAATGAAAAGCATTTTCTTTTTCGATGCGATGCTGACCCCAAAAATTATTACCTTTTTGTATTGGCTCAGTCTGCTAGGGGCGATTCTCTTTGGCATTGGGTATATGTATATGGTTGATTTTTTCTATGGCCTGCTGGGGTTGGTGATTGTTTGTGTCATGACCCGAGTCTCTTTTGAAATGATTATTATTGCATTTAAAAATAACGAGTATCTGCGCAAGATTGCTGAAAAACCGTAATATACTTAGCAATGTAATTATGTTTATCAGTAGCATTGGTAGCATTGATACCAATGCCATTTTCCTGCCGTTAATCATTATCGCCAGGTTTAGCGCTTTCATTGGTTTTGCATCTTAGTGGATTAAGTAAAACCGAACAGGGTAAATGCGTCGTCTTCAGGGTAGTAGTCAAGCAGGCGAGTGGTTTCTTCCAGTGAGAGTCGTTTGTATTGGTTGTTGGAGATGCCGTGTACTACAGCGTACTGTACATCGGTGATGCGGATACAGCGATCAAGTAGATCAGCTGCATCCCGGTGACTAAGAAAAGTGCTCATATCACGAGCGCTTATCTGCTGGCCCTTTTCCAGAGTGGTGCAGTTGGCAATCCGTACCGATAACGCAGAAAGACCCTCCTGATAGGCGAAATAGGCGGCGATACCTTCACCAAATGCCTTACTGGCACCGTACATATTTTTGGGTCTCGGTGCATCTTCGGGGCGTACTTGATAATTCAAGGGATAACCTTCCACGGCAAGGGAGCTGCTGGCGAACACCACGCGTTTACAGCCCGCATCTTTTGCCGCCCGGAATATATTGAATGTGCCAAGGATATTGTTGTTCATCAATGACGCGTGAAACTTGGTATCAGGAGTGGGCTCGGCTGCCAGATGTAGTACGGTATCAATATTGGCGCAGGCATTACGGCAGGCTTCAATATCGCTGATATCAAAAGCCAACGCTTGATCTTCGGGTCGCAGCTCATTCAGCATATCGATATCCTTTTCGGCTAAACGAAAAGCGTAACGATGACCAGCAAACTGTCTGAATGCCGTTGCTACACGACCACTTGCACCAGTAATCAAAATTCGCCCAAGTTCGCTACGTAGTGCCATGACAACTGCTCACCCTCAATCAAATTTTCAGGACAACATTAATAATACTGTGAGTTATTTTTGTCTACCTTTTAATTAGTTTTTCTGATGTATTTTGTTGGGTAATGGGGAGCTATTTTGGTATTAATTTGAAAAATGGTAAGTATTTTTAAGAAAAATCTTATTTATTTGTCAGAAATCAAGCGGATGTTTCGAGAGTATGAAGACCTTTTAATGTGTTCAACATGTTGTTAATATTGGTTTTTAATGGATTCCATCCTGGTAGGGTAATCTGCTTCCATATCTGTACACATTAAGTTACCCCTTCAATTTCAATTAGACTGGTTAATGTTTTCCTGGGGCGTTCACCGTGATCAAATTTTAACGGTCACTCTATTTCGATAGTGTGATTTTGTACTTCAGATCACACTTCGATAACTTTGTGCGGGAAGGTCTTGCCGGATGGAAAAACAGAATGTTACCGTCATGGCTCAACCAAATTTAGGGTTGTCACTGCGTTAGCAGGCAAAACCTAAACTTCGTGCTGCTGTCTTCCCTGTTGGGTGTCGACAGTAACGAGGTTTAGGTTTTTTTTTGCATTTAATTCCTCAACGGTGATTGGCCATCGCCAGCGAGTGAGATCACGAACGCTAAGCATTAAGGATATTGTTATGAAATATAAGGAGTTAGCCAGTGAGGTTTTGGCCGGGGTCGGTGGCCGCGACAACGTGAAGAGTCTGGTGCATTGTGCTACCCGTTTGCGTTTTAAACTGCATGACAGCAGCAAGGCTGATGTACAAGCGCTGAAGAAAAATCCGGGCATTATCATGGTAGTGGAAAGCGGCGGTCAGTTTCAGGTCGTTGTCGGTAACCATGTTAGCGAGGTTTATAACAGTTTGAATGTGCTGGCCGGGTTAGATGATCCCCAGCCAACGGATGCCAAAAAGGGTGATAAGGAGAATCTGCTCAATCATTTTATTGACATTATTTCTGGCATTTTTACTCCGATACTCGGGGTGTTGGCTGCTTCGGGGATTTTAAAAGGCTTTTTGGCCTTGAGTCTGGCCTGTGGCTGGTTACTGGAGAGTAGTGGCACGTTTAAGCTGTTATTTGCCGCCAGTGATGCTCTGTTCTATTTCTTCCCGATTATTTTAGGTTACACCGCAGGGAAGAAGTTTGGTGGCAATGCCTTTGTGACGATGGCTATCGGTGGTGCGCTGACCCATCCATTGATGATGACAGCTTTCGATGCATCACAACAGGTAGGCGCGCAGCCTGAATATTTTCTCGGTATTCCGATTACCTTTATTAACTACAGCTCCTCGGTTATTCCGATCATCTTTGCCGCTTGGATATCTTGTCGGTTGGAGCCCTGGTTCAACCGGCTGTTCCACAGCGCGTTACGTAATTATGTGACACCATTAATGTGCCTGGTGATCACCGTGCCGTTAACGTTCTTGCTGATTGGGCCAGTCGCTACCTGGTTTAGTCATCTGCTGGCTAATGGCTATCAAACCATTTATGCCTTTAATCCAGTTATTGCTGGCGCATTTATGGGGGCGTTATGGCAAGTCTGCGTGATCTTTGGCCTGCATTGGGGGCTAGTACCGTTGATGGTCAACAACCTGAGTGTGCTGGGATACGACTCAATGGTGCCACTGTTATTACCCGCAGTGATGGGGCAGGTGGGGGCGGCACTGGGGGTCATGCTGCGCACCCGCGACAGCAAACTGCGGGTGATGGCTGGATCTGCAGTGACTGCCGGTATTTTTGGTGTCACTGAACCCGCAGTCTATGGGGTGACATTACCCTACAAACGCCCCTTTGTTTTCGGCTGCGTGGGGGGGGCACTAGGGGGAGCGGTGATCGGCTATTTTCAGACGGCAACCTACTCCTTTGGCTTGGTCAGTGTTTTCACCTTTGCTCAGATTATTCCCGCCAGCGGTTTCAACGCTACGGTATGGGGGGCGATTGCCGGTACTCTGCTCGGTTTCCTGTTTGCTGCCATTGCCAGCTATCTGTTTGGCATTGTCCCTGAAGCCAGGCTGGAAGGGGAAGAGTCCCTCACATCGCCTACTCCCGTTAATCGCAACCCGGTGTTATTCAGCCCGATAGCCGGTGAAGTCATTTCACTGGAGCAGGTAAACGATGCCACTTTTGCCAGTGGTCTGTTGGGGAAGGGGGTGGCCATTGTGCCGAGCCAGGGCAGGTTAGTGGCCCCGGTCAATGGTACGGTTGTTTCACTGTTCAAGACACGTCATGCCATCGGTATTGAATCGGATGAAGGGATAGAACTGTTAATTCATATCGGCATTGATACTGTCAAATTAGATGGTCAGCATTTTACTGCGCATATTGCCGAGGGGGCGCGTGTTAAGACCGGGGAGTTGCTGATTGAGTTTGATCTGGCTGCCATCCAGGCGGCAGGTTTTGATACCACCACGCCAGTCATTGTCAGCAACAGTGACGACTATATCGATGTGCTTGCCAGTGGCGAGAGCCCGGTGCAAGAGCGGGCACCATTACTGACCCTCTACCCAGTGTAATCAAGATGCAGCCAACAACCCTGCAGGTTGAGTGACAACGGGTCTATTAGATTAATCAGTCTATTGGCGTTACGAATCATTAAGGAGAAAGCGATGAGTTGCAAATTTCCCAAATCTTTCCTCTGGGGCGGGGCAGTGGCGGCAAATCAGGTGGAAGGGGCCTATTTGGCGGAGGGCAAAGGCCTTTCAACGTCAGATCTGCAACCCGAAGGGATCTTTGGTGCACTGATGCCGCGAGTTTCGGGTGATAGCACCATCAAGGATGTCGCCATCGATTTTTATCACCGTTATCCGGAAGATATCGCGCTGTTTGCCGAAATGGGGTTTAAATGCCTGCGCACCTCGATTGCCTGGGCGCGTATCTTTCCACAAGGTGACGAAGAGACGCCCAATGAAGCTGGGTTGGCATTTTATGATCGCTTGTTTGATGAGATGGCGAAATATGACATTAAGCCGCTGATCACCCTTTCGCATTATGAAATGCCCTATGCTCTGACACAGAAATACGGTGGTTGGGGGAACCGCAAAACCATTGGGTTCTTCGAGCATTATGCGCGGACTGTGTTTGAGCGTTATAAACACCAAGTAAAACACTGGCTGACGTTTAATGAGATCAACATGTCGCTGCATGCTCCTTTTACGGGTGTTGGCTTGCCGGAAAATAGCAGTAAAAGTGAAATTTATCAGGCTATTCACCATCAGTTGGTGGCCAGTGCCAAAGCGGTAAAAGCCTGTCACGAGATAGTGCCCGAGGGGCAAATTGGCAATATGTTGCTGGGTGGCATCCTTTATCCGCTCAGTTGTAAACCCGATGATCTATTGGAAACCCAGCGTCAGAACCGTGATTGGCTGTTCTTCGGTGATGTACAGGCGCGAGGGGCTTACCCTGCCTATATGAAACGTTTCTTCCGTGAAAACGACATTAAGGTGACGATCACCGAGGAAGACCAGCTGGCGTTAAGTGAAACCGTCGATTTTATCTCTTTCAGTTATTACATGAGTGGCTGTGTTACCACGGATAAAGAGCAGAACAACACCGCCCGCGCCAATATCCTTAACATGGTACCCAACCCCCATTTGGCGAGTTCAGAATGGGGGTGGCAAATAGATCCTGTGGGTTTGCGCTATTTACTCAATGTGTTGTATGACCGTTACCAGAAGCCACTGTTTATTGTGGAAAATGGGCTAGGGGCGCGGGATCGTCTTGAGGCAGACGGCAGTATCAATGATGATTACCGCATCAATTACCTCAATGACCATTTGGTTCAGGTTGCTGAGGCCATCGACGATGGTGTTGAAGTGATGGGATATACCAGTTGGGGGCCCATTGATCTGGTGAGTGCTTCCAAAGCAGAAATGTCGAAGCGTTATGGTTTTATTTATGTTGATCGTGATGATGCCGGTAAGGGTAGCTTGGCACGGTACCGTAAAAAGAGTTTTTACTGGTATCGCGATGTGATCCACAGTAATGGCGAGAGCCTGAAAATAGAGTAATCTTATCCGCTGGCGTTTTTACCCTCACTTTTAGGGGCGGGTCAAAAAAGTGATTGACGAGCATGATACCCAGCAGTAATATGCGCCCCGCATCGGCGAGTAGCGCAGCTTGGTAGCGCAACTGGTTTGGGACCAGTGGGTCGGAGGTTCGAATCCTCTCTCGCCGACCAAATTTGAAAAACCTGCTTTTTAGCAGGTTTTTTTTCGCCTGTAGTTTAAGAGGATGAGAACCTCCGAAGGAGGTTTGAGCCGAGCGAAGCGAGACCACGTTGCGCCAGCAACGGCCCGAAGGGCAAGCATCGAAGATGCGAGTAATCCTCTCTCGCCGACCAAATTTGAAAAACCTGCTTTTTAGCAGGTTTTTTTTCGCCTGTCGTTTAAGAGGATGAGACAAAACGGCCTGGAATCTTGGGGAAGACCAGCGATTCCTAAGCTATCCTCTGTGTGTCTGCCCAGTGAACTTGAATATATCCTTGTTTGCCGCCTTACTGTCCTATAAAGCGCGGTTCAAAACGGAGTATGTTTTTCCCCGTAACATGAATCAGCTGAGTAGCAGCAGCAGCTTGATGTCCGACTGATTTTTGCCCACCGCCCTCAGCATTTCATCCTGTTTTTCAGCTATAATGAAAAAATAATCTTTTAGATGCCCTTCTTTCATCAATAAAATTTTGGTTTTTTGATTGGCTATTAATTCTGGGTTTATGCTGTTTTCTTAGCTGGCTGAACTGGATTTTAGTAAAAATTGAGACTTTAATTTTATCATGTTGCTGTTATGTTTTTTTTATGTTTGTTTGTTGTTTCACATATTACGTATAAATTCATGCCGGTTATATTGACGCCGCCACAAACAGTTGGCAATTTGGTAAACTGATGGATAAAAGTAAGGGCTGATTGGGGATATCCAGCACAAGCAGCCGTTTTGCTGTGATGCGTTCCACCCAGCATTTTCATACTTTATTCGATGACTAACTGCACAGAGACGGCGTAATAAAAAATAGAGGTTCTGGCAGTCATACACACACCACATACGGAGCACGAGCGATGATACGTTCCTTGGGAAAATCAGGAATTTTGAAATGCGGTATTGGGCTGATTGCCTTGACTGTAGCGGCAAGCGTACAAGCAAAAACATTGGTTTACTGTTCAGAGGGTTCTCCTGAAGGGTTCAACCCGCAGTTGTTTACTTCTGGTACCACCTATGATGCCAGTGCAGTACCGATCTATAACCGCCTGGTTGAGTTCAAGGCTGGTACCACTGAACTGGAACCCGGCCTGGCAGAGAAGTGGGACGTCAGCGAAGACGGCAAAACCTATACTTTCCACTTGCGCCAAGGCGTGAAGTGGCAATCGAGCAAAGATTTTAAACCTACTCGTGATTTCAATGCTGATGACGTGGTGTATTCCTTTATGCGTCAGCTTGATCCGAACCATCCTTACCACAAGGTCTCTGGCGGCACCTATGAATACTTCCAAGGGATGGGGATGCAGGACCTGATTAGCAAGATCGAAAAAGTTGATGACCACACGGTACGTTTCACCTTGACGCGTCCTGAAGCACCATTCCTGGCTGATCTGGGTATGGACTTTGCCTCCATTCTGTCTGCGGAATATGCTGACAACATGATGAAAGCGGGTAAGCCAGAAGTCGTTGACCTCAACCCCATCGGCACCGGTCCGTTCCAATTGCTGCAATATCAGAAAGACTCGAAGATCCTTTACAAAGCCTTTGAGGAATACTGGGGTACCAAGGCGAAGATCGATCGCTTGGTGTTCTCCATCACGCCAGATGCCGCTGTGCGTTATGCCAAACTGCAGAAAAACGAGTGTCAGGTCATGCCGTATCCCAACCCGGCTGATATCGCGCGTATGAAGCAGGACAAAACCATCAACGTGATGGAACAGCCTGGTCTGAATGTCGGTTACCTGTCGTTCAACGTTGAGAAAAAACCGTTCGATAACGTCAAAGTGCGTCAGGCACTGACCATGGCGGTTAACAAGCAAGCCATCATTGATGCGGTTTACCAGGGGGCGGGTCAAGCTGCCAAGAACCTGATCCCGCCGACCATGTGGGGCTATAACGATGCGGTTAAAGATTATGCTTATGACCCTGCCAAAGCGAAAGAACTGCTGAAGGAAGCGGGCCTGCCGGACGGTTTCACTGTTGAACTGTGGGCAATGCCAGTACAGCGCCCTTACAACCCTAATGCCCGCCGCATGGCCGAAATGATCCAGTCTGACTGGGCGAAAATTGGCGTGAATGCCAAGATTGTCACCTACGAGTGGGGCGAATACCTCAAGCGTACTAAAGCGGGTGAACATCAGGCGATGATGATTGGGTGGACTGGTGATAATGGTGACCCAGATAACTTCTTCGCGACGTTGTTCAGTTGTGCTGCCGCGAAGGATGGTTCTAACTACTCCCGCTGGTGCTACAAGCCATTTGAAGATCTGATCCAACCGGCTCGTTTTGCCGCTGATCACGAAAAACGCGTAGAGCTCTATAAGCAGGCGCAAGTGGTGATGAATGAGCAGGCTCCGGCACTGATTATTGCCCACTCAACCGTTTACGAGCCCGTGCGTAAAGAGGTGAAGGGCTATGTGGTTGATCCGCTTGGTAAGCACCACTTTGAGAATGTTTCTCTGGATTAAACCCGATGAAGGGCAGAGTATCTTCTGCCCTGACCACCTGGTTGTCATTTGAAATTAGCAGGATGTTATTAGGCAGGGGCCAGATGTTACGCCTCTGCCTTCCTGTCTCCAGAAGATGTCGTGCAGTGCGTTTTAATAAACCCGGCAGACGATGCGCTGTCGGGCTCTTTATACAGAATACAGAGAGTTCGGGATATGTTGCAGTTCATACTCCGACGTTTGGGGTTGGTTATCCCAACGTTTATCGGCATTACATTGCTGACTTTTGCATTTGTCCATATGATCCCTGGTGATCCGGTGACCATTATGGCCGGGGAGCGCGGTATCTCCGCTGAACGCCATGCTCAGCTCATGGCAGAGATGGGGTTGGACAAACCGCTCTATCAACAATATTTCACTTACGTGACCAACGTGTTACAGGGCGATTTGGGTTTATCCCTCAAGAGCCGAATTCCCGTTTGGCAAGAGTTTGTTCCCCGTTTTAAGGCGACGATGGAACTGGGTTTATGCGCGATGCTTTTTGCCGTGATGCTGGGTATCCCTGTGGGGGTGTTGGCAGCGGTTAAGCGGGGTTCAGTCTTCGATCACACGGCAGTGGGGATCTCATTGACCGGTTATTCGATGCCGATTTTCTGGTGGGGCATGATGTTGATCATGCTGGTATCGGTGCAGCTTAATCTTACCCCGGTCTCGGGGCGGATAAGCGATACGGTATTCCTCGACGAGAGCTTGCCGCTGACCGGTTTTATGTTGATAGATACCCTGATCTGGGGGGAGCCGGGCGATTTTAAAGATGCCGTGATGCATATGATCCTGCCTGCCATTGTGTTGGGTACTATCCCTCTGGCGGTTATTGTGCGTATGACCCGTTCCTCGATGTTGGAAGTGCTGGGTGAGGACTATATTCGTACCGCGCGCGCCAAAGGCCTGAGCCGTATGCGGGTGATCGTGGTACATGCGTTGCGTAATGCCTTGCTACCGGTGGTGACGGTGATTGGTCTGCAGGTTGGTACGTTGCTGGCGGGGGCTATCCTGACTGAAACCATCTTCTCCTGGCCTGGCTTGGGGCGCTGGTTGATGGATGCGCTGCAACGTCGTGACTACCCGGTGGTTCAGGGGGGCGTATTACTGGTCGCCTGTATGATTATTCTGGTTAACCTGCTGGTGGACGTGCTGTATGGCATCGTTAACCCGCGTATTCGTCACAAGAAATAAGGGGCGCTCTGATGTCTCAAGTTACCGAGTCTGTAGTGAAAGGCGCGCCGAAGCCAATGACCCCCTTCCAGGAGTTTTGGCACTATTTTAAGCGCAATAAAGGGGCCGTTGTCGGTCTGGTTTATATCATCATTATGTTGGTGGTGGCGTTAGGGGCAGGGTTCCTGGCTCCGCATGACCCTGCTGACCAGTTCCGAGATGCCTTGCTTAAACCGCCAGTCTGGATGGAAGGGGGCAGTTGGCAGTATCTTTTGGGCACTGACGATGTAGGGCGTGATGTCTTGTCACGCTTGATGTATGGTGCTCGGCTTTCACTGCTGGTAGGTTGCCTGGTGGTGGTGCTTTCGCTGATTATGGGTGTGTTTTTCGGCATGTTGGCCGGGTATTTTGGCGGGGTGGTGGATGCCATCATCATGCGCGTCGTGGATATTATGCTGGCGCTGCCAAGCTTACTGTTGGCTTTGGTGCTGGTAGCGGTATTTGGCCCGTCAATTGTCAACGCCTCGTTGGCACTCACCTTTGTCGCTTTACCGCATTACATTCGTTTGACCCGTGCGGCGGTGTTGGTAGAAGTAAACCGTGATTATGTCACGGCATCTCGCGTTGCGGGCGCGGGTTCGATGCGCCAGATGTTTGTCAATATTTTGCCAAACTGCCTGGCACCGTTGATCGTACAGGCTTCTCTTGGTTTCTCTAACGCCATCCTGGATATGGCCGCACTCGGCTTTCTGGGGATGGGGGCACAACCACCGACACCGGAATGGGGAACGATGCTTTCCGATGTGTTGCAATTTGCACAAAGTGCTTGGTGGGTGGTGACCTTCCCTGGGGTGGCAATTCTGCTGACGGTTTTGGCATTTAACCTGATGGGGGACGGCTTGCGTGATGCTCTCGACCCCAAACTGAAGCAGTGACGAGGAACCGATCATGGCATTATTAAATGTAGAAAAGCTTTCGGTGCACTTCGGTGATGATGATGCGCCGTTCCGTGCGGTAGATCGCATTAGCTACAGTGTGGAGCAAGGGCAGGTAGTGGGTATTGTCGGTGAATCTGGCTCTGGTAAGTCGGTCAGTTCATTGGCGATTATGGGGTTGATTGATTACCCCGGCAAAGTAATGGCAGATAAACTGGAGTTCAATGGCCAGGATCTGCGTAAAATTTCTGAAAAAGAGCGTCGTCATCTGGTGGGCTCTGAAGTCGCAATGATCTTCCAAGACCCGATGACCAGCTTGAACCCCTGTTACACCGTCGGTTATCAGATCATGGAAGCCTTGAAGGTGCATCAGGGGGGCAATCGTCGCACTCGTCGCCAGCGTGCCATTGACTTACTGACCCAAGTGGGGATCCCTGATCCTGCTTCGCGGTTGGATGTTTATCCCCATCAACTTTCGGGTGGCATGAGCCAGCGTGTGATGATCGCCATGGCGATCGCCTGTCGGCCCAAGCTGCTGATTGCTGATGAACCGACCACCGCCCTTGATGTGACCATTCAGGCGCAGATCATTGAGCTGCTGCTGGAATTACAACAGCGTGAAAATATGGCACTGCTGTTGATCACCCATGATTTGGCCTTGGTGGCGGAAGCAGCACATCACATCATCGTGATGTATGCCGGGCAGGTGGTGGAGTCGGGCAAGTCATCGGAAATTTTCCGCGCACCGCGTCATCCTTATACTCAGGCGCTGCTCCGTGCATTGCCGGAGTTTGCCACCGATAAGGCGCGCCTGGCATCACTGCCTGGTGTGGTTCCGGGTAAATATGATCGGCCAGAGGGTTGCTTGTTGAACCCGCGTTGCCCTTATGCGAATCAACGTTGCCGTGTAGAAGAGCCGGAGTTACAAACTGTTCACGGCCGCCAGGTTAAATGTCATACACCGCTGGACGATGCGGGGAGACCAACCGAATGAGTCAGAATCACCCTTTTTTATTGCAGGCGATTGACCTGAAAAAATATTATCCGGTCAAGAAGGGGATGTTTGCTCCAGAACGGCTGGTAAAAGCGCTGGATGGCGTTTCCTTTACCCTTGAGCGCGGCAAGACACTGGCCGTGGTTGGTGAATCTGGCTGTGGTAAGTCCACGTTAGGCCGTCTACTGACCATGATCGAAGTGCCCACCGGGGGAGCTCTACTACCAAGGGCAAGACCTGCTCAAGCCGGATGTCACGGCGGATAAGTTACGCCGCCAGAAGATCCAGATTGTATTCCAGAACCCTTATGGCTCGCTGAATCCGCGCAAGAAGGTGGGGCAGATTCTGGAAGAGCCGCTGTTGATCAATACCTCATTAAGCAGTGCTGAACGGCGTGAAAAAGCGCTGGAGATGATGGCGAAAGTCGGCCTGAAAACGGAACATTATGACCGCTATCCGCATATGTTTTCTGGTGGTCAGCGCCAACGTATCGCCATTGCCCGTGGCTTGATGCTTAACCCGGATGTGGTGATTGCCGATGAGCCTGTTTCTGCACTGGATGTTTCGGTGCGTGCGCAGGTACTGAATCTGATGATGGATCTGCAGCAGGAACTGGGGTTGTCTTATGTCTTTATCTCCCATGACCTGTCGGTGGTGGAACACATTGCTGATGAAGTGATGGTGATGTACCTGGGCCGTTGTGTGGAGAAGGGCAGTAAAGAGGCTATCTTCAACAATCCGCGTCACCCTTACACCCAGGCGTTGCTCTCGGCAACACCACGGCTGAACCCGGATATGCGACGTGAACGTATCAAACTGACCGGTGAGCTCCCGAGCCCAATGAACCCACCGCCTGGTTGCGCGTTCAATGCGCGTTGCAGCCGAACCTTCGGTAGCTGTACCCAGTTGCAACCGCAGTTGCGGCAGTATGGTGACCAAATGGTGGCCTGTTTTGCTGTTGATCAGGATGAAAGCGCCGAGTCTTAAAACAGATTGGGTTGCCAATAAGAAAGGGCTCGTTTGAGCCCTTTGTCATGTATACCCAGCAAGATGGTTTAATGCGGATAAGGCACCCAATCACCGCCATTCAGTTGAATATAGGGTTGCCCCTGGTACTGAATGACGATGGCATTATCATTTTCAGAGATCGCGGCAGTTTTAGGTAGGCCTTCCGTCAGTGCTTGCCAGTTAACGCTGGCCGCAGTGAACGCTTTACCATCCACCAAGCGGGAGATCAGCTCAGACAGTGCCAGATAGCTGCTGGGGGCTGTAATCTCTAGCGGGCTGCCTTGATGTGGTGCCTGCATGCCCACCAGTTTGATGCCCACCGGGATATGCGTAATGCTTGGGCTGGGAATATCACGCAAACCTGACATCTGCATTTTATCACCCGCTAGCGCCGCACCGTGCTCTGGTACAAACACTACCATTACTTTGCGCCCCGACTTTTCCAGCTCGTCCAGGAAGGTGTTTAACTGGTCTAACAGCATCTGTGCCCGAGGCCGGTAGTCGGCACTTTTATTGGAACCGACAAACCGGTTGCCATCATGTAACGGGATGGTATTAAAGAAGGTCGCAGTACGGGCATTACCCTCATTTTTCTGCTGTTCAAGCCACTGGTTAAGTAATTGCAGGTCGTTATATATCGGTTCACCATCAAATGAAGTGAGTTCGTGACTTATGTTAGCTTGAGACATAAGTGGCGCTTGCAGACCACCATCGGCCTGCAGATTTTTTAGGTAATCACCGAAGACACCTGAGTGATCCAGCATCAGTTGCTGTTTAAAACCTAATTTAGCCAAATTATCAAATAGATAACATTGCTGGCTGGCCGGTTGATACAAATCTTTATGGGCGGGTTGGCCGCAACTGGCACGTAATAGTCGTATGGCGGCCGGGCCACTATAGGCGGTCGCCGAGTTAAAGTTGGTGAACAGAATATCCATCTTCGCCCATAACGGATGGTTGCGCAGGTTGACCGCATCCAGATCAGACCACGAAAGTGAACAAATATTGATGATTAATACATCAAAAGGCTGAGCATCGGTCGGCAAGCTGGCTGGGAAAGTGGTCGCTCGGCTTTGCTCCTCGCCATAGAACTGGTTCAGGTAGGCGTTGAGATTCTCATTAGTGGGGGGCGCATTGGCGGCAGGTTGGCTATTCGTTGGTACTGCAGGTGCCGCAGGTGCCGCAGGTGTCTCAGGGACCATCGCCGCCTGCTTGGTCGCGGGTAACAGCGATACTGCCGGGCCGGTGATATTGACCAGATTCAACCAAACCAATGCAGCAACGGTAAACACCGAGATCCGTAGCCATTGGGCGATAAACAGATAAGCCACCAGCAAGACAAAAATCGCCCCGATCATTTGCCAATTGATAAAACGTAGGGTCAGCTCGAGCATATAGTGGGCACTGAAACCGGCCAGTTGTGAACCTTGGCTGATAATACTGCTCACCCCGGGCAGCCAGGTATCGTGATAGAACAAACCGATACCAATAGGAATGGCAATCCTCTGCCGCCAGCGGTGCCACCTTAGTGAGGGGATGGGCATCAGCAAGAATGCCATAAACACCAAATTAGGCAGTGGATGGAAGTTCAGATAACCAAACCATAATAGACCGAACTTGAGCAAAAAATAAAAATTCCAGCCGCCAAGGCCACGCCAATAGCGCCATAGCGTATTATCAGGTTGCGTGATTTCTTTATCAGTCATAGTTATTTTTTATGTTCGCCTTGAGAGGCCACGTTTTTGTTTCCCGATCGTTTTGCCGGTTTCAAATAACGTGGAGATAACAGTAAATTCTGCCAGGTTCGCAGCCAGTTAGGGAGACGACGGTGTAGCACGTATCCCACAGGAATAAAGATGATTGCGCACAGCAGCACTAATTGCACGATATCGTCTATGCCATTCATACTCCCCCCTCCGGCTCACGGCTCAAGAGTGTAATCGGCACCGGGTCACGGCGTTCAACCGCCGCCGCCTCTGCTACGGTTACCGCTGGTTTGGTAACTTTGACTTCCGGCTGACTATCGTCAAATGATAGCCCAATATCTTGAGTCAGTAGCCTGATTTGCGCGGTAATATCGATATCCTGTGACCATATTATCCGGTTACTGAACGCTTCGTTTACGGGTAAACGGAAAATAAACTTCAACGCGGTATCCAAATCGTTAATGCGGCAGGTGGACAGGAACAGGAATAACCGATTCTGCGCCACCGTCATGATATCGCCATAGCGACGTTGATGGCACAGCGTCATCGACTGCCGAGCAGTTAACCCTGGGGCGGGGCGTAAAGCGACCATCACACCTTTGCCATCCTCCGGCAATAGCGTATTTTCCATCAGTGATAACACGGCTTTGTTGAACTCTTCTGGTGGCAGATAACCTTTTAATTGCAATGGACGCACCCCTGCAATCAGGGCGCTGATATCTTGCGGAATATTGCGCGATAATCTCTGGCCCTGAATACCTTCCAGCATGGTTAAAAAGGTGGAAAGCGGTGCGACATGGGGCACAATCAAATTAGTGCCGCAGGCGAGTAGTAGCCGTTCGTCACTGTAGCGTAGGCTGGCACTCATCTCGCGCACTGCAATCTTCAAACCATCCCCACGGCTGCGGCGCAAACTATGGATATGCTGCGCTAACGGGTCAATTTCGTCAGTTTTGTACAAGGCAAAAATCAGCGTGGCGGCGGTGGCCTCCATGCCGAGCTGCATCACTTGGGTATTATTTTCCAGTAACTGCCAATTGGTTGACAGCGCAGGAGCCCCTTCTAACACTCGTTTCTCTGCCAGGTAGCGGCTACTGTCGTTGTGCTCGAGGGTCGGTGAGGGCTGATTATTATTCTCTTTTGCTTGCCAGCCCAGCTCATCGCTGAGCAGAGTGAATGACTGGTTGGCTTGGATGCTGTTTTCTGTACTCCACCAGTTAACCAGATATTGGGCGTGGTCCTGTTGCCACTGCAGGCTGGCTAATCCATGCAGCAAGCGATGCTCACCGCCGAGTTGCCCCTTAAGCTTGTTGACACCGCTACCGTAACAGAGGACCAACAACGTGCATTGTTGCTGTTCTAACCAGCTATTGAGTTGGTTACCCCAGGATTGCAGTTCTTGACTGGTGAAGGTTTGCCATAAATTGGCATGAGCCAGCAGGATCAGTAGCCGGTTTTTCGGCCTTAGCGCGCGCATCAAATCGTCAGTCAGGTGCCAGAGTGCGGCCTTTTTTTCCGGTAAGGTATACCAAGGGCACTTTTTCAGCCTAGCGGCAGACAAGTGCTCTGCCCACTGTTGATCCGGTAGGTCACCGCTACAAATCAGGGCCAATGAGCGACTTTCTTCTTGGGCGGCGATGATTTGCTGGCAAAGCAAATCCGCATCGCGCTGGCGATCAGCATTCACCCAATAGAACCCTGGGGCTTGCATTTCCGACAGCTCTTGCCAAATGTGTCGGATACCTAGAGAAAAATATTGCGCCATATGGTCTATTCTACTTGTTAATTAAACAGTTTACAGACGTTACCCTGGTTGATCTTTGTGGGTGATAAGACTTAACTTCATGTAAGGCACACTCTATTACTACTGACTGTCACCACTGACAGGTAACTTCAATTTTTTATAGTCTATCTGCTAAGATTCATCTGATGACAGTTTTTTTTATAAAGCTTGTTATATACTTCAAGTGACCTTTATGTCTATGTTGGCTGCTCAATGACTTAATTTTGAGATCTATTCTTAAACTGTCGTCAGGCAACTGGGATTATTTCGAATATACTTAACATTAGCCTATTTTAAGGCGGCAAGATGAATAATGATGAGTCGACGATTTTTCAGGCTAACGTTCTACAAGAAATGCCGGATGATCTTAAGGCGCTAAGTCAGGCATTTTCTTTGCCGAAATTGAGCTATATCGATATTTCACGCCAAGAACGACTAACAAAAATGATGATTCGCTGGCCATTGTTGTCTGAATTGTCAGAACTAACTAAGTTGGCAGAGTTGGCAAACAAAACTGGGAGTGCTTGAGTTATGCCAGTAATTGCACTGCAGGGGGTGCGTGGTGGTATTGGTACAACATCAATAACGGCAGCACTGGCTTGGTCATTACAACAGTTAGGGGAGTCTGTGCTGGCGATTGATCTGTCGCCGGATAATTTACTGCGCTTGCACTTTAATACACCAGTTGGGCTCAACCGTGGTTGGGCGCGAGCTGAGCTAGAGGGTGTGGCGTGGCAGCAGGGCGCGATGCGTTACTGTGAAAACCTCGACTTTTTGCCCTTCGGTGGTTTGAATTTGGCGGAGCAGCGCAGCATTGATCAGCAACAGCAACAGCGTCAAGCGCCGCAGCGCTGGCGGGACTTTTTAGCACAAGTGTGTGCTTCGGGCCATTATCGCTGGATCCTGCTGGATATGCCCGCGGGGAATACCCCGGTAATTGAACAACAGTTGGCCCTGGCGGATACGGTATTTCAACTCATGAGTCCCGATGCTAATTGCCATGCACGTCTCTATCAGCAACCGATGCCCGCAGCCTGTCGTTTTCTGGTTAATGGTTACTCCGCTGCCAGCCTGTTACAGCAGGATCTGCATCAGTTGTGGCTGCAAACCTTGGAGGGGCTGTTACCGTTGGTGATCCATCGTGATGAAGCCTTGGCCGAAGCGCTGGCGATGAAGCAACCTCTGGGTGAATATCGCCCAGAAAGCCTGGCGGCCGATGAAATATTAACCTTGGCCAACTGGTGCTTGCTTAATCTACAGGATTCGTCGCGATGAGCCGGGTAATGGGCTGGTTGTTGGTGCCCCCTGTTTATCAGCGGATGCGAGGGCGTTATCGCTCTTATCGTCGTGCGGGGTCATCTGCATTCAGCGCGTTTTTTACCACGTTGCTGGTGGTTTTAGGCTGGGTATTATTGCGGTTTGAATCACCCGCTTGGCAAGAAATACGTGCGACACGGACCTATTGGTTCCCGCATATTTCCCCTTATCGGCCGCGCCCGGCAGATATTTTGCGTTATTTGCTGCAGGTGGTGTGGTTGTTAATCACACATAATGGCCCTTCGCCAATAGGGCGTTATTTTTCTTACTTATCGATGGGTTGGCGCAAGCTGAAAGTGCGTTACGCCAATGGGTTGCATCGTTTGCCTCGTCGCCTGAAGGCATCAGGGGTAGAGGAGCGTTCGGCGCAGCGTATTAATCGACTCAGCCAACCGGTGCGGCGCTGGTTATTTATTCTGGCCAGCGTAGTAGCCGGGTTGTTAGCCTTGCTCTGTATCTCGCAACCTTTCGATTATTTTACCCAGTTTGTGTTTGTCCTCTTACTCTGGGGGATCGCCATGGTGGTGCGGCGAGTACCGGGCCGTTTCCCCAGCCTGATGTTAATTGTCTTATCCCTCACGGTGTCCTGCCGTTATATGTGGTGGCGTTATACCTCTACGTTAAACTGGGATGATCCCCTTAGCCTGATTTGCGGCCTACTGCTGCTGCTGGCAGAAACCTATGCCTGGATAGTGCTGGTTTTGGGGTATTTCCAGACGATTTGGCCGTTACACCGCCAACCGGTGGCGATGCCGGACGATATCAGCACCTGGCCGACCGTGGATATGATGATCCCCACTTACAACGAAGATTTGAGCGTCGTCAAGCCTTCAGTTTATGCGGCGTTGGGGATTGATTGGCCGAAAGAGAAATTGAATATCTACATTCTTGATGATGGTAATCGCCCTGAGTTTAAACAGTTTGCTGAGGAGGTTGGGGTGAAGTACATCGCACGGCCTACTCATGAACATGCTAAAGCCGGCAATATCAATAACGCCTTGCGCTATGCCACTGGTGAATTGGTCACCATTTTCGATTGTGATCATGTGCCAACCCGTTCATACCTGCAATTGACGGTAGGGTGGTTCTTTAAGGATAAAAAGTTGGCGATGTTACAAACGCCACACCATTTTTTCTCTCCGGACCCGTTTGAGCGCAACTTGGGGCGTTTTCGCCAGACACCCAATGAGGGCACGCTGTTTTACGGTCTAGTGCAGGATGGTAACGACATGTGGGATGCCACTTTTTTCTGTGGTTCTTGTGCCATTCTGCGGCGCAGCGCACTGGATGAAATCGGCGGTATCGCCGTCGAAACCGTGACAGAGGATGCGCATACCTCGCTGCGTCTGCATCGCCAGGGGCATACCTCAGCCTATATTCGTATTCCGCAAGCGGCGGGTTTAGCGACAGAAAGCTTGTCTGCCCATGTTGGCCAACGTATTCGTTGGGCCCGTGGCATGGTGCAAATTTTCAGGTTGGACAACCCGTTACTAGGGAAAGGGCTGAAACTGGTGCAGCGGTTATGTTATGTCAACGCGATGTTGCATTTTCTGTCCGGAGTTCCGCGTTTGATCTTCCTGACCGCCCCTTTGGCGTTCCTGTTATTCCATGCCTATATCATTTTTGCACCCGCATTGATGATTGCGTTGTTTGTGATTCCACATATGATTCATGCCAGCCTGACGAACTCGCGTATTCAGGGGAAATATCGCCACTCTTTCTGGAGTGAAATCTATGAAACCGTAATGGCTTGGTATATCGCCCGGCCAACCACCGTGGCATTGTTTAGCCCACATAAAGGCAAATTCAATGTGACCTCTAAAGGCGGGTTGGTTGACCAGGACCATGTGGATTGGGTGATCAGCCGCCCGTATCTGATTCTGGTGATGTTTAATTTTGTCGGTCTGCTGTTTGGGCTCTGGCGGTTATTCTACGGCCCGCCTAATGAGACGATGACGGTGTTTATCAGCTTGGTGTGGGTGATCTATAACATCATTATTCTGGGTGGTGCCATGGCGGTGGCGGTGGAAGCCAAACAGGTGCGGCAGTCACACCGGGTAGAGTTAAGTATGCCTGCGGCAGTCGCCCGTGCCGATGGGCACCTGTTCCCTTGTACACTGCACGACTATTCGGATGGTGGGGTCGGGGTAAAAATGCGCGTGTCGGCCCCGTTTAAAGTGCAGGACCCGGTCACCTTGCTCCTCAAGCGGGGTCAGCAGGAGTTCACTTTCCCCTGCGTAGTGACCAGAGCTAATGGCCTGTATGCCGGTTTTCGCCTGTTACCTCTCTCAACGCAACAAAATATCGAATTTATTCAGTGTACTTTTGCCCGTGCTGATACCTGGACACTGTGGCAGGATGAATACCCGGAAGATAAACCGGCAAGCAGTTTGCGTGATGTTTTGCTATTGGGCCTCCATGGTTATCAGCACATGGCGGATTATGCACCACCGATTATTCGTAAAATTTTGGTTGGTTTCACCTCGCTGGCGCTGTGGATCATGTCATTTATTCCTCATGGCGTAGCGAGAAACCGGGTTGCAGCAGAACAGGAAACAGCGGCATAGGCTGTGTGTTGAAACTGCGCGTTCGCTTGCCTGGCGAGCTGGCGATAACTTTGATGATGATGAAACGATGACAAAAAAAATAAATTGGTTCACTGCGTTGGCCTTAGGCATCAGTACCTTGTCTCAGGCGGAAACTGTCACTGCACCTACCTCGATTGAGCCACCGCCAGTTACCACGGCAGTGGAAGGGGCGATCACTATTCCGATGAGTACATCGGTGGCACCAGCGGCGAATGCGCCAGTACGTGATGTGCAACTCCACTTTGCCGATGTTGCCCCGCCGCCGGGAACCTTTACCTTGCGAGGCACGCGTCCTGAAGGGCAGATTGAGTTCGGGGTACGCAGTGATGAAGTGGTTTCACAGGCGATGCTGGATCTGGAGTTTACCCCTTCCCCTGCACTGATCCCGTTGTATTCACAGGTTAAGGTTTATCTGAATGATGAATTGATGGGGGTCGTTGCTATTGCCAAAGATCAACTGGGTAAGTCAAACCATATCCAGATGCCCATTGATCCGCGTTATATCATCGATTTTAACCGTGTACGCCTAGTGTTTATCGGCCATTATCAAAACATTTGTGAAAACCCGGCGAACAGTACGATATGGTTGGATGTGGGTAAGTCCAGCTCGTTGAATTTACGTTTCCAGAAACTACCATTGGACAACGAGCTTTCTCATTTCCCGGTACCGTTCTTTGACAGCCGGGATAACCGGCCATTAACCCTGCCGATGGTTTTTGCCAGCGAGCCGGATTTGGCACAACAGCGTGCTGCCGGGATCCTCGCCTCTTGGTTTGGTGCCAAGGCGCAGTGGCGTGGTCAATCATTCCCTACGTTGTTTAATAAGTTGCCTGACCAGCACGCGATTGTCTTTGCCACTAATCAACAGCGCCCGGATTTCCTGAAGGATCTCCCTGCAGTGAATGGGCCTACGGTGGAGATGATTAACCACCCGGATAACCCTTATGTGAAATTGTTACTGGTACTGGGGCGTGATGACAATGATTTAGTCACCGCGGTACAAGGCATTGCTCAAGGGGATATTCTGTTTCGTGGTCAGAGCTTGACGGTGGATAAAGTAGAACAACTGCTCCCGCGTCAGCCTTATGACGCACCGAACTGGGTGCGTACTGACCGGGCAGTGAAGTTCAGTGAATTACAACAATTTGAGACACAATTTCAGGCGGACGGTGTTGAGCCAGGGCCGATCAACTTATCAATCAGTTTGCCGCCTGACTTGTTCCTGCTGCAGAGTAGCGGCATTGATATGCAGTTGAAATACCGCTATACCGCTCCTCGCGTTCAGAATGGTTCACGCCTGAATATCAGCCTGAATAATCAGTTTGTTCAATCCTATCCGCTGCTCCCCGAAAAGGATCAGGGTGCGCAGTTATTGCGTTTGCCACTATTGCAGGGGCTGACTGATAACGCTAAGGAAGTCAGTATCCCGGCACTGAAGCTGGGGGCGACTAACCAGATGCGTTTTGACTTCGATTACCTGACGTTGCTGGCCAGTGGTGAAGAGGGGCGTTGTGAAACCTATTCACTGGTATCTAACCGTGCGGTGATCGACGGCAATTCCACCATCGATTTTTCTGGTTATCACCACTTTATCACCATGCCTGACTTGCGGGCCTTCGCCAATGCGGGTTTCCCATTCAGCCGTTTGGCGGATCTGTCGCAAACTTTGGTACTGGTGAACAAACAGCCGCAACCTGCCCAGGTGAGTGCATTGCTTAATGCATTAGGCAATATCGGGGCGCAAACCGGTTACCCAGCATTGGCTTTTACGCTAACCGATGACTGGTCACAGGCCAAAGATAAAGATGCCGATATTCTGCTGATTGGTACCATTCCGCCAGAACTGCGGGATGACAGCAAAATCAATCAGTTGGTGGACGCAACCTTGAGCTGGGTAAAAAGCCCGGTACGCCAGTTACCGCTGCCAGAGATGGAAATACAGCAGGATGATGCAACACCTGAGAGCAAAACGACCATCAGTTCATCAGGTGCCATGTCGGCGATTATTGGCGTGCAATCCCCGTTCCATGATCAACGTAGCATAGTGGCTTTGCTGGCGGACAGCCCGCGCGGTTATGAATTATTAAATAGTGCGCTGCTCGACAGTGGCAAACGTGAGGCGGTATTTGGTTCGGTGGCGGTGATCCGTGAGTCGGGTGTCAATAGCCTACGTGTCGGCGATATTTACTATGTGGGCCATTTGCCATGGTGGCAGCGCATTTGGTATGCCCTGTCGACACACCCCATATTGCTGGCCGTTATGGCGGCCATTGTGGTGATCATCGTGGCGCTGTTGCTGCGGCGTGGTTTGAGGGCTTTCAGCCGTCGTCGTTTGGCACCTGAAGATAGGGATTGATGGCCATGACGGGAGGTTGCCTGCAACGTCTGCTGTATGGTGTATTGCTGCTGTGTGCCGTCAACACGGCAACCGCCTGTGAATGGTCGGCCTGGCAGCAATACCGGCAGTTTTACATCAGCGATGATGGGCGGGTGATTGATCCCAGTAGCCCAAATCTGGTAACTACCTCAGAAGGGCAAAGCTACGCCATGTTCTTTGCTCTGGTGGCTAATGATCGGGCAACGTTCGATAAACTGCTGAAATGGACGGAAAACAACCTGTCTGCTGGCTCCCTGACGGCCCATCTGCCTGCCTGGTTGTGGGGGAAGAACGATCAAAATCATTGGCAGGTGTTGGACAGTAATTCTGCGTCGGATGCTGATTTGTGGCTGGCTTATGACCTGTTGGAGGCCGGGCGCTTGTGGAAAAACCATCATTACCAACGTGTGGGCAGATTGCTGTTGCAACGGATTGGTCGTGAAGAGGTCGTAGATATTCCCGATTTAGGGAAGATGCTGTTACCGGGCAAGGTGGGCTTTGTGGCTGAAGAACGTTGGCGGCTCAATCCCAGTTATTTACCGCCACAACTCCTGGCACGTTTTGCTCGCTTTAATGGGCCCTGGAAAGCGATGAAGAAAAGTAACCAGCGCTTGTTGTTGGAGACCGCACCACAGGGTTTTTCACCCGATTGGGTGATTTGGCAAGCTGACAAAGGTTGGCAAGCGGATGAGGTTAATCCCAATATGGGCAGTTATAACGCTATTCGCGTTTATCTCTGGGCGGGCATGTTAGCAGATGAAGACCCGCATAAAGTGGCACTAGTGAAACAATTCCAGCCGATGGTGCAGATGACCACCCAGCTTGGTGTGCCACCCGAGGAAACGGATACCGCTACGGGTAAAACCACGGGTTATGGCCCGGTTGGCTTCTCTGCCGCGCTACTCCCGCTGTTAGCCACCCAGCCTGCGGTACTGGCTCAACAACGCCAGCGTCTAGCGGATCCATTACCGAGTGATGCCTACTTTAGTGCTTCTTTGATTCTGTTTGGCCAGGGTTGGGATCAACAACGTTATCGTTTTAATCGTCAGGGTGAACTTCTACCCTCTTGGGGCAGCAAATGCGTAACTACAGACTAGGCTGGCTGAGCCTATTACCGTTAAGCCTGGCCCTATTGCCGCAGGCGCAGAGCGCGGAAACTGTTGCGCCTGAGCAGTGGCTGCTGGAGCAGGTACGTATCGGCGAAGCGAGTAATAAAGATGATTTGGTCAGTCAGTCACTCTATCGTCTTGAGCTGATGGCGCCGGATAATCCGGAGGTGATCGCCGCACGTGTACGTTTGGCATTGCGCCAGGGTAATCAGGCATTGGCGCAGCAATTGCTGACTAAACTGAAACAGGCGGCACCACAATCTGCGGTTTACCACCAGGCAGAAATCAGCCTATTGATGACCCAGCCGGAAATGCGTCAGAAGTTGCAACAGGCGCGTTTGTTGGCCACAGCCGGTCATTTGCAGGAAGCCAAAGCCCAATACGATCAGCTATTTAATGGCCCCCCACCCACACTCGATCTGGCAACGGAGTATTGGCGGCTGGTGGCTAGGTTACCCGGCCAGGAACCCGTGGCGATACAGCAGTTACAGGCACTGGACCAGCAATATCCCAACAATATAACCCTGCGTATGGCGTTGGCGCAGATGCAGTTTAGCCAAGGGCAGGATGCGCAGGCTTATGAGCTATTGCAGCAAGTTGCCGCTGACCCTAATGGGCGTTCTTTCGCTGCCGATTTGTGGTTGGCGAAAGCCAAAGAAATGCCCGTCAGCTCACAGAGTGTGCTGGTGTTAAAACGCTTTATCGAGGTTTTTGCTGGCAGTGAGCAGGCCGTCAGTGCGCAACCAGAGTTAGCACGGCAACAGGCCTTGCTGGCGGACCCTGCCTATCAGGCACGGGTAACCGGTTTGGCGCAGGTGGAGAAAGGCGCTAGTAGCACGGCGATCCCGGAGCTGAAAAAGGCGTTATCCAGCAGCCCCAATGATGCTGAAGTACTGGGTGCTCTGGGGCTGGCTTATTCCCGGGCGGGTGACCGGCCACAAGCTTTGCGCCTGTTTGAGCAGGCGGCGAAAGTAGAGGGTAACAATAATAGCGACAAATGGCAGAGCCTGATCAAGAGCACCCGTTACTGGATAACGGTGGATGAGGGTGACAAGGCACTGAAAGCCAATAATCTGCCGCTGGCACAGCAAAAATATCAGCAGGCACGGCAAATTGATCAGAGTGATAATTATGCGTTGATTGGCTTGGGTGATGTGGCGGTGGCTGAAAAAGACGATAGCCGCGCAGAGCGCTATTATCAGCAGGCGTTGCGTTTGGACCCGGCGAGTGAGAGTGCCATACGGGGGGTGGTTAATATTTATCAACGGCAGTCTCCGCAAAAGGCGTTGGACTATCTTAATCGTCTGCCCCGAGAGCAACAGACCAAGGTGAGTGGCATCTTTGATGAACTGCAATTGGACATGTTGAAACAGCAGGCGGATGAGCTGGTGCAGCAGCAGCAGTGGTCACAGGCGATAGAAAAATATCAGCAAGCCTATCAGAAAGCGCCAGACGATATCTGGCTGACTTACCGCTATGCGCAAGCGCTGCGCCAGATGGGGCAACAGCAGCCAGCCGATACGCTGTTTCACCGCTTAGTACAGCAGCACCCTAATGATCCACAACAGATTTATGCCTATGCGCTCTATTTGTCGAGTAGTGATCGCGATACCCAGGCGTTGGCACATCTGAACAGGTTACCCCAAGCGCAGTGGGACGATAATATGCGCGAAATGGCGCAACGGTTACAGATGCAGACGGTGCTGGATCATGCCGAGAAACTTCGTACCGCCGGTAATGAACCTGCGGCGATGGCCTATCTTAGTCAACAGCCAACAGAGACTCGCATCAAACTGACCTTGGCAGATTGGGCGCAGCAAAGAGAGGCTTATGATGAAGCGCTGGCGAGTTATCAATGGGTTCTTGAGCGAGACCCCAATAATCCGGATGCTCGCCTGGGTGAAATTGAATCCTATGTGGCGCAAGGCAAACTCAGCCAGGCGCGGCAGAAATTGCAAGCGACTCCACCGATAGCCGATGACTCAATTAATACTCAGCGTCAGGTTGCCAATGCCTGGGCGGCGGTGGGAGAGCCGCAAGCCGCACTGGATATTTTTACGCGGCAGAAAACGGCTGCCCAGCAACAGCCAAACGGGCAGGAGAAAGCCTTGCTATACCGTGATGTGGCGCGGCTTGAACAGGCTCAGCAGTGGCCAGAAGCGGCAAAACAGGATTACCAGCAGGCGATGGTCGCCAGCGGCATCACGCCAACGGTGCCAGAGGACAATGACAGTTACACGCGTTTGACACGTAGCAATGCCACCGACGATTGGTTAAAACGTGGTATTCGCTCCGATGCAGCCGACCTTTATCGTCAGCAGGATGTTAAGGTCACGCTCGATCATGACTACTGGCATTCAAGCGGGACTGGGGGGATCTCGAATTTTCAGGCACACGACACCATGCTACAGGTGGATATGCCACTGTATGATGGCCGTGCTTTCTTGCGTACCGATATTGTGCAGTTAGGAGCTGGAACTTTTGATACCAATAATGGCAGCCACTTTGAAACCTTTGGTACGTGTAATACCGTAGGTTGCAGCAGTGATCTACGTCAGGACGCTACTGGTACCAGTGTGGCAGCGGGTTGGGCAAACGACCATTGGCAAGCGGATATTGGTACTACCCCACTGGGGTTTGATGTGGTCGATTGGGTGGGCGGTGTCGCCTACAGTGGTGACTGGAATAATATTGGCTGGACGTTGGGCGCATCACGACGGCCGATGGCCAGTTCGTTGCTGGCTTTTGGCGGGACCCGTGATCCTAATACCGGTATTACCTGGGGTGGCGTGCGGGCAACAGGAATCTACTTGAGTGGCAGTTATGACCGGGGTGGCGATCATGGCGTATGGGCGGATGTTAGCGCTCATCAACTCACCGGACAAAATGTGGAGAATAACCAGCGTCAACGCTTGATGGCGGGTTATTACTACAAAGTGATCAATGAAGATAACCGCCGGCTCTCCATTGGGTTGAGTAGCTCGTTATTGCACTATCAGAAGGATTTGAGTGGCTACTCTTTGGGGCAAGGGGGCTATTATAGCCCGCAAGAGTCTATGTCGTTGTCGGTGCCGATAAATTACCGCCAGCGTACCGAGAACTGGTCATGGGAACTGGGGGGGGCGTGTCGATTTCCCATACTAAAACCGATGATCAGCGACGTTATCCCTTACAGGGATTGATCCCTGATTCGCTGCCAGATAAAGCGGCGATAGAAAGCGGCAGTACCTCTTCCGGTATCGGTTATACGCTGCGGGCAATTATCGAACGCCGCTTGAGCTCTCATTGGACGGCGGGGGCGGGGATTGATATTCAACAGGCAAAAGATTATACACCGAGCCATATGCTGCTCTATTTACGTTACTCGTTTGATGGCTGGCAGGGTGATCTCGATATGCCACCGCAACCACTGACACCTTACGCTGACTTTAAGTAGAATATTGGGTGTGTCATCTAGCGGGTAGTTTTGCTACCCTGTGGTTAATTTACACCCACGTATATTAATCAGCCGAGCCATTGGGTGCTGCTGATACCATTATCGCTTGGATAATGATTCGGCATGAAATTGAATAGTGGAGAACGGGTTTGCGTGTCAGGCGTTCATTAACAATCAAGCAGATGGCGACGGTGTCGGGTATAGCGCTGGTGACATTTTGCATTTTTATCATCATTCAGCTGTTCCATTTAGTACAGCAGCAGCGGGTTGATTATAGCCAGCAGATGGAAAGCATCGCTGACTCGGTGCATAAACCCTTGGCACAGGCGGTGCTGCGTATGGATATGCCGGAAACCCAAAATTTGCTTAATACACTGCCGCCAATCGGTATTCTCTCTCGGGCAGATATTGTGTTGCCCAATCAGTTTCAGGTTCAACATGCTGATTTCACCGCTCAGCGCCCGGTCCCCGCTCTGGTGATGCGTATTTTTGACTTGCCAATACAGGTCTCAATGCCGCTTTATTCCTCGGAGCCGATTACTGCCAATAGTCAGCCATTGGCTTATCTGGTACTCCAGGTTGATTCATACCGGATGTATCAGTTTATCCTCAGCACGCTGTCTATGATGTTGTCGACTTATCTTTTACTTACCCTAATTTTGTCCGTTGCTATTACCTGGTGTATTAACCGGTTGTTGGTGCACCCGTTGCGTGCCATGGTCCGTGAGTTGGAAAATGTTCCGCAAGAGGCGTTGCTTTACCACCAACTGATGTTACCCGCCCAACATCACGATGATGAGTTAGGGGCGCTGGTGCGTAATTATAATCGCAACCAGCAGGCGATGGTTAAGGCGCATTTGGCGAGTTCCCGCAATGCCATGAGATCTGGACTCGATTCATTGTTGTTGACTGCGCCGTTTGAGCAGCGTCGGTTTGCCTTGTTTTTACAATCCCAATGGGATATGCAGACCCAGCAAGTGATCGCTGCGGAAGTTTTTCCCTATTGGTTGCAGGATGACACGGCTATCTTGCCAGCAGCGCTGTTACCATTGGTCGAAGGTCGGGGGATGATAGTTCCCATTGGCAACTGGATGCTGGCTGAATCGTGCCGCATTTTGGCTAACTGGCAAGCCAAGGATATTGCCCTGCCGCTGGCGGTGAAAGTCTCGGCACTGCAGTTACAGCAGCCAGAGTTTGTCCCCCTCCTGAAGCAGCAGTTGACAAAATGTTCAATTAATCCAGGCAAACTGTGGTTGGAAATCACCGCAACGGCGTGTAATAACGATGTTGACGCCACTCAAGCGCAACTGAGCTCTCTGCGTGAGCTGGGGGTGGGGGTGGTACTGGTGGTTATCGATGCGACCAATGTCAGCAGCCTTAAGCATTTGCCATGGGATTCGATTAAAATCGCCGCTGAGGTTATTGCTGGTGTGCCAGAGTATCAGGCAATGACACAGACGGTGAGTCGTGTTGCTGCTGAGTTTCACCAACCGATGATGGCGGAGGGGGTTGCCACTGGGGCGCAACGGGAATGGCTACTGCAACAGGGGATTCGCCGTGGTCAGGGGCCGCTGTTTGGTCAGTTGCTGCCAAAGGAGGAGTTTGAACAGCGCTTTTTTAGTGTAAAAAAACTGTGATCTTGTTGGTAAAAAATCGGCCAAATCTGTTTTCAATGTGTTAATGCTCACATATATCATAACTTTATATCAACAGAGTCCTTCATTGCCTTTATCCTATTGCCAATTTTAATGGCTCATGTCGAATTTTATCCCCCACTTTATGAAATTTGCTGAACTTGGGTATCTAATTTAGGGAACTTTTTATGGCTGATCTACCACTTAAACCTTCCACCTCTTCACCAGCGATTCGGCGAGGCTTGTTTATTCTGGCTGCCGATCTTTTGTTGTTTGTGGTGTTGCTGCAAACTTTGCCATTTAATGCCCAAGAGAATATGGGGCTGGCCTTGTTGGTATTTATCGGCATTTTGTGGCTGACTGAGGCGATACATATCACCATTACTGCGCTCTTGGTACCGATTATGGCGATCGGTATGGGGATCATGAATGTGGATAAGGCACTGGCGTCTTTTGCTAACCCCACCATTTTCCTGTTCTTCGGTGGTTTTGCGCTGGCTACTGCATTGCATATTCAGAAGATTGATCGGTTGATTGCCAATCGGCTGCTGCTGCTAGCTCGTGGCCGGATGTTGGTGGCTGCCTTGATGTTATTTGCCACTACGGCAGCACTTTCCATGTGGATCAGTAATACGGCGACGGCGGCCATGATGTTGCCGCTGGCGATGGGGATTTTGTCGAATCTTGACCGGGAGCGGGAACATAACACTTATGTTTTCCTGTTGTTAGGGATTGCTTACAGCGCCAGTATCGGTGGGCTTGGCACCATGGTTGGCAGCCCACCCAATGCCATTGCTGCCGCCCAGCTTGGGCTGGATTTTATGGGTTGGATGAAGTTTGGTATTCCGGTGATGCTGGTATTGATGCCGCTGATGGTGGGTACGCTCTATCTGATGTTGCGCCCCAGCCTGAACCACCAGTTCAGCATTAGCCTGGAAGAGTTCACCTGGAGCCCGTCACGTAAGATCACCCTGGGTATTTTTTTGCTTACCGTGGTGTGCTGGATTTTTAGTAGCTACATCAGTGCGGTTTTAGGGGGAATAAAACAGTTTGATACCGTGGTTGCGGTCGCGGCAGTGATCCTGATCGGTATCAGTGGGGTTGCCAGTTGGGCGCAAATCCAGCAGAACACCGAATGGGGCGTCTTGATGTTGTTCGGCGGTGGTTTGACGCTGAGTGTGATCTTGAGAGATACCGGTGCCAGTAAAGTGATGGCAGAAGGTATGGCAACCCTGTTTGGCAGCAGCCACTGGTTTATTATTATTCTGGCCGTTGCGGTATTTATTATCTTCCTGACTGAGTTTACCAGCAATACCGCCAGTGCTGCGCTGTTGGTGCCGATCTTTGCCACCGTTGCCGAAGCCTTGGGGATGCCCCCAGCACTGTTGACCATTGTGATCGGTATTGGGGCTTCCTGCGCCTTTATGCTACCGGTCGCCACGCCGCCCAATGCCATTGTTTATGGTACCGGGATGATACGCCAGAGTGAGATGGTCAAAGTCGGTTTCTGGCTCAATATTATATGTGTGCTGGTTGTCACCCTGTTCGCCTGGTTCGTCTGGCGTTAAGTTGTCGGGCAGCGCGGATTGCCTGCCCTGATCACAGGACGTACATCGCTGTGCGTCCTGATTATCTTCAGTAGATATCCGTATCAATCGCGGTGTTCCTGCCAAATGTCAGGCCGAGTAATCAGGCAACCTTTCCCACCACTTGATTCACCACAGTGAAAAACTGATTCGTTTCATCTCTTAAAATTTACTAATAACTATTTAGGGTGAACAACAAATTATTTCCATGTTGTTATTGCAGTGTTATTTTTGCGCGTGCGATGAACAGTGTAGACGAGTGAATGCCTACCTATCGCACCGTTTCCCCCCTAAGGATGTTGAAAATGAAAAAACAATTCTATAAAAGCCTTTATTTTCAAGTGTTAACTGCAATTACGTTAGGTGTCTTGCTCGGCCATTTCTACCCTGATCTTGGTGCTCAGATGAAACCGCTGGGTGATGGGTTTGTTAAATTAATTAAAATGATTATCGCCCCGGTGATCTTCTGTACCGTCGTGACTGGTATCGCAGGTATGGAGAGCATGAAATCGGTGGGCCGTACCGGCGCGATTGCGCTGTTGTACTTTGAAATTGTCAGTACTATTGCGCTATTGATCGGGCTGGTGATTGTGAATGTGGTACAACCGGGGGTGGGAATGAACGTTAACCCCGGTACACTGGATGCCAAATCGGTGGCGGTGTATGTCCAACAGGGGGCCGAACAGGGGATTGTCCCGTTTCTGCTGGATATTATTCCCGGCAGTGTGATTGGTGCGTTTGCCAGTGGCAATATCTTGCAGATATTACTGTTTGCCGTGTTATTCGGTTTTGCACTCCATCACTTGGGTGAAAAGGGGCAACTGATCTTTAACGTGATCGAAAGTTTCTCGCGCGTGATCTTTGGCATCATCAATATGATCATGCGTCTGGCACCGATAGGGGCGTTCGGTGCAATGGCATTCACTATCGGTAAGTATGGTGTGGGCACACTGGTACAACTTGGGCAATTGATCATCTGTTTCTATATTACCTGTGTGCTTTTTGTGGTGGTGGTGCTGGGCTCGATTGCCCGTTACACCGGTTTCAATATCTTCAAATTTATTCGTTATATCAAAGAAGAACTGCTGATTGTGCTGGGAACCTCTTCTTCCGAATCGGTACTCCCCCGCATGTTGGATAAAATGGAGAGACTGGGGTGCAAGAAATCGGTAGTGGGGTTAGTGATCCCGACTGGTTACTCCTTCAACCTTGATGGCACCTCAATCTACCTGACCATGGCCGCGGTATTTATCGCTCAGGCAACCAATACCCAGATGGATATCATTCATCAGGTGACATTGCTGGTGGTGTTATTGCTCTCTTCCAAGGGGGCGGCGGGCGTCACGGGCAGCGGTTTTATTGTGTTGGCCGCTACTATTTCGGCAGTGGGGCATTTACCCCTGGCGGGTTTGGCGCTGATTCTGGGGATTGACCGTTTTATGTCAGAAGCACGCGCATTGACCAATCTGGTGGGTAATGGTGTGGCGACGGTGGTGGTGGCTAAATGGTGCAAGCAACTTGACCAGCAGCAACTGAATCACGAACTCAACAACCCGGTAGCTCAACCAGAGCCAGTCAAGTCCACTCTCTGATTTTTCCTCGCTAGACCCCGGTTCATTCAAGTTGCAGCTTACCCCCTGCAGCTTGAGTGACAACAAAGTAGAGATTATTTTTCACATTGCTAAGTAACATCCATCAATATGCATGGTCTAACAACGTGGTACACTTTGTGCCTTGTGAAATTCAGGGCACAGCGACCCAGGTTATTCGATTGAAATCTGTATAAAAATTTGAAAAGTGATCAAGTAGGGGTTTACATGCAGGGTACCAGAATTCGTCTTTTAGTGGGTGGGCTGTTGTTGGTTGCGGCCAATAGTTGCGCGCTGGCTGAAGCACTACAACCGGATCCCGCCTGGCAGCAAGGGCAATTGGAAAATGGGTTTTCCTGGCAGATCCTTGATACACCACAGCGCCCGAGTGATCGGGTTGAATTGCGGCTGATGGTCAATACTGGCTCGCTGGTGGAGTCTTCCCAACAAGTGGGTTTTGCTCACCTGTTACCGCGTATTGCCGTAACGCGTAGCGAGAGTTTTACCCCGCCTCAGTTACGTTCGTTGTTACAGCAAGGCGTGGATAGTGACAAGCCATTCCCCCCCGCGATCAGTTCTTATGATTTCACCGTTTATAACCTGAGCCTGCCGAATAACCGCCCGGATCTGCTTAAAGAGGCGTTGGCCTGGCTTGCGGATACCACCGGTAAACTAGCGATAGACCAGCAAACTGTGGATGCGGTGATCAATAGCGATATGGATCCTATTGGCACCTACCCGCTGAATCCGCAAGATTCTTGGTGGCGTTATCGGCTGAAAGGTTCAACACTGTTGGCGCATGACCCAGGGCAACCGATTAAGCGGCCCGTAGATATTGAACAACTGAAGACATTTTACCAACAGTGGTATACCCCTGATGCCATGACGCTATACATCGTCGGTAAGGTGGATAGCCGCAGTTTGAGTGAACAGATCAATAAGGCTTTCTCGTCACTTAGTGGCAAACGCGAGACACCTGCCACCATGCCAACGTTAGCTGCGTTACCCGTCGATCCGGTCAGTTTCCCGAGCGATCAGGTGAAGCAGAGTACGCTGTCAATTATGTGGGATACCCCTTGGCATCCTATTCGTGATTCGCAAAGCCTGAATCGTTACTGGCGTAGTGATATCGCCCGTGAAGCCTTGTTCTGGCATATTCAGCAGGTGTTGCAGAAGAACGGGCAGAAAAATATTCAACTAGGGTTTGATTGTCGCGTACTGTATCAACTAGCTCAGTGTGCAATCCATCTCAACTCCCCTAACAGTGACCTGAACAACAGCTTGGCGGTGATTGCCCGCGAATTGGCCAATGTGCGTAAAAATGGTTTCTCTGCGCAGGAATTCACGGCATTGCAGGGGCTGAAGACTGAGCAGCTCAACAAACTGTTTACCACCTATGCACGTACTGATACTGACGTATTGATGAGCCAACGCTTGCGTTCACAGCAAAGTGGTGTGGTGGATATCGCCCCTGAGCAGTATCAGCAGTTGCGCCAGGCGTTTTTGGCTTCATTAACGCTGGAAGCGCTCAATCAGGAACTGAAACTGCAATTGTCACAAGATGCTACCCTGGTGTTGCTGCAACCCAAGGGGGAGCCGGAAATGAACATGAAGCAGTTACAGGACATTTATAATGGCATCATGACACCGGGCCAAGTGCCCCATGAAGAGGTCAAACCGGTTGAAGCCGTGAAAGCGACCGCCGCAGAAACCCACCTGCAGTAATCTATATTCATGCAGGCTGCAGGGGATATTCTTGCAGCTGCATGATGACTAATCGCCATCTCGCCGCTCCTTTCTGCTACAATTTCGCCCCCAATCATCTTGAGCAATAAGTCACCATGCGATTAAACCCCAGCCAACAACACGCAGTGGAGTTCGTTACCGGACCTTGTCTGGTGCTGGCCGGTGCCGGTTCCGGCAAGACGCGGGTGATCACCAATAAAATCGCCCATTTGATCCAGCAATGTGGTTATCAGGCCCGGCAAATTGTGGCGGTGACCTTCACCAACAAAGCCGCGCGGGAGATGAAAGAGCGCGTGGCACACACCATGGCACGCAAAGAGGCCCGTGGCCTGATCATCTCGACGTTCCACACGTTAGGTCTTGAGGTGATCAAACGCGAATATGCCGCTTTGGGGATGAAATCCAACTTCTCGTTGTTTGATGATCAGGATCAGTTGGCGCTATTGAAAGAACTGACTGAGAAATGGCTGGAAAATGACAAAACGCTGGTGGCGCAGCTTATTTCCACCATCTCCAACTGGAAGAATGACCTGGTGGACCCGACACAGGCCATGGGGTTGGCTCGCTCTGAGCGTGACAAGTTGTTTGCCCATTGCTATGGGTTGTATGAGACCCATATGAAGGCCTGTAACTTATTGGATTTTGACGATCTGATCCTGCTGCCGACCTTACTGCTACAGCGTAATCAGGAAGTGCGTGAGCGCTGGCAGAACCGAATCCGTTATCTGTTGGTGGACGAGTATCAGGATACCAACACCAGCCAGTATCAACTGGTGAAATTGCTGGTGGGTAACCGCGCGCGTTTTACCGTGGTGGGGGATGATGACCAGTCTATTTACTCTTGGCGTGGTGCCCGCCCACAAAATCTGGTGTTGCTGAGGGAGGATTTCCCCCAATTGCAGGTGATTAAACTGGAGCAAAACTACCGTTCCAGCGAACGTATCCTGAAAGCTGCCAATATCCTGATTGCCAATAATCCCCATGTGTTTGAAAAACGGCTTTTTTCCGAGTTGGGTTACGGCGAAGAACTGAAAGTGATCACCGCCAACAATGAAGATCATGAGGCGGAACGGGTGGTGGGTGAGCTGATTGCCCACCACTTTATCAAGAAGACCCACTACGGTGATTATGCCATTCTCTATCGAGGCAACCATCAGTCGCGGGTGTTTGAAAAAATGCTGACGCAAAACCGCATCCCGTACAAAATTTCAGGGGGGACTTCCTTCTTCTCGCGCCCTGAGATCAAGGATTTGCTGGCCTATCTGCGCGTGTTGACCAACCCCGATGATGACAGTGCCTTTTTGCGTATCGTCAACACCCCTAAGCGCGAGATTGGCCCGGCATCACTGCAAAAATTGGGGGAGTGGGCCAACCAGCGCAATAAAAGCCTGTTTAACGCCAGTTTTGATCTCGGCTTGGGCCAACACTTGACTGGCCGTGGTTTGGAATCATTACAGCGCTTTACCCACTGGATGGCAGAAATAGCGCAAAGGGTGGAACGTGAACCACTGATGGCGGTGCGTGACCTGCTTCGGGGCGTGGATTACGAAAGCTGGCTATTTGAAACCTCCCCCAGCCCGAAAGCGGCTGAAATGCGCATGAAAAACGTCAACACGCTGTTTGGTTGGATGAGCGAAATGCTGGAAGGTAGCGAACTGGATGAACCGATGACCCTGACCCAGGTGGTGACGCGCTTTACCCTGCGCGACATGATGGAGCGGGGGGAAGGTGATGAAGATCTGGATCAGGTACAACTGATGACGCTACATGCTTCCAAGGGGCTTGAATTCCCCTATGTGTTCTTGGTGGGGATGGAAGAGGGGCTGTTGCCCCACCAAAGTAGCATTGATGAGGACAATATCGACGAAGAGCGCCGTCTGGCTTATGTCGGCATCACCCGCGCGCAGAAAGAGCTGATTTTTACTTTATGTCGTGAACGCCGCCAATACGGTGAGTTAGTGCGCCCAGAACCCAGCCGCTTCCTGTTGGAATTGCCACAGGATGATCTCGCTTGGGAGAGCGAGCGCAAAGTGCTGAGCCCACAAGAGCGGATGCAGAAAGGGCAAAGCCATTTGGCGAATGTAAAAGCGATGCTAGCGAAGGCCAAAGGGGGATAAAGTCAGGCGATAGTGAGTCAGCTTCTATTCTATCAGGCGATGCAAACTAATCTTGCTCATCCAATAATAGCGGCCAATGGGCATTGCCCTGCCAGCGGCTTTCTTGTTCCAGTGCTTCAGCACCCAATGGGTGTTGGCCTAACCAGCCATGGGGCAAAATTACATGCAGCTCTTGCTGATTAGCCCGTAAGCGTACCGCAGGTAGGGTGTCGTCGCGGCGGCGGCTGGCAAAGATGATCGCTAGACGCAGAATGCGACACAGATGCTGTGCCATCTCGGCGGGCACGGCGTTTTGTTGGCTTAACAGTGACAGGTCAAGAGCATTGCACTGGTTTTGCAACAAGGTGGCCAACAGCTTTTTCTGTGCTGGGGTAAAGCCGGGCAAATCAAGGTGGCGCACCAGATAGGCCGCGTGTTGCGGCGCTTGTTTGAAATCGACACTTAGGCCAATTTCATGGAGCAGGCAGGCCGCTTGCAGTAACTCACGGCAGCGAGTATCCAACGGCCATTGGTTGGCAGTCTGCAAACAGAAGTTCGCCGCCAACTGGTTCACGCGCTCACCCTGCTCGATATCCAGCAGATAACGGCGTTGCAGATTGCGCAGTGTCCGGCTGCGAATATCTTTGTCCACCGGTAAATGCAACATGCCGTACACTAAGCCTTCACGCAGTGCACCGCCTGCCAGCATCATGCTTTCAATGTTTAATTCTTGGAAAATAGCCAGCAGGATGGACAGGCCACTGGGGAATACCAGCGCACGCTCTAGCGTCAACCCTTCAATTTCCAGCTCTTCCAATTTGCCACATTGAATGGCGCGCTGTTTTAGTTGGCGTAGTTTGGGTAGGGTAATGCATTCGTCCATTCCCTGGGCAACCATAATTTCTTGCAGTGCCTGCACCGTGCCAGAGGCACCAACACAAATCTGCCAACCATGCTGCCGCAGTTGTGGCGCGATGGGGCGCACCATCTCACGGGCTGCCAACTCCGCCGCTTCAAAGTTATCCCGCTCCAGGTCGCGGTTACTGAAAAAACGCTCAAGCCAGGTAACGCACCCCATCGGCAGGCTATAAAGTTGATCTGCCTGCGCGGCGGTACCCACCACCAGTTCAGTACTGCCGCCGCCAATATCCACCACCAAGCGCTGTTCAGGCCCACCGGTGGTATGGGCGACCCCGTGATAGATCAACCTTGCTTCTTCTTCGCCGGTGATCACTTGTATTGGGCAGCCGAGAATGGCTTCGGCGGTGTGTAGAAATTCGCTGGCATTGTTTGCCAGGCGCAACGTGGCGGTGGCCACCACGCGCATCTGTTCGCGTGGGATATCTTGTAAGCGTTCGGCAAATAACCGCAGGCACTGCCAGCCACGCTGCATCGCTTCTTGGGAGAGATGGTTGTTTTGGCCCAAGCCCGCCGCCAAGCGCACTTTACGCTTGATACGCGCCACGGTCTGGATACTGCCAGCCACCTCACGCACCACCAACATATGGAAACTGTTAGAACCTAGGTCGATGGCGGCATAGAGGGTGCTGGATGTGGGCATAGTGATTGGTCAGCTTGTGCGTTTACGGTGATTACGTGGCGCATTACCACGGCGGGGTGCACTACCACGGCGCTGGCCATTGCTGCCTCTTGGGCGCATTAGGCGCTTCGGTGCCGGCAAATCACTCATTAACGCCTCACTATTGTATTTACTCACCGGAATGCTGTGGCCGGTATAGGTCTCAATGGCGGGCAGGTTAAGGGCATACTCTTCACAGGCCAGGCTGATGGAGTGACCACTTTCCCCGGCGCGGCCAGTACGGCCAATACGGTGTACGTAGTCTTCACAGTCATCCGGCAGATCGTAGTTGAATACATGGGTCACCAACGGGATATGCAAGCCACGGGCTGCTACATCGGTTGCCACCAGGATATCCAGGTTGCCCTTGGTGAAGTCATCAAGAATACGCAGGCGCTTTTTCTGCGCTACATCACCGGTCAATAAACCAACACGGTGACCATCAGCAGCCAGATGGCCCCAGATCTCTTCACAGCGGTGTTTGGTATTGGCGAAAATAATACAGCGATCAGGCCACTCTTCTTCAAGCAGTGTCTGCAACAGGCGCATTTTTTCTTCGTTGGAAGGGTAGAACAGCTCCTCTTTAATGCGGTGACCGGTTTTTTGCTCCGGCTCCACTTCCACATATTCGGCGTTGTTCATTTGTTCAAAGGCCAGTTCACGCACGCGATAGGACAAAGTGGCGGAAAAAAGCATATTCAGCCGTTGATTGACGCTAGGCATGCGGCGGAATAACCAACGAATATCCTTGATAAAGCCCAGATCGTACATCCGGTCAGCTTCATCAAGTACCACAACCTGGATTGCCCCCAGGTCAATATAGTTCTGCTTGGCATAATCAATTAAACGCCCGGTGGTGCCAACCAGGATATCTACCCCGTCTTGCAACACCTTCAACTGCTTATCGTAGCCATCACCCCCATAGGCCAAGCCCAGTTTCAGCCCGCTTGATTGTGACAGGGCTTCAGCATCGGCATGGATCTGTACCGCCAGCTCACGGGTGGGCGCCATGATCAAGGCTCGTGGCTGGTTGGTTTGGCGATCTTCTTTTGCCGGGTGGGTTAACAAATAGTGAAAAGTAGACGCTAAAAATGCCAGCGTCTTTCCGGTACCGGTTTGCGCCTGACCTGCAACGTCGCGCCCACTGAGAGTGAGCGGCAATGCTAACGCCTGAATGGGCGTGCAGTGGTAAAACCCTTTTTTCTCAAGGGCTTCAAGGACTAACGGGTGCAGGGCGAAGTCGGAAAACTTCTGTTCGGTCAAGTGTGTTTTGCTCATAGTGTGTTAGAATATCAGCTAACTGTTGCTTTACGAAAGCATATCCGTTGAAATAAACACGGTGAAATAGACCCAAGTGCATTCAAGCTGTCATCAGAAGGGCAGTATATACTCTGGTGAGCTGACATAAATAGTCAGTGCTCCGGGCGTATACACCTAGCCAACATTGGCAACTTGAATAGAGACGGGTATAAAATCGCCTGAGTTGGTTAATGCTACACCAACAAGGTAGACATGATCCTGTGGAGTAGAATATGAGCGATAAAATTATTCACCTGACTGACGATAGCTTTGATTCTGATGTGCTGAAAGCCGAAGGGCCAATCTTGGTCGATTTCTGGGCTGAATGGTGTGGTCCGTGCAAGATGATTGCCCCGATCCTGGATGAGATTGCTGAAGAATTCGCTGGCAAGCTGACTATTACCAAGCTGAACATTGATCAAAACCCGGCTACCGCCCCGAAGTATGGCATCCGTGGTATTCCTACGCTGTTGTTGTTCAAGAATGGTGAAGTGGCGGCGACTAAAGTGGGTGCGTTGTCCAAGAGTCAGCTCAAAGATTTTCTGAGCGCGAATCTGTAAGCGGGGGGCATACCCAGGTTCCATCAGAGGTTGCAGCCAATAGTGCTGTAGCTGACATGGCGATGGGTATCTACCCAGTGCAGGCGTCTGGCAGCGGATTTACTGCTAGACGCCCGCCAAGAAGCGTGTTAAGTTTAACCACACTGCATATAGAACTTACCTGAAGTATTAAATCTAAAGAGTCTGAATCTAAGCTTTATGTCGAATCATCGGCCTTGTCATTTGACTGTGAATTTAGCCTACGTTTTGACAATCAAGCGGTTTTGCAAAATCAGTTTTTAAAGCACCTTTGATCATCAACTGCCAGTGCTTATGTCCCGTGTAAGGTGTTTCTTACCTCGATGTTTAATGGTTTTAGTGATCGACTGTGCAGTAACAGGCACGAATATCTAATGCATTTCAAGCTGTAGCAAAGCGGCAACCCAACCACCCTGAATGACTGTGTGAGTGAGTCCTGCCAGTTTGAAAAGCAACGGGTAAAATACGCTGCCATACCATTCACGTTACAAGTTCGAGATATACCCCGAGTTTAAGAACCTCTACTATGAATCTTACCGAATTAAAGAATACGCCGGTTTCTGAGTTGATTACTCTTGGCGAAAATATGGGGCTGGAAAACCTGGCCCGTTTGCGTAAACAGGACATTATCTTCTCTATACTTAAGCAACATGCGAAAAGTGGGGAAGATATCTTCGGCGATGGTGTGTTGGAGATACTGCAGGATGGGTTTGGTTTCCTCCGTTCTGGAGATAGTTCCTACCTCGCAGGCCCTGATGATATCTACGTTTCTCCCAGCCAAATCCGCCGTTTCAATCTCCGCACTGGTGACACCATTTCCGGTAAGATTCGTCCACCTAAAGAAGGTGAGCGCTATTTTGCCTTGTTGAAAGTGAATGAAGTCAACTACGACAAGCCGGAAAACGCCCGCAACAAGATCCTATTCGAAAACCTGACACCGCTGCATGCTAACTCGCGTTTGCGTATGGAGCGTGGCAATGGGTCTACTGAAGATCTCACCGCGCGGGTGCTGGATTTGGCAGCACCGATTGGCCGTGGTCAACGTGGTTTGATTGTCGCGCCACCCAAGGCCGGTAAGACCATGCTGCTGCAGAATATTGCCCAGAGCATTGCTTACAATCACCCCGATTGTGTGTTGATGGTGTTGCTGATCGACGAACGTCCGGAAGAAGTGACCGAGATGCAGCGCCTGGTGAAAGGGGAAGTGATCGCCTCTACGTTTGACGAGCCTGCTTCACGTCACGTACAAGTAGCGGAAATGGTGATCGAGAAGGCCAAGCGCTTGGTAGAACATAAAAAGGATGTGATCATTCTGCTTGATTCCATTACTCGTCTGGCACGCGCCTACAACACCGTGGTACCTGCTTCAGGCAAGGTGTTGACCGGTGGTGTGGATGCCAATGCCTTGCACCGTCCCAAGCGTTTCTTCGGTGCCGCACGTAACGTTGAAGAGGGCGGCAGCCTGACCATCATCGCTACGGCACTGGTTGATACCGGTTCTAAAATGGATGAAGTTATCTACGAAGAGTTTAAAGGCACCGGTAACATGGAACTGCACCTGGCACGTAAAATTGCCGAGAAGCGTGTCTTCCCTGCTATTGATTACAACCGTTCCGGTACCCGTAAAGAAGAGCTGCTTACCACTTCGGAAGAGCTGCAAAAAATGTGGATCCTGCGGAAAATCATTCATCCGATGGGTGAGATTGATGCAATGGAGTTCCTCATTAATAAATTGGCGATGACCAAAACCAATGATGAATTCTTCGATATGATGAAGCGTTCATGATTGGGTGAGTAAAAAAGTTGTCGAACGCCATGCCTAGTCATGGCGTTTTTTGCTTTTGGCGGATACGATAAGCAAGAGTAATAACTAAGTGAGCTACCCTGATGACTTACTGAGACTTCGTCTGATTTGCACTTATCACCTTAAGGTGATGAGTGCAAATGTATGAAGACATGTCTATTGTCATAGGAATTGACTGAAAAGGTTGCTGGGTGATGATAGTGGTGCCATTTTTACTCATGCTAAGCTACCTTATCTTTTTTTAGAGATTCGTTAACCGTGAACATACTCACTATGAGTACTGAAATCCTTTTTGTTTTTCTGTTTTCTTTGGCTTTTTTGTTTGTTGCCCGCAAGGTAGCAAAGCGCATTGGTTTGGTTGATAAGCCGAATTATCGGAAACGTCATCAGGGCCTAATCCCGCTGGTTGGGGGGATTTCTGTTTATGCTGGCCTGTGTTTCGCTTTCTTGATCACCGATGTACCGATTGTGCACAGCAAGCTCTACCTCGCTTGTGCGGGTGTGTTGGTGTTCGTTGGGGCGCTGGATGATCGTTTTGATATTAGTGTCAAAATTCGAGCCACCGTGCAGGCCCTGGTTGGAGTGGCGATGATGCTGTTCGCCGACCTCTATCTGCATAGCCTCGGCCAGGTATTTGGTAACTGGGAAATGCTGCTGGGTCCGTTTGGCTACCTGGTGACCCTGTTCGCCGTTTGGGCGGCGATCAACGCCTTTAACATGGTGGACGGCATTGATGGTTTGCTGGGTGGACTCTCCTGCGTGTCATTTGGTGCTATGGGGATTCTGCTCTATCAAAGTGGCAACAATGAGCTCGCCTTTTGGTGCTTTGCCATGTTGGCCGCCATTGTCCCTTATATTTTACTGAATCTGGGTGTTCTTGGCCGCCGCTATAAAGTATTTATGGGGGATGCGGGCAGCACGCTGATTGGTTTTACCGCTATCTGGTTACTGTTGCAAAGTTCGCAAGGGGAAAACCATCCCATTAGGCCAGTGACGGCACTCTGGATTATTGCCATTCCTTTGATGGATATGATTGCCATCATGTATCGTCGCCTGCGCAAGGGGATGAGCCCATTCTCACCTGATCGTCAACACATCCATCACCTGATTATGCGGGCCGGTTTTACGCCGCGTCAGGCCTTTGTTTTGATCACGTTGGCTGCGGCAATCCTGGCAGCGATAGGTATTATCGGCGAACGGCTAAGTTTCATTCCGGAATGGGTGATGTTGGTGCTGTTTTTGCTAGCATTCTTTTTTTATGGCTATTGCATTAAACGTGCGTGGCGTGTTGCTCGTTATATCAAACGTATCAAGCGCCGTATTCGTAATTCAATGCACAACAAGCAAGTACCTTAACCTGAGGCTTTAGGGCAGTGATGATTTCTGAAACAACGTCTGATAAGAGTGCTACGGTGGTCGACAACGAACTGGATATTCGCGGTCTGTGCTCTACCCTGTGGCGCGGTAAAAAATGGATTATTGGTTTTGCGCTGCTATTTGCTGTGGTCGCACTGCTTGTCTCCTATCTGGTAAAGCAGGAGTGGAGCGCCACCGCAATCACTGACAAGCCAACAGTTAATTCGTTGGGGGGATATTACTCTCAGCGACAATTTCTGCGTAATCTTGATGTGCGCACCATGCCCGCAGTGGCGGGTGAGCAGCCAGGGATTGCCGATGAAGCCTATAATGAATTCATCATGCAGTTGGCCGCCTATGACACACGTCGCGAATTCTGGTTACAAAATGATTATTACAAACAGCGTCAGAAAGGGGATGCACGCGCCGATGCGGCGTTGTTAGATGAGCTGATTAACAATATTCAGTTCACCCCTCGTGATGATAAAAAAGTACTCAATGACAACGTGAAGTTAACGGCAGAAACTGCCGCTGACTCTAATCAATTGTTGCGCCAGTATGTGGATTTTGCCAGCCACCGTGCGGCACAGCATTTGAATGAAGATATTCAGGGCGCTTGGGCTGCGCGTACTACCGCTATGAATGCCCAGGTCAAACGTCAGGAAGCGGTGGCAGATGCGGTTTATCAACGTGAGCTCAAGAGTGTCCAGCAAGCACTGAAAATTGCTGAGCAACAAGGGATTAACCGTGCTCAGACCAATATTCCGGCAGAACAGCTACCCGATTCTGACCTTTTCATGCTGGGTAAACCGACGCTTCAAGCGCGTCTGGAAGGGTTACAGGCATCAGGTCCAACCTATGATCTCGATTATGACCAAAATCGGGCCATGCTGACCACCTTGCATGCTGGCCCGACGCCAGATACTAATTTTCAGACATTCCGCTATCTGCGTACACCAGAAGAGCCGGTGAAACGTGACAGCCCACGCCGGGTATTCTGGTTGATTATGTGGGGGGCGATTGGTAGCTTGGTGGGTGCTGGTGTGGCTTTGGTGCGTCGGCCTCGCAGTTGAGATAAAAGAAAGTTGAAATAAAAGAGCGTTAAAATAAGCATGTCCTAGGGAGTTCAGGCGGCTATTCAGGTTGTTGCAGCTTGAAGGATAGCGGGATTTTATTGACGGACACATCTACCCAAGTTCAATGAAGTTGCAGGTAGGCAGCAAACGAGAGACAAATCGGTCATCACCGATTTGAACAGCACTCGTGCTGGCCCGAAGGGTGAACCT
This sequence comes from Serratia sp. 25CWL12, assembly GCF_055790885.1. Lineage (NCBI taxonomy): Bacteria > Pseudomonadati > Pseudomonadota > Gammaproteobacteria > Enterobacterales > Yersiniaceae > Serratia > Serratia sp. 25CWL12. Next base: position 3,924,161 of record NZ_CM147698.1, on the reverse strand, counting down.
CAGAGATGAGGTTCATTCATCCCGATGAGCTTACATGGGTAAGTGATTCGGGTGCACGAGCGTAGCCCACACCGCTGCAGCTTTATTGATGACGGGGATAAGTGCCCCATTTGCAGGTTTGCCTGCAGTTTACAGACCAAAAGAGATTCGCTGTGAAAGTGTTGACTGTTTTTGGTACCAGGCCGGAAGCCATCAAAATGGCTCCTTTGGTACATGCTCTGGCTCAGGACGAAGCCTTTGAATCTAGAGTCTGCGTTACGGCACAGCATCGTGAGATGTTGGATCAGGTATTGCGGTTGTTTGAAATCGTACCTGATTATGATCTGAATATTATGAAACCGGGCCAGGGGCTGAGTGAAATCACTTGCCGTATCCTGGAAGGGTTAAAAGGCGTGCTGGAAGATTTCAAACCGGATGTGGTGCTGGTTCATGGTGATACGACGACGACCATGAGCACCAGTCTGGCGGCATTTTATCAGCGTATTCCGGTGGGGCATGTCGAGGCAGGATTGCGCACGGGGGATCTCTATTCCCCTTGGCCAGAAGAGGCCAACCGTAAATTAACCGGTCATTTGGCGATGTACCATTTCGCGCCGACGGAAAATTCGCGTCAAAACCTGCTGCGTGAGTCACTGAGTGATGACCATATTATCGTAACTGGTAATACAGTGATTGATGCGTTGTTTTGGGTACGTGACCGCGTTATGTCTGACGCCACCCTGCGTAATAGTCTTGAACAGCGCTACCCTTTCCTGGATGCCAATAAGAAGTTGATCCTGGTGACTGGGCACCGCCGTGAAAGTTTTGGTGGCGGTTTTGAGCGTATTTGCAGCGCACTGGCAGAGATCGCGCGCCAGCACCCAGAGGTGCAGGTGGTCTATCCGGTGCACTTGAACCCGAACGTCAGTGAGCCAGTCAACCGCATTTTGAAAGGTATCGAAAACGTCATTCTTATCGACCCGCAAGACTACCTGCCTTTTGTTTATCTGATGACTCACGCTTATCTGATCCTGACCGACTCGGGTGGTATTCAGGAAGAGGCTCCTTCACTGGGTAAACCGGTGTTAGTGATGCGTGATACCACTGAGCGACCGGAAGCGGTGGATGCCGGCACGGTGCAATTGGTAGGAACAGATGTAGCCAGAATTGTTGATGCGGTTACCCGGTTACTGACAGATGACAACGCCTATCATGCCATGAGCCGGGCGCATAACCCTTACGGTGACGGGCATGCCTGCCAGCGTATCCTCGAAGCTTTAAAGAATCATCAGGTGACACTATGAGTTTTAACACGATTTCAGTTATTGGCTTGGGTTATATCGGCTTGCCAACAGCGGCGGCGTTTGCTTCCCGCAAGAAAAAAGTGGTGGGTGTAGATGTTAACCAACATGCGGTGGATACCATTAACCGTGGTGCGATCCATATTGTCGAACCCGATCTGGACCGCGTAGTGAAGACGGCGGTTGAAGGGGGTTACTTACAAGCGGTGAATAAACCCCTACCCGCAGATGCGTTTCTGATTGCGGTACCCACGCCATTTAAAGGGGATCATGAGCCCGATTTAGCCTATGTGGAAGCCGCGGCGAAATCACTGGCGCCGGTACTGAAAAAAGGCGATTTGGTGATCCTGGAGTCTACTTCCCCGGTAGGTGCGACTGAGCAGGTGGCATTGTGGCTGGCGCAGGCGCGCAGTGACCTCAGTTTCCCTCAGGATGCCGGTGAACAAGCCGATGTTAACATTGCCTATTGTCCAGAGCGTGTGTTGCCCGGGCAGGTGATGGTGGAACTGATCCAGAATGACCGCGTGATCGGCGGGATGACGCCGAAGTGCTCTGAGCGTGCGAGTGAGTTGTACAAAATCTTCTTGGAAGGTGAGTGTGTAATCACTAACTCTCGCACCGCCGAAATGTGTAAATTGACTGAAAACAGTTTCCGCGACGTTAACATTGCTTTTGCCAACGAACTTTCACTGATCTGTGCTGATCAGGGCATCAATGTATGGGAGCTGATCCGCTTGGCTAACCGCCATCCACGGGTTAATATTTTGCAGCCTGGTCCTGGTGTCGGTGGGCACTGTATCGCCGTTGACCCTTGGTTTATCGTGGCGCAGAACCCGCAGCAGGCCCGTTTGATCCATACTGCCCGGTTGGTTAACGATGGTAAGCCACACTGGGTGGTTGATCGCGTCAAGACGGCGGTGGCAGATTGTCTGGCAGCCACCAACAAGCGCGCCAATGAAGTGAAAATTGCCTGTTTTGGTCTGGCGTTCAAACCGAATATTGATGATTTGCGTGAAAGCCCAGCGGTTGAAGTGGCTCATCTGATTGCTGACTGGCATGTGGGTGAAACGTTAGTCGTAGAGCCCAATGTGGAGCAATTGCCAAAATCTTTGGCCGGTCATGTGACTTTGAAAACCCTTGCCGAGGCTTTGCAGCAGGCAGATATTGTCGTGATGTTGGTTGATCACAAAGAGTTCAAGGCGATTAAACCGCAAGAGGTTAAACAGTCTTGGGTCGTTGATACTAAAGGAGTTTGGCGTTGAAACGTATTCTGGTTACCGGCGGAGCCGGTTTTATCGGCTCTGCCGTAGTAAGACACATTATCAATGGTACGGCAGATAGCGTAGTGGTGGTGGATAAGCTAACGTATGCCGGTAATCTGGATTCAGTGGCGGTAGTGGCGGATGATGCGCGCTATGCTTTTGAGCAGGTGGATATTTGTGACCGGCCTGCACTTGACCGGGTGTTTGCGCAATACCAACCCGATTTAGTGATGCACCTGGCGGCTGAAAGCCATGTGGACCGTTCTATTGATGGCCCAGCCGCGTTTATCGAAACCAACGTAGTGGGTACTTACACTTTGTTGGAAGCGGCCCGCCATTATTGGCAAGGTCTGGCGGAAGAGAAAAAACCGGCTTTCCGTTTCCACCATATCTCTACCGATGAAGTGTATGGTGATCTGCATGGTACGGACGACTTGTTTACCGAAACCACGCCTTATGCACCAAGCAGCCCTTACTCTGCCTCTAAAGCATCCAGCGACCATCTGGTGCGTGCCTGGTTGCGTACTTATGGTTTGCCCACTGTGGTCACCAATTGTTCCAATAATTATGGCCCTTACCATTTTCCTGAGAAGCTGATCCCATTGGTGATCCTAAACGCGATTGCGGGTAAACCCTTGCCGGTTTATGGCAATGGCGCACAGGTGCGTGACTGGTTGTATGTGGAAGACCATGCTCGGGCGTTGTATCAGGTGGTCAAAGAGGGTGTAGTAGGGGAAACCTACAATATCGGTGGGCATAACGAACGTAAGAATCTCGAGGTGGTGCACACGATTTGCGATCTATTGGAAGAGTTGGCACCGAACAAACCACAAGGTGTGGCTAAATATCGCGATTTGATCACTTACGTCAAAGATCGCCCCGGCCATGATATGCGCTATGCCATTGATGCCAGCAAGATCGAACGTGAGTTGGGTTGGCGCCCACAGGAAACCTTTGAAAGCGGTATCCGCAAAACGGTCTCTTGGTATCTGAACAACGAAACCTGGTGGCGTCGGGTACAAGACGGCTCCTATGCTGGGGAACGTTTAGGGCTGAGCCAGTAACCTCCTCCTCGTTTTTCAAGCAATCTTGTGGTTGGTTGTATTACCTGGCCCATTGATGGGCTAGGTCATTAAGCTGATTACAGTTTAATAACCTATGACTAAAAGGACTTTCGCAGTGCGAAGGTGAGTCAAGGAGTCAAGATGAAAGGTATTGTTCTTGCTGGCGGTTCGGGAACGCGTTTGCACCCGATTACGCGCGGTGTCTCCAAGCAGTTGCTGCCTATCTATGATAAGCCGATGATCTATTATCCAATCTCGGTGCTGATGCTGGCCGGGATCCGCGATATTCTGATTATTTCTACCCCTGAAGATCTACCTTCGTTCCGCCGTTTACTCGGTAGTGGTGCGGAGTTTGGCATCAACCTGAGTTACGCCGAACAGCCTAGCCCAGACGGACTGGCGCAAGCCTTTCTGATCGGTGAAGAGTTTATCGCTGGGGAACCGAGCTGCCTGGTGTTGGGTGATAACATTTATTTTGGCCAGGCCTTTAGCCCGAAACTGAAAAACGTGGTCAATAACCTGCATGGTGCCACGGTATTTGGTTATCAGGTGATGGACCCAGAGCGCTTTGGTGTGGTGGAGTTTGATGACCAGTTCCGTGCGCTGTCAATTGAAGAGAAACCCCTCGAGCCCAAATCCAACTGGGCGGTCACTGGCCTCTATTTTTATGATAATCAGGTGGTGGACTTCGCCAAGCAGGTGAAACCTTCGCCCCGTGGCGAGTTGGAAATCACCACCATCAACCAGATGTATCTGGAGCGCGGGCAATTAAGTGTTGAGCTGCTAGGCCGAGGCTTTGCCTGGCTTGATACCGGTACTCATGACAGTCTGATCGAAGCCAGTACCTTTGTACAAACTGTGGAAAAGCGCCAAGGGTTTAAGGTCGCCTGTCTGGAAGAGATCGCTTGGCGTAATGGTTGGCTGGATGATGAAGGTGTCAAACGTGCTGCATTGGCATTAGCCAAAACCGGCTATGGCAAATATTTGCTGGATTTACTCCATGTCCGTCCACGCCAATATTGAGCCTTTGGGCTGGGAAAGCGAATTTTTCCATATCAACAGTGCCAAACTGGATTTTTCTGAGGTGGCACCACCGCTGGTGCCCGCTGAGCTGGATGCTTATGCCCTGGTTCAGGCTAAAATTCCGGCGTCGCGTCTTGATTTAGCCGATGGGCTGGCCGGTTTGGGTTTTCGCTTGGCGGAGGGCGAAGTTGATCTGGTGCTAGAAGTTGGCATGGAAAGTGCTTCATTATTACCGGCAGTGCGCATGGCTCAAGTGGAGGATATTCCCTTGCTGCGCCAGGCAGCGACGAACGTATTTGCTGCCAGCCGTTTCCGTACCCCTTGGTACGGGGAGCAAGACAGTGGGCGGTTTTACGCCACCTGGATTGAGAAAGCGGTGCTGGGTACCTTTGATCATCAGTGCTTATTGGTGCTGGGAGAGGGGGGCGAACCAGAAGGATTTGTCAGCCTGCGTGATATTGGCCAACAACAGGCCCGTATTGGTTTGCTGGCGGCATTTCCACATCAACAAGGAAAGGGGACCGGTTCACGGCTAATGGTAGCTGCGATCAATTGGTGCCAGCAGCAACGGCTGCCGCGCCTGTGGGTTGCGACTCAAATAAGTAATACCGCCGCGTTACGGCTCTATCAACGGCACGGTGCCACTATACAAAGCACCGCGTATTGGTTCTATAGAGGTTTACATGATTCCATTTAATGCACCACCGGTTGTTGGCACTGAACTTGATTATATGCAGGCAGCGATGAGCAGCGGCAAGCTGTGTGGCGATGGTGGTTTTACTCGTCGTTGCCAGCAATGGATGGAACAACATTTCGTCAGCCCGAAAGTATTGCTGACCCCTTCTTGTACTGCATCACTGGAGATGGCAGCCATACTGCTGAATATCCAACCTGGTGATGAAGTGATCATGCCAAGCTACACCTTTGTGTCGACAGCTAATGCGTTTGTATTGCGTGGTGCAGTGCCAGTATTTGTTGATTTGCGTCCAGACACCATGAACATCGATGAAACCAAGATCGAAGCAGCGATCACTGACAAGACCCGCGCCATTGTCCCTATGCACTATGCCGGTGTGGCTTGTGAGATGGACACCATTATGGCGCTGGCGAAGAAATACAACCTGTTCGTGGTAGAAGATGCCGCACAGGGGGTGATGTCGACTTACAAAGGTAAAGCGCTGGGGACTATTGGGCATATTGGTTGCTTCAGCTTCCATGAAACCAAGAACTACACCGCCGGTGGTGAAGGTGGTGCAACCCTGATTAACGATCCTGTGTTGATTGATCGTGCGGAAGTTATCCGTGAGAAAGGCACCAACCGTAGCCAGTTTTTCCGTGGTCAGGTAGATAAATACACTTGGCGTGATATCGGTTCCAGCTATTTGATGTCAGACCTACAGGCGGCTTATCTGTGGGCACAACTGGAAGCGGCTGAAGAGATTAATCAGCGTCGCCTCAAGCTGTGGCATAACTATTATGATGCATTCAAACCTTTGGCAGACGCCGGGCGCATTGTGTTACCGAGCGTGCCAGAAGATTGTGTACAGAATGCCCATATGTTCTATATCAAACTGCAAGATATGCAGCAGCGTACCGCGTTTATCAATTATCTGAAAGAAGCAGAGATCATGTCGGTATTCCACTATCTCCCACTGCATAGCTGCCCGGCGGGTGAGATGTTTGGTCGCATGGCGGGTGAAGATCGTTTCACTACTCAAGAGAGCGAACGCCTGGCGCGCCTGCCACTGTTCTACAACATGACTGATGTTAACCAACGCACGGTAATCAATACCATCCAGAGTTTCTTCGCCTGATATGTCACTGGCAAAAGCATCAATCTGGACTGCCGGGTCCACGCTGATAAAAATAGGCGTGGGTTTGGTGGTGATTAAAATGCTGGCGGTGACCTTTGGCCCCAGTGGTGTCGGGTTGGCGGGTAACTACCGCCAACTGATTACCGTGCTGGGAGTGCTGTCCGGAGCCGGTATTTTTAACGGCATCACCAAGTATGTTGCCGAATATCACCATGATCCCCAGCGCTTAAAAAAAGCGGTGGGGACGGCATCGACGATTGTGCTGGGCTTTTCAACGTTACTGGCGCTGATATTTCTGTTGGCCGCCGAGCCTATCAGCCGTGCGTTGTTCGATCATACTAAGTATGTGAATGTCGTGCGCGCGGTGGCATTTATCCAGATGGGGATCGCTTACGCCAACCTGTTTTTGGCGATCATTAAAGGCTACCGCGATGCCATGGGTAATGCCCTGGCGGTGATCGCCGGTAGCTTTATTGGTGTGCTGGCGTTCACTTTATGCCTCTGGGTGGGCGGATATGCCGGCGCCTTGACCGGGTTGGCCTTGGTCCCCGCGTTGGTGGTGTTGCCTGCTGGCTTTATCCTTTGGCGGCGTAAGGCGCTGCCGCTGCATTATCTGGCTCTGGCCTGGGATAAAGCTTTGGCGAGCCACCTGGGCAAATTTACCATTATGGCGTTGATCACCTCGGTGACCCTGCCGGTGGCCTATGTGATGATGCGTAACCTGCTGGCAGCGCACTACAGTTGGGATGACGTGGGGATTTGGCAAGGGGTGAGTAGTATCTCTGATGCTTACTTGCAGTTTATTACCGCCTCTTTTACGGTTTATTTGTTGCCGACATTGTCGCGCTTGCAGGAAAAGCACGCCATTTCGCAGGAAATTATCCGTTCACTGAAGTTTGTCTTGCCTGCGGTGGCCGCCGCCAGCTTTACCGTCTGGCTGTTACGTGATTTTGCCATCTGGTTACTGTTCTCACCCCAGTTCATCGCTATGCGTGATCTGTTTGCCTGGCAACTGGTGGGGGATGTGTTGAAAGTGGGCGCTTACGTTTTCGGTTATCTGGTGATCGCCAAAGCGTCACTGCGTTTCTATATTCTGGCAGAAGTCACCCAGTTTATATTGCTGACGCTGTTTTCCCACTGGCTAATCCCATTGCATGGTCCGTTGGGTGCAACACAGGCTTATATGGCAACCTATATAGTGTATTTCGCGCTTTGTAGCGGCGTATTTATTCTTTATCGTAGACGAGTATGATGACACTGATCCACGTACTGGGCTCTGATATCCCCCATCATAATCAGACGGTGCTGCGCTTTTTCAATGATGTGCTGGCAGAGCGTCTACCCGCTGAACAGGTACGCCATTTTATGGTGGCAGCCAAAGATGCCGACGCATTGGGGCATTATCCCAAGTTGGATATCGAGGTTTTGCCGGATAAGAAAAGCCTGGCTGCGGCGGTGATTGCCCGCGCTCAAGCCAGCCGTGATAACCGTTTCTTTTTCCATGGGCAATTTAATGCCGCGCTGTGGTTAGCATTGCTCAGTGGCAAGATTAAAGCACATCAGGTGAGCTGGCATATCTGGGGAGCCGACCTGTATGAAAATGCCACTCACTGGAAATTCCGTCTGTTCTACCTGCTGCGGCGTATTGCCCAAGGGCGCGTGCACCATGTTTTTGCGACGCGGGGAGATTTAAATCACTACCGGCAACGCCATGGGCGGGTTCCTGGCTCGTTGCTCTATTTCCCTACGCGGATGGACCCAAGCCTGACGGGGATTGAGGTCAACAAAAAGAGTGCCGGACCGATGACCATTCTGCTGGGCAACTCCGGTGATAAAACTAATCGCCATATCGAAGCGCTACAGGCTATCCATCAGCAATTTGGCACGGATGTGCAGGTGATTATCCCCATGGGATATCCCGCCAATAATCAGGCCTATATTGAGCAAGTGCGTGCCGTTGGGGTGAAATTGTTTGGTGAACAGCATCTACAACTGCTGACTCAACAGGTGGCGTTTGATGATTATCTCAATATCTTGCGTGAATGCGATCTCGGTTACTTTATCTTTGACCGCCAGCAAGGTATAGGTACGTTATGTCTGCTGATTCAGTTTGGCGTGCCGTTTGTATTGAGTCGTAACAACCCGTTCTGGCAGGATTTGGCTGAACAGCATTTGCCGGTACTGTTTTATGGTGATCCGTTGAATGAAACCGTCATCCGTGAGGCGCAACGCCAACTGGCCACCTTGGATAAACAAGCCATTGCCTTTTTTAATCCGAACTATGTTGATGGCTGGCAGCAGGCTCTGGCGCTGGCAGCAGGAGAAAACCCATGACCCTGGCGCAGTTTGGTGGGTTGTTTGTCGTCTATTTGATTGGCGCGCTGTTTGTCCTGTTCCTGACATATCAGGAATTTCGGCGTGTGCGATTTAACTTTAATGTCTTTTTTTCCCTGCTCTATCTGTTGACGTTTTACTTCGGTTTTCCACTGACCTGCCTGCTGGTTTTCCAGTTTGATGTGGCGGTGGTCCCGGTAGAATATCTGTTGTATGCCATTCTTTCCGCCACCAGCTTTTATGCGATTTACTACGTTAGCTACAAGACGCGGTTGCGTAAACGTAGCAAACAACAGTCGCATAAGCCGCTGTTTACCATGAACCGTGTGGAAACCAACCTGACCTGGATACTGTTGGCCTTGGTGGCCATGGGCACCGTTGGCATCTTCTTTATGCAGAACGGCTTCCTATTATTCAAACTTAATTCCTATAGCCAGATTTTCTCCAGCGATGTGGCGGGAGTAGCGCTTAAGCGTTTCTTCTATTTTTTCATCCCGGCGATGCTGGTGGTCTATTTCCTTAAACAGGATCTGCGCGCCTGGTTTGCTTTCCTGGTGGCGACGGTTGCCTTTGGTATTCTGACCTACGTGGTGGTGGGGGGGACCCGCGCCAACATCATTATCGCTTTCTCATTGTTCCTGTTTATCGGCATTGTGCGTGGCTGGATTTCGTTGTGGATGCTGGTGGCGGCCGGGGTGTTCGGTATTGTCGGTATGTTCTGGCTGGCGTTGAAACGCTACAGCCTGGATGTCCGTGGTGCGGAGGCACTCTATACTTTCCTTTACCTGACACGAGATACGTTCTCACCCTGGGAAAACTTGGCATTATTATTGCAAAATTACGACAAGATTGATTTTCAGGGGCTGGCACCGATTGCCCGTGATTTTTACGTTTTCATTCCTACTTGGCTATGGCCTGGGCGGCCGGACTTGGTGCTGAATACCGCCAACTACTTTACCTGGGAAGTGCTGGATAACCATTCCGGGTTGGCGATCTCCCCGACCTTGATTGGGTCACTGGTGGTGATGGGCGGTTGGTTGTTTATCCCGCTGGGTGCCGTGGCGGTGGGGTTGATTATCAAGTGGTTTGATTGGTTGTATGAGCTGGGCAGAAATGAGCAGAACCGCTATAAAGCGGCTATTTTGCAGGGGTTCTGTTTTGGTGCGGTGTTCAATATCATCGTGTTGGCGCGTGAGGGGGTAGATTCCTTTGTCTCGCGCGTGGTGTTCTTCTGTATTATTTTTGGTGCTTGTCTGGTATTGGCAAAATTACTGTACTGGCTGTTTGATGCTGCTGGGCTGATTAAAGCCCGCGTGATGCGTAAGCGTAGGTTGGCGGCGACTGCCAACTCTCTTCTGCAAAGGAAAGAGTAACAATGGAAGCAAACATTTCGGTTCCTAACTATGAGCTACGTGGTTTTAGCTTATGGGGATTTCGTGATATGGCACAATGTATGGATTTTTTGTTTGAGGGTGGTCAGGTCAAGCAAGGCACTCTGGTGGCGATGAATGCTGAAAAAATCCTGAATGCGGAAACCGATCCGGCACTGCATGGACTGCTTGACCAGGCAGAATATAAATACGCAGATGGTATCAGTATCGTGCGTTCGATCCGCCGTAAATATCCTGGTGCGCAGGTTTCCCGCGTGGCGGGGGCGGATTTGTGGGAAGCTATGATGCAACGGGCCGGGCAGGAGGGCACACCGGTGTTTCTGGTAGGGGGTAAACCAGAAGTATTGGCGGAAACCGAGCAAAAGCTGCGTAACCAATGGAATGTTAATTTGGTGGGGAGCCAGGACGGTTACTTCAAGCCGGAACAGCGGGAAGCGCTGTTCGAACGCATTCGTGACAGTGGCGCGGCGATTGTCACTGTGGCTATGGGGTCGCCAAAACAGGAGATCCTGATGCGTGACTGCCGTGAGGTACATCCACAAGCGTTGTATATGGGCGTAGGCGGTACTTACGACGTGTTTACTGGTCATGTAAAGCGTGCCCCTAAGGTTTGGCAAGATCTTGGTTTGGAGTGGCTTTACCGCTTGCTCAGCCAACCAAGCCGTATTCGCCGTCAGTTGCGGTTGCTGAAATTTGTCGGTTATTACTATAGCGGCAAGATGTGAGCCCCTATTGGGCTTACCTCTTGTTTGTGGTTGTTTGTGGTTGTTTGCGGGTATGAGGTGGGGAACCCAGGCAGCTAAAAAAGCCTTGAAGGGGCCTTTCTGCGGGTTGAGTGAACAAAGCGTAATCAAACGCACCATTTCTGAGAAAAAGCACTAGACAGGAAGGGTTTAAAACCGTAGTATCCCCACCCGCAACGGCGCTACGCGCCCGTAGCTCAGCTGGATAGAGCGCTGCCCTCCGGAGGCAGAGGTCTCAGGTTCGAATCCTGTCGGGCGCGCCATTAATTTTGTGCGCAGGAGCTGCGGTGGTATGATTACCGCGTGAAGTAAAGTAACAATGGTGGCTATAGCTCAGTTGGTAGAGCCCTGGATTGTGATTCCAGTTGTCGTGGGTTCGAGTCCCATTAGCCACCCCATTTTACAGAGTATGAATAACGTAAAATGATGAATTAAAAGCTGTTTTGTGACTGTGCGAAGGTGGCGGAATTGGTAGACGCGCTAGCTTCAGGTGTTAGTGTTCTTACGGACGTGAGGGTTCAAGTCCCTCTCTTCGCACCACACAAAATGTCTAATAAATTTTAAGATTTACATAGACATAAGCTTAAAAATTCACTAGTATCAGCAACATCAAATCGGCGAGTAGCGCAGCTTGGTAGCGCAACTGGTTTGGGACCAGTGGGTCGGAGGTTCGAATCCTCTCTCGCCGACCAAATTCGAAAAAACCTGCTTTTTAGCAGGTTTTTTTTTCGCCTGTCGTTTAAGAGGATGAGACAAAACTGCCTGGAGCAGTTTTGAACAACGCCGCAGGCGTTGGCCCCGTAAGGGGGGAGCACAAGGATGTGCGTAATCACCTCCGAAAGAGGTTTGAGCTAATAAAGAAAATTCCCGGTGATCAGTTTCACTGTTTTGTGATGTGGTAGATGCCATCATTTTCACGTTTACCCACACCAATGACGGTGACCGTGATAATGTCATCTTCAACGCAGTAAACTAGCCTATAACCCGCCCCGCGTAGCTTGATTTTATACTGGTCTTTGCGCCCATGTAGTTGTGCGGCAGGAATGCGTGGGTTTTCTAGCCGTTCTTTAAGTTTCTTTTTGAATTGTTCCTGAAGGGTATGCCCCAGTTTTTTCCACTCTTTTAGGGCTGATTGATTAAAGCAGTAGGGCGCTAAAACAGTCAGATGGGTGAATAGTCTTGATTAATCCCGTTTTGGGACTAAAATAAAGGGTATGAAAATCATATCAGTTAAGACATTAAAAGACTTCTGGGATGAGTATCCAGATGCGGAGCAGCCACTCAAAGCATGGGTGGATGAAGCAATCAAAGCTAAATGGCAAACCCCGGCAGAAATTAAAGAGCAGTACCGTAGCGCAAGCATTTTGAAAAATAGGCGGGTAGTATTCAATATCAAAGGAAACGACTACAGATTAATCGTTGCGATTGCATATCAGCGGGGATGGATGTTTGTGAAATTCATCGGTACGCACCATAAATATGATTGTATCGATGCTGAAACTGTCGAACTGGAGTAAAAAATGCAAATAAAACCGATCCGAACCGAAGATGACTACAAAGCAGCCTTAAAGGCAGTTTCCCCTTTTTTTGATAATGAACCAGAAATGAATTCACCAGATGGGGACTATTTTGAGATCATGTGCATACTGATTGAAGAGTATGAAAAGAAACATTGTCCGATTGAACCACCTCACCCCATCGAGGCAATAAAGTTCCGTATGGAGCAACAAGGCTTAACGGTGAAAGATTTGGAGCCAGCAATAGGCAGGGCAAACCGTGTGTATGAAGTGCTGAATGGGACTAGAAAACTGACTTTGCCAATGATCCGTAACCTGCATAAACAATTTAAGATCCCACTTGAAAGTCTTGTTGGTTTCTGATGTACGTCAATAGGTAGAAGGCCAGAGGTGTAGAGGATCGTCGATGCGGATGATTTTTCTGGCGGTTTTCTCTGAGCGTGTGGCAATACGACGATGTTTTTTTAGCCTGTCTCCTTTTATCTGTTATCTCTGGGTTTGCTGTCGCCAGTTTGAGACAGCTAATATCATGATTTTAAACAATAAAATAAATTATCAATTATATCGTCGTTTTAAAGAGACAAGTGGGGCACATTTGAGAATACCCGATAAACCGATTATTTTGGGGGAAGTTGGGGTTGAAATAAAAAAACATTAAAATTCATAAAGATAAATAATTTTATTTTAATCAGCACTCATTTTTCATAAGTTGGCATGCCAAGTGCATTATCTATTACGTAGATGCTCATTCCATTTCTTATGTTTGCCTTAGGCTTCATAAACCCAGGAATGATGCAGAGCCGATTTTAGGGTGCCTATTGTCCACCAGAACGATGAAAACGTTGCTTGCAACGACTCCATCACACTCCGGGCATAACGTTGAGTGAGGCACCGACTCAGTTGTCCTAGACCTGATTGCTTTTTTTAGACACTTACCTGATGGCAAGTGTCTTTTTTTTGTCCTGCAGCCAGAGCAAAAAAAAGCTCAGCATTTGAGTGCTGAGCCATTCATTAGAGACCGACAGATTGATTACTCGCCGTTTTGCTTCAACGTCAGTATTAATCCTTCGCGGCGCATTTGCGCAGCTTCATCGGCTTGGTGTAGTTTATCCAGTGCATCGGCCAACCAGGAGTAATCATGCGCATCAGGGCGCTGTTGCAATGCAGCGCGGAATGCGTCACTGGCCTGCTGCCATTCACCCTCTTTCAACAGTAACTGGCCTAATGTGCTGTTGAGTAATGGGGTCGCATCATGCAGTTTTATCTGCTGGCGCAAGGCTTTCTGCAACTGTTCCGGATGGTCAGATTTGAGGCGTGGGATCAGTAACACTAATCGGTCATCATACTGACGTTTCAGGCCACTGAGTACAATCTCTTGTGCCAGCTCATGATCATCACACTCAATCAGGTGTTCTACCATGGCGACCTGCAGTGAGACATCATGGCGTATTTTACGACTCTGATCTTTCCACCAACGCTTCAGCCCATCGCTCCCTTCATCTGCCATTGCCTGATTCATTAGACCGATATAAGCCTGTTGTTCTAGAGCCTGGATCTCTTCTTCGCTATGCAGCTTGATCTTGCTCATCGAAGGTAGAATGTCCAACAGAGACGTATAAGCGCCAGTGCTTAGATAAGCCTGCTCAGCGAGTCGCAACACTTCCGGGTGACGGGGGGCCAGATCCAGCAGACGGTCAACACCGTGCCGTGCTGCGTGGTTTTCCCCCTGAGCCAACTGGAGACGTACACGAGTAATATCTACGGGCAGTTGATCGGTATCGGCGGCCTCTGCGGCACGTTCCAGATACTGATTGGTACGGAACTGATCCCCACGTTGTTGGGCGGCTTCTGCGGCCAACAGGTAGTTCACTACCGGTTGTTCAGCGTGATCGGCATTGCGGGTCAGCAGTTTTTCAACCTGCTTGTAATCACCTTCTGCCAGCTTGAGCAATGCGGCTTTGGTTTGTTTGCGAGCACGGCTGCGTTTGCGGCCAACGAACCAGCCGCGTGTACGGGCACCGGTATGGAAAATACGGCGTAATATCCATTCAATGACAAACAGCACCAAGAATAGCAGGATCACCATAATCACCAGACCGGTGAGGCTGGTTTCAATATTGTAATTGTCAGTTTGGATCAGCACGTAACCTTGGTGACCGGCCAACATTGGCCCCACCACGACACTGGCAATTAGCACCAGGAATAGGAATAGCACGCGTAACATAGCTTATCCCTCCTGATGAGTAGCAGGTGCTTGGCTCAACAGATTACGCACCTCGGTCTGCATCAGTTTTTCCAGTAGAGGCTGGCTTTTGAGCTGACTCGGTACATCCATTGAAATTGATTGCTGGAGCAGACTATCCAACTCATCCAGAAACGCTTTGGTTGCTGGATCATTGGCATCGAAATAAGCGCGAACCCAGGTTGAAACGGTTTCCAGCGACTGTTTATATACCTCATTTTGATGGCGAGGTATTGCCTGCGCGGCGATCAACAAGCGCGAACGGATATTTTCACGCAGATAGATATCTTGATTCGGTGCCAATAACGGTTCAGCACCGCTATCGCGGCGGCGGATGGAAATAAAGTCCGCCATAAACGTATGCCAGCTCTTGGTCAGGTTTTGGCGCCATTCGCTCAGTGAGCCCGACAGTTGACTGTCGTTCTGTTCCATAGGATGTCCATCACGCTGGTTATCTGCCAGACGCAGATTATCCACTTGGTTCGATAGCTGGTTAACCTTCAGAATGAGGCCATCAAAATCAACTTGGCTTACCGCGGCGAGTGACGAAATATCCTCGGTAATGGCTCGGCGGATCTCAATCAAACTGGGGTCGTTCATTTCCGCCAGGCTGGCATCGGCGCTTTTCAGCAGCGTGGCAGCGGTTGTAATGTCCTGATCATTCCATAGTTTGCGACCCGCCATTTTTATCAGGAAGTCAGCCTGAGCCAGTAACCAGGTTTTGGCATCATTACCGGAGAGAGTGGCGACTTTGTCATGCAATTCATTCAATTTACGGCCTAATGCCGCTTGTTCACCACTGGCGGCATCCAGCGCTTTGGCCTGCTGTTGTACCAAACCTTCTAGCGTACTCTTTTCCTGTTGCTGGTTCTGTTGCAACTGCGTCAACTGTTGCTGCAATGCCTGGTTTGCGGCTATCAACGCCTGGGCTTGCTGGTGCGTGTGATAATAGCCTCCCACTCCTAGTGCGATGACCAGCACGATAGCAATTGCCCCCAGTACCGGGCCGCTACCGCTTTTACTTTTCCGGCTGTCAGTCTCTGGTTGCTGGACTCTCTCGGCCACCGGGGTTGGCTCTTCAACCGGGGCGGATGGAGTATTTTGTTCCGTCATAGTGGCACATCCCATAGTCAGGTTATTGTTGCGCGTATCAGCGCGTCATTATCTGCGTTGTCAGCTACCCGAATTGAGCGCCATCCCAATGCTTGGGCGAGGGTAGCCAGACGTTCACTAACAACTATCAAGTGGCACTGTAATAGCCAAGAAGAACGATAGAAGTCAGGAACTAATGTATAAAGTCGTTGTAACATTTCACCACTGGTGACGATCAGTGTATCGACCCCCGCCCGTTGCCAGTGAGCACTTTGTTCGTTGCCATCGTAGTGAATCGGGCAACGTTGATAACATTCATAATAGCTCACCCCCGCCCCCCGCTCAGCCAAGGTATCGCCAAGGAGCTCCCGACCCCCGTTGCCGCGCATGATCAGCACCTGTTTACCTGCGAGCTGCTGTAATTCAGGCAACTGCAGCAGCACTTCGCTGATTTCGCGTTCACGCGGGTACTCTACCGAGCGACTACTGATATGGTGTAACGCCAGTGCAGTAGTACGACCAATAGCATAATAGGACAAGTGGGCTGGCCATTGAAGTCCAGCACGGTTGATCACTGAGCTGGCATAGCTTACCGCATGTTGTGACAAAGCGAATACCAGATCACCCGTTTTCAGTTGCAATAGTGCCTGAGGCAATGTGATCAGATCGCTGCCAGGAGCGAAATCGATCAATGGCGCATGATAAGCCACCCGGCCAAGCGCACTCAGGCGACTGACCAATTGTTCTCCGTTAGGGGAGGGGCGGGTTACCAGAATGGTCATAGGGCGGGATATCCTTGATAAACCTCATGCAGGATCTCTCGGGCACCAGCGGCCAGTAGTTCTTCAGCCAGTTCCACCCCCATCTGTTCGGCCATCGCTGCTGGGCCACGGCGTTCCCCACGTACTATTTGGCTACCGTCGGGTCTACCCACCAGGGCACGCAACCACAGTTGCTCCCCCGTCAGTTCCGCATAGCTACCAATGGGCACTTGGCAGCCCCCTTCCAGGCGGGTATTCATCGCCCGTTCCGCACGGACGCGGATTTCGGATTCATGGTGATTGAGCGGGGCCAGTAAGGCGCGCGTTATCTCATCATCAAGGCGACATTCAATACCCACCGCGCCCTGACCCACCGCGGGTAAGGATTGCTCGGGGCTGATTGGGCTGCTTAGACGCTGTTCCAGGCCCAGGCGCTTGAGCCCGGCGACAGCCAATATAATGGCGTCGTACTCACCCTTATCCAGTTTCGCCAACCGGGTACCGACGTTACCACGCAGATCACACACCACCAGATCAGGGCGACGTTGGCGCAACTGACACTGCCGACGTAGGCTGGAGGTGCCGACCCGACTCCCCAGGGGGAGTTGATCGAGCGAGGCAAAATGGTTGGAAACGAATGCATCGCGCGGATCGTCACGTTCACAAATGGTGACCAACCCCAGACCAGCCGGAAAATCGACCGGAACATCTTTCATTGAGTGCACAGCGATATCTGCCCGCCCTTCCAACAGAGCCAGCTCAAGTTCTTTGACAAACAACCCTTTTCCACCCACCTTGGCCAACGGCGTATCTAAAATAATATCGCCGCGAGTGACCATGGGCACCAGTTCTACCTGCAAACCGGGATGATTATCCAGTAAATGCTGGCGAACATAATGCGCCTGCCAGAGAGCCAGTGGGCTTTGGCGGGTAGCAATTCGAACAATCTTGTCTAGCATGCGGATTACCATTTTTATTACTCGCTCTCCATCCTACCACTGAGTAGCGGGCTGTGTCCTTAGCCGTCATAGGCAATTAACCATACAATTTGAAGTGGCTACCCCGCTTCGGAGGATTTTAACGCAGCGTGTTCTCTTTAGCTGCTTTACGGTCAATCAGCAAGATGTTAGATTGATCACGTTTCCGATAATAAGTCGTCAAATACTTATCTAATACTAAAGACGCACCGGGAATATGGTTTTTTTTCAAGTATCGGCACAATCAGGCGAGACGTCTTGTACCTCTACATCGAGACACTGAAACAAAGACTGGATGCGATCAACCAATTACGTGTTGAGCGCGCTCTGGCAGCCATGAAGCCTGCGTTCCAACGGGTCTATAGTCTGCTGCCTACATTATTGCACCATCATCATCCATTGTTGCCTGGCTACCTGAATGGTAACGTTCCACATGGTATTTGCCTCTACACCCCCGATGAAACTCAACAAAACTATCTCAATGATTTAGAAGATAAATGGGGAAGTCCTTTTGAAGTGATGGCTTCAGGGGAACTGCCGATCACCGGTCTCTATTCCATGGGTAGTACCTCCTCAATCGGTCAGAGTTGTACTTCAGACCTGGATATTTGGGTGTGTCACCAATCTTGGCTTGATAACGAAGAACGTCACTGCCTGCAACAAAAATGCACCTTACTGGAAAAATGGGCGGCTTCGATGGGTGTAGAAGTCAGCTTCTTCCTGATCGATGAAAACCGTTTCCGTCATAATGAAAGTGGCAGTCTTAGTGGTGAGGATTGCGGTTCAACCCAGCACATTCTGTTGCTGGATGAATTTTATCGCACTGCCGTTCGCCTGGCAGGGAAACGCATCTTGTGGAACATGGTGCCAAGCGAAGAAGAAGAACACTACGATGAATATGTGTTGTCGCTGTATGCGCAGGGAACACTAACTCCCAATGAGTGGCTCGATCTTGGTGGGTTGGGTACCCTGTCGGCAGAAGAGTACTTTGGTGCCAGCCTGTGGCAATTGTATAAGAGTATTGACTCCCCCTATAAAGCGGTGTTGAAAACCCTATTACTTGAAGCCTATTCATGGGAATACCCGAATACTCAGTTATTGGCGATGGATATCAAACACCACCTACACCAAGGGGAAATCGTCTGCTTTGGCCTTGATGCCTACTGCATGATGCTCGAACGTGTCACTCACTATCTGACGCAAATCAATGACACTACCCGCCTTGATTTGGTTCGTCGCTGCTTCTACTTAAAGGTGTGCGAAAAATTATCGTCGTCCAATGTGGCGGATATCCCCTGGCGACGTGAAATTCTTGGTCAACTGGTGAGTGAATGGGGGTGGAGTGAACAGCGGTTGGCGGTCCTCGATAGTCGCGCTGACTGGAAAATCGAGACGGTGCGTGAGGCGCATAAC
Organism: Serratia sp. 25CWL12; assembly: GCF_055790885.1. Taxonomy (NCBI): domain Bacteria; kingdom Pseudomonadati; phylum Pseudomonadota; class Gammaproteobacteria; order Enterobacterales; family Yersiniaceae; genus Serratia; species Serratia sp. 25CWL12. The sequence goes on along the minus strand of NZ_CM147698.1, from coordinate 3,905,248 downwards.
GAGCTGTTGGATGCGATGATGCAGAGTTACCGCAACCTGATCCGTTTTGCCCGTCGCAATAATCTCAGTATCAGTGCCAGTCCCCAGGATATCGGGGTGCTGACGCGTAAACTGTATGCGGCCTTTGAGGCATTACCGGGTAAAGTGACGTTGGTGAACCCACAGATCTCTCCGGATCTGTCAGAAAGCGACTTAACCTTCATTCACGTGCCTGTTGGTCGCGCCAATCGCACTGGTTGGTATCTGTACAATCAGGCACCCGAAATGAGGGCTATAGTCAGCCATCAGCCACTAGAATATAACCGTTATCTTAACAAGTTGGTGGCCTGGGCCTACTTTAACGGCTTGCTGGCGCCACAAACGCGTTTGCATATCAAGAGCAGTGATATCTGCGACTTAGCCAAACTGAATGAATTGGTGGCTGATGTTTCACACCATTTCCCCCTACGATTGGCGGCACCCACCCCAAAAGCACTCTACAGTCCTTGTGAGATCCGCCATTTGGCGATCATCGTCAATCTGGAACAGGATCCGACGGTCGCTTTCCGCAATCAAGTGGTCCATTTTGATTTCCGCAAGTTGGATGTATTCAGTTTTGGTCAACAACAGCAGTGTCTGGTGGGGAGTATTGATCTGCTCTATCGTAACTCATGGAATGAAGTGCGCACTTTGCATTTTAGTGGTGAGCAGTCGGTGCTTGAGGCGTTGAAAACCATTCTTGGCAAGATGCATCAGGATGCGTCACCACCGGAAACCGTGGAGGTGTTCTGTTACAGTCAGCACTTGCGTGGCTTGATTCGTACCCGTATTCAGCAGTTGGTTTCCGAGTGTATTGAATTACGCCTCTCCAGTACCCGTCTTGAGCCCGGGCGGTTTAAAGCGGTGCGTGTTGCTGGGCAAACCTGGGGGCTGTTTTTTGAACGCCTGAGTGTGTCGGTACAAAAACTGGAAAATGCGGTGGAGTTCTATGGGGCGATCTCCAACAATAAACTGCATGGCTTGTCGATCAAAGTGGAAACGGATCAGTTGCATTTGCCACCAGTCATTGATGGTTTTGCCAGCGAGGGGATTATTCAGTTCTTCTTTGAAGATTTAACCGGCCAGCAAGGCTTTAATATCTATATTTTGGATGAATCTAATCGGGTGGAGGCTTATCACCACTGCGAGGGAAGCAAAGAGGAGTTGGTGCGTGATGTCAGCCGTTTCTATTCCTCTTCCCATGATCGTTTTACCTACGGTTCCAGCTTTATTAATTTCAACTTGCCGCAATTTTATCAGATTGTACAACTCGATGGGCGGACTCAGGTGATCCCATTCCGCAGTAATGCCTTATCCAGTTTGTGCGTGACTATGTCTGACGGTAACCCGGTTCCGCCTCTGGAACAGCAATTCCAGTTACATTGATTTTATCGGTAGGATTTTCAACGAAGCTGATGGCGGCGGCGAGACGTTGTGCTCGGCGTGTGTTGTCACCGTAGGCGTGTGTTGTCACCGTATAATGTTATAAGACGCAGGAACCCAACCAGGCAAGGTTCTTCCCCTTGAGATCATGGGAATTATCCCCGGAATAGCCAATGCTCAGTGGTCTTTGCTTTGACCTGGCCGAATCAGTATCCCATTGTCACGGGTACCCCATAACACGGGTTTATCACGGGGCCAGTGAGGTATCGACCCCAGCCTAATCAAACAAAACTGACCGCTTCACCCGCCTGAGCACTGGCTGCCTCAGTGAGTAACGAGAAAAATGCCTCTCCGCTGCGGTCACAGAGCCAAACACCCTGATGGTAATTAAAATGGTAGCCTGCCGTTTTGGTGGCCAGCCACACTTGATGCAGCGGTTCCTGGCGGTTGATAACAATTTTGCTGCCGTTTTCGAAACTCAGCGTCATTACGCCACCTTGTGTTTGGTAATCAATATCCGCATCCCCGGTAAAATTATCCAAGGTTTCTTCAATTTTCAGCATCAATTGGTCGGCTAATTGATGAAACTCGCTATCGTTCATTATCGATTCCTATTGCTTTTCATGATCCACCTGCGATTATAGTAATCTTGGACGCATGAATTACAGGCATTAATGCAAATGAAAAAACAATTACGCTATGTATTACTGGGCATGATGTTGGCGGGGCTGACGGGCTGTGGTCTGAAAGGCCCACTCTATTTTCCGCCGCAAGACAAACCGGCAACACCACCGACCACCAACACGGATAAGGTCAGTAAAAACCAGCAGCAACCTGCGGGTACGCAGCAGCAGCCGTCAATGAACGACCCGCAGTGATGGGTTTACGCTGGCAGCAGCCCAAGTGGAGACCAGAAGGATTTTAGTCGCCGCCTGCCTGCAACTTGAATGACGACGGGTAGTGCGTCCAGATAGCGGAGTATGATATGCAGTTCTCCAAAATGCACGGTTTGGGTAATGATTTTATGGTGGTTGATGCCGTTACCCAGAATGTTTACTTTTCACCTGAGCTGATCCGCCGTTTAGCGGATCGGCATTTGGGTATTGGCTTTGACCAAATGTTGGTGGTAGAGCCCCCTTACGATCCTGATCTTGATTTCCATTACCGTATTTTTAATGCCGATGGCAGTGAAGTGGCACAATGTGGTAACGGTGCTCGTTGTTTCGCTCGCTTTGTCAGATTAAAGGGGTTGACGGGCAAGCGTGATATTCGGGTCAGCACCCAAACTGGCCGCATGGTGTTGAGTGTGACCGACGATGATCGGGTGTGCGTCAATATGGGGGAACCGAACTTCGACCCGCAGATAGTGCCGTTTCGTGCCAGTAAAGCGGAAAAAACCTACATCATGCGCGCTGCTGAACATACCGTGTTATGTGGTGTGGTTTCTATGGGAAATCCGCACTGTGTGATACAGGTTGATGATGTACAAACGGCCAAAGTGGAGCTATTGGGGCCGGTGCTGGAAGGGCATGAGCGTTTTCCAGAGCGGGCGAACATTGGTTTTATGCAAGTGGTCAGCCAGCAACATATCAGGTTGCGGGTTTATGAGCGTGGGGCTGGCGAAACACAAGCCTGCGGTAGTGGTGCCTGTGCTGCGGTGGCGGTGGGGATCCAACAGGAATTACTGTCAGAAGAGGTACAGGTGGACCTGCCTGGTGGCAGTCTGTATATCAGTTGGAAAGGGCCAGGACATCCGCTATTTATGACTGGCCCAGCCACGCATGTTTATGACGGATTTATTCATCTATGAAGCCAATTGACGTATGAAACGTATTGAAGAGCAGGCAGTGGCAGGCATTGAGCTTGATGACGACATCGTGATGCAATACCTGTCACTCAATCCCGATTTCTTTATCCGCAATGCACGCCAGGTAGAGCAGATGCGGGTGCCTCATCCTGTGCGAGATTCAGTTTCGTTAGTGGAATGGCAACTGGCACGTCAGCGTAACCATATCACTCGGCTGGAAGAAGAGATCACCTTGTTGATGGAGCAGGCTCGCGCTAATGAAATGCTGTTCGAGCGATTGCTACATTTGCAGGGGGATTTAGCGACAGCCAGTTGCCTGCAAGATATGCTGAACCGCTTGCAGCGTTGGGCTCGGGAATTCGGCTTGGCGGGCGCCAATATCCGCCTGTTTACTGATCGCTGGAAGATTGGGGCACCGTCGGATTTTACTCATCTTGGTCTGGTGCGTTCCGCATTTGAACCGTTGCGTATTCAACGTTTGGGCAATCAGCATCATTACCTGGGGAAACTCAATGGGCCAGAGCTGTTATTGCTATTACCGCAGGCGAAGCAAATTGGTTCCGTCGCCCTCTCATTATTGGGGGAACAAGGGGAACTGGGTATGGTGATCTTCAGTAGCCGTGATGCGCAACACTATCAGCCAGGGATGGGCACCGCGATGCTGGGTCAACTGGCCTCTATGCTGCCAGAATTGCTGGAACGCTGGATAGAACGGATATGACCCCCAGTGCGGCGAGCCTGCAGCAGCCGGTAGACGCGTTTTTACGCTACCTGAAGGTTGAGCGCCAGCTTAGCCCGTTGACTCAAATCAGTTATCAGCGCCAGTTATCTGCCCTGATCAGTATGGTGATCGAACTGGGCGTCAGTGAATGGCCGATGCTTGATGCAGCCAGAGTGCGCCAACTGGCGGTACGCAGCAAACGTGCCGGGCTCCATGCTTCCAGCCTGGCGCTACGTCTTTCAGCCCTGCGGAGCTTTCTTGATTGGCTGGTCAGCAAGGGTGTGTTGAGTGCCAACCCGGCAAAGGGCATCCGCACACCGCGTAGTGGTCGCCATTTACCTAAAAATATGGATGTCGATGAAGTTAACCAACTACTGGAGATTGACCTTAACGATCCGTTAGCCGTACGTGACCGCGCCATGCTTGAGGTGATGTATGGTGCCGGGTTGCGTCTTGCCGAGCTGGTGGGGCTGGATTGCCGCCATATGGATTTGGTCGCCGGTGAAATCTGGGTGATGGGGAAGGGCAGTAAAGAGCGAAAATTACCGCTAGGCCGCACGGCAGTCACTTGGTTGCAGCATTGGTTGGCGCTGCGAGATCTGTTTGCACCACTGGATGATGCGGTGTTTCTCTCCAACCAGGGTAAACGTATCTCGGCACGCAATGTGCAAAAGCGCTTTGCCGAATGGGGCGTCAAACAGGGGGTTAACAGCCATGTCCATCCGCATAAACTACGCCACTCCTTTGCCACCCATATGCTGGAGTCCAGTGGGGATTTGCGTGCAGTGCAGGAGTTGCTTGGCCATGCCAACTTGACCACCACACAAATTTATACCCACCTCGACTTTCAACATCTGGCAAATGTCTATGATGCTGCTCATCCACGAGCCAAACGGGGGAAATCCTGATGCATTTTTACCGTCCGCTGCGTCCTTTGGCTGCGCTCACTTTCGATTTGGATGATACGCTGTACGATAATCGCCCGGTGATCAAACAGGCAGAACAACAATCGATCGCCTTTTTGCAAAATTACCATCCCGGGTTGAGCCATTTTCAATCGGTGGATTTTTACCGCTTGCGTCAGGAACTGCGTGAGCAGGACCCTGAGATTTATCACGACGTGACTCAGTGGCGTTGGCGGGCCGTACATCTGGCACTGAGCCGCCAGGGATTGCGTGATGCCCAGGCCACCATTGGTGCGGATGCCGCCATGCAGAACTTTGCGTTGTGGCGCAGCTGTATCGAGATACCAGAAACCACTCATACCACGCTCCAGGCACTGGCGCGGCATTACCCGCTGGTGGCGATCACCAATGGCAATGTAGACCCGGCGCTGTGCGGGTTGGCGGGTTATTTTCAGTTTGTGCTGCGTTCCGGGCCAGATGGTCGTGCCAAGCCGTATCAGGATATGTATCAGTTAGCCGCACAGCGGTTGGCAATGGCCCCAGAGCAGATTTTGCATGTGGGCGATGACCTGACAACCGATGTGGCGGGAGCATTGCGTGCTGGCCTGCAAGCTTGCTGGATCAACGACCGCCAACGTAGCCTGATGCAGGCTGATGATAGCCGCTTGCTTCCCCATATCGAAATTTCTCAATTGGCATCGTTGACCGCCTTGTTATCTTGATGGTCAAGGGTGGCCCCGATTCAGTCAGTGAAAAGCAACAGCGCAGGGTGTTTTTGTCATGCAACGCGGACTTTTTTGAGTATAATCTGCATTAAATCTGTATAAATCCCCAGTGGAAAGTGCGCGAAAAGGCGGTTTTCCCTTTACCAATTAATGGTGCTTATGGACGTTTCCGATCTGCTCGACAGCATGAATGATAAACAACGTGAAGCCGTGGCCGCCCCACGCAGCAACCTGTTGGTGTTGGCCGGTGCAGGTAGCGGAAAGACCCGGGTACTGGTGCACCGCATTGCCTGGCTGTTAGCGGTAGAAAACTGTTCCCCCTACTCCATTATGGCGGTGACCTTTACCAATAAGGCGGCAGCAGAAATGCGTCACCGGATTGAGCACTTGATTGGCACCAGCCAAGGAGGGATGTGGATCGGTACGTTCCACGGGTTGGCGCACCGCCTGTTACGTGCTCACCATATGGATGCCAACCTGCCGCCCGATTTCCAGATCCTTGATAGTGAAGATCAATTACGCTTGCTTAAACGTATTGTTCGCGCTCTGAATATTGATGAAAAGCAGTGGCCGCCACGTCAGGCGATGTGGTACATCAACGGCAAAAAAGACGACGGCCTGCGCCCGCAGCATATTGAAAGTTACGGTAACCCGGTGGAGGCCACCTGGTTACGCATCTATCAGGCTTATCAAGAGGCTTGTGACCGAGCCGGGCTGGTGGATTTTGCTGAACTGTTGCTGCGAGCCCATGAATTGTGGCTAAACAAACCGCATATCCTCAACCATTATCGCGAGCGTTTTAGCAACATTTTGGTGGATGAGTTTCAGGATACTAACCGGATTCAATATGCCTGGATCCGCCTGCTGGCTGGCGATCAGGGTAAAGTGATGATCGTTGGCGATGATGACCAGTCAATCTACGGTTGGCGCGGGGCGCAGGTCGAGAACATCCAGCGTTTCCTGAAAGATTTCCCTGCGGCACAAACCATCCGTCTGGAACAGAATTATCGTTCCACCAGTAACATCCTGAAAGCGGCCAATACCTTGATCGCCAATAACGATGGGCGTATGGGGAAAAACCTGTGGACTGAGGGGGCCGAGGGGGCGCCGATCTCAATTTATTGTGCCTTCAACGAACTGGATGAAGCGCGCTTTGTGGTTAACCGTATCAAGGCTTGGCAAGATGATGGGGGGGCACTGAACGATTGCGCCATGCTGTATCGTAGTAATGCCCAATCGCGGGTGTTGGAAGAAGCGTTGCTGCAAACGGCGATGCCATACCGTATCTACGGCGGGATGCGTTTCTTCGAACGCCAGGAAATCAAAGATGCACTGGCCTATTTACGCCTGATAGCCAACCGGAATGATGATGCTGCTTTTGAGCGGGTGGTGAATACGCCAACTCGTGGCATTGGTGATCGCACCTTGGATGTGGTACGCCAAACGGCGCGAGACCGTCAATTGACGCTGTGGCAGGCTACGCGTGGACTGTTGCAGGATAAAGTACTGGCAGGCCGCGCTGCTTCATCATTACAGCGTTTTCTCGAACTGGTGGATTCATTGGCTCATGAAACGGCGGACATGCCGCTACATGTACAAACTGATCGGGTGATCCGCGATTCCGGGCTGTTTATGATGTATGAGCAGGAAAAAGGTGAAAAAGGCCAGGCCCGGATTGAAAACCTGGAAGAATTGGTTACAGCCACCCGCCAATACAGCTATCAGGATGAAGATCAGGATCTGCTGCCGTTACAGGCATTCTTGTCCCATGCCGCACTGGAGGCAGGCGAAGGCCAGGCCGATGCCTATCAGGATGCCGTACAGCTTATGACCTTGCACTCAGCCAAGGGGTTGGAGTTCCAGCAGGTGTTTATCGTCGGTATGGAAGAGGGCATGTTTCCCAGCCAGATGTCACTGGATGAAGGAGGGCGGCTGGAGGAAGAACGCCGGCTGGCCTATGTGGGGCTGACCCGAGCGAGGCAGAAACTGACCTTGACCTATGCAGAAACCCGCCGTCTGTATGGCAAAGAGGTGTATCACCGGCCATCTCGCTTTATTGGTGAGATCCCTGAAGAGTGTGTCGAAGAGGTGCGCTTACGCGCCAGCGTATCCCGCTCGGTAAGCCATCGCCGCATGGGCACACCCATCAGCAAAAGTGATACCGGTTATAAATTGGGGCAGCGCGTGCGCCATCCAAAATTTGGCGAGGGCACCATCGTTAACCTCGAAGGGAGCGGTGAACATAGCCGCTTACAGGTGGCTTTTCCCGGGGAAGGTATCAAGTGGCTAGTGGCCGCTTATGCCAGGCTGGAGGTAGCTTAAGCAGCCAGGGCGCTGAATAGGCGCCCATCTAAGCGTTTTTGCTACCGCAGTTTGCAGCAAACTAGTGAGGGTAACGGTCACCGACTTTGGCCGTAGCATACCAGCGCATCACCGCTTCAATACCTTCCTCCCCTTCTGCCGGGGCCCATGGCATGCAGTCGTTTTCTGATAGTGCCAGGTAAGGGCCTTGTTTGACCTCAAAAATCGCACCGCCTGGATCCACTGAGAGCACGGCATGCCAGGTAGCGGCTGGCATCTCCAATATCTTAGTTTCTTCACCGAGCAAGGTGCGTTGAGTAATCACGCCGTTGTTATCAAATTGCAGTACCACGAAACGGCCACTTAATGGGGTGAGTAACTCCCAGGTTTGCGGATGGCGGTGCGGGCGAATATAGGTTCCTGGCTCCATGGCGATGACCAAGCGTTGCACTGGATCACTCAATTCTTCATGTAAGTTACGGTGAGCACGCAGACGGGGAAGTTTACTGGCTTGTTCGCTCATGGCGGTCAAGTCGTGGGCGGTAATCTGTTTCATGTTATCAATCCACAATGTTTTCATGCGCTCATCTTAGCAATTATTCACCTAAGGTTCAGAGATCACTGTAGGGTTTTCCTGACTTCCCTATAGCGGTTAGGGGGAATGGGGATAATGTATTGACAGGCTTTTTCTTCTCGGCGTAACATGCGCGCACTATTTTCAATGAGGACATACGCCTTGGACGCACCCAGTAGACACTGGCTCATAAACCTGAATATCAGGTACAACTTCTAAGGTTATCCCCTTTCGCTGATACCCTTAGTGGTTGTCGGCGACCCTCTATGTCGCTCTGAGCCAAGTCTTCATATGGTTTGGAACGAGCTGATTAACATCACTCTCGGTTTCTGTGCTTCACTGCGTTGTCTACCCTGTTACCTCAAGGGAGTTTTGACACATGCTGAGCGCTTTTAAACTGAATAACAACCGCTTATCCCGTTTGGAGTTGGATGACGCCGATGATTTAACCTCGTCGTTGTGGGTTGATCTGGTTGAACCGGAAGACGATGAACGTGAGCGTGTACAGTGTGAATTGGGCCAGAGTTTGGCGACGCGCCCAGAACTGGATGATATTGAAGCGTCGGCGCGTTTCTTTGAAGACGAAGACGGTCTACATATCCACTCCTTTTTCTATTTCGAAGATGCAGAAGATCATGCAGGCAACTCCACGGTGGCTTTCACCATTCGCGATGGTCGCCTATATACCTTGCGTGAGCGTGAACTTCCTGCTTTCCGCCTTTATCGGATGCGTGCGCGTAACCAGAGAATGATGGACGGTAATGCATATGAACTGCTGCTTGATCTGTTTGAAACCAAGATTGAACAATTGGCCGATGAGATTGAAAACGTCTATAGCGATCTGGAAAAACTCAGCCGCGTGATTATGGAAGGTCATCCTGGTGAAGGGTATGACGAAGCGCTTTCCACACTGGCTGAGTTGGAAGATATCGGCTGGAAGGTGCGGTTGTGTTTGATGGATACTCAGCGCGCATTGAATTTTTTAGTACGTAAAGCACGTTTGCCCACCACTCAGTTGGAGCAGGCGCGTGAGATATTGCGCGATATCGAGTCCCTACTGCCACATAATGAGTCGCTATTCCAGAAAGTGAACTTCCTGATGCAGGCCGCTATGGGTTTTATCAATATCGAACAGAGTCGAATCATTAAAATCTTCTCCGTGGTGTCAGTCATTTTCCTCCCCCCACCTTGGTGGCATCCAGCTATGGGATGAACTTTGAGTTTATGCCAGAACTGAGTTGGTCATTTGGTTATCCGGGGGCCATCGTGTTGATGGTTGCCGCTGGGTTGGCCCCTTATCTCTATTTCAAACGGAAAAAGTGGTTGTAAATTTTCCATTGTTATTTATTTGGGTGGTCTTGATGGATTTCATGGGCTAATCAATGGATTGATAGATAATAACAAGCATCTCTCTGGCTTGTAGGAAGCACCTCAAGAGCACCCAGTGACTGATATTAACCGGAAGTCACAGTGATTTTAGCAACAACATAGGCAATGGCGTCTTACCCTGATTTTTTCAGAAAAAATAAAGGTGGAATTATTGATGTTCTAATGCTGTTTTTCCGTGTAAATCCTTTGTTGATTGATTTGCCCCAGGCCCTATCTTTTGCTGGGTACTCCAGAAGTATAATTAAGAAAAATCTTATAAATCACTGAGGTAGGTGTGGTGCGGTTTCATAGGGCTTGAAACATTTTGTTACTCAATTTAGGTTCCTTCATCTTATAAACCTTCTTAAACTGCCCGCCATAGGTTTTTATCTGACCATTTTTCTAGTCTCGGAAAAACTTATGATACACAGCGCTCTGCCCTTATCTTGTCATATAAATAGGTTGGTTGGTGACCCTGTTGTTGTCTGCATCCGGTGATGCAAAAGGAAGTGGTTGTTTGGCAAGGGGACCATACCGATTTATTACCCAGGGCAGACCGTTCTTCATTCTCTTTGTTGAGCAGGGTTAGCAATGTCAAATTCCTTCCAAAATGAAATTCCGAAAGCTAGGATTAATCTGAAACTAGCGCTTCACACCGGAGGTGCGCAGAAGAAAACCGAATTGCCATTGAAATTGTTGGTGGCGGGTGATTTCAGTAACGGTCAAGAAACAGCCTCACTGTCTGAACGAAAAAAAATAAATATTTCAAAAAATAATTTTAATAGTGTCTTACAAGACTACTCACCTTCGGTCAATCTGGCGGTAGAAAACACCCTGGCCGGTGATGGCAGTGAAGAAAATATCTGCCTGACCTTCCAGAACATGAAAGACTTTACCCCTGAGCAGGTTGCCCGTCAAATTCCGCAACTCAAAGCCATGCTGGCGATGCGCAGTCTGCTGCGTGACCTCAAATCCAACCTGCTGGATAACCAGGCCTTCCGCAAAGAGCTGGAAAAAATCCTGCGTGACCCTGCCCTGAGCAATGAACTGCGTTCTGAATTGTCTGCCCTGGCGCCTCAACAGGCTTAACTGGCGACCGGTTTTTAACGGATTAACACGAGAGAAATGCTGATGTCTGTACAACATGAAAATGCGACCGCGGGTGAAAGCGTGGTATTAGAGCGCCCAACGGCAGGCGGTGTTTATGCCTCCCTGTTTGAAAAAATCAACCTGAGCCCGGTTTCCCACCTCAGTGCGCTGGATAGCTGGCAGGATGCACAGGCGATGTCTGATGCTAACGCCGATGAGCGTTTGACGGCGGGGGTGCAGGTGTTCCTTGAGCGTCTGCGCCTGGCGGGCACCAAAGTGGAAAAACTGGATAAAACCCTGATTGACCACCATATCGCCGAACTGGACTTTCAGATCAGCCGCCAACTGGATGCGGTGCTGCATCACCCCGAGTTTCAGGCGGTCGAGTCATTGTGGCGTGGCGTCAAATCCCTGGTGGACAAGACCGATTTCCGCCAGAACGTGCGCATTGAACTGCTGGACTTGTCGAAGGAAGATTTGCGTCAGGATTTTGAAGATGCGCCGGAAGTGATCCAGACTGGATTGTACAAGCATACGTATATTGATGAATACGACACCCCCGGCGGCGAGCCGATTGCCGCACTAATTTCTTCCTATGAGTTTGATGCTTCGGCACAGGATGTGGCGCTGCTGCGTAACATCTCCAAAGTATCTGCCGCGGCCCATATGCCGTTTATCGGCTCTGCCGGCCCGCGCTTTTTTCTCAAAGATGATATGGAGGAAGTTGCGGCCATCAAAGACATTGGCAACTATTTTGACCGCGCCGAGTATATCAAATGGAAATCCTTCCGCGATACCGATGACTCTCGCTACATTGGTCTGGTCATGCCGCGCGTGCTGGGTCGCCTGCCGTATGGCCCGGATACTGTGCCGGTACGCAGCTTCAACTACGTGGAAGAGGTCAAAGGTCCGGACCATAGCCGTTACCTGTGGACCAATGCCTCGTTTGCCTTTGCCGCCAACATGGTGCGCAGTTTTATCAATAACGGCTGGTGTGTGCAAATCCGTGGCCCGCAGGCCGGTGGCGCGGTACAAGACCTGCCTATTCACCTGTATGACCTGGGCACCGGCAATCAGGTGAAAATCCCGTCCGAAGTGATGATCCCGGAAACCCGTGAATTTGATTTCGCCAATCTGGGCTTCATCCCGTTGTCGTACTACAAAAACCGCGATTACGCCTGCTTTTTCTCCGCCAACTCCACCCAGAAGCCGGCGCTGTATGACACCGCCGATGCCACTGCCAACAGCCGCATCAACGCGCGTTTGCCGTACATCTTCCTGCTGTCACGCATTGCTCACTACCTGAAGCTGATCCAGCGTGAAAACATCGGCACCACCAAGGACCGTCGTTTGCTGGAGCTGGAGCTCAATACCTGGGTGCGTAGCCTGGTGACCGAGATGACCGACCCGGGTGATGAACTGCAAGCCTCTCACCCGCTGCGTGATGCGAAGGTGACAGTGGAAGACATTGAGGATAACCCGGGCTTCTTCCGCGTGAAACTGTACGCCATTCCGCACTTCCAGGTGGAAGGGATGGATGTCAACTTGTCACTGGTTTCGCAGATGCCAAAAGCGAAGGCTTAACACAGCGACAGAATGAAAAGCTATCGCCAGCTATGGAGCGATAGGGCCTTTCTGGCTCCGCAACTGTTCCAGCAGCAGGCGTGCTGGTGAGAGCCCAGGAGTTAGAGGTGCGCTTTCAGCATGGCACGCTGGTTGATGCCGCCATACTGCCGGCAGTATTGGCATTGGACGCGGCACATAACCGGCGTATCGAAATCAGTCTGGTACCGCAGGCGATCGATGCTTGTTACTTACCAGACAACACCCGCCGTCATCACAGGATGGTGACGGTACACAACAAGGTACCCAAGCTCATTCGAGTGGCGGCTAGGCTGCAAGGCAACGAATCCCCAGCTTGGTCAGCCAAGTGACTGGGGTGAGGGCTGAAAGCCAACAACGCAGCAATTTGAATGACGACGGTATAAATGGAGAAAAACCAATGGCAATACCAGTATATCTGTGGCTGAAGGATGACGGCGGTGCCGACATCAAGGGTTCTGTTGATGTCAAAGACCGTGAAGGCAGCATCGAAGTGGTTGCGCAGCAGCATAATCTGTATATCCCGACTGACAACAACACCGGCAAACTGACGGGGACCCGTATTCACACCCCGTTCCTGTTTACCAAGGAAATCGATGCCTCCAGCCCGTACCTGTACAAGGCGGTGACCACCGGCCAGACCCTGAAGTCAGCGGAGTTCAAGTGGTATAAAATCAATGACGCCGGCCAGGAAGTGGAGTACTTCAATACCAAACTGGAAAACGTCAAGGTGGTCAAAGTCAATCCGTTGATGCATGACATCAAAGACCCGGCGTATGAGAAGCACAACCACCTGGAGCAGTTAGAGTTGCGCTACGAAAAAATCACCTGGACTTACAAAGACGGCAACATCATTCATTCCGATTCCTGGAACGAACGTACTACCGCGTAATACCGGTGCGGACAGATTGGTCTGTCCGCGCTTTTTGCTGAGTGCCTGCGCTGCGGAGACTCAATAAAAAGGTAACGAAAATACAATCTATCCCCTGACCTGATGCGCTTTGGTTTATAGCGAAGGGCGGTAGCGTGCCAAAACAGACGCTTCACTGCTGATAGCGACTAAACACCATCACCAGGCGCACTGTCCTTATCCAGTTTTAGCGGCGGGGGCACGCCGCGTTAGCCTGTGGAGAGATGGCAGCTTTAGGCCGCTCGATGAAGCAGGAACCCACCGAGGTGAGTCAGACTTCGGTCTGAATGCTGTAGGGAGCCTCCTTCTTTAGGGCGAGGAGGATGTCAAAACCGGAATCTGGAACCTTAAATGCTATGAATAAATCATTTTTAAGAGAAAATATTGCTTTAATTTTTGCGGTTTTACTCGCTTTGATTTTTTCACGAGAAATTTATCATCATTTTGGTTGGGTGTTAGGTTCTTTTGTGCTTGTTTTTTCTATGCTATTTTGTTTTTCAAAGTATAAAAAATATAATGTCGATTTAAAGATTAGTGAAAAATATGTTATTATTTCTGATCCTCCAGAAATAAAATCGATTAATGATGATATTGTAAGTGGGTTAGATAGTAAAGAGATTGGGCGGAGACCATATCAAAGTGCGCGTGGTATTAGTTCAAGGCGATTAGATAGATTCATTGACGTTAAAAACAAACCAGAATGTGAGCGGGAAAAAATTGAAAATAACTTTATGTTTGTTTTCTTGAGCCGTGTTCAACAGTTGATTCCTGAATGTTACTTTATAGAGCCTGTATTGTCGTATCCGCGTTCATTGTGCGGGTTCCGTGATGCGACTGATCATGCATGTGGTATTCAATACAAAAACATGGCATTAGTATTTCCTGCAATTGGATTATCATCGCTTATTATAACAGAGTTCAATATGAGGGATGATCTATGGTATTCTCTCTCATTTTTATATGATGGAAAATGCTTGGAAGTAGAACTTTCAGCAAGCGAGTACACATTGGAAACAGAATATTTTTATAAGTTCGCGATTGAATTGGCTGAGGTATGGGACGTCAAGTTGCTATATAGGAATGTAAATATGAACTAAAATCCTATTTTCAGATGCTGCACAATAATGGTGTTGGCACAATTGTGATAAACAACCGCTATGACTACCTACGCAGCATGGGAATGTTCCATTCGTTAAGATTTACTTACTGGCGCTGACTAATATAAAGGATGATAAAATGAATTTGGGCGAAATATCTGACCATATCTTCAATAGGCCTTCCAAAGAGAGTGATAGTTGGAAGTTAACACTTGCCAGGATTTTATTTGTTTTCTTTATTAACTTTTTTTATTATTTTTTGGCTGTTATTTCCACATTGCTCTTTGTTGGTTTCTCAAGACTTAGTGAGTCAATTGCTATTGTTTTTTTGATTTTATATTTTTTTTTGCGGTTATTCTGCATTTACATACTATGTAGAGGGATGGGGAAAAGTAAAATCCTTAACGTAATAGCTGGTTTAATTGTATTATATCTCTCTCTTGGTTTGATCTCATTCCTTCTATCTTTACCTGATTTGATTTTTAAATGATATATATCCTAAATAATTCGAGTTGTTTGTAGGCGGCAAGTGATAGAATCCCTTGGAGCATAGCCGACTATATGACTAGGGTGACAGCGCGTAGCTAACACCCAAGCAGCTTGAGGTATGACGAATATAGCTGGGTGCTGGGGCGCTGACTGGGTGGTGGGTAAAATAGATGAAAATTAAATTTTTAAATAATCTACTCAATAAAATAAAGAAAGATCAAGTTAATGATTTCACATCTGTTTTCTCTAAGGGAAATTTTCAGGAAGTAAGTGATTCTAAAAAGTATCCTTGCATAACCTCATTAATAAAAGATAACACTTATGCATATAGAATGTTCTTTTGTATGGATAAAAAATTCACACAAGGAATAATTGATGTTATTAATGATGCTTTTGAATCAAGCATGACATTTGAGAAAAGTAGGGACATTGTCATACTTTCAAAAAATAAGGCTGTTGCACTAAATGTCTATAATGATTTTGGTGGTGAGGTTGTACGATTAATCACTAATTCGGAACATATTATCAACAGTGTTTGGAAATTACATATAACGCCGCCTCCTCCATGGGTCGCATTCCCTGAAATTGATCCTGATGGGCTGGGGAGTATGCAAGGGAACTTATCATTCTGGTGGGATTGGATGTGGTTGCCTTTTTGGAACTCAATGGATGGTACCAAAAAGAAAGATTACCTTACTGTTAACTTAGCACCACTAAACTGGGTTGAGTATTTTAATTTTCATGAAGTCAATATAAGTAAATGAATATTGATTAATAAAACCACTAACAGTATCTGTTTATCAACTTTATAAACGGAGATGACTTATGGCAACACATCAAAAAAGCAATATTTTATTAAAGATTAGCATGTCATTGTTGATTCTCGTCACATTTATCCCTGCGATAAGCTATGCATCTGAAGAACAAAGGAATGAACAATATGATGGGGGCATAAAGATGGAGGTAGATATCAAAAATGTGTTTCTCGAAGCAATTCGCACGTCAGTGAAAATTCTTTCGCAAGAAAGCTCAATTGATGAGCAATTAGAGGAAAACACTGGTTTCTACAATCAAGCATCTCCATATTATCCCAAGAGGGGACCTATAAATAGATATATTATGTCACATAAGCGAGAAGTGAAGGTAGGCTTGCTTAAGGAAGATAACTCAAATGAATGGACTTCTTCTTATGTATCACTTGGTATGGCCTTTAACGCCTCGAATGTTAGTGTTCCCTTTAATATAAAAGAGATAGAGACAATAAAACTTGTGTTTAAAGGTGTTTATGATAAAGAAACTGTTTATATTAATGATGATGGACTAAAGGCAATTAATAAGTTTAAAGTGGCAAGGTATACTTATCGCAATAAGTTATTTTTAGATTTTCGCCTTGAAGATGAAAGTATAAATAAAGAGATATATCCTATCATATTTAAACAAGTTCATATATATTCCATCTAATCAAAAAGGAAGCGAGATTGACGATTTTACCTTACCGGTTCAGGCTTTCCGTGTTGACGCCTTGGTGGCGGAGACAGCCCCATCCGGCAATAGCAATAATTTACTCATGGAGAGTGCACAATAATGGCTGACCTGCAAAGTTTAATGGCTGCCTGCCAGGCGGATGAACAGACTCTGGCGCAACAGGAGCAAACCTTTATTGCCCACTGGAATAGCTGGTTGGCCCCTTTGAGTGAGAGCCTGCCAACCGGTGAAGACCCGGGTTATGACGAAGATTTTCAGCGCATTCGCGAAGAGGTCAATAAACTCTCCGGGATGGATACCGAACTTATCTGCACCCTGGCGGAAAAACTGTTGACCACCATCAGCAAGGATCTGCGGGTCGTGACCTTTTATATCTGGGCACGGCTACATCAGGATGGGGATACCGGTTTGGCGGACGGGCTGGCATTGTTGGCCGGGATGTTACAGCGCTTTGGCGGGCAACTGCATCCACAGCGTGAGCGCCCCCGCAAATCCGCATTGGAATGGCTGGCCAGTAGCCGGATGCTAGATAGTTTGTCACGCTACCCGGAAACCGATGTGGCGGTGATGCAGCGCATGGCCGGTGCCCTGCAGCTGATTGAACAGGTGCTGCAGACGCTGGAAGAGAGCGCCCGTCCGCAACTGTCGCCGCTGTATCTGGCATTGGAAACCCGTCTGGCAAGAAGCGGAGGGGCCAATAGTCTGGTGCCGCAGACCAGCCGTGAGGGTAACGATACCGTGGCCTCCTCTGCCAGCACGGTACCATCCATGGCCGCCATCACCTCCGGGCGTGACTTGCTCGATCAGGCCCGGGTATTGGCAAAGTACCTACGTGACCAGCCCGGGGGCTGGCTGGCGGGGCATCACCTGATGAAGAGTGTGCGCTGGGATACGCTGACGCAACTGCCGCCGCTGGATGCCAGTGGCCGTACCCGCCTGGCTCCCCCGAAACCAGAACACCGTGCCCACTTGAAACGGCTTTATCTTCAGCAGAGCTGGACGGAGTTGCTGGAGCAGGCGGACAGCCAATTTTCCCAGGGGGTCAATCATCTGTGCCTGGATGTGCAATGGTATCTGTGGCAGGCCTGGGTGAAACTGGGGAGTGACGGTGTGGTGGCGGATATTATCTGCCATGACCTGCAAGGGCTGCTGAGCCGCTTGCCGGGGCTGGAAAACCTGGCGTTCAGTGACGGCACTCCTTTTGCCGATGAAGTGACCCTGAACTGGATAGAGGAAAAGGTTCAGGACAATCTGCCGGGCTGGCAGGGGCAATCGGTGGCGGCGGCTTCTCATGCCCATGATGAGATATTGACCCTAGAGCCGGAAGTGCTGCAACTGGCAGACAGCGAAGGAATTGAAGCGGCGTTGAATTGGCTGCAGGCGCGCCCAGGGTTCACTAGCAGTCGTGACCGCTGGCTGATGCGCCTGCTGATGGCGCGGGTAGCGGAGCAGTACGGTAAAAACGACATGGCCCTGCACCTGTTGGCGGAGCTCGACAGCAGTGGTCATACACTCACTCTGCCGCAATGGACCCCGGAACTGATGTTTGAAGTGAAGGCCCGACGCCTGAAACTGTTGCGGTTAAAAGCGGCGCGTAGCGAAGCGGATAAAAATCGCCTGCAACCGGAGATGGAATCCCTGCTTTCCGGGCTTATCAGCCTCGACCCAGCGCGTGCGGCGGTATTGTGTGGTTGAGTGATTTCATAATTAAAAGGATAGAAAATGATAAAAGCTTATTATCTGTTCATCCAGGATAAAGCGACCTGCGGTGGTGAAGGTGATAAGTATTATCACGGAATATGATGCGTCCCATACATTAAAAAAGCTAAACCCGATTTTCACTGATGGTGAAAGTCGGGTCAATAAATGGGCTGGTTCAATAAATAATACAAACCATATAAACTTATTATTATTTTCCTTGCTCTGTTGGTATTTTTTATAGGCTTAGTCATTCCAGCTGTAAATGTATTGCTAAATTATAAGGCAATTACAATCTTGGGTAATGGAGAGTATTACAATTGCTATGATGCTTTATTGAATTCAATTGATAATATATACCTATTCACTTGGGTTGGTTTTTTATAAGCACCGGCGTAATTCTACTATCGAATAAATTTATCAGATAGTAAATTAGGTAAATAATATAGTTAAAATAAAGCGAAATGCTTTAAGCCTTAACTGAGCGACTCTGGGGGTATAATAACTCTGTGGCTGGGGCGAAGGCAGGCTGCAATGAAGCAACTTATAGGTATATATCAGGGTCTGAAAATGATTAAATTTATGTTACGCTTGATTACATGGCTGTCGCCAGTCTTTATATTTTTTACTGTAATGACAGCTATGCTGTATGTTATTTTGGTGGATATTAAATATGGCTTTGAACCCTATTTTATGGGTAAGAATGAATATTTTATGGTCTCGGGGATATATGATATAGTATATGCATTGTACTGGGCGTCAATAATCTTATTTATTATTATCCTCGCGATTATTTCCTTTTTTTCAATAAGGAAGATCAATAATTTAAAGGCTAAAATAGCTGAACTTAAGGGAGTTGAAGAGTAAAAAAGAGATGTGTAGGGGTACTTTTATGGGTAGTGAGATAAGTAACAGTCAATATATCATTGCAGAGTAAACAATTTAAGGTTGGATTGTGAAGAAAGATACGCGACGCTTTAATGGGCAGAGAGTCTCTCTCGTTACTGCTTGCGAGGCGGGTTTCAACGTATTTCCTTCAATAAAATAAACTCGATTATTAATTAATTTTCTTCTGGAACAGAGGGAGCTTGCCACGTGAATACACGCAGACAACTTAAAAACGGCGGTGACCCGCGAGCCCTGGCTGATTATGCCGCGCTGCGGGATGAGATGATGAAGCTTTCCCATCCGGCGCGGCCAGATGTGAACTGGAAACAGGCGGAAATCCTGTGTTTGCGGCTGTTTGAACAAAATGGGGTCGAGCTGCAGACCGCCGCCTGGTACACCCTGGCACGTACCCATATTGCCGGGATGGTGGGGTTTAACGAAGGGCTGGCACTGCTCAATGCGCTGGTGAGTTATCAATGGGCGGTGATGTGGCCGGGGCACAGTCATGCGCGGATGGAAATTATCGCCGGTCTGAGCCCTCGTTTGCAGGCGGTATTGCGCACCTTTCCCCTCGATGCGCGTGATGAACTGCCGGCGTTGTATCAGGCGGAAAAAGGGCTGAACAGCTTTTGTGAGGCGCTGGCGCGCCATGAGCTGAAACAAGCCAGCCGGATGGACGGGTTACTGCATCAGGTCAAGCAGGCCATCACCCGGTTGGAAAATGCCCCCTATGAAGGGCAACCAGAACCGACGGTAGTGCTGCCTGCGCAAGCTGTCACGGCACAACCGGTGACTGAACTGAGCGGCCATCAACCACTGGTCTACGTAGCACAATCGTTGCCGGAGCCTCCCCCTCCACCGGAGAAACGGGGTTATGTCTGGTCGTTTATCGGCGGGGCCAGTAGTGCTTTATTGGTGGGGGGCCTGCTACTCTGGGGCTGGCATCACCTGCATTCGCCCACGGCGGTGGAGCAACAACTGGTGGCATCAATAACGCCGTTGCCCGAACTCCCGCGTCAGGCTGCTCAACTCAATGCATTGCGTGAGCCGGGTTCACTGGCCCAGCGGCAGGCGGGGAGTCTGGCGCAGCAGAATAATACGCAGCTTAACTGGCTAATGGCACTGCCCCCGGCCTGGGCGCTGCAGTATGGACAGCAACTGATTGCGCAGTCACAGACCCTGTGGCCGAGCAACCCGGAGGCGGAACAGATGCAGAAAGCGTGGCAACAACAGTTGGAAGCCAATGCTTTACCGTTGGCGGCGCTAGACAACTGGCATCAGGGGATGGTGAAACTCCAGCAACTGACCGACCGGCTGAATGCGCTGGATGAACGGAAGGGCAAATACATGACGGGCAGCGAACTGAAAACCATGGTGTTTGCCATTACCCAGGAATTTGGCAAAACGGTTCCGATGGAAGAGCAACTGCGCCAACTGGCGACGGCCTCAACAGATAACAGCTTATCGGGCAATGTGCAGTCACAGGCAGAGCTGCGGCTGGCACAACTGCTTAACCGCTATATGCTGATCAAACAGCAGGTGGGAAGTCGTTAATATGGCGTTTATTTGCCAGCCGTGTGAATGGCTAAGGGGATATATGCCCGTAGTCTGGCTGGTTTATACCCTTATTACTTCAAACTGCTTGGGTGTTGGCTACCTTCGTTCACCCCAGTCACATAGTCATCTATGCTCCTGGGGATTCGCTCAGTTGCCGCCTACAAGCAACTCGAATGATTTTTGGTATAAAATTCTTGTTAAGCGAAAAAATCATATGGTGAGCAAGAAATAGACCCAACTACTTGTCTTAGATATTGTGTGGTCATCTCTGTGTCGCTTTATTTAACGAGGGAGTATGCTGTTTACTTTTCCTCTTTGGCTATAACAGACTGACCCAATCGGTTGTATAAGGGGTCTAATAGGAAATGTGAAGTGAATATGAAACTAGGTCGAAACGACCGTTGCCATTGTGGCAGCGGAAAAAAATACAAGCATTGCTGTATGAACAGTTTAGAAAAACAGCATGCTGAAGTGTTCGATGATGTTGAAGCCATGGTTGCCATGAACCCCAGCTTGACACTTGATGAGCTCAATGCGGCTTTGCAACATAAAATGTTTGAACGCAACAACCGCCCGCACCCTGATTTTTGTGGTTTATCGCCAACGCAAATGACCAATTGGCTCTATGCGTCTTTTGATGAATTGAACGGGGTGACCATTGCCACGCCAGACGACCTTTCATCTAGCCCGGTAATGCGCTATTTAACCCTAATTCTTGATGAAGCGATGCAAAATGAGGGTTCATTTAAAGCAACCAGCAGAGGTAACCTTCCGGTTAAATTAGTCAAGCAGGCTAGCGCGTTATTGCCGGAATTTGCGGTGTCAGAACTCAATACACCAATCACTATTAGTGACTATGCGGGTAGCAATGAAGAGAAATTCAATGCGTTGCACTATACCCGAGTATTGGCAGAAAT
Source organism: Serratia sp. 25CWL12 (assembly GCF_055790885.1). Classification (NCBI taxonomy): domain Bacteria; kingdom Pseudomonadati; phylum Pseudomonadota; class Gammaproteobacteria; order Enterobacterales; family Yersiniaceae; genus Serratia; species Serratia sp. 25CWL12. The sequence goes on along the minus strand of NZ_CM147698.1, from coordinate 3,883,714 downwards.
TGCGGGCATCATTTATCGTCGTAGTGGTCACTACCATGTCAAAAAGACAGCCCAGAAGCGCTATCAAACACAAGGTATTCAAGCCTTTTTCCAACCTATGTTAGAAACTGCAATTAAAAAATATAACTGGGGTTACTTAGACGGTTTTGATCAAAATGTTGATTTACGCACCTTCTGGCTGTTTATGCTGTGGCGCTTACAAAGCCATACCAGTGCAGATCAGCTTATTAAAGAGGTGATGACCGCCTTCCCTGATTTGTTGCAGGAGTTCTCTCCAAATGATTATTTCTCGCCAGAAAAACAGTTAGGCTTGATCATTGAATCACGTTTTATCGAGCGTTTTTTGCAGTTTTGGGGATTCGTCACCGCCGATCCGAAAAGCTTTTTCCCACGAGAAGGCAAAGCACGGAAAGTCCAACCTCAGCCTTTGTTAACCCAGACATTTCAATTTAGTGTTAAGTAATAACAAGGTCGCCGTGAGCCAATCTCAATTCTCACGCTATCTGCATCAACGGTTCGAAGCTTATCGGTTTAACAAGGATGCATTGGAGTTTGAGTGTCGTTTTAAGCGACTGATGACCAGCAGTCACAGTCGTAAAGCACGGTTAAATCGTCAGCAGCACTGGCTATTCCTTGCTGTAATGCCAGTAAGGAATACCAAACTCCGCAAGGTGGCGTTCCTAGATAGCAATCTTGCGTTCTAAACCGGCAATCACTCCTCGTACTTACTTGGTCTACATATTGTTACTCAATAAGTAACGTTATGTAGACCTGTGACCAGACCGGGTGAACTATTAAGCATTGATGGCTAATGATGTTGCTACTCCGTCATTAGCTGTAAAAGCAATTCAGGGTTGAGCTGTTCGGCACTCGATTGACCAGATAGCACTTTATCGGCCAAGTCGCGTTTTTCACTGTGCAGTTGGATGATTTTTTCCTCCACGGTATTGACTGTGACCAACCGATAGACGGTGACAGGTTTGGTTTGCCCCATCCGATAAGCGCGATCGCTCGCTTGATCTTCCACTGCGGGGTTCCACCATGGGTCAAGATGGATAACGGTATCAGCTTCGGTGAGGTTAAGCCCAGAACCGCCCGCTTTTAGGCTGATCAAAAAAAGGCTGTGCTTGCCAGATTTAAATGTGTTGATCGCACTTTGCCGTTGCTTGCTGGTGGATTGCCCATCAAGGTAACAAAAATCGATCCCCTGCATGGTTAACTGCTGGCCGAAGCGTTTGAGTAATTGGACAAATTGGCTGAACACCAGAATTTTATGTCCGCCATCAAGGGCGTCGGCGATCAGTTGCAGCGCCTCTTTTTGTTTGCTGCTGGTCTCGCTAAGGTGCTCAAACACCAAACCTGGGTCGCAACACACTTGGCGCAAGCGGGTTAAGCCAGCGAATAGCGAAATGGCGGAATTCCCGTTGCTCTCACTCAGGGTTTGCAACGCCTCTTTGCGTACCGCTTCGTAAGCATTGCGTTCTTTACTGGTCAATTCAACATGATGGATCAGCTCAGTTTTTTCCGGCAGTTCCGTTAACACTTCTTCTTTCAGGCGACGCAAAATAAATGGGCTGACTAAAGCGCGCAGTCGCAGCAGATCTTGTTCATTTTTGCCTGCTTGCGCGTATTTGGCTTTAAACTGCTTTAAAGAGCCGAGTAAGCCTGGGTTTAAGAAGGTGAACTGGCTCCAAAGTTCAACCAAATGGTTTTCCACTGGGGTGCCAGAGAGGGCAATGCGCCGCTGTGCTTTAAGATCAAACAGCACTTTAGCGCGCTCAGCATTAGGATTTTTGATCTGCTGGGCTTCATCCAAGACCACGGTTTGCCACTCGTTTGCTTGCAAGGTTTCGGCCAAGCGAGTCACCAACCCATAACTGACGACAATCACCTCTCCAGGTTGGGCATCAGCTAAGGTTTGCTGGCGATCGGCGCAGCTCTCTAGGTCTATCATTGTTAACTGCGGCGTGAAGCGTTGGCTTTCTTGGCGCCAATTCAGCAATACTGATTTGGGGCAGACCACTAAGCTTGGACCTTGCGCTTGAAAATGGTTCAGTAGGGTTAAGGCTTGCAGCGTTTTGCCAAGCCCCATATCGTCGGCCAAACAGACACCAAAACCATTGTGCAGTAAATGTGCTGCCCAGAGTACGCCGCTGCGTTGGTAATCGCGTAGTGGCTCAAGCAGTGCTTTATCAAGTGAGATGGGGTGCGACCAAGCCTGTTGTAGCGCTTGCCAACTTTGGTCACTTTGCACCGACATGGTTTCGATAAGCTTTTGTAGTGGGTAGGCCAGTTGACGATTAACCGAGAGATTGTCATCTAGCACGCTGTCTAAAAAATCTAACTGTTTACGTAGCTCATCGCTGACTAATAAGGTGAGATTTTGTTGTTCTATGGTAATAAAGCCCGTGCGCCTAGCCTCAAGTAGGCGTTTGAGATCAAGCACTTCAGCACCATCAAAATGCACATCACCGGAAACTTGAAACCATTCTTCTTTTTGTCGAATCGAAAGGCCAACATCTTGTGAGCGCAGTTGTTTGACCCGTTTGCTCCCTTGATGCCAGTGGATGGTCACGTCTTTGAGCTGATCTAGGCCATCAAGCAGTTGCGGTAGTTGCTCGCTGGGTACGCTGTAACGATGATTTTTACATGTCTTTAAACCGAGCTTTTGGGCTATCGCTTTCGCTTGCTGTCGCTCTTGCCCAAGATCGCGGTGATACCAGAGACTTCCTTCCTGATAGAGCCAGAGCGGGCCTTGTCCCGAACCGATGCGCGTGCGTTGGTCGTGAGATTGGTGCTCAATAGACAGTTCTAACGTCCTTTCGTCAAGCTTGAGCCACAAGTGCGGCGTTGCATCCCATTCTCCTAGGATAATGTTGCCACGCTCTTCGGTGAGAAAGTACCAGTTGACTTGATCACCCAAGCGTTCGATCAGCGCATCGGCCTGTTCGATGGGGACGGCGGGCATTTTTCCTGCGAGGGTAAAAAAGCGCTCGATGTGTTCGGGAATCGAATAAAAAGAGTAGATCCCTTCAATGCGAGGCTGCAACAAGGCTTTGTTCTGCTTTGTCGCCGTTGGATAGCATTGCAGCACGAGCTGCCCGCTTTGTTCTTCAAGCACCACCAGGGCCGGTTCCGCGACCAAACGCAGCGGTTCGCCAGTTGCGTTAAACACGTTCTCACTTTGCGATAACAACATGAGCAAGCTGGGGGTGAGCTTAAATACGTCGCTCCAGTAATCCTGGCCGCGTTGCAAATGTTCGGCGATCGCCAGATCAATACTGGTCAAAGCAAGGTTGTGTTCATATTTAAGGCTGTGTGGAGAGACTTTTCGCCCAAGATTCCAGCCCTTTTTGCCCCGTTTTTGCAACTTCACCAACAAGGTCTCGTGCTCGGTAATCATCCAAGCTAAACGTTCATTTTGCTGCTCTTTCGGGTTGTGCAATGTAGTGGCTACTTCTGTGATCCATATTTGCCACATATCGGGTTTATCAATGTAACGGTATTGGCCGGTTTCTTGGTCGGTCAAATAAGCAAAAAGGCGTTGGGCCATATGCGCGAGGTTAAATTTGTTTGGCGCACTAGAGGCGTCAAGATGCTCCGCCAGCGGATGCTGAGCCAAGGCTTTGAAAAATTGTCGCAACTCTGGGCGCGTTTTGACTCGGCATATTTGCAGCAAATCCAGAACCAATTGTCCCCAAGCGATACCCTGTGGGGTACATACCGACTCGAGCCACATTGGCGCATCGTAAAACCGAGACACCAGCGTATCTTCGCTCAACTGCAGATAGTTGAAGACCTTTTGCCAATGGAAAAAACCCAGGGAATAATCACTTGCCAGCTCCAACTGTTCAAGCTGTTCCAGTCTGTTTTGGAGTAATTCAGGGCGCAGACATTGGATAATAAACAGATCGATCAAGTACGAAAGGCTGAGTTTAGTTCGGGGAGTGAGCGGGAACAGCAGTTCACGCCGAGCTAAATAGTGTTCGTCAAGGGGGGCTAGGAAGTGTTGGGCTTGGCTGGGGTTGTGCGAAAAAAGGCCCGCATCTTGGCTCAGTTGAATCGGCAACGCTCTTTTCGCCACGTTTGATATCAAGGAATGCAGGGTTTTATAGGTGGCGGGTGTGGTGGCGGCCAGTGACATCCGCAGGTAGGTCGCGAGAAAGTAATCCCCAGCACCTTTGACAAGGTCAGCGGTGTTGGCTAAATACCAAAGTTGATCACTTTGTGACATCAGGTAAAAACCATCATTGACGCTTTGTTCAAGTAGCTCCGTATCTACCGACCAAAGATAGTGCGGTGCAAACCAAGCGGCATACAAGCGAGCGTAATGGGCCTCCGGTACGCGTACCGTGTTGCGTAAGCCCTGGTTTAATCGGATTTGTGAGGTGTTCTGAGCAGCGAGCAGAGCAAAACACCAGCCATCCGCGGTGAGGTGAATAAACGTTTTCTCTTGATGTGTGTTGGTGCGGATCCAGCCAGCTTGTAGACATTGGTCACACAGCGCAGCGAATCGCCCTGCGCGTTGTTCACCCACATAGTTTAGATAAGATAAATAAAGGTCTTCAGCTTTGCGGCTAGGGCTGACAATGATGGCGGCAAGGAAATCGATTTGTCCATCTTTAAACGCATATGAGGTTATTTCTGAGCGTTGCACTGGGCCTTCCTGCGATCTTTTAAATATGGGCTTGGATATACGATATTTTCGTGGTTTTGGGCTCGTTTGTCTTTAAATAAAAAAGTAGAAAATTTGATTGATTGGCTATACCAACTGAATCAATCTAGCGGTGATCACGGTGGGGTTTCCATAAGTATTGGTGACGAGTATACGATTAATGAAAAAAACATAGGGCATTATGGATAATTTTCCTAAATTTATTCAATGGATTATCTTGCTACTGGCTTCATTGGTATTGGGAGGGTTACTGCAACGTTTCCACTTTCCCGCTGCTCTGTTGTTGGGGCCGATGATCGTTGGCGTCGTGATGGGCCTGCTGGGGGCATCGGCCCGTGTTCCCACCCATTACTTTGTTGTTTCACAAGCCGTGTTAGGCTGCATGATTGCTCAAAGCCTGTCTCTCGATATTCTGACGCCATTACTGAAAGATTGGCCACTGGTGTTACTGGTTTTGCTCTCTACGCTGTTGGCAAGCGGGTTTGCTGGCTGGTGTCTGATGCGCTTTAGCGGGTTACCGGGGCCGACCGGCGCTTGGGGAACTTCACCCGGCGGGGCTTCGGCGATGGTGGCGATGGCCGGGGATTTTGGTGCCGATGTCCGTCTGGTTGCCTTTATGCAATATCTGCGGGTGCTGTTTGTGGCGACGGCAGCGGCAATGGTGGTGCGTATTAGCTTGGGGAGTGAGGCAGGACAAGGCAGTGTGGTAGTTGAATGGTTCCCAGCATTGCATTGGAATTTTCTGGGCACGGTAGGGATTGCTGTGGCGGGTATTTGGCTGGGGCCACGCTTGCGTATTCCCTCTGGTGCACTGATGTTGCCAATGATCCTGGGGGCTGCATTACACTCTAGCGGCACCATGATGTTGCAGGTGCCGGAATGGTTGTTGGCGTTGGCTTATACGGTCATTGGCTGGAGTGTGGGGCTGCGTTTTACCCGGCCAATCTTCCTGTTGGCCTTGCGTACTTTGCCACAAATAGTGGTGTCGATTATCGCCTTGATGCTGTTTTGTGGCGGACTGGCATGGATGTTAACCCTATTTTTGCCTGTCGACCTATTAACTGCTTATCTGGCAACCAGCCCTGGAGGGTTGGATACCGTGGCCATTATTGCCGCAGGTAGCCGGGTCGACATCACGTTTGTGATGGCCATGCAGACACTGCGTTTGTTCACTATTTTGTTGACGGGCCCGGCAATGGCGCGGTTTATTTCCAACCGCGCCTTGCCTGAGCAATCAACGTAATATCCGCTGGGTAGATACCCAAGTTCAATGAAGTTGCAGGTAGGCGGCGACGCAGCGAATCCCCAGGAGCTTGGCCTACCAAGTGACTGGGGTGAGTGAGGAATGCCAACACCGCTGCAGCTTTATTGGCGACGGGTATAGAGTGCATCAAGGGTGAACAGCCCTAACGCCGCCCAGATAAAGCCGAAGGTGACCAATTTATCCAGGCCGATCGTTTCGCCGTAGAAGGTGGTAGCCAATAGGAACATCATGGTTGGGCCAAGGTATTGAAAGAACCCAAGGGTTGAAAGACGCAACCGGGTTGCTGCCGCCGTAAAGAACAGCAGTGGTACGGTGGTGATAATCCCGGCAGCCACCAGTAATAGATTTAGTGACCAAGGGTTGTTACTGAGCTGACTGGTGGGGCTGTCGGCAATCAGAAACAGGTAGATGGCGGCGACGGGCAGTAACCACAACGTTTCAACCAACATACCGGTTTGCGCATCAATAGCGATTTTTTTGCGTAACAGCCCATAAAAGGCAAAGCTGAAAGCCAGCCCCAGAGCGACGATGGGCAGTGAACCGAACTGCCACAATTGCACCAGCACTCCGGTAAATGCCAACGCGACGGCGAACCATTGCATACGGCGAAATCGCTCCCCCAAGAACAACATCCCGAGCAGGATATTCACTAACGGATTGATAAAATAGCCTAGGCTCGCTTCCAGCATATGGTGGTTATTCACCGCCCAAATAAACAGTAGCCAGTTGCCCCCCACCAAGACCGCAGTCACGGCCAGTAAGAGTAGCTTTTTGGGATTACGACATGCCGCTCGTACTTTTGGCCAGTGACGGCCCAGCGATATCAGCACCAACATAAACAAAAATGACCAAATCACCCGATGGGTCAGGATCTCATCAGCAGGTACTTGTTGGATCAACTTGAAATAGACCGGGGCAATGCCCCAAATAAAATAAGCGGCCAGAGCAAATAAGATGCCCTGCCGCGTCTGGTTTGCATCCATAAGGAGTACCGGGTAGGAACTGAGATACAGAGATTTTACTGTAGTTAACCGAGCGTGTCCCGATTTTGTGATCTACATACAGTTATGTTGTTACAAAGTCTGTTTCCAGTTGGGCCTATTGATGCCAGCTATCAACAGCAGGGCAGTGGGGCAATGTTTGGCACAGAGCATATTGCCCCGCTGTTATCCCACCAGATAGGTAGCCGTTGCGCTGGCGATATGCACGCCGTCGTGATTATGCAGTTCAACGCGCGCCACTGACACTTTATTACCGCTACGCAGCACGCTGGCGGCGGCAATAAAGTGCTCACCACGGCCAGGGCGCAAATAGTCAACGCGCAGATCGATAGTTCCCATGCGCGCCAAGCGGGCCAACAGTTCTTCTTCGAACAGCGGATCTTGGCGTATCAGAACATTGCCGACACAGACCAATCCGGCGGCAACATCCAGCACTGAGGCGATCACCCCACCATGCAGGATATTTTGTGCGGCATTACCCACCAGCTTGTGTTGATTGATAAAGGTCAACTCCACATAGTCGTCGTCAAAGTGGCGCAATTCCAACCCCAATTCACGATTAAATGGCATGTGATAGACAAAAATCTCACTGATCTTCTGACGCGTGGCTTCCACGGTCATCGGGGTATGCGACATGGTTATTACCTTCAGAGGAATAGGGTTGCTGGGCGCATTCGCCAATCCGTGTTGCTCACTTGTTAATTCTATGCTTTTTTTGTTTCTTTCTAGTCCCACCTAAACATATCATCTACTAAAATGTTCAACATCTTTACTGATTATCCGGTTAAGGCGGCATTTCTTATGCTACATGCCCAGTAATGATGATCGGCATAACGAGTTAATGGCTCATAACCGGATGCCCATTGACACCATCAGCAATTAAGCAAGGGACAGCGCCTATGATTTGTGTGTAAAATAATCCGTTTTTATCACAACTTTTCTTAATATTTCTGGAGTGAGCAAATCATGCGCGTTATGTCTGTTGCGTTGATGGCGCTGTTGTTGGCACCATTAGCCGTATCGGCCAATGAGGCTTCTGAGCAAAAGAATCTGAATACATCCGCGGTTCGTGGCAGCATTATTAGCAATATGTTGCAGCATTATGATGGGCCATTCACTTTTTATTCTTATGAACCTAATTATATCATTTACACCGATACCAGTGACCTCAATAAAGAGGCAATAGAATCCTATAGTTGGTCGCAAAATGCCAAAAAAGATGAGGTTAAATTCCAGATTAGTCTGGCCTTTCCCATCTGGAACGGTATTCTCGGTGAGAATTCCTTATTGGGGGCTTCCTATACTCAGCGTTCCTGGTGGCAACTTTCTAATAGTGAGGAGTCAGCGCCGTTTCGTGAAACTAACTATGAACCCCAAATTTTCCTTGGCTGGGCCACCGATTACCAGTTTGCTGGTTGGACGTTGCGCGATATTGAAGTGGGTTTTAACCATCAGTCCAATGGCCGTGAAGATCCCACGTCCCGTAGTTGGAACCGCGGTTATGCACGTTTGATGGCGCAGAACGGCAATTGGCAGGTAGATATCAAGCCCTGGTTCCGTGTTTCTGAAAGTGATAGTAATGACGATAATCCCGATATCACCAAGTATATGGGGTATTACCGGCTAAAAGTAGGTTATGCCCTGGGGCAAAGTGTGGTCAGTGTTAATAGCCACTATAACTGGAATACCGGTTTTGGTGGTGCGGAGCTGGGCTGGAGTTACCCTATCACCTCTCATGTGCGTTTCTATACTCAGCTGTTCAGTGGTTATGGCGAATCGATGATTGATTACAACTTCAAACAGACACGGTTTGGTGTTGGTGTCATGCTTAACGATATTATGTAATTTTGTGGTGCGGATGGCAGTGCCAAACTGGGTACTGCTGTCGTGTTTAAATGGGGAAGGGTGTGTCAACCGCAGCAGTGATAAACAAAGAGTTGCTAGCAGAGCAGGTGTTGCGTAATACCTTCGGCTATCAGCAGTTCCGTCCGGGTCAACAAACGATTATCAACGCCACCATTGCGGGTCAGGATTGCCTGGTCGTAATGCCCACTGGCGGGGGTAAGTCATTGTGTTATCAAATTCCGGCGCTGGTGATGGATGGGTTGACGCTGGTGGTCTCCCCATTAATTTCATTGATGAAAGATCAGGTTGATCAACTGCTCGCCTATGGCGTGGCAGCCGCGTGTTATAACTCGACACAAACCCGTGAGCAGCAGTGGGAAGTGATGGCAAATTGCCGTAGCGGCAAGATCAAATTGCTCTATGTTGCCCCTGAACGGCTGGTGATGGACAGTTTCTTTGAGTTACTGGAACATTGCCCACCCGCATTACTGGCAGTGGATGAAGCACACTGCATCTCTCAGTGGGGGCATGATTTCCGCCCGGAGTATCGGGCGCTAGGCCAGTTGAAACAACGTTTTCCTACCATGCCGGTGTTGGCGTTGACTGCCACGGCGGATGAAGCCACCCGGCGGGATATTGTCCGTTTACTGTCGTTACAGGACCCGCTGATCCAGATCAGCAGTTTTGATCGCCCTAATATCCGCTACACGTTGGTGGAGAAGTTCAAACCGTTCGACCAGCTATGGCGTCTGGTGCAAGACCAGCGGGGCAAAAGTGGCATTATTTACTGTAATAGCCGCGCTAAGGTGGAAGACACTGCCGCCCGCTTGCAGAGCCGAGGGCTGAGTGTGGCGGCTTATCATGCCGGTTTGGATAACGCCCGTCGTTCTCAAGTGCAGGAAGCCTTTCAACGTGATGACTTGCAGGTGGTAGTCGCAACGGTGGCTTTTGGCATGGGGATTAACAAGCCTAATGTGCGCTTTGTGGTGCACTTTGATATACCGCGCAACATCGAGTCCTATTATCAGGAAACGGGGCGTGCAGGGCGTGATGGTTTACCGGCAGAAGCGGTGCTGTTGTATGACCCGGCCGATATGGCCTGGCTGCGTCGCTGTCTGGAAGAGAAACCGGCAGGTGCGCAGTTGGATATCGAACGCCATAAGCTCAATGCCATGGGGGCCTTTGCGGAGGCACAAACCTGCCGCCGTTTGGTGCTGTTGAATTACTTTGGTGAAGGCCGTCAGCAAGCCTGTGGCAACTGTGATATCTGCCTTGATCCCCCTAAGCGTTATGATGGCCTTGAGGATGCGCGCAAGGCTTTGTCGGTGATAGGCCGTGTTGGGCAACGCTTTGGTATTGCTTATGTGGTGGAAGTCTTGCGCGGTGCCAATAACCAGCGCATCCGCGAATTTGGCCATGAAAAGCTGCCGGTGTATGGGATTGGCCGCGATCAAACTACTGAGCACTGGACCAGTGTTCTGCGCCAACTGATTCATCTGGGTTTTATTACGCAGAATATTGCTATGTATTCGGCGCTGCAACTGACGGAAGCCGCGCGCCCAATACTGCGTGGTGAACTGCCTTTGCAACTGGCGGTGCCAAGAATTCAGCGTATTAAATTGCGTAGTAGTGCCAACCAGAAATCCTATGGCGGCAATTATGATCGCAAGCTATTTGCCAAATTGCGCAAGCTGCGTAAATCCATTGCCGATGAAGAGAATATCCCGCCTTATGTGGTGTTCAATGATGCGACTCTGCTGGAGATGGCGGAGCAGATGCCGATCAACGCCAGCGAACTGTTGAGTGTTAACGGTGTTGGTCAACGCAAACTGGAACGTTTTGGGACCCCTTTTATGGCGGTGATCCGCGAGCATCTCGATGATGAAGATAGATAAGGACCTACAAGCATGTCGATACTGTTTTTGAAGATAGCACTGCTACATCTGGTGGCGTTAATCAGTCCAGGGCCGGATTTCTTTTTTGTGTCTCAAACTGCAGTCAGTCGTTCGCGCCGTGAGGCGATGCTGGGGGTAGTGGGTATTACTCTCGGCGTCATGGTTTGGGCTGGTGTGGCATTACTGGGCTTGAACCTGATCCTGCAGAAAATGGCGTGGTTGCATCAGATTATTATGGTGGCGGGGGGCATATATCTGTGTTGGATGGGGTGGCAACTGTTGCGCTCAGCCCGTAACCACCATCTGCACCCCTGTGAATCAACCGAGGGGAAAGTGGTATTAGCGAAACCTGGGCGCAGTTTTATCCGTGGTTTGTTGACTAACCTTTCCAACCCGAAAGCGGTAATTTATTTTGGTAGCGTGTTCTCGCTGTTTGTTGGGGAAGAGGTGGGTGCCGGTGCGCGTTGGGGATTATTCACCTTGATCACCGTTGAAACCTTGGTTTGGTTTAGTTTGGTGGCGGTGGTATTCGCCTTGCCTAAGATGCGCCGAGGTTATCAGCGCATGGTGAAGTGGGTTGATGGCCTGGCCGGGGTATTGTTCACCGGTTTTGGTGTGCATCTGATCTTTACCCGTTAACCAGGCTAGGTTCTGCCGGTCGCCTTATGCCTTGTGGGCGGTGGCTAATAACCCCGCCACCAGAATAAACAGTGAACCGAAAATGCGGTTTAGTAATTGCATTTGTCGCGGTGTTTTCAGCCAACGGGCAATCCGGGTGGCCAGCGTGGCATAACCCGTCATGACGATAATATCCACCACCACACTGGTGATCCCGAGTATGAGATACTGCGCTAATTGTGGTTGGTTAGGGATGATAAATTGCGGGAAGAGCGCCGCGAGAAACACAATACTTTTAGGATTGGACAGATTCACCAGCACGGCACGGCGAAACAGGTGGCGGCGTGGCAGGGTGCCTGCCAACGTGTGTAAATCCAGAGCACCAGCGGATCGCCACTGCTGAATACCTAACCACATCAGATAGACCACCCCCAGCCATTTCAGCAGTTCAAATGCCAGCAGCGATTGGGAAACTATCGCCCCCAGGCCAACCCCCACCAAGACAATATGAATGCACAACCCCAGTTGCAACCCAGCAATGGAGGCTACCGCCCCACGATAACCGTGGCTGATACCAGTGCTCATGGTGTTGATGGCTCCTGAACCGGGGGAAAGGCTCAGGATCAGGGTTGTCAGCAGATAGGTTAACCACCAGTCTAAGGTCATTGTCAGGCTTCCTGAATGTGTTCTTCCATGGTTTGCAAACTAGCGGAACGGTGTGACTGGCTGATATTCCGGCAGCAACTTGCATGAACTTGGGGCTGATTTGTGACACAATAAGTTATACCCATTGCTTTTCAAGCGATATATCCCTCATCCTGCAAATTGCTTGGGTGTTGCCTGCCGTTACTCGCTTCGTCCATGAGGTTCGCCCCTATTGGAGACAGCGCCAGCGCTGTTCAAAAGCTCAGCGGTTTGTAAAGCAATTCGAATTATTTTGGGTATAGTGTAATTAATCTTGAGCCGGTTTTTGTATCGGCTAGCTGCAACGTATACTCAAGTTCAATGAGGTTGCAGGCAGGCGGCCAAGGCGTGAGTCCCCGGGAGCATAGATAACTATGTGACCGGGGTGAGGGCGTGCAGCCAACACCGCTGCAGCTTCATTGGTGACGAGTATAGAAGGCCAGTAATGACGATGTTGACGCTCAGTGATACCCAATGGTTAAACCGTGAAGAGCAGTTCTCTGCTTTTGCTACCGGGCCATTGCTGGATTTTTGGCAGCAACGGGTGGAAGGTGAATTTATTGGTGTCGCCGGGGTTCCTATCCGCTTTGTCCGGCTGAGTTCACCGGCACATCAGCGAGTGGTGGTGATTAGCCCTGGCCGTATCGAGAGTTATCTCAAATATGAGGAAGTGGCTTATGACCTGTTTCACCAAGGTTATGATGTCATGATCCTGGATCACCGTGGTCAGGGGCGTTCCGGGCGTATACTCACCGATAGACACCGTGGTCATGTGGTCAATTTTGCTGATTATGTCGATGACTTTGCTCAGTTTTATCATCAACAAGTCGAACCTTATGGTTATCAGCACTATTTTGCCTTGGCTCACTCCATGGGGGCGGCGATCCTGGCACAGTTTCTGGCCCGTGAACCCCAGGCATTTGCTGCAGCGGCGCTCTGTGCACCGATGTTTGGTATTGCTTTGCCCATGCCAAGGTGGCTGGCTACCCCGATTCTGAACTGGGCAGAGAATCACCCTTCGATGCGTGATTATTATGCGGTAGGCACCGGGCGTTGGCGACCACTCCCTTATGTGGTGAACCCACTGACCCATAGCCGTGAGCGTTACCGCCGTAACCTGCACTATTATGCCGATTACCCGGAAATCCAGATTGGGGGCCCTACTTATCATTGGGTGAGGGAAAGTATTCAGGCTGGGCAGCAAATTATTGCCGAAGCCGCTAAAATAACCACACCGCTCCTATTATTGCAAGCCAGTGAGGAACGGGTGGTAGACAACCGTTCTCATCGGGCTTTTTGTCAGGCGTTATCCGATGCGGGGCACCCTTGCGAAGGGGGCAAACCGTGGATTATCCAGGGCGCTCGTCATGAGATCCTGTTTGAACAGGACGCGATGCGTGCCGAAGCACTGGGCGCAATCCTGCGTTTCTTTGCTCATTATTAGGTAGTACTGTTGCTACCGCCAATACACTAGAGGTTAAAACATATTGCTATGTATCACGTCGTCGCTTCTGATTTAGATGGCACGCTGCTATCCCCAGACCATACCTTGACCCCTTACGCCAAAGAGACTCTGCAGCTATTGACGCAGCGCGGTGTACATTTTGTTTTTGCCACGGGTCGTCATCATATCGACGTTTCGCAAATCCGCGATAGCCTGGGCATCAGTGCATTTATGATTACTTCCAACGGTGCGCGAGTGCACAACACCGAAGGGGAATTGATCTTCAGCCATAACCTGGACGAAGATATTGCTCACGATCTCTATAACATTGTCCATAACAACCCAGACATTCTGACCAACGTTTTCCGTAATGACGACTGGTTTGTGAATCGTGAAAGCCCGGAACAGGAAGAGTTTTTCCAAGAATCCGTCTTTAGGTATCAAGTGTTTGAGCCAGGTTTGTTGGAAACTGACGGTGTGTGCAAGGTGTACTTTACTTGTGCTGATCACGGCCCATTGATGTTACTGGAAGATGCCATTAACGCACGTTGGGGTGATCGGGTTAACGTCAGTTTCTCACTGTCTAACTGCCTGGAGGTGATGGCTGGTGGCGTGTCGAAAGGTCATGCGCTGGAGGCTGTTGCCAAGATTGTTGGTTATTCCCTTAAGGAGTGTATCGCCTTTGGCGACGGAATGAATGACCTGGAAATGTTGTTGATGGCGGGTAAAGGTTGCATCATGCAAAATGCTCACCAACGGCTGAAAGAGACCTTGCCCGACCGTGACGTGATTGGCTCTAATGCCGATGACGCAGTACCGCATTATCTGCGCAAGATGTTCCTGGGTTAACGTCACTGCGCGTGGGGCGGGTCTTAATTCAAGTTGCAGGGCAAAAACACCGGCTGTTTCTGTCCTGCAAATAAAATGCCCCTAAAAAAGTATGGGTATTTACTCTTTTTTATACGATTTCAGCGATTCAGCGCACATTTCATAAACAATTTTTTTATATGTAGCGCCGATTTATCATCAATTTAATTGCAATTAAAAGCACTAACTTGCAGTAATCTCACATTAATCCTCTATACGGTTGTCTGTTGCAAAAATTTCGTTGCTGCAGGCGAAATCGTTTGTCTGTCAAATCCCCCGTTGATCCCCCTACTATACTGAAAATTACCTATCAAAATTGTCGGCCTCAAGGCCAGAAATCTCAACGATGTAGGAGATGTGTCATGACTCAGCAAGTTTTTCATGCAGAACCCTTCGATCTACCCTTTGACCCTGCCAGCACCGCACTGGTGATGATTGATATGCAAAGAGATTTTGTTGAACCTGGTGGCTTTGGTGAAGCACTGGGTAACGATGTTTCTTTCGTTCGCAGCGCCATTGAACCTTGTAAACGTGTCCTCGATGCCGCTCGCAGCCAGGGTTTGTTGGTGATCCATACGCGTGAAGGTCATCGTGCCGATCTGAGCGACTGCCCACCAGCCAAATTGACCCGTGGCGGTCAAACCTTTATTGGTACCCATGGCCCGATGGGGCGCATTCTGGTACGCGGTGAAGCGGGCCATGACATTATTCCTGAACTCTACCCACAGGCAGGCGAGCCAGTGATTGATAAGCCAGGCAAAGGCGCGTTCTACCAGACCGACCTGCATTTGATCCTGCAAAATCATGGCATCAAGACATTGATTGTCTGCGGTGTGACCACCGAAGTGTGCGTGAATACCACCGTACGTGAAGCCAATGACCGTGGCTACGAATGTATTATTCCTCAAGATTGTGTCGGTTCTTATTTCCCAGAGTTCCAGAAATACGCATTGGAAATGATCAAAGCCCAGGGCGCAATTTTTGGCTGGGTCAGTGATGCCAACGCTATTGTGGCTGGCTTGCAAAAATAAGCCTATAGATACCCATTATCACTCAAGTGGCCGGCTTGTCCGCGGTAACTTGAGTGAGCCGGGGTATCGTGGGTAGTACCGCCGGATTCGGGTGAGAAACCCATGACAGTCGCGGTGTTTCCGGCATTTCTTAATGGATTAGCCGGCATGTGACACGCTTTGACAGCATGGCAACGCTCACTCTGAGCCCGGCAAGATACTCGTAATAGGGTAAGCTGCATCTGCGTTGGCGACAGCCGTTCGCACCAGGTTCATGGTTTATTCCTGTGACTGGCAGCCTGCGGCCTTGCTCCCCCTCCTGCAACTCAGGTTATTGCGAGTATCAACTCTTTTCTTTGTTATTCAAGTGGTAGAGAGATTCAAATGGTAGAGCGGTTCAAGTGGCAGGGAGATTGCCGATAGCTTGAATCAACTCGGATCCCAATTTTCTGGTTTTAATAGGCTGAAAATCATTGTTTTCAGTCAAGAACCCTTCCGCCCGAACACCAGTGACGGGCAAACCTCGAACAGGTAAATGCGATGAGTGTAATGCATAAAGTTTTTGCCAATCTTTATCAGGACTCGGTTTCGCTGATGCAGATTTCTGCACAGATCAGCAAACTCCCTGGTATTGAACAGGCCTCCGTCGTCATGGGGACGGAAACCAACCTTAGCCAACTACGTGACGCCGGTTTGGATGATGGCTGCAAGGCCGGGCCAAACGATCTGATTATTGCGGTGCGTGGCGAAGAAGACGCTTGCCGTGAGGCGCTGGAAATTGCCCACCAACGACTTAATAGCAAGCCAAAGGAAAGCAACTCGGACGGCTTGCGTGCACCGACCTTGGTGAGTCTCGAAATGGCAGCGGAACAACAGCCGGACATTAATCTGGCGCTGATTTCCGTGCCTGGGGATTATGCGGCGGCTGAAGCTATCAAGGCGCTGCATCTGGATATGAACGTGATGTTGTTCAGTGACAACGTTAGCCTGGAGCAGGAAAAACAGATCAAACTGTTGGCGCAGCGTAAAAACCGCCTGGTGATGGGCCCGGATTGTGGCACTGCCATTATCAATGGGTTACCACTGGGTTTTGCTAACGTTGTGAAAGGTGGCTCGATTGGCATTGTTGGGGCTTCAGGCACCGGCTTGCAGGAAGTGAGCTGCCGTATTGATCAGCTTGGTGCGGGGATTTCCCAGGCACTAGGTACCGGTGGGCACGATTTGCATGAAGAGATCGGCGGGATTTCCATGTTGCACGGCTTGCAAGCGCTGGCTGCGGATCCGGCAACTCAGGTGATTGTTCTGATCTCCAAGCCACCTGCTCGTCCAGTAGCAGAACGCATTCTTGAGCGTGCCCAGGCTTGTGGCAAGCCAGTAGTGGTGAACTTCCTGGGTGCTGCAGCGGAAGATATCACCCGTCCAGGGGTGACTGCCGCCGCCACATTGGCTGATGCAGCTGGCATTGCCGTGGCACTGGCTAATGGCACCGCAGTACCTGATTCAGTCACTCGTATTCCACAGCAGGATATTGAGATCCTGGAGTCAGTCATTGGAGACTTAGCGGCTTCCCGTTGGGCTATCCGTGGCGTCTTCGCCGGTGGAACCTTCTGTTATGAAGGTCAGTTGCTATGCCAACAGCAAGGCTTTATTGCCGCATCCAATACGCCTGTTAAAGGCAACACTCGTTTAGCAGATATCTGGCGTAGTGAAGGGCATACCTTGATCGATATGGGTGATGATGATTTCACCCGAGGCAGACCACACCCGATGATCGACCCTACCCTGCGTAACCAGCGTATCGAGCAGGAACTGAATGATCCAGAGACTGCCGTGGTGCTGTTTGATCTGGTCTTGGGTTATGGCGCCGCCGCTGATCCTGCTACTGAACTGCTGGCTTTACTAGCTAAACATCACAGCAGCAATGGCCCGTTACTGATTGCCCATGTCTGTGGAACAGAAGCCGATCCCCAACAGCGTTCACGTCAAGTTGCTGCACTGCGTGAGGCAGGTGTACTGGTTGCTGGTTGCAATGCCCAGGCGGCGTTGTGGGCTAGCCTGGTGGCTCGTATTCAGGCTGAGAAAAACGGAGAAACAGCATGAACCCATTATTTCAACAGCCATTGAAAGTGGTTAACGCCGGGCTGGCCGGTTTTGCCGATAACTTAAAACAAGCCCAAGGTGATGTGGTTGCGTTGCAATGGCAGCCACCTGCAATGGGTAATATTCAGGCCGGTCTGGACCTGGCGGCATTGGTCCGTCATCCGCTGGTTGAACAAGCTAACCAGATCGCTTTTGAGCGTTACCTGAGCGCTCAACCGGTACTGATTGACGTAATGAGTGCGGCGGAGGCTATCCCGGCGATGGCCGAGCGTAAGTTGATCCTGCATTCTGGGCCACCGATTGCCTGGCCAGATATGTGCGGCCCGGTGAAAGGCGCGATCATTGGTGCGATCCTGTTTGAGGGATGGGCTAACGATCATCAGGCGGCTGAACGTTTGGTGCTAGACGGTAAAGTGGCTCTGGAGCCTTGCCATCATCACCAGGCTGTGGGCCCGATGGCGGGTATCATCAGCCCATCCATGCCAGTCTGGGT
The DNA here is from genome assembly GCF_055790885.1 of Serratia sp. 25CWL12. Lineage (NCBI taxonomy): Bacteria > Pseudomonadati > Pseudomonadota > Gammaproteobacteria > Enterobacterales > Yersiniaceae > Serratia > Serratia sp. 25CWL12. The sequence goes on along the minus strand of NZ_CM147698.1, from coordinate 3,865,818 downwards.
GATTGAGAATAAAACCAATGGCCAGCGCGCGTTTAGCAACTTCAATGAAGGGTTGGGTAAAGTCCTGCGCTTTGGTGCCAACAATGATGAAGTGTTGCAGCGTTTGCAGTGGATGAAGCAAGAACTGGCTCCAGCGTTAAAAGCGGCCGTTCGTCAGATTGGTGAGTTGGAATTGAAACCACTGATGGCGCAAGCCCTGCATATGGGGGATGAGGTTCATAACCGTAACTCCGCAGCCACAGGTTTGCTGATTAAGCGTCTGGTACCGGCATTACTGACTTGCAACCTGCCGGTAGAAACGTTGCAGCGCGTGGTGGCATTTATTACCGGTAATGATCACTTCTTCCTCAACCTATCCATGGCGGCTTGTAAAGCCATGATGGATGCGGCCACAGGCGTGCCTTACAGCTCAATGGTCACCGTGATGGCACGTAATGGTGTCAACTTTGGTATCCGTTTATCCGGTACCGGTGACCGCTGGTTCCAGGCACCGGCCAACGCCGTGGAAGGGCTGTTCTTCCCAGGTTATGGCGTTGATGACGCTGCGGCTGATTTGGGGGATAGCGCGATTACTGAAACTGCTGGGGTCGGCGGTTTTGCCATGGCGTCTTCACCAGCCATCGTGAAATTTGTTGGTGGTACGCCAGCAGATGCCACCAATAACAGCCGTCGTATGCAGTTTATCACCATTGGGGCTAACCCAGCCTTTACGTTGCCAGCCTTGAATTTTGCGCCGACAGCGGCGGGTATTGATGCGCGTAAAGTGGCCGATCGTCAGATTCTGCCAGTAATTAACACCGGAATCGCCCATAAAGAAGCCGGGGTTGGGCAGATTGGCGCCGGGATTACTACTGCACCAATGTCGTGTTTTGTTGAAGCCATTGAAGCATTGGCGCAAACGTTGCCAGCAGGAGAATCAGTATGAGCAGACCTTTAGCGGTGGTTGCTGTTGGTGGTAACGCACTGATCCAGGACGACCAACATAACAGCATCCCAGACCAGTATCAGGCCGTGATGGAAACGGTGGGGCATGTTGTCGAGATGATCGAGGCCGGTTGGGATCTGGTATTGACTCATGGTAATGGACCACAGGTAGGCTTTATTCTGCGCCGCTCAGAACTGGCTGCGGAAGAAGTTGCACCAGTTCCACTGGATTATGCCGTGGGTGATACCCAGGGTGCCATTGGTTACATGTTCCAGAAAGCGCTGCATAACGAATTGCTACGTCGCGGTATCCAACGGCCGGTAGTGGCTTTGGTCACGCAAACTCTGGTGAGCGCCGATGATGCGGCCTTCCAGAACCCGAGCAAGCCAGTAGGCGCCTTTTTTGATCACCAGACTGCATTGGAGCGCCAGCAGAAGTTGGGCTGGACGGTGATGGAAGATGCGGGCCGTGGTTGGCGGCGTACCGTAGCGTCACCGATGCCACTGGAGATTATCGAGCGGGAGGTGATTGCTCAACTGTTGGCGCAGGGCTGTATTGTTATCGCCTGTGGCGGCGGCGGTATCCCGGTGGTGCAGGATGAACACCAACAACTGCGTGGCGTGGAAGCGGTGATCGATAAAGATCTGGCTTCTGCACTGCTGGCTGAACAACTGGGCGCAGACTTGCTGATGATCCCTACTGGGGTCGAACAGGTAGCAATTAATTTCGGTACGCCACAACAGCAGTGGTTGGATGCGTTAAGCATTGAACAGGCACAGGATTTGTTGCAGCAAGGGCAGTTTGGTGCCGGTAGTATGCAGCCGAAGGTGGAAGCGATTCTGCGTTTTGTGATGAACAGCAAGCAACAAGGAAAAACCGGCCAGGGCTTGATCACCAGCCCTCAAGCCATTAAAGCCGCACTGAATCACCAGACCGGCACTTGGATTAAGCCCTAACAGGAAAGGAAAGAACGATGAGCCAGACGACTTTGGTTGCCGTAAATGGCACTTTGATGCGTGGTTTGGAATTGAACGGCAATATGATTGCCGCCGGCGGTGTTTTTGTTCGTGAAGATCAAACCGATGCCCATTACCGTTTGTGGAGCATTAATGATCGTCATCCAGGGATGATCCGGGTGATGGAAGGGGGGATTTCTGTTCCGCTAGAGCTGTGGGAACTGCCGATGGCTTCATTTGCCACCCTATTACTGAGCGAACCTGAAGGGTTGTCGATTGGTAAAGTGAAATTGCAGGATGGCAGTGTGGTGCTCGGGGTATTAGCCGAACCTTGGCTGCTGGAAGGGCAAAAGGAAATTACCGAACATGGTGGCTGGCGTCAGTATACCGGTGAAACCTTTACTGGCTAAGTCTTAGCCTTATATACCCGGTTTCAAGTGGCATTTCACCCCAGTGGCTGGCTTCAGCTGGTTGCTGGGGAGCCATGCGGTTTGGCGTTCATCGGGTATATTCACGAGGAGTAATATATGCGTAAAACAGAGGAAAACCTCAACACCGCATCGGGATTTCATATTGCGATGATCCTGTTGGGTATTGCGGTCACTCCGGTACTGCTTTCTTCTTCCAGCCTGGGTAATCAGTTATCCCGCACGGAGTTGATCAGTGTGGTGGCATTGGGCGGCCTGATCCTGGCGATACTCTCTGCTATCACCATTTGTGTGGGTGAAAAGGCGCGTCTGCCAACCTACGGCATTGTGAAATACTCTTTTGGTGAGCGTGGTGCGGTGGCTATCAATATTCTGATGGCCATCAGTTTGTTTGGTTGGATTGCCGTCACCGCCAATATGTTCGGCCATTCGGTGCATGATTTGTTGGCACAGTATGGCCTGGTCCTGCCAGTGCCCCTGTTGGTGGTGGTCGGGTGCTGTATTTTTGTCGCTTCTACCGCCTTTGGTTTTGCTGTCTTGGGTAAAGTGGCGCAAATTGCTGTACCGATTATTGCCCTGGTGCTGTGCTATATCCTGTATGTTGCTACCCACGGGCAGGTTGAACTGGGTGAGCGTTTAGCCAGCATGGATACTGGTGTGGCGGTCTCTACCGTGGTGGGGACGATTATTGTGCTGGTGGCAACCCTACCGGATTTTGGTAGCTTTGTGCATAACCGCAAGCATGCTCTGATTGGGGCAATTATCACCTTTCTGGTGGCCTATCCACTACTGTATTGGGTGGGGGCGACACCTAGCGCCTTGAGTGGTCAAGGGTCGTTGCTGGCCGCGATGGCGGTATTCGGTGCAGTATTGCCTGCGGCGCTGTTGCTGGTCTTTGCTTGCATTACCGGTAACGCGGGGAATATGTTCCAGGGTACGCTGGTGGTATCAACCTTGTTCACCCGTTTCCCTAAATGGCAGATCACACTGGTATTAGGGGTGCTGGCGGCGATTGTAGGTAGCATGGATATCATGGCCTGGTTTATTCCATTCCTGTTATTCTTGGGTATTGCCACCCCGCCTGTGGCCGGTATCTATGTCGCCGACTTTTTCCTCTATCGCCGTAATGGCTATCAGGAAACAGTGCTGACGACAGAACCACAGGTTAAACTGCTGACATTTGTCGCCTGGGCTGCCGGTTCTGCGGTAGGTTTTATGACCGTCAATAACATGTTTACCTTGACGACCATCCCTTCAGTGGATTCAATTCTGGTGGCTTGTTTGGGGTATATCCTGTTAAGTCGACTGAGCCAGAAAAAGTAATCTAAAGACCCAAGTTGCCGCAAGGCGACAACGGTACGAGTCCCACGGAAGGGACTCATCACCTAGTCAACATCTCTGCAATTAGACGATCGGTGGGAGATAGGGTTGGCACTGGTGAGTCAGTCTATGCTTTGCCTAACAAATCCCCATCAAATAAGAATTTTTCGTGTTTATTGTCGGAGACAGGTAGCATGCAGGTGGAAAAATTTAAACCAAAATTGTGGAGTGTTGGTGATTTAAATGCATTTTTTGGTCTGTTTACCAATATATTAGTCAATACCTTGGTGTTAACCGGGTTATGCCTCTATGTCGTTAAAATACCCGAGGTTAATGTTTACAGCCGTATTTTACCTGCGTTAGGGATTGCTCTACTGATAGGTAACCTTTTTTATACCTACATTGCCTACCAGAAAGCCAAAGTTGAAAAGAGAAATACCGTAACCGCACTGCCTTATGGGCCTAGCGTACCGCAAATGTTTATTGTGGTTTTTATGGTGATGTTGCCGACCTACATTAGCACCGGTAATCCCATATTAAGCTGGATCCTGGGTATGGTATGGGCACTGTTGGTGGGGTGCATTGTGCTACTGGGTGCTTTTATTGGCCCGACAATTCGTAAATATACCCCAAGAGCCGCCATGTTAGGTGCGTTGGCTGGGGTTTCCATTACGTTTATCGCCATGCGTCCGGGTTTTTTGATGTATGAAACCCCTTGGATTGGATTAATCTGTTTTATGATTATTCTGATCTCCTGGATGGGGCGTGTCCGTCTGCCTTTCGGCATCCCCGGTGGTCTGGCGGTGATTATTATCGGTTCCGCTTTGGCGTGGGGAGCGACCTTTTTTGGTTTCAGTAATATGATGGATCTGTCCAAGGTGGGTGGGTCATTTAACCACTTTGGCGTCTATTTACCCATACTCACTGCTGACGTGCTGTCACTTCCCATGGCGCAAGTCTGGCCACTGCTGGTTACCGCTGTCCCCTTGGGCATTTATAACTTTACTGAGGTAATTAATAATGTTGAGTCTGCTTCTGCAGCAGGGGACAATTATAATCTACGTGCGGTATTAATTGCCGATGGTATGGGCGCCATTGCGGGGGCATTTTTAGGTTCCCCGTTCCCGCCGGCGGTTTATGTTGGCCATCCTGGTTGGAAAGCAGTCGGGGGATGCGTAGGCTATTCGTTAGCCACTGGTATTGGTATCTCGCTGGTCTGCTTCCTCGGTTTGACGGCGGTTTTTTTATCCATTATTCCTCTTGTGGCGATTATTCCCATTTTATTGTTTATCGGCTTGATTATCGGTGCCCAGGCTTTCCAAGAGACACCGAAACGCCATGCTCCAGCGATTATTTTAGCGTTTATTCCGAATATTGCTGAGTGGGCGAATAGCCAGATGAACAGTGTAATTAATGCCACTGGTGTGGACAAAACGCTGCAGTTTACTGAACAGTTGCGCGGCAGTGGTGTTTTGCTTAATGGTATGGCGACCTTGGGCAGTGGTGCGGTGTTGGCGGGGTTGATGTTGGCCGCAATTGCAGTGTTTGTTATTGACCGTCGCTTTAACTGGGCGGCAGTTTTTGCTTTTATCGCCTCAATGCTGTCGTTTTTCGGCTTTATTCACGGACACAAACTGGCGTTTAATGCCACCCCGGCAGTGAGCCTGGCTTACTTTATTGTTGGGCTGATGTTCTGTCTGTTAACTTGGCAGCAGATCAGAAAGGGTGAAAAAATATCCTGGGAGCCCGTCAGTAATCAAGAAGAGTCCATCAGCGCCTAGGTGAGCGTGGTATAATCCAGCATAATGAGCAGACTGCCCGACCTTGGGTTGGCAGTCTCTCCTCTCCAGGCCACTTCAGGGAGTCATTATGTTTATTTCCGATGAGACATTGCGGGTTATACATCTGGTTGCGAAATACCAGAGCATCACCACCGCTGCCGAACATCTGAATAAAGTCCCTTCTGCGATTAGTTACACGGTTAAAAAACTAGAGGAGAGCTTTGGTGTTGAACTCCTGCTGCGTAAAGGCCGCTATATCGAACTCACTCCGGCGGGTGAGTACTTTGTCGAACACAGTAAAACCATTCTTAATGACCTGGATGCTTTACGCCGCAATACCGCACTGATCCACAGTGGTGTGGAACAAGAACTAACGATTGCGGTGAACAACATTATTCCTCGTTCCGCTATCGTCGAGTTTGTCTGTGATTTTGAGCGCGTATTTCCGTCTACCCGTCTGACTATCGATACCGAAGTCTATAACGGCTGTTGGGATGCCTTATATGGTAAAAGGGCTAACCTGGTGATTGGTGCCCCTCATGCGGTACCTAGCACCGAAGGGATCGTCAGTGAATCTATTGGTCACCTGGAGTGGGATTTTGTCGTTGGGCCACAGCATCCGTTAGCCATACAGGTTCAACCGCTGCAGAATACCGAGTTGCGCCAGTATCCCGCCGTTTGTATTCGCGATACCGCGGTCAATTTTGTGCCGCAGCAGGCTTGGCTGCTAGAAGGGCAAAAGCCGATGTTCGTCCCCGACTTTGCGACGGGCATTGAGTTGATTCAGCGCAACGTGGCGATTGGTTATGTGCCGCACCATCTGGTTCTGCCACTGTTGAATGCGGGTTTATTGGTTAAAAAGCCGATGCAAGAACATAAACATGCTACGCAGATCTTCTTTGCGGCCCGTTCCGATGGGATGGGTAAAGTAAGCCGCTGGTGCATGGACTATCTATTGGCACCTTCGTTTCGTGCCAAGTTACATGGTTAAACTCCCCTTCAGCCAGCACTAGCATCAAGATATAGCCTGCACTTATTATGTCGGCGTTGAGATTGCCTCACTGGGCAGACCGAGGTTATTCCTGGATCTTGCAGAGCAGGTCATAAGACGCGATTTTTCCGTCAGGCGTCGCTTGAATCAGCTCTATATCCTGCTCCAGACTGCAAAATAAAGCGGCGCTGCTGCGTACCGGTGATGAGTAAGTAATATCAAAAAACACCGGCCCCAAATGTTCATTTAACCTATTTTTTACCTCTTTTTTTATCCACTGCTCAAGTTCCATGGCTATTTTTTGCAGGTCGTCATCTTCTTTTAGTAGGTGAATATCAATATTGTTCGCTTCTTCAATGCTTGCCAGTCGCATTTGATATTCTTGCTGTAAGGCGTGGGGGGCCAGTAGTGAGATTTTCCCTGCAGTGGCGTAAGTGTGCAAAAAAGCGGTTAATTGCTCTGGCGTCGGGGTACCCGCAACATGGGGAGCATGCAAGAGTGGTTTTTTGTGCGTTATTTGGTAAAGGCGTGGTTTTTTAACATGATGTAATGTCATCACTGAGGCAAATAACAGCAACAGCGTGGTAAACACCAACGGAATAGCCCAGAGGGAAAAGCTGATCAGATCGGTAAATGGATGTAAATAACGTTCAACCTCTTCCGGATGCAACAGGCGTAAAAACGTTTTAAAAATCAACTCCTCGTTCAACGAGTCGGTGACCCAACCCGTTAACACGACGGCGGAGAAGGCATAGCATGATGTTTTGAGATGATGCAATAATACTGAACGCTCCACGAACCATCCTCTTGTTAATCATCATTGATGAGTACATGTTCAACCTGTGTATTGGGTTGGCTTAATAATGGGTCGTTGCAGGGAATAAGTCCACATTTTGGCAATATATCACCCAAATGCCGAATGTTATTGCTGGCCGTGGGGATAAATGTATGTTCAATCATATCATTACGGCACCATCAATTTTATTGAAAGACTATGGCAATTATTTAACATGTTTAAGAATGGTCAACTGGGATATCCTTGTTTCGTGCAGTAATTATTTTGATAAATAATATATTTACTATAAAGGAGTTCCCATGAATAAGGTTAAATTTTTTGTTCTTTTTACCGCTGCCTCTCTCGTTTCTTTCAGTAGCTTGGCTCAAAATGTCACTGCAAGAGCCTCTACTATTGACAGTGCTGAGGCGAAGATAGCTGCTCAGGCAAAAAAAGCCAATGCAGATTATAAGATTATCGCCTCGCACGATAAAAATGGTGTTTATATGATGGCCAAACTGGTTAACTGATTTATATCCGCCATTCTCGCCATACCCTAAATAATTTTATTCGCAGGAAGAATATATATTCGACTTGAAATTAAAAGGGTATGGATTATATCTATAGAAATAATAAGGTTATATTTTATGAGTTATAAGATAAAATCAAAGTCAGGTATTGCTATCGCACTGCTTATGAGTTTCTCAGTATTCTCAGCCGAAAATAAACCTGATGATTTCTCTGCGACATCTGATGCTAAAGCACCAGAGCGTATCAACAAAACATTGAAAGAATTTAAAACGGAACGAGAAAACGTAGAAAAAAATCTCAGGAATTTTGATGACTTGGATTTTAATGTCTATAGTCACCAAAAATGGGATGAGATGAATAGAAGTCACGCGGAAGATATTATTGTGCACTATCCCGATGGTACGGTGACTTATGGCTTAAAAGACCATCTTGAGCGTTCAAAGAAAATCTTTGCGTTTGCACCGGATACTGAAAACCCTATCCATCATGTACGCATTGGTCAGGGTAATTATACTGCAGTCACTGGTGTATGGCGCGGCACGTTCACCAAGCCGATGGTTTTATCGGATGGTACGGTGATTCAGCCAACCGGCAAACGCTTTGAAATAGAAATGGCCACTATCGGTCGCTGGAATGATAAAGGAACAATGGATGAAGAGTGGTTATTTTACGATGACTACACCTTTATGAAGCAGTTAGGTTTGCTCAAATAACTAATGATAATGGGGACTAACCAGTCCCCTGACTTATTGGGTAAAAGAAGAACAAGAGTTGGGTTAATTAATCATGCATAGCAACAAATCACCTTTCAAAATAGGCATCTCATCGATAGGGGCCCATCTGACTGATCCGATAACCGGTAAAAAATCCACTGAGCAGGAACGGGTTAGGAATTTAATCGAAATGGCCATACAGGCTGAAGTGGTCGGTCTTGATATTTATGCTCTTGGTGAAAGTCATGAGAAGGGTTTTGTTAGTGCGGCACATACCGTGATATTGGGCGCAGCCGCACAGGCGACGAAAAACATCACCCTGATGAGTTCAGTCAGCGTGATCAGTACCCTCGATCCGGTACGCGTGTTTGAAGATTTTGCCACGCTCGATCTGATTTCGAATGGACGATCGGAGATCGTAGTGGGAAGGGGCTCACGTATAGGCGGTTTTGGCTTGCTGGGATATTCCCCCGCCGATTATGAGGCTCTGTTTGATGAAAAACTCGAATTGCTGATAGCAATTAATCAAGCAAGTGAACAGCAACAGCCCATCAACTGGCAGGGAAAATTTCGCCCACCGTTGGTGAATGCGCAGATCTACCCGCAGCCAATGAATGGGAAATTGAAAATATGGCATGCGGTGGGTGGCCATAGTGACAGCGCGCTGAGTGCTGCAAATAAGGGATTGCCGATGATGATAACGACTTTGGCAGGGAGTGCTCACAACTTTAAAATGGCGATCGATGCTTATCGGCAAGCAGCAGTGGTAGCTGGCCATTCGATGCAGGTGATGCCCATCACGACCACGAGTTGGTTCCATACTGCGCAGAGTGATGAACAGGCGGTCGAGGAGTTCTACCCTTATTTCAATGGAATGATGAAAGAATTACGTGCTGATTCGACATCTATTGATTTCCTGCGTCATTCGCTGGCTATTGATAATGCCATGATGATCGGTTCGGCCGAAACTATTCTCGCCAAGATGAAATATCAGTATCAGCTCTACCGGCAGCAACAGTTCTTGGCTCACGTTGATACGGGAGCGCTGCCGTTCGCTCTGGTAAAAAATAATATCGACGTGCTAGCTACTGTCATTGCTCCCCAATTTCGAGCATTTATAGCCCATGAATCGGCATAAGCTGAAGTGACGTTATGGGGAGTATTTTCTGGAAGCCCCACCCGAGTGGATGGGGCTTGGTTGGGTTTACTGGTGTAACTGGTGTTGTTGCAGGAACTTCACGGCTTTATCCGGGAAGTCGGTAAAGACACCATCAACCCCCGCATCGATATAGAAAATTTTCAACATATCGTTGAAATCCTTGGCATAAGGAGGAACCTGCCCTGGATCAGAACGGAAGGTGTAAGGGTGGACCTGCAAGCCTTGCTGTTTAGCCTCTTTCGCCAAGGTGGTCAGCTCAATGTGGCCTGGCGTTGAAGTGCTCTTCACAATCATGGGATACCATGGCCCAATACCATCGGCATATTTAGCCAGTTTGGCGGCACCGCCTGGTTTCAGCATCCAGTCATAGCTGTAGGGGGTCAGGCTACCATCTGGGTGGATCTCCATAGTTTCGATCACCTTCTGATCATCAGTATTGGTGATCAACTGAACCAGTTTGATGTCCATGTTCATGGCAGGTAGCAGCTCTTTTTTCACCCGTTGCAAGTCTGGGGCATCAAAGCTCTGCAAGTAGACCTTATCGCTTTTCTTGGTGTAACCGTAGGATTTCAGCACTTCCAATACAGCTTTGGAGATATCCTTCCCTTCAGTTTTGTGGAACCAAGGGGCTTTGGTTTCTATATAGATGCCCACATTTTTGCCGGTAGAGTGATTCATACCTTGAATCATCTCAATTTCATCTTGCAGCGTATGGATGCGGAAATCGGACTTCCACATCGGGAATCGATTAGGGAACTTCTGCTGCTGAACGCCATCTTTGACCAAAAATTCTTCGGTAAACTTCAGGCTCTGAATCTCTGCTAGCGTAAAGTCGAGGGCATAATAACGCCCATCTTTACGGTGACGGTCAGGGAATTTTTTCGCGACATCGGTGACCCGATCCAGGTAGTGGTCGTGCAGGACAATCAGCTTATCATCCTTGGTCATGACCACATCTTGTTCCAGATAATCCGCTCCCATGGCATAAGCCATCGATTTTGCCGGTAGCGTATGTTCCGGTAGATAACCGCTGGCACCTCGGTGAGCAATGACCACTTTCTCTGCGGCTTGGACCGCCGTAGCCATTGAGGTGACAAGCAGCATCCCTGTTAGCAGGGCTTTAACTTGAGTCCGCATTTCATTGTACTCCTTATTGATTGCTGTCAGAGGAAGGAAAAAGGCCGCGAAGCGGCCTTTAAATCATGCAAATATGTTGTTAATGGCGTTTGGCGGCCAGTTCTGCCTTGTGTTTGTTCTCACTGAACATGGTCAGCAGTAACAGCAATACCGCCCCCACACTACCACCGATCAACACCATAAAACCGCCATTCCAGCCGAAGGCGTCCACGGTGTAGCCCACAACCGCACTGGCTATCACTGACCCCCCCAGATAACCGAACAGACCGGTGAAGCCCGCCGCAGTACCTGCGGCTTTTTTCGGTGCCAGCTCGAGGGCGTGCAGGCCGATCAACATCACTGGGCCGTAGATCAGGAAGCCGATGGCGATCATACAAGCCATATCGATGCCCGGGTTGCCCACCGGGTTCAACCAGTAAATAACGGTGGCAATAGTGACCAGGATCATAAAGAACACCCCGGTGGCACCACGGTTACCTTTAAACACCTTGTCCGACATCCAGCCACACAGCAGGGTGCCTGGAATACCGGCGTATTCGTAGAGGAAGTAGGCCCAGGATGATTTATCCAGTGTGAAGTGTTTCACTTCTTTCAGGTAGGTTGGCGACCAGTCAAGAATGCCATAACGCAGTAAATAGACAAACACGTTGGCGAAGGCGATGTACCACAACAACTTGTTAGGCAAGACATACTGCATGAAGATTTGCTTGGCAGTGAGTTCTTCTTCCGCTTTATCGCTGTAGTCGGTTGGATAGTCGTTTTTGTACTCTTCAATGGGCGGCAAACCACAAGATTGTGGCGTATCACGCATTAAGGCAAAGGCGACCAGTGCGACCAGGATCGCGGCAAACGCAGGCATATACAGTGCAGCACGCCAGTCATTGAACCAGGCCATACCGAGCAGGAACAGCAATGGTGGCAAGCCCCCGCCCACGTTATGGGCACAGTTCCATATCGAAACGATACCGCCACGCTCTTTCTGTGACCACCAGTGCACCATGGTACGACCACAAGGCGGCCAGCCCATACCTTGGAACCAACCACACAGAAACAGTAGCACGAACATGATAGCAATGCTGGAGGTAGCCCAAGGCACAAAACCCATAAATAACATCACAGCGGCGGAGAGGATCAACCCGGCAGGCAGGAAAACCCGAGGGTTTGAACGGTCAGATACCGAGCCCATAATAAATTTGGAGAAACCATAGGCGATGGAAATACCTGACAGCGCAAAGCCGAGATCACCACGACTGAACCCTTGCTCGACCAGATACGGCATCGCTAGGGTGAAGTTTTTACGCACCAGATAGTAGGCGGCGTAACCAAAGAAAATCCCCATAAAAATTTGCCAGCGCAGCTTACGGTAGAGCGGATCTACCTTATCGAGTGGCACACGGGAAATGTGTGCGGCTGGTTTAAATATACTCAGCATGAGCGCCTCCGATGGCTTTATCAGTTATTACATCAGCAGGAAACGGATCTCCTGGAGATGATTGAGCGGATAGTGTTCTATAACGAGCATCATCCTAGTGAAAACTGGCATTTTTCTCTGTGATGTGGCGCGCATTTGTTACATATTTATGACGATTAATGTTTTTTTGAGTGATTTATTAGCGTTTTCAGTGTGACCAAGGGGTGATTAGCGTGATTTGAATCACTATTGTGGTTTTTTATTTTCGTTTTTTGCTCGTTATTGCTCCTTATCAAACAAATTCTCCTGGGGTTATGCCTAAATAGCCCTATGACCATAGAATTAGGGGGCGTGATGAGTAACAACTCACCAGTGACTGAAACGGAAGTGATCATCATTGGCGGCGGGGCTACCGGCGCGGGGATTGCTCGTGACTGCGCGCGACGGGGATTGCGCTGTATTTTATTGGAACGGCATGACATTGCTACCGGGGCTACAGGGCGTAACCATGGGTTGTTACACAGTGGGGCTCGTTATGCTGTGACCGACAGTGAATCGGCCCGTGAATGCATTGAAGAGAATCGCATCCTTAAGCGTATTGCCCATCACTGTATTGAACCGACTAATGGCCTGTTTATTACCTTGCCACAGGATTCACTGGCGTATCAGCAGCAATTTATCTCGGCTTGCCACCAGGCCGGGATTGAGGCTGAAGCGATTGATCCCCAATTGGCCCGCCACCTCGAACCCGCAGCAAATCCTGACTTGATTGGCGCGGTACGCGTGCCGGATGGCACGGTGGATCCTTTCCGTTTGACGGCCGCCAATATGCTCGATGCCCGTGAGCATGGCGCACAGATCCTGACTTATCACCAAGTGACGGGGTTGTTGCGTGAAGCTGATCGTGTGACCGGCGTGCGCGTTTTCGACCATCAATTAGCGCGCCATTATGATATCCATGCGCCGGTGGTGGTGAATGCTGCTGGCATCTGGGGGCAGCAAATTGCCGAGTATGCCGACCTGCGTGTCCGTATGTTCCCTGCCAAGGGGGCATTGCTGATCTTGGGGCATCGCATTAACAACATGGTGATTAACCGCTGCCGAAAACCCGCCGATGCCGACATTCTGGTGCCAGGGGATACCATCTCGCTGATTGGTACCACCTCGACGCATATTGATTATGACCAGATTGACAATATGGTGGTCACGCCGCAGGAAGTGGACCTGTTGATCCGTGAAGGTTCGCTATTGGCACCTGAATTGGCACAAACCCGTATTCTGCGTGCTTACGCTGGCGTGCGGCCATTGGTTGCTTGTGATGATGATCCTTCTGGGCGCAGCGTCAGCCGAGGCATTGTGCTGCTCGACCACGCAGTGCGCGATGGGTTGGAGGGGTTTATCACCATTACTGGCGGTAAACTGATGACTTACCGACTGATGGCGCAGTGGGTAACGGATAAGGTGTGCGCCAAACTGGGGGTCGATACGCCTTGTACTACCGCCACAGAGGCGTTACCGGGTTCTCGTCAGTCGGCAGAAGAGACAGTGCGTAGTGTGGTTTCTCTTCCGGCCAGTATCCGTGGTTCGGCGGTCTATCGTCATGGTGATCTCGCCAGCCTGGTGCCGTCCGGCAATCGGCTGGATAACAGCCTGGTGTGTGAGTGTGAAGCAGTCACCGCCGGGGAAGTTCGCTATGCCGTGAACTCGCTGACGGTGAATAACCTGGTCGATTTACGCCGGCGTACCCGTGTCGGCATGGGCACCTGCCAAGGGGAACTGTGTGCCTGTCGCGCTGCGGGTTTACTGACGCGTTTTAAGGTGACAACCCCGCAGCAATCTATTGAACAACTTTCCCATTTCCTCAATGAGCGCTGGAAAGGTGTACGCCCGATTGCCTGGGGCGATGCCCTGCGGGAAAGTGAATTCACCAGTTGGGTTTATCAAGGTTTATGTGGTTTGGATGCGCCTGGCGAGTGCCAACAGGAGGCGGATGATGCAATTTGATGTGGTGGTGATTGGCGGAGGATTAGCCGGGTTGAGCTGTGCGATTCGCTTGGCGGAATCTGGCAAGCGTTGTGCCGTGGTCAGTAGTGGCCAGAGTGCGCTCTACTTCTCTTCCGGCTCTCTCGATCTCTTGGCGCAATTGCCTGATGGTACGGCAGTCAGTTCCCCTCTCGCCGCATTGCCTGCACTGCAGCAACAGGCACCGCAGCATCCTTACAGTCTGTTAGGGGCTACTCAGGTTGCGACCTTAGCGCGGGAGGCGGAGGAGTTGCTGCAACGTTGTGGGGTTGCCATGCAAGGGAGCTGTGAGTGGAACCATTTGCGTGTTACGCCACTGGGCACGCGCCGGGCGACTTGGTTGAGTCCGCAGGCGATCCCGGTATCTGCGTGGGGGGGAAATTTGCCTTGGCAGCATATTGCAGTGCTGGGTATTGAGGGTTTTCTCGATTTCCAACCGCAGATGGCCGCCAGTTCGCTGATTGAAGAACAAAAGGTGATCGCTGAGGCGGCATTTTTGCATTTACCTCTTTTAGATCGTTTGCGTAATAACCCGAGTGAATTTCGCGCGGCGAACATTGCCCGTGTACTGGATCTGCCAGAGCACTTGGCGGCCTTGGCGGAAGAGGTGAAGCGACAGGCGGGTGAGGCTGAGGCTATTTTCTTGCCAGCCTGCCTGGGGCTGGAGAGTGACCAGCCGTTACTCGCATTACGCCAAGCAGTGGGCAGGCCGGTTTTCCTTCTGCCAACCTTACCGCCTTCGGTGTTGGGGATGCGTTTGTACCAGGCATTGCGCCAACGCTTGCAACAACTGGGTGGTGTCTTTATGCCGGGAGATACCGTGTTGCGGGCCAGTATTGACCAGCAGCGCATTAGCGGATTGTATACCCGCAATCACACGGATATTCCGTTGCGCGCGCAGCAGGTGGTATTGGCGAGTGGCAGCTTCTTCAGCAACGGTTTGGTCGCTGATTTAGCCGGTATCCGTGAGCCGGTGTTCGGGCTGGATGTCTTCAGCAAAGCCGAGCGGGCCGACTGGAGTCACCCGGATTTTTTCGCGGCGCAGCCTTACCTGCAGTTTGGGGTAAAAACCGATGCCAATTTGCGAGCCCTTAAGCAGGGGGAAGCGATCACTAATCTGTATGCCATTGGTGCCGTGGCCGGTGGTTATGATCCGTTACAGCAAGGTTGTGGTGCTGGGGTTTCGTTGATTAGTGCCCTGCATGTGGCGCAGCAGATTATAGAGGGGCACAACGTAAAATGAGCCAGTCAAAAGACATGAGTTTTGAGAGCTGCATCAAATGTACGGTTTGTACCACCTACTGCCCGGTAGCCAAGGTTAATCCTCTCTATCCAGGGCCGAAACAGGCTGGGCCAGACGGTGAGCGTTTACGGTTGAAAGACCCAGCGCTTTACGATGAGGCGCTCAAATATTGCACCAACTGCAAGCGATGCGAAGTGGCCTGTCCTTCCGATGTGAAAATCGGTGACATTATCCAACGTGCTCGCGCCAATTTCAGCCAGAGTAAACCGACACTGCGTGATGCCATTCTCAGCCATACGGACATTATGGGCTCGTTATCAACCCCGTTTGCGCCGATTGTTAACGCCACCACTGGCCTGAAACCGGTACGCAAACTGTTGGATAAAGCGCTGAAGATTGACCATCGGCGTGAGCTGCCAAAATATTCGTTTGGTACTTTCCGCCGTTGGTACCGCCAGCAGGCGCAACAGCAGCAGCGTTATACCGAACAAGTGGCCTTTTTCCATGGCTGTTTTGTCAATTATAACCATCCCCAGTTGGGTAAAGATCTGATCAAGGTGTTTAACGCCATCGATATTGGTGTGCAGCTACTGGAGCGTGAAAAGTGCTGTGGCGTACCACTTATCGCCAATGGCTTTATGGCACAAGCGAAAAAGCAGGCCAAAGTGAATGCCGAATCACTGCATAAAGCGGTGGTGATGCAAGGTATTCCCGTGGTTGCCACCTCCTCTAGCTGTACGTTTACCCTACGTGATGAGTACCCGCATTTACTGGATGTCGACACCTCGGCAGTGCGTGAGCGAGTGGAATTGGCAACTCGATACCTCTACCGTTTGCTTCAGCAAGGTCGGACATTGCCACTCAACCCGATGCCGCTGCGAGTGGCTTACCACACGCCATGTCATATGGAAAAAATGGGCTGGACGGCTTATACGCTAGAACTGTTGCGGCAGATCCCAGGTTTGGAATTGGTCGTGCTGGATTCACAATGTTGTGGCATTGCCGGAACCTACGGTTTCAAGTCGGAGAACTATCAAACGGCGCAAGGTATTGGTGCCTCGTTGTTTCGGCAGATTGAAGCGAGTGGGGTGGATATGGTGATCACGGATTGCGAAACCTGCAAATGGCAGATAGAAATGTCCACCAGCAAGCGTTGTGAACACCCTATTACCTTGTTGGCACAGGCTTTAGCATAGGGTGCAGAAGCTGCACCCTTAATACGATACCCCTAATACCATCCCCGTCGGCACTGATGCTTCGGGGATTGAACCGGGTGTTACTTGCTGAATTTCAGCGTGTTGATAATAAGCTGTGCTTCGTCTTGCGCCTGCTGTGGGTTATCCGCCGGTAGTATGATCTGAATGGTCAGCAGATTATCATCCACTAGCGCCAGTAGGGTGGATGTGTAGGATTTTTGACCATTACTAGTGATGATGGTGTTTAGCTGGCGCATGGGGGTGCCATTGGCGTCAATGGTTTTATTGCTGAGCACCTCCAGGTTGGCATCACGGGTGCGTAGTTGGTGCTCCAGGCGTTGAACCAGTACTTCCAGACTCTCTGACGTTTTGTCCCCCAGCAACACGATCACAACACGTTGACCGCTGCTGTCGGCATAGACATAGCGATTATTGACCTGGCTATTGAGCTTGCTGCTTTGATCTGCCATGCCATTGGGCAGTGAGAAGGTCAACTTGCCATCCAATAAGCTCAGCGTCTGGTTTGCTGGGGTACTTGCCGGCGTGCCGTTGACGGGTTGTTTGTTGTCTTTGTTAGCACCATCACAGGCAGCGAGGCCAAGTGCCAACAGGCTGATAGCCATCAATCTCACTACTTTACGCATTGGGCGTCCTTATTCTTTTACAGATAACAGATAAATGGAGTATGGCACTCAGTCACCTGGGTGTCAGATATCCCACAGGATAAGAGACGACGCTAGCATTACCACTGGCTTAACGGCAACTGGCTCTGCTGTTGGTGTGAAGACAGGCGCTTGAGCAACATGTTCAGCAGTACACCATACATCGGCAGGAAGAACAACATGCAGATCATGACCTTAAAGCTGTAATCTACCAGTGCGATCTCCACCCAGTTAGCGGCCATAAAAGGGCCACTGCTTTTGTAGAAAGCAATAAAAAAGAAGGCCATGGTATCACTGATATTACCCAGCAACATGGCAGCGGCTGGGGCGACCCACCAGGTACGGCGTTGACGCAAGCGGTTGAAGACATGGACATCGAGGATTTGGCCCAACACATAGGCCATAAAGCTGGCAACGGCAATCCGTGCTACAAGCAGGTTAAATTGGGTTAAAGCCGCAAACCCTTGCCATTCTCCCTGGAAGGTCACCGTAGAAATAATATAGGAGATCAGCAGCGCCGGGATCATCACGGAAAGAATGATCTTGCGTGCCAATGGTGCGCCGAAGATCCGTACCGTTAAATCAGTAGCCAGGAAGATAAATGGGAAGGTGAACGCTCCCCAAGTGGTGTGAAAGCCGAAAATGTTGATCGGCAATTGCACCAGATAGTTGCTGGAGGCAATGATGGTAATATGAAAGAGCGAAAGCCAAACCAATGCGGTTAAGCGTTGCTGGGGGGTAAATGAATACATAATGTGACCTTTTTGGATAGATGGGGTGAGGGAACCCATGTCATTTTTTAGCTATGCGGCGGCATGATACGTGTTTGCGCAACGAATGCAATGGTTAAATTTAACGCAAACGGTAACGTATCTTGCGCAAAAAAACGACTGGCGTAAACTAAGCGCTGTTAAGATCCAGTAAGTATACTTGGATGTTTTTTGATCGAGAGAAGAATATGACTGACATTTTTGCCCAGGCAGACCAGACGCTAGATGCCTTGGGATTACGCTGCCCGGAACCGGTAATGATGGTGCGTAAAACGGTACGCTATATGGATAACGGCAAAACCTTGCTGATCATTGCCGATGATCCTGCCACTACCCGCGACATACCGGGTTTTTGCCGCTTTATGGAACACACTTTGCTGGCTCAGGAAACAGATAAGGCACCGTATCGCTATCTGTTGCGCAAGGGGTTGGCGGAGTAACAGATATTTATACACTGGCCTCAGCAAGTTGCCGGTAAGCTGCAACTCGCTGGAGCCAGGGAAATCAGCGTTTTTTCAACAGCCGTAAGGCATTGGCGGTCACCAGTGCGGTAGCGCCGGAATCTGCCAGTACTGCCAACCATAAACCGGTTATCCCCAACAAAGTCGTGACCAGGAAAATCCCTTTCAGCCCTAACGCAATAGTAATGTTCTGGCGAATATTGGCCCGAGTGGCACGGGAAATACGGATCATCTCGGTGATTCCCACCAGCCGATTGTGGGTCAGTGCCGCATCGGCAGTTTCCAACGCCACATCAGTACCACTGCCCATAGCGATGCCGATACTGGCGGCTTTCATGGCTGGGGCATCATTGATGCCATCGCCAATCATGGCGGTGTGCTGCTGTTTGCTCAGTTCACTGACTATCCGCACTTTATCTTCTGGCATTAATCCGGCGCGATAGTCGATCCCCAGCTCACTGGCGATGGCGGCGGCAGCGCGTGGGTTATCACCAGTGAGCATCAGGCTACTAATCCCTAACGCTGCCAGTTGGGTCAGCGCCAGCTTGGCATCTTCGCGCAACACATCGCGCAGGGCCAACAGGCCAATGGGCGCGCCATCAACCAGCACCACCACGGCGGTTTTCCCCTCATTTTCCAGGGTGTCTACTTTGTGGTGCCATTCGCGGGTTAACTGATTTTCTGCCAGCTTGCCCGGTGTGCTGATCCGGATGATCTTTCCGGCCACCATACCTTCAACGCCGATACCGGCCAGTGCGCGGCGGCCTTCAGCGAGAGGGAGTTCAACCCCGCGTTCTACCGCATGGTTGATGATAGCTTGCGCCAGTGGATGGTGTGACCCTGCTTCAACGGCGGCGGCAGTGGCCAGTAACACCTGCTCGCTGATCCCCTCGGCGGGCAATACATCCGTCACCGTGGGTTTGCCTTGGGTTAATGTGCCGGTTTTATCGAACGCGATGGTCTGTACTTGCCCCAACTGCTCCAGGGCTGCCCCGCCTTTAATCAGCGCACCGCGACGTGTTGCTGCCGCCAGCCCGGAAGTGATCGCGGCAGGTGTGGAAATGACCAAGGCACATGGGCAACCGATCAGCAGTAATGTCAGCCCGCGGTAAATCCACAGCGACCAAGGCTCCGCCAATAGCAAAGGGGGGATCAGGATCACTGCCAGTGCCAAGAGCATGATCGCCGGGGTGTAGTAACGGCTAAAGCGGTCGATGAAACGCTCAATGGGAGCACGGCGCTCTTCGGCTTCTTCAATTAATTGCAGAATGCGGTCAATGGCATTGTTGCCCGGTTCCGAGATGACGGTTACCTGTACCGCCTGATCGACAGACAAACTGCCAGCCGCGACTTTCTCCCCTTGCTGGCGCTCTACTGGTACGGACTCCCCAGTTAAGGCACTTTCGTCAAAGCTGGCAAACGGGTTGAGTAATTCAGCGTCAGCAGGTAAGCGGCCACCCGGGGCGATTTCTATCACATCGCCAGGGCGCAGGCTGGCAACCGTAACACGCTTACGTTGATTACCCTGGATCAGCCAGGCATCTTCCGGGACTAAGGCCATCAACGCCTTAATGCCACGTCGTGCTCGCTTGGCGGCATAGGATTCCAGCAACTCACCCAACATAAATAGCAGTAGCACCATTGCCGCTTCTGCGGTGGCACCAATAAATAGTGCGCCGATGGCCGCGACACTCATCAATGTTTCTATGGCGAACGGGGTACCTGAACGAATCAGTCGTAACGCTTTGCTGGCAATGGGCAACAGTCCAACCAGGGCAGTGATAATAAAGGCAATATTGCCCCATTGTGGGTTGAAAATATCAATCATCCAACTGGTGAACATCAACCCGGAGAGCTGTAATAATGGGGTAAATTCCCCCCAGTGGATGGTTTTAACTTCACTGTTTTGGTGGTTGGCTGTGGGGCTCAGTAGGGTAAACCCCGCGCGTTTTACGGCGTTTTGCACATTGATGCTGATATCTGACTGGGCATCTACCACCAGCTTTTCAGTCGCAAACAGCACCTGTACCTGATTCACGCCAGGTAGTGATGCAACGGCATTTTCAATTTTTTTTGCGCAACTGGGGCAATCCATACCTGTCACTATCCAAGTGAAGCGCTGACTGCCGCGAGGGGGAGCGGCAGTCAGACTGTCGCTCTCCTCATCAGGATCATCATGGTTGGCGCAACAGCCATTCTGGTTATCGTGCTCATGAGGCTGTTCAGGCGAATGGGCAGGGTTTCCCTCTATTGCCGCTTTTTTATGGCTGCAGCCATGCTGTGTTTGGCTATGTTGATGGTTGCAATGGCAACTGTTTTGCTGGTTTTTCTCTTGGTGGTGGTGCTCTTGGTGAGTATGCATAGGGCCCCCTCAGGCAATTACTTGAAACAACGCTGGTGTCTGATAAAAAGTCTACACCTTGGAGTAGACTCTAGAGTCAAGCGTGAGATCCGCAATGTTATGCCAGTTGCAGCAGTGGTGGCTTCTTGAGCCCCAGCAGGAGCGGATTTGCCGTGGATGATGAGGATAAGCCATCGCAGTTTGGTCGTGAATGAGCCAATGGGGCTTGCGAAAAAATCTGGTTATGGCTTTTCTATTTTGTTAGTATCCGTTTGAATTTTGTTCAAACAACAGACGAGGAAAAGCAAATGCCCTCTTTTTCAATGAGGACAAATGCCATATTCGCTTTCTTTATTTTTGTATTGACTACCGGTTTTAGCTTCGCTTCAACCAGTGCCATAACGAACATAGAGTATTCTCATAAAGGCAAGCAGCCTCTGCAGATGCTGCCTGATTTGCGAAAGTACCCTTCTGGCACACCCCGTAAGAAAGCGTTTCTTAATGTCATTGTCCCTACGATTGATAGACTCAATCGTGAAATTATGAATGACAGGAGCTGGTTACTGGAACACCAGGATGCCAAGCACTGGTCACCGAGTGATATCGCCAAGCTCAGAACCCTGTGTCAGCGCTACGATATGACATGCAACTCACCGAAGCGTACCAACTGGGGTTCGTTGTTACATCGCGTCGATATTTTGCCTACCCACTTCGTTGCCACACAGGCTGCAACGGAATCCGGTTGGGGCACATCAAAACTGGCTCAATCCAACAACAACCTTTTTGGTTTGCGTTGCGGACAAAACTGCGTTACCGCACCAGGTCAGGTGAAAGGTTATTACGCTTACAAAACCGTTGAGGACGGTGTTATCGCCTACATTAAGAATATGAATACACATAAGGCGTATAACTCACTGCGTTCAGAGCGGGCAAAACAGCGTCTGGGTGAGGATGATTCACTGAGTACACCAGAACTGATCCGTCAGCTATCAGGTTATTCTCAGAAGGGTGCCTCCTATAACCGCTATCTGCTGCAGATGTATGACAGTAATAAGACACTGATTTCGAAGGCCCAGAAAGTGGCCCGGAACTCATAAATCATAAATCGTACCCTCCTGGTTCACTGAGCCAGGAGGGTAGATTGATGTTCTATTTCATATCCCCAAGTTCAATCCACTCGCCGCGGGTCGGCAATCGAATCAATCCTGGTGATTTTCCATCAGTTAGTGATTTAGATTGAATACGAGTATTCCTATTGAATATTATTTGATAAATTTTATTATACTCTGCGTTCTTCGTTCGTCTGTGCAGAGTCTGATATGAATTTCTTTTCATTTGAATTTATTGCCTGTTTTACCCCTTTTTTTCTGGCTTACTGGCTCTGTCAAAAAAATGTTCGATTACAAAACATTCTTTTAATCACAGCGAGTTATCTTTTTGTTTTTTCGTTCCAAGCGAACTTTGCTTATGTTCTGGCAGGGTATACGTTGTTTATTTACCTGCTGGCAAATGTTCTTAGCGGCTATTTATCGTCACGTTGGATATATAGTCTGTTAGGAATCGGGATCGTCGGTAGTTTTATCGTTTTCAAGTACTACGGTTTTTTACAGGAATCACTGCAAGGAGTGCTGAATCAGGCTGGCATTGAGGCTGAGCTGCCGACACTCGCCATGCTTGCACCGCTGGGACTCTCTTTCTATGTATTCCACTCAGTGAGTTATGTGGTGTCTGTCTGCCGTAAAGAGATCGAAAAAGCCCCTTTTTGGGATGTGGTGCTTTATCTCTGCTTCTTTCCGAGTATCGTGGCCGGTCCGATTAATCGCGCACTCACCTTTATGCCGCAGGTTCAGGCGGGATCACGAGAAGTTATCGATTATAAAAAAGCGCTGTTACTCATTATCCTGTCGATGGTGAAATTATTTTTGTTCAGCGCCTATTTATCTGAGAATTTTGTCAACCCGGTGTTCAGTTCGCCAGTCAGTTACAATGCCGGGGAGAACCTGGTGGCGGTTTACGCCTACGCGTGGAATATCTACTTTAATTTCTCCGGCTATACCAATCTGGTGACGGGGATCGCGATGTTGCTCGGCTTTGTGTTACCCGTGAACTTTAATGCCCCTTACCTCGCCACTAACTTGAAAGAGTTTTGGGCACGCTGGCACATCAGTTTATCCAAGTTCATTCGTGATTACGTCTATATTCCCCTCGGCGGAAACCGGAAAGGTACATTCCGCATGAATATAAATGCTTTTATTGCCATGGTGATCTCGGGTATTTGGCATGGTGTTGGTCTGCCGTTTATCATCTGGGGGGCGCTCCACGGGGTGGGGATCGTGTTGATAAACATCAAACATAAGCTCTTCCCATTGCATCAAGGCCCCGCTACCTCAATATGGCAGAAAACCAACGTTTGGCTGGCGCGTATTTTTACCTTCCATATGGTCTGCCTGACGTGGATTTTCTTCCGCAGTGCCACCTTTAACGATGCAATCACCATGTTGACACAACTGACTACCGGTGGATGGGGTGAGTCGTTTCTCACCAGTGCGCCGATGCTTATTGCGTTTTGGGGGCTGTTATTGCTGTATCCGCAGTGCGTTGCGCTGTATCACTGGGTGGGTCGACATTATCAGCGTGTTTCGTGGATTTATTATCCGCTGCCGCTGGCACTTTTTATGACGTTGGTTTTCATTTTATCGCCTTCAGGTATGCCGGGTTTTATTTATGCAAACTTTTGATTTTACAGAAAATGTTGAGCGTGCGCTGAAAGTGGTCTTTATCGTTGTGATAACAACTTTTGCGCTGGTCTGGATAAATCAGAGTGCGCTGGAGCGCTACTGGCAGCAGATGTATCACCAGTCTGCACCATGGGCAAGATTACAGGGATATTACGCGTGGGATCTCGGTGGCTATCTTTTAGAGGGGGGGGCGAGTGCCGGGGAGACGATGTGGTTGCATATTCAGGGTAATCATATTGTCGAAACCGTTGAACCGACAGAACGGACAGAACTGACAGAACTGACAGAACTGACAGAACGGACAGAACTGACAGAACGGACAGAATCGACAGAACGGACAGAATCGACAGAACGGACAGAATCGACAGAACCGACAGAATCGACAGAACGGACAGAATCGGTTAAAGAGACCATGGCGAGCAGTGTGGAATCTTCGCAAGGATTTCAGGTGGGGTTACATTTTATTAATGGTTATCTCCATCCGGTAGTTGGATTGTCGGTGCCGTTCCCGGAATTGTTGAATCGTCATCATCTCGTGGTCGTTAGAGCGTCGTTGAAATCGAATTCGGAACAGGGCGTTGAACAGGTAGCGGTGAAGAAAACAGCGAAATCAGTCATTGAGCTTGCCAAGGGCGATGCTGTTTTCTTTGTCGGTGATTCCCTCATGCAGGGGGTTGCCCCAGTGCTACAATCACAGCTCACCAAAAACTACGGTATTCAAAGCCTTAACCTCAGTAAGCAGAGCACCGGCTTGGCGTATCCGAAATTCTTCAATTGGCCGGAAACAGTCAGGAATACCTTGAAGACTCATCCGAATATTCGGTTGATGGTGGTGTTCCTCGGGCCCAATGACCCCTGGGATATGCCGTCTGAAGGGGGCGGCGGGCGCTATTTGCGCTTTACTTCACCAGAGTGGGAAGCCCAGTATCGCAAGCGGATCCAGGATATCTTGATAGCGGCAGAGCAATATCACGTGGATGTTATCTGGATCGGGCCGCCGAATATGCGCAAAGAGAAGTTGTCGAATGGTGTACACTACCTCAGTGATCTCTATCAGTCGGAAGTCTCCCAGGCAGGGCAGGTCTGGCTTTCCGCAAATATAATTTTTAAATATCAGGGCAATACCTATTCCGATTATATCGGTGACAATAGCAGCAACATCAAGCTACGCAGTGGGGATGGCATCCATTTCACCTATAAAGGGCAGAAAATTCTCGCAGATACGGTATTGAGTATGATTAAATTTAACGCCGCACCGGATGAGCAGCCTGAGGCGCAAGAAGAAACACATCATGAAACAACAAAAACACCCGTTGAGGCACCGTAACCTATTAAAAAAAGGTCTTTGTTTCGCTGCTATCTTCGGTTTGCTCTCTTGTCAATTGACGAAAGAAAAGCAACCAGAGCAACAGCCGCAAACTGAGGTGCAACTGGGGGCACATAATGATTTGACCAATTTCGGCGAGCCGAATTTTAACCGTTTTACCCAGCGGCTGCGCGATCCTTCCGCTCGCGTGCATATCGTGCAGATGGGGGATTCCCATACGGCGGCGGATTTCTTTTCCGGTGCACTGCGTGATAAATTCCAGGCACGTTACGGCGATGCCGGGATTGGTTTGGTACCACCCAGTAATATCGTTGGGCAGCGTAGCGCTAATTTGATTTTCACCGAACCCAAAAAACAGTGGTCGTTCCTGACCAGCAGGAAAGATAACGCACCGAATTTCCCGCTGGGCGGTTTTATCATTTCGCCATTGACCGGGCATAGTTCTCTGATGATGAAAGAGCGAAATGCTTCAGTAAATCAGTATAATATGCAGGCTCTGTATCAGGCTGATTATCCCGCATCGCTCACGG
This sequence comes from Serratia sp. 25CWL12, assembly GCF_055790885.1. NCBI lineage: Bacteria > Pseudomonadati > Pseudomonadota > Gammaproteobacteria > Enterobacterales > Yersiniaceae > Serratia > Serratia sp. 25CWL12. Next base: position 3,840,401 of record NZ_CM147698.1, on the reverse strand, counting down.
TACAATCCAATAATGTGGGTATGTTGAACCTGCAACCCTCTTCTGGATGGCGTTTTTCTGAGCCCGTTCCAGTGGTATTCCCCGCGACCATCACCACCAATCAGCAAACGTCGCTCAACATTGGTGGTTGGTTGATTACCCGTGATCATCCCGGGGTGATGCTATCTTCTGTGGGCATCAACGGTGCGACCATTGCGATGATGGATAAATGGGCAGCGCAATGGATCAATACTTTGGCGGATACCGCACCGGATATGGTGATCCTCGCTTACGGGACTAATGAAGCCTTTAATGACACCCTCGATCTGGCGCTTTACCGTGAACAACTGACATCAATTGTCGGTAAAATTCGTCAAACAATACCCAATGCGGTGATCCTGCTGGTCGGCCCCGGGGATAGCATTAAAAACAAAGCTGCACCGGACTGTCATTCACAACAACCCGCCAATCTACGCAACGTGATTAAGGTCCAGCAGTCGGTGGCGAAAAGTGAAGGATTGCTCTATTGGGACTGGCAACAGTATATGGGCGGCGATTGTGCCATGAATAACTGGGCACAGAACGGTCTGGCCAGGCCAGATAAAGTTCACTTCACTGTTGGTGGTTATGAGCGTAGTGCCAAAGCGCTTTACAAAGCACTGGATGTCCTGATAAGCCAACAGTAAGAAAATCATCACGCCAGTGAATGCTGGCGTGATTAATTCTCGCCGCTGACCCACCTCCTATTTTTTATTCGTGCTCTGCTTGAACACTGTCAGGAGAGTGTAACGCCAATCTGAATTTACCGTGGCCCATGACCAAGTAGCCCAATCTAATCGATTAGAGGCGAAGAATGTATTGAGATTAATTTAGTCGAGGGAAAGCAGGTTCGGCGCACCGAACCTGCTGGGAACGATAATGTGAACTACAAATAGAGTGAGCGCACAATCAGGAAATGGCCAACGAAATAGCAGAAAGCCGTGACCCCATCGGCAGCGCGGAAGGTAAACCGGTAACGGTTCAGCAGCCAGACCGCATTGGCCACCAGCAGCAATAAAGAACCTATCAGCAGTGAGAAGGCCAGGTCAGTGCTGCGCAGGAAATAATGCTCGCCAGCTATCCAGACCATCAGCAGTGTCATCACCACCAGCGTAGTGATCGGCCAGCGCATCTCTTCCAGCCGGCTCCAGATGGTAGCCAATAATAACGCACCAAAGGCCAGTAAGACCAAGGGCAACGGCCAGAAAAAACTAAAGGTCATCTGACTGGCGAAACTCAGGGTATACAGCAAATGCGACAGGAAGAACGCGCCAATGGCGTACAGCAACCGTTCATTGGGGAGTTGCAATAAGATGTCACCGGCCAAGGTTGCCAGCAGGCCAAAGACGATTAGGTAACCCGCTACGCCTAACTCCGGGGCTTGCCAGGCTAATAACAGTAATAGGAGTAACGTGACGGGTTTGAATACCCAGCGTTGCCAATGGGGTCCACGGTAGGAGGCATCAACGAACAGCCAACCGGAAAAAAATACAGCAAGGAACGGCCAACTCATAGTCTCTTCCTTCTTTCATTGGCATCGACCCATCGCCTTTCAGCGATACCGTGGTATTGGCTGTATCTTCTCACCCAATGGATCAATTTATCGGGCTCGATTGCCGTTTACTGGTATCACCCGATCACTTGGGTATCGGTGCCTAGATTGTCATTCTGTCAGTGTACACTTTATATCACCGCAAGTAGTAACACACTGGTCCTGATTACTTTTTTTTAACTGGAGATTGTTTTTTATTCCATGCCAGCAGCTCAAAAACGCCAAAAATAAAGATTTTGGTTTCTTGCCAGCGGCTGATTGGACTCTCTTTCGGTTGCGTTGATTTGAGTAGTACCAACTGCAACCCGTGCATGACCACCATAAAGAATAGGGCTATATCGATAAAATATTTCAGGGGTTTGGGGAACGGGTTAAACAGATTAGCGAGGAGAAAACCCCAGACACAGAGCATTAATAAACGGCCCAGATTAATCAGCATCTTCGGTTTTCTCTTCAACGGATCGGGTGTAAAGGCGGTAAGCCACCTGACCGGCAACTTTTTCGCGGTGTAATTTCCAGGTCACCGGGACTTCGCTGGCAGCGCTTTCGGCTTCAGCTTCGACATAAATCCAAGCTTCATCCGCCAGCCAACCTTGTTGTTCCAGTAGCGTCATGGTTTCAGTCAGTAGTCCTTGGCGAAAAGGCGGATCGAGAAATACCACATCAAAGGGGGACCCTTTTCCCCCAGCCAGGTTAATGCGTTGGTATTAATCACACTGCCATTGCCGTTCAGTAATGCCAGGTTTTTCTCCAGTTGCTGTGCTACCGGGCGCTGATATTCCAACAGCGTGGCACTTTCTGCGTAGCGAGATAGCGCCTCCAACCCTAATGCACCACTACCGGCAAAGCAATCCAGGCAACGGGCCCCCTGGATCACCGGGGCTAACCAGTTGAATAAAGTTTCACGCACGCGATCAGTGGTAGGACGCAACCCTTCACTGTTAGGAACGGGCAACTTTCGCCCGCGCCATTGACCACCGATGATGCGGATCTGCCCCGCAGAGCTGGAATGCGGTGTTTTACGTATACCGTGTGCCGCTATTTTTGCCATAACAACATCTTAAAAGAGTAAGGTTACCGAAAAGTTACTACTATTCTATACTCAAGTTCATTCAAGTTGCAGGATAAAACGCTTTGTGTTTTGAACCGTGCTTGTGCCGTAGCGTGGGCGGTGCAGGGTTGAGCTGAGCAGAACGCAACTCGGCGTCATCTCTTTGACGCTGAGTTTAGGCTGCAAGAGTCGTAATTGACTGCAGGTAAGTGGATTAAATGAGAGCGTGGAACTGGCTTAATTGTTTTACTGTTTGTGGTAAGCCTTGCCTCAGTAGTCCAGTAAGATACTCCTCGACTTATTTTGGTGGTTTCTTCATGTTGTGACGCTGTTTGTTTACTGCGGATAACACAAACGCCTGGTTCAAATCGAACAGATCTGTAACGAAGTCATCAGGGTGTAGGGCTTCAATATCGAAGTTATTGAGCGAGGACTGGGGAAAGTCTTTCAGGTTAAATGTAACGATAATTTCGGCGTTACTGCGGACGGCGGCTGCAACCACATGCCGATCGTCAGGGTCAGGAAGCATGATGCCTGGAATGAGCGGTTCGAATCCGGTCACCATTGCATCAGGAACACTCTTATTCATCAACTCGCTTGTTCGCGATATTTTCTCCGGGGTTAAGTCAGGTCTATTTGCCCGTAAATTACGTTGCCACTCATCCTCAATTATGGCTGTCCATCTGGGCTGATACAGTCCCGTTAGCCCCAAGTGGATTAATAAATCGCGCAGGAAAGAGGGATAAAGTACGCAAGCATCTAACACTACCGGATAAGGTGTATGAGTCATTAGTAAAGTCCGAGATCCTGACTATGGTCTGCCAACTCCTGCATTGCTTTACTGCTTTCGTTATCCCGATGGTGTTTATAGTCCATCAGGTCAGCGAAAAGTACACGGCGGTGACGACCGGTTTTATGAAAAGGTAGCTTCCCCTCTTCCAGGAGTTTCACCATGTGAGGGCGTGAAACATTCAGAATGTTAGCGGCTTCCTGCGTGGTTAATTCAGCATGCACAGGAACAACCTGAACGGCGTTACCCACGGCCAGCTCACCTAAAATCGACATCAGCAGTGTCAGTGAAGACGTCGGCAATTCGATCTGGTGGGTGTTGTTATCTGCGTCCTGAATCGATATTTTTTGTGTTTCCATCTTAGTGGAGAGATAGGCTGCAAGCTCTCTTTGTCCACGTACAGCGGCCTCAATTTCCCTTGGAGCCGGAAGGCTCAAGCTATCAATAATTGAGTTGGTCATTTGAGTGTTCCAGTTTATCTAATTAATTTAGATTATTAATATTAGCGAGTTAGTTTCAGGTTTAGTGAATGCAGCAACGGCTATTAGTAGATTATACGAAATAATCGAAAACCGCAATAAACGAAACAAACGAAAAATAAAAATCGAGTTCGATAAGTCAAAGGGGGAAGGCTTGGGCCTTGTAACGTCATTAACAGCTTTATAGCTTGAATGGCGATAGAGAGGGAAAATACACCAGGGACAAGAAGCGGGTTTTTTGTTACTGGATTAGCGGATTGAAAGCATGCCGGATGCGTGTTGCTAGACGAGGGAAAGTGATAGACTTGTTGGATTGATTTTTCGCATTGGCAAGCCATTGGTACGGAGCAGGATCAGAACATGGCAAAAGAAAAGAAACGTGGTTTTTTCTCCTGGTTGGGTTTAAGTCAAAAAGAAGAGGAATCACAGCAACCTGAGCCAGCCAGCGAATCGGTGGAACATCAGGTTACAGAAACCCCCACAGCTAGCACGTTGGATGACCAAGTTCCCGTTATGGCGTCCGCACCCGCTGAAGTGATAGAAACGCCAGGGGAATGGGATGCTACGTTGAGTGGTGAACCGATTGCCGAAAATGTCCCGGCGTTGGTTGAACATAGCACTCCAGTGGCCGAGCCATTACCGCTGTCTGCTGAACCTGAACTACGGGCTCCCGAAGTCGACGTGGAAGTTGAAGTTGAAGTTAAATTTGAAGTTGAAGCGCCTCCCGCCATTATTGAGATTGAGCCAGAACCCCCATTGATTGAAGCGATGGTGGAGGAGCAGGAGCAACCAGAACCCGCGGTAGCACAAGAACAGGAACGCCCCACCAAAGAAGGTTTTTTCACCCGGCTTAAACGGAGTTTGCTGAAAACCAAACAAAACCTGGGTTCTGGCTTTATCAGTCTGTTCCGCGGCAAGAAGATTGACGATGATCTGTTTGATGAGTTGGAAGAACAGCTGTTGATCGCCGATGTGGGTGTGGATACCACACGTAAAATCATTACCTCCCTGACAGAACATGCCAGCCATCAGCAGTTGAAAGATGCGGAAGCGCTTTATGGCAAGCTGAAAGAAGAGATGGCAGATATTTTGCTCAAAGTGGATCAGCCACTGGATGTCAGCGGTAAAACCCCCTTTGTGATCCTGATGGTGGGGGTTAACGGTGTCGGTAAAACAACCACTATCGGTAAGCTGGCACGTCAGTTCCAAGCTGAGGGTAAATCCGTCATGCTGGCCGCAGGTGATACTTTCCGTGCAGCGGCGGTTGAGCAATTGCAGGTTTGGGGGGAGCGTAATCGTATTCCGGTGATAGCTCAACATACGGGTGCTGATTCCGCCTCGGTGATCTTCGACGCAGTACAAGCGGCTAAAGCCCGTAATATTGATGTATTGCTCGCCGATACCGCTGGTCGCTTGCAGAATAAGGCGCACTTGATGGAGGAGTTGAAGAAGATTGTGCGCGTCATGAAAAAACTGGACGACCAGGCCCCTCATGAGGTTATGCTGACGCTGGATGCCAGTACCGGGCAAAATGCGCTGAGTCAGGCGAGATTATTTAATGAAGCTGTCGGTTTGACCGGTATCGCGCTGACTAAACTGGATGGTACCGCCAAAGGTGGGGTGATCTTTGCGATCGCCGATCAGCTCAGTATTCCGATCCGTTATATTGGTGTTGGTGAAGGGATCGAAGATTTACGGCCATTTAAGGCTGGCGATTTTATTGAGGCACTTTTTGCCCGAGAGGACTAATACCGATGATTCGCTTTGAACAGGTCAGTAAAGCTTATCTGGGCGGCCGCCAAGCCCTGCAGGGGGTCGATTTCCATTTACGGCCAGCGGAAATGGCATTTCTGACCGGTCATTCCGGTGCAGGGAAAAGTACCCTGCTGAAACTGATTTGTGGCATCGAGCGGCCAAGTGCCGGTCATATCTGGTTTGGCGGGCATGACGTCAGCCGCTTGAAGAACCGTGAGGTGCCATTTTTGCGCCGTCAAATTGGCATGATTTTCCAGGATCACCATTTATTGCTCGATCGCACAGTGTATGACAACGTGGCAATGCCACTGATCATTGCCGGTGCCAGTAGCGAAGATATCCGGCGTCGTGTCTCGGCCGCATTGGATAAGGTGGGGTTACTGGATAAAGCGAAGAATTTTCCGATTCAGCTTTCTGGTGGTGAACAGCAACGTGTTGGCATTGCCCGTGCGGTGGTGAACAAACCCGCGGTACTGCTGGCAGATGAACCGACCGGTAACCTTGATGATGTGCTGTCGGAAGGTATTTTGCGCCTGTTTGAAGAGTTCAACCGCGTCGGGGTAACGGTATTGATGGCAACCCATGATACAGGGCTTATCGCCCGGCGTAATTATCGTATCCTGACACTCAGCCAGGGCCGTATGGTAGGAGACGCGCACGATGGCAACTAATGCAAAAACCGCCAAGAGCAAGGCACTACGCGGTGGCTGGCATCAACAGTGGCGCTATGCTTGGGTGAATGCCATGGCTGATATGATGCGCCAACCACTGGCCACATTGCTGACCGTGATGGTGATCGCCATTTCCCTGACCTTACCTAGCGTTTGTTACATTATCTGGAAGAACGTGAGTACTGCGTCGACACAATGGTACCCAACGCCGCAACTGACGGTCTATCTGGATAAGTCCCTTGATGATGACGCTGCGGTAAAAGTGCTGGATGCCATCAAAGCCCAAGCCGGTGTAGACAAAGTGAACTACCTATCCCGTGAAGAGGCTCGCGGTGAGTTCCGCAATTGGTCTGGGTTTGGTGGCGCGCTGGATATGTTGGAGGAAAATCCGTTACCTGCTGTGGCGATCATCACCCCGCAAATGAGTTTCCAGAGTTCTGAAACGCTTAATACCCTGCGTGATCGTGTGGCGGCGGTTCCTGGTGTGGAAGAAGTCCGCATGGATGATAGCTGGTTTGCTCGTCTGGCCGCCCTGACTGGGTTGGTTGGGCAGGTGGCGGCAATGATTGGCATACTGATGATTGTGGCGGTTTTCCTGGTGATCGGTAACAGTGTACGTCTGAATATTTTCAGTCGTCGCGATACCATCAATGTCATGAAACTGATTGGTGCTACCGATGGGTTTATCTTGCGGCCATTCCTTAATGGTGGAGCAATCCTTGGGTTGTTTGGTGCGCTATTGTCATTAGCGCTGTCTGGCGCGTTGGTATGGAAACTGGAGACGGTCGTCACCCATGTGGCAACCGTATTTGGTACCACCTTCACCTTGCACGGCTTGGGTTGGGATGAGGCGTTACTGCTGCTCTTGGTCTCCGCGATGATTGGCTGGGTGGCAGCCTGGTTGGCCACGGTGCAACATTTACGTCGCTTTACACCTCAATAGTGATTTTTTGATATACTGTTCTTCTGCAGCACGGGTGATGACTGTGTTGCGGAAGGATAGCGGCAAAAGTAATATAGGTCTGTTCCCCCCGTGGTGATAATGTTAAAAAGTAGTGAACTTTTTTGGGGGGAAAGGGTCAAATTGTGCAGAAAATGTTTAGGTGATTCATGTGTGAAACCGCTTTTGCAACCGCAATTGTCGTAAAATCAATAAAATCCCACCATTAAATCACCGACATGACCTGTTTAATCAAGAGAGGGGTTGAATGACCAAAGAAATGCAAACTTTAGCCTTAGTCTCGCAGGGCAGCTTGGAAGCCTATCTGCGGGCCGCCAACACCTATCCAATGCTGACGGCAGAGGAAGAGCGGGAGTTGGCTGAACGGCTGCATTATCAGGGCGATCTGGAAGCAGCCAAGCTGCTGATCCTGTCTCATCTGCGTTTTGTCGCTCATATTGCTCGCAACTATTCAGGGTATGGCCTGCCGCAAGCAGACCTGATCCAGGAAGGGAATATTGGCCTGATGAAAGCGGTACGTCGCTTCAACCCAGAGGTTGGGGTGCGTCTGGTTTCCTTTGCGGTGCATTGGATCAAGGCTGAAATTCATGAATACGTCTTGCGTAACTGGCGTATTGTGAAAGTGGCTACCACCAAGGCTCAGCGTAAGCTGTTTTTTAACCTGCGGAAAACCAAGCAACGTTTGGGGTGGTTCAACCAGGATGAAGTGGAACTGGTGGCCCGTGAGCTGGGGGTGACAACTAAAGACGTACTGGAGATGGAATCCCGTATGGCGGCGCAGGATATGTCTTTTGACCCCATGCCAGAAGATGACGGGCATGATGGTCATACCTTGTCGCCGATGCTCTATCTGCAGGATAAAAGCTCTGATTTTGCCGAAGGGATCGAGGAAGATAACTGGGAAAGTAATGCCACAGATAAGCTGACCTATGCGTTGGAAGGTCTGGACGAGCGTAGCCAGCATATTATCCGTGCCCGTTGGTTGGACGATGACAACAAGTCCACTTTGCAAGAGTTGGCCGATCAGTATGGCGTTTCTGCTGAGCGAGTACGCCAGCTTGAAAAGAATGCCATGAAGAAATTAAAGATGGCGATCGAGGCTTAATTATAGCCAGTTTTATTCACGCTATGGTTAATGGCTCTGCAGTTTGAAACACATTGTTATTTATCGGAAAGTTGTTATTTATCAAAAAGCCCAGATTGATACTCTGGGCTTTTCTGTTTTTGTGCTTAGTGGTCTTGCTAGTTAATGCTCAGCTTTGACAAATTCTGGTTCTGGACAGTGGGAACCAAATTGGTTTGACCAGTCGAATACGGCACCGTTTTTGATATAGCGTTGATAGAGTGCTCGGCCTGTCTTGGCATCGCGGGCCATGACCCAACTGCTGGCGTGGCACAACACCGCAGCATAGGCTTGGCTTTTCGGTGGTAGCAGGTTGGCCGATTTTTTCGCTAATTCTACTGCTTGCCAGCGGTAGTGAAGGAAACGATTATCCGCATCTGGCAACGATTTGGCCGCCCGAGCCGCTTCGGCCGCGCTGATCCAGCTCTTGTGTTTTAGCTCATGGGTATTGAAAGCATCCCCAACATAGGAATAACCCGCACCATAAATGGCATAATCTGGCGTCATTTCGTAGCCGGTAAACATGAGTCCTTTTGTGCGCAGCAACGCGGCAGCTTGGTAATAAGCTTTGGCGCGTGTGATTTTATCCTGCGCTTTATCTTGTGCGGTGTGTAACTGTGCCGCAAATTCCTCCGCTGCCTGGTGGTAGTTTGGCATAGCAAAATAGCTGAGTGCTTCCTGATAACGGCCAACACGCATTAGCCGTCGTGCCAATAACTCGCGCAGTTTAACGTCGCTGGGAAGCCACTGACCGCTATAGTCATCATCGTCTGGATTAACCGGTTTCAGCGGTGTGCTGGGCGGTGGTACATGCTTATCAACAAAACCTTTCAGTTCATCGACGGTCAATACCCGTTCGGCGATATCAGCCACATCTGCCCAATAGGTTTCCTTGCCACGATACATCAGTTCTATGGCTTGCAGATAATCGCCACGGTTTAATGCCAGAATGGCTTGTTCACCGGACACCCGGCAATCTGGAACGATCAGTTCCGTATTAAACTCGTCGATATCGCTGCTCTGTTGCCCCCAGGTTTCATCTGTAGGGAAGGCAGCGGCTGCTTTAGCATAAGCTGCAGTAGCGGCTTTAATATCACCTGCACGCAAGGCCATTTTGGCACGTAACCACCAGGCTAAACCACTATCCCCCGCCTGTTTCAGTAGGCTGGCGGCCATGGCATATTGCCCTGAGCGATAGGCCAGCGCTGCCAGCCGATCGCTACCGGCGAAGCCGTTTTTTACGGAATCATTCAACAACGTCAGAATGGGAATTATCGTCTGTTTTAACGCTGTTGCACCGTCATCTGAGCTCATCATGGACAGGTTACTGCTGCGTGCAAAAAGCTCGATAGTCACTAGTTGCTGCACTAACGGGTCATTAATGGCTTGCTTTAATGCCTCCAGATGTTCCGGCTTAACCAGATAGCTGGAAATGTACTGCAACGAAAGCCCTCCTTGGGGATCGCCCTGGGCGGCTTGCTGGGCATAAAGCTGTACGGCAGGGGCAATTTCCCCCAGCCATAAATGGATACGCGCTTGCTGGCCCAGGCTACTGAGTGCCAGTTGATCCGGATCGGCGCCTCCTGCTTTCACTTTGTCAATGACCTGCTGGAAGGCAGCAGTGGCCTGCGCTAACTGGGCGGCTTTTGGATGGGGAAGCGATGGTGCCGTGGAAGACGATTGGCTTTCAGGCATAGCATAGTCGCTCATGAAAACACGACCCAAAGAGTATTGTGCCCGTAACCCCCATTCCCCTTGCTCGGCAAGCGGCAGCGCCAGAACTAGCTGGAAGTATTCAGGTGCTCGTGGGTCCTGTGCGGCAAAAGCTACCGCCCCCAGGGTATACAGACGTGCAGCATTAGAGAGTCCCTGAGTATTTACGGCATCCACTTGTTCTACGGTGTGGGTTGCCCGCATCTGGGCAATGATTTGCTGTTCTGGTGACAGTGATGCTGGTTTTGGCGCGTTTTCTGGTTCGGGTACCGGCTCTTTCCATAACGGTAATTGTTTGTCTACCGGCACCAGACGGTGGGTTTCGAAAGCGAAGTTCCCCTCCGGCATCACCAGTAGCGTGCTGTTGCGGTCGACCAGTAACCGATTGAGAAAAAACGGGCCGCAAGCTTGGCTGCTAAGGGGGGTTATTAATGCCGCAGCAATCAGTGAGGCCAGCGGCAGCGAACGGAGATGACTTTTTTTATACCTTATCGATGATAAAGGCGTATCAAGGGATGACATCAGTACCTCCTGGCGTGATCTGTTGACAGCGTAACCAGCCCAAGGGGCGTGATTGCCCTGCGCGTAACTGCTCACTGCGAATACGGACAAAGCGCGGTTGTTGCGATGACGTTGCCAACTGATAATTGCCCACCGCATCCGCAGCCAGGCAACCCTCAGCCTGAATGTGCACTTCGCGGGGCAACGGGGCATCTACCGGCCCATTATTCTGGATGTTCAGGTCATATAATCCATTCTGCTGTGGCTGTGGTAAAAATTCTACCTGCCAGTTAACAGTTAATGGTTGCTGAGTGATGACGGCGCGTAATGTCTCCATTGACCAGGCTCTGCGATCACTGGCTAACGGTAAACGAAACCAGATAATACCACGTAAATGCTTAGGAGAGAGCGGGATGAGCTGTTGCAAGAAGTCGGCAATCTGTTGTGGTGCTACGCTGAGTTCTTGTAAGTTGCCAGCCACGTGTTGCGTGGACTCGCTCTCAACCTGTGCACCTTGAGCATCAAACCCTATTAGCCCCATGCCATAAGCGGGTAAGGCCACGCGAAAGGGCTTGCCACTGATGCGGGCATATTGACCCACCCAACCCAGAGCCTGCTGACCATCAAACAGCCCTTGTTCTGGTGAGAGCACCGCATGTAGCTGTAACACAGAGCTGTCGACCTGTTGTAGTACACCAGATAAAGCGGGGGAACTGAGCCAGGTGGGCAGCGCGGTAATGCCCAGTTGTAATGAAGAAGGCAGTTGTTGGCGTAGTTGTTGTAGAAAATGTTGATAGGCAGGCAAGCGTGCAGTGGCCGCATCATGATCGATCTCTACACCAACGACCTGCAATCCTGCGGTTTGCCACTGTTGTAGTAATTGTTGCAACTGCGGGTAAATGGTAGCTTCATCCAGTTGCTGCAGTTGCCCGTCCAGACGTACCACTAGCCATAACGGGCGGCCATCCTGTTTGAGCAAGCTAGTATTAACCGCGATTTTGCGCACCCCCTCTTGGGGATGCACTTGTAAACCCAGTACCCGTAAGCTTGAGAACAGATCATGGCTGTCAATCAGAGCATCGCCATGTTGTGGTGTCCAGACTCGTTGCCAGATATAGACTTGCTGATCCCAGGTGGAAGAGGAGTTAATCGCCGGTTGGCGGCTGGAAAACCAGGCCGTCAGCATCAGGAGTAGCAATATCGCTATTACTAGCCAACGTTTCATTTTTGCCAAAGTTCACCTTGTGCCATAAAGCCGCAGGCACGCATAAAGTTGTCGATTTCGCTACGTTCCCCCGCAGCCAACCCGGAGGTAGAAAGCTGCCAGTGTCGCACCTCAGGCAATTGGCGTTGTGTATCCTGCACCAGGTAGAGCCCAACCCCCCGGCGTCGGGTCACCTCGCGAACCATCAGGTCGTGCAGTTGTGCTCGGTTTCCTTGCACCTCAATTTTTACTGCGGCCAACAGTCGGTCATTAAAGCGGGCGGCGAATAATACCTTGCCATCTTGCTGGTCACACTGCCACTGTGCTGGTTGTTGATGTGGCCAGATTTTACCCAGATCGATCAGGTCTTGCGGAGACAAATGAGTTAAACGCTCAATGGTTAATTTCATGGCAGATTTTTACATTAATCAATGATATTGACAGTGTAATGGATCTTGCTGATAGTGTTGTGTAAGTTTTTTAGTACGATTTCCACGCAGAATGTTTTTCCCAACCCATATTTTCCGAGTAAAAAGTTAGCTCGGTGGTACTTATCCAGCATAATGAACTGTTGGTTGCCCAAACAGTACGGTAATAATTCGAATTTTATTCTGTTTACACCGCTTGTTCCTGTCAGTGGCAGTTGATTTACAGAATAAAATTCCTGTTTAATAGCATGATAAGTAAAGTCTTATTAGAAAAATTTGCCGTGAATTCACCTAACCCATTATTACTTATGGATAAAAGCAGTTTTACTGTTCTAGCCAGGCTCACTCCGGTGGCGGGTAGGCAGCGACTCTGAATAGCAATAATGGCCAGGCACGGCAAACACAACAAGCAAACTCACAACGACACATGGGGATTATGCGGATGAAATTTATCAAGAGTAACGCGCTGCTGGCTGGCTGTATCGCCATGGCCATGGGACATGCTGCCATAGCGAAAGATATCAAGGTTGCCGTGGTGGGCGCGATGTCCGGTCCGGTGGCGCAGTATGGCGATATGGAATTCACTGGGGCGCGTCAGGCTATTGCCGATATTAACGCTAAGGGCGGTATCAAGGGCGATAAGTTGGTGATGGTTGAGTACGACGATGCTTGTGACCCAAAACAAGCGGTCGCGGTGGCCAACAAGGTGATTAATGACGGCATTCAGTATGTCATCGGTCATTTGTGTTCTTCTTCCACCCAGCCTGCTTCTGATATTTACGAAGATGAAGGGGTGATCATGATTACCCCAGCGGCGACCAATGCTGACCTGACCACCCGTGGTTACAAAATGCTGATGCGTACCACCGGGCTGGATTCCGATCAGGGGCCAACAGCGGCTACATACATTCTTAATGACGTTAAACCTAAACGTATCGCAGTGGTGCACGACAAGCAGCAGTATGGCGAAGGTCTGGCGCGTTCAGTGCGTGATAGCTTGAAAGCGCAAGGCACTGACGTGGTCATGTTTGAAGGGGTCACTGCGGGCGACAAAGATTTCTCTACCTTGGTGGCACGTCTGAAGAAAGAGAACGTTGACTTCGTTTACTTCGGTGGCTACTACCCAGAGATGGGGCAGATTCTGCGTCAAGCCAAGCAGGCCGGTTTGACTACCCGTTTTATGGGGCCGGAAGGGGTGGGTAACTCTTCACTGTCCAATATCGCGGGTGCGGCTTCTGAAGGTATGCTGGTAACATTACCAAAACGCTACGATCAGGTACCTGCCAACCAACCGGTAGTGGACGCGTTGAAAGCCAAAAAACTGGATCCGACAGGGCCATTTATCTGGACCACCTACGCGGCACTGCAATCGCTGGTAACAGGCATGGAGCGTAGTGGCAGCCAGGATCCGGCAGAGATTGTCAAAAACCTGAAAACCGGCGCCCCCGTGGAAACCGTAATGGGTCCACTAAGCTGGGATGAAAAAGGCGATCTGAAAGGGTTTGAGTTTGGTGTATTTGAATGGCATGCGGATGGTTCATCCACGCCGTTAAAATAAACCCCTTGTAGGCTAACCGGCGTCATTCAAGTAATAGTAAAAATGGATGACGACGGTGACATTCCCTCGCTGGTTCCCTGAACAAAGAGGGAATGGCGAGGGTTAAACTCAAGCGTATTGCACGCCTGTTGAGTTCGTATTTTTCCCTTGAAGTGGTATATTCCCCGCAAATTCATACAGGGAGTGGGATGATGACGAGTCTATACCCAACTCCCTTTGAGTTGCAGAACAACATGCGGTGTGTTTCCAATCGCACTTGGCGTGGTAAACAGCCAACACCTCCGCAGTTTGGAATATGAAGAGCATATACCCAAGATAATTCGATTTGCTTGTAGGCGGCAAGCGCGTGACTTCCCAGGCGCATCGCTAATGATGTGACAGGGGTGACAGAGCATAGCCAACATCCACGCAATTTGAAGAATGACGGGTCTAAACCGGGATCCCCGGAGCCTGTGCTATCGGCGGGCTGTTAGGCCACTGTTTTATGGCCGTGGCAACACCTTAGAAGGTCAGAGTATGTCAGAGCAGTTTCTCTATTTTTTGCAACAGATGTTCAACGGCCTTACGTTGGGCAGTACCTATGCATTGATTGCCATTGGTTACACCATGGTTTACGGCATTATCGGCATGATCAACTTCGCCCATGGTGAAGTGTATATGATCGGCAGTTATGTCTCATTTATTGTTATTGCCGCCCTGATGATGATGGGGATCGACGTGGGTTGGTTGTTGATCGGTTCGGCATTCTTGGTGTCTATCGTCATCGCCAGCGCCTATGGCTGGAGCATTGAACGGGTAGCCTATAAGCCGGTCCGCAATTCCAAGCGCCTGATCGCGCTGATTTCCGCCATTGGGATGTCGATATTTCTGCAAAACTACGTCAGCCTGACGCAAGGTTCACGTGATCTTGCGTTGCCGAGCCTGGTGACCGGCCAATGGGTCTTGGGGGAAAGCAACGGCTTTGCTGCCACCATCACCACCATGCAGTTGACCATCTGGGTTGTCACCTTTTTGGCGATGCTGGCGCTGACATTGTTTATTCGTTATTCCCGTATGGGCCGCGCCTGCCGAGCCTGTGCGGAAGATCTTAAAATGGCCAGTCTGTTGGGGATCAATACTGATCGGGTGATATCGCTCACTTTCGTTATCGGCGCGGTAATGGCTGCCGTAGCGGGTGTACTGCTCGGGCAGTTCTATGGTGTGATCAACCCCTATATCGGTTTTATGGCGGGGATGAAAGCCTTTACTGCCGCGGTATTGGGGGGGATTGGTAGCATACCTGGTGCGATGATTGGCGGATTAGTCTTGGGCGTGGCAGAAGCACTCACTTCCGCTTACCTGAGTACTGAATACAAAGATGTGGTCTCTTTTGCGCTGTTGATCGTGGTGTTGCTGGTGATGCCAACGGGCATTCTTGGCCGTCCGGAGGTTGAGAAAGTATGAAGCACGGTCTGCTTAACGCCTGCATTGCTACGGTAGTGCTGTTTGTTATGGCGTCATTCCTGATGGGGATGCAATTGAGCTTGGATGGCACCAAACTGGTGGTGCATGGTGCAGCGCAAGTCCGTTGGATGTGGATTGGTATCGGCTGTGCAGTGGTGTTTTTCTTCCAACTGTTACGTCCCTTGATGCAACACGGGCTGAAAAAAATTTCCGGGCCATCCTTTGTTTTGCCCAGTTTTGATGGCACCACCACTCGCCAGAAATTGCTGGCTGCGGTGATCATCATTGCCGCTGTTATCTGGCCGTTTCTGGTTTCACGCGGCACGGTGGATATCGCCACCATGACGTTGATTTACGTGATGCTGGGCCTGGGGCTGAATATTGTGGTTGGCCTTTCCGGTTTGTTGGTACTGGGTTACGCGGGTTTTTACGCCATCGGTGCCTACACCTACGCATTGCTCAATCATTACTATGGTCTGGGTTTTTGGGAAAGCTTGCCACTGGCTGGGTTTGTCACCGCTATTTTTGGTTTCCTGCTGGGCTTCCCGGTATTACGCCTGCGGGGAGACTACTTGGCGATTGTCACCCTGGGCTTTGGTGAAATTGTCCGTATCCTGTTGCTCAATAACACCGAGATCACCGGTGGGCCGAATGGTATCAGCCAGATCCCCAAACCTACCTTCTTTGGTCTGGAGTTTAACCGCAGTGCGCGCGATGGCGGCTGGGATACATTCCATAACTTTTTTGGTCTGCAGTACGAAGCGGGTGACCGTATTGTGTTCCTCTATCTGGTTGCGCTGTTGCTGGTGATATTAACGCTGTTTGTGATTAACCGCCTGTTGCGGATGCCACTCGGCCGCGCTTGGGAGGCACTGCGCGAAGATGAGATCGCTTGTCGTTCGCTGGGGCTCAGTCCTACCAAGATAAAATTGACCGCCTTCACTATCAGTGCGGCCTTTGCCGGCTTTGCCGGTACCCTGTTTGCCGCGCGTCAGGGCTTTATCAGCCCGGAATCCTTTACCTTTGTTGAGTCGGCCTTTGTCTTGGCCATCGTGGTGCTTGGGGGGATGGGTTCACAATTTGCGGTGATCCTGGCGGCAGTGTTATTGGTGGTTTCCCGTGAGCTGATGCGTGACCTGAATGAATACAGCATGTTATTGCTGGGGGCGCTGATGGTATTAATGATGATTTGGCGGCCACAAGGGTTGTTGCCGATGAAACGCCCGCAGTTGAAACTAAACGTGGCGGAAACGGACACCGCGAAGGAGCCGCAGGTATGAGTGCTCAACCTTTATTGTCGGTATCCGGGCTTTCAATGCGTTTCGGTGGTTTGTTGGCGGTAAACAATGTCGGCCTGGAATTGCATCAAGGGGAGATAGTCTCACTGATTGGCCCGAATGGTGCCGGCAAAACCACGGTGTTCAACTGCCTTACCGGGTTTTATCGCCCGACCAGCGGTATCATCAAGTTGCGTGACCATCATTTGGAAGGGCTGGCCGGTCAGACTATTGCTCGCATGGGTGTGGTACGTACTTTCCAGCATGTGCGGCTGTTCCGTGAAATGACGGTGATTGAAAACCTGCTGGTGGCTCAGCATCAGCATTTGAAAACCGGTCTGTTTGCTGGTTTGCTGAAAACCCCAGCATTCCGCCGGGCGGAAGCCGATGCTCTGGAACGTGCTGCAGTGTGGCTGGAGCGCGTAGGTTTGCTGGAGTTGGCTAACCGTTCGGCGGGTAATCTGGCTTATGGTCAACAGCGGCGGTTGGAAATTGCCCGTTGCATGGTGACACGCCCAGAATTACTGATGCTGGATGAGCCTGCTGCAGGTTTAAACCCGAAAGAAACCGACGAACTGGATCACCTGATTGTCGAACTGCGCAATCAGCATCAGGTTTCGGTGCTGTTGATTGAGCATGATATGAAACTGGTGATGGGGATTTCTGATCGTATCTATGTGATGAATCAGGGTACGCCGTTGGCACAAGGCACACCGGACGAAATCCGCAATAACCCGGATGTGATCCGGGCCTATCTGGGCGAATAGTGGGTAAATATTATGTTGTCATTTAATCAGGTATCCGCTCATTACGGTAAAATCCAGGCTCTGCATCAGGTGAGTTTGAACATCCAGCAGGGGGAGATCGTTACACTGATCGGCGCCAACGGGGCGGGTAAAACCACCTTGCTCGGCACCTTATGTGGTGAACCTCGGGCCAGTGCTGGCACAATCACGCTGCTGGACCAGGATATTACCCATTGGCAGACGGCGCGCATTATGCGTGAAGCGGTAGCGATTGTGCCGGAAGGGCGGCGAGTGTTTTCCCGTATGACGGTGGAAGAGAATCTGGCGATGGGCGGTTTTTTTGCCAATAGGGATCAGTATCAGCAGCGCATTGAGCGGGTTTTTAGCCTGTTCCCGCGTTTGCTGGAGCGGCGTAGCCAGCGTTCAGGCACCATGTCTGGCGGTGAGCAACAGATGCTGGCGATTGGCCGTGCGTTAATGAGTCAGCCGAAGTTGTTGCTACTTGATGAGCCGTCTCTCGGGTTGGCGCCGATCATCATTCAGCAGATTTTTGATATTATCCAGCAGCTGCGTGAAGAGGGCATGACCATCTTTCTGGTGGAGCAAAATGCCAATCAGGCGTTAAAATTGGCGGATCGTGGTTATGTGCTGGAAAATGGTCGTGTGGTGTTGGAAGATACGGGTGCCGCATTGTTAGCCAACGAAGCAGTGAGATCGGCCTATCTGGGTGGTTAACTACCCGATATCTTAAATAGATAGTATTTACAGGGCAGGGGCATAGCAATCGCCCCATTTTTAATGATGACGAGAATAAATAATGAATACTGAAGGATTACTCGCACAGCGCATCATAAATGTAAAAAGCTCGGCAATCCGTGAGTTGCTCAAGCACAGTAAAATGGAGCATGTGATCTCGCTGGCGGGTGGCATCCCTTCTGATGCGCTGTTTGACTTCGAAGGCTTGAGCATGGCTACTCAGCAGGCGATCACCGAACAACCGAAAAGCGCTTTCCAGTATGGATTGACGGAAGGGAGTTACCTGCTGCGCGAACGTATTTGTGAGCTATGTGCCGTGCGTGGCGTGCGTGCTCAGCCAGAAGATATATTGGTGACTGCGGGGTCTCAGCAGGCGCTGGATTTGGTGATGCGTGCGCTGATTAACCCCGGAGATGTGTTTGTCGTCGAGCGCCCGACCTATCTGGCCGCGCTGCAAACGCTGGAGTTGGCCGAAGCCCATGTGATGTCTGTCTCTTCAGACAGCGAAGGTATGGTGGTTGATGAGCTGGCTGAACTGCTGAAAACCCAGAAAATCAAAGGGGTTTATGTGGTGCCGAACTTTGGCAACCCCAGTGGGCTGACGCTGAGTACTGCACGCCGTGAGCAATTGGTTAAACTGGCTGCGGAACATAACTTCCTGATTGTTGAAGATGACCCTTACGGTGAGCTACGTTTCACTGATGAGCGCAATGCCACCTTGTATCAGATTTCTCAGCAGGTATTGGGCCATACGGAAAATATTATCTACACCTCTACCTTCTCCAAGATCCTGGCCCCAGGCCTGCGTCTGGGCTGGGCGGTCCTGCCACCCTTCCTGTTGCACAAAGTGGCTATTATCAAGCAAGCGGCCGATTTACATGCCAGCGCCTTGTCGCAGAGCATCGTCGAATGTTATCTGGGGTTGGATCGTCTGCCAGCACAGATTGAAAAGCTCCGTGCCGCCTATAAACACAAAGGCGAGATCCTGGCGGACTTGGTTGAAAAAGAGCTGGGTGATGTGATCAGCTTCGATAGGCCAAAAGGTGGCATGTTCCTGTGGGCGCGCTTCCGTGAGCCGTTCAATGCCACGGAATGGTTAAACACCACGCTGCAACAAGGGGTAGTGTTTGTTCCCGGTGAGTACTTCTTCTGTGACAAGCCGGACCGTTCTACCTTCCGCTTGTCATTTGCCACCGCTACCGAACCACAGATGCAAGAGGCGGTGGCGCGTCTGCGTCGTTCGCTGTAATTTTTCTACGGCGGTCTGGGGCTCCCCTGACCGCCGCATTCCGCTCGTCATTATTTAGTCATTATCCCGTCACGTTGCCTTCACCAAAGCGTTATTTTTCTGTCACCTGAACATGACATGTTATGCCCGGTATCTTTTTTCTTGGGCATTTCCCGCATTTTTCAGGAGTTAGCCATGTTGATTCAAATGATTAAAAAAAACACACTGTGTGTTGCGTTGACCATGGTGGTCAGCACGCAGGCTATGGCAGTGACTGAGATCCCCTTCTGGCATTCCATGGAAGGAGAACTGGGTGAAGTAGTGGACTCGCTGGCGAGTCGTTTTAATCAATCTCACCCTGATGTAAAAATCGTCCCTGTTTACAAGGGTAACTACGAACAAGGTCTGGCGGCAGGGATTGCGGCCTATCGTGCTGGCAAAGCGCCAGCGATTCTGCAGGTTTATGAAGTGGGTACCGCGACCATGATGGCGAGTAAAGCCATCAAGCCGGTCTATCAAGTATTCCAGGAGTCTGGGATTAACTTTGATGAGTCAGTATTTGTACCGGCAGTGGCTGGCTACTACAGTGACAACCAAAGTGGTCGTCTGATATCCCAACCGTTTAATAGCTCCACTCCAGTGATGTATTACAACAAAGAGGCCTTCAAGAAAGCGGGCTTGAACCCTGAGCAGCCACCAAAAACCTGGCAGGAACTGGCTGCGGATACCGCCAAATTGCGTGCAGCTGGTATCAAGTGTGGTTTTACCAGTGGTTGGTCGGGCTGGATCCAGTTAGAGAACTTTAGCGCCTGGCATGGAGTACCATTCGCCACTGAAAATAATGGCTTTGCTGGCACCAACGCCAAGTTGGAGTTCAACCAGCCATTACAGGTCAAGCATATTCAACTTTTGCAGGATATGCAGCAAAAAGGGGATTTCACCTACTTTGGTCGCAAGGGTGAGGCAACCGAGAAGTTCTATAATGGTGATTGCGCAATCATGACCGACTCTTCGGGCTCCATGGCCAGTATCCGTAAATATGCCAAATTTGATTTTGGCGTCGGCATGATGCCTTACCATGCGGGTGTGGAAACTGCACCGCAAAACGCCATTATCGGTGGTGCTAGCCTGTGGGTAATGAAGGGCAAGGACCCTGCGACCTACAAAGGTGTGGCGGAATTTATGCAATTTTTGGCACAGCCGGAAATCGCCGCCGAATGGCACCAGAAAACCGGTTATCTGCCGATCACTACTGCCGCTTATGAGTTGACCAAACAACAAGGTTTCTACGACAAGTTTCCCGGTGCGGATGTCCCCACCCGTCAGATGCTGAACAAATCCCCATTACCGTTTACCAAGGGCTTGCGTCTGGGGAATATGCCACAGATCCGTACCGTGGTAGATGAAGAGCTGGAAAGCGTGTGGGCTGGCAAGAAAACGGCTCAGCAGGCGCTAGATACCGCAGTACAGCGGGGTGACGTACTGTTGCGTCGTTTCGAGGCCTCAACCAAGTAATCACCAACACCATCCAGACGGGCGTTACTTGTGACGCCCGTTCTGCGTCGTTTTTCTTTCTATGAGTCCTTGATGATGAGTTCACACCGTCCCGGTTTCGGTTGCAGTTGGTTGCCTTATGTTCTGGTTTTGCCACAGTTGCTGATCACCCTGGTATTTTTCTTATGGCCAGCGGGTCAGGCGTTGTGGTACTCGGTACAACGTGTTGATCCCTTTGGTCTGTCCAGCCAGTTCGTCGGTTTGGATAATTTTAAGCAACTGCTACAAGACGACTATTATCTGGAATCTTTTTACACCACTTTGGTGTTCAGCTTTCTGGTCGCAGGTATTGGCTTATTGGTGTCGCTATTTTTTGCTGCGCTGGTGGACCATGTATTACGCGGTCGTCGCTTTTATCGCACGCTGATGATCATGCCCTATGCGGTCGCTCCAGCTGTAGCGGCGGTTTTGTGGAGTTTCCTGTTCAGCCCTGGTATGGGTTTGATTACCCACATTCTTGCCAGTTTTGGTTACGACTGGAATCACGCACAAAACAGTGGTCAGGCGATGTTCCTGGTGGTTCTGGCGTCGGTGTGGCAACAGATCAGTTATAACTTCCTGTTTTTCCTCGCCGCGTTGCAAGCGATTCCCCGTTCGTTGATTGAAGCGGCCGCCATCGACGGAGCCGGGCCAGTACGGCGTTTCTTCAACCTGGTATTACCGCTGATTACTCCGGTGAGTTTTTTTCTGCTGGTGGTGAATCTGGTGTATGCCTTCTTCGATACTTTCGCGGTGATTGATGCCACCACTGCCGGTGGACCAGGGCAATCCACCACGACATTGATTTATAAAATTTATCGCGAGGGTTTTGCCGGGTTGGATCTGTCCAGCTCAGCGGCGCAATCGGTGGTGTTAATGGTGCTGGTGATTGGCCTGACGGTGATCCAGTTCCGCTTTGTTGAGCGTAAGGTGCGTTACCAATGATTGAGAACCGACGCGGGCTGGATATCTTCAGCCATATCATGCTGGTGGTGGGGGTATTGGTGGTGTTATTTCCACTGTATGTGGCGATTATCGCCGCTACTTTGGATGATCAGCAGATCTTCCAGACACCGATGCAATTAGTCCCTGGTGATCATCTGTGGGACAACATTCGCCATATTTGGCAAAGTGGGGTGGGCGCCCTAAAAGTGCCATTTTCGATGCTGTTGCTCAATAGTGTCATCATGGCGCTCGCCATCACCAGTGGCAAAATCGTCGTTTCGGTGCTTTCTGCCTATGCCATTGTCTATTTCCGTTTCCCATTACGTAGCTTGTTCTTCTGGTTGATCTTTATCACGCTGATGTTGCCGGTAGAAGTGCGCATTTTCCCCACGGTAGAGGTGATCTCCAACCTTAATCTGCTAGACAGCTATACCGGCCTGACATTGCCGCTTATGGCTTCAGCTACGGCGACCTTTTTATTACGCCAGTTTTTTATGACCTTGCCACATGAACTGCTGGAAGCCGCGAGGATCGATGGGGCTGGGCCGATGCGTTTCTTTTGGGACATTGTGTTGCCATTATCAAAAACCAATCTGGCGGCGCTGTTTGTGATCACCTTTATCTACGGTTGGAATCAATACCTGTGGCCATTGCTGGTCACCAGCGATGCCTCGATGAATACCGCGGTGGCGGGTATTCGTAGCATGATTTCCACATCGGGGGCGCCAACGCAGTGGAACCAGGTGATGGCCGCCATGATATTAACGTTAATCCCGCCATTGGCGGTGGTTCTTCTGATGCAGCGCTGGTTTGTGCGCGGTTTGGTTGATAGCGAGAAGTAAGGAATATCCTTTAGATGGCAGGTTTAAAACTACAAGCAGTCACCAAGTCTTATGACGGCAAAACGCCGGTGATCAAACAGATTGATCTCGACGTGGCGGACGGCGAATTTATTGTGATGGTGGGCCCTTCCGGCTGTGGTAAATCGACGTTATTACGTATGGTCGCCGGGTTGGAACGCACCACCACCGGGGATATTTATATCGACGCCCAACGAGTGACTGAGCTGGAGCCGAAAGATCGCGGTATTGCGATGGTGTTCCAGAACTACGCGCTGTATCCGCATATGAGTGTCTACGACAACATGGCCTACGGCCTGAAAATTCGTGGTTTTGGTAAACAGCAGATCCGCCAGCGGGTGGAAGAGGCTGCACGTATTCTTGAGTTGACCCCCTTGTTGCAACGCAAACCGCGAGAGCTGTCTGGTGGCCAGCGGCAGCGTGTGGCGATGGGGCGTGCGATTGTGCGTGAACCGGCGGTATTTCTGTTTGATGAGCCGTTATCTAACCTGGATGCCAAATTGCGTGTACAGATGCGTCTGGAGTTGCAGCAGTTACATCGCCGTTTGAAAACCACCAGCTTGTACGTTACACACGACCAGGTTGAGGCGATGACACTGGCACAACGTGTCATTGTGATGAACAAAGGGGTTGCGGAACAAATTGGCACACCGAGTGAAGTCTATCAACGCCCGGCTTCGCTGTTCGTGGCCAGTTTTATCGGCTCCCCGGCGATGAACTTATTCCCAGGTACACTCAGTGCCGAGGGTAAGCAGTTACAGTTGGCCGACGGCATGATGCTTGAATTGCCTGAACCACAACCTCAATGGGGGGGACGGGCATTGACGTTGGGTATCCGCCCGGAGCATATTCAACTGAGTTCCCATGAGCATGGTGGTATTCCCCTGGAACTGAAAACGCTAGAACTGTTGGGTGCGGATAACCTGGCGCATGGCGAGTGGGGCGGTGTGGGGGTGATTGTGCGCCTGAGTCATGAAATGTTGCCGCCTGCGGGCAGCACCTTATATTTGCAGTTGCCAGCATCGGCACTGCACTTTTTTGATACTGACAGTGGATTACGAATGAAATGAATAGCATAACCTGGCCTTATCCTCCTATTGCGGCCCATCGCGGCGGCGGTTCTCTGGCGCCAGAAAATACGCTGGCAGCGATTGATGTGGGAGCCCGTTACGGTCACACCATGATTGAATTTGACGCCAAGCTCGCGCTGGATGGGGAGATCTTCCTGCTGCATGACGACACCCTTGACCGCACCAGCAATGGCTGGGGGGTAGCGGGTGAATTACCATGGGAAAAACTGGTGCAGTTGGATGCCGGCAACTGGTATAGCTCGGCCTTTAAAGGGGAGCGCCTACCGTTACTGGCTCAGGTCGCAGCACGTTGTAAACAGCACGGTATGATGGTCAACATTGAAATCAAACCTACTACTGGTTGTGATGAAGAGACCGGTCGCGTTGTGGCATTGGCTGCCAGCCAACTGTGGCAAGGGCAAACGGCTCCGCTGCTCTCTTCATTTTCGGTCGCTGCCTTGGCTGCCGCGCAGCGTAGCGTACCGGAATTACCCCGAGGCCTGCTGCTGGACCAATGGGATGACAACTGGCTTGAACTGACCCAACGCCTGGGTTGCGTGTCATTGCATATTAACCATAACGCACTGACTGCTGAACGGGTTAGCGCGTTCAAAGCCGCCGGGTTGCGTATTCTGGTGTATACCGTCAACAGCCCGGAACGCGCGCGCTTATTGCTGAGCTGGGGGGTAGATTGCATTTGTACCGACCGGATAGATTTAATTGGCCCGAATTTTTAAAGCGCTAAGGTAAGTCACCAGGGAAGGCGACGGCTTTTACTGGTTTACGCCTTAGTTTATCCGCTGTTGCCAGCACTCTCTGTTGCTAGAAGGGTGCTGGTCTAGCATCAATACCGCTTCATATTAAGCGTCTGGTTGGTGGGCATGATGCGGAACGCCGACACGCCGTGAACCCGTCCGTGGGGGCTCGTATCGCGCGTCCATGCGCTCAACGGTCGGCTAACCTGCATCATCCCCGCCTATGTAGGACGATTAGGTGTTGTTGTTAAAAAAATGCCCCACGTTTTTGTCAAATAACTCGAGTTGTTTAGATTCAAATTAAATTTCACGTACCAAGCGGAAGCCCCACATATTTGCACGCATTGGCCAGGAGTAATAGGCCGAGCGATAAGCGATGCGGACATTCTGCGGCATGTAATTCCAGGCACCTCCGCGCAATACTGGGAATTGAGAAACGCCAGTTTTTCTTGGTTCTTCAGTATAGGGCCCGGTCTCATAGGAACTTTCCCAAGCATCAGAAACCCATTCCCTTACATTTCCGGTAATATCATAGATGCCCCAATTATTGGGCTTAAAGTTAGCCACTGTGGCGGTATAAGGTGTTTTATCATCACATTTCGCCATAAGAAACCGGAAACCAGTGGCTTTATCCGTTGATTCATCATAGAAAGTAGCGTAATTACATCCCTCTTCAACTTTATTTCCCCAAAAATAGGGCGTATTGGTCCCCGCGCGAGCTGCATATTCCCATTCCGCTTCACTGGGCAAACGGTAGTGAACGCCAGTCTTGGCTGAGAGCCAAATGGCATAATCTTCAGCATCTGTACGTGTAACACAAGTGACTGGTGACATTGCACTTTGTTCAAAACCGGGATTTTCCCAAGACAAATTAGGCTGATAAATTGCATATTCACGGTTGCTCATGGCCGGATATCCGGGGAAGGCTAAACAGCCCGCAGCCATTTCCCGCTTGGTTTCTTGCACAAATTGTGCAAAATCCTGAACGGTAACCTCTGTTGTCGATATGGCAAAGGCGTTGCCGATCTGTACAGCATGTCGGGGACTTTCCCAATCCGCACGATACTTGTCCACGTTAAGCGCTAGGTGTTCTTCTGGGGTTCCGCCCATTAAATAGTTACCTTTGGGTAAGACCACCATCTGGCTGCAATAAAAGTCTTCGCAATCTCTAAACTTTTGAAAGTCTTTCAACTTTTCTGCTGGCTTGGCACTGTTGGAACGTACAATGTTAATTTTAGAAAGCGGGGTGGGGTTATTATTAAATAACATATCAAACTGCGCTTTCCATAATGACATATCAGCGCGTAAATAACGTGTTTGTAACTGTCCTCCAGGGAAAGTGTTATTGTCAAAGTCACCGCATAATTTCAACATCGCTTCTGCTTGTTTATTGAGTTGTCGGAAGTTTTCGGTTATTTCAGCAGTATTGTTGGTCTCTTTTGATAAAGAGTAGGCTTTATTTGATATTTCAGCAATGTCACTATAGGTTTTTTCACAGTATCCTGCTGGCCATGAACCTTTTTTTTCAGCTTCAGACAGATTTTTAATAATACTATTAGTCAATGCATTGACTTCATTTCCCGTTACTATTGGCGCAGCTTTGGTATAACAACTAAATAGAAGGGTTGGTAATGAGAGATAGGCGAATTTACTCATTGAGTTTGGTAGTTTCATACTTATTACTCCTTTTAAAGCTGATTTTAGTGAAGCGAAGCCATGATGATCCCTAGTGTTGGCTAGTATTATTATGATTTTGTGATTATTATTTTTAGCCTAAAATAAAATTGTTCAATGAGTGATGCCGCCTCGATTTTTGAGGATGACAAAGTAAAAATAGGTTATGAACCATAAAGCTAACGATAATTCATATCTCAAAAGTGCGATAACATCCTGTTTATTGAGACGCTCAGTTGGCTATAGTGTTGTCAAAATGTGAAAAGAAGTTTAAAGCAACTAACAATAAGTGACTAGTGTGTTAATTTGGTAATCATTGTCCTGTTTGTGGAACGATGACGTGCCATGCAAGATTTAAATGACCTCTATTATTTTGTGCAAATTGTCAATCACGGCGGCTTCGCGCCAGCGGGCCGAGCATTGGGAATTCCTAAGTCCAAGCTTAGCCGGCGCCTTGCCATGCTGGAGGATCGGTTACAGGTTCGGTTGATTAAACGCTCGACGCGCCATTTCACCGTATCGGAAATCGGTAAAACCTACTATGACCATTGTCTGGCGATGTTGATCGAGGCAGAGGCGGCACAAGCGTCTATTGAAGAGGTCAGAGCGGAACCTCGTGGCAAGATCCGTATCACCTGTCCAGTAATGATACTGCAAGCCCATATTGGCACTATGCTGGCTGATTTTATGGCTCAACACCCGCTATTGACCGTGGAGTTAGAGGCGACGAGTCGACAAATTGACGTGATCAGTGAGGGGGTGGACCTGACAATTTATGTACAGCCACCACCACTACAGGACAGTAATCTGGTGATGCGCATTTTGAGTGATTGCGGGCAAGCCCTGGTTGCCAGCCCTAAACTAATTGAACAATATGGAATCATCCCCACGGTGCCCAGTGAGCTGAATGGGTTGCCAAGTATCAGTCGTCCTGGGCCACAAGCCAGTTGTTGGACCCTTTATGGCGTCAATAATGAACAGGAAATGGTCTATCACACTCCGCGTTTTATTACTGCGGATATGATGGCACTGAAAGAAGCGGTGTTAGCAGGGGTCGGTGTTGCACAATTGCCATTAATGGCGGTCAATAAACAGCTTGAGGAGGGTTCGTTAATCAATTTGCTACCACAATGGGCACCTGTTCGGGAAATAATCTATGTCGTTTTTTCCTCTAAACGTGGGTTGTTACCCTCTATTCGGTTGTTGATCGATTATCTGGTTCAGCGATTTGCGCAACTGGATGTAGATTTAACCAGTTGAACATGGAGACTTGAACGAAACGCCCGCGCAATCCCGCGCCTTTAGGGGCGAGTCAAGTGGGAGGTAAGTTGTTTTTGGTCAAGGCCTTAGACCGCTGCACGGCCTGTTCGCTCAGCGGGGTGTTTTGCTCCTCGATATACTGCTTTATCACTTCCAACGTTTCGCCTCCGCACGACACCACGCAATCTCTGGTGTGCCCGGTCAGCACTGAGTGGCAGGTCTGATAGGTGAACATCAGTACACGCCGGGCGATTACCGCGCGCCGCGCTTGTCGTCAGCGAAGGGTGTCGAGTGGAAACGACCTGTCCTGCACTACCGTCTTCATCACTAGCGTAGAGCGCAGATGCTGTACGCCTGGCATAGCGGAGAGCTGCTGGTCATAGAGTTTCTGGAACGCGGGCAAATCGCGGGTGACTACATGCATCAGGTAATCAGGATCGCCGAACAGGCGCTGGGCATGGACAATCTGTGGGATCTCTTCCACCGCCTGTTCAAAGGCGCTGACCGTTTTACGGTCGCCCTCACGCAGGGTGGCAAATACCAGGGCGACGAAGTTAAAGCCCATCTTCCCCGGATCCAGATTCGCGCGATAACCGGTGATGACGCCGCTCTCCTCCAGCGCCCGTAGGCGACGGTGGCAGGGGGAGAGGCTTAAGTTCACCCGTTCCGCGAGCTCGGTGATTGACAGCCGACCGTCAGATTGCAGCTCAGCAAGAATTTTTCGATCAATGTTATCCATTTAGAAGATCCTCTCAATGCGGGGCGCTTATAGGCATGATATTGAAAGCTCATTGCGTTGCAATAACGATATTCTTTCTTTGCCGATAAATATCATTGTTGTGAAGGAAGTACGCGTGGAGATGAGTTTTGTTGCAGGGTTCTGGCTGGTTTCGTTTTTGCTCATCATGACGCCGGGAGCGGACTGGGCGTATGCCATCAGCACAGGGATCCAAAGAGGGGGGATTGTGCCAGCAGTGGTCGGGTTGATGTCCGGGCATTTGCTGGCGACGGTGATTGTGGTGACGGGCGTGGGCGTGCTGATTGCTGGTTATCCGCTGGCTCTTTCGGCGATCACCTTGCTGGGTGCCCTGTACCTGTTTTGGCTGGGCGTCGGCATTTTGCGTAATCCGCCCGCGCTAACCGCCGGTGAAATTGCTCCCACCAACCGCCAGCGGCTGGTGATAAAGGGGTTGTGCATCAGCGGCCTGAACCCGAAAGTGTTTCTGCTGTTTCTCGCGCTGCTGCCGCAGTTTACCGACCCGCATGGTAACTGGCCGGTGGCGATGCAGATGTCGGTGCTGGGAGCCATGCATCTTTTCACCTGCACTATTATTTATCTGCTGGTGGGCTACAGCTCCCGCGTGGTGCTTTCCACTCGCCCGCAGGCGGCGCGGATGGTGAACCGGGTTTCTGGCGTGATGATGATATTGATTGCCGGGATGTTGCTACATGGACAAATATCCGATCTGTGAAGTATGAAATCACAAAAAGAGAATATTGTTTTTGCATCTAGGCAGTCAGAGTGTATCGCTTGGTCTCTTATTATTGATCATTATCAATAAATCTGCGTCAAGACCCAGTAGCTCGTTAGAAAGAAATGCTAAGCGTCATGCTAATATAATAAGCCTACATTTTGGAGGGGTTATGTCCGCATTAAAACTCAAAAAATTATTTACTCGCCGTGAATTTATTCAAAGCGGAGCTGCACTTTCGGGAGCAGCGATAGCGACTAGCTCCCTTAGCCTACCCTTTAATGCACTTGCAACAACAGATAAAGCATCTTCTCTCAACGAAGAGCGGGTCTATTATAGTGCTTGCTTAGTAAACTGTGGGAGTCGTTGCCCATTTAAAGTTCATGTGCGTAATGGTGTAGCGATAAAAATTTCTCCTGAAGAGGGTGTTAACGAGGCTATTTTTGGTCAACATCAAATTCGTCCCTGTTTGCGTGGTCGTTCGGCTCGTTTTCGCACTTACAATCCCGATCGCTTAAAGTATCCAATGAAACGGATTGGTAAACGTGGCGAAGGAAGATTCAAACGTATTAGTTGGGATGAAGCAACGACAATTGTTGCCAATGAACTACAGCGGGTGATTAGTCTTTATGGTAATGAAGCTATCTATTATCAATACATAGGTAGGATCTTAGCGTAATACATTGATAAAAATCAGAAAAAACTTGAAGTTGCGCCGTGACTATGATCAGATATTTTCACCACAAAAAGGTCCACTCAAGGCCACGACACCTATGAAGATTACCACGCTGAGCGATACGCTAAAAGCCCTGTTTAACCCTTTTTATCTACTTGAATTAGCTCGTAGTTTTAAATTTATTCAACGATTACGTAATGTACAACCTGTCCATATGGTTTTTGCCATTGTCCGAACACTCAGCGATCAGCGTCATGCCAATTTGGCTGACATCCATAGGACATTGGGAAGTATCTCTAACTCACTGATTTATTATAAACCTTTTCACAATCAATTAAAAAAACCGCAGTTGACAAGGCTCATGCAAAAACTGGTTGAAGAGGCGATGACACAATGGCTAATCCAACCGTTTCAACAGGACCTACCAAAAAAATTTCCATTTAAATATATACATATACATGACGGCAGTTCGCTCACTCTACATCCTGACCTTCGGGATGTATTCCCGGGGCGATTTCCAACCGCACCTGCCGCCATTGAGCTTCATATGACTCTTGATCTGATGAGTGGCACCGCAAACTACCTGGGGATTGATGCCGATAAAGAGAGTGAGCGGTTATACCAACCCTATGCCCATGAATTGAAAGAAACCTTGGTGATGATGGACGCAGGCTACTTTAGCCTCAACTATTGCTATAACATTAACCAATCAGGGGGTTACTACATTTTCCGAGCGAAAAAAAATCTCAAACCAGATTCCTGTATTGTTCGGGATTGTTTTGGTAAACCCGTGATGGAGCTGAAAAAGGGTGAGTTCAATCAGTTAACCGTAGAGCCGGGTGAATATCGAGATTTAAGCCTCGAGTGGAGTAATCGTCCTGGAAGCTATCGGCTGATCGCCTTTTGGGATAGACGGAACCAACGTACCGGTTACCTGATCACCAATTTATCTCGGGGTGACTTTTCTGCATGGGACATTTGTCATCTTTACTCAATGAGATGGCAGATAGAATTATTTTTCAAAGAGTTAAAATCATTTTGTGGTCTGAAAACGTTCATTACACGAGATAAAAACATTGTGCAAACCCTGGTCTGGGGCAGTATGTTGGCCGTTCTACTAAAGAGGAGTGTGGCTTTCACTACTGGACTGATTGCAGGTGTCTGTATTTCAACTCAAAAGGTGGCCCGATGCAGCTTACTCTGGATGCAGAACCTTCTTGAAGCCTTACTCAACCCAGTGGTTCTAGAGGATTTTCTGTGTACTACAGTGGCATTTTTGGCAGAACATGCGCGACGAGCAAATCTCAAACGGGATAAAGAAACATCATTATTTTCAATGGGCTTAGATATTTACTCGGGTGCTGTAGTGGGTGATTTATGACCTTAAGTACCTACGTATGATTATCAATATGGTAGCGGTACTACTGGCGCCAATTTACAAGGTAGAACTACGTGTAAACGTCTGCTTAATTTGGCAGGTGGTTTTTTGGATATGCATAATACCTATTCAGAAGCACAACTGAACCGTATTCAGCCTTTTGTGTTTGGTCAAGCTGGCAATATTTATGGCACAGAGCAACAAACGTTATTTGCAGAGATCAAAAACTCCGATCTCGTGGTGATGTTTGGGCAAAATTTAGCAGAAACGCGGATGTCCGGTGGTGGACAGATTGCTGAAATTTATCACGCGCTTAATCAAAGTGGTGCGCGAGTTATCATTATTGATCCTCGGCGCACAGATAGTGTTACTGGGTTTAATGCCGAGTGGTTGCCTATCCGCCCGGGAACGGATGCCGCACTTATCGCCGCATTGGGGCATACCTTGATCAAGGAGAAATTGATTGATGAGGATATGCTTAATAAATATACCGTTGGTTGGAGTGAAGAGACGCTACCCGCGAGTGCACTGCCTCACTCGTCTTATAAATCTTATATTTTAGGTTTAGGTGAAGATGGCATTGAAAAAACACCAGAGTGGGCAGAGGTTCTAACGCAAATTCCGGCAGCCAGAATCCGTCAACTTGCCCGTGAAATTGCAGCAGCAAAGGCTGCATGGATTTCGCAAGGGTGGGGAGTTCAACGTACGCAAACGGGGGAACAGGCTTCACGAGCTATTTTGATGTTACCCATCATGACAGGCCATTTTGGGCGTCCAGGTACCAATATTGGCACATGGGGTGGAAGTGTCCCCTATACGTTAGCGGGAATGGGTAATAAAAACCCGGTAAAAGTCTCGATTCCCTGCTTTAGCTGGCTGGATGCTATCAGCCGTGGCACAGAGATGACAGATAAAAAAGATTACATCCTAGGACGTGAGCGCTTAATCACGAATGTGAAGTTTTTATGGAACTATGCATCTAATGTTACGGCGAACCAACACTCCGACCTGAACCAGGTTGATAAAGTGATTCGCGATGAGTCGCTGTGTGAATTTATCTTAGTGTGGGACAACCACATGACTACAACGGCCAAATACGCAGATTTACTCTTGCCAGATGTATCGACACTAGAATCAGAAGATCTTATTAATAACTCTTATCAATCAGGTTCTTATCACTACCTAGTCCGCTTGCAAAGAGCCATTGAACCCATGTGGGAAAATCGGCCAACGTACGATGTATTGACCGAAATCGCTGACAAAATGGGGCTTAAAGAGGCCTTTACTGAGGGGCGCAGTTATCAAGAATGGGTGGAGTATGCTTATAACCAAGTCCGTCAAAAAGAGCCTCATTTACCGCCTTTTTCCGAAACTGATGGTATGGGAGTCATTGATCGTCGTATTGCTGATAGTAGCGAACATATTGCACTAAAAGATTTTCGTAATAATCCGGAACAATATCCCTTAAAAACACCATCAGGAAAAATAGAGGTTTATTCAGAGCAGTTGGCTGATTTAGCGAAGCAATGGACGTTATTACCTGGTGATAAAATTTCAGCTATCCCCGAGTATTGGCCATCTATAGAAGGCATCGAAGATAAGACACTACTGAGTAAATATCCACTGCAATTAACGGGCTACCATACTAAAGGCCATTGTCACTCTACTTATGCATCGGTGGCCATCTTGCAAGAGGCGGCGCCTCATGAACTTTGGCTCAATCCTATTGATGCTAAAGAACGAGGTATTAACCACGGCGATTTTGTTGAGGTTTTTAACGATCGTGGCCGCTTAAGAATCAGGGCTAATGTATCAGCACGAATTATGCCAGGGGTTGTCACTTTGCCAGAAGGGACTTGGGCTCAGACGAATAGTGAGGGAGTGGATGTCGGTGGCTGTATTAACCGTTTAACATCAATGCGACCAACGGCACTAGCCAAAGGTAATCCACAACATACTAATTTAGTTGAAGTTAAACGCATCTAAGGGGAGTCTGAATGAAACAATATGGTTTTTTTGTCGACTCATCAAAATGCACTGGTTGTAAGACGTGCCAAGTTAGTTGTAAGGATGAGAAGGCTCTGGAAGTAGGTCCTAAGTTTCGTCGTATTTATGAATATAGTGGTGGAGAGTGGAAAAGAGTCGGTGCGGCTTGGCAGCAGGATGTCTTTAGTTATTATCTTTCTATTTCTTGTAATCACTGTAGTGACCCTACGTGCGTGAAAGGTTGCCCTACGGGAGCAATGCATAAGCGTCCAGAAGATGGCTTGGTTGTGATAGATCAAACGCTATGCGTCGGTTGTCGTTATTGTGAGATGCGTTGCCCCTATGGTGCACCTCAATTTGATGAACAAAAGAAGGTAATGTCAAAATGTGATGGTTGCTATGAGCGGGTTGCACAAGGACTGCAACCTGTCTGTGTTAATTCGTGCCCACAGCGAGCTCTTGATTTTGGCGAGATTGAAAAATTACGTGCTAAATATGGTAATACAAATGATATTGCACCATTACCAGACCCCAATCTCACTAAGCCAAATATTGTCATCAAAGCGCACGCAAATGCGCGCAAGAGTGGCGATCATCATGGTGCGGTTCAAAATCCTAGTGAGGTTTAAACGATGCATGAATTACCTTTAGTTTTTTTTACTGTGTTAGGACAGACCGCAGTTGGCATGATGCTGTTAGCTTTTTTGGCGGCACTAATGGGACAAATCACCCTTGAACAGCGTAATAAGAGTAATGTGGTTTCGTTGTTCTTGTTGATGATTGGAATGGGGATTGGCGGCTTACATATGGGGCAGCCACTACGGGCGGCTAATATGCTATTTGGTCTTTTTCGTTCTCCGATGAGTAATGAGATTGTATTAAGTGGCCTGTTTTTTGGTTTTACATTACTGACTATTGCCTTGGCGATACCTTGGCTACGATTACGATTGCAAAAGAGTTTTGGTTTGAATGTGAGTGATAAGTTACATCAAAGAATAAATGGGCTCGCGGTGTTATTTGGGTTAGCTTTTGCATGGTCAATTACGCAGGTTTATCAACTTGATACTGTGCCTGCATGGAATAGCTATTACACATCACTACATCTTTGGTTAACGGTATTAATTAGTGGTGGTATGTGCGCATTAGCTTTGGGTGTAAGAAAACTTGGTAGTCTATCCGTTATTACTGGTGGCGCTATTTCACTGGCTACTCGTGCTGGCTATATGACATTTTTGCATGAGCAGGTTCCGCATTTAATGGATGCTCAAACTCTATTTTGGTATGGCTATATTTTTGCAGTCATAGTAGCTTTATTGGCAGCTTTGTGGAGTATTGTGAAGCGACAAGTATCTACACCAATATATTTAAGTATTGCTGGTGTCGTATTATTAGGTGAGTTGGCATCACGGATCACTTTTTATAACCTTTGGTGGATTACTATGTAGTCTATTACTTCGTTACGTAGAGCATAAAAGATGATGTTTTTTTCAGCCTAAAGGGGACAGTTCAAAGTGTTACCCTTTAAGCTGATTTACTTTGAACGATATAAAGGAAATTTTATGTTAGCCATTGTTCCCCGTATTCTTGGCTGCTTATTTTATTACCCTCCCGATAGTGAAATCGCGCAATGTGCCTTACGTGACCTACCGCAATTAGCAAATTATTTCCCATGGCAACACCCGGAGGTGATCCAAAATATTTCCCAACATACTGCACAACCGCAGCCAGAGACATTTAGTTTATTATTTGAAGGGTTGGGGGATATGCAGGCACCGCCATGGGGTTCTGTTTACTTGGATCCTGAGCGTATTGTGATGGGCTGTAGTACCCTCAATTATCGTCACTTCCTAAGGCGTAACGGAATAGCGCCTCGACTGGCAGGTAATGAACCTGAGGATCACTTTGGTTTAATGTTGCTTGCACTGGCTTATCTGCTGGAACAAGAGCGAGAGGCCACAGCGTTAGAGCTTCTCAATGAGCATCTGTTTCCTTGGGCTGGTCTCTATTTACAACAATTAAAGTCTGCCACTTTGGCTGGCGAGTTCTACCATTCTCTCGCTACATTGGCACAACATTTTATTGCTGAAATGAGGTCTGAGGTCCTATCTTCATGAGCAAAAGGCTTCGTAATTTTAGTCGACGGGATTTTCTATCGACCCTGCTTGGTCGGGGTCGTCCCCCTGAACGTAAGGGAGAGTCATTTGTTATTGATAGCGTAGCTAGACCACCGGGAGCGTTAGCTGAAGATAAGTTTCGTGAGTTATGTGATGGTTGTGGTTTATGTGTTGTGTCATGCCCCAATTTTGTGATCCAACTCAATGGACGTTGGCCTGAGCTCTGTCTTGATT
Source organism: Serratia sp. 25CWL12 (assembly GCF_055790885.1). NCBI lineage: Bacteria > Pseudomonadati > Pseudomonadota > Gammaproteobacteria > Enterobacterales > Yersiniaceae > Serratia > Serratia sp. 25CWL12. The sequence continues at coordinate 3,805,190 of NZ_CM147698.1, read as the reverse complement.
ACAATCACTGTTTATTGTGTAACAAGTGCAGTAATGCGTGCCCAACAGGGGCACTACTACCCGCAGAAACCACGGGCCTATTGCCATTTTTTTCAGACCAGTGTCATAGCCGCTTATTGGGATATTGTGAGCTATGTGTTGAGAGTTGCCCGACTCACGCTATTAGCTGCGTTGCACGACAAAAACCGACAATTGATACGGCGCTATGTAACGGCTGTGGTGTTTGTCGGGCTAACTGCCCTGCTAATGCCATCATGTGGCAATGTAGAGATTAAGCATATACTGAGTAACTTGCAGATGCCTGCTTCAGTACCTGAAAGTTGTCATTAAGTCGGGACGATAAGAGGCTCCGTGATCATTTTCTCCAGTACAACTGTAGCTTGATTTATGGGGCTCGAATTATTTTGTAACTATGTGATGACATTGTCGCCGCTGTTGATTTGCTCATTTTAGCTATTTAGCTTCTTTCCAATGGTGCTTTAAACCTGTCGCTATGCAAACTGCAGGGCAGCCATGCAATAATTGCTTGCTATATACACAGATGTAAACTCACATTCTGGCACTTTATCTGTTGCCTTCCGTTACAATCGCTTTATTCCATCCTTTAGAGTGAATTTGTTGTGTTACTTCTGGTTATTACCACCATTTTATGGGCTTTCTCTTTTAGCCTGATCGGCGAATATCTGGCAGGCCAGGTTGATAGTTGGTTTTCAGTATTGATGCGTGTTGGCTTGGCAGCCGTGGTCTTTTTACCGTTTCTGCGTTGGCGCAATATCCCGCTAAAGGTGATCTTGCTGTATATGCTGGTGGGTGCTTTTCAGCTTGGCATTATGTACTTGATCAGCTTCCGGGCGTTTATCTACCTGACAGTGCCGGAGTTCCTGCTGTTTACGGTATTGACGCCACTGTATATCACGCTGATTTATGACCTGCTCAGCCGTCGTCGTCTCTGCTGGAGTTATCTGTTCAGTGCCTTGCTGGCAGTACTGGGTGCGGCCATTATTCGCTATCACCAACTGAGTGATCATTTCTGGTGGGGGTTGCTATTAGTGCAAGCGGCAAACATCAGCTTTGCCATAGGTCTGGTGGGTTACAAACGCCTGATGGAAGTGCATCCGTTACCGCAGTCTGTGGCGTTCTCCTGGTTTTATTTGGGAGCGGTGGCAGTGTCAGTGGTGGCCTGGTTCTTGTGGGGTAACCCCAATCAATTGCCAACCACCTCACTGCAATGGGGTATTTTGCTGTGGTTGGGGGTAGTGGCTTCTGGGGTTGGCTATTTTATGTGGAACTACGGGGCAACACAGGTAGATGCGGGCACCCTTGGCATTATGAACAATATGCATGTTCCGGCAGGTTTGTTAGTCAACTTATTGATCTGGGAACAACAACTGCATTGGGCCAGTTTTTTGGTCGGTGCTTCGATCCTGGTGGCTTCGCTCTGGGTACACCGCCGTTGGGTGGTGCCCAAAGTTAAATAATATCCGTGATTATTTCCGTTGCTGGTGGCTGGTAGCGGGATGGATGGCGTTGCGCACAAAGGGCAGATGCTCGCAGGCATGCTGCCCCGCTGAACGAATAAACGCTTCGGTTACTGCCTGGCGCTGCTCACCATCACGGGTAGCGGCATATAATCGGCTCCACAAACCCTCGCCGAGGGTTTTGGTCACCACCAGGCCTTGGCGTTCAAAACTTTCCACGACCCAGTGTGGAAGTGCGGCGATCCCCATACGCGCTGAAACCATCTGAATCAATAGCAGCGTGTTATCCACGTTCTTCAATGCTGGGCTAATGCCTGCCGGTTGCAGAAAATGCCGCCAGATATCCAGCCGTTGGCGCTGTACCGGATAGATCATCAGTGTTTCGTCACCGAGATCCTGTGGTTCGATATGGGGTTTATTGGCTAAGGGATGGTCGGGGGCCAAGATCAGGCGCACTTCAAAATCAAACAGCGGTGAATAATGCAGCCCGCTACGCGGCAGGATATCGGAAGTTAACACCACATCCAGTTCACCTTGTTGCAGCGCCGGTTGCGGATCAAAAGTGACGCCGGATTTGAAATCAATCATCACCTGCGGGAAACGGCTACTGAAGTTATCTAGCGCCGGGGTCAACCATTGAATACAACTATGGCATTCGATGGCAATGCGCAATGCGGCTTGATGGGGCTCATGGCAGGCCTGTAGCGCCTGCTGGATCTGCGGCAGCACCTGTTCTGCCAGTTGCAACAGGATCTCACCTTGTGGGGTAAAGCGCAGTGGCTGACTTTTACGAACAAACAGTTTGAAGCCCAGACGTTGTTCCAGATCGCTAAACTGATGCGACAGCGCCGATTGTGTCTGATGGAGTTGCGCAGCAGCCGCAGCCAGTGAGCCGGTGTTACGCAGGGCTTGTAACGTCCGTAAGTGTTTCAGTTCGATCATGAGAGTCCTTCACAATGACAGTGAGCAAATTGCGCTTGTGGTTAATACAGTACCCGCAGATTATGGATGTGTAAACATCTGGATGGCTAAATGAGGGTATGACAATGGCAATTCTGAATCACACACTGGGTTTTCCACGCGTTGGTTTGCGCCGTGAACTCAAAAAAGCGCAAGAAAGTTACTGGGCAGGGAATGCCACGCAGGAAGAGCTGCTGGCGACTGGCCGCGAACTGCGTGCTCGTCATTGGCAACAGCAAAAATTGGCGGGGGTGGATTTGCTACCGGTGGGGGACTTTGCCTGGTATGACCATGTGTTGACCACCAGCTTACTCTTGGGCAATGTGCCATCTCGTCACCAAAATAGCGATGGCTCCATCGATCTCGATACCCTGTTTCGTATTGCTCGTGGCCGTGCGCCCACCGGTCAACCCGCCGCTGCAGCAGAAATGACCAAATGGTTTAACACCAACTATCACTACATCGTGCCGGAGTTTACCCAAGGCCAGCAATTCAAACTGGGTTGGACTCAACTGTTGGATGAGGTGGATGAAGCCTTGGCTTTGGGGCATAAAATCAAACCTGTCTTGTTGGGCCCGCTGACCTATCTGTGGTTGGGCAAAGTGAAGGGGGAACCGTTTGATCGCCTGTCATTGCTGACGGATATTTTGCCGGTTTACCAGCAAGTACTGGCTGAGCTGGCTAAACGCGGCATTGAATGGGTGCAGATTGATGAACCGGCGCTGGTGTTGGCATTGCCGCAGGATTGGTTGGCTGCCTTTAAACCGGCCTATGACGCCTTGCAAGGGCCGGTCAAACTGCTATTGACCACTTACTTTGATAGCGTGAGTCATAACCTTGAAACCCTGCGTACTCTGCCGGTGCAAGGGTTGCATGTGGATCTGGTGGCAGGAAATGATGACCCCGTTAAGCTACATCATGAGTTGCCGAAAGAGTGGTTGCTTTCACTGGGGGTAATTAATGGTCGCAACGTTTGGCGGGCTGATTTGAGCCACTGGTTTGAACGCCTGCAACCGTTGCTCAACACGCGTCCGTTGTGGATAGGTACGTCTTGCTCACTGTTGCACAGCCCGATTGATTTAAGCGTAGAAAGCCGTTTGGATAGCGAGGTAAAGAGCTGGTTTGCTTTCGCCTTGCAAAAGTGTGCCGAGCTGGCATTGCTCAGTCATGCCTTGAATGCGCCAGGAGTAGGCCAGCAAGTGGAACTGGACGCTTACAGTGCGCCAATTCGCGCTCGCCGCCAATCAAGCCGGGTGCATAATGCTCAGGTTGAAAAGCGCTTGGCCGCCATTACCGGCAAAGATAGTGAGCGCCAGCACCCTTATGTGCAACGTGCTCAGGCTCAGCGTGATCGTTTTAACTTGCCTGCCTGGCCCACCACCACCATCGGCTCCTTCCCTCAGACCACTGAAATTCGCAGTCTGCGCCTGGATTTCAAACAAGGGCGCCTGGATAGCAAACATTACCGTACCAGCATCGGTGAACACATCAAACAAGCCATCGTTGAACAGGAACGTTTGGGGCTGGATGTGTTGGTGCATGGTGAGGCTGAACGTAACGATATGGTGGAATACTTCGGCGAACACCTTGATGGCTTTGTTTTTACCCAAAACGGTTGGGTACAAAGCTACGGTTCCCGCTGTGTGAAACCGCCGGTGATCATTGGTGATATCAGTCGTCCACAAGCCATTACGGTGGAGTGGGCCAAATTTGCCCAGTCGCTGACTGACAAACCGGTGAAAGGCATGTTGACCGGACCGGTGACCATTCTTTGCTGGTCATTCCCCCGTGAAGATGTGACGCGCGAAGTGATTGCCAAACAGATTGCCCTGGCATTGCGTGATGAGGTGGCGGATTTGGAAAAAGCCGGGATCGGTATTATTCAGATCGATGAGCCTGCATTACGTGAAGGTTTACCGCTGCGTCAATCTGATTGGGCGGCGTATCTGAAGTGGGCGGTGGATGCTTTTAAACTGAATGCTGCGGTGGCGCGAGATGACACCCAGATCCACACCCATATGTGTTATTGCGAGTTTAACGACATTATGGAAGCGATTGCTGCACTGGATGCGGACGTGATTACCATCGAAACCTCCCGTTCTGATATGGATTTGCTAGAGGTATTTAAAGAGTTTGATTATCCGAACGAGATCGGGCCAGGGGTATATGATATTCATTCACCTAATGTACCGAGCGTAGAGTGGATTGAAACCCTGTTACGTAAAGCGGCGCAGAATATTCCGGCAGAACGTTTGTGGGTTAATCCTGATTGCGGCTTAAAAACCCGTGCTTGGCCAGAAACGCGTCAGTCATTGGCTAATATGGTCCAGGCCGCTCGACGTTTGCGTGAGCAGCAGATTTAATCGGGCAAGTAGCAAGATAATCGCTGTTTTTGGGTAGACCTCAGTGTCTGTCTTTATTTACCCCAGTCATAGAGCCGACTCTGTGACTGGGGCTTTTGTGTGAGTCGGCTCATCTGAGCCTTGCATTTTCGGAATCAGCGCTATATGAACTTGATTGACGACGGGGATATAATCTGTATAGAGTAAATAAAATAATATACACGGAGTGGTTTATGGGTAATATAAATATATTAATGGAGTCAACATCTAATGGTCAGTTATTGAAAGAAATACATTATATTCTTGAAGACAATAGGCTGCCAATAGCATCAAAAGATGAATTAGATAGCCAAGTGATAGAGTTGGAAAAATATTTACACGGGAGTGAATATTCAGCCATTAATGCAAAAAAGAACAAGGTGAACATATGGACTGGCGTGCTTGCCTTACCAATTCTTATTGCCAGTATTTTACTTTATTTGACTAAGTACACCAATTTTTTTGGTGTCGACCTGCTATCAGTAATAGAACCAAGTTTGACATTTTCTAATTTTATGACGTATCTTCCGGTAATCATAATTTATGCTTTGGTTTTTTTCGGGCTTATTCTTTATTTTTATTTTTTAAATAAAAAAGAAAAAAACATGATGATGGCTGTGATAGATCAATTCGTCAATAAAATCAATAAGTGAGAGCAAATTATATAGAACCATTCGAATGGTATGACGCATTTATGCATAACATAATTCGAGTGGCTTGTAGACAGTATGGTCAGTGCCTTGGCCATACTGTCTGCAGTGGGAAAATTTGAGTGCGACTGGCAAGGGGCGTTCGGTTCATTGACCTTGGTCTAACCATAAAAATACAGGGGCAAGTTTGCCCCTGTGGGTTATTTGACGCCGACGACCCCATGCTGGGTAAACCATTTCAGCATACGTTGCCAGCCGTCGGTTGCCGCGGCGGCGTCATAGCTCAGGCGGTAATCTGCCAGGAAGGCATGACCGGCCTCCGGGTACACCACGATTTCAGCATCGGCATTGGCGGCGCGGATCGCCTGCCGCATAGTTTCCACGGTATCTTGTGGAATACTGCTGTCTTGACCACCGTACAGACCAAGCACCGGTGCAGAAAGGTGGGTAGCGATATCAACCGGGTGTTTCGGCGAAAGTGCGGTTTTTCCCCCCACCAACTTGCCATACCAGGCCACGGCAGCTTTTAACTGAGGATTGTGAGCCGCATACAACCAGGTAATCCGCCCTCCCCAGCAGAAACCGGTGATTGCCTGTTTACTGGCATCACCACCATGACGGATTGCCCAGTTGAAGGTGTTATCCAGGTCCGCCAGAACTTGGCTGTCCGGAACTTGACTCACCAGTTGCTCTATTAGCTCACTGATTTCACTGTACTGTCGGGCATCCCCTTGGCGGAAATAGAGTTCTGGCGCAATCGCCAGATAACCCTGTTTTGCCAGGCGGCGACACAGGTCCTGAATATGTTCATGTACTCCAAAGATCTCCTGTACCACTAAAATGACCGGTAATGGACCCGAGTGGTTGGCCGGTTTAGCGATATAGGCAGGGAGGAGGTCCTCTTGTGAGGGAATGGTGGTCTCTCCAACATGAATTTGGTGATCATCGCTCAGGATGGTTGAGGTTGCTAAAGGCGCTACCGCAGGGGTGAATCCCCCTTTGGCTGGTTGTAGTGTTATTTCAGGTTCAGCTTTCATTGCAGGCTCCATGCGGTATCGAGAGGAAAACGCAACGGGGATTAATCAACTTGGCTATAACTTTGGTGTTAACTTTGGCTATAACTATAGGCCAAGTTACCACTTATATGGGTATGGGGGGGTATTTTGTGTTGTTGATGGGTTAACAAGATGAGCCAAAAAATAAACCAACTGAATCATCACAATGGGTAGACTTAGCATTTGGTGTGATTAATTTCACAGTAATAATGTAGATTGGTTTTTGTTTCTTTTTTAATGGTGATTATGATCACTCAATTTTCAAAGGATTTTCAGTAAAGTGAGCTTTTCCTCCTCCTATGCCCACTTTATAAGGAGCTACCCATGTCACAATCTGATGTTTTCCATCTTGGCCTGACAAAAAATGATTTACAAGGAGCGACGCTGGCCATTGTTCCTGGTGACCCGCAGCGCGTGGAGAAAATTGCCAAGCTGATGGACAAGGCAGTGCATCTGGCTTCCCATCGTGAATTTACCTCCTGGCGTGCCGAGCTGGAGGGTAAGGCGGTGATTGTGTGTTCCACCGGTATTGGTGGTCCCTCTACCTCTATTGCGGTTGAAGAGTTGGCGCAATTGGGTATTCGCACTTTCTTGCGTATCGGGACTACGGGAGCGATTCAAACCAATATCAATGTTGGCGATGTGTTGGTCACCACGGCAGCGGTTCGCCTTGATGGTGCCAGCCTGCACTTTGCCCCGATGGAGTTCCCGGCAGTGGCGGATTTTGACTGTACCACAGCGCTAGTTGACGCCGCCAAGGCCTGCGGTGCAACCACCCATATCGGCATTACGGCCTCTTCGGATACCTTCTACCCAGGTCAGGAGCGTTACGATACCTACTCGGGGCGTGTGGTGAGTCATTTCAAAGGTTCTATGGCAGAGTGGCAATCGATGGGGGTGATGAACTACGAAATGGAATCCGCCACTCTACTGACCATGTGTGCCAGCCAGGGATTGCGCGCAGGGATGGTGGCCGGTGTGATTGTCAACCGTACCCAGCAGGAGATCCCGGATGCGCAAACCATGCAAAAAACTGAAAGTCAGGCGGTGAAAATCGTGGTGGAAGCCGCTCGCCGTTTGCTGTAATACGACACCCAAGTTGATTCAAGTTGCAGGATAAAAAGGCGAAGTGTTTTTGTTCTGTAGCTTGAATGGCGATGGAGTGTCATTGAGGTTCACCTTGGTGGGGCTGGTTTTCTTTGGGCCACTAACACGCCAGTCCGTTCACCATTCAACGCTAATCTGTTACGGTAACCCTTATTGTTATCATACTGTCGGTCCGTTTTTCCGATGATTGACGCCTTGTTGGCTGTGATGGCCGTTATCCCCCAACAATAAGTGAGAGGCCGTTTATGCCCACTAAGACTTTATTGCATCCTTCGCTGGTACCGCTTGATGGTGGTATCAATTTTCGCGATTTAGGTGGTAACAGTATGGCCGATGGCCGCCGTATCAAAAGTGGGCTGCTGTTCCGTTCGGGTTCCTTGGATCGCTTGAGTGAAAGTGACTGTGAGTTCCTGACCCAGGTGCCGGTATGTGCGGTGCTGGATTACCGTGACGCGGATGAAGTGCAGGCTAAACCCGATAGACTATGGCAATGTGTTGATTACCAAAATATTCCAGCCAATCCCCTCAGCCATGAAGTGAATGCCAATCTGGATAAACTGACCAGCGAGCTGCTTGCCGAGTTTGATGCCCGGGCGTTTATGCTAGAACTTTATCGCCGTTTACCGTTCAACAATGCGGCCTATCATCAACTGGCACAATGGCTGGTACAACCTGAAAGGGGGGCTATTGTGCAGCACTGTGCAGTGGGTAAGGACCGTACCGGCGTGGGGGCCGCGCTGGTATTACTGGCGTTAGGGGCGGATGAAGCCACCGTGATGGAAGATTATCTGTTGACGGAAACCACCTTGGCGGTGGTGCGTGAACAGATGCTGGCTCAACTCGCGACTCGTTTGAATGCCCCTGCCCTGGCGCAGTTTGCTTATGTACTCAGTGCGAAAGAAGAGTTTCTGGCGGCAGCTCTGGGGTGTATTCGTGAGCAATATGGCTCAACGGACCACTGGTTGCAGGCAGAATATGGCTTGGGGCCAAGCCAGCGGGAAAGTGTGCAGGCGTTCTATCTGGAATAACGTGCGGTTTAGGTTAAACGATGGGAAATGAAACAGTTACTTTCTAAAGGAGGATACTCTTGAACCTCTATGACATTATTGACTGGGTGAGTGAAGTGGTGCGCCAGCACCAAGGCTGGGCGGTGCCGATTGTCTTTGTTTTGGCATTTGGTGAGTCGCTGGCTTTCCTCTCTTTATTGTTACCTGCCACTGTCATTTTATTGGCTTTAGGGGCGCTGATTGGCGAAAGTGGTATCGCCTTCTGGCCAATCTGGGCTGCTGCTGTTGCCGGGGCTTTTTTTGGTGATTGGCTTTCCTACTGGGTGGGCTATCACTATCAGGATCGGGTGGCTCAGATGTGGCCATTGTCGCGTAATCCGCAATTATTGGTGCGAGGGCATGCGTTTTTTGAACGTTGGGGCGTATTGGGCATCTTTTTTGGCCGTTTCTTCGGTCCGTTGCGCTCGGTGGTGCCACTGGTGGGTGGGATCTGTGCCATGCCACAAACCTTGTTTCAGATTGCCAATATCACTTCGGCGTTAATTTGGGCATTTGGTATCCTGGCTCCGGGCGCATTTGGCATAAAGTGGCTCAGCCAGTGGATGGGGTAAGATACGTTACCCTGACCATGCTACTGATGCTGTGTCACTGAACTACCCCACTGTTGTTTTGCCCTGCAATTTCATTGAACTTGGGTAACGATAACCTTGTCACGCAGGCTCACGAGCGTCGCTAACCGCCTACGGCCTGATTGATGACAAGTAGAGAAAGCCTAAGAACTCCCCATTATCCTCTAGTTAAGCGTTCAGGGTACCAGTGTGAGCTTAACGCCGTGCTGGGCTAGCATGTCACGGGCACTTTCAGGTAGCTGCCCATCGGTGATTACCTGATCGATCACCTCCCAGCCAACAACCTTGAAGGTCCCCACTTTGCCATATTTCGAGGAGTCGCAGATAAGAATGCGTGTGGCGGCTGCCTCTACCACGGCACGTTTGACCGGCACCTTCTGCTCACTGGGGGTGGAGATTCCCATAACATCCCAAGAGGAAGAGGACAGAAATGCGATATCGAGATGCAGGTTGCTCAAGAAATGGGCTGTCGCCTCGCCGACGCAGGACTGGTTCTCCCGAATGACTTGGCCACCTGTATGGTAAAGACGCCCGCGAAAGTGATCGATGAGATAAGCACAGACCATGAAGTCATTGGTCACTATCATCAGATCTTCCCGCGGTGCCAGTTCACGGGCCAGTTCGAGAGAGGTGGTGCCGGCGTCAAGATAGATGGTACGGCCTTCGGCAACTTGGGCGGCGGCGCTACGTGCAATGGCTAGCTTGGCCTCTTGCATCAAGCCGCGTTTATCCGCATGGGTGGGTTCGCTCTTGATGCGCTGGGAGAGACTAACGCCTCCCGAGACGGAGAGAACTCGCCCTTTTTCTTCCAGTTTCTGGATATCGCGTCTGATGGTCATGTGGGAGACCTCCAGCCGCTCAGTCAACTCCACGATGCTGATAGCACCGCGTTCGGCCAGCAGGTGCAGGATCTGTTGTTGTCTTTCTACGGGGATCATGGGCAATCCGTAACGATAAAACGATATCTCATATTATCCCATCAGGACGGGAAATTTTGATAAAAAACCGTATTTCTGTTTGTGATTCACGTAAATTCACAGTCTTAGGCTATTCAAGCCATCATTTCTCTATCAAAACCGCAATTATCACAAAATTTAACATGCAAGCAGTTAAAAATTGTGATCGCCGCTTGATATTTCGCTACAGTAAAACCTTACTATCGACACATTCGTTGTAATTGAGGAATAGACAGATGAGTAGACCTTACCACGTAGCCATCATCGGCTTAGGGGCCATGGGTATGGGAGCCGCTCGCTCCTGCCTGCGGGCCGGGCTTGCCACTTATGGTGTTGATCTTTCGGCGAAAGCCCGTGAACAGTTGCAAAGTGCCGGTGCGACAGCGGTCGTGGATGATGCCCGCCCCTTGGCGGAGACGCTGGATGCAGTCCTGCTGCTGGTGGTCAACGCCGCTCAGGTACGCCAGATCCTATTTGGTGACAATGGCCTGGCTGCTCACCTCAAACCAGGAACCGGCGTCATGGTCTCTTCCACCATTGCAGCCGACGACGCAGCCGCTTTGGCCCGTGAACTAACCGCCTTAGGTCTGCTGATGCTGGATGCTCCCGTTTCTGGTGGTGCAGTTAAGGCCGAGTCCGGTGAAATGACGGTTATGGCGGCTGGCTGCGATGAAGCTTTCGAACGCTTGCAGCCGGTGCTTGATGCCGTGGCTGGTAAGGTCTATCGAGTCGGCAGTGAGCCGGGACAAGGGAGCACGGTGAAGATCATCCATCAATTGCTGGCTGGGGTGCACATTGCGGTGGCCGCTGAAGCCATGGCCCTGGCAAGCCGAGCAGATATCTCTCTCGATTTGATGTATGACGTGGTGACTCACGCTGCTGGCAACTCTTGGATGTTCGAAAACCGTATGGCACGAGTACTGACAGGTGACTATCAGGCCCGCTCTGCGGTTGACATTTTCGTCAAGGATCTCAATTTGGTGGCCGATACCGCACGGGATCTGCATTTTCCGCTGCCGCTGGCGAGTACGGCACTTAATATGTTCCTCGCCGCCAGCAACGCCGGTTACGGCAAAGAAGACGATAGCGCGGTCATCAAGATTTTTGATGGTATTACCTTGCCAAACAGCGAGGGCACCGCATGAAACTGGGCGTAATTGCAGATGATTTCACCGGAGCCACTGACATCGCCGGTTTTCTGGTAGAAAACGGCTTGGCGACGATTCAGTTTTCTGGCATCCCAGCAGAAGCCGATCTGACAGGCGTTGATGCGGTGGTGATCAGCCTCAAGAGTCGTTCCTGTCCAGCCCACGAGGCGGTACGCGACTCCCTGGCTGCCCTCGAGTGGCTCAAGGCGCGGGGTTGCCCACGCATCTATCAGAAATATTGTTCCACCTTCGACAGCACGGCGGCTGGCAACATCGGCCCAGTCACTGATGCCTTATTGGATGCACTGGACAGTCAGTTTACTCTGATCTGCCCAGCACTGCCGGTTAACGGCCGTACTGTTTATCAGGGCAACCTGTTTGTCGGCAGCCAGCCATTGTCCGAGTCCGGCATGCGCCATCACCCCATCACCCCCATGACTGACAGCAACCTGCTGAGATTGATGGAGGCTCAAACTCAAGGGCGAGCTGGTCTGGTTCCCTTTACTACCATCGCTCAGGGGCCTCAGGCCATTGAACAGGCTTTTGAGCAGTTGGCTGCTGAAGGGGTGCGCTACGCGGTGGTTGATACTCTCACCGAACAGCACCTGCTGGATATTGCCGCCGCCGCCATCGACATGCCATTGGTGACCGGCGGTTCTGGGCTGGCTATTGGCTTGGCGCGGTTGTTGAGTAGCGGCAACCAGGCCGCAGCGCGTCAGGCGGGTCGTCCGCTTGGTAAACGGGCTGTAGTACTGTCCGGTTCTTGCTCCGAAATGACTAACCGCCAGGTCGCTTGTTATCGGGCAACGGCACCGTCATTGGCCCTTGATGTATCGGCCTGCCTGAATCGCTCCGATTACCCCGCTGAGTTGGCTCGTTGGGTATTGAGCCAGTCAGCGACTCCGGCACCGATGATCCATGCCACCACTAGCCCGTCCGAACTTGCTGCCATTCAGGCTCGTTATGGACGAGAGGCGGCGAGTGAGGCGGTAGAACACTGTTTTGCCCAAGTGGCCGTGCTGCTGCGAGATGCCGGTGTGGATCGCTTTATCATCGCTGGCGGCGAAACATCGAGCCGGATCACTCAGGCGCTTGGCATCGCCGCTTTCCATATTGGCCCCCAGATAGCCCCCGGTGTTCCATGGGTGAGGGCGACTGATGCCCCTCTGTCACTGGCCCTTAAATCAGGCAATTTTGGTGATGAGACGTTCTTCAGCCGAGCACAGGAGTTTTTTCATGACTGAACAGGCCTTGCGCGACACGATGGTGATGCTAGGCGCATCCCTCTTTGAGCGTGGTTATGCGACTGGCGGTGCGGGTAACCTCTCGGCCAAATTACCCGATGGCACCTTGCTCGCCACGCCGACTGGATCTTGCCTAGGTCGACTCGATCCGGCACGCCTCTCGACAGTGAGCATGAGTGGCGAGCACTTGGGCGGCGATCGTCCCTCCAAAGAGGTGTCCTTCCACCTGGCCATCTATCATAACAACCCCGCTTGCCAAGCAGTGGTTCATCTCCATAGCACCTATCTGACCGCCATCTCCTGCCTGGAGGGATTGGACCCAGCTAACGTGATCCGCCCCTTCACGCCTTATTACGTGATGCGGGTCGGCCAGTTGCCACTCATCCCCTACTACAAACCGGGAGATGCCCGTATCGCCGAGGAGCTAGGGCGCCGTGCTGCTGATGGCAACGCCTTCTTGCTGGCGAACCACGGCCCGGTGGTAACCGGCAAAAATTTGATTGATGCAGTTAACAACATGGAGGAGTTGGAGGAGACGGCCCGCCTCTCTCTACTGCTGCAAGGCCAGCAGATCCGTTATTTGAGTGAGCCTGAGATCAATGAATTGAGGAAGCTGAAACCATGAGCAAGTTTGCCGCCAATCTGACCATGTTATTTACCGAACTGCCTTTTCTGGAGCGTTTTGCAGCCGCCCGCCAAGCTGGCTTCGACGCAGTTGAGTTTCTGTTTCCCTATCAGTGGCCTGCCGCCGAATTAGCCCAGCAGTTGCAGCAGTACGGCCTTAGCCAAGCGCTGTTCAATATGCCTCCGGGTGACTGGGCGGCAGGGGAGCGCGGTATGGCCGCCATCCCAGGGCGGGAAGCGGAATTTCGTGCCCACTTGCCGACCGTGCGCGACTACGCCCGTGCCTTAGGTTGTACCAAGGTGCATGCCATGAGTGGCATCGTCGATACAGCCTACAACCTGGCAGCTCACCGGCAGACCTTGATCGACAACATCCGTTTTGCGGCCGATTTTCTGGCGGAAGACGGCATCAAAGTGTTGCTTGAGCCACTCAACGATAGGGACGTACCTGGCTATTTTCTGTCCCACCAACTTGATGCCTTAGCGCTGGTGCAGGAGATAGACCGGCCCAACGTGGCCGTGCAGCTTGATCTCTATCACGCGCAGATCATGGACGGTGACTTGACTCGCCTCATTGGCAAGTTGGGGCCGGCTATTGGCCATGTTCAGATAGCCTCAGTGCCTGATCGTCATGAACCGGACGAGGGGGAGATAGCCTATCCGCACTTGTTCAAGGTACTGGCGCAGGTGGGCTACCACGACTGGATCGGCTGTGAATATAACCCCAGAGGCAATACCCAAGAAGGTCTGTCCTGGCTGAGACAGCAATAACCACCCTACACACGCACGATTCCGAGGATAGCAAGATGCAGATCATCATTACTGGCGGAGGCGGTTTTCTGGGACAGAAACTCGCCCATGCCCTATTGCACAGTTCTCTCCCTTTCAGCGAATTGCTGTTGGTAGACATCCAGGCACCGCAGGCTCTAGCCGATCCTCGTGTGCGTTGCTTACAGGCGGACCTCACCGCGCCGGGGGTAGCGGATTCGCTGATCAGCGAACGCACCAGCATTGTTTATCACCTAGCGGCTATCGTTAGCAGCCACGCTGAACAGGATTTTGACCTTGGCTGGCGGGTCAATCTGGACACTACCCGCAGCCTGCTTGAAGCATGTCGTCATGCACGAACGGGTATTCGCTTTGTCTTTACCAGTTCCCTTGCTGTTTACGGTGGACCGTTGCCTGAAGTGGTTAACGACAGCACGGCGCTCACGCCCACTTCCTCCTATGGCACGCAAAAGGCGATGGGAGAGCTTTTGGTCAACGATTACAGCCGCAAGGGATTTGTCGATGGGCTGGTGCTGCGTTTACCCACCATCTGCGTGCGGCCGGGCAAACCAAACCGGGCTGCCTCGTCGTTTGTCAGTAGCATTATCCGCGAGCCCTTACAGGGGGAGCAAGCGATCTGCCCAGTGAGCCAGGAGCTGCGTCTCTGGCTTTCAAGCCCCGCCACCGTGGTGCACAACTTCCTGTTGGCGGCCACACTGCCCAAAGGAGATGGTCGTAGTATCAACCTGCCGGGTATCAGCGTCACTGTCGGTGACATGCTGACTGCGTTGACTCAGGCCGGAGGGCAGGCAGCCGGTGATCGGGTCAGCTTTTCTCCAGACCCAGCCATTGAACGCATCGTTGCTAGTTGGCCTGGGCGCATAGATAACCACCGAGCACTCGAGGCCGGTTTCATCGCAGACAAGACGTTTGCTGGGATCATCGACAGTTTCATGACCCACGACATGCAGGAGGCATCATGAGCTCTATTCCAACGCCTATCATCGGACTGATCATTGCGGTCTTTGTCTTGGTATTCTTGGTAGTTCGCACCCGAGTCCATGCGCTGATCGCTATGTTGATCGCGGCTTGCATCGCCGGCCTTACCGGGGGCATGAGTGTCGACAAGACGCTCTCTGTCATCACTGCGGGCTTTGGTTCTACCCTAGGCAGTATTGGTCTGGTTATTGGCCTCGGGGTGATGATGGGGCGTCTGCTGGAGGTATCGGGTGCTGCCGAGCAGATCGCCTACAGCTTCATCAAGTGGCTTGGTAAACGACGCGAGGAGTGGGCTCTGGCCATTACTGGCTACATTGTCAGCATCCCCATCTTCGTGGATTCCGCTTTCGTCATCCTTTATCCGGTGGCCAAAGCGTTGGCAAAAAGCGGTAAACGCTCCCTGCTCACCCTCGGGGTGGCGTTGGCGGGGGGGCTGGTGGTGACTCACCATACGGTACCACCTACCCCCGGGCCTCTTGGCGTCGCGGGTCTGTTTGACGTGAATATCGGTTCTATGTTGTTGATGGGCATGGCCTTGGCGGTGCCCTGTGTGCTCGGTATTGTTTTATATGCTCAGTGGCTCGACAAGAAGTATCCGGAATTTGGTCAGCAGATGCAAAAAGAGCCGGATGAGCTGCAAGCTACCTTTGATCAATATCTCAAGGAGAAAGAGAACAAGCCATTACCGAGCCTGAGCCTGTCACTGCTGCCGATCTTGCTGCCTATCGGGCTCATATTTCTTAATGCCATCTGTATCACGTTGGGCAAATTGGGGTGGATGGGTGATTTAGCGTCAAACCCGGTGGTTCAGGTTATCACCTTTATCGGCAACCCTATTATTGCGCTTGCCATCAGTGTGCTGCTGGCTATCTATACGCTAGTACCGCATATGGATCGCCACACCACTGCCGCGCGTCTGGAAGAGGGGCTGCAATCGGCCGGTATCATACTCCTGGTTACCGGTGCTGGTGGTGCCTTGGGTGCCGTACTGCGTGACAGTGGTGCGGGCAAGCAGTTGGCCGAGCAGATCGCCCTACTGCCCATCTCACCGATCCTTATTCCCTTCATCGTCTCGACCCTGGTACGCCTCATCCAGGGGTCGGGCACTGTGGCCATGGTGACCGCTGCCTCTATCTCGGCACCTATCTTGGCTCAGATCCCAGGGGTCAATATGCTGCTGGCTGCCCAGGCTGCCACCATGGGCTCGCTCTTCTTCGGCTACTTTAATGACAGCCTGTTCTGGGTAGTTAATCGCATGATGGGGATCTCTGACGTCAAGCAGCAGATGGTGGTTTGGTCCATCCCCACGACTATCGCTTGGGCTATTGGTGGCACTAGCGTGGCGCTGCTTAATCTGCTGTTCGGCTCAGGCGGTACCTGGCTTGACCCCGTCTTGCCGCTGTTGGTGTTGGCACTCATCATCTGGGGGGTACGCCGTCAGCAGCTTCCGACACCTACCGAGACCGCGCCTGACAATAACTAAATAGCTGTTCCAAATAGTAGATCACCAGGAGGGAACTCAGTCCGATTTAAGCGATCTGATCAATCGCTGAATATCCCAAACCACCAACCGGACTGAGTTATGCCGATCATAGCACCAATATCCGATGCAGAAAGATCTCTGATGCGAAAAATCATCCATAGAACAGACGACAAGAACCACGCTCGCAGACTGACCGCTATGTTGATGCTTCACCGTGGTGACACGGTTAGCGATGTTGCCAAGTCGCTTTGTTGCGCGCGTTCATCGTTGGGGCGCTGGGTTAATTGGTTTACGCTTTACGGTCTGGAAGGATTGAAATCATTACCTCCAGGGCGTGGACGACGCTGGCCGTTTGAGCATATTTGTTCGCTGTTACGTCAACTGATTAAGCATTCACCAAACGATTTTGGTTATCAGCGTTCTCGGTGGAGCACAGAGTTGTTAGCAATAAAAATCAATGAGATAACAGGCTGCAATTTGCACGCTTCGACGGTTCGTCGCTGGCTTCCCTCCGCGGGGTTGGTCTGGCGAAGAGCTGCACCAACACTGCGTATTCGAGACCCACATAAAGAAGAGAAAATGGCCGTTATCGCCAAGGCTCTTGCCCAGTGCAGCGCTGAGCATCCTGTATTTTACGAGGATGAAGTGGATATCCATCTCAACCCCAAAATAGGGGCTGACTGGCAACTTCGTGGTCAACAAAAACAGGTTGTTACGCCGGGACAAAACGAAAAATATTATCTGGCCGGTGCATTACACAGTGGCACGGGAAAAGTCAGCTATGTTGGTGGCAGCAGCAAAAAATCGGGACTATTTATCAGCTTGTTGGAACACCTTAAGAGCACGTATCGGCGGGCAAAAAGCATCACCCTGATCGTTGATAACTACATTATCCATAAAAGTCGTGAAACACTTCGGTGGCTGAAGAAGAACCCCAAATTTATTGTTATTTATCAACCCGTCTACTCGCCATGGGTGAACCACGTTGAAAGGCTGTGGCAAGCATTACATGACACGATAACCCGGAATCATAGCTGCCGTTCGATGTGGCAATTACTGAAAAAGATACGCCACTTTATGAAAACGGTAAGCCCATTCCCTGGTAGGAAGCACGGTCAGGCAAAAGTGTAGCAGTATTAGGATCAGCTATTTAGCGAGAGATTTAAGCAAGCAGAAATAACAAGCAGAAATAACAACCAGAAATAACGAGAAAAAGAGAGCAGGTCTAACAGGCCTGCTCTCTTTCTCAATGAGTGCTTTTTAATCAATTTGAGTTGTTTTGAGTAGAAGTCAGCTTTTATATTACAGGGGCACTTTAAGCTATTCGGTAATCATTGACGATAGAGTGCGGATTTGATCACGTTTTGGTATTTCCTTGCTGATTTCTATTTATTTATTTCTTTGGTGATGTTAGTTTTCTTATAAGTGGATTGTCACTGTTATTTTACATCTCATTATTTAAGTGTCAGCAGGTGACGGGTGCGAATAAATGCATCTAACGCCCAGATTACTTGAAATATGCAGAGTATAAACAGGCAAAACCCAAACCCGATGGCAGTTAACTGTTATGGGTTTGGGTTTTTTATTGCCCAATAAAAAGGGGTGATCCACCGCTGGTGAATTGTTTTGATGTTATTAATAGATTATCGACATAAATATAATTCTTGTATTTGTATATATGAAACTTATTGTTTTGCGTGATAACTTTCAAAAAGGAATATGAAATGAAATTTAAAACCTGGTTGTTGGCTTCAATGCTTTCTCTCTCTTCTTTCTCGGCATTCCCTGTTTTGGCAACAGAAAATGACAGTATAAATATCTATTTTGCGCGTCATGGTAAAACCATTCTGAATACCTACGATAAAGTACAAGGGTGGTCAGACTCACCGTTGACATCAGACGGTGTTGAAACTGCCCGTTATTTGGGCGCCGGGTTGAAAGGGATCCCTTTTGACAGCTATTACACCAGTGATGCAGGGCGCCAGCGGGAAACGATGCAGGTGATCCTGCAAGAGACGGGTAAGTCAGCGGTTAAGGTCACGGAACTCCCCGGCTTGCGTGAGATGTTCTTCGGTGGTTTTGAGGGCACACCGAATAAATATATGTGGGATTTTGCGGCTAAACGTGCCGGTATGGCCTCCTCTGAGGTTTTGTTTAAACAAATTGCTGAGGGGAAAGTCGATCTTGTCACGATGGTTAATGTCATCAGCCAGAGTGATGAAAAAAAGAAGCAGAGAGTGCATTGCAGGTGAAAACACGTATGAAAGGTGCAATGGATACCATGGTACAGAATGCTTTAAAGAATGGGGATAAAAATATTCTCTCGGTCTCATCAGGGCTATCCATGCTGATGATGCTTTCTGATATGACCGACAGTCCAAACAAAAATAAACCGTTGAAAAATGCTGCAGTAGTAAAAATAACCTATAAGGATGGTAAATATACTGTGGTTGATATTGGTGATATGAGTTATGTCGCTAAAGGGAAAGAGATCATAAATAAAAAATAATTATACTTTCAATGGCTTTATCTGCAGGTTACAGGGGAATAATTTGAATGCTACAGACAATGACTCCGATAGGGGTGGAGTTCATGGTGAACTATTCATGCTCTAAATAATTCAAGCCACTTGAATAATGACGAGTAGAACCCAAAAACGCCAACACCACCGCAGTTTGAATGAAAATGAGAGTCCCCCTCTGAAGGGGGAACGATACTATTTCAGTGGATGAAAAAATGAAGAAATATACTTTATGTTGTTCTATTGCTATATCACTATTATCAAATCATGTGCAGGCAAAAAATGAAAACGCCCTCACATCACCACTTTTTACTTCGCCATTTTTTACTGATAGTCAGGCGCAATTATCATTGAGAAATGAGTTTAGATATCTCAAGGAGGATGCCACCGACCAGAAGAAAGTCCATAGTGCTTGGGGGCAAGGTTTCGCACTGGGTTATCAATCCGGCTATTGGGCCGATATTATCGGTATCAATGTTGATTATTACGGCGCGGTAAAACTGGGGGCTAGCGATTATTTTGATTCCCGAGGGGTGTTATACAACAATGGCTCAGGTAATAACAAAGATAATGCGACGGGCTTTAGCAAATTTGGTCAGCGTTATATCAAGCTGAAAGGAGACGTCGCCGGTGTGGCGCTGAATGCTCAAGGGGGCTGGCAAACGCTACGTAACTATGGCGTTATCACTAACTCGACCCGCTTATCTCCTACCAGCTATCTGGGGTGGTCGGGTGGGATGGAAGGCGGCGGGTTCTCCTTGCGCGGGGCTTATGTGGAACGCACCATGGCGCGTAATTCCCCTGATAGTCTGCGGTTACAAACCAACGAGGGCCGCTATATCAATCATCTCGCCACTGGTGAATTGGGCTATAAGAGTCAACCGTTTAACGGTCAACTGGCTTATGGTGAGTCGCAGAATTATTTGCGCCGCCAGATCCTGAAAGTCGCCTTTAACCCGGTTGAGAAACTTAGCCTGGGTAGTCAGATTTATACCACTCAGGCGCTGGATGATTATAAATCCATGGCACTGAACCGGCGTAATTTCGACAATAATGCCAACCACTATGCCTTTGATGCTAAATGGCAGGAGCCACTTTGGAGTCTTAAGCTGGGTGTTTCTCACACCCGTGCACCTAAAGGTGGGGGGAGCTTGGGTCTTATCCGCGACATATGACCAGGGACTCACGAGGAAACTTTACCTCCATGGCTTATTCTGGTGAAGACTATATGCGAGATGGTGAAACTATGCTGGCAGCCTGGGCTGAGTACCGAATCACCCCGGAGTTGACGGCGGGTTTGACGGGTAACGCCGCTCAGTTCAGCTACCAAGGCGTTGCTGTGCGCACCGGGGAAATCAACGTCTTTGGTCGCTGGGATCCTTCTCATCCCACGCTGAAGAACTTGACGGTGTTTGCGATGGTGGGGCCGGGGTGGTCCTATAAAAATCGCAGTAAAACACCGGTGATATCCGATGGTCAGTATCAGACATCCCACTCACTAGGGGCGCAATTTATCGCCGAGTATCGTTTCAAACTGTTCTAACCCATCTTAATTAGCGCGGTGACTGAGCAGGTTACCGCGCGCTCCTCTAAGCAGGTGTCCGCAACTCATTCAATAACCGTCAATAATACCCTCACTTGCGTGGGGACGAGGATTAATGAAAACTGACTGGACATCCATACAGTCTCCCTTTAACGTGGCGGGTAATTAGTGCGAAGGCGCTATACCTTGGTTTATTTAAGTTATAGCCAGGTGCTTTCGCCGCTTGAATGAATCTGGGTATCACCCGCGATATAAAAGGGGGCAAGTTGGAAATCACGTTGGTTTACGCTATGGGTGGCGTTGTTTTTGGCCTACTGATCGGGGGGGTGATCGCGAGTTGGCGTGGGCAACAGCAGCGAGCGCTGCATGAAACTGATAGGCGATTGTTGGAGCAATCCTTGCAGCAAGCGCAGCTTGAAACGACCTCTAGCCAAGAGACAGTGCGGCGCTATGAACAGCAATTACGGCAAAATGATCTGGAACTGCGTGCACTACATAGCCAATTGGCCGCCGGGCAGGAAAGGTTACAGCACCTCAATCACTGGCGTAATCAATGTGAACAATTAGATCAGGCGTTGCGCGCCCAACGTGAAATCAATAGTACACAAGAGGCGAAACTGCGTGAAGCGACGGTTCGTTGGGAAGAGACGCGTATTGCTGCAGAAGAGAAACAGCGGTTATTAATCAGCAGTGAACAGCGGTTGACGACGCAATTTGAAAACCTGGCCAATCGTATCTTTGAAAGCAGTGGTCGTAAGGTCGATGAACAAAACCGGCAAAGTCTGGATCGTCTGCTGTTACCGTTACGCGAACAGTTGGATGGTTTTCGCCGCCAGGTACAAGATAGTTTCGGCCAGGAAGCTCGCGAGCGTCATACATTGACCCATGAAATACGTAATCTACAGCAATTGAATGCGCAGATGGCGCGTGAAGCGATCAACCTGACCAAGGCACTGAAGGGGGATAACAAAATTCAGGGCAACTGGGGGGAGGTGGTTTTGGGCCGGGTGCTGGAAGCCTCCGGATTGCGTGAAGGGCATGAGTATCAAACCCAGGTCAATGTGCGCTTGGATCACCAAAGCCGTCTGCAGCCCGACGTCATTGTGCGTTTGCCGCAAGGTAAAGATGTGGTGATTGATGCCAAGATGTCACTGGTGGCTTATGAGCGGTACTTCAATAGCGATGATGATAGCGAACGGGAAGTTGCATTGAGCGAACATATTGCTTCTCTGCGCGGGCATATTCGTCAATTGGGGCACAAGGACTACCAGCAACTACCTGGCTTGCGCTCACTGGATTATGTGCTGATGTTTATCCCATTGGAACCCGCATTCCTGTTGGCTATTGATCGTGAACCGGAATTGATTAGCGAAGCCTTGAAGCACAATATTATGTTGGTTAGCCCAACCACGTTGCTGGTGGCATTGCGAACCATTACCAACCTGTGGCGTTATGAACACCAAAGCCAGAATGCCCAGCGTATCGCCGATCGCGCAGCTCGGTTGTATGACAAGATGCGTCTGTTTGTTGATGATATGTCGGCGCTGGGGCAAAGCCTGGATAAAGCGCAAAGTAGTTATCATCAGGCGATGAATAAACTGAGTTCGGGGCGTGGTAATCTTATCGGCCAGATAGAGAGCTTCCGAGCTCTGGGGGTGGAGGTCAAACGACCCATTAACCCGCAATTGGCCCAACGGGCCCATGCCCAGCATGAGGATCCTCCCGCCGAGTCAGAAGAGAATATGGCTGAATTATCGGTGGCTAAAGAGGGTGAACACCGGGCAGAACAACCTGGCTCATCGGCAGGGTGATGCGGTGAGAAAGTGGGGTATTGCGTGGCTTTCTGGTACACTCTCGACACTAAATTGACGTAATAGCAGGCAAGACAATGGTAGATCAAACGCAGGAAACCACCGACTTTGGCTTTCATACTGTCGCCAGAGCTGAAAAACAGGCCATGGTGGCCAAGGTTTTTCATTCGGTAGCAGCAAAGTATGATGTGATGAACGACTTAATGTCGTTCGGTATCCACCGTGTCTGGAAGCGTTTTACCATTGATTGTAGCGGCGTACGCCGTGGTCAGCGGGTGTTGGATCTGGCCGGGGGCACCGGTGATCTGGCCGCTAAGTTTTCCCGCATGGTGGGGGAACAGGGGCAGGTGATTCTGGCTGATATCAACGACTCGATGCTTAAGATGGGGCGCGAAAAACTACGTGACCAGGGTATCGTCGGTAATATCAGCTATGTACAGGCCAATGCGGAAGCACTCCCTTTCCCCGATAATTATTTCGACTGTATTACCATCTCTTTTGGCTTGCGTAATGTCACTGATAAAGACAAGGCGTTGCGTTCCATGTTTCGCGTACTCAAGCCGGGTGGCCGCTTGTTGGTATTGGAGTTCTCCAAGCCGCTGTTGGAACCCTTGAGTAAAGTCTACGATGCCTATTCATTCCATATCCTGCCGAAAATTGGTGAGCTGGTGGTGAAAGATCCAGAGAGTTACCGTTATTTGGCGGAGTCGATTCGTATGCATCCGGATCAGGAAACGTTAAAGGGAATGATGAGCGACGCCGGTTTCGACAACGTGACCTATTTCAACTTGACCGGTGGGATTGTTGCGTTACATCGGGGATACAAGTTCTGATATGGAAATGCCGATGTTGCTCACCCCGCTACTGACCGGACTATTGGAAACGTCGCTCAATAGTTTGTTGTTTCGCGACCGCAGCATGAAAGCGGCTCGCCAGCGGCTGGTGGGTAAAGTATTACGTATTGAGTTACAGCAACTCTCTTCACCCTTGGTGCTGGTATTTAGCGAGCAGTGTGTGGATGTATTGGGCGAATCGGAAGAGGTTGCTGACTGTACGCTGAAAACCAGCATACCGGTGTTGATGAAACTGCGTGATCGCCAACAACTTTCCCCGCTGATACGCAGTGGTGAACTGATTGTCGACGGT
Source organism: Serratia sp. 25CWL12 (assembly GCF_055790885.1). NCBI lineage: Bacteria > Pseudomonadati > Pseudomonadota > Gammaproteobacteria > Enterobacterales > Yersiniaceae > Serratia > Serratia sp. 25CWL12. The sequence goes on along the minus strand of NZ_CM147698.1, from coordinate 3,781,680 downwards.
GACATTCAGGTGGTGCAGCAACTGGTGGGGTTGCTCGATCTGGCTGAATGGGACCCAGCGGAGTGGCTGGCACCCTATGTGGGGGACATTGCGGCAGAGAGCCTTGGCCAAGCGGTGAGTAAAGTGGCCGGTTTACTCAAATCAGGCTGGTATAACCAGCAAGCCTATGTGGCACAAACCCTGACGGAAGAGTGGCGCATCGCCCCAGGAGCACTTGAGGTGGTGTGGTTTAATGAAGAGGTTGATACGGTGGCCCGCCATGTGGATGCACTGATTGCTCGTATAGATAAGTTGGAGGGTAAGCGATGACGCCTGGCGAAATCTGCCGCCTTTACCTGATCGTCAGCGTTTTTCTTAGCTACGGTCTGGATGAGTTGATCCCCAAAATACGTTTAACACTGCCGTTGCGTATAGGGCGCCGCCTGCTGTTCTGGATGCCAAACCGCCATAAAGATAAAACGTTGGGTGAACGCTTGCGTTTGGCTTTACAAGAGCTGGGCCCGGTGTGGATCAAGTTTGGTCAGATGATGTCGACGCGTCGTGATCTGTTCCCACCCCATATTGCTGATCAACTGACCCTATTGCAGGATCGCGTCGCGCCTTTTGATGGCAATTTGGCGCGACAATATATCGAACAGGCGATGGGCGGCCCCCTGGAAACCTGGTTTGATGATTTTGACCAACAAGCGTTGGCCTCTGCTTCCATTGCGCAAGTGCACACCGCGCGCTTGAAAAGTACCGGGAAAGAGGTGGTGTTGAAAGTGATCCGTCCTGATATCAGGCCGATTATCAACGCCGATGTGCGCCTGATGTATCGACTGGCGGATTGGGTGCCGATACTGCTGTCCGATGGTCGCCGCCTGCGCCCACGTGAGGTGGTACGCGAATATGAAAAGACCTTGCTGGACGAATTGAACCTGATGCGCGAAGCGGCAAACGCCATTCAACTACGCCGTAATTTTGATGGTAGCCCGATGCTGTATATCCCCGAAGTCTACGCGGATTACTGCCGTGAAAGCGTCTTGGTGATGGAGAGGATTTACGGTATTCCAGTGTCAGATATTGCGGCCCTTGAACAGCAGAACACCAATATGAAACTGCTGGCAGAACGTGGGGTGCAGGTATTCTTTACTCAAGTATTTCGCGACAGTTTCTTCCATGCCGATATGCATCCGGGCAATATTTTTGTCAGCCATGAACATCCGGAAGATCCTCTCTACATTGGTATCGACTTTGGCATTGTCGGTTCCTTGAACAAGGAGGATAAACGTTATTTGGCAGAGAACTTTATCGCCTTCTTTAACCGTGATTATCGCAAGGTTGCCGAGTTGCATGTTGATTCCGGTTGGGTGCCCCATGAGACCAATGTGGAAGATTTTGAGTTTGCTATCCGTACGGTCTGCGAGCCGATTTTTGAAAAGCCTTTGTCGGAGATCTCATTCGGTAATGTGCTGCTGAATTTATTCAATACCGCGCGCCGCTTCAATATGGAAGTGCAACCGCAACTGGTGTTGTTACAAAAGACCCTGTTGTATGTTGAGGGCCTGGGTCGCCAGCTTTATCCTCAGTTGGACCTGTGGACCACCGCCAAGCCATTTCTGGAAAGTTGGATGCGGGACCAGGTCGGTATTCCAGCCATACTGCGGGCGTTGAAAGAAAAGGCGCCATTCTGGGCTGAGAAACTGCCGGAGCTACCCGAATTGTTCTATGATGGGCTACAGCAACATAAACGGTTACAACAAAGTGTTGAGCAGCTTGCAGGCCAGTTGCAGGCTCATCGGGTTCGCCAAGGTCAATCACGTTATTTATTTGGTGTTGGCGCTACACTGCTAATCAGTGGTACGATTTTATTGTTGGGGGGCGTTGAGGTCTTTCCGCCCTGGCTGATGGCTTCGGGTGTTGTCGCCTGGGTTATCGGTTGGAAACGAACCCGATAACCTAACGAAAATAGCTTTACGCTCTCAGTAATGAGTGTTGCAGCCAACACCGCTGCAGTTTGAATGGCGACGGGTATATACCCTAAGTTCATTCAAGTTGCAGGTAGGCGGCAAACGAGAGAGTCCCGATGAGCTTACATGGGTAAGTGATTCGGGTGAACGAGAACAGCCAACACCGCTGCGGTTTGAATGGCGACGGGTATAACTCTTTTTATATTGAGGTAATGACGATGGGTGGTATTAGTATTTGGCAATTGTTGATCATCGCGGTGATCGTGGTGCTGTTGTTTGGTACCAATAAACTCCGGACTCTCGGTTCCGACCTCGGCGCATCAATCAAAGGCTTTAAAAAAGCGATTGGTGACGATACAACACCGCCTGCCAATACAACTGAAAAAGACAGCCATGATGCTGACTTTACGGCCAAGCCGATCACTGATAAGCAGCCGGAAGTGAAAGCTGAAGAGTCGAAGAATAAAGAGCAGGTATAAACCGTGTTTGACATTGGGTTTAGTGAACTGCTGCTGGTACTGATCATTGGTCTGGTGGTATTGGGTCCTGAACGCTTGCCTGTGGCGGTTAAAACCGTTGCGGGTTGGATCCGTGCGTTACGCTCTCTGGCCGCCTCAGTGCAGAATGAGCTTTCGCAAGAATTGAAACTGCAGGAGTTGCAGGACAGTCTCAAGAAAGTAGAGAAGGCAGGCTTGCAGAATTTGACGCCGGAACTTAAAGCGTCGATGGAAGAATTGAAAGAGGCGGCAGAATCGCTTCAACGCTCTTACCACACTGATAACAATGAAGCACCGCATACCATTCATAACCCGCAGGCAGTCGATCCTGAGGCCATCCATGATGGTGTGAATTTAGCCGAAGAGGTCAAGGCCTCTTCGACAGCAACACCGGTGGAGGGAGTGACGTCAACAGAGACAGCCCCCTCAGCCGTTCCGTCGGAAGGCCCTGCAATGCAGGCCATTCAGCAGCCGGTGGCTGATACCCCCCCTGCCTCTCAACAACCTCGTGGCGAACGTTAAAACATGACCGTTGAAGATACTCAACCGTTGATCAGTCATTTGATCGAACTGCGTAAGCGATTGTTGAATTCGATCATCAGCGTTCTGGTGGTCTTTCTGGTGTTGGTGTTTTTTGCCAACGACATTTATCAGTTGGTGTCTGCACCCCTGATTAAGCAAATGCCTGCTGGGGCGAGTATGATTGCCACTGATGTGGCGTCACCGTTTTTTACCCCAATCAAGTTGACGATGATGGTTTCGGTTATTTTCGCCGCGCCAATCATTCTGTATCAGGTCTGGGCGTTTATAGCCCCCGCCTTGTATCAGCATGAACGTCGTATGATGATGCCGTTATTGGTATCCAGCAGCTTGTTATTTTATTTGGGAATGGCATTCGCCTATTTTATCGTCTTCCCGCTGGCGTTTGGCTTCTTTGCCAAGACCGCTCCCGCTGGCGTTTTGATTGCCACCGATATCAGTAATTACCTTAGTTTTGTCATGGCGCTGTTTATGGCCTTTGGCATCGCCTTTGAAGTGCCGGTAGCGATTATTCTGCTGTGTTGGAGTGGCGTGACCACACCTGAAGACCTGAGAAAAAAACGGCCGTATGTGCTGGTCGGTGCTTTCGTCGTTGGTATGCTATTGACGCCACCGGATGTGTTTTCGCAAACCTTGCTGGCTATCCCAATGTATCTGCTATTTGAGGTTGGTATGTTCTGTGCCCGCTTTTATGTCGGGAAACGGCGTAATCCCGCAGAAGAAGATGAAGGCGAAGAACCGCCAGCAGCCTGATTTCTGAGCCGCCCTGATGGGCGGTTTTGCTTTGGAAAAATCATGTTTGATATTGGTGTTAATCTTACCAGTTCACAATTTGCCAAAGATGCTCCACAGGTGGTTGAAGATGCCCGCAGTGCGGGGATTACCGGTATGCTGATTACCGGGACCAATGCACCGCAAAGTGCTAAAGCCAGCCTGATGGCGCAGCTATACCCTGGCTATTGTTGGTCTACTGCTGGTGTGCATCCCCATGATGCCAGTACATGGAACCCTGAGGTGGCACGGCAAATTCGCCAACTGGCCGAGCGGCCTGAAGTCGTGGCAATAGGCGAGTGTGGGCTGGATTTTAATCGCAACTTTTCTACCCCGGCGCAACAGGAAGCGGCATTCAGTGCCCAGTTAGCATTGGCGGCCGAGCTCAACTTACCGGTATTCCTGCATTGCCGTGAGGCACACGCACGTTTTGTTGCGTTGCTGGAGCCTTGGTTAGATAAACTGCCTGCCGCAGTGGTGCACTGCTTTACTGGTAGCGCCGAAGAATTGCGCAGCTGTTTGGCGTTGGGTCTGTCGATAGGCATTACGGGGTGGGTCTGTGATGAGCGTCGAGGGCTTGAATTGCGTGCCTTGTTGCCGCTTATTCCCGCTGAATGTTTATTACTGGAAACAGATGCACCTTATTTACTGCCGCGGGATCTAAAGCCTAAACCCGCATCCCGCCGCAACGAACCGGGTTTTTTACCCCATATTGTTCAGCAGGTTGCTGCTTGGCGTGGTGAGGATCCAGCGTGGCTAGGCAAGAAAACGGATGAGAACGCCCGCCGAGTATTCCGGCTGGGCTAAGTGAGGAGAAAAGTATGAGTTATGCATTCCCGGGTGCCTTTCCTGGTCGCCGTATGCGCCGTATGCGCCGTTATGATTTCAGCCGCCGTCTGATGGCAGAAAATCAGTTAACGGTTAATGATCTGATTTACCCGGTATTCGTGATGGAAGGGACCAATCGCCAAGAGGCGGTTGCTTCAATGCCAGGTGTTTCACGCATGACTATCGATCTCTTGCTCAAAGAAGCGGAAGCCTTGGTTAAGCTGGGTGTGCCGGTACTCTCCTTGTTCCCAGTGATTGAACCGAGCCTGAAGTCACTGCAGGCAGAGGAAGCCTATAACCCGCAAGGCTTGGTACAGCGCACAGTGCGGGCACTGAAAGAGGCTGTTCCTGAGTTGGGCATACTGACTGATGTTGCCCTCGATCCCTATACCACTCATGGGCAGGATGGGGTGATCGACGAACATGGCTATGTGATCAACGATATCAGTAAAGACATTCTGGTACGCCAGGCACTCTCGCATGCTGAGGCAGGCGCAGAGATTGTTGCCCCAAGCGATATGATGGATGGCCGCATTGGGGCTATTCGTGACCAACTGGAATTACAAGGTTTGGTGAATACTCAGATTATGGCCTATTCAGCCAAATATGCTTCATGCTATTACGGCCCCTTCCGTGATGCGCTGGGCTCGAGTGGTAACCTCAAGGGCGGTAATAAAAAGACTTATCAGATGGACCCGGCTAACAGTGACGAAGCGCTACAGGAAATTGCTCAGGATCTGCAAGAAGGCGCAGACATGGTGATGGTAAAACCTGGAATGCCTTATCTGGATGTGGTTCATCGGGTAAAGGAGACCTTCGGAGTACCGACCTTTGCCTATCAGGTTTCAGGCGAATACGCGATGCATATGGCCGCGATCCAGAATGGTTGGCTACAGGAGCAACCGGCGATCATGGAGTCGCTGTTGTGCTTCAAGCGGGCAGGGGCCGATGGCGTACTCACTTATTTTGCTAAACGTGTCGCACAATGGTTGCATGACGATGCGATGCGTCGTTAATCGTTAACGTTAAGCAGGCAATATCTCGGCCGTCATTCATCCGCTACCGGGTGGATGGCGCCGGTGAGGTTTTCTTGCTTGAAGGCGTTAGTGTTTTTGAAACGTTATAACTTTTGAAACGTTATAATTTTTGAAATTGCCGGTTATCAATACTCTGGTTAATTTGCTTATTGACCAGATTCAGTAGCAGCATGGAGCGCGCCTCACCATCGGGTTCACTATAAATGGCGTATAGGCCCTCAAACATACCATTGGTAATCACCACTGCGTCGCCTGGCTGTGGTGTCTGCGGGTCAATAAAGTGTTCGCCGCTATATGCCTGTAGTTCCTCGACCACTTGCACGGGTATCTGAACGGGTAAGGCACCAAAACGCACAAAATGGCTTACGCCACGGGTGGCGCTGATGGTGGTGGTGTGAATGATTTCCGGATCGAACTCCACAAACAGATAATTGGGAAATAACGGTTCGCTGACAACAGTACGTTTGCCGCGAATAATTTTCTCCAACTTGATAATCGGGCTAAAGCAGCCAACGAGTTGTCGTACCAGATGTTCCTGCGCCCGTAACAATTGGCCGCGTTTACAATAAAGTAAATACCAAGATTTCATAGTTTCACACGCCTTTCTGCCAACGGCTAAGCATACCAAAATCCACTCGGGATACCTAAATAACCTGAGGGTCGGATGAAAATTCAGATAACTCCTTATTTCACCTGATTTGTAGGTGAAAAAATAAGCGGATTTAAACAGGGATCCCCGCCTTGTAGCATTTCTATTTGATATTATTGTTTTTTTATTTCATGACCGAAGTGCAATATCTACAGTATAGTCGTTGCTTGAATGACGGTGGGGATAGCGAGTTTATGGGGGAGTCAGCGGAAAGTCACATATTTGTTTGCTCAGTTCAGGTATAACACTAGGCTTTAAATTTGTGGTCGTCACCGTATGGCAAGCGTACCCGATGCCCAATGTGACGTTATTCGCGTTCTTGAATCGAGAGGGAATATGGAACTTTTTTTGCTGAGTAATGGCAAGCTTTCCGCTGAAGCGGAGTTGCTCGGTTATGCCAAAAACCAACTGTTAGCAATGATTGCTCGCCGTCATATCACTTCTGCGGTATTTATTCCTTATGCCATGGTCCGTGGTGACCAACATCAGCGTGCTCAAGAGTTGGCCAATACGCTGGGTATCAAAGTGGATAACATTAATCACGCTGAGTCACCGGCAGAGGCGATAGCCCAGGCTGAATGTATTCTGGTTAGTGGGGGAAATACCTGGATACTCAACCAGATGCTGCATGAAAATGGTTTGATTGTGCCAATCCAACGAGCGGTGCGTGAACGCCATGTCCCTTATGTGGGTTGGAGTGCGGGTTGTAACGTGGCGACGCCGAGCATCCGTACCACCAACGATATGCCGGTGCGCAACAGTGTGGTTTTACCGGCGTTGGGGTTGTTCCCGGTACAGATTAACCCACACTATATTGATGCCCATATCAGCGGCCATTTGGGTGAGACGCGAGATGAGCGTCTGGCAGAGTTTTGTGCGATTAACCCCAGTGAGTCGGTGATAGCGCTGCGCGAAGGGAGCCTGTTACAGGTTTGTGGTAACGATTTGCATTATTTCAGTGCCAGAGAGCAGGGTTTCAAAGTCTTCCGTCACGGGGTAGAAACGCAGGAATATGCCGATACCTCGGCCTTGCGATCGTTGGTGCCATTCACCTGCTACTAACATGTTGACTTTTGTTTAACAAAATTGCAGCAGTAACTGAGAAGAGGCCTTATAATGCCTCTCTCACAGGTCATGATAAAGTTCAGCATGAAATACCGAGATTTACGCGACTTCCTCTCATTGCTGGAAAAGAGAGGGGAGCTAAAACGCATTAGCCAGCCGATTGATCCCTATCTGGAAATGACAGAAATTGCTGACCGCACGTTGCGTGCGGGCGGCCCGGCATTGTTGTTTGAAAATCCGAAGGGTTACGACATGCCAGTATTGTGCAATCTATTTGGTACGCCAAAGCGGGTTGCGATGGGGATGGGACAGGAAGACGTCAGCGCACTGCGTGAAGTGGGCCAGTTATTGGCGTTTCTCAAAGAGCCAGAACCACCGAAAGGTTTCCGTGATTTCTACGAGAAAGTGCCCAAATACAAGCAAGTGTTGAATATGCCCACCAAGGTACTGGGTTCTGCCCCGTGCCAGGAGCAGGTTTGGCAGGGTGAAGAAGTTGATCTTGCCCGTATTCCTGTGATGCATTGTTGGCCGGAAGACGTCGCACCTTTGGTCACCTGGGGGCTGACGGTAACGCGAGGGCCGCACAAAGAGCGCCAGAATCTGGGCATCTATCGTCAGCAGGTACTAGGCAAGAATAAGCTGATTATGCGCTGGCTCTCCCACCGTGGTGGTGCACTGGATTATCAGGAGTGGTGCCAAGCGCACCCGGGGGAGCGTTTCCCCGTCGCGGTTGCTCTGGGGGCTGACCCCGCCACGATTCTTGGGGCGGTGACACCGGTGCCAGATAATCTGTCTGAATATGCGTTCGCTGGGTTACTGCGGGGTAACCGGACGGAAGTGGTCAAATGCCTTTCCAATGATCTCGAAGTCCCGGCCAGTGCGGAAATTGTGCTGGAAGGTTATATCGAGCCGGGGGAAATGGCGGCAGAAGGCCCTTATGGTGACCATACTGGTTACTATAACGAAGTCGATCACTTCCCGGTATTGACCGTGACTCATATAACCCAGCGGCGTAATGCTATTTATCATTCAACTTATACCGGCCGCCCACCGGATGAGCCCGCAGTGATGGGTGTCGCCTTGAATGAAGTGTTTGTGCCGATACTGCAAAAACAGTTTCCGGAGATTGTTGATTTTTACCTGCCGCCGGAGGGTTGTTCCTATCGCTTGGCGGTGGTCACCATCAAAAAACAGTACGCCGGGCATGCTAAACGCGTCATGATGGGAGTATGGTCGTTCCTGCGTCAGTTTATGTACACCAAGTTTGTTATTGTATGTGACGATGACGTGAATGCTCGTGATTGGAATGATGTGATTTGGGCGATCACCACGAGGATGGATCCTGCAAGAGATACGGTATTGCTAGAGAATACACCGATCGATTATCTGGATTTTGCCTCGCCGGTTTCCGGCCTGGGGTCGAAAATGGGCCTGGATGCCACCAATAAATGGCCGGGAGAAACTCAGCGTGAGTGGGGCCGTCCGATTCAGATGGATGATAAAGTGCGTGCGCGCATTGATGAAATCTGGGATGAGCTTGCCATATTCAGTGACAACGAACCGACGCTTTAGCATTAGGCTCTGTTCGCTGTCTGGTATTGATGACCCACAGAGGGAACTCATGACAATATTGAACTGCAAAGTGACCTCCGTCGAGGCCATTACTGATACCGTGTACCGGGTACGTTTAGTACCAGAAACCCCGTTTTCGTTCAAAGCCGGGCAATACTTGATGGTTGTGATGGACGAGCGTGACAAACGTCCGTTCTCTGTGGCCTCTACTCCGCAGCAACAAGAGTATATTGAGCTGCACATTGGTGCTTCAGAGCTTAATTTGTATGCGATGGCGGTCATGGACCGGGTGCTGAAAGAGCAAGCGATTACGGTTGATATGCCCCATGGTGATGCCTGGTTGCGTGAAGAGAGTCAACGCCCGTTGGTGCTGATTGCTGGTGGCACTGGATTCTCTTATGTGCGCTCCATTCTACTGACCGCCCTTGAACAGCAACCTGACCGTGATATCTCCATTTATTGGGGAGGGCGTGAGCTGAAGCATCTTTATGATCTGAGTGAGTTGGAAGCGCTCTCACAACAGTACCCGAACCTAAAGGTGATTCCGGTGGTCGAGCAGTCAGATGCTGGCTGGCATGGTCGCAGTGGTACCGTATTAAGTGCTGTCATGCAGGATTTCGGTTCATTGGCGGAGCATGACATCTATATCGCAGGTCGTTTTGAGATGGCGAAAATCGCCCGTGAGCTTTTTTGCGCTGAACGTGGTGCATTGGAAGCGCATATGTATGGTGATGCTTTTTCGTTTATCTAATATACCCGGCACCATTCAAACTGCAGGGTTGTTGGCTGCTTTCACTCACCCCAGTCACTTACTTGAGTAAGCTCCTGGGGACTCACTCAGTTGCCGCCTACCTGCAACTTGAATGAACTTGGGTATATACCCGGTGCCATTCAAACGGCAGGCTGAAAAATCCCCGCTGACTAGCGGGGAACGTAAGCAAACCGTCAAGATGCCCGCTTGGGGCTCCTCTCAGATGCGTTCAAATATCGTGGTAATGCCCTGACCTAGACCAATACACATCGTGGCCAGCCCGAACTGTGCATCACATCGTTCCATATTGTTCAGCAAGGTGGTCGAGATGCGAGCCCCAGAACAGCCTAATGGATGGCCAAGTGCAATGGCACCGCCGTTCAGGTTGACCTTGTCGTCTAGGCATTCCAGCAGCCCAAGATCTTTAATACAGGGCAGTGACTGGGCAGCAAAAGCTTCATTCAATTCAAACAGATCAATATCCTGAACATTCAGCCCCGCGCGTTTTAATGCCAGCTTACTGGCGGGGACCGGGCCATAACCCATCATTGACGGATCGCAGCCAACGACCGCCATTGAGCGGATGCGCGCACGGGCTTTCAAACCGAGCATTTTAGCGCGCGACTCACTCATGATAAGCATGGCTGACGCCCCATCAGACAGGGCTGAAGAGCTCCCCGCCGTTACCGTACCGTTTACTGGATCGAACACAGTGGGGAGCGCGGCTAGATTGGCAACCGTGGTTTCCGGGCGGATAACTTCATCATAGTCATAAGCTATCATGACACCGCTAGCATCGTGGCCGAGGGTGGGCACAATTTCATGTTTAAAATAGCCTGATTGCGTTGCGGCATAAGCCCGTTGGTGGGAGCGAGCGGCAAATTGATCCTGCATCTCTCGGCTGATGTGGTGCATTTTGGCCAATAGTTCTGCGGTTAGGCCCATCATTCCGGCGGCTTTCGCTACGCTGCGGCTTAAATTTGGGTTGAAATCCACACCATGGTTCATGGGGACATGGCCCATATGCTCTACACCGCCAATCAGACTGATATGCGCGTCACCGACCATGATCATGCGAGCCGCGTCATGTAAAGCTTGCATGGAGGAACCGCATAAACGGTTCACCGTCACAGCCGGGACACTATGCGGGATCTCCGCTAACAGCGAGGCGTTACGGGCGATATTAAAGCCCTGCTCCAACGTTTGTTGTACACAGCCCCAGTAAATATCATCAATTTCAGCGGCGTTAACCGCAGGATTACGGCTCAACAGGGCACGCATCAGGTGAGCAGAAAGCGCTTCAGCACGGACCTGACGGAAAGCCCCCCCTTTTGAGCGGCCCATTGGGGTCCGCACTGCATCAATAATGACTACATTTTCCATCGTTATGACCTTATGCCGGTTGGCCAGTGGAAAAGTCAGACAGCGCCGCTGTCACCACCGGGTAGTAGCTTTCGTTACGTTCTGCTTTGGCGAGCAGACCGGCTGGAACCTGGTACTGAGGCCCCAGATAAGCGTAATGCTGTGCCATTTTGACATAATTAGCGGTACCGAGCGTATCCAGATAGCGGAATGCACCACCATGAAACGGAGGGAACCCAATGCCATAAACCAGTGCCATATCTGCCTCAGCCGGGCTGGCGACGATACCTTCCTCCAGGCAACGAACCACTTCGTTAATCATGGGGATCATCATCCGAGCGATGATCTCGTCACTGCTGAAGTCCTGAGCGGATTGGCTGGTTGCAGCCAACAGCGTATCGGTTTGCTGGTCGTACTCTTTACGTGGTGCTCCTTTGCTGTCCTGGCTGTAGCGGTAGAAGCCCAACTGGTTTTTTTGACCGTAACGTTGGTGATCAAACATAACGTCGATGGCATCACGGCAATTTTTGCTCATACGCTCAGGGAAACCGCTGGCCATGACCGCCTGCGCATGGTGGGCGGTATCAATGCCGACAACGTCTAACAGGTAAGCCGGGCCCATTGGCCAGCCAAACTGTTTTTCCATCACGTTGTCGATCTGGCGGAAATTCCCCCCATCGCGCAGTAGCAGGCTAAAACCGGAAAAATAGGGGAACAACACGCGGTTAACGAAGAACCCTGGGCAATCGTTGACCACTATCGGTGTTTTGCCCATGCGGATGGCATAAGCGACAACGGCGGCAATCGTGTGGTCACTGCTCTGTTCACCACGAATAATTTCTACTAAAGGCATGCGAGGCACGGGATTAAAAAAGTGCATACCGCAGAAATTCTGTGGCCGCTGCAATGATTTTGCCAACTGACTAATCGGGATGGTTGAGGTGTTAGAAGCCAGAATAGTCTCTTCGCCAACCAACGCTTCTACTTCTGACAGCACGGCGGCTTTCACTTTCGGGTTTTCGACTACAGCTTCAACAATCAGTTGTGCACGTTCAATACCGGCGTAATCAAGACGGGGCTGAATGGTTGATAACACTTGCGCCATCTTCAGACCATCCAATTTGCTACGAGCCAGTTGCTTGTTCAGGAGCTTGGCGGCTTCACTCATGCCAAGCGCCAAGGATTTGTCATTGATGTCTTTCATTATGACCGGCACACCTTTCAGTGCCGATTGATAGGCGATTCCGCCCCCCATAATCCCGGCCCCTAATACCGCCGCTTGCTGTGGTGCTTCAATGTTTTTCGCCAGTTTCTTGGCTTTGCCTTTGACGAACTGCTCATTGAGGAAAATGCCCACTAAAGCACGGGCTTCGCTAGAGCCGGCTAAAGGCACAAAGCTGGCGGTTTCCAATTCTAGTGCTTCATTACGGCCCAGCTTGGCGGCGGCTTCAATCGTTTTTACGGCTACCATGGGGGCTGGGTAATGCGTCCCCGCATGCTGCAACACTAGCCCTTTGGCTGTGGTGAAGCTCATTGCCGCTTCGGTCGCATTAAGTTTTAGCGGTTCCAGTTTCGGTTGGCGGCGCGCACGCCAGTCAAGCTGACCATTAATCGCCAGTTGTAGCATTTTTAGCGCCGCTTCAGGCAATTTCTCGTTAGCGACCACCGCATCGATCAGACCGACTTTAAGGGCTTCTTGAGCATCAATATCTTTGCCGGCGGTAATAATTTCCAGTGCGCTGTCATTGCCTAACAGACGAGGTAAACGCACGGAACCGCCAAATCCCGGCATAATACCCAGCTTGGTTTCCGGAAGACCGATACGCACATCTGGCGAAGCGATACGAAAATCAGTCGCCAGAACACATTCACAGCCGCCCCCCAAGGCGTAGCCGTTAATGGCGGCGATAGTCGGTACCGGCAAGTCTTCCAGGCGATTAAAGATGGCATTGGCAAACCGCAGCCACTGATGAAGTTGTTCAGCTGGAGCCGCAAACAGTGAGAGAAATTCGTTGATATCAGCCCCAACAATAAAGGCGGCTTTGGAGGAGCGCAGCAGTAACCCTTTCAGCTCGGTCTGTTGTTCCAGCACATCAAGTGCAGCCCCGAGACTGGCCACCGTGCCGGTATCGAGCTTGTTGACCAAGCCTGGCGCGTTGAATACTAACTCGGCAATGCCGTTGTCGAGCCACTGTACTTGCAATGTTTCGCCTTGGTAGAGCATGTCTATCTCCTGAGTCTGCAGGTGTTATCTGGTACGACCAGATGATAAGAAGTGTGGTTTTTATGTTAAAAATATGCAAATTACAGAGTGGATATTTGCAAACCTGATCACAGGAAAAATGTATAATTTACTGATATATGGTGTTTTTTATGGTTGTGCAAGCAATGCCATTGGAAATTGTGTTGGTTTCGGAGCGGTTTTCATTGCCTTATGTCACGGGGTGATGGTGGTTTGGTGAACATACCATAGGCACAAGGTGATGGGGTTGGCGCACAGGATCAGTATGTTAAGATGCTCTCTTCCGTTCTGAGGGGATAAAGGTATTGCGATGGAAACACTGGCTGCTTTGTATAACGACCACCTGGTAGCACTGCAAAAACGGGCTTGTGAGGTATTAGCACGTAACAAGCTGGATGCGTTGCTGATTCATTCCGGGGAACTACAACGGGTATTTCTGGATGACCAATACTATCCGTTTAAAGTGAACGCCCACTTTAAAGCCTGGGTGCCAGTGACTTCCGTACCGAATTGTTGGTTATGGGTTGATGGTGTTAACAAACCCAAGCTTTGGTTTTATTCCCCAGTGGATTATTGGCATAGCGTTGAGCCATTACCGAACAGTTTCTGGACCCAATCCGTTGAATTACTGCCGCTGGTTAAGGCGGATGACATCGGCAGCCAACTGCCACCACAGCGCGGGCGTGTAGGCTATATCGGTTATGCACCACAGCGCGCACTTTCCCTGGGTATTGCCGAGGAAAATATCAATCCACAAGCAGTGTTGAATTACCTTGATTTTCATCGTTCGTGCAAAACGGCTTATGAGTTGGCCTGTATGCGTGAAGCGCAGAAGATGGCGGTCATAGGCCATCGTGCGGCTTATGAGGCATTTCAATTTGGTCTGAGTGAGTTTGATATAAATCAGGCTTATCTGACGGCAACAGGGCACCGTGATACCGACGTACCCTACGATAATATAGTGGCTCTCAATGAGCATGCCGCCGTGTTGCATTACACCAAACTGGAGCAACAGCCACCTGCTGAGTTACGCAGCTTTTTGATTGATGCGGGTGCTGAATATAACGGCTATGCTGCCGATCTGACTCGTACTTATGCTGGGCAGAGTGATAATGCTTTCGCCAGATTGGTGAAAGACCTTAATAGTGAACAATTGGCTTTAATTGATACCATAAAAGCCGGGGTACGCTATACCGACTATCATCTGCAGATGCATCAGCGGATTGCCAAACTCCTGAAAAACCATAAGCTGGTGAATGGTCTTAGTGAAGAGGCCATGGTAGAGCAAGGGATTACCAGCCCATTCCTGCCACATGGCTTAGGCCATCCGCTTGGGTTGCAGGTACATGATGTGGCGGGATTTATGCAAGATGAGGAGGGTACTCAACTCGCAGCACCAGCTAAACATCCTTTCTTGCGTTGTACGCGCGTATTACAGCCAGGTATGGTGTTGACTATCGAACCCGGGTTGTACTTTATTGAATCACTGTTGGCACCATGGCGTAACGGTGCATTTAGCAAACATTTTGCTTGGGATCGTATTGATGCCCTGAAACCTTTTGGTGGCATTCGTATTGAGGACAATATTGTGATTCATGACAAGCGTATCGAGAATATGACACGAGACCTTCATTTGTCTTGATGGAACCTTACTTGATCCCTGATGCGGCTATCAGCGTCAGTGAAGAGATAAAAAAGAGCCGCTTTATCACCTTGCTGGCACCAACCTGTGGGGTAGACGCAGCGAAAGCTTTCATCCAGCAGGTTCGTGCAGAACACCCCACCGCCCGGCATCACTGCTGGGCTTTTGTTGCTGGTGCCCCCAATGATTCGCAGCAATTGGGTTTTTCGGATGATGGTGAACCTTCTGGTACGGCGGGTAAACCTATCTTGGCTCAATTGATGGGGAGCGGTATTGGTGAAATTACTGCCGTCGTCGTGCGCTACTATGGTGGGGTTAAATTAGGTACCGGGGGCTTGGTGAGAGCTTATGGCAGTGGAGTACAACAGGCACTGAAACAACTGGTTGTCAGCTACAAGATCCCACAGATTGCCTATACTTTGCAGTGCGATTATGCCCAGTTGGCATTGGTTGAAAATCTGATCCAGCACAGTGAAGGACACATTATTCATGGGGAATATGGTGTTGCTGTTGTGCTACACATAGCATTACCAGCCACAGTCACTGAGATATTCGGGAATAAATTGCGTGATCTTAGCCGAGGAAGTTTGCACTTAATCCCTATCTCGCAATAGTTACCGTCAACTAAATGGTTAAGGATCGTGCTGGAATGCATTTTCGCTCTATAACCCGTATCGTGGGACTCTTGGTTATTCTGTTTTCCGGGACGATGTTTATTCCGGGCTTGGTGTCATTGATATACCGAGATGGTGCTGGGCGTGCTTTCAGCCAGACCTTTGTGGTTGCAGTGACGATTGGCTTGGTTCTCTGGTGGCCAAATCGTAAACAGAAACACGAACTCAAGCAGCGTGAAGGCTTTCTGATAGTGGTGTTGTTCTGGACCGTGCTAGGTAGCGTTGGAGCATTGCCATTTCTATTTTCTGAATATCCCAATTTAACGTTGACTGATGCGTTTTTTGAATCTTTCTCTGGTTTAACCACCACGGGAGCGACAACGTTGGTCGGGTTGGATTCCTTGCCTAAGGCGATTCTGTTTTATCGCCAAATGCTGCAGTGGCTGGGGGGGATGGGGATTATTGTATTGGCTGTAGCCATACTGCCTATTCTGGGGGTTGGCGGTATGCAACTGTATCGTGCTGAAATGCCGGGCCCACTGAAAGACAACAAGATGCGGCCGCGGATTGCTGAAACCGCTAAAACCTTATGGCTTATCTATCTATTACTGACCGTTGTTTGTGCCCTTGCATTGTGGGCGGCAGGCATGTCAGCGTTTGATGCCATCGGCCATAGCTTTTCGACGATTGCAATTGGTGGTTTCTCTACCCACGATGCTAGTATTGGCTACTTCGACAGCCCAACCATTAATACCATTATTGGTATCTTCCTATTAATATCTGGCTGCAACTTCGGCCTGCATTTTGCGCTGTTAACTGGACGTAGCTTGAAAATCTATTGGCGAGATTTGGAGTTCCGCATGTATATTGCGGTGCAGTTCACGCTGATTTTTCTGTGCATTGTTATATTGTGGTGGCATGGCGTCTATAAAACCGGCATGGAAACTATTAATCAGGCATTCTTTCAAGTGGTTTCCATGGCAGGTACAGCAGGCTTCACCACCGATAGCTTTTCACAATGGCCGCTGTTTTTGCCAATATTGCTATTGTGTGCCTCATTTATTGGGGGTTGTGCGGGGTCAACCGGGGGCGGACTGAAAGTGATCCGCATCTTATTGTTATATCTACAAGGCTCGCGCGAACTGAAGCGGCTAGTGCATCCGAATGCCGTGTATACCATCAAGTTAGGTAACCGTGCGTTGCCGGAACGTATCCTCGAAGCAATATGGGGGTTCTTTTCGGCCTATGCGCTGGTGTTTATCGTTAGCATGTTGGCTATTATTGCAACGGGGGTGGATGAGTTCTCAGCTTTTGCTGCTGTTACTGCTACCCTTAACAACCTAGGGCCTGGACTGGGTGTCGTTGCTGACAATTTTACCACTATGCCGCCAGCCTCAAAGTGGATTTTGATTTTGAATATGTTGTTTGGCCGCTTAGAGGTTTTTACGTTGCTGGTTCTTTTCACACCGACATTTTGGCGTGACTAACATTACTCAAAGGGGAGCGCCATGAAGGCACTGATTCTTTATTCGAGCCGTGATGGACAAACACAAGCGATTGCTTTCTATATTGCTAACAAACTGCAGGACACGCTGAATTGTGACGTTATCTCGCTGCAACAGGCCGACGATATTGATTTGACGCAGTACCAACAGATATTGATCGGTGCCTCGGTGCGTTATGGGCGTTTCCATCCGGCACTGAAAAAGTTTGTTAAGCGCAATGCAACGCAGTTGAATCACATACCCAGTGCATTCTTTGCTACTAATCTGACAGCACGTAAGCCAGAAAAACGGTCACCACAAACGAATGCCTATACACGCAAGTTTTTGCTCTCCTCACCATGGCAACCTAAGCAGTGTGCTGTGTTTGCCGGTGCTTTGCGTTATCCGCGTTACCGCTGGTTAGATCGAGTGATGATTCGTCTTATTATGAAAATCACGGGTGGGGAAACGGATACCAGTAAAGAAGTAGAATATACCGACTGGCAGCAAGTTGATCGTTTTACCCAGGAATTCAGCCATATTCAGCATGAAAAGTGATAGAAAGCTGAATAAAAGCGCGCTTTGCCGAAAAAAGACGCGGTTGAAATGTTTTTTGAATTTAGGGGTTGCGGTGAACTGAGAACTCCCTATAATGCGCCTCCACTGCTCGGGAACAACGGCTGACAAGTCGCCCAGGCAGGAAGAAGCAACCCGGTGAAAACACCGTCTCTTGTAGAGAAAAAGGTTGACTCTTCAGCGGGAAGAAGTATTATCTGCCTCCCGCGTTACCAGGAAGTTTTGGTAACCACGCTCTTTAACAATTTATCAGACAATCTGTGTGGGCACTCACAAAGACGATATCCAGTTGCTTCAGCAACAAAAAAATATCAAGTCTTAAAGAGTGACTCATGTAAGTAAAATTCATGCAGTAATCTTTGAGCATCGCTATTAACTTAGCAAATCAAGCTTTTAATTGAAGAGTTTGATCATGGCTCAGATTGAACGCTGGCGGCAGGCTTAACACATGCAAGTCGAGCGGTAGCACAGGGGAGCTTGCTCCCTGGGTGACGAGCGGCGGACGGGTGAGTAATGTCTGGGAAACTGCCTGATGGAGGGGGATAACTACTGGAAACGGTAGCTAATACCGCATAATGTCGCAAGACCAAAGTGGGGGACCTTCGGGCCTCACACCATCGGATGTGCCCAGATGGGATTAGCTAGTAGGTGGGGTAATGGCTCACCTAGGCGACGATCCCTAGCTGGTCTGAGAGGATGACCAGCCACACTGGAACTGAGACACGGTCCAGACTCCTACGGGAGGCAGCAGTGGGGAATATTGCACAATGGGCGCAAGCCTGATGCAGCCATGCCGCGTGTGTGAAGAAGGCCTTAGGGTTGTAAAGCACTTTCAGCGAGGAGGAAGGGTGGTGTGTTAATAGCACATCACATTGACGTTACTCGCAGAAGAAGCACCGGCTAACTCCGTGCCAGCAGCCGCGGTAATACGGAGGGTGCAAGCGTTAATCGGAATTACTGGGCGTAAAGCGCACGCAGGCGGTTTGTTAAGTCAGATGTGAAATCCCCGAGCTTAACTTGGGAACTGCATTTGAAACTGGCAAGCTAGAGTCTTGTAGAGGGGGGTAGAATTCCAGGTGTAGCGGTGAAATGCGTAGAGATCTGGAGGAATACCGGTGGCGAAGGCGGCCCCCTGGACAAAGACTGACGCTCAGGTGCGAAAGCGTGGGGAGCAAACAGGATTAGATACCCTGGTAGTCCACGCTGTAAACGATGTCGATTTGGAGGTTGTGCCCTTGAGGCGTGGCTTCCGGAGCTAACGCGTTAAATCGACCGCCTGGGGAGTACGGCCGCAAGGTTAAAACTCAAATGAATTGACGGGGGCCCGCACAAGCGGTGGAGCATGTGGTTTAATTCGATGCAACGCGAAGAACCTTACCTACTCTTGACATCCAGAGAACTTTCCAGAGATGGATTGGTGCCTTCGGGAACTCTGAGACAGGTGCTGCATGGCTGTCGTCAGCTCGTGTTGTGAAATGTTGGGTTAAGTCCCGCAACGAGCGCAACCCTTATCCTTTGTTGCCAGCGATTCGGTCGGGAACTCAAAGGAGACTGCCGGTGATAAACCGGAGGAAGGTGGGGATGACGTCAAGTCATCATGGCCCTTACGAGTAGGGCTACACACGTGCTACAATGGCGTATACAAAGAGAAGCGACCTCGCGAGAGCAAGCGGACCTCATAAAGTACGTCGTAGTCCGGATTGGAGTCTGCAACTCGACTCCATGAAGTCGGAATCGCTAGTAATCGTAGATCAGAATGCTACGGTGAATACGTTCCCGGGCCTTGTACACACCGCCCGTCACACCATGGGAGTGGGTTGCAAAAGAAGTAGGTAGCTTAACCTTCGGGAGGGCGCTTACCACTTTGTGATTCATGACTGGGGTGAAGTCGTAACAAGGTAACCGTAGGGGAACCTGCGGTTGGATCACCTCCTTACCTAAAGATATTGCTTCGCGTGAAGTGCTCACACAGATTGTCTGATGAACAGTAATGAGCAAAAGCGTCATAAAAGTACGGTGTCGTGTCCCCTTCGTCTAGAGGCCTAGGACACCGCCCTTTCACGGCGGTAACAGGGGTTCGAATCCCCTAGGGGACGCCAACTGCTTCCGACCTTCCCGGTGAAAGCGGCGGTCTTCAGTATCTGACGATACTTTTTATCTTAAAGATGATTCTGTGGAGTCATGTTTAAGATATTGCTCTTTAACAATCTGGAACAAGCTGAAAATTGAAACTTCAGCGCATCAATGAGTTAACTGACATTGATGGCGTTGAAAGAGTCTCTCAAATAATCACAGCCATAAGGTGTGTAGACATCTTCGGGTTGTGAGGTTAAGCGACTAAGCGTACACGGTGGATGCCTAGGCAGTCAGAGGCGATGAAGGGCGTGCTAATCTGCGAAAAGTGTCGGTAAGGTGATATGAACCGTTACAACCGACAATACCCGAATGGGGAAACCCAGTGCAATTCGTTGCACTATCCTGTCATGAATACATAGTGGCAGGAGGCGAACCGGGGGAACTGAAACATCTCAGTACCCCGAGGAAAAGAAATCAACCGAGATTCCCCTAGTAGCGGCGAGCGAACGGGGAAGAGCCCAGAACCTGAATCAGTTTGTGTGTCAGTGGAAGCGTCTGGAAAGTCGCACAGTAAAGGGTGATAGTCCCGTACACGAAGATGCACAGATTGTGAGTTCGATGAGTAGGGCGGGACACGTGTTATCCTGTCTGAATATGGGGGGACCATCCTCCAAGGCTAAATACTCCTGACTGACCGATAGTGAACCAGTACCGTGAGGGAAAGGCGAAAAGAACCCCGGCGAGGGGAGTGAAATAGAACCTGAAACCGTGTACGTACAAGCAGTGGGAGCCTACTTGTTAGGTGACTGCGTACCTTTTGTATAATGGGTCAGCGACTTATATTTTGTAGCAAGGTTAACCGAATAGGGGAGCCGTAGGGAAACCGAGTCTTAACTGGGCGAATAGTTGCAAGGTATAGACCCGAAACCCGGTGATCTAGCCATGGGCAGGTTGAAGGTTGGGTAACACTAACTGGAGGACCGAACCGACTAATGTTGAAAAATTAGCGGATGACTTGTGGCTGGGGGTGAAAGGCCAATCAAACCGGGAGATAGCTGGTTCTCCCCGAAAGCTATTTAGGTAGCGCCTCGTGAATTCATCTTCGGGGGTAGAGCACTGTTTCGGCTAGGGGGCCATCCCGGCTTACCAACCCGATGCAAACTGCGAATACCGAAGAATGTTATCACGGGAGACACACGGCGGGTGCTAACGTCCGTCGTGAAGAGGGAAACAACCCAGACCGCCAGCTAAGGTCCCAAAGTCATGGTTAAGTGGGAAACGATGTGGGAAGGCACAGACAGCCAGGATGTTGGCTTAGAAGCAGCCATCATTTAAAGAAAGCGTAATAGCTCACTGGTCGAGTCGGCCTGCGCGGAAGATGTAACGGGGCTAAACCATGCACCGAAGCTGCGGCAGCGACGCTTAGGCGTTGTTGGGTAGGGGAGCGTTCTGTAAGCCTGCGAAGGTGACCTGTGAGGGTTGCTGGAGGTATCAGAAGTGCGAATGCTGACATAAGTAACGATAAAGCGGGTGAAAAGCCCGCTCGCCGGAAGACCAAGGGTTCCTGTCCAACGTTAATCGGGGCAGGGTGAGTCGACCCCTAAGGCGAGGCTGAAAAGCGTAGTCGATGGGAAACAGGTTAATATTCCTGTACTGGGTGTTACTGCGAAGGGGGGACGGAGAAGGCTAGGCTATCCGGGCGACGGTTGTCCCGGTTCAAGTGTGTAGGGGGGTAGACCAGGCAAATCCGGTTTACTATCAACCCTGAGGCACGATGACGAGTCTCTACGGAGATGAAGTAGTTGATGCCCTGCTTCCAGGAAAAGCCTCTAAGCATCAGGTAACATTTAATCGTACCCCAAACCGACACAGGTGGTCAGGTAGAGAATACTCAGGCGCTTGAGAGAACTCGGGTGAAGGAACTAGGCAAAATGGTGCCGTAACTTCGGGAGAAGGCACGCTGGCGTTAGGTGAAGGGATTTACTCCTGGAGCTGAAGCCAGTCGCAGATACCAGCTGGCTGCAACTGTTTAATAAAAACACAGCACTGTGCAAACACGAAAGTGGACGTATACGGTGTGACGCCTGCCCGGTGCTGGAAGGTTAATTGATGGGGTTAGCGGCAACGCGAAGCTCTTGATCGAAGCCCCAGTAAACGGCGGCCGTAACTATAACGGTCCTAAGGTAGCGAAATTCCTTGTCGGGTAAGTTCCGACCTGCACGAATGGCGTAATGATGGCCAGGCTGTCTCCACCCGAGACTCAGTGAAATTGAACTCGCTGTGAAGATGCAGTGTACCCGCGGCAAGACGGAAAGACCCCGTGAACCTTTACTATAGCTTGACACTGAACATTGAGCCTTGATGTGTAGGATAGGTGGGAGGCTTTGAAGTGTGGACGCCAGTCTGCATGGAGCCAACCTTGAAATACCACCCTTTAATGTTTGATGTTCTAACTCGGCCCCATAATCTGGGGTGAGGACAGTGTCTGGTGGGTAGTTTGACTGGGGCGGTCTCCTCCCAAAGAGTAACGGAGGAGCACGAAGGTTGGCTAATCACGGTCGGACATCGTGAGGTTAGTGCAAAGGCATAAGCCAGCTTGACTGTGAGAGTGACGGCTCGAGCAGGTACGAAAGTAGGTCTTAGTGATCCGGTGGTTCTGAATGGAAGGGCCATCGCTCAACGGATAAAAGGTACTCCGGGGATAACAGGCTGATACCGCCCAAGAGTTCATATCGACGGCGGTGTTTGGCACCTCGATGTCGGCTCATCACATCCTGGGGCTGAAGTAGGTCCCAAGGGTATGGCTGTTCGCCATTTAAAGTGGTACGCGAGCTGGGTTTAGAACGTCGTGAGACAGTTCGGTCCCTATCTGCCGTGGGCGTTGGAAGATTGAGAGGGTTTGCTCCTAGTACGAGAGGACCGGAGTGAACGCACCCCTGGTGTTCGGGTTGTCATGCCAATGGCACTGCCCGGTAGCTAAGTGCGGAAAAGATAAGCGCTGAAAGCATCTAAGCGCGAAACTTGCCTCGAGATGAGTCTTCCCTGGGCCTTTAAGGCCCCTGAAGGAACGTTTAAGACTAAGACGTTGATAGGCTGGGTGTGTAAGTGCAGCGATGTATTGAGCTAACCAGTACTAATGAACCGTGAGGCTTAACCTTACAACACCGAAGGTGTTTTGACCTGATACCAGGATATCGGGTAGAGAGATAGCGATAATCAGCTTGTTCTACAGATTGAAGATGAGAGCAACAAAGATTTTGAGGTATATAGGGGCAAGGTGGATTAACTGAAACCTGTTTCCTGTGACCTGAAACCTGATTTGCCTGGCGGCCTTAGCGCGGTGGTCCCACCTGATCCCATGCCGAACTCAGAAGTGAAACGCCGTAGCGCCGATGGTAGTGTGGGGTCTCCCCATGTGAGAGTAGGACACTGCCAGGCATCCAAATAAGTAGAAAGCCCCGTGCGCAAGCATGGGGCTTTTTGCTTTTGTGATTTTTTATAAAACAGTTATCTCTTCTCTGATTCAAGCCATAGCGGAATAGGGAACTGAGGGAAACGTCGTTGACGGTGGCCCCACAGGGAGTATCAGGATGAGACGAATACGGTGTAGGCACTGCCAGGCATTCAATCAAGTAGAAAGCCCCGTGCGTAAGCATGGGGCTTTTTGCTGTGTACGATAAACAGTTATCGCTTCTCTGATTCAAGCCATTGCGGAATAGGGAACCGAGGGGAACGCCGTTGACGGTGGCCCCACAGGGAGTCTCAGGGTGAGACGAATACTGTGTAGGACACAGTCAGGCATTCAATCAAGTAGAAAGCCCCGTGCATAAGCATGGGGCTTTTTGTTATGAACAACAGTTATGCACAACAATGTTAGTGAGGCCTGCCCTGTAAAATGCCTACTCCGGTTTGTGATCGTACAAACTGAGAACGGAAACGCTCGCGCTCTTGCTTGCCGGTGACCGAATTATCAGTGACAGAGAACAACCAAGTGCCAATAAATGCAATGAAGATAGAGAATAGTGCAGGATATTCATAAGGATAGATTGGCTTAGCATGACCGAGGATTTGCACCCAAATCGTCGGGCCTAAAATCATCAGGATAACTGCCGTTAACAAACCTAGCCACCCACCAATCATTGCCCCTCGAGTAGTCAGGCGTGACCAATACATGGAAAGAATGATGATAGGGAAATTACAGCTAGCAGCAATAGAGAAAGCGAGTCCTACCATGAAGGCAATATTCTGTTTCTCAAATAGGATCCCTAGCATAATGGCAATGATCCCAAGTAGGAGGACCGTGATTTTGGATACTTTAAGCTCATTACGCTCGGTTGCTTTACCGTCTTTAATCACGCAGGCATACAGATCATGAGAGACCGCTGAAGCCCCTGCCAACGTTAAGCCAGCGACTACCGCCAGAATAGTGGCAAATGCCACCGCTGAGATAAAGCCGAGGAAGAAACTTCCGCCGACGGCATCAGCCAGATGCACGGCTGCCATATTATTTCCACCAAGTAACGCTCCTGCCGCATCCTTGAATGTAGGATTTACACTGACGAGTAGGATGGCACCAAATCCGATAATAAACGTCAGAATATAGAAATAACCAATAAATCCAGTGGCATAAAACACGCTCTTGCGTGCCTCTTTGGCATCACTAACGGTAAAGAATCGCATCAGGATATGCGGCAATCCAGCGGTACCAAACATTAACGCCAGACCTAAAGAGAGTGCGGATATCGGGTCGGATACCAAGCCCCCCGGGCTAATGATGGCAATCCCTTTTGGATGTACCTTTACGGCTTCAGCGAATAGAGTGTTAAAATCGAAATTCACCGTTTTCATGACCATAAACGCCATAAAGCTGGCACCTGACAACAATAGGACGGCTTTAATGATTTGTACCCAAGTGGTCGCCAGCATGCCCCCGAATAACACATATAGAACCATCAATATACCAACCAATATTACGGCGACATGGTAATTGAGGCCAAAAAGCAACTGAATCAGTTTACCAGCCCCGACCATCTGGGCGATGAGATAGAGAGCGACCACCACTAAGGAGCCACAGGCGGAAAGGATACGAATGGGTTTTTGTTTTAATCGGTAAGAGGCTACGTCAGCGAAAGTATAGCGCCCGAGGTTACGTAACCGTTCGGCAATAAGAAAAAGGATGATTGGCCAGCCGATCAGGAAGCCAATAGAGTAAATCAGACCGTCATAACCCGAGGTATAGACCAATGCGGAGATACCGAGGAATGAAGCCGCAGACATAAAGTCACCAGCAATAGCCAAACCATTTTGTAACCCAGTAATACGCCCACCTGCCGTATAGTAATCGCCACGGGAACGTGTACGTTTGGAAGCCCAATAAGTAATGTAAAGCGTGGCTCCTACGAACAGGACAAACATGATGATGGCTTGAACATTCAGTGGCTGGCGCTGGACAGCCCCACCAATGGCATCGGCATAGGTTAGCGTGGGCAACATGAGCAGCGTGCTGAGTGATAACAATTTTTTCATTGCTGCACCTCGTTTAAAATCTCAGCATTGAGGCGATCAAATTCGGTGTTAGCACGGTAAGTGTAAATGCCGGTTAATATAAAAGAGAGCACAATTAAACCCATCCCGATGGGAATACCTCGGGTAATGGTTAAGCCAGCATAAAGGGGCGTTCCAAGCCATTGAGGGTCGAAAGCAATCAAAAAGATAAAACTGACATAGATAGTCAGTGTTATGACTGATAATAACCAGGCAAAGTGGCTACGTTTTTTCACCAATAATTTAAAGCGCGGATTATCTTCGATTTTTTGATAAAGCTCTTCATTCATCAGATGTTCTCCTCTGGGTATTAAATAATGGCATCGCTAATTACTTTTTTTCTATTGCCTCATTTGTTGAATTGTAGGCAGCCATTACCTACCCCAGCAGAATTCTCTGGGATGGATGATGGCTACTTTAGGAAACGATTAGCTACACTTGGCGTTTTTTAAGCGACAAATGTTACTACGTGTCGTTATTCCGTTTGTGTCTGGTAAGCGCTAGTTTATATGCAGGCTGTTCAGCGGATAAAGACCAATGAACAGCCTGCTACGGCAAAATCAGGATGGAACGCTCATGGATTGTTTCTCTTCTAGCAGCTTGTCTACGACAGCCGGATCCGCCAGTGTTGAGGTATCCCCCAAGTTACTGGTATCACCAGTGGCAATTTTGCGTAGAATGCGGCGCATGATTTTACCGGAACGTGTTTTCGGCAAAGAGTCAGTCCAATGAAGCACGTCAGGTGTGGCAATGGCTCCAATTTCTTTACGTACCCAATCACGCACCTCAGCATACAGTTCTGGCGTCGGCTCTTCCCCATGATTCAGCGTAATGTAGGCGTAAATGGCCTGACCTTTGATGCTATGGGGGATGCCCACCACAGCGGCTTCGGCAATTTTAGGATGGGCAACCAGGGCGGATTCAATTTCGGCGGTTCCCAAACGGTGTCCGGAAACGTTCAATACATCATCAACACGGCCAGTAATCCAATAATAGCCATCTTCGTCACGGCGGGCACCGTCACCACTGAAATACATCCCTTTAAAGGTGGAAAAGTAGGTTTGCTCGAAACGGTCATGATCACCAAATAGAGTACGAGCTTGTCCTGGCCAGGAGTCGGTAATGACCAGATTCCCTTCACAAATCCCCTCTTGCGGTGTTCCCATATTGTCCACCAGGGCGGGCTGTACCCCAAAGAACGGGCGCGTTGCCGAGCCAGCTTTTAACTCGGTAGCACCTGGCAGCGGGGTGATCAGGAAACCACCCGTTTCAGTTTGCCACCAAGTATCGACGATAGGGCACTTGGCGTTACCAATCTTGTTGTAGTACCACTCCCAGGCTTCCGGGTTGATGGGTTCACCCACCGAGCCCATGATGCGCAGTGAATCCCGCTTGGTATTTTCAATCGCCTTATCCCCTTCAGCCATCAAGGCACGTATAGCGGTGGGGGCGGTATACAGGATATTAACCTGATGTTTATCGACGACTTGTGATAAGCGGTTGACGCCAGGGTAGTTCGGCACCCCTTCGAACATCAGCGTGGTGGCACCACAAGCCAATGGGCCATATAACAGGTAGCTGTGACCCGTCACCCAGCCTACATCTGCGGTGCACCAATAAATATCCCCTTCATGATAATCGAAGACATATTTAAAGGTCAGAGCAGCATAGACCAGATAGCCCCCAGTGGTATGCAAGACGCCTTTGGGTTTACCGGTGGAACCTGAGGTATACAGGATAAACAGCGGATCTTCCGCATTAATCTCTTCCGCTGGGCAATCAGCAGTGACATCTTTAATCAGTTCGTGCCACCAAAGGTCGCGGCCTGCTTGCCAGGGACCTGCTTTACCCGTGCGTTGGAAAACCACCACATTGTTGATACTTTTCACCCCAGGATTTTTTAGTGCATCATCGACATTTTTTTTCAGGGGCACAGTGCGACCAGCACGCAGACCTTCATCAGCGGTGATCACCAGTTTTGCGTTGCAATCAATGATACGGCCTGCGATGGCTTCAGGGGAGAAACCGCCAAAGATCACGGAATGTATGGCACCAATGCGAGCACAAGCCAACATGGCAACTGCCGCTTCTGGCACCATTGGCATATAGATAGCGACCACATCGCCTTTTTTTACACCCAGTTTTTTTAATACATTAGCGAACTGGCAGACATCATGATGCAGTTGTTTATAACTCACTTTTTTCGACTGAGTGGGATCATCCCCTTCCCAAATAATGGCGGTCTGATCGCCACGCTCAGCCAAATGACGATCCAAACAGTTGGCAGAGAGGTTCAGAGTACCATCTTCAAACCAGCGGATACTGATATGACCAGGGTCGAAGGAGGTGTTCTTAACCACCGTATAGGGTTTGATCCAATCCAGGATCTTCCCTTGCTCACCCCAAAATGCTGCCGGGTCTTGTACTGATTGTTGATAATATTGTTGATATCGTGCTGGATTAATCAGGGCACGCTCTGCAATTGCAGACGGAATGGGGTGTT
Source organism: Serratia sp. 25CWL12 (assembly GCF_055790885.1). Classification (NCBI taxonomy): domain Bacteria; kingdom Pseudomonadati; phylum Pseudomonadota; class Gammaproteobacteria; order Enterobacterales; family Yersiniaceae; genus Serratia; species Serratia sp. 25CWL12. Next base: position 3,753,978 of record NZ_CM147698.1, on the reverse strand, counting down.
TATGCACTTGGCTCATGTTTTTCTCCTTATGTGTGTTAATAATATGTCAACAAATGGTTAATTGATCTTCTACCATGATGTTTTGTTTCTTTTTTGTGTGGCATATCACGTAATGAATGAGCTGATTTGCAGTAGCGATACCTAAATTCGTTCAGCTACTCTCTATCTGAAGTTTGAATCGATTTAAGTATCGGTTGCCAGTTTGTCAATCCGCGAGTTTTGACAGTGGTTATTGATGGAGAGGATGCTGCAGTAATTTTTGATATTCTTCTTGAGTATCAATGTCATAATGAATGCCGTTTTCCTGCACCTCAAGAAATCGATAATCCCCCAGCTCAATGACCTGCTTCATTGATAATTTAGGGTCAGCCATATTAATGCGCTCAATGATGGAAGCTGGCAGCAGTACTGGGTGCCCTCTCTCTTTATGATAGCGGGGGACTAGCGCAAAGGGCCCTTTTTCTTGCCATAATGCGGCGTAAATCCCATGTCTGATGCAAGGTAGATCGCCTAAAGTCAGAAAGAAGTAGGGGCTACGTACCTGTTGGACACCAGTACGAATGGAAGATAACATTCCCTGCTGGTAATTGGCGTTATGCACCACCTCAATCTGTGGATGTTGGTGATAGTAAGCTGCTAACTCCTCACCACGAAAGCCGCTGACGACAATGACTCGTTGGCAAAACGCCAACGCATTGGCGATTGCGGTATCAAGAATAGTCCCGTTACCGTAAGGCAGCATCATTTTCCACTGCCCCATGCGTGTTGACATCCCGGCGGCTAGCATTACGCAATCAATATGGGTCATCGTTTACCTACCTGCTGGTACCCATTCATTACTGAATGTAAGGAATCGGAATTATTGACTGATACCCGTTGTCATTCAAGCAGCAGGGGCGCTTTCTTCGATTCTGTTGAAGCCGAGCACAGAGTTCGCATTATGTGGCACAGCCAGATGCGTCTTTGCCCTGCTGATAGGTATAATTCATACTTTTGCTCATTGGCCATTAACATTAAGGAACACTATGCCCTCCCCTGAGTTGAAGGAAAGCACCGCTCGCCAAATAGTTCAGCGTGCGATGAGCATCTTGAAACACTCCGTCAATGTGATGAACAACCGTGGCGTCATCGTTGCATCTGGGGATGCCTCACGTTTGCACCAGCTTCACGAAGGCGCATTACTGGCGCTGGCCGAGAATCGCGTGGTGGAAATTAACGAAGCCTCGGCATTGCTATTAAAAGGGGTTCGTCCGGGAATCAATGTCCCCATCTTGTTTCGCCAGGAGCTGGTAGGGGTGATTGGGATATCAGGCCCACCGGATGAAGTCAGAGCTTATGCTGAATTGGTGGGAATGGCGGCAGAATTGGTTATCGAACAGGCTGAAATGTTAGAGCAGTCGCAGTGGGAGAAACGTTATCGCGAGGATTTAGTCCAACTCTTGATCCAGCCCGCGAGTGATCCGGTGATGGTCAGTTCAATTGCGACCTATCTCGGGTTGGATATGACACTCCCCCGTATTGCGGTGATTATTTCGTTAGATGAACGGGCTCATGATCAGTCACCGGCTCTGATTAATCGTCTGACGAGTTTAGGTAAAGAAAGCCTGGTTGCCATGAATGAGTTACATCGTTTCGTGTTGTTGCAACCGCTCAAACTCTCCCACAATACCGAGGTGAACAAGGCGATTGACCGGGTAATGCGGCGGATAAAACAGAATATTAGTGATGAATTCGCAGTACGTATTGCGGTGGGTGGCTATTTCCCCAGTGAGGATGGCCTTTATCGCTCCTATTTAAGTGCCAAGGCCATGTTTGAAACGGCGACGCTAATTCAGTCACGCAAAAGTATTACCAGTTATCAGGAACACTGGTTCCCCGTGCTTTTTAATCATTTTTCCCAAAGTTGGCAGGCTGAAGAGTTAAGTCGATCATGGTTGATACTCAAAGCCGCTGACCGTAAATCGGTATTATGTTCGACATTGCGCAGTTATTTTGATCAAAACTGTGATGTTACGCATACCGCTGAACACCTCAAAATTCATGTCAACACCTTGCGTTACCGACTGCAAAAAATAGGCCAGATTACCAATTTAAATATCAATGAGTTAAATAGCATTGTTCAATTGTTTATCGGCATGAAAATGCACCCATAAATTGTTCTTTACTCCAAATTACGCCCTGCCATAACCCCTCTTTTTTGGTGGTTTCTCTCAAGATTTTTCGTCATTTCTTTGAATAATGGCGCAAGGTAATCAACTTTTAATCAAAACAACACTTCCAGGAGACCAAGATGGTGACTGTTCCCGTGTCTGCAACAGGCGCATTGATAGCACTTATTGTCGCTATTATATTAATTTTGCGAAAAGTGCCCCCTGTTTACGGCATGATGGCCGGTGCTCTGGTCGGGGGACTGATTGGCGGCGCAGACCTGATAGAAACCATCAAACTCATGGTGACAGGTGCGCAAGGTATTACCAACGCCGTATTACGCATTTTGGCCGCGGGGGTGCTGGCTGGCGTACTGATTGAATCTGGTGCAGCCAATACCATCGCCGAAACCATTGTGCGTAAAGTGGGTGAGCATCGGGCACTGCTGGCGCTGGCAGTGGCTACCATGCTACTGACTGCGGTAGGTGTATTTGTGGACGTGGCTGTTATTACCGTTTCCCCCATTGCGTTAGCGATAGCCCACCGTGCTGACTTATCCAAAACAGCTATCCTGTTGGCGATGATTGGTGGGGGCAAAGCCGGTAACGTGATGTCACCGAATCCAAACACCATTGCCGCTGCAGACAACTTCCACGTTCCACTAACATCCGTTATGGCGGCGGGGATTATCCCTGGTCTGTGTGGCCTGGTGATTGCCTATCTATTGGCTCGTCGTCTGGTGACTCGCGGCAGCAAAGTGACAGCCGCAGAACTGGTTGAACACAAGCAGGGTGAAATGCCGGGATTCTTGGCCTCCATTACGGCCCCTTTTGTCGCCATTGTGTTGTTGGCTCTGCGTCCGATCACCGGTATTGCCATTGACCCGCTGATTGCGCTGCCAGTAGGCGGACTGGCGGGTGTATTGGTGATGGGGCGGCTACGTAATACTAATCAGTACATTACTTCCGGCCTGGCACGTATGGCCCCGGTGGCGATTATGCTGTTAGGTACCGGGACGCTGGCAGGTATTATCGCCAATTCCGGTTTGAAAGATGTCTTAATCAGCGGCCTGACGGCTTCGGGCATGCCATCTTATCTATTGGCACCGTTCTCCGGGGCATTAATGTCGATGGCTACCGCCTCAACCACGGCGGGTACTGCTGTCGCTTCCGCGGTATTCAGTTCAACCCTGATGGATATGGGTATCACTGCCCTGGCAGGAGCCGCCATGATCCATGCGGGTGCGACGGTCTTTGATCATATGCCTCACGGTAGTTTTTTCCATGCTACGGGTGGTTGTGTCTACATGCCAGTACATGAGCGCCTGAAATTGCTGCCTTATGAAACGTTGGTCGGCCTGACCATTGCCTTCGTTTCTACGCTGATGTTTGGTGTATTTAATCTTGCTGGTTAATGGAGTGAAAAATGAAAATTGTTATTGCCCCTGACTCATTTAAAGAAAGTTTGAGTGCGATGGATGTAGCAAACGCAATTGAACAAGGATTTAGAGAAATATACCCGCAGGCGGAATACATCAAACTACCGATGGCGGATGGTGGCGAAGGTACTGTTGAGTCAATGGTTGCTGCTACTGGCGGTAAACGTGTCGAACTGTCGGTTACCGGTCCATTAGGTCAGCCCGTGGAGGCTTTTTACGGCTGGCTAGGGGATGGAAAAACTGCGGTCATTGAAATGGCAGCCGCTTCAGGCCTGCATTTGGTGGCAAATGAACAGCGGAATCCCTGCCTGACGACGACATTTGGTACCGGTGAATTGATACTGGCAGCCCTGGATCAGGGTGCGCGTAATATTATTCTCGGTATTGGCGGCAGCGCGACCAATGATGGTGGCGCAGGCATGATGCAAGCCCTCGGTGCACGTCTACTCGACAAACAGGGTAACGAATTGGCGCGTGGCGGCGCCGCTCTGTCTCAGATCGCCAAGATTGATTTGTCGCACCTTGACCCGCGTTTAGCGGGTGTCGATTTACGGGTAGCTTGTGATGTTGATAACCCGTTATGCGGTCCTAAGGGCGCTTCTGCGGTGTTTGGCCCACAAAAAGGTGCGACGCCTGACAGGGTTGCTCAGCTTGATGCTGCCTTAAAGGTATGGGGAGAGCATATTGAGCAGACAACGGGACGACAGGTGATTGATCTTCCTGGTGCTGGGGCTGCAGGTGGAATGGGTTCTGCACTATCTGGATTATTAATGGGTCGTCTGGAGCCGGGTATCAGTATCGTCACTGATGCCTTGAATCTGGCTGCAGCTGTACAAGGGGCTGATCTGGTTATTACGGGTGAAGGGCGTATCGATAGCCAGACCGTGCGGGGTAAAACCCCAATGGGTGTGGCAAAAGTGGCACAACGTTTTGCGGTACCGACTATCGCCTTGGCGGGGGGCATGACCAAAGATTATGCGGTAGTTCATGAGCATGGTCTGGATGCCGTATTCTCTGTGGTAAACCGCATTGTTACGTTGCCGGAAGCGATGGGTGAAGCGGATGAGAATTTGCGTGTCACTGCGCGCAATGTTGCCGCCGTATGGCAAATGGCTGAGCGTAATAAAGCGGCAAAACAGACCGCTTAATACGTTGTTTGGGGCTAGCGCCAAGAGTTCGTCCAAGTTGTAGCAGTGATACCCATGTGCCCGGTCACAATGTTAATTTGTGGCCGGGTAATCTTTAATCTTATCCCTAAGATTCATCCATCAAAGCCAGTCTACCTCTGGTACAAATCTTATGGCGACTGACCTGCCATCTTACTGAGTTCGAGTGTCTACTTGCCGTTATCTTGGCGAGCATGATTGCGCTGATGCCTGGACTTATTACAGTAGAAGAGTATTCAGGCAAGTGTGCAGATTATCCTTTTCCCTTTGAGGATGGTTGTACGCGGCCCTTTCGCTTATTCACCAGGCGTTGCTTGGCCTTTTTTACCGAGATGAGTGTACGGTCTGGGAAATAAGCAGCTAACTCTGTTAGGGGCAGATGGAGGTGTTTTTCCAGTTTTTTTAACTCTTCCGGTTGCCACATTCGCTGCTTGCCCGGCCCACTGCAACCAAAGAAACGTAGCCCCATATCATTGGCTTTGATTTTCACCGCGTCGATGGTGCGCCCCACGAGCTTATCTACCGTCGCGGTGCCAAGAAGTGGGTAATATTTTTTCAATATTTTACACTCTTGAGCACTCCAGTTGCGTGCACTAACCACCCCGATGGTGTACGCCATCATAAAAATAGTTTTACGGGTTCGCCCTGGCAGCAGTTGCATAACACGGGTGATACCTTCACCGTTGGCATAATGTGTGCGTATGATGTCTTTTTCTGCTTCACTCCAGAGGGTGGAGGCAGCTTTGCTGCAGCCCAACTTGTTGGCACACATTCTGACGGCAGTGGCGGTTCTGCCAAGGTGCTCGGCAATTTTGCTGGTAGGGGTTTTGCCATAATGCGCTTCTACATAACGCATTTCAGACAATAGCCAGGGTTGCCGGTGGTTTGGACAGTGTGAACTGTCGTTGCGTATCATTGGAATTTCTCCGTATTAGACATACGGTAGCAATTTTAGGATTTTTCTCGTTACCGGTAAACCATCGCAAGAGATTTCGGTAAAAGTGACTGTTCCTGTCAGCCTAAAGGGTGGGGATAACGCTTATGCCATTTAGGGCTGTTTCGCGGCAATTAACGTTATTACCTGTTCATCATCAAAAAAATATTTCCCCTGCACTACTTTCCCCTTCCGCCAACCACGGCCCAGTTCTTTTTGCAATTCAATGGCAAACTCGCCCTCTTTCAGGGCCACCAAAGACAGGGCGGTGAAATCCAAATGGGTATGGACTTGTGGATAGATAAACTTATAAAAAGCCTCTTTGGCCGAGAATAGCAATGTTGCCGCCTGGCATACGCTTAATCCCGGCGAGGTTTTAACCCACTCTCGCTCTGGTACGGTGAAGACCAGATGTTCCAGCGATGGCAGCATTTCTTGCGGTACCGTTTTTTCGATATCGATCCCGACGCCAGCGTATTCTGACTGCCAAACTGCACAGGCAATGACTCGGTTATCTGTGTGCGACAGGCTACCGTAAGTGCCCGCAGGCCAACGAGGTGAACGGTCGGCATTCCGCCCCACCCGTGGTGCCGCCATTCCCAACCCGCAGAGAGCTTGGACGGCACAATAACGGCCCGCCAGATATTCAATGCGCCGCGATTCAATGCTGAGTTGGATCTCTTTAGGTAACGTCATGCAATAAGGCAACAGTTGCCGCACATCAATAGACGGTTTATCTAACAGGTAATATCAGATGCTGATCGCGTCTACAGTGAAATGTCTAGCAAACTCAAGACGGGTGAGCCCATTCACACCACAACTCCATCGTCATGATAAGTAAAAAGGCAGCGGATTTTCTCCGCTGCCCATCTGTTGCCCTTACCTTTTCTGCGGGCAGATCACCTTGCTGATCTCATCACCATATTCCAGGATATCGTGGTGGTGGCAGGCCAGCGGGATCACTCGCAGATGTTCACAGACCGTTTTCAGCCCGTTGTCTGGCACGGCAATCAGCGGTTTCATCACGTCATCCGGCAAATCAGGGTTTGCTCGCATTGCTTTGAACAGCGTAACCTGAGTGGTTTGCAGTTTGTGGCTGAGTTTCGCCTGAGAAAGCCGATCCTCTACCTCTGCCACCGCCTGAGCACGTTCGGCGGTCTCTCCTGTGAGCCCCAGCGTAGCTAGTAGGGTGTCAAGTGAGGTTTTTTCCGTTGTCTGCTGATAAAAACTGTCTAACAGATAGAGTGAAATCTCCTGTATGCCGCGAGCTTCCAACTGGGCTGCAATTTCCAGTGCGATTAGCCCCCCCAGCGACCACCCCAGGATCTGTACGGGTCCGGCCAGCAAACCGTGCGTTATCATCTCCTCCAGATAACGATCCGCCAGTGTAGCCAGTGAAGAAATGGTAGGGCGGTGATAAAGATTGTAATTATCGACACCATAACCATTCATTTTGCCCTGCAAAGTCTGGGCGAAGGGATAGAAGGCTTCCGCACCGACCAGCGCCGGGTGAATCATCCACAAAGCAGGCAAACCCTGGGTTATCTGAGTCAGTGGCAGCACCAGATGGTTTTCACAGGTGGCAAGCAGGTTTTTCAAAGTACGGCATTGGAACAGCCTGACAACAGGGACCGCCGTTTTCAGCAACTCGGATAATTTCATACATACCGAAATCGCCATCAGCGATGTTCCCCCTGAGCGGAAGAAATCATCCGTCATGCCGATTCGCTCACGTTTCAGTGTTTTCTGCCACAGCGCACACAGTTGTTGTTCGAGTGGATTACCCGGCGCAACATAGACATTCTGCTCGACTATTTGCGGTGCAGGCAGTGCCTTACGATCCAGCTTACCGCTAGAATTATAAGGTAGTGCCTGTAGTTGGATTAACGCCGTCGGGATCATATACAGCGGTAACCGCTGGCTGAGAAACTCGAGTAATTCAGCTTCGATTAGGGGTTCATCACACACATAGTAGAGCGCCAAACGCTCCTGTTGCTGATCTTTCCAAACGATAGCGCAGCAAGATTTGATGGTGCCGAAGGCCAGGACGCTGCTTTCAACTTCCCCCAGTTCAACGCGATAACCATTGATCTTGACCTGAAAATCCATCCGCCCCATAAACTCGAGATTGCCGTCTGGCAGATAACGGCCTGCGTCACCGGTGCGGTAAAGCCGTTCACCCAGTTCAGGATGGTAGATAAACCGCTCCTGAGTGACCGCTTCATTGCGGAAGTAACCCCGGGCCACCCCAGCCCCCCCGATATACTGTTCACCGGGCAGGCAGGGTGGCAACACGCGCAGATGGCTGTCCAGAACATAAAACCGCTGATGCGCCATCGCTTTGCCATAAGGCACACTGGGGGTCAGGATCGGTGCATCTGGGATGTCGTAGAGGATTGACCAGATGGAACTTTCTGTGGCACCACCGGTGCTGACCACGCGGCAACCTTTACGCCACTGCCGGATACGTGCCGGTAACTGCTTGGCGATCACTTCCCCAACCAGTACCACGGTACGCAACATCGGCCAGCCTTCGCCAGCGGTTTCCCTTGACTCAAGGTACTCCACCAGCAATGTGATTACCGAAGGCGCAGAGTTCCAGAAGGTGACGCCGTGATTGACCATCAGCCGATGCCAGGCATCCGGTTGATAACGTTCTATCTCGGATGGCATCACCATGGTGCCCCCTACCGATAGAATGCCGAAAATATCGAACGCCGAGATATCAAAACTTAGCGCACTGAGGGCTAAGCCACGATCTTGCTTATCAAGGCCCAGTTGTTGAATGGTATCAACGATACTGTTCACCGCGCCGCGATGTTCAACTGCAACGCCTTTGGGGATGCCTGTCGATCCCGATGTGAAGATGACATAGGCGAGATCATGGGGCGCGGATAATAGCGGCTCCCCAGGCTGTGGTGGTGGTAGCTCGGCCACGATGCCATGGGGGTCGATCAGCAATAGCCTGGCCTGTTCGATGTTCTGCCAAGGCTGGCTGCTGAGGATCACCGGGGTTTGTGATTGCGCGATAACCTCCAAGCGTCGGCGTTCCGGCCAGGATCCATCCAGCGGTAGATAAGCCTTGCCAGCCATGACGATCGCCAACACAGCGATAATCTGTGCCCGCCCTTTGTCCACCATCACCGCAATGGTTTCGCTCTGCCTATCCGTGTACTGGCGCAGTTGCAATGACAGCGTCAATGCCGCCTGATAAAGCTCGCCATAACTCAGTTCACCCAAGCTGTCGATAATGGCCACTGCCTGCGGTTGCAGCCGTGCTTGCTGGATAAAATCATGGTGGATTGCACGCTCAAAATCATAGGCTGGTGGGCTGGTTTGCCAACTTGCACGCATTGAGGTTACCTCTGCCGGAGGAACAAGCGTCAATTGGTTAATTCGCCAGCTTCCCTGCTCGACAATCTGTTCCAGGATAGTCAGATAATACTGAGACAGGCAGGTGAGGGTTTCTGGTGTAAACAGTGCCGTGGCATAGTTGAAGACCGCTTGGGTACACCCAACGTCTTTTTGGATACTCAGCATCAGATCAAACTTGGCCGCCTGATACTGTTCTACCAGGCTTTGTGGTACTAGCCACGCGGGTAACGCCGTATTTTGCGTCGCATCTTCCAGAACAAACAGCACCTGGAACAACGGATGACGTGAGAGATCGCGTGGCACCTGGAGGTGATCAATCAACTGTTCCAGCGGTAAGCTTTGGTATTTTTGTGCCTCTAGTGACGTGTTGAAAACCTCATGGACATAGTCAGATAACGCCATGTTGTCATCAATTTGTGTACGCAACGGTAGCGTATTGACAAAAAAGCCGATAACCGCACGGGTTTCTGCCGTCGGGCGGTTGGCGACTGGGGTGCCCACCAGAATATCCTGCTGGCCACTGAAGGCGTTTAGCAATAGATTGAACGCCGACAGGAAAAGGGCAAACGGGGTCACCCCTTCGCGCTGTACAAAGCGTTCCGTTTGCGCGACCAAGTCATCAGGCAAGGTGACACAATGGTTGGCACCACGATGATCAAACTGCGCGGGCCGCACATAGTCGAGCGGCATTTCAAGCATTTGCCAGCCCTGAAGATGTTGTTGCCAGAAGGCTTTCAATCGGTCGGCGTTTGCCGAACTCAGATACGTCTGTTGCCAACTGGCATAATCACCATACTGCAGGCTTGGTTCAGGCAACGCTGGGTGCAGCCCGGTTCGATAGGCTTGATATAATGCCGCCCACTCTTGCAGGAAAATAGTTTGCGACCAGCCATCGAAAGCCAGATGATGCACGACGATCAGGCAGTAATGCTGGTGGGTGTTATCCGGTTGTTTGACCTGGTAAATACGGGCTCTAATCGGAATTTCTGCTTCAAGCCTGAATGGTTGGTCGATATCCTGAAGCAACTGTTGCTGCCAAGTGTCGGCATCCAGCACCAAACGCGCAATTTCCAGTTCGCTATCCACTAACCGAGAGAGGGCGGTTAGCGCCTGTTGTTGGCAAATAACGCTACGTAATACGTGATGGCGGGCAACGATAGCCCGTAGACTCTGGCAGTATGCTATCGGGTCAAGGTCTTCATTGAGACGGAACAACATCGGCACATGGTAAAGATGACTGCCACCATTGAGGTTCTCGATAAACCAGAGCTGCATTTGCGAGGATGACAGCGGGTAAGTATCAAGCTGCAACGCGGGTATGACTAAGGGTTGCGCTTCATCATCACCGGGTTTTTTCAGGTAATTGCAGAGATTACGGATCGTCGGGTGTTGCCCCAGATCGCTGAGGGTGACATCCCGTTGCAGCCGGTGGCTGATTTGATAACATGCCTGGATCGCCAGAATCGAGTTCCCCCGAGTGAGAAGAAGTTATCTTCCACGCTCACTCGCTGGCGTTTTAACAATTCGCACCAAATCTCGCAGCACTCACGTTCCCAGTCACTGTCAGCCACAACAAAATCACGCTGCTCATACTGCGGCACCGGCAAGGCCTTCCTGGCAATTTTACCGTTCTCCGTCAGTGGCATACTCTCGATCTGAACAAACGCCTTGGGCATCATGTATTGTGGCAATTGACTACGCAGGTATTGGCTCAGTGCCGGGATATCTACCGGTTCATTGGCCACGATATAGGCCGCCAGATAGGGCTGTGGATGCGGGATCAGCATGACACAGCAGGCTGTCAGGATGGGATACGACAGGGCAATATTTTCAATTTCCCCTAACTCGATGCGGTAACCGTTGATTTTGACCTGTTGGTCAATCCGCCCCATAAACTCAATATTTCCGTCATGCAGAAAACGACCAGCATCGCCGGTGCGGTAAACCCGTTCTTGCAGTAACTCATGCCAGAAGAAACTGTCGGCGGTCCGCTGGTTATCACCATAATAGCCACGGGCCAAGCCAACACCGGCGATGTAAATCTCCCCTTTCACGCCTTCTGGCACCGGGCGCAGCCAGGCATCCAGAATGTAGAAACGTTGATGCGGCAGTGGCTTGCCATAAGGAATACTGACTGATAACACTGGTTGGTGTGGCACTTCGTAAAGTATGGAGAAGACGGCGGCCTCGGTGGCTCCACCAACGCTACAGAACTGGCTATGGGGTGCCCATTGGCGGCAACGTTCCGGCAGTGAAGTTGCAATCCAATCCCCGCCGACCATCACTGCACGTAAAGCGGGCTCCGGCCCTGAAACTCCGCCGATACTGTTAACATAATCCAACAACAGTTCCAGCAAAGCTGGGGCGCTGAGCCAAGTGGTGACGCGATGAGCAATCATCAGTTGATACCAGGCTTCCGGGTTAGTCCGATCGCTTTCGGCGGGCATAACTACGGCTCCCCCGGCTGAAAGTACGCTAAAAATGTCATGAATGGCCAGGTCAAAACTCAGCGCACTGAGTGCAATACTGCGATCGTTCTGGTCAATGGCAAAGTAGCGGTTGGTTCCTTCGATCATATTGACGACGCTGCGGTGCTCAATCGCCACTCCCTTTGGCGTCCCGGTAGAACCGGAGGTGAAAATGATATAGGCAAGGTTGTCTGGAGTGGCATCAATAGGGGGCAAAAGCCATTCAGGTTGCGGCAGGGTTGGTGCATGACCCGCACTGTCCAACACCACTACGTTAATGTCTGGCGTTACCCAAGCTTCATTGCTCAACAGAGTATTGATGCCGGCTTGTGCCATCACGCCTAAACGCCGTTGCAGTGGCCACCCTTTATCCATCGGGAGAAAGGCTTTGCCACACATCAGTGCAGCCAACATGGCAACCGGCTGCTGACGCCCCTTATCCGCTAATATGGCGATGGCATCCCCCTGTATTTCTCCCTGTAAACGCAATTGGGTCGACAAGGTTGATGCCGCTTGATACAACGCGCTGTAGGTCATCTCCCCGAACGTGTCGATCACGGCGACCGCTTGAGGATATTGTTGAGCATTGCGCATAAAATCATGGTGTAAAGTACGCTCGAATGAATATCCAAACCGCTGTTCACGATGGGTGGATAGCCATTGTGGTATTTTCTCGGCTGGGAACAGGCTGAGTGTTTTCAGCGGTTCATCGCGGTATTGCACCATCTGCTGCAGGATAGAAACAAAGTAACTGGCGAGTTGACGGATTGATGATTTTTTAAATAACGCTGTTGCAAAGTTGAAACGCGCGGACATCTGATTTTCAGTTGGCGTTAGCGTCAGGGTTAAGTCGAATTTAGCCGTCTGCTCATAGCGACTTAAATCTTCCACCGAGAGCCAGGACGGGTAATCGGTGTTATTGACATCGTCCTCTAGCGCGAACATCACCTGAAACAACGGATGGCGCGAAAAGTCACGGGGCAGTGCCAGGCTATCAACCAATTGCTCCAACGATAGGCTCTGATGCTGTTGTACCTGCAACGTGTTAGTGGCGACCTGATGGATAAATGCTGAGACTGAAATCTCGTTATTCACCCGATTGCGCAATGGTAAGGTATTTACAAAGAAACCGATCAGGTCTTCCAGCTCCGGCTGGCCACGGTTCGCCAGCGGCGTCCCCACCATGACATCATCTTGGCCGGTATACCTTGCCAACAGCAATGTGAATGCACTTAACATCACCCCATGCAGACTGACTCTTTCTTCACGGGCCAACTGGTTGAGTGATGCCAACAGGTCGGCTGGCAGCATGACATCACAGTTATCACCACGAGTATCAAACGCAGCAGGACGAACGTAGTCCGGTGGTATGTCCAATTGCTGACAATCCGCCAGGGTTCGGTGCCAGAATGCCAAATCTTCCGCCTTGATTTCTACCTCCCTTTGTTGATGCTGCCAGAGGGCATAATCGAGGTATTGCAGGGGAAGCGCGGCTGGTGGCGGTGCGGTGGGCTGCATGAAATGATGATAAAATATCGCCAGCTCTTTCATCAGGACATCCATTGACCAGCCATCAAAGACGATGTGGTGGAAGACTAATAGGCTTGCGGTATTCGCGTTCCCCGTTGCATCCTGATACTGATAGATGGCCGCGCGTAGCGGCAGTTCGCGCGTTAAATCGATGGGCTGCTGTAAGGCCTGTTGCAGGCAGGTGGCATAGCCTTCTGCCGTCACAACATGTACTGGTACCGCCAACACCTGATCGGTAACCACTTGGCAAGCTTCCCCCGCCTTATCCTGCTTTATCAGGCTGCGCAATACCTGATGTCGTGTCACTATCGCCTGCAGACTTTTGATAAAAGCCGCACAATCCACATCGGCAGAAAGCTGTAGCAAAACTGGCGACAGGTAATGTGTGGCCTCAGTTGACAGTTGTTGCATAAACCACAGGCGCGATTGTTGGAAAGACAAGGGGGCGGTTTGGCACCCGGTTGCCAGGATTGTCTCTTCCTGTACGGTCGGCTCTTGTTGAGCAATATAGCTGCTGAGCGTTGCTACCGTTGGATATTGATGCAGAGTGAGTGCGGAAACGTTGACCCCAAGTTGTTTATTGATTTCATGGCAAAGTTTAATCGCCAGAATAGAGTTACCCCCCAGGCGGTAAAAATGGTCGTCTATACCTGCATTGCTGTTTAACAACCGGTTAAACAGCACCAGTAATTGACTTTCTAACGGGGTGCTCGGTGTGCGGAAAGGGGTGTTCTGCTCAATAAGTGCGGGTTCGGGTAACGCACGATAATCTACCTTTCGGCTTACCGTCAGCGGGATCGCAGGAATCGCCATCATTGCGCCAGGCACCATATAATGTGGCAGTTGTTCAGCCAGTTGCTGATTGACCTCTTCCAGCGTCAGGTTGCTGCCGGGGGCTAAAACGAACCAGGCCAAAAGCTGCGGCGAAGGTTGTTTACGGGCAATGACTACCGCTTCCGCGATGCCAGGCAGATTGCGCATTACCGATTCGATTTCACCCAACTCAATGCGGTAACCGTTGATTTTCACCTGTTGGTCTTTACGGCCACAATATTCCAGACTGCCATCCGGCAAACGACGAACCCGATCGCCGGTGCGATAAAGACGGCGATAGTCCATTTCTTGGTGAAACGGATTATCAATAAATAGGCTGGCCGTCAGTTCAGGCTGGCCAAGATAGCCACGAGCCAAACCAGCACCCGCAAGGTACAGTTCACCTTCGACACCCAGTGGCAACAGGTGGAAGTTTTCATCCACCACATAGCCCCGCATATTGGTGATCATGTGACCAATATTGCGGGCGCCGTTGTTGCGATACAGATTAACACTAGCGCTGACCGATGCCTCGGTAGGACCATACATATTGGCAACCTGTAAACCACAAGCCAGATAGTGATCAAGCACATCCTGCGACGTTGCTTCACCGCCAACGCCCAGATAACGTACCGAGTCTGGAAATGTGGGTTTGGTGCTGAGCAGTGCAGGGGGAAGGAAACAGAAGTTGATCTGCCATTCGGCCATTTGCTTGGTGAGTAATGGCAGATCCAAGCGCTGAGCTTCATTGGCAATACACAGACAATGGCCATTATCAAGGGCGATAAAAACTTCAAACACATGCGCATCGAAGGCGAATGTAGCAAATTGCATACAGTTCAGTACATGATGCTGATTGGCTAATAGCCGCTGGGTATGGCCCTGGATCATATTGACGGCACCACGGTGTTCACACAGCGTCCCTTTGGGTCGCCCTGTGGTACCAGAAGTATAAATGACATAAACCAGTTGTCGGCTATCAAGCTCAGGCAACGGTATATTGTCAATTAACGACGTGTGTTCCTGCTGATCAATCAGCAAGCAGTGGCTGTCAGGTGCGTTTTGTAAAATGGTATCTTGCAGTTTTGCTTGCGTCAGTACCAACGGACTGTTCACATCCTGTAAAATATAGGCCAGCCGCTGTGCGGGAGCGTGAGGATCCAACGGCACATAGGCCGCCCCTGCCTTCATGATCGCTAATATACCCACCACTGCGTCAACGCTCCGTTGAAGGTAGAGCGGGATCAGCGAATCGGTGGGCATTTCCTGACCGCAAATACGCAGATATTCTGCACGTATATGCTGCGCCAACCGGGTGCTACGTTGTTCAAGCTCACGGTAACTGAGCCCCTCCCTCTCATCCTTGAGCGCCATACGCTCAGGGTAAAGGTGGCTATGTTTCTCAAACCCGCTAAGCAAGGTCGTCTGCGTGGGGGATAGAGGGGCAGCGCTATGATAGTGATCCTGCAGACGCTGCTCCTGCTGCGGAGTCAGATAGGAGAAGGTGGATATCAATCGTTCGGGTTCATTTAATACTGAACGCAACAAATAGAGATATTGCTCCGCCAGTTCGAGCATTTGGGTCTCATCGAATAGATCCGATTTGTATCTCAGCCTGAAATTAAAAGCGTTTTCGGATTGCTGATATTCGAGCAGAAGTTCAGAACCGGCCAGATCAACATTAAAACGGTGATCCACACTGATCTGGCAACCGTTAAACACCAGCGGTGAGTCTTTCAGATAGGCTTGGGTAAAATTCACATTCAGTTGCTGGATCTGGCTTTGGCTTAGTATGTCGTAAGTAGGTAATTTTGTGTGTCGCAGCTTGCCAGATGCCTTGAGCTTTTTTGTATAATCTAACGTATCCCGATACAAGCTGGCGAAAGTGGCCTGAGGCAATAATCGTAGTGGGAAAATAGCAGTGTTTACTTGCGCGCCATAATAAAGCTCTTTTCCCCCTTCGGCAGCCACGGGATAACCAATATGTACCGTTTTCTGTTCAGATTGGCAGGCGATTAATAGTGCCCAGAGTGTTTTGAAAATCAGAAAAGGGTTCGCATACTTCACGCCGTCTTTCAGACGATGCCATTCTGAAAGTGATAAGCTAAACCTGACTCCCCCAGATGAGTCCGAACCTGAGGACTCAGTACGAATATAAGGTAAATCAACACGGGGAGGGCAGTCTGCCAGTAACTAGCGCCAAAAAGCCAAAGAATTAAAGTCTTGTTTTAAGCGTGATACATCATGATCATACTGTTTATAAAGTTGCTGCATCTGTGCCAGGTTAGGCGTATTGGGTAGTGCCTGCTGGCCCTGATTGTAGTAATAAGACAGAACATCATAAAATTCTTGCCCAGAAAGGCCATCGATTAGAACATGATGTAATACAACAATAAAATCATATCTCTGTGCTCCCATCTCAATTAAATAAAAACGGCAAAGCGGCCCTTCGGTGAGATCAAATGGTGTGCAGATCAGAGAGGCAAGATCGCAAGAGGAATCAAGCAATTCAAGCGTTATGCTTTTTTCTGTTTTTACCCAGTGGAGTTGCCCATCCTTTTCACTTAAAACATGGTGAAATAAGATATAATCACGTACTACACCTTGTATTGCATGACGTAGTCTATTGATATCAAAATCACCATCAATGGTTTGGATGGATACCATATTATATTCGAATGATTGCGGGTTAAGAATATATTCATTCCAGAACATCTTGGTATAGGGCGAGATGGCAATCAGCTCCATTGAGTTAATCCTCTTATATAATGATTTCTTTGTGCTTTTAAAGATAAAAGCCATTGCCTCTCAACAGTGTGTATAGGCAATTTATCTCTAAGGAATGGGCACAAATTGTTGAAATGTAGGTGTACAAAAACGAATCAGGATGTTCACATGAGTGGACGATATTTAATCACCTGCACTAATACTTAACTCGCGTTCACTTGGTTAAGCCTGGAATCTGTGTTTAATGCTTCAAGATAACCATGATAGGCAAACTATTATTGTTGGAACATTATTCACATACTGCCCAGAACAGCAGACCATCACTCTTTTCTCTCTGCTATACCCTTCAGCCCGGCACAAGTGTTGTTCAAAACGCTCAGCGTTTTGTCAGGCAACTCGAATTATTTTGGCTATAAGCCTATATGAGGTCTGCGCATTCTTGTTTGCCTAGTAGTGTAATCATAAGATTATAAAATGCAAATCATTATTAGTTCGTGTAATGCATTATCGTAATAGTTTGATTTTATTTAGAAAAATAAAGAGTTAGGCGCCTTGTTTTGTAATTTAAAGTTAATTATTAAATCTATCTTCATTTTATTGTGTCCTATTAGGTGAAAAAGCGAGATACAAGGTCCAGGCATGCCTTTTTTTGGTGATTTGGGCCAGTTATTTATTCTTATTTAAATAAAAAGGGAACATTTCATCTGCCATTAGTCTGATTGTGGTTAAATGAGATTTAATTTTTATTTAAGTTAATTTTTAATCTAATATTCTGTTTTTTGTTTCAGTGATTAATTCCATGGGCTTTTCTTTTTTTTATTCGTTTTTTGTATTGGATTATTCGTGGGCTGCAGTTAGTGGGTCAAGAACAGTTAGTGGGGCAAGAACAGTTGGCGGGTCAAGATCAAGTTGAGTAAGATGGTGGCATTTTGAGCAGTTTGTGAAATCGGTAGTGTATATCCCTTGTGTGCTAGACCTGCCAGCACCGTTCGCCGTCTACCCAAATTTATTGTTGCTGCCCGCTGCCCGGCTGGTGGGGCTGGCAATATCGGTGACGATGGGGCTTAAGAAATATTTTTGAGAGCAATACGAGTGTTAATTATATATTAAAAACAATGTGTTATTTGAATTTGAATAAATTGAAAATTTCACCAATTTCTGTCAAAAATTCGTTGTCAGAATGGATATTGACCTATTGTGCGACCAACAGGTCAGGCATTATGGGTATTCCTGACGGGCGTGTAGAACATCAAGTACTTCAATACAATCGAACAGTACCCGATACACAACGATATAGTTGGGGTGAGCGACGATTTCTCGTGTGCCAGGAACTCGACCAGGGCGAAAAATATAAGGGTGCTCCGTTGCTGGAAGCGTTGAGTCTTGAATACGATGTAACAAAGACTCGGCAGCGAAAGGGTTTTGTTCAGCAATAAAACCGATTAGTGTGTAAAGTGCAGTTCTGGCATCGTCAGTCCACTTGACTGGTAACATCAAGCTGGTTTCCTTTTCATTTTAGCTTCTTCAATAATCTTCCAAGCGCCAGCCATCACTTCATCGTGAGGTATACGGGGCTTGGTACTGTTCATCGCTGCTTCTACTCTGGCACGGAACCAGCGGTCATAGCTGTCGGCCTGCTCCTGAGTTTCAAACTCGGATACGATGGGGGACAGTTTGGTTACCATATTGACTTACTCCTTTCTTTGCTGCTCTTTTGACCAGTATAGCCTGTTACGCTGTTCGGACCAAGTGGATGACAAAGGCCTGCTGTTGTTCCTTACCAAAATTTTCAAAATCTCCCTTCTCGTTGTTTGCTGGTACCTAGTGGAGTGGGTTGCCAGCTCTCGTCGAAGCCAGTTCAGGACAGCGAGAAAGACGAGTTGGCGCTGGCCCTTAAAGTATTTGAGCGGAGCCTGGAGCAGTCGAGAGGTGGGGTTCAGGGGTAAAGCTGTGGTATAGGTGGTAACAACGACCAGCAATCTAGCGGAGCGCCACAAAGCAAAAACCCAGCCATAGGCTGGGTTCTCTGAATAAGCTGTCAGCCAGTAATGCGGTAAATGGTACGTCAGTATCCAGACGGAATACGACGTCACTGAACCAGCTCATACCTCAACGTCGATGGTGGGTCTTGATGCGGGTGTGGCAAAGCTCGTTACGCTATCAAATGACACCATTTTTGAGCCTGTAAACAGTTTTAAATCCAACCAGAATAAACTTGCCAGACTCCTGCGTGACACGCAACCAGCGGTCATCGCTTTCCATAAGGGGAACTCATCAAGATGTGGGTACAAAGCTCATCGAGCTATTACCGAAGAAAAATCTGTTTCATGTTTTAACAATATGTTATTCCACTACCGGGCGAATAGACAACGCATTACTGGATGCAAGAGCATGTAGAGTTGAATGATTGCCAGCAATCATCAAGCAGACGGCAGCTTTTGATGCAAGACTATTGTTGGTATTGCTCCAATAATAACCGATTGAGCCCACCTTGTGGAGTGTGCTAAATGAACTGTCACGTAAACCTACCGCTGGTAGGAAAATGCTATTACCATTCTCTTTGTCGGTAAATTTTGTGCCGTCTATTCCGTTTTGGGTCGCTTGCTGGTAACTGACTTTTTCTTTATCAAATAAAGACATCATTTCATTCATCGTAGGTACTCGCCAACCTGGAGGGCTAGGGTCGTTATCCTTTTCCCATTCGGTACCTTCGGGGTCAGTATCATTCCAATCGGTCACTTTATTATCAGTGGTATTCCATGCCTTTTTTCTGTTCCATTGGTAAAATTTTCCTGCATTTTCTGGGGATTGGGCAAAAGTACCTACTTCGTCTACATTTCGGGTTGCCCACGTAACACCATTAATGACTACGCGGTCATCTGCTGACGCGAATCCAGTAATAATCGTTATAAAGCATATGGTTAAAAAGGTTATTACTTTTTTCATGGTGTCATTCCTTCTAAAAAACAGTGAATCTTATCTGCCCCTTGTTGAAATTTTTGCACATATTCAGGTTTTTTAATTTTATCGTATTATCAGCACGTACACGAAAAAGCCCACCTGCGCTAACAGGTGGGCTTTTCAAGAACCGAGTTTTAATAACCGCTATACAAGTAGTTGAGCTGCCTGATAGGTTACAGTGTGTTAACAAGGTCTTATTTCGTACCCGTCATTTTTTCATCCTGAAAGAATGACGAGCGCTTCTGAATAAGTGGTGCCCGGACTCGGAATCGAACCAAGGACACGGGGATTTTCAATCCCCTGCTCTACCGACTGAGCTATCCGGGCAACGGGGCGCATTAAACCGTATTGCTGATGTGGCGTCAACGGGTTTATGGAAAAAAAACTGAAAACAGAGCTGATTGCTGGCTTTTCAGTCAAGGTGTTCAAAATGCTATCTTTATCCTGCATGCCATAAAACCTCGGCTTGCAGTCCGGGAATATCAGGCACGGTTTTCCACCTAACGGGGTGTTTGCTGTTGCTTAACTTAATGCACCGAATTTACGGCACTGAGCAATCTGTAGAATATCTGCAGCTAGACGTTTAGCGACAGCGACATCCTGCAACTGCCGGTTGACTAGCAATTTACTGAGACATCCCTCTTGCACCAGTTCCATTTGTTGGGCAACCAAATCGGCATCATCGACATCCATCTCTCGCAATAGCTCACGGGTGAAATGGAAAGAAGCTAATTTCTGTTGCTCAGCTAACTGGTGAATAGGGTGGTCGCTGGCGGGGAACAAACTACAGGCGGCAATAAACAGACAACCAGGATAACGCTCATTGAGCACATGTGCGGTCAACACATCATAACGTGCCAACAGCTTTTGCTGTACGCTCAAAGCTTCATCAAGTTGCAACTGGCGGCGCCAAGTATCAATTTGTTGACCATGATAGCGTAAGCAGTCATACAGCAAAGCTTCGCGATCTGGCCAGAATGGCTGTATATCATGGATTGAAACACCCAACTTGGTGGCCAGCATATCGAGTGTGGTGATCGCCAGCCCCTGCTTTTCCAACAGCTTCAGCGCGGTATTTAAAACTTGTTCACGTTGCACTTGTGCTTCCTCTCAGAAGAATGTTGAACCACTGCACCTGTTATTGATTAATGTGTTTCTGCAAATGTGCGTTGAATGCCGCTGCATCCATAAACCCGGTGACACGAGCGGCGGGTAACTCTTGTCCCGCAGAGTCAAAAAAAAGAATGGTGGGTAGCCCAAGCACCTGCAAGTGTTTTAGCAAGGCCACCTGTTCGGCGCTATTGGCAGTAACATCAACCTGCAATAGCACTGAATTCGTTAGTTGGCGTTGTACTGCTGGATCACTGAACGTGTATTTTTCAAATTCTTTGCAGGCGACGCACCAATCAGCATACAGATCCAACATCACCGATTTACCCTGTGCCTGTTGTAGTGCCAAATTCAGTTGTTCGAGGTTATTAACCTGGGTGAAACCTAGCTGGTTTTGCGCTTGTTTTTGGGGGGCGCTGCTGTGGCCAAATGCCCAGTCTTGCAAGGGGCGCCCGGCGATCACCAACATCACCAATAATATAACCTGCACAAGTCGCACCCAACCATGGGATGATTTCAAGCTGAGAACGAATGCCCAACTCAAGAATGCCAGCCCCAGTAGACTCCAAAGACGTAGCCCCCAAACGTCACCTATTACTCGCTCAAGGAGAAATACCGGTAGTGCCAGGATAACAAAACCGAAAGCTTCTTTAACATATTGCATCCAAGGGCCACTGCGTGGCAGCAGGCGGTTACCGAACAGGGTGACTATCACCAGTGGGATCCCCATCCCCAGTGCATACAGATATAACGTACCACCACCTACCCACATATTGCCGCTTTGAGCAATGTAGAGCAGGATGGCACTGAGAGGGGCGGTGGTGCAGGGGGAACAGATCAACCCAGCCAACGCACCCATAACAAATACGCCGAGCAGTGAGCCCCCCTGTTGAGTATTGCTCCAGTTCGCCAGCCGGGTTTGTAGGCCGGCGGGCAGTTGCAAGGAGAAGCAACCAAACATGGATAAGGCCAAGGCAATAAACAGTACAGACAACCCGATCAACACATAAGGGTGTTGCAGTGCAGCCTGAAATTGTAGCCCGAGAGCGGCAACTACCAGACCAAGCAAGGTATAGGTTAATGCCATACCTTGTACATAAACCAAGGCCAACACCAGGATGCGTCTATTACTCTGTGGTCGTTCTCGGCCAAGAATAATGCCGGAAATCAACGGGTACATCGGTAGCACGCAAGGTGTGAATGCAATGCCGATACCAACCAATAGTGCCCAGAGTGGGGAAAAGGGCAGTCCGGTTGGTTCTGCGGCGGCAGGTGCTGTAGCCGGCGGCTCTGTGGCTGCGGCTGCAGCGACGGCACGCAAAGGAATGATCCGTGTCTCGGGTGGATAACAGAACCCCGCTTCGGCACACCCTTGATAGGTGACGCTCAGGCTGGCGTTACTGTCGGCTTGCAACAGCGGAATGGTCAGGGTCAACGGCTGCTTGAAAATGGCCACATCACCAAAGAACTCATCTTTATGATTCAACCCCGCCGGTAACTCAAATTGGCCCAGAGTTGCATGCTGTGGCACCAGTTTGATTTGATGGCGATACAGGTAATAGCCCGGGCGAATTTCCCAACTCAGTGTCAGTTGGTGGTCCTGCTGTTTAAAATCAAAAGCAAAGGCTTGATCGACAGGCATAAACTGGTTACCGCTGTTTTGGTTAAACAGCGAGGCCTGAACGGCTTGCGGCAAGAAAAACAGGCTGCAAAGCAGTAATATCAGTTTAATGAGGCGTTGATCCATGACAGGTAATCTTTATCTCCAGCTAACACCGGTAGCACCAATAGTTCGGGTGTTTGATATGGGTGATGTTGTTTCAGGTAGGTAAGCAGCGCTTGCTGATGATGTTGGTCACTCTTGAACAGCATTTGTACTTCGTATTCCTGCTCTAATTTGCCTTCCCAGTAATATAACGAGGAGGCACCGGGCAACAGTGTGGCACAGGCGGCCAGTTTTTCAGCCAGTACTCTCGCGGCCAACTCTTGCGCTGTCGCTTCATCGGGTACGGTACAAAGTATGACAATAGCTTCGCAATCAGACATATTCAGCCCTCTTAGCCAGGTTATCTGCAGGATAGCATACCCTGAGGCTATACTCTTTAATCTTCAGGTTGCCAAAATGAGGACAATGAACATTAACGCTGTCCATGAGTAGCGTTCAAAACTGTGTATTGCAGATAAAATTCAATTAGTTGGTTTCATTACCAAAAAGTGTAACACCCAACACCAATCAGCCAGCATTGGGTGTTAATACGATTATTCCGCAAATCCCTTTTTATCACTCAGATTGATAACCTCACGCTGCTCGAGATTAATCATAAAGTGGTCACTGGGTGGCAATGAAGTTCCTAATTTACGCAAAATGGCAAATAGGGCGCCAAAGCGGTTCTGAAATACTTGGCTGACACTATTGTCATCCAGCACTTTCTTATCAGAGAAATGAACGGTGGCTTGGGTATTCGCCAAGGCATCAGCCAGCACGCTGTATTGACCAATCCGTTCAGGAGTGATGTCATCCAGCGCCAGATCGCCAGCGTTAGCCAAGCGATAAAAATCGGTGGCCAGATCAAACCCGCTCCATGCAGCAAAATCATCTAGCTTGAGGTTATTTGCCTGCGCCAGTGATGCTGCCTTAGCTTGGGCACGCTCCCAGTCTGCGGTTATTGTCTCTGGCGTTACGCTTACAGGTACCTGAGGCGAAGCCGCAGTGCACTTGGCTAGCGTGGTTAGCGGCGACAAAGACGGATTAGCCTGTAACTGGGCCAACGTCACAGCGGTGTCCAACTGCGAGAGGATCAGCATATCGCGCCCACTCATGCTGAACAGCATCTCGCGCATTTCACAGGGCCATTCGCTGGGTAAAAACCGCAGGCGGGTCAGCTCCGAGAGATACAGGTTATTGAACTCATGGTAATCCTTACTGGCGAGGATATCGGCATTCCATAATTTTGCCGAACCCTGAGCCGCTAGATGTTGGTGTTCCATCTGATAATGTTCAAACAGTTCGTCGAAACGCGGAACCTGATTCAATCGAACGGTTTCCACCTCGATGGTACTTTTGTTATTGAGAGTGAGCAATTTATAGGCAGGGACGTAAGCCGCCATCGAAGGTGCCTGAATGTTGACCAGAAAACCATCGTCGTACTTGCGAATACCGGTGTCATTAAAGTGCATATGGCCCCCGACGTGGATCTCGATCCCTGCTTTAGCCAATGCGTGTACAGTATCTTCTGCAGGCCGACGAGCCATTTGGAAACTGCCGGTGCCAAACAGCGCTTCAATATCGTCAGATGCCCCGTTATAAAATTCGGTCATCGGGAAATGGCTGAAGGTGATCAACTGTTTATTCTGCTCTTTGGCACGCTGCGCCACGGTTTTGATCCATTCAATCACGTGAGTTTTATGCGTCAGCATACGGTTATATCCCGCATTGCCTGAGCCATTAAAGTTTTTAGGGTTGGCAGGGTTTGCGTCATCGGCGGAAGACTTGGGGATATAGACATTGGCATCAATCGCCAGCAACCAGACCCCAGAAATGGGCTCGACCAGATAGCTGGCGTCCGGCACCTGCAAGCAGTGGGTGTAATCACTTTGCTTGTAGCGGCCACCGGTTCCTTCGGCACAAATCTCATAATGGCGATACTGCCAATCGGCCTGCTGGCGCGCGGTATCAAATGTGTAGCTGGTGGTTGAATAGGTGCTGTATGGGGTTTCCCAATAAAGATAGGAGGCTTTGGGCATAAAACCGTGTTCGGCAAGAGCCGTGGTCACCCCTTCATAGCCCAACTCACGGATATCTTCCGTACAGACGGTGGGTAATTCATATCCTGCGTCAATAATCGTCCAGGCATCGCTGTAACCATTGCATTCAGCAGCGCCCTTGCTATAGATACGCTGTTCTTTCCCCTCCTCACCGAGAAAATCGCTTTTCCCACCGGGGCGTTCAAACGGCACATTAGGATCATGATTGCCGGGAGCGGCGAAAAACTGAATACCATAGCGCTGGGAGTATTCATCCAGAATTTTTTTCAGCCCCCGCATATGGATTGGCTGGCCATCATCACTGAAATCGCCGGGTAGCGCGACCAACTTGATCCCACGCTGTGCCGCATCGTCCAACGCCGCCAGAAAAGCGAAATAGTTCTCATTGAATAACCGGGTCGATGTCAGTTGCGCATACATGGTGCGGATCATAGCTGACTGGCCGCTTTTACTGTTCATCAGGCCAGCGAAGGCGTTGCCTTCGAAGGAACCATAAACATCATGAAAATGGACGTCTGGCATAAACGCCACGGTTACCGGGCTTTTATCTATTGGAGGTTCTGTTATTGGTTTTTCTTCCGTCGGAGTAGGTGACAGTACCTGCTTGCTGTCGGTATCGCCACATCCCACCAGAAAAGCGGCTGAGATAAAGAGAGCGCCAATTGGCCAAACTGTTTTCATAAGAAACTCCATTTACAATAAAAAATTTTTTGAGCAATAGTAGATTCTCCTTGTGTCATAAATATGATGGATACAGCGTCGAGGTTAAAAAAAGCAGTAAGTTAAAGCGCTCTCCGGCAACAAACCGGATAGCGTTATTGAGGATGGGCACTTATTTTTTGGTAAAGAGAGAGCCCCTTCCACCAAGATGAATTTATTGCGCAGGGTCGAATATATTTTGCCCATGATCATCACCGCAACCACAAGGAACAGGGTGATAAATATCACCACCTTCCAGTGCCACAACCGCATATTTTTGGCATAAACCTCTGGCACCGACAAAAACAGCATCGCAGCAGAACGAATATTGGCTTCAATCAGGGACAGACTCAGCGCCAGATAGGCGGTATAGGCAGTAATTGGGGGGATTGCAGAAAAGCGGGGCCGAAACCCCGCCAATCAATTACAAAATCATGCCACCTATCAGGAAGCCAAAGATTACCGCAAATACCACACCCATGGTGCCAGGGATAAAGAATGGGTGGTTAAATACGAAACGCCCAATGCGTGTGGTGCCGGTATCGTCCATTTGTACTGCCGCCACCAGTGTTGGGTAAGTTGGCAGAATGAACAGGCCGGAAACCGCAGCAAAGGAAGCGATAGCCGTCAGTGGGGTAACGTTGAGTGCCAGAGCCATTGGCATCAGAGCTCTAGCGGTAGCAGCCTGAGAATAGAGCAGTGCAGAACAGAAGAAGAAAATGACTGCCAGCAACCAAGGGTGTGATTGGATCACGGTACCTGCAGTGGCTTTGATCCAATCAAGGTTAGCCTGCACAAAGGTATCACCCAGCCAGGCAACACCCAGAATACAAACACAGGCACTCATGCCGGCTTTGAAAGTGCTGGAATTCAATATCAGGTCGGTATCAACGCGGCACAGAATAGTGGTTAGGGTGGCCACACTCAACATGATGATCAAAATGGCATTAGTGGTATTCATTAGTGGTGTTGCCACCAAACCCATGCTTGGGCTGTTGATAATGGCATAAGCCACCACACATAGCACGCCAGCCAGGAACATCAGTACCGACATTTTTGCTTTGGGTTTGATCTCCAGAACGCGGTCACCGCGCAGGGCAATCAGGCCCTCTTCAAAGCGTTTTTGGTAGACTGGATCGTCAGACAATTTGGAGTCAAACAGCCAGGTGACCAACAGCGACATCAACAACACCGCGAGGAAAGTGGATGGGATTACCACCATCAGCAAATGCAAATAGCTGACACCGTGCCCTTCCATCACCGAAGACATATACACCACGGCAGCAGAGATGGGGGATGCGGTAATAGCAATCTGGGCGGAAACAACGGCGGTAGACAGTGGGCGGCAAGGTTTGATGCCTTGCTCTTTGGCTACTTCGGCAATCACTGGCAGCGCAGAAAGTGAGATATTACCAGTACCGGCGAAGATGGTCAGAAAATAGGTAACGATCGGGGCCAGAATGGTGATGTATTTCGGGTTCTTACGTAGCAGTTTTTCCGTTTGCTGTACCAGATAATCCATCCCACCAGCGACTTGCATGGCGGCGATAGCGGCAATAACGGCCATGATGATTGAAATAACATCGAACGGTATGCTGCCTGGCTTTACGCCAATCATTGCCAGCACCAACACCCCAAGACCCCCAGCAAAACCTATTCCAATACCGCCCAGCCTAGCCCCTAGGAATATGGCCAGTAGAACGATGATTAATTCCACGACTAACATAATATTTACCCCATTCAAAATGATTTTTTATGAAAATAAAAGGTTAAAAAACTGTGACGCAAGAAAGAAAAAAGGCACGCGATCCAATGGATTTGCGTGCCTTTCGGGCTACCGGATGAGTCTATTATTGGTCATTTTCATCAGTATAGCGTTTCGCTTTATAGGCCGGGTGCATCAAGTTCTCCACAGAGAAGATATCATCCAGCTCAGCTTCGCTCAGTAACCCGCGTTCCAGCACGACTTCACGCACACTCTTACCAGTTTCGGCGCAGATCTTGCCAACAATGTCACCATTGTGGTGGCCAATGAATGGGTTCAGATAAGTGACGATGCCGATAGAGTTGAAGACATAGTGCTCGCATACTTCCTTATTGGCAGTAATGCCATTAATGCATTTTTCCAGCAGGTTATAACAGGCGTTGGTCAGAATGTGTATGGACTCAAACATCGCTTGACCAATGACTGGCTCCATTACGTTGAGTTGTAACTGTCCTGCTTCGGCTGCCATAGTAACGCAAGTGTCGTTGCCGATCACTTTAAAACACACTTGGTTGACGACTTCTGGGACTACCGGATTCACTTTGGCTGGCATAATAGAAGAACCCGCCTGTAATTCTGGTAGGTTGATTTCGTTCAGACCAGCGCGTGGGCCGGAAGAAAGTAACCGTAGATCGTTACAAATTTTGGAAAGTTTCACCGCCAGGCGCTTCAGCGCGCTGTGTACCATCACGTAGGCACCGCAGTCTGAGGTGGCTTCGATCAGGTCTTCCGCTGGAACGACGGGCAGGTTACTGACTTCTGCCAATTTTTGCACTGCCAGATGCTGGTAGCCCTCTGGGGTGTTCAGTGCGGTACCGATGGCGGTAGCACCCAGGTTGACTTCCAGCAACAACTCGGCAGTACGGTGCAGGTTGCGCGTCTCTTCTTGCAGCAGGATGCTGAAAGCACGGAACTCCTGACCCAGCGTCATCGGTACGGCATCCTGCAACTGGGTGCGGCCCATTTTCAAAATGGTGGCGAACTCCTGGGCCTTACGGTCGAAGCCTTCTCGCAGTTGGTTAATGGCATCGATCAATTTCTGGTTGGAGGCGTAGACCGCGATACGGAAGCCAGTTGGGTAGGCATCGTTGGTGGACTGGCACTTGTTGAGATGGTCGTTAGGGTTCAGGTACTGATATTCCCCCTTCTGGTGTCCCATCAACTCCAGACCGATGTTAGCCAACACTTCGTTGGTATTCATGTTCAGTGAGGTGCCTGCTCCCCCTTGAAACACATCCACGGGGAATTGGTCCATGCACTTGCCTTTATCCAGCATTTGGTCACAGGCTTGGATGATGGTGTCAGCAATTTGACGAGGAATGGTTTTCAGCTCTTTGTTGGCCATTGCTGCGGCTTTCTTCACCATAACCATGCCGCGAATAAACTCAGGAACATCGCTGATTTTACTGTTGCTGATATAGAAATTTTCAATCGCACGCAAAGTATGAATACCATAATAGGCTTCTGCGGGTACTTCACGTGTTCCTAACAGGTCTTCTTCGATACGAATGTTGTTTGACATGAGAACCTTCTCTAAATATCGCTGCCGAATAATTATATGTGTGATAACAAAATAATGTTGCCGATAGCATCAAGTATGGAAGTATTAACCACACTGATTGTTGCTGCCCAGATCATATGCTGCTTGGTAATAAATGAGTGGGCGCAGATCACTATCTGATGTTTCAAAAATGGCGGCGTGTTGTTTCTGTGGTTCACTTCACATTTTTTAACGGGGTAATAAAAATATCCGTCAGATTGAAATGACTCTATGATGTCCCCATTGTAGTAAAATAGGTCTGTTATAGAACTTATTCGTGGTGTATGCGCTATTGTGCGGATACGCCGACTCTATCGAGAGGAGAAGCCGGTGCGCTGGTTACCGTTATTTCTGATATTTCTGTTGGTTTATATAGAAATATCCTTATTTATCAAAGTGGCTGCGGTATTAGGCGTACTAACAACGCTCTTGTTGGTGCTTTTTACCTCTTGTGTTGGCGTCTCCCTGGTGCGTAATCAGGGGGTGAAAACCTTTGTGCAGATGCAACAGAAACTGGCTGTGGGGGAAAGTCCTGCAGCAGAGATGGTAAAAAGTGTTTCCTTGGTGTTGGCGGGGTTCCTGCTATTGATCCCAGGTTTTTTTACCGATTTTCTTGGCCTGCTGCTGTTGTTGCCACCCGTGCAGAAATTGCTGACATTAAAATTAATGCCACACCTTTCCATTTATCGCACAGGTGGGGGGAGCCAGAATGGGGGGGCGGCCAGTGGCAATACCTTCGACGGGGAGTTCCAGCGTAAAAATGATGAGCGTTACACGCTGGATCATCAACCGGATGATCATGATAAACCTAAAGATCGATGATTTTTTCTCGAATGCGGCTAACAGGCCGCATTTTTGTCTCTATCCCCATCATAATGTCAACCTTAGGAGCATTGCAGGACTAACAAACCTGGATAGAGAGCCGATAATTGGCAGTAATTAAAATTTTTTTTGATTTTGCCCCTTGAAGGGAAATGGAACGCCCCCATTTCAAATCCCACGGAGCCGGTATCAATAATCCGGTGAACAACCCTAAATCTGATAGAAACTTTCTTACAGGAGAGCGTTCAATGAGTATTCGTCCATTACATGACCGCGTTATCGTCAAGCGCAAAGAAGTTGAATCAAAATCTGCTGGCGGCATCGTTCTGACTGGCTCTGCAGCGGGTAAATCCACGCGTGGTGAAGTTGTAGCCGTTGGTAAAGGACGCGTTCTGGAAAGTGGTCACGTCCAGCCGCTGGATGTGAAGGTGGGTGACATCGTAATTTTCAACGACGGTTACGGCGTGAAAGCAGAGAAGATCGACAGTGAAGAAGTGTTGATCATGTCTGAAAGCGACATTTTGGCGATTGTTGAAGCCTAATTACGCTTTATATCTTCTAATAACCTGAACAAGTTGAAGGGAAATACTAATGGCAGCTAAAGACGTAAAATTTGGTAATGACGCTCGCGTGAAGATGCTCCGTGGCGTGAATGTACTCGCTGATGCAGTGAAAGTGACCTTGGGCCCTAAAGGGCGCAACGTCATACTGGATAAATCTTTCGGCGCACCTTCCATCACTAAAGATGGCGTATCTGTTGCTCGTGAAATCGAACTGGAAGACAAGTTTGAGAACATGGGTGCTCAAATGGTGAAAGAGGTTGCCTCTAAAGCCAATGATGCTGCAGGTGACGGCACCACCACTGCCACTGTTCTGGCTCAATCCATCATCACCGAAGGCCTGAAAGCTGTAGCTGCAGGTATGAACCCGATGGACCTGAAGCGTGGTATCGACAAGGCCGTTATTGCGGCGGTTGAAGAGCTGAAAAAGCAGTCTGTACCTTGCTCTGATTCTAAAGCTATCGCTCAAGTAGGCACCATCTCTGCAAACTCCGATGACACCGTGGGTAAATTGATTGCAGAAGCGATGGAAAAAGTGACTCAAGAAGGTGTTATCACCGTTGAAGAAGGCACTGGTCTGCAAGATGAGCTGGATGTAGTAGAAGGTATGCAGTTCGACCGTGGCTACCTGTCTCCTTACTTCATCAACAAGCCAGAAACCGGTTCTATTGAACTGGAAAGCCCTTATATCCTGCTGGCTGATAAGAAAATTTCCAACATCCGTGAAATGCTGCCAGTACTGGAAGCGGTTGCCAAAGCAGGTAAGCCACTGTTGATCATCGCAGAAGATGTTGAAGGTGAAGCGCTGGCGACCCTGGTGGTTAACACCATGCGTGGTATCGTCAAAGTGGCAGCGGTTAAAGCACCGGGCTTTGGTGATCGCCGTAAAGCCATGCTGCAAGATATTGCTATCCTGACAGCCGGTACCGTCATTTCTGAAGAGATTGGTCTGGAGCTGGAAAAAGCGACTCTGGAAGATCTGGGTCAGGCAAAACGCGTGGTTATCAACAAAGACACCACCACGATTATTGATGGTGTGGGTGATGAGGTTGCCATTAAAGGCCGTGTTACTCAGATCCGTCAGCAAATTGAAGAAGCGACTTCTGACTATGATCGCGAAAAACTGCAGGAACGCGCCGCTAAACTGGGCGGTGGTGTGGCAGTTATCAAAGTCGGTGCCGCAACTGAAATTGAAATGAAAGAGAAGAAAGCCCGTGTTGAAGATGCCTTGCATGCGACCCGTGCAGCGGTAGAAGAAGGCGTGGTTGCTGGTGGTGGTGTGGCCTTGATTCGTGTAGCAGGCAAGATTGCTGGCCTGAAAGGCGATAACGAAGACCAGAATGTGGGTATCAAAGTGGCTCTGCGTGCCATGGAGTCTCCACTGCGTCAAATCGTGATCAATGCGGGTGAAGAAGCCTCTGTGATTGCCAATAAAGTGAAAGCAGGTGAAGGCAGCTTCGGCTATAACGCTTACACCGAAGAATACGGCGATATGATCGCTATGGGTATTCTGGATCCAACCAAAGTGACCCGTTCTGCACTGCAGTATGCGGCTTCTGTCGCTGGTCTGATGATCACCACCGAATGTATGGTGACTGATCTGCCGAAAGACGATAAAGCTGATATGGGTGCTGGTGGTATGGGTGGCATGGGCGGTATGGGTGGTATGGGCGGTATGATGTAATCCCCCCAAGCACCGATGTGTATTGAGACCCGGCTTCGTGCCGGGTTTTTTTATGGCTATGTCCCAATAGTGTGACGGGTGAGCAGAAATTGCTTCGCGATGGGGGATAAATACCTCTGTTGCACATATTTTTGCAGATCATGTTGATTTAGCGTGTAAACTGATAGCTCATCAACTGTCGCTCAAGGTGTTGATCAGGCTCCAGTGGCCGCTGGCAATGGATGCTAGAAACATAGCAGCGTTCTTTGATAAGTTTTGCGTCATTCTCAATATTAGATGGGGGAAAAAATGCGGATTAAAACCTTACTGGGTCTATCGGCAGCATTGTTGCTGGCGGGTTGTAGCACTAGCAACGAACTGAGTACTGCAGGGGAGCAAGTTAAATTTACTGAGACCAAACCTACCGCAGAATGCCAATTTATCGGTGAAGTAACCGGTTCTCAAAGTAACTGGTTGGCAGGCAATGACGGTGAAAGTGGTTCCATGCGGGGTGCAGCCAATGATTTGCGTAACAAGGCCGCCGCAATGGGGGGCAATGTCCTTTATGGCGTGAGCAGCCCAAGCCAGACGTTTCTCTCCAGCTTTGTGCCCGGAGAAAGCAAAATGATTGGCCAAGTGTATAAGTGTCCCTAACACCAGAATGACTACTTAGTACTACTTAGGTAGGTTCAAAGAGGAGTGCGCTGGCATTCCTCTTTCGTATAACAAGCCATTATTTTTCCATCAGATGCAGATCCAGCGGTGTTTTGCTGGCTTCCCCACCGACTTCGCGGGTTAAGCGTGGTACCAGGTAACCTGAAACCTGGCTTAACAAACCTTTCATAATCACTCTAGCTTTATCATCACTGACCATAAAATGCGCAGCACCTTGTACTTTATCGAGCAGATGAAGGTAGTAGGGCAAGATACCTGCATCGAACAGGGCGTGGCTGAGCGCAGCTAGCGTATCGGGACAATCATTGATGCCTCGCAGTAATACGCTTTGATTGAGTAATGTCACACCAGCGTGGCGTAACTGCGTCATCTTGGCGCACAGTTCCTGGTCAATTTCATTGGCATGATTGATATGGGTCACCATCAATACTTGCAAGCGCGATGCTGATAGACGCTGGCAAAGCGTGGTGGTGATGCGGGCGGGGATCACCACTGGTAAACGGGTATGGATACGTAGCCGCTTGAGATGCGCAATGTTCTCCAGTTCACCTATCAGCCAATCAAGCTCCTGGTCTTTGGCCATCAATGGATCGCCACCGGAGAAAATAATTTCATCCAGTTCCGGGTGTTGGCGGATATAATCCAACGCTTGTAGCCAGTTTGCTTTGTTACCCTGATTATCCTGATAAGGGAAATGGCGGCGGAAGCAGTAGCGGCAGTTGACGGCACAACCCCCTTTGACCAACAGAAGGGCGCGATTACGATATTTATGGAGTAAACCCGGTACTACGCTGCGTTGTTCATCTAACGGGTCGACAGTAAAGCCGGGGGTGTTGATAAACTCAGCACTGCTGGTTAAAACTTGTCGCAGTAATGGGTCGTTGGCATCGCCATGGCGCATACGGGCGGCAAAGGTACGGGGTACGCGCAGGGCAAATAGGCGGCGAGCGTCACCCCCCTGCAGTAGTTCGGGGTGATTATTCAGTGATAAAAGCTGCAGCAATTCATTGGGATCGGTAATAACATCGGCAAGTTGATGTAACCAATCTTCTCTATGCGGTGTATTTCGGGTTATAATGTGTGCCATTTTTTTGGCTAAGCTACCAGTTTAATTATTCAGAGGGCCATCATGGCGACTTATTCTAGCAACGATTTCCGTCCGGGTCTTAAAATCATGTTCGAAGGCGAACCTTACGCTGTCGAATCCAGCGAGTTCGTCAAGCCCGGCAAAGGTCAGGCGTTTGCACGTGTTAAAATGCGCCGTTTATTGACCGGTACCCGTGTTGAGAAAACGTTTAAATCTACCGACTCTGCCGAAGGTGCCGATGTTGTTGATATGAACCTCACCTACTTGTACAACGATGGTGAGTTCTACCACTTCATGAACAACGAAACTTTTGAACAGTTGGCTGCGGATGAAAAAGCGATTGGTGATAGTGCCAAGTGGATGCTGGATCAAGCAGAGTGTATTGTGACGTTATGGAATGGTCAGCCAATTGCGGTGACACCACCAAACTTTGTTGAACTGGAAATCGTTGATACTGATCCTGGTTTGAAAGGTGATACAGCGGGTACAGGTGGCAAACCCGCTACGCTGAGCACCGGTGCTGTTGTTAAGGTCCCACTATTCGTGCAGATTGGCGAAGTGATCAAGGTTGACACCCGCTCTGGCGAATACGTTTCTCGCGTTAAATAAGCCGTTGTTGAAAGAGGTCACCCCCTGTGGCCTCTGCAAATTATCCCCATGGTCATTCAAACCCTAGGGGATAATTATCTACTCAGCCAGATGGGACGACCCACCTGCGCTTCTTTTATCCGGGGACGACCCTATTTGTTTGGGAGCCGTTTCATGGCGTGGATTATCCTCATTTTTGCCGGGCTGTTAGAGGTCGTTTGGGCTATTGGCTTGAAGTACACCCACGGTTTTAGCCGCTTAATGCCCAGTTTGATTACGCTTGCCGCTATGGCTGCCAGTATGATATTGCTGGCCAATGCGATGAAAACATTACCAGCAGGTACCGCTTATGCCGTGTGGACCGGTATTGGGGCGGTGGGGGCGGCGATAATGGGCATGATACTACTTGGCGAATCTGCCAGTATGATGCGTATTCTTAGCCTGTGCTTAATTATCGCCGGCATTTTAGGGCTGAAACTTAGCAGTTAGTGGGTCAGTGGTTATTGGCCGGGGCGCTGCTCGACCCAGAGCAGGGCTTCAGTGTTAAAACCATATCCTTTGGCGATATGAACCAATCTTTCCCGCGTAGCGCTATCGAGTGTCGGTGTACGCGCCAGGATCCACAGGTAATCTTTACTTGGCCCAGAAACCAGAGCGTAACGGTATTCAGGATCCAGTTCGATCACATGGTAGCCACCGTAAAAAGGGCCGAAGAAAGAGACCTTTAATGAGGCGGTCTGTGGTGGGCCAATGAAATAAGCTTTACCTTCGCTGGCTTTCCATTGTTGTTTTTTAACGTCAAAACCGCGGTTAATCACCTTTATACCCCCATCTTCTCGTGGGCTGTAATTGGCGCTGACTTGCTGTAAACCCCGTTCAAACCGATGGTCCAGGCGAGCGATTTCATACCAAGTACCAAGATAACGTGTGCTGTCGAAGTTATCGACAACCTTGACATCTTTTGGCGGACTGACGCTACAGGCCACCGCAAGCAGGGCAGATAATATGACAGAAAGCTTTGACCAGAAGTTCATGGCTTATTCCTATTTATCGGTACAGATAAACAGTATAGATCTGCAATCAACTAAACAGCAGAAGAGAAAAATTCAGGTAGAGCTGTAGGGAGAATTGGCGGCCAACGAAAGTTGACCGCCAGAGAGGTTACAGAGTAGCAACCCCGATCAGGGTAACCACACTCAGGATGGCTGCCAGACCATAAAAGACCCACTTGCCAGCAGGCACATGGATTTTCAGGTCATGCATGGCGTGGTGGATGCGGTGCAGCCCACACCATAGTGGCAGAATAATCATCAGCAACAGGAACAGGCGGCCAATCCAGCTTTGGCAAAACGCCAATACGCGGTCATAGCTCAAGGCATCGCCAGGGAACAGGCCTAGCGGTAGCAAGATCCCGACAAGCAGCACGATTGCAGGGGCAACAATCGCTCCCCACATACCACCTGCGCCAAATAATCCCCAGAAAACCGGCTCATCAGAGCGTTTAGGTGATTGATTTATCATGTTTCCTCCGGATTACAGTAACGCTACGGCGAGAATGACTACCGTAACGACAATTGTCACCGCCCACAGGGCTTTAACAATTGGCTCCGGCCCCATTTTCTCGTCTTTTACGATGATATTAGCTGCCTTGGGTGCCAAATCGAACCAGGTTTTAGTGTGCAGCGCTGCAGCCAACAGAGCCACGATATTAATCAATAGCACGATTGGGTTTTGCAGAAAACCGACAAACCCAGCCCAGCCTTCAGGGCCACCTTTAAGCGCAAATACTCCGTAGAGCAGCACGATACTGAACCACACGGCCATGAATGATGTGCTTTCACGCAGCATATAGAAACGGTAGAAACCCAACTGTTTCCACCAGGTCGGCGTCATGGTACGTACATAGGGTTTACGTTGTGTTGTCATTGCTGTCTCCCCTCCCTTATTGCGGTTTCAGCATTGCTATCATGAAGTCTTTGGCACTATCCACCTTGCCCTGCTGTACGGCAGCGGCGGGGTCGACATGCTTCGGACAGACTTCAGAGCAGTAGCCAACAAACGTACAGGCCCAAACACCGTTTTGCCCATTGAGTTGCGGCATACGTTCTTTCTTGCCGTGGTCACGGCTGTCAAGATTATAACGGTGTGCCAGGGTAATGGCGGCTGGTCCGATAAATTCCGGATTGAGTCCAAACTGTGGGCAGGCGGCATAGCATAAGCCACAGTTGATACAACCGGAGAACTGGTGATACTTGGCCATTTGCGCAGGCGTTTGCAGGTTGGTCCCTTCTGCTGGTTTGCGATCATTGCCGATGATGTAGGGTTTAATCGCTTCCAGGCTTTCGATAAAGTGGGTCATATCGACCACTAGATCGCGCTCAATCGGGAAATTGCCTAACGCTTCTACCTTCATGCCCGCAGTGTATTCACGCAGGAAGGTTTTACATGCCAGTTTCGGCACGCTATTGACCATCATGCCGCAGGAGCCGCAGATAGCCATACGGCATGACCAGCGGTAGGACAGGTCGGGTGCCAGGTTATCTTTGATATAGCCCAGTGCATCCAGCAGCGAAGTCTGCTCATCGTAAGGTACGCTAAACGTTTCGAAATGCGGCTCAGCGTCGCTTTCCGGGTTATAGCGCATGACTTCGATTTTTATGGTTTTCATCTCAGCCATTCGCTTGCTCCTTATCCTTTTTCTCCTGTGCTTCAGCTTCTGCGCCATAAACACGCTTCGCTGGTGGCAATTTGGTAATTTTCACGTCGCTATACTCCAGGCGTGGTGCGCCATCCGGGTTATGGAACGTCAGCGTATGCTTCAGGAAGTTCACATCGTCTCGTTCGGTACAGCCTTCATCAAGACGCTGGTGTGCACCGCGTGATTCTCTACGGTTCAACGCGGAGTGGGCCATACATTCGGCAACATCCAAGCCGTAACCCAATTCGATGGTATACAGCAAATCGGTGTTGAACACATTGGTGGAGTCAGTGATCTTGACGCGCTTGAAGCGCTCTTTCAATTCAGCCAACTTATCGACGGTCTTTTGCATCAGTTCAGGTGTACGGTAGATCCCGCAACCTTCTTCCATTGACAGACCCATTTCATCGCGGATTTTAGCCCAGTTCTCATTACCTTCTTGCTTCATCAGGTTGCTGAGACGTGTTTCAACATCGCGACCTTGTGCGTCGAGAGCACTGTCGTTAGCAGGGGTGGCTTCCAGTGCGCGACGAGCTGCATTTTCACCCGCTACACGGCCAAAGACCACCAGTTCAGCCAGTGAGTTGGAGCCCAGGCGGTTGGCACCGTGCAGGCCGACGGAAGAACATTCACCGACAGCGAACAACCCTTTGATACGGGTTTCACAGTTTTGATCAGTTTCGATCCCACCCATGGTGTAGTGCGCGGTTGGACGAACCGGGATCGGCTCTTTAACCGGGTCAACGCCAACATAAGCTTTTGCCAATTCACAGATAAATGGCAAACGTTCCAGCAGCTTTTTCTCACCCAGATGACGGAGATCCAGGTAGACCACATCGCCGCGTGGCGTAGGGATGGTGCGACCAGCACGCCATTCGTGCCAGAAAGCCTGCGAAACTTTGTCACGCGGGCCCAGTTCCATATATTTGTTCTTTGGCTCGCCCAATGGGGTTTCTGGGCCCATACCGTAGTCTTGCAGGTAACGGTAGCCATCTTTGTTGACCAGAATACCGCCTTCACCACGGCAGCCTTCGGTCATCAGAATGCCGGAACCCGGTAGACCTGTTGGGTGATACTGAACGAACTCCATATCACGCAAAGGAACACCGTGGTGGAATGCCATCCCCATACCGTCACCGGTGACGATGCCGCCGTTGGTGTTATAACGATAAACACGGCCAGCACCCCCGGTCGCTAGAATGACCGCATTGGCACGGATCTGTACGCGGGTACCTTCCATCATGTTCAGGGCGACTAAGCCACGAGCTTGACCATCATCCACCAGCACATCCAGTACAAAGTGCTCATCAAAGCGTTGGATTTGTGGGTATTTCAGTGAAGTCTGGAACAGGGTATGCAGCATATGGAAGCCGGTTTTATCGGCGGCAAACCAGGTGCGTTCGATCTTCATGCCACCAAAACGCCGAACGTTAATGGAACCATCCGGCTTACGGCTCCAAGGGCAGCCCCACAGCTCAAGCTGGGTCATTTCCTGTGGGCAACTATGGACAAAATGATCAACAACATCTTGTTCACACAACCAGTCACCACCAGCAACGGTGTCCTGGAAGTGATAGTCAAAGCTGTCGTGGGGCTGAGTGACTGCTGCAGAGCCTCCTTCGGCGGCCACAGTGTGGCTGCGCATTGGGTAAACTTTTGATATAAGGGCAATTTTTAGCTGGGGGTTGGCTTCTGCGGCGGC
The DNA here is from genome assembly GCF_055790885.1 of Serratia sp. 25CWL12. Taxonomy (NCBI): domain Bacteria; kingdom Pseudomonadati; phylum Pseudomonadota; class Gammaproteobacteria; order Enterobacterales; family Yersiniaceae; genus Serratia; species Serratia sp. 25CWL12. The sequence continues at coordinate 3,715,744 of NZ_CM147698.1, read as the reverse complement.
GATTGCTGCCCGTAAACCTGCTCCCCCTGCGCCAATAATGGCTAGGTCGGCGTTAAAGGTTTGCACTGCACTCCTCCAAAGTTCTTGTTAATACTATCAATTTCATATCTATACTTAATATTTACAACATAATTCGCCTGCTAATTTATTTCGGCGATATATTAATCTGACAACTTAAAAACTAAGGATAGATAACCCCTACCGGATATGAGGACGTAATTATAACTAATCTTAAGTAGGATAAATTTGATGTGATCGATTATTTTGCCTTTTAACCATAAAACGAAAGGCATTTGGGCAAAAAATAATAAGATATCTTGGCGTTGCTTTCGAGCGAGGTTATTACCTGTGATTTGTATAGTTAATATGTTCTTTATGATTTTAATTAGGCGCCCAACGCTCGCTTTCTTATGATTTGTTTGCTTGGCTGGATACGAGTAGACTGCACCCCTGTTTTATTTCGGAGTAATAATCATGAGCGAAACGGCAAGCTGGCAACCCAGTGCCCCAATTGCCAATTTGTTGAAGCGTGCGGCGATATTGGCAGAAATCCGGCGTTTTTTTGCTGATCGTGGCGTGTTAGAAGTGGAAACACCGACAATGAGTCAAGCGACAGTGACTGACCTCCATCTGGTCCCCTTCCAAACACGTTTCGTTGGCCCAGGTGTGCCAGATGGCCTGACGTTATACATGATGACCAGTCCGGAATATCACATGAAACGCCTGCTGGCTGCCGGGAGCGGGCCGATTTATCAGTTGTGCCGCAGTTTCCGTAATGAAGAAGCGGGTCGGTATCACAATCCTGAATTCACTATGTTGGAATGGTATCGTCCGCATTTCGATATGTACCGTCTGATGAATGAGGTGGATGATCTGTTACAGCAGGTATTGGACTGCAGCAGTGCAGAAACACTCTCTTATCAGCAGGCTTTCCAGCGCCATTTGGCGATAGACCCCTTGTCGGCCGAGAAAGCGCAATTGCGTGAGGCTGCCGCGAAGCTTGATTTGAGTAATATCGCTGACACGGAAGAGGATCGCGATACGTTATTGCAACTGCTGTTCACCGTGGGGGTAGAGCCCTACATTGGCCAGGATAAACCGGCATTCGTTTATCATTTTCCTGCTTCTCAGGCGGCTTTGGCCGAGATCAGTACCGAGGATCACCGCGTAGCGGAACGATTTGAGGTCTATTTCAAAGGCATTGAACTGGCGAATGGTTTTCGTGAACTGACGGATGGTAATGAACAGCGTCAGCGATTTGAGCAGGAAAACCGTAAGCGCGTGGCGCGCGGTTTGACGGCTCAGCCGATTGATAATAACTTGCTGGACGCGTTGCAAAAGGGCATGCCTGAGTGTGCTGGGGTCGCGGTGGGTGTTGACCGCCTGGTGATGTTGGCCTTAGGGGCGGAAAAGTTAAGTGATGTGATCGCGTTTCCGGTTGATCGAGCATAAGCGTGAGTGGGTATTGTCACTTGTGTTATCAGGGTTCAGTTGACTGAACCCTGATTGTTTTATAGCTCACCAGGTTCGCGGCCAGGGTTTCCTTGCGCGGGGCGGCCATTATTGTTCAGGCGTGAGAGGGTTTCGCGACGAACCTGGAAGGGCGGGTACGGCAAGGTGATACCGTGCTCACGGTAACCGCTGAGGATCAACTGGTGGAGCTCGTGACGCAGCGGCATACGATGCACCATTTCGGCGGCATAAATACGCAGCTCGAAGATTTGAATACCCTGTTGCAGATCCACCAGATAGGCTTCCGGTGCCGGGTTATCCAGCACCAGCGCGCAGCGTTCTGCTGCCGTCATCAGGATCCTGGTGACCTCTTCACTGTCAGCCTCTGGGGGGGCCGGGACGGTCAACACCACACGAGAGATGGAGTCAGACAGCGACCAGTTGATAAACTGCTCGGTGATAAATGCCTTGTTGGGCACGATGATCTCTTTGCGGTCCCAATCTGAAATGGTGGTCGCCCGGGTGTTGATTTTAGTGATATTCCCCGTCAGGTTGCGGATGGTGACTGTATCGCCGATACGAATCGGCTTTTCAAACAAAATAATCAGGCCCGAGATAAAGTTGGAGAAGATCTCTTGCATACCAAAGCCCAAGCCCACACTGAGTGCGGTAACTACCCATTGCAACTTTGACCATTCAATACCAATCCAAGAGAAACTGAGAATTGCGCCAAATAGCAGCAGCAAATATTTTGTGATGGTGGTGATGGCGTAGCCAGTGCCAGGGGTCAGATCCAAATGCTGCAACACCACCAATTCCAGCAGTGCAGGCAAGTTACGCACCAGTTGCATGGTAACGGTGATGACCAGAATGGCGATCAACACGGCACCCATGGTGATGGGTAGGGCGGTCTCGACTCCATTGACGGTAGACATCACATCCCAGAGCTTAATATTTTCCAGAAAAGCGAATGCGGAATGTATTTCGGACCATAAAACAATCACTGAAACCAGGGCAATCATGGTCAGGATTGAGCGTACCAACTGCAGTGACTGTGCACTGATGGTATCAAGATCAATTTCTGTCTCATCAACCTCAATTGCCCCCTCTGTGCTGCTGGGCGCCTGTGTTGACTCACCCTCACCTTTGGCTCGTTGGGCCAGAATATCAGCACGGCGCTGCTTGGCTCGTTCAAATGCAATGCGGCGCCGCTGGATCAACATCCAACGGCGGATAATATGATAAACCACTAATAGCAGGAACCAGATGGCCACCGAGGTTTCTAAACGTGCCAGTAGTTTCTGGGCGGTAGTCAGGTAGCCGATGGCCGAAGCAAATGCGGCAATCAGTGGGGCTGAGAGTAATAATCCCCACAATGCGCTATTGACGATATTCTCACCACTCCCTTTTTTATCCAGGTACAACGGAATACCGGCGCGTTTCAGGCTGTTAGTAAGTAGTGCCAGCGCCAGGCATAACAAGATAAAACACAGGCGTCCGAGGGTGCTGGCAAATTCACGATCATTAAAATTGTCAAAAGTAATCAATGCCATAATCAGCGGCACAATCAGCCAGATCGACATCTTGTAATAACGCATGGCGAGGGAGATCTGTTTCACTGGCCAACCGAAATGAGCGATAAACAGCCCCTGCGGATGGGCAAAGGCTGCGCTGATCATACACACCCATAACACGGGCAGTGTCGCGGTGACGCCATCCCCTATTGCGACAGCGACGGGATACGGCCAAGCATTTTGCAGGCCAAAACCCATTGCCGCCCATAATACCGGTAGGGGTAAGGCCACCAGAATTGACCAGAAGACAGTACGTAACGTCAGCGAAAATTCGTCTTGTGTCACCTTACCCACTTTGCTGCTGGCCCGCGCGAGAAATGCGTGGTAGTGCCTGCGTGAACTGATGCTCAAGATCACCAACAAGACGGCCCCAAAAAGGGGGATTATTGTTTCCCGGCTGGTCACCATCATCATAAAGGCGCCGCTGAGCTGGGTGAGGGTATCCAGTGACAGCAGTCGGGTCAGGTCAGAGGCGACATTAAGTGGGTAAGCGAGTGTTATCGGGCTGACATCCGCGACCCAAAACAGGTAGCGATGCGTCGCATCACGGATGTCATTAAGTGCATCCACCAACTGAGTGTTGGCAACTTTTAGCTTGGTCAGCTCAAGAATTTGGGTATCACAGCCAGACAGGAGTGAATTCAGCAGTTCACGTTGTGTTCGTATCTGGGCATCAACAATGCGTTGTTGGGCATCGGTCAGTGGAGAACCATCATCCTGTTTCAGATTTCTCGCCTGCTGGGGTAACTTTTCCAACTGACTTTCGAACTGTAAACGTTGTACCCGCAGATTGGCCATAGTGCGATCCAACTGCTGTGGTTTGGGCGCATCTGGCAACGTAGCTACTTGTGCACGCAGTGTCTCGCCCAAGGCCGTAGAGGCTCCAAGCCATTGTGCTTGCTCCCTGATTGAGGTGAGCGCCTGACGGACCTGCAGTGTCTGAGCCGCGGCTTGGCGTTGTTGGGAAGAGATCAACTCCATCTGCTGAGCCTGATTGTTCAGGGCGGTAGACAGCTCGCGGTTGATTTGTAACTGCTGGCTGATGCTTTTGGGCAGATCGTTATTCTGCTCTGCTAATTGCTCGGTTTTCTCTAGTGCGAGCTCAGCTTCACGCTGGCGTTGGCTATTAAGGCTATTGCGCAAGGCCTGCAGTTGTATATCTGTTTTTTCATGGCGTTTTTTATGGATTTCGGCACGGACACGTGCCAATTCCTGACGGTTATTAGCGGAAAGTTGAGCCAGTTCCAGTTCATCGACTCTCGCTTTTCTGGCTGCCAATTCAGCTTGTGATTGTGCCAACTGCGCCAGTGCCAGTGGCGTAGTTTGGTTTTTCCCTTGGGATTGTAGCCGCTGTTGTACTTCTGCTAATAAGCGTCTCGCCTCACTTTGCTGGTGTGGCAATTGGTTGAGAGAGTCGCTGATATCCCGTGAGCGTTCCTGCTCTTGTTGTAACAGACGTGCCTGTTCTAATAACTGACTGCTGGTTTGCAGGATCAGTTGTTCCAGTTCGCTGGTTGGCAGATTGTCGCCATTGGACGGGGTTTTGCTTTCTTCTTCGGCGAGTTGCTTATGCAACTCTTGTATCATCTTCGGAAAGCCGTCGATCACCCGCTGGAACTGTTCAGCGTCGCTTTGTGACTCTTTACGCTCATTAAGCCAGTTTAGCGCACTTTGCAACGCTTCAATGGTTTCCGCCTGATTAGGGGCATTTTTGTTACTCTCAACCTGTTTTAATTCCTGCTGTAATTGTGATTCGTTGGGGACCGTCGCCCCCAGAACCGGTTGAACGAATAACAGGCTGAACAGTAATGAAATAATCAGGCGCACAGCGTCAGCTCCTTAGCTTGGCGAAGTGATGTTAGCGTCTGGCATGGACACGATTTGTGCGAAAGCCTGGCCCATACGGGTCACGGTGCCATTGTTCAGATGAGGGGCGAACTCCACGCTGCCGGCAGTGAACAGATTGATCACAGTAGACCCCAGTTTGAAACGGCCCATCTCGTCACCTTTAACCAACGAGATGGCACCTTCCATCCCTTCCGCAGGATAGGTCCAGCGTTTGATAATGCCTTCACGTGGTGGCGTGACAGTACCTGCCCAGACGGTTTCGATACTGCCAACAATGGTTGCACCTACCAGGATCTGCACCATTGGGCCAACGACGGTATCAAACACGCAGACCACGCGTTCATTACGGGCAAACAGGTTTGGCACGTTGGCGGCTGTTAACGGGTTCACGGAGAACAGATCCCCTGGCACGTAAATCATTTCACGCAATGTGCCATCACAAGGCATATGAACACGGTGATAGTCACGGGGGGCGAGATAGGTGGTAGCAAACAGGCCATTGCGGAATGATTCCGCGAGCAAGTAGTTGCCTGCCAATAAGGCTTCTAGCCCGTAGTGGTGGCCTTTAGCCTGGAAAATCTGATCATCAAGGATCGGGCCTAATTGGCTGATAGCGCCATCGGCAGGCAGGGTTAGCACATCAGGTTCTGCGACGATTGGGCGCGCACCATCGCGCAATGGACGCACGAAAAAGTCATTGAAGGTGGCGTAGGAATTTAGGTCAGGGTTCTGTGCTTCCTGCATGTCCACACGATAATAGCGGGCGAAGAGTTTCACCACCTGTTGCGTCAACCAACCGGCTTCTTTTTCTGCTCCCCAACCAGCAAGACGGGTCAGTGCCAGTTTTGGCAGCCAATACTGTAATTTAATCTTGAGACTATCTAGCACGTTAACCTCGTGAAAACGTATAAAAATGCACATAATCATGATGTCGAAAATACAACACCAGTGTGTTGCTGGTTTTACCAGCGAATTGCCTTTTAGTGGTCGTTTGCGTGAACCTGTGTTCTATACCAGCCGATCAGTTATCGCTATCTGGGAAGTGTTTGCGAGTTTTAACTTGCTCCATGCTTTCCAGAATACGGTGATAATTATCAAAACGTTCTTGCGCTATGGCTCCATTCTCGACGGCTTGGCGAATAGCGCAGCCCGGATCGGTATCGTGGCGGCAATCGCGGAATTTGCACCCGCCTAAATAGTCGCGGAATTCCACATAGGCACGCGTGATTTGTTCAGGTTCCAGATGCCACAGACCAAACTCACGCACGCCAGGGGAGTCGATAACATCCCCGCCATGTTGAAAGTGATACAGTCGTGCCGCTGTGGTGGTATGTTGCCCCAGACCGGATACCTCAGAAACCTCATTTACCAGAATTTGCTTTTCTGTTGATGGTAGCAAGGCATTCAGTAAACTGGATTTTCCAACGCCGGATTGCCCGGCGAAGATGCTTATACGCTCAACCAGTGCCTGCTCAAAAACGTCCATACCTTCACGGGTCTGGCTGGAGACTTCCAGAACGCGATAACCGAGATGACGGTAGATACCCATCATGTTATTGACCCGCTTGCGCCCACCATCATCCAACAGATCGATTTTGTTCAGCACAATCAATGGTTCCACAGCCAGTGTTTCACAGGCAACCAAGTAACGATCAATCATGTTGAGTGAAAGTTCCGGTAGAATCGCTGAGACGATGACGATCTGATCAATGTTGGCGGCGATGGGTTTGACACCATCGTAGAAATCTGGGCGATTGAGCACTGAAGTGCGTTCATGTACCGCTTCGACGATGCCTTTGACACCTTCGAGCGGCCCCACCCCAGGGCGCCATACTACACGATCACCGGTGACCAGTGAACGAATGGTACGGCGGATATTACAACGATGTTGTTTGCCATCGGCTGCTTCCACGTCGGCATGCATGCCGAAACGGCTGATGACGATACCATCCTGCGCTTCACCGAGTTGGTTGTCATCCAGCTCAGGTTTATTGTCACTGCGGAGGCGGCGCTGATGATTCGCCTGCACTCGACGCTGTTGGCCTTTGGACAGTTTGTTCTTAGTCACTACGCCTCACTTGAGTCTTGGGCTTTTATCGCTCGGGGTGAGCAAAAAGGCTATGATACACACTATTTTATACCCAAGTTCACTCAAGTTGCAGTCAGAGGGTAAATTACCTGTCCCGATGAGCTTGAAAGGACAATCTATACCCAAGTTCAATCACGTTGCAGGTAGACGGCAAAAGAGTGAGTCCCTAGGAGCATAGATAACTATGTGACTAGGGCGAATGAGAGTAGCCAACAACCCTGCAGCTTGAATGGCGACGGGTATATACTCAAAATAATCCGATTTACTTGTAAGTGGGGAAGCATCATGGCAGGAAAAGAGAATAACCTGATTTGGATCGATCTGGAGATGACAGGGCTGGATCCTGAACGTGACCGTATTATCGAGATTGCAACCCTCGTGACGGATGCAGATTTGAATATCTTGGCTGAAGGCCCGGTGATCGCCGTACACCAATCTGATGAGCAACTGGCGTTGATGGATGATTGGAATGTTCGCACTCATACCGGGAGTGGGTTAGTGGAACGGGTCAAAGCCAGCCAGTTTGATGATCGTGCCGCTGAACTGGCGACGATTGCTTTCTTGCAAGAGTGGGTTCCTGCGGGTAAATCCCCCATTTGTGGTAACAGCGTTGGCCAGGATCGCCGTTTCCTTTTCCGTTATATGCCGCTATTAGAAGCCTATTTCCACTACCGTTATCTTGACGTCAGTACCTTGAAAGAACTGGCCCGCCGCTGGAAACCGCAAATATTGCCCGGTTTTCAGAAACAGGGGACTCACCAGGCACTGGATGATATCCGTGAGTCAGTGGCAGAACTGGCTTATTATCGCGAACATTTTATTCAGTTGTAATGCGTCAAATCCCCCTGCAATGCCTTGCCGTGGAGATTAATTATTCACTTTGGCGCTTAAAACAGCGATTAAACAAAATTCGCGATTTTTTTGCTTTCGGGGGCTTGCGGCGAAAAAGATTTCTCGTATAATGCGCACCCCGTACCGATGAACAATTATGACATTGCCACCATCGATACGCCGGGCGGGAATAGCTCAGTTGGTAGAGCACGACCTTGCCAAGGTCGGGGTCGCGAGTTCGAGTCTCGTTTCCCGCTCCAATTTTCCGGTTTTAGACTTCCATTGATGTCTAAAACCGTTTGAAAATTAAAGTGATGAGTCATTTTTAAATTCAGGGTTATCCCCTAAAAGCCATGTGCAAGAAGTCACTATTCAAGTACATCGGCCTGTTGCAATAACATCGTCTGTACTTTTCTCTATTGCCAGTCTAAGCACAGAATGTCGCCCTGTGGTTTACTGTAACCAACGTCAAAATACGCGGTGCCAAACCTCAACTCACCCCTTGAGCCTCAAAGAATAACAACAGCAAGATCTTCGCGGTTAACGAAGACCTTACTCTGTGAGGAAGGGTCAAGACTCGGATTGTAATAGTCGGCGAGTGATTTTTTGCACTGTCGGGGCAAATAAAGCAACGACAGTGAAACCGACTGGCCATGCCAGCAGAAAAGCGTGCATCCATTGCCGGAAAAAAACCGGGGTGATAACCGAGGTTGATAAAAGTCACCCAGGCAGGGATTAAAAAAGTCATTAAACCTGACATTAATAATGAAAACAGCAAACGGTACCGTAATGCTTCAGACATTTTTTTCTCCTGTAAGACGTCATTCGTCAGCCTGAATAAGAATGTTATTGTTGACTTGATTAATGGTGAGCAGATACCGATCACCACGCAAGTGACAGAGGGATTAACTGCAACTTGAAACATATCCAGATAAAATGTTGTGAACAGAGTTATCCACAACTTGTGTACATTCCGTCTGTCGCTAAAAAATACAACGCAATCTAAGTGAATTCTATATCTCATTGATAAATATTTAGTTTTATTTATCAAAAAATGTTATCCAGATCACTTGTTCTTTTTGTGACGGTTGAAAGACAACACATTTTTATTTTTATGCACAAATCCACAAAGGGCATTGCGAGGTGGGAATGATAGGCCTGCCATTGGCCTTAAGCATCCCTTGGTAATCCTTTTTCTATGGTGCGAACTAAACGTTTTTGCTGTGTGGTTTGTACCTCAATCCCTAATGTTTCACGTCGCGTCAGTTGTTGTGTCACTGCCCAGGTGATGTGTTCATCCAACATCGGATTTTCACCCAGTCGGGAGCGTAATGCGATGACAATAATATCCTGATAAGGGGCGTTACCGAGAGCCACTGCGATATTACGTAGCCAGCGCAGATGTCCGATACGGCGGATGGCGGAACCTTCGGTGATGCGCAGGAATTTTTCTTCGTTCCAACTGAATAACTCGATGAGAGGTGGGGCATGTAACGCCGCCCGTGGGCTAAAATCCGCTTCATCGCTGAGTGGTGAAAAGCGATTCCATGGGCAAATCAGCTGGCAATCGTCGCAGCCATAGATACGGTTACCTATCAATGGACGGAATTTTTCAGGGATTGTGCCTTCCAGCTCGATGGTCAGGTAAGAAATACAGCGGCGGGCATCAACAGTGTAAGGTGCGACAATCGCCCCTGTGGGGCAAGTGGTGATACAGGCGACACAACGGCCACAGTGATCTTCCACTGGCTTATCCACTGGCAAGGGCAGATCAATCAGCAATTCCCCGAGAAAGAACCATGAACCCACCTCACGGTTGAGGAGTAGTGAGTGTTTACCCACCCAGCCAATACCGGCCTTGGCGGCCAGAGGGCGCTCCATGATGGGGGCCGAATCAACAAACGGGCGGAAATTTAATTCACCGCAATAGGCCTGGATCTGCTCTCCCAGCTTTTTTAGTCGTTGGCGTAATAGCTTGTGGTAATCGCGCCCCAGGGCATAGCGGCTGATATAACCCAACTCGCTGTTTTTCAACGTACTGGCGAATCGTGCGTTGGCAGGCAGGTAATTCATACGTACTGTGATAACCCGCAGTGTACCGGGTAATAACTCGTGTGGTCGCGCACGTAACATGCCATGCCGTGCCATCCAGGCCATTTCACCGTGGTACTGCTGATCCAGCCAGGCCTGCAATTTAGGTTCTTCAGCAGTCAGATCGGTATCGCAGATCCCGACTTGTTGGAATCCTAGCGATTGCCCCCATTGCTTGATATGTTGGGCAAGTTGATTGAGATCGAAGGGGTGTGTCATGACGAGCCATAGTAAGGAACAGTACAGCTCCAGTTTACCACACTCTGTCTGGTCTGCAGATTGGATCAGGCAGGCGGAGCCGCTAGCGGCGGCAGCACAGGGTATTTCACTCTATTCATTGATGCAGCGAGCAGGTGCTGCGGCTTATGCGCTGGCCCATGAGCGCTACCCGCATAGTAACCATTGGTTGGTTTTGTGTGGGCACGGTAACAATGGGGGTGATGGCTATGTTGTCGCTCGTTTGGCTGCAGCAGTAGGTACTCAGGTCACGGTTATTGCGGTACAAAGCGCTCACCCCCTACCGCCGGAAGCTGCGGCTGCACGGCAAGCCTGGCTTGAGTGCGGTGGCGAAATTCAGTCGGCCAATAGCCACTGGCCAGAGAATATTGACCTGATTATTGATGGTTTGTTAGGGACCGGATTAGCGGCTGCGCCAAGAGCACCTTATGATGGGTTGATCGAAACGGCTAATAAAGTGGGTGTACCGATTATTTCATTGGATATCCCTTCTGGCTTGCTGGCTGAAAGTGGTGCCACACCAGGAGCCGTGGTTCGCGCGACACAGACATTAACGTTTATTGCGCTCAAACCGGGGTTACTTACCGGGCAAGCCCGCGATTGGGTGGGGCAATTGCACTGTAATACGCTAGGATTAGCAGACTGGTTGGTAACACAACCGCTACAAATTCAGCGGATTACCGCGGACAACCTGGGGCAGTGGCTGAAACCGCGTCGTCCATGTTCCCATAAAGGGGATCATGGGCGCTTGCTGCTGGTGGGGGGCGATCATGGTTTGGGTGGTGCGATACGCATGGCCGCCGAAGCCGCACTGCGTAGCGGTGCAGGTTTAGTGCGAGTACTTACTCACCATGAACATGTCGCGCCGTTATTAACCGCTCGCCCAGAACTGATGGTGCAGCCGTTAACGGATGATAGCTTGCACCAGGCTATCGAGTGGGCGGATGTGATCGTGGTGGGGCCAGGGCTAGGCCAAGGTGATTGGGGCAGGAATGCGTTACAGCGGTTGCAATCCAGTGATAAACCAGCGTTATGGGATGCCGATGCACTTAACATGCTGGCATTAGCGCCAGAGAAGCGTCAGAATCGTGTTATTACCCCACACCCAGGTGAAGCCGCGCGTTTATTAGGCTGTAGCACCGCTGATATTGAGAGTGACCGCTTACTAGCAGTACGCAAACTGGCTGTGCAATATGGCGGTGTGGCCGTGCTGAAAGGGGCGGGTACATTGATTGCCGGGCCGCAAGGGGAAATGGCGATTGCCGATGTGGGCAATGCAGGTATGGCGTCCGGTGGTATGGGCGATGTGCTGTCGGGTATTATCGGTGGTTTGCTGGCACAAAAGCTCTCACTGTATGATGCCGCCTGTGCAGGTTGTGTGGTTCATGGCGCAGTGGCAGACAACATTGCGGCGAAGCAAGGAACAAGAGGATTATTGGCAACCGATTTGTTGCCGATGATTCCCCATTACGTTAACCCTGAATGGGTAAAATAGACATTAATCGAATGAAAGAGCTTGTTTTACCTCTGCCGGATGAGGCAGCGACAGTGGCATTAGGGGCCACTTTGGCCAAGGCATGTGATCGTGCCAGTGTTATTTATCTTTATGGCGACTTAGGTGCCGGTAAAACCACCTTTAGCCGGGGTTTTCTGCAGGCATTGGGGCACCAAGGTAAGGTGAAGAGCCCCACTTATACCTTAGTTGAGCCTTATACCTTGCAGCCGCTACCCGTCTATCACTTTGATTTGTATCGTCTGGCCTCACCAGAAGAGCTTGAATTTATGGGGGTTCGTGATTATTTCGCCCAAGATGCCATTTGTTTGGTTGAATGGCCGCAGCAGGGGGCTGGTGTACTCCCTACTCCAGACCTGGAGTTACATCTTGCTTATCATGACCAAGGTCGACAAGCGCAGATCCAGGCTGTTTCCTCCTATGGTGGGCAGTTGCTAGAACGAATTCACCGACAGCAAGGATGACAGGGCAATGATGCATAGATTAAGAACATTTGCTGTCATCGCCTTGCTTGCACTGTGTTGGCCAATGGGGGCCTGGGCAGAGTCTTCTTTAGCTGATATCAAAGTGACCAATGCACAACGCGAGGCCGTCGTATCGGTAAGCTTTACCGGCCCACCAGAGTATACGTTTTCTTCGGCGCATAGCCCGGAGCGCGTCCTGCTGGATGTGAAACAGAGTGGGAAAGTGGGTGGCCTACCCTTAAATTTTAGTGGTAAGAATCTGGTCAAAGGCATTCGTAGCGCTAAGGCGCCGGATGCTCAGAAGGTACGCTTGGTGTTTGATCTCACCCAACGGGCGAAAACCCAGGCGGTTATGCGTCAGGAGGGGAACACCTATATTGTGGTCTTCACCATTACTGCCGAAGAGAGCCCGAAGCAGGACATAGCTGGTAAGGAAACAGTTGGTAAGGACATTGTACGTCGAGTGCCGACGTCAACTTCGACAGTCAGCGATGCTGGGCGTAAAGCACCTGCAGGGGTTAACCCCTTTACCAATAAGCCAGCAGTAACATCCACGTCCACATCGACTACCACGGCAACGCAACCGACAGCGCGCAGTAGCCGCTCTTCTGGCGGCTCTGGCGATCGTGTGGTGGTAGCTATTGACGCGGGTCATGGTGGGCAAGACCCAGGCGCCATCGGGCCTAATGGTCTCAAAGAGAAAAACGTGACCATCGCTATTGCCCAGCGTCTACGAGCCCTGCTGGAGGCAGATCCGGTGTTCAAACCGGTAATGACACGTAATGGCGATTATTTTATCTCGGTGATGGGGCGCTCCGATGTGGCGCGCCAGCAGGCGGCTAATGTCTTGGTGTCCATCCATGCCGATGCGGCACCTAATCGTAGTGCCAGTGGTGCTTCGGTTTGGGTTCTCTCTAATCGCCGGGCGAACAGTGAAATGGCGGGTTGGTTGGAACAACACGAGAAACAATCTGAGCTATTGGGGGGAGCGGGTGATTTGCTGGCAAATAGCAAAGCAGACCCTTATCTTAGCCAGGCGGTGCTCGACCTGCAATTTGGTCATTCACAACGCGTCGGTTACGACGTCGCAGTGAGGGTGCTGAACCAATTGCAAACTGTGGGTGCAATACACAAACGCCGCCCGGAGCATGCCAGTCTGGGGGTGCTGCGTTCACCAGATATTCCATCGCTGTTGGTAGAAACCGGTTTTATCAGTAATAGCAGAGAGGAGCGACTGCTGGGCAGTGGCGCTTATCAGGATAAAATTGCGCGGGCAATCCATAACGGTTTGCGCAATTATTTCCTGGCGCATCCGCTACAAGCCGACCCAAAGGTGGAAGACCGTCCGCTGGGCGTCACAGCGGCGGTTAATCCAAGGACGCAAGATTTAAGACAACCTCAGCCTGTGGGCCGCGCCAGCAGTGCGAAAGTGAGTGTCGGGAAAACGCAAATCCATGTGGTAAAACCTGCAGAGACACTTTCTGGTATTGCCGAAAGTTACGGTACTAGCATGGCGACGCTACGCGAGCTGAATAAATTGAAGAAAGAGGGAGTCTGGGTCGGCCAACGTTTGAAAGTGCCCGCTGGGAATAAAACAGCCGCACCAGCGCAAACCAAGGCAAAAAGTACCAAGGCGACTAAACACAAAGTGACGCGTGGCGATACGTTATCGTCCATCGCGACGCGCTATGGTGTTAGTGTGAGTGAGCTTAAACGGGTTAACAAATTAAAATCGGACGTAGCGCCGCTCGATCGCACGCTCATTATTCCGCAGGATTGATGCCAAAAACAGAGGGGTCCGTATGCCTATCCAGGTATTACCGCCACAATTAGCCAACCAGATTGCTGCCGGGGAAGTGGTTGAACGCCCGGCATCGGTAGTGAAAGAACTGGTCGAGAACAGCCTGGATGCAGGGGCGACGCGTATTGATATCGATATTGAACGTGGTGGTGCCAAGCTGATTCGTATCCGTGATAATGGCTGTGGAATTGGTAAAACGGATTTGGCTTTGGCGCTGGCCCGTCATGCAACCAGCAAAATCAGCACGTTGGATGACCTTGAAGCGATCATCAGCCTGGGTTTTCGTGGTGAGGCGCTCGCCAGTATCAGTTCAGTATCACGTTTGGTATTAACTTCACGGACCGCCGAGCAAGGGGAAGCCTGGCAGGCGTATGCGGAAGGGCGAGATCAGCAAGTGACCGTCAAACCGGCCGCACACCCAGTGGGTTGTACGGTTGAAGTGCTGGACCTGTTTTACAACACACCCGCCAGGCGTAAGTTTATGCGCACGGAAAAAACCGAATTTGGTCATATCGATGAAGTGGTGCGGCGTATCGCTCTGGCTCGTTTGGATGTGACCCTCAATTTGAGTCACAACGGCAAACTGATACGCCAATATCGAGCTGCCAAAGATCAGAGCCAGCATGAGCGACGTTTGGCAAGCATTTGTGGCCCGGCTTTTTTACAACATGCGTTAGCGGTGTCCTGGCAGCATGGTGAGCTCAGTATCCGTGGTTGGGTTGCCGATCCACAAGGGTCGGCCCAACTGGGTGAAATGCAGTATTGCTATGTTAATAGCCGAATGATGCGTGATCGACTGATCAATCATGCCATTCGTCAGGCGTATCAGGACCAGTTGAAAGACGAGCAGCAACCTGCCTATGTACTCTATCTGGAGGTGGACCCTCACCAGGTGGATGTCAATGTTCATCCAGCCAAGCATGAAGTGCGCTTTCACCAAGCACGGTTGGTGCATGATTTTATTTACCAGGCGGTAACCACGGTGCTTCAGCAGGCGGCCCATATGCCATTGCCACTTGCCGAACCCAACGGACAACCCACGCCAGCCTGGCAACCGGAAAACCGCATTGCTGCTGGTGGTAACCATTTTGCACAGCCAGCGCTACAGCGAGAGCCATCGCCAGCGACGGAAACGACAGCAACGACAGAGGCGCGTGAGCGTGCGCCGCAACCGAGCTATCAGGCAGGTCCTGGTTATCAAAAGCGTGAAGGTGAATTGTACGGTAAGTTATTGCAGGCCACACCAATAGGTGAGGCAAAAAAACCGCTATTTCCAGCTGCCAAGACCGAACAACAAATACCGCTGGCGGGTAACCAACATAGTTTTGGTCGGGTATTGATGATTTATCCCCCCAGTTATGCGTTGTTGGAGCAACGCCAGCAGTTGGTGCTACTCAATTTGACGATTGCTGAGCAGGGGTTACGCCAGGTGCAGTTATGCCCCCCGGAAGAGGGATTACGACCACAACCATTACTGATCCCGATTAAGCTGACGTTGAATAAAAATGAAGTGGCTGCGTGTGTACAGCATCAGGCTTTACTGGTCAGCATGGGGTTGGAACTACAACCTGAACATGGGTATGTGATGTTGCGCGCAGTCCCTTTACCATTACGCCAACAAAATTTACAAAAGTTGATACCTGAGCTGTTAGGCTACCTCGCCGAATGTCAGGAGGTATCACCTGCCACATTGGCTCGCTGGGTTGCGGGGCAACTCAGCAGTGAGCATGAGCAGTGGAACAACTCGCAAGCGATACAATTGTTGACTGACCTTGAGCGGTTGTGCCCACAATTAGTAAAGTCTCCGCCAGGTAACCTTTTACAGCCTGTAGATTTACACGTTGCTTTGGCGGCACTGAAACATGACTGAAATTGAAATGAACTCTCGTCCATCGGCTATTTTTATTATGGGCCCGACCGCATCCGGCAAGACTGCGTTGGCAATGGCATTACGTGAGCACTTGCCAGTGGAGCTGATCAGTGTAGATTCTGCATTGATTTATCGTGGTATGGATGTGGGTACCGCCAAGCCCTCGGCAGAAGAGTTGGCTCGAGCACCACACCGGTTGATAGATATTCGTGATCCGGCACAAGCCTATTCAGCGGCAGATTTTCGTCGCGATGCGCTGCAACAGATGCACGACATCACTGCTGCTGGTCGTATTCCCCTGTTGGTGGGGGGGACCATGCTTTATTTCAAAGCACTATTAGAAGGATTATCGCCGTTGCCCTCGGCGGATCCGGCGGTGCGTGAACAGATTGAACAGCAAGCTGCGGAGCAGGGTTGGCAAGCGATGCATCGTCAATTGCAGCAAATTGACCCAGTGGCGGCAGAGCGTATTCATCCAAATGATCCGCAGAGACTGACCAGAGCACTGGAAGTTTTTTGTATTTCGGGTAAAACTTTAACGGAACTGACTAAAATTGCAGGTGAATCGTTGCCGTATCAAGTTCACCAATTTGCAATAGCGCCAGCCAGTCGGGAGTTGTTACATCAACGTATCGAACTGCGGTTCAAGCAAATGTTGGCTGCAGGGTTTGAAGCGGAAGCGCGTGCTCTGTTCTCTCGGGGTGATTTGCATCAGGATTTGCCCGCTATTCGCTGTGTTGGTTATCGCCAGATGTGGTCATATTTATCGGGCGATATTAGTTATGATGAGATGGTTTTTCGTGGTATTTGTGCAACACGTCAATTGGCTAAACGCCAAATGACCTGGTTACGGGGTTGGGAGTCGGTTTATTGGCTAGACAGTGATAAACAGGGAGAGGCTTTGAACACAGTAATACAGGTTGTTAGTGCATAGGTTGGGCGATTGTGTACAATTGACAGATATTCGGCGCGCAAATTTTTTAGGTCGTTTATTTTAGAGCCAATAGGTTCTTTGTTACAAACAACAAGCAAATAAGGAAAAGATAGAATGGCTAAGGGGCAATCTTTGCAAGATCCGTTCCTGAACGCATTGCGTCGTGAACGAGTTCCGGTTTCTATTTATTTGGTGAATGGTATTAAGCTGCAAGGCCAGATTGAGTCTTTTGACCAGTTTGTCATTCTGTTGAAGAACACGGTAAGCCAGATGGTTTATAAGCATGCGATCTCTACCGTTGTTCCATCGCGCCCGGTGTCGCATCACAGTAACAATCCGAGTGGCGGTACGACAGGTGGTTATCACCATGGTAATAATCCATCTGCACCGCAGCAGGAAAGCGATGACGCTGAATAAAGCTTATCGCGAATTAACCATGACGGGGAGCCTAGGCTGCAATATGCGGTTTATGCCCCCCGAACCCGCGGTTTTTTTCCGTTTGAGAGGTCGCACGTTTGTTTGACCGCTATGAAACTGGTGAACAGGCCGTACTGGTTCATATTTATTTCTCGCAAGATAAAGATAGTGAAGATCTCAGTGAGTTTGAATCACTGGTCTCTTCTGCTGGTGTCGAAGCTTTGCAGGTGGTGACAGGTAGTCGCAAAGCGCCGCATCCTAAATACTTTGTCGGTGAAGGAAAGGCCCAAGAAATCGCCGAGGCGGTGAAAGCTGCTGGTGCGTCTGTTGTTTTGTTTGATCATGCCCTTTCCGCTGCGCAGGAGAGAAATCTTGAGCGCTTATGTGAATGTCGGGTTATTGACCGTACGGGTTTGATTTTAGATATTTTTGCTCAGCGTGCTCGTACCCACGAAGGTAAGCTGCAGGTAGAGCTGGCGCAGTTACGCCATATTGCTACGCGTTTGGTGCGTGGTTGGACCCATCTGGAACGTCAGAAAGGTGGCATAGGCTTGCGGGGGCCGGGAGAAACCCAGTTAGAAACTGACCGCCGTCTGTTGAGAGACCGTATCAGTTTGATTCTGCGCCGTCTGGAACGCGTAGAGAAGCAACGTGAACAGGGCCGGCGAGCTCGCACCCGTGCTGATGTACCGACAGTCTCATTGGTAGGTTATACCAACGCCGGTAAGTCAACCTTGTTTAACCGAATTACCTCTGCCGATGTTTATGCGGCGGACCAGCTATTTGCCACCTTGGATCCCACCTTACGACGTATTGAAGTAGCGGATGTGGGTGATACCGTGTTGGCGGATACAGTAGGTTTTATCCGGCATTTGCCGCATGATCTTGTTGCTGCTTTTAAGGCCACTTTACAGGAAACGCGCCAAGCCTCTTTATTGTTACATGTGATCGACGCAGCGGATAACCGGGTGGATGAGAACATTGAGGCAGTGAATAGCGTGTTGGCAGAGATTGAGTCGGATGAGATCCCGACACTGTTAGTGATGAACAAAATAGATATGCTGGATGATTTTGTCCCGCGTATCGATCGCAACGATGAAAATTTACCCATCCGAGTGTGGTTATCCGCCGCCAGTGGTGAAGGTATTCCGTTGCTATTTCAGGCGTTGACAGAACGCTTATCGGGGCAAATCGTGCATCACCAACTGCGATTGCCACCACAGGCCGGTCGTCTGCGTAGTCGTTTTTATCAGCTTCAGGCAATCGAGAAAGAATGGAATGAAGAGGACGGTAGTATCGGTGTGATAATACGTATGCCGATCGTGGAGTGGCGTCGCCTCTGTAAACAGGAACAGGACCTGATTAACTTTATCGTATGATTGTATCCTGTTACATTTAGCCGCTCGTTTTAACAATTGACTAGGCTATACCCATAGTTTTCAACATGTCATTGGCAGAGTGAGGCCCCTGGCTCTCGGTAAATCCGGTAACAGGGGAATGAGGATCTCTCTTCCTGCCGTTGGCATGACAATGGGGATAACCCTTGCATTTTCAAAGACGAAGGGCAAAGCGTTAGCCTGAAGTACCTAATCACAGAATAATGGAGCTAAAACATGGCGTGGAATCAGCCCGGTAATAACGGACAAGACCGCGACCCGTGGGGGAGCGGCAATAATAATGGCGGCAACTCTGGCGGTAACAATAATAAAGGTGGGCGCGACCAAGGGCCCCCGGATTTAGATGATATTTTCCGTAAGCTGAGCAAGAAATTGAGCAGCCTGGGTGGGAATAAGGGCTCCAACAGCAATAACAGTGGTGGTACTGGTTCAGCCAAGAATTTCAGTGGCAGAATCATCGTTATTGCCGTGGTTGCCGCTGTGGTGGTTTGGGCCGCAAGTGGCTTCTATACCATTAGAGAAGCTGAACGTGGTGTCGTCACTCGATTCGGTAAATTGAGTCATCTGGTACAACCGGGTTTGAACTGGAAACCGACATTTATTGATCAGGTGATCGCGGTCAACGTGGAGTCCGTGCGTGAACTGGCGGCATCAGGCGTGATGCTCACGTCGGATGAGAACGTGGTGCGCGTGGAAATGAACGTTCAGTATCGTGTCACGGATCCGGCGGCTTATCTGTTCAGCGTTACAGATCCCAATGATAGCTTAAGACAAGCGACAGATAGCGCATTGCGTGGTGTTATTGGTAAATACACCATGGACAAGATCCTCACCGAAGGCCGTACCATTGTACGTAGCGATACGCAGCGTGTACTGGAAGAAACCATTCGTCCGTACAAAATGGGGATCACTTTGCTTGACGTCAACTTCCAGGCTGCTCGTCCACCGGAAGAGGTGAAAGCGGCGTTTGATGATGCTATTGCCGCACGTGAAAATGAACAGCAATTCATCCGTGAAGCAGAGGCTTACGCCAACGAAGTTCAGCCGCGCGCCAATGGTGCGGCACAGCGTTTGTTGGAAGACGCCAGAGCTTATGAAGCACGTACTGTTCTGGAAGCTCAGGGTGAAGTAGCGAAGTTTACCAAGCTGCTGCCGGAGTATAAGTCTGCACCAGAACTTACGCGTGAACGTCTGTATATCGAGACCATGGAAAAAGTCTTTAGCCATACCCGTAAGGTGCTGGTGAATGACAAAGGCAACAATAATCTGATGGTATTACCACTGGATCAAATGTTGCGTAACCAGGCCGGTCCGACAGTAAGCCAAGGTAATAGTGATACCAGCCTGATTCGTCTCAACCCTGCTCCATCCACTGACAGTGTTTCGGATGCCAGTCCCAACAATACCACGAGTGGTTCAACTATGGACCAACGCCGTGTCAATACGCAGCGTAGCGACAATACTCGCGTAGGGAGAGAATAATCAATGCGTAAGTCATTTATAGTTATCGTTGCCGTGGTGCTGGTAGCGCTGTATACCTCCTTGTTTGTGGTACAGGAAGGTGAGCGTGGCATTGTGTTGCGTTTTGGCAAAGTACTGCGTGACAACGAAAATAAACCACAGGTGTATGCGCCAGGGTTACATTTCAAGATTCCTTTTATTGAAACTGTGAAAACCTTGGATGCACGTATTCAGACCATGGATAACCAGGCGGATCGCTTTGTCACTAGCGAGAAGAAAGATCTGATCGTTGACTCCTTCCTGAAGTGGCGCATCAGTGATTTTAGCCGTTACTACCTGGCAACGGGTGGTGGTGATGTTTCTCAGGCCGAGGTTCTGTTGAAGCGTAAATTTAGTGACCGTCTACGTTCGGAGATTGGTCGTCTGGATGTGCGTGATATTGTTACTGACTCCCGTGGCCGCTTGATGGCCGATGTCCGTGACGCATTGAATACTGGTACTGTGGGTGATGGTGAGGTGGTGGCTACCACTGAAGCTGATGATGCTATCGCTTCTGCTGCAGCCCGCGTTGATCGAGAAACCACCGGTAAGCAGCCACAGATTAACCCGAACAGCATGGCTGCATTGGGTATTGAGGTGGTTGATGTGCGTATCAAACAGATCAACCTGCCAGCGGAAGTGTCTGATGCAATATTCCAGCGTATGCGTGCAGAACGTGAAGCAGTAGCACGTCGTCATCGTTCTCAGGGTAAAGAAGCTGCGGAGAAGCTGAAAGCGACTGCCGACTATGAGGTGACCCGCACTATTGCAGAAGCTGAGCGTCAGGCACGTATTACTCGTGGTGCTGGTGATGCACAAGCCGCCAGATTGTTTGCGGATGCATTTAGCCAGGATCCTGATTTTTACTCCTTTATCCGTAGCCTGCGTGCTTATGAAACCAGTTTTGGTTCAGGTAACCAGGATGTGCTGGTATTGAGTCCGGACAGCGATTTCTTCCGCTATATGAAGTCGCCGGAAGCAACACGAAATAGATAAAATACCTAATGTCTTTCTGACCATGTATTGAAAGAGAACGGTTTTGAAAGAGAAGGGTAGGTATCGGGGCTCGTTAAATGCGAGCCCTGATTTTTTTGAGGGAACATGATGAATTTAACGATCTGGCTGGCACTCGGATTGGTTTTGGTACTCGAAGGGTTGGGGCCAATGCTGTTTCCACAGGCTTGGCGTAAAATGATCCTGGCGATGACCCAGTTGCCAGATTCAACTTTACGGCGTTTTGGTGGTGGACTAGTGGTTGCTGGCTGCGTGATCTACTACATGTTGAGTAGCCGTGCCGGGGGATAAACGGGAGTCGAAAAAGTAGGCAGTTGTCGGTTAAAAGTGCTGAAACTCACAAATTACGGTGTTAGAATCCATTTTTAAGCAACCGGTGATGGTAAAAATGGGTAACAACGTCGTCGTACTGGGCACCCAATGGGGTGACGAAGGTAAGGGTAAGGTCGTAGACCTGCTGACCGAACGGGCTAAATATGTTGTGCGCTACCAAGGTGGCCATAATGCAGGCCATACTCTCGTTATCGACGGTGAAAAAACCGTTCTTCATTTAATTCCCTCAGGTATCTTGCGTGAAAACGTGACCAGTATCATTGGCAATGGTGTGGTTTTGGCTCCAGATGCATTGATGAAAGAAATGGGGGAACTCGAAGCGCGTGGTATCCCGGTGCGTGAGCGGCTGTTATTGTCTGAAGCCTGTCCGCTGATCCTGCCTTACCACGTCGCCTTGGATAATGCGCGTGAGAAAGCGCGTGGTGCTAAAGCGATCGGGACCACGGGTCGTGGTATCGGCCCGGCTTATGAAGATAAAGTGGCTCGTCGTGGTCTGCGTGTGGGTGATCTGTTTGATAAAGAGACCTTCGCGGTTAAGCTGAAAGAGGTCATCGATTACCACAACTTCCAGTTGGTTAACTACTACAAGGTCGATGCGGTTGATTACCAGGCAACGTTTGATTACGTGATGTCTATCGCAGATGTCCTGACCTCAATGGTGGTGGATGTTTCCGAATTGCTGGACGGTGCGCGTAAACGCGGTGAACGCGTGATGTTCGAAGGCGCACAGGGTACCTTGCTGGATATTGACCACGGTACTTATCCCTATGTTACCTCGTCTAATACCACCGCTGGTGGTGTCGCAACCGGTTCT
Source organism: Serratia sp. 25CWL12 (assembly GCF_055790885.1). Taxonomy (NCBI): domain Bacteria; kingdom Pseudomonadati; phylum Pseudomonadota; class Gammaproteobacteria; order Enterobacterales; family Yersiniaceae; genus Serratia; species Serratia sp. 25CWL12. Next base: position 3,693,565 of record NZ_CM147698.1, on the reverse strand, counting down.
GGCATTGGCCCACGTTATGTGAATTATGTGCTGGGCATCGTGAAAGCCTATTCTACCCGCGTGGGGGCTGGCCCATTCCCAACTGAACTGTTCGATGAAACAGGTGAATATCTGTGTAAGCAAGGCAATGAGTTTGGTGCTACCACTGGTCGCCGTCGTCGTACCGGTTGGTTGGATGCAGTAGCAGTACGCCGTGCTGTGCAACTGAACTCGTTATCGGGCTTCTGTTTGACCAAACTGGATGTTCTCGATGGTCTGAAAGAAGTGAAGATCTGTGTGGGTTACCGCATGCCAGATGGTTCTGAAATCACCACTACGCCGCTGGCGGCAGAAGGTTGGGAAGGTATTGAACCGATTTATGAGAGCATGCCTGGCTGGAGTGAAACCACCTTTGGGGTGAAAGACTACAGCCAATTGCCACAGGCGGCGCTAAATTATATCAAACGTATCGAAGAGCTGACGGGCGTGCCAGTAGATATTATTTCTACCGGGCCAGACCGTAGCGAAACCATGATATTACGTGACCCGTTTGATGCATAATCTGTTGTTATGTTTGGATGTACCTGTCGTTCAGGTTGCAGAAGGTATTTCTGTAACTTGAATGATACTAGCGATAAAGCAAACCGGGTTCTGTCCCGGTTTGTCTGATCACCGTTCCTCGATGACCCCTTCGTATTGAAAATTCTTTATACCTAAAATCATCTGGCTCTCTGTCGCTTGGATGATAACCGGTAGAAATAATTAGCAACGGACTCTCTGGCTGGTTTATTATCCAATCAGATATCAATTCCAGGTTGTGTCTCAGCGGCCTGCATGATGATGAAATATTAAGAAATCGCCGAGAATCGGCATATTAAATGGGTAAACAGTTACCCAGAGGTAGACGTGCAGTTAACCAGTTTTACGGATTATGGCCTGCGGGCATTGATCTATATGGCATCATTACCGGCAGAGAGAATGACCAGTATCTCTGAGGTGACGGAAGTGTACGGTCTTTCACGCAACCATATGGTAAAAATTATCAATCAGTTAAGCCATACAGGCTTTGTCACTACCGTGCGGGGTAAAAACGGCGGTATTCGCCTGGGTAAACCTGCCAGCACTATTCGTTTGGGCGATGTAGTACGCGCCCTGGAGCCACTTTCACTGGTGAATTGTACCAGTAATTTTTGCCACATAACGCCAGCCTGTCGCTTGAAGTCGGTACTTCAACAGGCGGTACAGAATTTCCTTAAGGAGCTGGACGATTATACTTTGGCCGATATGGTTGAAGACAACTCACAGCTCTACAGGCTTTTGCTTGTCAAATAAAGCGTTGCTGAGCCAATCAGGCTCAATGACATCCTGCTGATGACAACCGAGGAATCCTAATGTCACAAGATCCATTTTTGGAACGAGAAGCAGAAAAATATGAATCCCCAATTCCGAGTCGCGAATTTATTCTGGCTCATTTGGCGAAACGTGAAACGCCAGCCAGCCGCGAAGAGTTGGGTAATGAACTGAATTTATCTGGAGAAGAACAACTGGAAGCTTTGCGCCGTCGTCTACGGGCGATGGAGCGTGATGGCCAGTTAGTGTTTACTCGCCGCCAGTGCTATGCCTTGCCAGAGCGACTGGACTTGCTGCGTGGCACCGTGATCGGTCATCGCGATGGCTACGGCTTTTTGCGTGTTGAAGGGCGTAAAGACGATCTGTATCTTTCCGCCGAACAAATGAAAATGGCGATCCATGGTGATGTGGTATTGGCGCAGCCATTGGGTGAAGACCGCAAGGGGCGCCGCGAAGCGCGGATTGTGCGTGTGTTGGTGCCTAAAACCAGTCAGATTGTCGGGCGTTATTTCACTGATGCCGGTACCGGCTTTGTGGTGCCTGATGATGGCCGCCTCAATTTTGACATCCTGATACCGGCTGACGCCATTTGTGGTGCGCGTATGGGGTATATGGTCGTCGTCGAGTTGACTCAACGCCCAACGCGTCGTACCAAAGCCGTGGGTAAGATAGTCGAGGTACTGGGGGATAAAATGGGCACGAGCATGGCGGTAGACATCGCTCTGCGTACCCACGAGATCCCGCATACCTGGCCGCCGCAGGTGGAAAAACAGGTTGCCGACCTCAGCGAGCAAGTGCCAGAGGCCGCTAAAAAAGGGCGTGTGGACCTGCGTGAACTGCCACTGGTGACCATTGATGGTGAAGATGCCCGCGACTTTGATGATGCGGTGTACTGTGAGAAGAAACGTGGTGGCGGTTGGCGTTTGTGGGTCGCCATTGCTGATGTCAGCTATTACGTGCGTCCACGCACCGCGCTGGATGATGAAGCCCGTAGCCGAGGTACATCGGTCTACTTCCCTTCAGAAGTGGTGCCGATGCTGCCGGAAGTGCTCTCCAATGGCCTGTGTTCTCTCAACCCGCAGGTAGATCGTCTGTGTATGGTTTGTGAGATGACCATCTCTGCACAGGGCCGTCTCTCTTCATTTAAATTTTATGAAGCAGTGATGAGTTCTCATGCACGTTTAACCTATACCAAGGTGTGGCATATCCTTCAGGGGGATCAGGAACTGCGTGAACAGTACCATCCTTTGGTTAAACACCTGCAGGAGTTACACGCGCTGTATAAAGTGTTGGACCAGGCTCGTGCTGAGCGTGGCGGTATTGCCTTCGAAACAGAAGAAGCCAAGTTTATCTTCAATGCTGAACGCCGTATTGAACGTGTTGAGCCAACGGTACGCAATGATGCGCATAAGCTAATTGAAGAGTGCATGATCATGGCAAACGTTGCGGCAGCACGTTTTGTTGAAAAGAATAATGAGCCTGCACTGTTCCGTGTGCATGATCGCCCCAGTGACGATCATATTACGGCATTGCGTAGTGTGCTGAGTGAGCTTGGTCTGACTTTGGGTGGGGGAATGAAACCGCAACCGAAAGATTACGCCACTTTGATGGACGAGGTCTCTGAGCGTCCGGATCGGGAAATGCTGCAAACCATGCTGCTGCGTTCGATGAAACAGGCGGTTTATGATCCCGAGAATCGTGGTCACTTCGGTTTGGCATTGGCGGCTTATGCTCACTTTACTTCGCCAATTCGCCGTTACCCAGATTTGTCGTTACACCGGGCTATCAAATATCTGCTGGCTAAAGAGCATGGTCAGCCGAAGGAGCGCTGGACACCCACCGGTGGTTGGCACAGTGAATTCGAAGAGATGCTGCAACTGGGCGAACACTGTTCGATGACGGAGCGCCGTGCGGATGAAGCTACGCGTAATGTCGCGGACTGGTTGAAGTGTGATTTCATGCAGGATCACGTCGGTGAAGTGTTCAGCGGGATTATTGCCAGTGTCACTTCATTTGGCTTTTTTGTGCGCTTAAACGATCTGTTTATTGATGGTTTAGTGCATGTCTCAACCTTGGATAACGATTACTACCGCTACGATAATATTGGTCAGCGCCTGATCGGTGAATCCACCGGTATGGTTTATCGTCTGGGTGATGCGGTGGAAATTCGTGTTGATGCAGTGCATCTGGATGAGCGCAAGATTGATTTTGCTTTGGTATCGAGCACGCGCAAGCCAAGGGGTGAGGGTAAAACTGAACGACAACGCAGCAAAAGCGGTAACCCTCGTAGATTACGTGATGGCAAGGGGGCAGAGCCAGGCCAGAAGCCACGTAAATCCCGCAGTGGTAAAGCCCCGGCGAATTTTGAGGCAGATAGCGTTTTTCGTAAGAAAGAGGCTAAGCCTGATAAAGAGGCTAAGCCTGCTGATAAGGTGAAAAAGGACAAAAAGGCGAAAGCCAAAAAAGTGTCTGATAAAACCCAAAAGATAGCGGCGGCAACCAAAGCTAAACGTGCCAGCAAGAAGAAAGCTGCAGAGCAGAAATAATCTGCCGCATTTGTTATCACCGGCCAGGAAGACCCTGGCCACACAGTTAAAAGATCATCATGAGCGAAATTATTTACGGTATTCACGCCGTCAAAGCCCTATTAGAACGAGATCCACAACGTTTCCTGGAAGTATTTATTCTCAAGGGGCGTGACGATCGTCGCTTGCAACCATTGATTGCTGAGCTGGAAGCCAGCGGTATTGTTATCCAGGTGGCAAACCGCCAATGGCTGGATGAGAAGGTGGAAGGGGCGGTCCATCAAGGGATAATTGCGCGGGTACGTGAAGGGCGGAAGTTTCAGGAAAACGACTTACCGGGCCTGTTAGAAAATATCGATACCCCATTTTTGTTGGTATTGGATGGCATTACGGACCCACATAATCTGGGGGCCTGTCTGCGTAGTGCCGATGCAGCAGGGGTGCATGCAGTGATTGTCCCCCGTGATCGTTCTGCCCAATTGAATGCAACGGCAAAGAAAGTCGCCTGTGGGGCGGCAGAAAACGTGCCATTGATCCAGGTCACCAACCTGGCGCGTACCTTACGGTTATTGCAAGAGATGAATATTTGGGTGGTAGGCACCGCAGGTGAAGCAGACCATACTTTATACCAAAGCAAAATGACCGGCCCGATGGCCCTGGTGATGGGGGCTGAAGGGGATGGTATGCGGCGTTTGACCCGTGAACATTGTGATGAGCTGATCAGTATTCCGATGGCAGGGACGGTTTCTTCGCTTAACGTTTCCGTCGCAACTGGTATCTGCTTGTTTGAAGCGGTACGTCAGCGCAGTTGATAAGCTAAGTTGAGACTCGTCGTCATGCCAAGCCCACGGCAATTGGCATGGCGACGGGTAGAAAACTGTAATAAATTCCATTCATCCCTTGAGTTTCCAGCGCTCCGCCAGTATGATTACGCGTCATTTTTCAGCCGCACACATACACACGTTCCTTGCTTCCATGGGCCGCGGTTGACCCTGACAGGAGGCTGAATAATCCGTAAGGAGCAATTCGATGCGTCATTACGAAATCGTTTTTATGGTCCATCCTGACCAAAGCGAACAGGTTCCGGGCATGATCGAGCGTTATAGTGCTACTATCACTAACGCGCAAGGTCAGATCCATCGTCTGGAAGACTGGGGCCGCCGTCAACTGGCTTATCCGATCAACAAACTGCATAAAGCTCACTATGTTCTGCTGAACGTTGAAGCTCCGCAGGAAGCGATCGATGAGCTGGAAACTAACTTCCGCTTCAACGACGCCGTTATCCGTAGCATGGTTATGCGCGTTAAGCACGCGGTAACTGAAGCATCTCCGATGGTTAAAGCGAAAGATGAACGTCGTGGCGATCGCCGCGAAGACTTCGCTAATGAAATCGCTGATGATGATGTTGGGGATTCTGAAGAGTAATTGCCGCCGTGACGGCTAATCGTCTGGTGTTGTCTGGCACAGTGTGCAAGACGCCGGTACGAAAAGTAAGTCCTTCCGGGATACCCCACTGCCAATTTGTGCTTGAGCACCGATCAACGCAGCAGGAAGCCGGATTCAGCAGGCAAGCATGGTGCCGAATGCCCGTGGTTGCCAGTGGACAACAGTCACAAGCTTTAACTCAAAGATTAACGGTCGGCAGTCAGGTCACTATTCAAGGCTTTGTTAGTTGCCATCAAGGGCGCAACGGGTTGAATAAATTGGTCCTGCATGCCGAGCAGATTGAATTGATAGATTCTGGAGACTAGCCAAATGGCACGTTATTTCCGTCGTCGCAAGTTCTGCCGTTTCACTGCGGAAGGCGTTCAAGAGATTGACTATAAAGACATCGCTACGCTGAAAAACTACATCACTGAAAGTGGTAAAATTGTCCCGAGCCGTATTACCGGTACTCGTGCAAAGTATCAGCGCCAACTGGCCCGTGCTATCAAGCGCGCGCGCTACCTGTCTTTGTTGCCGTACACTGATAGTCATCAGTAATCGGCCACTGTCCATTAACGACTTTGAGAGGATAAGGTAATGCAAGTTATTCTGCTTGATAAAGTAGCAAACCTGGGCAGCCTGGGTGATCAGGTTAACGTTAAAGCGGGTTATGCCCGTAACTTCTTGGTACCACAGGGCAAAGCTGTTCCTGCTACCAAGAAAAACGTAGAGTTCTTTGAAGCACGCCGTGCTGAACTGGAAGCCAAACTGTCAGAAGTTCTGGCTGCAGCCCAAGTTCGCGCAACCAAGATCAACGAACTGGCCACGGTAACCATCGCGTCTAAAGCAGGCGACGAAGGTAAACTGTTCGGCTCTATCGGTACCCGTGACATCGCTGACGCAGTAACTGCGGCTGGTGTTGAAGTTGCCAAGAGCGAAGTTCGTCTGCCAAATGGCGTTCTGCGTACCACTGGTGAGCACGAAGTGCATTTCCAAGTACACAGCGACGTGTTTGCACAGCTGAATGTAGTTGTGGTTGCAGAAGCTTAATCGCTGCTGTTAGCCAAGTTAAAACGCCAGCCTTGTGCTGGCGTTTTGCTTTTTAATCACCGCTAAAAAGTATTATTTCGTCTGTTTGCATAAGTAAATTGCAGCAAAGACACACAGCGCAACCAAAGGATTGAACTGCACCTATGAATTGTACTGCGTGATTTTCTGCAGGAACAAAGTAAAACCTAACGTAGGCGAAGGTAGCTGCCATCAGTCTGGCGCCGAAACAGTGCTTCGCTATTATCCGCCGTAGTGATAGCGAGAGTGGTAATCACCCCATTGGCATTACGCTCGATACGTACTTTTTGTCCCGCCTTAAGATTACTGAGCGGTTTATCGCGACCCTCTACCTGCGCCATGGCAAAAACATCATTAACCGGTAAGCCATTGTCGCGGAATAGTTGCGCCAGAGTCTGTCCTGCCTTGATCTCATAGCCTTGCCAGTTAGGGCTACCCGTCGTGGTGGGTTGCTGTTGTTGTGGCTGTTGCGCGCCATTATTCAGTAATTGAGCCTGCATAAGGGCACTATTTTCCTGGTTGGTCACCGGGAATGGATGTGGTGTGCTATCGTCGGAGTAGGGCCACAGTAATGAAAGCAGCAAGGTGGTACCAAAAATAATCACCCAACGGCGGTGAAAATTGGGTAAAGGTTCCATCCATTGGAAGCTGTCTGGCAGGTGCCATATTCTCAACAACAAGGCTTTTAGTCTATTTTTAAAGCTTGGTGTCTGGATCGTTTCTTGCTCTGTGGGTGTCAGCCTAGGCTTGAAACGCTGGTTCAGATTCAGCCAGAGGCGCGATAGCGTCTGATAGACCCAGGGGGTTTTCCTTTTCCTGGGCGCGATTCTGCCCATGGTGACCTCTCTTCGACTACATCAGAATATGTAAGCTGCCGATCATTGGCTGCGTTACTTGTCTCACCCATTTGGGTGTTGGCGAGGGGAATGGCCCCAAGTGTTAACAATAACTTATTGTTTCTTTTTCTACGACAAAAGTCATCATTATCTACACAAGATTTTACCCGGCTTTCAGGCACTGTTATGCTGCATCTTCGACTTTTTACAGATTAAAGGAAAAACCCATGACAACCCCTTCTTTTGATAGCGTTGAAGCGCAAGCAAGTTACGGGATTGGTTTACAGGTCGGTCAGCAACTGCAAGAGTCTGGTCTGGAAGGTTTACAACCAGAAGCTTTGTTGGCTGGCTTGCGTGATGCGTTGGAAGGGAACGCACCGGCTGTACCGGTCGATGTGGTTCACCGCGCACTACGTGAAATCCATGAGCGTGCAGATGCGGTACGTCTTGAACGTCAAAAGGCAATGGCCGTAGAAGGTCAGAAGTTCTTGCAGGATAATGCCAAACGTGACGACGTGACGCAGACTGAGTCGGGTTTACAGTTCAGCGTATTGGAGCAGGGTAATGGCCCTATCCCATCCCGTCAGGATCGGGTACGGGTGCATTATACTGGCCGCCTGATCAATGGTGATGTGTTCGACAGTTCTGTTGAGCGTGGTCAGCCAGCAGAGTTCCCGGTTAGTGGAGTGATCCCCGGCTGGATCGAAGCGTTGACACTGATGCCTGTGGGATCAAAATGGCAGTTATATATTCCACATAACCTGGCCTATGGTGAACGTGGCGCCGGCGCATCAATCCCACCTTTCAGCGCATTAATTTTTGACGTTGAATTGCTGGAAATTTTGTAATAGGTTACGGCCTTGAAGCATGGGCGCCTTAGTGACGCCCTGACTTTATTGACCATTAAGGGCACGCGGGAACAACAAATTGTTCTCCAGATGGATGTGCTCCATCAGGTCGGCAATAAACGTATTGAGCCCATTATATAATGCCTGCCAGGTATTGCAGGCACCTGCCGGTGGCGTCACGTTATTGGTGAGGAATTTCACAACCTCCAACTGTTCGTCCACTTCATTATGTTCATACTCCATTACCGAAATTGGCCCCGCCGCCTGTTGCCCCATACCTTGTTTGATCAGCGGGAACAGGATCTGCTCTTCCTTCATCATATGGTTTTCAAGGCTGAGATTGATCAGATTTAACTGTTTCGCCAGCCCGCGTGGGCAAGTGGGCTTGTCGCCATGAACACGTTCGACCTTTTCTGCCATTAATACCAGCTCTGGCAACTGTTCGCGGTGACGTTGGTGGAAGCGTGGCAGAATGTAATCGATGATCTCCGACAGCGGGGCCTGATGCCAGTCGCGGTTATCTACGGAGTCTGCTGCCAGTGCAGCCAGTTCACTTTCCAATCTCTCCAGATCCAAATCTTTGCGGCTGGCAGCTCGCTCCAAGGTTTGTTTTCCTCCGCAGCAGAAGTCCAAGCCATAGTCGCGGAATAGTTTACTGGCTTGCGGGATAGCGATGGCGAGTGCGCCGAGGGATTGGCTACGATAATCCATGTTAGTGCCTCTTAAAGTGAATAAACTTATAACATGCATTTTAAATGCAATTTAAAGGGTATGCCATCAATAAAAGAGGTTAAATCGTAAGGGCGCATGGAAATGTACCCGGTTATGTAATTATTTTTTGTATATCAATATGATAGAGTGAAAATCCAATGCTGTCTGTACAACCCATGATTAACGTAACAGGGCGACCTGCAGTGATAAAACGTAATTACGCCATACCTCGCACTGTTTTTCTTCTAGTGCGGTGAGTTTGGTAGAGGTGAGTAGGATCCAATGATAATCAGGAAATAATTCAGGAGCCAATAGGGTACATGGCCATGCCAGCACTTCTATCCTCTTGCCTGCGCCTGACAATTTTAAGGCTTCCAGCCAAATCTCTGCCGGATCACTAAGCTTCCACCCTACTAAAATATATTTTTCTCCCTGAGAACGTTTATCTGCATCCAGACAAAAAGAGGTATAGCCGATAATCAGCGAATCAAGGATGGTGCGTAATGTGAGCATCGGTGCAGTATTTGCTGCTATTAACACACGTAAAGGGCGCAATACATGATCAACCAAATAACTGCGAGGGTAATCTCGTCCACAAGCAAAGAGTAACTGACGCAAGGCATCGATCTTTCCTTGTTGTAGTAGTAACAGTATTTTTTCCTGCAACTGCTGCCAGTTATTATTGGTTTGGTTGTGGTCACTTTCAAGTAGCGGTTTTATCTGGCTGACAGGGACACCCTTTTTTATCCAATCTAAGACGCTAAGTACTCGTTCAAGATCCGATTGGCTATAGAGCCGGTGCCCCCCTTCTGTACGTTCAGGCTTAAGTAAACCATAACGGCGTTGCCAAGCCCGTAATGTGGTCGGGCTAACACCACAGAGGTTGGCAAATTCGCTGATGGTATAAAGTGTAAGCATGGCCTACAGCTTTGCTGGTTTATCAAAAAACAAGGTCACGGTACCCACAGTGACACCAAACTTTTTAAGCTTGGTAAGATTAAACAGATGGTTATTATCCTGCAGGTACATCCAGTCGTCAAAACTGAGTAACCAGGTTTTTCCCCCAGTGGTGACATTCATTTTGTACTGCCAATTAAAGGTGTTTCCTACCGCCTGCCCGCTGGCGACACCTTCTATATCATTGGCAGTTCCTTCGTAACGACCATTTTCAAGACGACGTATATGCCATGTACGCTGTTGTTTCTCTCCATCGTCGTAAACAAAATTTTCATGTAGTGTCAGCGTATTATCGATAACGCTACCGACAATTTCTACATGGAAACGACGAACCTGTTTCTGGCTGAAGTCTTGTACCATCCCCCAGGCTTCTGTTTTACCGTTAAAATAATCGAAGATATCCAGTGTGGGTGTTGATGCTCGATAGTCGTTGATATCAGCACTGCATCCGGTCAACATCATGACCAGTAAACTACCAATCTTGAGTATTTTTTTCATTTAACATCTCCTGTTTCTATTCTAGATTCTCTGGTTATCATTTTGGCTCTTCCCAATAACTGTTGGCGTAATTCAGGATACGAGGTACGAGCATCTAACCAAATAGCTAGAAACCAACGACTTAAGTCGGCAGAGAGGGGGCCGCCCAATGGGGAAAAAGCAGCGGTGCTGCCCGCCGGACGATACCAGAATTGTCCCTGTTTATTTTGCAGTACAAACGCCAACTGGCTGCCGTCTTGAACATCAGGCCAGAGTTTGCGTAACAGGGCTAACCAGGCTTCACTTTGCGGCTCCTGACTCAATACGCCTAGGGCCTGCCACTGCTCACGTGTGGCATCAATTAAATCGTCGCTATCAATATTACGCCGGTAAGTAATGATTAATGCCTGATCGGTCAATGGCCCCGCATAATGACCTTCAGGAAGACGTAACTGGGAATCATAGATCTTGAACGGTCCCCAATTTAAGGTTGCAACACCGCTCATTGGCCATTGCAACCACTCATTTGCATATGTTGTGAGCGAGACAAATAACAGCAATACGCCTAGAGAGTGTTTCACATCTTTCCTCCGTTAATATACCCGTCACCATGCTTGTCATTGGGGGGCGTGGGATGGGTACCGTCATCCCGTTTCTCTACACCCAGTGAGATGATGAATCTTATCCTACAGTTCAGCACAAGCCTGGTTCAAATCGCTTCCTGGTTTTGTTGCCTAGTTACGACGTGCATAAAACTGAACATAGAGAACGTTGAATAACAAGATCAAGCCTGCCCAGCCGATGGCTAGCAAGCCGAGAGTGATAAACAGAGGCTGATGAAAAGTCATTGCGCCCATATTTTTGCCAATAAAATAGGCAAATGGCCCACCAACTGCCCCCATCACCAGCCAAATCCAGCTGGGTAACGCCGATTGCCATGTCAGCGGTGCCCAGAGACAAGCAAACATCAGCCATAATGCTAGCATCCACAAGGGGATTAACCCCGAACCATCAAATGACACGATACCTGTTGCTACCCATAGGGCATCTATTCCACTACCCACTATCGCCAGTAATAAGGCCGCTCGGCGCTGCAGTGGCGGCAATAAACACCAGACCAGGATCGCCATGGCAAGCCATAACAGAACGAATCTGTCACGGAAAAAAACCACCAAAAACCAATAGATATCAAAAGCAATAGTGGTTAATACGAGCTGCTGAGATCGACTCATGTTCTTTCAACAGTCATTTGTACCGCGCTAATGGTACGAGCTTGAAATCCCGCTTCGCAGTAACACAGATAAAATAACCACATTCGATGAAAATGGTCATCAAACCCCTGCTTGCTGATCTGAGGCCAAGCATGAAGAAAACGATGACGCCAGTGGTTCAAGGTTTGCGCATAATCAATACCCATATCAAACAGGTTACGGATCACAAAATCCGTGTGATGGGTCATGACGTTACTCAAGGCTGAGATTGAAGGCAAAAAACCGCCAGGGAAAATATAGCGCTGTATAAAATCTACACTTTGGCTATATTGTTTATAGCGCTGATCCTGGATAGTGATCGCTTGTAACACCATTTTCCCTCCAGGTCGTAGCCGTTGCTGACAGCTACGGAAAAATACCGGTAAAAAGGCTTCACCGACTGCCTCTATCATTTCAACTGACACAATCTTGTCAAACTCACCATCGAGATCGCGATAATCTTTCAGTAATACGGTGACCTGCTCAGTCAGGCCAGCCTGTGCAATACGTTTGGTACTGTAATCATATTGTGCTTGAGATAAGGTGGTGGTGGTCACTCGGCAACCGAAATGTCGCGCTGCGTATTCTGCCAAGGCCCCCCAACCGGTGCCGATTTCCAACAGATGATCGTCAGCAGTTAAAGCTAACTGCTCACACAAACGGGCCATTTTGGCGACTTGCGCTGAAGGTAAATCATTGATGCCCGTGCTAAATAACGCACTAGAATAAAGTAAACTTTCATCGAGAAACGAACGATAAAAGTCATTGCCGAGATCATAATGTGCGGCAATATTCTGCTTGGCCTGATCACGGTTATTACGGTTAAACCAGTGTTGTAATCGTGCGAAAGGCTTATTCAACCATTTGAAGCCATTTTCCAATTGATCCATCACTGTGCTGTTCTGGGCAAGAATTTCAAGCACTGAGGTTAAATCTGGTGAATCCCATTCGCCGTCCATCCATGTTTCCGCTGCGGCAATGCTGCCCCCGGAGAACAAACGACGATATACTGAAGGCGAATGGATCACCACCACCGCCTGACGAGCCGCAGCCATCTCACCAAAGCAAAATTGCTGGTTCCCCTCATGCAGGGTTAACCCCCCGCCTTTGATCTGTGATAGCAGACGAAATAAAACCTGTCGGGTTATACGAGCACGACGGGAGAGAGTCTGAGTGAGTGGATAGGTAGGGTCAGTCATGATTAAAGTTTTCTATTGCCAGGGTGGGAATAAACGGGCACGCGTTTAAGCCATAAACGCAATGCTTGCCAATAAATAGTCAGCACTGTTTTTATTGTCATAAAAGGTAATTTAATCGACAAATTTATCATATTAGCGCGAGTTAGTGCTTGCCGCTTTAGCAACAGGGTTGCATCGAATACCTTGTTATGTTGATGATTTTCAATATGTACTTGTAAGGTCTTGCCCGGTACCTTAAAACGCCAATGGTAGGTCATATCCATGGGGTTAAAAGGTGAAACATGGAAGGCTTTTGCTGTCGGCTGTGGATGATAAGCATCAACGACGTAATAGTGACGTTCGTTCCAAGGTGTATTTCTGACTTCTGCCAGTAAGTAGCGGAAGTTTCCAGCATGGTCATAGCAATAATAAAAATTAACTGGATTAAAATGGAAACCGAAATAACGCAGTTGGGTCAGTAGTAAAATTTTCCCATCGATGATCTCGCCAGTGAGCTGCCGCAGTTTATCTTGCACTGCCTGTTTGAGCGGCTGACCGAGCGGATAATCGCGATCAAAAAATGCGGTTATCCCCATGCGGTTATACGCAATGCCAACTTTATCGAGCAAAGGCAGTTCATCCAAATCCAGTAATGCCATAAAAATACGGTAGGTAAAAAAATGGTGTTTAGGATGATAGCGCCGATGGCGCAAAACGCCTTGGTACAAACAGCTATTCATTACACCAGACCTCTTACCTGGCTGAGTGCAATACCCTCTACCACATCCAAGGCACTGTGCACCCCATCTTCATGAAAACCGTTATACCAATAGGCACCACAGAACCAAGTATGACGTTGTCCATTGATATCATGACGGCGTGTTTGAGCTTGCCAGGTTTGCGCATTGAAAATAGGGTGGTGATAAACAAAACGTTGATAAACATGGCGCTCATCAATAGGCTTGTCTGGATTAAGAGTGACGCAGAATAACGGGCTGCTAGCAGGCAAGCCTTGCAAAATATTCATATTATAAGTGACGCAAGCCGGAGTATCTTCCTGCTTAGTGGGGTCTGGGTTAAGCAGATAGTTCCAACTTGCCCAGGCTCGACGCTCTACAGGCAACCAGGATTTATCTTTGTGCAGCACCACATCATTGCGTTGCCAAGATATCGCACTGAGGATCTCTCTTTCCTGTTCACTCGGGTCATTTAGTAACCCAAGAGCTTGATCAGCATGGCAGGCAAAAATAATGTTGTCGAAATGTTCCTCTCCACTTTCAGTACCAACCAGGCCGCCGCTATCGGTGCGTGTCACACTCAATACCGGGGTTGAAAAACGAAACTGCATCCGAGGAGATAACTTTTCTATAATCTGACGAACATATTCGCGAGAACCACCAGGCACTACATACCATTGGGGGCGATGTAGAATATCCAGTAAGCCGTGATTATCAAAAAAACGCAAAAAAAGCACTAATGGAAATTGGCGCATATCCTTTAAAGAAGAGGACCAGATGGCAGCTCCCATAGGCAAGATATAATGCTGAGAGAAAAAAGCATCAAACTTGTTAACGGTAAGGAATGTCTCTAAGGTGTGGCCTTCGTTGATGCCATTGTTGAGTTCTTGCTTGGCGCAACGGTTAAATCTGATAATCTCTTTTAACAGTCGCCAAAATTTTGGATTAAGCGCATTACGGTATTGAGCGAATAATGTGGTCAGCGTATGTCCATTATATTCAATCCCTGTTTGTGGATTTTGAACGGAAAAGCTCATTTCCGTCTTTTGTCCTTGTATACCCAATTCACTGAGCAAGCCGATAAAACGCGGATAGGTTCGATCGTTATAAACGATAAACCCGGTGTCTATGGCCATCTCACCTTGTTCAGTTTTAACATCCACTGTTGCTGTGTGACCACCCGCGACTGCATTGGCTTCAAACAGAGTGACATCATGATGACCAGCCAAACGCCACGCACAGGTTAAACCTGAGATCCCACTACCAATAATTGCTATTTTCATCGGGTAACCATCCGGCGGAGTAATCTGTTTTGAAGAGATAGTGGTAACAAGGCTAATAAACGCAAAACCAGACAAAAAACATACGGGAATCGGATCTCATTGTGGCCTTGATCCAGCCCCTTGATAATGGCTTTTGCTGCCATTTCAACACTGATCCGGCCTGGCATCGGAAATGTATTTTTCCGTGTAAGGGGAGTATCGACAAAACCCGGGAAAATGACCGAAATAGCAATGCCTTTAGCTTCCCAGTCAAGGCGCAAACTATTTGCCAGGTAAGTCAATGCGGCCTTGGAAGCGCCATAGGCTTCTGCCCGCGGGAAGGGTAGCCACTGAGCCGCTGAACTGACGAAGGCAACTCGGCTACCCGACTGGAGTTGTTCCTGCAAGGCATCTAGACAGTTAACTGGCCCTAACACATTGGTTTCCATTACTCTTTTGACTAAAGCGGCATCTACCTTGCCGTTATCGATGTATTCGCAGGTACCGGCACACAACACCACCAAGTCGACCTGACAATCTTGCAATGCTGCTCGACAAGCCTCGGCATCAGTCATATCAAAGGATCGTGTAATGATGTTGGCATCATATTGTTGTAGCGCAGCCAAGCGTTGCTGATCGCGCCCGCAGGCAATCAGTTTATATCCCTGCTTGGCCCAAGCCTTGACCAATTCCTCACCAATACCTGAGCTTGCCCCCGTGACTAAAATTGATTTCACTGGTTGACCCTCTTTTTCAACTGCTTAATCACCGGACCTAGTAATGGAATATGCTCATAAAGCATGGCTCCTATATCGTAGTAATCGCGTTGCCAGATAATTTTATCGTCCTGAACGCGTAATATGGAACAGCCCTCCAATTCAAGAGTGCGCCCTTTCTCCAATTTAGGATGTGAGTAGGACATGATCCAGTTTAGACAGGTCTGCTGATCTTGAGAGAAATAAGTGTCGATGGAAAATCGACAGTGAGCGGTGCGAGTCAATAAGCTGCGAAAATAGGCTTCAACTGCAGCGATCCCAGAGTGCTGACCTAAGGGATCAACCAACTCGATCTGTGGATGATAAATTAACGGGAGTAATGTGATTTTTTCACTGTTCAGCTCTGAGTAAAAATCAAGACATTTGCTGATTACTGACGGGGTGGTAGTCATCGCCATTCATTCCTTCGAGCTAAGCGTTAAATTGCAGATAGGTGATACTAACCGCTAGAGCGAATTTTGAGCAACTAACCTTGTGCTGTCGTTGTTATGTACGTTGCTGAACATTAACAGACCTTCTGAATTTGAGTGAGCAAAGTTACACGATTGTATTTTTTTGTACAACTTTGTCGATAGATTATTTGCAATTGTTTGCAAAACATTGAACCGCAGAGTGGCATTTTTCTCTATTTAATTAACGGCAAGCGGGCGATGGAAAGGGCGCATGGGAATGCGCCCGGTTATTTAATTATTTTGATTGTATATCAATTTGATAGAGTGAAAATCCAATACTGTCAGTACCCACGGGTTTCATTGGGTACTGGGCGTTCTGTTGAATAAATGCAGCGGCTTTTTCGCTGGCTGCGGTCTCAAAACGGATATCCAGCGGTTGTTGACTTTTGATGTCGGCTAAACGCCAGTTATTGTCAGCCTGAGGGCGTACCGCACCTTGTTGCTGGGTTTCTGCACTGATATAGGCTGCCAGTACTGAGCGATTTTCATCGGGTGAGGCGAAGGCGATATGCTTGTCACCTGTTCCTGCAAACTTACCACCGTAGGCGCGGTAGTTATTGGTTGCCACCAGGAAAGTGTCGTTAGGATCGATCGGTTTGCCATTGAATGTCAGCTGCTTGATGCGCTCGGCCTGGTTATTAATTAGCTCGCATTCACCGTTATAACGTGCGGGTTGAGTGACATCAATCTGGTAATTGACACCATCGATTACATCAAAATTATAGGTGCGGAAGCCATCCCAGTTGATTAACGCTTGTGGTTTGCTGCTGTTGACATCGATTTGATTGAACTGCCCAGCGGAACATTCCAGCCACTCTTTTACCTCCTTGCCGCTGGCTTTGACTACCACCAGCGTATTGGGGTAGAGATAGAGATCAGCTGCATTGCGGAAGGTGAGTTGGCCTTTTTCAACTTCGACAAAGCTGGCGGGATCATTCTTGCGTCCACCGACTTTAAAGGGTGCGGCGGCGGCGAGTACCGGCAGGTCGGCCAAATCCGGATCACCTTGGATATAGTGTTTAACGTAAGCTCTTTGTGCATTATTAACGATCTGGACGCTAGGATCATCCTGCACCAAAGCCAAATAGCTGTATATGTTACTATCAGATTTGCCGATAGGTTTACCGACAAAATCACGTGTTGCCAGGTGATCTTCCGCCAGGATCTTCAGTAATGCGGCATCTTCATCTGCCAGCGATTTCTTGTTCTCTTTGTCATAGATTGGTCGGGCTTCTGCTTTTGCTGCGGTGACCTGCCAACGGCCACTGTCGTTATTTAACTGGAGATCGATGACCCCGAGATGATCACCCCACTGGCCTGGCATCACTGCGGGTACACCGTTGAGTAACCCCTGGTTGATATCCGCCCCCTGAATTTTGGCAAAATCCGCGCTGGGGAATATCGCGTGAGCGTGGCCGAACATGATGGCATCAATACCCGGCACTTGGCTGAGGTAGTACACCGAATTTTCAGCCATGGCTTTGTAAGGCTCACTGGAGAGGCCAGAGTGCGGGATGGCCACTACCAGGTCCGCCCCTTGCTTACGCATCTCTGGCACATAGTGCTTGGCGGTTGCGGTAATATCGTTAACCGTGACTTTTCCTTGCAGGTTGGCTTTGTCCCAGCTCAGGATCTGTGGCGGTACAAAGCCGATGTAGCCAATCCGCAATGTATGTGTTTTTCCATCGCGATCTTTTACCGGGGTATCGACAATAATATAAGGTGTGAACAACGGCTTTTTCGTGGTTACATCAATGACGTTGGCATTAATGTAGGGGAATTTGGCACCAGCCAGTGCGTTTTTCAGGTAGTCTAGCCCATAGTTGAATTCGTGGTTGCCGATGTTGCCCACCACATAATCCAGGCTGTTCATCGCCTTGTAGACAGGGTGAATATCCCCTGTTTTTAACCCTTTGGCGGCCATATAGTCCGCTAATGGGCTACCCTGAATAAGGTCACCATTATCCACCAGTACACTGTTGGTCACCTGCTGGCGAGCCTGGTGGATAAGGCTGGCGGTGCGAACCAGGCCGAATTTGTCAGTGGGCTTATCTTTATAGTAATCGAAGTCCATCATATTACTATGCAGATCAGTGGTTTCCAGCACACGCAGGTCAACGGTGGCGGCCTGCGTTGCGGCACAAACCAATAAGGCTAAAGTGGATAATCCCAGAGAACGTTTAATCATTGGCTATCTCCATATTGTAATGATTCCTGTGCGGTTTCTAACGGTAGCGCGTCTGGCAGAAGGGACTTATCCTACCGTCTGGCTGTTGTTCGATAAGCATTGAGGAATGAGTGATACCCTTTATCACTCAAGCTACAAGGGTGTTGGCTACGGTTCCTCGCCCCCATTGGCAAAGCAGCAAGCGTTGTTGAACATGCAGCGGGTTCTGTCTGGCAACTTGAATGAACTTAGGTATGTATCTCAAATATTTATGTAACTATCATTTGATACCTCGCCAAAATGTGAAGTTTGGCAGAAAATTTATCCATGTAACCTGCAGATGCATAAAGTTGTGATAGCGAAGCGTTGTTGATCAAATACTGTGAGTTGCTGGGAAGAGGGTTCCCCCATAAAGCTGAATGTGAGAGGCGCACTATGTTAGAACAGATTTGCCAATTGTCGCGGGAAGCCGGTATGGCAATCATGGCGGTATATCACGGTGAACAACCCCTTGGCGTAGAAAAGAAACCAGACGACTCCCCCGTCACCGCTGCGGATCTGGCGGCACATCATATTATCAAACAGGGGTTGGCGGCGCTGACACCTGATATTCCCCTACTGTCAGAAGAGGATCCGCCTGCCTGGGAAATCCGCCGCAACTGGCGACGTTACTGGTTAGTGGACCCACTTGATGGCACCAAAGAGTTTTTGCAGCGCAACGGTGAATTCACCGTCAACATTGCCTTGATTGAAGAGGGGGAAGCGGTGATGGGGGTGGTTTACGCCCCGGCATTGGATGTGTTGTATCTGGCTGAGCGCGGTAAAGCCTGGAAAGAGGAAGCGGGTTGTCGGCAAGAGATCAATGTCATTCCTGCTCAACTACCCGTGGTGGTGGTTAGCCGCTCTCATGTTGATGATGAGTTACGTGAATATTTACAACAATTAGGTGAACATCAAACGATTCCGGTCGGTTCATCACTGAAATTTTGCCTGGTGGCGGAAGGAAAAGCTCAACTCTACCCACGTTTTGGACCAACCAATATTTGGGATACCGCCGCAGGGCATGCTGTGGCGGTGGCAGCGGGTGCTCAAATCCATGATTGGCACGGTAAACCATTATGCTATACCCCCCGTGAGTCTTTTTTGAACCCGGGTTTTCGGGTATCTCTGTTTTAGTCTGGCACTGTCCTGCCGTTGCCTGGATTGATTCAAGTTGCAGCTGATATTGCTGCAACTTGAAGAATGAGAGGTATCAAGGCTATTTTAGCAGTTGATGCAGTAACGCCATCACCTGTATTACCTCTTGCGGAGTCAGTGCGCCCTCTTTGGCAAACTGGATCTTGCCTTCTTTATCCAGCACTACCATCGCCGAGCCTTTGGGCTGTAGCTCCCAAGCCTTCAGGACGATGCCATTACTGTCGACAATAAATTGTGACCAAGGAAACTCCTTCTTGCTGTCCTCTATACTGTTACGGACAAACATGGCGGTACCGATAATGGCATCATCGGTATTAATGATTGTCGTCGTTTGGTAATAATCATGAGGTAGTTTGGCTGCCTTGATGGCATCAATCAGCGGGGTGTTTATCTCTTTGGCTGAGGTGCGACCAGCAATATGCTGTACCACGCGCACTTTTCCATTGAGCTGAGCACTACTCCAGGTTTTGTAGCTAAACTGGTTATTAAGGTACAACAGTTCCCCTTTGTCACTGACCCCAGTGGGGGGCACACGCTGTTGGAGCTGGAAGTTGTGGGCGCTGGCTAACATGGGCACTAACAGTAACGAGATCACTAATAGGATACTTTTTTTCATGTGTGCTCCGGCATCAAGGAATACGTGTTGACCAACATTAGATGCTTAAAGCATAGGTAACCATCAGAGGTCTGTCCTGTTAGCGGGTTGCAGTTTTCCCTTGCTCTGAAGAGACGTTAATTTTGAACTTATATGCTAATAAAGTTAATTAACTCCATGAGAAGATCGGCATATAACCGTAGGTGTAGTTAATTCATCTATTTTTGTTGTATAATATAGTTTATTAAAATGTGATTGATTGCATTCGGATGTTGAAGTTGCCACTTTGGCCACTGACTGAATGCAGGGAGCTCTGCCCGAGTTCTTCAAGTTGCCGGGCAAAACGCAGCGTGTGTTGAACCCTGCTTGAATGGCAACGGGTATAATGGAAGGAAAGCGAAAAGTATGAAAATTTTCCAGCGTTATAATCCACAAAGAGTGGCTAAGTATGTCAAGATTTTGTTCCGAGGTAGGCTGTATATCAAGGATGTGGGGGCGTTTGAGTTCGACAAAGGCAAAATTCTGCTGCCAAAGGTACGTGATTTACGCCACTTTAGTGTGATGTCTGAGGTCAATCAGCAGGTGTCGTTGTTACAGGCAGAAATAGGCTAAAGGTGGTATTGCCATCGTCATTCAAGTAGCACATACCCGTCGTCAATGAAGCTGCAGCGGTGTTGGCTGCGTTACGAGGTCCGTCCGTGGACCTCGCCCCTTTCTGGGCCGCCGCCAGCGGCGCGTTACTCGGCCCATTAGGGCCTTGCTCCTGCGGAGCCAGCGCAAGCGCTGTTCAAAACGCGTTGCGTTTTGTCCTGCAATTCCATTGAACTTCGGTATAGAACTCTGGCCGCTTGAGTGACGACGAGGATATTTATACCGGAGGCAGAGTATCTTCTGCTTTGGGGTGAACCAACGCTGGCTTATCGCTCAGTCTGGTAACCAACAGTTGGTCGATTTTATAGCTATCGATATCAACAACTTCAAACTTGTAGCCAGCATACTTTACAAAATCTGTACGTTTTGGGATCTTGCGCAGCATATACATCATAAAACCACCGATGGTTTCGTAATTGCCTGACTGTGGGAATTCATCAATATCCAGTACACGCATCACGTCATCAATGGGGGTTCCCCCTTCAATCAGCCATGAGTTTTCATCACGGGCAACAATTTGCTCTTCTTGGCCTTGCCCCACCAAGTCACCCATCAATGTGGTCATGACGTCGTTCAGAGTGATAATACCAACTACCAGTGCATATTCATTGAGGATCACCGCAAAGTCTTCACCCGCAGTTTTAAAGCTCTCCAATGCTTCTGACAGTGTAAGTGTATCCGGTACGATTAACGCAGAACGGATTTGTACGCCATTGCTTAATGCCAGACTCTGGTTCCCCAAAACGCGGTTTAGCAGGTCTTTAGAGTCCACATACCCGACAACCTGATCGATATGCCCATCACAGACCAGGAATTTGGAGTGAGGATGGGTAGAGATTTTTTCTTTGATACTCTCTTCACTTTCACGCAGGTCGAAGTAGATAACGCTTTCACGGGAAGTCATCGAAGAGGGTACGGTACGTGATTCCAGCTCAAAGACGTTTTCAATCAGTTCATGTTCTTGTTTGCGCAGTACCCCAGCCAGTGCACCGGCTTCCACTACCGCATAGATATCGTCAGAGGTGATATCGTCGTTACGCGCCATTGGCAGTTTAAACAGGCGGAAGATCAGGTTGGCCATTCCATTGAAGAACCAGACCAGTGGGCGGCAAATCATGATTGAGAAACGCATTGGGTTGATGATCCGCACCGCAACGGTCTCCGGTGCAATCATACCGATGCGCTTCGGCGTTAAATCGGCGAACAGAATGAACATACTGGTCACCAGTACAAACGAACAGATAAAACTGACTTGTTCAGCGATCTCTGGTGACAGAAAACGCTCGAAAAATAGTTTGAAACTGGGTGAGAAGGCCGCATCACCGACAATACCACCAAGGATGGCCACTGCGTTGAGCCCGATTTGCACTACCGTAAAGAACAGCCCCGGTGTTTCCTGGAGTTTAAGGACTTTGAGGGCATTGATGTTGCCTTCATCAGCCATCAATTTAAGTTTTATCTTACGGGAAGCAGCCAGAGAAATTTCTGCGAGCGAAAAAAATGCGCTCACCGTGATTAGAAAAAGAATCAGCAAAATACTGTTTAACATAATCTATCCATTCGTGCCGACGCGACGGAATGTCAGCGCTCTTTTGGAGGGGGTAATACCGTGTAAAAAATGAATCATAGTGCACGATGTGCCGTGCTGTTAAAAATGGGGCCACCCATGCAGCCCGCTACAGTATAGCAGTTGCCCCATCAGGGTAGCCAGTGGTTAAAAATTAACAGGTTATCCTTGAGGTGGCAGGCAGACGCCAATCCCTCCCAAGCCACAATAGCCATCAGGGTTTTTATGCAGATACTGCTGATGGTAATCTTCGGCATAGTAGAAAGGTAGAGCGGGCAAGATTTCGGTGGTAATGGTACGTTGATCACCCGCCTTGCTCATGGCTTGCTGGAAACGCTGCAAACTCAACGCTGCTTCTGCTTGTTGCTCGGTATTAGTATAATAAATGGCAGAACGGTACTGGGTGCCGATATCGCCCCCTTGGCGCATACCCTGGGCCGGATCATGGTTTTCCCAAAACACCTGTAGCAAATGGCGATAATCGGTGATGTTGGGATCGAACAGGATGCGTACCACTTCAGCATGGCCAGTCTGTCCGCTACACACTTCACGATAAGTTGGGTTCGGTGTGTATCCACCACTATAGCCTGCGGCGGTGCTGTAAACCCCTGGTTGCTGCCAAAACAAGCGCTCAACGCCCCAGAAACAGCCCATGGCAAAGATGGCAACCTCCATGCCTTCTGGTACGCTGGTCATGTCGTGGCCAGTCACGGCATGCGTGCTTGCTACTACCAGGGGGGTAGCACGCCCCGGAAGTGCACTTGCTTTATCGACGTTTTCAGATTTATCAAAAGATTGAATCACGATAGACTCCTGTTGCCCTATTAATAATTGCCTTAATCACTGAGGGTTACTCAAGCTGCGGGTGTTTTGGCTGCCATTTGCCTGAATCTGACCATAAAGCAGCGAGTCAGTTATCACCGTCCGTTTCTTTGCTCACAATCAGTCTTGTGTCGCACTGGTATATATTGGTCACCATTCAAACGGTAGGGACTTCAACTTGAATGGCGTTGCGGATAATATGCGGTGTCTGTTGTTAGTCTGTAAAGAGGTGGTTTTGATCGTTTGAGTAATTTCAGCCCTACAGCAAAGTGACTGACAGTAAAATAAATTAAGGAGACGTTGTGCCAAGATACCCCGTCCTTTGTGTTTTATGCGCGCTATTGATTATGCCGCCGGCATTGGCAGCAAATGTGCGTCTTCAGGTCGAAGGTCTGAGTGGTGAATTGGAAAGGAACGTCCGCGTGCGTCTTTCAGCGATCACACCGGAAGAGGTGAATGCTGAAGGGCGTTTCCGTGCTCGAGTTGATGCAGCCATCCGCCAGGGGTTGCGTCCGTTGGGGTATTATGAGCCAATTATTGATTTCACTTTTGATGATAACCCAACACTTTCTCGACCTGTATTGCGCGCTAAGGTTGATCCTGGTGAGCCGGTACGCATTGCTGGGGTGAATATTGCCCTGCAAGGGGAGGCGAGCACGGATCAAGATTATCTGGATCTGGTACGAACCAGCAGGCCCGCCATCGGTGAGATCCTCAACCATGGTCAGTATGACGGTTTCAAAAGTGGATTGACGGGGTTGGCACTGCGTAAAGGCTATTTTGACGCCAATATGCCAAAGAGCCAACTTGGTGTGGCCAAAGAGTTGCACAAGGCTTTTTGGGACATTGATTTTGATAGTGGTGAGCGATATCACTTCGGAAAAATCAGGTTTAAAGGCTCACAAATTCGTGAGGACTACCTGCAAAATCTGGTGCCCTTTCATCAGGGAGATTATTACACGTCAAATGACCTGGCTGAGTTGAACCGGCGTTTATCCGCCACCAACTGGTTTAATTCGGTGGTGGTATCTCCAGACTTCGCTGATGCTAAAGAGAACAAGATTTTGCCGTTAGATGCGCTGGTCACCCCACGTAGTAGCAATATTGTCGAGATGGGGGGCGGTTTTTCTACCGACATTGGGCCGCGTGTACTCGGCAGTTGGCGCAAGCCCTGGCTGAATGATCGTGGCCATAGCTTGACCACCAGCGCTAATATTTCCGCACCGGAACAACAGTTGGATCTCAGTTATAGAATACCGCTGTTGCGCAGTCCCCTTGAACAATATTATCTACTGCAAGGGGGGTTCAAACGCACCGATCTGAACGATACCCAATCCGATAGTAGTAAGTTAGTGGTTTCACGTAACTGGGATCTTTCCAGCGGCTGGCAGCGAGCGCTGAACCTGAGTTTGCGTCTGGACCATTTTACCCAAGGGGATGTGACGAATACCACCACGTTGCTGTATCCCGGGGTGAGATTTTCCCGCGTTCGAGCTCGGGGGGGGATGATGCCGGTATGGGGGGATAGCCAACGCTATTCTTTTGATGTTTCTGACACGACCTGGGGGTCTGGCGTCGATTTTGCGTTGATCCAGGCACAGAACGTTTGGATCCGCAGCTTGGCGGAAAAACACCGTTTTGTGGCTCGTGGTCAAGTTGGTTGGATTGAAACCAATGATTTTGACAAGGTCCCGCCTGATTTACGTTTTTTTGCTGGTGGTGATCGCAGTATTCGCGGTTACAAATTTCAGGCGGTCTCTCCCCGCGACAGCAATGGCGCACTAACAGGGGCTTCCAAGCTGATGACCGGTTCGCTGGAGTATCAATACAATGTCTCTGGTCGCTGGTGGGGTGCGATGTTTGTTGACTCGGGTCAGGCGATTAACAGTATCAAAGAAAGCGATCTTAAAACGGGTGCGGGGGTCGGTGTGCGTTGGCAATCACCTGTTGGGCCAGTGAAGCTCGATATCGCCACACCCATTGGGGATAAAGACACTCATGGTGTGCAGTTCTATATCGGTTTGGGGCCTGAACTATGAGCTGGTTGAAAAAGATTTGCCTGGGATTTTTGATCCTGCTGCTACTACTGATTGGTTCGCTGGCATTTCTGTTGGGGACCACCACGGGTTTGCATCTGGCCATCAATGGGGCTGTTCGCTGGGTGCCGGGGCTGGAGATTGCAACAGTCAGCGGTGGCTGGCGTGATTTGACGCTGAAAGGCATCAAATATCAGATGCCTGGCGTGTCAGTCAACGCGGGGCAATTTCATCTCTCACTTGATTTCTCTTGCCTGAAAAACAGCACCTTGTGCATCAATGCCTTGACCACGCAGGATGTGGAGGTGGTGGTGAAAACGGCTGAAATGCCACCATCCACATCAGTAGAAGAGCAACCGCAGCCTATTTCCGATATTCGTACGCCTTATCCGCTGACCTTGCGCAAGCTGGCATTGAATAATGTCAACGTCAGGGTGGACGACACGGTTATCTCTCTAGGGGAATTTAGTTCCGGGGCTCAGTGGCAAGGGCGTGAGCTGACCCTGATGCCCACCACGGTTCATGCCTTACAGGTTGCATTGCCAAAAACCCCCGCCAATGCGTTGCCCCCAGAGCATCAACCCGCGGCAGATTCAGTATCGAAGGCCGCGACAGATAAAACCCCGGCAACGCCATTACCGGCGGCGGTACCAGAGCAACCATTGGGGGAGATGCTGAACGCATTGTTTGCCAAACCGTTGTTACCTGAGCTACCGATGATCCGTTTGCCGCTGGATATTACGGTTCAGCAACTTAACGCTGATCAACTGCAGTTGACGGGTGACACTGATGTGACCATCACCAGTCTATTACTGCAGGGGCGCACCCTAGAGCAGCATATTCAGTTAGACCAATTGACGGTAAGGTCTCCTCAAGGCCAAGCATCTGTTAAAGGTCAGGTTACGCTGGCGGAGACTTGGCCGCTTGAGATGGCGCTGAACAGCACATTGAATATCGAACCGCTGAAAGGGGAAAAGCTAAAGCTGAACATAAGCGGTGGGTTACGTGAAGAACTGAAGGTCGCCTTGAACCTTTCTGGGCCAGTCAGTGCGCAACTGGATGTGCAAACTCGATTGGCAGAGGTGGGGTTACCCTTGACGCTGACGCTGCAAAGCAAACAGCTACAGTGGCCACTAACAGGGGAGATGCAATATCAGGTGAATGATCTTCGCGTGCGTGTTAACGGCAAGGTGGCCGATTATGCTCTCTCCGCCCGGGCCAATATTAACGGCCAGGATTTACCTGCGGCAGTGCTACAGCTTGATGGCAAGGGTAATCTTGAGCAATTCAACCTGGATCGTTTGCGTTTGGCCGCACTGGAGGGACATGCTGACCTTACTGCTCTGGTTGACTGGCGTCAGGCTATCAGTTGGACCTCACAATTAACGCTAACAGGCATTAATACCGCCAGGCAATGGCCTGACTGGCCTGCTCGTCTAGAAGGGAAAATAACCACCCGTGGTAGCGTTCACGGTGGTAGTTGGCAACTCCAGGTGCCGGAGTTGCAACTGGACGGCAATGTGAAACAACACCGTCTATCGGCGCAGGGTTCGTTGCGTGGTAATGCGGCGGGTCAGTGGTCTATCCCCAGTATCGACCTGGCTCTGGGGCGCAATACCCTCAGCATCAAAGGCCAGTTGGATGAAAAAAACTGGTTGCTGGATAGCAAACTTGATGCACAACATCTTGATGGTACCTTGCCGGGGCTGGCGGGGAATATCACTGGGCAGTTGAGACTACGCGGCAATCTACAGGCTCCGCAACTGCTGACAGACCTGACCGCACAGGGTTTGCAATGGCAGGCTCTGCATATTCAACGGGTGAAACTGGACAGTGATATTCGCTCTGGTGAACAGGTTCAGGGGCAATTGACACTCCGGGTAACACAACTGAAACAAGATGCTCTGCAGATCAACCAGTTGACCTTGGATGCCAGAGGAAGCGAACGCCAGCATCGGTTGCAGCTAAGTATTGATGGTAAGCCGGTTTCTGGGCAATTGGCCCTGGAGGGGAGTTTTGACCGTCAACTGCAACGCTGGCGCGGTAACCTGAATAACACCTATTTTGATACCCCGGTGGGGGAATGGCGTCTGACTCGTGCTATCGCGTTGGATTACCTGCATACGCAGCAGAGAATCAGCATCGGGCCACATTGTTGGCTTAACCCGAATGCTGAGCTTTGTGTGCCAAGAACCATTGACGCGGGTGCCAGTGGCCAAGCCAGCGTGGTGCTTAACCGTTTTGACTTGGTGATGCTTAAACCCTTCCTGGGGCCAGACACTGCACTCAGCGGCCTGTTTAGTGGCCGGGCTGAGGTGAGTTGGCAACCCGGTGGGGCATTACCCCAGGCGAGAGTCTCACTGGTGGGTAACGGGGTGAAAGTGGTGCAACAACTGCAAGGCAGTGCGTTGCCGATTGCTTTTGACACCATCAACCTCAATGCCGCTTTGAACCAGGGGCGGGCGCAAGCTGACTGGTTGATTAAGCTGACCAATAATGGCCAGTTAAATGGCAACATTCAGGTCACTGACCCACAAGTGCGTCGTGCGATCAGCGGTAATGTGAATATTAGCGATATCTCGCTGGCGCTGCTCAATCCAATTCTGGTGCAGGGTGAGAAAGCCACGGGAAGGCTGAACGCCAATCTGCAATTAGGCGGTAGTGCGCAGCATCCATTAGTATTTGGTCGCTTGGCACTGGAGAAAGCGGTTATTGTCGGCCACTGGATGCCGTTTGATATGACCGAAGGGCGTCTGGTGCTGAACTTCAATGGCATGACATCGACCCTGGAAGGGCTGCTCGCGACGACCAACGGCCAACTGAACCTGACGGGGGATGCTGACTGGCGGGATATCACCGCCTGGCGTGCGCGTATTGCCGCCAAAGGCAACCGTCTACGTGTGACGATACCACCGATGGTGCGTATTGATGTCTCACCGGATTTACAGTTTGAAGCAACGCCACAACTGCTCTCCCTTAATGGTTCAGTGGGTATCCCATGGGCGAGGATTACAGTACAGGAGTTGCCGGAGAGTGCGGTAGGCATTTCATCTGATGAAGTGATGCTTGATAACCAGCTCCAACCGATCCAACCTGCTTCGGCGTTGATCCCTATCAGTAGCCATCTGATGATCCATGTCGGTAACGATGTTACTCTGGACGCCTTTGGTCTGCAGGCCAGCTTGCGTGGTGATCTGCGTGTCGTTCAGGATCCGCGCGGGTTAGGTCTGCATGGTCAAATTAATATTCCGTCAGGTCGTTTTCACGCTTATGGCCAGGATCTCCTTGTGCGTAAAGGGCTACTATTGTTTTCTGGCCCAGCGGATCAACCGATGCTGAATATTGAAGCAATCCGTAACCCAGATGCGACGCAAGATGGTGTCACCGCTGGGGTGCGGGTGACGGGAATGGCGGATGCTCCAAGGCTGGAAGTCTTTTCCGACCCGACTTTATCCCAACAGGAAGCCTTGTCTTACCTGCTGCGCGGCCAGGGGTTGAGCAGTAGTGGGGCTGATGGCAATGCCATGACATCAATGTTAATTGGTATGGGGGTTGCACAAAGTGGTCAACTTGTGGGTAAAATCGGAGAAGCGTTTGGCGTAAGTAATTTAGCCCTTGATACCGAGGGAGTGGGTGACAGCTCCAAGGTGGTTGTCAGTGGCTATATTCTCCCTGGCCTACAAGTAAAATATGGGGTGGGGATATTTGATTCATTGGCCACGCTAACGTTGCGATACCGTTTGATGCCCAGATTGTATCTGGAGGCGGTATCTGGTCTTGCCCAAGCACTGGATGTGCTTTATCAGTTTGAGTTTTGAGCTATGCGAATAATTGTTTATGGCAGTTTACGACGCAAGCAGGGAAACAGCCATTGGATGACCAATGCCCAATGGCTGGGTGAACATGAGTTAGAGGGCTATCAGATTTATAATCTGGGCCACTACCCGGCGGCGATCCCTGGAGAGGGGACAATACACTGTGAGGTGTATCGTATTAACTCGTCAATTTTGGCTGAGTTGGATGAGTTGAAAAGCAATACCAAGGATTATCAGCGCGAACTGATTCAAACACCTTATGGTAGTGCATGGATCTACCTGTATAAACACAGTGTTGAGGGGTTTCCGCGGATTGACAGCGGTGACTGGTTAACGCGTCTTGATGAGTAGCAAAAAAAGACACCGCTCGATGAGCGGTGTCGTGATCTTCAAAGCGCGGTGAATTATTTCTTGGCGCGTTCGAAAGAGGCGATGATTTCAGCTTTAGCGGCAGTGGCGTCGTCCCAACCTTCTACTTTCACCCATTTGCCTTTTTCCAGATCTTTGTAATGCTCAAAGAAGTGGGTAATCTGTGCTTTCAGCAGTTCTGGCAGGTCGTTCACGTCTTTCACATGATCGTACTCTTTGGTCAGTTTGCTGTGTGGTACAGCAACCAGCTTCGCATCTTCACCGGCTTCATCGGTCATTTTTAACACCCCGACCGGACGGCAACGGATCACAGAACCGGGTTGCAGTGGGTAAGGTGTCGGTACCAACACATCAACTGGGTCACCATCCAGTGACAAAGTATGGTTGATATAGCCATAGTTGCAGGGATAGAACATGGCGGTGGACATGAAACGGTCAACAAACAGCGCGCCAGTTTCCTTGTCGATTTCATATTTGATCGGGTCAGCGTTAGCCGGGATTTCGATAACTACATAAATATCTTCTGGCAGGTCTTTGCCAGCGGGGACCAGATTCAAGCTCATGTCGGTTTCCTTTAATCAAACCAGAAAGGGAGTGCGCGCTATTATAGCGGACTCTTTTATGATTTCCTGCCCTTTTCATCACTGAACCTAGGGATTCAGTGATAAAGCATCGTCTTAGTTAATCAAGCTCTAGGGGGATCGAACTGGGTACTAGGTCCGTCCCTAGACCTTCCCCCTGCAGCTGAGGGGGGCAATATGGATGGCGGTAGGGGTTATTCGTCAGGAAACTCAGCAATAAAACGCTCTGCTTCTTCCACCATTGACTTGGTGCCGACGAAGAACGGCACACGCTGGTGTAATTGTTCCGGCACAATGTCCAGAATGCGTTTTTTACCATCAGTGGCTTTTCCGCCCGCCTGTTCTGCCAGAAAGGCCATCGGGTTGCATTCATACAGCAAGCGGAGTTTGCCGGTTGGGTGACTGGCGGTGCTTGGATAAATGTAGATGCCGCCTTTCAGCAGGTTGCGGTGGAAGTCAGCCACTAATGAGCCGATATAGCGCGAGGTATAAGGACGCCGAGTGGCCTCATCCTGTTCCTGGCAGTATTTAATGTATTTTTTTACTCCAAGAGGGAATTTGATGTAATTACCTTCGTTGATGGAGTACATACAGGCGGTTTCTGGGAAGTGGACTTTCTCGTGAGAGAGGCAGAACACCCCCAGAGAGGGATCATAGGTAAAGGCATGTACGCCACAGCCAGTGGTATAAACCAACATGGTGGATGAACCATACACCACGTAACCAGCAGCAACCTGTGCGCTACCCGGTTGCAGGAAATCAGCTTCAGTGACAGGAATACCCAATGGCGTGATACGGCGATAGATGGAGAATATGGTTCCGACTGAGACGTTGACATCAATATTGGATGAGCCATCCAATGGATCCATCAACACGACGTATTTGGCATTCTCAGCGCGTTCGCCTTCGAAAATAACAATCTCGTCCTCTTCTTCTGAAGCGATACCCGCAACTTCGCCGCGAGCCTTCAATGCGGCTTTGAGTTTTTCATTGGCGAACAGGTCCAGCTTCATCTGAGCTTCACCCTGTACGTTTGAAATACCATTGGTTCCCAGAATATCAACTAAACCGGCTTTGTTGATATCACGGTGAATGATTTTTGCACCCAGCTTAATGGCGGAAAGTAATGCAGATAGTTCGCCAGTAGCGTGAGAGAAGTCGTGTTGTTTCTCGACGATAAATTCGCCTAACGTTTTCATAACACAATCCCAGAGGTTACGGATGGATAGCGGCCTGTTAGCTCACTGCTAACATTTTCGCTAGCAGTGTAGTCCAAAGTGACCCATTATTCATAGGCAAATCCGTTTCTTCTGTGAGATTTTGAAGGTTAGAATAAGTACTAAATCGATGCACTTAAATGAGAAAGCTAATGCGCATACATATTCTTGGGATCTGTGGCACCTTTATGGGCGGGCTGGCGATGTTGGCTCGTTCCCTTGGACATGACGTGACAGGTTCAGATGCGAACGTTTATCCGCCAATGAGCACCTTGCTGGAAAACCAGGGAATTGACCTGATACAAGGGTATGACCCCGCTCAATTGATACCAGTACCCGATTTGGTGATCATCGGCAATGCGATGAGTCGAGGTAATCCTTGCGTGGAAGCGGTATTGGAACAGGGTATCCCTTATGTGTCGGGTCCTCAGTGGTTACATGATCATGTATTGCGTGATCGCTGGGTGTTGGCCGTGGCAGGTACACACGGTAAAACCACCACTGCAGGGATGGCAACCTGGATCCTGGAAGCTTGTGGTTACCAGCCGGGTTTTGTGATTGGGGGTGTGCCGGGTAATTTTGATGTTTCTGCGCGCCTCGGTGGTAGCCCGTTCTTTGTTATTGAAGCTGATGAATACGATTGTGCCTTCTTCGATAAGCGTTCCAAGTTTGTCCACTACAGCCCACGAACGCTGATCATGAACAACCTTGAGTTCGACCATGCGGATATCTTTGATGATCTGAAAGCGATCCAGAAACAGTTCCACCATCTGGTGCGCTTGGTGCCGGGCAAGGGCAAAATTATTCTGCCGGAGAACGACATACAGCTGAAACAAGTGATGGCGATGGGCTGTTGGAGTGAACAGGAGTGGGTCGGCGATGAAGGAAGTTGGCGTGCGCAGAAGCTGACAGCGGATGCTAGCCACTACGCGGTATACCTCGATGGTGAGAAAGTGGGAGAGGTT
The DNA here is from genome assembly GCF_055790885.1 of Serratia sp. 25CWL12. Lineage (NCBI taxonomy): Bacteria > Pseudomonadati > Pseudomonadota > Gammaproteobacteria > Enterobacterales > Yersiniaceae > Serratia > Serratia sp. 25CWL12. Next base: position 3,661,752 of record NZ_CM147698.1, on the reverse strand, counting down.
AACTGGTCGTTGGTGGGTGAGCACAACATGCATAATGGTCTGATGGCGATTGCTGCTACGCGCCATATTGGTGTGCAACCGGCTGATGCTTGCCAGGCGTTGGGTGATTTTATTAATGCCCGCCGTCGTTTGGAGTTGCGTGGAGAGGCGGCTGGTGTCACGGTTTATGATGACTTTGCTCATCATCCAACGGCTATTCTGGCCACGTTGGCGGCTTTGCGTGGCAAAGTGGGCGGAACGGCACGTATTCTTGCTGTACTGGAACCCCGTTCAAACACCATGAAGATGGGGATCAGCAAAAATGACTTGGCACCTTCTTTAGGGCGTGCTGATGAAGTGTTCCTGTTTCAGCCTCATCATATTCCATGGCAAATCGCAGAGGTGGCAGAGGCCTGTGTGCAGCCAGCGCATTGGAGTGCTGACCTTGATACGTTGCTGGAGATGATCATCAAAACGGCGCTGCCAGGTGACCATGTTTTGGTGATGAGCAATGGCGGCTTTGGCGGTATTCATGACAAACTGTTATCGGCGCTGGCTAATAAAGCAGAGTCACAAGAGAACGACTGATTTCATCGATGGACACTCAAAATAGCCCGGTGGTTTGACAAAACAGGTTTAATAAAACACTTGTGCTGATCGGGTTCGGTCTAGCCCCAAGGATGGGGCGCGTCATGAAACCAACAACCCTGCAGTTTGAATGGCGACGGGTGCACTAAAGCTCCTGCTCGAACAGCATCAAAATGGCCTCATGGAGCTGAAGTGCTGTAAAGGTGCTGGCAGGAGTGATGAAAATAGTGTCGTCACCTGCAATGGTTCCCAGAATCCCTTCTGCTTTCCCCAGTGAATCTAACAAACGAGCAATCAATTGTGCCGCGCCTGGACTGGTACGAATCACTACCATGGCATCATTATGGTCGATATCCAGCACCAGGTTTTTTAGCGGACTGGTGGTGGTGGGGACACCGAGTTCAGCAGGTAGGCAGTACACCATTTCCATTTTTGCATTACGTGTACGCACCGCCCCGAACTTGGTTAACATACGGGACACTTTTGACTGGTTAATATTCTCGAAGCCTTCTTCCTGCAGCGCTAAAACGATTTCACCTTGTGAACTGAACTTTTCTTCTTTCAATAACGCTTTAAACGCTTTGGTCAGGTCTTCCTGTTTTGCAGGATTACGCATTTTACACCGTGAAATGTGGAGGGAGACGTTTTGATTATGCATATAAATGAATTTTTATGCAAACTTGATGTAGTGGTGACCAACAGTAATACACCGAGGACGAAGAAAGGAGGCAACCTTAGTAAGATATTTATCTCATGAATAGGCTGTTCCAATGAGAAGCAACACGTCTGGGGGGCGCAGTAATATGATTAAAATGATGTTGTTATTATGTTACGTAAGGGTGTAATGTGAACAGCGGTTAACTTAATTGTAAAATAATGCATGTTATTTTTGATTATTGTGCGCTATGCCCTCAATGCATCGGGCATTTAATCTAAAATAGCCTCGCTGCAGACCATTTTATTGCGCCAGATCTAAAACAGGCTGTTAATGGGTTGTTTTAAAAGGAGTAATAAATTAAGGTCCCGGGCCAAAGAATTCACGGCGTTTATATATTTAAGATAATAAAAGGAGTATAGGATGAAAGTTGCAGTTCTCGGTGCTGCTGGTGGTATTGGCCAAGCCCTCGCCCTTCTACTCAAGACCCAACTTCCTTCAGGTTCTGAACTCTCTCTTTACGACATAGCACCCGTTACACCAGGCGTTGCTGTTGACTTAAGCCATATCCCAACGGCAGTTAAAATTAAAGGTTTCAGTGGTGAAGATGCCACCCCTGCGTTACAGGGAGCCGATGTGGTGTTGATATCAGCGGGTGTCGCGCGTAAACCTGGAATGGATCGTTCCGATCTGTTCAATGTTAATGCAGGGATAGTACGTAACCTGATGGAACAAGTGGCTAAAACTTGCCCGAAAGCCTGTATTGGTATTATTACCAACCCGGTCAACACCACAGTGGCTATTGCTGCTGAAGTGATGAAAAAAGCCGGTGTTTACGATAAAAACAAGCTGTTTGGGGTAACTTTGCTCGATGTTATCCGTTCTGATACGTTTGTGGCAGAGTTGAAAGGTAAGCAGCCGGAAGAGTTGAATGTGGCAGTGATTGGCGGCCACTCTGGTGTCACCATTCTGCCTCTACTGTCACAGATCCCTGGCGTCAGCTTTAGTTCTCAGGAAGTGGCAGATTTAACCAAACGCATTCAGAATGCGGGAACCGAAGTGGTTGAAGCCAAGGCTGGTGGTGGCTCCGCTACGCTCTCCATGGGGCAGGCTGCGGCACGTTTTGGCCTCTCGCTGGTGCGCGCCTTGAGTGGTGAAAAGGGGATCGTAGAATGTGCCTATGTTGAAGGTGATGGCAAATACGCACGTTTCTTTGCACAACCCCTAGTGCTTGGCGTCAACGGCATTGCAGAACGGAAAGACATTGGACTGCTGAGCGATTTTGAACAAAAAGCGCTGAATGACATGCTGGACGTCCTGCACCAAGATATTGAGCTGGGTGAAAAATTTATTAATAACTGATTGCTTGGTTCAGCTCACAATATATAAGCCGCCGGAATAGGTTCCGGCGGCTTTTTGCTTCTCATGATTACCCGGATGATTTGATGCGACTTTTCCGATCCAGCAGATGATGGGTGTGCGGATCAAAATAGCGACTGGGCCAAATCTCTGCCGGATGCACCTTCAAGGCCTCGGCAATGAGCCACTCTCCTTTTGGCCATGGGCGGGAAAGTGCATTCGCTAACGTTGACGAGCTCAGCCCAGCCTCGCGTGAAACTGCTGCCAATGTGGTACCTCTTTTCTTCAGCGCCGCGATAACGTCTGCTGGATGCCAATCTAGATTCCGTGAATTCATGTTTACATTCCTTTTTTTGATTAGAGAAAGTTCTGTTAGTGGTATAACTAACAGTTCAGGATAAATTGTTTAAGCAACATGAATTGCTTATTCGGAAATCAGAATACCATTAAGTTTCTAAAAAATATCTTATTGGTTTCTAAAAGTTGAATGTAACTACATGAAAATCTGGGGTCATGGTTATGAAAAACGAGTGGTTTGCTGCCAAGGAACTCGTCGGCATTGCAGGATTACCTTCCTCAACACAGGGAATCAACCTAATGGCCAGGCGCGAAGGCTGGGTTAGCCGTCGCCGCAGAGGAGTACAGGGGAAAGCGCTGGAGTACCATGTTGACAGTTTACCTGCCGACATCAGAAACCTGCTGATATTACGTGAGGATCCCGCTATCTATGACGTAGAGCGCCAAGACCCACTGGCAGTATGGATCGAATACTATTACCACCTTTCAGAAAAGGAGCGGGGAGAGGTCATGGCATTTTTGATGCGTGAAGGAGTGAACAGCTTGCTGGCATGGATTGCGGAAAAACATAAATAGCCACAGTTGCAACTTGCCGAGCAAGCTCGCTAAGCGAGCCTCTATCCGTCGCCATTCAAACAGCGGTGTTATCGGCTATGTTACGCGGCCCTCATTCGGATCCGCCCCGAAGAGAGCCACGCTGTTCAAAACAGACGGCGTCTTTTTCCTGCAACATAGACTTCGCGTATTTGGAAATGCTGATTTCTTAAAAATCACGTTGCACCGCAAGGTGCGCTAATCCTTCCAAGGCGTCTCGGTATGGTGATTCAGGCAATACTTGCAGTGCAGTAATCGCTTTATCGGCTTCTTCTTCTGCTCGTTGACGTGTGTAGGTGAGAGAACCGCACATCCTCATGGTTGCCAGAACCGGTTCCAGCAGATGACGGCCATTCCCCTGTTCAATGGCTTGGCGGATCATGGCTGATTGCTCTGCATTGCCATGATGCATAGCGTGCAACAAAGGCAAGGTAGGTTTACCTTCACTCAGGTCATCACCGGTATTTTTTCCTAGCGTCGTTCCATCCGCACTGTAATCGAGCAAGTCATCAATTAATTGGAACGCAGTACCAAGATAACGTCCATAGTCCTGTAAGGCCTGTTCTTCGACTTTTGTGGCATTGGCGAGGATGGCGGAAGATTGCGCCGCTGCTTCAAACAGACGGGCCGTCTTACTATAAATGACCCGCATATAGCTTTCTTCACTGATGTCGGGATCGTTGACATTCATCAATTGCAGTACTTCGCCTTCGGCAATCACGTTGACCGCTTCGGACATGACTGCCAGCACCGGTAATGACCCCAGGCTGGTCATCATCTGGAAAGCACGGGTGTAAATAAAATCGCCTACCAGCACACTGGCGGCATTACCAAACGCCGCATTCGCGGTGGCTTTGCCGCGGCGCATATCGGATTCATCCACCACATCATCATGGAGTAGGGTCGCTGTGTGAATGAATTCAATCAGAGCAGCGACGGTAATATGCTTATCTCCCTGGTAATGCAGCGCCTGCGCCGCCAGAATGGCGATCATCGGGCGAATGCGTTTGCCACCACTACTGATAATGTAGTGGCCAAGTTGGTTAATGAGCGCAACATCGGAATTTAATTGTTCCAGAATGGTGGCGTTCACGGCGGCCATATCTTGCGTGGTTAACTCAGTAATTTGTTCTAGATTCATAATATTTTTTCAGTTGTGTTGCTCTTCACCGCGATGAGAACGCTGCTCATATCGGCACATGGCGGTAACTGTCATCCCGATTGTACTAGAAAAATGCTCCAGATAAACGCCGGGAACGAAACTGTGTTTTTTTTCTTCTTTTTTCACTGCGCTACTCTATTCTGCTCTTGTCATGTGAGGGATTATTGCGTAGAATTCGCGCCCTATTGTGAATATTTATAGCGCGCCCTCTATTAAACAGTTAGGCACGCGGAAAGCGGAGTTTTATATGTACGCGGTTTTCCAAAGTGGTGGTAAACAACACCGAGTAAGCGAAGGTCAGACCGTTCGCTTGGAAAAGCTGGACATCGCAACTGGTGAAGCGGTTGAGTTTGACCAGATTCTGATGATCGCTAATGGCGAAGATATCAAGATCGGCGTTCCTTTCGTCGACGGTGGCAAGATCAAGGCAGAAGTCGTTGCTCATGGTCGTGGCGAAAAGATCAAGATTGTTAAGTTTCGTCGTCGTAAGCATTACCGTAAGCAGCAGGGCCACCGTCAGTGGTTCACTGACGTTAAAATCACCGGCATCAGCGCTTAAGTTAGGAGAGCGGATTAATGGCACACAAAAAAGCTGGCGGCTCGACTCGTAACGGGCGCGATTCAGAAGCTAAACGTCTGGGCGTAAAGCGCTTTGGCGGCGAGGCAGTATTAGCAGGCAGCATCATCGTTCGTCAACGTGGCACTAAGTTCCACGCAGGCACCAACGTTGGTTGCGGTAAAGACCACACTCTGTTTGCTTTGAAAGACGGTAAAGTCAAATTCGAAGTTAAAGGCCCGAGCAATCGTAAATTTATCAGCATCGAAGCTGAATAATTTTTCGAGCCTTATAAAAAAGAGATGTAAGCCCTGCAATTCGTTGCGGGGCTTTTTACATTTATAGCTATACCCAATTTTTCAAGTTGCTGCCTACACGGCTACCGCTACAGCTAAAATGGTGACGGGTATAGACCTAAATTCATCCAAGATGCAGCCTCTACCCCACATAACTTGAATGAACTTGGGGATAGCACATAGGCACAAGCCATATGGAAACAAAACAGCAGGTCGGTGTTGGTATTTTTCTCGCACTCACCACAGCGGTTTGCTGGGGCGCATTGCCGATAGCGATGAAAGAAGTATTGGCCGTGATGGACCCGTTTACCATTATTTGGTACCGCTTTATGATAGCCGGCGTGGGATTAGGGCTGGTCCTTGCATTGCGTGGGCGTTTACCACCGGTAAACATGTTCCGTCAGTCACGCTGGTTATGGTTACTGCTCATTGCAACAGCTGGGTTACTGGGTAACGCCACATTATTCAGTTCTTCGCTGCGCTATCTGAGTCCGACAGCGTCACAGGTGATTGGTCAACTGTCACCGGTTGGCATGATGTTCGCCAGCGTACTGATCCTCAAGGAAAGAATGCGCGTGACTCAGGTGATTGGCGCAATGATGTTAATCTGTGGACTGATACTGTTTTTCAACGCTAGTTTGGTTGAGATCTTCACCCGGCTGACAGATTACACGCTCGGTGTTTTACTGGGGGTGTGTGCAGCACTGGTATGGGTGAGTTATGGCGTGGCGCAGAAAGTGTTGTTGCGTCGCTTGGCTTCGTCGCAGATCTTGCTAATGTTGTATACTTTGTGTGCAATAATGTTAATTCCGCTGGCCAAGCCTGCAGTGATTTTTCAACTGAATAGTTGGCAATTGGCCTGCTTATTTTTCTGTGGAGTCAATACGCTAGTGGGGTATGGGGCACTAGCAGAAGCGATGGCGCGCTGGCAGGCGGCTCAGGTGAGTGCGTTAGTGACGCTGACCCCGCTATTTACCCTGTTATTTTCAGATTTATTAGCATTGGCCTGGCCACAGGCATTTGTGACACCGACATTGAATATTGTCGGCTATGTCGGCGCAATTGTGGTGGTAGCCGGTGCCATGTTTTCCGCAATTGGTCACTATTGGTGGCCGAGGCGGGCAAAACCCCATCTGGTTGCTTCCTTGAAGTAGCCCGGTGAATGATTTACGGAGACGGTAAATGAAGTTTGTAGATGAAGCGACGATCCTGGTGGTTGCAGGTGATGGTGGTAATGGCTGTGTGAGCTTCCGCCGTGAAAAATACATCCCCAATGGTGGACCGGATGGCGGTGATGGTGGTGACGGTGGTGACGTCTACCTGCTGGCAGATGAAAACCTCAATACCCTGATCGATTACCGCTTCGAAAAGTCTTTCCGTGCCGAGCGTGGACAGAATGGTCAGAGCCGTGATTGCACCGGTAAACGTGGCAAAGATGTGGTGATTAAAGTGCCGGTAGGGACCCGAATAAAAGATCAGGGTACCGGCGAGATCCTTGGCGATATGATTCGTCATCAGCAGCGCCTGATGGTCGCGAAAGGGGGTTGGCATGGTTTGGGAAATACCCGTTTCAAATCGTCAGTAAACCGTGCGCCACGTCAGAAAACCTTGGGGACCAAGGGCGAGATGCGTGACATTCTGCTGGAGCTATTGCTGTTGGCTGATGTCGGTATGTTGGGTTTACCCAATGCCGGGAAATCAACCTTTATCCGCGCGGTCTCTGCGGCTAAGCCGAAAGTGGCTGACTATCCCTTTACCACACTGGTGCCTAGTCTCGGCGTGGTCCGTATGGACCATGAACAGAGCTTTGTGGTGGCGGATATTCCAGGTTTGATTGAAGGCGCTCATGAAGGGGCAGGATTGGGGATCCGTTTCCTGAAGCATCTGGAACGCTGCCGTGTATTGCTGCACCTGGTGGACATCGACCCGATCGATGGTTCAGATCCGGTAGAAAATGCCAAGGTGATTATCAACGAGCTTAACCAATACAGTGAAAATCTATCGCAGAAGCCACGTTGGTTGGTGTTCAATAAAATTGACCTGCTGGATGAACAGGAGGCCGCTGAGCGTGCCAAGGCAATTGTCGCAAGTATGAGTTGGGAAGGTCAGTATTACATGATCTCCGCGGCGAATCGCGAGGGGGTCAATGCTCTGTGCTGGGATGTGATGAACTTTATCAATGCTCAGCCAAAAAGCATGGCGATTGAAGAGAGTGCGCCAGAAAAAGTCGAATTTATGTGGGATGACTATCATCGTGAACAAATCGCTGAAGTGGAAGCAGAAGCCGAAGACGATTGGGATGATGACTGGGACGAAGATGATGACGAGGGTGTTGAGATCATCTATCAGAAGTAATGGGCTTCAGTAAATTCACGGTTGATTATTCAAGCTGCAGGCAGGCTGCAGCTTGAATGAACGCCATGATTTTAATTGTTTTGATAAATATCGCGATAGAGTCGGCTCTCAAAACGGACCAGCGGTATGCGTCTTTGTTTTTGATCTTCAGGCGGAACGGCATAGCCTGATAGATATTGAACGAAAGCATAACGCTGCCCACTGGCTACGGTGATAAAACCCGCCAGATTATAGACGCCCTGCAATGCACCGGTTTTGGCGGAAACTTTGCCATTAACCCCCGCTTCGTGCAGACCACCACGGTAACGCAGTGTGCCATCATACCCCGCTAGCGGTAGCATTGAGATAATATTGAGCTCGTTGTCGTGTTGGGCGATATATTGCAACGCCTGCATCATGGTGGCGGGAGTCAGCAGGTTATGGCGCGATAGACCGGAACCATCCACCACAATGCTATTGCCTAAATCCACCCCAGCTTGCTGACGCAGTACCTGACGTACCGCATCGGCACCTGCGCGCCAGGTACCCGGGATGCCGAAACGCTCGTGACCGATGGTGCGAAAGACCACATCGGCAATCATGTTATCTGATTTTTTCAGCATGATTTTCAGTAAATCATTTAAAGGGGGGGATTGTGTCTGGCTAATCACCTCCCCTGTTATGCCTGGCACGGTTTGCCGCTTAAGATGGCCACTTATCTTGATACCAGCCTTGACCAACTCATCTTTCACAATCGCACCGGCATAACTTGCCCCGTCTTGAATGGCGAAAGCCAAGGGTAAGGGTTCGCTGCGTTGAGTCAGGCAACCGGTTAAGGTAAAGCGGTTCAGCTCACCAGGGACTACATCCAATTCACAGTATTGTGCTTGTGGAGAACCTTTGGCCAGGGTTCTCACCTGACTGAACATATTGACCGGATAAAAAGAGGCCACGCGGATAAACGCCATTTCGCCAGGGTTGGGTGCACTATAGAGGGAAACCGAGAAGCAATTGCGATCAATAATCGCTGCGGATGGCGGGGCGCTAAAACATTGTGTCAGATCGTTCCATGGCCAACCTGGGGCTTTATCGTGGCTGGCAAAGACCGAAGTATCAATCAGCACATCGCCACTGATCTCCTGCACGCCTTGTTTTTTCAACTCTGCCACCATATTGCGCAGGTGTTGGCGTTTGAAGGTCGGATCTCCGCTGAAGCGGGCAATAAGATTACCACGTAACACCCCATTAGTGATGTTACCCTGGCTTTCCAGCGTGGTAGAAAAGCGATAATCCGGCCCAAGCTGTAACAAGGCTGCCAATGCGGTAAGCACTTTCTGAGTACTGGCCGGTAATGCCATTTGCTGGGAGTGATAGTCAATAAGAGGTGTCGTCGCTCCCACTTTTTGAACTATCAAGGCAAGATTGGCCCCATCAGGCAAATACTGTGTGTAATCTTCAACCGGGGCGGCATTGGCATTGAGAACCAATGCACCGGCCAACGCACTGACAATTCGTGAAAAACGCATAATCTCGGGATAACAGCTGGAGGACATACACTCATACTACACTACGCGGCGTGAAGGGATAAAGTAAACGATGATCCTTAAGGAACTCTACGCTAAAATAGCTCTCACATTGCAAAATTGATGCTGACTTGGAACCCGTTTCCGAGCCTGGTTTTTTTTGTTTATCGCCTAGAGACGGGAGGTTCCACACCAACCGTATTTTCATACGAATACGTCAGAATGACGGCTATTTGTACAGGAAAGATTTAGAGGTATTAAAACGATGAAACAGATTCCAATGACTTTGCTCGGTGCAGAACAACTGCGTGAAGAGCTTGAATATTTGAAAAACGTGCGTCGCCCAAAAATCATTGCTGATATTGCTGAAGCGCGAGCACATGGTGACCTTAAAGAGAATGCTGAATATCATGCTGCACGTGAACAGCAGGGTTTTTGTGAAGGGCGGATCCAGGAAATTGAAGCTAAACTCTCTAATGCACAGGTGATTGATATCACTAAGATGCCTTACACCGGGCGGGTGATCTTTGGGGCGACAGTTTCGGTGATGAATTTGGATACCGAAGATGAGGTCACCTATCGCATTGTGGGCGACGATGAGGCAGATTTTAAGAAAAACCTCATTTCGGTAAATTCGCCGATGGCCCGTGGTCTGATTGGTAAAGAGCAGGATGACATCGTGGTCATCAAAACCCCGGGTGGTGATGTAGAATATGAAATTCTGAAAGTGGAATATCTGTAATTCCGACCAAATCGGTCAGATAGCACTCAGTGTTTTGTAAAGAAAAGAAAAAGGCCGCAAGCGGCCTTTTATCAGAGCTCAGAGCATGGCACCTTTTCGCCCTATCAGTACATTTTAATGGTGACGGGGATGCCTGCATGCATTAAAACTGTATGTTGTTAGAATGCAATCGGCAACGCTCCGCAACACTCACTAGCGTGGTAAGGTGATCTTGCGATCTTGCGATGGCCGGTAAAGAATAAGCGTGCTGCCAATAACTTGGACATTACAGGCACCTGTTTCGCGAACAATAGCCGCCGCGATCAAGGCTTTGGTTTCACGATCTTCTGCGGCAATTTTTACCTTGATCAGCTCATGATGCCCTAGAGCTTGGTCAATTTCAGCCAGCACGCCTTCGGTGAGACCGTTATTACCTAGCATGACTACCGGTTTTAATGGATGCGCCAGGGCCTTGAGGTGCTGTTTTTGTTTATTATTCAGATTCATTGTCTTTTTTGCTATAAGTTGAGATTGAAAACGGGACATTCTACCGCCATCTCATGTGTATCACCAAATCGGTCTGCATGGAATGAAATCTATCTTCTGATTCATTCAAGTTGCAACCCATACCCTGCAGCTTGGATGGTGACGGGTATAAGATTAATGCAGGATAATTGGAAACCAGATGACAAGTAAAAAGCGTTCAGCCAGTTCCAGCCGCTGGCTACAAGAACACTTTAGCGATAAATATGTGCAACAAGCGCAGAAAAAAGGGCTACGTTCCCGCGCCTGGTTTAAACTGGATGAAATACAGCAAAGTGACAAACTGTTTAAGCCGGGTATGACTGTGGTGGATCTGGGGGCTGCACCCGGCGGTTGGTCGCAATATGTCGTTACCCAGATTGGCGGTAACGGGCGGATTATCGCCTGTGATATTTTGCCAATGGATCCTATCGTCGGTGTCGATTTCCTTCAGGGGGATTTTCGTGATGAACTGGTTCTTAAGGCATTGCTGGAACGTGTAGGTGAACGTAAGGTTCAGGTGGTCATGTCTGACATGGCACCCAATATGAGTGGCACCCCGGCGGTCGATATCCCAAGGTCGATGTATCTGGTAGAATTAGCGCTAGAAATGTGTCGTGATGTCCTCGCACCAGGGGGTAGCTTCTTGGTGAAGGTATTTCAGGGAGACGGTTTTGACGAGTACCTACGGGAAATTCGCTCCCTGTTTACGAAGGTTAAGATTCGTAAGCCAGATGCTTCTCGCGCTCGTTCGCGTGAAGTATACATTGTAGCGACAGGGCGGAAACTGTAGTACCCTAACGCTGTTTGTTAACACAGTTGTAATATGAGGTTAATCCCTTGAGTGACATGGCGAAAAACCTGATTCTCTGGTTAGTCATCGCGGTAGTGCTGATGTCTGTATTTCAGAGCTTCGGGCCCAGCGAGTCTAATGGTCGTAGAGTAGATTACACTACTTTTATGTCCGAACTGACTCAAGATCAGATTCGCGAAGCGCGCATTAGTGGGCGTGAAATCAACGTTACTCGTAAAGACAGTAACAAATACTCAACTTTCATCCCTGTTGACGATCCAAAGTTACTGGATACGTTATTGACCAAGAATGTGACCGTTGTTGGTGAGCCACCGGAACAGCCAAGTTTGTTGGCTTCTATTTTCATTTCCTGGTTCCCGATGCTGTTGTTGATTGGTGTCTGGATCTTCTTCATGCGGCAAATGCAGGGCGGTGGTGGCAAGGGGGCGATGTCCTTCGGTAAAAGCAAGGCCCGCATGCTGACAGAAGACCAGATTAAAACCACTTTTGCTGATGTTGCCGGTTGTGATGAAGCAAAAGAAGAAGTGAGCGAGTTGGTCGACTATCTGCGTGAGCCGAGCCGTTTCCAGAAATTGGGTGGCAAGATCCCGAAAGGCGTGCTGATGGTGGGGCCTCCTGGTACCGGTAAAACCTTGCTGGCGAAAGCCATTGCAGGTGAGGCCAAGGTGCCGTTCTTTACCATTTCAGGTTCTGATTTTGTTGAAATGTTTGTGGGTGTGGGGGCTTCCCGTGTCCGTGACATGTTCGAACAGGCCAAGAAAGCAGCTCCGTGTATCATTTTCATCGATGAAATTGACGCAGTAGGTCGCCAGCGTGGTGCCGGTTTGGGCGGTGGGCATGACGAACGCGAACAGACCCTGAACCAGATGCTGGTTGAGATGGATGGTTTTGAAGGCAATGAAGGCATTATCGTCATTGCGGCAACCAACCGTCCTGATGTTCTTGACCCTGCTTTATTGCGTCCAGGCCGTTTTGACCGTCAGGTGGTGGTTGGCCTGCCGGATGTCCGTGGTCGTGAGCAAATTCTGAAAGTGCATATGCGCCGTGTGCCATTGGCAGCGGATGTTGACGCATCAGTTATCGCTCGTGGTACGCCTGGTTTCTCAGGGGCTGATTTGGCTAACCTGGTGAACGAAGCGGCTCTGTTTGCTGCTCGCGGCAACAAACGAGTGGTGTCGATGGTTGAGTTCGAAAAAGCCAAAGACAAAATCATGATGGGTGCGGAACGCCGCTCTATGGTGATGACAGAAGCGCAGAAAGAGTCGACGGCGTATCACGAAGCAGGCCACGCCATTATTGGTCGTCTGGTACCTGAACATGATCCGGTGCATAAAGTCACTATCATTCCTCGTGGGCGTGCACTGGGTGTTACCTTCTTCTTACCTGAAGGGGATCAGATCAGTGCCAGCCGCCAGAAGCTGGAAAGTCAGATATCCACGCTTTATGGTGGTCGTCTGGCAGAAGAAATCATTTATGGGCCAGAGAAAGTCTCTACTGGCGCATCAAACGATATCAAGGTGGCGACTTCTATCGCACGTAACATGGTGACTCAGTGGGGTTTTTCTGAGAAGTTGGGGCCATTGTTGTATGCGGACGAAGAGGGTGAAGTGTTCTTGGGCCGTTCAGTTGCCAAGGCAAAACACATGTCTGATGAAACCGCACGTATCATCGACCAGGAAGTAAAATCCTTGGTGGAGCGTAATTATACCCGTGCGCGTGCGTTGCTGATGGAAAACATGGACATCCTGCATTCGATGAAAGATGCATTGATGAAATATGAAACCATTGATGCGCCACAGATAGATGACCTGATGAAGCGCCAAGAGGTGCGACCACCAGCTGGTTGGGATGATTCGCCGAGCAACAACCATTCTGACGGTGGCGGTGCGCCAAACTCGCCAACATCAGCAGATGAACCTCAGGCACCAAATTCAGGTGACACGGCGTCTGAGCAGCAAGATAAGTAATCTGGGCATGGTGTTGTATATCCGAGTCCAATCAAGTTGCAGGTAGGCGGCAATTGAGCGAGTCCCTGGGAGCATAGATGACTATGTGACCAGGGTGAACGAAAGCAGCCAACAACCCTGTAGATTTCATTGATGAAGGATATAGGTTACTGCCCGCTTAATGATGTGGCGACTTACTTACACCCTGTGAGCACTATGCTGACAGGGTGTTTTTCTTTGTATAGATCGTTGGCTGGGAATATCATGGGATCAAATGTGCAGAGCTTGGTGAACGATGAGCTTCAGCCCAATCAGTTTTAACGCTAAGGTGTAATAATCATGCAGTTAATTGTTGGTGACCAAAACCTTAATCTTAATCATCCCCAGGTGATGGGCATCCTCAATGTCACTCCAGACTCATTCTCTGATGGTGGGCGGCATAACGCACTTAACGATGCGCTATTGCATGCTCATGCGCTAATCTCGGCCGGAGCCACGATGATTGACGTGGGGGGGAATCGACTCGCCCTGGTGCGGCAGCGGTCAGTGAAGAGGAGGAAATAGCGCGTGTCGTCCCGGTTGTGGAAGCATTGGTACAGCGCTTTGAGATCTTTATCTCGGTGGATACGTCAAAAGCGGCAGTGATCCGCGAATCTGCTAAAGCCGGGGCTCACCTGATTAATGATATTCGAGCGTTACAGGAGCCTGGAGCACTGCAAGCGGCTGCTGAAAGCGGTCTACCTGTTTGCCTGATGCATATGCAAGGTGAGCCGCGTACCATGCAACAGGCACCGCATTATGATGACTTGATGGGGGAGGTGAATGCCTTTTTTCAGCACCATATTGACCGCTGCGTCGCCGCGGGTATCGAAAAACAGAAATTGTTGCTCGACCCAGGCTTCGGTTTCGGTAAGAATTTAGCACATAATTATCAGCTTCTGGCCAGGCTCTCGGAGTTTCATCACTTTGGTTTGCCACTGTTGGTGGGGATGTCACGTAAGTCGATGATCGGCCAATTGTTGAATGTGCCGCCGGACCAACGGGTTATTGGTAGTGTTGCCTGCGCGGTGATTGCCGCCATGCAGGGAGCGCAGATAGTCAGAGTGCACGATGTAAAAGAAACCGTCGAGGCGATGCGTGTCGTCGAGGCAACACTTTCAGCAAAGGGATAGTAGAGATATGAGTGAGCGCAAATACTTTGGTACTGATGGTATCCGTGGCAAAGTGGGTGACAGCCCAATAACTCCGGAATTTGTTCTCAAGTTAGGCTGGGCTGCGGGTAAGGTATTGGCGCGCCATGGCTCTCGTAAAATTATTATTGGTAAAGATACCCGCATTTCTGGGTATATGCTTGAGTCTGCATTAGAAGCCGGGCTGGCAGCGGCGGGGCTTTCCGCTTCGTTCACAGGCCCGATGCCAACCCCCGCGGTGGCTTACCTGACGCGTACTTTCCGTGCAGAAGCCGGAATCGTTATTTCTGCCTCGCATAACCCATTTTATGATAACGGCATCAAATTCTTCTCTATCGATGGGGCCAAGTTGCCAGACGATGTGGAAGAGGCCATCGAAGCAGAGATGGAAAAGCCATTGACCTGCGTTGAATCAGCGGAACTGGGTAAAGCTACGCGTATCGTCGATGCCGCCGGGCGCTATATCGAATTCTGCAAAGGGACCTTCCCGAGTGAGCTCAACCTGAATGGCTTGAAAATTGTGGTGGACTGCGCCAATGGGGCGACCTACCACATTGCCCCCAGTGTGTTGCGTGAACTAGGGGCGACTGTAATTGCTATCGGTTGTGATCCTGATGGGATGAACATCAATGAAGAGTGTGGTGCCACGGATGCTCGTCAATTACAGGCCCGAGTGCTGGAAGAGAAGGCAGATGTTGGCTTGGCATTTGATGGTGACGGTGACCGCGTAATCATGGTTGACCATTTGGGGCAGAAGGTGGACGGTGACCAGATCCTCTACATTATTGCCCGTGAAGGTTTGCGCCAAGGGCAACTGCGCGGTGGTGCGGTTGGCACATTGATGAGTAACATGGGCCTGGAGCTGGCACTGAAGCAACTCGGCATTCCATTTGCACGTGCGAAAGTGGGCGACCGTTACGTGTTGGAAAAACTGCAGGAGTTGGGCTGGCGTATTGGGGCGGAAAACTCGGGTCATGTGATTTTGCTGGATAAGACCACCACCGGTGATGGCATTGTGGCCGGCTTGCAGGTGCTGACGGCGATGGTGCGTAACCAGATGAGCTTGCACGACTTGTGCAGTGGTATGAAATTATTGCCACAGATCCTGGTCAATGTCCGTTTTGTTGGTGAGCATAACCCGCTGCAGTCAGAGGCTGTGGTGAAAGTGACTGAACAGGTGGAAGCTGAACTGGCGGGGCGTGGCCGCGTATTGCTGCGTAAATCAGGTACTGAGCCATTGATCCGTGTGATGGTGGAAGGTGAAGATGAGCAGCAGGTTAAAGATCTGGCGCACCGTATTGCTGATGCCGTGAAACTGGCAGGGTAAGTTACCGTTTTTGCGCAGGCACGGGTTATTAGGCTGCTTTTCCAGCCGTAGTCTGTGCTTGCGTAAGTCACCGAATTAGCGTGTATTGGTTTTTTTTTCTGCAAACGCATCGGTGGGCGCAAATTGCCCTTGCGTGCTGTAACGGCTTTGGTTAGTATTCACACCCGCTTCAGTGGCCTGTTGAGTAACACGCCATGCCTTATTTTTAGTTGGGCAAGTTTTGAGGCGAGAAGCATTTGGCACGCGGTGAACCCGCAAGGATACAGGTACAACTATGTACGAAGCTCTTTTGGTAATTTTCTTGCTGGTCTCTATCGGGCTTGTTGGCTTGATTATGCTGCAGCAAGGTAAAGGCGCTGATATGGGGGCCTCATTCGGAGCAGGTGCATCTGGCACGTTGTTCGGATCGACTGGCTCAGGCAACTTTATGACTCGCATGACGGCTGTTCTAGCGACGTTGTTTTTTGTTGCCAGCTTGGTTCTGGGCAATATGAGCAGCAACCAGGGCAAGAAGCAAAGCGAGTGGGAAAACCTGGGGCAGCCAGTGAAAACTGAGCAGACCACTGTACCGGCAGCACCCGCTAAGCCAGTTAGCGATATCCCGCAGTAATGCGTTGAAAGGTTTTATCCTGGTTGCTTTAAGTCTACTGAAAGCAGCCAGCTAAGTAAGAATCAGTACCGAGGTGGTGGAATTGGTAGACACGCTACCTTGAGGTGGTAGTGCCCTAACGGGCTTGTGGGTTCGAGTCCCATCCTCGGTACCAAATCCCAGAGATAACTTGCTTTTTTGCAATTATCGGCGTAGTATTTGCCACGTTTTCGGACGCGGGGTGGAGCAGCCTGGTAGCTCGTCGGGCTCATAACCCGAAGGTCGTCGGTTCAAATCCGGCCCCCGCAACCACTTTCCTTTAAGTGTTTATTTTCAAATACACTTTTCGATTGAAATCAACTTTTCTCGAACAACATTTGAAAATGATACTTATCAGAAAGTTGTACCGAAGCCGCTTTGCGGCAAACAGGGTCCAGTTGCATAATGCCCCGAATTTTCGGGGTTTTTTGTTATTTGGCAATAGAATCACTGGGCTATTAAGCCCTTTTTTTATGTCTTGGGGGTGGGCTTGTCCACATTAGAGCAAAAATTAACAGAGATGCTTTCCGCACCAGTAGAGGCGTTGGGCTTTGAGCTTGTAGGTATCGAATTTATTCGGTCGCGACAATCGACACTACGTATCTATATTGATAGTGATAACGGAATCAATGTTGATGATTGTGCTGATGTCAGCCACCAGGTCAGCGCGGTGTTGGATGTCGAAGATCCGATTTCGGTCGCTTATAACCTGGAAGTCTCCTCTCCCGGCCTTGATCGACCAATGTTCACCGCACAACACTATCAGCGTTTTATCGGTGAAGAGGTCAGCGTTGTTTTACGGATGGCCATACAGAATCGTCGTAAATGGCAGGGTATCATCAAGTCTGTTGAAGGCGAGATGATCACGGTGGCTGTGGAAGGGAAAGATGAAGTGTTTGCGCTGAGTAATATTCAGAAAGCGAACCTGATACCCCATTTTTAAAATTTGGATGAGGCAACTAGGATGAACAAAGAGATTCTGGCTGTTGTTGAAGCTGTTTCCAATGAAAAATCCCTTCCGCGTGAGAAGATTTTTGAAGCGTTGGAAAGCGCCTTGGCAACGGCGACCAAGAAAAAATATGAGCAGGAAATCGACGTGCGTGTCGCCATTGACCGTAAAACCGGCGATTTTGACACTTTCCGCCGCTGGGTCGCTGTTGATGAAGTCACTCAGCCGACACGTGAAATTACACTGGAAGCTGCACAATTTGAAGATCCGTCCATTGAACTGGGCGGTTACATTGAAGATCAGATCGAATCAGTGACGTTTGACCGTATCACGACCCAGACGGCAAAACAGGTTATCGTACAAAAAGTTCGTGAAGCTGAACGTGCGATGGTGGTTGACGCTTTCCGTGAACAGGAAGGTGAGATTGTCACCGGCGTGGTGAAAAAGGTTAACCGCGACAGTATTGCGTTGGATTTAGGCAACAACGCCGAAGCGGTTATTGGCCGTGAAGATATGCTGCCACGTGAAAACTTCCGCCCTGGTGACCGTATTCGTGGTGTTCTGTATGCGGTACGTCCAGAAGCGCGTGGTGCGCAACTGTTCGTCAGCCGTTCGAGCCCTGACATGCTCAAAGAGCTGTTCCGCATTGAAGTGCCGGAAATCGGTGAAGAGGTGATTGAAATTAAAGCGGCTGCCCGTGACCCCGGCTCCCGTGCAAAAATTGCAGTAAAAACCAACGATAAGCGTATCGACCCAGTGGGTGCTTGTGTTGGTATGCGTGGTGCCCGTGTTCAGGCCGTTTCCAGCGAGCTGGGTGGGGAACGCATTGATATTATCCTGTGGGATGATAACCCTGCACAATTCGTCATTAACGCCATGGCGCCGGCAGATGTTGCCTCTATCGTGGTGGATGAAGACAAATGCACCATGGACATCGCTGTTGAAGCCAGCAACCTGGCTCAGGCGATTGGCCGTAATGGTCAAAACGTGCGTCTGGCCTCTCAGTTGCTGAAGCAGCATCGCGATGATGACCGCTGGGAACTCAACGTGATGACTGCCGATGATCTCCAGGCCAAACATCAGGCTGAGACTCATGCCGCTATCGATACTTTCACCAAGTATCTTGATATTGACGAAGATTTCGCTACCGTCCTGGTGGAAGAAGGCTTCGCAACGCTGGAAGAGCTGGCCTATGTCCCAATCAAAGAGTTACTGGCGATTGATGGGCTGGATGAAGATACCGTTGAGGCCTTGCGGGATCGTGCCAAAGCGGCGTTGACCACATTGGCTCTGGCGCAAGAAGAGATCCTGGGTGGTCAGAAACCAGCAGATGATTTGCTCGAACTTGCGGGGCTTGAGCGTAGTATGGCCTTTAAACTGGCTGCGCATGGGGTTTGTACGCTGGAAGATCTCGCCGAGCAGGGAGTTGACGACCTGACTGATATCGAAGGTCTTGACGCTGAACAAGCTGGCGAATTGATTATGGCCGCACGTAATATCTGCTGGTTTGGCGATAACGCGTAATAAACTACTGTAGCAGGAAGGAACAGCATGACGACAGATGTAACCGTAAAATCCCTGGCTGCAGAGATTCAGACTTCGGTTGATCGCCTGGTACAGCAGTTTGCTGACGCAGGGATCGAAAAGTCCGAGAATGACTCTGTAACCCAACAAGAGAAAGAAAAATTGCTGGCGCACCTGAACCATGATCATGGTGTTGCGCCAGATAAACTCACGCTGCAACGTAAAACACGCAGCACATTGAATATTCCGAGCACCGGCGGTAAAAGTAAATCGGTGCAAATTGAGGTCCGCAAGAAGCGCACTTATGTAAATCGCGATACGCAAGAAGCCCAGCAGGCTGAAGCGGCAGAGCAGGCAAAGCGTGAAGCGGAAGAGCAGGCACAGCGCGAAGCGGAAGAGCTAGCGAAACGTGAAGCCGACGCTAAACGTGCCGCCGAAGAGCAAGCCAAACGTGAGGCCGCAGCGATTACCAAGAGTAATTCAGCGGAAAAAGAAAAAGTGACCAATCAACATACCGATGAAATGACCAAGCCAGCTCAGGCAGAAAAAGCACGTCGTGAAGCCGAAGCCGCTGAACTTAAGCGTAAAGCGGAAGAAGAAGTACGCCGTAAGGTTGAAGAAAATGCCAAACGTGTAGCGGAAGAAGCGCGTCGTATGGCTGAAGAGAACGGTGAACAGTGGGCGCAAGCCGAGGCAGCTAGTGCTGCAATTGAGTCCGCTGACTACCATGTGACAACCTCTCAGCACGCCCGTGCTGCGGAAGATGAAAACGATGCCAAAGTTGAAGGGGATCGTCGTAGTCGTAGCCGTGGTGGTAAAGCGACTAAACAGAAAAAAGGCAACAAACTTTCTGAGTCGAAAGCGGATCGTGAAGAAGCGCGTGCAGTCACTCGTGGCGGTAAAGGTAAGCGTAAACCGAGTACGCTGCAGCAGGGCTTTAACAAACCTGTTCAGGCAGTGAACCGCGATGTCATTATCGGTGAAACCATTACGGTTGCCGAACTGGCTAACAAGATGGCGGTAAAAGGTTCTCAGGTTATCAAAGCAATGATGAAACTGGGCGCCATGGCCACCATCAATCAGGTGATTGATCAGGAAACAGCACAACTGGTTGCTGAAGAGATGGGCCACAAGGTTATCCTGCGTCGTGAGAACGAACTGGAAGAAGCGCTGATGAGTGACCGTGATACGGGTGCTGCGGCTGGTGCTGAACCTCGTGCACCGGTTGTAACCATCATGGGTCACGTTGACCACGGTAAAACCTCTCTGCTTGACTATATCCGCTCGACAAAAGTCGCTGTTGGCGAAGCCGGTGGTATTACTCAACACATCGGTGCTTACCATGTGGAAACCGAGAACGGCATGATCACCTTCCTGGATACACCAGGACACGCCGCCTTTACCTCAATGCGTGCACGTGGTGCGCAAGCGACGGATATCGTGGTACTGGTGGTGGCAGCGGACGACGGTGTGATGCCACAGACGATTGAAGCTATTCAGCATGCTCAAGCGGCGAAAGTGCCACTGGTGGTTGCGGTTAACAAAATCGATAAGCATGAAGCGGATCCAGACCGTGTTAAGCAAGAATTGTCGCAGTATGGTGTGATGTCAGAGGATTGGGGCGGTGAAGCACAATTCGTTCATGTCTCCGCCAAAGCCGGTACCGGTATCGACGAACTGTTGGATGCTATCTTGCTGCAAGCCGAAGTACTTGAGCTGAAAGCGGTACGCACTGGCATGGCAAGTGGTGTCGTCATCGAATCTTTCCTGGATAAAGGCCGTGGCCCGGTAGCGACGGTGCTGGTTCAGGAAGGGACATTGAACAAGGGTGATATCGTCCTGTGCGGCTTTGAGTATGGCCGTGTGCGTGCGATGCGTGATGAGCTGGGGCGTGAAATCCTCTCTGCGGGTCCTTCTATTCCTGTCGAGATCCTCGGTTTGTCCAGTGTACCTGCAGCTGGTGATGAAGCGACAGTTGTCCGTGACGAGAAGAAAGCTCGTGAAGTGGCGCTCTATCGTCAAGGCAAATTCCGTGAAGTCAAATTGGCACGTCAGCAGAAGTCTAAACTGGAAAACATGTTCTCCAACATGACCGAAGGTGAAGTATCTGAACTGAACATCGTGCTGAAAACTGACGTACAGGGAACCTGTGAAGCTATTTCTGATTCACTGCAGAAACTCTCTACCGATGAAGTGAAAGTGAAGATTGTCGGTTCCGGTGTCGGTGGGATCACTGAAACCGATGCAACGTTAGCCGCCGCATCTAATGCGATTATTCTGGGCTTCAACGTGCGTGCTGATGCATCTGCTCGCCGCGTTATTGAAGCAGAAAGCCTGGATCTGCGTTACTACTCGGTCATCTATAACCTGATCGACGAAGTGAAGCAGGCAATGAGTGGCATGCTATCACCTGAATACAAGCAACAGATCATCGGCCTGGCCGAAGTGCGTGACGTATTCAAATCACCTAAGTTCGGTGCTATTGCTGGTTGTATGGTTACCGAAGGTAACATTAAGCGTCATAATCCAATTCGTGTGCTGCGTGACAACGTGGTTATCTATGAAGGTGAGCTGGAATCCCTGCGCCGCTTCAAGGATGACGTTAACGAAGTCCGTAACGGCATGGAATGTGGTATTGGCGTTAAGAACTACAACGACGTGCGCGTTGGCGACATGATCGAAGTGTTTGAAATTATCGAGATTCAGCGCACAATCGCTTAATGTTCGAATAATGCAAAAATAGTGTTGTGGGGGCCATGTGCCCCCTGTTTTGTCTGGAGGATAGCCACATGCCAAAAGAATTCAGCCGCGGTCAACGCGTGGCACAAGAAATGCAAAAAGAGATTGCCATTATTCTGCAGCGTGAAGTCAAAGATCCGCGCATCGGTATGGCGACCGTTTCAGGTGTAGAGGTCTCTCGTGACCTGGCCTATGCCAAAGTCTATGTGACCTTCTTGAATGTTCTCACTGAAAACCACGACCCAGCGCTGGTGACTAACGGTACTAAAGCGTTGCAGGACGCTGCGGGGTATATCCGTACCCTGTTGGGTAAAGCCATGCGCCTGCGGGTAGTACCGGAGTTGACGTTTGCTTACGACAATTCGCTGGTTGAAGGGATGCGTATGTCTAACCTGGTGACCAATGTGGTGAAGCACGACGAAGAGCGTCGTAGCGCATCAGGCGACAACGAGGAGGCTTAATGAGTCGTCCTCGCCGCCGCGGCCGTGATATCCACGGTGTACTGCTGCTGGATAAGCCACAAAACCTGTCGTCCAATGATGCTCTACAGAAAGTAAAGCGTATCTACAATGCCAACCGTGCAGGTCATACCGGGGCACTCGACCCATTAGCGACCGGTATGCTGCCGATTTGCTTGGGTGAAGCGACTAAATTCTCCCAGTATCTGCTCGATTCCGATAAACGCTACCGCGTGATTGCCCGTTTGGGGCAACGTACGGATACTTCGGATGCGGATGGGCAGATCGTGCAACAGCGTCCGGTCAGTTTCACGCAGGCACAACTGGATGCAGCGTTGCAGACCTTCCGGGGGAATATCCAGCAAGTTCCTTCCATGTATTCAGCGCTGAAATATCAGGGCAAAAAGCTGTATGAGTACGCTCGGCAGGGTATTGAAGTGCCACGTGAGGCGCGTGCTATCACCGTCTACGAGCTCCAATTTATCCGCTGGGAAGGGGATGAACTGGAACTGGAGGTCCACTGTTCGAAAGGGACCTATATTCGCACCATTATCGATGATTTGGGTGAACTGCTGGGGTGTGGGGCGCATGTGATATATCTGCGGCGTCTGCAAGTGGCGAAATACCCACTGGCCCGTATGGTTACTCTGGATCAACTCAACGCTTTACTGGAACAGGCCAATCAACAAGGTCAGGTTGCCAGCGAGTTGCTTGATCCGCTGTTGATGCCGATGGATAGCCCGGCGGCAGATTTTCCGGTTGTGAACTTGTCGTCTGCTGTCGCCTATTACGTTAAACAGGGGCAACCGGTACAAGTTAGCCATGCGCCATCCGCCGGTCTGGTGCGTATGACTGAAGGCGAAACAGGGAAATTTATCGGTATTGGCGAGATTGCTGACGATGGCCGGGTGGCACCGCGTCGCTTAGTGGTTGAATATACAGACGATACCCCCGTTCAGCTAAAAGCCCCCCATAAAACGGCTGAATAATATTATCGATATATCTATAACTTGAATGGTTATCGCTGCCTTGCCTTGCGATCATACAAGGCTAAGAGTAGAATAGCGCAGTTAATTATTGGGTTGCTGAATTAGAGATCGGCGCCCGTGTCTGTTATTTATAATTTGGAGTATGACAATGTCTCTAAGTGTTGAAGCTAAAGCTAAAATCGTAGCTGATTTCGGTCGTGGTACTAACGACAGCGGTTCTACCGAAGTTCAGGTTGCCCTGTTAACTGCGCAGATTAACCATCTGCAAGGCCACTTCTCAGAACACAAAAAAGATCACCACAGCCGTCGTGGTCTGCTGCGTATGGTTTCTCAGCGTCGTAAGCTGCTGGACTACCTGAAGCGTAAAGATGTAGCACGTTATGCCAGCCTGATTGAACGTCTGGGTCTGCGTCGCTAATCGAACAAGTTTCAGTAGAAAGGGGCCAAATTGGCCCCTTTCTTCTAGGAAGCATAGACAAATAAGGTTAATGTATTACCAGGTTCTTCCGTTACAGCGGTTCGCGCGGCTAATGAGAGGCTTTATCTTGGTTTGTATACCCAAGTTCAATCGAGTTGCAGGTAGGCGACAAGAGAGTGAGTCCCTAGGAGCATAGATAACTATGTGACTAGGGTGAACGAGTGTAGTCAACACCCCTGCAGTTTGATTGGCGATGGGTATGAGATAAAGATTGTCATTAGTCGCGAGGATGTAATGTGAAGGCAAGTCGATTCCCGGGTGTGTCGCGTAACCAATACTGACGTACCCTCAACGAAGGATTAAATTTTGCTGACACCAATTATTCGCAAATTCCAGTATGGTCAACATACAGTCACTATTGAGACGGGAATGATGGCTCGTCAAGCCACAGCCGCCGTGATGGTGAATATGGATGATACAGCGGTATTCGTTACCGTTGTGGGCCAAAAGAAAGCCAAACCAGGGCAGTCCTTCTTCCCGTTGACGGTTAACTATCAGGAACGTACCTATGCAGTTGGTCGTATCCCGGGGAGTTTCTTCCGCCGTGAAGGTCGCCCAAGTGAAGGTGAAACCCTGACTTCCCGTCTGATTGACCGCCCAATTCGTCCGCTGTTTCCAGATAGCTTCCTCAATGAAGTCCAGGTGATTGCCACCGTTGTATCTCTTAACCCACAGGTTAACCCGGACATTGTCGCCATGATCGGTGCTTCTGCTGCTCTGAGCCTGTCGGGTATCCCGTTCAATGGCCCAATTGGCGCTGCCCGTGTGGGTTACATTAACGACCAATATGTGCTGAACCCAACTGCTGATGAGCTGAAAGAATCTCGCCTCGACCTAGTGGTTGCTGGTACCGCTGGTGCGGTGCTGATGGTGGAATCTGAAGCCGAAGTACTGAGTGAAGAGCAGATGTTGGGTGCCGTGGTGTTTGGCCATGAGCAACAACAAGTCGTTATCGAAAACATTAATGACTTAGTGCGTGAAGCGGGCAAACCGAAGTGGGATTGGCAGCCTGCGCCAATCAACGAAGCGCTGCATGCTCGTGTAGCCGAACTGGCTGAAAGCCGCTTGGGCGATGCTTACCACATTACTGAGAAGCAAGCGCGTTATGCTCAAGTTGATGCGGTTAAAGACAGCGTAGTGGAAACACTGCTGGCACAAGATGAAACACTGGATGCCGGTGAAATCCAGGACATTCTGGGTGATGTTGAGAAACAAGTGGTGCGTAGTCGCGTACTGCGTGGCGAACCACGTATCGATGGTCGCGAAAAAGACATGATCCGTGGTCTGGACGTACGTACCGGTGTTCTGCCTCGTACCCACGGTTCTGCACTGTTTACCCGTGGTGAAACCCAGGCTCTGGTTACCGCCACGCTGGGCACCGCGCGTGACGCACAGATCATCGATGAGCTGATGGGCGAAAAAACCGACAGCTTCCTGTTCCACTACAATTTCCCTCCGTACTCGGTGGGTGAAACCGGCATGGTCGGTTCGCCTAAACGTCGTGAAATTGGCCATGGTCGCCTGGCAAAACGCGGCGTATTGGCTATGATGCCTAAGCCGGAAGATTTTCCGTACACAGTACGTGTAGTGTCTGAAATCACTGAATCCAATGGTTCTTCTTCTATGGCTTCGGTCTGCGGTGCTTCTCTAGCACTGATGGATGCTGGTGTGCCAATCAAGTCTGCGGTTGCGGGTATCGCCATGGGCTTGGTGAAAGAGCAGGATAATTTTGTGGTTCTGTCTGATATTCTGGGTGACGAAGACCACCTGGGTGACATGGACTTCAAAGTTGCCGGTAGCCGTGAAGGTATCACCGCACTGCAGATGGACATTAAAATTGAAGGCATCACCCGTGAGATCATGCAGGTGGCGCTGAATCAGGCCAAGGGTGCACGTTTGCACATTCTGGGTGTGATGGAACAGGCTATCAGCACGCCTCGTGGTGATATTTCTGAGTTTGCACCGCGTATCCATACCATCAAGATCAATCCAGACAAGATTAAAGACGTGATTGGTAAAGGTGGTTCGGTTATCCGTGCGTTGACTGAAGAAACCGGCACCACCATTGAAATTGAAGATGATGGTACAGTGAAAATTGCTGCTACCGATGGCGATAAAGCGAAGTATGCTATTCGTCGCATCGAAGAGATCACTGCTGAGATCGAAGTTGGCCGTGTGTACCAGGGTAAAGTGACCCGTATCGTTGATTTTGGTGCTTTCGTGGCCATCGGCGGCGGCAAAGAAGGTCTGGTGCATATTTCTCAAATCGCCGACAAGCGTGTTGAGAAAGTGACTGACTATCTGCAGATGGGCCAAGAAGTTCCGGTCAAGGTACTGGAAGTTGATCGCCAGGGCCGTGTACGCCTGAGCATCAAAGAAGCCACAGCGCCAGAAGCGTCTGCAGCTCCTGCGCCAGAAGCAGAATAAGTGTATCAATAACTTTACAGCCCCCGCCTTCGCGGCGGGGCTGTTATCATCGTGCGGGTAGGATGCTCGCGTTTTAGCAAGCGGAGGACAGGACGTTCAGCCAATGTTTGTTTTTGGGAGTAAGAAATGAAGCCTTTCTTGCGCTGGTGTTACGTTGCGACAGCACTTTGGCTGGCAGGATGCAGCAACAATGATTGGCGTAAAGATGACGTTCTGGCTATTCCGTTGCAGCCCACATTGCAGCAGGAAGTGATCTTGGCGCGCATGGAACAGATACTTGCCAGCCAAGCACTGACTAATGATGAACGCGCACAGCTTTTATATGAGCGCGGAGTGCTGTATGATAGCCTCGGGCTACGTGCTCTA
This sequence comes from Serratia sp. 25CWL12, assembly GCF_055790885.1. Classification (NCBI taxonomy): domain Bacteria; kingdom Pseudomonadati; phylum Pseudomonadota; class Gammaproteobacteria; order Enterobacterales; family Yersiniaceae; genus Serratia; species Serratia sp. 25CWL12. The sequence continues at coordinate 3,635,331 of NZ_CM147698.1, read as the reverse complement.
GCGCGCAACGATTTTTCGCAAGCGCTGGCGATACGTCCTGATATGCCGGAAGTTTTTAACTATCTTGGCATTTACTTCACGCAGGCAGGCAATTTTGATGCCGCGTATGAAGCGTTTGATTCTGTACTAGAGCTTGATCCAACTTACAACTACGCGCGTTTAAACCGGGGCATTGCACTGTATTATGGTGGCCGCTTCCTGTTGGCGCAGGATGATCTGCAGGCGTTTTATCAAGACGACCCAAACGATCCCTTCCGTTCGTTATGGCTTTACCTGGTGGAAAGAAGTGTTGATCCCAAGGCAGCCAGCGTTTCGCTCCAGCAGCGTTATGATAAAGCGGACAGAGGGCAATGGGGATGGAATATTGTCGAATTCTACCTGGGTAAAATCAGTGAAAGCACGCTGATGGAAAGACTCAAGGCAGATACAACGGATAACACTTCGCTCGCTGAACATCTCAGTGAAACAAACTTCTATTTAGGTAAGTATTACCTAAGTCTGGGGGATAAGGACAGCGCTACAGCGTTGTTCAAACTGACGGTAGCTAACAACGTTCATAACTTTGTTGAGCACCGCTATGCATTGTTGGAATTGGCTCTACTGGGCCAAGAACAAGACGACCTATCGGAATCCGACCAACAATAGCTGACAGACACTATATCCAATAAATTTCGAGTTGCCGCTAACGCACAGCCTGGAAAATAGAGGATCTCAGCCTGAGATACATTGGTTTTTGACCAAAAATTATCGCCTTGGCGGGCGAGGGCTTTTTGTCTGTTTTATAAACAAATTTGAGCCGGTTCACACTTTTAAATGAAAACGACTGAAAGTTTTCTCGACGAGTTATGTAAACTGGCTGCCATCATTAATGAGACACGTTTACATGACTACTGAGTTTGAAACTTCTTTTGCTGATCTGGGCCTATCTGCACCGATCATTGCTGCCCTGACTGATTTGGGCTATGAAAAACCATCACCGATTCAGGCTGAGTGTATTCCTCACCTGTTAAATGGCCGCGATGTGCTGGGTATGGCCCAGACTGGTAGCGGCAAAACTGCAGCGTTCTCGCTGCCCCTGCTGCATAACTTGGATGCGGCGTTAAAAGCACCACAAATTCTGGTGTTGGCACCGACACGCGAACTGGCCGTTCAGGTTTCTGAAGCCATGGCTGATTTCGCCAAACATATGCATGGCGTCAATGTTGTCGCCTTGTACGGTGGCCAGCGTTATGACGTACAATTGCGCGCTTTGCGCCAAGGGCCACAAATTGTGGTCGGTACGCCTGGCCGCCTGTTGGATCACCTCAAGCGTGGTACCTTGAACCTTTCCAGCTTGAAAGGTCTGGTGCTGGATGAAGCCGATGAAATGCTACGCATGGGCTTTATTGAAGACGTAGAAACCATTATGGCGCAGATCCCAGCGGAACATCAGACCGCTCTGTTTTCTGCCACCATGCCGGAAGCGATCCGCCGTATTACACGCCGTTTTATGAAAGATCCGCAGGAAGTTCGCATCCAATCTAACGTGACCACTCGCCCGGACATCAGCCAGAGTTACTGGACGGTGCAAGGTATGCGTAAGAACGAAGCGCTGGTGCGTTTCCTGGAATCTGAAGATTTTGACGCAGCGATCATCTTCGTGCGTACCAAAAATGCCACGCTGGAAGTGGCGGAAGCCTTGGAGCGCAGCGGCTACAACAGTGCAGCACTCAACGGCGACATGAACCAGGCACTGCGTGAGCAGACACTGGAGCGTTTGAAAGATGGTCGCTTGAATATTCTGATCGCCACCGACGTTGCTGCTCGTGGCTTGGATGTTGAGCGTATCAGCCTGGTAGTAAACTATGATATCCCTATGGATTCAGAGTCTTACGTTCACCGTATTGGTCGTACTGGCCGTGCAGGCCGTGCTGGCCGCGCATTGTTGTTCGTGGAAAACCGTGAGCGCCGCTTGCTGCGTAACATTGAACACACCATGAAGCTGACCATCCCTGAAGTGGAACTGCCGAATGCAGCGCTTTTGGGTGAACGCCGTCTGGCTAAGTTCGCAGCCAAAGTACAGCAACAACTGGAAAGCAGTGATCTGGATATGTACCGTGCGCTGTTGGCTAAGCTGCAACCGGCTGAAGAGCTGGAGATGGAAACCTTGGCCGCCGCTTTGCTGAAAATGGCACAGGGTGAGCGTCCGTTGATCCTGCCACCTGATCCGGTATTCAAACCGCGTCAGCGTCGTGAGTTCAATGACCGTGATGATCGTGGTCGTGGTGACCGTGCTGACCGTGGTCGTCGTGATGCTCGTCCAGATAGCCGCGAAGGTGGCGATCGTCCACGTCGTGAGCGCCGTGACGTGGGTGAAATGCAGTTGTATCGCATTGAAGTGGGCCGTGATGACGGTGTGGAAGTTCGTCATATCGTTGGCGCGATTGCTAACGAAGGCGACATCAGCAGCCGTTACATCGGTAACATCAAGTTGTTTGCTTCTCACTCAACCATTGAGTTGCCAAAAGGTATGCCGGGCGAGATCCTGAATCACTTCACTCGTACCCGCATTCTGAATAAACCGATGAACATGCAACTGCTTGGTGATGCACAACCTCATGAACGCCGTGAGCGTCGTGATGGTGCTCCTGCTGCTCCACGCCGCTCTTTTGGTGAGCGCCGTGAAGGTGGCAATGCAGGTGGTAATGCAGGTGGTGAACGTCGTGGTGGTAATTTCAACCGCGATGGCAAGCCGGCGCCACGCCGTAGCGATGCCGCACCTAGCACACCACGTCGCCGTTTTGGTGATGCATAATCATTGATTTGGTGATTATCCTCAGAAAACCAGCTTTCTAGCTGGTTTTTTTTCGCCTGAACAACCGCGAATAAAACAAAGTGGCGTATTATTGCCGGGTTTTTGTCGTCTGATATGCGTAGGAGATGCCATGCACTGGCAGCAATTCAAATCTCAGTACCTGGTACGATTTTGGGCACCGTTGCCGGCGGTGATCGCCGCAGGGCTGCTCTCGACTTATTATTTCGGTCTGACTGGTACTTTCTGGGCCGTGACGGGCGAATTCACGCGTTGGGGCGGGCATCTATTGCAGGGGTTGGGTTTCCATCCTGAACAGTGGGGCTACTTCAAGGTCATCGGCTTGCAAGGGACGCCACTGGAACGCATTGATGGGCGGATGATTATTGGCATGTTTGCCGGTTGTATCGCAGCGGCATTATGGGCCAACAATGTTAAATTACGTATGCCGCAGCACCGTATTCGCATTGCGCAAGCGTTGCTGGGGGGCATCATAGCGGGGTTTGGTGCACGCCTGGCCATGGGGTGTAATCTGGCCGCCTTTTTTACCGGTATTCCGCAGTTCTCACTACATGCCTGGTTCTTTGCACTGGCAACCGCAGCAGGCTCTTATTTTGGCGCTAAATTCACCCTGCTGCCGATGTTTCGTATTCCGCTCAAATTGCAAAAAGTGAATACTGCCTCTCCACTGACGCAAAAACCTCAGCAGGCTCGCTACCGCTTTCGCTTGGGGATGGCGATTTTTTTCCTCGCGCTGGCCTGGTCATTATGGACACTGTTTGATGCACCCAAGTTGGGTATCGCTATGCTGTTTGGCATAGGGTTCGGTTTGTTGATTGAACGGGCCCAGATCTGCTTTACTTCGGCATTTCGTGACCTGTGGATCACAGGGCGCACCCATATGGCCAAGGCGATAATTCTGGGGATGGTGGTGAGTGCCATTGGTATCTTCAGTTACGTGCAGTTGGGGGTTGCGCCCAAAATCATGTGGGCAGGGCCAAATGCCGTGTTAGGTGGCCTGCTGTTTGGCTTCGGTATTGTCCTGGCGGGTGGCTGTGAAACTGGCTGGATGTATCGTGCGGTTGAAGGGCAAGTTCATTACTGGTGGGTCGGCTTCGGCAATATTATCGGTGCTACGCTACTGGCCTATTTTTGGGATGACCTGGCACCTGCACTGGCGACTAATTATAGCAAGGTTAACCTGCTGGAAGCCTTTGGGCCGATTGGCGGGTTGTTGGTTACTTACCTGATGTTGGCCATCGCTTTTGCCGCCATGCTGTGGTGGGAGAAACGCTTTTTCCGTAACAAACACGACACCCAGACGGTGAATTTAAGGAGTGAAGGATGAAACAGGCTGAAATAGTGCCGGATTATCGCCTGGATATGGTGGGAGAACCTTGCCCCTACCCGGCGGTTGCCACATTAGAGGCGATGCCACAGCTTAAAGCGGGTGAAATACTGGAAGTGATTAGCGATTGTCCGCAGTCGATTAACAATATCCCACTGGATGCGCGTAACCACGGTTACACCGTATTGGACATTCAGCAGGATGGGCCAACCATTCGTTATTTGATCCAGCGCTGATCGAATCAACTGAGTGGCATCAGGGGGCCAGTGGTTTCTGGCCCCCTGAGCATTTTGAGTATTGGAGAGGCCTTACTGCACCAACTCTAACCCGGCAACGCGCCGCCAGTAGCCATTACATTGCGCGTGCTCGGTTAATGCCAAGGGTTGTTGACCTTGCTCGTTAGCGCGGAAACGGTCAATCAAGGCCAGCGTCTCCACATTTTCTGGTGACAGGCGCACCACATCCACCAATCCCTGCATACCGGCGAGTTCATTGCCCAGGTTGTAACAGTAACCACTTAGGGTTTGAATACCATTGAGCACGAACACCTGTTGATTCTCTTGTGAGTTAACCACTCTGCCCTGGGGATATTTAATGCAGCAGGTTTCACATTCGTCTTTGCCCCTGTTTTCTGAGCGAGCGGTAAAACAGCGCGCGGAGTAAGCCAACGGCAGGTGACCATAGCTGAGCACTTCTACTTCAAACTGCTGGCGGAACCCCAGCTCATCACATTGTTGCAGCAAGTTGGCTAGCCAGTCGCGAGACAACTCCACCGGCATACACCAACGTATCATGCCTTGTTTGTGTAACAGACGTAGCGTATAGCCGTTGTAACAATTGAGCGCGTGCCCGGCGACAAACGGCAGACCGCGTTCCGCCGCCATATTCACAGTACCGAGATCATTGGCTTCAATCAGAAATTGGCCATTTTCCACATAACGCTTTAATTCGTTCAATTCCGAAGGGGCCTGCAACAGTGCTAGCGTGGATATCACCACCTGCTTACCGGATTTGGCGATCTCCTGGGCCAACGCTAGCCATTCGGTGACTTTCATCTCACGCCGTTTGGTGCAGACAGATTCGCCCAGATAGATAATATCGGCGCTGCTATTAACGGCTTGCTGATAAAAGGCTTCCACCTCGGTTTTTGGCCAGTAGTAGAGCACTGGGCCTAATGCATATTTCATGGTTTCTCTCACTACTGCCATTTGCGGTGATAGGCGCCCAATGTGGTTTGGGTCCCTTCTGACATTGCACCGAGCGTTTCCATCCAGGCGGCGTCTGGCTGATAGGTGGCCGGATTGGCGATACAGCGATCAATCGCCTGACGCCAAACCCGTGCCACTTGGCTGACATAGGCTGGGCTGCGTTGGCGGCCTTCAATTTTCACCGACGCAATATTGGCGGCCAACAGCTCTGGTAACAATTCCAGCGTATTGAGGCTGGTAGGTTCTTCCAGTGGGTGATAAAGCACGTTATCCACCAGATAGCGGCCTTTACACAGCGTTGGATAACCGGCATTTTCGCCATCCTGATAGCGATCAATCAGCACATTATTCAGCCGCGACTCCATCCCTTGTGCAGTTTGTTGCCAGCGTACAAAGCGCGCCGGGGAGCAGGCACCAATGGTATTGGGGGATTCACCGGTCAAATAAGAAGAAAGGTAACAGCGCCCTTCAGCCATGATGCATAAGCTACCAAAGGCAAAAACCTCTAACGGCACCGGGCTGGTACGCGACAATTGCTTGACCTGATGCATGGAAAGCACGCGCGGCAACACCACTCGGGCGACATCAAAGTGGCGCTGATAAAAGCGAATGGCTTCTTCGTTGGTGGCAGAGGCTTGCACCGAGACATGGCGTTCCACCTGCGGGTAACGTTCAGCGGCGTATTCCAGCATCGCCAAGTCAGCCAGAATCAGCGCATCTGCTCCCAATTGTGCTGCGATATCCACAGCGCGCTGCCAGCGGACATACCCATCCGGGTGGGCAAAGGTATTGATGGCGATGTGTAATTTGCGACCATGCCGATGTACATAGTCGACGGCTTCCTGTAACTTTTTTTCGGTAAAGTTCAACCCGGCGAAGTGGCGTGCGTTGGTATCGTCTTTCAGGCCGATATAAATTGCATCTGCGCCATTATCTACTGCAGCTTTCAATGCTGGCAGATTACCGGCGGGGCAAAGCAGCTCCATAGGTCTATCCTGATTCAGCCGTGTACCCAGCGAGGGACACGTGGTGATAAATGTTGCCGGTCAACATGATTATCCGGTGGCGGAGTTATACCCAAACTCATTCGTGTTGCTTGTAGGCGGCAATCGAGAGAATCCCTAGGAGCATAGCCAACTATGTGACTAGGGTGAACGAGTGCAGCTAACACCCAAGCAACTTGAAGGATGAAGGGGATATACCCAAGTTCATTCATATTGCGGGAGGCTAATTCTAGTAAACCCGAAGTTAACAGGCTTTGATTTGGGGCAGTTTCTGGCGTATTGATTGATGATAGAAAGGGTGTCAGCGCTACAAAACCACCTTGATGACGGGTTTTATCCCCCTTGCCGTGAATGATTCTGTGGATAGATCGGTTATCTGGGGCATTAATGTGGCAAAATAATCTAAAATTGAGTGGAAAGGAGTGAGTGAACGTGTTGGAAAAACTACGAGCGCGCATTGTGCGCCAAGGGCCGTCACTATTACGTGTGCCACTAAAATTCACGCCATTTGCTCTGCAGCGCCAGCTTTTGGAACAATTGCTGGGCTGGCAATTTCGCCAAGCGCTGGCCGATGGCGATTTGGCATTTCTTGAATCACGCTGGTTGAAAATTGAAGTGCGCGACCTGGCGCTACAATGGTTTATGACCGTAGAGAACGATAAGCTGGTGGTGAGCCAACAGGCGAAGGCTGATGTGAGCTTCAGTGGTGAAGCCAACGATCTGATCTTGATTGCTGCCCGTAAGCAAGATCCCGACACGCTGTTTTTCCAGCGCCGGTTGCAGATTGAAGGAGATACGGAATTGGGACTCTATGTTAAAAACCTGATGGACGCCATCGATCTTGATGCGATGCCAGCGCCGTTGCGCATTGGGCTGTTACAGTTGGCTGATTTTGTTGAGGCGGGTCTGCAAGAGGACACGGTGTACGCTTCCCGTGTGGTGCAGCCATGTTAGTCCGTGTTGAGATACCGGTGGATGCAGCAGGCATTGATGCTTTACTGCGTGACGCATTTGGCCGGGATGATGAAGCGGACCTGGTACGACAACTGCGTGAGGATGGCTTACTGACGTTAGGGGTTGTCGCTACCGATGAACAAGGGGGCGTGGTGGGTTATGCCGCTTTCAGCCCGGTTGAAGTTGCCGGAGAGGACCGTTTATGGGTGGCTCTGGCTCCCTTAGCGGTGGCAGAAGATCAACGCCGCCAGGGGTTGGCAGAAAAGTTGGTTTATGAAGGGCTGGATGCACTCAACGAGTTCAGCTATGCCGCAGTGGTAGTACTGGGGGACCCCGCCTACTACGGGCGTTTTGGCTTTAAAGCTGCCGCTCCGTATGATCTACACTGCCGCTGGCCGGGAACCGAAGCCGCATTTCAGGTTTACCCGTTGGCTGAAGATGCTCTGCATGGCGCCAATGGGCTGGTGGCGTATTCCGCGCCCTTTAACCGCTTTTAACCCCCGAGACACTTAATCCAAGAGGCTGCTACTGGCCTCTTGGTTGATCTCCCCCATTATTCTGCGACTTTCCGCGCTCATCTCAGTCCATTGCTTGCTGATTACCTTCAGTATATACTGAAAATACATACTGAGGGGGGTACTATGAAGCACAGAGTCAGTGTTACCGTAGATAAAGATAATTATCAGGTGCTTATTTCTGCTGGAATAAATATTTCTGGTCTGGTTAACGACACCATAGGCAAAGAGGCTCGTAAGATAAAGACCGAGCAATGGCAAGCGGATAACCGTGAAGGCATGGAAGAAGTTGCAATTTTTATCGAGCAACATGGCTCGTTTGCTGAGGATAACAGGAACTGGTGATATGCAATTTATTGTTTATAAATACCAACGGGCAAGTCATTACAAACTATTTGTTGATGTACAAAGTGATCTTGTTGATACGCCGAGGCGGCGCATGGTTATACCACTTATTGAATCTCATCACCTTTCTGAGAAGGTGAATCACTCACTGTTTCCTTTGGTCAGTATTGACGGTGAAGATTACCGCGTGATGACAACCGAACTGGCAAGTGTCTCTGCTAATGTAACGGGGGAGGCTATCATCGATCTTAGCTCCTATGCAGACGAGATTAAGAATGCCATCAATCTCATGTTCTGGGGAATATAAGAACACAGTCGTTACCGCAAATTGGGGCTCGAACCTCAAAGCCCCAGTGAGTGCTCACTTCTTACATTCAGCTAACCGTCAGGCTTTACTGCATGCTCCTATTTGGCCCCTAATTGTTGATGCCGCTCGACCATTTAACCACCATCTTAATGATAAAAGTTAATATCTGTTATTTTGCCTTGCCAAAATGGATAGTCTTTGCCACCTGCAACACGAGATATGACGAAACCAAATGGAATCATCATGTCATTCACTAGGCGATAATCAGTGCGGACCACTTGCTCACCGGAGCCGTGATAAGGGGTTGTCAAATCACCATCTTGCTCTGCGTTAAAACGTTCTAAGCTACCGTCTTCCCTGAATGTGGCAACCAGAGAAGCACTGATTCCTTGCGCTGAAACAATCGCACGAGCTTGATTGGCGTTGATAGCCTCCCAGCGTACAACTCCCCCTGGTAATAACGCTTGCGGGTAAAGAGGGCTTTCTAGCAACCAGCGTCTTAACGAAATACGATTAAGCTCAGGGCTTTCATGCTCGCTAACAACGGTGAACGTTGACATTATTTTCGCTTTCATCGTCATTTCCCCATCATAAAAAGCATCGTAAGCCTTTGCCCAGACACCTAAAAAAATGGGCGTCGTACCCGTGAAAAGTAATGAGGGGGAGTGGATTGCGATGGTTTGCGTTGCCTCCATTGGTGTGAATTGGGTAGTCAATGGTCTGCGAAAGTCGCCTTCCATGGTCAATTCAACATAGCGCAATGGTTGCTGGCTACCACGAAAAACAAATTTAAAATAGCGCTGTACGGGTTCGGGTAATGACATGAATTCAGGGCTATCCGTCTTAATAGTGACCGCACGAGAGTCCGCGCTATCACGTACTTGCTTTGCAAAAGTGGCGATTTCCCGTTCTGTTAATATTGCGTTCACCCCGATAAAGCCAGCAATCATAATGAAGAGGATGAACAGAGTCGCTGTGATCATAAGTCCTTTACGCATGTTGTCTATTCCTTAAGTGGATCGGGTTTTTTCAATCAAAAGCATCAATGTATTCACGGTGTTTTTTGCCAGCAATTCAGCGTTAAGCCCTACATCAGGGGTTCGCTGTTGTGCCATCAGAAGAGCTGCGCCATGGACAGTGGACCAAAGAGTAAACGCAACATCATTTGAATCTTGTTCTGGTAAATAGCCCATTTGCTGAATTTCTATGACGTTATTACGTAGCAATGTCAGTGCTTTTTGTGCTGGATCAGCAGAAAAGGGTTGGGTATCTATTTCTTCTATTTGGGGAGGGAAAAACATCAAGCGGTACAACGCGGGATTTTCAGCGGCAAAAATGAGATAGGCCTCCCCACCTTCTCGAAGGCGTGCTAGGGCGTCATTTTTATGGCGTGTTAGCAGACCAAGCTTATGGGAATAAAGCCGCTGAAAGCCTTCATCATGTACCGCCCTAAGCAAAGCGTTACGATTACGAAAATGGTTGTAAAGCGCAGGGCCACGACAACCGATTCTATTGGCAATTTCCGCCATCGTGATGCTTGAGGCGTCTTTTTCCGAAAGCAATTCAATTGCCACCTCTATTGCTCGACGAGGGATATCAAGAGACTGCTGTTTAAGAGGGCGAGCCACAATAGAGTTCCTAGAGTTGAAAATTAAATTAATGACATTAATTTAATTTCATTAATTTAATTTTTCAAGAAAATTTTCATGCTGATACCGCTACTCGCGGTTAACTGCTTGATAAACTTAACCGCGAGTAATCTGATTGACGGAGATAATGCCGTTATCCCAGATAATCTGGTGTAGGGAAGAAGGAACAATGCGGGTGAGGGTTCTGGGGGTAAATAGCCCCCAGCAGATCCCCCCGGGATGGCGCACGGAACGATAGGTGATGCCAATCTCATGGGCGCTACGCAACTCCGCCCCTAATTGTTGTGCAGCTCGGTAGTCCGTTGAGTGATAGTAGGGGTGTTCCAGCGGCAGATTGGTGATATCGGCAAATGTAGAATCACTGAGCTCAGTGTTCAGGCAGCGGTATTCGAAGCATTCAAACTTAAGCTCGGGCACCTTGCGCCAGTAGCGTTCACAGTGATAGGACACTTCAGCAATGGCGGTCTTTTTGCTCTCTGCGATGTAGTAGACCCCGTAGTCGCCATTGGAAAAACGGCTCCCGTCAGGGTTGACGTGGGTAAAGGCGGCCATGGCGTAGTGCGCCCCCGGAATCCCCAATACCCACTCTTCACGTGCCAGCAAATTGAGATTCCCCACTTGGTTTGCCAAGCGTGGATTGGTGATTTGTTGGATCTCAAACAGAATATCGAACTCTTCCGGGCTGGCGACGTCAGCAAACACCGAAACCGCTGGGTATTTAGTATGGATCAGGCGATAGCCACGCAGCGGCACGACAGCGGTGCGCGGGATCTCGGGGTGGATCATCCGACCAACCCGCCACGCAGTACATCGACACGTTTAGCCACTTCATGTAGATGACCAAACTCACCGTTTTCGATCAACGAGAGCGGGGTAGTGCCATTGAAGAAGGGATTATGGTTCTTCATGGTCATAAAACCGTAAATGTTCTCTGGGTTGTTGAACACAATACGCAGGGCGGAATGGATATTCAGCAGATAACTGATTCGGGTCAGTTGGTCATGGCTCAACGAAGCGGTTTTAGTTTCCCCATGGCGGTACTTGTAGAACGTAGCCTTAGAGAGTTGCAGAATATTTTGTTGCTGCTCCGCCGTACAGCCCCATTTATCCATAATTTCCATCGCCGCCCTCACCGCCACTAGGTCACGATTAGCATTGGTTTTAGCAACGGTGTTGAGATGCTTTTTCATCTCATTCTCCTGGTTCCTATTGGTGAATCAGTTGGTCTTATGGTAGACAATTTAATGGTATTTGTCTATTTGAAGACTGGGTGCTTACTGGTAATACGTCTTGCTAGCCAGAAATTATTCGGGCTGCTATTTATCCAGGCGACTGATTGGACCAAATCGGTTACCTGGCCAAGGTCAGAACGAAAGTCTTTAATGACGGCTATCGTTTGTTCAGTTGCAGTCACCACTGAGTGAGATTTTTTCTCTTGTATGTGGTGAAGCTAATGTATTGGTTCCCAAATTGATGCTGTAGGTTGATTTTTAGGCTGGTATAGTTTAGCTTCGTAAAAGTTTTTAGCCTATATTCACGGCTAATAATGAGCCAAGAAAACAAGGGTGATTCACCTCAAGGATAGTCTGGCTTTACCACGCTACGCCACTGTTCGGTCATAAAAAGTGTATTCAGTTTCTAATGGCGATCAAAAGTTCGCCTTATTCACAGTGCATAATAACCAGTTATGCTGTAGTTGACCTCGCATGAGGTTCGATGTTCCATGGAGGGCATATGAGTAGTGCCAAGCTAGCTCACGAACGATTCGCATTTTTGGAGATGCTGGCCTTTTGGATGGGAGAAGTACGTAATAGAGATCTTGAAAATCAGTTCAGCATAACCCGACAACAGGCCTACAAAGACATTGTTCACTATCAAAATTTACACCCCAATCACCTCCTTAAGCTAGATAAAGCACATTACGCCTTTGCTGATGATAAACAGCCTCAATATTTTCATGGTGGGTTAGATGATTTTCTTGCCTGGCTTGAAACCGGCTATTTTATATTGGCTCCCCGATTACTCAATTCCTGTGTAACTCGACTTGAATTACCTGAACGCAAAGTACCACGTCAAGTCATTACGACTTTAATGAAAGCTATTCATCAACACTTACGAATAGAAGTGAACTATATATCCTTGTCTAATCCCGAAAGTGAGGGGCGGATTTTCAGTCCACACAGCATTATCAAAGCGGGAAGCCGCTTCCATGTCCGTGGATATTGTGAGAAATCTCAAGGATTTCGTGACCTTGTTTTGAGTCGGTTCCGTGAGAATGCAGCAATTGAAGGTTCATCGCCCCACTCCATCGTTCAAGATGAAGCCTGGCAGACTTATGTCACATTAATACTATCACCTGATCCGAGGTTAACTCTCGCCCAACGAGAAGTTCTCGCCAACGACTACCAAATGGAAAATAACCAACTTCATATAAAAACCCGTGCAGCCCTTGCCGATTACTTACTGAAAGAATTGCAGGTGAACACTAAATATCTTGACGGAAAACCCGAAGCTCAACAACTGGTGTTGGTAAACAGAGATGACATCAAGCAATGGCTTTTTAACAGTTGGTGAGTGTGTAGGTAATAGATTAGTAATCTCAGTTAACCTGAATTTCTGTACAGTATTGTGAAGGGTTTTTATTAGTAGCAAGCTCTCACTCCAATGACAAACCTTATTTGGCTATGTCTTATGAAATCAGTTTAACGTCCGTGGATAAACGCCTTTAGGTAAGGATGATTAATAGTGAGATTCTCAACAAAATCGCCTGCGCAAACCGACAATATAGCCTCTGCAATTTGCTTCGAAAAGTGCCCGGCTAAAACACGGATGCTAAGTGATGGAACCTCGATTCAAGGGCGTTCGGTGCTGAGCCACTGCCAGATTGTAGGTGAAGTTGCTCGCCAACTGATATCGCGTTTCCCACAACCTATGCAATACCGTTTATTTCCGAAAGGGAGTGAAATGGCAGCCGGCAGTCATGATATCGGCAAGGTCAGCCCGACTTTTGTGGCAAAGATCCTTTCAGCTTGCGGTATCGACTACACAAGGATGCCGGAGTTGGCTGGAGTAAACCCCAAACTAGAGCAACAATGGGGTGGACATGCCGGAGTCAGCCAGGCCACAGCGGAAGATCTTGGAGTACCGAAATATGTTGCCGAAATCCTCGGTCAACACCATGGTTTTAACCCGTCGGTTGATGATAAACGCGGCAACGCAGATGTCTTTGGCGGCCCCAACTGGTTTGACGAACGCAAAAAACTGGTGGTCGCGCTAAAAGAATGCTTTCAATCGGACTGGCCGAAGTTTGATTCCGCAGCTCAGGCACGTGTTGTCGCTGGGTTGACTTCTGTCTCTGACTGGATTGGCTCTGGTGGTTTTTTTGAAAACCCTGATGAAGATTGGCGGCCAAATATCACGGCCGCCTTGAATGATGCTGGTTTTATCAAGCCTATTATTCGCAACGGACTCTCTTTCGCTGAAGTCTTTGATCCCATCAATCTAGCGATGCAACTGCGTGAGCCGCAATCATTGTTTGTGGAACAGGTATCGGGACCAGGGGTATATATTCTTGAAGCCCAGATGGGCATGGGAAAGACCGAGGCTGCTTTGTATGCCGCTTATCAGTTATTGGCACAGGAAAAAGTGACGGGTATTTATTTTGCGCTGCCAACTCAATTAACTTCCAACAAGATTTACGATCGCTTCAATGCCTTTTTGGAGCAAATCATTAGTTCAGCAACCCCTCAACGGGGCTTGTTGCTGCACTCTGGTGCCTGGTTGCTGGATACTGAAATAGGGGAAGAAGGCTGCCCTGGCGGTTCTTGGTTCAACCAAAATAAGCGCGGCTTACTGGCTCCATTTGCCGTCGGCACCATTGATCAGGCGTTAATGGCGGTTATGAACGTCAAACATGGTTTTGTCAGAGCTTTTGGTCTGGCTGGCAAGGTCGTCATCCTGGATGAAGTGCATAGCTATGATCTCTACACGGGAACTATTCTCAACGAACTGGTGGCGTTTCTGCGGCAGATAGACTGCACCGTGATTATTCTCAGTGCGACCCTGAGTCAGGCTCGACGTGAAGCACTATTACAACAGGCTACAACCAGCACAGCTTACCCACTGGTTACGGCTGTAGCTGCGGTGGGGGAACAAAATCAGCTGGTTGAAGTAGGAGTACCGACTGTAGACAATCCTCCAGTAATACTTCAAATGTGCGATAAAAATGAACAAGCACTGGAAGAAGCACTTAAACGGGCAGCTCAGGGCCAACAAGTCTTATGGATTGAAAACACCGTTGCTGAAGCACAACAGCGGTATCTTGATATCGCCAGTCGTGCGATACAGGCGGGGTGCGAAACGGGCTTGCTTCATTCGCGTTTTACCCCCCAACACCGTGCCATCAACGAAGATCTTTGGGTAAACCTCTATGGCCGGGCCGGATGGCCCCAACGTGCAAACTGTGGACGCATTCTGGTGGGTACACAGGTACTGGAACAGTCACTCGACATTGATGCTGACTTTCTGATAACTCGCTTTGCACCCACCGATATGTTGCTACAGCGTCTTGGCCGCCTTTGGCGGCACGCAGACACCCCACGTCATTCCAGCGCCAAACCAGAATGCTGGTTGTTGGCCCCAACGCTGGAGTGTGCACTGGCTAATCCTCACTCTGCTTTTGGCAAAAGCGCCATGGTGTACTCGCCGTATGTGTTGTGCCGCAGCCTTGAAGTCTGGAAAGATATGCAGTCAGTCTGCTTACCATCAGGCATTCGCCCTTTAATTGATCAAACTTATGTCGAGCGAACGGAAAGCGCACAATGGGCTAGCCTGTTACACGAATTGAAAAACGGCAGCCGGTTCCGTACTGGCGAGCAGGCCCAACAAGCCCTCGCCAAACTCACTTTGTCCAAAGGTGGCAAAACATTGCCTGAGCACAAAGCGGACACTCGCTATAGCGACCAGGATACCCATGATTTGTTGTTACTGTGTAATTTACGCTCACAAGATGGAACGACCTATATCCGTTTACTTGATGGCAGCGAATTAACCTTGCCGCATAGCCGCCATCGCCTGACCAAGGCAGAGTGGCGCAAACTGGCTGTAGCACTTAACCAGCAATTAGTACGAGTCAACCCGGCTTATTGCCCACCCAAAAACACGAAACATGAGCTGGAAAAACTGCATCTGAATGAGGTGTTTTATCTTGGCCGACCAGAGGACGACGAAGCTTTGCTGCGTATTGCCATCGTCAGCAAAACGGGAGAATTGCTCACTCAGGATGGCTACCCGGCTGGTGATAAATACCTGCTTGAATACCGTGAAGATCTTGGCTTCCGTGCCATTTCCAATAAGGAATAAACGATGGAAAACCGCTTTAACTTGATTGATGAGCCCTGGATACCGGTTGCGGATGTGGGCCGTGTTAGTCTGAAAGAGATCTTTAGTAACTCGCAATTACGTGCTTTAGGGGGTAACCCTGTTCAGAAAATTGCCATCACCAAATTGTTATTAGCTATCGCTCAGTCCGCTGCAACACCCGATGATGACGATGACTGGAAACATATGGGCTGGCAGGGCATGGCGGATAAGTGTCTAAACTATCTTGAGAAATGGCATGACCGATTTTTTCTATATGGTGAACGGCCATTTTTACAGATGCCTGCTATAAAAACCTTAATAGACAGGAGAGCCTCAGAAAAAATTTTACTTGCTAATACCAAATCAAAAATATTAGAGATTGAATCTTCTAGCAAACCGAAGCCCATAGGTGCTGGATATTACCCTGATATATGGGCTGGTAATAATACCATTCTTTTTCAAACCCTAAGTCCCCAAGATATTAACAATCAGGATTTGGCGATATTTATTATATTGATAATGAACTTTTCTTTTGGGGGAAAAAGAGTTGAAAGTAATATTACAAACCTTTCTGGTAAATTACTTAGTGCTCAGTATTCAGCACCTGCCGGGCCAAGTTTAGGCGGTTTTGTTGGTAACTTGCACTGCTTTGGGTTTACTGAAACACTACTTGAATCCATTTGGTTTAATCTTTTCTCAACGGAACAAATTGCTGAAAGAGTTGTATGGAGTGGTGTTGGCCATCCGCCTTGGGAGGCGATGCCTGAAAAAGAATCAGATGTATCGAGCGAGAAGTATTCAAAAACGTATATGGCAACTCTTATTGCCTTATCCCGTTTTGCTCTACTGCAAGATGGAGATATTTACTATATGGATGGAATTCAATATCCCAAAGTTGCCGATGGTTGGCTGGAAACATCTCTACTTATCAATCAATCTGACGCTGTGCCAAGGCCAATTTATGTCAATCTTGATAAAAAACCCTGGAGGGATTTATCATCATGGTTATCATATTCATCATCGAATGGAGTTGAGTGTGTAGGTTTAAATTGGGTAAAACGGCGCATCAAGAAAGAATCAAGAGTTTTGACTGTATGGGTTGGGGGAATAAAAGTCACCTCTAATTCTGGTGATCAATCTGTCAAACAGCGTGATGAATTTATAGAATCTTATTTTGATATCCACACTGATTACTTAGGGAATATAGAAACCGAGCAGTATAAGTTTGAAATAGCTGAACTTAGCGTCGCTACTTCCTACTTAAAAAAATCTGTTGAAAGATATTTTCACCAAGTCGGTGACCCTAAACCCACAGATGTAAGAAAAAAGACACGAGCCAAAGACGTTTCTTTAATTGCGGAGAAAAGGATGTGGCAGTTGTGTGAGCGCCATTCTCAGCAATTAATTCATGCTTGCTTTAGCAAAGGGAGTAATCCAGAAGATCTATTGTCTTTACGCAAAACCTTCGCTACTTACGCTATCCAAGTATTTGACAAAATCTGCCCAAACGATAGTGCCCGTCAAATGGATGCTTGGGCTCAAGCACGCCCTAACTTTTCCAAATATTTAAAAGCTGACTAAGGAGAAAACCTATATGGATCAGCCAAAGGAAGACACTGCAATCCACACCTCTGCCAAACTATCCCGGGCAGACCGATTCGTCAGCTATGTGATTGATGGCATCAACAAGGACAACGGCTTTGCCGCTCGGCTCAAACGTGCCGACAACCCAGCAACCGAATATCAAAGCTGGGAATTACTGGCTCATTTTGGTGTTGATCTGGAAAAAGAGTGGGAGCGGCTACCCTATTGCATCGTGGGTGCCGCCCTGGCAAAAGCTAAGCCCACGGCGAATGGCAAGTTACCCTTGGGGGCAGCGATTGCCGCCTGCTTTGACGAGGGGAACCAGTCTGATCAGGCTAAAGCACGCCTGCGCCGCCTGCTGGCCTGTACCAGTGCAAGTGAAACTTGTCGTATTTTGCGGCCATTGCTTTCGCTGATGATAAGCCGAGGTGTGACACCTGATTTCGCTCAGTTGTTGGATCAATTGCTGTGGTACTCAGGTAATAGGCAGGAGCAGATTAGAGCTCGTTGGGCGCAAGAGTTCTATCGTCGCACCGCCGAAGTGGACGGAGCAGCAACGGAGCCCACACATGACTGAACTATTTGCCAGTGCCTTACACCTTGATCGTACAGCTGTTAAGGCGTTGAAAATGACCGATGCCTATTCGTTACACCGAGTGGTATACAGCCTATTTTCTGATGAGCGTACTGAAACTGAAAAACACAGCCATATCCAAAGCGGTATTGTTTATGCCGATCAAGGGGGGGACTTTTATAGCCGCAAAGTGTTGATTGTTTCAAACCGAGAACCAACAACACAGGTAGAAGGGCAATACGGTAAAGTGGTAAGCAGGCCAATCGCTGATGCGTTTTTGGCTCATTCACGCTATCGCTTCAAGGTGCAGGTGAACCCGGTACGCAAGGATAAACAGAGTGGTAAACGTGTTGCGGTAAAAGGCCGTGCTGAGATCGCACAATGGTTTATACAGCGCGCCGCCAATAGTTGGGGGTTTGAGGTGGACTCTCAAACCCTACAGGTTGATGCCATTGAAGTACTGCAATTCCAAGACAAGGTTGGTCGCCAGGTCACACTTGGCAAAGCTCATATTCAGGGGCAACTCACCGTGACCAACCTGCAGCAATTTCACAATAGTTTTAAAAATGGCATTGGCAAGGGGCGCGCGTTTGGCTGCGGCTTATTGCAAATAGTGCCCATCATTGATAACCCATTCGCCTGATTGTTAAAGCATCTTTTACAAGGACAATGTTATGACTAACCTATACAAAAATACCCGCATTGAATTCCACATCCTGCAATCATTCCCAGTGACCTGTCTTAACCGTGATGATGTGGGTGCACCCAAGTCAGCCATCATCGGCGGCGTGCCACGTGCTCGTGTTTCATCTCAATGCTGGAAACGAGAAGTACGTCTTGCTATGCCGGACTTTGGTATTAGGCTGGGTATCCGCAGTAAAAAGATAGCCGCTATGTTGACCAATGAGTGTCTGGCACTCGGTGCCAGCGAAGAGCAAGCGGCCCATTGTGGTGAGGCTATGGCGGCATTTTTTTCTGACGATACTTTGTTATTTCTGAGCGAATCTGAAGCCAAAGCATTTGCCATATATGCGCAAGAAAATGGTTTTGAAGTATCGAAGCTGAAAGATAAAGATCTGGTAAAAGTGTCCAAAAAAGTCGTTAACAAAACCTTGGATGCTCTGGATATAGCGTTGTTTGGACGTATGGTCGCCAAAGCACCAGATATGAATGTTGAGGCGGCGGCATCCTTCGCTCATGCTATTTCAACTCATAAAGTAACCAACGAAATAGAGTTTTTTACCGCAGTAGATGATTGTAAAACAGAAGATGAAAGTGGTTCTGCACATATGGGTAGTTTGGAATACAACTCAGCAACTTACTACCGTTATGTGAGCCTTGACCTGGGCCAATTGGAACAGACGTTGGGAGAGGGCTCTGACTTTAAGACTGCCGTAGAGGCCTTTGTAAAGGCGTTGTATGCCGCTGTGCCAAGCGCACGTCAAACAACACAATCTGGTGCCTGCCCGTGGGAATATGCTCGCGTATTGGTGCGTAAAGGGCAACGCCTGCAAGCTTCTTTTGAACAACCAGTCAAAAGTAAAGGCGAAGGTTTCCTCCGTCCCAGCAAAGATGAACTTAACACCTGGCTCGACAAAAAAGAAAAGCTATCTGGCTCGCTGTTTGGCAAACAAGGGGACTATCAATGGGGTGATCACCTTGAATACAGCATCGATAGCCTGATTGCCGATCTACAGTCTCACCTGTAAGGGAGATAACGATGAGCAAATCTACCCAATATATGCTCCTGTGGCTTGAAGGGCCGTTGCAAGCCTGGGGGCATGACTCAAAGTTTGGGGTGCGCGACACACTGAACTTCCCAACACGCTCAGGCATCTTGGGCCTGCTTTGTTGTGCTCGAGGGGCTGGCGGCCCCGAAATCGAATGGTTGGCACAAATGAATAACCTGAGCATGGAGGTACGGTCTTACGCCCGCACTGATGGTAAAGGTCAGCCCTATCTACGTGAGCCCGCCTTGTGCGACTTCCAGATGGTTGGGAGTGGCTACGACGACAGTGACCCTTGGCAAAGTCTGTTGATACCTAAAACGTCTGATGGAAAAAAGGCTGTTGGTGGCGGTACCAAAATGACCTATCGCTACTACTTGCAGGACTCGGCTTTCGCCGTGGTATTGGAGGTACCTCAGACGCAAGCGGAATCATTATCTGACGTTTTGCAAAATCCAGTGTGGGATTTGTATCTGGGCCGCAAAAGTTGTGTACCAACCGAGCTGATTTATCAGGGTTTATTTGAGGACACTGACGCTGCCTGGCAACAGGCAAAAACGTTGGCAGATAACAAACAGCGGTTACTTAGCTACGCGGTCATTGAGGGGGAAGCCGACGGCGATATTATTACCTTAAACGATGTCCCCGTGCAGTTCGGCCAGCATAAGCGTTATCGGGATCGACGGGTGACATTGCTGGAGTTCGGCTAATGGCTAAGGGAGAGCGACTGTTTGTCAAGGTGACACGTGAATCATTGCCCCAGGTAAAAGACAAATATCCCTTCTTATATCTGGAACGTGGGCGATTAGAGATTGATGACAGCAGCGTTAAGTGGGTTGACTCGGAGGCTAATGTGGTACCGATACCTGTTGCAACTATCAACACATTGCTACTCGGCCCAGGCACCACAGTGACCCATGAAGCGATAAAAACGGCAGTTGCAGCTAACTGCTCTGTTTGCTGGGTGGGAGAGGATAGTCTGCTATTTTATGCTGCAGGTTTTCTTCCCACCGCCGATACACGCAATCTTAAATTACAGATGGCTCTTGCCAGTAATGAGGAGTCTTCTCTTAAGATCGCCCGGACGATGTTTGCAAAACGTTTTCCCGAT
Source organism: Serratia sp. 25CWL12 (assembly GCF_055790885.1). Lineage (NCBI taxonomy): Bacteria > Pseudomonadati > Pseudomonadota > Gammaproteobacteria > Enterobacterales > Yersiniaceae > Serratia > Serratia sp. 25CWL12. The sequence goes on along the minus strand of NZ_CM147698.1, from coordinate 3,614,853 downwards.
GCTGAACTGGATGGTAAGAGTTTAAACAGCATGATGGGGATGGAAGGTAATCGGGTACGGGCGTTGTATCAGCAAAAAGCTGAAGAGTATGGCGTAGGTTGGAAAGGACGCCAGTTCACACCAGGCAAGTTTCAATTGAGTGATTTAACCAATCAAGTGCTAACCGCCACCAATGCGGCGCTTTATGGCATATTATGTTCGGCTGTGCACGCTATGGGATATTCTCCTCATATTGGATTTATTCATTCCGGCAGTCCATTACCGTTTGTGTATGATTTAGCTGACCTTTACAAGGAAAAACTGTGTATTGATTTGGCATTTTCTCTCTCTCGAGAAATGGCCGGCCGATATGATAAACACAAAGTCTCCGACGAATTCAGAAAGCGGGTTATTGCCATTGATTTGCTCAATCAGATCACAACTGATGTTAATGAGTTGATGGGGGTTAAATATGCTCGTCGTACTCGCAAATGACTTACCACCAGCAGTTCGTGGGCGTATGAAACTCTGGTTCGTAGAGCCTCGCCCGAATGTGTTCGTATCGGGTGTGAAAGATTCTGTCGCACAAACAGTGGTTGATTATTTGATGCAGTATTCGCCAGCAGAGTCAGGTCTTATGCTGTTTAGAAGTATTCCTCAACCGCCAGGTTACGAAATTCGTTACAAAGGAGAGGTGAGGAAACCGATCATTAATATCAGTGGATTACAACTTATTATCGAAACCCTGAAATCCTCATAATCCACAAATATAGTGTTTTAATTACCGCTCTTTCACAATATATTGGTGTCTTCCCCACGCACGTGGGGGTGTTTCCGCCTTGGTGCTGCCATTGAAGATTACTGGAGTGTCTTCCCCACGCACGTGGGGGTGTTTCTATTCTGCGCGAACTCAGGGAACTGACGTCGAAGTCTTCCCCACGCACGTGGGGGTGTTTCTGTAGTGGTCATGCTGTCTGCATTAATTGACGCGTCTTCCCCACGCACGTGGGGGTGTTTCCAGCCTGACGGACCGGACAAACAAACCGCGCCCGTCTTCCCCACGCACGTGGGGGTGTTTCTACTTTAACCCCGAAGCCGTTAATGCAAGCCCGGTCTTCCCCACGCACGTGGGGGTGTTTCTGCTAGCAGAGCAACAAGCAGCCGATGGCGCGTAGTCTTCCCCACGCACGTGGGGGTGTTTCCAAGCGGGTGGCGTTGATATTAAATAACCTCAGGTCTTCCCCACGCACGTGGGGGTGTTTCTAGTATCGTACTGGCGGTAAAGCTGCCACCATTGTCTTCCCCACGCACGTGGGGGTGTTTCCCATGGCTAAGACCCCAGAGGGCGACGTACAGAGTCTTCCCCACGCACGTGGGGGTGTTTCCGGTAGCGGCGTGCCGTTCGGATATGTCGCCTAAGTCTTCCCCACGCACGTGGGGGTGTTTCTACGCTGTCGCAGGCATAAGCCCGGCGTTAATGGTCTTCCCCACGCACGTGGGGGTGTTTCCGCTGCGTAGTGGCGAGCTGCTGGATGCCGTTCGTCTTCCCCACGCACGTGGGGGTGTTTCTATTATTTTTCCACCATTGATGGTGAATGCGAGGGTCTTCCCCACGCACGTGGGGGTGTTTCTTTTAGACCCCTGTGAAGTCAACTTTGAAGGTTGTCTTCCCCACGCACGTGGGGGTGTTTCTTCGATCTTGCTCGGCTTCCCACTCAGTTAGTGGTCTTCCCCACGCACGTGGGGGTGTTTCCCATGAGCCCCGTCTTTTTTGGCGGGGCAAGCCGTCTTCCCCACGCACGTGGGGGTGTTTCTAAAACACAGAGGCAAAAAGCCACTGCCCACACGTCTTCCCCACGCACGTGGGGGTGTTTCTACCATCACCTGATCTTGAGTAGAGAGATCTACGTCTTCCCCACGCACGTGGGGGTGTTTCTCATCAACTGGCGTTACCGGGCAGGCTGAAAGGGTCTTCCCCACGCACGTGGGGGTGTTTCTGGTCACCCAGACGAGACTTGAACTCGTGACCTGTCTTCCCCACGCACGTGGGGGTGTTTCCAACAGCTACCAGAGCGCTCAGGGGTCAATCTAGTCTTCCCCACGCACGTGGGGGTGTTTCTGGCACTGACAGATGAGCAGCGCAGATGGCTTGGTCTTCCCCACGCACGTGGGGGTGTTTCTATTTTTACGTACCCGCCCTATCTTCTTCCAGAGTCTTCCCCACGCACGTGGGGGTGTTTCTTATGCTGGGAATCGACAACCAAAGCGGCGCGAGTCTTCCCCACGCACGTGGGGGTGTTTCTAGTATCGCGGATCATATCGTGTTCCTCATTTTGTCTTCCCCACGCACGTGGGGGTGTTTCTACATCTCAATCGGCGTTATGCTGCTAGCGCTGGTCTTCCCCACGCACGTGGGGGTGTTTCTTGCCAGCGGGAGTATGCAGCATGAGCGTATGGGTCTTCCCCACGCACGTGGGGGTGTTTCTTTGGATCCGATCCATCTTTGGGGCGGAACATCGTCTTCCCCACGCACGTGGGGGTGTTTCTCATGGGTGACAGAGCAGAGCGCCGCATGGATAGTCTTCCCCACGCACGTGGGGGTGTTTCTCACATGCGCGGCACGACGACCAAGATTACTGAGTCTTCCCCACGCACGTGGGGGTGTTTCCTATCCTCGCCATCGCGAGGTGGGGCCACAACGGTCTTCCCCACGCACGTGGGGGTGTTTCTGCGCCTTTAAGGCAGCTGCGACAGGCCAAACGCTAAAATCTGCTGAGTTCCGGTTCTACAACATCAACGATGCTGGACAAGAAGTGGAGTATTACCGGATCTCACTGGAGAATGTGAAGGTGATTTCAGTCAGTCCGGTGATGCACGATACACGGGGTTGTCGAGGCACAGGCCATATGGAGAAGTTGCCCTGAACTATGAGAAAATCACTCACCTGTACAAAAACGGTAATCTGTTAGCTCATGACTCCTGGAGCGAACGTCCAACGGCGTAACTCAAAGTCCTCCGGGGCTTTTTTCTTTTGTACCACCCAGCAGGATTGAACATAACACCCGCTCTCTGCACTGCACTTTCGCTCGCCATTATCGTTCATTTTTTTTGAATAAAATACGCAAATCGTTTCGATTTTAATTATCTCATGGTCGTCATATCATTTATCACATCAGGGAAAACCCCCTAAACCAAACAAAATAACTTAAGGAATACGACCATGAAATCCATCAAAACTTTAGTTGCTGTTGCTGCCATCTCCATGATGTCTTTCGGTGCTTTTGCTCAGAGCGTCAGTGCTACAGCTTCCACTCTTGATAGCGCAGAAGTTAAAATTGCAGCACAGGCAGCTAAACAGGGTGCGTCATACAAAATCACTAGCGCTCATTTCAATAACGGCGTCCATATGACAGCTAAATTGACCAAATAAGAGTGGTCGCTGAGGGAACAGCCGGAATAGGCCACTGAGTGTGGCTGTTCTGCCCCCCCCCTCAATACATAAAAAAGCCACCTAAGCGAAGCGGGACGCTGGATCTAGATGGTTGCCGATCAGTCTCTCCAAAGCTGATATTTCATCAAATCCCCTCCGTAAAAAAACGAGAGGGGAATTGGTGCTGTGTTTACTGGCTTACATTATTTAACATGATATTTAAATTCTGTATTGCAGCGCGGGAGGCTCCTTTTCCGAGGTTATCGAATACCGCTGCCAAAAGAATTTGTCCGGCCTCTTCATTGGCGAACACATAAATATCGAGAGAATTTGTGCCATTCAAATATTCTGGGTCTAACTGCGTCACCTTTGCAGCCTGTTCCACTGGAATAACATTGATGTGCTCAGCGTCTGAATAAAATTCAGACAGGCAGTCATGGATCTGTTTCGCGCTGATACCGGCCTGCAAAAGTCTTACATGCAGAGGTACATACAGGACTATTCCTTGCCGGTATTTTCCGTAAGAAGGCGTGAATAAGGGGGGATAGGTTAATAATGCCTGTTGTTGCATTTCCGGAACGTGCTTATGCTTCAGACTCAAACCATATCCACGAAAAGCCGCGCTGACCGGCTCGGGATGGATTGGATCTTCATAGGCTTCAATCAATGAACGTCCGGAACCGGAATAGCCGGAAATGGCATGTACATTAACAGGGTAATCACGTGGAACCATGCCCCGTTCAGTAAGAGGACGCAGCAAAGCAATAGCCCCTGTAGGATAGCAGCCGGGGTTAGTGACTCTGTTGGCCTCCGCAATCAACGCCGCTTGGCCGGAGGTCAGTTCTGGCAGACCGTAAACCCAACCAGGGGTAGAACGATGAGCCGAGCTTGCATCCAGAATTCGCACCCGAGGATTTTTAACCAGTGACACGGATTCACGTGCTGCATCGTCAGGCAGGCATAGAATCGCAATGTCACATTCGTTAAGCGCCTGGCTACGTTTCTGCGGATCCTTGCGTTCTGCACGCGGCAGCTCAAGCAACTCAATGTCATCACGGTTGCTGAGCTGAGAGTGTATCTGCAAACCTGTAGTTCCTGCCTCACCGTCTATAAAAATACGTGGTTTCATAGTGTTAGTGCCAATGTAATGGTGTAATCCAGTTCCGCACGCGGCTTCTTCTCTGGCTGCCTGAAGCTTTATGACGGATTTAAGTCCGTTAACCCCCTAATTTCCATAAATTTGTTCGAAGCGACCTGCCATAGAGTCGCTTTGATCAACATAAGGGACCGGTTTAAAAAACATATCACGTCCAAGCAGTTTCGCTAATGTTAATCTTGACGTAAACGTAGTGGCCAGCAGGCATGACGAGCTCAGTGAAACGACTTTCCGGCTTTCATAGTCGAGTTGGGATGAGTCGAGATAACTACTGTGTAAGCGTAAAGAGCCCAGACCGATACCAAAATTAATAAGCTTTTGTGCTTCATCCATTTCAGGTGAGAGTGGCGAAGTACTCTTCAAAAGACATTGGGTGAGGATCGCAGTAATGTAAGGCACCACCAAATCCGATTGGGCATGAAATCATTTAGTAACCACCGTTCAATTCATCCGGGACTAGGTATTTACCGGCGTCCATAGAAAAGTTAATGGTATACTTTTTGTCAAATTTCTCACTGCCATGAAACCCGGTGGAATGAATCACTAAAGGGTAAAAATCGGTATTCTGCTGCCCATCCGCGACCGAGATTTTGTTTTCCATGCTTTCTGCCTGATTTTTAGCGTCTTGATCATCTGGGTCGATCGCCCCGGTGTTATCCATCCATGACGTCCATTGTACAACCGGGATAAATTTATCTTTGACAACAATATTCAGCGAATCATGAGTTTGTCCATAACCCTGATTCATTGCACTCATTGATTCGTGTATTGCCCATTTCCCTTGCCCTATAGTAATAACGTCTTGAAATTGACCTCCACTCTCCTGTTCGGTCGCCAGCAGAGAAAATCCCTGCGCGGTTTTTGCAAGAACATAGTAATCAGTGGGGAGCGGTGCATTAGCATATGCTATTTCACTGACATCAGGGCACATGACAATAAGATATTGTGGCGGTTGTTGGCTAACCAATTTGTTATAGCAAATGGAATAATCCAGTGCGTCAGTTTCGTCTGGATTATTTACTTTTTTATGCCAAGGGTAATCTTTGTTACTTCCCTTTTGATAAAAATGAGCAATAAGATCATCTGCGGTATTATAATTATTGCCCGCAAATACATGCTCGGAAAAAGCGATGGGTAGTAATACTATTATGCGCATCAAGGGGTTTAGCATACTCATACTCCACTTTCTGACCTGATGTTAAATATGTCACCGTCAAAACCTAGGGCAACAGGAATGAATGTTGATTTTCGTTCCCTGCCTTGCCCATTTCAGACGGTATCTGGGGGGCTTTTCAAGTGTTCTAGCGGCTAAAGGGCTTTATGCCTACTGACTCCGCTTGCGAATGCTAAAAATTTACGCTCACTGACATTGTAAAACAAGCGTTGTTCTTCTTTATCAAGAGCATGTGGGGGCAGATTTTTGGCCTCCCAACCCGTTGGTTCGGCTCCAGCCATCTTCATCGTGCTGGATGTACACACCTTTCAGCTCAGTGTCTCAGTCAGCCATCTTTCGACATTTCTCGGAATGATGTTCAGTAACTGCTGTGCGCTAGTGGCGGGTGAGATAGTATTGCCGGGTGCTTGCCATAGCGCCTGGTACAGACCAACCACGGCGTTAGCGGCAGGTCCGATCAATGGTTCGACTAATTTACCGAAATCTTGGGGTTCCATACTTTCGAATATGACATCACGGCCAAGATATTTAGCCATGCCAAGCGCCAGATCAGCCCCCTGCATTCCAGGCAACTGACCAACGCCAACAACGCCAGTTATCTCCAGCTGATTAAATAGACGCTCTGCAACTTCCGCCACATCAAGATGCGAACTCCAGGACACCGGGAAATCGGACCGAAGAGGATAACGTAATGCACCCTCGGATTGCGCTGGACCGAAGACCATCGGTAGTAGCAGATTTTCCAGATACAAGCGAGGAGCTACAACCGCGGTAGAAATGCCAGTCTTCTGCACTCCGTCGATCAGGATAGCTATCGCCGAGTCATCGGGAGCCTGAAGTGGTGAGCCTGGCTCGTCAATAATGATACCACTGGTCGAAATAACGACACGTTTTGGTCTGGCTAATTTGACGGCCTGAGCAATATTGTGTGCATAAGTAACACGGTCTGCTTCAGCAGCTAGCGGCAAATGAATAAATACACCCTCCGCTCCACGGTAGGCAGTAACCAAGGAGTCGATAGACGCATTATCAATTTGTATGCTCGGCATACCGGAAAGTTTGTCTGTGTTTCGTACTGCGGCAATCGCCTGCTTGCCTGACTGCTGAAGTCGTTTAAACAGTGGAGCCCCTTGAGCCCCTGTTGCGCCATGAACAATGTAAGCCATAAGAATTATCCTAAGTGAAATAAAGTAGGGTGAAGTAATATACTGAAACTCCATTGTTGCATATACTGCACCAGTTACATCAACTGCACTAATAGGAAATTTTTCATGTTTCGATCTGAATTTCCGCGTTGCGGCGTAGCCCGATTTCTCATTCTTTTAGACGGTCCTTGGGCCACGCTGATCATACGTGAGCTATTACATGGGCCACATCGATTTACCGAATTGCGTAAAGCTTTACCGGGTATCAGTGCGCATACGCTTACCCACCGGCTTAGACAGTTCGAGCAATACGGCTTGCTCACGCGTAATGCCTTTGCTGAAACACCACCACGGGTTGTTTACGAGTTGACTCCGCTTGGACAAAGCTTACGTGAGGTATTGGAAGCCATGCACCGCTGGGGAGTGGCTTTACCTGAAGAGGTCATTGTTACTGTCACTTCCGAGAACAGGTAGTGTGGTGCTGCTATGATAAAACAGCAGATTGAACTTTATTGATAAAGCTATCACTGTCCACACTTCCTGCTTTGGTAATACTTTCGTGACGTTGGAAAACCAGATCGTTTGCCAGTGCCTGAGACAGTATTCCCCGCGCTAGCGGGGATAAACCGCGACAATAACTGGTGCTTATAAGCGGCTACATTGGCTTTTATCGCCTTGAAGTCGTTGTTAGCAACAACCCAAGTCACGGTTTCCCGGCCCACACCACCATCACCTTGTCATTACCCCACTCACGCACAAAGCCATAACCTTGGGAGAGTGTCACGGTGGTTTGTTTACCCATGCCAATCGCCGGATGGCGGGCACGGAATTGACCCAGTTTCTGCCAGTGCGCTACATTGGCGGCGGCGTTACCGCCAACATCCTGCCAGTTCATCTCTGAGCGTGTGCCTTGCAGAGGATCGGAGCCAGTGGGGCCAAAGGGGCGGGCTGATTCATCACCATAAAAAATTTGCACCGCACCGGGTGCCAGTAACAGTAGTTCTGCGGCTGCGCTCCCACCCTCGCGGAAAAGGCGGGTATCGTGAGAGGAAAGGTAACTCAGCACATTGAACTGCTGGAGTTTGTCTGCCATGGTCTGCCAGGTATCATCAATATCCGCCAAGCAGTCGACGGCTTTTGCGGCCTGATCCTGATAATCAAAGTTAATCATCGCGTCAAAGCCAGCATGATAGTATTTGCTTTCCATCACCCCATGTCCCCAAGCCTCACCTGTCATCCAGAAGTTTCCAGAGTCTGGTGATTTTCCTGGGTTATCGCGTTTCCATACTGCCAGCGAGTTGCTGGCTTGGTTTTTCAGTTGCTGCCACGCAGCCAGCTCCACATGTTTCGCGGTATCGATACGGAAACCATCAATACCGTATTCCCGTACCCATCGGCTAAGCCAGTGAATCAAATAATCGCGTGGCGTATACCCGGCAATGGTTGCAGCCTGGCTATCGTGTTTGTGCTGATAAAACACGGGCAGGCCGGAAGGCTCAGTAGATTCCGTTTTCAGGTCGGGTAAAAAGGAAACGGACATCGTCAAGTCATCGAAGCCAGGCCTGTCGTAATCGCCAATATCGGCACGAACCCACGCGCTTCCCCACCATTTTTGCCAGGCATGTGGATCATTGAAATTGATGTAATCATTAAAGCTGTGCCAGGTTTGTCCTGTGCCTGGCTTCCAGTCATTCCAGTGTGTACCTAAGGTTTTTTTCAGCTCGTCACCTTGCAGATAGAGTGCACCGAACTGATATTGCTGCATATCCGCAAGGGTGGCATAGCCAGTATGGTTCATCACCACATCAAACAGAATACGGATGCCACGTTTGTGTGCTTCATCCACCAGGTTGCGCAGATCAGTCTCACTGCCCATATTGGCGTCAAGACGCGTCCAGTCCATGGGGTAATACCCATGATAAGCGTAATGGGGGAAATCTCCCTGACTGCCACCCCCTATCCAGCCGTGAATTTGCTCAAGTGGTGAGCTGATCCACAGCGCATTAACACCCAACTGTTGTAAATAATCGAGCTTACTGGCAAGACCCTGTAGATCGCCACCATGGAAGGTGGCAATTTCTTGCATGCCATCTTTATGGCGACCATAGCTGTTGTCGTTGTCCGAGTTGCCGTTGACGTAGCGATCAGTTAGCACGAAGTATATCGTGGCATTATGCCAGTTAAAGGGTGCAGGGCTGGCGGTGTCAGCCTGCTCAAGTAGCAGCAGACCATTGCTGTCGGCTGCCGGTTGCAGCGTAATTTTCCCATTTTGTACCTGAGCGATTTGCCCACTGTAAAATTCCCGGACATGGCTGCCCTGAGCAAAGGTATGGCCCACCTCGATGGTTAACGGTTTACCGTCCCAACGTGGGCACTGACGGGCCAAGACTTGTGGTGTCGCGTCGTCCTCGCTGGCGACACTCAACACCAGTGTCGGCGTACTGGCTTGGGTGTCTATTTTGAGCTGGTAGTGGCCATCACGGAAAATGTGCCACTGCGGTGTGGCGTCGTGGCAGGATTCAAGTGGTAAGCTCTGATTGAGCTTAATGGCGGCGGCAGGTTGCCAACACTGTTGGTCAAAATGGATTGTTAAGGGGCGGGTCCCTTTGGGGAGTGATTGCTGGCTAATCCATTGACCGCTACCTGCAGGCGTAAAGGCAGGGAAATCGGCCGCAGTCCATGAGGCAAGTGCCATTGCTGGCAGAAAAAGAGTAGCGAAAACTGCACGTTTCATCCTGACCACCTGTGGTTGCGTTTTGTGCAGTATGCGCCTGTTTTATACAAAAAAACTCATCCATACAGGGAGCTGGGCAGGGAGGATCCGGGGGGAGGATATCTGCACTGCCCATGTAAAGCCAACAGACATCTAACTTCAAGTATGACGAGTATATTGGCAGTAAAAAACTGCCAATTGGGAAATTAATCTTTTATCCGGTGTGCCGTAAAACCCCGTCCTTCAGGGCGAGGATATAAGGCACGGTTTTCTACCTAACTTGGTGTTTGCTGTTGCTCAATGTATTGCCTGATGATGGATATTGGCGATCCGCCGAGCTACTGGCAAAGTAGCTCGGCGTCCACAGAACACCTTTGTAGTAATACCGAGCTGCAATGTCAGGGCGATCACGACGAAGTAATCGGCTAGACACACCCTTGAGGCTGTTAACAAGATTTGATACCGCTAACTTTGGTGGGTAGTTGTAGCGGCTCGCATTTGAAATCAGTCAGGCTCGCATTTACCCACTTGGAAGTCGTGGAAGACGGTGGTGGGCGGCTATCAGTCGTTTTAGCTGGCCACCCAAAACTACGTAATGACCCGAGACGTCCCACGATGGAAGAGATTGGATATCGGACTGATATTTTCACGCTGGACGGCATAGCCGGTAGCCAACGGGAATACATTCAATGGCTGCTAAAAACCAGTATAGGAAAAGGGAAGTCGGAAGAGGTTCTCACTACTGACGCCATTGATTTATTGGCGATGAAACTTCGGACCCCGCTTCAGGTTCAGTTGCATCTGACGCTGGCCCTGGAGGCGGGTTATCAGACGGGAGAAAAGCCAATAACTGCAGCTCTGATCGAATCGGTACTCTCGCGCCAGCTTGACGACCTGGAGCCGACGTTAACACGCCATGGTTATCGCTTGAAAGATATGGTGGAGCAATTTGATGCCAAACCTGCAGAAATCAGAGCCTTGTTCAATAATCAACTCGATCCTGCGCGAACGACAGAACTACGTGATCGGATGCTGGCGGTGGGGTTGCCAATATGACGTTTTTCATTTGCAGTTATTGTGAGCTGATGATGATGAAATGCGAGCCGCTACAGGTAGTAATCAAAGCAGTCGTGGCGGTAACAAAGCGGCTGAAGCCTCTGAAAACGCCATGAAGTTCAGTAACAGTAAATACATGCACATACACCATAGACAAACCATGAACCGAAAACGCCGGGTCAGCTATTGCCGCCCGGCGCCAGTGTTAAAGGGCTACGCTGCCTAGGATGAAGGTGACGGTGATGACCGACAGCAGCGTCGTCGAGGTGATGATGGAGGCCATCGCTTCATGATCGCCGCCCATTTGCCGCGCCAAAATATAAGCGTTGCCGGCGCAAGGGACGGCGGAGTAGAGAATCGCGATGTTGGCCGGCACGCCGGTGGCGCCGAAATAGTGAACCAGTGCAATGGTAATCAAAGGCATTGCCACCAATTTAAGCATGGTCGCATAAGAGATGGAAACCAGCTTGCGGATATTCATGCTGACGATCAGCCCCGCGCCCACCGACATCAGGCTCAGTGGCGTTGCAGCGTTGGACAAATACACGAATAGCTGTTTTATCGCGCCGGTAATGTGTAGGTTGCACAGGTTCATCAGCACCCCCAACAGCGCGCCGATGATCAGTGGGTTTTTCGTCAGTGCCAGCAGCGCGCCACTCAGGCTTTTCTTGCTACCGGTGCCGTAGTGGTTCATCACCAACACACTCATGATATTGGTCAGAATGATCATATATGCCACAAAGAAGCCGGACAGCGCCACCCCCTCACTGCCAAACAGCGATTGTGAGAGTGCGATGAATACATAAGAGTTGTATCTTACTCCGCCCTGAAAAATGGAGGTAAACAGAGCGGATGAAGTATTGAAGAACAGCTTCCCAACGAAAATAATCAGCGCAACAACCAGAGTGGAAATAATGGTCGCCACGACGGGATAAAAACTGTCCGCACCGCTAAAATCCGCCTCACTGATATCTAATATCAATAGTGCCGGAAAAAAAAGGTAATAAACAAGCTTGTCAGAGAAGCCCCAGAATACGGCAACATCTTTAACATATAGCTTGGACAAATAGCCCAATACGATTAACAAAAAAATGGGCAGTATAGAAAGAAAAACGTTTAACATGAATGATGGCCTTAAATCGAGAAAATACGCCCTTCAACCTGATTGAGGTTACGGTGATTCCACAAATTTGCCGAAACGAAGACACGTTGCACCCAGCGTAACGGCGTATCTTTTTCATCAAAAGAAGGTGTAAATTTATCGCGCGAATGCAGCACAAAGCGATTATCGATATAAACCAAATCACCCGGGCAAATATCGATACCGATGGCGTTTTCTTTCACCAGACTATAGAAACGTTCCAGCGCAGCTTCCGCTCGCGGCGTGCTGGCCACAATCATGCCGGGATAGAAGACTGCGCTAACATCCGGCAACACGTGGTTTTGCGAAATCAGCGGTACCAACTCGGTCTCTTCACGCTCGACCTGCGTAGATTGGCGCCAGCGGTACGGCAGCTTGATGCTGTACAACTGACTGGCCAACGTTTCTACATCCTCGCGACTAAGCTGAGCGATGGCCAGACGCGAATCGGAGATGCGCGTCATCGGGCTGTTCGGATCGCGGCGCACGCCAGCCAACAGCAGGCCATAGGTGAGACGTTGAACTGCTCCAGGTGTTTCAGGGCCGCATTTTCAATATGGAAGTCCAGTTCAACGTCGAATCCCAGACCGGTATATTCATTTTTGGCTTCGCGTTTTGGGATCAAGTTATTAATTAACTCTTTCCCCTCGAAATACATAGAATAGGGTTCACCAATTAACGAAGATATACCGACCAAAAAATTTTCACTGATGTTCCCCGATTTAGCCGAGGGCGTATATTGATTGGGGCAAGGGGAGAAAAAGACCTCTTTATCTACCGGCGCATTTTTTAAAATAAGGTATGGCCTTGGTTTGATCGAAGTTTTTTGTTGACTTAAAGCGGCGCTTATCCGAAGTGGCAAATGTGTGATCATGGACGATCGTATCGCATGAATATAAGCATCACCGCCGGCGGGATCGTAAGCAATTTTATCTAATGCCGAAAATAAATTGTTTCGCTCCTGCTCCATCAATTGAAAGATATTTTGGTTATCCATTCAGTGTATTCCGTGACAATAAATAAAGGATATCAAATCTAATCAAAGTGGCGAAATGTTAACACTTTGTAATCAAACACACAAATATTTATTAACTAAATGCATAATCTCAATCACGCCCCCTCCGTCCGATCCTTGGCGGAGAGTAACGGGGTTTGAAGGCCAATGAAAAACCACGCTAAGGAGATAATTCATTGTTTTTATTTAATTTTATGGTCCTGGAAACTATCGTGGCCGACTGCCATTGTCTCAGACAGCGTCAGAACTTCACGTTAACTTTTGCCCAGAAGGTACGGCCAGGTTCATTAAGTCGGATACGGGCTTACCATGTTCCGTATATCTCGTGTGTCAGGTTAGGTGCCTACTTGAATGCGGAGGGCATATGGATCACGAGAAGATAACCCCATAGTCTTCTACCCACCCTCGGTGCCTTTTGGCCACAGCGTGTTAACCACTTCCGCTGCTTACCTCGTGACGCGTTCTACGTAGATTCACTTATGTTCACCGTACTGACTACCTTGCACTTACCCGACTGTGGTTGCCAGGAAGACACGCCTCTCACGATTTGTATCCCACGCATCAGAATGCGTTTTGTTACGTTGTCAGACTCGCTACTTTATTCAGGATCCTAGGTTCACATGGTGATACAGGCGGTTCTCTCAAATCGGAGAACAACGATTTATACAGCCTAATGTCGCACAGGGGTCTGAAGCCCAACCGTACGGAAATGTACGTTAAGTGCATTTTTTGAACAGTAGTGTCAGGTTAGGTTCATAGACATGCGGCGAGAAGTGTCTAGAAAATCAAGAAAAGGCTTCAACTGGACAGTATTTTGCTTTTATCCTGACGTCAGTTTGATGTGTACTCATAAAAGACGCAGGGTAGTGCAATGGGGAATTTTCATTTGCAGTTATTGTGAGCCGATGATGATGAAATGCGAGCCGACAAAGATAAATGCGAGCTCATTGTCACTTAATGTGAGCCTGGAGGGATTTTCATTTGCAATTATTGTGAGCTCAAAAAGTGGGTAAATGCGAGCCCATAGGGTTTCAAACGCGAGCCGTTACAGGTAGTTAATCAGCAGGTGAACGTGATCGCCTTCGCCGTCCATCTCGACCAGTTCAACCTCGAAATCAGCGCATACACTGGCAAAGTAATTTCGTAGCTTCTCGATAGCATCCTGATCAAATACTCTGCGTCGATACTTGGTGACAAAGACCAAGTGAACATGCATCAGGAAAGTACAATTTTTTCATCGACGAATATCAATTTCTTTTGTCATAGGCCAAGAGTATAATTGTGGGTATGAAGCGACTGCAAGCCTTTAAATTCCAGTTAAGACCCAATGGTCAGCAAGAGCGTGATATGCGGCGCTTCTCTGGGGCTTGTCGTTTTGTTTTTAACCGCGCACTGGCGTTACAGAATGAAAATCATGAGGCGGGAAACAAATACCTTCCCTATGTAAAAATGGCCGCATGGCTGGTTGAGTGGAAAAAAGAACCTGAAACTCACTGGTTGAAAGAGTCACCTTCTCAGTCTTTACAGCAGGCGTTAAAAGACCTTGAGCGAGCCTATAAAAACTTCTTCCAAAAAAGAGCCTCATTCCCACGGCTTAAAAAACGTGGTCAAAGTGATTCATTCCGCTATCCGCAAGGTGTGAAGCTCGATCAGGAAAATAACCGTATATCGTTGCCAAAACTGGGCTGGATAAGCTACCGCAACAGCCGTGAGGTTGTTGGCGAGGTGAAAAACGTCACGGTTAGCCAGTCATGCGGTAAGTGGTACATGAGTATTCAGACTGAATACGTAGTCACTGAACCGGCTCATACCTCAACATCGATGGTAGGTCTTGATGCTGGTGTAGCAAAACTCGCTACGCTCTCTGATGGCACTGTGTTTGAGCCTGTAAACAGCTTTAAAACCAATCAGAAGAAAGTTGCCAAACTTCAGCGTGAAATGAGCCGTAAGGTGAAGTTAAGCAACAACTGGAAGAAGGCAAAACGCAAAGTACAAAACCTGCATTCTCGTATCGCAAATATTCGCCGCGACTACCTTCACAAAGTCAGTACGACAATCAGCAAAAACCACGCAATGATCGTCATTGAAGACTTGAAAGTTGCCAACATGTCAAAGTCGGCAGTGGGTACGGTAATCCAGCATGGGCGCAACGTCCGTGCAAAATCAGGCTTAAACCGTTCGATATTAGATCAGGGGTGGTACGAACTTCGCCGCCAGCTTGAGTACAAACAGCTCTGGCGCGGTGGGCAGGTGCTGGCGATTAATCCAGCCTACACCAGTCAAAAATGCGCTTGCTGTGGTCATACAGCGAAAGAAAACCGCCAGTCACAAAGTCAGTTCGAGTGTCTGGAATGTGGATATACAGAGAACGCCGATATAAACGGCGCTCGTAATATTTTAGCGGCGGGGCACGCCGCGTTAGCCTGTGGAGAGATGGCAGCTTTAGGCCGCTCGATGAAGCAGGAACCCACCGAGGCGAGTCAGGCTTCGGTCTGAACGCTGTAGGGATCCTCGCCCTTTAGGGCGGGGAGGATGTCAATACATATCCATAGGTTCGGCTCCAGCCATCTTCATCGTGCTGGATGTACACACCTTGCAGCTCAGGGGCGAAGCCAGGTAATAAATTAATCCCTGCTTCCAATGCCAGAAAATAACGTTGTGCCGCGCCGCCCCAAACTTCACCGGGGACAACACATAACACCCCTGGTGGGTAAGGTAAGGCTCCTTCAGCTGCAATTCTGCCTGCTGCTTGTGCCAAGGCGACTAATTCCACATTGCCACGCACTAACTGCGTATTGGCATCTTGCGGGTTCATCATCACGGGTGGGAAATGTGCTTTGCGGAACATCTCTTTTTGTAATTGCTTAACATTATGGCTGACGTATAAATCGTGCATTTCCTGGCACAGTTGGCGCAACGTATAGTTGTGATAACGCGCTTGATGGTTTTTATACACCGTCGGTAACACCTCACTCAGCAATGAATCCTGTTCGATATGCTTTTCGAAACGGGCAAGCTGTGCCACCAAGTGGGCCATTTTGGCGCTGTCTTCTGCCGGCGTCAGCAGGAACAGAATCGAGTTGAGGTCACATTTTTCCGGCACAATACCGTTTTCACGCAGGTAATTAGCCAAAATAGTGGCTGGAATACCAAAGTGGCTATATTCCCCATTGCTGGTATCGATACCGGGTGTGGTTAACAGTAGCTTGCAGGGGTCAACAAAATATTGTGAGGCAGCATAATCTTCAAAAGCATGCCATTTCTCCCCGGGTACGAAGTCAAAAAAGCGCAGGTCATTCGCCATGGTTTCTGTGCTGTAAGATTGCCAAGGTTTGCCATCAACCTGCTCTGGCACAAAGGGTTTAATCATCGAGCAGGTTGCCAGCAGCATTTTGCGTGTTTCAATACCCAGGTGAACGCACTCTTTCCACAGGTGTGGTCCGCTCTTGCCTGCATGCATTTTGGCATTAACATCCAAGGCGGCAAACAACGGGTAGAACGGGCTGGTGGAAGCATGCAGCATAAACGCATTATTAAAACGTTTATGGTTGCAGTAGCGATCTTGCCCTTTGATATGTTTGTCTTTTTTATGGATTTGTGAGGTCTGCGAGAACCCAGCCAGCTGTTTATGCACTGATTGGGTGACGATAATGCCCGGGTCGTTTTCATTCAGCTCCAGTAACAGTGGCGAGCAATCTTTCATCATCGGAATAAATTGCTCGTAACCCACCCAGGCAGAATCAAACAGAATGTAGTCACACAGGTGGCCAATGGTGTCTACCACTTGGCGGGCATTATAAATAGTGCCGTCATACGTGCCCAATTGGATAATCGCCAGGCGGAACGGGCGCGCTTCATTGGCGCGTTCAGGGGCAACTTCACGGATTTGCTGGCGCAAATAGGGCTCTGCAAAGCAGTGGGAATCAATCCCGCCAATAAAGCCGAAGGGGTTGCGCGCGGTTTCCAAGTAGACCGGAGTGGCCCCCGCCTGGATCAGTGCGCCGTGGTGGTTGGATTTGTGGTTATTTCGGTCAAACAGCACCAGATCGCCACGGCTTAGCAGCGCATTGGTCACTACCTTGTTGGAGGCTGAAGTCCCATTGAGCACAAAATAGGTTTTGTCGGCATTGAATACTTTGGCGGCATATTGTTGTGCTTCGCAGGGGGCACCTTCATGGATCAACAGATCCCCCAGCTTGACATCGGCATTGCACATATCCGAACGGAAGATAGTTTCACCGTAAAAATCAAAGAACTGGCGGCCAGCAGGGTGTTTGCGGAAGAATGCCCCCCCTTGGTGCCCAGGGCAAGCAAAGGTCGCGTTACCCATTTCGACATACTTGGTTAGGGTATCAAAGAAGGGCGGCAGCAGTTCACTTTCATATTTCACTGCGGCGGCTTCCAACTGTTTGCCATACAATGGGCTGTTGTTGCTACCGAGTTCAAATACCCCATACAGAGCCGCTAATACGCTGCTCTCTAGCTCTTGTTCGCCACTTACCGTGACAAAAATCGGGATATCCAGGCCAGTTTCTGCTAACTGAACCAACATACCTTGTTGTACATCTTCAATCGCCAGGACGATGGCAGCAACATCATTAAAATCACTTTGATGCACATCGATAATTTCACGTGTGGTGGTAAAGCATCCTACCGTTTTTGTGTTGGCGGCAATTTTTAGTTTTTTCATTGGTCAACGTATTCCACTGGCAAATCGGCTCGCCATCAATCAAGCTGCAGGGGGCTTTCTCACTCCTCCAGCGGTTTGGCAAGCACTGCGTATTATTTTAAGTATTAAAGGCGGGATTATAAGGCAGAATGTATCTCCATTGTTATGACATTCTTGTAACTGAATTTGCATTTTTATGCGAGATTTGATGAGAATTATGCTGTTTAGCCTTGGTGGGGGTAATCGTTAATGATGGCTCTTGGCGGTTAAACTCGGCAATAAGATATTCTCTGCTCTAGGAGACTCAGCGTGAACCCCAGCGAAGACCAACAACATATTATCCGTTTTCTCAACCAGCAGCATCTGCTCACGTTGTGTGCTGGCAACGGTTTGGATATGTGGTGCGCCAACTGCTTTTATGTGTTTGATGCGCCGCGTATGGCATTGTGGTTAATGACGGAACCCCATACCCGCCACGGCACGCTGATGCAGCAACATCACCAGGTGGTGGGCACCATTGCGCCACAACCCAAGAGCATCGCCCTGATTAAAGGGGTGCAATACGCCGGTGACATCAGGTTACTGCAAGGGGATGAAGCCCAACAGGCCAGCGCACATTACTGCAAGCGTTTCCCGGTCGCCAAGGTTATGAACACCCCCGTCTGGCAGATCACCTTGCAAGAGGTGAAGATGACCGATAACACCTTGGGTTTTGGTAAAAAGCTCTACTGGCAGCGTGCGGATTAACGGCTCACCCATCAGCTTCATTCATTACGGCAAGTGGCAGCAACAAGGGGCTGGAGCCTGTCCGTCAGCGCTTTTTTCCGCCGCGTGTTAGCTTCCCACCTGTTGTGATTCTGGCGTAACAGGGCTGTCACCAAACCATCATCAAACTACACCGTAACCGTCATATTTACCCTCTAACATGCCCCTCAAACCATAATTAATCGAGTCCAGGGGAGTGAAATGATAAAGAAAGTGATGGCAAGTGCATTGACCATGGTGGCACTGAGCCAGCAGCTCTTTGCCGCCGACAATATTGCCGATTTGGAAAAAGCAGCCCGCAGAGAAGGCCAGCTCAATAGTATCGGCATGCCTGATAGTTGGGCTAACTGGAAAGATACCTGGCAGCAATTGGGCAGTATCTACGGTATCAAGCATTAGGATACTGACATGAGTTCAGCGCAGGAAATTGCCAAATTCTCTGCCGAAAAAGCTAATGCTACCGCCGATATCGGTGACGTAGGCGGCGCCTTTGGGCAAGTAGCGGTTAAGCAAGGGGTAACCCAGCCTTACAAGCCTACCACCTGGGGTGATATTCCCAACTGGGCCAAAGATGCTGACGGCCACTGGATGCTGGCCTATACCGGTACCATCGCTAATATTGAGAAGGGTGAAGTGGAAGTGGCGGTACTGTGGGATTTCAACGCCCTTAACTACCGTGACCGGATCGACCCAAACAAGTTTGATGTGGTGATCCCCAGCGATGGCTCAGTGACCGCCGGTTATACCACCATCATTAACAAGTGGGCCAAGAACCCCAATGCAGCAAAATTGGCGCGCGAATACATCCTCTCTGATGCGGGGCAAATTAACCTGGCTCGTGGTTACGCCCGCCCGATCCGCAGCAATGTGATATTGCCAGATGATGTGAAGAGCAAATTAATTGCTGCCGAGCAGTATGCCAATGCCAAGCCAGTGATTGACCAGGCGGCGTGGGAGAAAAGCTCGAAAGAACTGCCGCGCAAGTGGCAAGAATTTGTCATGATCAACATGAAGTAAGGGATGAATGTGCAACACAAGGTAATAGTGGTACTTGTTGATGGCCTCAGTGCTGAGATAGCCCATACCATGGGCTACCTGGCCGGGATGGTGGAAGCGGAGCGCGGTCTTTATACCAAGCTGAATTGTGCTCTACCTTCTCTTTCCCGCCCGCTTTATGAGTGCATCCTGACTGGGGTAGCGCCGGTGGCCAGTGGCATCACTCACAATGGCATTTGCCGCCTGAGCCAACATGATTCTATCTTTCATCTTGCCCGTGCGGCGGGGAAAACCACCGCGGCGGCGGCTTACCACTGGATCAGCGAGCTGTACAATCGCGCTCCTTGGCAAGCCAACCGGGATCGTTTTACCCATGATGAACAACTGCCGATCCAGCATGGCTGTTTTTACTGCGATGACAGCTACCCGGACAGCCATCTGCTGATGGATGGCGAGTGGCTGAGAACCCAATATGATCCCGACTTTTTGTTGATCCACCCAATGGGTGTGGATGACACCGGTCACCGCTTCGGGCTGGATTCGCGCCAATATCGTAATCAGGCGCGGCGCATGGACGGCCTGCTGGCGGATCTTCTGCCTCAGTGGTTGGCGCAGGGGTATCAGGTACTGGTGACCTCGGATCACGGCATGAATAACGACTTGAGCCACGGTGGCATTTTGCCGGAAGAGCGCACAGTGCCGCTGTGGTTGTTTGGCGATGCTTTCGTCGCACAATGGCCTGCAGGAGCCAGCATCCAGCAGACTCAGCTCTGTGCACTGATGGCGGATCTGCTCGGGGTTGCTCACCAAAAATCGCGCGGCCCATCGCTACTCAAGGCGGCCTTGTTACCTGAGGTGCATTGATGATGTCTGCAACAACCCAGACAGTGCGGGATCAACAGCGGATCCCGCACGCTGTCCGCCGTCACCGGCTTCCGGCACTGGTGTTATTGCCTTTTGCCCTGTTGATGTTCTTGTTCCAGTTAGCTCCCTTGGTGTGGGTGCTGGTGGGGAGTTTTCAGACATCAGAAGGTTGGGGCATCGATAATTACCAAGAGATACTCAGCTCGCCTTTTTACCTGCAAGCGTTCAGTAACTCATTGAGTATCGAGGGTCTTCCTGATGAACCAAGGGAAGATAGTGCAAAGCGGCAGGCCAGACCAGATTTATACGCAACCTGCCAGCGAATTTGTGGTGGGTTTTATTGGCAACTATAACCTGTTGGGGCCGGAGCAGGGCAAGTCTCTATTTGGCGCACAGTTTAGTGGCAAGCTGGCGTTGCGGCCGGAAGCGATCACTCTGCTGCCAGTGGGTACCGCAGTGACGCTGGCGGTTGCTCGGGATCAGCTTTGTGAAGTTGCCTAGCTGATAGTTTTTTTCTTGTGGTTTATACCTAAGTAATTACCAGGAGTGGTGATGGCACTGGCACTATTTGATTTGGACGATACCCTGCTCTGCGGCGACTCTTCTAGCCTGTGGATGGAATATATGGTGGCGCAACAGTTGGCTCCGGCAACGATGCTTGCTGAGGAACAAGCCATGATGACGCTCTACTATCAGGGCAAGATGGATATGCATCAATATATGGCTTTTACCTTACAGCCGCTGGTGGGCAAGTCCCGTCAGTGGCTCGGCCAACAGAGTCAGGACTTTATTGAGCGGGTGTTGCGCCAGCGTGTTTACCCGGAAGGGATAGCCCGTATCGAATGGCATCGCCAACGGGGTGATACCTTGATATTGGTTTCCGCCACCGGGGAACACTTGGTGGCACCAATGGCCCAGATGCTGGGGATGGATCACTGCGTTGCCATCCTGCTGGAAGAAGAGCAGGGCAGGTTGACCGGCCAGACATACGGTACGCTGAGCTTTCGTGAGGGCAAAGTGGCCCGCATCAAGCAGCTATTCGGTGAGCAGCCAGACCTCTGGCAGGGCAGTTTCGGTTACAGCGATTCCCACAATGACTTGCCGATGTTGCAGGCAGTAGCCCACCCCTACGCCGTCAATCCGTATCCGGGTTTACGTCAACTTGCTGATGAGCATCACTGGCCTATTCTTGAATGGCAGCTCTAACTATTCTCTCTGTTCCCTTGGCCTGAAGTTTGGCATCACTCCCCCTTCTTTGTTATCGCACCGGGTGTATACCGGTGCGCCTCCGCAGTCGGCTAACCTGCGTCACTCGCACCGGTAGCACTATTCCGCGCAGCTCTTTATATTGTGGGAACACTTCCACTATTCCTTAATGCGGTATCCCATGAACCATAAAAAAATAGCGGCATTAGTATTGGCTGGTAGCTTTATTTCTTCGGCGATGGCGCAGGATGAGGGGGTTTCTTTTGCACACAAAAACTGGGAGCTGGTTTGTGATAACACTCATACCTGCCGTGCGGCGGGTTACAGTAACGGTGAGGAGGGGGCCACGGGCTCAGTGCTGATTACCCGCCTTGCTGGCCCGGGTACGCAACCCACTGGGGCGGTGACGTTGGCGGATATTGAGTCTAATGAATCTTCCCCGGTACCCAAATTGACCCTATGGATTAACGATAAATCGATGGGTAGCGTCCAACCCACTCAAGAGGGCATCTGGCATTTATCAAGCAACCAAACGCTGGCGGTGCTCAAAACGGTCAACGGCAGTGGCAAAGTTGAATTTAAAGGTGGGCCAGTTTCTTTTGTATTATCCGGGGATGGGGCCACTGCCGTATTACTGAAAATGGATGATGTGCAAGGGCGTATTGGCACTCCGGGTGCATTGACTAAAAAAGGCGATAAACCGGAAAGCAGCGTACCAGCAGCGATTCCTGCCCCGGTGATTCAATGGGTCAAAGTGAGTGATGTGCCGGAGCGTCTACTCACTGCACCAGAAATAGCAGCGTTAAAACCAAAACTGTTGGCAATGTTAAAACCGGATGATTGTGAGCACCTATGGTTTGATTTGAAGAATAATTCAGATTTAGGCACATCTGCGGACCATGAGGATGCCTTAACACTGACCCCACTGGGTAACGACCATGCGTTGATCTCTACACTCTGTTGGCGAGCCGCCTATAACCAAGGTTATGGTTATTGGGTTATCGACAATGCATTGAAAACTGACCCGGTTTTGGTGACCAATTCCGCTTCAGGCTATAGTCAAGGGGTGATTTCCCTAGGACAAAGAGGGCGCGGATTGGGGGATTGCTTTTCAACAGCACGTTGGCTATGGGATGGTGAAACCTTCCACAAAAGCCGTGAAGCGACCACCGGTATGTGCAGCTATATCCATTTGGGCGGCACCTGGGATCTGCCGACGTTTGTCACAGAGGTCAAACCCGCTTTATAAAGGCACCATGATTAAGCTGAAACCGCTCAGTTATTTTAAAACCGTGGTGGGGCCGGGCTCTGTTTCTGTGGCTTCCGCCATGCGGTATATCGCCCAGCCCCATTAGGTAGGGTCAACTAAGTCGGGGTCAAGAACAGTTGGAGCCAGAAACAAACAGCGAGCAACATCACGGTACGGCGCATAAGTGCATATCTTTGGGGGCATCAGTTGACCCCTGTAGGTCTTCTTCAGGAATGCGTTGGAAGGCGCGCCAGTGTGATTCATCGATCGAGACAACTGTCCCGCTACCAAGGCATAGCAATTCAACACTGTGGGGTTTGGTATCGCATTGAGCGCTGCCGAGTAGGCAGCGTTCCCAGATTTTTATTTGGGTTTTCGACTCAGTGCCGGTGGTGTTGACTGTCACTGGTTTGGTGGCAATGATCATATAACTAAAGTCGCCATTGGGATAATGGCGCTTCCAGTCATCCGGCCAATATCTTTTATGTAATCCATAACCATAAATTGAAAAAGCAGGCAGTGTCGAAATCAATACCAGTATCACGGTGATAGTGGCCAGGCTACGGCAGGTTTGGCCTGTTCGAGACCACACCAGCAGACCGATAACAGGGAAGATAATAGCGCATATTACAACCCAGGTTAGTAATGAGTTCAGGGCATTTATGGCGCAGGTCTCGCCACAATACTTGGGTTCGAAGGCCATATTAAGCGTTGAGATAACTACACCACAAAAGAAGCCTGCAATAATCAACAGCAGACTTGCCCAAAGACGTTTCATATGACCTCCCTGTAGCGACTCGTTTCCTGAAATCAAGTCCATGATATACCGAAATTCAATTAAGATGCAGTGAGATAGCAACAGAGTATGGTTTCGCCATCTTCTACCGGCAGCCTGATTGATAACAGGTATACTCTATGCAAATGGTCAAAGAGATAAAGAGGATCTGATGGCACGAGTATTAATCACCGGCGCTAGTGGGTTGGTAGGGGGCGAACTGTTGCATTTGTTGCAATTAGACAGCCAGGTCAGCCGTATAGTGGCTCCTACACGTAGCGCACTGCCCCCTCATAGTAAATTGCAAAACCCGGTAGGGAAAGATCTGCACGAGTTGTTGAACTCGTTGGCGGAACCAGTGGATAGGGTGTTTTGTTGCCTGGGAACCACGCGTCGTCAGGCCGGGAGCGCCGACGCTTTCCGCCATGTGGATTACCAACTGGTGGTTGATACCGCCCTTACCGGGCAGCGGCTGGGGGCGCAACACTGCCTGGTGGTCAGCGCGCTAGGGGCGAACCCCGGTTCCCTCTTTTTGTATAACCGCACCAAAGGGCAAATGGAACAAGCGCTGCGTGAACAGCATTGGCCACGCCTGACGTTGGTGCGCCCGTCAATGCTGACGGGGGAGCGTACTCACGCCCGTTTGCTGGAGCGGCTGACTGCGCCGTTATTTAACCTGTTACCCGGTAAATGGCGTAGTGTCGCTGCCAAAGACGTGGCACAAGCCTTGTTGACCGAGGCGCTAACCCCGGGTAATGGCGTTAAGGTATTGGAGTCTGACCAAATCAAGGCGGGATAATATCCCCTCAGCTCAAATCGCCGTGAGCGGGAGCCTAGGCTGAGAGGAGCATGGATAAACAGCGCAGAAATTAATCTTTTTTGCTTATATTGTTGTCACCGATGTGCTAACACGTCATCAGGCTGTAAACATAGAATCAAAGTAGGAGTGCTAAACGTGGAAAGCCGTATCCAATTTCGTATTGAATATGAAACCAAATTGCTGGCACAGAAAGCAGCAGAGTCTAAAGGTACCACGCTCAGTGAGGCATGCCGCCATTTAATATATCAAATGGCGGCCGAACAGCGGGCATCTGAACAGCATGAAAATTGGTTGCAGGAAAGGGTTGATGCCGCTTTTGCCCGTTTGCATCAGGGAAAGGCCGTTTCTCTTGATGGACAGCAAGTTGCAGAAAGAATGGAAAACTTCAAAGCCAAAATCAGAGCAAAATACACCACTCAATAACGATTGCTAGGCGCATCGTATGGGACGACGTTGCGTTACAGGATCGAGAACGCATTTTTGAATTGCTTTATCCAATCAATCCATTGGTGGCCGAGCAAGTTGATATTGAAATTGCGTTGGCCGTCGAGCGGTTGTCGGATAACCCACAATTGGGTAGGCCTTGGTACGGGGGGCGCGAAAATTGTTGGTGAGTAAAGCATCGTTATTAGTGATATACGTCGTTTTGGATGAGGCAATAAAAATTTTAGCGATCACCCATCAACGAGAGAAATTCCCCGCTTAACGTAATTGATGTACCACTTGATTACTGCTGCCACGCCAAATCAGCGCCGGGTCTTTTAAGGCCTGGACAAATTTTCCATCTATCAACACATTGATCTGGTTGACGATTTTCATCTGCGCATTATCGAGATCTTCCAGCTTGTAGCCAGTCCATAACCAGATATCTTTACCGGGGCATTCAGCGCGCACGCGAGTGACTAACTGCAATATGGCCGGGACATTGGCTGGGTGCAAGGGGTCCCCCCCTGAGAGGGATAACCCTTGGCGTGGAATACGCTGATCATTGAGATCAGCAATTATCTGCGCTTCCATTTGTGGGGTAAACGCGATACCCGAATCGAGCCGCCAGGTGCTTTTGTTATAGCAGCCCGGGCATTGATGCTCGCAGCCAGCAACAAACAA
This sequence comes from Serratia sp. 25CWL12, assembly GCF_055790885.1. NCBI lineage: Bacteria > Pseudomonadati > Pseudomonadota > Gammaproteobacteria > Enterobacterales > Yersiniaceae > Serratia > Serratia sp. 25CWL12. The sequence continues at coordinate 3,589,593 of NZ_CM147698.1, read as the reverse complement.
CGTGCAACGTGTGCCTGGGCCGTTGATCACATCAATGGGATAGTATTGATGGTAATTCATTTATCTCTTACCTGTTCCACGCCGACACCTGCGGTTGCCATGATGGGTATTATTGGTTCGCCAAGAATACCCATCGCTAATACCCATCATTATGGGCAATTAACCAAGCTGCCCGTTGGCCAAGTGTTTTATCCGGCGTTTAACTTCTTCCTGCTTACCGGCGTTAAACGGCCTTGCATCCGGGCTGCCCAGGTAGCCACAAACACGGCGGGTGACCGAGACTTTTGCCGGGTCATGGTTGCCGCATTTCGGGCAGGTAAACCCTTTGCTGGTACAAGAGAACTCGCCAGTATAGCCACACTCATAGCACTCATCGATCGGCGTATTGGTGCCGTAGTAAGGGACGCGGCTGTAGCTGTAATCCCATACATCTTCCAACGCTTTCAGGTTGTGCTGCAGGTTCGGATATTCGCCGTAACAGATAAAGCCGCCGCTGGTCAGTGGCGGATAGGGGGCCTCAAAGTCCAGCTTGTCGTAAGGGTTGACCTTTTTCTCAACATCCAGATGGAAGCTGTTGGTGTAGTAACCTTTGTCGGTTACCCCTTCCACCACACCAAACTCACTGGTATCCAAACGGCAAAAGCGATCACACAGGTTTTCACTTGGCGTACTGTACAGGCTAAAGCCATAACCGGTTTCCGCTTTCCAGCTATCGGTGGCGGCTTTCAGGCGTTCTACAATCGCCACAGCTTTGGCGCGTAATTGCTGGTCATCGTAAACATGTTTCCCGGCACCAAACAGGGCATTGATGGTTTCATGCACACCGATATAGCCTAATGAGATCGAAGCACGGCCATGTTTGAAGATTTCGGCGACATTATCGTCGGCGTTTAACCTGACACCACAGGCCCCTTCCATATATAGAATTGGCGCGACACGCGCTTTGGTGCCTTCCAGGCGTGCAATGCGCGTCATCAGGGCTTTCTTGGCCAGTAATAACCGTTCATCAAGCAACTGCCAGAAACGTGATTCATCCCCCTTGGCTTCCAGGGCAATGCGCGGCAGGTTGAGGCTGATGACGCCGATATTGTTGCGGCCATCGTGAATCAGTTCGCCATTTTCTTCATAGGTACCCAGGAAGCTGCGGCAACCCATTGGCGTTTTAAATGAACCGGTGACCTGAACTACCTGGTCGTAATTAAGAATATCCGGGTACATACGCTTGCTGGCACACTCAAGCGCCAACTGCTTGATGTCGTAGTTGGGGTCACCGAACTTGTGGTTCAAGCCGTCACGAATGGCGAAAACCAGTTTAGGGAATACCGCGGTTTTACGGTTTTTGCCCAAGCCGGCAATGCGATTTTTCAGGATCGATTGCTGAATCAACCGCGATTCCCAACCGGTGCCCAAGCCAAAACCGAAAGTGACAAATGGCGTCTGGCCGTTGGCGGTGTGCAGCGTATTGACTTCATACTCCAACGACTGGAAGGCGTCGTAACACTCTTTTTCGGTACGCGCCATCGCATAGCCTTCTACATCCGGGATCTGCCACTCTTGTGCCACTTTCCGGTGTTTCTCCAGGCTTTCACTGACAAAAGGAGCCAGAATTTCATCAATGCGGTTGATGGTGGTACCGCCATAAATATGGCTAGCTACCTGTGCGATGATCTGAGCGGTAACCGCTGTGGCGGTGGAAATTGACTTCGGTGGTTCAATTTCGGCATTACCCATTTTGAAACCGTTCGTCAGCATGCCCTGCAGGTCGATCAACATGCAGTTGAACATCGGGAAGAATGGCGAGTAATCGAGGTCGTGGTAGTGGATCTCCCCACGTTCATGGGCCAGCACCACGTCACGTGGCAAAATATGCTGTTTGGCATAGTGTTTAGCGACAATACCTGCCAGCAGATCACGTTGGGTCGGGATCACTTTGCTGTCTTTATTGGCATTCTCGTTCAACAGCGCCAAATTACTCTGTTCAACCAGGCCACGGATCTCCTGGTTCAGTCTGCCGCGCAGTTCCCTGGCCACATCGCGGTCATGACGATATTCGATGTAAGTACGGGCCAACTGTTTGTATTGGCCTGCCATTAATTGGTTTTCAACCGCCTGCTGGATTTCATGAATATCGACACGTGACTGCTGTTCCATCTGTTGAGCGACCACTCGGGCGACGGTAGCACAGTAGTCGTCATCGACCACTCCGGCAGCCAGCGCGGCCCGCTCAATGGCCTGCTTGATGCGTATCTCGTCAAAAGAGACCTGGCAACCGTCCCGCTTAATCACTACTGGTTTCACGTTGTTACTCCTGTTCCCATTGGGGAGCGTCAGCTTATCCACAGGGCAAAACCGCAAGACACAAGGGCTGCGGGAGGTGTGGATGACATTGTGGATAACTACTATATATAGGTGTTTATATATTTTAGTGCACTATATATGGGTGTGTTGTGTTTTTTGTTGATGTAGGGCAAGGAATTTGGGAGAGAGTTTGAACGCTGTACAGCGGTACATTTCAGTAACAAGGGTAGCCCTTGCTATCAGGGGGACTGCACCTTATTGTTGCCAGATTGTCAAAACGTAAAGAAATCACCAAAGCGTGATTTAGATCACTTTAAGCATCCAAAGAGAGAGCTGGGCAAGCGAAATAGGCGGTCAATAAGGCGCTGTCTATAGCGACCTGAACCGTTGAGTCAAAATGGCTGTGGATCTCTCTGGTTGCAAACAATACGAGTATTTACCCCAGAAACTCGGCTAACCAAGTTACTGGGGCTTGGTGGAGTGACAGCCAGCCTGGGGTTACAAAATACCCGCACCAATAGGGAACAGTGGGTTGGCAGAGTCATGCGGTACATCTTCTTTCTGTTCCAACACCGCTTGCCAACTGGAGGGCAACTCGAAGGGTAATTTACCCTGTGCCTTGCTCTTACCTGTAATAACATCCAGCACGGCTTGGTCGGAAGCACCGAAGTTAGCCAGCAGCACATCCGTTTTATCGACGATATTGGTCAGGATGGCTGGGCGATCAAGGTAAACGGAAATCACCGTTGGAATATTGTGTGCCTTCACCCGTTTGATAAGCTGGTAGTCCTCACTGCCGCTGTAAGTGCCGGTTTTCTTATCCAGCACCACGGTATCGGCATCGTCAAAGCCCAATTGCCCAAAGTTGACCAGTACACCAAAGGGATAGTGGGGATCGTTTTGATGGGGAGTATCTACCCGCAGGATAGCGATTTCAGCTTCTTCTGGTGTAGCAACCACTTCCATACCATATTGTGCTGCCACGCTGGCATTAACGTTATGCAGGAACACCTTCTTACCGCTCAACGCTAAGGGTAACAGGGTACGGTTATTCTGCAGCAGGATCTGCGAACGGCGCTGTGCGTCATCCCCTTTTTGTTGGAATTCACGGTTGCCGACAATTTTCACCGCCTGAGCTTCATTGACGTAGGGTTTCTCAAACAGCCCCAGTTCAAATTTTTGCTGCAAAATACGCGTGACTGAAGCGTCGATAGTCGCCACCGGTATTTGTTGCTCGTTGATGGCGGCGATCAGATCGCTGGAGTCGGTGGTTCCGCCGAACTGGTCGATACCGGCCTCAACCGCTTTCACCACCCGTTCTTGACGCGTGAGGTTTTCAACTCCCCATGGCATCCCGATGCCAGCGGCCCAAGGTGAAACACCAGCCGCGATATCGGCATCGCTGTTACCAGTGATACATTTGCCTTCGCAGCTTTCCAAAATACCCCAGTCGCTTAACACCACACCGGTGAAACCAAAGCGGCCACGCAATATTTCGCTCAATACCAGTTTGTTAAAGCCAAAACCGACCTCCTCAACCAGTTGCTCCTTGTACCACAAATTGATTGGCTGACCGTAATAAGGCATCACCGAAGCGACCTTGGCGGCAAATGCACCTTCAAACGGCACCAAGTGGTATTCCAGGTTTTCCCCCGGGTAGACCTGCTGTTTACCAAAGGCGTTGTGTGGATCCAGCCCATTCAACTGAGGGCCACCCCCGGCAAAATGTTTGACTACCGTGATAACACTATTCGGGGTCAAGCCTTTGTCGCCATTCTGGAAGCCTTCGATATAGGCTTGCACCAAACGTTTGGCCAGTTGGTTATCTTCACCAAAGGTGCCATTGATGCGCCCCCAGCGTGGTTCGGTAGACAGGTCGGCCTGCGGTGACAATGCCATATGGATCCCGACAGCCCGATATTCCTGGCGTGCGATATCACCAAAAGTTTTGACCAGAGCAGTATCATCTATTGCTGCCAGGCCAAGGGGTTCTGGCCATTGTGAGAAGCTCCCCGCTGCAATACTGGTCGCGTTGGGGTCATTAACAAAGTGGTTGCGCGGGTCGGTACTGATGGTCAGGGGAATACCCAGGCGGGTTTTCTCGGCCATTTCCTGTAATGCGTTGTTATCAGCAGAAATAAACTGGGGGTTGCCGGCCATACGGGTAATAAAGGTGTTGGCGAGGCGTTGATTAATGTCTTCTTCGGTCGCACTGAGATCGACACGCCCGGCGTTATCAAGGGCGATGGTACCGTGCATCATGGCTCCGGCTTTTTCTTCCACGCTCATGCGGGTGGTCAGGTCGTGAGCTCGGGTGGCACTGTCGAGACGCCAGTCTTCATAAGGGTCGAGCTGACCATTTTTATTCATATCTTTAAATTTCAGCGTACCGACAGTAATAATTGGAATATTCCTACTTTCCAATTCTGCCTGAGAGCTTGGCGCCACGTAAGAATCATTATTATCACACCCGGCTAAGCTGGCCGCTAACAACCCACTGAATATCAGTATCGACTTTCTTTTAAAACGCATAAAGAAAACTCCATATCGTGATACCGGTGATCCTTCAAGGTGCAGAATGATTGGCTAAACGGCTTGTTCACGCCCCGTCATTGGGGTAATAATTTCGAGACGCTTTACTGAATTGCCACTGACCTACGTCCTGAAGTCACTTAGGTAACAGGTAAAATAAACCACAGATGAAACGAACTTTCAGTAACCTGGTTTTAATCACTATTTTAAATTGGTTGGTTTTATATTTTTTTATTAATCATTACATATTATTCTTGCCGCATAAAGTAAATGCATGGCCAATTTGAGACTCTCTTCACACTTTAGCCTGAATAATTGATCTGATGCGAAGAAAATATTTTTTGGTACCGCGCTATGTGGGTTGTAAAACCCTATTTTTGCGTAGTGAGGTCTAAATTTGGTGAGGTAAAGGATTAATCCCAAGACAATTTTATCAGGCTTCTGAGAATCACTATTCAAAGGGTGATGATAAGAAATGATAGAGCGGTAAAGGGCCGGTTGATATGAGAGGCGTTATTCTCTTTCAGGGGCGGAGCCTATTTTTTATTGGGTGATTTCTGTACGGGAAATATCTCTGCCGGTTGAAAGGTGGCGGGGGCGTCACCATTTAATACCTAACAAGTATAATTATTTGTTATGTTTGGCATTTAACTTATCAAGATGCTGCTGAAAACCAGCCTGCATGGGAATAAGTTTATTCTGAAGTAATAACATTTCTTTAATATCTTGTTCCGAAAGTTTATCTGGATGATTAAGGTATTTGGTGATTTTGCTCGATAATTCATTTATCGTAATGAATTCCTCTTTCATTTCTTGTATTTCTTTGCTTTTAACTTGCCAATTAATCAGTTGTTCATTGGTTTTTTCAAAATTGGATATCATATTTTCAAATGCTTTTTCTTTCGTTTCTTTATTAGGGCTACTCATTGCGTTCCATAACTCGTCTGGCAACTTTTTCGTGAAGGTGTCGGATTTTTTAATAATATCATTCAAAGCAGTTAAATCTGCTTTAATGTCTGGCGTGTTATCTGCTGATAACGTTTCTTGCTTTGTTGATGCGTTGCCTTCTACACTGCTGGTTGAATTAGCAGTGTGACTGAACAATGCCAGGAGTGCTGTGGCGCAGATAGCAGTGATTAGCTTTCTCATTGTTTCTCCTTAAAACCTATGCTATCCCTGCAGATTAAGTGTCATAGTATAAAAATTGCACCATGAAAACCGATGTACTGAAAGCAGGATATATTCCTTATACTGCAAGTCGTGCGTTACTCGCCTCTTCCCTGAGGCTCTTCCAACAGCCCAATGCAAGCGTTGTGTTTTGTCTTATCACTTTATTGGACTTGGATATAAAAATACATTCCCAGTAATTAGAGTAATTTATTGAATATTGTATTCTTTATTCAATTTGTTCAGTTTTTCCCCATATATCTTCATTAGGGTGACAGATTTTTCCTGAAGAGAATTCATTTGTTGAACCTCACTTTCAGAAAGGGATTGCCCTTTTTTATTAAGTTCAATATTCTTTTTAACGAAATCTAACAATATAATCCCGATATCATTGCTTGTAACTATGTCCATTCTGACATCTTGTAATTCTTGGCTTTTAATGGTCAGCGCTTTCAATTGGTTGGTGAGTTCTATAACGCTGGATTTAACTTTATCAAATGCTTTAATCATCCCATCAGCATCTTCTTTTTTTCCAGCTTCTGATAATTCAATTTTTATTTTAGCTACATCACTGTTATGTGCTTTCATAAGGCGACTTAAATCAGTTAAATCTGACTTAATGTCCGCTTTATTATCTGATGATAATGTTTCTTGCGTTGCTGAAAAGTTGCCACCTGAACTACTTGCTGAATTTGCTGTATTACCCACTAATGCCAGAAGGACTGTAGCAAAAATAATTCCTGTTACCTTTTTCATCTATTATCCCTTAAAAATAAGTCACATAGTGTAAAAACCGCACCATAAAAGCTCAAAAAATGAGCCGGTGAAGAATTATAACGCTATATTTAGGAAAGTTCTAATTTGATTGGTCGGAAAGAAGTTGGGGGAAATCAAGGTGATGGGTCTAGGTAGTTCCAGGTTTATCTGCCTTTATTCAGAATGCCAGGATAGAAGCTCTGTTAAAATCGGTTTATTGCATTTTTCGACTATACCCTAAATAATTCGTTTTGCAGGAAGGCGGCGACGCAGAGAATCCCCAGGAGCTTACACGGGTAAGTGACTGGGGTGAGCGAGGAAAGCCAACACACATGCAATTTGAAGTATGACGGGTATAAATTAATAAATTACGCGGTAAGTTCTGATATTCCCTGGCGCGGAGTTTGAACACGACCATAATCGTGACTTGCCTCTGGTAAGAGGCAAGTCACGACATAAATGATGCGGTAGTATATTGAATTAAAATCTTTATTCCAATAACCACCAGATGGCTTCGAATGGTCGCAATAGGCTGCTTTGCGGCTGTTCGATGGCATCGTCATAGTTACTGATTAATGGCCGCCACAGTTGAGCCAGTTCAACACCTGCGGCATCCCAAGGTAAAGGTTGTTTACTCAAGTTAGCGACCACCAATAACCGCTGCCCATTCCAACTGCGTTGATAACACCACAAAGCGGGATGAGTGGGCGCCAGGTCCTGATAGTCACCGTAAGTTAACAGCGGGTACTGTTTACGCAGGGCAATCAGGTGGCGATAGGCGTAAAACACCGAGTTCGGGTCAGCCAATGCCGCTTTGGCGTTAATTTGCTGGTAATTATCCGCACAACTGATCCAGGGCGTTCCACGGGTAAAGCCAGCGTTGGCGGTATCGTCCCACTGCATTGGGGTGCGGCTATTATCACGAGATTTACTGGCCAGGATTGCCAACAGTTCTTCATCACTCTTGCCTTGAGCATGCAGTTCGGCATACATATTCAGGCTTTCCACATCGCGATACTGTTCGATATGGCTAAAACCGGGGTTGGTCATACCGAGCTCTTCCCCCTGATAAATATAGGGGGTGCCTTGCATACCGTGTAGCACCATCGCCAGCATTTTGGCGGCGGTGACCCGCAGTGCGCCTTGGTCACCAAAGCGTGAAACGATACGCGGTTGGTCATGATTACACCAGAACAGCGCATTCCAGGCTTGGTTATGCATGCCTTGCTGCCAGTGATTGAATATCCGCTTGAGCTCAACATAATCGGGGGCGGCTAATGTCCACTTTTGTCCATCGGCATAGTCCACTTTCAAGTGGTGAAAGTTGAAGGTCATCGACAGTTCTTTACCACTTTGCGCGGCATATTGCTGGCAGTGCGCTAATGAGGTGGATGACATTTCACCCACGGTCATCAAGCCGCGTGGCTGAAACACATCCCGGCTCATTTCTTGCAAAAATTCGTGGATTCGTGGCCCATCTGTATAGAAACGGCGGCCATCGCCCTGATTGTCATCGGGGAAATCTTGTTGTTTGGAAACCAGATTGATCACATCAAGGCGTAAGCCATCAACCCCTTTATCCGCCCAGAACTGACAAACCTTTTTCAGTTCTTCGCGCACCGGGGGGTGTTCCCAGTTCAAATCCGCCTGTTCGGTGGCAAACAGATGCAGATAGTATTGGCCGCTTGGTGCATGCCATTGCCAGGCGTTCCCGCCAAACTTGGAACGCCAGTTATTGGGTGGCGCGTTGTCGGTACCATCGCGCCAGATATAGAACTGGCGCAGTGGGCTGTGGTGGTCCTGCGCCGCTTTAAACCAGGGGTGCTCGGTAGAGGTATGGTTAAATACCATATCCATCACAATACGGATGCCGCGCTGGTGGGCCTGCGCGACCAGATGTTCAAAGTCAGCCAGGGTACCGTAGGCGGGATCGATGGCACAGTAGTCCGCCACATCATAGCCATTATCCACTTGTGGAGAGACATAGACGGGGGTTAACCAGATAGCATCAACGCCCAATTCTTGTAGGTAGTCCAGCCGCCGGGTGACCCCAGCCAGATCACCAAAGCCATTACCGGTGCTGTCCTGAAAACTTTTGGGGTAGATTTGATAGATGACTCCATTCTGCCACCAAGGGATTGGATTGCTCATAGTCATACCTTTAGGTTGTAACCTGTTTCCCGCACCAAGCGACAGCACGGTTAGCTGTCGCTTGAGTGACGTCTGGGGGCGTTTATTGTGGTAAATCGCCACGTTTGGCTTTGTGTTTGTAAACCATCATCGTCAGTAGCAGCGGGATCACCACCGCAATCAGGATAGCCAGGGAATAGATCAACCAGAATTGGGGTTGAATCGACAGAATACCGGGCAAACCACCCACACCGATGCCATTGGCCAGCACCCCCGTCAGGCCGCAGATCAGGCCGGCAATGGCAGAACCGATCATCGCGCACAACATGGGGAAGCGGTATTTGAGGTTGATACCATACATGGCCGGTTCGGTAACGCCGAGGTAGGCGGAAATCGCCGCCGGTACCGAAATTTCGCGTTCATTCACTTTGCGGCTGACAATAATGATACCGACCACCGCCGAAGCCTGAGCAATGTTGGACAGGGCTATCAGTGGCCAGACCGGCGTTCCCCCCATGCTTTGCACCATCTGCATATCAATCGCCAGCGTGGTTTGGTGTACACCAGTGATCACCAGCGGGGCATACAGGAAACCAAACAACGCAGCGCCGATTGGGGCAAAGCTGCCGGTCATCACCCATTTCACTACCCAGGCGACACCATCGCCAACCATTCGGCCAAATGGCCCGATCAAGGTATGCGCCAGGAACACCGCCAACAATAAGGACACTACTGGCACGATAACCAGATACAGATAGTCGGGCACGATCTTTTTCAAGCGGGTTTCGATCCAGCCTAAGGTGATCCCCGCGAGGATCGACGGGATCACTTGTGCCTGATAACCCACTTTTTCAATGGTGAACCAGCCAAAATTCCACACGTCGGGTATTTGCTGGCCGAGTAGGAAGGAGTTCATCAGTTGTGGTGATACCAGGGTAACCCCCATAACGATACCCAGCACCGGGGTTCCCCCCATTTTTTTCACCGTAGACCAGCAGATGGCAACAGGTAGAAACATAAAGATGGCTTCACCCAGTAACCATAGGAAGTCGTAAATCGTTTTCCAGGCGGGGTACATCTGGGCCAGCGTTTTGCCATCGGACATCGGGATATCGCCGATCACATTGCGGAAACCGAGGATCAAACCACCGCTGATCAGTGCCGGTAACAACGGGAAGAAGATCTCAGCAAAATGGGAAATGCCGCGCTCAAACCAGGTCATATTCTGGCGAGCTGCCAGCTTGGCCTGCTCTTTATCCGCTTCCTTAAGGTCGAGGGTGGTGATTAACGCCTGATAGTAATCCCCTACTTCAGGGCCGATCACCACCTGAAATTGCCCCGCGTTGGTAAAACAACCTTTGACCATACGTAGTTCTTCGATCGCTTTCGGGTTGGCTTTGCTGGGATCGTTAAGCACAAAACGCAGGCGGGTAATACAGTGGCTGACGGTGGCGACATTTTTACGGCCACCCACCAGCACTATCAAGCGATTAATGTCCTGCTGCTGAACTTTACTCATTATGTGACCCTTCGTAATTAGTGAGACGCAGAGGTGTGATGGCTATACACTTTATTCTTCAAGCTGCTTGGGTGTTGGCTGCAGTTACTCGTCTTGTCCATGAGCCTCGCCTTAAAGGGCCAGCGCAAGCGCTGTTCAAAACGCCTAGCGTTTTATCAAGCAACTCGAATTATTTTAAGTATATGAGCTTATCCATTTATTGTTTTTTATAAAATGGGAACGTTCCCATTACGAGTGGATGATCACAGAATAAGTGCAGCGGGAAGGGCTAGGCAGTGTGTCTACCCAGACCTTTGCGGTTAGGCCAGTTGACTGGGGATAACGATTTGGCGAATACCCTGGCTACCACTCAACTGAGCAAGTAACAGTTGTGCCGCTTGTTGTCCGGCAGTGCCATAACCCAGATCGACAGAAACTGTTTCAGGGAACAAGAAGTTGAGCATTGGCGTATTGCCAATGGCGCACACTTGCAACGGGGCGATCTGCTGCTGTTGCAGATATTTTATGGCGCCGAGGGCGATGGTATCTGAGGCACACACCAGCGCGGTAGTATCAGGTTTGATCACACTGGCAACCAGTTGAAAACCACTCTGATAGCTCAATTCCCCCAGCGCGACGACGGGGGGGATTTGGTATTGTTGGCAGTGATCCAGGTAGGCCTGGTGGCGACGCATCCCGGTGGTGGCATCGGTACTTTGCACGCCAAGGTAGCTAATATGGCGATGGCCCTGTTGGTGCAGACGCTGCATTAATAGTTTTACTGCACCTTCATCGTCATAACAGACCGAAGAGATACCGGCATACTCACGAGCGACCACCACCATTTTATCCTGCCATGCGTTAAACATGTCGGCAGTCAGGCCAGTAAAGCCAAACAGGATCACCCCATCGACATTACGCTGTTGCAGTATTTTAAGGTGCTCCTGCACCAGGCGGCAGTCAAATTGACTTTCCATCACGATAGGGTCAAAACCCTGTAGGTAGAGGAGTGGCAACATGGTGCGCACCGCCTGGTTTTCTGATGGAGAATCAAGACGGGAAACAATAATCGCTACCACTTTGTCACTCTGGCCGCGCATCGCCCGTGCTGATTTTGAGGGGGTAAAGCCATGAGCATGGATCACCGCTTCCACCCGTTCACGGGTCTGTGGGCTTACACTGCCTTCATGATTGATGACACGTGATACGGTGGATTTACCTACGCCACTCAGACGGGCGATATCTTTGATTGTCAGCCGATTTTGCATGGTTTACTTACTGTTGAGGTTAATAGGTTCTTGTTACGTCAAAAATATACCTATTACAATAGCGCATCTTAGCCAGTAGATCCTGGTGCTAAATAGGTATCATGAGGCATATCGGGTAGGTGAACGGTGGGTTGGTATGCCGTATGGCTGGCATTAATCGCCCGATGCTCCCTTTTGCCAGCCTTCTCTGCGCGGGGTATATTACCCGCACATCGTTTTGTCCACTGGGAGTATCTATGTACGCAGAGGAGCGCCAAGAAAGACTGCTCATTATTCTGAAAGAGAAGCGCAAGTTATCCGTTGGGGAGATGAGCGAACATTTCAATGTTTCTGGCGCCACCATCCGTACCGATCTACGCATCCTGGAAGATGCTGGCATGCTGACCCGCACTCACGGTGGGGCCATTCTGCGTACCCGGGCCAGTTTTGAAATCAGTTCTGATCAACGTAACGAAGTGAACCTCGCCGCCAAGCAGCAGATTGGCCAGTTAGCGGCCAGCCTGGTAGAAGATGGCGATATAATCGTGCTGGATACCGGCACCACCACCTTGCAGATTGCCCACCATATTCGCCAACGTCGCAATATCACGGTAATTACCAACGATTTTATGATCGCTAAAAGCCTGGAAGATGTGGAATCTGTCCAGATTGTGCTGTTGGGCGGGGTGGTTAAAAAAGGCTACCACTGTGCGGTGGCGATCAATGGCCGTTCACTGCTGGATACGTTGAATATCGATAAGGCCTTTATGGGGGTGAATGCCCTTTCCCTCAATCAGGGTGCCTGTGTCGCCGACATTATGCTGGCAGAGACCAAACGTAGCATGGTGGAACATGCCAATCAGGTGATTGTGGTGTGTGACCATACCAAATTGGGCAATACCTCACTGGCGCAATTTGCTACCCCGGCACAAATCGACACTATCGTGCTGGATCGTCTGCCAGAAGATGCTGCAGATTATCAGGAAGCCGGGATTGTATTGTTGAGTGCACAAGGCTAATAAATATGTCCTAAGGGGATAGGCCATTAGCCATCGGGTTATACTGTTACCCGCTGTTTTTTTACTTAATAGCCAGCTTGATTTAGGTTGTTGTAATAGGTCATCTTTAATCGTCTGGTGCCGTGGTGGACTCGAGATCCAGTTCTGCAGGCCAGTGGATATTGTTACGTGGGCACCAGCTCCAGGGGGCTTTGCTCAGCAGTGGTTTTTCCGGTACTGGCTGATACCGCATATATTGGCAACAGTGGCTCCATACACCTTTAACTGGCACTTTACCACTCGTCCAGTTCAAGATAAATCTATCCACCACTTCATAGGTTCCCCGTTTACATACCGCGCAGGATAAACGGTATCCTTGGTCATAGCGGCCAGACTGTCGTATCAACTCACCATGAATATCGGTCCAATCAAAGACCTTAATCACGGTAGGCCAGCGCTTCCAAGGCCAAATACTGCGTTGATGTTCATAGACATAGACTTTTTGGCGCTTACGGTTAAAACGTACCGGAGTACCTCGGGGGACAAATAAGGCCATTCTTAAAAAAACAAAGTTGATGAAATAAAAAACAAAACAACAATAAATGTAAATATCCTATCGTCTAGCGTTATTCTTGAATAAGAACCAGAGAAATAAAAAAGATAACAGAACACACAAAAAAAAACCAGACTCGAAATACTCATAATCCACATTCCAGACCATGTTATATTTTCATATCGTGGGATCTCCATATAGATATCATTAATTTTATTAACCCGGATAAGTTGTGGTGGAGTAATCGGATGTGCATATTTTTCAGGCAGGTCCTCTTCCCAGTTTTTAACCTGTGGCGTCAGTTTTGAAATACCAGATCCCCCCTCATCTAACCAAGGCGTTGGTATTTCCCCTGCGCTCTCTTTTTTGGCGTGTTTACTTGCTTTATTCACCACCATATTCCTTTTAATCGTCTGGTGCGGTGGTGGACTCAAGGTCCAGTTCTGCAGGCCAGTGAATATTGTTGCGTGGGCACCAGCTCCAGGGGGCTTTACTCAGCAGAGGTTTTTCCGGTACTGGCTGATACCGCATATATTGGCAACAGTGGCTCCATAACCCACGGATCATCTGGTAATCTCCCACTGTCCAGCTTAGGGTAAACCGATCGACCACCTCATAGGTTCCCCGTTTACATACCGCACAGGATAAGCGATGACCATAATCATAGCGGCCAGATTGTTGGATCATCTCACCATGAATATCGGTCCAATCAAAGACCTTAATCACGGTAGGCCAGCGCTTCCAAGGCCAGATACTGCGTTGATGTTCATAGACATAGACTTTTTGGCGCTTACGGTTAAAACGTACTGGGGTACCTCGGGGGACGAAGATAGCCATTTTGAGTAAAAATGCGGTCATAGTTACGAAAAAAAACAGAAACAATGATAAAATGAATTTAAATTCAATATCAGACTCATATCCAGATAAATTAAAAATTATCAGTATAAAAGGAACAGGAAATGCAGAAATTAAAGAAAAAAACCACATCCCAGACCAGCCAATATTTTCATACCGAGGGATCTCCATATAGATATCATTAATTTTATTAACCCGGATAAGTTGTGGTGGAGTAATGGGATGTGCATATTTTTCAGGCAGGTCCTCTTCCCAGTTTTTAACCTGCGGCGTCAGTTTTGAAATACCAGCTCCCCCCTTATCTAACCAAGGCGTTGGTATTTCCCCTGAGGTCTCTTTTTTGGCATGTTTACTTGTTTTATTCACCACCATATTCCTTTTAATCGTCTGGTGCGGTGGTGGACTCGAGGTCCAAGGCTTTCGGCCAACGGACCGTTTTAAAAGGAGTCCAGCTCCATGGTACGTCTGTCAGTAACGGTGCGGTCGGCACGGGTTTGGCCTGCATATAATGGCAGCAGTGGCTCCATAAGCCATAGGCGTCATAAATACTGCCGACAGTCCAAGTGAGAATAAATCGGTCCACTACTTGGTAAGTACCCGGTTTGCAGACAGCACAATAAACCCGGTGCCCCCAATCCGCATGCCCGGCCATCAATACCCGCTCGGCGTGAATATCAGCCCAGTCAAACACTTTAATCACCGCATGCCAGCGTTGCCAAGGCCAGATACAGCTTTGATATTCATAGACATAGACTTTTTGCCGTTTGCGGTTAAACCGTACTGGTGCACCACGAGGCTCAAATAAAACTGATTTGAGGCAATAGATAAAAAATGAAAAAAAAATGAAAACAGGGACAAAAGCAATTGGTAAATATAAAGGATCAGATATGATCTTTGGCAATAAAGCAAAAATAACACTAATAATAAAAAAAATACACAATAAAAATACGGGAGCCCATAGCATCCCCCAACCGTAATTTACATAACGTGGAATTTCCATCCAAATATCATTAATTGTATTCACTCGGATAAGTTGCGGGGGATAATGTTGCTCCTCTGCCAAATCCGGTAAATCTTCGCTCCAGTTCTTGACTGGCGGTATAAGCCGGGGGAGTATCTGTTGAGGTTGTTTCTGTTGGCGTCGTTTAAGCTTACCCATATTCTTCAGTCCCGCTCTGCGCTAAGCTTAAGACCCAGTACAAGATCTGGATCAGTCATATCCGGCCAGTAGTTTGCTTTCAGGGTGACTTTCGGAGTTTTTCCATATTCTACCCAGATACTGACTACCAGATTTAGAATTTTCAATCCCGTATCCTTACCATTTTCATCCTTCACGTCATCGATACGCCATAGATATTTATAATATCCCTTAGGCCCTGTCTGTTGTTCATGGTCATCAAGGTCAGGAGCATTATGTGATTGGGAAAACAGTACTGTGCCATCACTGTCACGGCTTAAAACTATTGACCGACCACTTGCAGTTTCACTCCATCCCGGCAGACTTACCTTGAAATCCACCCGACGATAGGCAACAGAGTTAATGGTCGGGTTGCCAGTAATCACATCAAACTGCGAGGCAAAGGCCACATCTGCCACCATACCATTGACTATGGCGCGGTACTCTACCACCGCCTCGGCTAAGTCTGCCAAGCTGTTGGCCTGCCACACCGGGTAGTTATTAATTCCCTCGTTTGGTATACCAAAGCAGGTACGCCGTAGCCAGAGTTCAAACGCCGTACTTCTGAGTTCAGAAGCCTCATAGGCCAGTATCATTCCCAACAGAATAAGTATTGCCGCCCATCCTGCAGGCCCTAGACCTAGTAGCCATGTATTGCTAGTTAAGGCAAAAACACCTCTCCATCCCCAAACAGCCGTAATAACCCCACTAGTGCCTATAGAAAACCCCGAGCCAGCACCAAGTATACCAGCACCAACATCATTAGCCTGGTAATCTTTAAAAGCATTACTCCATTGTCTAAGACCATCGACTATCCCCGCAAGTCCTCCCAGCACTGCTCCAAATCGGACCAGTTCCGGTACTTGTTGCTTCGCAGTCAAGGTTATCCAGTTCTGTTGCACCGCCAACTTAGACGCGAAACCGGCCATTTCAGCCATCCCTTCCACCACCAGAAGACGGTTAATGGCATAGTCTGCAATGGCATTTACATCGGTACCTACAGAATATTTCAGTCCATCTGCCTTGGTGTTCCAGTCCTCTAACTGTAAAGCCATTAACCCGGCCCCTAGAATCAGACCGGTACTGTCACCGCTAATAAGACGCCTACCGCGCTCATTCCATTCCGCCATCTGCGCATAGCTTGCCTTCAGAACAGGTCCTTTGATGCCTTTGCCCTGAAGCGACAAATCAGAGATAAACAAGTCATCAAGACCGTTCACCATCGCTGGGTTGCCGAAAGGCCTTTCAGTGATGTTGATATTTGGCACCGCCTTCTGTATCTGTTCTAGCGAACCTGGGACGCTGAGTTGGACTTTGATCTGAGCATCCAGCCCTTTGCCGCGCATTCCCATAATCTCATCCACCACTGCGGCACTACCACCTCTAAGCCCAGTATTTTCAAAGGATGCATTATTTTTGGAGAGAGACTGGCGGAGCTTGGCGTTATTTCTAAGTTCTCTCTTTAATTTCCGAAGGGTGGTTTGATATTCCAGCACCACGGTGGACTCACCAGCCGTCAGCATGGCACCTTGCATCATCGCCATGTAACTTTTGCGTATGGACGGGGTTACTGTTTTGCCCAACTGACTTACTGAGCTGGTCACTGCCAGCATCCGGCTTGCCCAGCCCTGCTGAATGGCAACATTTTTTAAGTAGTTACCAAATTCATCAGATGTTGCCGCCGTTTTGAGGTTACTGAAAACATTGCCACCACTGAAAACCGTCTCCAACAAGGACGTTTTCATTCCGGTAAAGCCCAGATAGGCAGGAGAGTCGGCTTTTTGTAACCACAAGGCCCAAACGTCCTTGGTTTCCTGGCCCATGGCCCCACCCTGTACACAGGCCGCAAGCGTTAACATTTGTGCCGCCCAGCTTGGCGCACTACTGGCAGGTGCATAATCATAGGTAATGATATTTCGCCAGATCTGATACTTGTACCAAGCTGCCAGATCCTTATCAATCCCCTTAAGTTGCCGCTCAGGCGTCGTAAAATGTAACTCAAATTCTGCGGCGAAAGAGGCCCGTGCTGGTTCGTTATAACTTTCCAACAGACGTGTATATTGTTTAGAGAACGTCTGCTCCGCCACTTTTTCAGCGGGAACATATTCTGGAACGCCTCCCCCGATTGCAGGGCCAGTCATTTTGTAGCGAGGAGTGCTTTCTCTTGCTATATCCTTTTTTATTTTGTCAAAAAATAGAGTAATAGCCTTCGAAATTATATGTTTGTGGAAGACGCCAGGTTGTTTAATATACGCCTGCCGAGCTTCCACAATCTGCATCCGGCTGTTGTTTAACTCCTGAACAATACCCACCGGATCTTCCAGGGGGATGGCCGCTATCTGGCAACGGTATTGCGCCCGCAGTTGGGTAATGCGTACCCCCAAGGTCAGCTCGCTGTTCAAACGCGGGTAAAAACCATGCGCCCCTCCCGCAGGCTCACCCGGTGCGTTGGCGATGTTGGAGTAATGTTTGGTGGCAAATTCCGCCACATTGGCTTTTAATGTCGCAAGAGAAGGGTCTAGCGCTAACGCCCCCGGAACACTGCCTGGGTTGGCTTTCAGCTCTGCCAGAGATATTTTGGTAAAGCGGCTGGTGGGGCGCTTGCCAGAGGCATACTCTTCCAGTACTTGCAGGCTCCATGGGTCACTGCTAAACGCTAGCCAGGCCTGGCTATATTGCGTGTCATCAATATTGATAAAGCTGGCGGCGATATCATGCCCATGGGTCAAACACGCCTGAGTCAGAGGGGTGACTCTTCCGGCCTCTGGCATGGCCAATGGGTTGAACTGGCGCAGATAACCTTCGGCAGTTACCTCATATCCCATCCAGGTGGTTTGATCCAACAACACATACAGGTACCCCATACGCAGGGTACGCAAGGCATACTTGAATTCACCCCCGGTCAGTGGCACCGCCTGGGGCGGAACAGTGGGTTGCCAGCGGGAGTTTAAGAACGCTGCTGGTACGGCTGCCACGCGCAACGGAAATATCGGCAAACCCTGACGTTCGCACACTTTACAGCCCAAAGGGAGCGAGGTTGCCTGCAAGCTGGCGACGGCGTTCTGGTTGATCTGTTCTTTAAGCCCCATGGCGGTAACTCCCTTCATCGTGGTGTTGCGGCGTGGTGATTGAGTTTTCCAACTCCAGCCAGACAGTATCTGGTAGTGCCCTTAACAGCGGGATAAAGCGCTGGCTTGGGTCAGCGATGACCTGTTGCAGCACTTGCCGGACTGCGGGGTGTTGTTCGATATCTACAGGTAATGTCAGGCGGTTGAGTGCCAGATAATGGCGATCCTGGGGATCAGTCAGCCCGGTTTTCGTGGTGTTACGCCAGGCGTTTGCCGCCTGTATCGCGGCATCACTGGGTAACAGCGGGTTAACCCGGTGCCAGGCAAGCAAGAGTTGCCAAATAGGCCGAATATCCTGTTGTACGCTCTCCACGCCCCAATTTATGCTCCAGGGCGCTTCACTGGCTTTCCCCGTCTGGCAGGCAATTTCACCGGAGAACTTCATAAACCCCCAGTGGCTGACGGGCCAGATAGTACCGGCCAACGCCTCTGGCGAGCCGGCGGTTGCCTGTAAGAGTTCAAAGCGCAAGGGTTCAAACAACGGAATAAAACGGTGATCGGTCAGTTGGCTGCATTGTGCTGCCAAGGTGGTCGCCAGTTGTTCTGGTGGCATGGCGCTGGATAACCAGGCGCACAGGTAGCGTTTTTCTTGCCAAACTTCGCTGCGGGCATAATTTTCCGTCTCCGCCAGCCAAGGGAAATCACAACGTTCGCCTGGTGCCGCCAGTAACACCAACTGTGGGCACTCTTGTGGCGAGTGCGCCAAGTCACGGCGCAATACCGGGAACAGTGCTTTTTCACCCAATTCATCGCACAAATTAGAGAGATGCAGGGGGTTAACTGGTGAAACGGTTTTCAGTGGGTCCAAGAGTAAATAACGGTATTCGTCCTGCTGCGCTTGCAGCATTGCCAGCAGGCTGTTTTCCAGAGGTATTTCTATTTTCATCACGTTTCCATCAAATTCACCGAAAGAAATTCAAGTTACAGATAAAAATGTTTATTATTTAGTCATGTGTAGCAGACAAGAGGCCGACTATCTCCTCTTCAGCAACATTTGCAGGCTAATCAGTAAGAACAACAAGCTCGGCAGCACGGCACCGAGGATCGGCGGTATGTTGTAGACTTGGCTCAGTTGGCCAAAGACCTGATTCAGCACATAGAAGACAAAACCAAAGCTGATGCCGAACAATACCCGAACCCCCATCGCTACGCTGCGTAGCGGGCCAAAGATAAATGACAGCGCCATCAGCATCATCACCGCCACGGAGAGCGGGGCGAAGATTTTACTCCACATATCCAACTGATAACGGTCAGACTCTTGCCCTGTTTGCTTCAGATATCTCACATAGCTGTGTAACCCGCGAATAGAGAGCGATTGAGGATCGAGCACCACCACCCCGAGCTTGTCGGGTGTCAGGTTGGTGTGCCAAACCCCGGTCAAGGTCTGCGTGCCGGTCACTTGTTTAGGATCAGTCAGGTCAGATGTTTCTACCTGGGAAAGTTGCCATTTGCCATCTTCAAAATTGGCGCTGGCAGCAAAACGCACCGTTTGCAAACGGCGTTGATCATTAAAGTGATAGATATTGACGCCGGAAAGCTCCTTTTCTCCAGATACGCGTTCAATAAAGATAAAATCGTTGCCATCCTTTGCCCACAAGCCGCCTTTGGTGGACAGCAGTGAACCGCCATACATCTGCTGTGCACGATAGTTACGTGCCATCTGTTCGCTTTGCGGCACTACCCATTCACCAATCGCCATGGTGAGTAACACCAGTGGAATGGCGGTTTTCATCACCGCCCCGGCGATTTGCAAACGGGTGAATCCCGAAGCCTGCATCACCACCAGTTCGCTGCGGGTAGCCAAAGCACCCAGGCCGAGCAATGATCCCAGCAAAGCAGCAATGGGAAAGAAGATCTGGATATCTTTTGGTGCGCTGAGTAGCGTAAACATGGCGGCACCCAAGGCAGTGTAATCCCCCTTGCCAACGTTACGCAGTTGCTCGACGAACTTGATAATGCCAGAGAGTGATACCAGCATGAACAGGGTCATCATGATGGTGTTCAGAATCGTCTTGCCGATATAACGGTCTAATACGCCAAACATCAGGCGGCTCCTCTCAGGCGCATACGCAGTCTGCGCATTGGTACGGTATCCCACAGGTTAAGTAGTAGCGCGAGTACGAAATACATCAGGTTAACCAACCACATCCACAGCATCGGGTCCACTTTGCCCTTTCCTGCATTGGAGCGTATTGAGGTTTGCAACAAAAAGAAGATCAGATACAGCAGTATCGCTGGCAGCATACTGACTACCCGGCCTTGGCGTGGGTTGACCACGCTCAGTGGCACCACCAATAACGCCATTAATACCACGGAAATCACCAGCGTCAGGCGCCAATGTAACTCAGCACGGGCATCGGGATCGTCCGATTTCCACAGCGTTCTCATCAGCAACTTGTCACTCTGGTTGTTATCCGTCGTCACCGTTTTATGGCCGATAATTGCTTTATAATCGGTGAAATCGGTAACGCGGAAATCACGCAGTAACGCGGTACCCTCAAAACGGGTTCCTTTATCCAGCATCACGACCTGCGAACCGTCAGGATTCTGGGTGATGACCCCGTGTTCAGCCACCACTACCGAAGGACGCTGATTGCCGCTGGGGCGCAGTTGTGCCAGAAACACATCTGTGAAGGTATTATCTTTTATTTTGCTGACAAACAGCACGACATTACCGTCCTGGGAGGATTGAAAACGCCCCTCCGTCAACCCGGCAATACTGGGGTTGGCTTTGGCTTCGGCAATAACGCTATCTTGGTGACCTGCCGCCCAGGGCCCCAGCCAGAAGACGTTCACCGCTGCTACGAGTGAGGTAAACAGTGCTAATACCATCGCGGCGATAATCAGCGTGCGTTTACCGAGCCCACAGGCTTGCATCACGGTGATTTCACTTTCGGTATATAACCGGCCAAGTGTCATCAACAGGGCAAGAAACAGGCTTAATGGCAAGATGAGCTGTGCCATTTTGGGCACACCCAAGGCCAGCAGCGACAAGACTAAATTTGTTGGGATATTGCCGTCTACCGCATCGCCTAACACCCTGACCAAGTTCTGACAAAAAAAGATCAGAAGCAGGATAAACAGAATGGCAATTTGGCTTTTCAGTGTTTCCCGTACTAGATATCTAATAATAATCACGCTTGTTACGCCTGTGAAAACTTGTCTTTTTGCAGGAAAATAGATAGGTTCATCGCGAATCCGCCATTTTTTCTCATCATGTGGCAACCTTCACAGCTAAAATAGCCTTAAAATATCAAGCTGCTTGGCGATACGATAGGAATGAGCCTATCAGTGCCGAAACAGAACAATTTACACCATTCAGGTTAACCTTGTTAGTTACCTCAGTGGCGGAGCTCGTGGGGAGTATATACCCAAGTTCATTCAAGTTGCAGCCTACATTCTGGCAGCACGAATGAAGGTGAGGATAAACCATTTTAGCTGTAGCTTCCGCCGTTGTCTTTAAGATTCAGGAGTGTGCATGGAGTTCAGTGTAAAAAGCGGTAGTCCGGAAAAACAGCGTAGTGCTTGTATTGTCGTCGGGGTATTTGAACCTCGCCGCCTGTCACCTATCGCCGAACAACTCGACAAAATCAGTGAGGGTTATATCAGCGCATTACTGCGCCGGGGTGAATTGGAGGGTAAGGTTGGTCAGACTTTGCTGCTGCACCATGTGCCAAACATTCTCTCTGAACGTATCCTGCTGATTGGCTGTGGCAAAGAGCGCGAGCTTGATGAACGCCAATACAAGCAGGTGATTCAGAAAACCATCAATACCCTTAACGATACCGGCTCCATGGAGGCAGTCTGCTTTCTGACTGAACTGCATGTTAAAGGCCGTAACAACTACTGGAAGGTGCGCCAGGCGGTAGAAACGGCCAAAGAAACGCTTTACACCTTCGATCAACTGAAAAGCAACAAGGTGGAGCCGCGCCGTCCGTTGCGTAAAATGGTCTTCAACGTGCCTACACGCCGGGAACTGACCAGTGGCGAACGCGCCATTCAGCACGGCCTAGCGGTGGCCAGCGGTATTAAAGCGGCGAAAGATCTTGGCAATATGCCGCCGAATATTTGTAATGCCGGTTATCTGGCTTCTCAGGCACGCCAGTTGGCGGATGCCTTCAGTAGCCGTATCACCACGCGAGTGATTGGCGAACAGCAGATGAAAGAGCTGGGCATGAACGCTTATCTGGCGGTAGGGGCCGGTTCGCAAAACGAATCATTGATGTCTGTGATGGAATATAAAGGCGACCCTAATCCGCATGCCAAGCCTATCGTGCTGGTGGGCAAAGGGCTGACTTTCGATTCCGGTGGCATCTCGATCAAACCCGCAGATGGCATGGATGAGATGAAGTATGACATGTGTGGCGCGGCCAGCGTGTACGGCGTGATGCGTGTGGTGGCAGAACTGAATCTGCCACTGAACGTGGTCGGTGTGTTGGCCGGTTGTGAAAACATGCCGGGTGGGCGCGCTTACCGCCCAGGTGATGTACTGACCACCATGTCTGGCCAGACCGTGGAAGTCCTGAACACCGATGCCGAGGGTCGCCTGGTGTTGTGTGATGCTCTGACTTATGTGGAGCGTTTCGAGCCCGAGGTGGTGATTGATATTGCTACCTTGACCGGTGCCTGTGTGATCGCATTAGGCCACCATTTGACTGGCTTGATGTCGAATCACAATTCGCTGGCACATGAACTGGTGGGCGCGGCTGAACAGGCAGGGGATCGCGCTTGGCGTTTGCCGCTGGCAGAAGAGTATTATGAGCAGTTGGATTCCAACTTTGCTGATATGGCGAATATCGGTGGCCGCCCTGGTGGGGCGATTACCGCGGGCTGTTTCCTGGCGCGTTTTACCCGTAAATACGGTTGGGCACACTTGGATATCGCCGGTACTGCTTGGCGTTCAGGCAAAAACAAGGGGGCGACAGGCAGACCGGTGGCGATGCTGGCGCAGTTTCTGCTCAATAGGGCCGGTCTAAACGGCGACGAATAGATAGCCGTCGCCATGCTGGCGGCAGGGGGCGATGCCATTGCTCCCTGCTGCAACTTGAACGCTATTGTGTATATAATCATGCAAGATGGGCGCACTGGTTGCGCCCCGAATTTTTCTTATCAACGGCAATCAAGTCACCATGAAACAGGCAACGTTTTACCTGCTAGAAAATGACCAGCCCATCGGTATGCTCAGTGCGCACGAGGCGCTGGCCTGTGCGGTTGCTGCACAGCACTGGCGTACCGGCAAACGGGTGTTGATTGCCTGTGAAAGCCAGGAGCAGGCTGAACGGCTGGATGAAGCCTTGTGGCAGCGCGACCCTCACCAATTTGTGCCACATAATCTGGCCGGTGAAGGGCCAAATTTTGGTGCCCCAGTGGAGCTGTGCTGGCCAGGTAAACGCGGCAATGCGCCACGGGAACTGCTGATTGCCCTGTTACCCCAGTTTGTAGACTTTGCTACTGCTTTCCAGGAAGTGGTAGACTTCGTCCCTTACCAAGATACCTTGAAACAGTTGGCGCGCGAACGTTATAAAGCCTATCGCAGCGTCGGCTTCAATTTGACCACGGCTACGCCGCCAACTTACTGAACAACGATATAAAATGGAAAAAACAAACACGCATCTTGATACCGCTTATGACCCAACCCAGATCGAGCAAAAGCTGTACGACCATTGGGAGAGTCAGGGTTACTTTAAGCCAAATGGCGACACCCGCCAGGAAAGTTTCTGCATCATGATCCCGCCGCCGAATGTCACCGGCAGTTTGCATATGGGCCACGCCTTTCAGCAAACCATTATGGATACCATGACGCGCTACCAGCGTATGCAGGGTAAAAATACCCTATGGCAAGCGGGTACTGACCATGCCGGTATCGCTACCCAAATGGTGGTGGAGCGTAAGATCGCCGCCGAAGAGGGGAAAACCCGCCATGACTACGGCCGTGATGCGTTTATCGAAAAAATCTGGCAATGGAAGGCAGAATCCGGTGGCACCATTACCCGTCAGATGCGTCGTCTGGGTAACTCGGTGGATTGGGAGCGTGAACGCTTCACCATGGATGACGGCTTGTCCAATGCGGTAAAAGAAGTGTTTGTTCGCCTCTATCAGGAAGACTTGATCTACCGTGGTAAACGTTTGGTGAACTGGGATCCGAAACTGCGCACCGCCATTTCTGATCTGGAAGTGGAAAACCGTGAATCCAAAGGGTCGATGTGGCATCTGCGTTATCCACTGGCCGATGGCGCTACCACGGCGGAAGGCAAAGATTATCTGGTGGTTGCCACCACCCGGCCGGAAACCATGCTGGGGGATACCGGTGTTGCCGTTAACCCGCAGGATCCGCGTTACAAAGATCTGATCGGTAAAGAGATCATTTTGCCACTGGTTGGCCGCCGCATCCCTATCCTCGGTGACGAACATGCCGATATGGAAAAGGGCACCGGTTGTGTGAAGATCACCCCGGCGCACGATTTTAATGACTATGAAGTGGGTAAGCGTCACCAATTACCGATGATCAACATCCTGACTTTTGACGGCGATATCCGCGAAGAAGCCGAGGTGTTTGATACCCAGGGTGAAGCGAGCACTGCATACAGCGGTGAGCTCCCAGCTCAGTTCCGTGGCCTGGAACGTTTTGCCGCCCGTAAAGCGGTGGTTGCTGCCTTTGAGCAACTCGGCCTGCTTGATGAGATCAAACCCCATGACTTGACGGTGCCTTATGGTGACCGTGGTGGTGTGGTGATTGAACCGATGCTGACCGACCAATGGTATGTGCGTACTGCGCCGCTGGCGAAAGTAGCAGTAGAAGCGGTTGAGCAAGGTGACATTCAGTTCGTACCCAAGCAGTACGAAAACATGTATTTCAGTTGGATGCGCGATATTCAGGATTGGTGTATCTCTCGCCAGCTATGGTGGGGCCACCGCATTCCCGCTTGGTATGACGCGGATGGCAAGGTGTATGTTGGCCGTAACGAAGAAGAAGTGCGCCAGAAGCATAACCTGGGGGCAGATGTGGTGCTCAACCAGGATGAGGATGTGCTGGATACTTGGTTCTCTTCTGGCTTGTGGACTTTCTCCACGCTGGGGTGGCCTGAGCAGACTGAAGCGCTGAAAACCTTCCACCCGACCAGTGTGTTGGTGAGCGGTTTTGACATTATCTTCTTCTGGATTGCCCGCATGATCATGCTGACCATGCATTTCATCAAAGATGAAAATGGCAAACCGCAAGTGCCTTTCAAAACGGTCTATATGACTGGCCTGATCCGTGACGACGAAGGGCAGAAGATGTCCAAGTCGAAAGGCAACGTCATCGACCCGCTGGATATGGTGGACGGGATATCACTGGAAGAATTGCTGGAAAAACGTACCGGCAATATGATGCAGCCGCAATTGGCAGAGAAGATCCGCAAGCGCACTGAGAAGCAGTTCCCCAACGGCATTGAGCCGCACGGTACTGATGCGCTGCGCTTTACTCTGGCGGCACTGGCGTCTACCGGGCGTGATATCAACTGGGATATGAAGCGCCTGGAGGGTTACCGTAACTTCTGTAACAAACTGTGGAATGCCAGCCGTTTTGTGCTGATGAATACGGAAGAGCATGACTGCGGTTTTAACGGTGGTGAAATGCAGCTTTCGCTGGCTGACCGCTGGATCCTGGCTGAATTCAACCGCACGGTGAAGGCTTACCGTGAAGCCTTGGATAACTACCGCTTTGATATTGCAGCAAGCATTCTGTATGAATTCACCTGGAACCAGTTCTGTGACTGGTACTTGGAACTGACCAAGCCGATTATCGGTAATGGCAGTGAAGCGGAACAGCGTGGGACGCGTAACACGTTAATTACTGTGCTGGAAGCCTTGTTGCGCTTGGCGCATCCGATCATTCCATTTATCACCGAAACCATCTGGCAGCGTGTGAAGCAGATTAAAGGCATCACCGCCGATACCATTATGCTGCAGCCTTTCCCGGCGTTTGATAGCGCACTGGAAGATCAGCAGGCATTGGATGATCTGGAGTGGATCAAGCAGGCCATCACTGCAGTGCGTAATATCCGTGCTGAAATGAATATCGCGCCAAGTAAACCGCTGGAAGTGCTGCTGCGCAATGCCAATGGTGATGCCCAGCGTCGCGTGTTGGAAAACCAGAGTTTTATTGAAAAACTGGCACGCTTGAGTGCGCTTACGCTGTTACCAGCGGGTGAAAAAGGCCCGGTTTCGGTGACTAAATTGGTGGAAGGTGCTGAGCTGTTGATCCCCATGGCGGGCTTTATCGATAAGGACGCAGAAATTGCGCGCCTGACGAAAGAGATGGCTAAACTGGATGCGGAAATTACCTCGATTGAAGGCAAACTGTCTAATGAGGGCTTTGTTGCTCGTGCGCCAGAAGCGGTGGTCGCCAAGGAACGTGAGCGTCTGGCCGCTTGTCAGCAAGGTAAGGTGAAGCTGCAGGAGCAGCAAGCGACGATTGCCGCGCTGTAATCAGCGCGGGTAAGTTGCACCAAAGCTAGTCGATATCAAAAACAGGTAACACAAAAACAGCGGCAAACCACCGCTGTTTTTGCTTTCCGGTTGCCGCTTGATTGAGGGAGGGAGTCTATGACAGCATTGATACGCATGATCACGGTTGAAGATAACGCTGTGATTGCCGATGTTATTCGTACCGTTTCAGCCGAACATGGCCTGACGGCAGATAAAGGCTATGCCGTTGCCGATCCGATTCTGGATACACTATTTCAGTTCTATAGCCAACCACGCAGCGCCTATTGGGTGGTGGAGCTGGAGGGCCAAGTGGTGGGGGGCGGTGGGGTCGCGCCATTACAAGGGGGCGATCCGGTTATCTGTGAATTACAGAAGATGTATTTCCTGCCGATAGTCCGTGGCAAAGGCTTGGCGAAACGTTTAGCCCTTCAGGCGTTGGATTTTGCCCGCCAGCAAGGGTTCCAGCGTTGTTATTTAGAGACCACCGCGACCCTACAGAGTGCGATAGACCTGTATCAGCATCTTGGTTTTGAGCTTATCGAGTGCGCTATGGGCGATACTGGCCACGGTGATTGCGAAGTAGCGATGCTAAAAACACTGTGAACCTGGCAAGACCCGAGCAACTTGCAGTATGACGGGTATTGCCAGGATAATCAGCAGGTTGGCACCCCGCTGTGGAAACGGAACTCCGTATCTGGTGACTGGATTAACTGAGCTTCAATACGGCCAAAATAATCCACCCGTTCGCTAATATCACCCCCCGCCACCTGCTGCGCCAGCGTCAGGTAATCTTGATAATGGCGCGCCTCAGAGCGTAGTAGTGAAACATAGAACCGGTTCAATTCATCATCCAGAAACGGCGCCAGTTTGGCAAAACGCTCACAGGATCGCGCTTCGATATAAGCCCCGCAGATCAGTTTATCGATCAAGGTGGCCGGGTCATGGGTACGTACCTCGCGGATCATCCCTTTGGCATAGCGGCTGGCGGTGATCTTTTTATACGGGATCTGCCGTATCCGCATGATTTCCAACACTTGCGAGAAATGATGAAGTTCTTCTTTAATCAGTAAGACCATCTTTTCCAGCAAATCAGCGCCATAGGCGGTGTCGTTTTTCGGCAAGATCTTTTTGGTGAGCGTACTTTGCTGGAACAGGACTTCCGGCACGGCTTGCTCTTCATGCACAAACGCCTCATAGGGCTTAAGCAGAGCCAGCAAAGCCTCACCGCTCTGTTTATCGGCTACATAGCGGCGGATCAGCCACATACCCGTTTGCGCGGCTTTTAGCTCACAAACCAGGTGGTCGGTCAGTAGCAGTGGCAAGTTTTCCGAGCGGCGTGCAATTGCTATCCAGCTATCTGGTGTTTCACAGTGCAGGAAGTTGAGAATAGGGGATAAGAGTGATGCGGTGTTCATGGTATCCAGTGGTAACCGGGCCGGTAGCTATCTAACGGCCCGTCATATTTAATTATTAATTAATGGCGTTTGCCGTCGTCGTCTTCGTCAATAAAGTCGCCGTCTTCGTCATCACCCTCTTCACCATTAGGGTCTTCATAATAGGTGCCCCAACCGTCGTAGTGGACACCATGTTTTTCTGCCAGGGTGATCAATTGTTCTACCTGACTGTCGATCAATTCGGCATTCAGGGCAACTTCACTGATCACATCACAGCACATAACCAGGTTGCCATCTTCCACTTCCAGCTCTTCAGCGTCGGTCACTTCGTAACCCAGTTTAAAAGCTTCAACGGCCGCTTGTTCCAAAACTTCAAACTTTTCAGCAGAGAAATGGTGCTCAATGGTGTAGAGCGCATCCGGATCACTGCCGTCTTCCAGCAGTTCTTCGATGATCAGGCGGGTTTCTTCGCGTTGTTCTTCCAGCAGTTCACGGTTTGCCATGTCTCTATCCTCAATAAAATGGCTTTATCTCTTCTATTTTCACATACCGTTGCCACTGCTGCCATGGTAAAGATAAAAGATTTCTTTATCAGGGTTGAATTTGAATATTCATTCATATATCGTGAATTTTAATTCAAACAAAAATAAGGATAGATGGAGATGAGCCAAATGAACCCGTTCTATAATCGGCACTTTTTGAGGTTAATGGATTTTACCCCCAGTGAGATCCAGTCCCTGCTGCAACTGGCGGCTAACTTGAAGCAGGCCAAGAAGCAAGGCCAGGAAATGCAACATCTTCAGGGTAAAAACATTGCGCTCATCTTCGAAAAAGACTCAACCCGTACCCGATGCTCTTTCGAAGTTGCCGCATTCGACCAAGGGGCTCAGGTCACCTATCTTGGCCCAAGCGGTAGTCAAATCGGCCATAAAGAATCAATGAAAGACACGGCGCGTGTCCTTGGCCGCCTGTACGACGGTATTCAATATCGTGGTTTTGGTCAGCATCTGGTGGACACACTGGCAGAATATGCCGGGGTACCGGTATGGAATGGCCTGACTAACGAGTTCCACCCGACCCAGTTGCTGGCGGATTTACTGACCATGATTGAGCATCTGCCGGGTAAGAACTTGAGTGAAATGAAACTGGCCTATATGGGGGATGCCCATAACAATATGGGTAATACGCTGCTGGAAGCAGCGGCACTGGTGGGGTTGGATCTGCGTTTGGTGGCACCGAAGGCCTGCTGGCCACAGGCGCAACTGGTGGCTGAATGTCAGGCGCTGGCGCAGCAGACCGGCGGGAAAATTACCCTGACAGAGAATGTTGCCGAAGGGGTACAAGGTGCCGACTTCCTCTATACCGACGTTTGGGTTTCTATGGGGGAGCCCAAAGAGGTCTGGCAGGAACGAATTGCCCAGTTGCTGCCTTATCAGGTGAATATGGCGATGGTTAAACTGACCGGTAACCCACAGGTGAAATTTCTCCATTGCCTACCATCCTTTCACGATGACCAAACCACCTTGGGTAAACAGATGGCACAACAGTATGGCTTGTCTGGGGGCATGGAAGTGACTAACGAGGTGTTCGAGTCCCCGCATAGTGTGGTATTTGATCAGGCAGAAAATCGCCTGCATACCATCAAGGCGGTGATGGTCGCGACATTAAGTAGCAACGCCCAGTAAATTAAGTGCTATACCCAAAATAATTCGAGTTGCATGTAGGCGGCAAGTCTGAGAGTCGCCAGGAGCATAGCCCACTATGTGACTGGTGCGAACGGACGCAGCCAACACCCATGCAGCTTGAAGTATGACGAGTATATAGGGGCGAAACCTGCCCCTATAGGCTAGCCCTCCCGATATTCTCTTTAATAAACCTGCACACTTTACCCACCAAATTGATTGAATCTGGCTATAGTTCTTTTGGCTATATGAAATAACAGATTAACCTTTGCTTGCGGCTGTGCAACGTTCTACCGTGACCCTCTGACGGTGAAAATACCGTACAAAAACAAATGCTAATTGCTCATTTTCGGTTTAATGTTCGAGTCAAAGTGACCCAAGTTCATTTAAGTTGCCATTCCCCCTGCGCAGCTTGAATTACGGACAGGGATAAAGGAATATTCTCATGAAAAACAAAGTATTGTCGCTTTTTATTCTTGCTGCTCTCTCCAGCACTGCATGGGCCGCTACGCCACCGAATACGTTGGTGGTAGTGCAGTCATTAGAGGATATCGTTAGCTTGGATCCGGCAGAAGCCAATGAACTGTCCAGTATCCAAACCGTACCCAGTCTCTATCAGCGTTTAGTGCAAGCTGATCGTGATAACCCGGCCAAGGTGATCCCCGTATTGGCGGAAAGCTGGCAGGATGATGCGGCGGCTAAAACCTTAACCATCAAACTGCGTCCGCAGGCCACTTTCTCTTCTGGCAACCCATTGACGGCGGATGATGTCATTTTCTCTTATACCCGCGCGGTGAAAATGAATAAATCACCAGCGTTTATCCTCAATGTGCTCGGTTGGCAGCCCGAGAATATTGAACAACAATTGAAGAAGGTTGATGATCATACCGTGCAGTTGAGTTGGACGGCGGATGTCAGCCCGGCGGTCGCGTTGAATATTCTCTCTACCCCCATTGCCTCCATTGTCGATAGCAAAGTGGTGCAAGCCAATGTGAAAGGGGATGATCTCGGTAATACTTGGTTGAAATTGCACTCTGCTGGCAGCGGCCCGTTTAAAATGCGCGTTTATCAGCCCCATCAAGCCATTGTGCTGGATGCCAACCTTACTTCTCCCGGTGATAAGCCGTTACTCCAGAACATCATTATCAAGAATGTGTCTGACCCGAGTGCGCGCCGTCTGTTGATCCAACAAGGGGATGCTGACATCGCTCGCGAGCTGGGCCCAGACCAGACCAGTGCGTTGAAAAAACAGCCTGGCGTGCAAGTGTTGGAAATTCCGTCTGCTGAACAGAACTATTTGGTGTTTAATACCGCCAACCAGGCCAACCCGCTGTTGAACAACCCTGCTTTCTGGGAGGCCGCACGCTATTTGGTGGATTATCAAGGCATCACCCAGGATCTGCTAAAAGGGCAATATTTTATTCACCAAAGCTTCCTGCCTGTGGGCCTGCCAGGGGCATTGGAAGATAAGCCCTTCAGTTTTGATCCGGCCAAAGCCAAGGCTATCTTGGAAAAAGCCGGCATCACCAATGCGACTCTGACCCTGGATGTAGAAAATAAGCCTCCGTTTATCACCATTGCTCAGTCGCTGCAGGCCAGTTTTGCCCAAGGTGGGGTGAAACTTGAGCTATTGCCTGCGGCGGGCAGCCAGGTCTATGCTCGTGTCCGTGCCAAACAGCATCAAGCGGCAATCCGTCTGTGGATCCCCGATTATTTCGATGCCCATTCCAATGCCAGCACCTTCGCGTATAACGATGGCAAAAGCAGCACCGTCGCCGGGCTCAATGGCTGGCAGATCCCTGAGCTGAATAAACAGACGCTGGAAGCGGTGGCAGAGGCTGATCCGGCTAAGCGTGCGGCACGTTATACTGCCCTGCAGCAGGCGTTACAGCAAAGTTCGCCCTATGTGTTTATCGATCAGGCTAAAACGCAGGTGGTGCTGCGTGATAACGTGAAAGGCTATCAACAAGGACTAAATGCAGATATGGTCTATTATGACCGTGTTAGTAAATAATCAGGATAACCATGTCGGTAGGGATAAAATTCACGCCGGGAAATATTGCCCGGCGTCGTCTTAAGGGATTGTCGCAGGGTCTGTTCACACTGGTACTGACCCTGTTCGGCCTATTATTGATTACCTTTTTGCTTTCTGCGTTGTCGCCGGTTGATCGGGTCTTGCAGATTGTTGGTGATCATGCCAGCGCTGCAACTTATGAGCAGGTTAAACAACAGCTTGGCCTCGATCGCTCTTTACCGGTGCAGTTTTGGCACTATCTACAGCGGCTCGCCCAGGGTGATCTGGGTAATGTCAGTGCTACGGGGCAACCCGTGTTGCAGGAATTGCTGCGCGTGTTTCCTGCAACGTTGGAACTCGCCACTTTGTCGCTGGTGGTCGGTGCGACCTTAGGGGTGCTGTTGGGCGTGTTGTGTGCACGTTTTGTCGGTAGCAAGCTGGATATTACTGTGCGCTTGATGACCTTGTTGGGTAACTCGGTGCCTATCTTCTGGTTGGGTTTGCTGATGTTGCTACTGTTCTATGCCAAGTTGCAATGGAGCCCTGGGCCCGGGCGGCTGGATGATATTTACCAATACAGTGTCGAGGCCAAGACCGGTTTTGCGCTGATCGACACCTGGCTTTCTGGCGATATGGGGGCGTTACGCAATGCACTGGCACATTTGGTGTTACCGGTCTGTTTGTTGGGGTATTACTCGCTGGCCAGTATCACCCGCCTGACCCGTTCCGCCTGCCTGAGTGAGCTGAATAAAGAGTATGTGACACTGGCCCGTGCCAAAGGCGCCAGCGAGATGCGTATTATGTTCCACCACGTGTTGCCCAATATCAGTGGCACACTGCTGACGGTGATTGCGCTGGCTTACACCGGCATGTTGGAAGGTGCCGTGCTGACTGAAACGGTGTTTTCCTGGCCCGGCATTGGCCGTTACCTGACGATTGCGCTGTTAGCGGGTGACACCACGACCATCATGGGGGGGACACTGCTGATCGGTTTATGCTTTGTCATTATTAATAATCTCACCGATCTACTGGTGCGTTTGCTTGATCCCCGGGTAGGTTGAGATGGCGATGACATTACTTAAACGTTCACCGTCCGCCACCTGTGGTACGGTTATCCTGCTCTTACTGCTACTGATTGCGCTATTTGCGCCTTGGTTGGCACCGGTTGATCCCAACTGGCAACAGGCCGCTAACCGTTTGTTGCCGCCGGGAGCCGGTCACTGGCTGGGTACCGACAGTTATGGCCGTGATGTGCTTTCCCGCCTGATCTACGGTACCCGCCCGATGTTGGGGTTGGTATTACTGGTCACGGTGATCACGCTGCCCCTTGGCCTGCTGGTGGGCGTGCTTTCTGGTTACTATGGGGGTTGGTTGGAGCGCGTATTGATGCGTTTTACCGATATCACCATGTCGATGCCACGGCTGATTCTGGCTTTTGCCTTTGTCGCTATGCTCGGGCCTGGTTTGGTTAACGGCGCATTGGCACTGGCACTCACTACCTGGCCTGCCTATGCCCGCCAGGCACGAAGCGAGATCCAATTATTGCGGCGCAGCGACTATCTGGCGGCGGCTGAGATGATGGGGATTCGTGGTCCCCGCCTGTTGTGGGGGCATATTTTGCCAATGTGCCTGCCCTCTGCCATTGTCCGGTTAGCACTGGATCTGGCCGGGGTCATTCTGGCGGCGGCCGGCTTGGGGTTTCTGGGCTTGGGCGCGCGCCCACCGATGGCCGAGTGGGGCTCGATGGTGGCAGAAGGGATGCCCGTTATTTTTGATCAATGGTGGATCGCGGCGATCCCCGGTTGCGCGATCCTGGTAAGCAGCCTGGCATTTAACCTGTTGGGCGATGGCCTACGTGACTTACTGGATCCGCATCATGACTGAGCCTTTGATATCCGCACATAATCTGAGTATTGCGTTTAATGGTCATCAGGTGGTGGATAACCTTTCCATGCATATTGGGCGCGAGAAAGTCGCGTTGGTTGGCGAGTCTGGGTCAGGTAAATCAATGACCGCCCGAGCGCTGATGGGCTTGGTGCGTAAACCCGGAATCGTGACGGCGGATAGGCTGAGCTACTGCCAGACCGATCTGCTGACGTTACCACCGCGCCAATGGAGCCAGATACGTGGCGCAGAAATTGCCATGGTGCTGCAAGACCCGCGCTATGCCTTGAACCCGGTACGCAAAATTGGCAAACAGATTACCGAGTCTCTCATCTTGCATAATGCCCTGTCCCGGGCCGATCGCTATGAGCGGGTGTTGAACTCGCTGGCGGCGGTGGGTTTACCAGAGAGTGCTTATCACAGTTATCCCGCTCAGCTTTCAGGTGGGATGGGGCAGCGTGCGATGTTGGCGATTGCGTTGGTTAACGATCCGCAACTGCTGATTGCAGATGAGCCGACTTCGGCGTTGGATGCCCGGTTGCGCGAGCAGATCCTCGATCTGATTGTTGAACAGGCTACCAGACGTAATATGGGGCTGTTGCTGATCAGCCACGATTTGTCGCTGGTGGCGGCACGTTGTGACCGGGTGTTGGTGATGTACCAAGGCCGGTTGGTGGATCAGGGGATCGCGGCCAACCTGCCGCTGGCGACACATCCGTACACGCGTACATTGTGGGCCTGTCGCCCCAGTGCCGCGACTTACGGTCATGATTTACCGGTATTGGATCGTAGTATCGACTTTGCCCGGAGCGAATATGGCACTGATTGAGATTGAGAACCTACAAGTCAGTTTTCCGCAGGCGTTTGGTCATAAAGTTGCGGTCGAGTCGGTGAGTTTTAGCGTTGAAGCCGGCGAAACCTTTAGCTTGATTGGCGCTTCTGGCTGCGGAAAATCCACGGTGTTGCGTGTGTTGGCCGGGCTACAACGTGATTGGCACGGTGAAGTGCGCTTGTTCGACCAGGTTATTCAGCCATTGCAGCGTTTTTCTGGGCGGTTGCGCCGTGATGTACAAATGGTGTTTCAGGACCCTTATGCATCATTGCACCCGCAACACAAAATTGCCCGCACGTTAGGGGAGCCGCTCAAGATCCATGGTGAAAAGCATATTCCGGCACGGATCAGTGAAGCGTTATTGCAGGTAGGGTTGAGTGCGGCGATGGCAGAGCGCTACCCACATCAACTCTCTGGCGGCCAACGCCAGCGCGTGGCTATCGCCCGTGCCCTGTTGTTACGCCCAAAACTGTTATTGTTAGATGAACCCACCTCGGCGTTAGATATGTCGGTACAGGCGGAGATCCTCAACCTGCTCAATCAATTGAAACGGGAACATGGTATGACCTACCTCTTGGTGAGCCACGATGGCGATGTGATCGCTCATATGTCCCAACGTGCGGCTTTAATGGAGCAAGGGCATATTGTACGTCACTACAACCGGGCAGAGTTGCAAGCCGGGGAACATCTAGCCTTAACTTCATCGCCTCTTTAATCTGTCTGGAATCATTATGCGCAAGGTTTTCCTCTGGTTGATTTTATCTCTGCTGTCAGGTGGCGGCGTGGTCGCTTACGTTTTGCAGCAGCAATATGAAGAGCAATCCGTAAACTACCGTATTTTACATCGTGAGATTGCCGTTAAGTTATCCCAGTTGGAAACGATACTTTCATTGCTCTCCGTCACCAGTGATCCTGCTGCTGTTCGCCAACAATTCCCACAGATCCTGGCTTGGGAACCCAAGTTAAACACAGCCCCGCATCAAACGTTACCCTCTACTGATAAGGGAACCTATTGGCTAGAAAATCAACGTAACGCCTTGTTGATTGACTTCAACCTGTTATTGGCGGATATCCCCCAACGTCATGATTTTCGCCATATCAGTCTGAGCAGGCAGAATAGAACACTGTTCGAACTGGGGAATAATAGCCAACCCGCCTACTGGCAATGGAACAAAGAGGTTAGCAGCGCATTGCAACCTTTTGAGTTAGAAGCCAGTAATGATCCTGATTGGGCAAAGTTACCTTGGCTAATATTGTTACTGTTGTCGATTTTATGGGCGGCAGTCATCCATTTTATTAGCCTGTATCGTAAGCAAAAACATCAACATAGTATTGCCGTTTTACGTGAGCACTACTCGGAATTAACGCGGCTTAACACCATGGGGGAGCTCACCGCCGGTATCGTTCATGAATTAAACCAACCACTGACTGCGGTGTTGAGCTATAACCAGACTGCACTTCGCCTGATTGAGCAGCAGCAGGCAGAGAAAGCGACTGTGCTGCTTGATTCTTCGGTGATACAAATTAAACGGATTAGTACATTACTGCAGCAATTTAGACAGAAGCTGGTTGATGCGCCGGTGGTATTGCAGGATGTCAATTTGCGCAAGGTCTGGCTGCACGTCACGATGTTGCTGGAAGATGAAATCAATAGTGGGAATGTTAAGGTCATTAACCGGTTACCGGAAAAGCTACCCACTCTACGTGCTGATCCCCTCTGGGTTGAACAAATTTTTCAAAACATTGTCGCTAACGCTATTCAGGCCCAGCAGAATAATCCACCGGGATCGTCTTGGGTTGCCATTGATGCTAGTTACTCAGAGCAAGGTATGGAGTTAGTCATCACCGATGGTGGGCCCGGTCTTTCTGTGCAAGCATTAGGGCAAGTTTTCATTCCTTTTTTTACCACACGCCAAGAGGGGTTGGGATTAGGCATGGCGCTGACAGAAACCTTGGTTCAACGCCTCAATGGCAATATTAAAGCAGAAAATAGGCTTGGGCAGGGGGCGTGTTTTACGCTGTGGTTTCCGTTTAACAGTCGGGAGGTGTGATGGAACAGTTTATTTATTTGATTGATGACGATCAGGCTATCCGTTGTGCTCTGAGTTCACTCTTGGCCACCATGGGGTGGCAAACGGTCACTTACGAAAATCCACAGGATTTTCAACAGCAGATGGTGGGTTCCCAAGCATTAAATGGCTGTCTGCTACTGGATATCCGTATGCCGGGTAAAAGTGGTATCACGCTGCTGGAGGAGTGGCAACGGCAAGGACTGAGTATTCCGGTCATCATTATGACGGGTCATGGGAATATTGAATTGTGCCGCCGCGCCTTCAAAAATGGTGCTTTTGAGTTTTTAACCAAACCGATTGATGCTGATTTGCTGCTCGAAACGGTGGGCGGAGCGTTGGAATTTCAGCGTGCTTCTCAGCAAAAACGGCAAGAATTAACGGCGTTACAAGAAAAACTCGATACATTGTCTACCAGGGAATTAGAAGTGACCCAACTGATGATGGAGGGCAAATCCAGCAAGGAAATTGCGAATGAGCTTTCGCTTTCACCACGGACAGTAGAAGCCCATCGTGCCAATTTATTTACAAAATTGGCTATCAACTCGTCGGTGAAGTTAATAAAAGTCTATGGAGAGGTATTTTCTGCCAACCGAGCTAAGTAAAAATACCTAGAGAGTTAGGTATTGAACCGAATTGTTGAATTTCTCACCGATGGTTATTTTAACCGTAGCTTTATTGCTCATCAAAAATGACCTTATTAAGTGAGAAATACATGAATATAAAACCTCTTGCACTGACGATTGTTTTAACCGCACTTTCCGCTAATGTATTGGCTGATGATTATTTATCTGGCTATTACGGAGCAGTAAAACTACTGAATGCCAGACAATCTGCCGAGAATATGGACACCAGTAGTCGCCCAGGGGTGGGTAATTTTGTCAGCGGTGATGAGAATCAGCGTTTTTATAATGGTTCCATTGCTCTGGGCTACCAGTTTGGTAATGGTTGGCGCAGTGAAGGGGAGTATGTATTCAAAAAGAGTACTGAATACACCAGCGGTTCTACCACTTTTGCCAGCAGTTTCAATCACCATAAAGTGGACGCCCAACGTGTGATGATTAATGTTTATCGTGACTATGCATTGGGTTATAACTTTTCGGTCTATGGTACCCTGGGTTTAGGTATTGCCAAGGTAACGTCTGATGGTTGGCAAGGTAATACTTCGCGCCAATATGCGGAAAGTACCCAGAATAACCTGGCTTATTCCGTGGGTGCAGGGGTTAGTTATGCCCCTATACAACAGCTTAGCCTAGACTTAGGTTATCGCTATGTCGATATGGGCAACATTGAAAGTGGTTATAATAACTTCACCAATGTGCGTGGGCTGAAAGATGAGCAAATGAAAGCTCGCCTGGTTTCTAGCGAATTTATGTTAGGTGCCCGTTACCTGTTCTAATCAGGAATGTGAGTGCGGTTGCCAGCATGGATGGCGAAAAAATAAAAAAGAGGTGTCTTAACGCTTGCAGAGAGCAAAAACGCGAGTATAATGCGCGACAATTTGCCAGGAGAAAGCATGAAAGACGAAGTTTGTTTTGTTCGCCATATTGGACAAAACCGGCTACCAAACGCCGGGCAGCTGCCGTTTTTCCTCCTGTTACAGCACCTATCATTTAAAAAAGCCCCTCAATTGAGGGGCTTTTTTTTGTCTGCAGAATTGCAATTACATTGAAAATCCCCGCGCCAAGGGTTTGATCTGAGGAGAGTGAACATGGCCAATCCGCTGTATCGCAAGAACATCATCTCTATTAGTGATCTCAGCCGTGAAGATCTGGAACTGGTACTGCGCACTGCTGCCAGCCTGAAAGCCAACCCGCAACCCGAGTTGCTCAAACATAAGGTGGTCGCCAGTTGCTTCTTTGAAGCCTCTACCCGTACCCGTCTGTCGTTTGAGACCGCCGTTCATCGCCTGGGGGCATCGGTTGTTGGTTTCTCTGATAGCAGTAACACCTCACTGGGCAAAAAAGGTGAAACCCTGGCCGATACCATTTCGGTGATCAGTACCTATGTTGACGCCATTGTGATGCGCCATCCGCAGGAAGGGGCTTCCCGGCTGGCGGCTGAGTTTGCCGGTGGTATCCCAATATTGAATGCCGGTGATGGTTCCAATCAGCACCCGACTCAAACCCTGCTGGATCTGTTTACCATACAGGAAACTCAGGGCCGCTTGAGTAATATCAATATTGCCATGGTGGGTGACCTGAAATATGGCCGTACTGTGCACTCATTGACCCAGGCATTGGCAAAATACCAAGGGAACCACTTCTTTTTTATCGCACCGGACGCCTTGGCGATGCCAAGCTATATCCTGAAAACATTAGCGGAAAAAGGTATCTCTTATAGTTGTCACGCCAGTATTGAGGAAGTGGTACCTGAGCTGGATATTCTCTATATGACCCGTGTACAGAAAGAGCGCCTGGATCCTTCCGAATACGCCAATGTCAAAGCGCAGTTTATCTTGCGCGTCTCGGACTTGGCTCGCGCCCGTGACAACTTGAAAGTGTTACACCCACTGCCGCGTATTGATGAAATTGCTATCGAAGTGGATAAAACGCCCTACGCGCACTATTTCCAGCAGGCGGGTAACGGTATTTTCGCCCGCCAGGCGTTGTTGGCTCTGGTATTAAACGCAGATTTGGCTCTTTAAGGGGGAACCGCCATGACTCATGATAATAAACTCCAGGTTGAAGCAATCAAATGCGGTACGGTGATCGACCATATTCCCGCACAAATCGGTTTTAAACTGCTTACACTGTTCAAACTGACGGCTACCGACCAGCGCATCACCATTGGGTTAAACCTGCCCTCTAGAGAGTTGGGGCGCAAGGATTTGATCAAAATTGAGAATACCTTCCTGACGGAACAGCAGGCTAACCAACTGGCGATGTATGCCCCCAAGGCGACAGTCAACCGCATCGATAACTATGAAGTGGTGCGTAAGTTGACCCTCAGCCTGCCAGACCATATCGATGGTGTGTTGACCTGCCCGAACAGCAATTGCATTAGTCGCAGTGAGCCGGTGACCTCCAGCTTTAGTGTGAAATCTCATGCTGGTGAGGTACACCTGAAGTGCCGTTACTGTGAAAAAGAGTTTGAACATCAAGTGGTATTGCAGGCCGATTAAAATCGTCTGTTTTACCGGGAGTGGTGCTGTTAATATTGTCACCACTCTTTATAATGGTATTTCAAAAATAACGCTACTCAATGGGGTGCCAGCCACTGTTGGTAACGCCAAAAGGGTATCAGGAGAAAAAATGTCACGTAATATTAGTACTGAACTCGCCCCTGCTGCTATTGGTCCTTATGTGCAAGGTGTTGATCTAGGTAGCATGATCATTACCTCTGGCCAAATTCCGGTTGATCCTAAAACCGGCACTGTTGCCGATGACGTTTCTGCTCAGGCTCGTCAATCACTGGAAAACGTGAAAGCGATTGTTGAAGCTGCCGGGCTGAAAGTGGCCGATATCGTTAAAACTACGGTTTTTGTGAAAGATCTTAATGATTTCGCCACCGTTAATGCGACCTACGAAGCTTTCTTTACTGAACACCATGCTCCCTTCCCAGCACGTTCTTGCGTTGAAGTGGCACGTTTACCAAAAGATGTGAAAATCGAAATCGAAGCAATTGCAGTTCGCCGTTAATTCTCATTCGGTGAGATCCAAGATTGTGCAAGCTGCAGCTAACATACCGCAGCTTGCATGATGAAGGGGTTACGCCGGATCCCTCCTGTAGGGTACCCGTATTAATGATCTCGGTGAACCCGTCAATCTCTACAGCGCGTCCCTTTCTACAACTCGTTATAGGCTGCTTCAACTTTCAACATATAGCGTGGAGCCTGGGGAAAAGGGTGGTGCTTGCGCACATGCCAG
Source organism: Serratia sp. 25CWL12 (assembly GCF_055790885.1). Lineage (NCBI taxonomy): Bacteria > Pseudomonadati > Pseudomonadota > Gammaproteobacteria > Enterobacterales > Yersiniaceae > Serratia > Serratia sp. 25CWL12. The sequence continues at coordinate 3,549,041 of NZ_CM147698.1, read as the reverse complement.
TGAAATGCCTCCGGGGAGAGGTTGTTGATCATACTTATGGCTTTTTTACGGTCATTAGAGAAGGTGCGTAATAGCGTTCCTGCGCCATTGGCGTAGGCGACCTCCGTGGCGTAGCGCCGGGTTACCGGGTTTTCAATCCATTTCAGTTGTTGATGTTGCAGGGCACTGATGTAGGCCGCACCCAAATCGATATTGACTTGAGGGTCCCGCAGGTCACTCTCATCTGGGCAACCCCGTTTACCTTTAAAACGGTAGGCATCACAGCCGGCGGTATCTGCTTTTATCTGCATCAGGCCAATAGCGTTTGAGCGGCTGACTGCATCGGGGTTAAAGCCAGACTCGACCTGAATAATGGCCGTGATTAGCTTTTGGTCGACACCATATTCTTTGGCTGCATCTTCAATTTGATAATTATAGGTGTGCTTATTGTGCCCAGAGGTTTGGCTAGAGTTGCCAGTATGCGGAGAATTTCTGGAACAGCCAGCCAGTACCAACAGCATCAGTACCAGGGTGAAGCGCGACAAATAAGTCTGTGATCGAGTCATAGAGCTCCATACCACCTGGGTATAAACCCATCAAGTTGAAACGATATCTTTCAATTATATACCCAAATTTATCCAGTGGCAGCTGGGCAATGAAGCGAAAAAAACCGGCCATCAAGGCCGGTTCAAACAAGGTTAATCAACGGAGGTGTCAGTCAGCCGATTAGCGTGCTGCCTGATAAATACGTTCGCTGACTTCCGGTGTGATGTCCTGATGTTCACCCAGGGCGGTCATACCGTGTTCGCGCAATTTGTCGAGGAGAGCCGGGATGGAACTGCCATCGATTTGGTAGTCGGATAAGCGGGTAGGGATCCCCATTTTCTCAAAGAAAGCACGCGTAGCTGCAATGGCACCATCGATACGCTGATCTTCCGAACCGTCATGCAGACCCCAAACGCGCTCTGCGTATTGCAGCAGTTTTTCACGTTTCTGTGCTTTTTTCTCGACTAACAGCGCAGGCATGATAATCGCCAAGGTTTGCCCATGGTCCAGACCGTGCATAGCAGTTAACTCATGACCCAACATATGTGTTGCCCAGTCTTGAGGTACTCCGGCACCGATCAGGCCATTTAAGGCCAGTGTGGCGCACCACATCACGTTGGCACGGACTTGGTAGTTCTCTGGCTCAAGCAGTGCGCGTGGACCTTCTTCCACCAGCGTTAGCAGCAGGCCTTCAGCAAAGCGATCTTGTACTTTGGCATCCACCGGATAAGTCAGATATTGCTCCAGGATATGGATAAACGCATCAACGACACCGTTAGCGATCTGACGTGGAGGAAGTGTATAAGTGACGAGCGGATCGAGGATGGCAAAGCGCGGTTGCACGTAGGATGAGTGGAAGTGCTGTTTGTCACCACTGCTTTTACGGGTGATTACCGCACCACTGTTGGATTCAGAGCCAGTGGCAGGTAAGGTCAGTACACAACCCAGCGGGATGGCATTGGTGACATCAGACCCTACGGTTTTCAGAATATGCCAAGGATCGCTATCGGCCTGATAGTGGGCGGCGGCAGCGATAAATTTGGTGCCATCGGCTACAGAACCACCACCGACGGCCAACAGGAAGTCGATTTTTTCCGCCCGCACGATTTCAACCGCTTTCATCAGCGTTTCATAGGTTGGGTTAGGTTCAATACCAGAGAATTCCTGCACATTGCGGCCAGCCAGCGCACGATAGACTTGGTCCAGTACGCCATTCTTTTTCACACTGCCACCGCCATAAGTGATCAGGATGCGGGCATCTGCAGGGATCTGTTTACCCAGTTCGGCGATCTGGCCTTGACCGAACAGGATCTTGGTTGGGGTATGAAGAATAAAGTTTTGCATGGTTGGATTCTCTCAAGTCTCAGGGAAGCGCTAGCGGCGCAAAAACAGTCGTTGGCTATTGTTAGTCACTTAGCCTGCTCAGGCAATGCATATTTCTCTCAATGTCTTGCCTATTTCTCTTAAACATTGTAGAAAAGGCCTGCTTTTTACGATGTTCTTTGCTGGATTGTTTGGGTGGCAAGAGAAGGGTGATGACTGAAATTGATGAGCGGCGTGGCCGTATGGCGCGCCAGGCAATGGGTTTTGTTCGAGGGAAAGGCTTTATCCCCTCGCCAGTAGCCAAGGTGACAATTCTGTATGCTGACGAGCATTGGCCCCGCCAACCGGTAATGTATGAACCCTGTATTGTGATTATCTTTCAGGGGCATAAGGTGGGGTACTGTGGTGACAAAGTTTTTCAGTACGACCCCCGCAATTATCTGCTGATGACGGTACCGTTGCCATTTGAATGCGAGACTTTTGCCAGCCCGCAGCGTCCGATGGTGGGGCTGGGGATAAGTATTGATGTCCAAATGTTGCAGGACCTGCTGTTTGACATCGGGGACCAGGATTACCTGCTAAAACCACCGGTAGAAAGCAACTGCGTCAATCTTTCTCCGCTGACTGAGGAAATGCTGTGTGCGACCCAGCGCCTGCTGGACGTGATGGAAACACCACTTGATGCTCAGGTACTGGGGCCACAGATTGTGCGCGAGCTGTTGTATTACGTGTTACGTGGTAGTTGTGGTGCATCATTGCAGGAATTGGTTAATCGCCATACTCACTTTAGCCAGATAGCCAAGGCGTTGCGGCGTATTGAAAGCCAGTACGCCGAAAATCTCAATGTGGAACAGTTAGCGAACGAAGTGAATATGAGCGTCTCGGCTTTCCACCATAATTTCAAAGCGGTAACCAACACTTCCCCATTGCAATATGTGAAATCTTACCGCCTGCACAAGGCGCGTTTGTTGATGGTGCATGATGGGTTGAAGGCCAGTACAGCAGCCATTCGTGTAGGGTACGAAAGCGCTTCACAGTTCAGCCGTGAGTTTAAACGCTTGTTCGGGATTACGCCGAGCGATGAGCTCGCTCGGCTGCGGGACAGTAATATCATGGTGGCACAGGGGTAAAGGCACAGGTACCGATAGATTATCAGGAAGCGCTTTTTTTGCGCCAAATGACCATGATGACACCCAATAAACCCAATACCAGTAGCACGATTGGCAGGAGCATGAGTACCGTCATTACCTGATCTTCGTGGAGTTTAACCCAAGGTATCTGACTAAAGGCATAGCCCAGTGAGACCACGAGCCCTACCCAGACCAAACCGCTTAACCAGTTAAAAAACTGAAAACGTGAGTTGCTCAGGCCTGATATTCCAGCGATGGTAGGCAGTAGCGTGCGGACGAAGGCCAGGAAACGACCAATCAGTAAGGCGGCCAGACCATGGTTGTTAAACAGCATATAGGCGCGTTGGTGGTATTGCGCTGGTAATTGTAATAACCAACCTTTCACCAACTTAGTATGACCCAGCCACCGCCCCTGCAGGTAGCTAAGCCAGCACCCCAGACTGGCGGCGACAGTCAGAATGATCAGTGTCGGGATAAAACTCATCACGCCTTTGGCAATTAATGCGCCAGCCAATAACAGCAAACTGTCACCGGGCAGAAAGGAGGCGGGGAGCAATCCGTTTTCCAGGAACAGGGTGGCGAAAACAACAGCATAAACCACCCAGATTACCTTAGGGTCAGCAAGTGCAGCGAAGTCCTGCGTCCACAGTGCGTGAACAATCTCTCTTAACACATCCATTTTTTGTCCTGTGGTGCTTGGCTTTTTATCATTTAGCCTGCTTTGATACCCTGGTTTATTCAAACAACAGCCAACGTTGAGTAGTTTGAGTCATGACGGAAACAATCATGTGTCTCAGGCTTGGCTTGTAGTGTAACCCGATTAACCTAAGTGGACATTAGACAGAGTGTAATAATATGCTATCCCCGGGTTTTTTAAATTACAAAGGGTTGGCAGCAAGGCAACCGGCATAAACCCAGGGGGCGTTTTTTGATGGCATGACGGTCAATTCACGGCACTGTTTAATCAGCGATACGCGCAAAACCGGCGGCCAGATCGTCAATCAGGTCTTGCACATTCTCTAACCCGATATGTACGCGCACCAGCGTACCAGAGAAATCGACACCCCCCGCAGGGCGAATTGCCTTGAGTTCTTCCGGTTGGTTGGCCAGGATCAGTGACTCATAACCTCCCCAGGAGTAAGCCATGCTGAAGTGGCTGAAATTATCCAGATAATTGGCTAATTGTTCACTACTGAGCCGTTTTTTGAGTACAAAAGAGAACAAGCCGTTACACCCGCTGAAGTCGCGGCGATAAAATTCGTGTCCTTTACAACTGGGCAGTGCCGGGTGATTGACCACCGCCACCTCGGGCCGCTGCTGTAACCAGTTCGCAACGGTAATACTGCTTTGTTCATGCTGTTTGAGGCGTACATTGAGCGTGCGTAGGCCACGGCTGGCCATATAGGCGGTATCGGCGTCAACCATTTGCCCCATCAAGTAGGAATACTCACGTAAGCGCTCCCAGCAACGGGCATTGGCTACCGCGGTGCCCAGCATATAATCGGAATGGCCGATGATGTACTTGGTACCTGCCTGAATAGAAATATCAATATCAAACTCCAAGGCTTTAAACAGAACGCCGGCGGCCCAGGTATTGTCGAGCATAATGACGATTTCCGGGTTTACGTCACGAATGGCTTTGACGATAGCCGGGATATCCTGCACTTCCATGGTGATGGAACCAGGGGATTCAAGAAAGACCACGCGGGTGTTCGGTTGGATCAACGCCGCGATGCCGGCACCAATCAGTGGATCAAAATATTGGGTGGTAACGTTCATGCGACCAAGAATGTGGTGGCAGAAGTCTTGGGTAGGCTCATAGGCCGAGCCGGTGACCAAGAGATGATCGCCAGCGCCCACAAAAGAGAGAATGGCATTGGCGACCGCCGCAGCGCCGCAAGAGTAGAGAACACATCCCGCGCCACCTTCCAACTCGGTCATGGCATCCTGAAAAGCAAAGTGGGTCAAGGTGCCGCGACGGCCATAAAACAGTTCACCCTGTGCACGTTTGGCAGTGGCATATTTTTTGGCAGCTACTGACTCAAAGACTAATGAAGAGGCACGTTGCGTTACCGGGTTGACGGAACCTTGGGTATAACGTTTGTTACGTCCCGCGCCGATTAATAGGGTTTCCAGCTTTTTTGACGACATCGTGGTTTTCCTTGTTTTGTCCTGTCCATAGGTTATAACCTTTGCTATATCAGTTAACAAGTGAACCAAACAGCATACCCACCCCCGATGAGACTCCCATCGCCAGAGTGCTCCAGAACGTGATGCGAATAATCCCTGGAAGTACCGGCGCTCCGCCGGTTTTTGCCGCAATTCCCCCTAAAATAGCCAGTGAAATCAATGTCGAGAGCGCGATTGCCGTAATGGCCCAATCACTGTTGACCATAAAAGCCACCAAGAGAGGAAGTATCGCTCCGACAGCAAAACTCATTGCAGACGTCCAGGCCGCCTGTAATGGACGAGCGGTGGTGATTTCGGAGATCCCCAGCTCATCCCGGGCATGTGCACCTAACGCATCATGACTCATCAATTTTTCTGCCACTTGTTTTGCCAAGGCCAAATCAAGCCCACGGTGGACATAAATTGAGGTTAATTCACGGTGTTCACCCGGATAATCGGCATGTAACTCCGCTTGTTCTTCCGCCAGTGCGGCTTTTTCAGTATCGGCTTGTGAAGAGACCGAGACATACTCCCCGGCTGCCATCGACATCGCACCTGCAACCAGGCCGGCAATGCCGGTTAACAGAATGGTTTGGTGTGTGGCGTTGGCTGAGGCGACGCCCAATAACAAACTGGCGGTAGAAACAATGCCATCATTAGCGCCAAGTACAGCGGCACGAAGCCAACCAATTTTCTCTATGCTGTGTTTTTCTCTGTGCATGCGGTGACTTCCTTATTAATTACGCTATCCATGGTGATTGAAATTGCCGGAACGACAGGATGACGTGCAAGCTATTTTCTTGAGCATGATAAACCTCATCCCTGAAGTTTATCTTACGTACTAGCGTAAGTGCTGGCCCGCAGGGTGAACCTCATGGATGAGGTTCATTAATCCCTAGGAGCATAGCCCACTATAGAACCGTGGCCATTAATTTGGCACGAAACGGCGCAGCACTTGAGATTTCGCCAACCACCAGAGGAAAAGCAATGAAGCACAATGGACCAAGGTATTTCTCAACCAGTGGTATTCAAGCAGATTAAATTTTACAAAGAAGCTAGCAATTAACACGATATAAACATGCAGTATAAATGTATAAAGGGAGTTCTGCCCTAAGGGGACCAGGAACCAACTGAATAGATAGTTCATCGGCCGCCAGAAATAGCTTAAAAAGACATACATGGTGACGAGTAAGGCAATGTCATTGAGTACCCGCAGTGGACCAAGCGCATTTTTTGCGGCCAAGTTATCATACATCCAGTTAACTTGATTGATAGGAATGATATGAAGGAAAAATGATTTCGGTAAAAAGGGGTTAAGACGGTTTTGTGCAATAAAGAGCAAAATAAAGAAAATGACTATCAACAGGCCAATAACAAAAACGCCGAAATTATTTTTTGCCAAAGACATCAGTTCATCTTTATACCAACCACAGCATAAGCCAAGCACATAAATAAATTGCCATGAAAGCAGCGGGAAGGCGAACTCAAATTGTGCACTGGTTAAAGTAATCCTATTATTTTGATAAATAATATATAGAGTTAAAGATACACCCAGCAGTAACAACGCTTTTTTATGGTAAAGGAGATAGAACATCACTGGGGTGATTAATAATAGATAAAAATAAAGCCCCAGTATCTGTGTCTGGTGAGGGCCTATTTGCAAAAATAAAATGTTATTCAACCAGGATTCTAATGAACCACCGTCAGTGGGATACATTGAGTATGCTGTACCAGAAAATCTTTCCACAAAATGGGTAGTCTCATAGGTGTTGACCCCCATTTTGGTCAGTACCAGGATCGAGAGAATAATCGTGATATTAATAAAATAAAGTGTGACTGCTCTACGCAAAATCGAGTAGGCAACCGTAAGAAAATGATCTCTTTCCAGCTGTTGCTTTTTGAGAAAACCCAGGACAAAACCTGACAAGATGACGAAACCTTCCGCCCCAGTGGTTAACCCAAAACGCTCCCAGGTGAAAATGTTAACCACAGAGGTGATCTCGATATGTGCAGCGACCATCATAATCAGGGCAATACCACGCAGGAAGTCAATCCGCAGATCACGTTTACCCGCTGCTTGGGGAGAGGCGTGATAGGCGAGTGACATCCCTTTAATCGATAACCCTGCTGACAATGACATACATCTCCTAAAGAAAATGTTCATACTCGTCGTTATTCAAGCGCCAGGGGCTGCGCCTGAGTATTAGGTCCATTACGTGAACGAGATCACCGTATCCAGATCTGTTTAGGCAGGTCTGCCGTACTCATCACATGGTTTATTGATGCTCTTGGCAATTCTCACACTTGTTCTGGCAACTCGCCAATTAAGGATTGAGACTCGCATGATGTGTTGTTCACAAACGCATTATGTTTTTGCCATGTCATTCAAACCAGCCAGATAGAGTATAACGAGTATTATCACTTATTTAAAAAGAATCTTTAAACATTGGCAGGGGCCTAGGGGGCACGAGCATTGTTGGCGTTATTTGAGTTTGATATCCAAAAGGCGCAGCTCACAACGAGTAACCATGCCGTTAGATGACCGGACACAGCTCACATTGTGCATGTTTACTACATGCTTATTTTTGCTTTTTTTTCAATCAATTATAGGTTAATTGTTTGATTAAAAATGATTTAATATTTTTTTTGCCTGGTTTGCCAACCACAGGTGGCTCAACTATATTTAATCGTTGATTAGCACTTTTTAAGTGATTGAAGTATTTGACATCGCCAGTGAGCGGTGGGCAAGTGAATACTCATTATTTGAAATAAACGGGGCGCTAACTCCTTTTGTTCATGCGAAAAATTTATGTGACAAGGGGGCCCAAGTTCATTCAAGTTGCAGCCAACACCGCTGTAGCTTGAAAGATGAAGGGGATAGAGCGTACCCGGGATAGGACATTGGCTTATATGGGATTTTACTTTTCAGCGTTTGAGAAACGGACCCCTCCTGCACCTTTGCGTCACCGCAAGGGGATTGAGTGTGTTTGGCAAATCCTGTCGGTCACCGCGCTGGTGTGTGGTGCAAATTATATCCGCTGGCGCTGGATGGAGTCGTTAAACTATGACGCCCTCTGGTATTCGGTTCCTTTGCTACTTGCTGAAACCTGTGCCTATGTCGGCACCATTTTTTTTACCATCAACCTGTGGAAGTTACAGGACTATAAACGCCAACAACCCCCTGCCACCATAAATCAGTGTCTGGAGCCCTCGGCTCAACATGGTGATGACCGACCAATTAGTGTGGATCTGTTTATTGCCACTTATTCCGAGGATGTTGAACTGGTCCGGTTATCCATCATCGATGCCAATAAGGTGACTGTACCCAACGCGATTAGCTATAAAATTTATGTACTTGATGATGGGCGGCGAGCAGAAATGCGCCAGGTGGCAGAGGAGGAAGGGGTCAATTATATTACGCGAGACCAAAACACCGGCTTTAAAGCTGGTAACTTGCGTAATGGCATGGAACTCACCGATGGTGATTTTATTATTATCTGTGATGCAGATACGCGCGTTTTTCCTTCGATTCTCTGCGATACATTGGGTTATTTTCGTGATCCGGATGTGGCTTGGGTCCAGACGCCTCAATGGTTCTATGATATTCCAGCAGGCAAACCCTTACCGAAGAAGTTACAACAGCGGTTTGGTAAAGGGGGATATTATTTAGGTAAGGCGGTGGAATCCTGTATTGGGCCTATTACCATTGGGCATGATCCTTTTGCCAATGATCCTCAGATGTTCTACGACATTATTTTAAGACGGCGTAATTGGGCCAATGCGGCGTTTTGTTGTGGTGCGGCATCGATACACCGTCGTGAAGCGGTGATGCAGACAGCGCTGCGAAGATATCATCATGATATTGAAGCTGAAATTGATAAGTACACTGACGATATCGAACATGAAGAATTTAAAACCTCATTGCGCGGGGCGATGCTGAGGCAGGTGGCTAATGAAACAGAATTGATGCCGTATAAGTTTCATGTTTCCGAAGATATTTATACCTCGTTGATGTTGCATGGTGATCATGAACGTCGTTGGCGTTCAGTGATGCATCCCGAGGTTGAATCGAAGATGTTATCACCACAAGACCTGCTTTCCTGGATGATTCAGCGCTTTAAATATGCGGCCGGTTCAGTGGATATCCTGTTCCATGACCGACTGTTCAAACGTGGCAATCTTAACCTTAGTGTGCCGCAGAAACTGATGTATGGTTCGACGTTTATCTCTTATATGGCCTGTATCTGGAATACGATCTTCCTGATTGCCCCGATGATCTATCTTTTTACCGGCATTCCTCCTTTGTCAGTCTATTCGACGCCTTTTTACCTCCATTTTGTGCCTTTCTTTCTGTTGTCGGAGGTGGCTTTTATGTTTGGCACCTGGGGAATTTCAGCCTGGGATGGTAAAGCCTCTTATCTGGGGCTGTTTTCCATGAACTTGCGTGCCATCGATACCGTATTGCGCGGGGAGAAAATCAAGTTTCATGTGACACCGAAAGAGCGGCAACAAGGTAATTTTCTTGGTTTGGTCAAGCCGCAACTGGCGATTGTTGGCGTCACCTTATTGGCCTTGATAGCGGGGGGATTGCAACTTTACTGGGGGAGAATTGAAGATCCTTCTGGTTTTTTAATTAATATCTTTTGGTGCTCGCTGAATATCGCTGCGATGATCCCGATGATCCGTGCGGCACTTTGGCAACCAGAGCCATCCGAAGAGGAGATGGCGGTGCCGGAGGAGATATCCAATGTCAATTAAGCAGGATCTGCTGAAAGCGAGAAGCTATCTTACGGTGATTATTGGTTTTATGTTGGCCTTTAGTATTGTTTTTTATGTTGAAAAGCATACCAATCCGGCGAATATGAAATTGCCGCAACTACAGTTAAGTGAGAACTTCCCCACGCTACCCACAACGCGCGGGTTGGATTATCAGGAAGCGGTCTGGGCAAGAGTGGCCTGGCAATACTTTGTCAATAATACTCAAGAGAGTGGTTTGGTTAATTCTGCTGACGGCTTGCCTTATACCAGTCTGTGGGATTGTGGGAGCTATCTATTAGCCCTGATCTCTGCTCATCAACTCAATGTTATCGATGATAAAGAACTTGATGCGCGTATGCAGAAGGCATTAATGGCCTTGAGTTCATTACCCTTGCATCAGGGTAATGTGCCTTATCTCTACTACAGCACAACAGACTTAAAACCGCTTTCGACCGCTTATGATGTTGATTATTCGTTGGTGGATCTCGGGCGGTTGTTGGTCGCGTTCAAGGTGATTATCTGGCGTTATCCGCAATACAATGTCTTAGTTCAGCAAACGGTGAAACATTGGGATCTGGCCACTTTATTCGATATGGTGAAAGATAATGCCTCACTGAAAAGCCGTCATAAGCAAGCCCATTTTAAGCCCAATAATTATCGCAGCGGTTACGGTTATTCGCTGTATGCCATTAACGGTTTGTCATTAATTAATACTTGGGCTGGGATCGTATTGACGAATAGCCGGCAACAATTTGATTTTATTACCGTCAATGGCATAGACATCCCTGATGATGGTAAGGCGACAATAAGGGGTAAGCCGTATCCTGTTATCAATAGCTTACCTTATATTCTCAGTGGCCTGGAAAATGGTTTTAATACCGAGTCAGCCGAGATTTCATGGCGCATTATTCAGGTTCAGAAGATGATTAACCAGAGTAGTGACAGGCACAGTTACGTTAATATGGGGCTCACGAATATTTTTCCTGTTGTCGGAAAAAAACAACCTAATAGCGGGCAGTTACCATCAACCCAAGATAGTGCGTTACCTCGTAATAAGGTTGCGCTTTCTCTTTCAACGCAAGCCGCCTTTGGCTGGAATGCCTTATTCAGTACTACCTGGACCCAACAGGTCAGGCAGCAAGCAGCAACGCTGTTTGTACCGGGTAGAGGTTGGATTGAGGGAGTGGAGGCACAGAGCCAACAACCCAGCAAGTTAATTACGGCGACAACCAATGCAGTCATTCTGGAAAGTCTGATGTATACGGCTCAAGGAAAGATGGTCTGCTTTGCCTGTCAGAATACAGAAACCGCCTCTGCGGAACAATCTTCAGGATCTCATTAAGGAGCACTCATGCGTTTGCTACCCTTTTATTTGTCACCGCTGAGGTTTTTCAGTCATTTAGTGGTGAGTATGTTGGCAGTGACCACCTTATTAGTGGGGAGTTCGTTCTGCGCACTGGCAGAACAGCAGCTTCCTGCTAAAGATTATCCTGTGCGTCAAGGTGAATTGACTGAGCGTGAAAGAGCCATGGCTAACCGCGCCTGGGAGTATTTCGTCACTAACTATCAACCTACCACTGGGTTGGTGAATGCGGTGGACGGTTACCCTTCTACGACGATGTGGGATACAGCCTCTTACATTGCCGCTGTGGTTGCAGCTCGAGAGTTAGGCATTATAGATAAAGCTGAATTCGACAAACGGATGATCAAGTTGCTGGGGACGCTCAATAGTATCTCGCTATTTCAAAACGAGATGCCGAATAAAGCCTATAACACTATTTCTGCAGAAAAAGTGAACTATATGAATAAGCCAGGCGAGATCGGTTTTTCACCGTTGGATGCTGGCCGCCTGCTGATCTGGCTACGGATCATTAAAGAGCGTTATCCTGAATATGCCAACGGTGTTGATAATGTGGTGCTCAGATGGGATTTCACCAATGCGATAGATGGCTGTGGGACCATGTATGGTGCCATCGTTGGTGGTGATAAGAAGACTATTTATGTGCAAGAAGGGCGGCTTGGTTATGAGGAGTATTCGGCGCGGGGTTTCCAACTTTGGGGGTTTAACACCTGTCAAGCTTCACGCCCTGAACCCTATCAGCTGAAAGATATTTATTGTGTGATGGTGCCTTATGATTCGCGTGATCCTCGTGAACATGAGCAACATAACTATGTGGTGATGGAACCTTTTTTTCTGCAAGGCATGGAGTTTGGTTGGGGTGAAAAGAGAACCGATGTGCAGGAAAAGGCTGCCATTCTTCCTGAATGGGTACATGACTTTGGCGATCGAGTTTACCAAGCGCAGGAAAATCGTTATTTGATCACCGGGATGGTGACCGCCCGTACAGAACACCAACTAGACCGTGCCCCTTACTTTGTTTATGACACTATCTTTTCAGATGGTTTCGACTGGAACACCATCACGGATAAAGGCAAGTTTGTGCCTGAGTTCTCTGCGGTCTCATTGAAGGCAGCTTTGGGGATGTGGGCGTTATGGCAGTCTTCTTATACTGACCATCTGTTTAATATGATTGAAAATGCCAGTGAGAAAGGTAAAGGATTTTATGAGGGACTTTACGAAAACGGAAGTGGACCAATTAAAACCTTCACCGCGAATAATAACGGCATTATGTTGGAAGCGCTGTTATTCAAAACACAAGGCAACATCCTGAAATTGAGAGTACAAGATTCGCAAGCGAAAGATTTTGTGCCGTCAATTTGGAACCAAAGGCTATTGAACGTTTTTGAAGAAGATAATAAACGTTTGAATCGGCCCTTTATTTCACCGGATAAAGGTACGCGCAGTTGGTGTGAACGGACCGGGGTGGCATTGCGTGAGGCACCAACTTGCACGGCATGCCAGTGTGCGCAGTGTAGCGAGGATTTGCCCGTTAAACTTCCACCGGCGCTTTCATCATGTACCAAAAAATAACAGGCAAAATACTCCTTTGGCTGCTGTTTGTATTGGTCGTTGCGCTGGTACTGTTTCCAGCGCGCATCCAGCAAGGATGGCAGTATCTTTATCAAGGCGGTTGGCAGTCGCAGGGGCGGCTAGGGCCGCTGACGGCGGAAGAGCGTCAATGGGCAACTATCGCCTGGCGTTATATAGAGAACAATACTCAACCCACAACTGGGCTGGTAAATGGGAGTGACAATTACCCGCTAACGACGGTAGGTCAGATTGGCGACAGCATGATGGCGGTGCTTGCTGCCAAACAACTGGGGGTAATTGAGCCGGCAGAGTATGACCGGCGGATAACCACCTTGCTTGCCACACTACAAGCGTTGCCATTGAAGGATGGGATCGTCAACCGCCATTACCGCACTACCGATGCCGCCATGGTAGATTCAACGGTAAAACCTGCGGCAACAGGGTGGTCAGCGCAGGATATTGGTCGCTTGCTGGTTGCTTTGCGCCTGGTTCGTAATTTATCGCCTGATTATGCTTATTATGTCGATAAAACCGTCGTGAACTGGAACTTTTGCCCACTGTTTGATTCGCAGGGTACCTTGCTGAGTGGCAGGCGCCAGAACGGCAAACTGTCTACCCAAGATGATTTGCGCTTGGGTTACAGTGAATATACCGCCCTGGGATTCCAATTATGGGGTTTTTCTGCCGCCAATAACCTCGCCTTACCGTACAAAAACATTCAGATATATGGCATCCCCTTAGCGATAGATGAGCGTGACCCGCGGACTACTGGGGTGAGTGATGCACTGACTTCAACTCCCTATATCCTGGCTGGGATGGAGTTTCAATGGCAGATACCGGGGAATGAGACGCAGAGCGAGGCGTTGCGCCGCCAGGCACTAAACATGCTTAATGTGCAGCAATTACGTGCCGAAAAAGAGGGAATATTGACTGCACGTGCCGACTTCTCACTGAATGCAGCCCCTTGGGCCATTAGCGATACCGTTTTTGCCAGTGGTTTTCCCTGGAATACGCTGGATAGTAAAGGGAATTTCCGGCCTGAGTATGCTCAGCTTTCAACAAAAGCACTGTTCGGTATGTGGGCATTGTGGAATACCCCCTATACCGACCAATTGATGCGTCTGGGGCAATGGCATAATGATCCGCAACGGGGCTGGTTTGAGGGGCGTTCCGAGCGGTCGGGTAAATTAAATAAGGCGTTGACGTTGTCAACCAACGCGCTGGTCTTGGAGTCCTTATGGTACAAAAGCGCTTATGGTGTGTTGGTACGTGACAACCCTGCTGGTGCCTTTGAACGCATGCGTCAGGAAGTCTTTAATCGCCCAAAAACCTGCTTGCCATTCGAACCGCCGGGTACGATGTGATGACACTGCTGGGGATAACATTCAACACCGTGATTATCACCAGCCGGGATATTTGTTGAGGTATAGAAATGAACCGTCTTAACTTGCTGTTCCCGTTACTGTTGATTGCCGGGTGTGTCCAACAGGCACCTTCAAGTGTGCCACCCTTGGCCGATATCTCACTAAATGGTACTTGGTGTATCAAATTGCCGCCGCCTGCTAGCGCAGATGCACTGCCGTTGTTCAACGACAAAATATGTCAACCGATGCAGGTACCGGCAAATTGGTTCACACAGGGCGTTGATCGCCACGGTGTCGTCTGGTACCAGACGAACTTTTTGTTGCCAACGCTCACCTCGGATCAAATGGCAACGCTGATATTCAATGGCGTTGATTATTCTGCTGATATCACGCTCAATCAACAACCGCTTGGGCAACATAAAGGTTATTTCCAGCGATTTGCCTTCGATATCACGCCAACTGTCGGGGCTGATAACCAGCTATTGGTTAAAGTTGACAGCCCAATTGAAAAGCCTGGTCCCCATTGGTATATGCACAAAACGCTGATCAAGGGGGTACTTGCTCACCATGATACTCGCCCCGGAGGGGCTTGGTCGGAGCGTGGACAAGAAGCTAATTCTGGGGGGATATGGCAATCCGTAATGGTACATGTCAGTCGTGGGGCTGCCATCGACAATTTGCTGACCTCTGTGGATTGGCAGGACGGGCTTACCCAGCCCCAAGTTAAGGTTGAGATTGATTACCGGGCCAATGCTGCGCGTCATGCGGAGCTCGTTATTGAACTGACCCCTGATAATTTTACTGGGCGTTCTTATCGCTTTAGCTATCCGGTTGCCCTTAAACGTTCCCCTGACAAGACACAACAACTGTCATTCAGCCAGAGGGTGCCAAACCCAACGCTTTGGTGGCCTGCGGGTTATGGTGAGCAGAATCGTTATCAACTCCGAGTCTCACTAAAAGATAGTGATGGCTTGCTTGACCAGCAAACCATTAAGACCGGGTTACGTAAAATCAGCCAGGATAACCTGAATAACAGTTTGTTAATCAATGATAAGCGGATGTTTGTTCGTGGTACTAACTACATTGGTTCTGTCTGGCTGGGGAGCATGGATGGTGAAAAATACCATCGTGACCTGCAACTGATGCGTGAGGCGAATATCAATACGGTACGTATACATGCACATATTGCGGGTCAGGCGTTGTATGAGCAGGCGGATCGTATGGGCATGCTATTGTGGCAGGATTTCCCGCTACAGTGGGCTTATGACGACAGTCCGTCCATTGTTGATGAGGCGAAGCGTCAAGCTAACGACCTGTTACGGCAATGGGGTAACCACCCTTCCATCATCGTCTGGTCTGGGCAGAATGAGCCGCCGTTCGATTCTCCATGGATGAAATCACGTAAGGGGTGGACACCCACACTGAATAAAACGCTGACTGATCAGGTTGCCCAGGTCTTGAGCCAAGACGATGGGCGGATCGCGCATGCTTGGTCTTCGGTTAATGAGCACCCATGGTTAGGGTGGTACTCCGGTAAGATGCAGGATTATCTCAAGCCAACTCGTAGTCGATATGTGACTGAGTTTGGCGCGCAAGCCCTGCCTAATATAGAGACGCTACGTACCATTATTCCAGCAGATAAGTTATGGCCTGGTACCACCAATGATAAGGCGCCTGGCTGGGATATCTGGCGTTACCATAATTTCCAGCCCAAAAATACATTTGCCATGGCTAAAGTGCCAATGGGCAAAGATATTGAAGAGCTGATTGCCAATACACAAAAATATCAGGCAGACCTGATCCAACTGGCGGCAGAGAGTTACCGCAGGCAACGTTATCAGCCAGTGAACATGCTGTTTCAGTTCATGTTTTCTGAAACCTGGCCCTCGATAAACTGGGCTGTCGTCGATTATCTGCGGCAACCCAAGCGGGGATATTACGCACTGCAACGTGCCTATCAGCCAGTGCTACCTTCCATTCAACCGATAACGCAGAACTGGATAGTAGGGAAATGGGGGCAGATTGGTTTGTGGGCGATTAATGATCGTTGGCAAACTTATCCTGATGCGACGCTGCATTGGCGTGTACAGCAGGCAGGTCATGTTATTAGTCAAGGGGCAGAGCGGGTTGATCTGGCGGCAGATAGTGGCCAGAAAGTGATTGAGCTGAAGGTGCGCCCTCGGGATCAGCAAACCATGGTGGTTGAGGCAGAATTACGTGATAAAGCAGGGAACGTGTTGGGGAAAAACCAATTCTCTTTCAGTAATATCAAGGCGCAATCAGCAAAGGTGAAGTGATCGTTTTCCCAGCAACTTGAATGACGACGGGGTAGGTTGCCGGGTTATTCAAGTTGCTTACCAGGGAAGTGTCCAGCTAATACTCACTGTTCCCGATCTGAAATTGGCGGTTGGATTACTTTTCCAAGGGTAACGTGTACCACTGTAGTTATCATAACGTATCGAGATAGCACCAGGTTTATAACCGGAATTATAACCGAAGCTGTAGGTGTAGTCAGAGTTCCAAGGCTGTTGTTGGTTTTTATCCGGGTAATAGAAACTAGAAAGCCGCAAAAAATAGTGACCTTTAAGGGTATAACCGCAACTTGCCAATAAAACGTTTTTATGGCGCTTGGTGGCATCACTGACGCTGTCATAATAGCGATAGGAGTAGGTATAACCAACCTGACACCCTATGTTGTCATCTTTATTAATCAACAGATGTTTTTCAATGCCTTCAGGTAGCTCGAATTTATAGGCAGAAGTAAATGACCCAGTCTCAAACTCAGTAATTTGCGAGCCTTTTTGTGGGAAAAAATGGTTATCTTCCGCATAGTTGCTGTATATAAAGCTAAAGGTATTAGGACGCCAGTCATCATAGCCAAAACTGTAAGAAAAACGGGTAGCGTATTTATTCACTTCCTGCAATGGGACATTCACCGTGGTGTTAGCAAAAAAGTTACTTAAGGGTGAATATTGCATGCTGAACAGAGCGCGATGATTCAGCATCTCCCGGGTTTCAGAAGTTTCTCTGCCGGTAGGAAGCGTGATGTCTGATCTTTCTAAGGGAACACTGTAGGTGAGTGCAGTAGAAAATGAAGCTTCACTGCCTGAGAACAGGCGTGACCAGGGGGTAGTAAACACGTTGACGAGCGGTTTTTCACTGGTCTTGCCCGCTGCATGTGCCATAGGAAGTGCGAGAGTCGTCAGCAGGCACAAAGTAGATAGCTTATAGACAACGGTAATCAACCGATCATGAGGACAAAATCGATTAATTTTGTGCTTGGCGCTATTCGGCATTCCGGCATACCTGCTATGACCTATTCTCTGCTCCTATCCTAAGAAAATTTGCAGATATTGTCACACTAAAATAGTCTGATCTTCAAAAATAAGTATTGTCATAACAGGAATCATGCTTCTTTGGGCGCTATTGTGACAATTGCAAGTCAAAATACGGTTATTTCAGATACACGCTATACCAAATAATTTGATTTGCCGATCAATTGTAATGCGAGAAGCATTTGAAATATCGCTAAAGGCAGTGAGGGAGGCAATCTTTGGGGGAGAGGGGGCAGAAACCAGAGTCGATGGGTATTGCACCAAACTGAGGCTGTAAAGGTAATTTTCCGTAGTATAGTGGCCGACAAAATGAGGCACAACAAGATGTCAATCAATTATCTGAATAGTATTTTTTATTTCCATTTATCAATAATCATAAAATAGTAGAAATCTAGTGATCTGTATCACATTTTTGGCGGTGGGTCGGAGGACATAAAGGCACACCCTGAGTTCACTATTATAATTAACACATAGCAAAATTATAATGAGTTTAGGCATGTGGAAGTTATTCACCAAATATGGTGTTGTTGGTATTTTAAACACGTTGATACATTGGATGGTCTTCCTGTATCTGTACTATGAATTACTGCAAAAACAAGCTATTAGTAACTTGGTGGCGTTTGCTATTGCGGTCACTTTCTCATTTTTTGTCAATGCACGATTCACGTTTAAAAGTTACGTGTCGTTGAAGCGCTATGTGCTGTATGTGGCTTTTATGGGGGCCATGAGTTGGTTGGTGGGCGCTTTAGCTGATAATCAGAAGATAAATCCGATACTAACGATGATTATTTTCTCCGCAATAAGTTTAGTGCTCGGTTTCATTTACTCGAAATATATCGTTTTCAGGACAAAACCCCAATGATAATATCGCTTGTAGTGCCTGTTTTTAATGAGGAAAAGGCAATTCCCATCTTCTATCAGGCTGTACGTAATCAGCCGGAGTTATCGCCGTTTGATATTGAGATCGTGTTTGTCAATGACGGTAGCCAAGACAAGACAGAAGTCGTCGTTAATGAGTTAATTAAGACCGATCCGCTGGTATTGCTGGTCGATCTTTCACGCAATTTTGGTAAAGAACCAGCCTTGTATGCCGGATTGAAGTACTCCACTGGCGATGCCGTGATCCCTATTGATGTCGATTTGCAGGATCCTATCGATATTATCCCTAAATTAATCGAATCTTGGCAGAATGGTGCAGATGTGGTGCTGGCAAAACGGACCGACCGCCAATCAGACAGTCGATTGAAACGGCTCAGCGCGGCCTGGTTTTACCGGATACATAATATCGTTTCCAACCCGGAGATTGAGGAGAATGTGGGGGATTTCCGCCTGATGAGCCGCCAGGTGGTTGATGCAGTCATGATGCTCAATGAACGCAATCTTTTTATGAAAGGTTTGCTCAGTTGGGTCGGGTTTAAAACAGAAGTGGTCACTTATGCCAGAGCTGAACGTGTTAGTGGTACTAGCAAGTTTGGTTTCTGGAAGCTATGGAACCTCGCTTTAGAAGGAATCACCTCGTTTAGCACCATTCCTCTGCGTTTTTGGACTTATATCGGTATGAGCATCGCCTCGTTGTCGTTTTTTTATGCTCTCTATATGGTTATTGATAAAATTGTTAATGATAACCCGGTGGCAGGTTATCCCTCTTTGATCTCTATTGTGTTGTTTTTGGGCGGGATCCAGCTTATCGGGATTGGGGTTCTCGGGGAGTATATTGGCCGCATCTATGTTGAGACCAAACATAGACCACGTTTTATCGTCAAGAGCTTAAAGGGGAAAAAATGAGCCATCTAATGAATAAGCAAATTTCTGCAAGGAATGCCTTTGTCTTTGTTTTAACTTGCTGCATGCTCTATGCTTTCCCGATTATTTTGGCAGATGTCTATTATCGTGATGACTTTGAAAGGGTGCTAAACCCAGCCGCAGGGTGGTATACGCTCGGGCGCCCCACCGCTGACCTGCTGATGCGGTTATTTACGTTTAATATTTTTGAGCTTACTGATACCGCACCTTTTACTCTGTTGCTGGGGATTCTGTTTATCTCTTGGGTCCTCTGGACGGTAGCAAAGAGAAATGAAACCATTTTAACCATTGGTTCTCTTTGCCCCTATATTTTGTTGCTGATTAGCCCATTCTTTTTACAAAATATCTCCTACAAGTATGACAGTCTCCCGATGATTGCTGGACTTGCCATCTCGATACTGGCTTATTTTTATCCGCGAGATAGAGGCGTTAAAAGTTATCTTATTCCCATGGCCTATCTTTTTTTAGCGTTGACGCTGTACCAGCCGTGTACCAATATTTTTATTGGCTTATATGGTGTTAACCTATTAGTTGGTTTTAATAAAAATAGCCGTTCACCATTACAAGAGACACTATGGTCAGGTGTGGTGTTATTATCGGCTTATATTTTATATTTTGTTATTATCAATAAAATGCTGGGGATGAGTGGTGGTCGTGATGCCATGATCCCCTTGCCAGAGTTGGCTGATTATCTTATTAAACATACTAAGATTTTAATTCATTATATTAAGTCTGCTATTACCCGTGAATTGAAAATTATTCTTTATGTTACATCTTTGTGTGTTGTTTATACGTTTTTCCTGAATGTTTACAACTTTCTGCAAGATAAACAATGGAGTGTGAGTACGCTGTTATCTTTACTGCTGATGGTGTTGTCGCCGATAGTGATCTTCCTTGCTTTTCTTGGGCCATTGTTTTTGCTTAGGGAAGGGATGACGGATGTTCGGGTGTTATCTGGGGTTTCTGCAACACTATTTCTGCATGGCTATTCTCTCGTTGTAGTTTTGAGAAAGCTAAAACCTAAATGGATGTTGTTAAGTCTGGTTCCGGTATTTTATTTTACTGCGGTGAGTTTCCAATATGCGAATGCGGTAAAAAATCAGCACATCTATGAGGACCGTATTTTCTCGTGGTTGATCTATGACTTGATGGCAGTCAATGCCAATAACCACGGAAAGATTTTTATCAATAACTACCCCGGTACTGCACCTATCACCCAAACTATTCTCAACCATCAGGCAATTATCGATTTGATGTATACCCCATCTTATGGCTGGATCTCGAGGCGCACCCTCTATTCTATGGGGCTCAATAATGTCGATTTGGGGTGGGGGGATAACTATGCTGATATGTTGCAAACGGTTTGCAGTGCGTCATCAACACCGCTAAAAGATAATAAGTTTTATACGATTTATGCCGTGGGTGATAATACCTTGGTTTGGTTCAAGAATAAGTTTAAAACCTTGTGCGGTAAACGGTAAACGGTAAACGGTAAACGGTAAACGGTGGCACGTTAAAACGGTTTCAGAATGAAAACGCCCGGCAGAGATGCCGGGCGTTTGAGTTTCAGTGCGGGGTTAACCCACGACTACCATATTATACCGTGGTTTTACGACGCGCTTTGAAACTGTTAATAATCCATTTTTCCACTTCTACAATCAGGAACAGCCCCACCGCTATCATCAGTGTCACGCCCCAATAGAACAGGGGGAGTGGCGCAGTACCGAACAGTGAGTTCATAAACGGTAGATAGATGATGGCCAGTTGCAGCAAGAACAGCACACCACTCACTAACCATAGGCCTTTGTTGAGGAACACCTGGCGGTTGAGTGGGAAACGGTCATTGGTACGGCAGTTGAACATGTAAACCCACTGCGCAGTCACTAATGTTTGCAACAGCACTGTACGGATCAGTTCGCTGCTATAACCGCGCGGCTCCATCCAGGCTTCCAGGATAAAGGCACTGATGGCAATCAAGGTCCCGACGAAGGCGATACGCCAGATAGCGTGCAGATCCAGTACATTACTACCGGGGATCCGCGGCTTACGGTGCATCACGTCTTTTTCTGCCGGTTCATAAGCCAGACCAAATGACAAGGTGGTCGAGGTGGCCATGTTCATCCATAAGATCTGGATAGGCGTCAGTGGTAGCATGGCACCCATCAGAATGGCGATGATGATCAGTAGCCCTTGCGCCAGGTTGGTTGGCAATACAAACAGAATGGTTTTCTTCAGGTTGTCGTAGACACGGCGACCTTCTTTTACTGCACTGGCGATGGTGGCGAAGTTATCGTCGGTCAATACCATATCGGCGGCCTCTTTGGTCACCTCGGTACCTTTAATCCCCATGGCGATGCCGACGTCAGCCTGCTTCAGTGCGGGAGCATCATTGACACCATCACCGGTCATACCGACGACGCCGCCCTTATCCTGCAAGGCTTTTACCAGGCGTAGTTTATGTTCCGGGCTGGTACGGGCGAAGATATCGTAATGTACCGCGGCTTCTGCCAACGCTTTATCATCCATATGTTCCAGTTGGGAACCGGTGATGGAGTCCTGACTGTTGCCAATACCTAACATGGCACCGATAGCCATCGCGGTTTTCTGGTGGTCGCCGGTGATCATTTTCACGCGGATACCAGCCTGCTGACACTCGGCGATAGCGGCAACCGCTTCTGGCCGCGGTGGGTCCATTACACCGGCGATACCGATAAACACCATCTGCTGGCGAATATCGTTGTGATCCAGTTCGGTTTCGCCGTCAGCGGTGGTTTTGCTGGCAGCCGCCACCATACGCAAACCTTGCTCGGCAAAGCGTGACATCTCCGCTTCCCAATAGTCGCGGCGGAAGGGTTGAACACCCGCATCGGTCAGTTCAAATTCACATAAAGCGAACAACACATCAGGTGCGCCGGTAAGGAATATCTGATTCTTGCCTGCTACCTGGCTACGTACTGCCATATATTTGTAGCTGGAATCGAATGGAATTTTAGCCACTTGCTGTGTTTGACCGACATCCAGCTCCGCTTTCATGGCCAGCACTTTCAGGGCACCTTCGGTTGGGCTACCGGTGACCCCCCAACGACCATGCTCATCCTGTTTGACATGGCTGTCATTACACAGCGTGATGGCGGTGATAAATTGCGCCAGTGGGGGAATATCCTGCACTTTCACTGGCTGGTTGCTATCGCTAGGGAAAATAGCCCCAACAGGCTGGTAGCTTTCACCTTCAACACGGAATGAACGGTCGGCCATGATGACGTTTTTTACCGTCATTTCGTTCATGGTCAGGGTGCCGGTTTTGTCCGAACAGATCACCGTCATTGAGCCGAGTGTTTCCACGGTAGGCAGTTTACGGATGATGGCTCGGTTACGCGCCATGGCCTGCACACCCAATGACAGAATAATCGAGATGATAGCTGGCAAACCTTCAGGAACCGAGGCAACCGCCAGGCTAATCAGTGCCACCAGCAGTTCACTGAACGGCATGTCGCGCATTGTGAAGGCAAATAGGAACAGCAACACCATCATCACCAGGATCAGCATAAAGATGCTTTTACCCAGGCGATCCATTTGTTGTAACAGGGGGGTACGCTGAGTCTCAACGGTTGAGATCATCTCGCTGATATGGCCCAGTTCGGTAAAGCCCCCGGTAGCGATGACCACCCCTTTGGCGTTGCCGGCGCTGATGGTGGTACCCGAGAATAGCAGGTTGGTGCGATCGCCAATCATCACTTCATCGGCAATGGGGTCGGTTTGCTTGGATACCACGGTGGATTCACCGGTAAGAATAGCCTCTTCAACCTGCAGATTATGGGATTCCAACAAACGCAGGTCGGCTGGGATTTTATCGCCGGGGCGCAGCAAAACAATATCCCCTGGCACCAGGTCTTCAGCGTTCACCGTCTGGTTAATACCATCACGTATGGCGATCGCCTGGCTGGACAGCATGTTACGAATGCCTTTCAGTGATTTCTCGGCACTGTTTTCCTGCACAAAACCGATTAGGGCGTTGATCACGGCAACACCAAGAATCACGACAGTATCGATCCAATGGCCCATGATGCCTTTAAGCAAGGCTGCCGCTAACAAAATATAAATCAGGACATCATTAAAGTGGGCGATAAAACGGATAAACGCACTTTTCCCCACCTGTTCTGGCAGAGCATTGGGACCATACTTTTTTAACCGTTCAGCTGCTTCTTGAGCGCTCAGGCCATTTTGCTGGCTATTGAGCTGTTGAAGTGTGTCTTCAACATTATGTTGGTACCATGGCTTACTCGCCTTGGGCGACTCATGATAGTCATTGGGGGTGTGCTTTGGCATTTAAGGCCTCTCCTAAAGTCAAGCGTACTCAAATTTCAGTCTGT
The DNA here is from genome assembly GCF_055790885.1 of Serratia sp. 25CWL12. Lineage (NCBI taxonomy): Bacteria > Pseudomonadati > Pseudomonadota > Gammaproteobacteria > Enterobacterales > Yersiniaceae > Serratia > Serratia sp. 25CWL12. The sequence goes on along the minus strand of NZ_CM147698.1, from coordinate 3,525,332 downwards.
GCTGTCTGCTCTTTAGTCGAAATGTTATTCCATTATTTGTGGCACAGAGAGATGATTATTGTGTGTTTTCAATCAATTCTTTATCAATTATTCCGCTGCATGATAGTCGATAATCAAAAACTTGTCTTATTGATCTCAGCGGACAAAAGCACATTAATACTCCCTGTGCTGTTAAATATGAAAATGCTTCTAAATAAATGTTTTTACAATGTAATTGATTTGTATAACAACGAACGATCTACTATAGAGAACTATAGAACAGAGAATCTATTGCTGTGGTGAAATTTTTCTTATAATCAATCCTGTCATACCCAAGTTTATTCAGGTTGTATCCTAAGGGAGCCAGGCAGTGGTTTCCCGTTATCGGGCGTGAGACACTGCCCCCCTAGAAACCACAAGTCCATTGACGGCTGACTGAGTCGGTAATGAGTGTGATTTGTTGCAAGATAACCCAGCGAGGAAACAGTAAGTATGTCCAAGGTGGATAAATGGCGGATTTGGGCGGTAGGGCTGAGCCTTACGGTCTTCTCTAGTGCAGTTGTCGCGGACTCTTTGGATGCCCAGCGTCAGCGTTACCTGCAAATCAAGCAGGCTTGGGACAGCAATCAGATGGCGACGGTACAGCAATTGATGCCGACGTTGCAGGATTACCCACTGTACCCTTATCTGGAGTACCGCCAATTGGCACAAGATTTGAGCATCGCCAATGTGGCTCAAGTCAGTCAGTTTTTGCAGCGCAACCCCACACTGCCGCCCGCTCAGTCACTCTCATCGCGTTTTGTGAATGAACTGGCCCGCCGTGAAGATTGGCGTACTTTGTTGGCATTCAGCCCACAGGAACCGAAAGCCGCAGCCGCTCGTTGTAATTACTATTATGCCAAGTGGGTAACCGGTGAGCAGCAAGTTGCTTGGCGTGGTGCCGGGGATATTTGGCTGAGTGGAGAATCGTTGCCGAGTTCTTGTGACAAACTATTCAGCGTCTGGCAGTCGGCGGGCAAGCAAACGCCTGCCGATATTCAGGCTCGGATGAAACTGGCGCTAAAAGCGGGTAACAGTGGCCTGGTAAATGCATTGTATCGCCAACTCCCGGCTAATGAGCAGACCATGGGGGAGGCACTGGTTCGGTTACAGAATGACCCTGGTACGGTGGAGTCTTTTGCTCGCAGTGCCGGCCCGACAGACTTGACGCGTGCTGCAACCATTATCGTATTTGCTCGCCTGGCGCGTCAGGATGCGGAAAATGCACGGCTGATGATCCCAACGCTGGCCCGTTTGCAGAAAATGAGTGACGGCGAGAAGCTCGAGTTGGAGGAGGCGGTAGCTTGGCGTTTGATGGATAACAATGCCACCTTAGCTCAGACTCAGTGGCGCGATCAGGTGATCTTGCGTAGTCAATCGTCTGCTTTGCTTGAACGTCGAGCGCGTATGGCGTTAGGAATGGGGGATCGTCAGGGGCTGAAAACCTGGCTGGCCCGTTTGCCGCAAGAGTCGCGTGATAAAGACGAGTGGCGTTACTGGCGTGCGGTTCAAATGATTGATGAGGGGCAGCGTAGCGAAGGGGAAGCCACCCTACGCAGCTTGATGCGTGAACGCGGCTTCTACCCGATGGTTGCGGCGCAAAAACTCAATGTGCCTTACCCGGTGATGGTGGAAGTGGCGACCAAGCCAAGAGCCGATTTAGTCAGTAGGCCCGAGATTGATCGGGTACGTGAGCTGATGTACTGGAATATGGATAATCAGGCGCGCAGTGAATGGAGCTCGCTGGTGGCTAGCCATAACCGTGCTGATCAGGAGGCGCTGGCGCGTTATGCTTTTGAGCAGAAATGGGCTGAGTTGAGTGTACAGGCGACCATTGTCGGCAAACTTTGGGATCATCTGGAAGAGCGTTTCCCCATCGCCTGGGAAGCGGAATTCCATCGTGCGACTGAAGATAAAGGTATCACCCCCAGCTATGCCATGGCGATAGCCCGCCAGGAGAGTGCCTGGAACCCGAAAGCCCAATCCCCCGTGGGGGCGGCAGGCTTGATGCAGGTGATGCCGCGTACCGCGGAGCATACCGTGCAATTATATGGCATTCCAGGTTACAGCAGCCCAAGTCAATTGTTTGATCCAAAAACCAATATCACTATTGGTACCCACTATCTTGAGTCGGTATATCAGCAGTTTGGCCGTAACCGTATTCTCTCTTCTGCGGCTTATAATGCCGGGCCATCGAGAGTTAATACCTGGTTGGGTAATACCGAAGGGCGCGTTGACGCAGTGGCCTTTGTAGAAAGCATTCCATTTAATGAAACCCGCTCTTATGTCAAGAACGTGCTGGCGTATGATGCGTTTTATCGTCATTTCATGAATCGACCCGCCAAAGTGTTGACGGATGCTGAGTGGTCAAGGCGTTACTGATAGGGTAGTTGAGTAAATAAGATGCCGGGAAGCCCATGGAGGGCAACCCGCTCTACGCCAACTTGAAAGAGAACCCGGATATGCTAAGCTGCCGTACTAGTTAAATAGTATGGTGAATGTCATGACGCAATTATCCCTTAATGATCCCGCGCTCTCAGAGCAAGGCAATGAGGATTGGCTGCTCTTTGTTGCGCTGTTGAATCATGCGTTCTCACAGGATTTGCACCAACCGTTGCTGCAACTGTTGCTGACACCGGATGAGCGGACTGCGTTGGGTACCCGCGTGCGAATAATTCAGGAACTGATGCGTGGTGAGATGAGCCAGCGTGAGTTGAAGAATGAACTGGGGGCGGGTATTGCCACCATTACCCGTGGTTCGAATAGCTTGAAGGCAGCAAGTCCGGCCTTGAAACAGTGGTTGGAGCAGCAGCTATTAGGAGACACCGACTAGGTCAGTGTCTCCTAATCGATTATTGATGGTGGGTGGTGTTGAGATGTTGGCGATAAATCGGATTATGGAACGGCACCAGTGCCAATAATAATGCCTGATGATAAACGCTGGTACGGCTTAATCTACCATCAGTAAACAGACCAATAGCTCCCCCTTGGCGTTTCACTTCTCTATTCCCGGTGATTAACGCCATTTCATCGCCTAATTCGCTCCCGGCGCGAATTCCCTGTAAAATCGACTCTGGCAACATCAGGCTGGCAGAGCGTGATTCACCACGGGTTATCGGGTTTTCTATTGTCATCCAGGCGAAGGTCATATTGTCCTCGATCCCGGCCTCTACGCCGACCCAAAAGTCTGCTTCAGGTCTGACCTGACGAGCCTCCATAACGCGCTGGCGTGAGCCGGTGCGGGTTTCAACATTACCAATGGGCTGCAGTGAGACCCCACTTGCGACGTCAACAGATTCAATGCGACACTGGTCTGCGCCAAAAGTATCTTCAAATGCCAACTGGATGGCTTTAATCTTTGCCGGATTGGTTGTTGCAGCGACAACATGATACATAACAGATTTAGCTTCCTTTACTTAATGTGGGGCTATGCTTTGCCAGTTTGGGTGATGACCCTAGGCGACCATCAGTGCGAAGCAAAACACGGTCAGCCGATAAACTCAAGTTTCACGCGATATAACGGAAAGAAATATGTTACAGGTATACCTCGTTCGCCATGGCGAAACAGAATGGAATGCAGTACGCCGCATTCAAGGGCAGTCTGATAGCCCATTAACCGCCAAGGGCGAACAGCAGGCGCATTGGGTTGGTAAACGCATGAGTCATGAAGGTATTACCCATGTGATTACCAGTGACCTGGGCCGTGCTCGCCATACCGCGCAAATTATCGCGGATGCTTGCGGTTGTGACGTGGTTCTTGATGCTCGGCTGCGAGAGTTGCATATGGGCATTCTAGAAGAGCGCTTGATCGATAGCCTGACACAACCTGAAGAACAGTGGCGTAAACAGATGATTGATGGTACTGCTGAAGCACGGATCCCTCAAGGTGAATCTATGGGGGAGTTAGGGAAACGTATGCGAGCAGCCCTGGACAATTGCCTGATGCTGCCGCAAGGGAGTAAACCACTGATTGTCAGCCATGGCATTGCATTGGGATGCTTGATCAATACCGTGCTTGGGTTACCACCCTATGCTGAACGCCGTTTGCGTTTACGCAATTGTTCGTTGTCACGCCTTGACTATCAGCAGAGCCCATGGCTGGCTCCCGGTTGGATTGTGGAAACAACCGGGGATGTCTCACATCTGGACATGCCTGCGTTGGATGAACTGCAACGCTAGCTGATGGCTTAATTCGCCATCCTTCGTCTCAGTGGCCATTGGCTCAAACGGCAAAACTTAACGACGGACGGGGATCAGATAGTCGCAACTCAGTTGGGAAATAGCCTGAGGTATGCGGCGCTCACCTTCCGGGTAGAAGCGTTCAATATCGCACCCTTTGCGCCGGGTCAGTTTTAGAGACGGTAAACAGGAACCGTATAGCATGAGAATAAAGTCTTGCAGTCCAGCGGGGGGACCTTGGTAGTGGAAAAGGGCATATTCCCCTTGTTGTAGAACGAAAGGCTGACCCACTGCAATTTCTTTTGGCACGTGATGTGGTTCTAGCGCGGTGGTGTATAACACCTCCTGCTCATCCTCTTTTTCCTGACTGGCACGGGAGTGATGCAAACCATAGAGTACCGGTGGCAAGGTTTCGGTTGCCCCTAAGTATTGGCGCCAGTATTGTCTGCGCAATTCGGTACGGAAGCTGGAAATCTGCTCCAAGGTACAGGAGTAACTCTGTGTCTGACCAATCAGATGGAGTTCCGGCATGATGATAAATTCTGGATTTGGCAGCGTAAATGCCTCTAATCGTATCGGTGGACAGATACCTAATGCACTCCAATTTTCAGTGCGGCGATATAAGGCGGGTGTTTGTGCAAACTGCTTTTTGAATGCGCGCGTAAAGGTTTGTTGTGAGTCAAAACGATACTGTAAGGCAATATCCAGAATAGGGCGGCTGGTCAAGCGTAAGGCGACGGCGGCTTTGGATAATCTCCTGGCGCGGATATAAGCACCAATGGCATTTCCCGTGACCTCTTTGAACATCCGTTGCAGATGCCATTTAGAGTAACCTGCTTTTGCCGCAACGTTATCCAACAGTAAGGGGTGGTCCAAATGGCTTTCCAGCCAGTTAAGTAGGTCACGAATGATATTGGCTTGATCCATAGATCTTCCTCGTAAAACTTGAGGGTCGGAACCCGCACTATTTAGGGTGTATCGGTATCATGTCAAAATAGATGATAGAAGCGATGTTAACCAGCATAAAACGATGACGATAGGGCATCATAACAACTTTTTTCTTCCGCGACTTCCAAAGATTTTTTTGCTCCCTATGTCAAAAAAAAGAGATGTGAGTCACAATGATCCCGCCTCTGTGACCCGAAGGTATCGCTGTTATTAATTTCTGCCCTATCGCTAAATGGGCACCTTTTTTGGAGTTAAGGTAATGAAAAAAGGATGGATACTCTTTTTCAGTTTAGTGGGTTTAACGGCCAATGTTGTACAGGCAGAGCAGGTTGGATCGGTTGATACGGTATTTAAGTTGCTCGGCCCAGACCATAAGATTGTGGTTGAGGCATTCGATGATCCCGATGTTAAAAATGTCACTTGTTATATCAGTCGTGCCAAAACAGGTGGTATCAAGGGGGGGCTTGGTTTGGCAGAAGATACCTCGGATGCCGCAATTTCCTGCCAGCAGGTCGGGCCAATTGTGTTGAGTGACAAAATCAAAAGCGGTAAGACGGAAGGTACGGTGGTATTCCAGAAACGCACCTCTTTGGTGTTTAAGAAGCTGCAAGTCGTGCGGTTTTATGATGCGAATCGTAATGCGTTGGTTTACTTGAGCTATTCCGACCGTTTGGTTGATGGCTCGCCGAAGAACGCGTTAAGCGCTGTGCCGATTATGCCGTGGGGTGAAGTTAAATAAGATAAAGGACTATCAAGTTGCAGGACAAAACGGACAGCGTTTTTATCCTGCAGCTTGAATCGAATGGCTATCAGCAATAATCAGAAGGGATCAATCCTCCAGATCACCACAGAAGCGATAACCTTCGCCATGAATAGTGGCAATGATTTCTGGCGTGTCTGGCGTGGATTCGAAGTGTTTACGAATACGACGAATGGTCACATCAACAGTGCGGTCATGGGGTTTGAGTTCGCGGCCCGTCATTTTTTTCAACAATTCACCACGGGACTGGATTTTGCCTGGATTTTCGCAAAAATGCAGCATAGCGCGGAATTCACTGCGTGGCAGCTTGTATTGTTCCCCTGCAGGGCTAATGAGAGAACGGCTGTTGATATCGAGTTCCCAACCATTGAACTGGTAGCTTTCAACCAGTTTGCGCTCTTCGCTGGTACTGCCCAGATTCATGGTGCGTGAGAGCAAGTTGCGTGCGCGGATTGTCAGCTCACGTGGGTTGAAGGGTTTAGTGATGTAGTCATCGGCACCGATTTCCAGGCCGAGGATTTTATCGACTTCATTATCACGGCCGGTCAGGAACATCAGTGCAACGCTGGCTTGTTCACGGAGTTCACGAGCCAACAGCAAGCCATTTTTTCCTGGCAGATTGATATCCATGATAACCAGGTTGATATCATTTTCAGACAGAATGTTGTGCATTTCTGCACCGTCGTTGGCTTCATGAACGATGTAGCCTTCCGCCTCGAAAATGCTCTTCAGGGTGTTTCGCGTGACTAACTCGTCTTCGACAATCAGAATGTGCGGGGTCTGCATATTTGCTACCTAAAATTGCTAACAAAATAGAAAATACAGGAGTCGTTATTTTCTTCATGAAGGACAGAGATACAGCTCACGTTCCCTTCTTACCAACGACTAAAGTACGTAAACTCGGTTCTTGATGCGCTTTCCACCTATGTCAACAAGATCGCTAGCTTGCGGGGGATGCTATTTTCTACAGCCCCAATGATGCCAAAACGGCGCACATGTTAACCCTATTAACAGCAATATAACAGTGTGTGCCGTATTCATCACCCAACAAAACTACGCTTTGTTGACATATATCAAATTTAATTGTAGCACGTTAACAGTATTGTGAAAAACACCTATGAAAATGCCAAGTTAAGGGACTGCATGACAGATTCTGTGAACGATTCAGCATTGTTAAACAGACGAGGCTAAATGCTCTAGGCTTTTGTTTTATAGAATGTCACAAACTATTGTTTTTTAATAAAATAAAGGCGTTATTTGCAAAACTGAAAGTTTCCAATTATTTACTGTTTGAGAAAGGTGTTTAGCGATGTTTTATTAGCATGACATTTTTTATGTTAAGGATTTGTAATTTGTGATCAAATGAATTTATCCCCCTATTTAATCAAGTTTCAGTCAGAAAGCGTGAGGTAAATACCAATAACTTTGTCACAGTCAGTGATGGGCGAACTCATCAAAGCCCTGTAGATTGAATGGCGAGAGGATAACCTCACTTTTACTAGACTCAAGTTCAATGAAGTTGCAGGTAGGCGGCAGCGAATGAAGCCCTAGGAGCATAGATAGCTATGTGACTAGAGTGAGAGAGCGTAGCAACACCGCTGCAGCGTCATTGGCGACGGGTATATATTGTTGGAGTAGTGATGCAGTTTCATATCGTGTTGGTTGCGCCAGCCCGGCCAGAAAACGTAGGTGCGGCAGCGCGGGCGATGAAAACCATGGGGTTTACTTCCTTACGCATTGTCGACAGTGAGGCTCACTTGCAGCCCGCGGCGCGCTGGGTCGCTCATGGTGCTGGCGATGTTTTAGATGCCGTTCAGACCTATCCTTCTCTGGAACTGGCGCTGGCAGATATTGATTTTACCATTGCGACGACGGCTCGTAGCCGCGCGCGTTTTCATTACTATTGTACCCCGCAGCAATTGGCTGAGCAGTTGATGGAGCGTCAACAATGGGTAGGGCAAGCGGCATTGGTATTTGGCCGCGAAGACTCCGGCCTGACGAATGAAGAGTTGGAACTGGCGGATTTGTTGACGGGTGTGCCGATGGTGGCTGACTATCCGTCCCTTAATCTGGGCCAGGCAGTGATGGTGTATTGCTATCAATTGGCTGAGTTGATGGCTGTCAGTGAGCCGTCGGTTCCCACGGCGGATACCGGTCAATTACAAGCGTTACGCTTACGATTAGAACATTTATTGAGCATTTTGGACGTAGCAGAAGATCAGAAATTGCGTGACTGGATCCACCAACGGTTAGGTATCTTGCAACAACGGGATATGGTGATGTTACATACGCTGCTACACGACATCGAAAAAAAATTGATTAAGTAATGGTTGTGTAGTCATTGATTAATCCAGTGATATGCACTATTTTTAAAACCATATTCTTATGTTTTGTTCTGATAATTTACATTTATTCCGTTTTATTGCATAGATTAATCTATGGGTAGAAAATGAACAAAATAAAAAATAATTTGACTTGGTAAAGAGATTGCTTTAACCAATAGAAGTAACAGAGATATTTATTGAGACAGACAAACAGAATGCGAAACATCAGCCTGAACACCACAATTATTACCACCACCGATACCACAGGTAACGGGGCGGGCTGACGCACACCGAAAATAGAAAAAAAGCCCGCACCTAACCAGTGCGGGTTTTTTTTTGATCTATGCTTCTCGTCATTCAAGCGGTAGCGCGCAACAACTAGGATATGAATTCAGGAGATAAACAGAAATGCGAGTGTTGAAATTTGGTGGAACCTCAGTAGCAAACGCAGAACGTTTTCTGCGTGTTGCCGATATCGTTGAAAACAATGCGCATCAGGGACAGGTGGCTACGATATTGTCAGCGCCCGCTAAGATCACCAATCATCTGGTGGCGATGATCGAAAAAACTGCCGCAGGACAAGATATTCTCCCCAATATGAGTGATGCCCAGCGTATTTTCGCTGAACTACTCAGTGGATTGGCTCAGGCGCTGCCAGGATTTGAATATGACCGCCTGAAAGCCTTGGTTGATCAGGAATTTGCTCAGTTAAAGCAGGTATTGCACGGTGTGGCGCTGTTGGGCCAGTGCCCGGACAGTGTTAATGCGGCCATTATTTGCCGGGGTGAAAAACTGTCAATTGCCATTATGGCGGCAGTATTCAAAGCCAAGGGCTATCCGGTTACGGTGATCAATCCTGTTGAAAAATTGCTGGCCCAAGGGCACTACCTCGAATCGACCGTGGACATAGCCGAATCTTCTGCACGTATTGCGGCCATGGCTATCCCACATGATCATATTGTGCTGATGGCGGGTTTTACCGCAGGTAACGATAAGGGCGAGTTGGTGGTTCTGGGGCGCAATGGTTCTGACTATTCGGCAGCGGTGTTGGCGGCTTGCCTGCGCGCGGATTGTTGTGAGATCTGGACCGATGTCGACGGGGTGTATACTTGTGATCCGCGTATAGTGCCAGATGCCCGGTTGTTGAAATCAATGTCCTACCAGGAGGCGATGGAGCTTTCCTACTTTGGCGCTAAAGTGCTTCATCCGCGTACTATCGCACCGATTGCCCAATTCCATATCCCTTGCCTGATTAAGAATACCGCCAACCCACAAGCGCCAGGTACTTTGATTGGTGGTGCAAGTGTGGATCATGATACTCCGGTGAAAGGTATCACCAACCTGAACAATATGGCGATGATCAACGTTTCAGGGCCGGGGATGAAAGGTATGGTGGGGATGGCGGCCCGGGTGTTTGCCGTGATGTCGCGCGCCGGGATTTCCGTGGTGTTGATCACCCAATCCTCTTCTGAATACAGCATCAGTTTTTGCGTACCGCAGAGCCAGTTACAACGTGCTCGCCGTGCTCTGGAAGAGGAATTCTACCTGGAGCTGAAAGATGGCGTTCTGGAACCTCTGGATGTGATGGAGCATTTGGCGGTCATTTCGGTGGTGGGGGATGGGATGCGCACATTACGTGGTATCTCGGCTCGTTTCTTCTCCGCATTGGCGCGCGCTAATATCAACATTGTGGCGATTGCTCAAGGTTCTTCAGAGCGCTCTATCTCAGTGGTGGTAGATAATGATTCGGCGACTACCGGGGTGCGTGTTAGCCACCAAATGCTATTTAATACCGAACAGGTGATTGAGGTGTTTGTCATCGGTGTCGGTGGTGTTGGCGGAGCATTGCTTGAGCAAATTAACCGCCAGCAATCTTGGCTGAAACAGAAGAATATCGACCTGCGGGTTTGTGGTATTGCCAATTCACGCGCCATGTTGACCAATGTGCATGGTATTCCGCTTGAAAGCTGGCAAGAGTCACTGGAGGAAGCCAAAGAACCGTTTAATCTTGGTCGCTTGATTCGTTTGGTGAAAGAGTGCCATCTGCTCAATCCGGTGATTGTCGATTGTACTTCCAGCCAGGCTGTGGCTGACCAGTATGCTGATTTCCTGGCTGATGGTTTCCATGTGGTGACCCCGAACAAGAAAGCGAACACCTCATCAATGAGTTATTATCAGCAATTGCGTATTGCTGCTGCTAATTCACGGCGGAAATTCCTCTATGATACCAACGTAGGGGCGGGGTTACCGGTAATCGAAAACCTGCAAAACCTGCTCAATGCCGGTGATGAACTCTTGCGTTTTTCAGGCATTTTGTCGGGTTCACTCTCTTTTATCTTCGGCAAACTGGATGAGGGAATGTCGCTGTCAGCCGCGACCCTGCAGGCTAAAACCAATGGTTATACTGAGCCTGACCCCCGTGATGACCTCTCCGGAATGGATGTGGCGCGCAAGCTGCTTATTCTGGCACGCGAAGCGGGTTATACGCTGGAGTTGGGTGATATTGAGGTTGAATCAGTGTTGCCCGCGTCGTTTGATGCCAGTGGCGATGTGGCGACATTTATGGCCCGCTTACCGGCATTGGATGCCGAATACAGTCGTCGCGTCGCTGCCGCCGCTGAAGAAGGCAAGGTATTGCGTTACGTCGGTGTTATTGAAGATGGCCGTTGTCAGGTGCGTATTGATGCGGTAGATGGCAACGACCCGCTGTATAAAGTTAAAAATGGTGAGAACGCACTGGCATTCTACAGCCGTTACTACCAGCCATTGCCGTTGGTGCTGCGTGGGTATGGTGCGGGTAATGATGTGACTGCGGCCGGGGTATTTGCCGACTTGCTGCGCACACTATCGTGGAAGTTGGGAGTTTAATATGGTTAAGGTCTATGCACCGGCTTCAATTGGTAACGTCAGTGTTGGGTTTGATGTTCTGGGGGCTGCAGTGTCCCCTGTTGATGGTACGCTGCTGGGGGATTGCGTCAGCGTAGAGGCCGCCAGTAGTTTCAGCCTGGAGAATACCGGCCGCTTTGTCAGCAAATTGCCGCCAGATCCGCAAGATAATATCGTCTACCAGTGTTGGCAGCGTTTTTGCCAAGAGATTGGTCGCGAAGTGCCGGTGGCGATGCGTTTAGAGAAGAATATGCCGATTGGCTCGGGGCTGGGTTCCAGTGCCTGTTCGGTGGTGGCGGGGTTGATGGCCATGAACGAGTTTTGTCATCAGCCACTCGACAAAATGCAACTGCTGGCCCTGATGGGGGAGTTGGAAGGGCGCATTTCTGGTAGCGTACATTATGACAATGTTGCCCCTTGCTATCTGGGTGGCTTGCAGTTGATGTTGGAAGAAGAAGGAATTATCAGCCAGGAAGTCCCCGGTTTTAATCAGTGGTTGTGGGTAATGGCCTATCCGGGGATCAAAGTTTCCACGGCAGAAGCCCGTGCCATTCTGCCGGCACAGTATCGTCGGCAAGACTGCATTAGCCATGGTCGCTATCTGGCGGGCTTTATTCATGCTTGCCATACTCAGCAACCCCATTTGGCGGCCAAGCTGATGCAGGATGTGATTGCCGAGCCCTATCGTACCCGTTTATTGCCTGGTTTTGCCCAGGCACGTCAGGCTTCGCAGGATATTGGGGCACTGGCTTGTGGGATTTCGGGTTCCGGCCCGACCCTGTTTGCCGTTTGTGATGATATGACGACGGCACAACGCATGGCTGACTGGCTGACTAACCACTACCTGCAAAACGACGAAGGTTTTGTTCATATTTGCCGTCTGGATACCGCAGGCGCTCGGAGATTGGGATAACGCATGAAACTGTATAACCTTAAAGACCATAACGAACAGGTTAATTTCGCCCAGGCGATCAAACAGGGCCTGGGTAAACAGCAAGGGCTGTTTTTCCCGCTGGAATTGCCAGAATTTGGCTTGACCGAGATCGATCAACTGTTGGCGATGGATTTCGTCACGCGCAGTAGCAAGATCCTGTCGGCTTTTATTGGCGACGAGATAACTGAAGAGGCGTTATACCAGCGGGTAAACGCGGCGTTTGCCTTCCCGGCCCCGGTGGCGGAAGTGACAAGTGATGTTGCTTGCCTGGAACTGTTCCATGGCCCAACCCTGGCATTTAAAGATTTCGGTGGCCGCTTTATGGCGCAAATGCTGGCTGAGGTGGCGGGTGATCAGCCAGTAACCATCTTGACGGCGACCTCGGGGGATACCGGTGCCGCAGTGGCTCATGCCTTCTATGGCTTGAAAAATGTGCGAGTGGTTATCCTTTATCCGCAGGGCAAGATCAGTACATTACAGGAAAAACTGTTTTGTACTCTGGGGGGGAATATCCACACCATCGCGATTGATGGCGATTTTGATGCCTGCCAGGCGCTGGTCAAACAGGCGTTTGATGACCAGGCATTGAAAGAAGCCATCCATCTGAACTCGGCCAACTCGATCAATATCAGCCGCTTACTGGCGCAAATTTGTTACTACTTTGAAGCGGTAGCACAATTGCCACAGAGCGTACGTAATCAATTAGTCATTTCCGTGCCAAGTGGCAATTTTGGTGATTTGACGGCGGGGCTGCTGGCTAAATCTTTAGGGCTACCGGTAAAACGCTTTATCGCTGCCACTAATGCCAACGATACCGTACCGCGCTTCTTGGCCTCTGACCTATGGCAACCCCATGCCACGGTGGCGACATTGTCCAATGCGATGGATGTTAGCCAGCCAAACAACTGGCCGCGAGTGGAGGAGTTGTTCCGCCGCAAAGACTGGCCGTTGCAAGCGTTGGGCTATGGTGCAGTCAGTGATGAAACCACCAAGGCGGCCATGAGAGAACTGGCAGCGTTGGGCTATCTTTCTGAACCCCATGCGGCAATCGCCTATCGGGTATTGCGTGATCAATTGCAAGAAGGGGAGTTTGGCCTGTTCCTGGGGACTGCGCACCCAGCCAAATTTAAAGAGAGTGTGGAGGCGATTCTGGGCCAGGAGTTGCCATTACCTGAGGCACTGGCAGAGCGTGCCCAGTTACCCCTGTTGTCGCATAACATGCCAGCAGATTTTGCCAAAATGCGTCAATTCCTGATGACGTTGCCAGCTTGATTAAACACGGCATTTGACCGGAGAACGGTGCCATGTTGGTGCCGTTCTCTGTTTTGCAGCGCGTGACTTTATTGTTCGGCACGTTTGAATATTAATTCATTCCCCTTTGATGCGGCTTCATCAAAACAGTAACCCTCCAGATTGAAATCCATCAGCTGTTCGGACTGAGTCAGTCGGTTTTTGATGATGAAACGACTCATCAGCCCCCGTGCTTTCTTGGCATAAAAACTGATTACTTTGTATTGACCATTCTTCTCATCAAGAAATACCGGTTTGATCAGTGAACCCTGCAGTTTGGCGGGTTTCACCGCTTTGAAGTATTCATCCGAAGCCAGGTTAACCACCACATCATCACCTTGCTGTGCAAGGGCTTGGTTGAGATGCTGAGTGATTTGGTCTCCCCAGAAACTGTAGAGATCTTTGCCTTGGTGGTTTTCCAGTTTGATTCCCATTTCCAGCCGATAGGGCATCATCAAATCCAGTGGACGCAACACCCCGTACAACCCTGATAGCATGCGCAGGTGTTGTTGTGCGAAGTCGAAATCCTCTTCGCTAAAGTCCTGAGCCTGTAACCCGGTATAAACATCACCTTTGAATGCCAGCAAGGCCTGACGGGCATTATCGGGTGTGAATTTATCTTGCCATTCACCAAAACGCGCAGCATTCAGACCAGCCAGTTTATCGCTGATGCTCATCAGCGTGGCGATTTGTGCTGGGGTCAGTTGACGACAAATGTTGATCAGCTGCTGCGATTGAGTCAGCAACTCTGGTTGCGTAAAACGCTGGGTAGCGAGCGGGCTGTCATAATCCAGGGTTTTGGCCGGTGAAATGATAATAAGCATGGTGATGTCCTGTTGATCAACTTGCAGCTAATGTAGCAAAAAGTGTGTCAGAGCAGGAGGAATAGTGGCGAGTTATTCACACGTGTAAGCGTATGCCACTGTTGAAGACCGGGACGCACAGCGGATGTGCGCCCCAAGATGGTTAATGCGGTTTGTTGTTTTCCCAGATCCCGGGTTCAAGTTGAGGTGCTAATTCCGGGAAGCGGCTGGCATCAAAACTGGGGATCTTACCCAGGGTTCGCTGGTAGTTATAATCTTTAGCGACTTTAAGGGCGACACCGGACAACAGTAAGATTGCTGTCAGGTTGGTAATGGCCATCAGCGCCATGGCGATGTCGGCCATTTTCCACACCACGGGCAAATCAGCCAATGAACCGTACATCACCATTGATAAAGCCACACAACGGAAAAGCATCAATCCGGCAGGATGATTGCGCTCAAGAAAGATCAGATTATTTTCTGCGTAAGCATAATTGGCAATAATGGAGGTGAACGCAAAAAAGAAAATCGCCACGGCGATAAACGCCGGCCCCCAGCTACCCAGCGCATAGGCCATGGCCCGCTGAGTCAGGTCGATACCACTGATATTGCCGGCGGACTGTTCGAGCGCGCCAGAGGCGAGAATAATCGCGGCGGTTGCACTGCAAATAACAATGGTGTCGATAAATACACCAAACATCTGCATATAGCCCTGTGAAGCAGGATGAGGGGGATAAGGTGTCGCGGATGCCGCCACATTTGGCGCCGACCCCATACCGGCTTCGTTCGAAAACAGCCCGCGCTGTATCCCTTGCGTCATCGCCTGGGCGATCCCATAACCCATGGCACCTGCCGCGGCTTCCTGCAGGCCGAAAGCACTTTTGACGATCAATGCCAAGATAGCGGGCATTTGGGTAATATTATGACCGATGATCCAAAATGCCAGCAGGAGATAAATGGTCGCCATCAATGGCACGACTTTTTCTGCAACACGGGCGATAGAGCGTATACCACCAAAAATCACCAGGCCGCTCAATAGCGTTAAAGCGATGCCTACATATAACGGATCGAAGTTAAAGGCGACGGCGCTGGCCATGGCGATGGAATTGGCCTGTACGGCGTTAAATACCAACCCGAACGCGATAAGCAGGAAAATAGAGAACAGGATCCCCATCCAGCGCATCCCCAACCCTTTTTCCATATAGTAAGCGGGGCCGCCACGATAGTTGCCCTGATCATCTTTGGTTTTGTAGAGTTGAGCCAGGGTACTTTCAATAAAAGAGGTCGCCATACCGATGAGTGCCACCACCCACATCCAGAAGATAGCGCCGGGGCCACCAGCTGTGAGTGCTATCGCGACACCGGTGAGATTACCGCTACCGACGCGGGCAGCGAGTGAGGTGCATAACGCCTGGAAGGATGAGATCCCTGCACTGTCACTTTTCGTGCTGTTTTTCAGCAATGAAAACATGTGGCGGAAGTGACGGATCTGAATGAAACGGGTACGTAAAGTAAAATAGATACCGGTGCCCAGTAGTAAATAGATGAGTACTGAACGCCATAGAACATTGTTGATAAAGTTAATCAGATCTATCACCGACTTCTCCTCATGAAGACTTATAGACCCGTCTCCATTCAAACTGCAGGCTTGCCGCGTGACTCTGCCCATTTGGGCCTATTTCCTTCGGAGCCAGCGCAGGCGCTGTTCAAAACGCGATGCATTTTGTCCTGATACTTGAACGAATTGGGGTATAGCGTCTTATACTAAATTTTATGTAAGTCGCAGCGAATCTCCCTGAAACGTGAACTATAGTGGCTATATTACAGATTGTTTCAACTTAGATTAAGCAAAAAGTCATCATTGATGCCTCTTATGTTGCTTATCGGTAACAGGGACCGGACCGATTCGGCGCGCTGACCCTCACGGTATCTTGCTTAAACCTGGGTATAAAACCGTGGACCCGTCGCCATCATATTCCCTCCTTGCACCGAAGATGCCGCATGTTATCATCGGGGCAAAGCATGGCTGAACAATGCTAAAAGTTTATGCACAAACGATGAGATAATACTAACATGACCGATAAATTAACCTCCCTACGCCAACTGACTACTGTGGTTGCGGATACCGGTGATATTGCGGCAATGAAGCTATATCAACCGCAAGATGCCACCACTAACCCCTCGCTGATCCTCAACGCGGCTCAAATTCCTGAATATCGCCCATTGATTGACAATGCCATTGCCTGGGCGCGTGAGCAGAGCGGTGACCATCAGCAACAAATTGCCGATGCTGCTGACAAACTGGCGGTCAACATTGGCCTGGAGATTCTCAAGCTGATCCCTGGGCGTATCTCCACGGAAGTGGATGCACGTCTTTCTTATGATACGGAAGCCAGTGTTGCCAAGGCCAAGCGGCTGATCAAACTTTATAATGAAGCGGGTGTTGGTAATGAACGCATTCTGATCAAACTGGCTTCTACCTGGCAGGGTATCCGTGCTGCCGAACGTCTTGAAAAAGAAGGCATCAACTGCAACTTGACGTTACTATTTTCTTTCGCCCAGGCACGTGCCTGTGCGGAGGCCGGAGTCTATCTGATTTCGCCTTTCGTTGGCCGTATCCTTGATTGGTACAAAGCCAATGGCGATAAAAAAGAGTTTTTACCTCATGAAGACCCGGGTGTGATTTCCGTCAGCGAAATCTATCAATATTACAAGCAGCACGGTTACAAAACCGTGGTTATGGGGGCGAGCTTCCGTAACGTGGGTGAAATCATCGAATTGGCAGGGTGTGATCGTTTGACCATTGCGCCTGCATTGCTCAAAGAGCTGGCCGAGAGTGAAGGGGCACTGGAGCGTAAGCTCGCCTTTACGGGGGAAGTCAAAGCTCGCCCAGCGCCAATGACTGAACCTGAGTTTTACTGGCAACATAACCTGGATCCGATGGCGGTTGATAAACTGACTGATGGCATCCGCAAGTTTGCCGTAGACCAAGGCAAGTTGGAAAAAATGATTGCCGATTTGCTGTAATCTGTTGATATAAAAATAAAAAGGTGGCTTAGGTCGCCTTTTTTATTCCTGCTATCTATTCGAGAGGCAAACACCCTATACTTCTGCCAGCCATTGACTTGATTGGTTTTTCTCGTCAAGTGAAGGTTGAGTGGGGCGTCAATCCGCCGAAGTCAATCAGCAAAAAAAGAGGTGCACATGAACACATTACATATTGGCTTGGTTTCTATTTCTGATCGGGCTTCTGCAGGGGTTTATCAAGACCAAGGGATCCCAGCCTTAGAAGCTTGGCTGAGTAGCGCGTTAATCACCCCGTTCACTTTGGAAACCAGAGTGATCCCGGATGAGCAAGGGGTGATTGAGCACACTCTGTGTGAGTTAGTGGATGACGCTGGCTGTCATTTGGTGCTGACCACCGGAGGCACGGGGCCAGCACGGCGTGACGTAACCCCTGACGCCACATTGGCGATAGCTGACCGTGTGATGCCTGGTTTTGGTGAGCAAATGCGCCAGATTAGCTTGCACTACGTGCCAACGGCGATTCTTTCACGTCAGGTTGGTGTGATCCGCAAGCAAGCATTGATCATTAATTTGCCAGGGCAACCTAAATCGATCAAAGAAACCCTGGAAGGGGTGAAAGATGAGCAAGGAAAAGTACAGGTGCACGGTATATTTGCTAGTGTACCTTACTGTATTCAACTACTTGATGGCCCTTATGTCGAAACTCATCAGACTGTCGTAGCGTCATTCCGCCCTAAAAGTGCAATTATCAATATAAATAACTAAATTTTACCTATATTTAATACGATATGTTGGGTGGTGTGATGTGGAAATAAATTTCCGTTATAGTAAGGATCTTTTTACAGCAAATCACCAGGTTTTTTCCTACTCTATCTGACGGTATTTTATGCATCACGATAATAATCGCCGATTAAACCGGCAAGATTATAAGACTCTGACCTTAGCGGCCTTAGGGGGTGCGTTGGAGTTTTATGATTTTATCATCTTTGTTTTCTTCGCCGCAGTCATGGGGGACTTATTCTTCCCTGCCGATATACCGGAGTGGTTGCGTCAAGTTCAAACCTTTGGCATCTTCGCCGCAGGCTATCTGGCTCGGCCGCTGGGCGGCATTGTCATGGCGCACTTTGGCGACCTGGTCGGGCGCAAAAAAATGTTCACCCTCAGTATATTACTGATGGCCTTACCTACGCTGGCGATGGGTTTTTTACCGACCTATGCCAGTATTGGTATTGCTGCACCATTGCTGTTGCTGTTAATGCGTGTCTTGCAAGGTGCCGCCATTGGTGGAGAAGTCCCGGGGGCTTGGGTATTTGTCGCGGAACATGTGCCACGTAATCGCGTAGGTTTTGCCTGTGGCACACTGACCGCAGGACTGACCGCCGGTATTTTACTGGGTTCGCTGGTGGCTACCGTCATCAATACCACTCTTAGCCAGCAAGCCATTCATGATGGCGGCTGGCGTATTCCATTCTTCCTCGGCGGATTCTTCGGTCTGTTTGCCATGTATTTGCGCCGTTGGTTGCAGGAAACCCCTATCTTTCTTGAGATGCAGGCGCGCAAGGCGTTGGCAGAAGAGTTACCACTCAAGTCTGTGGTGGTGAATCACAAAAAAGCCATTGTGGTTTCGATGCTGCTTACCTGGTTGCTCTCTGCCGGTATTGTAGTGGTGATCCTGATGACCCCTACTTATCTACAGAAACAGTTTAGTATTGCACCGGCATTGTCACTGCAAGCCAACAGCGTGGCGATTGTCATGTTGTTTATCGGTTGTATCCTCAGCGGTTGTGCGGCAGACCGTTTTGGTGCCAGCAAGACCCTGATCGTCTGGAGCCTGTTACTGGCGGGATCCACTTGGTTCTTTTACCAGTCAGTAGCAACACACCCGGAATGGTTGTTTGCCACTTATGCGTTGGCCGGGTTTAGTGTGGGCGCTGTCGGTGTGGTGCCTTACATCATGGTGCGGTCCTTCCCGGCAGAAGTGCGATTTAGCGGGATTTCATTCTCATACAATGTGGCATATGCCATCTTTGGCGGTTTGACCCCGATATTCGTCACCTTGATCATGCAGTTAACGCCATTAGCACCAGCTTATTATGTGCTGGTGTTAGCAGCCATCGGTCTGCTGCTCGGGGTTTATTTGCACCGAGATCTCAATGGTGAAAAGCCGTTGTTAGATTGATTTGATGCTAGAAAAAGAAAAGCCCAGTCATCAGGTTGCTGGGCTTTTTTATCTTTGATAACGATTAAGCTTTTATTGCGCCAATGGGTAATACAGTACGGCCCAGGCGCTCATTGATGACTTCTGCCATTGCCAGATAAATGGCACTGGCACCGCAGATGATCCCCTCATAACCGGCGAAGGTGAGCAGCCCCTGGTTACCGGTGATGTTACCGATAGCCAGCAGTGCAAACAACAAGGTCAGGCTGGCAAACACGAACTGTAAAGCGCGGTTGGTGTTGAGCGTAGCGAAGAACATAAACAGTGTGAATATGCCCCACAGTGCCAGATAGGTGCCCAGCACGCTGGCATCAGTGGGATCGGCAAGATTCATTCGTGGCAATAACAGAATACCCACCAGGCTCAGCCAGAAGCAGCCGTAAGAGGTGAAAGCGGTTAAACCGAAGGTATTGCCTTTCTTGAACTCAAGGATGCCAGCAAAAATCTGAGCCATGCCACCGAAGAAAATTCCCATACTGATAATGACGGAAGTTAGCGGGAAAAAGCCCGCATTGTGCAGGTTCAGTAAGACAGTCGTCATTCCGAAGCCCATCAGCCCCAAAGGACCAGGATTTGCCAACGTATTGGTTTGCATATGTTCTCTGTGATAACAGGTGATAGATAAATTAATCATTGTTCTGAAGAGTCAATAAGCACAGCTGACTTTATCAGACCGCGCGGGATCATAGTGATCCTGGCAACAGGAAACAATGATCGGAAAGGGATAAAAACGAAATTTTTTTTACGTTGGCCCTTGATGCTGAAGTGGTCGGCCCCATCTTATTGACAACCGCAATTGCTGACCGCGGGTAAATGGCGAGATCGGACAGTTGAAAAGTAAAAGATTGCCCGCATATAGGTTAGCAACCTGACCAATTATGAATTTATTAGTGGAGATGTTTAGATGGGTAAAATCATTGGTATTGACCTGGGTACAACCAACTCTTGTGTAGCAATTATGGATGGTGGCAAGGCGCGTGTACTAGAGAACGCCGAAGGCGACCGCACCACACCGTCAATTATCGCCTATACCCAGGATGGTGAAATTCTGGTTGGCCAGCCTGCTAAGCGTCAGGCTGTGACTAACCCACAAAACACCCTGTTTGCGATCAAACGCCTGATTGGCCGTCGCTTCCAGGATGACGAAGCACAGCGTGATAAAGCTATCATGCCTTACAGCATTGTCGCCGCAGACAATGGTGATGCTTGGTTGGAAGTTAAAGGCCAGAAAATGGCTCCACCACAAATCTCTGCAGAAGTACTGAAAAAAATGAAGAAAACAGCAGAAGATTATTTGGGTGAGCCAGTGACTGAAGCGGTAATTACGGTTCCTGCTTACTTTAACGATGCTCAGCGTCAGGCAACCAAAGATGCCGGGCGTATTGCTGGTCTGGAAGTGAAACGTATCATTAACGAACCGACGGCCGCAGCATTGGCTTATGGTTTGGATAAAGAAGTCGGTAACCGCACCATTGCTGTTTATGACTTGGGTGGTGGTACTTTCGATATCTCAATTATTGAGATCGATGAAGTTGACGGTGAAAAAACCTTCGAAGTGCTGGCAACCAACGGTGATACTCACTTAGGTGGTGAAGATTTCGATAGTCGCTTGATCAACTATCTGGTCGAAGAGTTCAAGAAAGACCAAGGTATGGATTTGCGTAATGATCCGTTGGCGATGCAACGTCTGAAAGAAGCGGCAGAAAAAGCGAAGATTGAGCTCTCTTCCGCTCAGCAGACCGATGTGAACCTGCCGTATATTACTGCAGATGCCAGCGGTCCAAAACACATGAACATCAAAGTGACTCGCGCCAAACTCGAGTCATTGGTAGAAGACTTGGTTGCACGTTCTATCGAGCCGTTGAAAGTGGCGCTGAAAGATGCAGGATTGTCAGTTTCTGACATCAATGACGTGATCCTGGTAGGTGGGCAGACTCGTATGCCTCTGGTCCAGAAGACCGTCTCTGACTTCTTCGGTAAAGAACCACGTAAAGATGTTAACCCGGACGAAGCGGTTGCTGTGGGTGCCGCAGTACAGGGTGGTGTGTTGGCAGGTGATGTGAAAGACGTTCTGTTGTTGGACGTGACTCCGCTATCACTGGGTATCGAGACCATGGGCAGTGTGATGACCCCGCTGATCACCAAAAACACCACTATCCCGACCAAGCATAGTCAGGTGTTCTCAACAGCTGAAGATAATCAGGCTGCGGTGACTATCCATGTCCTGCAAGGGGAACGTAAGCGTGCCAGCGATAACAAATCACTGGGCCAGTTTAATCTGGATGGTATCCAGGCTGCACCGCGTGGTATGGCCCAGATCGAAGTGACTTTCGACATTGATGCGGATGGTATTCTGCATGTTTCTGCTAAAGACAAGAACACCGGTCGTGAGCAGAAGATCACCATTAAGGCTTCTTCTGGTCTGAATGAAGAAGAAATCCAGAAAATGGTGCGTGATGCAGAAGTGAACGCCGAAGCTGACCGTAAGTTCGAAGAGCTGGTACAAACGCGTAACCAGGCGGATCACTTGATCCACGGTACCCGTAAGCAAATTGAAGAAGCAGGCGATAAACTGCCAGCAGAAGATAAAACAGCGATTGAAGCAGCGCTGAAAGATCTGGAAGCGGCTGTGAAGAACGAAGATAAAGCTGAAATTGAAGCGAAAACTCAGGCTTTGGTGCAGGTTTCCGGCAAACTGTTGGAAATGGCACAGGCGCAGGCACAAGCACAGGGTGCTGATGCCGGTGCAGACAACGCGGCAAAGAAAGAAGACGATGTTGTTGACGCTGAGTTTGAAGAAGTTAAAGACAAAAAGTAATTGCCCTTAAGCGGGCACGGTGAGGTCATCGACCATAACCGGAAACCAGCACGGGCGTCGAGGTAACTCTGCGCCCGTGCACGCATGTTAAGGGTTAGACAACCAATGGCAAAGAAAGATTATTACGAGGTGCTCGGCGTCACCAAAACGGCAGATGAGCGTGAAATCAAAAAGGCGTATAAGCGTCTGGCGATGAAGTATCACCCTGACCGTAATCAGGATGCTGATGCTGAAGTCAGATTTAAAGAAGTCAAAGAAGCCTACGAGATCCTGATCGATGATCAAAAGCGTGCAGCCTATGATCAATACGGTCATGCCGCTTTTGAGCAAGGTGGCATGGGCGGCGGCGGTTTTGGCGGCGGGGCTGATTTCAGCGATATTTTTGGTGATGTATTTGGTGATATTTTTGGTGGCGGACGTCGCCAGCGTGCCAGCCGTGGTTCCGATTTACGCTACAACATGGATCTGACTCTCGAAGAAGCGGTGCGTGGTGTGACCAAAGAGATCCGCATTCCTACGTTGGAAGAGTGTGATGTCTGCCACGGTAGCGGTGCCAAGCCAGGCAGTTCACCCATTACCTGCCCGACCTGCCATGGTCAAGGCCAGGTACAGATGCGCCAAGGTTTTTTCAGCGTGCAGCAGGCTTGTCCGCATTGTCATGGGCGTGGTCAGATCATCAAAGATCCGTGCAACAAGTGTCACGGCCATGGTCGCGTAGAAAAATCCAAAACCTTGTCGGTGAAGATCCCGGCTGGCGTCGATACGGGTGATCGTATCCGTCTGGCAGGCGAGGGCGAAGCCGGTGAACATGGTGCACCAGCGGGTGACTTGTATGTTCAGGTTCAGGTGAAAGCGCACCCGATTTTCGAGCGTGAAGGTAATAACCTGTATTGTGAAGTGCCGATTAACTTTGCCATGGCCGCGTTGGGTGGTGAGATTGAAGTCCCTACCTTGGATGGCCGTGTTAAGTTGAAAGTACCGGGGGAAACTCAAACCGGTAAACTGTTCCGTATGCGTGGCAAAGGCGTGAAATCGGTACGGGGTGGTAGCCAGGGAGACCTGCTATGCCGCGTAGTGGTGGAAACACCAGTCCACTTGAACGACAAGCAGAAACAGTTGTTAAAAGAGCTGGAAGAGAGCTTGGGTGGTCCGGCTGGCGATAAAAACAGCCCTCGTTCGAAAAGCTTTTTCGATGGTGTGAAAAAGTTTTTTGACGATCTGACGCGTTAATCAACAATTGAATAGAGCCCCGGTTAAAAAACTGGGGCTTTTTATTACTATCTTTGTTAATTCCCAGAATAAAACTGTGGCATACATCACTGAATGCTCGGTTTTTACGAATTATATTGTGCTTATAAACTGATTTTTTCGAAGTTATTCCTCGCCTATACTCTATGCATTGTCTGACACGCAGGACGATAGTGCCTGGTGATTATCTGGAGTGACTCACAGTGACCAATATTATCCGTCAATTCTTGCGCCAAGAGGCAGCAGGGGGAATTATTCTGATCATCGCTGCCGTAGTGGCGTTGATTATGGCAAATACCTCCTTACAAGGGCTTTATCAAAGCTTCCTCAGCTTGCCAGTAATGGTCAAAATCGCTTCGTTGGAGATTGCCAAGCCATTACTGCTATGGATCAACGATGGGTTAATGGCCATCTTTTTCCTCGTGGTCGGTTTGGAAGTTAAACGCGAATTAATGCAAGGCTCGTTAGCCGGTCGTGACCAAGCTGTTTTTCCAGCAATTGCTGCCTTGGGCGGTATGCTGGCACCGGCATTGATCTATCTATTTTTTAATGGTGCAGATGAAGTCACCCGTCAAGGATGGGCAATCCCTGCGGCGACTGATATCGCGTTTGCGCTAGGGGTGATGGCCCTGCTGGGGAAGCGGGTACCCACCAGTTTGAAGGTATTCTTGTTAGCCTTGGCGATTATTGATGATTTGGGTGTCATCATCATTATTGCCCTGTTCTATACCTATAAGGTGTCGCTGATGGCATTGGCAGTCGCTGCTGCTGCGATAGCCGTGCTGGCGATTATGAACTGGCGTGGGGTAGGCAAAACCTCGATGTATATGATAGTTGGCCTGGTGCTGTGGGTGGCTATTCTTAAATCCGGTGTACACGCGACGCTGGCAGGGGTCATCGTCGGCTTTATGATACCGCTGCAAGCCAAGCATGAGCCTTCTCCTTCGGAAACCCTGGAGCATGAGTTGCATCCTTGGGTGGCTTTCCTTATTTTGCCTTTGTTTGCGTTCGCCAATGCGGGGGTACCATTACAAGGGGTTTCGCTGAGTGGTTTGACGTCACTGTTGCCAATGGGGATTGCCGCAGGGTTATTGATTGGTAAACCACTGGGGATTTTTACCCTCAGTTGGCTGGCGGTGAAACTCGGCATTGCCAAGTTGCCAGAAGACATTAATTTTAAACAGGTATTTGCTGTCGCCATGCTTTGTGGTATCGGATTTACCATGTCGATCTTCATTGCCTCATTGGCCTTTGCTGAGGCGGCGCCGGAACTGATTACCTATTCCAAACTGGGCATATTATTAGGTTCAACCAGTGCGGCGGTGATTGGTTATGTCCTTTTGCGTCAGACATTACCGAAGCGCCAATAAGTGATACCCAAAAACATTCGATTTGCTTGCAGCGGCCCCGATAGGGGCGAGCCTCACGGATGAGGCGAGTAACGACAGCCAGCACCCAAGCAACGTGAAGGATGAAGGGTATAATCTTATTGCAGGTGGGTGATATGCCCGCCTGCAATAAGCATGAATAGGGAAGAAAGCAATGGAGTTTGTCGCTCATCAAGGTGGAGCTTTGTGCTGATAGGGAATTTAAGGAGAACAGCGAGTGAAAATGTCACATATCAACTTTAACCATCTCTATTACTTCTGGCAGGTTTGCAAGGAGGGATCGGTGGTGGGTGCGGCGCAGGCGCTGTTCCTTACGCCGCAAACCATTACCGGTCAGATCAAAGCCTTGGAAGAGCGCCTTGATGGAAAACTGTTCAAGCGCCAAGGGCGTGGCGTGGTGCCCTCTGAACTCGGCCAACTGGTCTTCCGCTATGCGG
Source organism: Serratia sp. 25CWL12 (assembly GCF_055790885.1). Lineage (NCBI taxonomy): Bacteria > Pseudomonadati > Pseudomonadota > Gammaproteobacteria > Enterobacterales > Yersiniaceae > Serratia > Serratia sp. 25CWL12. The sequence continues at coordinate 3,500,054 of NZ_CM147698.1, read as the reverse complement.
ATAAGATGTTTATGCTGAGCCAGGAAATGCTGGATATCGTCAATTACCGCAAGGAATCCAACCTGTTGTTTGACGTTGGTGTGGCGGATGCGCTCTCCAAGAGGCTGGTCAGCCAGGTATTGGAAGCCGCGGTGGTTGATAATGAGCAGATCCATCTGCGCTGTTTCGAATCAACCCATGAGATGCTGTTGGAACAGTTGAGCCAGCACAAATTGGATATGATTCTGTCGGATTGTCCTGTCGACTCCAGTCAACAGGAGGGATTGTTCTCGCTGAAATTGGGGGAGTGTGGCATCAGCTTCTTCTGTCGTCCACCGGTGCCTGATTTACCGTTCCCAGCCTGCCTGGAGCAGCGACGATTACTGATCCCGGGAAAGCGTTCGATGCTGGGGCGCAAACTGCTTAATTGGTTTAATACTCAGGGGATTCAGGTTCAGATCCTCGGGGAGTTTGATGATGCTGCGTTGATGAAGGCTTTCGGGTTGTATCACAATGCGATTTTCGTTGCCCCGACACTGTATGCATTGGACACCTACAAGGATGATAATGTGATGGAGATTGGGCGCATCGATAGCGTGCAAGAAGAGTATTACATTATTTTTGCTGAGCGGATGATCCAACATCCGGCAGTACGACGGGTATGTAACAAGGATTTTTCAGCCCTGTTTACCTTTTAAGCCGATACTGGCTGGATCTCAAATGTAAAAAAACCGGCCAAAGCCGGTTTTTTTATCAAGCAGAAAACGTAAGACTTACTGCATTGCGTTAATCTGTGCAATCAAGCTCGACTTATGACGTGCTGCTTTATTTTTGTGGATCAGGCCTTTACCTGCCTGGCGATCCACAATAGGTTGCATTTCATTAAATGCGTTTTGTGCTGCTGCTTTGTCGCCAGTTGCGATAGCGGCGTACACCTTCTTAATGAAGGTACGCACCATTGAGCGACGGCTAGCGTTATGCTTGCGGCGTTTCTCAGACTGTACGGCGCGTTTCTTAGCTGATTTGATATTAGCCAAGGTCCAACTCCCAAATATATGCTATTGAGGACAATTCAAAGGCCGAGGAATATGCCCTTTTAGCCTTCGTTTGTCAATGGATTTGTGCAAATAAGCGCCGTTTGTACGGGCGGCACTTGCTACGTTGTGATGGCGCAGGATCTTACCAGTTTCGGCTATGGGAATACAGTGTTTCGCGATAAAAATCGCCATATGATTTGTATCCTGCTCCGCCTGGTGGAGAAGCGACTGGGTATCATACCAACAATAGCGTCTGATTGAGCTATTTTTTGACGATAATTTGAAGGAACATGGGGATAAAACCGTCATCTGGCGGTAATTTGAGGAATTGAAACGGTGGTGAAGGCGCTTTTCCTTCGGTATGGTATGACTATATACATCAAAGGGAACAATCGCCGGTTAACCTTAACCGTTGTACAAGGTATAATCCGCCGATTTCCACTGTTTTGAGCCAGCTATGCAGCTAATTCGTGGCATCCATAATATCCGGGCACACCATCATGGTTGTGTGCTCACCATCGGCAACTTTGACGGCGTACATCGCGGTCACAAGGCGTTGTTGGCACAGCTGAAACAGGTAGGACACCGCCTCGGGCTGCCGGTGGTGGTAATGATTTTTGAACCGCAACCGTTGGAATTGTTTGCTGCAGATAAAGCACCGGCCCGCCTGACGCGCTTGCGTGACAAGGCCAAATATTTGGCTGAGGCCGGGGTGGATTTCTTGTTGTGCGTCAAGTTTGATCCCCGTTTTGCCGCTCACCCTTCAAAGGCGTTTGTGACTGAACTGCTGGTGGAAAAGTTGGGAGTGAAATTCCTGATGGTGGGCGATGATTTCCGCTTTGGGGCGGGTCGCCAAGGGGATTATCAACTGTTGCAGCAAGCGGGGGAGAAATATGGCTTTGAAGTGGTGAGTGCGTCCACTTTTCGTGAAGGGGATCAGCGTATCAGCAGTACGGCGATTCGCAATGCCCTGCGTGATGATGATTTGCTGCTGGCGGAGACCCTGCTGGGGCACCCTTATCGTATTTCAGGGCGTGTAGTACATGGTGACCAATTGGGGAGAACCATTGGTTTCCCAACGGCCAACCTGCCACTTAAACGCCTGGTTGCACCGGTCAAAGGGGTCTATGCGGTCGATGTTTATGGCCTGGCACCACAACCTTTGCCCGGGGTGGCCAATATCGGCACTCGGCCTACCGTTGCTGGCGTCCGTCAGCAACTGGAAGTGCATTTGCTGGATGTGACTATGGATCTGTATGGCCGCCATCTGGATGTGGTGCTGCGCGCAAAATTGCGCAATGAACAGCGTTTTGCTTCGCTTGATGAACTTAAGCAGCAAATCGCCAATGATGTGGTGACTGCCCGGAAGTTTTTTGGGCTACAGACACCGGCTTAATCTTACCAATCGAAAACGGAACCGAGAATCTAATGAGTGACTACAAGAATACCCTGAACTTGCCGGAAACAGGGTTCCCGATGCGCGGCGATCTCGCCAAGCGCGAGCCTGGCATGCTTAACCGTTGGTATGAACAGGATCTGTACGGGATTATTCGTGCTGCTAAAAAGGGGAAAAAGACCTTTATTCTGCATGACGGCCCACCGTATGCGAATGGCAGTATTCATATTGGTCACTCGGTAAATAAAATCCTCAAAGATATTATTATTAAATCCAAAGGGATGGCGGGCTTTGATTCGCCTTATATTCCCGGTTGGGACTGCCACGGTCTGCCCATTGAATTGAAAGTTGAACAACTTTATGGCAAACCCGGTGAGAAACTGACCCCTGCGGAGTTCCGTCAGAAATGCCGCGAGTATGCAGCCGAACAGGTTGAGGGGCAGAAGCAAGATTTTATTCGCCTGGGGGTATTGGGTGACTGGGATCATCCTTACCTGACCATGGACTTCAAAACTGAAGCCAACATTATCCGTGCCTTGGCTAAAATCATCAGCAATGGTCATTTGCTCAAGGGGGCCAAACCGGTTCACTGGTGTACCGATTGTGGTTCTTCCCTGGCAGAGGCAGAAGTTGAATATTACGACAAAACTTCACCTTCTATTGATGTCACTTTCCAGGCGGTTGATGCCGCTGCGGTTGCCGCCAAGTTTGGCGTAACACAGGTTGATGGCCCAGTTTCTTTGGTGATCTGGACCACCACACCATGGACCTTGCCTGCCAACCGTGCGATTTCGCTGAACCCGGATTTTGCCTATCAATTGGTACAAGTTGATGGTCAATGCCTGATCCTGGCGGCGGATCTGGTGGAAAGTGTGATGCGGCGTGCGGGCATTACCCAGTGGGCGGTGCTTGGCGCCTGCCAAGGTAGTGAGCTAGAGTTAATGCGTTTCACCCATCCGTTTATGGGCTTTGATGTGCCGGCGGTTCTGGGGGATCACGTTACGTTGGATGCGGGTACCGGTGCCGTCCATACCGCACCAGGCCATGGCCCGGATGACTTTGTGATTGGCCAGAAATATGGCTTGGAAGTGGCTAACCCGGTGGGGCCGAATGGTTGCTATCTGACGGGGACTTACCCCTCACTGGATGGCAAATTTGTGTTTAAGGCCAATGATCTGGTGGTGGAGCTGTTACGTGAAAAAGGTGCGCTGTTGCATGTTGAAAAACTGCAGCACAGCTATCCCTGCTGCTGGCGCCACAAAACGCCGGTTATTTTCCGTGCCACGCCACAATGGTTTATCAGCATGGATCAGCATGGATTGCGTAAACAGTCACTGGAAGAGATCAAAGGCGTGCAGTGGATCCCCGATTGGGGCCAGGCACGTATCGAAATGATGGTGGCTAATCGTCCCGATTGGTGTATCTCGCGTCAGCGCACCTGGGGTGTGCCAATGTCTCTGTTTGTCCATAAAGAGACGGAGCAGCTTCACCCACGTAGTGTTGAGCTGATGGAACAGGTTGCCAAGCGTGTTGAGCAAGAGGGAATTCAGGCCTGGTGGGATCTGGATGCTGCCGAGATCCTCGGTGCGGAAGCCGCAGATTATGTCAAAGTGCCGGATACTTTGGACGTATGGTTTGACTCTGGTTCAACCCATGCTTCAGTGGTGGATGTTCGCCCTGAGTTCAACGGCCATGGCGCTGATATGTATTTAGAAGGGTCGGATCAGCATCGCGGTTGGTTTATGTCATCGCTGATGATTTCCACCGCCATGAAAGGCAAGGCACCTTATAAAGAAGTGTTGACCCACGGTTTTACTGTCGATGGTCAGGGCCGCAAAATGTCCAAGTCTATCGGTAACACCATTAGTCCGCAGGATGTGATGAACAAACTGGGGGGGGATATTTTACGTTTGTGGGTGGCGTCGACGGATTACACTGGCGAGATCGCAGTTTCTGACGAAATCCTCAAACGTGCAGCGGACTCTTACCGCCGTATTCGCAATACCGCGCGTTTCTTGCTGGCAAACCTTAACGGCTTTGATCCTGCGACCGATTGTGTTGCCGCCGATGAAATGGTGGTCTTGGATCGTTGGGCAGTGGGTCGCGCATTAGCGGCGCAGCAGGATATCGAGCAGGCCTATGCCAACTACGATTTCCATGAAGTGGTACAGCGGCTGATGCAGTTCTGCTCGGTGGAGATGGGCTCTTTTTATCTGGATATCATCAAAGACCGTCAATATACCGCGAAGGGCAACAGTGTGGCTCGTCGCAGTTGCCAGACCGCCCTGTTCCATATTGCTGAAGCGCTGGTGCGTTGGATGGCACCGATCATGTCGTTTACTGCGGATGAAATCTGGGGCTTCCTGCCAGGCAAACGTGCGCCGTATGTCTTCACTGAAGAGTGGTACAGTGGCCTGTTTGGTTTGGCTGAAGGGGAGAGCATGAATGACGCATTTTGGGCTGAACTGCTGAAGGTACGCGGTGAAGTGAACAAAGTGCTGGAACAGGCGCGTGCAGACAAACGCATTGGTGGCTCACTGGAGGCGGCGGTGACGCTGTATGCAGACAATGACTTGGCGGCTTGCCTAAACAGCCTGCAGGATGAGCTACGCTTTGTGTTGCTGACCTCATCCGCCAATGTGGCACCTTTAGCGTCAGCTCCGGCGGATGCACAGCAGAGCGAATTGCTTAAAGGGTTAAAAATCGCTTTCAGTACCGCAGTGGGTGAGAAATGCCCACGTTGCTGGCATTACACCACGGATATTGGCCAGACCGCAGAACACGCGGATATTTGTGGCCGCTGTGTGACTAACGTCGCTGGTGATGGCGAAAAACGGCACTATGCCTGAGAACTAACGATACCTAGAATAATTCTAGTTGCTTGTAGGCGGTAACCCCGTGAGGGGCGAGTCTCATGGATGAGACGAGTAATCGCCGCCAACACCCAAGCAGCTTGAAGGATGAAGGGTATATGGCTGAGAGCAATGACCTAATGAGTAGACCGATAAGTTCGACCGGCTTGCGCTGGCTATGGTTGGTGGTGGTGGTACTGGCGTTGGATTTAGCCAGTAAGCTGTGGATTTTGAATAATTTTGAGCTGGGCCAACTCCAGCCATTGTTCCCGTCATTCAACTTGTATTATGCGCGTAATTACGGTGCCGCATTCAGTTTCCTTGCGGACCATGGTGGTTGGCAGCGCTGGTTCTTTGCGGGTGTCGCCATTGCTATCGTGGTGGTCCTGCTGGTGATGATGTATCGCAGCAGTGCCCAGCAGAAGCTCAACAATATCGCCTATGCGTTTATTATTGGTGGTGCGCTCGGTAACCTGTTTGATCGTCTATGGCATGGTTTTGTCGTCGATTTTATCGACTTCTATATCGGTAATTGGCATTACCCGACCTTTAACCTGGCGGACTCCTTTATCTGTATAGGGGCTGTGATGATCGTACTGGAAGGGTTCCTGCCAGCGAAGAAACGTGCCAGCAGTGAAGGGAAGTAACATGACAGCTCAGGTTAACAGTAGTAGTGCGGTGTTGGTGCATTTCACGCTGAAATTGGAAGATGGCTCAACGGCGGAGTCTACCCGAGGCAACGGTAAACCTGCGCTGTTTCGCCTGGGGGATGGCAGCTTGTCCGCCCCTTTGGAGCAGCAACTTATTGGTCTGCGGGTGGGTGATAAATGTGCTTTTACCCTGCAACCGGAAGCGGCATTTGGGGCAAAGAATCCAGACTTGATTCAGTTCTTCTCGCACCGTGATTTCATCGATACCGGGGTGCCGGAGGTGGGTACCATCATGCTGTTTACCGCCATTGATGGCAGTGAAATGCCTGGTGTGGTGCATGAAGTGGCTGAAGACTCTGTCACCGTCGATTTCAACCATCCGTTGGCGGGTCACCCAGTCCTCTTTGATATTGAAGTATTGGAGATTGATCCACAGCAGGAGAAAACAGATGCAAATATTGCTGGCTAATCCGCGCGGTTTCTGTGCCGGGGTTGATCGTGCGATTAGCATTGTGGAACGTGCGTTGGAGATTTATGGCGCACCGATTTATGTGCGCCATGAAGTGGTACATAACCGCTATGTCGTCGATAGCCTGCGTGAACGCGGGGCGATATTCATTGAAGAGATCGCCGAGGTGCCTGATGGTTCGATCCTGATCTTTTCTGCCCACGGTGTTTCACAGGCGGTACGCGCTGAAGCCAAAACCCGTGAACTGACGATGTTGTTTGATGCCACTTGTCCGTTGGTGACCAAGGTGCATATGGAAGTGGCACGAGCCAGCCGCAAGGGGACTGAGGCGATCCTGATTGGTCATGCTGGGCACCCGGAAGTGGAAGGCACGATGGGGCAATACAGTAACCCGCAGGGGGGAATGTATCTGGTTGAGTCACCCGAGGATGTCTGGAAACTGCAGGTAAAGAATGAGTATAACCTCTGTTTTATGACCCAGACGACACTCTCTGTGGATGACACTTCGGATGTGATTGATGTATTGCGTGAGCGTTTCCCGAATATTATCGGCCCGCGGAAAGATGATATTTGTTATGCCACCACTAATCGTCAGGAAGCAGTACGTAATCTGGCGGCACAGGCGGACCTCGTCCTGGTGGTGGGGTCGAAAAACTCGTCGAACTCCAACCGCTTGGCTGAATTGGCTCAACGTGTAGGTAAACCTGCCTATCTGATCGATTCTGCCGCTGATATTCAAGAAGCCTGGTTGCAAGGGGGTGGCAACATTGGGGTTACCGCGGGGGCTTCTGCGCCAGACGTGTTGGTTCAGGAAGTGATCAGTCGTTTGAAGATATTGGGTGGCAAAGACGTTCATGAGCTTAGTGGTCGTGAAGAGAACATCGTGTTTGAAGTACCCAGAGAACTGCGGCTGGACATTAAGCAGGTCGACTGAGTGCTGAAGAATGGCTAGTGATCAAAAAGAGAGCAGAGTATGACTAATTCACAGATCCGCATTGCCGTCGCTGGTGCTGGTGGACGTATGGGGCGTCAATTGATTCAAGCGGTACAGCAGGCACCAGGCGTGGTGTTAGGTGCTGCTATGGAGCGCTCAGGGTCAAGTCTGGTGGGCTCAGATGCCGGTGAGTTGGCCGGGGTAGGGGTGCTAGGTGTGACTGTCACTGATGACCTGGCAAAGGTGGTCAATGATTTTGATATTTTGATCGACTTTACTCGCCCAGAAGGCACGTTGACTCATTTGGCATTCTGTGTGGCTCATCATAAAGGTATGGTGATTGGCACCACCGGTTTTGATGATGCGGGTAAAGCCGCCATCCAAGCCGCTACTCAACAGATTGGCATTGTCTTTGCCGCTAACTTCAGTGTCGGGGTCAATGTGATGTTGAAACTGTTGGAGAAGGCCGCCAAGGTGATGGGTGATTATACGGATATCGAAATAGTGGAGGCACATCATCGCCATAAGGTTGATGCGCCTTCCGGCACTGCGCTAGCGATGGGCGAGGCGATTGCCGGGGCATTAGGCCGTGACCTTAAAGAGTGTGCGGTTTACCAGCGTGTTGGTCATACTGGCGAACGAGATCCGAAGAGCATCGGGTTTGCCACTATCCGGGCTGGCGACATTGTGGGTGAGCATACCGCGATGTTTGCCGATATCGGCGAGCGGGTGGAAATTACGCATAAAGCTTCAAGCCGTATGACTTTCGCCAATGGTGCCGTCCGTGCGGCTATTTGGGTTTCTGCGCGGCAAAATGGGTTATTTGATATGCGCGATGTGCTCGGATTAGAGCAGTTATAATATTTTAAATCCCCTTTCTTTTAAGGTTTTTTTTCTAATTACATGAAAATAGGGCAATAATCCAATTGCCCTATTTTTTTATGTAAAAATAGGCTTTATGGCTTTAATTTTTACTCTAATTTCTATTTTTAATGTTTATCTTGCTTATTTGTTCATTTTTAGACCATTTGATCTCATCTTATCTAGGCAGCGACCTTTTAAAACCAATTTTTCTGCTATTTCTTATTGCAACCGTTTTCCAGCCCGAGTTTTTGTGTGTTTTCGAGGCTGTGGGTTAAAATAAATCGTAAGGTGGACAAAATTAATGTAAAAAAGGGGGCTTTTTGTAGACAAGACCAGCACTCATCATTAGAATGCGCGCAATTTGCCAAAAATCAGCTGTGATGGCGTTTTTGGCATTGATTTAGAGTGTGACATATGAATTAATATGCAAATAATGTGACTTATTATTCCTTGGAGGGTGTTTTGATCAAATCAGCGCTATTGGTTCTGGAAGACGGAACCCAATTCCATGGTCGGGCCATTGGGGCGGAAGGTTCGGCAGTGGGGGAAGTGGTCTTCAATACGTCGATGACCGGTTATCAAGAAATCCTCACTGACCCCTCCTACTCCCGCCAAATCGTTACTCTTACTTATCCCCATATCGGCAATGTTGGCACCAATCATGCTGACCAAGAATCCTCCTCTGTTCATGCTCAAGGCCTGGTTATCCGCGACCTTCCTCTCATTGCCAGCAACTACCGTAACGAAGAAGGACTGTCGGCCTACCTTAAGCAGCATAATATTGTCGCCATTGCCGATATTGATACGCGCAAACTGACGCGTCTGCTGAGGGAAAAAGGGGCACAAAATGGCTGCATCATGACTGGCGATGCTGCTGATGCTGAGCTTGCACTGCAAAAAGCCAAGGCTTTCCCCGGTTTGAAGGGGATGGATCTGGCGAAAGAGGTCACCACCAAGGATGCATACCCTTGGTTGCAAGGCAGTTGGACCCTGGCTGGGGATCTGCCGGCTGCCAAATCAGTAGATGAACTGCCTTACCATGTGGTGGCTTATGATTACGGTGTAAAACGCAATATTCTACGCATGTTGGTGGATCGTGGCTGTCGTCTTACGGTGGTTCCTGCTCAGACCCCGGCTGCAGATGTGTTAAAAATGAAGCCAGACGGCGTGTTCCTGTCCAACGGCCCGGGTGACCCAGAACCTTGTGATTACGCCATTAACGCTATCAAACAGTTGTTGGAAACCGACATTCCACTCTTCGGTATCTGTCTTGGACATCAACTACTGGCGTTAGCTAGCGGGGCGAAAACCACCAAGATGAAGTTGGGTCATCATGGTGGTAACCATCCGGTACAGGATCTGGATAATCAGCGGGTGATGATCACCGCGCAGAACCACGGTTTTGCTGTAGATGAAAATAATTTGCCATCGACTCTGCGGGTCACTCACAAATCGCTGTTTGACCATACGGTGCAGGGAATTCATCGCATCGATAAAGCAGCATTTGGTTTCCAAGGGCATCCAGAAGCCAGCCCGGGCCCCCATGATGCGGCACCGCTGTTTGACCACTTTATTGAACTGATTGAATCTTATCGTTCCAACGCCAAATAATCAGGAGCCATACAACATGCCAAAACGTACAGATATAAAAAGCATCCTGATCCTCGGTGCCGGTCCGATTGTGATTGGCCAGGCGTGTGAATTTGATTATTCCGGTGCACAAGCCTGTAAAGCACTACGTGAAGAGGGTTACCGCGTTATTCTGGTTAACTCCAACCCCGCGACCATCATGACTGACCCAGAAATGGCGGATGCCACCTATATTGAGCCAATTCACTGGGAAGTGGTGCGCAAAATCATCGAAAAAGAGCGCCCAGATGCGGTCTTGCCAACCATGGGTGGGCAAACAGCACTCAACTGTGCTCTGGAGCTGGAGCGCCAAGGGGTGCTGGCTGAATTCGGTGTCACCATGATCGGTGCTACTGCCGATGCTATCGATAAAGCAGAAGATCGCCGCCGTTTCGATATTGCCATGAAGAAGATCGGCCTGGATACCGCTCGTTCTGGCATCGCGCATAATATAGATGAGGCGTTGGCGGTTGCGGCTGATGTGGGGTTCCCTTGCATTATTCGCCCATCATTCACTATGGGAGGAACCGGTGGGGGTATCGCCTATAACCGTGAAGAATTTGAAGAGATCTGTCAGCGTGGTCTGGATCTCTCTCCTACCAACGAGCTATTGATTGATGAATCGCTGATTGGCTGGAAAGAGTATGAAATGGAGGTGGTGCGCGATAAGCATGATAACTGCATCATCGTCTGCTCCATCGAAAATATCGATGCGATGGGCATCCATACCGGTGACTCTATCACCGTGGCACCCGCGCAGACCCTGACCGACAAAGAGTATCAAATTATGCGTAACGCCTCGATGGCGGTGTTGCGCGAGATCGGCGTTGAAACCGGCGGTTCTAACGTCCAGTTTGCCGTCAACCCGAAAACCGGCCGTTTGATCGTGATCGAAATGAACCCTCGCGTCTCCCGCTCATCAGCGTTGGCATCGAAAGCCACGGGGTTCCCGATCGCCAAGATCGCCGCCAAGTTGGCAGTAGGTTATACCCTTGATGAGTTGATGAATGATATCACCGGTGGCCGCACGCCAGCTTCCTTTGAGCCTTCCATTGACTATGTAGTTACCAAAATCCCGCGTTTTAATTTCGAAAAATTTGCCGGTGCCAATGATCGCCTGACCACCCAGATGAAGTCTGTGGGGGAAGTGATGGCAATTGGCCGTACCCAGCAGGAATCATTGCAGAAAGCACTGCGTGGGCTGGAAGTGGGTGCCACCGGTTTTGATCCTAAAGTGAGCCTTGATGACCCTGAGGCGCTGACCAAAATACGTCGCGAACTTAAAGATGCCGGTTGTGATCGTATCTGGTATATCGCTGATGCTTTTCGTGCCGGTTTGTCGGTGGATGGTGTGTTCAACCTGACTAATATCGATCGCTGGTTTCTGGTGCAGATTGAAGAGTTGGTGCGCCTTGAAGAGCAGGTGGCTGAGTTGGGCATCAACGGTTTAAACGCCGGTTTTATGCGCTTGCTAAAGCGTAAAGGTTTTGCAGATGCGCGTTTGGCCAAATTGGTCGGGGTTTCAGAAAATGAAATCCGCAAGTTACGCCATGGTTTCAATCTGCACCCGGTTTATAAGCGGGTCGATACCTGTGCTGCGGAGTTTGCTACCGATACCGCCTATATGTACTCCACTTATGAAGAGGAGTGTGAAGCCAATCCATCCCATGACCGTCCGAAAGTGATGATCTTGGGGGGCGGCCCAAACCGTATTGGCCAGGGAATCGAATTCGATTACTGCTGTGTGCACGCCGCGCTGGCATTGCGTGAAGATGGTTACGAGACCATTATGGTCAACTGCAACCCGGAAACTGTCTCCACCGACTACGATACCTCGGATCGTCTCTACTTTGAGCCAGTGACGTTAGAAGATGTGCTGGAAATTGTACGTATCGAGCAGCCAACAGGCGTTATCGTGCAGTATGGTGGGCAAACTCCGCTGAAACTGGCGCGTGAGCTGGAAGCCGCTGGTGTGCCGATTATTGGTACCAGCCCGGACGCGATTGATCGTGCGGAAGATCGTGAGCGCTTCCAACAGGCTGTCCACCGCTTGGGGCTGAAGCAACCCGCCAATGCCACCGTGGCCACTATTGAGCAGGCGGTAGAAAAAGCCGCAGGGATTGGTTATCCGCTGGTAGTGCGCCCCTCTTACGTGCTGGGTGGCCGCGCCATGGAGATCGTTTACGATGAAGTTGATCTCCGTCGTTACTTCCAGAATGCGGTGAGTGTCTCCCATGATGCTCCGGTACTGTTGGATCGTTTCCTGGACGACGCCGTAGAAGTGGATGTCGATGCCATCTGCGATGGTGAGCGTGTGTTGATCGGTGGCATCATGGAGCATATCGAACAGGCTGGCGTACACTCTGGCGACTCGGCTTGTTCCCTGCCAGCCTATACGTTGAGCCAGGATATCCAGAATGTGATGCGCCAACAGGTGGAAAAGTTGGCGTTTGAGCTGCAGGTCCGTGGTTTGATGAACGTCCAGTTTGCAGTGAAAAACAACGAAGTGTACCTGATTGAGGTTAATCCGCGTGCTGCCCGTACCGTTCCCTTTGTTTCCAAAGCCACTGGGGTCCCTTTGGCGAAGGTAGCGGCACGAGTGATGATCGGTAAATCGCTGGCTGAGCAGCAGGTAACCGAAGAGGTTATCCCACCGTATTACTCGGTGAAAGAAGTGGTCCTGCCATTTAATAAGTTCCCGGGTGTTGACCCGATTCTGGGGCCAGAAATGCGTTCGACAGGGGAAGTGATGGGGGTTGGGGCTACCTTTGCTGAAGCTTTCTCCAAGGCGATGCTGGGCAGTAACTCCGGTATGAAAAAACAGGGGCGTGCGTTGTTATCAGTACGTGGGGGTGACAAAGCCCGCGTGGTGGACCTGGCAGCCAGCCTGCTCAAACAGGGTTTTGAACTGGATGCCACTCATGGCACCGCCATCGTACTGGGTGAGGCAGGGATTAATCCCCGTTTAGTCAATAAGGTGCATGAAGGGCGGCCACATATTCAGGACCGCATCAAAAATGGCGAGTACACCTATATTGTTAACACCACCGCGGGCCGCCAGGCTATTGAGGACTCCAAACTGATCCGTCGTAGTGCGTTGCAGTATAAAGTACACTATGACACCACACTTAATGGTGGTTTTGCTACCGTGATGGCATTAAAGGCCGATCCTACTGAACAGGTGACTTCGGTACAGGAATTACATGCCCGAATCAGTAAATAACTGAACGTTCTAAGTTGCAGGTAGGGGATATCTACCTGCATCTTGCAGGGTAAGGTGTTTAGCTGGGGTGGGCGTTCATTCAGGGAGTACAATGAGCAATATGAAACGGGAATTGACGGTGGATCTACCCAGTGTCAATCAGCAGCAACGTGAGATTACGCGCCTTTGTATTCAGTGCGCGTTGCTACTGTTACAACATGGTGCGGAAAGCATGGTGGTGGAGCAGCTCTCTACTCGCCTGGGTTTGGCACTGGGGATGGACAGTGTGGAAAGCTCCATTTCGGCCAATGCGGTGGTGCTGACCACGATCAGCAATGATGCCTGCCTGACGACAACACGTAAGAATGTTGATCGCGGCATTAATATGCAAATTGTTACTGAGGTGCAGCATATTGTGATCTTGGCTGAACACCGTTTGGCGGATGCCCAGACGGTTGCCCGGCGCTTTAACAAGATCGTTCCACTGCGTTATCCACGCTGGCTGGTGGTGTTGATGGTGGGGTTGTCCTGTGGCTGCTTCAGCATGCTCAATGGTGGCGGCCCTGATGCCTTTGTGGTCACTTTTCTGGCCAGTGGTCTGGCCATGTTTGTGCGCCAACTATTGACTGCCCGCCATTTGAATCCGTTGATCAATTTCTGTTTGACGGCGTTTGTTGCCACCTCGGTTTCTGGTTTACTGCTGCGTTTACCTGTTTTTAGCCAAACCTCCAGTGTGGCGATGGCCGCCAGTGTTCTGCTGCTGGTACCCGGGTTCCCATTGATTAATGCCGTGGCTGATATGTTTAAAGGCCATGTGAATACCGGGTTGGCGCGTTGGGCGATGGCCACTTTATTGACCCTGGCAACCTGTATCGGCGTGGTGATGGCCATGTCGTTATGGCAATTGCGGGGGTGGGCATGAACCTATTATGGATGTTACTGCAGGATATGTTGTTGGCTGCGGTGCCTGCCTTGGGTTTTGCCATGGTATTTAATGTGCCTGCCCGTGCCTTGCGCTATTGCGCTTTACTGGGCGCATTAGGCCATGGTTCTCGTATGCTGATGATGCATTTTGGGATGAATATCGAGTGGGCTTCGTTTTTGGCCGCCATTCTGATTGGTATTATTGGTATCAGTTGGTCACGTTGGTTGCTGGCTCACCCCAAGGTATTTACCGTGGCCGCAGTAATCCCGATGTTCCCGGGGATTTCTGCTTATACCGCGATGATTAGTGTGGTAGAAATCTCCCATCTTGGCTATAGCGAAGCATTGATGTCGGTTATGATTTCCAATTTCCTTAAAGCCTGTTTTATTGTCGGTGCGCTATCTATCGGTTTATCCGTGCCTGGTTTATGGTTATATCGCAAACGACCAGGGGTTTAAGGTTGTTACTGTAGGCTTAACACCTTCAGGTCTTATCGCGTAAATGAGACAAAACGCTATCGACGGCGAATAGCGCTTTACGTATAGTGTGGACGATTTTGCCATCTACTCTATCGCCAAGTTTGTTCAGGTTGCAGCTAACACCGCTGCTGCTCAAATGACGAAGACATACAGGGTTATATAATGATTATCAGCCTGATTGCCGCTTTGGCAGCAGACCGCGTTATTGGTATGGAAAATACCATGCCATGGCACTTACCCGCAGATTTAGCATGGTTCAAACGTAACACGTTGAATAAACCTATTATTATGGGTCGTAAGACGTTTGAGTCGATAGGTCGTCCGTTGCCAGGCCGCCAGAATATTGTTTTAAGCAGCCAGCCAGGCAGTGACCAGAGTGTGACTTGGGTAACCTCGTTGGAGCAGGCATTGACTGCCGCTGGGGATGTGGAAGAGGTCATGGTGATTGGTGGTGGCCGGGTTTATGAACAGTTTTTGCCACGGGCTAACCGGTTATATTTGACGCATATTGATGCTGAAGTGGAGGGGGATGCCCACTTTCCGGATTACGAGCCCGATGAGTGGGAAAGCTCGTTCAGTGAATTTCATGATGCAGATGAACTGAATTCTCACTGTTATTGTTTTGAGATTTTAGAACGTCGCTAAGTCTTTCTGATAACCCCTTCCTGATAACCCAATGTGGGTCTTGCCTATCTGTGGGGGGGTATCCAGCTTACCAGGCTTGAGTAAAAGAGACTCACTTGGGTGACAACCGCAGAGCACCATTATTGGCCATTGTTTGTGGCTAATGTTTGTGGCTAATGCTTGTGACCATCGTTTGGCCTGCGGTTGCTTAATTAAATGCCGGTGAGTAAATTCTGACCATCGAGCGTTGCGCGTTGGCTGGCCGGTTGGGCAAAAAACTGTTTATCTTCCCAACGTAACATGGTCAGTTCCCCGCCCCAGCAACAACCGGTATCTAGAGCAATAATACCTTCAGGTGTGCCGTTACCTTCCAGTGAAGCCCAGTGACCGAAAATAACGGTGTAATCGGGGTCAACTTGGCGAGGGAGTTCAAACCAGGGCTTCAACATGGAGGGAGCATCAGTGGGGGCATCTTTACAAATCATGTCCAACTGCCCGTTAGGGAAACAATAGCGCATACGCGTCAGTGCATTGGTGCTGAAACGCAGGCGTGCCAGCCCAATCATCTCTGGGGTCCAGTTATTTGGCATATCGCCATACATCGCATCAAGGAATAACGGGTAACAGTCGCTACTCAATACGGCTTCAACTTCACGGGCACATTGTTGCGCGGTGGCAATATCCCACTGTGGAGTAATGCCTGCATGCCCCATAATCAGTTTACGCTGGTGGTCAACTTGCAGAATGGGTTGACGCCGCAGCCAATTGATTAGCTCATCACTGTCGGGGGCTTCTAGTAAAGGCGTCAGATTGTCTTTCGGTTTATTACGGCTAATGCCGGCATAGATAGCCAGCAGATGTAAATCATGGTTACCCAACACCATACGCACTGCTGGGCCGAGTGAACGCACATAACGCAGCACCGCGAGCGAATCTGGCCCGCGGGCAACCAAATCACCGGTTAACCACAGTTGATCCTGGTGTGGCTCGAAATTAGCTTGAGCTAACAGCGCTTGCAGTTCATCAAAGCAGCCATGAACATCGCCGATAAGATAGGTTGCCATATTAGTGGATCAGCGTAGGGATGGCTAAGCGGAAGACTGGGATAGCAGTACGAAATGGCTTACCTTGGTGATCCACCATTTCGTAGTGACCTTCCATGGTACCGAGCGGTGTTTCGAGTACCGCACCGCTGGTATATTGAAACTCGTTACTGGGTAGGATAAGGGGCTGTTCGCCGATCACCCCTTCCCCTTGTACTTCAGTTTGGCGGCCATTACTGTTGGTAATCAGCCAGTAACGCCCCAGGAGTTGCACGTTAAAACGCCCCAGGTTACGGATAGTAACGGTATATGCGAAGACGTAACGCTCCTCTTCAGGTATTGATTGTGACTCCACATAAATACTCTGAATTTGGATACATACACGGGGCGAATCAATCATGGTCATGACTCCTTTATTGCGCTGGCACCTGCTGGGTTGTAAGCCAGTTTGCCAGCTTACAGTACTGCGCGACAGAAATATTTTCTGCTCGTAGTGCCGGATCAACACCCAGTTCCGTCAGTTGCTCTGGGGTAAACAACTCACCCAGGCTATTGCGGATGGTTTTCCTGCGTTGGTTAAACGCCTGGGTGGTAATACGGCTTAACATGCGCACATCATGCACCGGATGTGGGATTGTCGCATGGGGTACCAAACGAACCACCGCTGAATCGACCTTAGGTGGTGGAGCGAAGGCGGTAGGCGGCACTTCCAGTACCGGAATGATATTGCAGTAGTATTGTGCCATCACGCTCAGCCGGCCATAAGCTTTGCTGTTTGGGCCAGCCACCAAGCGATTGACCACTTCTTTTTGCAACATAAAATGCATGTCGCGAATAGCCGAAGTATAGCTGAAAAGATGGAACATCAGCGGTGTTGAGATGTTATAAGGCAGGTTACCGAACACTCTCAATGGTTGACCTACTTGTTCAGCCAACTCGGCGAAGTTCACCGTCATCGCATCTTGCTGATGGATGGTCAGCTTATCTTTTAACTGGGGATGATTGGCCAAGCGAGCGGCCAGATCACGGTCCAGTTCGATCACCGTCATATGATCCATACGTGCAGCAACAGGTTCGGTTAAGGCACCCAAACCTGGACCGATCTCAAGAACTGCTTCACCCGGTTGTGGATGAATCGCTGAGACAATGCTATCGATGACAAACTGATCGGTTAAAAAGTTTTGTCCAAAACGTTTGCGGGCAAAATGCCCTTGGTGGACTCTATTATTCATTAGAATTAATTATCATTTTAATGGCGAGATTTAAGGCTGTTTTGAAACTACCGGCATCGGCAGTGCCGCTACCAGCCAGTTCCAATGCAGTACCATGGTCGACCGAGGTACGAATAAAGGGCAAGCCAAGGGTGATATTTACCGCCCGACCAAACCCTTGGTATTTTAATACTGGCAAACCTTGGTCGTGATACATTGCCAGCACGGCATCGGCATGTTGCAGATATTTCGGTTGGAACAGGGTATCAGCAGGTAGCGGCCCAACCAGTTGAATGCCGCGCTGACGCAACAATTCGAGTGCGGGAATAATGACATCCAGCTCTTCACGCCCGATATGACCATTTTCCCCGGCATGGGGGTTAAGCCCACAAACATAGATCTGTGGCTGCGCAATGCCGAATTTGGTTTTTAGATCATGATCGAGAATGGTGATCACTTCATCCAGACTCTGCAGGGTAATCGCCCCGGGTACCGCCAATAACGGTAGATGGGTGGTGGCTAGCGCAACACGCAACTCTTCGGTAGCCAACATCATCACGACGCGTTCACAGTGACTACGTTCGGCGAAGAACTCAGTGTGTCCGCTAAACGGCAAACCGCCATCATTGATGACCCCTTTGTTAACCGGGCCGGTTACCAGAGCAGCAAATTCACCGCTCAGACAGCCGTCACAGGCGCGAGCCAGTGTTTCTACGACATAGCTACTGTTCGCCACGTTTAGCTCACCGACCACCACCGGTGCTCGGGCTACAACGGGCAACACCGTTAAACTACCGGCTTGCTGTGGTTGAGCTGGCTGTTCGGGTTGATACTCTCTCAACGTCAGGGGTAATGACAATTGGCGGGCACGCGCAAGCAATAAGGCCGGATCGGCACACACCACTAACTCAACAGGCCAATCCTGCTGTGCCAGTGTGGTGACCAAATCCGGCCCCACCCCGGCGGGTTCACCGGGGGTAATCACGATACGCTTAGTGTTGTGCATTGCTGCCATTGAGGATCTTCACATAAGCTGAAGCACGGAGTTCCTGCATCCAGGTTTGTGCTTCCTCAGCAAATTTGCGGTTGAACAGCATGCGGTAAGCGCGATCTTTCTGTGCGGCATCAGTTTTATCCACTTGGCGAGTATCGATCAATTGGATCAGGTGCCAGCCAAAGGCGGAGTGAACCGGTTCACTGATCTGGCCTTTCTGCAACTTCAGCAGTGCATCACGGAAGGCAGGATCATAAGCATCTGGCGAACTCCAACCCAGATCTCCACCTTGTAATGCTGAACCAGGATCTTGAGAAAGTTGCTTGGCTTTATCTTCAAATTTGGCTTTACCACTCTTGATAGCGGTAGCCACAGCCTGAAGTTTCGCCTGCGCCTGAGCGTCGGTCATCACGACAGACGGTTTCAACAGAATATGGCGCGCATGTACTTCGGTGACGGAAATTGACTGATTGCCACCACGGAGATCGTTAATTTTCAGGATGTGAAAACCGACGCCGGAACGAATAGGACCAACCACATCCCCTTTTTTGGCATTCACCAACCGTTCTGCGAACAGTGTAGGCATTTCCTGTAGTTTACCCCATCCCATCTGGCCACCTTTCAGGGCCTGTGAGTCGGCGGAGTAGGTGATGGCTAATTTACCGAAATCTGCGCCACCATTAACTTCACCCACCAAGCGTTTTGCCAGTGTTCCGGCTTGGTTAACTTGCTCTTGAGTCGGGTTTTCTGGCAACGGTATCAGGATATGACTGATATTAACCTCGGTATCTCCGCCATTTTGAGCACCGACCTGTTGAGCCAATGCCTCAACTTCCTGTGGCAGGATGTTGACACGACGGCGGACTTCATTGTTACGCACTTCAGCGGTCAGCATTTCCTTGCGGATTTGTGCGCGGTAGGTGTTGTAGTTTAAGCCTTCATAGGCCAAACGGCTGCGCAACTGATCAACAGACATTTTGTTCTGGGCGGCAATATTGGCAATCGCTTTATCCACATCGGCATCGCTGGCGGTGATACCCATTTTTTGCGCCATCTGCAACAGAATATTATCCATGATCAGGCGTTCAATGATTTGCTGACGTAGTTCGCTGTCACCAGGCAACTGTTGCCCTTCTTGCTGCGCGTTGCGTTTCACCGATTGTAATAAACCGTTCACATCGCTCTCGAGTACCACCCCGTTATTGACCACGGCGACGACTTTATTGACCTCTTGCGGCGCTGCGAATGCCGTATTGGCACAAACCACCAATCCGAGAAGAAACGCTTTCCAGTTCTTCATACATTTCCCGTTATTTAATCCGCAATTGCGGGTGAAAGTTTTTATTTTCAATCTGTTATACCTGTCCTGGGCATAAAATACATCAGAATGCACGTTGATAAGGCAGAATGCCTGCACGTAACATTCCGTTAGTACCCAGGCTGTGATCGTTACCTAGGCCACGGAGTTCAACACTGACTGTATACCGATTATCATATTTACTGCTTTGGTTGATATTATCCCACTCAGTGATCTTACGTTCATAACCGAGATTAATTGCCCAACAGCAGGTGTTATAGCGCAGACCTACCAAGCGGTTTGCCGTCTGTTGGGCCCGGGTATCATAATAATAACCTGCCACCACCGCCCAACGATCAGCCACTGGCCAGCCACCGATCAAGCCAACTTGTGAAATACCTTCCTGATAGCCTGGGTTGCTGATATTTGGCAACGTAGTAGCAATATACTCTGGGCTGGCATAGCGGTAGTTTAATTGCACCACGCGATTTTCGTCCTGACGATATTCCACTACCGCATCACCTAACGCAAAGCTGCTCAGGCGGGTATCATATTGCACACCCCCTCGCATGCCCCAACGTTGATCGATCTTCCAATAAGTATCACCCGCCCAGACAACACTGCCGATATCTTTATTGTTATCAAATTCGCGATATTGCTCCCCAGTACGTGAATGGCTGAGATAGTAGATTTGACCCACAGAAACGTTAAAACGTTCCACTAACTCATCATCATAAATTCGCGAGGTGACCCCGGTTGCAAAACGATTTTGTGATGCAATACGATCTAACCCACTGTAGGAGCGATCACGGAACAGGCCAGAATAGTCCGTCTGTAGCAGTGTTGAGTCATAGGTATAAATATTGCCTTGGTCGCGATATGGCACGTAGAGATACTGCACCCGTGGTTCGATGGTCTGGGTATAGTCTGGTGACAAGGCCATGCCTCGCTCAAAAACCACTTTGCCATCGGTTTTGAACTGTGGCAGCAGGCGATTGACCGACTCATCCAGATCTGAATGTGCCGCAAAACCGTTTGGAATATCTTGTTGGAAATGAGTTGCCATCACTTTGGCTTGAGTATTCAGACTCCCCCAACTGTTACCTAATGGTAGGCTCACTGCCGGCTCAATATGCCAGCGAGTGGCTTTCGGGTTATCCGGGTTGACGGTAGTGAACTTGGCGACCTGGGCGTAAGTATGCAGGTCAAAGGGGCCAATATCTGTTTTGTAATAGTTGATATCCAACTGCGGTTGAGAACGGTAGGCATTTTGGTTACCGCCCGCAGGGAAAACCTGGAACTGCCTGGATGACAGCGCGGTATCCCAGTTTTCATTGGCGTAACCGAGACTGAATTTTTGCGTTGCGTAACCGTCAGTGGTGGTTCCATATTGTGAGGTGAGATCCGTAAAGTAATAAGAATCACTGACTCTGGTGTAGTCAACGTTAAAACGCCACACCTTGGCCATTACGCCGCTATGGCCCCAGTAAAACAGCCAACGCTTACTGTCATTGGATTCGCCATGGTCGTTCTCATATTGACGATCACTGGGCAGCCAATCCAGGGCAATAGTCCCCAGACCGGGTTGCAGCAGATAACGGAACTCGTTCTGCCACTGCAGGCCACGCTCTGTCATATAGTGTGACGTAATAGTGGCATCAAAGTTGGGAGCAATGTTCCAGTAATAGGGCAACAGGAATTCGAAACCATTATTGCTACTATATTTGGCGTTCGGGATCAAAAACCCTGAACGGCGCTTGTTGCCTATCGGCAATTGCATATAAGGGCTGTAGAACACCGGCACATTACCAATCTTGAAGCGGGCATTCCATATTTCGGCAACTTGTTCTTCTCGGTCCTGGATAACTTCAGATCCGACTACGCTCCAGCTGTTATCTCCTGGCAAACAGGAGGTAAAGGAGCCATTTTCCAAAATGGTATAGCGGTTTTCACCACGCATCTTCATTTTGTCGGCTTCGCCGCGCCCTTGGCGCCCCACCAACTGGTATTCACCCTGATAAACATCAGTATCTTTGGTGTTCAGGTTTGACCAGGCTTTCGGGCCTTTCAGTTTGATCTGATTATCCGCGTAATGCACATCACCGGTGGCGGTGACGGTGCGGATAGGGTTCGGTTGACCCTCTTTTTGTGTTTGGTTCAGATCAACTTGTTCGGCTAGCAGCCTGCTGTTGCCTTGTTCAATATCCACATTGCCGGTGAATTGGGCATTATCAGGGAAATTGGCATGGGCGCTCTCAGAACGAATGGTGACAGGTAAGCTGTCAGGAGAGCCGGTAACAAGGGGCTTATCGTAAATAGGTACACCGAGCATACATTGCTCAGTCAAGTCAGCGACGGCATACTGGCTATAAATTGCTGACCAAATCAATGTGGCCAGCAGTGTGGGGAAACATTTTTTCATACGCGTTTTTTGGTGTTCCGTTATCCGAAGCGTCATGTCCAGCAAATGATTCAGAGACTATATCATGCATCAACGTTGCGCTAGTGTTATACCTTTCATACGTCAAATTGCTTGAGTGTTGCTTGCATCCGTTCGCACCAGTCACATCGTAGGCGCTTGAATGACGACAAGTATAAACCTTGCTGTCGACAACACCGACGTTAGGCGTAGCGATAAATGACAGGTATGATAATCGAATTCTTGGAAAAAATCGCCTTACCCCTTGCGTATAAATAAGGGAATTACACCAAAATAATTGGAGTTCATCCTGGTAAGGCGGCAACACTTCAATCAACCCGTGGTGTGCGATTGACAATTTACAGTTGGGGAGTCTATGCAGTATTGGGGAAAACTACTCGGAGTGATTATCGCTGTCTGGTCTGGAGCGGGATTCTGGGGGATTATTTTAGGGCTGATTATCGGCCAGATGATTGATACTGCGCTTTATAACAAACGCAACCAGGGTTTTTTTGCCAATCAGCAAGCGCGGCAGGCGCTATTTTTCCGTACCACTTTCCAGGTTATGGGGCACCTGACTAAATCGAAAGGGCGGGTGACCGAGGCTGACATTCAAATAGCCAACCTGTTTATGGACCGTTTGCAACTGCATGGCGAGGCCAGAACCGCGGCACAGCAAGCTTTCCGAGAGGGTAAGCAGAATCAATTTCCATTGCGGGAAACATTACAGCAATTGCGCAGTATCTGCGTGGGTCGTTTTGACTTGATTCGGATGTTTTTGGAAATTCAAATTCAGGCGGCATTTGCTGACGGTTCACTCCATCCCAATGAGCGGGATGTCCTGTATGTCATTGCCGAAGAGCTGGGGATTTCACATAGCCAGTTCGATCAGTTTCTCAACATGATGGAAGGTGGTCGTCAGTTTGGTGGCGGCCAGGGGCAGCACAGTTACGGTTCCCAAGGGGGGTATCAACAGGCCCAACGGGGCCCGACGCTACAGGATGCCTGCAAGGTCTTGGGCGTTAACAGCAATGATGATGCCGCTGTCATCAAACGTGCCTATCGCAAACTGATGAGCGAACACCACCCAGATAAACTGGTGGCGAAAGGATTACCGCCACAAATGATGGAAATGGCCAAGCAGAAAGCGCAGGAAATTCAGGCGGCTTATGACTTGATTAAACATGAAAAAGGCTTCAAGTAGCCGCACAGGGAATGACTTATATATAGGGCATGAGTCCGGTATTAAGCCGGCGCTTAAAAATCGGCGTCGGCTCGGAAATTCATGGATGTGTGAAATTCTGGATGAGTGATGCGCAACTCTTGGGCATGTAGCTGTAGGCGCTGTGCCATGGCTTTGGCCTCGGGGTGCGCGTAGAAGCCATCCCCGAGGATCGGGTGCCCCAATGCCAGCATATGAACACGCAATTGGTGGGAGCGCCCGGTGATCGGGGTAAGTTTTACTCGCGTACTGCCATCCGCATCACGGGAAAGCACCTGATAGTGGGTTTGCGCCGCTTTACCGGTGGTAAAACAGACTTTCTGCAGCGGACGGTTCGGCCAATCACAAATCAGCGGCAAATCCACTAATCCTTCGTCTAATTCTATATGGCCCCAGACCCGGGCAATGTAGCATTTCTCTGGTTCACGCTCACGGAACTGACGCTTTAGCTCACGCTCAGCAGCCTTGGTTAGCGCGACAACAATCACCCCACTGGTCGCCATATCCAGACGATGTACCGATTGCGCCGCAGGAAATTCTGCCTGGACACGTGCCAGCACACTGTCATGATTTTCTGGTGCTCGCCCCGGTACAGAAAGCAACCCGCTGGGCTTATTGACCACGATAATATGCTGGTCTTGGTAAATAATGTTCATATTTATGGTTCTTTACTTGGCTTTTTTGTTTTATTTTATGGGGTTAACGGATTAGTCAAATATTTGCATGCTCGCTTTATCTCATCACCAGCACAGTTAACCAACGTCATTGAGGTAACCAACCCCACTGATGTAGACAAAGCGGATGAGGGTGAAAACCGGAGATTACCAACCACGGGTGGAACTAGTGGCGCATTCTACGCGAACTCTGTGCTGCTGACGAGTTTGCTCTTGGGTTTGGCGAGTGGGATGAAAATAAGGCTAACTTGGTATGGTTTGCGTAAGCGAGTTTGATTTAGGAAAGGGGATACTGGCCTCGATGCCGGGGCAGGCGAACACTTCTACTTAGCCTTGACAGCGTTTGTCAGCCCAAAGCAATAATGTCATAGTGAATGCATCATCCATCTGGTGAGTCTTAGGAGATAAGACAATGACATTTGAAAGATATGATGAAAAAAAACCGATGAAAGTTACTGGTGAATTATCACTCAAGCTTCCTATGGAAGTTACAGTCTATATTATTCAAAAGATTGTCGATGTGACAATGTTACAACGAATATGTCAAAGATTAGGCTGGTCGTGTGAATCAGTTGATTTTAAAAATAAACCTACCCAGAAATTGGTATATACACGGAATGTGACAACAACTGAATTAAATAATGCTCGAAAATTTCCCTATACGGGTGAAATCCACTATGTACAGCGGAGTATTGAAGCGGCGCTTTTGGAGACAATGAATAATGAAAATGTGGAAATCACAGTTTTACTCAAAAGTTAACCTCCTCTTGATAAATAAACGTCAACCGTGTTGTAGGTTAAACAGGCCATTTGACGATTAAACTCAATGAGGGCAGTTGCGCCGTGGGCCTGTAACCACTCTTTTGCGTCAAACCATGCCGCGCTGCTGTTGCTGGCAACCACAATCCGGGTCGAATGCGCCACGGCATAATAGAAATCAGGGCCGTAGCATCCGTAAAACTGTGATCCGTTTCGACTAGTTTCCCGCAACGTCCGGAGAGGGAACCACAACATGATTTTCCTACCACTCAGGCAACGTGCTATTAAGGGGTTTGAAGCCCAACTGTACGGAAACGTCCGATAAGTGCATTTTCTGAGCAAATTTGCCGAGTAAAGAAAACGAGGGTTTTGTTTACTATTTCCGTTGATACCAGTAGCCATGCGGTTTTCTGCACTTCCAGTGTTAATAAGCTCGGTAATTAAATCAACGTAAACCCGACCGACAACGCCACGACTTTATAGACTTAAAATCATATGGTCTTAACTTACGTTTCTGTTCCATTGGGTTTCAAACCCCTAATTGGCTTACAGGCGCTATCTCGACCTGATATCTGCTGATACCTCATTGATAAACGTTCAATGTTAAGATGTAGGCATCACTATATTTCCACACAATCGGCGGTTATACCGCTGGTTGCCAATGCATCAATAACGATCTACGCACCACCAGTGACCTTAAATACAAGTGGTGCGATCAGACGCCGCTCATTGGTGAAAGCCGATTGTAACGCAGCCTTGACTAGATACAGCGTAGGATCACATTTAACGCTTTAGGGTATCATTCATTCTTCAAGTGATGATTAATTGTCAAATAAGGTATAATTTTGGCTAGGTTCACATTCTGATAAATCAGTTAACCCGCTGTTAAAAAGGAATTTATTTTGACTATTATTAAGCAATTGAAGGCGAAATACCCTAATGCTTTATCCTGGTCTTTTGGGGATTCACCTGAGTTGGCAGACGCACTTGCAGCTTTAGTCATGAAAGGGCTGAAAACAGCAAGTTGCGGTTCTTTTTCGTCTTTTGAAAAGGAGGACGGATCCCCCTCAGTCGGTAGCTATAGCATTGTTCTTAGCGGTGAAGGTTCCCCTGTTTGCGTGATAAGAACTACAGCTATGTACCTTAAGTGTTTTTCTGATGTGACTGCAGAATTGGCTAAAAAAGAAGGGGAGGGCGATCTGAGTCTGGACTATTGGAAAAAGGCACATCAAGCATTTTTTGAACGTGAAGGCACATATTCTGAGGATATGGAGCTTGTTTTTGAAGAGTTTCAATTAATCGAAATTGTTTAGCTTATGTGTAACTGCCACCGTATTAAAGGTGATCGCTCAGGTGGCCAGCGAACTCAATAAGAAAAAGAGACTGAATCGCCATTCTGGCATCACTTAACAGGCTCACATCCGTGAGCCTGTTTATTAACCATCATTAATGCGCTTTACGCAGTGCCTTCACCTGTTCTGCAGTGATATCCCCCGGTAAGCCTCCCCAGGTTACACGCAGATAATTGACCAACTCTGCAATTTGCGCATCATTCAGCCGATCGGCAAAACCCGGCATACTTTGCATACTTTCGTTGCCAGGGAACTGTTGCGCAGGCAGGCCATCCAACACGGAGACGATCAGATTCTTACCGTCTGGCTGGCGTAAAGTTGAATTATCGCGCATCGCCACGGCGACATGGGGTTTGCCTGCACCATCGCGCTCATGGCAACCCGAACATTGGTCAAGATACGTGATACGCCCGGCTTCATTGCCCTGGCCGATTTTCACAGCCACCGCCTGGGGTGGTTTGTCGCCCAGCAGATAAGTCGCTAATGCCCGATGATCTTCCGGCGTTAAATGACGGGTACTGAGTGCCACCACGGTATGCATTTCGCTGAAAGCGGAGCCCTGGGGCGCTATGCCGGTACTCAGGAAACGGGTCATATCCTCTAGCGTCCAGCCGCGCTGTGCCAGCCCTTGCGGGGTTAGATCAGGCGCGGTAAAGCGCCCCAGATCGCCACCCTGCATTGGCTTGCTCAATTCCATCTGCCCAAACATGCCTCGTGGCGTATGGCATTCGCCACAGTGGCCGAGCACATCAGCAAGATAGCGACCGCGCAACCATTCGGCAGAAGCGCCCTGTGAACTTGCTGGCAACGGATCGCTGCTACGGAACAGCAAATTCCAGCCGATCATCGCCATACGCTGGTTGAACGGGAATGGCATATCGTTTTTCGGCGTGGCGACATCTACCGCAGGGCGTGACATCAGATAGGCATAAATGGCATCAGCATCTTCACGCGACATCCCTTTGTAGGACGTGTAAGGCATCGCCGGGTACAAATGGCGCCCCCCTGGCGCAATCCCTTGGGTCAGTGCCAGGAAGAAATCATCTTTGGTCCAGCGGCCAATACCGTGGTCTGCAGAAGGCGTCAGGTTACTGCCGTAAATCGTGCCGAACGGTGTCTCCATGGGATAGCCACCCGCCAGCGGTGCGCCACCGGTAGCGGTATGGCAAGCCGCACAGTCGGCAGCCTGCGTTAGGTAACGCCCACGGGCAATCTGCTCGCTACTGGCGGTAACCTGCTGGACCGGACCGTCATAGCGGCGATTTTCCCGCCACCACAGTACGGCGATCACGATAGCCACAATTAACAGGATCCACAGTGCCAAACGTTTTTTCATCACGCCGTCTCCTTAAGCAAACCTGGCGTTTTCAACACCACGTCACGCACCGCTTGGTAATAACGCACATAGCCAGTACAGCGACAAATATGATTTTCCAAAGCCTGAGCAATCGCCTCTTCTAACTGTTCGCGCGGGATCGGTTCACGTTTGAGTTGCTCAACAAAAATGGTCGCCGCGTTAACAAACCCCGGGGTGCAATAACCGCACTGGAAGCTGTAATGCTCAAGGAACGACTGCTGGATCGGCGAGAGTTCAACGGTTTCCCCTTTGCTATCCACTGCCGCATGCCCCTCAATGGTGCGTATTTGCTTGCCATTGAAGAAGTGAGCGCCGGTAATGCAGGTACGAATCTCTTCGCTGGTACCGCTAGGATGATCGAGGATCGCGACACAAGCATGGCAAATCCCTTGGCCACAACCGAGACGCGAACCGGTGAGATCGAGGTATTCATGAAGAAAATCGATCATCATCAAACCTTCTGGCACTTCGATGGGACCGACCTGTTTACTGTTAACGGTAAGCGTAATAGGGTGGGTTTTAATGCTCATGGTAATACCTCAAGAATATTCTCGGCACGGACAGGCAAATCACGGAAACGGTGCCCAGTAGCATGGGCGATGGCGTTAACCAGTGCGGCAACCACTGGGATCATCACCACTTCCGCCATCCCTTTCGGCGGATCGGTTTCCGACAACGCAGGCAGGATGTCACCGGTCTGCTTCCAGACCGCCACGTCACTGGCGCGCGGTAAATGGTAACGGTTAAAGTTCCAGGTGCCGTTACCCGGCCCGTCTTCGTATAATGGTTGATATTCATGCAACGCATGGCCAATCCCCATCGCCAACCCGCCCTGCAACTGACCGGAAACCAGTTCAGGCACAATCAGATTGCCGCACTCCATAATCGAGTGATGGTTCAACAGTTCAACCTTGCCGGTAGCGATATCCACCGCAACTTCGGCCAACGTGCCTGCGGCACTGTAGTAGGTCACTGCGGCGTTGTTACGCTGGGTCGGCGGATAAAAGGCCTGTTCACGCGCCATGGTCTTGAACTCACCGCCACCCAGGCGCACCGCCAGCCCGTCGATGGGTAAGCGCTCACGTTGGTTATTCAGCATGAATTCTGCTTCAGCCCACTGCCAGCGATTGAATACATGCACCACTGCACCAGTAAGAAACCCCATCTGGTGGGCTTTCTTTGCTAATAGCTCCAGTGGCAAGATCTGCATCCCTGCTGCCGTCAAGCCCCCTTCAACCCAGCGAGCCTCTTCTTTGCGTACCACCAGCGGAGCCGCCTGGCCACCACCAATGCCGGACTGCCAGATCGCCAACGCGGCTGGCCATATCCCTTGTTCGAACACCAACCGTGCCGCTTCACGCGTGCTGTGCGAGAAATAGTAAGCGGAGTTACTGGCGCTGGAAGGTGAGCAATAACTGGGTGTCCAATTGGGGTTGGTTTGCAGCTTGTCCTGCTCTTCCTGCGACATCAGGTAAGGGTCGCCACTGGTCACCATCGGTAATAATGACCAATCGGTCACCGAGAAATTAGCCACATCGGCCGGTTTACCCAGCCATTGCGCGCACAGCACGGACTGCGAGGTGGACATGCCTGTGCCCATTTCAGCCCCGCTGTGGTAAAGCGTAATGCGCCCATCGTCACTCAATTCCACCCGGGCAAAGGAGGTTTCGGCCCCCGTGCCAAAGTCTTTTTGTACACAACCGAAGCCTACGCCATAGCGTTTACCTGGGTTCTGGCGTTCAAACGCCACTTTACGTTCGGCACGTTTAAGCCACATTTCATGCTGTGCGGCCTTCTCTAACACTTCGTCGGCGCGAATCGCACCCGCCGGGATCGCCCCTTGGGTATTTTTCATGCCGGATTTCAGAACGTTGCGCAAGCGGAACTCGATCGGATCGAGTTTCAGCTCCTCTGCCAACTCATCGATCATCATTTCGGTGGCGGCCATGCTTTGCAGGGTGCCGTAACCACGGGCAGAACCAGCATCAATGGCGCGAGACGCCAACCCCACCGCCGAAAGGTCACTTTTCGGGAAATAGTAAATCGACTGTGCCGCAGTGGCCGCCACCATCACCACCGAAGGCGTAAAGTTGCAGCGCCCACCACCGTCTGCCGTCATCGAACCTTGGAACGCTTGCAACACCCCCGTTTGCTTATCAACCGCGATACGGTAGTTCATATCGAAAGCGTGACGTTTGATGGATGTCTGGAACTGTTCAAAGCGGTCATTGGCCAGCCGCACCGGTAGCCCATCACCATAAAGCGCGGCAACAGCACCGTAATACGGGAAGTTATAATGGTCTTTTGAACCGTATCCGACGGTATAGCAAGGGTGTAGGATCAACTGTTTTACCGGCTGAAGGCGTTTAGCCAACATGTGCGGCATTTGTTCAGCCACCTCTTGCGGAGACTGAGTCGGGATCACCAAATGCAGCGTTTGGGTTGCAGGATCAAACCAACCATTGGCGTTATCCGGTTCTAACGCCGAAGTATCAGCGGATTGTGTGGTATAGCGTCGTGCCATCACCAGCCAGTCAGTAGGTGGGGATTGCAGTTGCTGGTCAATCATACCGGCGTAATACATCCCCTCCTGATCCAGTTTGCCGCCCTCGCGCCCTTCCGGCCATACCGGCAAGTGCCTTCTCATTGCCAGCGGGAAGATTGGGCTGTCCTTGAGACTGGAGAAGCGATCGTCATCAGAAGATTGAGCGCCACCAACGCGCACAAAGCGGAAGCTACCCCAAGGGTCGCGCTCTAACGGACCGGTTTCACTGCCATATTGGATCACTTCATCGCGGAATTTCAGCTTGTCTTTGGCAAAGCGGAAACGGGCAAAATCATGATAGATCAGGATCGCCACCGCTTGGCCAAGGTAGGCTGGGGTTTTCCCCGTCGGCAGTAGCATGTCGTCGCCGTAGAATTCCGGGAAGGCCAGGCCATCACGGGCCAGATCTTCTGCCGTCACCAAGCGATCCGGCCGCAGGTCGTCACCGAGCAGGGAGAGATCGATACCGGTAAACAAGCGATCGGCTTTCGTCACCCTGAGAATAAAAGCATGCGCCTGCTTTTGCGGCCAGTGCGGCATATCGACCGCACGGATGTCACGGGCAAACACTTTCTGCCCCATCACTTTGGAGCGGCCATCAATGCGATAGCGGATGCGTCTGGCATGGGCATCCCAATTGGGTGATTGCAGGATCCTCTGTTCAAATAGTGCAGCATAGGCACGGCTGTAGAGGGGAGCGAGGTAAACAGATATCCCTGCAATCACGCTACCTTTGATGAAACGGCGTCGTGACAGGTCGAAATTGCTCATAAAGTGTCCTTGATATCTTTATATATCCACTATATCCCCCTGCAACTAATAACACCGAGACTGGGGAGGTAAGGGCTAATTCGTTTTTTTTCAGCAGGTTCGTTGCGCAACTGCATGGAATCTTGCTGGAGACGCTATAATCATATGCTTATAAAAGAAATTATGTAAGAATTAACATTCTGCTTTCAAAAAAATCACATATAAAAACACGTGAATTCTTTGCAGGTAGCATGACTTGCGCAATAGCGGTTAGATAAGATGGCAACAGATATTGTGATGATCGTTACCGGACATCATGATCACGTTATCCAGGCTGATAAATTCAAGCCCACCGTATTTGAACATAACCTTCTGCCATCACCGCTGGCAGCGAACGAGTAAATTCATTGATGCAACACCTTGATATCAGCGTAGTCAGCCAGGCGATAAACTGGCTAGAACAGCAGCCAGTGTGGTTGTGTACCGTGCTGAACACTTACGGATCCTCCCCCCGTTCCCCTGGCGCGCTGATGGTGACCACCCGCGATGGGCACTATTGTGGCTCGCTGTCCGGTGGTTGTGTGGAAGAGGATTTTCTACACCGTTTGGCCGCCGGTGAATATCAAGCTGCCAGCCAAGTGATCCGTTACGGCGCGGGCGGATTGGCCCCTAACCTTGCTCTCCCTTGCGGTGGCGTTCTGGATGTCTTGATCGAGCACCTGCCCGCAGGTGATGCCAGCATCCGTTATATACGTACCATTGCCGATGCGTTGGCTGGTCACCATGCCTTGATCAAACGCCTGACCTTACCTAATGCCTGTAACAGTCTGGAAACCACCCAATTTGTCAGCACGAGCCAAGTGGTACGGGATCAGCAAACCATCACATTACATATTGCCGCAGCGCCACGGTTATTGATTGCCGGGCTTTCCAGCGTCGCGCTGTTTTGCGCCGATTTTGCCAGCGCATTAGGCTTCGAGGTTCTGGTGTGCGAAAACCGGCCAGAAGCGCTGGAGAACTTCGCCAGCCAGCTCAAGCCCCCCATCACTTTACTACGCCAGTTTCCGGCAAAGTTTATTGAACAAGGGGGCTGCCACGCCAATACGGCGATCGTGGCGCTGACCCACGATCCGCGCATGGATGATTTAACGCTGATGGAGGCTATCCATACCCCGGCGTTTTATATTGGTGCGATGGGTTCTCAACGAAACAGCGATCGCCGCCGCCAACGGCTCAAACAGATTGCAGAATTTAGCCCCCAGGAACTCGCGCGTATCCATGCCCCTATCGGCTTACCGCTCGGCAGTAAAACGCCGGCAGAGATTGCCCTGGCGGTGATGGCCGATATTGTGCAACAGAAGAATCAGGTTCGCTGATGGATTGGTGTTTGGACGGGGTTAACTGTCTGGTTTAGGTGTAACCCGCCCGCTGTGGTATAGCGAAACAGTGTTGGTTTTAATTGGTTAGCGGCTCAGTCGAAATAGATAAATTCAAGTTGCCGGTAGGCGATAAGCTCAGGAGCCTACAGGCAACTTGAATCAACTTGGATATAGAATTATTTCGCGGACAGTTGGCGCACCGCGCTCATCCAATCTTCCACATGGTAAGAACGCTCGATTTTACCATTTTTCACAGTGTGGATATCGATAGACATGATCTTGAAGCTTTTGCCGCCATAAGGTACTCCCATAAATTCATTAGCGGGTGTACCAGAGGCTTCACCACGAACAATAATACGGTTACCGTCGACCAGCAGTTCTTTGATTTCCCATTTCAAATTTGGGATCACTTTGCCAAAGCCTGCGATGCCCACCGCTACTTTCTCACGTGGTTTGCACTCATCATTGCCACTACAAGACACCCATTCTGGCGCGGTAGCCTGTAAAACAAGCTTTTCAGCATTTTTACCGGAAGCGGCGTTCAGTGCATCGTAAAATGGCGCGACTATCGCTTGCGCCTCCGCTGGGGCAAGGTTTTTCGCTTGAAGCCCCAGAGACACAAATGTGCTGGTCAGTAACGTGGCTCCACAGACCAATCGTAGGTAAAACGCAGATTTTGTCATTATTCTCTCCATGAAAATTTAGATACGAAACCGATTTTATGGCATAAGATAAGATGAATATAATGAATATTATTAACACCTCATGAATAAAATTGATTTAAGAAAAGTGGATCTGAACCTGCTGTTATTGTTCGAGACGTTAATGCGCGAAGGTAGTGTTTCCAAGACGGCCGAACAATTAGGGCGTACACAGTCTGCGATTAGTCATGCGCTTGCACGTTTACGGGACCAATTGGGTGATCCGTTATTGGTTAAAGTGGGCGGGCGGATGCAACCGAGTCCCTACGCACTGGAGTTGTTAGAAGAGGTTCGCCCCCTTTTACGCAGTATTGAGCGTATCTTGAGTCCGCGTGAAGCTTTTGATGCAGCAACCTCGACTCGACGTTTTCGCCTGGTTGTTCCCGATTTGGCTATGAATTTATTTTCTCACCTGATGCAACGTATTCAGCGAGAAGCGCCCAATATACTGATTGAGTGGGATATTCCAAAATTCAGTACGCCTGTAGATGTTGCTGAGGGGCTGGTTGATTTGGCGTTATTGCCAGAAGCGATCCCAAAGCCAGAGGGGGTCGCTTCAAGACGCGTAGGGGATTTTCAGTGGGCATGTTTTATGCGAGTGGGGCATCCTGCGCTGCAACGCTGGGGTAAAAAGGCATGGGCTGGTTGGCCCCATATTGTGGTTGGCATCGGTGACCGGGTACATAATCCAGTGACATCTGCAGCAGAAAAAGTCAAATTGCAGCGAAGAACGGGTCTTGTGGTACCAACGTTTGGTGCCGTGGCCCCCTTATTGGCGCAAACCAATATGCTCACCACCTTACCTGTGATTGTTTTGGCCGATGCGATGGAGCGTTTTGAATTACAGGTAAAGCCCGTTCCATTTGCTATACCGGATATGCCACATGTATTAGCTTGGAGTACCCGTTTGAACAATGACCCAGCCAGCCAGTGGTTACGGGAGTGTTTTGCCGAAATTTATCAGGCCAAGCTGGCTGAGGCAGGAAAGCTGTTTTGAATTTATCGCCTTTCATTTAAGCACGAGAAGGTTAGCATTTGCCCATTCACTAAGCCTAAACCATCAGCGTGACGATGAAATTGGTGAGGCCATGACTGAAATAATCACCATTACCTCAGCACGTAGCCAATGATTTCTTCGAGATCCGATGAGCTTTTTGGGCAGGGGTCATACGCTAAAGAAGGTTCGGATTGCTAATCCTGATGATTTTCTTAAAGAAAAATTATTTTTAAACTGATGTGAATTATTTCTTTCATAAGACTGTAATATAAGGTGGTTAGCATAGGCATGAAATGGGTATAGCCTGTGATAATGTATTTGTCTGGTTTTTTGGATAAAGCAACCTTGATTTAAATGACGTTTAAAATTTATTATTAATCCTAATTTACCAAAGGAGAGTGTAATGAGGAGCAATACAATAGTTAATTTTAGCACTGCGGCATTAAGTGCGATGTTATTAATTGGCTGCGATGGTGATACCAAGTATGAGACAAAAACGGAATATATCAAAGGTGATACCGAGTATGTTACAAAAACGGAATATATCGACCCAGAACTAAAACCCATTAAATCACCGGTAATCATTGCACACAGAGGGGCAAGCGGATATTTACCTGAGCATACATTAGGGGCTTATGAGTTGGCAGTTAAAATGGGTGCTGAATACATTGAGCCTGATCTCCAATTAACAAAAGATGGGGTGCTTGTCGCTGTTCATGATAACACCCTGGCGCGGACAACGGATGTTTTAGAGCGCTTTGGTGCTAGAAATGATTCTACTAATGTAGGGGAGTACACCTTAGCGGAGATCAAACAGCTTGAAATGAAGCTAAACGGTACAGCTAAAAATACTTATCCTGGTTTTACGCCAGTATCCGATAATGCCTTTAAAGTTCCTACTTTTGATGAAGTGATTGAGTTGGCTCAAAGGCTGTCAAAAGAGACAGGAAAAGAGATTGGTATCTACCCAGAAGCTAAACTGAAAGATGAAGTCCAAGAGGATAAAATATTAGAGTCATTGGAGAAATATGGTTACACTGAAAAAAGTAAAGTTTTCATTCAATCTTTTAGTGCGGAAACATTAAAAAGCTTAAAAAATAAAATGCAAAATAGAGGGTATTTATTACCACTGGTACAACTGGGTAATGCGGTTGATAGTGGCTTTAATGATACTGATTACAGTGCCAATTTAGGCGTGGATTGCCAAGATTACTGCGTCCTTACACAAGACAATCCCCCACAGGTGATTCGTCTGGCGGATATAAAAGAATACGCGCCAAATATTGGTGTATCTCTCTCCACCTCTAAAGCATTGACAACAAGTTCAAGTTGGCCTCTATATACACCTGGACTTTATACATATGCTCATGATCTTGGTATGACGGTAACCGGCTGGACGTTTAATAAATCAAGGGCAGATGCCCTGTCTATTGCTGAATACTTGGGTTTCTTTGAATTGGGAATGGATGGCTTTTTCTCAAATTACCCTGATATAGCCGTTGAAGCAAAGTCGATATTTATCGAAACACAAAAACGCTTGCCTACTGAGAGCCAAAATAAATAATAAGTAACAGTAAGTTAATCGAGTAATAAAGTAATGGTAATAGGCTTTATATCCAAAATAATTTGATTTGCTTGTAGGCGGCAACTGAGTGAAAAATCGGTCAGGACCGATTTGAACTCCCTCACGTTAGCCGGTAAGCGGTGAGGTCCACGGATGGACCTCGTCATATAGCTAACAGCGCTGTAGCTTGATTGGTGATGGCTATCAACGTTAATTGATCAACACCGTCAATACGGCAGAGCCCGTAAAGTCACCCGCAACAGGTACCGCATTGGGTTGATAAATAGAGCGAATAAGAATATTTTTATTCCCTGAGGAACGAGCTGTGGTGGCCGAATATTGGTCAAAAATATTGTCACTGGGTATATCAAAGAGTAACTGACAAGTCCCCCCTGGCCCGCATTGTGTATAATTTTCGCTCTTGCCACTGACGGGATTAGTCCCCTTTAGGGAAAAACTCGCCGAAGCCGGTGACGTGCAATTTAACCCTAACGTGTAATCGTTGGATGGGTAAGCGGTAACACCTTGCTGCAACATAATGGGTCCATGATTAATATTAATGTCACTACCGCCACTACTCAAAGAACATTCTGCTTGAACAGTGGCTCGTATATTAATGTACTCAGGGCCAGCAGATAACAGTAAATTAGACACTTCTCTATCAAAAACGGCGGTAGTGGGCCTGCTGGCGGTTGAAGAATAAATAAACTGTACGCCGGCATAGATTGGCAGGCGAATATTATAGGCTCCCCCGATGGGATTTTTTACATTGTATGTAATCCCACCTAGAAAGTTTCTTGACCAATTGACGTCAGCTTGGCTCCCTGGGCTGGGGCAAGCAATATTAGGGTATGGCTCAGCCATGTTCGTCCGATCTTCCGTTGAAGCCCAAAGAGTATAGCCGGCCGGAATGGGAACATTCGTTATCTGCGTCAGCCCCGTGTTGGAGTTACGGATAAAAGTTATTCCTTGCACAACCGTTTCATTGGGCATCAGCAGCCAAAACCGTCGATATAGAGTCTGGGTAGAAACAGAGCCTACATCGCACTTTGCTGCCATGGCATTAGCATTCGTCCGTAAGATAAATATATTTGAATATAAAAAAACAGGGACGTGACCGTTGGTTATGCTAACGTTAAAATTATTAGCAGGGTTGACCCAACCGGTATAAAAAACGCTGACATAATCTGCTTTGGTTAACGATGGGAAAAGTAATGTCAATAGCAGTAATGGCAATCTTATCTTCATGATTAATATCCCTGTTGTCATTCTATTCACCGATGGAAATATACTCCTTGTTCTTCAAGTCGCCGGTGCTGGTAGCTGCTTTCGCCTGCTCCCTGAGTCTCACGCCACTCGAGGGCACTGTAAGCAATATAAATGAACTTGGGTATAAATTTGGAGAGTGCGGAGTATACTGCGACTGACCTCGCGAGGTAACCGTGATGGCAATGTGTTCTATTGATGATTTAACGATGCATTTAGTATAAAAAACGTCACCAATGGGTTTTATATTCTATAAAAAAAATTTATTCGAAATATAACACTGAAAATAGTGGTGAGGTTCTGGGGGTGAAAAGTCCTTTTTTATCGCAGGTACCCGGTTCTTTCTAAGCCTTGCCCTAATGAGGCGCGCCAGCAGCGTTCATATCTATTATTTGGGGTATATAGCGGGGGATTGCGGTACACGTTAAACGTGAATCAATCCCCCCATAAGTAGGGTTACTGGTGAGACACCACCACCAGGCGGATGGCATCCAGCCGCCACCCGGCCTCGTTCAGGTTAGCCAGCACTTGCTTACGGTTTAATTCCAGCGCTTCCACTTCGTCATCACGGATATTGGGGTTGACCGCCTTCAGGGCTTCCAAACGGGCCAGTTCGCTACTCAAATTATCATCAGCTTGCTGTTTGGCTTGTTCGATCAACTCCCGAGCTTGTTGTTCCAACAGGTTTTCAGCCTGCAATATCATGCTATGCACTTCCTGCTGCACGGCATTGACCAACTTGCTGGACGTATTGCGGTTAACGGCATTTAACTGGCGGTTGAAGCTTTCAAACTCCACTTGTGCTGCCAGGTTATTACCTTTGCGGTCCATCAGCAGGCGGATTGGCGTCGGCGGCAGAAAGCGGGTCAGTTGCAGTTGTTTCGGCGCTTGTGCTTCAACCACATAAACCAGTTCCACCAACAGTGTTCCTACTGGCAGTGCCTTGTTTTTTAACAGGGAGACTGCGGTACTGCCCATATCGCCGGAGAGGATTAGGTCCAGACCATTGCGAATAATGGGGTGCTCCCAGGTAATAAATTGGGCATCCTCACGGGATAACGCCTGTTCCCGGTCGAAGGTGACGGTACAGCCATCTTGCGGCAGGCCCGGGAAGTCTGGCACCAGCATATGGTCGGAAGGGGTTAGGACAATCAGGTTATCACTGCGATCTTCTTGATTGATGCCGACAATATCAAACAGATTCAGCGCAAAATTTATCAGATTGACGTCATTATCCTGCTCCGCAATGGTGTTAGCCAGTGCCTGGGCTTGCTCTCCACCATTGGAGTGCATTTCCAGCAGACGATCACGCCCTTGCTCTAACTGTGCTTTGAGTTGGTTGTGTTGCTGACGACAACGATGAATAAAATCATCCAGGTCAGCCTGCTCGTGCGGTGCCGCCAGGTAACCCATTAGCTGCTGGTAGCAACTGTCATAAATCGGCCTGCCAGTGGGGCAGGTATGTTCGAAAGCATCAAGCCCTTCATGGAACCAGCGCCCCAACACCGCTTGGGCGGTATTTTCCAGATAAGGCACCATGATTTGAATATCATGCATCTGGCCGATGCGGTCCAAACGACCAATACGCTGTTCCAGCAGGTCTGGGTTAAAGGGCAGATCAAACATCACCAAGTGACTGGCAAACTGGAAGTTACGCCCTTCGGAACCGATTTCAGAGCACAGTAACACTTGTGCCCCTTCTTCTTGTGACGCGAAGTAAGCCGCAGCGCGGTCACGCTCAATGATTGATAACCCTTCATGGAAAACCGCTGCGCGGATAGCTTCCCGTTCACGTAACACTTGCTCCAGTTGCAGTGCTGTGGCGGCTTTGGCACAAATCACCAGCACTTTTTCATGGCGGTTAGCCACCAAATAATCCAACAACCATTCAACCCGAGGGTCAAAATTCCACCAGGTGGCGTTTTCCCCTTCGAACGCCTGATAAATTTGTTCAGGGTAGAGCAGGTCACGGGCGCGAGCTTCAAGGGTTTTATTCGCGCTCATGATGCCAGAGACTTTAATGGCGGTTTGATACTGTGCGGGGAGCGGAAGCTTGATTTGGTGCAGATGACGGTGAGGGAACCCCTTCACGCCATTGCGGCTATTACGGAACAGGATACGGCTGGTGCCGTGGCGGTCCATCAGCATGGTGACCAGCTCTTGCCGTGCTTGCTGGCGATTATCGCTGTTACTGTTGGCCGCTTTAAGTAATGGCTCAATGTCTTGTTCGTCGATCAGTTCACCCAGCAGGTTGAGTTGATCATCCGTCAACCGTTCGCCGCTTAATAACAGGGCGACTGCATCCGCCACCGGGTGGTATTTTTGTTGTTCAGCGACAAATTCTGCATAGTGATGAAACCGGTTGGGATCCAGCAGGCGCAGGCGGGCAAAGTGACTTTGCTGACCCAGTTGTTCCGGGGTGGCGGTTAATAGCAGTACGCCAGGGATCTCCTCTGCCAGTTGCTCAATAACCTGGTATTCGCGGCTGGGGGCTTCTTCACTCCAGGCCAGATGATGAGCCTCATCCACCACCAGCAGATCCCATTGGGCATCAGCTAACTGAGCAAGGCGTTGGCGGTTACTGCGCACAAAATCCAGCGAACAGATGACCAGTTGCTCGGTTTCGAAGGGATTGCTGCTATCCAGCAAGGCTTCGCTATAGCGGCTATCGTCGAACAGCGAGAAATAGAGATTGAAACGGCGCATCATTTCCACCAGCCACTGATGCTGCAAGGTTTCCGGTACTACGATCAATACGCGTTCGGCGCGGCCAGCCAGTAATTGCTGATGAATAATCATCCCGGCTTCAATGGTTTTACCCAACCCCACTTCATCTGCCAATAACACTCGCGGGGCGTGGCGTTGGCCGACTTCATAGGCAATATGCAATTGGTGCGGAATTAAGCTGGTACGCATGCCGCGCAAACCGGCAAACGACAGGCGATATTGTTCACTTTGGTATTTGCGGGCGCGGAAACGCAGGGCAAAGCGATCCATACGATCAATCTGCCCGGCAAACAGGCGGTCTTGTGGTTTGCTGAAGGTCAATTTACTGTCCAGCAGCACTTCACGCATGGCGACGCCGCTTTCCTGCGTATCCAGACGTGTGCCGATATAGGTCAGCAGGCCGTTCTCCTCTTTGACTTCCTCCACTTGCAACTGCCAACCTTCGTGGTTGCTGATGGTATCCCCCGGATTAAACATGACACGGGTGATGGGAGAGTGGTTTCTGGCATAGAGGCGGTTTTCACCGATAGCAGGGAACAATAGGGTAACCATACGGGTATCCAGTGCTACCACGGTACCCAATCCCAATTCGCTTTCTGTATCGCTGATCCAGCGCTGACCAAGTGTAAAAGGCATAATTTGTTGGCTCGATTTTTATTAAGTTAGTCCCGTCACCGGATAATAGTGACTTATACCCTTCATACTTCAAGTTGCTTGGGTGTTAGCTGCGCTCTGTCACCCCAGTCACATAGTCAGCTATGCTCCTGGGGATTCCATCACTTGCTGCCTACAGGCAACTCGAATTATTTTGGGTATATATCCTTCATGCTTCAAGTTGCAGAGCGACTCGCTTGATTTATAAGCTACACTCCATTTGCCGTCTGGCAGCAACATGAATGAATTGGGGTATCGGCGCTTGCAAGGCGCACAAAATTCAGAAGGGCGCTATGGTAATGGAAGGTAGCGCATACGTCACCTGCCAAACCGAATGATTTTGCTGCTTCATCGCAATGTATCCCCCGTTTATTCTAGTTGCAGCTTTCATCTCTGCCACTTGAAGAGGAGTGGCGATCTATCTCTCCTCAGAACAACCCCATCTGCCCGGTGATCAGGGTGGCAAAGTCATCATGTAGGAAGGGCAGGATAGCGTCAGCGACCGGTTGAAGTTGACGTTCAAGATAGTGGTTGTAATCAATGGGGGAGTGCCGGGTTTCCAGCGGCTCAGGCCCGGCCAAGGTCATTACATAGCTGATCCAACCCCCGTTTTGATATTGTAAAGGCCGCCCTTGTTGGCGATTGTAGTCATCAGCAATACGTGCTGCGCGCGCATGAGGGGGGACGTTGCGTTGATAATCGTCCAGCTTACGCCGCAGACGTTTGCGATACACCAGTTGATCGTCAAATTCTCCGTTGAGGGTTTTAGCCACATACTCGCGAACAAACCCCTGATAAGGCTGCTGTTTGAAGATACGCTGATAAAGTTGCTGCTGAAATTGCTGGGCCAGTGGCGTCCAGTCAGTACGCACGGTTTCCAGCCCCTTGTATACCATGTTTTCACTGCCATCGGGCTGGATACTCAACCCAGCGTAACGTTTTTTACTGCCTTGCTCGGCACCGCGGATAGTCGGCATCAAAAAGCGTGAGTAATGGGTTTCGAACTCCAATTCCAGCGCACTATCCAAGCCATATTGTTGTTGCAGATGTTGCTGCCACCATTGGTTGACGTGGGCAGTCAATTGCTGGCCAATCTCGACTGCCTGCTGTTCGCTATGGGCTTTTTTCAGCCAGACAAACGTCGAGTCGGTATCGCCATAAATCACCTGATAACCCTGTTCTTCAATTAATTGCCGGGTTTGGCGCATGATTTCATGACCCCGCAAGGTTATGGAAGAGGCCAGCCTTGGATCAAAAAAGCGACAGCCACTGGCCCCTAACACGCCATAAAACGCGTTCATGATGATCTTCAGGGCTTGTGACAGCGGTTTGTTATGCTGCTGTTTAGCCACTTCACGCCCGTGCCAGATCTGGCGAACGATCTCCGGCAGGCAGTGCTTGCTGCGTGAGAAACGGGCTTGACGAAATCCCGGTACTGAAAATTGATCGTCAGGCTGCTGCATCCCTTCCACCAGGCCGACTGGATCGATCAGGAAGGTGCGGATAATAGAGGGGTAGAGGCTTTTGTAATCCAGTACCAGTACCGAGTCGTACAGGCCAGGCTGTGAGTCCATCACAAAACCGCCTGGGCTATGTTCCTCCGGTAATTCCCCTTGATTCGGGGCGACATAGCCTTGCCGATGCATGCGGGGAATATAAAGATGGCTGAATGCGGCGACTGAGCCCCCGCTGCGGTCGGCGGCCAACCCGGTTACCGTTGCTCGCTCTAACAAGAAGGGCAGCAATTCGGTTTTGGCAAAAATACGGGTTACCAGCTCACAATCTTTCAGGTTATAACGCGCCAGAGCCGGTTTATCTTCAGCAAAGCGGCGGTCAATTTCTGCCATACGCTGATAAGGGTTGTCGATGGATTTCCCTTCCCCAAGTAGCGTCTGAGCAACATACTCCAGGCTGAAAGAGGGGAAATTCCAGGTTGCCGACTTTAGTGCTTCGATGCCGTCAATAATCAAGCGCCCAGCCGCCGAGGCAAAGAAGTGATTCTGTTTGAAACCATGTTCACGCCATTCCAGCAGGTTACCATCACGGCCAAAATGGAGTGGGATCTGATAACGTTCAGCATGCTTCTGTAGCACTCGCAGGTCGAATTGCACCAGATTCCAACCAATGATGGCATCAGGGTCATGCTGTTCCAGCCATTGGTTCAAGCGCTCCAACAACTGTGGGCGGCTATTGCAGTACTCCAGGTCGAAATCCAGCGGCTCGTTACTGCCATTAGCCGGGCCAAGCATGTACACCTGGCGTTGACCACAGCCCTCCAAGGCTATCGAATAAAGCTCGCCGTGGGCGGTGGTCTCAATGTCCAGTGAAACCAGTTTTAACGGCGGGCGATAGTGGGCCAAGGGTTTCATCTGGCCATTAAGCCACAGATTATTTGCGCTAGGTTGACCATTGAACCACACCGGAGCAGTGATAAAACGCTCCATCAGGTAGCGGTCTGGTGGGCGGATGTCGGCCTCAAAAACCTGAACTCCCGCTTCTTTTAGCCGTTTTTCCAACTTGAGCAACTGACGATACTGGCGACAATAGAGGCCAATCACCGGGCGGTGGTGAAAATCCAGTAGCTGCAGGGGTTTTAGCTCGATATGACGCTCTTCTCGCAACAACAATTCTGCTTGCTGACGCTGTTCGGCAGGAAAAAACGCCACTGAGGTTTGGGTGGGCAGCCGTAGCCGTTGTGGCCCATGGTCAGTGGCCAACCAGAATTCCACTTCGGTACCGGCTGGGGTATCACGCCAATGGCGAGTGAGTACAAAACCTTGTTGGGGAGCGGTCATATTATGTTTATCGTTTTTCAAGCCGTAGCATGCGGATACCAGAGTATCGCTACGGCTTGAAATCCGCTAACAGAAACTACTGGAAGAACGCCTCCAACTGTTCAAATACCCGAATATCTTCGTTATGGCGTTTCACTTGTAGTACATCTTCCAGTTTTTCTACCTGGCTAATCATCTGCACCAGACGCTGATCATCTGCCACCAGTAGCCAAATGCGACTCTGTTGGCCATCTTTGAGTGG
This sequence comes from Serratia sp. 25CWL12, assembly GCF_055790885.1. Lineage (NCBI taxonomy): Bacteria > Pseudomonadati > Pseudomonadota > Gammaproteobacteria > Enterobacterales > Yersiniaceae > Serratia > Serratia sp. 25CWL12. The sequence goes on along the minus strand of NZ_CM147698.1, from coordinate 3,457,067 downwards.
CATACACAAAATACCTTCGACGTTAAATGCGCGGCGGGCAAACAGTCCGCAGACGTGCGTCATCACGCCGGGATGGTTACGCACCGCCAGTTCCAGGATCACTTGTGGATTTTTTTGTAGTGATTGCATGGTTTATTCTCCAATCATTTCAATGTTGGCAGCACCTGGTGGCACCATTGGGTAGACTTTTTCATTAATATCAATCAGGGCGTGGATCAGGCAAGGGCCCGGGCGCTGGATCGCCGCCATCAAGGCTGCTTGCGGATCCTCTGCGGCATTTAAATCACAGGTATCCAGGCCAAAACCAGCGGCAATTTTCAAAAAATCAGTCTGCTTGGGATAAGCGGCGGCAAAGATATGCTGCTGATAAAACAGCGTCTGCTGCTGATGTACCAGCCCTAACGCCTGATTGTTCATCAGAATGATTTTTACATCCAGGTTGTGCTCAACTGCTGTTGCCATCTCTTGGATATTCATCATCAGGCTACCGTCCCCGGAAAAACACAACACTTTACGTTGCGGTTCTGCCAGTGCGGCACCGATGGCGGCGGGCAGGCCAAAGCCCATCGTGCCCAACCCCCCGGAAGTTTGCCATTGGCGCGGGCGGCTTAATGGGTAAGCTTGGGCCACCCACATTTGATGCTGACCCACATCGGTGGTGATAATGGCATTTTCATCTACGCAGCGAGCAGCCGCTTTGACTAACCCATAATGACTCAACGGGTTCTCGACATTCGGCATATTGAGCGGGAACTCTCGCTTCAGATCGTTCACTATTCTCAGCCACTGACTACGGGGTTGTGCTTCGATCAACGGTAACAGTTGTTGCAGTACCTGGTTAACATCACCATGAATGGCGATATTGGCCTGTTTGACTTTACCCAGTTCGGCACGATCGATATCTACATGAATAATATTGGCATTCGGGCAAAATTGCTCGGTTTTACCGATCGCCCGGTCATCGAAACGGGCACCCATGACGATTAACAGGTCGGCTTCCTGCAGGATAAAGTTGGTACTGCGTGCTGCGTGCATCCCTAACATGCCTAAAGATAATGGATGCTCTACAGGCATCGCCCCCAGTGCCATTAACGTCATGGTGGTCGGCAGGTTGGCTCGTTCGGCCATCTCCAGTGCTGGCTGGTGAGCCTGTGAACTGATAATGCCGCCCCCCAGATAGAGAATCGGGCGCTTAGCCTGGTTGATCATCGCGGCGGCCTGTTCAACCTGATGACGGTCAAAGGCTGGTGGCGTGTCCGGTACCGCAATCGGGGGTAATTGATCCCAGGTAATTTCGGCGGTTTGAATGTCTTTCGGGATGTCGATCCATACTGGGCCCGGGCGACCAGACTCAGCGATGCGGAATGCATCACAGATTACCTGTGGCAATTCGCGGATATCACGGACCAAATAGTTATATTTGGTGATAGGGATAGAAATACCGTAGGTATCGACTTCCTGAAAGGCATCGGTGCCGATCATTGAGGAAGAAACCTGACCGGTGATACACACCAGCGGAATGGAGTCGAGTTTGGCATCCGCAATGGCTGTCACCAGATTGGTGGCACCAGGGCCACTAGAGGCGATACAGACCGCGGCTTTGCCATTAGCACGCGCCATGCCTTGCGCCATAAAGCCAGCGCCTTGCTCATGGCGTGCCAGAATATGCCGGATGCGCGTGCTCTGGCTGAGCGCATCATACAGCGGCAGTGCAGCACCGCCGGGAATACCGGCAATGGTGGTAATACCTTGACGTTCCAACAGATGAACGACCAACTCTGCGCCAGTTAAGCGCTGGCCTTGGTGAGGCGTGCCCGAAATTGCCATGTACCTATCCTTTTCTCAGGGCCGGTTCACATTCTGGGCAGGGGACTAAAACAAGAAACCCCGCCCGGTTTGCGCCGGCGGGGTTTGGGAATCGTTGTGTTGATTCGGACCCTACGGCGCACTGCCGACGACCACCACCACACACACGACGACCACCGCGGCTGGTAGCGCGGTTCTTAGTAGAGTCGAAGTCAGCGAGGATGTGATCACAGGGAACCTTATCATCATTAGTAAAAAACAGGATTTCATAAAACCATAAGTGAATTGTTCGCACAACAGATTTATCAACGCAGGAGAAAAAACGCGACTTGGATCACTACTTGGTGGTGATGCCTAATATCCTGGCCTCTGCGGAATGCCCTTCCACCAGCGCCTGAGTTGAGCCGTCATAATAAATATGGCCATCCACCACCAGCAAGGTACGTGGGGCGATGCGCATGGCATCTTCAATATTGTGCGACACCATCAATAGCGTGAGCTGGCGTTGCTGACAGACGTCTTGTAGTAATTGCAGCATTTCACTACGTAGCGCCGGGTCAAGGGCAGAAAACGGCTCATCAAGCAACAGGATCGGTTGTTGGCGCACCAGGCAGCGAGCCAGCGCAGTACGCTGCCGTTGTCCGCCGGAAAGTTGCGATGGCAGGCGTTGCAGTAGCTCCTCTAGCCCCACCTGTTGAGCGATCTGCGCCAACTGCTGTTTTTGCGCCTTATTTAACCGTAACCCCGGATCCAGCCCCAAACCGATATTTTGCATCACCGTCAGGTGAGCAAACAGATTGTTTTCTTGAAACAGCATTGATACCGGGCGTTTAGCCGGGGCGCTAGTGGTATGGTCATGACCATTGAGCAGCAGCTTGCCACTGGCCGCAGGAAGAAAACCGGCAATCAGATTAAGCAGGGTACTTTTGCCCGCCCCACTGGGGCCCAGCACGGCGACCCGCTCTCCCGGTTGTATGCGCAGGTCAAAACGCATCGGCAGGTGTTGATACAGATAAGTCAGTTTTTCAAGTGTCAGCATGGCGGCCTGGTAAGCGTTCAATCAAGGTAAATAGCAGGAAGCACAACAACAGTAACAACAGCGCAGTGACCGCACCATCATTATTCCGATAGGCACCAATCTGCTGATAAAGGTAAAACGGCAAAGTACGGAATTGTTCGTTACCGAATAAGGCGACCACCCCGAAATCACCAATTGACAATACACAGGCAAAAGCCAGCGCTTGCGTCAGGGGGCGCTTCAGGGCTTTCAGCTCAATCCAGCGTAGCCGTTGCCAGCCATGAATATCGAGTGACAAACAGAGCGGATTGTAACGTTCTGCCAGGTCACGCATCGGGTTTTCCAGCACTTTCAGCGCATAAGGCACCGCCATTAACGCATTAGTCAGTATCACCAACCCATAAGGGGAGTGGGGTAAGCCGATAGTATCGCTTAATAATAGGAAGAAGCCGGTAGCCAAGACGATCCCGGGCATTGCCAGGATCACCATACCACTGAGTTCCAGTGTCTGGCCCCAGGCCGCTTGGTGTCGTAATTTGAGTTCACGGCTGCTCCATAGCAACATCATGGTGAGCACCAGGCATAACAAGCCAGCGCCGATGGCAATACGCAATGAAGTGAACAGTGCCTGCCATAAGATGGGTTGTTGCAACACTTCAAGCAGCGCCTGGTTGGCACCATCGATAATAATCGCCAGCAGTGGAGGTAACAGCAGCAACAGGGCAGCGCTAATTAGCAGGGTATCGCTGATGCGTTGCCAAAGATTATCTTCTGGGTTGAACCAGCTTTGTGCTCGGGTATGGCCAACAGGTAATGGCTGGCTGAAGCGCTGGCAGAGTATGACCAATCCCAGGCAGAACCCCAGTTGGATTAATGCCAGTAGGGCCGCCCGGTTAAGATCATAGTCGTAACTTAATGCCTGATAAATCGCCAACTCGATGGTGGTAGCTTGTGGCCCACCACCTAATGACAGCACGGTGGCAAAACTGGCAAAACAGAGCATAAACACTAAAGCAGCACTGGGGAAAAGTTGGCGGCGAAGTGCTGGCCACTCGACAAAACGGAACTGCTGCCAGCCGTTCATGCCCAGTTGAGCGGCTAGCTGACGTTGTTCACTCGGAATGTTCTCCAACGCCTGGAGTAATAAACGGGTCGCCAGTGGCAGGTTAAAGAACACATGGGCCAGCAAAATACCTTGCAGCCCATAAGGTGAAAACTGGTAATCCACCCCTAGCCAGGCGCATAGGGCCGCCAACCAACCTTGCCGACCATACACGCTCAGTATGCCGAACACCGCCACCAACACTGGTAACACCAGGGTCATGGCGCATAGACGTAGCAGCAAATTGCGGCCTGGGAAGCGCCGACGATACAGTGCCCGGGCAAGCCAGATGGCGGGGAAAACAGAAAACAGGGCCGATAGCAGCGCCTGCCAAAAGGTGAAACGCACCACATGCCACAAATAACGGTCTTGCCACAAGTTAGGCCCGCTGCTTTCAGGGGCGTGCCGCCATAGAGAACCCATGGCGGCTAACGCGATAAGCAGGATCAGGCCTGCGGCGAGCAGACCAGGCCATAACCAGGCGGCGATCAGTGGCTGACGGCGGTTTGCCATGCCTGGACCCAGTTACCACGTTGCTGTGCTACTTCTTCTGAACTGAATTGCAAAGCGGTTTTCGGCACCATTATCTGTTCGAAATCCGCCGGGAGTGGCGTATTGGTGACCGGATACATCCAGTTACCCGTTGCGATGGTGTTTTGGAATGCCGGTGAAACCATAAATTGCATAAAGCGTTCTGCCAATTCAGGCTGCTTACTGGCTTTCAGCCGGCTCGCTACCTCCACTTGCAGATAGTGACCTTCACTAAAGTTTGCTGCGGCATACTGGTCTTTTTTCTCTTCGATCAGGTGATAGGCCGGGGAGGTGGTATAACTGAGCACCATATCACTTTCCCCTTTCAGGAACAGGCCATAGGCTTCGCTCCAGCCTTTGGTGACGGTGACGGTTTTCTTTGCCAATTGTTGCCAGGCTTGTGGTGCATCGTCTCCATAGACTTTCTGCATCCATAGCAGCAGTCCAAGCCCCGGGGTACTGGTGCGAGGATCCTGATAGATGATCTTCCAGGGCTGATCGCTACTCACCAGTTCTTTTAAGCTTTTCGGTGGGTTCTTCAGTTTGTTTTTGTCATAGACGAAAGCAAAATAGCCATAGTCATAAGGCACGAAAGTCTGGTCGTGCCAACCGTCTGGGATATTGAGCTTGCTGATGTCCACTTGGCTGGCGGTGAACAGACCGGTTTGCTGGGCGGCTTGTAGAAGATTGTTATCTAACCCCAGAACCACATCGGCGGCGCTGTTGCTACCTTCCATCTTCAGGCGATTAAGTAATGAAACGCCATCTTCCAGCGCGACGAATTTCAACTCACAATCACAATCTGCTTCAAACGCTTTTTTTACTGCTGGGCCAGGGCCCCAGTCGGCAGCGAAAGAATCATAGGTGTAGACCGTCAGTGTTGGCTTCGCCAAGGCTGGCATGGTTAATAACAGTAATAAACAAGGTAGGTATTTCTTGACCACTTTGCACTCCTGAAAAATAAGGGGCAAAGGTATCTGAGGGCGGGTTCACTAGCTTATTTCAAATTAACCAATAGCTTAGTCAGCATCTTGGCTAATTCAGGTGCTTACCTGTTGGTAGCCACTGGAAATTGATAGCAGAGCAACAACGCAGTACTCAAATCCCTCCGCCGGTATTGACCGGATCAGGTTCGACGGGTGTACTCTCAGCGGAAAAACTGGCTGTGCAGGTGTTGCATTGTATTGAGCAACACCCCGTTGGGCACAGTCCGTTGCGTTTCAGGCAACGATGGGGATTTTCCGCACCCCGTTGAGACGGCGCTATTGTAAAGGCTAATGGATGCGGGTGAAAGCCGATTATCCCATGTGCCGTAAAAGAACAGTTCCTTTGGGAGGGCGGTTAAACTTCGGGTGGTGCAAACCAGGCAGATTTAAAGTCAAACCAGCCCAGCGTATTCATTCGCACTCCGCGCATGCTGCATTGACCATGCAGTTGTAACCAGTGATGAAACAAAGGGTGCAACTGATGGCTGCTCACTAGCCGCTGGCTGAATTCTGCAATTGATAGGCGGTTATCTCGCCATAATAGGGCATTTTGTGCCATATCTTCATTCAGGCAATGCTGAATCAACGGTAATTCATACAGCGTAGCAAACAGGGAAAACTCCAGTGGTAGCGTAAAGTTGGCACTGCCCAGCCACAGGTCACTTTCTGCCTCGCCTTGATGCCAGGCGTCGTAGCTGATGGTTTGTACCTTGAGGGTGATGTGGTGTTCTGCCAGCAGCGACCCAATGGCTTGCTGGATGGCATGAAACTCGGAGTGTTCACCGTAGAAGGTCAGTGTCAGTGTGGTCAGGTTTGCTGGTTTTTGAGGGGGCTCGAAGGTGCGGTTATGCAACCAGCGTGGCAACATACCATAGGCCGGTGCCCAGTAACGTTGATAGATTGAACTTGCATGGTTAAGCAGTGCAATAGGGTTGAACAACGCACAGAGCCAATGGCGGATTTCGGCATCTGAAGCCAGAGGGGAGCGCTGATCAAACAGTAGAAAGTAGCAGCCTTCTTCTAGCCGGTTTTCCAGTTCATTTTTACCGCTATCATCCCCCTGTAGCTGTACACCGGGATGGATCAGTTCTTCTGCCACTTCCGGCAATAGCCAGATATTAACTTCATCGATAAGAGCGCGATAACCGAAATAGTCATCAAAAGCATGAATTTTCATCTGGCCGTGATGATTGCGCACCACCCGGTAAGGCCCGGTACCCACCGGATGGCGGGAAAAGTCTGGCAGACTTTGCCATTCCCGTGGCAGGATCATGGCGTGTACACTTCCCAGCAGCCAGGGCAGCCAATAGTCAGGGGTATGGAGATGGACATCAATAACATAAGGCGTAGGGGAAACTACCCGGTCAATATGTGAAAACAGGGGCTGAGAAATAAGACGGCTTAGCGAATAGGTGACATCCTCCATTTCCAGCTCGCGGCCATGATGAAAATGAATCGCCGGGCGCAGATAAAAACGCCAATGTAACGGGCTGATGGTTTGCCAATGATGTGAGAGGTCCGGTTCGAGTTCCCCATTTTCCTCATTTATGCGAGTTAACCCATTGAAAATCTGCCGGGCCAGATGGGTTTCCGAGCGGCGTAGCGCTGAACCGGGCAGCAGATTGTCAAGTTGGCGATAGTAGAGGACCCGCAAGATATGCTTACCTTGGCGGAAGCTGCGTCCTAACTGAGAGAGCAGCATCTGGCGAACCACATTTTTATCGCCCACCAGTTGCACCAGTTGATCGATGCGATCCTGTTCTAATAACTCTTCAGCTCGTTGTTGCTGTAAGGCCAGACCGGTGTAATGAAAATTTAAGCGTGAGCGTTTACCGCGCCCGGATTCGGCTTGCCAGCTCAGCCAGCCTTGTTGTTGCATGGTACTGAGTAGTGAACGGACATGGCGGCGTGAACAGCAGAGTACTTGTGCCAGTTCTTGCAGTGTGGTTTCAATAGATTGCCCGTGGCAGTGTTGCCATAGGCGAATAAACTGTTGTTGCAAGCGCGAAGTGGACATAAAAGAGGAACTCTCTGGGTGCAATTCGTCAATTTATCTTCCCCTATATTACGCTGATAATGTGGTTAGTTGAAACAGCGGAGGGAGATTGATGAACCTTTTTTTAGCCAAACAATTTTATCAGGGCTATTTCGCTAATATCGAACAACAGAAAGCAAATTGGCTGAAGGCGGTGCCGATGGAGGCGCGCTTGAATATCCTCGCCCACTTGTTGCAGTGGGATACCCCGTCACTGAATGATAAAGAGAGTCGCGGACGGTAACAGTTTCTGAGTAATGGTGTTTTTCACCAGCCAGTGGGGAGACTCACTGGTTTTTTTATTGTCCCCCAGCCGCCGCCATTCAAGCCGTATTCTCTTTTTCTTCCGTTTTAGAATGTAATCCTCTGATTTTTGCAACGCCAAAGATGACACGCGGCATAAATATTGTTGAGCTGGCTAGGGTATGGGAGAAAATAGGGGGGATGAAAAGTACAGGAAGTGTGACGGGGGATGTGTCACGCCACTGTTACTTCATGTATTTTATTGAGAAAGAGTCGCTTAACGCCCTAGAATAAAAGTGATTTAGCGCACGAATTATACGCAATTTACTATCTTGCTGCCAAGATGTTAATCAACCTATATTCCAGCTAATTTAAGTTGCCGGTAGCTAATACTCCAGCAGTTTGAAGCACGGCGGGGATAAAGAATGGATATGTTATGGATAAACTGACTCCCCCAAAGATTGTACCTTCTCTCTTTGCCGTTATTGTTGCTCTACTTATCTGGTTTGTGATCCCGGTACCTGAAGGGGTTGCTCCTAATGCTTGGCATCTGTTGGCATTATTTATTGGTACTATCATTGCCATCATTGGCAAGGCGATGCCCATTGGTGCGGTTTCCATCATTGCTATTGCGTTGGTGGCGCTGACTGGGGTGACTAACCCCGATAAGCCCGGGGCGGCATTGGATGATGCGCTGAGTGGTTTTTCCAATCAACTTATCTGGTTAATTGGCTTCTCGATGTTGATCTCTCTGAGCCTCAGTAAGACAGGCTTAGGGGCACGTATCGGCTATTACTTTATTTCTCTGTTTGGCAAAAAAACGCTGGGGATCGCCTATGCCTTAACCTTGGCAGAAACCGTTATTGCACCAGTAACACCAAGTAATACGGCGCGTGGTGGTGGGATTATCCACCCTATCATGAGGTCCATTGCCGACAGTTTTGGTTCTAAGCCAGAATTACAGACGTCTGGCAAGATTGGTCGTTATCTGGCGTTGGTGAACTACAATGCTAACCCGATCACCTCAGCGATGTTTATTACTGCCACAGCACCTAACCCATTGATTGTTAATTTAATCGCCAAAGGAGCAGGTTCGCAATTCGAGCTTACTTGGACCATGTGGGCGGTTGCCGCCTTGTTACCCGCTATCTGTTCGCTGGTGGTGATGCCGTTAGTGATTTATATGCTGTATCCGCCGGAAATTACAAAAACCCCTGATGCCCCTGGTTTTGCGCAGGATAAACTCCGGGAACTAGGGGCGATAACGGTACCGGAAAAGATCACCTTGGGTGTATTTCTCTTATTGTTGCTGCTATGGGCTGGGGGCCCTGCCATGATTTTTGGCGCAACCTGGGTAGTTAACCCCACAACGACAGCTGCCGTTGGCTTATCTATCTTGTTGATAACCGGGGTACTGACTTGGGACGATGTGCTCAAAAACAAAGGGGCCTGGGATACCGTGGTCTGGTTTGCTGCATTGGTGATGATGGCGACTTATCTCGGTAAACTCGGGTTAATCGCTTGGCTTTCACAAACGGTGGGGGCGGGCATTGAGCATCTGGGGATGAGTTGGATTGGTGGCACCATTTTACTCACGCTGGTTTATCTCTATTCACATTACTTTTTTGCCAGTACCACCGCCCACGTTACCGCCATGTTTGCCGCTTTCTTTGCCGCAGGTATTGCCCTTGGCGCTCCGCCAGCACTGCTAGGGTTGATCTTGGCTTTCTCTTCTTCACTGATGATGTCATTAACCCACTACGGGACTGGCACCGCACCGATTATCTTTGGGTCTGGTTATGCCACTCTGGGGGAATGGTGGAAAACGGGCTTTGTGATGAGCGTCGTTAACTTGCTGATCTGGATGGTGATCGGCGGTTTTTGGTGGAAGTGGTTGGGTTACTGGTAAGCAGGTTAATGATCACCCGCCATTAAGGCGGGTGATCTATCCCCGTCGTCAATAAAGCTGCAGCGGTGTTGGCTTTCCTCACTCACCCCAGTCACTTGGTAGGCCAAGCTCCTGGGGATTCGCTGTGTCGCCGCCTACCTGCAACTTCATTGAACTTGAGTATAGTCGTACTCAGTTCAGAAATGCCGGGCGCTGAGCTTCAAAGCGCGCGATATCCGCTTCGTGCTGCAACGTTAATCCGATACTGTCCAAACCGTTAATCATACAATGACGACGGAAGCTGTCGATCTCAAACGGGTAACTTTTACCTCCTGCTGTCACTGTCTGGTTTTCCAGATCGACGACAAACTCGCAACCCTCTTGCTCGGCCACCAGTTTGAATAAGGTGTCGACATCTTGCTCACTCAACCTGACGGGTAACAGTTGGCTGTTGAAGGCATTACCGTAAAAAATATCCGCGAAACTCGGTGCGATCACTACTTTGAAACCGTAATCGGCCAAAGCCCATGGCGCATGTTCGCGGGATGAGCCACAACCGAAGTTTTCACGCGCTAACAGGATGCTGGCTCCCTTATAGCGGGGTTGGTTCAGGACAAACTCCTGGTTGGGTTGCTGACCGGCATCATCCAGAAAGCGCCAGTCGTTGAACAGGTGTTGACCAAAGCCAGTACGCGTGACTTTTTGCAGAAACTGTTTCGGGATAATGGCATCGGTATCGACATTGGCTGCATCCAGAGGGACCACCAAGCCAGTATGTTGAGTAAATTTAGCCATGATGGTGCTCCTTAGTGCAATTCACGAATATCGGCAAAATGGCCGCTAACAGCAGCGGCAGCCGCCATTGCCGGGCTGACCAGATGGGTACGTCCACCACGGCCCTGACGCCCTTCGAAGTTACGGTTGCTGGTAGAGGCACAACGTTCACCTGAATTCAGGCGGTCATTGTTCATCGCCAGGCACATAGAGCAACCAGGCAAACGCCATTCAAAACCGGCTTCGATAAAGATCTTGTCCAGACCTTCTTTTTCGGCCTGCGCTTTTACTGGGCCAGAGCCGGGTACCACAATGGCTTGCACACCAGCGGCGACTTTGCGCCCTTTGGCAATAGCGGCAGCGGCACGCAGATCTTCAATACGTGAATTGGTACAGGAGCCGATGAAGACTTTGTCGATTGGCACGTCGGTCAATTTGATGCCGGCTTTCAGATCCATATAAGCCAGTGCTTTCTCGGCAGAAGCACGTTCAACCGGGTCACTGAATGACTCAGGGGCAGGGATCACCTGATCGATGGCAATGACCTGGCCTGGGTTGGTTCCCCAGGTGACTTGGGGGGCGATCTCTTCTGCACGCAAGCTCACCACGGTATCAAACTTGGCATCCGCGTCAGATTTCAGAGCGCGCCAATAGGCCACTGCCTGCTCCCAGTTTTCACCTGTTGGGGAGAATTGACGCCCTTTGAGGTAATCGAACGTGGTGTCGTCTGGTGCAACCAAACCTGCCTTGGCCCCCATTTCTATTGCCATATTACACAGCGTCATACGGCCTTCCATGCTTAAGCTTTCGATGGCTTTACCACAGAACTCGACAACATGGCCTGTGCCACCGGCACTGCCAATTTTGCCGATGACCGCCAGGACTATATCTTTGGCCGTAATGCCTGGCGCGGCGTCGCCAGTTACTTCAATTTTCATCGCCTTGGCTCGGCCCTGTTTCAAGGTCTGAGAAGCCAATACGTGTTCAACTTCAGAGGTGCCGATACCAAAGGCTAATGCACCAAAGGCTCCGTGGGTTGCCGTATGTGAGTCGCCACAGACGATGGTCATCCCTGGCAGCGTCATCCCCTGCTCAGGGCCGATTACATGCACTATCCCTTGGAAAGGGTGGTTCAGGTCATACAGTGAAATACCGAATTCTGCGCAGTTCTTCATCAACTCTTGCATCTGAATACGCGCCATTTCACCACTGGCATTGATATCTTTGGTCTGGGTTGAAACGTTATGATCCATGGTGGCAAAGGTTTTGCCTGGCTGACGCACTTTACGCCCCATGGCGCGCAGACCATCGAATGCCTGCGGAGAGGTGACTTCATGCACCAGATGGCGGTCGATATAGAGCAACGGGGTTTCGTTTGGCGCTTCATGGACGACATGAGCGTCGTATAATTTTTGATATAAGGTTTTGGCCATGATTTATGCCCCTTGAGCCACTAAACGAGCAATGATATCGCCCATTTCATTTGTCCCTACTGCTTTACCTGCACCAGCCAAATCGGCAGTACGGTAACCCTGTTCCAATGCCTGATTGATCGCGCGCTCAATAGCATCTGCCGCTTCATCTGCACCCAGGCTGTAACGCAGCAACAGGGCCGCAGACAGAATTTGTGCTATTGGGTTGGCAATATTTTTACCTGCGATGTCAGGAGCAGACCCCCCAGCGGGTTCAAATAGGCCAAAACCTTGCTCGTTGAGGCTGGCAGAAGGCAACATGCCCATTGAGCCGGTGATCATGGCGCACTCATCCGACAGGATATCGCCGAACAGGTTGGAACAGAGCAACACATCAAACTGCGAAGGATCTTTCACTAACTGCATGGTGGCGTTGTCGATATACATATGCGACAGCGAGACATCGGGATAATCCTTTGCCACTTGGGTGACCACTTCACGCCACAGAATCGAACTTTGCAGTACGTTGGCTTTATCAATGGACGTCACTTTACTGCGGCGCTTACGGGCAGCTTCAAAGGCGATATGGGCGATACGCTCTATCTCAAAGCGGTGATACACCTCGGTATCAAACGCACGCTCGTGCATCCCTTGCCCTTCACGTCCTTTCGGCTGGCCAAAGTAGATACCCCCGGTCAGTTCACGAACGCACAGAATATCGAAGCCACGTGCAGAAATATCGGCGCGGAGCGGGCAGAACTCCTCCAAACCTTGGTACAGCCGCGCAGGGCGCAGGTTACTGAACAGTTTAAAGTGTTTACGCAACGGTAGCAGCGCACCCCGTTCAGGTTGCTCTGCGGGTGGCAGATGTTCCCACTTGGGGCCACCGACGGAACCGAACAGAATGGCATCAGCTTGCTCACAGCCGCTCAAGGTCGCCGCGGGCAGGGGAGTGCCATGGTGATCGATAGCCGCGCCACCAACATCATATTCGTCAGTGGTAATGCGGATGCCAAAACGTTCGCGAACTGCGTCCAGCACCTTATGTGCCTGAACCATTACTTCTGGGCCGATGCCATCTCCGGGCAAGACGGCAATATGGTAAGTCTTTGTCATGTTCACATGGTTTCCTGATTATTTTACTGTTTAGTTTGCAGCAGACGCTGTTTCTCTTTTTCGACCTGCTGTGAGCGCCAGATACTATTTAATGCGTGCATCATTGCTTTGGCTGAGGACTCCACAATGTCTGTCGCCAAGCCGACGCCATGGAAGCGGCGACCTTGATAAGAGACCACGATATCAACCTGCCCCAATGCATCTCGCCCCTGCCCCTTAGCGGTGAGCTGATATTTTACCAGTTCAATCGGGTATTCAGTAATGCGGTGAATCGCTTGGTAGACGGCATCCACTGGACCGTTACCCGTCGCGGCTTCTGCTATCTCTTTATCGCCGCACATCATTTTGACAGATGCGGTAGCCATTATGCTGCTGCCAGACTGCACACTGAAATATTCCAGACGGAAATGCTCTGGCTCTTCCTGTTGTTTATTGATGAAGGCCAAGGCTTCCAGATCGTAATCAAACACCTGGCCTTTTTTGTCGGCCAATTGCAAAAATGCGCTGTACAGATCGTCCAGATCGTAATCTTGCTCCTTATAGCCCATCTCTTCCATACGGTGTTTTACCGCCGCACGGCCTGAACGTGAAGTCAAATTTAACTGCACATCTTTCAGACCGATGGTTTGCGGTGTCATGATTTCGTAATTTTCACGGTTCTTCAGGACACCATCTTGGTGAATGCCGGAAGAGTGTGCAAAAGCGTTGGCACCCACAATCGCCTTGTTAGCCGGGATCGGCATATTACATAACTGACTGACTAACTGGCTGGTACGGTAAATTTCCTGGTGGTTGATGTTGGTGTGCACCTTCATGAGGTCAGAGCGCACTTTGATCGCCATGATCACTTCTTCCAATGAACAGTTGCCGGCGCGCTCGCCAATGCCGTTCAAGGTCCCTTCAACCTGACGGGCCCCAGCCTGCACTGCTGCAATAGAGTTGCCTACTGCCATGCCCAGGTCATCGTGGCAATGGACAGAAATAATAGCCTTATCAATATTGGGTACGCGATCATACAAGGTAGTGATAATGCCACCAAACTGATTGGGGGTTGTGTAACCGACCGTATCGGGAATGTTGATAGTCGTCGCCCCGGCGTTGATGGCGGCTTCTACCACGCGACACAAATTGTCAATGGGAGTACGGCCCGCATCTTCACAAGAGAATTCAACATCATCGGTATAGTTGCGCGCTCGTTTGACGGAACGAATGGCCATATCCAGGACTTCATCGAAAGAACGTTTTAATTTTGATTCAATATGAAGGGTAGACGTGGCCAGGAACACATGAATACGAAATGCCTCGGCAACGCGTAATGCTTCAGCGGCGACATCAATATCTTTATCGACACAACGAGCCAAGCCGCAAACTCGGCTATTTTTAATCTGACGGGCGATGGTTTGTACTGATTCAAAATCCCCTGGTGAGGAGACCGGAAAACCGACCTCCATCACATCAACCCCCATTCGCTCAAGCGCCATGGCGATCTGGATCTTTTCCTTAACGCTCAGGCTGGCTTGCAGTGCCTGTTCTCCATCACGCAATGTGGTATCGAAAATAATGACTTGTTGGCTCATCTGCTGGTTCCTTGTCGTGTTTTTTCACGCTAAGCGGGTAAAAAAAAACCCGCGCATTAGCGCGGGTTTCTACAGTGGTTGGACTGAGTTAGCTTTGAACCTCGTCCACCAGCATACCGCGCAAAGAAAATGCGTTTAGTAGTAGGCTTAGTAGACGGTGAAAACGGATCATAGCAGTCAGCTTCTCAAAAATATTTCGTTGCCTAATTTGATACTTTATTGACTGTACGATGTCAACTTATGATTGAAAAAAAGCGTGTAAAAAGTGGAATATGGGCTTCACTCATCTCGCTGATGCTTTTGAGGTGGCGTTTTTTTAAGCTATGAAAAAGCGTGTTTTACACTATTTCAGCAGGAGATGATTGAACAAGGGAGCGGAGTGATTTATTAATTTTTTGTCGCCAGTTTGCTATTTACATCAATTTTGGTATGGGAATAAAATTAAAATTGCGATTTTTTTAGCATAAATGACACGAATGTTGTGCTATTTGATTGATTATCAATGCGGCAGCGTTTAAATTCCTATTAGCAAAAAATCGAGTAAGTCTGATCGATGTGTATAATTTCGCAAGTAATTATATTGATAGCATCAATCAGTTGGCTTTTTATATCAGTTATTTATATCTATATAGACTAAATAATTCGAACTAATAGGAAGGCGTTAAGTGTCGTTAAGATCGAGCAAGTGCCGATTTTAACCGCGCTGGCGCTAACCTATGGAGAGCATCAGGGTGAGGTTTTATAAGTCCAAGAGCATGATAGCTGAGTGCCTAGGGTGATGAATTTACCGGTGGTAGATTCGAATGTCGCTAATGTACAGGCAAATTGAAGTATAACAAGCATATGGCGTTGGAATGATTAGGTGTTACCTTGAGTATATTATTCCTGTCAGATGTTGATAATTACCTGCATGGGACTTAGTGGGGTTAGAAATGTCCGAAAATAATTCAGAAGATATTTTATTAAAAAAGACCAGTGATATTAATTTGCGCGGTGTTGATCTTAATTTACTGACGGTTTTTGATGCAGTCATGCAAATGCAAAATATTACACGGGCGGCAAATTCATTAGGGATGTCACAACCAGCGGTGAGTAACGCAGTGGCACGCTTGAAGGTGATGTTCAATGATGAGCTTTTTGTGCGCTTTGGTCGTGGCATAAAACCCACCAGACGTGCATATCAACTCTTCGGCCCAGTGCGCCAGGCGTTGCAACTGGTGCAGAATGAATTGCCTGGCGTTGGGTTCGATGCTTTGAGCAGTCAGCGTCATTTCAAACTCTCGATCTGCAGCCCATTGGATATTCGATTAACTGCAAAAATAATTAATAGTATCAAAGAAATGGCTCCGGGCGTGCAACTGCAGACTCAGTCTTATCTGAACCATAATATCGAACATCAATTACGTTATCAGGAAACGGAGTTTGTGATCGCTTATACCCATTTTGGGCATGCGGAACTGAAAAGTATCGCGTTATTTGACGATGAGCTCACTCTGGTAGCGGCTAAATCACACTCGCGCTTGGCGGGCAGTGTGACGCAAGAGGAAATGCTCGCTGAGCAGCATGCCGTCATCTCTATGGATCGCTTTTGCTCTTTCAGTAAACCCTACTATCTTGATACTGCTTTACAAAGAAGCATTACCCAGCAATGTACCGATCTGTTCAGTGTACTGAATATCGTGGCAATGACCGAAATGGTAGCCATTACCCCACGTTGGTTTGCTGAGCAACATGCCAAAGAGCTGAACTTAAAATTGCTGGCATTACCTTGGGAAAAAAACAGTGTGACCTGTTATCTTTCTTGGCATGAGTCTGCCGAGCGTGATAAGGGCCACCAATGGATGAGGTCTGTGCTTGGTCAATCCGGTTTATTGTGTTAATTAAGTATTCAGGCTTATGCAGATTGCGGCCGACAACCCTAGCCGCTTGAATGGTGACGGGGATATATAATATTTTGGGGTAATTCCCCGTAACGGGCGCTATGTTTTAGCGTCAGATAAGCTCTGTAAGCCTGGAGGCAAACCCATGGAAATGTTGTCAGGAGCTGAGATGGTAGTCCGATCATTAATTGATCAGGGCGTTCAGCATATATTCGGCTATCCGGGCGGGACGGTGCTCGATATCTATGACGCCTTGCATACGGTTGGTGGGATTGACCATATTCTGGTGCGGCATGAGCAGGGGGCGGTGCACATGGCTGACGGCTATGCGCGCGCAACGGGCAAAGTAGGGGTGGTGCTGGTCACCTCTGGCCCCGGTGCCACCAACGCGATTACCGGGATTGCCACCGCTTATATGGACTCCATTCCGCTGGTGGTCCTTTCCGGCCAGGTTCCCACTTCACTGATTGGTTATGATGCTTTTCAGGAGTGCGACATGGTGGGGATCTCCCGCCCGATAGTGAAACACAGTTTCCTGGTCAAGCGTGCCGAAGATATCCCTACGGTATTGAAAAAAGCGTTCTATCTGGCGGCTACCGGGCGTCCAGGGCCAGTGGTTGTCGACCTACCCAAGGATGTTGTCTCTCCCGCCGTTAAAATGCCTTATTCCTACCCGCAAGATATCAGCATGCGTTCTTATAACCCGACGGTACAAGGTCACCGAGGACAGATAAAGCGGGCATTACAGACTATTCTGGCGGCTAAAAAACCGATTATGTACGTGGGTGGCGGGGCAATTAATTCAGCCTGTCATGAAGAGCTGCTGCAACTGGCAGAAACTCTGAACTTACCGGTGACCTGTACCTTGATGGGATTAGGGGCATTCCCGGGGGCACATCGTCAAAGCGTGGGTATGCTGGGAATGCACGGCACCTATGAGGCAAATAATGCCATGCACCATTCAGACGTGATTTTCGCCGTCGGGGTGCGTTTTGATGATCGAACTACCAACAATCTGGCCACCTATTGTCCGAATGCCACCGTGTTACATATTGATATCGATCCGACTTCCATTTCAAAGACCGTAGATGCCGATATTCCGATCGTCGGGGATGCCAAGCAGGTACTGACACAAATGTTGGATCTGTTGCCGCAAGATGGTAAAGGGCAAGACGTTGATGCGCTGTGTGACTGGTGGAAAACCATTGAGCAGTGGCGAGCGCAAGATTGCCTGAGTTATGACAAAAACAGTGGCACCATCAAACCTCAAGCAGTGATTGAAACGCTATACCGCCTGACCAAAGGTGAAGCCTATGTGACTTCAGATGTGGGGCAACATCAGATGTTTGCCGCGCTCTATTATCAGTTCGATAAACCTCGCCGTTGGATTAATTCCGGTGGCCTGGGAACCATGGGCTTTGGCCTGCCAGCAGCACTTGGCGTGAAACTGGCGCTACCCGACGAAACGGTAGTGTGTGTGACTGGCGACGGCAGTATTCAGATGAACATTCAAGAGCTTTCCACCGCGTTGCAATACAATTTGCCGGTGGTGGTGGTTAACTTGAATAACCGTTATCTCGGTATGGTCAAGCAGTGGCAGGACATGATCTATTCTGGACGTCATTCACAGTCTTACATGGATTCACTGCCTGATTTTGTCAAGCTGGCGGAGGCTTACGGTCATGTCGGTATTGCCATCCAAACGCCGGATGAACTGGAAAGCAAGTTGGCACAGGCATTAGCTGAGAAACAGCGTCTGGTGTTTGTCGATATCACCGTCGATGAAACGGAACATGTTTATCCAATGCAGATTCGCGGCGGAAGCATGGATGACATGTGGTTAAGCAAAACGGAGAGAACCTGATGAAGCGCCGTATCTTATCTGTATTACTGGAAAACGAATCTGGTGCCTTGTCCCGAGTGGTCGGGCTGTTCTCCCAACGTGGTTACAATATCGAAAGTTTGACGGTTGCACCTACCGATGATCCGACATTGTCACGTATGACGATCCAGACGGTTGGGGATGAAAAAGTCCTGGAACAGATCGAGAAGCAACTACACAAACTGGTGGATGTGCTGCGTGTTACTGAACTTCTTCCTGGGTCTCATGTTGAACGTGAAATCATGCTGGTGAAACTGCAAGCCAACGGTTATGGACGGGAAGAGGTTAAACGTAGTACTGATATCTTCCGTGGTCAGATCGTTGATGTGACTGCGGCGCTTTACACGGTACAACTGGCCGGTACGAGCGAAAAGCTGGATGCATTTCTCAACGCAGTGCGCGATGTAGCGGAAATTGTTGAAGTGGCGCGCTCGGGGATTGTTGGTGTCTCCCGTGGTGACAAGATTATGCGCTAACACGGCTCAACAAATCCCTGGCTGATTCAAGTTGCAGTTAGGCTGAGTTACCTCGTTGGTCACCAGCGGTGCTCACGGCGCATTGTCGGCGCAGCCTAAGAGATTGTCGCTTTGAGTGAGACTGGGCAAATTCTATTTCAGGGGGTGGCTTGCCATCCCCTGTTTTTATTGGTTTTTTCCCTGTTTGTTGGTGCCTTGCTGCAAAAGCAGTTGCGAGCGGGAGTTTTCTGCTGTTAGATCGCAAAGTGTGGTTTGAATAACCACTGTAATTTAGGGGATTATTTATCCTGCCTGTTACAAATCACCGTTTGTAGATTGCAATCAGGAAGTCATAGGGAAAGACAATTCCACAATTTTCAGTTCTATTTGCAGCGCTATTAAAGGGGTTAACGTGAAACTGGATGAAATCGCGCGGCTCGCCGGTGTTTCGCGCACTACGGCCAGTTATGTCATCAATGGCAAGGCGAAGCAGTATCGCGTCAGCGATAAAACCGTCGAGAAAGTGATGGCTGTGGTCAGGGAGCATAATTATCACCCCAATGCGGTTGCGGCTGGGTTGCGCGCGGGTAGAACCCGTTCAATCGGTTTGGTGATACCCGACCTTGAAAATACCAGTTATACCCGTATTGCTAATTATCTCGAACGGCAAGCGCGTCAACGTGGTTATCAATTGTTGATCGCCTGTTCAGAAGATCAACCCGATAATGAGATGCGTTGTATTGAGCATCTGCTGCAACGTCAGGTGGATGCGGTTATCGTTTCTACGGCATTACCGCCGGAGCACCCTTTTTATCAACGCTGGGCTAATGATCCTTTTCCGATTATCGCGTTGGATCGCGCCTTGGACAGAGAACATTTTATCAGCGTGGTGGGGGCTGATCAGGAAGATGCTTTTGCCTTGGCGCAAGAATTACGAGCCTTTCCTGCCAAATCGGTGCTTTATCTGGGGGCGTTACCTGAGCTTTCGGTCAGTTTCCTGCGTGAGCAAGGTTTTCGCCAAGCTTGGCAGGATGATGAACGCCAGGTGGACTATCTCTATGCCAACAGTTATGAACGCGAAGCCTCTGGGGCACTGTTTGCAGAGTGGTTGAAAACGCATCCGATGCCACAGGCGTTGTTTACCACCTCGTTCTCTTTGTTGCAGGGGGTCATGGATGTGACCTTGAAACAGTACGGGCGCTTGCCGACAGAGTTGGCGATTGCCACCTTTGGCGATCATGAATTGCTGGATTTCTTGGAGTGCCCCGTGCTTGCTGTTGCTCAGCGGCATCGCGAGGTGGCTGAGCGGGTATTGGAACTGGTGTTGGCCAGTCTTGATGAGCCCCGTAAACCCAAGCCAGGTATGACGAGTATCCGTCGTAATTTGTTCCGGCGTGGTAGCCTGAGCCGTAAGTAAATCAATCGGAGTAGGATAGTTTCGTCGTCACCTAAGCAGCGGGGGGCGACTTGGCAGATTCTTGTAAGACAGCAGCGAGAATTTGCTCAGGGTTGATAGGGCAAATGGGGTGATTTCCAAAAAATAAGTAAGATAATTTGCCCTTAATTGTAACTAATTGTTTTCCACTGGGATTTATCTCATTTAGCGGGTTGCAAGTTTATGCGGCTTCGCGACGAAGCAAGTTCCTAACAAATTGTTAAACCTGATGATTGTAACAAGTAGAACCGTGTAATTAACCGGGGGATAGATGACTGGAAGGGGAGAGATTGATCCTGTTAGGGTGAAAATCAGACCAGGATTACAGAAGAAGGTCATGAGTTATTTAATGACTAGATTGTATTTTTTTTCGTCGTTTTTTTGCGATTTTAAAATTTCTCTATTTAATCATGGTGTTAATTTACGTACCTTCAACAAATAATGTTCCTTCCGTGAACCAGCCCCCAGAATGAAGATAGAAATATTGCCAAACCGCTACTGCTCTGGCTTGACAAGGTTTTCATACCCTCCGTAAACTCACTTATGTGGGAAATTGTGGTGTAAAGTGGTGAAAAGGGTCGTAGGGGGGTAGATCGGGTATGTTCCGTGGGGCAACGATGGTTAACCTCGACAGTAAAGGTCGGCTTGCCGTACCAACCCGTTATCGGGATTTACTGAATGAGGAGTCGCAAGGTCAAATGGTTTGCACCATCGACCTCCATCAGCCCTGTCTGCTGCTTTATCCACTATCCCAGTGGGAAATTATTGAGCAAAAATTGTCCCGTCTTTCGAGCATGAATCCCGCAGAGCGTCGCGTCCAGCGCTTACTTTTGGGGCATGCCAGTGAGTGTCAGATGGATAATGCCGGTCGGTTGTTGTTAGCCAGTACGCTGCGCCAACATGCCGGGCTCACCAAAGAAGTGATGCTGGTTGGGCAGTTCAACAAGTTTGAACTGTGGGATGAACAGACCTGGTATCAACAAGTCAAGGATGATATCGACGCTGAACAGTTCGCTCAGGAACCATTGTCTGAGCGGCTACAGGACTTGTCACTATAAGCATGTTAGCAAGTTATGAACATAAAACCGTACTGTTGGATGAGGCCGTGAATGGTCTCAACATTCGCAGTAACGGTATATACATCGACGGTACTTTTGGCCGCGGTGGTCATTCCCGTCTGATTCTGTCCCAATTGGGGCCGGAGGGGCAACTGTTGGCGATTGATCGCGATCCACAGGCGATTGCAGCGGCCCAACTTATTGAAGATAACCGTTTTACTATCATACATGGCCCGTTTTCCGATTTATTGAGTTATGTGCAAACACGGGATCTGGTGGGCAAAATTGATGGTGTGCTGCTCGACTTGGGGGTCTCTTCGCCACAATTAGATGATGCCGAGCGCGGGTTCTCCTTTATGCGTGATGGACCGTTGGATATGCGTATGGACCCTTCCAGCGGTCAATCTGCTGCTGAGTGGTTAATGAGGGCCGAGGCTGATGATATCGCCTGGGTGTTGAAAACCTTTGGTGAAGAGCGTTTTGCCAAGCGTATTGCTCGCGCCATTGTGGAGAGAAATCGCCAAGAACCCATGACGCGTACCAAACAATTGGCCGATCTGATCGCTAATGCTAGCCCGATTCGTGAAAAGCATAAACACCCAGCTACACGTAGTTTCCAGGCCATCCGTATCTACATCAACAGTGAGTTGGAAGAGATTGAACGGGCGCTGAATGGGGCGCTGGCGGTGCTGGCACCACAAGGTCGTTTATCCGTCATCAGTTTTCATTCTTTGGAAGACCGCATCATCAAACGTTTTATGCGTCATCACAGTCGTGGTGCGCAAGTGCCAGCAGGTATTCCGCTGACGGAAGCACAGTTACGTGAGATGGGCGGGCGCACGCTGAAAACGTTGGGCAAAATGATGCCCTCTGAAATGGAAGTGGCGGAAAACCCTCGAGCGCGTAGCTCGGTGCTGCGAGTTGCTGAGAGGTTGCCGGCGTGATTGGCAATGAGCGTCACAGCCTGGCAGGTGTAATTGGCGGTGATTTACTGCGTAATGCCAAGATCCCGTTGATTTTATTAGTTGCAGTAATGGTTTCAGCCATGTTTGTGGTCACTACCGCGCACCGTACCCGTTTACTGACAGCTGAGCGTGAACAACTGGTGCTGGAGAAAGATGCGCTGGATATTGAGTGGCGCAATCTGATTTTGGAAGAGAATGCACTGGGTGATCATAGTCGTGTTGAGCGGATCGCCACTGAAAAACTGCAGATGCAACATGTTGATCCATCGCAGGAAAATATCATTGTTAAACCGTGAATGGTTTGGCTGAATTGGAGTAAAAGGTAACGCATGAAAGCTGTAAGCCCCGGTAAATTGAAACGCCAGGAAGAGCAGGCCAGTTTTGTTAACTGGCGTTTTGCGTTGCTATGCAGTTGTATCTTGTTCGCGCTGGTGGGGTTGGTGTTGCGTATGACTTATTTGCAAGTGATCAACCCCGAACAACTGGTGAAACAAGGCGATATGCGTTCTCTGCGCGTGCAAGAGGTTCCAACAGCACGTGGTATGATCAGTGATCGCTCTGGTCGCCCACTGGCCGTCAGCGTACCGGTGAATGCTATCTGGGCCGACCCCAAGGAGCTTAACGAGCGTGGTGGTATCACGCTGGATTCGCGGTGGAAGGCGCTTTCCGATACGTTAAAAATCCCACTGGACCAACTCGCCAAACGGATTAATGCCAACCCTAATGGGCGTTTTGTCTATCTGGCGCGTCAGGTTGATCCGGCTATTGGTGACTATATTCACAAGTTGAAACTGCCTGGTATCTATCTGCGCCAAGAGTCACGCCGTTATTACCCGGCAGGACAAGTCACCGCACATATCATCGGCGTCACCAACATCGATGGTGCCGGCATAGAAGGGGTTGAGAAGAGCTTCGATCGCTGGCTGACCGGGCAACCTGGTGAACGTACTGTACGTAAAGACCGCTATGGGCGTGTTATTGAGGATATCGATTCTGTTGATAGCCAAGCAGCGCACAACTTGGCATTAAGCATTGATGAGCGTTTGCAGGCGCTGGTTTACCGTGAGCTGGATAATGCCGTCGCCTTCAACAAGGCAGAGTCAGGTACTGCGGTATTGGTGGATGTTAACACCGGTGAAGTGCTGGCGATGGCCAATAGCCCTTCCTATAACCCGAACAATATGGCCGGTACGCCGAAAGATACCATGCGTAACCGTGCGATAACCGATATTTTTGAGCCTGGTTCTACCGTGAAACCGATGGTGGTAATGACGGCATTGCAGCATGGCGTAGTGAAAGAAAACAGCGTGCTCGATACCATTCCTTATCGCATCAGTGGCCATGAAATTAAAGATGTGGCCCGCTATTCGGAATTGACGTTGACCGGGATCTTACAGAAGTCGAGTAACGTTGGTGTTTCAAAACTGGCGTTAGCGATGCCCTCCTCAGCGTTAGTAGATACTTACTCACGTTTTGGTTTGGGAAAAACGACCAACTTGGGGCTGGTCGGAGAAAGCAGTGGCTTATACCCAAAAAAACAACGGTGGTCTGACATAGAGAGGGCCACCTTCTCTTTCGGCTACGGGCTAATGGTAACACCGTTACAGTTAGCGCGAGTCTATGCCACGATCGGCAGTCTGGGCATTTATCGCCCACTGTCGATCACCAGAGTTGACCCTCCTGTTGCTGGTGAGCGAGTTTTTCCTGAGTCTACAGTGCGTTCCGTGATGCACATGATGGAAAGTGTGGCGTTACCCGGTGGTGGTGGGACAAGGGCTGCCATCAAAGGCTATCGTATTGCCATCAAGACGGGTACCGCCAAGAAGGTTGGGCCGGATGGCAAATATGTGGACAGATATATCGCCTATACCGCCGGTGTGGCACCGGCAAGTCAACCTCGTTTTGCGCTGGTGGTGGTCATCAATGACCCGCAGGGTGGGAGTTATTATGGTGGTGCAATTTCTGCACCGGTGTTTGGAGCCATCATGGGGGGAGTATTACGGATCATGAATATTCAGCCTGATGCTCTGCCTGCCGGTGATAAAAGCGAACTGGTTATTAACAATAAAAAAGAGGGTCCAGGTGGCAGAACGTAATTTGCGCGATTTGCTCGCGCCGTGGGTGCCAGAAGCACCGGCGTGCCAGCTTAAAGAGATGATACTCGACAGCCGTATAGCAGCTGCCGGGGATCTGTTTGTTGCTGTTGTCGGTCATCAAACGGATGGTCGCAGTTATATTCCGCAAGCTATCGCGCAAGGCGTTGCCGCCATTATTGCCGAGGCAGAGGGCCAGGCTGAAGATGGTACCCTTTGCCAAATCCATGGCGTACCGGTGATTTATCTGAGCCAACTCAACCAACGCCTGTCGGCGCTGGCTGGGCGTTTTTACCATCAACCCGCCGAGCGTCTGCGTTTAATTGGTGTGACTGGCACCAACGGCAAAACCACCACCACGCAATTGCTGGCCCAATGGAGTCAGTTGTTGGGTGAAACCGCTGCGGTTATGGGAACGGTGGGGAATGGTTTGTTGGGCCAGGTTTGTCCCACTGAAAATACCACCGGTTCAGCGGTTGATGTACAGCATGTACTGAGCGACCTGGTGGAACAAGGTGCCACCTTGGCGGCAATGGAGGTCTCTTCCCATGGTTTGGTGCAGCACCGTGTGGCCGCGCTGCCCTTTGCTGCCGCCGTATTCACTAATTTGAGCCGTGATCACCTGGATTACCATGGCGATATGGGCAGTTACGAAGCCGCTAAATGGTCACTGTTCGCAGGCCATCAAGTGGGGCAGATGATTATCAATGCTGATGATCCCGTGGGGCAACGCTGGCTCGCAAAACTGCCAAATGCAGTGGCTGTTACCATGGAAGATCAACTGCCATCAGGCAACGCTCGTCGTTGGCTGAAAACTACCCTGGTAAATTACCACGACAATGGTGCCACCTTCCATTTCAGCTCAAGTTGGGGTGATGGAAAGATAGAAAGCCGCCTGATGGGGGCATTCAATGTGAGCAACCTGATTCTGGCCTTGGCGACGCTGCTGTCGCTGGACTATCCCCTTGATGAGTTGGTTAAGTCGGCCGATCAATTGCAACCGGTTTGTGGCCGTATGGAAGTGTTTAATGCGCCAGGCAAAGGAACGGTAGTGGTGGATTATGCCCACACCCCTGATGCACTGGAAAAAGCCTTACAGGCTGCTCGCTTGCACTGCCAGGGGCAACTGTGGTGCGTGTTTGGTTGTGGGGGAGATCGCGACAAAGGTAAGCGCCCACTTATGGGAGCCATTGCTGAGCAGTTCGCTGATCGAGTGGTGGTGACCGATGATAACCCACGTACTGAAGAACCGCAGTCGATTATCAACGATATTCTGGCCGGATTGCTTGATGCTGGGCGTGTGCAGGTGATTCATGGCCGTGCAGAAGCGGTGACCAGTGCCATTATGCAAGCAAAACAACAAGATGTGGTATTGGTGGCAGGGAAAGGCCACGAGGATTACCAACTGGTGGGGAACCGTCGGTTGGATTACTCCGATCGTACCACGGTCGCACGCTTGCTGGGGTTACTGGTATGATCACGCTAACTCTTCAGACATTGGCGGCAGTATTGGATGCCGAGTTGATCGGTGACGATGGCCAAATTACTGAGGTGACAACCGATACTCGTCAGGTGACGCCTGGTTGCCTGTTTGTGGCATTAAAAGGGGAGCGTTTCGACGCTCATGACTTTGCCAACGATGCGGTAACCGCGGGCGCCGGGGCTCTGCTGGTGAGTAAGCGCTTATTGGTGGGGGTCCCGCAACTGGTGGTGAACGATACCCGTTTAGCGTTGGGGCAGTTGGCTGCCTGGGTGCGTCAGCAGGTGCCAGCCAAAGTGGTAGCACTGACCGGGTCATCGGGTAAGACTTCCGTGAAGGAAATGACGGCGGCCATTCTGCGTCAGTGCGGTGAGGTGCTGTATACCGCAGGTAACTTTAACAATGATATCGGTGTGCCGTTAACATTATTGCGTTTGCAGCCACAGCATGATTTTGCCGTGATCGAATTGGGTGCAAACCACATTGGTGAGATTGCTTATACCACTGCACTGACGCAACCGCAGAGTGCACTGGTCAATAATCTGTCAGCTGCACATCTTGAAGGCTTCGGTTCACTGGCTGGGGTGGCGCAAGCGAAAGGGGAGATCTTTTCGGGTTTGCCAACCGATGGTGTAGCGATCATCAATGCCGAGAATAACGACTGGCAACACTGGCAACATCAGTTGCAGGGGCAGACAGTGTGGCGTTTTTCCCCACAGGCAGCGGAGTCGGTGGATTTTTTTGCCAGCGATATTCAGGTGCAAGGCGGTGTGACCGATTTCACCTTACACAGTCCATTTGGTACAACCGCTATTACGTTGCCATTACCGGGTCGCCATAATGTGGCCAATGCGTTGGCGGCAGCGGCCTTGGCGATGTCAGTGGGTGCCCCGTTGGCGGCGGTGAGCGCAGGGTTGAAACAGCTTCAGGCGGTGCCGGGGCGTTTATTCCCCGTGATGTTGGCGGAAGGCAAACTGCTGCTGGACGACAGCTATAACGCCAATGTCGGTTCCATGAAGGCGGCGGCACAGGTTTTGGCAGAGATGCCGGGTTATCGCGTGATGGTGGTGGGTGATATGGCTGAGCTGGGTACTGAAGCTGAAGCTTGCCACCGCCAGGTCGGTGAAGCTGTCAAGTTGGCGGGTATCGATAAAGTCATCAGTGTCGGTAAGTTGAGTAGCATACTGAGTTCTGCCGCAGGTAACGGTGAGCATTATCAGGATCAGAGTGCAGTGATCGCGCGAGTAGCGGAATTACTGTCAGCACATGCGGTAATTACCGTGTTAATCAAAGGTTCACGTAGTGCCGCAATGGAGCAGGTAGTACGCGCGTTACAGGAGAAAGCACCATGTTAGTTTGGTTGGCTGAGTACTTGGTCAAATATCACTCAGGTTTTAACGTCTTTTCTTATCTGACGTTCAGAGCCATTGTCAGCCTGTTGACTGCGCTGTTTATCTCTTTATGGATGGGGCCGCGGGTGATCAAACGGTTGCAGGAGCTCTCCTTTGGTCAGGTGGTGCGTAACGATGGGCCAGAGTCGCATTTTAGTAAACGCGGTACGCCGACGATGGGGGGGATCATGATCCTGACCTCGATCACTATTTCTGTGCTGATGTGGGCTTACCCCTCCAATCCTTACGTGTGGTGTGTTCTGTTTGTCTTGGTGGGTTACGGTATCGTTGGATTTATCGATGATTATCGCAAGGTGGTGCGCAAGGATACCAAAGGGTTGATTGCCCGTTGGAAGTACTTCTGGCAATCGGTGATTGCACTGATTGTAGCGTTCACCATGTATGCCATTGGGAAAGACACGCCAGCCACTGAGCTGGTGGTGCCATTTTTTAAGGACATCGTGCCACAGCTTGGCTTGCTGTATGTGTTGCTGGCGTATTTTGTGATTGTGGGCACCAGTAACGCAGTTAACCTCACCGATGGCCTCGATGGCTTGGCAATTATGCCAACCGTATTGGTTGCGGCTGGTTTTGCGTTGGTGGCCTGGGCTACCGGTAACATGAATTTTGCCAGCTATCTGCATATTCCTTATCTGCGTCATGCCGGTGAACTGGTTATCGTTTGTACCGCAATTGTTGGGGCCGGTTTAGGTTTCCTGTGGTTTAACACCTATCCGGCGCAAGTGTTTATGGGGGATGTGGGCTCATTAGCGCTGGGTGGGGCGCTGGGCACCATTGCTGTGCTGTTACGGCAAGAGTTTTTGCTGGTGATTATGGGGGGCGTGTTTGTAGTTGAAACATTGTCGGTGATCTTACAGGTGGGATCATTCAAGCTCCGTGGCCAACGTATTTTTCGTATGGCACCGATTCACCATCACTATGAATTGAAAGGCTGGCCAGAACCCCGCGTGATTGTACGTTTCTGGATTATTTCGCTGATGCTGGTGCTAATTGGCCTGGCGACGCTGAAGGTGCGCTGATTATGGTGGATTATCAGGGTAAAAAAGTCGTTATTATCGGGTTAGGCTTAACTGGCCTCTCCTGTGTTGATTTTTTTATGACTCGCGGCGTGATACCGCAGGTGATGGATACCCGTATTTCGCCACCCGGGGTGGATAAACTCCCGTCAAGCGTCGAGCGGCATCTTGGCTCTTTAAATCTGCAATGGCTACTGGCGGCGGATTTGATTGTCGCTAGCCCAGGTGTCGCATTGACAACACCCGCTTTGCAGGCTGCCGTTGATGCCGGGGTGGAAATTGTCGGTGATGTGGAGTTGTTTTGCCGTGAGGCCAAGGCACCGATCGTGGCGATCACCGGCTCCAATGGCAAAAGTACCGTGACGACCCTAGTGGGCGAAATGGCGCAGGCTGCGGGTTGGGTCGTGGGGGTCGGGGGTAACATCGGCTTGCCAGCCCTTAATTTGTTACGCCAGGATTGCCAACTTTATGTGTTGGAACTGTCGAGCTTCCAGCTGGAAACCACCAAGAGCTTACATGCTGCTGCTGCCACTATCCTCAACGTGACCGAAGACCATATGGATCGCTATCCACATGGTTTACAGCAGTATCATGATGCTAAATTACGCGTCTATGAAAATGCTGCGGTTTGTGTCGTAAACGCGGATGATGTCTTGACTATGCCTGCTCAGGGGCCTGACCAACGCTGTGTCAGTTTCGGGGTTGATGTGGGTGATTATCATTTAAATCATTATCAGGGTGAAACCTGGCTGCGCGTTAATGGCGAGAAAGTTCTCAATACCCGTGAGATGAAACTGGCGGGGCGTCATAACTACACCAACGCGCTTGCTGCTCTGGCTTTGGCAGATGCCGTCAAGTTGCCACGAACCTCCAGTTTGAATGCGTTGACGACCTTTACTGGCCTGCAACACCGTTTCCAACTGGTGTGGGAGCATCATGGTGTTCGCTGGATTAATGATTCAAAAGCGACCAATGTGGGCAGCACTGAAGCGGCACTGAATGGCTTGCAGGTAGACGGCACGCTCCACCTGTTGCTGGGCGGGGATGGCAAGTCGGCGGATTTCTCGTTATTGGCGCGTTATCTGCAGGGTGACAATCTGCGGCTGTACTGTTTTGGGCGCGATGGCGCACAGCTGACAATGCTGCGGCCAGACGTAGCGTTATTGACTGAAACCATGGAGCAGTCCATGCAGGTCATTGCCCGTCAGGTGAAACCTGGCGATATGGTGTTGTTATCACCGGCCTGTGCCAGCCTGGATCAGTTCCGTAATTTTGAAGTGCGTGGCAACGAGTTTGCTCGCCTGGCGCGGGAGCTTGGCGGATGAGGCTGCGTATACCGACGTTTGGCCTGACTAACAAACTGAAAGACTGGGTAATGGGCTCGCGTGAGCACGATTCAGCCAACATGGTGCTGTATGACCGTTCCCTGTTGTGGCTGACCTTGGGTCTGTCGGTTGTTGGTTTTGTGATGGTGACGTCGGCTTCGATGCCTATTGGCCAGCGCTTGGCTGATGATCCTTTTTTGTTTGCCAAGCGTGATGCGCTCTATCTTGGTTTGGCCATTGCATTATCCATCGTGACGCTACGTATTCCCATGGAAGTGTGGCAGCGTTACAGCAACGTTATGCTGCTGGTTTCAATGGTGATGTTGGTCATTGTGTTGGTGGTGGGTAGTTCAGTCAATGGCGCATCGCGTTGGATTTCACTCGGTCCATTGCGCATTCAACCGGCGGAATTATCCAAATTGTCGCTGTTTTGTTACCTATCAAGTTATCTGGTGCGCAAAGTTGAAGAAGTGCGTACTAACTTCTGGGGTTTCTGTAAGCCGATGAGTGTGATGGTGGTTCTGGCGGTATTGCTATTGGCACAGCCGGATCTGGGTACGGTAGTGGTGCTGTTTATCACCACGCTGGCGATGCTGTTTTTGGCTGGTGCTAAAATGTGGCAGTTCCTGGCGATCATCGGTTCCGGCGTGTTTGCTGTAGGGTTGCTGATCATTGCTGAACCTTACCGTATGCGTCGCGTGACCTCATTCTGGAATCCATGGGCTGACCCGTTTGGTAGTGGTTACCAGTTAACTCAATCATTGATGGCATTTGGCCGCGGTGAGCTTTGGGGTCAAGGTCTGGGGAACTCGGTGCAGAAACTGGAATATCTGCCAGAAGCCCATACCGACTTTATCTTCTCTATTTTAGGTGAGGAACTAGGCTATATCGGTGTGGTTCTTGTCCTGTTAATGGTATTCTTCGTCGCCTTTCGTGCCATGTCGATTGGCCGTAGAGCATTGCAGATTGACCAGCGGTTTTCTGGCTTTCTGGCATGTGCTATCGGGGTTTGGTTCAGTTTCCAAGTACTGGTTAACGTTGGGGCAGCGGCGGGCATGTTACCCACCAAGGGGTTGACGTTACCTCTGATCAGTTATGGTGGCTCAAGCCTGTTGATTATGTCGACGGCACTGGTGCTGTTGTTACGCATTGATTATGAAACACGTCTGACTAAAGCTCAGGCGTTTGTGAAGAGGTAGCGGATGAGTGGCAAAGCTAAGCGTTTAATGGTGATGGCAGGTGGTACCGGGGGGCATGTCTTCCCTGGGCTGGCAGTTGCACATCATCTGATGGCGCAGGGCTGGCAGGTCCGTTGGTTGGGTACCGCAGACCGAATGGAAGCAGATCTGGTGCCTAAGCATGGGATCGAAATTGATTTTATCCATATCTCTGGCTTGCGCGGTAAAGGGCTGAAGGCGCAATTAATGGCGCCAATACGCATTTGGCGTGCGGTAGGTGAGGCCAAGGCGATTATGCGCAGCTATCAACCGGATGTGGTGCTGGGAATGGGGGGATACGTTTCCGGCCCTGGTGGTCTGGCGGCTTGGTTGTGTGGTATCCCGGTGGTGTTGCATGAACAAAATGGTATCGCGGGCCTGACCAACCGCTGGCTGGCAAAGATAGCCAAGAAAGTGTTACAGGCATTTCCCGGTGCGTTTCCCAATGCGGAAGTGGTTGGTAACCCGGTGCGGACTGATGTTTTGGCGTTGCCTCTTCCTGAAGAGCGTTTGAGTGGGCGGGATGGGCCGACGCGAGTGCTAGTCATTGGTGGCAGCCAAGGGGCTCGGATATTGAACCAGACCGTTCCTGAAGTCGCGGCACTGTTGGGTGATAGAATAACGCTCTGGCACCAGGTCGGTAAGGGGGCTTTACCAATGGTATTAGAGGATTACCAACGGGTAGGGCAAACCGGGCATAAAGTGACCGAGTTTATCGATGATATGGCTGCTGCTTATGCCTGGGCCGACGTCGTGTTATGTCGTTCTGGCGCATTGACGGTAAGTGAAGTGGCCGCGGCTGGTTTACCCGCCATTTTTGTGCCATTCCAACATAAAGACCGCCAGCAATACTGGAATGCTCGCCCGCTGGAGCAGGCGGGTGCGGCGAAGATTATTGAACAGCCGCAGTTTACTGCCGATGCGGTGGCTGAACTGCTGGCAAGTTGGGACCGCCCAAGGTTATTGGCAATGGCGGAAAAGGCCCGTGCGGTCGCCATCCCGGATGCTACCGAGCGTGTGGCGGCGGAAATTGCCCGCTTGGCAGGGGCTTAATAAGTTATTCAAAATGTATGGCATATTTTACTGGGCTAGTTGAGAAGTAGGTTAGACCCGGGTTTAGGCAAGTTGCAGT
Organism: Serratia sp. 25CWL12; assembly: GCF_055790885.1. Lineage (NCBI taxonomy): Bacteria > Pseudomonadati > Pseudomonadota > Gammaproteobacteria > Enterobacterales > Yersiniaceae > Serratia > Serratia sp. 25CWL12. The sequence continues at coordinate 3,425,229 of NZ_CM147698.1, read as the reverse complement.
CAGAACATCTGCAACTTGAACAGCAATGAGTATCAATAGAGTTCGCAGATAGAACCCGAATAGAGAGAGTGATGAATACACAACAGTTGGCGAAACTACGTACTTTCGTGCCTGAGATGCGACGCGTTCGGCACATTCACTTTGTTGGCATCGGTGGTGCTGGCATGGGGGGGATCGCCGAAGTGTTGGCTAATGAAGGTTACCAGATTAGTGGTTCCGACTTGGCACCTAATCCGGTAACTCAACAATTGAGTGAACTTGGGGCGACCATTTATTTCCATCACCGGCCAGAAAATGTGTTGGATGCCAGTGTGGTTGTGGTTTCCACCGCTATTCCCGCTGATAACCCGGAAATTGTCGCCGCCCGTGAGGCGCGTATTCCGGTGATCCAGCGTGCTGAAATGCTGGCGGAGTTGATGCGTTATCGTCATGGTATTGCCATTGCCGGTACCCACGGAAAAACGACCACCACGGCGATGGTGAGCAGTATTTATGCGGAAGCTGGTCTTGACCCGACTTTTGTCAACGGTGGGTTGGTGAAGTCAGCAGGTACCCATGCACGTTTGGGATCCAGCCGTTATTTGATAGCGGAAGCCGATGAGAGCGATGCGTCATTCTTGCATCTGCAACCGATGGTGGCGATTGTCACCAATATCGAAGCTGACCATATGGATACTTACCAGGGCAATTTCGAGAATCTGAAACAGACATTTATTAACTTCCTGCATAATTTGCCGTTTTATGGCCGTGCAGTGATGTGTATTGATGACCCGGTAGTGCGTGAGTTACTGCCTCGGGTAGGGCGTCATATCACCACTTATGGTTTTAGCGAAGATGCTGATGTGCGGGTAGATAACTACCGTCAGGTTGGGCCGCAGGGCTATTTTACGCTGATTCGCCAGGATAAACCGCTAATGACGGTGACCCTGAATGCCCCTGGCCGCCATAATGCGCTGAATGCCGCCGCCGCCGTGGCCGTGGCTACAGAGGAAGGCATTAGTGATGACGCCATACTGCGTGCGTTGGCGGGTTTTCAGGGAACAGGGCGCCGCTTTGATTTCTTGGGGGAATTCCCACTGGCAGCGGTCAATAAGTCGTCAGGCAGCGCGATGCTGGTGGATGATTACGGACACCACCCGACAGAAGTGGATGCCACTATCAAGGCTGCCCGTGCCGGTTGGCCAAGTAAGCGTTTGGTGATGGTGTTCCAACCGCATCGTTATACGCGTACTCGTGATCTGTATGATGATTTTGCCAATGTGTTGTCACAAGTTGATGTTTTGCTGATGCTGGATGTTTACCCTGCGGGTGAAGCGGCGATCCCTGGTGCTGATAGCCGCAGTTTGTGCCGTACTATTCGCAATCGCGGCAAACTCGATCCGATCCTGGTGTCTGATGTGGACACTCTACCGGCGACGTTGGCACAATTGTTACAAGATGATGACCTAGTGTTGGTGCAAGGAGCCGGTAATGTCGGTAAAATTGCGCGCAAATTGGCCGAGCTGAAGCTGGTACCACAGAATAAAGAGGAGGAACATCATGACTGATAAAGTTGCTGTACTGTTGGGTGGTACCTCCGCAGAGCGTGAAGTTTCACTGCAATCAGGCGCTGCCGTGCTGGCAGGGTTGAAAGAAGCTGGGGTTGACGCTTATGCCGTGGACCCCCGTGATTTCCCCGTTACTCAACTGAAAGCAGAGGGTTTCACCAAGGTATTTATTGCACTACATGGTCGTGGTGGTGAAGATGGCACGCTGCAGGGGGTGCTGGAGTTTCTACAACTGCCTTATACCGGTAGTGGTGTCATGGCTTCGGCACTGACCATGGATAAATGGCGCACTAAAATGGTGTGGCAATCCATGGGGCTGCCGGTGGCACCTTATGTGGTATTGAATCGTCAGCAATACCAGGGCGCAGAACGGCAGAGTTTGTTGGCCGCCATTGAATTACTCGGCTTACCCTTGATCGTCAAGCCAAGCCGTGAAGGTTCCAGCGTGGGGATGAGCAAAGTCTCTGAACCCAACGCGCTTGACAGTGCATTGGAAGCGGCTTTTGTCCATGATGATGATATTCTGGTGGAGAAGTGGCTGAGTGGCCCGGAATATACTGTTGCGATCCTGGGTGACCAGGTATTGCCTTCTATCCGCATCCAACCTGCAGGCATATTTTATGATTATCAGGCGAAATACATAGCTGATGATACGCAATATTTTTGCCCAAGTGGTCTGAATGCGCAGCAGGAAGCCGATTTGGCACAGTTGGCATTACGCGCTTATCGTGGGTTGGGTTGTCGCGGCTGGGGCCGTGTTGACGTTATGCAGGATAGCGATGGCAGCTTCTACCTGTTGGAGGTGAATACCTCCCCGGGCATGACCAGCCACAGTCTGGTGCCAATGGCGGCTCGTCAGTCTGGCTTAACATTCTCGCAACTGGTTGCGGGGATTTTGGCGTTGGCAGACTAAAATGTCGCAGGCAGCGCTGAATGTGCGTGGTCGTGAAGCAGACAATGGCCCGCGCCGCAGCAATGGAACCCAGTTGGCAGGAATCATTTTCCTGCTGATGGTACTGGGAACCATTTTAGGTAGTGGCTGGATAGTGCTTGGCTGGATGAAGGATGCCAGCCGTCTGCCGCTCTCTAAGTTGGTGGTGACAGGGGAACGTCATTACACCACTAACGATGATATTCGTCAGGCGATCTTGGCGTTGGGTGAACCAGGAACGTTTATGACACAGGATGTGAATGTCATTCAGCAACAGATTGAACGGATACCCTGGATTAAGCAGGCCAGTGTGCGTAAACAGTGGCCGGATGAGCTGAAAATCAATCTGGTGGAGTATGTCCCGGTTGCACATTGGAATGATTTACATATGGTCGATGCAGATGGCAAATCATTCAGCGTACCGTTAGAACGGTTAGGCAAGCAGAAATTACCGCTGCTCTATGGCCCGGAAGGCAGCGAACAAGATGTTCTCGAGGGGTATCGCGAAATGAACAGCGTGTTAGCGGCCAGTAAGTACCCGCTTAAAATGGTTGCCATGACAGCGCGCCATTCTTGGCAGTTGGCTTTAGAAAACGATGTTAGGCTCGAACTGGGGCGTGATGACCGTATCGGGCGTTTACAGCGATTTATTGGGCTTTATCCGGTGTTATTGCAGCAGGCACAGGCAGAAAACCAACGTATCAGTTCTGTCGATCTACGTTATGACTCCGGTGCTTCGGTCGGTTGGGCACCGGCGTTTATCGAGCCGCAGGCAGCAAGTGATCTGCCAAAACAGTAATCAGCAACAGAATCAAGCACAGGCAAAACAACAATGATCAAGTCGACGGACAGAAAACTGGTAGTTGGACTGGAGATCGGTACGGCAAAGGTCTCCGCATTGGTAGGGGAAGTTCTGCCCGATGGCATGATCAATATTATTGGCGTAGGCAGTTGCCCCTCTCGTGGTATGGATAAAGGCGGGGTTAATGATCTTGAGTCAGTAGTCAAGTGTGTACAGCGGGCGATTGATCAAGCTGAACTGATGGCTGACTGCCAGATTTCTTCAGTCTATCTGGCGTTATCGGGTAAACATATCAGTTGTCAGAATGAGATTGGCATGGTGCCTATTTCTGAAGAGGAAGTGACGCAGGAAGATGTGGAAAATGTGGTGCATACGGCCAAGTCAGTCCGTGTGCGCGATGAGCATCGCATTCTGCACGTGATCCCGCAGGAATACGCCATTGATTATCAGGAAGGTATCAAGAATCCGGTCGGGTTATCCGGTGTGCGTATGCAGGCTAAAGTGCATTTGATCACTTGCCATAATGATATGGCGAAAAATATTGTCAAAGCGGTTGAACGTTGTGGTCTGAAAGTTGACCAACTTATTTTCGCCGGTCTGGCTGCCAGTTATGCCGTACTGACTGAAGATGAACGTGAACTCGGTGTCTGTGTGGTGGATATCGGCGGTGGTACAATGGACATGGCGGTTTATACTGGTGGCGCGTTGCGTCATACTAAAGTTATTCCTTACGCCGGGAATGTGGTTACCAGCGATATCGCTTATGCTTTTGGTACGCCGCCTGCAGACGCTGAAGCGATTAAAGTTCGGCATGGCTGTGCCCTTGGTTCTATTGTCAGCAAGGATGAAAGTGTAGAGGTACCCAGCGTTGGCGGGCGTCCTCCTCGTAGTCTACAAAGACAGACACTGGCGGAAGTGATTGAGCCTCGTTATACCGAGCTGTTAAATCTGGTTAACGATGAAATTTTGCAATTGCAGGAACAACTCAGGAGCCAAGGGGTGAAGCATCATCTGGCAGCAGGTATTGTGTTGACCGGTGGTGCCGCTCAGATAGATGGACTGGCAGCCTGTGCGCAACGGGTATTCCATACTCAGGTACGTATCGGCCAGCCTTTGAACATCACAGGGCTAACGGATTATGCGCAAGAGCCATACTATTCCACTGCGGTGGGGCTGTTGCATTATGGAAAAGAGTCTCACCTAAGTGGTGAAGGCGAAGTAGAAAAACGCGCTTCAGTGGGCAATTGGTTTAAACGTATCAATAGCTGGCTGAGAAAAGAATTTTAATGTTTTAACAAAGAGATCATCTGGATGTCGTTTTATGATCTCGCAGCGACAGGCAAAAACGGAGAGAAATTATGTTTGAACCGATGGAACTAACCAATGACGCGGTGATTAAAGTCATCGGCGTCGGCGGTGGCGGTGGCAACGCCGTTGAACACATGGTGCGAGAGCGCATTGAAGGTGTGGAATTCTTCGCTGTTAATACAGACGCTCAGGCGCTACGTAAAACGGCGGTGGGTCAAACCATTCAGATTGGTAACGGTATTACCAAAGGTTTGGGGGCCGGTGCGAACCCGGAAGTCGGTCGCAATTCAGCAGAAGAAGATCGTGAAGCCTTGCGAGCAGCACTCGAAGGTGCAGACATGGTCTTCATTGCAGCCGGAATGGGCGGCGGTACCGGTACCGGTGCTGCGCCAGTGGTGGCTGAAGTAGCAAAAGATTTAGGGATTCTGACTGTGGCGGTGGTGACCAAGCCTTTCAATTTTGAAGGCAAGAAGCGCATGGCATTCGCGGAACAGGGTATTGCTGAACTGTCCAAGCATGTTGACTCGCTGATCACTATCCCGAATGACAAACTGCTCAAGGTGCTCGGTCGCGGTATCTCTCTGTTGGACGCGTTCGGTGCAGCTAATGACGTGCTGAAAGGTGCGGTGCAGGGCATTGCTGAGTTGATTACTCGCCCAGGATTGATGAACGTTGACTTTGCCGACGTGCGTACTGTCATGTCTGAGATGGGTTATGCGATGATGGGTTCTGGCGTAGCCTCTGGTGAAGACCGTGCTGAAGAAGCAGCAGAAATGGCCATTTCCAGCCCACTGCTGGAAGATATCGACCTGTCTGGTGCGCGTGGCGTGTTGGTCAACATTACTGCTGGCTTCGATCTGCGTTTGGATGAGTTTGAGACAGTAGGTAACACCATTCGTGCTTTTGCTTCCGACAACGCGACTGTGGTGATTGGTACGTCGCTGGATCCTGAAATGAACGACGAATTGCGTGTAACGGTGGTGGCGACAGGTATCGGGATGGATAAGCGTCCTGAAATCACGTTGGTGACTAATAAGCAGGCCAGCCAGACTGTAATGGATCATCGTTACCAGCAGCATGGTATGTCACCTTTGCAGCAGGAAGTAAAACCTGCCGCTAAAGTGGTGAATGATCAGACCGCGCAGCCAAGCAAAGAGCCTGACTATCTCGATATTCCAGCTTTCCTGCGTAAGCAGGCAGACTGAATATAACCGATAATTTGGCATCTCCGCTCTTTGTGCTAGACTGTCCTACCAGTTTTTACTATGTTAGGGCTGGCAGGATTGATAATATTGCGAGATAACACGATGATCAAACAGAGGACATTAAAACGTATTGTCCAAGCGACAGGGGTCGGTTTACATACCGGCAAGAAAGTTACGCTGACAATGCGTCCCGCACCGGCGAATACCGGGGTCATCTATCGTCGCACTGACCTGAATCCACCGGTTGATTTTCCGGCTGATGCAAAATCCGTGCGTGATACCATGCTCTGTACTTGCCTGGTTAACGAGTATGACGTACGTATTTCTACTGTTGAGCACCTTAATGCCGCATTGGCAGGCTTGGGTATTGATAACATCATCATTGAAGTTGATGCTGCTGAAATCCCAATCATGGATGGTAGCGCCAGCCCGTTCGTTTTCTTACTGATGGATGCCGGTATTGAAGAGCTGAGTTCAGCAAAGAAATTTCTGCGTCTGAAAGAGACAGTGCGTGTTGAAGATGGTGACAAGTGGGCGGAGTTATCCCCTTACAACGGGTTCCGTCTCGATTTTACTATTGACTTCAACCATCCAGCTATTGATGCCAGTACGCAGCGTTATCGCCTTGATTTTTCTGCCGATTCGTTCGTGCGTCAAATCAGCCGAGCGCGTACTTTTGGTTTTATGCGTGATATTGAATACTTGCAATCCCGTGGCTTGGCCTTAGGGGGCAGTTTCGATTGCGCTATTGTCGTGGACGACTATCGAGTCTTGAACGAAGACGGACTGCGCTTCGAAGATGAATTCGTTCGCCACAAAATGCTGGATGCCATTGGTGATCTGTTTATGTGTGGCCACAATATTATTGGCGCTTTTACCGCCTATAAATCAGGGCACGCACTGAACAACAAGTTGCTGCAAGCCGTTCTGGCAAAACAGGAAGCTTGGGAATTTGTGACATTCCAGGATGAGGCCGAAATGCCATTGGCATTCAAGGCACCATCAACCGTATTGGCATAAGCCAGTACGACGATTATTTATTACGACTGGTGGCGTTGGCTCTCTCTCCTGCCAACGATGCCAGTCGTTCTAATTTCTTCTTCAATTTCTCAGGGCTTCGTGCCGCCACCCCCAGCAGATGTTCCGCACTCTCTTGGCTCAAGTAACGCAATGGTGCCATTGATGGTGCATTTTCACTCGTTTTTGCTACATTTTGGATCTGATGATGGCCTTTTGCCATTAACGTTGGATTAATCCTGATGTCGATCGACGACAATGATGGTAGAATTTGCGCTCGTAGTGCGGAGAGCAGGCTGGGTTGTTCATAGCGTAAGCGCATGAGCCAACTGGCATTGGCAGTTTCCAGCACTAAAATACCTTGTCTGAAGTTGGCGACGCGGCACCAAGGGTGCAGTTGGCTAGGTAATAAGCCTTTCACTGCCCGGTTGAGTTTTAACAGTGCAATGGCGCGTTGCTGGATGTTATGCAGCGGCCCTTTTTCAGCAGCAGCGTCGTCATCAAACAGGGCATCTAATAATTGTGGACGGCTATCGCGCATAATGGGCTCCGGCGGATAATAAACTCGTGATCGGTATCTTAAATCGTTGGCGACAATTTGGCAGACGTTATTTCTGGCCTCATCTCCTGTTGGGGATGGTAGCGGCCACACTTGGCGTACCGCAAAATCTGCTCGGCAATAACGATCAAACCGTATTACCCAGTACCTCGTCTAGCCTTAACCGTCAAAATTCGGCCAACAATGCGTTTAATAATCTGGCATTGTTGCAAGAAGTACATCGCCGCCCAACATTCAACGTTGATTACTGGCACCAGCATGCACTGCGGACGGTCATTCGTCACCTCTCTTTTGCACTGGTACCACAGGTGGTTTATGCCCGGGTGCAAGAAGCCGAGGTCAATGCCGTTGAACCCCCTTTACAGGTGGCTCAACTGGCCCTGCTCTCGACGCTTAATGCGTTATTGACGCATGAACCCAGACCACCGGCGATTATTCGTGAGACACACCCCACCACCTTTGCTGATTTGGAACAATACCAGATTGGGCTTTGGCTTGCTCAGGTACGGGGTATTCGTGCCGGGCCAAGCATACTCTGCTGACTTTTTGCCATTCTGGCAATAAAAACCAATAAATAACAGTTTGTTAGTGGCAGATGACGTGCCGCCATGTAAGAGATATTAAAAATTATGTTAACCAAATTATTGACCAAAGTTTTTGGCAGCAGTAACGATCGTACCCTACGCCGTATGCGCAAAGCGGTTGAAATGATCAACCGTCTCGAACCAGACATGGAAAAGTTGTCTGATAGCGAATTACAGGCTAAAACCGATGAGTTTCGTGAACGCCTGAAAAAGGGCGAAGTGCTGGAAAGCCTGATTCCGGAAGCCTTCGCCGTGGTGCGCGAAGCCAGTAAACGTGTATTTGGTATGCGCCATTTTGATGTGCAATTAATGGGCGGGATGGTGCTGAATGAGCGTTGCATCGCCGAGATGCGTACTGGTGAAGGTAAAACATTGACGGCAACACTGCCTGCCTATCTGAATGCCTTGAGTGGCCGTGGCGTGCATGTGGTCACGGTCAACGACTATTTGGCCCAGCGTGATGCCGAGAATAACCGTCCACTGTTCGAATTTTTGGGTTTATCGGTGGGTATCAACCTGCCAGGAATGCCAGCTCCCGCCAAGCGTGCGGCTTATGCTGCAGATATTACTTATGGTACCAATAACGAATATGGTTTTGACTACCTGCGCGACAACATGGCGTTCAGCCCGGAAGAGCGCGTACAGCGTAAACTGCATTACGCATTGGTGGATGAAGTTGACTCGATTCTGATCGATGAAGCGCGTACACCGTTGATCATCTCTGGCCCGGCAGAAGATAGCTCAGAGATGTACATCCGGGTTAACAAGCTGATCCCGCAATTGATCCGTCAGGAAAAAGAAGACTCGGATACTTTTCATGGGGAAGGGCACTTTTCGGTTGATGAAAAAGCGCGTCAGGTTCACCTGACCGAACGCGGCCTGATCATGATTGAAGAGATGTTGGTGGAAGCAGGCATTATGGCTGAAGGTGAGTCACTGTATTCACCAACCAATATCATGCTGATGCACCATGTTACCGCAGCATTACGCGCTCATGTGCTATTTACGCGCGATGTTGACTACATCGTCAAGGATGGCGAAGTCATTATTGTCGATGAGCACACTGGGCGTACCATGCAGGGCCGCCGCTGGTCTGATGGTTTACACCAGGCGGTAGAAGCCAAAGAAGGGGTGGAAATTCAGAATGAAAACCAGACCTTGGCGTCTATCACTTTCCAGAATTATTTCCGTTTGTACGAAAAACTGGCTGGTATGACCGGTACCGCAGATACTGAAGCGTTTGAGTTCAGGTCTATTTACAAGCTGGATACCATCGTTGTGCCCACCAACCGGCCAATGATCCGTAAAGATATGCCGGATCTGGTCTATATGACAGAACGAGAGAAAATCGCTGCAATCATTGATGATATCCGTGAACGTACCAGCAATGGACAACCGGTGTTAGTAGGGACGATTTCCATTGAAAAATCGGAAGTGGTTTCCCGCGAACTGACCAAAGCAGGCATCGAGCATCAGGTTCTGAACGCTAAATTCCACGCCATGGAAGCGGATATTGTGGCTCAGGCAGGTCAAACTAGCGCAGTAACTATTGCAACTAACATGGCTGGTCGTGGTACCGATATTGTCTTGGGGGGAAGTTGGCAGGCTGAATTAGCCGCGTTGACAGACCCAACGGAAGAACAGATCGCCGCCATCAAAGATGCCTGGCAGATCCGTCACGATGCTGTTTTGGCAGCCGGTGGTTTGCATATTATCGGTACAGAACGCCATGAATCGCGCCGTATCGACAACCAGTTACGTGGTCGTTCTGGTCGTCAAGGTGATGCCGGTTCTTCCCGTTTCTACCTATCCATGGAAGATGCACTGATGCGTATTTTTGCATCAGACCGTGTCTCAGGCATGATGCGTAAACTGGGTATGAAAGAAGGGGAAGCGATAGAACACCCGTGGGTGACCAAAGCGATTGCCAATGCGCAACGTAAGGTTGAAAGTCGCAACTTTGATATTCGTAAACAGTTGCTGGAATATGATGATGTCGCCAATGACCAGCGCCGTGCGATCTACAGTCAGCGTAATGAATTGCTGGATGTGGTTGATATTAGCGAAACGATTATCAGCATTCGTGAAGATGTGTTTAAAACCACCATCGATAACTACATTCCACCACAATCACTGGAAGAAATGTGGGATGTACCGGGCTTGGAAGAGCGTCTGAAAAATGACTTCGATCTGGATATGCCCATTGCCGAGTGGTTGGACAAAGAACCGCAACTGCATGAAGAAACGCTGCGTGAACGTATTCTTGAGAATGCAAAAGAGACCTATTTGCGCAAAGAAGAGGTTGTCGGTACCGATATGATGCGCAACTTCGAGAAAGGCGTCATGCTGCAGACTTTGGATTCCATGTGGAAAGAGCACCTGGCGGCAATGGACTACTTGCGTCAAGGTATTCACTTGCGTGGTTATGCGCAAAAAGATCCGAAGCAGGAGTATAAGCGTGAGTCTTTCAACATGTTTGGCAATATGCTTGAGTCACTAAAATATGAAGTGATTAGTGTGCTGAGCAAGGTCCAGGTAAGGATGCCAGAAGAGGTTGAGGCATTAGATCAGCAACGCCGTGAGGAAGCTGAACGTCTGGCACGTCAGCAACAACTGAGCCACCAGGAGGAGAACGCGTTGGATGTTCGGGATCCCAATGCACCGGTAGTGGCTGAGCGAAAAATCGGGCGCAATGATCCTTGCCCATGTGGTTCTGGCAAGAAGTACAAACAATGCCACGGGCGTATACAGTAATAAGCTAGACCTGAAGGGTTCAGCTTGTGCGGAACCCTTCAGGTTATCGCTAACATTCATCTGAGGTTCAGCCTAGGCTGAACTTTTTTGTATGTCATGCCTGGAAATAAAGTCAGGAGGGGATGATGAAGCATCTGAATATTGCCGTAGGAATTATCCGTAATCCGCATCAGGAAATTTTTATTACTCGCCGTGCAGCTGATTCACATATGGCGGGTTTTTGGGAGTTTCCAGGCGGTAAGGTCGAGGCAGGTGAAACTGTTGAGCAGGCGTTATATCGAGAATTACTCGAAGAAACGGGGATTTATGTTCATCAGATACAATTTGTCGATGTGCTGGAACATCGTTTTAGCGATCGTATTGTCACACTGAATTTCTATCTGGTGGAAGAGTGGAGAGGCGAGCCTTCTGGTCGTGAGGGTCAGTTAGGGCGGTGGGTAAAACAGAGTGAATTGTGTGAGAATGAGTTCCCAGAAGCCAACGCCAGTATTATCAAGTTACTGCTGGCACAGGCCAGCAGGGCACTATGATTTACCAGGTTTGATTTGCTGGGCCTGATTTTCCGACCCGCTGATCACCCGATGGCATGGTTAGCAGGTCAATGATCTCTTGCTTCTTCACTCCAATCTTCTGACTCCGAGAGTTCATTACTGCTTGGAATGCGTTTTTCTTCATCAGCCCATTCACCAAGGTCGATCAACTGACAGCGTTTGCTGCAAAACGGACGATATGGGCTGATCTCTCCCCAAACGATGGCTTTACCACAAGTTGGGCATTTAACTATGGTTGTCATAATGCTTATTTCTCCCCTTTATATCCGTAAGGGCTTAATTTTAATGTGTTAACAGCAAGCTAGTTCAAAGTTCAACCGTTCTGGCACGAGACCATTTTCATTGTCCAGTGGTAGAAAACGGATAGCATAACGTGTTTTATGACCAGAGATTTGCGGGTAGAGTTGATGATCCAGGTTGATCCGTAAACGTAGCAGATCAGCACCTTCGGCATTGTCTTGAAAGAACCCATTCAGGCTGGTTTGGTTGCGAAATGATCCGGTTTGGCGTACTAAACCCAAGATGATGGTAAGCGCTTGGTTTAATGGTTCTAGGGTATCTAGCCAAGCTTTAACGTCGGCATTACGTTCATGCTGTGGAATATGCATCCAGATATGTAATGTAGGTAAGTCGAAACTGCAGCAACCCCCAGGAATACTCAAGCGTTGACGTACCAGGCTAATCAAGCGATCTTCACGTAAGGCCTGCCCCATACGAGGTGCTGTCATTAGTGAAGTTGCACGGGATTTCAGTTGGTCGCGTAACTCATCGATTACTGATATATCAACACCGGGCATTTCTGCCCACTGCTGTAATTTCTGCTGTTGGCGCTCTAACTCCTTCAACAACTCGGTGCGAACTTCGCCACGGTCTAACACATCTAGCAAGTCTGCGGTGGTGCGAAAAAAGGCCAGTGCTATCGATGTATCACTCAGGGTTCTATGTGCCCCGAGTTGTTGCAGTAAAAACTCGATTCGCAGCCAAGTTCTCATTTTTTCATTCAACGGGTGTTCAAAAAGAACGGTTGGAGAAACGTCGCTCATTCAATTTAATCCTGTCGGGGAGCTGAGGTTGCCAGCTCAAGATAGCGGCGATGCAGGGAGGCAACAGAAGGCTCTATCCCTAGCGTACTGCCACTATTGTCAATGACGTCATCCGCAATGGCCAGACGCTGTTCACGTGTGGCTTGTGCAGACAAAATGTTCATTGCCTGTTGGCGGCTAATACCGTCACGGGCCATAGTGCGTGCTAATTGTGTTTCGTGGTCCACATCGACAACTAAAACACGGTTAGCATATTTTTGGAGCCTATTTTCTGCCAACAACGGTACGACCCACAGCACATAGGGGCTGTCAGCTTGCGCTAATTGGCGCTGTGTTTCCTGTTGGATCAATGGGTGCAGCAACTGTTCCAGCCAGGCTTTCTCATCTGGATGGCTGAAGATCCATTGACGCAGGGCTGAACGGTTAAGTGAACCATCTGCTTGCATTATTTCATGGCCAAAATGTGTCTCAATGGCTATTAATGCAGGGCTCCCCGGTTCGACAACCTTGCGGGCAATCACATCTGCATCAACAATGGTGACACCTAAGTGTGCAAAAGCAGCTGTAACGGTTGACTTGCCACTGCCAATGCCACCGGTCAACGCAACAACGTAAGCCATAAAAAGGAAGGCTCCTAATAAATAATAAACGAATCATAAATCGATCGTAAACAAGTGCCAGTAGGGAAGAATAACTTAACCGACTCATTTTACGCTGGTCAGTTCATCAAAGCGCATACTCTTGCCTACTGGCTAAGTACAGCACGGAGGTGGCACCACGATCCATTGAGGAACTAGGTCTACATTATCGCAGGTAAATTTGTGGGATTGTAGCGTAAATAAACAAGAAATCGCAGTCTTGCCGAACGATTATTAGTGCGTATGATAACGTCACTGGAACTGGCATTAATCTGCCCAGCGTTTTCAGACCGTTGTGTGGTGTGTTACTGGGGGCGTTTGTGTTAGGCCCCGTTAGTCACCACTGGCTCTTTATTGGGGCCGTGGTTTGAAATCTGTAGGGTAGAGGTTCGAATACTCCCTCTGCTCCGCGATCTGTCGCCAAAAACCAGGAATTATTTGTCATGCGTATTGAAGAAGATTTGAAGTTGGGTTTTAAAGATGTGTTGATCTGCCCGAAACGCTCTACATTGAAAAGTCGCTCAGAGGTTGAATTGGCTCGCCAGTTTACCTTCAAACATTCAGGTTGGAGTTGGTCCGGGGTGCCGATTATTGCGGCCAATATGGATACCGTGGGTACTTTCCGTATGGCTGAGGCTTTGGCTTCTTTTAATGTGCTGACTGCCATTCATAAACACTACAGTGTTGAACAATGGGCTGAGTTTGTGGCGCGAGTGCCTGAGTCCACGTTACATCATGTGATGGTTTCCACCGGGACTTCCGAGGCGGATTTCATCAAAATGAAACAAATACTGGCACTTTCACCTGCATTGAAATTCATCTGTATTGATGTTGCCAATGGATACTCCGAACACTTTGTTGCCTTCTTGCAAAAAGCGCGTGAAGCTTGCCCGAGCCATGTGATTTGCGCGGGTAATGTAGTGACCGGTGAAATGGTAGAAGAGCTGGTACTGTCTGGTGCTGATATTGTTAAAGTAGGTATTGGCCCTGGCTCGGTCTGTACAACACGTGTGAAAACCGGTGTTGGCTACCCGCAGCTTTCTGCGGTTATCGAGTGTGCTGATGCTGCACACGGGTTAGGCGGGCAGATTGTGAGTGATGGTGGTTGTTCAGCACCGGGCGATGTGGCTAAAGCTTTCGGCGGTGGTGCAGATTTTGTGATGCTCGGCGGTATGTTGGCGGGGCATGATGAATGTGAAGGCAGTGTCGTTGAAGAAAATGGCGAAAAATTCATGCTGTTTTATGGTATGAGTTCAGAGTCTGCAATGAAGCGCCACGTCGGTGGTGTTGCTGGATATCGTGCAGCGGAAGGTAAAACGGTTAAATTACCACTGCGTGGTGAAGTTGAATTTACTGTACGCGATATTCTTGGCGGTTTACGCTCTGCTTGCACTTATGTTGGGGCAGAACGCTTGAAAGAATTAACTAAGCGTACAACGTTTATCCGGGTTGCAGAGCAGGAAAACCGCGTTTTCACCAGTAAGTGATCGTATAGCATCATATTTATACCCAAAATAATTCGAGTTGCTTGTAGGTGGCAGCGATAGAAAAATAAGTCAGAAATTGATTTTAACGCTGTTTGCAGCGGCCCCGATAGGGGCGAGCCTCATGGACGAGGCGAGTAACCGCAGCTAACACCGAAGCGGCTTGAAGTATGAGGAGTATACTTAAAATACTTCAAGTTGCAGCTAACCCGCTGCAATTTGAAGTATTAAATATAAATATCCATGCCAAAATTAATGGACATCGGCGATAGTGGAATCGTCTAATATAAGCTTAATACATCCCTTCTCAATGGGCCATATGTCGAAAAAGGTCCTTCCCCCTAGTTTTCTTATGACACTATTCTTATGAGCATAAGTGGTTTTTGGTGAAATATTTAATCGTAGACTGATGAATGAAATACTCTTGCCATCAATGATATAGGAAAACACTGATTTCTCGCGCTCAGACAAAATATTCTTTTTAAACAATTTTTTACTTGCAGTCACTTTTTTTATGGCAGAGTCTATCTCTTCAATTGTGGCTTTTCTATCCAATATAGTGTGTTGCATAAAGGCATGATTGAAATTATTTTTATCTTTTGTTGGGATGATGATTATCTGCCCTGGAAATTCCCCTACCGATATTAGATATGAGATTTTCATACAGAAGTTTGACATGTTTAAAATAAAAATATCACTATTTTTATATTTGTTTTTTTTGATTTTATCAACAAGATTTCTTGGAGTCTCCCTTTTTATAGAATGGCCGATAGCCATCATGGCACTCGATAATCCCATGAAAAAATAATTATTTTGTGTTGTTACATATATTGGCATAATGTTTTTCTGCTAAATTATTTTATTCCAATATACAATATGTATATTGATTGATTTTAAAGCGGGTTATAAATGGTGCGTGGAATAAGTTTTTACACAAGGTATAATATCTTTGATACTGTATCTACCTGCAGTATGTTCAGTGGGTAGTTAGCTATCTGCCACAATGGTTTCACTATAAAGTTGAGTGATACTTTCTTCTTTCAATCGATATCCTCTACTACGTATAGTCAGTATAAAATCTTCTGCTAAACCAATCTGGTTTAGTTTATCTCTTAACTCCTTCGTCACCTGGTTTAGTCGTTTGTAAGATGAAATAAGCCCACGCTTATCCCAGACTTCACTTAAAATATTTTCATAGGGAATAACCGTTTGTTTAGCATTCTCGAGTAGGTAAATAAACAACGCCATCGAGGTTTCACTTAAAAATACGGCTTCTGACATATAATAGTTCTGCTTTTGAAGTGCATATATGCGTGAAACGGTTCTTTGTTCAATGTCGACACGAATTTCACTCCCAATAAGGTAACCATAAATATTTTTATGCATAGCGACGCTCCAGTAATTCCTCATGGATTAGATGATTATTGAATCGAATTTATTGAATAATCAAATAGATGATGGTGGTAATAAAGGTAAGATTAATCTTAATTCGGGGCTATTATCGCAACATGAAGCGGGTAAAAAAACCCACAAAGACAATTGACCCCTGTGATTCTTTATCTGGTAAAGGTGATGGAAATTCTCTTATGTAAAATAATTACCTTTTTTTTACAAAAAAATGGAGTTTATCTCTGCCTTTTTAGTAATTGGGAGGTGGGTTATATTCACCAATTTAATTAAATTTTAAGGTTATCGTCCTGTTAATTTTTGGTATCAAAAATGTTTACACCAAAAAGGAGCTATTGAACCGGAAATACACCTCGTCCGCATGGAATGAGTGAGATAAGAGTCATTAGGGTTAAACAGATGAAAATGGTAAAGGCCATTAAATACCCAGGAGAAGGGGAATCTCAAGGAGTAAAAATCTCTCAATAAAGGGGAATGCAAATTTTCAAATCAACTTAAGAGTCTTTTAAGATCATTCACGCCACATAACTAATTGATTTTATGTTATTTTTTTTGCTTTCTCATTGAGCGAGTGTTTTGTGCTTAATTAATGAACTAAATATATATTATATAAAATACCTTGTGTGATAATAATCACATCAATAGGTTAGCCATATAGACTAATAAAATATTGATATGCTATCCCCATTAATATCTAACTAGGTTATGAATTATCGAGGGGGGCGGGTTTTTTATAGCGTAAATAGTGGTTTTATAGCGCAAATAGTATTGATGTTCTGTTGTTGTAAATACAACAGATATAGGCATTGGTCTTTGAGGGATCACGAGCAAAATTTGTGGTTAGGTTTGATTATGAGTATTTATATTCACAGTTATATTATTGACAATGAAGTTAGAGTTGATGTTGAACAAATGGTGGTGGCACGTATATTTTCATCACGTAAAGCCAATTATTATTCTGCCGAGGCGGTCTTTCTCGGGGAAACAGCAATGAAGCTGTTTGCATTTCTTCTTGAACGCTCCAAGCAGAGTATTGTGTTATATGATGATATTTTAGATGAAGTCTGGGATAAGCGTGGGCTTATTTCTTCTTATAAACGTTTGAGCCAGGTAATGATGGGGTTAAAGGCAAAGCTGCAGGATCTCGGCTTGGCGGATGACTTTATCCGCACTGTTCGTGGCAAGGGGTATCGCGTGAAGGATATGGATATTCTGCCTCTATATAGTATGCCGATGATCAGTGAAAATGATATCGTTGGCAATGGCTGTTAGTCGTAGTTGAATTTTAAGTCGGCAGTGAGCAGCTTTACACTATCTAAAAAATCATTGAAATTGGCTGTAATAGATAAACTAACGAGTTTAACCTTACTTGTTAAGTATGGCTTCGCTATTATTGCAATAGCCAAAGGGAATGACATTACTGGAAATAAGATGGTTTCCATCATGTTCAGGGGTGATTCTAAAAGTTAAAATATCGGGGTTTATAAAATGGGTATATATCATACTTCGCATAAATGGAGATAGATTTTTGGGCAGCACATCTTCGACATTTTTATTCATTGTGTCTGTGATTTTTAAAACATACTCGTTATTCTTTGGTGATGAGTAGGAGAAGGCTAGGCGTTGAGATATGGGGAACTTTGTATCATCTGTTGTATTTACAATCGCATTTATATTCATATTTCCTTTTGGCTTGATAAAAGAGATGCTAACGACAGCATTAATTTTTTCATCTCCAAGGTCACTTTCATAGCTAGCATTTAATATAATGTGGCACTTCATGTTCTCGATTTTTTTTTGAGTGTGAAAATCATATAAAAATCCTAACCCTACAGCTGAGCCTAGTAGAAGTAAAATAATTAATGGCATCAATTTCATTGGATTACCTCAAGTCAGCCATAAAGTAAGAAATACACGTATCACTTTCTTTATGATTTTTCTCACATGCAATAAGTGATGTGCGATTTAAGAATGGAAGTGTAGAGTAATATATCTTCTGTGGCTGGCTACAGTTTACATTGTTTTTTATAATGTCTTTTTTCACATCATTCAGCGTTGTGCGTGATGTGAAAGTAAATATTTCACACTTGTCGATATCTCCAATACCGTGGTATTGCGATAAACTGGTATTTTTAGCCGAGTTAGAGTTAAGTAACCAGATGGTGATAAAAAATGTCACCAAGAAGGTTAATAGAGATAGGAAAGTAATAGTCGCTAGTCGATATCTGCTATTTCCCTTGGCAATATTTATTATTTTTTCCCATGCAGGCTTGCTTGCCGATGGTTCTGATGGCGTGACTTCTTCTTCAGGGTAGACATTAAAGGTTAAATTAATTTCATTTGATATACTGACCCCACGCCTTGGAATGGTGATGATAACTTCACGATCAAAACCAACTTCCTCGAAGGCTCGACGCAACATAGCGATGTGCTGGTAGAAGGTATTGGCCGTAATTTCAAGGCCATCATTTTCCCATACATTTTCAAAGAAATCATTTTGTGGTATTAAGTCGGGATGGCGTTCTATTAATAAAGCTAAACATTTATTGGTGCGAGAATAGAGCGTGACTTTTTTCTCTGGTTGACTAATGTTATACAGCAACGCGAGTTGACTGTTATAAGCGATAACATTATCGAAAAAAACCAACATTACGATCCTCCTTTTTACTGAACAAACCAAACTGTGCTGTAAAAATAGGCAGATAAATTGTTTGGCTACATGTGTCTCAAAACTACGAAGTCCAAGATTGTTAGCACACATTTCGCAGGGCAGAAAATGTACAATAGTCTAAGAACTCGCTAAAAACCTCCCTAATACAGCTAAAAAATCTGTAGTCTAAGACCGAGAGAGTATATACCTGATTCGACTGTTGTACTAGCCAAGTAAATAAACCATGTTAATAACCGCATGTTATATAATGGTTTTTATAAAAAACATCTACGATGAGGGGTATAAATCGACCCTGGTAACTGTGTGATTATTTGATGCATCGATATTCTGGCCTTTTACAGGGGCAGTAAACGATGTTAGGAAAATGAGTGTTTTACTGTGTGGTTTTAGAGGAGATTTTTTATCATCATATTGACTAAAATAAATTAATCATGATTGTCAAAACACCAGAGCCGTTAACGTCATTACTCCAATATTACCTTGATTCCGGTCTGGCATAGTTTCGTTTCGTAGAATTGAGTTATTGATAGGTTATCGCCATAGTGGCGGTTGCGTTAAAATTTCCTGTAGCTAATGCGGTTGTCCCATTTTTATAAGGTACACTGGTAAAGGTAAAGTTGCTGTTGGCATTATTAATGTTGGTCATCCCTTGGTTAATAGGAAAGCCATTGCCCGCTCCATTTAATGGTAATGGAAAGCTACTATTTACCGAGGCTCCCATATATAAGGCGATACCAAAGTTCTGGTTGCTACCCGCACTGGCTTGTAAAACGTTACTGGGGGCGCCAGTCAATTGAGTCGCTATAACTTGAACATAGGGGGTGCCCCGGTAGTAGCTACAACTGATTGGTACGGTGGTCGATTTTGCACCGTTAACCCCATTGACATTCGCGACAGCAATATCGCCAAAATTAACAGAAATCGCGTTACCTCCATTAATATTACAAGGAGGGATGTAGACAGTACCAGAGATATTAATCATGGCATCTACAGCGTAGCCAGGCACTGAAGTTAGCAGTGATGCCCCCATCACAAACAAACTGACAGGGAATTTAAACCAGAACTTTTTTTCCATGATATATCAATATCCAGCCAGGTTAGTTTTTAAGGAATTTAAATGGTTATACTTATTAGACAATAAGTTGCACATGTTCATTAGAGGATTCCCCCCTAGTTGTCCACATGCAACTTCAATAAATATACTGATGCATCCATTTACTGGTAAATAATCGCAATGGATGCCGACGCAGTAAAAGTCCCTGCTGCCAGTCTCGTATAATCAGACGTTACTGGTGCTGCAGTCAGGGTAAATGTACGGTTACTGCCAGTCCCTGTCATACCATTGGTCGCTGCATAGCCAACACCACTACCTGCTCCCAATAGCAATCTCCTATTTGCATCAATCCCAGTACCTTGATAAAGCGCAATACCCAATGCAGTCTGGTTGGTGGCTAAAATATTACTTGGTGCAGCTTGCCCGGTCATTACTGTACCGCCAATCAGCACGTAAGGTGTACCAACGCTATAGGGGCAATTAAGTGTAATGGCTTGGGTCACTGCATTGATACCTGGGCTGGCAATAGTGCTGACCCTTTGAATCTCCATCGATGGAAAAACAATAGAAATATCAGTATTGTTATTGACTACGCAATTAGGGATAATCAGAGTTCCGCTAAATTTCAGGTCCACTGCACTTGCCTGAAATGATATGCAGAATGCACTGGCATAAATCATTTTTTTCAAAATATTTTTCTGTTTCATGATGATATCAACTCATTGGTAAGATAGTTCAAATTGTACTGTTGCCATATAAACACCCGGGGCAACACTCCTGTTTTGTACAGCCTCAGATGTGGCCTGAACAAAAGCTTTAAAAGGTAATCTGACCTGATCACTGTTTACTAAGAGACCCTGGCCGGTGACAGTACCTATTGGTAGTAATGTTTGCCCATCGGTATCAATAATCCCGATAGCCAGTTTCCCCGCATTATTGCCTTGCACCGCGACATAACCGGGTAATGCTGATTCAGTTGTTCCGCGAAATGTGACTTTAACCAGTTTACCCAACGTACTGGCATAGCAATGAACCAGGTTAATGGCGAACGCTACACTAGGTGTCTTGGCAGGTAATACCCAAAAATCACGATATGGTCGTGTAGGAAATATTACTTCTTGCTGCAGGCTGTCGTTATCAATGGTACAAGGGCGATCAAATAATTCACCGCTGAATTGCATTTGACTATTGCTTTCGGCGTGGGCAGGTGAGAGGCTCAACATCAATATAGCCAATCCAGCCATGATAAATTTTATTACCCTTGCACTATATTGCATAAATACCTCGCGCACTTATTTTATTCAGATTTCAGAGCAGCCCTTGGTGGTCTACCTCCTGACTGATTTTTATTTTGGTTGCTAACCAATAGCAACTTGAGCAAACAGTAGTAGCTGTTTTTATGTTGTAATAACGTAAATCCCCCTCTACCTTTGATGGTTATCTACTTTGCTTTTATTACAACTATTTCAATGCTTTTAATATCAGCTGATATAATATGAAAACTTCTTTTTTTGTATCAATCCGCTAATATCCATTAGTTAACAACCTGTTAAAGGATAACATTACCCTTTAAGCACGGTACAACGTGCAGCACTACAGCTGAATTTTAAAACTGGGCGGCCACCGTAGTCATCAATATAAGTTAGATGCGGGTTGGAGTAACTGCCTGATTTTACATTCATATTAGACTTTGGGGCTAACATGACTGACTGAAACTCACCCTCGTCAGCCTCTTTTTTACTGTTACCCATGCCAATGACTGTAATGTAGTAAGGTGTTGGGTTTTCAATACGGTATCCATCAGCCACTTTATTTAATACTAACTGATCCTGCCAGACAGTATTTGGTGCAGTCATAATGGACTTTGGCCGATAGAATAATTTTATCTTGGTCTGTAGTGCTATTTGTAGCACGTTCGCCTTTTCACTTTTTGGTGGAATTTCACGCAGGTTAAAATAAAACAGTGACTCCCTGTCTTGAGGTAATTGACTGATCTCTGGTGTCGAGATAACCCTGATTGCTGCTTTTTCTTGCGGTTCAAGGCGTTGTACCGGCGGTGTTACCAGCAATGGACCAGTTGTTATTTTAACTTGTTTTTCATCTTCCAACCATGTTTGAGCCAGATAGGGTAACTGGCTATTATCATTAGATATGTTGACTGAAACGGATTTTTCTCCACCATCAAAAACGACCCGTGTACGATCCAATGAAATTGCCGCATTGGCTGCAGGCCCTAGCGCGATCCCCCCAGCTATGATTAATAGAATGCTAGTGATACTTGATACTTTTGACATAAAAACTCCACATAAAGATTCAGTCTTGCAAAATAGAGATTAATTTTGATGCAAACAGGGACTAGTGATAAAGTCTCCTCTTTCCATTACTCTGCTGGCATAGTGATAATATCCCGGCAGGGTAGTAACAGTTGTTTTCCTTCAACGACGTCGTTAGGAATAGTTATCTGACATTTCTGTTTATTATCCCAAGATACGTTCAGTGTTTCGCCAGCGGCGATGCCACTCAACCAAGCTAGGCCATCTTCGCTGACAATGCCTAGTTCGCTGCCTGCACTATTGTTGACACTGGCACCAAATGGCGGATAACTATTATCTGAAAGCCGCAATACAGCAAACAGGCGTATCCCCTTTAACACCTCAAATTTCCTGTAGCCCACCGCACCTTCAGTTAGTACTGATTCTACTGTCGTTCGTTTGGCTTCCATATTATCGGGTAGCTTGTCCAAATCTACTGAGGTCAGGTTACGTTGGTAACTACTGATGTTGCTGACTACGCCGATTCCCCAACGGTTAGTTTTAACTCGGCTTCCATCAATGGGTACACCCGCGATACCATCAGTATCGACCAAGAGCCGGGTTCCACCATTGATACCACCACTGTGCAGTGCGGCACCTTTAGTGGTGACTGTTGCCCCACCGGTGAGATTAATACCGGCCGCGACATAGTTGTCTTCGACATAGGTCATATTACCTGCGACGCTGACTAACGGACTGCTATGAGTGTAATAGCCACTAAACTGTGACTGAGTATTTTGTTCACCACCGGAATTAACCCCGGCATTAACATTATAGCTATCCAGCCCCCCATTAACGGTTGAGCTATATCCTACCGTTTGTGTATAGCGGTCATTGTTTTTGCTGCCATTATAGCTAATATACCCACTACCAAGTGGCATTGATAATCGAAAGAATAGGGCGTTATTATTGGCAGTCTGATATTTGGTACGTGATGCAGACATCCCCAATGAAACGTTCTTAAAGCCAAAGATATCAAAATAGCGGTTAACATTTAATGCATAATAGTTAGAAATCCCTTGATCCCAAAAGGTTTGATAGCTGTATTGCAGGTTGACCGAAGTCTGCAAGGATTCAAAATTTTTATTTAACGTGATCGTATACTGTTCTTTCTCTTGCCCGAAACTGTTATCACGGTAACGATTATCCAGATACTGTTGCATCGTCAGATAACCTTTTTCAGAAAAACGATAGCCAGCAAAGGTGATATCGGTATTCGCCTGATCAAAGAATTTGGAGTAACTAAACCGCCATGATTTCCCTTGTTTATTACCATGCTCAGGTAAGTTAGCCAGAGATTGTGTGACATCTGCAGATAATGTGCCCAATAGGTTCATGTCACGCCCAAGCCCGAGCGCGATAGCATGATATTCCCCTGCTTCTATCCCTCCCCCGTACAGGGACCAACTGTTGCTTATCCCCCAGGAAGCTTCACCACTGAGAAATGCCGGTCCCTCAAGTTCGTGATTATTCACGCGGGAGCGCCCACCAAAGAGTTTATAGCGCACCTGGCCTGGACGTGTGAGGTAAGGAACATAGGCAGTATCAACAGTAAAGGTTTTCTTCTGTCCCGTTTGTTCTAGTATCTCAACATCCAGCCGACCCCGCACAGAACTGTCCAGATCTTGAATGGTAAATGGCCCCGCAGGTACGGTACTGTCATAAAGCACTCTTCCCTGTTGTGAAATAATCACACGGGCATTGGTGTCCGCAATTCCTGATACTTGTGGAGCATAGCCACGTAGTTTAGGGGGGAGCATCCGGTCATCGCTGGTCAGGCTTGCTCCGGTATACAACCAGCTACTGAAAATATCTGAGCTAAGATAGTTTTCTCCCAGCATTAACATGGCGCGTAATTGCGGCAATGAGCGATAGGCATAATAACGACTCCAATCAAAGGTGTTTTGGTTACCCACACCTTGATTACCTCGGTAATTACTACTGTAATTACCGAGGTAATCAGCTCGTAAACGCCATGGTCCAATATTTGCGCCAGTTGTACCGTTATAGCTTACATTTTCTCTGTTTGCTTCGGATTTATTTTTAGTGCTATCGGCATTGATATTATAATCAAACAGTAAGGCTGGGATACCCTCTTCCCAACGAGAAGGAGGTAACCAAGACTGGTCAGAATATTCCAACCATATTTGTGGCATATTCACCAATAATAGACTATCTGCCATATTGGTACTTAACTCAAAGCCTTTTAGCGCACTAAAATCGGCACATTGCCCTTGATGCCAGTAGGTCACCTTTTTTAATGCCACCTCTGTTAATCCCATTTTTTCTACAATTTCAGCAGAAAGACAGGGCTGAGGTAACACAGTCGTGGGTTCTTTTTCAGAATTCTCACTTTCTTCACCATTTTTATCTCTCTCAATAAACTCTATCGAGACGCTACCGGGGGTTATTGCTTGTTTGTTTAGTTGTATCTGCAGCGGATAGGTTCCCGGAAGAACATAGCCCTTTTGAGAAAACCTCGAAAAATCAATGTTTTCCCTATCGCCCGTATCCAGTACATCGGTATTAAACTCAATGGCATAGGCGCTATCCTGAGATGATAAAAAAAACATAAAAACCGTAATGTTTCTGATGAAAGAATTTATTTTTATCATTTTAACTAACCAATAACCGACGGGTGTTGATTGTAAAGTGAGCTATAGGAGTCTTGATCTTTGATGCGGTTTTTTATGATTTCTTAAAAGTCATGGCTTTAAATGACTATATTCATATCATTGCTTATGGCGACTCCATCGCCCACGGTATTTCTTGGCAATTCTTGCCCTTGGCTGAATGCAACTTGGAATATAAAGCAAGCGAATATAAATATTTATTGATAATTTACTTTGAATTTCAATGCAAAATTATAATGTCCGCTATGTACAATATTTTCACTGTTAGTTAAGTACACTTTATAATCCAACTCCTTTTCATTTTTACCTAATACTTGAGGCGGTAATGGGATACCAGAAGAAGCCCAACTTCCTCTACTATCCTGTATCTTGAGGTCAATGCCAGTGGCGGCATCGCTACTGTTAGTAATATCTACTCTTTCCCATTCAAAGAGAATTTCGATTAAGTGGCCTGTATAGTCATCTTTCCCTAACTCACAACCGGTCATTCTCAGCTTTAGTACTTTCTCTGGTAGTGAAGGTATACTTTGCAATTCACTTATAGGGGTGACCCCCATATCAATGGTCTGATAATTATCATCCATCGCCAGATTACAGGCAGATGCAATAACAACTCCTGAAAAAGTAGCCCGACCAATGGCAAATTTATTTTTGCTTGTTACATCAATAAACGGACTCGCTGTATTGGTGAGCGGGATATCCGTCGCTGCGATGTTTGAACCGCCATACAAGCAAAAACTGATTAATACTAATGTTGTTTTTAAATGCATGGATTAGCCAATAGTTATATAAGTAGGCCTATATCTATCCCTTTCAAGTTGAAGAAAGTATTATTCGCTCCCTCCATGGAGCGCGTAACTCGTTACACCTTGAGATAGCTAGCTATATTACCCGCTTTATTATATAAATTTCATAATAATTTTGAGGGGTTATTGATACGCCAAGCTGAAGTTAGCCGTTGCATTGAACTCACCAGCGGTTACAGTTGCAACATCAGCCGCTTTGGCCACTGCGCCAAAAGTGAATTGGTTTGAGTTATCCTGCAGAACCATCGGTGCACTGGCGGAACCATCAAAGGAGATCTCGGCACCGGATTGTTGAGAGGTCAACACAATACCCACACCCGTACCGCCAGTTGTACCCAACATAGCTGGTTTACCCTGTACTGTTCCACCGGTAAAACTGACTGTTACTGTGCCATTTTTTCCACCCTGAACGAAGCTGGTGATATCGCAGTTAATCAATTCTATCTTGAAGTTTTTGGTGGGAGAAACACCACCCGCTTTCAGGTTTGCCAAGTTCAGTTGACCAAAATCAACGACTTGATCGGCAGAATCAGAGGTAATACCGCAAGGCGCATCGATAACGGTACCTTTAAACTGTACGGTTCCTGAACCCTGATCGGCTGCTTGAGCGGTCAGTGCAGTTAATGAGAGGGTCAAGATGCCAGTAGCTAATGCAATTTTAGACAGTTTCATTTACAACATTTCCTTATACTATAGAGGATATTTTATTCCTGAAGTTAGTATGGTTTCCCATACTAAACATCTCCACGCCAAGTGAGCTAAAACACATCTTTTATTAACCAAAAGCCAAGCTAATAACGTGTTTTCCAATGGGGATTCCATAGAGGTATCCCCATTGGAAAATGTGCATTTAAAAATAATCAGTTTAAAAAAAGTGTTGAGATATCTTTCGGTAACAGTGACCTGATTTCTGCGCTTATCCTAGTGTTTCTTTTTATTGAAAGTAACCCACGCATCATGGGGTGTTTTTTATTCACTTTCATCTATCTTTATCTTAAATCTTCACTTTCATGGTTTAATGTTCTGAATTTATTATTTCAATCAGACTTAAATCTGCATGATTGGTTTTTTCATGGGGAGTGAATTATTGTGAAGAAAGACGGTTTTTGGAACAAATCACCTAAGCGGGTGGGTATATTTATCTTGGCGATTGGAATCAAGAATTCTTGTTTTATTAAGGTGGTAAAGAGCTGGCTGTAGCATGTTTATTAATCGTTTGCGGAGCTATCATCTCATCATAAATTTATTGCCTGGCGTGGGGGGACTGGTTATTACCCTAAAACATTTCCTAGCTGGAAGATCGGTAAATACATGGCGATAACCAGGGTCCCGACAATCCCGCCGACTATCATCAGCAGCATGGGTTCCAGTGTTTGAGCTAGTGTATCGGCGAGTTCATGGGTTTGCTGTTCATGCCAAAGCGCCAGTTTGCCTAGCAGGGTATCTAACGTACCGGATTCTTCACCTACACGAACTAACTGCTGGCATAAAGAAGGGAATAACGGTTGTTGCGCGAGTGCTCGATGAAAAGGCGTCCCCTGACTGAGTTGTTGTTCAATAGATTCCAGTGCTTGGCGGTAGAATATATTGTTTACTGACAACATAGCAGCATTCAGACCAGCAATCAGGGTTAGCCCTGCTTGTTGTGTCATTGCCAGAATATGAAATATCTGGCTCAGGTAGTTCCCCTTGATCAAGGATGAAATCAATGGAACACGTAATAAAAGCGCTTGTTCCCGCCGCTGCCACTGTGTCAATGGATGTAGTCGGCGCAGATAAAACCCGATGATCCCCACCAGCATACTGAGTAGATAAGGCCCGACATCAACCAATAAATCAGAGAGTGACAGTAACCCTTGAGTAAACCAGGGAAGGGGAGCATCAAAGGATTGGTACACTTTAGCGAATTCTGGTAGCACCATAACCAGCATCAGGATGCTGACCAGCAGGGCAATCAAGCAGATAAACAGTGGATAACGCAGCGCTTTCAGGACTTTTTTGTGCAATTTTTGCTGAATTTCCTGCTGTTTTGCCAGTTGCAGGCAACAATGATCCAGGTTTCCGGTCATTTCACCGATAGCGATAAGTTGGTGATAGATTAAGGGGAAAATATTGTGCTGCTCTGCGAGGACGGTAGATAAAGGTTGTCCGGCCGCCACTTTATCGCTTATTTCTGTTAGCAGACAGCGCCAGGCTGCAGATTGATGCTCCACAGCTAACAAGCGCAGACTATTAACCAACGGCAACCCTGCTTGTAACAAGGTTGCCAATTGGCGGGTAAACTGGATCATCGGTTCGCCATGCCATTGTTTGGCAGGAACTCGCTGGCCCGCACTGACTTGGTATGGCTGCAGATTTTGTGCCAGCAGTTGCTGATACACTTGGTGCTTTCCGGTAGCCATAAATTCGCCGTGTTGTATTACCCCATGGCTGTCAATCGCTTGCCAACGATAGAGACGTCGCCCAGTCATGCTGCGCTCTCTGGGGAGGTGAGTACGCCAACTACGCGATATATTTCTTCCAGTGAGGTGATGCCCTGCTCAACCAGTGCCAGGCCAGCTTGCAGTAGTGTGATTTGCCCTTGTTGCTGGGCGATCTCCGCTAGTTGTATTACCGAGGCATTGTGCATCAGGGCATTTTGCACTTCTGGCGTGATATTGAGTAACTCATAGATACCAATACGGCCGTAATATCCGCCAAAACAGTGTTCGCAACCGGTAGCACACCAAGGAATAAGAGGAGCGGATCTGATCGTTGCCGGGAAATGGATACTATCGGTTTGCGGATGGCGACAATGTGAGCATAAGCGGCGCACCAAGCGTTGGGCAATCACCAGCTTCAAGCTGGCAGCCAGTAGATAACCCGGTATCCCCATTTGGGTCAGGCGCGTCAAGGTTTCACAAGTAGAATTAGTATGGAGGGTTGAGAGAACTAAATGCCCTGTTTGTGCGGCTTTTACGGCGATTTCGGCGGTTTCTTGGTCACGGATTTCGCCGATCATGATGACATCAGGGTCCTGCCGTAACAACGCTCGCAATACACGCGCGAAATCGAGATCGGTTTTGCTGTTGACTTGTGTCTGGTTGATGCCAAATACCGGGATTTCAATGGGGTCCTCCACACTGCACAAATTACTCTGCGTGTCATTTAATTGGCGTAGGGCGCTATAGAGTGTCACGGTTTTACCGCTGCCAGTGGGGCCAGTTACCAGGATCATCCCTTGCGGATGGGACAGGGCATGGGCAAAAAAGCCAAGGGCTTCCTGACTCATACCGAGCTGTTCGAGAGGTAATTCCTGGCGGTCTGTTTGCAAGATCCTCAACACCACTTTTTCGCCATGTAGTGTTGGCAAGGTGGAGATACGCATTGAAAAGCTACTGTTGTCCAGTTGTACATTAAGTTGGCCATCTTGTGGCAGACGGCGTTCTGCTATATCCAGTTGCCCCATCACCTTCAATCTGGCGATAACCTGTGCTGCCAATAGGATGGGCGCTGAAGCAATAACCTGTAAAACACCATCGATTCTCAACCTGACGCGAAATGCTTGCGGGTAGGGTTCAAAATGCACATCAGAGGCACGTCGCTGTATTGCACTACGTAGAGTTTGATTAATAAATTGTATGGCTGGTGTCTCACTGGTGTCATTAAGTGAGGCGGCTGGTTCCCCACTGTGTTCCGGCAGTGGTAGCGGGGAATTGGCGGGCCATGCGTGTTGTGTCTGCTCCAGTCGGGCGAGGGGCCATTGTTCAATTTCAATGTTTTTACCGGTAGCGAAGCGTAGAGCCTGCACCAGCGCGGAGGGGATCTCACCATGCAGGGCGACAGTCAGTTTCTGTTCATCTTCACTGAGTGCCAAGGCCTGATAATGCTGGCATAACGCGTGGATTTCGCTATTGATTTCCATAACTCAGCCCTCATTCACGGGTATTATCAAAGCGCAGAACTTCCTGACACGCCTCCAGCAAATTGCTGTTTTCACTGTTGCATTGGCGTGTCCATTGTAGTGAGCCGGTTGAAGTGACAGTTGGGGTCAGTGTGGCCGTCAGCCCTTGCAAACTCTGAGAGCCAACGAGATTAATTACCCCCTGTTGCACCTGAATACGGCTGATATAACGTGATGCAGTTCCGGTAGGGATCCCCTTCTTGCCTTCATCGCACCCGGTCAGGCCGCCACCTTCAAGAGCGCATAATTCGACGGCCATTTTATAGGGCGCCATAGTCTGCAGCATGTCTGTCATGGCCGCTTTCTGGATATAACGCTGATAGGCTGGAATGCCAATTGCACTGAGTATGGCGATAATGGCGATCACCACCATAAGTTCGATGAGTGTAAAACCCTGTTGTTTTTCCATCAGTTGTGTCCTCCGTAGTTATTGGAGGACAACGTTAAAACGGTAATTGATAGGTAGCGAGAGGGGAATGGTTATTATGCGCAGCCTATCCAGCACAATAAGGTGGTATTACCGATTGTTGAAAAAGAATGCGCGGTGTTTCACAACCCAGAAACCAGCCCAGGTGCTCTTTAGGTTATCGCTGAGCCAGTTAAGTCTGAGCTATGCCAGTTGCCGGGGGTTAGATTACGAGGCCCATTTCTGGACCTCACCTAAAGAGGCACCCTTGCTGTACAACGAGATGTCAATATTATCCTAACTTTCAATGAACTAGAGTCATGATGAGCGTTGAAGAAGCCGGAAATTATTTAAATCTCATCGAGAGATCAAGTGCGGTAACATGTTTGGTTAATGCGCCCACGGATATGTAATCCACACCGGTTTCGGCGAACAGGCGCAATGTTTTTTCTGTGACGTTGCCAGAAATTTCCAGTTGTATACGCCCTTGTGCTAGCGCGACTGCTTCACGCATCATTTCAATGCTGAAATTGTCCAGCATAACGATATCAGCCCCGGCATGCAGCGCCTGTTGAAGTTCGTCCAACGATTCCACTTCTACTTCCACCGGAACATCTGCGTGCAGCGAGAAGGCTTGTTCTATTGCATTCTTAATTGAGCCACAGGCGATAATGTGGTTTTCCTTGATCAGAAAAGCATCCGAGAGACCCAACCGATGATTGTTGCCCCCACCACATAACACCGCATATTTCAGTGCGCTGCGCAGGCCCGGTAATGTTTTCCGCGTATCCAACAGGCGGGTTTGTGTACCTTGCAACAGTTTTACATAATGGTGCGTGGTAGTTGCGACACCAGAAAGTGTTTGTACAAAGTTCAAGGCGGTACGTTCGCCGGTCAGCAATATTCGTGCTGGACCAGTCAATTGGCATAAAGGTTGGTTGGCGATCAGTAGATCGCCATCTTCTACCAGCCAGATGATATTGACCTGCCCACCTAATTGGACAAACACCTCTTCCAGCCAGCGACGACCACAAAAGATGCCCGCTTCACGGGTGATAACGGTGGCTTCGGCCTGTTTATCGGCAGGTAACAGTTGTGCGGTGATATCGCGCTCGGCATCGATAACTCCACCCAAATCTTCACGCAATGCCTGGGCGACGGTAGCGGGAATATCGCTGTTAATACGTTGAAAAAGCAGGGAACGACGGCTGTCGGCACTGTAGCGGCGTGTCGGCATAGAAAACTCCGAAATCGGCAGAAGGATAGCAAATGCTCATGCTACTCTGTTTTTTGGCCCTGCGCCAGCGGGTCGTTATCATTAATATCAATAGGTTAGAAAGGAAAGGTGACACTAAAAAGTGCTAACTATTGCCAGGGTGTGGATAATACGTGGGTCTTCTATGGCCTAATGGTCTTGATATTGGTTACGGACGATTGATGTAACAGCTAGGGGGGGCGTGGGTTTCCGGCTGATAGGTAACAAGCGGCGAGTTTGCAATTTATTGTGTAAAGGATCTAGAAAGGATTGCTGTACCGTCAGGATTCTGACCAGACAAAATGGAACCACGGAAAGCCCATTGGGACAGATTTAGCTCTCCGGTATCTATTGCGTTAGGTCTCGGGGTTGTGATTACTGTCCACAGGTATTAAACTAGATATGTTAGTTGATTGGGATCGCGCCGCTTATAGCGCGTGGTAGCAATGAAAAGAACCCGACCTCACCAGTTGGGTTTTTTTTTCGTCTTTGGTTTTGCATTCCAGTTAACAGATTGAAATGGTAAAAATCCACTTATAATCCTCCACTGTTAGTTGTGTCGCCTCCATAAGCCGCCAGGGTAACCCCCCTGAGCTGACAATGATTTTCGGTTCATTGTTTAAGTCCTGTCTGAATACAGGTGGTGCTGATTCGGAGCCCAGGCGAAGGTGTGCGATCCCAATCAACTAACACATGACGGGAACCGGTCGGACAGGCAGTGTAAGGGCTATGATCGGTATATCGTGCTCCTGCAATATGGAGCAAACGGATGAAAGCATTTATTGATATTGCAATCATCACTCTAAGAGCGTTACTCGCGTTTCTAGAGTTGATCCGCGCATTCTGCAATTAAGAGTGACGGAAACGTAGATAAGGCCACCGGGGTTGTTGACTGGTGGCCTTTAACATTCCGCATTACTGATAATCCCCCGTAGCAAATTAGCTCGCCTATCCAGCGATTACAATTTGGACTATCAGTTCATGGCCATATGTGGATTGCTTTTTTATCCCCAAAGAAAAGCCCCGACATTGAACTGACCCCATAAATTTGGATGCTTTTGAGTTAAATCCCTTTAATATCAATTTATTAAATTCATTTTTCAGAATCATGCTACTCTGTTGTTAGAGTAAGTACCACAGCAAGCATTATACTCAAGTTCACTTGGGTGGCAGGTTGGCGTTAAGTGAAGAGGGTAATATAGGTATCCTCTGCTCGAAACTTGCAGAGTAATGAGAATTTAACCGAGACAAGGTGAGGATGAGCTGATGACGCTATTTACGCTATTACTGGTTTTGGCGTGGGAACGTCTATTTAAACAGGGTGAGCACTGGCAATTGGATCACTATCTTGACGTAGTGTTTCAGCGTCAGCATCGTTTCTCCTTGTTGCGGACGCTGGTGATGACCTTGGCCTGGATGGCTTTAGTATGGGCTATCTTATGGCTGTTACGGGGCCTGCTGTTTGGCGTCGTTTCATTACTGTTGTGGATAGCGATTGGCCTGTTGTGTGTGGGGGCCGGGGCGATACGTCAACATTATCGAGCCTATCTGCAGGCTGCGCAGCAAGGAGATAGCCATGCCAGTGATCAGATGGCGGAAGAGTTGTCACTGATTCATGGTTTGCCTGTGAATGGGAGCGTAGAAGAGCGCCTGCGTGAACTACAGAATGCCTTGTTATGGATTAACTACCGTTATTATCTGGCACCGCTGTTCTGGTTTGTGGTGTGCGGGCCTTATGGGCCAATCGCCTTGGCGGGATATGCATTTCTGCGGGCTTATCAAACCTGGTTGGCCCGCCATCATTCGCCACTGGAGCGTTCTCAGGCGGGGATAGAGTCCTTACTACATTGCCTGGATTGGATCCCGGTACGTCTGGCGGGGGTGGTTTATGCCTTGTTGGGGCACGGTGAAAAGGCATTGCCTGCGTGGTTTGCTTCGTTGTGGGACCGTCACACTTCACAGTATCAAGTATTGACGCGTTTGGCGCAGTTTTCACTGGCGCGCGAACCTCATACCGATCCCGTACAGACACCGCGTGCAGCCGTGTTGTTAGCGCGCAAGGTCACACTGTTTGTGGTGGTTGTGGTGGCGTTGCTGACAATTTACGGCGCATTGCTGTGAGGATTGGCAACAAGATCTTGTCAGCATGCAGAAATGACGGGCGCTATGCGCCCGTAAGAGGATTACAGTTTGGCGAAACAACGGCGAGCAGCATCGATGGTGCGCTGGATGTCTTCATCACTATGGGCAATAGACATAAACCCGGCTTCAAAGGCTGAGGGGGCCAGATAAACCCCTTCATCCAGCATCAGGTGGAAAAAGTGTTTAAAGCGCTCGACATCGCACTTCATCACATCCTGATAGCAGGTGACGCTTGGCGCATCGGTAAAGAACAGACCAAACATGCCCCCCACGTGATTGACAACTAATGGGATATTCTGATCTTTTGCTGCGTGCAACAGGCCTTCTGCCAACTTGGTGGTTAATTCGGTCAGTGTCTGGTGAACACCCACTTGTGCTACCTCGTTCAGGCAGGCGAAACCAGCGGCCATAGCAATCGGGTTACCCGACAATGTACCGGCCTGATACACCGGCCCTGTAGGGGCTAACGCCTCCATCACCTCTCGGCGGCCACCAAAAGCACCTACTGGCATTCCCCCACCAATAATCTTGCCCAGGCAGGTCAGGTCCGGTTCCACCTCATAGTAAGCTTGCGCCCCGGCGAGTGCGACACGGAAACCAGTCATCACCTCATCAATAATCAATAGTGCACCATATTGGTCACATAACGCGCGCAAACCGGGTAGAAACTCAGGCAACGGCGGAATACAGTTCATATTGCCAGCGACTGGTTCAACGATGATACAGGCAATCTCGGCCGGATATTGTTCAAATGCGCGACGTACAGAATCGAGGTCGTTATAGGTGCAGGTTAAGGTGTGCTTGGCAAAGTCTGCAGGTACACCTGGTGAATTGGGTTGACCCAAGGTTAACGCGCCGGATCCCGCTTTTACCAGCAGGCAGTCGGCGTGCCCATGGTAACAGCCTTCAAACTTGATGATTTTGTCACGGTGGGTATAGCCACGAGCCAGTCGGATGGCGCTCATGGTCGCTTCAGTGCCAGAGTTCACCATACGAACCATATCCATCGTTGGTACCAGATTGGTGACCAATTCCGCCATTTTGACTTCCATTTCCGTGGGTGCACCGAAGCTCAAGCCACGTTGTGCTGCTTCGATGACGGCGTTACGGATAGCGGGATGGTTGTGGCCTAATACCATTGGCCCCCAGGAACCGACATAATCGATATAAGCTTTACCGTCGACATCAAACAGATAAGCGCCATCAGCATGTGCGATAAACAGCGGGGTACCACCTACACCGGTGAATGCACGCACTGGGGAGTTAACTCCACCTGGGATTAACTGTTGCGCCTGGGCGTACAGACTTTCGGACTTACTGTGTAGGCTCATAAACAACTTGCTCCTGAGTTTATA
This sequence comes from Serratia sp. 25CWL12, assembly GCF_055790885.1. NCBI lineage: Bacteria > Pseudomonadati > Pseudomonadota > Gammaproteobacteria > Enterobacterales > Yersiniaceae > Serratia > Serratia sp. 25CWL12. The sequence goes on along the minus strand of NZ_CM147698.1, from coordinate 3,390,822 downwards.
TTTGGATGATTTGACCCGGTTATTGTATAGAATAGTTGGCTTAGGTATGGGTACTATTTTTCACATCGATAATGAATAACGCATTATGTCTGAATTTCCGCTGCAATCTCCAGTAACAACGAAACCACGTTTGAGACGTTGTGACAAAGTTCGCCTGTTTATGCGTCAGGATAAAACCCCTGTTCTTATCATGGCGGCAAGGGCGGGGGACGATAGCTGGGGGAAACAGCGAGATAGAATGCGACAAATTAGTGAATACTTGAATGCAACACTCAGGTATTATACTCAGGTTTATCGAGTTGTAGCCGACAACCTTGACGCTTGAATGGCGACAGGTAGCGATAATTGAAGATATTGATCAGGTATCCTTGGCATCCCTGATGCAGAACATGGTTGGGAGTAAAGAGTATGAGCGATGAAGCAGCACTGCCCCTGAAATTTACTGAGGCAGCAGCAAATAAGGTAAAAGACCTGATTGCTGATGAAGAGAATCCAAACCTTAAGTTGCGGGTTTACATTACCGGTGGTGGTTGCAGTGGATTCCAGTATGGTTTCACCTTTGACGATAAGGTCAATGAAGGGGATGCCACGATTGAAATGCAAGGGGTTGAGTTGGTGGTTGACCCGATGAGTCTGCAATATCTGGTGGGTGGGGCAGTGGATTATACCGAGGGGCTGGAAGGTTCCCGCTTTGTCGTGGTTAATCCCAATGCTAAAACCACTTGTGGTTGTGGCTCCTCATTCAGTATTTGATGTTATGTTTGCTCTACAACACAACCCGAATGCTGGGGTTACGGTGGCGCCCCAGGGGTTTGCCCCCAGGTTCATTCAAGTTGCAGGCAACGATTTCGCAGCTTGAATGAACACCGGTAGGTCATCTATGGGGGCGTTCGCAGACCAACAGGTAACTGCAGGACTATTTCGATAACTACTGTTCGATAACTACTGTTCGAGAACAAATGCCGGTAATTTCAAATGCCAACGAATTGCTGCCAGGCGGATCCCCAGAGTAATCACCATACCTAGCATCATCGCCTGTTGCAGCGAGATCCCAAGGATATAGAACGTGGTGGCGTGCACTGTTCCGCCAATAATGCAGGCGGTGGCATAGACTTCTGTACGCAGGATCATTGGAATTTCACGTGCCAGCACATCGCGGATGATACCGCCACCAACGCCAGTGATAACGCCCATGCAGACAGCCACTAATGGCCCACTACCCGCATCGAAGGCTTTATTGACGCCAATGCCGACAAACACGGCCAGGCCGATGGCGTCCAGTACTGGCAGGATCCACTTAGGTAATCGGCGTGGCTGACGTACCAGTAGTAGCGTCAACACACAGGTGAGCATGGCCACTATCAGATCGGTAGGATCTTTTACCCAGAACACCGGGCCATTAGCTAATGCCATATCACGGATTGTTCCGCCGCCGATGGCCGTTACCACCCCCAGCACCAACACGCCAAAAGGATCCATCCGCAGCTTACCGGCCAGTAATACTCCCGAGATAGCGAACACCGCAGTGCCAAGAATATCTAACCATAACATCAGGTTATACCCTATCATCAGTGAATCTCCGCCAATTGACTACATAACGATTGCGCCGCCAATACGATGCGTGGTCCGGCGCGGCTAAACCAATCTTCATCTAACGCGATAACCGGCACGGCCAATTGTGGGGCCCAAAAAGCTTTCACATTGGCGATTTGCTGTGGGCTACCGCTAATGACGATGGCTTGTGGTTTTCTCACCAGTACCTGCTCACGGCTGATTTGTGGCCAAGGGACTCGGCTATCTGCAAAGATATTCTCTGCACCACATAAAGAGAGCACCTGACTTTGCAGTGTAGCCGCAGAACTGGTGAACAATGGCTGGGTACCGAATTGCAACAACACCCGAGGGGAAGGATTATTGGCATAGCGGGCTTTCAGTTCTGCGACTTGTTGGCGGATCTCTTGTGCTGCTTGATGGGCCAGCTGTGGATGAGGGCTGTATTGGGCCAGGGCATCTAGCGAGTGAGCGATGTCATCAATATTTTTTGCATCTGCATAGAAAATAGGGATGCCGAAAGCGGCGAATTGATCCAGTACCCGCTGGGGAGTACTGCCACGCCATGCCAGGATCAAGTCCGGCTTTAACGCCAACACCCGTTCCACATTGACCCCTTGCCAAGAAGCTACCTGTTCCAGTTTTTGGGCTTCTGGGGGGTAATCGGAATAGGCACTGACAGCCAGCAAGGTATCACCCATGCCCGCCGCATAAGCGAGTTCAGTGGTACTGGGTGCCAGGCTGATAACACGCTGAGCAGCATGAATGGGTAACACTGCCCAGCAAACCAGCCAGCATAACAGGATGGAGAAACGCGCTTTCACATTAATCACGTTTGCTCAGCGTTTGCAGCATGGCATTGACGATCAGCGAAGACTGTTTGGCTGCTACCAGCAGGAATTCGTCGAAGCTGATATGTGACTGCTGGTCAGCAACATCAGAAATAGCACGTACCACGACAAACGGTGTTGAGAACAAGTGGCAGACATGGGCGATAGCCGCTGCCTCCATCTCAACAGCGGCAACAGTTGGGAAATGTGCACGGATCCGCGCCAAAGGTTCGGCTCCGTTAATGAAAGCATCACCACTGCAAATCAAACCCCGCACGGCATGCAGATCGAGTTGTTCGATGCAGCTTTCAGCCAGGGCGATCAACGCCTCGTTGGCAATAAACGCCGCAGGGCAACAGGCCATTTGACCGGGTTGATAACCAAAGGCAGTCACATCGACATCGTGATAGCGTACCTCTTCAGAGACTACGATATCGCCTACGTTCAGTGTGGGGGCCAGGCCACCGGCGGAACCGGTATTGATGACGACGTCAGGTTTGCAGTGTTCCAGCAGTAAGGTGGTCCCCAATGCCGCAGCGACTTTACCAATGCCGGACTTGAGCAATGCCACGTCAACACCATTGATTTGACCGGTATAGATTTCACAACCTGCACGTTGAATCGTCTGGCGGTTAACAATCTGCTCGCGCAGTAATGCCACTTCTTGCTCCATTGCACCGATAATGCCTACTTTCATCACTCACTCTCACTGATAGGGTATGGAAATTGTGCCATAGTTTATCATGGCTCGCAGCGAGAGATAATCGGCAATAACGTTGCATCTGCAGCGGGGAATTGTTATCACAGTAGGAATGTGCAACGGTAGGGGAAACAGATGTCGGTGATCGATTTTAAACAGAAGATCAGCTTTCAACGGCCATTCAGCAAACGAATTGAAGCCGAAGAGGAGTATGATATTGTCCGACAGTTTGAGAGCGATCGCGGGCGTATTGTTAACTCGGCAGCGATCCGTCGTTTGCAGCAGAAAACCCAAGTATTTCCATTGGAGCGTAATGCAGCAGTGCGTAGTCGTCTCACGCACTCAATGGAGGTTCAACAGGTCGGGCGGCATATTGCCAAAGAGATCCTGAACCGCTTCAAGCAGGAACAGCGTATTGATACGTTGGGCCTGAGTAAGTTACTTGATCCTTTTGAAAGTATTGTCGAGATGGCGTGTCTGATGCATGACATCGGCAACCCTCCCTTTGGTCATTTCGGTGAATCGGCGATTAAAGACTGGTTCCACCAGCGTCTCGATCCGGCTAATTGCGGTAGTGAGCCAAGTAGCCATGACCGCTGCCAAGTTGACATTTTGCGTCTGCGTGCCGGGGAGAGCGACCTGAACCGCTTGCGCAGCCGTATTCGTCAAGACCTCAGCCACTTTGAAGGGAATGCGCAGGCAATTCGCTTGGTGCATACACTGCTGAAACTGAATTTGACCTATGCCCAAGTGGGCTGCATTTTAAAATATACTCGCCCCGCCTATTGGTCAGATGAAATTCCGGCCAGTCACCATTATCTGATGAAAAAACCGGGTTTTTATCTGGCGGAAGAGAGCTTTGTCGAACGCTTGCGGCGTGAATTGAATATGGGCGAATTTGATCGTTTCCCACTGACCTATATTATGGAGGCCGCTGATGATATTTCTTATTGTGTGGCCGACTTGGAAGATGCTGTTGAGAAAAAAATATTTACTGTTGAGCAGCTTTATCAACATTTAGTGAAAGAGTGGGGAGATATTACGCCTGGGGATCTGTTTGATAAAACCGTTGCTAGCGCGTTTGGAAAAATTGAATCTAGTGGCGCACGTCGCAGTTCGGAAGACCAGTTTTTCATGTACCTACGGGTATTTACCGTGGCCAGGTTAGTTCCCCACGCGGCACAGCGTTTTATTGATAATCTGGATGCGGTATATCATGGCCGATTTAACGGTGCGCTGTTAGAGGATGACAGTCCAGCCTGTAAATTGCTTCAGGTTTTTAAAAACGTCGCATTTAAGAAGGTGTTCAATCACCCAGAGGTGGAGCAGCTCGAGTTACAGGGGTATCGGGTAATCAATGGATTACTGGATATTTACAGTCCATTGCTGGCGATGTCCCAAGCGGATTTTAGTCAGTTGGTACGCGAAGATAGCCATCGCGCATTCCCTATTGAAACGCGGTTATATCATAAGCTCTCTACTAAACATCGATTAGCTTACGTGGAGGCAGTTAGCGGTTTACAGCATCTTTCCGCCGAGCAATTGACAGTGAGAGAATATTATTATCGAGCACGTTTATTACAGGATTATATTAGTGGTATGACTGATCTGTATGCTTATGATGAATATCGTCGTTTAATGGCTGCTGAGTAATATTTCGAGTTTTGTAAAGACGGAGAATATTTGTTTACTATTGGCTGATGACGGTATTGGAACTTCGGCTTATTTACAGGCTCTTACTAAGCATCCAGACCACCGTATTTAATTAAACGACTTTTAAGAGATATACAGATGAAAAAGACAGCATTGGTTTTAAGCGCCTTGGCTTTCAGTGTGGGTATGGCTTTAGGGCCAGTGGTGACCAGCGCGACTGCAGCAGAAAGTGCTGCTGCATCTACTGCTACTGCCCAGCAATTACCCAGTTTAGCCCCCATGTTGGAAAAAGTGATGCCTTCTGTGGTGAGCATCAATGTTGAAGGCAGCACCACGGTGAATAGACAGAGAATGCCTCAACAGTTCCAGCAATTCTTTGGTGATAATTCGCCATTCTGCCAAGAGGGTTCACCTTTCCAAGCATCACCCATGTGCCAAGGGGCGGGTGGTCAAGGTGGGCAGGGCGGAGCTGATGATCAAGGTATCAAAGAACCCTTCAAGTCTCTCGGTTCTGGCGTCATTATTGATGCCGCTAAAGGTTATGTGGTGACCAACAACCATGTGGTAGACAATGCCACTAAAATTCAGGTGCAGTTGAGTGATGGCCGTCGCTTCGAAGCTAAAGTGATTGGTAAGGATCCTCGTTCAGATATCGCGCTGATCCAATTGAAAGAGGCCAAAAATCTGACCGCCATCAAGATGGCAGATTCTGAGCAATTGCGTGTGGGTGACTATACCGTCGCGATTGGTAATCCTTATGGCTTGGGGGAAACCGCAACCTCAGGGATAGTGTCAGCTCTGGGGCGTAGTGGTTTGAATATCGAAAATTACGAGAACTTTATCCAGACCGATGCGGCAATCAACCGGGGTAACTCCGGTGGGGCACTGGTGAATCTGAATGGCGAACTGATCGGGATCAATACCGCGATCCTGGCACCGGATGGCGGTAATATCGGTATCGGTTTTGCTATTCCCAGCAATATGGTGAAAAACCTGACGGCGCAAATGGTGGAATACGGCCAGGTGAAACGCGGTGAGCTAGGTATTATGGGCACTGAACTGAACTCCGATCTGGCTCAGGCGATGAAAGTGGATGCTCAGCGCGGTGCATTTATCAGCCAGGTAGTGCCAAAGTCTTCTGCTGATAAAGCGGGTGTTAAAGCCGGTGACGTCATTGTCAGCATGAATGGTAAAGCCATTTCCAGCTTTGCTTCGTTCCGAGCTGAGATCGGTAGTCTGCCGATTGGCACCAAGATGTCCTTAGGCCTTATCCGTGACGGTAAACTACTGAATATCGAGTTGACGCTGGAGCAGGGGAGTCATTCACAAGTTGATTCCAGTAATATTTATACCGGTATCGAAGGCGCGGAATTAAGTAACAATTCTGGCAAAGAAAAAGGGGTGAAAGTAGACAATGTAAAAGCTGGCAGTGCTGCAGCACGCATTGGCCTGAAAAAAGGTGACCTGATCCTCGGGGTAAACCAACAAGCCGTTGAAAACCTGGGTGAGCTGCGCAAAATTATCGACAGCAAACCTTCGGTATTGGCGCTGAACATCCAACGTGGTGACACGAAGCTGTATTTGTTGATGCAGTAAGATTTTCTGTTCTATACCCCAGCCACTGGTTTTCCCCAGTGGCTGGTTTTTTGCATCATAACCCCAGTTTTTGCATCATGACCCCAATTGGAAACTCGCCTCAGTTTTCACCAGTTCGATCTCATCCAGCAGTTCTAACCATTCCGGCTCAAGATCGTGGCTGTCAACCCCTTGGCGTAGCTGTTGTTCAAGATAGAAACAGAGCTGTTTCAGACGTGGGACACCGCTATAACTGCAACTACCGTGCAACTTGTGGATCAGATCGAGAATGCCTTCGTCTGATTGTCCATCCAATAGGCCTTTCACCCGTTCACTGACCTGTGGTAGAAACTCAATCAACATTTGCAGCAAGTCACGAGCGAGATCGTCTTTATTGGCGGCCTGGCGCAATGCTAATGACCAATCCAAGGCCAGAGCAGCGTCAGATGGGCTACGGGATTTTAACGGTTCGGGTTCGACTTTGGCGTTGAGATAACGTGAAAGCACTCGTGTCAGCATGGCTTCATCAATGGGTTTTGCCAGATAGTCATCCATTCCGGCTTGTAACAGGTGTTGGCGTTCACCACTGACTGCGTGGGCCGTTACCGCCACGATGGGGGTCGAGTTGTGATGCGGCATTTTGTGGATCAGCTCGCTGGCTTGGATACCATCAATGTTAGGCATCTGAATATCCATCAGGATCATATCCAGAACATTCTCACGTGCTAATGCGATAGCTTCCTCCCCGCTTTCGCACAGGAACGTTTTTTCCACTTGCTCTTGCAACAGGGTGCCAATCAGTTTCAGGTTGGCCGGGTTATCATCCACCGCCATGACGGTCAGTGGTAGGCGCTTACGTTCTGTCGTCAGTGTACTTGAGCGCTGAGGGGGCTCCAGACGTAGTAATGGGTACAAACGGCTGCTACTGATGGGTTTGGTTAGGCAGCCAATCGCCCCCAGTTTTTTCATCTCCTCGGCGTCGATTTGCGATTGGCTCGGTAAAGCCAGGATCACGCGGTCGGCAATCGTCAACGCCTCTTCTAACTTTTCACGATGATGGGTGATATTTTCTCGGTAAGGAATGGGGACACCTACCAGCATGAAATCATAGGAATCTCTTGGTAACTGGCTGAGTGTAGGAGAATGCGTCACCAGCAAATGGGTGGCGCTTAACATATTCAGCGTCGCCTGTGCTGCAACAGGGTTAGCTTCGATGTAGGCCAGTGTTTTACCCCGCAGATCGGGTAGGCTTGGCGGCAATGACAACATGCCTTCATTGAGATCCAGCGTAATATGGAACCAGAAGGTGGATCCACGGTTTAACTGGCTGTGAAAACAGATGTCTCCTCCCATCTCTTTCACCAGTTTCTGGGTGATCACCAGACCTAACCCAGTCCCCCCATGGCGGCGAGAAATACTGGCATCCGCTTGGCGGAAGGCTTGGAACAGTTGCGACTGCTGGCGTTCGGAAATCCCGATGCCAGTATCGTGGATCTGTATTTCCAATTCTACCTGTCGTTCCAACTGGTTACGTTGTTCCACACGGATATCGATATTGCCGGTTTCAGTAAACTTCACTGCGTTACCCAACAAATTGGTGACGATCTGCTGTAGGCGCAATGCATCACCAATCACTTGCTCAGGAACATCATTTTGTACATCCAGCGTCAGTTCCAGCCCTTTTTCATGGGCACTTGGGGCGAGCAAAACGACCACTTCGTCTAGGGTTTCGCGCAGCGAGAATGGAATATGTTCCAGTACCAGCTTACCGGCCTCCAGTTTGGAGAAGTCCAACACATCATTAATGATAGACAACAGGTTATTGGCCGAACGCTCAATGGTTTGTAAATAATCTGTCTGGGTGGTGTTGAGTTCGGTTTTTAGCATCTGGCGAGTAAAACCGATAACACCATTGAGTGGGGTTCTCAGTTCATGGGACATATTTGCCAGGAACTCAGATTTGATACGTGCTGCTTCTTGGGCGCGCTTTTTCGCCAAATCCAGTTCAACGTTCTGGATCTCCATCTGCTCAAGGGTTTCACGCAGATCGGATGTCGCCTGATCAATATTTTGCTGCATCTCTTCATGGTAAGCGGTCAGCGACATCGCCATGGAATTGATACCGTTTTTCAGCATCTGCAGTTCACCGAGCATAGAGCCTTCTACTCGGCTATCCAATTGCCCACGACGGATGCGGTCAACGGTGTTAACCATATTGCGGATAGGCGCTGTCACGCCCTGTACTAAACGGTAAGCAAACAAAATGGCGATGCACATGCACGACAAGAGTAATAATGTTGCAACGAAAATCTCTTTGTACTGTTGCAAACGTACCGATTGTAAATCGATCTCGATGGCCACATAGCCGAGATTGTTATCATGAGGCGTTTCGTTGTTGGTACTTTCATCTGAGTATTGATTTTCAGACAAGATAGGGGTGCGCAAAATCAACGAGTCCCCTCTTCGCGTCAGCATCAATTCAGAAGGAATGGCGACTTCTTTCGGTAACTGCAATTGCGTGTAATTAGAGTGGGAATTAGAGGTGGCAAACAGATTGTTATGGGCATCAAAGACGGCAATTGAACGTACAATATCCGAATGGCGGCGATGCAGCAGGCTAACCAGTTGTTTGACCGATTCTCGACTGGGGTAGGTCATGCCGTATTCACTGGCGACCGCCAGAGGCCCAATAATACTGCTACCCGCATCAATAAGCTGCTTCTGCAACTCGTTGTTGCGATGCACAACAAAGAAGGTGCTGAGCAGTGAACCGATCAATAATGTCGGTGCCAGGATCAGGATCATCATGCGCGCGCGTAAGCTGTATTTGGTCATGGGATTCCAATTTGGGAGAATCAGATAGCTAATCCTAACAATGAACCAGCATTCGATCGACAACTATGGCTCAATTCTACTCTTCCAAACGCCGTGTGACGACCCGAGCAACAACACAATTATTAACCGTAACGGTGACTGAGCTTGATTCATTTGGCAAAGGGGTGGCTCGTTACCAAGGTAAAACCGTCTTTGTGATCGGTGGTAGGGGTTGAAGGTGTTGCCACACTGGTTGCTAATGGGCAATATAACGCCCATAAGAATTTACTGATGAATGTGTCATTTTCCATGAGGATCTGGAGGGGGTTGTCGTACAGCAACCTTGGGCAGTTCAAGGGTTTGATAAGGTGATGCTGGATCCTGCCCGCGCTGGCGCTGCCGGTGTGATGTCACATATTGTAAAATTGGCACCAGAACGTGTGGTTTACGTTTCCTGTAATCCATCGACACTGGCTTGTGATAGCAAAGTGTTACTGGCCGCCGATTACCATCTGGTTCGTGTGCGGATGTGATACATGTTTCCACATACGGGGCATCTTGAATCCATGGCGCTGTTTATCAAGGCGTCAGGAGCGCTAAAGTAGGGGATAGTTATGGTTGCGGTAAGAAGTGCACATCTGAATACGGCGGGGGAGTTTGCGCTTGATGATTGGATAGCTAGCTTAAAGCTTCCCAGCCTGCAGTCATGTGAGCGGTTAGCCACAACCTGGAATTATTGTGAGCAACAGACCCAAAGCCACGGAGATAGGCTGTTATTGCTGGGGCGAGGTCTGGAAATGGTGGAGATCCTCTCCACCCTCAGTATGGATAACGACAGTATGCGCGCCGCGCTCCTGTTCCCGCTGGTGGATGCCGGTATTTTGCCGGAAGCGACGCTGACTGAAGAGTTCGGTTCTGATATCACCTCGTTGGTTCACGGCGTGCGTGATATGGATGCCATCCGGCAACTGAAAGCGACACAGAACGATTCGTTGGGCTCAGAACAGCTCGACAACGTGCGCCGTATGCTGCTGGCGATGGTAGAAGATTTCCGTTGTGTGGTGATCAAGCTGGCTGAGCGGATCGCTCACTTGCGCGAAGTGAAAGATGCTCCTGAAGATGAGCGGGTGCTGGCAGCTAAAGAGTGTTTCAATATTTATGCGCCATTAGCCAATCGTCTCGGTATTGGTCAATTAAAATGGGAATTGGAAGATTTCTGCTTTCGTTACCTGCATCCTGACGAATATAAACGTATTGCTACGCTGTTACATGAACGCCGTATTGATCGTGAGCAGTATATCGATGACTTTGTCGCTTTACTGCGTACTGAGATGAATCAGGAAGGGATCAAGGCAGAGATCTATGGCCGCCCGAAACACATTTATAGCATCTGGCGCAAGATGCAGAAAAAGTCGCTGGCGTTCGATGAGTTATTCGATGTGCGTGCCGTGCGGGTGGTGGTAGAACGCTTGCAGGATTGCTATGCCGCATTGGGTATTGTGCATACGCACTTTCGTCACCTGCCAGATGAGTTTGACGATTATGTCGCCAACCCGAAACCGAACGGCTATCAGTCGATTCATACTGTGGTTTTTGGGCCGCGAGGCAGGACGCTGGAGATCCAGATCCGTACCCGTCAAATGCATGAAGATGCTGAACTGGGTGTTGCTGCGCACTGGAAATATAAAGAAGGCGCGGTGGCGACAATACGTTCGGGTTATGAAGAGCGTATTGCCTGGCTACGTAAACTGATTGCCTGGCAAGAAGAGATGGCTGATTCTGGCGAAATGCTCGACGAAGTTCGCAGCCAGGTTTTTGATGACCGCGTCTATGTGTTTACCCCTAAAGGTGACGTGATAGATCTTCCCACCGGTTCCACGCCCCTCGATTTTGCCTACCACATCCATAGCGATGTCGGCCACCGTTGCATTGGTGCCAAAATTGGTGGTCGTATCGTGCCCTTTACCTATCAGTTGCAAATGGGCGATCAGGTCGAAGTGATCACTCAGAAGCAGCCGAATCCTAGCCGAGACTGGTTGAACCCGAACCTGGGTTATATTACCACCAGCCGTGGGCGTTCGAAGATCCACAACTGGTTCCGCAAACAGGATCGCGATAAAAATATCCTGGCCGGGCGGCAGATGCTGGACAATGAGCTGGAGCATCTGGGCATCAGCCTGCGGGAAGCTGAAAAGCTGTTGATACCACGTTATAACGTTAACTCGCTGGATGAAGTGTTGGCGGGGATCGGCGGTGGTGATATTCGTCTTAATCAGATGATCAACTTCCTGCAAAATAAGCTTAACCAACCCAGTGCTGAAGAGCAGGATCGCCAGGCATTGCAGCAGTTGACCCAACATAAAGCACCTGGGGCTGGGGTTCGTAGTAAAGATAACGGGCGCGTGGTGGTTGAAGGCGTCGGTAATCTGATGCACCACATCGCCCGCTGCTGTCAACCGATCCCGGGTGATGACATCGTTGGCTTTATCACTCAGGGTCGGGGGATCTCGATCCACCGTTCCGACTGTGATCAACTGGCCGAGCTCAGGTCTCACGCGCCAGAGCGTATTGTTGATGCGGTCTGGGGGAAAGCTATTCCAGCGGTTATTCGCTGGTAGTGCGGGTGTTGGCCAATGATCGCAGTGGCTTGCTACGGGATATCACCACCATCCTGGCTAACGAAAAAGTTAATGTATTGGGTGTTGCCAGCCGTAGCGATACGAAAAAGCAGTTGGCGACAATCGATATGGACATTGAAATCTACAATCAGCAAGTGCTGGGGCGTGTATTGGCCAAGCTCAATCAATTACCTGATGTGATAGATGCCAAGCGCCTGCATGGCAAGTAAGTGCGTTTGGTTTCGTCATTCAAGCGGCTTGGGGCAGAATTTATCCGTTCCCTTTGGTGCTTGGTTTGCCCTGCGTTTGGGGCGTGTTGTGCCTATTTTTGCTGAGATATTAACATGAGCCAAACCTCTTCACTGCAACGCTTGCTGGCCATTATGAGAACCTTGCGCGACCCACAAGCGGGTTGCCCTTGGGACCGCAAGCAGACTTTCGCCAGCATTGCTCCCTATACGCTGGAAGAAACTTACGAAGTGTTGGATGCTATTGAACGCCAGGATTACGCCGATCTGCGCGATGAACTGGGTGATCTCCTGTTCCAGGTGGTGTTCTATGCTCAGATGGGGCAGGAGCAAGGGCTGTTTGATTTCGAACAGGTGTGTAATGCCATCAGCGACAAACTGGAGCGCCGCCATCCACATATCTTTGGTGATGCCCACGCGGCGGATAGCCAGGCTGTTTCTGTGCGTTGGGAACAACTGAAGGCTGAAGAACGAGCAGAGAAAGCGTTGCATTCAGTGCTGGATGATATTCCCAATGCCTTACCCGCATTAATGAAAGCGCATAAGATTCAGCAGCGTTGTGCGGCGGTGGGGTTTGACTGGCACACCTTGGAGCCAGTCGTGGGTAAAGTGCGCGAAGAGCTTGACGAAGTGATGCATGAAGTACGGCAAGCGGTGGTGGATGAACAGAAACTGCAAGAAGAGATCGGCGATCTGCTGTTTGCTACCGTTAATCTTTCCCGCCATCTTGGGCACAAAGCGGAAAATGCCTTACAGGTGGCTAACCGCAAGTTCGAGCGCCGTTTTCGTCAGGTAGAAGAGATCATACAACAGCAGGGTTTAGCTCTGCAGGAAGCGACGCTGGAGCAGATGGAAGCTGCCTGGCAGCAGATAAAAAAACAAGAAAGCCAGCAGGAAACATGATGGATAAACCCTGTCGGTTGTTTGATCGCCGACAATACTTGCTTAAGCTGAAACGGTTAAGCTCGGTTGCATGTCGTTGCTGAATCGCGCGGTGGTGATGTTCCGCCGGCCCCATTCAGGTTGCAGAGTGCCAGATGATGGGCGAGACGCTAGCTAAGTTTAACAAACTGAATTGCAGGTGTTTTATAGCGTTTTATAAAGATATAGCCACAGAAGACGGATTATTGGCTGATTTTTGCTTTATTTTTTGTTTTTAAAGCATTTTTATGATTTCTTGGGCGGCTTTACCTGGATAAACTCGTGGCGGTGATAGAGATGATGGATGGCAAAACGATCATTTGTAGGTCAAGAGAGGTTCGGGTATACTACTTTCCCGTCTTGGTTCTTCCATCGTCTTTAAACCTAAACTCTCAGGTTCAGCATGACAACTAATTATATTTTTGTGACTGGCGGGGTCGTATCCTCTCTGGGTAAAGGCATTGCTGCAGCCTCTCTGGCAGCTATTCTTGAAGCCCGTGGCCTCAATGTTACCATCATGAAGCTGGACCCATATATCAATGTGGATCCGGGCACCATGAGCCCGATCCAGCATGGGGAAGTTTTCGTCACCGAAGACGGCGCAGAAACTGATCTGGATCTCGGTCACTACGAACGCTTTATCCGTACCAAAATGACGCGCCGTAATAATTTCACCACCGGCCGTATCTACTCTGATGTATTGCGTAAAGAGCGCCGTGGTGACTATTTGGGGGCGACGATACAGGTCATCCCTCATATCACTAACGCCATTAAAGAACGCATCATTGAAGGCGGCGAAGGCCACGATGTGGTTCTGGTTGAAATTGGCGGCACCGTTGGCGATATCGAATCCTTGCCGTTCTTGGAAGCTATCCGTCAGATGGCCGTTGGAGTAGGTCGTGAACACACGCTGTATATGCATCTGACGCTGGTGCCTTATCTGGCTGCTGCGGGTGAAGTGAAAACCAAACCGACCCAACACTCGGTGAAAGAGTTGCTTTCCATTGGTATTCAGCCAGATATCCTGATTTGTCGTTCGGATCGCACCGTTCCAGCCAATGAACGTGCAAAAATCGCGCTGTTCTGTAATGTGCCGGAAAAGGCAGTTATCTCCCTAAAAGATATTGATTCTATTTATAAAATTCCTGCGCTATTGAAGTCTCAGGGGTTGGATGACTATATTTGTAAACGATTCGGTTTGACGCCGCCTGAGGCGAATCTCTCTGAATGGGAACAGGTGATTTACCAGGAAGCCAATCCGGGTGGTGAAGTGACGATAGGTATGGTGGGCAAATATGTCGAACTGCCCGATGCCTATAAGTCAGTGATTGAGGCGCTGAAACATGGGGGCCTGAAAAATCGTGTGACCGTCAACATCAAGTTGATCGACTCACAAGATGTTGAAACCCGTGGTGTAGAAGTGCTGAAAGATCTGGATGCTATCCTGATCCCCGGTGGTTTCGGTTACCGTGGCGTAGAAGGCAAGGTAATGACTGCCCGCTATGCCCGCGAAAACAAAATTCCTTATCTTGGCATCTGCTTGGGTATGCAAGTGGCATTGATGGAGTTTGCCCGCAATGTGGTGGGTATGGAAAACGCCAACTCCACTGAGTTTGTGCCAGATTGTAAGTACCCGGTAGTGGCCTTGATTACCGAATGGCGTGATGAAGAAGGTAACGTCGAGGTCCGTACTGAAGAAAGTGATCTCGGTGGCACGATGCGTGTTGGTGGTCAGCAATGTCATCTGACGGACAATAGTCTGGTGCGTAAAATGTATGGCGAACCCACCATTACTGAGCGTCATCGCCACCGTTATGAAGTGAACAATATGCTGTTGAAACCGATCGAAGCGGCGGGTTTACGTGTTGCTGGTCGTTCTGCAGATAACAAGCTGGTTGAAATTATTGAGCTGCCTGACCATCCATGGTTTGTCGCTTGCCAGTTCCATCCTGAATTTACTTCGACGCCACGTGATGGTCACCCGCTGTTTGCTGGCTTTGTCAAGGCAGCGGCCGATTATCAGAAGCGTCAGGAGAAATAAGAGTTTTAGTCGACAGCGCGCGGTAAAACCGCGCGTTGTTTGTCTGGAGTTTTAATTTAACTTGTGACTTGAGGAAAACCTGTATGTCTAAAATTGTGAAAGTCATTGGCCGTGAAATTATCGACTCACGCGGCAATCCAACTGTTGAAGCTGAAGTTCATCTGGAAGGTGGTTTTGTCGGTCTGGCTGCTGCGCCATCAGGTGCATCTACTGGTTCTCGTGAAGCACTGGAACTGCGTGATGGTGACAAGTCGCGTTTCCTGGGTAAGGGCGTGCTGAAAGCCGTTGCTGCAGTAAACGGCCCAATTGCTCAGGCAGTCATGGGTAAAGATGCTAGCGATCAAGCGAACATCGACAAGATCATGATCGATCTGGATGGTACCGAGAATAAATCTCAATTCGGTGCTAACGCTATCCTGGCGGTTTCTCTGGCTAACGCCAAAGCAGCAGCTGCCTCTAAAGGTATGCCGCTGTATGAGCATATTGCTGAACTGAATGGTACTCCAGGCAAATTCTCTATGCCATTGCCAATGATGAACATCATCAACGGTGGTGAGCACGCCGACAACAACGTCGACATCCAAGAGTTTATGATTCAGCCAGTAGGCGCAAAAACCCTGAAAGAAGCGGTACGTATCGGTTCTGAAGTATTCCATCACCTGGCAAAAGTGCTGAAGGCCAAAGGCATGAACACCGCAGTGGGTGATGAAGGTGGTTATGCGCCAAACCTGGGTTCTAACGCAGAAGCATTGGCAGTAATTGCCGAAGCGGTGAAAGCGGCAGGCTATGAGCTGGGTAAAGATGTGACTCTGGCGATGGACTGTGCAGCCTCTGAATTCTATAAAGATGGTAAATACGTCCTGGCTGGCGAAGGTAACAAGGCGTTTACCTCTGAAGAGTTTACTCACTTCCTGGAAGACTTGACCAAGCAATACCCAATCGTTTCCATTGAAGATGGTCTGGATGAGTCTGATTGGGCCGGTTTTGCCTACCAGACCAAAGTGCTGGGTGACAAAATCCAGTTGGTGGGTGACGATCTGTTCGTAACCAACACCAAAATCCTGAAAGAAGGTATTGATAAAGGCATTGCTAACTCTATCCTGATCAAGTTCAACCAGATCGGTTCTCTGACCGAAACGCTGGCTGCTATCAAGATGGCTAAAGACGCCGGTTACACTGCGGTGATTTCTCACCGTTCAGGTGAAACTGAAGATGCGACTATCGCTGATCTGGCGGTGGGTACAGCAGCAGGTCAGATCAAGACTGGTTCTATGAGCCGTTCTGATCGTGTAGCTAAGTACAACCAGTTGATCCGTATCGAAGAAGCACTGGGTAACCGTGCACCGTTTAATGGCCTGAAAGAAGTTAAAGGTCAGTAATCAGTCTTTGATTGTGAGTTAAGTAGAGAGTTAAGTAGATAGTTAAGTGAAAACCCGCCGCAGTATTTGGCGGGTTTTCTATTTTAATGAAATAGGCTGTATCTCTCTATTGCAGCAGGATACAGCCTAAAGAGGTTACGCCTGGCTAGGCAGTAACTTGGCAGGGACCAGAGCGGTCAGTTGGCCGGTCATTAATAGTTGACTGGCCGCCTCGATATCCGGGGCGAAGAAACGGTCTTTATCGTAGAAGCTGACGTGTTCTCGTAGCAAGCGACGAGCTTGTTCCAACCCCTCACTGGTTTGCAGACCTTGACGGAAATCGAGCCCTTGGCAGGCCGCCAGCCACTCCACCGCCAGAATACCGCGCACGTTATCCGCCATTTCCCACAGGCGGCGACCGGCAGCCGGTGCCATCGAAACATGGTCTTCCTGGTTGGCAGAGGTAGGGATACTGTCGACACTGGCCGGGTGAGCCAACGCTTTGTTTTCGCTGGTCAACGCCGCTGCAGTCACTTGGGCTATCATAAAGCCAGAGTTCACGCCGCCATTCTCCACCAGGAACGGCGGTAACTGTGACATATGTTTGTCCATCATCAGAGAGATCCGACGCTCAGAGAGGGAACCTATCTCGGCGAAGGCCAGCGCCAGATTATCGGCGGCCATCGCGACCGGTTCAGCGTGGAAATTCCCCCCAGACAACACATCCCCTTGCTCAGCGAAGACCAACGGGTTATCGGAAACCGCGTTGGACTCAATCTCCAGCACTTCTGCCGCTTGACGGATCTGAGTCAGGCAGGCACCCATCACTTGTGGCTGGCAGCGCAGAGAATAAGGGTCTTGTACTTTGTCACAGTTTTGGTGTGAGTCAGATATGGCACTGTGTGTGCCCAGCAGATGGCGGTAAGCCGCAGCCGCATCGATCTGGCCACGTTGACCACGGACTTGGTGGATCCTCGGGTCAAATGGGCTGCGTGAACCTAGTGCGGCCTCAACCGTAAGACTACCGGTGACGGTGGCTGCGGCATACAGATCTTCAGCATCAAACAAGCCACGCAGTGCAAAAGCGGTGGAAACCTGGGTACCGTTTAATAACGCCAAGCCTTCTTTGGCCGCCAGTGTTAAGGGCTTCAGCCCCGCTTTGGCAAGTGCCTGAGTCGCAGGTAACCACTCCCCTTGATAACGGGCTTTACCTTCCCCCAGTAGCACCAGACTCATATGTGCCAAGGGTGCTAAATCGCCAGAAGCACCAACAGAACCTTTTAATGGGATGTGGGGATAGACTTCGGCGTTGACCAATGCCATCAGTGCCTGGATAACCTCCAGACGGATACCTGAGAACCCACGAGACAGACTGTTGATTTTCAGCACCATGATCAGGCGAACCAGATTATCATCGGTTGCAGCACCAACGCCGGCAGCATGTGACAGCACGATGGAGCGTTGCAGATTTTCTAAATCTGCACGGGCGATACGGGTGGAAGCCAGTAACCCGAAACCGGTGTTGATACCATAGCTGGTGTGGTTTTCTGCCACAATGCGTTCTACACAGGCCACGCTCTGTTGGATAGCACCGTAGGCATGGTCATCCAGAGTCAGTGAGACCGGGTGTTGATAAACTTGGCGTAATTCGGCTAGGGTCATTTTGCCTGGGCGAATAGTCAATGATTTCATGCTTTAGCCCCTTGAGTTGCAGCTACCATAGGTAAGTTAAGGCCTTGTTCACGAGCACAGTCAATAGCGATGTCGTAACCAGCATCGGCATGGCGCATTACCCCGGTCGCCGGATCGTTATGCAACACACGAGCGATACGTTCAGCGGCTTCATCCGTGCCATCACAAACAATGACCATCCCGGAGTGTTGGGAGAAGCCCATACCGACGCCACCGCCGTGATGCAGAGAAACCCAGGTTGCACCGCTGGCGGTGTTAAGCAAAGCATTGAGCAATGGCCAATCAGAGACCGCATCAGAACCATCTTTCATTGATTCGGTTTCGCGGTTAGGGCTGGCAACTGATCCTGAATCCAGATGGTCACGACCTATCACGATAGGCGCAGACAATTCACCACGGCGTACCATTTCATTAAACGCTAAGCCAAGTTTGGCACGCTGCCCCAGGCCAACCCAGCATATACGCGCTGGCAAACCCTGGAAACTGATACGTTCACGGGCCATATCCAACCAATGATGGAGATGTGCATCATCAGGGATTAACTCTTTCACCATCGCGTCTGTCTTGAAAATATCCTGCGGATCACCGGAGAGCGCCGCCCAACGGAATGGACCGATACCACGGCAGAACAACGGGCGAATATAAGCCGGGACGAAGCCAGGGAAATCAAAGGCGTTGTTGACCCCCATTTCTTTCGCCATTTGGCGGATATTATTGCCGTAGTCAAACGTTGGAACGCCCATTTTTTGGAACGCCAACATGGCTTCAACGTGTGTGGCCATTGACTGTTTAGCAGCTTTTACCACTACCGCAGGTTCGCTTTGTGCACGGCGACGATACTCTTCCCAGCTCCAGCCGGCTGGCAGGTAACCATTAAGCGGATCATGGGCACTGGTCTGGTCCGTGACCATATCCGGGCGTACGCCACGTTTAACCAGCTCAGGCAAAATTTCTGCTGCATTCCCACACAGGGCAATAGAAATGGCTTTACCTTCTTGGGTGTATTTCTTGATACGTGCTAAGGCGTCATCCAGATCCTTGGCTTGCTCATCGACATAGCGGGTTTTTAAACGGAAATCAATACGGCTCTGTTGGCATTCGATATTCAGTGAACAGGCACCCGCCAAGGTCGCTGCCAGTGGCTGAGCGCCGCCCATGCCACCCAGGCCGGCGGTTAATACCCAGCGCCCTTTGAGGTTATCATTATAATGTTGGCGTCCCGCTTCCACGAAGGTTTCATAGGTGCCCTGTACGATGCCCTGGCTGCCAATGTAGATCCAACTGCCCGCCGTCATCTGGCCATACATCGCCAGGCCTTTGGCATCCAGTTCGTTGAAATGCTCCCAAGTCGCCCAGTGCGGAACCAGGTTCGAGTTGGCAATCAGCACGCGTGGTGCATTGCTGTGAGTTTTAAACACGCCTACCGGTTTGCCAGACTGCACCAGTAACGTCTCGTCATCTTCCAGTGTTTTAAGCGTTGCAACAATTTTGTCGTAGCAATCCCAGTCGCGGGCAGCACGGCCAATGCCGCCGTACACCACCAGCTCATGGGGGTTTTCTGCCACTTCTGGGTCGAGATTGTTCATTAACATACGCAGTGGCGCTTCGGTCAGCCAACTTTTAGCGTTTAATTGTGTGCCACGTGGTGCACGGATATCAACGTTGCGAATTTTGTTATTTGTCGTCACAGCTATTTCCTCTAGCAGTTTATACCCGTCGCCATTCAAGCAGCAGCAGTGTTAGCTTGCCTCGTTCATGGGATTGACCCATGGTCGGGGCTTGGTTGCGTTGCTGTCGACCTGCAACTTGAATGAACTTAGGTATCGGTACAAATTCCACGACCTGGTGGTGAATAGCAGCACCAAGCCATAACAATGCGGTGGGCTTCTTAACATATACTTGTATGTACAAGCATATGCAACCATGAGAACTGTAGGCGTAAAAATAAGCAGCAAAAAATTATTTTAATTTAAAATCAAATAATTAAATTATTAAAAGGTGATGAAATAGGCATTTTAGCCGATGAAAATAGTGAGATGAACTGCAAAAATCAGTTAAAATAGTGTCGTTTTTGAGCGTTAAGTCACAATTGGTTTACATAGTTATTACAATTAAACCGAAGAATAGCGCCAACATATTGCGGATAGCCAAGCTTGGTCTCATTCAAGCAAGGTTTACCGGTATCCGGTTTGGTCATCGCGGCGGGATCTGCAATAATCACTTTTTTTGCCCTTGCCAACATTGAGAATGCCATGCTCTACCCAATTAACGAGATGTTCCAGACCTTGCAGGGAGAAGGTTATTTTACTGGAGTGCCTGCTATCTTTATTCGTTTGCAGGGTTGCCCGGTGGGGTGTAGTTGGTGTGATACCCAACATACTTGGGAAAAGGAAGCTCATCAGGAAGTGGATATGCAGCAAATTCTGCTGAAACCCGCTGAGAGTCGCCAATGGGGCAGTGCCAGTGCTGAACAACTGCTGATGTTGATCCAACAGCAAGGTTATACCGCTCGCCATATCGTTATTACGGGTGGGGAACCTTGTATCTATGATTTGATACCACTGACCACCTTGCTCGAGAGCCAGGGTTACAGTTGCCAGATAGAAACCAGTGGTACTTATGAGGTTCTCTGTTCGCCTAATACCTGGGTGACGGTTTCGCCAAAAGTGAAGATGCGTGGTGGCTTGCAGGTCTTGCCACAGGCGCTGATACGCGCCGATGAGATTAAACATCCGGTTGGGCGTGAACGTGATATTGAAGCATTAGATCAACTGCTGGCGATATTGCAGGATGAAAAGCGGCGTATTATCGCTTTACAACCCATCAGCCAGCAGGAAGAAGCAACGCGTCTATGTATTGAAACCTGTATTGCTCGTAATTGGCGGCTTTCAATGCAGACGCACAAGTACCTCAATATTGCCTGATACCCTAGCCCATATGGGCTATTTCCTTACAGCCCAATGAGTTACTGACATCGGTTTACTCACCTTTGTACACACAGCCAGCGCTACAGGTCTCTTTGATCATCACCGCTGACAGAATTGGCAGTTGCGGCTTCAGTTGCTGCCAGATCCAACCGGCGAGGACTTCGCTGGTTGGGTTTTCCAACCCTGGAATATCGTTCAAATAATGGTGATCAAGGCGCTGCCAAATCGGTTTGAATATCCCTTTCAGCTCAGCAAAATCCATTACCCAGCCAGTGTGGGGATCGACTTCCCCAGTGATTTCTAAACGCACTGTAAAAGAGTGGCCATGCAGGCGACCGCATTTGTGGCCTTCTGGTACATGAGGTAGGTGATGTGCGGCTTCAAACTGAAAATCTTTAAACAACGTAGTGACCATTGACCCAGCCTTATTGATTTAAAACAGTCGAATAGTACTGGAAAGCGGTTCCCGTTGCCATCTATACCCGTCGCCACTGAAGCTGCAGGGGTGTTGACTACGCGCGTTCGCCCTAGTCACATAGTTATCTATGCTCCCAGGGACTCACTCCCTTGTCGCCTACCTGCAACACCATTGAACTTGGGTATATACCCATTCAGCAATCAAGCTGCGGCGGTGTTGGTTACAATTATTTGCCTCTTCCCTGAGGCTCACCCCGTTGGGGCCTCGCTCCTTCGGAGCCAGCGCAAGGGCTGTTCAAAACGCACTGCGTTCTGTCCTGCAACTTGAATGAACTTGGGTATATGTTAAATAGCCAATCCTCAAGCGCCGATCACGCCACCATCTTCACGAGTAATCATTAACACAGACGAACGTGGGCGTGGGCTATTATGCGGGAAGTGAGAGTCTCCTTCTTCCCCTGGGTGCTGAACGTTAACAAACATCGTTTTATAGTCTGGAGTAAAGGTGAGTCCAGTCAATTCGCATGACTTTGGCCCGACCATAAAGCGGCGGATCTCACCACTTTGCGGATCGCCCGCCAGCATCTGGTTATTGCCTTGCCCCAGATAATCACCTTTGTTGCTGTATTTACCATCGGTTAGGATCCACAAGCGGCCAGCACTGTCGAATCCCAGGCCGTCAGGACTGTTAAAGGTGTTATCTTCCGTAATGTTTGGGGTGCCACGGTTAACGCCTTGCGGATGGGCTAGTGGGTTGCCAGCCAGTGCGTACATGTCCCAAGTAAAATTATCGGCTGTCGCATCGCCACTTTCATTCCAGCGAATAATCTGACCATAAACGTTATTGGGGCGAGGATTCGCCGCGTTGAGCGGCATGTTAGCTTCGCCACGTTTGTTGTTATTGGTCAAGGTGCAATAGACACGGCCATCGTGCGGATTGACTGCTATCCACTCAGGGCGGTCCATCTTGGTTGCGCCAACGTGTGATGCGGCTTTGCGTGTGAAAATTAATATTTCCGCGGCATCTTTGAAACCATTTTCCGGCGTGAGGCCATTTTTGCCAAACTCCAAAGCAATCCAACGTCCTGTGCCCTTGAGCGGAGTGCCATTGCTGTCCCCGTCAAACTGAGCCACGTACAAATTACCTTCATCCAAGAGGTTGCGGTTATTTGCCGGGTTGGCGCTATCGAACTTGTTTTTGGAGACAAACTTGTAAATATGCTCCCCGCGCTCATCGTCACCCATATAAACTACAAGACGGCCATCTTTGGCTATCGTCACGGCGGCATTTTCGTGTTTGAAGCGCCCCAGAGCAGTACGCTTTATGGGTGTAGATTTCGGGTTCATCGGATCGATTTCAACAATCCAACCGAATCGGTTGAGTTCGTTGGGGTTCTTCACTACATCGAAACGCTCGTCAAACGTTGACCAGTTACGTTCTGGCTCATTGGCTTTCAATGTATAGCGTTTTTGCTCTGGCGTATTTTTGTAATCAGTTTGCTGAGTGCCAAAATAGGTTTCGAAGTTTTCTTCACAGGTCAAATAGGTGCCCCAAGGGGTTTTGCCGTTGGAGCAGTTATTGATTGTGCCTAGGACACGACGGCCAGAGGGGTCGGCTGCAGTTTGCAGTAGTGGATGCCCCGCAGCCGGGCCACTGAGTTGCATTTCAGTATTGGCGGTGATGCGGCGGTTATAGCGTGAAGGACGCTCAACTTGCCAGCGTTGGCTATCACCAATACGTTTTACCGCAACAATAGACACACCATGTGCGGCTTGGGATTTACGTACATCATCCAGGCTTTTGGCTTGGGTGCCACCGTGGGCGAACAAGTATTGCTCGTTGGCGTATTCGTTATTGATCGCCATCACGCCATGATTTTTATCAATTGGGAAGAAACTCATACCGTCATTGTTATCACCGAACTGTTTTTCTTGGTCGGCTGCACTGTTGCCACCGTTGGCATCGAATGCGGCAGCTCCATTCACCAAAGGGTCACCCCATGAGATCAACACCTCGGCTTTGTAACCTGGGGCAATAACCACTTCATCTGCGGTGGAAGCGGCAATGCCTTTGAATCCCAATAGATTACTGGTTGGTAAGTCGGCTGCTAGCGCTTCACCAGTCATCCCTAGTACACCACCAGCGAGAAAATGGGTGATGCCAATAGCGCTGGCACCACCGATTAACAGTTTGCGGCGAGTAGGATTGCTCAGTGTAGGGTCGTTAAATTGATTCGGATTATTCTTCATGGAGTTAGCTTCCTGCGAGTAGATACCATAAACAAATTTGAGTCTTATAATAGTGAAGGAATGTTTCATAAATGTTACAGCGCAATATGACAGCAATTCATTCTTGCTGTTTGGGGGTCAATGAGAGCTATCAAACTCACTTAAGTGATAACGATGCTAATAGATAGCAATAGATGTCAGTGGAGGGGGTATTTTTCTGTTTTATAAGGCTTTTATGACGGAGTGATGCTAAATAGGTAGTGTGTCCGTCACCGTATATTCAACGTTTAATCAAGATATTGGGGATGGTGGTAATCCGGCGTTCCCCTGAGGCTCATCCCATAGCGCTCGCGATATAGTCATTTTGGTTATTATTTATTGCTATCACTTATTTAGTCATTGCGATGGAGCTGGGTAACCTTACAGACTTCCCTCGGTCTGTTAAGGATAGAGCCTTAAAAATGACAATGAAACAGCTGATACTGGCTAAGCATAGGATATCCATACCACGATGACGACTCAGGTTTCTGCAACATCTTTACTGCCACTGTCAGCGGAACAGTTGACGCGCCTTCAGGGGACGATTGGTGAATACTCACCAACACAGTTGGCGTGGTTGTCCGGTTATTTATGGGGCTTGGTGAATCCGCAAGCGCAGAGTGCGGCTCATGTGCCAGTGGCAGCTGAAGCCGCCAGTATCACCGTGATCTCGGCCTCGCAAACCGGTAACGCACGCCGGCTGGCGGAGCAACTGCGTGATGATCTATTGGCCGCCAAGCTGAACGTCACTTTGGTGAATGCCGGTGACTATAAGTTCAAGCAGATTGCTCAGGAACGGCTGTTGGTGATCGTCGCCTCGACTCAAGGGGAGGGTGACCCTGCAGAAGAAGCGGTGGCACTACATAAATACCTGCATTCAAAAAAGGCGCCCAAGTTGCTTGAAACGGCCTTTGCGGTATTTGGTCTGGGGGATAGTTCTTATGAGAATTTCTGCCAGTCTGGTAAAGATTTTGATGGCAAACTGGCGGAACTGGGTGCAGAACGCTTGCTAGATCGCATTGATGCTGATGTGGACTATCAGCAACAGGCCATCGCTTGGCGTCAACAGATCGTGACCATCCTGCAGGCTCGTGCTACAGCGGGCGCTCTTGTTGCTCCCACATCGGTTAGTGGTGTGAGTGAGCAAGTCCTCACTTCTCCCTATAATAAACAACAGCCATTGACGGCAGAATTGCTGCTGAATCAAAAAATTACCGGGCGCGGTTCGAGTAAGGATGTTCGCCATATCGAAATTGATCTGGGGAGTTCCGGCTTGTGTTACCAGCCGGGGGATGCGCTGGGTGTCTGGTTTGATAACGATCCCGCGCTGGTGGAGGAACTGCTGCAACTGCTGTGGCTGAGTGGCGATGAGTTGCTGGCGGTAGAAGGGACAACTCAATCACTGCGCGATGCGTTGTTGCACCATTTTGAACTGACACAGAACACCGCACCGATTGTGGAAAAGTACGCCGCGCTATCGCGAGATGAGCGGTTGATAGGCTTGCTGGCGGATAAACCCAGTTTGCAACACTACGCACACTCTACGCCGATCGTCGATATGGTTCGTCAGGCTCCTGTCGATCTGGCAGCGGAGCAATTGGTTGGTTTACTGCGTCCACTGGCACCGCGTTTGTATTCTATCGCCTCCTCACAAGCAGAAAATGAAAGCGAAGTGCATATTACCGTCGGGGTGGTGCGCTATGAGGTGGATGGCCGTGCCCGTGCGGGTGGTGCCTCTAGTTTTTTGGCGGACCGCCTGGAAGAGGAAGCAGAACTGCGGGTGTTCATTGAGCATAACGACAATTTCCGCCTGCCTACTGACCCACAAATTCCGGTGATCATGATTGGCGCGGGTACCGGTATCGCGCCATTTCGCGCTTTTATGCAGCAGCGCGAAGCGGTGGGGGCCAAAGGGGATAACTGGTTGTTCTTTGGTAATCCCCATTTTACCGAAGACTTCTTATATCAAGTTGAATGGCAGCGCTATGTGAAAGAAGGGCTGTTAACCCGAATTGATCTGGCCTGGTCCCGTGATCAAGCGCATAAGGTTTATGTGCAGGACAAATTGCGTCAACAGGGGGCTGAAGTTTGGCGTTGGATCCAGCAAGGGGCACATCTTTATGTGTGTGGCGATGCCAACCATATGGCGAAAGACGTTGAAGAGAGCTTGGTAGAACTGGTGGCCGAACACGGTGGTATGGATACCGAGCAGGCAGATGAATTTTTAAGTGAGCTGCGCCAAGAGCGCCGTTATCAGCGGGATGTGTACTGATGAATGATAAACACGTTGGGCCTTTACAGGTAACAGGCAAATTGGTTGATGCCGAACGCATGAAGAAAGAGAGTAATTTCCTCCGTGGCACCATTAGCGATGATTTAACTGATGGCCTGACGGGCGGCTTCACTGGCGATAACTTTTTATTGATCCGTTTCCACGGCATGTATCAGCAAGATGATCGAGACATCCGCGCTGAACGTGCCGAGCAAAAACTGGAACCACGCCACGCCATGATGCTGCGTTGCCGCTTACCTGGGGGCATTATCACGCCAAAGCAATGGTTAGGTATCGACAAGTTTGCGCAGGAAAATACACTGTATGGCAGCATTCGCCTGACCAACCGCCAGACATTCCAGTTTCACGGCATTTTAAAAGGTGACCTGAAATCTGCTCACCAGTTGCTCAATCGCTTAGGGTTGGATTCGCTGGCGACGGCTAACGATGTTAACCGCAATGTGCTCTGTACTTCCAACCCTGTGGAATCTGAGTTGCATCAGCAAGCTTATCAATGGGCGAAGAAAATCTCTGAACATCTGTTACCGCGAACTCGTGCTTATGCCGAAGTGTGGTTAGATAAAGAAAAGATCGCCACCACCGATGAAGAGCCAATCCTCGGTGACACTTATTTGCCACGCAAGTTTAAAACCACGGTGGTGATCCCACCGCAAAACGACGTCGATCTCCATGCCAATGACATGAACTTTGTGGCGATCGCCGAAAATGGCAAGCTGGTGGGCTTTAACCTGCTGGTGGGTGGGGGTTTGTCTATCGATCATGGCAATAAAAATACCTTTGCCCGGACGGCGAGTGAGTTTGGTTATATCCCGTTGGATTATACGTTGGCGGTAGCGGAAGCGGTGGTGACGACCCAGCGCGACTGGGGGAACCGCACCGATCGTAAAAATGCCAAAACCAAATACACACTGGAACGTGTTGGTGTTGATACTTTTCGCGCTGAAGTAGAGAAGCGTGCAGGCATCACCTTTGAGCCGGTGCGCCCATACCATTTTACCGGGCGTGGTGATCGCATCGGTTGGGTAAAGGGGATCGATAATCAGTGGCATCTGACGTTATTTATCGAAAATGGCCGTTTGCTGGATTATCCCGGCCGCCCGCTAAAAACCGGGATGGCCGAGATTGCCAAAGTTCATCAAGGTGACTTCCGCTTGACCGCCAACCAGAATTTAATCGTGGCGGGTGTAAAAGAGGATCAAAAGGCGCAGATCGAATCGTTGGCGCGTAAATATGGCCTGCTGGACGACAACATCAGTGAGCAACGCAAGAATTCGATGGCTTGTGTTTCTTATCCCACCTGTCCACTGGCGATGGCGGAAGCGGAACGCTTCTTGCCAGAATTTATCACCAAAGTGGAGAGCATCATGCAGCAGCATGGGGTCGGGGATGAGCATATTGTATTGCGCGTTACCGGTTGCCCAAATGGCTGTGCCCGAGCACTGTTGGCGGAGATCGGCCTGGTGGGTAAAGCCCTTGGTCGTTATAACCTCCACTTGGGGGGGAACCGTGAAGGAACGCGCATTCCGCGCATGTACCGCGAGAACATTAATGAGAATGACATTCTGCAAGAGATTGACCACTTGGTAGGTCGTTGGGCACGAGAGCGTACAGAGGGGGAAGGTTTTGGTGACTTCACGATACGAAGCGGTATCGTGCGGCCAGTCGTCGATCCTGCGCGGGATTTCTGGGATTAACCCAGGTGATTGTACTCATTTAGGTGAGAGTACTCAGTGGTATAGGTTAAATAACCGTGCCTGATGCCGCTCCATGTTAAGCGTCAGGCCGGTGGGTATGATGCGGAACGCTGACACGCCGTGAACCCCTCCCTGGGGGCTCGTATCGCGCGTCCATGCGCTCCACGGTCAGCTAACCTGCATCATAACCACCTGTAACACGATTAGGCGTAACTATTTGTACCCAAAATAATTCGAGTTGCTTGTAGGCGGCCAGCGATGGAATCCCCAGGAGCATAGCTGACTATGTGACTGGGGTGACAGACAAATCCGCCAGGAGCGGATTTGAACGCTGCTTGCAGCGGCCCCGATACGGGCGAGCCTCAGGGATGAGGCGAGTAAATGCAGCTAACACCCAAGCAGCTTGAAGGATGAAGGGTAGAGTGATGGTCTCTGGAGGTATGCAATATGGTTCAATTCAATTTGGCGGCGTTAAATGCCCAACCAAAATCTGGGCAGGCATTGTCACTGGCGGTCGTCAATGGCCAGTTGGAGCAGATGTCTGCACAGCAGCGGGTGGCGTGGGCGTTAGAGCATTTGCCCGGTGAATTTGTGCTCACCTCCAGTTTCGGTATCCAAGCGGCGGTGTGCTTGCATCTGGTAACGCGCATTAAGCCGGATATTCCGGTGATCCTAACGGATACCGGCTATCTGTTTCCGGAAACCTATCAGTTTATCGACCAACTTACCGATCAGTTGCAACTGAACTTGCAAGTATACCGAGCTGAACAGTCGCCCGCCTGGCAAGAGGCGCGTTACGGCAAACTGTGGGAACAGGGGGTGAGCGGGATTGAACAATATAATCAGCTTAACAAAGTGGAACCCATGGACCGCGCGCTAAAAACACTGGGGGCGCAGACCTGGTTTGCTGGTTTGCGCCGTGAACAATCAGATAGCCGCGCCAATCTACCCGTATTGGCGGTACAACGCGGGGTATTTAAATTCCTGCCGATTATCGATTGGGATAACCGCCAGATTTATCACTATCTGACCGAACATGGCTTGAATTACCACCCGCTATGGGAACAGGGCTACCTGTCCGTGGGCGACACCCACACCACCCGTAAATGGGAAGCGGGCATGAGTGAAGAAGAAACCCGGTTCTTTGGCCTCAAACGCGAATGTGGGCTACATGAGGGGTGACTTGAACCAATGCCCCCTGATATAGGCGAGTGAGGTTGGGGGGATCTTCTAAACTCTATTCTTTTTTCTATGAGCTCAGACTTGGCCTGATAGTTTTCTCGGGTGGCAGATAATCGAGTGTGGCTGGCGGCTTTGAGCTAAGCGGACATTACTGCCTGCTTGAAGGATCGTACTCCCAGTGTGATTCATCGCTATAAATCGTACCATCGTCATCCATTACTCGGGCGTTGAGGTGCTTCGCAATTTGCAACATTTTTCTATACAGATTTGTGTCAGGCCACTTGGTGTAAATGTTTCCTGCACTCCAGTCAAGCCATGGCTCATCATAGTGTGATGGCCCTGACCAGAGTGCATTATAATCGCCGTTTTTAACATTTATACTGAGTTCATCATCGCTATTGATGTAAGCAAGCCATTCATCAGGTGTTATTTGGGCTTCGTCATTATCTGCCCAAAACTCAGCTCTTGTGATGTGAAACTCAACGCCCATAGTATCCTCTAAACACAATTTTAGATTGTGATTTTGCCCAATTGATCACAGTTATAACTTGCGCCCATACATTAACATATTGACCTATTAGTAACACCTTCGTTTGAGTGGACAGTATTTGCAAATTCGAAGGGGTCGTATCGTCAGTTTCTCGTTCATAGCTGTCACAGGGCCGCTATGAGCGAAAAGCGGAAGTTAACCAACAATGAGAAATGGCTACGTAAACTGTGGCTATTCATTTTGATCATATAGTGAACGAACTTAAACTGCCGCTAAGCGGCAGCTTAAATCAATAAAACATATTTTTAATTACCTTACACTGTGAGCAGCTTTCTATATCTTCCATCCTTAAGAAATCCGACTTGGATATAATTACTGAATTATTCATCCCGGAAAACTGAAGCTGACCAAACAAATTAACCTTGGATTTTTTTTCAGAATATTTAGAAGCGCCCTTTCGTTCTTCTACACCATCAATGACATGCAATTCCCTGGTTCTTTCTTTATCCAATAGATGATTGGATAGAAAGTCAGATACGTGCTCCAACAAGTCATTATCTTTTCCTGAAAAATGCCCAAGCAATATATCTTCAAGCACTCCTGTATCACCATTATTCTCATGATAGATATAACAACCTAACTCATGCTTACCATAAGCCACTACTGAGCCATTAGATAAAGCCGTTTGTATCTCAAGCTCAGCAGTCATTTCAGAGAGTCGACTTGGCACACCATGATCATCAGCATCGAAAAAGAATAAAAACCTAAACTCATAATTTAAATCTTTTGAAAAATCATCATCCCCAACTAACTCGGAGTAAAGATTTATTAATATCTTTCTTTCGGCACTGCGTCCATCGCCATTAAGATTGTGGAGAAGAACGATCTTCCCTTCAAATTCTAACGCAACAGAAGGTAAAAGAAAATTAGGGCTTTGATATCCTAGTTTCCTGTCAGCCAATACCATTTTTCCAGCAATGCCATCAAAAAGAGCATTAAAAGGAAAAGGAAAGTCTTTTATTTTCCTGTTGTCGGTTTTGAATCCTGCAGTATAGAGAATTCTACTTATAAAGGAGATGTCATGCTGTCCTTCACATGCTACTACGACCACTTTATTCTTTATGCTCATATTAACCCCTAATGTCCAGAGCAATATTTTCAATAAGATACTTAAAGCGCTCCCCTTCTACTCTTTTTGAGCTGATTTCATTGCCGCTATTAATCATCTGGAAGCCTGTTACTTGTTCTGTTTTATAACCATTTTCAACAAATGCTTCGATACACTCACGAGAATGAGAAGTTAAAAAAACTTGAACATTAAAGGTCTCAGCAAGCTCTTGTGTTAATCGGGTAAACTCTTTTAAGAGGCTAAAGTGTATAGCTGTTTCAAATTCATCAATTAATATCACCCCATTCCTACATGAAGCAAATGCTAGCGCAATATAAAAAATTCGCTGAATACCTTCACCATAAGTAGTTAAATCAAAACTGCGTTCCAATGAGTACTTTGATTCTACTAAGAAACGTTTAACATCCATTTCTTCAGTATAACGAATATCGACAATGCTATCTTCTACGCGTTTCATGAAATCGATGATAAGGTTAATAGCTGTCTGTGAAAGACCATCAACTGTTGTAACCTTAAGTTCAACGCTTCGATTATAATCACTAATTGAATCATCGATATCATAAAAATATGGACTCTTAAATGATGATGAACAAAGATGAGATACTTGATCCGAAATCCTTATCATACTTTCATGTACATATGTATGGACCAAATTTGATATCACTGTGCTATCAATTTGAGATGTCAGTTTATATGATGCTATATAGTCATCTTTTTTATCAACGGTAGATTCGTCGAATTTTTCCATGTGAACTGAAACATCAACTCCGTTAAACCGTCCATCAATAGAAATTCGATCCTGAAACACGGCATTTAAAAACACTGGACTTAAAGATGGGAATTTATTTTTTTGTCTGATCAAATTAAAATGTGAAGCCATATCATTTCTTTGAGTAAGAAGATAGACCGCTTCCAAGAACGTGGTTTTAGCTGTGTTATTAAATCCTGCAAAAATATTTATTCTATTTAAATTATTAATTTCAAAATTCTTTAGTTTTTTGTATTTTTTTATATTGATAGATTCAAAGTGAGATTTGACACCATATTCGAAAACAGTAGTGAAATTCCCACCCTCAATATTTAGGCTATTTTTCTTGGGTATAATTTTCGATAAACTGTCTTTGGCATCCTCTAAAATCCGTGTATCATCAGCACTAATTAATGTTCTGTAGTTAGTTAAACTTCTTAATGATTCCGAAAGGTTCGACAGGGAATTTTGGTAGTTTTGTTTATCAACAGACCCACTTGATACTAAACCACGAGCAAGGCTTCTTTCATCTTCCATAACCTTCAAAGCATGATCGTTTTCAATAAACAAAGCGAGATCACGAATTTCAAGTGATTTTGTTATGATTGGCTCAAGCTCTTTATAATCATCACAGTTGTCGTAACCATCTCCATCTTCATTTTCTTCTGGTTCTGCATAAACTTCAGTTTTAGAAATCCAAGAAAAAAGACGTTCTAAGTTAATTAAATTATTTGCAAAATAACCGGTGTCATTCCATCCCAACCAATTTTTGATAACTGGTTTTTTCATTACCTCCTCAAAAATACCAACCATATCCGTAGAAAACTGCTCGCTATAATCACTCATTTTATAATATTGAATTAAATTATAAACTCGCAGCATTGATCTAAGGCGATGTTTGGTTATCCCTAATGAGTTTACCAAATCATTTTCTTTATTAATATATTCTTCACGAGATGAGTCTTGATAAGGTTTCAGAAAGTCGAACAGTAACTTCGATTGATTAAACGTGGACCATTTTTTATTTCCACTAATATGCTTCAATCCCATGACTATGAGATGTTTTTCATTTTCTTCTTTACTATGAATTTCAAATGGCACGCTTCTAAATATTGCAGGATCAAGGTTGCCTATTTCAAACCCATTTTCGAGCGCTTCCTGTAAAAACTTTAAGGCAGTTACTCGGCGGTTGCCTTCTAAAACAAGATATCTGTTATCACCTAATTCTCTAACCTGGATAATATCCACATCCAAAAAACCATTAGCTTTAAAGCTTGCTAAGAGGTCCCGAATGTTCTCCTGTCCTCGCCCTTCAATAAAGGTACGTGTTCTTTTCTGTACTTGTGTATCTAAAAGATTATCTTCGCCGACAAACCTGTAATTTTCGTTATCGACAAAGCGGTAATTATTAGGATCTAGATATAGATTCTTAAGATTCCTACTAAGTCTAGTAGTTCTGAGTGTTTCTTTAACCGATTCTGAAGTCATGGAAACCATCCTGTTAACCTTTTGGTTCCAATTTATATTAGCCACACCATTTATTCAAACGGTTACTGCCTGCGCACTCGCATCTCCGCTACATCTTCCCACTTTATGTTGCGGTTTTCATACACATGCACTCAGTGAATAGAGCCTCACTCATAGAGTTCTACTTAAGTGACATGTGAAAATGTCTCAAAGTGAGTGGCCCCGTTTAGTATGGCACTTACAGGGTCAACTCTAGAAATGTTAACAATGTCCGTTTATGGCACTTAGCGGCCAACCCAAGATACCGCAGGCCTGCAAAGAACAAAAAGCAAACATCTTTCTGACTCAACCGATTTACCATTAGCGCGGTTCTTGATTCATATTCAGCGCGGCACACAGCTGCCTGCCAGATTAGCTATCGCTCTGTGCTGTAACAGTATTAGCACAGAGCTGGTATAGCCTATTTCACCTTCTTACCTTTCACCCCCGCTGCTGGCCGCGCTTGCGCTAGCTGTTTAATCAGAGGCAGCAGGATCTGCACGCTGTCGTGGCTGCGTTTCTCAATCCGCCCTGGGAGATGGGTTTCCAGATATTGCAAATTATCATATTGCGGGCGATGCCAGGTGACCCCTTGTGGGAAGCTTGGGCTGATGGCCCGCTGCTGATAGCCATCTTTCGCCCCCAGTAACCAGTTAGTCGCTTCTACGGATAGGAACGGAATTTTTGCCTGGTCAAACAGTTCTTTATTGGGATCATGCTCTTTTTGACTGTTTTTGCCGTCAGGAACCAGAGCGGCGTCAATGCCGTAGCGGTGGGCAAGGTTTAGTGCCTGATCACGGGATTGCTTAATGATATCGGGTTGGGTGTTATCACCGGATTGGAAATAGAGACGATCCCCGGTAATCAGCTTGTCGAGGTTAATCACCAGCAAGGTATTTTCACGCTCTGCCGGCGACATCCGTTGCAGGTAGTTTTTGGTCCCCAACAAATGGAGCTCATCCCCACTGGTAGCGATAAAACGTAGGCTATAAGTGGTGGGGATATCTTTAAGTCTGTTAGCCAACTCTAGCATCACACCGACGCCAGAGGCGTTGTCGTCCACACCCTGTAACGTCAGCCCCCCCAGATTATTATCCACGTCATCATCACTGACCGGGGTATAAGTATCAAAGTGCGTCATGATAATGATCTGCTTGGGCTGATCACCGTTTTTGGCCGCAATGACCGAGGTAAAGGTAATTTTATGCCAGTTTTCACTGCGGTTTTTGTTGGTATAAAGATAACGGTCGTCAACGGTGCGGGTATCAGCTGGGTAGCCCATCTCTGTAAACTGTTGTTTTAGATAATCTGCCGCAAGCATTTCGGCGGGGCTGCCAGCCATCCGACCAGGAAAGTAGGTAGCGATATAGCGTATCTGGCTGGCCGCAAACTGACCCAGCGGCACTTCTTTGTGGGCTTTATCAGGGGCCGCATACAGGTTGGCACTACCGCTGAAAGCGGCTAACAACAGCCCGGTTCTCAGGCATAAGCGGAAAAACATACCGAAAAATCCTTCTGTAACAGAGGTGGAGCCAAATATATTTGCAAGTTCAGTATGGGACGTGATGGCGAATTACACAATTTATGTGTTTATTAATTTTGTGGCCAATGTGCAAGTTGCGCTGTTACTCATCCTAGGGTTATTCAATTTACAACTCACCGTTACTCATTTAAATAAATTTGCCGGTATATTCCATTATGGAACTACTCATACTTATTAGTCATTTCATCGAGCAAATCTCACTCCGTATAGTCACACTATCTTTTTGTTATAGGCAAAGGCCACTGTGGACTATTTACCTCTATTTGCTGATCTCAAACAACGTCCGGTGTTGGTGGTGGGGGGCGGTGCGGTCGCTGCGCGTAAAGTGGAGCAGCTTCAACGTGCAGGCGCGGTAATCCATGTGGTTGCCCAGGCGCTGTCTGCGGAACTTAAGCAACTTTATCAGCAAGGGCTGATTTATTGGCTGGGGCAGGCTTTTACCCCCTCGCAATTGGATGGGGTGTTTCTGGTAATTGCCGCCACCGATGACAGTGCACTCAATGCCGAAGTCTTTGCCGAAGCAGACAAACGTTGTGTATTGGCCAATGTGGTTGATGACCAACCCCGTTGCTCCTTTATCTTTCCATCAATTATTGATCGTTCTCCGCTTATGGTGGCCATCTCTTCGGGTGGTCAGGCCCCCGTCTTAGCCCGCATGCTAAGGGAAAAATTAGAGGCATTACTGCCTGCCAGCTTGGGGCGCGTGGCTCAATTGGCGGGGAAATTACGTGGTAAAGTAAAACAGCAAGTCGCCTCTTTTAGTCACCGGCGCCGGTTTTGGGAAAAGCTGTTTAATGGGCACTTTGTTTCGCTGGTGGCTCAGGGCCGGGTAGTGCAAGCTGAGCAGCAATTGGAGCAGGAGCTAAGCGCCTTTGTGCAGGGGAGTGAACAGGAGCAAGGGGAAATAGCCTTAGTGGGGGCTGGGCCCGGTGATGTGGGCTTGTTGACCTTACGTGGTTTACAGGTGATGCAACTGGCAGATGTGGTGCTTTATGATCACTTGGTAAGCCAGGAGGTACTGGATTTGGTTCGTCGTGATGCGGAACGTATCTGTGTCGGTAAACGTGCTGGTGCGCACTCGGCTTCTCAGGACGAGATTAATCGTTTGCTGGTTACGCTGGCGCAACAAGGGAAACGCGTGGTGCGTTTGAAGGGGGGCGATCCTTTCCTGTTTGGCCGTGGTGGGGAAGAGCTGCAAGTTGCTGCGGCTGCTGGTATTCCTTTCCAGGTGGTGCCCGGAGTGACTGCCGCTGTAGGGGCGACGGCTTATGCCGGTATTCCACTCACTCATCGTGATTACGCACAAAGCGTGACCTTTATTACCGGTCATTGCCGTGCGGATGATAATAGCCTGGATTGGCTAGCGTTAGCGCGGGCCCATCAAACCCTGGCGATTTATATGGGCACCCTGAAAGCCGCCGATATCAGCCGTAACTTGATCACTCATGGCCGTGGTGCTGATACCCCAGTGGCGGTGATTAGCCGCGGAACACGCCGAGATCAGCAGGTACAGACTGGTACCTTGCAGCAACTGGAACAATTGGCTCAACAGGCACCCCTACCGGCGTTATTGGTGATTGGTGAAGTGGTGGAATTACATCATCAGATCGCCTGGTTTGGGCATCAAGCGGCGCAAGCGGACTTTTTCACACTGCAGCCAGAAGATCCCAACGTCAACTCAAACCACCGGTCAGATTATGTTGACGTGGTCAATTCTTCCAAAGAGCTGGCATAACGGCGGGTATCCATCGGTTTTAGGCAGTAAGGCAATCTATTTAAGGAGCGGTTATGGACCAAAAACGACTCACTCATTTGCGGCAATTGGAGGCGGAAAGTATCCATATCATCCGTGAGGTTGCTGCTGAATTCGCCAATCCGGTGATGCTCTACTCCATCGGCAAAGACTCTTCGGTGATGCTGCACTTGGCACGTAAGGCATTCTATCCTGGTTCGTTACCATTTCCCTTGCTGCATGTGGATACCGGTTGGAAGTTTCGCGAAATGTATCAATTCCGTGATCGTACTGCCAAACAGTACGGGTTTGAGCTATTAGTGCATAAAAACCCCGATGGTGTAGCGATGGGAATCAGCCCCTTTGCTCATGGTAGTGCTAAACATACCGATATCATGAAAACCGAAGGCCTGAAGCAAGCGCTGAACAAATATGGCTTTGATGCTGCCTTTGGTGGGGCGCGCCGTGACGAAGAAAAATCACGAGCTAAAGAGCGGATCTACTCTTTTCGTGACCGTTTTCATCGCTGGGACCCGAAAAATCAACGCCCTGAGTTATGGCATAACTATAACGGCCAGATAAACCAGGGTGAGAGTATCCGGGTGTTCCCGTTATCAAACTGGACAGAACTCGATATCTGGCAATACATCTTCCTGGAAAAGATCGAGATCGTGCCGCTTTATCTGGCAAAACCGCGCCCGGTGATTGAGCGTGATGGCATGTTATTAATGGTGGATGACGATCGCGTCGATATACAGCCGGGTGAAGTGATCAGCCAGCGGATGGTGCGTTTCCGTACCTTAGGGTGTTGGCCATTAACCGGGGCGGTAGACTCATCGGCACAAACCCTGCCGGAAATCATTGAGGAAATGCTGCTTTCTACTACCAGCGAACGACAGGGGCGTATGATCGATCGTGACCAGTCCGGTTCGATGGAGTTGAAAAAGCGTCAAGGCTATTTTTGAGGAACCGCCGGATGAATAATCATGTGATTGCACAACAAATTGCACAACAGGGTGGAGTAGAAGCCTATCTGTATGCTCAGCAACATAAAAGCTTGCTGCGTTTCTTGACTTGCGGCAGTGTCGACGACGGCAAAAGCACCCTGATTGGTCGTTTGCTGCACGATACCCGCCAAATCTACGAAGATCAGCTCTCAGTACTGCATACTGACAGTAAACGTATTGGGACTCAGGGCGAAAAACTCGATCTGGCCTTACTGGTTGATGGCCTGCAGGCAGAACGAGAACAAGGCATCACCATCGACGTCGCTTATCGTTATTTCTCTACCGAACAACGTAAGTTTATTATTGCCGATACACCGGGGCACGAGCAGTACACCCGCAATATGGCTACCGGTGCCTCCACCTGTGATTTGGCTATCCTGCTGATTGATGCGCGCAAAGGCGTGCTTGATCAGACGCGACGCCACAGTTTTATTGCTACTTTGCTCGGCATCCGGCATTTGGTGGTGGCGGTGAACAAGATGGATCTGGTGGATTACAGTGAGGCGATCTTTGAACAGTTTAAACAGGATTATCTGACTTTCGCGCAACGCTTACCTGATGATCTGGATATTAAATTTGTGCCGCTGTCAGCGTTGGATGGTGACAATGTCGCCACACCGAGCGCACGGATGCCTTGGTACCCAGGCCCAACCCTGTTGGAGCTCCTGGAAAGCGTTGATGTGGTGAGTGACCGTGAAAATCAACCGTTGCGTTTCCCGGTGCAATACGTCAACCGCCCGAATCTCGATTTCCGTGGTTATGCGGGCACGCTGTCAGCCGGTGTGGTGCGTGTGGGGCAGCGTATTAAGGTGCTGCCTTCAGGGGTTGAGTCAACCGTGGCACGTATCGTGACATTTGATGGTGACCTGCAACAGGCGATACCCGGTGAAGCGATTACGCTGGTACTGGAAAACGAGATAGACATTAGCCGTGGCGACCTGCTGGTGGATGCGAGTGAAACATTACAGCCGGTGCAAAGTGCGTTGGTGGATGTGGTGTGGATGGTGGAGCAGGCTTTACAGCCGGGTCAACGCTTTAATGTCAAAATAGCCGGTAAGAAGACCTGTGCCCGTGTTGAGAGTATTCACCATCAGGTGGACATAAACTCCTTGGTACATCATCAGGTTGATGCATTACCGCTCAATGGTATTGGGCTGGTGGAACTCACCTTTGATGAACCGTTGCTATTGGATAGCTATCAGCAGAATCATGATACTGGCAGCTTGATCTTCATTGACCGCTTGAGCAACGTCACGGTGGGTGCCGGATTGGTGCGCCAAGCGTTACACCAGGCTAAGTCAGTCGTGACGGGTGAGTTCAGTGCCTTTGAGTTGGAATTGAACGCTTTGGTACGCAAGCATTTTCCTCACTGGGGGGCACGTGACCTGCTTAAGGGGAGCTCACATGGTTGAAGGGCCAAGAGCAGCCACCGGGCGTGATGATGAGAATATCGTATGGCATTCACATGCCGTCACACGCACTCAACGTGAAAGCAGTCATGGTCACCAAGGGCTGGTTATATGGTTTACCGGCCTGTCAGGTTCCGGCAAATCGACCATCGCAGGGTTACTGGAGCAAGCGCTACATCAATTGGGGGTACGTACCTATCTGTTGGATGGCGATAATGTGCGCCATGGTTTGTGCAGTGATCTGGGTTTTTCTGACCAGGATCGGCGCGAGAATATCCGTCGGGTGGGTGAGGTTGCCAAACTGATGGTGGATGCTGGCTTGGTGGTCTTAACGGCGTTTATTTCCCCGCATCGAGCCGAACGAGAGATGGTGCGCCATATGCTGGATGAGGGGCGTTTCATTGAGGTATTTGTCGATACGCCGTTGGCAATTTGTGAGGCACGTGACCCAAAAGGCTTGTATAAAAAAGCGCGCTCGGGGCAACTGCGAAATTTCACCGGTATTGATGCGATGTATGAGGTACCAGAACGACCTGAGGTGCATCTGGATGGCAAACAATTAGTTACAAATTTGACTGAGCAATTATTAGACGTATTACGCCGTCAGGCTATTATCAGATCTTAAGTTTAAAAAGGGCATGGTGTTTTTTGCCATGCGTCTTTAGAGGTTTATTCAAGCTGTAGCTATATATTCAGCTGGGTAGTGATGGATATCGCAGATAAATAACTTGGGAAGCGTATGCAAAATGTCACGCCGATGTCGATATTGATAGCGGCACAACAGGAGCAAGAAGAGCCCGCTTATTTTTTTCTGGGGGGCATCAGTGGATTTGTTTTCTACTGGTTGGCTTTTGCTGTGCCTTTTATGGTCTATGGTGCTAACACACTGTTCTTGTTGCTCTATACATGGCCGTTTTTTCTTTCCTTAATGCCGCTTTCCGTCCTACTGGGTATCGCTTTCAGTATCCTGTTACGGGGGCATGTGGTCTTCACGCTATTATTGACGGGGATCGTAGTGCTAGGGCTATTTTGGTGGGTCTTTAGCTTGTTGAGTGGCTGGTAAGAGAAAGGGCGCTTAGTGCGCGCCCCTGAGATGACAGCATAGTGTTAAAGATTACAAAACCTTGCTTAAAAATGCTTGAGTCCGTGCATTGGTCGGGTTGCCAAAAATATGCTGCGGTGAACCCTCTTCCTGAATAATTCCCTGGTCGATAAACAGTACACGGTCAGCAACCTCACGGGCAAAACCCATCTCATGAGTCACCACGACCATGGTCATGCCTTCATGGGCCAAAGATTTCATTACGGCTAATACCTCGCCGACTAACTCAGGATCGAGAGCGGAGGTGGGTTCATCGAACAGCATGATTTTCGGTTCCATCGCTAAGGCGCGAGCAATGGCGACACGCTGTTGTTGTCCGCCAGAGAGGCTACTGGGGTAGGCATCAATTTTATCCAGCAGACCCACCTTACGCAGCAGCACTTCAGCCCGTTCTATTGCTTGTTCACGGGACAGCTTTTTCACCTCCATTGGCGCCATAATGATATTTTCCAACACCGTCATATGAGGGAACAGATTAAAACGTTGGAATACCATGCCGACACTTTCACGCATTTTGTTCAGGTTGGTTTTATGGCTGTGAATGGCAAAACCATTCACATCGATCTCACCACCTGAGAGCGTGTCCAGTGCATTAATGCAGCGCAGAAAGGTGCTTTTACCTGAGCCTGAAGGGCCGATAATACACACCACTTCATTGGGCGCGATCTCACAGGAGATACCGCGCAGCACATGGCTTTCGCCAAATTGTTTTTGCAGGTTATGTACGCGAATCACTTTTACCGAACCTTTTTTCCATGTGTTGCACCATTAATGACAGCAGAAAGGTGATGACCCAATAAATCAGTGAAATGGTCAGGTAGGGCTCCCAGTAGGTTGCGTAGGCACCAGAAACGGTGCGTGCCGCATAAGCCAGGTCCGCCAAACCAATGGCGGAAGCCAGAGAGGAGTCCTTCACAATGGCAATCGCGTTGTTACCCAATGGGGGGAGCATACGGCGGAATGCCTGCGGCAGGATGACTTTGCGCATGGTTTTACCATAGCTCATTCCCAGGGAGCGGGAAGCCTCCATCTGACCGCGATCAATTGACTGAATACCGGCACGGAAGATTTCAGAAACATATGCGCCAGCATTGAGCGTGATTGCCACCACGCACGAGAGGAAAGCACCATACTCGGAACGTAACATACGGGCGAAGTCGGCGCTCATCAGGCCACTGTTGATCAGTAAGCCATCACGCGGGTTAATAAATAGCGGTACCAGTGCGAAGTGAACCACCATAATCTGCACAAACAGCGGTGTACCGCGAAAAGCGCTGATATAAATACGCACCGGCCATTGAACGCAATAATGCAGGACGGGTTTCCAGATACCATGTGACGCCTGAGCTAAACGGCCCAACCCCAACAGCAGACCCCAGGTGGTACCTAGCAGCACACAGATAATGGTGCATTTGATGGTCATCCAGGCACCTTCCATAAATAATGGTGCGTATTCCTGAATGATCTCCCAACGGAAATTCAAGGTGACGTCCTTTTTAAAAAAATATTCTGATTAGGGTATGTCGTGCTTGCGGGACGATACCGACTATCAATCAAGTTGCAGTGGCTTGAATGATGGCCGGTATAATTACAGCTGATAACCTAAGGTCGCTTATTCAGCAGGTAAAGTGGGTACGTTACCGTCGAACCAGGTCTGGTAAATTTTTGCATAGGAACCATCAGCGATAATTTTCTTCAACCCGCTGTTGATCTTGTTACGTAACTCATCATTGCCTTTAGCGACAGCGATACCAAAATACTGGCGCTCGAATTTGGCATCAGAGACCAGTTTGAACTCTTTTTCTGGGTGGGTTTTTATGTAGAACTTGGCAACGCCCACGTCGCCAACTGCAGCACCAATGCCGTCTTCATACAGCTCTTGCAACATCAGTGGTGTGTTATCGAAACGCTTGATAGCGGTGCTGTTCTTGCCCAAGGTATCGGAAACCACAATGTCAGCGGTGCTGGAGTTAACGACGCCAACTTTGAGTGTTTTCAGTGCCGCGATGGAGTCGACGGTAGAACCTTTTGGCACTACGATAGCCTGCTCTGCCGGGAAGTAGGGGAGGGAAAAATCCACCATTTGTTTACGTTTATCCGTGATGGTAATACCAGAAATGATCATATCGCGATCACCGGAGTTTAATGTGGCAAAGATCCCTTCCCACGGTGTATTGACCAGCTTCACCTGAAACCCTTCCACCTTGGCGATGGCTTTGATGATATCAATATCGAAGCCTTCTAACTGCTTTTTGCTGTTTTCGAATTCGAATGGGCGGTAAGTCCCCCCTGAGCCGACCACATAGGTTGGTTCAGTCGCCGCATAGGAGGAAACAGAAAAGGTCGCCGCCAGGCAAGCGCCAATCAGAACTAAACGTTTTAACATGAGTCATCCCCGATAATGAGTAGTAAAATTATCTATACCCATCGCCAATGAAACTGCAGGGGTGTTGACTACGCTCATTCGCCCTAGTCACATAGTTGACTATGCTCCCAGGGACTCACTCCCTTGTCGCCTACCTGCAAACTTCATTGAACTTGGGTATATCTGTTGCTATGCAAGTGATGGAAGAGAGCTTTGCGTCGCCAACTGACTTAGCTGAGCAAGTAGTTAGTCTTCCCTTTCTCTCTTACCTGCCTTGAAGCAATGTGGCTATAGATTGCATTTTTTATGCACTTTAGATGCATAAAAATACGCTCACCTGAATAAAAACACAACCCCTGGTGGTGGTTAAACGGAGGCCGGGTTACTTAAAATGCGCGGTGACCAGCATTACTCAACTCAAGAGTGTTGATTGCCCCCGCCTCTACGTGGGGGAAAAGCCGCTCTCGATGTGGAGTCAAACCAAAAGTTGTGCGATGATTAGTCGGTTTTTTAGGGGGCAGAGATGGGAAAACTTACGCTGCTATTGCTGGCATTACTCGGCTGGTTACAGTACTCGCTGTGGCTGGGGAAGAATGGTGTGCACGATTATGTGCGGCTCAAGGAAGACGTCACTGCTCAGCAAAGCAACAATGCTAAATTAAAAGCGCGTAATGATCAATTGTTTGCCGAGATCGCCGATTTGAATGGCGGTCAGGAAGCAATCGAGGAGCGTGCGCGTAATGAACTGGGTATGATCAAGCCTGGTGAGACTTTCTATCGTCTGATCTCAGAGCCCGCTAAGCGTAGTGCGGTATCTTCCACGCCAAATAACCCACAAAAATAACAGTAAATGAATCCTTTTTCAGACCCTTTTTCTCCGGTAATTGCCATTTTACCCGCCGCCGGGATCGGCAGCCGTATGCAAGCCGATTGCCCGAAACAGTATTTAACCATTGGTCATCAGACGATTCTTGAGCACGCCATCCAGGCTTTGTTACGCCATCGGCGAATTAGCCAGGTGATTGTGGTTATCAGCCCCGAAGACCATCAATTTCAAACATTGCCGATTGCCCAGGATCCCCGCGTACAGGTTACCTTGGGGGGCCGACTGCGTGCAGATTCGGTCATGGCTGGGTTACAATTGGCGGGTAATACGCGATGGGTGCTGGTGCATGATGCTGCTCGCCCTTGTCTGCATGCTGATGACCTGGAACGACTGTTGGCGATCACCGAACACAGCCAGGTCGGTGGCATTCTGGCTACCCCGGTACGTGATACCATGAAACGTGCCGTGGTGGGGCAACCGGCCATTGCGCATACCGTTGAACGTCAGGATTTATGGCACGCGCTGACCCCGCAGTTATTCCCACTGGAATTACTCAAACTCTGCCTGCAACGTGCACTGGATGAGGGAGTGGAGGTCACCGATGAAGCATCAGCGATGGAGCATAGTGGTTACCACCCCTTGCTGGTGGCCGGGCGTTCAGACAATATTAAAGTCACGCGACCTGAAGATTTAGCATTGGCCGCATTCTATTTGACACAGTTGAACAACTAAGGAGCGCATGATGCGTATCGGTCACGGTTTTGATGTACATAAATTTGGCGGTGAAGGGCCGTTGGTGATCGGTGGTGTTCGCATTCCTTTTACTCAGGGGCTGTTGGCTCACTCCGATGGTGATGTCGCGCTGCATGCGGTGACCGATGCCTTATTAGGTGCCGTCGCATTGGGTGATATTGGCAAGTTGTTCCCGGATACGGATCCTCAATTTAAAGGGGCCGATAGCCGCGAGTTGTTGCGAGAAGCTTGGCGGCGCGTCTGTGCCAAAGGGTATCGCCTGGGAAATCTGGATGTCACGATCATTGCTCAGGCTCCCAAGATGGCACCACATATTCCGCAGATGCGTGTCTTTCTGGCGGAAGATCTGCAATGTCATATGGATGACGTTAATGTGAAAGCGACCACCACCGAGCAACTGGGTTTTACAGGGCGTGGTGAAGGTATTGCCTGTGAGGCGGTTGTCTTGTTGGTCAAGGAATAGGTCAAGATGGATATGGCAAATCTGACTTGGCAGCACGGTCAACCACGGGCAACCGGTCTTTTAAAGGCTAATCCGGAAGACTTTGTGG
Source organism: Serratia sp. 25CWL12 (assembly GCF_055790885.1). Lineage (NCBI taxonomy): Bacteria > Pseudomonadati > Pseudomonadota > Gammaproteobacteria > Enterobacterales > Yersiniaceae > Serratia > Serratia sp. 25CWL12. The sequence continues at coordinate 3,346,879 of NZ_CM147698.1, read as the reverse complement.
TCGTGGAAGATTTAGGTTTTACACCTGATGGTGAAGGTGAGCACCTGCTGGTGAATATTCGCAAAAATGGCTGTAATACTCAGTTTGTCGCTGACTATCTGGCAAAGTTTGCCGGTATTCATGCCCGTTCAGTCAGTTATGCCGGGTTGAAGGATCGCCATGCGGTGACTGAACAGTGGTTTTGCCTGCATCTACCGGGTAAAGCTGCACCGGATTTTAGCCAGTTTATGCTTGAAGGGTGCCAGGTACTGCAGACCGCTCGCCATTTACGTAAGTTGCGCATTGGTACGCTGAAAGGGAATGATTTTACACTGGTGCTTCGCCAGATCAGTGATCGCCAGGAGGTGGAGCAGCGTCTGCAAGCCATCGCCGTCCATGGCGTCCCCAATTACTTTGGTCTCCAGCGTTTTGGCCATGGTGGCAATAACCTGGTTATGGCACGCCGTTGGGCCAACGATGAAATACGGGTTAAAGAGCGTAATAAGCGTAGTTTCTATCTTTCCGCCAGCCGGAGCGCGCTATTCAACTTAGTGACCAGCCAGCGTTTGGCTAACCAACAGCAGCGCAAAGTGCTGGCCGGGGATGCATTGCAGCTTGCCGGGCGAGGGAGTTGGTTTGTCGCCAAAGAGGAAGATCTGCCAACCTTGCAACAACGTCTGGACGCGGGTGAACTGATGGTTACCGCGCCATTACCGGGCGATGGTGAACCTGGCACTGCCGCCGAAGCCTTGGTATTTGAACAACATTGTTTAGCGCAACAGCCGGAATTATTGGCACTGTTAAGGCGTGAACGCGTTGAGCCTGCCCGGCGGGCCTTACTGCTATACCCACAGAAGTTACAGTGGAACTGGTGGGATGATGCCACCGTTGAGTTACGCTTCTGGTTACCCGCAGGGAGTTTTGCGACCAGCGTAGTCCGTGAAATGATACAGCAGGATAACAGTGATGCGGATATTGCTGAGTAATGATGATGGTGTCAGTGCGCCGGGCATCCAGGTGCTGGCGGCAGCGCTGCGTGAGTTTGCCCAAGTACAGATAGTGGCACCGGATCGTAACCGTAGTGGTTCTTCCAATGCGTTAACGTTAAGGGTGCCGTTGCGCACGCACACATTACCTAATGGTGATATTGCCGTTCAGCAGGGAACGCCGACGGATTGTGTGTATCTCGGGGTTAATGCCTTGATGCATCCAGCGCCAGATATAGTGGTTTCAGGTATTAATGCTGGGCCCAATTTAGGGGATGATGTTATCTATTCAGGCACCGTTGCAGCAGCGATGGAGGGGCGTCATTTGGGCTTGCCTGCGTTAGCGGTGTCCCTGAATGGGCATCAGCATTATGACACCGCTGCGGCTATCACTTGTCGCTTGTTACGTGCATTGTTAGGCGAACCGTTGCGCACTGGCAAAATTCTCAATATTAATGTCCCTGATTTACCTCTGGCAGAAATCAAAGGAATACGCGTAACGCGTTGTGGTAGCCGACACCCTGCCGATAAAGTGTTTTGTCAGCAGGATCCCTATGGTGAAAAATTATATTGGATCGGGCCCCCAGGTGATAAATTCGATGCTGGACCCGATACCGATTTTGCCGCAGTCGATCAAGGTTATGTGGCAATTACTCCTTTGCAGGTCGATTTGACCGCTTATAGGGCACAAGAGGTGCTGACAACATGGTTAACCAGAGCAGGGTTTCGTGAGCAATGGTGAACAAGCGCATACAAACATTGCTGAAGCAATTACGCCAGCAGGGCATCAGGGATGAACGGTTGCTCAGTGCCATCGAAAACGTCCCGCGTGAGCGTTTTGTTGACGAAGCGTTTGCACATAAAGCTTATGAGAATACCGCACTGCCGATTGGTTCCGGGCAGACTATCTCTCAGCCTTATATCGTCGCGCGTATGACTGAACTACTGAATTTACGGCCGACTTCCCGTGTACTGGAAATAGGTACCGGTTCTGGTTACCAGACCGCCGTCTTGGCACATTTGGTACAGCATGTTTATTCTGTTGAGCGAATCAAAGGATTACAGTGGCAAGCCAAGCGTCGTTTGAAACAACTCGATTTACATAATGTCTCCACGCGCCATGGTGACGGCTGGCAGGGCTGGGCCGCTCGCGGGCCATTTGATGCCATTATCGTGACCGCCGCACCACCAGAAATTCCCCAAGCGCTGGTGCAACAGTTAGATGACGGTGGGATTCTAGTGTTACCTGTGGGGCAGACACAACAGATGTTGCAGTGTATTCATCGGCGTGGTGATGGATTTACCATTGATACGGTTGAAGCAGTAAGATTTGTTCCTTTAGTGCAAGGTGAATTGGTGTAATTGAACCTATCTGTTCATTTAGACTGTTAAGTGGTTGTTGTGTCGTGCACGAAATCAATCTGCTGACCACTTGAAAGAACTTGGATAGAGAGTTTCAATAATATTAATTTTCAATAAAATGGCTTTTTTATTGTATAGCAATGCCCAGGTCGTTATATCCTGCATCACTCAAACGGTAAAGATAGTCGTGGAAGTGGGATTGGGTATTGCATTGTGAGTGTTAATTTTTAGTTCCCTGGTAGAGAAATTGTGGGTATTTAAGTTCGTCTGGGGAAATACTTGTTTAAAACTGAGAGAACGTTATATAACCAATTGCACTGGGACAGTGATGTAATGAAGCCGTGTTAGCTCGCTTAAGTAAGCAACAGGGGGACAACGTCTGCTGGTAACATGCAGGTTGAAGAGTATAACGTTTATATTGCTGTCGTGGGGGGAGCATGAGCACGGGAAGCCCAATGATTACTTTGCGCCGAGCGGCGATCTGTATGATGTTAAGTTTGGGGTTGGCGGGTTGTTCGAGTAATAATCCAAATTCAGCGCCGATTAGTAGCGTAGATGGCAGTGGCTCTGTCACATCTGCTAGTCAGGGGAGTGGATCACAAGGGCGTATTGCTTACAATCGCAGTTATAACGCCATCCCCAAAGGGAGCTACAGCGGCAGTACTTATACTGTAAAACGGGGTGATACGCTGTTCTACATTGCCTGGATCACCGGGAGTGATTATCGTGATCTGGCCGAGCGTAATAATATCCCGCAGCCCTATAATTTAGAGGTTGGCCAAACCATTCAGCTTGGTAATGGTTCTGCCAAGAGTAGTGGTGGCATGTTGGCCGCCACTGATGCAACAAGAGGCGGCGTACCGAAGCCACCTTCGAGCAGCCAGATACAAACAACAGCTGTTGATTCTCAGTCGACGAGCGCGTATTCTGACAACTCAAGTAAACAGAATGTAGGTAAAATGTTACCAGCATCAGGGGCTGTGGCGGTCGCTACCAGCAATGCTCCTGTTATCGCACCAACTGCGACAGTACCAAGCAGTACCGCCAGTAATAGTGCACCAGTAAGTACTTGGAAATGGCCGACTAACGGTAAAATTATCGATAACTTTTCCTCAGCGGAAGGGGGAAATAAAGGTATCGATATTGGTGGTACCCGGGGGCAGCCTATCTTTGCTACCGCCGATGGCCGCGTAGTTTATGCGGGCAACGCTTTACGGGGTTATGGTAATCTGATAATCATTAAGCATAATGATGATTACTTGAGTGCTTATGCTCATAACGACACAATGCTGGTCCGGGAACAACAAGAAGTGAAAGCAGGACAAAAAATAGCAACAATGGGAAGCACCGGAACCAGTTCAGTACGCTTACATTTTGAAATTCGTTACAAGGGGAAGTCCGTAAACCCGCTGCGTTATCTTCCGCAGCGATAGATTGGGCAGAATGCACCCTGTTCTGCTCGTGTTATCACGGGTAGGAGCCGCCTTATGAGCCAAAATACGCTGAAAGTTAATGAGTTACACGATGAAGTAGATTTCGATGAGAATGCCACGGAGGCTGAGTCATTTGATGAACCTGAGCTGGAGGAAGAAACCAGTGAGGATGACTTGGCAGAAGATGAACTCTTGTCTCAAGGTGTTACCCAACGCGTATTGGATGCAACGCAGCTCTATCTGGGCGAAATCGGTTACTCTCCGCTGCTGACCGCAGAAGAGGAGGTCTATTTTGCACGGCGGGCACTGCGCGGAGATGTACCCGCGCGCCGCCGCATGATAGAAAGTAACCTGAGGCTGGTCGTGAAAATTGCACGTCGTTATAGCAATCGTGGCCTGGCACTGTTGGATCTGATTGAAGAGGGGAACCTCGGTCTGATCCGTGCAGTGGAGAAGTTTGATCCAGAACGCGGTTTCCGTTTTTCCACCTATGCGACTTGGTGGATCCGTCAGACGATTGAACGGGCGATTATGAATCAAACCCGTACGATCCGTTTACCGATCCACATCGTAAAAGAGTTGAATGTTTATTTGCGTACTGCACGTGAGCTCTCTCATAAACTGGACCATGAGCCCAGTGCTGAAGAGATTGCACAGCAGCTTGACAGATCGGTTGATGATGTTAACCGTATGTTGCGCTTAAATGAACGTATCACTTCGGTCGATACGCCGCTGGGTGGTGATTCTGAAAAAGCTCTGCTGGATATCTTGGCAGATGAGAAAGAGAATGGGCCAGAAGACACCACGCAAAACGATGATATTAAACAAAGTATCGTTAAGTGGTTGTTTGAATTGAACGCTAAACAGCGTGAGGTGTTGGCTCGTCGTTTCGGTTTGTTAGGTTATGAAGCAGCAACGCTGGAAGACGTGGGGCATGAAATTGGTTTAACCCGTGAGCGTGTTCGTCAAATCCAAGTTGAGGGTTTACGGCGCTTACGTGAAATCCTGCAGATGCAGGGCTTGAGTATTGAAGCTCTGTTCCGCGAATAAATACAGTGACATCAAAATAGAAACGGTGAGTATGATGTGCTCACCGTTTTTTTTTGGCCCTTAACACACTAAGCACTAGCAAGGTCTTTGGGGCGCTAGAAAGGTGTTCGGGGCCGTGATGCTCTATACGCCATCAGTGAAAGCGCCATAGTTAAAGCGTCATAGTGAAAAGCTGGGCTCAGACCAGTTTTTTTAACTGATAGATCCATTCCAACGCCTGGCGAGGTGACAGGGTATCCGGGTCTAACTTTTCCAATGCCTCGACGGCGGGAGAGACCTCTTCATTCAGTAACGTCATTTGGGTGGCGTCTATCGTCCCAGTCGCTGTTTGGCTAGAAATCATCTCCAATTCGCGCAATTTCTGGCGAGCGCGTTTGATCACATCCCGGGGAACTCCCGCCAATGCAGCCACGGCCAAGCCGTAGCTTTTACTGGCTGCCCCCTCTTGCACACTGTGCATAAAGGCGATGGTATCGCCGTGTTCCAGAGCATCCAGGTGAACATTGACCACACCTTCCATTTTCTCTGGCAGGGTGGTTAGCTCAAAATAGTGGGTAGCAAACAGTGTCATGGCTTTGATGCGGTTAGCCAGGTTTTCAGCGCAGGCCCAAGCCAGAGAAAGACCGTCGTAAGTGGAGGTGCCCCGGCCAATTTCGTCCATTAGTACCAGGCTGTTTTCGGTCGCGTTATGCAGAATATTGGCGGTTTCAGTCATTTCCACCATAAACGTGGATCGGCCAGAGGCCAGATCATCAGCGGCCCCAACCCGGGTAAAAATGCGATCGACTGGGCCGATAATCGCTTTGGCTGCCGGTACAAAACTACCGATATGTGCCATCAGGACAATCAATGCTGTTTGGCGCATATAGGTACTTTTACCACCCATGTTCGGGCCAGTAATGATTAACATGCGGCGTTGCGGCGAGAGTGAAACCGGGTTGGCTATAAAGGGCTCACTCAAGACTTGCTCTACCACCGGGTGACGCCCCTCGGTAAGGTGAATACCCGGTTGTTCGCTAATGGTCGGGCAAGCATAGTTCATGGTTTCAGCCCGCTCTGCCAGGTTAGCCAAAACATCCAGTTCAGCTAGCGCGCCAGCGCTTTGTTGCAATGTTTCAAGATGGGGTAACAGCAGGTCAAACAGCTCTTCATAGAGCCCTTTCTCGATCGCTAGTGCTTTCCCCTTCGAAGTGAGCACTTTGTCTTCGTACTCTTTCAGCTCAGGGATGATGTAGCGCTCAGCATTTTTCAGTGTTTGGCGACGAACATAGTGGATCGGCACCAAGTGACTTTGCCCTCGACTCACCTGGATATAATAACCGTGAACGCCATTAAAGCCGACTTTCAGCGTATCCAAGCCCAGCTTCTCACGTTCACGCACCTCTAACCGATCCAAATAGTCACTGGCGCCATCTGCCAAGGCACGCCATTCATCCAACTCGGTGTTATAGCCGCTGGCGATCACACCACCATCACGTACCAACACCGGTGGCGTCTCAACAATGGCACGTTCCAGTAGCGCTTGTAATTCGTCAAACTGACCAATTTGTGACAACAGCTGCTGCACATAAGGTGTTGCCGAGTTTTCCAGCACTGCGCGAATACTGGGTAACTGTTGAAACGCATGGCGCATACGGGCCAAATCCCGCGGACGGGCGGTTCGCAATGCCAGACGAGCAAGAATACGCTCCTGATCACCCACTTGCCGTAGTGGTGGCTGCAAATCGGCATAGAGATCCTGCAGTGTGGTGATGGCTTGCTGGCGTTGGTGAAGCACGACACTATCGCGCGTTGGCATATGTAACCAACGTTTTAGCATGCGGCTACCCATTGGCGTGACGGTACGGTCAAGAATGGCCGCCAGGGTATTTTCACTGCTACCAGAAAGGCTTTGGGTGATCTCCAGATTGCGGCGGGTCGCTGCATCCATAATGATCCCATCTTGCTGGCGCTCCATGGTAATAGTACGAATATGGGGCAGTGAAGTACGCTGGGTATCTTTAACATATTGCAGCAGACAACCAGCGGCACGCAGTGCTTGGTGCGCTTGCTCCACACCAAAACCACTTAGATCGCGGGTGCCAAATTGCAGATTTAATTGTTGGCGCGCCGTTTCTAGTTCAAATTCCCACAGTGGGCGGCGGCGCAGACCATGACGTGATTCAATTAGCGCCATCTGCTCAAAGGTTTCTGGGTAGAGCAGTTCAGCAGGATTGGTGCGCTGTAATTCGGCAGCCATCGTTTCCAGGTCTTCAGGTTCGGCAATGCGGAAACGCCCAGAACTGAGATCCAGGGTGGCATAACCAAAACCGCGGCCATCTTGCCAGATAGCCGCCAGCAAGTTATCTTGCCGCTCCTGCAACAAGGCCTCGTCAGTGATGGTGCCCGGGGTAACGATGCGCACCACTTTGCGTTCAACCGGGCCTTTACTGGTGGCTGGGTCGCCAATCTGTTCACAGATTGCTACTGATTCCCCTTGCTGAACCAGCTTGGCAAGATAATTTTCTACCGCGTGGTAGGGAACACCAGCCATGGGAATGGGCTCACCTGCTGAAGCGCCTCGCTTGGTCAGTGAGATATCCAACAACTGAGAAGCGCGTTTGGCATCGTCATAAAACAGCTCGTAGAAATCCCCCATGCGGTAAAACAGCAGGATCTCTGGGTGCTGTGCTTTAAGACGCAAATACTGCTGCATCATTGGTGTATGGCCGGTGAAGTCCGTATCAAATGACTCTTTCATATTTGAGGAAACTCGCTTAATCAGTCTGTTGTGTTCTCAGCTAGGTCGGGTGAACATGGCGGCGTAGATTTGAATCAATCAGTGATATCTCATGCTAAACCGTGCTAGGGCATGTTTTATACCCAATCCGCAACCAAAGGCGAATCTTATCACTGATAATCATCGTCATTCACCCACAGGTTTACTGCTGCAATCTGTGTCTTGATTGTTCACCGCTTGAGGTTATCAGAACAATACGAGGTTATGTGCCTGATTTTGAAATTATTGCCCAACCCCGCGAGGCAACCCGCAATTTTGTCCAGGCAGATGAGATAGCCATTTTGATTCAAGCTGCTGCCAGACCCACAATTTAAATGACTTGATGATAAGTCACTTTCATAATTTTACTTTTTCGAAAAAACAACGTGATGCTCACAGAAAAATGCGCGATATATAATACTATATTGCTCGATTTCGAGCTTTTATCCCCCATTGAGTTCACGTTGGCACTTGGCGACGATGCACTCGTTGTTTGAATAACCTAATAACTAGGATAAGCGGCAAAGTCGTCACAGGGGGAACCGTTCAAATCACTCATAATCGATAAGTATTAATTTGATTCCATTTATTTGATTTTAATAGGATTAAGAAATGAAAAAACATTTAATATCCTTGTTTATCGGCGCAACGCTAGCCGGGGGAGTATACCCAGCTTTCGGTACTTCTTCACTGCCGACACTTGATGGGAAAGCACCATTGTTGGTTGGTCACCGTGGTCTACCTGGATTATTCCCAGAGGAGACGGGGCCTGCTTATGAGGCTGCGGCGAAGGCCGGGGCGGATTCATTGGAGTTAGACCTGCATATGACCAAGGATTGTGTGTTGGTCGCCCGTCATAATCCCTGGTTGAGTGATAACACCAATATTGCCGACGTTGCCAAAACGAATCCTGAAGTAGCTGCACGTAAACGAACGGTGCCTGGTGTAGCGGTGAACGTTGCTTGGCCAGCCACCGCCGAGAGTGGCCCGAGCACTTATTTGACCGACCTGACAGACCCGCAGGATCCTAAGTCGGTGCTCAAGTCGTTGATTGTGGATGGTGAGGACCATACCAATGACTGGTCAATCAGTGACTTCACGGTGGCAGAACTGAAAAAGTGGATTGGTGGTACCACCTACGATGCGCGTGATCTTCGGCCTTCGAAGGATAATGGCAAGTATCCAGTGCTGACTTTCCAGGAAGTGATCGATATTGCTAACGCACAGAGCAAAGCCACAGGGCGCCAGATATCTGTCTACCCGGAAAGTAAAAACCCCTATTGGAATAATGCTCAGGCGATCGCCAATGGCTGTGCTAAGCCGGGAAGCCACCCGTTTGAGGATGAAATAATCAAAGTGATTGAGAAGAATAAACTTAATCACCAAGATGCGGCGATCTACGTGCAAAGCTTCGACCCTGCCAGCCTGAAATATATGCGTAGTAAAGGGTTGAAGGCGAAAGTGGTGCAGCTTATTGATGGTAACGATGTGAACTATCGAACCGGCGAGATGATCTACAACACCAATGACTCATCTACTTTTGTCAGCGGACGCCCTTATAGTTGGACGCTGGCCGGTAACCCGGCTTACTTTGGTTCGATGCTCACCCCTGAAGGACTGGCGGAAATCAAAACCTACGCGGACGGTATTGGCCCGTGGAAACCTCAACTGATGGCGTTGAAAGTTTCCCCTTGGAAGGAACAAGGGAAAGAGGGTAAACCTTACAGTGGCTTATTGGCCGATGTGAATAGTGTCGAACCGACTAATGTCATCCGCGACGCTCACCAGGCGGGTCTGTTCGTTCATGTCTTTACTTTCCGCGATGAGCCGAAATACCTTGCCGGCCTTTATCATGGCGATCCTAAGCAGGAGTACCTCAAGTTCTTCCAAGCGGGTATTGATGGTGTCTTTTCTGACTTTACCAACACGGCTTATGCGGCACGTGAGGCCTACTTGAAACAGACTGGGCATTAAGCTGTTATCACCTAATTTGCTGTTGGCAGTAAAGATAAGCCTCAAGGATGAGGCTTAATTACGATTGCCAAGTTTGATGCTGAATAACAGTTCTGTAGCCATCATGGTCAACAAATGTTCGGCCATGATTATCCCAATAAGGGTTAAAAGCGGGAATGCATAAAAACCCTGCTTCAATCATGTTATCGCAAACTGTTTGCCACTCAATGTCATCGGGGATATACAAAACCAAAAGATCTTCTACGGAAGGGATGGGGGAGATCGGATGGTCAAGACAAGCGGTAAATTCCAGATGCCATGGAATATCGGCGCGTCCTAGCATATAGCCGCTGAACCCGCTGTGATTTTCAAACCCCCCTATTTTTTGCAGGTTCAATCCACGGCAATACATTTCGCAACTTTTATCCAGATTGGTGACAGGGCGGGCAATTCGCAGATGATAAAAATTCATGTTATGGCCCCAAGGTTAATTGCTAATGAAATTTTTTAGTTTGTGAGTTTTAACGCCATTCTTGGCAAAAAATTTATCCATTTGGGGATATCAAGCGGGGTCGAGTACCGGATAATGACCCGTTTGTGAACGGGTCATTATCACTGGCAGCCTTACTTCTCCGGCATGGTGCCTATGTTCTCATCAATGCGTTGGATCATATAAGGGAAGAAAGGGTTAGAGGAGAGACGCATCAGCGAATCCAGCCCGACCACCAGAACGGCACGTTCCCCTCGAGCAGCAAAAGTACCTAAGCTGATACCATATTGATTGCGCGGATCCGGGTAGCGCCCATATAGCGAATCACTTAGAGGGAAGGGGAGCGCCACGTGTGACAGTGAGAAAATATCTGGCAAATAGGTGATACCCAGCGCTTCTCTGGTTTCTGCGGTTTGCCCTGCTGCCACGGTACGGGCTTCCGTATCGGTGGTCTCTGAGGTCACGTTAGTGACAATGGTCGCCTTATAGTTGCGTGGTGGTGCAGGTAACAACCGAGGCAGTGCAGTATAGGAAGTGGTTCTGAGCAGCGGACCGAAAGCCACCGCCTGGTTCAAATCGAACAGGACCACTTCGCTACCATTGGCTGGCAGGTGGTTGTACAGTGAAGTAATTACCGCGCGGGTACTGACCGTCGAGTCCATCACGGATTGGAATGTCAGTATCGGTGGTAATTCATTCATTTTGTTATTGCGTGAATCGGTGGCGATCTGATTTTGCAATACTTGAGTCAGTTGGAAAGATTGACGTGCAGCATTCACCGGAAACGAGTTGAACTTGAATGGGTTGAACTCAGGCACAATCCCTAACCAGGCTGCTTTGGCAAAAGCGGGGAAAATGGCAGGCCAACCAGCAAATCCAGCAAAACGGGCAAAACTGGTTACACCAATCATCGGGGAGATCAGTACCACACGTTGCGGTTTTGCCAGCGTCGGATCGTCAAGGGTATCCAGGGTATATTTCATCGCCAGCGCACCACCGTTGGAAAATCCAACGATATGCAGCGGGACATCATCACCAGCAAGACGTTTAGCTTCACGGACGGCCAAACGGGTCGCGGCCAGCCAGTCCTCCCACGCGACATCAGTCAGGGCTCCAGGCACGGTGCCATGGGCCGGTAAACGAATACCCACTGCTGCATAGCCATACTGACGGTAATTATTAGCAATATGCCGCAGGCTATAAGGGGTATCGGTCAAGCCATGCAACAACACCACCACACCCTTTGGTTTGCCTTCCGGCATCATGGTGTAGGAACGGTTCCAGTTAGTGGCAAATTTTTCGGGGTAGATTGGGCTACCAGAATAGTAGCGATTCAGTGGTGTTTGTTTACTGCCGTCCAGTTTGTCAGTCACATTCAGTTTTACTTCTTTGAATAGATTGTCTTCAACCTTAAGGTAGTCAGCCCAACTGGCTTTGTCGATTTCACTGGCGCGCATTTCATGTGGAACGAAGGTGTGCCAAAGTTGCAGCGATGGCCCACGTTGGGTGTCATAAATACGCCCGGCTAGTGCCCCGATGAGTAACAGCACCATCAGCAGGACAATTCGTTTAATCCATTTGATAAACATTTAACGCTAACTCCGTTTTTTTATTGTAATGAACGAGCCGGATCACTCGCGATTATTCCGTAAGGCAGGATCACTTTGCTATCCTGAACCATCATATACCTGTCATCATTCAAGCGGCAGGGGGATTGAGTTGCTCCATGAGATTGAGCTGATGGGCCTGCGCAACGACTGCTACTGCGCGAATCGGCTGGAAATCACCTCCTTGTGATTTTTGTGGGCGATAACTTACATCAACCAGGTCAAAATTGTGGCGTATAGCTCAGACGATTAACGCGGTGATACGGTAGTGGTACTGCCATTAGTCACCAGGGCGACACGTTGGCCAACATGAAACTGCGTTGATCCTTGCGCCTGAACCACCACGATGTTGACGCCATCATCACGACGGACTTCTAGCTCGACACCCGCACTACGATTCATGGCACCTTGCACATTTGAACCTACCATGGCACCACCCACGGCTCCTGCTCCGGTTGCCAGATTGCGCCCAGAACCGCCACCCACGGTATTACCCAGGAGCCCACCCACCACAGCACCACCTATAGCTCCAGCAGTATTATTACCGTTGCCACCCTGGATAGTCACAGGACGCACTGTTACCAAAGTGCCATAAGTCACGATATGAGCCTGCCTGGCTTGTGATGCAGTAAACGTATCGCCAGAAGAGGTCTGGTTAGTGGCACACCCACTAAGAACAGCAACAGCAATAGCAATGCCAACGATTGTTTTAGTCATATAAACTCCAAACAGGTTGATTTTACCAGGGAACAATGATTGCTCCGTTAGTAGTTAGTATGGCAGCAACTTGATTTTATTCAGGTAGCATAAGAAAAAATTATATCAGGGTGTCAGTATAAAGACTCGGATTTTTCGTATGTTATCGGGCGTTTTTTTGTTGGATTGGCCGCTTTTATTGATGGAGTGTTGTTGCTTAAATAATTGATTATAAAATAAAAAATAGGAATGATGGGATGAGGTGGTTTTCGCGCCACGCAAGGATTTCGATAGGTAAAATAATTGGCGTAGCAGGCAGTAGGTTCATAGCTGCCTGCCATTAGGGTTAGCAGCCTCTGGGGGGATGATGAACCTCATCCGTAAGGTTCATTAGACCGATTGATCATTCACCCGCCAACTTAAACTCACGCTAGTTCTTGAATGATAATGGGCACTTAGCGACATCCGCGGCCACTATTCATACCCCCTCCGCCCATTCCACCCATACCTCCTCGGTGACCCATAGCAGGGAGACCGGCTTTGGCCAATTCAGTATCTAAGGCAACACGTTGCTGATACAGCTGGTCATGTAGCGCAGAAATTTCTTTGCTGACCGCTAACGTTTTCTGTTCATCAAGGGGCTTACTGGTTAAAAGCGCATTGTATTCAGCTTTCTTGGCGATCAGTTGTTGGCGCAAATTAACCGTTTTAAGCTGGAAGTCATTAAATGCTTTCTGACGGATGGTCTGTTGCTCAGGCGTCAGGTTCGCCATATAGCCGGGTTGATAACCTGCACCTTGGTTCATACCTTGTTGATTGGCCATATTTTGCCCACGGTTACCATTTTGTGCCATTGCAGCCTGACTTAACCCTGCCAACATGGCGATAGAAATGATAGCGGCCAAAGAAGCTTTTTTCAGTTTCATGATTTATTCCTTCTGTTGAGTACCAATGATTATCAAGGGATGCATTTGCATGCGTGTTACAACATGTATTGCAACACGCGTGCCATGATCAGACTGGCATAGGAATTGTATGGTTATAGCGTCGTTATTGATGGCGGTTTTGCTAGGCAAGCAGCGTTATAAAGGGAAGTTCAGTGATAGTCTGACGGCAAGAATAAACATGAGCCGCAGGGCAATCGCTCCTTGTCAGGCGATTACTTCAAAGAAAGTGGGTAATTTTTACTCGCAATATGGCTAGCATGGGTAATATTTACCCATTGAGCCCCTTAGGGGAAGAGGCGCTAATGGCAACAGAATTTAAAAATAAGTTGAAGTTATTGGCGACGCTGCCCGGCTGGATGGTGATGGGGTCACTGCTAATGTTAGTCGCGATCATCATCACATTGGCTTTTAAAGATCTACAGCGTGGGCGAGATATTGAGCTGCAGACATTGCGTGAAAAAAGTGCGGTATTGATTCGCTCTTTTGAATCTGGAGCGCGGGCCGGGATGGGGATGCGTTGGCACCAGGATCAGCGACAGACTCTGCTGGAAGAGATGGCCTATCAGCCTGGGGTGCTCTATATCGCGATGACAGATGGTAGCGGGCGTATCCTGGCACATAGTGACCCTCAACGCATTGGTAGTCAGTTGTATACCCCACAACAGCTCGCTGCACTTAACGTAACGGGTTCAGAACAGTGGCATATGACGACGTTGGTCAATTCGCAACATAATCCACAGAATGCTTTTGAGGCCTATCGTTTTTTCAAACCATTAAGGGGGAATAATGGGCGTGCGGGTCATATGATGAATGGGCGCCACCTGGCGCAGAGAGAGGTTAATGAACTTAAAGATGACCCGCAATCGATCATTTTTGTTGCTTTTGATACTGCGGCGCTGGATGCCGCTCAAGAAAGGGGGATGCGGAATACCGTTATCCTGCTGACGATTTTATTATTACTCAGTGTGGTCAGTCTACTCGCGCTGTTTTTGGCCCGGCGTTATCAACGTTCTAACCAGCAATTGCAGGCTTCAAAGGCTTTTGCCAGCGAGATTATCAGCAATTTACCAATTGGCCTGATTACTACCAATGAACAACACCAAATCCGAGTAGTGAACCCGGTGGCTGAGCGTATGCTAGGGTATGATGCCGTAGGTTTGGTTGGTCAGAAAAGCCAGCAGGCCCTGCCCATCGAGTGGAACCAGTGGGTGGAAAAAAATGCTCAAGGGCTAGCGGTTATTGAGCAGGAAATGGAGTACCGATTGCCTGACGGGCAGATGTTGCCGTTGAGTGTTAGTGTGACCAATATCCTCAGCCAGCAGGGTCATTTTTTAGGAAACGTTTTTATCTTTCGTGATTTGCGAGAAGTACGCCAACTGCAAGAGGAAATTCGCCGTAAAGAAAAACTGGCTGCAATTGGGGATTTAGCTGCCGGTGTGGCTCACGAGATCCGTAATCCACTCTCTTCGATTAAAGGCTTTGCCTGTTATTTTGCCGCCCGTTCGTTGCCGGGCAGTGAGGAGCAAGAGCTTGCCAACGTCATGGCGAAAGAAGTAGACCGTCTTAATCGGGTGATTAGCGAATTGTTGGCATTGGTACGCCCTAGCGATTTATGCCTGAAACCGACAGACATTAATGCCGTGATTGAGCATTCATTGTTATTAATTCATCAGGATGCGCAGCAAAAAAACATCACTCTACGCTACCGTTGTCATAGCCCATTACCCAGTGTGGAGATCGATCCTGATCATTTCACTCAAGCGTTGTTGAATTTATACCTCAATGCTATTCAGGCAATGGGAACTGAAGGCGTGCTTGAAGTCGGGGTTGAAACGGTGGGCGATAGGGAATTACATATTACCGTGAGTGATTCAGGGTGTGGTATACCGCCAGATGAACTGGCAAAAATCTTTAACCCCTATTTTACCACTAAAGCGACGGGCACTGGCCTAGGGTTGACGATAGTGCAAAAAGTGATTGAGGAGCACCAAGGGACGATCTCGGTGACCAGCCATCCCCAATTGGGCACCTGTTTTGAAATGATTATCCCGCTCAAACATAAAGAACAGTAGGGAAAATATATGGTAACGCCTTGCGCACAAATTCTTCTGGTAGAGGATGACCTCAGTCATTGCACGATTTTACAGGCATTGATGACGGGGTGGGGATATCGAGTCAGTGTGGCTCATCATGGTCTCGAGGCGGTCGAGAAAGTGAAAAGTCAGCCGTTTGATCTGGTATTGAGTGATGTACGCATGGCTGAAATGGATGGAATCGCACTACTCAAGGTCATCAAGGCTTATAATCCTGCGATACCCATATTGATTATGACGGCTTATTCTAATGTTGAGTCTGCGGTGGAGGCGATTAAAGCCGGTGCTTATGATTATCTCACCAAGCCGTTGGATTTCGACATGCTGCGGCTGACGCTTGAGCGAGCACTGGAACATACCTCACTGAAAACTGAGAATCTCGCGTTGAAGCAACGTTTACTGTTTGATGATCAGAATATGATCGGCCGCAGTAAACCCATGCGCCAGTTGATGGAGATGATTGCCATGATTGCCCCTTCTGAGGCGACTGTGTTAATCAGCGGTGAATCGGGTACAGGTAAAGAGTTAATCGCCAAAGTCGTGCATGCGAATAGTCTGCGTAAGGAACAGCCGTTAGTCAGTGTCAACTGTGCTGCATTGAGTGAATCTCTTTTGGAGTCAGAGCTGTTTGGTCATGAGAAAGGGGCTTTCACTGGGGCCGATAAGCGTCGCGAAGGGCGTTTTATGGTGGCTAATGGCGGCACTTTGTTTCTGGATGAGATCGGCGAGATTTCACCATTGATGCAGGTGAAATTGCTGAGAGCCATTCAGGAACGAGAGATCCAGCGGGTGGGTAGTAACCAAACATTATCGGTGGATGTGCGCTTAATTGCCGCCACTAATAGGGACCTGTTGGCTGATGTGGAAGCAGGTAAATTTCGCCAGGATCTTTACTACCGGCTGAATGTGGTGACGGTGGAACTCCCACCATTACGTCAACGAGGGGAAGATATTCCTTTGCTGGCGATGCATTTTCTGACCAAGTTTGCCGAGCGTAATCGCAAGAGGGTGAAAGGCTTTACACCGCAAGCCATGGATCTACTGGTGAAATACCCCTGGCCAGGTAATGTTCGTGAGCTTGAGAATAGCATTGAGCGGGGGGTGATCCTGCTAACAGGGGATTTTATTAGTGAAAAAGAGTTGCCGCTGAGCATTAGCCAGTGCGCGGAGGTACTGCCCATTCAGCCTGAAAAACAGCTGTTAATTCAACCACTGGAACAGTTAGAGAAAGAGGCGATTTTAGCTGCATTGGAAAAGACGGCAGGTAACAAAACTGAAGCGGCCAGGCAGTTGGGTATTACCCGCAAAACATTATTAGCCAAATTGCATAAATAAGAGAGCGGCCTGATGTGACTCAAGTTATTGGGGGGCATAAAGTCCCATCCTTGGGGCAGATATCATTCCGTGATGAATGGCGTTTGGCGGTATAATGGTACCCGCACCAATCAGGCGCCGCTTAGGCGAGAAACTCTACTCTGCCGCCATTTAAGTGGTACATACTGCCAACAATCTTTATTTTCCCTTCATCTTCCAGCTTTTTCAGTACCGGGCTGTTTTTGCGAATATCTTCGATGGTCATTTGAACGTTGGTTTTGGCGACAGCATCGACAAAGTCATAATTGCTACCGGTACGCTCTCCTTTATACTCGGTTCTATCGATAGCGGGTTTGATCTTTTGGAGCAGGGATGTCAGGTTACCCAGTTCGGCATGATCAATTGCGCCTTTAACCGCACCGCAGGCAGTATGCCCCATAACCAGTACCACTTTGGCCCCAGCAACGGCACAAGCAAACTCCATACTTCCGAGAATATCAGTATTTTGAATATTACCGGCAACCCGAGCATTAAAGGTTTCGCCGATACCCACATCTAGCAGGATCTCTGCAGGAGCACGTGAGTCAATACAACTTAAAATTACTGCAGCGGGAAATTGCCCATGCTGGCTGGCTTGCTTTTGAGCAACATAATCATGTTGCTGCATTTTTCCCTCACGAAATCTGATATTACCTTTTTTAAAGCTATCAATGATTTCATCCGGTGTCATTTTATCGCGTTCTTCTTTGGTCATCGCGGCGGAAAAGGCTACAGACGGCAGGGTAATGCCGGCAATTCCGGTGATGGCTAATGCAGAAACGGCTGCGGTACGTTTTAATAGCGTGCGGCGCGATGGTTCAGGTAACAGATGCTTACTCATAATGCCTCTCGTGTTATTTAGAGTATACGGTGATCTGATAAGCAGCAGTGATCTTGGCTGCAACAGTAACGATTTTGCCGATAAAAAAGGAGATGATTTATCCCCTAATACGAATTAATTATAGTGCGCTCACTGGGTGAGTATGGTAATTCCTCAATCATTTTAGTGGATTATGGCAATATAATATCCCGCTAAGATTATTTTTCTCACTATTTAATGTCATATTGGTGAAAAGTGAATCATTCCTTAGTTTGAATTGTGATGTAGGTTGGGTTTGTGACGTTCAATTGGCGAGCTGAGTCGCTTGGTCGAGTGCATATTCCTATTTGTCGATGTTGGACAATGTTCTAACATAGTAGGTATCCCTTTTACTTGGTTTATATGGATATCCAATGCGCTGCCTGGTCACCTTTTTACCTCTTTTTTCTTTACTGGCTGCTTGCAGCAGTCAACCTAAGCCTGTTGCAGAACCTGTTGTTCCTGCTCATAACTCGATTTCACAAAGTGGTTTTGTGCTAGCACCGCAACATGCCATACATCCATTAAGTGGTGATTTTGCTGATAATCCGGCGACGGCGCGTTTTATTGACAAAATGGTGCGCGAGCATGGTTTTGAGCGCCAGCAATTGCATGATGTTTTGGCACAGGCTCGTCAATTGGATTGGGTTGTGACTCTGATGGATAAACAAGCGCCTGTTGGTCAACCATCAACTCGTCCAAATGGTGCCTGGATCCGTTATCGCAGCAAATTTATAACGCCGGACAATATCCAAAAAGGCGTCATGTTCTGGAATCAGCATGAAGCAGCACTACAGCGTGCTGAGCAAGTTTATGGTGTATCACCGGAAATTATTGTTGGCATAATAGGAGTAGAAACCGGTTGGGGCCGGGTAATGGGTAAAACTCGCATTATTGATGCCTTGGCGACATTGTCGTTTAACTATCCGCGTCGTGCTGAATACTTTAGTGGTGAGTTAGAAACTTTCTTGCTGATGGCACGTGCAGAAGGTGATGATCCGCTTTCTTTGCAAGGCTCTTACGCGGGGGCGATGGGATATGGTCAATTTATGCCGTCATCATTTAAACGTTACGCGGTTGATTTTAATGGCGATGGTCACATAAACCTCTGGGATCCGGTGGATGCTATTGGCAGCGTAGCGAATTATTTTAAATCTCACGGTTGGACGCATGGCGCAACAGTCGCCGTTCCAGCCAGCGGCCAAGCACCGGGGCTGGACTTCGGGTTTAAGACAAAATACTCGGTTGCTACATTGGCGGCGGCTGGGTTGACGCCTCGCGGGTCATTGGAAGGAAATCAGCAAGCCAGCCTGTTGCGTCTGGATATGGGCAACCGATATGAATATTGGTACGGATTACCTAATTTTTACACTATTACTCGCTATAACCACAGTGTCCACTACGCTATGGCGGTATGGCAATTAGGGGAGGCCGTTGGCCGAGCGCGGCGTGGGCATTGAGCCCAATGAATTTTGCCTTTAATGGCCTGCTCTTTTAGCAGGCCTCACTGCTCAAGTGGGGCCTGTTTTGTCGTCGGTAGTGTTTCGTGAATGATTGGCTCATTAAAGGTTGGTTTTGATGACGGGGAAAGTGGTGCGTCGGATTGGCTGCCTGGCATCGCGCAATGGGGTACTGGCGCATCCGGCACCCTTTGATATCCTGCTTTTGGCATATTTTTGCCGCAGGCCATAATCAACATGCCGCATAAAGCGATAAAGGCGTAGAGAATATTGCCCTCCCAAAACGGGATAAGTGCCCCCACGACTAATGGCCCAATGCTGGCTCCGATGCCAAATGCCATCAGCAGGCAAGCAGCAAGCGAAACACGACGCTTTGGTTCTATTAGGTCATTGGCGAGAGCCACTGCCAATGGATAAAGCGTGAATTGCAGCATGCTGACAATAAAGCCAAGCATCAGCAGCATATGAAAATCAATTTGTGGTAGTAGTGCTAGCGGTAAGGCAGCAATAATCAATAAAAATGCGTTAATCTGCATAAGTCTGGTTCGATTATAGTGATCGGACAACCAACTTAGCGGAAGCTGGGCCACCAATCCGGCAAAAATAGCAATGGCCATAAATAGGCCGGTTTGTTGGGTACTCAGTCCCTGTTTACTGGTATAAACCGGGGCTAGCCCATAAAAGGCCCCTACAGCCATGCCGATGAACAACATCGCTGCCAGTACTCTGGGGATGGCGCTGACAAAATAGCGCAGTTCCATGGGGGCTGGTGACAGGTGGCGCGCATTAGTGCGGGTAGTCAGCGCGATGGGGACCAGACAGAGGGAAAAACACAGAGCGATCAGCAATAGCGTACTGATGTCCAGGCTGGTTTGCAGCATCAGGACGAGTTGCCCTAGTGACATGCCAAGGTAAGATGCCGCCATATAAAATCCAAATACCATACCGCGCTGATTGGACTCGGATTGGTCATTCAGCCAGCTCTCTAAAACCATGTACTGACACATCATGCATAGGCCAATAATCAGCCGCAATACGACCCATACTGGAATGTATTCCGTCAAACCATGGGCCAGTACGGCGGCGGTAATGATACCCGCACAGGAAACATAAGCTCGGATGTGACCCACTCGGGCAATCAGAAAGTGCCCCACCTTGCCGCCGATCACCAGGCCAAGATAGTTGGCTGTAACAATGGCGCCAATCAAAGTACCACTGACATTGATAGAGGCTAGTCGCAAGGATATATAGGTTGTCAGTAACCCTGCGCCCAGTAGCATTAACAACGTGGTGGTATACAGTGGAAAGAATACCCCTAATGTTTTTTTCACTCAGCCTTCCTGTTTTAGCTCAAGCGCAGCCCATTATAGAGTGGGCTGGCGGGTCTGTTTCCACATTAATTTATCCTTGGAACCCTTCAAGCTGCAGCGATGTTGGCTGAGTTATATCAGCCTGACATTTAGAACGGTAGTTTGAAATGGCATTCCTGCGAAGCATTATGCATTTCTTTAACAGAGTCACCAGCAGTGCTTGATAAATGTTACAATCAGGCACATATATCCCTGTCTTTGCAAGCGCTGCTCAACACTTTTGCAACTTGAATAACGACCGGGTTATCCCCTGATTCACCAAGGAGCGACGATGAGTGAGAACCAACTGCATAAGCTCAGTATTTCTGTTGGGCAGAGATTAAAACACCGTGGTCAGTGGATCACTTGTGCCGAGTCTTGCACGGGGGGAGGCATAGCCAAGGCGATTACTGATATTGCCGGTAGCTCAGCCTATTTTGACCGTGGTTTTGTCACTTATAGCAATACGGCCAAACACGAATTGTTAGGGGTAGAAAAAGAAACCTTAGAGGTTTATGGCGCGGTCAGTGAACAGGTGGTACGCGAGATGGCGCTGGGTGCTTTATCTGTCGCCAAGGCTGACCTGGCGCTTTCTGTCAGTGGTATTGCTGGTCCGGATGGGGGCAGTGAGCAAAAGCCGGTTGGTACGGTCTGGTTTGGTTTCGCTGAACGTGGTGGTCGGGTACTGGCGTGTAGGAAACAATTTGCTGGCGATCGTGATGCGGTCCGCTTGCAAGCAACGATTTTCTCGCTGCAAAGAGTACTTGAGGAATTTTTGCAAAATTAACCTTGATACTGTATGAGCATACAGTATAATTAGATGCATTCCCTGCTTAACCTATTCCCTGGTTGTAGTAACGTTCAGGTGGCAGTCGTAGGTAGTAAGTCGTAGGTAGTAATAGGTAGCAGTAACTGAACTAATCCCTAGCAGCTTGAATGGCGACGGGTATACATTCTGTGGCGATGTGGGTCAACCCAACATGGCAAAAAAGGAGCAAAAATGGCTATTGATGAGAACAAACAAAAGGCGTTAGCTGCGGCACTGGGCCAGATTGAGAAACAGTTCGGCAAAGGCTCCATCATGCGTTTGGGTGAAGACCGTTCTATGGACGTAGAAACGATCTCCACTGGTTCTCTGTCACTTGATATTGCATTGGGTGCTGGTGGTCTGCCGATGGGCCGTATCGTCGAGATTTATGGCCCAGAATCATCAGGTAAGACAACCTTGACCTTGCAAGTGATTGCCTCTGCTCAGCGCGAAGGGAAAACCTGTGCGTTTATTGATGCCGAGCATGCGTTGGACCCAATTTATGCCAAGAAGCTGGGTGTGGATATCGACAATTTGCTTTGTTCCCAGCCAGATACCGGTGAACAAGCCCTGGAAATATGTGATGCATTGACTCGCTCTGGTGCAGTTGATGTCATCATTGTCGACTCGGTGGCGGCCTTGACACCAAAAGCGGAAATTGAGGGTGAAATCGGTGACTCACATATGGGCTTGGCGGCACGTATGATGAGCCAGGCAATGCGTAAGTTGGCCGGTAATTTAAAGAATGCCAACACTCTGCTGATCTTTATTAACCAGATCCGTATGAAGATTGGTGTGATGTTTGGTAACCCGGAAACCACTACCGGTGGTAACGCATTAAAATTCTATGCCTCTGTCCGCCTGGATATCCGCCGTATTGGTGCGATCAAAGAAGGTGACGAGGTGGTTGGCAGTGAAACCCGGGTAAAAGTAGTGAAAAACAAGGTTGCCGCACCGTTTAAACAAGCTGAATTCCAAATCCTCTATGGTGAAGGGATCAACAGTTGTGGCGAATTGGTCGATCTGGGTGTTAAACATAAAATGATCGAAAAAGCCGGTGCCTGGTACAGTTACAACGGTGAAAAGATTGGCCAGGGTAAGGCTAATGCCTGTAACTTCCTGAAAGAAAACACTGCAATTGCTACTGAGCTGGATAAGAGATTGCGTGATTTGCTGTTGCACAACAATGGCGAGCCAGTGTTAGCTCATGCTAATACGGTAGTGGTAGACGACAATGAGGCAGAAACCAGCGAAGAGTTTTAATTCTGGCTGGTCGTTATGCTCAAGTCGTATATAGCGGCCCAATAGATCTTCACTCGTCCCTGACTGCGTTACGTAGTCAGGGCGTCTGAAACTGCTAACAACGCTTGAAACTGCTAACAATATTATTATTGTTTGACTCAGTGTCGTTTGGCGCGGTGTTGTTTGACGCAATATTGTTTGAGTCAATATTGTTTGACGCAATATTGCTTGAAGTGCGGGAGAGAGTAGATGAATGAAGTTACTCCCCAACTTTTCGATAAGAAAGAAAATATATTAATAAGCAGAGTGATGCGCTGGTTATCACAGCGAGATCACAGTGAAGCTGAACTGCGTCGCAAACTTGCGGTGCCGCCAGGTGTAGAAAACCTCAGGTTTGGTGCGGCCAAACGTCCCGTTGAACCGACAGCTCCCATTGACCCCGCAATGATCGAACGGCTGATAGCCTATTGTTATCAACATAATTGGCTAGACGACCGGCGTTTTGCCGATAGCTTTATAGCCAGCCGTAGCCGTAAGGGATATGGTGCACAACGTATCGTCTCAGAACTTGTACAAAAAGGTGTTGAGAAGGAAATTGTGCAAGCTGCATTGGCTGAATGCCCAATCGATTGGTGTGAATTGGCCAGGAAGGTTGCGCTGCATAAATTTGGTGATCCACTACCAGTAGAGTGGAAAGAGAAGGCCAAAGTGTTGCGTTATTTGCTCTATCGAGGTTTCTTTCAAGAAGAAATTCAGTCAATTTACCGTGATTTTGTCTGATCTGCGCACTCGGTATTTTACTTCCAACTGAAGAAAATTTATCTTATCCCCACATTTAGTTCGTGAACCCGATGAAAGCGTCTGGGTGTTGTTCCTCTGGTTCACGCATCATTCTCTAGTCTTTCCAGGAAAATTATGAGCAAGAGCACCGCTGAGATCCGTCAAGCGTTTCTCGATTTCTTTCATAGTAAAGGTCATCAGGTTGTAGCAAGCAGCTCTCTGGTTCCTAACAATGATCCGACATTGCTGTTTACCAATGCCGGAATGAACCAATTCAAGGATGTTTTCCTGGGATTGGACAAACGAGCTTACTCCCGTGCAACCACGTCACAACGTTGTGTGCGTGCTGGTGGTAAGCATAACGATCTAGAAAATGTGGGTTACACCGCGCGCCACCACACTTTCTTTGAGATGTTGGGCAACTTCAGCTTTGGCGATTACTTCAAGCATGACGCTATCAGCTATGCATGGGAACTGTTAACGGGTGAAAACTGGTTCAACCTACCAAAAGAGAAGTTGTGGGTAACAGTCTATGAGACTGATGACGAAGCTTTCGATATCTGGCAAAAACAGATTGGGGTGCCTGCAGAGCGTATTATCCGTATTGGTGATAATAAAGGGGCACCTTTTGCCTCTGACAACTTCTGGCAGATGGGCGATACCGGGCCATGTGGTCCTTGTACTGAGATCTTTTTTGATCACGGTGACCATCTCTGGGGAGGACCTCCTGGTAGCCCAGAGGAAGATGGCGATCGTTATATTGAGATCTGGAATGTCGTGTTCATGCAGTTCAATCGCCAGTCCGATGGCACCATGCTGCCACTGCCTAAGCCTTCTGTGGATACGGGCATGGGGCTCGAGCGTATTGCCGCGGTATTGCAGCATGTGAATTCTAACTACGATATTGATTTGTTCAGTACCCTGATTGCGGCGGTAGCCAAACTGACTGACGCCACTGATCTCGGCAACAAATCCTTGCGGGTTATCGCTGATCATATCCGTTCATGTGCATTTCTGATTGCCGATGGTGTCATTCCTTCAAATGAAAATCGGGGCTATGTGCTGCGCCGTATCATTCGTCGCGCGATCCGTCACGGTAATATGCTGGGTGCGAAAGAGACCTTCTTCTATAAACTTGTTGCTCCGTTGATTGAAGTCATGGGGCCTGCCGCTGATGAGTTGAATCGACAGCAGGCACAAGTCGAGCAGGTTTTGAAAACCGAAGAGGAGCAATTTGCTCGTACTTTGGAACGTGGTTTGACGCTGTTGGATGATGAGTTGGCTAAGCTGCAAGGGGATACCCTGGATGGCGAAACGGTATTCCGTTTGTATGATACTTACGGCTTCCCAGTAGATCTTACTGCTGATGTTTGCCGGGAACGTGGTCTGAAGATTGACGAAGCTGGTTTTGAACTGGCGATGGAAGCTCAGCGCCGCCGTGCTCGTGAATCGAGCGGTTTTGGTGCGGACTACAACAGTATGATCCGCATTGACGGTGCCAGTAAATTTAATGGCTATGAGCATGTAGAGCAACTGGCGAAAGTAACGGCACTATTCCGTGATGGTAAACCCGTCGATGAGCTTAAGGCCGGTGAAGAAGCGGTCGTGGTATTAGATGAAACGCCATTCTACGCAGAGTCAGGTGGTCAGGTTGGCGACAAGGGCGTGCTGAAAGCAGCGGGTCTTGAATTTGCCGTGAGTGACACACAGAAATATGGTCAAGCTATTGGGCATCTGGGCAAATTGCTCTCCGGCTCGCTGAAATTGAATCAGGGGGTTGATGCGCTGGTTGATAGCGCACGCCGCAATTGCATTCGTCTGAACCATTCGGCCACTCATCTGTTACATGCGGCCTTGCGCCAGGTCTTGGGTGAGCACGTGGCGCAAAAAGGTTCATTGGTTAATGATAAGTATCTACGTTTCGATTTTTCACATTCTGAAGCCATGAAGCCAGAAGAAATTCGTGCGGTAGAAGACCTGGTTAACCAGCAAGTTCGCGGTAATTTACTTATACAGACCGAAGTGATGGCGCTGGATGATGCCAAGCAAAAGGGTGCGATGGCGCTGTTTGGCGAGAAGTACGATGAGCATGTTCGCGTGCTAACCATGGGGGATTTCTCTACTGAGCTGTGTGGTGGCACCCATGCGAGTCGTACGGGGGACATTGGCTTATTCCGGATTCAGAGTGAGTCTGGTACTGCCGCAGGCATTCGCCGTATCGAAGCGGTGACCGGGGAAAGGGCGATAGCTACCCTACACCAGCAAAGTGATTTGTTACAAAATATTGCAAATCTGGTGAAAGGTGATAGTAATAACCTGAGCGATAAAGTTCGTGCAGTGCTTGATCGTACCCGTGCTTTGGAAAAAGAACTGCAGCAGTTGAAAGATCAACAAGCCGCCTTAGAAAGTGCTTCTCTGTCGAGCAAAGCGAAACTGGTTAGTGGCGTCAAGTTGCTGGTTAGCCAGTTGGATAATGTTGAGCCGAAGATATTACGTACTATGGTCGACGACCTTAAAAATCAACTGGGTTCGGCGGTCATCGTATTGGCAACGCATGACGAAGGTAAAGTCAGCCTAATCGCGGGCGTAACCAAAGATCTGACGGACCGGGTTAAAGCGGGTGACCTAGTGGGTCATGTTGCTCAACAAGTCGGTGGTAAAGGTGGTGGCCGCCCGGATATGGCAATGGCAGGGGGAAGCGATATCAGTGGCCTTCCTGCGGCTTTAAACAGTATAGAAGCCTGGGTGGTTTCAAAACTGTGACAATAAAAAATTAGCATCAAAAAATGCCATAACGTATTGTATGATATGGCATTTATTAGCATGCTAACGCAATGTTGTTATAATTATCGGCACAAAGTTTTTTAGGTTGGCTAAACTTGTTTATTAGTCTGGTGTGATAGTAACGCTATGCCCTGGTTCATTTAAGCTATAGGTAGAAGGCAAAGGTATACATCCCTGTAGGTTTATATAATCTATTGATTTATTGGATTAAATCAATCTTGAGCTGATACAAGTGTGACTTGTGGTAGTTCTGGTTGGGGCTTATGGATGAGGTGAATAACTAAGCACAGATAACTTCTCGGTACCTTACATGATAATGGGTATATTTACATTTATTGTTGTCCATTGACTTACGTTTTCACTGTATATCATGGATAATAGCCGGGAAACTGAGTGACCCGACTCTTTTAATCTTTCAAGGAGCAAAGAATGTTAATTCTGACTCGTCGAGTTGGTGAAACCCTCATGATTGGTGATGAGGTCACAGTTACTGTGCTAGGTGTTAAGGGCAACCAAGTCCGTATTGGTGTGAATGCACCCAAAGAGGTGTCCGTCCACCGGGAAGAAATCTATCAGCGTATCCAGGCCGAAAAGTCTCAACCGACGACTTATTGATTTCTCAATAGCGTCTCGTTAAATAGCGAGACGCTCTCCCTCCCCCCTCTTCAAATATTTCTCCTGATAACCTTTACGTTCTGACTCATTTTTTTGTCTGAGATCACCTGATGAGAGGGTGAATACGTGCTTTTTTTGCCGTCAAATCATCCATCTTGGCTGTGATTTGTGCAAACGCACATCAGTTAGGAAAAATTGTTTGACTTATAAGTCGGGGAAAGTAATATGTGCGCCACGCAGTGCCAATGTGCTTCTCTAAAAAGCAGATCAGGCACAATTCGAAAGAAGCGAGTGGTGAGGTGGCCGAGAGGCTGAAGGCGCTCCCCTGCTAAGGGAGTATGCGGTTAATAGCTGCATCCGGGGTTCGAATCCCCGCCTCACCGCCATTTGCATCCATAGCTCAGCTGGATAGAGTACTCGGCTACGAACCGAGCGGTCGGAGGTTCGAATCCTCCTGGATGCACCATTTTAGCCACATGGTCGTGTTATCAAGGTTGACCCTGGGGTATCAGCAGTATCAGTAATAGTTCTATGCATCCATAGCTCAGCTGGATAGAGTACTCGGCTACGAACCGAGCGGTCGGAGGTTCGAATCCTCCTGGATGCACCATTTTATAAACATCTCTCTAAGAGTGTTCGCCTTCAGATAAATACTATCTGAAAGGTCGCGCAAAAGAGGATAACGTTGCTTAAGCAACGGCCCGAAGGGCGCCTCCTCGATGCACCATTTTAGCCGCCTGGTCGAGTTGTTGAGATTGGCCTTGGGGTATCAAAAATAGTTTCTATGCATCCATAGCTCAGCTGGATAGAGTACTCGGCTACGAACCGAGCGGTCGGAGGTTCGAATCCTCCTGGATGCACCATCTTATCAATATTCCTCTGTGTACGTGTTCTCCTTCAGATAAATACTATCTGAAAGGTCGCACAAAGCAGGATAACGTTGCTTTACCTCCATTCTTAGTCTGTTCATCGTTACATCAATTTATCTCTCTCCTGTGTGACAACTCATTTTGTACAGTGACATCCCTTACACTCTGGCAGCGACACTCATCATGCTTTACGCTAAAGTAGTCTCCTTTCCACTTATGTTTATGGAGTCCCAATGTACGACGGCTATCAAGGGTTGATCTTCGACATGGATGGCACCATCTTGGATACAGAATCAACGCATCGCCAAGCCTGGCATGAAGTAGTTGCACGCTATGGGATGACCTATGACGAAATGGCTATCGTAAAATTGAACGGTTCACCCACTTGGTGTATCGCTCAGGCGATTATTACAGCGCATCAGGGGGATCTCGATCCTCACTCTCTTGCTGCGGAAAAAAATCGTGTAGCAGAGGGGATGTTGTTGGATACCGTGCGGCCATTGCCGTTGATTGAGGTGGTGAAATCTTATCATGGTCGCCGTCCTATGGCGGTAGGTACTGGCAGTGAACACCGGATGGCAACGATGTTGCTGAGCCATTTAGGGTTACTCCACTATTTTGATGCTATCGTTGGTGCTGATGATGTCCAACGCCATAAGCCAGAACCTGATACCTTCCTGCGTTGTGCTCAGTTGATTGGGGTGCTACCACAGCATTGTGTGGTGTTTGAAGACGCCGATTTTGGTATTCAGGCAGCAAGAAGCGCTAATATGGCGGTAGTGGACGTGCGTACGTTGTGAGTAGTACGCTGGCAGCGCTATCTTTGTTTGGCAGTAGTTTCCTCAGTGCGACGCTGTTGCCAGGCAATTCAGAGATCGTATTGGTCGCACTATTGACCAGCAGCACGATTTCTCCCACGCTGTTGGTGCTGGCTGCAACGCTAGGAAATACCCTAGGTGGGTTGACCAATGTCATCATCGGGCGCCTATTGCCGGTATTGAAACCACAACGGGGGACGGAAATGTCACTCGGTTGGTTGAAACAGTTTGGTCCGGCGGCGCTTTTACTCAGTTGGTTACCCGTGGTGGGCGATTTGTTGTGTTTGTTAGCCGGTTGGTTGCGTATGCCATGGGGGCTTGTTACGTTATTTCTGTGTGTTGGAAAGGCATTGCGTTACATCATACTTACCATAATTACGCTGCAGGGAATTGCCTGGTGGCAATAGCCATGTGGATATATAGTCAGGTTTACTCAAGGTGCCGTAAACAGAACTGAAAGCGGGCCCAGAAGGCTTAGTAAACCAGATAACAAGGATGCGTAAGTGGCCTCCATAGCTTGCATAGCGAAGGGGATTGCCTCAAACGCAGGTTCAGAATGCCGACAAGTTGTCGAGTTTAGAAACGAGAGGTCAATTTGATCCCAGACGTATCACAAGCGCTTACCTGGTTGGAAGCGCATCCCCATGCATTAAAAGGGATCCTGCGCGGTATTGAGCGTGAAACATTGCGGGTTACTGCAGAGGGTAAACTTGCCACGACACCTCATCCGGAAAAACTGGGAGCGGCGCTCACGCACCATTGGATTACGACGGATTTTGCTGAGGCGCTACTAGAGTTCATTACTCCAGTGGATGACAATCTCGATCATTTACTGATGTTCTTGCGTGATATTCATCGTCATGTCGCTCGTAAACTGGGTGATGAACGTATGTGGCCGCTGAGTATGCCATGCTTTATCAATGCAGAGCACGATATTGAGCTGGCTCAGTTTGGTACCTCTAATATTGGTCGGATGAAAACGCTGTACCGTGAAGGGCTGAAGACACGCTATGGGGCGTTGATGCAGACGATTTCCGGTGTCCATTACAATTTCTCTTTACCACTGGAGTTTTGGCAGGCATGGGCTGGCGTTAAAGATGCTGAAAGTGGTAAAGAACAAATATCGTCTGGTTATTTTCGGCTGATCCGCAATTACTATCGTTTTGGTTGGGTGATCCCCTATCTGTTTGGTGCTTCACCGGCAATCTGTTCTTCATTTTTGCAGGGGCGGGAAACCACTTTGCCATTTGAGAGTAATGGGCGCGGGATGTGTTATCTGCCTTATGCCACTTCGTTGCGTTTGAGTGACTTGGGTTATACCAATAAGTCGCAAAGCAATTTAGGCATTACGTTTAACGACCTGCAAAGCTATGTGCAAGGTTTAAAGCGCGCTATTGCTACGCCTTCGGCTGAGTACGCCGAGTTAGGGGTAAAAGAGGGTGATCACTATTTACAACTCAATAGTAACGTCTTGCAGATTGAAAATGAGTTTTATGCTCCAATCAGGCCAAAACGTGTAACCCAGGGCAGTGAAACACCATCAGATGCCTTGTTGCGTGGTGGTGTTGAATATATTGAAGTGCGTTCATTGGATATTAATCCCTTCTCACCAATCGGTGTTGATGCGGTACAGGCGCGTTTTCTCGATCTGTTCTTGATATGGTGCACCTTAGCTGATGCCCCCGAAATGAGCAGTGATGAGTTGCAATGTACCCGCAAGAACTGGAATCGGGTGATTCTTGAAGGGCGTAAACCGGGGCAAACTATTGGTATCGGTTGTAATGATAGTCGCCAACCCTTGGATAAAGTGGGTAAAGCGTTGTTTTATGATCTGAAACGCGTTGCCGAAGTGCTGGATAATGAAGCTGGTAATCAACAGTATCAGCAGGTGTGTGAGCAGTTGGTTGCTACCTTTGATGATCCAGAACTGACCTTTTCTGCGCGTATCCTGAAGATGATGAAAGCGGAAGGGATTGGTCGTGTGGGTTTAGATCTTGCGGAGCAATATCGCCAGATATTGGTGTCTGAGCCATTGGAAATCCTGACTGAAGCACAACTGGAACAGGAGCAGAAGTCTTCCTGGCAACGTCAGTATGAAATCGAAGCCGGTGATACATTGACCTTTGACGAGTTTCTGAAGGCAAACGGTGGGGGTTAAAAAAGAAAAGGCCACATCAATGTGGCCAAATATACATCTCTGGTACTAAGGGATGATGATAACAAATGCGCGTCTTTCTGTTAATTAAGACAGGGCAATTTGCAAAAGGTTTCATCGGTAGTAAAAAAAATTCAAAATAAATAGTTTTTTTATCAAGAGGTGATGACATGCCACTATTGGATAGCTTTACTGTAGACCATACCCGCATGGCAGCTCCGGCTGTCCGTATCGCTAAAACCATGCAGACCCCACATGGCGATACGATCACCGTATTCGATCTGCGGTTTTGTCGCCCGAATCAGGAAGTGATGCCGGAGCGTGGAATTCATACGCTGGAGCACCTGTTTGCCGGCTTTATGCGCGATCATCTCAACGGTAATGGTGTCGAAATTATTGATATTTCGCCAATGGGGTGCCGTACCGGTTTCTATATGAGTTTGATTGGTACCCCCCCAGAGCAGCGTGTAGCTGCAGCCTGGGCCGCAGCAATGAGCGATGTGCTGAAGGTGACCGACCAACGTAAAATTCCTGAGTTGAATGAGTTCCAGTGCGGTACTTATCATATGCATTCGTTGGAGGAAGCACAGGAAATTGCCAAGCATATCCTCGACAGTGGTGTGGTGGTCAATCACAATGAAGTGTTGGCGTTATCACCCGAGAAGTTGCAAACACTCCATATCTAGTCAGGCAATGTTCAAGTGACTAACCACAGTTAAAAGCAGCTTGGTGGCAAACTAACTCATTTCAAACAGTTATCCCAGAGACACGCTTTCCATGTTTTTGGGATTTACTGTTTTTGTACGCTGGATTGCAGTGACTTGATGGGGATAACACGCACCTGTTTAATCATATTATCCTGTACATCGAGAATATCGATATCATAGTGGTGGATGCGTACCCGCGTGCCGACCTTTGGGATATCTTCCAGTTCTTCCAGGATCATACCGTTGATGGTTCGGGCTTCCGTGGCGGGCAGAGTCCAATTGAAGGCTTTATTCAATTCTCGCACGTTGGCCGTGCCATCGATCAGTACCGAGCCATCACTTTGTGGATTTACTTCTTCTGCCAAGGTGGGTGACATGGAAGTGGTGAAATCACCAACAATTTCTTCAAGAATATCTTCCACCGTCACCAGTCCCTGAATATCACCATATTCATCAACGACGATACCGACCTTCTCTTTATTGCGCTGGAATTTTACCAACTGCACACTCAGCGGGGTACCTTCTGGCACATAGTAAATTTCATCAGCGGCGCGCAGCAGGTTCTCTTTATTGAACTCTTTTTTCTCGGTCATCAGCCGGTAGGCTTCACGTACCCGCAACATGCCAATGGAGTCATCCAGCGAATCACGGTACAGCACAATGCGACCATGCGGTGAATGCGTCAGTTGGCGCATGATTGACTTCCACTCATCGTTGACATCAATGCCGACAATCTCATTGCGTGGCACCATGATATCGTCAACGGTGACCTTTTCCAGGTCCAGTACCGAAATAAGCATGTCTTGATTACGGCGTGAAATCTGTGAATGTGATTCGTTCACAATAGTGCGTAATTCATCTTTACTGACGGCACCACTGGCTCGCACATTGGTATGGATGCCGAAAAGACGCAGCACCAGCGTAGTAATACCATTGAGTAACCACACAAGGGGGAACATGACTTTTTGCATCGGTTCCAGCAGAAAACTGCTAGGGAAGGCGATTCGCTCGGGATAGAGTGCGGCAAATGTTTTTGGTAGTACTTCGGCAAACAGTAATACGGCAAAGGTCAGGATACCGGTAGCAATTGCTACCCCCATGTCGCCGTACAAACGCATGCCAACAATAGTGGCTAATGCGGAGGCGAGAATGTTCACCAGGTTATTGCCAATCAACACCAAACCGATCAAACGGTCCGGTTTTTGTAGCAGTCTCTCTACCCGGCGTGCGCTATGGTTACCCTGTTTGGACTGATGGCGTAGGCGATAGCGATTTAGCGTCATCATGCCGGTTTCGGAGGCTGAAAAATAAGCGGAAATCACAATCATAATCACTAGAATGAAGATGAGAGTACCTGTCGAAACATGCTCCAACGCAGTATTCCTTATATAGCTATAGCGGAAAAGAGTGCCCCAGATAACTGGGGAGGATTGATCTTAGTGTACCATCTATTACTGGATTAAGCGGCTACCGAAGTAGGCTAAAGTCAGCAGAAAAGAACCAGCAATACTGAACCAGACAACAGGACGACCACGCCAGCCCTTATGATAATGCCCCCACAGTAGGACGATATAAACTAACCAAGCCAAGGTTGATAGTACGGTTTTATGGATGTTTTCTTTGTCAAACAGATTATCCATATATAGCAAGCCAGTACAGAGCGTCAACGTGAGCAGTACCACACCGACTTGTGTGATGTGGAACATTTTTCGCTCAATGCTCATCAGGGGTGGCATGTCGGCAGTAAAACCGAGTTTTTTGTTCTTCAACAAATAATCCAGCCAAGCCAACTGTAATGCGTAAAGCGTTGCGATAATCAATGTCGCGTAGGCGAATAGCGCCAGACTGATATGGACCATCAGTTCCGGGCTGGCTTCCAGATGAGTGATATATTCCCCTGGCAGAAAGCAGACAAAGGCCAGGTTAATCATCGCAAAGCTGTAAACAATGGGCAGCAGGAACCAGCCACGATCACGTGAGGCGACCAAGGTCATCACCGAGCAGATGATCAAGCTGACGATAGAACTGATATTCAACAGGCTGAGGTTTTGCCCCGCGCTAACAGCAAAAATATGTTGCTGAAGTGCAATGGCATGGCTGACCAACGCCACTATGGCCGAAACAAGGGCCAACCGACGGTATGCACTGTTCTTCCGCAGCAAGCTGGGAATGATCAATCCAAGGCTGAGCAGGTAGGCTAACAAAGCCACAATAGAGAAAACGAGCATAGCGTTATTGAGCATCTACATAGTTATCGGGTTGTTTAATATACCAGTATAGCGTTGAGCCGTCCCTACTCCAACCAATCTCCAATGCGGTAGCAGAGATTGCCGCTACTTCGTGTTATAATCGCCGCAATTATTTCGCCATTGCGGCCTGACTCTTACGTTGAGCATGAGACGATGTTTGAAAATTTAACTGATCGACTGTCGCGCACTCTGCGCAATATTAGTGGCCGTGGGCGGCTGACTGAAGAGAATATCAAAGATACCCTGCGTGAAGTGCGTATGGCTTTGCTGGAAGCAGACGTTGCATTGCCTGTGGTGCGTGACTTTATCAACCGGGTAAAAGAGAGTGCCGTAGGGCATGAAGTCAACAAAAGCCTGACGCCTGGCCAAGAGTTCGTCAAGATTGTCAAAAGTGAACTGATCGCTGCTATGGGGGAGGTGAACACCGAACTCAATCTGGCAGCGCAGCCACCGGCAGTGGTGTTGATGGCGGGGTTGCAAGGGGCGGGTAAAACCACCAGCGTAGCCAAACTTGGTAAATTTCTGAAAGAAAAACAGAAGAAAAAAGTGCTGGTTGTTTCTGCCGACGTCTATCGTCCCGCGGCGATCCGTCAGTTAGAAACCTTGGCCGAAGGTGTGGGCATTGATTTCTTCCCTTCTGATGTCAAAGAAAAACCGCTCGATATTGTTAACCGTGCGCTGCAACAGGCTAAACTGAAGTTTTATGATGTCTTGATCGTCGATACCGCTGGTCGTTTGCACGTTGACGAAGCGATGATGGACGAGATCAAACAGGTTCATGATGCGCTCAACCCGGTAGAAACCCTGTTTGTTGTCGATGCTATGACCGGCCAGGATGCAGCCAATACCGCCAAAGCGTTTAACGAGGCGTTAGCGCTGACAGGCGTGGTATTAACCAAAGTTGATGGTGATGCTCGTGGTGGTGCGGCATTATCGATTCGCCATATTACCGGTAAGCCGATTAAATTCTTGGGTGTGGGTGAAAAAACCGATGCGTTGGAGCCCTTCCACCCGGATCGCGTGGCTTCGCGCATTCTTGGCATGGGTGATGTGCTTTCGTTGATTGAAGAGATCGAAAGCAAGGTTGACCGTGAACAAGCCGAAAAACTGGCGAAGAAGTTGAAGCAAGGTGATGGATTCGACCTCACCGACTTCCTGGAACAGTTGAAGCAGATGCGTAATATGGGCGGAATGGCCAGCATGCTGAGCAAATTGCCGGGTGCGGGTCAGTTGCCAGACAACGTAAAATCACAAATGGACGACAAAGTATTGGTACGCATGGAGGCGATCATTAACTCCATGACGCTGAAAGAGCGGGCCAAGCCTGAAATCATCAAAGGTTCACGTAAACGCCGTATTGCACTGGGGTCGGGTATGCAAGTGCAGGATGTGAACCGTCTGTTAAAACAGTTTGATGATATGCAGCGGATGATGAAAAAGATGAAGAAAGGCGGAATGGCGAAAATGATGCGTGGCATGAAGGGTATGATGCCTCCGGGTTTTCCAGGCCGTTAAAACCGAGCCACATCGGTGATGTGGCTCGGTTTACGGGTTATTGGTTAGCGGTGAAAACTGTCTGAAAATAACCAGAGTGCAAAATGTAATCCCGAGTAATCTACGCTTTAGATTGCTTTTTGCGCCAAAATGAGTAAAATTTTCGAGCTTTTTATATTGCAACCGGGCCCCGTCCCTCAATGGGGCCCGGCTGTTTTATTAACTAAAGAGGATGTTATGGTAACAATTCGTTTGGCACGTGGCGGCGCTAAAAAGCGTCCGTTCTATCAAGTAGTCGTGACCGACAGCCGCAATGCGCGTGATGGTCGTTTCATTGAGCGCGTAGGTTTCTTCAACCCAATCGCATCTGGTCAGGCCGAAGCACT
Organism: Serratia sp. 25CWL12; assembly: GCF_055790885.1. Classification (NCBI taxonomy): domain Bacteria; kingdom Pseudomonadati; phylum Pseudomonadota; class Gammaproteobacteria; order Enterobacterales; family Yersiniaceae; genus Serratia; species Serratia sp. 25CWL12. The sequence continues at coordinate 3,311,597 of NZ_CM147698.1, read as the reverse complement.
GCGTCTGGATCTGGATCGTATTGAGCACTGGATTGGTCTGGGTGCGACTGTTTCTGATCGCGTTAGCGCGCTGATCAAAGACGCTAAGAAAGCAGCGTAATCTGTTGCGGTGGTGGCAATGAGCAAGCAACTCAAACCGGTGGTTCCTCAGCAACCGATTGTACTCGGCAAAATGGGTTCTACTTACGGCATCCGAGGTTGGCTCAGAGTGTTTTCATCCACCGAGAATGCCGAAAACATATTTGACTATCAGCCTTGGTTTATCCAGCGCTCGGGTCAGTGGCAGCTTGTCGAGTTGGAAGACTGGAAGCGCCATAATCAGGATCTGATCATCAAAATCAACGGTGTTGATGATCGGGATGCCGCGAATTTACTGACGAATTGTGAAATCGTTGTAGATTCTGAGCAATTGCCTTCTCTGGAAGGAGATGACTACTACTGGAAAGACCTGATGGGCTGCCAGGTAGTCACCACTTCAGGATACGAACTGGGTAAAGTCGTTGATATGATGGAAACCGGTTCAAACGACGTGATGGTCGTGCAGGCAAACCTGAAAGATGCATTCGGCATGAAGGAGCGGTTAGTTCCGTTTCTTCATGGGCAGGTTATCAAGAAAGTCGATCTCGCAGCCAAGGTCATCGAGGCTGAATGGGATCCTGGTTTTTGACCTTTGGTTTAATGGCCGAAGCAGATGGAATAACAACACGGGGATTGGCTGGTGTTTATTGGTATTGTTAGCCTGTTTCCTGAGATGTTCCGTGCAATCACCGACTATGGGGTCACTAGCCGAGCAGTAAAAAATGGCCTGCTGAGTGTGCAGTGCTGGAGTCCACGAGACTTCACCCACGATCGGCATCGTACCGTGGATGACCGCCCTTATGGCGGTGGCCCAGGAATGTTGATGATGGTGCAACCTTTACGGGAAGCCATTACTGCAGCAAAAGCAGCGGCAGGCGAGGGCGCAAAGGTGATTTATCTTTCACCTCAGGGGCGCAAGCTGGATCAAACTGGCGTGTGCGAGTTAGCGGCTAATCAGAAGATGATTCTGGTTTGTGGCCGCTATGAAGGGATAGACGAGCGGGTGATCCAAACCGAAATTGACGAAGAATGGTCAATCGGCGATTACGTTCTCAGTGGTGGTGAACTGCCAGCAATGATCCTGATTGATTCAGTCGCCCGTTTTATACCGGGTGTTCTGGGCCATCAGGCATCAGCGGAAGAAGACTCTTTTGCTGATGGGTTGCTTGACTGCCCACACTATACCCGCCCAGAGGTGTTGGAAGGGATGGAGGTTCCAGCAGTTTTACTGTCGGGAAACCATGCCGAGATACGTCGCTGGCGCTTAAAGCAGTCGCTGGGCCGAACCTGGCTTAGAAGACCTGAACTTCTAGAAAGCCTAGCTCTGACTGACGAGCAAGCGGTGTTACTGGCAGAGTTCCAACGGGAACATCTGGCCGAGTAACAGAACCATGAAGGGAACGTCTGAGTATTGTCTCGACGAGACCGATATATCAGTTTACCTAGGGTAAGAGACATATTATGAGCAACATTATTAAGCAAATTGAACAAGAGCAGATGAAGCAAGACGTACCTGCATTCCGTCCGGGTGATTCCGTGGAAGTCAAGGTATGGGTCGTTGAAGGTGCTAAAAAGCGTCTGCAGGCATTTGAGGGCGTGGTTATCGCTATTCGTAACCGCGGTCTGCACTCTGCATTCACTGTTCGTAAGATTTCCAACGGCGAAGGTGTTGAGCGTGTTTTCCAGACTCACTCCCCAGTAATCGACAGCATTACTGTTAAGCGTCGTGGTGCCGTTCGTAAAGCCAAACTGTACTACCTGCGTGAGCGTACTGGTAAGTCTGCTCGTATCAAAGAGCGTCTTAACTAAGATACAGCTAACGCTGCATCCAAAAGTTAATAGCTATCAGGGGCTTATCGTTATGGTAAGCCCCTTTTTTATACAGTCCTCCGCTGGTCAGTTATCTTCCATACACCAATACCCTAATGAAAACTATGGGCTTTTTTGTCTATAGAAAAAGGCGTTGGCTTTATACCAACCCCTTTTCTTGTTAATTCCCACCGAATACTTACGACAAAAAAGAAGAGAAAGTTATAACCCGTACATTAAGGTGATTGAGGTGGTGGTATCGGTGTTTTTAGGCGCAGAAGCGGGTGGCTTGCTGTTGTAGTTTACCGTATAGGCCAGCCGTAAGGAGAAGTCGCTGTTTATAGCGACCGTGAGTGCCGTTTCCGAATTCAGCGTGGTTTGGTCGTTAGCCAGCGCAGAGATACCTTCAGACAGATGAGCATTATCACTCAGTTTGTAGGAATAGTTGGCTGCACCGTAAGCTAATGCACGAGTCGTTTGACCACCAGCACGGTATTCATCATGGCGTACACCAGGGCCGAATTCGAGACGCAAATCATGAATTGGGTCGTTAAAGATCTGACGACCATAACCCCCGGTGATTGTGGTGCGCGAGTTATAACCGGCAAAACGATCATTTAGCCAGCCTAGCTGACCAAACATGTAATTACGGTCGGTTAGATTGTAACGAGTACGCCCACTGGCTTGATATCTTTCAGAAGAGCGTACATTGGCAGAGGTCGTGTTATTGGCTGAACCCCACAAACTGTAGGCGGTATTATTGTTAAACCAAGTCATCGTGGTATTGGCCAGTAACGCGGAGTTCTGGGAGTTGCCTGATTGCGCGTTATAACCAGCCTGAATATTGCCATCAAAGGGTGTCTTGGCAGTGGCTGGGTCGTCCATCGCAGTAAAAAGAGTATTGTCAGCAAAGACAGAAACACTGGTGAAGGCAGTCAAGCAACTAAAATATAATGGAATGGCGCGACGAGCGCATGAAGAGAGCATTTTGGATCCAGTTGTTAAGAGTGATATTAAGTGATAACGATCACATTATATCGGTTCCCCTCTAGGACAAAAACAGCCTCTGTTAGCTTAATTTTTTTATTTTATACCGTTACTTATTCACTTTTCTTCTACTATGGCGTCTTGATTTTAGCAGAGTAAAGCAGTGATGGGTCAGTAGCTTGAGGGCGGCGGGGAAGAGCTTGCTCATAACGGCAACGGGAAATATTCCGTTGCCGTCAAGAAGGCAATTACAGGAAGGCCGTGACCAGAAGGTAACCGGTGATACAAGAGCAAAATACACCGATCAAACCTGGGATAATAAAGCTGTGGTTGATGATAAATTTACCGATGCGGGTTGTTCCTGAACGGTCAAAGCCGATACATGCCAAGTCGCTGGGGTAAGTTGGTAAGACGAAGTAGCCATAAGCCGCTGGGAAAAAAGCCAACAACATTTTAGGGTCAACACCTAATTGTAAGGCCATTGGGGCAATGGCTGTCAGTGCGGCAGCCTGGCTGTTAACTAACTTGGAAACAAGGAATAGAACGATGGCATAAGTCCACGGTTGGTTTTTGACGACATCTTCCAACAGCAACTTCAAATCACCCATATGAGCCTGGAAGAATGTATCACTCATCCACGCAACACCAAATACAGAGAAAATGGCGACCATTCCGGCTTTGAATACGGCACCATTAGCGATCTCAGCGGGTTTGACTTTACAACCTATCAGGATAATGGCACCGGCTATCAGCATCATCATCTGGATCACCAGATTCATTGACAGCGGTTTTAGAGCACCTTTGGCATCTGCAAAGGAAGGACGTAAGTCAGTGAAGGCACCCAGCATAACAACCACAGCGATAGCAGCAAAGAAGATCACCGTTGACCAGTAAGCCTGCTTGGGGAAGGTCTGGTTAAGTAAGGTTTCGGTACCACTATAAATATAGGCACGTTGTTCAGGATCTTTGATTTTTTCCTGGAACTCTGGGTCTTTATCTAAATCTTTACCGCGACGCAGACTCCATAATGCCGCCATCAGAACACCAACCAGTGATGCCGGGATAGAGATTGCAAGTATTTCCACCAACGAATAGGCTTTGCCAATACCATGCCCAGCAGCAATGATTGATACTAAGGATACAACGGCAACAGAAACCGGGGACGCCGTGATGGCCATTTGGGAAGCGACAGAGGCAACAGCCATTGGGCGTTCAGGACGAATTCCTTTCTTAATGGCAATATCTGCAATGATCGGGAACATGGTGTATACCACATGACCGGTACCGCAGAGAAACGTCAGTGTCCAGGTAGTAAAGGGAGCGAGTAGAGTAATGTGCTGTGGATGGCGGCGCAGTAGTCGTTCGGCGTATTGCATCATGACATTTAAGCCACCAGCTGTTTGCAATACTGAAGCACAACCGATTACCGCTAAAATGGTTAGCATGACATCAACAGGAGGTTTACCTGGTTGCAAACCAAATATAAAACAAAGCAAGAATAAGCCAATCCCACTTATTAAGCCTAGCCCCATACCGCCAAATCGGGTACCGACTAATAAGCAAAGAATAATGACTGAAAATTCCAGAGTGATCATGTGATTCCCTTGTAATAAATGAAGAACTGCTAACGCTGACCAAAAAACCTAGGCTATGCGGACTCTATCTGTGTTCCCCCTAGAAAGAGGTATGAGCGCTTTAGCGTTATAGTTATCCATTTGTCGTGAGATAACTGTGAGATTCCGCAATTTTTATTCAATAAGAGGGGGGAGTTTTCAGTGATAAATAGAGGTAAATAACGAATGAAAAATAAATGCTAGCTAATCGTGTTGCAATTGTATTTCAAATGTTTAATTGGCGTGCGAGCTAATTTTATTCGCTTCAGATTGTTTTTTAATCAGCAATTAAGATGGGAGATTGTTTTTTGTATACCCCTATGTCCAATCTTATTCAAGTTTCTGTTAGTGACAACAGGGGAGTCATTAGGTGGATACTATGACTTGTACAAAGCACATTGATGTAAACTAAAGTGTACGAAAATAGTGGCTCGCTTAGCTGTTGGGTGACTTTAAGATGTTTATTTTTTAATAAAAACAGCCTATTGAATGCCGATTTTTAACCGAAGGTGATGTTCTTCAGTAGATTTTATTCTGGATTATTTAATTTACACTAAATGGATTGAAATCTTTACACCGTGTGGTAATGTAGTCACACATCATCCTTAATGATCTCACTACGCTCAAACATACGGTAAATGATAGGGAATAGCATCATGCAAAAAGACGCGCTCAACAACGTACATATTATGGCAGAACAGGTACTCATTACTCCGGAAGAGCTGAAGAACCAGTTTCCACTCAGTGTGAGCGATGAGCATGAAATTGCTACAGCTCGTCGCACTATTGCCAATATTCTTAAAGGGCAGGACCACCGCCTGCTCGTCGTTTGCGGACCTTGTTCTATCCATGATCCCGATGCGGCACTGGATTACGCTCGTCGGCTAAAATCCCTGTCGGCTGAATTGAGCGATCAACTGTATATTGTTATGCGTGTCTATTTTGAAAAACCAAGAACCACGGTTGGCTGGAAAGGGCTGATTAACGATCCCTATATGGATGGTTCTTTTGACGTTGAAGAGGGGCTGCATATTGCCCGTCGCCTGCTGTTGGATCTGGTTGGTATGGGATTGCCATTGGCAACTGAAGCGTTGGACCCTAACAGCCCACAATATTTGGGTGATTTGTTTAGTTGGTCAGCGATTGGTGCCCGTACTACCGAATCACAGACACACCGGGAAATGGCTTCTGGTCTTTCGATGCCGGTGGGTTTCAAGAATGGAACTGATGGCAGTTTAGGCACAGCAATCAATGCTATGCGTGCTGCATCCATGGCGCACCGTTTTGTCGGCATTAACCAGGCTGGGCAGGTTTGTTTATTGCAAACGCAAGGCAATCCAGATGGTCATGTGATCTTGCGTGGCGGCAAAGTCCCTAACTACAGTGCCGAGCATGTTGCCGCTTGTGAAAAACAGATGCGCGATGCGGGACTCCATCCTTCCTTAATGATAGATTGCAGTCATGGTAACTCAAATAAAGACTACCGCCGTCAGCCGACGGTTGCTGAGTCGGTTGTTGAGCAGATCAAGGCAGGTAACCGTTCGATTACCGGTATCATGCTGGAAAGTAATTTACATGAAGGTAGCCAGTCTTCAGAGCAACCCAAGGTAGATATGCGCTATGGTGTTTCGGTGACCGATGCCTGTATTGACTGGCAAAGTACCGAAACTCTGTTGCGGAAAATGCATCACGAGCTGGGAACTGTGCTGAAGTCACGCATTGGAGAGTAGTGATTTATGGTGGCTGAACTGACCGTATTACGCGATCAAATTGATGAAGTAGATAAAGCGTTGTTAGCTCTGTTAGCAAAACGACTAGAGCTGGTGGCCGACGTGGGTGAGGTAAAAAGTCGCTATGGCTTACCGGTTTATGTTCCTGAACGAGAAGCCGCAATGTTGGCTTCTCGCCGTAAAGAGGCGGAAGGTCTCGGTGTTCCACCCGATTTGATCGAAGATGTCTTGCGCCGCGTAATGCGTGAGTCTTATACCAGTGAAAATGACAAGGGATTTAAAACCCTCTGTCCGCAGTTGCGGCCAATCGTGATTATTGGCGGCAACGGTCAGATGGGGCGTTTGTTCAACCGGTTACTGACGTTGTCTGGCTATCAAGTCAAAGTGCTGGATAGGGAAGATTGGCCGCAGGCAGGGAGCTTGCTGGCGGATGCTGGGATGGTGATAGTCAGTGTCCCTATTCACGTTACAGAACAGGTCATAAACCAACTGCCTCCGTTGCCGGAAGATTGCATTTTGGTGGATTTAGCTTCGGTGAAGAACCGACCATTGCAGGCGATGTTGGCTGTGCACCCTGGCCCGGTGTTAGGTTTACACCCGATGTTTGGCCCGGATGTTGGCAGTGTGGCGAAGCAGGTCGTGGTCTATTGTGATGGTCGCCAACCTGAGGCTTATCAGTGGTTACTTGAGCAACTGCAGGTCTGGGGCGCTCGGTTACACCGCATTAGTGCGGTTGAACATGACCAGAACATGGCTTTTATTCAGGCGTTGCGTCACTTTGCTACTTTTGCTTATGGTTTGCATCTGGCTGAAGAAAATGTGCAATTGGAGTCGTTGCTGGCACTCTCTTCGCCTATCTATCGCTTGGAGCTGGCCATGGTAGGGCGATTATTTGCTCAGGATCCACAGTTATATGCCGATATCATTATGTCGTCGGATGAGAATATCCACTTGATCAAACGTTACTACCAGCGGTTTGGTGAGGCGATTAAGCTATTGGAGCAAGGGGATAAACAGGCATTTATCCAAAGCTTTTGCAAAGTAGAGCAATGGTTTGGTGATTATGCTCAGCGTTTCCTGGTTGAGAGCCGTTCACTATTGCGTCAGGCGAGTGATAATCGTTAGTAGAATATTAATGAAAGGGCTAGTGTTCGGTAAAACTGAACCCTAGCCCAGTGTCATGAGTTAAGCAGGATTAACCGGTACAATATTTTCACTGGGATAGCACCCTAATACTTTCAACGAGCGGGTGAGTGGTGCCAGGTCTTTCAGCGCTTTTTCCATCGTTGCAGAACGCAAGTTAGCTTGTACATCAATATAAAACATCTCTTCCCACGGGTTGCCATTGATCGGGCGAGACTCCAATTTAGTCATGATGATGTTGTTGTCACGCAGCACCAATAAGGCTTCAACCAATGCACCAGACTGTTGGCCAGTGGCCATAATCAGCGTAGTTTTGGCTGGCACTTGCTCAGAAACATCAATCGCTTTACGTGCCAGGACAATGAAACGGGTAATGTTCTGTTTTTGATTGGCCAGATTATGCTCAAGGACTTGCAGGTTATACAATGCCCCACCGGCTTCGCTACCTAATGCGGCGATCGTTGGCGAGTTCAGCTTGGCGACTTTTTCCATCGCTGCCGCAGTGCTTTCACAATACTCAATCTTCCAGTGAGGGTAGTGATTAATAAAATGGCTACATTGCTGGAAAGGTTGGGGGTGGCTGTAGACAACCTCTATCTGTTGCAAAGTCGTCGTTCCTGACACCAATACGCAGTGATCAATAGGCAATGTCAGCTCACCGATAATTGATAGGCTGGTATGTTGCAATAGGTCGTACACATCATTGATAGAGCCTGAACTGGTATTTTCTATTGGCACAATAGCGTAGTCAGCTTGCCCCGTTTCTACCTGAGTGAAAATGTCCTGAAATTTTTGACAACCACATTCTATTAGTTGATCGAAATGGCGGGCTGCATATTGGCGAGCTGCCAAATGTGAGTAGGAGCCTTTGGGTCCTAAAAAGGCAATACGTACTGAGTCTTGGCTAATTTGGTTTAGTTGATGTTGCAGCAAGGCTTGTTGAGTCAGTACGGAATCTTCGATGATCAGCTGGAACAGGCGGGTAATATAGAAACCGTCTAAATCATAAGGTTTTGCCGCGCTTACCAGCGCGTTCAGTAGATCGCGCTCCCGTTCTTTATCACGGATCGGGCGGTGTGAATGTAGTTTGGTTTTACCCACTTCAATGGCCAGTTCTCGGCGTTCTGCCAGTAGAGCCAGTAATTTCATATCCAGAGCGCTGATTCGCTCACGTAGTACCAGTAACGGGTTGTCAGTCATAGTCAGTTTTGCCTTGTATTCTATCGCTGAGTTCATGTTCCCACGACCCCACATAACTCCTAGAGGCGTGAACTAGGGCAGGGTTGCAATTTTTTGCCAAGTAACTATAAAAAAAGCACCATAAAAAAAAGCACCATAAAAAAAGCCCCCAGTATCAGGGGGCTTTGTTATTCGTCTTCGCACTTTTTCTCATATGACGAAAAGCCCCCCATTCATGGGAAGGTAAAAAAGAATGCGAAGAGGAACAGGTTATGGCTCATCATTATCTCAAAGGTGTGTGATTGAGTGTTTAAAGTAACCGTTGGCTTTTCTCTCTGTCAATAAAAACTGCGAGACAAAAAACGCGCCCGGAGGCGCGTTCGATAGTAAGCGGCTACTTATTGGGTTTACTTCTCTTCCGGGATCACTTCCGGAGCGAGATCTTTTACACTGGCAGAGGCTCGGCGAGCTTCGCTTTTGTGTTGTACTTTGTTCAACTGACGCTCAAGTTTGGTAATCAGTTCGTTAATGGCAGCATACATATCTTCATGTTTGGCACTGGCAACCAATGGGCCATTAGGTGTAGTAATTGTTGCGTCTACTGCAAACCCCTGCGGTTCTTTAGAGAGAACAATATGGGGGTTAATCAGCTGCGCCTGCCATTTTTCCAGTTTTCTGAGACGGTCTTCGACGTGACTACGGATTGCGGAAGTGATATCCATTTGTTTGCTGGTAATGTTGACTGTCATATAACTTACCTCTCTGTCTTTCCGTCTTGGTTAAATTCAGCATACCGCGCTTTCCAACGAAATGCGTGAGAAAAGTCTTATATTTTTGTCGCTTTTTGCAAAGTTAACTCAATCTGTGATTTAACAGATAAAATCGCTATCTGATACTTGAGTGTCGGCAAAAAATCGCGCATTATCGATAGGTTAAGGGCTCGCATAATTTATCTAATGTTATGTTTTTATGAGTAAAATTTCTCTGTGATGCTTGACGTGGCTGTTTTCAGGCTGGTTGCCCAACAGTGAGGTGGAACCAGCAGACTTCTCCATGTTTGAGCAATATGTCAATGACCCTCGCGTTACGCCACCCGCTGAGCTGCAAACACACCTCTATCTTTTCTATCTTTCGGTGAAGTAATCCTGCCCGACTGTTGCGTTCGAGGTTCGCATCACGGCGGTTCGTGGTGTTAACGGACGCTAATTGCCCCGTTTAGTGCGGGGTTTCCCTCTATGTCGTGCTGGCAAGTCACACGTTGCATCAGTGTTTGGATCAGATCAAGCATGGCATGTTGAGTGAGTGTCATGGCTCGGCGGGCACTGGTGGCTAGCGCCAGTCGGGTTGTGAGGGGGGAGAGCCAATCTGCCGCATATGCAGCAGCTCTGCTTTTTCAAAGCGTACCAATGCCATTTGCGATAATACCGCGCAACCTAGACCATCACAGACTAGTTCCAGAATGGCTGGGACGCTGTCGATTTCCAGTGCGATATTCGGGTGGTAGCCTTGCTCTGCCAGTGCCGATTCAACCAGCATCCGAATGGAATGTGGCTTGGAAGGGATCACCAGCGGTTTATCTGCCAGTGCCGTAAGCGATACGACATCATCCGATTGAGTAGACGTGGCGCGTTCGATCAAATAGAGCGGCTCATTGCTGATCGGAATGATGTCGATTTCGGTGGTCGGTGTGGGGGTGTATAACAGAGCGATATCCATACGGCCATTACGCAGTGATTCCTGCATATTGATCGACAACCCTTCACAAATGGCCAGTGAAGCATGTGGCATTTTCTGGTGAAACGCCCGCGTTAACGGAACCGTCAGCAGGCGTGACAGGCTTGGCGGTAGGCCGACAACAACGTGCCCAGATAGCGCTCCTTTAGCTTTGCTAACGATCTCGCGGGTACGTTCGACCTGGTGAAGTATCCCGAGCCCATGTTCCAGCAAGGCTTTCCCTGCTTCGGTCATGGTGACACCACGCCCATTGCGCAGTAACAAAGACTGTTGCAGTTCAACTTCGAGTTGGCGGATCTGGCGGCTGATGGCGGACTGGGCAATGTTCAGCATGACGGCGGCTTTGGTAAAGCTGCCTAACTCGGCAACATGGACGAAATACTCGATTTGTTTCAGATCCATACTGATGCTCCTTTTGTCACTCTAGCACTGGCCGCACTTTTTCTGCAATTGCATGACGATGTCGTTTGCTGTGCTCTCGGTCACGCTATCTCAAAATAGCATATCTAATAGTTTAAAATGCCTATTTTACAAGTTGTTTACACACTGAATAATGACCCTATGCACCACTGGGCCATAACCTCATTGCTGCGTATCAGTGCGTTATTCCGCAGCCGATAGTTTCAAAACGCTGTGTTATCAGTCATCGACTCAAGGGAAAAGATGTTATGCAAAAGCCTATCTCAACCCTCTTTATGCGTGGCGGAACATCACGCGGTCCTTTTTTTAACCAAGCGGATTTGCCCACCGATCCCAAACAGCGTGACCGTATCCTGCTTGCGGTGATGGGCTCACCGGATCGTCGCCAGATCGACGGTTTAGGGGGGGAAACCCGCTGACCAGTAAAGTCGGCATTGTTGGCAAAGGCACAACACCGGGCATTGATCTCACATTTCTTTTTGCACAAGTCGTCCCGGATAAGCCGATTGTTGATACCTCTCCTAACTGCGGCAATATGCTTGCCGCCGTGGTGCCTTTTGCATTGGAGACCGGATTAGTCAGCCCTCAGGGGGAGACCAGCACTTTCCGTGTATTGACACTGAACACTGACATGCAGTGCGACATTACCGTACAAACGCCCAATGGGCTGGTGGCGTATGAAGGTCATGTCAGTATTGACGGCGTCCCAGGGACGGCAGCTCCCATCACCATTAACTTTCTCGATACCGCAGGTTCGGTGTGTGCCGAGTTGTTGCCGACCGGCAATGTAATGGATTCGGTTGAGCTCCCCGGTATGGGGCGGCTTGATGTGACCTGTATTGATAACGGGATGCCGCTGGTGATCATGCGTGCGGCTGATGTTGGCCGCACGGGCCGCGAGCCGGTGGCTGACCTTAATGCGGATATCGAGCTGAAAACACGCCTAGAGGCGCTGCGCCTGCATTGTGGCTATCTGATGGGGTTGGGCGACGTGGCACAAAAAACCTATCCCAAAATGTGTCTGATTGCCCCGCCAGTCAATGGGGGGAGTATTGCGACCCGTTGCTTCATTCCCCATGTTTGCCACGACGCGATTGGTGTGCTGGCGGCGGTAACGGTTGGTACGGCGTGTGTATTAACCGGCTCGGTAGCGGATGGCGTGGCCCAACTGCCTGAAGGGGCGGTCAAGCGGGTGTCTGTTGAACATCCCTCGGGGGAGTTTTCTGTCGATCTGGCGCTCAGTGCGGATGATCCACAACGGGTTGAAAAAGCGGCATTGCTGCGTACTGCACGCTTGATTATGCGGGGGGAGGTGATGGTACCTATCCCCTGACCACACGAAAAAGCGCGATATAGGGGCCCCTGTATCCGATGTTCGATCCGTATATTTGGCAATCGGTTAACCCGTTCGCTATCTGCACGAAGCACTTTGCAAACGCCCATCAACCGGCTTAGCAACCGCTTCAGTGGCGGCACGCCGTGTAACATCAGATTTTTAAAGGATCACTCATGCAAAAAGATATCATTGATGTTCAACACGTTATTGACCAAAGTCGGTTTTCGCCGTTTCAGTGGCTGACTTTTATTTTATGCTTTTTGATCGTTTTACTGGATGGCTTTGATACGGCAGCGATTGGTTATATCGCCCCTTCGTTGCTACAAGAGTGGGGGCTGGAGAAAAAGGATCTGGCTCCGGTATTGAGTGCAGCGCTGTTTGGTTTGGCGGCGGGAGCCCTGTTCGCCGGGCCGTTGGCAGATCGTTTCGGACGCAAGCTGGTGCTACTGGTCTCTGTGTTGTTGTTTGGCGTGTTTAGCCTGGCGTCCGCCTATGCCGCAAATCTACATTCCCTGACCATCCTGCGTTTTTTAACTGGCGTAGGGTTGGGGGCGGCAATGCCTAATGCCGTCACATTGATGAGCGAGTTCAGCCCCAGCCAGCGACGCGCCATGATCACCAATGCCATGTTCTGTGGTTTTCCGCTTGGGGCCGCATTGGGAGGGGGCCTAGCGTCATTGATGATCCCGCAATGGGGATGGCGCAGTGTGCTGATGTTGGGCGGGGTCGTACCGCTGGTGTTGGTATTGGTGATGCTACGCTATCTGCCAGAATCGGTGCGTTATCTGGTGGCGAAAGGGAAACCGGTTGAACGCGTGCGCAGTATCCTCTCTCGTATTTCTCCGCAAGTTTATTCTGCTAAAGCGTTTGTACTGACTGAAGTAACCGCAGAGCAGGGGCTGCCAGTCCAGAGCGGTGTGCAGGTGATCCTCTCCCGCCGTTACCTCGTTGGCTCTGTCATGTTATGGCTGACTTATTTTATGGGGTTGGTCATCTTCTATGCCTTGATCAACTGGATGCCAATCCTGTTTCGTGAGGCCGGTTTGACGCCGAAAACCGCATTGCTGATTTCTGCATTATTCCCGTTAGGTGGCGTGGGGGCGGTGTTCTGCGGTTGGCTGATGGACCGCTTTAACGCTGATCGCACCATTGCTGTTTGTTATGCCCTCACCGCCGTGGCCGTTGCTGCCATTGGTCAGATGGCTCACAACGTCGGGCTGCTGGTGGCGGTGGTGTTTGTTGCCGGTACGTTAATGAATACGGCGCAGTCTTCCATGCCCGCGTTGGCTGCGGTTTTTTATCCGACAGCCGGTCGTGCCACTGGGGTCGCCTGGATGCTTGGTCTCGGGCGTTTTGGCGGGATTGCCGGTTCATTTCTGGTGGCTGAATTAGCGCGCCGTCATCTCGATTTCAGTGAAATATTTGTTGTGATCGCCTTCCCTGCATTGGTTGCCACTATTGCGCTGTTGATCAAACAGTTCAGCGCACAAGCCAGAGCACGACGTGACAAGCAGCAGGCTAAGGTGGCGATGGCGTCAGACGGGGCTATTGAGTTGACAGTGAGAGATTGACTGCCAATTCGCGTGCGACATAGGGATAACACCACAAATTGAGTGATTTTTGAATTGAACAGGATGAACACATGATTATTGATTGTCACGGTCATTACACCACGGCACCTAAAGCGCTCGAAGTATGGCGTAACCAGCAGATTGCAAATTTGGCAACGCCTCATCTGGGGCCGAAAGTGTCATCGCTCAGCATCAGTGACGATGAACTGCGCGAGACGATTGAACAGAATCAGCTACGTCTGCTGAAGGAGCGTGGCCTGGATATGGTGGTGTTTTCACCCCGAGCCAGCTTTATGGCTCATCACATTGGCGATTTCAACACCAGCGCCACCTGGTCGGCTATTTGCAATGAGCTCTGTTTCAGGGTGTCGACGTTATTTCCCGATCATTTTATTGGCGCGGCGATGTTGCCACAGTCACCCGGTGTCGATCCCGCGAGTTGTATCCCAGAACTTGAGCGTTGTATCAATGAGTATGGTTTTGTCGCCATTAACCTGAACCCGGATCCTTCTGGTGGGCATTGGAATTCGCCGCCGCTGTATGACCGCCATTGGTATCCGATTTATGAAAAGATGGTGGAGTACGATATCCCAGCGATGGTGCATGTTTCCACCAGTTGCAATTGCAATTTCCACACCACTGGCGCGCACTATCTGAATGCCGACACCACCGCATTTATGCAGTGCCTGACGTCTGATCTGTTCAAGGACTTTCCCACCCTGCGTTTTGTTATTCCCCATGGGGGGGAGCAGTACCCTATCACTGGGGGCGTTTTCGTGGGCTGGCACAAGAGCTGAAAAAGCCGGACCTGCGTGAACATCTGCTGAAAAATATTTTCTTTGATACCTGTGTCTATCACCAGCCAGGGATAGACCTGCTGACCAACGTGATCCCGGTGGAGAATGTCTTGTTTGCATCAGAAATGATCGGTGCAGTACGCGGTATTGATCCACAAACCGGTCACTACTATGACGATACCCGACGCTACATAGAAGGAGCTGCGCTGACGGATGCACAGCGTGGCCTGATTTATGAGGGCAATGTTCGTCGTGTTTATCCTCGCTTGGATCAGGCGTTGAAAAATAGAGGCCGCTAAATCTGAAGGCGTGCACGGTGCTCGTGAAGGAGAAAAGTGATGAAAAATTTGAATCAACTGGGGGTAGTTCACCGCAGTATTGAACGTGCCGACCCCGAGGCGGTTAAGGCGCTATCGGCTTTTGGGGTAGCGACACTGCATGAGGCAATGGGGCGAGTGGGATTAATGAAGCCCTATATGCGCCCCGTCTATCCCGGCGCAAGAATGTGTGGAATCGCAGTGACCGTGCTGCTGCAACCCGGTGATAACTGGATGATGCATGTGGCCGCAGAGCAACTGAAGAAAGGTGATGTGCTGGTCGCTGCCTGTACCAGCGATTGTGAGGATGGGTTCTTTGGCGATCTGCTGGCCACCAGTTTTCAGGCTCGTGGTGCTCAGGGGCTGATCATCGATGGTGGGGTACGCGATGTGCGTGATCTTGAACAGATGAACTTCCCTGTTTTCTCTCGTGCCATCCATGCCAAAGGCACCATTAAGGCCACGCTGGGTTCAGTGAATATTCCTGTGGTGTGTGCTGGGGCACTGGTGGAGCCAGGGGATGTCATTGTGGCTGATGTGGATGGTGTGGTGGTGGTTCCCTCAGCCAAGGCAGGTCTGGTGGCACAGAAAGCCCGCGAGCGTGAAGAGAAAGAGGCAGAGAAGCGGCAATTACTGGCTTCTGGGGTGCTAGGACTGGATATGTACAACATGCGTGAACCGCTCACCAAAGCCGGATTGCGTTATATCGACTGACCGACAGGGGAAAGAGTCTATGGAACCCGAATTGATTGAAAACGGGTGCATCGGGTTGCTTGGATACGGTGAAGTGGGGCGCATTCTGGCGGAGGATCTGCGTGCCAGGGGGATAAAGCAACTGTGTACTTATGACAGCAAATTTTCCCAGCCAGCAACAGCAGGGCAGGCACTATTAGCACACGCTCAACAACACGGGGTGGTGGCGGTTGAGAGTGCCGCTGCACTGGGCGCTGCCAGTCAATTTATTATTTGCGCAGTGACTGCCGACCAAACAGTCAACGCAGCACAGGCTTGTGCTGGCGGTATCGGTAAGGGTGTTGGGTTTCTCGACTTCAATTCAGCGTCGCCAACATCTAAACAACAGGCGGCAAAGGCAATAGAGGGCGCTGGTGGCCTCTATGTAGAAGGTGCGGTGATGACCTCTGTCCCACCGTATCGCATCCGAGTGCCACTGCTGCTGGGAGGGCCGTCGGCGCACCGCATGCTGCCGACTCTGCTGGCGTTGGGGTTTGATGCCAAAGTGGCGTCCGAAACACTGGGGGTAGCCTCGGCCACCAAGATGTGCCGCAGTGTGATGATCAAGGGGCTGGAGGCGCTGGTGATTGAGAGCTTTACCGCAGCCCGCGCCTACGGTGTGGAAGATCAGGTTTTGGCCTCACTGGCAGAGACGTTTCCCAGTATTGATTGGCAGCAGCAAGGCAGTTATTTCTTTCAGCGGGTGATTGAGCATGGACGCCGCCGCGCAGAAGAGATGCGTGAAGTGGCTGCCACCATAAGCGAGATCGGCCTAGAGCCTGCAATGGCATCAGGCACGGTAGTGCGCCAGGCGTGGATAGCGGATCAGGCTGATCAAGGGATTTTTGGTGCCCGTTCTGATGCCGCTTTTGCACGCAGTGCAGATTGGCGAACCGAAGCGGACCGACTACTCAATGATATCGCTAAAAAACCACCAGGGGGAGTGCATGAAGTTTGAAAAGACACCGGGATGGCTTGACTGGTATGCCAACCCATCGAAACCACATTTTGTTCTACCGCCCGGCAGTGTGGATGCTCATTGTCATGTGTTTGGCCCAGGCGAGCACTTTCCATATGCCGAAGAGCGGAAATACACGCCCTGTGATGCCAGCAAACAGCAGCTGTTTGCGTTGCGTGATCACTTGGGTTTTTCCCGCAATGTGATTGTACAGGCCACCTGCCATGGCGCGGATAACCGCGCCATGGTGGATGCTTGTCTGGCTGCTAATGGCAAGGCCCGTGGTGTGGCGACTGTACGGCGCGATGTGTCAGATGAGACGTTACAAGCGTTACATGCCGCGGGGGTGCGTGGGGTGCGCTTCAATTTTGTTAAACGGTTGGTGGATTTCACCCCAAAGGCGGCATTGCAGGAAATTGCCGCCCGCATTGCCCCACTGGGTTGGCATGTCGTGGTTTATTTCGAAGCGCAGGATCTCGGTGAATTACGCGACTTTTTTACTGCGTTACCCACAGTGGTGGTGGTGGACCATATGGGGCGGCCCGATGTTCGCCAACCGGTGGATGGGCCGGCGTTCTCCGCGTTTGTCGAATTGATGACACAGCATCCGCATATCTGGTCAAAAGTGAGCTGTCCAGAGCGTTTGTCGGTGACAGGCCCAGCCGCACTGAATGGTGAACGGCAGAGTTACCGGGATGTAGTGCCGTTTGCTCGGCACTTGGTCGAACAGTTCCCCGACCGTGTGCTGTGGGGGACGGACTGGCCACACCCCAACCTGAACAACTCTATGCCAGATGATGGACTGCTGGTGGATTTTATTCCACTGATTGCAGAAACGGCACTGTTGCAGCGCAAGCTGCTGGTCGATAACCCGATGCGGCTTTACTGGCCGGAGGAAATCTGACATGGCACTCGATAAACCGTACCAAGATGTTCCAGGAACCACCATTTTTGACGCAGACCAGTCACGCAAGGGGTACTGGCTTAACCAGTTCTGCTCTTCTTTGATGAAGGCAGAGAACCGCGCGCGTTTCAAAGCGAATGAACGTGCCTATCTTGATGAGTGGGCGATGAGTGATGAGCAAAAACAGGCGGTGCTGGCACGTGACCTGAATCGCTGTATTGCCTTGGGAGGCAATATCTATTTTCTCGCCCGCATCGGTGCCACTGATGGATTAAGTTTTCAGCAAATGGCGGGCAGCATGACGGGAATGGATGAAGATGCATACCGTGACATGATGATCCTCGGTGGACGCGATATCGAAGGCAACCGTTATCAACATGAGTGGGAGGAGAAAAAGTAATGGCTCATATTTCTGCGAGTGTCTATACCTCCCATGTACCTGCGATTGGTGCAGCACTGGATCTTGGCAAGGCCCATGAACCCTATTGGGCCTCGGTATTCGATGGCTATGCGTTTTCCAAGGCATGGATCCGCGACAACCCGCCCGATGTGATCTTTCTGGTGTATAACGACCACGCCACTGCCTTTGACCTCGATATCATTCCCACCTTTGCGCTCGGTACTGCGGCAGAGTACCCGATAGCAGATGAAGGCTGGGGGCCACGCCCGGTGCCCACTGTGTATGGGCATCCCGAATTGGCCGCTCATATTGCACAGAGTGTGATCCGTGATGATTTTGACTTGACGCTGGTCAATCGGATGCCGGTTGACCATGGTCTGACGGTGCCACTGTCGCTGATGTTTGGCCAGCCATCTGCCTGGCCCTGCAAAGTGATCCCGCTGGCGGTGAACGTGGTGCAGTATCCCGTTCCTTCCGGTCAGCGCTGTTTCCAGTTGGGGCAGGCGATCAGCCGTGCTGTGGCGTCGTTTGATGAGGATCTGAATGTGCAAATCTGGGGCACTGGCGGTATGAGCCATCAGATACAGGGGCCACGTGCTGGGCTCATCAACTCACCGTGGGATAACCACTTTCTTGACCAACTGATTGCTGATCCGGCGGCGTTGGCCACTATGCCGCACATTGATTATGTACGTGAAGCCGGATCGGAAGGTATTGAATTGGTGATGTGGTTGATTGCCCGTGGTGCCATGGCGGATGTGGCTGGCGGGGCGACGCCTCGGCTGGCACATCGCTTCTACCACGTTCCGGCATCTAATACTGCGGTGGGTCACTTGATTTTGGAGAATGTCTTATGAGCAACACACTTAAGGTCGCCCTCGCCGGGCCAGGTGCCTTCGGCATTAAACACCTGGAGGCGATTAAAGCGATTCCTGATGTGGAAGTGGTGTCACTGATTGGCGCACGTCTTGATGCTGCCAATGCCGTGGCCGAACAATATGGTATCCCCCATGTCACTACCCAGTTGGCGGATACACTGGCCCTGCCAGAGGTCGATGCGGTGATCCTGGCCACTCCCACCCAATTGCATGCCTCTCAGGCGATAGCCTGTATGCAGGCAGGCAAACACGTTCAGACCGAAATTCCTTTAGCGGATTGCTGGGCAGACGCCCAAGCGGTTCTGGCCGCACAACAGGTGACCGGCAAAGTCGCCATGGTGGGGCACACTCGGCGTTTTAATCCCAGCCATCAGTGGATTTATCGCCGAACCGTTGCTGGCGAGTTCAACCTCCAGCAAATGGATGTTCAGACCTATTTTTTCCGACGTACCAATATGAACGCATTGGGGCAGCCCCGTAGTTGGACAGACCATCTTCTTTGGCACCATGCCGCGCATACCGTTGATCTGTTTGCCTACCAGACCTGCTCACGTATCGTCAAAGCCAATGCCATTCAAGGGCCGATCTCGGCTGCTTTAGGGATTGCCATGGACATGTCAATTCAACTTAAGGCTGAAAATGGTGCCATCTGCACCTTGTCTCTCTCATTTAATAATGATGGCCCGCTCGGTACCTTCTTCCGCTATATCGGTGATAGAGGCACTTACCTTGCCCGTTACGATGATTTGTACAGCGGTAAAGAAGAAAAAATCGACGTTTCTGATGTTGATGTCTCGATGAATGGCATCGAATTGCAGGATCGCGAATTTTTTGCCGCGATCCGAGAAGGGCGAGAGCCCAATGGCAGTGTGGCGCAAGTGCTCGATTGCTATCGTGTATTACATGAACTTGAACAGCAATTGCAGGGTAAGTAACAGATTGATTTTCCGATAAATATCTCGTCTATATCAAAAATGATTCGGGTTGATTGCTGTGGCCCCATTAGGGGGGAGGCTCAGGAAGAGCCGAGTATTTAGGCGTAGCCAACACCACTGCCCCTTGAAGTACCACAGGTATACCCGTGGGTTGTATAACGGCTTGAGGAGAACGTGATGAAAACACAAATCGCTATTATTGGCGCAGGACCTTCAGGGTTGTGTCTGGCACTGTTACTGAGCCAGAAAGGTATCAAGAGTGTGGTATTGGAAAGACAGACGCGCGACTATGTCGAAGCGCGCGTGCGCGCCGGGATACTGGAGCAAGGCATGATAGATCTCATTCGCCATGCAGGCGTGGGGAGTCGAATGGACAAGGAAGGCTTGCTCCATGAGGGTTTCAGCCTGGTATTTGATCATCAGATCAAACGGATCGATCTCGCGGGTTTGAGTGGTGGAAAAAAGGTCATGGTCTATGGTCAGACTGAATTGACTAAAGATTTGTACGATAAGGTATTGCAGGACGATAACATCCAAGTCATTTTTGAAACGCGGGATGTGTTGCCGACAGGCTTTTTTGACAATAAACCCACCATCAGTTTCATCGCCAACGGTGAACCGCAGGTATTGCACTGCGACTATATCGCCGGTTGTGATGGCTACCATGGCGCATCACGTGCCGCGGTACCGAAGGATCGTTTGCGGGAGTATGAACGCGTTTATCCTTTTGGCTGGCTGGGGCTGCTGGCAGAGACTCCGCCAGTCCATGAAGAGTTAATTTATGTCAATCACCCGCGTGGCTTTGCATTGTGCTCCATGCGTTCTCATACCCGCAGCCGCTATTATCTGCAAGTTCCGCTGACTGATCAGGTGGAAGCGTGGTCAGATGACGCATTTTGGCATGAGTTGCGCCTTCGCCTGCCAGAACCTTATGCCAGCACGCTGGTCACTGGGCCATCATTCGAAAAAAGCATTGCACCGTTGCGTAGCTTTGTGGTTGAACCTTTGCGCTTTGGCTCTTTGTTCCTGGTGGGTGATGCTGGGCACATTGTGCCGCCAACTGGGGCTAAAGGATTGAATTTGGCAGCATCCGATGTGCACTATCTGTCAACTGCGTTGATCGCTTGGTATGAGGCGGGGCGTCAGGATCTGCTTGATCGTTACTCCGAAACGGCGCTGCGTCGTATTTGGGCAGCGGTGCGCTTCTCATGGTGGTTTACCTCTGTGATGCACAAATTCTCCGATGACCCGATTGAGCAGAAAATTCAGGTGGCTGAGTTGGAATACCTGATGCGGTCACAAGCAGGTCAAACGACGATTGCTGAAAACTATGTTGGGTTAGATTTTGCCGCAGATTTTGTCTAATCCAGTCACTGTACGATAAGGATGGCGAACTCGGCATCCTTACTCCTGAGTCTATGGTACTACCCCAATGTGGCTGTCTTGCCCAGCAAGATGAACATCGTACATACCAGCCCCATCAGTTCCAACGTTACTAATGAACCACTATATACAAAACCGTATGTACGGTGGTGTGAGAGGACGGCGGGAGTGAGCCCGCCTCCTATTCGATTTTCAGTAAATATTTAAGCCGGATTAGCGGTGATGATTTTCGCCACCTTGTCTGCTTGGGCATTCAACTGCAACTGGCGGTAAGCATTTTCCATCAACGGCAATGCATCGCGTGTTGCTTGAGTGTCCGGGAAATCGCGCATCATTTGTTCAACACGATTAACCACCGCGACGTAGGCACCACGTTTAGTGTAGTATTCCGCTACTGAGAGCTCATGCTTAGCGAGACGGTTTTTCAGGAACACCTGCCGTTTATAAGCATCTGCTGCATATTGGCTATCAGGAAACTGTTGAAGGAGTTGGCTAAAGTCGCGAAACGCGGCGCGCCCATGCTGTGGATCACGGTCCGAACGATCAACGCCGAAGAAGCCCTGTAGTGCGTTGTCATCTTGGGCCATGTTGGTCAGGCCACGCATATACATGACATAATCGATGTTTGGGTGCGTCGGATTCAGGCGCATAAAACGGTCGATCGAGGCTTGTGCCAACGGTAAATCGTCAGATTTATAGTAGGCATAAATCAAGTCCAACTGAACCTGCTGGGAGTACTGCCCGAAAGGATAGCGGTTATCTAACGCTTCGAGTTGCGTAATCGCAGCCTTAAAGTTACCTTCTTGTAGTTTTTGCTGGGCAGTAGCATAGATTTCCGAAGGTGGATTGTCGGGAACCACATCTTTGGATGTGGAACAACCTGCCAGCATCAGACTCAATGTGGCTGCTGCCACCAGATATTTCATACGCGTCATGACGTTTTGATTATCCTCAAGGTGTTATTCCGGAAACTGTCCGTTAAGTTTCCGGCAAAAGACCAGTTATACCCATTACCTTTCAAATTTCAGGGGTATTGGCTGCCTGTACTTACCCGAATGATTAGCTGCTTTATGCTTATCGGGCTTTACTCCGTTGCCACTTATCTGCATCTTGAAACAACATCGGTATACAATAGTACATTATATTAAACGGCATCGCCGCGAAAACCCAACGTTAATGAAGAAGTGACATATGGTACAACAAGTACAACTCACCGCAACGGTGGCCGAAACTCAACTCGGACAACGTTTAGATCAGGCTTTGGCAGAATTGTTCCCTGATTATTCCCGATCTCGCATAAAAGATTGGATACTGGAAGATCGTGTGCAGGTCAATGGAAAAACAGCAAATAAACCTAAAGAGAGGGTTTTGGGAGGGGAAACTGTTGCTATTGATGCACAAGTAGACGAAGAGGTTCGTTGGGAGCCACAGGATATTGCACTGGATATTGTCTATGAAGATGCCGATATTTTAGTGATTAACAAACCGCGTAACCTGGTGGTGCACCCTGGTGCGGGTAATCCAGATGGTACAGTGCTTAATGCCTTGTTACATTATTTCCCCGCAATTGCCGACGTACCTCGTGCCGGGATCGTCCATCGTTTGGATAAAGACACCACCGGTTTGATGGTTGTGGCAAAAACGATTCCAGCGCAAACACGCTTGGTTGAAGCTTTGCAGGCACGTGAGATTACCCGTGAGTATGAGGCAGTGGCAATCGGTACCATGACTGCGGGGGGCACCGTGGAGGAGCCGATAGCGCGTCACTCTACTAAACGTACTCATATGGCAGTACACCCGATGGGTAAACCTGCCGTAACCCATTATCGTATTATGGAGCACTTCCGCGCGCATACCCGTCTACGCTTGCGTTTGGAAACAGGGCGCACGCACCAGATCCGAGTACACATGGCGTACATTGGTCATCCGCTGGTGGGAGATCAATTGTATGGTGGCCGGCCACGTCCACCTAAAGGTGCTTCCGAAGCATTTATCAATACGCTACGTGGTTTCGATCGTCAGGCGCTACATGCCACTATGTTGCGTCTCTACCACCCGATCAGCGGTATTCAGATGGAATGGCATGCGCCATTGCCACCGGATATGGTCGAGTTGATTGAGGCATTAAAAGCTGACACCAAAGAATTTAGAGATCAGATGGATTGGTAATGAATTCACTTATTGTGCCTGATTGGCCTCTGCCTGCTGGGGTTAAAGCCTGTAGTACGACTCGACTCGGTGGTATCAGTTTGCCTCCCTATGATTCCCTGAACTTGGGGGATCATGTTGGTGATGATATTCAGGCTGTGGCCCATAACCGCCAATTGCTGGTGGCATTGGCTGGTTTGCCGCAAATGCCATTGTGGCTTGAACAGGTGCATGGCACAAAAGTCCTGATGTTGGATGGGCAAATACCGCAAGACAAGCAAGCTGACGCGGTTTATAGCAATAAGGTTGGCCAGGTGTGCGCAGTGATGACGGCAGATTGCCTGCCAGTTCTCTTTGCATCACTGGCGGGTGATGAGGTTGCTGCTGCACATGCAGGGTGGCGAGGTTTATGCAATGGCGTGTTGGAAAATACCGTTGCACACTTTGCCGCTGAGCCAGCACAGATCATCGCGTGGCTTGGTCCGGCCATAGGCCCACGTCAATTCGAAGTCGGTCCCGAAGTCAGAGAAGCATTCATTGCGGTTGACCGTGCTGCGGCTGCAGCATTTATTCCCCATGGTGAAAAGTTTCTCGCGGATATCTATTTTTTAGCCAAACAGCGGTTACAGCGTGCTGGTATTTTAGCCATTTATGGTGGAAACCGTTGCACTATGAGCGAAATGAGTCATTTTTTCTCCTATCGGCGCGATGGATTAACCGGACGTCTGGCAAGTTTGGTTTGGGTGATATAACCTACTACCCTAGGACGATCCACAGATGCATAACGTTGTACTCATAATTAGTGTTGAAATAACCTTGAAAATTTGAGGAATGACCTCATTTGATCTCCAGTAGCAATTTCAACCTATATTGGAGGTGTTATGCGTCTGGATCGTCTTACTAACAAATTCCAGCTTGCCCTCGCCGACGCTCAATCTCTAGCCCTTGGGCGCGACAATCAATTTATTGAACCGTTACATCTTATGAGCGCGTTGCTCAATCAAGAGGGGGGCACGGTTCGTCCATTATTAACGGCTGCCGGAGTCGATGTTGCGCATCTGCGCACAGGCATCGATCAGGCTTTGGCTCGTCTGCCGCAAGTAGAAGGTACTGGTGGGGATGTTCAGCCCTCAAATGAACTGGTACGTGTTCTTAACCTCTGTGACAAGTTGGCGCAAAAGCGAGCCGATAAATTTATTTCTTCCGAGTTGTTTGTGCTGGCGGTGCTTGAAGAACGCGGTACTTTGACCGACCTACTGAAAGCGTCCGGTGCAACAGTGGATAAAATATCCAAGTCTATTGAGCAAATGCGGGGTGGTGACAGCGTGGATGACCAAGGTGCAGAAGACCAACGTCAAGCATTGAAAAAATACACAATTGATCTTACAGAACGTGCAGAGCAGGGCAAACTTGATCCGGTGATTGGTCGTGATGAAGAGATCCGCCGAACCATTCAGGTCCTGCAACGTCGTACCAAAAATAATCCGGTATTGATTGGTGAACCGGGTGTCGGTAAAACCGCTATTGTTGAAGGTTTGGCTCAGCGCATTATCAATGGTGAAGTGCCTGAGGGGCTGAAACATAAGCGAGTGCTTTCCCTTGATATGGGGGCGTTGATTGCCGGGGCTAAATATCGCGGTGAGTTTGAAGAGCGCCTGAAAGGGGTGTTGAGTGATCTTGCCAAGCAGGAAGGTAGTGTCATTCTCTTTATTGATGAATTACACACCATGGTGGGTGCTGGCAAAGCAGATGGGGCGATGGATGCCGGCAACATGCTTAAACCCGCGCTTGCCCGTGGTGAGCTACATTGCGTCGGTGCCACAACCTTAAATGAGTATCGTCAGTATATAGAGAAAGATGCCGCACTTGAGCGACGTTTCCAAAAGGTCTATGTGGCGGAACCTAGCGTTGAGGATACCATTGCCATATTGCGTGGTCTGAAAGAACGTTACGAACTGCATCATCATGTTCAGATTACTGACCCGGCGATTGTCGCGGCGGCGACTCTGTCGCATCGTTATGTTTCCGATCGTCAGTTACCGGACAAAGCCATCGACTTGATCGATGAAGCCGCATCCAGTATCCGCATGCAGATGGATTCTAAGCCAGAGTCACTTGATCGTCTTGAGCGCCGTATTATTCAACTTAAACTCGAGCAACAGGCGCTGAATAAAGAGTCAGATGATGCCAGTAAAAAACGACTGGAAATGCTGAGTGGTGAACTGGAACAGAAAGAGCGGGAATATTCTGAGCTTGAAGAGGAGTGGAAAGCAGAGAAAGCTTCCCTTACTGGTACGCAGAATATTAAGGCTGAACTGGAACAAGCCAAGATTTCACTGGAGCAGGCCCGTCGTATGGGTGACCTGGCTCGGATGTCTGAATTGCAGTATGGCAAAATCCCAGATTTGGAAAAACAGCTTGCAGCAGCAACCCAAGCTGAAGGCAAGACCATGAAGTTGCTGCGTAACCGGGTTACCGATGCGGAAATTGCTGAAGTGTTGGCCAAAGCAACGGGGATTCCAGTGGCCAAAATGCTGGAGGGAGAACGCGACAAACTGCTGCGTCTTGAACAAGAACTGCATTCCCGGGTGATTGGGCAGGATGAAGCGGTGAACGCGGTAGCTAATGCTATTCGTCGTAGTCGTGCAGGTCTTTCGGATCCTAATCGACCAATCGGTTCATTCCTGTTCCTAGGGCCTACCGGGGTCGGTAAAACCGAACTGTGTAAAGCCTTGGCTTCGTTCCTGTTTGACAGTGACGATGCCATGATACGTATTGATATGTCGGAGTTTATGGAGAAGCACTCCGTATCGCGCTTGGTAGGGGCTCCTCCGGGTTATGTGGGTTATGAAGAGGGCGGATATTTGACAGAGGCTGTTCGCCGCCGTCCTTACTCAGTCATTCTGTTGGATGAGGTGGAAAAAGCCCATCCCGATGTATTCAATATTTTATTGCAGGTGTTGGATGATGGGCGCCTGACCGATGGTCAGGGCCGCACGGTTGATTTTCGCAATACGGTGGTGATCATGACTTCTAACCTGGGTTCTGACCTGATCCAGGAGCACTTTAGTGAGATGAATTATACGCAAATGAAGGAAGCGGTCATGGAGATGGTCACTCATCATTTCCGTCCGGAATTTATCAACCGTATAGATGAAGTTGTGGTCTTCCATCCGCTGGGTCAGAAACATATCGCGCAGATTGCCAAGATCCAGTTGGCTCGCTTGTACAGACGTCTGGAAGAGCGAGGCTATGAAGTCAACATGACGGAACCAGCGTTGGAGCTGTTAGGTAAAATAGGCTACGACCCAGTTTATGGTGCTCGGCCATTGAAGCGAGCAATTCAACAGGAAATAGAAAACCCGTTGGCGCAGCAGATCTTGTCTGGGCAATTGCTTCCAGGCAGACCAGTAACGTTGGATGTGGAAAACGATCATATCGTCGCTAAACAATAAATGAATGATTGTGATTAATGATAGGGGTGGATTACCACCCCTATATTATTTGAACGGGCAGATGGGCTTTTGATTGGCAATAATCTGCAAATGACGAATCAATTGCTCAAATAACAGTCGATAATGGTGGTTTTGATTGTTATTTGAACGGTTGGATCTTTTTTTGAATTTAGGGGTTGCGGTGAACTGAGAACTCCCTATAATGCGCCTCCACTGCTCGGGAACAACGGCTGACAAGTCGCCCTGGCAGGAAGAAGCAACCCGGTGAAAACACCGTCTCTTGTAGAGAAAAAGGTTGACTCTTCAGCGGGAAGAAGTATTATCTGCCTCCCGCGTTACCAGGAAGTTTTGGTAACCACGCTCTTTAACAATTTATCAGACAATCTGTGTGGGCACTCACAAAGACGATATCCAGTTGCTTCGGCAACAAAAAAATATCAAGTCTTAAAGAGTGACTCATGTAAGTAAAATTCATGCAGTAATCTTTGAGCATCGCTATTAACTTAGCAAATCAAGCTTTTAATTGAAGAGTTTGATCATGGCTCAGATTGAACGCTGGCGGCAGGCTTAACACATGCAAGTCGAGCGGTAGCACAGGGGAGCTTGCTCCCTGGGTGACGAGCGGCGGACGGGTGAGTAATGTCTGGGAAACTGCCTGATGGAGGGGGATAACTACTGGAAACGGTAGCTAATACCGCATAATGTCGCAAGACCAAAGTGGGGGACCTTCGGGCCTCACACCATCGGATGTGCCCAGATGGGATTAGCTAGTAGGTGGGGTAATGGCTCACCTAGGCGACGATCCCTAGCTGGTCTGAGAGGATGACCAGCCACACTGGAACTGAGACACGGTCCAGACTCCTACGGGAGGCAGCAGTGGGGAATATTGCACAATGGGCGCAAGCCTGATGCAGCCATGCCGCGTGTGTGAAGAAGGCCTTAGGGTTGTAAAGCACTTTCAGCGAGGAGGAAGGGTGGTGTGTTAATAGCACATCACATTGACGTTACTCGCAGAAGAAGCACCGGCTAACTCCGTGCCAGCAGCCGCGGTAATACGGAGGGTGCAAGCGTTAATCGGAATTACTGGGCGTAAAGCGCACGCAGGCGGTTTGTTAAGTCAGATGTGAAATCCCCGAGCTTAACTTGGGAACTGCATTTGAAACTGGCAAGCTAGAGTCTTGTAGAGGGGGGTAGAATTCCAGGTGTAGCGGTGAAATGCGTAGAGATCTGGAGGAATACCGGTGGCGAAGGCGGCCCCCTGGACAAAGACTGACGCTCAGGTGCGAAAGCGTGGGGAGCAAACAGGATTAGATACCCTGGTAGTCCACGCTGTAAACGATGTCGATTTGGAGGTTGTGCCCTTGAGGCGTGGCTTCCGGAGCTAACGCGTTAAATCGACCGCCTGGGGAGTACGGCCGCAAGGTTAAAACTCAAATGAATTGACGGGGGCCCGCACAAGCGGTGGAGCATGTGGTTTAATTCGATGCAACGCGAAGAACCTTACCTACTCTTGACATCCAGAGAACTTTCCAGAGATGGATTGGTGCCTTCGGGAACTCTGAGACAGGTGCTGCATGGCTGTCGTCAGCTCGTGTTGTGAAATGTTGGGTTAAGTCCCGCAACGAGCGCAACCCTTATCCTTTGTTGCCAGCGATTCGGTCGGGAACTCAAAGGAGACTGCCGGTGATAAACCGGAGGAAGGTGGGGATGACGTCAAGTCATCATGGCCCTTACGAGTAGGGCTACACACGTGCTACAATGGCGTATACAAAGAGAAGCGACCTCGCGAGAGCAAGCGGACCTCATAAAGTACGTCGTAGTCCGGATTGGAGTCTGCAACTCGACTCCATGAAGTCGGAATCGCTAGTAATCGTAGATCAGAATGCTACGGTGAATACGTTCCCGGGCCTTGTACACACCGCCCGTCACACCATGGGAGTGGGTTGCAAAAGAAGTAGGTAGCTTAACCTTCGGGAGGGCGCTTACCACTTTGTGATTCATGACTGGGGTGAAGTCGTAACAAGGTAACCGTAGGGGAACCTGCGGTTGGATCACCTCCTTACCTAAAGATATTGCTTCGCGTGAAGTGCTCACACAGATTGTCTGATGAACAGTAATGAGCAAAAGCGTCATAAAAGTACGGTGTCGTGTCCCCTTCGTCTAGAGGCCTAGGACACCGCCCTTTCACGGCGGTAACAGGGGTTCGAATCCCCTAGGGGACGCCAACTGCTTCCGACCTTCCCGGTGAAAGCGGCGGTCTTCAGTATCTGATGATACTTTTTATCTTAAAGATGATTCTGTGGAGTCATGTTTAAGATATTGCTCTTTAACAATCTGGAACAAGCTGAAAATTGAAACTTCAGCGCATCAATGAGTTAACTGACATTGATGACGTTGAAAGAGTCTCTCAAATAATCACAGCACAAAGTGACCTGTCGTCAGACAGCAAGACACTTTCGGGTTGTGAGGTTAAGCGACTAAGCGTACACGGTGGATGCCTAGGCAGTCAGAGGCGATGAAGGGCGTGCTAATCTGCGAAAAGTGTCGGTAAGGTGATATGAACCGTTACAACCGACAATACCCGAATGGGGAAACCCAGTGCAATTCGTTGCACTATCCTGTCATGAATACATAGTGGCAGGAGGCGAACCGGGGGAACTGAAACATCTCAGTACCCCGAGGAAAAGAAATCAACCGAGATTCCCCTAGTAGCGGCGAGCGAACGGGGAAGAGCCCAGAACCTGAATCAGTTTGTGTGTCAGTGGAAGCGTCTGGAAAGTCGCACAGTAAAGGGTGATAGTCCCGTACACGAAGATGCATGGATTGTGAGTTCGATGAGTAGGGCGGG
Source organism: Serratia sp. 25CWL12 (assembly GCF_055790885.1). Taxonomy (NCBI): domain Bacteria; kingdom Pseudomonadati; phylum Pseudomonadota; class Gammaproteobacteria; order Enterobacterales; family Yersiniaceae; genus Serratia; species Serratia sp. 25CWL12. The sequence continues at coordinate 3,282,242 of NZ_CM147698.1, read as the reverse complement.
ACACGTGTTATCCTGTCTGAATATGGGGGGACCATCCTCCAAGGCTAAATACTCCTGACTGACCGATAGTGAACCAGTACCGTGAGGGAAAGGCGAAAAGAACCCCGGCGAGGGGAGTGAAATAGAACCTGAAACCGTGTACGTACAAGCAGTGGGAGCCTACTTGTTAGGTGACTGCGTACCTTTTGTATAATGGGTCAGCGACTTATATTTTGTAGCAAGGTTAACCGAATAGGGGAGCCGTAGGGAAACCGAGTCTTAACTGGGCGAATAGTTGCAAGGTATAGACCCGAAACCCGGTGATCTAGCCATGGGCAGGTTGAAGGTTGGGTAACACTAACTGGAGGACCGAACCGACTAATGTTGAAAAATTAGCGGATGACTTGTGGCTGGGGGTGAAAGGCCAATCAAACCGGGAGATAGCTGGTTCTCCCCGAAAGCTATTTAGGTAGCGCCTCGTGAATTCATCTTCGGGGGTAGAGCACTGTTTCGGCTAGGGGGCCATCCCGGCTTACCAACCCGATGCAAACTGCGAATACCGAAGAATGTTATCACGGGAGACACACGGCGGGTGCTAACGTCCGTCGTGAAGAGGGAAACAACCCAGACCGCCAGCTAAGGTCCCAAAGTCATGGTTAAGTGGGAAACGATGTGGGAAGGCACAGACAGCCAGGATGTTGGCTTAGAAGCAGCCATCATTTAAAGAAAGCGTAATAGCTCACTGGTCGAGTCGGCCTGCGCGGAAGATGTAACGGGGCTAAACCATGCACCGAAGCTGCGGCAGCGACGCTTAGGCGTTGTTGGGTAGGGGAGCGTTCTGTAAGCCTGCGAAGGTGACCTGTGAGGGTTGCTGGAGGTATCAGAAGTGCGAATGCTGACATAAGTAACGATAAAGCGGGTGAAAAGCCCGCTCGCCGGAAGACCAAGGGTTCCTGTCCAACGTTAATCGGGGCAGGGTGAGTCGACCCCTAAGGCGAGGCTGAAAAGCGTAGTCGATGGGAAACAGGTTAATATTCCTGTACTGGGTGTTACTGCGAAGGGGGGACGGAGAAGGCTAGGCTATCCGGGCGACGGTTGTCCCGGTTCAAGTGTGTAGGGGGGTAGACCAGGCAAATCCGGTTTACTATCAACCCTGAGGCACGATGACGAGTCTCTACGGAGATGAAGTAGTTGATGCCCTGCTTCCAGGAAAAGCCTCTAAGCATCAGGTAACATTTAATCGTACCCCAAACCGACACAGGTGGTCAGGTAGAGAATACTCAGGCGCTTGAGAGAACTCGGGTGAAGGAACTAGGCAAAATGGTGCCGTAACTTCGGGAGAAGGCACGCTGGCGTTAGGTGAAGGGATTTACTCCTGGAGCTGAAGCCAGTCGCAGATACCAGCTGGCTGCAACTGTTTAATAAAAACACAGCACTGTGCAAACACGAAAGTGGACGTATACGGTGTGACGCCTGCCCGGTGCTGGAAGGTTAATTGATGGGGTTAGCGGCAACGCGAAGCTCTTGATCGAAGCCCCAGTAAACGGCGGCCGTAACTATAACGGTCCTAAGGTAGCGAAATTCCTTGTCGGGTAAGTTCCGACCTGCACGAATGGCGTAATGATGGCCAGGCTGTCTCCACCCGAGACTCAGTGAAATTGAACTCGCTGTGAAGATGCAGTGTACCCGCGGCAAGACGGAAAGACCCCGTGAACCTTTACTATAGCTTGACACTGAACATTGAGCCTTGATGTGTAGGATAGGTGGGAGGCTTTGAAGTGTGGACGCCAGTCTGCATGGAGCCAACCTTGAAATACCACCCTTTAATGTTTGATGTTCTAACTCGGCCCCGTGATCCGGGGTGAGGACAGTGTCTGGTGGGTAGTTTGACTGGGGCGGTCTCCTCCCAAAGAGTAACGGAGGAGCACGAAGGTTGGCTAATCACGGTCGGACATCGTGAGGTTAGTGCAAAGGCATAAGCCAGCTTGACTGTGAGAGTGACGGCTCGAGCAGGTACGAAAGTAGGTCTTAGTGATCCGGTGGTTCTGAATGGAAGGGCCATCGCTCAACGGATAAAAGGTACTCCGGGGATAACAGGCTGATACCGCCCAAGAGTTCATATCGACGGCGGTGTTTGGCACCTCGATGTCGGCTCATCACATCCTGGGGCTGAAGTAGGTCCCAAGGGTATGGCTGTTCGCCATTTAAAGTGGTACGCGAGCTGGGTTTAGAACGTCGTGAGACAGTTCGGTCCCTATCTGCCGTGGGCGTTGGAAGATTGAGAGGGTTTGCTCCTAGTACGAGAGGACCGGAGTGAACGCACCCCTGGTGTTCGGGTTGTCATGCCAATGGCACTGCCCGGTAGCTAAGTGCGGAAAAGATAAGCGCTGAAAGCATCTAAGCGCGAAACTTGCCTCGAGATGAGTCTTCCCTGGGCCTTTAAGGTCCCTGAAGGAACGTTTAAGACTAAGACGTTGATAGGCTGGGTGTGTAAGTGCAGCGATGTATTGAGCTAACCAGTACTAATGAACCGTGAGGCTTAACCTTACAACACCGAAGGTGTTTTGACCTGATACCAGGATATCGGGTAGAGAGATAGCGATAATCAGCTTGTTCTACAGATTGAAGATGAGAGCAACAAAGATTTTGAGGTATATAGGGGCAAGGTGGATTAACTGAAACCTGTTTCCTGTGACCTGAAACCTGATTTGCCTGGCGGCCTTAGCGCGGTGGTCCCACCTGATCCCATGCCGAACTCAGAAGTGAAACGCCGTAGCGCCGATGGTAGTGTGGGGTCTCCCCATGTGAGAGTAGGACACTGCCAGGCATCCAAATAACGTTATCAGGGTGACATCTGATAATGAGCAAGACTGTAAAATTGCAGTTTTGCCTGCATCAAGCGATAAGCGATGCAACGTGAAAGAATCGGTGGAGCGGTAGTTCAGTTGGTTAGAATACCTGCCTGTCACGCAGGGGGTCGCGGGTTCGAGCCCCGTCCGTTCCGCCACTTAATTGATAAGCCCTGAGTCTCTGACTCAGGGCTTTTTCATATTCAAATTACTCACTGCCTTAACTTGTTGTTCCTTCAGTATTACCGACGCTTATTAGCCTGTACTAGTGAGCGATTTTTCGATGCAGTGAGATGATCTCACGACCCATTTTCAGTAGCATAATCCCATTCATCAGGTGTTCTTGTGCGTGTTACCATCACCGATATACCGGGATTTTACCGCTATCTTCGTCCATTTCGATTGAAATTTTGACAATATGGTTTGCTGAATTCACTGTTCCTTGATCACTTTAGTGATAGGGGGCTGATTTTCACATCATCAATTGTTTGAGCCAATATGCTTTATTCATTGCAATCAGCCTGTCTTTTCCTAATAACAAAGAGCGGGATAATCCCTAAAAGTCAGTACTGGCAGCAGGTATAGGCGTATACTGTACCTATACCCAAGCGTATTCGCACTCTAGGTTGGTTACAACGGCATGAGGAGTCAGAATCCTGGTCAATAATGGCTGAGGCAAGCGAGAGTCATCAAGACCTCTTGTAGCTTCAACGGCGGCGGGTATATTGCGGATAGCAATGCCGCTATCAGTTTAACCCGAATGGAAAATAGGCGAACAACGTGCCGAAAAGAACCTATGCAATGAGGTATGTTGCAGGGCAACCAGCCGAGCGAATTTTCCCTGGTGCCATTAATCAGCCGTTACCACTTGGTGCTGCATTGCCAGCGACGGATGTATTACGCGTGATGGTATGGAATATCTTCAAGCAACAGCGGTCAGATTGGCTTTCGGTACTGAAGGGCTTTGGTAAAGAAGCGCAATTGGTATTACTACAAGAGGCACAGACAACGCCGGAACTGGTTAATTTTGCCACCTCTAATTATCTGGCGACTGATCAGGTCCCTGCTTTCGTGTTACCGCAACATCCTTCTGGTGTGATGACACTGGCCGCAGCACACCCCGTCTATTGCTGTCCATTGCGTGAACGTGAGCCACTATTGCGTCTGGCTAAGTCGGCATTGATCACGGTTTATCCACTTTATAATGATCAATTACTGATGGTGGTGAATATTCATGCTGTGAACTTTAGTCTTGGTGTTGAAGTTTACAGTAAGCAGTTAGCCTCACTAGGGGAACAGATTGCTTATCATCAAGGCCCGGTGATTCTGGCAGGGGACTTCAATGCCTGGAGTCGTAAGCGTATTAATGCCTTATATCAGTTTGCTGGGGATATGGCATTGCGTGAGGTGAGTTTTACCCACGATCATCGGAGTAAGGCATTTGGCCGCCCCCTGGACTTTATCTTCTACCGTAATCTGCGGGTGGCTGACGCCTCGGTGTTGGTGACACAAGCCTCAGATCACAATCCGTTACTGGTAGAGTTCCGTCCCGAGTTGCACAAGTCACAGTGGTAACCCAATAGAAATAAAAAAAGCATCTCGAAAGATGCTTTTTTGGGGACTGAAAATTTAAGTCTCTGGTGAGCTATTATTGTTTACAAACAAGGTCAACTTAAGCCCTGGCTGTAGACTGTTATTTTTGCTGAGCGCTGAGTTCCAACGCTTTACGTCACTAATATCAACACCATGACGACGCGCTATACTGTCAAGGGAGTCACCTTTACGGACTTGATAGGTGATACTGCTGCTATTGTTGGTGACCTTCAATGTTTGTCCAACTTTTAGCGAGCTCTTGTCCGTCAAGTTGTTCCAAGTCTGTAAATCACGGGTTTGCACATACAGACGTTTGGCAATAGCCGCTAATGTATCACCTGGACGAACCTTGTACACATCACTGCCTGACAAACCAGCGTTATTCGTCGACTGACGACTTGGCGATATCGCAGCGACCTGCCCATCAGATAGCGAATCTTTCAACTGAGCCGCATTCTTTTGGGGGACCATAATGTAATGAGGTCCATTAGGTGCGGTGACACCTTTTTTGTAGCCTGGATTGTAAGCTTTCATCTTGGTAAGCGAAAGCCCGGCCATCTCAGCTGCCTGAGTGAGCTGAATCTGTTGCCCGACATCAATACGCGCCAATGCACGGGTTTCGTCAGGTTTTGGTAATTTGACACCGTACTTTTGGTTGTGCTTGATGATCTCGCTGAGTGCCAGCATTTTCGGCACATAGATTAACGTTTCACGTGGAAGCGACAATGACCAGAAATCAGTGGGCTTACCTTGGCGTTTGTTCGCCTTAACGGCTTGCATTACACGACCTTCACCACTGTTGTAAGCGGCAATGGTCAGTAACCAGTCCCCGTCAAACAGGCGGTTCAGCCGTTCCAGCATATCAAGCGCAGCGGTTGTTGAGGCTACAACATCACGGCGTTCGTCATACCACTGATTGTTTTTCAAACCATAGTGGCGACCTGTTTTAGGCACAATCTGCCATAACCCCGCAGCATTGGCATGCGACGTGGCGTGAGGGTCAAAAGCGCTCTCCACTATGGGTAGCAGTACCAGTTCCATCGGCATATTACGTTTCTTAATCTGCTCGACTATCAAGTACATGTACGGCTCTGCCCGTAATGTTACATCGTGGAGATAGCTCTTATGTTTTAAATATTTACTCTTTTGTTCACGGATCCGGGAATTTTCCGGAACCTCCATCTTCAGCTCGTCGCTAATGAAGTTCCACAGGTCCTGTTGCGCGGCGCTATTGCTACCTAGCCACTGCGCTGAGCTTGCTGTGTACTTTCCTGCTTCACTTTCTTGACCTGCCGAAGACAGACTCTGTGCATGCTGTTTTGGGGCCAGCGTATCCTGCTTGGATGACTGGCAACCTACTAGCAAGACTGAGGCGAGAATTATCGCTTTAGTCTTCATATGTATGTCAATTTAGTTGCTCAAAAGACGAACAATGATACGTTACTTTACTAAAAAACGCAACTAAAAGGTTAGAAGGCATCCTTGCGCAGGCGTAATTCGGAAAAAACTTCATGAAGATGCGCTGGGGGTGAATCAAAGCCTATTTCTTTTTGTAAATCAGTGTCATGGCAACGTAAGAATAGATTTATTTTACGTTCTAATTGCAACGTTGTGGGCACGCTGGGTTCTCCTTTTACCCGTAATATCTCAACTTGCTCCTGATATGTTCTAATTTGATCATCTTGTGGCAAAATCTTACTGGCAAACTTAAGATTTGAGAGTGTATATTCGTGTGCGCAACAAATTAAGGTTTCATCAGGGAGTTGCGCGAGTCGTTGAAATGAATCATACATTTGCTCGGCTGTCCCTTCAGAAAGCCGTCCGCAACCGGCAGAGAAAATAGTATCCCCACAGAATAGGTAAGGGGAGCTGTAGAAAGCAATGTGTTCCAAGGTGTGTCCAGGAACCGCGATCACAGTAAATCGGCGCCCACCAATATTGAGAATATCCCCCGCACTGAGCAGATGATTAGCCCCTTTGTTGGCGGTTTCATGTGGACCATAGACAGCCAAACCGGGATAGCGTGAGATAATATCTGGCACGCCGGCGACATGATCGCGATGGTGATGGGTCAATAATATTGCATCTGGGGTTAGGTTCAGATCGGAGAGCGCCTCAAGAACCGGATTAGCCTCACCAGGATCGACGATAACGCAATGTCTTTGTGAGTCGCACAATAACCAAATGTAATTGTCCTGAAAAGCAGGAATGCTGATAAGATTCATTGAGACCTCTCGTTGGCAATGGCTGAAGGAAGATAATAAAACATGAAACCAGCCCATACTCTACAAAAGCTCACCAGCCCACAGACCTGGGCAGCGCTACCATGGGGGGAATACTATCGTGAGGCTCTAGAGCAGCAGTTGCAACCCTGGTGGTCAAAACTGTTTGGTTTTCATTTGTTGAAAATTGGTAACCTTAGTACCGAGTTAGATACCGAAAAGTGTGTTATCTCGCATCAGGTTAATGTGGGGTTGTCAGGCAATAACCTGCATGTGCTGGCAGATCCATACCAGTTACCCTTTGCCACGAAGGCAGTAGATGCCTGTTTGTTGGCTCATACTCTTTCCTATGCTGATGATCCACACCGCCTGTTACGTGAGGTTGACCGCGTGTTGATTGATGACGGTTGGCTGCTGATAAGTAGTTTTAACCCCTTCAGTGTACTCGGTATGGGCAAGTTGATCCCGGGAGTACGTCAGCGCCAGCCTTATGTCAGCCGCATGTTTACCCAAATGCGTTTGCTGGATTGGCTTAGTTTATTGAATTACGAAGTGTTGGAGCAGATGCGCTTTCATGTCGTACCTTGGCAGCGTAAAGGCGGGACTTTTTTGAGTACACATTTACCTGCCTTGGGTTGCATCAGCCTCATTGTGGCACGCAAGAGGACGCGGCCATTAACCCCAACGCTGCTGAAAATGGGGGTCAGGAACCCCTCTCTTAGTCGCGCAGTGGGCGCGACCAAGAGTTATCGTAAGTTGCCTTAAGTGTCGGGCTGATAACCCGTATCATCTTGAGTCGGGTTACCGGCTGCATCACGCGCCAGTTGGTCACAACGTTCGTTTTCCGGATGCCCGGCATGCCCTTTGACCCATTGCCAGTGAATGGTATGACGAGTAATTGCCAAGTCTAAACGTTGCCAGAGATCGATATTTTTTACCGGTTTTTTATCGCTGGTTTTCCAGCCACGTTTTTTCCAGTTATGGATCCAGCTAGTGATCCCTTGGCGTACATATTGGCTATCAGTGCTTAAAACCACTTCGCAAGGGGAAGTGAGCGCTTCTAGCGCCACAATGGCCGCCATCAACTCCATACGATTATTGGTCGTCAGGTGATAACCAGCACTGAACGTTTTCTCATGTTGTTTATAACGCAATATTGCACCATAACCACCGGGGCCCGGGTTACCGAGACAGGAACCGTCGGTGAAAATTTCTACCTGTTTGAGCATCTCTGGTAGACTCTTCCTATTAGTTTTATAAAAGCACAGTCTGACATAAACGAGCGCTATGAGCACTGCAATATGATCTCTACATCATCAACCAGACAAATCGTTCTTGATACCGAAACCACCGGTATGAACAAACTAGGGGTTCACTACGAAGGCCACCGTATCATTGAGATTGGTGCTGTTGAAGTGATTAACCGCCGCCTGACCGGCCGCCACTACCATGTTTACGTGAAACCAGACCGGTTAGTGGATCCTGAAGCTTATATGGTTCATGGCATCAGTGATGAGTTTTTGGCCGACAAACCGACTTTTGATCAGATCGCTGAAGAGTTTGTCGATTTTATTCGTGGCGGTGAGTTGGTTATCCATAATGCGTCGTTCGATATCGGCTTTATGGATCACGAATTCCGCATGTTACAGCGAGATATGCCGAAAACGGAAACATTCTGTACTATCACTGATAGCTTGTTGATGGCACGCCGCCTGTTTCCCGGCAAACGTAACAACCTTGATGCCTTATGCAGCCGTTATGAGATAGATAACAGTAAACGAATGCTACACGGGGCATTGCTCGATGCCGAGATCCTGGCGGAAGTCTATCTGGCAATGACGGGCGGTCAGACCTCGATGGCATTTCAGATGGAGGGGGATAGCCAGCAGATAGAGACCGCACAGGACATCCAACGTGTAACACGTCCGACGACGGCAATGAAAGTCATTTATGCCAGCGCTGAAGAAATTGCAGACCATGAGGCACGTCTGGACTTGGTGGCCAAGAAGGGGGGCAGTTGTCTGTGGCGGACAAAAGCTGAATAGTTGTTTTTTCAGTGAGAGAAATATCACCTTGGCCGCGTATCGTTGAAAAACTGTTCAACCGACTCTTTCTATAGGAAAAAATATTGACGGAGTCGAGCGTGGACCGTAATATTCGCTCATTCCCCACGGTATAGGGGAATGAAATGCGGAGCGGTAGTTCAGTTGGTTAGAATACCTGCCTGTCACGCAGGGGGTCGCGGGTTCGAGTCCCGTCCGTTCCGCCAAATCACCCCCCCAAGCTTATTGTGTATTTACTACAGAAAATGGTAAAAACGCAGTGCAAAATGCTTTCAAACTCGTCCCTTAAATCCACTATCCCACTACATAATATCTGTTAAATCCACAATGCCCATTAAATCCACAATGCCCATTAAATCCACAATGCCTGATTGATAAACTGCGCGTTTTTTATCACTTAGGGCCAGAGTGGATTTAGTGTAATGGCTTGGCTAATGGTGCATTTGATAATAAAAAGCTACACCATTGAGTTTACTTGGCCAGGTAACTCGGTATCAGAAATGCGGGTTGCCAGCCAGGCAAACCGATATCGTTTCCACCTACTACTGGCATGCAGTGGATAGAGGCAATCCTCTACCACCTCACTGTCGGGAAATAGCCTACGGGCGAAGTAAGCCCAACGTACACTTTTCTTCATGCTATAGAGCTTGTTGTCTAACTTATTGCCATACAGCCGAGAGAGGCTCACCATCGCTTCCAGGGTCCCTTTTTCAGCTTCTTCATGCAGTAAATCAAGGTGGGAATGAGCTAGCTCTAAATTTTTAACTTCAAAGATATTCAGTAAAAAGAGTCCCCAAGCGGTTTGGTGACCGAAGAGATGAGCTTGGTAAAGATTATCGAGCAGATCTTTTTCATAACCATCGCGTAAAGTCAGGTCCGTTTCTGTTTGGCTTAATTTTTGGCAAGAAACAGCCATGCTGAAGTGTATATCTCGCAGGTCATCTTCATATTCAGTATATCCGCCGTTGCTAATCAATGGATAAGCGATATTGTCTCGACGGGCGATTTGTTCATGTAAGAGATTTGCTGTACGTTGATTGTAGTTTAGTGCGGTAATCGGTTGGTACGGGAGTAGGGTAGTATCATCAGAATCGCCGTACTCCAGCGCTAACCATCTAAATGCGCCGGGGATATTCCGTCGGGCACCAAGTTCTGCCAATGAGATGCAATGCTCATGGAGATCCAGCCAACCTAAGGACCTAATAGTCCACGCCCAATCTGGACTGGCGTTGATGCTGTTAACACTGCCTTTGCCCAACCAGCTTTTGGCCATTTCTTCATTTTTTTCAAAGCCGAACAATCCTGCAAATTGGAAATAACCACGATAAATTTCCACTCGAGGAAAAACCGTTTGCTGTGAGTTTTGGCAAATAAAATTGTAAATCCAGTGGGTATTAGGGAAATCTCGTTGTGCAAATGCCAATGCTCGATAAGTGAAGTAGTGGCTTAACTTCATTTCTTCCATCACCGCGAGCTGAATGGTGTGCCAGAGTGCATCGTCATCCTTTAAGTCGTCATAACAGGTTAGCAACCATCCAATGGCATTATGGCGATCTTCCTGGTTACGTCCATGTAGTGCGATGGCTTTAGCTCTAGCGATGGTTTGCTCTTGCTCTGTCGGAGAGTCAATTTCTGCGATACGTAAGTCGCGATACTCGTCCCACCAGATAAACAACTCAAGATGCTCACACTCTTGTTTTGAAAGTCTGTATCGCAGAGAGTCTATTAATTTGCGGATTTCCTCATGTGTCCCCCTCCAGCGTGGCATACGGAATGGAATGTATTCAGTGAGTGGGTAAAATGCGTTGGGGAAGATATTCAGACAAACGGAGAGCCAGTATTGCTGTCCAGTATTATCGATACCATTGGGTAACTCGGCAGGACGAGGTAGTTGCAGACAGACGGCATTCTCAAAAGATAAGCCAGAATGAGCCATCAGAGCGTCCACTTCTTGTGGTGAAGATTTATGATATTGAGCAAGCCCCTTCATCAAGCGTTGCCCAGTCATTTCTTTACCCTGTAAAAATGCCACGAGCCATTTGGGTTGGCCGAAAACTTCTGAGTTTGTCGCGGTAAGAGAAGCCGCCATCCACTGTCGAGGATCGCAGTTAATGGCATTGAGGGCGGCGATCACCATTTGCTCATTGCATGCCGACGTACAAAGCCACATCGCGTGAGTCGTCTCTTTTGCCCAGCCGTAACTGCGATACAGCCAGGCATAGTGATTCCAGTACTGTGCTTCAGCAAGCCAGGCATGCGAGGAATGGGGACAGGCGAGTTGCCAGTTTTTAATCAATGCCAAGCCGCTAGGGCCAGCGTTGATCAGCGTGTCCATATCGTAGAAAGGATTACACATCTGCGTCCAGGCTTGGAAATAACGTTTTTCAGCCTGACGATGAGTAAAACTTTCAACCAATGCTTGTGTATAGAGTTCGTCGAGTTCTTCATAGCGGCCATCGGCAAGATAACTTGCGATATCTGCAATAATCCATTGTCGTTCTGCGGTGTTTGGCTCCACTTTATGATGACACATGTGCAGCATGGCCTGCTCTAATTGGTTGCCCTGTTCCATCTTTTATCCTGTTAATTTGGCTCAAATATTTTGAATTCATTCCATGGCATTTTTCGCCAGTTACCTGTTAGGTCTTGCAGATATTGAGTGGCTTCATGCAGGTCTCGTCCCGCAATGGCCGGTGGTGTGTTATGCAATGTTAGCCACACCTGACGGGCATCTACATAGGCAGTGGCATAGTCTTGCCAACTGGTGAAGCAATCCTGGGCACGTTGTGCATTCAGGAAAAGGACCAACCAAGCCAGGTTGTTATCACACCAACCAAGTCCAGCGACGCAGCGGGTCAGAAACGCGGTGCGCATACAATCAAACGCTAAAGCATTGCGGACTTGCCCTTGAAAGGCCAGTTGTTGGTAAAAATTACTCGGTGAATTACCGATTCCCCTCGGCCAATGGCGTAAGATATTTTCGACTGCTTGTTGCAATGCATCACCAGTGAGATTTTCAGATAACCCGAGCTCTCTCTTCACCTGTTGCTCTAGGCGTAGGCGTTTGCTGTGATCCAAGTTGAATTTTAGAGAAAGATCCTGCTTTTCAATACCATTACGTAGAGCAAGAATATCTGCCAGCGCGAGAGCCCATTCACGCCGCCGTGTATCGCGGAGTTGTTCCTTTAATCGCTCTTTTTCCTTGTCTTCTGCTATTAGTGCAGCGAGTCGTGGTTTGTTTTTTTTGTAATTATGACGGATGAGGATAACAGCCACTAACAGCGCAATAAATAAAGAGGTCATGATTGCTCCTTTGCTGTTGCCAGATAGCGTGTTGCGTGCAACGTCACGTTTTCGATCTTGAAAGGGGCGCTATCGGTATTCTTCCCGGCAAAGAGAGGATGCCATGGCTGTTTGGGGTATAACATTTCCGCCGCCGTAGCAACGACAGGATCAACGGCTTGCAGGTAGTGTAGTTTGTCGGGGGCGCTGTGTAATAGTAGCCACTGTAATGCGAGAGGGGGTGAAGGGAAGTGTTCCAGTAAGTGGAAGTGATCATGGAGCACGCTGAGCAGAAAATTTTGGCTTTGAATGTTGGTGATAAATTTCCAGCCCTGAGACTCTGCTGTGTCTTCATAGACAATCCCCATCCCCTCACAGTCAGCATGGCGTACAGACTGCGGATTAAGGTGGCATAAGAGGGATAAAATATCAGCAGCATATTTCCTTATCGGCGGGCGATTTTGCTTCCCTTTGATCTGGTCAATAGCCAAACTGCCGTTATCGATCTTCATACTGATTGTGGCATGGGGAATGTTGTTTTCATCACGTAGACTAAAAAGTCGCAGCATGCCCTGTTCAATTTGTTGAGCATAGTAGTCACCATACCCACCAATGAGTGCCGCTTTATCTTCAAACTGTCCGAGACAGTGCTGCATATGCCAAGATTCATAGGCCATTTCACGGCGTAACTTAGCGTTGTTTGCGTCAAACTCAACGATTTCCCCTGTGCTTACTTTGATTATGGGTTTGAGCACCACCGAGCTGGTGGGGTGCCATCCCTGTTGTTGGCGCTGTAGCATCTTTTTATGTTCGGCTTCACGCATTGCTAATGCAGCAAAGCAGTTGATGCGTTGTAATTTTTTCGCCAATTTGCTGTTGATATGACGAGATAGAAACTCAACTAACTCACGTTCTTTATCAATTAATTGAGTGTGTTGAGGATTGAAGTAATAACATGGGGTCTTGCTGGCGATTTGTGAGACCAGCCAGTCAGGAATAGGAGCATCAATACCGAAGTAGGTGAAATAATCTATTTCGGATGAGATCAGTGAAACCCGAGGGAAATCGCTGATACACCAGCGATAGAAATGGTTGGTTAACCAGCGTTGGACTATTTCATCATCGCCACGTTGTTGACTACGCTTCAGAATTTCTATTTTTATCTCTGGTGCGTTGATGATGTTTCTGGGTTTATAGTAATTCTCAGAGGGGCTATCCATGGGCTCACTTACTGCAGCATATTGTTTTATGGGATGTCGCTTTGTGGGATATCGTTTTATGGGATATTTCCCCAGTTTTGGGCCTATCAAAGGGGCCAAAATTAGCAATCTCTTCTGTCGTGAATTGCTATCAATCTAGAATTCGCTCGAAACCTATAACTCGAATTGTTTGGGGCTATTTTAACGGATTTTATGGGTGTTTCCTTTTTATAATCAATAAGATTCCTCTTAATTGCTGGGGGTTTTGATTGTATCTGGTTTGTCGAATCTTTCAATTTTATTAAATATTTGGGATATACCTGTGGTTATTCGAGCTACAGGTTTTCTGTTTATACTCAAAGTAACACGTATTGCTTGTGTTAATCCGTAAACCTGGATGGGGGTGAAAGCTGACGACCATAAAGAGGCTAATGGTACGCTAGTAACGGGGGATGGCAATCTACAGAGCCGTTTGGGCGTGAAAGCCTTTATCAAGGGTTACAGCGACTAAGATAAAGGCAAAGGCCGAATATTCCAATCGCTTGTGGAAGTTAACTGGTTGCATAACAACAAGGATTTTGGCAGCAATATGGATGGCATCAGCGTCAAGCAGGATGGTGCGGCCAATATTGCTGAGCTAAAAGTCGGTGTCGAAGGGCAACTCAATAAACATTTGAATTTGTGGGGTAATGTTGGCCAGCAAGTGGGCAACAAAGGCTACAGTGATACGGCGGTGATGGTAGGCATCAAGTATAACTTCTAAACACCTTCTATTCCTCCCTGCTTAATACCGATAAGCAGGGAGGTTAGATTGCCTTTTCTTTCAATATTACTTTTATTTAAGCCTCGGGCTGCAGGATATGTTTTGTCTCTTCTCTTTGTTCCTCGGGTGATGGGTGATATTTATCCTGCAGATGGGTCTGGATTTTGTGTTGGAAATCCCCATTGAGTTTGTAAAAACGGAAGTAAATAAACAGTGTTATGCAGAAGAACAGTGCAGGAAGCGCAATCATAATCAGTTGCATCCCAATAATGGTCTCAGGGGTTTGAGTGGTATTGGGAACATAGCCTACCACGCTGAGAACCACCCCGATAAAGAAGGCAGATAAAGCAGAGCCCGCCTTTACTACCAGAGTTTGCACTGAATAGGCAATACTCTCGCAGCGCACGTTGAGCTTGTATTCCCCGTAATCGACGGTATCCGCGACCATAATCACCTGCAATACCCAAAATAATCCGACACCGATATTGAATAATACCCCTGCCAGTGAGATCAATAACAGGTTATGACTGCCTACAGCAGCCAGGCCTAATAGCACGCCGCCAGCGAGAATAGGCATGATAGAGGCTCCTGCCCACAGAGTTCGGCGTGAAAGTGTTTTGACCAAACGAGGAAACAGGATCAAGGTGACCAGGTTAGCGGCACCGGCGTAAGACATGTAATAAGGGAACAGAGCGGCATCACCAATCACGTAGGTAAAATAGTAAATAGCAAAGCCGGTAATGACGTTGGAAGCAATATTATAAGATAACGCCATAGCCAGCAGACAGGAGAGTTGATCGTTTTTGTAGATTAACCCGATCATCGATCTCAGGCTGATACGGCTTAACTCTGTGGCTAAATTATCAGATGAATACACTTCTTTGACGTTACGCAGGGTAACAATGGTTGATAGGACGAAGAAAGCGATCAGTACCAGCGTAAACATCTGAAAACCATATCCACGATCAGCACCGCCGACATAATTGACAAAAGGCAGTGTCACTCCAGCCGTCACAAAACCAGCCAGACTGGCGAAAAAACGTGGGTAAGGTACCAACTTTTCACGTTCGCGTTTATCCAGCGTAATTGTGGGTACCAATGACCAGAAAGGGATATCCATCAAGGTATAGGTCATACCCCAGAGAATATAGGTGACGACAACAAATAACAGTTGTGCTTGGCCGGTAAAATGATGGGCACTGAACAGCAAAAAAAGCACAATAGAGTTAGCGATGGTACCGATGAGGATCCAGGGTTTGAATTTGCCCCAGCGGGTGCGGGTATTGCTGACAATCCAGCCCATAATCGGGTCGTTGAGGGCATCCCAGATACGAGCAACCAGGAACAGTGCACCGACGACACTCACCGACAATCCGACCACATCGGTGTAGTAGTACATCAGATACATGTAAACAATACCGATGGCGAAGTCTTTACCGAAAGCGCCAAAACCATAGCTGAGCTTTGTGGCTATTGAAACACTCATAGTATACAGGGTCACTGTTGCCAGCCACCCCCCTGTTATTGTAGTGATAGGGTCGAGCACGGTTGCGCCCGGCAATCGCAATAGGGCATCAGTGCAACCAGCTGGGTAACCAGTCACCGTGTGCGGCGATCAGTTCGTCAACCAGCGCATAAATCTCTTCAATACCGAGTACGGCAGCGGTGTGCGGATCCATCATTGCTGCGTAATAAACATACTCTTTGTTTTCAGTCAGAATGGCTTCGGTCAGTAATGTTTGAACGTTGATGTTGGTCTGCATCAGAGCAGCAAGATGTGAGGGTAACCTACCCACTTTGGTCGGGCGGATCCCATTGGCATCAACCAGGCAGGCCACCTCGACACAGCATCCCTGTGGCAGGTTATCTATCAAGCCATCGTTACGCACGTTGCCATAGATAACATCAGGCTCACCGGTCCATAAGGCATTCATGATGCTGCTGGCGTATTCATTGGATTGCTTGATTTCAATACGATCCGCTGCTTTGTATTCCTCTAATTCTTTTTGCCAGTTCGCCAACTGCTCTACACAACGTTTGGGATATTCGTCTAACGGAACCTGATAACGTTCAATCAGATCATGACGTCCAGGTTTGATAAACCACGGGGTGTATTCGGCAAAATGTTCAGAGGATTCAGTCACAAAATAGCCCAGCTTTTTGAACATTTCATAACGTACAATGTTTCGACAGCGCGGGTTACCATGGATATTTTCTTTGGGTGCCTGCCCCGTGGCATAGGCTTCCAGTAAGTCGGGGTAGATACTGTGATAGTCCCCATTGGCATCTTTTTTCTCTAATTCGAGATAGAAGGCCATATGGTTAATGCCAGCACAACGGTACCTTAACTGGTTAACATCAATATTCAGGTCTCGAGCCAGCTCTTCCGCCGTCCCCTGAACCGAGTGACACAACCCAACCTGTTTAATGTGTGGATAACGGGCAAACATCGCCCAGGTATTCATCGCCATCGGATTAACATAATTGAGCATGGTGGCGTTTGGGCACACTTGCGTCATATCGGCACAAATCTGCCACAGATGGGGAATGGTACGCAGTGCACGCATGATACCGCCAGGGCCCAGAGTATCAGCGATGGTTTGCTCCAGACCGTGGCGTTTACACACGTCAAAGTCCGTGACAGTACAAGGTTCATAACCGCCAATCTGAAATGCAACTACCACAAAATCCGCGGCGTTCAGTGCTGCTTTCTGGTCGGTATGGCACGTGATTCGCCCATGGGCACCTGCTGAATCCATCAATTTACGCACCACAATGTGCGACTCTTCCAGGCGTGTTTCGTCAATATCCATCAGTGCGATATGAGCAGACTTAAACGCTTGGCGATGAAACACATCACCCAGAATGTTTTTAACAAAAATGGTGGAGCCAGCACCAATAAAAGTGATTTTTGGGATCGACATACATTTCTCCAGTAGCCTGTTGAAGTGCAGCCATGGTGACATGGTTTTGAATGGTAGCGCTTCCATGTTCTTGACTGAGCATTCCCATAAACTCAGATCTGATGTGTTAATCTTCTGAATCTGAGTTTATGGGAGAAAAAGAGCAGGAAAGCAGAGAATACGAGGAAGTTAAAATGATTATCTGGCCTGGGATGAGGTGTTGATCTCACCCGTGTTTCCCCTGTTGTGCCATTATTCTGATAATTCGGAACTGGAGGTGCAATGTTATGGATGATACAGCAGTAGCGGTTTTAGTCCCCGATCCCGATATGTGTAGCAGTACGGACCCTAAGACACGCAGCCCTTTGTCGCTCTACTCCGATTACCAACGGATGAATATTGAATTACGTGCCCCACAAGCCATGCCATCCAGCCACTGGCATGGTCAGGTCGAGGTTAATGTCCCTTTTGATGGTGATGTCGAGTATCTGATTAACGACAAAGTCGTGAAGATTAAACAAGGGCACATTGCGTTATTTTGGGCATGTATCCCTCACCAGTTAACGCACTCTGGCATTTGCCAGCACATGGCTATCCTGAATTTACCGATGCATCTGTTTTTATCGTGGCCGCTGGACAGAGAATTGATCAACCATGTGACTCACGGCATGGTATTGGAATCGATTACATCGAATCAGGTCAGTGCGTTTGAAGTGCAACGTTGGCAGACGGATCTCATCAGTGACGATGAGCAAATCCGGCAGTTGGCGGTTGATGAAATAGGGTTGATGCTCAAGCGTTTTAGCCTTTCCGGCTGGCAGTCGATTCTAACCAGTAAAACATCGCGAACCCATAACAATGGCATTTCCAGACATGCACAGTTTTACGTGAGCCAAATGCTGGGATTTATTGCCTCCAATTACGATCGGACTTTAACCATTAACCATGTTGCTGAGCACGTGAAACTTAACTCCAATTATGCGATGGGGATTTTCCAGCACGTAATGCAATTGACCATGAAACAGTACATCACCGCAATGCGTATCAACCATGTCAGAGCATTGTTAAGTGATACCGATAACACCATCCTGGATATCGCACTGACAGCGGGTTTTGGTTCAATGAGTCGTTTCTACAGCACATTCCAGAAGTATGTCGGTATGTCCCCCCAGAAATACAGGAAACAGAGTCAACTACGGCGGGAAAACTTTCTCGTGTGAAGTTAATATCTATCAGGTAAAACGGTTAGCGGACCTGTTCAACGGGTTGAAAAGCAAAGGGCGATAGGAATCGCCCTTTTTAGATCAACGAGTTGAAAAATCACACCCATTCAGTTTGCGGGTGATGCTTTTCTTTCTTCGCCAATTTTTGACTGGCTAACGCATCAGGTGGAAAGTCATCAACGTTAATTGAACGTAGGCGGCTCTGTTCTGCTTTCACCAGGATTTCAGCTTCATCGGCGCTGATTTTCCCTTCCTTCAAGGCCTGTTGTGCCAGGTAATCTAAACGGGTGAAGGGAAGGCTTTCACCCGCCTGTTGGCTCAAACGTTGGTGGATGGGTTCAGCGGCCATCACATCCACCAGTGCCGCTTCTAGCAGACCGGCTGGATTATGCTCAGTGGGTGCCAAATATTGGCCTCGCCCTAAACGGCTGCGGGTCGCCGAAGGTTGCTGAAGGATTTGCGCCAGTTGATGGTCAAGTTTGTCTGAAGGTGCCGCATGTACGCGCCCAAAGGGGAATACCAGCAGACGCATCGCCCCGGCGATAAAGCGCTGTGGGAAATTGCGCAACAAATCATCCAAGGCTTGTTCTGCTTGATAAAGGCAATCTTGCACGCCCCAATGAACCAATGGTAAGTCCTCTTGCTGACGTCCTTCATCCTCAAAACGTTTTAATGTGGCAGAAGCCAGATACATTTGACTGAGTACGTCACCCAAACGGGCAGAGATACGCTCACGACGCTTCAGGCTACCGCCCAACACCCCCATAGAAACATCCGACAGCAAGGCAAGATTGGCACTCAGACGGTTGAGCTGTTGATAGTAACGGCGGGTGACATCCTTTGTCGGGGTAAAACTGCTGCGCCCATTGGTCAGCCCAAGCCACAGGCTACGTATTGTGTTGCTACCTACATGACCGAGGTGACCAAACAGCGCCTTATCGAAGGCAACAAGATCATTATTCTGCGCCGCGGCCATTTCGCTTAATACATAAGGATGGCAGCGAATCGCTCCCTGGCCGAAGATCATCATGGTACGGGTCAGAATATTGGCGCCTTCCACCGTAATGGCGATAGGGGCTCCCTGATAGGCACGAGCCAGAAAATTAGCGCTGCCCAGCATAATCCCTTTGCCAGCAGTAATATCCATGGCATCGATGATGGCGCGTTGACCTCTATGGGTACAGTGATATTTTACAATTGCCGACAGCACCGCGGGTTTCTCACCTTGCACTAAGGCGTAGGTGATTAGCGAGGCTGCAGCGTCCATCACATAAGTATTACCGGCAATGCGGGCCAATGGCTCTTCAATACCTTCCATCTTGCCAATGGAGATTTTGAATTGGCGGCGGATATGTGCATAAGCGCCGGTTGCCAAAGCGATGGATTTCAGGCTGCCAGTAGAATTGGAGGGTAAAGTGATCCCTCGGCCAACAGATAAACATTCAACCAGCATACGCCAGCCCTGGCCGGCCATTTTCGGGCCACCAATAATGTAATCGATAGGAACGAATACCTCTTGCCCACGTGTTGGACCATTCTGGAACGGCACGTTGAGTGGGAAATGGCGGTTACCAATTTCTACCCCAGGGGTGTTAGTCGGGATCAGGGCGCAGGTAATACCTGGGGATTCGTTATCACTCAACAAATGCTCTGGATCATAGAGTTTGAAAGCCAACCCCAATACCGTGGCAATCGGTGCTAGCGTAATGTATCGCTTGTTCCAGGTGAGTCGCATACCAAGAATCTGCTGGCCTTGCCACTCTCCCATGCAGACGGTGCCGATATCTGGAATAGCGCCGGCATCAGAACCTGCCTCTGGGCTGGTGAGCGCAAAACAAGGGATTTCATCGCCACGGGCCAAGTCGGGTAAGTAGTGATTTTTTTGTTCTTCTGTGCCGTAATGTTGCAGTAGTTCACCGGGACCAAGGGAATTAGGCACGCCGACGGTGATCGCCAAAATACCAGAAACCCCCGCCAGCTTTTGTAGCACAAGTGCTTGTGCATAAGCAGAAAAATCCAGGCCGCCATACTCCTTTTTGATGATCATGGCGAAGAATCGATGTTGCTTCAGATAAGCCCACAACTCAGGGGGAGATCCGCCAGTTCGTGAGTGATTTGGAAGTCATTGGCCATGCGGCAGGCTTCTTCTACTGGCCCATCGATAAAAGCTTGTTCTTCTTCGGTCAACTTGGGTTGCGGATAGTGGTGCAGTTTTTTCCAGTCGGGTTTTCCGCGAAACAGTTCCCCTTCCCACCAAGTGGTTCCGGCATTAATCGCCTCTTTTTCGGTGGTGGACATCGGGGGCATGACTTTACGAAAGGCCTGTAACACTGGTGCGGAAAACAACGGGCGGCGTAGCAAGGTGATGTTTAATGGCAGCAAAATAAGTGCCAGTGGCAGCAGCATCCAGTAGCTCCACAAGCCGGTAGCCCCCATCAAGGCGGTATAAGCCAGTAGAATGACACTACTGAGCACCAGGTTGACTTGGCGGTAAAAAACGACACCAATGAGTGCGAGTAAAATAACGATGCTAGCAAACATCATAAGAAGCTCCGAAGTGGCATGTGGTCTGACCTGTTGGTGATATATTGTTTGTAGTACAACCCGCTGTTTTTATCAATCTATTTACACTTCAACTACAATTAGAGTCACAATCTAACCGCACTAACCGTTAAAAATGATTATATCGTTCAGTACCGATAGAGATACCCGCTGCATGGCAATTTGTATTAATTATGTCTCAAGTCATGATTTTGTGGGGTACCCCAAAGGGGCTGAACTTGTGAATAGTTTATTGCACGGGACTTCTCGGATTTTCTGCAATCCGTTACACTGCAAAATGACAAATGAATGATAAGACCCTATCCCGCCAGGTGTCGTTGGTATTGGTCAAAGACTTGATGGGATAGATTCTAAAACAGCACAACAAGAGGCTACCTCGATGTATCACGATTTAATTCGTAGTGAACTGAATGAAGCAGCTGATACTTTGGCAAAATTCGTGAGTGATGATGCCAATATTGCCAGCATTCAGCAGGCGGCAATCATGCTGGCGGATGCTTTTAAAGCGGGTGGTAAGGTGATCTCTTGCGGTAACGGCGGCTCTCATTGTGATGCGATGCATTTTGCCGAAGAGTTGACCGGTCGTTATCGAGAAAACCGCCCGGGCTATCCGGCGATTGCGATCTCTGACGTGAGCCACCTGTCCTGTGTCAGCAACGACTTTGGCTACGATTACGTGTTTTCGCGTTATGTGGAAGCGGTTGGTCGCGAAGGTGATGTGTTGTTGGGGATCTCGACTTCAGGTAACTCCGCCAACGTTATCAAAGCCATTGAGGCCGCTCGTGCTAAAGGGATGAAAGTGATCACCCTGACCGGCAAAGAGGGTGGCAAAATGGCGGGGAGTGCCGATGTGGAAATTCGTGTGCCGCACTTTGGCTATGCTGACCGTATTCAGGAAATTCATATCAAAGCTATCCATATTTTGATGCTGTTGATCGAAAAAGAGATGGTGAAGGCTTAACCGTTCGAGGAAATGTGGCCCCATCACATACAGAGCGTTGGGGTCGGGTTTCCTGATAGCAAGTGTTATTGAAGTTAAGGGTAGCGATTAAATGTGTGAACTGCTCGGGATGAGTGCGAATGTACCTACTGATATCTGTTTTAGTTTTACCGGGTTGGTACAGCGTGGTGGCCGCACTGGCCCACATAAGGATGGTTGGGGCATTACCTTCTATGAGGGCAATGGTTGCCGCACTTTCAAGGATCCACAACCCAGTTGTAATTCGCCGATTGCTCACTTGGTGCAGGAATACCCGATCAAATCTTGTGCGGTGGTTTCCCATATTCGGCAGGCGAATCGTGGCGAAGTGGCACTGGAAAATACCCACCCGTTTACTCGTGAACTCTGGGGCCGTAATTGGACTTACGCTCACAACGGTCAACTGAAAGGTTATCGCCAACTGGCAACCGGCCATTTCCGCCCGGTAGGCCAGACTGACAGTGAGCATGCCTTTTGCTGGTTGCTACATCAGCTGTCGTTAAAATATCCACGCACTCCCAATAACTGGCCTGCGGCGTTCCGCTATATTGCATCGCTGGCAGATCAATTGCGGCAAAAAGGCGTGTTCAATATGTTGCTGTCGGATGGGCGCTTTGTTATGGCTTACTGCTCAACTCACCTTTATTGGATTACGCGTCGTGCCCCCTTTGGTAAAGCGACATTGCTTGATCAGGATGTGGAGATTGATTTTCAACAGCAGACGACACCGAATGATGTCGTTACTATTATCGCCACCCAACCGCTGACGACCAATGAAACCTGGCACAAAATTGTGCCAGGGGAATTTGCTTTATTTTATTACGGTGAACGGATTGCCCTGAGTGGTAGGGTCGGTGTTGGTGGTTGATGCATATTGCGTCGGCTGTGCGTTGCCAGTTATCGGCTGAACTAAAGCATATTGGCCGTTTGACACATTGACTGCAGGTGGTCGGTGGTGTTTGACAAAATAGTCATAGCCGGGCTTCAACTGGCGCCAGAAAGCGATATGATCGGATGAACGATGGCGCTGCAGGTTTTCTTCAGTCATGCGGAACGGGTAAATATTGATATTTACCTGGCCCTGCCCATAAGCAAACGCGGCATCGACATAACGATAAATCTCATCCATATAAGTATTGGTCATTGCATAGCAACCAATAGACTTACATTCACCATGGATCATCAGATAGGCACCGGAATATCCCTGCGCTTTATCATAATCATTTGGGAAGCCAATATTAATGGCTCGATAAAATTTGCTGTTAGGCTTGAGATTACGCGCAGTGATGTTATAGAAGCCTTCTGGGCTTTTAAGGTCACCTTCACGGCGTTTGGGACCCAGGCCACCAGAAAAATTACAGATAGGGAAACTATTCATCAGGCGGAACTCATTGCCGACTTGTGTATATAATTCCAACCTGCGTTCTTCTTTGAATATCTGAATATAGACCGGTGAACCGAGAGTTTGCTGTTTCACAACCGGTTCTTGCAGTGGTGCCTGTTCACTAGCGCTACAGGCGGTGATCATCGGCATGCAAAATAGCATCGCAAACAACAGCGCGATTTTGCTCATTAATTATTCCTACGTATATTTATCTGTTGGCTAAACTCATTCTGCCAACGTGCTACTGACGAGTTGTTCTATTAGACCATATTCAGATTAGCAGTGGGTATTTTTTTAGCAATACAAAATGTGTCTAGAAAACCCACAACTATCGGAAAAAGTGAATTGACTGACAGATTTTAACGATTGGTGTAAGGGCGGTACAGAGAATTAATTGCATTTGCTTGACTCAGGTCACTAGATAGTACGGAAAAATGTTGCCAAAAATGTTAGACTAAAAGTCTCAATTGCCCGTTGAGTATGCGTACTGCTAGTGGTTCAAAGAGTTAGCGCCTTCAGTACTTTTTGGTGATGTCAGGTTTGTATATTCAGGCTGGTGGTCACCAATCTGCAACTTGAATGAACATGGGTAGATAGGGACGTTTTATGTTGGGTATGGCATCGCCATACACATCCGGAGGGGGCCAAGGCAACCTCATCATCCTGCATGATCTGTGCCTTTTTTGGGGCGAGTGATCATGTTAAAATTTAAAACATCTTGTAAATCATATGATTAAAATCAGAAAGGGTTTAGATCTGCCAATAGCCGGGGCACCTTCTCAGGTGATTCAAGATGGCCCGGTGATCACGACAGTGGCGGTACTCGGCCAAGACTATGTTGGTATGCGTCCCTCCATGCTCGTCCAGGAAGGTGATCGCGTTATAAAAGGTCAGGCGCTGTTTGAAGATAAAAAGAACCCAGGGGTTCTTTTTACTGCGCCTGCCAGCGGACAAATTGTGGCTATCAACCGTGGTGAACGCCGCCTATTGCAGTCGGTGGTTATTGACACCACGAATGCTGGCGATGAGCAGGTAGAGCTGGCTTATTATCAGCAAGCTGATCTGCCGATGCTGGAGCGTGAGCAGGTGGAAAGTGACCTGCTTGCCAGTGGTTTGTGGACGGCACTGCGTACCCGGCCATTTAGTAAAACTCCGCATCCAGGAACGTCACCGCGCGCTATTTTCGTCAGTGCTATGGACACTCAGCCGTTGGCGGCGGATCCGTTGGTGATTATTGCCGAGCAGCAAGCGGCATTTAATGCGGGTCTAACCGTATTATCGCGGCTAACAGATGGCAAAGTGCATGTTTGCCATGCGGCTGGCGCACGGTTGGAGAGTGCTGCTGGAGCGCAAGTCACCTACAGCGAATTTGCTGGGCCGCATCCTGCCGGGTTGGTTGGCACACATATCCATTTCCTTGAGCCGGTGAGTTTGCAAAAAACGGTCTGGCATATCGGTTATCAGGATGTTATTGCCATCGGTACGCTATTTACTACCGGGCAGCTGGATACCCGTCGTGTCGTCGCCTTGGCCGGCCCACAGGTTGAGCAGCCGGTTCTATTGCGTACCCGGCTAGGGGCTAACTTGGAACAGCTGACCGCCGGCCGCCTTAAAGCGGGGGAGAACCGCGTGATTTCTGGCTCGGTGCTGAGTGGCACCCAAGCCTGTGGTCCTAATGCTTTTCTGGGGCGCTTTCATTCCCTGGTTTCAGTATTGCAAGAAGGGCGAGAAAAAGAGCTGTTTGGCTGGGTGACGCCATCACCGGATAAGTTCTCCATTACCCGCACCACATTGGGTCATTTCCTGAAGAACAAGCTGTTTGCTTTCTCTACCGCTCTGAACGGTGGTGAACGTTCGATGGTACCGATTGGTAACTACGAGCGAATTATGCCGCTGGATATTCTGCCAACGCATCTTTTGCGTGACTTGTTGGCGGGTGATACAGACGGTGCGCAAACGCTGGGTTGTCTGGAGCTAGATGAAGAAGATCTGGCGTTGTGTACCTTCGTCTGCCCAGGCAAGTATGAATATGGCCCGGTGCTGCGTGAAGTGCTGACCAAGATTGAGCAGGAAGGTTAACCGATGGGCCTGAAGAATTTTTTTGAAAAGATAGAGCATCATTTCACGCCAGGCGGCAAGCTGGAAAAGTGGTATCCGCTGTTTGAAGCAACGTTTACGGTGTTTTATACCCCGGGAACGGTGACACGCGGAGCCTCGCATGTGCGTGATGCCATTGATCTCAAACGTATGATGATCCTGGTGTGGTTAGCCGTATTCCCCGCGATGTTTTGGGGCATGTATAACGTTGGTCAGCAGGCAATTCCTGCATTGCACCACCTATACAGCGGCGAACAGCTACAACAGGTGTTGGCAGGTGACTGGCATTATTGGTTGGCGCAAACCCTGGGGGCTTCACTGGATGCCGACGCTGGGTGGCTCAGCAAAATGGTGTTGGGAGCGACCTATTTTGTGCCAATTTATGCTGTGGTCTTTCTGGTGGGCGGTTTCTGGGAAGTGGTGTTTGCGGTGGTACGCAAACATGAAATCAACGAAGGGTTCTTCGTTACTTCCATTCTGTTTGCCTTGATTGTCCCACCAACCCTACCTCTCTGGCAGGCAGCGTTAGGTATCACTTTTGGCGTGGTCATTGCCAAGGAAATTTTTGGTGGTACCGGGCGTAATTTCCTTAACCCGGCATTGGCGGGGCGTGCTTTTCTCTTCTTTGCTTACCCGGCGCAGATTTCCGGTGACATGGTGTGGGTGTCGGCTGATGGTTTCTCTGGCGCGACACCGTTGGCACAGTGGAATGTGGGGGGGATGCATAGCCTGACCAATGAGATTACCGGCCAATCCATCAGTTGGATGGACGCATTTATCGGTAATATTCCTGGCTCGATTGGTGAAGTCTCTACATTGATGATCCTGATTGGTGGCGCGATTATTCTGTTTGGTCGCGTTGCTTCCTGGCGCATCGTGGCTGGCGTAATGATTGGTATGATTGCCACCGCTTCACTGTTTAATGCTATCGGTTCAGCCACCAACCCGATGTTTGCCATGCAATGGTATTGGCACCTGGTGCTAGGGGGCTTTGCGTTCGGCATGATCTTTATGGCTACTGACCCGGTTTCCGCCTCGTTTACTAACAAGGGGAAATGGTGGTACGGCATTTTGATTGGCACGATGTGTGTGCTGATTAGAGTGGTAAACCCAGCCTATCCTGAAGGCATGATGCTGGCGATCCTGTTCGCCAACTTGTTCGCACCGCTGTTTGACTATCTGGTGGTGCAGGCCAACATCAAGCGGAGAAAAGCCCGTGGCGAATGAATCTAAAAATGACAGTATGCGTAAAACGCTACTGGTAGTGTTTTTACTCTGTCTGGTGTGTTCAGTAGTAGTAGCGGGCTCAGCAGTGAGTCTGCGAGAGCAACAGCAAGTGCAGGTATTGCTGGATAAGCAGCGCAACATTCTTGATGTTGCAGGGCTTATGACGCCGCGTATGCCCAGTAATCAGGTCAGAGAGACCTTTGCTAAATATATTGAAACACGCTTGCTGGATCTGAATAGCGGTGAATTTGTACCTGGGGACAATAGTAAATTTGATCTGGTAGCCGCATTACGTAGTGATACCAAGAGCATCAAGTTACCTGCTAGTGATGATATTGCAGGTATTCGACGTCGTAGCAACCAGGTGGAAATCTATCTGGTTCGTGATGATGCTGGGAAAGTGAGTAATATTATATTACCCGTCAATGGCTCTGGTGTGTGGGCGATGATGTATGCCTTTGTTGCATTGGATGCTGATGGCAATACGGTTAGAGGCTTGAGTTTTTACCGGCATGGGGAAACGCCGGGGTTAGGTGGGGAGATACAGAACCCTACTTGGCGAGCTCAATGGATAGGCAAGCAGTTATTTGATGAGAACGGAACACCAGCAATTCGCATTGTTAAAGGTGGGGCGCGCCCAGGTGATATACATGGTGTCGATGGCCTTTCTGGTGCAACTCTGACCTCTAATGCTGTGCAAAATACGTTTAATTTCTGGTTGGGTGAACACGGTTTTGGCCCATTCCTGCAAAGAGTTCGAGAGGGAGCGCTGAAAAATGGCTGATTCCAAAGAGATTAAGCGGGTTTTACTTGAACCGCTGTTAGATAATAACCCCATTGCTTTGCAGATCCTTGGCGTGTGCTCAGCGCTTGCGGTAACCACTAAGTTGGAAACTGCCTTGGTGATGACGTTGGCGCTCACAGTAGTGACTTCATTTTCTAGTTTGTTTATCTCACTGATACGCAATCATATTCCTAACAGTGTTCGGATCATTGTGCAGATGACCATCATTGCTTCGTTGGTGATTGTGGTTGATCAGTTTTTGCGGACTTATGCCTATGAGATATCTAAACAACTGTCAGTATTTGTTGGTTTGATTATTACTAACTGTATTGTCATGGGGCGTGCTGAAGCCTATGCCATGAAATCTCCACCATTAGAAAGCTTTATGGATGGGATCGGTAACGGGCTTGGTTATGGTGTGATCCTCATTCTGGTGGGCTTTTTGCGTGAATTAATTGGTTCGGGCAACCTGTTTGATATACCGATATTTGTGACGATACAAAATGGCGGTTGGTATCAGCCAAATGGTTTGTTCTTACTGGCACCCAGTGCATTCTTTATCATCGGCCTGCTGATCTGGGGTATTCGTACCTTGCGACCAGCGCAGATAGAAAAGGAGTAACCGCCGATGGAACATTATATTAGTCTGCTTGTTCGTGCGGTGTTTGTTGAGAACATGGCATTGGCGTTTTTCCTTGGCATGTGTACTTTCCTTGCCGTGTCGAAAAAGGTCTCCACCTCCTTTGGTTTAGGCATTGCCGTAACGGTAGTACTGGGTATTGCGGTACCGGTCAATAATCTGGTTTTTAACCTGATCCTGCGTGATGGTGCGCTGGTGGAAGGGGTGGATTTGAGTTTCCTCAATTTCATTGTCTTCATTGGGGTTATCGCCGCTCTGGTTCAGATCCTGGAGATGATCCTTGATCGTTTCTTCCCTGCCTTATACAACGCCTTGGGCATTTTCCTGCCATTGATTACGGTGAACTGTGCGATCTTCGGTGGTGTGTCATTTATGGTACAGCGCGATTACAACTTTGCTGAGTCGGTGGTTTATGGCATTGGTTCTGGAATCGGTTGGATGCTGGCGATTGTTGCTCTGGCAGGGATCCGCGAAAAGATGAAGTATTCGAATGTGCCTGCCGGGCTGCGTGGTTTGGGCATTACCTTTATTACCACTGGATTAATGGCACTGGGATTCATGTCATTTGCCGGCGTTCAGTTGTAAAGGCAGGAAGTATTTATGGAAATTATATTAGGCGTGTTGATGTTTACCGGCATCGTTATGGTGCTGGCGTTACTGATCCTGTTTGCAAAATCCAAGTTAGTGAATACCGGTGATATCACTATTGAAGTGAATGGTGATAAAGATAAAAGCTTTACTGCTCCGGCAGGGGATAAGCTGCTCAATATGCTATCCAGCCAAGGGGTTTTTATCTCCTCGGCTTGTGGCGGCGGCGGTTCCTGTGGGCAGTGCCGGGTGGTGATTAGTGAGGGGGGCGGTGATATTCTGCCGACCGAACTTTCCCATATCAGCAAGCGTGAAGCCAAAGAGGGCTGCCGTTTGGCCTGCCAGGTCAACGTGAAGCAGAGCATGAAAATCGAATTGCCGGAAGAGATTTTCGGCGTGAAGAAATGGGACTGTGAAGTTATCTCTAATGATAACAAAGCAACCTTTATCAAAGAGTTGAAACTGCAAATTCCTGATGGCGAGGATGTGCCTTTCCGTGCTGGTGGTTATATCCAGATTGAAGCACCAGCGCATGAAGTGGATTATGCGGATTTTGATGTGCCGCAGGAATACCGTGAAGATTGGGATAAATTCAATCTGTTCCGCTTCCGTTCGGTGGTCAAAGAGCATTCGGTGCGTGCCTATTCGATGGCAAACTACCCGGATGAGAAAGGCATCATTATGCTGAACGTGCGTATTGCACCGCCGCCGCCAAATAGTCCAGATGCCCCTCCGGGTATTATGTCGTCTTATATCTGGTCGCTGAAAGCGGGGGATAAGGTGACGATTTCTGGGCCATTTGGTGAGTTCTATGCCAAAGAGACCGATGCTGAAATGGTGTTTATCGGTGGTGGGGCCGGTATGGCACCGATGCGCTCGCATATTTTCGATCAGCTGAGACGCCTGAAATCCAAGCGTAAAATGAGTTTCTGGTATGGTGCTCGTTCGCTACGTGAAATGTTCTATCAGGATGACTTCAATCGTCTGCAAGAAGAGAATGAGAATTTCACCTGGAATGTGGCACTCTCTGATCCACTACCAGAAGATAACTGGACTGGCTATACCGGCTTTATTCATAACGTCTTGCTGGAAAATTATCTGAAAAACCACCCCGCACCGGAAGATTGCGAGTTCTATATGTGTGGACCACCGATGATGAACGCAGCAGTGATCAAAATGCTGAAAGATCTCGGCGTTGAAGATGAAAACATCATGCTTGATGATTTTGGCGGTTAATTTTTGTAGTCGGTGACACCAGAATGAAATTTTTCATCACTTTAGCGGCGCTTGGCGCCGCATTTTTGTTAACAGCTTGCGGGCCAAAGCAAGAAAATCTCGATGGTAAAACCATGGGGACCTATTACTCAGTCCGCTATATTCCAGGTGATGGAACACCTTCTGCAGAAAAGTTACAACAAGGGATCGACCAACAGCTGGAGCTGGTGAATCAACAGATGTCGACCTACCGGCCAGATTCCGAGTTGAGCCGTTTTAACCGTAGCCGCGAAATCAACAAACCTTTCCCGGTCTCTGCTGCTACTGCCAAAGTGGTATTGGAGGCATTGCGCCTTAACCATGTCACTGAAGGTGCCTTGGATGTGACGGTGGGGCCGTTGGTCAACCTCTGGGGTTTTGGTCCTGAGGGGCGTCCAGATAAAGTGCCAAGCGATGAACAGTTGGCGTTACGCCGTAGCTGGACAGGGAGCGAGCATCTTGCGGTAGAAGGCAATGCGCTGGTGAAGCGTATTCCGGAACTGTATGTTGATCTCTCTGCCATCGCCAAAGGTTATGGTGTCGATGTGGTAGTAGAGTATCTGCAATCACAACATGTTGAAAACTATATGGTGGATATTGGCGGGGAAGTTCGTACTCGTGGCCACAATGGTGAAAACAAGGCATGGCGTATCGCTATTGAGCGGCCAACCGCGGGTGTAGAGCAAACGGCACATTTGGTGATTGAGCCGGGCGAGATGGCGATCGCGACATCAGGTGATTACCGTAATTATTTCGAAAAAGACGGTATGCGCTATTCTCATACTATTGACCCGCTTACTGGCAAACCGATCAGCCATAATCTGGTTTCAGTTTCGGTACTCAGTCCATCATGCATGACAGCAGACGGACTTGCCACTGGGTTGAATGTACTGGGGCCAGAACGAGGATTAGCATTGGCGAATCTGTTGGGTATCCCGGTATTTATGATAGTCAAAACAGATAAAGGGTTTGAAGAACACTACTCCGATGCCTTTAAGCCTTATCTGAAGTCAGGTTCGTGAGGCGATTATGCTGATGACATTCGCTGTATCCTTTGTGCTGTTCCTGTTGGTGGTTGGGGGCATGTCGTTGGGTTATGTTTTCCGGCGCCGCGCCTTGCAGGGCAGTTGTGGTGGCATAACGGCGTTGGGGATAGAAAAGGTCTGTGATTGCCCAGAGCCTTGTGATGCCCGTAAAAAACGGCTGGCAAAAGAAGCAAAACGACGTGAACAGTTGGAAAAACATCGGATCCTGTAAAAGACCGGATCTTGTGAAATAAGAACTAAGGGTGCTGTTTACAGCACCCTTAGTTCTTATTTCACCAGTCCAAGCGGTAAAACAAGGGGATTGAGCTTTTAATAACAAGCTGTATACTTATACAGTGTTGTTGGGGGCGTGATGCGTAAAATTATTCATGTTGATATGGATTGCTTCTTCGCGGCGGTAGAGATGCGCGATGATCCTAGCCTGCGCGAAATTCCGCTGGCGATTGGCGGCAGTGCGGATCGGCGTGGTGTGATTAGCACAGCTAACTACCCCGCGCGCCGTTATGGTGTGCATAGCGCCATGGCGACGGCAATGGCACTGAAGTTATGCCCGCATTTGAAATTATTACCGGGGCGGATGGCGGTTTACAAAGAAGTCTCTCTGCATATTCGTGATATCTTTTCCCGTTATACGTCGTTGATTGAACCCCTTTCTCTGGACGAAGCCTATCTGGATGTGACTCATAGCACTCACCACCACGGTTCTGCCACGCTGATTGCTCAAGAGATCCGCCAGGCTATTGCCGATGAACTTGAACTAACCGCCTCTGCGGGTATTGCTCCGATCAAATTTTTGGCCAAGATCGCCTCTGAATTGAATAAACCTAATGGCCAATATGTGATTACCCCCGCGCAAGTCCCGGCATTCTTGCAACAATTACCCCTTAGTAAGATCCCTGGTGTAGGGAAGGTCACCGCAAAACGGTTGGAAGAAGTGGGCTTAATCACCTGTGCGGATGTGCAGGGATATGATCTGGCGGCTTTATTAAAACGCTTCGGTAAATTTGGCCGCGTGTTATGGGAACGCTGTCAGGGTATTGATGATCGGGAAATTTCGCCTGATCGCTTACGGAAATCACTCGGTGTTGAACGGACGTTAGCCGTAGATATTCATCGCTGGGAAGAGTGTGAAGCCTTGATCAACGAGAAGCTTTACCCTGAGCTTGAAATGCGCTTACGCAAAGTGAAACCCGACCTACATATTGCCCGGCAGGGGGTGAAGCTGAAATTCCACGATTTTCAACAAACAACCCAAGAGCATGTTTGGCCAGTGTTGAACAAAGAGGATTTGCTCAACGTTGCCCATCAGGTATGGCAAAGCCGGCGGGAAGGGCGTGGTGTTCGGTTGGTTGGCTTGCATGTCACTCTGCTCGACCCTCAATTAGAGCGGCAGTTAGTGCTGACGTGGTAATCAAAACCAAGCAGTAACTCATCATTTTTAATCATTAATTTTCAATGTGTTTCGCTTCCTTGTGGGGTAATCATTTCGTGGGGGCTGATCCTGTCGAATTTTTGAGTCAGCACATAAAAGCTGGTATAAGCTTATTGTCGTTGTTAAAACTAGAAAATAGTTAAAACCAGAAAATAGCTAAAACTAGAAAAATCTTGTCTAGGTAGATATTCAAAAAAGAGGGATAAAGTAAATGGTAATCAGCCAAAAAACGCCAGTAAAAAAATGGACGTGGGCAGACCTGCAAAGCAGTTATCGATTTTGGGGATTAGTTTTTTATTTTGTTGCTTTTGGTTTTAGTCAGTACTTTTTCAGTACTGCTGGCTTGCTCTTTATCAAAGCCAATTCAGACTTGTCCATGACTGATATTGGCACGGTCCATGCAACCCAACAGGCTGGTTTATTCTTTGGCGCAATCCTTGCCTGGGTTGCCAGTCGGATCAAGAATTATTATATGCTTTACCTATTCAGTGGGTTAGTTTTATTGGGTTTTTCTTTGTTCAGTTCTAATCCTGGAAATGTTGAAGTCTTGGTTATAGCAGAATTTTTAATAGGCTTAGGCATCGGGGCGATGTTACTTATTATTCCGGCCTTTATTGCTGGAGCGATTGGCAGTGTCGAAGCCTTTGTTCTCGCATTTGGTATGCTGGTAACGCTAAAGTTTGGGTTCAATATAGTTATGATGCCAATTTCTACCTATCTTTATACTGCTTCGTTACTTGAAGATCCCGTCGTCTTTTTTACCCTGATCTCTACTCCAATCATTGTAGGGACTCTGCTTCTTATACCCGTAAAATCCTGTTTGTTTTACGAATCTCCACCGTTAAGAGAAACACCCCCTCAGCCAGCTAAGTATCGCTCCCCAGTAATAACGTTTTTCCTGTTCGTGGTGCCGTTTTATTATATTTTCTGGTTTGTGAAAATTCATGCGGAAATCAGGACCTTTACCCAATCACCGACGTTATTAACCCCTAAATGTGCTGGGTGGTCGATGTTTTTGCTACCCTTCTTTGTTGCTCCAATTATTGTCTCTAGGCTAAGTGATAATCAATGCACCATAATTGAAAGTAATGGGCAAGTGCCAAGGTATAAAACCTGGTTGGTTGTCCTGTTTGCTTTTCTGTTGTTACCACTCAGCGCGGCATTGATTCAAGCGCAGATGAATGAAATCAGCGGTAACTTGGGGCAAAAGTCGGCGCAGTCATAAAATGGAAATAGGCCCAGATTTCTGGGCCTAAGAGATGTGGTACTAGCTACGCTCAGGAATCGCTTTTAGCAGTTCGGTCAGCAGTATCCAGTATTGACCCACACTGGCGATATGCACCTGCTCATCTGGGGAGTGAGGCCCGGTAATGGTTGGCCCAATGGAGACCATATCCATATTCGGATACGGCTTCTTGAACAGACCACATTCTAGCCCTGCGTGGATTACCATGATATTTGGCGTCTTATTGAACAGCTTCTGGTAGGTTTCACGAACCAGTTGCATCACCGGTGAATGGGCATCCGGTTGCCAGCCAGGGTAACTACCCTTGGCAACACCTTTGGCGTTAGCCAGTTGGCCCAGCGCAGCCAGCATCCCGACAACATAGTCTTTGCCGCTGTCGATCAAAGAACGCACCAAACAGATGATTTGGGCTTCTTGTTCACTGGTTGTCACCACGCCGACGTTCAGCGATGTTTCTACCACGCCTTGCACTTCATCACTCATGCGAATCACACCGTTAGGTGTTGCATTTAACAGCGACACTAAACGGTTCTGGCAATCGGCGGTCAATGCTTGTAGCGAACTGTTAGCCGGTTCTAACATCACTGTGATGTTTTTCTCTTTGGCTGCCAGTTCGTTCTTCAGAATAGTCAGAAACTTTTGGCTTAAGGCTTTCAGCGCATCGGCTTGCTCGGCGGGCACGGCGACCACGGCAGCCGCTTCACGTGGAATGGCATTACGCAACGTCCCCCCATTGAGCTCCAACAGGCGCAGATTCAACTCTTGAGAATGAGCACACAGGAAACGTGCCAGCAGTTTATTGGCATTTCCCAGGCCAAGATGGATATCTCCACCGGAGTGGCCGCCCTTTAGCCCTTTGAGGATTAGTTTGAAGGTTTGGTAGCCAGCAGGCAGCGCTTCACGTTGCAGTGGCAGCGTAGTGATGAAATCAATACCCCCCGCGCAGCCCATATAGATTTCGCCTTCTTCTTCTGAGTCGGTATTGATCAGAATATCGGCTTGCAACCAGTTGGGTTGTAAACCGAAAGCACCATCCATCCCGGCTTCTTCGGTCATGGTGAGCAACACTTCCAGTGGGCCGTGTTCAACACTGTCGTCAGCCAGAACCGCCAGCGCAGAAGCCATGCCAATACCGTTGTCGGCACCCAGCGTGGTACCACGTGCTTTAACCCATTCGCCATCGATATAAGGTTGTATTGGATCTTTGGCAAAGTCGTGAACGGTATCGTTATTTTTCTGTGGCACCATATCCAGGTGGGCTTGTAGCGCCACTGGTTTGCGGTTTTCCATACCTTTGGTTGCGGGTTTACGTAGCAGCAAGTTGCCAACCTGATCACGCTCGACATGCAGGTTCTTGGTTTTAGCCCAGTCCAGAATGTGCTGTGCCAGCGCTTCTTCATGATATGAAGGGTGTGGTATAGAACAGATTTTGGCGAAAATATCCCACAGCGGTTGTGGCGAAAGTTGAGACAATTCAGACACTATAAGTCTCCTGTAACAGCATTCTTATCAGCGAGTGAATGCCGTGCGGTTAGAGTGAGTGGTTATCTGTGCTTAGTGGCACGATGCTCAGAGAATATCACTTTATTCTGGCGTGTGCGCGTACCGCATTGAGCTGTTTTGCTTGCTGATCGTTCAAGTGTCACAGACCTTTACTAGCCTGACATGCCGATGAAGGCTCAATGACAGCAAAGGTTGTCAGACGAAATACCGATGAATCCTTGCACTTCAACTGGTATTCGGCGCTGGTAGTCTCTATAATCTCGCGCAACCTTTTTTCTCCTAATTATTTAGTTAAGCCGCATCTTGCGGACCTGGACACCATTCTATGAGCGAAAAATACGTTGTTACTTGGGATATGTTGCAAATGCATGCGCGCAAATTAGCACACCGCTTGCTGCCTGCAGAGCAATGGAAAGGCATTATTGCCGTTAGCCGTGGTGGTTTAGTACCCGCTTCGTTGCTGGCGCGTGAGCTGAGTATCCGTCATGTTGATACCGTTTGTATTTCCAGCTATGACCATGACAACCAACGTGAAATGAAAGTGCTCAAACGTGCTGAAGGTGACGGTGAAGGTTTTATCGTGGTTGATGACTTGGTAGATACCGGTGGTACTGCCCAAGCGATCCGCGATATGTACCCAAAAGCTCATTTTGTCACCATCTTCGCCAAGCCTGCTGGTCGCCCATTGGTTGACGATTATGTGGTTGATATCCCGCAGGATACCTGGATCGAACAGCCATGGGATATGGCGGTCACTTTCGTCCCACCGATTAGCAGCCGCTAAGCAAATTATCCTATTTAACATACCAACGCCTGGCTTAATCTATACCCTAGTTGCATCACGACGGGGATAGGGGGCTCTGGCGTTGGCTGATTGCGTTATTTTCTGTAAATCTCTGTATTTCACGGGTGGAACTTTGGTTTCTGTTGCCAGAGTTAGGTACACTATCCCTCTCTATTCCGGCTAGATAGACTCAAGTTTGTTCAAGTGGCAGGCAGTAATCACACAAAGCCAAACCATAGACTTCGTAAAGCCACTGATAGCCCGATACTTGAATAACACTGGATATCAAGCCTTGGTACAAGATTTTGAAGATGGTGATGACTATGGCACAAGCCAACCTTTCTGAAGTGCTGTTCAAACCCTCATTTAAGCATGTCGAAACCTCAGTGCTGGTCACTCGTGCTCACCATGTTGTTGGTACGGATATGCACTCTACCCTAGAGGGGGATACTGATTGCAACTGGTATCGTATGCTCAACCATCTATTGTGGACGTGGCGCGGCATTGACCCACTGGAAGTGAGTGAAGTGTTAGCGCGTATTGCGGCTTCTAACGCCGAGCATAGCGATGATCATCTGCTTGATACGGTGGTAGGTTACCGTAACGGTAACTGGATCTACGAGTGGGTACGCCAAGGGATGCAATGGCAGCAACGGGCGCAGGAGCAGACAGATCCGCTGGTGGGGGGGAGTATTGGTTGAAGGCGACCAATTTATACAGCCTGGCAGGTTATCCGCATCTGAAAGGGGATGAATTGGCGGAACAGGCAGAGGTACTCGCTAATCGTGCTTATGAAGAGGCCGCACTGCTGTTGCCGTATCAGTTAAAATCGCTGGAGTTCGCCATTGAAGGGGGGGCTCTATCTCCGGTTTCCTGCATATGCCGGATAGCGGCCAGGCACCTTTCCCAACGGTTTTGATATGCGGCAGCCTGGATACACTGCAAACCGACTATCACCGTTTGTTCCGTGATTATCTTGCCCATAATGGTATTGCGATGCTGACTATCGACATGCCTTCTATTGGCTCATCCTATAAATGGAAACTGACCCAGGACTCCAGTTTCCTGCATCAGCAAGTATTACAGCAATTGCCATCCATACCTTGGATAGACCATACGCGTGTGTGCGCATTTGGTTTCCGCTTTGGTGCCAACGTGGCGGTGCGGTTGGCTTATCTGGAATCACAGCGCTTACGGGCTGTCGCCTGTGTCGGCCCGATGGTGCATAACGTATTGTGCCAAGTGCAATGCCAGGATCATGTGCCTGATATGTACATGGATGTATTGGCCAGCCGAATGGGGATGTCCAATGCTTCTGATGTGGCATTGAAAATGGAACTCAATCGCTATTCCCTGAAAATTCAGGGTTTACTGGGTCGCCGTTGCCCAACGCCGATGCTCTCTGCTTATTGGGACGAGGATCCCCTCAGCCCGAAAGAAGAATCGCAATTAATTGTCTCTTCTTCTTTGAAAGGTAAGTTAATCCGCATCCCGCGTTCTCCGGCTTATGAGAGCTTTCATAAATCATTGCTGCGCATTTGTGATTGGTTGAAAGATAAAATGAACTAATGACTTGCTAATTTACAATAGTTTGTTAAAAAGGGTGGCCATACCCATATGTATTCCAATTGTCGCCAATATCTCCGTACCCTAAACAGGGTGGGTGATATATTGAGGAGGTTAAAGAATGACATTACCAAGTGGCCATCCTAAAAGCCGGCTAATGAAACGCTTCGCCAGTCTGGGGCCCTATTTGCGCGAAGAACAGTGCGAGAATGACTGTTTTTTCTTTGATTGCTTAGCGGTTTGTACCAATGTTAAACCCGCACCGGAAAACCGTGAATTTTGGGGCTGGTGGGTTGAGCTGCAAGCAGAGGGATGCCGTTTTATCTATAACTATCACATCGGTTTATTTGATAAAGCAGGTGATTGGCAAGCGGAGAAAATTAAAGATACTGAAGTTAGCGAAAAACTGGAAACCACGCTACGCGACTTCCATCGTCGTTTGGGTGAATTGTTGACCAGTATGGAGTTGCTCTTGGTGCCTGCTGATGATGGTAACGAGCAACCAATCTAACATTCGGCTTAACCTGTTCTAGTGTTATGTATAAGCGTATTCCATTTGCCGCCAAGCTGGCGACAAATGGAATAGTGCTGAGGAATGGTGCTGAGGATATTTACGCTGAAATTGCATTATGCCTGTTGGCATAACGCCCATCTCCTGCTACAACGTCTTTTGCGTTTCCTTCTTACTCCAATGGCAGAAATATTATGAATAGCAGCCAGACATTGGTTGTGAAATTGGGTACTAGCGTACTGACGGGTGGTTCACTGCGCCTTAATCGTGCTCATATTGTTGAACTGGTGCGCCAATGCGCGCAGCAACATGCTGCTGGGCACCGTATTGTTATTGTGACTTCTGGGGCCATTGCCGCAGGGCGCGAACACTTGGGCTACCCAGAACTACCGGCAACCATTGCCTCCAAACAGTTGTTGGCCGCAGTAGGGCAGAGCCGCCTGATTCAGTTATGGGAACAACTGTTCTCTATCTATGGCATCCATATCGGCCAGATGTTACTGACGCGTGCTGATTTAGAAGATCGTGAACGGTTCCTCAATGCCCGTGACACCATGAGCGCATTGCTCGATAACCGCATTGTGCCGGTCATTAACGAAAACGACGCAGTAGCGACGGCAGAAATCAAGGTGGGTGATAACGATAATCTGTCGGCTTTGGCTGCCATTCTGGCTGGTGCCGATAAGTTGTTACTGCTGACCGATCAGCAAGGCTTGTACACCGCCGATCCGCGTAATAACCCGTCGGCGGAACTGATCCGTGAAGTACATGGCATTGATGATGCATTACGTGCCATCGCCGGTGACAGTGTTTCCGGGTTGGGAACAGGGGGCATGGGCACCAAGTTACAAGCGGCAGATGTTGCTTGTCGTGCCGGTATTGATGTGATCATTGCTGCAGGTAGTAAACCCGGTGTCGTGGCTGATGTGATAGCCGGTAACCCGGTAGGCACGCGCTTTCATGCCCTGCAAACCCCATTGGAGAACCGTAAACGCTGGATTTTTGGTGCCCCTCCTGCAGGAGAGGTCACTATTGATGATGGTGCAGCGGAAGCGATGATGGCCCGTGGTAGCTCATTGCTGCCAAAGGGGATCTGTGAGGTTAAAGGTGACTTCTCACGTGGCGAGGTGATCCGTATTCGTAACCTGGCGGGGCGCGACCTGGCCCATGGGGTCAGCCGTTATAATAGTGATGCGATGCGCATGATCGCCGGGTATCATTCACAGCAAATCAACGAGATCTTGGGTTACGAATATGGCCCTGTGGCAGTCCATCGTGACGATATGATTGTTAGTTAAGAGGTGAACATGCTCGAGCAGATGGGTAAAGCAGCCAAACAGGCATCCTGGCAATTGGCAGCGCTGAGTACCGCGCAAAAAAACCAGGTGTTGGCAGTGATGGCCGACATGTTGGAAGCGAATAGTGCCGCTATCCTACAGGCAAATGAACAAGATATGGTGCAAGCGCGCGCTGCCGGGATGAGCGATGCTCTGCAGGATCGCCTGTTACTGACGCCAGCCCGTTTGACTGCCATCGCTGATGATGTGCGTCAAGTATGTCGCTTGAGTGATCCCGTTGGTCATATTTTGGATGGCAGCTTGTTGGATAGCGGCTTAAAACTGGAGCGCCGCCGTGTGCCACTGGGTGTTATCGGTGTCATTTATGAAGCCCGCCCTAACGTGACCATTGATGTAGCCAGCCTATGCCTTAAAACCGGTAACGCGGTGATTTTGCGTGGGGGGAAAGAGACCCACCATACCAACCAGGCTATGGTGAAAGTGATCCAGCTGGCCTTGGCAGAATGCCATTTGCCGCCAGCGGCGGTACAGGCGATTGAAAGCCCAGATCGTGAATGGGTGAATCAATTACTGCGTCTGGATCGCTATGTCGATATGTTGATCCCACGGGGTGGCCCGGGGCTGCATAAATTGTGCCGCGAGCAATCGACCATTCCGGTTATCACCGGGGGGATTGGCGTGTGTCATATCTATGTGGATGACAACGTCGATTATGACAAAGCTTTGACCGTGATTGAAAATGCCAAAGCCCAGCGCCCCAGTGCTTGCAACTCACTAGAAACCTTACTGGTTAACCGCGCCATTGCTGCGAGCTTTTTGCCCGCGCTGAGCGCCCGTATGGCGACCGCAGGGGTGACATTGCACGCCAGTGATAATGCCATACCACTGTTGCAGACGGGGCCTGCGAAGGTCGTCCCTGTTGCGGCAGAAGATTACGACGACGAATGGCTTTCCTTGGATCTGAATGTCACGCTGGTGGACGATATCGATCAGGCCATTGAGCATATCCGTATCCACGGCACCAACCATTCAGACGCAATTCTGACCCGTTCATTAAGTCATGCTGAATACTTTGTGCGAGCGGTTGATTCCGCTGCTGTTTACGTCAATGCCAGCACGCGCTTTACCGATGGTGGGCAGTTTGGTCTGGGGGCAGAAGTGGCGGTCAGCACCCAAAAACTGCATGCCCGTGGCCCGATGGGGCTAGATGCCTTAACCACTTACAAATGGATTGGTTACGGCGACGATTTAGTGCGTAGCTAGCTAATTGATAACCTATACCCAAAATACTTCGAGTTGCTTGTAGACAGCCAGCGATGGAATACCCAGGAGCATAGATAACTATGTGACTGGGGTGACAGACAAATCCGCCTGGAGCGGATTTGAACGCTTCTTGCAGCGGCCCCGATAGGGTCGAGCCTCATGGATGAGGCGAGTAACTACAGCTAACACCCAAGCAATTTGAAGTAGGAAGGGTATATCTTGGTGGTTAATTGTAGGTGCAATGGCGGTGTGTAATACAGAAGATGGTGAGTTAGCTATTGACTCATCATCTGCTTTTGCATAGTTTATTCAACGCATTCCGGCATACATTGGTGTGTCAGATTCAATGCCGATATAGCTCAGTTGGTAGAGCAGCGCATTCGTAATGCGAAGGTCGTAGGTTCGACTCCTATTATCGGCACCATTCACAGCGAGGTTTCACACGATCTTCGCCAATCCAGCAAATTCACTTTGTGCCATATTTGTGCCATTCCCCGCCAGGAATTAGTCAATTTGCATGGCATGTTGGGTTAAGTGATTTGGCGTAAGATGCGCATAGCGTTGTACCATTTCGATGTTTTCCCATCTTCCCATTTCCTGCAACGCACTTAAAAACGGCATGCTTTTAATGTTTCATATTAAATATTTATTTTTTGTTAATAGATTGATTT
The DNA here is from genome assembly GCF_055790885.1 of Serratia sp. 25CWL12. Taxonomy (NCBI): domain Bacteria; kingdom Pseudomonadati; phylum Pseudomonadota; class Gammaproteobacteria; order Enterobacterales; family Yersiniaceae; genus Serratia; species Serratia sp. 25CWL12. Next base: position 3,241,331 of record NZ_CM147698.1, on the reverse strand, counting down.
TTATTGTTTTAATTGGGAGGTGTTCAGGTGGTGTATAATATTGGTAATTTATAAATTACAGGTTTTTTTGCCTGCTTAATGGTTTTTTTTGTATCTCATGTTATCGACATCAAACCCGTCTTAATATAGAGAGCGGTTTACGCCTGTGACTGCTATAAACGGGTTGTTCTATAAACATATCGCGGTCGCCACCTTTGGTCGCTAAAAAAACGAACCCCGTTAAAATAAGGGGTTCGTCAACCGACTTAATCTACTTAAATTTAATCAACCCTGACCCTGTACAGGGTCTGTGCTGAACGTATATAAAGCGATTTTCCAATCGCCATCAATCTTACGCAAGATGAATAACTCTCGACTATGATCTTCCACTTTTTTACCTTTGACTACTGCAGTTTGACCTACTGGGTGATGAGTACGGACAAATGCCATATCACCGGAAACCTCAATGGCATCATAGATAAAATCAGCGGAGGTTTTAGTAACCTTAAAAAGACCGTCGTAATCTTTTTTAAGCTGTTCTGGTGTTGAAGCCGTTTGTGTATTTTCCCACTCGGCAACGCCATCTTTGGCGTACAGCTTCAGAATAGCCTGGGTATCCCCTTTATTCAGTGCATTCTGATACTGATTAATAACCTCATAGACCTGCAATTGCGCAGCATGCATGGCTGCATCACCGGTGTATGGTATGGTACTCGCCGGTGCCGCCAAGGCAGGTGACAGAGAAACGCCTGCCAATGTGCTAAATAGACTGAGTGCAATGGCATGTCTACGTAAAAAAGTGAAATGATATTTCATGATATCTCCTATATAGACAGCGAAAATATTTACTTAATAAAATATCTCGCTATTTTCATATTTATCTTTAAATTAACCTCTGACTTCAAAACATGCGCTTTGAATTGGAGGAAGTCTCCTGAAAACAGAATTTTTAGGGTTGCCCTTGCTCAATATCATTATTGAACATGAACAGAGCCAACTTCCAGGTACCATCGACCTTGCGGAGTACGAACGTTTCACGACTGCTGACTTTTACTTTTTTTCCTGTCTCCCGTATCGTGGCTGTTTGGCCTAGAGGGTGGTGCGTGCGGACATACGCCATATCACCGGAACTAGAAACCTGGATGACATCATAAACATAATCTGCTGAATTTTTGATTTGTTTGAAAAGGCCGTCATAAATCTTTGCTATTTGCTCAGGCGTGGAAGCTGTGAGGGTGTTGTCCCACTCCGCCACGCCATTCTTGGCAAAAAGCTTCACAATGGCTTGGGTATCACCCTGATTCAGTGCATTTTGGTACTGATGAACTGCGTCATAGACTTGCAATTGCTTGGCATGCGTGGCTGCATCACCGGTGAGCGGCAGACCCTCAGGTGGCGCCGCAGAAGCAGAGGCGAAAGGCCCTGCCAGCGTGCCAACCAAGGCTAATACGCTAGCGCTTATACGTAACGATCTGAAATTATGTTTCATAAAAAACCTCTATCTGATTAATAAAAACGCTTTATCTAGGGAGGACGATAATTTCCCGCGATATAACGTTGTTCCATAATTCGGTTTTTCTTGCACAAAAGAAGTACTCAAAGAAATTATTTTGCTATAAAGCAAGATTATCTCGATGTTTAACGGGGCTTACTCATACTTTGTTCAATAACGCCGCAAGCCCCAGTTAAATATTTTCCTTAATCAGTTTTAGATCATTACCGCGACCACTTTAAACTGCTTTTCGGCATATAACACCATACCGACAATCACACATTCATTAACCCTGACCTTGCACAGGGTCATTATTAAATGTGAACAGAACCAGCTTCCAGATGTCATCGATCTTGCGCAATATAAACACGCCACGACTACTGATTTTTACCTTTTCTCCCGTCGCCCGTACTGTCGCTATTTGACCAAGCGGGACGTGCGTGCGGACAAACGCCATATCACCGGAACTGGAAACCTCAATGGCATCATAAATAAATTCTGCCGAATTTTTCATTTTTTTGAAAAGGTCATTGTTAATCTTTGCTATTTGCTCGGGTGTGGAGGCGGTGAGCGTGTTGTTCCACTCCTCTACGCCATTTTTGGCAAAAAGTTTCACAATGGCTGGGGTATCGTTCTGGTTCAGCGCGTTTTGGTACTGATGAATGACATTATAGACTTGCAATTGCGCGGCATGCATGGACGCATCGCCGGTGAGTGGCAGATTCCCAAGTGGTGCCGCAGAAGCAGAAGCGAAAGGTCCTGCCAGCGTACCGACCAAGGCTAATACGCTAGCGCTTGTACGTAACGATGTGAAATAATCCTTCATAAAAGACCTCTATCTGAATAACAAAGTTATTTGGTTTGTTCAGAACTGAGCATTCGATCAAAAAAACATTCCTACGTTTTAGTTTGCCTTTATTTGAGTCTTATCTCTTTTTAGCTCTTGTCTTTAAATCCGATACTAACGTGAGAGCCATCACAGAAAGGTTTATTAGCGGAAGCACCGCAGCGGCAAAGCGCTAAGCGATTACGTTGTTCGTAATCACCGGTTTCTGCTGAATCAAGAGCAACGTCTCCACGGACATAGAGGCCTGCGCTGACACCTTTTTCTGGATCTTCAACCACGCAAATCACCGCTTCGTATTCGTCTTCCACCAGATTGCTATCAACCAATGCAGTCAGACGCCCAGATGGACAGGCGCTGGCACCAATAATAGCCTCTGCTTTATTACTGGGGTTACTGGATTTTTCGGTCAGTGTCCAGACCTCAACACCATGTTTTCTGTGGCAAAAACGCCCAAAGGCACAGCGGTTATCATCCAGAAGCTCAAACCCATCGCCTTGCTCAACTTGTACCCGGTCAAGATAAGGCGCTTTGTTGGCGGTTTCTGTACCATCAAAATGGGCGGTACTATGTGAGCCGTCACAGAAGGGTTTATTCTTTGAGTGGCCACAGCGGCACAGGCTATAATTATCTTGCGTCTCGAAGGTTTTAACGGTGTTTTGCTGCATAACACCATCTTTACCAGGGGAATTGATCACTCCAACGAGTTTGGTTTTTCCCGTAATCAGGTAAGGACCATTTTTGGCGATGGTAATTTTATTCATAAGAGCTTTCCATTATTTTAAAAAATCACTTTCTAGCCGCAAGCCAGCCCCAAAAATAGAGCTGGCTTGTCAGTGGTTAATTAATTGCCGGTTGTAGTGACATGACCAATACGTAATGCATTGACCGTCCCAAGAATTTCCAGCTTGTTAATGTCCTTGCCATGGGCCATCACGCCACCATCTATTTCAATTTCTTGTACCGAGCCACCAGGCTTAACGCTGAGAGCAATGGCCGATAAGGTGACAACCACCCCTTTGACTAATGAGTCACCGGTACCCCCGAAGGTTTCGATGCCCCGGTGCACACACAGGCGGCCAATCGGTTTGCTGATCTGAATGCCGATGGCACCATCCGCATGCGTGGTGATACGATCGAACTCGGCGACATTCACGCAGCCGTCATAGACGTTAAACCCACGAGCGCCCTGACCGAAGGTTTCAATCGGGGCACGTACATACAGCTCATTCACATTGCCGAAATTGACAAAACCGATGCCGCTAGGGCCATATGAAGTCAGTTTGGCCTCTGCCTCCCAAAGGTCAACGCTGCCCCAATTATCCAGCACCATATCGTTGACACCGTAGGTCACTACTGGGCCTTTGTTGCGGACCACATCGACGAAAGCGTTATATACCGTGAAGACACCACCGGTAATCTGGTTTGGCGTCCCTGGCGCAATTTTGCCATCGCTGTAGACGGCTCGGGTTTCAAGGAGGGGGGCACTGAGTTTGCCCCCGTTTAAAGAACCACTGACAAAGATACCGCTGCCAAACACCGGTGCGTTGGCTCTACCGGCAGAAAGGCCAACCAGGTTTGCGGTGATCATAACGCTTTGGTCGCTCTGTGTGTTCCATAATGTGAATGCCCCTTGGGTCACATTAACCCCATAGCCATTGGGCTTTTCATTTAGCGCACGGGTATCCGCTGCAATCACATCCAACCCGTCGACCTCAACATGCCCAGCGCGGACTTTGTCCTGTGCAAGAATTTGCACTTGTCCAATAGTAGAAATTTGGCTCAGCTGCAGTCGGCCTAAGTTATCAAGCTGGGTATCGTTAAAAATAGCCCGTTTATCAACTGATGTTTCCAGATAAAGCCCTGTAACCTGGTTGTCGCAAGTCAGTTGCAGGCCATCGACGCCTTGGGCAAACAACAGCTTTGCTTCTTCATTCTCACCACTCAGTATCTTGCCCGGGGCCAAGCGGATGGAGGGCAGCTTGGAAAGGGCACCACGTACAATGATGTGCTGGCAGGTATTGTCTTCAAGTACCGCTTGTAATGCTTCGACGGTGGATACGATTTTCGATGAAACAGTCATAGTATTTTTGTCCCGGTATTCGGTATTCGGTATTCGGTATTGTTTGTCTGTAATGATCTCAAACCATGAGATCGTTGTTTATTTTTTAGCTATTGCAGCGTTGTAGCTGGCCATTACATTGCTGTAGTCTGGAATATGGTTGGCAAACAATGTTCCTATGCCCTCAATATCATTTCGCCAGTCGCGATGTAATTCACAAGCAACGCCAAACCAAGACATCAGTTGTGCACCAGCTTGCGACATGCGATCCCATGCGGCATTGCGGGTGATTTCGTTGAAAGTACCGGAGGCGTCGGTGACCACAAACACGTCATATCCTGCTTCTATAGCGGATAATACCGGGAATGTTACACACACCTCGGTGACGATACCTGCAATAATCAGTTGTTTCTTACCTGTTGCTTTAACGGCATTAACGAAATCTTCATTATCCCAAGCATTAATATTACCGGGGCGGGCAATATAAGGGGCGTCAGGAAATAGTTTTTTAATCTCAGGGAACATTGGGCCATTCGGTCCCACCTCGAAACTGGTGGTAAGAATGCTGGGTAACTTGAAATACTTGGCCATATCAGCGAGAGCCAACACGTTATTTATAAACTTATCGGGTTCAATATCATGGACTAAAGACATCAATCCCGCCTGATGGTCAATAAATAGAACGGCGGCATCATTTTTATCAAGACGGATATAAGGTTTGCTCATTACATTCTCCTAAGGAATAAGTAACTGATTGATTATCTTTAACTCACCAAAATAAATTCATAACTACATTTTATTGAAGTAAATACTATTAAAATAAGTAAGGTTTTATTGGTAATCACACGCACATTTATGAGAACCGTACCGTACAATATTGCTAACATGGCGTTCCCGCCTTCAGGCAGCGTAAATGCGCTTAAACTAACTAGTGATAACCAGAGTCTCAGATATTCATCGGGTGGAATAGCATTTTTTATGTCATATTCCCGCACCAGTTTCCCCCATTACAGCTGTCCAGGGACAATAACCCCACTTTCTCTAGGTGATCCCGTCGGAAATAATAAAGTGGTAGCAGCGTAATCAAGCATCAGGAAAGGGCGACTTTGTTTGCTACGAGTGAAGTATGAAAACAGTGTCCTTACCGGGAGAATAATCTCCAATCTAATGATGCTGAAACGTACTGTGAATACCCAAATCCTTTTTTGGTTAGCACTTGGTGACAGGTATGTCAGCCGACTGTTAAGAGAGTATAGATTTACACTTCATCCCTCGGTAGTATGGTAATTTGGTTATCACTTTTCTATTTTTAGAATGATGAACGATATTATGCAGGATTTGAATGACCTCTATTACTTTGTACAAATCGTGAAATATGGTGGTTTAGCGCCAGCTAGCCGGGCATTGGGTATCCCTATCTCTAAGCTAAGTCGCCGCCTTGCCATGCTGGAAGAGCGGTTGCACGTTCGTCTGATTAAGCGTTCGACACGCCAATTCTTTGTGACGGAAATCGGCCAAACCTACTATGGACATTGCTTGGCGATGTTGAGCGAAGCGGAAGCCGCACAACAATCTATTGAGGCGGTAAGGGCAGAGCCGTGTGGCAAGATTCGCATTACCTGCCCTGTGACGTTGGTTCAGGCTCATGTAGGCGTTATGCTGGCTGACTTTATGGCGCAGTACCCACTGCTGACAGTAGAATTGGAAGTAACCAGTCGGCAAGTGGATATGATCAGTGAAGGGGTGGACTTGTCTATCTACGTGCGCCCACCACCGCTGCAGGACAGTAATCTGGTTATGCGTATTTTAAGCGATTGTGGGCAATCGATGGTTGCCAGCCCAAAGTTGGTTCACCAGTATGGTGGGGTCCCCTTGTTACCCTGTGAACTTAATCGGCTACCCAGTCTCAGCCGGCCATCGCCACAAGCCAGTTGCTGGACACTTTACAACCAGGATGACATACGGGCTGTGGTGTACCATACCCCACGTTTTATCACTATGGACTGGATGGTACTAAGAGATGCGGCAATGGCCGGTGTAGGGATTGCGCAACTACCATTGATGGTCGTGAGCCAACAGCTTAAAGAAGGTTCACTCATCAAGTTGGTACCTGAATGGGCTCCTATTAGAGAGTTAATCCATGTTGTCTTCCCCACAAAACGTGGGTTATTACCTGCTGTCCGTCTGTTGATCGACTATTTGGCCCTGCGTTTCGCGGAACTGCATCTCGATTAAAGTGGCAACTGTAATCATCCCTTAAATTAGACCTATTCACATTTATAGACCTTCTGGCATACATCTTTTGCCAAAAAAGGAGAGTATTATGCGCAAAACACGATTTACTGAGCATCAGATCATTGCCGTGCTAAAGTTTGTCGAGGCTGGAGGCTCGGTGAAATATGCATGTATCTCTGGATGATTTTCATGTTAGTCAATGTCTACCACTTCAACACTATGGCCATATAACGCTCTCATATCGTGAACAGGCTAGGTAATTATACGTAGCAAAACGAGTAGTCACCCGAGTGTTTTTTCACCATTTAGTGCCGTAACATAACCGTACCGTGATGAAATCACTTCACTAACAATAAGGATTTTATATGATCAAGCCTATTGCCCTAACATCCGCCTTATTCATTGGCTTGATAGCTCAAGCCTCTGCTGCAGGTCTGAATACGGAACATAATATCTCTCAGGCGCTGGCCACCGATTTGGCAAGCCGTACTCTTGCTGCTTGTCAGGCTGATGGCTACAACGTGTCGGTCACTGTTGTTGACCGTGCGGGTATCATCAAAACTGTGTTACGTGCTGATAATGCCGGCCCGCACACGGTTAAAGCCAGCGAGCAAAAAGCCTTTACGGCACTATCGACTAAAACCCCAAGCGGGCAAGTGATGGAAAACAGCCAAAAGACACCAGCGGCAAATAACCTGAAAGATATTCCAGGGTTCTTGCTGTTAGGTGGTGGTGTGCCAGTGAAAGCAGGGGATGAAGTTGTTGGTGCGGTCGGTGTTGCCGGTGCGCCAGGCGGGCACTTGGACGCACTATGTGCGACAAAGGCACTGGAACAAATCAGCGCTCAGTTAAAAGCATAAGATTATAACGAAAACGCCCCACCCTCAGTGTCGAAAGGGGGCGTTTTTGTGATCGACTCCCGATGATCGACCAAGGCAATTTTCAGCGACAAAAGAAGTGCAACAATCTATTTGTGGGCTATTTCACGCCACGCTCAGTGACCAACTTCATCCAGCCGTTACCGTTATTTTTCATAGACATATAATTGATGTATTTTTTATGTACATTATAATGTATTCAACAAAACACAAATTTAGGTGTTCTATGGAACGTATCCTCGCAGAAAAATCTATCAACATCACCGAGTTAAGAAAAAACCCGGCGAAATACTTCATTGACGAGCCTGTCGCTGTGCTGTCGAACAACCGTCCCGCTGGCTACATGGTCAGTGCCAAGGTGTTTGAAGCGCTAATTGATCTATTAGAAGAAAAACAGGGCAGGGTTCATACCGTAGCGCGTTTCAGGCCAACGGCTGAGCGTTTAAGTGATATTGCGGATAGTGGGAAGAAACTGCTGCAAAATGCCTCTGGCAAGGATTTAACTGAGTTCACGGAATGAGCATCAGAGTATTCAAGTCAGCACTAATTAGCCAACAATTAAGTCAGCACTAATTAGCCAACAATTAAGTCAGCAAGAGCTTGATGATTTGGTGGCAGATTTTCTTTGTTATAAAAAAGACGGTATGTTGCCCGATACATTGGGTCGTGATGCATTCTATGATGATGACCGCACCTATCCTTTGGTAAAAGAAGAGCAAGTGGCCCACATTCATCTTGCCGATGCGGATGCCCCATTTCCTAAGTTTTTACGTCAGTTCAAACGAACCAGCGATCAGGCCCATCTGGTTTACTGCCAAGGTGCCATGGATCCCGATGCCTACCTGCTGATTATCATCCTGAAACCCGAAGCGCATAAAATGGCACGTAACAATAACCATATGCATAAGATTGGAAAAATAGCTGAAGCGTTCAGGATGAAATATTGAGGGGCAGCCGGATCCGCTATTGCCCCAAGTGGATAAGCGGTGTTATGTCTTGTCGTTTATCGGCGGGGTTGGTCGCGAAGTTGCTTAAACACTAGGCACTGATAAAACAGCCACCAGAAAGTCGATAATATTGTGTATAAATCTTGTCCATAAGGGACATAGGTAACCTTTACTCAATCAGTAAACCACATCTTGCTGTAAGTGAATAACCTGGCAGCAGAGTTGACCAATAGCCATTAAACGATCATCATTACCCGTTGTCTGAGTGTTGTAACGCAATAGAGTCAAGTCTTTATGCGCTACAGGGGTTTGCTTAAAACGCATAAGAGTCGATATGAAGCGTTCACAAAGTTTCCAACTTTCCTTGCTACATCCACGCTATTGGCTGACTTGGTTTGGCCTTTTGGTGCTGTTTCTGCTGGTTCAACTCCCCTATCCGTTAATGCATAAACTCGGCATGTGGATGGGGCGCACCTCAATGCGTTTTCTGAAGCGTCGAGTAACAATCACCCGTCGTAATCTGGAATTATGCTTTCCTGATATGGATAGCGCACAACGTGAACGGCAAATTATTGGTAACTTTGAATCTCTTGGTATGGGATTACTGGAAACCGGCATGGCCTGGTTCTGGCCAGATAAACGCGTTAAGCGCTGGTTCAGCGTTTCAGGTCTTGAACACTTGAATCAGGCGCAGCAGGGTGGTCGTGGTGCGCTGATGATTGGCGTACATTTTATGTCGCTCGAGCTTGGTGGCCGGGCGATGGGGTTATGTCAGCCGATGATGGCGATGTATCGCCCACACAATAACAAAGCCATGGAATGGGCGCAGACCAAAGGCCGCTTGCGTTCCAACAAGTCGATGTTAGATCGTAAGGATCTGCGGGGCATGGTGCAATGCTTGAAAAGTGGTGAAGCAGTATGGTTTGCCCCTGATCAGGATTATGGCCCGCGCGGCAGTGTATTTGCTCCGCTGTTTGCCGTGGAGCAGGCAGCCACCACCAATGGCACCTTTATGCTGGTGCGTATGGCTAAACCGGCACTGGTACCAGTTGTTTTGATTCGTCGCCCCAATGCCTTAGGTTATGACCTGCTTATTCAACCTGAACTGGAAGGCTACCCACTCACTGATGATGTGGCGGCGGCAACGTATATGAATAAAGTGGTAGAAAAGGAGATTATGCGAGCCCCAGAACAATATTTGTGGCTGCACCGCCGTTTCAAAACCCGCCCAGCAGGTTCACCTTCTCTCTATTAAATCATCGTTTGCTGGGCATGAGAGACAACATCATTGCCCATCATTCCAATGACCAGAGGGGCCAGCAGCGTCCCTTTGTCTACAGCCCCGACTTTAATTGCCCACTAGCACCACTTGAACGCCGCTTCTACGCAACCCTTCAAGGCTTTCTGGCGCAATCTCACTGTCGGTGATCACCATATGGATACGTTGGGTATCAATGATTTTATGCAGGCTGGAACGATTAAACTTGCTGGAGTCGGTGACGACGATGATACGTTCTGCCACTTCACACATACGACGATTGATACGCGCTTCATCTTCGTTGTGAGTGCTCACTCCACGTTCCAGATCGATGGCATCAACCCCTAAAAATAACATATCGAAATGGTAGTTCTGTAAAGACTGGTCGGCCTGTTCGCCATAAAATGACTGGGATTGACGGCGCAAATGCCCCCCCGTCATTAACAGCTCAACCCCCTTGGCTTCCAACAACGCATTAGCAACATTCATGCCATTAGTCATGACGATCACTTCTTGATGCTGGCGCATAAGGCGAGCGATCTCATAGGTGGTGGTGCCAGAGTCGAGTATCACGCGGTGACCCGGTTTAATCAGGTCTGCGGCGACACGGGCGATACTCCGTTTCAGTGAAGTATTCAGGGTGCTTTTATCCTCTACTGAAGGCTCTGATGCCGGATTTAATGGTTCACATACCAGAGCACCACCATAGGCACGTACTGCGATCCCCTGTTTTTCCAGAAAGGCCAGGTCGTTACGGATCGTCACTGTGGAAACAGAGAAATAAGCTGATAAATCATTAACCTGAACGCTACCTTGTTGGCGTAAACGTTGAATGATCTGCTCGCGCCTTTCACTGGTACCAATGATGCGTTTATCTGGGACAGGTTCGCTGTTGTTCATCTTCATAAAGTCCTTTTTTTCATTTCTCTTCATTTCGTTTCTCTATTAATACCTTTCTTTTAGTGGAAAGCAAGCCAAGCAGAAGCAGATACTTTCAACTTCTTTACTTTTTATCTTTCGTTGTGTATCTTTTGTGAAACGGATCTCAATTTCACTGTCTTTCTATTTATTTTTATTTATCGATAAAGCACTATCCGGCGACACAAATCGAAAGACAAAGCACGAATAAACTCATGCGGAGAAGAAAGTGAAACATTTAACCGAGTTTGTGGCCAATCATAAGCAAGACCCTCGTTACGGCATTTTTGCAGTCTGTTCCGCTCATCCATTAGTGCTCGAAGCTGCGATACAACATGCTAAGGTCACTGACTCCCTATTGCTGATTGAAGCTACTTCAAACCAGGTTGATCAATATGGTGGCTATACCGGAATGACGCCCGCTGATTTTTGCCATTTCGTTCAACAACTGGCAGATAAACAGCATTTCCCTGTCGAACGGTTGATCCTGGGTGGAGACCATCTCGGCCCCAACCGCTGGCAGCAGCAAAACGCCAGTGACGCCATGGCCAAGGCCGAGGTGCTGATCCAGAGCTATGTCGCCGCCGGGTTCAAAAAAATCCATCTCGATTGCAGCATGTCCTGCGCTGATGACCCGGTGCCGTTAACCGACGCCATTGTTGCCGAACGCGCTGCCAGGTTAGCGGCAATTGCCGAACAAACCTGTATTGAGCAGTTTGGCGAGTCTGACCTGGTGTACATCATTGGTACCGAAGTTCCGGTGCCGGGTGGGGCCCATGAAACCTTGAGTACCTTGGCGGTGACGACACCACAAGCTGCAAGAGCCACGCTGGAAGCCCATCACCATGCCTTTGAACAACAGGGGCTCAATGATTTATGGCCACGTATTATAGGGCTAGTGGTACAACCAGGTGTTGAGTTTGATCATACACAGGTGATTGATTTTCAGCCACAGAACGCACTGGCGTTGAGCCAGATGATTGAGTCCTCAAGTACCATGGTGTTTGAAGCACACTCCACCGATTACCAAACCCCACTTGCCTTGCAACAACTGGTGCAACACCACTTTGCGATTCTGAAAGTGGGGCCAGCACTCACTTTTGCACTACGCGAAGCGCTGTTCTCACTGGCAGCGATCGAACAGGAACTGCGCCCGGCTCATCAATGCTCAGGTCTGCGTGATGTTTTAGAACATGTAATGCTGGAGCACCCTCAATACTGGCATCAGCACTATCACGGTGACCAGGGCACGTTACGTCTGGCTCGGAACTACAGCTACTCTGACCGCGTACGTTACTACTGGCCTGATCAGGATATTGAAGGGGCTTATACCCGGCTGATCAACAACCTGGCAAATGAGGCTATCCCGCTACCACTGATTAGCCAGTACCTGCCATTGCAGTATGCAAGGGTTCGTGAGGGGCTGCTTAGCCCAACGCCACATGAGCTGATTATCGATCATATTCAGGATGTGCTGCGCCAGTATCAAGCTGCCTGTATGAGTAACTAAGCATAGATTTAACACAATGATAATAAGGAAAAAAGATGCCAAACATTGTATTAAGCCGTATTGATGAGCGCCTGATCCATGGTCAGGTGGGGGTGCAGTGGGTCGGGTTTGCCGGGGCTAATCTGGTGCTCGTCGCCAACGATGAGGTTGCGGAAGATAGCGTGCAGCAAAACCTGATGGAGATGGTGCTTGCCGAAGGGATTGCCGTGCGTTTCTGGTCGCTGCAGAAGGTAATTGACAACATTCATCGTGCCGCCGACCGCCAGAAAATTTTGCTGGTGTGTAAAAACCCGCAAGATTTCCTCACGTTGGTCAACGGCAATGTGCCGATACCACGTATCAACGTCGGCAATATGCACTACGCCGACGGCAAACAGCAAATCGCCAAAACCGTTTCGGTAGATGAGCAGGACATTGCTGCGTTCAACGGCCTGAAAGAGGCTGGCGTAGGGTGTTTTGTCCAGGGCGTTCCCACTGAGCCGGCTCAGGATCTTTACAAACTTCTCTGAGGTATCTGTTATGGAAATCAGCTTATTACAAGCAGTAGCGCTAGGTGTCCTGGCCTTTATTGCCGGCTTGGATATGTTCAATGGTTTGACGCATATGCACCGTCCGGTGGTCTTGGGGCCCTTGGTTGGCCTGATTCTGGGCGACTTGCATACCGGTATTCTGACCGGGGGAACCTTGGAACTGGTGTGGATGGGGCTAGCACCGCTGGCGGGTGCACAACCGCCGAACGTGATTATCGGCACCATTGTGGGTACCGCCTTTGCCATCACCACTGGGGTAAAACCGGAAGTTGCCGTCGGGGTGGCGGTGCCATTTGCCGTTGCCGTGCAGATGGGCATTACCTTCCTGTTCTCTATTATGTCGGGGGTGATGTCACGGGCTGATCGCATGGCGGCCAGTGCCGATACCAAAGGGATTGAGCGCATCAACTACTTGGCGCTCTTGGCGCTGGGTGTTTTTTACTTCCTGTGCGCCTTTATGCCGATTTACTTCGGTGCTGAACACGCCAAGACGGCAATTGACGTACTGCCGGAGCGCCTGATCGAAGGCCTCGGTGTTGCAGGTGGCATCATGCCAGCCATTGGTTTTGCCGTACTGCTGAAGATCATGATGAAAAATGCCTATATCCCCTATTTCATTCTCGGCTTTGTCGGGGCTGCCTGGCTGAATTTGCCAGTGCTGGCGATTGCCGCTGCGGCACTTGCCATGGCTCTGATGGAGTTAATGCGTAAGGACCCGGCTCCCGCGCAACCTTCCCGTATTCAGAAAGAGGAATTCGAAGATGGTATCTAATACTCAAACTTTGTCACAAGCCAGCGAACAACAATCCCTGAACAGTGGCGGGAAAGACGATATCTATGAAGATCAAACCATTGGCGTGGAATTAACCAAGCAGGATATCAACCGTGTCGCTTGGCGTTCCATGTTGTTGCAGGCCTCGTTCAACTATGAGCGTATGCAGGCTTGCGGCTGGCTGTATGGCTTGCTTCCGGCGCTGAAAAAGATCCATACCAACCAACGTGACCTGGCTCGGTCCATGAAAGGCCACATGGGGTTCTTCAATACCCACCCATTCCTGGTCACCTTCGTGATTGGCATTATCCTGGCGATGGAGCGTTCCAAGCAGGATGTGAACAGTATCCAGAGTACCAAAATTGCTGTAGGGGCACCCCTTGGTGGGATTGGTGACGCCATGTTCTGGCTTACCCTGCTGCCAATTTGTGGCGGTATTGGTGCCAGCCTGGCACTGCAAGGTTCAATCCTTGGTGCGGTGGTGTTCTTGGTGATGTTTAACGTTGTCCATCTCGGGTTGCGTTTCGGCCTTGCTCATTATGCATATCGCAAAGGGGTGGCGGCAATCCCGCTGATTAAAGCCAACACCCGGAAAGTGGGTCACGCTGCCTCCATCATCGGGATGACGGTGATTGGCGCGCTGGTAGCCACTTATGTGCGTCTGTCCACCACGCTGGAAATTAAAGCTGGGGATGCCGTCGTGAAACTGCAGGCTGATGTGATCGACAAGCTGATGCCCGCCTTTTTGCCACTGGTCTACACCCTGATGATGTACGCCCTGGTGCGTCGTGGTTGGAGTCCGCTACGTCTGATTGCCATCACGGTGCTATTGGCGATTGTCGGAAAGTTTGCCCACTTTCTGTAATGCCCTGAAAAAATAGGAGAGAAGATGTTAAGTATTATTCTGAGCGGTCACGGCGGGTTTGCCAGTGGCTTGGAAAAGGCGATGAATCAGATCCTCGGTGAGCAGCCACAGATTATCGCCATCGATTTTCCAGAAAGCTCAACCACGGCACTGCTGACCCGCCAGTTTGAAGAGGCACTAGCCCAGCTTGATGAGAGCGATGGGGTGATCTTTTTAACTGATTTACTGGGCGGTACCCCGTTTCGTGTGGCTTCAACCCTGGCGATGCAGAAACCTGGGCGTGAAGTGCTGACTGGCATCAATCTACAACTGTTGTTAGAGATGGCGCTGGAGCGAGATGGATTGAGCAGTGAAGCGTTTCGTGAAATGGCACTGGAGTGTGGGCACCGTGGTTTAACCAGCTTGGTGGATGAAATGGCTCGCCAACGTACAGCAGAAGCGGTCGAAGAGGGGATATGAGTGTGCTGCTGCGAGCCAGAAGAGTCCTGACTGATCACGGCTGGTTGGACGACCATCAATTGCGTATCGAAGGCGGTATTATTACCACCATTGAGCCCATCCCCATCAATGTCACGCGGCGGGATGCCGAGTTGTTGTGTCCCGCTTATATCGATCTTCACGTGCATGGGGGCGCAGGCCTTGATGTCATGGATGATAAGCCCGGTGTACTGGATAAACTGGCGTTACACAAAGCGAGTGAAGGTGTCGGTTATTGGTTACCAACCACAGTAACCGCACCATTGGTAGAGATAGAAAACATACTGCGACGTATTGCTCATTATCGGCACAGCGATAATGCCGGTGCGGTGATATTGGGCAGCTATCTTGAAGGGCCTTACTTCACACCGCACAACCGGGGAGCTCATCCAGCGGAGTTATTTCGTGAACTGGATATCACCGAACTGGATCGGTTAATTGATATTTCACATAACACCTTACGAGTGGTCGCCTTGGCGGCAGAAAAACCGGGGGCGCTGGCGGCAATCAAACACCTGAAAAGCCGTGGTGTTCGCGTCATGCTTGGCCATAGCGCGGCCACTTATGACCAAACCATGAGTGCCTTTGCTGCTGGCGCCGACGGACTGGTGCACTGCTTTAATGGCATGAGTGGCCTGCACCACCGTGACCCCGGCATGGTGGGGGCGGGTTTGACTGACAAACAGGCCTGGTTGGAGCTGATTGCCGATGGTCATCATCTTCATCCGGCAGTGATGGACATCACCTGCCGCTGTGCCAAAAACCGCATTATCTTGATTACCGATGCGATGCGTGCCGCCGGAATGCCAGATGGTGATTACGCTATCTGTGGTTATCAAGTCACGATGCGTGATGGTGTGGTGCGAACCGCTTCCGGTAGTTTGGCAGGCAGTACCTTGGCGCTGGATGCTGCCGTGCGCAATCTGGTCGATCAGGTGGGTGTGTCGGCAGAAGATGCCATCCGCATGGCTTCGCTACATCCAGCCCGCCTATTGGGCCTGGATGACCGGATAGGCTCGATCTCTCCCGGCAAGCATGCCAGCGTGATAGCCCTTGATAGTCGGCTTCGGTTGCAAAATATTTGGCTTAATGGCGTGGCCGTTCCCCTTTAGTACTTTCGTTTGCTCCATGCTGTTCGGTGACATGCTGTCGCATGGGGCTTTCTTTTTGTTTTCTAATCATGATTTTGTTGATGTTTTAATAACGGGCCAGCGAAAAGGAAAGATAACGGAGCTGTTAATTTATCTTTGTGTTTTGTTTTCTTTCTTTTTGTGGTTGATCTTGCATTTCGTTTTGTGTAGCTTCTAGGGGTGTACTCAGTGAATCAAACAAAACGAAATGAAAGATGATTGCACTTTGCGATGATTACACTTTGCTTCGTGCTACCCCATTGAATATGCCTGACTAAGGACCGACTGATGAGTAAAACCTACGCAGCTAACACCTCGAGCTGGACCGAAAAAGAGATCCGTCAACAACCCGCGTGTTGGTTACAATCGTTAAAAAATATCGACAGTTTACGTGGTGCTATCGATGCTTTCCTAGCGCCGCTGTTGCAGAATCAGGCACTGAAAATTGTGCTGACGGGCGCCGGAACCTCGGCGTTTATCGGTGATATGATAGCCCCTTGGTTGGCCCGTCATACCGGTAACAACGTGGTTGCGATACCCACGACGGACCTGGTGAGCAACCCTGCCGATTATCTGTACGCTGACCAACCTACATTGCTGGTCTCTTTCGCCCGTTCAGGGAACAGCCCTGAAAGCGTTGCCGCCGTCGACCTGGCTAACCAGATTGTGCGCAACTGTCACCATCTGGTGATTACCTGCAACGAAGCGGGAAGCCTGTATCAAAGCGCCACTGAAAGTGATAATGCATTGGCGTTACTGATGCCAGCCCAAACTCATGATCGTGGCTTCGCCATGACCAGCAGTATCACTACCATGATGGTGAGCTGTTTGGCGGTATTTGCCGCTGATGTGATCAATAGCCGCACTTTCAACGATGTTGCGGCGCGTAGTGAACAGATTATCGATTCCCAAGGGGATTTCAGTGAGATGATATTTGGCGATCTGCCATTTAAACGCATCGTCTACCTGGGGAGTGGTGGCCTACAGGGGGTCGCGCGCGAAGCGGCACTGAAGGTGTTGGAGTTGACCGCCGGTAAACTGGCTGCATTTTACGATTCACCTACGGGCTTCCGCCATGGTCCTAAATCATTGGTTGACAAGGAAACCCTGGTCGTGGTGTTGGTGTCCAACCATCCTTATACCCGTCAGTATGACCTGGATTTGCTAGCGGAATTGCGCCGTGAGCAACAGGCGATGCGCGTAGTGGCGATTTCTGCTACCACCAGCCCGGAAATTGACGCTGGCCCCTCTATTCTATTGCCTGCATCCCGCGATTTTCTCGACATTGAGCAGGCATTCTGCTTCCTGATCTATGCCCAAATCTTTGCACTGACCGAATCCATTAAAGCGGGGATTACCCCGGATACCCCTTCCGCCAGCGGTACGGTAAACCGTGTGGTGCAAGGTGTAGTTATTCATCCCTGGAAAGGCTAAGAGGATCATCCCATGAGCATTATTTCTACCAAATATCTGCTGCAAGACGCTCAGGCCAGAGGTTATGCGGTGCCTGCGTTCAATATTCACAATGCGGAAACCATCCAGGCGATCCTCGACGTCTGCCAAGAGATGCAATCACCGGTGATCTTGGCGGGCACGCCGGGTACCTTCAAACATATTGCGTTTAGTGAAATTTACGCACTGTGTGAAGCCTACTCGGAAAGCTACGATATGCCGCTGGCGCTGCACCTTGACCACCATGAATCTTTGGCTGATATCAGCAATAAAGTTAAGGCGGGCGTTCGTAGTGCGATGATTGATGGCAGCCACTTTCCATTTGCTGAGAACGTTAATCTGGTGAGTTCGGTTGTGGAGTTTTGCCATCGCTATGATTGCAGTGTTGAAGCTGAATTAGGCCGCTTGGGTGGGGTGGAAGACGATATGAGCGTTGACGCCGAAAGTACCTTCTTGACTGACCCGCAAGAAGCCAGCCGCTTTGTCACTTTAACCGGTGTTGATAGCCTGGCTGTAGCGATTGGCACCGCCCATGGCCTTTACACCCAACGCCTGAATATTGACTTCAAACGTCTGGCGGAAATTCGTGAAATGGTCTCTATTCCGTTGGTGCTTCATGGTGCTAGTGATGTCCCTGACGCCTTGGTGCGACGGGCGATTCAACTGGGAGTTTGTAAGGTCAATGTGGCCACTGAACTCAAAATTGCTTTCGCTGGCGCAGTGAAAGCGTGGTTTATCGATAACCCGCAAGGCAATGATCCACGCTATTACATGCGTGTTGGGATGGATGCAATGAAAGAGGTGGTTCGTAGCAAAATCACAGTTTGCGGTTCGGCTGACAAGCTGGTTCGGCAAATTGCCAATGCCTCTTGAGTATTCACTGCCATTGATTGATTGATGGATGGATGAAGCAGGTCTTCATTTGGGCATAACCCGAACAACATAATCAGAAGCAAGAAGAAAAAAGGATCCTTTGATGAAACCAGTGATAAAAAGCGTGTTATTGCTGCTGCTTGCCAGCAATGTCTCTTTAGCTACACAGTACCCACTGAATAACAATAATATCGCCATTTTGTTTGATGACAGTAACGCTGCGGTGTCGGTAACGGATACCGTGTCCCGTCATAAACTGGCGCCGAAGGAGCTCTTTTTTCTTACCCTGCCTAATGATCAAGTGATCCATGCCGCTGACTTTAAGATCAAAAAGGTTCATCTGAAGGAGGATGCCATTCAGGTAGACTTTGACCATCCCGATTTTGCTGTCAGCGTGGTGTTAAATGTTCTGAAAGGGAAATATGCCAGTATTGACTATACCTTGCAGGCCAAAGGTCAACCCCGCGATGTGGCGAAAATTACCTTCTTTCCCACCAAGGGGCAGTCACAAGCACCTTATGTTGATGGGGCAATTAACAGTTCCCCCATTATTGCCGACAGCTTTTTTATGATGCCGAGCAAGCCTATCGTCAATACTTTCGCCTATGAAGCCACCACGAATTTTAACGTTGAATTGAAAACCCCCATCAAACCCGATGCACCCGTCAGTTATACCCTCTACTTCGGCACTTTCGAGGAGCAAAACCAACTACGCCGTAGTGTGAATCAGTTCATTAATGCTATGCGTCCTCGTCCGTACCAACCTTATCTGCACTACAACAGTTGGATGGATATTGGCTTTTTTACCCCCTATACCGAGCAAGATGTGCTTAGCCGAATAGAGAGTTATGGCGATGAGTTGATCAAAAAGCGGGGTGTAAAACTGGATGGTTTTCTGCTGGATGATGGTTGGGATGACCTGACGGGTAAGTGGTTATTTGGCCCGGCGTTTAAACAGGGTTTTGGGGCGATAAAAGCGAAAGCAGATGATTGGCACACCTCGGTTGGCTTGTGGCTTTCACCCTGGGGTGGCTATAACAAACCGCTTGATGTGCGGGTTTCCCATGCTAAAGAGAATGGTTTTGAAACCGTTGATGGCAAGTTTGCCCTCTCTGGGCCGAATTATTTCCATAACTTCAACCAGCAGATAGGTAACCTCATCAAAGATGAGCATATTACCTCATTTAAGCTGGACGGTATGGGTAATGCCAATTCCTATATTCCAGGCAGTCAATTTGCTTCCGACTTTGATGCTTCTATCGAGCTGATTAAAAACATGCGGGAGGTAAATAAAGATCTGTTTATCAACCTGACAACCGGCACCAATGCCAGCCCCTCGTGGTTGTTTTACGCGGATTCAATTTGGCGTCAGGGGGATGATATCAACCTGTATGGTCAAGGCTCAGCGGTACAGCAATGGATCACCTACCGTGATGCTGAAACTTACCGCTCTATTGTGCAAAAAGGCCCTCTTTTCCCGCTTAATTCACTGATGTATCACGGCATTGTCAGTGCGGAAAACGCCTACTATGGTTTAGAGAAAGTCCAAACTGACCATGATTTTGCAGACCAGGTGTGGAGCTACTTTGCCACAGGAACCCAGTTGCAGGAGATGTATATCACGCCATCCATGCTCAACAGCGTCAAATGGGATACGTTGGCCACAGCAGCGAAATGGTCGCGGGCTAACAGCGATGTGTTGGTGGATACCCACTGGATAGGTGGCAACCCGACTTTGTTGGAGCCATACGGTTGGGCATCATGGAGTAACAAAAAGGCGATCTTTGGTCTGCGTAATCCATCCGATAAGGAACAGGTCTACTATCTGGATCTCACCAAGAGTTTTGAAATACCCCAAGGGGAAACCAGCCGTTTCATGTTAAAAACGGTCTACGGTAGCAATGTGACACTCCCTGCCAATTACATTAAACCGGTAGTGGTGACACTGAAACCACTGGAAACACTGGTTATCGAGGCTCGTCCAGTAAAATAAGCCCGAAATGCAGTAGGCCGTGAGGTAGCTTGGCCTTCTAACTAGCAAACGGTACCGACGCCCATGGCCCTTATTTGGCCGTGGGCGTTTTCATATTTGCTATCCCATCTCCACCCACTTGTACCACCATGGCTATCAAAATGATTCACTTATCCCGAAAAAAGAGTGATTAGAATTCAAGCACTAGTGGTGGTATTTCATAAAAAATACTTAGGTATTGGGTTAATTTTGATAAGACTCGCAATATCATTAAGTAATCTGATTGATAATCAGTGCTAGTGAGTATTTTTTACCGCTAACTGGATCGGGGTGATGTGCGGACATTGGCGGTGATGCAAATGGTATTGGCAAAAATAAGGAGTTTGAAATGCACATGTTAGACGACAGGCACAAAGCCATGCTGGCAAGGCAACTCCCGAACAAAGCGGTAGCGCTGGTGCTGGCAGGAGGACGAGGTACCCGGCTTAAAGACCTGACGTCAGTTCGGGCTAAGCCTGCGGTACACTTTGGGGGAAAATACCGCATTATTGATTTTGCTCTTTCCAACTGTCTCAACTCGGGGATGCGCCGTATTGGTGTGATTACGCAATATCAATCTCATACCTTGTTGCAACATATTCAGCATGGCTGGTCATTTCTCAATGGTGAGATGAATGAGTTTGTTGACTTGTTACCGGCTCAACAGCGGGCAGGGATTGATCACTGGTACAGCGGTACCGCTGACGCTATTTTTCAGAATCTGGATATTGTCCGGCGTTATCGTGCTGAGTACATCGTGGTTTTAGCGGGTGATCATATTTACAAGATGGATTACTCGCGCATGTTACTGGAGCACGTATTGAGTGAAGCCCCTTGTACTGTTGCTTGCCTTGAGGTCTCCAAGCAGGATGCAACCGCCTTTGGGGTGATGGAAGTAGCTGAAGATTTGCGGGTAAAAGCATTCTGGGAGAAACCCGAAGTGCCGCCAACACTACCGGGTAAACCGGACCGCAGCCTGGCCAGTATGGGGATCTACATATTTAACGCGGATTTTCTTTTCCAACTATTGGAAAATGATCATCTCGATAACGACAGCAGTCATGATTTCGGCAAGGATATTTTGCCGAAGATCACGGCCAAAGGTCAGGTCTGGGCACATCCTTTCTCACTCTCCTGTGTCTCTTCAGCCCCTGGCGCACCTGATTATTGGCGTGATGTCGGCACCTTGGATTCCTACTGGCGCGCGAATCTGGACCAAGCGGTAGTGACCCCTGAACTGGATATGTATGACCGCAACTGGCCAATACGCACTTATGCCGAACCCTTGCCGCCTGCCAAGTTTGTGCAAGACCACTCTGGAAGTTATGGCATGACGATGAATACGCTGGTTTCCGGAGGTTGTATTATTTCCGGTTCAACCGTGGTGAATTCGGTCTTGTTCTCGCGGGTTAGGGTTAACTCGTTCTGCTCACTGGATTCTTGTGTCCTGTTGCCGGATGTTAATGTCGGGCGCTCTTGCCGGTTACGTCGCTGTGTTATTGACAGGGCGAGCCAGATCCCAGAAGGAATGGTGATCGGTGAAAATGCCGAGGAGGATAGCCGCCGATTTTATCGTTCTGAAAACGGCATTGTGCTGGTAACGAAAGAGATGTTGGCAAAGTTACAATAACCGAATAGCGATCCCCAACCAACGCATTCTGTAATAAGGGCAGACTCACCGGTCTGCCCCTCTATTTCGCTCGGTAAGTGCGGTTAGAATGCAGAGAGTAACTCGTTAAATAATGATTTCTCTGCGGTGACAATATCGGTACGCCGTTTATCATCGATCAGCCAGTTCAAACCCGCTTCGGATAAATCGATAGCGATACCGTCCGGCGAAATGACTTTACCAGCAAAAATCATCTGCTGATTCAAATGAGCAATACTCCCTACCCGGGTATAGTCGGCGATAAAGCTTTGTTCAATCACCGCACCCTGTTCCAATAGGCAACCTGCACCAATAATCGTCGGCCCTTTAATGGTCACACCGGGTTGTATTTCGGTACTGCTGCCAATATAGACCGGCCCTTCAATATCCAGGGTGGAAAAATCAGCGTTAACATTTAAACCACACCAGATTTGCGGCGCGATTTGGATCCCCGGCATCGGATAATCAGGCAATTCCCGATTAAGGATCATCCGGTTAACGTGCCAGAAATCCTGCAACGAGCCAATGTCAACCCATTGGAATGGCAAAGAGATACCGTAGAAAGGAACCCCCATTTCAGCCAGTTTAGGGAACAACTGACTACCGATATCGTATTCAACACCATCAGGAATATAGTCAAAGATCTCAGGCTCAAAAACATAAATGCCGGTATTGGCGTTATTTGACAACGCATCTTGTGCTTTAGGCTTTTCCTGAAACTTACTGACACGCCCTTGCTCATCGGTGACCACAATACCGTATTTACTGACCTGATCGACAGGAACTGGGCGCATAATCAGCGTCGCAACGCTTTTTCTGGCACGGTGGAAAGCCAACACCTTACCGAAATCCACATCAATTAATGCATCGCCACACACCACGACAAACGTATCATCAAAAAAGCCTGAAAAATTCTGGATGTGCTTCATGCCACCCGCTGAACCCAGCACATTATCGACAAAGGTATTGCCTTCCATCACCCCTTCATAGGAGTAGCCCATTTCCACGCCCCAGGCATGACCATCGCGGAAATAATTTTCTATATCACCAGACAGATAGCTGGTATTGACCATTAACTGATTAAAGCCATGCTTTTTTAAATGCTCAACAATGGATTCCATAATTGGTTTGCGAATTAATGGGATCATCGGTTTGGGCAGTACAGTGGTCAATGGTCTGGCTCTGGTTCCTTTTCCTGCGGCAAGGATCATGGCTTTCATAATGAGTCTTCCTTTAGTATTAATCTACTGCTGGGACATTTGTTGTAATGTAGTCTGCTGATCAACTCCGATAGTAAATATCTTATCCATCCGGGTTAATTTGAACATGCCTTGAATATTACTGTTCAATGAGCAAATGGCGAGTTGGCCCTTACCCTGCAAGGTTTTCAATAGAGAGACCAATGCCCCTAAGCAACTACTATCAATAAAATCGACCTGACTAAAATCGAGTAAAATACGATTGCTCCCCTGTACGATCATGGCTTGTATCTCTTCTTTAAATTGCATTGACAGGGAGGCATCTAGTCGCCGGCTCAAGGGCGAGACCACCAAGACATTGCCAACTGACTGAGTTTCAAAATTCATTTTTTATCCTTACTGTGCTGTTGGTGGGGAGGAACAGCGATTGTTCTACGTTCTGCAATTTCAAGTATCGTTTTAATGACTTGGGTATAAGCGTAGCACAGGGTTTCCGCCTTTCAATTGAACACCATGTAGCGGGTACTCACTCAGCTTAACCAGACAACCGTGGGGGGATTTAACCCTCCAGCTTATTGATGGTCATACTGGCATTGCGCACCAGCGGTTTGGCAAGTTCTTTACGCCGTTGCATCAAGGCCAGGAAGATTAAATCGGTCAGCGTATTCTGCGCTGTCCGGGAAGAGATAGAAGAACTGCGCCACTCATTTTCATCCGAGACACTTTCCAGCACATAATTGGCTATCTTGGCCAACGAAGTCGATGGGTCACCGGTGATAACGATGACCTTTGCCCCTTTCTCTTTTGCCATGGTGGCGGCGAGGCGCATCTCTTTTCTTTTACCACTGAACGACAGAACAATTTGTACATCTTTTGGCGTCAGGGCCTGGGCCGTGGCAAGTTGCACATGAAGGTCGGCTTCTGCAAGGCTGAGAATACCTATCTTCTGCAATTTGTAACTGAGATCTTTTGCTGTCAGCCCTGACCCCCAAATCCCGACAATCTGTACACGATTAGCGTTATTGATAATATCGATAACTTTATGAAAAACAGAGAAATTAATTCTTTTGGTGGTTTCCAGGATAGCCATGGTTTTTTCATGGGCGAGTTTTTGCGCCATCACCATCAGTGAATCTTCCGATGAGATGGTGTTATGCAAAGCCTGGTGTGGATAAGATTTGAAGAGGTTATTTCTACCCAGTTCTTCACTGATGGCAATCTTCAGTGCCGGGAAGCCCTTCATGCCGATTTTTTGGCTGAATTTTACGATGGCAGACTGGCTGACTCCGGCTGCTTCAGCAAAGCGAGAAGAAGAGATATTCAGTATCGATTCAGGGTTATCTAAAATATATTTTGCAATTTTTTTTTGATTTTCAGCAAGTTCTGGTAATAACCAGGTGATTTGGGTTAGCACGGACATTGAAAATACTCCCCTGTGTGTATAAACACTTTAATTTATGCAAGTTGCCGCTATAGACTGCGTGCAGTGATAGTTTGGAAAAATTGGGTATAGATTATTCCTATGTTGGCTATAACTATTCCATTTGTATAGTTAGCTGAATTTACTTGGAATGTTATTTTTGTCACTCTTTATACCCCCATTTATATTAGCAATTTATTCCTTATGTCTGGCTAAAAAGGAATCGATTTACCGTGACCTCCATCACATTTTAAGAATAAATAATTCCTTACCATGGCGGAAAACCGACACAGATGGAAGCACCATGAAGATTAATTTAAGCAAGATGATGACAGAAAGCCGCAACCCAGCCAGCGCTGAAATTGATACCCTGCCGACGCTCGATATGTTGGCGGTGATCAACAAAGAGGATCAAAAAGTCTCTCTTGCAGTGGAAGCGGTATTGCCAGAGGTTGCTACAGTAGTTGATCGGGTGGTGGACGCTTTCGCTAACGGTGGCAGACTGATTTACTGTGGAGCTGGCACCTCAGGGCGCTTGGGGATTCTGGATGCGAGTGAATGCCCACCAACCTATGGCACGCCACGTGAGCTGGTTATCGGCCTGATTGCTGGTGGTCATACGGCCATTTTGCAAGCCGTTGAGAATGCGGAAGACAACCCGGAATTGGGCAAGCAGGATTTATGCAATCTTGATTTCAATGCCCGTGACGTATTGGTTGGCATTGCAGCGAGTGGCCGTACACCCTATGTGTTAGGGGCAATGGCTTATGCTCGTAGCGTTGGCGCCACCGTTGTTGCTATCTCCTGTAATCAAAACAGTGAAATGAGCAAAGCAGCCGATATCGCGATTGAACCCGTGGTTGGCCCGGAAGTGGTCACTGGCTCCTCACGCATGAAAGCGGGAACGGCTCAGAAGTTGATCCTTAATATGATCACTACGGGTGCGATGATCCGTAGTGGCAAGGTATATAGTAACCTGATGGTTGATGTTGAAGCCACTAACGCCAAGCTGGTTCAACGCCAGGTCAACATCGTGGTTGAAGCCACGGAGTGTAGCCCTGAAGAGGCTGAAAAAGCACTCAATGAATGTCATCGCCACTGTAAAACTGCGATTGTGATGGTCCTGGGTGGGCTATCTGCGCAACAAGCAGGGGAGATGCTGAGTAAAAACAAAGGGTTTATTCGTAAAACGCTGCAAGGGATACAGGCATAACATGGCTAAAATAACCGTTTCTATGATAGAGCAGATTTTACACTTGACGGGGGGCAGTAAAAATATCGTTATCTGCGGTAACTGCATGACCAGACTGCGTCTAACGTTAAAAGATCGTGAGTATATCCAGCTAGAGGAACTCAAAAAAATACCCGGAGTGATGGGGGTAGTGAATGGTGATGACCAATTGCAGATCATCCTCGGCCCGGGTAAAGCGCAGACCGCAAGTGAGATGATGAATGCCCTGCTGGCGGATGCACCACAGCAAGCGTCTGACAGTGAGCCACAGCTTGACTTACAAGCGCTGGCCAGTCAGAAAAAGCAGCAGATGAAGTCTAAGCAAAATAGCGCAGTACATAATTTCCTGACCAAATTTGCCACTATCTTTACACCACTGATCCCGGGGTTTATCGCCGCAGGCCTGTTATTGGGGATCTCCACGCTGTTACAGCAAACGTTGGTGGTAGAGGGAGTCGCCCCAGCAGCTTGGTTAAAAGGGCTGATGGCTTACATGAAGGTGTTTAGCATCGGTCTGTTTACTTTCCTGAGCATTCTGATTGGCTTTAACACGCAAAAAGCCTTTGGTGGTACTGGCGTCAATGGGGCGATCATCGCTTCACTGTTTATTTTGCGCTACGTGCCGGAAGGTACGGTTGGCTACTATGCCGGCATGAGTGATTTTTTTGGGCTAACCATTGATCCTCGCGGCAATATTATTGGTGTGTTGCTGGCCTGTATCATGGGGGCGTGGATTGAACGGCAGGTACGCCGGTTTATTCCCGATAATCTGGATATGATCCTGACTTCAACCATTACCTTACTGATTACGGGTGCGATTACTTTTGTGGTCATCATGCCGATCGGTGGTGAACTGTTCAAAGGTATGTCCTGGTTGTTTATGCACCTGAACGGTAACCCGTTTGGAACGGCCATCCTGGCGGGTCTTTTCTTGATCGCGGTTGTTTTTGGTATCCATCAAGGCTTTGTACCGGTTTATTTCGCGTTAATGGATGCACAGGGCTTTAACTCACTGTTTCCAATCCTGGCGATGGCAGGGGCAGGGCAGGTTGGGGCTTCATTGGCACTGTTCTTCCGTTCACCGAAAGGTTCCTTGTTACGCACCCAGATTAAAGGGGCCATCTTCCCTGGGCTGTTGGGGATTGGCGAGCCTCTGATTTATGGGGTGACGTTGCCGCGTTTGAAGCCGTTTGTTACCGCTTGTTTAGGTGGTGCGGTTGGCGGGTTCTTTATTGGTCTGGTTGCCTGGATGGGGCTGCCGGTGGGGCTGAATACGGTATTTGGCCCATCGGGTCTGGTGTCTATCCCCTTGATGACGTCAGCGAAAGGCATTTTTGCCGGCATGATGGTTTATATTGCTGGTCTGTTCATCTCTTACATCGCCGGTTTTATTTTAACTTGGCTTTTTGGCAGCAAAGATGTTGATTTAAGCTGATGTTTTACTGTTAATTTTATTCAAGTTGCGGGGAAGAAAAGGTACCAACCCCGCAACTTGAAACCGCTTGATTTGCTCATAGTGAATTCAGTAAAATCCCCAGCTTTGTTATGACAGGGATTTCATAATGTTTTTTGGCAAGACCCTTTTAGCCTCTAGTTTGGTATTGATGTTTTCTGCACTACCTTCTTATGCCGAGGTTAGTTCCGAAAATAGCAATAGGGAAGCTCAACCAGAGTCTGGCTGGTGGGGGCGCTTTACCAGCAATGTAGCGGAAACCTGGAACAATTCACCGAATAAAGAGTTTTATCTGCCCGTCATTACTTGGCATAACCGTTGGACTTACGACCAGGAAAAACTTGACTCTTACAATGAACGTCCTTGGGGGGCGGGCTACGGCATTTCCCGTTTTGATCAAGATGGCGACTGGCACGCTATTTACTTTATGGCATTTAAGGACTCGTTCAATAAATGGGAACCGATTGGCGGTTATGCCTATGAGAAAATCTGGCGCCCGGTGGCGGGAGAGGATTTTCGCTTAGGTCTCGGGTTTACCGCCAGTGTGACGGCGCGCGATAATTGGAGTTATATTCCGATTCCAGCTCCGTTACCATTGGCCTCTATCGGTTATCAGCAACTTACCTTCCAGGCCACCTATATTCCCGGCACCTACAATAATGGTAATGTTCTCTTCGGCTGGTTACGTTGGCAGTTCTGATTTTCTCTCTAAACAGCAAACTATTTTGCTGCTTCTATACTATTTTAACGCTTAAAATACAGGCGAATATCAATGCAAAAGTTGCTGATGCTTTCTCTGTTTGCTGGTGCTGTTTTACTGTCTGGGTGTACCACATCAAATCATCCTGAGCAGGTGAACCCTGTGCCGAGCAATCGTGAGGCCCCATTACCACCGCAAGTGGATAAAAATGTCGGCATGGCAAACCCGGCGGATGTTTATTGTATCCAGATCGGCGGTAAGTTGAATGCCAAGCAGAACCCTCAAGGCCAGTATTCCACCTGTACCTTGCCAAATGGGCAGGAAATAGAGAGCTGGACGTTGTATCGCCGCGATCACCCGGTGAAAAAATAGCATTCTCACCCCACAGCTTGGATGATGACGGGTATACAGCACCGTAAAGATTGAAATACGGCGCGAGGGCGGTATGATGCTGCAGCATTATTGATGTTCGGGCCGCCAGCCTCTTGCTGTGCAGGCCATGCCATGTACTCAGTTACTGCATAAGGGACAACCCGTCATGACACAAACCATTTTTATGGTAGGCGCTCGCGGAGCAGGTAAAACCACGGTTGGTCGTGCTTTGGCGCAGGCTCTGGGTTACCAGTTTGTCGATACCGATCTGTTTATGCAGCAAACTGCGCAAATGAGTATTGCGGAAATGGTGGCGCAGGAGGGGTGGCCCGGTTTCCGTCGTCGTGAAACGTTGGCACTGCAAGCGCTGAAACAACCGTCAACCATTATTGCCACTGGCGGCGGGGCGATTCTGGCTGAAGAGAATCGGCGTTTTATGCGTCAGCATGGCATAGTGATTTATCTGCGTGCCCCAGCCAACGTGCTGGCCCAGCGGCTGGAAGAGTATCCGCAAGAAGGACAGCGCCCCACATTGACTGGGCGTCCCATTGCTGAAGAGATGCAGGAAGTGCTGGCAGCACGTGAAGCGCTTTATCAGGAAGTGGCCGATTATGTTATGGATGCCAGTGCCAACCCACAACAGGTTATTGCGCAGATCCTGGCCGTTTTGCAGCATCAAGCCATTCAATAACTCCCCGTTTATATACCGCATCAACCTGCGGTGCTTCCGCTGAGCATCGCCTACTGTTGTCAGTTTATTTGCATCACGCCACGGGTCTTTTAGTGGCAACTTGCATCAACTTGGGTAAATGATCGCATTTCCCGTGAAAAACCAGTGACAGACCCTGGCTTAATACCTCAATATGGGGATTCAACCAAGATGATTACGCGGGGTCAGTCATGCTGAAAGTAAATGAATATTTTGCTGGAAAAGTGAAGTCTATCGGTTTCGAAAGTAACAGCATTGGTCGTACCAGCGTTGGGGTAATGGAGAAGGGAGAGTACACCTTCAGTACCGCACAGCCGGAAGAGATGACCGTTATTTCTGGTGCATTAAGAGTGTTAGTGCCAGGCGCGCCTGATTGGCAAGTGTTTACTTCCGGTGAAAAGTTCTTTGTGCCGGACCACAGTGAATTCAATTTGCAGGTTGCTGATACCACAGCCTATTTGTGCCGTTACCTGAGCAAATAATCGCTCGTTTAAGCTGCAGTTAACACCCCTGCAGCGTCATTGGTGAAGGGAATATTGGGCGCGCAGGCGCGCCCATAAGCCTGTAATTCAAATTGTGCCTTAGCGCTGAGCTTCTCCCCCCAGGGCCTCAATAGTATTGCTGATCAACGCCGCCAGCTCACTGGTCATCAGGATAAAGTCAGCATCGAAACGCTGGGCAAAATCATCACGATCAATATCATCGTTCTGGTCACGTAAGGTGTCGGCAAATTTCAGACGCTTGAATGAGCCATCATCCGCCAGGATCAGTTGAATGCGTTCTTGCCAGTCAACGGCCAGCTTAGTGACCAGTTTACCGGCTTCAATATGTACGGCTATCTCATCACTGACCAGGTTCTGTTTTTTGCAACGGATCACGCCACCTTCTTCCAGAATGGCTTTCAGTTCGGCTTCATCCTGAATATTAAAACCGGCAGGCAGTTCACCCGAACGTACCCATTCGGTTAGTGTCAGTTCAATCGGGCTTTCCATGGTTAATGGCACTACCGGCAGCGAACCAAGACTTTTGCGCAATAACGCCAGCGAGTCTTCGGCACGCTTAGCACTGGCGGCATCGACAATAATCAGGCTGTTAACCGTATCGATCCACATATTGGTTTGGTTAAAACGGCTGAAGGCACGGGGTAATAAGCTGTGTAACACTTCGTCTTTCAGCGAATCTTTCTCGGTTTTTTTCAACTTACGGTGTTGCTCACCTTCCAGTTTTTCAATCTTCGCCTGTAATTCCTGTTTGATCACCGGAGAGGGCAGGATCTTCTCTTCTTTACGCACAGAGATCATGATTTGGCCATTCACCGAATGTGTCAGTGCATCACTATGAGATCCCATCGGCGAAACCCAGCCAGTTTTTGCCATATCCTGGCTGCCACAAGGGGTGAAGCTAAAGTTGCCAAGCTGTTTTTCCATCTCGTCGGCATTGAGTGCAACGTCACGGCTCAAGCGGTAAACCATCAAATTTTTAAACCATAGCATAATGTTCTTCCTGGCTAGGTGTGCATGGGTACCCATCGCTGCAACTTGAGTATATACCCGTCACCAATGAAGCTGCAGGGTTGTTGACTACGCTCGTTCGCCCTAGTCACATAGTTATCTATGCTCCTAGGGACTCGCTCACTTGTCGCCTACCTGCAATTTCATTGAACTTGAGTATAAATATGGGTAGCGCGCACGCTGATTCGTCAAAAGCAGAGCGGCATAATAACGAATTGATGCTGAAAAATCGCCTGTCGCGTGGTGATTCAGCTCGCAACTCACGGGTAAGAGGATCAATTCAGAGTGAGGCGCAGATAGATGGGGTAACGCAGGCACCTAGAGCCCCTGCAACGTGAATCAACTTGAGTCTATAATCAGCACCGAGTGACAGGGTTATGGATCACACTGGGCCTAAGTTTACCATCGTCGAATATTGAGGAGAGTCATAGTGCGTATTGGTATCGATCTGGGAGGGACTAAAATTGAGGTGATAGCACTGGCGAACGACGGGCAAGAACTATTCCGTCACCGCATTGCGACACCTCGTGATGATTATCAGCAGACATTGCAGGCGATTACTGGCTTGGTGAGGTTGGCAGAAGAAAAAACCGCGCAATCCGGGACCGTCGGGGTGGGTATTCCAGGGACACTATCGCCGTTTACCGGTTTAGTGAAAAATGCCAACTCAACCTGGTTAAATGGTAAACCGCTGGATAAAGACCTTTCTACTCTGCTACAGCGCGAAGTGCGGTTGGCTAACGATGCCAACTGTCTGGCGGTATCTGAAGCCACCGATGGGGCCGCTGCCGGTAAATCAACTGTTTTTGCGGTGATCATTGGTACTGGGTGTGGTGCCGGTGTGGCCATTAACGGCCAGGTACATGCCGGGGGAAATGGGATTTCCGGTGAATGGGGCCATAATCCTCTCCCTTGGCTGGATGATGATGAACTGCGTTTTCGTGCTGAAGTGCCTTGCTACTGTGGCAAACAAGGGTGTATTGAAACTTTTATTTCCGGCACCGGGTTTGCCACAGATTACGCACGGCTGAGTGGCCATCGGCTGAAAGGCGATGAGATTATGGCATTGGTGGCGCAGCAGGATAAACTGGCGTTGTTGGCCATACAGCGTTACGAGTTACGGCTAGCAAAATCGTTAGCTCATGTGATCAACCTCTTTGACCCTGATGTGATCGTACTCGGCGGGGGAATGAGCAATATCGCGCGTTTGTATCAGACTGTACCGCCACAACTGAAATCCTGGGTATTTGGCGGGGAGTGTCAAACCCCGGTTCGCCAAGCGATGCACGGGGATTCCAGCGGTGTAAGGGGTGCGGCATGGTTGTGGCCACTCTAGCCCGGTTGTTGTTTACCTCTTGGCGATTGGGGCATTCTCACTGCGCACCCGCTCAATATGGATGGTCAAAAACATCATCTCCTCATGGGTTAACGAGTGCTGATAGTGTTGAGCGATATATTGGTTTATTTTGCCAACGCAGGCGAAGGATTCGCCATATTTATCCTTGACCACCTGATAGAGCGAATCATCATGGCTGTCGACGTAATTTTTACCTAACAAACGTTGGGCAAAGAATTTCAAATGAGTGAGAAAGCGGTGGTAACTCAGGGTTTCCTCATTATAGTCAAAGCGGAAATGGTATTTGACGATATTGAGGATCTCCTGCATCACCCGGGTGATATGCAGCGTATTGTGCATTTCGTCATTTAACTGGGCATTGACCAAGTGCAAGGCAATAAAACCGGCTTCGTCCTCCGGTAAGGTGACCGCCAATCGTTGAGTAATGATATTTAAAGCCTCCAGCCCAACAGCAAATTCGTTTGAATAGAGTTTCTTTATTTCCCATAACAAGACGTTCTTGATAGCCAGACCCTGTGCATGGCGTTGCAAGGCGAAATGGATGTGGTCAGTCAATGTAATGTAAACAATATTATGCAATTTGCCCGGTAAGCGTTCGCGGGCGAGGGTGATGATTTTATCCGCCGTAGTGATGCAGGTTAATGGGATCTCTGCCAACAGTTCTTTGTAGCGTTCACCGATTTCACCACTATTGAGAGTGAACACCTTTTCGATCAGGCTTTCATCCACCGGATCGCCACTTTTCTTTTTAAAGCCGATGCCACGCCCCATAACGACCGTCTCTTCCTGGCGCTCGTTTAGCGTAATTACCACGTTGTTATTGAGGATCTTGGCGATGTTCATGGCGGTTCCTTGTCTGCTAAAAACAAAAAAACCTGACCCCGGAAGAACTCCCGAAAGTCAGGTTTTGCCTGTATTCACAGTAACAATCCTGTTATTTCAGACATGATAACGATTTTCATTCGTCGCTCAATGCTTTTCACGATGTACTGTCGCAGTGATCACACTATGGCCACTAAGGCGATTCAACACGGTACTGGGCATCTAAACGGCTTAACCCCAATCCATTGATTTTCTTTACCTTAATTTGCACGGGAATGCGCTCTTTCATGGCTTCAATATGACTGATGACACCGATGGTTTTACCCGTGGCGTTAAGGTTGTCTAGCGCATCCAAGGCGGTATCTAATGTTTCTGCATCCAAGGTACCGAAACCTTCATCCAGGAACAGTGAATCGATACTGGTTTTGTGGCTCACCAGGTCTGATAGCGCCAAGGCTAATGCCAGGCTGACCAGAAAGCTTTCCCCACCGGAAAGGGTACGAGTATCACGCAGAGCGTCCGCTTGCCAGGTATCGACAACCTGTAACTCCAGCGTATCCGTCGTTTTACGTTGTAGCAGGTAGCGGCCATGCAAACGGGCAAGCTGGATATTGGCCAGATAAACCAAATGATCAAGGGTCAAGCCTTGGGCGAACTTGCGGAACTTGTCCCCCTCTTTGGAACCAATGAGTTGATTGAGCAAACTCCAGTCGTCATGTTGCTGTTGGCAGTGGGTAATCTGGGTTAACAATGATTGCTGATGAAGACGACGTTCGGCATCGCTGCCCAATTGGTTACGGACCTCCCCTTGACGCTGCTGCAACAGTTTTAACTGTTCCGCTATGCCATTCAACGCAGTAGCCAGTTGCTCGGTACTGGTGAGTCGCTCATCCAAACCACTGGGTTGATTTTGGCGCTGCTGTTCTTGCGTTTGTATCGCCTGAGCCAACAGGGTGGAGGCTTGCAACTGGCGTTGTTGTAACTGTTCTTTATAGTGTTGCAACTGCTGGCGCTGTTCATCACCCAATAAGGCGGCGTTGAATGACGCTTCGTCGGCAAAGTCACTGTTAGCCAATGCGAGCTGCCATTGCTGTTCGGCCTGCTGTAGCCGCGCATGATGTTGTTGCTGCTGCTGTTGTAATGCCAGTTGTTGACCCGCCAGACGATCCCGCAGTACCAGGGCTTGCTGCAACTGTTCTGTGGCTTGCTGGCAGGCATTTTCCACCCGGTTTTGTGCGAGTCTCAGTTGTTCAGTTACCTCGGCCACCGACTGTTCGCCAAACAGCGCGATGCGTTCAGCGGTGAGGTTAGTCAGTTGTTGCTCACTGGTCTGACAATCATGTTGCCACTTGGCTAATTGCTGTTGAGTTTCAGCTTGCTGTTGCGTTAGCCGCTCAAAACGTTCATTCAAGAGTACCGCTTCCTGCTGAGAACCAAAGTGCTGGTTTTGCAGGGTGGTTAATTCCTCTTTGGTTTGTTGTATCGCGCGCGTGATTTGCTCATGTTGTTGCAGTAACTGTTGATTAGCCTGTTCTTCACTGTCGCAAGCGGTTAACCAGGTTGATAACTGCGTGTGGTCTTGCAGTGTAAAATTGCAAGCCAAGGGGGCGCTAATTTGTTGCCCGTTTTTGATCAGTTGTTCCTGTTGCTGTAACCCTTGGTTAACGGCGGTTTGCAGCTGTTGTTGCTGCTGTTTCAGGCTTTCACTTTGCGTGCGCAGTTTGGTGCCCAAGGTATGTAACTCGTCGGTTTTTGCGCGTAATTCAGTGGCTTGTTGTTCCGTCTCGCTCGGTTTCAGCGCCTGGTACTGCTTGATTGCCGGGTGCTGTGTCGAGCCACACAAGGGGCAAGGGGCATCAGTGATCAAACGTGCTCGTTCGGCTTCCAGGCTGACGATACGTTTTTCAAACTCAAGGTTTTTCTCCACCGCCAACAAATGGGCCTTTTGCTGTTGGTACTGTTGGCGAGTCACCTCAAGTTGACGTTCCACCTCCATCAACTGTTGTTGCCGCTGGGTAAACTCCAACTGCTGTTGCTCAAGGTGTTGCTGATTTTGTTGAAACAATACCGCCAGATGGGACAACTGTTGGCGAATAGGCCGCTGCCCATTCAGTTCGGCCTGACGGGCCCGCAGTTTTTCTAACGGTGATTGGGCTTCAAGTGCGGCTTGCTGTGGTAACTGCTGCTCCAGTACCGTATTCAGTGAGGCTTGCTTGTGCTGATATTGTGCCGCCCAGGTGGTGAGTTCGGCTCGTCTTAGGGTCAGTTTTTCCAGCGCTTTTTGTTGCTCCTGACTGAGCTTTTGCTGATCGTCACCTTGTTTTGTTGCCTCGGCCAACTGGTGTCTCAGTTGGGCTATCTGCTGGTCTAATGGCGCTACTTTTTCAACAATCAATGTTTGCTGTTGTTGCTGGTATGCTGTTTGCGTTTGCTTTGCCGCCTGCGCTTGATCGGATTGTTGCTGTAATGGGGTCAAGGCAGTGAGTTGCTGTTGTTGTTGCTGCGCCAATTGTTCGGCTTGTTGTTGCAAAGACCGCGTCTCTTGCTGGCAACGCTGGCGTTCATCAAGCAGTGGGCGTAATTTTTCTGCGGGTTCACTGCGGGCCAACTGCTGTAATTGTGGTTCTGCTTGCTGATAGTCCTGTTTTACCCCAGCGAGTTGTTGCTGGTGGTGTTGCACTTGCTGCGCCGTGGTTTGCCACTGCTGTAGCCAGTTCAACTGATGTTGTAGCCGTTGCGTCTGTTGGTTTAAACCTTGCTCTTCACTATTGAGTTGGATGAGTTGATTTTCCAGCGTCTGGCGTAACTCCTCATTGAGCAGTTCAATGCCGTTAGCTTGCTGATGCAATACATCCAGCTCGATTTTTGCCTGTTTATGTCGTTCAAACACCCGGGCCGACAGTTGCCCATAAATTTCGCTGCCGGTCAGTTCTTCCAGTAACTCGGCACGTTCGTTAGGTTTGGCATTGAGAAATGCGGCGAATTGCCCCTGAGACAACATCATCGATTTGGTGAAACGGCCAAAATCCAGCCCAGTAATGGAGGCAATCAGCTCTTTTTTATCGGAAATTTTATCCGCCAAAATTTTGCCATTTTCTCGTAGCGCCAGTTCGACTTTAGGCGCCTGCAGGCTGCCATCCGGTGAGTTTTTCGCTCGACGTTGGCTCCAGAAGGCACGATAACCGATCCCTTTTACTTCAAACTCCACCTCTGCCAGTGACTCAGCGGTGTGCCGAGTCATCAGTTCATTCTGGCTGGCGCTGACCTCCAGACGCGGCGTCTGGTGATATAACGCCAGGCAGATAGCGTCCAGTAACGTGGTTTTACCCGCACCGGTGGGGCCGGTGATGGCAAACAGACCATTGCTGGCGAAAGGTTCAGCGGTGAAGTCAATTTTCCATTCACCTTGTAGCGAATTGAGGTTTTTCAGCCTTAAGCTCAGGATTTTCATGCGCAGGGCTCCTCAGGATGATGCAAGTCATTCACCACGTGCTGAAACAGTTGGCGCATCTGCTGTTGGCGTGCCTCGTCCAGGTCTGTTTCCAAGGCTAATCGCCGCTGGAACACCTCTTCGACACTCAATTCATTCAAGGTCTCTCTCTCTTGCCGGTCAATCGCCTGTTGCCGTTGCTGTTTACCACGTCGTAATAACACCACTTCAACCGGCAGATCTTCCGCTAACTGTTGAATGCGGCGCTGGATATCACTGAGATAATCCTGCGTAGCAACTTCGATATCCAGCCACACCGGTAATGTCCCCTCATAGTGGGCAAATTGCTGTAATTGCGTCTCGATTTGTGGCAAATCACCCTTGATCAACTGCATCGGCTGGAAAACAGGTACCTCCAGCGGCGTGACTTGCTGTAGTTCACCGGCGGCGAAATCAACCATCAATACGCTCTTGGCGCTACCCAATTCATCAAAACTGAGCGGGATTGGCGAACCGCTGTAACGGATATGCTGGGTTTTAGCGACACATTGCGAACGATGAATATGGCCCAACGCAATGTAGTCGGCGGGGGGGAATAACTGAGCAGGGAAGGCATCCAGCGTACCGATATAAATATCACGCACTGAATCTGAGGTGGTGACCCCCACGGTCGTCAGATGGCCGCTGGCAATAATCGGCAAGGCTAGGCCCAGGGCATCGCGCCGTGCACAGGCCAACTGATAAAGCTCATGGTAATGATTAGCGATAGCTTGTTGTAAAACCTGCTGTTTCTGGTTGCCCGATTCACCGGCCTGGCTGGTGACTAAATCCCGTGGGCGCAAGAAAGGCACCGCACAGAGCACCGCCCCTGGCTGGCCATCACGCTGGTTGAGCACTCGAATTTGTTGATCAACTTCGGCTTGCGCATTGGCAATTACTGTGGTGTTCAGGCAAGAGAGCAGTTCCC
Organism: Serratia sp. 25CWL12; assembly: GCF_055790885.1. Lineage (NCBI taxonomy): Bacteria > Pseudomonadati > Pseudomonadota > Gammaproteobacteria > Enterobacterales > Yersiniaceae > Serratia > Serratia sp. 25CWL12. The sequence goes on along the minus strand of NZ_CM147698.1, from coordinate 3,204,279 downwards.
GTGATTCATTGAGTGTGGCCACTGAGTCATGATTGCCACCGAGTACCACCAACTGGCAACCGGTGTGTTGTAGTTGCACCACAAAACGGTTATACAGTTCCCGTGCGTAGCTAGGTGGGGAGCCGGTATCAAACAGATCACCGGCAACAATTAGCGCATCGACCTGATGCTGTTGCACCTGCTCAACCAGCCAACACAGAAAAGATTGATGCTCGGCGGCGCGGCTCTTGGTGAAAAAGTACTGGCCTAAATGCCAGTCAGAGGTATGGATCAGGCGCATGAATCTTCCAGGCTGACAACGATGATAGCACCAGAGTATATACCCAAGTTCCGTCAAGATGCAGGCAGGGGGCAAACGCTGAACAAGATGGATGGCGTTTTGTTAAGCAACTCGAAGTATTTTGTCTAGGATTGAAACAATCTCACTGCCAAGCGTCATCCCGAGGCAGTTTTATTCATATAACTGTCATAAAACTGACGCATAATATCCAAGCAGAGTGTAATAGGCCGCTAACACATTGGCAGGATTGACGATGGCAATACGTATACTGGTGGTAGAAGACGAAGCGCCGATCCGTGAAATGGTGTGCTTTGTGTTGGAACAGAATGGTTATCAACCATTGGAAGCTGAGGATTATGACAGCGCCGTAAAGAGCCTGTCTGAGCCGTTTCCTGATCTGGTATTACTGGACTGGATGTTGCCTGGTGGGTCCGGAATACAGTTTATCAAGTATATGAAGCGTGAGGCGATGACACGGGATATTCCGGTGATGATGCTGACCGCACGCGGAGAAGAAGAAGATCGGGTTCGAGGGTTGGAAGTGGGTGCCGATGACTATATCATCAAGCCTTTCTCGCCCAAGGAGCTGGTGGCCCGGATCAAAGCGGTGATGCGCCGTATTTCACCGATGGCCGTAGAGGAATTGATTGAAATGCAGGGGTTAAGCCTGGACCCTTCCTCACATCGAGTGATGGCTGATGAGCTGGCACTGGATATGGGGCCGACCGAGTTCAAGCTGTTGCACTTCTTTATGACCCATCCCGAACGTGTTTACAGCCGCGAGCAGTTGCTGAACAACGTTTGGGGCACTAACGTTTATGTAGAAGACCGTACTGTTGATGTCCATATCCGCCGATTGCGTAAGGCGCTGGAGAGCAGTGGTCATGATAGAATGGTGCAAACTGTTCGCGGTACCGGCTACCGTTTTTCAACGCGCTACTGACAGCCCTGTGCTGGAGAAAACACTATTGTGCTAGAACGCTTATCCTGGAAGAGACTGCTGCTGGAATTGGCCTTTTTTTGCTTCCCTGCTTTATTGCTTGGGTTGATTTTTGGTTATTTGTCTTGGTTGTTATTGGCATCGGTGTTGGTAGCCCTCGCCTGGAATTTCTATAACCAACTGAAACTTTCCCACTGGTTGTGGGTTGATCGTAGTATGACGCCGCCCCCGGGACATGGGAGCTGGGAACCGCTGTTTTATGGTTTGTATAAAATGCAGCAGCGTAACCGCCATCGCCGCCGCGAACTGGCCTTATTGATCAAACGTTTTCGTAGTGGTGCGGAGTCGTTACCCGATGCGGTAGTGATGACCACCGTAGAGGGTAATATCTTTTGGTGTAACGGCCTGGCGCAGCACTTGCTGGGTTTCCGCTGGCCGGAAGATAACGGTCAACATATTCTGAACCTGATACGTTATCCCGAATTTAGTCAATATCTGCAACAGCAGTCGTTCTTCAAACCTCTGACATTGCACTTAAATAACGAGCGCTTTGTTGAGTTCCGCATTATGCCTTATTCCGAAGGGCAATTGTTGATGGTGGCCCGTGATGTCACCCAGAAGCGTCAGTTGGAAGGGGCCCGGCGTAATTTTTTTGCCAATGTCAGCCATGAGTTGCGCACACCGTTAACGGTGTTGCAGGGCTATTTGGAGATGATGAGTGATGAAGCCCTTGAGGGCTCAGTGCGCGATAAAGCATTGAGTACCATGCAAGAACAGACCAAACGCATGGATGGCTTGGTGAAGCAGTTGCTCACGTTGTCACGTATTGAAACTGCGCCAAGTATCGCGATGAATCAAAAGGTGGATATTCCACGTATCCTGGGTGTATTGCAACGAGAGGCGCAATCCCTGAGTGCGGGGAATCACCAGATTAGCTTCCGGGTGAATGAAGATTTGCAGGTATTTGGTAACGAAGATCAACTACACAGTGCCGTATCGAACCTGGTGTATAACGCAGTGAATCACACGCCAAAGGGCACCCATATCGAGATAAGTTGGCAGCAGACGCCACTGGGTGCTCAGTTCCAGGTCAGTGATAATGGTCCAGGGATCGCTGCAGAACATATTCCGCGTTTGACCGAACGTTTCTACCGCGTTGATAAATCACGTTCACAGCAGACCGGCGGCAGTGGTTTGGGGTTGGCCATTGTTAAACATGCTCTGAGTCATCATGATTCACGCTTGGAGATTTTGAGTGACCCGGGCATAGGTACGCGCTTTATCTTTACGTTGCCGAAACGACTCATTGTGCCAGCCGCATCCATCGACAATAAGGTGAAAATGGGCGAGTAGTACCGCTGCGATTGTGCTATTTCTCCAGATACAGTGGATGAGCCTGAGCCCACCGGTACATTGAAATGCTCAGCTCATCATTTATTCTATTATTGGCAAAAAAAGCACAACTTGCGCGCTTAAGACATCAATAGCGGTTTTTTAATGTACAAGGTGGTCATATTTGTCACATTCCGTGTGTTTTTTGTTTAAAAATTAAACAGATCATATGGTATTTATTACGGATAAATTGAGATTATCGACTGGCTGTAAAACTATTTCTGGTATAAAACTCTGCTTTTTATTGTTCATCTTGCCTTTCAGGGCCATATCCTCTAAATAGCTTCGTCTGCAGATGGCTGATAATCGATAGAAGCTGCTGCAACTTGCATGAAGACGGGTATAAACGTTTAACTAAGTCTGCGTTGTTGGAGTAAACCTCCGCTTACTCTTCATCTTTAAGAATCAATCATTTATTCCATTTAACAGGCAGCGCAATCTCCTATGAGCCATCGCTTAGCGTCAAAAGATATCCTGGCATTAGGTTTTATGACTTTTGCTTTATTCGTCGGGGCAGGAAACATTATCTTCCCACCGATGGTCGGTCTACAGTCCGGTGAACATGTTTGGACTGCAGCAATCGGTTTTCTGGTGACAGCGGTGGGGTTACCGGTAGTCACCGTGATTGCACTGGCTCGTGTTGGCGGGGGGGTTGATACCCTTAGCGCGCCAATAGGGCGTTATGCAGGATTACTGCTGGCGACGGTCTGTTATCTCACCGTGGGGCCTCTGTTCGCTACGCCACGTACGGCGACCGTTTCATTTGAAGTGGGAATGGCTCCGTTGACCGGTGGTGGTGCCCTGCCACTATTTATCTATAGCCTAGTCTATTTTGTGCTGGTGATTGGCATCTCTTTATATCCGGGGCGTTTGCTCGATACTGTTGGCCATATTCTGGCACCGGTGAAAATTGTTGCCCTGGCGATGCTGGGCATCGCTGCGCTGCTCTGGCCTGCGGGGGCACCTATCCCAGCGGTTGAGGCTTATCAGAGTGTGCCGTTCTCTTCTGGCTTTATAAATGGCTACCTGACCATGGATACCTTGGGGGCGATGGTGTTTGGTATTGTCATCGTCAATGCCGCACGTTCCCGTGGGGTAACAGATCGAGGATTGTTGACGCGTTATACCATCCTGGCGGGTCTGATTGCTGGCGTGGGATTGACATTGGTCTATCTGAGTCTGTTCAAGTTGGGGTCCGGTAGTGGTGTTCTGGTGCCAGAGGCCACCAATGGTGCGGTGATTTTGCATGCCTATGTACAAAATACATTCGGTACCATGGGCAGTTTCTTCCTGGCGGCATTGATCTTTATTGCCTGTATGGTGACCGCGGTTGGCCTGACCTGTGCTTGTGCTGAGTTTTTCGCGCAATATTTACCGTTATCTTATAAAAAACTGGTATTTATCCTGGGTCTGTTCTCGATGCTGGTTTCCAATCTTGGCTTGAGCCACCTGATCCAGCTCTCTATACCGGTGCTGACGGCGATTTATCCCCCTTGCATTGTGTTGGTGGTGTTGAGTTTTACTCTGCGTTGGTGGAATAGTGCTACGCGTATTATCGCGCCAGTGATGTTAGTCAGCTTGTTGTTTGGTATTCTAGATGCGGTGAAGACATCCCCTTTTGTGGATTTGATGCCTGAATGGATTCATCACTTGCCGCTGGCAGCGCAGGGGTTGGCATGGTTGCCTCCTTCGTTGTTGATGCTGTTGCTGGTTGCCATTTATGATCGCGTTTTCGCTCGTAACCAAGTAGCAGTTCACTCTTAAATTGATGATCTATATCCCAAATAATTCGAGTTGCTGGTAGGCGGCCCCGTAGGGGGCGAGGTCTCATGGATGAGGCGAGTAACCGCAGCTAACACTCATGCAGCTTGAAGGACGAAGGGTATAAAGATAGGACACGGACTTGTCCGTGTTTTTTATGTTAAACAAGGACTGGTCATTTTCATGCAACAACAATCATCCACTCTAACACCGGGCAATAAGCTGAAACGGGGTCTTAGTACGCGCCATATACGATTTATGGCGCTGGGTTCTGCCATTGGTACCGGTCTGTTTTACGGTTCGGCAGAGGCGATCAAAATGGCGGGGCCTAGTGTGTTGCTCGCCTATTTGCTCGGGGGTATCGTCGCCTTTATCATCATGCGTGCACTGGGGGAAATGTCGGTCAATAATCCGCAGGCCAGCTCCTTCTCTCGTTATGCTCAGGATTATCTCGGCCCGATGGCGGGTTATATCACTGGTTGGACTTACTGTTTTGAGATCTTGATTGTTGCCATTGCGGATGTAACGGCATTCGGCATCTATATGGGCGTCTGGTTCCCCGAAGTACCACACTGGATCTGGGTGTTGAGCATCGTACTGATTATCGGTGCCATCAATCTGTTGAGTGTCAAGGTGTTTGGCGAGCTGGAGTTCTGGTTCTCGTTCTTCAAAGTGGCCACCATTATTGTCATGATCGTCGCCGGTATCGGTATCATTGTCTGGGGTATCGGTAATGGCGGGCAACCGACCGGGATACACAATCTGTGGACCAACGGAGGCTTCTTCAGTAATGGCTTTATCGGTATGATCTTGTCGCTGCAATTGGTGATATTTGCCTATGGCGGCATTGAGATTATCGGTATCACCGCTGGTGAGGCCAAAGATCCGAAAGTCTCGATCCCTAAAGCTATCAACTCGGTGCCTTGGCGTATTCTGGTATTCTACGTCGGGACACTGTTTGTCATTATGTCCATCTACCCATGGAATCAGGTCGGCGTTAATGGCAGCCCATTTGTATTGACCTTCCAACATATAGGGATCACCATTGCGGCGGGGATCCTCAACTTTGTGGTGATCACCGCATCATTGTCCGCCATTAACAGTAATGTGTTTGGGGTGGGGCGGATGATGCACGGTCTGGCAGAGCAAGGTCATGCACCGCAAATATTCAGCAAGATCTCCAAGAATGGTATCCCTTGGGTGACGGTGGTGGTCATGATGGCGGCACTGCTGGTTGCGGTGTATCTCAACTACATCATACCGGAAAACGTATTCCTGGTGATTGCTTCATTGGCAACCTTTGCTACCGTGTGGGTGTGGATCATGATCCTGATTTCACAAATCGCTTTCCGCCGTAGTTTGAGCAAAGAGCAGGTCAGCAAACTGGCCTTCCCTCTGCGTGGTGGCGTAGTGACTTCAGTGATTGCCATTCTCTTTCTGGTCTTTGTTATCGGCCTGATTGGCTACTTCCCGGCAACACGTGTTTCACTGTATGCCGGCTTGGTGTGGGTAGCGGTGTTACTGCTGGGCTACTTTGCGATGATTAAGTACCAGAAGAAACAGCTGAAGCAGGCCGCTCAGCAGGATTGATTAAGGCTCTTTTCCTTCGGTATTAATCGGTATCCCCGCCGCCCTGCGGTTGGCTGTGCGGTGGGGATACGCGAATCATTTCAGGTAGAATCCCCGCTAATGTTTGCCCTCGCCATGGGGGCAATCTCTTGTTACTTTGCCTTCAATCCCCCGTTCGGGTTCTCCTCCCCTTCACTCAGCCCCAAAGTTTATTATCCAGAGAGGAGGGGAAATGCTATTGAGCGTGTCATGGTGTCGCACAGAGTGTAATACCGTTGCTTCTATTTGGTATATCAGGAGAGAAAAGTCATGCTCAATGCCTGGCATCAACCCGTTCCACCATTCATGACAAGAAAAAAACAACGTTTGCAGATTACGTTGTGGTTGCAGGGAGATGACTTGCCCGAACGGGTATTCCTGCGTGTTGAGCCCGATAATGAAGAGTGGTTACTGATAATGAAAGCGCAGCCAGAAGAGGGACTGTGGCGCTATCAGGCCAGTTTGCCGCTTGATGAAGGGGAAGCGGTACGGCGCTATTGTTTCAAATTACTGTGGGCTGACCGCCAGCAGTGGTTTGGCCCGGAAGGTTGGTCATTGACACCACCAGGACAATTAGCTCAGTTTGCGGTAGATGAACCCGACACCACGCCATCTTGGGTGGCGGATCAGATATTTTATCAAATATTTCCTGACCGCTTTGCCAGCAGTGGTGGTGAACATGGCATTAAGATGGGAAGTTATCGACACCATGCAGCGGGTTGCGATGTGGTGCGCAGTGAGTGGCAGCAGCCGTTGGTGGATAAATTCGCCGCCTCTACCTTTTACGGTGGGGATTTAGAGGGTATCTGCCAGAAACTGCCCTATTTGCAGCAACTGGGTATCACGGCACTCTATTTGAACCCGATTTTTACCTCGCCCAGTGTCCATAAATATGACACCGAAGATTATTACCAGGTTGATCCTTACCTGGGGGGAATCCGGCGTTACTGCGCTTGCGGGCAATGACGAGTAATATCGGCGTTAAACTGGTGCTGGATGGGGTATTCAACCATATTGGCGACTCACATCCCTGGTTTGACCGTTATCAGCAGGGTAAGGAGGGGGCATGCCACAATACAGATTCCCCCTATCGCGGTTGGTTTAACTTCTATCCAGACGGTAATGTGCTGAGCTGGAAGGGGAATAGCACGCTGCCAAAACTCAACTTCGCAGAACCTCAGGTCGTGCAGGCCATTTATCAGGCGCAAGACAGTGTGGTGCGCCATTGGTTACGGCCACCCTACAGTATTGATGGCTGGCGACTGGATGTGGTGCATATGTTAGGGGAGAACGGTGGCGCAGAAGCTAATTTGCACCATGTAGGTGGGATTTATCAGGCGATCAAACAGGAAAACCCGGATGCCTATGTATTAGGCGAACATTTTGGCGACGCACGCCGTTGGCTGCATGCCGGGGTGGAAGATGCTGCGATGAATTACATGGGGTTCGCTTTACCGGTACGCGCCTTTTTGGCGGGGGTAGATGTTGCCTATCATCCAATACAACTTGATGCGGCGGCTTGCGCGCAATGGATGGAAAGTTACCGTGCCGGGTTATCACATAATTGCCAACTGATTCAATTTAACCAGTTGGATAGCCATGATACCGCTCGTTTTTTGACACTGCTGGACAATAACCCGCGCCGTATGCAAATGGCGGCGGTGTGGCTGCTTAGCTGGATTGGCGTGCCTTGTTTATATTATGGCGATGAAATAGGTCTGGATGGCGGGAATGATCCTTTCTGTCGTAAGCCATTCCCCTGGGATGAAAACCAATGGGACCAGCCCTTGCTGGCGTTGTTTAGCCGTTTGATAGCATTGCGTAAGCAGAGCAAAGCATTACGTCGCGGTGCTTGCCAGGTACTCTATGCGCAGGGTGAAACGCTGGTGTTTGTGCGGTGTTACCAACAGGAGCGGGTGCTGATTGCTTTACAGCGTAGTGACGGTGATGACGTGATGCTGCCTTATAATCCTTTGTTGCTAAAGGGGCAATGGCAAGAATTAGAGGGGGAAGGGGAGTTAAGTGCGGGTGACACAGGCTTGCAACTGAAGCTAGCGGCTGAATCGGCCAATATATGGCGGTTGCTGGGGTGAAGCTGATAACCGTTTACCCGCCACGCAGGGGGCGGGTAAACGACAGATTAATCAATATCCGATGGCAGCCCCAGCGGGTCGGCGTGCATCATTGGCGCCGTAGATATAACCGACGCGTACCTTGCCAGAGACCGCTGAGTCATTGCCGGAGTCAGTGGAGCGAACCCCCGCCGCCCCCGGCAAGCCCACCTGGATCAGTTCTGCAGCCCCCCATGGTGTTTGTTCAACCATCTTGTAGCCCATGCCCTTGAGGATGTTCAGCGTGTCGGCAGAGAGCCCGCGCTGCTCGTAATAGACTTCATCCGGTAGCCATTGATGGTGAATCCTTGGTGCATCTACCGCTTCCTGCGGTGCCATACCATGATCAATGATGTTCAAGGCAGTTTGCAGCGTGATGGTGATAATACGTGATCCTCCAGGGGAGCCGAGCACCATAAAGGTTTTATTGTCTTTGGTCACCAGGGTTGGGCTCATTGAAGAGAGTGGACGCTTATTGGGGGCAATGGCATTGGCGGTTCCTTGTACCAGGCCATAAAGATTTTTCTCACCCACCTTGATGGTAAAGTCATCCATCTCATCGTTAAGGAAGAACCCGGTACCTGGGGCTATCACCACTGCACCAAATCGGCCATTAACGGTATAGGTGGTCGATACTGCATTGCCCTCATGGTCGACAATTGAATAATGGGTCGTTTCCGGTTTTTCGTGTGGTGCTATGCCAGGTTGAACATCTTTCGATGGGGTTGCCTGATTGGCGATGATCTGGGTACGGATTTCATTGGCATAGCTTTTACTGGTCAGACGGTCAATCGGGTTTTTGATGAATTCGGGATCACCCAGATAGGTATTACGATCCATATAGGCATGGCGCATGGCTTCGCTCATGGTGTGGATCGCCGCCGCAGAATTAAACCCCATACTCTTGAGATCATAACCTTCAACAATATTAAGAATTTCGCACAAGGTCACTCCACCAGAACTGGGTGGTGGTGCGGAGATAAATTTATAACCGCGATAGCTGCAGGTAATCGGTGTCGTTTCGGTGACTTTGTAATGGGCAAAATCGGCAGCGGTAATGATACCACCCCCACGTTTAGCAGCAGCTTCTACCGCTTGTGGAATTTTGCCATGATAGAAAGCAGTCGGCCCCTCTTTGGCAATGGTTTCCAGGGTATTGGCCAGATCAGTTTGTATCAGACGATCCCCTGGCAATAGTGGTGAACCATCGCGACGCAGGAAAATTTTAGCTGATTCTGGATCTTGCTTGAAACGTGCAACTGTGGTGTCGAGAATGTCGGTATCGGCACGGGTCAGGATAAACCCTTCACGTGCTAATCTGATGGCGGGGGCCATGACTTGTGCACGGCTCAGCTTACCGTATTTCTCCCGTGCGGTTTCCATTCCCAATACTGTGCCTGGTACGCCTGCGGCTAGGTAGCCATACAGGCTGGCATCCTTTTTCACCTTGCCGTTGGCATCTAAATACATATCGGCACTGGCCGCAGCAGGGGCGGTTTCACGGAAGTTGATAAAGGTATCCGTACCATCGGCGAGGTGTAGCGTCATAAAGCCGCCACCACCAATATTACCGCAGCAAGGGTTGACCACCGCTTGCGCGTAACCCACCGCTACCGCAGCATCTACCGCGTTGCCCCCCATTTTGAGAATATCCACGCCCACTTGAGAGGCCAGATGTTGCGATGTCACCACCATCCCTTGTTGCGCTTCCACGGCTGGACTGGACACAGCATGCAGGTGAGAGCTGACCAGTAAGGCAACCAAGGCGAGTGGCTTATTCCATTTTTGCAAAAACATAACGTCCCCTATTTATTCTGTCAGACTTTTTATAATGATCGAGAGACTCGTTATAGTTCAAGCTTTAATAGTTTGAATGGATTTGGTGATCATCGGTTTTGGCTGCTAATTGAGGGTGGGCCGCGTAAAAAATGCGAAGGAAACGGGTGAGTAAAGCAGTGAATCTGCTCAGTGGTGGTGACAGAAAGGAAAAAAAACGGCCAGCAGTGCTGGCCGATTATCATACTGCTGGAACGCTATTACAGCTTGGCTGCGTTTTCAGACAGGTATTTTGCTACGCCATCTGGAGAAGCGCCCATACCTGCTTTGCCTTTTTCCCACTGAGCTGGGCACACTTCGCCGTGCTCTTCGTGGAATTGCAGTGCATCAACAGTACGGAGCATTTCATCGATATTACGGCCGATTGGCAGGTCGTTGACAACCTGTGCACGCACGATACCATTTTTGTCGATCAGGAAAGAACCACGCAGAGCAACGCCCGCGTCTGGGTGTTCAATGCCGTAAGCTTGCTGAATTTCACGCTTAATGTCAGCAACCATGGCATATTTCACTTCACCGATGCCGCCTTTATCGATAGGGGTTTTACGCCATGCGTTGTGAACGAATTCAGAGTCGAAAGAGACGCCAACAACTTCAACGCCACGCTTTTTGAATTCTTCATAACGGTGATCGAAGGCAATCAATTCAGAAGGACATACGAAGGTGAAGTCCATCGGCCAGAAGAACAGAACAGCAGGTTTGCCGTTCAGGTGCTTCTTCAGGTTGAAGTTTCCGACGATTTCGCCGTTGCCAAGTACGGCTGCAGCAGTGAAGTCAGGGGCTTGACGAGTTACCAGGACCATAATTACTCCTGTAATAGTTGTTCAAAGGGTTGATGTAAAAGCAAGGGCCAGTATAGAGACCCTTATCTAATGAAGAAAGAGTAAAAGACCAATCAATGAGATAGCTTTAACCTATCAAAACCAATGATCGCGTTTAGCAAGATTAAAGGTAACCTTTTTGGATAAAAGGGCAAGGGGTAAAGGGTATATTCATTACAACTTGCCAAATTTAAGGGGGGAGGTCTGCTCAAAATGCTTTGTCTTTGGCTTGTTGCACCATGCGTGGGTAAAACTGCCAGAAGTGGCTTTCAAGCAGATGATAATGGTGCTCCACATCAGCAAAAGAACCGGCCAGAGCTTGCAGCTTGGGGCGGCGGCTGGCCATGCCTTGCAGTACTTGGGCGATAAACGGCAGCTCGGCATAGCGCTCCAGCCATCGATCAGGCCAAAGGTAGTCATTCAGCCTTTGGAAGCGTTGCGGCGTTTGCGCCAGATGCGGCTCAATCAGATGACGTGCTTGCTGGGCAAAATGGGGCAAACTGCAGTCGGGTTCAAACTGTTGCCAATGGCGAGCCAGAAAATGATCCCAGACGATATCCAGTGTAATCGGCGCGACGCGGCGGAAGGAGGGGCTGAAATAGTCATAACAGGCCCTGACTTCTGGCTGACTATCAGTTAACACATCGATACGCCGATGCATCATGATGCCAGCAACCACCTCAGGAGCGTATTGATTCATCGGGTTGCCCCGCACAAAGTCGGCGAGCAGGTTACCGAGTAGCGAGCTTTCTGCAAGCTGAGCCAAATGGAGATGAGCGAGAAAATTCATACCGCTATTATACGCGAAATCATTCCAGTTGCAGCTTTGTCCTATTCAACGTCGCTCAGCCTTAACGTTTATTTATTATTTCTGTTGATTCGAAATTGGCAAATTGACAAGTATCACCTATATTTTTCCATGTCTTTGTAGGAAAAGATAAAGATGTTCTTTGTAAACAAGGAGTTATTGATGTTAAATCAATGCTTATTTATAGGGATGTAATATGAAAAAAATGAAAACATTGTTAGTTATTAAAACATTGTTAGTTATTAAGTGGATTTTTTTCGTGATGACGACAGCTTTCACATCAATAGGGGCTTATGGTCAACCTCATCGTTTTGCATTTGGATTAACCTGACTTTTTCACAGCTGTTACACCGCTGATAATTCATTTTGCTTTGGCACTCAAGTCCCAGAAAGAAAACCCTATTTCGATTGCGCTATACCCAAGTGATTTTGAGATGTTTACAGTCACCCGCGAAGGGCAAAGTTATTGATATAGAATAATAAAGTCAACTTTTCGGTATCTCGAAAGGCGATGGGTATAACAGGTTCAATAATAAGATAAGGAAATTCAAGCCATGAAGCCTCTACCTACAGGTTGGTATAATAGAATAACAACCAAGATAAAATACCCGTTGCTAACCAGTTTAATCTGCCTATTACTGGCTGGCTGTAATCCAGATTCAACACAGAGTGCGAATTCTGGCGGGAGTGATCCTGTTGATCCTGTTAATCCCATCGACCCAGTTAACCCCGTCGACCCTGTTAATCCGGTAGACCCGGTCGAACCGGTGGATCCCGTTGATCCGGTTGTTCTTACGGCACAACAGGCCTGTGAGCAACTCAATGGTGTCACCTTCCCTGCGTCAGCCTTCACCTTAGCCACTGGCGGCGCTCAAGTGGTTTCAGCTTCACTGATCCTGGCTGATGCGACTGGAAATACCTTGGGGGAATATTGCCAGGTGCGCGGTAAAATTCTTTCTGTCAGTGGTGGGGATACAAACATTAATTTCGCCGTTAATTTCCCGACTAAATGGAACAATAAAGCGATCCATTTTGGTGGTGGGGGTTTTGATGGCAAATTGATTAATGGCACGGAAACCGTTCGTTTTGGTTTGCCAAGTAACCCGGCACCGCTGGCACAGGGTTATGCAACCTGGGGGGATGACTCCGGCCATCAGAGCAGCAGTATTACCGATGGCAGTTTTGCGATGAACGATGAAGCGCTGACCAATTATGGCGGTGATACATTGAAAAAGACCCATGATGTTGCTTTGCTGCTGCTGAAACAGCGTTATGGGCAATTGCCAAAGTACAGTTATTTCCTTGGGACCTCTACCGGGGGGCGTGATGCACTGAGCTATATCCAGCGCTGGCCCCAGGACTATGATGGCGTGATTGCCAACGAGCCGGCACTCAATTACACCGGCACTCGTCTGTCCAATGTGGCGTTAGGCCGCGCGTTGTATCTCGATAATGGTGCCGGTTGGTTGAATATCAATAAAACGTTGCTGGTACAACAGACCGCAATGACCGCCTGTGATGGCTTGGACGGCGTGTTAGACAAAGTTATCAGTAATGTTGAGGGGTGCAGGGCCGGGAGTGAGCAGGTACTGACTAGTCTGCGTTGCCCTAACGGACAAGATAGTGGTGATACCTGCCTCTCTGATGCGCAGATCGCCACCGTTAAGGTGATCGAATCGCCGTTGCAGTTGGACTATTCCTTAGCCAATGGTGTCAATGTGGCGGGGGGATACAATCTGCTGGAGGGGACTTTGGTCGCTGGTCCCTTTACTACGCGTAACTTGGGGACCCGCCCGGTTCCAGCGAATCCGGCGGTCAAGGGCGATGCCAATATGTATGTGACTGGCGATCAGTGGGTAAAATATTTTATTACCCGTGAGCCGACTTTTGACTCCTTGACCTTTAACCCGGTAGATCCTGGCAGTTACACCGCTAGAGTTCAGCAAGTATCGGCATTAACCGATGCCACCAATCCGGATATCTCCGAGTTTCTTGGTCAGCAACGCCGTCTGATTCTACTGCATGGCCTTGCAGACGAAGTGATTAGTCCAAATTCCACCATTTCCTGGTATCAGGCAGTGATTAATACCGTTGGGCAGGATGCTGTCGTTCAGGGCGTTCGCTTTTATACTGTCCCAGGAATGGGGCATGGAACGGGCAGTTTTCTGCCAGCATGGAATTCATTAAGCGCGTTGGAAAACTGGGTTGAGCATGGCGTGGCACCCGGTAATCGTTGGGTAATGGATGTCAACGCACAAACCTACGGGCGAACCAGACCCCTTTGCCAATATCCTTCCTGGCCTAAATTTAAGGGGAGCGGTAGCCAAGATGCGGCCATTAACTACAGTTGTGTCGATAGCGGCAATCTCCCGCCGCAAGCCTGTAGCAATCTACCCACCGCAGCCACCACCTATAAAGGCGGTGATACCTTTGGTGAGGAGCTGACCATCAATTTCGATCCTGTCACCATGAGCTACACCATCACTATCGATGCCAGCTTGCAACGTTCTGCAGGTACGGTGCGTAGTGGTACGCTGTTGACGCAGAATGGTTGTACTTTCAGTAGTGATGAGAATGGGGCGCAGTTTACCTTTATGGGGGGCGGTGTGTTATCGGGCGGGGTAGCCAAAGTCGCGGAAAACGCATTCCTGCCACTGTTGGCGTTCCAGAATATCAGCAGCGATTATAAAGCGCTGGCGGATATTTATAATGTAACGGGTATCCAGCATAGCGTTAGCGATGGTCATGCGACTCTACAGAGTGGCTCTGCTCGCTTGCGTTCTTCGGCTGCCACTTGGCAAACCTGCCAAGCTTCCGCCACGCCGGGTTTTATCACCTACGATGCCAACTGTGCGCCGAGCACTAAAGGATATATTGCCTGGAACAGCAGCCATAATGCCTTTGATTACTTTGTTGGCGGCACCCCTGCCAATAATGATGGCGTATTAAGCGGCTCCCTGATCAGCGGTATGGTTAATGGTAAACCGGTACCGTTGATTCTGACCCGTTCATCAACCATTTATGGCATGAGTTTCTATGCACCTCAGCCTTCTGCGCTGCCTTTGGCGACAGGCGCTGCAGATGGAAACTATTATGTCACCACCACCGAGGGTGAACAGTTTGATAGCGAATTGAGTGGCACCACGGTTTTCCAAGGGAGTAACTATGGCGTACTCAACTATAACCAACCGGTACTGGGCACGATAATCGCAACCGGTGCCATCAGTGGTAGTTACATCACCAATGGTGGCATTCTGTCTGTTATCACCGATGACAGCTTCGGGCTCGGTGTGTTGCATTAACCGATGATGGGGGATAAGCAGTATTATCCCCGGCGTGATTCAAGTTGCGAGGCCGCATCGTAACGCACCCATAGAGGGGCGTAGCGGGTAGCCTCTGCAGCTTGCATTAAGGGGCGGGGGAGGTAATTTTTTGTTATTTCTTGCCGCTTGTGGCCCACGGCTTTAGACTGTAGCGCTTGTTTTAACCGATAGCCTGTATTTGAAGAAGTGGATACCCATGCGCGTCGCTGATTTTTCTTTTGATCTCCCCGATTCTTTGATTGCTCGTTACCCACAACCTGAGCGTAGTGCCTGCCGCTTGCTGCAATTGGATGGGCCGAGTGGGGCGTTGACCCATGGTGTGTTTACCGACCTGCTGGATATTCTGCAAGCGGGTGATCTGTTGGTCTTTAACAATACCCGAGTGATCCCGGCTCGTCTCTTTGGCCGCAAGGTGAGTGGTGGCAAGCTAGAAGTCCTGGTGGAACGCGTCTTGGACGAACACCGGGTACTGGCTCATGTGCGAGCATCCAAAGCGCCTAAACCGGGGGCTGAATTGCTACTGGGGGATGATGAGAGCATCGCAGCAACGATGGTGGCGCGTCATGACACGCTGTTTGAACTGCGCTTTAATGATGAGCGAGATGTGCTTACCCTCCTTAATGCGGCGGGGCATATGCCGTTACCTCCCTACATTGATCGCCCAGATGAAGCCGCCGACCGCGAGCTCTATCAGACGGTGTACAGCGAAAAGCCAGGGGCAGTGGCCGCCCCGACTGCGGGGTTGCACTTTGACCAAGCACTGCTTGCTGCATTGCGCGCCAAGGGCGTGGTAATGGCGTTTGTCACGTTGCACGTAGGCGCGGGGACTTTCCAACCGGTACGGGTGGAAACCATTGAAGATCATATTATGCATGCCGAATATGCTGAAGTGCCGCAGGATGTCGTCGATGCCGTATTGGCGTGTAAAGCACGGGGCAACCGGGTGGTGGCGGTAGGGACCACATCAGTACGTTCACTGGAAAGTGCGGCCAAGGCTTGTCAGCAGGGGGTGATTGCGCCTTTCTTTGGTGATACCCGTATTTTTATCTATCCGGGCTACCATTATCAGGTGGTTGATGCGCTGGTGACCAATTTCCATCTGCCTGAGTCAACCTTGATTATGCTGGTTTCGGCATTCGCTGGTTACCGTAATACCATCAATGCCTACCAACAGGCGGTGGCCGAGCAGTACCGGTTCTTCAGTTATGGTGATGCGATGTTTATCAGCCATAACCCCAAGGCAGAAACTGAATCTGTCGGTGGGTGAACAATCCGTCTGAGCAAATCACTAATGCCGCCAACACGGTGGCAGTGGGCACCGTGATGGCTATATTTGTGGGTTACGCATCCTGCGTGGCTCTGTTTTAACAACACTGGACTGTTTCTCTGGTGCTGGAGGTTTTGTGAAGTACGAATTACAGACAACGGATGGGCGCGCTCGTCGTGGCCGCTTGATCTTTGACCGAGGTGTCGTAGAAACGCCCGCTTTTATGCCGGTTGGTACCTATGGCACGGTGAAAGGTATGACACCGGAAGAGGTGAAAGAGACCGGCGCGCAGATCTTGTTGGGTAACACCTTTCATTTATGGTTGCGCCCAGGGCAAGAAATCATGAAACTGCATGGTGACTTGCACGATTTTATGCAGTGGCACGGGCCGATTCTCACCGACTCAGGTGGTTTCCAGGTGTTTAGCCTCGGGGCAATGCGTAAGATTAAAGAAGAAGGCGTCTATTTCCGTAACCCTATCAACGGCGATAAAGTGTTCCTCAGCCCAGAAAAGTCCATGGAGATCCAGTATGATCTGGGGTCTGACATTGTGATGATTTTTGACGAATGCACACCTTATCCGGCAGATTGGGACTATGCTAAACGTTCGATGGAGATGTCACTGCGTTGGGCGCAGCGTAGCCGTCAGCGCTTTGATGAGCTGAATAACAAAAATGCGTTATTTGGTATTATTCAAGGGGGTATTTACCAAGATTTACGTGATGTTTCCGTAAAAGGGCTGGTGGATATCGGCTTTGATGGGTACGCTGTGGGCGGTTTAGCAGTCGGTGAGCCTAAAGAGGATATGCACCGTATTCTTGAACATGTTTGCCCACAAATTCCGCAGGATAAGCCTCGTTATCTGATGGGGGTTGGCAAACCGGAAGATCTGGTGGAAGGGGTGCGGCGTGGTATCGATATGTTCGATTGTGTGATGCCAACACGTAATGCCCGTAATGGTCATCTGTTTGTCACTGACGGTGTGGTGAAAATCCGTAATGCCAAGCATAAGGATGATACATCGACGCTGGATAAAGATTGTGATTGTTATACTTGTCGCCATTATAGTCGTGCCTACTTGCATCATCTTGACCGTTGCAACGAAATACTGGGTGCCCGGTTGAACACGATTCATAACCTGCGTTACTACCAACGTTTGATGGCGGGTTTACGTAAGGCTATTGAAGAGAGTAAATTAGAGCTGTTTGTTGCGGATTTTTACAGGCGGATCGGTAAGCCGGTTCCACCTTTAACTGTTTGAATTAATAATTAATACTTAGTGAGGGAATTTCAATGAGCTTTTTCATTTCTGACGCCGTTGCAGCCACTGGAGCCTCGGCCCAGGCAAGCCCGTACTCGCTGCCTATCATGCTGGTGGTGTTTGGTCTGATTTTCTATTTTATGATCCTGCGTCCGCAGCAAAAACGTGCTAAAGAGCATAAAAAACTGATGGAGTCCATCGGCAAAGGGGATGAAGTGCTGACCACGGGTGGGCTGATTGGCCGCGTCACCAAAGTGGCTGACACCGGTATTATTTCTATTGCGCTTAATGACACTACCGAAGTGATGATCAAGCGTGACTTTGTTGCGGCCGTTCTACCGAAAGGTACGATGAAGGCTCTATAATTTTGTTTTCCCTAAGGGAATTGCCGTGCTAAACCGTTATCCTTTGTGGAAGTATCTGATGCTGATCGTCGTGATCTTCGTCGGTCTGCTTTATGCACTTCCCAACATTTACGGTGAAGATCCTGCGGTACAAATCACTGGCGCGCGTGGTATCGCCGCCAGTGAGGCGACGCTGGATCAAGTCCGTAACGTATTAGAAAAAGATAATATTGTAAGCAAGTCGATTGCACTGGAAAACGGTGCCATCCTGGCTCGCTTTAAAGATACTGATGTCCAGTTACGTGCCCGTGAAGTTCTGATGGCGGAGTTGGGTGATAAATATGTTGTGGCGCTGAACCTGGCTCCAGCAACACCTGCCTGGCTCGCTAGAATCAATGCGGAACCAATGAAACTGGGGCTGGACTTACGTGGTGGTGTGCACTTCTTGATGGAAGTCGATATGGACACCGCGTTGAGCAAGTTGCAGGAACAGACGATGGACACCTTACGCACTGAACTGCGTGAGAAGGGCATCCCCTATGCAGCGATTCGCAAGTTGGAAAACAACGCTGTCGAAGTCCGTTTCCGTGATGATGCCGCCCGCGATCAGGCCATCAGCTATATCACGCCACGTCAGCGTGATCTGGTGTTGTCTGCCAATGGCAGCAACACACTGAGAGCCGTCTTGACCGATGCCCGTTTGACTGAGGCCCGTGAATACGCGGTGCAACAGAACATCACTATCCTGCGTAACCGTGTTAACCAACTGGGTGTTGCTGAACCGTTGGTACAGCGCCAGGGAGCCGACCGCATCGTGGTTGAACTGCCGGGGATCCAGGATACGGCTCGCGCCAAAGAAATTTTGGGTGCGACGGCGACACTGGAATTCCGCTTGGTGAACACCAATGTGGATGCCTCTGCTGCGGCAAGTGGCCGTGTGCCGGGTGATTCAGAAGTCAAATTCACCCGTGATGGTCAGCCAATCGTACTTTACAAAAGGGTGATCCTGACCGGTGACCATATCACCGACTCCACCTCCGGTACCGATGAAATGGGTAGCCCACAGGTGAATATCTCCCTGGACGGTGCAGGTGGGACTATCATGTCCAACTTCACCAAGGACAACATTGGTAAACCTATGGCTACGCTGTTTGTCGAGTATAAAGACAGCGGCAAGAGAGATGCCAATGGACGCGCCATTCTGGTGAAGCAGGAAGAAGTGATCAACGTGGCCAATATTCAGTCGCGTCTGGGTAACAGTTTCCGTATCACCGGTATCGACAACCCGAATGAAGCTCGTCAACTGTCGTTGTTGTTGCGTGCTGGTGCGTTGATCGCGCCGATCCAGATTGTTGAAGAGCGGACCATTGGTCCGACACTGGGTCAGCAGAATATTACCCAGGGTCTGGAAGCCTGTCTGTGGGGCTTGGTTGCCTCCATCGTGTTTATGGTGGTTTGGTATCGCAAGTTTGGCCTGATCGCCTCATCGGCGCTGATGGCTAACCTGGTGCTGATTGTCGGTATCATGTCACTGTTGCCAGGGGCGACGCTCACCATGCCGGGTATTGCCGGTATCGTGCTGACACTGGCGGTAGCGGTCGATGCCAACGTCCTGATAAACGAGCGTATCAAGGAGGAACTGAAGAATGGGCGATCCGTTCAACAGGCCATCCATGAGGGCTATAAAGGCGCGTTCTCCAGTATTGTTGATGCCAACATCACCACCTTGATTACTGCAATTATTCTGTATGCAGTGGGTACAGGTTCGATCAAAGGCTTTGCAATTACCACCGCAATTGGCGTGGCAACGTCCATGTTCACTGCCATTGTTGGTACCCGTGCCATTGTCAACCTGCTTTACGGCGGCAAGCGCATTAACAAGCTGTCTATTTGAGGAGTGTGTTGTGGCACAGGATTATACTGTTGAACAACTTAACTACGGCCGTAAAGTCCATGACTTTATGCGTTGGGATTATCTGGCCTTCGCCATTTCAATAATATTATTGATTGCGTCTGTCACTGTCATGTCGCTACGCGGTTTTAACTGGGGGCTGGATTTCACCGGTGGTACGGTGATTGAAATTAACCTGGAGCAACCCGCCAATCTTGACCTGCTGCGCGATACCTTGGAACAAGCCGGGTTTAAGGATCCGATTATCCAGAACTTTGGCAGCAGCCGTGACATTATGGTGCGTATGCCGCCAGTAGAGGGTAGCGTAGGTCAGGAACTGGGTAATAAAGTGATCAGCGTGATCAACGCATCCGTTGATAAAAATGCGACGGTCAAGCGTATTGAGTTCGTAGGCCCGAGTGTCGGGAGTGAACTGGCGCAAACCGGTGGTATGGCGTTGTTGGTGGCGTTGATCTGTATCCTGATCTATGTTGGGTTCCGGTTTGAATGGCGTCTGGCATTGGGTGCGGTTCTGGCACTGGCTCACGACGTGGTTATCACCATGGGGATATTGTCGCTCTTCCATATCGAGATTGACTTGACCATCGTCGCTTCATTGATGTCGGTTATCGGTTACTCGCTGAACGACAGTATTGTGGTTTCTGACCGTATCCGTGAGAACTTCCGCAAGATCCGCCGTGGTACACCTTACGAAATCGTGAACGTTTCGCTGACACAAACCCTGAGTCGTACCATTATGACTTCCGCCACGACATTGATGGTGGTTCTGATGCTGTACATCTTTGGTGGCGCGATGCTACATGGTTTCTCATTAACCATGTTGATTGGTGTGTCTATCGGTACCATCTCCTCTATCTACGTTGCTTCGGCACTGGCGTTGAAACTGGGGATGAAACGTGAGCACATGCTGCAACTGAAAGTGGAAAAAGAAGGGGCAGATCAGCCTTCTATTTTACCGTGATCAAGTGGCATCGTTTATTTAGGCTACCGCTTCCTGGAGCTTGAATAACCCTAGATATCAAGCTTGAATTAAATGCCAGTCAGTGGATCCTGACTGGCATTTTTGTTTGTTGCTGTTCCAGAGACTCGGTAGTGGCATGTTTATTGGGCAACCCTCGAGGCAATTCACAACAAATGCCCTGTGCGCTTTGTTGTAACCCAAGTTCGGGGTAAACTGTGCTTAACAATAAAATGCTTATCAGGATGAGTTATGCATTGCCCTTTTTGCGCTGCTGTTGATACCAAAGTGATTGATTCCCGCCTGGTGGGGGACGGTTCTCAGGTGCGCCGTCGTCGCCAATGTCTGGTCTGCAATGAGCGTTTTACCACGTTTGAAGTAGCCGAACTGGTGATGCCGCGGGTGATTAAAAGTGATGAAGTTCGTGAACCGTTCAATGAAGATAAATTGCGTCGTGGGATGCTGAAAGCGTTGGAAAAGCGCCCAGTCAGCTCAGATGATGTAGAAAACGCGATTAATCATATCAAATCCCAGTTGCGGGCCACGGGTGAACGCGAAGTACCGACCAAAATGGTGGGTAATCTGGTGATGGATGCCTTAAAAAAGCTGGATAAAGTGGCTTATATCCGTTTTGCATCGGTTTACCGTAGTTTTGAAGACATTCGTGAATTCGGCGAAGAAAT
Organism: Serratia sp. 25CWL12; assembly: GCF_055790885.1. Classification (NCBI taxonomy): domain Bacteria; kingdom Pseudomonadati; phylum Pseudomonadota; class Gammaproteobacteria; order Enterobacterales; family Yersiniaceae; genus Serratia; species Serratia sp. 25CWL12. The sequence continues at coordinate 3,182,974 of NZ_CM147698.1, read as the reverse complement.
CGCCAAACTGCAGGATTAAGCTGGTTGCTTATGCATAACGACCAATTTTACATGGCGCGTGCCTTTGAGCTGGCACGGCAGGGGCGTTTTACCACTACACCTAATCCGAATGTCGGTTGCGTGATTGTGCGCGATGGTCAGATTGTTGGTGAAGGTTACCATTTGCGAGCCGGTGAGCCACATGCCGAAGTGCATGCCTTACGTATGGCGGGTGAACAGGCGCGTGGTGCCACCGTTTATGTCACGCTGGAACCTTGCAGCCACCAGGGTCGTACCCCACCTTGTGCTGATGCGCTGATTGCCGCGGGGGTTAGCCGCGTGGTGGCGGCAATGCAAGACCCTAACCCGCAAGTTGCCGGGCGTGGCCTGCATAAGCTACAGCAGGCGGGTATTGAGGTGTGTCACGGGGTGATGCTGGCTGATGCTGAAGCGGTCAATCGCGGTTTCCTCAAGCGGATGCGTACCGGTTTGCCTTATGTGCAGTTGAAACTGGGGGCCTCTTTGGATGGCCGAACTGCCATGGCCTCCGGTGAAAGCCAGTGGATCACCTCAGAGCAATCCCGGCAGGATGTACAGCGTTTGCGTGCTGAAAGTTCTGCCATCCTGAGCACGAGTGCCACGGTATTGGCCGACGATCCGTCACTGACAGTGCGCTGGGATGAATTGAGTGATGACATTCGCCAAATCTACCCGCGTGAAAATCTGCGGCAACCTGTGCGGGTTATTTTAGATAGTCAGAACCGGGTCACACCACAACATCGGGTGGTACAGCAGCCTGGGAACACTTGGTTGGCACGTTTGCAACCGGATGCTCAATCTTGGCCAGCAGGTGTAGAACAATTGTTGCTACCTGAGTATGGGCGTGGGATTGATCTGGTTGCGATGATGATGCAACTGGCTAAACGCCAAGTGAACACGGTTTGGGTTGAAGCCGGTGCCCAGTTGGCGGGGAGCTTACTGCAAGCCGGGCTGGTTGATGAGCTGATACTGTATGTGGCACCCAAGTTATTGGGTGATAATGGCCGGGGATTGTGTCAATTACCGGGTCTTGAACAGTTGTCTGAGGCACCAGAGTTTGTTTTCAGTGAAGTGCGCCAGATCGGTCCAGACTTGCGTTTGCGGCTAACTGCTAAATAACGAATACCACTTTTATCTCCCTGCTCCCTGGTGTTTTAAAAAACCGCCGCGCAGGTAGACAAAGAATATGATAGAATCCGCCCCCCTATGGGGTATTGAACCTATTTTTGAGGAAAGCCCATGAAAGTTATTGAAGGTGTTGTTGCCACTCCTAATGCCCGTGTGGCGATCGCAATTGCACGTTTTAACAATTTTATCAACGACAGCCTACTGCAAGGTGCCATTGATGCCCTGAAACGTGTGGGTCAGGTTGATGATGCCAACATCACCGTTGTTTGGGTTCCTGGAGCATACGAATTGCCATTAACGGCACGTGTATTGGCCAATACTGGCAAATATGACGCCGTGATTGCGCTGGGTACCGTGATCCGTGGTGGTACTGCGCACTTTGAATATGTGGCTGGTGAAGCCAGCTCTGGCCTGGGGCATGTCTCATTGACTACCGAGATCCCGGTTGCCTTTGGGGTACTGACCACTGAAAGTATTGAACAAGCGATTGAACGCGCTGGGACCAAAGCCGGTAATAAAGGCGCAGAAGCAGCACTGACCGCACTTGAAATGATTAATGTTATCAAGGCGATTAAAGCCTGAATTTAGTTTAAGGGGAATTCCGTGAAACCTGCTGCTCGTCGTCGCGCTCGTGAGTGCGCTGTTCAAGCGATCTACTCTTGGCAGTTGTCTAGAAATGACATTGCCGATGTTGAACATCAGTTCCTGACGGAGCAGGATGTCAAAGATGTTGACATCGCCTATTTTCGTGAGCTGCTTTCTGGTGTGGCAGTCAATGCGGGTATGCTGGATGGGCTGATGGCCCCCTATCTGTCTCGCCAACTCGAAGAGCTGGGCCAGGTGGAAAGAGCCGTACTGCGCATTGCGCTGTTTGAGCTAAAAATGCGTGAGGATGTTCCTTACAAAGTGGCTATCAATGAAGCGATCGAACTGGCGAAAACCTTTGGTGCTGAAGATAGTCACAAGTTTGTCAATGGTGTGTTGGACAAAGCTGCTCCCAGTATCCGTAAGAAAAAATAACGACTAAGGCCGGGAAACCGGCCTTGATTTCTTTGGAGGAAAGAGCATGGCATGCGGTGAGTTCGATCTTATTGCCCGTTATTTTAACCGTCCTGAGACTGTGCGCCGGGATGTTCAGTTGGGCATTGGTGATGACTGCGCACTCCTGACAGTGGCAGAAAAACAGCTTTTAGCCATCAGTACCGATACCTTGGTATCAGGCATCCATTTTTTGGCGGAGATAGATCCGGCCGATCTCGGTTACAAAGCGTTAGCCGTTAATCTGAGCGACCTGGCGGCAATGGGCGCTGATCCCGCTTGGCTTTCCTTGGCGTTGACACTCCCTAATGTGGATGAAGCCTGGCTGAAAGCGTTCAGTGACAGCCTATTCGAACAACTCAATTACTACGGCATGCAACTGATTGGTGGGGATACCACACGTGGCCCACTCAGCATGACGTTGACCATCAATGGCCTGGTACCTGCCGGGCGGGCATTAACACGCAGTGGTGCCAAGATCGGTGACTGGATTTATGTCACCGGAATGTTGGGTGACAGTGCCGCCGGGCTGGCTATTCTGCAACAACGCTTGCAGGTGAGCGACCCAGAAGCGCGTAACTATTTGCTGAAACGCCATTTACGGCCGACACCGCGCGTGTTGCAGGGTAAAGCGCTGCGTGATCTGGCCAGTTCGGCGATCGATATTTCCGATGGTTTAATCTCTGACTTGAAACATGTGCTCAAGGCTTCTAGGTGTGGGGCGCGCATTGAACTGGATGAACTGCCAATGTCACAAGCGATGACCCAGCATGCCGAGGTGGAACAGGCGTTGCGTTGGGCACTGACAGGCGGAGAAGACTACGAGCTGTGCTTTACCGTACCGGAGATCAATCGTGGCGCATTAGAAGTGGCGTTAAGCCATTTAGGTGCGGATTACACCTGCATCGGCCAGATTGTTTCGCCCGCTGATGGGGTGAAGTTCTATCGTGGTCATCAAGAGATTGAGTTACCGTGGCACGGCTACGATCATTTCAGCATTGAGTAAAAATCATGAAAGATGAAGCGAAGTCCCGGCTACGTATGAGCAACCCATGGCATCTGCTGGCGACCGGTTTTGGCAGTGGATTGTCGCCGATTATGCCAGGGACCATGGGGTCGATTGCTGCCATTCCGTTCTGGTTGTTGTTGATCCAGTTACCCTGGCCGCTTTATTTATTGGTGCTGATATTCAGTAGCGGCATCGGTATTTATCTGTGCCATAAAACCTCCAAAGATATGCAGGTGGATGATCATGGCAGCATCGTCTGGGATGAATTTGTCGGTATGTGGATCACCTTGATGATGTTACCGGTACACAACTGGCAATGGGTCATTAGCGGGTTTGTGGTGTTCCGTATTCTTGATATCTGGAAGCCATGGCCGATTCGCTGGTTTGACCGCAATGTGCATGGCGGCTTGGGGATCATGATTGATGATATCATCGCCGGTGTGCTGGCTGCCGTGGTGATTTATCTGATGGGGTATTATTGGCCGAGCGGATGGTGGTGATAGCCTTATTGCCATTCAAGCTGCGTCTCCAGTGAACCGAGATCGATAAAGGCGCACCTCAGTGTGCGCCTCTGCAGGTCACTTTCGCTGACTCAAGATTGGCGGTTAGGCAAAACCTATTACTTATGCAAAACCGACCACCTGATGTGGTACATAAGCCGTTTCTAATTGGGCAATTTCTTGCACTGTCAGCTTCAGATCAATGGCGGCAACGGCATCCAACAGGTGTTCACTACGTGAAGCACCAATAATCGGTGCAGTCACCACAGATTTACTCAACAGCCAAGCCAGGGCGACCTGTGCTCGTGGAACGCCGTGTTGTTCTGCGATGCTGGCCACATGTCCGGCAATCTGGGCATCGACCTCTTCAGTGGCAACATACAAGGTTTTACCATACAGATCGGAATCTATTCGTTTGGTAGTTTCCCCCCAAGGGCGGGTTAATCTGCCACGCGCCAACGGGCTCCAAGGGAGCACCGCAATGCCTTCAGCGGCACATAAGGGATACATTTCCCGCTCTTCTTCCCGCTGGATTAGATTGTATTGATCCTGCATGCTGACAAAACGCGTCCAGCCATAGCGGTCGGCAGTGTATAGCGCTTTGGCAAATTGCCAAGCATACATTGAGGATGCCCCGATATAGCGTGCTTTACCGGCTTTCACCACGTCATGCAGTGCTTCCAACGTTTCTTCGATCGGTGTTTCGTAATCCCAACGGTGGATTTGCAGTAAATCCACATAGTCGGTTCCCAGACGCCGCAGGCTATCGTCAATGGATTGCATAATCTTGGGGCGCGATAGCCCGCGCTCCAGATTGCTCATGGCATTATAGACTTTGGTGGCAATTACCACGTCTTCGCGGCGGGTATAGTCACGCAAGGCTCGGCCAACAATTTCTTCACTGCTGCCATCAGAGTAACTATTGGCGGTATCAAAGAAGTTGATACCCATATCCAATGCCTGTCTGATCAGTGGGCGGCTGTTCTCTTCCGGTAGCGTCCATGGATGGCTACCCCGTAAAGGTTCACCATAAGTCATACATCCCAGGCAGATACGGGAAATGTTCAGGTCGGTATTACCCAGTTTTAGATATTCCATAATTCATAATCTCCTGTGTACCGAGCAAACCCAAGGGCATCACGCCAACCAGGCCTCGATCTGGCGTTGAATGCCGATAGCATCCAGACCAAGATCACTGCGGATCTCATCTTGATTACCTTGAGGAATGAAATAATCAGGTAAGCCAATATTTAGCACCGGCACCTGCTGGCGTTTTGCCATCAACAGCTCGTTTACGCCGCTGCCTGCGCCCCCCATAATGGCATTCTCTTCCAATGTCACCAGGGCTGTATGACTGGCGGCCATCTCTAGCACCAGTTGTTGGTCCAGCGGTTTGACAAAACGCATATCCACCAATGTAGCATTGAGGGCTGCGGCGGCTTGTGCCGCTTCTGGTAATAGCGTGCCGAAGTTGAGGATGGCAATTTTTTCACCGGTGCGGCGTACCACACCTTTACCGATCGGCAGGCTTGCCAGCGGTTCCAGTACTGCGCCAGTACCATTACCACGCGGGTAACGGACTGCACTGGGGCCGTCGTTATAGTGATAACCGGTATACAACATTTGTCGACACTCGTTTTCATCACTTGGCGTCATGATCACCATATTGGGGATACAACGCAGGAACGAGAGGTCGAATGCGCCTTGGTGGGTTTGACCATCAGCACCGACTATACCGCCACGATCAATGGCAAACATCACTGGCAAGTTGGGGATCGCCACATCGTGAATGACCTGGTCGTAAGCACGTTGCAGAAACGTGGAGTAGATCGCCACCACCGGCTTATAACCACCAATCGCCAAGCCAGCAGCAAAAGTCACTGCGTGCTGTTCGGCAATGGCGACATCGAAATACTGCTGAGGATAGTCACGGGAAAACTGAACCATGCCAGAACCTTCACGCATAGCGGGGGTGATGGCCATCAGTTGACTGTCAGCGGCGGCAGTTTCGCATAACCACTGACCAAAAATAGTCGAATAGGTTGGCAGCCCTCCGCCACTTTTCGGCAAGGTGCCGATGGCAGGATCGAACTTGGGCACTGCATGGAAGCTGATCGGGTCCTTCTCTGCAGGGGCATAGCCACGTCCTTTTTTGGTCATGATATGCAGCAGTTGCGGCCCTTTCAGATCGCGCATGTTCTTCAGTGTGGCGATCAGCCCTTGAACATCGTGCCCATCTACCGGGCCGATGTAATTAAACCCCAGCTCTTCAAACAGTGTGCCGGGGACCACCATCCCTTTGAGGTGTTCTTCGGTACGTTTGAGCAGTTCTTTGATGGGGGGCAGGCCAGAGAGAACCTTCTTGCCACCTTCACGTAGTGTGGAGTAGAGCTTGCCTGAAAGCAGTTGTGCCAGATGATTATTCAGGGCTCCAACGTTTTCAGAGATCGACATTTCATTGTCGTTGAGTACCACCAGCATATCTGGGGTGATATCTCCGGCGTGATTCATGGCTTCAAATGCCATGCCTGCGGTGATGGCACCATCACCAATCACGCAGACGGTACGGCGATCTTTCCCTTCCCGCGCGGCGGCTACCGCCAAACCCAGACCAGCACTGATTGAGGTGGATGAGTGGCCGACACTGAGCACATCATATTCGCTTTCCCCGCGCCATGGGAAAGGATGCAGCCCTTTTTTTTGCCGGATAGTGGCAATACGATCACGGCGACCTGTCAGGATTTTATGTGGATAGGCTTGATGGCCTACATCCCAGACCAGGTGATCAAACGGCGTGTTGTAAACGTAATGCAGCGCGACCGTCAGTTCGACAGTACCTAGCCCGGAAGCAAAATGACCACTGGAACGGCTAACGCTGTTCAGCAGATATTGCCGTAGCTCGTCACAGAGTTTTGGCAAACTTTCTTTTGGCAAGGAGCGCAACTCTTGTGGAGTGTCCGCTAGTGCCAAGGTCGGGTATTTGGTTATATCAATAGGCATTTGATACTCATATCAGAGATGTTTACCCTTTCTATTTCACGTTGTCATAGTGTATTCACGTTGTCATAGTATGAAACGCCCACTCTCTATGGGAGCGACTGATGCCATCCAACCCAGAAGATTGATGATGTTCAACCTCGAGTTTCACTTTGCGGCTATTTGCCGCTAAGTAGGCGAGTTTTTCACTCAATGACTGCCTGCTTACAACTTGAAAGAGCCAGGGTATATCACGCTATACGTTAATTGTCGCGTTCAATAATGAAGTTGGCTAACGCACGTAATGGCGCGGTGTCATAGTTTTTTGCGGCCAAAGTCTCTAAAGCCGTCAACGCTTCTTGATAGAGATCCCACGCTTTTAGTTTTGCGCTGTCAAGTCCCAGAAGGGCAGGATAGGTACTCTTTCCAAGTTGTTGATCGGAGCCTTGGCGTTTGCCGATCTTTGCTGTTTCTCCTACCACATCCAGAATGTCATCTTGCACTTGAAATGCCAGCCCTATTGCGGCCGCATAACGATCAAGTTGTGGCAAGGCGGCACGCCCTGACTCACCGGCTGCCAGTGCCCCCAGACGAACCGCCGCTCGGATGAGAGCACCGGTTTTATGGCGATGGATCTGTTCCAGCGCCAATAAATCAATTTGCTTGCCTTCCGCTTCCAGATCCAGCGACTGACCGCCACACATACCGGCAACTCCACTGGCACTGGCCAGTTCGGAGATCATCGCCAATCTGTCCTGCAATGATACATCGGGCATGGGGGCATCTGCCAGAATAGAAAATGCCAGGGTTTGTAGTGCATCACCCGCCAGGATGGCGTTAGCCTCACCAAACTTGATATGACAGGTGGGTTGGCCTCGGCGGAGGTCATCATCATCCATTGCGGGTAAGTCATCATGGATCAGTGAATAGGCATGAATACATTCCACGGCGGCGGCGGGGGCATCCAGATTATCCAGGCTCAGGCCAAACATCTGCCCGCTGGCATACACCAGAAATGGCCGTAACCGTTTGCCGCCCAGCAATGCACCGTGGCGCATTGCTGCCACCATGTTGCCCTCATTGAGCGGTAAGGGAGCAAGGTAAGCCAGCAGGGCGCGATCACTGCGCTGGCGTAAAGCTTGTAACTGATCTTGGAACTCAGACATCGTTATTACTCAGCGTCCGGATTAAAAGGAGCCAGTGCAGCATCGTCACTATTACCATTGAGCAGGATCTCTACCCGTTGCTCTGCCTGCTGCAGTTTTTGCTGGCCTTGGCGTGCCAGTTGTATGCCGCGCTCAAACTCATTGAGTGCATCTTCCAGTGATAATTCGCCGGACTCCAGGCGTGCGACAATACTTTCAAGTTCACTCAACGCGTTCTCAAAGCTGACGTTTTGCTCTTTACTGTCTGATTGTATCGGTTTTTTAGCCATAATTTCGTTTTTACATCATCATATGAAGCGTGGAGTCAGAGAGCCTATCCTAGCGGATCTTGTTCAGTAAATCATGGCGCTTCTTTTGCTAAATTGATTCCCGTGGTGGTGGAATATTGACGGATACCTTCGGTTTTGTGCACGTAGCATAATCAGATAGTGATATACTCCGCACCGCAATTATTCTTCCATTATCTAACGACCACCAGACAATCAAAAACCGCCATGAAGTTTATCATTAAATTGTTTCCAGAAATCACTATCAAGAGTCAATCTGTGCGCTTGCGCTTTATCAAGATCCTGACGACTAACATTCGTAATGTGCTTAAACAGTATGATGAAACGTTGGCGGTGGTACGGCACTGGGATTTTATCGAAGTGCGTGCCAAAGATGAGGACCAACGCCCGGTGATTGCCGATGCGTTGATGCGCATTCCCGGTATTCACCATATCCTGGAAGTGGAAGATCGCACTTATACCGATATGCATAATATCTTTGAACAGGTGTTAGCGACTTATCGCGATCAACTGGAAGGTAAAACGTTTTGTGTGCGTGTCAAACGCCGTGGTAAGCATGAGTTTAGTTCGATTGATGTGGAACGTTATGTTGGCGGTGGGCTCAATCAGCATATTGAAACGGCACGGGTTAAGCTTTCTCATCCACAGGTAACGGTAAATCTGGAGATCGAAGACGACCGACTGATGCTGGTTAAGGCACGCCGTGAAGGGCTGGGTGGTTATCCGATTGGTACGCAGGAAGATGTGCTGTCACTGATTTCTGGTGGTTTTGATTCAGGCGTATCAAGCTATATGCTGATGCGTCGTGGCTGCCGTGTACATTACTGCTTCTTTAATCTCGGGGGCGCGGCCCACGAAATTGGCGTCAAGCAGGTGGCCTACTATTTATGGCAGCGCTTTGGTAGCTCGCACAAAGTGCGTTTTGTGGCGGTGGACTTCGAGCCGGTAGTGGGTGAGATTTTAGAAAAAGTCGATGACGGCCAGATGGGCGTTGTGCTCAAGCGTATGATGGTGCGCGCCGCTTCTCAGGTGGCTGAACGTTACGGCGTGCAGGCACTGGTTACCGGCGAAGCGCTGGGCCAGGTCTCCAGCCAGACCCTGACCAACCTGCGACTGATTGACAATGTCTCTGATACCTTGATCTTACGCCCGCTGATCTCCCATGATAAAGAGCACATTATTGATCTTGCGCGGGAAATCGGTACCGAGGATTTTGCCAAAACCATGCCGGAATATTGTGGCGTGATTTCGAAGAGCCCAACGGTTAAAGCGGTGAAAAGCAAGATTGAAGCAGAAGAGGCAAACTTTGATTTTGCCATTCTCGATCGTGTGGTGCGTGAAGCGCGCAATGTGGATATTCGCACTATCGCTGAAGAAACACAGCAGCTGGTTACCGAGGTGGAGACGGTGGCTGAATTTACCGCTGATGAGGTGATTCTGGATATTCGTTCTGCCGACGAACAGGAAGAAAAACCCCTTGCTATCACCCAGGCAGAGGTAAAGACCCTGCCATTTTATAAGTTGAGTAGCCAATTTGCTGCGCTTGATCAGAGCAAAACCTACCTACTCTATTGTGATCGAGGGGTGATGAGTCGCCTGCAAGCGCTCTATCTGCTTGAGCAAGGCTATACCAACGTTAAGGTCTATCGTCCTTAGCCTTCCCTCAGCCTGAGTGAATGAGGGGGCTTCTGGTTTGGCACTCAATCACTAAAATCGTACATGCCAGGTAGCAGTACCAGTTGTGCTGCTACCTCTGCCGCTTTGCTCTTACCCAACAATAAATCAATCAGCTTTAAAGCAAATTCCATTGAGGTGCCAGGCCCTTGGCTGGTCAGCAGATTCACTCGCGCATCAAACACCACGCGCCGTTCCAGCCAGTTGGCCGGGGGGATCTGCTCTTTTAACCCTGGGAAGCCGGTCATATTGCTGATGGGGAACAGATTATGGTGTTGTAATACTAACGCCGGGGCAGCACAGATAGCCGCTACAATCTTCCCTTGTAGGTGCATTTGACGCACTTTCTCTACCAGCAAGGGGCTATCGCGGAAACACTCGGCCCCTTTGATGCCACCCGGCAGCACGATGGCATCAAAAGGGTCATCAACAATGGCCACCAGCGGTGCATCGGCCAGCAGTTTTACCCCACGGGAACAGGTAATTGTTAGGTTGCCGTCACCCGCGACGCTGGCGGTGGTCACGCTAACCCCGGCGCGCACCAACAAGTCAATGGTGGTAACGGCTTCGGTTTCTTCACTACCAGGAGCCAGACAGACCAGCGCCGATACGCTCATACTCGTTTTCCTTTTGTTTAATCATTTCAAACAACCGGGTATTTTCCGGCAGGGAGATACCATGTTTACGGCCACGACGCTGTAAATAACCGGTGATATAGTCGACCTCAGTATGCCGTTGGCTGCGGATATCCTGCAGCATAGAAGAGATATTGTCCGCTGTGCTCTCGATCACTTGCATCACATAGAGCATCAGATCTTCACATGAAGTATGGTACCCCTCTCTTTCCATCACCTCGGCAATTTCGTGGCAGATAAGCTCTATCTGTTGGGGATAGCGTTGCAGATCGCCATTGCGGCAGTTATACAGCACGGTGAGTGGGTTGATGACACAGTTCACGGCCAATTTGCGCCAGCAGGCAGCGGCGATATGGTTATGCCAAGCGACATCGGGCAATGCCTGATGCAGTACTTCTGCTAAATGACTCAGATGGGCGGCTTGTGATGTTGCCGGGCCGATATGGGTGATCCCATTGGCAACATGGATAATGGCATTACCATCATGGCGAGCCGCATGGGTCGTGGTCCCTTGCAACACCGGTTGGCTGTGCGGCGGTAATTCATCAACAGTACCCAAGCCATTATGTAACAGTAAAATAGCACAATGTGGGTTGAGCTTGGGGAGTAGCAGGGTTAGCGCGCCAGAAATCTGCCAGGCTTTAAGCGTGACCAACAGCAGCTCACTTTGCAATAAATGTTCAGGATCGTTAGTGGGTAAATTATGGTTAAATGAAGTACCGCCTGGCTCAATAATATTGACTGCACAAAATGGCGAGGGTACCCGTAACCACCCCTGTACATCGTGACCTTGTTGATAGAGTCTGGCGAGCCAGAGTTGCCCGAGGGCACCGCAACCAAGAATGGTTATTTTCATTCTATCTCCTTGGCGTCAAATGAGTTTAAACTGTTTTCTGGCTGCAGCTTGAATGAGTGCGATTATAAACGTCAGGCTCAGTACTGACATCGAAATTTTGCCTACTGTAACATTTTATCTACTGTAACAAAGCAGGTATGATTCAGGGCATCAAAATCATAGGTTACCCATTTTGGTGGAGGATATATGCCATCTTTCGACATCGTTTCCGAAATAGATATGCAGGAAGTGCGTAATGCGGTTGAGAACGCCAGCCGCGATCTCAGCACCCGTTGGGATTTTCGTAACGTACCAGCCAGTTTTGAGCTGAATGAAAAGAATGAAAGTATTAAAGTGGCCAGCGAGTCCGATTTTCAGGTACAACAATTGCTGGATATTTTGCGTGAGAAACTGAGTAAACGCAGTATTGATGGCGGTGCGCTGGAGATCCCGGACGAGCTGACGCATAGCGGCAAAACCTACAGCGTTGAAGCCAAGCTTAAGCAAGGTATTGAAACCAGTCTGGCGAAAAAAATCGTCAAGCTAATCAAAGACAGCAAGCTGAAGGTGCAGGTGCAAATTCAGGGTGACGAAGTGCGGGTGACCGGTAAATCCCGTGACGACCTGCAAGGCGTGATGGCACTGGTGCGTGGTGCCGACCTTGGTCAACCCTTCCAGTTTAAAAACTTCCGCGATTGAGTTATATCGGGCCGATGGATGGTCGGCCCAAATTTATCTTCGGTAGATATCAATATGCATTGACCAAGGCTTCTAATTGGCCCCGGTTGGTCTGTTTGGTATCAACCTTGATATAGGCACTGCGTTCTTCGGGTACCACGATGGCTTCAGTAACCCCAGGTTGCGCCATTAAACGGTGTTGCAAGGCCGAATCTTTCACTGCCAGTTCACAGAGCGTAATGCGCAAACTGCTGACATAAGGCGGCTCTTTCATGGTGCTACTGACGACAAACCAGATGGCGGCAAGCCCGGCTCCAGCAATAAACACCAACCCGGTACCTTGCAGGCTATATAGCCACCCCCCGACACTGCCGCCAATCGCCACACCAATAAATTGACTGGTGGAGTAAACCCCCATTGCAGTGCCTTTATAACCGGCTGGAGCTTCTTTACTGATCAGCGAAGGTAGAATAGCTTCCATCACATTGAAAGCGATAAAGAATAACTGTATGCCAGCGATGATGGCCCACAAATGCAGGCCAGAGCGCCAGAGCAACACTTCGGCGCAAAATAATACCGCCACACAGCCCATAAATACCTGTTTCATACGGCGGTATTTTTCGGCATAGATGATAAAAGGCACGATGGTGGCAAATGAGACCAGCATCGTCACCAGATAAACCTTCCAGTGATTACTGGCCGCTAAGCCCGCTTGTTGCATCGCCAGCGGTAAGGCGACAAAGCTCGACATCAACAAAATATGCAGGCACATGATGCCGAAGTTGAGTTTTAACAGGCGCGGATTGTTCAGGACTTTGCTGAAACTGCCCCGTACCATGCTGGATTCACGGTTTAATACATGGTCACTGGTGGATGGCACCACCGCCAGCGTAATGACGATCCCGGCTAAGGCTAAGAGCGCAATCATCCAGAACAGTGCCTGTAACCCGAAAGCATGAGTCACGATAGGGCCAACCACCATCGCGCAAGCAAAGGTGAGCCCGAAACTGACCCCGATAAACGCCATTGCTTTGGTACGGTTCTGTTCGCGGGTTAAATCGGATAGCAGCGCCATTACTGCGGCGGCTATTGCCCCAGAACCTTGCAAAGCACGGCCAAGAATAATTCCCCAGATGGAGTCACTGAGCGCCGCGATGACACTCCCCAGGGCAAAAATCAGCAGACCACCGACGATCAATGGTTTACGGCCAATACGATCAGAAACCAGGCCGAAAGGGATCTGGAACAGGGCCTGTGCCAAGCCATAGATACCAATGGCGATGCCAATTAACGTCTCACTGGCACCCTGCAGTGCCATACCATAGGTGGTGAGCACCGGCAGCACCATAAACATGCCTAACATGCGCAGTGAAAACACCGCCCCTAATCCCCAGGTGGCCCGCCGTTCTTTGGGGGTCATGATATTGTCGTTCATTGGGACCTCAATAAAACTCACACATCTGATCAGCTAAAGCAGCAAACCTGATGGAATAATTGGTCAAAGTGGCATCATTCTAGATGCGTGTATTCTAGAGCGTGTAGCGGGGGAGGGGGAAGTGAATGTTGTTTAACAGATGTTAATGTTATCCCCAGATTATTTTCGATCAGGGCTGATGGTCATTGGGTATATACCTTACCCTTGACGCTAACGGTTCAACTGACTGGCAACCGTTAGCTTCATAAGGGTTAAAAGTGCTGGTGACATGGATGGTGATAGGAATTATTGCCAACTATCTGCATTACCCAATATAGGTCAACAAGGTGCCTGGTGCAGTATTGGTATTGAAGTCAATAGACATCATCACACTGAGTGAGGTAATGGCAACAATCGAGAACACAAACAGTTTGCGTGCCCAGATACTGTCATTTTCCGCTTTATAACCACGTAGGGCCATGCCCAACCACCATACGCTCACCGCAGCAGCCACAATCAGATATTTGTAACCGGCATAACCAACCAAGGTCAGCATCAGCGTGGCAACCATAAACGCCAGGATATAGACTGTGATGTGGTTCTTGGCAACGGAAATGCCCTTCACCACCGGCAGTACCGGGATATTGGCTGCCTGATAATCTTTCAGCCGGAAGATGGCAATGGCATAAGAGTGGGGCATCTGCCACAGGCTGAATATGGCCAACAAGATCAAAGCACCAGCATCAAACTCGTTGGTGACCGCACAATAGCCAATCACCGGGGGCGCTGCACCCGACAGGCTGCCAATCAGTGTACCGTAGACTGAATGGCGCTTCATATAGAGGCTATAAACACCCACGTAAACCACAAAACCCATCACCGCCAGCCACATGGCCAGCGGGTTGGCGGCAATATACAGCAGGGTGAAACCAGCAATACCCAACAGGGTCGCGTAAATCAGGCTGACATTCGGCGCAATCAGGCCTTTTACCAACACCCGGTTTTTGGTTCTCTCCATCTTTTTGTCGATGTCACGGTCGATGTAATTGTTAAATACACAGCCCGAGGCCACCACCAATGACACCCCTAACAGGGTAGAGAAAAACAGGGAGTAGTCGATACTCCCTTTGGAAGCGAGCAGAAATCCCCCAATCACCGAGATAAGATTGCCGAAAATAATTCCTGGCTTGGTTACTTGCAGGTATTGCTTAATCATCACACACCGCTCTGCTATTAATCGACCATCATATTGATATTGAGGTTGTACATAATCCAAAGTGAACCAACAACCACGATACCGATAATGACAGCGGTGAACACTAATGCCACCAGATTCCAACGCTCTTCTGAAGAGGTATTCATATGTAGGAAGTAAACCAGGTGTACGATCACCTGGATCACCGCCGTACCGACGACCACCGCCAGGATGGTGGAGGGAGCAGCGGAGCCACTCATCACCATTGCAAATGGAATGACCGTCAGGATGATCGACAGAATAAAGCCGATCATATATGACTTCACGCTGCCATGGCTTGCACCACCGTGTGAGGTTTGATGGGATGAATGGCTCATTACATAACCCCCAGTAGGTAGACAACGGTAAATACACAGATCCAGACCACATCCAGGAAGTGCCAGAACAGGCTCAGACACATCAGACGGGTTTTATTGGCAGCTGTCAGGCCACGTCTGCTGAGGTGGACCATCATAGTAATGATCCACACCAGACCGACGGTGACGTGCAGACCATGAGTACCCACCAGTGCAAAGAAACTGGAGAGGAACGCACTGCGGTCTGGGCCATAGCCTTGGGAGATCAGATGGTGGAATTCATAGATTTCCATTGCCATGAAGCCAAGGCCGAACAGGAAGGTGAGCAGCAACCAGATATTAACATTGCTAACCTTGCCCTTATTCATGCCGACCATCGCCATGCCAAAGGTGATGGAGCTGAACAGCAGCAAGAAAGTTTCAACCAGAACAAAATTCAGGTCGAAGATATCTTTACCAGAGGGACCACCGGCGGTCCCATTCACCAAGACTGCATAGGTTGCGAACAAACTCGCAAACAAAATACAGTCGCTCATCAGGTAGATCCAAAATCCGAAGACTTTGGTTTCCCCTGTATCGTGGTGCCCGTGCGCAGCATGGGCAACGTTATGATGGTTCGTCAGAGTATCAGTTGACATGGTTTACGCCTGCTTTGCTGATTTGTTCATCGTGTTGGCTTTCAATGCGCTCGATTTCATCGACCGGGACATAGTAATCAACATCTTCATCGAAGCTCTTGGCAATCCAGGTAATGATTATGCCTGCAAAGCCAACAATCGCCATCCACCAGATATGCCAGATCATGGCGAAGCCAAACACCAGGCTAAAGGCGGAAATAACGACACCCGCACCGGTATTTCTCGGCATATGAATCGGTTCGTACTTGGCGGGTTTCTTGTAAGCCTCACCTTTCTCTTTCATGTCCCAGAACGCATCGCGATCATGAATTTCTGGTACCACGGCAAAGTTATAGAACGGTGGAGGTGAAGAGGTTGACCACTCCAAGGTACGAGCATCCCATGGGTCGCCAGTGAGGTCGCGGTTCTTCTCACGATCACGGATACTGACGATCACCTGCATGATTTGGCACAGCACACCACAGAAAATCAACACTGCACCACATGCCGCAATCAGCAGCATTGAGTGGAACTCAGGGTTGATATTCTGGCTCAGGCGGCGAGTCATACCCATAAAGCCCAAGACATAAAGTGGCATGAAGGCAATAAAGAAGCCGATGATCCAGAACCAGAATGCGCGGATGCCCCAGGTTTCATTCAGGCGGAAACCGAAGGCTTTAGGGAACCAGTAAGTCAGACCCGCGAAGCAGCCAAACACCACACCACCAATGATCACATTATGGAAGTGGGCAATAAGGAACAGACTGTTGTGCAGCACAAAGTTGGCACCGGGTACCGCCAGCAGTACACCGGTCATCCCACCAATGGAGAAGGTGATGATAAAACCGATGGTCCACAGCATGGGAGAGGTGTACTGAATGCGTCCCTGATACATGGTGAACAGCCAGTTGAAAATTTTCACCCCGGTCGGGATGGAAATGATCATTGTGGCGATACCAAAGAAGGCATTGACGTTGGCGCCACTGCCCATGGTAAAGAAGTGGTGCAGCCAGACAATAAATGACAGTAGGGTAATAACCACCGTTGCCCAGACCAGAGAGGTATAGCCGAACAAACGTTTTCTTGAGAAGGTGGCGGTCACTTCCGAGAAGATACCAAACACTGGCAGAACCAGGATATACACCTCTGGATGGCCCCAGGCCCAAATCAGGTTGATGTACATCATCATGTTGCCACCCATATCATTAGTGAAGAAATGGGTGCCCAGGTAGCGGTCCAGGGTTAACAGCGCGATAGTAACGGTCAAGATTGGGAATGAGATAATTATCAGTATGTTGGCGCACAATGCGGTCCAAGTGAACACTGGCATTTTCATCAGTGACATGCCAGGGGCGCGCATCTTGATGATCGTTGCGAAGAAGTTCACCCCAGTCAGCAGAGTACCCACACCAGATATTTGCAAACTCCAAATCCAGTAATCAACCCCGACGCCGGGACTGTACTCTATACCGGAAAGAGGGGGGTAAGCCAACCAGCCGGTTTGTGCAAATTCCCCAATGGCGAGTGAGAGATCAACCAGTATTACCCCGACAATAAACAACCAGAAGCTCAGGGAGTTGAGGAACGGATAGGCTACATCACGGGCACCGATTTGCAGTGGCACCACCAGGTTCATCAACCCGACCACCAGCGGCATCGCCACGAAGAAGATCATGATCACGCCGTGGGCGGTAAAAATCTGGTCATAGTGATGCGGTGGTAGAAAACCCGCTTCACCCGCAGAAGCAAGCGCCTGTTGGCCACGCATCATCACCGCATCAGCAAAACCACGTACCAGCATCACCAGTGCTACGATGATGTACATGATACCGATTTTTTTATGGTCAACTGACGTCAGCCATTCGCGCCATAGCCAGGTCCACTTGCCCAGATAGGTTATTAGTGCCAGCAGTCCCAGTCCACCAACGATAATTGCCGCAACGGTAACCATCACAATGGGTTCATGGAAAGGTACTGCATCAAGTGTTAATTTTCCCAACATCAGATTATTCCTCTGCTCCGGCGTGATGAGTATGCTCGCCCATGTCCTGGCTCATAGTCATCCCTTTATGTTCACTGTTCGCGCTACTTGCAGGCATATGCATATGGCCCATAAATTTGGCAATGGTTTCTTGGAACAAATTAGGTTTGACACTGGAGAAATACGTCACCGGATGGTTTTCAGTTTGTTCCGCCAGCTTATTGAAGTCACCGGTGGTATCGAGGGTTTTAGGTGAGGCTTTCACCTTGTCAACCCACTGGTTAAACTCGCCCTCGGTAGGGGTGACAATGGCGGTGAATTTCATGCCGGAGAAACCATGACCACTGTAGCTGCTGGAAATACCGTCGTATTTACCCGCAGTGTTGCCGATCAAGTGCAGTTTGGTTTGCATCCCAGGCATGGCATAAATCTGGCCGCCCAACTGAGGAATGAAGAACGAGTTCATGACCGAGTCTGCAGAAACTTTAAATTCCACAGGGACATCTTTCGGGAAAGCGATTTCATTAACTGTTGCAATCCCTTGTTCTGGATAGATAAACAACCATTTCCAATCCAACGATATCACTTCAATGGTCATTGGCTTCTTGTCGGTGACAATCGGCTTGTATGGATCCAAGGAGTGACTGGTTTTCCAGGTAATGGTCCCAAGAATCAGGATGATAATGATGGGAATAGTCCAGACGACCGCTTCAATCTTGTTGGAGTGCGACCAGTTCGGTGTGTATTTAGCCGATTGGTTGGAAGCGCGATACTTCCAGGCGAAGATTATCGTCATAAAAATCACGGGAACGACCACGATTAACATTAAGCCAATCGCAGTCAGGATCAGTGTCCGTTGTTCGACACCGATTGCTCCCTTGGGATCCATTAGAACCGTATCACAACCACTCAACATCAATGTGGTGGCGATTAAGGATAATATCCCAATACTTTTGCTGTATTTCTTAAGTCTCATCTAACGACCCCAATTACCAAGGTTCAATTGTCGTTTCATGTGTGCCGGGCATTTTACGGGAAGGTTACAGTACTGTAAATATACTTAAGGGATCGTCAGTGCTTTGCTGCCGCTTTCTGTTAAGAGGGTCACATCTATTACATTGTGTGGAAATTTGCCAATAGCAACAATATATTGACGAGTCAAATAGCGAAAAACGGCACTATCTTAAGGAAAACCAAGGGAATAGAGAACAACTTGGAGGGGGGGGTGAGGTTAAGTAGAAAATAAATGTTTATTTAATGTTAAATAACTAACTGTTTATTGTGTTATTTATTTTATTACCAAGTGCACAACTCAGGTAAAAATATTCTGAGTTGCTACACTTTTCGTCTCATAAAATAAATTTATTCTTTTTGATGTGCTTTAACTGAACAAAAAATGGTCAAGTTAATGGCGTGCGACGCAATGCCAGATAGTCTAACAGGCTACCCATGATAATCCCCACCAGGCTGAGTAGCGCGCCACTGCGTAGGAATACGGTTGCTATATCAGGCCACTGGCTTAACCCCAGCGCATTGAAAATCAGCAATATTAGCCATAAACCCAGTAACGAACAGCCCACACCGAGCAGACGTAACGCCCAGCGATAAGTGCCATTGAACAGTGTTCGTGGCATAAAGTCATCGGTACGTTGAGTGTATTCCAGGGTTTGTCGGCAAATGAGCAACAGTAGTAAACCGGGTAGCGCTGCCACAATAGAGAACAGGTAGAATAGCGGCCAGCCATGAAGTTCAACAAACCAACCTGCAATGGGGCCGACATAAACGCGGCCAACCGCCGAGAGTGCTGACAACAGGGCAAATTGGGTAGCAGAGAACGATTTATTACACAATGTCATCAGTAGGGCGACAAACGCAGCGGTACCCATACCACCACACAGGTTCTCAAGAAAAATAGCACTGCCCATGGAGAGGATGTTTTTATCGGTGATGGCTAACAACCAATAGCCGATGTTGGAAACCGCTTGCAGTATACCAAACAGCATCAAGGCCCGGAACAGGCTCAGGCGTTGCATTAACACCCCACCGAGCAAGGCACCAACAATGGTGGCGAACAGGCCAAGGGTTTTGTTGACCAGCCCGACTTCACCCGCATCAAACCCGACACCGCGGATCAGAAAAGTGGTACTCAGGCTACCGGCAAAGGCATCCCCCATTTTATACATCACAATCAGCAGCAGGATCAGCCAGGCATTATTACGGCCGAAGAAGTCACGTAAGGGGGCGACTACCGCTTGTTCCATGGTGCGCGGTGCCGGGATACTGTCGTCCGGCTCGGGTGCCATTAGTGTGGCCACAATGCCGAACAGCATCAGCGCGGCCATTAACCAGTATGTGTGTTGCCAACCTAAATAGCGGTCTGCCAGCCACAGGGCCAATCCACCAGAAACCAGCATCGCCAAGCGATAACCCAGCACAGAAATTGCGGCTCCAGACCCTCGTTCATTCGCTGGTAAGAGGTCAGTCTTATAAGCATCAAAAACAATATCCTGTGATGCAGAACAGAAAGCCACTAATACGGCTAAGGCCGCCAGCCACCACAAATGTTGCGTCGGGTTCATAAACCCCATGCTTACAATGGCCACTACCAGCAAAATCTGGCTGATTAACAACCAGCCGCGTCGCCGCCCAAACAATGGCGGGGTGTAGCGGTCCATAAACGGCGACCAAAGAAACTTGAATACATAGGCTTGCCCCACCAGTGAGAAGAAACCGATGGTCTTCAGATCGATATTTTCGACGGTCATCCAGGCTTGCAGTGTCCCCGAGGTGAGGGCCAACGGCAGGCCAGAGGCAAAGCCCAGAACCAGAAGAATGATGGAGTTACGCTGGGTAAATAGATTGAGATACTGTTTTGCCATGAGGTCCTTGGTTGTGCCACCCAGTTGCCTGGGTAGCACAAAGCGTTTTGCCTCTTATACACCAGGTTGCAGACACATGGTCATGTTTGCAACCTGAATGCTCCAGGGTAAAACGGATTAACGTGCGTTTTGCTTGATAAAATCATGGATACTGGTGTCTTTTGCCATATCGGCAATGACATCGCCCAATACCGTATTGACCGTCTTGGTAATCTTGTCGTTGGAGGCGACGAAAGCCCCCTGAACATTATAAGTCGCGCGGTAGTTTTTTACCTGTTTGCTGCCATTCTTCGCCTGGGCGATGATTGAGATATCCGCTTTGGCGGTAATGTTATAACGCAAGTTACCTTCAGAAACATCGGCAAACAGCGTATTAACAATGATCTGCAGATCAACCGCGCCATCTGGGCCAACCATATAGCCACGGGCGGTCATCTGTTTTTCCAGCACTTCTTGCAGCAGGAAACGCAGATCGCGAGAAGGCGTGAGGGTGACCAACTGACCATCGCGATTGACTTTAGCCAATGCTTGATCAGCGCGTTGGTCAGCACCATTAATGCTGACTGTGACGCCTTGCAGGGTGGGATCCTGCTGTGGCAGCACCATGGTTGGGGTAATATTTAGCGTATTGTTACTGGTGGCGCATCCAGCGAGCATTAATACGGCCAATAAAGGAACATAAAGTTTTTTTAACATATTGACTGTCTCATCAATCCTAATTTTATACTCGTCATTGTTCAAACCGCGGCACTATAAGCTCAGCGGAATTTGCGTAGCCCATACCCCTGTAACCTGAAAAATGAAGAGTATAGCCAACAACAAATTGCCGCCATCATAACATTGCCGACAGCAGGGGGAAGTATTGAACGTCGTTGTAAGGTAAATTTTTATCGTGTAGTTAATTCAAGTTGATGTTGGCCTTCAGGCTGACGCTATACCGTGATGAGATAAGTAAATCCTCTGTTAGAACGATGCCGTCCTCTTTGCAGCTTGGATAACGATAGGTATATTGAGTTGCTAGGGCGGCTTGCCAGGGTGTGGAGGTTGTATGTTACGTAAGCAACAAATAGAAACTAAGTTGAACACGGCATTGGCGCCGGAGTACCTGGAGGTCGTTGATGAAAGTTATCGCCACCATGTCTTACCGGGGTCAGAAAGCCATTTCAATGTAGTGGTAGTCAGCGATCGTTTTGCTGGTGAGCGTATATTGGCACGCCATCGCGCCATTTATACTTTGTTGGCAGATGAGTTGGCGAATGGCGTCCATGCGCTGGCGCTCCATACCTATACCCCTAAAGAGTGGGAAGCCTTAGAAGATAAGGTACTCACTTCACCTCCTTGCCGTGGTGGTGGGGGCGGTTTGGCATAAAAATAGCCCCAAGTTCAAGCAAGGTCTAGTCAGGCGGCGATCGGGAGACAACCCGCGCGGTGTTTTGTCTGGCAACGAGAATTTTTGGGGCTATTGAGGTGAAAACCTACAGACGTATGAATATTAACATGCGCGTATCTGCTCGCTATCCTCGACTAGCTACGTTTGCGCCGCTATAATGTCGCGTCTTATTTTTCCGGAATGGTTTCGGGACGCTCTTGATATCAGGGAACTCGGTTTTTAATCTAGCCGTCCTGGTTCTTGCAACGGAGTTGACCGAGCACTTTGATTTTTTTGAGGTAACAAGATGCAAGTTTCAGTAGAAACCACTCAAGGCCTTGGGCGCCGTCTCTCTATTACTGTTCCCGCTGATGTTATCAATCAGGCGGTTAAGAAAGAGCTGATCAATGCGGCGAAAAACGTGCGTATCGACGGTTTCCGTAAAGGCAAAGTGCCGTTGAATATTGTTGAACAACGTTATGGTGCTTCTGTTCGTCAGGATGTGCTGGGCGATTTGATGCAACGTAACTTTGTTGACGCGATCATCAAAGAAAAAATTAACCCGGCTGGCGCACCTAACTACGTACCCGGTGAATATCAAGAAGGCGTAGATTTCGCTTTCGCCGTTGAGTTTGAAGTCTATCCAGAAGTTGAGTTGAAAGGTCTGGAAAGCATCGAGGTTGAAAAACCTGTTGTTGAAGTTAACGACGCAGATGTTGCTACCATGCTGGAAACCCTGCGTAAGCAGCAAGCAAGCTGGAAAGAAACCGATGCCGCAGTGACGGCGGAAGATCGTGCGACTGTTGACTTTACTGGTTCCATTGATGGTGAAGTGTTTGAAGGTGGCAAAGCCGCCGATTTCGTTCTGGCGATGGGCCAGGGCCGCATGATCCCAGGTTTTGAAGAAGGTCTGGTGGGTCACAAAGCGGGTGACGAGTTTGTCATCGACGTCAATTTCCCTGAAGATTACCATGCTGAAAATCTGAAAGGTAAAGCGGCTAAATTCGCCATTGTGCTGAAGAAAGTCGAAGTTCGTGAACTACCGGAACTGACTGAAGAGTTTATCCAGCGTTTTGGTGTCGCTGATGGTTCTCTCGTGGGTTTGCGTGCTGAAGTGCGTAAAAACATGGAGCGCGAACTGAAAGGTGCGGTGCGTAATCGTATCAAGTCTCAGGCGATTGATGGCCTGGTGAAGGCTAATGAAATCGACGTGCCAGCAGCCCTGATTGATGGTGAAGTTGACGTTCTGCGTCGCCAGGCTGCCCAGCGTTTCGGTGGCAATGAGAAGCAAGCGTTGGAATTACCACGTGAACTGTTTGCTGAGCAAGCTAAACGCCGTGTAGTTGTCGGTTTGCTGTTGGGTGAAGTGATCAGCCAGCACGAATTGAAAGCTGACGAAGACCGCGTTAAAGCCTTGATCGAAGAAATGGCTTCCGCCTACGAAGATCCAAGCGAAGTGATTGAGTTCTATAGCCAGAACAAAGAACTGATGAACAATATGCGTAACGTTGCTTTGGAAGAGCAAGCCGTTGAATGCTTGCTGGCTAAAGCAAAAGTCACTGAAAAAGCGACAACGTTCACCGAACTGATGAACCAGCCTCAGCAGGGCTAATGCAGGTTTCAGACCAGAGAGGTGGCTCAAACGCTGTTTGAGTTCACCGTGACTGATTCTGGTCAAACAACCGAGCAATTGTCGCCAGCTATACTGTAGTGTGAAGGTGTAGTATGAAGGCGGGGAGTTATCGTTGGTTCCTTGAAAGAGCCTGTAGCCTTGGTTACGGGCTTTTTTTTTGGTGCCTAACTGATTATCTTAGAACAATATATCTCAGAGCTATTTATCGCAGCACGATTTATCTCAGAACGATTTATTTCAGAACAAGAGTGACAATAAGCAGGTTGTGATATCGAAAAATCGGTGTGCAGTTTGTCAATAGTTTGAGTATAGCTTGAGCATAGTCATGAAGGCTGTTCTAAAGTAGAATCGACAGACAATAGCGCCAAGGCAATTTCTATTAGGAGACGGTAATGTCATACAGTGGCGAACGAGATCAATTTGTACCTAACATGGCACTGGTGCCAATGGTGGTAGAGCAGACTTCCCGCGGCGAGCGTTCTTACGATATCTATTCCCGCCTGCTGAAAGAGCGCATTATTTTCCTGACGGGTCAGGTTGAAGACTATATGGCGAATCTGATCGTGGCACAGATGCTGTTCCTTGAAGCAGAAAGCCCAGAGAAAGACATTTTTCTGTACATCAACTCGCCGGGCGGGGTGATTACGGCAGGTATGTCCATCTATGATACCATGCAGTTTATTAAGCCGGATGTCAGCACCATTTGTATGGGGCAGGCTTGTTCCATGGGGTCATTCCTGCTGACTGCAGGCACCAAAGGTAAGCGTTTCTGCCTGCCAAATTCCAAGGTCATGATCCACCAGCCGTTGGGCGGCTATCAGGGCCAAGCGACAGATATTGAAATCCATGCGCGTGAAATTCTGAAAGTGAAAGAACGGATGAATACACTGCTGGCCCAGCATAGTGGAAAAACACTGGAGCAGATTGAAGCTGACACCGAACGTGACCGCTTTATGACGGCACAAGAGGCGAAAGACTATGGCCTGGTTGACGATATTTTGACCCACCGCAGTTAACCCCTAAGTGTAATACCAAAATAATTCGATTTGCTGGTAGGCGGCTAGCGATGGCATCCCCAGGAGCATAGGTAACTATGTGACTGGGGTGACAGACAAATCAGCCAGGAGCGGATTTGAACGCTGTTTACAGTGGCCCCGATAGGGGCGAGCCTCATGGCGGAGGCGAGTAATTGCAGCTAACACCCAAGCAACTTGAAGTATGAAGGGTATATACACTGGTTTATTCCGGTTGCAGCCAACTTGAATGACGATGGGTATAAGCTATAGTGTGCATAGCTTGCTATAAATTGCATTATCGGCATTGCCAATATAATGTTTGGGGATGCTGCCGCCGTGGAACCCTGCGGGGCAAAGACAAAAGAAGAGGTTTGACTCATGACAGATAAGCGCAAAGATGGTTCAGGCAAACTACTGTACTGCTCTTTCTGTGGCAAAAGCCAACACGAAGTGCGTAAGTTGATTGCTGGCCCGTCAGTGTATATCTGCGATGAATGTGTTGATTTGTGTAACGACATTATTCGCGAAGAGATTAAAGAGGTTGCCCCGCATCGCGAGCGCAACTCATTGCCAACACCGCACGAAATCCGTCACCATCTGGACGATTATGTTATTGGCCAGGAACCGGCAAAAAAAGTATTGGCTGTAGCCGTTTATAACCACTACAAACGCCTGCGTAACAGCGATGTCAGTGACGGTATAGAATTGGGAAAAAGTAATATTCTGTTGATTGGCCCGACGGGTAGCGGCAAAACCTTATTGGCGGAAACGTTGGCTCGTTTGCTGGATGTCCCTTTCACCATGGCTGATGCGACGACACTGACTGAAGCGGGCTACGTGGGGGAAGATGTCGAGAACATTATCCAGAAGCTGCTACAGAAATGTGACTACGACGTACAGAAAGCCCAGCGTGGTATTGTCTATATCGATGAAATCGACAAAATTTCACGTAAATCAGACAACCCATCCATTACCCGCGACGTTTCAGGGGAAGGTGTACAGCAGGCGTTGCTGAAACTGATCGAGGGCACCATTGCTGCAGTACCGCCGCAAGGTGGGCGTAAGCATCCGCAGCAGGAGTTTTTACAGGTTGATACCTCGAAGATCCTGTTTATCTGTGGTGGTGCCTTTGCGGGTCTGGACAAAGTGATTGGTCAGCGGGTAAATACCAGTTCTGGTATCGGTTTCGGTGCCACCGTGAAGGGTGAGACAGAAAAAGCCACGGAAAGTGAACTGCTATTGCAGGTTGAGCCGGAGGATTTGATCAAATTTGGTCTGATTCCGGAATTTATTGGTCGCTTACCGGTGGTAGCGACACTCAGCGAGCTGAATGAAGAAGCCCTTATTCAGATCCTTAAAGAGCCGAAAAACGCCCTGACCAAGCAGTATCAGGCGCTGTTCAACCTTGAAGGGGTAGAGCTGGAATTCCGTGAGGAAGCGTTGACGGCCATTGCCAAGAAAGCCATGACGCGTAAGACCGGTGCTCGTGGTCTGCGCTCCATCGTTGAAGGGGCATTGCTGGATACCATGTATGACCTTCCTTCGTTGGAAAGCGTGGATAAAGTGGTGATTGACGAATCAGTCATTGATGGTCAATCCAAGCCGTTGTTGATTTATGGCAAACCGGAAGCACAAGCTTCTGGCGAATAATTGCTCAGCCAAGTCAGCGAGTTAATGGTAAAATGGGGGATTCTGTCCCCCATTTTTTTTCTCTGCATTCTGCCGTTGAATGTATGAAGATCATCCCCATATACTCTTGATTCAGGTTTTGTGACACGTTTGATGCTTGCGTCTCATGAGATTCCTAATCCTGGCGGAAAATAACCTAAGAGAGAGCTCTATGAACCTTGAGCGTTCCGAACGCATTGAAATCCCCGTTTTACCATTGCGCGATGTGGTGGTATATCCGCATATGGTGATCCCGTTATTTGTTGGCAGGGAAAAATCGATTCGGTGCCTCGAAGCCGCGATGGATCACGACAAAAAGATCATGCTGGTGGCACAGAAAGAGGCTTCGACGGATGAACCTGGCATTAATGATTTGTTCTCTGTGGGGACAGTAGCGTCGATTTTACAGATGCTGAAGTTGCCGGATGGCACAGTTAAAGTGCTGGTGGAGGGCCTACAGCGTGCGCGTATTACCACGCTTTCCGATAGCGGAGAACACTTTGCAGCACAAGCAGAATATCTTGTATCACCGCCGATTGATGAGCGCGAACAAGAAGTTTTGACGCGTACTGCAATTAATCAGTTTGAAGGCTATATCAAGCTGAACAAAAAAATTCCACCGGAGGTGCTGACATCATTGAACAGCATCGATGATGCTGACCGTCTGGCGGATACCATTGCCGCACATATGCCACTGAAACTGAATGACAAACAGTCGGTGCTGGAAATGTCAGATATCAGTGAGCGCCTAGAGT
Organism: Serratia sp. 25CWL12; assembly: GCF_055790885.1. NCBI lineage: Bacteria > Pseudomonadati > Pseudomonadota > Gammaproteobacteria > Enterobacterales > Yersiniaceae > Serratia > Serratia sp. 25CWL12. The sequence goes on along the minus strand of NZ_CM147698.1, from coordinate 3,156,147 downwards.
ATCTGATGGCGATGATGGAGTCGGAAATTGATCTGTTACAGGTCGAGAAACGCATCCGTAATCGCGTCAAGAAACAGATGGAAAAGAGCCAGCGGGAGTACTATCTGAATGAGCAGATGAAGGCCATTCAGAAAGAGCTGGGCGAGATGGATGATACGCCAGATGAACACGAAGCACTCAAGCGCAAGATAGAAGCGGCGAAAATGCCGAAAGAAGCGCGTGAGAAAACAGAAGCGGAACTGCAGAAGCTGAAAATGATGTCGCCGATGTCTGCGGAAGCGACTGTCGTCCGTGGCTATATTGATTGGATGTTGCAAGTACCCTGGAATGCGCGCAGTAAAGTGAAAAAAGATCTGGTCAAAGCGCAGGAAATACTGGATACCGACCATTATGGTCTGGAGCGCGTTAAAGATCGCATTCTTGAATATCTCGCGGTTCAAAGCCGGGTCAGCAAAATCAAGGGGCCGATCCTTTGTCTGGTTGGGCCTCCTGGTGTGGGTAAAACGTCACTGGGCCAATCTATAGCGCGTGCCACGGGGCGTGAATATGTGCGTATGGCTCTGGGCGGGGTACGTGATGAAGCGGAGATCCGTGGTCACCGCCGGACTTATATCGGTTCCATGCCGGGTAAACTGATCCAGAAAATGGCCAAGGTCGGGGTGAAAAACCCGCTATTCCTGCTTGATGAGATTGATAAAATGTCATCGGACATGCGTGGCGATCCGGCCTCTGCCTTGTTGGAGGTGTTGGATCCGGAACAAAATGTGGCGTTTAACGATCACTATCTGGAAGTGGATTACGATTTGTCTGATGTGATGTTTGTTGCAACGTCAAACTCGATGAATATCCCAGCACCACTGCTTGATCGTATGGAAGTGATTCGTCTTTCCGGTTATACCGAAGATGAAAAGCTGAACATCGCCAAGCAGCATCTGTTGCCCAAGCAGATTGAGCGTAATGCGCTTAAGAAAGGGGAGTTGACGGTTGATGACAGCGCTATCATCGGCATTATCCGCTATTACACCCGCGAAGCTGGGGTACGTAGTCTGGAGCGTGAAATCTCCAAACTGTGTCGTAAAGCAGTGAAATCGCTGTTGATGGACAAAAAGCTTAAGCATATTGAAATTAATGGTGAAAACCTGAAGGAGTATCTCGGTGTGCAGCGGGTTGATTATGGCCGTGCAGATACCGAGAACCGCGTTGGTCAGGTGACGGGGTTGGCGTGGACTGAGGTCGGTGGTGATCTGCTGACGATTGAAACTGCCTGTGTCCCCGGTAAAGGCAAACTGACTTATACCGGTTCCTTGGGGGAGGTAATGCAAGAGTCTATTCAGGCTGCATTGACCGTGGTACGCGCACGTGCAGAGAAGTTGGGTATTAATGCCGACTTTTATGAAAAGCGCGATATTCACGTTCATGTACCGGAAGGGGCAACGCCGAAAGATGGCCCGAGTGCCGGTATTGCCATGTGTACTGCGCTGGTGTCATGTTTAACGGGTAACCCAGTTCGTGCCGATGTGGCAATGACCGGCGAAATCACGTTGCGGGGTCAGGTGTTGCCGATTGGTGGTCTGAAAGAGAAACTGTTGGCGGCACATCGTGGTGGGATTAAAATCGTGCTGATCCCTTATGAGAACAAGCGTGATCTGGAAGAGATCCCAGATAACGTTATCGCTGATCTGGAGATCCATCCAGTACAGAAAATCGATGAGGTTTTCAGCATTGCATTGCAGAATCCGGCTTTCGGTATGCAACCTGTTGCGGCAAAATAGTGACGGATAGCAAAAACCATTGAGAAAACTTATGCTGGCAAGGCATTTCTCACTTGCCAGCATTTTTATGTGCCGCTAAGTTAGAACATCGTTGGGCCGTGTTTTGCCAGTCTACTCAAGTTCAATGAAGTTGCCGGATAAAACGCATCGCGTTTTGAACAGCGTTTGCGTCAACACCGCCGCAGCTTTATTGATGATGGGTGGATGTATTGATGGCTTGCCAAGGTTCGATGGGATTGATATAAAAGCTGCGCTGTCGTAACCGTAGGGATTCTTCGGTGCGACGTTTGAATTCTAGAGGGGATGATAGAGTGAATAAGTCACAATTGATCGACAAAATTGCTGCTGGTGCAAATATTTCCAAAGCGGCCGCTGGCCGTGCTTTAGATGCAATCATTGTATCTGTTACTGAATCCTTGAAAGAAGGGGATGATGTAGCTTTGGTAGGATTCGGTTCTTTCACAGTGCGTGAGCGTTCAGCTCGTACTGGCCGTAACCCGCAAACTGGCAAAGAGATTAAAATTGCGGCAGCCAAAGTTCCTGCTTTCCGTGCAGGGAAAGCGCTGAAAGATGCAGTAAACTGATTACCGTGTCCACCGGCTATTGAGTTCAGTAAAACAATCACCTGACGTAGCGGTATTGGTAAGGTAAGATATAAGGCGCATCAGTTGATGCGCTTTTTTATTTTTGTTGCAGGGAACGCGCCTGCACAAGGGTTGTTAATCTATATCCATACTCAATGAAGTTGCAGGTAGGCGGCGGAGCCCCAGAAACTTGGCTAACCAAGTGACTTGGGTGAAAAGCCAACACTTTTGCAGTTTCATTGACGACGGGTATACACCACAGCGGAGTGTTGTCACACTATGATGGACAATTTACGCGCGGCGGCTAATCACGTCGTGCTAAAAATCATCCTGGGCCTGATCATTTTGTCATTTGTTTTGACAGGGGTGGGTAACTACCTGATCGGCGGTTCCAGCGATTATGCAGCAAAAGTAAATAGCCAGGTGATTGAACGCGGCCAACTGGAACAAGTTTTCCAAAGTGAACGTAACCGTATGCAACAGCAACTGGGGGATCAGTTCTCTGAGTTAGCGAGCAATGAGGGTTATATGCGTCAGCTACGTCACCAGGTATTGATGCAGTTGGTCGATAAAACGCTGCTTGATCAGTATGCCAAGAAATTAGGTCTGACTGTCAGTGACGAACAGGTGAAAGAGGGCATTCGTAAAGAGCCTTATTTCCAGACCAATGGTCAGTTCGATAACAGCAAGTACCTGGCTTTGATTAACCAGTCCGGTTATACCCCGGAAAATTACGCACAATCTATGCGCCAACAGTTAATCAATCAGCAGATGATCCAGGGCTTTGGCGGTTCTGATATTGTGTTGCCAAGTGAAGCTCAGGCGATGGTTGCGCTGATGCTGCAAGAGCGCGATGTTCGCCTGGCGACCATTGATCTGAAAGCCATTCAGGCTCAGCAGACAGTCAGCGACGAGGAGTTGAAAGCCTACTACGAGCAGAACAAGAACAGCTTTACTGCCCCCGAGCAGGTAAAAGTGAGCTATATCTTGCTGGATGCCACTGCCATGCAGGATAAAGTAACGGTGACTGAGGCCGATATCACGGCTTATTACGACAAGCACCAGAGTAACTTCGGCCAACCAGAACGTAAAAAATTCAGCATTATCCAACTGAAAACGGCAGCAGAAGCGAATACCGTGTTGGACGAGCTGAAAAAAGGCGCTGATTTTGCCACCCTGGCAAAGGAAAAATCGACCGATATTGTCTCTAGCCGTAACGGTGGCCAGATGGATTGGATGGAACCGGGTTCGATGCCAGATGAGCTGAAACAGGCAAACCTGACGGAGAAAGGGCAATTGTCCGGCGTGGTAAAATCGTCTGTCGGTTACCTGATTGTTCGTTTGGATGACATTAAAGCCTCAAAGGTCAAACCATTGAGCGAGGTGCACGATGCTCTCGCCAAACAGGTGAAACTGGAAAAAGCGGTGGATGCTTTCTTTGCATTGCAACAGAAAGTGAGCGAAGCGGCGAGCAACGATAACGAATCCTTGGCTTCTGCAGAAGAAGCGGCCGGTATTAAAGCGACACATACTGATTGGTTTACCCGTGACAATCCTCCTGCGGAGTTGAATTCCAAGTCAGTGGTGCAAGCTATCTTCGGTGGTTCGTTGATTGGTGAAAATGGCACTCCGGGCAGTAACTCTGATGTCATCACCATAGACGGTGATCGCGCGGTAGTGGTGCGGGTTGCTGCTCACCAGCCTGAATCGATTAAACCGCTCGAGAAAGTGAAAGATGACATTGTTGCCATGGTCAAGCGCAATAAAGCGTTGCAAGCGGCAAAACTGCAGGCAGAAAAATTGCTGGTTGAGCTGAAACAGGGTAAGGGCGAAGAGGCGATGAAAGCCGCTGGCCTCAGCTTTGGCAGCGTACAGAAAATGGTACGTGCATCGCAGGGTAACCAACTGGTAGAAACGGTATTCTCATTGCCTCATCCGCAGGATGGCAAAGCCGTTTACGGTATGTCACAGGATCATCAGGATAACGTAGTATTGATTGCTCTGGATGCAGTAAGACCTGGTACGTTGTCAGCGGATGAGATGAAAGTGTTTATCAGCCGGATGGAGCAAGGGACTAGCAGTGTAGTCTTCGACTCCTTGTTGGCGAGTTTGCGTAAGCAAGCCTCGATCGAGCTGGGGGCGGCTGAGCAGTCGCAGCCTTAATCTCATTGTTGCTAATCAGGTCGGTGTCCTTTGTCGCATAAAAATTGACGCGATAGCAGGGCACCCTCCACGTACCCATCTATTGTGCGAGTGGCGACAAGCAACGCATTTTTTTGCAACAACCTGTAATGTTTTAAGGCTGCTTTCGCGGCCTTTACCATAGTTTACTTTTGCTATTTGCTTATTATTTGCTGCTGAGGCAAGGTAGCCTTGCTGTTAAACACAAGGAGGATACAGCATGCAATTAAGCAAGTATCAAATAATGACCCGTTTTAATTTGGTCGTAAAACACCTGGTAGTGGCGGCACTGTTTAGCCTGATAGGCACTTCAGCTATCGCGGCAGAAAAACCGGCATCAGGGCAACCCGCCTCCGCTTCGGTAGCAACCAAGCCCAAATCAACCAGTAGCAGCCCAGCACCGGTTGAAGAGAAACTCAAGGTCAGCATTAATCAGGCTGATGCCGAAGAGTTGGCGCGCGTATTAAATGGCGTGGGCTTGAAAAAGGCGGAAGCGATCGTTCGTTATCGGAAACAGAACGGGCCCTTTACTCAGGTTGAGCAACTACAAGAAGTGCCGGGTATCGGACCTTCCTTAGTGGAAAAAAATCGTAATCGGTTGAAAATGTAATCCCGGCAGCGGCTGCATGGTAAAGAGCCATTGCAGCCGCTTTTATTTTGTTAATAATGTTTACTTTAAAGCAGGCCCGTTTTTTGTTTCATGCTGACCATCACCCCAGCTTTATCCTGCAGATAGTGTTGCAAACCATTAGCGCGTAGGTGGCAGGCAGCACATTCACCACAACCCTCCCCCTGAATACCGTTATAACAGGTGAGCGTTTGGTGGCGGATAAGTTCTAACTGCTGGTAATAATCTGCCAAAGCCCAGGTCTCAGCCTTGTTTAGCCACATCAGCGGGGTTTCGAAGCGAATATTACGGGCAATACCCAAGATGATGGCTTGATTCAGCGCTTTAATAAACTCATCACGGCAATCTGGGTAGCCTGAAAAGTCAGTCTCACAAACCCCGCAGATCACTGCTTCTGCTTCCACTTGGTAAGCATAAATAGCGGCCAAGGTCAGGAATAAAATATTGCGCCCAGGAACAAAGGTGTTAGGTATGGGACTTTGCAGCGAACTGTTATAGCTGGGGACGGGAATATTGTCGCGAGTCAGGCTACTGATAGCTAACTCGTTGAGCAATGTGGCATCTAATACTTTGTGAGCCTTGGCACCCAAGGTTTGAGATAATGCGGCGGCAATGTCAATTTCAACGTGGTGACGCTGGCCATAATCAAATGTAATGCAGTGAACTTCATCATACTGTTGCAATGCCTGAATTAAGCAGGTCGTGGAGTCTTGTCCACCGCTAAAAACGACGACAGCGCGTTTCATAGAATTTACCTTCTGGAACTATTTTGGGTATAAATCAGGAACTATTTTTTCAAATTGTTCACTATTACTTCCGTAAATACCACTTCATACTACAGCGATTGTAGTGATACTCACATTAACGAGGTTTTCATGTATCGGCTGGCGGCTTTCGATATGGATGGTACTTTATTGACCCCGGATCATCAGGTTGGTCCGGAAACCCTAGCGGTATTGAATCAATTGATTGAAAGGGAGATGGTCGTCACCTTTGCTACCGGGCGGCACAATCTTGATGTTCAGCCAATCATGGCGCAACTGGGTTTACAAGGATACTTGATCAGCGGTAACGGCACTCGTATCTATAATCATCAGGGGCAACAACTGGAGGCGATCAACTTATCGGCTGAAATCGCAGAAGAAGTATTGCGCACCCCCTGGGTAACCCCTGCCAGTATCCATGTATTCCGCGACGAAGGGTGGTTTACTGAATATGCAGTGCCGGAAATGTTGGCGGCACATCACCTGAGTGGTTTCCAGTTTCAACTGACTGAATTACAACAGCTACCCACACAGGGCAATAGCAAAGTGTGTTTCTGTGCCTCACCCGAATCATTGTTCGAATTACAAGTGGAGTTACAACGGCATTTTGGCTCATCGGTTGATCTCTGCCTTTCCGCCGCCGACAGCTTGGAAGTATTGCCAAAAGGCTGTAATAAAGGGGCTGCATTGGCGAAACTGAGTCAACATCTAGGGGTGAGCCTGGCTGATTGCATCGCCTTTGGTGATGCGATGAACGACAAAGAGATGTTGGACAGTGTCGGGCATGGTGTGGTGATGGGCAATGCGTTGCCACAGTTGAAGTCTCAATTGCCTCATCTTCCGGTTATTGGTCGCTGCGAGCAACAGGCTGTGGCCCACTATTTACAACATTGGCTGGGTTTACCACTCCTCACTGATTCCCCCGAATAATGAGGCTTTTTACAGCCAGCCGGGCAGATTACCCGGCTTTTTTGTTGTCTGGGATATATCTAGGGTGATTGATAGGCAATGCCGTTCTTAAAGGTGGGCTAACTGTAACTGCCAGGGAGTTAAATCACCGATATTGCTGCTAACCCATTCAGGGTTGTAATAAGTATCCAGATAACGTTCACCACTGTCGCATAACAGGGTGACGATAGCGCCTTGCTCACCGGCTTCGCGCATTTGTTTGGCTAACTGCAAGGCTCCCCAGACGTTGGTTCCGGTAGAGGCCCCTACTTTACGGCCCAGTATATTTTCCAACCAATGGATAGTGGCGATACTGGCGGCGTCTGGCACTCGTAACATCCTATCGATCACCGAAGGGATAAACGACGGTTCGGCGCGTGGCCGACCAATGCCTTCAATCCGGCTACCACAGTGGCCAGTAATCGTGTTATCCCCTTGTTGGAACCAGTCATAAAATACCGAGTTCTCCGGGTCGACGACCGTTAGTTGTGTATTATGTCCTTGATAGCGCAGATAACGACCCAATGTGGCGGAGGTACCGCCAGTGCCAGCACTCATCACAATATGTTTCGGTATCGGATGCGGTTCACGCGCCATCTGGCGAAAGATACTGTCTGCAATATTGTTGTTTCCCCGCCAGTCGGTTGCACGTTCAGCAAAGGTGAATTGATCCATATAATGGCCGTTCAACTCTTTAGCCAATGCTTCTGAGGTGGCATAAATTTGCGCAGAGTGATCAACAAAATGGCAGCGACCACCGTAAAAGGTGATCTGTTCTACTTTACGGCGAGCGGTGCAGGAAGGCATCACGGCAATAAATGGTAGACCAAGCAGACGGGCAAAGTAGGCCTCTGATACTGCGGTACTGCCGGAAGAAGCTTCGATAATGGGGGTGTTTTCAGTGATCCAGCCATTGCACAGGCCATAGAGAAACAGTGAACGTGCCAGGCGATGCTTTAAACTGCCTGTGGGGTGAGTACTTTCATCTTTTAGATAAAGGTAGATACCCGGAAATTCTGGCAGGTTAAGGCGTATCAAGTGGGTATCCGCAGAACGCTGGAAATCCGCTTCAATTTCACCGATAGCATATTTTACCCAATTATTTTTCATCGTCTGGCCTCTGTACGCAGTATGGGGGCATATTTATGGCGTAGCATAACGGTTTATAGAGGGAAAAAAGTTGCTATTTTCCCTTTAAAATCGCCTAATGGGAGAAATTTTTTCTACTGAATGACGATATGTTGGATAAAATAGACCGTAAGTTGTTATCCATGTTGCAACAAGACTGTACCCAACCGTTGCAGGTTTTAGCTGAGGCGGTCAATCTGACGTCGACACCTTGCTGGAAACGGCTGAAAAGGTTGGAGGATGAAGGGTATATTCGTGGGCGGGTAGCCTTGTTGGATAATGAAAAGCTTGGGCTTGGGTTAACGGCATTTGTACAGATAAAAACGCAGCAACATAGCAGCGAGTGGTATCAAAAATTTGTGGCACTGACCACTGATATGCCCGAAGTACTGGCGTTTTACCGTATGGCGGGGGAATACGATTACCTGATGCAGGTTGAAGTTGCGGATATGAAAAGTTATGACAACTTCTATAAACGCCTGGTGACGGGGGTTCCTGGGTTAATTGATGTGACTTCCAGCTTTGCTATGGAAAAAATCAAGTATACTACAGCGCTACCGGTACCGGAGTAAGCCGTCTTATACCCAAAATAATTCGAGTTGCTTATAGGCGGCAAACGCTGGAGCCCTAGGAGCATAGCCCTGTAGGGTAAAACCACCGGGCGGTATTTATTATTTGCTGGAAAGCCATCTGGATAAAACTGCGTGAGATTATTTGCTCAAATCGGCTGGTATTTCCGCCGTGAGTGGCGTCGCTACCTGGGGGCAGTGCTGCTGCTGGTGATCATTGCTTTATTGCAACTGCTGCCACCGAAGTTGGTCGGCATTATTGTCGATGGTGTCACCCATCAACAGATGTCTACTCACACGTTGATGTCCTGGCTGGCACTCATGTGCGGGGTCGCGATTATCGTTTATCTACTGCGCTATGTGTGGCGGGTACTGCTATTTGGTGCCTCCTACCAACTGGCGATTGAACTCCGCGGAAATTTTTATCGTCAACTCAGTCAGCAAAATCCGGCATTTTATCTGCGCTACCGTACCGGCGATTTGATGGCATTGGCCACTAATGATGTGGACCGTGTGGTCTTTGCCGCAGGGGAAGGGGTGTTGACGCTGGTGGACTCATTGGTGATGGGGTTGGCGGTTTTGATTGTCATGAGTACTCAAATCAGTTGGCAATTGACCCTGCTGTCATTAATACCGATGCCTATCATGGCGGTCGCCATCAAATACTATGGTGAACAATTGCACCAGCGCTTTAAGTCTGCGCAGGAAGCCTTTTCCAGCCTGAATGATCAGGCGCAGGAAAACATGACCAGCATTCGCATGATCAAGGCATTTGGCCTGGAAGATCATCAATCCAATCAATTTGCTGAGGTGGCAGCCCAAACGGGGGCGAAGAACATGTATGTTGCCCGTATTGATGCTCGTTTTGATCCGACGATTTATGGCGCTATAGCTGCGGCTAACCTGCTGGCGATCAGTGGTGGCAGTTGGATGGTGGTGAATGGGACACTCACATTAGGCCAATTGACCAGCTTTGTGATGTATCTTGGCTTAATGATTTGGCCGATGCTGGCACTCGCCTGGATGTTCAATATTGTTGAGCGCGGTAGTGCCGCCTATAGCCGCATTCGTCGCTTACTGGATGAAGTGCCCGCAGTAACGGATGGTGACCAGGATTTGCCTGCCGGGCGCGGTAGCTTGGTGGTGGATATCAACGAGTTTCATTACCCGGGCAACAGCAAGCTGGCGCTGCATAATGTAGCACTGCAATTGCAACCAGGGCAGATGTTAGGGTTGTGTGGACCGACGGGCTCCGGTAAATCGACCCTATTGGCACTGATTCAACGCCAATTTGATATTGATGATGGGTTTATCAGTTACCACGGTTTGCCACTGACCAAGATCAAGCTTGATGCTTGGCGTTCTCGTTTGGCCATCGTCAGCCAAACGCCCTTTCTGTTCTCTGACAGTGTGGCGAACAACATCGCCTTGGGGAACCCTTCAGCCACTCGAGAGCAGATTGAACAAGCCGCACGATTGGCTTATGTCCATGACGATATTCTACGCCTGCCACAGGGATACGAAACCGAGGTAGGTGAGCGGGGTGTCATGCTTTCCGGGGGGCAGAAGCAACGTATCTCCATTGCCAGAGCCTTGTTGCTGGATGCGGAAATCCTGATCCTGGATGATGCCCTGTCGGCGGTAGATGGGCGCACAGAGCATCAAATTCTGCATAATCTCCGCCAGTGGGGACAACATCGCACCTTGGTTATTAGTGCGCACCGCCTTTCAGCCCTGACTGAGGCGGGGGAAATTCTAGTCATGCAACATGGCTCGGTGGCGCAGCGTGGGCGACACAGTGCTTTAGTGGCAGAGCCAGGCTGGTATCGCGATATGTTCCGTTATCAGCAATTGGAAGCCGCATTGGATGAAGTCCCAGAAAATGTGCGGGAGGCATTGGCCGATGAATAAGCGACAAAATTTATGGCCAACCCTCAAACGCTTGCTGGCTTACGGTTCCCCTTACCGTAAACCGCTGGGGCTGGCCGTGTTGATGTTGTGGATTGCGGCGGCGGCAGAGGTCACTGGCCCGGTGTTGGTCAGCTATTTTATCGATAACTATGTTGCCAGGAACCAGCTACCGGTGATGATGGTCAGTGGTTTGGCGCTTGCTTATATTCTGCTGCAACTATTGGCTGCAGTATTACATTATTTCCAGTCTTTGTTGTTTAATCAGACGGCGGTGGGGGTAGTGCAACGATTACGTACCGAAGTAATGGATGCGGCGCTGCGCCAGCCGTTGAGCACCTTTGATACCCAACCGGTTGGGCAGTTGATCTCGCGAGTCACCAATGATACCGAAGTGATTAAAGATCTCTACGTGACGGTGGTCTCCACCGTGTTGAAAAGTGCTGCGTTGATTGGTGCCATGCTGGTGGCAATGTTCAGCCTTGATTGGCGTATGGCGTTAGTGGCGGTTTGCATCTTCCCAGCGGTGATGGTCGTGATGGTAATTTACCAATATTACAGCACCCCGATTGTCCGCCGTGTACGTAGCTATTTGGCGGATATTAATGATGGATTTAATGAAGTCATTGGTGGCATGGGGGTGATCCAACAGTTCCGCCAGCAGCGTCGTTTTGGTGAGCGTATGAGTGCTGCCAGTCACTCTCATTATATGGCGCGTATGCAGACACTACGGTTGGATGGTTTCTTACTGCGCCCTTTGCTCAGCCTGTTTTCTGCACTGATACTTTGCGGCTTACTGATGTTGTTTGGTTTTAGTGGTGAAGGGGTGATTAGCGTTGGGGTGCTGTATGCTTTTATCAACTATCTTGGTCGTCTGAATGAACCCTTAATTGAGCTGACTACCCAACAATCGATGTTACAGCAAGCCCTGGTGGCGGGAGAACGTATTTTTGAATTGATGGATGGTAGCCAACAACGTTATGGCAACGATGATCGCCCTTTATTAAGTGGCAGTATTGACATCAAGGACCTGAGTTTCGCTTATCATCATCAAGAGAAGGTATTGCACCATATCTCGCTGCAGGTGCCCTCGCGCGGTTTTCTTGCGTTGGTGGGGCATACTGGCAGTGGTAAGAGTACTCTGGCAAATCTGCTGATGGGCTATTACCCGCCAAATGAAGGTGAAATTCGTCTGGATGGTCGACTTTTATCTGACCTTTCACACCCTGTCTTGCGGCAAGGTATCGCGATGGTACAACAAGATCCGGTAGTCATGGCGGAAACGATGATGGCCAATGTGACATTGGGTCGCGATATCAGTGAAGAAGCCGTTTGGCAGGCACTGGAAATCGTACAACTGGACGAGCTGGTACGCACTTTTCCTCAGGGTATCCATACCTGTTTGGGGGAGCAGGGTAACAATTTGTCTGTTGGCCAAAAACAACTATTGGCTATCGCCCGCGTGTTGGTACATCCCCCTCAGATCCTGATCCTTGATGAAGCAACGGCGAATATCGACTCAGGAACAGAACAGGCGATCCAGCGTGCCTTGCGCCTGATTCGCCAGAAGACAACACTGGTGGTGATTGCCCATCGTCTTTCAACGATTGTGGAAGCGGATTCTATTGTGGTCTTGCATCGAGGTCATAAGGTAGAGCAGGGGAATCACCAACAATTGTTGGCGCAGCAGGGGCGTTATTACCAGATGTATCAATTACAGTTGGTGGGTAAGGAGCTGGAAGCCGCGATTCGTGAAGAGACGCAACCTGCATAGATTCCTCTATTGAGCCCCCCAAGAGGCTATCTGTAGTAGCCATTGTGGGTTTGCGTATGCACTTTATCTAGGCGCGCTGCACCAATAGAGTGCAAATCAGTGAGCGATGACTCAGGCTGCTGCGCGCCGCACGTCTGTTTGTTTTCTTTTTCTATTAATAAGCTCCCCTAATCACCCTTTTATCTGCCGCTTAAAGATATGGCATGCCCCTTGCTTTATCCGATGGGTACCAAGCGCTGTTTCTGAACCTGACCTGTGGAGAGACAATATGAAGCTGGTTACTGTGGTGATTAAACCGTTCAAACTAGAGGATGTGCGTGAAGCCTTATCATCTATAGGCATTCAGGGGATGACTGTGACTGAAGTTAAAGGGTTTGGACGCCAGAAAGGTCACGCTGAGCTTTATCGGGGAGCAGAATATAGCGTCAACTTCTTACCTAAAGTCAAAATTGACATTGCCATTGCGGATGACCAACTCGACGAAGTGGTGGATGTGATTAGCCAAGCGGCCTATACCGGCAAAATTGGTGATGGCAAAATTTTCGTTACTGAATTGCAACGTGTTATTCGTATCCGCACGGGTGAGACAGACGAATCTGCACTGTAATGACCGGGTTAGTCAATTGAATGGGGATGGGGTGATTATGAAAAGACTTTTATCCGTGTTAGGCCTAAGTGCGATAACGCTGACCCCTTCCTGGGCTCTGGCAGCACCGGCGATAGCAGACAAGGCTGATAACGCGTTTATGATGATTTGTACTGCGTTAGTGCTATTTATGACGTTGCCTGGTATTGCGCTATTTTATGGCGGTTTACTGCGTGGCAAGAATGTACTTTCACTGTTGACACAAGTTACCGTGACTTTCGCTTTGGTGTGCGTGTTATGGGTCATTTTTGGCTACACGCTGGCGTTTAGTGAAGGTAACGCCTTCTTTGGTGGTTTTCAGACGATTATGCTCAAAGGTATTGGCTTGGACAGTGTGACCGGTACATTCAGCCAATTGATCCACGTTGCTTTTCAGGCTTCATTTGCCTGTATTACGGTGGCGCTGGTGGTTGGCGGCTTTGCTGAGCGTATTCGCTTTTCTGCTGTGATCATTTTCTCTGCCATCTGGTTCACGATTTCCTACTTGCCAATAGCCCATATGGTATGGGGGGGCGGTTTACTGGCAACGGATGGTGCACTGGATTTTGCTGGCGGTACAGTGGTGCATATCAATGCGGCCAGTGCTGGGTTGGTGGGCGCTTACCTGCTGGGTAAACGGGCTGGTTTTGGCAAAGAGGCGTTCAAGCCACATAACTTACCCATGGTATTTACTGGCGCTTCTATTTTGTACATCGGTTGGTTTGGTTTTAATGCAGGTTCAGCTGGCGCGGCTAACGGTGTTGCGGCGCTGGCATTTCTCAACACCATGATAGCAACGGCGGGGGCGATTCTCTCTTGGACCTTTGCCGAGTGGATACTGCGAGGTAAGCCCTCACTATTAGGTGCCTGTTCTGGCTGTATTGCCGGTTTGGTTGCGGTTACCCCGGCAGCTGGGAGTGTGGGGATTGGTGGTGCATTGATTATTGGCCTGGTAGCCGGTGTATCTGGTTTGTGGGGGGTAGTGACGCTGAAGAAATGGCTGAAAGTGGACGATACCTGTGATGTATTTGGTGTTCATGGTGTGTGTGGCATTGTCGGGTGCTTGCTGACTGGCGTGTTTACCGCTTCATCACTGGGGGGAACCGGCTATGCACCCGGTGTGACCATGGGCCACCAAATATGGATACAGCTGTTTAGTGTTATTGTGACGTTAGTGTGGTCAAGTATTGCTGCCTTTATCGCTTTTAAAGTCGCGGATATAGCCGTTGGCCTGCGGGTACCAGAAGAACAAGAGCGTGAAGGATTGGATGTTAACAGCCATGGCGAAAATGCTTATAACCAGTAAATTGGATTACGCTGTTGGATTGACGATGGGTGCCTGAGGCACCCATCGTTATTTAGGCATCATGCTGGCGCAGCACACCTTCTTGTACTGTGCTGGCAACCAGCACACCATCACGAGTATAGAATTGACCACGAACAAAGCCACGGGCACCGGAGGCGGAAGGACTATCCACCACATAGAGCAACCAATCGTCCATGCGGAATGGGCGGTGGAACCACATTGAGTGATCAATAGTGGCAATTTGCATACCTGGCTCAAGGAAGCCAATACCATGGGGCTGTAGTGCTGTGGGTAAAAAATTGAAGTCAGAAGCATAGCCAAGCAGATATTGATGGATACGTAAGTCATCCGGCATCGTGCCATTGGCACGGAACCAGACCTGACGGGTGGGCTCTTCTATACTGCCCTTGAGTGGGTTATGGAATTTTACCGGGCGCATTTCAATTGGTTTTGGGGCGACAAATTTTTCGCGTATTTTTTCTGGCAACATATAGGCCAACTTCTGTGCGATGTCCGATTCCGACATTAACCCTTCCGGTGGTGGCACGTCCGGCATAGCGTTCTGGTGCTCAAAGCCTTGCTCGCCACTTTGGAAAGAAGCAGTCATATAGAAAATAGGTTTGCCATGTTGAATGGCACTGATGCGGCGTGCGCTAAAACTGTTACCGTCGCGCAGGTTTTCCACGTCATAAATGATCGGCTTGCTGCTGTCTCCCGGGCGCAGAAAGTAACTATGAAAGGAGTGAACGCTGCGTTCTACCGCAACGGTTTGCTTGGCGGCGTAGAGGGCTTGACCCACTACCTGACCGCCAAAGACCTGACGCAACCCCAGATCTTCACTTTGGCCGCGAAATAAACCTTCTTCAATTTTCTCCAGATCCAGCAGGGCAAGGAGATTTTGCAGCGCCTGGCTCATAATGTAGTGATCCTCTTGATGATGGGTAAGTGCACTGAATATAGGGATACCGCCGTCACCTATCCTATTATGGTTGAACTGAAAGATACCTACCAGTGCCAACCATAGTGCTGCAAATCAATAGTATGGCTGGGACCAAAAATGACTCCCTCGGCAAGCAATGCCTGTTTTTGGCGTTGAAAGTCGTCACCCTGTAATGAAATTTGCCCAAAGCGGTTCACTACCCGGTGCCAGGGTAGGGTACTGCCTTCAGGCAAACGGCATAACACTCCACCGACCTGACGAGCTGCACGTGGTGAACCAGCCAATTGCGCGACTGCACCATAGGTGGTGACTTTACCGTAAGGAATAGCCGCGACGATATGAAATACTCGCTGACTGAAAGAGGCACGTTCTGCGGTCATTGCTGTTGTTCCTGTTATCTCCCTGCTCATTGAGATTACAGTCAATCCCATGGTAGCGGGCGTAGGTATCCAGGAGGCAAGTGTGCCATAACCGGAATGGGTAAGAAAACAGCGGTTGGTCAGTGGATGGCTTGCTATTTAATGGGCCATCACCGATAATGCCCACCGCTTCGTAGTCAATGGCAGTGAAACTGTCATAGTGAATGAAGCCGTCAATGGGGGCCCTGTTGGTTCTCCCGCAACACTAACTTGTGAACTCGGTCAGGTCCGGAAGGAAGCAGCCGCAGCGAGTGACGTGTGTGCCGGGATGTAGCTGGCAGGGCCCCCACCAATTTGAGCCTTTACAGGCTGCATCATATCTACTGTCTACTTCCAGCTTATACCCAAAATAATTCGCGCAGATTCAATTTGCAGGAACAATATACGCTCGAAATAATTCGAGTTGCATCTAGGTGGCAAGTTCAATAGTTGCTAGGAGCATAGGCAACTATGTGACTGGCGCGAGCTAACGCAGCCAACACCCAAGCTACTTGAAGGATGACGAGTATATCGAAATCCATTCACGGAGTTTGTTCCGGTTCCTGCAATCAGAAAGCCAGCAGTTTATTATGCTTTAAAATTATTATCTTACGAATTTCCAAACCGCAACGGGGATTTTATCGTACAACTTGTTCATGGTCAGTTCGGCAAGACGGTGGTCTGCAGCAGAGTAAAACAGTTCCAACTCGTTGTTAGAGAGTTCGTATTTATTCTTTTCAATGACACGTTCTAGAGTGTCAATGGTCGTGCATTTACGTAGGCGCATCAGATAGTCAATTTTTGTCATGGTAACCTTTAATCTTAAAAACAACACAAATAATCGAAGCGAATTATCCCTAAGTTTTTATCGTGGTACAAATGCTTTCTCCTGCGAGCATTCTGAAAGTTCGCATTTTGGTTTCCTGCCAGCGATGCAGGTCGGCATTATTAATACTAAAGCTGCTGAACACGGTATAGGTATCATCCAGATACTCTTCAACCAATGCCGATAAATCATTTTCATCCATGTATTTAATTTTAAAACTTATTACAAAAGAAGCAATATGCTCAATCAAGTCATTAAGCTGAAGGTTGTCGCTAGACGTTGGATCATTAATCCAGCCATGCTGACTGTCACCCAAGGTGGCAATGCCCTCGTCATACAAGCTCTCACACAGGAATTTAAGCTGAGCAATATCATGCTGCTTAGTTGAATACTCATCCATATCGCCTCCCGTCAGCCTTAATTTCGGTGCCGATAACACGCTGTGAGTACATGAAGCTACATCATTTTTTGCAAAATTTAACACTGGGTCAATAATCGCTTAGTACCATAAATATAAACCATTACTTGCTATCTGGTTTGTTGATATTACGGAAATTTACAATTTACTCGCCGTTATTGTTTATGTGTCTCGCGCTGAGGTCATTGTTGGTTAGGCAGCGAGTTATTGTGTCGCTAATGTAACCTGACTACAGATATCCAAGCCAGTGTTGAAAATGATTTAATCATAATTATAACGCATAGCTGATTTTTATTGCAGAACTTTATAATATCAAAAAAACTAATGTTATTTCAATGTGGTGAACATTTTTTGAATAGAACTTTAATCTATACCTGAAATAACTAGAGTGGTTTGCAGCGGCTACGAAAGGAGCGAAGCTGATGAAAGAGCCGAGTAACGTTGCGCGGCCATCGTCTTATCATCCACTGAGACCGCATGGGCGGCCTCAGTGGATTAACAACAAAAATGATTATTGACGATCAATAGGGTGGCTATGATCCAGGTCTTCGCTCTTTTTACTGAAACGGCGGCGAACCACCACAAAGAACACCGGAACAAAGAAGATGGCCAATACCGTTGCGGTAATCATCCCACCCATTACCCCGGTACCTACTGCATTCTGGGCACCGGAACCAGCTCCACTGCTAACAACCAGCGGCATAACACCGAGGATGAAGGCCAATGATGTCATCAGGATGGGGCGCAGACGCATACGTACCGCTTCCAACGTTGATTCAATGAGCCCCTTACCTTCTTTATCCATGAGGTCTTTCGCAAATTCTACAATCAATATGGCGTTCTTCGCGGAGAGCCCGATGGTCGTCAGTAAGCCAACCTTGAAATAGACATCATTTTCCAGCCCACGAAAGCTGGTGGCCAAGAGTGCACCTATCACCCCAAGAGGGACAACCAGCATTACCGAGAATGGAATTGACCAGCTTTCGTACAATGCCGCCAGACACAAGAACACCACGATCAGTGAGATAACATACAGTGAGGTGGACTGACTGCCGGACAAGCGTTCCTGATAGGACATACCTGTCCAGTCATAGCCGATACCGCTTGGCAGTTTGGACGCGAGTTGCTCCATCATATCCATTGCTTCACCGGTACTTCGCCCAGGCACCGCCTGCCCGATAATTTCCATTGATGGCAGCCCGTTATAGCGTTCAAGACGCGGCGAACCGAATGACCAATGGGCTGAAGCAAAGGCGGAGAAAGGCACCATCTGACCACTGCTACCGCGGACATACCATTTATTAATGTCTTCGGGCAACATACGGAATGGGGCATCAGCCTGTACATAAACGCGTTTTACACGACCCCGATCGAGAAAATCGTTAACATACGCGCCGCCCAGCGCCGCACTGATGGTACTGTTGATATCGTTAAGGGAAACCCCTAATGCCTGCGCTTTCTCCTGGTCAATATCCAGTTTGAATTGTGGTGTGTCCTCCTGACCATTCGGGCGCATCCCGGTCAGTAGGTCTGGGTGCTGTGCTGCCATACCCAGTAACTGGTTACGCGCCTCTGTCAGCTTTTCATGACCCAGGTTAGCCTGATCGATCAGTTGGAAGTCAAAACCGCTGGCGGTACCCAGTTCGATGATCGCAGGCAGGTTAAAGGCAAACACCAAGCCATCTTTGATCTGAGAAAATGACCCCATAGCACGGCCAACAATAGCAGGTACTTTATTGGCGGCACCGCTGCGTTCAGACCAATCTTTCAAACTGACAAACGCCAAGCCAGTATTCTGCCCTTGGCCGCTGAAACCGAAACCGTTAACGGTAAATACCGAGTTAACGTTGTCTTTTTCTGCGGTCAGGAAGTAATGGTTCACTTCCTCCAATACTTTCTGTGTACGTTCCTGGGTGGCACCCGCAGGCATTTGCACCATCGTTAACAACATTCCCTGGTCTTCTTCCGGCAGGAAGGAGGAGGGGAGGCGCATAAACAGAACAGCCAGACCTACGACGATCAGCAGGTAAACCATCAGGTAACGGCCAGTACTGCGCAGGATATTCGCCACACTATCAGTATAGTGATGGGTACTCTTTTCAAACAGGCGGTTGAACCAGCCAAAGAAGCCGGTGTTGATACCATGATCCCCTTTGGGGATCGGTTTAAGCATGGTGGCGCAAAGTGCCGGGGTCAGGATTAATGCCACCAAGACCGATAGCACCATGGCAGAAACAATGGTTATTGAGAATTGGCGATAAATGGCACCTGTTGACCCACCGAAGAAAGCCATGGGGATAAATACCGCAGACAACACCAAGGCGATGCCAACCAATGCCCCTTGGATCTGTTCCATTGATTTCTTGGTGGCTTCTTTGGGCGAAAGCCCCTCTTCAGCCATAATCCGCTCAACGTTTTCCACCACCACGATGGCGTCATCAACCAGCAAGCCGATTGCTAGCACCATACCAAACATTGTCAGGGTGTTTATCGAGTAACCAAAAGCAGCCAGAATCGCGAATGTTCCCAACAACACTACGGGCACTGCGATGGTAGGGATCAGCGTGGCCCGGAAGTTTTGCAGGAACAGATACATCACCAGGAATACCAGGATGATCGCTTCCACCAGGGTTTTTACTACTTCGTGTATGGATATTTTAACGAAAGGCGTCGTGTCATAAGGGTAAACAACCTGCAAGCTGGCAGGGAAGAACGGTTGCAGTTTACTCAGCTCTGCTTTAACCGCCGCCGCAGTATTGAGCGCATTGGCGCCCGTGGCCAGCTTAATACCGATACCTGATGCAGGTTTACCATTGTAACGAGCAACAACATTATAGCTTTCTCCCCCCAGTTCAACCTTGGCTACATCGCTCAGACGCACTTGCGAGCCATCTGCATTGACTTTCAGTTGGATTCTACTGAATTCTTCCGGTGAACTCAGGCGGGTTTGGGCAATAATAGAGGCGTTTAACTGCTGGCCTTTTACCGGAGGTGTACCACCAAGCTGGCCACCAGCAATCTGGTTGTTCTGAACTTTGATTGCCGCAATGACATCACTGGGCGTCAGTTGGAATTTGTTCAGTTTATTCGGGTCTAGCCAGATACGCATGGCGTACTGAGCACCAAAGAGCTGAACAGTACCCACCCCGGGTGTACGACTGATAGGATCTTTGATATTGGAGCCGACGTAGTCTGCGATATCTTCCTGAGTCATACTGCCGTCTTCAGAAATAAAGCCCGCTACCATCAAGAAACTACTGCTCGACTTTTCTACGCTAACCCCTTGCTGTTGAACTTCTTGTGGCAGCAATGGCATGGCCAGTTGTAGTTTGTTTTGTACTTGTACCTGAGCAATATCAGGATCGGCACCTGAGTCGAATGTCAAGGTAATCTGAACGTTGCCTGCCGAGTCACTGCTGGAGGACATATACAGCAGATTATCGACACCGTTCATATTCTGTTCAATAACCTGTGTGACGCTATCCTGCACGGTTTTAGCATCAGCACCGGGATAGTTTGCGGCTATCGTCACTGCGGGCGGCGCAATGGTAGGATATTGAGCAATAGGTAGCTTCACGATTGACAGGAGACCCGCCAGCATAATAATGATGGCGATGACCCAGGCAAAAATGGGGCGATCTATAAAGAACTTAGCCATGTGTTACCGGCTCCTTTTTATCACTTCTTAGCGGGTTCAGAGGGTGCCTGTGTGGCTGCCTGGCTATCAACTTCTTGTGCTTTCACCTCAACCCCGGGTTTGATCTTTTGTAGCCCGGTAACAATCACGCGGTCACCAGCCTTTAGGCCAGCGGTGACCAGCCATTTATCACCAATAGCTTGCTCGGCGGTCAAGATACGCTGCTCCACTTTATTATTCGCCCCAACAACCAGTGCGGTTGCCTCACCCCGTGGGTTACGGGTAACTCCCTGTTGTGGTACCAGTAAGGCATCGTTGCGCACCCCTTCATCCAGGCGGGCTCGTACAAACATACCGGGTAACAGTGTATTATCGGGGTTAGGAAAGATAGCGCGGATGGTGATAGAACCGGTGGTTTCATCCACGGTGACATCGGAGAACTCCAGCGTGCCTTCTTGAGCATATGCTTGCCCGTTCTCAAACAGTAATCTTACTTTGGCTTTACCGTTCTCTTGTTGCAGGCTGCCGTCGGCCAGCTCTTGCTTTAAACGCAGGTAATCGTTACTTGATTGGGTGACATCCACATACATGGGATCCAACTGTTGTACGGTGGACAGTGCAGTTGCCTGACCACTGGTCACCAGCGCCCCTTCAGTCACGGTAGATAGCCCGATGCGCCCAGAAATCGGCGAGCTCACCTTGGTATAAGCCAGGTTAATACGCGCACTTTCCACCGCAGCTTTAGCCGCGACTACCGCAGCATTGGCCTGTAACTGGTTAGAAATGGCGGTATCGTAGTCCTGTTTACTGATGTAATTGGTGCCCAGCAACGGTTTATAACGGTTGACTGTCAGGCGGGCGATATCTGCAGCGGCTTGCGCTTTGGCCAGATCCCCCTTGGTGCTGTCATAGGCAGCCTGATAGGTGGCGGGATCAATTTGATACAGTGAAACACCTGCTTTGATATCACTGCCTTCAACAAAGTTGCGCTTCAGAATAATGCCATTGACCTGAGGGCGAACTTCGGCAATGCGATAGGCGGCAGTACGGCCAGGTAGGTCTGTTGTGATATTGAGCGGCTCTCCTTTCAGTGTCACTACCCCTACAGAAGGCATTGGGCGTTGACCACCGGATTGGGCGTCTTTGTTGTCACATCCTGTAAGCACTAAGCTGCCTGAAAGCATGATAATTGCCGCCAGAGGCATTAACCCTCTGTTTTTGTTCATAGAAAAACCTCAAGTGTTCGATTTCAAAATGATCAATGGATCACAGCTTGAAAAACCCATTGCTGCGTTAATATTTTGTGGGTGCTATAATACATACATTCGCGAATGTATGTAAGTCACACACTCTTAAAAAAACAATGCTATGGCACGAAAAACTAAACAACAAGCACAAGAAACGCGACTACAGATCCTGGATGCCGCTGTGAGAGAGTTTTCTGAGCGCGGCGTTTCAGCCACCTCTTTGACCGATATTGCTACTGCGGCAGGGGTCACTCGCGGTGCAATTTATTGGCACTTCAAAAATAAGGTAGACCTATTTAACGAAATTTGGCAGCAATCAGATTCGAAAATAGGGGATTTAGAGTTAGAGTATCAAACAAAGTTTCCAGATAATCCACTACGTATTTTAAAGGAAATTTTGATTTACGTTTTGATTGCGACAGTCGATGACAGTCGTCGCCGCGCCTTAATGGAGATCATTTTTCACAAATGTGAGTTTATTGGTGAAATGGTGCCAGTGCATGATGCACGTAAGGTGCTTTACCTTGAAAGCTATGAACGTATCGAACGGGTCCTGCATAATAGCATCGCTCGTGGTCAGCTTCCTGCTGATCTGCATACGCGCCGAGCTGCGGTGGTACTACGTGCCTATATCACCGGGCTGATGGAAAATTGGCTATTTCTGCCAGAAAGTTTTGATCTGAAAGCTGATGCCAGCGCCTTTGTGGATGTTTTCCTTGAAATGGTGCAACTGTGCCCCTCTTTGCGGGTAAAATCGTCGCTATCGGCAGACCTACAAACTGAATAAGGAGAACTTCTATGTCATCCCTGTTACTGATTGCCAATGGTGCAGCTTACGGTCAGGAATCACTGTTTAATGCACTGCGTTTGGCTATTACCTTAAAAGAGCAGCAACCTGAGCTGTGCCTGAAACTGTTTTTAATGTCCGATGCTGTTGTGGCCGGCATCGCAGGGCAACAGCCGCGTGAAGGGTATAATTTGCAACAAATGCTGGAAATACTTACCGCGCAACAGGTACCGGTGAAGTTATGTAAGACTTGTGCTGATGCGCGCGCGGTTAGCCAGTTATCCTTGGTTGATGGTGTTGAGATTGGCACATTGTTGGAGTTGGGGCAGTGGACCCTGGCTGCTGATAAGGTATTGACCTTCTGATTTCTGTTGGAATTTTAACCGGTCATCCCCCGCTACATTTTTATTATTCATTGTCAGCCTGTGATCATGCTAATCTTGAGACTTCATTGTTGAATGACATTAAGCCATGAGTTGCAGGCCAATCATCTATTACTACCAAGTTGCTTTTCGTTACGCCCGGGGGCCTGTTTTCCCTGGCCTGGTTCCTTTTCTGTTATTGCTGATAGCGCTGTGTTTGCCGCTAGGTGTTTTCGCGCAAGCGAGTGAAATTCCTGCTCGCAGCGAAGTCCAGAGCCAACTTGATGCGTTGAACAAACAACAAAACCTGACTGAGGTGGATAAACTTTCCCAACAGGATTTGATCCGCACGCTAGAAATACTCGATACGCTGGAACGTACCAAGCAGGAAGGTAATCAGCTTAAGCAGCAACTTCAGCAAGCGCCGGCAAAGTTACAGTCGATACTTAAAGATCTCGACATACTGAAAAGTACCACCAATGATGAAGCGGCAACGCGGGCAGAATTGGTGCCTCTTTCATTACGCCAGTTGGAGCAACGCCTGTATAAAACCCTGGATGACCTCCAGGGTGAGCAGCAAAACCTCTCGACCTATAGCAGCCAACTGGTTTCTTTGCAGACACAGCCTGAACGTGTACAAAGCAGTATGTATACGGCTTCTCAGCGCTTGCAGGAGATACGCAATCTTCTCAGTGCACAAACGCCAGGGCAGCAACCTTTACGTAACAGTCAGCAAGTGATGCTGATGACCGAACAATCGCTGATTAATGCGGAGTTGGAGTTACAACGCAGAAGGTTGGAGGCGAATACGACTTTACAGGATATTTTGCAGAAGCAGCGTGATTACACCACGTTACGTATTGATGCTTTAGATCATCAGGTCCAGATATTGCAGGAAGTGGTGAATAGCAAGCGGTTGACGCTGTCAGAAAAAACGGCGAAAGAAGCGCAAGCCCCAGAAGATGCCACAGATACACAAAGCATTAAGCTGGTTAGTAATCAACTGGATATCAACCGTAAAATCAGTCAGCGGCTGATTACAGCCACGGAAGAGAGTAATACACTGTTTCAGCAAAATATTCAGGTAAAAAACTGGCTGGATCGCGGCTTGCAATCAGCACAGAACCTGAAGGAACAGATCCAGGTATTACGGGGGAGTTTGGTACTGTCACGCATCCTGTATCAACAGCAGCAAAATCTGCCCCCTAAAACCTTGGTGACAGATTTGAGTGCTCATATCGCAGATTTACGCCTGGAACAATTTGAAGTCAACCAGCAGCGTGATGCGTTGTTCAAAGGGGATGACTTTGTCAACCAACTGCTGGCTAACAGCAAAGAAAAAGCCGATAGTGATGCGAGTGATGCGCTAAACGATATTATTGTTATGCGCCGTGAGTTGCTCGATCAACTCAATAAGCAACTTAATAATCAGTTGTCGCTGGCTATCACCTTGCAGGTTAATCAACAGCAACTGACCAGTGTCTATACCGCGATGCAACATACCCTTACCCAACAGATTTTCTGGGTTAACAGCAATAAGCCGATTGATTTAGCCTGGCTGGAAGCGATGCCGGGGGCGCTAAAAGATCAGTTTGCCCGGCTGGATTTCAAGTTCGACACCGACCAAATGGTATTGGGAGCCGAAAAGTCAGCCGTTTTCCTGATTCCTATGGTGATAGTGATTGGCCTATTGCGTTGGCGTAATCGTGCCATTAATAACTATTTGAAAAAACTGACCAATGATATTGGGCAGTTAAAACGTGACAGCCAACTCCATACCCCAAAAGCCATTGCGCTGACATTATTACAAGTGTTGCCTGGGGTACTTTTGATACTGGGTACCGGGTTTTGGTTCTATTGTGCAGAGATTAGCATTAGTGACTTTATTTGGGCACTGTCACGACAGCTCGCGCTGCTATGGCTGGTATTTGCCTTGATTTTTCGCCTCTTGGCCCCGGGAGGTATTTATCAGCGCCATTTTAATGCCAAACTTGACCTTTGTAACCACTACCGTCGCCAGTGTATCAAGCTTGGCTTGACGTTATTACCGCTGATTTTCTGGTCCATACTGGGCGAAAAAAATCCCTCCAAACTGGTTGATGATGTTATCGGCCAGGTGGTGGTGATCCTGACTTTATCCCTGCTAACGGTATTGATGTATCCTATTTGCCGTAACAGTTGGCGTGAAAAAAATAACCATGCAGTAAGATTGTTGGTAGTGACTGCATTGGCGGTGACCCCACTCATTCTGCTGGGGTTGATGTTTATGGGGTATTTTTATACCGCGTTGCAATTGGCTGGGCGTTGGATTGACAGCCTGTATCTATTCTTCTTGTGGAATATCGTCTATCAGGCTGTGATCCGTGGTTTGAGCGTCGCCGCCCGTCGTCTGGCTTATCGTCGCGCTGTTGCGCGCCGCCAGAATCTGGCGAAAGAGAAAGAGGGTGCCGAAGGGATTGAACCGGTTGAAGAAACGCCCTTAGCGTTGGAGCAAATCAACCAGCAATCTCTGCGCCTGAGTACCATGGTGTTATTTCTGATTTTCGCCAGTGCCTTCTATGGGATTTGGTCAGACCTGGTAACCGTTATTTCCTATCTCGATAGCATCAGTCTGTGGCATTACACCAGTAGTGTCGCTGGTAGCGTGATACCGAAAGCCGTGACCTTGGGGAATTTCATGGTGGCTATCATTGCGGTGATTGTTGCTTATGTCATGACGCGCAATTTACCCGGTTTGTTGGAAGTGCTGGTGCTATCACGGCTACAACTACGAACCGGCACCTCTTATGCGATTACCACGATGCTGACCTATCTGATTACGGCGGTGGGTACCATCACTGCTTTGGGGTCGTTAGGTGTATCATGGGACAAGTTACAATGGCTGGTGGCGGCACTTTCGGTGGGGTTGGGTTTTGGTTTACAGGAAATATTTGCCAACTTTGTTTCTGGCTTGATTATTCTGTTTGAGCGCCCGGTGCGTATTGGTGACACCATCACCATCGGTACCTTCTCTGGCTCAGTTAGCAAGATCCGCATCCGTGCGACGACTATTGTCGATTTTGATCGCAAGGAAGTGATTATTCCCAATAAAGCGTTTGTCACCGAGAGGCTGATCAACTGGTCTCTATCAGATACGATTACTCGAGTACTGATCAAGGTCGGGGTAGCTTATGGTTCTGACCTGGATAAGGTTAAAGCGGTGCTGTTGCAAGCGGCGCAAGAAAACCCACTGGTTATGACGGATCCTGAGCCTGCCGTATTCTTCCTGAGTTTTGGCCCCAGTACTCTGGATCATGAGCTGCGTCTGTATGTGCGGGAATTGCGTGACCGTAGTTACACGGTGGATGAGCTGAACCGAGCCATTGATCGTTTGTGCCGAGAGAATGGTATTAATATTGCGTTTAACCAATTGGAAGTTTATTTACATAACCGCCAGGGTAATGAAGTGCAAGAAGTGAAACGTGGGCTGAGACCAGATCCAGAGAGTGATACTCAAACCGCCTCGTAGTCTGGCAGAGGCCTACGGGTCGGCAGATAAATACGGTTTCGCCCGGCGTGATTGCAGTATCTTCTGCTGGTAATCTTTTCTGACAATGTCCAGTGCAGCCAGCGCTGTGACCGGGTCTATCTCGTTGCATTCGAGCAGATAAATCAAATCTACCGCCAGTTGCAGTTCTGGCGAGGCATTTTCCAGTGGCATATATCCAACGTTTTCATGTGTCAAAGTGTCGTACTTCCCAACCTTAGGTTGGGAAGTACTGAGAATAATCTGTAGCAAAGTATAATAAACTTATGTTGCAGTGGGGGAGAATCATTAAATTAATGTGATAAATCTTCAAAAATTGTTTTCTTTACGCGCAATACTGCGCTCAATTCGTGTTAATGCCTGCCTGCAACGTAATAATCTGCCTTCTATCGCTGCCACTTCCTGCTGCAATTTTTTCTGTGCCGCGAGGGTTGTTTGGGCACCTAACAGACTTTCGCGATCTTGGATCATACTCACCAGACGGCGTTCATAGTCCTGATGTTCTGCAAGTTTATGATAGATATCCACCTCACCCATCACTTTGGGCTGATTTTTACGCCGTAACACCAAGGTGGCCAGTTCACGTTGTAAAGCCGTGATCTGAGCGACCAATCTTTCAGCCAGAAAAGCCACTTGGGCGGTACGGTTATCTTTTACTGCCATTTGTAATTGGGCAAAGTTCTTCTGTATTTCGGCTAAATAATCACGCAGCCGGGTACCGCGATTGGAGAAAAGGGCAACATCAAATCGCGCCTGTGGAATCGGCATATCGCCTTGTGGCTGAATGTTGTTGGCTAAAGCGGTTATCTGCTGTTCAAGCGTTTGTAATAAGCGTTGTGTACTCACGGTGGCTCCTTATACCCAAGTGCCAGTTGCAAAAAAAGCCTATAAACACGGCTTGTTGCGCCATGATGGTGATTATCCTGATGCTTATTGACCTATCGCAACAAAAAACGTGCTGATTGTACGCTCTCAGTTGCATTTATCGCGTATTTTGCATAGATTTGGGCGTTTTCGTGTGCAGGTTTCCTGCCGCCATTTTGAGTTGATGGCAAGGCAGTTGAGAGCCTGTGTGGAAGTATACCCGTTGTCATGCCAGTTGCTTCAGTATTTCAGCAGAACGGGTATATCAGCATGTATTATCAGGCAATAACTATGGACAAGACTGCGCAGCAGCTTCAGTTTATTAAAGAGAGTATCAAAACCATACCTGACTATCCGAAGCCGGGTATTTTGTTCCGCGATGTGACCAGTTTATTGGAAAACCCGCTGGCCTATGCGTCCAGTATTGAGCTGTTGGTTGAGCGTTACCTTGATAAGGGGGTAACCAAAGTGGTGGGGACTGAAGCGCGTGGTTTCCTGTTTGGTGCACCGGTAGCATTGGCTCTGGGTGTCGGTTTTGTGCCCGTGCGTAAACCGGGTAAATTGCCACGAGCTACAATAAGTGAAAGTTATGAGCTCGAGTATGGTACCGATAAACTGGAAATCCACACCGATGCCATTACGGCTGGCGATAAGGTGCTGGTGATTGATGATCTGTTGGCGACCGGCGGTACCATTGAAGCCACGGCCACCTTGATTCGTCGCCTCGGTGGCATCGTGGAAGATGCAGCATTTATTATCAACTTACCGGATCTTGGCGGTGAAGCGCGCCTTAACAATCTGGGAATCGATTGTTACTGCCTGGTTGATTTCGCTGGTCACTGATTGATCTCCGACACCCGTCAAGTTGCAGACATCTAACCCTGCAGCTTGATGGGTAATGGCTCTGTATTCCCTATCAATGCAAAACAGAGTATTCCACATATAGAGGTTCAGCGCTTTCTCAGTCTGCATTAAGCCTGGCGAGCCACCGACAAAGGCTTCATAAGCCTCGATTCTAGCAACAGAGAGACTATTCTTTATGTAGTTTGACGGCATCGTCAAAGATCCTTATACTGGCATCACTAGCCCCGGGACTTGTTAGTTGGCAGCTTAGTTAGTAGCCATGCTTCCCCCCGAGGACGATCGATAGAGTTATACAGAAAAGGTTCGCAGAAATGCGGACCTTTTCTGTTTATGTTTCCTATTATTTAGGACTGAGCGAGTAAGAAATAACCGTATTCAACATCGCCAACCCGATAGTTTTAATGGTATCAGGTGTAACCTCTCTGATGCAGTCAAGCAACGGAGAACCTACGGTAAATTCGGGTGATTTTGCGACAATGTTCGCGTCATCGTCCTTCTTCGATCACCAATTTGCGTAATGTCTATGACGGCTGACCGATTCCCACATGCTCTGGGGGAGCACGTTTTTTGTGGCTCATGTGAATTATCACTTTTGCCATCAAATATTCTCCCGATAGGACAATGGGTGACATTTCAGATTTGCTCAAAGAGAACATGACCGCATAGTCCTGGCGCAGGTATAAACACCCTCGCCTATCAGTGTGGCCCTGTGTTAGCATAACCCCTCATATTACTCGACTTCTCCGGTGTTAATGAGCTATCAGGTTCTTGCCCGTAAGTGGCGCCCTCAAACATTTGCCGATGTCGTTGGACAAGAACATGTCCTGACGGCGCTGACTAATGGCCTCAAGCTTGGGAGGCTCCACCATGCTTATCTGTTCTCTGGTACCCGTGGTGTCGGTAAAACCACTATTGCCCGCATATTGGCCAAGTGCCTGAATTGCGAAACGGGCATCACGGCAACACCTTGTGGTCAATGTGATAATTGCCGTGAGATTGAGCAGGGCCGCTTTGTCGATTTGATCGAGATTGACGCCGCCTCCAGAACTAAAGTGGAAGACACCCGCGACTTGCTGGATAACGTACAATATGCCCCGGCGCGCGGTCGTTTTAAGGTTTACCTGATTGACGAAGTCCACATGCTTTCGCGTCATAGCTTCAACGCTTTGTTGAAAACGCTGGAAGAGCCACCGGCACATGTTAAATTTTTACTGGCCACCACGGATCCGCAGAAACTGCCAGTGACTATCTTGTCTCGTTGCTTGCAATTCCATTTGAAAGCGATGGACGTTGATCAGATCCGGACTCAATTGGAAACCATCCTGCAGGCAGAGCACATCACCAGTGACACCCGAGCGCTGCAACTGCTGGCTCGTGCTGCTGACGGCAGTATGCGTGATGCCCTCAGCCTGACTGATCAGGCCATTGCCATGGGGCAAGGGCAGGTGAGTAGTGATACCGTCAGCCAGATGCTAGGAACGTTGGATGATGAACAACCCTTGGCCATTCTGGAAGCCTTGGTTCATGCTGACGGTGAAAAAGTGATGGCCCAGGTGGCACAGGCTGCTTCGCGTGGTGTGGATTGGGAAAGTCTTCTGGTGGAAACCTTGGCGTTGCTGCATCGTATCGCCATGCTGCAATTGCTGCCATCGGTGTTGGACAACCACTATGCGGTTGTTGAACAGCGGTTGCGTGAATTGGCGCGCCTGCTACCCCCCACAGAAGTACAGCTTTATTACCAAACGTTGCTGATTGGCCGTAAAGAGCTGCCTTTAGCACCTGATCGCCGTATGGGGGTTGAAATGACCCTGTTACGTGCGTTGGCCTTTCACCCCAAAGCGGTAATCCCTGATCCTGTGAGCAGAGCGCCGACTGTTCCAGCGCCAGCATCGTCAGTACCTACTGAAAATCATAGTAGGCCTGAGCAGTACGCCGAAGGGGGGGATATGCCTCCGCCGTTAGGGCAGACGCGACCAGCACAGAGCCAACAACAGACAAATTTACCGGATGCCACCGCGCAATTATTGAAAGCGCGCACCCAGTTGCTGCGGCAACAGGGGGCATCCACCGCAAAAAAGAGTGAGCCGGCTGCACCAATAAATGGGCGGCCGGCGAACTCAGCACTGGAGCGGTTGGCTGCAGTGACTGAGCGTAGTCAGCAGCGCCAGGCGGAAAAGCGGGTAGCAGAAAAACCTGCGAAGCCAGAAGCCTATCGCTGGCGCGCACAAACTGAACCGGAGGCTCCCCAGGAGCCGTTGGCGACACCAAAAGCCCTGCGTACCGCCCTGGAACATGAAAAGACCCCCGAGTTGTCAGCTAAACTGGTGGTTGAGTCGCTCAAGCGTGATCCTTGGGCGGCAGAAATTGAACAACTGAAGATACCTAAACTGGTGCAGCAACTGGCATTGAACTCCTTTAAACAACAGTTGGCTCCGGGTAGTATTTGTCTTCACTTACGTTCTACCCAACGCCATTTGAACTCTTCTACGGCGCAAAGAACGTTGGCGGATGCACTCAGTGAATTGCACGGTAGCACGGTTGAACTCACTGTAGTGGAAGACGATAATCCAGCAGAACGGACTCCGTTGGAGTGGCGGCAAGCCATTTATGAAGAAAAACTGGCGCAGGCTCGTCAGTCTATAATTGCGGATACCCATATTCAGACACTGTGTCGTTTTTTTGACGCCGATCTGGATGAAGAGAGTATTCGCCCCATTTAACACGGCGCCCAGTGTGCGCCCATGCAATGAGAGACGACTATGTTTGGTAAAGGTGGTTTGGGTAATCTGATGAAGCAAGCCCAGCAGATGCAGGAAAAAATGCAGCAGATGCAGGAAGAAGTTGCCCGGTTGGAAGTTACGGGTGAATCAGGTGCTGGCATGGTGAAAGTGACCATTAATGGTGCGCATAACTGCCGCCGTGTTGAGATCGACCCCAGCCTGCTGGAAGAAGACGACAAAGAGATGCTGGAAGATTTGATTGCCGCTGCATTCAATGATGCAGCACGCCGTGTAGAAGAAACGCAAAAAGAGAAGATGGCGTCGGTTTCTAACGGTATGCAGTTGCCACCAGGCTTTAAGATGCCGTTCTGATGCAAACCAGCCCGCTCCTTGAATCCTTGATGGAGGCGTTGCGTTGCCTACCCGGTGTGGGTCCTAAGTCGGCGCAGCGCATGGCATTTCAACTGTTGCAGCGTGATCGCAGTGGTGGCATGCGCTTGGCTCAGGCTTTGACCCGCGCAATGTCTGAGGTGGGGCACTGCGCTGACTGCCGCACCTTTACCGAACAGGATACCTGCACCATCTGCAATAACTCGCGCCGTCAGCAAAACGGCCAGATTTGCGTGGTAGAGAGCCCAGCGGATATTTATGCCATTGAGCAGACCGGGCAATTTGCCGGGCGCTACTTTGTGCTGATGGGGCATCTGTCACCGCTGGATGGTATTGGCCCTGGTGATATTGGCCTTGACCGGCTGGAGCAGCGGTTAGAGAAAGAGACCATCAGTGAAGTGATCCTGGCCACCAACCCGACGGTGGAAGGGGACGCCACGGCCAACTATATTGCCGAGATGTGTAGCCAATATGGCGTGGTTGCTAGCCGTATTGCTCATGGCGTTCCGGTTGGCGGAGAACTTGAAATGGTCGACGGTACCACGCTGTCCCACTCTCTGGCTGGGCGGCATGTGATCAAGTTTTGATATTTTCAGCCGGGCAATGTGCAGCCCGGCTTCGAGATAACCCACAAAAAAAACCGCACAGTCGCTTGAAAAACCTCATGGTTAACCCCACTTAATCCTCATTGTTCGATTTGGTCATATTCCCTGCGTCTTTCAAGCGGTGATGGCGTTAACTGCTTCAGTTCACTTCAATCTTGGGTGGATTTAAGCATCAACAACGGTCATGAACCAATTGAAAGGTATCGGGTATAACACTATTGGCTATTGAGGTAATCAATGAGTATGAAAGGTCAAGAAACCCGCGGATTCCAGTCTGAAGTTAAACAACTGCTTCATTTGATGATTCATTCGCTCTACTCCAATAAAGAAATCTTCCTGCGTGAGCTGATTTCTAACGCATCCGATGCGGCTGACAAGCTGCGTTTCCGGGCGCTTTCTCAGCCAGAACTGTATGAAGGTGATGGTGAACTGCGCGTGCGCGTCTCTTTTGACAAAGATAAGCATACCCTGACCATTGCTGATAACGGCATTGGTATGACCCGTGACGAGGTGATTGAGAACCTGGGAACCATTGCCAAGTCAGGGACTAAAGCTTTTCTGGAGTCGATCGGTTCCGAACAGGCGAAAGACAGTCAACTGATCGGCCAGTTTGGTGTCGGTTTTTATTCGTCATTTATCGTGGCAGATAAAGTCACTGTCCGTACTCGCGCTGCCGGGGATCGTTCGGATAAAGGGGTGTTCTGGGAGTCTGCAGGGGAAGGTGATTACACCATTGCCGATATCGACAAAGCGGAACGTGGCACTGAAATTACTCTACATCTGCGTCCTGGTGAAGAGGAATACCTTGATGGCTGGCGTTTGCGTTCGGTGATCGGCAAATATTCCGATCACATTGCGTTGCCGGTTGAAATCGAAACCAAGAATGAAGAAGACGATACGGTCACTTGGGAGAAGATCAACAAGGCGCAAGCGTTGTGGACCTGCAGCAAATCCGATGTGACGGATGAAGAGTACAAAGAGTTCTATAAGCACATTGCTCATGACTTCACTGATCCGCTGGTCTGGAGCCACAACCGGGTAGAAGGTAAGCAGGAATATACCAGCCTGCTGTATATCCCGGCTCGTGCACCTTGGGATATGTGGAATCGGGATCATAAGCACGGTCTGAAACTGTATGTTCAGCGTGTGTTTATTATGGATGATGCCGAGCAGTTTATGCCTAACTACCTGCGTTTTGTCCGTGGGCTGATAGACTCCAACGATTTGCCATTGAACATTTCCCGTGAGATTTTGCAGGATAACCGTGTTACCCAGAGCTTGCGTGCTGCGTTGACCAAACGTGTACTGCAGATGCTGGAAAAATTGGCAAAAGATGACGCCGAAGCCTATCAGACATTCTGGCAACAGTTTGGCTTGGTGATGAAAGAGGGGCCAGGGGAAGACAGCAACAATAAGGAAGCTATTGCTAAACTGTTGCGCTTTGCTTCTACGCATAGCGACAGCTCGGCGCAAACCGTGTCGCTGGAAGAGTATATTGGCCGCATGATTGAAGGCCAAGAGAAGATTTACTACATCACCGCCGACAGCTATGCCGCCGCCAAGAGCAGCCCACACCTGGAACTGCTGCGTAAGAAAGGCATTGAAGTCCTGCTGCTTTCTGATCGTATTGACGAATGGATGATGAGCTATCTGACCGAGTTCGACGGTAAACCGTTCCAGTCTGTCAGCAAAGCGGATGAAGCGCTGGATAAACTGGCGGATGAAACCGAAGAGCAGAAAGAAGCAGAGAAACAACTGGAGCCGTTTATCGAGCGGGTCAAAACTTTGTTGGGTGAGCGGGTGAAAGAAGTGCGTTTGACACATCGCTTGACCGACACGCCAGCGATCGTCACCACTGAAGCCGATGAAATGAGCACCCAGATGGCGAAACTGTTTGCTGCGGCTGGTCAACCTGCACCAGAGGTGAAGTATATCTTCGAATTGAACCCGGATCATGCCTTGGTCAAACGCGCAGCGGATATTGGCGATAACGCACTGTTTGCTGAGTGGATCGACTTGCTGCTGGATCAGGCACTGTTAGCAGAGCGTGGCACACTGGAAGATCCAAACCAGTTTATCCGCTTGATGAATAAACTCTTGTCTGCCTGATATTTGTCTGCTTGGTAATGGTTCCCGCCGCTCTTTCAGTGAAATACGGTAATCTGAATAGCGGCGGGATATTTACCCGTCCGAATTCCTACCATCTCCTTGAGCCACCCCCACCAGAAATGATAAGGTTGAGCGTTTCCGCAATTTTATAAAAACTCAAGCCCGATAAACTTCAAGTTAACGCTTGCAAGGTCAAGGGAAAATACATAGTGAGGGGATTTACGCAATGCGTATCATTCTGCTGGGCGCTCCGGGCGCAGGTAAAGGTACTCAGGCTCAATTTATCATGGAAAAGTACGGTATCCCGCAAATTTCCACCGGTGATATGTTGCGTGCAGCCGTGAAGGCCGGCTCGGAACTGGGCAAGCAGGCGAAAGAAATTATGGATGCCGGTAAGCTGGTAACCGATGAACTGGTGATCGCGCTGGTCAAAGAGCGTATCACTCAACAGGATTGCCGTAATGGTTTTCTGTTGGACGGTTTCCCGCGCACTATTCCGCAGGCTGACGCGATGAAAGAGGCCGGCATTAAGGTGGATTATGTGCTGGAGTTTGATGTACCGGACGAACTGATCATTGATCGTATCGTGGGTCGCCGTGTACATGCGCCATCAGGTCGTGTTTATCACACCAAATTCAATCCACCGAAGGTGGAAGGAAAAGACGATGTGACTGGCGAAGAACTCACCACGCGCAAAGATGACCAAGAAGAAACGGTCCGTAAGCGTCTGGTTGAATATCACCAGATGACGGCACCGCTGGTCTCTTACTATCACCAAGAGGCTGATGCTGGCAACACCGCTTATCACAAAATTGATGGTACGCGCAAAGTCACCGAAGTGAGCAGTGAATTAGCGACCATTCTGGGCTAATTAATCTTTATCGGTTTCTTTGTTGGTCATGATTGCCTGACGCAATCATGACCCGTTTGATCAGGCGTGTGTGATCTGCCATAGCAAGCACTGTACGCCTTTTCCCTCCACTAA
Source organism: Serratia sp. 25CWL12 (assembly GCF_055790885.1). Lineage (NCBI taxonomy): Bacteria > Pseudomonadati > Pseudomonadota > Gammaproteobacteria > Enterobacterales > Yersiniaceae > Serratia > Serratia sp. 25CWL12. The sequence goes on along the minus strand of NZ_CM147698.1, from coordinate 3,121,282 downwards.
AGCTTTTCTCAAAAACCTCAAGTGATGGCATATTGCGATATACCTAAGCCCCATCAAGTGCTTTTCTACTACAATAGGCCTAATTAACAAGATATTAGCCGGAAAGGGAAACTGTGATGAAACAAGAGAAACATGGGGTATTACTGGTGAATCTGGGGACAGCAGAAGCACCAACGCCTAAAGCGGTAAAGCGCTACCTGAAAGAGTTTCTCAGTGACCGGCGTGTCGTTGATACCTCACCGCTGCTCTGGTGGCCACTGCTCAATGGGGTAATTTTACCACTCCGTTCGGCGCGTGTAGCAAAGTTGTACCAATCCATCTGGATGGATGAGGGGTCACCACTGTTAGTGTATAGCCGCCGCCAACAGCAGCAACTGGCGGCGCGTATGCCCAATACGCCAGTGGAATTGGGCATGTGTTATGGCTCACCGAGCCTGGCATCGGCAATCGATAACCTATTGGCACAGGGGGTCACCAATTTGGTGGTATTGCCGTTGTATCCGCAATACTCCTGTTCTACCAGTGCAGCGGTTTGGGATGGCGTGGCGCGGGTATTGAAAAATTACCGCCGTCTGCCTTCGCTGACGTTTATCCGCGACTATGCTGAGCACCCGGCTTATATCCGTGCCCTGCAACAGAGTGTCGCTCAGGCGTTTGTCCAGCATGGGCAGCCTGATAGACTTGTGGTGTCATTTCATGGCATCCCGAAACGTTATGCACACTTGGGGGATGATTACCCGCAACGTTGTGAGGATACCTACCGTGCATTAGCGGCACGGCTCTCTCTGGGCGCGGACCGCATGATGATGACTTATCAGTCGCGTTTTGGTCGCGAGCCTTGGCTGACGCCCTATACGGATGAAACACTGAAAAGTCTGCCAGCTCAAGGGGTGAAACATATCCAAGTGATTTGCCCTGGCTTTTCTGTGGATTGTCTGGAAACCTTAGAGGAGATCAAAGAGCAGAACCGGGAGATATTCCTGGCAGCAGGCGGGGAGAAATTTGAATATATTCCAGCGCTTAATGATGATGCGGCGCATATTGATCTGCTGCAGGAGTTAGTCGCTAAAGGGCTGTGATTGGTTGCAAGTGGGCGTTGTTTGCTGCGTGCCCCGGCTTATCCTTAAGCCGGGGTATAACGGCAACTGGCTTACGCTTTGGCGGCCTCTGCAGTTATCGGTATCGCAAATTGGAAGCTATTTAACATGCTGCTGGCAACCTCGAATTCCCCCATGACTATCTGATTGGCACCCTGTTCAGTCAGATAATCGAGTTCATCATCATAATGCGCACGTACAATAATTTCGATATCCGGTTGTTTAAGTCGCGCGGCAGCCACTATCTCACCGGCTTCATAACTGTTGGGGATGGTCAGCAATAACCAACGGGCGCAATCGAGCCTGGCCAGCTCCATGATTTCCGGATTGGCGGCATTACCGAGTACCGCTTTGAACCCTTGCTCACGCAGGGCCTCCACTTTACTGCGGCTATTTTCAACCACCACCAGAGGAATCCCTTCTTTAGTCAGTTTGTTGGCGAGCAAGTGCCCGACGCGATCACAACCGACGATCAACGCATGGCTACACATATCTACCGGGATCTGCTTCTCTTCTTCTACTGCTTCTTCGAGGCTCTGATCTTCGATGGTCTCGGTTTTAGCCAGATAACGTTCTAATAAACTAAACATCAGCGGGTTAAGCATAATTGACAGAATTGCACCGGCAAGAACCAGATTGCGGCCATGGGGGTCCAGCATGCCGAGTGAAATCCCCAACCCGGCAAGGATAAAGGCAAACTCCCCGATTTGTGCCAAGCTGACAGAAATCGTCAGTGCAGTGCGCTTGGAGTGACCAAATATTCTCACCAGCGCAAAGGCTGCTATCGATTTGCCAAACAGGATAATGGTCAGCGTTGCCAGCACCGCCAACGGCTCCTGAATCAGGATCATCGGATCAAACAGCATACCGACAGAGACGAAGAACAGCACGGCAAAAGCATCGCGCAATGGCAAGGTATCATGGGCGGCTCGATGGCTCAGCTCTGATTCATTCAACACCATACCGGCAAAAAAGGCGCCGAGTGCGAATGAGACATCGAAAAAACCGACCGCGCCGTAAGCAATACCCAATGCTAGGGCCAGAACAGCCAAGGTAAAGAGTTCACGAGAACCGGTACTGGCGGTTCTCGCTAGGATCCAGGGGACCAGTCGGCGGCCGACAATAATCATCAAAGCGATAAAAGCAACCACTTTGCCAATGGTGATCGCCAACTCGCTGAGTAATTGCGTGGTGCTGGCGGTATCGCTCTTAAGCATATTACTGAATGCCGGTAACAGCACTAGCGCTAACACCATGGCTAAATCTTCTACAATTAACCAGCCAATGGCAATTTGCCCTCGTTGGCTGTCAATCAGTTGCCGTTCTTCTAATGCCCGTAGCAGTACCACGGTACTGGCGGTGGATAGACACAAGCCAAAGACCAGGCCGGCAATCAGATCCCAGCCCATCAGTTTGGATAACCCGATCCCCAGCACAGTGGCCACAGCAATTTGTACGATGGCACCGGGAATGGCGATGGATTTTACCGCCAGAAGATCTTTAAGAGAGAAATGGAGGCCAACACCGAACATCAGCAGGATCACGCCTATTTCCGCCAGTTCTGGTGCCAGAGAGGTATCAGCGACAAAACCGGGGGTAAAAGGCCCCGCGAGCACCCCTGCGGCAAGGTAACCCACCAGGGGGGAGATGCGCAGACGGTTAGCCAGCATACCAAAGAGGAAGGCAAGTACTAATCCTCCAACAATGGTGGAGATCAAGGGGGTGTGATGATGCATCCAGACTCCTTTCGGTTGTATACTCTTCATACTTCAAGCTGCTTGGGTGTTAGCTGCACTCTGTCACCCTAGTCACATAGTCAGCTATGCTCCTAGGGCTTCCATCGCTTGCCGCCTACAAGCAACTCGAATTATTTTGGGTATATTACGCAAAAAATAGATAAAGAAAGTGTATGAAAAAATGAAACTATCGCCATTTAAGCGAGAGGGGCGGTGTACATGGGGCCCTCTATCGTTTGAATGGTGATGGGTAACTTATTATAGTGTGTTTTCATTGAAATTACTTAGTTAATTTCAGGTTAGTTAGATAAATAAGGATTTTATGCTATTTTAATCCCTTAATTGTGGTTTTTTATGGTTATCATGGATAAAAAATTGATTTTTATAGTGAATGACCCGGTTTAAATGGCTGTCTAAACCGGGTTTTTAGCGGGAGTTTAGTGCTTGTGTTCAACATTTGGTAGTAATGCTGTGACAATCCCAATAAGTGGTAGAAATGAGCAGATTATGAAAACCAAGTCGATGCTGGTAACATCCGCGACGAAACCAAGCACCGCAGCGCCTAAGCCACCAATACCAAAAGAAAAACCGAAGAATAAGCCCGAGATCATCCCCACTTTAGCTGGAACTAATTCTTGCGCATAAACCAGAATGGCCGAGAAAGCAGAGGCCAAAATCAGGCCAATAATAACGGTTAAAATCCCCGTCCAGTAAAGAGAAGCGTAGGGTAAAGCGAGGGTAAAGGGTGCCACACCGAGGATCGACCCCCAAATAACATATTTACGCCCGATCTTATCCCCTAAAGGCCCGCCAATCAGAGTGCCCACCGCGACGGCAAATAGGAAGGCAAACAAATGTAACTGAGCATTTTGCACCGAAACATCAAACTTCTGTATCAAATAAAAGGTGTAATAGCTGGTGATGCTGGCTAAATAGAAAGATTTGGAAAAAACCAGCAGCAACAGGATGGATAGAGAAACGACGATAGTACGTCGTGGTAGCGCGGTGACCAAGGAAGCCGATTTAGGTTTGCTTTTCGCCATCCGGTGCTGATGTTGATACCATTTGCTCACTTGCAGCAGTACGACAATCGCCAGCAATGCCGCCAGAGAAAACCAGCCAACATTCCCTTTGCCATAGGGGGCGATCACCAGCGCCGCCAACAGCGGACCAAGTGAACTGCCAAAATTCCCCCCCACCTGGAACAGTGACTGGGCCAGACCATAGCGCCCACCCGAGGCCATGCGCGCAACACGGGATGATTCAGGGTGGAATATCGATGACCCTGTGCCCACCAAGGCGGCAGCTAACAAGACGAGTGGGAAAGTATTGGCGTTTGCCAGCAGTAGCAAACCAGAGAGGGTGAACCCCATGCCGATGGGGAGCGAATAGGGCTGAGGATGCTTATCGGTGTAATGACCCACTAATGGCTGCAGCAGCGATGCGCTGAATTGATAGGTTAAGGTAATGATACCAATTTGCGTGAAACTGAGGTTGAAGTCTGCTTGCAGGATCGGATAAATCGCCATAATAAGCGATTGGAGCATATCGTTGAGCAGGTGAGAAACACTGATAGCACCAAGAATAGAGAAAGCAGTCCCGGTTCCCGCTTTGTTTTTTACCGGTGGCATGGTCGCTTCAGAACGATCAGTCATATTATAATTTAGCCTGGTAATTAATTGTGAGGTGGATAGTTTAACCCGTTGATCTTTCCTTCGACAACGTTGTCAATGTTACCTTCAGTGTAAATGACCAACAGTAATCGTATCAATTATCTCCAGTAAGTGAGATTACAGCGACACAATTTGACGTAAGTAGCAAAATTTTGAAACCCATATGGTCAATTTACGTTACAATTTTGACCTCACCGAGGTCGCCATTTTTTACAATGGAGAATTGCCATGCGTTTTTCACTTCAAACCACGACTTATGGGCTGCTGGTTTCCCTAGCGCTGTTTTGTGCAACGGCCAATGCCTGGGAAAAAGACAGAACTTACGATATCACTATCTTGCATACCAACGATCATCATGGCCATTTTTGGCAGAACGACTATGACGAATATGGTTTGGCCGCACAGAAAACGCTGGTGGATAGCATTCGCCAGGAAGTGGCCGCTAAAGGGGGGAGTGTTCTGTTATTATCCGGTGGCGATATCAATACCGGTGTACCGGAGTCTGATTTACAGGATGCTGAACCTGATTTTCGTGGTATGACGCTGATTGGTTATGACGCGATGGCGATTGGCAACCATGAATTTGATAATCCACTCAGTGTATTGCGCCAGCAGCAAAAGTGGGCTTCCTTCCCGTTGTTATCCGCCAATATTTATCAGAAAAGTACTCAGCAGCGGTTGTTTGCACCTTATGCGCTATTCGACAAACAAGGGGTGAAGATTGCCGTTATTGGCCTGACCACTGATGACACCGCAAAAATCGGCAACCCAGAGTATTTTACCGATATTGAATTCCGCGTGCCTGCGCTGGAAGCTAAACAGGTGGTAGAGCAGTTACGCCAGGATGAAAAACCGGATGTGATTATCGCCGCAACCCATATGGGGCACTATGATAATGGCAACCATGGCTCCAATGCCCCGGGGGATGTGGAAATGGCCCGTAGCCTGCCTGCGGGGTACCTGGACTTGATTGTCGGCGGACATTCGCAGGACCCGCTCTGTATGGCGAGTGAAAATCATAAACAGGTGGATTACGTGCCCGGAACGCCTTGCGCGCCGGATCGCCAAAATGGGACCTGGATCGTACAGGCTCATGAATGGGGTAAGTACGTTGGCCGTGCTGATTTTCAGTTTCGCAATGGTGAACTGACACTGATGAATTATCAGTTGATCCCGGTTAACTTGAAGAAAAAGGTCGAAAAAGCCGATGGCAGCAGCGAGCGTGTCTATTACACGCAGGAAATTACCAAAGATCCTGCCATGGTCAAGTTATTAACGCCTTTCCAGGATAAAGGCCAGACCCAACTGGAAGTGAAGATTGGCAGCGTTAATGGTCGGTTGGAGGGGGATCGCAGTAAAGTCCGTTTTGTACAGACCAACCTTTCCCGGGTGTTATTGGCGGCACAAATGACAAGGGCCAATGCCGATTTTGCCGTAATGAGCGGCGGTGGCGTGCGTGATTCCATTGAGGCTGGTGATATTACCTACAAAAACGTGCTTAAGGTGCAGCCCTTCGGCAATACGCTGGTCTATGTGGATATGAAAGGCCGTGAAGTTGAGCAGTACTTGGCGGTGGTCGCTAATATGAAGGTCGACTCCGGTGCCTATGCGCAGTTTGCCAATGTGAGTTTGGTGGCAGACGGTAAAGGGGTCAGCAAGGTAAAAATCAAGGGAGAACCCCTACAGGCAGATAAAACCTATCGCATGGCAACCCTGAGTTTTAACGCATTGGGTGGTGATGGCTATCCGAAGGTTGATACCCTGCCAAGTTACGTCAATACCGGTTTTATCGATGCGGAAGTCTTGAAACAGTATATTGAGACTCACTCACCGCTGGATGCCGCCGCTTATGAGCCCAAGGGCGAAATAGTTTATAACTAAATTGAATGTAAGGCGTTTTTGCTTCGAATGGGCATGATGCAGGTTAGCCGACCGTGGAGCGCACGGATGCGCGATACGAGCCCCCAGGGAGGGGTTTACGGCGTGTCGGCGTTCCGTATCATGCCCAGTTGCATTACCCTCAACGTGTAATGGCGTTAGATGCGGTAATCTAGGATAACCTATTCAACAGATTGAGCATCACTTTGCGCTGCAATAGCAGCCCTTTCAGTTTTAATCCCGCTTGGCGATCTCGGCAAAAGAGCCCGATAACAAACGGCAGAGGTCATTGGCCGCCAATTCAATATCCAGCCCACGCTTGCCCCCAGAAACAAAGATCGTAGCAAATTGCTGCGCTGGTGCGTCGATCACCGTAGGTAAACGCTTCTTTTGCCCTAACGGACTGATCCCCCCCACCAGATATCCCGTCACCCGTTGAGCCAGTAGCGGGTCAGCCATTTCGGCTTTTTTGGCCCCTAAGGCTTTGGCGACCTTTTTCAGATCCAATTGAGTGGCTACCGGTGTGACGGCTACCGCCAGATTTTTGCTGTCCCCATTCAGGGAGACGAGCAGTGTTTTATAGACCTGTTGGGCATTTAGCCCCAGTTTCTTTACTACCTCGTCACCAAAATTGGTTTCTTCACTATCGTGATGATAGCTATGTAGCGCGAACGGGATTTTTTGTTTTTCAAGCAGAACCACTGCCGGTGTCATAATCTTATGCCCCAAAATAAAGAGAAATAGAATATCAATACCAGTTATGCCAAGCCTTCCTGTAACAGTGCAGGCAAATTACCATCACCGTATAGATGCAAAGCCCCCACCGCCACCACATAGTTACCTGCTGGTAAGGCTTGCAACTTTTGTTGCCAGTGGCGATTACGGCAATGCATCAATAGGTCATATAACTCGGCACTAAAAGTAGCAGGTAGTGCTTCCGGTAAGGCATTTGGCTTGCTATCCAGCCACCAGCTCACCATGGTTTGTAGCAAACGGGCATTAGTACGCCAATGCTCCAACGTGTCTTGCAATAATCCTAGCCCACCTTGGGGTAATTGTTCCAGCATGGCCAGTTGCTCTGCGGCACCTTCAAGCTCAATCACCGCTATCTGCTGTGCTTTGGCGCTTTGCAATAGCTGGTAATCAATACCGTACTCGGCACGTAATCCTAATAATTGTGCTTGTTGCGCCTGCATCATCAACGCCACTTGCCAGGCAGGCAGCGTAGCAAAGGTAGTGGCATCGGCGCCGATCTCTTGACATAACGCCTGTAAACAATGGAATTCTTGCTGGGAAAGGCGCTGTTCTAGCGGTTGGCATACTTCACCACCACCAAAAGGGGATGGGGTATGGCTGCTGATATCGGCTTCAACGATCAACGCATCAGCCTGACGCAACTGCGTCATTAGGTAGGGGGGTAACGGTGACATATTGCTGGTCCCCATATGAATGCTACCAACCAGATGCAGTTGCCTGCCGCCGGATAACGTCATATCCACCGCCGGATAGGTGTAGGCCCGAGGTGGGAGCAGACCAAGAAAGTTTTTGATGCGGTGCAGCCATTGCCCCATGCCGTATAGCTCCTGATTTTCCCTGCCCGAAAACCGGGCAGGGGGAAGACTTTTCTTATGCTAAACGCTAACGACCGAACAAGAAAGCCAAGGGCACGTATCGCAGACACTTTTTCAGTCTATGACCTTGGTTTAAAGCGCAATAACCGGTTGGCGTTACTGACCACAGTAATCGAAGAGAGCGCCATTGCCGCCCCAGCAATCACTGGGCTGAGCAATGTACCTGTCATGGGGTACAGGATACCGGCGGCAATGGGAATACCGAGCGTATTGTAGATAAATGCCCCCAGCAGATTCTGCTTCATATTACGCAGTGTGGCTTTTGATAACGCCAGAGCGTCAGCAACACCGTGCAAACTATGGCGCATTAACGTAATGGCGGCGGTTTCAATGGCGATATCACTGCCGCCACCCATGGCGATCCCCACGTCAGCTTGCGCCAGTGCCGGGGCATCGTTGATGCCATCCCCCACCATGGCTACCCGGTGTCCTTGAGCTTGCAGTTGCTTGATAGCGTCTGCTTTGCCTTCTGGCATGACACCGGCAATCACCCGGTCAATGCCTGCTTCTTTGGCAATCGCATTGGCAGTGAGGGGGTTATCACCGGTTAACATCACCAACTGATAACCTTGCTGATGCAGACGCTGCAAGGCGCTAACGCTGTCAGCGCGCAACGGGTCGCGGATAGCAAACAAGGCCGCCGGTTTGCCATTGGCTGCTAGCAATACAGGGGTGATGCCACGCTCTGCTTGTTGTTGTATCTGTTGCTCAAAGGGGGACGTATTGATCTGGTTTTCCTGCAATAGCCGGGTATTGCCCAACAGCAATGTCACGCCAGCCACCTCACCGCTAACACCGGCTCCACGCAAGGTACGGAACTGTTCGACAACCGGTAAACTCAGCCCTTTAGCCTGCTCCGTAATCGCGCGGGCCAACGGATGGTTTGCTCCCTGCTCTAACGCGGCGGCCCAACTCAATGCTTGCTGTTGGTCCACTTGGTTAAAGGTAATGATCTCCATCACTCGTGGTTGGCCTTCCGTCAGCGTACCGGTTTTATCGAACACCAGCGTATCGAGATTGCTGGCTTGTTGCAGCGCATCAGCGTCACGCACCAGCACACCGAACTCTGCGGCACGGCCCACACCAGCGATGATCGACATGGGGGTAGCCAACCCCAAGGCACAAGGGCAGGCAATAATCAGCACGGTGGTGGCAATCACCAGGGTATAGACCACTTGAGGTTGCGGGCCAAAAAAGTACCAGATAGCGGCACTGAACAAGGCGATCACCACCACCGTTGGCACAAACACCGCCGAAATTTTGTCAGCCAACTGACCGATGGCTGGCTTGCTACTTTGCGCCTGACGCACCAGTTTAATAATCCGTGCTAGCGTGGTTTTGCTGCCGACTGCCTCGGCGTGGAACAGCACACTGCCATCATCCACCACGGTACCGGCATGTACCGTATCGCCCACACCTTTTTGCTGTGGAATCGCCTCCCCGGTCAACATCGCTTCATCCACCCACAGCTCCCCCTGAATGATTTTACCATCCACAGGAATGCGGTCACCGGTGGTTAGCCGCAATGTCATCCCCAACTGCACCTCTGCCAGCGGGATGCTTTTCTCCCCCTGTTCAGTGACCACTCGGGCGCTAGGGGGGGTGAGATCCAACAAGCGTTCCAGTGCTTGGGAAGATCGCTGCCGAGCCCGTTGTTCCATGGCGTGGCCCAGATTAATCAAGCCGATAATCATTGCACTGGCTTCGTAATAAAGGTGGCGGGCCTCCATGGGGAAGAACTCCGGCCAAATATTAACGCTAATGGAATACAGCCAGGCTGCACCGGTGCCTAAGGCGACCAGTGTATCCATGGTGGCGCTGCCATTTATCAGTGCGCGCCAGGCATTACGGTAAAAATGGCCACCCGCCAACACCATCACAACCAAGGTAATTATGCCGACTATCATCCACGGGCGCTGGGTTTCTGGTGTTAGCGACATACTGCCACCGAATACGCCCCAAGCCATAAGTGGAACGCCGAGTGCCAGCGCCAAGGCGGCCTGCCATCTGAAGCGCTTCATACTGGCTTGTGCCGTCTGCTGCTGGCGCTCTCGACGCTCAGTTTCATCTGCAATCAGTTCTGCACCATAGCCGGCTTTTTCTACTGCCGCCACCAAGGCATTGGGCTCAGCATGGCCGCTAATCAGTGCACTGCGTTCGGCTAAATTGACCCGTGCGGTTGTCACCCCGGGGACATTCTGCAACGCCTGCTGGACTTTGTTGACACAACTGGCGCAGGTCATACCGCTGAGTAACAACTGAATACTGTCATCATCAGTATCCGTTACCGGAGGGGAAGAGGGAGCCGCTGCCTGGGATTCCGGCAATGTTGGGGTAGATTCAGTCAGCGGCTCAGTTTTTGGGTGATGTTTTTCTCCTGCAATGTTTTCTCCTGAAATGTTTTCCCCTGCCAGCTTTTCCCCCGCCAGAGTGGCGTGATACCCAGCCTGTTCAATGGCCGCGATGAGTTGTTCTGCGGGTGTATCTCCGTAGATTTTAGCCGCTTCAAGAGTGACCTCAGCGGCGATCACACCCGGCAGTGCTTCCAGTGCTTTACGAGCGCTACCCACACAGTGCATACAGGAGAGACCGGAGAGTTGTAGTTCGGTATCTGCTTGCGTGGCCACTTTAGCCTGATAACCAGCATCAACAACACTGTCGATTAATGCTGTTGCCGGGGCGCTCCCCGTTACTTTGGCATAGTGAACATTCACTTCTGCTTGTTCGACATCAGTGCGGCTTTCCAGGGCTGTTTTCACCCGTTGCGCACAATGCATACAGGAAAGGCCCTGTAACGCCAGTACGGTAATCTGTGACATAGACTGGTTCCTGATAACAAGATAACGGTATAGGGATAGACTCGTCATACGGTGAATAGGGCGAGTCGGTAAACTTAGGTGTATCATTGAAGAGAAGCTTAAACCTTCCCGCAAGGGTAAGGTCAAGGAGGAAAAATGAATATCAGTGATGTTGCCAAAAAAACCGGTTTGACCAGCAAGGCCATTCGTTTTTATGAAGAAAAAGGCTTGGTAACGGCACCGATCCGTACCGATAACGGTTATCGCAGTTACAGTACCAAACATCTTGAAGAGCTAACGCTGCTGCGCCAGGCACGTCTGGTGGGGTTCACTCTTGATGAATGCCGTGAACTGGTCACTTTATTCAATGATCCCGCCCGCCATAGCGCGGATGTAAAAGCACGCACGCTGCAGAAAGTGGCAGATATTGAGCGGCATATCACTGAACTGGAGGAGATGCGCCAACGATTATTGGCGCTAGCGGAACAATGCCCGGGCAACGAGGGCGCAGACTGCCCGATTATTAATAATCTGGCAGGCTGCTGTCACAATCATTAACGAGTTATACTCGTCATACTTCAAGCTGCTTGGTTGTTGGCTTCCTTCGTTCACCCTAGTCACATAGTTAGCTATGCTCCTAGGGAATTATGAACCTCATCCATGAGGTTCACCCTGCGGGCCAGCACAAGTGCTGTTCAAATCGGTTCCTGACCGATTTGTCGCTCAGTTGCCGCCTACAATCAACTCGAATTATTTAGAGTATATAGCGCGAATCACCAGCGTCGCCCCTTCGACGGCAATGACTTCTACTTCAGTGCCTGCAGGGAGGTCTTCATTGGCTTGAGCACGCCAACTGCTGTCGCCGATATTGATGCGCCCAAAGCCATTCTGCATCGCTTCAGTAAGGGTCCCACGGGTGCCAATCAATTGGCGATTACGTTGGTTTAGCACCTGTGAACTGCCCGCGAACTTTGGCCGTCTGCGTAGCCAGTACCACCACAGGTAGGCAACGATAAGGGTCATCACGGCGAAGAGAACACCTTGCCACTCCCAGCCTAACTGCGGTAATAGCCAGACAATGATGCCAACCACCACCGCAGACACACCACTCCACAGCAGATAACCGGCAGCGCCCAGCATTTCTGCTGCCAGCAATAAGCCACCGAGAGTGATCCAGAACCATTGTGGGTTCGCTGTGATCTGTTCAAGCATGATTAGTTGCCTTTACTCTCTTTTAGCAATTCGGCAATGCCACCAATGGAACCCAGCAAGCTGCTAGCATCCAACGGCATCATAATGACTTTGCTGTTATCAGCTGAACCGATCTTCTGCAGTGCATCGGTATATTTCTGGGCCACAAAGTAGTTAACTGCCTGAATATTACCGCTGGCAATGGCGTCAGAAACCAGTTGGGTTGCTTTTGCTTCTGCTTCGGCGGCACGCTCACGGGCTTCAGCCTGCAGGAACGCAGATTGACGTTCCCCTTCCGCTTTCAGAATTTGTGACTGCTTTTCACCTTCGGCACGTAGAATGGCCGCCTGACGAACCCCTTCCGCTTCCAGAATATCGGCACGTTTGGTACGTTCGGCTTTCATCTGGGCGTTCATGGAGGCAATCAATTCAGCGGGTGGGCGAACATCGCGGATTTCAATCCGGGTGATTTTGACCCCCCAAGGGTTGGTGGCCTCATCGACGATATGCAACAGACGACTGTTGATGCTATCGCGCTGTGACAGCATTTCATCCAGTTCCATTGAACCGAGCACAGTACGGAAGTTGGTCATGGTTAAGTTAACGATCGCCAGTTCGAGGTTACTGACCTCATAGGCGGCACGTGCGGGATCAACAACCTGAATAAAACAGACCGCATCGATGGCCACGTTGGCATTATCACGTGAAATAATTTCTTGAGAAGGGATATCTAACACTTGCTCCATCATATTGATTTTACGGCCAACACGATCAATAAAAGGCACCATCAGGTTCAAACCTGGCATCAGTGTTTTGGTATAGCGACCAAAACGCTCCACGGTCCATTGATAGCCTTGTGGCACAATCTTTACACTGGTAAAGGCGACAATTAACGCTATAACAATCAAAATTGGGATGATGGAAAAGGTAAAATCGAACATGGAACAACCTCCGGTTAGATAGTTAAATTAATATTACGCTAGTGGAGACAGAAAGCCTAATCTCTCCAGGCTAATCGCCCGATTAATCCAGAGGTAAAGTAAACCCTTTGATAAGAGGGTCATGGGATTGAAATAGCGCAATAATGCTTTTGACGACTTCCCCCCCTCGGTGATTTGACCACGCCAATGATAATGTGGATTGCTGGCGTGTGCGCAGCGGTTTTTTCTGCACCAGTTCCTCTCTGTCAAGGTATGGTTGGCATAAGGTTCGGGGTAAAAAACCGATACCGACACCGCGTAAATGACATTCCAGTTTGGTATGGAGATCCGGCACTTTTATTTCACGCTGACCGGAGAGTAACCAGGCAATGCGCTTGTCCAGATGGCGGGCAGTATCTTCAACATTGATTGCCGGGTAAAGCCGTAATTGATCCTCGGGTATTGGCTCAACGGCACCCACTAGCGGATGGTGTGGTGCAATGGCAAATACCCACTCTATCTTGCCCAGTGGCAGTACATTGATACTATTTTCCAGCGACTCATTGCCTGCCGCCCCAATGGCCAGGTGACAATCTTCGTTCAACAATGCATCCCATACCCCCATATAAACCTGGCGCGAGATATGGAACTGGGTAAAGGGGTAGCGTTGTTGCAGGTAGGCCAGTAATTGGGCCACCGTGGCAGGGTTATAGAGCAGATTATTGATAACAATATTGACCTGATGTTCTATCCCATCATTAATTTGGCGCAGTTCATTGGGCATAGAATCAAGCCAATTGTGCCATTGGCTGCAACGTTCCAACAGGTATTCACCGGCCGGAGTCAGATTGACGCTTCGGGTGGTGCGAATGAAGAGTTGGGTACCGATACTTTCTTCCAGTGTTTTGATGCGATAACTGATGGTAGCGGTGGTCTTGTGGAGTAACTCTGCCGCGCGAGAAAAGCTCTGGCACTCTGCCACTTTAATAAATGATCGAATAGTTTCGTGATCCAGCATGTTATTTCCTTAACGCGGCAGCGATGGTTTCCATTCATTGAAAGAGAATTTACTTATCTTATCTTCCTTAGGTTAGCCATTACACATGATTCCGTGATTTTCAGCACTATTTATCAGTTTATTATGATAGATACAGCACAAAACAACTCAATTATTAATGTGCGCTGGGTGATTAAAATTCTTTAATAATATTTCTATTATTAATAGACTAATTTAAATAGTGGCAAATTAATGTGCTGCTGGTCATATTGTGGAATAATTTTCCAATATTAACTTTTAAATTAATCATGACCTGTTTAGAGTGATCTCATTCGGTGGTGTTCCTTTTTAAGATGGTTTGGAGAAGAGATAGATGGATTTAATTGCTGTTGAACTCACACCTGGAGCCTTTGCACCTTATGGTGATGTATTACAGACTGATGAAACCCCCTTTTACCATATCAATGATGGGAAAACGGAGCGCTATCATGATATTGCAAAAGTAGAGGTCACTGATGGGCACCGGGTACTGGTGAGTATCAATCGCTCGGAACCTTGTGATATGCCGATGACGTTCTCGCTACTGGAGAAACACCCGCTGTCATCCCAAGCCTTTATGCCGATGAAGGGGGAACGCTTTGTGGTCATTGTTGCGCAAGCGGGGGAACAGGGTGAAATATTAGTTAATACCTTACGTGCATTTATTACTAATGGTCGGCAAGGGGTGAATTATCATCGTAATGTCTGGCATCATCCTTTATTTGCTTTCGGTAAAGTAACTGACTTCTTCACAGTAGATCGTGGTGGTGCTGATAACTGTGTCGTCAGTCAATTACCTGAGCCTTATCGCGTGGTAATTAGCCAGTAGTCATTAGATAGTAGATTATTTATTTCACCGGGTTCATTCAGGTAATTCAAATAATGCGAGATGAAAGGGTATAAATAACCATAAATCGTACATCAGCCAACATTGCTGCCACTGGAAAGGGGATGGGTATACTATATCGGGTAAACCTTAAGTTGAATTAAGAAAGGAAAGCCCGAATGAACGAACTACGCAGAAAAGGAAGACCAACGACAGATGCAGGAGCAACGAAAGGTGCCCAGGCATTGGACCGAGGGTTGGAGATCCTGCAGTTTCTGGCCAATGCAGGAGGAAGCTCGTCCGTTTCCGTGTTATCCGAAAAGTTAGGGTTACCGCTGTCAACGACATTCAGATTATTGAAAGTATTAGAAAAATCTGAATTTGTTTTTCAGGATCCACAATTAGGTTGGTGGCATATTGGGATCCAGGCGTTCACTGTCGGGGCGGCTTACATGAATGACCGGGACGTGGTTTCAGTAGCAGGTCCCCCTATGCGTCGTTTGATGCTGTTATCAGGTGAAACAGCTAACTTGGCCATCAGGAATAACTTTGATGCGGTATTGATCCGCCAATGTGAGTGCCAGGCCATGGTGCGAATGTGTGCTCCGCTGGGTAGCCGCTTACCGTTACACGCTTCCGGGGCAGGGAAAGCGCTCCTCTATCCCCTGATAGAAGAGGAAATGCTGGATCTGATTGTGCGTACAGGGTTGCACGCCTTTACCCCGAATACGCTGACGAGTGTGAATTTATTGCGCAAAGATTTATCGCAATCGCTGGCCCGGGGGTACGCCATTGATGCTGAAGAGCATGCTGCAGGGCTCAATTGCCTGGCATCAGCGATTTTCGATCGTAGCAACAATGTGGTGGCGGCCATCTCTATTTCCGGGCCCAGTGAGCGTGTGAGTCGTGAGCGTTTTAAGGAATTGGGGGAGCTGGTGCGAGATGTTGCTAATGACATCAGTACGACATTAGGAGAATCACGCAGTCACCATTGAGTCATCTATGACAACACCTGTAGCCGCTGAATCAAGCCGCTGCAGGCTGAACTAGCCTTCCCGTTTGTTGAATAAACGGTTTTTTTTGAATTTAATTTCAATTTGGAAAATTTTTCCAAAAAAGCAGGAGAAGATGAGATGGCAATAATGCGAGCGGTAGATGCGGCAATGTATGTGCTGGAAAAAGAGGGGGTCAATACGGCATTCGGCGTACCTGGTGCGGCGATCAACCCCTTTTATAACGCGATGCGCAAGCACGGTGGAATCAAACATTACCTGGCGCGCCATGTGGAAGGTGCCTCTCATATGGCAGAAGGTTATACCCGTGCTAAACCGGGGAATATTGGCGTGTGTCTGGGGACTTCTGGGCCGGCAGGCACGGATATGATTACCGCGCTTTATTCAGCTTCGGCAGATTCTATTCCTATTCTTTGCATTACTGGGCAAGCACCACGGGCACGCTTGCATAAAGAAGATTTTCAAGCGGTCGATATTGAATCAATCGCCAAGCCTGTCACTAAAATGGCCGTGACGGTGTTGGAACCGGCTTTGGTTCCCCGGGTATTGCAACAAGCGTTCCATCTGATGCGTTCTGGTCGTCCTGGTCCAGTGCTGGTGGATTTACCTTATGACGTTCAAATGGCCGAGATCGAATTTGATCCGGAAACCTACTCCTCACTGGGAGCCTATAAACCCGCAGCCACTCAAGCGCAGATCGACAAAGCGTTGGACATGTTGTGTGCTGCTCACAAGCCATTGATTATTGCTGGTGGGGGTATCCTCAATGCGGATGCGGCTGATTTGTTGCAGGAATTGGCGGAGATTTGCAATACACCAGTGATCCCGACCTTGATGGGTTGGGGCTGTATTCCTGACGATCATACGCTGATGGCAGGGATGGCTGGGTTACAAACCTCCCACCGTTACGGTAATGCCAATCTGCTGGATTCAGATTTTCTATTAGGCATTGGTAATCGTTGGGCCAACCGCCATACCGGGTCCGTGGATAAATATACTGCGGGCCGCAAGATCGTTCATATTGATATTGAACCGACGCAGATTGGTCGCGTTATTTGCCCTGACCTGGGTATTGTGTCCGATGCCAAAACGGCTTTGCAGATGTTGGTTGAGCGAGCTCGCGAGCGCTCAAAACAAGGGCTATTGCCAAACAGAACCGAGTGGGTGGAAACCTGCCTGCAACGTAAGCGGACGCTATTACGCAAAACCCACTTCGACAATGTGCCGATCAAACCTCAGCGCGTCTATGAAGAAATGAACCGGGCATTCGGGCGTGATGCCTGTTATGTCACCACCATTGGGCTTTCGCAGATTGCTGCGGCGCAATTGTTACATGTATTCAAACCACGTCACTGGATCAATGCTGGGCAAGCCGGCCCATTGGGTTGGACCATTCCTTCGGCGCTGGGTGTCTGTGCCGCAGATCCACAACGCAAAGTGATCGCCTTATCCGGTGATTATGACTTCCAGTTTATGATCGAAGAACTGGCCGTCGGTGCTCAATTCAAACTGCCTTATATCCATGTATTAGTGAACAACGCCTATCTGGGGTTAATTCGCCAGTCTCAGCGCGGTTTTGATATGGATTATTGTGTTCAACTCGCTTTTGAAAATATCAATACCCCGGAAATCGGTGAGTATGGCGTTGACCACGTCAAAGTGGTTGAAGGGTTGGGCTGCAAGGCCATTCGTGTGACTAAACCTGAAAATATAGCCTCAGCATTCCAGCAAGCAGAAGAATTAATGCGCCAGCACCAGGTGCCAGTGGTGGTGGAAATTATTCTGGAGCGTGTGACTAACATTTCGATGGGAACCGAACTGGATAACGTAACAGAGTTTGAACCTGTTGCCGAGTCGCCAGAAGATGCGCCGACGGCAGTCAGTTACTTCAAATACCAGTAGGGAAAAAATTATGCCAAAGTTTTCAGCTAATTTATCAATGCTCTTTAACGAAGTGGACTTTCTACAACGCTTTCACTGTGCCAAAGAGCAAGGGTTCACGGCAATAGAGTATATGTTCCCTTACGATTATCCATTGCAGGCATTGCGAACGGCGTTGGAGGAAAACCAATTAACACAGGTATTACAAAACCTCCCTGCAGGGGATTGGGCCGCTGGTGAACGTGGTATCGCCTGTTTGCCAGGGCGAGAGTCTGAGTTCCGCGACGGTGTGGGCATGGCAGTGGAGTATGCCCGTGGATTAGGTTGCGCACAGATCAACTGTTTGATCGGTAACCCCGACAAATCACTGGCACAGCATAAGACTGATGAAATCGTGGTCGCTAACCTGAGCTATGCAGCAAAAGAGTTAGCTAAGGAAAACATTCGCTTATTGGTTGAGCCGATCAATAAATACGATATGCCAGCATTCTACTTGCAAACCACTCGCCAGGCTTTAGAGCTGATGGAGTGGGTGGGTAGTCCCAATCTGTTCATTCAATACGATATTTACCATATGCAGCGTATGGAGGGTGAACTGACCCAAACCATGGAAAATCTATTGAATAAAATAGCGCATATCCAGGTTGCTGATAATCCTGGCCGCCATGAGCCGGGAAGTGGGGAAATTAATTACGATTATATCTTCAGTGCACTGGACCAAATGGGCTATAGCGGCTGGATAGGTTGCGAATACAAACCGGCGACAACGACCGCTGCTGGCCTGTCATGGATTAAAAAATATCAAAATTGAGGGATGCATCATGAAACTAGGCTTTATTGGTTTGGGCATTATGGGAACACCAATGGCTGAAAAGCTGATCGAGGGTGGTCATCAGTTATATGCCAATACCTTGGGGCAGGTGCCAGCAGCATTGCTGCAAAAAGGGGCCATTGCCTGTGCAACGCCGAAGCAAGTGGCTGACTTGGCAGATATTATTTTTATTATGGTGCCAGACACTCCCCAGGTTGAGCAGGTGCTATTTGCTGCCAATGGTTGTGCTGAAGCACAATTGAAAAACAAGATCCTGGTGGACATGAGTTCTATCTCACCACTGGATACCAAAAGTTTTGCTCAACGAATCAATAAATTGGGTGCAGATTATCTGGATGCACCGGTATCAGGTGGTGAAGTGGGTGCCAAGCAGGGTTCATTAACCATCATGGTGGGGGGGATGAAGCGGTGTTCGGGCGCGTCAAACCACTGCTCGCCTTGATGGGGAAAAACATCACCTTGGTTGGCGGTAATGGGGATGGCCAGACCTGTAAAGTCGCTAACCAGATCATTGTAGCGCTGACCATTGAAGCCGTTTCTGAAGCATTGATTTTTGCGTCTAAAGCGGGTGCCGATCCGGCGCGGGTGCGAGAAGCGTTAATGGGGGGCTTTGCTTCATCACGTATCCTGGAAGTGCATGGTGAGCGGATGATTAAGCGCACATTCGAGCCAGGCTTCCGTATTTCCTTGCATCAGAAGGATCTTAATTTGGCATTGCAGGGGGCAAAATCGTTAGCACTCAGTTTGCCCAATACCGCAACTTGCCAGGAGTTATTTAATCTTTGTGCTGCCCATGGTGCAAAAGATCTCGACCATTCTGCTTTGGTGCAAGCCTTGGAGATCATGGGTAACCATAAAGTATCTGATTAACCGGTAGTCATTGTCTCTATCAAGTTGCAGGTGTCTTTATTATTGACCTGCAACTTGGAGAGTGTATTAATTATTTTAAATAATCATTTTAGGTTTAGTAAGTCCTGGTTATTGGCCTTTTTATTTATGACATTGTTTTTATACGAAATGGTTTAATAATCAATTAATAATGAATGTCATTCGATACATTCTTTAAATTAATATTTATTTTTCTGAAGGGTGGAGGAAGATCACTTACCTATTTCTTATTTATTATAAGAAGGAATTGCCATGAGGGTTTTAGAGCCTATTTGTTAGATATATGTAAATTTAAATATCACACGAGTATTTTTTAATTTATGAACGAAGTTTGAGCTCAGACTGTGCGAGAAATTATGTTAACAAGATAAAATTATGAAATGTCATTTTATGATAAATTCATGAAAAGGAGAGTGTCATGAGTACAGAATACAAACCCAGTATGGATTACTGGAAAAAAATTGTAATGGTCATGAGTCTAGGTTGGGTTGCGATTTGGATTTATCGGACCGTCCTTACGCCTATTTACCCTGAAATACAAGCATCAATGGGAAATGTGAGTAATGCTGAAATAGGTGCAATTGCGAGTTTTTATTTCTTTGCCTACTGTAGCATGCAAATTCCTTGTGGGATTTTGGTCGATAAATTCGGTCAAAAAATAATGCTAATGTGCGGATTTACGCTTTTTATTTTAGGTACACTTTGCATTGCAAAAGCGACTGGGATGACGATGATCTATGGTGGTTCACTGCTGGCGGGAGCCGGTTGTGCTTCTTTCTTTAGTTCCGCATACTCGCTCTCTTCAGCTAATGTTCCGAAAGAACGTAAAGCACTCGCTAACGCCATTATCAACAGTGGTTCTGCCATTGGTATGGGGATCGGTTTAATTGGTTCCAGCGTATTGGTGAAAAGTATGGGGCTGGCATGGCAAAATGTCTTGTTTATTGTTGCTGCTATTCTCACTACGATGCTTTGCGTGTTTACTTTAGTTATTCGAACTAAATCAAAAGATAACCTGGTTAAACAGGAAGAAAAGAAAAAAGAACAAACTGTTGACGTAACAGAAGAGAAAGATTCCCCGCTATTTTCTGGCATCTTATGCAGCATTTATTTTCTTTACTTCTGTACCTGCTATGGTTACTACCTGATTGTTACCTGGTTGCCATCATATCTTCAGACAGAAAGAGGGTTTGATGGGAGTAAGATAGGATTTGCATCTGCGGTGGTTGCATTTGTTGGTGTGCCCGGCGCACTGTTTTTTAGCTATCTATCAGATAAATATAAAGATAGTAAGGTTAAAATCATTATCGGACTTGAGATTGTGGCAGCGTCAATGTTGGCGTTTACGGTGTTATCACCCAATACCACCATGCTCATGATTAGCCTTATGTTATATGGACTGCTGGGCAAAATGGCTGTCGACCCGATTTTAATTTCTTATGTTTCCGAACTTGCTTCCGCCAAAAAATTGGGGCGAGCATTCAGCCTGTTTAATTTCTTTGGTATGAGTTCTGCGGTCGTAGCACCAACATTGACTGGTTTTATCTCAGATATCACAGGTTCGAAAGAGATAAGTTTTATCATCTCAGCCGGCTTGGTGGTGACGGGGACGCTAATTTTTGTCATCGTCGTGTTACAAAAAAAGAAAACCAAATACATTACTGAGCCAGCATAAGCTATAACAAAAAACTTGAAGTGATGTTGATATTTAAATGGTTAATTAACTTGGTTTTTGGTTGAGCCATTATCAATGCTGTGATTTGTTAATGGGGCACTTTGATTGATGGCTCTCGAACTTGCCACCTACATATAAATTAAACTATTTGGAGTTTAATATTTTAAAATAATGCATTATGGTTTTCAGATAACAATTTCCCCCAATTAATGGTTTGAGTTGTTTTAAAGATGGATAAAGAAAAATTACTCTATTTTCTTATTTGGTATAAGAAGGAATTGTCATGGAATCTATCAGTAGCAAGCAACGAGAGATTTACCAGCAACGTGGTTATCATGAGGATCTTTTGCCAAAGGAGGCAAATAAGAAAACTTGGAAAGCAATTAATTATTTCACCTTGTGGATGGGGTCAGTCCATAACGTCCCTAATTACGTTGCGGTCGGGGGCTTTTTTATTCTAGGGCTTTCTACAGTTAGCATTATGGCCGCTATTATTCTCAGCGCATTCGTTATTGCTTTTGTTATGGTCATGAATGGCGCAGCTGGTTCAAAATACGGTATTCCTTTTGCCATGATCCTTAGGGGGTCTTATGGTGTACGTGGTGCATTATTCCCAGGGATCCTCAGAGGATGTGTGGCCGCCATCATGTGGTTTGGCTTGCAATGTTATGCGGGTTCACTGGCCTTCCTGATCCTGATTGGCAAACTATGGCCACAGTTTTTGACTTTAGGCGGGGAGTTTAATCTGTTAGGGATCAGTCTGCCAGGATTGATAGCCTTCCTGATTTTTTGGGCGGTTAACGTTGCGATAGGTCTCGGTGGTGGTGGCATCCTTAATAAATTTACCGCCATCCTTAACCCTTGCATTTATGTTGTATTTGGTGGCATGGCTATTTGGGCCATCTCGCTTGCGGGATTGGACAATATTATTGCTTATGTACCCGCGAATGCGGATGTCACGAGTAATAGTAGCTTCATGTTCTTGGTGGTTATCAATGCTGTCGTGGCTGTATGGGCAGCGCCAGCGGTCAGTGCTTCAGATTTTACCCAGAATGCCAGTAGTTTCAAGCAACAGGCATGGGGACAAACATTAGGGCTGGTAGTGGCCTATCTACTATTTGCGGTTGCTAGTGTCTGTATTTTGGCTGGGGCCAGTATTCATTACGGTGTTGATACCTGGAACGTATTGGATATCGTGCAGAAATGGGATAACATTTTTGCATCCGTTTTTGCGGTATTAGTTATCTTGATGACAACCATTTCAACTAATGCTACCGGTAATATTATCCCTGCTGGTTACCAGATTGCGGCAATTGCACCAAAAAAATTGACCTACAAAAATGGTGTGGTTATCGCCAGCATCATTAGCCTATTAATCTGCCCATGGAAATTAATGGAAAGTCAGGAAAGTATCTATCTATTTCTTGATGTTATTGGTGGGATTTTAGGACCGGTTATTGGTGTTATGATGGCACACTATTTTATTGTTGTACGCAGTGACATCGATCTTGATTCTTTATATACGAAGCCGGGCGACTATAAATATTACGACCATGGTTTTAATGGTGTTGCGTTTATTGTGACATTAATTTCCGTGGTTTTGTCTCTCGGGGGTAAGTTTATTGAAATACTGGAGCCATTATCCCGGGTTTCATGGTTTGTGGGTGTTATCAGTGCATTCTGCCTATATGCAATACTTAAGAGTAAAGTGCTTGTTAATCAGCAAGAGTATACCTGAAGTAAATATTATAACGAAGTGAAAATAATGTGGTTATAAAACGCAATGAATTTATTTCACGAAGGAGATTTATTATGTCATACGATATGATTATAAAGAATGGTACTGTTGTTTTTGAACATCAAGCTATTATTACCGATATCGCCATAAAAGCAGGCAAGATAGCCGCTATTGGTGATGGTTTGTCAGGTGCCAAAACAGAAATTGATGCTACCGGAATGGTTGTGGCTCCGGGAATGGTCGACGCCCATGCGCATATGTCTGAGCCTGGTCGTACCCATTGGGAAGGCTATGAAACCGGTACGCGTGCTGCAGCAAAAGGTGGTATTACCACCATGATTGAAATGCCGCTCAACCAACTGCCTGCAACTGTCGATAGAGAGACGATAGAAATGAAGTTTTCTGCGGCAGAAGGCAAACTGTCCATTGATGCGGCGCAATTTGGTGGCCTGGTTTCCTATAATCTCGATCGACTGCATGAATTGGATGAAGTCGGTGTCGTGGCTTATAAGTGTTTTGTCACCACTTGTGGTGACCGTAGTGTTAGTAATGACTTCCGTGATGTGAATGATTTCGAGTACTTCAAGGGATTACAGATACTGTCCAAGCTGGACCAATTGGTTGCTGTGCATGCAGAAAACGCCCTGATCTGTGATGCATTAGGGAAAGAAGCCAAAGAAGATGGACGGGTGACTGCACATGATTATGTGGCTTCACGGCCGGTATTTACTGAAGTTGAAGCTATCCGCCGCGTGATCTACTTGGCGAAAGTCGCGGGTTGTCGCCTGCATATTTGCCATGTCAGTAGCCCAGAAGGGGTGGCAGAAGTGACCCGTGCACGCCAGGAAGGGCAACAGGTTACCTGTGAGTCTTGCCCACACTATTTCGTGTTGGATACCGATCAGTTTGAAGAAATTGGTACCTTGGCTAAGTGTTCACCACCGATTCGTGATGCGAAAAATCAGCAGGGAATGTGGGACAAACTGTTTAATGGTGAAATAGATTGTCTGGTTTCCGACCATTCACCTTGCCCACCGGAGATGAAAGCAGGCAATATCATGCAAGCTTGGGGTGGGATTGCCGGGCTCCAGAACTGTGTCGATGTGATGTTTGATGAAGCGGTACAAAAAAGAGGCATGTCGCTGCCTGAGTTTGGCAAGCTAATGGCTACTAACGCTGCCGATATTTTTGGTTTGAAACATAAGGGGCGTATTGCTGTGGGGAAAGATGCGGACCTGGTGTTTATTCAACCGAATAGCAGCTATGTGTTAGCCACAGAGGATCTGGAATATCGTCATAAAGTCAGCCCGTATGTTGGGCGTAAAATCAACGCACGTGTAGCAAAAACTATTCTGCGTGGCGAGGTGATTTACGATATCAAGGCCGGCTTTGGTGTTCGTCCGAAGGGTAAATTCGTACTGAAACATCAACAATAAATGCCATTGGCATCGCGTTCATCAGAGGTGAACGCGATGTTCTTTATATTTTGTAATACACTGGTTGTTCCGCCAACGTTGCAGTCAGCATTTCAGCTATCACCTAGCGTGACTTTTTTTATTACCTAATACACCTTTATTGCGACAGCGACTTCTAGCTTATTTCAAGTGATGCTTGGGTATCAGCATTCCGGTGAAGATATCGGTATTACTTGAGAATCTATTACCATGGTATCGTGATAAATAATATTTCATAAAGTAAAGATTTTTTTGAATGGATTATTAAATTATCAATATGTTTTTATCTGACAATCCTTAGGGGAGTAATATCATGTTAAGTAAAAAACTATTGTCAGGTGTTTTTTTAATGACTAACTTGTTGTCAATCTCAGCATTTTCTGCAGAACGAGCTTTATATGTTAGTGAATTAAACTCAATGAGTCAGTCGCAATTTGAACAGGCATTGGGTAATGTTTTTGAAAAAGCGCCATGGGTGATTGAGCAAGCTGCTGAAAAACGCCCTTATAAGGGTTTCGTCGATTTATATGAGGGTATTATTGAACCATTGAAAGTGGCGAGTCCTGAGGTTCAGTTAGCCTTGATTAAAAGTCATCCTAATTTGGCTTGTAAGGGTATTCGCGCTGAGAATATTACTGCTCATTCGCAAAGTGAACAAAGTGGTGCTGGTTTGAACCAATGCACACAACAGGAGGCTGACCTGTTATTAAGCTTGAATCAGGCTTATCAGAAGAAATTTGGCTTCCCATTTATGTTGGCTATCAAAGGATATAATAAAGAGGAAATTATTGAGCAGCTAAAAATACGCATTAATAATGATAAACAGCAAGAATTTGATGGTGCATTACAGCAAGTTTATAAAGTGGTACTCTGGCGCATGCTTGATACGGTGAAGTAATAATTATTAAAATACTCAGCCGATGGGTAAATATCGACTGAGTTATTAAAATAAATTCAGATATGATCAAATATCCACGTCTCGGTTACAATCTTTAGAGTAGATATAGCTAAAGCATTCTTTGCCCACGGCGTAACCGGCTTGTGGTACATACGCGGCCATAAAAATATAATCTCCCTTTTTCACCGGGATCCACTCATTATCCAAGTTGTAAACACCGCTGCCACTC
Organism: Serratia sp. 25CWL12; assembly: GCF_055790885.1. Lineage (NCBI taxonomy): Bacteria > Pseudomonadati > Pseudomonadota > Gammaproteobacteria > Enterobacterales > Yersiniaceae > Serratia > Serratia sp. 25CWL12. The sequence goes on along the minus strand of NZ_CM147698.1, from coordinate 3,095,888 downwards.
AATATATAAGCGCCATGCTCTTGAACATGCGTTTCAATATAACCATGGCTAGCACCCGGTTCGAAAGAAAGAATGTGCATGTTCATATCAAAGCCCAGATCTTTCGGCAGTAAGTCCTGCAGGATGACTTCACTCATCCCTTCATAGTGGATCTTTTCAAGGTTGTTTACATTATCGCAGACGATACGCGCTTCGTGACCAGCAATACGCTTATAGGTACGCTTATACAGGAATAACTGGCTGGATTTACCCGCATTATCGTTAGCCAACCGCAAGGTCACGCCGGCCGGGCAATAGAGATAACCACCACTGGTCAAGGTATGGGCGGTTGCATCGGCGGACGCCTTAACTTTGCCATCAATCACATAGACAAAGGTTTCAACATTTTCACCACCAAAACCCTGCTGATTGTTACCGTCAGCATGCAGTGTCACCACATAGTCGACAAAGCTGGCCCCTAACTTGGGGGTAGATAAAATAGTGACATCACAGTTTTCAAAGCCAGGAATGATATTGCGTACCAAGCCTTCCACTGGAAGAAGCGCATAATTGTCACGCTTGATCACCGCGCGAGAGGACAAAATATCCTTTGGATAGCCAATTTGATTGTTGAAGTAACCCACGTTAATTCTCCTGATTAATAAATCTGCCCCGTCGATTCGCTGTGACAGGGGCAGAACGATGACCGTTATTCCTGATAGGCCAATTGATAAAGGGTATGTGTCAGAATTTTGACGCCTTCAGACAGATCGCTAAGCGCGGTTTTTTCTGCTGGATTGTGGCTGATACCACCAATACTCGGAACAAACATCATCACGGTGGGTATCTTAGGCGCGAATATTTGCGCGTCATGGCCCGCCCCGCTGTGCATCAGGCGGTAGTTGAGGCGCTCGGTTTCACACAGATGTACCACCTTTTGTACCAACTGCCGGTTCATCGGAATAGGGGCTTCATCCATCCACAAATCAATGGTGGGAATGATATCCATCTCTGCACAGATGCGCTTGATATCAGACTCCAATTGTTGTGTAAAACGCAACAACGTTTTCTGATCAGTATGGCGACAGTCAATGGTGAATTGTGCATAACCAGGCACCACGTTGACAACATTAGGCTTAGGTTCCACCTTACCGAAGGTTAATACTAACGGATCCCCTTCAGCCTGTGCTTTAGCGATAGACTCGCAACAGATACGGCTAAAAGCATGAACAGCATCTTTACGATAACTCATCGGCGTTGTGCCAGCGTGATTGGCTTCGCCTTGCAATGTCACATTATAGCGGCGCTGCCCAACGATATCAGTGACGACACCAATGGTCTTCCCCTCGGTTTCCAGCACCTTGCCCTGCTCAATATGCAATTCGACAAAGGCAGCAATATCGCTACGTGGCAATTGATTTGGCTGAGGAAAATCAAAACCGGCGCTATGCATGGCATCAACAAAGTTGACTCCCTTGGCATCGCAGATATTTTGTACATCTTCAGGACGGGCTAAGCCGACAATATTCTTGCTTCCCCAGAAAACGAACGGGAAACGGCTGCCTTCCTCTTCCGCCAAAGAGATCACTTCCAGCGTCCGTAGTGGCGTTCCATAGGTCTCTTTAAGGTGCTTAATGGCCAAATAAGCGGCTTCGATACCCAATTGTCCATCAAGGTTGCCACCATTGACCACGGTATCGATATGAGAACCAGACAGTATCACCTGTTCAGGATACTTACTGCCCAGCAGACGACCAGACAAATTACCCACTGCATCATAGGAAACCGTCAAACCGGCGCTTTCGAAGGCCTGTTTCAATGCCTGTTGGGCGTCAATCCACTCTTTGGTATACAGCAACCGTGTCATGCCACCACTGGGGTCGGCACCTATTTTTGATAACCAGCCAGAAGTTTCACTAATTTCTTGTTGGAAATTTTTCATATCTATCTGCCTTTTTTTAGCTTTCCTAGGATATTTGCTAGCTAGATTGACACTGATAATCCATTAGCTCTGTTTTACCTGGGGTGAGAGATAATAAAAATCACGCAGGTGATGTCACAACCTCGAGAAAGAGCAACATCACCACACGGACTGATTACCTATTTTTTAACTGGCAAACGGGTCTTTATGATCGTAAGAACGTTGGTAAATATCGTCAGAAATCAGGTATTGATAAATCTCATCAACAATATCAATCCCATTCTTCTCACTTTCCAACTCACGCATATGGCTACCTTGACCCGGGTAGAGGACTTTTTCCACCCCAGGTGCAGGTTTGATGGCATTGAGTTCTTTCATTACCTGGCTGACATGCTGACGGAAAACACTTTCATTAGTGAAATAGCCAGGGTTGAGAACAATATGCAGTTGGCCCAATTCCCGCCCTACACTGAGGTCGTGATACATGGAGCTCACATGCTTGCCAAAAGGCAATCCCAGTAATACACCAGAAAGAATATCCACCATCATCATCAGGCCATAGCCTTTTGGCCCGGCAATCGGCAGCAACCCGCTAACAGCGAAAGGGTCGGTGGTGTGCTTGCCTTCGCTGTCAACCGCCCAGGTGTCCGGGATAGGCGCATTACGGGAGCGGGCGTCCAGTACTTTGCCCCAGGCTTGAACGGTAGTCGCCATATCAAAGGTTAAAATGTCTTTCCCTTCTGCGGGTGCCGAGAAAGCAATGGGGTTGGTGCCGTAGTAGACTTCAGCCCCACCATAAGGGACCACCATCGGGTCTGACTGACACAGTGAAATCCCTATCATGTCGGCCTGAGCTGCCTGCTGCACAAAGTAAGACAGGGCCCCACTGTGGCCAATACGCCGAACGCCTACCACCGCGACACCGTTCTCTTTTGCCATTTCAATGGCGTGATCCATGCTCAGTTTAGCTGCAACATGCCCCGCGCCATTATCGCCATCAAAAACGGCACTACAAGGGCCGGTTTTTTCATAAGTGAAGTGCGGATTATTGTTGGTACCCCCTTTGCTAATGCGTTCAGAATAATATTCTACCCTGACGGCACCGTGAGAGTGGATACCGCGAGCATCCGCATGGGCCAAAACATCGGCGACAATGCCGGCATGAACCAGGTTTAGCCCTGCTGCATGAATTTTATTTTGAATAAGTTGATGCAATTGTTGTTTAGAGACTTTCATAGACAGTCCTTTCGTTACTACAGTTTATTAAGCCACCTTTGGCTCATAATGTATAAAGCTGAGAGGAAAATAATGTGATCTAGATTAGCATTGTATTATTTATTTAAATTTTCATTGAATGCAAATAAATTTATTAAAATATTTTTAATAAATGGATTTTCTTTTTCATTCTATTGTCAAGTGCTTATCAGATTTAATGATTTTTTCTAACAATGATTAAACTGTGATGGCTCTCACCTTTATGCGGGGCTTTTATTTGTAGCTTGAAAGGAGAAAATTAAATTTTTTGAAAGTAAATAGGCGAATAAAAATATTAGTGCTTACCTGTTATGAACAAATGAGGGTAAGGCTCACATGCTGTATTAAGGATATCACTATGGTCCATGCTTTTATAAAAAAAGGGAGCTTTCAGGATTCGGTTAGCCTGATGCTAATTTCCCGTAAACTCAGTGAATCACCTGACGTCGAAGAAATCTCGGTGATGATGGGGACACCAGCGAATAAATCACTACTTGAAGCCACGGGCTTCTGGCATGCGCAATTTAGCGAAGCAACCCCGAATGATATTTGTGTGGCGATTAAAGCAGACTCCGCAGATAGCCATATTACTGAGCAGATCAGTGAATCGTTGGAGGCCGCATTGAAGGCGATTGCCCAAGGGCAGCAGGGGGGAAACGTCTGCTCAAAGCCCGTAGTTGGCGTATGGCCAGGCAGAAGTTACCAGAGGCCAATATGGCGCTGATTTCCATTGCGGGTGAATATGCGGCAGGTTTGGCTGATCAAGCGTTGGAGGATGGCTGCAATGTGATGATGTTTTCTGACAACGTCAGTGTGGAACAGGAGGTGGCACTCAAAACCAAGGCGCGTAGCAAGGGGTTGATTGTTATGGGCCCTGACTGTGGCACTGCCAGCATCGCAGGGGCACCGCTGGCTTTCGCCAACGTCGCCCCGCAGGGAACCATCGGCATCATCGGTGCTTCTGGTACCGGCATTCAGGAACTGATGTCACAAATTACCCTGGCTGGGCAGGGGTTATCCCATGCGATCGGTTTAGGGGGGCGTGATTTAACCGCCGAGGTGGGGGGATCAGTGCCATCAGTGCGTTGCGTATGCTGGCGGCGGATCCTCAGAGCCGGGTATTGGCATTTGTCTCCAAGCCACCCGCTGCAGAGGTACGCCAGCGGGTGATTGCAGAGATGAAAACACTGGGTAAGCCGGTGGTGGCATTATTCCTGGGTACCCGGGCAGCCAAGCAACAAGAAGATAATATTACCTTTGCTGCCACGCTGGATGAGGCGGCACGTCTGGCTGCCATGCTGGCCCATGTACAACAAATGGCTGCTCAGCAACCGGCTGTCTGTGGCAGCAAAATCTGCGGTTTCTATGCGGGCGGCACCCTGGCGGCTGAATGCGCCATGCTGCTGGGGGAACAACTGGGCCTTGAGGGGGACAGTAAACACCACCAGGGCTCAATGCTTAATGCCGACGGGCACCACATTATCGATATGGGTGATGATTTTTACACCCAGGGCAAGCCACACCCGATGATTGACCCTTCAACCCGTAATCAGGAAATTGCTCGTCTGGCTCAACAGCCCCAGGTTGGTGTGTTACTGCTGGATGTGGTGATTGGCTATGGCGCGCAGGAAGATCCTGCGGGTTCGCTGGTTAACGAGGTTAAACGCCTGCGTGAAAAGCGCGGCGAGGCTCATCCCTTGGCGGTTATTGCCACGGTGACCGGGACTGAACAGGATCCACAACAGCGCTCCAAGCAGATTACCACCCTGAGTGAAGCGGGTATCGCGGTCATGAACTCACTGCCGGAAGCCGTGCAGTTAGCTTGCCAGCTCATTGCGCCCCCACGGCTTGGCGTTAGCGAACCGGTGCCTGCCATGTTGGCCGGTGTTGCGGTGATCAACGCAGGTCTACGCAGTTTTGCTGATGACCTGCAAACCAATGATATTTCAGTAGTCCACTACCAGTGGGCTCCGGTTGCCGGTGGCAATCAACGATTGGCTAATATACTGAAAAAATTAAAGTAAGGGATTGATATGTACGCATCTATTGAACAAGCAAATGCTGCCGTTATCGCCAGGATCCGTGAAGCTCGCCCTCATTGGCAAGATGTTGATTTGGCAAAAAATCTTATCCCACAACTGGCTCAGGGCAGAAAGCTGTTGCATGCTGGGCCGCCAGTGACCTGGCAAGAAATGAGTGGCCCGGTGCGCGGTGCTTGTATTGGTGCCTGCCTGTTTGAACAATGGGCAGATAACGAGCAACAGGCACAGTCTCTGCTCGAAAACGGCGAGATTGAATTTATTCCCTGCCACAACGTCAGTGCTGTTGGGCCAATGGGGGGGATTACCTCGGCACACATGCCGATGGTGGTGGTAAAAGATAGCGTTCATGGTAACTATGCCTATTGCAACATGAACGAAGGGATCGGCAAGGTAATGCGTTTTGGTGCCTACGGGCCCGATGTGCAGGAGCGTCTGCGCTGGATGCGTGATTCATTGGCACCGGTGTTGAAAGAGGCTCTGGCTAAATTTGATGGCGGCATCGACCTGACCGCTTTGATGGCTCAGGCGATCACCATGGGTGACGAGTTCCACCAGCGTAATATTGCCGCTTCAGCGTTGTTGATGCGCCAATTGGCCCCTCAAATCACTTTGCTGGATCGTGATAAAAGCGAATTAGGCAAGGTGATGCAGTTCCTTAGTATTACTGACCAATTCTTCCTCAACTTGGCGATGGCCTATTGCAAGGCGGCGATGGATGCGGGCGCTGAAATCAAACAGGGCAGCATCGTGACGGTTATGACGCGTAATGGCAAAAATTTTGGGGTTAAAATTAGTGGGATGGGTGACCAGTGGTTTACTGCACCGGTCAATATGCCTGAAGGGTTGTTCTTCTCTGGCTACAGCCAGGCGGATGCCAACCCAGATATTGGTGATAGCGCCATTACTGAGACTTTTGGTATCGGCGGTGCGGCCATGGTTGCGGCACCGGGTGTGACCCGCTTTGTTGGCGCAACGGGCGGCATGAGTGCGGCTATCGATATCTCAGAGGAAATGACAGAGATTTATCTGGAGCGCAACATGATGCTGCAAATACCTACCTGGGATTTCCAAGGGGCTTGTTTGGGGTTAGATGCGCGCCGGGTGGTAGAAACCGGTATCACGCCGTTAATTAATACCGGCATCGCGCACCGGGAAGCGGGCGTTGGGCAGATTGGCGCGGGTACCGTGCGGGCGCCACTTGGCTGTTTTGAAAAAGCTATCGAAGCCCTGGCTGAAAAATTAGGCATCCGTGAGTAACGATGGAGGTGCCCAGGGCAACCTGGGCACAGGGGAGTCGATGGATATCACTGCGTTAGCTGTCAGCCACCATGCCACCCAAGATTATGGTCCACTACGTTGTGTCGGCCGCTTCAACAAGGCGATCAATTTTCTTTCACCCCATGGCCGGTTATTGACGTTGCACCGTGAAGGATGCGGGTTGAGTCCGATGGGGTGGGAAATAGCAGCGAGTGATTTCGACGAGTTATCCGATAGCCTGCTAGCGGCTGATGATTGCCAGCTTTCTCAGGCTGGGATCCAGATAGATGATATCTGCATCTATCGTCATCATCAACGTCTGAATCTTTATCTGAATCTACGTGATGAAATCCCTCTGGCACCCTTGGCGACCCTACTGGCTGATGAACCAGCCAGTACCGGTCTGTTTGGTCGTTTGCAACAGATTGTTGAGCAACCACTGGTTGCCGAAACCCGGGAACTGCAGCAAAAGTTTTGTGCCTGGTTGCAAGGGCAGGCCGTTGATTGGAGCGCTGTTGTTGGCAAAGGGCCGGGGTTAACACCAAGTAACGACGATACCCTGGTCGGGATGTTGTTGACCGCACATCTTGATAGCCGGGTGGATGTGGCCTGCTTACCGCCTTTTTTTGCGGCTAGCCAGCCACTGCATAACTTAACCACATTGGTCAGCGAGCATTATTTAAAATTTGCTGAACAAGGTGTTTTCTCTACCGCGTTACAGCTATTGGCTCGGGCTTTAATTCAGCCCAGAGAATTAACGCAATCTATCCGTGAACTGTTAAACATGGGGCATTTTTCTGGTGCCGATACGTTATTGGGTATTTGGCTAGGGGTAATGACCATTAATTACCTTCATTAACTTTAAATTAACTCAATTTACCCCGTGACGCAGTTTTAATCACGATGGCTATATACACTAAATAATTCGAGTTGCAGGAAGGCGGCAACGCAGAGAATCCCCAGGAGCTTACACTGGTAAGTGACTGGGGTGAGCGAGGAAAGCCAACACACATGCAATTTGAAGTATGACGAGTATATTTTACTAAAAAATAGGTGTTGACATGGAAACATTAGTCATTGCTTTAGGGGGCAATGCCCTATTACAGCGCGGAGCGGTATTATCCGCAGAGAACCAGTACCAGAGCATTGCATTAATTGCTGATGTTATTGGCAAGCTGGCAAAGAAATATCGTATTGCTATTGTGCACGGTAACGGCCCGCAAGTGGGTTTATTGGCATTACAAAACCTCGCTTATCGTGATGTGCCCCCTTATCCCCTGGATATTCTGGTGGCTGAAAGTCAGGGGATGATTGGCTATATGCTGGCACAACAATTAGGCGCGTTTCATCCTGACCAACCGGTGTCTACATTATTGACACGGGTATTGGTGGATAGCCAGGATCCCGCATTCCAGCAGCCCAGCAAATTTATCGGGCCAGTGTATCAGCCTCAGCAACAGCGTGAGCTGGAGCAGCAATATGGCTGGAGCATGAAGTTGGACGGGAAATATCTGCGCCGCGTGGTTCCTTCACCTGAGCCTAAAAAAATTATTGATATAGCAGCGATTAAATTGCTATTGGCCCAAAACCACATTGTGGTCTGTAGTGGTGGTGGCGGCATTCCTATGGTGGAAGCTGAGCATGGCCTGAGCGGTAGCGAGGCGGTGATTGATAAGGATCTGGCCTCGGCGCTGTTGGCGGAAGAACTGGCCGCAGACCACCTGCTGATCCTCACCGATGCGGATGCAGTTTATCGGCATTGGGGGAGCCCACAGCAACAAGCGATTCGTTCTGCCACTATTCAGGAATTGGCACCGCTCGCCGTGGCGGATGGTGCCATGGGGCCAAAGATCATGGCAGTCAGCCGCTTTGTGCAACGCAGTGGCAAAGTCGCTCATATTGGTGCCTTGAAAGATATTGAGTCAGTGCTGATAGGGACTGCCGGCACCTCTATTACGCCGTAAATAACCCATTGCGATAGATAGGTTGCATTAAATAGAGGGCCGGGTTAACCCAGCCCTCTTGCGTTATTGGTAACGGCATTAATGTTGTTCACGCTTGGTCGCCAGTAACTGCTGCATATTGGCATGATATTGCATTAGTGACGGGTGCTGCAGCGCGCTAGTTTTTAGCGGGCTATCGAGGCGACTGGTAACAATATTGTCGATAAAAGCGTACAACATCGCATCAAAAGAGGTTGGGGTATCACTGACAGCAAACTGCGTTTGCGTTAGACAGGCGGCGATGGCGGCCAGATCCGCAGCCCCCAAGGCATAAATAGCTTCTTTACTATGGCGGCCATAACCTTGGCCCCAGAGTGCTTTACGAATACTGCGCCGCACCATGTAGGGCACAATATGGCGCACAATAGGGGGGAGTCTGGCGAACAACAGATTTTTCACTATTGGCCAGTAAACGTCATCCACCCAGCGCGAATAAGTCAGTGTGAAGAAAAGGCTCTCTTCACAGGTTCGGCGCAGTAAATGGCCTAGGCTGCGTTGCTGTTCGGTCAGTGAACTATCCAACGGGTCGCCGTAAGTGGCTTTCAGATAATCGATGATCGCACCACTGTCGGCGATGGTTTTATCCTGATCGATAATAAAGGGCAACTTCCCCAGTGGTGCCTTTTGCGGCATATCTGGCACTGCTTGATAAGCAATGCCAGCCAACTGGCAATAGAGCTCGACTTTGTAGCAGAACGGGCTGATGTTTTTGCCATTGACTAAGGCAAACTGGTGAAGTTGCAGCATAAGCGTTCCTTGTTTAGTACAGCAATGTTTAGTACAGCAACGAATAGAGTCGCCGACGGTACTTGCTAGCCAGTGCATCGCTGGTTCCCAATGCGGCCAGAATATCCATCAGCATTTTGCGAGCATTGCCATTGGCTGCCGCTAAATCTTTCTGCAAATGCCCCATAAGCAGATCCAACGCCTCTTCATTACGGCCAACCTGATGCAATTGCAAAGCCAGTTGCACGGCCAGCTCGACATTTTCCGGCTGTTGCTGCACTTGCTGCTGCAACTGCTGGATTTCTGGTGTGTCAGCCGCCTGCTTCATCAGCTCAATTTCGGCCACCAACCCTTGATAACGGGTATCGCGATCTTGTAGCGGAATAGTCGCCAGTACGCTATTGGCCTCTTCCACCTTGTTGAGGGCAATTTGCGTTTCTGCCAACAGCAGGCCGATATCACTGCGCTGGTTACTGATTTGCCAAGCCTCTTTCAACAGCGGTAAAGCCTCTGTTGCCAGGCCTTCCCCCAGCAGGTGAGTGGCTTCTGTCAGTTTGAGGTCTTCCGCTTTTGGCAGGAAAGGCTGCAGGAAATCACGAATCACCTCTTCCGGTTGTGGCCCTTGAAAACCATCCACCGGTTGCCCATCTTTGAAGAGATAGACAGCTGGAATCGAGCGAAGCCCAAATTGCGAGGCGATCATCTGCTCTGCATCGCAGTCGACTTTAGCCAAAATAAACTGGCCGGCATATTCCGCTGCCAGCTTATCCAGTATTGGGGTGAGTTGCAGACAGTGCTGGCTGCGATCTGACCAGAAATAGAACAGCACCGGCGTGGACACTGACTGCTCCAGCATTTGGTGCAGATTGGTTTCATTAATATCAACGACAACAGCTTGAGCTAGCATAGGTTCTCTCTATTTTATCTGGTGGTACCATTTTTATGCTAAATGGGGGCACCTAATCGTGCTACAGATGAGCAGCATGCCGGTTAGCCGACCGTGGAGCGCAGGGATGCGCGATACGAGCCCCCACGGATGGGTTCACGGCGTGTCGGCGTTCCGCATCATGCCCATCATCTGATACTTAAAGTGGTTCGATATTAGGCACAGTTATGTAAATGGGGGCAAACGGCGGCGCTTCAACCGTTGCCCTATCAATCTATTAACCATTACTACGTAAAACCCAATCCATCGCTCGCCCCGGTAACAGACGGCGTAAAATCGAGATGCCATAAGTCAGCAACGTGACCGGGTAGCGTAGCTTGGCTCGGCGGCTTTCCAACGCATGGCGCAATTTTGGTAGCACTGCTTCGGGTGGCAAGGTCAGAAACCGGGCGATACCCGGGTTGTGCACCGGTTTATCGCTTTTTACTTGATTAACATTCTGGGTAAAGTGGGTAGTCAGTGGCCCCGGCTCAATCAGACTCACCTGAATGCCGCTGCCGTGCAGTTCCATACGCAACGCGTCTGACCAAGCTTCCAGGGCGAATTTGCTGGCGGCATAAGCACCACGGCCGGCACTGGAGATCAACCCCATCACCGAACTGGTCTGAATGATACGCCCTTCACCGTGAGGCAACATGGCGGGCAACAGCAATTGGGTCAATTGATGAGTGCCAAACAGATTAGCCGAGAATTGCTGCTCCAACTGTTGGCGTGAAACGGAACTCAGCGGGCCATAAACCCCAAACCCGGCATTGTTGAACAGGCCATACAGCCGCCCTTGGGTGAGCTCAATGACTTGTGCTGCCGCACGCTCAACGCTGGCGCTATCGTCCAAATCAAGCTCAATGCCTTCCAGCCCAAGTTCACGCATTGTTTCCACGTCCTGGGGTTTGCGGCAGGCGGCCAGCACGCGATAGCCACGGCGATGTAGATCTTGTGCGGCAATCAACCCAATCCCGCTGGAACAACCGGTTATCAAGACTGCTTTTTGCATAACTTTACCTAGTTAACAACGCTATTTAGTGAGACTCATGATTTACTAATGGTTCCAACTGTTGCGCCATCCAATTGGCGATAAACGGTTGGGCATCCTGATTAGGATGTAATCCATCATCCTGCATCCATTGCGGTTTTATCGCCACCTGTTCCATAAAAAAGGGTAATAATGGAATGCTGAACTGCTTGGCTAACGCCGGGTAGATGGCACTGAATGACTCGGTGTAGCGGCGGCCATAGTTGGGCGGAATATGAATTTGCATCAACAGGGGTTTAGCCCCGGCCTGTTGTACTTGTGTGATAATCTTGCCGAGATCCCGTTGAATATCGGGGGCCGGGAAGCCACGCAGGCCATCATTGGCCCCCAGTTCGATCAACACCCAGCGAGGTTGATGCTGTTGTAACAGCGCAGGCAAGCGTGCCAACCCCTGAGCAGCAGTATCACCACTGATACTGGCATTGATCACTTGCGGGTGGCCAGGTTGTTTCTGCCACTGATTCGCCAACCGGGTTGGCCAGATTTCGGCCAGCGGTAAATTATAGCCAGCACTTAAACTGTCGCCCAAAATCAACAGCGTATTGGCGGCAGTAGCAGGTAAACTGAACAATCCCAACAGCAAAAGGAAGGAAAGATGCCAGCGGAAAACGTTCTTGAAGTCCATCATCTTAGTAAACACGTTGGTCAGGGTGAGCATCAGCTTACCATCCTTACCGGAGTCGAGCTGGTTGTCAAACCCGCGCAGACAATTGCCTTGATTGGCGAGTCCGGTTCCGGCAAATCAACCTTGCTGGGGATCCTTGCCGGGTTGGATGATGGTAGCGCCGGGGAGGTGCAGTTATTGGGGCAGTCGCTCCCCCAACTGGATGAAGAAGGGCGCGCAGCGCTGAGGGCCAAAGCCGTCGGTTTTGTTTTTCAATCTTTTATGTTAGTACCCACCCTGAATGCCTTGGAGAACGTGCAATTGCCCGCACTGCTACGGGGTGAAAGTGACCGCCAAAGCCGTGAACAGGCAGTTCAACTGCTGCAACAGCTAGGGCTGGGTAAGCGCCTCCATCATTTGCCGGCGCAACTTTCTGGTGGCGAACAGCAGCGCGTGGCACTGGCTCGTGCCTTCAGTGGCCGCCCGAAAGTGCTGTTTGCTGATGAACCCACTGGCAACCTGGATCGCCAAACCGGTGAGCGCATTGCCGATCTGCTGTTCTCCCTCAACCGTGACTACGCCACCACCCTGATCCTGGTGACCCATGATGAAACCTTGGCGGCACGCTGCCAACGGCGGTTACGTTTGTCTGATGGCAAATTGTGGGAGGAAGCATGATCTGGCGTTGGTTCTGGCGTGAGTGGCGCTCACCGGCACTGCTAATTGTCTGGTTGGCCCTGACGCTGTCGGTGGCCTGTGTGTTGGCGCTGGGCAGTATCAGTGACCGTATGGATAAAGGGTTAAGCCAGCAAAGCCGTGATTATCTTGCGGGTGACCGGGTATTGCGCACCGTGCGCCCGGCACCAGAGGCGTGGTTACAGGCTGCCCGCCAGCAGGGGTTGCAGGTCAGCCGCCAGTTGTCTTTCACCACCATGACTTATGCGGGCGATACCCCGCAACTGGCGAATGTCAAAGCGACCGATAATCTCTATCCGCTGTATGGCAAACTGCAAACCCGCCCGGATAACCTTAAAGCGGAGCCGGGCAACGTGTTGGTGGCACCGCGTCTGTTGGCGTTGTTGGGGCTGAACGTGGGCGATAATCTCGATGTAGGGGATACCACCTTACGCATTGCCGGTGAAATCATCCAGGAACCGGATGCCGGTTTTAACCCCTTCCGGACCGCGCCTACCATCATCATCAACCTGGCGGATGTGGATAAAACCGGCGCGGTGCAGCCCGGTAGCCGCCTGACTTACCGCTATATGTTTGCCGGTTCAGCGACAGATATTCAACATTTTGAACAGTACCTGGAACCACAATTGAAACCTTCCCAGCGTTGGTACGGGCTGGAAGATTCCGGCAGTGCGCTGGGGAAATCGTTGCAGCGCTCACAACAGTTCTTGCTGCTTTCGGCACTGTTGACGCTGTTATTGTCGGTTGCAGCGGTCGCGGTGGCCATGAGCCACTATTGTCGCAGCCGTTATGATCTGGTTGCGGTATTAAAAACCCTTGGGGCAGGGCGCAAGGCACTAAGCAAACTGATCGTTGGCCAGTGGCTGGCGGTGCTGCTGTTAGCCGGGGTCTGTGGCAGCTTGATTGGCCTGGGTTTTGAAACGCTGTTGATCCGCCTTTTGTCACCGGTGCTACCGGGGAAACTCCCCGCCGCCGGGGCTTGGCCATGGCTGTGGGCGCTGGGCGCATTGGTAATGATTTCGTTACTGGTTGGTCTGCGGCCCTACCGACAATTGTTAGCGACGCAACCGCTGCGTGTTTTGCGCCGAGATGTGGTAGCCAACGTCTGGCCACTGCGTTACTTCTTGCCAATTACGCTGCTGGTGGTGGTGTTGTCGCTGACGCTACTGATGGGGGCTAGCCAGTTACTGTGGGCTATTTTGGCTGGCATCGTGGTGTTGGCCCTGCTCTTGGGGGGGATTGGCTGGGGTAGCCTACTGCTGCTGCGGCGCATCACGCTGAAAAACTTGGCATTACGTTTGGCGGTGAATCGTCTGTTGCATCAACCTTGGGTGACAGTCAGCCAACTGGCGGCGTTTTCGCTGTCGTTTATGCTGTTGGCCTTGTTGCTGGTATTACGGGGTGACTTGCTTGACCGTTGGCAACAACAATTACCGCCGGGTAGCCCCAACTATTTCTTGATGAATATCACCACTGAGCAAGTGCCACAGGTTAAAGCCTTCTTGCAGCAGCACCAACTGCCAGAGCAGGCTTTTTACCCCATCGTGCGGGTGCGTTTGACTGAGATTAACCAACAACTGGCAACAGAAAGAGTTCGTGAGGAAGACCCCGGTTGGGAGGCCATCAACCGCGAGCTTAACCTCACCTGGCAAGCCACACAGCCAGACCACAACCCGCTTACTGCCGGTAGCTGGCCACCAAAGCCGGGTGAAGTATCGATGGATCAAGGGTTGGCTGAGCGGTTAAAGGTCAAACTGGGGGATACATTAACCTTCAGCGGTGATACCCAGGCATTTAGCGCTAAAGTAACCAGCTTGCGCCAGGTGGATTGGGAAAGCCTGAAGCCGAATTTTTACTTTATCTTCCCACCGGGCGGGCTGGATGGGCAACCACAAACCTGGCTGACCAGCTTCCGTTATCAGGGAGATGGCAAATTACTGACGCAACTTAATCGCCAGTTCCCCACCTTGAGCTTGATGGATATTGGCGCCATTCTGCATCAAATAGGCGGTGTGTTGCAGCAAGTCAGCCGTGCACTGGAAGTGATGGTGGTGCTGGTGGTGGTGTGTGGTGGCCTGTTACTGATGGCGCAGGTACAAGTGGGGATGCGCCAGCGCAGACAAGAACTGGTGGTCTACCGTACCTTGGGGGCGAGCAAACGCTTACTTCGCGGCACACTCTGGTGCGAGTTCGCCTTACTGGGGCTGGTGGCCGGTATTGCCGCCGCACTGGGGGCGGAAGCGGCACTGTGGCTGTTGCAGGCCAAGGTATTTGACTTCCCCTGGGCACCAACACCGGTTCTATGGTGGGCATTGCCACTACTCAGTGCGTTGCTGCTCTCCCTCTGCGGCGGTTGGTTAGGTGTGCGCTTACTACGCGGGAAGGCGCTGTTCCGCGGCTATGAGGAGTGAACCTCAAGCTTTCGTTGGCTAAATAATCAATCCGGCACAGTGTGAACTGTGCCGATAGCCGAAGCTAACGGGCAGCAATAGTGCAAAGGGGGGCTGGAATCTTTAGTAAACACCATGCCTCAGTTTAAGCATTTCGATCTTGCGTTGATTGGTTGTTAATACTGGGGGACATAATGGCGAAAACAATAAGCGTTACGCTTGATGAACAGTTTGATGCTTTGATCAATCGATTGATAGAGAGTGGCCGTTACGGCTCGGCGAATGAAGTGATGTGCTCGGCTCTGCGATTGCTGAAACAACAGGACGCAAATCACGAAACTGTTCGCCCGGCGGTTATCGCCGGGCTGGCAAGTGGTGAAAGCCCGTTATCGCTGCGGGAAATAGCCACACAAAGAAAGCTGAAACAGGGAGTATAAACTCACTGAGCCAGCTTGCCCTGCGCCCAGGCCAAACCGCTTTGATATTCTGCGGGGAGCAGGGGGGCCAAGGCGTGTAAGGTGTGTTGCAGCGCCTGGGGCTCAGGATCATTCAGGTTCAGGTGACCGACTTTGCGCCCGTCACGCACCTCTTTGTCATACCAGTGCAGGTTTACCAACGGTAGCGACAACCATTGTAGATTTACCGCGGTACCAATCAGGTTCACCATCACTGACGGGGTATTCACCACCGGTTTCGGTAGCGGTAAGTCAAGGATGGCGCGCAAGTGCAGTTCAAACTGGCTAATGGACGCGCCATTTTGTGTCCAGTGGCCACTGTTGTGCACGCGGGGAGCCAGTTCGTTGATCAACAAGCGATCACCGACGATAAAGCACTCCATCGCCATCACACCCACATAGTTCAGCTCGTTAAGAATCGCCGTCAACATCTGTTCAGCTTGCTGCTGCAAGGCCGGGTTAGGGCGAGGTAACGCTACACTGGTACGCAGAATGCCTGCCTCATGCAGGTTGTGGGTCAGCGGATAAAACACCGTTTGACCCTGATGACCACGGGCCCCCACCAGCGAAACTTCGCCAGAGAAGTTAATCCCCTGCTCAACAATACATTCCCCATAAGCCTCTGCGGGTAATTCCCCTTGTTGCCCAGGGCGCAAACGCCACTGGCCACGGCCATCATAGCCACCCACGCGGCGTTTAACGATAGCCAGTTCCCCCAAGTTGGTAAACACCTGGGGCCATTCACTGGGGCTTGCCAGTAATTGCCAAGGGGCAGTCGCCAACTGGAGTTGGTCGAGCAGTTGTTTCTGCGTCAGGCGATCAGCCAAACGCGGGAAAATATCACGGTTGACGAAATTACTGTGGGTCGCCAACTCACGGGTCAACGGGGTCTCGGGCCAACGTTCGATTTCTGCGGTGATCACGCTATGGTGATAGGGCACTGCTTCTGGTTCGGCATCTAGCCCTACCGGATAAACTGCAATGCCTAATGGTTCACCAGCCTGGCGCAACATGCGCCCAAGCTGGCCATTACCCAGTACGCAAACCGGCTTCATGCTTCCTCCCGTGGGTCGGGATGGTTCAACACCTCGTCAGTTTGAGCCTGACGCCAGGCCGCCAACCGTTGTGCCAACGCGCTATCATGCAGTGCCAGGATTTGTGCTGCCAGTAACCCAGCATTGGCTGCGCCCGCCTTACCGATGGCCAGGGTGCCTACCGGAATGCCGCGCGGCATCTGCACAATGGAATAGAGGCTATCAACACCACTCAACGCCGCGCTTTGTACCGGTACACCCAGCACCGGAACCAGGGTTTTGGCCGCTAACATACCCGGTAGGTGTGCTGCACCACCGGCACCGGCGATGATCACCTCAAAACCCTTGGCACTGGCTTGTTCGGCAAAGCTGAACAGTTTATCTGGTGTGCGGTGGGCAGAGACGACTTCAACATGGAATGGAACATTGAGCATGGTAAGAACGTCGGCCGCGTTTTGCATTGTGGCCCAGTCACTTTTTGATCCCATTACAATGGCGATTTTAACTTCAGCATGAGTGGCTGAAGAGGCGTTGGCTCCCATGGGGTATGGCTCCTGTCAAGGTGCTGAGGGTGGCTTGGTAGCCCGATAAGGGCGTAAAGCATATCATGGCTATAAGCTGAGGAAAACGGTTGCGTGTGTGAAGTTCATGACTATACCCGTCGCCAATCAAGTTGCAGCGTTGTTCTAGTGCTATATTAATTTCAAATAACGCCATGATAGTTAATTTTTTATAAAACAATTTATTACTCGCGTTCCCCTCTTTATGACGAAAAGCTAGCAGATGAAATGATTGTTGAGGTAAGCACGGAAGTTGACGCCATTGAAGGCGCTGAACGCAGATGCGGTGCATAGGCAAAATCTCCAGGGAGGGAGATTTTAGGCGAGACAGACACGGAAGTCTGTAGCAGCCGGCCGTGATGTGCCGTAGCGTAGTGAGGGGAGTCGCGTAGCGACCGCCTGAGTTGGCAAAGGCGCGGGTTATCAGGGGCCACGCCTTTGGCCCCTGATTCGGTCGCAGGCGCAATCAGTTCATAGAATGGAAAACATTAGGCGACCGAAACTTCGCACGGTACAAGCAATAAAATGGTTTTATGAAAAATGATTCGAATTATTTGGGATATTCAAAAAGGAAAGGTGATCAGCTCAACCGCTTCTGGTGTGACTTTCACCATTGAACCTTCAGTATGCCAAGCACCTAATACCACGCGGTTGGCTTGACCACAGCCCAGCACCAACGAATGTACTGCTGGCCGATGAGTATGCCCATGGATCAGCCACTGCACCTTGTTGTGACTTATGGCTTGCTCAACGGCTTGTGGGTTGACATCCATAATGGCGACAGACTTTTGCTGATTGGTTTGTCGGCTGTGGGCGCGCATTTTGGCGGCGATTTTCAGGCGCCAGCCCAGTGGTAGTGCTAAAAACAGCTTTTGAATCCAGGTGTGGTGTACTTTACGGCGGAATTCCTGATACGCCTGGTCATCGGTACACAGGGTATCACCATGCATAATCAGTAGGCGGCGACCATACAGCTCGATGACTTGTTGCTCTGGCAGTAGAGTTAAACCACTCTGCTTGGCAAAACGTTCTCCGAGAAGAAAATCGCGGTTGCCGTGAATAAAGTAACAAGGTATGCCAGCTTGATGTAAGGCCTGCAATGCGGTGGCGATTTCCTGGTGCAAAGGAGCAGGATCATCATCACCAATCCAGGCTTCGAACAGATCGCCCAAAATATAGAGCGCGTCGGCGTGGATGGCTTCAAGTTGCAAAAAACGCAGAAAACCGGCAGTAATCGCCGGTTCCTGGGTGCTGAGGTGCAGATCAGCAATAAACAGCGTGCTCATGCTGCGCTGATTACTCAGTGACAGTCACGCTGTTGATGATGACATCTTCAACAGGGACATCTTGATGCATACCGCTACGGCCGGTTTTCACCGCTTTGATCTTATCAACCACGTCCATACCTTCAGCCACTTCGGCAAACACGCAGTAGCCCCAGCCTTGGGAATTTTCGCCACGGAAGTTAAGGAAATCGTTATCCACTAAGTTGATAAAAAACTGTGCTGATGCGGAGTGTGGGTCATTAGTCCGCGCCATCGCCAGGGTGCCACGGTTGTTTTTCAGGCCGTTGTTAGCTTCGTTTTTGATGGTGGCTTTAGTCTCTTTTTGGCGCATCCCTGGCTCAAAACCACCACCCTGAACCATAAACCCATTGATCACACGATGGAAAATGGTGTTGTTGTAGAAGCCTTCACGGCAGTAGTTCAGGAAGTTTTCAACGGTAACCGGCGCTTTGTCGGCAAAGGTGTTGATAACAATATCGCCGTGATTAGTGTGGAAAGTAACCATAGTTTTTGTCCTAGCAAAATAAAGTGAGATGTCACATAAGAAAGGATGGTGAACAATCAAGGCGGCTTTATAGCATATTTTGCTTAATCAGTCAGTAGCCGAGCGTCTCGGTTGTTCCTGGCAGATTATCGATCTGTGACGCAATGTTAACGCTCTTTTTGGCAACGCACAATTTGGAAGGTACAGTGTACTCCTTTTTGGTGTACACTGTACTTGAAAGGGAGTAGATCCAGTGAGTCATGGAATGGTGTTTATCGAGACCTCGATGTTTACCCGACAGATAAAGCAGATTGCAACTGACGATGAGCTTAAGGAACTTCAGAAGGCGTTGATCGAATCCCCGAATAAAGGGGAATTAATACAGCAAACCGGCGGGTTACGAAAAGTCAGAATGGCCACCGGATTTCAGGGGAAAAGTAGTAGTGCTAGAGTGATTTATTTTCTGGCGACTCAAGAAATTATTTATTTTGTGATGGCTTACCCGAAAAGTACCAAAGAGAATCTGACTGACGCGGAAAAGGCCGAACTGAGAAAATTAACCAAATT
The DNA here is from genome assembly GCF_055790885.1 of Serratia sp. 25CWL12. Classification (NCBI taxonomy): domain Bacteria; kingdom Pseudomonadati; phylum Pseudomonadota; class Gammaproteobacteria; order Enterobacterales; family Yersiniaceae; genus Serratia; species Serratia sp. 25CWL12. The sequence continues at coordinate 3,076,651 of NZ_CM147698.1, read as the reverse complement.
GCTTAAAGATGAGGCGTAAAATGAGCTTGTTTGATGACCTGAAAACCTCTCTGCAAGAGGCGGTAGAGATAAAGCAGGGTGTTAAAGCACCGGCCCGTGTTACCCGTTATGAGATTGCCGATGTCCGTGCCATAAGAGCGCAGCTCAGTGTCTCTCAGGCGGAAATGGCCAAGGCACTGGGCACCAGCATTGATACTATAAAAAGTTGGGAAGCCAAACGGCGTAATCCGACCGGATTGGCGGCGAAGGTGTTGGCTACCATTCGGGATAATCCTGAATTTTTCCAGCAATTGGCCGCACATTAAGCACCTGGCCCCAATTGTTATCCCCGTAGCCACTTAAGTTTGCAGGAGCGGGGTCATTTTTGTACGGATTCTGGTCATACTGACTCTTGCAATAGATGCGCCTTCGGGTTTCAATAGGTTGGGACTATACTCGTCATACTTCAAGTTGCTTGGGTGTTGGCTGCCCTCGTTCACCCTAGTCACATAGTTAGCTATGCTCCTAGGGATTCGCTCAGTTGCCGCCTACATGCAACTGGAATTATTTTGTGTATATATCTTCATTAATCACGCACACCACGGAATACCCCAATGCTAAAGATTTTTAATACCCTGACTCGTCAAAAAGAGGAATTCAAGCCTATTCATGCCGGTAAAGTGGGCATGTATGTGTGTGGGGTAACCATTTATGACCTGTGCCATATTGGGCACGGGCGTACCTTTGTGGCATTCGATGTGGTGGCGCGTTATCTGCGTTATCTGGGGTTTTCGCTGAATTACGTGCGTAACGTAACTGATGTGGATGACAAAATTATTCGCCGTGCAGCAGAAAACGGTGAAACCTGCGACCAACTCACCACGCGCATGTTGGCAGAGATGCATGCTGATTTTGACGCCTTGCTGATTGAACGCCCAGACCTTGAACCGCGTGCGACTCATCATATCAGTGAGATTATCGAAATTACCCAGCAACTGCTGGCAAGAGATCATGCTTATGTGGCCAGCAATGGTGATGTGATGTTCGCCATCGACAGCGATCCGCATTATGGTCAATTATCACGCCAGGATCTGGATCAGTTGCAAGCGGGAGCGCGGGTAGAAATTGACGATGTAAAACGCAACCCGATGGATTTTGTGCTGTGGAAAATGTCCAAGCCCGGTGAACCAAGCTGGGAATCCCCTTGGGGGGCAGGCCGCCCAGGCTGGCATATTGAGTGTTCGGCGATGAACAGCAAACAACTGGGTACCCATTTCGATATTCATGGCGGCGGCTCAGACCTGATGTTCCCACACCATGAAAACGAGATAGCCCAGTCGAGCTGCGCGCACGATGGCCCTTACGTCAACTACTGGATGCACTCTGGTATGGTGATGATCGACAAAGAGAAGATGTCCAAGTCATTGAACAACTTCTTTACCATTCGTGATGTGCTAGCCCATTACGACGCGGAAAGTGTGCGTTACTTCCTGATGTCGGGTCACTACCGCAGCCAGTTGAACTACAGCGAAGAGAACCTGAAACAGGCACGTGCAGCACTGGAACGTCTGTATACCGCCTTGCGTGGTACTGATGCCGAGGCAACACCGGCAGGCGGCGAAGCCTTCAGAGCCCGTTTTTGTGAAGCGATGGACGATGACTTCAACACCCCGGAAGCTTATTCAGCGCTGTTTGATCTGGCCCGTGAAGTTAACCGCTTGAAGGGGGAAGATCTGGCCGCTGCTAACGGTTTGGCAGCAGAATTGCGCCAACTGGGTCAGGTATTAGGGCTATTGCAACAGCAACCTGAGCAGTTTCTGCAAAGTGGCGCACAAGCGGATGATAGCGAAGTGGCGGAGATTGAGCGGCTGATCAAACAACGCAACGACGCTCGTGTTGCCAAAGAGTGGGCGTTGGCCGATGCCGCGCGCGATCGGTTAATTGAGATGAACATTGTGCTGGAAGATGGGCCGCAAGGTACCAGTTGGCGCCGTAAGTAACTCTCAAGCGTCTCTATAGCTTTTCATATTCTCACATTAAAAAAACAGGTTACCCAGCCAACGCTGGGTAACCTGTTTGTTTTTGTGCGGCTCACTCAATAATCGCGCCTAATACCGTTTACATTAAGCATATGGAATGGTGGCCATGAGGCGGAACAGCGACATGCCGTGGACGCCTATACCCGTCATTCTTCAAATTGCTTGGGTGTTGGCTGTGCTCTATCACCCCAGTCACATAGTTAGCTATGCTCCTGGGGATTCCATCACTTGCCGCCTACAAGCAAATCGAATTATCTTGGGTATATATGGATACTCCCCGGTTACGGGGCCTCTGATTTTTCCGGCGCATCGTTTGCACCATCAGTTTGTGGTGCTTCGCCACTATCCCCATTTTTGAAGGCATCGACCTGCTCTTTGGCTGAATCAAGCCACGATTGTGCCTGGTTGCTAACATCCCCTTTCAGCGTTTCGGTGTGTTTCAGCGCCTCTTCCTTTAGGCTTTGCGTATGTTTCAGGGCATCTTCCTTTAGGCTTTGCGTATGTTTCAGCGCATCTTCCTTCAGGCTTTGTGTGTGTTTCAGGGCATCTTCTTTCAGGCTTTGTGTGTGTTCAACTGCATCCGCTTTTAACGCGTCTGCTTTTTCTTTCAATTCTTGTGCCTGGGTAGTGCCAGCCTCTTTAAGAGTACCGAGCTCGCTTTGAGTTTTTTCGTTCAGCGTGCTGGCTTTTTCCTCTGTCGCTTCAGGGGTTGAATTGTCGTCGCACCCTACAAGCAGTAAACCAAACAGGGAGGCCAGTAAAATTTTGTGCAATGGTTTGATCATTTTTCATCTCACTTCTGGTTTTTGAGGCTGTGTTTATACACTACTGTTAACGTATTCTAGTATACACAGACCGGATGATGCTGATGAAGCCAATGGCTGGAGACTCGCTGATTTGCCGCTTACAAGCAAATTGAATTATTTTGGGTATAACACTTAATACAGCTGAAATATCTTATTATCCCTAGGGGGTCGTCTCGCGCGTCCCTGCGCTCGACGGTTAGCTAACCTGCACCATACCCACCTGTAGCATGACTAGGTGCGTGCAGCAGCTAGTTAGAACTTATACCTCACCCCAAGCATCGCTGACTTATCGTCATAGCTGTTCTGGCCGATCTGCTGGCTGACATTGCCCCAGACGCTGAAGTTTTTATTCAACTTACCTTCTACTCCCAGGCGAACCTCAACCAGATTGCGGTTGCCATTTTGTTTCATTTCCATGCCATCCATAGCAACCCCTGCCAGCTGAGAGTTATTGATGTAGTTGATATCCAGATAAGTGGTCAGGATGTTTTCCTGTTCTTTATTCCCACCCATCCGCGTGTCGTTAGAGAACTTGACCCCTACCCGAGTCTGCAGGTTATTGTTGCCAGACTGCTCCACCACCGTGCCATTGGCTTCGGTCTGGTTGTTCATCTTGGCACCATTCACCGTCAGTTGTAACTCAGGGGTGATGTAGCCGCTATTGCTTTCCCCATCATAGATCTGGACCGGATAACCACCCTCTGCGGAAGCACTCAACCCATGGATTTGATAACTTTCATTAGCTAACTCTTGCCCATTGACGGAGGCATCGAACCAATCATAGCGCAGCCAGGCATGCAGATAAGGGCTGTGGCGTTGCGCGGCATCCTGATACCAAGTGCCATAGACCCCAAGGCTGTAGCCATTTAAGCTCTGGTCAGCGTTATAAGGCGTTTGGTTAGATTCGCTGCTGCCACTGGCATAACCATAACCGGCCATCAGGCCAATACCCAGGTGGTCTTTTTCAGTGAGATGGGTTTCAAACACTTCCCCACCCAGTTGAATGACATAGCGGTTGGTTTCGCTGGAAATCTGCCCGCTGTCATCATTAAACTTATTACGACCGCCCACTTGGCGTAACCACAAACTGGTTTTTTCCCCGGTAAGATCGTTTGCCACACGGGTATCAATGTCATCAAGACGTGTATTAAACAGCGAGTTAGCGGTAGCAATATTGGCGATGTAGCTACCTGCTTCAGGACGGTAGATCACCTCCGGTTCCGGCGCTGGTGCGTAATTGGAACGCAGATACCAGTTACCATCACCAGGATTAGTTGGCGTGCCTTGTAAGAGGAAATATTCCAGCGCCCCGGCAACCGCACGCCCGTTCAGGCTGAATTGCCCGGCGGAAACCCCACCAACACGAATAATCTGAATGCCGTTAATATTTTGAGCACCCTGTCCGCCGAGGTTATTCACCGTGACTGAACTCTGGCCAGAGGTATTGCCAGTGATCACCAACCGGTCGGTAGGCGAACTGTCATCGCCCAGCACCGTATCAAAGAACAGATGACCGTTCTCGCCAATATAGTTACCGTTGATAGTAAAATCACTGTAATTCAAACCGGTGGCGCTGCGCCCAACCAGAATATTCCCTCGGTTGGTGACATTACCGACAATTTGCCCATCACCCCCTAATATGCCGTTATCTTGTACAATCACATTACTGGTCAAGGTCGCATTACTGCCCAGCGATTGAATAGCCGGGGCATTAGCAGGTGGGGTACCAATCAGCAACTTACCGTATTCCACCACTGTTGTTGCGGCACTGACAATGCTGTTGCTGATTTGCAGAGTACCGTGCCCTTGTTTGATGAGGGTGCCTGGTCCACTGATGGCGGTGTTGAGCTGCCAGTAATCATCGAGCACATCCAACGCCAGCGCGCTATTGTTGAGAACCGAACCACTACCAAAATTCTGCGCGTTGGTGGCGATTAGCATCGCATTACTATTGGTGGTAAAGGTACCACTGAAGTCCGTGTTATTCCCGGTCAGGATCACTTTAGCGTTTTCATTAAACGACGCGCTGCCGTTGCCTTGCAGGTTATTCACTAAATTCCCTGTTGCACCATTAACCATTAAGTTGCCAGCCAAGACAATGTTGCCATGGCCCAGGGCTTCTGATTGGGTCAGTAGCGCCGTGGCACCGCTGTTAATGGTAGTGGTACCGGAATAGACCAGTGTATTGGTGTTCAGGGTCAAGGTACCCGCACTGAGTATCAAATTGCCGCTTCCTGTCAGCAGGCTACTGCTGTTGCCACCATTAGCCACGGTTAATTGCCCGGTGCCTAAATTGATTGTGGTACCCAGCGCACCATTTAATGTGCCGACGGTCTGTGTGAAGCCATTAATATCCACACCCGCCCCATTGGTTAATGACAGGTTAGAGGTGCGGCCTAGCGTGTTATTACTACCAAGTTGCAAAATACCGGAACGTATCAAGGTGGCACCGGTGTAATTGCTGTCTTGGCCGATCAGGGTGACGACAGTTCCGTCGTTAGGGGAGTCGATAGCCAGATCGCCACTACCGGTAATCTGCACTTCCAGATTATTCGACGGTTTGCCATTATTGGCGAGTGTCCCTATGAGGGTCAGTGCGTCATTGCCGTTGGTCAGCAAATCAAGCACCTTCAAACCATAGTTGATATAGAGGCCATCTAAAAGTTTACCGGTACTGAGGCCGTAGCGGAAACTGCCCATTGCCGCCACTGTACTACTGTTTGGATTGGTAATCCCTTGAGAATAGGTTGAGTCAATGGGCACGCCTGCGGCATTGGTGAGCAACAGCTCATTGCCGCTGCCGGTTGCCGCGCCTTTGGCTAAATTAACTACCATCACGCCGGTATCTAAATCCAGCGTATTGATACCGTCCAGGCTAGGTGAAAGGGTCGTCGGCAGATTGGCCCTCACTGTACCCCCGGCGGTGGTATTAATGGTGTTGGCCACAATCGTCCCGGCCGACGTCACCACTGCGTTATTTTCCACCAGATTGTTATAAACCAGGGTGCCACCGTTCATCACCAGTGCGCCAATATTCTGCACACCATCATCGACGGTAGTGATATTACCTTGAGATACCATCACCAGGGCATTGGTGACGGCCAGGGTGTTATTCCCCCCCAATAAGAACGGCGTATTTTGCAGATTCAACGTACCGGTAAAGGCGGTACCCACATCAGCACCAAAGTTAAAGCCAGTATTGTTGGTGTTAACATTGATAACGCCGGAACCCATTAAATTGTTGTCGAAATTGAATGCCCCAGCACTGTTAATGTTGAGTGTGTCAATGGCTTGAGCCACATTAAGCGTCGCCAGTGGGTTCAGTATCTGGTCACTACTGAGGTTCAACCGGGATCCGTCGTCGATATTGATCAGCCCAACAAAGTTGGTGAGGTCAGTGGTATTGATACTGATGGCGCTGTCGGACATGGTAATGATGCCATCACCACTGATGGACTCGATGGTGTTCAAGTTGGCTGGGGAAGCAGAATTAAGGTTATCCAGCAACAGTTTGAGCTTGCTGCCGTAATCAATGGTAATGGTACCGGTGCCTAAATTCAGGTAATCCGGGACATTCAGCACACTGTTGTCCGTCAGGAGGAAGTGACCATCAAAGCCAGAGTTATTGGCCAATAACACCATATTGGCGTTATTATTGACGATAATGGTCGAATTCGACACACCCTGGATATTATTGGCAACACTCTCTTGCAGGCCGGAGAAAATCAGTTGGGCAGTGCTATCGGTTAAATTGATATTGGCACTGCTGTCCCCGAGATTATTGGCGGCAGTCACTGTCAGTGTGCCGTTGGCATTGATACTTTGTGTCCCTCTGAAGGTATTGGCCTGGGTGAGTTGTACATTGGCATTGGTATTAATCACCCCAGTGCCACTGAGCAAATTGCTAAAACTGCCATTGCCATTAAAGTTCAGTGCGCCCACTACCTCTACGGCGCTGATCCCCAGGTTTCCGGTATTACTCAGGCTGATAGCTGCACCAGAGGTAATAAGGGTATTGGCACTTAAGGTGTCATTGGCAGCGGTTAAACTCAGGTTCCCCCCTTGTACATTTAACAGACCACCACCAGTCAAACCGCCTACCGAACTGGAGGTGCCACCGTCGGTGAGAATCAATGTGCCACCAGCAAGATCAATGATACCAGTGTTATTCATTACACCTGCGGTTAACACGCTAGGATCCAAATTAATCAGGCCAGCATTATCTAACGCACCGACTGTTTGATTAAATCCGTTAGTCTTGAAAGTAGCGCCGTTGTTGACAGTTAATAATGAGGTCTGCCCCAATGAATTATTGTCACCCAGCAGCACTAGCCCCCCAGAGATGGTGGTTGTACCACGGTAATCATTGGCGCTGTTGGTAATGGTTAATGGTGCCGCTGCGGCATTGAAGACAATACCCCCGACCCCGGTCAGCCTGGCAGTTAGGGTGCGATTCGAAGCCGCATCAGTGCTGGTGGCGATCTCCAGTGCATCCTGGTCATCGGTTAACAAATTAAGCGTGTGCAACTCATAATTCAGGTAGAGCCCCATGGCGCCGGTGACGCTGGCGTTAGAAAGGTGATAGTCGTAAATCCCTTCCGCGACATTGACCCCATTTTGTGTAATGACCGAGGTTATGCCTGCATCGGGTGCCACAGGCTGACCATTCAGTTGTAGTGTCAGATTATTGGCACCACTGGCCATATCGGCGGTAATTAAGGTCATCCCCGCCATACCCCGGTTTTGGTCCAGCAGCGACAAATCTGGCGGAATGGTCGGCACATTATTGGTCCAGGAGAGGTCCCCGGTGATATTGACCACGCCACCCGCTGCGGTGAAGGCTTCAGTCTGAATGATGCTATCCGCACTGACATCAGGAATGCCGGAAAAGAAATTCAGCGTACCGCCGTTCATGGTTAAGGCGTTGATCGCTTCGGTACTTGGGGTATTCGCAACGCCAACCTGAGTCACGCTGCCACTGTTCAGAGCCAGCGTCGCATTGGTCAATGCGGCGGTGTTGTCACCAGTGAGCAAGAAGTTGGTATTTTGCAGTGTCGCCGTGCCGTTAAAGTCACTCCCTACGTTGCTACTAAAGTTAAACGCATTACCGCTGGCGTTAACATTCACCGCCCCTGACCCACGCAGGACATTATTCAAGGTGAAATCAACATTGCTATTAATATTCAACCTGTCGGTGGCATTGGCAACATTGAATATTGCCGCTGTATTTAAGGCGGTATCTTGGTCGATGGTGACACTGGAAGAGGTATTGATATCAACCAGGCCACTGAAGTCGACCAAGTTGCCGTTGCCAGACAAATCAATCTGGCTGTTATTCAATACCCAGCTCCCACCGCCGCTTAAACTGTTGTTCAGTTGCGTTAAGGCACCACCGGCAAAATTGTTGAAGATCAACTGGCTGGCGCTGGCAATATCAACCGTACTCGCCCCGAGGTTTTGCAAAGCAGCGACGCTCAAGGTGCTGTTGCCATCAATAGCAAACAGCCCGTTGAAGTTACTGTTATCGCCAATCAGTGACATATTGGCGTTATTAGTAATACTCACGGTGGAGTCCACGATACCTTGCAGGGTTTGTGCGACGCTGCCAATCAGGCCATCAAACACCAGGGTAGAGCTAGTGGTGGTTAAATCCACCGTGGCGCTGTCGGCCCCCAGATTGCGGGCTTCGTTGACTGTTAGCGTACCGCCGCTATTGATAGCTTGAGTACCGCTAAAGTCGCTGTTGCCGGTCAGTTGGACGTTGGCATTGGTATTGACCACCCCATTACCACGGAGTCGGTTGGCGAAGCTGCCATCACGGTTAAAGTTCAGGGCCCCTGCGATGTTGATGTCACCAGAGCCGAGGGTACCGCTATTGGTTAAGGTGACGTCGGCACCGGTGGCAATGGTAGTGATGGCAGACAGGGTGCTGTTATCGGCGCTCAGGGTTAAGCTGCCGCCCTGAACATTCAAACTGCCGGCACCGGCCAGGCCATCGGCTGCGGTGGAAGTGCCACCCGCCAGCAGATTGAGAGTACCACCTGCCAAGTTAAGGGTGCCGTTATTGGTCAACAGGCCGTCACTGCTTAATGTGCCGCCATTGAGCGTCAGGGCACCGAGGTTATCCAGCGCCCCCACGGTTTGGGTAAAACCGGCCATATCGAACAGGGCGTTGCTATCCACCGTCAACAACTGGGTTTGCCCCAGGGCATTACTCGCCCCCAACAGCACGGTGCCGCCGGTCGCCTGAGTGGTGCCGCTGTAGATATTCCCGCCATTGGAGATGGTGAGTGGTGCTGCGGACGCATCCAGAACGATGCCGCCAGCCCCAGTCACCAGCACCGACAAGTCATGATTGCTGCCCGGGTTGGCATCGGTGGCCACCAGCAGGGCATTTGGCACATCTTCAATCAGGTTGAGTTGAATCAGGTTAAAACTGAGGAACAACCCATTGTCTGTACCTCGGGTATTCAACAGGCCGTAATCATAGAGCGCCTGAGCGACCGTTATGCTGTTTTGGATCAGATCAGACGCCACTGGCTGGTTAGTCACCGCCACGCCATTGAGGTGCAGCGTCAGGTTGTCGATATTGGTGGCATTGTTGGAGAAAATCAGCGCGGTACCGGCGTTATTGCCGATCTGATTGAGCAGCGAACCCCCGGTGTTCGGGGCAGACTGCGGCCCGACGACGTCAACAATCCCGCTATTGGCGGTGAATATGCCGGTGGTCAGGGTGCTCTCGGCGTTGGTGGCTGGAATGCCACTGTAAAACTGCAGGGTGCCGCCGTTGAGGGTCAGGTTGCCGATAGTCTGGTTGCTGGCGGTACCGGATACCCCGACGGTGGTGGTGTTGTCGTTTTCCAGCACCAGCGTGGCAGCGGTGAGCGCCGTGGTATTGCTGCCAGCCAGTGAGAAGGTGCTGCTGTTGAGGTGAACATCACCGCCAAACAGAGCCCCCACTGTATTGCCGAAACTGAAGGCCTGGCCTGCAGTATCCACATTCACCGTACCGTTGCCGGTCAACGCATAATTAAAGTTGAACAGCCCGGAGGTGGTGATATCCAGGTTATCGCCCGCTCCCTGCACATTAAACTGGGTAGCGGCGTTGAGGCTGGTGAGTTCATCCAGGGTCAAATGGGCATTACCGTTGATGTCGATCAGGCCATCGAAGCCAGCCATCCGGGTGGTGTTGCCCGCCAGATTGATATTGCTGCTGTTGAGCCACCAGGTGCCGCTGCCGGTGAGGGTGTTGGCGAGTATCGATGGCACATTGCCAGCAAAGTTCAGGAACTGCAGGGTACTGCCGCTGGCGATATCTACCGCGCCATTGCCCAGGTTTTGTTGCAAGCCGACGGTCAATTGGCTATTGCCATCAATAGCTAACAGCCCGTTGAAGCTGCTGTTATCACCGGTCAGTGACATATCGGCGCTGTTATCAATACTGACGGTGGAGCCAGCGATCCCCTCCAGGGCTTGAGCAACGGCACCAATCAAGCCATCAAACACCAAGGTAGAACTAGCGGTGGTTAAATCCACTGTGGCGCTATCGGCCCCCAGATTGTTAGCTTGGGTCACCGTCAGGGTGCCACCGGCATTGATAGACTGGGTGCCGATAAAGTCGCTCTCGCCAGTCAGTTGGACGTTGGCGTTGGTATTAACCACCCCGTCACCACTGAGTTGGTTGCCGAAACTGCCGTCACGGTTGAAGTTCAAGGCGCCAGCAACGGTGATATCACTGGCACCGAGGGTACCGGTATTGGTCAAGGTGATGTCGGCACCACTGGCAATGGTGGTGGTGGCAGACAGGGTGCTGTTATCGGCACTCAGGGTTAAGCTGCCGCCCGACACATTCAGGGTTCCTGTACCCGCTAAGCCATCGGCGGCGGTGGAGGTGCCACCACCGAGCAGATTGAGGGTACCACCTGCCAAGTTAAGGGTACCGTCGTTGGTCAACAGGCCATCATTGGTTAAAGTGCCGCTATTGAGCGTCAGGGCACCGAGGTTATCCAGCGCCCCCACAGTTTGGGTGAAACCGGCCATATTGAACAGGGCGTTGCTATCCACCGTTAACAGTTGGGTCTGCCCCAGGGCATTGCTTGCGCCCAATAGCACGGTGCCGCCGGTCGCCCGGGTGGTGCCGCTGTAAGTATTGCCCCCGTTGGAGATGGTGAGGGGTGCTGCAGCAGCATCCAGAACGATGCCCCCAGCCCCAGTCACCAGCACTGACAAGTCATGATTGCTGCCTGGGTTGGCATCGGTGGCCACCAGCAGGGCATTCGGCGCATCTTCAATCAGGTTGAGCTGGATCAGCTCAAAATTGAGGAACAGCCCGTTGTCCGCCCCCCGGGTATTTGACAGGTCGTAGTTATAGACTCCCTGAGCGACAGTCATGCTGTTCTGGATCAAATCAGAAAGCACCGGCTGATTGTTTACCGCCACGCCATTAAGCTGCAGCGTCAGGTTGTCGATATTGGTGGCATTGTTGGAGAAAATCAGCGCGGTGCCGGCGGTATTGCCGATCTGATTGAGCAGTGAGCCCCCGGTGTTCGGGGCAGACTGCGGCCCGACGACGTCAACAATTCCGCTATTGGCGGTGAATATGCCGGTGGTCAGGGTGCTCTCGGCACTGGTGGCCGGAATGCCACTGTAAAACTGCAGGGTGCCGCCATTGAGGGTCAGGTTGCCGATAGTCTGGTTGCTGGCGGTACCGGATACCCCGACGGTGGTGGTGTTGCCGTTTTCCAGCAGCAGCGTGGCAGCGGTGAGCGCCGTGGTATTGCTGCCAGCCAGTGAGAAGGTGCTGCTATTCAGGTGAACATCACCGCCAAACAGAGCCCCCACCGCATTGCCGAAACTGAAGGCCTGGCCTGCAGTATCCACATTCACCGTACCGTTGCCGGTCAACGCATAATTAAAGTTGAACAGCCCGGCGGTGGTGATATCCAGGTTATCGCCCGCTCCCTGCACATTAAACTGGGTAGCGGCGTTAAGGCTGGTGAGCTCATCCAGGGTCAAATGGGCATTACCGTTGATGTCGATCAGGCCATCGAAGCCAGCCATCCGGGTGGTGTTGCCCGCCAGATTGATATTGCTGCTGTTGAGCCACCAGGTGCCGCTGCCGGTGAGGGTGTTGGCCAACTCTGCGGGTACATTACCCGCGAAGCTCAGGAACTGCAGGGTGCTGCCGTTGGCGATATCTACCGCGCCATTGCCCAGATTTTGTTGCAAGCCGACGGTCAATTGGCTGTCGCCATCAATAGCAAACAGCCCGTTGAAGGCGGTGTTATTGCCGGTTAGGGACATATCGGCGCTATTATCAATACTGACGGTGGAGCCAGCGATCCCTTGCAGGGTTTGAGCAACGATACCGGCAAGACCGTCAAACACCAGCGTAGAGCTGTTGGTGGTTAAATCCACCGTGGCGCTGTCGGCCCCCAGATTGTTAGCTTGGGTCACCGTCAGGGTGCCACCGGCATTGATAGACTGGGTGCCGATAAAGTCGCTCTCGCCAGTCAGTTGGACGTTGGCGTTGGTATTCACCACCCCGTCACCACTGAGTTGGTTGCCGAAACTGCCGCCACGGTTAAAATTCAGGGCCCCGGCGATGTTGATGTCACCGTTCCCCAGGGTACCGGTATTGGTTAAGGTGACATCGGCACCCGCCGCTATAGTAGTGATAGCAGACAGGGTGCTGTTATCGGCACTCAGGGTTAAGCTGCCGCCCGACACATTCAGGGTTCCTGTACCCGCTAAGCCATCGGCAGCGGTGGAGGTGCCACCACCCAGCAGATTGAGGGTACCGCCCGCCAAGTTAAGGGTACCGTCGTTGGTCAACAGGCCGTCATTGGTTAAAGTACCGCCATTGAGCGTCAGGGCACCGAGGTTATTCAGCTCACCCACGGTCTGGGTGAAACCGGCCATATCGAACAGGGCGTTGCTATCCACCGTCAACAACTGGGTCTGCCCCAGGGCATTGCTCGCCCCCAACAGCACCGTGCCACCGGTCGCCCGGGTGGTGCCGCCGTAGGTATTGCCCCCGTTGGAGATGGTGAGTGGTGCTGCGGATGCATCCAGAACGATGCCGCCATCCCCGGTCACCAGCACCGACAGGTCATGATTGCTGCCTGGGTTGGCATCGGTGGCCACCACCAGGGCATTCGGCGCATCTTCAATCAGGTTGAGCTGGATCAGCTCAAAATTGAGGAACAGCCCGTTGTCCGCCCCCCGGGTATTCGACAGATCGTAGTTATAGACTCCCTGAGCGACAGTCATGCTGTTCTGGATCAAATCAGAAAGCACCGGCTGATTGTTTACCGCCACGCCATTAAGGTGCAGCGTCAGGTTGTCGATATTGGTGGCATTGTTGGAGAAAATCAGCGCGGTGCCGGCGGTATTGCCGATCTGATTGAGCAGTGAGCCCCCGGTGTTCGGGGCAGACTGTGGCCCGACGACGTCAACAATTCCGCTATTGGCGGTGAATATGCCGGTGGTCAGGGTGCTCTCGGCACTGGTGGCCGGAATGCCACTGTAAAACTGCAGGGTGCCGCCGTTGAGGGTCAGGTTGCCGATAGTCTGGTTGCTGGCAGTGCCGGATACCCCGACGGTGGTGGTGTTGCCGTTTTCCAGCACCAGCGTGGCAGCGGTGAGCGCAGCGGTATTGGCACCGGCCAGTGAGAAGGTGCTGCTGTTGAGGTGAACATCACCGCCAAACTGATCCCCCACCGCATTGCCGAAACTGAAGGCCTGGCCTGCAGTATCCACATTCACCGTACCGTTGCCGGTCAACAAATAATTGAAGTTGAACAGCCCAGCGGTGGTGATATCCAGGTTATCGCCCGCTCCCTGCACATTAAATTGGGTAGCGGCGTTGAGGCTGGTGAGTTCATCCAGGGTCAAACGGGCATTACCGTTGATGTCGATCAGGCCATCGAAGCCAGTCAACCGGGTGGTGTTACCCGCCAGATTGATATTGCTGCTGTTGAGCCACCAGGTGCCGCTACCGGTGAGGGTGTTGGCCAACTCTGCGGGTACATTACCCGCGAAGTTCAGGAACTGCAGGGTGCTGCCGCTGGCGATATCGACCGCGCCATTGCCCAGGTTTTGTTGCAAGCCGACGGTCAATTGGCTATTGCCATCAATGGCAAACAGCCCGTTGAAGCTGCTGTTATCACCGGTCAGTGACATATCGGCGCTGTTATCAATACTGACGGTGGAGCCAGCGATACCTTGCAGGGTTTGAGCAACGATACCGGCAAGACCGTCAAACACCAGCGTAGAGCTAGTGGTGGTTAAATCCACCGTGGCGCTATCGGCCCCCAGATTGTTAGCTTGGGTTACCGTCAGGGTGCCACCGGCATTGATAGACTGGGTGCCGATAAAGTCGCTGTTGCCGGTCAGTTGGACGTTGGCGTTGGTATTCACCACCCCGTCACCACTGAGTTGGTTGCCGAAACTGCCGTCACGGTTGAAGTTCAGGGCGCCAGCAACGGTGATATCACTGTCACCGAGGGTACCGGCATTGGTCAAGGTGATGTCGGCACCGCTGGCAATAGTGGTGATAGCAGACAGGGTGCTGTTATCGGCACTCAGGGTTAAGCTGCCGCCCGACACATTCAGGGTTCCTGTACCCGCTAAGCCATCGGCAGCGGTGGAGGTGCCACCACCGAGCAGATTGAGGGTACCGCCCGCCAAGTTAAGGGTACCGTTGTTGGTCAACAGGCCGTCATTGGTTAAAGTACCGCCATTGAGCGTCAGGGCACCGAGGTTATTCAGCTCACCCACAGTTTGGGTGAAACCGGCCATATCGAATAGGGCGTTGCTATCCACCGTCAACAGTTGGGTCAGCCCCAGGGAATTACTTGCCCCCAACAGCACGGTGCCGCCGGTCGCCCGGGTGGTGCCGCCGTAGGTATTGCCACTGTTGCCGATAGTCAACGGATTATTGGTAGCATCTAAAACCAGACCACCGTCCCCGAAGACCAGGGCAGTTAACACTTTATTGGAGTTAACATCAGTATCGGTGGCGATGACCAAGGCATCCGCGTAGTCGGTTAATAATTCAATCGAATTGAGGCCAAAACTGAGGTAGAGCCCCTGCTGGTTAGACGCGTTGGAGTTGACCAGTTCATATTCATAGCCCCCATTGGCGGCATGAACCGCACCCTGCATGATGGAAGCGAAAATACTATCGCCGATAACCACGGTCTGACCATTGAGCTGTAAGGTTAAATTACCCGCACCACTGGCAATCGCGGCGTTGATCAACTGCATACTGACATTGCCACGGTTTTGCTCAAGGATAGACAAGGAGTCAGATACGTTACTGATATTGCCATTGCCAACCAGGTTGATGATACCGCCATTGGTTTGCAGAGTATCCAGGGTCAGGATACTGCTGGCCCGGGTATTGGCGAAGTCACCGTAAAAAGTCAACAGCCCGCCATTCATGGTCAAGTTGCCAATGGCTTCATCACTGGGTGAGCCCGAAATCCCCACCTTGGTGTCACTACCGTTCTCCAGCACCAACGTGGCATTGGTGAGCGCAGTGGTATTGGTTCCGGTGAGTAGGAAGGTGCTGCTGTTCAGGTGCACTTCACCGCCAAACTGATCCCCCACCGCATTGCCGAAACTGAAGTCCTGGCCGGCGGTATTGACATTTACCGCCCCATTACCCGTCAACGCATAATTGAAGTTGAACAGCCCGGCGGTGGTGATATCCAGGTTATCGCCTGTTCCCTGCACATTAAACCGGGTAGCGGCATCGAGGCTGGTGAGTTCATCCAGAGTCAAACGGGCATTACCGTTGATGTCGATCAGGCCATCGAAGCCAGTCAACCGAGTAGTGTTGCCCGCCAGATTGATATTGCTGTTGTTGAGCCACCAGGTGCCGCTGCCGGTGAGGGTGTTGGCGAGCATCGACGGCACATTACCGGCAAAGTTCAGGAACTGCAGGGTGCTGCCGCTGGCGATGTCTACCACGCCATTGCCCAGGTTTTGCTGCAAGCCGACGGTCAATTGGCTATTGCCATCAATAGCAAACAGCCCGTTGAAGAGGGTGTTATCACCGGTCAGTGACATATCGGCAGTGTTATCAATACTGACGGTGGAGCCAGCGATCCCCTCCAGGGCTTGAGCCACGATACCGGCAAGACCGTCAAACACCAGCGTAGAGCTGTTGGTGGTTAAATCCACCGTGGCGCTGTCGGCCCCCAGATTGTTAGCTTGGGTCACCGTCAGGGTGCCACCGGCATTGATAGCCTGGGTGCCGATAAAGTCGCTCTCGCCAGTCAGTTGGACGTTGGCGTTGGTATTAACCACCCCGTCACCACTGAGTTGGTTGCCGAAACTGCCGTCACGGTTGAAGTTCAAGGCACCAGCAACGGTGATATCACTGTCACCGAGGGTACCGGCATTGGTTAAGGTGACGTCGGCACCGCTGGCAATGGTGGTGGCGGCAGTTAGGGTACTGTTATCAGCACTCAGGATTAAGCTGCCCCCCAGCACATTCAAGTTGCCGGCACCGGCCAGGCCATCGGCGGCGGTGGAAGTGCCCCCATCCAGTAGATTAAGGGTGCCACCATTGAGCGTCAGGGCACCGAGGTTATCCAGTGCACCCACGGTCTGGGTGAAACCGGCCATATCGAACAGGGCGTCGCTATCCACCGTTAACCGTTGGGTCTGCCCGAGGGAATTGCTCGCCCCCAACAGCACCGTGCCGCCGGTCGCCCGGGTGGTGCCGCCGTAAGTATTACCCCCGTTGGAGATGGTGAGTGGTGCTGCGGACGCATCCAGAACGATCCCCCCATCACCAGTAACCAGCACCGACAGGTCATGATTGCTGCCCGGGTTGGCATCGGTGGCTACCACCAGGGCATTTGCCCCATCTTCAATCAGGTTGAGCTGGATCAGACTAAAATTGAGGAACAACCCGTTGTCTGTGCCACGGGTATTCGACAGGCCGTAATCATAGATCCCCTGGGCGACGGTCAGGCTGTTCTGGGTCAGGTCAACAGCCAGTGGTTGATTGGGCACTGCCGCGCCGTTGAGGTGCAGTGTCAGGTTGTCGATATTGGTGGCATTGTTGGAGAAAATCAGTGCCTTGCCAGAGTTATTACCGATCTGATTGAGCAGCGAACCCCCGGTGTTCGGGGCAGACTGCGGCCCGAGTATGTCAATGATCCCGCTGTCGGCGGTGAATATGTCAGTGGTCAGCGTGCTCTCGGCGCTGGTAGCTGTGCCACTATAAAACTGCAGGGTGCCGCCGTTGAGGGTCAGGTTGCCGATAGTCTGGTTGCTGGCGGTACCGGAAACCCCGACGGTGGTGGTATTGCCGTTTCCCAGCACCAGCGTGGCAGCGGTAAGTGCAGCGGTATTGGTGCCAGCCAGTGAGAAGGTGCTGTTGTTGAGGTGAACTTCACCGCCAAACTGATCCCCCACCGCATTGCCGAAACTGAAGGCCTGGCCGGCGGTATTGACATTTACCGCCCCATTACCCGTCAACGCATAATTGAAGTTGAACAGCCCGGAGGTGGTGATATCCAGGTTATCGCCTGTTCCCTGCACATTAAACCGGGTAGCGGCATCGAGGCTGGTGAGCTCATCCAGGGTCAAACGGGCATTACCGTTGATATCGATCAGCCCAGCAAAATTAGTTAGCCGGGTGGTGTTGCCCGCCAGGGTAATATCGCTGTTATTGAGCCACCAGGTACCGCTGCCAGTCAGGGTATTGGCCAACTCTGCGGGCACATTACCGGCAAAGTTCAGGAACTGCAGGGTGCTGCCGTTGGCGATATTTACCGCGCCAGTGCCCAGATTTTGTTGCAAGCCGACGGTCAATTGGCTGTCGCCATTAATGGCAAACAGCCCGTTGAAGCTGCTGTTATCACCAGTCAGTGACATATCGGCGCTGTTATCAATACTGACGGTGGAGCCAGCGATACCTTGCAGGGTTTGAGCAACGATACCGGCAAGACCGTCAAACACCAGCGTAGAGCTAGTGGTGGTTAAATCCACCGTGGCACTGTCGGCCCCCAGATTGTTAGCTTGGGTCACCGTCAGGGTGCCACCGGCATTGATAGCCTGGGTGCCGATAAAGTCGCTCTCGCCAGTCAGTTGGACGTTGGCGTTGGTATTAACCACCCCGTCACCACTGAGTTGGTTGTCGAAGCTGCCATCACGGTTGAAGTTCAGGGCGCCAGCAACGGTGATATCACTGTCACCGAGGGTACCGGCATTGGTTAAGGTGATGTCGGCACCCGCCGCTATAGTGGTAATAGCAGACAGGGTGCTGTTATCGGCACTCAGGGTTAAGCTGCCGCCCGACACATTCAGGTTACCCGCACCCGCCAGGCCATCGGTGGCGGTGGAGGTGCCACCACCCAGCAGATTGAGGGTACCGCCCGCCAAGTTAAGGGTACCAGCGTTGGTCAACAGGCCGTCATTGGTTAATGTACCGCTATTGAGCGTCAGGGCACCGAGGTTATCCAGTGCGCCCACGGTTTGGGTGAAACCGGCCATATTGAACAGGGCGTTGCTATCCACCGTTAACCGTTGGGTCTGCCCCAGGGCATTGCTCGCCCCCAACAGCACGGTGCCGCCGGTCGCCCGGGTGGTGCCGCCGTAAGTATTACCCCCGTTGGAGATGGTGAGCGGTGCTGCGGACGCATCCAGAACGATGCCCCCATCCCCAGTCACCAGCACTGACAAGTCATGATTGCTGCCCGGGTTGGCATCAGTGGCTACCACCAGGGCATTTTGCCCATCTTCAATCAGGTTGAGCTGGATCAGGTCAAAATTGAGGAACAGCCCGTTGTCTGCGCCCCGGGTATTCGACAGGGCATAGTTATAGAGCGCTTGGGCGACGGTCAGGTTGTTCTGGGTCAAATCAGAAAGCACTGGCTGGTTGTTTACCGCCACGCCATTAAGCTGCAGCGTCAGGTTGTCGATATTGGTGGCATTGTTAGAGAAAATCAGCGCGGTACCGGCGTTATTACCGATCTGATTGAGCAGCGAACCCCCGGTGTTCGGGGCAGACTGCGGCCCGAGTATGTCAATGATCCCGCTGTCGGCGGTGAATATGCCGGTGGTCAGGGTGCTCTCGGCACTGGTGGCCGGAATGCTACTGTAAAACTGCAGGGTGCCACCGTTGAGGATCAGGTTGCCGATAGTCTGGTTACTGGCAGTACCGGATACCCCGACGGTGGTGGTATTGCCGTTTTCCAGCACCAGCGTGGCAGCAGTGAGCGCCGTGGTATTGCTGCCAGCCAGTGAGAAGGTGCTGCTGTTGAGGTGTACATCACCGCTAAACAGAGCCCCCACCGCATTGCCGAAACTGAAGGCCTGGCCTGCGGTATCCACATTCACCGTACCGTTGCCGGTCAGCGCATAATTGAAATTGAACAGGCCAGCGGTGGTGATATCGAGATTATCGCCTGTTCCCTGCACATTAAACTGGGTAGCGGCATCGAGGCTGGTGAGTTCATCCAGGGTCAAACGGGCATTACCGTTGATGTCGATCAGGCCATCGAAGCCAGTCAACCGGGTGGTGTTGCCCGCCAGATTGATATTGCTGCTGTTGAGCCACCAGGTGCCGCTGCCGGTGAGGGTATTGGCCAGATCTGTGGGCACATTGCCAGCATAGTTCAGGAACTGCAGGGTGCTGCCACTGGCGATATCTACCGCGCCATTGCCCAGATTTTGTTGCAAGCCGACGGTCAATTGGCTGTCGCCATCAATAGCAAACAGCCCGTTGAAGGCAGTGTTATTGCCGGTTAGAGACATATCGGCGCTGTTATCAATACTGACGGTGGAGCCAGCGATACCTTCCAAAGTTTGTGCCACGATACCCTGCAGGCCATTAAACACCAAAGTGGAGGTATCGGTGGTTAAATCCACCGTGGCGCTGTCGGCCCCCAGATTGTGGGCCTCGGTCACCGTCAGGGTACCGCCGGCATTGACCGACTGGGTGCCGATAAAGTCGCTGTTGCCGGTCAGTTGGACGTTGGCATTAGTATTCGCCACCCCGTTACCACGGAGTCGATTGCCGAAACTGCCATCACGGTTGAAGTTCAGGGCCCCGGCGATGTTGATGTCACCGTTCCCCAGGGTACCGGTATTGGTTAAGGTGATATCGGCACCCGCCGCTATAGTAGTGATAGCAGACAGGGTGCTGTTATCGGCACTCAGGGTTAAGCTGCCGCCCGACACATTCAGGTTGCCGGCACCGGCCAGGCCATCGGCGGCGGTGGAGGTGCCACCACCCAGCAGATTGAGGGTACCACCCGCCAAGTTAAGGGTACCGGCGTTGGTCAACAGGCCATCATTGGTTAAAGTGCCGCCATTGAGCGTCAGGGCACCGAGGTTATCCAGCGCTCCCACAGTTTGGGTGAAACCGGCCATATCGAACAGGGCGTCGCTATCCACCGTTAACCGTTGGGTCTGCCCCAGGGCATTGCTCGCCCCCAACAGCACGGTGCCGCCGGTCGCCCGGGTGGTGCCGCCGTAAGTATTACCCCCGTTGGAGATGGTGAGCGGTGCTGCGGACGCATCCAGAACGATGCCCCCATCCCCAGTCACCAGCACTGACAAGTCATGATTGCTGCCCGGGTTGGCATCGGTGGCTATCACCAGGGCATTTTGCCCATCTTCAATCAGGTTGAGCTGGATCAGGTCAAAATTGAGGAACAGCCCGTTGTCTGCGCCCCGGGTATTCGACAGAGCATAGTTATAGAGCGCCTGGGCGACGGTCAGGTTGTTCTGGGTCAAATCAGAAAGCACTGGCTGGTTGTTTACCGCCACGCCATTAAGCTGCAGCGTCAGGTTGTCGATATTGGTGGCATTGTTAGAGAAAATCAGCGCGGTACCGGCGTTATTACCGATCTGATTGAGCAGTGAACCCCCGGTGTTCGGCGCAGACTGCGGCCCGAGTATGTCAATGATCCCGCTGTCGGCGGTGAATATGCCGGTGGTCAGGGTGCTCTCGGCACTGGTGGCCGGAATGCTACTGTAAAACTGCAGTGTGCCACCGTTGAGGGTCAGGTTGCCGATAGTCTGGTTACTGGCAGTACCGGATACCCCGACGGTGGTAGTGTTGCCGTTTTCCAGCACCAGCGTGGCAGCGGTGAGCGCCGCAGTATTGGCCCCAGCCAGTGAGAAGGTGCTGCTATTCAGGTGTACATCACCGTTAAACAGAGCCCCTACCGCATTGCCAAAGCTGAAGGCCTGGCCGGCGGTATCCACATTCACTGTACCGCTGCCGGTCAGCGCATAATTGAAATTGAACAGACCAGATGTGGTGATATCGAGATTATCGCCCGTTCCCTGCACATTAAACTGGGTAGCGGCATTGAGGCTGGTGAGCTCATTCAGGGTCAAGCGGGCATTGCCGTTGATGTCGATCAGGCCATCGAAGCCAGTCAACCGAGTAGTGTTATCTGCCAAGGTGATATTGCTATTGTTGATCCACCAAGTCCCGCTGCCAGTCAGGGTATTGGCCAGATCTGTGGGCACATTGCCAGCATAGTTCAGGAACTGCAGGGTGCTGCCGTTGGCGATATCTACCACGCCATTGCCCAGATTTTGTTGCAAGCCGACGGTCAATTGGCTGTCGCCATCAATAGCAAACAGCCCGTTGAAGGCGGTGTTATTGCCGGTTAGAGACATATCGGCGCTGTTATCAATACTGACGGTGGAGCCAGCGATACCTTCCAAAGTTTGTGCCACGATACCCTGTAGGCCATTAAACACCAAAGTGGAGGTATCGGTGGTTAAATCCACCGTGGCGCTGTCGGCCCCCAGATTGTGGGCCTCGGTCACCGTCAGGGTACCGCCGGCATTGATAGACTGGGTGCCGATAAAGTCGCTGTTGCCGGTCAGTTGGACGTTGGCATTAGTATTGGCCACCCCGTTACCACGGAGTCGATTGCCGAAACTGCCATCACGGTTAAAATTCAGGGCCCCGGCGATGTTGATGTCACCGTTCCCCAGGGTACCGGTATTGGTTAAGGTGACATCGGCACCCGCCGCTATAGTAGTGATAGCAGACAGGGTGCTGTTATCGGCACTCAGGATTAAGCTTCCGCCCGACACATTCAGGTTACCCGCACCCGCCAGGCCATCGGTGGCGGTGGAGGTGCCACCACCTAGCAGGTTGAGGGTACCGCCCGCCAAGTTAAGGGTACCGTCGTTGGTCAACAGGCCATCATTGGTTAATGTACCGCCATTGAGCGTCAGGGCACCGAGGTTATTCAGTTCACCCACGGTCTGGGTAAAGCCAGCCATATTCAACAGAGCGTTGCTATCCACCGTTAACAGTTGGGTCAGCCCCAGGGAATTGCTCGCCCCTAACAGCACCGTGCCGCCGGTCGCCCGGGTGGTACCGCTGTAGTTGTTGCCACTGTTGGAGATGGTGAGCGGTGCTGCGGACGCATCCAGAACGATGCCCCCAGCGCCGGTAACCAGCGCTAACAGGTCATGATTGCTGCCAGGGGTGGCATCGGTGGCCACCAGCAGGGCATCTTGCCCATCTTCAATCAGGTTGAGCTGGATCAGATTAAAATTGAGGAATAACCCGTTGTCTGCGCCCCGGGTATTCGACAGGGCGTAGTTATAGAGCCCCTGGGCCACCCTAAGGTTGTTCTGGATCAGGTCAGATGCTACCGATTGGTTAGTCACCTCAGTGTCATCAATATGCAGGGTCAGGTTATCGATGCCGGTCGCGATATTGGCATAAATCAGCGCCATTGAGGCGTTATTCGCCATTTGATTTAACAGGCTGCTGCCGGCGTCATTCCACGTTATCCCACCAGCAATATTGATAATGCCACTACTGGCGAGCAGATTGTCGGTGGTAATGGTGCTTTCGTTGAGAAGATCACCGTAGAAATTGAGGGTGCCGCCGTTCAAGCTTAAATTGCCAATGGTCTCATTAGAGGCCACCCCGGTAACACCCACAGTAGTGTTACTGTCGGTATCCAGCGTTAAATCAGCATTAGTTAACGTGGATGTATTAAGACCGTTCAGGACAAATTGGGTGTTTTGCAACACCAGGTTGCCGGTGAATTGATTATTGCTATTAGTGAAATCAAATGACTGGCCATTGTTATCGGCATAGACCCATCCGTTGCCAGTGAGTTGATTGGCCAGAGCAAAGGCAGCATTACCCTGAATATTGAGACTATCAAGGCCATTGACGACGTCAAAGATAGTATTGGCGTTGAGTGCGGTTTGATTGTCTAACGTGAGGGATGAGCCATCATTAATTCTCACCGTACCGCCGAACGTGGAGAGATGACTATTATTGGCAAGGTCGATATTGCTGCCGTTTAATAACCAAGTACCGGTGCCAGTGATATCGTTATTTAATGCAGAGAGCACACCGCTAAGGTAATTGTTAAAAATAAACTGCCCGCCGGTGGCAATATCAATGGTTGCAGTACCCAGCGGTTGATCACTGGCTACAATAAGTTGGCTGGTACCATCAATGGCAAACAGGCCATCAAACAGCGTATTGGTCCCGATCAAGGTGGTGTTTGAACCATTTTCCACGCTAACGGTAGCACCCGCTACGCCACTTAAGGTATTGGCGAGGTTGCCTTGTAAATTATCCAAAATCAGCTGCGATGACCCGGCGGTTAAATCAATGTCAGCGGTGCCGAGTTGGTTGGTTTGATCAATAGTCAGGCTTGAGTTGGCATTAATATCAATAGCACCCGAGAGTGCCTGATTATTCCCGGTGAACACCAGGTCATTGTTGATATTAACCAGGCCAGCACCAGACAAGGTGTTATCAAAGGCCGTATCAGCGCCATTGAGGTTAAGGGTGCCATCCACCACAATATTACTGTTGCCTAATGCATCTGCTGCGTTGAGTGTCGCATTGGCACCAGTGGCAATGGTTGTTTGCGCGGAGAATAAACTGTTAGCCCCATTGACGGTAAAGGTCCCGCCATTGATGTTTAGCGCACCACCGCCATTGAGCCCACCAACACTATTGCTACTTCCCCCGGAACGGAGAGTTAATGTGCCACCAGCAAAGTTAAAGCTACCGTCATTCACCAAGGAATCCACGGTTTGGCTGTATCCAGACAGGTTCAGGGTAGCGGCGTTGGCAACGGCGAGCGTATTGGTGTTACCCAACGCCTGGTTTGCCCCGACATTAAGAATACCGCCATTGACTGAGGTATTCCCCGTATAGTCATTCAGGGTGTTATTTAGCGTTAGTGCGATATTATCGCTGCCAATTGCCAAATTACCGCTGCCAGTTACCCGGGCGGATAGGGTGTTATCGGTTGCACCAACGGAACTGAGAGTGAGTGTCTGTGCAGTCTGAAGGTCGATTTGCGTGGGTGCATAGGATATTTTCAAACCAGGATCACTGGACAAGGCGAAATTATAGGTATTGATTGCCACCAGATTGCCATTTTGCAGGTAGTCAATCAGCGATCCGCTTGACAGGGCATTGCCTGACAGATCCTGCAGATCAAGACTGTTCAGTTGGCCAGCACTGAGAGTATTGCTGCTATCAACCAGCGTGGTGAGGTCGCCAACATCCAGATCTAATAAATTACCGTCGGTGAGGCTAGCCGTATCCAGTTGCACCACCGAGGCAGCTTCAACATTGAGTAGACCAGTGGTGATGACGCCACCATCGGCAAACTGGATGGTGCCACCATTCAAACTGAGGTTACCTATTTGGCTGTTACCTGTTGGCACGGTAATCAGGCTGTTGGCTGATCCGCGCAATGTTGCATTAGAGAGCACTTGCGCATTGGCTGGCGTTAGGGCAAAGCTGCCGTTGTTCATGTCCATCAGGCCAGTAAAGCCTAAACCGACATTAGCACCAAAGCCAAAGCTGTTATTGTTGGCATCTACATGCAGTGTGCCGCTACCGATTAACTGTTTATTGAAGTTGCTGATGGTGGTTAAGTTCAACAGCCCAGCCAAATAAACTGAACCTGCACCTAATTGATCTTCCTGGCTGGCATTGAGTATGCCACCGTTATCAACGGTCCAGTCACCGAGGAAGGGGCTGGCATTGACCAAGGTGACATTGGCCCCATTTTGTACTGTGGCGGCCCCAGTGCCCGCCAGAATGCCGCCGAATTGTCCATTGTAGGTATCGCCAAATAATAACTGACTGGTGGTGTCGGTTAAATTAACTTGGCTACCGCTACTGATATTGTTGCTATCGGCTAAGGTAATGATTGATGTGGCATCAATATTAATATTATTGAAATTTTCTAACCGGGTGGCAAGGTTAAGGGCTCGAATAGAATTAATAAAGTTAAGCGTGTTATTCCCAGCCCCGGCATCAAGGCCACCTAACATGGTGTTACTATTGGGCGTTAAATCAATAATATTGAAAATATCATCGCCACTGGCGGTATTAATTGAATTAACATAAGAACCATCATAAATATTTACGGTGTTATTACCATCGCTAAGATCAATTAACCCCTGACTGATAGAATTAGGGTTGAAGGTTAAGGTATCATCACCGCTTCCGCTATCAAGCGAGTATAATGTGCCATTGTTGATAATGGTGTTCCCACTGTTCCCCATGGAAACACTGCCATTGATCTCACCATAGTTTGTCAGGCTTTGGGGTATCCCATTCTGAAAATCAATGGCACTGCCTGCGGTAGAATTAATAATGGTATTGGTACCCACAATAATATTTGCATCACCATCCTGAACACCTGCGGTACTTAAACCGATACTTCCCGCACCGTTAGCATTAATGGTTAAGTAGGCATTAGTAAGGTCGATGCCATTAAAACTCCGGTAAATCCCCCTTCCTGCACCTGAAATATTAATAATGTTGTTTCGGGTGCCATAAAGGAAGTTTAACCCGCTTATTTCTTTAAATAATGCACCGTCGATAGTAGAAAAAGTATTATCATAAAGGTTAAAGGTAGACAGCGAACCTGAGGTGATCGCAGTAGCATCGCTATTAATGTTAACATTGACGCCAGTGATCGTGTGAGTTCCAGCGTTATCTGGGTTAACGTTAATCGCAGGGTCAGTGCCATTAACATTAATATCCCCACCAAGCAAATCCAGATCAATATTGGCACTACCAACATTAATTGCTGAGCCACTATTGGCATTGATAACCCCATTGGTATTATCAATACTCATGGCGATTCTGTCTGGTATATTACTCAGCAAGTTAATACCCGCTACGGTACTGGTTATAACTCCTTGGTTAATAACTTTCCCCGTGCCAACCGTAGAGCTGATTCTTTGCAAAATACCGGTGGCTTTAAGAATGGTGCCTTCGTTTTTGACTAAAATATTACCGGTTGCTGTTGTGGCGGTGGTTTCTGCTGTAATCCCGGTACCCAAAGAAACATTCGCGGTACCATCTGAAATCAGTGCGCCAGAGCGAATATAAATATTCCCCGTGCCGGTGGTTTTTCGCGCGATAATGCCCGAGACAAGAGTGTTGTTGGCAGCAACAATAATTGAACCTGTTGCCAAATTATAAATAACATCATACGGTGAGGTTGGGCCGTTGAATATGGCTGCGGTGGCATTAGTGCTAGGAAGATTACTGATCTGATGGTTAATCACCGGGGCGGGGACAGTTGTATTACTCCAGTTGTTAAGCTGGACAACGGCTCCAGGGCCAAACCCGGTGAGTGGGTCGTAAGAGCCAATTTGTACACCAAAGTTAGAGATCCCCAGCACATTCTGCCCGGTAATATTCAGGTTAACTTTGGCACCATCATCAATAATAAAATTATAGGTGGCATTATCTGGTGAGGTGCTATTAGCCGGCCCATTGGTTAAACGGACATTGGTGTTGCCGGCAACGGAGCTCAGGAAACTGACATCAGCAGTATCAGTAAAATGAATGGTGCTGTTTGCGGCGTTAGCGTTACTCCAAAATACCGCAGGGAAAGCGCCGGGTATAATGGTTAGGGCTAATGTACCGGTCAGTTCTACTTTACTGGCGACAGCCCATTGGCGGAACGCCCCCATATTGAGCACACTGGGGCCATTATCCCCCAAGCGTAGAATACTGTTATTATTAGGGGTACCAGAGGGTGTATCAGGGCCAAATGCCACCAGTTTGTTATTCAGCAGTATAGCGTTATTTTCCATAATCACGGTCATATTGAGCGCGACAATCTGTGCTGAAACCAGGTGAGCACTACCCGTTGTCCCTGTGGTAGAGATAAAGTTACTGAAGTTTGTGAAAGTGAGTGTGGCGTTTTGACCGGGCCAGTTAGTAGGGGGGACGTTATCCGCAGCAGGAACTTCGAAGGCCATGACTCCAAAGGTTATCGAATGGCCACCACCATCAATAATGATGTTTTGCCGATTAGAACGGTTTTGAGAAATAGGAACTACGGCTGCTCCAGCATAATTGACATTTTGAGTTAATAACAACGTGGTGGCGGTGCCGGTTGGGCTTAGAGCTTCGAGTAAATCTGCCCGGTTATTTATCAAGGCACAAGCGATGCCCATATCAAGACATTGCTGCTGTGTGATGGCATAAACCGGGCTGAAAGGCGCGAATACACTCAACAATGTTGCGGTTATCGCACTGATTTTAAATAGCTTACTTTTTTTATTGTTGAGGGTGTGCAATCGCTGGGGGTTATCAGGCAATAGGCAGTTACCAGAAGAGGATTTTTTCTGTTTATTCTTCGCTAACTCGCTGGCAACCACAAAAATACGTAATACCGCGTTCCAGATCACCTTGTAAACTTTGTTCATACACAAGCCTCTTAGACATAATGGATTTATTTCTGATAACCATTTGTTTTTATATGTGAAATAAAGCCAACTATAAAAACCGCCTCCAGCGGAGCTATTTCACGTACTACCTTGATTTTGGTCTGAATCGACCCCTGACAAGTTGCGCGTACAGGTTGACTTCTGACCCTAACTGACTGTATTTATGACACTTATTGGGATAAGCATTCAGTGAATAAAACCATTCAGTTAATAAAAACAACCAGTTAGAAAAAAAAGCAAGATTTTGCTCATCTTTGAACGGTGCTTACTCAGTAAGATCAATAAAAGTTGATGTATTGCGCATCATTAAGCGTAAGACAAGGTATAGAAAAGTAAATGAACGGGTTAATAAAAAAGCTCTTTTGCTATACAGGTCTGTTTTATGCGTAGTTCACCCGGGTTTTTTTCATTATCCCAATACAATTGACTATATGATGTTGGTGAGTGATTTCTTCTGTAGCTGTTACCAGCGGCGAGTAGGGTAAGACGAGGTAGGAACAACGAAGTCAGCACGACGAGTGCCGCCGTTTTTTAGTTGCTGGCAGTGATATCTTCTGGGTTGGAAATCACGCTCACCACCTCTGCCAAGTTGCCAATTTTTACCTCGCTGGTGCGGTTGATTTTACTTTTGTCTAGTAGCAGCAAGGATTGCAGGGCGCGTTTAAGCAGCAGGGATTTGAATTCGGCGTTAGTGCTGTTGGAATCCCATAACACACCTTGTTTATCAAGACCCTCACAAGAGAAGATAAACAGGTCGATTTCCAAGGCTTTGAGCTGGGAAACCAGGGCCGGATTAACATAACAGGCATATTTTCGTTGCAGCAGACCACCTGAACTGATCAGTTGAATATGCTGGCGTTTGGTCAGTTCCTGGCAAATACGCACGCTGTTAGTGAACACGGTGAGGTCGATATCAGGCAGTTGTTTCGCCAGATACCAGCAGGTTGAGCTGGCATCAAGCGCAATCAGCATGCCGGGTTCGATCCACGAGAGAGCCTGGCGGGCGATATCCGCTTTGCTGCTGAGGTGACTTTTCAACCGGGCACTGAAGGGGTCGCCACTGTCTTGGGTATCGCGTTTAATGATCTTGGCTCGCCCATGCTGGCGAATGATTTCACCTTGCGCTTGTAGCATATTCAGGTCGCGTCGTAGGGTTTCCTTGCTGACAGATAAACGTGTGGCGAGTTCTTCGGTCGCCAAGGTTTCATGCTGCCGCAGCAGTTGTACGATACGCTGATGACGCGCCATTTTCATGCAGGGGTAACCCCTTTTTTCAATAAGATATTGCCATATTTTGCCCTTTCCCCAGTGATAACAATCGCAAACGCTGTTTTTGCTCGTTGATAAAACGCAAAACGGTCGATGCGCACTATCGGCTGTGGCGTCGTAGGCCCAGCACCAAACAGTGCCTGCAAATAACGCTGTTCTACACTAGGGTCCAGAGCATCGCCCGCTACCGGGGCCATCATCACCAGAGGTGGCGCGTAGCTGTCGAGCTCAAACAGGGGAATAACAGCAGCGAGCAGATCACTGACGGCTAAACCGTCTGCGTGGATCACCTGCGGCCCTAAACTGTGAGCTGGGAAATGGGCATCAGAGAAAATGATTTCATCGCCATGGCCCATTTCGGCGAGGGTTTTTAATAACTGGGGCGAAATCAATGGGGAGATATTTTTTAGCATCGTCGGTTCCTTCTAAAATCATCAGTGCTCAGCAGCGAAACTCTGGTATAAAGCGCTTTGCTCACCGGGATAGTACGTGTGATAGCGATAATTCACCTGCTGCCGGGCTTCTTCCGCCGTGTGGTAGAACCGCGCGCCACTCCAGGCAAACATGGCGGCCCCAAGCACGGTGGTTTCAGCTTCTTGCAGCACCTTGACTGGCATATTCAGCACATCGGCTTTGATTTGGTTCCACAAGGTATTACGGCTACCGCCACCAACCAGTTGCAATGCCTCGGCCTTGAAGCCACCAATTCGTTCCAGCACCGACAGGTTATGGCGCAGTTGCCAGCTCAGCCCCTCCAGTGCAGAGCGGTAAAAATGGCCACGCGCGGTATGTAAGCCAACACCGTACCAGCCCGCTTGTGCCTGCTGATCGAGCAAGTGGCAATTCATACGCAAACCTTCTGAACCGGGGGGGATTGCACGCGCTTCAGCAATCATCTGCCCATAAACCTCAGGCAACGCCTCATTGCGCCAGTAGAGTTGCCGCACCCATTCCAGCACCCCCGATGCCAGCCACTGCAGGCCGGGGTTAAATAAACCCTGGCAGCTATCCAGCTCGCAGGTTGAACCTGAAAAGTGCGGTAATAACGAGGTATTTACCTGCGGGGTGCGCACCATCAGAATTTCCCAGGTGCCGGACGATAACACCGGTTGCTGTAACCCGGCACCGGAGCCAAACAGGGCAAATTGAGTATCATGCCCGGCGGAAATCACCGGAATACCGGCAGGCAGCGCTAAACGTTCAGCCATGTGTGGCAACAGACGACCAATCTGTTCACCCGCACTGATTAACGGAGGGAATAGCGTTGCGGGCAGACCGATACGCTGCAAAATGGTACTGCTGAAATGTTCTTCACGCACATCAAGCAGTTGACTGGTGCCCGCCATGGTGCGGTCAGTGGTAAATTCCCCGGTGAGGCGCTGGTTGATCAAAGAAGAGATAAATAGCCAAGCGTGGGCCTGTTCCAGATATTCAGGATGGTTCTGCTTTAACCACAGCAGTTTGTACAAGGTATTAAAGCTGAATTGGCCGATGCCTGAAATGGTTTGTAATTCGCTTGGCGTAATGTAGTCAGCAATATTTGCCATAATCGCCGCTGTTCGTGGGCATTTCCAGCTAATAATCGGGTAGAGCAGTTGCCCGTTTGCGTCCACCAGCGCCCCATCAACACCGAAAGTGGTCACTGTGAGTGCATGAATACGATCCCCCTGCAACTGTGGGGCGATCTGCTGGCTGCACTGAGCGAAACGCTGCAATATGTCGTCCAGTGACCAGATATGCCACTGGTCGTTTTCCATTGCGGGTTGGCTAGTATTGGGGGTGGCCGCTTTGGCGACCACTTCTCCCTGCGCATTTACCGCAATAGTGCGCACATTGGTGGCACCGCAATCCAGGACAATGACAATATCACGGTTCATTATGATTCCTCGTTTACCCGTTGCCAGGCAAGCTGCAGAAGACGAGCTTGGCTGCAACTTGCCTCAACGGGGGATACACCACGCCACTATTTGGCAATGACGGTGTTAGCGCTTATACAGCGGGCCATAGTTCTGGCAGGCGCGGTAGTCCTGGCCTTCTAGATCCATACCATGTGCCGCCCAGGCGGACGGGCGATAGATGTCACTCTGTTCCACGTTATGCATACAGACGGGAATACGCAGCATGGCGGCCAGGGTAATCAGATCAGCGCCAACATGCCCGATGGTCAGTACGCCGTGGTTGGCCCCCCAATTAGCCATTACTGAATAGACATCAGTAAAAGGTCCGTTGCCTGTCAGGCGTGGGGCAAACCAAGTGGTTGGCCAGGTTTCGTTGGTGCGTTTGTCCAGAGCGTTGTGCATCTCTGCGGGTAATTCAACGCTCCAGCCTTCGGCAATTTGTAGCACTGGCCCAACACCTTTGACGATATTGACCCGTGACAGGGTAAATGGCACGCCACCCCGGGTCAGGAAACGGGAGGAGTAACCACCGCCACGGAAATATTCATGAATTGCCGGGCACCATTGCGTTGCTTGCAGGCACTGGTCGGCTTCTTGCTGGCTGATTTGCCAGTGCGGCTTCATGGTGGGATTACCCTGGCTGTCTGATTGGCGGCAGGTGCCATCCAGCGCTGCCGAACCGGAGTTAATCAGGTGGATAATGCCGTTTTTGGCTTGACCAGTCAGTTCACTACCGGTGACACGCTTAACCGCTTCAGGTGACCAATAGGTACGGACATCGGCAAACACCTGTGCGGTGCCGGTCAGCATATGGCCGAACAGCATGGCAACACCGTTGAGACTATCGTTTTCGGTGGCGACAACTAAGGGTTCACGCACCCCGTTCCAGTCAAATGAACTGTTGAGCAGGGCTTCTGCGGTATCACCGTTAGGGTATTGATCTGTCCAGTGGCGCTGACCTTGGAAACCGGCAGCAATGGCGTTGTAGCCTAATGATTCTTCAGTGAAACCTTTTTCTGCCAAAGCCGGGTTACCCTGCATCATGTCACGGATACAGATGGCCATCAGCAAACTCTCACGCAGAACCGCGCGGTTGCTTTCTGGTGAGCGCCGATACTGTTCCGAGTTCAAATCTGGTCCAAAACGGAAATGTTGATCTGCCCATGCCAGCGCCAGTGCCAGTTCCTGTTCATCGTAAATTTTTTGATCAATGCGGCGGCGTAGTTCGGTCATATCCACCGCTTGTACTTTCATTCCGAGCCAGGATTCAAAGAAATTGTGGTCAACAATGGAACCGGCAATCCCCATTGAAACACCGCCAACTGACAGATAACTTTTGCCTTTTATGTTGGCGACAGCCAAGCCAGCGCGGGCAAAGCGCAGCAGTTTTTGTTGTACATCAGCAGGGATCTGGTTATCGCCACTATCCTGCACGTCATGGCCGTAAATGGAGAAGGCCGGAATGCCTTTCTGACTATGGGCAGCCAGTGCTGCAGCCAAATAGACCGCGCCTGGGCGTTCTGTGCCATTAAACCCCCAGATAGCTTTGGGGCGTAATGGGTCCATATCGATGGTTTCACTGCCATAACACCAGCAGGGGGTCACTGTGATGGTGAGTCCGACATTTTGGCGGCTGAACTTTTCTTCGCAGGCGGCAGACTCCGCCATACCGGCGATGCAAGAGTCGGCAATAATGCACTCAACAGGAGCGCCACAGGGGTGGTGTAACTGTTCACTCAATAGCTGAGCTGTGGCTTGTGCCATTTTCATGGTTTGCTCTTCGAGTGACTCGCGTACCCCCATACGGCGCCCATCAATCACTGGGCGAATACCAATCTTGGGTAAAGTCGTTAAACGGTTCATTGTGATCCCTCGCGCTGATAAATCTTTTAACTGTTTTAGGTGATAGCATTTCGCGCTGCTGACAGCATAAATAGCGTGAAATAGCACTGCTTTTTGTTTTGCTAACTCGATGTAGCATAGATATCTGTCAGTGATATAGACAATATTTTTATTCGTAAACTGTGATGTCTTTCACGACTCGGCGCAATATCGGTTAATAGGGAAAAGGCATAAACCGAGGTAAATAAAAAAAGTTGTTTATTTTCATTGAAGTAAACTATTTCAGTTGAGCGTCATCACAATTTGACGTCAAAGTGTTTGTCTGGATGACGGAGTTTGCATAGGTTTATCTAGAAATTGCTAATTCGAGTTAGCTAAAAATGTCGAGCGGGTTCTATGCCCCAGGTTCTGGCGAAAAATAGTCTCCATGCCAGCCAACCCCTGATCTGATGGGCATGTGTCTTTCCCGTTTTCTACCTATTGCGACACTTGATTCAAGGGAAAGAAAGCGCCATGTCAGATAATTTTTTGCAGATGAATCATATTACCAAGCGGTTTCCCGGTGTGGTGGCATTAAATAACGTCAGTTTTAATTTACGTCGTGGAGAAGTTCATGCACTGCTAGGGGAAAATGGTGCGGGTAAATCAACACTGATGAAAATTCTTTCTGGAGTTTATCAGCAAGATGAAGGGGAAATTATTTTTGAAGGTAATAAGGTGGCATTCCCCAGCCCACTGATAGCGCAAAACTTAGGGATCACCATTATTCACCAGGAGTTTAATCTGTTCCCAGACTTAACGGTGGAAGAGAATATTTTTATTGGCCGGGAGTTTTGTAAGAATAACCGTTGGCAATTAGATGTCAGAAAACAACGCGCCCAGGTGATTGATATCCTGGCGAAGTTAAATTTGAAAGTAAAACCGGAAACGCGGGTGGCGGACCTTACTGTGGCTCAGCAACAAATGGTGGAAATTGCTAAAGCGATTTCGGTTAATGCCAAAGTGTTGATCATGGATGAGCCCACTGCCGCATTGACAGAAAGTGAGATCGATAGCCTGTTCCAGGTGACGCGCTTACTCAAAGCACAGGGTACTGGTGTGGTTTATATCTCCCACCGCCTTGAGGAGCTGGCGCTGATTGCTGACCGGGCCACGGTGATGCGCGATGGCAAGTTTATCGCCACGGTGGATTATGACTCGGTACAGATTAGCGACCTGATCGCGATGATGGTGGGGCGCGAACTGGGGGATATTTACCCGCGTCGCCCGGCTTTCACCGGTAAAGATAAAGTGCTGGAAGTGAAAAACCTGCAGCGTAAAGAGGTATTGCGGGATATTAATTTCACTCTTTATCGCGGCGAAATCCTCGGCCTGTCTGGGTTAATGGGCGCAGGGCGGACGGAACTGGCCAGAGCAATATTTGGTGCCGATAAAATTGATGGTGGCGAAGTGTGGCTCAATGGGAAATTAACTCACATTAACCATGTTTCTCAGGCCATTGAGCAGGGCATTGGCTACTTGACGGAGGACCGTAAAAAAGAGGGGTTAGCGCTTGGCCTGTCAGTTGAATTGAATATCATGCTGGGTAACTTCCCTGAATACTCCAATCAATTTGGGATTGTTAAAGAAAAGCAGTGCCATGAGGTCAGCCAGCAATTAGTGAAAACGCTGAGGATTAAAACGCCCCATTTACAACAGGCTGCGCTCTATTTAAGTGGAGGGAACCAGCAAAAAATAATTATTGCCCGGTGGGTGTGCAAAGACACCGATATTTTAATTTTCGATGAACCAACACGCGGCATTGATGTTGGCGCAAAGTTGGAAATTTATGAATTAATGAACCGATTAGTACAAAAAGGGAAATCTATCATCATGATCTCCTCAGAATTACCGGAAATTATTGGCATGTGTGACCGTATTTTAGTGATGCGCAATGGCCGCATTACTGGCGAGTTAAATAACGCCAGCGCCACACAGGAAAGTATCATGAAATATGCGACGTTAGAGGATTGAATCATGACCGACTCATTAACTCCCGCCACCCCGTTGGCGAAACCGCGTAAAATCAATAAAGCCCTGCTGATGCGCTTGGCACCTTTATTAAGTCTGGTATTACTGGTGATCTTTTTTAGTTTCAGTTCGCCGTACTTTTTTAAAACTGAAAATATTATGACCATCGCCCTGCAAACCTCGGTGATTGGCATAATGGCGATTGGCGTGACTTACGTGATCATCACCTCCGGCATTGACCTTTCATTAGGATCAGTGGTGGCGTTTGCCGGTGTGGTGGTTGGGCTGTGTGCTTCTTTTAGTATGCCGCTGATAGCTTGTGTGATTGCCGGCATGCTAGCGGGTGGGCTTTGCGGTTGCGTCAATGGGCTGCTGGTGACTCGTGGCAACATTCCGCCGTTTATCGCCACCCTCGGGCTGATGATGTCCGTGCGCGGCATCAATATGGTGATGACGGATGGGCGAGCCATTTACTTCTCTGATTATCCAACTTTTAAACTGCTTGCCCAAGGGCGCTTGTTCGACGTGTTGCCTTACCCGGTATTTTACCTGGTGATCATCGCATTAATTGCCGCCTACATTCTTAAGAAAACAGTGATTGGCCGTTATGTCTATGCGGTGGGGAGCAATGAAGTCGCAGCGCATTTATCCGGCATTAAAGTTCAGCGGGTGAAAGTGTTCGTTTATGCCTTCTGTGGTTTGTTGACTGGTATTGCAGGCGTGATCCTCGCTTCGCGCTTGAACTCTGGGCAACCCACCGTGGGGGTAGGCTATGAACTTGAAGCCATCGCCGCTGTGGTTATTGGTGGTACTAGCCTGATGGGGGGCGTGGGTACCATCGGCGGCACGATTATTGGTGCATTTATCATGAGTGTGCTGAAAAACGGCCTTAACCTGATGGGCGTCTCTCAATTCTGGCAAATGGTGGCGATGGGCATTGTGGTCGTGGCTGCGGTCTATCTCGATACATTACGTAAAAAAATGCGTTAACCCTGATGAAATAACATTTGTTGAAATAACAGCAGAAAAAACCGCGTTACTCGGCAATAAAAACCACAACATACGGAGCTAGTTACATGAAGAATAAAACTATTTTAAGTACCGTATTACTGACCACGCTGCTGGCCAGCACCGCCTACAGCAAAACATTATCACTTCCAGTGGTGAGTAAAGGCTATCAGCACGAGTTTTTCCAGACAGTGAAAATGGGGACGGAAGATGCCGCGAAACAGCTTGGTGTCACCACCAGTTTTGTTGGCCCAGCGGATGAAACGCAAATCGCTGAACAAATCCAGTTGTTGGAAAATACTATGGCGAAAAATCCAGATGGCATTCTGCTAGCCGCGCTGGATGCCAACGCCTTGGCGCCTTTGGTAGAAACCGCCAATAAAAATGGCATCAAAGTGGTCACCTTTGATTCCGGTGTGAACTCTTCATTACCGGTTAGCTTTGTCGCGACCAACAACGTAAAAGCAGGTGCCGAGGCAGCCGATGCCCTGGCGGCGGAAATTGGTGGCAAAGGTAAAGTCGGGGTGGTGGCGCATGTTGCTGGCACCACTTCGGCCATTGAACGTACCGAAGGCTTTGCCAAGCAGATGAAGGAGAAGTATCCGCAGGTAACAGTACTAGCGGTTCAATACAGTGATGGTGATCCACAGAAAGCGATGGATAAAACCATCGACATGGTGCAAGCCAACCCGGATCTGGCGGGGGTCTATGCCACCAACGAAGGGTCTACCTTAGGGGTGGCAAACGCGGTGGATAGCTTAGGCATTAAAGGCAAGGTGAAAGTAGTAGGGTTTGACAGTACCGAAGCCATCATCAACTTCTTGAAGTCGGGGGTTATTCAGGGCTTTGTGGTGCAGGATGCCTACCAGATCGGCTATCAGGGGATTAAAGCGCTTGATGACGCCATCAATGGAAAAACGGTGGCCAAAGTGATCGATATCCCGGTGAAATACGTCAGCATGAAGAATGTTAACGAGCCAGCGGTAGATAAGTTACTGCACCCATTTGGTAAGAAACAATAGCGTTGCCTTGAATCATCTGATTTACCTATGGGCGGCAAACCGTTCAGCAACCTTCGCAGGGGATACACCGGTGTGTACCCCCTGCGTAACCAACAATCCGCTAGTTTGAGTTAACTTGGCTATATGTATTGAACATCTGTTATATAATGACCATAATTTTCAATAACAGATATCTCCGGGAAAAACAGTAATGGCCAAGACAGTAGAACAGATTGCAACTGACCTGAATTTGTCAGTTACAACCGTGAGGCTGGTATTAAGTAATAAAGCGCAGCAGTATCGCATTAGCCTTAAAACACAAGCCCGGATTAATGAGCATGTAGAGCGTTATGGCTATACGATTAACCATTCTGCCCGTAGCCTGAAATTAAATAAAACCGACACCTTAGGGTTAATTATTCCCTGTATTTCAAACGTATTCTTCGCCACACTGGCAGAAAAACTAGAATTACGTTGCCGTAAATCCGGCTTTCAGTTAATGATCAGTTGTACTTATAATGATGTCGATTATGAAAATAAATTGGTCACCGCGTTGATTGCCCGTAATGTTGATGGCCTGTTTATTACCCCTTCCACACTGGAAAATCAGCAGCATCATTTACGGCAGGTAAAAAAACCGCTGGTGTTACTGGATCGCGATTTTAAATTTACCGATAACGCCCTGGTTGAGTCAGATAACTTTGCCGGGGCGGTCATGCTAACCGAAGCGATGTTGCAAGCAGCTAAAACCCCGCTGTGGTTTTTAGTAGGAGATACCGCGTTGCCGAGCATTAATGATCGACTACAGGGTTATCTGCACGCATTACAGCAGGAGCACCCCGGTGAGCCACAATGGGTTGAGCAAACGGATGAAAATACCCCTGAAGGTGGCGCACAATTGATGAAGCAACTTATTGCTCGCGGCGGTGTGCCAGAAGCCTTTATTGCTTCATCGTTACCCATGTTGGAAGGGGCGATCAAAGCGCTTCGTGAGCACTGTGGTGATATCCCACATCATATTAATATCGGTACCTTTGATGAACACCCGATGCTGGGCTTTTTATCCAATAATGTCTGGTCAATGCAACAGGATGAAGATACCTGGGCAGAAAAAGCATTTGAATTAATGCAACAGGCCATTGATGGTCAACCCGCACGACGTACAGAAAAAGTGACCATGAAACTGATTAAGCGTCGTTGTAACCTCTGATCATTATTCTCGCCTTAAATCTGCCGGTTAACCCTATTTATTGACCTTATTTTTACCGGCAGGTACCCATTTATTTAAAACGCCAGCTAACAAATGCCCGTTTGCGATTAATTAACCTTAAACGGGCATTTTTTATTGCTGTTGTGATTCTGTTTTTAAATAAATAGGGCGATTATATTGAGCTTTGTCACATATTTTTATCTGAAATTTTATTATTAACTGAGGCCGGTTGAATATCAGTGCATACCTTCACTTGATTTTTAATTTGAGCAACGAGGCAAAAAATGGCAAGAGATAAACTCGCTCACGACATTATTCACACCTGCTTAGAGATGACTCGCTTGGGGCTTAACCAAGGCACGGCGGGTAATGTGAGTGTGCGTTACCAAGACGGTATGCTGATTACCCCCAGCGGTATTCCCTATGAGGATCTGACGCCTGTGCACATCGTCTATATTGATGGCAACGGCAAACATGAAGCAGACAAGGTCCCTTCCAGTGAATGGCGTTTTCATCAGGCGGTTTATCAAACACGGCCAGATGCCAATGCAGTGGTGCATAACCACGCTATAAATTGCACCGCGGTCTCGATTCTTAACCGGCCCATCCCGGCTATTCACTATATGATTGCCGCCGCCGGGGGAACTCTATCCCATGCGCTCCTTATGCCACCTTCGGCTCAAAACCGCTTTCTGAGCAAGTTGCCGTTGCGCTGAAAAACCGTAAAGCCACGCTATTACAACACCACGGGATGATCGCGTGTGAAGCCAATCTGCAAAAAGCGCTGTGGCTGGCTCATGAGGTTGAAGTATTGGCGGAACTTTATCTGTCAATCTTACCGATTGTTGATCCCGTACCGGTGTTATCTGATGAAGAAATCGCCATTGTATTGGAGAAATTTAAGAGCTATGGCCTGCGGGTTGAAGAGTAAAACGAAAACGGCGGGACACTGTTTTTCTTACTACGGAGCTTTTCATTATGGCAAATCGAATGATCTTGAATGAAACCGCATGGTTTGGGCGTGGCGCGGTCAACCAACTGGCACCCGAGGTTAAACGCCGGGGATACCGTAAAGCGTTGATTGTCACCGATACCACCTTGGTGGCCTGTGGTGTGGTTGCAAAATTGACCTCGAAACTGGATAAAGCTGGCCTTGATTATCAGATATTTGATGCAGTTATGCCCAATCCGACCATCCGCGTAGTACAGCAAGGGTTAGCAGTATTTAAGGAGAGTGGGGCGGATTACTTGATCGCCATCGGCGGCGGCTCACCACAGGACACATGTAAAGCGATTGGCATTATTACTGCCAACCCAGAGTTTGCCGATGTCCGCAGCCTGGAAGGTGTCGCGCCCACTCAACGCCCCAGCGTGCCTATTTTAGCGATTCCTACCACTGCCGGTACGGCGGCAGAGGTGACGATTAATTACGTCATCACCGATGAAGAGAAACGCCGTAAATTTGTTTGCGTTGACCCTCATGATATCCCGTTAGTGGCTTTTATTGATGCCGATATGATGGACAGCATGCCTGCCGCGCTGAAAGCGGCGACCGGTGTGGATGCGCTGACCCACGCCATTGAAGGGTACATTACCCGTGGCGCATGGGAATTAACCGATACTTTGCACCTTAAGGCGATTGAAATTATCGCCCGTTCATTACGGGATTCAGTGGCTGGCAATTCAGATGCCGTAGAAGATATGGCGTTAGGGCAATACATTGCCGGGATGGGGTTCTCTAATGTGGGCTTAGGGTTGGTCCACGGTATGGCACACCCACTGGGGGCGTTTTATAACACGCCACACGGCGTGGCTAACGCGATTTTACTGCCTCATATCATGCGCTATAACGCGCAATTTACCGGGGAGAAATACCGCCAAATCGCCCAGGCAATGGGGGTGGATGTTTCACAAGCGACCTTGGATCAGGCGCGTGAGTTAGCGGTGAACGCGGTTGAAGCACTCAACCAGGATGTGGGCATCCCCGCTTCGCTTGAACAGATAGGTGTACGAAAAGAAGATATTGCACAACTGGCGCAGGCGGCATTTGATGATGTCTGTACCGGTGGTAACCCGCGCACCGCCACCTTGGAAGAGATTGCAGCACTCTATCGGGCCGCGTTTTAGCGCGTTCTATACCATTACTATTCAAGTTGTAGGCGGACTATGTTCAGTACCTGACTTCTTTATCGGTTGGGTATTGCCCTACAGCTTGCCGTTCAATGCTCAGACATGCGCCTCGTTATGCAGACGCTGATTGATATAATCAATGGCCTGTTCTGGGCTCATCATTTGGTTCAGTACGTTAGTGATCCCTTGCCCAATAATGATCTCCGCATGGCGTAGATTGAAGCGTTGTCCTTGCAATCCGCGAGATTCACGGATGCCAGTACCTGAGCTATCACGTAATAAGTTAAACCATGGGTAGTGATGCAAAATGCGCTGGTTCTGATAGATACAGCGGTGGGCGCTATTACCACCAAGCAGTACCAGATGTTCGGTGATTTCCGCTGAATATAGCCAGTGAAAAAATTGCGCTGCTGGTTCCTTCTTTTTGCTAAAACGCGACATCCCTAAGGTTCCGCCCCCCATCTGTGGTTTATCACCGGGTACTGGCGCATAGCCAATGGCTGGAGATAGTGGGCTATGTGCCACGTCATTAAACAAATTCATATACATGATCAGCATCGCCAGCTGCCCTTGCTCAAATTGCGCCACTGAGCTGTTCCACCATTCACTGTGCAGATTGCAAGTAACGGTAAGCTGTTGCAGATATTGCTGCAAAGCGCTAATGGCGAGCTTGGGTTCGAGTTGAATCGGACTATTTTGCTGTACTAACCGCCCACCTAGCGCGTAATAACGCAACAGGTATTCGGTGGCGATCAAGCCTGAACTCCCTAATGTGGTTGATGACCCCATCGGTCGTTGTGGATCCCCCGGTTGATGAATGGCACTGAAAAAGGCAGCAATAGCATCAAATTCTGCAAAGGTGGTGGGAACTTTCAGTTCTTTAGCGGTTTTCTCATAGAACATGCGCTTGATGGTGGCGTCTTCAAACAGGTCGCGGCGGTAGAACAACAGTTGTGTGCTGGCATCAAAGGGTAACGCGTAGGCCTCTTCGCCGATTAGGCTGAAGTGGTGGTTAACCTCCGCTGGAAAGTTTTCCAGTAAGCTAGGCAACTCAGGCGAAATGTCTGCCAGCGGTGTGAGTGCTTGTTGAGCAAACCAAGGGAAGCAGGCCATGTCGATACGCAGCAGGTCGTAATAGGGGTGCAGATGCAGATTAGAAAGAATAG
The DNA here is from genome assembly GCF_055790885.1 of Serratia sp. 25CWL12. Classification (NCBI taxonomy): domain Bacteria; kingdom Pseudomonadati; phylum Pseudomonadota; class Gammaproteobacteria; order Enterobacterales; family Yersiniaceae; genus Serratia; species Serratia sp. 25CWL12. The sequence continues at coordinate 3,035,546 of NZ_CM147698.1, read as the reverse complement.
TAAACACTTCGTCATAGGGATAAATAGCCAGGTTTACCTTGATACCACTTTGGCGATAGAAATGTGGCAGTAGCTTTTTTAACGCATCAGTTGAGGGGCTTGGCAGAATGAGCATATTCAGCGTTTCCCCTGCAGCCGTCGTCCGTGGTTTTGGCTGAACATCAAGGGCGAATCCGCGGTTGGTCAGTACTTGCTCAGTTGATTGCGGGGCCGAATTTTCAAGATAGCGCGCGATTTCTTGCCCCAAGCGTGCGTAATCCATCTGATAGTTATATTGATTCACTATCACTGCCGGTTCACAGTCGCTCAATTGCCAGATGGGGGGGCAGGGGCCCGTACTACCCAAGTAGGCAGCTTGAGTCAGACAACGGCTTTTTTCGCTGTCTTGTGCCACCAGTATTGACGGTGGTTGACCATTAAAAAAGGCAAATGCAGCGGTGTGGCATTCACTGGCTGGTGACGGGATGGTGATCAACTCGGTCGAAGGACTTAACCGCGCCAGTGTGATTTTCAGTGAATCGACAAACTGGTGGCTATGGGTATAAGTAAGAGGCTCGCAAAATATACCGACTTGTTGAGGATGTTGCTGGGCAATGGTGGTGGCAATGGCGGTTGCTGCTTGGCAAAAATCGAGGCTGAATCGGGTCTTGGCTTGCAGGGGATGTCGATAAACAAACAGAATCTGCTCGGCGGGTAAACGCAGCGTCTGATAATAGATTTCACTGTCGTTAAGGCAAGAAACAGTGACGATGCTTTGGTAGGATTTGGCCGCCAGTGTTTGCAGGATCTCAATTTCTTTAGTCGGCAGGTCGTTGCTGATATACAAGTCAAGCGTACCAACAACGGACAAAGTTAACGATTGTTGAAGACCGCGAAACAGCTGGTGATATTGTTCGCTGTTGATGTTAGGCAAGATCAAGGCAATACCGCTGTTTTTACTGGTGCGTAGTGATTGCGCCTGAGCATTGATCTGATAACCCATCTGTTGGGCGGCTTGCTTCACGGCTTCAATTTTTTCAACACTCACGTTGCCACGGTTGTTCAATACGTTGGAGGCTGTGCCGTGGGAAACCCCTGCCAGCTTTGCTATGTCCTTGATTGTCGCCATTTTTATTATCACGCCTACCAATCTGTGTTGATGCTAATACTAGCAAGGTCACAGGGCTATCGCGATTTTTTTATCCCCACCACGTAAGTTCTTCAAATCGAATGCCTAATTTTGGATCGTTCCATAAAAATACGGTCACTACTTGTTCTTTTTACAGGCGGTATATGGGCTGTCACTACAATCTCCATAAGTTGTAATATTTATTTAACAATATGATATTAAGCTATTTATTTAAATATTTTGAGTGCTGTCACCAAAATGCGTCAACGCTATTGTTTAATTTTTACCCTGATGTTTATTATTGACACGTTCCAAAGTGCTTTGTGTGTTGGCCAGGGATGTAGCAAGCCACTGTCTGGCTGCATCTTGAAATAATGGGAATGAGAGTAATTAACTCACTGAATAAAAGGATAAAAAATGAAAATACACTTTTTGGGTTCGGCAGCATCTGAAGGTATCCCTAATCCATTTTGCCGCTGCGAGCATTGCCAGCAAGCTCGTATTCTAAAAGGGAAAGATATACGTACCCACTCTTCGGTGATGATTGATGAGGGGATGTTGATTGATATGGCGCCAGAGTTTAGTCAGCAATTGCTGCGTGATGGGCTGGATGCCAACGGGCTAACCGATCTGTTGTTTACCCATACTCATCCAGACCATTTCAATGTCGGTGAGTTGTTTAGCCGAATGGAAGGGTACGGCTTTAATATTGACCATCCGCTGGAGATTTTTGGTAATGATCGGGCCATCAATGGTTGTGCCTCAGTGCTGCCCGGTTATAGCAAACAACGTTTTGGTTTTCATTGCCTGGTACCGTTTGTCACTGTGGAAAGTCATGGCTATCGGATCACACCGCTGTTGGCGAACCACGCCAAGTGGGAGTTTTGCTATGTATATGTGATCGAAAAGGGCGGGAAAACGATTTTCTATGGTCATGATTCTGGCTGGTTCCCAGAACTGACCTGGCAGTGGCTGCAGGGGAAAGTGTTGGATCTGGCGGTGCTGGAATGTACTTATGGTTTTAATGGCGATGACCGTACCGATAATCATATGAGCCTGGAGACGGTTTTTGCAGCACAAGAAAAGTTACGAACTATGGCGTGCCTGCATGCTGAAAGCCAGATTGTGGTGTCCCATATTTCCCACAGTGGCAAGTTACTGCACGATGAGCTGGTAGCCGCCTGTGCTGCTAAAAATATCACCGTTGCTTATGACGGTTTGACCATTAACCTTAAATAGGGGAGGTGTCCCATGGAATTAAATAAAACGCCTCGCCTGTTGATTATGATGTTTGTGCAGTATTTCATGCAGGGAGCTTGGAATATGACGTTGGGGCTGGTGCTGAGTACTTACGGCATGGCGACCATCATCGGTACTTCTTATGCGCTACTGGGGCTAGCGACCATTCTTTCGCCACTGTTTATCGGGATGGTGGCTGATCGTTTTTTTGCTTCGCAGAAAGTGATGGGTGTCCTGCATCTGATTAATGCCGGGGTACTGCTTTGTGTACCGCAGTTTATCGAAGCCCATAACTCGACTATGACGCTGGTGATGATTTTTCTGGTCGGGTTGTTGTTTTACCCGACGACTGCGCTGGCAAACAGTATCAGCTTCAGTCATATCAATGGCGTAAAATCTTTCCCTGTGATCCGTGTATTTGGCACCTTTGGTTTTATGGCCATTGGTTTCATTATTGGGCAGATGGGCTACTCGGGTAACACGATGACCTGGTATATCGCTTCGGCAGCTGGCGTGGCATTAGGTTTATATTGCTTTACTCTGCCTAATACCCCGCCGAAGGCCAAAGGCAGTGCATTTACCTGGCGTGATTTGTTGTGCCTGGATGCCTTGGCGCTATTTAAGGATCGCAATTTCACTATTTTGATGCTGAGCATCTTTGTGCTGATGATCCCCAAAACAGCCTATTCCGCCTATATTCCCGTGTTCCTTAAGGCGCTGAGTTTTGATAATGCAGCGACAATGATGCAGGTAGGAACCGCTTTTGAAGTGCTCTTTATGTTCCTGTTGTCATTCTTTTTACTGAAAGTGGGTTTCAAAGTCACCTTGATGATAGGGGTAGTGAGTTGGATTATTCGTTCGATGCTGTTTTCCCATGCGGCGGTGGATAGCAATGTCATGTTTGTGTTGATTGGCCTGATGTTACAGGGGTTCTGCTGGGATTTCTTCTTTACGGTGGGGGATATCTATGTGGACCGTAAAGCACGTCCAGAGATCAGAGCTCAGGCACAGAGCCTGCGTTTTATGGTTTCCAATGGTTTTGGGCTCTTGTTCGCCTCAACCATTTGTGGGCAAATTTTCAACCATACCGTAACTGAAAAAGGGCCGCAGGCATTACCACAATGGGAAAGCTTCTGGTTATTCTCGGCGATTATTGCTGCCGTTGTTTCACTGTTCTTCCTTGTTTTCTTTAAAGACGACCTTTCTAAAAAGAAAACATCGACAGAAGTTGCAACAGCCAGATCATAGCCGTGCATGTCGGGTTGCAGAAAAAGGAAACAACATGGGGAGCTTGTTATCACTGATTGGCGAGTTTGCACCACTCCATCTGGCAACGGTCACCAAAATCGTTATGGCATTCGTTCTCGGCGGCGTGATTGGCTTGGAACGTGAGTTTAAAGGTAAGCCGGTTGGGTTTAAAACCTGTGTCATCATCGCCATTGCCAGTTGTGTGCTGACGATAGTGTCTATTCAGTCTGCTGAGTATTACGCTGAAATTTCGGCCAATATTCGCAGCGATCCGATGCGACTGGCTGCACAGATTATCAGTGGAGTCGGTTTTTTAGGCGCAGGGGTCATTTTACACCGCCGTGACGATGCCATTTCAGGCCTGACGACTGCGGCAATAATTTGGGCATCGGCTGGGGTGGGTATTGCCTGCGGAGCCAGTTTCTATCTGCACGCATTATTGGCGACGGCGCTGTTTTTATTGGCGATCAAGCTCAGCCCATACGTTGTTTTGCTGCAATCCAGATACCAGTATCTGGGCAAGGTTACAGCGCGTCTGATTCTGGATGAGACGGAGGGGTTACCTTTGTTGATGAGCAGGCTTAACCAGCAGAGAAACTTGATTGATGCGATGACCATCCGTGATCTGAAGAAAAACAAGATCGAAGTGAACCTTAAACTGACGATAAGAAAACCAACGACTCTGCATGATCTGTATAGCATGTTGCGCAGTATTGACCATGTCTGTTTCGTCGCGCTGGAACATTGAGTTTTTGATTAAAACCATGCCGGGCTACAGATTAGCCCGGCATGATTTAGCGGGCAGGTAATATCAGGCTTTAACCATCACGTTCATGCCGCGGTAGCTGACCTTTTGGCCATCAACGATTTTGCAGCGTTTACGTGTTTCCACCTGGTCGTTAACTTTTACCAACCCTTCAGCGATCACTTCTTTAGCACCACCGCCGCTGTCACACCAGCCCTGTAACTTCAATAGATCACACAGTTCGACGTGAGGGTGATTTTCCAGATTAAAAATGTCCATACTGCCTTAACTTAGTTAGGTTGAATGTCGTGATATTCCTCGCAGGCTTGCAAGGTATTTTGGATCAGTGTTGCTACCGTCATTGGGCCGACACCACCCGGCACCGGCGTAATATAGGCTGCCCGTTGGCTGGCGGCTTCAAAATCTACATCCCCGACGACTTTACCACTTTCCAGGCGGTTGATACCGACATCGATCACAATTGCACCCGGTTTGATCCACTCGCCAGGAATAAACCCGGGTTTACCGACGGCGACAATCAGCAGATCCGCATGTTCCACATGGTGGCGCAGATTCTTGGTGAAACGATGGGTCACGGTGGTGGTACAGGCGGCCAGCAGCAGCTCCATACTCATTGGGCGGCCGACAATGTTGGACGCTCCTACCACCACGGCATTCAGGCCATAGGTATCGATATTGTAGCGTTCCAGCAAGGTGACGATACCCCGTGGGGTACAAGGGCGCAGTTTGGGGGCGCGTTGACACAACCGGCCAACATTGTAAGGGTGGAAACCGTCAACATCTTTATCCGGCAGGATGCGCTCTAACACCTTTACATTATCAATCCCTGCCGGTAACGGCAGTTGCACCAGAATGCCATCGATCTCAGTATCAGCATTCAATTTATCGATCAGCGCCAACAGCTCTGGCTCGGTAGTAGACGCGGGGAGATCGTATGAGCGCGAGATAAAGCCCACTTCCTCACAGGCTTTGCGTTTGCTGGCGACATAAATCTGTGAAGCCGGGTTCTCGCCCACCAACACCACCGCCAGGCCTGGAGCCCGTTTGCCGGCGGCAAGGCGCTGTTTAACTTGTGCAGCCACTTCATTTCTAACCTGCTGCGCAATCGTTTTACCATCAATAATCTTTGCTGACATCAGTGAGGAAATCCATCATTTAACAAAAGCGGGGGGAATAGGCCTATTTTGTCAGAAGAGAGGCGCGCTGTCAGGCTTTGAATCGGCGTTAGTGCGAAAACCAACCAGAGAACCCTGGTATTTTCCTTTCTATACAATCAAAGATGGAGGGCGGCAACTTGAGTGAACATCGGTTATATCAGAATGTTATGCACGAAAAATCACCATAAAACACGCCTATTGCCGTCAGGTTATGAAAAGGCATTGACTCAATAACCACTGACCGTATAATCCCAACCCGCAACCTCGGTTGCCGCATCCATTTCTCAATGCGCCCTTAGCTCAGTTGGATAGAGCAACGGCCTTCTAAGCCGTAGGTCACAGGTTCGAATCCTGTAGGGCGTACCATTTTGAAGTAAACAGACGTCAATAGACGTCTTTTTTTATGCCTAAAATTCAGTGAATTAGCTGATTCCTGCGTATTTAAACTCTACCTGATTCTACCCGTATCAACCTACATCAAGTACTATCTGTTGGTATATGTGATGGTACATTCCTGTTCAATGAAATCTTATACCAACAACCAGCAACGGAGGGCAGCAAATGGCGCTTACCGATGTGAAGGTAAGAAGTGCAAAACCAACGGATAAGCCTTACAAGCTTACCGATGGTGAAGGGATGCATTTGATGGTGCACCCCAATGGTTCCAAGTATTGGCGTTTGCAGTATCGTTTTGATGGTAAGCAAAAAATGTTAGCGTTGGGTATTTACCCCGAGATTTCTTTGTCTGAAGCAAGGCAGCGGAGAGATGAAGCTAAACGGCAAGTGGCTAATGCCATTGATCCCAGCGAGCAGAAAAAGGTCGAAAAGCATGCTCGTAAGGTTATGGTAGATAATACCTTTAAAGCTATTGCTTTAGAGTGGCATGAATACAAGCGTCCCAATTGGTCAAAAGGCTATGCCGAAGATTTAATGGAAGCGTTCGAGAATGATATCTTTCCTGATATCGGTAAACGCCCGATTGCTGAAATCAAGCCGCTTGAGGTACTCAGTTCGCTGCGAAAACTCGAAAAACGCGGGGTGCTCGATAAACTGCGTAAAATTCGCCAAGCCTGTAATCAGGTATTTCGCTATGCGATTGTTACCGGTAGAGCTGAGACTAACCCAGCCTCTGAACTGGCAAGTGCTTTGACCGCGCCTAAATCCATCCATTATCCCCATCTATTAGCCGATGAACTACCCAATTTCTTGCAAGCCCTTGCCGCGTATTCTGGTAGCCCTATAACTCGGCTGGCAACGAGTATTTTGATGCTGACGGGGGTGCGTACTGTCGAACTACGCCAGGCGGAATGGAAAGAGTTTGATTTTGATAAACGTGTTTGGGAAGTGCCGGTAGAAAGGATGAAGATGCGTCGTCCGCATTTGGTCCCCTTATCCGACCAAGTTGTGGCGTCACTTCGTGAGATTCAAGCGGTGACTGGCCGTTACAACTTGGTTTTTCCTGGCCGTAACGACATCACTAAACCGATGAGCGAAGCGAGTATCAATCAGGTACTGAAAAGGCTTGGTTACCACGGGAAGGCAACAGGGCACGGCTTCCGGCATACGATGAGTACTATTCTGCATGAACAGGGGTATAACACGGCTTGGATCGAGTTACAGCTTGCGCATGTGGATAAGAACACTATTCGTGGCACGTATAACCATGCGCAGTATCTGGAGCAACGGAGGGACATGTTGCAGTGGTATGCGGATTATATTGACTCTCTGGCGAACGGAACCGTTGTACAGGGTGTGTTTAATAAGAGGGCATAACAGTGCCTATACGGCGTAAATACTTAGTGTAGTACAGATACGTCAATCGCATTGATTTATAAGCTAAATAACCACTAACTGTACATAAGCCATTACTTAATATCAGGCATCCGTTCGCCAACGTTCGGGTGCCTTTTTGCTTTTTTAACGTACTGAAAAAGGAGTAATACAGAAATGACAACAATATGCCCAGAATGTGGGTCTGAACGTATTAGTGAGCGCCATATTGGCAGAGTGACAGGAGGTATAGCCGGAGGCGTTGCAGGAGCGCTCAGTGGCGCTGGAACTGGGGCGGCAATAGGTTCTGTCGTCCCTATAGTGGGCACGGCAGCAGGTGCCGTTATTGGTACATTGTTGGGACGATTTGTCGCTGGTGCGACAGCAGGTGCTGTTACAGGCTCAGCAATGGACGGGGTCCTGTTTGATCGGTTTATATGTCGAAACTGTGAACATACCTTCGATTGATATCTGGCACCACTCAGCACAATAAGTCCGAGTTATTGCAGGTTTAAACCAGTAAATACAACCGGTTGGCATTCACCTTATGTTATCCCTATCCCTGAGTCTTCTTTCAATCGATCTGTTGTAACGATCAGTACTTAATTATTGATAGTTAATATCTATTATATTTAATATATCGATCGGTTTAATCAATAGGTTTTACAGATCAGTTTTGCAATTTCGATCGGTATTATCAATTTTACTCCCCCTTGTCTTCCTGAAAAGATCACTACATCCATGCCATCTGGTTGGTCGTTGTCTGCTGTCTTATTTTGTTTTTACTGTCAGTAAGTTACCTCATGTTGAAGTAAGTACGGGTGATGTATGAAGAGGGCTTTAAGCAGTAAACAACCGTTGCGGATTTAAAGGCTATTCAGGGCATTCTGCAGTGAAACGCCAGCTTTGCTGGTTAGCGAAGAGAGGGATTAGATGAAAGATAAAGCAACATCAGGTGATGACTTTAATGGCATGTTTGGTGATTTATTTGGTGACAAATTTGGCAAAAAAACACACCACAAAAAATCAAGTGACGACCCAATTAAGGATGCAGTGGATATTTTGCCTGAGGGGCTCAGAAGGTTCGTTTTCAGCAGGCTTAATGAGATTGTCGGCTATGAGCCAAGGATTGGCATCATGGGTAAAACAGGATCGGGTAAATCCAGCCTATGCAACGCTATTTTCATGGGGGAGGAATGCCCGGTCAGTGATGTGGGTGCCTGTACCCGTGAAATAAAGGAAATGCGCATTCAGTTCGGGAAGCGTTCGATTTACCTCGTTGACATACCAGGCGTAGGGGAAAGTGCTGAACGTGACAGCGAGTACGAAAAACTCTACAGGGAGCTCATGCCAAAACTCGATCTGGTCCTCTGGGTTATCAAAGGTGATGATCGCGCATTTTCAGCCGATGAGCATTTTTACAAAGATGTTCTTATACCCGCAGGAGGTAAAGGAAAAACGCTGTTTGTTTTGAACCAGGTTGACAAAATCGAGCCCTTCCGGGAATGGGATGAACAGAACTGCTGTCCATCTCCTCAGCAGATGGCAAACATTACTGCGAAGAAAGATTACATCACCCAGTGTTTTGGATTTACTGAGTATCCGATTGTCGCCGTAGCTGCTAGTGAAGGCTATAACGTCACTCACCTGGTTGAAGAGATGGTGAGGGCTCTCCCAAAGCAAGCAAAAAGCCCTTTTACAGCACAGGTAAAAAAGGAGCACAAAACAGAAAAGGTAATAGAAGAAGCAACAAACGGTTTCGGCGACACCGTAGATCGGGTTATCGATGAAATTATTGATATGGCTCCGATCCCTAAGCCTATAGCCACCTTGGCGAAAGCTGCCAAAAAAGTCGTTGTGGAAACACTAAAGAAAGCGTGGGATTTTTTCTTCGGTTAACACTTACTCGCCCCTTTTATTTAAGGGTTTTTTATTATTCAAGGTTGGCAATATGAAAAAAATAATGAGGGGTATTACAGTAATAACTGTAAGCCTGTTCTCCGTTGGTACTTTTGCAAATGAAAAGTATGACCTGAAATGTACTCTCGACTCTGGTGCGGAAATGACGGTAAGCCATAGTAGCGATACGGTTTACATCGGATTCGAAAAGCCTGGTGCTGACCCCGAAGAGGGAGGAGAGAGCGTTATTAAACTCGACGTCTCTTCTGGTGGGGTCAAACAAGAATTAACAGAAACGGGCATGAAATATCCGTATTTTACACTAACTGGAACCGATGAAGAGATCAATGGTAAGGTCATCGTTGATTATAATACTGATGAAAATTTAAAAACTACAGCGGCTTTTTCTCATATTGACAGCAAAGGAAATCAAGTTTCAAAAAGTTACTGTAAGCCTAAGACAATTGAGATCAGGGATGACTTGCCTGAAAAAGGTATCATTGATACTAACAATGCCAACAATGCCAACAATGCCAACAATGCCAACAATGCCAACAATGCCAACAATGCCAACAATGCCAACAATGCCAACAATGCCAACAATGCCAACAATGCCAACAATGCCAACAATGCCAACAATGCCAACAATGCCAACAATGCCAACAATGCCAACAATGCCAACAATGCCAACAATGCCAACAATAGTAACATCAGGGCTGAGGATTTATTTAAATTATCTTTAGCCGAGAAGTATCGTGACATTACTCCAGGGAGGTATTACTTCTGGAAATATCAGCTAATAAGTAATGTAGATGGACTTAAGATTCAGAAAATCACGATCAATCGAGGTCGTTGTTCAGTTAATGAGAAACAAATAACCTATCAAACAAAGGTACAAGAAAAGAATATGCTCAACCGTATACGTTATGGTAGTAAAGCTAAACAAATACATGAGGATAAAGAAGTTCCAAGAACCAGTTGGGATCTAAATTACAGTGACGTCTATTATTTCACTGTATCTACAGATAGTGATTACGGCAAGTGTAGACCTCAGGAAGTTGTCATTGAAACCAATAAGGGAAACTCAAAGTTTACCTGGAATTAATAATTGTTTTAAAAAATGGAGAGTATTATGACCGATAAAACTGTAAACACACTCAAAAATAGCATTAATACGAAGGTGCTTAACTTCTTCCTCCTCACTATTGCTACAGGTGGTATCTACCCCATGATGTGGCTGTATCTGAACCAGAAGAAGCTAACGGAAGAAATGAAGAATGACTTCGTTGCTATCGATTATCCGTTATGGCTGGCTGTCGTGACCGGGTTTGGCTGGTTGTTGTCAGATATCGGTATAGCAATAAGTAATAATGCGAATGTATTGGATCACGCTTCTACCCTGCTATCGCTTGCTTCTGGTGTCATGACCATTATCTGGGCATTTAAGGCTAAAACTGCGTTACAGGCATATGCGCTAAATGAGTTTAAATTCGAGTTGAAGATGAATCCTTTCTACACATTCATTTTTAACATTTACTATATTGTCTATTGTATCAATGATATGGAATCAGAGTTGCAGAAGCATCAAATCATTTTTAACCAGAAAAAAGATTAAACGTTTTATTTGAGTGACGTCACCGACCTACAAGGTCGGTGATGTTCTTATGCTGTTTGTTTTTTATATATTTTTTCGGCGGAATTTCAACCTGTCCACAGTATAGGTTCTCTACTGCTGACAGGGGAGCGCATGGCCGGTATCATGAGCCTGCTGCAAACTGCCAAACTCAACGGCCACGACCCTTACGTCTGGTTGCGCGATGTATTGACCCGCTTACCCACCTGGCCGAACAGTCGGATCAATGAGCTATTACCTTACGCCGAAAACAGCTTCAGTTAATATCTGCCAGCTTATTACATTATTTTAATCACGCAATGCGAGTTCACCGTTCGGTTACCGATTATCTTAACCAGCAACTTGCCCTTTGGGTGTGGGGACAGATTTTTGCTAATGATACGGCATTGACTTCAGCTATGTTAGACCGCGTTTTGCATCATTCACATATCTTACAAATCAAAGGGGAAAGTTACCGTATTAAAGAAAAAAAACAGGCTGGCTTAATGGATAAACCCAAGGAGTAGTGGATCACTTTTCGGTTGTTGTTGACACTCAGATAACCGAAAGAAAACCCCTGCATTAGAACCATGCATATGTCTTTGGGTTTTACTCCAAACCAAGTATTGGGCTAATACTGATTTTGGGTCGGACAGCATGTGATAAATATCAAATTTAATTCTAAATACACCCCCATTAATTACCCAAGCTAGATTTTTATAAAACTATTCTCTAGATATTCTCTCGGCATTTATCATAGTGGAATGCTGTATTTAAATTACTATTCCAGTTGGGTTTTCAATATCAGCCATATGTATTTCACCATCTTCGTTTACGTTATGAATTAATCTATTAATTATTCGTATAAGAATAAGCCATGCATTCAGTATGCATGGCTTTGAATATTAAGAATTAGAACGCTTAGGTGATCTCGTAAACTGTACCAAAACGCCTTTTGGCTCATTTACCTGCTCTTCACGTCTCTCGGCCAGCATAGATTTCAATTTTGCCAAATGTACAACGGCAGCTTTCTTGCCAGTCAGATAACCCTCTGATAAACCAACAATCATTTCGACATCGATAGCAGATAATCCCGCAAAAGCGGCAAGTCGTTCAACAGAAATAATACCTGAGGAAGCTAATAATTCTATCGTACGTTTCAACAAGCGTGGTTTTTCAGGTTCACGATAATCATCGCCTGGCTCCGACTTTACACCCCACCGGGCAGAAAGGCGTTTGTAGAGATTCTGTTTCTCCTCCTCGGTAATAATATTTAATGCATATAACCGCATAATGCTTGCCGCGACCGAAATACCATATCGCTGCTTAGTTAAAAGCAGGCTATCCAACGTGACCGGTGTTCTGATTTCTTCAGCAAATGCCTTTGCGGGCAGTAGTAATGCCCCCGCAAATTTGTGAGCTTGACTTTCCTTCAACTTATAACGTTCAGCTTCGAGTTCATTACCCACGTAGCGGTGAAGGATCAGATGTCCAATTTCGTGAGCAAGGTCAAATCTGCTGCGAAAAGCATTACCTTTATCCGAGGATAGGAGGACAAAAGGAACACCTAAAGTCTCACTCCAGGCAGAAAGCCCTTCTATCTGAGCTATCCCCGTTTCCTCTCTGACAACAATAATGCCGTTACTCTCTGCGGCTAATGCAAGGTCTGGTATTTCTTTTGTGCCAAGATTCCAGAGGGCACGGCACTCATTAGCTGCATCTTCGATATCTGTATCACCAATTTCATCGATGTTTGTAAAACTACGGAGCGGTAATTTTAGCTCCGGCAAATCTACAAACTCAGTCAGCTTGGTAACTAACTCATTAGCCCAATGGATACGAGTTTCTAACATTGCTCGTGCCGCTACATGAGCCGAAGCATTACTTCTGAATAAGGGCTTTGACATACTCGGCAACAAGGGACGAGTAAACCATTCAGGAGTGACATTTACGACTGTCGCTAAACGTTCTAAAGCCTCAGACTCTGGAGCCTGCTGGCCAGAACGCCATTTGCTAATGGTTGCTGGTGATACGCCCACCATCGTAGCTAATTGAGTTTGGGTTAGCCGCCGGGCGGCTAGCACTTGCACTAGCCTATCCGGTTGAAATTCAGCGATGCCTCGGCTCATACATCATCATCCTCTGTTCCATCTTTTTTGATAATGCCCTTTTTGAGTCCTGGGAATGCATTATCCTCTTGGGACGGAACAACATCATATCGGGTTAAAAAAAGTTCAAGTGGTTCATGGAAAACCCAGCTCTTCCCGTCAGAACTTGGAACAACAATCTCTATAGACATCGGGGCTTCGGGCTGAGTCTGTAGCGAACCGGAAAAACGACATACTACGAACAGTGTAGCTTTTGGCACATCGGAACCGTCGGAGAATAAATCCGGTTGCACCACCTTTTCCACAAAAACGTTCTCAGAGATGAGCGTTTGCTTACGTTTGCTGCGAAAAAGCTTCTTCCATTGATTGTCATTGTAGCTTTCGCGAGCAATGGTGAAGATACCGCTACGGCCTTCGACAATACGGTTGCCACACAACTTGCCGGGGTTACAACCATTCGCTTCGAACACTTCATGAATGGTTTCATTCAAATTTAGATAACGTTCAAGGCCGAGCGCAGTTGCTCTGTGACCTTGGTTTTTCATTTTTGCAGAATCGAAAGAACGCTTTGACGCCGCGTAAATCGCGTCGGAAAGGGCCATGATGAGTTGTTTTGGAACATGTTGAACGATTAGATCTGCCACTTTGGATTTTTTCACGACCATTTCCTATCACTGTCACTGATGGGCACGATTTTACATCAATATTTTTTCGCGTGCATGCACTTTCTCCATTAAAACTTTCCTTTTGCGTGTAGATTTAGATTTTTGGTTATCATTGTTGGAATATTAGAGGCTGATTTGCCTCTTATGTCTATCGGGATTCGATCAATCCAGACCAGACGGTTACGATCTTGCCCCGCCATCTCCAGACAGCTTTTGTATCTTAAGTTAACGATGCCCGCTGGCGTCGGTATTCTCTCGGTGAGTGATATCACAATGCACTATTCGAATGATTTTCATTGTAATGATTGAACGCCCGCCTCAAGAAGCTGCTCGCCGAAGCCATGCTGGATAAGGAGGCCTTCAGGTGGCCCTTGGACGAAAGTACTGACGACAGACCAGAAGCGGCAAGCCGTGGTGTTGATGTGTGATGCGACCAGTCTGTCGCAACGTCGTGCCTGCAGGTTAACAGGTTTATCCCTGTCGACCTGCCGCTACGGGGCACAGCGTCCGGCTGCGGATGCGCATTTATCAGGACACATTACAGAGCTGGCACTGGACACAGACGTTTTGGCTACCGCCGGTAGATGGCACTACAATGTCCAAAAGCGTCTGGAACATCACGCCAAGGGCAGCCAACCCGTATTCGATACAAAATCCCTTCTAAAGTATTTCTGTGTTCCGGCTTGTCATAGACGCGGAGTTCTCAGCGTTAAGTGGATTCGCTTTGACCAGTATTCATCTGTTAATATCGTTCTTGGCATGTTGGGCTGTCGCGGTTAGTTTTTGGCGAAAGTAATTATACCAGTCCTTCATGCCGCCTAATAATCCACCACGAAAGATCAACAGCCCCTAGTCTATTTGGTTGCAGGAGGACAACTTTGCATGCCTGCCACACTGTTGTGAGGAACAAAATGCACTTCGTCGCTTTTACTGTCTTTTAAACGTACCTGGTAAAAACCATTATCATCTTGGAGAACATGCAATGGTTTGCTGTAGGGACTGTTTGCCTCTCTCAGGGCAGCAAGATCCTCGCCAGAGCCAGCAGACCAACGCAGCACGGAACACCCTCGTCCTCCGGATACCATGACCTGAAAGGCATACGATGCCAGATTGCCCCCAACAGGTGGAACGATGCTCGACACTGTCACAATAAATGCTGCAATTAAGGCACCTTGTCTAACGGGGCTTTTGTGTTCCTTGGCATGTAAAAATAAATGAGCACTAACAATCTGGAAAAAACCAACCGCTACGACAAGCGCGGTAGAATATCCCCATAATCTCCAGTAATCCTCTGCTTTCGATGATCTTTCAATGATACGCACGGCAAGAAGCATGCTATTTGTTGCCATAAAAATCTGTAATATCGCTGTTGAGAAAGTTGCCCCCCAGAATTCAAAAGCCATATCACGCAGAGGTATATTCTTCTCAACCAGCCTAGTTGCTCCCCACAGAACCAGCAAGCAAACAACTATTAATGAGACAATAAATAGTGGTGAAGCCCACACAGTATTGCGCGAAAACTCTTCGAGAAAAAAACTCGCAATACTCAAAGTAATAAAATTCATTACCAATAAAATTATCATCCACAGTAACATCAGAAGCAGCGCAATTTTATTTTTTCCGTGTTCTTTTGGCTTCGTCAGTAATGAAACCAACTGTGGTCCATTTTTCTTGATGGGTGCAAACAGCACGGCTGTTGGCATGGCCACTGTAGCCATAAGGATGACCCCGATAAAGATGATCAGAGCCATCATTATCGGTAACGCCGTAATTACTGAAGTCGACGTAATACTCAAAGAGACATGGGTTTGTGTGACGTAGTTGAACAGACAAATCACTGACAGGAAAAGCACCATCCCGCCCAGTGGCCAGGCTCGGTTATGCAGCCATTCCAATCCATCACTGAACTCTCTGCGCCAATCGATATATCTTCCTTCAACTTCTATTTGTGCATTCCCTCTCGATTCATCGCTCTCAAGTGTTAGTGAGGCCTCTGTTGCCTTCTCTGATATGCTCTCGGTTTCGGCAGATGTATTAATTCTGCGGTGGCGTTGCGGTTTACTCTTGTCGGTCATAAAAATCCTTTTATTCAGCGATATTAATCTTGAACCATAGTAACAACTGCACTAACGAAGCTAAATGCTCGTCATTTTCATTAAGTAATCAGTCGGACTTGAACGGTTTGAAGTACTTATCATGTGCTAGGTAGAGATTTCCTCCTGCACGCGAGCATGCCACATATAGCTTATTACGAGTCTGAGCAGCTAAAGCAGCAAAACTACCTCGCTGATAAAGTTTCCAATTCCTATCACTTAGGATGACACATACATCTTGGAAATGATCCATACCTTTACTCGCCCCCCAATTGAGTGAATAGCAGCCGTACTTATAGTGTTCCTGATAGAACAGCTTCACAATGCTGGCGTTGGCATGAATTGCATTGGCATCAGCCTGCGAGGGCACCAGAATAATGGCCGTAGAATCGTTCCGATGTGACTGAATGTTGATATGCAGGTGACCACTGATAAAGTCACAAATGGTCGCCCCACAGCGCCAACTGCGACTCAAAGTTTGCTTGTCGAGTGTTATCCCTGCATGGGCAAAACGCTGTTCATACTTATGGATATCGTTGTGAAGTGTGGAGTTGGTGTTCCCATCACGGCTTGTATCAAAGGTGTGTTGGTAGAAGTCACCTACCAATAAGACATCCAGGCGGGCAGATATGAGTTGGAGAAGTAGATCAAAATCATGTCCGGCGAAGTCCTGAACTTCATCGACAAAAAACTGGTCGTAAAATCGCTCAATTCGCGCAATGACCCGGGGAACAACCCCCTTGACCTGCAGGAGCTTTGCTAGCCGATTGTGAAACAGAAGCCCCCGCGTATCTTTGTAATACTGAATATCTTTTCGCTGGATAGTCTGTGTGTAAGCGGGCGGGGGCCTAAAATTAAGGCCTCGAGTACTCAGTTGAAGTTCAAGCAGTGGCCGGTAGCAGAACCCATGGAGAAACCCGAAGTAAGTGAAGACGGTAATGTTGGGCGGAATATGCCCAAATTTTCGAATAATAGATTGCTGCAAGTGCCTGTAATTATTGTCTGTGTAGGTGACGATCAATGCGCGCTGTTCAAGGTTCAGGCGCTTAATGAGTGTCGAAGTCTTGCCAGAGCCAGCGACTGCAAACATCACCTCCTTATCCATTCAATCGCCTCTATAATGTAGCCAGGGAGAACCAACTCGCTCTCCTTTGCAACCAGAAGCTCGAATGCAACTTCAGCCTTATTGCTCAGCATAAACTCCAAGGGCGTCAGAGTTCTACGCCCTGGCCGAAACAGCTCGTCGCAGATAGACTGATTGTCATAGTAGAGACCAATCTCAAACGTCTTGCGGTCATTGTCTTGATCGGCGAAGACGACGGCATGATTGTTAACAAGATCAGCGTAATTTGCCACGCAATTGCTCTCATAGTTGCCATCATTGTCCCGAATCGCGGCTACCTTGATGCCCAAGAGCCCTGCAAGCTCAAGATAACGCTTAAAGCTGGTACCACCAATAGCGATAATATGGACGTTTTCTTCGGCAGGTAGTCTGCCACCAGACACCTTTTTGTAGAACGCTTCCAGAAGGATGAATTCAGCGTCGCCTTCCACCAAAATCACCTTGTTGGAAAGCACAAACTCCAAGACGTTATTGTCTGGTGCCTTCATGAAAAATTCAGCCGTCTTTTCGGTGAGATCTTTGAGCATTCCGCTCATCTGGGTAGGGCCGAGCAACAAGGCTTTGCGTAGATCTAGACGCGAGCAGATATGGCTGCTATGGGTGGCAATAAAGAGCTGAGTATCTTTGTTTTGAGTGAGTTGCTCAACCAATTGCTTCATCATAGTGTGGCTCAAGTGGTTCTCTGGCTCTTCAAGCAACATAACATCCAAGCCTGACTGGGCCCTGCGGGAGTTGAGAGCGAATTGGGTCTTGATGAAACACTGCCGCCCTTTGCCCCGGTGCTCCAGCGCGATCCCTCCTTCGGTAATAACCAAATCAGATTCAAGGTTGGAACGCACACTTGATCGTACATCGAACTGGTAGCCAGCAAGCTGTTGGTTGAGTCCTGCTAATTCCGCAGTCGTGAAAGCCGACTTGCTCATGCGGTATGTGTTTTCTAGTTGATATCTCGTTTCAACGGGTGTATTGACGTGGTACACCGCACGGGTGTACTCCCGTGCGGCATATTCACTATCAATGCGAGAGCTGTCGAGTAAGAGATGTCGGATTGGACGGTTGAAGCTAGTGTAGGGATTACGTGCGAAAGTAATGAATTTGACTGTGTAGTACTCAAACGGGAAGTTTCTGCCATGACCTGTAAGTGCCGCTTGAATCGCATCACCATATTCATGCGCTGGTTCAATTACCATGCGAAGACCATCAGCTTCCCTGCAGTCCAGATTCCCAGCTCCGTAAAGGCTCTGATCTTGACCATCCTCAAGAAACACATCGACAATGAGTTGCGGTAGCTGATCGACACCTCTGGGGCCGTTTAGGAACTCCTCAATGAGTGGCTTGCAAAATAGAGTATCGAAACCAAGGTTTTCTACCCGAATACGGCTAGCGCTTAGCGCAAGATCAAGGGCAAGCAACACTGAACTCTTGCCTGTTTCATTGTCCCCGATAAGAATGTTACGGCGAGGATCGAGGTCGAGGTCAAGACGCTGGAATTGCTTAAAATTCTGAAGGATTACCTTTCGTATAACGGGCATAGCGACTCCCTTGTAGATGTAGCTAACGATCCGCATTACCACCAACCGGCACGTAAGCAATACTCCTTTCCTTCAGCATCTCATAACAGCTGATTTGGCTAGCTATAAGATACTCTTTTGCTTCACCTATCTATGGCCGAAAAAGTACTAGTAACCAGCAATATAGATATCCATTGGTTTAGCGAAGCCAATGTTTGAACAACTATCTTAAGCTAAGTCGAACAGTCTTAGATGACCTATAAAAAACTTTAATACTTTCAGTCTTTTTGAGCAAAGTATCAACAAAAAAAGTCCATAAAATGTACTTTTTTATCAGATTTACTCTGTTTGTTTTAGAAAGGGGGGATATGCAAGTAACGCCGCCAGATCATCTTCAACTGCATAAAAATCGTAGGTGGGAACATTCAGAACATCAGCAATCCGGCAGACAAACTCAAGGAATTTGGTGGTGTTGATGCATTTATTGGTAGCCTACCTTCGATAATTATCGCTCTATATCAGAGTATGTGGGCACTATAGTTCGAAAACAAATCAATTTATCGTACTTTAATAATGTAAAAAAGTGATCCACTACCTATTTTAATGGTTTCTCGTCTAAATTAACGTATAATAGTACGAGATAATCTAGATGCGAATCACTTTAGTATGTTTACTGGAGTAGTAAAACAATGAAGAGCAACAACTCTGTCCCACCATTGGATCAGCAAGAATTTTTAGTGGGGGTTGAGCATTTTGGTAAAAGACTGAAACAGGCTATTGGTAATGAATTGATCGCGTCTTTTGCCAGAAAATGTGAAATATCGGAAGCCTCTGTCAGGAAGTACTTGAAAGGAGGAATGCTGCCCGGAATTGATATTGCTGAGAAAATTTCGGCGCATACCGATCGTTCGCTGACCTGGCTCATTACTGGAAAGGGGGATGAGTACAAGGATAAACACAATCTAAAGGCAAACCGCCTATCAGATGAAGAAATTGCCAAATGGTGGGACTGTATCGCCGATGCACTGACGGTTGACGACAAAATCCGTATTATTGCAGCCTTTAAGCACGGTGGTCTTAACGCTTTATTCAAGTCAGAACTTGGCATAAGTAAACCTGACATAGCAAAAGGGCGGTAACTCTTCTGAGTCGGTCTGCCAGTGAGCAGATCATATCCAGTCATTATCAATGACAGTTGTCCTTCCCATGAAGAAAATGCAGTATAGTCAGCCTGGAACAATCCAATAAGGTGATAATCAATGGGCTCAGTACACCAACGTGAACACACCAAAATGATTAACAAGGTTATTCGTGAGCTTGCCAGGCAGCAAAACGAACCTGTCAGTGTTATTGTTGACCAACTTTTCCATAACACAGGGATAGTGCAGGCGAGTATATTGCATGAAAGGTTTCGTGAAGTCTTTCAGCAGCGTTATCCCAATGAGTCGTTTAACCACGTTATCTGGTGCCCTTTCTGCGATTGCTTCGACCTTACCCATCGTGCAGAACCAACGATACACGATGAGTCTTTCTGGACATTCAGTTCTACTCAGTTTTAATGGCCTCCTTTCGTGCTAAATTCCCATTTCAAATAAATTACTAATTAAAACAATGCAATAACCCATCATGATTGATAAAACAGGTTCTAAGCGTTTGTTATACCCAAGGCAGGGGAATGTATTCGTCAATGCAATTAACGCTATCAGGTGGGCTTATAGGCTGTTTGGTTAGGTGTTGTGTTTATCATCTCGTTGTTGAGATCTGATTTACTTTCCTTCTGGTTATAATTCCAGCTCCAGTCACCACGACTGATGCCGGTTCAGCAGACTGCCTTCAATGCGGTGAAACATCCCCGAGCATCGTCGGCAGCTTTTGCCCAGCGTCAATACGCGCGTCTCCTGCCAGGAAAGAAAAGAGTTTCAGCAGCGAATGGTAAACGTCATGGTCTAGGATAGCGGAATAGAGTAAGGAGAATGTGCTATATATCCGGCGTGCTCGCTCTATGATGTCAGTTTGACGGACGGCATGGCGAGTGGACCATGGATTGGAGATTTTCGTTCCCTTGAATGGCTACACACTCGATTTTTGATACCATATGCTCAATATGGGACTTGAATCCGTCGGTTCCCAATCAGTCACAAAGGTGATAATAATGAATAATACGAATCACTATCCTGTAAATGCATTTATACCGATATTACGTGATGCGATTAATGCATTACATGAAGAAACTCAGTTTCCTGTTGAAATGATTGGTAGCACACTACTGGCGGCAACAGCCCTGGCCCTCCAACCGCTTATTGAAGTCATCTCTCCGTTCGATACGGAAGAAACAGAAAAAACGGAACCTTGTTCATTGTATTTCCTGACGTTAGCCAAATCAGGAGAAGGTAAGGGACCCATCTACGATAAAATCATGGCACCGTTTAACACATTTGTAACAGAAATGCATACGGAGTTTAAAACGTTACAGGATGCTTATAACAAAGAGTATGCTATCTGGGAGACCATAAGAAAGGGACTGAGTAACTCCTTACAGAAAGCGTCAAAGAACGGAGGTGACTACAGAGCTGAGGAATTACTGCTTAGAGAACATTTGGATAAGAAGCCTGAGAAGCCCAGAGAATTTAAAATGTTTAATAATGACAGCTCACCAGTTGCTCTTATGGAACAGTTAGATAAATATCCTTATGCGGGGTGTTTCGCCAGTGAGGCCATGGCATTTTTCTCAGGGTATCTGAAAAACAATCAGGCTCTGCTCAACAATTTGTGGAGCAATGAGGATTATCCGTACGACCGAAAAAATAAAAGTATTTTGCTGACCGATTGTCGTCTGACAATTTTACTTTTGACTCAGCCATCAGAGTTTGAACGGTATGTACAAAAACAAGGTAATAGAAGTATTTTAAATGGTTTTCTTGCTCGTTTCCTGATTACAAACACGACCAGCACAAAATCACAACGAAAAATAAATTTAGATCAAAGAGCGTCACAGGAAACACTCAATAAAACACTTAATCACTTCAAAGGCTTCCTTCAAAAACAGAAGGAAATTTTTTATAACAAGTCTATCCCAGTCAAAAAAATAGCATTGTCCGCTGAAGCAAAGGCTTTATATAAACGCAAATGTGAGCAATACAACTCAAGTATAGCAAAGAATCAAAGACTGGAACATATACCCGCATTTGCGTCTAAAGCAACGAGTAACGCTATTAGAATTGCTGCTATGTTCGATTATAATGAAGGCAGCATATCAGCATCTACATTAGAAGATGCTTTTACCATAACAGAGTGGCACCTTAATCAGGCTGCCATGTATTTCTACGAATCAAGTGAACAATTTAAGCTCAAGCAAGATGTGTATGAACTGTTTGACTGGATTAAAAAAAGATTCACTTCTCCTATAGGTTATGTCGAATTTGTTAACCCCCAAACAAATCAACGACAACAGTTAAAATTACAACCATGGCAACCTTTTTCTAAAGGCGAGATTTTAACAGGCGGGCCAGCAAGACTGAGAGAGGCAAAAAGGTTAGAGCCTGTCTTAAATCAGCTAATTGGATTGGACTTGATAGTCACCATTCATTATCCTCCACTTAAAGCGCTTTATATCGCCATTCCGTGTTTCAACCAAAAAATCAACCTGCTTGAGGCGTTGCATTATAGTGCTCCATATCAATTAAAGCATACTAAAAATAACGTTGAAAGACACCTGGATAATTATGATCCCTCAAGGCTGTGCTGGCAATAATGTTAACCAAGTGTTAATGTTGATACCGATTTACCTTGTGATACTCATCATCACTTTACTGTAAGTGCTTAGGAGACTGGAAGGATGATGATGGATAAATAGCAGGTTTCGAATGGGTGCATCATTGTCACTAAGTCTGCTAAAGCTGCTAAAATTTAGATTTTAGCAGCTTTAGCAACATTCTAAATCAAAAAAATTTAATTTAAATTCACAATAAAATCTATTTGTCAATTTATTTGATGCCTGCGGACTTGATTTTTCACTGAGAGATAGGCACCCTAGGATTTAGTGATATGTTGCGTAAATATTTCATTTTGAGTCTGTTTCTATTGCATCGTCATGAAGTGGCAATATGCTATTTGTCTATAGAAATAACATACCCGCGACCCCATATTACTATTATCCGCACAGCTCATGTGTAGATGCACCATTTAAAAATCCAGCATGTTATCTTGAATGTTTTTTATTACAAAGGTGATAATTTTATCACCTTTGTAATATTAAAATCGCTAGGGTGGCTTACAGTCTTTTTATTAGTACGGATACCTGGCTACCTTATCATCAAGATTTAAAGGAACTTGCTTATGGGATCACTTGGTCTGTTATGTTGGGTGATTTCTCATAGAATTGATTGATCGAAGCTTGACGGTAACCTCTCGTTCTGTGAGATAAGATTACTACTTGCCATTATTTTAGCACCCTAGTAGCTCAAGGGTGCTAAGTTCGATATCAGGTAAGGTGAACAGGACTGACCTTGATTAATCACGAATGCATCGTGTTAATAGGTAAGCATCCGGTGGTCTCACCTTGAGTAAGTAACCTGATTGGTTATTCTTTTGGCACTGCTTAGCTAAAGGTGTTTTTTGCGAAGGGTAGCAGGTCGTCCAGTTGGCTATTTTTCCACGTCGGTATATGAGTAAGAACGAAGCTCAACCAGGTAAAGGGTTCTATACCATTGAGTTTGGCGGTTTGTAGCAGACTCATGATACCGGCCATGCGCTGCCCGGCCAGCAGTGAACCTGCAAAGAGCCAATTTTTTCTACCCAATGCCACAGGACGGATGCAGTTTTCAATATGGTTGTTGTCAATGGGGATCGCGCCATCATCCAGATAACAAAGCAAGGCCGGCCAGCGTTTCAAGGCATGCAGGATAGCTTTGTGGATCCCCGAGTTACCCGGTACCTGATGTTGTTGTGCTGATAACAGTGCATGCAGCGTAGCCAGATGCGGTTTGGCATAACGGTTTCGCCATCGTTGCCGATTTTGGGTTGTTCGCGTTTTTATCAGCCGTTCTAACTTGTATAACTCGCGGATACTGTCCAATACGCGTTTGGCTAATGGGTGGTGATTGACTTTATATTGCTCAAAGAACTTGCGTCTGACGTGAGCAAGGCAGCCCGCTTCTTTTATTGCACCAGAAGCAAAGAGCGCTTTATAGCCCGCATAGTCATCGACAACCAGCGTACCGGTAAAACCGGTCAAAAAAGTCTGTGCATAGCCCCCATTGCGTCCGGGTTGGCAATCAAACATCACCATACGTTGCTCTGCCGCAGCAGGTGAAGCGTATGCCCAGAGATAACCACGCTGGACGGTGACTTTTTTACCGGCCAGCACGGTGAGTGGCGTCTCGTCAGCGTGTAGCACCTTTTGCTCACAGAGCAACGCATGCAACCGTTTGACCAGGGGGTTAAGTGCAACACCCACTTTGCCCATCCAGTCAGACAACGTACTCATCGGTAGTGTTATTCCATCACGGGAGAAGATTTGGCTTTGCCGATACAGCGGAAGATGGTCAACACATTTATTGATAGTGATATGCGCCAATAAGCCGGGAGCTGCCTGACCTTTATCAATCACCTGTGCGGGTAACTCGGCACTGTGTACCGTCTGGCAGCACGGGCAACTGTATTGTGGACGTACCGTTTTTCTGACAATAAATTGTGCCGGAATATAATCCAGTATCTCGTTGATTTCATCACGGAGAAAACGCAGTGGGTCACCGCACTGTGGGCAGTTTGTGCTGTCAGGCTCCAGCCTGATTTCTTCACGAGGCAAGTGAGCCGGTAATGCCTGACGCTTGGGTTTATTTACCGTAGCCAGTGGTGTTGCGGGCAAGGTTTTTTCCAGTTCAGCTTCCAGCGCACTAATATCAGTTTCACTGTCCTCATCCAACAGGCTGAGCTGAGCGGGTGAGAAGTTTTCTGCCTTGCGTCCAAACCGGGCTTGACGCGCCTGAGCCAGCAATTCGGCCAAATGCGTATTCTCACGCTGAAGTTTTAATACCAGCGCACGCAATTGGTCATTTGTCAGATCAGGCGGTAATGTCATCATGGCAGTAATATACCATATTGATTAAATATTGTCATTTAAATCAATCTATTATGACATCATTTTATTGCCATTTTGTCAGGTTATGGCCTTCCACCTGTTGCCAGTCAATGCCTTTTATCAACCAGGAAAATTGTTCGGTGGTGAGCGTCCAGGAGGTATCACCTTCTCGAGGCCAGACAAAATGACCCCGGTGTAATCGACGTACCGCCAACCAGACCCCATGTTTATCCCAGCGCAACAACTTGATGCGAGTCCGGGCTTTATTACAGAAAATAAACGCGGCCTCACTTTGCCAGACCTGACCAAGATGTTCAGCAACATATTGTGTTAACTTATCAACACCACAACGCATGTCGACAGGTTGGCGGGCAATCCAGACGTGTTCAGGGATCAACATGTCTGGAGTGCCTGAAGAACTTGGGGCAACTGGTGCAGTTGGCAGGAAATAGATAACCCGCCAGGTGTATTAACCGAGATGATGCCCGATGACGCTTTCACGGTCGTGGGAATAAAAGGAGTCACCGGGCTTTTAACCGCTTTATCAGCCTGCATTTTCCAATAATGAAAAGTGGCTAACTTCACGCTATTTTCACGGCAGTAAGCGGATTGGGAGAGTCCACTGTTTCTCCAGTTATCAAGATGCTGCTGTTTTTCTTCTTTACTGTATTGCATGGTCTATTCTCAGGCTTGTTATTTAATGCCGAGAATAATGAAAGGGGTTATTAGCTGCAGCAAGGTGAGTTGCCCGGATGTTTACGTTAATAGAAATCGATATGTCACCTTTCCCGATCATGCCGTTTAAACACTCTGTGCTCTTACGAACCAGAACTTATTTACGCTGTAAAACGTTCTGTAACGAATTTTGAGAGGTTTTTAGGACTAGGGTGATGAATATACTGGCTTTATGAGGTTAAAGCCTTTAGAGGGCTTTACAGGTTGCTTAATGACTTATCTGTATCTAACTGGTTGTAATGATTATGATTGATTGACTACCTGGATTGATTAATACGTTGCTGAACCCAGTTTTCAACTTCACTTTGTAACCACCGGGAACTACGACCTAACTTGATAGGCTTGGGAAAGTCACCGTCTTTAATGAGTTTGTAGAACCACTTGTCGGTTAACCCGGTAAAGTTGGTGATGAAGGCCATATCGACCATCTTATCGTTAAACAGGCTGGTATTGGTATTCTGAGTGGTCATGAGGACTATCTCCATATGGAAGGCTGAGAGGTATGGAGAAGCGTTGTTATTGGTGATGATTTACCGTTGACACTTCTCCTTCTCAACATCCACATGTCAGTAATTAAATAATTTACTGGTTAATACTGAGAACAGCTAAAGTTACGCCAGCCATCTTCATTGTGCTTTGTGTCTGTTTTTGCCAAGTACATGACTCGTTGAATCATTGCATCATAGTTATCTTGATAAGAAGGATGTGATTTGATCAGGGCATAGCTACAGTTTTGAGGAAAGTAGACCAATTTTTGGTATTTCTTATTATCTTTTAGCTTTAACGCTCTGACCCAAGCGTTGAAGACCATGCGTGACAATCCCCTAGATTGTTCCTTGTCTAGCCATTCAGTCTGTTTAGACCCATAGAAACCTGGACCAACGTACATATCCCGATTAAGGAGGAGACACACATGTTGATGTGGTTTTATGCCTGACCCTTCGAATTCACGAGCCCTGATGAATCTTATCCTGCATGGATAGGTTCTTTTGCCTTGTTTTTTTCTTTTTCTGGTATCTGCGTTTATTTGAGCTTTGAGGGAAGCGATAAATCGGGACCAAACCATTCTGTCAGGACTATAATCGGTTAAACAGTCATGCAGGTCTTCATCGGGTAATCTCAGGTCAAAACGTAAGGCTAATAGACGAGGATAATCTTTTTGGGCTTTGCCAATAGTATCATAGATACGTTTTTCGTATGTTGAATTCAGGTGACCATAGCTTTCGATAATTTTGTTCACAGGTGTACCTCCGTTTGTTGATTACATATCTCGGAAGGTTTAGTAATAAATAACGTAAAGATTATGTTGGTGATGGATAATTGTTTTTTGGTTGACTTCTTTGTTGGTTACTTTTCCATTTGTTCCATGTCGGTTGTTATTTTTATCATATTAGGAATTATAACCTCAGGTGTTACTGTATTGTACTTTTCCATTATGTTGCTGTATATTATATGTTTATTATATTAATAATACCAGCAGGTGGGGGATAGGTGTGGTCTATCACTATAACCAGTATCCATCAGGTTTAACGGTATACTGAAGATAATGGGAATATCTGTTTTTTACTCTCAAGTTAGTATTGTTTTGTGACCCTATCGGTAAGTGTCAAGGTGGTTGTCGCCCTGAGTTAATTTAGGCGGCCTGTTTTTCCCGCTCTGGATTTAGCGTGACCCCCACATAGTATTTACATCTACAGTCAGAAAAATTGGTTGGTGCTGGGTTTAGTTACGGAGCCAATGCTGGTGTTCAGATATTCACTGGTAATACAGGTGAACAGTGTGATTACTTATTATTCTTCAGTAGTGGAATAACTGGTGCGGGCGTCGTTGGTTTCTGGGAGAGTAACAGTTCTTATTACCTTCACAAGAGTGACATAATTTCAACCAATAAACATGCATAAAAATTTAAGAATATATTATTTAAATGTGTAAACCAAACATTTAGCTAAAAAGGTCTTATCCTTCGGGGTAGGACCTTTTTGCTGTTTACCTACCTGCACGTTATACCCAAACGCTAACCCTGAGCTTACTCCACCAGCACTAACGTACCGACAGGCCATGTTCCTTTACCGGGGCATGGTCTTTTTCTTTTCTGTTGTTTAGCAAGGATTAAATATGAGATTAGCCAGCCGTTTTGGTCGGGTGAATTCCGTTCGCCGTGACCGTCCATTAACCGTTGATGAATTGGCACACTATGTGCCCAGTGTATTGGGGGAAGATAAACATCAATCCCGCAGTGCCCGATATACCTACATCCCTACTATTAAGTTGTTGGATAGATTGCGTGAGGAAGGCTTTGAACCGTTCTTTGCCTGTCAAACTCGAGTTCGTGACCTGAATAAACGTGAGCATACCAAACATATGTTGCGTCTGCGTCGTTCAGGGCAAATCACTCAAAAAGAGGTGCAGGAGATTGTCTTGCTGAATAGCCACGATGGCTCCAGTAGCTATCAAATGTTACCCGGAATGTATCGCCAAGTCTGTTCAAACGGGTTGGTTTGCGGCCAGAGCTTTGGTGAAATTCGGGTGCCACATAAAGGTGACATAGCGGGACAAGTGATTGAGGGGGCTTATGAAGTCTTGGGGATATTTGACCAGATAGAAGAAAGTCGTGAAAGCATGCTGGCATTAACGTTAGCACCGGAACACCAACATGCCCTGGCACAGGCTGCATTGACCTATCGCTACGGTGAGGAGCACCATCCAGTGACCACCAGCCAACTGCTGACCCCACGTCGCTGGGAAGATAAAAAAGACGATTTGTGGACGACATTCCAAAGGCTGCAGGAAAATCTCACCAAAGGGGGATTGAATGGCCGTAGCGCTCGAGGTAAACAGGCCAGAACCCGTGCGATAAATGGAATTGACAGCGATATCAAGCTCAATCGAGCGTTGTGGGTGATGGCAGAACAGCTTAAACAGGCGCTGATCTGATGTAGCCATTTTGGCTATCTCCCCTGTAAGTACTTACTCACTTTTACGCTCGCACCAGGGAAGTTTCCCATACACACAAACCAGACAGGCCCCCCGGTTTTCCGGTGGGGCCTGTTCTGCTTTTATGCCTTTCATCTCAAGGAGTTTATTCCATCATGAACAATGTATCACCCACACCTCAACGCGTGACGGCCACTGTAGTACCAGGCCGCCAGCGCCTCCGTTTCTGGCCACTGCACTTTGGCAACATACCGCAATGGCTCACTCTGGAACCCGGCGTCTTTGGCTGGATGGATCGCCTATGTACTGATTACAACGGGGGATCCTGGCACTTTTATACACTGAGCAATGGGGGGGCCTTTATGGCACCAGAAAGCGATGAGCGGTGGTCACTGTTTAACGGCATGAATGGCAATGCTGCCGACATGAGTGCTGAAGCTGCCGGTATTACCGCGTGCCTGATGGCCTACAGCCACCACGCTTGCCGCACCGAGAGCGAGGCGATGACCGACCATTTCTACCGGTTACGGGAATACGCGCTTTCACATGCAGAGAGCAACGCCATTATGTACATCATCGACTGAGTGTCCTACTGTACATGAATTCTTGGTTGCAAAATGGCATAATACTGGACAAGCTTACATACTAATTGCTTTCATTGGGTGTAGAAAATGGCTCTGTAAAAGCAAGCAACATTTCATTGAGAGTAGTATTGAAATATGAACCAGAGCATACAAGATTTATTTGAAATATCTGAAATTGCAAATTGCTCTCAGGAAGGCATTACTCAAATGGTGAATGGCGAGCTATTCATTGGTGATGCATTGACCAATTTAAGAAAAATACCAGATAGATCAGTTAAATGCTGCATAACATCTCCACCATACTGGGGATTAAGAGATTATGGCATTGATGGGCAAATTGGAGCGGAAACGAGTTTAGATGATTTCCTCGATAAGCTTGTTGAGGTTTTCAGAGAGGTTCGACGAGTTCTTGCTGATGATGGTACCTTCTGGCTCAATATCGGTGATAGTTTCACCAGTGGAGGAAGGACCTGGCGACAAGGTGATAAAAAGAATGCTGCAAGGGGGATGGATTATCGTCCACCAACACCTCCAGGATTAAAACCAAAAGATCTAATCGGCGTGCCATGGCGTTTGGCCTTTAAACTTCAGGAGGATGGTTGGTATCTGAGAACTGACATTGTTTGGCATAAACCGAATGGGCAACCAGAGTCTGTGAAAGACAGACCAACGAGAGTACACGAATTTATCTTCATGTTTTCCAAAAAAGAAAAATACTATTACGATATTGATAGTGTTCAGGAACCTAGTACAGATGGTAAAACCAGAAGAAGACGATCAGTATGGAACATCAACACAAAAGGGTTTAAAGGCGCTCACTTTGCTGTTTTTCCTACGGAATTAGTAAAAGTTTGTATGTTGGCAGGGAGCGCTAAAGGCGATACGGTACTCGACCCCTTTTTAGGGTCTGGCACCGTTGCTGTAGTCGCAGAAGAACTAGGAAGGAATTGGATTGGCGTAGAACTCAACGAAGAGTACGCTGAATTAGCAAAATATCGACTTAAGTGCGTCTAATCAACCATGTAGCTCTAACGTGACAAAGCTCTTTGTTCAGATGCTTTATCTGTAACTTTCGCTCTGTGCCCCCATCAAAGTAGAGCTTAAACTTAATACTGCCATCTACGTCATAAACCGTACAGTAGCCAGGCATAGGATTTTGCCTGCTACTTTCACATAAGGAAAGTTCTCCGTATTCCGCCTCAAGAAGTAAGTTTTTAGGGATCTCGACTAATTCATAATAGCTATCACCTCCCATGTCTTTGAATCTCATGGAAAATATCCGATCATAGTTTTCCATATGGTCAAACATCCGTTGTCTCAATCCTTGTAGTGAAGTGATCGATGCTGTCCATTCTCCTCTACCTAATTCCATAAATTTTGATATATGGAGCGAGTCCATTCTTAATTGCTTATCTGCCTGAGTCTTAAGTGACCAGTACTCGTTCTCAACAGATATATCATGTCCGGGATTTCCCCTACTGGCTAACTTAGAGTTAAGGCCGCACTGATTCAACACTCGAACCATTGCATGTTCGAATTTGTCTTTAGTAAATGCTTCGGAAGATAAAGCATGGTGAACAAGTAACAATCCTGCAAAATGGTGTGCAAAATCTTCACCAAATGGGGAGCTATGATCGACAGTGACAATTACTTCCCGCTTTAAAATTGTTGCAATATCAATCAAAAGCTGCAGATACCCATCGTCAAGCGGTTGAATTAAAGAATAAATCTGTCTTTCTAATCTCGCTCTATCATCCATTTTATACATATCCCCACGTTTATATAGTCTGAAACTCAGACATCAATCCAGTGTGTACCAAAGCTACACAGCATTTTATAAAATTTAACCTATTAATATTAAAGGGAAGTTATGGACAAACCTTGTTATACCTTGACATTGACTCTATTACCAGCAGAACAACGTACCATTAAACGCGCCATCACCCTGCTGGAACAACAACTACGAGAACCTGGTGCTGCGTTTACCTCAACAACAATCGTTCGTGATTGGCTACGCTTGCAAATGACCTCGCTGACTCGCGAAGAGTTCACGGTACTTTTTCTGGACAACCAGAACCGCCTGATTGCTCACGAAACCCTCTTTAAGGGAACGATCAACAGTACCCACGTCCATCCTCGTGAAGTGGTCAAAGCGGCGTTGAAGTATAACGCCGCAGCAGTGCTTCTAGCACACAATCACCCCTCCGGTGAAACTGAACCCAGTCAGGCCGATAGGCAGATCACCGACAGGCTGGTCAACGCGCTGGGATTGGTTGATGTGAAAGTGCTGGATCACTTCATTGTTGGCGGTCTGGATATCGTTTCATTTGCCGAGCGTGGCTGGCTATGAGGGGTAACAGCAACTATTCCCTACTTCATTCCACCGTTCTCGCGCACTCATAACGCGAGCTTGACCCTTTACGGAGCGCACCCATGGGTTGGCTATTTTCGCATAACTCCCGCCGTGAACTGATCGCAGAACTGATCACTACTTACGACACTGAGCACTATCAACACGTAACGCTGACACATGCACTGCGGGGCAATGTCCTATGGTCTGTTGTTCAGAGTACACCAAAGGTATCAACACAGGCATCCAGAACCGCTATTCACTGCATATTACTGCAAGGCTCTGGTGGTCGATGGGGTTACAAGGCAATGGATGAATCGGTGCAGCCTTGTTACTACAGTTGTCCAAAGAAATACCTGACGATGGCCACGGTGATCTCCCCAACATGGCGTGAAAAGGTATTGGCTCATCATCAGCGCCGTTATCCGAGCGCTGCTGTTACAAGGGGGACAAAATGACAACAACCACACCACTTTTACGCTTTGGTCTGCAATGCAGTTCGGCCCATATCACCGAAGATGACAACGCAGTACTATACAGGGTCTCTCATTGTCACGATGAGTTTAGTGACGGCGAGTGGATCTCATTTTCGGGCACTGGTTATCTGATCCGTTTGGATGCGTGGACCCACCCGATATTGCAACTCAAACGCCTGGGGCTCTCCAAACCCTGCCGATATCTGGTCACTACCTTGATGAAACGACACCAACTGACCTACCTGCATATTGATGCTTTGGGTGAACTTCTACCCGACTTTGCTACCTTCGGTTGGTAATGACTGACTGCACCAAAACCAGTCTCACCCACTTTCTCATCCACAACACACAACAGGCTCACTGCTGGGCCGTGTCTATTTTAAGGAAACTTAACAATGACAAATCTCGAACCTGATAGCCCCTCCCAGAGGACTGAAATCACCCCACCAGCCTGGGGGTTAAAACGTGCCATCACGCCACAGTTTGGGGCGCGTCTGGTACAGCAAGGCTACCAACTGCATTACCTGGGAGATCGTGCTGATGTCGTGGGGAAGTTCAGTGATGCTGAGTTGCGTCATCTCGACCAGATATTCCCGCTATGGCTTCAGCAGTTGGAGTCGATGCTGATGTCGGGGGAACTCAATCCCCGCCAACAACACTGCATCACACTCCAGGCAAATGGACTGACACTCGAAGCGGATACGTTGGGTTCTTTCGGGTATGTGTATATTTCTATCTATCCCACTCCGGCGGCAACTGCATAAAACGGCGTTACCTCACTCAGATATTCACGCTTTTTCTCTACACCAATCAGGATAACAATCATGCAAACTGTATCGGTTACCCCGAAACGGGCGGCTCGGTCTTGCCCGTCACCCATTGCTATCTGGCAGGCGTTGCTGACCCATCTGCTGCAACAACACTATGGTCTGACACTGGAAGATACCGCCTTTAGTCACGAGGGCGTGATTCAAGAGCACCTTGATGCAGGGATTTCCCTGGCAGATGCCCTGAATTTTATCGTGGAAAAATATGAACTGGTGCGTATTGACCGAACTGGTTTCAGTATCCGCGAACAATCTCCCTTTATTACGCCTATTGATATTCTCCGGGCCCGACAGGCAACGGGCTTGATGAAACGCCGAGGTTACAAGGCCATCACCCATATCACCAACGGTAAACACCAACGACAGGAGGCACATCCGTGAAAGTTGACCTGAATATTGAAGCCGACAGTATCCTCGTACTGGGATTGAACAGGGGGAGGATAGCCGTTGACGTGGATGGTATCGAGCTGGCTGAGTTGATTAAGGCGATCAATAACCACGGTTATTCACTGCAAAAAGCCAGTGAGCCCGAATACACCAGCGTGGCTTCGCCTTGCTCATTACCCCTTGCAGAAGGGCTACAAATCCTCATTGATTGGTTGCAGGACAATATTGATTGTGACTCAACGCTCATCTTTGATAACGATGAAAAGCTGACCAACTCCAGCAAACTGTTGCCTTGTGTGGAGCAAGCCTTGAACGCGGTGCATCGTCTTCAGGCCATGGCAACTCAATCAACGTAATCGCCTTAAAAACTAACCACACCGTCACAAGCATCAACGCTACCCACTGGGTGGCGTTTTGCTTAAATAAAGGAAGAAAAATGATGTCAACACTCACTCACACTGAACCGGAAGTGTTAACCAGCCATACCGAAGTTATCTGTTCTACCAACATTGAACGTATCGTTGTTGGGCGTAATGCCGCTCTGGCGCAAATTCAGGCCATTATCCACCAGCTTGAAGATATCTCGACCATGACCAGCAGTATTGGCGGTGGAGTGGCAAGAGACTGGGCTATGCGTCAAGACTTCCGCTGCGGTAGTTGGCTGATGGAGAAAGTAGAAACCGCCATGAACGTCATTACCCGCAATCTTGACCGCGAGATATGGCGAGACCTGATGGGGAAATCGGGCATGCTGTCCCTCATGGATGCCCAAGCCCGTGACCAGTGGTATCGCAATCTGGAAGGGGATAATATTCCCCCCATCAGCGAAGAAAATATTTACAGTACCTTTGAACAACTGCATCAGAGCAAAGATGAAGTCTTTGAGCGTGGCGTCATCAACCTGTTCAAAGCGTTATCCTGGGATTACAAAACCAATCATCCCTGTAAATTAGGCAAGAAAGTCATCGTCAACGGTTTGGTGAGTTACAACCAATGGGGATTTACGCTGAATCATAACTACCGACGTGACCAATTGGCGGATTTGGAACGGATGCTGCATTTATTGGACGGCAAACCGTTACCGGATAACCGAGGTGATGTGACTGCTCGGTTGTTTGAGCATATCAATAACAACCGGATGATGACCAAAGACTATGAAGATGACTATCTGCACATCAGGTACTTTATGAAGGGTTCGGCACACCTGACCTTCAAAAAACAGACGTTGGTTGATAAGCTCAATGACATCATTGCAAAACACTATCCAAGGATGTTGTCATCCTACTAGTAGTGAGTTGAATTTTCGAATAAAATCATTTGTTGGTATAAATGTTGGTATAAAAAAGATTGAACTTGAAATTTTCATTTAATATCAATGGTTATGGCTTCGTGTTCGAATCCTGTAGGGTACCATTTTGAAGTAAACAGACGTCAACGGACGTCTTTTTTATGCCTAAAATTCAGTAAATTAGCTGATTTCTGCATGTCTAAATTCTACCTGATTCTACCCGGTTCAACCCACATCAACTACTATCTGTTGGTATACAGTAAGGTAAATCCAGGTATTCAAATGGTTCCTCTGCGAGATAAATGGCGGCTATGGATAACATTAATAATGCTAAACGCGTTTTAGATGAAAACACCAAAGTGCTGTACGGTATCTTTGGTATCATTGATGCTTCTGGCTATTTTCCCCCTTTATGATTTTTGGCCCGACAGCACACGTGATGTTTTATCCCCCAGGTTGAATAAAGAGGATTCACTTCACGGACTCAGAAATGCAGGTTTACTCACCTCACCACTATTAAATAAGAGACCACAATGAAAACGTCTTTACTCGTCTGCACGCTCTTGTTGCTCAGCCTGACAACACAGGCACAAACGACTAATGTGCCAGAACCGATCAAGCAAATTGAGAAGCAAGGCATTGAGATTATTAAACCTTTCACTGCACCAGGTGGAGTGGAAGGCTGGCTTGGCAAGCATCAGGATACGGGGGTGACCTTGTATCTTACGCCAGATAAAAAGCATGTTATTGCCGGTTATCTTTATGATGATAAAGGTAATAATCTCAGTGAGAAAATTATCAATCAAGAAATTTATATCCCCGCTGGTCGTGAAATGTGGCAACGATTAGTGAATATGCCAGGTATTAAAGAAGGTAATGAAGGGGCTCTCTGCCATGCAGTGGTCTTTTCCGACGTTTTTTGTCCCTACTGCAAAAAATTCTGGCAACAGATACAGCCTCATCTGAAAGAGAATAAGATTAAAACCACCACGCTGCTGGTGGGCGTTATTCGCCCAGAGAGTGGTCAATATGCGGCTGCGGTGCTTGCGTCAGATAATCCACAAAAAACCTGGAGCGATTTAGAGAGTTCGAACGGCAAAATAATGCCGACACTGAAAAGTACGCCTCCGGAGGTCTTCAAACAAATTCAGGCCAATCAGCAAATTATGGAGCAGTTAGGGGCTAGTGGAACACCAGCAATCTATTATCTGAATAAAGATAATGTGCTACAGCAAATCCTCGGTTTGCCTGATGCAGAGCAGATGGCAAATTTAGTAGCCTGCCAATAGTTAGTGTTTTTCACATCGGGCAACCGCCTTCAGGTGGCTGCCCGCCTGAAAACCTAGAGCGCTAACAATCTCTCTAATGCAGTTGTCGGTTGCTCTTGTTTGCTGAACCCCGCACGATACCAACTGGTGCCAGTCTCGCTGGTTACTTCTTCCAGTGACCATGTTTGGTGTGCCACAGCGACCAATATTTTTCCTGTCTCAATACACTTAAGCACTAGCCACACCGCAACAAATAGGCCGATGGGTAATACCCACGGATTAGTGGTGTGGAAAAGTTGCACAATCAACATCAACAATGTGGCAGCCTGAATTAGCCCTTTAAGCATAAAAGCCCGAAAGAAAAATGCTTGCAGGTGTGTTTGAATAGCAAAACAGGGGTTAGTCAAGACACTGCGGTTTTCCTGTACCGGGATGCCCTGCACATAGACCGTCCATTGAGACAGTTCTTTGGGGATCACGACCAAACTTTTTTCTTTCAATTGGTGTAAGCGAACAGAAATACCGACGGGGATAACCAATCCTACCAATAGAAAATAAAATATCAGGGCATTGATACCAAAAAAGGCCAAACCAATGGCCAAGACCACCAGCAAAAAAATCTTTCCTGAGTAGAACCACAGTGGTGCTATTTGATAATTCATTGATTCTCCTTACTAACAACCGTTAATAGTTAGCATCTAATTCGAGTGACTTGTAGACGGCAAGGGATGGAAGCCCTAGGAACCTAACCGATTAAACAGGGTGAGCCTCATTCATGGGCTCACCCTGCAGGTCAACATGCGTTTTGTCAAACGACCATTGAATGATGTTGGTTGCATACCACGCTGCGAATCTCACTCACACGATCAAGAATATTGTGATGATTGCAGGCTAACGGGATAATATTCAATTGGTCACACACCGCTGCTAGACCATTATCCTCAATACACTTTATCAGTTGATCTCCAGCCAAGGATTGATAGTAGGCAGACATTTGGGTGGCCTTGAACAGCGTAACCTGGGTATGCCGTAATCGCCCAGAAATCTCTCCTCGGCCAATGGCATTCTCCGCCTCTTCGGCGACCAACGCCCGTATCGCCGCCTCCCCATATACTCCTAACTCTGCCAGCATGTTTTTACGCAAGTCCGGTGTAGCCTGATAATCAACCTTGACCTGATAGAAACTGTCTAACAAGTAAAGCTGGATATTCCTGACGCCACGGGCCTCTAGCATGGCGGCAATCTCCAGGGCAATCACCCCACCCAAAGACCAACCCAACAGTTGAATCACGGGTTGTTCTAGCAGCCCTTGCTGTTCCATTTTAGCCAGATAGTAGGCGGCTACGGTGGACAGTTCGGTCAATTGCTGCTCGCTGTGATAAAGGTTGTAGTTATCCACCCCAAAGCAGTTTACCTCCCCTTCCAACGCCTTGGCGAAATCGAGATAGGCTTCACACCCTACTAAAGCAGGATGAATCATCCACAGGTTGTCGGCCCCCCGCTGGTAACGGTTAATTCGCTGAACGGGCTGATAGTTTTCCACTGCCAACATGCCGCGGATAGTGCGGTATTTAAACAGTTTCACCACTGGTACGGTTTCAGACAATATGCTAGACATTTTCTGGCACAGCGAAATTGCCAGAATAGAACTCCCCCCGCAGGCAAAGAAATCATCGGTCACACCAATGACCTCTTGTTGCAATATCTCTTGCCACAAAACGCACAATTGCTGCTCTTGTTTTGTTTCTGGCGCTACATACTGACGACGAGTATCCATATCAACTGGCAAGGGCAGTTGTTTGCGGTCTATTTTCCCGTTGGCATTAAGCGGGAACTCAGCCATAAAAATAAACGCAGCAGGGACCATATACGTCGGCAGATGCCCCTGAATCTGAGTAAGCAAACGTGAGTGATCCAACGGTGCATCGCTTACGTAATAAGCAATTAAGCGCTCTTGCTCACCGGCATCTTTCAATACTAAGCATTGTTTGATGTTACTGACCGCCATTAGGGTATTTTCAATTTCGCCTAATTCAACCCGGTAACCATTAACTTTGACCTGATTATCAATCCGCCCACAGAATTCGATATTGCCATCGTGCAACCAGCGCCCGAGATCACCGGTGCTGTAAAGTCGTTCCCCAGTGATTGGATGATTGATAAAACTTTCTGCAGTTCTCTCTGGATCGTTGAAATAACCCAGAGCTAAGCCAGCACCACCAATAAACAGCGTGCCTATAACGTTGGGCGGCACCGGCGCTAGCTGCTCATCCAGGATATAAAAGCATTGATTGGTTAACGCATTACCGTAAGGGATACTCTGCTGAAATAGCGCGCCTTTCTCCACTTCATAGATAATCGACCAGATGGACACTTCCGTCGCCCCACCAGCACTGATAAAGCGGCAGTCAGGCGCCCAACGATGACAGCGCTGTGGTAGGTTCACCGGGATCCAATCACCACTTAACATGACGCGGCTTAAAGCGTTATTGCGCACCAGCCCTTCACGTTCAATATATTGCATCAAGAGCTCAAACAACGCTGGGGCAGACTGCCAGAGCGTCACTCGGTACTCTGCCATCAGGTAGTACCAAGCCTCCGGCTGATAGCGTTGTTCTTCACTCGGGATGACCAAACGCCCTCCCGCCGATAACATGCCGAAAATATCATAGACCGACAGATCAAAACTCAGCGCACTGATGGCCAGCGTAGCATCACCAGGACCAACATTAAGACGATGATTGATATCGACAAGCGTGTTATTGGCCGCAGCATGTTGAATGGCCACCCCTTTCGGAACGCCAGTAGAGCCAGAGGTAAAAATAACGTAGGCCAATTGCGTAGGGGCCACAACTTCGGCAGGGAGAATCACCTCTGTGGCCGGTAATGTAAGCGCTCGCCCATCTGGCGCAAGGCAAATTGTCGAAAACTCCTCCCGCTGCCAAGGCTTATCGGTAAGCACCAGGCGGCAATTCGCATGCTGTATGATGCTCAGCCTGCGACTCTCTGGCCATGACGTATCCATTGGCAAATACGCTCGGCCAGCCATCAGCACGGCAAGCACCCCCACTATTTGCGCTCGCCCTTTATCTATCACAACCGCAATAAGGTCTGAATGGCCAAAATTGCCTTGGCGGACCTGATTAGAGAGCGTCAGTGACCATTGATACAATTCACCATAGGTACAACTTCCCTGTGAATCGATCAAAGCAATATCGTTCGGGTGTTGTTTGGCCCATGACATAAAGCCATGATGAATCCCATAGGCATATTCAGCAGCGGGTCTGGCCTCCACAGCAGGTTGCAGTAACTCACGTTGTTTCGCTTCACTTAGCAGGCTCAGGCTGGCCACGTTTGCCGCTGGCGTTTGCACCATTGCGCGTAACAACTGCTGAAAATGCTGCATAAAACCGTCGATCGTTTCTGGGGAAAACAACGCGCAGGCGTAATTAATATTTGCGACGAGCTGTGGTTGCCCATCTTCAATCAGCAGGCCCAAATCGAATTTCGCAACCTGGTAGTATTGCATGAGGTCAAGCGGAGTAAATAGTGACCTTTCCCCCTGCGTCTCCATCGCCTGTTCGACGCTGAACACTACCTGAAACAGCGGTTGTCTGGACAGATCGCGCTCAACATGCAAACTTTCAACCAACTTCTCCAATGGCATGTCCTGATACTCTTGACTGGCCACGGTATTGTTGAACACTTGGCGAATCATTTCATCGACCCGTAATTCAGGGTTAATGGTATTACGTAATACCAGTGTGTTAACAAACAGACCAATCAACGGCTCTATTTGAGAATGGGGCCGGTTGGCTACTGGCGCACCAATAACAATATCCTGCTGATGGCTGTATTTACCCAGCAGCAGAGTGAACCCAGTCAGTAATACTGCGTGGAGCGTTACGCCAGTCGCTCGGGCCAGGTTACGTAACTGCTCACTCAGTTCCAGCTCGATGTTTAATGAAACCGTTGCTCCGCGATGATCAAACTCTTTAGGTCGAGGATAATCCGTGGGGAGCTCCAATGACTGGTATCCTTGCATTTTGTCCAACCAGAATTGTTGACGAGCCTGGTTGCGCTCACTTCCCTGTTGGCTCTCCAACCACAACGCATAGTCAGAATATTGGATAGTCAGCTCAGGTAACGTTAGCGGCGTATCCTTGGCAAAGAAGGCATAATGCCCTTCAAGTTCAGCCAACAGTAGGTTGGCCGACCAGCCGTCAAAAGCGATGTGATGCACGTTGAGCAAGGAGAAACAGGTTACCCGCCCATCAGTCTCCCGGCGTTCGATCAATATATTGCGAATAGGATATTCTTTACGCAAATTGAATGGGCGATGAATGGCCGTTTCTAGTGTGGCTTCCCATTGGTCTGCAGCCACTTGCAAACGCTCCAGCGGTAACGGTTTCTGGTGCAGTAAAAACTCTGTGTCGCCCGACGCCGTATTTTGCACTATCGTGCTGCGCAGCAAATGATGGCGCGAGACCACCGCCTGCAATGCCTGCAGATAGGCGGCGATATTAATCTCTGCCCCCAGTTCGAACAGCACTGGAACCTGATAAAGATCACTGCCTTGCATCAGTTCATCAAGAAACCATAAACGCATTTGTGATGAGGATAGTGGATATTGCGTCTTCTTTTGTGCTGCGATTGGCCCTGCCGCATGCACCGCTGTCTGCTGTTTCAGGTGCTGGCAAAACTGTCGGATAGTGGGGTAAGCACTGAACATCGCGAAAGTCACTTCCCTTGCCAACGCTTGGCTCAGGCGGTTACAAAGGGTAATCGCCTGAATCGAATTGCCACCGCTACTATAAAAATTATCGTTGACGCCAACGCGTTCAGTACGCAATACCTCAGCCCATAAGTCGCAGCAAAGCATTTCCCACTCATCGCTTGGGGGCGTGTATTCTTTATGGCTCTCGCTCTGCCCAGGTATCGGCAGCGCTTTGCGATCAATCTTGCCACTGACGCTTAACGGAAAGCTCTCCAAGGCGATCACATCTGACGGACGCATATATTCTGGTAACGTCTGCGCCAACAGTTGGTGCAGGTAAGCGTTGTCCATCACTTGGCTGGCGGTGTAATACAGCAAAATCCGAGGATTCGTCTCAGTCACCAGCGCCACACATTGGCTGATTTCTGGCATGACGGATAAGGTACGCTCTATTTCGCCCAGCTCGATGCGATAACCATTGAGTTTGATCTGATTGTCGATACGGCCGAGGAACTCGATATCGTTATCTTCCAGCACACGCCCCAAGTCCCCAGTGCGGTAGAGGCGCTCACCAGTGGTGGGATGGAAAATAAAGCGCTCGCTGGTTCGCTGCGGGTCATTGAAATAGCCTTGTGCTACTCCCGCGCCCCCGATATACAATTCACCCGCCATTCCCTGTGGCAAGGGCTTGAGTTGCTCATCCAGAACATACAGCGACTGGTTGGCCAACGTGATCCCAAGCGGAATACTTTGCTGGAATTGCTCAGTTTGCGCCACTTCATACATTGTTGAACAAACAGCAGCTTCAGTTACCCCCCAACAGTTGAAGAAACGACACTGCTCAGCCCAGGTAAAACAGCGCTGAGCCAATGTAGGTGGCACCCAATCCCCCCCTAACATCACTGCACGTAACGGTGAATCAGAGTCGCTGGCATAGTGCTCCACATGCTGGAGCAACAGGTCAAACAAGGCGGGTGTCGAGAACCAGAGAGTCACCCGATGCTGTGATACCAACTGATACCAAGCTTGCGGCTGATAGCGTTGTGCTTCTGTAGGCAGCACCAAACGCCCCCCAGCAGATAGCACGCCAAACAGGTCATACACCGAGACATCAAAACTCAACGCGCTGACAGCAAAAATGGCATCGCCTGCACCGACATTCAGTTGCCTATTCATCGCCATAACGGTATTGGTGATCGCCGCATGCGAAACTGCGACGCCTTTCGGCACGCCCGTGGAACCAGAGGTAAAAATGACATACGCCAACGCTTCTGGATCTACCGGCTCTGGGGGCAAGAGAGGCTGTGGTAACGCTATACCTTCTGCCTTACCGGTACTATCCAACACGAGAGAGGTGAAAGCAGCATGCTGCCAAGGTTCATCACACAGGACGATCTCGATATCGGCCTGTTCAACGATGGTCAAGCGGCGTTTTTCCGGCCATGACTTATCCATCGGCTGGTAGGCTTTACCCGCCATCAACGTAGCCAAGATGGCGATCACCTGGGCTCGTCCCTTATCCATCAGAATAGCGACCAACGCCGAATGACGCCCTGCGCACTGGCGTATCTGGTTTGATAATACCAACGCTGCCTGATACAGCTCGCCATAGCTGCAACTGCCCAATGCATCGATAACTGCAATATCGTCTGGGTGTTTCCGCGCCCAATCCATAAAATTCTGGTGTAGAGCGTGTTGATAGTCAAACGGCGAATTGGCTACCGGCATGGGTTGCTGAACCATCCCACTGACTGGCAATAGGGGTAATTTATAATGCGGTACATATAAATGAGCTGGCAGAGAGCTCAACAGCGTGACCAGCAAGGATAACAGCGTATCGGCTTTCTGTTCGGTCAGATAGGGGGTGGCATACGCCAAAGAAAGCATTAGTCCGTCTTCGGTAGTATGTGCCAACAGATTCAGGGGATAATCTGTTTTCTCGGCGGTAGCACGAATGCTCACCGGCATAGCCTGCATATCCACGCTTGGATAGTTTTCAAACACCAGCAACGTGTGGAATAGTGCCTCACCGCCATAGCTCAGTTCAGCCAGAGGTTGATAGCTGTATTCATCCAACTCATTCAACGAACGCTGAATGACCTGTAATTGCTGCAAACAGCTGTGATCGTTATCCCAATCCACCCTCAGCGGCAACGTATTGATATACAGACCAACGCTTTCCTCAATACCATCAATCGGCAGATTACGGCCAGATAGTGTAGTGCCAACCAAAGTGACTTCCTGCCGACTGTATATATGCAGAATTTTATGCCAGACAAACTGCAACATCACATTCAGCGTCACCCCCTGGTTCTGTGCAAGTTGCTGCAACGATGAAAATACAGCGGCAGGCAGCAGGCGCGTTAACAGGGTTTGTTCTGCGCTGGTGATACTTTTTGGCTCATAAGGCACGCTGAGTAGATAAGAGATATCATTTGCCTGGCATTGGTTAAGCTGGCGCTGTTGCCAATAGGCTCGGCTGTTTTCAGCCTGCTCCATATAGTATCGCTGTGCTTGCAGGTAGGTAATTTCCTGCTGCCGCTCAGGTTGCAGCCCTGTTTGTAATTGTTGGTAGGCAAGATGTACGTATTTTAACAATAACTGGCCGCTCCACCCATCGGTGATGCTGTGATGCACGGTATAAACCAGGCAGTAATGCTGTTCGCTAATCTTCACCAGTCGTAAGCGGAACAGGCCAGGTTGTTGCAAATCAAACGGCTGAGTGAGCTGTTGTTCACATAACTGCTCAAGAGCCAATGGCCACTCAACCTGTTGTTGATAATCAACATATTGCCAATCCATTGCCGCTTCTGCACAAATCACCTGCAACGGTTGCCACTGCCAATTAAAACAAGTACGCAAAATAGGGAAGCGCGCCATGGCCATTTCCCACGCCTGCCGATAGGCAGTAGGGTTTAGCTCGATAAGATAATCCAACACCATTTGCACCCGATAACTCGGATCGTCCGGTTGGCTAACTGCATGATAGATAAACCCTTGTTGTAAACTATTACAAGGGAAAACCGCTTGCGGTGTATAGCGTTGCTGTAATTTCTCCCATAGCGTTGTGGGCAGTTTATCGCCCATTATGCACGGTAACTCGTTATGGTTATCAATCAACTGATTGATTTCAATGGTGAATCTATGGGCAACATCCCTTAAGACCGATGCCGTCAGCATACCATCCAAGCGGAAACACAACTGTTGGTTCGCCACCCAGCTATTCAATATCAGCAGCTCGCGGTTGGTATTGTCAGGATGGCTGTTTTTCCCTGCGGGTTCGGCCAGCAGTTGCCATTCACCACCCTGGTCGGTAAATTGCCCCAAAAAGTTGAAAACTATCCCTGGGTGGCGCAAGGCTAGCGCGGATTCGTTGCCGCGATTACGTAATACACCGTAGCCTATACCATGGTTCGGTACTGCTTCGAGAGCGGAACGTACTTGGGCGATATCCGCCTGTGGATTATCCGCTAAGGTAAAGTTTATTGGGTACATCGCGGTAAACCAGCCAAGCGTGCGCCCGACATCCATTTGCCCGCAGGGTAAATCGCGCCCGTGACTTTCTAGCATCAGCGTATGGCTATTGCTATGGCTGTAATGGCGCAAGGTGCGTAACCATGCGGTAAGCAGCAGGTCATTTACCTGATCGCTCATTTGCATCAGCCTGCCAGTCACCACCGTATCCAGTTGCTCATAATGCAGGTGAACCTGATGACTTAACGCAAAATCACTACGGTAATCGTGCTGGCGCTGACACTGTAAGTGCCAGTAATCCACTTCTTGCTTATCGACAGGTTTATAATCCAGTAAGGCATTCACCCACTGCCGATAGCTGGCAGACTTTAACCCCAAGTCTTCGCCAAGATACAAACGACGTAAATCCTCGACCAGAATGCGCCAAGACACCGCATCAATAATCAAATGATGACAAGCGAAGAAAATACGCGCAGAGCCATCCTGATAGCCATCAACGTAACCGAATTGCCACAAAGGGCCCTGTTGATAATCAAAATCACTCTGCCACTGACTGAACAATGCCTCTAATTCAGCATCAGACAGCGTGGCTCGGTGAGCACACCGTAACGGATGAGGGGCTAATTCAGCCTGGTAATACTGATGGGAACCCTGCTGATCTAATGTAAAACGCGCTCGCAACATATCATGGTGAACCACCAACGTATTGATCGCCTGCTGTAAACGCCCCAAATCTAATTCAGGTACGCGGATCAGGAATGATTGATTCCAGTAATGACTCTGCTCAAACGCTTGATCGAAGAACCAGCGTTGGGTAGGTGACAAGGATATCGCTTGGCTAAGGTTACCCTGCTCAGGCAGCACTGCATCGGGCAAGGCCGCAGTGGTCAAATTATCCAGCAAAGCGGCAATAGAACGGTATTGATAAAGATCTTGCGTGCGGCATGCCAAGCCAATCCTGCGCATTTCGGACACTAAGCGGATCGCGGTAATAGAATCGCCACCTAATCGCAGGAAATCATCATTGAGCCCAATGTCTTCAAGACCCATCACCTGTTGCCAAACGGCTTGCAACTGTTTTTCCTGATAGGTAG
This sequence comes from Serratia sp. 25CWL12, assembly GCF_055790885.1. Lineage (NCBI taxonomy): Bacteria > Pseudomonadati > Pseudomonadota > Gammaproteobacteria > Enterobacterales > Yersiniaceae > Serratia > Serratia sp. 25CWL12. Next base: position 2,991,034 of record NZ_CM147698.1, on the reverse strand, counting down.
TTGCCATGCGATAATCACCACAAACTTGGCTGTAATCCGGTTCAGGCAGCGCCCGAGTATCCAGTTTGCCGTTGATGGTCAACGGTAGCGCCATTAACTGCACCAATACTGCTGGCACCATATAATCTGGCAACCGTTCAGCTAACTGACGTTTTACCAATTGATCATTGAGTGTGACCTCTGCGACATAGTAAGCAACGATACGTGGCGTCTCCTGCCCACGAACCACTACCGCACAATGCGCAACCGACGTCACGGCAACAAAGGCTTGTTCAATTTCACTCAGTTCAATCCGATGACCACGAATTTTCACCTGATCGTCGTTACGGCCAACATATTCCAGTTCACCATTCGGCAGCCAGCGTACCTTGTCGCCAGTACGGTAAAGCCGCTGAAATTCGCTTTCGTCCGCTTGTGCAAACGGATTGGCAATAAATTTTTCCTCCATCAGTTCGGGCTGGTTAAGATAACCCCGTGCCAACCCAAGCCCTGAGATACAAAGCTCCCCAGGCACACCGATGGGTAAGGGTTGCTGCTGGCTATCCAACACGTACAAGCGCACACCCGGCAATGGGCGCCCGATATTATTCGCCCCGTTGTGGCGATAAAGGTTAATAGAGACACACACGCTCGCTTCTGAAGGGCCATAAGCATTAAACAACTGATGCCCTTGCTGCGTGAAGTGGTCAAGGCACGTGAGAGATGTCGCTTCTCCCGCCACCACAATTTGCGATAAACAAGCTGGAATGTTCGGTTGAAGCTTTAATAGCGCTGGCGGCAAATGGGCAAAATCAATGTGATGACGTTCAATCAGCGCCAATAAGGCTGGCAGATCATGACGTTGCTCCTCGGTCGCCACCACCAGCGTATGGCCGCCACACAGCGGGATGTAGGTTTCCGCCACATGGGCGTCAAACACTACGGAGGCAAATTGCAGGCAGTTGCGCGCTTTATCGGCACCGCCGATCATCGCCTGAAAACCACGCACCATATTGAGCACCCCTTGGTGTTCCAGCAAGGTGCCTTTGGGCTGCCCTGTTGTCCCAGAGGTATAAATGGCATAAGCCAACTGATGAGGTGAGTGCTCGACAGGCAAAGGTGCATCACTCACCGCCTTGCTATTGACCAATGCATCCGGTACCCACAACGCTGCTGGTAACGCCATATCCTGTAGTTTTGCTTTTAAAGCCTGCTCAGTTATCAGCATTGGGCAATGACTATCCGCCAGAATATAGCTGATACGTTGCTTGGGCAGTTGAGGCTCTAAAGGAATATATGCGGCGCCGGTTTTCATAATCGCCAGCATGGTAACGATCATCTCTACGCCACGGTTCATGCAAAACGGGATCAGGGTGTCTGGGCTAATGCTTTTTTGCGCAATGCGCTGATAGTTTTCCGTGATACAGCGAGCAAGCTGGTTACTTTTTTGCTCCAACTCCAGGTAGGTCAGTTGTTGCTGCTCATCAACCAAGGCGATGCGTTGCGGGTATTTTTGCGCTTGTTCAGTGATTGCCTGGTGTAAAGTCCCTGTTGCCATCATCGCTTCCGGCTGCGGGGGATTCCAATCGATTAGCTGCTGGCGTTGTTGGGTTGGGGTCAGCAATGGAAAGCTCGCTAACGGTTTTTCGGGGTGCAACAGGACTTGGTTTAATAACTGCTGAAACTGCTCAGCCATCGCGGCAATCTGTTGTGGGGCAAAGCGTTCTGGCTCATAACGGATACGAAATGCGATATTATCGTTCTGTTCTTGATATTCCAAAACGAGCTCAGCGTTAGCCAGACTCTGGTCAAACCGATGATGACAGCGCGTTTGGCATCCCCTCAGCGACAGAGTCAACTCATTGAAATGTGCTTGGGCAAAACTGATGTTGGGTCGTATCCCTGTGCTTTTCAGCACTTCATATATCGGCCAGCGAGTAAAACGTAGCCCTGGCTTAGCTTTCAAATCGTGGTGGTGTGCCAAAGTCCGTTGATAAATATCAGCAAAAGTATCGTCTTGATGAACAAAAAAAGGGAATACCGCAGTATTCACCTGTGCGCCTAACCTCAGATGACTACCATTCTCCATCGAGACCGGGTAAGCAAGATGCACTGCCTCGCTTTGGCAATAACGGGCAATTAATAAAGCCCAAATAGTTTTAAACACCAAAAATGCATTAGTATGTTTTAAATTCGATTTAAGAACTTGCCATGTTTTAACTGGAAGATAGAACTTTACTTGTCGTTCAATGGAATCTTCCCCAAAGTGCTGGATATAAGGAATGTCGTTCGTTTTAGGCAATCCTGCCAACGCACTTTGCCAAAATTCTGTCGGATTGGCAGTGGAGAGGTTTTTTAATTTAAACAGATATTCCTGAACCTTCTCCGAAAAAAAATTATCATTAACAATATGATTTTCCGTCATCAAATTGTCATTGTAATAATCCGACATTTCAGCATAAGCGTCAGCCACTGAAAGCCCATCAATAATCACATGATGATAGACCACGACAAACTCGTACAGATCTTTGTCTTTATCATGATAATAACCATAGCTAAACAGTGGGCCATTATTGAGGTCGAAAGGGCGCGCGGCTAATGCTGCCAAAGCTTGTAGGCTATCGCATTTTTCTAACTCTGTGATCAGCGTATCCGCATTTTTACGCCATAAAAGCTGACCATCCTCTTCAACCAAATGACTGTCTAATACAGGATACTTATTAATCAGATATTTAACGGCGCGCTCAAGTTTATTGATATCCAGTGACCCAGTAATAGTTTGGTCCATTATCATATTGTATTTATTCGACAATGGATCAAGTTGCCATTCTGTCCAAAATATTCTGGTATACGGTGATGCTAACTGAATATTCATTTGTAGCTCCTTGCTTAAAATAACAAATACTTTTTGTTACCCGGTGGTGAGGTTTACTCAGCCCGGGTGTTTTTTAATACTCGCTAACGTTAATTCGCTCACTGAGTCCGGCTGTGCAGATTGTCGTAACGGGTGTAACGAAAGCTGTAATCCGGCGTTCAACCCCAAAGTCACCACGACGGAGAGCGGGATCCGCAACAAACGAGAGTGCAGTAAGGTTGCACGAGCGGACTCATACTGGATGGTTTTTAATGTTGTCCAATAACCGGTTGCCCGCATCAAACGTAGAAAAAAACGAGCCTGGAGTGGCATTGCATGCCAGGTGGGATTGACCTCCTGGTTTAAATTGTTGATGGTGTGGCTACGGGGGAGGAATACGGTTTCATCCAGTAATGCACATTGCCCATAAGTGATGGCATCAATATGGCATTTTCTGACACCATGCTGAACCAACGCCGTCGGTTGGCGATACAACGCTTTACTGACAAATACAGAAGGATTATTTTTAACCACCAGCAACAACATCCATGTGCCCTGTAATAATGTATTGATAAGTATAACGGGATAGTCAGCAATACTATCTATGAATAAACTTAATCCCATCATAACAGAACCAATAGGTTACCATGTGACCAGAGAGGATAATATAAGAATGATTAATATTATTCCCAGATAATTGTTAAGAGGAGGTAAATATCCGGGCAACTGTACTTGCTGAAGCTAATACTCCCCTTCATCTTACTACGTTTAGCTTCTCTATCGATAGACTGAATCTGCTATGATTCAACTCCATTAGCTTGATTTTTAGTATTAATCTACGCGAGAAACTGTATGAAGCCTAAATCTGTCACGCTTAATGATGTCGCCGACTATGCGGGGGTGTCGTATCAGACTGTGTCACGGGTATTAAATCGGGCCGAACATGTTTCAGATAAAACTCGTGCTAAGGTCGAACAGGCAATGGCTGCGTTGAATTATGTGCCAAACCGTGTCGCACAACAGCTGGCGGGTAAACAGAGCTTTACGCTGGGGTTGGCCACCACCGAGTTGGCACTGCATGCACCTTCGCAAATCGCATCGGCAATTAAAACCCAAGCTAACCAGTTGGGTTTTAACGTGGTGATTTCCATGGTGGAAGATCTTGGCATTCAGGCCTGTCGCTCTGCGATGAATGAGCTGCTGTCACAACGGGTGGATGGTTTGTTGATTAACGTCCCCCTGACAACCGATGATGCTTATGCCATGGTGCAAACCTGTGGCGAGATCCCTGCACTGTTTTTAGACGTAGACCCCGATGCCGAGGTGTTTAGCATTTTGTTTGATCCCTATGAAGGTGCTCGACGAGGCGTCGAACATGTTGTTGCTCTTGGGCATCGCGACATTGCGCTGATTACCGGGCCTCTGATCTCTATTTCCGGTCGTTTACGCTATCAGGGCTGGTTAGCGACGTTAGCCGAACATCAATTGGTACCTTGTTCTGTGTTTCACGGCGATTGGGATGCCGCTTCCGGTTACCAGCTTGCTGGGCAGATTTTAAGTTTGCCAAAACACCCGACGGCAATATTGGTGGCTAATGACCAAATGGCGTTAGGCGTACTGCGCGCATTACAGGAGTATGGGTTGCAAGTTCCGGCGCAAATGTCGGTGGTTGGCTACGATGACACCGAAGATAGTGCTTACTATTTCCCGCCGCTGACCACCATCAAGCAGGATTTCCGCTTGTTAGGGCAGGAAAGTGTGAAACGTTTGGTCCAGTGTCTGGAAGGGCAGCATCAGTCTCATGGGTGCTCTTTGCGTTTGGCAACCTCGCTGGTGCAAAGGCATACCACAGCGGCAGTGAATCAAAAAAATGTCTCGCCGAAAAGTTTATCTCAGGAGTTGCTGCGTATCGCTCGTCAAATCGCCACGTTGGACGAAAAATAAAATTCAATCTGAGGGGATCAACCCTCACTCCTTTTGCTGAATATGTGACCGACATCTATTTCCCCATGATATTTGCTTTACACCTTTATGCTTGTTGTTCATTTTACAACTAATTGTGAGCGGATAACATTTTGGGGGATGTATGAGTTCATCTCAGTTAGGGAAATCACTCAGTGCTGTTTTATCTCGTCGAGACTGGGAGAATCCTGCCTGTACACACTACCATCGCTTGCCAGCACATCCGCCATTTCGCAGTTGGCGTAATGAGCAAGATGCCCGAGATGACCAGGCTTCATCACAGTCTATTTCATTAAATGGTGTTTGGCAGTTTAGCTACTTTAGCCAGCCAGAACAGGTGCCTGAAGCATGGCTACATGACGATCTGGACAGTGCGGATGAAATGCGGGTGCCTTCAAACTGGCAAATGGCAGGCTATGACGCACCAATTTATACCAATGTCACTTATCCTATTCCGGTTAACCCCCCTTTAGTGCCTGAACAAAACCCCACGGGGTGTTATTCGCTCACATTCAGTGTTGATGACGAGTGGATAACACAGGGGCAAACCCGGATTATTTTCGACGGTGTCAATTCGGCCTTTTATCTTTGGTGTAACGGTGAATGGATTGGTTATTCACAAGACAGCCGTTTACCTGCCGAGTTTGATATCAGCCACGCGCTGCAACCGGGTGAAAACCGCCTGGCGGTGATGGTATTACGCTGGTGCGATGGCAGTTATCTGGAAGATCAGGACATGTGGCGCATGAGCGGGATTTTCCGCGATGTTAGCCTATTACATAAACCAGCCAGCCATTTGAGTGATATCCATATCACTACGCCATTAAGCGACAGTTTCCGCCGGGGAGAGTTGGTTGTAACGGTAGTCGCCCAACAACCGCAGCAACACCGGGTGCAGGTGCAACTGTGGCGTAAAGAGAGGCTGATTGCCGAGAAAACCCAGTGCTTCGGCAGTGAAATCATCGATGAGCGGGGCGCTTATGACGACCGTACTACGCTGCGCTTGCCAGTGGAGCAACCGGCGTTATGGAGTGCGGAGACGCCAGAACTGTATCGTGCCGTAATCGTGCTGCTATCGCCCACCGGAGAGCTGGTAGAGGCAGAGGCTTATGACGTGGGTTTCCGCCAGGTTGAAATCAGCAACGGCTTGTTGAAGCTTAATGGTCAGCCGTTGTTGATCCGTGGTACCAATCGCCATGAACACCATCCCGAACTAGGGCAGGTGATGGATGAGGCCACAATGCGCCAGGATATCTTGCTGATGAAACAGCATAATTTCAATGCGGTGCGCTGTTCCCATTATCCGAATCATCCGCGTTGGTATCAGCTTTGCGATCACTATGGCCTGTATGTGGTGGACGAAGCCAACATTGAAACCCACGGTTTACAGCCGATGAGCCGGATTGCCGATGATCCGGTTTGGTTGCCAGCCATGAGTGAACGCGTGACGCGTATGGTGCAACGCGACCGTAACCATGCTTGTATCATTATCTGGTCACTGGGTAACGAATCGGGTCATGGTAGCACCCATGATGCACTGTACCGCTGGGTTAAAAGCCAGGATCCTACTCGCCCGGTACAATATGAAGGTGGCGGGGCCAACACGGCAGCAACGGATATTCTCTGCCCGATGTATGCACGAGTGGAGCAGGATCAGCCCTTCCCAACTGTACCGAAATGGTCGCTCAAGAAATGGATCGGTTTACCTGATGAACCTCGCCCGTTGATCCTGTGTGAGTATGCTCATGCCATGGGGAACAGCTTTGGCGGTTTTGACCGTTATTGGCAAGCTTTTCGTCAACATCCCCGTTTGCAGGGGGGATTTATCTGGGATTGGGTGGACCAAGGCTTAACGCGCCTTGATGATAACGGCCAACCTTACTGGGCTTATGGGGGGGACTTCGGTGATACCCCCAATGATCGTCAATTTTGTTTGAATGGTGTGGTATTTCCCGATCGCAGTCCACACCCGGCTCTGTTCGAAGCGCAGCGCGCTCAGCAGTTTTTCCAGTTCCAGTTGCTTGAGCAGTCTCCGCTGACGGTTGAAGTGAGCAGTGAGTATTTGTTCCGCGCCAGTGACAATGAACGGTTGTATTGGCACTTAACCCTGGATGGCAAACCGATTGCTGAGGGGGATGTCGAACTTGCATTACCGGCACAAGCCAGGCAGAAAATAGTGCTGGGTCACATTCCCGAACTGAATGGGGGAGGTGAGTTGTGGTTGAATGTGGAGGTTCGCCAAATAAAGGCCACAGCATGGTCTGCAGAACATCACCGTTGTGCCTGGGACCAGTGGCGTTTAACGCGGCCATTAATGTTGCCAAGCGATAATCATCATCTGCAGGGGGAATTGCCACGGCTGAACCAGACCAATAATACCTTCAGCATTGAGTGGGGAACACAACGCTGGCAGTTCAATCGGCAAACTGGTTTGTTGGAGCAGTGGTGGCAGGATGAAAAAGCCACACTGTTGACGCCGTTATGCGACAACTTTACCCGTGCACCGCTGGATAATGATATTGGCGTGAGTGAGACCACCCGCATCGATCCCAATGCTTGGGTTGAACGTTGGAAGAAAGCCGGGATGTATGCGCTAGAAACGAGCTTGCTGCAATGTGAAGTCGATTTGGTTTCACAAGGTGTGCAGATCTGCACAACGCATAGTTATGGCGGTCATAGTTATGGCGGTCATAGTTATAGCGGTCATAGTTATGGCGGTCATAGTTATAGCGATGATAGTGATAGCGGCCAAAACATCATTCTGTTTATTAGCCGTAAGACCTATTTAATTGACCGTCTGGGTAAACTGCATCTTGATGTAAACGTTGATGTTAGCTACGGAATTCCATCACCAGCGCGCATCGGCTTGAGCTGTCAACTTGCCGAAGTTGCTGAACAGGCAACCTGGTTGGGGTTAGGCCCACATGAAAACTATCCTGACCGTCAGCTTTCTGCTCAACATGGGCGTTGGACACGACCGCTTTCAGCGTTACATACGCCATATATTTTCCCAACCGAGAACGGGTTGCGTTGCCATACGCGCCAATTGAATTTTGGCCGCTGGCAGTGGCTGGGGGATTTCCACTTTGCCCTCAGCCGTTATAGCCAACAGCAATTAACCGATACCTCGCATCAGCATTTGTTGCAGGAGGAGCAGGGGGTTTGGGTCAATATTGATGGCTTCCATATGGGGGTTGGCGGCGATGACTCGTGGAGCCCGAGCGTAAGCCCTGATTTTATCTTGGATGCCGAACATTATCGTTATTCGTTGGTTTGGCAGTACGCTGAATAACATACAGCAGGGCTAAACAGTATTTATCACTAACATTATTCATAGATAAACCCTGCCGTGTATTTGAGGTTAGCTTCAACGCGCGGTAGGGTTGTTGCGTAAGGAATTCGCCATGTACTATTTGAAAAATACTAATTTTTGGATGTTTGGGCTGTTTTTCTTCTTCTACTTTTTTATCATGGGTGCTTATTTCCCCTTCTTCCCCATTTGGCTGCATGATATTAATAACATCAGCAAAGGGGACACTGGCATTATTTTTGCGACTATCTCTTTCTTTTCATTGCTATTCCAGCCGGTTTTTGGCTTGCTGTCAGATAAGTTGGGGCTGAAAAAGCATTTGCTGTGGATTATCACCGGGATGTTGGTGTTATTCGCGCCGTTCTTTATCTATGTTTTTGGCCCACTTTTACGCACTAATATTATCTTGGGGTCCATTGCTGGTGGGATCTATCTCGGTTTTATTTATAATGGCGGTGCACCGGCTATTGAGGCGTACATCGAGAAAGTGAGCCGTCGCAGCTCATTTGAGTTCGGTCGTGCGCGTTTATTTGGTTGTGTGGGCTGGGCGTTGTGTGCATCAGTGGTAGGCATTATGTTTACCATCAACAACGAATTTGTCTTCTGGCTTGGCTCTGGTTGTGCAGTGATATTGGCGATTCTGTTATTTATTGCTAAACCTGAAGCAGCTAGCTCTGCGCAAGTTGCAGATAAATTGGGTGCCAACAGTAAACCGTTCAGTTTACGCTTGGCATTCGAATTACTGAAAAACCCTAAACTGTGGTTTTTGGCTCTGTATGTGGTGGGTGTTTCCTGCACTTATGATGTGTTTGATCAGCAGTTCGCCAATTTCTTTACCTCGTTCTTCTCTTCAGCCGAGCAGGGGACGCGTGTTTTTGGCTATGTCACCACGATGGGTGAATTGCTCAATGCATCGATCATGTTTTTTGCTCCGCTTATTGTGAATCGTATTGGCGGGAAAAATGCACTCTTGCTAGCCGGTTTCATTATGTCGATACGTATTATCGGTTCTTCATTTGCCTCTACACCATTAGAGGTGATTATTCTGAAAACCTTGCATATGTTTGAAGTGCCGTTCCTGATTGTCGGTTGTTTTAAATATATTACCACCGTATTTGAAGTGCGCTTCTCTGCCACTATTTATCTGGTTTGCTTCTGTTTCTTTAAACAACTAGCCACTATTTTTATGTCGATCTTGGCCGGGAATATGTATGAAAGAATCGGTTTTCATGGGGCTTATCTTATTCTGGGGATGGTTGCACTGTCGTTTACGCTGATATCGGTGTTTACTCTGAGCGGGCGGGGGCCACTATCAGCGTTTAAACCAGAACCTAGCGTAGTCAGGGATATGGCGTAATTAAGCGCCAGGATAACGTAATGATGACGCAACGAGAAAGATTAGCAGGTGGGTATTTATATACTGATCTTGATGAGGGCATGGCAGAGGAGCGCTTACGCGGAAAAGAGTTAATTTATGATTTTAATCATTCGCGGCCTTCTGAGCAGATAAAACGGGAAGCACTGATCCGTCAACTGATGGGGAAAATCGGCAAAAATTTTTGGATTGAGCCGCCACTACATGTTGCTTATGGCAGCCAGATTATTGTTGGCGATAACTTTTATGCCAACTTTAATCTGGTGGTGGTGGATGACGGAAAGGTATTGATTGGTGATAACGTGATGATTGCGCCGAATGTCACGATATCCACCACCGGGCATCCGATAGATCCCTCGGTGCGTATTACCGGGCAGCAGTTTTCTTTAACCGTCACCATTGAGGATAATGTTTGGATAGGCAGTGGAGTAATAATTAATCCTGGAGTGACCATTGGCCGTAATAGCGTGATTGGAGCAGGGAGTGTAGTGACCCGAGATGTCCCCCCGACGTAGTTGCCGCAGGCGTTCCATGCCGCGTGCTAAGGCCGATCGGTGAGCAAGATACTTGGGAGGGCAGCGCCAAACGCACTGGGCTTTGAGCAAACGCCAAGGGGCGCTGCGGCGCTCCTTGGGTTTTAATGATGCTGACAGGGATTATTTAACCGGTTATCAACTTGGTTGCCATTCAAGCTGCCGCGGTATTAGTGACGCGAGATACTTGGCTCTTCCTACGCTTCGACCCTTATCGGGGCCGCTGCAAGCGTTTCCATCGTTCTGGTATGATCAGTTTGATAAATCAGGCAACCGCTGGAGTCAACTTTAGTTCAATAGGATTCAGTAAATTCCGCGGCTTTATTGAGTAGAAAATCCATTTTAATACTGGCGCTAACGGTTAATCCTGCGGTTCCTACTTCTTGCAGAGTGTAAATTTTATCTAAGGCCTTGAAGTAGGCTTCTTTATATTTAACCCACGATTTTTGTTTCATGATTAATGCAGACTTTATTGTTTCATCTTTTTGTTCTTTAAGGGAAAGTTTAAAGAGTCTATCGATCTCCTTTTCCCATGCATCAGCGGCATCATAATAACAGTTCATCATCCTGGTACTATAATTTTTCGCATCATCCTTGACACATTTATCAAATTCTTCCTCAATTTGATAATTTAACTCAAATTCGTCATCAGATGTTGCACTGAGTTCAGCGGCTCTGGTCGTGTTAATGAATATCAATAAAACGATAATAATCATTTTTTTTACCACAATTATCTCCCTCGGTTTTATGACTTAATGCATTGTATTTTTTAAAGATAATCGGGTACATAACCCTAGCCTAGTAGGGGGGGCTGGTGCGCTATCGCAAATCATTCTCGCTGAGTTGCCTTGCTTGTTTACTAAGGAAAATCATTTTAAAAAAAGCGTTTATTTCAGGCCCATCCGGCCATTGTTGCTGATCGGAAAAAATAACATCTAAAGCTTGAAAGGATGATTTTTTATACTCAACCCAAGCGGTTTGCATTTTTTTTAGTGCCGACAGTTCATTCTCGGTCCGATCTTGCATCATAAGCTGAAGTTGTTTATCAATTTCCGCTTGCCAAGCATCTACCGCAGTATTATAGCAGGCAGCCATCTCCGCACTCGAGCGTTGCGGAACGCTGTCAGTACACTTAGCCAATGTTTCATCAATATTTGTATCGAGTTCCTTAGCGTTCGCCAAGGGGGGCGATACCAGTAAGAGCAGCATAATAGCCGTCTTTACCATTCTATCCATCTATCCCTCTCATTTTATGCTTAACCGTTATCGCGATATATCATACAGATGAGTTGGAAAAATTGCAGTCATTGGCATTGTAAGTGGCTGAGTCAAAGGATAGCGTTAAACAAGCTCAATGATATGGAGCTGTCTCAGCGAAGTGGGGGCAGCTACCGTACCATTGTTCTCGGAAAATGCTCCCAGGATAAGGCCTCCAGGGTAAGGCCTACAGGATAAGGCAACCCTAAAGGGGGCCGTTTTGAATGAATCGTATTAACACCTTGGCACTGTGCCACAATCAGGCTTCAAGCAAGCTGAATCCAGCAAGTCAGTGTCACCTTATCCAAACAAATCGTACATCACGCTAATTATCTGAAGTGAATTTTCACTTTTTACTAATGAATGTTTTTACTCAAATTATTGTTGTAATTACTTGATTATTAAAGATAATAAATATTATTTAGTGATTTAATCCTGTTAGCTTTTAACATTCGAAAGATATAACTATGAATCTCTCATCACTGTAAACGATACCAATACACCCCTTAACTCATGTATAATAGTTATGAATTAAATTTAAATTCCGTAAATCTTAAATTTTTAGAATAAAATTCTGTTTTGTGGTTTTTTTTGATAGGTTTACATTAAAATTTAATTGATTGCCAAGGAGTTAACAAGTTATATAATCCGTCCGTCAGTGACGGCTTTGGTGTTTTTTTGATCAAAGAGAGACAGTGATCCGAGACATATATGGAAAGTAGACTTTATGGATTTTTGCTCAAAGAAGACATTCAACTCGATATTATTAATAAAAGGCTTGTGTGTTACCGTGCTGAAACTGCTGAAAATGCAATGTTCTTTAAAGTGGTCACACTTAATGACGTACAATTGAGATTATTGTTATTGCTATTGGATAATGAACCAGGAACCATTCTTTCCAAGAATGATATCATAGAAAATGTATGGAAAGAGAGTCAATCTTACTCTTCTAGCCAGCGGCTATGGTATTTAATAAAGGTATTGAGAAATAAATTAGCCTCCATTGGGCTACCAGAAGATTTTATTTCAAATGCCCACGGTGTTGGATATTTTATAGGCAGTTACAGCGTATTACCAATGTTTATCGGGTAATTCTACTCTGTTTTAACGGGGTGGATACCGTATATCCATATTGTATGGGTATACGTCATATCATTCTAATGGATATTAGAATGGGTTAATAACACGATGAGTTGTAGGAATATATATGAAAAAGTTAGCAATTGCTGTCTCCCTGGCCACAGTATTGGGTTCTGTTAACCTTGCTCAGGCTGTCTCTACAGGTACCATTTACTTTAATGGTGAGTTGACCGCCAATACCTGTGATGTTTCGGTAAATGGTCAGGGAGCAAACGCAACTGTCGTATTGCCAACAGTAGGTACTAACCAGTTGACTGCTGCAGGTCAAACCGCTGGGCGTACTAACTTCAACATGGCTTTGACTAATTGTTCGGGTACGTTGCAAACCGCATCTGCCTACTTTGAAGCCGGTTCTTCTGTTGACTTGGTCAATGGCCGTCTGAAAAATACCACTGGTACTGCCACTTTAGTGGCTCTGCAACTGCGTGATGGTTCAAGTGCTTCTCAAGCCGTGATTAAGGTGGGTGATTCCAGCCAGAGAACCAATACCACTTATTTAAGTATTTCAAGCGGTAGTGCAGTTCTGCCGTACGAGGTTGAATATTACGCCAATGGGCTGACTACCGCTGGTACGGTAGTCAGCAGCGTTGTTTATTCAATTCAGTATATGTAACAGAACTTCGGGGGAGGCGGTGTCCTCTCCCAATCTTCAGGAAGATATCATGATATTTCCCTTGTGCAGTATTCGTCAATGGTGTGGGCTGGCTGTAGTTGCTTTATTCAGCACCAGCACGCTGGCCAGCGTGGTGATCAGTGGAACACGCGTAATCTATCCTTCTGATGCCAAGGAGGTCAGCGTTAAACTTAACAATGTCGGCCCTGCTCCTGTCCTGGTACAGAGCTGGATTGATAAAGGGGACCCTAATGCCAAGCCATCAACTATCCAAGTGCCGTTTGTGTTAACCCCGCCGATGAATCGTGTTGACCCAAATAAAGGGCAGACACTACGGATAAGCTATACCGGGGAGCCTCTCCCCATGGATAAAGAATCCGTATTCTGGCTCAATGTGTTGGAAGTGCCCGCTAAAGATAGTGTCGTGGTGGCGGAAAACCGCCTGCAGATGGCCTTTCGCTCACGCATCAAGCTGTTTTACCGGCCGATCGGGCTACAAGGTAATGCCAGAGATGCCGCCAAAGCGCTAACCTGGAGTTCACAGGGTAATCGTATTCAAGCTTCAAACCTCACGCCCTACCATGTCTCTTTGGTGAATCTGACACTGAATGGTAAGAAAATTGAAGGTGCGATGATAGAACCTCGTGCAACCATGACGTTCAATTTATCGGGGCAGGCAGGAAGTACACTTTCTGGCAATTTTGTCGATGATTATGGCGCAATCAATAATTTCGAAAGCATTATTCATTAATGACAATCAATCCGTAATCTTTGATTAAAAATAGCACCGTTATTATTTAAGGGATGCGTTTTTGAAGGGATGTCTTATGTCAAAAGATTTGTATTATAATATCCAATATAGGTTATCTCCTTTGGTTATGGCTATCCTATCTGCTCTTTTTGCAGGTAGCGCCATGGCTGAAAATAAGCTCATCGATGCTAGTGCGCCAGTGAATACCACAAAGAATGTTGAGTTTGATCCCTCATTCCTGAATGTTGATGATAATAAATCGGTTGATCTCAGCCGCTTTGCCAATGGCGCTTCGGTGTTGCCCGGCGTGTATAAAACCATTGTCTATGTTAATAATCAAGCGGTTAGCAATAGCGATATTGAATTCAAAGCTCGGCCAGATAAATCGGTTTATCCCTGCCTGACCCGCGATCTGATTAAGAATATCGCTTTTAATTACGAAAAATTACCTAAAGATTTTTTGCATACGTTAGACAACGCAGAGCAATGCTTAGATTTACAGCATAAACTGCCAGAGGCACAGGTTAACTTCGACAGTAATGAACAGCGTCTGGATATTCTGATCCCCCAAATCTATATGCTGAACACTGCCCGCGGTACCGTTAGCCCGGAATTATGGGATAGCGGCGTACCCGCATTGTTATTAGGTTATAACGTAAATGGCTACACCAGCGAATCGCGGGGGGATAGCTTTAACTCACTGTTTGCTGGGGTAAATGCGGGGCTGAATGTCGGAGCCTGGTATTTACGCCATAATGGTTCGTATAACCGGATAAGTGACGGTTCAAACAAATACAGTAATATTAATACCTATCTACAGCGTGATATTCCATCACTTAAGGGGCGGGTATTATTAGGGCAGTCAAATACCACTGGGCAACTGTTTGATACCCTGCCATTTTTCGGTCTTCAACTGGCCAGTGATGAACGGATGTTGCCGGAATCTCAACGCGGTTATGCCCCGGATATCCGCGGCATTGCGCGCACCAACGCCCGTGTCACCGTGAGCCAAAGCGGCCTAGTGTTGTATGAAACCACGGTCCCGCCGGGAGAGTTTCTGATTAATGACTTGTACCCTACCGGTTTCGGTGGTGATCTTGATGTGACGGTGCGTGAATCGGATGGGACGGTGCAAACCTTCAGAGTCCCCTATACCTCGGTGGCGCAACTGTTACGTCCCGGATCATCCCGCTATTCCATCACTGCGGGGGAATTGCGCAGTGATAATCTGCGTGAAAAGCCAGCCCTGTACCAGGCTACCTATCAGCTTGGCTTGACTAACATCATTACGGGTTATGGGGGCCTGCAGGCCAGTAAAGACTATTACGCGTTGCAACTGGGTGTCGCGACCGGCACCCCGATTGGGGCGGTAGCCTTCGACGTGACTCAAGCGCAGACACGTCTTGAGGGTAATAGCAATGACAGTGGGCAATATTCATCGGGTAATAACTACAACGGTCAAAGTTATCAGGTGAGCTACAGTAAACTGATTAGCGAAACCAACAGTAACTTGTCGCTGGCAGCCTACCGCTTTTCCACTGATGGCTATATGGATTTTATGACCGCGATGCAAGTTCGTGATGCAGTGGCACAGGGGGATTCACCAAACTCAGTTTCAAGAGCCAAAAACCGGCTGACAGCGACTGCCAGCCAAGGCTTGCCAGAGGGATGGGGGCAGTTGTATATCACCGGTTCGGTGCAGAACTACTGGAACAAAGACGGCAACGATAAACAGTACCAGGTAGGATACAACAACCGTTACAAAAACCTTTCGTATGGTTTCAGTATCAGCCGTAGTTTTTCCAGCCTCGGCACGGCTCAAACTAACTATCTCTTGAGCTTCAGCATACCGTTGGGGAGTTATAGCCAGATCCACACGCCGCAACTGCGCCTGGATTTATCCCATGACAGTAGTGGTCGTTACGGTCAGCAGGCCAGTGTCTCCGGTACTAGCGGAGCGGACAACCAGTTCAGCTACGGTGTGACGGCGATGAACGCTAACCAAGGCATGGGAGCGAGTGGTTCACTGAGTGGCAACTACCGTTCACCGGCAACCGCACTGAGCGCGACTTACAGTACCGGTAAAAGCTACCATAGTGCTTCCGCCGGGATAAATGGGTCGGTGGTTGCCCATTCTGGTGGCGTGACCTTTACACCTTACAGCTCCGATACTTTTGCCTTGATTGAGGCTAAAGGGGAGGAAGGTGCCAAAGTATCCTCGTATCCGGGGGTGACTGTGGATTCGCATGGTTACGCTTTGGTGCCTTACCTGAATCCCTACCAGATGAATGAGATCAATATTGATCCTAAAGGTACGTCAAATAATGTCGAGCTAGAGAATACCAGCCAGCAAGTGGCACCTTATTTTGGGGCCGTTGTGAAGGTGAAGTACAACACCAAGCAAGGGACACCTATTTTGGTGAATGCTACCTATCAAGGGGAAGCGTTGCCCTTTGGCGCTAATGTTTTTGATGATCAGGGCAATAGTGTGGGCTCGGTAGGCCAAGGGGGGCAGTTATACGCGCGTGTAGCGGAAGATACAGGGCGACTGCGGGTGAAATGGGGGGATGGCAATGAGATGCAATGTAGCGTGGCCTATAGGCTACCATCAGGAACTGCAGGAAATCCAGCGAGCAAGTTAGTCCGTTTGACCCGCATCTGCACCAAAGAGAATCAATAGGGAGCGATAGAATGAAATTAGCATGGTTATCAAGTATTCCTCCGATACGATTACCTTGGGGAGGGGTTTCCCTGACGTTGGTCTTGTGCCTGTTGTTGGGATCGGCGACAGCCGTGCAAGCGGCTGTCACCTGTAATATCAATAATCCACGCGCTGATGTAACGCCGCTGGCACCGGGCAATTTATCCATATCCGGCGGGTCAGAATTGCCGCTGGGGACTGTCCTCTATCGCTTTCGCTGGTCTTCATCGCCATTAACCATCACCTGTAGTGGTGGGGATGCCAATAGCACGGTACCAATACAGATAATCGGGCAGGTGTTTTCTGCTCCACGGCCACTGTCCCAATGGAATGGTTCGCCCTATGCGGGGGCGGTTTATAGCACCGATGTTGCTGGTGTGGGGGTTGCTACCTGGAAGGGCAGTAGGCCGATCGTTTATGGTTCACCCGTTGTTTTAGCCACATTTCTTGTTTCTCAAGAAGGAACTCTTAATGTGACCGGGACCTCGGTATCTCTCGATTCCAGCTTGATCAAAATAGGGAATGTAGCGCCAGGGAATTACACCATTAATGGTGCGGATTTACCCACGATAGGTGTTTCCATTGCTTCGGAGGATGGCAGTGCCAATATTTATCCCTCATCTAGCATTCAGACCAGTTTCAGTGGTCAGTTGGTGGTTACACAACCCACTTGCATCACGCCTGATGTGAATGTTTCCTTGGGAACGTACGATGTTAGCAACTTTAATGGTATTGGCTCTGCGACGCCCTGGGTAAATGCCACCCTGACATTAATCAATTGCCCTATCTTTCAGGGTTATTATAGTCGTGATAATCCCGTGGATGTGAACCCAGTCAATGCGCCTGGCCCCGACAACAATGAGATAGGGCTCATGCTTACCCCCTTGAATGCGATTATTGATACGAATAACGGGATTATGGCCGTAAGCTCTCTGACTGCAGACAGTGCAGCCAGCGGAGTGGGTATCCAAATTAGTCAAGGAAATCCCGATAGACCTCTGGCACCGTTTAATTTTAACAGTGAAGTCAGATATACACTGACTACCACAGGAAGAGGGCTACTGACGATTCCGTTGTCAGCCCGTTACATTCAGACGGATAATACAGTGACGCCAGGGCGTGGTGATGGCAAGATGACATTTACGATTAATTATTATTAAGTAACAAGGGGCCTGATTCGCCCCTTGAGTTTTAATGATATTGGCAGGGATTATTTAAACAGGTTATTAACCACCAATTCCTCAACATCTTTTATCCGCCCATGAAGTGTCGCCTTGGCGGCATACAGCACCATACCTGCCGCTTGACCGATTTCAATGGTCGGTGGCATGACCAATTCCATGGGGTTGGTATGGACATCCAATAATGCGGGGCCCGTGTGAGCGAGAAACGCTTGCACGGCCGATTCCAACTCTGACAACTGGGTCACTTGCTGGCCATAAAAACCAATCGCTTCAGCCACTTTGGCAAAATTCGGGTTCTGAAGGTCAGTGTAATTATTTAATAGCCCGTCTGTTTTCTGTTCCAGTTCAACAAAGTTGAGGGAACCATTATTGATGACCACGATTTTTATCGGCAGTTTTTCCTGTATCGCGGTGAGTAGATCGCCCATCAGCATACTGAGCCCACCATCACCGGAAAGCGAGATCACTTGACGGCCAGGGTAGGCTTTTTGCAAACCCAGCGCCTGCGGCATGGCATTTGCCATGGTGCCGTGTAACAAACTGGTCAATGTGCGCCGCTGGCCATTACTGTGAATATGGCGTAACAACCACACCATGGCAGAACCCCCATCGGCAGTGAACAGTGCATCTTCATCAGCGTATTTGTCGATCAGGTGCACCAGATGTTGCGGATGGATCAGTGGGCCTTTACCGGCGCTTTCTTCCTTTTGCCGGCTTTCTAACGCACTTTGACGATGTTTCAAACATTCTTGCAGAAACTTGTCATCGGTATTTTGCTTCAGCAGTGGTAACAGTGCTGACAAGGTCGGCACGATATCCCCAACGACGGCAACATCAACCGGGTGCCGACGGCCGAGGTGGCAACCGTCATGATCTACCTGGATTATCTTGGCATTGGCAGGATAAAACTGCGACCAGGCAAAATCAGCCCCCAGTAACAGCAGGGTTTCACAGCTATTCATCATGTTAAAGCCGGACTTGACCCCTAACATTCCGGTCATGCCCATATTGAATGGGTTGTCATATTCAACGAAATCTTTGGCACGGGAGGTATGCGCGATGGGGGCGTTAAGCGTTTTAGCCAGGCTAATTAATAGGTCATGAGCACCTTCACAGCCCGCTCCGGCGTAAATACCTATTTTTTTACCTTGATTAAGTAGATCCGCAATTTTTTGTAATTCATTAGCGGCAGGTAACAATACTGGATTCGGGTGATGCACTGAATAGTGCAACTCTTCTTTGATAACAGCCTGGCTGATATCTGCAGGTAACACCACAATAGCAACACCACGCTTGTTGAGCGCTGCTTGGCAAGCTTGTGTCATGATCCGCCTAGCGGATGCCGGGTTGATGATGGTTTCACAAAATACCGAACAAGATTGATAGACCGAGCTGAAGTTCACTTCCTGTGGGAACTCGAAACCTATTTGTTCTGTAACAATTTGACTGGCGATTAGCACCATCGGGGCTTTGTTGCGTTGGGCCTCAAAAATGCCATTGATAAAATGCAGGCTACCTGGTCCGCAAGAGCCAGCACAAGCGGTGAGTCTGCCACTGATATAAGATTCAGCCCCAGCAGCAAATGCAGCGGCCTCTTCATGCCGCACATGTACCCATTCGATAGTGCTGCGTGAAAGGGCATCAGTCACATAATTGAGTGTATCACCCACTATGCCATAACAGTGTTTGACTCCAGTTTCTTCAAGCACTTCAACAATAATTTCAGCAACTTTCTTTGTCGTCATCTCGAGCATCCCTATATTTAAGCGAACATGCAGCGGGTTTGAGTATTAAGAGTGGTATAGCAACTTAGTTTCTGCGAATGGTGACCATTATGGTCGATTTTTCAGTGTAGACGATAAATTGCATCGCCTGACCACCATGCACTCATTTATATTGTTTGTCACTCAGGCGGCGCCGCGCAGGTGATACTCCTCTTGTGATAACAGCATGGCGCGTTCCAGCATCACCATCCGTTGTACAATTTCATACTGAGCGTCATACAAGCGTTCATCCATCCAGGCTGAATCCATCACGGCAGCAAGCTGTTTTTGATCGACACAGGGGAATAGAGCGCTGGCGGCATGACGCAAGCCGTGAAGTTTCAGCCCTTTCATCTCCCGATCCACCTGGTCGCCAATCAGGTTTTGCTCATCGGGGGATTTTTCCAACATAGATTCATACTGTTCCAGCGTCTGGTCGATCATACGTTGGTAATTGCTCATAGGGCCCCCTATTGAGCTGTTATATTGACAGATTGACGGTAACCCGCAGCAAACTTGGCGACTTCGGGTAAGCAGCAAGATCCGCTGTATTCTTCCTTCCGCTGTGGTAACTCGGTGCGAGTCAACTTTGCCCAGGCTTGGTTAATTTTCCTTGCCAACGCTCGGTCTGCGTCTTTCTTGGCGAAGAACGCCTTGGTTTTTTGGTATTTGCGCGACTTGGCATTCTCTGTTGCTGGCTTAACGATGATGGTGGTCATTGTGCCTCCAGTGATAAATCTTGTAACTTGTATGCTTTGTTAGTGATTTCGATAAATAATACAAGAAATATTGTTCACGAGTAAACAAATTAATTTGTATATAAATAAGTAATTTGTGGTATTTTTTTGTTTTTAAAGGGGTTTATTTCTTGAGATGGCAGGTGGGGGAAGGGGCTAAAGTCATGGTGTTACTTGATGGGGGGGCTGGTTTCTTTTTTAAATCAATTGATTATATTGATTTCAGAGGAGATAAGTTTGGGCATGGGGATACCCAAACTTGGTGCAAACTACCAGGCCATCACCGACCAGTTGATCACCCGCCCGATAATTTTGATGTTATCCAGGTCGGTTTCTTCATCGGGATAGTCTTCTTTGTTGTAGCTACGCAGGCTGATTCGGCGCCCGGGCAGGCGATAGAGCATTTTCATCCGGAAAAGCTCATCTTGTTCAATGGCATAAATGCCGCCATCAGTGATGCCTGTGTGCCCTTTATCCACCGTGACGGTAGATTTATTGGGGATCACCGGGGCCATACTATCGCCATGTACCGAAAAACTAATGACATTTGCGGGCTCTGCGCCATATCGCCGCAGTGTGGACTTTGAAAATCTGAGCTTAAATCCGTTATGGTCTTCGTTGGTTGAACAGCCATATCCTGCCGCCAGCTCTATATTTTTATAGTAGGGGATATAAACCTCATCATCATCTAGCGGCGTGTCATCATCCCACGTGGTGACGCCAGCCCACTCATGCTCAGGGGGGATCGTCGAGTTGGGATGATAAGCCGGTGGTTTATCTTCATCGCCGGTCAGAAGCCATTTTACGCTGCACCCTAAAGCCACAGAAAGTTCAGGGAGATAACGTGGCCGTTGTGTCTCCCCCCTTCAAGTTGTTGTATGGCTTGTTGTGATGTTTTGGCGCGCACAGCAAGTTCTGCCTGCGTCAGGCCAAGCTCAGCCCTTCTTGATTTAACTCTTTCAGCGATGCCCATAAGACCCTCAGATTGTTAGATCTGATTTTTACCAGAAAAATGGTATTTGACAAACAAAATTTTTTAACAATAATAAACAAACTATATTGTTTATGAATTTGTATAAACAAACTTATCACCTCGCTCTTTAACATATCTGGCTCTCTCCCTGGAAGGTCTGGGGAACTATCGCCGCCGTGCAGCCTGCCGGTTGGCGATAACCAAGCAAGTCCCCGGCGTTGCGTTTACCGGGGCTCGTTACCAATACCACTACTGCGTAAATAACGGCGAGTAACAAGAAATTATTGGAGTTGCCATGGCAAGAATACGCACGGTTAAACCTGAGCTTTGGACTGACGAAAAGGTCGCGGAATGCTCAATAGCGGCGAGGCTGCTGTTTATTGGCATGTTTAATTTTGCTGACGATAACGGCAATCTGGTCAATTCGCCAAAGCGGATCAAAATGCAGATCTTTCCTGCGGACAGTATGGATTGCGAACCGCTGATAGCAGAACTGATGACTCACGGGCTGCTCACTGAGTACTCAGTGAGTGAGGTGAGCTATCTGAATATTAAGGGGTTTAATAAACATCAGAAAATAAACCGACCATCAAAAACTACCATCCCCAGGCCACGACTTACTGAGCACTCAGTGAGTGATCATGGAGCCTTCACTGGCGGAAAGGATCCGGAAGGGAAGGGAGAGGATCAAGATATTAATTATCATTCCCAGCCTGCAGGTGTTGCCTGCTGTGAGCCAGATTTCCCTGTGGAGGCCATGAATTTACCTACCGAGGCAATAGTTCACCCCATCTCTGGGCGCTATGCCTTTGAAGGCCAGGTGATCCGGCTCAACCACAAAGACTTCAATGCCTGGGCGCAACTCTACCCGTTGATCGATCTGAATTACGAACTGCAAAAACTGGATATCGAATTCAGCCATCAGAAGCCCAAAAACTGGTTTATCACCGCCAGCCAAAAACTCAGTTACCAGAACAAACAGTTAAAACAGCGGGGAAGAGCCAAGCAGGTGGTGAATGCTGAGCCGGTGCCCCACTGGAACAGCAAAGAATCATGGGAGGAATTCTTATGACCCATCGACTCAGGACGGCCATCGCTAAACGTGATGCGCTGACACTGGCCGAAATCTATCGGCAAAAGCCCGCCAATGTGCAGAGTATCGTCAACCCGGATGCAGAAAAACTGGTTGATACGCTATTTAAACAACTTAAACAGGTGTTCCCGGCGGCCCGCCAAACCAACTTGCGTAGCGAAGCGGATGAATCGGCAGCCAAAAAACAGTGGATTGCCGCTTTTGCTGAAAATGGTATTCACCGTCGTGAACAGCTTTCTGCCGGAATGCAACATGCCAGAGCCTGTGAATCGCCATTCTGGCCATCACCGGGGCAATTTATTGCCTGGTGCCAACAGGGGGCCAGCCGCCTGTTTGGCTTGCCTGATGAGCACGAACTGTATGACATGGTAATGAAATACAGCGCCGAACGCGGTTACTACCAAAGTGCTGAGCACTATCCCTGGCAAAGCTATTCTTGGCAAAGCAACGCCTGCTGGCTGATGGTCACCCAACTCTATTCAGAGATGCGTGCTCTCAGGCTGACAGAGTCCGAGCTACGCAAGCATTGCACTAAAGTGTTGGCAGCCATGATCCAGCGCCTTGAAGCGGGTGAAGATCTCCCGGCTCCTGCGGCCATGATCACCCGGATACACACCCAGGTCAGCAATGAACAGGGGTTGCAGTACATCGCGGCATTACGCAAAAAATTCAATCTCTCTTCGGGTTCATCCAAGCGATAAGTGCTTGGCTCAATCCCAATCCCTCTTTGGTCATAACCCCAACCGCCTTCTCTGCACCTGCTGGAGAGGTCACCCATTGATTATCTGGCATCACTGCCAGAGGGCTTAACACGGGGAGTGAACCATCAGAAGAGGAAACAAAAAAACAGAAAATAACAGGTGTAACTATGAAAACCAGCTTTATTCACCAAGCAGTCACTACCGAAGAATCGATCTAACTGCTTGAAACTTATCGTCGTACGGGGGCACAGGCAGAAAGAACCTTAAATGCCGACCCTAAATTGTGGGATGTGATCGTACAACTGCATGAGCAGCGTTATCTCAAACCCACACCTCGCTCGATGATCAACCGGATATGGCGCTAACAGAATCCGCATCCATTTTTTACCCGACTTTGCCGCTATAGCACACCCGCGATATCTACCGTGCCCGGCGGCACCTATCACAGAACAAAAACAGCAACATTCAAAAATAACATTACAAAATGGGGGAGATCCTATGGCAGTTAAAGAATTGAGCCTGACAACAGAACAACATAATTGGCTTAATGGTTGGCTGGAGCTCTGGGGGGCGTGGGTCTATTCTGGGCGGTTGGAAAAGCGTCAAAGTAATGTGATCGCCCGCTATATGGAGAGCGTGGAACCCTCAGGATACCGAGCCAGGCCGAAGTGCAATGACGACGACGGGATGTTGATTTCCCAGGTGGTGGATTCAGTGATGTCGATTGATAAAAAAGCGTTTGGCATCCTGCTGAGTTATTACGCCCATGGCTCATCCAAGCGAGCCATTGCCACCTACTATCATCAGACAGCAAAACCGCGCAAATTCAACGGACGTTTAGGGGAAGAGTGGCGCAAACCGTCATTTGGCACCTGCCGCAATGAAGTGGATCAGATCCTGAGTGCCAGCCTGTTTATTCTCTACCAACCACTGCAAAATGCCTTTATCGGTCGTAAACGTGCCGCTAAAGTTTCACATATTGCTGACAAGTGGCTTGACAAGGCATTAGCCACGAGGGTATGATTACCACATAAGCTGCCGTTAGTGACAACCCAGTCGCATCGGCAGCTTTTTTTTGTCCCGCAGATCCCCATTCTTATTCAAGCCGCACCTAGAGAGACGGTCTTGAGAATAAGCGTGGGGATGACAAAGCGCGAAGTTATCCATAAGCGGCAGGATATTTTCGTGCACTAATAAAAATTGCAATACAACTTCAGGCTCACTTCGGTGGGCCTTTTTTATTTCTATCGCCCGGCGTTCGCTGAGCGAAGCGAACAACAGGAGATCATTATGTCAGAGCCGATTAGCACCGGTGCGGCGACAGCAGCCGTCACCAGTGTCACTTTTATCGGGCTGCTATCAGGTATTGATGCTGGGGCGATGGTCGGTGCCTTTGCCGGTTCAGTGCTTTTTGTGGTGTCAGCAACAGATTTAACTTGGCGTATCAAGGGGTTGCTATTTGTGGTCTCGATGATTGCAGGCATCCTCGGGGCCGATTTTGTCGCCTCGATTATTACCTCAATCACTCCCGAAAGCGTTATGGCCGCCAGGCCGTTAGGGGCGATTGTCGCATCAGCCGTAGCGGTCCGCTTACTGATGTTTATCAGCAATCAAGCGGGTAACCCGACGGGTTTGATTGATCGTCTAAGGGGGCCCAAATGAACGCCGACCAACTGTTACTGATTATCAACTCCATTGCTTGCGGCCTACTGGCGCTCAGATTGGTGCTCTACAGTCGCAGTGGTTCAGCACATAAACCTTTTATCTCCTTCGCCGCCTACCTGCTTATCGTGGCGGCCGGCTCAGTGCCGATCCGCGCACTGATGGGGGATTACCCCGCTCATGACATCTCTGAAACGGTGATTAATTCGATACTTTGCATCGCAGTTTTTGTGGTGCGGGGCAATTTAGCGCAGCTTTTTAACGGACTGAGAACGAAAAATGGCCAGTAAATTTATTTTAGGAAAAGTGAGTGAAACCAACTTACGTGGAGTTAGGCCGGAATTGGTTGCCGTAGTACGCCGCGCTATTGAACTGACTTCGGTGGACTTCAGAGTGATTGAGGGGGTCCGCAGCGAGGAACGCCAGCGCCAGCTAGTACGCAATGGTGCCAGTCAAACGCTCAATAGTCGGCACATTACGGGCCATGCTGTTGATTGCGCCCCACTGGTGAATAGCGCCATTCCCTGGAATGACCAAAGTAAATTCAAGGCGGTGTCTGATGCCATGTTCCAGGCGGCAAAAGAGCTCGGTGTCAGGATTCGTTGGGGCGGTGACTGGAATGAAAACGGCCGTAGCAATGATGAGAAGTTCTACGATGGCCCACATTTTGAACTGCACCGCCAGGAGTACCCATGAAGATAGGGCAATACGGCCTGATCGGCGCGTTGCTGGTGGCCATCTGCCTGGGTTGGTACAGCACCATTCTTTCCAGCCGCCTGGATACGGCCAAGGAATTGTTGGCAGAGCAGAGCAAGTCACTGGCACAACAAGCCGCCCTAATTGGCACTTTGCAAACGCAAGATGCGCAAAATCGCGCTTTGCTCGCCGCGCAGCAGCAGAAAGAGCAGCAACTGCGGCAACAGGCCAGCGACAACCAAAGGAGGTACCGTGATGCAACTAAAAACGATCAGTGCGCTGTTACTGCTGCCCCTGGTGCTTTTATTGAGCTCTTGCAGTAAAGCGCCGCTCCCCCCGGTACCGCAGCCGGTGGTACTGATGCCGCCGGAAACCGTCTTTACTCCCTGTGAAAAGCCCGCATTGCAAGGCACGACCTGGGGGGATATTGGCAGTTATGCGCTGCAGCTACAAACCGCGCTGGAACTCTGTGCCTATCGCATTGATGTGCTGAATTTGTGGCGTTCTGCGCACCCCTTGCCGTTTAGGGCTTAACGCGCCGTTATTTAGAGCCACTTTGTAACCAATCACCCTACCCAAACGAGATATCACCGGGCTTGAACACCGGCGGCGGGCGGCTATGCCTAGCAACCGTCGGCCGGGTTTATCCACATTACCGCCATAGGGAGGTCTATTGAGCGATAACACGAGCAACCACACTGGCTATTTAACACCTATTGCGTCCGGGCCGGAATATGACGAGGAACTGGAGCAGTTACTTCGCTACTGGATCGTCGGCGTTTCCGGCTTGCCTGAAGGGGCGGTTCACCCCCGCTGGGCACCCATTCCACCTCAATTATCTTTTGCGGCGGGTAATGGGTGTGAATTTGGTATCTCGCTGCTGCAGGGGGACACCGATACGGTGTTCGAAACCCAGCAAGCGGCCAGTGCCGAACTCTGGCGGCATGAAACCATTGAGTGCCTGGTCAGCTTTTACGGCCCAGGCAGTCAACGTATTGCGGCGCAATTTCGTGATGGCGTGACGCTAAACCAAAACAACGAGCAGTTAAAAACTGTTGGCTTGTCGTTACACAGCGTTGGCGACATTACCCCGAGCCCAGAATGTATTAATGAGCAATGGGTTCGTCGCCACGACATCACTGTCCGCCTATCTCGCAAAGTGATTCGCGAATATGGCATCCAATCGCTGGTGGCAGCACCAGTAAATTTCTTCGGAGAATAACTTATGTCACAGGGTTTACCTGTATCTAACATCGTATCTGTTACGGTGAATATGGCCTTACGCGCGGCGCAGGGGAGAAACTTCGGGGCGTTGCTGATTGTTGGCGGTTCTCCGGTAATCGACGGTAGTCAGCGTATGCGCAGCTACACGAGCATTACCCAAGTCGGCGCAGATTTTGGTATGGAAACGCCTGAGTACCAGGCTGCACAAATGTATTATCAGCAAATGCCCCAGCCAAAAACGCTGTTTATTGGGCGGTGGATCAAGACAGATCAGGCCGCATTGTTGCGTTGTGGGATTTTGACACCGGCACAAATGGCGATCAGCACCTGGGCTACGGTCACTGACGGGTCGATGAAAATCACCATTGATGGTGTCGCAAAGACGCTCACTGCGATGAACTTCTCAGCCGAGACCAATCTCAATGGAGTAGCGGCGCGGATCACAGATAAATTAACCACAGCAACGGTGACATGGGACGCGACCAATAGCCGTTTCTTTGTGACGTCTAAAACCACCGGGTCAACCTCCGCAGTGGGTTATGGCTCTGCCAACACTACGGGCACTGACATTTCAGTGATGATGAAATCAACACAGGCTGATGGCGCAATGGCTGTCGCACGTTCAGCGGCAGAGAATATTCAGTCGTGTATTTTCAGCTTGGCGGATATGTCCACGGGCTGGTACGGGCTGCAAATTGCTGACACGTCACTGATTGATGATGACGTGCTCAGTATTGCGGCTTTTATTCAATCTGATCATATTTCCCGCATCTATGGACACACGATCCAAAATACTAGCGTCCTTGACTTGGACAACACGGCGGATATCGCCAGCAGGCTAAAGGCGGCGAAGTATGGGCGTACCTTCACCCAGTATTCCAGTGTAAACCCATATGCAACAGCATCCATTTTTGGTCGTGCGTTCACTGTCAATTTCCTCGGTAACAACACCACCATCACCCTGAAGTTTAAGCAACAACCTGG
The DNA here is from genome assembly GCF_055790885.1 of Serratia sp. 25CWL12. NCBI lineage: Bacteria > Pseudomonadati > Pseudomonadota > Gammaproteobacteria > Enterobacterales > Yersiniaceae > Serratia > Serratia sp. 25CWL12. The sequence goes on along the minus strand of NZ_CM147698.1, from coordinate 2,963,542 downwards.
TATTGCAGCGGAAACACTGACTCAGACGCAAGCCAACACATTGGCCGCGAAAAACTGTAACGTATTCGTCAACTACGATAATGGCACGGCCATTATTCAAGAGGGACTAATGTGTAACGGTGACTTCTTTGATGAGCGTCACGGCCTGGATTGGCTGCAGAACTACGTGCAGAACAACCTTTATAACATGCTCTATACCAGCACCAGCAAAGTGCCACAGACCGATCAGGGCATTACCCGTCTGTTGGCCAGTGTGACGGGTTCGCTGGAGCAGGGTGTGACCAACGGCCTGATCGCTCCTGGGGTGTGGAATGGCGATCCTGTAGGGCAATTGAAGAGCGGCGACACCTTGACCACCGGTTACTACACCTATGCACCACCGGTTGCCAGTCAGGCTCAGGCAGATCGTGAAGCACGTAAAGCACCGGTGATCCAGTGTGCAATCAAGTTGGCCGGGGCTGTGCACTTCGCTGACGTTATCATCAATGTAAACCGATAAGGGTAAAACATGTCTACTTACAGTTTTTTGGATTTCTCAGCTTCTATTGTGGGGCCAAGTGGTGCGTTTGATCTGGGTAGTGGCTCAGGCAACGGCGAAGAGGGGATCACCGTAGAGATGGCTGCGGCGAAAAATACCATGGTCTTGGGTGCGGATGGCGAAGTCATGCACAGCATGCACCCGGGTAAAAATGGCAAGGTGACGGTCAGCCTGCTTAAAACCAGCCCGGTGAATGCCAAGTTGAGCGCGATGTATAACGCGCAATCACTCTCTTCAGCGGCCTGGGGCAAAAACGTGATTGTGTTGCGTAATAGCGCCAGTAACGATGTTTGTGTGGCGCGCGCCGTGGCTTTCCAGCAGCAGCCCAATTGGAAGAATGGTGCCACTGGCGGCACGGTCGATTGGGTTTTTGAAGCGGGTAAAGTTGACCAACTACTTGGCACCTTTTAAGGGGGCGTGAATGGAGTTTGAAATTAATGGCCAGCAATACCGGGCCAATAAACTGAATGTGTTCGATCAATTGCGGGTCTCGCGCAAACTGTTGCCGGTTCTTTCCGGGTTACTGGGGGAGCTTAAGGTACTCAAGCAATTGAAAAGCGGGCAGATCACCCTTGATGACGCCTTCAAAACCGCGTTCCCAGCCATTGCCCAGACCCTGGCGGATCTGAGTGACGAGGACAGCAATGCGATTATTCACCCTTGCCTGTCGGTGGTACTGCGCCAGCAGGGGAGTAATTACGTGGCGATATTCAACAACGGGCAACTGATGTTTGATGATATTGACCTGATGAGCATGCTGCAGATTGTCGCCCGCGTGGTGGGTGATTCATTGGGAAATTTCTGGGGCGGTCTCCAAGAGAAACAAGCACAGGAAGCAGCTCCAGCGGCTTAATGCTGGAGTCTTTACCGGGCGGGGAAGATTATCTTCTGCGCCCGGTTGAGGCTGGAATGTGCTCAATGGCTGAACTAAAGGGGGGATCGCTGGATCTCTTCGATATCGCCCTGATGAATGATTATCTCGATGTAAAAATAGCAAATGAACACCGCATCGAGAAATGGAGGCGGGATAATGAGCAACGCTAGAACAAGAACCAACCCCCAAGTCTCAGATGATAATGATAGCGCCAGTGAGATGAAACTTTCTACCCGATTGGCAGGCATGGCATCCAGCCTGTTGAGCGTGGCCTCTACACTGGCAGAGACCACGGGCAAGGTGGTGACTTTTACCACCCAGGTGGCCGAAGAGTTCGATAAAGTCTACTTCAGCGCCAAGCGTGTCGGAAGCAGTGCCAGCGGGATCCTGGCACTGGGTTATGCTGCGGAACAAACCGGGGCTGATGCCGCCGAGGCACTTAATTCACTGAATAGCTTGGCGGGGTTTATGGAAAACAACCCTAAAGCAGAACAGATACTTAATGGCATCGGGGTGAAGACCCGTGATGACAAGGGTCAACAACGAGATAATCAGGCCATTTTGATGGATCTCGGTGACCGTATGGCGCAAATGCCAGCAGGTCAAGCCAGTTCATTGGCGCAACAGATAGGTGTTGATCAACACGCGCTGCAAAGCATGCGCCAGCCTATGGAAGAATATAGCCAGATGCTGGCTGTCACTGGGCTGAATGCGGAAAAAGCGGCACAACAGTCCAACGCCTATATGACCTCAGTGCGCAGATTAAGCACCTTGTCTGACATGGTGAGTAACAAGATAGGCAGTGAAATTGCAGGTGGTATGAGCGGCCCACTGAACCAGTTATTTGAACGTATTATGTCTGATGGCCCTCGGCTGGAAACGTTTATTAGTGGTGTTGGGCGCGCTGCTACCTGGGTGGGTGAAAAGCTGGGTAAATTGGCCTATTACGCTTTTGTCGGTATTAGCGAAGTGATTAAGTGGTGGGATAGCCTAGATAGTAGCTCGCAAACCGTGATTGGTGTGTTTGGTGCCATTCTGACGGCCTGGCGTGTGTTGGGTAGCGCCTTTATGACTTCGCCACTGGGCATCATTTTAGCGGTGGCGACCGCGCTGATGGCGCTGTATGACGATTTCCAAACCTGGAAGGCGGGTGGGGAGAGTCTGTTTGACTGGGCACCCATTGTTCAGGCTTTTGAGTATGTCAGGGAGGCTATCGGCAGCTTGGGGGCGGATTTTGGTGAATTGTGGGGCAAAATAACGCAACTCGGTAGTGCTATTGGCGATGCCGCCAAGCAATGGCTAGACATAGATACTTCAAGTTTCGGTGAAGAAATAAGCCAGCTAGGTACTATTATTGGTGATACAGCCAAAGAATGGTTCGATTTTATTACAATCGATTTCTCAAAATTCGACGGCAAACGGCTGTTTGACCAGATTATCGAAAGTGTGCGTAGTAGTATCAAGTTTGTTGGTGCGCTGGTGGATGCATTACGTAAACTGGTTAATCGTGATTTTGCTGGGGCGGGAGAATCGCTGAAAGAAGCCGCAAATATAGCGATTGAAAGCCCAGTCGGGCAAGGTGTTAAAAGCCTTTATTTTGCAGCCAATGACAAAGTTAATGAGTATCTTCCTAAATGGATGGGTGGGTCAGCAAAAAAATTGCCTGATAACTGGTCATTACCTAATCTATTAGGCTTTATTTCACCAGATTCTCCCATAGCGGATAAGATATTAATGTCTGATCCACAGCGGATGATTAATAGCTTACCGCCAACAACCAGTAATTATTCCCCTACGCTCTATAGCCCCGCTATGGGGTTATCAGGCAATGTGGCAAAGGGTGGCAATACACTGAATCAAAATACGGTGATTACTATTAATGGGGCTGTTGAACCGACCTTAACCGGGATGGCAGTGCTTGACGGCCAATTTAATCTCAATGCTCGTCTTTATGAGCAACTGACCACAGATGAGGGGTACTGCTGATGGATATTCTCGCTTTCTCGTTTCCCCAGTCCCGACGGCGCATCGGTATTATTGTGCCAACGGTAGTGATTTCAGAGGCACATAGTGACACCCTACAAATCACTCAACATCCGGTAGAAAATGGAGCCCCCATTAGTGACCATGCTTATATGCTGCCAGCCAGTGTGACGATGGAATTGGGTTTTGCTGGCGGAGGCTCGTTGTTAGATGGGGTTGATACCACCAAGATTTTTGATATCGACACCGGGTTGTCATTGGGTGAAAGCCCGCAAGTGGTTTACCAGAAACTGCAGGATCAGCAACAGAGTCGTACTCCGTTAGATGTGATCACTGGCAAGCGGCAATACAAAAATATGCTGATCAAGTCTATGGACGTAACCACCAATGCGAGCACAGAAAATGTGCTTAGTTGCAAGCTGGTATTACAGCAGGTGATTATCACTGAAACACAAAAGGTGACAGATAAAGCCAATATGTCCAACGGGGTGAGTACCGCCGGGGTGCAGAATGCCGGTACCAAATCCCCGGTACCGGTGAGTAGAGCGATATCTCCTCAAGGTTAAGTGGTTTAAGCCGCAGTAAGGCAACCCTAGTTATTTGTCCTTACCGTGGCAGGTTTCGGCCACCTAACGTTTTTTATCCCATGAATTTGTTGTGCCTGCGACCGAATCAGGGGCCAAAGGCGTGGCCCCTGATAACCCGCGCCTTCGCCAACTCAGGCGGTCGCTGCGCGACTGCTTTCACTACGCTGTGGCACATAACGGCCGGCTGCTACAGACCTCCCTGTCTGTCTCGCCTAAAAACGCCATCCTTGGCGTTTTTGCCTATGCTTCGTGTCTCCGTTCGGCGCCTTCAATGGCGTCAACTACTGTGTTCACTTTGACAATATTTTTGTCTGATGGCATGTCGGTTTTAAACCGTAAATTGGCGTATACCCAAGTGAGGAAATAATAATGAATCTACAGGAAATCCCCCTGACGCCTAATAATCAGCTTTTTAGTATTACCCTAGCGGGGCAATTACTGAATATGTGTATTATTTGGCGTGATGCGGCGGGTTGGGTGATGGATTTGATGAATAGTGCTGATGAGGTATTAATTTCTGGCGCACCCTTAGTGCCGGGGGTCGACCTGCTGGCACAATATAAACATCTGGGCATTAAAGGGGCGTTAGTGGTGGCGGTTGAAAATACGGCAGAACAATACCCCAGTAAAACCAACCTGGGTTTGGCGAGTCACCTTTATTTTATTCCGGAGTCGCCATGAGCCGAAACTGGATGCGCCACTTTGAATTGGTCTTAACCGATAATAACGGTAATGGCATACTTCTCAGTGAATTCAAAGTGACCTTTAAAATAGAATGGAAAAGTGCCTCAAGCCCCAGTGTTGCCACCGTCACTATTTATAATCTGTCCACAGAGACACAAAATAAAATTATTGGCCGTCAGTTTTCTAAAATGAAAATTATCGCCGGATATGACGGTATTGCCCCCGATGTTGCTGCCAGTGATGTGGGCAAGGTAAAAGTCATCTCTGATGATCAGGTGGGCCAACATGATGATATGAACTTTGGTTTGCTGTTTAGTGGCGACATCCGCTTCACCGCCACCGGGAAAACGGCAGTGACCGATAGCTGGCTGGTGATCCAGGCTAGTGACGGTTTTGATGCCTATAATAAAGCGTTTATCAAAACCCCGCTGGCCAAAGGCTATACGCTGAAAAATGTTTATGATCTGTTGCTGGAGGCACTTAAACCCTATGGCATGGTGGCGGGGATGCTGCCCACCTTCCCCACCACTGTATTCCCCCGGGGCAAAGTGTTTCATGGTTTTGTCAGAGATTATCTCACCGAAATGGTTAAACAGTTCCCCGGTGGGGCGATATGGCAGTTTGTCGGTGATCGGCTTGATATCTACACCAAAGAGATGAGCGCCCATCAGGCGATTACACTTAATGCGGGCAGTGGCCTGATGGTTCAGCCGCAAAAGACCGCCGGCAGTGGGGGGAGTAGTTCTTCTGAGGTTGGCATCAATGTGCGTTGCCTGATTAACCCCAATATCAAACTCAATGGCTTGATTGAGGTGGATGCCGAGAGCTTAAAGAGCTCAACACCGGATGCCGCTATTGCCGAGCAGAGTCAAGCTGCAGCTAAACCCTCTAGCGGTAAACCAGCTGCCGGTAAATCAGCGCCGAGCCAACCAGCGGAAAGCAAACCAGCACCAGCCCGTCTCTCTTCCGATGGTCTCTATATTGTTCGCAGTATTACTTATTTGGGGGATACCCGAGATCAAAACTGGTATATGGACCTGGTTTGTGACGCTCATGCACCAGTATCAACTCAATCACAGGGGGGCAAATGAGAACCACTCGACCTATCGATGAACAGGATATTTATCAACGCATACAACAAGAGGTGATTGCCCGCACCCGCACCGCCGCCCCAGGCACCATTAAATCCTTTGACCCGGAATCTGTCACCTGCGTGGTTTCACTGGGTATTAAAACCGTGATGCCGGATAGCGAGCAGCAAGGGCGCAAAATGAAGTCGGTCGATTACCCTTTATTGCTGGATTTACCGGTGGTCTTCCCCCGTGGTGGTGGGGTGACGCTCACCTTCCCGATTAAAGCGGGGGATGAGTGCCTGGTGGTGTTTGCTGACCGCTGTATCGATTTCTGGTGGCAAAACGGCGGCACGCAGGAACGGGTGGATCAACGAATGCATGATCTTTCGGACGCATTTGTTATCCCTGGCCCACAATCACAGCGCTATAAACTCAGTGGCATCAGCACCCGTAGCGCACAACTACGCAGTGACGATGGTGCGGCGTTTATTGAGTTGGAACCCGGCAGCCATGCCGTTACCGTCACCACTCCCGGCAAATTGACCGCTAGCGCCCAAGGCGGGACAGAAATCACCTCGCCGCAAATTGTGCTCAATGGCAATGTCACCATCAATGGCAACCTGTCACAAGGGATGGGCAGTAGCGGCGGCAGTGCCACCATGTTGGGGCCGATAAAAGTCACCAACGATGTTACTGCCAGCGGCAAGAGCCTGGTCAACCACACCCACGGCGGCGTACAGACCGGCGGTGGCAACACAGGTAAACCACAATGAGATACCGTAGAGAAGAGACCAATGGGGATTACACCTTTGGCCAGGGGGATAACACCTTTCTGACCAACAGCCCGGTAACCGTAGCCCAGGCACTAAAAACGCGTTTTGCCTTATGGCAGGGGGAATGGTTTCTGGATTTGGCGGCGGGGACTCCCTACCGTGAGGCGATACTCGGCAAACATCAGTCAATGGCTTATAACATGGTGGTACGTGAACGTATCCTCGCCACACCTGGGGTCACGGAGATCCAGACGTTTAACACTCAACAGAATGGCGAAACGCGTCAGGTCACCTTTACCGCCACCATCAATACGCTGTACGGCGAAACTACAGTCACCAGCGAGGCATAATGTTAAATCTTAAAACACTCGGGCTTGCGGCCACGGTGACCGCGAGCGGCATTACTGCGCCTGATTACCAGACCATCATCGACACTTTGAGCGATTATTTCCGCCAGATTTATGGTGAAGATGTCTATCTGGAACCAGACAGCAAAGATGGCCAGATGCTGGCTATTTACGCACTGGGCATTCACGATGCCAACAACACCGCCATCGCGGTGTATAACTCCTTCAGCCCAGCCACCGCCCAGCGCGGTGCCTTGGCTTCCAATGTGAAAATTAACGGTATTGCGGTTACCAGCGCCAGCAGTTCCACCGCGGATGTGTTGATTACCGGCCAGGTGGGAACGCAAATCACCAATGGCATCATACGGGATGATAACAACATCAGCTGGTCACTGCCCACCACGGTGACTATTGGCAACAATGGTACCGTGATGGTCACCGCTACCTGTCAGATTGAAGGGGCGGTGGTAGCCCTGGCGGGCACCATTACTACCATTGCCACGCCAACCCGTGGCTGGCAAGCGGTGACCAACCCGGCAGCCGCTACCGCCGGGCAACCGGTGGAAAGTGATGCTCAATTACGGTTACGCCAGAGCCAGTCGGTAGCGCTGCCTTCATTGACGGTGCTGGACGGCATTTTGGGGGCGGTGGCCACCCTGCCTGGGGTTGAACGTTACCGGGGCTATGAGAACGACAGCGCACAAACCGATGATCATGGTCTTCCTGCCCATTCCATTGCCCTGGTGGTGGATGGTGGCGATGCAGCGGCGATTACCAATACCATTGCCATCAAGAAAACTCCTGGCGGTGGCACCTTTGGTACCACCACGCTGCCTGTGACCGACAACTATGGCATTGTGCACCCCATCAGCTTCTTCCGCCCCACCGAGGTGGAAGTGTTTGTTAAGGTACGCATTACTGCACTGTCGGGCTATAACTCGGCCATTGCGCTGCAGATCAAACAGGCGATTGCTGACCATATCAATACCATCCGTATTGGTGACCCGGTGTTTATCACCCGCTTATACCTGCCAGCCAACCTCAATGGCCGGGCTGAGAGTACCAGCTACGACATTATCGATCTACAGATTGGCCGCGCTGCCAACACATTGGCGGCGGAAAACCTGCTGATTGACTTCAATTCAGTGGTGGCTTGCCAACCGGATAACGTCGACATAGTGGTGGGGCCATGAATGAAAGCAAATATCAACAACTGATCACCTCATACCATTGTCAACACCCACGGTTTTTTGACCATATTTCACTGATTAGCCAACCGTTTATTGATATTCAAAATGCCATTGAACAACAGGTACTGGACTTTGATCTGGACCGTGCAGTGGGTAATCAATTGGATGCACTGGGGTTGTGGATAGGTATTGGACGCAACATCAAAATACCCATTGAAGGGGTCTATTTCAGCCTGAATATTGATGATATTGGCTTTAACCAGGGGATATGGCGTGGGGAATTTGACACTGACGGCTTAACGCGGCTGGATGATGATAGTTACCGCACTCTGCTGCGTGCCAAAATTGCCGCCAACCATTGGAATGGCACCAGCGAAACCCTGAGTGATGTATACCAAGCAATATTCCCAGACCGAAAAACCCGCATTTTCGCCATTGATAATTATGACATGACCATGTCGATTTATATTACCGGTGAGGGTATTTCAGTAGTGATGAAATCGATTATTGCCCATGGTTATTTAGACGTTAAACCCTCAACGGTGGGGGTGGAGAGTTATACCATCAGCAGTGAGCCTGGGCGGTTATTTGGTTTTGATATTGATAATGATTTTATTGCGGGTGGCGATTTTGGCTCTTGGGGCATGCAATTAGGAAAATAATAACATGGCGAAAAATGAATTTTTACCCTTTGCTAATGCAGCCAATGCGGATGTATTAAGTAATGCCGAATATCAGGCTCTGGCGGCCAGAACGCTGGGTTTTTCCACCGGGGTGGCAAAATCTAAAGAGCTGAATACCGCCTGGCGGCAATCCTCGGTGATGTCTGCTGCACTGGGGCAATTTATTGCCGATAACAGTGGTAAAGATGTGCTGGATAATGGCGATACCAATGCTTTGGCGAATAATTTAACCACTGCGTTAAATAAGCGTTTTTTGCAATCGAGCAATAACTTTTCAGAAATTAACAGCGCTGGCCCAGTGGCAATTTCCGCCGCACTGGCAAACCTGGGCCTGGGTGATGGTTCGGCTCTGCCCGTGGGGGTACCTGTCCCTTGGCCGACGGCTATCGCCCCCGCTGGCTGGCTGAAGTGCAATGGTGCCAGCTTTGATAAAACCAAATATCCCCAACTGGCAAAGGCTTACTCTTCCGGCGTATTGCCGGATCTGCGCGGTGAGTTTATTCGCGGTTGGGATGATGGTAGAGGGGTAGATTTGGGGCGAGCTGTGTTGTCTACACAGCAAGCATCGAAAATTGGCGGGCAACTTTTTGGTAATAACGGAGCAGGCAGCGGAAATCAATGGTGGTGTGACCAAGATATTCCCTATGACGGTTGGGAACAATTTACTAATGAAAAAATGGGTACAACAGGAGTGCCATGGGGACGATTAACAAATATGCTGAGTGATATTAGATCGACATACGTTACTCGTTACACTGGCTATATCCGTCCCCGAAACCTTGCCTTTAACTATATTGTGAGAGCCGCATAATGAACCCACAAAACCAATTACCTAGGGCTGTTTTGGATAATAGCGGGTTAGCGCTAACTGCTGGTTGGCTAACTATTTACACCATTGAACCCACACAGCGGGAATATCAGCAAGCGATTGAGGAATATTTACCGCAAGGGGTAGGTCTGCCTGCACTGAGCTATTTAGAACTGCCCCCAATGCCTGGAAAAGGCACTGCCGTAGTGCGTAACACCGCTGGTACGGCTTGGGAGATAGTGGCGGACTATCGCGGCCAAACGGTTTATCACACCGCAACCGGTCAGCTAGAGCAAGTCACTACGCTGGGCCCTTTGGCAGCAGAGCTAACCCTGCAAACCCCAGCCACGCCCCATGACAAGTGGAATGGTCAACAGTGGGTAACTGATCAAGCAGCCCAACAGGCTGCAGAGGTGGCTAGTGCGCAAAATGAACTGCTACAACGCCAGCGCATTGCCAATGAACAAATTGTGCTGCTGGCAGACGCGGTAGAACTGGGCATGGCAACCGAAGCAGAATCTGCGGCTTTCCTGGCCTGGAAAACCTACCGGGTCTTACTGAGCCGGGTAGATATTCAAACCGCCCCCGATATTGCGTGGCCAGTAGCGCCAGTTTGAACTGCAGATCAATAGCACCCTGTAAGGAAAATAAAATAATGGCTAAAAATGAATTTTTACCGTTTGGCATTGCAGCTCATGCCAACGTGTTAAGCAATGCCGAATACCAGGCTCTACCTGCCCGAAACGCGGGTTTTCAGTCTGGGGTGGCAAAATCGAAAGAACTCAACAGCACCTGGCGCCAGTCATCAGTCATGTCCGCGGTACTGGGACAATTTATCGCCGATAATAGCGGCAATGATGTGTTGGATAATGGTGATTTAGCGGAGCTGCAAAATAATTTGGGTGCTGCTTTGAATAAGTTGTATTCAGATCAGCAACAAAGGCTCGCGAGCCCAGATGATGGAAATGGCGATGAATTGGTCGCTGTTAAGCAGCCCTATGCAGGATCTGTACCAAGAACACAGCATGAAGTAAATGCTGAATATATTAATGTTAAGGACTTTGGGGCTAAGGGGGATGGTGTTACAGATGATACAGTTGCTATTACTAATGCGTGGCTAGCGCTGACAACCAAGGGGTCTAAATACTTTCTTCAACACCCAGAGGGGGAATCAATCTATAACTGGATGAGCCTTAACGGTCCAAAACTCCTGTTCCCATCAGGGCGTTATATTTATAGTGGTGCTGGTTTAAACCTAAATGACACAATTAACCAAGTCCCTATTTTTAATATTGAGGGAGATGCAAGTGGGGCCTCTGAGATAGAGTTGCGCGGGGATATCTACTTAATCAACTCAAGTATTAATGCGTACCAGTTCTCGTTTAAAGATATGAAAATTTATGGCGGACTAGGCGCTATAATGTTTCCATCCAATGCACAGAACCAAGCACAGATTAGTGAAATTAGTGGATGCTTATTCTCAGCGTATCGAGAGTGTTCTGTCGGGTTTAGTTCTCAAGACTGGCCTAATATAAAAATTTATAATAATCAGTTTTATCCAAGAACCGGCTACCAGACCATCGGATTAATGGTGTCTGGTTTATCAGCTAACTCAGAGATAACTGGTAATGAGTTTGGTCTCGCAGAAGGGGCTGGAGTACATTGCTACGGGATTAAACTTAATACCGCACTTACAGATTCATTGCAGTATAACGGGCCAGCTACGCCAATTCTTGTTGCAGACAATAGCTTCTATCGGCGAAATTCCGTTAATGGTTCTACATCCATCTGGATGGTTCCCAACCCAACAACTAATAACAACGCTGGTAGAGCACTGGTGTTGCGCAGTAATAAATTTGGCGCTGAAAATATAAACGCCTCCGCATATCACGTCCTCATCGCTGATGAGGATACTGCTAGAGGGACGTGGGGTGGTGCACGCGGACACTCCACAATTAAATCCACTGGGTTTTTGCGTGGCGTATTGTTTGATAAAAACAATGTGCGGTTTGAGCCTAATCATACTCAGCCGTATATCGCGTCATTCACGCCTCACGTTCAGCGACTTGTGATCGATGACATTATCGATAACACTCTGCCCGTTAATGTCCTTGAGTTCCTGGGCGGGATGACTTATCTGGATTTTAACGTTCAAGATTACGACAACATCGTTTCAACACGGCTGTGGCTCGCCCCAACAGCAACAAACTATGTAGGTGCCCCTGTTGCGGCAGTGAGCAACTTCCCCGCTACACTAAAAATTATTGACGAAATGAAGTATCTTAATACTTCTGTATCAGATGTTAGTAATGGGCAAAGTGATGTTGTCTTCCGCACACTTATGACGGTAAGTAGTTCATTTTCAGGATTAATCACATCAGCTACTAAAACCGCCATAACTAATTCAATAGGTATCCCATCGGAAGCCGCAAGCGTTACATACTCCGCTAACTTCGGGCGTATAAGTTATATACTAAGTGGGTATGACTCAAACCGTATAACTTGGCTGGAAGTAGAGTTGGCACAAGGTGATACAAACCCAATAGGATCTGTCGCGGTTGAACTCATTGAGTCTGATGCTGTGCGTTTTATGCGTAGAGTTATTCATGTAACGCCTGAATGGCGTCTGTACAGAATACCGGTAGTTATCCCAGCAGGAGCGACAACAGCTATTTTTCGCGTGCTAGGAACTGGCTATACTGCATCAGCCACAACTATTAAGGTTGGTAGGGTATATGCGTACCACGCATCAGAGCCTATTGCGACTGGTCATGTTAGGTCCATTTGTTCCGATTGGAACACTCAGCACCTAGTTCTTGGATCTTATCACTTGTGGGTGGATTCTAGTGGAAAGTTGATGATAAAAAACGGCGCTCCAACGAGCGACTCAGATGGCGTGATAGTGGGCTCTCAGTCATAGATAGTTAGTAAAAAATGTGAAATAACCCGCGATCCGTCGCGGGATTATCCATTGTTTATCTCGCTATCAATCGTGCGCACGTAATAACTCAGCCACCGCTTAGCGCTGAAATTGCCCGGCGGTAGCGCTGTTATTCGGTTGTTTTGGTGGAGTCTGGTGCGGAATGTGTCGAATCAAAATGATATATACCCGTGATCAATGAAGATGTTTGATTTTGTTCACGATGAGGATCAAACTAGCCGACATGAAAATACATCTGACTTCTGAGCAACGGATAGCGCTTGAAATGCTGCACAAAAGCAGTACGCAGTGAACAAAGTTGGCTTATGGCTGGATGCCGAAAGGCCGGAAAACCGTTGTGGAAACGACAGGTAGTCGTACTCGCCTAAACATCATGGGTGCGCTGAATCTCAATGATATCGGCATTACTGTGGTCCGGGAATACGACAGTATTAACAGCCTAAATATCGGCCGATTCTTCATCGGTCGGAGCTAGTGAAAGAGTGGCGTATGTGATGAATAATGTCACTTTTGCAGCTGATAAAACATTTATAACCCCTATAGAGGTTAAATGCATTTAATCTACTCCGAATAATTAGACTTGCTTGGTAAAGCAAACACGATTGTGACCCCGCTCTCCCTTTGGGGATTCTAGTGTTGACGTTTATATTCATTTTTATGAATATAAAATCAATACCGAGAAAAATGACAAAATGAACCATAAATTTATAAAAAAAGAGGGCATTGCCCAGTCGTTTCTGGCCCGTTATCTGTTAACCGAACAGCCAGGTAATCGGCTGAAAACCATCGATGCCTTGGCGAAAGAGAGCGACTTATCGGTCGGGCTGATGCAGGGCGCGTTAAAGAGCCTGGAGCAGGCGGGGGCGATTGGCATTGAACGCCGTGGGCGTAATGGCAGCTTTATTGTTACCGCTGACCAGAAAGTGCTGCTGAAACATGCCAATATCGGTAATGTGGTCTGTGCGATGCCGCTGCCTTATACCCGCATTTATGAGGGGCTGGCCAGCGGTTTGAAAGCCCAGTTTGCCGATATCTCTTTTTATTTTGCCCATATGCGTGGTTCGGATGTCCGTATCGAGTGTTTGCTGAATGGCCTTTACGATTTGGCGGTGACCTCCCGATTAGCCGCAGAAAGTTACGTTAAACGGCAACAGGTGCAGGTGGCGTTGTCTCTGGGGGAGCACAGTTACACTGAGCAGCACCAACTGATTTATCGGCGCGGTGAACGGGACACCATCCGCAAAGTGGGGATAGACAGCGCCTCTGCGGACCAGAAAATCATGACCGCCGCCTTTTTTGCCGGGCAGCCGATCACGCTGGTGGAGATCTCGTACCATGAGTGCCTGAAGCAGATTGTTAGCGGTGATATTGATGCTGCCATCTGGAACGTCGGCCATGATGATGATTTGACCCCACTGGGGTTGGTGACTGAATCCCTCAGTGGTGATGAGTGTTTTACCAGCGCGTCAGAGGCGGTGATCCTCACCCGGCCAAATGATGTGCAAATGCAGCAGTTGTTACACACACTGGTGGATCGCCACCGGCTGTTACAACACCAGCAACATGTGGTGGCTGGCGATATTAGACCTGTGTATTAAGAGATAACCATTATTGAGGAATAACCGTGGAACAAAGATTACAACTGCTCTGTCTGGGTGGGGTGATTGATAGTGAGGTGCGTGATGGCATGCTCAAGGTGCTGGATGCGCTGGAGAACCGCTGGACAATTGCGGTGCGCAATGATCAGGGTATTATGGCGCTGACCCATATGGCCAGTGCGTTAATGCGCTCCAAGCAAGATGTGGTGATTCAGGGCTTGGATGAAGAACTGCTGCAAGAGATCTGCGAGGCAGAATGTTATCCGCAACTGCGGTTAATCCATCAGGATCTGTTACAAGTTTCCGGTCATCAAGTACACCCTAATGAAGAAGGTTACTTGTTGGCTAATCTCTATAGTTTATTACAGCATAGTTTATTGCAGCGGCAGGAGCAGGGTGGGCACTAGGCACTGTTTTGTGACTTATACTCGTTATACTTCAAATTGCTTGGGTGTTGGCTACGTTTTGTCACCCCAGTCACATAGTCGGCTATGCTCCTGGGGATTCCAGCACTTGCCGCCTACAATCAATACGAATTATTTAGAGTATAAATATTCATATTAATGAAAATTAAACAGTGACGACCATCAGGGCTGCAGAAGGGAAAATATGTTTATTAATGCACTGCAAAAACAAAACCCCCGGCTGATTGATGCCGCCAGGGCGTTATGGGTTCAGGGGCTGATTTCACCTGATACCTATATCATTGATGTTGATAGGGTTATCGCTAATGCCCGTCTGCTGCTGCAAACTGCTCAGGCCTGTGGCATAGAACTCTATCTAATGACCAAACAGATTGGTCGTAACCCCTGGTTGGCGAAACGCTTGGTGGCATTGGGTTACCGTGGCGTGGTGGCGGTGGATTTCCGTGAGGCACAGCAGCTTGCTGCTGCCGGTGTGCCGCTGTGTCACGTTGGGCACCTGGTGCAGATCCCCGATAACCTGATCCCGCAAATATTGGCGCAGCGCCCAGAGGTGATCACGCTGTTCTCGCTGGAAAAAGCGGCCAAAATCTCGGCACATGCCCAGCAGTTAGGGATGGTCCAGCCGGTGATGTTAAAGGTCTTTGCCGAGGGAGATCTGCTCTATCCGGGTCAGGAAGCGGGTTTTGCATTGGAACAATTGCCGGATGTCGCGGCACAAATCGCGGCGATGCCAGGGTTAGTATTGCAAGGGGTGACTCACTTCCCTTGTCTGTTGTGGGATCCGCAATTGCAGCAAACCTTACCCACTCATAATCTGCAAACGTTGCTGCGAGCCAGCCAGCAACTGCAGCAAAGTGGTGAGGACATCAAGCAGATCAACGCACCTTCTGCCGCCAGTTGCACCACCTTGCCGCTGTTGGCACAACAGGGGGCGACCCATAGCGAACCGGGCCATGCGCTAACTGGCACCATCCCCGCCAATATTACTGGGGAACAGCCAGAGCAGATTGCCATGCTCTATCTCACCGAGGTTTCCCACCATTTTGCTGGTAACAGCTACTGCTATGGTGGCGGCTACTATCGCCGTGGGCATCTCCAGCAGGCATTAGTGGCCACTGATGAAAGCGGTTTATGGCAGCGGGCAACAGTGCAACCGCCGGATGATTCAGGCATTGATTATCATATCGGTTTATCCGGGGTTTACCCCATTGGTAGCCCGGTGGTGATGTGCTTCCGTACCCAAATTTTTGTTACTCGCAGCGATGTGGCACTGGTGTCCGGTGTTGCCAGCGGCGAACTGAGGCTGGAAGGGATCTACGACAGCCTGGGCAATATGAAGAAGGGGAACGCCTGTGGCTAAGTTTCTGGTGCTGGTGATTGATAGTTTCGGTATTGGTGCCATGGACGATGTGGCACAGCAGCGGCCACAGGACCTGGGGGCCAATACCTGTGCGCATATTTTGCAGGCCAACCCGGATGTCCGCCTGCCGATGTTGGAGCGCTTGGGGTTGATTAATGCATTGGGTTTTCAAGCCAATGTGATGCAACCCAGTGCCAGTGCGTTGTTTGGCCGGGCCAACCTGCAGCATGAAGGGGGGGATACCTTTATGGGGCATCAGGAAATTATGGGTACCCGGCCACAAGCGCCACTCTGTATTCCTTTTTCAGCGGTGATTGATCAGGTTGAAGCGGCGCTGCAACAGGCGGGCTATCAGGTGGAGCGCAAGGGGAACCCGCTGCAATACCTGTGGGTGAATGATGCGGTGGCCGTGGGGGATAATATCGAAGCCGATCTAGGGCTGGTATTTAATCTCACCGCTAACCTGACGCTGATCCCGTTTGATCAAGTGAAAAAAATGGGCCGCATTGTGCGTGAGCAGGTCAAGGTTGCCCGGGTGATTGCCTTTGGCGGCTTGATTGGCGATAACCAGCGCATTCATCAGGCGGCGGAGAGCAAGCAGGGTCAATATATCGGCATCAATGCCCCGGCCTCCGGTGCTTATGAAAACGGCTTCCAAGTGCTGCATATGGGGTACGGCGTCAATGCGGCGGTACAGGTACCAGAAAAACTGCATCAAGTAGGTATCAGCACAGTATTGATTGGGAAAGTCGCCGATATTGTGGAAAACCCTCACGGCACCAACTATCTCGATCTGGTGGATAGCCAGACGATTTTAACCATCACGCTGGCGGAGCTGCAAAAGCCGGGGGATGGTTTTATCTGCACCAATATTCAGGAAACCGACCTTGCGGGGCATGCGCAGAGTGTCGAGCGTTATCTTGACCGTTTACAACTGGTGGATCGTCATCTAGCGGACATCTTGCCGGCCATTGGCGAGGGCGACTGCCTGATAGTGACCGCCGATCATGGCAATGATCCGACCATTGGTCATAGTAAACACACCCGGGAAAGGGTACCGCTGCTGGTTTATTCCCCAGGGGCCCCCACGGGGGATTTTGGCTTGCGTAGCAGCTTGGCTGATATTGGTGCCACGGTGTGCGATTTCTTTCACGCCCCGGCACCACAACATGGCAGCTCATTCTTACCCCTGATCCAGCCCGATGATTCACTCAGGAGCCCCTTATGAGCAGCACAACCTGGATTGATAGTAGCGGTTACACCTATGTGCATGAGCATCTGCATATTGACCTTTCTGGTGGCAAAAACGATATCGACTGCAAGTTGGATCAATATGAGCTGATTTGCCAAGAGATGCGTGAGCTGTTTGCCCTGGGGGTGCGCAATATTGTCGAAATGACCAACCGCTATATGGGGCGCGATGCCGAGTTTCTCCAGGCGTTGATGCGTGATAGCGGCATGAACATTGTCGCCTCTACCGGTTATTACCAGCAGGCATTTTATCCTGCTCATCTGGCACAACTGAGTGTGGAGCAAATTGCCGCTGAGATGTGCGCTGAGATTGAGCAGGGGATTGATGGCACTAGCATGAAAGCCGGTGTGATTGCTGAAATTGGCACCAGCCGGGGGAAGATTACCGATGAGGAGCGGCGGGTGTTTGCCGCAGCAGCATTGGCCCACCAACAGACGGGCAGGCCGATCTCCACTCATACTACCCTCAGCACCATGGGTTATGAGCAGTTACAACTGCTGAAAAGTTTGGGGGTTGCCGCCCAGCATATTGTGATTGGGCATTGCGACCTGAGCGACAATCTCGCCACCATTTTGCCGATTCTTGACCAAGGTGCCTGGGTGCAATTCGACACCATTGGTAAAAATAACTATTACCCAGACAGTAAGCGAGTGGCGATGCTGCAAGCTATTGCCGAACGCGGTCAACTGGGGCAAGTGATGCTGTCTATGGATATTACCCGGCGCTCGCATCTCAAAGGTAATGGTGGGATTGGTTTTGCCTACCTGCTGCACACCTTTGTGCCGATGTTGCTTGAGGCTGGTTTTTCGCAACGAGATGTGGATTTGATGTTACGTGACAATCCGGCGCGGTTTTTTAACTGATCGCTACTTACGCTGAATAAAAAAAGGGAAAACAGATGAAATTTGTTATTGGTGGCCAGATTGAAAAAGAAAAAATTGCTGATACGGTGCGCCGTCTGGCAGGCGATAAAGCAACATCCGTCAGCATTATGAATGATATTGAAGCGGCGATGAGCCTCAAAAGTGGGCAGGCGGATATCTATCTGGGTGCCTGTAATACCGGCGGTGGCGGTGCACTGGCGATGGCGATTGCCATTGCGGGGATGGATAAATGTGTCACGGTGGGTATGCCCGGCAAGATCCTCTCTGAAGCGGAAATTGTCGCCCATATCAAGGCGGGTAAAGTCGCTTTCGGCTTTACCGGTCAGGATATTGATGTGGTGGTACCGGTGATCATTAACACGCTGTTCCCTAACTGAGGTTTTAGCTATGGATCACTCATTTTTAATGCGGTTGATTGAGATCGACCTGATGAAAGCGGGGTTGTTGGCAGTGATTGGTGCGATCTCCGCCATGATGGCTAACCGCGGGATTGCGGTATTCCATGATGGTCTGCGCCCACTGATACCAGAATATCTGGAAGGGCGCATGAGCCGTAAAGCGCTTGCCGCCACCAGTTTTGCCCTGAGCTTCGGGCTGATTATTGGCTTCGGGCTGCCATTTTCCCTGGCGGCACCGATTATTCTGGTGCATAGCCTGCTGCTGGGTACTGACGTGATCGGTGTTTGGTGTGCGGATAGCCGCAAGGGATTGATAGCATCGGGTATTATTGGTGCACTCTATGCTATCGCCCTGATGACCGGGTTGCGTTCGGTGGTGGAGCTGTTCAGCCATATGCCGGTTAACTTTATGGATAACCTGGGCAAAGTCGGTGACCCGATTGTCGCCTGCTTTGCGCTATTCCCGGCCATTGTGGTGGGTTATCAGTATGGTTACCGTAAAGGGATTTGGGTGCTGCTGGCAACGCTGGTGGGGTATCTGGCAACACAATCTATCGGTAGCCTGAGCTTTGGTGGCCTGATTGAAAAACCGGTGAAACTGGATCCTAACGGCACTGCGTTGCTGCTTTCCATGTTGGCGATGTTCTATTTCGCCATGAAAGAGCGCCCGGCGCAGGCCGAAGGGGGCACCCAGCAACCCGGTGCCAATGAGATGCTGGTGGGGCTGTTTTCCAGCCGTATCGCCCGTATTCAAAAGAACAAATGGTTGCTGGTGCTCAGTGGCGGTTTGACCGCAGTGGCGGCCACCATGTCATTTAGTCTGTTGGCGGAAGGGCCGGTGTCGTTGCAATTGATGGCCCATGGCGAACAACACAGTGCCATGTTGGTGGCATTGGCCCGTGCTATCAGTTTCGTGCCGTTGGTGGGGATGACGGCCATTGCCACCGGTGTTTACAGCCCGGATGGTATGAAGTTTGTGTTTGTTGCCGGCCTTGCTACTAATAACCCGTGGATCGCCTTTGTTGCCGGTTGCGTCATTATGTTGATGGAGATCCAACTGCTGACCAAAATCGCCATCGGCCTGGATAAATACCCGGGGGTTAAAGCCTGTGGTGACCATATTCGTACTGCCATCACGCGGATGCTGGAAGTGTCATTGTTGGTGGGGGGGATGATTGCCTCAAATGCCATCCTGCCGGGAATGGGCTTTATGGTGGTAGCGGGTCTTTACTTGCTGAACCGCACCTCGAAACGGCCACTGGTTGAGATGGCGATCGGGCCGATTGCCACCATTATCGTCGGGATATTGGCGAATGTTATTCATATTGTCGGTCTTGGCTGATAGTACGTTGGCTGATAGTACGACAGTGCACAGAGGTGAATCATGATCAGAACGTTTCCGCTCACCAGTATGGATATGGAGCAGGCACAACAGGCTCAGTTCCGGCTGGTGGATACCATTTGCCGGCATTTCCCAGGGGCTGAGTTTTTAACTCAGGGTGATTTGGGGCTGGCGCCGGGGCTAAATCAGCCGCGGATTACCCGGCAGGTTGAAGCGGTGATTGCCGAGTTTTTTTCTGCCGAAGCGGCGGCCTTGGTGAGTGGCGCGGGGACTGGGGCGATTCGCTGTGGCTTGGCGGCGTTGCTGAAAACCGGTGATAGTCTGTTAGTTCATGATGCACCGGTTTACCCCACCAGTTTGGTGATTGCTGAACAAATGGGGTTAAAGTTGATTCGGGCTGATTTTAATCAAGCGGATCAACTGGCGGCAGCGGTGTGCGAGCACCGCCCGGTGGCGGCCTTGGTGCAACATACTCGTCAGAAAATTGACGATAGCTATGAGTTGGCGGCGGTACTCAGTCAATTGGATCAACTGGCCATTCCCACGCTGGTGGATGATAACTACGCGGTGATGAAGGTGGCACAGATTGGCTGTGAGTTGGGGGCGACGGTGTCCACTTTCTCCAGTTTTAAGCTGTTTGGCCCGGAAGGGGTAGGTGTGGTGGTGGGTAAGCAATCGGTGATCACCGCTATCCGTAACAGCATGTACTCCGGTGGTAGTCAAATCCAGGGGCATCAGGCGATGGCGGTATTGCGTGGCTTGACCTTTGCCCCGGTGATGCATGCGGTTCAGGCGCGGGTGAATGAGGAGTTGGTGCGCCGTTTGAATCAGGGTGAAATTCCCCAGGTCAAACAGGCATTTCTGGCTAATGCACAATCCAAGGTGTTGCTGGTGGAATTTCACCAACCCATTGCGGCAGCGGTGCTGTCACATGCCCAGCAGTTGGGGGCGTTGCCTTATCCGGTAGGGGCTGAATCCAAATATGAGATCCCGCCGCTGTTTTATCGCGTCTCTGGCACTTTCCGCCAGTCAGACTCGACACTGGAACAGCGGATGATCAGGATTAACCCCAATCGCAGTGGTGCAGATAGCATTATTCGCATTCTGCAGGAGAGTTGCCAAGTCGTCTGTTGAGATTCCCCATGTCATACGTAGGGGCGCTAATTGTGCCCCTATAATCCAGAGATATCGGGCAATACTCAAAGAACCGAGCTCACTTCAAGCACTAGGGTGGTGGAAGTGATGCGGAACACCGACACGCCGTGAACCCGTCCGTGGGGGCTCGTATCGCGCGTCCATGCGCGGGGCGGTCGGCTAACCTGCATCATGCCCCTGTTTACTATTAAGAACAGCGAGCTAGATGATCTGCGGCATAATTTGCTGGCAGGTGATCGCGGTACGGTTGTTATCAATGATTTCAAATACCGCATCTAACATGGCCGGGACATCTTGCCTGACCATTTCAATTTCGTGATCCAGCAGTGCCACAAACGGGTCACAGTCAAAGCAACCGATCAGCGGGTGTGGCGTACTGCTGCCTGATGCATCCAGCCATTTCACCACCCCTTCCAGCGAGATTGTTGAGTTGACGAATAAACCATAGATAGACGTGGTGCTTTGTGCCATCCACTGGCTGAGGGCGTTTTCCGCTTTTTCAGCCGCATAACCACAGGTGAGAATCTGCTGTTTATCGACCTCCAGACCTAACTCCCGGTGCGCATCGGTGAATCCCCTGAGCCGCTCTTGAGTGTTGTGATCAGTGCCACGGCCACCAATAAAAATAAGCGGTTTGGCTGTACCGTAGCGCTTGCGGCAGTGGGTGAGTGTGCGGCGTGTCAGCTCCTTGGCCCCAGCATAGTTATCAGAAATCACCGAGGGAGCCAGTTTACCGGGTAAATCGAGGTTAATGGAGGGCACACCAAGGGATGCACAGAGTGTAGTGATTTTATCCGGGTCGGTGGCGCCGGTGGCGATTAACCAGTCCACCTGGTAAGAGAGCATGGTGCGAGCGGCGGCAATTTCTAATGCTGGGTCGCGTTGGGTACAGGTGATAATCGGGAATAATCCGCGTTCCCTGGCCATTACCTCAAAGCGTTCGGCAATAGAGCCGAAGTAGCGGTTATCGTATTTGGGCACGATCATGCCGATAATCTTTGATTTCTCGCTACGCAGCAGGCTGGCTTGTTTATTCAGCGCATAGCCTTGTTCCTCAGCGGCACGGGTAATCTTTTCTGCCAACTGGGCACTGATACGGCGTTTTTTCCAGTTGCCGTTCAGCACGGAACTCACCGCTGTTGGCGATACCCCCAGCAGTTCAGCCAGATCATAAATGGTGGTTTTTTTGCTTTTTCCCCGTTGCGTCACGCTGTGTTCTCTTTTTAGTTCACTTGCGTTAGGTAGACTGACAGCAAAATCAAGGGGAGGCAACCTGAAGTAGGGAGAGTATAAAAAACCTGTTTATCTATTTTTATGTGGCCGGTTTCGGTTGGCTAAATCATCGTGCCTAAAGCCGCTTCACATTAGCATCTGGCTGGTGGGCATGATGCGGAACGCTGACACGCCGTAAACCCGTCCCTGGGGGCTCGTATCGCGCGTCCATGCGCTCCACGGTCATCTAACCTGCATCATACCCATCCGCAGCACGATTAGGCGTCGCTATTGAGTGTTTTTCGATGGCGTTAACTACCGTGTTCACCTCACAATGGATTTATTGGGTGGGTGCTGGTTTTTATGTGTTAAGGGCATTGCAGGGTAGGGCGCACCCGCTTATGCGCCCAATCGCTGTCATTGCCCATAATAAGCATTAGCCCCATGTTTACGTAGGAAATGCTTATCAAGCAGAGTACGGGGAAATGACACTGGCTGAGTGGCCAATTTAGTCGTCCACATATTCATATAGGCGATCTCTTCCAGCACTACGGCATTATGCACTGCGTTATCCGGGTCAGAACCCCAGGCAAAAGGGCCATGACCCTGCACCAGCGCGGCGGGGATCGCTAATGGGTCGATATTCATCTCGCGTAGCGTTTCAATAATTACTTGCCCGGTATTGGCCTCGTAGTCTTGAGCGATCTCTTGGTCAGTCAACGGGCGCGTGCAGGGGATGTCACCATAAAAATAGTCGGCATGGGTGGTGCCCATGGTGGCCAATGGCAACCCCGCCTGGGCCCAAATGGTGGCGTGCCGCGAATGGGTATGGACAATTCCCCCCAGTGAAGGATAGGCGCGGTAGAGTGCCAAATGGGTGGCGGTATCTGATGAGGGTTTATAATCCCCTTCAACGACGTTGCCACTTTCCAGCTCGACAATAACCATATCGTTCGCAGTCATTGTCGAATATTCAACCCCAGAAGGTTTTATGACGACCAGCCCTTGTTGACGATCAATACCACTCACATTACCCCAGGTAAAAGTGACCAGGTGATGTTTTGGCAAAGCCAGGTTTGCCTCAAAAACAGCGTTTTTAAGTTCAGGTAACATAATTGAATCCAGAAATAATATTTATTTTTTAATTTAAAAAAGCACGGTGATATTTATTCTCTAACCACGCTTTGGCTTGTTTAATACGATTAAAATCTGTGCCGTCATTTTTCGCCCACATTTCAATTAACCAGGCACCGCGATAATTAAGCGCATGGAGTGTGCGGAATACCTGATCAAAATCGACGCAACCCTCACCAAAAGGGACATCGCGGAATTGCCCTAAAGAAAAAGGGGAAACTTGTTGGGTATCTTTCAAATGAATAGCGGAAATTTTATCGATGCCTTTGCTTAATTCGGCGGCAACATCATTATTCCATGCGCTTAAGTTGCCGACATCTGGGTAGACACAAAACCATGGGCTGCGTATTTTGCTCTCTAAATCTAGCCAGCGTGAAATATTACTCATAAACACGGTATCCATGATTTCTACCGAAAGCATGATTTGTGCTTTTGCCGCTTCAGCCACTGCCCAGTGGATCCCTTCAATAAACAGTTCGCGAGTTTGTGGGCTACTGGGCTCATAATAAACATCGTACCCTGCAAGCTGAATATTGCGGATTCCCACCTGACTGGCAAATGCCAGTGCATCCAGCATTAAGCTACGGGCTTTTTCACGTGTTTCTGTGTTGATACTGCCGAACGGGTAGGCTCGATGGGCCGATAAACAGAGGCTCGGTACATCCATGCCGCTATTGATTTTCGCGGCGACAAATTCCAGCCGCTCATTGCGGCTCCAGTGCAATCGGGCTTGCCGCTGCGGTTTTTCATCCACTGACATTTCAACAAAATTAAAACCGAGGTTGGCAGCCTGGTCAAAACGCTCGGCCCAACTCAGGTCATCAGGGAGCGCTTTTTCATAAATACCTATTTTGGGTGTCATTTTACCGCTCCTACCTGTGATAAAGCGTCTGCCACTTGTAAGTAGCGGCTATAACCTTCGCGCAATTGCTGGTGGCGTTGCTGGTCAGGTTCAAATATCACCACTTCAGGTTGAGTTTGGGCGATCGCTTCACTGAAGCTGGCATAGACACCTTTGCCCACTGCGGCACATAACGCGGCTGCTCGGCAGCCAGCTTGTTCGATATCCACCACTTCGAGAGGCAGATTGGCGGCATCAGCGTACATCTGCGTCCATTTTTTCGACTGGCTGGGCCCACCGGTAAAACGGATTTTATTGATAGCCGGATTGAGGGCGATAATCCGGTCCTGATGCACCAGATGAGAGAAGGTAATGCCGCGATAAATAGCGGCGAGCACATCTTTTTTGGTGTGATGACCACTTAAGCCAATTAACCCACCTTGCAGATCCATGGCTAAATTTGAACCAAACAGATAGGGCAGGAAGACCAGGTTGCTATCACTGCTCTCCCCAATCCACTGTTCAAATTCTTGATAGCAGTTGGCTTGGTCGCTAAAGAATTGTTTTACAAACCAGCTTAAATTGCTGGCAGAGGTCGGGCTGCCTTCATGAACAAAATATTTGTCCGGGATACAGTATTTCCCCCAAATATAGGGGTAGTCACTTTCGACAATACGGTCGGTAACTGAGGTGGCAATGCTCCAGGTTCCGGCTACCGCACTTAAGGTTTTATCATCATCAATGCCGGAGGCGATGGCTGATGAAACCACATCAAAGAAGCCACCAAAAACTGCGGTACCGGGGCATAACCCGCTCTCTTGTGCCGCACTTGGGGTCACATAGCCGACGCAATCTGTGGAGTTGACCACCGGGGCGGTTTTATCCACCACTTCAGGGATGCCAAATAACGCCATCATGCCGCTGTCGTAACGCGAAGTGAGTTGATTATAAAAATTGCTGCCAGAAATATTGGTGATTTCTGCATTAACTTCGCCAGTAAATTTAAAGCGGATATAATCATGCACCATCAAAACAGCATCTATTTTATCGTAATTGGCGGGCTCATGATCTTTCAGCCAAGCCAGTAAAGAGACCGGGTGCCCGGTCCATAACTGCTGTAGACCTTTAGGGTAGGCCTGTTTATCAATGCCGGTTTGATACCATTTTTTTACATAATCAAGTGCCCGAGTATCGGAAGAGATAATACCGTTGCGCACTGGCGCGCCATGTTTATCAATGGCATACAACCCTTTACCGTGTGAGGAAAAGCTAATGCCTTTAATACTGTCGGTACCCACCTGGCTTTGTTCAATTACTTTTCTCACCACATGGCAGACCGTTTGCCACAGTTCATCCATATTGCGTTCGGTAAACCCAGGTTGTTCTGACAGAACCTCGGCGTACTGTGCGACCACATGCACCTCGTTACCTTTTTCGTCATAGATGCCTGCTTTGGTCACCGTGCCACCAATGTCGATCCCGATGAAATTCATTATTTTTTCCTTAATTGGATGCTGTTAGGAAAAAGCGTGATTAACGCCGACTGGAGCTAATAAAGGTCGCACCCCAAATAATCAGGCCTTTAACCAAATATTGAACATAAGGTGAAATACCTAACAGATTAAGGCCGTTGTTTAGTACACCGAGCATCATGGCACCAATCAAAGTACCAATAATCATGCCCCGACCACCGGCAATGGACGCTCCCCCTAATACCACGGCAGCAATCGCATCAAGTTCAAAGCCAACGCCAGCATTGGGCTGACCACTCATCACCCGGGAGGTAAATATCAACCCGGCGAACCCGGCAGTAAAACCACTGATGACATACACCATCAATTTATAATAATTAACCCGCAAGCCACTCAGCCTGGCGGCTTCTTCGTTGCCACCCAGTGAGTAAACATAACGGCCGAAAGGCATATGGTTGAGTACGATATAGAAAATGATATACAGCAGTGCCATCAACACGATGGGAACCTGGATACCGAAAATATATTCCCGCCCCCAGAAGGCAAAGGAATCCGGCAGACCGGCGATGGGATAACCTCCGGTGTAAATCAGTGCTAACCCTTTGGCAATAATCATCGCCCCCAAGGTAACGATGATCGGGGGCATTTTCCCATAAGCAGTTAAAAAGCCATTGAGGAAACCAAATGCGACACCGGCTAATAAGCCAAGTGAAATGGCCATCCAAGGGTCAAGGCCATAGAACTTCATTAAGCCAGCCATTAATGTGCCGCATAAGGCCATCACCGCACCCACTGACAGGTCAATCCCCCCAGTTAAAATGGCGAAGGTCATGCCAATCGCAATAATTGCGTTAATCGACACTTGGCGTGCAACGGTGGATAAGTTTTCAATGGTAAGGAAATAGTCATTAAATATCGACATGCAGCCGAATAACAGCACCAACCCAATAAAAGGTAAGAAGGCCGGGGTTTTCATTAATCGAGCCATCACCCCAATTTGTTTATGGGGTTTGACGATATTCTCAGTAGAAACATTGATATTACTCATTTTTACTCCCTAAATAATATTACCGGCGGCATGTAACATGATGCATGTCGAATTGATATCATCGCCTTCCAATTCAGCGGCGATACTGCCATCACGGAAAACCATTACCCGGTCGCTGACCCCAATAATTTCCGGTAACTCAGACGAAATCATGATGATAGAAATCCCTTGCTTCGTGAGTTTGCGCATGATCTGATATATTTCTGACTTGGCGCCAACATCGATACCCCGTGTGGGTTCATCGAAAACAAGAATGTTAATGTCATGATTGAGCCAGCGAGAGATCACCACTTTTTGCTGGTTGCCACCACTTAATGTGCCGACCATGGTCCAGGCATCGGGGGTTTTTACCCCCACATGTGAGATTAATTTATTGGTGGTTGCTAACTCTTGTGAGTCGTTAATCAGCAAACGGTGTAGCGAATGTTTATTCAGCCAAATATTATCTTTAACTGAAAAGGGCAGAATGAGCCCCTGTGTTTTACGGCTTTCCGGTAATAGACCAATCCCCAGTTTTAATGCCTGGGCGGTGGAATTAATGGTGGTCGGTTTACCATACAAGGTAATGCTCTTATTAAAGCATTTATCGGCCCCGGTCATCGCCAGAATAGTTTCACTACGCCCTGAGCCGACCAACCCCGCCAGACCTAATATTTCCCCTTTGCGTAACGTCAGCCGGTTCTGTGGGCTGTCATTGGTGAGTTGAATTGCCGCATCCAGGATCACTTCCCGCGGCCCCAGGGTGCGTTTTTCTGGATAAATATTCGCCACCTCACGGCCCACCATCATTTGAATCATGGTGGCAATATCGACATTATCTACTTGGGCGGAACCAATATATTGGCCGTCACGCAGGATACTCAGGTTGTCGCAGATCTCATAAATCTCTTCCAAATGGTGTGAGATAAAGAACATCCCCACCCCTTTGGCTTTGAGATCTCGCATCACGCGGAACAGGTGTTCGGCTTCACTGGGGGTTAAGGTGGCGGTAGGTTCGTCAAGTACCAGAATGCGTGCCTCCAGTGACAAGGCTTTGGCTATTTCAACGAATTGCTGCTCGGCAACACTGAGATGACAGATTTGCTCATCGGGATTGAGCGTAACACCCAATTCATTAAAAATTCTTAGCGCTTCCTGACGCATTTTTTTACGATCAAGTAAACCAAGACTATTGGTTATTTCGCGGTTCAAGAATATATTTTCGTAGGCATTCAAGTAAGGAATTAAAGAGAACTCCTGAAAAATAATCCCCACCCCGGCGCGAATAGCATCACGATAGTTTTTAAAGTGTTGCTCTTCATCGTTGATAAAAATAGCGCCACTATCTGGTTGATAGATACCGCAAAGCACTTTCATTAACGTTGATTTACCGGCACCATTTTCACCGATCAGCGCATGAATTTCCCCACGCTTTAGCGTTATGTTGATATTATCAAGCGCTTTTACGCCGGGGAACGCTTTACTTACGTTCTTGATCTCCAGTAAATTCATGACACATATCACTCCGTCAGAATATACTCTTCATAATTCAAGTTTTAAGTTGCCCTGGTGTTGGCGATATTATTCACTTGAATTATTTAGAGTGTAGGTTTCATTGCCTTAATCTAATGTTTTTATATAAGGCTGCGAGTGGCTCGCAACCTTATTGGTTTATGACAGACAATGTATTAATTACCAGTGGAAATCTTTAGCATTGGTTTTGTCGATCAGTTTAACATCGACGGGAATAGTGGCTGGGATATTAGCACCCCAATATTTAGCCAGTGCAATGCCTAAACCAATGCGCACCTGATCACGTGGGAATTGCGCTGCGGTGGCAATAAATGGCGTGTTACCTTTGGCAATTTCAGACACGGCTTCTGGTGAGCCGTCAACACTCACCAGTTTCACATCACGGCCAGCAGACTGAATCGCTGCCAATGCGCCCAGAGAGCCGACATCGTTCACGCTGAAAATACCGTTCAGGGTAGGGTTGGATTGCAGCATGTTTTCGGTGACACTCATGGCGGTATCACGTTCTTGTTTGCCATTCAGCTTGGTCAGGATTTTGATATCGGGATGCTTTTTCATCGCCGCTTCAAACCCGCGCACACGCTCAAGGATCGGGACTACCGGGATGCCATCCAGAATGGCGACGTTACCTTTGTTACCTAATGCAGCAGCCAGGCTTTCACCGGCAATAAAGCCAGCATCGTAGTTTTTGGAACCGACAAAGGAATCAATCGGGCCGTTGGCTTGTGCATCAATGGCGACGACCACTACCCCGGCTTTTTTCGCGGCAAGGACGGCAGCTTCAGCGCCAACACTGTCGGCAGGGTTAATTAACAGGATATCGATTTTTTTCTGAATCATATCTTCGATATCACTGATTTGCTTGGAGACATCGTGCGCCGCATCAGCCGTATATAATTTGGCATTGATATCGTTGGTGGCTGCCTCAAGGGACTGCTTCATGGTGACAAAGTATTCGTTGTTTAATTCTTGAAATGACATACCCACAGTTAATTGTTTGGCATTGACCCCTGAAATTAACCCCAGGGACATTAAGCCGACCAATAACGTTTTGCATTTGAATTTCTTGAACATGTAACTTCTCCTTATATCACTACGCGGTATTGAGTTTATTGTTGTCGCTCTCGATAAATGAGAGCTTGGTTATGTACCCTTCCTTGGGCTGATTGAACAACTTACGGGTTTATAACGACTTTGATGGAATCAAGTGATTTGGCCATATCAAAGGCTTGCTGCCATTCATCAATCGGGTAGAAGTGAGTGACAATGCCTTCAGCGGTAGCCAAGCCACGGCTGAACAGGTCAATCGCCACGTCATAACTGTAAGGGCCCAGGTGAGCACCACGAATATCCAGCTCTTTACGGTCGCCGATAATTGACCAGTCAACGGTGGTTTCTTTACCAAATACGCTGAACTCAACGAAACGCCCTAACTTGCGGATCATTTCTAGCCCTTGGGTGACACCAATGGGGGCGCCAGTGGCTTCAATATAGACATCACAGCCGTAGCCTTCCGTCATGGATTTGACCAGGCTGACGGCATCTTCTTTGGCTGCATTGATAACCACATCAGCACCAAACTTTTTCGCCAGTGCCAGGCGGTCTTCCATGGTGTCGATAACGATCAGCTTTTTCGGTGTTTTCAGGTGGGCGATCTGTACCATACACAGGCCCAGTGGCCCGGCACCGGCGATCACCACCACGTCGTTCAGGTCGATATCACCGCGACGCACGGTATGAATGGCACAGGCCATCGGTTCGATCAGTGCCGCATCTGCTTCGGATAAGCTATCTGGAATGCGGTGAATAATGGCCCGCTCAGAGAAGCGCATATATTCCGCCATCGCACCGTCTGCCACGTCTTTCTGGAAACCGTAAATATCATGAACTTCACACATCCAATATTTGCCGGTTTTACAGAAACGGCACTCATTGCAAGGCACAATCTGCTCAGCAAGAATACGGTCGCCAATTTTCAGTTTATGTTTTTCAGCGGCTCCCGGGCCTAATTCGGCCACACGACCATAAAATTCGTGGCCAGGCACCACCGGGGTTTTTACCCAAGGATCATCCCCCCAAAACATCGGTGCGCCATCATTGGCTTTACAGTCACCGGCGCAAATCCCGCAGCCATCGACTTTTATGACCACTTCTCTCTCTTTTGCCACTGGGCGGTTAATTTTTTCAAAGCGATAATCTTTTGGACCATGACATACAACCGCTTTCATATTTTCAGGTAATTTTTCCATAGCAAGCCTCTTGTCCACAGATGACATTTTATTTAGCGAATGAATGGGCTATATAGCGGGTAACACCATATCCTTACGAATATATGCTACTCGAATTATTCAGACTGCAATTTAGACTACAAGTAAATTAATCTATTTGGCTCAGTGATTAATCTGTTTCAATGGTTTCAATTTCTTTACATCGATACTTTTCCGCTGGTAGTTTATTGGTTATTAGCACATCAATATCACTCAGGTTGCAAATTTTATAAATTGAGTGTTGGTCAAATTTCCTGGAGTCAGCGAGCAATATTTTTTTATCTGTCACCTTTAACATTTCCTGTTTTAAACGGACATTGAGTTCACTGCCATCTCTAATGGCATATTCAGAGTCAATCCCCTGACAGGAAAAGAAAAATTTACTGACTTTAAAACTTTTAATTGTCATTTCTGCCACTGGCCCATGGAAGTCACCATGTCGTTCAGAGTACTCACCACCCACGCTGATGATCCTGACTTTCTTACGACAGGCCAATGTCTGCACGATATTCAAAGAGTTAGTGATCACGGTGATATCAATATCTGGCATCTGTCGGGCGATAAACCAGCAGGTCGTACTGTTATCCATCATGATACAATCATTTTCTTTAATAAGTTGCAGCGCGGCCTTGGCTATTTTAGTTTTAAAATCAGTTCCTTCATGAGTCCGTTTAAGAAAAGATTCGGCTTTATCAACAAAATGTTTAAGCCCTGTTGGATGGTCACCTTCAACAGTAAACGCATTATTTTCAGGGAGTGCCGCTCCGCCGAAACTACGAACAATTTTCTTATTGGCTGCTAATACGGTTAAATCTCTACGAATAGTCTCAATAGAAACGTTAAATATATTTGATAATTCTTTAACCTGGGCAAAACCATTTTTTTGTATATGGTTGAATATTAATATATGACGTTCAACCTGCAGCATTAGTGCTCTCGATTATTATATTTTGTGTACGACTACAATACCTAATTTTGTCCATACTGTTAAGTGACTGGCCTCATACAATATCATATCAATGATGTTGATCCCCTTTCATTTGAGACTGATCGTTTCTTCATGCTCTTATCTTACAGTCCGTGTACATTTTTTTGTGATTAATATCTCAAATTATCCCGTTTTTAATGTTGCAAAAAATCGAGGTAAAACGGCTTCGGTCATAATCGGGCATATTTTTATGACCGATTGTGACCGAGTTGTTGGGTGTTTTGACGGTTTTTGAGCATCAATGCCCTAATTGCAGCTAAAAAACACATTTATACAGCAGGTTGAGCAATACACTATTGGCGCTGATTATGTTGTGAAATGTTGAGGGCGGTTACCCACCTTAGGGTGATCATTGGGGGCGCGAATTCAGATAATAAGTGCAACGAAGGGGGATGCCGCTGAGTTTGGCGCGGCACCCCTGAGGTACGCCAATTAGTGTGCTTTCCTCACTGATTTCGCACACTGTTGTAGCAGCTTGTAGGCTTGATAACGCTCAGCATGACAGTGTTTGAGTTGCTCTTCTGGATAATATTCACGGTCAAGATGGGTAAAGTGCTGCATGGCCTCGGCAACCGATGCGGATATTTTACCGGCAACCGCACCCAGGATCGCTGACCCCAGCAAAACCGGTTCGCTGCATTGGGTGGTCAACACCGGGCGGTCACAGGTATCGGCCAGAATTTGCCTGACCAACGGATGTTGACCCGCCCCCCCACTGATAACCACATTTTCAGTCATCAGGCCCTGTTTGCTCTGCGCATCAATAATTTGCCGTAAGCCATAGCCGATTCCGCAAAGGCCAGCAACATACAGGGCGATCAGGCTATCCAGATCCCGTTCCATGCCCAGACCGGCAATAATGGCGCGTGCATGAGGATCGGCAAATGGGGCTCGGTTGCCCAAAAACTCTGGGACAACATGGATACCCTCAGCCAGGTTAACCACCTCAGATGCCGAGGTGACTTTTTGCAATGCCAGGTCGGCGAGGAATACCGGCAAGGGTACCCCGGCATTTTTCGCCAGTATTGATGCCTTGGGGGTTGCCGGGTGCAGTGTCAACAACTGGTCGATGGCGGCACCAGCGGCACTTTGCCCCCCTTCGTTTAGCCAGTAACCCGGCACCATTGCGGAATAATAAGGCCCCCAAACCCCTGGGACGAAAATAGGATCCTGTGTGGTGGCCATGGTGCAAGAAGAAGTACCGAAAACATAAGCTAGATGGCTGGTGGCGCCGGCATTAACCCCAACGGTGCCAATGCCCCCGGCGTGCGCGTCGATCATGCCTACAGCAATGGGAGTACCTACGGGCAAACCCATTTCTTTGGCTGCTGCTGCTGCCAAGCCCTGACCACAAGGGGTTCCGGGTTCAACGATATGCTGGCCGATGCGGGCGAAGTGTTCATCAGCCAACTCTTCGAGCCCAATGGTACGGAAGTAGCTTTCATCCCAGCGTTTTTCATGCGCCAGATAGGTCCATTTGCAGGTGACGGTACAGATAGAACGTGCCAGATCGCCAGTGGCTCGCCAGGTTAAATAATCTGCCAGATCAAAAAATTGCCAGGCCTGGTCATAGATTTCCCGGCGGTGTTCTTTCAGCCAGGCTATTTTCGGGGTTTCCATCTCCGGGGAGATTTTGCCACCGACATATTGCAACACGGGATGCTGGGTGGCGTTAATGCGTTCGGCTTGCTCAGTGGCTCGGTGATCCATCCAGACGATGATATTACGCTCAGCCTCTTCTGAAGGGCCGACCGCCAACGGTGTGCCATTTTCACCCACCACCACCAGAGAACAGGTGGCGTCAAAGCCGACCCCGGCTACCGAAGAGGGCTCAATGCCGGAAGTGGCCACCGCTTGTTTGATACAGTGGCAAACCGCTTGCCAGATCTCCTGGCTTGACTGTTCGACGATATGGCCCGTATGGCGATATAGCGTGATCGGTTGGGTAGCATGGGCCAGTAAGGTACCTGCAAGGTCAAAAACACCCGCCCGGACACTTCCTGAACCCACATCCACGCCAATAATAGTTTTATTGTTATTAGTCATAACCCAGTTCCTCGGTAACGATATATACCCGTCGCCAATGAAACCGCAGCGGTGTTGGCTGCTTTTACTCACCCCAGTCACTTACTCTTGTAAGCTCCTGGGGCTTCGCTCAGTTGCCGCCTACCTGCAACTTCATTGAACTTGGGGATAGCGATAGGTCGCGTTAACTTTTATTGTGTAGCTCAATCGATGGAGCAGCATTATCACCGAGCAATGGCGATATCAAGGTCAGCGTCAGGAGGGGCGTTAAATTTGTGAATCAGCTCGAAGAAATAGAGCGTCTCTCGCGGCTACAACTTACATAGCGATGGGTATAGATCGACTCCTTTGATTAATGACAAGGTAACCGAGTGCTTACCCTCACTATAATTGAGCCCATTTTCTTTTCACTGGTATGTAAGCATGGCTTATCAACTTAACCTCAATTGGCCGGAATTTTTAGAACAATATTGGCAGAAAAAGCCAGTGGTATTGAAGAATGCCTTTCCAAACTTCATTGACCCGATTACGCCGGATGAACTGGCTGGCCTGACGATGGAGCCTGAAGTTGATAGCCGTCTGGTGAGTCAGCACAACGGGGTGTGGCAGGCGAGTTATGGGCCGTTTGAGCAATTTGACCATCTGGGGGAAACCGGTTGGTCTCTGTTGGCGCAGGCAGTGAATCATTGGCATGCTCCATCAGCCGAATTAGTGCGTCCGTTTCGTGTCTTGCCGGATTGGCGGTTGGATGATCTGATGATCTCTTTTTCCGTGCCGGGTGGCGGGGTGGGGCCGCATATTGACCAGTATGATGTCTTTATTATCCAGGGGATGGGGAGCCGTCGCTGGCGTGTTGGCGATAAATTACCACTGAAGCAATTTTGCCCACATCCTGCCTTGCTGCATGTTGAGCCTTTCGAGCCGATCATTGATGAAGATCTTGAACCTGGTGATATTTTGTATATCCCACCGGGTTTCCCCCATGATGGTTTAACCCACACAACCGCCTTCAACTATTCTGTTGGCTTCCGTGGGCCGAATGGCAGGGATCTAATCAGTAGTTTTGCTGACTATGCCCTGGAAAATGACCTGGGTAGTGAGCATTACAGTGATCCAGATTTAACCTGCCGCGAACATCCGGGCCGGGTTGAGGATTACGAGTTGGATCGTCTGCGCCGCATGATGATCGATGTGATTAATCAGCCGGAAGATTTTAAGCAGTGGTTTGGCCGCTTTGCCACCACGCCACGCCATGAGTTGGATATTGCCCCGGCAGAACCTCCTTATCAACCCGATGAGATCCTCGGTGCTTTGATGGATGGCGAACGCTTGATGCGTCTTAGCGGGCTACGAGTGCTGCAAGTGGGAGATGGCTTCTTTATCAATAGTGAAAGATTGGCCACTGTTGATCCGATTGCTGCAGAGGCTTTGTGCCAATACACCACACTGGGTAAAAAAGAGTTAGCTGGGGCGTTACAAAATCCGGCCTTCGTGGCTGAGTTAACTGCGCTGGTTAATCAGGGTTATTGGTTCTTTGACGAGTAATCAGGGTTTAAGTCGCTTGAATAATCATGGGCAGGCCAATGGGCCTGCCCATGGCTTTTAGGGCACAGAGGGTCAACTAAATAATGACCACTCTTATTGCTTGGCGCTTTGTGGTGAGTGGTGGTTAGGTTAGAATCCACACCTCTTTTTTACCCTATCACCGTGAATACACCTTTTATGCCTTTTGATTGGTTTGATATTACCCCCTTTGGATGGAACCACATTTTTGCTTGTTTGATCTGTGGTTCATTTATTGGCTTGGAAAGGCAACTGCATGGCAAACCAGTGGGAATGAGAACCTCCACCTTGATTGTTTTGGGGAGTTACTGTTTTCTGGCAACTAGTACACATCTCAGTAGTCAAGCCGCAGATCAGGCCAGGGTTTTGGGGCAATTGATAACCGGTATTGGTTTTTTGGGAGCCGGTGTGATGATGACTCAGAATGGGCAAGTGACCGGGGTGACTTCTGCTGCGACGGTGTGGATGCTGGCAGCACTGGGGGCGATGATCGGCCTGGATATGCTGCGCCAGTCAATCGCCATGACGTTGATTACTCTGGCGGTATTGGTGGGTATCAACTGGTTGGAAACCAGCTTTAAATCGCTGCAGCGGGGCATTTACTATCAGCGAAAACATAAAACTGAGGAGCATGATGAGCATTGATCGAGGGCGCGTCCCATGTCTGTGAAGCAACGTCATCATGCAACGAGAAAATGGCAGGAAGAGAACCGAGAGGCTATTGAGGCGTTAAACGGTTTTCATGATGAGCACGGTTGTTTTAGCGATGAGTACAGGACGTTTTAACGCTGCTATTCACCGTATACTGTAATACTGGAAAAAGCAGCACTATCCCCTGTTGCTTGATGTAACTAGCGATATTATCGGACAGTTAAACCGCCGACTGGTGATCCTGTTGTTGCCTGTTGAAAAATAACCGGGTGATAATCGCCCAGATCGAATGATCCCCCTTATACGATTTGATGACAGGTTAATTCCCGCGGTGGTTCAGTCATCTTCCGAAAATAACCACTGCCAGAACGCTACCTCTGACGAATAAAGCTCACAAGCTTGGGTTGGGCAATACGCTGATAATCATGAGTATTGAGGATTAATGAGCGCTCCAGTGTGCCCGCATTAAAGGCCAATTCATCAAAACGTTGGAACAGCAATGGGTCGGCAACCAGCATCAAATCGGCATGGAAACTGAAGGGGGGAATGGCACCAAAAACACAATCGGTCAGTTGGGTGACTTCCACAGGGCTGGCTAATGAGGCCCGGCTACCACCGACGCCTTGTGCCAAGGCCACCAGGTCTGCTTGCTGGTCAGCAGGTAATACCGCCAGAACATGTTGTTTGATGCCGTTACCCTTGACATGGCACACCAACGCTTTTGCGCCTTGCCCCAATTGGGTGCCGCGGATTTTAGCGACTTCTTCAGACTTTCCCGCCATTGGGTGTTCAACGACACGGTAACGAGCCTGTTGTTGGTCGAGAAGGGTGGTTAACAGGTTAAAGGTGGTAGTAGACACGCGCTATGCTCCTGATTATATCTACCCGTCGCCCTGCAAGCTGCGGGGTTGTTGGCTGCTCTTACTCACCCTGGTCACATAGTTGGCTATGCTCCCAGGGATTCACTCGATTGCCGCCTACCTGCAACTGGAATGAACTTGGGTATAAACCCGTCGCCCTCCAAGCTGCCGCGTAAAAAGCGGCAACTTGAGTAAACCAGGGTTGGAATCAGTTTAGCATACCATTTAACACCAACATGGTAATCATCCCCCCGACAGCCGGAATCAGTGTACGGCGGACGATCATAAAGGGTGAGCACTCACCCGCTTTACTCACCGCAATGATCACACCCGAAACCGGGGAAATGGCTCTTCCCATTCCCGCCATTAATTGCATTGGCAGGAGCATGCTGACTGCACTTTCACCAAATTTGGCGGCAATGCCGGGTGCCAACCCTGAGAAAGAGAAGAAAGCGGCTACACCGGAGCCAGTAAGCGCTGCGGTTACACAAACCAGCAGTGCCATAACCACGGTCATATTACCAAAGCCAAAACCGGCGGATTGCACCGTCTGGATGATAAAGTCAACGGCACCAATGATTTGTAGGCCCTGTGCAAAAATATCGGCACAAACCAGCAGTGAAACAATGCTGGTAAACATGGTGCCCATGCCTTGGAAAAAGGCCATGATGCCTTTACACGCCGCTTTGAAATCGCGCTTTACCAGCAATTCACAGAAAAATGCCAGCAGGGTACCGATAATCATCGCGGTCACCACATCCATCTTGATGCTGCTGACCACCAGTGGACTAAAGACAATCACCAATATTACCGGGAAGATAGGCAAGAATGCATAAAATGCCGGTACCTTGGCATTATCTTCACTGGTGAGAGACTCTGGTGATACTGGGGTGACGCGATGGCCATCTTTAGCATCAAAATAGCGTGCGCTGAAAAAGATCAGGATTGATACCACCAGCATGACACCTATCGCTACTGGCATCTGGTAGTGGGCAAAGTAAATGGCGGTCTCCATATTGGCATGTTTCGCCGCCAAGTTAGCAGTACCTACCGCAGGGCCAAGATCCATAAATGCTGACATCCCGATCATGGCAGCCGCAGCCGCTTTGCTCACCCCTAGCCGGACTAACACCGGGAAGAACGTCACCAATAACAGCATGGCCAGACCCGCCGCACTGGAAATCGCCACATGTAGCAGTTGAGATAAAATGTAGCCAATCGCCAGGATCAGGTAAGGGGCTTTGAACATTTGCAATGGCTTGATACACAAGTTGACCATCGCATTGGATGCCTTGATACGATCCATATAGTCAGCAAAGCCACCAGCGGCCATGATGATTAAACCAATACCCGCTACTTGGGTTGTTAAAGACTCTTTAACAAAGGCAAAAATATCCCCACCTACCCAACCAATGGATTTTGCTTTACCGTACAAAATCGATTTTTCAGGGAAGAAGAGTGCTGTAATCAGTAATAAACTCAACCCGGCCAAGAGTAAAATGGTCTGTGGTTGATAGTTTTTGATAATAAACCAGGCGGCTATCACGGTAATAACCATGCCTATGATAAATTCAATCATCATGCCTCTCTTTTATTCAGGTCCATTTAATTTACCCCATTAGGGGTTATCTACCTGTCATCGAGTTCCACTTCACGCTCACCCCTTGGGCTTAACGTGAAGTCGAATTTATTGAGCGATAAATTCGCGCAACAGCCTATTGTAATAATCCGGCGCCTGGAAATAAGGAGCATGGCCCAAGCCGGGCATCTCGACATGCCGGCTATAGGGCACCAGTGCTAATAGCTCGGCTTTCAATTGAGGCTGCACCACGCGGTCTTCTTCGCCGGTAAGGATCAAGGTTGGCATTTTGAGTTGTGGCAGTAGCGCGCGGTTGTCCGCCAGTTGCAGCATACGGGTTGCGCGCCTTAACCCTTCCAGATTGGTTTCTGCCGCAATTTCTGCGGCATAATCTAATACCGCAGTAGGGACATTGGCAAAGGGTAACAGGTCACGAGCACGGTTTTTGCCATAGGCTTCCCGGCCGATTTCGGCGAGCTCTTTCAGCCGTTTTTCCAGTTTTTCTGAGCTTGGGGCAGATTCTGGTGCGCCATAGCCCGGGTGGGTACAAGAGAGTACCAACGTTTTGACCTTATCCGGGTGGCGAGCGGCATAGCGGCTGGCGATGGTCCCGCCCATTGAATGCCCGACCAGGATAACTTTTCCAGTGGTACTGGTTTGAATCAGTTCATGCAGCATCTGCTCATAGGCGCTGATATCTGCAGGGACCAGGGCAGAGCTGGCATAACCGGGGGCATCCCAGGCGATAACGCGGTGACTCGGTGAGAAGGCGGCAAACTGGAATGCCCAGGCTTTGGAACTGCCTAGGATACCGTGCAAAAAGACAATGGTTTCACCTTCACCACCGGTGCGGAATGATAAATTCCCTTGGGTGGTCGCCATTATTTGTTGCTCTGGGCAGGCGGGGACGAGCTGGGATTCACTACTCATATTAAACCTCTTTACAACACCAATACTCAATGTTAGCCATTACATGGCGATATTATTTTTTATTAAAGACATTAAATGCCTCAAATAAAGACTCCATTACCTGGAAGTTAGCATTTAATTCATCCGCATTGACTTCACCCATATAATTAACCAAGGCTTCAATTAAGACAAACCCTGCGCTACGGCTGCTGAAGAGTCCGCTGTTTTGACTTTCCATCAACAGCATGGCAGTGGCAAAATGGCTGAATGGATTAACAGCATTGTCAGTGATAACCACGGTATCGCCACGGTTTTGATAGAACCATTTGATTAGGCGGGTGGTAACACTGGAAAAACGATAATAAGAAATGGCCAGCAGGACATCACCGGGTTGAGAGTCAATTAACTTATGGGGTAGGTTAGCAATATTGGCATCCAGTAATACAATGTCTTTCTTAATATAGCGGCCAAGTAAATAAAAATACTCCGCGAGGGCATGTGCCGTTGCACTGCCGATAACATAAAGTTTCTTTTTGGGATCACCAATGAGTGCAATGGCTTTTTCCAGCTCTTCCACATTGAGGTTTTTTAGCGTGTTATTGATATTTCTAATGGTATCGCTGCAGTGTTTCTCAATAAACGCGATATTGCTGTTTCTGCTTTTATGGTTATGAAAACGTTCAATGGGGGAGCGGTTTTTATGCAGATCCGGTTCAATGGCTGACTCTTTGAAATCACGAAAACCGCTGAAACCTATCTTCACCATAAATCTACCCAGGGTTGATTTGGCTATATTGATCTCATTGCAAATATCAATCACGGTACTGTAGGGGATGGATTCGAAATGCTTATTGAAGTAGTTGATGATTCGTTGGTCTGTTGCGGTCAGGCCAGTTAATGCGTTAATACGTTGAGAGAACTCTGCCCGATCCATGTCATCTTTCCCCCTGCGTAATTTGATTACCCATTAATAACCAAACCAAGAGGAGAGAAAAGGGGAATTCTCAGTTCCCTTACCAGAAATGGGAGTTACCCCACATTACGTTAAAGCCCCCAGGCAGATGACCATTGCCAGAACGGCAACGGGCATCAGTGGGGGCAAATTCATGTTCTATGGCGATTAAGACGGTGCTTTGACATTATCCGCTTAAGCCAGGGGCTGTGAGCCATTCTGGCGTGCACTGTTGATCCAGGCAAATGACCCCATCAAGGCGATCGCCAGCAGTAAAATGTACTCCAGCGACATGGCATAGACCCCTTGAATGGCATAAATCACCACACTGATCACATTGATCACCACCCACAGTAACCAGTTTTCGACATATTTACGGGTCATCAAGATCATTGCAGCGATAGAGAGCACCAGCATCGTGGAATCCCACAATGGGAAGGCATCCGGCTGCAATTCAGGCATGACGACTGAGAGCCCAATAGCCTGCATGATGGAAATAGCAATAC
Organism: Serratia sp. 25CWL12; assembly: GCF_055790885.1. Taxonomy (NCBI): domain Bacteria; kingdom Pseudomonadati; phylum Pseudomonadota; class Gammaproteobacteria; order Enterobacterales; family Yersiniaceae; genus Serratia; species Serratia sp. 25CWL12. Next base: position 2,923,128 of record NZ_CM147698.1, on the reverse strand, counting down.
CGGTCAGCACCGAGAATACTGGGTCGATAAATTTGGTCATCAAGGCGATAGCGACCACACAGACCGCCAGCAACGTGAACGCTTTTTGCCGGGGCAACCAGCGAATTTTTAGTGCTGCTTCATGGTTTTCGTTTTGACGGCTCCAGGCATACCAGCCATACAGGTTGGCGACAAAGAAGAACACCTGGAGTAACAGGCTGGCATACAACTGGATCTGGAAGAAGATAGCTGCAAACAGGGTAACGTTGATCAACCCAAACAGATAATTGATGATTTTTTCTTTGCTGGCGAACCAGATGCACAACAGGCCAAAGATAGTACCGATAGCCTCAATCCAGGAGAGCGCATAACCCCCGGTACCCAAAGGGATATTGACCATAACGTTATTGATACTGAAGAAATCCATTATTGCGTCCTCTCAAGATGATCCTGATACATGGCTTCCAGTGCGAGTAAAATTTCATGCTCCTCGCCTTGTTGGCAACAGTGCTCTTGCTGTTGATAATCGTTAATGCTTTCCGTCAGACAACCTTCATGTTCTACCACGACGTTGAGGATGGAGGCGATACGCATGTTACGCAACGCGCCCACCACCATGAGTGGTGCTGTCTCCATATCGGCGGCAAGAATACCTTTGGCTGACCAATAATTGCAGATTTCCTGTTCCCGGTCAGTGTAGAAGCTGTCATGACTGCGAACATAACCGCAGTGAGTAGTGTAGCCTAATTTCCTGGCCTGTTGGCGTAGTAAATAGACCAGATCACTGTCAGCACTGGCGGGGTAGCTGGTGGGGACATAAGCCTTACCGGTACCGTCATCCCGCACTGCGGCACTGGCAATCACCAGATCGCCGAGTTTCATTGACGGCTGTAAAGCCCCACAACTGCCAATGCGCACTAGGCAGTCGACACCGATTTGGTGCAGTTCTTCTGCAGCAACAGCGGTAGAAGGCCCTCCCATCCCGGTGGATACGACCAACACTTCCATACCGCGGTACCATCCCCGCAAGGCGCGATACTCACGGTGTTGCCCAAAGTTTTCTACTTGTTGCAAAAACCGCGCGACATGTTCCACCCGCTGTGGATCACCGGGTAATAGTGCATAATACGCGTCGGTCATCTGCCGGCTCAGCCGGATATGGGGTTGAGGTGAGTTCATATTACTAACCTGTTTTATTAACCTATTGCGGTGAACCGTTAACATACCGCCTGTCGCTGTAAACGCCTAGGGTCAATGACCCTGATTTGCTCACCATTGACGGTAATAATCTGCTGTTCCCGTAGGTCAAACAGAATACGGTTAATACTGCGTTGGGCTACGGCAAATTGCTCACTGAGCTGTAGTTTATTGACGGTAATCTCTCCGTGATGTTGGGCTCCCTGGTGTTGGTAGCTTTCCCAGAGCACCAGACAAACACGCTGGTGCAAGGAATAGAGATTATCTTCGCCTGCTTTTTTAGATAATTGATAATACTGACTGCTAAACGTTTTAATAATTTTCTGATTGAAGTGGTTATCTACGCTCAACCAATGGCAAAAGTCGGTGCGTGACAACGTCAACAGCGTGACGTCACTAATTGCCTCAACGGAACAGATATAGGGCCGTTGTTCAAAAATTTCTAGCTCACCGAGCATATCGCCTGCGTGATAACGTGCCTGTAGATATTTTCGCCCATCATTGGCATTGATAAAAACATCCACATTCCCTTGAACGATCAAATGAAACTGATGACAAATTTCATTTTGCTGGCAAATCAATGAGCCACGTTTGACTTGCTCTAATTTCCACTGACGTAAAATCGCCAATGGGCAGTATTTCAGCAGGTCATACAGAAGGGTGTTGCCAGTAATCAGTTCAACGATCCGTAACCATTCGCTGTTGTTTGGTTCGTTCTGCATAGTGATAACTATAAGGTTCTCTGTAAAGAAAGGACAGGACATCGGTCCTGGGGCAACATCAAAGATAGTATAAAACTGTAAGCAGCTTCATACATTAGAAGATTGTGTGGGACATCTGTCCCACGGTGGCTTGATTTTTTGCAGTGGCATCATAGAAAGTAGAAACCCTGGTGATATATCCAGAGTTTCTTAACTTATTTAGGGCGCAGGGAGTTCAAGGTTTGCAGGGTACTGGTGATATCGACCTCATGTTCAGAGAAAGTGTAGACCTGCCCTTGAAAAGTGGTGATCGATATCATGTTGAGTGTTTCTGTCGCCTCAGGTGTTTGCGCCACTTGTGGCCGGATGCGGTTCATCAGTAACCCCACGGAAAGCACAGTATTTTCTTTATCTACTTCAGTTTTGAGTGGGACTTCTTTAGTGAAAGTCTGGTAAGACTTGATGCTGGTAATCCTGATTTTCTCATTGGCAATAATGATGTGCTTACTGATGGCTTGTACTTTTACTGCATAAGCGGAAGGGCCTTTGGTATTGTTGGTGGGCTCAAATGTCACCAGCGCATTTTTCTTAATCAGTTCTGGGTTTTGCACTTTGATCACGTGAAAATAACGATTTTCCCCGTTTTCATCGGTGATAAAGCCGAAGCCTTTGTCTGCAAAAAAAGTCGTTATCTTGCCGTTCATGGTCATTCTCATTAAGTCTTTGGTTACTGTGTTAATGATAGCGTGGAATGCGTTGCGGTGACAGGGCAAAGTCAATCAGACAGGGCGAAAGAGCAGCCAGAGTTCAGCTCGGTGGTTCGGGTTGGCAGGCTAAGGTTTGGCCGGGTGTCAGCGGTGATTGCGTTTGAGCAGCAAACTTTTTTACTTTTTATCGCCTTTATGTGATCTCGACTATGGACAAAACTCCATCTAATTGCTGTACTGTATATGACACAGAGTTTGTGTCATACATTCACGTTAAAGGTAAGTTTGATGTCAAAGATTAAAGGTAGCGTTAAGTGGTTTAATGAATCTAAAGGTTTCGGTTTCATTACTCCTGAAGATGGTAGCAAAGATGTTTTCGTTCACTTCTCTGCCATCACCAGCAATGGTTTTAAAACTCTGGCTGAAGGTCAGCGCGTAGAGTTTGAAATCACCAATGGTGCCAAAGGGCCATCTGCTGCAAACGTTACTGCTATCTAAGCTACAGTAGCTTAAATTCTGAAACCCGCTCTATGAGCGGGTTTTTTTGTCTGTTTTTAATGCGGGGTCGTACAGGGAAAATGCGCTGTTGAGCGACGGTTACTGCCCGCAGAACCACCAGACCAGCATAAAGGCCAGCAGGGTCATTGACAGTGAACCCGCCAAGTTGAGAAATATATTGGCGAGAGCCCAAGCAATGCGGCCATCTTGCAACAGATAAACTACCTCAAACGAAAAGGTAGAGAAGGTGGTCAACCCACCACAGAACCCAGTGGTAATCAGTATCTTCCAGGTAGGATCAAGCTGCGTCATGCGGCTTAATAGCGCCAGAGCGAGCCCGATAATAAAGCCCCCTACCAGGTTGACCGCTAAAGTACCCACAGGAATGTGCGGGTGCAGTGGGTTTAACCGTAGGCTGATTGCCCAACGCAGCACACTACCTAAGCCACCACCAATAAACACTGCCAGCAAAGAATTGAACATCAATGAAACCCTTTCATAAAAATGGGTAAAGACTCAGAAAGGTACAGGCTATACTCAAAATAATTCGAGTTGCTTGTAGGCGGCAAGCAGTGGAATCCCCAGGAGCATAGCCAACTATGTGACTGGGGTGACATTGCGTAGCAAACAACCAAGCAACTTTAAGAATGAAGAGTATAAAGCTACGTTGCTCTCTGCGAGGTAGCGTAGACATCATCAGCCTAATGGGGCGGTTATGGAGGCATGTCATCTCCGTTTGTCAGCCAGTTTATCCCTGGCGTGCGGCGGAATTTTACACCTTACCGATTTGATTTTGTAGTCTCACCGTTGATTTCCCCCGCTGTCACTAGCCAAGTGCATTTACGTTACAGGGAACGGCTAACTTTGAGGAACCGCGCGTTCCATGCGGTTACGACCATGGCTTTTAGCCAGGTAGAGGGCATTGTCAGCGGCTTTCAGCCACTCCTGATAACTTTTCATTTCCGGTTGGTAATCGGCTACTCCCGCGCTGATATACAGCTTTAAGTCAGGGGCATCACGGAAGGTGACTTCCCTCAGGTGCTCCTGGATCCGGCTTAAAGCCTGGCTGGCTTGCTCTGGAGGGGTATTGGGTAGCAATGCACCAAATTCATCGCCCCCATAGCGGCCAACAATATCCATGGTGCGCAACCCGAGCACCAGTTCCTCTGCAAGCACAATGAGCGCTTCATCACCGAGGGCATGGCCGAATGTATCATTGATAGCCTTAAAGCGGTCTATATCGATCAAGATCAGCGTTGCGGTGTGATTATAACGTCGGCAGCTGTCGAACTGATTGCGTAACAGGTGTTCCCAATGGCGGCGGTTATAAACACCCGTCAAGCCATCACGCATGCTGATACGAACCACTTCGCGTTTCTTTTCTACTAGGTGTTTGGCGGTACGATAGGTCACCAGACCAAACAGAACCGGATAAATAAACAGTACCGGCAGGTAGAAGTAGAGTTGCAGTGGTGTGGTTTGCGGGGTGAAAGGAAACCCTAATAGTGCACTGGTCAATATTGCCCCAACAATCTGCGCAACCCCCCCTTTGAGAAACAGGCTATAACTCCCAGCGGCAGTATTGTTCATGCCCATCATCGCCAGAAATACGATAGTGGGTAGTGCACTGAAGCCCATCACGGCTATCCAGACGCCAGCTAGCAAGGAATCAATCAATAGATTACGGGTTTCAGTTACTAATGGTTTTTCAGAATGGATTGACCATTGATAGGCGATATGTGGCCAGATCAAGGTATAAATAATCAGTAAACCCCAAATGAAAGGCGATGAATGCAGGGGATAAATCGTGGCGGATAGACCAAAGAGCCCAAGTCCCAGACCAACAATGCGTGGCAGGTAAGTACGCTTGGCGAAGCTAAGGCCTGCAAATTTGCTATCAATGATCAATGGGGTATAGGCCATCAAGTATCTCCCTTTGCGTCATGCGGTTGCGGAAAGTATCTTTCCTATCATCTAGCATAGAACATCCTGACAACTTCTTACTCTGTTACAAACTTGCGGTGTGTTTAAAATGCTAAAGTGGCATTCAATCTATAATAATAGGCAAGGTTTATTACCCGACTGTGCTTGGCTGCCATAGATAAATAATGAAGGCGAATATGGCAGGTATCAGCATGACCAAGCTACTGGTTATTACGGTGTTGATAGTCTGTTTGATAAAAACGGGTGCTGTTTGGCACCCGTTTTTGCATTTGTTCGTTGAAGCGTAACAAAAAGTAATTTTTTATTTAACTTCAAGCCCTTTGGCCTGCAAGTCAGCATGGTAGGAAGAGCGGACAAACGGACCACAGGCGGCATGAGTGAACCCCATCGCCATGGCTTCTTGTTTCATTTCATCAAATTCTGCCGGGCTGACATAGCGTTGTACCGGTAGATGGTGGCGGCTGGGCTGTAGATATTGCCCTAACGTCAGCATGGTTACCCCATGGCGGCGCAAGTCGTGCATTACTTCGATGATCTCTGCATTGGTTTCCCCCAAGCCAACCATCAGGCCCGATTTGGTGGGGATATCGGGATGGGTTTGCTTAAAGCGTTCCAATAATTTCAGTGACCATCCGTAATCGGCCCCCGGACGCACCTGACGATAAAGGCGCGGGACGTTTTCCAAGTTGTGGTTAAAAACATCAGGTGGGGTAGCAGTCAAAATCTCCAGTGCGCGATCCATCCGGCCACGGAAATCAGGTACCAGGGTTTCAATTCTGATGGTTGGGCTTTTAGCACGAATGGCAGTAATGCAGTCAGCAAAATGTTGTGCGCCACCGTCACGTAGGTCATCACGGTCAACCGAGGTAATTACCACATAACGCAGAGCCATATCAGCAATGGTTTGTGCCAGTTTTTCTGGTTCGTTAGCATCGGGAGCCATAGGGCGGCCATGAGCAACATCACAGAACGGACAGCGGCGGGTACAGATTGCCCCGAGGATCATAAAGGTGGCGGTACCGTGGTTAAAACATTCAGCCAGGTTGGGGCAAGAAGCCTCTTCACATACCGAATGTAGACCATTTTTACGCATTGCCGCCTTGATACCTTGAATACGGGTAGAGTCGGCGGGGAGTTTTATTCTCATCCACTCGGGTTTGCGTAACAGCTCCTGCCGTTCGGCGACCACCGTTTTCACTGGGATCAACGCCATTTTGTCTGCATCGCGGTATTTGACGCCGCGTTCCATCTGAATTGGTTTACTCATAATTGTGCAGGTTCCAGTCACCAAGCTCGACTGTCTGGTAGCCGAGTAAATGAACAAATTGTTGTATCAGGATAGGGTGTACATCGGTGATGCCGATTCCTGGGGCAAGTGTGCTCACTTGTGTCATTTTCATTCCCGCATAACCACAGGGGTTAATGCGTTGGAATGGGGAAAGATCCATGGCGACGTTCAAAGCCAGACCATGAAAGGAGCAACCTTTGCGGATGCGTAAACCCAGTGAGCAAATTTTCTCTTCGCCAACGTAAACACCGGGCGCATCAGGTCGGGCACGTGACTCAATGTTGAAGTGAGCCAGGGTATTGATCACCGTTTGTTCCAGCGCGGTAACCAATTGTCGAACGCCCATTTTATTGCGTTTTAGATCGATCATTACATAGAGCACTTGTTGGCCTGGGCCATGGTAGGTCACCTGCCCACCACGGTCACTCTGAATCACCAGAATGTCACCCGGTGTCAGGAGATGTTCTGTTTTACCTGCCTGGCCTTGGGTAAATACCGGGTGATGCTGAACCAGCCAGAGTTCGTCCAGCGTGGTGTCACTGCGATTATCAGTAAAGCAGTGCATGGCTTGGGATACCGGCTGATAGGGCTGTAACCCCAATTGGCGCAGAATGATCTTGTTATGTTGCAAACGTGGCATCATCAGGTTACACAAGTGGTAGAGCATTATAGCGGGCACACCGCTCCGCGACTAGCAGTTATCCCCATGGGGACGGTTGCCTATACCTATAAGTCGTGCGGTAAAGGCTGGTGGAGTCGAAGGGTTACAGCACCATGCGAACAATGTCAATGTTACCCAACTCTTCGTATAACGTTTCTACCTGCTCGATATGCGTGGCGTTAATGGTGATAGAAACCGAGTGATAATTGCCTTTGCTGCTGGGTTTAACTTGCGGGTTATAATCCCCCGGCGCATGGCGTTGTACCACTTCAACCACTTGGTCGACCAATTCAGGTTGGGCCAGCCCCATCACCTTATAGGTAAAGGAGCAGGGGAATTCGAGTAGTTCATTTAGTTTAGTCTTTTGCATTAGAAAGGCGCTCCAGGTGTGGTTATTGTATAAATCATAACTCCCGCCGGAGCGGGAGCTGATGTTAAATCAAATATGGGGCTGTAATACCCGGTTTCAAGGGTTAGCCGAACCAGTGATGGAACATCAAGCGGATATAATCAAATAGACGACTGAAGATACCCCCTTCTTTCACTTCCTTCAGAACCACTAAGGGGCGCTGATCGATGGTTTTGCCATCTAACTGGAAGTTGATAGTGCCAACCACCTGGTTTTTTGCCAGCGGAGCATGAATTTCCGGGGTGTTGAGTACATAGCTGGCTTTAAGGTCTTTCATGCGGCCGCGTGGGATGGTCAGGTAAGCATCTTTGTCGACACCCAACTCTACGCGGTCAGCATCACCGAACCAGACCGGCTCTGAAGCAAACTCTTTCCCTGCTTTTAATGGTGCAACCGTTTCAAAGAAGCGGAAGCCCCAGGTCAGCAATTTTTTACTTTCGGCCTCACGGCCTTTATAAGTACGCCCACCCAGCACGACAGAAATCAGCCGCATTTCACCTTCTGTTGCCGAAGCGACCAGGTTATAACCAGCGGCATCGGTATGGCCGGTTTTAATACCATCAACGTTCAGGCTGGTATCCCACAACAGACCGTTACGGTTTAATTGGCGAATATTGTTAAAGGTGAACTCTTTTTCTTTGTAAATGGCATATTCATCCGGAACATCGCGGATCAAGGCTTGGCCGATCAACGCCATATCGCGGGCTGAACTGTATTGCCCCTGGGCATCCAGGCCATGCACTGTCTGGAAATGTGTATTCTGCAGACCGAATTGTTTGACGTAGGTATTCATCAGGTTAACGAACGCATCCTGGCTACCGGCGACGTAGTTAGCCATCGCCACGCAGGCATCATTACCGGACTGCAAGTTGATGCCGCGCGTCAGTTTGGAAACTGGCACACGATCACCGGGTTTCAGAAACATCAGCGAGGAGCCTTTGAACACCGGGTTGCCGGTTGCCCAAGCATCTGGGCCGATAGTAACCAGATCTTCCTGACCAATCTTGCCAGATTTCAATGCCTGCCCGATGACATAGCTGGTCATCATTTTGGTCAGGCTGGCGGGATCACGGCGAGTGTCAGCGTTTGATTCCGCTAATACTTTACCGGAGTTGTAATCGATCAAGATGTAAGCTTCCGCATCAATTTGCGGTACACCGGGGATCATGGTTTGAATATTAGTATCATCAGCCTGGGCAACTGGCGCTGCACTTATCGCGATAACTACGCCGAGGGTTAGGCTCTTGATTAAGCGGAAAGAAGTTACATGTTTCATGATCAGGACGACAACATCCGTAAAAGTAAGTGATAAAACGAGCCATACTATAGCAGATGGGACTCGGACAGGCATTAGACATTCATCTGACAGCAGCGGGTTTACACACATTTACCTGCAAGAAAATGTTTCAGACATCGGTACGGAGGGCCTCTATCCAGGTTCATTCAAGCTGCTGACTGAGGGCAGCAACCGGAATGAACCTGACAATTGACTTAAGGCACGGCAGCAATAAAGGATTGCTGTTGCGCTTCATTGGCCAGACGTTGTTGCAATTGTTCGGCCTGTTGGCGATTGCTGAATGGGCCTAATTGCACACGATAGACACTGCCATTGGCTTCGACTTTGCCGGGAACGCCAAACTGTTGGCTCAATTGTTGTTGCCAACTCTGTGCACGTTCCGCATTGCTCAGTGCCCCAACCTGTACGACAAAGTGGCCACTGGCACTCGTTTCCGCGTGGGTTGCCACTGCAGGGGCAACGTTGGAAACACTAGCAGTAGGGGCTGCTGGTTGAGGTTCAGAACCTTCCAGCACGCCGGTCGGCAAGGGGCTAGGTGCACCAATAAAACCGCCCTGACGGGGGCTGCCGGCAGCCGATGGGGTTAGACTCGCCTCATCAATGTTTAGGCTGCTGTTGTCAATGGGCCTGACGTTAGCCTCCGGTGGGGCGGAAACATCCTTCTGTATGGGGGTGCCCATGCTACCAGAGCTGAGCTCTGGGCGTGCGGGGAGTGCATAACTCTGTTTAGCCACCGTGGTACCTACCGTACCCGGGCCGCTTAATGTGCCATCCTGAGCCACGCTGATAAAGTCCACTTGCACTTTGGTCTTATTCGACAGGTTGAGGCGGTCGGCGGCGGCTTTCGACAGATCGATAATGCGCCCTGGGGTATAAGGGCCACGATCATTAACACGTACCACCAGTTGCCGGCCATTAGCCAGATTGGTGACGCGGACATAACTCGGAATTGGCAATGTAGGGTGCGCTGCCGTTAATGCATTGGGATCAAATTGCTCACCAATGGCGGTGGTATTACCACTGGCTTCTTCACCATACCAGGCCGCCAGACCGGTTTGTGAGAAATTTTGCGGATCTTTTACAATCTCATAGGTGGTGCCATTTACCGTATAATCTTGCATATTCCGTGGGTTATAAGGCTCATAATGCGGTTCGGCACCACCGATTTCAGTTGCTTGGCCATTATAGGGCGCCTGTGTTGGTTCTGTTGTGGTGGTACAGGCTGAAAGTAATACTGCAACGGCAACAGCGCCACCCCAAAGCCACTCCTTACGCATTAACGACCCCCTATAAATTTTTAGACAGCATTTTTCGGTGTGTGTGGATCGACATGACAATGCCGAACCCAGCCATAAGGACAATCAGTGCTGACCCCCCATAACTCACTAAAGGCAAAGGTACGCCAACTACCGGTAAAATACCACTCACCATGCCAATGTTAACAAATACATAGACAAACAAGATCAGCATCAGCCCACCCACCATTACACGGCCGAAGGTGGTCTGTGCTTGTGCGGCGATCACCAGCCCACGGATAATGACCAGCAGATACAGCCCTATCAGTAGCAGAACACCCATTAGCCCAAGTTCTTCGGCCAAGACTGCGAAGATGAAATCAGTATGGCGTTCAGGCAGAAACTCCAGTTGGGACTGGGTACCGTGCAACCAGCCTTTACCGAAAAGACCACCAGAACCAATGGCGATTTTCGATTGGATAATATGGTAGCCGGCCCCGAGAGGGTCGCTCTCTGGATCGAGTAGCATCATCACGCGGTCCCGCTGATAGTCATGCATCAGGAAAAACCACAGTACAGGAATAAAAGCGCCTACCAGGATCACTGCAACGCCAATCAGCTTCCAGCTCATCCCGGATAAAAACAGCACAAACAGACCTGAAGCGGCAATCAAAATTGACGTTCCCAGATCGGGTTGTGCGGCAACCAGTAAGGTAGGCAGGAAAATCAGCACTAACGCGATAGCGGTATGTTTTAAAGAAGGGGGGCAGACATCGCGGTTCATAAAGCGCGCCACCATTAATGGCACGGCAATTTTAGCAATCTCTGAGGGTTGGAAACGGACAAAACCGAGATCCAGCCAACGTTGTGCACCTTTACTGATCTGACCGAACGCATCCACTAGTACCAGTAGGATCACACTGAAAATATACAGATAAATCGCCCAATTTTCATAAACTCGTGGTGGGATCTGGGCCATCACGCCCATAATGACCAACCCCATCAGCATCTGACCGACTTTACGCTCCATCATCCCCATGTCCTGGCCACTAGCACTCCATATCACACAGGCACTGTAAACCAGCAAGGCCAGAATAAATAACAGCATTAGCGGGTCAATATGGATTTTGGTCCAGATAGAGTTTTTTTGTTGGCTTTCAGTCATGTTATACCTTAATCACCTTCTACACCCGGTGGCAGTGGCGCAGCATCGGGTAATTGCGTGTTATTGTCGCCCAACAAAATGTGGTCGAGGATCTGGCGAGTAATGGTCCCCACCGCTGGACCAGCTCCTCCATTTTCTAGGATGACGGCGACCGACACGGTTGGGTTATCGAATGGCGCAAAGGCGGTCATTAATTTATGGTCACGTAGATGCTCCGCGAGCTTGTGAGCATTATAGGTTTCATAGCCGAATACCTGTGCCGTACCGGATTTTGCTGCCGCTTTATAGGGGGCGCCTTCAAAGTATTTACGTGCCGTACCATTAGGCCGATTGGCGACGCCATACATACCATCTTTGACGATTTCCCAGTAACCAGAACGAACATCACCGATCTGTTTATGTTCTTCCTGACGGAACGGTACTAATGCACCATTGACTCTGGTGCTCTGTAACAGATGCGGAATAATGACATTACCATCGTTAATCAGGGTATTCAGTGCTTTTGACATCTGGATCGGGGTTGCCGTCCAGTAACCTTGACCAATCCCCACCGGAATGGTGTCACCCTGATACCAGGGTTTTTTAAATCGTTTGAGTTTCCACTCACGTGTTGGCATCAGGCCGGCGCGCTCTTCAGCAAGATCAATACCGGTGTAGTCACCGTAACCGAATTTGCTTAACCAGCTCGATAACCGATCAATGCCCATATCATAAGCCACCTGGTAGAAGAAGGTATCCGCAGATTCTTCGATGGCTTTGGTGACATTAAGGCGGCCATGCCCCCACTTTTTCCAGTCACGGAAACGTTTTTCTGAACCCGGTAATTGCCACCAACCAGGATCAAAAACCACGGTATTTTTGGTAATGACCCCAGCGCTGAGCGCTGAGACAGCAATATAAGGTTTCACTGTCGAAGCCGGGGGGTAGATACCTTGTGTGGTGCGGTTGATCAGTGGGCGGTTTGGATCATCGAGTAACCCCTGGTAATCCTTGCTGGAGATACCATCCACAAACAGGTTGGGATCATAGCTGGGGTTGGAAACCATCGCTAAAATACTGCCGGTACGTGGATCGCTAACCACCACCGCAGCACGGCTGCCTACCAGTAATTGTTCAATATAGCGCTGCAGGTTGAGATCCAGTGTCAGATAAATATCCTGACCAGCAACCGGCGGTTGTTCATGCAATTGACGGATCACTCGGCCACGGTTATTGACCTCGACTTCTTCATAGCCGGTTTTGCCGTGCAGGGTATCCTCATAGAAACGTTCAATACCCAATTTGCCGATATCATGGGTGGCGGCATAGTTAGCCAGTTTACCGTCTTTATCCAGGCGTTCGACATCCCGGTCATTAATTTTTGATACGTAACCGATAACATGAGTGAGCGCGGAGCCATAAGGGTAGTAGCGGCGTTGATAGCCTTTGACTTCAACCCCTGGGAAACGGAATTGATTGACCGCAAAACGGGCGACCTGAACCTCGCTAAGCGCTGTTTTTACCGGAATGGAGACGAAACGACGTGAACGCTTGCGCTCTTTTTCAAAGTTGGCGATATCCTCATCGGTCAGATCGACCACCGGACGTAATTCCTGCAAGGTGGCTTTCAGATCGTCGATTTTCTCTGGCATTAGCTCCAACTGGTAAATGGTTCGGTTCAGTGCCAGTGGAGTACCGTTGCGGTCATAAATCATGCCACGACTGGGAGCGATAGGGACCAGCTTGATGCGGTTTTCGTTGGAGCGAGTGCGATAATCCTCAAAGCGAACGATTTGCAGGTTATACATATTGGCAATCAGGATGCCTGTCATGATCAGAATAGCCAGCAGTGCCACCAGGGCACGGCGTACAAACAGGGCAGCTTCCGCGGTATAGTCGCGAAAAGGGTTACGTTCTATTTTCATCCCGTTGCTTTATTTCACTCTATGGCGGTCATTTTACTCGGTTACAGCCACCTGCGATCATTCGCGGTGGTAAGGATGATTGGTCGTAATACTCCAGGCACGGTAGAGACTTTCGGCAACCAGTATTCGTACTAAAGGATGTGGCAACGTCAATGGCGAGAGCGACCAGCTTTGTTCCGCCGCTGATTTACAGGCCGGTGACAATCCCTCAGGACCACCGATTAACAGGCTGACGTTACGGCCATCCTGCTTCCATCGTTCAAGCTGTTGCGCCAACTGAGGCGTTTCCCAGGGCGTACCTGGGATATCCAGCGTGACAATGCGGTTACCTTTACCGACTGCTGCTAGCATCTGCTCACCTTCCTTGTCCAAAATGCGTTTGATATCCGCATTTTTGCCGCGTTTACCTGCCGGGATTTCGGTCAGCTCAAGTGGCATATCTTTCGGGAAGCGAGACAGATAATCCATAAAACCAATCTGCACCCAGTCTGGCATTTTAGTACCGACTGCAACCAATTGCAGTTTCACCAGTTAACTCCAGAGCTTTTCCAGTTCGTATAGGCGGCGGCTCTCTTCTTGCATCACATGCACGATCACCTCACCCAGATCGACCACGACCCAGTCGGAAGCTTCCCGGCCTTTCATACCATACAATTCTATACCTGCAGCACGAGCTTCCTGCACGATATATTCGGCGATTGACATGACATGGCGGGTAGAAGTGCCCGTGCAAATGATCATGCAGTCGGTGATACTGGATTTGCCCTGGACATCCAGGGAGATAATATCCTGACCTTTTAGATCATCGATTTTATCAATCACGAAATCTTGGAGCGTTTTGCCTTGCAAAGGTTCCCCCTTGAGGATGTTCTGTTTATCCGGCTGCTTAATAATAGCGCGAATTATGGTGGTGTCGGCTGGATTTCACTGAAAGCGGGTTGAGCATGACCTTGACAACGGTCTGCGGAGGCTTCAGTGGATACCCGAAAAATAGCGGGGCAGTATAGCATGCGGCCTAGCGATATAAACCCTGTAACTCGATATAACGCAGCACCGAGTGCGGTAATAGATCATCACAACCCATTCCCTGATGAAGACGTTGGCGTATTTCGGTGGCAGATATCTCCAGTAATGGGGTATTCGCCCGGTAGATATAACCACTGGGTTGCTGGCTGAGCAAGGTCGGATCACTAATCTGGTGTTGCTCCAACCAGCCTTGTAGCTCGGTACTGTCCATTTGCTGCTGGTAGCCAGGGCGAGCTAACACTAACAGATGGCAGACATTCAGCAGATCTTGCCAGCGATGCCACTTATGCAAAGACAGCAATGAATCCTGACCGATGATAAATGCCAGAGGTAATGCAGCACCACGTTCTTTACGTATCATTTCTAACGTATCGATGGTGTAAGAAGGTGTTGTACGCTGTAATTCGCGCTCATCCACGGTGAACAACGGGTGATCCGCTATCGCCAGCTTGACCATGGCTAACCGCTGTTGCGGGTTGGCTTCCGGCTGTGGGCGATGTGGCGGCACATGATTGGGTAGCAGAGTCACCTGCTGCAGTCCCACCTCGTTTGCCAAGGCTTCCACCGGGCGCAGATGGCCGTAGTGGATCGGGTCAAAAGTGCCACCAAACAGAGCATGTAAGGTCAGTGCGTGTAACGGCTGGTTAGTGGGCATCGGCGAAACTCGTGGGTAACGGTTTACCGCACAGCAACATCGACAAGGTTTCCAGCTCTGACCACACCGATTGGCTGTACTCTTGTTTAAGCAGAACTTCGATTTTTGCCAGCAGGTGCACGGCCTGCTGTAATTGCTGGCTAGACAGGCGTTGCAATGCTTGGGTGATCAGGTTACGCCGGTTTTGCCAGACTTTTTGCTGATCAAACAGGGTACGCAGTGGGGTGGTTGCCATCCGACGCTGCAACGTGAGTAATGTTAATAGCTCCCGTTGCAAGGTTCGCAGCAGGATCACCGGCTCCATATCTTCTTGTTGCAATTGCTGGAGAATATGCCAGGCACGTTTACTTTTGCCCGCCAGCAGCGCATCCAGCCAGTGGAATGGGCTGAAATGAGCCGCATCGTTCACGGCTTGCTCCACTCGAGGCAAAGTCAGTTTGCCATCAGGGTGCAGTAACGCCAGTCTTTCCAACGCTTGAGCGAGTGCCAAAAGATTGCCTTCATAGCAGTAGCACAGCAGTTGATTCGCGGCATCATCCAGCTCAAGCGACATCGATTTGGCCCGCTGTGTTACCCATCGGGGGAGTTGTGCCTGTTCTGGCGTCTGGCAACTGACTAAAACCCCATTAGGGCTAACGGCTTTGAACCAGGCGCTGTTTTCTTGTGCTTTAGTCAAACGCGGGCCGCGCAGTACCAACAGGATATCCTGATGTAGCAAACTGGCCAGTTTGGTTAAGTGTTCAGCCATCACCGCAGTTGGGCCGTTGTCTGGCAAGGTCAATTGCAGGGTTTGCCGGCTGGAAAACAGACTCATCGCTTGGCAGATACTGAAGATGGCATCCCAATCGGTTTGGGCGTCCAGAGTTATTGAGTAATGTTCGCTAAACTGCTGTTGTTGGGCAGCCTGGCGGACTAAATCCTGACTTTCCTGCAGCAGCAACGGTTCATTGCCACTCAATAAATAACAAGCGCGCAACCCCTCTCGGAGTTGCGCGGCAAGTTGTTCAGGATAGATACGCATCATGGTGCGTTAGCACTTACCGTATTTTTATCCATAGCCGTTTTTTTACTCATAGCAACGGCCTTTTGCTGCTCGCTTAATTGAGCGGCTTGGATCACCGACTGGAATTTACGCAGAATTTGTTGCGCGGCCTGTCGGCGCATTTCCTGCAGGATTATCTCCTGCTCAGAATCTTTCGCCAGTGCGGTTAATGGGTTATCAAAGAACGTGCGGAAGACCTTGACGTTGATCGGATAGAGGTCATGCCCAGGCAGCAACACCTGCGCCTGAACCGTCATCACCATTTGAAATTCCGCTGTTTTACCATCCTGAAAGATTGACACCGTGTCTTGGCTTTGTGTCGAACTCACGATACGTAAAGAAGGAACCTCTTTTTGGGCCGGATCATATTTGACCACATTAGTACCGCTAAGACGTAATTGCTCACGCACTGCCCGAGTCAGTGGACCAAAGGGATCGTAGCTGTCCAGGATCAGGGTATGCAATTCCGTGGGCACCTGGGTGTTACCACGCAGATGAAACCCACAACCGGCGGTGACCAGCACCGCTAACCCCAGTAATAACGTTAGAATGCGATGTTGCACAAAGTCTCCTTGTGTTAACCCACAACCAGGTTAAGCAATTTGCCTGGAACATAAACCACTTTACGCACTGTAACCCCTTCCAGATACTTGGCCACCAAATGTTCCTGTGCGGCCTGTTCACGGACTTGATCTTCAGTGGCGTCAGCAGGTACGGTAATTTTCGCACGGACTTTGCCGTTAACTTGTACCACCACCAACTTGGAGTCTTCTACCATCGCGGCGTCTTCTGCTACCGGCCAAGGTGCAGTATCCACATCACCGGTACCGTTTAACGCTTGCCACAAGGTAAAGCAGATATGCGGGGTAAATGGATAGAGCATCCGCACTACCGCCAGCAACGCTTCCTGCAGCAATGCACGATCCTGCGCGGTTTCTTGCGGTGCACGGCCCAGTTTATTCATTAACTCCATTACTGCGGCAATGGCGGTGTTAAAGGTCTGGCGGCGGCCAATATCATCGGTCACTTTTGCGATGGTTTTATGCACATCACGGCGTAACGCTTTCTGATCTTCATTCAGCGCAGCGACATTCAGTGGCTGAACCGCACCTTGCTCCAGGTGATCGTAAGCCAGTTTCCATACGCGCTTCAGGAAGCGATTCGCCCCTTCTACACCTGACTCCTGCCATTCCAGGGTCATTTCAGCCGGAGAAGCGAACATCATAAACAGACGAACGGTATCCGCGCCGTATTTTTCCACCATGACTTGTGGGTCGATGCCGTTGTTTTTCGACTTCGACATTTTGCTCATGCCAGCATAAACCAATTGATGGCCTTGTGAGTCGGTGGCGTTGACAATACGCCCCTTTTCGTCACGTTCAACAATGGCGTCAACCGGGGAGACCCAAATGCGCTCACCATTACTGCCGCTGTAGTAAAAGGCATCAGCCAGCACCATACCTTGGCACAAGAGGCGCTTGGCTGGCTCGTCTGAATCCACCAGCCCGGCGTCCCGCATCAACTTGTGGAAGAAACGGAAATACATCAGGTGCATGATGGCATGTTCGATCCCCCCCACATACTGATCCACTGGCAGCCAGTAGTTGGCGGCGGCTGGATCTAACATCCCTTGGTCATATTGTGGGCAGGTATAACGCGCGTAATACCAGGAAGACTCCATAAAGGTATCGAAGGTGTCGGTTTCACGCAACGCGGGTTGACCGTTAACGGTGGTTTTCGCCCATTGCGGATCTGCTTTGATTGGGCTGGTAATACCATCCATCACCACATCTTCCGGCAGGATCACCGGCAGTTGGTCTTCTGGGGTTGGCATCACTGTACCATCTTCCAGTGTGACCATCGGGATCGGCGCTCCCCAGTAACGCTGGCGGGAAACGCCCCAATCGCGCAGGCGGTAGTTGACCTTACGTTGGCCGACTCCCTGCATCACCAGTTTATCTGCAATGGCATTAAACCCGGCCTGATGATCCAGACCATCAAATTCACCTGAATTGAACAGAACGCCTTTCTCGGTCATTGCCTCGGTGCTGATATCGGGCTGGCTGCCATCGAGATTCAGTATCACCGGCTTAATCGGCAATTGGTATTTAGTGGCAAATTCCCAGTCGCGCTGATCGTGAGCGGGAACTGCCATCACCGCTCCGGTGCCATATTCCATCAACACAAAGTTGGCAACCCAGATAGGCAGCTTTTCACCGTTGAGAGGATGGATGGCAAACAGGCCCGTGGCCATGCCTTTTTTCTCCATCACCGCCATGTCCGCTTCGGCAACCTTGGTGTTACGGCATTCATCAATAAAAGCGTTCAGGGCGGGGTTATTTGTTGCACCTAGCTGTGCCAGCGGGTGGCCAGCAGCCACCGCCAAATAGGTTGCCCCGATAAACGTATCCGGGCGGGTGGTATAGACGGTCACTTTTTCATCGCTATCGGTGACGTCAAAGGTAATTTCCACCCCTTCAGAACGGCCAATCCAGTTGCGCTGCATGGTTTTTACCTGCTCAGGCCAACTTTCCAGTGTGTCCAGGTCGTTGAGCAGTTGATCAGCATAAGCGGTGATCTTGATAAACCATTGCGGGATCTCTTTACGTTCAACTTTGGTGTCGCAGCGCCAGCAGCAGCCGTCAATCACCTGCTCGTTGGCCAATACGGTGAGATCATGTGGGCACCAGTTCACCGCGGAGGTTTTTTTATAAACCATGCCTTTTTCATACAGTTTGGTGAAGAACCACTGTTCCCAACGGTAATAGTCAGGCTTACAGGTGGCAATTTCACGATCCCAGTCATAGCCGAAGCCCAGCAATTTAAGCTGGTTCTTCATATATTCGATGTTGTCATAGGTCCAGGGTGCAGGCGCGGTATTATTTTTTACTGCGGCCCCTTCCGCGGGTAGACCAAAGGCATCCCAGCCAATCGGCTGCAGCACATTTTTACCCAGCATCCGCTGGTAGCGGGAGATCACATCGCCGATGGTGTAGTTACGCACATGGCCCATATGCAAACGACCCGAAGGGTATGGCAACATGGATAGGCAGTAATACTTTTCCTTGCTTGCGTCTTCGGTAACTTTGAATGTCTGTTTCTGTTGCCAGTGAAGTTGTACAGTTGATTCTATCTCTTCGGGGCGATATTGCTCTTGCATGGTGGCCAGTGGTCCTGTAGGTGTTTAACAGCTACATCCGTAGCATTTATTTGTCTATGCTCGATGAAATTTGAAAGATAACGGGCATATCTGATAGATCCGCATAGCATAGCTGATAAGGCTGCTTGACAACAACACTAAGCGTTCCCGATTCAAGTATCTGCGATGGGATAGATAGTATCCCTAGCACGCAATGACGATGGGTTTATTTTACCCAGTGTGGTGTAACGTTCGTCCAACTTTATGGGGTAGTTCCGCGTTATGTTTTAACGCGCGTTCAAACAGTCACAAATCCTAAGAGCGGCCAGCAGTTGAACGACTTCGTTTTATCTCTCGAACAATTTCAGGGTCTTTTTCAGCAAAGCGATTACGTAGGTAACCGGCTTGGTCAAAGTCATTAAAGGGATCGAACACGTTACTTACGCTCTCTCAGGTAATTGACAGCTAACATAGCAACATCCTTTTTAGAGATTTTACCTGCACGTTTCAACGCGATAAGAAGATCTTCAATACAGTCATGTTTCACTTCATCACCAGCTAAGCGTGTGACGGCATTAGCCCACTGATCCATTGAGTTATAGGAGTAAGACACTTTATGACGGCGAGCGAGTTTCATGACATATTTGGCAACCCCTTGCGTCGGAATTTTTTGAGAAAGGGGGCAGGTATCATCCTGATTTCTAAGCTTCTGGCGGTAACTGCGGAACCATATACTCTTGCCGTTAATCGTCATTTTACGTGAAATTCGCGGCGTTTCAGTCTCGACGACTATCTCATTTTCCAAAGCGCTATCATTCGTAAATGAAAAGTCATTTTTATGAAGGACAAACCCCAGTTTATCGGCAGTTTGACTAATGATTACCTCAAGACTTCCCAGAAGTCTTACATTGCCATCAGGGACTCGTTTGGCTTTAGCATAGACTCCACGAGAAAGACGAAGAAGTTCCCCTTTCTGTACTAATGAATTAAGCACATGTGTGACTTGAGTCTTGCTTCCCAAGGAAGCAACATCCGAACGAGACAGGACGATTCCAGCACGGCGTTTGATCGACTGACGCATACGGGTTTCGAGTTTCATGACAACTCCCACAGCAAAGTGACTTTATAATTTTAGCAGGAAAGCTAAAAAGTCACAATTTATATTAAATTACAATAAGTTGCGTGTTAATCAAAGGCTTGCGAACCGGCATAAACTGTCAGTATAGATAACTAACATATGTAGTGAGTTTTCATCAGGAAAGTACTGTATCTTCCTCAACGAATATCGGTTTCTTTTGTTATCGACAAAATGAGTGGTAAGTCTCGCAAGAATTCTGGTTAGTTTGAGAGGGTGAATGTCAAGAGCCATGATATCACTCACAATCTGCAGATCTCGCAGCAGGTCAAATTGCAATCAGTGATTTACGGCTAGAATAATAACAGGTAGCTTAAGAGAACACGCTTGTCACAGTCATTGACCCGGGAGAGGCTATGAGCAAAGTTACTCAATACTATCGTGAGTTGGTTGCATCATTGACAGAACGCCTAAAGAATGGCGAACGTGATATTGATGAGTTGGTGGCCAGTGCCGAAAAATACCTCAATGAGGTGGAGGAGTTGACCCGTCATGAGGTGGAACAACTGGTTCTGGCAGTACGACGTGACTTGGAGGAGTTTGCCCGTAGTTATGAAGAGAGTCGTGAGGCCTTTACTGACAGTGTCTTTATGCGGGTGATCAAAGAGAGTCTATGGCAGGAACTGGCCGATATCACTGACAAAACGCAGTTGGAATGGCGTGAGGTGTTCAAGGATGTCAGCCACCATGGCGTCTATCACAGTGGTGAAGTGGTTGGGCTAGGCAATCTGGTTTGTGAAAAATGCCACTATCACCTTGCCTTCTATACCCCGGAGATTTTACCCCGCTGCCCTAAATGTGGGCATGACCAGTTCCAGCGCAAGCCCTTTGAACCTTGATGGTACCCCGGGCTTGCAGCAGTGGTGGGTAGCCGCATTAATGTAAAATTTTGGCCAGGAAGTCTCTGGCGCGTTCGGAGGTGGGGTTGTTGAAGAAGTCATCTTTATTGCGATCTTCGACAATCTTGCCTTCATCCATAAAGATCACCCGGTGAGCCACCTTACGGGCAAAGCCCATCTCGTGGGTAACCACCATCATGGTCATCCCTTCTTGCGCCAGTTCCACCATTACATCCAGCACTTCATTGATCATTTCAGGATCAAGGGCCGAGGTCGGTTCATCAAACAGCATGGCGATAGGGTCCATACATAGTGCGCGAGCAATGGCCACGCGCTGTTGTTGACCACCGGAAAGTTGACCAGGGAACTTATTGGCATGGGCGGACAGGCCGACTCGCTCCAGTAATTTCAGGCCTTTCTCACGGGATGCAGCTTTGTCTCGCTTGAGAACTTTGACTTGTGCCAGTGTCAGGTTTTCAATGATCGATAAGTGGGGGAACAGTTCGAAATGCTGGAATACCATGCCCACCTTGGAACGTAATTGTGCCAGATTGGTCTTCTTGTCGTTAACTTGTATGCCATTAACCAGAATATCCCCTTGTTGGATCAGTTCTAGCCCGTTAACTGTTTTAATCAGGGTGGATTTGCCTGAACCAGAAGGACCACAAACCACCACCACTTCACCTTTTTTGACTTCAGTGGTGCAATCGGTTAACACCCGAAACTGACCGTACCACTTGGAAACATTTTTCAGGGATATCATCAAACTGTCCTTTTCTTCAAATAGCTTACCAGTGCCGAAGCGGCCAGACTGATAATAAAATAGACAAAACCGGCGAACAGCACCATTTCTACCCGCGTACCGTCACGCTCACCAATATTGGTGGCCGTGCGGAAGAAGTCAGCCAGGCTCAACACATAAACCAGTGAGGTATCCTGGAAAAGCACAATCCCTTGCGTCAAGAGTAAGGGGACCATGGCGCGGAAAGCTTGTGGCAAGATCACCAGTTGCATTGATTGCCAGCGGGTCATCCCCAACGCCAGTGAAGCCGCAGATTGGCCGCGTGAAACGCTCTCGATGCCTGCCCGAATAATTTCCGAGTAATAAGCCGCTTCAAACAACGAAAAGGCGACCATCGCCGAGATCAGGCGAATATCGTTTTTCGGTGATAAGCCAAGGACCTGCTGTAAGAAGCTGGGAACCACCAGGTAGAACCACAGCAATACCATCACCAACGGGACAGAGCGAAACAGGTTGACATACAGCGCCGCAAACCAACTGAGGGGTTTGATCGGTGACAAGCGCATAACCGCGAGCACGGTACCCCAGAGAATGCCAAATACGATGGCGACCACGGTGATTTTCAGCGTGATCCCCAGGCCCTGCAGCAGGTAAGGGAGGTTTGGGACAATCGATCCCCAATCAAATTGATACATTATTTGCTCCCCATATTGCCAGGTAACTGCACTCTCTTCTCCACCAGACGCATCAACAGCATAATGACAGCGTTGATAGCGACATAGGCCAAGGTGATAGCAGTAAATGATTCATACGCATGAGCTGAGTAATCGAGCAGTTTGCCCGCTTGCGCCGCCATATCCACCAGACCGATAGTGGAGGCGATGGCAGAGTTTTTCACCAGGTTCAACATTTCGGAGGTCATCGGCGGCACAATGATCCGGTAAGCATTGGGCAATAGCACATAGCGATAGGTTTGTGGCAATGTCAGGCCCATGGCTAACCCCGCAGCCTGCTGGCCACGGGGTAGTGATTGAATGGCTGCACGTACTTGTTCACAGACGCGTGCCGCAGTAAACAAGCCAAGGCACAGCATGGAGGAAACAAAGAACTGAACATTAGGATCCAGCTCCATTTTGAACCACATACCGATCTCTGTCGGCAGCAGTTCGGGGATCACCAGATACCAGGTGAAAAATTGGACGATCAGCGGTACGTTACGAAATAGCTCTACATAACAGGTACCCAGCGAGGAAAGGAAACGGTTGGGCACGGTGCGCAAGATGCCAAACAGTGATCCCACAAAGAAAGCAATCATCCAGGCACACATGGAGAGGGCGATCGTGACCTGAAAACCGGACCACATCCAGCCCAGATAGGTGGTATTGCCGAAGGGGGCCGGCTGCAAGAAGATACCCCAGTTCCAATCAATTGACATAACAAACTCCATTAAACATCGAGCATGATGGGGGTTCTGCGGTAGCTCTCACGCACGGGTCAGGTTGTTTTTTGCGTATGAGACCCTGAACTTGTCTGGAGCAATGCGGGAGGGGAACTACCCCCCGCATTTCTGTCTGCTCTCAGTCAGCCATCAACATGGCCAGTGATATCCCGGTCACCAATGAAGCTGCAGGGTTGTTGACTACGCTCTTTCGCCCTAGTCACATAGTTATCTATGCTCCTAGGGACTCGCTCACTTGTCGCCTACCTGCCACTCCATTGAACTTGGGTATACTGGCCTTATTGTTATTAATTTAATGCTTTGTCATTCGGCTCTTTGAACAATTGCTTCATGTCATCAGACAGTGCGAAGTTCAAGTTTAGGTTTTTCGGTGGGATAGGTTGTTTGAACCAGGTATCAAACCATTGTATAGCCTGACCCGAGGTTTGAACTTGGCTGATGGTCTCATCAATCAATTGTTTAAATTGCGGGTCATCTTTGCGCATCATACAGCCATAGGCTTCTCTGGATTGCGCAGTGCCGGTGATTTCCCACTGGTCAGGCTGCTTGGCTTTGGCCCGTTCGCCTGCAAGTAGGGCGTCGTCCATCATGAATGCCACTGCACGGCCGCTTTCCAAGGTACGGAAAGAGTCACCATGATCTTTGGCACTGATGATGCGCATTTTCATCTGCCCGTTGTCATTGAGTTTGTTGAGCAGGACTTCAGACGTTGTCCCCGAAGTGACCACCACGGTTTTACCCGCCAGGTCTTTAAAGTCTTTGATATCGGAGTCTTTCTTCGCTAGCAGACGAGTGCCGACAATAAAAATGGTGTTGGAGAATGTGGCTTGTTGTTGGCGTTCAAGGTTGTTGGTCGTCGAACCACACTCAAAGTCGTAAGTCCCGTTTTGCAACAATGGGATACGATTCTGCGAGGTGATGGGGATCATTTTCACCTGCAGATTGGGTTGGTTCAATTTCTTCTTGATGGCATCAATAATTTGGTTGGAATAGTCCTGGGAGTAGCCGACCACTTGCTGTTGATTATCATAGTAAGAGAAGGGGACCGAAGACTCACGGTGGCCGACAACAATCACGCCGTTATCGTTGATTTTCTTTAGTGTACCGGTCAATTCTTCCGCATGGGCTACGCTACCCGCCATACCGAAAAACAGTAACGATAACGCCAATTTACGTAGTTGCATGGTTTAACTCCTTTGTTGTTGTAATAGTCCGTACTCAGGGAGTGTTGAGCTAAAGCGACTATTCGAGGCTTGAGTTATTAGAGTATGAAACCGCTAAAAAATAGCTCAATGTAAATATAATGTAATCAAATTGTTTTATTTTTTGCGACATCACACGCACCTAATTAATGCAATAAACCCACCGCACACCAGTAAAGTGCGCGCAATGCGCTGGAGTTGTGCATATATCCACGTTCTTTCGGGCTATTCAGGGGCTGTGCTGCTTGAACTTAGTGGCCACCAGGCCATAACCTGGGGTTGGATATGATTTTATTGGAGCAAGAACGTGCCAGAAAATTGGCATCATGAAATGTTACGACGTGGTGAGAAAAGCACGGCAAGGCGCCGTGCTTAAGAGTGGAAGGTTATTTGCGGCGCCAACGAGCGACCAGGGCAATAGCACCTAACAGCGCACTGAACAGCCAAATGGGGGCTGAACCAAAACGCGCGTAAGGGGTGATCCCGCTGGTGGGGGTGACAGTCACTTCCAGCACGCTTCGGGTGAATTGTGGGATGGAAGCTTGCACTTCGCCTGTCGGCCCAATCGCTGCAGTAATGCCGTTATTGGTGGCGCGTAGCAACGGCCGGCCTAATTCCAGTGCTCGCATCCGTGCCATTTGGAAGTGCTGCCATGGGCCAATAGAGTTGCCGAACCAGGCATCATTCGAGATGGTCAGCAGGAAATGGGTATCTGGATGGAAATTATCCCGTACTTGTTGACCCAGCACAATTTCATAGCAGATGGCCGCAGTCAGGTTGTAACCGCGCACACTCAACGGTGGCTGCACATAATTACCACGGCTGAATGAGGACATTGGCAAATCAAAAAGTGGCGCTAATGGCCGCAGCAGAGTTTCCAGCGGTACAAATTCACCAAAGGGCACCAGATGGTGTTTGTCGTAACGATTGCTGGCGGGGTAACGGTAGGGTTCCTCTTCCCCAAGGACGATCACACTGTTGAAGATCTCTCTGCCCTGTGGTGTGGCGCGGACATCGACAATCCCGGTGATCAGGCTGCTGTTGTTAGCTCGCATCATCTCATCAAGCATGGTGAGAAAGCCATGTTGGTTGCTTTCCACATCCGGAATGGCGGACTCCGGCCAGATGATAATGGGGGCTTTACCGATATAGGGCCGGCTCTCATCCAGATAGGTTTGCAGCGTATTTTGCAATGCACTGGGGTCCCATTTCAGCGATTGTTCGATATTGCCTTGCACCATGGCGATATTCACCGCCTTCTCCGGCAGTGGGGTAAACCACTGCAACTGGCGCAGTGGCCAGGGCAGCAGTAACATTGCCAGCGCAATCACCCCAGGGGTAATGCGCCGCTGGTTAATGGCAAAAACCAATAACCCACTGAGAGACATTAAAATTAAGGTGATGGCGTCCACGCCCAGTAATGGCGCGATACCTTGCAGCGGACCATCAATCTGGCTATAGCCAAATTGCAACCAGGGGAAGCCAGTGAGCACCCAACCGCGCAGGAACTCGGTCAGTTGCCATACGGCTGGGGCGGCAATGGCCAGTTTCCACCAACTGGTCTGTGGCCAGATACGGGTCAAGAGCCCAGCGAATAGCCCGGTGTAGAGTGAGAGATAGGCGGCCAGCAGTACCACCAGAAAGAGATTGATGGCAAAGGGCATACCACCGAAATCAGCAATACTGACATAGACCCAGTTCACGCCAGTGCCAAACAGCCCCATGCCCCAGAAGAAGCCCAGCATAACAGACTGTTTAGTGGTGCGATTAAGCGTAATCGCTAATAGACCGACCAGGGAAACAATCGCCGCTGGCCAGATATCGTAAGGTGAGAATGCTAATGTGCCGCAGGCACCGGACAACAGCGCCAGCAGGGTACGAACCCACTGGCGTTCAAGTAAGGGGGCTTTAGCCATAAATGATTTATTCTTCCAGTTTCGGTGGTGGCGAGTCGTCCGGAATTTTGACATGAACCTGGATGATACGTCGACTGTCGGCCATGGTCACTTTAAACAAGTAACCTTCGATTTCGATGGTTTCCCCCCGCGCAGGCAGGTGACCGAAGGCTTGCATCACCAGACCACCAATGGTGTCAACTTCCTCATCACTGAAGTGAGTACCAAATGTTTCGTTAAAATCTTCGATAGGGGCCAGAGCGCGCACGGTAAACATGTGGCGATTCAGTTGGCGAACATCGAGATCTTCCTCATCGTCGTATTCATCTTCGATTTCACCCACAATCAGTTCCAGAATATCCTCAATGGTGACCAGGCCAGAAACACCACCGAATTCATCAATGACAATCGCCATATGATAACGCTGGGAGCGGAACTCTTTCAGCATCCGGTCAACCCGTTTGCTCTCAGGGACCACAACGGCAGGGCGCAACACCTTGTCGATGCTGAATGGCTCGGAATCTGCGCGCATAAACGGCAATAAATCCTTAGCCATCAGAATACCTTCGATGTGATCCTTGTCTTCACTGACTACCGGGAAGCGGGAGTGTGCAGATTCAATAATCACGTCCAGGCACTCTTCAAGGGTCTGGTTACGCTTTACGGTGACCATCTGGGAACGCGGGATCATGATGTCACGTACCCGTTGCCCGGCGATATCCATCACCCCTTCGAGCATGTCACGGGTATCGGGATCAATCAGCTCGTTTTGCTCAGAGTCGCGGATCAGCTCAACCAAATCGTCACGATTTTTAGGTTCACCATGGAACAAATGGTTAAGGATAAGAGTAAAGAACCCCTTTTTGGGACTGGGGCTGTCATTGCTTTGTGAATGGTCGTCGCTCATGGCGTTTTAGTTAATATCACTCAGGTCAGAGGGATCAAAATTAGCAACATACTCTTCATTCCTCAA
Organism: Serratia sp. 25CWL12; assembly: GCF_055790885.1. NCBI lineage: Bacteria > Pseudomonadati > Pseudomonadota > Gammaproteobacteria > Enterobacterales > Yersiniaceae > Serratia > Serratia sp. 25CWL12. The sequence goes on along the minus strand of NZ_CM147698.1, from coordinate 2,896,036 downwards.
GTTGATTGGGTGTTGGCTGCGTTCGTTCGCACCAGTCACATAGTTATCTATGCTCCTGGCGACTTTCGGACTTGCCGCCTGCAAGCAACTCGAATTATTTTGAGTACAGTTCCCATGCAGGGCAAGGGCTGTTTGCTAACATCAGATGGGATCTTTTTCCGCCAGGTAAGGGTCTGGGTAGCCCATCTCCTGCATAATCTCGGTTTCCAAAGATTCCATTTCTTCGGCTTGCTCATCTTCAATATGGTCATACCCTAGCAGATGAAGGCTACCGTGAACAACCATATGTGCCCAATGGGCCTCCAGCGTTTTTTGTTGTTCAACGGCTTCCCGTTCCACCACCTGACGGCAAATAACCAAGTCCCCCAACAGCGGTAATTCGATTCCCGCCGGGGCTTCAAACGGGAATGACAGCACATTGGTGGGTTGGTCTTTGCCGCGATAAGTGAGATTCAACTGCTGGCTTTCTGCTTCATCCACCAGGCGGACAGTGACTTCCGACTGTTCCTGAAACTGTGGCAAGACCGCGTCCAGCCAACGCTGGAATTGGCTTTCAGGGGGTAGCCCTTCACTGTTGTCACAGGCCAGTTGTAAATCGAGGATCACAGGGCTCATGGCATCTCCTGCTCGGGGGCGGTTAACGCATCACGTTTGCGTTGCTCGGCGAGGGCATCTTTGCGTTTCTGTTCGGCGGCTTCCCAAGCTTCATAGGCGATCACCACGCGGGCGACCACCGGGTGCCGTACCACATCTTCACTGTGGAAAAAGTTGAAACTGATCTCTTCCACTTCAGAGAGCACTTCCACCGCATGGCGCAGGCCAGATTTCTGGTTACGTGGCAGATCGATTTGCGTCACATCACCGGTAATTACCGCTTTCGAGTTGAAACCGATACGCGTCAGGAACATTTTCATCTGTTCGATGCTGGTGTTCTGGCTTTCATCGAGAATGATAAAGGCATCATTCAATGTGCGGCCACGCATATAAGCTAATGGTGCCACTTCGATCACATTCCGTTCGATCAGTTTTTCCACTCGTTCAAAGCCGAGCATTTCGAACAGGGCGTCATACAGTGGGCGAAGGTAGGGATCAACTTTCTGGCTGAGATCCCCAGGGAGGAAGCCAAGTTTTTCACCCGCTTCCACCGCTGGGCGAGTAAGCAGGATACGGCGGATCTCTTGACGCTCGAGGGCATCAACCGCGGCGGCAACCGCCAGATAGGTCTTCCCGGTACCGGCAGGGCCAATACCAAAAGTGATGTCATGAGCGAAAATATTGGCGACATATTGCGCCTGATTGGGGGTACGGGGCTTTACCATGCCACGTTTGGTCTTGATGGTAACCGCTTTACCATAATCTGGTACGCTTTCGGCAACCTGCTCCAGTACCCGGCTCTCTTTGATAGCCAAGTGGATCTGCTCTGGATCGATATCTGGGGTCACGCCACGAATCGGGGCGGTATCCACATACAGATGGCGCAGAATATCCGCTGCGGCAGCAACACAAAGGTTTTTACCGACCAACTTGAAGCGATTATCCCGCCGGTTGATTTCAATCCCCAACCGACGTTCGAGTTGTTTGATATTGTCATCAAACGGGCCACAGAGGCTCAACAAGCGTTGGTTATCTGCAGGCTCTAACAGGATTTCTTGTGTTGCGACGTTCAAACGATTCCTCAAGGCTCATTCTGGGCCTGGTTAATGCGACAATATGAAGTAATGTAATTTCAGTGTATATCCCCTTTGACGGGAATACCTTGAATTATTCATGCCCTGTGTCACAGGTGCAAGTCCTTACACCTGTGACACATGCAATCCGGGCAAATCGTTCGGCCCAGAAGAGCAGATTAGTTCTTTTTCACAAATTCCGATTTCAGCTTCATTGGGCCAAAACCATCAATTTTACAATCGATGTTGTGATCACCCTCCACCAGACGGATGTTTTTCACTTTGGTGCCAATTTTCAGCATGGAAGAGCTGCCTTTCACTTTCAGGTCTTTAATGACCGTCACAGCATCACCATCAGCGAGCAGATTGCCATTGGCATCTTTGACAATCAGGGTATCGGCATCTTCAGCGCTGGCGTTGTCGCTCCACTCATAGGCGCACTCGGGGCAGATGAACAGGTCGTTATCCTGATAGGTATATTCGGAGTTGCACTTCGGGCAGTGTGGCAGTTGCATTAGATTATTGCCTCTTTATTAAAATAAAAAAAATGACCAGGCAATATCTGCCTGGTAAAAAATAGCAAAGTGACGGTATTGGGCACCAGCGTCTAGGCTGTCTATTCGTTTCACTGCCATTCAAGTTGCTGGCGCATTTGGCCGCCTAACGGCAACTTGAATCGGCGAGGCTATAGACGCCAATCCGCATCAAGGCTGATAGCTGCCCACACCCAGAGCATCTTCTTTACGGGTGCGAGCGATCACCGATTGCGGGGATTCATGTACCCGTAACGCCATCTGTTGTTCAGTACGGACCAACGCGCCGCGCAGTGAGTTACTGCGTACCTCGGTAATTTCCACATCAACAAACTGGCCAATTAAATCCGGTGTTCCCTCAAAGTTGACCACCCGGTTACATTCGGTGCGGCCAGCCAGATCCATCACGCTCTTGCGGGAAACTCCCTCCACCAGAATGCGTTGCTCAGTGCCAAGCATACGGCGGCTGAACTGCAACGCCTGTTGGTTAATGCGCTCTTGCAGAATATAGAGCCGCTGCTTTTTCTCTTCCAGGGTGACATCGTCAACCATATCCGCGGCCGGTGTTCCGGGGCGTGAGGAGTAGATAAAGCTGTAGCTGAGATCAAAATTGACGTCGGCAATCAGGTTCATGGTTTGTTCAAAGTCGGCTGCAGTCTCCCCTGGGAAGCCAACGATGAAATCAGAACTGATCTGTATGTTGGGCCGGGCTTTACGCAGCTTGCGAATAATAGACTTATATTCCAACGCGGTGTGAGCACGTTTCATCATGGTCAAGATGCGGTCTGAACCACTTTGTACCGGCAGGTGCAGGAAGCTCACCAGCTCAGGGGTATCTTCATACACCGCAATAATATCGTCGGTGAATTCTATTGGGTGGCTGGTGGTAAAGCGCAGACGGTCAATACCGTCAATGGCCGCCACCAGACGCAGCAATTCAGCAAACGAACAGATATCGCCATCGTAAGTCGCACCACGATAAGCATTCACGTTCTGCCCCAGCAGGTTGACTTCGCGTACCCCTTGGGCCGCAAGTTGGGCGATTTCGAACAGGATGTCATCGCATGGGCGGCTGACTTCTTCACCACGGGTATAAGGCACAACACAAAAAGTGCAGTATTTATTGCAGCCTTCCATGATTGAAACAAACGCCGTGGGGCCGTCAGCGCGGGGTTCGGGTAACCGATCGAATTTTTCGATTTCCGGGAAGCTGATGTCGATAACCGGGCTACGGGTGCCAGTCACCTGTGCGATCATCTCTGGTAGACGATGCAAGGTCTGCGGGCCAAAGATAATATCGACACAGGGTGCGCGTTGGCGGATATGCGCGCCTTCTTGTGAAGCAACACAGCCACCGACGCCAATAATCAGGTCAGGTTTCTTCTCTTTCAGTCGCTTCCAGCGGCCTAACATATCGAAAACTTTCTCCTGTGCCTTTTCGCGAATAGAACAGGTATTCAGCAGCAACAGGTCCGCCTCTTCAACGTTTTCGGTTGGTTGGTAACCCAGTGTGCTACCCAGTAAATCCGCCATTTTTGATGAGTCATACTCATTCATCTGGCAGCCCCAGGTTTTGATATGTAGTTTTTTCGTCATTGACTTGTCATTACCCGTGGAGAGAGAAAAATGTGTTATGTGCCATAGATACTCAGATTGCTTCAATCTACAGCCGTGCTGGCTGCGATCTCAATAAATCAGAGTATATAGGTGGGGTATTGTAATCATTTGATGCGGCTGTGACCAGTGACGTGAAAGCAGCATGCGGCCCGAAGCCAGATCCGGTACACTAAAGTTCGCGTACCGCGATGACGCAGCCCCAGCAATACTCAGCTAGACAGCATGATGCGGGGGATTTTGGGCGGCATGGCACTCAACGAATCAATAAGCATAACGAAAATGAAAACTTCGCAAAAACAGGTTGATGTCCTGGTGGTGGGGGGCGGCATGGTAGGGGCGGCGGCCGCTTTAGGGCTGGCACGAACCGGGTTATCGGTCGCCTTACTGGAGGCGCATACCCCTGAGGCCTTCGATGCACAAAGCCCTCCGGATCTACGTGTTTCGGCTATCAGCTGTACCTCGGTTGAACTGTTGCAGCAATTGGATGCCTGGCCGTTAGTTCAACAAATGAGGTCGGCACCTTACCGCCGGTTAGAAACTTGGGAATGGGATGCCTCGCGAGTGGTGTTTGATGCCGCCTCACTCGGCTTGCCTGAACTTGGCTTTATGGTTGAGAACCGTATTTTGCAACTCGCGTTGTGGCAGCAATTGGCACAATGCGAAAATTTGCAGCTCTATTGCCCCGCCATGCTGCAATCAATGCAACGTATCGATGACACTTGGCAAGTGACCTTAAACTCGTCACAGACGATACAGGCGCGTTTGCTGGTGGGGGCAGATGGTGCCGACTCACCGGTGCGTAAGCTGGCCGGTATTGGTATCAATGGTTGGCAATATCGCCAGAGCTGTATGCTGATTAGCGTTGAAACTGGCGCGCCACAGCAGGATGTCACCTGGCAGCAATTTTTCCCTTCTGGGCCGCGCGCATTTTTGCCGCTGTATGATCACTGGGCGTCGCTGGCTTGGTATGACAGCCCACAGCGTATCCGGCAATTGCAAGGCTTGCCGCTGGCGGCGCTTGAACGTGAAATCGCCGCCGCGTTTCCATCCCGTCTAGGGGCGGTGAAGGTTCATGGCGTGGGCGCTTTTCCTCTGGTACGCCGCCATGCACAACGTTATGTCAAACCGGGGTTGGCATTACTCGGTGATGCGGCACATACCATCAATCCGCTGGCTGGGCAGGGGGTGAATCTGGGCTACCGTGATGTTGGCGCGCTGTTGGCGGTGGTGGCGGATGCGGTGGCTCAGGGCGAGGATTGGGCGAGTGAAGCCGTGCTGATGCGCTATCAACGCCGTCGTCGTCGGGATAACCTGATGATGCAAAATGGTATGGATCTGTTTTACTCCACCTTCAGCAACGATCTTCCCCCGCTGAGAGTGGCACGCAATCTGGCCTTGATGGCCGCACAACAGGCGGGCAAGTTGAAGGAACAAGCGCTGAAGTATGCGTTAGGTTTATGATTTCCTGCCAGAGAACACTGAAAAGCAAACAGCTCGCCGTAGCGAGCTGTTCTAAATTTGGCTGGGGTACCTGGATTCGAACCAGGGAATGCTGGTATCAAAAACCAGTGCCTTACCGCTTGGCGATACCCCAATTATCATTTTTTGAATGGTGGCTACGACGGGATTTGAACCTGTGACCCCATCATTATGAGTGATGTGCTCTAACCAACTGAGCTACGTAGCCATATCCACATACTTTAACTGCCTACCTATTGGTCATTAAATCGAAAGTCACCAAATGTAGTGAAAAACGATATTACTGGTGCGAATGATGTCGCCAATTTGGTGCAGTTTGAGGTATGAGGAGACTATCTGGTGCTATAAATCAATGGTGTTGTATGGCTGGGGTACCTGGATTCGAACCAGGGAATGCTGGTATCAAAAACCAGTGCCTTACCGCTTGGCGATACCCCAATAACACAATTAATTTTTTACAGCTTCATCGGGAAAGATGGCTGGGGTACCTGGATTCGAACCAGGGAATGCCGGTATCAAAAACCGGTGCCTTACCGCTTGGCGATACCCCACCTGCTGTATACACAACGACGAAAGAGATGGTGCGGGAGGCGAGACTTGAACTCGCACACCTTGCGGCGCTAGAACCTAAATCTAGTGCGTCTACCAATTTCGCCACTCCCGCAAAAAAAAGTGGTGGCTACGACGGGATTCGAACCTGTGACCCCATCATTATGAGTGATGTGCTCTAACCAACTGAGCTACGTAGCCATCTTTTTTGCGTTACCTTCATCGGCGTTGCGGGGCGCATTATGCGTATATGGTCGTTTTGCGTCAACTAATTTTTTCCCGAAAAAGCGACTGAGTGTGTTGTTTGTCTGGGTTGTGAACAGTCTGTCTATAAAATAGCCAAATAAAAGAATTACTGCTGAAAAACATCAACAAAAGGGGGAGTCGTCTCCCCCATGAGATATCACTGATAGGCGGATTGGTGTACCCCTACCGCTCGGCCAGACGGGTCGTCCATTTTTTTGAAGGACTCATCCCATTCAATGGCTTTGGCCGAAGAACAGGCGACGGAGGGGCCACCGGGAACACATTCGGCGGCGCTGGGCAGAGGGAATAACTGTTCGAAAATGTCACGATACAGGTAACCTTCTTTTGACGTCGGCGTATTGTATGGGAAGCGGAATTGAGCTGTTTCCAACTGTTGATCGCTGATCTGTTTGGCGGCCACTTCTTTTAAAGTATCAATCCAACTGTAGCCAACCCCATCAGAAAACTGCTCTTTCTGGCGCCAGGCGACGCTGGCTGGCAGATAAGACTCGAAACATTCACGGAGAATGTGTTTTTCCATTTTGCCGTTGCCGCACATTTTGTCTTTCGGGTTGATGCGCATGGCCACATCGAGAAATTTTTTGTCCAGGAAGGGAACACGGGCTTCGACTCCCCAGGCCGACATGGCTTTGTTGGCACGTGCGCAGTCGTACATATGCAGTGCCAATAGCTTACGCACCGTCTCTTCATGGAACTCTTTGGCATTGGGGGCTTTATGGAAGTACAAATAACCGCCAAACACTTCATCGGCACCTTCCCCTGATAGCACCATTTTAATGCCCATTGCCTTGATTTTACGGGACATCAGGTACATCGGTGTTGAGGCGCGAATCGTGGTCACATCATAAGTTTCAATATGGTAAATCACATCACGGATGGCATCTAGCCCCTCTTGTACCGTGAAGTGAAGCTCATGGTGTACCGTGCCCAGGTGATTAGCCACCTGTTGTGCCGCTGCCAGATCCGGAGAACCCTCCAGGCCAACGGCAAAGGAGTGCAGTTGCGGCCACCAGGCTTCGCTGCGCTCATCATCTTCCACACGACGGGCGGCATATTTTTTGGTAATGGCTGAGATCACGGAGGAATCCAGCCCGCCAGAAAGCAGCACCCCATAGGGGACATCGGACATCAGGTGGCTTTTCACTGACTCTTCCAATGCATCACGCAGTGCATTGGCGTCAGTGGTGTTATCGGCCACATTAGCAAAGTCGAACCAGTCGCGCTGATAATATTGGCGAATTTCTCCCTCTTGGCTCCAGAGATAGCTACCCGCCGGGAACTCTTTGATGCTGCGACATATCGGTACCAGCGCTTTCATTTCAGAAGCCACAAACAGGTTGCCATGTTCATCATGCCCCATATAGAGCGGGATGATACCCAGATGGTCACGACCAATCAGATAAGCATCTTTTTCTGCATCATAGAGGGCGAAGGCAAACATGCCCTGCAGTTCATCCAGAAAGCCCGGTCCTTGTTCCTGATACAGGGCCAGGATCACTTCACAGTCGGAAGCGGTTTGGAATGCATAACGGTCACTTAATTGCTGGCGCAATGCCTGGTGATTATAAATTTCCCCGTTCACTGCCAAAATATGGTTACCTGCCGCGTTGTAGAGCGGTTGAGCGCCATGATTCACATCAACAATCGACAGGCGTTCATGAGCAAGAATCGCTTTATCACTGGCATAGATACCGGACCAGTCAGGGCCGCGGTGGCGCATCAGGCGCGACAACTCCAACGCTCTTTTACGCAATTCAAGCGGATCAGACTTCAGATCGAGCACGCCAAAAATAGAACACATAATGACTCTCCTCATACTCTTGATAAATTGATACCTGATGTTATTCATCTGGCTGGGCCGTGGGCATGATGATCACCCCATGGCTTTACTGATGATGAAAATGCGGCTAAACCTGGGGTGAATGCAAGAGATTTAACTTTATGACGGAAAAAATTTACCAGAGAGGATTTATAATTAGCGAATATTCAGTTTTTAAGCTAAAAAACTATTGAATCGTTAATTTTTAAGTGGGGTGACCTGATTGCCTATGGTGCAGCCATGCCGCCATAAGCCATCAAGCCAGCCTGACTAAAAGATGCTGATATCAGCGACAGAAGGGTAGATGTAGCTGGGACGGAATGGCATGTTTTCAACATTGTCCAGTGTAGAAACCCCCGATAACACCAATACGGTGGCTAAACCCGCCTGGAAGCCAGCCAGAATATCGGTGCGCAGGTTATCGCCAATAATCACCGTGTCCTCTGAGTGCGCCTGCATTTTATTCAGTGCCGCACGGATAATCCACGGGCTGGGTTTACCCACGTAAAAAGGTTTACGCCCGGTGATCTTCTCAATAGGGGCGCAGAGTGCGCCACAGGCAGGGACAAAACCGTGTCCATGGGTATCCGGATTGGTGGCGATAAAGCGCGCCCCATTACTGACGAAGTAGGCGGCTTTATGGATCATGTCCCAATTGTAGGAGCGAGTCTCACCAACGATAACAAAGTCCGGATTGATGTCGGTAATGGTAAAACCGGCTTTATAGAGTTCATGGATCAGCGCGCCTTCACCGACCACATAGGCTTTTTTACCTTCCTGACGGCGCAGAAAATCCGCCGTGGCCATGGCTGAAGTGTAAAACGCGCTTTCTGGTACTTCCAACCCGGCGGCGCTAAAACGGTTAGCCAGGTCTTGTGCGGTTTGCGAAGGGTAGTTAGTCAACACCACCAACGGCATTCCTTTTTCCTGAATGCGCGCAAGAAACAGATCGGCACCGGCAATCGGAGTATTGTCATGCAATAACACGCCGTCGATGTCACATATCACATTTTTAATCGTCATGGTGGCTGGTTCTCATAGTGATGGATCTTCCCCCGGCAACAGAGTTGCTATACCTATCGGCATTCAAGCTATACGGTATTGGCCGCAACGTGGATGAACTTGGGTATACAAATATTGATGAGAAGCCATGCAGCGGTAGCCACAATAGCGGGTCATCAAGGCGGAAAGAGCAGAGCATAGCGGGTCTATATGCCCTCGACAATGGTTTAATCGATTTGTCGGCACGGGGCATGGCTGTAACCTGAATTAGTCATCGCAGATGGCGTGGCCTTCCAGTAACCGTTGTAGCAGTACGCCATTGAGCATTGCCCGTTTAACCAGGGCAAAAGCACCAATGGCGGAACGGTGATCGAGTGCTGAAGTGACCACCGGTAGATCCTTGCGGAACGCCTTTAGCACCTGGGTGTTGATACAGCGCTGAATAGCCGGTAGTAACACGTTCTTAGCTTCGATAATTTCGCCAGCAATCACCACTTTTTGCGGATTAAACAGGTTGATGGCGATGGCGACCGCTTTACCCAGGTAACGGCCAACATGTTCGATGACTTCACTGGCTAGGGGGTCACCCTGGTTGGCTGCTTTGCAGATAGCGCTGATACCGCAATCATCCGGCGTCAGTTTGCTGGGATAGCCCTGTGCCAGCAAGTGGCGCACGCGATTTTCGACAGCGGCATTGGCCGCGACAGTTTCCAGACAACCGAAATTACCGCAGTGGCAGCGCTCCCCCAACGGGTCGATTTGGATATGACCAATTTCACCCACGTTGCCATTGTTGCCGAGAAATATCTGGCCGTTAACGATGATCCCGGCCCCGGTCCCCCGGTGCAGACGCACCAGAATGGAGTCTTCACAATCGCGAGTGGCGCCAAAATAGTGCTCGGCAAGGGCTAGGCTGCGGATATCGTGCCCGACAAAACTGGTGACGCTAAAACGCCGTTGCAGGCCGTCAACCAGTGCCCATTTGTTGACTGTGATATGTGGCATATAGTGAACGACGCCTAAAGCGGGGTCCACCAGACCGGGCAGAATAACCGCAATGGCGATCAGCTCGTGCAATTTGCGCTGATAACTGGCGAGAAACTGCTCAATGGCATGGAACAGGGCATTTTCCAGTGTTTCCTGTGTCCGTTCCGGCAAAGGATAGTGCTCCTCACCGAGGGACTTGCCGCTCATGTCATACAAGGTGATGGTGGCATCGTGCCGACCAAGGCGGACCGCCACCGTATGAAAATGGCGGGTTTCAGTCACAATGGAAATAGCACGGCGTCCACCGGTAGAGGCTTGCTGTTCAACTTCTTTGATCAGCCCACGCTCCAATAGCTGGCGAGTAATTTTAGTGATGCTGGCGGGAGCAAGTTGGCTAAGTTCAGCAATCTGAATGCGTGAAATAGGGCCTTGCTGGTCAATCAGGCGATAAACTGCGGCGCCATTAAGTTGCTTAACTAAATCAATATTCCCTATCTGCGTCTGTCCGCCACTCTTCATCAATAGATTTGCTCGCTATTTGTCGCTGGATATCAATTATACCCGTCACCAATGAAGCTGAAGCGGTGTTGGCTACAGTTATTCGCCTCTTCCCTAAGGCCCACCCCGTTGTGGGGTCGCTGCAAGCAGCGTTAAAATCCGTTAGAAATCACTTCTCTGTGATTTTCCCTTCGGGCCTGGCTTTGCCGCGTTACTCGGCCTAAGCCAGGCCTCGCTCTAAAGAGCCAGCACAAGCGCTGTTCAAAACGCAGCGCGTTTTGTCTCGCAACTTCATTGGGCTTGAGTATAAACCTCATGGCCGTTAACCCAGGTTTGCGTTACCTGGTAATCGCGGGTGAAGGCGGTCAGGTTGGCCACTTTGCCGGCGGTGATAGAACCCAAACGCCGCTCTACGCCAATGGCCCGTGCCGGATACAGTGTTGCCATACGCAGTGCTTCGTCCAGAGCGATACCCGCATGCTCCACGGTGTTACGCACCGCGTCGATCATCGTCAGAGCGGAACCACTTAGCGTACCGTTTTCATCAACACATAATCCATCACGATAGTATATGGTTTTGCCAGCAAAAATAAATTGGTCTATATCCGCTCCGGCAGGTGCGGTGGCATCTGTCACCAGCACCAATTTGTCACCTTTGAGCCGTTTGGCATTACGAATACTCGCCCAGGCGACATGGTGGCCATCGGCTATGATACCGGTATAGACGTCTGGCGTATCAAAAATGGCCCCGACCAAGCCAGGTTCACGGCCAGTAATGTAGGGCATGGCATTGTAGAGGTGGGTGGCGAAGGTACACCCAGCCGCGAAGCCGTTACGCGCTTGCTGATAAGTGGCATTAGAGTGCCCGGAAGAAACTACAATACCGGCGTCCGCCAGTTGTTTAATCACTTGGGGCTCAACCATTTCCGGAGCCAAGGTCACTTTGGTGATGACATCGGCATTGGCCCACAGATAGTCGATCATCTCAGTGGTTGGCTGGCGGATAAACGCCGGGTTGTGTGTGCCTTTTTTTACCGGGCTCAGGTAGGGGCCTTCCAGGTGCAAACCCAGCGCTTGATTGGGATGCTTTTGCAGATAAGCACGCATAACATTGACGGCGTGCTTCATAAAATCGTCACTGCAGGTGATCAGCGTAGGCAGATAGCTGGTACAACCGGATTTCTCGTTGGCGCGCTGCATGATTTCCAGTGTTTCTTCTGAAATAGCGTCAAGGGAATCGTTAAATTGCACACCGCCACAGCCATTAAGCTGCACGTCAATAAAACCGGGGGCTAACATGGCACCACCCAGATCACGAGTTTCGATACCTTCCGGTAACTCAGCCAGTGGGCAGACCCGGTCAATCAGGCCACCAGCAACGACCACGGCATGGTCATCAAGTATATCGTGACCAGTGAAGATCCGGCATTGGGTTAAAGCAAACATGTAGCCCCCTATAAAAATTTAAAGACTATTAACGCTTTCCGCTTCTAATTCGCGGAAGTATTTCACGGTTTTCACTTTCAGTTCCATAGTGGAAGGTTCATCACACACCACTACAGACTTAGGATGCAGTTGCAGGCAACTGATGGTCCACAGGTGGTTAATACAGCCTTCCACAGCAGCTTCCAGCGCCTGAGCTTTGCCACGGCCAGTCACCAGAATCATCACTTCTTCCGCATCCAACAGCGTACCCACACCCACCGTCAGGGCATACTTGGGTACCAGGCTGACATCACCGCCGAAGAAACGTGAGTTGGCAATACGCGTCTCTTCGGTCAGTGTTTTGATCCGGGTACGCGAAGCTAGAGAAGAAGCGGGTTCGTTAAAAGCAATGTGCCCATCAACCCCCACGCCCCCCATAAACAGGTTAACTTTACCGTAGGATTTCATTTTTTCTTCGTACAGACGGCACTCTTCGTTAACATCTGGCGCGTTACCGTCCAGCAGATTGATATTTTCATCTGGAATATCAATATGATCAAAGAAATTATTATACATGAATGAGTGATAGCTTTCCGGGTGTTCCTGCGGCAGGCCGACATATTCATCCATATTAAAAGTGACCACGTGCTTGAAGCTGACTTCACCCGCTTTATGCATCGCAATCAGATGTTTATAGGCTTCCAACGGGGTGCCACCAGTCGGTAGGCCAAGTACGAATGGGCGATCAGCCGTTGGGTTGAATGCATTAATCCGCTGGACGATGTGGCGTGCAGCCCATTTGCCGACGTGTGCGGTATCTTGTAGGGGGATCAGTCTCATTGTACACCTCTTGGTAGAATAAACCTTAGCCAGACCCGTGGTTATTCAAGTTGCAGCACCTGACTTTGCTATTGCTTTCCTGCAACGTGAATGAACTAGGGTATAATACTCTGTAAGCGTAACTTAGCTTTATGACGTTCGCGTAGGCATTACGCTCAGTGATTTTTTGTATGATAAAATAAGTTTTGTATTATGGCTAGCATTCTGCGGATTAAAGCGTGCTTTAAAGTGATTCAAATCACAAAAACAGCGGTTTTAATTTGCGATGCGAAATATTTTTTTTACACTCCATCATGCGTAATTAGCACCATACAAAATGATTTCTAAAAAGTAGTGAACTTGCTTAATAAACTACTAAATCAGGTCCGTTTGCGGACCAAATAGGGGGAAGGGTGAATATTCTTAGTTATCTACAAAAAATTGGCCGGGCCTTGATGGTTCCGGTGGCGACATTGCCAGCCGCCGCCATCTTGATGGGGGTGGGCTACTGGATTGATCCTGTCGGTTGGGGCGGTGACAACGCACTGGCCGCATTGCTGATCAAATCGGGTGCGGCGATTATCGACAATATGGCGGTGCTGTTTGCTGTGGGTGTGGCTTATGGCATGTCAAAAGATAAAGACGGGGCAGCGGCGCTGACCGGTTTTGTCGGCTTCCTGGTATTAACCACCCTGTGTTCACCGGCTGCGGTGTCGATGATCCAGAAAATCCCGGTTGATCAAGTACCGGTGGCATTTGGTAAAATTGAGAACCAGTTTGTGGGTATTCTGGTGGGGATCATCTCTGCGGAGGTTTATAACCGTTTCAGCGGTGTTGAACTGCCCAAAGCACTGTCGTTCTTCAGTGGCCGCCGTTTAGTACCTATTTTGATCTCCTTCCTGATGATTCTGGTTGCCTTTATCATGATGTACGTCTGGCCGGTAGTGTTTGGTGGCCTGGTGAACTTTGGTGAGCATATCCAGAAGCTGGGTTCAGCGGGGGCGGGTATCTACGCCTTCTTTAACCGTTTATTAATTCCGGTTGGCTTACACCATGCACTGAACTCGGTGTTCTGGTTTGATGTGGCTGGCATCAATGATATTCCTAACTTCCTGGGTGGTCAGCAATCCATTGAATCTGGCAAGGGCATTGTCGGAATTACTGGGCGTTATCAGGCTGGTTTCTTCCCGATCATGATGTTTGGTTTGCCGGGCGCCGCCTTGGCCATTTACCACTGTGCTCGCCCGGAGAATAAAGCCAAAGTGCTGGGGATTATGCTGGCAGGGGCGTTTGCCTCTTTCTTCACCGGTATCACCGAGCCGCTGGAATTCTCCTTTATGTTTGTTGCCCCAGTACTGTATGTGATCCACGCAGTGCTAACGGGTATTTCAGTATTTATTGCCGCCAGTATGCAGTGGATTGCCGGTTTCGGCTTCAGTGCGGGTCTGGTGGATATGTTCTTGTCAACACGCAATCCGCTGGCAACTCAGTGGTATATGCTGATACCGCAAGGTTTGGTGTTCTTTGCTATCTATTACGTGGTGTTCCGTTTCACTATCAGCAAGTTTAATCTGCTGACTCCGGGTCGTGAACTGGCGGTTGCCGGTGATGAGGCTGATGGTTATGACGTGGATACCAGTGTAAATAAAGATGAAAATGAAATCACCACTTTGGCACGCCGTTATGTGAGCGCCATTGGCGGCTCTGAAAACCTCACTGGCATTGATGCCTGTATTACTCGTCTGCGTCTGAATGTAAAAGATTCAGCACGGGTGAATGATGCTATGGCAAAACGTTTGGGTGCTTCGGGTGTGATTCGCCTGAATAAGCAAAGCGTGCAGATTATCGTTGGTACTCGTGCCGAACTGATCGCCAGCGCGATGGGTCAGGTGGTGGCTGCAGGCCCAGTTGCGGCAGCGGCTGACCCCGCAGTGGCCGCTGCTACGGCTGAAGTCAAACCGCAAGCGGTACTTAATACCAATAAAGTTCTGTTCCAAGCGCTGGTTGCCCCGGTTACCGGTGAAATTGTGGCACTGGACCAAGTGCCGGATGAAGCCTTCGCCAGTAAAGCGGTGGGTGACGGTGTGGCGATTCGCCCAACGGATAAAACCGTGGTGGCACCTGCAGATGGCACCGTGGTGAAGATTTTCAATACCAATCATGCCTTCTGCCTGGAAACTGAAAAAGGTGCAGAAATCGTGGTGCATATGGGTATCGACACCGTGGCGCTCAATGGTCAGGGCTTTAAACGCCTGGTCGAAGAAGGGGCGGTAGTGAAAGCCGGTCAGCCGATTCTGGAACTGGACCTGGATTACCTGAATGCCCATGCCCGCTCAATGATAAGCCCGGTGGTGGTCAGCAATGCTGATGATTATGCTGGGTTGACGGCCTTGGCCAGCGGCCATGTGGTTGCAGGTGAGACCAAACTGTTCGAAATCCAAAAATAAGTGGGTTAATCGTGTTGGGCACCTCATAAGGTGCCGATAACCTTGGCGGGAAAAGAGCGATCTTTTCCCGTTTTTTTATTTTTGCTGCTGATAACCTGCTTTCTTGTGCAACAAACGGTTGTTTCCAACCGTGGCTTGTTGGAATATATGCGGTTATCAGTGGTGCGTTGTATTTGAGGAATCATGATATGAGTGAGGCAGAAGTCCGCCCAACCAATTTTATCCGTCAGATTATTGATGAAGATCTGGCGACCGGGAAGCACCAGTCGGTACATACTCGTTTCCCGCCAGAGCCGAATGGCTATTTGCATATCGGCCATGCTAAATCCATTTGCCTAAACTTTGGCATTGCCAAAGATTATCAAGGCCAATGTAATCTCCGTTTTGATGACACCAACCCGGTCAAAGAAGATATCGAGTTTGTTGACTCTATCAAGCAGGATGTCGAGTGGTTGGGCTTTAAATGGGACGGGGCGATTCGTTATTCCTCAGACTATTTCGATCAACTGCATCAGTATGCCGTTGAACTGATCAACAAGGGTTTAGCCTATGTTGATGAATTAACGCCAGAACAGATCCGTGAATATCGCGGTACCTTGACCGCACCGGGTAAAGACAGCCCCTATCGCAACCGTTCGGTTGCCGAGAACCTGGCGCTATTTGAAAAAATGCGCAATGGCGAGTTTGCCGAGGGTAAAGCCTGTTTGCGCGCGAAAATCGATATGGCATCGCCATTTATCGTGATGCGCGATCCGGTCATTTACCGTATCAAATTTGCCCATCACCACCAGACCGCGAACAAGTGGTGTATCTATCCGATGTACGATTTCACCCACTGCATTTCCGATGCACTGGAGGAGATCACGCATTCGCTGTGTACACTGGAGTTCCAGGATAACCGCCGGTTGTACGACTGGGTGCTGGATAATATTTCTATCCCATGCCATCCGCGTCAGTATGAGTTCTCGCGGCTCAATCTTGAGTACGCCATTATGTCCAAGCGCAAACTGAGCCAACTGGTATCAGAGAAAGTGGTGGAAGGTTGGGATGATCCTCGCATGCCGACTATTTCCGGGTTGCGCCGTCGTGGTTACACCGCCGCTTCTATTCGCGAGTTTTGCCTGCGTATTGGCGTAACCAAGCAGGATAATAACGTTGAGATGGCAGCACTGGAGTCCTGTATCCGTGAAGACCTCAATGAACATGCGCCGCGCGCCATGGCCGTGCTGGATCCGGTCAAAGTGGTGATTGAAAACATGTCGGATGCTGTGGAGACGCTGACCGTACCTAACCATCCGAACAAACCGGAAATGGGCTCACGGGAAGTGCCGTTCAGCCGTGAAGTTTATATTGATCGCGCTGACTTCCGTGAGGAAGCCAATAAGCAGTATAAGCGCCTGGTACTGGGGAAAGAGGTTCGCCTGCGTAACGCCTATGTCATCAAAGCGGAGCGTATAGAGAAAGATGCTGCGGGTGAGATCACCACCATTTTTTGTACCTACGACCCGCAAACCCTGGGTAAAGATCCTGCTGATGGCCGCAAGGTGAAAGGGGTGATTCATTGGGTTTCTGTAGCCCATGCCATACCCGCAGAAATTCGCCTGTATGATCGCTTGTTCAGTGTGGCTAACCCGGGGGCGGCAGAGGATTTCCTCTCTACCATTAATTCGCAGTCACTGGTGATCAAGCCAGGTTTTGTTGAAGCCAGTCTGTGCACTGCCGAGCCAGAAAACGCCTATCAGTTTGAACGTGAAGGTTATTTCTGTGCTGATAGCCGCTATTCCTCAGCGGATCATCTGGTATTTAACCGGACGGTGGGTTTGCGTGATACCTGGGCCAAGATGGATATATAATCCGGCTGAAACGGGTAACAGCGCGGTCCCTTATGGGCTGCGCTGTCATTCAGTCAATAGGCTTGCGGTTTAAAGGGCATCTTAAATGGAACAGCAAACAGCATCGCTGCTTGCTTATTGGGAACAACCTGATAGAGCTTGGTTATTTCTCGCTGTGCAGTGCTTCGTTGTTACGGCAATCACCGGTTTCACAATGACCATACAGGTATAAACTGTGGTTGGTGAGTTTAATATTATACCGTTTGGCGATATCCCGTTGGCGTGCCTCAATGGACTCGTCACTAAACTCGATCACTTTGCCGCAATCCAGGCAAATTAGGTGGTCGTGATGATGTTGCTGGGTTAATTCGAAGACTGACTTGCCACCTTCAAAGCTGTGACGGGTGACAATACCGGCATCATCAAACTGATTGAGTACCCGATAAACCGTAGCCAGACCAATCTCTTCCCCGAGGTCGATCAGTTTTTTGTACAGGTCTTCAGCACTGACGTGATGACATTTTGGATCCTGCAGTATTTCAAGGATTTTAAGTCGTGGAAGCGTGACTTTTAAGCCGGCTTTTTTCAATGCGCTATTGTTATCAGTCATGCGGGTTCAGTCCTGTTATTATGCTAATCAAACACGGTACTAATCAATGCTGAGCAGTTCCCGCTTATGATGCCGGGCTGGCGCAAAGACGTAATTGCGTCTCATTATAGAACCGGTTGACGTAAATAGGAACCGCTGGTTGTTCACAAAGGTCTGCTTGTTCACAAAGGCCTAGTTGTTCACCAAGGTATGGCTCACCTAGGCCTCTGCACGTGACTTGGTTGATTTAACCGACAAAGTGGTGGTTTTTGGCTTTATCGCAGCGGTCATCTTACGCCAAGAGGCCCTGTAGAGCCTCTTGGTGCGGTCAACGTATCAATTGTTGAACCTGTTATTGTAGAACCGGTTTGGTGCAATCCAGGCTTAACCGATGATCTCCGCCAGGCTGAGTTCTTCACAGATCTGTTGGACCCAAGCTGCTACGCGCTCGTTGGTTAATTCAGGTTGACGATCTTCATCGATGGCTAGACCAATAAAGTGGTTGTCGTCTGCTAACCCCTTAGAGGCTTCGAAATGGTAACCCTTGGTTGGCCAGTTACCGACAATCACTGCACCGCGTGGTTCAATGATATCGCGCAGTGTTCCCATCGCATCGCAGAAATACTCTGCATAGTCTTCTTGATCACCGCAGCCGAATAGCGCCACCAACTTACCGTTGAAGTCAACCTCTTCCAGTGTGGGAAAGAAATCATCCCAGTCACATTGCGCTTCGCCGTAATACCAAGTGGGGATCCCGAACAGCAGAATATCAAATGCGGCCAGATCTTCTTTGCTGCTTTTGGCGATGTCGTGAAGTTCTGTAACATCGTTACCGTATTTTTGATGGAGGGTCTTCTGGATCATCTTGGCAATGTTTTCGGTATTGCCAGTATCGCTGCCAAAGAAAATACCTACATGAGCCATATTGCGAATAACCTTTTAATTCAATTTGTTGTGTTGCTTAAATGTGGTGTGAGATTTACCTGAGGCATCGTCTCCACCCGTAAATAGACCCCTATCATGCCAGAGATTTACCCTGCGGTTATATCACATTTATGTGATGCTCTGGGCTATAGGGGTACTGGCATCACCGTTCATGCTTCAGGCTGTTCTTCTGCCAGTTGTGTTAACAGCATTTGTTCAATTAACTCACTGCGGCTGATATTGCGCAGATCCGCCAGTTTATTCAACGCATCCACGGCCTCGGCGTTGATTTTCAGTTCTACACGCCGTAATCCCCGTACTTTGTCACGCCGTAGTTGATTGCGCTTATTGATCTTAAGCTGTTCATCACGGGAAAGCGGGTTGGTTTTCGGGCGTCCCGGGCGGCGTTCATCTGCAAACAGATCTAGCGTTGTACGGTCCGTATATTCTTTTGCCATTATTGCTTTACTGCAAAGGAGTTGGTATCAAAAAACGTTTTCACGCTTCCAGACGGTTTGGTTAACACCAATACCCTGGTTTATTCAACAAATTGAATTATACCTAGGATAGCGCGCCATCTTACCCTAGCAGGGGGAATGACGACAATGCTTAACTTGGCTTGCAACAGCCTAGTTCATTGGGCTGAAGAGATATCGTCATCGTCCTTCAGGGTTGGTCAATAAAACGGTGGATGGCCCTTAATACGGCTTCGGGTTTTTCTGCATGTACCCAATGGCCGCAACCCGCGACCACATAAGAACGGGCCTGCGGAAACTGGCTGGCGATGTGGTCGCGATAGCTATCCTGAATATAAGGGGAGAGTGCACCACGGATAAACAGGATAGGATGCGGCCAGGTGGGCACCTCCTGCCAGCCGATAATTGAGGGATATTGCGCCATGAGTACCGGCAAATTGAAGCGCCAACTACCAGCCTGGAAAGACTTTAGCAAGAACTGGATCACTCCTTCTTCCGGCAATATCTCGCGCATCCGCTGAGCCGCTTGTTGGCGCTGGGTTATCCCCGCCTCGCTGACGGCCTGTAGTGCATGGAACACTTTATCGTGGCGGTGGGTGTGCTGGTAGTCGACGGGTGCGATATCAATCACCACCAAGCGGTCAATTCGCTTAGGGGCAAGCGCAGTCAGTGCCATAGCCACCTTTCCCCCCATGGAGTGGCCGATGATAATGGCTTTCTCTATTTGCAAATCGTCTAACAGCGTGAGCAGATCTTGCGCCATGGCCTGATAAGTCATCTCTGCCGCGCGGGGAGAAAGCCCATGATTGCGTAGATCGACTTTAATGACGTTATGTTGATGATTGAGGTCACGTGCCAATATGCCAAGATTATCCAGGTTACCGAACAGGCCGTGCAGGAGTATCACTGGCAGATTGGTGGGGGTTGCCACCTCTGCCGTGAGCAATTGATAGTGTAATTTCATGGGAAAACCGGTGCATTAGAAATAGGGGGTCAGCTTATCATAACCTCACTCACAATTGCCGTGGGTAAAGTTGGATGTCAGTCTAGAGTCTGTTACTCTAATTCAAGTTGGTGAAACACTATAAAACCAGATGGTTACCAAATGGTAGGTTTTACGCCTTGGCATATTGCAATATGCGAGGTAATAACGTTGTGCTGCCACCCCGGCGGTTTGCAATAAAACGAACATGAAAAATTATAAAATCTAATAGAATCACTGTATTGGGTGAAAATGAAAACGATTGAAGTCGACGAGGATCTTTACCGCTATATTGCCAGCCATACGCAGCATATTGGGGAAAGTGCGTCTGATATTTTACGGCGTATGCTGAAGTTTACTGGCGAGCAGCCTGAGCCTATCGCTCCCATTACTGCAGGCCAGCCGGTGGTGGTTGCCACTCAGAAGCAACGCTCGCTTGATCCGCTGCGTGTGATGCGCGAACTGTTGCGGTCAGAGGAATATGCACAACAACACAAAGCAGTAAATCGCTTTCTGCTACTACTGTCCACTTTGTACCGGTTGGATGCGGCTGATTTTTCCGCCGCAACGGAAGCCCTGCGCGGCCGTACCCGCACTTATTTTGCTGGCGATCAGCAAACTTTGCTGGCCAATGGTACGCATACCAAACCAAAACAGGTTCCAGGGACACCCTATTGGGTGATCACCAACACCAATACTGGCCGCAAACGCAGTATGATCGAACATATCATGCAAGCCATGCAGTTCCCGGTGGAGCTGATCGAAAAAGTTTGCGATACCATCTAATTTAGCAATCAGCCCGTCATGGTGGTCTGCAAGCGACTTATTGCCCGGCCACAGACTGGCATATTAGGGAGAGAGTCTATGGCGAATGACCCACGTGCTGGGCAACCAGCCCAACAAAGTGATTTGATCAACGTTGCCCAACTGACATCGCAATACTATGTGCTGCAACCGGAAGCCGGTAACCCAGCCCATGCGGTAAAATTTGGTACTTCAGGGCATCGTGGCAGTGCGTTACGTCAGAGTTTTAACGAAGCCCATATTTTGGCTATCGCCCAGGCGATTGCTGAAATGCGTAAGCAACTGGATATTCATGGCCCTTGCTATGTGGGCAAGGATACCCACGCTTTGTCTGAGCCAGCGTTTATTTCCGTGTTGGAAGTCTTAACCGCCAACGGTGTGGATGTGGTGGTGCAGGAAAATAATGGCTTTACCCCAACGCCAGCGGTGTCTCACGCCATTTTATGCTACAACCGCCAGGGCGGAGCGCAGGCTGATGGTATTGTCATCACGCCTTCGCACAATCCACCAGAAGATGGCGGCATTAAATATAATCCACCTAATGGTGGCCCAGCGGATACCAACCTGACGTCAGTGATCGAAAAACGTGCCAACGAGCTGTTAGCCCATCATTTGCAAGGTGTGCAGCGCCAATCGCTGGCAAAAGCCTGGAACAGTGGTCATCTGCATGCGCAGGAT
Source organism: Serratia sp. 25CWL12 (assembly GCF_055790885.1). Classification (NCBI taxonomy): domain Bacteria; kingdom Pseudomonadati; phylum Pseudomonadota; class Gammaproteobacteria; order Enterobacterales; family Yersiniaceae; genus Serratia; species Serratia sp. 25CWL12. The sequence continues at coordinate 2,874,642 of NZ_CM147698.1, read as the reverse complement.
CTGGTACAGCCTTATGTCGCCGGGTTGGTGGATGTGGTTGATATGCCAGCGATTCAGCGTGCGGGTCTGAAGCTAGGTGTTGATCCGTTAGGTGGTTCTGGAATCGCCTACTGGCAACGCATTGCTGAACACTACAAACTGGATCTCACGCTGGTTAATGACTCCATCGACCAGACATTCCGTTTTATGCATCTCGACCATGATGGCATCATCCGTATGGACTGTTCATCCGAGTCTGCCATGGCGGGTTTACTGGCCCTGCGCGATAAGTTTGAACTGGCGTTTGCCAATGATCCCGATTATGACCGCCACGGTATTGTCACCCCGGCTGGCTTGATGAACCCTAACCATTACCTGGCGGTTGCCATTAATTATCTGTTCCAGCACCGTCCACAGTGGGGAGCCGATGTTGCAGTGGGCAAAACCTTGGTTTCCAGCGCTATGATTGACCGCGTGGTGGCAGATCTGGGCCGCAAGCTGGTGGAAGTGCCAGTCGGCTTCAAATGGTTTGTTGATGGCTTGTTTGATGGCAGCTTTGGTTTTGGTGGTGAAGAGAGTGCCGGGGCTTCATTTTTGCGCTTTAACGGTACGCCTTGGTCGACAGATAAAGACGGCATTATCATGTGCTTACTAGCAGCAGAAATCACCGCCGTCACCGGTGAGAACCCGCAATATCATTATAACCAGTTAGCCAAACGCTTTGGTGCTCCGAGTTATAACCGTATTCAGGCACCGGCAACTGCCGCGCAGAAAGCGGCACTCTCCAAGTTGTCACCAGAAATGGTGCAAGCCAGTACCTTGGCGGGAGACCCTATTACCGCGCGCCTGACTACGGCACCGGGTAACGGCGCTTCCATTGGCGGCCTGAAAGTGATGACCGACAATGGCTGGTTTGCGGCTCGGCCTTCCGGTACAGAAGAGGCTTACAAAATCTACTGTGAAAGTTTCCTAGGTGCTCAGCATCGCGAGAAGATCGAACACGAAGCGGTTGAAATTGTTAGCGCAGTATTGGCTGGCGCGAAATAGAGTCTATCTTTCTGACTATGCAGGTTGCAGCCCCAATGCTGTAACCTGTACCTCTCATACTTCAAGTTGCTTGGGTGTTGGCTGCCTTCGTTCACCCCAGTCACATAGTTATCTATGCTCCCGGGGATTCGCTCATTTGCCGCCTACAAGCAAATCGAATTATTTTGGGTATACATGAAATCAAAACACCTGAATCACCCCTGACTGGGGATGCCGCATCAGGCTGACTTCGATACCAAATACCGTCTTCACTGCCGCAGGCGTCAATACCTGTTCTGGAGAACCCTCAGCATAACAGCGCCCCTGATGGAGCAGGATCAAGCGGTCAGCATAGCGGGCAGCCAGATTCAGATCATGCAGGATCACCAGCACGGCATGCCCCAGGCGCGCATAGTCGCTCACCTGTTGCAGTATCTGATGCTGGTATTTCAGATCAAGCGCAGAGGTAGGTTCATCCAGTAACAGTAAATTGGGCTGCCCGGTGGCGGTGTCATCCTGTAATTGCGCCAAGACCCGGGCTAAATGCACCCGTTGTTTTTCCCCTCCGGAAAGCGCGGGGTAAGGGCGATCAGCCAGATGTGTGGCCCCAACTTGTGCCAGGCAATGATCGGCGATACGCCGGTCTGCTTGTTGTCCGCTACGGTGTGGCAGGCGCCCTAACTGCACCACTTCATGACACAAAAAATCGAAATTCAGCGAAGATGACTGGGGTAAAATAGCCAGCCGTTTGGCTAACGCAGCACGTTGCCAATGTTGGCGTGGTTGCCCGAGGATTTCGATGTCTCCCTCATAGGGCAACTCACCGCCAATGCTATTGAATAGACTCGACTTGCCAGCGCCGTTACTGCCGAGGATGGCACTTAGGGTGCCAGCTTGTAACGTTAAGTTAATCTCTTGCAGGATTGGCCGGTTGCCACGACGCAGACTCAGATTACGTACGCTAAGCGCAGTGGTCATGGCAGGCTCCTTTTTTGTTGCAATAATAACCAGAGAAAGAAAGGTGCACCGAGTAGGGCGGTGATAATACCGATCGGAATTTCTGCCGGAGGTGCCAGCAAACGAGCACCCACATCAGCCAGTAACAACAAAATGGCACCCCATAAGGCACTTAATGGCAGTAAGTGGCGGTAATCTGGGCCACAAACCAGACGGACCAGATGCGGAATGACTAGCCCGACAAACCCGATCATGCCAGCAACGGCAACACCGATACCGATGCCCATGGCACAACTGACGATCAGATACCGTTTCAGCGGTTCAACCGCAATGCCCAGATGGCGTGCTTCAGATTCCCCGAGCAGTAACGCATTTAATGCCGGTGCCTGCCGCTGAAAATAAACCAACAGCAGCAGCGCGGTGCTACCTGCAAGTGCTACCGAATGCCAACGAGCACCCGCCAGGGAGCCCATTTGCCACAAACTCAAATCACGCAGTTGCTGATCACTGGCGAGGTAACTCAACAGTCCTAGCCCGGCAAAGGCCATAGCACTGATAGCAATACCGGCTAGCAGGATCAGCGTCATGGAAGTACCAAAAGGCGAGCGCCCGATACGATAGACCAGCAAGGTGGTAAGCATACCGCAGATGAAGGCACTCAGTGCGTTGTAACCCAAGCTTACCCATTCAGGTAGCTGAGCAAGGGGGGGAAGTTTGCTACTAAACAGCGGCAATAACACAATAGCTACCCCAGCCCCCAGCGCGGCCCCACCACTGACCCCAATAATGCCCGGATCCGCTAACGGATTACGAAACAAGCCTTGCAGAACGGCACCACAGAGTGCCAGTAATGCCCCGACGCTGATGGCTAAGAGTGCCCGCGGCAGGCGGATGTTTTGTACGATCAGCGTTGCCATCTCATTTTCAGTACCGGAGGGCAGTAACGCCTGTAGGGCATCTTTCAGAGGGAGCACCACCGGGCCATACAATAGCGTGACAAACAGTACCACCACGAGCAGCGCCAATCCTGCCAGTAACAACAGTGGAGTAGAGGCGCGACGCATTATTGTGCCCCGACCACTTGCAGTAATTGCTCTTGCAGACGCTGGGCTTCATCAATGGTACTCAGCCCCGCGCCACCCAATAAGGCTTTACCATTGACGAGCATGACATTTTTATTTTTTCCGGCAGGAGTCGCTTCCAGCAGCGGATAGTGTTTGAACACCTCCGTGGCACCGTGGTTGCCATGGCGCGCACTGATTAAAATCACATCCGGCTGCATCTGCAGTAAGTTTTCAGCGGAAATGGTCTGGTAATTGCGCAGGTGATGAGCCGGATTCACCCCGCCTGCCAGCGTGATTAACGTATTAGCAGTACTGCCCTGACCAGCGATCATTGCCGGGCGCCCTTCATGAATCAGCAGGAAAATAACCCGTGGCTGCTTTTTATCGGCCAGTTGTTGGGCCCTTGCTTTCAGGGTGTTGAGTTGTTGTTGTGTCTGTTGGTGCAGGCGTTCACCCGCTGCGGGCTGATTGATCTGCAGGGCAATCAGATCAATGTTAGACAGAACACCATCAATGTTGTCACTGTCTGGTAACACCGTGACGGTCACGCCCGCCTGGCGGACGCTGTCCAGCGTGGAAGTCGGGGCCATTTCGCTACTGCCAATCAATAGGTCAGGGCGTAGTGCCAGAATACCTTCTGCCGGCAATTGGCGGATATAACCGAGTTTAGCGGCGGAGACTTCTTTGGGTAACACGCTGCTGTTATCGGTGCCGACAATCTCTTGTTGTGCCCCAAGCGCCACCACAATTTCAGTGATCGCGGGTCCGGCGGTGATCAGGCGCTGGGCATAAAGTGAACTGCTGAAAACGAAGGTTATGATTAAAATCAGTGAATGTCTCATGGTGTGCCTTTGGTTAAGATATGGGCGGCTGGAATTTGTTGCTGCTGTAATAGATTGAGCAGATTTAATAAATTTTCATTACGTGCATTACGGTCGGTGATAATCACGATTTCAGGCCGTGCCGTTGACGAGGCGGCGAGAGTGGTAATTTGTGAGCGAAACTGATCCCAGTCGCTGTAACGCTGTTCATCAATACCCCAGTAAGGTGGGTCAGCAAACAGATTTAAGGTCATGGTGTGACTGGCGGGTGCCGTGGCAGGTTGGGCATTATCCACCTGGGGCAGATCGATATTCATCTGGCGTAATGGCATATTGGCCGTCAGCAACAGAAACACCAGAACGATAAAAATGATGTCCAACAAGGCGGTCAGATCAATGGCGATGGGGTTTTGTTGCTGGGGGGTATGAGAGCGAATCATGCCATTGACTCCCCGTGCAGGGTAATCCCGTCCAGCCACAAATTATAGTGATTCATTTCCAGCTCGGTGGTGTGCATGATGCGGTCCACCCAGGCAGTGAGCAGATGCGCGCCAATCAGTGCAGGCAACGCAATAAACAAACCCGCCGCAGTGGTATACATGGCGATACCGAGCCCATTGGCAAGTAATGCCGGTGTAACAGGCTGGATGCTGGTACTGAGATCCTGGAACATCTGAATCAGACCTAAAATGGTCCCCAGCAAACCTAATAATGGGCTGACTGCCCCCATTAACGACAAAATTTTAATGCCATGGGTTAATTGCTTACGTTGCTGTTGTAACCACAACCCGGCAATCTCCTCCCGTAATGCTTTTCCGGTACGACGGTGATTAATCAACAGGTAAATACCTTGCCACAGCAGCGAACGCCGGTAATTTCCGGATAAGGCTTGCAGCGTGCTTTCTTCCACCGGGCGGTTAAGTGCCAGTTGCTGATGCAACGCATGACGTTGCAAACGGCTGATCAGCAATAAGCGCCAAACCCGGTCAAGCAGGATCACACTGGTGACAAAAGAGCAGATGAGCAAAGGCCATGTCATCGCCCCTAGCTGTTGCTCAAGCTGAGAAAAGATCATATTGATTATCCTGCTACATCAGTTGGTTAAGTTAATTGGAAACGCACTGGAATGCGCACTTGGTGTGCCATACCAACGCCGTCGATTTGTTTGGGTAAAAATTGCCAGCGTTTAACCGCCTGGAGTGCGGCACGGTCCAATAAAGGAAAGCCACTGCTGCGTACCAGCGAAATACGTTCTGCGTTACCAGAGGCACTGAGTTCGACTTCAATAATGGCCGTTCCCTCCTGCTTGCGCTGACGTGCTGCGGCGGGATAAACCGGGGGCTCAGGGGGGCGCCGAAAGCGTGGTGCCGCATCATGGCTGTTTGTGGTTTGGCTGAGTACCGGCTGGGATGAACCACTCGGCTTGGTCGCAGTTGGCGGTGTGTTTATTGCGGGTTCGGTAGCGGCTGGTTTGGCAGATGCTGCTTTGGCCGCAATTGAGGGACTTGCAGAGTCGCTGGAAGGTGCGGCAGGTCTTGCTCTGTTTTTTGTGATTACGCCCTCATTGACGGTGATGTCAGCCTTTTCTTTTGCCGTATTTTTCTGCTTGGCTATTGAGCGAACCGGTTCTGCAACCGATTTGCCCTGCTCGGTTTTCTTTGCCAGCGGTGGGGCACTTTCTGCCACAGATTTATTCACCAGCGACACCTGCGCGGTGGTGTCTAACGGTGTGCTGGCGGGCAAGTTCGTCAGTTTGACTCTTAAGCTGTAAGCCGGTGCGGGGGTTAATGCCAGCGCCTCCGCATGGCTACGCGCAACGGGGAAGGCCGACAGTAACAGCGCCAGATGAGCACTGAAACAGACAGTGCTGATAACTAGCAAGCGCTTTTGCTCGGCGTTAAGAGTAACAAGCAACATGATGATGTCTCTGCATTTCATCTGACCAACAATTAGCACGGACTATATCTTATCTCTCTTAATAAGATCAAATGAAAATCATTTGCATTCGCATTATCATTTAAAGTAGGATTTCGGCCCAAGGTTGAGTGATTAACTCACTCATTTACTCCGTTGGTATTTTGATTCCGACGTTTTTTATAAGGACATCATCATGGCGCAATATTGGCCCAAGTCCCGTTCTGCTGGTGCCTATAAGCAGAAGCGTTCAACCAGACACCATGCCGTGTGGTGGTGTTTGCTGTCATCGCTGGCTTTTCCTGCGTTGACATCAGCTGAGAATTTACGGCCGTCGGAATCAGCCAGTGACCTGGATGAAGTGGTGGTGACAGCAACCCGTGAACGTAAAGCGTTATCACAGGAAACACGCTCGGTGGCGGTGGTTGATCGTGCGCAGATCACCCGCCAGCAAGCCAGTAGTGTGGCTGAAGTCTTGCAACATATCCCGAATGTCGATGTCACTGGCGGGCCGCGTGCCAATGCCCAGTCCCCGGTGATCCGTGGGTTGGATGGCAATCGTATTTTGCAGGTCATTGATGGTGTACGCCAAAATACCCAGTCGGGTCATCGCAACAGCTATCTGATGGACCCCGAACTGCTGGCCAGCATTGAGGTGATTAAAGGGCCGGGTGGATCGTTATGGGGGAGTGGGGCGCTTGGCGGTGTGGTGGCACAACGCACATTATCAGCGGCTGATTTACTCACTGACAATCCCTTTGGTGGTTACCTGAAGCAGGGTTATGCCGGGGCAAATAATGAAACTAAAACCAGTGCAGGTGTGTATGGTTTGCTGGGGGATTCCGTTGACTTCTTGCTGAATGGTTATTATGCCGATGCCGCTAATTTAAGGCTGGGCAACGGCCAGCATCTGAGTGATTCTGCCTACCGCAATCAAGGGGGCATGGTGAAAGTCGGCTGGCAGTTTGATGAGGCGCAACGGGTGGAGTTAATCGCCCGTCAGGCAGAAAATAATCAGACGGCCCCCAGCAATCCGGCAGAAAATGTCAGTTCCTCAGTCCCTTTGATCAATCAGCACAGCCGTGATCGCAATGTTACGCTGGATTATCACCTTAACCCGCAGAGCAATGACTGGCTGGATGCCCGCCTTACCGCCTATATCAACCAGACCCGTTTCGATGAGTGGCGTATCCGTCAGCAACAGCATGATGCGGTAGATTATCAGACGGTGGGGTTTAATCTCAGCAATCATAGCCATATTGAGCGTGCTGCTTTTACTTATGGTGTCGATTTTTACCAAGATCGCTCCACAGGGGAACGTGAAGGGAAAAACCGCCCATTACCGCCAGATGGCCGTAGCCAAGTAACCGGTGCTTATTGGCAGGCCGATTTGCCATTGGCGCAACACTGGAACTTGTTACCGGGTGTTCGTTACGATCATTATACCACCCGTGATAACAGCATTGCCGACAGCCAACGAACCGAACAACGGTTATCTCCCTCAGTGGGATTACGCTGGCAGGCCAGTGACTGGTTGGTGCTGAGCTCCCGTTACGATGAAGCATTTCGTGCGCCATCAATGGAAGAAATGTATACCCGAGGCACGCATTTCTGCATGGGGCCGATGGGGTGTAACAGTTTCCTGCCTAATCCTGATTTACGCCCAGAAACCGCTAAAAACAGCAGCGTAACGGCCCAGATGACCTTCGATGATTTGCTCGGTCATGACACGCTGACCTTTGATGCCACCTATTTCCATAATCGGGTCAGTAACTATATCGATCAGCAGGTTAATCGCACCACTACCCAATATGTCAATGTGAGCAATGCCCGCTTGCAAGGGGTTGAACTTGCAGCACGTTATCGTTGGCAAGCGCTGGAAACCGCCTTGAGCTACGCGCAAACCGAGGGGAAAGACCGGCAGAGTGGTCAGGCCCTGCAAAATATTCCCGCTCGTAAATGGGTCGCAGATGTGGGCTATCACTGGTTCCACGACAGCCTGAAAACCGGTGCCACGCTACGCCACTATCAAACTCAAGATGATCTACCTGCCAACGTCACGGAACAGTATCCCGGTTATACCCTGGTCGACCTCTATACGACTTGGCATCCACAGCAAGCGGCATTGAAAGATGTTCAACTTGATTTTGCCGTCGATAACCTGACCGACCGCTATTATCGCCCCGCTTTTAGTCAGCTTTATGCCGCAGGGCGCAATGTCAAAGTGAGCCTGAAATACTCATTCTGATGGTCAGTATTTCAAGCAGGATGTCCCGATGCGCGGGTATTAGACCGCGCAGAATAATTATTTTATGCCTTGTTATACCCAAAATAATTCGAGTTGCTTGTAGGCAGCAAGCGATTGAGTCCCCAGGAGCATAGCTAACTATGTGACTGGGGTGACAGAGTGTAGCTAACACCCAAGCAGCTTGAAGTATGAAGAGTATATGGAGAATGGCGATGACTGTTATATCAACTGAATCTATATCTAACCCTGAGTTAACTGTTCAATTAGCCAATCTAAGTGCTGATGAGTTGGGAAAAACCACCCAAGAGTTGGCACAGCGCTTTGCCGTGACGGAATATCAGTTAGTGGCGGCCTTACCGACAACGCTCGTCACTTTCCTGGCGGGCTCGCAGGCTCAGCCATTGCTGGAGCAGCTTGCTGAATGGGGCCCATTGACGACGATTGTGATGGCGGGTGACAGCATTTTTGAATTTAAAGGAGCCTTTCCCCCAGGGAAAATGGGCTATGGCTATTACAACCTCGCTAGCCCTGAACCGGAAGGATTACATGGGCATTTACGGTTATCGTCAATCACGCATATCGCGTTGCTGGATAAACCATTCCGTGGGCAGGCCAGTTACAGCATGTTGTTCTTTGCTGCTGATGGCCGTTGCCAATTTAAGATTTACTTGGGGCGTGATGCGCAACGTCGCCTGTTCCCGGCACAGATAGACCGCTTTAATACCTTACGTCAGCAATGGGCGATGGCTTGATCACTCATTGTTTTGTTCTTATTTCACTGCTTATTTCGTAGCCAATTAATACTGAAGGATATCCACCATGACTACCCCTCGTCAGGAACGCTTGCAAACCCGTTTAGCGCCAGAAATTCAGCAATTTCGTCAAGACTGCCAATGTGTACTGTTGGCAACGGTGGACACGGCAGGTAGGCCGAATGTCAGTTATGCGCCTTTTGTGCTGGTGGATGGCCATTATTATGTGCTTATTTCAGAAATTGCCCGCCATGCGCGTAATTTGCAGCAAGTACCACGGGCATCAATGATGATGATCGCTGATGAAGCTGAAAGTCGTGAAATTTTTGCCCGTCAGCGTTTAACGTTTGATGTCACGGCTGACATAGTGGCGCGGGATGGTGCGCAGTGGCCGATCGTGGTCAGCGCTCTCAAGCAGCGTCATGGGGAACGGATTGTGGACTTAGCCCAAATGACCGACTTTATTTTATTCCGCTTGCACCCGGAACAAGGGTTATATGTCAAAGGATTTGGTCAGGCATTTCAGGTGAGCGGTGATGACCACATCGATATGGTGCATTTGCAAGATGGCCATAAAATGACCTCTGAGCCAGCATAAAGGTCATGTCTGCCAGTAGTCACCGTGTTTAATGTAAGTGTGTCCCCAGACAGTGTTGAGCGACAGACTCTGGGGCTGCACTTTGCCAGAATTCACCCACAATTTAGCCAGAGTAAAACCAGCAACGCACCACCAATAACCCTGAAACTCACGGCACACCGCCAGAAGCGTTATTTTTGATAGCCGAAGTCTAGGCGGAATACTGGAAAGAAACTGAAAAATAACGCACCCAAATATAAAGAAAGTATAAAAATGGTTTAAATATGCAGTTAAAAATTAACTTAAGCCGTATTAAATTAACCGTTCTGTAACAACGTGATTTAGTAATGCCTGTCGATGCGATTATTTGATCATTAAGTGGTCTGATGAGTGGAAAAATTATACATATTGCGGTATTATTTTGCTCAGTTTTTAACTCATCTGGTTTGAATTTTCGCCTCACGCTCGGCTCTGACAGCGTAGGGTGCTGTTTTAAAGGAGTTTGTATGTCTTACTATCACGCATATCCGTTACATCGTATCTTCCTGCGCCGTAGTGCAGTGATTCTGGTGGGTGTTCTTGCCTTTCCGGTGATGTTGTTCCGTAATGATCGCGCCCGCTTTTACAGCTATTTACATCGCGTATGGTCAAAGACCAGTAATAAACCCGTCTGGTTGCAACAGGCTGAAAGCGCCCCGGTTGATTTTTACTAACACTTTTCAGTGTCGGCGATTATTTTCAACCTTGGCAAAATGCTGTTTATTATCCAGTGTGCCGTTAGTTGTCATTTCTGTGGTGGCTTTAGTGCAAGGTAGACCCAGGCTTATTTAAGTTGCAGCCAACGCGCCAACAGCTTGAATGGTGACGGTTATATACCAGCACGGCGTTATAAAATTTAATTTACCAATACCAACCAAGATATTCCCATGGGTAAGCAAATGGCCCATACTGGGTAGCATTGAAACGCGATGCGGCGGCAGATTGACATTGCCAGCCTGACCAACCCCGGTAAGAACGGAATATAAAGAACAGAATATGAATTGGATAACCCCACCCCTGATAGTGGCACCTGTGGCGCAGGCGACACAGCGGCTACGCCTGTTGCTGAACGTCATGATGTTCAGCATCTTACTTTTTAGCAGCGTCACTGCCTTGGCGAATACCGCTTTGCCACTGAACTTCCACCAAGTTTCACCTGAAATCTACCGTTCAGCGCAGCCTGACGCAGCTCAGATGAAGGCCATTGAGCAGCAGGGGATCAAAACCGTGCTCAACCTGCGCCAGTGGAATGATGATGACAGTGAAGCCAAAGGTACCCATCTGATGTTGCGCCGCGTGGCGATCAATGCGGCAGTGATCAATGACGATAAGGTGGTGAGCGCCTTGCGGGAAGTCCGTTTTGCTCAAAAACCGCTACTGGTGCATTGTTGGCATGGTAGTGACCGCACCGGCCTGGTAGTTGCCATGTATCGCCTGGTATTTGAACAGGCCAGCAAAGCCGAGGTGTTAGCCGAGTTACGCCAGCCACAATTCGGTTACCATGAAAGTTATTATCCAAATATTGCTCGTTATATCAGTAGCGTTAATGTTGAGCAGATCCGGCAACGGGTTCTGGCCGATAATCCTCGGCAGTCTTAATTCTCTAGCAGGGGGAGGGGGATTCGCCCCTTTACCCCAAAAAGTTCGGAAATGGTCCTTCTTCCCCAGCTATTATTGCCTTAAGCACATAACAATATCACCATCAGCGCGATTGCTATTTCGTATTCTTGCCCGAACTCTTCTACACTTCTCTATCCACACTCATTCAAATTGCTGTTTTAAATGGCGATAGGTATTAACATTTTTTGGCTAGGGAGAGAGACAACATGAGCGACAAGATCCTTATTGGTATCAGTGCTTGCCTGCTGGGTAATCCGGTACGGTTTGACGGTGGTCATAAGCGCTGTGAGTTTGCAATTGATCAACTGTCACCCTATGTGCAGTTTGAGCCTATTTGCCCGGAAATGGCCATTGGTATGCCTACTCCCCGCCCGGCATTGCGTTTGGTTAAAAAACAGCAACAAACTCTGTTGTGTCATAGCAGTGATCATCAGGTGGATGTCACGGACAAAATGCAGCAATTTTCACAGCAGCGTGTCGCTAACTTAACCCATCTGTGTGGTTATATTGTCTGTGCAAAATCCCCCAGTTGTGGGATGGAGCGAGTCAAGGTTTATGATGAAAATGGCTCAGGGGCGCGTAAAAGTGGCGTGGGGCTGTTTACCGCTGAGTTATTGCGCCAGATGCCTTGGTTACCGATAGAGGAAGATGGCCGTTTGAATGACGCCGAGTTGCGGGAAAACTTTGCCGAACGGGTGTTTGCGCTACATGAGTTGAATCTATTGTGGCGTCAGGGATTGACCCGTGGGGGCCTGATTGCCTATCACAGCCGTTATAAACTGATATTACTGGCACATTCACAGCCCGGTTCCCGAGAGTTAGGGCGTTTTGTGGCAGAGATTGAACGCTGGGATAAACTGGAGGAGTTTGCTGTGGAGTACCGCCAACGCCTGATGGCGATACTGCAACACAAGGCAACCCGGCGTAATCACACCAATGTGCTGATGCATGTGCAAGGCTATTTCCGTCCGCACCTTAATACCGCGCAACGCCAGGAATTGGCTCAGTTGATTGAGCGTTATCGCCAGGGGGTACAGCCGTTATTGGCGCCAATAACACTGTTGAAACACTATATGGCTGAATTTCCTGATAGCTATCTGGCACAGCAGCGCTATTTTGATCCTTACCCAGAAGCACTGCGCCTGCGTTATGGCCACTAATAAGCAAGGAGTGTGATGACCACGCATCTGGTTTGGTTGCGCAATGATCTGCGCATTACCGACAATAAAGCTCTGTATGCCGCCTGCGCTGATCCACAAGCGCGGGTGATGGCGCTGTATATCGCGACACCGCAACAGTGGCGGCAACACAATATGTCCCCGCGTCAGGCGGCTTTTATTCACGCCCATCTACGGCAACTGCAGCAGGTGCTGGCGGCTCGTGGGATAGAACTGGTTTGCCACCAATGCGGTAATTTTGCTGAGTCGGCACAGTGGCTGGTGGAGTTTTGCCAGCAGCAACAAGTTTCAGCCCTGTTTTATAACCGCCAATATGAGTTCAATGAACGCCAGCGCGATAGCGGGGTTGAACAAGCATTGCAAGGGCAGGTGAGTTGTCATGGTTTTGATGACAGCATGTTACTGCCGCCCGGTAGTGTGCAAACCGCTAAGGGCGAGATGTATCAGGTTTTCACCCCATTTCGTCATACCTTTATTCAGCGGCTGCTGGCGTCGGAAACCACGGTATTACCAGCCCCCTCCTCACGGGGGCCTGCATGCCAGTTTACGCTGCCTGATCAGTTTGATTATCCCTTTGAGGAGGTGAGTGACGGCTATCCGGTGGGTGAACAGGCAGCACTACAAAGGTTACGTGCATTTTGCCGTGAGCAAGTGTCTGACTATGCTAAACAGCGCGACTTGCCCGCCATTAATGGCACCAGCAATTTGTCGCCTTATCTGGCGATCGGTGTGCTCTCTCCGCGTCAGTGTCTTAACCGCTTGCGGGTGGAGTGCCCGGATGTGTTGGAAAACCCGCAAAGTGGCGCTTTTTGTTGGTTAAATGAATTGATCTGGCGGGAGTTTTATCGCCATTTGATCGTTGCCTATCCCGCGTTATGTAAACATCGTCCTTTTATCCCATGGACCGATAACCTGAGCTGGAGCGATAACCCCTCCGCGTTACAGGCTTGGCAGCAAGGCCTGACCGGTTATCCGATTGTGGATGCCGCTATGCGTCAGCTTAATCAAACGGGGTGGATGCATAACCGGTTACGGATGGTCAGCGCCAGTTTTCTGGTTAAAGATCTGTTGATCGACTGGCGTGCTGGTGAACGTTATTTTATGTCGCAATTGTTGGATGGTGACCTGGCGGCCAATAATGGTGGTTGGCAGTGGGCGGCATCAACAGGAACCGATGCTGCACCCTATTTCCGCATCTTTAACCCGACCACGCAGGGGAAACGTTTTGATCCCCAAGGTGTTTTTATCCGTAAATGGCTCCCAGAGCTGGCACAGGTACCCGACAGTGAGATCCACCACCCCCATCGTTGGGCACAAAAGCAACGGGTGGTGTTGGACTACCCGCAACCGATAGTCGATCATCAGCAGGCCAGGTTGAATACCTTGGCCCGCTTTGAGGCAGCGAAAAGCCAAGAGACGCAGGCATTAAGGCCAGAAATGAAGGATTAAAACATAGGACAACACGCCAAGCGTGATACTTAGCAGCACATTACGTAGCATCAGGTGTACTACGGTGATAAGCAACGCCGGGATAATAAAATGTATGCTTTGCTGGATCTGGTGCATTTTAATCATGCCGGATGAGTAAATCACCAGAATAAACATCATCACCAGTGGGAAGCGCTGTCGAATATAAATGGCAAAGCCATTCATGGTTAATTTTTTTTCAAACGCGAAAGGCAGCGCGCGCAGCAAGAAGGTCACTATCCCCATCACCAGGATCACTGACAAAATATAATAATTACTCACTGAGTATCACTCCGTTTCTTTCGGTAATTTTGTATTGCAGATAGAACATCACCAAGGCGCACAAACTGGCGCAAATCAGGAAAGTATCGGGGAAAAATAGCCAGGCAAACAAGCAACTGCCACCAGCGATAACTAACGCACTGAACGAGAAATTGTTTTTTAGTTGTTCAATAAAAAGCACGATAAACAGCGCAGTTAAAGAAAAATCCAGACCAGCGATCGGCGGGATCTGATCCGCCAGCATGATTCCCAACACTGTACCCAGCACCCAGTAACCATGATTCAGCATGACGATAATCAAGGCTTCTCGCTTGTTAAGCGTCTTATAACTGGTGAGCAGGGAGTAACTTTCGTCAGTAATGCAGAAGATGAAATAGAGTTTTTTTAACCAGGTGTCAGGCATCAGGTTGATCAGGGACATGCCATAAAACAGGTGGCGGAAGTTGACCAATAACGTCGCGATAGCGATATCGAGTAACGAGTTGGCCGCCAGTACCATGGGAATAGCTAGAAACTGAATGGCACCAGCAAACACCAACAGGCTGAATAGCGGTGCAAAGTACCATGGTATCCCCTCAGTGGACATCAGGAAGCCAAAAACCATCCCTAAAGGGATATAGCCCAACATCACCGGTAGCGTTAGTTTGAAATAGTAACTTGCTGTATTCATTTGAATAAATACCGACAGTAATTGACGACAGGTTGCGGGTTATTGGTGGGTTTATAGCGTGATACAGCGATGGTTTTCCGTGTTTGTTTCATGATGGCGTCCAAATGCTCCCTGACTGAGTTCACCAGTATACGGATCAATTAATTGGTGAGGATATTTTTCTTTAACCCAACCAATATGCTCTAATCTTGGGTAATTTGGCTATAACCAAAAGTGAGAATGATATGCATAACCTGGATCTGGAAAATCTGCTCAACACTGAGCTCAATTGTGCGGCGTTTCAAGATTATGCGCCGAATGGCCTGCAGGTAGAAGGGCGTTCACAAGTGCAGCGCATTGTCACCGGGGTCACCGCTTGCCAGGCGTTGCTGGATGCAGCAGTGGAACAGCAAGCTGATGCGGTTATTGTGCATCATGGCTATTTCTGGAAAAACGAAGCGCCAGCGGTGCGTGGCATGAAACGCAACCGGCTGAAAACCTTACTGAGCCATGACATCAATCTGTATGGTTATCACTTGCCGTTGGATGCCCATCCTACATTGGGCAATAACGCCCAGTTGGCTCAATTGTTAGGCATTCGGGAACGGGGTCAAATAGAGCCGTTAGTGCCATACGGTGAATTTGAACCGCCGTTAACCGCCAGTGAACTGCAACAGCGGCTGGAAACTCGCCTTGGCCGGGCAATATTGCACTGTGGTGATCATGCACCGCAACTTATCCGCAGTGTGGCCTGGTGCACTGGTGGTGGCCAAGGGTTTATCGACAGCGCTGCACAGTTTGGTGCTGATGCCTTTATCAGTGGTGAAGTGTCTGAACAAACCATTCATACCGCCCGGGAGATGGGTATCCACTTTTTTGCTGCGGGTCATCATGCCACTGAACGGGTGGGCATCAAGGCGCTGGGTGAGTGGTTGGCACAACAGCACGGTTTTGATGTTCGCTTTATTGATATCCCCAATCCTGCCTGACAACCGGTTAGGGGCAATATGCCCCTGTTTAATATGCTGTGCGTTGATATCCCCATTCACTCAAAGCGCCAATACCCCGCAGCTTGAGCGACCACTGACATATTGACAGCGGGCCTCTGCTCGCGCATAACTGTCAAGTTTTGTAAGTCATTAACCCCCTAAGCATTGCAAGTGATAGACAGGCGGTTTTCCGCTGGAAAAATGCTGGGGATAAGGAGATTAAGGTGCAACGAGCACGATATTACCTGCTAGGGGAACGCGCTGTAGTGCTTGAATTGGCCCCCCCGGTGACGCTGCAGAGCCAGCAGCGTATCTGGGCATTGGCAGAAAAACTAAACCACCATCAGGATGTTCGGGAAGTAGTCCCGGGGATGAATAACCTGATGTTGTTACTGTATACACCACAGGCCGATGCCGAAGCGATGCTGGCGTTATTACGTCAGGGGTGGGAAGAGAAGGAGTGTCTGGTACCAGAGTCCCGTGAGGTGGATATTCCGGTGGTTTATGGTGGTGAGTATGGTCCGGATCTGGCAGAGGTGGCACAGCATACTGGCCTGACTATGCGCCAGGTGGTGGAATGCCACTCATCGGTGACTTATGTGGTCTATTTTCTCGGGTTCCAACCCGGTTTTACTTATCTGGGGGGGATGCCAGAACGGTTGGCAACACCGCGCCGGGCGGTTCCTCGTTTGTCGGTGGCTGCTGGGTCAGTGGGTATTGGTGGCGGGCAAACCGGCATCTATCCCCTTGTGACCCCTGGGGGATGGCAATTGATTGGCCGCACGCCACTGGCACTGTTTAATCCCCATGAAATGCCGCCGACGCTATTGCGCCCTGGTGATAATGTGCGTTTTGTACCGCAGAAGGAGGGGGTATGTTGAAGATCTCGCGAGCCGGTATCTACACCACCGTGCAGGATTTAGGGCGTAATGGTTTCCGTCGGTTAGGCATCAGCCAAGGGGGCGCGCTTGATATACCCGCGCTGAAAATTGCCAATCTGTTGGTGGGGAATGCGCCGGAAACCGCTGGGCTGGAAATTACCTTAGGGCAGTTCAGCGCTGAATTGACCCGTGATGGCTGGATAGCGTTGACCGGGGCGGGTTGTGATGCTCACCTGGACGGTAAATCGTTATGGACCGGCTGGTGTTATCCGGTGAAAAAGGGTCAACGGCTGACGTTGAAAACGCCTAAATATGGCATGCGTAGTTATCTGGCTATTTCTGGCGGCATTGATGTCCCTGGTATGTTGGGGTCGCGCAGCACGGATCTCACTGCCGGTTTTGGTGGTTGGCAAGGGCGCCAGTTGAAAGATGGCGATATCTTACCTTTAGGCCAACCTCAAGCGGCCCCCACCCGTAGCGTTGGCGTGAAACAATTACTGTTCAGTAACCGGGTTCGCGCTATACCGGGCCCGGAATATGATGAGTTTAGCCCTGCGGCACAAGAGGATTTTTGGCGTACCCCATGGCAACTCAGCCCGCAAAGTAACCGAATGGGCTATCGCCTTCATGGTGGTAATGCCCTAACGCGGACCACCGAGCGTGAAATGCTGTCCCATGGTTTATTACCGGGGGTGATTCAGGTTCCGCACAGTGGTCAGCCCATCGTGTTGATGGCGGATGCTCAAACCACCGGGGGATACCCGCGTATTGCCTGCGTGATTGAGGCCGATCTCTACCATTTAGCGCAAACCCGTTTGGGGGATGTGATCCACTTTACACCTTGTACGCTGGCCGCAGCACAACAAGCCAAAGCCGAGCAAGATCACTATGTTCAACAAATTGCCTGGGGGTTAAATGAACATCGACTTAAATGCTGATTTGGGGGAGGGCGGCGCTCATGATCAGGCATTACTGCAGTTGGTGAGTTCCGCGAATATCGCCTGTGGTTTTCATGCTGGTGATGCGCAAACCATGCGTCAGTCGGTGCGTTGGGCATTGCAGTATGGTGTTGCTATTGGCGCTCATCCCAGTTTTCCTGACCGGGAAAACTTTGGCCGCACGCCGATGCAGTTACCAGCAGAAACCGTTTACGCCCAGGTGGTGTATCAGTTGGGAGCGCTGGCGGCGATTGCTCATACGGAGGGCGGGCGCATGGTTCATGTAAAACCGCATGGCATGTTATATAACCAGGCGGCTATAGAGCCTGCATTGGCTGACGCGATTACCCGCGCTGTATTAGCGGTGGACCCCAAATTGTGCCTGGTGGGGTTAGCGGGCAGCGAGTTGATCCGGGCGGGTAAAAAACTGGGGTTGGTAACGCGCCAAGAGGTATTTGCTGATCGCGGTTATCAGGCTGATGGCACGCTGGTGCCGCGTGGGCAACCCGGCGCATTGATTACTGATGAACAACAGGCGTTGGCACAAACGCTGGAGATGGTGCGCCATCAGCGGGTGCGTACCGCGCAAGGCAGTTGGGTTGAGGTTCAGGCGGAAACCGTTTGTCTGCACGGTGATGGTGAACATGCACTGGTTTACGCGCATAAACTGCGTGAGCTTTTTGCTGCGCATCAGATAAGTGTTAGCGCGCAATAAAAATAACCACTATTTAGCTAATCACATATTACCCCGACGCATTTTTGAGCTATCGCTTGGAAGGCTGAAGGGAAAAGGGGGACTTTGCTATGCAACAAGTTGTCAATCTCTGGCCACTGATCGGTATTGCCGTCATTGTGGTAGGATTTTTTTTGCGTTTTAACCCAGTATTGGTGGTGATTGTCGCCGGTATTATCACCGGGCTGGCGGCAATGATGCCGTTGGCAACCATTTTGGAAAAGCTTGGCGAAGGCTTTCTTAATACACGCAATTTACCCCTGATCCTGCTGTTACCGTTGGCGGTCATTGGCTTGCTAGAGCGCCATGGCTTGAAGGAGCATGCTCAGGCGTGGATTGCCAAAATCAAGAGTGCCACCGCCGGGCGTTTGCTGATTGTTTACCTGTTTGCCCGTGAAGTGACGGCAGCAATGGGGTTGACCAGCCTAGGGGGGCACCCCCAGATGGTGCGTCCCTTGTTGGCACCGATGGCTGAAGGGGCGACGGAAAACCGTTACGGCGACCTGCCTGACTCTGTACGCTATCGGTTACGTGCTATGTCTGCCGCAACGGATAACGTGGGGCTATTTTTTGGCGAAGATATTTTTGTCGCTTTCGGTGCAATTATCTTTATGCATAACTTTATGCAGGAATCGGCGGGGATTCAGACCGAACCGTTGCATATTGCGCTGTGGGGGATCCCAACGGCTATTTTTGCTTTCCTGATCCACGCCTTCCGTTTGCACCGCATGGACAAGCAGTTAACCGCTGAACTGAACAAACTTAACCAGGCAGCCATGCAGGCGAAGGGAGGTAAACAATGACTTTCCAGCAACAATATCTTTACTGGCTGGCCGGCGTGGTGTTGTTGGCCGTCGCAGTCATGTCATGGCGTGACAGGGCCAATCCTCGTCGCATTACCACCGGGCTATTCTGGGGGTTATACGGGCTGATCTTTCTGGTGGGTGACTGGACCTACGGGCTATTTGGTAGTGGTGCTGAAGCCAAACGCCAACTGCATATGGTGGTGGGTGGGCTGGTGGTGCTGATGGCCTTGATCGCCGGTTTTGGTGGCGTGCGCCTCGGCAGTTATCATCAGCGTAGCCAGCAGGAACGTGAAGCCAGTGCCCAGCGCTTGGGGAATCGGCTGTTTATTCCGGCCCTGGTGATCCCTGTGGGCACTGTGATTGGCGTATTGCTGTTTAGCAATATTCCGGCATTGCAAAATGCGTTATTTGGCAGTGGTAATCATTCTACCTTGATTACCTTGTTTTCGATGGCCGTTGGCTGCCTGTTGGGGCTGATTATTGCGGTGAAAATGACCCACGAGAAGGTATTGCAACCGGTGCAGGAAGCGCGTCGTCTGCTGGACTCCATTGGTTGGGCCTTTATTTTACCGCAGATCTTGGCGACGCTTGGTTTGTTATTTACCACCGCCGGGGTCGGCACCGCCATTTCCCATCTGACCCAAGAATATCTGGTGGTGGATAACCGTTTTGTCGCGGTGGCAGTGTACGCCATTGGCATGGCACTGCTGACCATGGTGATGGGTAACGCCTTTGCGGCTTTCCCCATTGTTACCGCAGGGATTGGTATTCCAATTTTGGTACTGCAACATGGCGGGGATCCGGCGGTGATGGCGGCAATTGGGATGTTCTCTGGTTATTGCGGCACCTTGATGACGCCTATGGCAGCCAACTTTAACATTGTTCCCGCCGCGTTACTGGAATTACCGGATAAGAATGCGGTGATCAAGGCGCAGGTCCCCACCGGGCTGGCGTTGCTGCTGGTTAACGTATTCCTGCTCTATTTCCTGATGTTCCTGTAGGAGAATCAAGGTATGCAAAAAGTATTGATTACAGGTTTTGAACCCTTCGGTGGCGAGCAGGTGAATCCGTCCTGGGAAGTGGTCAAGCAGCTTGATGGATTGCAAATAGCCGGGGCACAGATTATTGCACGCCAATTACCTTGTGTATTTGGTGAGGCGTTAACAGTGCTGAATGCGGCCATTGATGAACTGCAGCCTCAACGCGTATTAGCAATTGGTCAGGCCGGAGGGCGCAGCGATATTAGCGTTGAGCGGGTGGCGATCAACGTTGATGACGCGCGCATTGCCGATAATCAGGGTCAGCAGCCGATTGACCAGGCGATTGTTGAACATGGCCCGGCGGCCTATTTCAGTACTTTGCCGATCAAGGCGATAGTCAATGCGTTGCGGCAGGCCGGTATTCCTGCTTCGGTATCACAAACTGCGGGTACTTATGTTTGTAATCATGTGATGTATGGCCTGTTACATCGTTTAAGCAGCCAACCGCAAATCAAGGGCGGGTTTATTCATATCCCTTACCTGCCAGAACAAGCCGCACATCACCCAGGGCAACCGAGTATGGCCGCTGAAACGGTCTTGGCCGCACTGAAATTGGCTATTTCCCTGACGCTGCGCGTGGAGCAGGATTTGAAAGTGGCTGGCGGCACAATACATTGAGGTTATTGATACACTTGTGATGTTGGTTTACCCATAAGCAATAAATAATGAGCCTCATTGCTGAGGCTCATTTTCATGGCTTTTTATTTTACCTGAGGCTTAAACTGCCGTTCGGTATAACCGGTATACAACTGGCGCGGACGGGCGATCTTAATGCCTTCGTCGTGCATTTCGTTCCAGTGAGCGATCCAGCCGATGGTCCGGGCAATAGCGAAGATAACGGTAAACATTGAGGAAGGGATCCCCATCGCTTTCAAGATAATCCCTGAGTAGAAATCAACATTCGGGTAGAGTTTCTTCTCAATAAAGTAGGGGTCGTTCAGCGCGATATGCTCCAGCTCCATTGCCACTTCTAGCAGATTGTCATCTTTCCTGTTCAACTCTTTTAACACTTCATGGCAGGTTTCACGCATTACGGTGGCACGCGGATCGTAATTTTTGTACACCCGGTGGCCAAAGCCCATCAGACGGAAAGAGTCGTTTTTATCTTTGGCACGCTTGATAAACTCCGGAATATGCTCAACGGTTTTGATCTCTTCCAGCATTTTCAGTGCCGCTTCGTTAGCACCACCGTGAGCCGGTCCCCATAGGGAAGCAATACCTGCCGCGATACAGGCAAACGGGTTAGCGCCCGAGGAACCTGCCGTACGCACCGTTGAGGTGGAGGCGTTTTGCTCGTGGTCAGCATGCAGGATAAGAATGCGGTCCATGGCACGTTCCAGCACCGGGTTCACCACATAATCCTCACAAGGGGTAGCAAACATCATACGCAGGAAATTGGCGGAATAAGAGAGATCGTTACGTGGGTAAACAAAGGGTTGCCCGATAGAATACTTGTAACACATCGCCGCCACGGTTGGCATTTTTGATAGTAAGCGGAATGCGGTGATTTCACGATGGCGTTCGTTGTTAACATCCAGCGCATCGTGATAGAACGCGGCTAATGCCCCGGTTACCCCACAGAGCACCGCCATTGGGTGTGAGTCACGGCGGAACCCTCTGAACAGATGAGTGATCTGATCGTGGATCATGGTGTGGCGAGTTACCGTGGTGATGAAGGTTTCGAGTTGTTCTGCGGTTGGTGCTTCACCATAAAGCAGGATATAGCACACTTCCAGATAGGTGGACTCTTTTGCCAACTGTTCAATCGGGAAGCCACGGTGCAGCAAAATGCCCTTATCGCCATCGATAAAGGTTATTTTCGATTCACAAGAAGCGGTAGAGGTAAAACCGGGATCAAAGGTGAAATAACCTTTAGAGCCCAGCGTGCGAACGTCAAGAACATCGGGGCCCAGCGTGGGGGTGAGTATACCCAGTTCGATCGGATCTTTGCCATTATTGATGTTAAGCGTCGCTTTCTTATCAGTCATTTACCGTCTCCTTAGCGCTTTAATTTAAAAACCATTAATTACTGAAATACCTTAAATCTCTGCCAGTAGCTCACAATAAAGTGCTGACAATGCTAACTCTGTGAGCCACTACGCAAATGTGCAGGTAGAGCACCGAGTCGTCGCCCGATGCGCAGCATGATGATTCACTGTTGCATATCTTATGCATCAAGGAAAGCGTCTCTGCAGGTTCTCTCAGTCATCGTAGGTTCGATTTTTACACTATTTGTAATTTAGATGTTGATTCATTGTCAAATCAGATAATTAATTTTGTACAGAATGTGATAATCGTGAGCTGAATCACTGTTCGAGGGAAATGTTACTAAAGCTATTGTATTGGAATTGTAATGGGAATGTGAACCTCCTATACTGCCGCCAGGTCTCCGGGTTACCCTGAAGTAGGAGCACCCAGCGTTATATACCCCGTATTTAAAGTTGCAGCTAGGTATCAATGTGGTGGGTATAAGTACGTATGGTTTGAGCATAAAGGATAGTGATGCTTAACCATTTGACGTATAGGGGCTTGTTACCCTTGATGCTGTCTGAACCTTGTCCAGGCCCGGAGGAAGGAAGATAATGAGAGCTGTGTGGGCCTAAATGTGAAAAAACAAAGACCTGTCAATCTTGATCTGCAAACGATTCAGTTTCCTGTAACTGCGATAGCGTCCATCTTACACCGAGTCTCTGGCGTAATTACTTTCGTTGCCGTAGGTATTCTCCTCTGGCTGCTGGGCATTTCACTCTGTTCTCAAGAGGGATTCCTGCAAGCGGCTGCCATTATGAATAGCTTCTTCGTGAAATTCATCTTCTGGGGGATCCTCACTGCATTGGCCTATCACATTTGCGGTGGCATTCGTCACTTGTTAATGGATTTTGGCTGTATCGAAGAGAATTTAGCCACCGGTATACGTTCAGCCCAAGTGGCGTTCGTGTTGACGGTTGTGCTGTCAATTCTGGCTGGAGTCCTCCTATGGTAAACAATGTTTCTGCATTAGGGCGTAACGGCGTACACGACTGGTTATTACTGCGTGCTTCTGCCATTGTCATTACCCTGTATGTTCTCTATATCCTGGGCTTTTTTATCACCGCCCCAGCGATAACCTATGAAGTCTGGCGCGGTTTCTTTGCCAGTTCCATCACCAAAGTGTTCACCGTGCTGACATTATTGTCGGTTCTGGTACATGCCTGGGTGGGAATGTGGCAGGTGCTGACTGATTATATCAAGCCGTTGGCGTTACGCCTGGTACTGCAACTGGCTATTGTTGTGGTTTTGCTGGTTTATTTACTGTACGGAACCATCGTCGTGTGGGGAGCTTAAATGAAACTGCCAGTCAGAGAGTTTGACGCTGTTGTTATTGGTGCCGGTGGTGCAGGTATGCGCGCGGCATTGCAGATTTCCCAAGCAGGCTCAACCTGTGCTCTGCTTTCAAAGGTATTTCCGACCCGTTCCCACACGGTATCGGCTCAAGGTGGTATTACCGTAGCCTTGGGTAACAACCATGAAGATAACTGGGAATGGCACATGTACGATACGGTGAAAGGTTCTGATTATATTGGTGATCAGGACGCCATCGAGTATATGTGTAAAACCGGTCCAGAAGCGATTCTGGAGCTGGAACATATGGGGTTGCCATTCTCACGTCTGGATGATGGCCGTATTTATCAGCGTCCATTTGGCGGGCAGTCATTGAATTTTGGCGGTGAGCAGGCTGCTCGTACCGCCGCCGCCGCAGACCGTACCGGTCATGCGTTGCTGCATACGCTGTACCAACAAAATCTGAAAAACCACACCACTATTTTCTCTGAATGGTACGCTCTGGACCTGGTTAAAAATCAGGATGGTGCCGTGGTAGGTACCACCGCTATCTGTATCGAAACCGGTGAAGTAGTGTACTTCAAAGCCAAAGCAACTATCTTGGCGACGGGCGGTGCCGGGCGTATCTATCAATCCACCACCAACGCTCACATTAACACCGGTGATGGTGTTGGTATGGCACTGCGTGCCGGTGTACCGGTGCAGGATATGGAAATGTGGCAGTTCCACCCAACAGGTATTGCCGGGGCGGGTGTGCTGGTTACCGAAGGATGCCGTGGTGAGGGTGGCTACCTGCTGAACAAACACGGTGAGCGTTTTATGGAACGCTATGCGCCCAACGCCAAAGACTTGGCAGGACGCGACGTAGTAGCCCGTTCGATTATGATCGAAATCCGGGAAGGGCGCGGTTGTGATGGTCCGTGGGGGCCACATGCCAAGTTGAAGTTGGACCACCTGGGCAAAGAGGTTCTGGAATCACGTCTGCCGGGCATTTTAGAGCTTTCTCGTACGTTCGCCCATGTCGATCCAGTGAAAGAACCTATCCCAGTGATCCCAACTTGCCACTATATGATGGGCGGCATTCCAACCAAAGTTACTGGCCAAGCGTTAACAGTCAATGAAAATGGTGAAGATGTCGTGGTGCCTGGTTTGTTCGCTGTGGGTGAAATTGCCTGTGTCTCAGTACACGGTGCCAACCGCCTCGGTGGCAACTCATTACTGGACCTGGTGGTGTTTGGCCGTGCTGCGGGTATGCATCTGCAAGAGTCCTTGGCTGAGCAGGGCGAAAGCCGCGATGCCAGTGAATCCGATGTTGAAGCCTCGCTAGAGCGTTTGAACCGTTGGAACAATACCCAATCTGGTGAAGATCCGGTTGAAATCCGTAAAGCGTTGCAATCCTGTATGCAGAATAATTTCTCGGTGTTCCGTGAAGGTGATGCTATGGCGAAAGGGTTGGCAGAGTTGAATGTGCTACGTGAACGCCTGAAGAATGCCCGGTTGGATGATACATCTAGCGAATTCAATACCCAGCGTATTGAGTGCCTGGAGTTGGATAACCTGATGGAGACGGCTTATTCTACTGCGGTTTCAGCCAATTTCCGTACTGAGAGCCGTGGTGCGCATAGCCGCTTTGACTTCCCGGATCGGGACGATAACAACTGGTTGTGTCATTCGCTCTATCTGCCGCACTCTGAAAGCATGACGCGCCGTGAAGTGAACATGCAGCCGAAACTGCGTGCAGCATTCCCGCCGAAAGTGCGTTCTTACTAATTGCGGAGCCAGACTGATGAAACTCGAGTTCTCTATCTATCGCTATAATCCGGATGTTGATAACGCCCCGCATATGCAGGATTACACCCTCGAAGCGGAAGAGGGGCGCGATATGATGTTGCTGGATGCGTTGATCCAACTGAAAGAAACAGATCCGACCTTGTCGTTTCGCCGCTCTTGCCGTGAAGGGGTTTGTGGCTCAGATGGCGTCAATATGAATGGCAAGAATGGCTTGGCCTGTATCACGCCGATCTCATCGTTGCGTAAAGGCAACAATAAGATAGTGATCCGTCCACTACCTGGGTTACCCGTTGTACGTGACTTGGTGGTTGATATGGGGCAGTTTTATACTCAGTATGAAAAAATTAAGCCGTTTTTACTGAATGATGGTACGAATCCACCCGCTCGCGAGCATTTGCAGTCACCGGAAAATCGGGCAAAATTGGATGGCTTGTACGAGTGTATTCTCTGCGCTTGTTGTTCAACGTCTTGCCCGTCGTTCTGGTGGAATCCGGATAAATTTATCGGCCCTGCCGGTCTGTTAGCAGCCTATCGCTTCCTGATTGACAGCCGCGATACAGAAACGGCAGCAAGATTGGATTCTTTGGATGATGCTTTCAGTGTTTTCCGTTGTCACAGTATTATGAACTGTGTCAGTGTTTGTCCTAAGGGCTTGAATCCGACGCGTGCAATTGGTCATATCAAGTCGATGTTACTGCAGCGTGGTGCATAACAGAGGCCTAAGCTGATTCCAGCGGCAGGGGCTTTACCCCCTGCCAGCTTGAATGGCGATGGAAATAGATGTAACGCCGAGCTTATTTCCGGTTTACATTCCAAGGAAGGGGATCTCTAAAAGCTGACTTAGGGGCTGGCGATCGGCAACCGACGTTTTCCGCCAGTTTTTAGAGGTTCCTTGCTGGGCCGTAAGGTCCAAAACAGAACGTGCAGTGAGTGTTTATACGTTTTTACCCGATGAATTTCCGGTCGTAGCCAGTTGCTCCACAAGGGGTGGTGTTTCAGGGTTGTGAGTAAGAAAATCCAGGGTACAAGCACGTCGAGTGAACCGTTTTTATGACGAACCGTATTAGTACGGTAATTATGTTAACCACGGCGAAAACTGAAGCTTTAAAAGCTTAAGGGATCATAATGCAGAACGGCGCAATGAAGGCCTGGCTGGATTCCTCCTATCTAGCGGGCGCGAACCAGTCGTACATAGAACAGCTCTATGAAGACTTTTTGACCGATCCGAGTTCCGTTGAAGATAGCTGGCGGTCCATTTTTCAACAGCTACCCACCGCGGGTGTCAAACCCGACCAGCTCCACTCCCAAACGCGAGATTATTTCCGCCGCCTGGCGAAAGAACCCGCACGTTATAACTCATCAATCAATGACCCGGAAACAGATGCTAAACAAGTTAAGGTTTTGCAACTGATTAACGCCTTCCGTTTCCGTGGGCATCAGCACGCAAACCTTGATCCACTTGACTTGTGGAAACAGGAGCGGGTGCTGGATCTCGAGCCAGCGTATCACAATTTGACCGAGGCCGATTTTCAGGAAACGTTCAATGTGGGTTCTTTTGCTATTGGCAAAGAAACCATGAAATTAAGTGATTTGTATGCAGCACTGAAACAGACCTATTGTGGTTCCATCGGTGCTGAATACATGCATATCACCAATACCGAAGAGAAACGCTGGATTCAGCAACGCATTGAATCTGTGGCAGGGCTGGCGAGCTTTACCGCAGATGAAAAGCGTCGTTTCCTGAGTGAACTCACTGCCGCTGAAGGGATGGAGCGTTACCTGGGGGCAAAATTCCCAGGGGCCAAACGTTTTTCGCTGGAAGGGGGTGATGCGCTGGTACCGATGTTGAAAGAAATGATACGTCATGCCGGCAAAAATGGTACCCGAGAAGTGGTACTGGGGATGGCACACCGCGGCCGTTTGAACGTGCTGATTAACGTGTTGGGCAAAAAACCAGCGGACTTATTCGATGAGTTTGCTGGTAAGCATAATGAACACTTAGGCACCGGTGATGTTAAATATCACCAAGGCTTCTCCTCTGATGTCGAAACCGAGGGGGGGATGGTTCACCTGGCGTTGGCGTTTAACCCATCGCATCTGGAAATTGTCAGCCCGGTGATTATGGGCTCGGTACGTGCGCGTCGTGATCGTTTAGATGAGGCACGCAGCAATATGGTGTTGCCAATCTCCATCCATGGTGACGCGGCTATCATCGGCCAAGGGGTAGTGCAGGAAACCCTGAATATGTCGCAGGCTCGTGGCTATGAAGTCGGCGGCACTGTGCGTATCGTGATCAACAATCAGATTGGTTTTACTACCTCGAACCCGCTAGATGCCCGTTCGACACAATACTGTACCGATATCGCCAAAATGGTGCAGGCGCCGATATTCCATGTGAATGCTGATGATCCAGAGGCAGTCGCCTTTGTGACCCGTTTGGCGTTGGATTTCCGTAATACCTTCAAGCGTGACGTTATGATCGATCTGGTCTGTTATCGCCGTCATGGGCATAACGAAGCGGATGAGCCAAGTGCTACCCAGCCAGTGATGTATCAAAAGATCAAGAAACACCCAACACCACGTAAAATCTACGCCGATGTTCTGGCGGAAGAGAACATTGCCAGCCTGGAAGATGCCACGGAAATGGTCAACCTATACCGTGATGCACTTGATCGTGGTGACTGTGTGGTTGAAGAGTGGCGTCCGATGAATCTGCACTCTTTCACCTGGTCGCCCTACCTGAACCATGAATGGGATGCTGATTATCCTAGCAAGGTCGAGATGAAACGTCTGCAGGAACTGGCACAGCGTATCAGCACAGTACCTGAAGCGATCGAAATGCAGTCACGGGTGGCAAAAATCTACGGTGATCGTGCCGAGATGGCTGCGGGCAATAAACCATTTGACTGGGGAGCGGCAGAAACCCTGGCTTATGCAACGCTGCTGGATGAGGGTACTCCGATCCGTATTTCCGGTGAGGATGCCGGTCGTGGAACTTTCTTCCACCGTCATGCTGTGGTCCATAACCAGAAAAATGGCTCTGTTTATATACCGTTGGCTAATATTCACAGCGGACAGGGGGTGTTCAATGTCTGGGACTCCGTTCTGTCTGAAGAGGCTGTTTTAGCATTTGAATATGGTTATGCCACCGCTGAGCCCCGTACGCTGGCTATCTGGGAGGCGCAATTTGGTGACTTTGCCAATGGTGCTCAGGTAGTGATCGACCAGTTCATTAGTTCGGGTGAGCAGAAGTGGGGCCGTATGTGTGGTCTTGTGATGTTGTTGCCTCATGGGTATGAGGGGCAGGGGCCGGAACACTCGTCAGCTCGTCTGGAACGTTACCTGCAACTCTGTGCAGAACAGAATATGCAGGTCTGCATTCCGTCTACGCCAGCACAGGTTTACCATATGTTACGCCGTCAGGCGCTGCGCAGTATGCGCCGCCCATTGGTGGTCATGTCACCGAAGTCTCTATTGCGCCATCCATTAGCCATTTCCTCTCTGGATGAACTGGCAAATGGGTCTTTCCAGTTGGCGATTGGCGAAGTCGACGAACTGGCACCGAAAGCCGTTAAACGTGTGGTGCTCTGTTCGGGTAAGGTTTATTACGATCTACTGGAACAACGCCGCAAGAATGACCAGAAAGATGTTGCGATTGTGCGTATTGAGCAGTTGTACCCGTTCCCGCACCAAGCTGTGCAAGCGGTGTTGAAGCAATATGCTCATGTGCATGATTTTGTCTGGTGCCAAGAGGAGCCATTGAATCAAGGGGCATGGTATTGCAGCCAGCATAACTTCCGTGACGTGATTCCGTCCGGGGCTTCGTTACGTTATGCCGGACGCCCAGCCTCTGCTTCTCCGGCCGTAGGTTACTTGTCCGTACACCAGCAGCAGCAACAGGCGCTGGTGAATGACGCGCTGAATATTGATTAAAAAATTAAAGGAAAGCTAATGAGTAGCGTAGATATTCTGGTTCCTGACCTGCCTGAATCGGTTGCCGATGCCACGGTGGCCACTTGGCATAAAAAACCAGGTGATAAAGTCAACCGTGATGATGTGTTGGTTGAAATCGAAACAGACAAAGTGGTGTTGGAAGTTCCTGCCAGTGAAGCGGGCATCCTTGATGTATTACTGGAGGATGAAGGGGCGACAGTGACCTCACGCCAGATTCTTGGCCGTATCCGTTTGGGTGATAGTTCCGGTATGCCGACTGAAGAGAAGAGTCAGAGCGTGCAACCTACCCCGGCGCAACGCGCCACTGCCAGCCTGAATGACGAGAGCAATGAGGCACTGAGCCCGGCGATTCGCCGCCTGATTGCGGCCAATGACCTTGACGCAGCCGCGATTAAAGGCAGTGGGGTTGGGGGGCGAATCACCCGTGAAGATGTGGAAGCTCACCTGGCAACTCAGCAAAAAAGTGCGGCAGAGCCTGTTGCTCCAGTGGTAGCTCCGCAACCTGTGCTGACTGGGCGCAGTGAAAAGCGTGTACCAATGACTCGCCTGCGTAAACGTGTAGCAGAACGTTTGCTGGAGGCGAAGAACAGCACCGCAATGCTGACTACCTTTAACGAAATCAACATGCAGCCGATTATGGATCTGCGTACCCAGTACGGTGAAGCCTTTGAAAAACGTCATGGGGTTCGTCTGGGTTTCATGTCCTTCTACATTAAAGCGGTGGTTGAAGCGTTGAAACGCTTCCCGGAAGTCAACGCTTCAATTGATGGTAGTGATGTGATTTATCACAACTACTTTGATGTCAGTATCGCGGTATCGACACCTCGTGGTTTGGTTACCCCTGTGCTGCGTGATGTCGATACGCTGAGCATGGCGGACATCGAGAAGAAAATTAAAGAACTGGCGATTAAAGGCCGTGATGGCAAGTTGACAGTGGAAGAGCTCACCGGAGGTAATTTCACTATTACCAATGGCGGGGTATTCGGTTCATTGATGTCCACTCCGATCATCAACCCACCACAAAGTGCCATTCTAGGGATGCATGCCATCAAAGATCGTCCAATGGCGGTTAATGGTCAGGTCGTGATCCTACCGATGATGTATCTGGCGCTTTCTTATGACCATCGCCTGATTGATGGAAGAGAGTCTGTGGGCTTCCTGGTGGCGGTAAAAGAGATGTTGGAAGATCCGGCCCGTCTGTTGCTGGACGTTTAATCCCTCGACGTAAACGGATTTACATTGCCGCAGAAGGTGATGTAGCAAGGCTCAAGGATGAGCTGTCGTGGAGAAATTAATGTCTCAGCAGTTCAAATGGCGACGGGTATCTATGGGAGAAGGAGACTGATCCCAAACTCTGTGCTACGTGGCCGATAGATCATGCGGGCTTCCGCGAAAGTGACTCGGCTGAAATTTTCAGATCTGAATGGATAGAACATCATGAATTTACACGAATATCAGGCAAAACAGCTATTTGCTCGGTATGGCATGTCAGTACCAACCGGTTATGCCTGTAATACACCGCGTGAAGCAGAAGAAGCCGCCTCTAAAATTGGCTCCGGTCCGTGGGTTGTGAAATGTCAGGTTCATGCTGGTGGCCGTGGTAAAGCAGGTGGCGTTAAACTGGTAAGCAAAAAGGAAGAGATCCGCGCGTTTGCCGAAGCTTGGTTAGGCAAACGTTTGGTGACTTATCAGACAGATGCGTTGGGGCAACCGGTGCACCAGATCCTGGTAGAAACCGCCACTGATATTGATAAAGAACTCTATTTAGGTGCGGTCATTGATCGTGCAAGTCGCCGTATCGTGTTTATGGCTTCCACCGAAGGTGGTGTTGAGATCGAGAAAGTGGCGGAAGAAACGCCAGAGCTGATCCACAAAACCATCATTGACCCACTGGCTGGCCCGCAGCCATATCAAGGCCGTGAGCTGGCATTCAAACTGGGTTTGAGTGGCAAGCAGGTCGGTCAATTCAGCAAGATCTTTATGGGATTGGCGACGTTGTTCCTGGAGCGTGACCTGGCGATGGTGGAGATTAACCCGCTGGTGATCACCAAACAGGGTGACCTGGTGTGCCTGGATGGCAAACTGGGGGCGGATGGCAATGCGTTGTTCCGCCAACCTGAGCTACGTGAAATGCGTGATCTTTCCCAAGAAGATGAGCGTGAATCCCGCGCTGCCCAATGGGAGCTGAATTATGTTGCTCTTGATGGCAACATCGGTTGCATGGTGAATGGTGCCGGTCTGGCGATGGGGACCATGGACATTGTGAAGTTACACGGTGGCGAACCCGCTAACTTCCTTGATGTGGGTGGTGGAGCAACCAAAGAGCGTGTGACTGAAGCGTTTAAAATCATCCTCTCTGATGAGAAGGTGAAAGCGGTTTTCGTGAACATTTTCGGCGGTATCGTGCGTTGTGATCTGATTGCTGAAGGCATCATTGGTGCGGTAGCTGAAGTGGGTGTTAATGTCCCGGTGGTGGTCCGTCTGGAAGGGAACAACGCAGAGCTCGGTGCCAAGAAATTGGCAGACAGTGGGCTGAATATCATTGCTGCAACTAGCCTGAGTGATGCGGCTTCGCAAGTTGTTGCTGCCGTGGAGGGGAAATAATAATGTCCATTTTGATCGATAAAAACACCAAAGTCATTTGCCAGGGTTTCACGGGTAGCCAAGGGACCTTCCATTCAGAGCAAGCAATTGCTTATGGCACGAAAATGGTCGGTGGGGTGACGCCGGGTAAAGGGGGAACTCAGCACCTTGGTTTGCCCGTATTCAACACCGTACGTGAAGCTGTGGCAGCCACTGGCGCGACGGCATCGGTAATTTATGTTCCTGCACCATTTTGTAAAGACTCGATTCTGGAAGCGATTGATGCTGGCATCAAATTGATTATCACTATCACAGAAGGTATCCCAACCCTGGATATGTTGACGGTGAAAGTGAAGCTTGATGAAGCGGGTGTCAGGATGATCGGCCCTAACTGTCCTGGGGTGATCACACCAGGGGAGTGCAAGATTGGTATTATGCCTGGCCATATACACCTACCTGGCAAAGTGGGGATTGTTTCCCGTTCCGGTACGCTGACTTATGAGGCGGTAAAACAGACCACTGATGCAGGCCTCGGTCAGTCTACTTGTGTCGGCATCGGTGGTGATCCGATTCCGGGATCTAATTTCATCGATATCCTGAAAATGTTTGAGCAAGATCCGCAAACAGAAGCGATAGTGATGATCGGTGAGATTGGTGGTAGTGCGGAAGAAGATGCTGCAGCTTATATCAAAGCGCATGTAACCAAGCCGGTTGTTGGTTACATTGCTGGTGTTACTGCGCCTAAAGGTAAGCGTATGGGCCATGCGGGTGCAATTATTGCCGGTGGCAAAGGGACTGCTGATGAGAAATTCGCTGCTCTAGAGGCCGCAGGGGTGAAAACAGTACGCAGCCTGGCTGATATTGGTGATGCAGTGAAAGCGGTGCTAATGCGTTGATCGGATGACAATATTCCGTTTGATTTATATGACAGCGTAAGCATTAGCCACTCACCTTGGCTGCTTGAATCATGACGGATAAATTTTCTGACTGGCCACCCATTGAGGTGGCCTTTTTTTTAACGATGCATTTATCTTAATAGGAATTATTATTACTGACAGTTTGGATATGGGCCGTATGCAGAAACTGTGAAGTATAAGCAGACGTGAATAATGACGTGTATTACTTAATTGAAAGTACAATAAAATGTATTTTCATTCACATCAAATTAACAATGATATATCAATAAAGAACAATTAACGCATTGATTTACTGTCTGTAGTGCGGGTTCTATTAATTAGGTAATTAATCTGGTAATCATATTCAGAATGGCTTAAATTGTTTTAGATCAAAATAAACCCAGCGCTCGCTTTGGACTGGTTTTTGACCTGTCACCAAAACTCTAACACAGGTCACGTAAAAACCTATTTATTGTGTGTGCTTTGACGAGTATCATGCCATTGTGTAATTAGGAATGGTTGATCTTGTTGCATTTGTTACCTACTGTTGGTTTTCATTGCTGTGTTTTTGCTCGCCTTTATGGGGGGTAACAATCCAGGAGTGAAAACGGCAAGGTTGAATAAAACTTGTTGTGTTTAAAGGCATTCACTGCGAAGTATTATCGGCTATTCTTGATTAAGTCATACCGATAACCGCAAATTGTAGTCTTCCTGCGAGGAGCAAGGAGTCAAGATGTTTGATATTGTCGAACTGTCGCGCTTACAGTTTGCTTTAACGGCGATGTACCACTTCCTATTTGTCCCATTAACGCTGGGGATGGCGTTTTTGTTGGCAATTATGGAAACGGTATATGTGCTGTCAGGCAAACAAATCTATAAAGATATGACCAAATTCTGGGGCAAGTTGTTCGCAATCAACTTTGCTCTGGGTGTGGCCACCGGTTTGACTATGGAGTTCCAGTTCGGGACTAACTGGTCATACTTTTCACACTACGTCGGTGATATCTTCGGGGCCCCACTTGCTATTGAGGGGCTGATGGCGTTCTTCCTGGAGTCAACGCTGGTTGGGCTCTTCTTCTTTGGTTGGGATCGTCTCAGCAAGATACAGCACATGACGGTAACCTGGTTGGTAGCCCTAGGCTCTAACCTGTCTGCGTTGTGGATCCTGGTGGCTAACGGTTGGATGCAGAACCCGATTGCTTCTGAATTCAACTTTGAAACCATGCGAATGGAGATGCTGAGCTTCTCCGAACTGGTGCTTAACCCGGTTGCACAGGTAAAATTTGTCCATACTGTCGCAGCAGGTTATACCACCGGTGCGATGTTTATCCTGGGTGTCAGTTCTTACTATCTACTGAAAGGGCGTGATATTGCTTTTGCCAAGCGTTCTTTTGCTATTGCTGCCAGCTTCGGTATGGCCGCGATCCTGTCTGTTATCGTACTGGGTGACGAATCTGGTTACGAAATGGGGGATGTGCAAAGAACCAAACTGGCTGCTATTGAAGCTGAATGGGAAACGCAACCCGCACCTGCGGCATTTACTCTGTTCGGTATTCCGAATCAAGAGAAGATGGAGAACTCGTTCACTGTTCAGATTCCATGGATGCTTGGCCTGATTGCTACCCGCTCTATTGATACCCCGGTTATCGGCCTGAAGGATTTGATGGTTGAACATCAGGTACGTATCCGCAACGGTATGAAGGCTTATCAGTTGTTGGAAGAGCTGCGTGGTGGCAATACCGACCCTGCTGTTCGTGACGCTTTCAATGAGAAGAAACAGGATCTGGGCTACGGTATGCTGCTTAAGCGTTATACCGATAATGTGGCTGACGCCACGGAAGCACAGATTCAGAAAGCGACTCAAGACTCTATTCCACGTGTAGCCCCATTATACTTCTCCTTCCGTATCATGGTGGCCTGTGGCGTAATCATGCTGTTTATCATTGGTATGTCTTTCTTGAGCGTGTTGCGTAACCGTATTGGCGAGAAGAAATGGCTACTTCGTGCGGCGCTGTTCGGGATTCCATTACCTTGGATCGCCTCAGAAGCCGGTTGGTTTGTGGCAGAATATGGTCGCCAACCATGGGCAATAGGTGAAGTGCTGCCTACTGCACTGGCTACTTCTTCCTTGAGTACGGGTGACGTCCTGTTCTCGATGGTGCTGATTTGTGGCTTGTATACCCTGTTCCTGGTGGCTGAAATGTACCTGATGTTCAAATATTCGCGTCTGGGTCCAAGCAGCTTGAAAACTGGCCGCTATCACTTTGAACAACCGACTGCTGCCATGCAGGAAGCGCACTAAACAGGAGTCCAAGATATGTTTGACTATGAAGTATTGCGATTTATCTGGTGGATCCTGGTTGGCGTATTGCTGATCGGTTTTGCCGTCACCGATGGTTTCGATATGGGTGTCGGCATACTGGTGCGCATTATCGGTAAAACGGATAATGAGCGTCGGATAATGATCAACGCCATTGCCCCACACTGGGATGGTAACCAGGTATGGTTGATTACCGCCGGTGGTGCATTGTTTGCTGCCTGGCCAATGGTATACGCTGCTGCGTTCTCTGGTTTCTATATTGCGATGATTCTGGTGTTGGCTGCGTTGTTTTTCCGCCCTATTGGTTTTGATTACCGTTCTAAGTTGGAAAACAACAGCTGGCGTAATATGTGGGACTGGGGCATCTTTGCGGGTAGTTTTGTGCCTGCAGTGGTATTTGGTGTGGCATTTGGCAACCTGTTGCAAGGGGTGCCGTTCCATATCGACACGACTGCCCGCCTGTTCTATACCGGCAGCTTCTTCGGATTATTGAATCCGTTTGCTCTATTGGCCGGTATTGTCAGCCTGACCATGCTGGTCACTCAGGGGGCAACTTACCTGCAAATGCGTACCACGGCTGAAATTTACCTGCGTTCACGCGCAGCAGCACAGATTTCTGCGTTGGTGATGGGGGTATGTTTCCTGCTGGCCGGTGTTTGGTTGGTGTACGGTATTGATGGTTTTGTGGTGACTTCAGCACTGGATACGGCAGCGCAGTCCAACCCATTGCGCAAAGAGGTTGCTCATCAAGCGGGTGCCTGGTTGATTAACTACAACAAGTATCCGATCCTGTGGGCTCTGCCAGCACTTGGGGTGATTTTGCCACTGTTGACTATCCTGTTCTCGCGGTTCGGGAAAGGTGCAATGGCATTTGTGACCTCGTCATTGACCTGTGCTTGTGTGATCCTGACGGCGGGTGTCACCATGTTCCCGTTTGTTATGCCATCAAGCACTGTGCCTAATGTCAGTCTGACGATGTGGGATGCCACCTCCAGCCTGTTCACGCTGCAAGTGATGACTGTTGTGGCGATTATCTTCGTGCCTATCGTTCTGGCGTACACCATCTGGTCGTACTACAAAATGTTTGGTCGCTTGGATAAGAATTTTATTGAAAACAACAAGCATTCACTGTACTAAGCAAAAGGAGCTAAACCATGTGGTATTTTGCCTGGATCCTCGGAACGCTTCTTGCTTGTTCCTTCGGTATTATTACAGCTCTGGCGCTTGAGCACATTGAAGATTCAAAAGCACAGCAAGACAGTAAGTGATGAGTTCAGCATTGATAGATAAGCTGTATGCCGTCACAGATAAGGGCCCGTTAAGGGCCCTTTCATTGGTGTTGGCGTTGATTTTGGCTGGGTGTATTTTTTGGGATCCCACACTTTTTGCCGCACGTACCAGTTCATTGGCGATTTGGCAGGGGCTGTTGCTGATGTGGGCAGTGTGTGCCGGTCTGGTTCACGGTGTTGGGTTCCGGCCTCATACGCTGTTTTGGCGTGCCTTTTTTGCGCCATTACCAGCAATAATCATCCTAGTGGCAGCATTACTTTACGTTTCTTTATAAATAGCTGGCCCAAGCATGGTGTAAGCCCCTTTGACGGGCTAAGTCTCTATGCCATGGGCCGTATTTACCCATAATTATTTCCATTCTCCCCGAGTAACCCATTCCAAACCCGATCTCTCTTGCGTATAGTAATATCGTTAAATCGCATTGGTTTGGAAGTCTTGTGAGTAATACGTTATTTCGATGGCCAATTCGGGTCTACTATGAAGATACCGATGCTGGTGGGGTGGTTTACCATGCTCGCTATGTCGCCTTTTATGAACGAGCACGCACTGAGATGTTGCGCCAGCGTAACTTTCATCAACAGCAGTTGCTCAGTGAACATATCGCTTTTGCTGTCCGGCGTATAACGGTGGATTATCTACACCCCGCTCGTCTTGATGACATGCTGGAAGTGAAAAGTAAAATCACCTCAATACGCGGGGCTTCTCTTACGTTTGCTCAATGCATTATAAATTCTGATGGTACTCTTTTGAGTAAGGCCGATGTATTGATTGCATGTATTGATCAACACCAAATGAAGCCGATAGCGCTTCCTAAGTCTATTGTCGCGGAGTTTAAGCAGTGACTGACATGAACATCCTGGATTTATTCTTGAAGGCGAGCCTGCTGGTTAAGCTTATCATGTTGATTTTGATATGTTTTTCAGTGGCATCTTGGGCGATTATTATCCAGCGGACACGCATTTTGAATGCGGCAACGCGTGACGCCGAAGCGTTTGAAGACAAGTTTTGGTCGGGCATCGAGCTTTCGCGTTTGTATCAAGAAAGTCAGTCGCGCCGTGATAGCCTGACTGGCTCAGAGCAAATTTTCTATTCGGGCTTCAAGGAGTTTGCTCGTTTACATCGTGCCAATAATCATGCGCCAGAAGCGGTGATTGAAGGGGCCACGCGAGCGATGCGTATTTCCATGAATCGTGAACTGGAAATGTTGGAAACGCATATTCCATTCCTCGGTACCGTGGGTTCCATCAGTCCCTATATTGGGTTGTTTGGTACGGTGTGGGGGATCATGCATGCTTTTATTGCCTTGGGGGCGGTTAAGCAAGCAACCTTACAAATGGTGGCACCCGGTATCGCGGAAGCATTGATTGCCACCGCGATAGGTCTATTCGCCGCGATCCCTGCCGTCATGGCTTACAATCGTCTTAACCAGCGGGTTAACAAGCTTGACCAGAATTACGACAACTTTATGGAAGAGTTTACCGCTATTCTGCATCGCCAGGCCTTCTCCAGCGACAGCAAATAAGTAGGGGGTAGCATGGCGAAAGTTCGTGGTCGTAACCGGCGGGAGCTCAAGTCGGAAATCAACATAGTTCCGTTGCTGGATGTATTGCTGGTGTTGCTGTTGATATTTATGGCAACTGCGCCAATCATAACCCAAAGTGTTGAGGTGGATTTACCGGATGCAACTGATTCCAAGACAGTGTCCAGTGATGATAATCCACCGGTGATCCTCGAAGTTTCTGGCGTAGGGCAATACACTCTGGTGGCTGATCATAACCGCATGGAACTGTTGCCACCAGAGCAGGTGGCGGCAGAAGCCAAATCACGTTTGGCGGCTAACCCGAAGACGGTTTTTTTGATCGGTGGGGCCAAGGAAGTACCCTATGATGAGATTATCAAGGCGTTAAATATTCTTCATCAAGCGGGGGTAACTTCTGTAGGGCTGATGACTCAGCCAATTTGACCCTGAGGTCAGAGGTAACCCAGTTCCTGCTTTTATTTGGCGGGAACACGTTTAAGCACCAGTTTTTGGGAATCTATTTTGGTAAAGGCAACTGAGCAAAACGATAAGCTGAATCGCGCCGTTATTGTATCGGTGGTTCTGCACATCCTATTGATTGCCCTGTTGATTTGGGGATCACTGCAAGAAAACGCCGAAATGAGTGCTGGCGGTGGCGGTGATGGTTCTGTAGTAGGGGCAGTGATGGTCGACCCGGGTGCTGTCGTCGAGCAGTATAATCGCCAGCAGCAGCAGAGTAGCGATGCCCAGCGTGCAGAAAAACAGCGCCAGAAGAAAGCGGAACAGCAGGCGGAAGAGTTACAGCAGAAGCAGGCAGTAGAACAACAACGCCTGAAGAAACTGGAACAGGAGCGTTTGGCGGCGCAGGAAAAAGCGGCGCAGGACGCCAAGGCTCAAGCTGAACAGCAAAAAGTGGCCGAGGTGGCGGTTGCTAAGGCGAAAGAACAACAGAAAGCAGCCGAGGAGGCTGCAGCGAAAGCCAAAGCCGAGGCAGATAAAATAGCCAAAGCACAGGCAGAGGCGCAGAAGAAAGCGGAAGCGGAAGCTAAAAAAGAAGCGGCTGTTGCTGAGGCAGCTAAAAAGCAGGCAGAAGAGGCGAAGAAGCAAGCCGCTGCTGCTGCCGCTGAGAAGAAAGCGGCAGCAGAAGCAGAGAAAAAAGCCGCCGCAGAGAAGGCCGCTGCAGCTAAAAAAGCCGCTGATGATAAGAAAAAGGCGGCTGAAGTCGATGATTTATTTGGTGGCTTGGCTGATGGCAAGAACGCGCCGAAAGGTGGCGGTGCTAAAGCGCAAGGGGATGGTAAACCTGCTGGTCAAGGTAACGCCAAGACCGCTGGGGCTAGTGGTGCCGATATTAGTGGCTATCTGGGGCAGATTACCGCAGCCATTCAGAGCAAGTTTTATGATGCTGATCTTTACAAAGGAAGAACGTGCGATTTACGGATTAAACTGGCACCCGATGGTTTGTTGATTGATATTAAGTCTGAAGGGGGTGATCCCGCTCTGTGCCAGGCAGCAATTGCTGCGGCTAAGCAGGCTCATATTCCCAAACCACCGACTCCGGCAGTGTATGAAGTGTTCAAGAATGTACCCATTACATTTAAGCCAGAATAATGATTTTTTAATTGAGTCATACCCCAAGAATGAATCAAGGTAACCAACAGGGATCCTATCGTTTTGTTGGTTTGTTAAAATTCTGCTAATTTATCGTAGGCATCCTGCCTGGATAAGGGAGATGAGATGAAGCAGGCACTTCGAGTAGTATTAAGTTTTTTAGTACTGTGGGTATCCGTGTTACACGCGGAAGTTCGCATTGAAATCACCCAAGGCGTCGACTCTGCTCGCCCTATTGGCGTGGTACCGTTCAAATGGGCGGGGCCCGGTAGCCCTCCAGAAGATATTGGTCAGATTATTGGTGCGGATCTACGCAATAGCGGCAAGTTTAACCCTATTGATGTGGCCCGTATGCCGCAACAGCCCTCTACGGCAGCTGAAGTAACGCCAGCAGCCTGGACTGCACTGGGTATTGATGCGGTGGTGGTTGGCCAGGTTCAGCCTGGTGCCGATGGCAGTTACCTGGTTTCCTATCAACTGGTTGATACATCAGGGGCTCCTGGTACTGTTCTAGCGCAGAACCAATATAAGATCACCAAGCAGTGGTTACGTTATTCTGCACATACCGCCAGTGATGAAGTGTTTGAAAAGCTGACGGGTATCAAAGGTGCGTTCCGGACCCGTATTGCTTATGTTGTCCATACTAATGGTGGCAAATTCCCACATGAGCTGCGTGTAGCCGATTATGATGGCTATAACCAGTTCGTAGTGCACCGCTCACCTGAACCACTGATGTCACCTGCCTGGTCACCTGATGGAAGTAAATTGGCGTATGTGACCTTCGAGAGCGGCCGTTCAGCTCTGGTTATCCAGACGTTGGCTAGCGGCGCTATCCGCCAGGTTGCTTCGTTCCCACGCCATAATGGCGCGCCAGCATTTTCGCCGGATGGTTCGCGCTTGGCTTTTGCACTTTCCAAGAGCGGTAGCCTTAACCTGTATGTGATGAATCTGGGGTCAGGTCAGATCTCTCAGATTACTGATGGTCGCAGCAATAATACTGAACCCACTTGGTTCCCGGATAGTCAATCGTTGGCCTTTACCTCTGATCAGGGGGGGCGTCCTCAGATTTATAAAGTCAGTGCCAGTGGTGGCACACCACAACGCCTGACTTGGGAAGGGGCTCAGAATCAGAACGCTGATGTGAGTGCTGACGGTAAATTCTTGGTAATGGTAAGTACCAATAGTGGTGCTCAGCATATTGCCAAGCAAGATCTTGGTTCGGGTGCCGTTCAAGTATTAACGGATACGTACCTGGATGAAACACCCAGTATCGCTCCAAACGGCACCATGGTGATCTTTAGCTCCACGCAAGGTATGGGCTCCGTGCTGCAGTTGGTGTCGACTGATGGGCGTTTCAAAGCGCGTCTTC
Source organism: Serratia sp. 25CWL12 (assembly GCF_055790885.1). NCBI lineage: Bacteria > Pseudomonadati > Pseudomonadota > Gammaproteobacteria > Enterobacterales > Yersiniaceae > Serratia > Serratia sp. 25CWL12. Next base: position 2,834,028 of record NZ_CM147698.1, on the reverse strand, counting down.
CGGCAACTGATGGACAGGTCAAATTTCCTGCCTGGTCGCCGTATCTGTAATGCATATACAAATATGTATGGCAAACTATAAAAGGATCAAAGAAATGCAACTCAATAAAATGCTGAAGGGGCTTATGCTGGCATTGCCAATTTTGGCGGTAGCGGCTTGTAGTTCTAACAAAAGCGCAAACAATGACCAATCTGGTATGGGCGCTGGCAACGGCACAGAAAATGGCAGCAGCAACCTGTCTTCTGAAGACCAAGCTCGTTTGCAGATGCAAGAACTGCAGAGAAACAATATTGTTTACTTTGCTTTTGACAAATATGACATTGGCTCTGATTTCACTCAGATGCTGGATGCTCATGCGGCATTCCTGCGTAACAATCCATCTTATAAAGTGACTGTTGAAGGTCACGCGGATGAGCGCGGTACGCCAGAATACAACATCGCTTTGGGCGAGCGTCGTGCTAGCGCCGTCAAAATGTACCTGCAAGGTAAAGGTGTTTCTGCTGACCAGATCTCTATCGTTTCCTACGGTAAAGAGAAACCAGCAGTACTGGGCCACGATGAAGCGGCTTGGGCTAAAAACCGTCGTGCCGTTCTGGTTTACTAAGAGAATCGCATGAACAGTAACTTCAGACATCACCTGTTGAGTCTGTCGTTACTGGTTGGCGTAGCGGCTCCATGGGCCGCTACTGCCCAAGCGCCAATCAGTAATGTCGGCTCAGGCTCGGTCGAAGACCGTGTCACATCACTTGAGCGGATTAGCAATGCTCAAAGTCAGCTCTTAAATCAACTTCAGCAACAACTCTCTGATAATCAACGCGATATAGATTCACTGCGTGGGCAGATTCAGGAAAATCAGTATCAGCTGAATCAGGTAGTTGAACGTCAGAAACAGCTCTATCAGCAAATTGATAGTCTTGGCCAGAATGGTGCGCAGAGTTCAGCGGGTGCTGCCGCTGGGGCCGCCGTAGGGGCAACGGCTGCCACATCTGGGGATAGCGCAAGCAATTCTTCTACCGGCACCACTGCGGCTCCAGCAAGTAGTGGCGATGAGAACAGCGACTACAATTCAGCGGTTTCACTGGCGCTGGAAAAAAAACAGTATGATGAGGCGATCACCGCCTTTCAGGCTTTTATTAAGCAGTATCCGCAGTCGACTTACCAACCTAACGCCAACTATTGGCTAGGGCAGTTGCTTTACAACAAAGGTAAAAAGGATGATGCGACCTACTATTTTGCAGTAGTGGTAAAGAATTATCCTAAATCGCCGAAGGCACCGGATGCGATGTATAAAGTTGGGGTGATCATGCAGGAAAAAGGGCAAATGGATAAAGCCAAAGCCGTTTACCAGCAGGTGATTAAGTTATACCCAACCAGCGATGCGGCCAAACAGGCCAAGAAACGCGAAGCGAGTTTATAAGCAAAATTTGAGCCCGGAATTTAGTCGATTTGGTTGAATTCTGGGCTCATTCGCGTGAAGAACAAGCAGTTGAACCTTTTAAGTAAAAATTTAGGTTGCGCTGCCAAGATAAATTAGTAATATATGCCGCCGTTGCCAAGACATCTTGTTAAGTGTCAAAGTGACAGAAAATTGGGTCGTTAGCTCAGTCGGTGGAGCAGTTGACTTTTAATCAATTGCTCGCAGGTTCGAGCCGAGCGAAGCGAGACGACAACGCGCAGCGTTGCCCGTAGGGTGAGGACGAAGGACGAATCAATCCTACACCACTCAATAACAGATGTGGCTTTATAAGTAGTAACCATGTTTTGAGTAGTTAGCTCACAATGATGGGTCGTTAGCTCAGTCGGTAGAGCAGTTGACTTTTAATCAATTGGTCGCAGGTTCGAATCCTGCACGACCCACCAATTTAAGTATCTAGTAAGCAGTAACCATGCAGTGGGTGATTAGCTCAGTTGGTAGAGCATCTCCTTTACACGGAGGGGGTCGGCGGTTCGAGCCCGTCATCACCCACCACTAACATGGGTCGTTAGCTCAGTCGGTAGAGCAGTTGACTTTTAATCAATTGGTCGCAGGTTCGAATCCTGCACGACCCACCATCTCCTCATATAGCACTGAACCATCCCCAAACATTCAATCACTCAAATCCCACCAAGTCATACCTGACCACACCCAAGTATTGCCATTGTTCCACCCCCTTCAAACACCCAAATTTTAATCTATTAAACAGAAATCAATTTTTACTGAAAATAACAGCGACTCAATACAAAAATTGCGGTATTTTGTTTAGTATAACAAACAAGGTTGTTTGCCAAGAGTAAGCGAGTACCAATAAGCAAACATCCAACCCGTTGAAGAGATAAAAGTAATGAGTGAAATGTTTGATATCAATGCTGCGGTGTACCCATTCCCTCCAAAACCGCAACCGTTAGATGGAGCAGAAAAAGCATTTTATCGCCAAAAGATTAAAACGTTACTCAAGCAACGGGATGCCGTGATGGTGGCTCATTACTATACTGATCCTGAAATCCAGGCTCTCGCAGAGGAAACGGGGGGATGTGTTGCAGATTCACTGGAAATGGCGCGTTTTGGCAGCCGACATCCGGCCTCAACGTTACTGGTTGCTGGGGTGCGTTTTATGGGGGAAACAGCTAAAATCCTCAGCCCGGAAAAACAGGTATTGATGCCAACATTGCATGCCGAATGCTCACTGGATCTTGGCTGTCCAGCGGCGGAGTTTAACGCTTTTTGCGACAGTCACCCTGAGCGGACCGTGGTGGTTTATGCCAATACTTCAGCGGCAGTCAAAGCCCGTGCCGATTGGGTTGTCACTTCCAGTATTGCGGTTGAATTGATTGAACACCTTGATAGCCTCGGTGAGAAAATTATCTGGGCACCGGATCGGCATCTTGGTCATTATGTACAAAAGCAAACAGGGGCGGATGTACTGTGCTGGCAAGGGGCTTGTATCGTTCATGATGAGTTTAAAACGCAAGCGCTGTTGCGTATGAAGGCGCTCTACCCCAATGCGGCAATATTGGTGCATCCAGAGTCTCCCCATGCGGTGATCGAACTGGCTGATGCGGTTGGGTCAACCAGCCAGTTGATTCAAGCGGCAACCAAACTACCTCACCCGCAACTGATTGTGGCTACTGATCGCGGTATCTTTTACAAGATGCAACAGGCTTGCCCGGATAAAGAGCTATTCGAAGCCCCTACGGCGGGGGAAGGGGCAACCTGTCGCAGTTGCGCACATTGTCCATGGATGGCGATGAACGGCTTGCAAGCCATTGCTGAAGGGTTGGAGCAGATGGGTGCACAGCATGAGATCCTGGTGGATGAAACACTGCGTGATAAGGCGCTTATCCCGCTTAACCGCATGTTGGAGTTTGCTGCACATTTACCTGGTCGCTGACAGATAGCATCAATATCTCTCGGCATTGAGACGGCAGCACGGTAGCTGCCACAATGCCAACGGCGACATAAAGATGATTTACAGCAACAGCTACAGCCGCTAGATTGGTAAGTCTCTGCGCATTGTGCAATACACCGATACCTAATGGAAAAGCTATGAATTATCAAAATGACGATTTACGTATTAAACAAATCACGGAACTCCTGCCACCGGTGGCTCTGTTGGAGAAGTTTCCTGCCACTCTACAAGCGGCTGAAACGGTGTCACAAGCGCGTAATGCTATCCACAACATCCTTCGTGGCAATGATGATCGTCTGCTGGTGGTGATTGGCCCTTGCTCTATTCACGATACTCATGCAGCAAAAGAGTATGCGACACGTCTGCTGAAACTGCGCCAGGAGCTTGGTGGTGAGTTAGAGATAGTGATGCGCGTCTATTTTGAAAAGCCACGCACCACCGTTGGCTGGAAAGGGTTGATTAATGATCCACAGATGGATAACAGCTTCCAGATCAATGAAGGCTTGCGTCTGGCACGTAAGTTATTGCTGGATATTAATGATGCTGGTTTACCGACGGCGGGTGAATTTCTCGATATGATCACGCCTCAATATCTGGCAGACCTGATGAGTTGGGGGGCTATTGGTGCGCGGACGACTGAATCTCAAGTGCACCGTGAGCTGGCCTCTGGCCTCTCTTGTCCGGTTGGTTTTAAGAATGGTACTGACGGTACGATTAAAGTTGCCATTGACGCCATTAATGCAGCGAGTGCCGCGCACTGCTTCCTGTCTGTCACCAAGTGGGGGCATTCTGCCATTGTGAACACGGGGGGGAATGGTGATTGCCATATCATCCTGCGTGGTGGCAAGGAGCCAAACTACAGTGCAGCACATGTGAAGCAAGTGAAGGATGGCCTGGTTAAAGCGGGTTTGCCACCACGAGTGATGATCGATTTCAGCCATGCTAACAGTAGCAAGCAGTTTAAAAAGCAGTTGGACGTCAATACCGATGTTTGCAATCAATTATGTGCGGGTGATCAAGCCATTATTGGTGTCATGATCGAAAGTCACCTGGTGGAAGGGAATCAGAATCTGGAAAGTGGTGAGCCGCTGGTTTATGGTAAAAGCGTGACCGATGCTTGCATTGGCTGGGAAGATACCGAAACTGTCCTGCGTGAATTGGCCGCAGCGGTAAAAGTACGCCGTAGCTGATAGTTAGTTTTCCAGGCCCCGCACTAGCAGGGTCTGGACTTTATGAGATGATCGGTAAAACGGTCACCAACAGCATGTATATACCCAAAATAATTAGAGTTGCCTGTAGGCAGCCAGCACTGGTGCTGGCCCGCAAGGTGAGCCTTATGGATGAGGTTCAATGATCCCCTGGCGGGGCTGCCAGTTAGGCAGCTCGGTTAGTGCTCAAAGCAGCTGCCAAAATTCATCAGCATAACGAGGTCACCGAACTGGGCCTAAACGTGGTCAACGTCAGTGTCCGTGCCCAGCCAATACTGGGCACGTCCTGCTGGTTAGCGGGGATTACTTCGCTTTACCCTGATTGGCTACCGCCGCTGCTTTGGCGGCGATCTCGTCAGCATTACCCAGATAGTAGCGTTTAACTGGGTTGAAGTGCTCATCGAATTCATACACCAAAGGGACGCCCGTTGGGATATTCAGCTCGATAATCTCATCTTCGCTCATCTTATCGAGATATTTCACCAAGGCGCGTAACGAGTTGCCGTGGGCGGCAACGATAACGCGTTCACCGCGTTTGATTCGCGGCAGGATCTCTTGGTTCCAGTAAGGGATCACACGTTCAATTGTTAATGCCAGGCTTTCGGTTAGGGGCAGCTCTTTTTCGCTCAGTGCTGAGTAGCGTGGGTCATGCCCTGGGTAGCGTTCATCTGCTTTGGTTAATGCTGGTGGGGTGACGGCAAAACCACGACGCCATTGTAGCACCTGCTCGTCACCATATTTCTCTGCGGTTTCAGCTTTATTGAGCCCTTGCAATGCGCCGTAGTGGCGCTCATTCAGCTTCCAGGTTTTTTCGGTGGGTAACCAGACTTGGTCCAGTTCGTCCAGAATACGCCACAATGTGTGGATAGCCCGCTTGAGTACCGAGGTATAAGCAAAGTCAAAAGTGAAACCTTCCTCTTTTAACAGTTTACCTGCTGCTTTGGCTTCGCTACGGCCTTTATCTGAAAGATCAACATCATACCAACCGGTAAAGCGGTTCTCGTTGTTCCACAGACTTTCACCGTGACGTACCAGTACCAACTTGGTTGTTGCCATAGCCTGACTCCTTAATCACGCGTCATCATAATAATAACGATAATCATTATACTATAGCAGTCAACCTTTAACGCTAAATCAAGCTGAGTGACCGATTGGCTCAAACTGATAATGTGTGGCGCTCTGGTACCGTTGTCCGGGTTGTAACCAACAGTCAGGTTGCGGCCATTCAGGGTGGTTCGGGCTGTCGGGCAAAAATTCACTTTCCAGCGCCACGCCAGCGTAAATATCGTAGCTGCCGCCATCACGTGCTGGTGTTCCCGCTAGATAATTTCCACCATAAAACTGTATTGCAGGTGCCGTTGTGAATAGCGTCATTTTGACCTGACCATCAGCTGACCACAAATGGGCGGCAGGGTTGCTCAATGTCTGACAAGAAGGAGACAGCAGATAGGCATGGTCATAACCTTTAACCCGTTGTTGGCAGCGATCACGCAGTAAGTCTTGCTGAATGGTTTTCGGTTGGCGGAAATCCATGCCGGTATCAGTGACCGGGGTCAGGTCGGCACAAGGGATCCCTTCGCTGTCTACCGGCAGATAGCTGTCGGCGAACAGTTGCAAACGCTGTTGCCTGGCGTCTTGTCCTGCACCATCCAAGTTGAAGTAGGCATGGTTGGTCAGATTGACGGGGCAAGTGCGATCAGTTTGCGCCTGATACTCAATTTCCAGCCGATGGTTGTCGGTCAACCGATAGGTGAGTGTGACGTCCAGATTCCCAGGAAACCCTTGGTCACCATGGGGAGAATATAATTGATATACGATGTGTTGTTCATCTTGTGCCACAATTTGCCAGCGGCGCGCATGAAAACCTCCGGGCCCGCCATGTAACTGGTGAGGTCCCTGATTGGCAATCAAGGGGTAAGTTTTGCCTGCGATCAACAGTTTGGAATTAGCAATGCGGTTGGCATAACGGCCGACAGTTGCCCCTAGATAAGCACTTTGATGCAAATACTGTTCTGGAGATTGGCAGCCCAATAGCAGTTCGCGTTTCTCGCCTGATTTCAGCGGCAACACGGCAGAAAGCCAAGTCGCACCCCAATCCATGAGGGTGATAGTCATTCCCCCGCTATTACGCAGGGTCGTGAGGGTGAATGGCTGCCCATCAGGGGCTAGTGCAGGTTTATTGGTTAACATAAGCCAGATCCTTGTGATGGTTTACAGACATAAAAAGTTTCTTTCAGCCCATTGGTTTGCCGTGGGTATTCCTGGGCGACAGTGGCACGCACTGGCTCGACTAAATCTACGGGCATCAGTGCCACAATGCAGCCGCCAAAACCGCCACCGGTCATACGCACCCCGCCACGGTCACCAATCACCTGTTTCACGATTGTCACCAAGGTATCGATTGGCGGTACAGTGATTTCAAAATCATCACGCATTGAAGCGTGCGATTCAGCCATCAGTGTCCCCATCAAGCTCAGGTTACCGGCGGTTAATGCGGCGGCAGCCGCCAAGGTACGCTCGTTTTCATTGATCACATGGCGCGCACGTTTGGCGACGGTAGGATCCAGTTGATGCTGAGCTGCTAAAAATTGTGCTGAAGTGACATCGCGTAGCGCCTTAACACCAAAGAAACGGGCTGCTTCCTCACATTGTTTGCGGCGCGTGTTGTATTCACTGTCCACCAACCCCCGTTTGACGTTGGAATTGATAATGACAACGGCCACCTCGGCTGGCATTGATACCGCCTGAGTTTCCAGTGAGCGGCAGTCGATCAATAGGGCATGGTCTTGCTTGCCCAGTGCCGAAATCAACTGATCCATAATGCCGCAATTACAGCCGACAAACTGGTTTTCCGCCTCTTGGCCATTAAGCGCTAAGGCAACACCATCAAGCGGTAACTGATAAAGTGCTTGCAATGCCTGACCAACGGCGACTTCCAATGATGCTGATGAACTTAGCCCGGCCCCCTGCGGTACATTGCCGCTAATGACCAGGTCGGCACCAGCAAACTCGGTATTACGTGTTTGCAGATGTTTTACTACACCGCGTACATAGTCAGCCCAACGGAGGTCAGGATGTTTGATGATCGGGCTATCCAGCGAAAACTGATCCTGCTGATTTTGATAGTCGGCAGCTAACACACGGATTTGGCGATCATGGCGTGGTGCCGCACTGATCACCGTCTGGTAATCGATCGCACAAGGGAGAACGAAACCGTCATTATAGTCAGTGTGTTCACCAATCAGGTTGACCCGACCTGGAGCCTGAATCGTCAGCGTAGGGGCATAGCCAAAATGCTGGTTAAAAAGGTCGTGGGTATGTTTTTTCAAACTCATTATTAGGCTCCGACAGATTGAAAATGGACATCACTGACTGCGCGCAAATGTTCTGCGGCTTGTTCTGCCGTCAAGTCACGCTGGGTTTCCGCCAGCATTTCATAACCCACCATAAATTTCCGTACTGTTGCACTGCGCAATAACGGTGGGTAGAAGTGGGCGTGCAATTGCCAGTGGCGGTTATCGGCATGATTGAACGGGGCTCCATGCCAACCCATAGAGTAAGGAAAAGAGCACTGAAACAGATTGTCATAACGGCTGGTGAGTTTCTTCAGCGCGATAGCCAGATCGCTGCTTTGTGCTGCCGAGAGTTCGCTAAGCCGTTGTACGGCTGCTTTTGGTAGCAACAGGGTTTCAAATGGCCAGGCAGCCCAGTAAGGCACTACGGCTAGCCAGTGCTCAGTTTCCACCACTGTGCGGCTACCATCAGCTTGTTCACGCTGGACATAGTCGAACAGCATCGGGGAGTGATGCTGAGTGAAGTACTCCTGCTGTAGTTGGTCTTCACGCTCAGCTTCATTGGGTAGGAAACTGTTAGCCCAGACTTGTCCATGTGGATGAGGATTAGAGCACCCCATGGTGGCCCCTTTGTTTTCAAAAACTTGTACCCATGGGTAGCTGCGCCCTAAATCAGCAGTCTGCTGTTGCCAGGTAGCGACCACCTGTTCTAGCTCAGGAATGGTCAACTGCGGCAGCGTTTTACTGTGATCGGGAGAAAAACAGATCACGCGGCTGGTACCACGTGCACTTTGACAACGCAGCAGCGGATCATGGCTTTCTGGGGCTGCAGGGGTGTCTTGCATCAGGGCAGCAAAGTCATTAGTAAATACGTAGGTGCCTAGGTAGTCAGGATTTTTATCGCCTGTGACTCGAGTATTGCCCGGGCAAAGAAAACAGTCTGGGTCATGGGCTGGCAATGTTTGCGCCATTGCGGATTCCTGCTGGCCTTGCCATGGACGCTTGGCCCGGTGCGGTGAAACCAATACCCATTGGCCAGTGAGCGGATTAAAACGACGGTGCGGATGATCAATCGGGTTAAAACAGTTCATAACGATCCTTTTAATCACTCATCAGATTGAATGTAATCGCTTTCACTTTCGGTATGATGAGTTATCGTCTGGTTTAGGTTAAAAAAGATGGCGTAAAGATAGCATAATTAGCGCTGATAAAAGGTGATCTAACACTAAAAAAGAGAGCGTTTACACGCATTGCACTCGCTGAGTTAGCGCTATTATAACGCTGGCTTGTACAGATATTTGGTAGCGCTTCCACTCAAGAGGCAGTGACTAGCGAGATATCGCCAGTCAGCTCTGATTATGGGTGCTGATAGAGGGGGTAAGTAAAAAACAGGAGATGGGTCAGATTAAGCGCAAAATGGAAAAGTACCGGTACCCATAGGCGTCCACTCCACATCCAGGCTAGGCCATAGATCAACCCAGCCAATGTGGCAAACACCACCATCAGCCAACCGGCGGCAAAGTGTGCAGCGCCAAACAGTAACGCGGTGATGATCAGCGCCGGGTAGGCGCCTAACCAGCGGCTGCAACGTTGTTGTAAATAGCCACGAAACAGGGCTTCTTCAGCCAGGGAGACAAAAAACAGATTAGCCATGATAAAGGCCAGGATCCACGGCGGCATATGCAGTTCAATTTTCAGCCCACCCAGAGCTACCGCCAATAGCAGCAGCGCCGGGATAGACAACACCAGGACCACCCAGGCACTGACACCCACAACTCGGTCTGGCTGGTCAGTATTGAACAGCGTTGGCAAGCAGGCCATTAGCAGGAAGGGCACCAGTGCCTTGTCGAAGTTGTAGTACAGAGAATAAGTAGAACTCAGTGGCCCCAGTTTTGCCTTTTCCACCATCAAGGGGTTATTGAATCCAGGCATCAGGTGATAAAACAAGGCGAGTGAGCAAGCGACTAAAAAGAGTTCGAGTACAACAGAAACCATGCGCTGTTGGCGATAGTGTTGTCGAAGCCAGATACCGATGGCGATTATCGCCAGGCAACCCAGACTGGTTGGGGTGAGGATCTGGTGGTGAACCCCCATTCCTATCGCTGCCACCAACAGAATAAAGGCAATCAGCCGATTAAATGGCAGAAAAAACAACGAAGCCGAAAGTACACCCCACATAATCGCTATCCCTAAAAATAAGCCTATGACACTCAGTGCCAGTAACTTGATTCACTACAGACATACAAGGGATAGTAGCACAAGCCTGCAGATGCAAAGCCCTGAGTCTAAACAATGCTTATTACTCCCTTAATTGATGATCGTTGCCACTAGCTGTTGCTGGCATTTGCATAGCTATCAATCAGGACCTCTTGCTGATAGCGATAACCTTCACCATCTGGAATAAAGGTCAAGCGGTGGGTGATACACTCCGGTGCATCCTCACTATGGTGGGAAACAAATAGCAACTGAGTCGTCCCTTGCTGGATCAGCACATCAATAAAGCGCCGGACCAGTTGGCGGTTAAGCGGGTCTAGACCTTGCAAAGGTTCATCCAGGATCAACAACGCCGGGTGTTTAACCAGTGCGCGAGCAATCAAGGTTAACCGCTGTTGCCCCCAGGAGAGTGTATGGAAAGGCGCATTACCCAATGCCTCATTGAATCCAAGTAACTGTAACCACTGTGAGGTCAACTGTTGTTGGCGTTCGGATGCGGCTTGATAAATACCAATGGAATCAAAGAAGCCCGACAGAATAACGTTACGTACACTGGCGCTGACACGATAATCCAGATGCAGGCTGCTACTGACATATCCAATATGGCGTTTGATTTCCCAAATGGTTTCGCCACTGCCACGCCGACGGCCAAACAGCGTCAGGTCGTTGCTATAACCTTGAGGATGGTCACCGGTAATCAGACTGAGCAATGTCGATTTACCGGCTCCATTGGGGCCGACGATCTGCCAGTGTTCGCCGGGATTAACCTGCCAACTGAGGCGATGGAGAATTGGGCGATCATTATAGCTGACGATACCATCACGCAAGACAATCAATGGGTTGGTTGTTGGCAGGGGAATATTCAGGGTGGGATCTTCGGTTTCAGGCAACGAAAGGTTGCTGAGATTTTCGCTGTGTGCCAATTGGGCCACCAGCGCGTCAGCCATCACCTGTTTCCGAGGCCCTTGGCTGGTTAAGGTACAATCTGCCAATACCCCCACTTGTTGAATAAAATTCGGGATTTCATCAAAGCGGTTAAGGACCAGCACCAGCGTCACCCCCTGTTGGGCCAGTTCTCCTAGCAAGGTGGCAAGCTGGGCACGTGACTGGTTATCCAATCCATCAAAAGGTTCATCAAGAATTAATAAATCAGGGGCTGGCATCAGAGCACGGCATAATAACGTTTTGCGTGTTTCGCCGGTAGAGAGGTATTTGAAGCGGCGCGCCAACAGCGGTGCGATGCCAAACTGTGCGGCAAGTTGTGTGCAGCGCTGATCATCCTGAATATCCTCCTGAATGATTTCTGCGGTAGTGCGACCAGTGTCGTCCTCATCGGGGCTTAACAGGTCGGTATTGTTGCGCTGCCATTCATCACTGACCAGTTTTTGTAATTGCTCGAAGGAGATCCGTACCACATTGCGGAAATCATGGCGGTATGCCCCGTTCAATAAGGTCAGATCGCCAGCCAGCGCCCGCGCCAGGGCTGACTTCCCGCTGCCATTAGCACCGACAAAAGCCCAGCAGTCACCTGACTGAATATTCAGTTGAGGCAAGGATAAAGTGCGAGTGTCGCTTAACCGGAATAAAGCTTGCGAAATTTGCAACGAGGGCATTATTTATTCTCTATTGGGTATTGATTAGATTTAGAAATATTCGCATCAGAAAGAGATGTCAATCGGCAATAATGCAACGTGATATTGCCGTTAACGCAATATAGTGACTAACGCTACGTAGCGGCTAACACAGCGTAGCGACAATAACGCGGTCGGCATTGAACAGCGCATGGACTGCCATCCCTTGGCGCAGTTTCAATTGGGCTAACTCTTGGTTGCTGACTGTGGCGCAGAGCGTTTCTCCCCCGGTGAGGGTGAGCAACACTTCACTGTGATCATTGCCTGGTTGAATATTGGCCACTGTGCCTGGCAGAACATTGTCTGCCAAGCCGTGCAACGCAGCGTCAGTACTGATTTTTACCCAAGGTGCTTTAATCAGCGCCAGTACCTCTTTGCCCGGGGTCAATTGCAACCGTTCGGCACTTTGCTGTGTCACGGCGGCAGTCAGTCGGGTGTGGCCGTCTGCCAGCAGCAGGTGGATAGCTTGCTGGACCTGTCGATGGTCGCGTTCAATCACCGTAGCGAAAAACTGGTTGCGGGCGCTGGTTTGCAGCGAGAAACGGGCAATGGCTGCCAGTAGGCTATCCAGCGGCAAATTATCCTGTTGCAACACATCAAAGGCTTTTTGCTGGATCTGACCTAGCAAGTCATAAAGCTGGATCAAACGGTGCCCATAGTGTGTCACCTGTGCGCCGCCCCCCCTTTGCCGCCAGTGGCTCGTTCCACCACGGTTTGTTCCGCCAATTGGTTCATTTCATTAATGGCATCCCAGGCGCTTTTGTAGCTGATCCCGGCCAGTTTGGCCCCTTGACTGATCGAGCCAGTCTGTACCACTTGTTTGAGCAGGGCGATACGGCGTGGGTCAGCGAACAGTTTTTGCTTAAGCTTTAAGGTGAGAAGGATCTCGGCCTGCATAATGAACTCCAATGGTTCGCCTGATGACAACCTGTCTATTGTCGCTGATTTGCTCAATACTGCCAACAGAGCACGTTTAGCTGCTTATCCTGCCCTGGGAGCCGTTAAAATAAGCGCGTTTTTGACCATTTTGGTTTACAGTAACCTTTGTAGCACTGTTTGCAAGGTTGTTAAGTGAGGTCCCCATGTTAGAGTTATTGAAAAGTCTGGTGTTTGCTGTGGTCATGGTGCCGGTGGTGATGGCCGTTATTTTGGGGCTCATCTATGCCTTGGGTGAGGTGTTCAACGTCTTCTCCAAATTGGGTCATCCTAAAGAAGATCACCGCTAATCTTCTCTCCCCGCTGATGATGTTGGCGGGGTTTTTACGTTTAACTTCGCGATACCTCTCGTTTTACCCATAAACCTCATGACAATTCTGGGTCTATCGCTATATCATCATTTACATAACGATGAGATTAACCGATGGGAAAATCAACCATGAAACAGCAATGGATCAAGTGGATCGCAGGTATCACGTTGGCTTCTGGTCTGACTATGCCGGCGGTGGCGGCAGAGAAAATCACCGTTTTTGCCGCGGCCTCGTTAACCAATGCGCTACAAGAGATCGCCACCGAGTATCAGAAAACACAAAGTATTGAGGTGGTCTCTTCGTTTGCTTCCTCTTCGACCCTGGCGCGCCAGATTCAACAAGGCGCACCCGCGGATATATTTATCGCCGCTGATCAGCAATGGATGGATTACGCCATCGGCAAACAGTTGATGGTCGCCGAGACGCGCTACACGCTACTCGGTAATGAACTGGTGCTGATTGCCGCTAAGTCCGCCAAGCAAGATAAAATCGACATCAATCAGCAAACCGATTGGGTTAAATTGTTAAACGGTAGCCGCTTAGCGGTGGGTGACCCTGATCACGTCCCGGCCGGTATCTACGCCAAAGAAGCGCTGCAACATCTGGGAGCTTGGGGGGCGTTAGAGCCTCAATTAGCCCGAGCGAATAATGTGCGTAGTGCGATGGTGCTGGTTGAACGGGGGGAAGCGCCGTTGGGCATTGTCTACGGTTCTGATGCTGTCGCCAGCGATAAGGTGAAAGTGGTGGGGATCTTCCCTGAACAGAGCCACCAACCTGTTGAATACCCGATGGCAATTGTCAAACCGCGCCAGACACCCGCTATTACCGCTTTTTATGAGTATCTCAAGGGGCCGCAAGCCACGGCTATTTTTGAACGTTTCGGATTTACAGCGCGTAAATGATATTAAGCGAATATGAATGGCAGGCCATTGAGCTCAGCCTGAAAGTCTCTAGCTTGGCGGTGATCTGCAGTTTGCCGCTGGGCATTCTGATGGCCTGGGTTTTAGTGCGTTGTCACTTCCCGGGTAAATCCTTGTTGGACAGTATTGTTCATCTGCCCTTAGTTCTGCCGCCAGTGGTGGTGGGTTACCTGTTGCTGATCGCCATGGGGCGACGTGGGTTTATTGGTGAATGGCTGTACCAATGGTTTGGTTTCAGCTTTAGCTTCAGTTGGCGTGGTGCGGCTCTGGCGTCGGCTGTGGTGGCTTTTCCGCTGATGGTGCGTGCCATTCGTTTGGCGCTGGAAGCGGTGGATATTCGCCTGGAACAAGCCGCCCGCACCCTGGGGGCCAATCCTTGGCGGGTATTTTTTACCATCACGTTACCGCTCTCCTTACCGGGGGTGATCGTCGGGGTGGTGCTGGCGTTTGCGCGCTCTTTGGGTGAGTTTGGTGCCACTATCACCTTTGTTTCCAATATTCCGGGTGAGACCCGCACTATTCCGCTGGCGATGTATACCTTGATAGAAACACCTGGTGCTGAAGCGGCGGCTGCCCGTTTATGTGTGATTGCTATTGTGCTGGCGATGGCTGCTTTGATGACCTCGGAATGGCTGGCCCGTTGGGGCCGCAAGCGTATGGGGCTATAGATGTTAGAGCTGGATTTCTGCCAGCAACTGGGTGCACTTAATCTCAAGATACAGGCTAATCTGCCCGCTCAAGGGATTACTGCCATCTTTGGGCTTTCTGGCGCGGGTAAAACCTCATTAATTAATGCGATCGCTGGTTTGACGCCGGTACAACAGGGGCGCATTGTTCTTAATGGACATACTCTGCTCGATACCACCAACGGAGTCTGTCTTGCACCGGAAAAACGGCGCATAGGTTATGTGTTCCAGGATGCACGCCTGTTCCCGCACTATCGAGTACGTGGCAACCTGCAATACGGTATGGCAGCCAGCAGTCGCGGTCAGTTTGATGATATTGTCGCCTTGCTGGGGATTGATCCATTACTTAACCGCTTGCCGTTGACACTTTCCGGCGGAGAAAAACAGCGGGTAGCGATTGGCCGGGCGTTGCTTAGCGCACCGCAATTGCTGTTGATGGATGAGCCTTTGGCATCTCTCGATATACCGCGCAAACGCGAGTTGTTACCCTATCTGGAACGGTTGGCAAAACAGGTGAATATCCCGATCCTCTACGTTAGCCATAGCATGGATGAAATCTTACGCTTAGCGCAGCAAGTCATGGTGTTGGATAATGGCCAGGTACGTGCAGTGGGTGGGGTGGAGGAAGTCTGGGCCAGCAGTGCCTTGCGCCCTTGGTTGCAGCGTGAAGACCAGAGTAGCGTGCTGAGCGTGAGTGTCATCAAACGGCATGAACATTATGCCATGAGTGCCTTGGCGCTCGGTGATCAACTGCTGTGGGTTAGTGCTATTGATCTCCCCGTCGGTACCCGGTTGCGTATTCGCATCAACGCTGACGATGTCTCATTGGTTCTACAACCCCCCACCAATAGCAGCATTCGCAATATTTTACCGGCTAAAGTGCTGGAATGCCTGGATGTGGATGGCCAGGTTGAGGTGAAGCTAGCCATCGGGGAGCATATTCTCTGGGCACGTATTACTCCTTGGGCACGTGATGATTTGGCTATCAAACCCGGTCAAAGGCTTTATGCACAGGTCAAGAGTGTATCCATGAGCCGTGAAGGGAGTTGAAAGCAGACGGAGAAGGGGGCAACACACTTCTCCGCCTTAAGGATTAACTCAGAACTCGGGTATGGATCACTTCTGCAATACCCGGTTGTAAGTGGTCGGCGATCACCAAATCAGCGCGTTCTTTGACTGCGTCATCTGCGTTACCCATGGCAACACCGAGCCCGACGGCTTCAAGCATACTTAAATCATTGTAGTTGTCGCCAAAGGCAACCACCTGCTCCATCTTTAATCCTTGTGATTCCACCCACTGCTGCAGCCGTTTACCTTTGCTGTTACCGTTTTTGGCGATGTCTACCTGATCGTGCCATGACCATTCACAAGCTAGCCCCAACTCGTTCTCCACCGTTTCGGCAAACTGGCGCAGTACAGAGATATCTCCGTGTGAGACGGCAAATTTCCAGATGGACTGCGCGTCATCAGCCGCTTGCTGCAGACTATTGACGTGCAACAAGGTAGGGCGTTGTGCTTCCGGTAAACTTTTCGCCCAGGTTTGGGTGCGCAGCACATGACCACTGGGGGTTTGATACAGCATGGCATCATCAACATAGAGCAGGCCGTGAATATCACTCTGTTTCAGCCGTTGTAATACTTGCCGGGCCTGCTCCTTCGGCATGGGGTCGGCAGTTAGCACTTTTTTTTGCTGGAAATCGTACAGGTAGGTGCCGTTACAGCAAATAGCCGGGGTATCGAGTTGCAATTCCTGATAGAACGGGTGAATAGCAACATGATGGCGACCCGTGACCACTACCACCTTGACGCCGGCGGCGCGGGCTTGCGCCAAGGCAGCCAGTGATTGTGGCAAAATGCGTTTCTGCTTATCTAGCAGTGTGCCGTCTAAATCGAGGGCAATAATACGGTAGTTCATCGTGACCCCATGAGGTAAGTAAAGCGATAATACCGATGGTACACCTAACGGCGGTTTGACAAAACCCGGTGTTAGACGGGGGTTGTCATGTCAACAATGTCAGGTAAGCTAAAGAACACAATCGGTTACTCTTTCTCATTAAGGAAAGCAAATGAAGCAAATCGTTTATGTCGCTAGCCCGGAAAGCCAGCAGATCCATGTTTGGCAGTTAGACTCTCAGGGCGCGTTGACGTTAGAGCAGACGGTGGATGTACCAGGGCAGGGGCAACCGATGGCCATTCACCCGGATAATAGCCACCTGTATATTGGGGTACGCCCGGCATTGGGTATCGTCAGTTACCGTATTGATGCGGATGGTAAACTGCAGGAGGCGGGGGTGGCCCCATTACCTGGCAGCCCGACCCATATCGCCACCGATTTGCAAGGCCGTTACCTGTTTTCTGCTTCCTATAACGACAACTGCGTCACCGTCAGCCCCATTGGTCATGAGGGTGTGGTGGGGGCTCCCATTCAGCAGGTTGATGGTTTGACCGCCCCGCACTCAGCCAATATTGACTCGACCAATCAACGGCTATTGATCCCCTGCTTGAAAGAAGATCGTATTCGTCTTTTTAATCTGCATCAGGACGGCGTATTGACCCCTGAGACTCCGGAGGCGGTTGCCACTGCGGTTGGTGCCGGGCCACGACATATGGCATTCCATCCTAATGGGCAGTTCGCTTATTGTCTCAATGAACTGGATAGCACTGTTGATGTTTTGGCCTGTGGTGAGCATGGGGGCCCTTACACCCTAGTGCAAACCCTGGATATGATGCCTGCTGATTTCAACGGTACTCGTTGGGGGGCGGATATTCATCTCACGCCTAATGGCCGCTTCTTATATACCTGTGATCGTACCGCCAGTATCCTGACGATTTTCGCCGTTTCGCCGCAAGGGGATAACATTACCTTAGTTGGGCATCAGGCAACGGAACAACAGCCCCGTGGTTTTAATATCGACCACCGCGGCCATTTTTTGATTGCTGCAGGGCAGAAATCAGGTCATATCACGGTTTATGGCATTGATCCGCATCATGGTCAGTTATCGGCTCTGGGGCGTTACCCGGTAGGGCAAGGCCCAATGTGGGTGAGTGTGCTGGCTCACTGATCTATAGCAAGACCAGAGCAGGCCTTGGTGCCTGCCCTGGGCGATGGATTAACAGTAGGTCACGGTCAGCGTCGCTTTGCCAAGGCTATGGAAGTGAATATTAAAGCCGACCATGGCGCCACTGGCTTCTTCATCCACCGGGATACTTTCCACATCCAGTGCGTGAACAGTGAAATGATAACGGTGGCTTTCTCCTTGTGGCGGAGCCGCACCACCGTAACCGGCTTTACCAAAATCGGTACGGGTCTGTATCGCTCCCTTGGGTAGCCCAGGTTTGCCAGAACCGGCACCCTGTGGCAGTTCGGTTACGGTTGCCGGAATGTTGGCCACCACCCAGTGCCACCAGCCAGAGCCGGTAGGGGCATCGGGATCAAATACGGTGATAGCAAAGCTTTTGGTGCCAGCGGGTACGCCATCCCAAGTCAGGTGAGGGGAGATGTTGACCCCTTGGTAGCCCATGCCGTTAAATACCTGTAGTTCAGGCATTTTGGCCCCATTCTGCAGATCATTACTGTATAAACGAAACGTCATAACCACTCTCCCATATCGTTCTTTAAATCAGTCAGCCTAGATTGTTTTGCGACAAGAATATATAGCCAAGTCAGTGGTTTTTAGCGACCAAGCAAGTTGATATTCTCATCGATTCGCTGCTGGATAGTTTGCAACGTGCCTGGGGTGATCGCTTGGGGATACATCTTCTTGGCTAAAGTGGCAAACTGGCCCGCCACATCGCAAAATCGGTCAATCAGGGTACTCGCTATATTGGCTGGCATCTCGGCTTCTTCGGCAAGCCGGAGCATAGCCTCACGGTGAATTTCCAGTGCTTCGCCCATCACATCCATCTGATGATACCCCCCTGGGCCTTCACAGAAAGTGACGTCATACGCTGGTGCCAATTTCCACTCACCAGAGGGTGACATAAGATAGGAAAAATTCTTGGGATGATCGTCTCGGTTGTTGAACACCACATTGAAAACCACACGCTCAAATGCGAGTGCTTTCTCCCGCACATCATTCGTGCACATTTGGGTGGCCCGCAAGAAATTAACGTAATCCAACGAACCAGGTGTGGTGAAATCAGCACCAGTAAAGGCGGCAAGACTTTGCATAGGCACGCGCAAAGCCCCATGCCGATCAAAGCGTTTGGTCGCGAAGGCCGCTAACCCATTGGGCAGGCTGAAATAGTGCGTCTCAGGCGTCTGAATGCCACACAGGCGTAAGCATTCGGCATAGACCATCTCTATGGCACAGACTTCGGGATGTTCTTGTTGAGCAGGAAATTTGATCAACCAAGCTTCAAAGCCTGGCGTAGACGTAGTGGTAAAAGTGCCGGTTTGGGGGTCGCGATAGACCAAAGCCTTGGGTCTGGCACCTTGTGGAGAGCCGCCTACCAACAGTAATTTTTGCAGGAATGCCCCACCTTCACCCTTGAGGACTTCTTGCACTTCTGCCGCAAGCCGATCAATGGAGATATCCCCTTCCATCTCCAGCCCCTCGGGTGCGGCAGGCTCGAATGACATGGCCCCCATGGCATGGTTGCCAATGTAAGTCAGCCGCTCCAGTGGCCCGATACGTGCTGCATTGAGGCCACGGCGTTTGAACAAGCGGTCCATTAGCAGCATCCCCCAACCGTCAGGGAGAGCATCATAGACGGGGCCGGGTAGCCCAAACTGATGGGGCGGAAAGTCTCTGCGTAACGGCGTTCCTGCCAATGGTAGCTTAAAAGACGACAGTTCCAACCCTTTCTGCTTCGCTTCCTGGCTGTATTCAAACAGAATCAGTGGGCGGCCGGTGATCACTGTCGTCGAAACCAGCGAGCCCCAGTGCCAATGCTCACCCCAGCCATTGTAGTAGACATTGACTTGCTCAAGCATTGTCGAACCTCCTCTTGACACGATGACGTTTCGCGCTGTTTTCGTAGCGGAAAATATCTTCAAGGCTGTCCAATTTTGGTAGGAACAAGGCTTCGAGTTCCTGGCTGCGCCCAAGAACCATCGCTACACGGACTAGATTTTCGAACCCGACATTGCACCCTGCCTCAAGATTAGACACGGTATTGCTGCTAATACCGGCGCGTGCCGCGACATCAGCCTGCGTCATCTGTAGGGCTAACCGCTCAGTGCGCAGACGCTCACAGATCCGCTTAACGATCTCATCGGGTTTTCTTAGGCTTAAATCCAATATGTTGTGCCTTATGTGGCTTTTTTGCTCTTAATTCACAATATTATAGAATTAACTTTGGCTGTGGTCAAAACTGCAATGCGCAAAAATTGTGCTTTATTCAGTGGGTAATCCTGCGCACCGCAATCATTATGCCGATCACGGTGTGGTTCTATACTCACATTTTCTCACACCACCGCGGCCGCAATGGCTGCAGTTAGACGCGAAAGTTGTTCTGGGGTGATGATATAAGGCGGCATCAGATAAATCAGTTTGCCGAATGGCCGGATCCACACACCTCGCTCGACAAAACCACGTTGTAGTGCCGCCACATCCACTGGCTGGCGCATTTCTACCACGCCAATAGCGCCAAGCACCCGGACATCCGCCACCTTGGGCAGAGCTGTGAGAGGGAGTAACTGCTGCTTTAGCTGGTTTTCAATGTCACTCACCTGCTGTTGCCAAAGATTATCCTCGAGCAGTGTCAGGCTGGCGCAGGCAACCGCACAGGCCAGAGGATTTCCCATAAAGGTTGGGCCATGCATAAAACAGCCTGCGGCACCTTCACTGATGGTTTCTGCCACATGGCGGGTGGTGAGGGTAGCAGAAAGGGTCATATATCCCCCAGTCAGCGCTTTGCCCAAACAGAGAATATCAGGCACGACATCCGCATGTTCACAGGCAAACAGCTTGCCGGTACGGCCAAACCCGGTGGCAATCTCATCAGCTATTAACAAAATCTGGTGCTGGTCGCACAGTTCACGCACGCGTTTAACATAGTTAGGGTGATAGATACGCATCCCCCCCGCCCCTTGAACGATAGGTTCGAGGATCACCGCAGCAATCTCTCCCGCATGTTGCTCTAGCAGGGTATTAAATGGCGCGATGTCCTGCTCGTCCCAAGGGGCGTCGAAGCGACATTGAGGCGCGGTGGCAAACAGATGCGGTGCAAGATACCCCTGATACAGGCTATGCATGGAGTTATCTGGGTCGCATACCGACATCGCGCCAAAGGTATCACCATGATAGCCCTGGCGTAGGGTCAAAATACGTTGTCGCCGCTCTCCACGGGCCTGCCAATATTGCAGCGCCATTTTCAGCGCCACTTCCACCGCCACGGAACCTGAATCAGCCAGAAATACGCATTGCAGCGCGTCGGGTGTCATCGCCAGCAATTTACGGCACAGGGCAATGGCAGCGGGATGGGTAATACCCCCGAACATCACATGTGACATTTTCTGCAACTGCTGTGTTGCGGCCTGATTGAGTTGCGGATGATTGTAACCGTGAATGGCGGCCCACCATGAAGACATGCCATCCACCAGTTGCCGGCCATCGGCCAGTTGCAATTCCACGCCACTGGCGGCGGTAATCGGGTAGCAGGGCAGCGGCTGAGTCATGGAGGTATAGGGGTGCCAGATATGGCGTCGATCAAATTCAATATCGCAGGGGGAGAGAGACATTAACCGTAAACCAAAAATAAATAGAATGGTTGACAGTATAGCCGCAATATTTACACTGGCGACACTTTTCATATTGGGAGTTGCAGTCAATGGCCGATCGTATCCACTGGACCGTGGGGCTAGCCCAAGCCCTGTTTGATAAACCGCTGCTGGAATTGCTATACCAAGCGCAAACCGTTCACCGCCAACATTTTGACCCACAACAAGTTCAAGTCAGTACGCTGTTATCGATAAAAACCGGTGCCTGCCCGGAGGATTGTAAATACTGCCCGCAAAGTTCGCGTTATAAAACCGGCCTGGAGACTGAACGGTTGATGCAGGTGGAGCAGGTTTTGGCATCGGCGCGTCAGGCCAAGGCCGCCGGGTCAAGCCGTTTCTGCATGGGTGCCGCCTGGAAGAACCCGCACGAGCGTGATATGCCTTATCTGCAGCAGATGGTACAGGGGGTAAAAGCCATGGGGATGGAAACCTGTATGACGCTGGGTACCCTAGACCCTAGTCAGGCCGAGCGCTTGGCTGACTCCGGGTTGGATTACTACAACCATAATCTTGACACCTCGCCAGAATTTTACTCCAGCATCATCACCACGCGCAGCTACCAAGAGCGCCTGGATACACTAGACACCGTACGTAATGCCGGGATCAAAGTCTGTTCCGGCGGCATTGTCGGCTTGGGGGAAACCGTCGCTGACCGCGCCGGGTTGCTGGTGCAGTTAGCTAATTTGCCAACCCCACCGGAGAGTGTGCCAATCAACATGTTGGTGAAGGTGAAGGGGACACCACTGGCGGATAACGACGATGTCGATCCTTTTGATTTTATCCGCACTATCGCTATTGCGCGGATTATGATGCCCAGCTCTTATGTCCGCCTGTCAGCGGGTCGTGAGCAGATGAGTGAACAGACTCAGGCTATGTGCTTTATGGCTGGGGCCAACTCCATCTTCTATGGCTGTAAATTACTTACCACGCCCAATCCAGAAGAAGATAAAGATCGGCAGTTGTTCCGCAAATTGGGGCTTAACCCGCAGCAAACCTCCATTGAGCAGGGTGACAAGCAACAGCAGCAGATCTTGGCAGAACAACTGCTCAGCGCCGATACCGCCGAATTTTACAACGCGGCACGCTGATGAGCTGGCAACAACGTATTGAACAGGCGCTGAATGAGCGGCGGCAGCATGCCGCTTATCGACAACGGCAGGTCAATCAGGGCGGTAATGGGCGCTACCTGCAATGCAATGGTCAGCAGTATCTCAACTTTTCCAGTAATGATTACCTTGGGCTCAGCCAACATGCTGAGGTGATTGCTGCTTGGCAGCAGGGTGCGGCGCACTATGGTGTGGGGAGTGGCGGCTCTGGGCATGTGACCGGGTTTAGCCAGGCTCACCATGAATTAGAGCAGCAACTGGCCCAGTGGCTGGGGTATCCACGCGCTTTGCTGTTTATCTCCGGTTATGCCGCTAATCAGGCGATCCTGGCGGCCTTAATGCAGGCTGGCGATTGCCTGTTAGCCGACAGACTCAGCCATGCCTCACTGTTAGAAGCGGCGATGCACTCACCCGCACAATTGCGGCGTTTTCATCATAACCAGCCACACTCGTTAGCCTCGTTACTGCAAAAAGCCTGTACAGGCCAACAACTGGTGATCACCGAAGGGATCTTCAGTATGGATGGTGACAGCGCACCGCTGGTGGAATTACAGCACTTAACCCACCAAGCGGGGGGCTGGCTGATGGTGGACGATGCGCACGGTATTGGCGTGCGTGGTGCACAAGGGCGCGGTAGTTGCTGGCAGCAGGGGGTACGCCCGGAGATCTTGGTGGTCACTTTTGGCAAAGCCTTTGGTGTCAGTGGTGCGGCGGTGTTATGTGATGAACCCTTGGCAGAATACTTGCTGCAATTTGCACGCCATCTGATTTATAGCACGGCGATGCCCCCGGCCCAGGCTTGTGCCTTGCAGGCCGCATTACATTGTGTCCAACAGGGGGACGAGTTACGGGCTCAATTACAGCGCCATATCCAACGCTTTCGCGCCGGGGTTGCCAGCCTGCCACTGAAGTTAACGGACTCAGACACCGCAATTCAACCGTTAGTGGTGGGGGATAACCAGCAAACGCTGGTTTTGGCCCAACGTCTGCGTGAGCAGGGGATTTGGGTTAGCGCTATCCGTCCGCCAACAGTGCCACCGGGTAGCGCGCGCTTGCGCATTACACTGACTGCGGCGCACCAAACAGAAGATATCGAACGTTTGCTAGAGGTGTTACATGACATCTGTGTTTGAGGGGGTGAACAAGCAGGCGGTGGCCGCGGCCTTCAGCCGGGCAGCAAAAAGTTATGATGTGGCGGCCGTGTTACAACGGGAGGTAGGAGAACGCTTAATCGCGATGGCGGCTCATCACCCTGGCCAATCGGTATTGGATGCTGGCTGTGGCACCGGTTATTTCAGCCGTCGTTGGCGCAACTTGGGTAAGCAGGTGACTGCGCTGGATCTGGCGCCGGGTATGTTGGCTTTTGCCCGCCAGCAGCAGGTGGCTGATCACTACTTACTGGGGGATATCGAGAATGTCCCGCTGCCAGATGCCTCTGTGGATATCTGTTTTAGCAGCCTGGTGGTGCAGTGGTGCAGCTCTCTGCCTCAGGTATTGGCGGAACTGTACCGGGTGACACGGCCGGGTGGGGTGATTTTATTCGCTACCTTGGCACAGGGCACATTACATGAATTGGCAGATGCCTGGCAGCAGGTAGATGGTGAACGCCATGTGAATGATTTCCTGCCTGTCGCACAGATTAGTGCTGCTTGTCAGCACTATCGTCATGAACTGCAACCTGCCTGGCAAACCCTGCATTACCCTGATGTTATGACACTGATGCGCTCATTGAAGGGGATTGGTGCCACCCATTTACATCAGGGCCGTGATAGCGGGTTGCTTTCTCGCCAGCGTTTAGCGGCATTGCAAGCGGCTTACTCCTGCCAACAGGGGCAGTACCCTCTCAGTTATCATCTGGTTTATGGAGTCATTTATCGTGATTAAACGTTGGTTTGTGACGGGAACGGATACGGAAGTGGGGAAAACGGTCGCCAGCAGTGCTCTGTTACAGGCGGCTCAAGCGGCAGGGTTTTGCTGTGCTGGTTATAAGCCAGTGGCTTCAGGCAGTGAAATGACCGCTGAGGGGTGGCGTAATAGTGATGCATTGGCTTTGCAGAGAAACAGCAGTATGGCGCTGGATTATACCGATGTGAATCCATACACCTTTGCTGAGCCAACCTCACCCCATATTGCCAGCCAACATGAAGGGATCCCCATCTCTCTGGCTCGACTTTCTAGTGGTTTACGTCACCTTGAACAACAGGCCGAGTGGTTGCTGGTGGAAGGGGCCGGGGGATGGTTTACCCCACTTTGCGAACGCTATACGCTTGCCGATTGGGTGCGCCAGGAACGCTTGCCGGTGATTCTGGTGGTTGGGATCAAACTGGGTTGTATCAACCATGCAGTGCTTACCGCTCAGGCCGTTCAGCAAGCGGGGTTGCCCTTGGCAGGTTGGATAGCCAATCAGGTCATTAAACCGGGAAAACGCCATCAGGAGTATCTTGCGACGCTTTGCCGTATGTTGCCAGCCCCGTTGTTGGGGGAAATTCCCCATTTACCGCAGATTGAGCAACAGCCACTAGCGCAATATCTTGACTTGACGCAGCTTGCCAAGTGAGTCAGTGATCGTTTATTCGATGTGCTGTAAACCCCTGTCCGCTTAAGCTAAAAAGGGACTTTGTCAACAGTCCGAAATATCATTTTTTTGATGCACTTTTTTAGCATTAATTGGTATAAGCGATGCGAAATATTTGTGAAAAAGTAACTAAAAAAATGACTGCAATGCCACTGCAAACGGAAAAGTGTCCTTTGCCTAACTCCCGCCCCTTATGGGGTACTGCGAGTTATCCACTATTCCTGTGGATAACCATGTGCATTATAGCTAGAAAAGTAGGGTAAATAGAGCAAGGGCGCGGGTTTCAACAAGGTTGCCGTTATTCTCAGCTTTTAATTAAAAGTATTTAATATCAATAAATTAACTAAAATCAAGACACTTGTTGACGGAGGGGAGTGCCGCGAGTGATTTTACGCTGCCTTGTAGTAGAAATGTTAATTTATGATATGTTCTGGGGATAACATGACGATTGACAATCAGAAAGTTCCTACCTTGTCAGTGACTGGAATGCACTTAAAGATAAATGTGTTGGAGGCTGTTTTTATATCCAGTATTATGGGTAAGTGACAGCTGATTGCTGGCGGCATGTTGTGGCCTTGGCAAATTGAAAGATGAAGGGGATATGAGCAAACATTTCAAACTGCATTC
The DNA here is from genome assembly GCF_055790885.1 of Serratia sp. 25CWL12. Classification (NCBI taxonomy): domain Bacteria; kingdom Pseudomonadati; phylum Pseudomonadota; class Gammaproteobacteria; order Enterobacterales; family Yersiniaceae; genus Serratia; species Serratia sp. 25CWL12. The sequence goes on along the minus strand of NZ_CM147698.1, from coordinate 2,808,411 downwards.
AGAATTCAAACCAGCCGGTGATCAGCCGGAAGCGATCCGCAAGCTGGAAATGGGGCTGGAAGATGGCTTGGCACACCAGACGTTGCTGGGGGTAACTGGTTCGGGCAAAACGTTCACCATTGCCAATGTAATAGCGGATCTCAACCGCCCCACCATGGTGCTGGCACCGAACAAGACGCTGGCGGCGCAGCTCTATGGTGAGATGAAAGAGTTTTTCCCCGAGAATGCAGTGGAGTATTTTGTCTCCTACTACGACTACTATCAGCCGGAAGCTTACGTACCGAGTTCTGATACCTTTATCGAGAAGGATGCCTCGGTAAACGAACATATTGAGCAAATGCGCCTGTCGGCCACCAAAGCGCTGCTTGAGCGGCGTGACGTGGTGGTGGTGGCCTCCGTTTCTGCGATCTACGGCCTGGGGGATCCTGACCTTTATCTGAAGATGATGCTGCACCTCACCAAAGGGATGATCATCGATCAACGCTCGATTCTGCGGCGGCTGGCGGAATTGCAATATACCCGTAATGATCAGGCTTTCCAGCGAGCCACCTTCCGGGTGCGTGGGGAAGTGATTGATATATTCCCTGCGGAATCCGATGAGCTGGCGTTGCGGGTGGAGTTGTTCGATGACGAGGTCGAACGTCTGTCACTGTTTGACCCGCTCACCGGTCAGGTTGAACAAACCGTACCCCGTTTCACCATCTACCCCAAATCTCACTATGTTACCCCCCGGGAACGCATTGTGCAGGCCATGGAGGAGATCAAACTGGAATTAGCACAGCGGCGCAAGGTGTTGCTGGCGAATAACAAACTGCTGGAAGAGCAGCGTTTATCGCAACGTACCCAGTTTGATTTGGAGATGATGAACGAATTGGGCTATTGCTCGGGTATTGAAAACTATTCACGTTATCTCTCTGGGCGGAGAGAAGGTGATCCTCCCCCCACACTGTTCGACTACCTGCCCGCGGACGGCTTACTGGTGGTGGACGAATCTCACGTCACCATTCCGCAAATTGGCGGCATGTACAAAGGCGATCGCTCACGCAAAGAGACCTTGGTGGAATATGGTTTTCGCTTGCCTTCAGCACTGGATAACCGGCCACTTCGTTTCGAAGAGTTTGAAGCGCTGGCACCACAGACAATCTATGTTTCTGCGACCCCGGGTAAATATGAGCTGGAAAAATCCGGCGGTGACATTATCGATCAAGTGGTGCGCCCGACCGGGTTGCTCGATCCCGTGGTGGAAGTTCGCCCGGTTACGACTCAGGTTGACGATCTGCTTTCAGAAATTCGTCTGCGTGCTGCTGTCAATGAACGGGTGCTGGTCACCACACTCACCAAGCGGATGGCGGAAGATTTAACTGACTATCTTGAAGAGCATGGTGAGCGCGTACGTTACCTGCATTCAGATATTGATACGGTGGAACGCGTAGAAATTATTCGTGATTTGCGTTTGGGGGAGTTTGATGTGCTGGTGGGCATCAACCTGTTGAGGGAAGGGCTGGACATGCCCGAAGTGTCATTGGTGGCGATCCTGGATGCGGATAAAGAAGGGTTCCTGCGTTCTGAACGTTCTTTGATTCAGACCATCGGCCGTGCGGCACGTAATCTTAATGGTAAGGCGATCCTTTACGGTGACAGAATAACCGACTCCATGGCGAAAGCGATTGGCGAAACAGAGCGTCGGCGCGTCAAACAGCAAGCCCACAACCAAGCCAATGGCATTGTGCCAACCGGGTTGAACAAAAAAATTGGCGATATTTTACAGTTGGGGCAGCCCAGTACACGGGGCAAGAACAAAGGGAAAAACAAGGCGGCAGAGAGCAGTGCGCAATATCAACATCTCACACCAAAAGCGTTGGAACAAAAAATCCAGGTGCTGGAAGCCCGCATGTATACCCATGCACAGAACCTGGAGTTCGAACAGGCTGCCGCACTGCGTGATGAAATTCACCAGTTGCGCGCGCAATTTATTGCGCTGTCGTGATTTTGCTTGCCAGCTTGACGCCGGTAGCAGGTAGCAGGTAGCAGGTAGCAGGGGGGCAGTTCGCCCTGCTACCTAGAGATTAACGGCGAGCCGCCAGTTGCACTAAAACCTGATCCAGAGCTTGGCGCAGTAATTGGCGATCATGGCGGTAAGGGATATCGCTGGCTTCCAGAGGCTGCTTGATGACAATGCGGTCCTGGACCTGGTCGGTATTCACTGCTGGGCCAACCACCACCGCGTCAATCATTTTACGGCCAATTTTCTCTTCCATCAGTACCAGTTTATCTTGCAGTTTCAGGGCAGCGGCAGCCACACTGAGTTCCCGCCCCAGATTACCGATGTAGACCATATTGGCACTACTGCGCCGTAAGGCTTGTGTCAGTTCATCAAGCAGCAATAGCGGCATCAGGCTGGTGAGAAAACTACCGGGGCCAATCAGGATCAAATCTGCTTGCGCGATGGCTTCTACCGCTTCGCGTGTGGCATGTACCGGGGGGGAGAGCAGTAACTCTTGTGGCATCTGAGTCAGTTGGTCAATATTGACTTCACCATACACTGGGTGGCCTTCATGGTCATTGGCCATGAGATCTACCGGTTGCTCTGACATGGGGATTAATGCGGCATCCACCCTTAACAGGTTGCGTACCAGATTAATCGCCTCCAATGGACGCACGCTAAGGTGATCGAGGGATTTTAGCATCAAATTCCCTAGGTTATGACCAGCCAATTCGCCATTACCACTGAAACGATACTCAAACATGGCTGACGCGATACTCGGTTCGGTAATCAGTTGATTGAGACAGTTACGCGTATCTCCCCAGGCAATCCCCCCTTCAGAACGACGGATACGACCAGTAGACCCGCCATTATCCGTGGTGGTGACGATACCGGTTAAGCGGGAGCCTAATGACGACAACGCTGACATGACACGGCCAAGACCATGACCACCACCGAGTGCCACGACTCTGTCAAGATCAGCGAGGGTACGGTTACGCATAAAACTCCTTAGCTCTGGGGAGAGAAACAACCTGCATAGGGTAGCGGATTTGGCTGCAAAACACGATCTAGAGTGCGATTTGCGTGATTCCGGTCAATTCATCCTGCTAACAACCGGTTATGATGATTATCAGTGTTTGGGAAGCTAAAAAAGCGTTGTGTAAACAGCTATATATCGAAATTACTCATTGGTATCACCGCTGTTTAGCGCTAGAATCCTGAAAAAACCACGGTTTCGTTCCAGTTATATTTGCAGTGAATGGAAGGGAACTCAAACTCCTAGCCTTGCTACCTAAGTTGTTTTACACGCAATAAGGTATCTTGGCCGTGGCGATGTCAGCCACCAGGGTGCAGAGTGGAAACGCTCGCATCTCCCGTATTTGGAAGGTGTTATGGTACCGCAACTTATAGATGCTTTTGAGCGCAAATTTTACTATTTGCGTCTGTCGATCACCGATGTATGCAACTTTCGTTGCACTTACTGCTTGCCCGAGGGTTATAAACCCAGTGGTAGCCCGAAAACATTCCTCTCTTTAGATGAGATCCGCCGTGTCAGCCGTGTATTCGCTGAGTTGGGGACTGAAAAAGTCCGCCTGACAGGGGGCGAACCCTCTTTACGCCGTGATTTTACCGAGATCATTGCCGCTGTGCGTGAAAACCCGGCAATTCGCACCTTGGCGGTAACTACCAATGGTTACCGTTTGGCGCGTGATGTGGCGAGTTGGCGTGATGCCGGCCTCACGGCAATTAATGTCAGTGTTGATAGCCTTGACCCGCGTCAGTTCCAGGCAATTACCGGTCAGGACAAGTTTCGCCAGGTGATGGATGGCATTGATGCCGCCTTTGCGGCGGGTTACCAGCGGGTAAAAGTGAATACCGTGCTGATGCGCGATATTAATCACCAAAAGTTGGCCAGTTTCCTTGCTTGGATCAAAGATCGGCCGATCCAACTGCGGTTTATTGAATTAATGGAAACCGGCGAAGGTAGCCAGTTGTTCCGCCAGCGCCATATTTCCGGCGCTATCATCCGCCAGCAACTGCAGCAACAGGGATGGCAGCAACAGCCAAGGGGCACTCATGATGGCCCAGCTCAGGTCTTTAGCCATCCCGATTATCAGGGTGAAATTGGCTTGATCATGCCCTATGAAAAAGATTTCTGTACTACCTGTAACCGCTTGCGGGTTTCAGCCATTGGCAATCTGCATTTGTGCTTATTTGGTGAACAAGGTATCCCGCTGCGTGATTTGTTGGCCGATGACAGCCAACTGACTCAGTTGAAAATGCGCATTCACAGTGGTTTGCAAGCCAAAAAACAGAGTCACTTCCTGCATCAGGGTAACAGCGGTATCACACCGAATTTATCGTTTATTGGCGGTTGAACGCCACCTAAGCTCAAGTTGATTTAACATGCAGCTTATTTACGTCAGGGGAGCAAACTCGCCATGAGCCAGGTCAGTAGTGAATTCATTCCGGCAAACATTGCCATTCTCACCGTTACCGACCGCCGCACTGAAGCGGAAGATACCTCCGGTCAATATCTACAGGAAGCCGCAGAACAGGCGGGGCATCACGTGGTGACGAGTGCCTTGGTGAAAGACAATATCTATCAGATCCGTGCGCTGGTGAGTGTGTGGATTGCCAGCGATGAAGTGCAGGTGGTGTTGATCAATGGCGGCACCGGCTTTACGGGTGGCGACAATACCCCCGAGGCGTTAGTGCCCCTGTTTGATCGCCAGGTAGAAGGGTTTGGCGAACTGTTCCGCGCGCTCTCATTTGAAGAGATTGGCACGGCGGCGATTCAGTCGCGTGCATTGGCGGGGATGGCCAACAATACGGTAATTTTCGCCATGCCGGGTTCCACTCGTGCCTGCCGTACTGCTTGGCAACGCATCATTGCCGAGCAGTTGGACGCACGCCATCGCCCATGTAATTTTTTACCCCATTTGAAGAAGTAATTTATGACGCAGTTAACACATATTAATGCTGCTGGTGAAGCGCATATGGTGGATGTTTCAGCTAAAGCGGAGACGGTGCGCGAAGCCCGTGCCGAGGCCTATGTTGAAATGCAGGCCGCCACGCTGGCGATGATTGTTGATGGACGCCACCATAAAGGGGACGTATTTGCTACCGCCCGTATTGCCGCCATTCAGGCAGCGAAGCGTACCTGGGAACTGATCCCCCTGTGTCATCCGCTGATGTTGAGTAAGGTCGAGGTCCAGCTTGAGGCCCAGGTGGAGTTTAATCGTGTGCGTATTGAAACCTGCTGCCGTTTGACCGGGAAAACCGGGGTAGAAATGGAAGCGCTGACGGCGGCATCTGTAGCGGCGTTGACTATCTATGATATGTGTAAAGCGGTGCAAAAAGACATGGTGATTGGCCCGGTGCGGTTGCTGACGAAAAGTGGCGGTAAATCCGGTGATTTTAAGGCGGGAGCATGATTAACATTCTGTTTTTTGCTCAGGTCCGGGAACTTGTGGGCACCAGTACGCTGAGTGTACCTGCGCAATACACTACGGTGGAAGACCTGCGCCAGTCGCTATGTGAACGTGGAGAGCGTTGGGCTTTGGCCCTTGAGCCTGGCAAATTATTAACGGCGGTTAATCAGTCGCTGGTGGGCCCGGAACACCCGTTGAAAGCTGGGGATGAAGTGGCTTTCTTCCCGCCGGTTACCGGGGGTTAACAGTGGATAATACGCGTATCCGTGTGGGCACTGCACCCTTTAGTGTCGGCGAAGAGTACCCATGGTTGGCCGAATGTAATGATGACGGTGCCGTTGTCACCTTTACGGGCAAGGTGCGTAATCATAACCTCGGCGATCAGGTGAGCGCTTTGTCGCTGGAACATTACCCTGGCATGACAGAAAAGGCGCTGGGCGAGATTGTGTCTCAAGCTCGTTCTCGCTGGTCATTGCAGCGAGTAACGGTAATCCACCGGGTGGGTGATCTGTTCCCCGGCGATGAAATTGTGTTTGTTGGGGTGAGTGGCGCACACCGCAGTGAAGCGTTTGATGCCGCTGAGTTTATTATGGATTATTTGAAAACGCGTGCACCTTTCTGGAAACGTGAGGCGACCGGGCAGGGTGAGCGCTGGGTAGAAGCCCGTGACTCCGATCAACAGGCCGCCAAGCGCTGGTAATTGAGTGTGCCATAAGCAAAATATACCTGGCTGATGCTGGTTTAGTGTTGCAATTTCTGTGATACGCTTATCAATGACCGGGGATATTCCCCATAACTTGGCTTAACTTTAAAGGTAACCGTCATGGACCGATATCCACGTAATGGTTCAATTGTTGAACGTGCCAACAGTGGCATTCAGGCTTATATGGCGCAAGTCTATGGCTGGATGACCTGTGGTTTGCTGTTAACGGCGTTTGTTGCTTGGTATGCAGCAAGTACGCCAGCAATTATCAGTTTTATCTTTTCAAGTCAGCTCACTTTCTTTGGTCTGGTTATCGCGCAACTCGGGTTGGTATTTGTTATTTCCGGCATGGTTAATCGCTTGAGTGGGTCCATGGCTACCGGGCTGTTTATGCTCTATTCGGCATTAACCGGGTTAACATTGTCGATGATTCTGTTGCAATATACCGGCGAGTCGATAGCAGTAACGTTTGTAGTCACCGCCGGTATGTTTGGTGCCATGAGCCTATATGGCTATACCACTAAGCGTGATCTGAGCGGTTTGGGCAGCATGCTGTTTATGGGGTTGATCGGCATTATTCTGGCTTCCTTGGTTAATATCTGGCTGAAAAGCCCGGCATTGATGTGGGCGGTCACCTATATTGGCGTGTTGATCTTTGTCGGCCTGACGGCTTATGACACGCAAAAATTGAAAGCGTTGGGTGAACAGTTGAATCCGGATGATAGAGATAACTTCCGTAAGTACTCCATTGTGGGTGCATTAACCCTGTACCTGGATTTTATCAACCTGTTCCTGATGTTATTGCGTATTTTCGGCAATCGCCGCTAATGCTCACCGAAGGCGCTGCGAGCAGCGCCTTATCCTTTTATCTCCTCCTGCCAGTATCGCCAGTCCTAACCGCATAATTCCCGTTGTTACCTTTTTAACCTGTCCTAGGTGTACATCGGTCAATTATCAGCATATACTTTACCTATGCATATGTCAGGCATCTGCATCTAGATCATGCAATCAATGACAATAACGCTCAACTGGGCAGGAGAGGAAAATGCGAACAGTATCTGTATTTAGAAATGGTAATAACCGAGCTATTCGTCTTCCCCGCGATCTGGATTTTGAAGGCGTTAACGAGTTAGAGATTATCCGGGAAGGGGACGCTATTATCTTACGACCTGTCAGACCGACCTGGAGTTCGTTGTCGCAGGAAGAAATCGCCGACTCAGACTTTATGGCGGATCGTGAGGATATTATCAGTGACCAAGGACGCATTGAGTTATGAGTAGAACCTACATGTTGGATACCAACATTTGCTCTTTTATCATGCGCGAGCAACCGGACTTACTCTTGCAACGTCTTGAACAGACGGTGCTGCGGCGTCACCGCATTGTGGTATCGGCCATTACCTATGCTGAAATGCGCTTTGGTGCTATCGGCAAAAAAGCGTCTCCTCGGCATATAAAATTGGTTGATGCCTTTTGTGCCCGCCTTGATGCGGTGCTGCCGTGGGACCAGGCTGCCGTTGATGCCACCACGGAGGTCAAGACCGTATTGGCAGCAGCGGGAAAGCCGATTGGGCCCAATGACACGGCGATTGCCGGGCATGCACTGGCCGTGGGGGCTATCTTGGTGACCTATAATAAGCGTGAATTTGAGCGAGTTCCGGGGCTGACTATTGAAGACTGGAGCCAGCATTAACCCCTCGTTATTCCCTTTATGCTTTAAATCTTGTTGCGCTTGTCGCTAATGCCCCTGTGTTACGTAATTTTGCGCCGGAATAGGGCGTAGGCACCACTGCCAGTGGTGGCGGTGATCACCAAAAGTGGCCATAAGCTATGCCAGATAATGGAAAAGCTGGCATCTTTCAGATAGATCTGTTTGGTAATGTCGGTGAAGTGCCGGATAGGGTTTACCCAGGTAAAATGTTGCAGCCAAATGGGCATATTCTCCACCGGCGAGACATAACCGGAAAGCAGTATGGCTGGCATCATAAAGACAAACACCCCGATAAATGCCTGCTGTTGTGTGGCACACAGTGAAGAAATCAGCAGCCCGAACCCCACCAGTGAAAGCCCGTAAACCAGCATAGTGGCGTAAAACAGCAGTAGTGAACCGGCGAACGGGATTTGGTAGGCAAAGATCCCAATAAGCAGCACGATAGAAGCCTGGAAGGTGGCCACAACCAGTGCGGGTACTGCTTTGCCGATAAAAATCTGCCAAGTGGTTAACGGGGAAACCAGCAACTGCTCCAATGTACCTTGCTCACGTTCACGCGCCACTGACAGTGAAGTAACGATCATCACGCCAATGGTGGTGATCATGGCGATTAATGAAGGTACCACGAACCATTTGTAATCCAGATTCGGGTTGTACCAGTTACGCACCACCAATTCGCTGTTATTGGGTTTGAGCTGTGAACCGAGCAATTCATTCTGATAATTTTGCACAATCTGCTGCACATAGTTAGCAGCAATTTGCGCACTGTTAGAGTTACGCCCATCCAGGATCAACTGCAGTGATGCTGAATGGCCATTGGCGATGTTGCGCGAGAAATCCGCAGGAAAACGCACCAGCAACAGCGCCTGTTGGTTGTCGATGGTAGTTCTGATCTGCTGAGGATTACGTAGCAACAAAACCTGAGAAAAGGCTTGGGTTTTGGCTAAGCGCTGAGTCAGTTCAATGGAGTGAGGGCCACTGTCTTCACTGTAGACGGCGATAGTGGCATTAGTCACTTCCAGCGTGGCGGCGAAGGGGAATAACAACACCTGCAGCAGCACGGGCATCACCAGAATGGCCCGTGTTTGCGGGTCGCGTAGCAGTGATTGCATTTCTTTGACGATCAACGTCCACAGACGGTGAAACATAGCTCTCATTCTCCTTAATCTAACCGCCGCCGGGTTTTCCAGGCTGTCAGGCCGATAAACACCGTGGCAGAGGCGATCAAAAACAGCAGATTAATCATCAATACCGTGGTGATATTGCCTGCCAGGAACAGCGTTTGCAGTGTGCTGACAAAGTAACGAGCAGGAATGATGTAGGTCACCATGCGCACCACCGCAGGCATACTGTCGATCTCGAAAATAAAACCGGAGAGCATAATCGAAGGTAGAAAAGCGGCATTCAAGGCCACCATGGCAGCATTAAACTGGTTGCGGGTAATGGTGGAGATTAATAACCCCATGCCGAGCGTGCTGGCCAGAAACAGGCTGCTGATCAGGAACAACATCAGCAGTGACCCGCGGAACGGCACTCCTAACACAAACACCGCCACCACCATGCACAGCACCATGGCCCCCATCCCCAGAAAATAGTAAGGCACTAGTTTGGAGAGTAGCAGTTCACTGCGCGTCACCTGAGTTGAAAGCAACGCTTCCATGGTGCCGCGTTCCCATTCGCGGGCAATAACCAGTGAAGTCAGAATCGCCCCGATCACCGTCATAATAATGGTAATGGCGCCGGGAATAATAAAGTGCTGACTAATGGCCGCCGGGTTAAACCAGAAACGCATCTGAATATCGATCAGCGGCTGGGTAGTCTGCCCTTGATCACTGGCGCGTTGCTGCTGCCAGATTTGCCAGACCCCCTGGGTATATCCTTGTACAAAGTTGGCCGTATTGGGTTCACTACCATCAGTAATAACTTGTAGCGGCGCTGGGTCAGTGGGGCGTGCCAGATGCTCGGCAAAATCGTTGGGGATCACCACTAGGCCACGGATAGTGCCCGCCTGCATCATTTGAATTAACTGTTGTCGGTTATCGCTGATCGTTGGTTGAATATAGGGTGACCCGGCAAAAGCATTCGCCAGATCACGGGCATCAGCACTTTGTTGTTCCATCAGGATCCCCAGCCGTAATTTGCTGGAATCCAGGTTGATACCATAGCCAAAGATAAATAACAGCATCAAGGGAATAACAACGGCAATCAGCCCGCTACTGGGGTCGCGCAATATTTGCCGGGTTTCTTTGAGGCACAGGGCCCGCAAACGTCGCCAGGAAAAAGCGCTTTGATTATTCATGCGGTTGCCTCCTGATCATAATCTTGCACCAGGGTGATGAACGTCTGTTCCATTGAGGGGTTGGGGTTATCAGTGCTGGCGACCTGCTGTTTTAGAGAGTCAGGTGTGCCAGCGGCGATAATTTTGCCGTGATAGACCAACCCAATGCGGTCACAGTATTCAGCCTCATCCATAAAGTGGGTGGTGACCATCACGGTGACGCCTTTATCCACCATGCCATTAATATGCAGCCAAAACTCACGCCGGGTCAGTGGATCAACACCCGAGGTGGGTTCATCAAGAAATAGAATATCCGGTTCGTGCATCAGGGCGCAGGCCAAGGCCAGGCGCTGTTTAAAACCCAGGGGTAATGAATCAGGTGTTTGTTTGAGGATCGGACCAAAGTTGAATGCTGCCGACATGGCGTTGATTTTATCCCGCTGTTGCTGGCCACTCAGCCCGTAGACACCGGAGAAGAACTTCAGGTTTTGTGCCACGGTGAGGTTACCGTACAGCGAAAATTTTTGCGCCATATAACCGAGATGCTGCCGCGCCTTACCTGAGCTGGTTTTCAAATCCAGACCTAGCACCAGGGCTTTACCTGAGCTGGGGACCAGCAAGCCACACATCATTTTAAAGGTGGTGGATTTACCTGCGCCGTTAGGGCCGAGCAGACCAAATATTTCACCACGCTTTACTTTAAAATTCACCTGGTCGGTGGCGATGAAGTCACCAAATTTTTTGGTCAGCTCCTGCGCTTCAATCACTGTTTCTGAATGGTTACCCGCCACTGTAGGCATGATCTCTGCCAATGCGGATTGACTGTTTGGGCCGCCACCCAGCAGATCGATAAATGCATCTTCAAAGCGGGGTTCGGTTTCATTTAATTCTGCGTTGGGGATAGCCAATGCTTGTAAAATAGGCTGGTGCTGCTGCCCAGGTTTAACGATAAGCCGCAGATACTTCCCCTGGATCACCCCATCGCTGACAGCGGGTAAACAGACGGCCCGTTGCAATAGGGCGCGGTGGCTGCCAGTTGGGGCGGAAATTAATATTGTGCGCCCGGCCATACGCTGGGTCAGTTCTTGCGGTGCGCCACTGAACAGCAGTTTCCCTTGGTTCATCAACAACACGTCTCGGCACTGTTCGGCTTCATCCAGGTAAGAGGTGCTCCAGAGGATCAACATGCCGTCGTTAGCCAATTCATGCACCATACGCCACAATTCACGGCGAGAAATCGGGTCAACACCCACGCCCGGTTCATCCAGCAGCAACACCTGCGGTTGCCCCACCAGGGTACAGGCTAACCCCAGCTTCTGTTTCATCCCGCCGGAAAGTTTGCCCGCCAACCGCTCGGTAAAGTGGGTCAAATCAGTAAATGTCAGCAACTGGTCAAAAGTTTGCTTGCGCAAAGTACCAGTGACGCCACGCAGGTCAGCGTAGAGTGTCAGGTTTTCCATCACACTCAGATCTTCATACAAGCCAAATTTCTGCGGCATATAACCGAGAATGGCATGTAACTGACGATCTTGAGTAATAGGGTCCAGCCCTGCAACGGTCAGTTTACCGCTGCTGGGTTTTAGCAAGCCCGCCAGCATCCGCAGCAGGGTGGTTTTACCCGCACCGTCCGGGCCAACCAATCCAGTGACCGAACCACTGCGCAAAGTGGCTGTCAGGCTTGCTACCGCTGGTTTTTCCAATGACGGGAAGCGTTTTTCCACCCCTTCCAGTTCAATTGTCTGTCCCTGTGTCATCACGCTTCCTTACGGTTGTGAAAAACGCACGGTAACTGGCATCCCTTGGCGCAATGCCTCATCGGCATCGGTAATGATGATCCGTAGGCGATACACCAGATCAGTGCGCAGATCCGCTGTTTCTACGCTTTTAGGGGTAAATTCTGCCGTAGGGGAAACAAAGCCGATTTTGCCGTGATAAGGTTTGCTGGGTTGGCCGTCGGTATAAACCCAGACTTCACTGCCCGGAACGGCTTTGCCCAGGCTGGTTTCATTGATATAGGCGCGGACCCATACCGGGTGCGTTAGCGATAGTGTCAACACCGTATTCCCGGCATTGAGCATGGTGCCTGGCTCTACCGCCCGCGTCATCACAGTACCGGCTGAGGGGGATAGCAGGGTGGTATCCTGTAGATTCAACTGAGCCTGCGCTAAAACTGCTTCGGCTTGAGCCAGGTTGGCTTTGGCCTCATCAATCTGTTGTGGGCGATTACCCTTGAGATATTGCGCCAGTTTATCTTTTGCTGCTTGCAGATTGGCTTGTGCCTGATTACGTGAGGTGCGTGCATCTTCCAGTGCATCGGCCGAGGTGGCCTTTTTCGCCCATAATCCCTGTTGCCGTTGGTAGAAACTGTCGGCATAGCTAAAGGCGGCGAGCAACTGGGCAACCTGCGAACGGACCTGGGCTATTTCTTCATCACGGTAGCCCGCTTGCAACAACGCCAGGTTAGCACTGGCACTGTCCACATTCGCCTGTGCCTGCTGCAAGACATTGCGATAAGGGGCATCATCCAACTTGCCCAGTAATTGCCCTGGCTGCACTGGGTCCCCTTCATCCACTGCCAGCGTAGCTAACCGCCCGTTAACGCGGAAACCCAGGTTAACGGTGCGAATATCGACATTGCCATACAGCGTCAGCGGTTTTGCTTGCTGCTGTTGGTAATACCAGAATCCATAGGCTGCAGCGGCAATCAAAATCACTGCCGCCCCGAGGATAGTCATTCTCTTCTTGTTCATAATACGCCCTGCCAGAGTGTTTATGTTGTGACGTGTAACAGCGGGTTTGTACCGTAACGCTGGTACAACCCATCCACCAGGATCTCAATATGCTCGGCCAGCATAACGTCTATCTGTGTTGCCTCTTCTGCACCTATCTGTTGCCAATTTGCCTGGCGTAGCAGGGTTTCCCGTGCGACCCGAAACACCAGCACCTCGCCAATCAAGGCATGGGTATGCAGCACTATTTTTGTCGAGTGCGGATCAAGACCGGTACAGCCAGCCAACAGGCGGCACAAGGTATGGTGTAGTGGTGCGATCACCTGTTGGTGGATCAGTGGATAGGCCTCGGTAGGGGACAACTGCTCATGAGACATAATTTTGCTGATATTGAGGGTTTGTGGTTGCGTCATCAGTGTACTGAAAGCCAGTAACCCTACTTTGAGATGATACAGATGATGTTCCGGTTGGCGTTGTTCTGGGGGGAGCAGCCAGAAGCGCTCAACGTCTTCCGTTTGTTGGCGGAAGTTTTGTTGAATAAAGTCGGCAATCCATTGGGCGACGGCGAGGTATAACCCTTCTTTGGAATTGAAGTAATAGGTGATTGCGGCGATGTTTTGCCCAGCTCGCAGGGCAATTTCCCGTGTCGTTGCACCCGAGAGGCCATACTCGCCAAACACTTCAATCGCGGCGTTGATCAGCTGCTGGCGCGCCTGTTCACCACGGGGCGAGCTGCTTGAGGGGGGATTTTTTATTGATGACATCAGCGTACCGGTCAAAATTAATCAATCATATGATTAACTTTAGGCTTAAAGAGATAGCCTGTAAATAGGTGGGATAATTATTGTTACGCAACCGGACGTTGCTACGGTAACAGGCAATTTGTTAGGTAAAATTATTTTTCTTGCAGGATATCTGTTACACTGCGTCGCTTGGTGCACTGCAGTTTGTGCCAATTCCTCGAGGTCATGCTGAAAATAGGCTGCACAACATGCGTGCGCACTTCCTTATGCCCCGTCTGATTAATCCTCCCTGGAAACTGCACCGAACTTTAGTTTAGGTTAGGGGGGATCTGGAGTTTTTCTCTACTATGTCATTTGAAACACTCGGCTTAAGTGCTGAAATTTTGCGCGCTGTTGAAGAGCAGGGCTACCGTGAACCTACCCCTATTCAACGCCAGGCTATCCCGGTGGTATTACAAGGCCGTGATCTGATGGCTAGCGCCCAGACTGGTACTGGTAAGACTGCGGGTTTTACCCTGCCGTTATTACAGTTACTCAGCAGCCATGATCATCCGGCTAAAGGCCGCCGCCCGGTACGGGCGTTGATCCTGACGCCAACCCGTGAGCTGGCGGCACAGATTGGCGAGAATGTTGAGTCATACAGCAAACACTTACGCCTGCGTTCGCTGGTGGTATTTGGTGGCGTGAGCATCAACCCGCAGATGATGAAACTGCGTGGTGGTGTCGACATTCTGGTGGCAACACCGGGCCGTCTGTTGGATCTGGAGCACCAGAACGCGGTTGACCTGTCTAAAATTGAAATTCTGGTGCTGGATGAAGCTGACCGCATGCTGGATATGGGGTTTATCCATGATATCCGCCGTGTCTTGGCCAAGCTGCCAGTCAAGCGCCAGAATCTGCTCTTTTCTGCCACCTTCTCTGACGAGATTAAGGCACTGGCCAGCAAATTGTTGCACAACCCGGCCTCTGTTGAAGTAGCGCGCCGTAATACCGCTTCTGAGCAGATTGAACAAAGCGTTCACTTTGTCGATAAGAAGCGCAAGCGGGAACTGCTCTCCCAGATGATTGGCGAAGGTGACTGGAAACAGGTATTGGTATTTAACCGTACTAAACATGGTGCCAACCATCTGGCTGAACAATTGAATAAAGATGGTATCACCGCAGCGGCGATTCATGGCAACAAAAGCCAAGGCGCTCGCACCAGAGCACTGGCAGATTTTAAAGCGGGTAAGATTCGCGTGTTGGTGGCCACTGATATTGCTGCCCGTGGCTTGGATATCGATCAGTTGCCTCATGTGGTGAACTACGAACTGCCTAACGTACCGGAAGATTATGTACACCGTATTGGCCGTACTGGGCGAGCGGAACGCACCGGTGAGGCTATCTCACTGGTCTGTGTGGATGAACACAAACTTCTGCGTGATATTGAACGCTTACTGAAGCGTGAAATTCCACGTATTGCGTTGCCGGGCTATGAAGTAGACCCTAGCATCAAAGCTGAACCGATCATCAATGGTCGCCAGGCTAGAGGTGGTGGTGCGCCACGCAGCCATAATGGCACTCCACGTAGTTCTGGCGGTGCTCAGCGTAGTGGTGCTGGGCAACGTGAAAATCGTGGTGGTCAAGGTCGCCCACAAGGTGAAGGTAAACCGCGTTCAGGTGCTCCTATGCGCCGCTCTGGTAATCGCAAACCCACAGAGTGATTAACCGTTCCTTCAAGCTGCAGCCAACAGGGCTGCAGCTTGATTGATAACAGGTATACACTTGCCTGCTCAGCCTTCTTCCCCGTATTATTGCGCCTCTTTTAAAGCAGGGGATGGTATGCGCGTTTTATTGGCTCCGATGGAAGGAGTACTCGACTCTCTAGTACGGGAATTACTCACCGAGGTGAACGATTACGACCTCTGTATCACCGAATTTTTGCGGGTGGTCGATCAACGGCTACCGGCTAAAGTCTTCTATCGCTTATGCCCAGAACTGTATCATGCCAGCCGCACCGCATCAGGTACGCCGGTGCGCGTACAACTGCTGGGTCAATACCCTGAGTGGTTGGCGGAAAATGCCGCATTGGCGGTTGAGTTAGGCTCTTATGGTATTGATTTAAATTGTGGTTGCCCCTCCAGACATGTCAATGGCAGCGGCGGCGGTGCCACCTTGCTTAAAGATCCTGAATTGATTTATCAAGGGGCCAAAGCCATCCGGGCAGCGGTACCTGTGGAACTGCCCGTCACGGTGAAAGTCCGTTTAGGCTGGGATTCAGACGCTCATTGCTTTGAAATCGCTGATGCGGTGCAACAAGCGGGTGCTGACGAAATTACTGTACATGGTCGTACCAAGGAAGATGGCTATAAAGCCGAGCGTATCAACTGGCAGAAGATTGGCGAGATCCGCCAGCGTCTGACGATTCCGGTGATTGCCAACGGCGAAATTTGGGACCACCAAAGTGCCCAGGCATGTCGGCAAGCCAGCGGATGTGATGCGCTGATGGTAGGGCGCGGGGCGCTGAATATTCCCAACCTAAGCCGGGTGATTAAATATAATCATCCCCCGATGCCTTGGCCGCAGGTCACACAGTTACTGCAAAAATATCTGGCGCTGGAAAATCCGGGTAGCCATGGCTTGTACCATGTAGCACGGATCAAGCAGTGGGTGAATTATCTGCGCAAGGAATATCAGGAAGCCAGCGAACTGTTTACCGAAATCCGCACACTGAAAAATGCGCAGGATATTGCACGGGCGATTTGCCATTAATTTAGCGTAATGAATTAGGCTTTAGTTCCCTGGCTGATAGATAAGCGCTAATCGCATAGACGGTTTAGCCTCAACGCTGGTGGCGTCGGTGCCACCAGTGACGGATCCCCAGAAAGGCAACCAGTAGCAACGCGCACAATAACAGACTGTACAGTTTATTCTCGGTATCACCGAGAAAACGGTTGATCGCCTGGCCACCAAAATAGCCGATAAACACAAAAATATGTGCCCATATTATCGCTCCCAGAATATTGAGTGGGATGAAGAGCGCGGGGCGGAGCTTGCTGGCACCGATTAGCACAGGGCCGATAATACGAAAGCCATACATAAAACGGACACCAATCACGAATAAGATCGGGTGACTGGCAATCAGTTTTTGGGCACGTTCAATATGTGCTTGTTGGTTCTTCATGCGTGCAATCACCCGACCGCCAAAGTGGCGTCCGGCAAAATAGAGTAACTGATCGCCCAAGGAGCCTCCAATCGCTACCACGGCAATCACCAGCGGCAGGTGTAACAACCCGTTGTGTGCCGCCATACCACCTAACATGGTGATGGTTTCCCCTTCGAGTAGGCAGCCAATCAGCAGTGCCCAGTAACCATATTGTGTAATGTATTGGGCTAAATCAGCCATATTTGTTCCTTACCGTCGCTCTTATCAGGCCATTAACCCTGTCACTTTTACGTGGTCAGGCTACAGAGCCGTTTATCTGCGGCTTTTACGTCTTATACCATGACAGAATTTGTCACAAATAGTAGCTCACAATCACAGTGCTAATTCAATGATCTGCATTTATAATTTAGAGCAATAAGTTGGTGGCGATTTTAATTAAAGAGAAATATCTGTGAAAATCCGAGTGTTGATTCTAGTTCTGCTTGCTTGGCAGATGGGAGCCGGTTTAGTGCCGCGAGCACTGGCCAGTGAGAAGGCTGGTGCATCACACGCGACCCAGCCGGAGTTGGCTTCTGGTAGTGCCATGGTGCTGGATTTGCAAACCCATAACGTGATTTATGCCCGTAACCCCGATAAAGTGGTGCCGATTGCCTCGATCACCAAGTTGATGACGGCAATGGTGACCCTGGATGCCCATTTACCCCTTAATGAAATGCTGTCAGTGGATATCAGCCAAACACCGGAAATGAAAGGGGTGCATTCCCGTGTGCGCTTAAATAGCCAGATAAGCCGTAAAGAGATGTTGCTGCTGACATTGATGTCGTCAGAAAATCGCGCGGCCGCCAGTCTGGCACATCACTACCCGGGGGGCTATCAAGCCTTTATCAAAGCGATGAATGCCAAGGCTAAAGCGTTAGGCATGACCAATACCCGTTATGTCGAGCCGACAGGCTTGTCGATGCATAATGTTTCTACCGCCCGTGATCTAACCAAATTACTGTTGGCGAGTAAAAGATACCCATTGATTGGTCAGTTGAGTACCACCGCATCTCAGACCGCGACATTTAAAGATCCTGATTACAGCTTACCATTCAGGAATACCAACCATTTAATTTATAATCCCAAATGGAATATTCAGCTGACTAAGACTGGTTTTACCAATCAGGCTGGGCATTGCTTGGTTATGCGGACCATGATCGGTAACCGCTCAGTTTCATTAGTGGTGTTGGATGCCTTTGGTAAATATACCCACTTTGCTGATGCCAACCGTTTACGCACCTGGATTGAAACCGGAAAAGTTACCCCTATCCCGCCAGCGGCCCGTGATTATCGCCGCCAAAAAGATGCTAATTTGGCCAAGAACAGTGAAACGGAATAGGGCTTGATATAGCCAAAATCATTCAAGCTGAGAGCTTGCCTGTTGCTCTACAATCTCACCTCGATAGATTGCGATAGATGCCGATACCGATAGCGTCGCCGGTTTATAGCGGGTTAATGAAGTTATCGTTTTTGTACTATCTTGTTAAACCGGCGTTGTGTTAGCGTGATAGGTATTGGCGAGTGTAATGATGGACTGATGTATACTCGTCATACTTCAAGCTGCATGTGTGTTGGCTTTCCTCGCTCACCCCAGTCACTTACCGGTGTAAGCTCCTGGGGATTCTCTGCGTTGCCGCCTTCCTGCAACTCGAATTATTTAGTGTATATAAGGTGGTCGCAATGGATACGATCAAAAATATCTTGGTGAAAGAAATCGAGCAGATTAACCAGCGTGAGAGACGTGACGGCAAGCCACGTTTTAACAGTGAGTTTGTTCGTAACCACCGCTATCTGTGTTTTGCGATGTTGGCTGGCTATTTGGCCGTGGTTGCCGTTATGTACCCGGTGCCTTACTTGGGGTTGCTGGCGTTTTTTGGTTTCACGGCTTTTGTGCTGATGATGTTTATCATGTTGTTGTTTGAGATTAAGCCGGTTTACCGTTTTGAAGATATTGGTGTGTTGGATTTACGCGTCTGCTACAACGGGGAGTGGTACTTTACCCGCGCGTTGTCGCCGCAAGCCGTGCAGGAACTGCTTAATGAACCTGCTGTCGGAATGGCATTAAAAATTCAGATGCAGGAAATTATCGCTAATAAGGGCGAGATCGATTTTTATGATGTTTACGTTCTCGCGTATCCAAACAGGCGGGATAATCTGCCCGCAACGCTGTCCGTAGCGAATTGAAAGGATCGCGTCCGAGTGGATGTTGGTTATAATTGCCCCTAAATGGGGTAGCTTGAGGGTATTACGATGAGTGATGATATTTTTGATTTTGATATTGATGCCGAATTAGCGAAAGCTGAACAGAAAGCGGCGCAAAAAGAGAGAGAAGTCCCCGAAATCCTTGAGGATGAGGCGGATTGTGAGGGTTGCAAAATCTGATCGTGATACCAATAAAAAAACCGCTGCGGCGGTTTTTTTATTGCCTATCAGAAGGTGAGGCGATCTCTTCCGCATCGATTAGTGTGGGCGGAGTACCACAATACCGGAGGTATGGCTGACATAGCTGACAAAAGGGGAGTCCATCACTTTCATGCTCTCTTTGCTTGAGGAGGCATGGCGCAGAACCGGCCCGTGTTGGGTGATAATAAAGAACCCGGTATGGGTGACATCCAGCCCCGGTAGTTTGCTATAGATACCGATATAGTCGCCCGTTTGTAGCTGGGTAATGACATTATCGTCAACAAACTCGCTGGGAATATAGCTAATAGGGCGTTCAACGGTTGGCACGCCCGGCAGGTAGAGGCTGCCATCCGCTTTGCGGTTAAGGTGTTTACTGACCGTCACCGCATGTGGGCTGAGCTGCGTGGTGATATCGCTAGCCAATATATGCTCGGACTGTGCCCAGTCAGTAAAGAAGTGTTTGCGATGCTGGAAATCGATACGCCCGTTGATATAGCGTGTCTGGATGACATTTTCTACCAACTCGTTCTCGTTGCTGGCGGTTCTCAGTGCCTGAACGTAATCCAGATAGGTAAAACAATCCAATCCACTGAAATCAATCACTAATTGTTCTGGTGTACTGGCTGAGCCAATTAATTGGTTAGCTACATAGGGCGTATCAAGAAAAGCCTGGGAGAGTAACGCGATCATCTGGCTTTTATCCGCCTGGGGAAGCGCATTATGTAGGGCCAGTAGGGACTGTAGTTTGTTTACGGTATAATTATTCATCGTTATTGCCATCTTCTGGGGTTCTGCTACGGGTGGTTTAGCGGCTCTCGATGGGCTGAGCGGTGGTGTATTGCTACATCCTACTACTGAGGCTAACAACATCACTAGCGTCAATTTCCCAATTTTCATCTGCACAAATACACCTTAAATAGCAATGATTCACATTATCATAAAGTGGGTTCGAGGTTCATTCAAGGTGTTCTCTGCCCGCAAGGAGAATGAATCCAGATAACTATGGAATATTTATGGCCACAATGAAAGATGTCGCGCGGCGTGTGCTGCCATCACTTTAACCTCGTCCCGCTTGTAGCGTTGCTGAAAAGGTAGCCGCATTGATTGCTTTTACACAGCAATAAGGGGCATTGGCCATGACCGCGATTGGCACCTCTCAGGAAGGGGCCGATGTACAAACCATCCGTCAAATTGCGCTGATGAGTAAAATGGCCGGTGCCGACCTGCACCATATCGGCGATACTGGCTATCTTGGTTTGGCATTACCGGAAAATATTTTTGCCTACAGTGTGGCGATCCGTGGGGTACGCCATACTTATACCCGCATGGCCAGATCCATTAACCGCTAATATTCAGCTCAATTTATTCGTAACCAGAGGGCGATATGCCATACGTTAATATTAAAATTACCCGTGAAGGCGCTACTGCCGAGCAGAAACAGCAGTTGATTGCCGGCGTCACCCAGTTACTGGTTGATGTGCTAAATAAAAACCCGAAAACCACCGTGGTAGTGATTGATGAGGTCGACACTGATAACTGGGGAATCGGTGGTGTACCGGTAACGGAGTTACGCAAAAATAGCCAATAGTGATACGGTACCGGATGATTTTTGCCATCGTGTGGTTATTCAGGGGCAAATCCACGTCAGTGGTGGGTCTGCCCCAGAAACCAAAATAGACTATTTTTTCAGCATTGCCTTGAGGTTGGCGAACGGGTTGTGGGTTGCCACGCCGATGTCTTTCTGGGCATCCTCACCTGCAACCACCGTAGAGCCATACTGGTCGGCTTCGGTGTATTTTGAATGCTCATGATCATGGCAGTACAGGCACAACATTTCCCAGTTGCTGCCATCTTCCGGGTTATTACTGTGGTCATGATCGATGTGATGCACGGTGAGCTCACGCAGGTTGGAATAAACAAACTCCCGTGAACAGCGCCCGCATACCCACGGGAAAAGTTTCAGCGCTTTCTCACGATAACCGACTTCGAGCTTTGCATAGTTTTTAGGAATGTATGCCATGGTATGCCTACGAAATTAGAATAATATCGCGCAGAATAATACCATAACTTTCGTGAAAACTGTGCACTGCAGTAGTCTCAGTATCCTGTCAGCAGACCTCTTACCTAGCCCCTATTCCATTATCCTCGGTACGTAAAAAGTGACTGATATTGGGTAATTTTATTCAATACGCGCGGTTGTTCCTCAGGCAGGCTAGTCCCTGTATCCCAGTTTATTCAAATTTGTCACCGGCCATCCAATCAGCCAACGACAGGTAGAGCTGATTCGTGAGGAACGTCTTATCAATCAGCCTTCCTCCAGTCACTTGATTCACAAAATATTATATGGGGACTTAGCAATGACAATTTACTTCTCTATGGCCGCCTTTGCCTTGGCAACGTCCATTACACCAGGGCCAGTTAATATTGTGGCTTTCGCCAATGGTGCCCAGGTTGGTTTTTACGCCAGCTTGCGGCATGTTACCGGTGCGACAGTGGCTTTCACCTTATTACTGATACTGGTTGGCTTGGGGCTCAATCAGATACTGATACGGTGGCCGGGGCTGACTGCGGCGATTTTGTGGGCTGGCGTGGTTTTCTTGCTGTATATGGCTTACCAGCTTGCTGTTGATAGTGGGCAATGGCAACAGGACCAACACACCAAGAGACCGTCTTATTGGTATGGTGCCGGGTTGCAATGGTTGAACCCGAAAGCCTGGTTGGCTGCAACGGCAGGTATGGGCGCATTTGTTGGTGATAGCGGCGAGGGCCTGTTATGGCAGTTTGCTCTGATCTACTTTGTGATTTGTTATGCCTCAGTTGCCATTTGGGTTTGCGCAGGCAGCATGCTGAGTCGTTTCTTGCAGCGTGCACATATTGTGCGGTACTTCAACCGGCTGATGGCGCTGTTGTTGGTACTCAGTGCCAGCTATTTGGTGGTGGAAGGGGTTTGATATTGACCGGGTGTGGCGGCTAACAACTGTTTAAACGTTCGTTGAAAGTGAGCTTGATCGGCAAAACCACTTTTGTGCGCTACGGCTGCGATGGGCAAGCCATGTTTCAGTAATCGATGACCATACTGAATACGCTGATTAACCAGATAAGCATGGGGGGTCATACCATAGTGCTTTTTAAATGAGCGGATCAGGTAAGAGGGGGAAAGCGCCGATGCCTGGCAGATGGCTTCCAGTGTCAGGGGTTCTGTACAGTGATGACGGATAAACCTGGCTGCTGTTGCTAACTTCGGCGAGTGGTCAAACAGGGAAGGGGACGTAACCCCTAATTGTTGCAGCAAGTTACTAAAGTAATCGACTAGCGCAATTTGTTTCTCCAGATGACAACAGCTTGGGGTGGTTAAAATGCGATATAACTGATTCAGACCATTAAACAGTGTGGCATCATGGCTCACAATATCAGCAAAAGGCCTAAAACCCGGGCTTTTGTCCTCACTGTTTTCTTGCTGTAATTTTGCCAACCATCGCGGGTCGATATAAAACATGATGTAGGACCAGCATTGATTGCTAATTGGGTTACAGCCATGAGCTTGTTGCGGGTTGATGATAACCACATCGCCAGTCTTAACCTGCAGTTGTTGATCGCCGTTGAGATAATGGCTATGGCCCGCAGTAATCGCGCCAATAGAGAAAAACTCATGGCTGTGCATGGCATAATGTATGCGACGGCCATCTTCAATGGCTCGGGCTTCAACAAACGGCAGGCGTTCGTCACGCCAAAACTGTGGAATATCCTTGTTCATTATTTTTTCCTGGTTGCCAATGTTGAATATATACTCAAATTTGTTCAGATTACAGCCATTAAACGATTTCAAACCACCTCGAGAATATCATCATGGTTACGCCAAAACTAAAAATAACAAAGTCCTTAAACGGGTTACTTTTGCCACCGGTGGTGTTGGCGGTTTGCGGAGTAGGAATGTGGATTATTCATTGGTTGTCCGGCGGGGGCTGGCAGGGGAACACCTTTATTCTCAGTTTGGCTACGGTGTTGGTTGTGCTTTCCTTTGCCATGATGCTCAGCACCAGTTTGGCTTTTCACCGTGCCAATACCACCGTACATCCGCAAAAATTTCAGCAGGTTAATGTACTGATGGTTAACGGTATTTTCCGCTTTAGCCGTAATCCAATCTATCTGGGGCAACTACTATTATTGGCGGCGTGGGCCTTGGTTTTGGGGAGTTGGCTGGTCTGGCTCGGGTGGTTGCTGTTTTTTGTTTATCTCGACTACGTGCAGGTTCCGCGAGAAGAACGTTTTCTCACCCAGCGCTTTAGCGCAGAGTACCCGGCATATTGCCAGCGGGTAAGGCGCTGGCTTTAAATTATGGCCCCGATGTGGCAGATCGGGGGGCGGGTAGATTAGTCCTCTTGACGTGCTTGTAACTGCCGCTGATGTTCATCGCTGGCGGCTTGGATCTCTTCCAGCACGGAACCGACATCAGCGCGTTTATTGCTTTCACTGAATTTGCCTGTCAGCACACTGGCTGGTGTCAGGTTACCTTCCTGATAGAGCGCCCAAATCTCTTTGGCGTACTGGGTACCAAGCAGTTGTGGTGCATACTGACCATAATATTGCGTCATATTGTTGATATCACGGGCGAACATGCTTTGGGCATGGTTGTTGGCTGCGGCATCGACCACCTGCGGTAGATCGATGATAACCGGCCCGTCTTTATCCATTAATACGTTGAATTCGGATAAATCCCCGTGTACCAAACCGGCACAAAGCATCCGTACTGCGTAGTTCATCATTAAAGCATGGTCATGCAGTGCCTGCTCAGGCGTCAGCGTAACATCACTGAGACGCGGTGCCACCAGGCCCTCTTCGTCGGTGATCAACTCCATCAGCAGTACCCCATCCAGACAGATATCCGGCTGTGGCACACGAACGCCCGCTTTAGCCAACAGGTGCAAGGCATCTACCTCGGTATTCTGCCAAGACTCTTCTTGTTGTTGGCGACCAAATTTGGAGCCCTTTTTCATCGCGCGGGCGTCACGGCTGTTTCGTACTTTACGCCCTTCCTGATAGTTTACTGCTTGTTTGAAGTTACGTTTATCCGCTTCTTTGTACACTTTGGCGCAGCGGATCTCATTACCGCAACGCACGATAAATACGTCGGCTTCTTTGCCACTTTTTAAACGGCGGATGACATCATCGATTAAGCCATCATCTACCAATGGCTGGAGTCGTTTTGGAATTTTCATGCAGCCTTGTATCCTAATTCGGCTCTGGTGTAAATGTTCTGTTTGTGTTTGCGACTTTACGTTGTCTCGGTGGTCATTCAGGTTGCCATCTATCCGCAACTCGAATGATTTTGGGTATAGTATATCTGTTTTAGTTACTGAATGAACGCCTTACTCAAGGTAGGGGCTCAGTATTCAATCCTCAGGGATCAGATGGAGTGGTGATGAAATCAGCATTGTTAGTGATTGATGTACAGCAAGGCCTGTTTACGCCACCGCCAGCAGAGGCGGTTGAGGTGATTGAACGGATTAATCAACTGACTGAGCGCGCTCGGCAGGCAGGGGCACCGGTGATTTTTATTCAGCATCAAACGCCTCAGCAGGAACTGGCTTACGGTAGCCATGGTTGGCAAATTCATGCCGATTTAAGCGTAGCGAAGGGCGATTATCGGGTAGATAAAACCACCCCGGACAGTTTTCTGTCGACTAATTTGGGTAAATTGCTGATCGCCGGGGGAATCAGTCAATTGGTGATTTGTGGCTATTCAAGCGAGTTTTGTGTTGATACCACCACCCGCCGGGCGGCCGGATTGGGTTATCCGGTGGTGCTGGCAGCCGATGCGCATACCAGCCATGATAAACCGCACGCCAGTGGTTTACAGATCCGCGCTCATCATAATGCCACATTATCGAATATCCGAAGCTTTGGCGTACTAATCAGCGCGCTGCCGAGCGCAGAGATCCAGTTTGAAGCAGATTGTGATGTTCAACACTGATAGCCGCTGGCAGTAGCCTAACCAGATAAGTATTTCCCCAAATAGACTCAAAATAATTTGAGTTGCTGCGCATCCTGCAGGCGGGCACCTTGCGTGCCCATCAAGTAACACAGGCCATTTTGGGGCAAGTTAACGCCGCATTAGGGTTACACTTTTTTGCGTTGGATTAAATGCGGCAATCAAGTGGTTTTTTTTGATAAAAAGCAGGTCTCATTTAAGCGAGGTCCAGCTTGAGTGAGCGGATCATCGCCTGTTTGGCGGTTTCAAGATGGCGGAGCAGTTCTCGCGCTGCCACCTGATCATTGCGGCAGAGTAGCGCACTGAGAATCGCCATATGCTCTTCCATCGAGATGATATTCTGTTGCTTGAGATCGGTTTCATCCCATTGATAGTGGAAATGAAAAATAACCGAAATGACCTCCATTGCCTGATTGAAAAATCGGTTGTTGGCAGCGGAGAGCAGCAGACTGTGGAAATTGCGGTCCAACTGAGAGAACAGGCGATAATCGGTGGCGATGGTGTCACGCAATTGCCGATGTTGGATCAGCAGCTCTTTGGCCTGTAACCAACGGGGATCCTCTACCGGCAAATTGATAAAACGCGATAGCGCGTGGGTTTCCAGCATTTGCCGCAGTTCGAACAGTTGCTCGGCATAGTGTTGATCGAGTTTTTTCATCCGCCACTGCCCGCGTCGGACATTATCAATCAGGTCATAACGGCTGAACCGCAGCAGAAATTCCCTCACCACCACTGGGCTGACGTTAATCTGACGAGCCAGTTGCAATTCAGTAAATGAGTCCCCAGCACGTAACTGTCTTTGATTAATCATCTGGTAGAACGCCTGTTCAAAGCGTTGGGTCTGTTCATCCAGCGAGTGGGTGATGCAGTCAAAGCCATCTTCCGCGAGGGGGCGCCGCAGGATCACATAATCACCATTGACCTTTTCTAATACGCCACGCTGATGCAGATGGGCCAAGGTGTGACGCACCGTGGTACGGCTGATGTTATACATTTCCGCCAGAGTAGCCTGCGAGGGCAGTGGTGAGTGGAGGTGACCATTGATGATGCTATCAATCATCTGATTCACCACATTTTGCCGCAGGTTCTGCGTTCTACTCATGGTTCTTTTCCGCTGTTATGCCTTTTTATCTATTTAAAACCCATTTAAAGCCATTTATTTTGCGCCGCATCACAAAATTCCTGCGTGAGCTAAACCCCAACCGCTTTTATACCGGATAACGACAACCAAGAATTTTTAGCCCCAGTTTGCGGTTTCAAACACGATGGGCACCACCAGATGCAAGGAGTAAGACAAAAGATGAAAACATTAAATCGTAGCGAATTCCCTGGGGCACAATATCCTGATCGTATTATCCAGTTTGGTGAAGGTAACTTCCTGCGCGCTTTTATCGATTGGCAAATTGACTTGTTAAACCAGCATACCGGCTTGAATGCAGGCGTGGTGGTGGTGCGCCCCATAGACAGTGATCAACCGCCATCTTTAAATACCCAGGATGGGCTCTATACCACGATTATTCGTGGGTTGAATGAGAGTGGCGAGGCGGTTTGTGAACCACGCCTGATTCGTTCGGTTAATCGCGAAGTGAACCTGTATCGCCAATACGAAGATTTTCTGGCGTTAGCCCATGATCCGGCGATGCGTTTTGTCTTCTCCAACACCACCGAAGCGGGTATCACTTATCTGCCAGAAGATAAATTAACCGATGCCCCCGCCACCAGTTTCCCGGCTAAGCTGACACGTCTACTGTTTGAACGCTTTACCCATTTTTCCGGTGCCGCAGATAAGGGCTGGGTACTGTTGCCTTGCGAGCTGATTGACTACAACGGCGAAACCCTGAAAGAGTATGTGCTGCTTTATGCACAGCAGTGGCAGCTACCGCACTCATTCATCGATTGGTTAAATAACTGCAATACCTTCTGTTCCACACTAGTTGACCGCATTGTTACCGGTTACCCGCGCGGTGAAGAAGAACAGTTGCAGCAGCAGTTGGGCTACCGTGATAGTTTCCTGGATACTGCGGAGCACTTCTACCTGTTTGTGATTCAGGGCCCGCAATGGTTGGCAAAAGAGCTACATCTGGATCAATTGGCGCTTAACGTTCACATTGTTGATGACATCAAACCCTATAAAGAGCGCAAGGTAGCTATTCTTAATGGCGCGCATACCGCATTGGTGCCAGTGGCATTTCTTGCTGGCTTGAATACGGTGGGTGAGGCCATGAGCGATGAGCAAATCGGTGGCTATGTAGCACGCACGATTGCAGAGGAAATTGTTCCGGTGCTTGACCTGCCACAAGAGGAACTGAAACCTTTTGCTGAGGCCGTGCAAAACCGCTTCCGTAACCCGTTTATTCAACACCAACTGTTATCCATCGCACTTAATGGCATGACCAAATTCCGCACGCGTATTCTGCCGCAGTTACTGGTCGGTCAGCACAAGAGTGGGCAGTTACCAAAACGCCTGACTTTTGCCCTGGCGGCACTGATTGCCTTTTATCGCGGTGAGCGGCCAGCGGGAAGTTATCCGTTGCAGGATGATGCCCATTGGTTAACACAGTTTGAAACGCTGTGGAGTGGGGTAAACAGCCATAAACTGACACTCGTGCAGTTAGTAGAAAGTGTGCTGGCCGATAAAGCACACTGGGGGCAGGATCTGAATGAGGTACCCGGGCTGACCGCAGCGGTAACGCAGGACTTGCAGGTTATTCTGCAGCGCGGAATGCGTGCTGCACTGCAACAGATCGACAAATAATCGTATAACGACTTATTGCGGATGCCGGTGGACCAACGTGGGTTGGTCCATGCAAATTAGATTGAGAACCCCTTCCTGGCACCCTATACTTGCAGTGCCAGCAAAATGTACTGCTTTGCCCCTATCCATTTTGCAGTTTGTATTGCGTTAAGGATATTATCACCGCGATATGTCTTCCCTGATTGAAACACCAAAGGTAATTCCATGATTAATAATGATGTGCTGCGCAGTGTGCGTTACATACTGGCGTTGAATGACGTAAAAATGGCGGCAATCGTCAAACTGGACGATTTTGACGTCGACGCTGCAGCCATGAAGGCTTATACGGTTAAAGAGGGGAAGAGGGGTTCGAAAAATGCCCGGACGAAGTCATGGCCCATTTCTTGAATGGTTTGGTGTTCTTTAAACGCGGCAAGGATGATAAATTTCCAGCGCCGGCATTAGAACTGCCGATTACCAATAACCTGGTACTGAAAAAATTACGTGTCGCCTTTGAACTGAAAGATATTGATTTGCACCAGATTTTTACTGCCGTTGATTTCCGGATCTCCAAACCGGAATTGAGTGCGTTATTCCGCAAGCCGGATAACAAAAACTACCGCCCGTGCGGTGATCAGATGTTACGTTACTTTCTGAAAGGGTTA
This sequence comes from Serratia sp. 25CWL12, assembly GCF_055790885.1. Classification (NCBI taxonomy): domain Bacteria; kingdom Pseudomonadati; phylum Pseudomonadota; class Gammaproteobacteria; order Enterobacterales; family Yersiniaceae; genus Serratia; species Serratia sp. 25CWL12. The sequence continues at coordinate 2,779,855 of NZ_CM147698.1, read as the reverse complement.
GCCTTGCGTATCCGCGGCGCTTAAACCGAGGGCGTCTTGTGGGCACGAACTCCGCAATGAGTCGAAGGGGCCGTTAGCCCCTCACGGTTAATCTTGGGCTATAGGTTGTTTGCCACTTAACTGGCCCCATTCGCTCCAGGCTCCATCATACAACTTGACTTGCTTGGTCCCCAGAGATTGCAACCCCAGCGCCAATACCGCTGCGGTGACACCTGAGCCACAACTGACGATGGTTGGCCGCTGGAGATCAACACCTTTAGCGCGGAATGTGGCTTCTAGTGCTGCTAATGATTTAAAACACCCCTTTTCCAACAGTTCGTCATAAGGAACGTTAATACTGCCAGGAATATGACCTGAGTGCAGACCGGGGCGCGGTTCCGGTGCTTGGGCGTGAAAACGTGCAGCCGAGCGGGCATCCAGAATTTGCCATTCGCTATTTATTGCCTGTTCCACCTGCGGCATATTCACTACGGCTTCCGGGTTAAAGTGGGCATGAAAGTGCGCGGGTACCGGTTGTGCTGGACCTGTTTCCAGGGCATAACCCCGCGAGCGCCACCCCTGCAAACCTTCATCAAGCACCAAAACATTCGGCGCACCAAAATTACGGAAGGTCCACCAGCCACGTGGGGCAGAGAACAGATTGCCTTCGTCATAGAACACAATGGTATGTTGTTCATTGATGCCCAGCTTGCTCACCGCAGCACTAAAATCCTCGGCGCTGGGGAGCATATGTGGCAGGGTGGTGTTTTTATCTGCCACATCATCAATATCAAAATAAACCGCACCAGGAATATGGCCTCGTTCAAACTCAGCCAGCATATCCTTCTTGGGGACCTGACCTACCGGAGACATCCGTACATCCACTATCGCCAGATTTTCATCGTCAATATGTTGCTCAAGCCATTGTGCAGAGACTAAAAAAGGTGAGTTCATGGTTAGTGTGCGCCTATGAGTAAGCAGTAGGAGAGTGTCATCATATACCCGTCAGAGTTCAAGTTGCAGTGGCCCCTGCAACTTGAAAAGGCAAGGTAGAGGGTTAACTGCTCTGCGCTAATTAAATCACCAGCGACTACTTTTTATCAGCTTGAGGGACTGTGATATTGACACCATAAAGACGTAATAAAGTAGGTGCATCTTCAACATTAGTGAAGGTATAACGTACTTTTACCGCGGCACTGGCAGGGACCATTACTTCAGCCGCACTCGGTGATAATGACGTTTTCAATAGTGAAGCAAAACCACTCGCATCGAGTAACACTAATGAATTAGCTTCATTAAGGTTAGTCAGCCGTACTGGTTTGTCTGATTTATTACGCAACGCCAAGGTCACTTCGTACTCTTTACTCTCCTTTTCGCCGACTTTGGTTGCAGAGAGCACCGAGGCCTCAATAAATTTATTCAACCCTTCTTTTTCGGTAATAATGGTTGCACTATCAACACTTTCACCAGTTTTTCGCCCATCATCAATGCCGCTTTTGACACCACTTAATGTGTCTTTGCCCGTAGATACCAAACCGGAGACAAAACCTTTTACGCCATCCTTAATAGTGGCAGCGTCTTCAGCTAAAGCAGGTACAGATATCAGTAACGTTAATGCCAAAATGGTTTTTTTCATATCCCTAACCTAATTAATTGTTCGCCTTGATTATTCAAGCAAGCGGGAACATCAGTGCGCGGTATTCCCGTTAGCCGTATTTGCCTGATCGCTAGTGGTTACCACTTTTTCCTGTGGTACGGTGGCACGGGTATATATATTCAACCCAGCTAGGAAAACGCCGCCTAGAGAACCCAAGGCACATAAAGTGATAACGATGACCAACACTTTTTTCAACATAATGGTTGTTTCGCCGGAAATAATTTGAGCCGCAGCCCTATAAACGAAACTGAGTATAAGCGATTTCCCCCGGCAAACAACAGCCAGACTATTCACTGACTCGCCCTGTTTTTGCCGGTTTGGGAAACAGATATTTACCCAGGGTCACCAAAACCACCGCTGCAACAATGATGACCAAGGCCACCCATTCACGAAGGGTTAGCGATTCGCCAGCAAAACCGACACCCAGTAACACGGCGACCACCGGGTTGACATAGGCATAGCTGGTGGCCACCACCGGGCGCACGTTTTTTAGTAGAAACATATAGGCGCTGATCGCCAGCATTGAACCAAAAACAATCAGATAGCCGAGAGCCATAAAAGCGCTGAAACTGGGCATCTTATCCAGATGCTCACCACTCAATTGACTGATAATGGTCAGTACCACCCCGGCAACCAGCATCTCTGCAGCCCCCGCCATTGGGCCAGCGGGCAAAGAAACTTTTGCGCTGAGCAGCGAACCAAAGGCCCAACTGGCGGAAGCCAGCAAGATCAACAGCGCTCCCATAGGGTTACCCACCAAATTGTTCCCGGTATTAAGCAGTACAATGCCCAGCAGACCCAGCGCGATACCGGTCCACTCGAGTCTGCTATTACGCATTCCCCAAAATAGACTGAATCCCAGGGTAAATAGCGGAACCGTTGCTACCATTACGGCAGCTATACCCGAAGGAACCTGTTGGTGCTGAGCAATGGTGACCAGCCCGTTGCCTACCGCCAGCAACAGGATGCCGATAACCGCCGCTGCCATCCACTGTTTCAGCGTGGGCAGCGGGTAACCGCGCAGCAACAGCAAAACGAACAGCAAAGAACCGGCGACCAGAAAGCGAACACCGGCCATCATCAACGGTGGCCACCTTTCAACCCCAACCCGTATGGCAAAATAGGTTGATCCCCAAACAATATATAATGTGAACAGAGCACCGATTAACGGCAGGAGATGACGATTTTTTTTGCTCAACATACGGCTTAATTCGATAGGATGAAAGAGGTTAGGAAATTCAGTAAACCTTAAGCTGCAGTGATTACGCAATGTTTTTTCAGGTTGAGAACCCAATCAGAGAGAGAATGGAGAGGAGAGCGAAAAACATTGAGCAAACAGGTGGTGTTGCCTGGTTTTTGGGAGTAGCTGATGGGCTTTAACGACGCTACCGTCTTCTAAATCAGCCAATTGCCTAAGCTCGACAAAGAGCTGCATTAAGAACGCCTTTCTTTGACCACAAGTTAAACCGCCGATAGATGGCACGCCAATGTCCAAAAGCGTCTGGGACATCACGCCAAGGGCAGCCAACCTGCATTCGATACAAAATACCTTCCACCGTATTTCTGGGTTCTGGCTTGCTATAGACGCGACCTGTTCTTAGCATCAAGAGGATTAGCGTTGACCAGTATTCATCTGTTGATATCGTTATTGGCATATTGTACTGTCATGGTTAGTTTTTGGCGAAAGTAATTATACCAGTCCGTCATGCCGCCTAATAATCCACCACTAAAGATCAATAGCCCTAAGCTATTAGGAATATTCTTATTCACTATGTTTCTTTTTTCATCAATAATAGCGGTAATCTCACTAGTCCGATGTCTATATTTTGACCAACTCTCCACATGGCGTGCGATATCTGTTTCCACCAAGGGATGCCAGAGAACCATCACGGAGCAAAGGTTAAAACATCATTAAAGTATCAAATGGAGTTAAGAAGTAATGGAAAAATCGATAGTTTTGGCTGTTAACAATGGCGAAGGGAAAACCCGTTTATTAACCGCGAATGCCAACAATGCAGTTAAAGTTAAATTAATTCACGGTAATAAATACGTCTTAAAGAATCTAGGCAATGATTTTGCTCCGGAGAACGTGACTTTAGTTCGTGTCGGCAAGGCGTTGCACGTGATCCAGGAAGGGGACACACAAGCCAGTATTATTATTGAAGACTACTTTAATGGTGAAGCCAACAACCCGGTGTTACTGGGAATGGCTGAAGATGGCCAGCTGTATGCCTATGTTCCCTTGTCCGGGGAAGGCTATGAGCACGGCTATCTCTTTACTGATGGTGAGTCATCGCCTGCAGCATTAGGCGGCCCATCTCAAGGCAGTGGTGAAGGCATTTTTGTCGCTTCTGATGATAATCATGATGCGCTGTTTGGTTTTTTGGGTTTTCTGGCGGCAGCGACAGCGATCGGCGCTGGGGCCGCGGTTGCCTATCATAACCGTAGTAAAGATGATAATAATCCTGAACCGACCCCTCCGGCAAAACCGGCGATTGGCGGTGCACTTGACCATACGGGTTCTATTCAGGGCCAAATTAAGAACGGCGGCCAGACAGATGAATCTCATCCTACCTTAAGTGGTACAGGTGTCGCTGGTAACATCATCACCGTGTATGACAACGGTAGTGCCATTGGCAGCGTGGTCATTGATGGCAATGGCAACTGGACATTTACCCCTGATCAAGCAATGGGTGACGGCACTCACCAAATGGTGATCACCGAGACTGATCCGTCTGGTAATGTCAGCTCGCCTTCTGATCCTCTGAACTTCACGGTTGATACTACACCGCCGGATGTCCCTGGTATGCAGCATGTCATGGACAAAACGGGGGACGTTGTCGGTGAAATAAAACCGGGTGATTCCACGGATGATCCACGTCCTGTCCTGACCGGTAGCGGTCAGCCAGGTGACAAAGTGACTATCTATGACAACGGTAATGTGATTGGTGAGACCACCGTCAATGAAGATGGTCGTTGGTCTTTCCAGCCAGAGACACCGATGACTGATGGAAAGCACAACATCACGGTTTCTGAAACCGACCCTGTGGGTAATGAGAGTAAGCAGAGCGGCGGTTGGGAATTTAACGTCGATACACAAGCCCCTTCTAAGCCTGCTATTGGGAGCGTTATCGATGACGTCGGTGCCCTGACCGGCCCATTGACCAGTGGCAGCACCACGGATGATACCCAACCTGAACTGAAAGGCGTGGGGCAACCTGGTGATGTCATTATTATTAGTGACAATGGTCAGCCGATTGGCTCAACGGTTGTTAATGGTCAAGGTGAATGGAGCTATCAGGTTGAAGAGCCCCTGGCTGAAGGCAACCATAGCCTGACAGTCAGTGAAGTTGACCCGGCGGGTAATGCCAGCACACCTTCTGATCCTATTGTGATTGTGGTTGATACCACAGCACCAGGGCAACCTGATGTGTCGAATGCCCAGGATGACGTTGGTGCTATCACCGGCCCAATCAAGAATGGCGGTACAACCGATGATACTCAACCTAAATTCAGCGGTGGCGGCCAACCTGGCGATATTATCAATATCTATGATAACGGTGAAAAGATTGGTTCAACGGTAGTTGGGGATAACGGCAAATGGAGCTTTACGCCTGAGACACCACTCGACGAAACCAATCACAGTATTACCACCACGGCAACCGATCCGGCGGGTAATGAAAGTGCGCCATCTGAGCCGTTGAACTTTACTGTCGACACCACGTCTCCGTTAGATGACCCTGCCCATTTGGCGATTACTTCCGTCGAAGACCGCGTGGGCGGTAGCCAGGGTGCGGTGGCCAAGGGTGCGGTGACTGATGACAGCCAACCGTTGATCCGCGGTATTGGTACTGCGGGTGATACGGTATTTGTCTACACCACCGATGCTGCTGGTCAGCATCTGATTGGTAGCGCAGTCGTGCAAGACAATAATACCTGGAGCATGTCACCAGAACTGCCATTGTTAGAAGGCAGCAACCAACTGGTGATTATTGCTCAGGATCCTGCAGGCAACCGCAGTAATTTCTCCTCTCCGAGCTATGACGTTACGCTGTACATCCCGGTATCTACTGAACCGTCTATCGGCAGTGTGGTGGACAACGCAGAGCCACACGTGGGTCCATTGCAGAAGGGCGAAGTCACCAACGACACCACCCCAACCCTGAGTGGGAGTGCAACAGCCAACAGCCTGGTCAAGATCTACGATAACGGTGAACTGATCGGTTCAACCACGGCCAACGGCAAGGGTGAGTGGACCTTTACCCCCGATGTGGCCCTGAAAGATGGCAACCATAATCTGACCACCACCGCAACGGATATCGCAGGTAATGTCAGCGCACCAAGCGGCAGCTTCGGTATTAATGTTGACACCACCGTGCCTAATTCGGCTGGCGATATCGTTATCACCGACAACGTGGGTGAGAAGACCGGTGAAGTGAAACCGGGGGATACCACCGATGACCGTTCACCAAACCTGAACGGTACCGGCGAACCCGGCGGCACGGTCACTATTTATGATAACGGTGAAGAAATCGGTACTGCCAAGATCGATGATGAAGGTAAATGGACTTTTACACCGAGTGAGCCGCTGGATAATGGCGACCACACCCTCAATACCACGGTGACTGATCCGGCGGGCAACGTGAGTGAGCCAAGCCCGGATATCAAGATTGCGGTGGATGATACCCCGGTGCTGGTACAGCTGGGTTCAATCAATGACAACGTAGGGTCTGTAACCGGTAACCTGCAACCCGGTCAGGTCACCGACGACGCGCGTCCAGAACTGAACGGCAGCGGCAAGCCAGGCAGTGTCATCACCGTGAAGGATGGGGATGATGTGCTGGGTACCACTATCGTCAAGAAAGATGGTAGCTGGAGCTTTACGCCAGATGCGGATCTGAGCGAAGGCAACCACAGCCTGACCGTGACGGCAGAAGATGCCGCCGGTAAGACCGTGACCTCTCCTGCCTTTGAGCTGAAGGTAGATACCATCGCGCCAGAGCAGCCAGTGCTGGGTAATGCCATTGATGACGTAGGTGATGTCCGTGGTCCATTGACCAGCGGCAGTGTTACTGACGATGCCAACCCGACCTTCAAGGGAACGACAGAGCCAAATAGCATCATCAATATCTATGATGATGGAAAACTGTTGGGCTCGGTTGCTGCCGACGACGATGGTGCCTGGTCGTTTACCCCAACCACCCCATTGGTGGAAGGTGAACACAAGATCACCACCACTGCGACGGATGAGGCGGGTAACACCAGTGATCCATCTGAAGTCTTTAAGTTGACTACCGACTACACTGCTTCGCCAATTGGGCCAGGCTTCCTGGAGATCACCGGTGTGGAAGACCGTGTGGGCAATGAGAAAGGTAACGTTGCATCAGGAAACAGCACCGATGACAGCCAGCCGCTGATCAGCGGTATTGGTACCAAGGGCGATATCATCATTGTGTACACCACTGATGCGGCAGGTAATCACCCGATTGGCAGCACCAAGGTACTCGATAATGGCACCTGGTCACTGACGCCAACCACCCCATTGGTGGAAGGCAACAACCAGTTGACCATCGTGGCGGTCGATGCGGCGGGTAACAAGACCACGCCAAGCACGCCGTCTTATGACATCAATGTAGACATCACTATTCCTGCCGAGCCAGCAATCACCAGCGTGGTGGACAACGCAGAGCCACACGTGGGTCCATTGCAGAAGGACGACTTCACCAACGACAGCACCCCAACCCTGAGTGGGAGTGCAGAAGCCAACAGCCTGGTCAAGATCTACGATCACGGTGAACTGATCGGTTCAACTACGGCCAATGGCAAGGGTGAGTGGAGCTTTACCCCCGATGTGGCCCTGAAAGATGGCAGCCATAGTCTGACCATCACCGCAACGGATGCGGCAGATAACGTCAGCGCACCAAGCGGCAGCTTCGGTATTCATGTTGACACCACCGTGCCTAACCCGGCTGGCAATATCGTTATCACCGACAACGTGGGTGAGAAGACCGGTGAAGTGAAACCGGATGATACCACCGATGACCGCTCACCAAACCTGAACGGTACGGGCGAACCAGGCGGTACAGTCACCATCTATGATAACGGCAAGGAAATCGGTACCGCCAAGATCAATGATGATGGCACGTGGAGCTTTACCCCAAGTGAGCCGCTGGATAATGGCGAGCACACCCTCAATACCACCGTGACTGATCCGGCGGGCAACGTGAGTGAGCCAAGCCCGGATATCAAGATTGTGGTGGACGATACCCCGGTGCTGGTACAGCTGGGGTCAGTCAATGACAACGTAGGGTCTGTAACCGGTAACCTGCAACCCGGTCAGGTCACCGACGATGCACGTCCAGAACTGAACGGCAGCGGCAAGCCAGGCAGTGTCATCACCGTGAAGGATGGGGATGATGTGCTGGGCACCACTATCGTCAAGAAAGATGGTAGCTGGAGCTTTACGCCAGAGACCGATCTGATCGAGGGTAACCACAGCCTGACCGTGACGGCAGAAGATGCCGCCGGTAAGAAGGTAACCTCTCCCGCCTTTGAACTGAAGGTAGATACCGCCGCCCCAGAGCAGCCGGTGATGGGTAACGCCATTGATGACGTAGGCGATAACCGTGGTCCATTGACCAACGGCAGTGCTACTGACGATGCCAACCCGACCTTCGAAGGGACGGCAGAGCCAAATAGCATCATCAATGTCTATGATGATGGAAAACTGTTGGGCTCAGTTGCTGCCGGCGATGATGGTGCCTGGTCGTTTACCCCAACCACCCCATTGGTGGAAGGTGAGCACAAGATCACCACCACGGCGACGGATAAGGCGGGTAACACCAGTGAGCCATCCGACGTCTTTAAGTTGACCACTGACTACTCAGCACCCGATGCCAGCAAAGTGGCGATCACCGGTGTGGACGATCAGGTGGGCGGCAAGACCGGCAATGTGAACTCAGGCGGCACCACTGACGACAGACGTCCAACCATCAGTGGGACCGGTGCGGAAGCGGGTAACATCATTACGGTATACCGCGGTGACCAAATGATTGGCTCGGCGGTTGTGAAGAGTGATCTCTCCTGGTCGATGCAGCCGGACCTGCCGCTTGTGGATGGTGTGGTTGTGTTGACCGCAACAGAGCGCGATCCGGTCGGCAACACCACCGATAAGTCACCGGTTTACAGTATTACCGTCAGTACAGCCCCACCGGCACCACCGGTGCTGGGGACGGTCATCGATAATCAGGGGCCAGGACCAGAATCGGTGGCATTGCAGCCAGGGGATGTCACCAATGACAACACCCCGACACTGAACGGGACTGCGTTGCCAGGCGGCACGGTGACGGTTTACGACGGTAAGAATGAACTCGGTACGGCCAAGGTAGACGACGACGGTAAGTGGAGCTTTACGCCACAGCCTGCACTGGGTGAGGGTAAGCATGACCTGACGGCGACGGTGACCGACAGTGTCGGTGTCACCAGTGACCCAACCGGTATCTTCAATATTGTCGTCGATACGCAGGCACCAGCACCGGCCACCAATTTGAAGGTGGAAGATAAGATGGGTGCCGAGCAAGGCGATATCCTTGCTAACAAAACTACCGACGACAGCGCGCCAGTCATCAGTGGTAAGGCTGAACCGGGCAGTGTGGTTCATATCTATGATAACGATAAGGAAATCGGTAGCGCGCCGGTGGATGACCAAGGGAACTGGAGCTTTAAGCCGAACGACCCATTGGGTAATGGTCAACATGACCTGACCACGACCGTGACCGACAAGGCCGGTAACACCAGCGATGAAGGGCAACACCTGATCTTCAAAGTGGATGTGGATCTAACGAAGGTACTACTGACCGGTCTGGAAGATAACCAGGGCAATGACCCGGTCGGTAAGGTGGAGCAGATAGCCCAGAACGGGGTGACGAATGATTTGCGTCCGACCCTCATTGGTACCGCGAAGGCGGACAGTGTGGTCACCGTCAGCGATGAAAATGGCGTAGCACTGGGCAGCACCACTGCCGAAAGCAACGGTGAATGGCGCTTTACGCCAAATGCGGATATGGACCAGGGTGAGCATACCTGGAGCGCCAGCGCCAAAGATCCGGCAGGGAATATCAGCACCAGCGGTACCTGGGTGTTTACCGTCGACACGGTGGCGCCGAACGTGCCGTTTATCGACTCGGCCGCAGACAATGTGGGTGCGCCACAGCCGCAAGGCATGCTCAGCGGCAGTGCCACAGATGACCCCTACCCGGTCCTGACAGGTCGTGCGGAAGTCAACAGTGTGGTGATGGTGTATGACCAAACCGGCCTGTTAGGCTCAGCGAAAACCAATGACAGCGGTGTCTGGACGTTCAAGCCAATCAGTAGCCTGAATGAAGGCACGCATGATTTTTACGTCACGTCCACCGACAAGGCGGGTAACGTCAGCCAACAATCGGCAATCTTTACCCTGACGCTGGACTTCACGCCACCGGATGTGAGCAAGGTGGCGATCACTGAAGTCGTCGATCAGTATGGTTTGGTGACAGGCCCGGTCAGCAAGGGTAACGTGTTGGATGATCGCAATCCGTTGATTAACGGTACCGGTGCTGAAGAGGGTAACACCATCACGGTATACAGCACCGATGGCAATGGGCTGACCAAAGTACTGGGTACCACCACCGTAGGCAGCAATGGCCAGTGGACGTTGACCGCGACGGGCTCACTGTATGACGGTAAAAACACGTTGACAGTAGAAGAGACTGACAAGGTAGGTAATAGCGCCAAGCCGAGCACCAGCTATGACGTTATTATGTCATTGACCCCAGGCACTCCGGTTATCGACAGTATTATTGATGATACCGGCGCTACCCGTATGCCATTGGCTAGCGGTAGTTTGACCAAGGACAATACGCCAACCTTGAGCGGGACCTCTTCGGTGGCTGAAGGCGATACGATTACCATCTATAACGATAAAACTGTGGTAGGTACGACTACTGCAGGCCCAGGTGGTAGTTGGAGCTTTACACCCAACCCGGCATTGGCAGACGGTACTTACAACTTCAAAGTGACGGGGACCAACGATGCAGATCAGGAGAGTGCGCCGAGTGCGACTCAAACCATCACCATTGATGCGACGATTTCTGATGCGGTAATTACCATCACCTCAATCAGTGATGACTTGGGTATCAGCAATACCGACTTCAACACCAGCGATAGCACGTTGTTGATTAACGGTTCACTGAACAAGGCCCTGCTGGCAGACGAGTGGGTCGAAGTGAGTGTTGATGGCGGCCAAACCTGGACCAAAGCGAGCAGCACGACCGCCAGCAGTTGGACGGTAGATCTGCAAAGCAAGCCGTTGACGTCAGCTGACTATACCATCCAGGCGCGTGTGGTTGATCAGGCGGGTAATATTGGTGACACCGATGCACATGCGCTGACCGTGAGCACCGTGGCACCGAACCTGAATGGTATGACCACCACAGCGGGTATTACCACCGATACCTCGAACGGTTTGACCACCGGCGATCTGTTCAGCCACAGTGCGACAGCGGTAAACAGCGATATGAACACCCGCGACCGTACGGTGACCATCAAGGGGGCGTTGAGCGCTGCGCTGCAGAACGACCAGTATCTGCAGATCTCCTTTGATAATGGGAGTAACTGGACCACGCTGTTGTCTGAAGCCGGGACTAACTGGAGTCATCAGTTGGCTGCGGTCACTCAGAGCACCACGTTTAACTACCAACTGCGGGTGATTGATGCGGCCGGTAACCTGGGCACTAACGTCAATTTCAATAGCAACTATAAGGTTGTGATTGATCTGGAGGCACCGAATGCGATCCTTGGTGCACCTGAGGTACCGCAAATTGTTAACAGTACCACCACCTACACCTTCAATGATGCCAAATACGGTAAAGTTGAAGCGGGGACGATTGTCTCACTGGTGAGTGATGTCAACGGTAATGGGACCTACCAGGAAGGGCTGGATCAGATTATCGGTTTTGCCAGAGCCAATGATGAGGGTAACTGGTCAATTAGCAGCACACTACCAGCCGGGGCACATAATCTGGCCTTTATGGTGTGGGATGAGGCTGGTAACCGTTCTTCGTTAAGTGCCTCCACCAGTATCGGGGTCACTGAGGGTGATGGTAATACGCTGATCGTGCAGAAGTGGGGGGGACGACCGATGGGGAAGGCCTTGGCGTGAATGCGGCAGCAGTGACCATTGGGACAAATGGCTTGTGGTCATTCTTCCAGAGTGCGCGTGCTGCAACGGGCACAGGTACCGCTAACGCTGGGCGAGTCTACAATATGCAAAACCTGGAGGATTACAACTCCAAGTACCTGGCACAACCAAGCGATGTAACCGAGGGAAGTTATGGCCGCTTTATTAACTCGGCGACCTTTGCGGATATTAACCGAGATGGTTTGACTGATGTGATGTCACAGGTCAGCTCTTATGGTAACGGTGGACGTACTGCCTACTGGATGCAGAATGCCGATGGCAGTTACACGGCGAAATCAGTAGACCAAGGCAGCCTTAACCACTTAGGGGGGGTGATAGCCTATGACCGTCACGGTGATGGCTATCTGGACTTTGTGTTGGCGGACTCGGAAGCAGACTCTATATCGTTCCTTAAGAACGAAAATGGTGTACTGAGTGCTGACGGCACAAATGGTAATCCAGGTGGTGCGCTGCCTGCTGGCTTGAGCTTTATGCACGAACTTGGGGCGGTGGATATCGATAATAACGGTACCATTGATATTACTGGCCATGTCGACTTCAACACACTTACGTCGAACGGAGGTAACCTCGGGCGCGGTCTTGCTGTCTTGTATAACCAGACCACAGGTACCAACCAGACCAACTTTGGCAAAGTAGATATTTATTCCAATGTGTTCCGCAATGACGGCCATGAAGATGCCGGTGATAGGGCCATTTCCATGACCTATGCCGATTACAATGGTGATGGTTGGTTGGATCTGTTCCTGAGCCGTGGTTCTAAAGGCGCTACTGTTGGTAACACTGATGAAAGCCGTATCTATCTGAACGATGGCACGGGTAATCTGAATGCTACAGACGCTCAGGCATTATGGTTTGGTGACAACTTGGATGGTGGTGTTTCATTGGCGGTTGACTGGAACCATGATGGTAAAATGGACATCGTTGAAGTGCCACGCTCGGGTGTTACCGCTAGCCCTGCACTCTATCTCAACACTGGCACTAACAACTGGTCGGCTGCCGGCATTGCTCTGACAGCAACAACCTACAGTAATCTGACGGGTGCAGTCGCCCTGGATTATGATTGGGATGGTTCAATGGACCTGGTGCTGTATCGTTCAGGTGCAGATGGCGCAGTGGTGTCGAGTGATAATGCTGCACCGACCTTGCTGGTGAAAAACACCAACATTGCCGCTGATGGTACCAGCCTGCAGATCCGTATTGTTGATGGCCAAGGCATCAATACCTTCTACAGCAATACCGTCAAGCTGTATAACTCGAAGGGTGAGTTGGTGGCAACGCAGTTGATTAACCCACAGTCCTCGGGCTCGAGCAACAGTATGGGTCTGGTAAGCTTCTTCGGGTTGGATCCGAATGAAGTTTACTCGGTGCAGTTGTTGCGTATTACCAATGGCCAGACCAACCATGTTGGCGCAGAAAGTAGCCAAGGCGGTTACACCAATAGCACGGTTAATGAGAACTGGGGTGGCTTAACCACCGGTAAATCCCATGATGCGTATGTACTGACGGCGGAAAGTGATACTGCTGCCACCAATACCACTGCAACGGGCATTGTCGGTACCGGCTATAACGATACCTTCTTTGCTTCAGCGGGTGACGATACCTACAACGGGAGTGGTGGCTGGAACCAGATTGTCAGTGGTAAGGCAGTCTGGAGTGAGACAGCGGGGATGGATATCGTTGATTACAGCCGTTCTTCTGCGGCCATTACGGCTAATTTGTGGGAAGGTACGGCCACAGGCCAAGGCTCTGATAAGTTGATCAGTATCGAAGGCTTGATTGGCTCTAGCCAGGCGGACACCTTTACTGATAACTCGGCTAACAACCTGTTTGAAGGCCGCGGCGGCAACGATACGTTCTACCTGATTAACGGTGGTAACGATACGTTGATGTATAAGGTCTTGGCAGGGATGGAAACTGACGGCACCGGCGGTAATGGCAGCGATACTATCCATGGCTTCCATGTGGGTGACGTGGTGACTGACGGTGATGCGGACCTGATTGACCTGAGTGATCTGCTGGACTACAACGGCTCAATCTCCTTCTTCCAGGATGATGGCAATATGGAATTGGACTACTCTTCCCAAGGTATTCTTAAGTACCTGAAGGTGGAGAACGTCGGCAATGACACGGTGATCAGTATTGATCGCGATGGTTCAGGCAATGCGAACGTCTTTACCAGTGCCATTACGTTGGCTAATGTCCATACTGATCTGGAAACGTTGTTGCAAAATAACCAAATTATTGTCTAAGCAATAACCAAATTATTGTCTAACCAATAAATAGGGAGCCCACAGTGGAAACACTGTGGGCTTTTTTGTATAGCTGATCTTACCCAGCAATAGTGGACACGGCACTAAGTGAGCAAACTCTTAACCCAGAGATGACTCATGACTAAAACATCAACAACGAAAAACAATCCCCGTAAACAACACAGGCCCGCCTTTCGTGAAGAAGTACTTAAGCTCGCTCAACGTAATGGAGTGTCCGCCACCGCGCGCACAGGCCAGCATCCCGATAAGGCAAGGTTCCAACTGCATAACGCAAGGCACGAATTTTTATCGAGTCAGTTTTTTCTTAAGGAGCGTATTGCCATTGTGATCAACGCCATGAAGCTGGAAAACATTTTTTGCCAAGTCGATACCAAGAGTAGATACTTCCGTTTGGACGCTGCTCCTTTTGAGTTCTTACGCTCACATTTTGGCACTTTGATGCCGTAAAAGTTGGAGCGACCATCTCATTATTTATGCGCGGGGCGGTCAGCTAACCTATATCATACCCATCTGTAGCACGATTAGGCGCAGCTATCTAGAATGCGTTATTTTTCAAGGGAATTGTTTATGCCTGGTGTGGAACAGCCATAATGACTATTGATAACAATAAGGTGACTCCGGTGGTGAAACCGCGCCGCAGTAAATACGGATTTTTGGCAGTGGGCGTTATTGTAGTAATTTCTGCTGCTGCATGGGGTATTCATCATTTTTTAATCGCGCCTCATCAAATTACCCCGCCTAAAGAATTGGTCTGGCATAATGATCTGCAGATCGATCTAGCCCATCCTGATGTATTAATCGAAAGCCAATCCCTGAGTCAGTTGCCGAAAGATCTGCTGGCTATCCCGTTTTTGCGCAATACTCTGACGGAAGATTTGGTGTTCTATTACCAGAATAATGCAGATCGCCTGGGGATTACCGGTAGTCTGCGGCGCATTATTTTTGAACATGAGTTGACACTGCGTGACAACCTGTTGGAAATGCTACTTGACCAACCAGCCAATATTGCTCTCTGGCATGACCAACGTGGCAGGCTGGATCACTATATGGCGGTGTTTAAGTTAAGTGGTTTGGCGCGCCTGCTGGAGCCCTTGGCCAAGGTGGCTGCGGATGATACGCAACTTGAGCGCATGGATTTCGCTCCGTTTAAAATAGGCAATGACACCATTACGGTTTACCAATTGCAGTATCATGCTAGCAAACCCCTGTTTTTTGCCAGCCATGGCGATAACCTGCTGCTGTTTTCCGATATTGCCATGCTGTATGACCAGGAGTCTCCTTCACCAGATTCCACCCAGACCGCCAGCGCATTGCTGAGTGGAACGCCGCTTTGGTCGCAGAGCTTTGGTTTGAAAGCGCGTGATGGCAGTGGGGATGAGAAGTCGACAGCAGCGGATAAGATCCCTCATCGAATTTCAGTCAGTGCCAATTATCTCGGTTTTGGCTATCAGCGCTTTGTTCCAGCTTTTGCCGGTGTGCGTTTTGAGATGCAACCCCAGGGCTGGGCCAGCTACATTGCCCTGAATGGTTCATCAACAGCGGAAAATGCCTCTTTTGATTTCAGGCCAGTGTGGAAAAGTATGCCCATGGGGGCCAGTTTCTGTCTGGCGTTGCCGGTTTCGCAAAGTGTGCCGGAATACCTGCTGCAACGGGTAGCGGCTATCAGCGAGCAAACCGAGGTTGTTAGCAAAACGGACACTCAACCTTTGGCTATCAGTGGTAACAGCGGCTTGTGCTGGTATCCTGACTCCCATCTCTATACCCCACTGGTTGTCAGCAGTCTGGAGAACAGCGCAGGTGCCGAGATAGATGGCAAGCTTGGGGTGCTGTTTGACACCACCATCAGAGCCAAAGAGCGTGAGCCGGTAGAGATGGTTTCTCGTGCTATCCCGCAAGGGACCGTCTGGCAACGGGAAGTGAGCTCGCGCTATGGTCAATACCCAGTCAGTGACTCTTCGGCCCCACAACGTCTGCTGGGTAGCAATTTCTTCCGCGTCAGTCTGGCACGTCATGGTCAAACGGTACTGTTTTCTCTGGATGATAAGTTGGTTGATAAAGCATTAAAAACGCTGGATAAGAACTTTCCCCCCATCGCGGATGTGTTGCCTGCAGAGGCGATAGTTCCGCTTTATATGGCACCGGATGCCTTGTCTGGGCTATTTAAGCAGGAAGCGTTCGCCAGCTTGCCTAAAAACCAGGAGCCGATCTTCTATAATGCGGCGCAAACACTGTTGCTACCCAAGTTGACCGCTTTAGCGGGCCAACAGCCCTATGCGTTGGTCTTGCCCGCGAATATTGAAGTAAAAGAAGACTGGCAGTGGTTGCCACTGAAATGGCAGGGGCTATGACAATAGCCGGGATCCGTACCGGGTTACTCGCTGTTCTGCTGCTGTTGCTGGTTGGGCGGGGGCAGGCAGAAGTGACAGTGCCCCCTCTTGATCCGCAACAATCAGCGGTATTCCGCGCCTGGTTTTTGCGTATTGCGCAAGAGCAGTTGGACCGGGGGCCAAGTGCCCGTTGGTATCAACAAGATTGTGCAGGCTTAGTGCGTTTTGCTGCCAATGAAGCCCTGAAAGTTCATGACAGTAAATGGTTGCGCGCCAATGGGGTATCTAACCGCTATCTACCACCCGAATTAGTGATTAGCCCGCAGCAGCGTCAATTTGCTCAGCGCTGGCAACAAGGTGGCGGCAAGCAGGGCCCTTATGTGGACGCCATCAAGCTGATTCAATTTAATAGCCAACTGGTGGGTCGCAATATCAACCAGGCCCAAGCTGGCGATTTACTGTTTTTTGATCAGGGTGATGAACAGCATCTTATGATCTGGATGGGGCGTTATATCGCCTATCACACTGGCACGACTACCCCAACCGACAACGGGATGCGTTCAGTGAGTATGCAACAATTGATGAAATGGAAGGATACCCGATGGATACCCGACGAATCGAACCCCAACTTTATTGGCATTTATCGCCTGGGTTTTCTGTCACGATGAATAAGCTGCGACGCCAATGTCGGCAATATTTGTTGGGGGTGGCGCTGTTACTCCCGTTCAGCCAGCTACAGGCTGAAGAAAGCCTGCCAGACAGTAACTATTCGATTCCCAAGCAATCCTTTTTTCTGCTTTCTGACAGTACCTTTGCCAGTAATGAAATGGCCACCGTGCGTCTGGAGGCCCCTGGCCGTGACTATCGGCGGTTTGAGGCCGAGCAGTATGGCGGGGTGGATATCCGCTTATACCGCATCGAACGGCCGATGGAGTTTTTAAAGAAACAGAAGAATCTGCATCGCATCGTGCTGGAAGGCCAATATCAGGGGGAAGGGCTTTCCAACACCTTGACCTATCTTTGGGATAACTGGTATGGCAAATCCCGTCGTGTGATGCAACGGGTCTTTTCCTATGATGCCCGCCAGGAAGTGACCACCGCCTTACCAGAACTGAAAGTGGGCAATGTTTTGACTGCGCCCTCCCGGTTCACGGTTCAACCGCAATTTGCGCCACTGAAAAATTTGCCACTAATTAACCAGTTCCGTTATCCGCTGTGGGATGCCAAGCTGATCCAGCCACCGGAGCAGGTGAGCATGGAGGGTTCATCCAGCGGTTTTGTTGAGCCGCAACCCGGCAATGTTTACATCCCATTGGGCAAGTTACGGCCAGGGTTGTATTTGGTGGAGGCGTTGATTGGCAGTTATCGCGCCACCACGGTGGTTTTTGTTGCCAATACTGTGGCGGTGAGCAAAATTTCGGGTAATGACTTGTTGGTGTGGACGGCCAACAGGCAGAACGGCCAGGCTGCGGGAGGGAGCCAGATTCTGTGGACCGATGGGGTCGGTATTCTGACCAGTGGCGAAACAGATAGTCATGGCCTGCTGAAATTGAGCCATATCTCGCCAGAACGCTCTTATTTGCTGGGGCAAGATAGTGAAGGCGGGGTATTTGTTTCTGAAAACTTCTATTACGACAGCGAAATCTATGACACCAAACTCTACGCCTTTACTGACCGGCCACTCTACCGGCCGGGGGATTGGGTTGAGGTCAAACTATTAGGGCGTGAGTTTAATAACGCGTTGGACTCTGTTGCCATCAAATCGGCCCCCATGACCTTGACGGTAGTGGATGCCAATGGTTCGCCATTGCAGACCTTAAACCTGTCGATTGATAGCCAGTCTGGGGCGCAGGCACGTTTTCAGTTGCCGGAAAATGCAGTAGCAGGGGGATATGAAATTCGCTCTGCCTATAACAACCAGATCTACAGCAGCTCATTCCGTGTCGCCAGTTACCAGAAGCCGCATTTTGAAATCTCCTTGGCGATGGAGAAGAATGATTTCCGCACCAATGAGCCGGTGGTGGGTGACATCGTGCTGCTCTACCCGGACGGCAAACCGGTGGTTAACGCGCGTCTTGATCTCAGCCTGTATAGCCAACAACTGTCGATGGTGAGTAACGATCTGCAGTATCAGGGTAAATTCCCGGTTGAGCTTAAAACGGCACAACTGACCACCGATGATAAAGGCCATGCCAGATTAGAGCTGCCTGCGGTAGATAAACCGAGCCGCTATCTATTAACCATTTTTGCCAGCGATGGTGCCGCATTCCGGGTGAAGACCACCCGCGAGATCCTGGTGGAACGCGGGGCATCACGTTATGAAGTCACTACGCCTAAGCGTTTTAGCCAGGTTGGCGATGAAGTCACCTTCAGTTATCGCAATATCCAAGGTGGTGAGTCAACGGCAGCCAGTTATGAATGGCTCCGTTTAGAGGATCGTCAACTGACCTCGGCACCGTTATCGGCGGTGGGGCAGCCATTTGCCATCACGTTCCAGAAACCGGGTACTTATACTGTCACCTTGCGCAGTGCTCAGGGCATGATCCTCGGGGCGACCAGCCATACCGTCAGTGGCCCGGGTGAGAAAGCGGTGCCTGGCAGTGTCGACATCGTGATGGACAAAGGCCAATACCAGATAGGGGAAGTGGCTCAGGCGTTAATCACCTTCCCGGAGCCAGTGGAACAGGCCTTACTGACCCTGGAGCGTGATCAGGTGGAGAAGACCGCTCTACTTTCTAAGGGAGCGGATTGGATAAAATTAGAACGCCTGAATGAGACCCAATATCTGGCGCGCATTGCGGTGCAGAAAAACTTTGCCCCTAATCTCACTTTTTCCGTGCTGTACAGTAAAGGTGGGCAATACAGTTTCCAGAATGCCGGTATCAAGGTAGCGATGCCCAGTATTGATATTGGTATCAAGACCGATAAAGCGGTTTATCAGCCGGGGGATCAGGTGCAGGTGATGCTCGATACCCGCTTTGACGGGAAGCCAGTGCCTGCGCATCTGACCGTCAGCGTGGTGGATGAGATGATCTATGCTTTGCAGCCAGAGATTGCCCCAACGATTGACCAGTTCTTCTATCACCCGCGGCGTAACAATGTACGTACCAGCGCCAGTCTGTCCTTTATTGCTTATGATCTGGCACTGTCTGGTTCGGTAACCGCCCCAGGGCGTGCTAACCGTAGTGATCGCAGTGTGAAAGTGTTGGAGCGGCCACGGCGTGAGGATGTGGATACCGCCGCTTGGCAGCCCGATATCGTCACGGATGCCAACGGTAAGGCTTCTTTCAGCTTCCGGATGCCAGACTCACTGACGCGTTGGCGCATTACCGTGCGTGCACAGAATCAGCAAGGGCAGGTGGGGCAGAAACAGGCCTTTACCAGCTCAGAAAAACCGCTGTATCTGAAATGGAGTGGCGCTACACAATTCCGCCAAGGGGATCGCCCACAGCCGGGTTTATTTATCTTTAGCCAGAGCAAAGAACCGACCACGGTGGAGTTGCGCACCCGTTACGGTGATCAACAACTGATCCAGACCGTCACGTTGCATGAAGGGGCCAACTACGTCAGCCAACCGATAGATGCACTACATTCTGGCCCTTGGATCTCTGAGGTAGTCAAAAATGGTCGGGTACTGGATACCTTGAGCGTTGACTTGAACGTTGTGGCGGATAACTGGTCAGTACCGCAACAGCGGGATATTCGCTTGCATGCTGGCAGCAATAACCTCAACCTGCCGGCAGGGGCTTATGATATCCGCTTGCGCCTCAATGGTGATGCCCCAGCACTGTTCCGCAGTAGCCTGGACTCTCTGCTTAATGAACCCTTTGGTGGCGTTATCAATACCGCCAGCCGGTTGTTACCTTTGAGCGTGGCTTACAACACCTTGGCTAAGGACAATGCTCAGTTAGCCGATACCATGCGGCAGATTATGCAGAATAACCGCCAACGCCTGATGCAACTGGCGGGGCCTGGAGCCAAATTCACTTGGTGGGGGGGCGAGGGCGACCCGGATGCCTTCCTGACGGCGTATGCCTATTATGCGGATTGGTATGCCAGCCAGGCGCTGGGGGTGGCGTTGCCAGCAGACCATTGGCAACGATTGCTGGATATCTATGCTGAACAGGCAGATCAGATGCCTGCGCTACATCGTGCCTTGGTGCTGTCATTTGCCCAGGAGATGCATTTGCCAGTCACCAGCCTGCTGCAAGGGTTAGCAGATTCACTGCCGAATACTCAACCGACTGAGGGCAGTGCGCTGACAGAAGATGACAGCCTGATTATGTCTGCCCCGAATTCAAAACTGGGGTTAGCGGTGGCACGGGTGCTGACCTATTCGCTGTTACAGCAAACACCTGGATATCGGTTGCAGGAGTGGGAGTTGCAGGCATTAAAGCAAAGCCAGCAATTTATCGCCCAGAGCCAGCACCCGTTTGCTTATGCGGCAATTTGGCGGACCAGTGGGGCGGATGCGGCGCAAGTCGCTTGGTTACTGCCGCAATTGCTGCCATCACAAGCGGGCCCGGAGCGCGCCTTGGCGTTGACCTGGCTCTATAATTCACTGGGGAATACCTTACCACCGGTGGAATTTAACCCCGGAGAAGGATGGGCTGAATTACAAGGCACCCTGGGTGAGCGCTATTGGCAATGGCATGGCAAGCAGCCAGTGTCGACCCTTGAGCTACCCGCTGAATTATCTCAACCCATAGAGGTATCGGTTAACTTTAGCTTGCCCGTTAATGCCACGGGTGCTGATATGGCCAAACAACCGCTGCCAGTCAGCATCAGCCATCGTTTATTGAAATTGGTCCCTGGGGATAAAGCTTTTGAGTTCAGTGCGCTGCCTGTAGCCCCGAATGAACCTCTTTCCAGCGACCTGCTCTATTTGGATGAAGTGACACTGACCAACAAAAGTGACACGCCACAACATTATATGCAGCTTGAGGTGCCATTACCGCCAGGGGCAGATGTTGAGCGAACCACTTGGGGCATCAGCGTCTCCGGTTTGGCGGGTAATAACGCAATACCGCTGGAAAAGGCCCGCAATGAGATGGGGCAGCTTTCCTATATGGTGCCGGTAGATGAGTTGGTGGAGAGCAAGGTTTATCGGCATCTGGTGCGTTTCTCGCAGAAAGGGGAGTTCTTGCTGCCGCCAATACGTTATTCGCGCATGTATGCCCCACAGGATGCGGCGTTGGAAAATAGCCGTGGTCTGAAGAAAGTGACGGTGGAATAGATGTGGCGCTGGTGCTGGTTGCTACTGTTGCCGTTTGTTGCGCTTGGGGCTGAGCCACGGTTGCAACTGGCACTGCAGCAGGATCAGCAGGGGCAACTGCTGCTGCTTAACCAGCAACAGCAGCTTGCCCGGCAGCCGTTATCTACCACAGTCACCACACCACTGGGGAGCATCTGGAAGCTTTTTGTCTATGTGTATCTGGTGGATACCCAGCAACATGAGCCAGATTACCGCTGTGACGGTAGCCAGCCACAGGAAGAGATTTATTGCTGTGATCTAGGTAAAAAAGTGACCCGCGACCAGGCGTTAGTGCGCTCCTGCAGTCTCTATTTTGCGCCTCAGCGTTTGCAACTTGATGCGCAAAAATGGGCGAATTATTGGCAAACACAACATAGCCCGGCCTGGTTACAGGATTTGGCCCAGTTGCAGCCCGACACTCGGGTCACGGTGGTTGAATTATTACAGGTTTTAGCCACCTTGCCGGCTCAGCAGCAGGCACGCAATCTGTTGTTGGATGTCCTCCTCAATCAGGAGGATCCACTGATTGGTGCTTTGGGAGGCCGCTTACGGATAAAAACCTGGAGCTGGCGGGATGAGCATGATCCACAACTGCGTCAGGGGGGATTTGCTGGCTGGTTGACCGATGGAACCCCGGTATGGGCGCAAGCTCCGGGTACCAGTAAGACGGTGTTGAAAAATTACGCCACGGTGCTGAATAATGTTTTGCCGCAGGCACAACCGATAGACTCGCAAGGTTGTGTTGAAGTCAACATGTTTGAGCGTTATCCCATAGCGGCGATACGCAGAAGTGGTGAGCAAGCTGCGGTGACACCTGGCAGGTTGCAAGGGCGCTATCAGGTTGAATTTAGTAATGGTAATCGCCTCGCTATTGAGAGCCAGGGGGAACTTTACCTACATACAGAACAGGGGAAATTGACCTTACTGGCCCACCTGGAGCGGGAGGAGTATGTCGCCAGGGTGCTGCAGCGTGAGGCAGCAGCCCAACCGGTTGAGGCGGCAAAAGCGTTGGCGGTAGTGATCCGCAGTTACCTGCTGCAAAACGCCAGCCGTAGCGGAGAGTGCCTGGCCATCAGTGACAGCAGTGCCAGCCAGCGTGTTGCGCCACAACCAGCCACCGCAGCAATGCGTGACGTGGTCGGCTGGAGCAACGATTTGATACTGGTGGGAGCACCGGTCACTTATCATCTCGATCAACCGGGTAAGAACCGTTTGTCGTGGCAACAGGCGGTGGCTCAGGCCCAGCAGGGGATGCGTTATGATGCCATTTTGGCTCACGCCTACCCACGCGCCAATCTGGCACGTTGGGATAAACCGGAAGTAGCCTGTCAACCGATGCCGCAAGCCGAAGCCTGGTTGGCAACGCAACAGAAACGCTGGCGCGAGGTGCTTGATAGCCAGACGGGTTACACACCGTTGACACAGTTCACCGTCTGTCGGCTGGTTTCTGGCAAGCCCCATGTTGATCGCATGTATGGCCGTATCTATGTTCGTGATCTTTACTCGTTGCAAGATCGGTTGGATTTGGCTCATGAATACTTACATTTGGCCTTTGCGGCACACCCTAATGGGCAGAGTGAAGAGTTTGTAGAGCAGTTGGCTCGGCATCTGTTACTGGAATAGGGCAATGGTCGCTAGGGTTTGCTTAATGGTTTATATGTTTTTCAGGATATCACTATGATGATTCATCGGTTGTGCCAGGCAGGCGCGTTATTATTAATGGTCACCGCGACGGCAGTGGTGGCCCAGCAGCGTGTTGAAATTGATAGCCCACTGGCGGGATGGCATAGCACTTCTGGTGAGGGGGCGGATTTCTCACAACAGGTTAATTATCCCGCGTCATCGGTCAACTCACCGGTGACGCAATCGTCACAAGCGCTGATTAAAGGGCAGATTAAAGATTTCCCTAAACCGGCCAGTAACACGACAACCCCACCGGGGCGTTTGATCGTCAATGGCATCAGTATGCCGATAAAAATTCAGGATGATGGCAGCTTTAGTCGCCCGTATATCTTTCCGCAGGGCAGTAATGGTGTTGAACTGCGCAGCCCAGACCGAACCGCCAGCCACCGCACGCAATTCTATGCACAAAGAGAGCATGGCGCGATCCCGGCGCGTTTGCGGGTGGTACTCTCATGGGATAGCGATAATACCGACCTTGACCTTCATGTGGTGACCCCAGATGGGGGGCATGCCTGGTATGGCGGTCGCGATTTAACCAATGGCGGTGCATTGGATGTTGATGTCACCACCGGCTACGGCCCAGAAATCTTCTCTTCACCCACGCCACAAAGCGGGCAGTATCTAGTCTATGTCAACTATTATGGTGGTGCAGGTGACCAAATACTGACCACCGCGCAGATCACCATAGTGACAGAAGAGGGCACCACCAATGAGAAACAGGAAACGGTGATTGTGCCAATGCGTAATCCGGGCGAACTGACATTGGTGAAAAAATTCAGTTATGGCGGTGGGGGTTAGAACTGACCAGATAGTTCTGGCGACGGGTATCAACTCAGGCTGACGCCATGGGTGTTATATGGGACAATAGCGCCATCATTTTGTTTAGATAAGTGTTGAATGGCGCTCACCTCCGCAATTAAAGATCAGATTAGCCAGTGGTACAAAGCCCTGCAGCAGCAAATACCGGATTTTATTTCCCGTGCACCTCAACGGCAGATGATTGCGGAAGTCGCTAAAACACTGGCAGGTGATTATCCGCGTCACTTGGCTATTGAAGCGCCGACTGGGGTGGGTAAAACCCTCTCCTACCTGATCCCTGGCATCGCCATTGGCCGAGCACAAAGCAAACCGCTGGTGGTCAGCACCGCGAATGTGGCCCTGCAAGATCAGATATACAGTAAAGACCTCCCCTTACTGAAAAAGATCATTCCCGACCTGAAATTTACCGGGGCATTTGGCCGTGGGCGCTATGTTTGCCCGCGCAATCTGGCCGCCATGAGCACCGATGTGGCCCAACAGGGCGATCTGATGCTGTACCTGGATGACGATGAACGGGCTCCTTCCAATGGGGAAGAACTGGCCTTATGCCAGAAATTGTCGCAAGCCCTGAGTCGTCATGAGTGGGATGGTCTGCGTGACCATTATCAACAATCTATAGATGATCTGCTGTGGGCTAAGCTGAATACCGATAAGGCCAACTGCCTGGGGCGTAATTGTTACTACATTCGAGAATGCCCGTTCTATATTGCCCGTAAAGAGATTGAAACTGCGGATGTCGTGGTGGCTAACCATGCGTTGGTGATGGCTGCGCTGGAAACCGAGTCAGTATTACCCCCCGCTAAAGAGTTGCTGCTGGTGTTGGATGAAGGCCACCACTTACCAGAGGTGGCGCGGGATGCACTGGAAATTGATGGCGAAATCACCGCACTGTGGAATAACTCGCAGTTGGATATGATAATGCGCCAGGTGGAACAGTGCATTGCCCAATACCAACCCAAGAACCCACCAGGATTAGCCAATAGCGAGCGCTTGAAGAATCACTGTGAAGAGTTGCGCGAACTGATTCAGAACGTTGAGCATCAGGTCAGTGCGTTTCTGCCGCCAGACAGCAGCAATGCCGAGTATCGTTTTGAGATGGGGCAACTCCCCGCACCGCTGGTGGAGCTTTGCGCACGCCTATTTAAATTGACCGATGGATTGTGTGGGTTAGCAGAGTTTATGCTTAACGACCTCAGCGAACAGACCGGTAAGCACGATATTGTGCGGTTGCATCGAGCCATTATTCAAATGAGCCGTACCCACGGTTATCTGGAAGCGATGAGTAAATTGTGGCGCTTGGCGGCGATGGAGAAATCGTCCAATGCGCCGATCTCTAAATGGGTGACCCGTGAACTGCGAGATAATGTCACACATCTGTATCTGCACTGCGTGGGGATCCGCGTCAGTGACCAACTGGAAAAGTTACTGTGGCGCAAGGTACCTCATGTGGTGGTTACCTCCGCCACATTGCGTTCACTCAATAGCTTTTCGCGCCTACAGGAGATGAGTGGCTTGAGCGAAGCCGCTGGGGATCGTTTTGAACTGCTGACATCGCCTTTCAATCATATTGAGCAGGGCAAAATTGTTATTCCCACCATGCGTTTTGAACCGGCAATCGCCAATGAAGCAGAACATCTGGAAGAGATGGCGCGGTTTTTCCGTGGTGAGCAGGCCAGTGGGAAACACAAAGGGATGCTGATCCTGTTCAGCAGCCACCGTGCGATGCAGACATTCCTCAGCTATGTGACTGACCTGCGCCTGATGTTGTTGGTTCAGGGGGATCAACCGCGTTACCGATTGGTGGAGGAACACCGTAAGCGGGTAGCGCAAGGCACCGCCAGCGTATTGGTCGGGTTACAGTCATTTGCTGAAGGGCTGGATCTAAAGGGGGAACTGCTGACCCAGGTGCATATTCATAAAATCGCTTTTCCACCTATCGACAGCCCGGTGATCCTCACCGAAGGGGAGTGGTTGAAGTCACTTAACCGTTACCCGTTTGAAGTACAAAGCCTGCCTAGTGCCTCGTTTAACCTGATCCAACAGGTGGGGCGTTTGATCCGCAGTAATCAGTGCCATGGGGAAATTGTGATTTATGATCGCCGTTTGCTGACCAAAAACTACGGCCCACGACTGTTAGCGGCACTCCCGGTGTTCCCCATCGAACAGCGTGAAGTGCCACCAGCGGATAAAGCGCATCAGGCAGCACTGAAGTCTGCTGCGGCAGCGGCGAAGAAAGAGAGTAAGCGTAAAAACCCGTTTGCTCGCCGCCGCCGTTAAGTTGTAATGACATAACAGCTGTTACCAGCCACCGCCACCACCACCGCCCGAGCCGCCACCGGAAGACCCCCTACCTGAAGAGCCAGAACCTGATGAGCCAGAACGACTACTGGATGTTGAACTGGAGGATGAACTGCAGGATTGGCTGAAATGGCTCAGGTTATGCCAACTCGTCGGGTCAAACACCTCGGAGATGGCACCGGTAGAGGTCAGATACCGGGCAAAAGTATTGGCCCAGGTTTTACCTACCCCGAGCGCCAGGGCTACAGGTAGCAACCTTTCAAAATGGGACACCATCTGATCTTGGCGGTAAAGTGATTGATAACGGTATTTTTCTGCCCCACTCAGGTAGAGTTTTAACCCCTTGGCTATCGCCAGATCATTCAACCCATTCTGGGTATAACGAGGGATACGCCAGAAAAAAAGCAGACACAGGATGCAGGACACCAACAGCGGCCCCATATAGCCAGCGGGGAATTGTGCTAATGGCACCATAGCAAACATAAAAATTCCGCTGGCAAAGATAGCCAACAGGCCAGTAGAGGAAAAAAAGATCGGAATGAGAATGCCTACTTTTCCACTACTGAGTAACAAACCACGGAACAAAGCGAATAGTGCTAAACCAGACAATAGAAAAAATAAGGCAAAGAGGGTAACTATCGCCACCAAAGGGGTAAACCATGCCGCACAAATCGCCGGTATCAGCAGCATGATGTAGATACTGCGCCTTACGGGTTTACCCCAGCGATTGAACAAGTTTTCTTGCCACTCTTCACAGCGTTCCTGCAGTAAACTACGGGCATTCTGCATCGGGCTCTGCTCGGCCACACTGAGATTAAGATTTTTACGCTTGCCTGGATACAGCATCTTCAGTAACAGCTTATCGTTTTCATCTAACTGCGTATTGCCCTCTTCGGATAAACACGATAACCATAGATCGT
The DNA here is from genome assembly GCF_055790885.1 of Serratia sp. 25CWL12. Taxonomy (NCBI): domain Bacteria; kingdom Pseudomonadati; phylum Pseudomonadota; class Gammaproteobacteria; order Enterobacterales; family Yersiniaceae; genus Serratia; species Serratia sp. 25CWL12. The sequence continues at coordinate 2,752,411 of NZ_CM147698.1, read as the reverse complement.
TTTTCGAACTGTTCTTAAAAGCCTTCCTTGCGGCGGATTGATCCCCTTTTTGGGTAATAGCGATACCACGTTTGGCAACTAGATTGAGCAGGTCACTACTGAACGCAATATCATCATAGGTACGTTTAGTTATATAACGCAGATAACCGGGTGATAGCGTTGCAGGTAACTCAAACAGTGGCACTACCGCTGGCATTTTTAATCCTGGAATGGTCACATTTTTGCGCCACCAAAATAGGCAGTAACCGATAAGTAACAACACCGGTATCCATAGCGCAGAGGTTTTTACGGTGGGTAACAACAAGTGCGCTAAAGGTAAACTGGCTTGTGGTGCTGGCGCCGTGGCCAGAATAGAACCGGGCCAGGTATAAGCGACCGTCAGGCCTTCACCTTGTGCCAGTGGTTGCGAGGTAACCACACTGCCATCAAGCAGGATACGCGCATTATGCTCTTTTCCCCCAAACGCACCGGTATAAACATCAATGGTGCGTAGACGGCTATCCCGCCCTTTATTATCCAGATAGTGGCTGGCATCGGGTAATTCCAGATGGAAGCTGGCGCGGTCGATAGGATAAGCCCAGTCGTTGCCGGTGACATTCCAGTAAAGTTCATCCCACTCGGGGAAGCGGCTAAAATGGTTACTGACTTGATACTGGATCTCATAATTATACACCCCCGGTTGCAGCAGTTGCTCCGCGCTACCAATCCGTACTGTGAGGGTTTTGCCCGTTTGTTCCAAGTTATAAGGTTCGGGGACGCCGTTACGTAACACCTGGATTATCTGATAATCCACGCTGAAAATTTTGCCATCTTGCCGGTCCCAGCGTAATGGCAGGGTACGGAAGATCCCCCGACGGATTTGTTGCCCTAAGGCTTGCACCTTAATCTTCTCCTGCATCACCATACTGCCATCACTGTTGAAGCGAGCATGGGCATCAAAAGAGAGAATATGTTCATAGCCCGAATTAGACTTAGACGCGTTCTCGGGTGACTGAATTGAGCTGCGTGGAACTAAAACAGCCGCATCAGTGGCTAAAGCGGGCCCAATGGTCAAGCTCCATAATAGGCAGATACCACATAATAACTGATTAAACCATCCTGCCATTTTTCAATCCATCCTGTTTAGCCGCGTATCTGCAAGCTTGAAAAGAGCTGTAGTCTTAAAAGTGATTTCGTCAAAAACATTCAGGTTGCAGCGCAATTCAAAGCTGTTATTGCCCGCAACTTGGGAACATTCCCCAATTATTTTAATCATTTAACGTATTGCCGTCACGGGTATGATTAGTCACCGCCACCATCACCGCCGCCACTATCACCACCGCCGCCACCACCACCTGCTCCATCACCGGACGAACCCCCATCCGAAGAGCCTGAACCACTATAGTTTGAACTTGATGAATTCGAACCTGATGAATCTGAACTATTGCTGGTGCCGGGTGTTGGGCTGGAGCATGAACTGCAGCTCTGGCTGAAATGGTGCAGGCTATGCAAATTCGTCGGGTCAAACAGGGTGGACATGGCTCCTGTAGCGATCAGATACTGGGCAAAAGTATTAGCCCAGGTTTTACCGACGTCTAACGCCAGGGCTACCGGTAGCAGCCTTTCAAAGTGAGACACCAACTGATCCGGTGGGTAAAGGGATTGATAACGGTATTTTTCTGCCGCACTCAGGTAGAGTTTTAACCCTTTGGCTATCGCCAGGTCATTCAACCCTTTTTGGCTGTAACGAGGGATAAACCAGTAAAAGCTCACGCACAGAATGCTGGACACCAATAGAGCGCCAATGTAACCCGCCGGAAGTTGGCTGAGAGATAACATCTCGAGCATCGCGCTACCACTGGTGAAGGTCAGACTCAGCCCGACGATCATACAAATGATAAAAAGAAGAACAAGAAGAACAAGAATAAAAACAGGGATGCTACCTTTTGGGTCGCTGATTATTGTGCCGAGCCTGAATAACATCTTCAGCGCCACAGAAAGCACCGCTAGCCCCAACAGTAGAAATAATAGGGAGAACGTGCTTTTCATTGCGATACCCGGGTCGAAAAACACCCCACAAATAACCGGGTTCAGTAATAGGATGTAGATAGCGCGTCGTACTGATTTACCGACTAGATTGAAAAGTTGCGGTTTTTGTTTTTCGCTGCGCTCTTTTAGCCAGATACGGGCATTCTGCATTGGGCGCTGATAGGCCACACTGAGATTAAGATTTTTACGCTTGCCTGGAAATAGCATCTTCAGTAACAGCTTATCGTTATTATCTAACTGCTTATTGCCTTCCTCGGGTAAACGTGACAGCCATTGCTCGTTATTTGAACTGGTTTTTAAAGCTTCACTTGCGGCGGATGGGTCCCCTTTTTGGGTAAGAGCGATACCTCGTTTGGCAACCAGGTTGAGCAGATCACTACTGAACGCAATATCATCATAGGCACGCTTAGTTATATAACGCAGATAACCGGGTGATAGTGTTGCAGGTAACTCAAACAGCGGCACGACCACTGGCATTTTTAACCCGGGAGCGGACACATTTTTACGCCACCAAAACAGGCAGTAACCGAGCAGTAATAACGCGGGTATCCATAGCACTGCGGTTTTTAGGGTAGGCAAAAACAAGTGTGCTAAAGGTAAACTGGCTTGTGGGGTTGGTGCAGTGGCCAGAATAGAACCGGGCCAGGTAAAAGCGACAGTCAGCCCTTCACCTTGCGCCAGTGGTTGCGAGGTAACCACACTACCGTCTGCCAGGATGTGGGCATTATGCTGTTTTTCCCCTTTGGTACCGGTATAAACATCAATGGTGCGTAGGCGGCTATCACGCCCTTTCTTATCCAGATAATCACTGGCTTCAGGTAATTCCAGATGGAAGCTGGCCTGATCGATGGGGTAGGCCCAGCCGTTACCGGTGACGTTCCAGTAAAGTTCATCCCAATCGGGGAAACGGCTAAAATGGTTACTGACCTGATACTGGATCTCATAGTTATAGACACCGGGTTGCAGCAGTCGATCCGCGCTACCCATGCGTATTGTGAGCGTTTCATTGGTTCTATCCAGGCTATAGGGCTCGGGAAAACCGTTACGTAACACCTGGATTATCTGATAGTTAACGTTGAACAGTTTGCCATCTTGCCGGTTCCAGCGTAATGGCAGAGTACGGAAAATCCCCCGATGGATCTGTTGCCTGAGGGCTTGTAGCTTAATCTTCTCCTGCATCACCATGCTGCCATCGGGATTGAAACGAGCACGGGCGTCAAAAGAGAGAATATGTTCATAGCCCGAATTAGACTTAGACGCGTTCTCGGGAGGCTGAATTGAGCTGTGTGGAGCCAAAATATTAACATCAGCGGCTAAAGCTGGCCCAATGGTCAAGCTGCATAACAGGCAGAGACCATATAATAACTGACTAAACCATGCTGCCATTCTTTAACCTATCCTGTTTAACTGGGCATCTTGAAGCTTGAAAAAAGCCGCAGTTTTAAAGCGGCATCTCGTCAAAATAATCCAAGTTGCAGCGCTATTTAAATGGTTTACTGTCTGCAACTTGGCGATATCACCCAATTATTTTAATCAGTTAACGTCTGAGCGGAATGCCAATTACCAGCCACCGCCGCCGCCACCGCCCGAGCCGCCACCGGAAGAACCCCTCCCCGAAGAGCCGGAGCCACTAGAGCTGGATCTTGATGATCTCGAGCCACTGCTAGGGCTGGGTGTCGCTTTGGAGGATGAACTGCAATCTCGGTTGAACCTATGCAGGTTATCTCGATCCGTAGGGGTAAACACCTCGGACATGGTGCCGGTAGTGATCAGATACTGGGCAAAGGTATCGGCCCAGGTTTTACCCACGCCGAGGGCCAGGGCCACAGGTAACAGTCTTTCAAAATGCGATACCAACTGATCCGGCGGGTAAAGGGATTGATAACGGTACTTTTCTGCCGCACCCAGGTAGAGTTTGAGTCCTTTGGCTATCGCCAGGTCATTTAACCCCTTCTGCGTATAACGAGGGATACACCAGAAAAAGATCAGACATAGCAGAATGGACGCCAACAGCGCACCAATATAACCCGCAGGAAATTGGGTGGTATCTAGCATGACGAACATCATGTTAGCACTGGCGAAAATAAGACCCAGCCCGAAGATGGTAAAGAAGATAAAAAACAGGATGCGACCTTTGCTATCGCTGATTACTGAGCTTGGCCTGAACAACATCATCAGTGGCAGAGAAAGTAGGGTTAACCCCAACAGTAGAATTAATAAGGCGAAAGCGGTCACTATGGCGAGGCCAGGGTTGAACAACAAGCCGCATATGAGAGGGATCAGCAATAGAATGTAAACAGCCCGCCGTACTGCTTTAGCTAATCGAGTGAACAGCGCCGGTTTCTGTTTTGTACAGCACTCTTCTAGCCAGATACGGGCATTCTGCATCGGGCGTTGGTAGGCCACACTGAGATTAATATCTTTGTGGTCACCAGCAAACAGGGTTTTCAACAATTGCTTATCGTTGTTATTTAACTGCGTATTGCCAGCATTAGGTAACAGCGATAGCCATTGCTCTGGTTTTGCCAACCGTTTAAAAAATCCCCAACCTGAAGATTTCCCCTCTTTTTGGCTAAGAGCAATGCCACGTTTGGCAACCAGGTTGAGCAGATCACTACTGAACGCAATATCATCATAACTACGTTGCGCGATATAGCGTAAATAGCCCGGGGATAACGCCGTGGGTAACTCAAACAGCGGCACGACCGCTGGCATTTTTAACCCGGGAACGGTCACATTTTTGCGCCACCAAAACAGGCAGTAACCGATCAATAAGAATACCGGTATCCATAGCGCAGAGGTTTTTACGGTGGGTAACAGCAAGTGTGCGACAGGGGAGCTGGCTTGTGGGTCCGGCGCATTGGCAAGAATAGTGCGGGGCCAGGTATAAGCGACAGTCAGCCCTTCACCTTGTGCCAGCGGTTGTGAGGTGACCACACTGCCATCAGGCAGGATGCGGGCATTATGCTGTTTTTCCCCAAACGCACCGGTATAGATATCAATGGTGCGTAGACGGCCATCGCGCTTTCTATTATCCAGATAATAACGGGCTTCGGGTAATTCCAGGTGGAAGCTAGCGCTATCGATGGGGTAGGCCCAGTCATTACCGGTGACGTTCCAGTAAAGTTCATCCCACTCGGGGAAGCGGCTAAAATGGTTACTGACCTGATACTGGATCTCATAGTCATAGACACCCGGTTGCAACAGTTGCTCTGCGCTACCAATCCGTACTGTGAGGGTTTCGCCCGATTTTTCCACGCTATAAGGTTCGGGAACGCCGTTACGCAACACCTGGATTATGTGATAGTCAACGCTGAAAATTTTGCCATCTTGCCGATCCCAGCGTAATGGCAGGGTACGGAAAATCCCCCGACGGATCTGTTGCCCGAGGGCTTGCACCTTAATATTTTCCCGCATCACCATGCTGCCATCACTGTTTAAGCGAGCATGGGCATCAAAAGCAAGAATATGCTCATAGACAGATTGAGAGTCTGAAGCGCTATCCGCTGCCTGAATGGTGGTGGTGTAATCCGTTTGCCTATCCGGGACCGAGATAAGAACGTCACTGGCTAACACTGAGCCAATGGCCAAGCTCCATAATAGGCAGACAGCATATAATAACTTACCAGGCAACCTTGCCATTTTTAATCCATCCTAGGTACGCTAGCATCTTCAGGGTTGTCGAGTTCGAAAAACGCTTCGGTTTTAAAATTGAACAAACGGGCCAACAGCAAACTGGGGAAGGACTCTACCAGGATATTTAAATCGCGCACGGTACCGTTGAAATAGCGGCGAGCCATCTGCAGTTGCTCTTCTATTTCAGCCAGGGTCTGTTGCAGAGAGAGAAAGTTCTCATTGGCTTTCAGTTCCGGATAAGCTTCCGCCAGCGCGAAGATACGCCCCAGAGTCCCTGAATACTGCCGCTCATCTTCGGCAATTTGACTCGGGCTGCCAGTGAGATTACTACGCTGACGAGCAATCTCTTCCAGTAACTCTTTTTCGTGCTGCGCATAACGCTTCACCAAACTGAGCAGATTAGGGGCCAAGTCATGACGGCGTTTCAGTTGTACTGAAATGCCACTCCAAGCTTCGTCTTTGAAACGGCGTAGGGAGATAAAGCGGTTATAGGTGATGATTACCCAGAGAAGTACAACGGCAATAACAGCCAGGCCTATATAAATTTCCATTTTTTAACCTATGTAATTCGAGATAAATTTCTCTACTCAGCTCATTTAGGTGAGGGCGTGATGGACGTAAATTGGCTAGTTACGCGCTATATTACTGCACTGCCACCATCAGGTAAATTGGGACTCATCCTAAGTATCCTCTACAACGTTAAGGAATTGACACCCTATGTATCAACCAGCCGCATTCCGTGAAGACGACTTAGCCAGCCAATTGGCATTAGTGCGCGCCAATCCTTTAGGTTTGCTGATCAATCAGAGTTCTCTTGGGTTGCTGGCAGACCCGGTTCCCTTTCTGGTTGATAGTGATGATCAAGGCCAGGTCATACTGCGAGCGCATCTATCACGCGCCAATCCCCATTGGCAACTACTGCAATCAGCGCAGGAATGCCTGGTGGTATTTCAGGGGGCACAAGGCTATATCTCGCCAGGTTGGTATGAAACCAAACGCCAGACAGGGAAAGTGGTTCCTACCTGGAATTATGCGATGGTGCAGATGTGGGGCATCCCCAAGGTGATAGAACAGGCAGGCTGGCTGCACCAACAACTGGTTGCGTTAACCGCGCAACAGGAAGCGAAGCAGCAGCAACCCTGGCAGGTTGAAGATGCGCCAGCGGATTATCTTTCAGCCATGATGAAAGCGATTGTCGGAGTTGAAATCACCGTTACTCGGCGTGAGGGTAAATGGAAAATGAGCCAGAACCGCAATAGTGCTGATATCAATGGGGTGGTCGCCGCACTCGGTGCGGGTGATGCCGCACAACAGCAGTTGGCGGCGGAGATTGAGCAGTGGCGTCGATAAACCGGCTATGGGCTATTAAGCGATGGTTTTACGATTTACGTACATCGGGGCGTACCAGATCAAACCGGTGTTGTTCAGAGATCCCGTAATAGGCGGTAGGGCCACCAGCCCGGAATATCGGCTGTGCCGCTGCGGTCTGGTAGACACCCTGTTCATCCAGTAAGTGGGTAGCAATATGTACGGCTACCACTTCCCCCAACACCAGCCAGGTCTCCAGGTTTTCCCTATTAGCCGTTTGCAACTGGATACATTGGGTTAACCGGCACTCAAAGTTTACCGGGCTTTCTGCCACCCGTTCTGCCTTGACCTTTTGCCCAGGGATGGCGGTCAACCCAGCAAAAGCAAATTCATCCTCCCCTCGGGGTAATGCCGCTGAACTGTTGTTCATGGCTTCTGCCAGCGGGCGAGTGGCTAAGTTCCAGACAAACTCACCGGTCTCCACAATGTTGGCGACACTGTCTTTCCAGCCGACACTGGCAAAGCCGATGATCGGCGGATGATAATTAAAACAGTTGAAGAAGCTATAGGGTGCCAGATTGCGCTGGCCGTTAGCGCTGAGTGATGAGATCCAGCCGATTGGCCGTGGGCCGATAATGGCGTTTAACGGATCGTGTGCGAGACCATGCCCGGAGGCAGGTTCGTAGTAATAATAGGGTTTGCTATGCATAACTGTTTTTATCAAGCAGGAATAATGTCTTATTTTGACCGTTTTACTGTTGGCTGCAAGCAGCTTGCTGGCTTTTTTGCTGTTAGTGTTGCTTGAAGGATGAAGGATGAAGGATATAGCCAAAATGGCGGCAGGGATGGTGCCCCAGCCATTGCCGAAGAGGAAAATGCGCTTAGCACATCTTTTCTAGCGGCAACGGATGGGGTGATATCAATCAGGACACGTGTTGCAAAAACTCACGCAAGCGCGGGCTTGGTGGGTCATTGATCAACTCATGGGGGTTGCCATCTTCAGCGATCCGGCCCTTGTCGATAAAGATCAGACGGGAGGCGACTTTCTCGGCAAAGCCAACCTCATGGGTGACGATCACCATGGTCATGCCTTCCTCCGCCAAGTCCTGCATCACCTTTAACACTTCATGACGCAGTTCAGGATCCAGTGCCGAGGTGGGTTCATCAAACAACATCATCTTGGGTTTGACAGCCAGTGCCCGGGCAATGGCTACCCGCTGCTGCTGCCCACCAGAGAGTTCAGAAGGGTAATGATGGGCACGCTCAGCCAGCCCGACTTTAGCCAATAGTTCACGCGCCAACTTATCGGCATCCGCCTTTTTTAAACCACGAACCCGGATGGGGCCAAAGGCGACATTTTCCAGGGCGGTCAAATGGGGGAACAGATAGAATTGCTGGAATACCATCCCCGCTTCCTGACGGATTTTGCGGTCATCTACTTTCGGGTCATTCACCTTCAGGCCGTCAACAATCAGCTCGCCGCTGGTGATCTCCTCCAGTTTGTTGATGCAACGCAGCAAAGTGGATTTGCCGGAACCCGAAGGCCCGATAATCACCACCACTTCACCTTGGTTAATTTTCAGGTCGATATTGTGTAGCACCTGGGTGGGACCAAAGTGCTTGGAGACATTTTTAAATTCAATCACAGGATTTTCATCCTTCTTTCCAGACGACGCAGAACAAAGCTCAGCACCAGAGTAATCAGCAGATACATAACCGCCACCGCACTCCAGATTTCCAGAGCACGGAAGTTGCCCGCAATAATCTCCTGACCTTGACGGGTTAGTTCGGCAACACCGATGACAATAAACAGCGAAGTATCTTTAATACTGATGATCCACTGGTTACCCAATGGAGGCAGCATACGGCGTAGTGCCAGCGGCATAATGACGTAGCGGATGGTTTCACGCCGTGACAGCCCCAGCGCTAATCCCGCTTCGCGGAAGCCTTGGTGGATAGATAGCACTGCACCACGGGTGATCTCGGCAATATAAGCGCCCGAGTTGATCATGATGGTCACTACTGCCGCACTGAAAGGGTCAATACGTAAACTGTTGAAGGCCATGGGCAAAGCGAAATAGATAAACATCACTTGGACCACAATGGGCGTCCCACGGATCACTTCAATAAAAACCAACGCAACATGGTTGGCAATCCAGCCACCGTAGGTACGGGCGAAGCCGGCAACCAGGCCGATAAACAGGCCACCAATCAGACCGAGGACGGATATCCACAGGGTCATTTTGGCGCCTTCTAATAAAAGAGGGATGGCGGGCCAGATGGCACTCCAGTCGAACTGCATGGTATTTCTCCCGGGGCCCCAAATAAGGGGGCCAGATAAAGCAGGGTGGGAACAGATGCCCCATAGTTAGCCATTATTCAAGCCGCAGACTTAAATAAGGTCAGGGCAGATACCAGGATCTGCCTTGACCAACCGCAGCTTGAATCAGCTTTTCATCAATTATTTAGGTTCGGTACCAAACCATTTTTTATAAATTTCGTTATAGGTGCCGTTTTCATGCAGCGTTTTCAGCGCAGCGTTCACTTTGCCCCGCAACTCATCACTCCCTTTTGGAAAGGCAATACCATACTGTTGCGCTTCCAGTGATTCGCCAACGGTTTTGAACTTGCCAGCACCGGCGGTTTTAATAAAGTAGAGGATATTTGGCGTGTCGTGCAGTACGGCGTCAGCACGCTGGGTACCTAATTCCATATAAGCATTATCGATGTTAGGGAATTGGCGCAGGTCTTTGGTTTTGATGTGTTGCTTGGCGTAATCGACTGAACCGGTGCCGCTTTTCACTGCGACGACTTTGCCATCCAGATCACTAATGCTTTTCACACTGTCATTGTCAGCGTTAACCATCACCAACAGACCACTTTTGTAATAGCCGTCAGAGAAATCAATCGCTTTTTTGCGTTCATCGGTAATGGTGATACCGGCCAGCGCCAGGTCGATATTCTTGGTTTGCAGTGCAGGAATAATGCCACTGAAATCCATAGGTTTCAGGGTGTAATCCAGCTTCAGCTCTTTGGCGATCGCCGCCCATAAATCAATATCGAAACCAACGTATTGGTCACCTTGTTTGAATTCGAACGGTACGAAAGCGGTATCGGTGGCGACCACCAGTTTATCGGCGGCGTTGGCGCTAACGGCGAAGGCGAGAGAAAGTGCAGCTAACGAAACTTTAAAAATAGACTTCATAACAGGAGTTCCTTGATAGGTTGTTGATGACCCATTTTTTATATTGCAGATTGTGCCATGGAAGAATCGTGCCAAGGTTGCAATCATTTAAAAAGCAAAGGGTTATGTGGTGATGTTGTATTCAGAGTGAAAATTACTATCCTGACGCCTCACCATTGGGCACCAAAATAGTGCAAAACCCCAGTAGTGGTGCAATAGACTTACCATTAATCAAGAAATAGATAAAAAAACAACCTTTAATTAACATTAAAATCTATTTTTGATAACCAAATCCAATTTTTAATCTATAACGTGTGGCTATTTGGTGCAAAATGGTGAGGTTGGTTGGCAAGAGATGGGATAGAAAAGGGGGGTATTCATTCAAGTTGCCCAGTGAGCGCAACTTGAATGAAATCGGGTCTGTTTAATCCAGTAAATCGTAGCGAACTTTAACCACCGCTTTTTTGATGCTTTGAGCTTCTGCCACTTGGCAACCCGGTTTGTGCGCTTCCTGTGGGAAAAAGATGATGAACATACCTGGAGTCAGGTTCAGTGTTTGCTGGCCGCGCGCGATATCCAGCATTTGCAGGTCTTTACTTTCATTATAAGGATCGCTGTTATCCCAACAGCCAGGTAGGCCAAAATCAAACCGCTCCTCGCCACTGATCAGGATCTGGATGTCGAGATACTTGTGGTGGATTTCCGCACGGTTACTTTCTGCTGGCTTGGTGGTCAGTTCCATCACATTCATAAACACGTTATCGCCATCAATGTCATGGCGACCCAAAGACAAATTGGCAAAATCGTACTGACGCACTTTCTCGATAATCGAAACCAGGACTGGTGAGAGTGCTTGCTCGAAATGGTGATTGCTTAAACTGCCGTATATCATCCTGATTCTCCATAATGAAAAATGAAATAGTGATTCAAAAACAGTAAAGAGTATATACCCAAGTGCAATCAAGTTGCAGCTAGGCGGCAAACGAGTAAGTCCCCGGGAGCATAGATAACTATGTGACCGGGGTGAACAAGTGTAGCCAACACCGCAGCAGTTTGATTGGCGAAGGGGATATACCCAAATTTATTCAAGCCGCAGCGCCCATTGCATCACCTTGCGACTTGAAGAGCGCTACGAGAGACTCTCTATCGTCGGTTTCGGCTTGATGGTCAATGTGGCACCCATCGATGCCACCATAATGGCAGCCATTGCCAGCCATTGTATTGGGGTAAGAAGTTCATTAAGGAAAATCATCCCCGAAAGGGCGGCCAAGGCAGGCTCCAGGCTCATCAAGGTACCAAAGGTTCGTGCCGGGATTTGAGGTAGCGCGATAATCTCTAACGAGTAAGGCAGCGCGGTAGAGAGAATGGCCACCCCCAAGGCCACGGGGAGCACATCGACATTCAGCAGTGCACTGCCGGTTTGCCAGGCACCCAGCGGGCAAAACACCAACGCGGCGATTAATGAGCCAACCGCTACCGTGCCTGGCCCGTGGTCTCCGCCGGCTTTCTGGCCGGAGAGAATATAAATGGCCCAGCAGGCACCAGCCCCCAGCGCACAAAGGGCACCCAGAAGGTCGATTTGACCCATGTTATGGCCGAGAGGGAGCAAAAACCACAGCCCGGCAATTGCCAACAACACCCAGACAAAATCAATCGGGCGGCGGGAAGAGAACATCGCCACCGCCAATGGCCCGGTAAACTCCAGTGCGACCGCAATACCCAAGGGTACGGTACGTAACGAAAGGTAAAACAGGTAATTCATCCCCCCCAGTGACAAGCCATAAATCAACAGCGGCAACCGGCTACCCGCGTCAAACTTCATGCGCCATGGGCGGAAAATAATAAACAGTATCAGGGTACCAATGCCTAAACGCAGGGTGGTGACACCTTGAGCACCAATCAGTGGAAAAATCGTTTTGGCTAGCGAAGCGCCACTCTGAATTGAGATCATGGCGATAATCAGTAAACACACCGGTATCAAGGTGGAAGAGGCTTTGGCGGTGACAGCAGGTGAAGACATCCTTTTTGACCTTTTGCTTCTTGGCGTTCGGGGGTAAAAACAACGACGACAGTTGCCCAGTGTAAAGCAACCCATTATTTTTGCTAGGGGGTAATTATTCCAGATGGAAGTACATTCTGGTGCTGATATATACCACCGCATTGCAGCAGGCAAACCAACCTACTACCTGCCATTTAAAACGCTCTAACGATAAACAGGGATAGGAAAACGGAAGCAGGCGCCGGTTTGTTGCTCCACCAAAATAATATCGCTGCCATGCAGTTGCAGAATACGTTTTACAATCATCAACCCCAAACCACCCACATGGCGACGGGTGTTGCTGAGAATGGACGGGCGAATAAACAGGTCCGACCGCAATTCATGTGGAATGCCGGGGCCACTGTCATTGATCTGCACCATGACTTTGTCATCCTGTAGCCATAACTTAACTTCGATCAGGCCATTTGCCGGGGTATGGCGGATGGCGTTATCCAGCAAATTGGTCAGCACCCGTTCCATCATACTCAGATCGGCATTGACCAGTGGCAGGCCGGGCTGAATATTGGCCCGTAGCTGTTGATCACGCGCTTCCACCGCCAGCTCAAATTTCTGGAAGACATCTTGCACCAGCTCACTGAAAGAGAAGGGTTCTTTCTGCGGTTTCACTACGCCATATTCCAATCGAGCCAGTTCGAACAACTCCTGTGCCAGATTGCCCACTTTACGGCTCTGAGCCAAGGCAATATCCAGGTAACGTTGCCGATCATTTTCCGTCAGGCTGGCAGCTTTTACCGACAGGGTTTCCAGATAACCGTGTAGCGAGGTGAGTGGGGTACGCAGGTCGTGAGAGATATTGGCGATGAATTCGCGCCGCTGTTGATCCTGCAGTGACAGTGCTTGCCACTGCTCAGTAATACGTAGCGCCATACGGCGGAAGGCTTGTTGTAACAGACTCACTTCATCACGGTGGTTATTGCGCTTTTCTGCGGGCGTATTAGCATAATTTTGCAGAGCAACGATACCCTCATTATCGAGCAGGCTAACCTGCTGAGTCAGGTGCCGAATAGGGCGGGTGACCCAATGGAAAGCAATACCCCCCGCCAACAACCCGAACAGCACCACTAATCCTATTGACCAGAGTGCCGAGTAAAGGGTGGCGTTGAGCTGCGCGTTATTGGCCAGCGCATCATAATCTTCCCCCAGCAGAACGACATAGAGGAAACCGGCCACCTCGCCATTCACTTTTAATGGAGCAGCGCTAAACACTTTTCTATTGGTCAGATTACGTGGGTCATCACCATAAACCGGTAGTTGTGCGCCCTCAAGTAACGATTGGATGGGTGCCAAATCGACTTTTTGGCGCTTTATATGCCCCTGTGGTGCGGCATCAGCCACAATATTGCCTTGTTTATCCAGAAGATAAACCTCCACACTGGGGTTCACCGCCATCAGTTGATCGAACAGGGAACGTATGGATTTATTGTTCCAGCCTTCTGAACTTAACAACGGATTGCTGGTGGCGATATGTTGCGCCAGATTGCCCGAAAGTTGTTGGATCACTGCATGGCTATATTGCGTGCTGCTGCGCACCTGTAGCAGGCCAGAGAGTGAACAGCAAAGTAACAGTAGCAGGGCAAAAACCAGCGTCAGGCGTTGTGTTAGTGTGAGGTTTTTCATCATCTATCCTTGCGGTGACGCCACGAATTTATAGCCTTTGCCCCACACCGTGATAATCAGTTCGGGCTCTGCCGGATTACGTTCAATTTTTAGTCTTAGGCGGTTGATATGGGTATTAACCGTATGCTCATAGCCTTCATGTTGGTAGCCCCAGACTTGGTTGAGCAGGTTGAGACGAGAAAATACCTTGCCGGGATGGCGGGCAAAAAAGTATAGCAGGTCGAATTCACGCGGTGTCAGCTCTATCTGCTGTTGATTCAGATGAACTTCGCGGGCGATAGGGTCAATAGTCAGCCCGGCACAACGTAATGTTCCTGCCTCCATGCGTAGGTTATGGGTCATTGCTTCTTGGCGGCGGAACAGCGCTTTTACCCGGGCGACCAATTCCAGCATAGAAAATGGCTTGGCCAGATAGTCGTCCGCCCCCAACTCGAGCCCCAATATCCGATGCACTTCACTGGAACGTGCGCTGATGATGATGATCGGGGTATAACGCGTCATATTGCGGGCGCGACGGCAGATCTCCAGGCCATCAATGCCCGGCAGCATCAGGTCAAGGATCAAGGCATCCCAGCCCCCTTGTTCCAGCATCGCCATACCGAGATTACCGTCAGCAGCATGACTGATGTCATAGCCTTCATCGCGCAGATGTAATTGCAAAAGTTCGGCGATATTAGCGTCATCCTCGACAATCAGAATACGTTTTGTTTTTTGCATGCTATATCACCGCTCTTTATTTACCTTATTGCAGTCTACACAACCGCCAACATCAGAGTGATCACATTTTATTTAACTTTGTGTGAGGCCTTGGGGAACTGATCGCGAAAATACTTGCAGGAGTCGGAGAGCGAAAAGCGGATTTATGGTACTGCCTTGTTATACAAATAAATCCGCCCTTACAGGGGCGGAATTGTAGCCTACCAGGCCAGCGTTCCTTTAATAAACGCTGGCCTATAATAGCTAACTAAACATCATTTTTTGCCGTCAACAAACAGAGCTGCAAGGCGACCTGATAAGAGGCTTCGAAGGATTTCAGCGGTAAAAACTCAAATCTCGAGTGGAAATTATGGGCGCCAGTGAAGAAGTTGGGGGTTAGCAGACCTTTGGCTGATAGCGCTGCACCATCGGTACCACCGCGCATGGCCGTGGGTTTTGGGGTAATGCCCAGGGTTTCCATCGCTTTAAATAACAGGTCAATGGCGCGGCGGTCTTCACCGATGGCATTGCTGATATTGCTATAAATATCTTCGATCTGATAGGTCACTTTTGCAGTGGGATATTGACGGGCAATTTTCTCTGCTACCTCGGCAATCTGCTGTTTGCGGCATTCAAAATTGGCCTTGTCAAAGTCACGAATACTGGCTTGTAGTACCGCTTCACTCTGCCCCGCTTCCATACCATTAAACCAGATATAACCTTCAAGCCCGGCGGTGTGCTCCGGTGTTTGCTGGCGATCAAAATGACTGATGTAATCGGTCGCCATTAACAGCGGGTTAACCAGTACCCCTTTTGATGACATGGGGTGGGCGGTGACGCCAGTGAAATGGATTTCAGCCGCCGCCGCATTGAAGTTCTCATAAACGATCTCACCCAGTTGGCAGCAGTCGATGGTCCAGGCAAAGTCGACATTAAACCGTTGCTCAATATCCAGTACTTTTGCTCCGCGCAAACCGACTTCTTCATCCGGGACAAACGCCACCACAATATCCCCATGACGCTGTTCTGCGGTCAGGTTTTCCAGCAGGGTCATCACCACGGTGACCGCTGCTTTATTATCGGCACCGAGCACACTGGTACCGTCACTGAAGATGATCTGCTGATCCTGATAGGCCAGAATTTCCGGGTGTTCTGCCACTCGTAGCCAGATATCTTGCTCCGTATTGAGACAGAGGTCTTCCCCAGTAAAACGCAGAATTTGTGGATAAATATCCGGTGATAACCCAACATCAACGGTATCGATATGAGTGATAAAGCCAACCCGTGGTGCCGAGGGGACATTCCCTTTTTTAACCGCAGTTACCGTTGCCTGCTCGTCAATGACAATCTCCTCCAGCCCCAACTGCATCAACTCTTTTGCCAGCGCTTGGGCCATGGCGAATTGGCCGGGAGTGGTGGGCAACGTAGTCGCGCTGGCGTTACTTTGGCTGCTGATTGCCAAGTAACGAAAGAAGCGTTGGGTTAATTGACTGGAGAGTGGGGTATTCATAGTGATTCCTTCTTTATTAATATACCCGGCGCCAATAAAGCTACAGGGTTGTTAGCTTTCCTCGCTCACCCCAGTCACTTACTCGTGTAAGCTCCTGGGGCTTCGCTGCGTCGCCGCCTATCTGCAACTTCATTGAACTTGGTTATAAAATCAGTTGGTTGCAAATTAAATTTGATGTTATTTATGTGGGACTGAACTAATAAGAACAGGAAATGGACATGAAAAGCAAATTGACCACACTTGCTCTGGCGATGGCTGCACTTACTGTAAGCACCACTATCGCAGCGAAGACCCTGGTGTACTGCTCAGAAGGATCTCCGGAAAACTTTAACCCGCAACTCTATACCGCAGGCACCAGTGTTGATGCAAGTGCCGTACCGGTCTATAACCGTTTGGTGGATTTTAAGGTAGGGACGACCGAACTGCAGCCCAGCCTGGCGGAAAGCTGGGACATTAGCGAAGATGGCAAGGTCTACACCTTTCATTTGCGCCAAGGGGTTAAGTTTCAGAGCAATAAATATTTTACGCCACAGCGCGATTTTAATGCAGACGATGTGATCTTCTCGTTTATGCGCCAGAAAGATCCCGCTCACCCATACCATAATGTTTCTAACGGCAACTACTCAAACTTTGAAAGCCTCGAGTTCGGTAAACTGATTACCGCTATCGACAAGGTGGACGACCATACCGTGCGCTTTACTCTGGCCCATGCAGAGGCACCATTTGTGGCTGATCTGGCATGGTACTTCGCCTCAATCCTGTCAGCGGAATATGCTGATGCGATGCTTAAAGCGGGGACACCAGAGCGAGTCGATATGGACCCAATTGGCACCGGGCCGTTTAAATTGGCGCAATATCAGAAAGATTCGCGCATTCTGTTTACCGCGTTCCCGGAGTATTGGCAGGGTAAAGCGAAAATCGACCGCTTGATATACAGCATTACGCCAGATGCTTCGGTGCGTTATGCCAAACTCGAGAAAAACGAGTGCCAGGTGATGCCATTCCCCAATCCGGCGGATTTACCGCGTATCAAGGAGAATGCCAACATCAACCTGATGAGCAAAGCGGGGCTGAATACCGGTTTCCTGGCGTTCAATACCCAGAAAGCGCCATTGGATAACGTTAAAGTGCGCCAGGCGTTGGCGATGGCGATTAATAAACCGTCGATTATTGAAGCGGTATTCCACGGGACCGGTACGGAGGCAAAAAACCTGTTGCCGCCAGGTATCTGGAGTGCTGACAGTGAGTTGAAGGATTACGATTACAATCCGCAAAGGGCTAAAGAGCTGTTGAAAGAGGCCGGTTTCGCCGATGGAATGACCATCGATTTATGGGCGATGCCGGTACAACGCCCTTATAACCCGAACGCCAAACGTATGGCGGAGATGATCCAGACCGATTGGGCAAAAATTGGCGTGACGACCAAGATCACCACCTACGAGTGGGGCGAATATCTGAAACGGGTAAAAGAGGGGGAACACCAGGCGGCATTGATGGGTTGGACCACCGCCACCGGTGACCCAGATAACTTCTTTGGCCCACTGTTTACCTGCCAGTCAGCCAACAATGGTTCAAACTCGGCCAAGTGGTGTTATGCGCCGTTTGATCAATTGATCGCTAAAGCCAAATCCATCACTGATCAGCAACAGCGAGCGGTGTTGTATAAAGAAGCACAGCAGATGATGCATGACCAAATGCCTGCAGTGATGATTGCTCACTCGACGATTTTTGAACCGGTGCGTAAAGAAGTCTCTGGTTATGAAATCGATCCCTTTGGCAAACATATCTTTTATCAGGTCGATATAAAGTAATCATGAACCCTCCCCAAGTGACCTGCTGGGGGAGGGTTTCTTTAAGGAGCAAATGATGATCGCGGTGATTTTTGAATTGCAGGCAGCAGACGGGCAGCGGGAAAGCTATCTTGAGCTGGCGGCGCAGTTAAAGCCACTGTTGGCGGAGATTGACGGTTTTATCTCCATTGAACGCTTCCAGAGCTTGAATGACCCAGAAAAGTTGCTATCACTCTCTTTCTGGCGCGATGAAGCTGCGGTAGAGCAGTGGCGTAACCTGGAACAACACCGCCAGGCTCAGGCTTGTGGTCGGCAAACGGTCCTGAAACATTATCGGTTACGGGTAGCCGAGGTGGTACGTGATTATGGGCTGGAACCGCGAGAACAGGCTCCTACTGATAGCCGCCATTTTCATGGTTAGACCACCAAGTTATAAACTTAACAACATCGTATTAGTGGCCGCCGATAGTCATCGGGTCAGGTTTCATTCAGGTTGAGCAAATCATCAGCAAAACTTCCCACATCTCGCTGCCGGGTTATGGCATAATGCGCGCCAAATCACATTTTAATGACATGAAGAGCGAGCGCTGTGTTAAGCACTAACAATATTACTATGCAGTTCGGCAGTAAGCCGTTGTTTGAAAACATCTCTATCAAATTTGGTGGCGGTAACCGCTATGGTTTGATTGGGGCGAACGGTTGTGGCAAATCAACATTGATGAAGATTCTCGGTGGCGATTTGCAGCCGACGGCGGGTAACGTGTTTCTTGACCCCAATGAGCGCTTGGGTAAATTGCGCCAGGATCAGTTCGCTTTTGAACAATTCAGCGTACTCGATACCGTGATCATGGGCCATACCGAACTGTGGGCGGTGAAAGAAGAGCGCGATCGTATCTATGCCTTGGCAGAGATGAGCGAAGAAGATGGCTATAAAGTGGCTGATCTGGAAGTAGCCTATGGCGAGATGGACGGTTATACCGCCGAAGCACGCGCTGGCGAACTGTTGCTGGGTGTGGGTATTCCACAGGAACAGCATTACGGCCCGATGAGCGAGATCGCTCCCGGCTTTAAACTGCGTGTTTTGTTAGCACAGGCGTTGTTTTCCAATCCGGAAATTCTGCTGCTCGACGAACCGACCAACAACCTGGATATCGATACCATTCGCTGGTTGGAGCAGGTGCTGAATGAGCGTAACAGCACCATGGTGATCATTTCCCACGACCGTCACTTCCTGAATATGGTGTGTACCCATATGGCGGATCTGGACTACGGTGAATTGCGGGTCTACCCAGGCAACTATGATGAGTATATGACCGCGGCCACTCAATCTCGTGAACGGTTGCTGGCGGATAATGCCAAGAAAAAGGCACAAATCAACGAACTGCAGTCATTTGTCAGCCGTTTTAGTGCCAATGCCTCTAAATCTAAGCAGGCCACCTCCCGTGCCCGTCAGATTGATAAAATCCAACTGGAAGAGGTTAAAGCCTCTAGCCGCCAGAATCCATTTATCCGCTTTGAACAGAATAAGAAACTGTTCCGTAACGCGCTGGAAGTGGAAGGACTGAGCAAAGGCTTCGACAATGGCCCGTTGTTCAAGAAACTCAACCTGATGGTCGAAGTAGGGGAGAAAATAGCCATTCTGGGTGCTAACGGTATTGGTAAATCAACCTTACTGAAAACATTAGTGGGTGATTTAGCCCCAGATCACGGCAGTGTTAAGTGGTCTGAAAATGCCAGTATTGGCTATTACGCTCAGGATCATGAATACGAGTTTGATGAGACGCTGACGGTATTTGAATGGATGAGTCAGTGGAAACAGGAAAACGATGATGAGCAGGCCGTGCGCGGTATATTAGGCCGCCTATTGTTTAGCCAGGATGACATTAAAAAGCGGGTGAAGGTACTGTCCGGTGGTGAGAAGGGGCGGATGTTATTTGGCAAACTAATGATGCACCGCCCGAATATTTTGATTATGGATGAACCTACCAACCACATGGATATGGAGTCCATTGAGTCATTGAACATGGCGCTGGAATTGTATGAAGGCACCTTGATCTTTGTTTCACATGACCGTGAGTTCGTCAGTTCATTGGCCAGCCGTATTCTGGAAATGACGCCAAACAAGGTGATCGATTTTACCGGCAACTATGAAGACTACCTGCGTAGCCAAGGGATTGTCTGATTTGACGGTGACTAACATGGGCCATTATTGATGGCCCATGATTTAATCCTGCCTGGTGACTAATCAGTCGCCGCTCTATCTGCAGTACCGCTTGAATAAACCAAAGTATAGGGCCTCAGCTATTAGCGCCACATACCGCACATTGTGGATTTTTCGGTAGTTTGATTTCACGAAACTGCATACTCATGGCATCAAACAGCAACAACTTGCCCAACAGGGGTTGACCATAACTTGCCAGCAACTTAATGGCCTCCATGGCTTGCAGGGTACCGATAGTCCCCACCAGTGGCGCCATCACCCCAGCTTCAACACAGGTCAGCGCATTATCGCCAAATAACCGGCTTAAGCAGTGGTAACAGGGTTCATCGGGCTGATAGGTAAATACACTAAGTTGCCCTTCCATGCGAATAGCAGCCCCTGAAACCAGCGGTTTACGTTGTGCATGGCAAAGGCGGTTGAGTAGGTCGCGGGTGGGCACGTTATCGGTACAATCCAGCACCACATCGCAAGCGGCAATCTGCGCTGCCATCTGCTGCTCATCCAATTGATGATGGAGTGTATCAATCTGGATATGTGGGTTGATTGCGCCGAGTTCGATGCATGCAGAGTCCACTTTGGCCATACCAATACGTGCATCACGGTGCAAAAGTTGGCGTTGCAGATTGGACAGTGAGACAGTGTCGAAATCAACCAAGGTCAGATGACCGACGCCAGCCGCCGCCAGATAGGGGGCGGCCGCACAGCCTAAGCCGCCGAGGCCAACAATCAACACATGGGCGGCTTTTAATTTTTCTTGCCCCTCGAAGTCAAACCCCCGCAGCACAATCTGGCGGTTATAGCGCAGTGTTTCCGCATCAGTTAATTCCGGCAACATGTTCAACTCCTCAGCAGGGCATTAAACGGCTCAATCTCCACCATTTCACCCGCCGCTACTGAGTCACGCTGACGTTCCAGTACGATAAAGCAGTTGCCTTGGCTGTAGGAACTGAAAATATGGGAACCTTGGTGCCCGGTGGTGCTGACTTGCAACTCACCATCGGCATTGCTGCTGAAAATGCCACGTTGGAAATCCAGGCGACCGGGTGATTTTTTCAGTGGGGTTAAGGCACGAGCCTTCAGGCGTGGTGGTAGCTGCCATTCAGTGTGACCGGCCAGTTTCGCCAGCAAAGGTTGCACCAGTTGGTAGAAGGTCAGGGCGGCAGAAACCGGGTTACCGGGCAGGCCGCAGAACCAGGCATGGTTAAGCTTACCGAAAGCAAACGGCTTACCTGGTTTGATTGCCAGTTTCCAAAAACTGATTTCACCAAGTTCATCCAGCATTTTTTTGGTGTAGTCCGCTTCACCAACAGAAACGCCGCCACTGCTGATCACTACGTCTGCTTGTTGATCTGCTTCAATAAATGCGGCACGCAAAGCCGCCTGATCATCGCGAATAATACCCAGGTCAATAACGCTGCAACCCAGTTGTTCCAGCATCAGGCGTACCGCAAAACGGTTGGTGTCATAAATTTGCCCGGCTTGTAATGGTTGACCAACCCGCTGCAACTCATCACCGGTAGAGAACAGCGCCACTTTCAGTTTGCGTATTACCTGAAGTTCAGCTATCCCCAGCGAAGCCAGTAATGGCAATTGGGCAGGCCCTAGTTTTACGCCGGCAGGCAGCACATGGGCACCCTGCAGGATATCTTCACCCGCTAGGCGGATATTTTGCCCGGCGACCACTGGCGCATTAAAGCAGACACCCTGGTCGCTCACTTCCGCCTGTTCTTGCATTACCACCGCATCAGCACCGGCGGGAATAGGGGCACCAGTCATAATCCGGATGCAAGTATTAGCTGGCCATTGTTCGGTGAATGGGGCACCGGCAAAGGCTTTACCTGCAACGGGTAACGCTGTATTAGCGTTTAATTCGTTAACACGTACTGCGTAGCCATCCATTGCCGAGTTAGCGAAGGGGGGGACATCAATGGGTGAAATCACCGGCGTGGCAGTAATACGCCCTGCGGCATTGGTCAGTTCGACGGATTCAGTCTGCTGCAAAGGCATAATCTGCGAGAGCATTTTCTCTAGGGCTTGCTCAAGAGAAATAAGGTCAGAAGTAGTGCAATGATCCATAACAGGGACTCCGTAATCAACGTAGGCGAACTTTCCGGCAAAGTGGCGTTATTATGGCAGATAACGTCGAACGGGAGAATGTAAGATAAGCCAAGTGAGGCCAACAACCGTGTGGCAATGACTGTCTGACAATAACTGTGTGAGAGTAACTAACAGGAGCAACTATGCATAAGCAGATATTGGAGCATAAGCAGGTATTGGATTTTTGGTTTGAAGAAATTGACCCGCGCATGTGGTTTAAGAAAGATGATGAGTTTGATCGCTTGTTGCATCAGCGCTTCGGCCAGTTGTGGCACGCGGCAGCGCAGGGGGAACTGGCCCATTGGCGTGAGACTATTACTGGGCGATTGGCGGAAATTATTGTCCTTGACCAATTTAGTCGGAATTTGTTTCGCAACACGCCGCGCTCCTTTTCCTGTGACGGTATGGCGTTGGTGCTGGCGCAAGAAGCGATCTCCAGCGGATTAGACACCACGTTGCCTGATGTACAACGCGGTTTTCTCTATTTGCCGTTTATGCACTCTGAATCTGCGCTGATTCACCAGCAGGCTTTATTGCTCTTTCGCCAATTAAATAATGCTAATCAGTTGGAGTATGAGATACGCCACAAAGCGATCATTGACCGCTTTGGTCGTTACCCCCACCGTAACGCGATATTAGGCCGTGAATCAACGCCTGAGGAACTGGAATTTCTGCGCCAACCGGGGTCGGGTTTTTAACGGTTTAACCTGCTTATGAATATTCTTGATTACATAAATCGATTATCCAACGGCAGAATGGATCGGTTTGCGGGTCGTCAGATAAGAAATGGCTAGGGTGTTTTATAATCTCAGCAGCGGTCTCCGGTATTGTGGTGTTGAAGGTTTTTTCTACCCAATGACAAAAGTCTGGGTTGGTTTTATTTTCTTCATCAGTATAGTGAGGCGGCTGACTAAGATCATGGGCATCACCTAAAGACAAATAGCCAATACCTAACAGGCGCATAAAGTCGATGCCATTCTCTGCTATCACACAGGCTAAATCTGAGCCAGAACCTGAACCAAGATGAATGAAAACGGTTTTCCCTTCTTCGTTTAGCCATAAGCCAAGGCGCGAACCATCCATCCCACTCTCGGCAATGATACGTAAGCGGCGAGTCATTTCTTCCACCAGGGCGGGTTTTGTCACCCATCCGATCACCATCCACTCTTTAGATACCGGGCAGAATGTGACATCAGGACTAAATGACCAATCCTTATTAATTCGGCCATGTGCCATGCCATCCGTTATGTCATCATCTATATATTGAATATCGCCATTGTCTTCAATCCAGCGATACAAGAGCGATAATTCAGCTGGAATGGCTAATTGAGTATCGGCAATGCATTTTTTCAGATCATTTAATAATATTGACATTGTCACTTCCTTTGAACTTCACGTTGATGATGGCGGAACTAATGCTTAGGCTAACTACTTTTTTGAGGGGGTGCAAACGGGGAGAGGTGTTGGTGCTACAGCGCCTAACCAGGTTGACTGCTTATTAACAGACTGATAATACGTTGTTTTTATTCTATTCAGTTATTTCAATGCACAAAAAATTCTAAGTAGACTCATTTTAACCCTTGCTGACAAGTTTGTGCTTTACATCCCTTGCCGCGCTAAATATAGTCGAAAAACGGCGAATAATTATTATCTCCCTGTTTCTCATAGGGCATTTAACCTGGCCATGGCGTTCACGACCAACGCGTTGGCGCTCTCATTGATATACATGTAATGGGTACCTACCACTGAACGTTTATCGGGAAAGGGACATGACCGACACCGTTATTTTACCATTGGGCACCAGTGAACTGATATTACCGCCACAGCGCGTGTTAGCAGTGAGTCATCTTGGGGTGCAATTTCGTCAGGAAGATCAAATCGTCGAGGCGGTTCATGATCTCTCTTTTGAGGTTGATCGTGGGGAGACCTTGGCGATTGTCGGTGAATCGGGATCCGGCAAGTCGGTCACTTCCCTGGCATTAATGCGCTTGGTGGAGCAGGGTGGCGGTGAGTTAACCCAAGGGAGTCTCTATTTCCGCCGTCGTAACGGGCAGGTGCTGGATCTGGCCAAGGCAAAACAAGGCACCTTACGGACGTTACGTGGTGCTGATATGGCGATGATCTTTCAGGAACCGATGACGTCACTTAATCCGGTATTTCCGGTTGGCGAGCAGATTGCGGAATCCATACGTTTACATCAGGGAATGAATCACCGTAGCGCCCGGCAAGAAGCATTGCATATGCTTGACCTGGTGCGTATTCCTGAAGCAAAAAATGTACTGGATCGTTACCCACACCAGCTATCTGGCGGCATGCGTCAACGGGTGATGATCGCCATGGCATTATCGTGCAAACCGGTATTGTTGATTGCCGATGAACCCACCACGGCGCTGGATGTCACTATTCAGGCGCAGATTCTGCAGTTGATCCGCGAATTACAGCAAGAGATGCAGATGGGGGTGATCTTCATTACCCATGATATGGGGGTGGTGGCGGAAATCGCTGATCGCGTCCTGGTGATGCGACAGGGGCAGAAGGTGGAACAAGGGAATGTCGGTTCGCTGTTTGCCGCACCCCAGCAACGCTATACCCGTGAACTGCTAGCGGCGGTACCTCGTTTAGGGGCGATGGCGCAGAAAGACTTTCCGGAAAAATTCCCTTTGCTGGGGGACCAACAGGCAGGGCAGCCGCAAGATACCATACCGGCTGGTGCTACGCCGATCCTGCAGGTAAAAGCGTTAAGCACGCATTTCGATTTACGTAGCGGCATCTTCAACCGTGTTACACGCCGTGTCCATGCGGTGGAGAATGTCAGTTTTGATCTCTACCCTGGCGAAACCCTGGGGTTGGTGGGGGAGTCGGGTTGTGGCAAATCCACCACCGGCCGTTCGTTACTCAAGTTAGTTGAGAGTCAGCACGGCACTATTATTTTCAATGGTCAGCAGATCAATCAATTACAAGGTTCGGCCTTGCAGCATCTGCGGCGTGATATTCAGTTTATTTTCCAAGACCCTTACGCTTCCCTTGATCCGCGTTTGACGGTGGGCTTTTCGATTATGGAACCGTTGTTGGTGCATAACGTTGCTCGGGGGGAGAGTGCAGAAAAACGCGTCGCCTGGTTATTGGAGCGTGTCGGGTTGAAACCTGAACATGCGCGGCGTTACCCGCACGAGTTTTCCGGCGGGCAGCGCCAGCGTATCTGCATTGCCCGAGCGTTGGCGCTTAATCCGAAAGTGGTGATTGCTGATGAAGCGGTGTCCGCATTGGATGTTTCCATACAGGCACAAATCGCCAATTTACTGCTGGATTTGCAGCGTGAACTGGGGATTGCCTTTCTATTTATTTCCCATGATATGGCAGTGGTAGAGCGTATTTGCCACCGCGTGGCGGTGATGTATCTGGGGCAGATAGTTGAGATTGGCCCACGTCGTGCGGTGTTTGATAACCCACAACACGCCTATACCCGTAAGTTGATGGCGGCGGTGCCGGTGGCTGATCCGGCTTATGAACGTCAACCCCAGCCACTGCTGGTGGATGAAATACCCAGCCCGATCCGCGCGCTGGGGGATGAACCCGTTACTGCACCGTTAGTGCAGGTGGGGCCCGGGCATTTTGTGGCTCGGCACCCTATCGCCGGTGCATTTTAGCCTTGCTCAAGAGGAAGAGCCTTATGAATAAGCAAAAATTCCAGCGTCATCTTCTAGCCACGGTACTGTTGGCGATGACTGCAGGCCCAGCTTGGGCCGCCAAAGATGCGGTCATTGCTGTGGCGTCCAACTTCACCACTCTCGATCCCTACGATGCTAACGATACTTTGTCGCAGGCAGTAGCCAAATCCTTCTATCAGGGGCTGTTTGGCTTTGATAAAGACATGAAACTGGTGAATGTGCTGGCAGACAGCTATCAGGTGAGCAGCGATGGCCTGACCTACACCGTCAAGTTGCATCCCGGGGTGAAATTCCATGATGGCAGTGCTTTTGATGCCGCCGCAGTGAAAGTGAATCTCGATCGCGCCAGTAATCCTGATAACCACCTTAAGCGCTACAATCTGTTCAAAATGATTGATAAAACCGAAGTGGTGGATCCCAGCACGGTGAACATCGTGTTGAAAACGCCATTTTCTGCCTTTATCAACAACCTGGCACATCCGGCAGCAGTGATGATTTCACCTGCAGCCCTTCAGCAGTATGGTAAAGAGATCGGTTTCCACCCGGTGGGTACCGGGCCATACCAGTTTGAAACCTGGAACCAGACCGATTTTGTCAAAGTGAAAAAGTTTGATGGCTATTGGCAAGCTGGTTTGCCGAAGCTCGATAGCATCACCTGGCGTCCAGTGGTGGATAACAACACCCGAGCGGCGATGCTGCAAACCGGTGAAGCCACCTTTGCTTTCCCGATTCCTTATGAGCAGGCCAAGGTGCTGGAGAAAAACGACAAGTTGGATCTGGTGGCCGCGCCCTCCATCCTGCAACGTTATATCAGCCTGAATGTGACGCAGAAACCGTTCGATAACCCGAAAGTACGTCAGGCGCTGAATTATGCCATCAATAAAGATGCACTGATTAAAGTGGCTTTTTCAGGCTATGCGGTGCCAGCAGAAGGGCCAGTGCCCCCGGCCATCGATTTTGCTACCCGCTATCAGCCTTGGCCATACGACCCAGCCAAAGCACGTGAACTATTAAAAGAGGCCGGTTATCCCGATGGCTTTACCACCACCCTATGGTCCTCCCATAACCACAGTACCGCGCAGAAAGTGCTGCAGTTTGCCCAGCAACAACTGGCGCAGGTGGGGGTGAAAGTGAGCGTTACGGCGATGGATGCCGGTCAACGCGCAGCACAGGTGGAAAGTGTAGGAGTGAAGGATACTGGGGTGCGGATGTTCTATACCGGTTGGTCGGCTTCCACCGGTGAGGCGGATTGGGCACTTTCGCCACTGTTCTCTACCCAGGCGGCACCACCCAAACAGTTCAACACCGCTTTCTACAGTAACCGACAGGTAGATAAAGATTTGGCTGATGCCTTGGCCACCACTGATCGCACGCAAAAACAGGCGCTGTATAAAGATGCGCAGGATCATATCTGGGCTGATGCCCCATGGATATTCCTGGTCACTGAACGTTTGCTCTCGGCCAATAACAAGCAGTTGAGCGGTTTCTACGTGATGCCAGATACCTCATTCAACTTTGATCAGGCAGATATGAAATAGCGCGGGGCACTCCCTCTTGGGCTGGAAAGCCCAGAGGGAGTGATGGCCTGAATCTGGATATGCGTAATGCTTAATTATTTTATAAAACGCCTGCTGGGCTTGATCCCAACACTGTTGATCGTAGCGGTGTTGGTGTTTTTGTTTGTGCATCTGCTGCCGGGGGATCCGGCACGCTTGGTGGCGGGGCAAGATGCCGATGAAACCGTGGTCCAATTGGTGCGTCAGGATCTAGGGCTGGATAAGCCATTGCCCCAGCAGTTTGTGCATTTCCTGGCCAATATAGTGCGAGGGGATTTTGGTACCTCGATGGTCTCCAAGCGCCCAGTGAGTGAAGAGATTGCTTCGCGTTTTATGCCAACCTTCTGGCTCACGCTGGCCAGCATGATGTGGGCGGTTATCCTGGGTATGGCGATTGGTATCGTTTCTGCGGTATGGCGAAACCGTTGGCCAGATCGCTTGGGGATGACACTGGCCGTTTCTGGCATCTCTTTTCCGGCTTTTGCTTTGGGCATGCTGTTGATGCAGGTGTTTTCGGTTAATCTCGGTTGGCTGCCTACCGTGGGGGCCGATAGCTGGCGGCATTATATTTTACCCTCTATCACCCTGGGTGCGGCGGTGGCGGCAGTGATGGCCCGGTTTACCCGTGCTTCGTTTGTGGAAGTGATGCAGGAAGATTATATGCGTACCGCTCGTGCCAAAGGGGTGCGAGAGTCGTTGGTGATCGTCAAACATGGGCTGCGTAACGCCATGATCCCGGTAGTCACCATGATGGGGTTGCAGTTTGGTTTTCTGCTTGGTGGCTCGATTGTTGTCGAAAAAGTATTTAACTGGCCGGGGCTAGGGCGTTTACTGGTGGACTCGGTGGAAATGCGTGATTATCCGGTGATTCAGGCGGAGGTATTACTGTTTTCGCTGGAGTTTATTTTGATCAATCTGTTGGTGGATATGCTGTATGCGGCAATCAACCCTTCAATTCGCTATCAATAGGCAGGCCGCATGATGAAGTATTGGCGGCGTAATGCTGCACTTAAGGCGATGCCGACTATCAACCCTGATAGGGTGCGTACACCGTGGCACGAATTCTGGCGTCGTTTTCAGCGCCAGCCACTGGCTATGTCGGCGGGGGTGTTTGTACTGTTAATGATTATTGCTGCCTTGTTGGCACCTTATCTGGCCCCTTACGATGCGGAAAACTACTTCGATTATGACCGGCTTAACGAAGGCCCTTCGCTGGCCCATTGGCTGGGGGTTGATTCATTGGGTCGGGATATTTTCAGCCGCATCCTGATGGGGGCACGAATTTCCTTAACTGCCGGTATCTTCTCGGTATTGCTGGGGGGCGTGATCGGTACCGTGCTCGGCTTGTTGGCGGGTTATTACGAAGGCTGGTGGGATCGTATCGTGATGCGCATCAGCGATGTACTGTTTGCCTTCCCGGGTATTTTGCTGGCCATTGGTGTGGTGGCAATTATGGGGAGCGGCATGGCAAATGTGATTGTCGCGGTGGCTATCTTTAGTATCCCGGCGTTTGCCCGCTTGGTGCGTGGTAATACCTTGGTGTTGAAGCACCTGACCTATATTGAATCTGCCCGCAGTATTGGTGCTTCTGACTGGACCATTATGTTGCGGCATATTTTGCCCGGTACCATTTCGTCAATTGTGGTTTACTTTTCCATGCGTATCGGTACGTCGATTATCACTGCGGCCAGTCTGTCATTTCTTGGGCTGGGGGCTCAGCCACCGACCCCGGAATGGGGTGCAATGCTTAATGAGGCGCGGGCAGATATGGTGATTGCCCCTCATGTGGCGATTTTCCCAAGCTTGGCAATTTTCCTTACCGTGTTGGCGTTCAACTTGTTGGGTGATGGCTTGCGAGATGCGTTGGATCCTAAATTGAAAGGGTGAGCCATTTGTTGTATTTCCCCTCTTTGCAGAGGGGAAACGCCATCATTTGATCAGGTGCTTGGCATGAAAGCGCAGATGATCTTCGATAAAAGTAGCGATGGTGAAGTAGCTGTGATCATACCCGGGTTGCATGCGTAGCGTTAATGGCCAGTCAAGCTGCTGGGCCAATTTAACCAGCGTGGCGGGT
The DNA here is from genome assembly GCF_055790885.1 of Serratia sp. 25CWL12. NCBI lineage: Bacteria > Pseudomonadati > Pseudomonadota > Gammaproteobacteria > Enterobacterales > Yersiniaceae > Serratia > Serratia sp. 25CWL12. The sequence goes on along the minus strand of NZ_CM147698.1, from coordinate 2,722,967 downwards.
TGCAGTTGTTCGGTAAGAAACGGGTCGGCATCGCCTTGGTCGATCAGCACCGGTAGTTTCTCCGCACCATTGGCCAGCAGATGGCAACTGTCGTACTGCAACCACTGGCTTTCATCATCCCCCAGATAAGCCGCCAATGCCTTGCGCCCCCAGGGCACCTGAGAAGGATTGACGATTGGGGCGAAAGCGGACACGGAACGGAAACGTTGCGGATGGCGAAAGGCTATCATCAGCGCCCCATGTCCCCCCATCGAATGACCGGCAATCGACTGCCGATCACTGATGTTGAAATGCTGCTTAATCAACGCCGGAAGTTCGTCACTGATGTAGTCATACATGTGGAAATGCCGATCCCACGGAGCTTGGGTGGCATTGAGATAGAACCCCGCGCCTTGGCCCAGATCGTAGTTCTCATCATTGGGTACGTCATCACCACGTGGGCTGGTGTCTGGCATCACCAGGACCAATCCTAACTCGGCGGCAATACGTTGGGCACCGGCCTTCAGCGTAAAGTTTTCATCATTGCAGGTCAGCCCAGAAAGCCAGTACAGCAGTGGCGCTGGGCTATTATCATACTGTGGCGGCAGATAGAGGCTGAAGTTCATATGACAATTCAGACTCTGCGCTGTATGACGGTAACGTCGTTGCCAGCCACCGAACAGTCGGTGCTCTTCAAGAAGTTCTAGTGATGTGTTCACCCTCAGCCTCCTGGCTTATTTATCGAAATGGCTTATTTATCGAAATGGATCACTGAACGGATCGATTTGCCTTCATGCATCAGCTCGAACGCGTGGTTAATTTCATCCAGCCCCATGGTGTGAGTAATGAAATCATTTAGCGCGAACTCACCGTCCAGATAACGTTGCACGATACCCGGCAACTGGCTACGGCCTTTCACACCGCCAAATGCGGAACCGCGCCACACGCGCCCGGTGACCAGTTGGAATGGACGGGTAGCGATCTCTTCGCCCGCGCCGGCGACACCGATAATCACCGATTCACCCCATCCCTTGTGGCAACACTCCAACGCGGAACGCATCACATTGACGTTGCCGATACACTCAAATGAGAAATCGACGCCACCGTCGGTCAGTTCTACGATCACTTCCTGAATTGGCTTAGGGTAATCGTTCGGGTTGATCAGGTCGGTGGCACCCAGTTTGCGAGCCAAATCGAACTTACTGGTGTTGATGTCAATGCCAATGATGCGGCTGGCACCGGCCATTTGAGCACCGATGATCGCCGAAAGCCCAATGCCACCCAAACCGAAAATGGCCACCGTATCGCCTGTTTTTACCTTGGCGGTGTTGAGCACTGCGCCCATCCCGGTGGTGACCCCACAACCCAGCAGACAGACCTCTTCCAGCGGGGCCACTTTGCTGATTTTTGCCAGTGAGATTTCAGAGACTACCGTGCGTTCAGCGAAGGTTGAGGTGCCCATATAGTGGAAAATGGGTTTGCCATCTTTAAAGAAGCGGGTAGTGCCATCGGGCATCAATCCCTTACCTTGAGTGGCACGGATCGCTTGGCAAAGGTTGGTTTTGCCGGATTTACAGAATTTGCATTCGCCACACTCCGGTGTGTACAGCGGGATCACATGATCACCCACAGCGACGTTGGTGACCCCTTCACCAATCGCCTCGACGATGCCAGCACCCTCATGCCCGAGGATCGCCGGGAATACGCCTTCAGGATCTTTGCCTGACAGGGTATAGGCATCGGTGTGACAAACACCGCTGGCCACAATCCTCACCAACACTTCACCTTTCTGCGGCGGCATCAGATCGACTTCTTCTATTGTCAGTGGTTGGTTTGGGCCCCAAGCCACAGCTGCACGGGTTTTGATCATGTCCATTCTTATTTCCTTGTGTAATGTACTTGGGTATAAACACCAACTCACGTTGCTTGGCGTTGTGGTCGCTAACTAAAACAGGTTTAAGCGATAAGTATGCAGGGTATAGTGAGGTATTTCACTCTCTAACATGATTCATTTTTTGCGGAATTAGCGCTGTGGCATGATGGCGGCAACTTTTTTTAACCGATTAGGGATATTCATGGCGTTAAGAATTGCTTTGAGTGGTTTTATTGCATTGATTGTGGCAATGGGTATTGGCCGCTTTGCTTTTACGCCGCAGGTGCCGTTGATGATTGCAGAGCATCAGTTCAGCCTGACGGGGGCCGGGTTGGTGGCGGCCCTGAACTATCTGGGATATCTGTTCGGGGCTTATGACGCCATGCGTGCCAGTCATCATGTGGAGCGCCGTTTGTGGTTAGGGATAGGGGGAGCGGTAGGGCTGACCTTGTTTTCTGCCGTGATAGATGGCGTGTGGTGGCATGGTGCGGTGCGTTTTGCTGTGGGTTGGGCAAGTGGCTGGTCGCTGGTACTGGTGGCTGCCTGGGCTAACGAGCGCTTGGCTCATTATGGTCATCCGGCGCTGAGTGCTGTGGTATTCGCTGGTCCTGGCACCGGGATCTTTATCAGCGGTATGTTAGCAGTAGCAATCCATAGTTTGGCCCTGAGTGCTTCACAAGCCTGGTTGGTTTATGGCGGATTGGCTTTGGTATTGGCGGGGATGATTAGCGTTAATCTGCCACGGGCGGGCGAGTGGCACCGTCCTGATGAGCCTGTAGTTCCACTGGTATTGACCCCTGCGCTGAAGCGCTTGGTATGGAGCTATAGTCTGGCGGGTTTCGGTTATATCTTGCCAGCGACATTTCTCTCACAAATGGCTACGGTTCGTTTTCCTGGCAGTCTGTTTGCTCAGTTTGTTTGGCCAGTTTTTGGTGCTGCTGCGGTGTTGGGCATTATTATTGGTGTTCTGACTCGTCATCAACTGACCACGCAAACCCGTTTGGCCATCACTTTATGGGTTCAGGCATTGGGAGTGTTGAGTGCGGAGGTTGTACCGGGGATCTCTGGCCTGGTTCTGGGGGCGCTGTTAACGGGGGGAGGGATGATGAGTGTGGTACAACTGGCGATTCAACATGGCCGGGAATTGGCACCTAATCATGCCCGTTATATGGCTGGATTACTAACCACGGGATATGCGGTTGGGCAACTGGTGGGTCCGATGCTTTCAGCACTGTCCACGGTCTTGACCCACAGCCTCGAGCCGGCCTTATATGTGGCAGTGGCTGGGTTGGTAATTGCTGGTCTGTTAGTGATTAATACACCAACACGTGCCATGGCATGCAAGTCAACATTGCCCTGATTGAATTCAATTCAATCAGAAGGGCTCATATCAATCTACTGTGAACTGATTGCAGAAATTTCATTCCAGGATGAAATACAATCACTGGATAAAAGACGCATTCTCATTTAGAGTGGAACGAAATATGATCGGGCTCACGTTCTATACCCAAATAATTCAAATGGAACTAACACGCAGACAGTTTGGATCGAAATGAGTATAGGTAGGGTCAAGCCGTCTGCTGGAGAGATATCGCCATGACATTATTAAGCAAAGAAGCTGCACTGGTTCATGCTGCACTTGAGTCGCATGGGTTGGAAACCCCACTGCGCGGGGAAATGCTGGACAGTGAAACACGCAAGCGCCGTATTCAAGAGCATATGACGGAAATCATGCAGTTGCTGAATCTCGATTTATCCGATGACAGCCTGGCTGAAACTCCGAAGCGCATTGCGAAAATGTATGTTGATGAAATATTTTCCGGTTTGGATTATGCCAACTTCCCGAAAATTACGCTGATCGAGAACAAGATGAAAGTGGATGAAATGGTGACGGTGCGTGATATTACGCTGACCAGCACCTGTGAACACCATTTTGTTACTATTGATGGTAAAGCCACGGTGGCTTATATCCCTAAAGATTCAGTGATTGGCTTGTCGAAGATTAACCGCATTGTGCGGTTCTTTGCGCAGCGCCCTCAGGTGCAGGAGCGGATGACTCAGCAGATCCTGCTGGCGTTGCAAACCCTGTTGGGTACCAACAATGTGGCAGTGTCGATTGATGCCGTGCATTACTGTGTTAAAGCCAGAGGCGTGCGTGATGCCACCAGTGCCACCACCACCACCTCATTGGGCGGATTGTTCAAGTCCAGCCAAAATACCCGGCAGGAATTTCTGCGTGCGGTACGCCATCATTAATTATGATGCTAGTATAAGGGTATAAAGTCAGGCGCCAATAGGCGCCTTTTTAGTGAACCTGGCACCGCGGTATACAATGAACACCACTAACCCCATCCCTCCGCGCCCCCGTATTGCCACGCTGGATTACGCACGCGGTATTGCTGTGCTCGGTATTTTATTGATGAATATCTCGGCCTTTGGTTTACCGAAAGCCGCCTACCTGAATCCCGCTTATCTTGGTACCCCCTCAACGCCTGATGCCTGGACTTGGGCGGTGTTGGATCTGCTGGTACAGGTCAAGTTTCTGACTTTGTTCGCCCTGCTATTTGGTGCTGGATTACAACTGTTACTGCCACGGGGTAAGCAGTGGATCCGTGCCCGCTTATCCTGGTTGGTGCTGTTTGGTTTGGCGCACAGCATCTTTATGTGGGATGGCGATATTCTGCTGGCCTATGGGCTGATTGGCCTAGTGTGCTGGCGGATGGTGCGAGATGCCGCAGATACTTATAGCCTGCTGAAAACCGCTGTAGTGCTGTATCTGATTGGTGTGGCACTACTGTTGCTGCTGGGTTTACTGCCCCACGGTGAACCGAGTAGTTTCTGGTTGCCCAGTGCTGCCGAATTGCAATATGAGAAATTCTGGAAACTCCAAGGGGGCGTAGAAGCCTGGCGCAACCGCCTCGATCAGCTCTCTTCTACCCTGTTGGCGATGGGGGTGCAATATGGTTGGCAACTAGCGGGTCTGATGCTGCTGGGGGCCGTTTTGATGCGCAGTGGTTGGCTGAGTCACGCTTATCCCCCAGCCTACTATTTACGTCAAGCGGCTTGGCTGATTCCCCTCTCATTGTTATTACAACTGCCCGCTGTAGCGTTGCAATGGCGGTTAAATTGGGATTACCGTTGGAGTGGTTTTCTGCTGCAAGTTCCCCGGGAGCTCGGCTCACCCTTGCAGGCGATGGGCTATTTGGCACTGATTTATGGTTATTGGCCCAAGTTATCAAAATTGCGTATCAGCGCGGGGTTAGCACTGGTTGGGCGCATGGCGTTGAGTAATTACCTACTGCAAACCGTGGTCTGCACCACACTGTTCTACCGTTTAGGGTTTTATCAGCAATTTGACCGCTTACAACTGCTGGCGATCGTGCCCTTGGTCTGGTTGGTTAATCTGTTGTTTTCCGCATTCTGGTTACGCTATTTCAAGCAAGGGCCAGTTGAGTGGCTATGGCGAAAGTTGACTTCTCTGGCCGTGGGGAAGCCCGGCGCGCCCACAGTGGAATAAAAGCGTCGGTATGTGATGGAGTATGGCATGCATGGATGTTTTGGCTTGGCGCGTCAAAACGCCCCGCCCAATGTTTAGAGCGGGGGATGACGTTACAGCAGTGCTGTTGAATTCACCAGCGGAACCCGGGTGGATACGGCATTTAAGGCGATCAGATGCAGTATTTCACTGACGGTGGTGCAGCAGTCCGGTAATATTGAAACCGCATATTTTTCCGCTGATTTTGAAATGGCAGTATGGGTGACACAGTTCTGCGTCATCATGCCGCAAATCCACAGATCTGTTGCGCCCAACTTTTGTAACTCTTGTTCCAACGTCGTGGCGAAAAAGCTATCGGCAAAGGCTTTCTTGACCACAATGGCATTAGGGGCCGCAGCAACAATTTCAGCATGATTATCGGCACCGGGGGTATTTTCATTAAAGAATGGCGCAATCCCTTTACTGCTATCAGCAATATGTTGTACCACAATCACCGGAATATTTGCCTGATTGGCTTTATTGATGGCCGCTTTGATATTTTCCAATACCACTTCCGTGTTCCACAGCGGGAATTTACCCTGTGGGAAGTAATCATTCTGTAAGTCGATCACAATCAGTACCGGTTGGCTATGTGCAGTCATAAGAGTCACTCTCCTTGGTGGGGAATAGCATTGCCATTAAAACTGGCGCAATGCGTGCTAATAATACCGACAATTAGAGTCTAGCCATAAAGGATCAACTGCTCAGTTCTTTTTTTCTACCGGTGCGGTGCTCTGCTTTTCTGCTGCTAGTTTTTGTTCTAATTCCACTAACTGTTCCGGCGATACGGCAGGGTAGCCCTGTGCATTTTCAGGTACCTCGTGCAGAGCAGAGATGGGGATTAACGGGCCAAGGAAGCGTGGTTCACGCTTGAGGATATAGAGATCAGTCAATGCGCCCAAGCGAGCGAAAAGCTCCCGTGCACGTACCGTCATGATATTTTTGGGGGAGGGCACCGCATAGCATTGCGCTTGAATCCCCATATGCAAGGCAATAAACAGGGCGCGTTCGCAATGGAAGCGTTGAGTAATGATAATGAAATCGTTGGTGTCAAAGACTTTACGGGTACGCACAATGGAGTCGAGGGTACGAAACCCGGCATAGTCGAGCACGATATCGCTTGGGGGCACTCCGGCAGCAATCAGATCACGACGCATGGTCATGGGTTCGTTATAGCTTTGTTGAGCGTTATCGCCGCTTAACAGCAGGTACTTTACCTTTCCGCTGTTATAGGCGTTGATCGCCCCTTGAATACGGTAGCGGTAATATTGGTTGATCACACCACTGCGATAATATTTGGCGGTACCGAGAACCACACCCACCTGACGTGATGGTAGCGCTTGCAGTTCATCGTAAATATAAGGGGCCGTTTTCCAGCTTATCCAGCGATCGAGCGCAAAAGCTGTCAGCATCAGTATTGAAATGATGGTTAACAGGCCAATTATTAGGCGTCTCAACATATCGATGCCTTATGCGCGGGGTTATCGGGATAATTTCAAGGCTACTGTACCTGTACCGTAGACGCAAGCGATGTGCAGCAGACAGCGGGCGTTATGCGTTATTTTTCAGCAATCTTGGGTATCTCTCCGGGCAGAACCGATTGCCTGCCCAGAGATTCAGCGGATTGACTCCGCGACTAGTTAAAACGAAGTCCGCTTATAGTTGCGGTAGCGTGGGTGCCAATAGTTATGTTCAATCGCATTGGTGAGGGCCTTTTCCGAGGTGACCATCGCGACGCCTTGTAGCTGGGCCGCTTTACCTACTGCTATGGCAATACACCGGGAGACCTGTTGAATATTTTCGATACTCGGCAGCAAGGCACCGTGGCCATCGGTTGCCAGTGGTGAACAACTGGCCAATGCGCGGCTGGCCGCCATCAGCATGGCATCGGTCACCCGTGTTGCCCCTGATGCCAGCACCCCAAGGCCGATCCCCGGGAAAATATAGGAGTTATTGCACTGGGCAATCGGGAATTGCTGCTCTTTATAGATAACTGGCGGGAATGGGCTACCGGTGGCTACCAGCGCCGCACCCTCTGTCCAGTTGATAATATCTTCCGGCCGGGCTTCCACGCGGGAGGTCGGGTTGGACAACGGCATCACGATTGGGCGTGGGCAATGCTGATGCATTTCACGGATAATTTCTTCGGTAAACAGCCCTGGCTGACCGGATACACCAATCAGAACGGTAGGTTTAGCATTACGTACCACTTCCAGCAATGAGATAGCATCGCTCTCAGTATGCCACCCAGCCAGATTTTCGCTTTTTTGTACCAGCTTGCTTTGGAAATCGAGCAAGTTTGGCAGCTTGTCAGTTAACAGACCAAAACGGTCCACCATAAAGACCCTGGCACGGGCTTCTTCTTCGCTCAGCCCTTCGGATTTCATCTGGGCGATGATTTGCTCGGCAATGCCACAACCGGCGGAACCAGCCCCGAGAAAGGTGACAGTCTGGTCGCGTAATTGGCTACCCGCAGCGCGACTGGCGGCAATTAAACTGCCCAGCGTGACGGCAGCTGTGCCTTGGATATCGTCGTTAAAGCAGCATAATTGATCGCGGTAGCGGTTAAGCAGTGGTGTGGCATTGCTCTGGGCAAAGTCTTCAAATTGTAGCAACACATTCGGCCAACGGCGTTTAACCGCCTGGATAAACTCATCAACAAACGCATAATATTCGTCACCTGAAATACGCGGATGACGCCACCCCATATACAGCGGGTCGTTTAAACGTTGTGGATTGTTGGTCCCCACATCCAGCACTACCGGTAAGGTATAAGCTGGGCTGATCCCCCCGCAAGCCGTATAGAGCGAGAGCTTACCGATCGGGATCCCCATACCGCCGATACCTTGATCACCCAAGCCAAGAATACGTTCGCCGTCGGTAACGACGATCACTTTGACATTTTGCTTGGTGGCGTTTTGCAACATATCATCGATATGTTCACGATTGGGATAAGAGATAAATAAGCCACGAGCTCGGCGGTAGATATCGGAAAAATGCTCACAGGCTTCCCCTACCGTCGGGGTATAGATGATGGGCATCATCTCGCTTAAGTGGCTGTCCAATAACCGATAAAACAGGGTTTCGTTAGTGTCTTGAATATTACGCAGATAGATGTGTTTATCGTTGTCGTTGGTGAAATCCTGATATTGACGATAAGCGCGTTCCATCTGCTCTTCAATAGTCTCTACCGCTTCCGGCAGCAGGCCGTGCAGGTTGAATTGACTACGTTCCTCTTCAGTAAAAGCACTGCCTTTGTTTAACAGGGGAAATTCCAGCAGAATGGGGCCAGCATAGGGAATATAGAGGGGACGTTTGCTTTCGTGTTCAAGTTCCATCAACTTTGCTCTTCAACGTATCAGATAGTTTTTTTGGTGCTGATCAGGTATCCGAGGATAAACACCTAACGTCGGGCTACCTTCAGCGCTAATTGAGGGGCACAGCTTAAGAGATACGAAAAATATGTACAGCAATTGTTAGTAAAGAGTGGGTAAATTTGTGGGTAATAGTGACATTTATTCAACTTGCAGGTGGATATTCACCTGCAAGTTGCAAAGGGATGTCGCTAGAAAGTGATCCGCTCTACCTGCTGACAGCCTAATGATGCCAAGGTTGCCCGGGTTGCATCCCATTGTGTCAGTAGGGCATTTTGGCCTTCAACCAATACGGCTCGACGGATTTTCTGACAATCAGCGCCGGAGAGGTTCATCTCGAATTATTTTGCGTATAACTATAATTAATACCTATGCCCTTGAGGAGGGGAAGACCGGATAATGTGCGACGTCATCCCCATGAGCTAACCTGTACTTAAAGTCGACGAAGCTCTAACCCTTCCGCTGTGCGGTTGATTTCAAGACGTTTATTACTTGGGTGTTGAGCGATACACAATTCACCAAACAATATGACTTCGTAACCTAAGTTTCTGGTCATTAAATTCATTAAACGGTTACGTTTGGCTATCATATCTTTCATGTAGTCTCCCCAAACTTCAAAGAGAATCGCTGGATGACCCGACTCGACTAACCATTTGCGAGCGCCTTTAAAGACTTCGAGCTCTAGCCCTTCAACATCTACTTTAACCAGATTTGCTTTGGGTAATGACAATGAATCAAGCGTCGATATCTTTACCTGTTCGTACTCTTCAATAGTTGAACTGAGGAGATTTTGCTGCATGCGAATATTGGCATCCAGCGACAGTGCTCCTAGATTTTTCTCGGTTAAAATATCCAGTACAGGGACCTCAATCTCACCATCAATATCCCCAATGGCCATCTGGTAAGCAAAGCAGTTACTCAGATTGTTGCTTAATAAATTGGCGCAGAGTTGGTAGAACACCTGACGCTGAGGTTCAAAGGCGAATAATTTCCCTTTTTGAGCTAAGATACTCTTCCCCATAGGAACCGCATAAGCGCCAATATTTGCCCCTATATCGACAATTACTGGCTTTTCAATACCCTCAATTAAGACCTGTGATATTTGTAATGTGGCGGGCTCCCATAATTTCCCTTCACGGAGATGTTCATTAATCATGTCGGGGCCAGCAGTGAGCAGGAAGTTTACATCACCGACGCGATAGAATGAGAGCGGGGAATCAGTTTTTTGTTGATTTTGAATATCATCCATAACTATGGCCTTTAAGGTCAACGTGAGTAAAGAACCTGCCCACGGTATATTATTTAACGGGTCGTCTGCTTGATCGCGGTTACGGTAGCATGAACGGTGGGTACTCTATACGTACCCAGCGATAGTCTTTTTCACGCTTAGTGACTTGGTCAATGGGGTGGCGAGCCAATGTGCATCGTCAACCCATAGCTGTTTTTGCGCGAGATCTGCAAAGGTTTTTAAGCGTCTGGTGACTGCTTGTTTGCGGTTGGAGCCGAACTCAAGTGGTATCTCAGATTTGATAAACGTTAGCGCACGATTATGCACTAGTTCTATCCAGAGTAAAATATGTTGACCTTCAGAGATGAACAGATGTGCAGTATGGCTTGGCGTATATCTTGGTGTTGCAAGCACTTCTATGCTTGGGAGCAACGTAGAATTTGGAAAATAAAACTTCAGACGACCCTGTGTTGTATAAGGAGCAATAGACGTTTGTGCCAAGGTAAACGTGACTTTAATCACGCCCGGTGTCTTGCACATTTTTTCGTCGCTCGGCCAGTCGTCATTTTCGGTTTTGGAGACATACAGGGTCGCGTTTGGAAAAGTACCTTTCCCCGTTAGTTAAGGCCGTATACGTTGTTAAAAATGCAAGGGGTTGCCTGTAACCATTGCTAATGATGGTACTAGAAAGTGATCCGCTCTACCTGCTGACAGCCTAATGATGCCAAGGTTGCCCGGGTTGCATCCCATTGTGACAGTAGCGCATTTTGGCCTTCAACTAATACGGCACGACGGATTTTTTGGCAATCAGCGCCGGAGAGATTCATCAGCACCAGTGCTGCCTGTAGCGGCGGCAAGCTAGGGTTAAATGCGGCATTTTCTGCATAACGGCCGGCATAGATTGCGCCATCTTCACCCTCCAAGGCGACACCACTGTAGGCTTCGCTATAAGGGGCATGACAGCGGTTGGCAGCGTCCAGAGCAGCGTTGACCAATGGATCATTCAGTGCCAACTGGCAGCCATGATCAATCGGATCCATCAACAAATTGCTAATGGCAAGGTCGTTCGGCCCGAAAGAGTCCGGCAGGTAATCACCCAGTGTTGCAGCAGCCCGTGTCGGCAACTGGATTTGCAGTGCGCTGCCACTGTTTAGCTCATTCATAAATTGCCGGCAATGACCGCAAGGCGTGTAGTTAACCGTGATAGCACTTAGTTTGCTCTCCCCGCGCAGCCAGGCATGGATGATGGCTGATTGTTCCGCATGCACCGTTTGCTGCAAAGGCGCGCCACTAAATTCCATATTGGCGCCAAAATAGAGATTGCCACTAATACCTTGGGCGATGGCCCCTACCTGGAAATGCGAAATGGGTGTTAATGAGTAGGCCGCAGCCAAAGGGAGCAGGGCAAATGCCAACGTGCTGCCATTTAACCCGCAAACTTGTTTGAGCGTCGCCACTTGGTCCGCCTTGAACATAGCTGAGAAATCTGCCGCATCAAGGTAGGGTAATAGAGCTGATTGCAAAACAGACGGTAGTTGCTGATAGGCAGCATGGAAGCGCGGGTGCATAGCAAGTCTCTCTACAAGTTGACGAGGCAACATTTTAGGCAGCTTGCTAACAACAAAATGTGACATTTATCTTATTTGTAATGAAATTAATGCAATGAAAACAGTAATTGCGAGAGCTGTCGCAGGTTTTGTCGTTAAGCAGACTGCCAGCAAGCGCTTAGCTTGCATGGCGACGGGTATATTAGCCAAATAGACGCAGCAGCACCGGGAATATAAAGGGGGCGGTCAACGAGGTGATGATCCCGCAGATAACCAATGCCAGTGAACTGAATGCCCCTTCCTGGTAGTCCATTTCCGCGCAGCGCGCAGTCCCTAATGCGTGCGAGGCGGTACCCATTACCAGACCGCGTGCAGATTTGGTATTGATTTTTAGCAGATTAAGCAGCGAGTGCCCCAAAACCGCACCAAACATACCAACAAATATCACACAGACTGCACTGATGGCCGGGATACCACCAATCGAGTCGGCGACCGCCATGGCAATCGGGGTCGTGACCGATTTAGGCAAGATTGAGGCGGCAATATCGGGTTTTGCTCCTAATAACAGGGCGATAGCTCCCCCGGTGACCATCGCGGTGATACTGCCGATAAAGCAGATGGTAATGATCGACTTCCAACGGGCGCGGATTTGGTGGATCTGCTCATACAACGGAAAGGCGAGGGCAACCACCGCCGGTTGCAGCAGGTCATTGAGAATTTTGCTCCCTTGAAAATAGTCTGCATAGGGAATACCCGTCAGCAGTAAAAAGGGAATAATCACCACCATCGAAACCAACAACGGGTTGAGCAGGGATATCTTCAGCCATTGTGATAACTTACGTGCGGCGAAAAAAACTAACAATGTCAGTGGCAGAGACCACCAGATAGTGTGGATCATTTCTCTTCCCCCTGGTTTGGGGATTGCCCGCTAATCCTGCGCTCCCGGTGGAAATAGTGTGAGCTATAGCCGACAACCACAAACACCAGCAGGGTACTGACCAGGCAAGAGACCACCAATGGCAGCAGGTCGTCAACGATCTGATTGTAATATTTCATCACGCCGACACCTATGGGCACAAACAACAGCACCATATAACGGATAAACAAATGACAACCGGGCTTGAGCCAGTTGGCAGGGAGAACTTGCCAGGAAAGTAGGACAAACAGCACCAGCATACCAATAATGCTGCCGGGAATGGCGATTGGTAACAGTGATGCGATGGTATTACCGATAAATAGACAGAGGTAGATCAGTGCGATGGCTCTGATGTACTTCCAGCCCACGAGAAGAAGGTTGCCCATAGTATTTCCCAGCTAACGCGAAACATTCATCATACAATTAAACTGTGAGCCACACCACAACATGTACTAGGCGTTTTCTGATTGCACCGTATTGTGCCTGGCAAGGGGTTGCTGCTGTACCGCCAACCGATGGCCAAAAAAGAAAAACAGCAGGCTGAGTAACGCTGTGGCAATCAGCATCATAAACATCACTGCGGGTGAGCTATAGCTGAGCAAGAAACCGCAGATCACCGGGTTGATGGCTCCCCCAAGATTACCGAGGCTTTGCACCCCATAGTAGCTGCCTTTCAGGTGGGCTGGGGCGATGAAATCGATGAACATATATTCCACCGGAATAACGATGATTTCCCCAAGGCTGAAAATCGCCATCGCCACTGCCCAAAACAGGATGGATTGCCCGGCCAGCCAAAAGCCGATCAACCCCAGCACAAAGAACAGCGTACCCAGCATTAGCCAGCGAAACATATTGTCTTGGCGCATACCACGGCTGAACAGATATTGCAGGGTGATAACGATACCGGCGTTGACGATCATCACCACGCCAATCACTTGATAGGCAAACTCCGCATTGGCAACCGTAATCAGATATTGCGACAGATAGCCGGCGAACTGACCGTATACCACCGCCCCCAAGGTGCCGCCAATGGTGAAGTAAATCAGCCGTTGGTCACCACGCAAAATAGCGATGGTCTGGCGGAAACTGGGTATGGTCAGCGGAGCACCGCTGATTTCTGCTGACGGAGGGGACTGATAGTATCTCAAACGCAAACTCAGCGTGATCACCACCAGTAACGCCAGGCCGCCAGACAAGTAAAAAGGCAACAACAGTCCATAACCGGCGACCATCATCCCCAGTGATGAGCCAATCGCCCAGCCCACATTGACTAGCGTGTAATTGAGTGAAAACGCTTTGATACGTTGCGCGACCGGTAGCCAACTGGCGAAACAGGCTTTGATAGCGATGCCGAGTATGGCATAAGCGGCGTGCAGAATGGCCATCACCATAATGACGCCAACTGAACCTGGCGCCCAGGGAATAGCAAAAAAGCTCAGGGAAAATAGCAGAATGGCCAACAGTATCAGGTAGTTTTTATTGAAACGATCTACCAGATAACCACCATAAAAACTGCTGATAATGCCAATACCCAGGCTGATACCCAGCACTGCACCTACGCTTTTCGGTAGCAAGTGGAAATGTTCGGTGAGGTAAATGGTGATAAAAGGAAGTGTAATACCACGGCCAATGGTCAGCACTAATGAACTGGCCAGTAAGAACTTAATGAGCGGGGGGAATCCTTTCATAAATCATCCTGTTTAAATGTACCTTTCACCATTCAACTTCAAGCGGCACATCAGCCATGGGCGCACACGCCGGTGCGCCCATCACTAGGGTAACAGGAATAAAGTTTACTTCACCTGCATACCTGGCTGCGCACCACTATCTGGGCTCAGTAAGAAGATCTCTTTATCGCCCGGGCCTGCGGCCATCACCATGCCTTCCGAAACACCAAAGCGCATTTTACGTGGTGCCAGGTTGGCCACCATGATCGTTAAACGGCCCACCAGTTGTGCTGGGTCTGGGTAGGCAGAACGGATACCAGAGAAAATCTGGCGTGATTCACCACCCAGATCAAGTTGCAATTTCAGCAGCTTGTCGGAACCCTCTACCAATTCGGCACTTTTGATCAGCGCAATACGCATATCCACTTTAGCGAAATCATCGAAGCTGATGGTTTCCTGAATCGGAGCGTCGGCCAACGGCCCAGTGACCACTTTGGGGGCTGCCATATCTTCTTTAGACGCATTAACCATATCATTAACTTTATCGAGGTCGATACGATTAAACAGTGCCTTGAATGGATTAACCTGATGGCTCAGTAACGGTTGCTGGATACTGTCCCAGCTCAGTTCACAGTTAAGAAACGCTTCGGTCCGTTCAGTTAAGGCAGGCAGTACCGGTTTCAGGTAGCTCATCAGCACGCGGAACAGGTTGATCCCCATTGAGCAGATGGCTTGCAGGTCAGCATCGCGCCCTTCTTCTTTTGCCACAACCCAAGGTGCTTGCTCATCAACATAACGGTTGGCCAGATCTGCCAACGCCATAATTTCGCGGATGGCCCGGCTAGTTTCACGGCTGGCATAGGCTTGGGCAATACTTTCCGCCGCATCAACAAAGGTCTGATACAGCGCAGGATCCGCCAGATGGTCAGCCAATTGCCCGGCAAAACGTTTATTGATAAAGCCAGCGTTACGGGAAGCCAGATTGACCACTTTGTTGACGATATCGGTATTAACGCGTTGCACGAAGTCTTCCAGGCTTAGGTCGATATCGTCAATGCGTGAAGAGAGCTTGGCGGCGTAATAATAACGCAGGCAGTCCGCATCCAGGTGCTGCAGGTAGGTGCTGGCTTTGATAAAGGTGCCGCGTGATTTTGACATCTTGGCACCGTTCACCGTGACATAACCGTGAACAAACAGATTAGTTGGCTTGCGGAAGTTGCTGCCTTCCAGCATGGCTGGCCAGAACAGACTGTGGAAATAGACGATATCTTTACCGATAAAGTGATACAGCTCGGTGGTGGACTCTTTACGCCAGAATTCGTCAAAATCCAGGTCATCACGTTTGTCACACAAGTTCTTGAACGAACCCATATAACCGATAGGGGCATCTAACCAGACGTAGAAATATTTACCGGAAGCATCCGGAATTTCGAAGCCGAAATAGGGCGCATCGCGGGAGATATCCCACTGCTGTAAACCCGATTCGAACCACTCCTGCATTTTATTGGCGACCTGCTCTTGTAATGCACCCGAACGAGTCCAGGCTTGCAGCATATCGCTGAACGCGGGCAGATCGAAAAAGAAGTGTTCGGAGTCACGCATGACCGGCGTAGCACCGGACACCACCGATTTGGGTTCGATCAGTTCTGCTGGGCTATAAGTAGCACCGCATACTTCGCAATTATCGCCGTATTGATCCGGTGCTTTACATTTAGGGCAGGTACCTTTGACAAAACGATCCGGCAGGAACATGCCTTTTTCCGGGTCGTAAAGCTGTGAAATGACGCGCTGCTTGATATAACCGTTTTCTTTCAGACGGCGATAGATCAGGCTCGACAGTTCACGGTTCTCTTCGCTATGGGTGGAGTGATAGTTTTCATAGCTGATGCCAAAACCAGCGAAGTCCTGCTGGTGCTCACGCTTCATTTCCGCAATCATCTCTTCCGGCTTGATCCCCATCTGCTGTGCTTTCAGCATGATTGGGGTGCCGTGCGCGTCATCCGCACAGATAAAATGAACCTCATGGCCGCGCATTCGTTGGTAACGCACCCAGATATCTGCCTGGATGTGCTCGAGCATGTGGCCGAGATGGATGGAACCATTTGCGTATGGTAGCGCGCACGTCACCAGTAATTTTTTCGCGACTTGAGCCATAGTGAGAACTTGCTTTCTGTAGTGAGTAATAAAAGGGTCTTTGATGTTACCTGATCATGCTGTCTGCTGCTAGGGTGGTTTCTTGCTGTTATATGCGCGAGTTGCTACTGAGTTCTGTTATGCTTGTCATCATGCTATCCATATAAAAAAATCAAGGAGCCGGGATGAACGCAAAATCCCCTGAGCAGAGCAATCCTGAAGTTCTGCGTGCCCTGGTGACCGGCGTATTGGCCACCTTTGAACACCCAACACTAAAAAACAACCTGACCACACTGAAAGCCATCCACCATTGTGCGTTGCTGGACCATGTATTGCACATTGAGTTGACCATGCCTTTTGCCTGGCAGAGTGGTTTCGCCGCTTTGCAAGAGAGCGTTAGCGATGAACTGCTGCGCGTGACCGGTGCCAAGGCTATCGACTGGAAACTCAAGCATGATATTGCCACCTTAAAACGTGCCAACGAACAGGCAGGTATTAACGGCGTACGTAACATTATCGCGGTTAGTTCTGGTAAAGGCGGTGTCGGTAAATCCAGCACGGCGGTGAATCTGGCGTTGGCACTGGCGGCAGAGGGCAGCAAGGTGGGCATTCTTGATGCGGACATTTATGGCCCGTCGATCCCCAATATGCTGGGCACCGAGCACCAGCGGCCCACCTCGCCAGATGGCCAACATATGGCCCCAATTATGGTTCACGGCCTGGCTACTAACTCCATTGGTTATCTGGTGACTGACGATAATGCCATGGTTTGGCGTGGTCCAATGGCCAGCAAGGCACTGCTACAACTGTTGCAGGATACTATATGGCCTGACCTGGATTACCTGGTGTTGGATATGCCGCCGGGTACCGGGGATATTCAGTTGACGCTATCACAGAACATCCCGGTGACCGCTGCATTAGTGGTGACCACACCGCAGGACATTGCTTTGTTGGATGCGGCAAAAGGCATTGTGATGTTTGAGAAAGTGCATGTGCCGGTGTTGGGTATTGTGGAGAACATGAGTGTGCATATCTGCAGCAACTGTGGCCACCATGAACCTATTTTTGGTACTGGCGGCGCCGATAAGCTGGTGAAGAAATATAACAGCACCCTGTTAGGGCAAATGCCGTTACATATTTCGCTGCGTGAAGATCTCGACCGTGGTCAACCGACGGTGGTCAGCCGCCCTGATAGCGAGTTTGCCGAGATTTACCGGCAACTGGCTGGGCGCGTTGCTGCGCAAATGTACTGGCTAGGGGACACGATCCCCACGGAGATCGCTTTCCGCGCGCTGTAACTGTCTTTAAGTCATCAAGCTGCAGTTCTGATGGCTGCAGCTTGAAGAGCCCATTATCGACTATCAAATCAGGTTGTTAAGTTATGACTGACCAGTCACATCAGTGTGTCATTATTGGTATTGCGGGTGCATCGGCTTCGGGTAAAAGCCTGATCGCCAGTACCTTGTATCGTGAGTTGCGTGAACAAGTGGGTGATCAACATATCGGTGTGATCCCGGAAGACAGTTATTATAAAGACCAGACGCATCTGACCATGGAAGAACGGGTGAAAACCAACTATGACCACCCAAGTTCCATGGACCACAATCTGTTGTTTCAGCATCTACAAATGTTGAAAGCAGGTCAATCGATTGAATTACCACTCTACAGCTACAACGAGTATACGCGCAAAAAAGAGACTATCCATCTGGAACCGAAAAGGGTGATTATTCTGGAAGGCATTCTGCTATTGACGGATAGCCGCTTACGCCAGGAAATGAGCTTTTCGATTTTTGTCGACACGCCATTAGATATCTGCCTGATGCGCCGTATGAGGCGTGATGTGAATGAGCGTGGACGTTCGATGGAGTCCGTTATAGCGCAGTATCAGAAAACGGTTCGTCCGATGTTCCTGCAGTTTATTGAACCTTCCAAACAGTATGCCGATATCATCGTCCCGCGCGGGGGTAAAAACCGCATTGCAATTGATATCTTGAAGGCTAAAATCAGCCAGTTTTTTGAGTAACTGATTAAAAATTCAGTGATCTTTGGTGAATAATACCCAAGTACATTCATGCTGCAGGTAGGCGGCAAACGAGAGAATCCCGATGAGCTTACACCAGTAAGTGATTCGGGTGAGCGAGAGCAGCCAACACCGCTGCAGTTTGAATGGCGACGGGTTATTTACAACCTGGCATAGACCTTTTAGTGATTATATGGCAGTTTTTGTAGCCGATTACGCACCCATACTCAAGAAAGATGAAGAGTATGGAATGGAGATAAAATAATGAGACTCTGCGACCGCGATATAGAAGCCTGGTTGGACAATGGCAAATTGGTAATTTCCCCACGCCCACCTATGGAGCGTATTAATGGGGCCACTGTAGATGTCCGTTTGGGCAACCAGTTTCGTGTATTTCGTGGCCATACCGCGGCATTTATCGATCTTAGCGGGCCAAAAGATGAAGTTAGCGAGGCACTTGATCGCGTCATGAGCGATGAGATTGTCCTGCCGGAGGGAGAAGCCTTTTTTCTGCACCCCGGTGAACTGGCCTTGGCCGTGACACTGGAGTCGGTGACACTGCCAGACGATCTGGTGGGTTGGCTTGATGGCCGTTCTTCTTTGGCACGCCTGGGTTTGATGGTGCACGTAACGGCACACAGAATTGATCCCGGCTGGCAGGGCCGAATTGTGCTGGAGTTCTATAATTCAGGTAAGCTGCCGTTAGCATTGCGCCCAGGTATGCTGATTGGTGCACTGAGTTTTGAGCCGCTTTCCGGGCCTGCAGCACGCCCCTATAATCGTCGCCAGGATGCGAAATATAAAGATCAGCAAGGGGCAGTGGCCAGCCGTATTGATAAGGACTAACAGTGCAGAAATGCAGAAAGTAAGCCAGATTAGTATAGACAAGAGGTTGGTATGAGAAGATTGCTAACAACATTGGCCATTTTGCTGGTGGTACTGATAGCTGGGATGGCTGCATTGGTGCTGTTGGTGAATCCGAACGATTTTCGTGCCTATATGGTCAAGCAGGTTGAGCAGCGCAGTGGCTACCATTTGACGCTAGAGGGTGACCTGCGTTGGCATGTTTGGCCGCAATTAAGCATTCTTGCCGGGCGGATGACGGTGACCGCGCCCGGTGCTGCGCTACCGCTGGTCAGTGCTGACAATATGCGCCTGGATGTCCGCTTGCTACCGCTACTTTCTCATCAGCTTGATATCAAACAGGTGATGCTTAAAAATGCAGTGTTCCGGTTGACCGCTGATAGTGAAAAGCAGAACCAGCCCAATGCGCCAGTTGCCCCCGGTGCAAATCAGTTGGATGAAATCAGTGAATCACTGTGGAAGTTTGAAATTGATAATCTGCAGATTGTCGATAGCTTGCTGATTTGGCAGCGAGTCAACAATGAGCAGATTAATGTTCGTGACATTAATTTAAACTTGCAACGCACTGGGCAGCATCAGGCAAAAATGGATCTTTCCAGCCGGGTGAATCGTGACCAGCGTGATTTGGCCTTTACCTTGGCTGCAGATATTGATTTGTTGCAGTACCCCCAGCAGATTACTGCCAAGGTTAGCCAGTTCAACTACCAGTTGGAGGGGGCAGATATTCCCACTGCAGGGATCCAGGGGCAGGGTAGCGTACAAGCGGTTTATCACCAGCCTACACAGCAGTGGGTGCTTAGCCAATTGTTGCTCAGCGCCAATGACAGCCAACTGACTGGTGATGCCAGTGCTCAGTTTGGGCCGATACCAGCCTATAAATTAAACCTCAGCGCGGCGCAACTGAATATGGATGCACTTTCCGGTTGGCGGACTGCGGTTTCTGATAACACGGCGCCGCAACAAGCGGTGGCCGCCGCACCAGTTATCGCCAATCAGATAGATGGGCCGCAACAGAGTCTGCGGGCATTACGCAATTTCAAGGCACAAATTAACCTGCAGGTGGATCAGGTTACTTACCGTGGAATGAACATCACTCAATTGGTGGCGGACGCCAACAATCAGCAGGGGTTACTGACAGTAAACGTGCTGTCTGGCAAGTTGGCGGCGGGGGATTTTGCCCTGCCAGGTTCGTTAGATGCTCGAACAAACCGGCCATTGATCAAAGTCCAGCCGGTATTGCGGCAAATTGAGTTAGGTGATTTGCTTAAAGCGTTTGATATGCCTTTGGCATTAACTGGCGCATTCAGCATGCAAGGTAATTTAAGTGGAGACCAATTAAACGCTGCTTCTTTCGAGCATAACTGGCAAGGCACCGCAGAGTTGAGTTTGCAGAATGCCCAACTGAAACAATTTAATATTCAGCAGTTGATCCAGCAAGCAGTAGCACGTAATGACAACAGTGTACGTGGGCAAGACAACTACCAACGGCATACCGAAATCAAACAGATGACGGCCAAAGGCAGTTTGAGTAAAGGAACACTGACACTCAGTACGCTGAGCGCAGAATCGCCATTGCTCAGCTTGACTGGGGAGGGCCGGCTGGATATAGCGGGTCGGCAGTGTGACATCATGATGAATGTGTTGGTAAAAGAGGGGTGGCAAGGTAATAACGCCCTGATCGCCCAACTGATTAAAACACCTATCCCACTACGTGTTTATGGCCCGTGGCAACAGCTCAATTACCAGATACAGCTCGATCAACTGCTGCGTAAAATGTTGCAGGATCGTGCCAAAGAGGCACTGAATAAATGGGCGGAAAAAAATAAATCCAATCAGACAGGCCGTGATGTGAACAAGCTGTTGGATAAGCTGTAATCGTTGTTATTTAGACTTATAGCCATGCAAGTTGCAGACAGACTGCAACTTGCATGGGCCCAACTTTGCCTAAGCTGAAACTGTTACTCCCGCCATAAATTTTAATTATTTCCTGATGACGCCGCGTGCGACCTTGATTGATGTCATAATATCTTATGCAGACTTTCGGCAAGGTATGGCGTTATTGGGCAGAAAAGCATTGAACTTAAATAAATAATAAGCAGAGGAATTATGATCGAACTTCTAATCGGTGCTCTGGTGGCCGTGGGCGTAGGCCGATATATTATCAAAGGGTACTCAGCGACAGGGGTATTGCTGGTTGGCGGATTACTGCTGTTGGCAGTGAGCGCCATTATGGGCAAAAGCGTATTACCTGCCAGCGCCACGTCAACTGGCTGGCGAGTTACCGATGTCTTTGAATACGTTAAAATCCTGCTGATGAGTCGCGGTGGCGACCTCGGCATGATGATTATGATGCTATGTGGCTTTGCTGCCTATATGTCACACATTGGTGCCAATGATGTGGTTGTCAAGTTGGCATCACGCCCATTGCAGATGATCAACTCCCCCTATTTACTGATGATTGCTGCTTATTTTGTGGCTTGCCTGATGTCATTGGCGGTGTCTTCTGCCACCGGGTTGGGGGTGCTGTTAATGGCGACCCTGTTCCCACTGATGGTGAATGTGGGCATCAGCCGTGGCGCGGCAGCAGCCATCTGCGCCTCACCAGCGGCAATTATCCTTTCCCCGACTTCGGGTGACGTGGTACTGGCGGCCAAAGCGGCGGAAATGCCGTTGGTGGATTTCGCATTTAAAACCACACTGCCCATTTCCATTGCGGCCATTATCTGCATGGCGATTGCTCATTTCTTTTGGCAACGTTATCTGGATAAGAAAAGTAATGAAGAGCACCACATCATGGACGTGAGTGAAATCACCACCCATGCGCCTGGTTTCTACGCTATTTTACCGTTTACGCCGATTATTGGGGTGTTGGTGTTTGACGGTAAATGGGGGCCTTCACTGCATATTATTACCATACTGGTGATCTGCATGTTCCTGGCGGCGGTGATTGAATTTATCCGCACCTTCAATGGCAAAACGGTGTTTACCGGGCTGGAAGTGGCTTACCGTGGCATGGCAGATGCCTTTACCAGCGTGGTGATGTTGTTGGTTGCGGCTGGGGTTTTCGCGCAAGGGCTAAGCACCGTGGGCTTTATCAGTGCCCTGATTAACACTGCACAGTCGTTTGGCACCGGCGGCATCATTATGATGTTGGTATTGGTGGTGATTACCATGCTAGCAGCCATGATGACCGGTTCCGGTAATGCGCCATTCTATGCTTTTGTGGAGTTGATTCCAAAACTGGCCACACAGATGGGCGTGAACCCGGCTTATTTGGTGATCCCGATGCTGCAAGCTTCTAACTTGGGCCGCACAATTTCACCGGTTTCTGGTGTGGTAGTAGCGGTTTCCGGGATGGCGAAAATCTCCCCATTCGAAGTGGTAAAACGCACTTCAGTACCGGTAATTGTGGGTTTGATTGTGGTGGTAGTGGCGACTGAGCTATTGGTGCCAGTGCAGTAAGTTTTTTACCTAACCTGAGGGAGTACTATCAAACATAGCGGGTCAGCAGACAAGACCACTATTGTGGTGAGCACGGCAGTTGACGCCATTGAAGGAGCCGAACGTAGGCACGAAGCATAGGTAAAAACGCCAGAGATAATGAGATGGACGCTCCAACTTTTACGGCATCAAAGTGCCAAAATGTGAGCGTGAAAACTCAAAACAAGGAGCGTCCAAATGAAAGTATCTACCCTCGGTATCGACTTGGCAAAAAATGTTTTCCAGCTTTATGGTGTTGATCACAATGGCAATACGGTCCTGAAAAAAACTGACTCGCGATAAATTCCTGCCTTTCGTTATGCAACTGGAACCTTGCCTGATGCCGTGCGCACAGCATCAGGCAGTGTGGGGTGGTTACCTTTAACCGCCAACAAGTAATCACCACCGCCCTTGATGATGGTTGAGGCGCTCTCGGTCTGACAGCCTATTGCATTTGTGGATAACAGGCAGCCTTATCGGGAACGTCCATATGTCTGTAGCAGCCGGCCGTGATGCCTGGCCCCGAAATTCGCTAGGTAATATTATTCTGAAAAAGCATTTAATGCCTATTTAAGGCTTGTTTTACTAGAACAATGGTATAATATTATTTTGGCAACCTCTCTTAGCAATAAAATCCGGGTTTATTACAGCTTTCACGGCTTGTCTTTCGTAAAATCCCGAACAGACCCCCGGTTAATCTGCATTAGTGGTGATTGCCACAATTCTTCTGATTCAAACATCGTGTACAGTGCATTGGTAGCTGAAAGCCAAGGGCGGTAGCGTGCCTGAAGTGCTTTAACACAGTGGTAATCTATTGATTAAAAATATGAGTGCGGCAGGGGCAAGCTAAAGGACTTGGTCATTCGATGCTATGTGCCAAACTGATGGTTGGCGATCACCCTTTTATTGTGTTGCTGCAGGATGTATTGCTGTACGACACGACTGCCGAGCTGAGTAAAGAAAACCTGACCAGGATGATCCAGCGTTTTGTGTGGACTGGTTTCAGCAAGATTATGGTGGAGCCGGTGCCGGAAGAAGACGTATCAAATTGCGTGCCTCTGTGACCGATGGTTTATGGCAGCCAACCTGGGGCAAAGCCTTCCGAGAATGGGATAGTGGCTAATTCTTTAGCAATTTTTGCTGCAATCAAAATAAATAATCTTTATAGTTATGGTCCTGCGGAAAATGCTCTGAGGGTCTTTGACCTACCTAGATAACCCACATATGAATACAGCCATAGTGCAAGCGGCAATGCATTTCGACTTTGACAATAGTATATTCGCAAGCTCAGTCTTAACGTTTGCTCAATGGGTGTGTTTATATTCAAAATAATTTGAGTTGCATCTAGGCGCTGAGGCTGAGAGCCAGCAGAAGCAAGGTCCACTATACAACTGGTGCGAACGTATACAGCCAACACTCAGGCGACTTGAATTATAACGAATATAAAGGTGTGGAGATAACGGCATACCTACCCCAAAATAAAATTTGTTAAGCATGTTACTAGGCGACCATGGTCGGCCAGTTGCTTAGCGTTAAAGATTGACTACATTGGAAGTGATAAAACTCGATGGCAAAGAAACAATGGAAACGAATACCACTACTGGTATTGTTCGTTGCAATCAGCGGTTGTACTGTCGTTCCTGGTACCAACCTTTCTACTAGCGGCAAAAACGTTATCCGCCAAGACGACAGCGATTTTAACCTTAACCAGCTGGTGAATATCTACCCTATGACGCCGAGCCTGGTTGAAAAATTGCGACCAAAACCGGTAGTAGCACAGAACAACCCCGAACTTGAACTGGCCTTGCAGAAGTATGAATACCGCATTGGGGTGGGTGATGTGCTGATGGTTACGGTTTGGGACCACCCTGAGCTGACCACCCCTGCAGGCCAATACCGCAGCGCCAGTGACACCGGTAACTGGGTTAATGCCGATGGCACCATCTTTTATCCGTATATTGGCAAAGTGTCCGTCGTTGGCAAAACGGCAAGCCAGGTACGTAATGATATTGCTGACCGTTTGGCGCAGTATATCGAAAGCCCGCAGGTGGACGTGAGTATTGCAGCTTTCCGTTCACAAAAAGCCTATATAACTGGTGAGGTTGCCAAATCTGGCCAGCAGCCAATCACTAACGTGCCGCTAACCGTTATGGATGCTATTAATAATGCCGGTGGTCTTGCTGAAAATGCAGACTGGCGTAACGTGGTGCTCACACACGATGGCAAAGAGCAGCGTATTTCTTTGCAGGCGTTATTGCAAAAAGGCGACTTGAAGCAAAACCGCCTGCTTTACCCAGGTGATATTCTCTACATTCCACGTAACGACGATCTAAAAGTGTTCGTGATGGGTGAAGTTAAAAAACAAGCGACCTTGAAAATGGACCGCAGCGGTATGACGTTAACTGAAGCCCTAGGAAATGCAGACGGTATAGACCAGTTAGTCGCTGATGCAACGGGAATATTTGTGATTCGCCCTCTACGTGGCAGCGAGGGAAGCAAGCTGGCCAGCATCTATCAGCTAAATGCCTCTGACGCAACGGCATTAGTGATGGGAACCGAGTTCCATTTAGAGCCTTATGATATTGTGTATGTTACAACCGCGCCTGTTACGCGTTGGAACCGTGTAGTTAGCCAGCTAGTACCTACAATTTCAGGGTTTAATGAACTTACTGAAGGTATCTTACGTATAAGAAACTGGCCTTAGGATTTTATGATGTTTAGCTCGATACTCGTTGTCTGTATTGGCAATATATGCCGCTCCCCAACTGGGGAGCGCCTGTTGCAGCGGGCACTGCCTGATAAGAAAATTGACTCTGCCGGGCTCAGCGCCTTGGTGGGTAAACCGGCGGATGCCAGCGCAATCGAGGTAGCAAATCAGCATGGGCTATCTCTTAGTGGGCATCAGGGTAAACAGTTAACCGCAGCTATGTGCCGGCAGTATGATCTGATCCTTGTGATGGAAAAGAAACATATAGATGCTGTGTGCCGGTTAGCACCGGAGGTAAGGGGCAAAACCATGCTTTTTGGTCACTGGTTGGCGCAAAGTGAAATTAGTGATCCTTACCGCAAGAGTCGTGAAGCCTTTGAGTTTGTCTACCGTCTACTCAATGATTCTGCCCAAAAATGGGTGCAAGCATTAAGCCGCTAATCAGTCAGGATTACTAATGTCAGAAAAATACAAAGTCAATAATTCCAGTAATGACAGGTCAGATGAGATTGATCTAGGGCGTTTGATCAGGGAGTTAATTGATAGCCGTTGGCTAATTATGGCGGTTACGATAGCATTCTTGATCTTGGGGATCTTATACTCTTTGTTTGCCACCCCGATTTACCGTGCTGATGCATTGATTCAGGTGGAACAAAATAGTGGTAACTCTTTACTTAACAACATTAGCCAGGTGTTACCCGATAGTCAGCCCGATTCAGCACCGCAAATCGAATTACTCAAATCAAGAATGATTATAGGTAAAACAATTGAGGACTTGGCACTCACTACCATCGTTGAACAGCAATATTTCCCAATTTTTGGTAAGGGTTTCGCGCGTCTAACCAAACAGGCGCCTGGAAACCTAGTGATTTCGAAATTTGCATTACCTTCTTCCTGGATTGATGAACCGGTTGTTACCCTCAGGGTCGGTACGGATAATAGTTACATCATTTCAAGAGATGGTGAGCATTATGCCAATGGCAAGATTGGTAATTTGCTGGAAAAAGACGGATTCTCCATATTAATTAGTGATATTCAGGCTGCTCCAGGCACTGAATTTAAAATCACTAAAATCAATGAATTGGACGCGATCACTAAATTACTCGACAATTTTCAGGTTGCGGATAAAGGTAAAAATACTGGAGTGCTGGGTTTAAGTTTGACCGGAGCCGATCCAGTATTGATAAGAAATATCCTGAATACTATCAGTAACAACTATCTGACACAGAACATAGCAAGAAAATCGGCAGAAGATGCGAAAAGTCTGGATTTTTTAAAGATTCAATTACCGAAAGTGCGCAGTGAACTGGATGCTGCAGAAAGTAAGCTCAATCAATACCGGCAACAGAAAGATTCGGTGGATCTATCGCTGGAAGCTAAATCCGTTTTGGACTCGATTGTAGCAGTGGATACTCAACTTAATGAGTTAACCTTTAAAGAGGCTGAGATCTCCAAGCTGTACACCAAGGAACACCCCTCCTACCGAGCGTTGCTTGAGAAACGTAAAATCCTGGAAACAGAACGTGACAAATTCAATAAGCGCGTTAATGCGATGCCAAAAACGCAGCAGGAGATATTACGCTTAAGTCGTGATGTTCAGTCAGGGCAGCAAGTGTATATGCAGTTGTTGAATAAAGAACAAGAGCTGAGTATTTCCAAGGCCAGCACCATAGGTAATGTGCGCATTATCGATCAGGCGGTGACACAAATAAAGCCGATACAACCTAAAAGGCTGATGGTGATTTTACTCAGTGTGGTGCTGGGAGCCATGTTATCCATCGGTTATGTATTATTGCGTTCATTCTTACATCGCGGCATTGAAAACCCAGAGCAGTTGGAAGATTTAGGGATTAATGTCTACGCCAGTATTCCGCTGTCAGAGTGGCAACAAAAGAAAGATATCGAGTTTCAATCTAAAAATAGGGCCAAAGGTAAAAAAGCAAATACTGACTCAAACTCACTGTTGTCGTTACATAATCCGACAGATTCAGCGATTGAAGCAATTCGCAGCCTGCGTACTAGCCTGCACTTCGCGATGATTGAAGCCAAAAATAATATAATAATGATCTCTGGTGCTAGTCCTGGCATCGGTAAAACATTTGTTAGCGCTAACTTGGCTGCTGTGGTCGCCCAGGCAGGCCTGAAAGTGTTGTTTATCGACGGCGATATGCGTAAGGGATACGCACACCAACTGCTTGGTATGGAGGGAGGGAAGGGGCTTTCTGATCTACTCTCCGGCAAAGTTAGCATTGCTTCTGTTATTCAACACACCACCCAGACCGGGCTGGATTTTATCGCCCGCGGGACAATACCACCGAATCCGTCTGAATTATTGATGCATAAACATTTTTCGGAAATAATCAATGAGGCATCAGAAAATTATGACCTGGTGTTGGTGGATACTCCGCCGATTCTCGCTGTTACTGATGCGGCGATTATAGGTAAACTTGCCGGTGCTGTATTACTGGTGGCGCGCTTTGAAATAAATACTCCAAAAGAAGTTGAAGTCAGTATTAGACGTTTTGAACAGAATGGCGTCGAAATCAAAGGGGTGATTTTAAATGGGGTTATCAGGAAAGCCACCAACTATTATAGCTATGACCATTATGATTATAGTTATAAGTCCTGATATTAAGGACCTAGTGCGATAGGTTCTATGTCCAAAATAATTCAAGTTGCTTGTCGGTAGCAAACGATGGAATCCCCTGAAACATAGATAACTATGTTTCAGGGCTGACATCCAAGTAACTTTAAGTGTCTTAAGAATAAACGTTAATAATAAAACTTAGCAGAATTAATTAGGA
Source organism: Serratia sp. 25CWL12 (assembly GCF_055790885.1). Taxonomy (NCBI): domain Bacteria; kingdom Pseudomonadati; phylum Pseudomonadota; class Gammaproteobacteria; order Enterobacterales; family Yersiniaceae; genus Serratia; species Serratia sp. 25CWL12. Next base: position 2,694,840 of record NZ_CM147698.1, on the reverse strand, counting down.
TAAGATAGATTTACTATCATTAGAGATAAAATTATGAATACTTTACGAAAAGGAATTCTACAAACTAATGCCTCATTAATTTCCATTGCGCAAAGATTATCTGATACTCTAATTATGTTCATAGGCATGATATTTTCAGTCTATGTAACTAAAGGGAATATTAATGAATCCCATTACATTATCACATTGAGTGTATTGGTTATTTTTCAGATGATTGGTGGCATTACCGATTTTTATCGGTCATGGCGAGGAATGAGTATATATTTAGAATTACAGGTTTTTATTAGGAACTGGACGCTAAGTATTATATTTTCTACAGGTGTTTTTTCTTTTTTTAATTTTTTTTCCGTTAATACATATTATGTAGTATGGTATGTGGTATCGATAGTTTTGTTTGTTTTTAGTCGGGTTTTTATCCGTTCAGCGGTAAAGTATCTAAGAACTCTTGGTTATAATACACGTAAGATTGTTATTATGGGGGATGGTCAATCCGCTTTGCATTTGGCTAATAGCATTATTAAAGCACCATGGTTGGGTTTCAATTTAGTAGGTTATTATCTTCCGAATCTAGGACAATCGAAAAATAATTACATCAACATCCAGTATCGCGGGCAAGTAGATAATCTGATCAAGGATGCAAAAGAAGGTCTTTTTGATAGAGTATATATAGCATTAAAAATGGAGAACAGTAATTTAATAGAGCATATATTATCCGAGTTATCAGACACTACTTGTACAGTGATGCTTGTTCCTGATGTGTTTACATATAATTTATTGCAGTCACACGGTGAAATGATAAATGGGATTCCGGTTTTTTCATTATTCGATTCTCCAATGACTGGCATTAATATGCTTTTAAAACGTATTGAAGATATTATTTTTTCTTGTGCTATATTAATATTAATTTCTCCCATTCTATTGTTAATAGCGTTATTGGTGAAGACCACTTCACCTGGGCCGATTATATTTAAGCAGACCCGCTATGGGATGGATGGTAAAGCGATAAGAGTGTGGAAGTTTAGAAGCATGACTGTTATGGAAAATGGTGATGAAGTAAAACAAGCACAAAAAAATGATGTACGCATCACACCAATTGGTGGTTTTTTGCGTCGGACATCACTAGATGAATTACCACAATTTTTTAATGTTATTCTAGGTGATATGTCAATCGTTGGACCTAGACCACATGCAGTGGCTCATAATGAGCAGTACAGGAAGATGATTAAAGGGTATATGCTTCGTCATAAAATGAAACCAGGAATAACTGGATGGGCGCAAGTAAATGGTTGGCGTGGTGAAACAGATACACTCGATAAAATGGAGAAAAGAGTTGAATATGACCTCTTTTACATAAAAAATTGGAGCGTATGGCTTGATCTAAAGATAATCACCTTGACTATTTTCAAAGGATTTGTAAATAAAGCTGCATACTAGTAGGTTATAAAAATATTTAAAATGTAGCCAATGGAGAAAATATGATTCTGTTTACTTATAGATGGTAAGCCTGAGAATATATCTGAGTATTAAGTAACTATTTGATGGGCAGAACTGGCCAATGCCTAAGTCATTCAAGATATAACGGGCATATACACTAAATAATTCGTTTTGCATGCAGGCGGCAAGTTCGAGAGTCGCTAGGTGCATAGGCTACTATGTGACTGGTGCGAGCGAATGTAGCCAACACCCATGCAACTTGAAGGATGACGAGTATATATTAACGCAAAACAAATCATTTAAAGCAGGGCTACGAAGAAAGATGCGCCGAGCTTAGATGGACAGAAATTACCTCGCGTCACTCCTTGCGAGGTGTGGGGTTTAGTAATCTTGCCCTGCCAGGATCATGAAGATTAACGTAAATTGTAGGCTAGTATCGAAGTTTAAAATTATATTATTTTTCAATGAGATTTTTTGTCGGTGAATTTATTTCACTGAAAATGCCAAGTGTAACCTTATTTGGAATAAAACGAGTTTTTTTATTGAATCGATTATTGGTAAATCGGCTAACATTTTTAATTAGAGTGTAATATCATGTTTAATGACAAAGTAATTCTTGTTACAGGCGGCACAGGTTCTTTTGGTAATAAGTTTGTTCGAATGACTCTGGAAAAGTATAATCCTAAAAAGATTATTATTTATTCCCGTGACGAGATGAAACAATGGGAAATGGCGAAGCATTTTAAAGATGAAAGCCGTATTCGATTCTTCATCGGTGATGTCCGTGATAAAGACCGCTTGTACCGCGCATTAGATGGTGTTGATTATGTTGTGCATGCCGCAGCGACTAAAATTGTACCAACTGCGGAATATAATCCATTCGAATGTGTTAAAACCAACATTAATGGTGCCATGAACGTCATCGACGCATGTATTGATAAAGGTATCGAACGTGTTGTCGCACTGTCTACCGACAAAGCAAGCAGCCCGGCAAACCTATACGGTGCAACAAAGCTGGCGTCTGATAAGCTTTTCGTAGCCGCTAACTCTTATTCTGGTGCAACCAAAACCCGCTTTGCTGTTGTTCGTTACGGTAACGTCATGGGGTCTCGCGGTTCAGTTATTCCGTTCTTCCTATCTATTAAAGATAAAGGTGAATTGCCAATCACTGACAATCGTATGACCCGCTTTATGATCACGCTTGAACAGGGTGTAGAACTGGTGTGGAATGCGTTCAATGATATGATTGGTGGTGAAATTTACGTTAAGAAAATCCCTTCGATGAAAGTGACTGATGTTGCTACGGCAGTTTCCCCTGGTGCTGTTCAGAAAGTGATCGGCATTCGTCCTGGTGAGAAACTGCATGAACAGATGATCAGTGCTGAAGATGCCTACTATACCTATGAATACCCCGAACACTATAAAATTCTGCCCGCGATCAACAACTGGTGTGACTCTCCAGAACGAATAAAAGATGGTAAGAAAGTACCAGAAGGTTTTATATACGAAAGCGACAGCAATGCTGAATGGATGAGCATTGAAGATCTGCGTCAGTGGATCGATGATAATCGTGAAAAGGTAGGCAATATTTAATGAAATTTATCCCTTATGGACGGCAGGATATCTCCGATGAAGATATCAATGCAGTAGTGGAAGTACTCAAATCTGATTTCTTGACTCAAGGGCCCTGCGTGCCTCAATTTGAGCAGGCCATTGCTGATTATGTTGCAGTTAAGCATGCTGTTGCGGTAAACAGCGCAACGTCAGCCCTCCACATTGCTTGTCTGGCATTAGGGTTGAAGAATGGTGACTGGCTTTGGACTTCACCAAATACCTTTGTTGCCTCTGCAAACTGTGCGCTTTATTGCAATGCAAATGTGAGTTTTGTTGATATCGAACCGCAGACTTACAATATGAGTATCAGTGCATTGGAAGCAAAACTCATTGTTGCTAAAGCGAATGGTGTGCTGCCAAAAGTGGTTGTGGCGGTGGCATTTGCTGGTCAGTCGTGTGAAATGGAAGCTATCTATAAGCTATCAAAAGAGTATGGTTTCGCCATTATTGAAGACGCATCACACGCGATAGGTGGTAGCTACCAGAACGCCAAAATTGGTAGTTCAAAATTTGCAGACATTACTATACTCAGCTTCCACCCGGTTAAAATCATAACAACCGCTGAAGGTGGAATGGCGCTGACTAATAACGATATTTTAGCTGAAAGAATGCAGCTCTTCCGCAGTCATGGTATCACTCGCGACTGCGATAAAATGACCAAGACGTCTGAAGGCGGTTGGTATTACCAGCAGGTCGAACTCGGCTTAAACTACCGCATGACCGAAATGCAAGCAGCATTAGGTGTAAGCCAATTGAAACGCATTGATGGTTTCGTTGACCGCCGTCATGAGCTGGCAAAACGTTATCACAGTGCATTTGATGGTATCCCAGTTTCAGTTCCACAGCAGTCAGAAAGCGGCTATAGCGCCCTTCATCTTTATCCGCTGACTGTTAACGATTCTTCGCGGCGTGAGCCTCTGTTTGCTCACTTACGTGAACAAGGTATTGGTGTTAACGTCCACTATATCCCAGTTCATATGCAACCATATTATGAGCAATTAGGGCATAAAGTCGGGGATTACCCTATTGCTGAGGATTATTATTCACGCACGATTAGTATTCCAATTTATTCCACGCTGACTGATGAAGAGCAGATCTACGTTATCAAATGCATACGGGAGTTCTTTTAAATGAATGTGGCAATCATTCCTGCTCGTGGTGGTAGCAAGCGTATACCGCGAAAAAATATTAAAGAATTTTGTGGGAAACCAATGATTGCCTGGTCAATTGAGGCCGCTCGTCAGAGCGGTGTCTTTGAGCGAGTCATTGTTTCAACGGATGATGAAGAGATAGCTGCGATTGCAAGCCAATATGGTGCAGAAATACCGTTTATACGACCGGAAGAACTCTCGAACGATTTTGCTGGAACGATCCCCGTAATCCACCATGCTACTGATTGGCTGTTGCATAACGGTTGTGCTGCAGAGCATATTTGCTGTATCTATGCAACGGCACCTTTTATCCGTTCTGAAGATATTATTTGTGGTCTGAAGATATTATGTGAAAAAAAAGGTGATTACGCTTTCACTGTGACAAGATTTCCTTATCCGATTCAACGTGCACTTAAAGTGAGCCAAGGGCAGCATATTAGAATGTTCTCACCTGAGATGTTCAATATAAGGTCTCAGGATCTAGAAGAGTCATGGCACGATGCAGGGCAGTTTTATTGGGGGACATCTTTTGCATGGTTGAATAAAAAGCCGATATTTAGTGCGGACTCCTATTCTATTGAGCTTCCTCGTGAACGTGTCCAGGATATTGATACTCCAGAAGACTGGCGAGTAGCAGAGTGGTTGTTTAAAGCCATGGAGTTTAAAAATGAAAGTGTTTCTTCGGGTTGATTCATCCCTTTCAATTGGTTCTGGTCATATTATTAGATGTATCAATTTGGCAAAAGCCTTAAGAAGGGGGGGGCTCAGTGTTTTTTTATATCAAAGAATCACCAAGGTAATATCCTTGAAAAGATTAAGCAAGAGAACTTTCCAGCTGAGATAATCACTGTTTCATCTGAGTCAGATGATTATATTCGGGATGAAAAGTATTGGCTAAATGGTAACCAGCAAGATGATGCTTGGCAGTTTATCACATTGGTAAAACAATTATGTGATAGGCCTGATATTATCATTGTCGACCATTACTCAATGGACAGTGAATGGGAAATCCTTGTCAAAACAAGCTTTCCAAATGTAAAGTTAGTTGTCATTGATGATCTGTGTAACCGTCCACATAATTGTGATCTATTGATTGATCAGACATATCAGCGTAGAGCGGATGAATATGCCTATTTGAATAAGAATAATGGTAAAATTTTAGTAGGGACGAAATTTGCTTTACTTGATCCAGTTTTTTCACAATTAAGAGAAAAATCAATAGAGCGTAAAGCCGGACTAGCTATTCCGAAGACCTTGATGCTGACTATGGGGGGCGTTGATGCACATAACATCACAGGCAAAGTACTACAATATCTTGAGCACTCTTTTTTTGAAAATATAGAAAAGATAACAGTTATTTTAGGTAGTGCTTACTCATATAGCGCTGAAATAGATGCTCTTGTAGCAAATACTAAATACAACATCGATGTGCTCACTAATGTTACCAATATGGCGGAGCTTATGCTTGAGCACGATTTTGCGATTGGCGCTATGGGGGGAACTACTTGGGAACGTTGTGCAATGGGATTACCTGCTGTAAATATTGCGATTGCAGATAACCAGAATACCATCGCGCGAAACCTCGCCAGAGGTGGTGCTATTGTTTTACATGCGGAGCACTTTAGTAAGGATCAGCTTTGCGATGCGCTGCATAATTTAATCAATAACTATCATAAGCAGCGTGTCCTGGCAATGGGCATTTGCGATGGACAGGGACTCTCCAGAGATGTTCAAGAAATGGTACTTATACCAGCCAAAGATGGAAGAAACATTACCCTTCGCCTTGCGACTTCCGCTGATATTGATTTTGTTTATCAGCTTCAATGTGAGCCTCAGACCCGGCAGCATGCGCGCAATCCTGGCATTCCTTCCTATCAAGAACATGTTGAGTGGATGCAGCTTAAATTAAAAGATGATGGGGCCTTTTTTTATATCATTGAACATGATGATCGGTGCGGTGTTCTGCGGCTTGATCCTCACCAACATAATTATGCACAATATGAAATTTCGATTTTTCTGACTGCTCATTATCATTGTAATGGAATTGCTAGTGCAGCTATAAAAAGAGTACTAATGTTGCATAATGGTATCACTATATTGGCGACCGTCTTGCCAGAGAATCATGCTTCACATCAGTTATTTGAGCGCCTTGGATTTCTAAAGGTTTCTCCCAGTGAATATATTAGTGAGAAAAATTAATGAATGAATTTATAGTAATTGATGGTCATAAAATTGGTAAGGACTATCCTCCTTATATTATTGCTGAACTTTCTGCGAATCATAATGGTGATATTAATCGCGCATTCAAAATCATGGAAGAAGCTAAAGCTGCAGGGGCAGATGCAATAAAGTTACAAACTTATCGTGCAGATACTATCACTATTGATTGTGACAGTGAGGATTTTCAGATTCATGGCGGGCTATGGGATGGGAAAACACTTTTCAATTTATACAAAGGTGCCCAGATGCCATGGGAGTGGCACGAGCCTTTATTCGAGAAAGCTAAAGAGCTAGAGATCACTATTTTTAGTAGTCCGTTTGATTTTACTGCAGTTGATCTCCTTGAAAGGTTAGATGCCCCTGCATATAAAATTGCTTCATTCGAAGCTATCGATATACCGCTGATCAAGTACGTTGCCAAGACAGGGAAGCCAATGATCATATCTACCGGGATGGCTAATGAGCAGGAAATCAAGGAAGCTATTACTGCAGCTAGAGAAGGGGGTTGCAAGGAACTCGTCGTATTACATTGCGTAAGTGGTTATCCTGCACCAGCTGAAGACTATAATCTAGCAACCATTCCTGATATAGCAGAGCGATTTGATGTTATTACAGGATTGTCTGACCATACTATTGATAATACTACTGCTGTAGCTTCTGTGGTGCTTGGTGCAAATGTTATTGAAAAACACGTTACGCTGGATCGTAATGGCGGTGGCCCTGATGACAGCTTCTCTTTAGAACCTAATGAGTTGGCTGATCTGTGCCGAGATACAAAAACTGCTTGGAGAGCATTAGGTTTTGTAAACTATGAACGTAAAGAGAGCGAGAAAGGAAATGTTAAATTTCGTCGCTCGCTTTATGCGGTTAAGGACATTAAAGCTGGTGAAGTATTTACACATGGAAATATTAAAAGTATTCGACCTGGTTATGGCGTAGCACCTAAGTACTATGACCAATTTATTGGTAAAACGTCTGTTTGTGATATTGATTTTGGTGAGCCATTAAAGTTTGAATTCATTAAATAGTTTTTATGAGGTGGAATTTTGAAGATAGATGATATATATGAATATGTGGATGGGAGGAATCAGAAGGATCATAACTTCAAAAGAAATATTTTACAACTTTATCAAAATAATGCAAAATTTGTTTTGCCATTCTATGATATTTTATCTAGGTTTGTTTTTTTCTGGCTTCGCCCAAATAAAAAGGTGAAGTATTTTTTTTTGGGAAATAGATTTTCTCATTTAATATTAATTTTACCTAAAGAAGAAGTTTGCATTGTTGGTGGCCCACGGCAGTTGTTTTTTTGTATAAGAAATAATTTAAAATATATACCTAATGGTGATTTTTGGAAAATTTTAAGTTTAGGATTCAATCTCGATATATCTAATAAGTTACTCAAAATATCATTTAAGATGAAAAATTATTTGATGAGTTTAACTGATCCATCTGCGCAATCACTATTAGTAGTTGAGAATGATTCCTTACCTATCCAAAGAGCTTTCTGTAATATTGCTAATGCTGCTGGTATTAAAACCGTTTGTGTCCAGCATGGATTATTTCAATCAAAGACTGATGCAAAAATTATCGATGGCTGGAAATGTGACTATTTTATTTGTTATGACATTAATCAGGAAGCTATAATATCAGGTCTCGGGATTAAATATGAAAAAATAATTGTTGGTGGTTTTTATGAACCAATAATAAGTAAATATAACAGGCCGAATGTAAAGCTTAATAAAGTATGTTTTCTCGGTCAGCCATGGTTTAAATATGGAGATGAATATAAAGAAAAGTATATAAATATTATTGGTATTCTTTCAGATAAATTTAAGAAAAATGGTGTAGAGTATAGTTTTAAACCACATCCTTGGGAAAAGGACGCTCCTTATCTTCGATTAATGGATAACATATTTGATGGCAATATGAATGATGCCATAATGGAATATGATGTTTTCATTTCTTTCACATCAACAGCATTACTTGAAGTTTCGATGGCTGGAAAGGTTGCGATACAGATTTTTGATAGACAATTTGCATGTGATAATTTTGAAAAACTTGGATACTCTTACTCAATTAAAAGTGAAGATGTTGAAGAATATATTCTGAGTATGATTAAAAAAACGCCTTTGATACCTAATATGCCTGATTTTAACAATTTAGTATGTCAAATAAAAAAACTTACAATGGTGAGCGTGTGAAGGGATATCTTAGTTTCCGGTTACATCCATTAATAATTTTTATTGTATCATTGCTAACTGTAATGATTGTGGCCATTAGTCCAGGAGGGTATGTTTTTTGGGGAGCAATTAGTCTTTTGTGTTTTTTTATGTTTTGTATGTATTTATATAAACATGAGCAATATTTCTTTTTTTTGTTAATGCCATTTATATTTCCTCACTTTACCGCTATCATTTCTAATTTCTCTATTGAAACAGGTGGGTATATTGAAGAACTGAAGGTCATGTCCCATGCAACAGGTGGAGTTACTCGTTTAGTTTTTTTTGTACTTTCATTTTTTATGATTGCATTACTTACTTGTAAAATAATTAATAGCTTTCGGGCTAATAGATATTTTATAAGGGTCAAAGGAGATTATACGCGATTAGAAAATTTGGCTCTTATTTTATTTTTAATGATAATTTTTATTATTCTTGCTATAAGTTTACTAGTTTGGGGAAGTCCTTTACTCATGGGGATCCAGAGATTCGACTATTGGGCTGCTCATCCTTACCCATCTATTCGTAATTTATTGTACCAAGGATATATGCTTTCTTTTATTCTAGGTGTATATCATACCAAGGCTAAATTAAATTCTTCTACAGGGATGGTTTTATTTAATTATATTGTATTCTTATTTTGTTTATTTAACGTTTTGTATGGTGAAAAATTTACTGGTGTTTTTCTTACTCTTTTATATTATTTTATTGGCCGATTTGGAACTTTAGCACTTTATAAAAGTGTAAGAAAAATAAATTTTAAGATGATTTTATTCATAGTAATTATATCTTTGCTTCTATATGGTTTAGTGTATTACCAATATAAATATATACACCAGTTATCAGGAAGTGTATATTCATTTATTGAAATTCGCATTCTTAATTTGCAGGGAGAGGTGTGGTGGGCTATTGATAGAGATGACCCGATAGGGAAAGGGCTATCTTATTTGTATTCCGATAATAATGATTGTACATTAATTGGTGGTTTATATTCATTGATGTATCAGATTGCTCCTACTAGTCTTGTAGATTCATATTGTGATCGTGGTATAACATTTACAATGGGATATCCATCTATACTGATCTTTTCAGTTGGATATTTCATTGGTTATATTTTTAATTTATTATTTGCTGTTCTAGTCGGTGTTACACTATCTCTTATTAAGAGTTCCTTAGAGTATCCTAATATCATTTCTCTATTTCTTTCAGCTAAGGTATTACTGATCGAAACGCATGCTTTTAATATGGGTAATATATCTAATGTAATCGATGTGAAATTTATTATTTATTTTTTACTGCTAGTGTTTTTTTCTAAAATAAGGTTCAATAATGCACAAGATAATAGCCATGTATTTACCTCAATTCCATCCAATAAAGCGGAATAATGAATGGTGGGGTGAAGGCTTTACTGAATGGCATAATGTTGTTAAGGCAAAGCCTCGTTTTTCAGGTCATCATCAACCGCAACTCCCAGCAGACCTAGGATATTATGATTTACGCCTTGCAGACACGAGAAACAGACAGGCGCAAATGGCTAAAGAATATGGTATTCATGGTTTTTGTTATTATCATTACTGGTTCAATGGTGAACTGTTATTAGAACAGCCGGTGGAGGAGATGTTGAGCACTGGTGTGCCTGACTTTCCATTTTGCTTATGTTGGGCGAATGAGAACTGGACACGAGCCTGGGATGGCATGGAGAAAGAAGTCCTGATTGAGCAGAATTATTCTGATGCTGATGCTGAGTCGCATATGAAATACCTTGCCCCCTATTTTTCAGATCCGCGTCATATCAAAGTCAATGATAAACCAGTATTTTTAATATATCGTGTGGATAATATTCCACAGCCGAAGGACTATATAGAGCTTATCAGAAAGTATGCAGCAGATAATGGTATACCTGCATTACACCTAGTTGCGGTAAAAAATGGCTTCGTTGAACTTAGTGATGATGAGATTATATCACTGGGATTTGATGCTATTATGGATTTTCAGCCTAATCGAAATGATTTTCCAAAAGAAAATAAATCATCTTCACAAATGCTTGTAGATATGGCACGAAAACTTCTTCCTGCGTCATTTTACCACTCGTTGAAAGGGCGTGTTTCTGCGGTGAACAGAATTAACTATAAGCAGTTAGTTGCAGAAAAAACTTCGCAGGTTTGGCCAACAAACTATGTGAAATATCCTGCGGTATTTCCATCATGGGATAATACTGCGCGAAGGAAAACGCCTACCGTTATCCAAAATAATGATCCTGAAGACTATCAGAAGTGGCTTGAATATGCCGTAAAATCTACAGAGTTATACAATAAGGACCAGCAGTTTGTTTTCATCAATGCCTGGAATGAGTGGGCAGAGGGTTGTCATCTTGAACCAGATGAGAAAATGGGGAAATCTTTTCTGGAAGTAACGAAGTTGGTTGCTAAATCTAAGCTTTAATTGTGAATATATATAACTTATTTATTCGTGGAGCTACGCTAGCTAGTCGCTTCATTCTGGTCATTTTTATTGCTAAGTTTTTATCTGCTGAGGAACTTGGCTCTTATTCATTATTTGCTACATCGATCGCCTATGCATTGTTTTTCGTAGGAATGGATTTTTATACCTTCTCTTCAAGAGAAATTCTTTCAGTCGATAAGTCGCTATGGTATGGAATTGTTAAGAATCAATTTGCATTTTATATATTATTCTATCTAATTGGACTTCCACTGATATATGGTTTTTTTTATTTAGGTATTCTTCCAAAGAAGTACATTCTCTTGTTTTATTTGATTCTGATTGCAGAGCATTTGGCCCAAGAATCGATGCGCTTACTGGTTGTACTCAATAAAGTATTTCTTGCAAATATATCACTCTTCATCCGCTCAGGGATCTGGGTGTATGCTGCAGTAATCATTATGTTTTTTAATGAGGGTTCACGTGATGTATCTGTAATACTAACGTTGTGGTTGATAGGTTCTAGTTTATCGATCTTGCTGGTTATTCCTGAGCTATTTCGCTTGCAAAGAAAATGTGTCGTTGCGCGAAAGATTGATTATGTATGGATGTGGCAAGGGATAAAAATAGCTGCTCCTTTACTTATTGGAACATTGGCTCTACGCTCTATTTATCTTGTTGATCGATATTCTTTAAATTATTTTAGTGATCTTTCTATTGTTGGGATATATTCTTTTTATTCTAGCTTTGCTAATGTGCTTCTCGCTTTTGTTGATGCTGTGGTGATAATGCAAATATATCCTAAAATAGTGAGTTCTGTTAAACTAAATGACTTTGATGGGTTGATTTTTTACAAAAAGAAATTTATAAAATCAGTATCAATATTAAGTTTGATTTTATTGTTCTTACTACCGATAGCTGTCTATGTACTGTTGCTATGGCTAAAAAAGCCAGAGTATCTGGAATACTTCCCACTACTGGGTATACTGATGTTAAGTAGTATTATCTATAGTTTTTCATTGTTACCTCATTATGAGCTGTATGCGAATGATAAAGATAAAAAAATAATCATTTCTTCCATTTGGGCTGCTGTGATTGGAGTGGCTATTATGCCAATAGGTGCATACTATTATGGTGTATATGGTGTGGCTGTGGGCCAAGTATTGGCTTTAATCTTCCTATGCATCTACAAATTTTTACTTTTAAAAAAGTGTAAGCTTTATGTTTAAGAATATCTGCGTCATTGTGCCTACTTGTAATGGCGGAAAAATCTGGGAGGAAGCAGCATTACAACTCTCATTGCTCAAAAATGAAGGTGTATCTATTGTTACAATTGATTCAGAATCTACTGATTCAACGGTAAAAACATCCAAAAAGTATGGTTTAGAGGTATTAGGTGTTAATCGTACAGAATTTAACCATGGTGGCACGAGAAATATTGCAGCTCGCTATTGTATCGATACTTATCGCGCAGAGTTAATTATTTTCTTAACACAAGATGCAGTTTTAGCTTCCCCAGATTCACTGAGCAGGATTGTTGAATGTTTTGAGGATGAAAAAGTAGGTGCAGCATTTGGCAGACAATTACCGCATCATGGAGCCACTCCTATTGCTGCACATGCGCGCTTGTTTAATTATAAAGAAAATAGTTATATAAGCGAGAAAAAGTCCATTCCAACTATTGGTATTAAAGCTGCCTTTATATCTAACTCTTTTTCAGCTTACCGGTCTTCAATTTTCAAAGAGCTTGGTGGTTTCCCGGACAACACAATCCTTAGCGAAGATATGTTTTTTGCTGCCAAATTAATCATGGCAGGATATAAATTAGCTTATATAGCCGATGCTGAAGTACGTCATTCACATAATTACTCATTTGCAGAAGAGTTTAAGCGTTATTTTGATATTGGTGTTTTCCATTGCAATGAAAAATGGATAAGGGAGTCATTTGGAAGTGCTGGTGGTGAAGGGATAAGATTCATTATTTCTGAATTTAAATATTTATTAAAGAATTCTCCGAGATTTATACCTAATGCGATAGTCAATAATGTTGCAAAAATATTGGGTTATAAGCTAGGGCAGAATTACACTAGATTACCAGCTAGATTAAGACGAGCATTTAGTATGCATAAGCGTTATTGGGGTTGATTATTTCTATAAAGGAATATCAATATGAGTGCTCATAGTAACTCAAAGAAATTAAATGTTGTTAGGTTTTTTTTTGGTACTATCAGATTTTATATTTTTTGTATTATCTTTAGTTTTAGCGATAGTAACTATTAATGTGCTAGAACCAGATGCAAATAAGTATCTACCAATATCTGAAATGCCAGCGCGAATACTAACCCACGTTATGCTTGCTTTACTTTGTGTTACTTGGTTTTGGGTTCACCTACGCCATTATAGTTATAGAAAACATTTCTGGTTTAATTAAAAGAAATACTTAGAACACTCTTAATTTTTTCAATTCTTGATCTAGCTTTAGTCGCATTCTCAAAGTGGGAATTCTCTCGTTATGTTTGGTTCTTAACGTGGAGTTCAGCCTTAATATTAGTGCCTCTTTCTCGATCTATAGTTAATAGGTTGATAAATAAATTTGGAATGTGGAAGAAATATACCATAATTATTGCTTCAGGAAAAAATGCTCGTGATGCTTACTCTGCGCTTCAAAGTGAAGAAGTACTTGGATTCGCAATTCGGGGCTTTTATGCCTGCCAGCGGAAATATGAAAATGAAATTTTTGGTTTTCCAGTAATTTCTGATGAAGATGAGCTATGGAATAAGTGTGATCCTGAAACCACACAATTTATTGTTGCACTCGAGTATGAAGAACATGCCTTGCGGGATTTATGGTTGAAGAAACTGGCAAGCCGTACATGCCGTTCTGTTTCTGTAATACCTTCATTACGAGGAGTTCCTATCTACTGAACTGAAATGTCTTTTATTTACAGTCATGAAGTAATGATTCTACGTGTTAATAATAATTTGGCTAAGAGAACGTCACGCTTTTTAAAAAGATCGTTTGATATTTTGGGGGCTATTTCAATTATTATTTTATTGTCGCCAATTCTTCTTGTTTTAACTTACTTAGTTTCTAAAGATGGTGGAGCGGCTTTTTATGGACATAAACGAATAGGCCGAAATAGAAAGAAATTCAAATGTCTTAAGTTCCGCTCGATGGTTACTAATTCTCAAGAAGTATTACAGAAACTGTTAGAAAATGATGCTGAGGCTCAACTAGAGTGGGAAAAAGATTTTAAATTGAAAAATGATCCACGTATTACACGTGTTGGAAGTTTCATACGGAAGACCAGCTTGGATGAGTTACCGCAGCTTTTTAACGTCCTAAAAGGTGAGATGAGTTTAGTTGGCCCTCGTCCGGTTATCGAACTGGAATTGGAACGCTATGCTGGCGATGTAGACTATTACCTGATGGTAAAACCAGGCATGACTGGGTTATGGCAAGTTAGTGGCAGAAATGATGTGGATTATGACACTCGTGTATATTTTGACGCTTGGTATGTGAAGAATTGGTCTTTATGGAATGATATTGCAATATTGTTTAAAACAATAAATGTCGTCTTGAAAAGAGATGGAGCATACTAATTGTAAACATCCGGGCAACTCACCTTGCTGGCGGGTTTATCAAGCTTGCTCAATACGTTGCGGTTGTTATCGGAGTGTACCTGGGAGCTGACCCAGCAAGCGGCAAGCGCACTGGGCCAGCTTAGAGATGTGTAGATACCTATCCTTCCCAGGGGAGGATCAAAGATCCTCGTCTTCATTGACCGGGAGTTGCGGCGTAATTTTTACTTTCACAATACGATGACTACTAATTTCTAACGGTTCAAATAGGTAATCACCAATTTTGAATTGTTCCCCTTTATTTGGGATGCGTTGGCAGTGTTCCATCAACAACCCCGCCAGGGTGTGATATTCGCGCTTTTCTTCAAGGGGGAGTGGAACATACAGCACTAAATCTTCCATCGGCATATGCCCATTGGCAATCCAACAGCCCTCGGTGGTTTGTTGAATATCGTGGCGGGCATCAATTTCTTCATCCGCTTCTGGCAAATTACCGGCAATGGTTTCCATCACATCCGTCAACGTTACCACCCCTTCGACAGAGCCAAACTCATCGACGACAAACGCAAAATGGGTTTTAGCCTGGCGGAACTGCTCCAGTGCGGAGAGTAACGTCAATTGTTCAGGGAAAATCAGCGGTTGACGTACCAGCGTGCGTAAATTCAACTGAGGTTGCTGCAACTGCTGCTTTAATACATCAATAGTATGGATCACCCCGAGTGGTTCATCTCTGGCACGGTTTTCAGTGACGACAATGCGCGTATGTTGGTTCTTTTCCAGCAGTTTGGTCAGTTTATCTTGCGGATCGTTTAGTCCAAGATACACAACATCATGGCGTGAGGTCATGATGCTACTGACAGTACGCTGGGCCATACCCAGCACACGCTCAATCATATGGCGCTCTTGCTGGTTAAAGATTTCGCCATTGTCGCTGTTGCTGTCCGCCAACAAGTTAGCTGAATGGTTGTCGACTTCTGCCTCTTCATGTTTGCCACTTAACATCCGTAACACGGCTTCAGCTGTACGTTCACGCAGCGGCCGCACTTTTGACAGAAAACGGCGGCGATTAAATTGGGCAAGCTGATTTAATGCTTCGATCATTACCGAGAAACCGATGGCCGCATAGAGATAGCCTTTGGGAATAGAGTAACCAAACCCTTCAGCAACCAGACTAAAGCCAATCATCAGCAGAAAACTCAGGCAGAGAATAACGATGGTGGGGTGAGCATTGACAAAACGGGTCAGTGGTTTACTGGCCAATAACATCAAGCCGATGGCGATACAGACGGCAATCATCATCACTGCCAATTCTTCCACCATGCCGACAGCTGTAATGACGGCATCTAGTGAAAATACTGCATCCAGCACCACAATCTGTGCCACGACCGGCCAGAAACGCGCACCTTTCTGTGGGCCGTGGTGGTTATCATCTTTGCCTTCTAGCCGCTCGTTTAACTCCATAGTGGCTTTAAACAGCAGGAATAGCCCACCAATCAGCATAATCAGGTCGCGACCACTGAAATGGTGGCCGACAGTAAAAAAGAGTGGTTTGGTTAGCGTAGCCAACCAGGAGATTGAGGCCAACAGCGCCAAACGCATCAGCAGCGCCAGTAATAAACCGATGACACGAGCTTTATCACGTTGTTTTTTGGGTAATTTTTCCGCCAGAATGGCGATGAATATCAGGTTGTCAATCCCTAAGACAATTTCCAACACAACCAATGTGGCTAAGCCAGCCCAAATTGTTGGATCTGCGATCCATTCCATACGCCTAATTTCACCTTGTAGTTAAACGGTAAACAGTTAAACGGCAAATGCCGCACTCAGCATGATGGAGGTTGAAGGCGGGGATTTCAACTTTTAATCACAGATTAACGACAGTGGTTAAAAACGTGGAATATCACTCATTGTCGCTCAAGATACAGGCGGAAACATTGTATATTGAGCTAACGTAGTTTCTTAAATCGAAGAACGGTATATACTTATTGCCTTGCATGTGTCAGGTCGATAGGTCTCAGCCAAAACAATGGGGATCTCACGCTGTTTATGGGCTACATGTAACTTGTTGTATGACAAGCCGGTAATTAAATATTTCTACAGCGCATTGGTAGCTGAAAGCCAAGGGCGGTAGCGTGTGAAAATCAGTATAAGCTTACGAGCAAACGGAAAATTTTAGCCGAAGTGGGTTCAAAGGGTTGTCCGGCGACAACATGATTCCACTTAGGCGTAGGGCACTACAGGTTCTTGCATCTAGACCTCGGAAAGAGAGATTAAGGAGTAACAATGGCGATTTTAGTCACTGGGGGGGCAGGTTATATTGGTTCCCATACTGTTCTGGCATTGCTGGAACGAGGTGAGGACGTTGTGGTCCTGGACAACCTCTCTAACTCCTCAGAAGAGTCACTGCGGCGAGTAGAACAACTCACCGGCAAGGCGACGATCTTCTATCAAGGCGATGTTCAAGATGCCGAATGTTTAAACCGTATTTTTGATGGACACAGGATCTCATCCGTGATCCACTTTGCCGGGCTAAAAGCTGTTGGTGAGTCAACCCGCAACCCTTTGGAATATTACCAGAACAATGTCACTGGGACATTGGTACTGCTGAATGAAATGCGCCGTGCCGGTGTACACAAATTTATCTTTAGCTCTTCAGCTACGGTGTATGGCGCTAATGCCCCTGTCCCCTATGTTGAAACCACCCAGATTGGTGGTACCACCAGCCCTTATGGCACATCTAAACTGATGGTTGAGCAGATCCTGCAGGATTTCGCCAAAGCTGAACCGCAATTCTCCATTATTGCCTTACGCTATTTTAACCCGGTGGGCGCGCATGAGTCCGGCCTGATTGGTGAAGATCCGAATGGCATCCCTAACAACCTGCTGCCCTACATTTCACAGGTTGCTATTGGCAAATTGGAGACGCTGGGTATTTTTGGTGGTGATTATCCAACCCAAGATGGCACCGGCGTGCGTGATTACATCCATGTAATGGATTTGGCGGAAGGGCACTTGATGGCGATGGACCACCTACGCAAAATCAGCGGCTTTAAGGCCTACAATCTTGGTGCTGGGGTAGGGTACTCAGTACTTGAAATGGTTCATGCGTTCGAAAAAGCCTCAGGTGTAACGATCCCTTACCAGATTTTGCCCCGCCGTGACGGCGACCTGCCAGCATTCTGGGCGGATGCCACACTAGCCGAGAAAGAGCTCGGTTGGGCGGTATCCCGCGGTATTGCCACCATGATGCGTGATACCTGGAACTGGCAGAGTAAGAATCCTAGGGGTTATGGAAGTGTTTGAATGTGTTATTAGAAAACCATTACATGGTACTTGGCTAATGAATCTTGGTGGCATCGAGTAAAAGATGGCTTCTATACACTAAATAATTCGAGTTGCAGGAAGGCAGCACCGCAGACAATTTCCAGGAGCTTACACTGGTAAGTGACTGGGGGAGCGACAAATCCGCCTAGAGCGGATTTGAACGCCGCTTGCGGCGGCCCCGAAGGGGCGAGGGCCATGGATGGACCTCATAATAATGCCAACACACATGCAACTTGAAGTATCATGAGTATATGCAGCTGAGCGTTTGGGTTTAACCCACTAATTTGGTGATATAAAAATGAAAGGTATTGTTCTAGCGGGGGGGAGTGGTACACGTCTTTACCCTATTACTCGGGGTATATCAAAGCAGTTATTGCCTATATATGATAAACCGATGATCTATTACCCGCTTTCAGTATTGATGCTGGCGGGAATTCGAGACATTCTGATTATATCCACCCCGGAGGACTTGCCATCGTTCAAGCGACTGCTTGGGGATGGCAGTAGGCTAGGTATTTCGTTAAGCTATGCAGAACAGCCAAGCCCGGATGGTTTGGCACAAGCCTTCTTGATTGGTGAAGAGTTTATCAATGGTGATAGTTGTGCCCTAGTGCTGGGGGACAACATCTTTTTTGGTCAGAGCTTTGGGCCAAAACTAACAACCGTAGTGGAGCGTAACCAAGGTGCGACAATATTCGGTTACCAGGTGATGGACCCTGAACGATTTGGTGTTGTGGAGTTTGATGATAATTTCCGTGCACTTTCACTGGAAGAAAAACCAGTAAAACCTAAATCTCACTGGGCTGTAACTGGGCTCTATTTCTATGACAATAATGTTGTCGAATTGGCGAGACAGGTTAAGCCATCTTCCCGGGGAGAATTAGAAATCACCACACTCAACCAAATGTATCTGGAAAGAGGCGAACTTAATGTTGAGTTGCTCGGTCGCGGTTTTGCTTGGCTGGATACCGGTACCCATGACAGCCTGATTGAAGCATCGCAGTTTATTCATACTATCGAAAGCCGCCAAGGCTTGAAAGTGGCTTGCTTGGAAGAGATAGCTTACCGTAAAGGGTGGTTGAGTCGAGAACAAGTTGAAGCTGAAGCTAAATTGCTTGGAAAAACCCTGTATGGGCAGTACCTATCACAACTAATTATGGAGAAGTAGGATGCAAGTCTTGGATACCAAAATCGATGGTGTGAAGATTATTCAACCAAAGGTATTTGGCGATGCGCGCGGTTTTTTCTTGGAGACCTTTGAAAAAAAACGCTATCAGGAAATGCTAAATATTGAACTGGATTTTGTGCAGGATAACCATTCGCGCTCTTCCCATGGTGTGTTGCGTGGGCTGCATTTTCAAAAGGTAAATCCCCAGGGTAAACTAGTGCGAGTAGTGCGTGGTGAAGTGTTTGATGTGGTGGTTGATATACGCCAGGATTCACCCACGTACGGTGTTTGGGAGGGTGTGCTCCTTTCTGAAGAAAATAAAACCCAGTTCTGGGTTCCACCGGGTTTGGCACATGGCTTTGTTGTACTTTCTGATATGGCAGATTTTGAGTATAAGTGCACCGATTATTATAACCCAGCACATGAAGGGTGCCTGCTATGGAATGACCCTGCTGTAGGTATCGAGTGGCCAATTAAGAGCCCGACACTGTCTGAAAAAGATAAACTGGGTAGATTATTTAAGGAGTTAGGCCAATGAAAGTGTTATTGACCGGTTCTAAAGGGCAATTAGGTAATTGCTTTTGTGACCGCCTTCCGGCAGGGTGGCATGTACTGGCAACTGATGTTGATACTCTCGATATCACAGATTTGGCTAAGGTTAAACAGCAGGTAATTGAATATCGGCCAGATGTGATTGTCAATGCGGCAGCTTACACTGCGGTTGATAAAGCTGAGTCTGACCAGCAAATTGCTACCTTGATTAATGAAATTGGCCCTAAAAACTTGGCATTAGCCGCGAATGAAGTTGGTGCTCGTTTGGTCCATGTCTCTACGGATTATGTTTTTGATGGTGAGGCCAATACACCCTATATAGAAACAGCCATAACTAACCCACTAGGAGTTTATGGCAAAACCAAGTTAGCCGGTGAAATTGCCGTTAGCCAGATTCAACCTGATGCCTTGATTATCCGCACCGCTTGGGTGTTTAGTGAGTATGGTAATAATTTTGTGAAGACCATGCTGCGCTTAGGGAAGGAGCGGGATGAGTTAAATGTGGTGGCGGATCAGTTCGGCTGCCCAACCTATGCGGGTGATATTGCCGTAGCAATCATAGAATTATTAAAAAAGAATGCTGATGGGGGAATTTATCACTTCTGTGGTGACAGCCAAGTCGCATGGAATGAGTTTGCAGAGGCAATATTTACATCTGCATTAAAGATGAAGCAATTGCCTAAATTGCCTGTGGTGAAAGCGATAGGGACAGAGCAGTACCCAACACCAGCGAGAAGACCTAAATACTCAGTACTTAACTGTGACAAAATTAAGCAACAGGGTATCGCTCTATCTTGCTGGCGAGACAGAATTGATGCTATTGTGCGCGCAAACATGCAACCCTAAGACCATATCCGTCATACTTTGAGTTGGTTGGCTGCGGTCTACATTCGCAGAAATTTGTTATATAACCAAGCAACTTGGAGTATGAAGAGTATAGAGCAGGCTTACGAAAAACGATGCGCTGAGTGTCGATATCTCGCTCTGTTGGTGTCATTAGATTGCTTACTATTTGGGGTGGTTAGTGTCAGAGCAACAAACTTGTAGTGAACTCCCTTCCGTAACTGAATTTTCCCCTATGCATTATAAGATTTCTGCAGTGATTGTGTCTTATCACCCTGAGTTAGGCAACCTTACCAGGCTGATCGACAGTCTAACTCAGCAACAAGTTTCTTGTGTCTTGGTGGATAATGGCACGTTAGCGCCAGAGGTGGTTGAGCAGTTGTCGCGTTTGGCAACCGTTATCAGACTTGAAGAAAACGTCGGGATTGCGAAGGCGCAGAACATAGGTATTGAGCAAGCATGTCAATGCCATCAGGCTGATATGATTGTATTTTTTGATCAAGACAGCAATGTGAATGATGGTTTTATGGCAAATCTGTCGCATGATTTCCACGTTATTGCCGCGACCCAAAAACTGGCTGCGATCGGCCCCATCTTTACCGATTCACGTTATGGATTTCACTATCCACTCATCAAAGTCAATGCATTGGGATGGCGTACAAAATTACGGCCGGAGACACAACACGCCCCATTTGAAGTCAGTATGCTCATCTCTTCTGGTTCGCTGATTCCTGTCAGTGTATTGCGCGACGTAGGTTTGATGAATGAATCTTTCTTTATTGACTATGTTGATACCGAATGGTGTCTACGTGCCGTCGCGATGGGTTACAAGATTTATGCTTCAACTTCGGCAAGAATGTCCCATGCTATTGGTGATAGGACGATGAAAGTCTTAGCTTGGCATGTTCCTATGCATTCTGATTTCAGAAGATATTATCGGATACGTAATGGTTTTTTATTAACCAGAATGCCGCATATTCCTCCGCTGGTAAAAATTCGTGAAAACGTTTTTAACACCATTCACCAGTTGCTATTGATTATGTCCCAACCAAATAAAAAAACGCACTTCAGAACATGGTATCGTGCTTTTAAAGATGGAATAAGCACAAAATGAGTGAAGGGAATCAAATGGAAAAAAAAATGCCTGTTGTAGCGTCTATTGTGTTGTATAAACATACGCAACAAGAGCTACAACCTACAATAGATTCATTATTAAGTGAAGCTTTAGTAGAAACCATTATTTTAGTTGATAATGCTGATTGTGAATGGGCAGCACACATCAATAACCCGCGTATCGTTTACATCAAGTCTGACAAAAATGGCGGATTTGGCCATGGCCATAACCAAGCGATGGCTGCCTTCCTTGATAAATGTGAATATTTTATTATCTGCAATCCAGATATTGAATTTGATGTCGGCACGGTAGAGACGTTATATCGTTTTGCCAAACAAAACCAACATGCCTTTCTTGCACCGAATGTTATCTACCCAAACGGTGAAAAACAGCGTGTTTGCCGGCTGCTTCCAACACCAGCAAACCTTTTATTACGCCGCTTTGTGCCTTTTTTTGCAAAATTTTTTGATAAAAAGTATGAACTGCATGGTGTCGACGATACACAAAATTTCTTTGCCCCATTTATTTCCGGTTGCTTTATATTTGCGCAAACCGATTTACTGAAGAAAGTACAAGGGTTTGATTCACGATACTTTATGTACCTTGAGGATGTTGATTTGTGTCGTAAAGTATTGGCGTACACTAAGCCAATATTTTGCGCAGGCGCAACGGTGAAGCATGGTTTCGCAAAAGGCTCCTATAAAAACTACAAACTGTTAGGCTACCATATTCAATCTGCCATCCATTATTTTAATAAATGGGGATGGTTCATTGATTCAGAACGCAGTAATATTAATAAAAAATGCTTGGACCAATTACCATCTATCACTGTTCAAGTGAGAAAGGAAAATCAGTAAAATGTTGACAAGTGGATTTGTGAATAAATCTTTTCTAGCTGTATTTTGTACGATTTCTATAATTGCTATTTTATTATTGCCGGTTAATGCTGTCAGTAAGTCATTTGCAGTAGCCGCAGTAGTTAATTTTGCATTTTTCACCTACTATTTCAAAAATTTTTATAATCTACCATCCATCTTTATGAGTATGTTTTTATTTATGATCGGATGCAGTCAAGCACGTCTGACACTAATTGAACAGGATAGTTTCAGCCAATCAACTTGGAATGCCTTGATTAGTGTCATTGTTGTTTTTTACGCAGTGGTATTCTGGTTTATGCTGCGCTATAGGCGGATCGAAAATAGTAAAAAGATGAATGGTGAGTATTGGATCTGTGGTAGGACACTGTTCTGGGCTAACCTAATCTGTATTATTGTGGAAACTGGGCTTTACTGGTTTGCAATTGATAAAATTGGCGCAATACCTCTTTTTGATGACAATGCACGCGCAAATATCATGCCTAAAGTGATTAGTAACTATCTTATGGTATTGCTAGTGCTGCCTATTTTCTTTATTATTTTTAATACAATATATGTCACCGAAACACGGAAATATGGTTATCTTATTTTCAGTGCATATTATTTGCTGTTACTGCTGTTACTGGGTGGACGCATCAATATTTTTATTCCCGTGGTGACTAGTCTATTTTACATACTTATTCAATATTATTTTTTTGAAAAAAATAAACTATCACTTTTGTTTACGGGCTTTTTAACTTTAATGGCTGTCGTCATACTGATGGTTTCTATACCGATCCTTAGAACTCAGGTTTATTTAAATAATCAACAGCCGGGAGTTAGCAGCACAGATTATTACAAGGCTATTTATAATACTCCAAATCAAAATAGTAAGCCTTTAAATGATGTGGCGGTAAATTCAAAAGCTCATGATTCAGAAACCACAAAAGAATTAGAGGCCGAGTTAGAGAAGGAAGAATTCAAACCCACCATGGTATTGCCGCCTAAAATAATGTCCATTTGGATTAATTTGAGTACCGAGATGCATGCCTTTAATAAATTGGTTATCTATCTTGATAATACGGGAGACTTCCGTAATGGGCGCATGTTATTAACAGGAACCTTCCGCTTTGCGACTAAATTTTTCATGCAGGATGAAACCCTTGATCTGGAAAAAATGGGAGGATATAACTGGATCAACATCATGACCTTTATGCAAAAACCATATATGGATTTTGGTATGTATGGGGTGGCGGGTTTTATGTTATTATTTACCAGTATTGGCATGACGTTATATAAACGTATGCAGCAGCAGAAAACAGTGGCTAACACACTATTTTATAGTTATTTCTGTATGGCAACGGTATTTATGATTTTTGATAATCACTTCTATTATTCTACGATAATCGTCAACGTTGTGATTTTACTTCTCTTCTTGAGTTTTATGCGCCGAGATTGGTTAGCTATTTTAAAGATATCCAGCCCGCAGAGTGGCCATATAAAGCAGGAAGCGTCGGATGATTAAATACGTTAATCACCCCGTTGTTCGTAACTACCTTTCACTGCTGATGGTACAGGGCGGGAATTTTATTTTCCCGCTGCTGGTTTTTCCTATAATTGGTCGTAATATTGGTGTCGCTCTATTTGGCGATATCATGTTCTGCTACATGATAGCGTTTTATCTTTCCATATTTGTTGATTATGGCTTCAACTTTTCAGCAGTGCGTACTATTGCAAAAATGGACAATCACTATGAGTTATCACGTAGCTTTTATGCGGTAGCCTTTAGTAAACTGTTTTTAACACTGGTGGCCCTATTAGTTATCTCATTGATGACATTCAATTGGGAGAAACTTGCAGTATTGAGTGATTACATACTGATCTCCTCGTTACTTATTGTTGGCTCAATGCTTTCACCTTACTGGTTATTGCAAGGGGTGGGCAAGATGGCCTGGGGAGCGATGATCACGCTGTTGGCAAGGGTTGTCACGTTAGTAACTTTTTTGCTGTTTCCTATCACCGCTACAAGCGCGGCACTGCTGCTTGCTTTCCCCAATTTTTTGGCAGCAGTCGTTATGCTAATGTGGGTTATCAAACGTTATCAGTTGGGTTGCCCAAAACTCGTGATACCAAGTGTTGTGGCTAATTTACGTGAAGGTTGGCCAGTATTCATCGCCAATTCAATAACGATGGTGTACTCAGCCAGTAATACTATTTTGTTGGGAATAATTGCTGGTCCAGTTTCTGCTGGGTTATACGGAGCAGCAGAAAGATTAGTGCGTTCTGGTCTAGCAGTGATGGCCCCTTTATGCCAAGCTGCTTATCCGATTATTTGCAGCTATCGCGAGAACGAAAGTGTCAAGCGCAATCGACTGATAAAAAGAGTGCTTGTCTTCAGCACACTTTTTGGTGTCTGCGCTTTTTGGTTTATTAACCAGTTTTCAGCTCAAATTATTACTTTACTATTTGGTGAAAAATTTATTGAAGCGGCCCCTATTCTTGCCGTACTTTCAATGATGCTGTTGATTATCCCGCCGGCAATTGTGCTAGCCCAATTGTTCTTGCTGGCTAATCATCATGATCGTACTTTGCAACGGATTTACATCTGTTGCGCTGCAACTCATTGCATGCATATCTATTTTACGACATACATGTTCGGTGCAATTGGAGCGTCATATTCATTGGTGTTTACTGAATTTTTGGCTACAGCACTGATTATTTACATGAGTAGCAGACTATTAAAAGGTTGATTAATACCCGCCATACTTCAAGTTGCTTGAAACGCTCGTTAAGACCGAGATACCTTGGGCAATCGTTCTGAGGGGCTATGATGAGATACATCCCTGTATCACAACCTACGGACTGACTTAATGTCGTTCATATTCGCTTCTGGCAAATTTGTCGGTGGCTGACGCCGCAACACACCCTTTCCCTAATATCAAGATTGGTTAATCAACTTGAAAGATCGCGGGTATATACGCGGCAAAAATTCGATTTATTCCGCAAAGATCTCACATCACTGAACAATCCCTGACCCGCTAATTTATCTGTACAATACTCATCTTCACGTTATGATATGGTTTTATATTTATTAACTTTAATCAATTATCTCTTTTGTTTTCAACGTTAAAGTTTTTTAAAACAGGAGTTCCTAATGTCCAAACAACAAATCGGCGTTGTCGGCATGGCGGTGATGGGCCGCAATCTGGCACTGAACATTGAAAGCCGTGGTTATACCGTTTCCATCTTTAACCGTTCCGGTGACAAGACTGATGAAGTGATTGCCGAGAATCCAGGCAAAAGTTTAGTGCCATACTACAGCGTGGAAGAATTTGTCGAATCGTTGGAAAAGCCACGCCGCATTTTGCTGATGGTAAAAGCGGGTGATGCGACGGATAAGACCATTGCTTCTTTGACCCCGCATCTGGAAAAGGGCGATATCCTGATTGATGGTGGCAACACCTACTATAAGGACACCATTCGCCGTAATCGTGAACTGTCTGCTCAGGGCTTCAACTTTATTGGTACCGGAGTGTCCGGTGGTGAAGAGGGAGCTTTGAAAGGGCCTTCTATCATGCCTGGCGGCCAGAAAGAAGCCTATGAACTGGTTGCTCCTATCCTGAAGAAAATCGCCGCTGTAGCTGAAGGCGAGCCCTGCGTTGCCTATATCGGCGCTGATGGTGCCGGGCATTATGTGAAGATGGTGCATAACGGTATCGAGTATGGCGATATGCAACTGATCGCAGAGGCTTACTCGTTGCTAAAACAAGCATTGAACTTGAGCAATCAACAACTGGCGGAAACCTTTAGCGAGTGGAATAAAGGCGAATTGAGCAGTTATTTGATTGATATCACGAAGGATATCTTCACCAAGAAAGATGATGAGGGTAAATACCTGGTTGATGTGATCTTGGATGAGGCTGCTAATAAGGGTACCGGTAAATGGACCAGCCAGAGCTCGCTGGATCTAGGCGAACCACTGTCGTTGATCACGGAATCAGTGTTTGCGCGTTATCTCTCTTCATTGAAAGACCAGCGTGTTGCGGCATCTAAAGTGCTAACTGGCCCTAAAGTAACGCCATTTAGCGGTGATAAAGCCGAGTTTGCGGAAAAAGTGCGCCGGGCGCTGTATCTAGGCAAAATCGTGTCTTATGCGCAAGGCTTCTCTCAGTTAAAAGCAGCCTCTGAGGAAAATAATTGGGATTTACATTACGGTGAAATTGCCAAGATTTTCCGTGCTGGGTGCATCATCCGCGCTCAGTTCCTACAAAAAATTACTGATGCTTATGCTGAAAATGCCGACATTGCTAATCTATTGCTGGCGCCTTACTTCAAACAGATTGCCGATGATTATCAGCAGGCACTGCGTGATGTAGTTTCCTATGCGGTGCAGAATGGCATTCCAACGCCAACCTTCTCTGCCGCCATCGCCTACTACGACAGCTACCGCTCTGCTGTGTTACCTGCCAACCTGATCCAGGCGCAGCGTGACTACTTTGGCGCGCATACTTACAAGCGTATTGATAAAGACGGGGTATTTCATACCGAATGGATGAAGTGAACTTAAACTGAGGATTTAATTTGCACTGGATTAAATCCAATACTTTTTGAATCTAGCATCCATTATTTTATATTTATTAAACCACTTCGTTGCACGAAGTGGTAATTATTACACCAAGGTAATCCTTCTATCAATCGCTGAACAATCTGACACAGAGAGAGTATTGGCTGAGAAATTATAGTGTAGGATTCTTAATAACAACATGGAATTTAAGTTTCTGTATTTACAAATATAGCAGAGAATTTATCAGAAATAAGATATATTGTAGTTAATATATTAACGCAAAAAAGTCGTTTAAAGCAGGATTACGAAAAAAGATGCACCGAGCAAGGATAGACACTGAGTACCTAGCGTCTGTCCTTGGCGGGGCGGTGTTTCGTAATCTTGCCCTGAGTATTAATCTGTACAGTTTATATCATTAATATATTTAGCTGGTACCTTCATTTTAAATTTAGGCACAGGCGGTTCAATTTGTATTAATAAAAACCCGTCAGTTGCTATTTCTGGGTGACATAAACTACTTTTAAATTTATTTGAAGAATTATATTTTAGTGTCGAATTACTTATAACGGAGCCGTTCAGTACATTCATTATATGAAGAATTAAAACAATTATAACCAATGCATATGAAATTTTATTTAAAAAATAGATATTGGATAATTGAGACAATACTATAACGAAGAGAGTAGATGAAATTACATTTATACCCATAAAATATCTATCAGGATATGTTGCCGTATAATTATTAAGAATGCCCGTTAATCCATACCGCCCACTTATAGTGGCTATAGTGTACACTGCCATTACAGAGAATAGAAATATTATAGCATTTTTAGCTTTATCATTTTTAGTGCTTATATATGCAAAGATACACATTGAGAGGAATAGAAAGCTAAACAAAATAGAGGCTAAATCATTAAATTCACTGTACCAAGGGAATATGAAATTATATAATATAGATCTTGCCGTAACCATTTCAATAATATTTTTCGGATTTGGAGTGCCTAATATGCCTCCGTGTCCATCCATATTAGGAATAATGATTAAAAAAAGTAACGATAATGATGTAATTAAAGGCAGGAATTCAAGCAGGGCATGTTTATTTTTTATAAAATATTTTATCCGTAAAGCCAAATAAATGCCAGTAACAGCAAAACAAACTGGATTTGTTGCAGCTGCAAGAAATATAAATATATCAAAAATGTATTTGCAATATTTTACCCTGCACTCGCCTCTTAATAAATGGAGGCATACCGAGATGATTGGCATGTAAAATCCAACTTGGACTAAAGTGCCTATACTCTCACTGGTAGATCCGCCAAGGGGAACTAATATAGAAAATAGAAACCCTGCCATTGAAAAGAAACGATTAGAATAAATTCTCAAGCATTTATAGATTAATATAGCAACAACAGAATAGAAAGAATATGAAACTATCGCTATGGCTTGTGGTAAAAAAGAAAGAGGGCTGCCACTGACTATATAACTAATTTTTGAGGAAATAAAAAGTAAAGCAATGTTGAAGAAAACATAATAATCTGAGCGTGCATGTAAAAATGTGGATATCCAGCCATCACGCAATGCTTTTGCTGTCCATATACCATCTTCTGCATAAACGTTAGCATCTAGGAATGCATAGGGCTCGCGAAAAAATAGGATTGAAAAGCCCAAAAAGAATAGGAATAATATTTTCATTACGTCTTTCATATTATCATCTCTAAGCTCTAGTACTGTCTGAGACAGTTTGTGACTGTTGAAATAATGAATCATTGAATATTTACTTACATCAAAACTCACCTACTAACCTATATTGCTTTAATGTGGAAATGTTAATTATTTTTTTAACTTTATATTATATAAGCCAAAACTTGCCTTAAATAATACGAGAAGAACAGAAATATTACCTTTTACACTACTTATCTTAGTTGGTACTTCTCCTTTAGGATAGCGGCGTATTGTTGCTAGTTCAATGCAACGGTACCCCAACTTCGGTGCGCGATAAGATAGGTAAGCTAATAATTCATATGTCATAAATACATCTCGGAATATAGACATATTCGGGTCAAGTAACATTTTTTTACTATAGGCACGGAAGCCTTGGGTAGTATCTGTCCATTTGAAACCTGACGCGATACTTAATACCGGAGCATGCATAAAGCGTATGGCTAAATCACGTGATTTAGGTGTGTTCTCTGCAATACCACCGTTAAGAAAGCGTGAGGCTTGAACAAAATCAAATCCATTTTTTAATGCAGTAATGAAATTTGGAATGGCTTCGGGATCATCTTTATCATTTCCATCGATCGTGATAATACCTTCATAGTCCTGTTTCAAGGCAAATGCATATGCACAACGTAGTTGCGCACTTAATTTTCCTTCCCCAGTTTTCAATAATAACCCACGAACACCCAAATCTCGCAAGCTGGTCAGTTCTAAAGAACCATCACTACTACCGCCATCAACGATAATAATATCTGCCATATCAGCAATTGCCAGTGCAGCCATACGGCTGAGCAGGCTTTTAATTCGTTCTCCTTCATTGATGACTGGAATAATGACACAATAGTCACTCTTTTTTCCAAGCCATAAGGAAATATCGAACGATGGGACTTGCCATGAATCTTGCTGCTTTGTCAATGTATTCATAATAGTTTCATTCTGTTGTTATTTTAAGCTACGCGCGCAGTGATCAGTGCAACTCCAGCGATAACCAGAGCTATGCCAGCGCCAGTAGTCCAGTGTAATGGTTCATTGAAAATGAGCACTGAAAGTAACGCAACGGAAGCAACAGCACCCGTTGTCAATATTGGATGTGCTACGTTTAATGGAAGATAGGCTAAGGCCGCTGCATAAAGTAAAAATGCTGCCCCATATAAAATTAATCCTAGCCAGAATGGCCAATTAGTTAGTGCAGCCAACGGATCGGTAAAACTCGGAAATTTACGTGGTGGCATCATGGCTAGCTTGATTAATACACTGGCTGATGCATTAGATGCGATACCTAGCAATAGAATCAACCATTTCATATGTTATTCACCTGCAATGCAGGGCGATAATTGGTGATTGTGTGTTGCAGTGCTCGTTCAATAGAGCATAAATGAGGCTCACTTGCTGTTGCTACCATTTCAATAGTGGCCACCTGCATGGGCAAATATTGAGCTAATGCGTGATGGATTGCGCTGTGGTTTGTAGTCGTATCACCAATTGGTAGCAGGTCAGCTTCACTAATATGGATATGACCAATTAAATCTGAATAACAAGGCAGTAGATCATTAACATTTTCGCTGTTAATTGCCATCGCGCCGGTATCCAATTGCATTTTTATTGATGGGTGTTGGATTAACTTAACGATACGTGCTGTTTCTGCAGTGGTGGTCATAAAGTTGGCACCATAGTGCGTCGGGTTTGGTTCTAGACAAATAATTACACCATGCTGTTGTGCAATGTCCGCGAGTTGTTGAAAGAAAGATAGCGCAGTTTCGATGGTTTTTTGCTCACTGAGTCCTGAACAGTCTCTATTACGTGGCGAACCAAAAACGAGACGAGTTGCACCTAAACCCGCTGCAATACGACAAACTGCAGTTAAATGGGATAGCATAGCTTGCTGGCTCTCTTCAGAACCGAATACATTCAACCCTTGTGTGCCGAATAATAGGGCCTGCATCCCAACAATCTCAATATTGTGGTCACCCCACCAATTTTTTACTTTAGCAATATCAGTACTTGATGCACTAATAGGATCAGCGAAATATTTCCCAGGTGCAATATCAATAGCATCTACTTGATATTTATGTAAAAGCTCTACAATGGCATCATCTTCTGCTACATCCCAAGCAATATTAGAAATGGATAATCTCATTTTTTTCCTCAGTTGCAGATTTCATCGAGATAGGTTCGGACTGAGCATAAGCACGAATCGCTTGTATCGTTTCACGAACACTATATTGATAATTATCTTGGCCACCTAGTATAGATGCATATTGAGATTGCATATCATATGTGGCAGCATCCCCGTCAAACTGCTGTTCAAAACTGATGCCAAAGCCTTGCTGAGCAACTTGCGCCACACTTAGCGGTGAACTTGTTAAGTGAACGAGCTTTAATTCGGCTTTCAATGAAGCTTGTATATCGAACCACAAGTTGACCATCGGATAAAATTGAAATACACCGCGACTATCGATTGAATGTAGGTTGTTGCTATTAAGAAAATCAAAAATGATGTTTTTGCGTAGCCCTGGGCCAACTAATCCAGGTAATCGAACTATCAAAAACTGTTCAAAATTATGTTCGACAAATTGCTCCAAACGATAACGATTAAGACCATAAGCATGGAGGTCGGTGGTGTCAACTAAACTTGACTCATTGACGCCAATTGGTGATTTAAAAACATCCACAGTACTGATAAGGATGAACGTTTTACATTTTATTGTTTTTAAATGTGCAATCAGGCTGTCTATTTTTTTACGGTCAGATTCTGGATCTTTGTTGGCTAACCATTTTTGCGCAGGTGCGCCTGCACATACAACGGTATCAAAAATATTATTATCAATATCGCCAATGTTGTTAGAACGATAAAGTGCGTCAAACTTTGTTTGTTTCAGTAGGGTACTACCAACAAACCCAGAAAAACCAATTAAGGCATTTTGCATTATCTTCCACCTGCTTATCTTTGCTATTGGTTGCCGATTGTTTATCGGTCACGGCCCGTTTGAACTTTATTTTTGTATGTACTGCTAGAGTCGCTGAGAACATTAACACGATCCTGGTTGACCATAACAGCACTGTTCTTTTCGAATACAATTGAGTAATCAGCCTGCTCACTGCGATCATCTAATAAGCGGCCAAGGTACTCACCAAAAAAAGCCAGCATGACAAATTGTAGCATAAATAACAGAGACATAAAGAGAACAGTTGTTGTCCACCCCTCAACTACGTGGCCACTAATAATATTGATAGTCACACTGTATACTGCAAAAATGAATGCAGCTAAACTTCCTATCATGCCGATTCCAGACATCCAGCGTAGTGGTCGAGATGAGTTGAATACCATCAAACGCACCAAGTATCGAAAACCACACCAGAAGGATTTTTTTTGCGAGCTGTCTGGCTGTAGTACGTAACAGTATGAACCACTAGGATAGCCAGTTTTTTGTATTCTTAAATAAAATTGGTGATGGAAACGGCCGGTACTGGTGACTGAGTTAACCGCTCGCCGACTAAGACAACGTAAGCTGGTTGCCTGTGGCGGTAAGTGGTAGTCGATAGCTTGCAGGATTTTATCTGAGATTGAACGAAACAAGCGATAAGCTAATGAAATAGGTTGTTCAGCAACACCCACTACGACATCCATACCTGATTTGCAGCACTCAACGGTACCTGAAATAGCACTGATTGGATCAGTTTGAAGATCGAAAAGTACCACAAAATCACCGATGGCATTTTCAAGACCAGCAGCCCAAGCAACATCATTGTGAACGTAGCCGGCAAGTTGAATATAACGAACGCTGGGGATATGGCGTAACATCGTTTCCATATCATATCCTGGGCTATTTGTTACCCAAGGCCCTTGAATTATAATGACTATTTCATAATCAGAATACAAGCTATCCAAATAAACTTGAATTTGTTTTACTTTTTCTTCTATCCCAACTAACTGTTGGTCAATATTTAATACTACTGAAACAAAAGAGTCACTTTTCACGGCGTTAACACTCCTATCAATCTACAATATGCTGCTTAGTAATCGCATCGATTACATCATATACATTGTCTATTTTTCCCCCCATAATGCAGTGGAACCCAGATAAACCATGATTAGCTCTAAATAATATTGGGCGCGAATCATCAGATTCACTACGAGGTAGCAAGGTTTTCACTTCCCAGAGAGAGCGCTTATACTCACAATCTTCTAGAATGGGTAAGTAGCGCATGGCATCTTTCTTCATATAGTGCCAAGCACTATTTTTTTCGTCTTCATCAAATTTTCTATGAGCATCAACATAAGTGATATGGTCTTTGTCGAACCATTCATAATGTGGGGTATAACGAACGTGACTAAAAGAATGCAACTTAGCAGAGGGGAAGGGCATTACGGAAAAGAATGGACCACACATCACCGTCAAGCCAACTTTTTTCAACTCATCCGGTACATCCACAAGGCACATTTCTGTCATTTCATGCTTAAGAGGGATTAACTCTAGAGTAGAATTTTGCAACATGTAGTTGATATGAGAGTAAGTGCAGTTGAATACATGATCAGCATACATCTCTGCAATTTCACCAGACTGGGTATTCGTGTAGGTAACCATTAAACCGTCTTGGTGCTGGCATACCTTATCGACTGAAACATTTGTCTGATAATTGGCTAAGGATGTTTTCACTCGCTCTAGCATGGCATCGCGAAGTTTCCACGAGTCAAAAGCATATTCGGTAACAGAAAAACAGGCATCTATCATGGCCGGATTAGTGAGCTTTTGTAAGTGGGAGGGGGCGGACTCACAAGATGCGCCAATACGCTCACAAAATTTGGTGAACTGATTAGCTGTCACTTTTCCTAGTTTGCTGCTGATTAAATAGTACTTTTCGAAGTCGGAGTCGATACAATCACGAAACTCAGCCACAAAACGAGGGAAAGATACGCGAGACCTTAAGGCGGTTAAAATGCTACGAGGATAATGGTAACCATTATGAACGCGTGCTTGATTGTTAAATGATGCCCGAGACATAAAGTTTGACTCTTTTTCAAACAGTTGGACATCATGCCCCCGCTCTGCAAAAAATTCGGCAATATACATGCCGAAAAAACCACCACCTACGATAACAATCTTTTTTTTCATAGCATATCATTCACTTTTTTAAACATTTTTTGATAAAAAAGTATATTCAGCAAAAAAAATTAAGATATCAATAGTATCTATATATCAAGTTAACTTCACCAAATATTGTACTATTTTGAACGTTGTTACGCTGAACAGTCTGACTCAGTTGATTACATATCCTTTTTGTTTGAGGCGCGCTGAGTTGGATTTGATACAGGTGACCATATCACTAGTCACTTTTCTTACACATGAAGTCGTTTTAAGCTTCAGCTTATCCCTATGAAAAAAAAGAATTTAGTGTACTGGAGAGTCATGCCTTTATTGTTTGGATTTATCCGGTGTGCCGTAAAACCCCGTCCTTCAGGGCGAGGATATAAGGCACGGTTTTCTACCTAACTTGGTGTTTGCTGTTGCTCAATGTATTGCCTGATGATGGATATTGGCGATCCGCCGCAGCTACTGGCAAAGTAGCTCGGCGCCCACAGAACACCTTTGTAGTAATACTGAGCTGCAATGTCAGGGCGATCACGACGAAGTAATCGGCTAGACACACCCTTGAGGCTGTTAACAAGATTTGATACCGCTAACTTTGGTGGGTAGTTAATCAGCAGGTGAACGTGATCGCCTTCGCCGTCCATCTCGACCAGTTCAACCTCGAAATCAGCGCATACACTGGCAAAGTAATTTCGTAGCTTCTCGATAGCATCCTGATCAAATACTCTGCGTCGATACTTGGTGACAAAGACCAAGTGAACATGCATCAGGAAAGTACAATGTCTTCCTCGACGAATATCAATTTCTTTTGTCATAGGCCAAGAGTATAATTGTGGGTATGAAGCGACTGCAAGCCTTTAAATTCCAGTTAAGACCCAATGGTCAGCAAGAGCGTGATATGCGGCGCTTCTCTGGGGCTTGTCGTTTTGTTTTTAACCGCGCACTGGCGTTACAGAATGAAAATCATGAGGCGGGAAACAAATACCTTCCCTATGTAAAAATGGCCGCATGGCTGGTTGAGTGGAAAAAAGAACCTGAAACTCACTGGTTGAAAGAGTCACCTTCTCAGTCTTTACAGCAGGCGTTAAAAGACCTTGAGCGAGCCTATAAAAACTTCTTCCAAAAAAGAGCCTCATTCCCACGGCTTAAAAAACGTGGTCAAAGTGATTCATTCCGCTATCCGCAAGGTGTGAAGCTCGATCAGGAAAATAACCGTATATCGTTGCCAAAACTGGGCTGGATAAGCTACCGCAACAGCCGTGAGGTTGTTGGCGAGGTGAAAAACGTCACGGTTAGCCAGTCATGCGGTAAGTGGTACATGAGTATTCAGACTGAATACGTAGTCACTGAACCGGCTCATACCTCAACATCGATGGTAGGTCTTGATGCTGGCGTAGCAAAACTTGCTACGCTCTCTGATGGCACTGTGTTTGAGCCTGTAAACAGCTTTAAAACCAATCAGAAGAAAGTTGCCAAACTTCAGCGTGAAATGAGCCGTAAGGTGAAGTTCAGCAACAACTGGAAGAAGGCAAAACGCAAAGTACAAAACCTGCATTCTCGTATCGCAAATATTCGCCGCGACTACCTTCACAAAGTCAGTACGACAATCAGCAAAAACCACGCAATGATCGTCATTGAAGACTTGAAAGTTGCCAACATGTCAAAGTCGGCAGCGGGTACGGTAATCCGGCATGGGCGCAACGTCCGTGCAAAATCAGGCTTAAACCGTTCGATATTAGATCAGGGGTGGTACGAACTTCGCCGCCAGCTTGAGTACAAACAGCTCTGGCGCGGTGGGCAGGTGCTGGCGATTAATCCAGCCTACACCAGTCAGAAATGTGCTTGCTGTGGTCATACAGCGAAAGAAAACCGCCAGTCACAAAGTCAGTTCGAGTGTCTGGAATGTGGATATACAGAGAACGCCGATATAAACGGCGCTCGTAATATTTTAGCGGCGGGGCACGCCGCGTTAGCCTGTGGAGAGATGGCAGCTTTAGGCCGCTCGATGAAGCAGGAACCCACCGAGGCGAGTCAGGCTTCGGCCTGAACGCTGTAGGGATCCTCGCCCTTTAGGGCGGGGAGGATGTCAAAGTAGCAAGATGATTGGACTTTCTAAAGCAGGGCGCCTAGGGGGTATAACGATGCAGTAAGAGTCTATGGGATAGACTCTTACTGCTACAATTACTGCTACAACTCAACTCCTAACGCTACTTCTTCTCATGCCTCTCCCGCAGGCAGCTAATCACTTTACTCAGATCCAGTTCCTGATCCTGCAGTAGCACCAGCAGGTGATAGATCAAGTCTGCTGCTTCATTGGTCAGTTCTTCACGGTTATTCACTGTGGCAGCCAGAGCGGTTTCTACTCCTTCTTCCCCTACCTTTTGTGCAATGCGTTTGGTGCCGCTGGCATACAGTTTGGCGGTGTAAGAGCTGTCTGGGCTGGCGTTTTTGCGCTCGGCCAGTAACTGCTCAAGCTGATATAGGAACCCCCAGTCACTGCTTGCCGGGTGGAAGCAGCTATTATTGCCCAAGTGGCAGGTGGGGCCGATGGGGTTGGCCAGGATCAGCAGGGTATCGTTATCGCAATCGGGCGTGATGCTCACCACGTTGAGGAAGTGGCCGGAGCTTTCACCTTTGGTCCAAAGGCGCTGTTTGGTGCGTGAAAAAAAGGTGACTTTGCCGCTGTGTTCGGTCTCTGCCAGTGCTTGTGGGTTCATATAACCCAGCATCAGCACTTCGCCAGAAACCGCATGTTGAACGATCACCGGCATCAGGTTATCGGTTTTTTCCCAATCCAGTTTACTTCTCTGTTGTTCTGTTAACACAGGCGAATCTCCACACCATTCTTTGCCAGGAACTTTTTCAGCTCCCCGATATTGATAATTTGTTTATGGAACACCGAAGCAGCCAGTGCGCCGTCGACATTGGCATCACGGAAGGCCGCCAGGAAGTGTTCCATAGTACCGGCGCCGCCAGAGGCAATCAGTGGTACCTGGCACACTTCCCGTACTCGTTGCAGTTGCTCCAGGTCATAGCCATTGCGCACGCCGTCCTGGTTCATCATATTAAGCACAATTTCCCCAGCACCACGGCGTTGCACTTCCTGTACCCAATCAAGGGTTTGCCACTGCGTCACCCGGGTGCGGGTTTCGTCGCCAGTATACTGGTTAACATGATATGTGCCGGTGGTGGCTTCAAACCAGGTGTCTATTCCCACCACAATGCACTGTACGCCAAAGCGCTCCGCTAGGCGGCTGATAAGCGTTGGGTCTGCCAGTGCTGGTGAGTTGATGGAAATTTTGTCCGCACCAAAGGAGAGGATCTGGCTGGCATCTTCCTCGCTTTTAATCCCTCCGGCGACACAGAACGGAATATCGATCACTTCTGCTACCCGCGATACCCAGCTTTTATCCACCACCCGGCCATCGCTAGAGGCGGTGATATCGTAAAATACCAGTTCGTCGGCGCCTTCCTGGGCATAGCGTTGAGCCAGCGGAACGATGTCACCAATAATTTCGTGGTTGCGGAACTGAACGCCTTTCACCACTTGCCCATCTTTAACGTCCAGGCAAGGTATTATCCGTTTTGCCAACATGCGATAGCCTCCTCAACACTGAATTTACCGTCTAACAGGGCGCGCCCAACAATCACCCCTTCAACACCGCTACCACGTAATTGAGCGATATCATCCAAGTTACCGATGCCGCCTGATGCCTGGAAGGCGATTTGTGGGTAGCGTTGGCACACTTCCTGATACAGCGCCACGTTGGAGCCTTTCAACGTGCCATCCCGTGAAATATCGGTACAAAGCACGTGTTTCAGGCCGAAAGGCAGGTACTGTTCAATAACTTGTTCCAGTGTGGCGTCAGAGTTCTCTTGCCAGCCACTGATGGCGACCTGTTTACGGCCTTGGGCGTCAATGCGCACATCCAGCGCCAGTACCATGGCATCGGCACCGTAACGCTCAAACCAACCCTGTACCATCTCCGGCTGTTTTACTGCTGTTGAGCCGATCACCACACGGCTGGCACCGGCGGCCAGCAGGGCGGCTACATCTTGCTCGTTACGGATACCGCCCCCCACTTGTACCGGGACATTGATGCCTGCCAATAGTTTGCGCAGCAGGGGAATTTGCCGGGCTGCGGGATCTTTAGCCCCGGTCAGGTCCACCAGGTGCAGCACCTGTGCCCCTTGTTGCTGATAGTCTTGCAAGCGCAGTAGCGGATCGTTGCCATAATCACGTTGTTGACCGTAGTCACCTTGGTGCAGGCGCACTACATTGCCGTCGATTAAATCTAAAGCGGGAATAATCATGCTAGCTACATCTCCAGAAAGTTTTTCAACAGTTGGGCCCCAGCGCTGCCAGATCGCTCTGGATGAAACTGCACGCCAAAGAAGTTGTCTTTTTGTACGGCGGCGGTGAAGGGCTCGCCGTAGTTCGCCTGAGCGATGGTGTTTGCACATATTGGCAGCGCGTAGCTATGAACAAAGTAGAAGTAGGCACCATTGTCGATGCCACGGAACAGCGGATTACCCGCGTGCGAAACGATCTGGTTCCAGCCCATATGGGGCAGGGGCAGGCCGAAGTCGGTCATCTGTTTTACTGGGGTATCAATCAGCCCTAGGGTTTTAATACCGCCACTTTCTTCGCTGCTTTCTGCCAAGAGTTGCATCCCCAGGCAGATGCCCAACACCGGTTGGGTGCAGGCTTTGATCAGGTCGATTAACTGGCGCTGTTTTAATTGTTCCATGGCGGCTTGCGCTGTCCCTACGCCAGGCAGGAACAGTTTATCAGCACCTAGTACCACTTCGGGTGTGCGGCTGACTTCAGGTTGGTAACCCAGCCGTTTTACCGCGTAAGCGACGGAGGCCAGGTTGGCACAGCCGGTGTCGAGGATCACCACTTTCATCACAGCACCCCTTTCGAACTGGGCAAGGTGTTGCCATCCACGCGGATCGCCTGGCGCAGGGTGCGGCCAAAGGCTTTAAACAGGCTTTCAACCCGGTGATGGTCATTGCGGCCTTTGGTTTTCAGGTGCAAGGTGCAAGCCATGGCATAAGACAATGAACGGAAGAAGTGTTCCACCATCTCGGTGCTGAGATCACCCACACGCTGATAGTTGAAATCAGCTTTGTATTCCAAGTGCGGGCGACCAGAAATATCCATCGCGCAACGGGCCAGGCACTCATCCATCGGCAGCACAAAGCCAAAGCGAGCAATCCCACGCTTGTCGCCTAACGCTTTATTCAGGGCTTCACCCAGTGCCAGCGCGGTATCTTCCACGGTGTGGTGGTCATCAATATGCAGGTCGCCACTCACCTGGACATCCATGCGGATGCCGCCATGGGTAGCAATCTGATCCAGCATATGGTCGAAGAAGCCAAGACCGGTTTTAATCTTGCTGTTACCTTCGCGGTCCAGCCAGACATTGACCTCAATCTGGGTCTCTTTGGTCACTCGCGTCACTTGAGCATGGCGGTCGCGTTTGGTCAGCTGTTGGGTAATGGCCGCCCAGCCCAAACTTTGGCGCTGATACAGCAGCCCTTGAATGCCCATATTGTTGGCTAATTGGATATCGGTTTGGCGGTCACCAATCACGTAGCAGTTGGCGGTATCCATCACGCCCGGCTCCAGGTAACCTTTAACCATGGCAATCTTCGGTTTACGGCATTCGCACTGATCGTCTGGCTTATGCGGGCAGATCAGGGTCTGTGCGAATTTAATCCCCTGAGAATCGAAGATCTGCATCATCAGGTTGTGTGGGGGATCAAAAGTTTCCTGTGGGAAACTGGCCGTCCCCAGTCCATCCTGATTGGTGATCATCACCAGGGTAAACCCTGCTTGTTGCAGTGCCAGCAGGGAAGGGATCACCTCCGGCTCCAGCGCCAGTTTATCCAGGCGGTCAACCTGAAAATCTTCCGGTGGTTCAGCAATCAGCGTGCCATCGCGGTCAATAAAAAGAATTTTCTGGCTCACATCGGCTCCTTAGGCTGTGGGCAAACAATTGAGGGCATCAACAACGCGCTGGCATTCACTACGGGTACCAATGGTGATGCGTATGCAGTTAGCCAGGCTAGGCTGTTTATTTTGGTCGCGCAGGATAATGCCTTGATCCCACAAACTTTTAAACGCATTACTGGCGGCAGTGACTCGGACCAGCAGGTAATTGCTTTCGCTGGGGAACACCTGCTCCACACCAGCACACTCCGGCAATACCTGTTGTAACCAACTACGGTTGGCAGCAAGTTCGCTCACGCGTTGGCGCATAACCGCAATACCTTCGCTACTTAGCGCCTGGGCGGCGATATCCGCCACTGGGGCAGAAAGGGGATACGGGGCAATTACCTTTAACAACAGGTTGATGACGTCTGGGTTCGCCAAGGCAAAACCACAGCGCAAACCGGCCAACGCAAAGGCTTTTGACAGGGTGCGCAGTATCACCAGGTGTGGGTAATCCTTTAACCAGCCAGCAACGGAAGCCTGCGGGCAAAATTCAATATAGGCTTCATCCACGGCCACCAGCGCTTTGCCTTGTGCCATTTCCAGCAGTTGGCGCAAGTCGTCAGGGTTCAGCAGATTACCGGTTGGGTTATTCGGGCTGCAGGCATAAATCAGCTTGACGTTATCCAGGTTGGCGGCAATGGCTGGCAGGTCCAGTTGCCAATCTTGCTTGGCTGGCACGGTGCGGCGTTCCACGCCAAAAGTTTCCGCGCTGACGCCATACATGCCATAGGTGGGCGGGCAATAAAGAATGGCGTCTTTGCCTGGTTCACAGAAAGCACGGATCAGCAGTTCGATGGCTTCATCTGCACCACGGCACACCACTACCTGCTCTTTATCCACCCCGGCATACGCGGCATAACGCTCAATCACCTGTGCGGGTTGGCATTCTGGGTAGCGGTTTAAGCTCTGGCTGGTCAGTTGGAACTCTGGTGCCAGTGGGTATTCATTGGCATTCAGCCACACATCCCCTTTGCCCCCTAAACGGCGAGCAGACAGGTAAGGGGTGAGTTCACGCACGTTTTTACGCGCTAATGCTTCAATATTCATGCTTGCTCCTTCAGCGCAGCGACACGCAAGGTCACGGCATTTTTGTGGGCGATAAGTTGCTCGGCAGCCGCTAACGTTTCAATGGTGGGGGCCAGCGTCATAAAGCCTTGCGGTGTCAGTTCCTGTACCGTCATGCGTTTTTGGAAATCCGCCAGCCCCAGGCTTGAGCAGGTGGCCGTATAGCCGTAGGTGGGTAGCACGTGGTTGGTGCCCGAGG
Organism: Serratia sp. 25CWL12; assembly: GCF_055790885.1. Taxonomy (NCBI): domain Bacteria; kingdom Pseudomonadati; phylum Pseudomonadota; class Gammaproteobacteria; order Enterobacterales; family Yersiniaceae; genus Serratia; species Serratia sp. 25CWL12. Next base: position 2,653,682 of record NZ_CM147698.1, on the reverse strand, counting down.
CGTAATCACCGGCCGACTCTGGTGACCAGTCGCCAAGGAAGATCGAACCCGCACTGGTGATGCTATCTACCAAAGCGCGTGCATCTCGGGTCTGGATAATTAAGTGTTCAGGCCCATACTGGTTGCTGATAGCGATACATTCAGCTAAATCTTTGGTGACGATCAAACGGCTGCTGGCCAATGCCTGGCGCGCAGTGGCCGCCCGTGGCAATTGTGCCAACTGTTGTTCAACCGCCACTACCACTGCTTCGGCCAAGGCTTGATCGGGCGTCAGTAGAATCACCTGTGAATCTGGGCCATGCTCCGCTTGTGATAACAGGTCAGCAGCGATAAATGCCGGCGTAGCACCCGCGTCAGCAATCACTAATACTTCGGAAGGGCCCGCAGGCATATCGATGGCGGCACCATCCAGGCGTTGGCTGATCTGGCGTTTGGCTTCGGTAACAAATGCATTGCCCGGGCCAAATATTTTATCTACTTGCGGAATGGAATCGGTGCCGAATGCCAAGGCGGCAATGGCTTGAGCGCCACCCACTTGAAACACTTCCTGCACCCCACAAAGCTGTGCTGCGTAGAGAATTTCATCAGCGATGGGGGGCGGTGAGCAGAGCACCACGCGGCGGCAACCCGCAATACGTGCCGGGGTGGCCAGCATCAATACGGTGGAGAATAGCGGGGCAGAACCGCCGGGAATATATAACCCGACCGAATCGATAGGGCGGATTACCTGTTGGCAACGCACGCCGGGCAAGGTTTCAATATCCACTGGGGGTAATTGTTGCGCATTGTGGAATTTTTCCACATTAGCGACAGCCACCGCCATTGCCTGTTTGATTTCCTCCCCCAAGCGGGCACTGGCTTGCGCGATTTGCTCGGCGGTAACACGCAGTGCAGTCACTTCGGTGTGGTCAAACTTGGCGCTATATTCACGTAGTGCGCTGTCACCACGGGTTTTTACATTCTCCAGTATTTCACGCACGGTGCGGGTGATGCTGTCAGAGGCGGAAATAGCCGGGCGCATCAGCAATTCAGCCTGTTGCTCGGCATTACAACTGCCCCAATTGACCACCGTATTGAAGTTCTGCATGGTGTTACTCCATCATCTTCTCAATGGGCAGTACCAGAATGGAGCTGGCACCCAGGGTTTTCAGTTTTTCCATGGTTTCCCAGAACAGGGTTTCACTGCTCACCATATGCATGGCAACACGGCTGTCCGCACCGGCTAATGGCAGAATAGTGGGGCGTTCGGCACCGGGCAGCAGGGCGATGATTTCATCCAGGCGATCACTCGGGGCGTGCAGCATAATGTATTTGGATTCACGCGCCTGAATAACCCCTTGAATACGGGTCATCAAACGGTCAATCAACTGCTGCTTTGGCTCAGACATTGCGCCATCACGTTGGATCAGGCAGGCTTTGGAGCGGTAAATCACTTCCACTTCACGCAGGCCGTTGGCTTCCAGCGTGGCACCGGTGGAAACCAGGTCACAAATGGCATCTGCCAAGCCAGCGCGTGGGGCGACTTCCACAGAACCGTTCAGTAGGCAGGATTTGAAATTAACCCCTTGTTTATCGAGATATTGCTTAAGCAGGTGTGGGTAGGAGGTAGCGATGCGGGAATTTTGCAAACATTGTGGGCCGCTATATTCGCTATCCAATGGGGCTGCCAGTGACAGGCGGCAAGAACCAAAGTCCAGACGACGCAGCATTAAGTAACGCGGGTCTTCCCCTTGAGCACGGCGATTGAGCAGCTCTTCTTCCAGCACGTTTTCGCCAATGATACCGAGATCAACCACGCCATCCATCACCAACCCGGGGATGTCATCATCACGCACCCGCAGGATATCAATCGGCATATTCTCGGCGAAGGCGATCAGGCGTTGTTGTTGCAGATTGATCTTGATACCGCAGCGGGCCAGCAGTTTTTGCGAATCTTCACTCAAGCGACCTGACTTCTGCATGGCAATGCGTAAACGTGTTTTATCCAACATAGTGACCTCTGTATAAATCTTAATGAATTGAATTTGTTGTAAAAAAATTATTTATGTCAGTCTGAAACCAAAAAAAAACCCTCGGAAGATATCTTCCGAGGGCTTTCTCCTGCGTTTTTTACGTTCTACGCGCCACTGGAAGATTCAAGAACCGTCTCCCAGCACACATCGCCTGAAAGACTAGTCAGGATGATGGTGATGATGGTGGTTGAACTGAACGCGTGTCATGATAATTCTCTTTACATTAAACCAGCCAATGCTGGACTGCTGATTAAGCTAAACTATCTGTGCTATCACATGCAACTATTTTTTGTGAATTTATGCTTGTCATACTGCAAATTGTTCGGTTGTTGACCACAGTTATTCGCCTCTTCCCTGAGGGCCGAGTAACTCTCGCGCAACAACCGCCTGATTTGGCAAAGGCGTGGGTTATTAAGGACCCCTAATTCGGTCGCAGGCGCAATCAGTTCAGAAGATGGAAAGCATATGGCGACCGAAATTTTTACGATAAAAGCAAAAAAATACAGCTTGAATGGCGACGGCTATAGATGAAATTTTTAATCTGATGATTGATAGCGTGATCTCAAGCCATCGCCAGGGTTGAAAACTGAAAACCCGTAGCGTTAATGACACGGCGTAATGTTTTCAGTGTTGGGTTACCTGCTGGTGATAGCGTCCGGTAAAGTGTTTCGCGCGAGACGCCCGCTTTCTGTGCGATGGTGGCCATTCCCCCTCGGGCTTCAACAACATGGCGTAATGCCATCAAAAAGGCTTCTTGCCCCCCTTCCTCATCGATATCGAGAAATGCCTGATGTAGATAGGCCTGAGCAAATGCAGGATCTTCGCGAAGGATTTCAACCATCGCATCATCATGTAAACGAGCCTTAGCCATATATCACCTTATTAAGTAATCTTTAAGGCAGCGAACTGCCTCGTCAATGTCCGCATTCTGAGTACGTTTATCACCCGCGAGGAGCAATAACACCACCGCCCCATCAACGACGCTATAGTACACTCTATACCCTGGGCCTTGGTCTATTCGTAGTTCCCAAACACCATCGCGGCACGGTTTATGGTCACCAAAATTTCCGCTAGCCATGCGGTTAACTCTTGATGCAATTTTGGCTTTAGCAACCGAGTCACGTAGTGTTTTGAAGTACTCGGCATACAAGTCTTTGCCGTCTGGGGTCAAGTAGTGCTTTATCACCTTCATAGGGTACATTGTATCTTATAAGCTACTGCAAGGTGAGGTCTATTGTCTCTCTTTAAGCTAAATAGTCAGGATAATCGCCATAGATATTCGTTTTTCAGCCTGATAATGACTCCCTTATCGCTCTTGGCAAGTCAACGAGCGTTGTCACGCTCGGTTATCTCTGCGGGGATTTGAGACACGGCTTTCCGCTGGAGCTATGCTAAAATTTACCCGCTAACTGCTATCGTGCAGATAAGCCATACTGAACGCGCCAGTGTCTCGATAAAGGGAAAACGTCAACGCTATGATCTTCTTGAGAGGAAGCTGATGAAAAAAGTCGCCATTATTGGTCTGGGTTGGTTAGGTATGCCGCTGGCTTTATCATTGATGAGCCGTGGCTATAAAGTGGTTGGCAGTAAAACCACACCGGACGGGGTCGAAGCCGCAAGGATGAGTGGCGTTGAGTGTTATCAGCTTGAAGTCGTTCCAGAACTGCTTTGTCAGCCCGATGATCTAGAGCAGTTATTGCGTGTGGATGCGTTGGTGATCACTTTGCCAGCGAGCCGTACTGTCGAAGGGAGTCGCGGCTATTTTGATGCGGTGCAGATGCTGGTGGATAGCGCCATCGCTTATGCGGTTCCGCGTATTATTTTTACTAGCTCGACCTCGGTCTATGGCGAGGCCAGCGGTAGTGTGAATGAAGATTCACCGCTGCATCCGGTGACTTCCAGTGGGCGCGTATTGGCAGAACTGGAGCTTTGGCTGCATCAATTACCGCATACGTCGGTAGATATCCTGCGTTTGGCTGGGTTGGTGGGGGCAGATCGCCACCCTGGGCGTTTTCTTGCCGGTAAAGTGGGGGTGAAAGGGGGAGCACAAGGGGTGAATCTGGTGCATCAGGATGATGTGATTTCCGCCATTCAATTGTTGCTCCAGCAGCCTACCGGGGGGCACGTTTATAATATTTGCGCGCCAATCCATCCCACCAAGCGTGAGTTCTACCCGCTGCTGGCTAAGCAATTGCACCTGCAACCACCACAGTTTGCAGATGAGGGGGAGCAGGAAGGGCGGCTGGTGGACGGTAGCCGTATCTGCCGTGAGTTGGGTTTTGCCTACCAACATCCTGACCCGACACGGATGCCAATCAGTTAAGCGTATTCAAAAGTGAAGAGTATGATAAAGGGGCTCTGATGCCCCTTTAGTGTTAAAAGCACTTAAAATGCGAACCGCGCTGATACCCAAAGCATCACCTTGGGCAGGTGGTCATGTCCGTCAGACTTTAGAGCCCCACAGGTCATACTCGTCAGCGTTTTCAATCTTCACTTTGACAATATCACCCACCTTAACTTTACTTTCACCGTTAAGGTAAACCGCACCATCAATTTCCGGCGCATCTGCCATACTGCGGCCAATTGCGCCTTCTTCATCCACTTCGTCAATCAGCACCAATACTTCGCGGCCAATTTTATCTTGCAAACGTTGCGCAGAAATTTGCTGTTGCAACTGCATAAAACGGTGGAAGCGCTGCTCTTTGACCTCTTCCGGCACTTGATCCGCCAGCTCATTGGCTGCAGCACCCTCTACCGGGCTGTACTTGAAGCAACCGACGCGATCCAATTTCGCCTCTTTCAGGAAATCGAGCAGCATCTGGAAGTCTTCTTCGCTTTCCCCAGGGAAGCCAACGATAAAGGTGGAACGTAGCGTCAGGTCCGGGCAGATTTCGCGCCAGCGTTTGATTCGCTCCAGTGTGCGTTCTACCGCGCCAGGGCGTTTCATCAGCTTGAGAATTTTGGGGCTGGCATGTTGCAGCGGAATATCCAGATAAGGCAGGATTTTACCTTCCGCCATCAGTGGGATCACTTCATCGACATGAGGATAAGGGTAAACATAGTGCAGACGTACCCAAGCACCCAAACTAGAAAGTTGCTCACACAGGCTAACCATACTGGTCTTCACCGGTTGACCGTTCCAGAAGCCGGTGCGGTGCTTGATATCGACACCATAGGCCGAGGTATCTTGTGAAATCACCAGTAACTCTTTTACCCCGGATTCAACCAGGCGTTTGGCTTCATCCAACACGCTACCAATCGGGCGGCTATCAAGATCCCCGCGCATGGAAGGGATGATGCAGAAAGTACAACGGTGGTTGCACCCTTCGGAGATCTTCAGGTAGGCATAGTGTTTCGGTGTCAGTTTAACCCCTTGAGCCGGGATCAGGCTGGTAAAGGGGTTATGCACGGGCTTCGGTACATATTGGTGAACATGGGATAAAACCTGTTCATAACTGTGCGGGCCGGAAATTTCCAGCACTTTGGGGTGCACTTCGCGGATCTGATTTTCCTTGGCGCCCAGGCAGCCAGTCACAATCACCTTGCCGTTTTCGTTCAATGCTTCACCGATGGCTTCCAGTGATTCCTGTACGGCACTATCAATAAATCCGCAGGTGTTGACGATCACCAGTTCCGCATCATCATAACGCGGTACGACTTGGTAACCTTCGTTACGCAGTTCGGTTAAGATGCGTTCAGAATCAACCAGATTCTTTGGGCAACCGAGGCTAACAAAGCCGATTCTGGGCTGTTGGGTGACATTATTCATAGGTTAAAAAGTATTCGGTTTGGGTGTGTTCAGGGCAGGGATTCTACAGAGATTGGCAGGGAATTTGTACTGCTATCTCTGTTTGCGCGCTTATACCGCGCCCAAGGGGAGTAGATACTGGTTGTTTGCAAGATGAACTGGCGTCGTCACCCAACGGCTAGCGTTTATTTTTTTCATCGTCTAATAATGCCTGGCACATATATTCCACACCGGGCTCTGCGGGCTCACTTTCTTGACCCAGTTTACAATCAACGACTTTTATCTGGGTTTGGTTATCTCGACAGCTATTTTTCTGATTTTTGATAAAAGGCGGGTAATTCCCCTCGTTCTTATCAATAAAAACCCCTTCACCAGAACCTTTGATGCCTTGCCATAAAATTGAATTGCTGAAAACAAATGGGCGAGTCTGACCTTTTTCATCAGTAAACTCCCCGCAGACATAAATCGCCTTACTCATCAGCTTGCCATCTAGGTAAGCAACCTGGGTATAGGCGGCCAGGTTTTCAAAGGTAAATGATTGAACATATTTTGAATATGACTGTTTGATGTAGTCCTGGCTTTCCTGTATGGCCGCTTTTTCTTCTTCCGTTTTGCAACCGGATAATGTGGCAGTCAAAGCCACTGTTATCGCTAATGCCAAGATATTTTTAAACATTTAGCTACCCTTGCTGGAGGAAATAATTTCAGTTCCTGCTAAATCAGTCTTTACCAAATCAGTCTTTACCAAACAAGTCGGATACTGCGCGCAACACAGGGCTCGGTCATCCATAGCCCTGTGTGGGCAGGCCGGAACCGGCTATAGCCAACCTGCTCGTTTCAGTTTCCGGTAAAGGAAAATGCAGCCAACTGCAGTGACACCTAATGTTGCGTGATATGCCCAGGGGAATTTCAGTTCTGGCATATCGGCAAAGTTCATCCCATATAAGCTGAAAATCACCGTCGGAATAGCCAAAATTGCCCCCCAGCCCGCCAGTCTTTTCACCACTTCGTTCTGTTTTACCGTCACCAGTGCCAAGTTAACGTGCATGGCGTTGGTCAGCATTTCACGCATATCGTCTGAAGTAATAACCACTTGCCGGGCATGGTCCTGCACATCGCGAACGTAAGCACGTAGTTCTTTGGGGATCACATCTTCATGCAGATGGATAAGCTGGTTGCAGATCTCATCCATGGGGAGGGCTGCATTACGCAGACCGAGCAGATGGCGGCGCAAGGTGTAGACGTTCTCAATGGCGGTTTCATCAAAATCAGAACGGAACATACTGGACTCGATATCTTCGATCATCTCTTCAAATTTACCAACAATATGGCGGTAATTGTCGACGATAAAATCCAGTACCGAGTACAGGGCAAAACCCGGTCCTAGGCTGAGGTGTTTCGGGTTCTCCTCCACTTTGGCACGGATAGGAACATAGCTGGAAGATGCACCATGGCGTACACTAATCAGGAAATGTTTACCCACAAAGAAATGTGTTTCACCGTATTCCACTTCATCGTTTATCCATTGTGCGGTTTTCACCACAATAAATAGGGAATCACCATAGGTTTCTATTTTGGGGCGCTGGTGGGCATGTAACGCATCGTCAATCGCCAGCTCGTGTAGGCCAAACTCCTCCTGGACTTTGCGCATAAAGCTATCTTCGGGTTGCCATAACCCGAGCCAGACAAAGGTATCCGGTTCTTTCACCACTTCACTGATATCATCGATCGTAATATCTTTCAGGCGTTTACCCGCTCGGTAAGCGACGCTGTTGACAACCATTTTTGGGGCTTCCATTTCATTACCTATTGATCAGTGATGGAGCAATCAGTTGAATTATTTAGAGTATACTCCTCCATACCCTATTCACTTAACTGAGTGGCAGCATCACCGTACTTTGGTAAGCAGGTCGGGCACATAGTTGCTGATACCAGCGCTCCATATGTGGCCGCGGCTGGCGCTTGATGGGCATTTCAAACCAGGCATAAATAAAGGCGCCTAACGGAATATCGCCGATGCCGAAGGTTTCACCTGAAAGATAGGGTTGATTTGCCAGCGTTTGTTCCACGATATCGAGGTGGTGTTCCATTTCCTTAATGGCGGCTTCGATTTGTTGATTATCACGTTGCGCCGGCTCGGTACGAACGATGCCCCAAAATAGGGTACGGAACGGGGTCGTAATCGGGGCAATTTGCCAATCCATCCACTTTTCTGCAGCGGCGCGGGCTTGCAGATCTTGCGGGTAAAAGGGGGGCTGACCAAATTTTGCTGCCAGATAGCGAACAATGGTATTCGACTCCCACAGCACAAAATCGTCGTCCTGCAACAAGGGTACCAGCCCATTAGGGTTGAGGGCTCGATAGGCGGCTTCATTAACTTTACCGTAAGCGCCCCCGGCATTGATATGGGTGAAATTCAGTCCCAGCTCGCCAGCACACCAAAGTACTTTTTTGACATTGTTTGAGTTTTTTCGGCCCCAAATGGTTAGCATAACGTGCTCCTGCATCAATTTTATAAAATAGACTCTTATCTACGCTAGAAAATGTGGTTTGTCACCTGTCAGCCTGATGGCGCTAACCATTTTAGCCTTATCCCACGGCAAATTGTACAAACTGAGAATATCAACCCAGGTTCGGGTGATTGTGTACAGTTATGTAAAAACTAAGAAAATTTGACCGACCCCTGCCAGAATAAAATCAATTGCCGCTGCCCATTGCCATTCAAGTTGGCGGGGGCTACAACAGGTACATAGATGATGAGGGTTGGCATTCGGTCGTTCTCGTCGGTTGATAGAACGGATAGCTTTATTTGAAAATTAAAGTTATTTCATGAGTTTAATGGGTACTCTGGCAACATTATGAGAAATAAAATCTTATCTGTCTCTTTTTATAAACTGGCCTTCAGTGTCGGTGCCATCTTATTGGCAGCTCCCACTGCCTATGCGGCAGAACCTGCTGAAATTCCACAAATTAATGCTAAAGCTTATGTGCTGATGGATTATAGCAGTGGCAAGATTCTGGCAGAGGGTAATGCCGATACCCGGCTGGACCCCGCGAGCCTGACTAAAATCATGTCCAGCTATGTGATTGGTCAGGCGATGAAAGCCGGTAAAATCAAACCGGACGCTCTGGTTACTGTGGGGAAAGATGCCTGGGCCACGGGGAACCCGACCTTACGTGGCTCATCGTTAATGTTTATCAAGCCGGGTGACCGGGTGCCGGTCTCTGAATTGAATAAAGGGATTGTTATCCAATCCGGTAATGATGCCAGCATTGCCTTGGCAGATTTTGTTGCGGGTAGCCAGGATGCCTTTGTTAGCTTGATGAATAATTATGCCAAATCCTTAGGTTTACAAAATACGCACTTTCTAACGGTACATGGCCTGGATGCGGAGGGGCAATACAGTACAGCGCGCGATATGGCATTGTTGAGTCAGGCGCTGATCCGTGATGTACCGGACGAGTATGCATTGCATAAAGAGAAAGAGTTCACATTTAACAAAATTCGCCAAGTAAACCGTAACCGACTGTTGTGGAATAGCAATCTGGCAGTTGATGGTATCAAGACGGGTTATACCAGTGGTGCCGGGCATAACTTGGTGGCCTCGGCGGTCGATGGCCCAATGCGCCTGATTTCAGTGGTATTAGGGGCACCGAATGACAGTGTTCGCTTTAGTGAAAGTGAAAAATTATTGACCTGGGGCTTCCGTTTCTATGAAACGGCGATACCTATCAAGGCGGATAAAGCATTTGTAACGCAAAAGGTATGGTTTGGTGATGTGAATGATGTACCACTCGGTGTGGCGACAGATGCTGCTGTTACTCTGCCTAAAGGGCAGATGAAAAACCTGAAAGCCAGCTACAAACTTGACCCGCCGACACTGGAAGCGCCGTTGGCGAAAAATCAGGTTGTTGGCACCATCGATTACCAACTGGATGGTAAAACCATTGCACAGTACCCGCTGGTGGTGATGCAGGAAGTCAAAGAAGGGAATTTCTTCAGCCGTATATGGGATTTTGTCATGATGAAACTGAGCCAGTGGTTTGGCGGCATCTTTGGCTGAATCAGCTAGCGAGGCGAGTTAGCAAAAAAGGGCAGACAGTTTGGTCTGCCCTTTTCGTTGTTAATGACAGGAAATGTTAATGACAGGAAAGATTAAAGACTGGCAAGGTTAATAATCGGCAAGATTAATTACAGGCCACCACTTTGATTGCCAAACCGCCTTGTGATGTTTCACGGTATTTAGCATTCATATCTTTACCGGTTTCGTACATGGTTTCGATCACTTTATCCAGGCAGACGCGCGGTTCACTGGTACGGCGTAGTGCCATGCGGGCCGCATTAACCGCCTTTACGGCAGAAATGGCGTTACGCTCAATACAAGGCACCTGAACCTGTCCAGCCAGAGGGTCGCAGGTCAAACCCAGGTGATGTTCCATGGCTATTTCTGCCGCGATACACACCTGTGCCGGGCTGCCGCCCATCAATTCAGCCAGCCCAGCAGCGGCCATAGAACAGGCAACGCCCACTTCACCTTGGCAACCCACTTCGGCACCAGAAATGGAGGCATTCATTTTATACAAGGTACCAATGACACCAGCAGTGAGGAAGAAACGGCTGTAGGAGTTGGTGTTCAAAGGGCGGATAAACTGATCATAGTAGGCCAGCACTGCCGGAATAATGCCACAAGCCCCATTGGTAGGCGCGGTCACCACTCGGCCCCCCGCGGCATTTTCTTCATTAACCGCAAAGGCAAACATATTGATCCAATCCACCACGTTCATCGGGTCGATATTGTTTTTATCCCCCGTGACCAGAATACGGCGTAATGAGGCAGCCCGGCGCTGAATCTTCATTGGGCCAGGCAGTAGACCTTCTGTGTTCATACCTCGCTCAATCGCGGTGCGCATCACCTGCCAGACATTGGCAAAATGTTCCTCGATCTCTTCTTTGCTACGTAATGCCAGTTCGTTCTGCATCACCAGGCCGGAAAGGGAAAGCCCGTTCTCTTTGCAGTGCTGTTGTAGCTCTTGTGCCGAGCGGTATGGGTAGGGGATAGTTTGGTTATCACTGGCGGGTTGACCAAAATGCTCTTCGTCAACAATAAAGCCACCACCGATGGAGTAGTAGGTTTTGCTATACAGTAACTGCTCGCTAGCATAAGCGCTGATGCGCATCCCATTCTCGTGCAGTGGCAAATTGCTGTTGTGGAAGTTCATCCCTCCAGAAGGTGGGAAATCAACTTCATGTGTGCCGTTAGCCAGCAACAGACGGCCACTCTGTTCTATATTGTGGATAAAACTGCTAATGCTATCGATATCCACATCGTGCGGTAGATTACCCGCCAGCCCCATGATAATAGCAATATCGGTATGGTGGCCTTTACCTGTCAGTGACAGTGAACCATAAACATCAACCACCACTCTGGTGGTGGTGTGGAGTTGCCCGGCATTAATCAAATCATCGACAAACTGTTTGCCTGCCTTCATCGGGCCAACGGTATGGGAACTGGATGGGCCGATACCAATTTTAAAAATATCGAAAACGCTGACCATAGTTTCGCTGCCTTCTTCAAGTTAATACCCTTTTATCCGCCACTGCCTGGAACATAGGGCGTCGCAGTGGTTAGGTGAGGAAAGGGGAAATGATTCGAGAATGCCGATGCCCCTTAGGGCATCGGCTGAATGTGATTAACTAAACCTGATTAACCAAACCTGATTAACTAAACAAGGTGTAGAGAATGGCAGACATCGCAACCAACCCCATCACGACCACAAAGATGTTGCTGATAGGGCCGCTGTACTTGCGCATGGCCGGCACTTTACGGATTGCATACATCGGCATCAGGAACAACAGCATGGCGATAATTGGGCCACCGAGGTTTTCAATCATCCCCAAAATACTTGGATTCATGGTGGCAACGATCCAGGTGGTCACCAGCATAAAGATTGCTGTAATGCGGTTCAGTTTCTGGGTACTGATGGTTTTGCCACGGCTCTTCATCGATTTGCTGATCATGCCATTAAAGCCTTCACGGGCACCCAGGTAGTGGCCCAAGAACGATTTGGTAATGGCGATAAAGGCGATCACCGGTGCAATGTAGGCGATCATCGGGTTGTTAAAGTGGTTGGCCAGATAAGAGAGAATAGAAATGTTCTGCGCTTTGGCTTCCGCTAGATCCGCTGGGGAGAGGCTCAGCACGCAACTGAAGACGAAGAACATCACGGTCAGCACCATCATGATGTGGGAATAAGCCAGGATGCGTGAACATTTCTTCTCAGCATCTACGCCGTATTCTTCACGTTTGGCGACGGCAAACGCAGAGATAATCGGCGAGTGGTTGAATGAGAATACCATTACTGGGATAGCTAACCACAGGGTGATCACAAAACCATGACTTAAGCCATCGCCAGAGCCAGCCAGTGAGACATTTTCGAAAATGGCCCCACTCCAGTTTGGGATCAGGTACAACGCCAGTAACATCAGTACGCCGACAAACGGGAACACCAAAATACTCATGGTTTTAACAATGGCTTCTTCACCGAAGCGGACAATCGTCATTAGCCCGGCGATCAGGATCAGTGACAGAATGGCGCGCGGTGGCGGTGTCATGCCTAATTGGTGGGTGATAAAACTGTCAACGGTATTGGTGATGGCAACACTGTAAACCAGTAGAATTGGGTAGATAGCGAAGAAGTAAAGCAACGTGATCAGCTTACCGGCACTGATACCAAAATGTTCCTCAACCACTTTAGTGATATCTTCCCCGGGGTTTTTGCCGGACAGCACGAAACGGCACAGGCCCCGGTGAGCAAAGAAGGTCATTGGAAAGGCGATAATCGCCATAATAATCAAAGGGATCAAGCCACCAATACCCGCATTGATCGGTAGGAAAAGCACACCAGCACCAATAGCGGTACCATAAAGACCCAGCATCCACATGGTGTCAGTTTTGCGCCAGGTTTTGCTGGAAGGCGATGCCGCAGAGGCTACAGTGCCAATTTCTACAGAATCCATAAATATCTCCGAGGTGAAGCAATTAATTTAAAATTTGCAATAAAACGTAAGGTTAAATCCATGGGCGAAATAATAGACATGACATCCACAATAAATTGGGATGTTCTGGAACGTCGTCATGGGTTTAGCTGCATGTTTGTTTGCACCAGTTACATCGTTAATCTCTATGTCCCTGGCGAATTATTAATCTTATGCCTGATGTGTCCGTGCGGGGCGGTGCCTAGCTGTTGAGATGAACCCTGAATTTATTGAAAGTCGTTAGAGTCAAATTTCCCCTTGGTTATTTGTTAGGATGATAACGATTAGGCATAAATAGCGGTATCAGCTAAATGAAACTTGGTCGCTATATGGCTGCGAGATATTATTATCACTGTTAGGCGGCTACCCATCGATTTTTGCTGGCGGCAAGATAACGCTTGTTAGCATTTTCTACCGTGATCTCACTCTCAAATGCGTGAATTGTGCTATTAATTGTCTTATGACTCATGTTTTGTGCGATTATTGTGATAATTAATAACATTGTGTGCATTTTGTTTGATTTTTGTTATTTTAATGTTTGTGTTGCTTTGTGGTGATTTTACAAGATAAACGTCTGCCTCTGTGATTAGGGGTGGCAATATATTTTATCTTTATGGATTGATCTAGCTAAAAAATCGAAATAATTTAATTTGATGACTTGGATCACGTTTTATATTTTATGCATTATTAATAACATATTGTTTTTAAGGTATTTTTTGTTGAATTAGAGAAGGTGAGGTTGAACTGTTTAATGTGAAGATAGTCATCTTGCTATCTGATAAAAATAGTCTTGCTTATTTTTCAACAGAATCATACTGATATCGAAGAGGGCAAAAATGAGATTTATCGGTAAATAAATTATTGATTGTGCAGCAAAAGCAGGATGTCATTTCTATGAATCAATGACATGTTTGCTTATCATTATTAATAAGATCTTAATTCTTGTTATTCAGAGACATGACAAGTCTATTTGTTAATTTGCCTGATGCAATTAATGGGCGCCATCAATTCGATAAAGGAAATTTAAAACCGCAAGCTAATCCCCTGTTCAGTGAAGTAATGGATAAATTCAGGCTCAGGCTGGCGGTCGGTGATGACACGATCAAACAGCGTGAGCGGCCCAATGCAGGCAGGTTTGGTATGGGCAAATTTGCTGTGATCTGCCACCAGAATTTTTTGCTGTGCCCTGGCTAATGCTTTGTGCTTCATTTGTAATTCATCAAAGTTGTAACAGGTGGCACCTTGCTGCAAGCTAACACCTGCGGCAGAGATAAAGGCGATATTGGGGCAGATATGGTCCAGCTCATTATGCTGGCCTACGGCGGTAAAAATAGCGTTATTGGGTTTGAATTCACCACTGCACAGGATCACTTTGCAGTTGGCTTTCTGCTGCAGTACCAGAAAGGTATTGAGTGAGTAACAGATGGCGGTAAAGGGCAGGGCATCGTCAATGGTGTTGATGATCGCTGGGATCGTGGTGCCGCAATCAAAGAACACGGTGTCATTTTCGTTGATCAGCGGGGCAGCCAACATACCAATGCGTTGCTTTTCGGTTACCTGCCGGTTTTGTTGGTCAGAAACCAGATATTGGCTGACGTTATTGATCCGTGGGTCGGCGACGATATAGCCCCCCAACAAGACGATTGCCGCAGGTTCACTGCTCAGGTCACGACGGATGGTCATTTCCGAAACGCCTAGCAGTATGGCGGCCTCTTTCAAATGGATTTTGTCTGCACGCTTTAACGCTTGCGTTAATTGGTTAATGCGTGTTTCCCGTGGTGTTTCCATCAGTGATATCCATCGCTACTTAAAGCCACAGCCTATTGAGTAAGTTGTTCTGCCCATCCTTGGGCTTCATTCCGCTTCGGGGCACGATAAACCGCGTTCCCACGGGGGGCGAAAATTAGTAACTCCCGGCCTTGGCACTGTCGCCGGAGACAATGGCAACGCCGGAGCTGGTACCAATGCGTGTAGCTCCTGCGGCAATCATTTTCTCTGCGGTAGCCCGATCACGCACCGCGCCCGAAGCTTTAACCCCCATTTCACTGCCCACCGTGGCGCGCATCAGTTTGACGTGCTCTTCACGCGCACCGCCAGTGCTAAAACCCGTAGAGGTTTTAACAAAAGCGACATCAAGCTGGCGACATATTTCACACACTTGAACGATTTCAGCATCACTGAGTAGGCAAGTTTCTAATATGACTTTCAATGGGATGGCGGCACAAACTTCACGTACGGCGGCAATATCGGCGCTGACCTGATCCAGCAAGCCACTTTTCAGCCAGCCGACGTTGATAACCATATCAATTTCTTGTGCACCAGCAGCAATAGCCGCTTTGGCTTCATAAGCTTTTGCGACGCTCAAACCGGCACCCAGTGGGAAACCGATGACTGAGCATACTTTAACTTCGCAGTCTTGTAACAGGTGGGCTGCTAGCGGTACATAACCTGAGTTCACGCAGACAGCATAAAAATTATGTTGTTGTGCTTCTTCACACAATTTGGCGATCTGGCTTTCGGTCGCGTCCATCGCCAGTAAAGTATGGTCAATATAACGAGCATAATCAGTCATGTTGGTTCCTCAAAGGAAGTGATATAGCCAGGTTTTTGCCGGCAGTTGGTGGCCGCAATAACCCTGTTTGGCTCAGGTTTAAGCAATGAAACAATCAGCAATGTTATTATCCTAACATTGAGGGGTGATGATTAATAGTGCTTGAATCGCCGTATTTCGACTGATTAGGGTTATTTTCTATCAGTTGATTTCATGGCCTGCTCTTTAATGTTATTTAAATAACACTGGCGAAGTGAGCGTATCCGAGTGGAGTGTCATGTTGCTTTGGCGGGGTAATAATTTGTATTGTTGTTGATGATTGATTCAAGTGAGACTCGGCGACGGTCGCTGAGATGACCAGATGCTCCTCTATGACGAGCTTCGTGGGGGGGAAGACAACAATCTGTCAGTTTCAGGCTATTATGATATAAATTACGTTAATCGAACGCATGTGACACCCTGTTTTAAAAGGATAACAAATGAACAAAATCTCTTTGCTTGTTAGCAGCTTGCTGATGGCTGCTTCTGCTAATGCTCTTGCTGCAACAACTATTGCCGCAACACCCACACAGGAAGATCTTCAGCAGCAACCGCTGGAAAAAGTAGCGCCATTCCCTAAAGCTGAGAAAGGCATGACTCGGCAGGTCATCTATTTACCCCAGAAGGAGAATGAAGAAAACTTTAAGGTTGAATTACTGATTGGTAAAACGCTGGAAGTGGATTGTAACCGCCATATGATGGGGGGAGCGCTGGATAGTAAAACATTGGAGGGATGGGGTTATAACTATTTTGTCCTGACCAAACTTTCGCCGCTGGCGTCCAGCATGATGGCCTGTGCCGACGACACCAAGCGCCAGGAGTTTATTGCCGCCAATTTAGGTGAACAGGCCATGCAGCGTTATAACAGCCGCCTACCTATCGTGGTTTATGTCCCCAAAGACGTTGAAGTGCGCTACCGCATATGGTCAGCCAGTGAAACGATGGGTCGTGCAGTGATAAAATAATGCTCGCTGGGTAAAGCAAACCTGCCCATAAGGCATGGGCAGGTTGGTAAGGTATCTAATCAGATTTCTACGCCATCCATAGAGTTTTGGTCGTTCTTATGGTTAACCGCGTGTGGGTCGTGATTTAAAACCGGTTAATGGGAAATGGTATTTCTCATGACTATTCAATCAATTCCATATATTACCGCTTAGATTTAGCTCAAAATGCTAGTTTTTACACTGAACCTTCAACCACAGCACCATAGTAGTGTACTGATTAGTAACGCTGTGGGATTAAATTCTGCATATCAGGGTGACATTGGAGTGATTATTGTTTTGAGATGTAAATCCAGTATGAAAATGCGGTTACTACACGCTATATCACAGTTTTTTTAGGGAAAGATCACTTCTCATGTCGTTTCAAGCTGGATAAATTCAAGATAGGCGTTATTAACTGTTTTCTTATGGAGAAGCATATGGTTGCGCTGCTTGCCTTGCCCATAGTGTTTGGTGCGGGATACTTAATTATAAAGAAATATAACACCCAAGCGGTATTATTTGGGACTGGTCTCTTGATGATGATGATCGGTGTCCTTTTTTCTGAGCCTGATTTTTTGCCAAAAGGGACAAAGCCAACGGGTTCGGTATTGGTAGATTTTTTCTTTGTTATTCAGACAATCACTTCTTCAACATTGGCCAACTTAGGCCTGATTATTATGGCTGTCGGTGGTTTTTCTAAGTATATGGGGCACATCGGTGCAGCCAATGCTTTGGTAAAAGTGACCACTAAGCCGCTTTCTACAATTAAAAACCCCTATATAGTTCTTGCCTTGGGGTACATCTTAGGTCAGTTTTTAAACGTTTTCATACCAAGTGCCGTTGGATTAGCAATGTTGTTGCTGGTTGCATTATATCCAGTATTGGTCGGTATCGGTTGCACTCCCTCCTCTGTTGCTGCGGTATTGGCGACCACAGCATGTTTAGATTTAGGCCCAGCTTCTGGTGCTGCGAACAAAGCGGCAGAAGTGATTGGCATTGATGCCGCTTCATATTTTATTGAACACCAATTATTTGTTGGCATTTGCTCGGCACTTGTTATTGCTGTGCTGCATTTTGTTTGTCAGAAGTGGTTTGATAAACGAGATCAGATTAAAGGTGTCTCTTACGAGCTGCAAGCCAAAGAGGATACCGCGCGCGAAGCACCACAGTGGTTTGCAATCTTACCGGTTTTGCCACTGGTATTGCTGTTAACATTCAGTAAATTTGCGATTACCTCGATTAAAATTGACGTGGTCACCGCGATGTTTATTAGCCTTGCGGTCGCAATGGTCTGTGACTTTATTTATTCTCGAAACGGCAAGGCAGTAGCCGATTCGTTGAAAGTCTACCTACAAGGGATGGGGGATGTCTTCGCTAGCGTTGTATCGTTAATCATTGCTGCACAAACTTTTGTGGTTGGTCTTGATGCGATAGGCTTTATTTCTGGCATGTTGGGTGTCTCCGCCCACCTTGGATTTGGCTACATCATGATGGTTATCGTGCTTGTGGCAATTATTGGTATCACAACGCTTATGTCAGGTTCTGGCAATGCGGCCTTCTTTAGTTTTTCTAACTTAGCACCTGATGTTGCTGCTCACGTTGGTGTTTCCACCGCTGCGTTAGCGTTACCGATGCAACTTTCTGCTGGTATTTTCCGCTCTTTCTCTCCTGTGGCTGGGGTGGTGATTGCTTGTGCAGGGGTGGCAGGTATTCCGCCATTCGAACTGGTAAAACGCACCGCGATTCCGATGATAGGCGGGTTGCTGACGGTACTTATCATTACTTTTATCGGGGCGTAAGGCGACTAATAGGCCGGGCTAACATGCATCTTGGATTGAAGATTCATTTGCAGTAGTCACTTGGCTAGAGCGGGCAGCGCGGTTGCTTGCTCATCAAATCGTTGATGCTGAAAGAATGCATGCTAATTCTTCAGCATCACCTCAGGTGCTTATGTCGCAAGCGGTGATGATAAAGTCCGCAGAAAAGTTTGCTGTAGAGAAGAGCGGCCTATTATCAAGTAAAGGCCCCGTTGAAAATGCCACTGAGTAAGATGATTTGAGAGGAATTTGACCACAACATCCTGCAGTTTTAGCAAGATTAACCGCAGATGAGCTTAATACAGCTGGTGAACCTACTTATTGTTTTGGTGGTAATCATGCGTTACTCAATGAAACTGTAGAGCCATATCGCACCGTGACAGCTCGTATCTAGGATTTTGGAGTGAATAATGAAATTTAATCTAGCGGAGTATCTTGAAGAGTTACGACCGCTGATCAACGTCGATTGCGGTACCTATACCCTTGAAGGCATTGAATGTGTCGCCAGTCAATTTGAACAAAAATTTCAAGCCATGACTGGTTGGTATGTTAAACGTGTCGATTGTGCTAAAGCGGGTGTTGGTCTGGAAATTCGCAATAAGCCAGATACTGAACAAATTGATATCATGTTGGTTGGTCACCTTGACACGGTGTTTGCAAAAGGCACGGCGGCGCAGCGCCCTATGTCTCATGATAATGAGAAAGCGTATGGCCCTGGCGTCGCTGATATGAAATCAGGGCTACTAAACATTGTATATGCGCTACGTCATCTTGAGCCTGATTTGATCAATAAATGTTCTATTTGCGTGTGTATGAATCCTGATGAAGAAGTCGGTTCTGCAGATTCGGTTGCTTGGCTTCAGTCAGTGGCTAAACATGCCAAGCATGCATTGGTGGTTGAAGCGGCACGAGCGGATGGCGGTTTAGTAAAGGCACGCAAAGGGCGAGCTTGCTATCAACTCAATTTTCATGGCGTTGCTGCCCATGCCGGTAATGAACCGCAAAATGGTCGTAGTGCGATTACAGAATTGGCACATTGGATTGTCGCCATCAATGGGATGACCAACTTTGATTCGGGTACAACGTTAAACGTTGGGGTTGTGTCAGGTGGCACAAATAGTAATACGGTAGCTGAGTATGCCGATGCTGCTGTTGAAGTTCGCTTTTGGAGTAACGAAGAATATCAACAGGTTGATGCAGCGCTGAAACGCATGCAAGCCAACCCATTTATTGATGGGGTATCGGTGGTAGTAGAGCGGGAAGTGTATAAGCCAGCGATGATGCCCTCTGCGCGCACCGAATCATTGATGAAACTGGTTGAAACACTGGCACAAGAGCTCGAAATTGATATCAAGTGGCACTCTGCTGGCGGCGGCTCCGATGCCAACCACATGGCGATTTTAGGGATACCTACCATAGATGGTTTGGGGGCAATAGGTGGCCATTTTCACAGTGATAAAGAGTACCTGTTACTCGAATCGATCGAGCCGCGAATTCGATTACTAATGCGGATATTGCAGCAACTGGCAGCTTAAAGTATTCACTCTGGTGATGAGCAGAACTTGGCTCATCACCAGACAATCAGTAAGCATAGTTACGACCATTGAGTAAGCGTCTATTTAAGCTATTCGGTGCATGAGTAAGTACCAAAGAATTTAAATAACGTTTCTAAATCCTCGAAATTATCATCATCTCGACACTCTTTTTGCAGTAAATACAGCAATAACTCAATAAACAAAAAGCCAATCGTACGGCTATGGAAGATTGAATCAACATCACTTGGCAAAATAAACTGCATATCGCTATAGATACCATAAGGATTGGAGTGGGTATTGCTTATCACCACCACATTGGATTTTATACTATTGAAATATTTGGTTATTTCCAAAACCACTGGATTAAAGCGATAGTAAGAAAAAGCCACTAAAATATCCTGTTGTGACACGCCAAGTAACGCTTTAGGGAGTTCTGCTTTGTCTAAAGGAAGCAGCACCACTTCAGTACGGCTGTATTTTAGCAATGTTGAAAAATGTGTGGCTAGCGCCCGTGATGAGGCTGAGCCGACAACGTAAATAGTACGCTGCTTTTCTGCGATCATCTTAGCCAGTTTTTTCAGAGCATCGCCATCCAACTCATCGGAGAATTGTTGAATCAGCTGAGTGACATTACTGATGTAACGGAGCGCCGTCTCTTGGATACTGTCATCCTGGCTTTGATTCTTCACTCTGCTGGCTTCAATCGGCGCAATCATGATGTTATGAGTGCGCAAATTATTCTTTAATGCAGTTTTAAATTCAGCATAGCCGGTAAAGCCGAGCTTGTTCAGATAGCGACCAATTGTCGCTTTACTGACTTTGGCTTTTTGCGCCAGATCAATGATGCCGTAATAAGCGAGCTCTTCAAAGTGCTTGATAATAAAAGCATTTAAGGCGGTTTCAGATTCGGTTAATGATTGAAGTTGCTTGGCTAACTGCATATACCCAGCCAAATCTATATGCTCTTTCATAAAGGTTAAATTATCGTATTGGCCCATACAGGCAAGATTAGCACAGAGAGTGGTTGCGTTTATTGCTTAGAAGCAGAAGTTAAACGGTTAGGTGTATTTAGTTTACATGTGGATGGTGGTTTATCAATTACTAGCAATGTGTTAACCGGGGTTATTGGCGGATGTAAGTGACTAGGTGAGTTGGATTTATGCTAGAGAAGGAGCGTCAGCATCAGCATAGTTAACCTGAGATCTGGTTAAGCCATTATCAGCGACGTAATTTCTGAACGGGCCACTTTGATTGATGGCTTATCCTCCTTCAGACAGTACGCGACCAGTTCGCACACCTAATCGACGAAAAAGAGCTACATAAGGGCACCATGACCGACGACATGACGACTAAAAAGCGGGTGTAACTGAGGAGCTCAGGTAATCTAAATCGGGCTGATTGGAACGATGAATTTAGGGCTGAATGGCTATTTGATTAATATTTAAACACAATAGAATTCAACCCTAGAGTGACAGTTGCACAAGAAAGCTCTTATGCTTTTTTGTTGTTGCGGTTAAATTATTGGCGGTGTTCCTTCTTCGTTGCCGAGCACAACATCAATTTGGATCAATGCATCTTCTGGTAAAGCAGATACGCCCACAGTTCTTCGTGCTGGAATACCTTTAGGGAAGAATGTTGTGTAAACATCATCCACATCAGCAATATCTGCTATATTCTTTAGAAAAATATTGACTTTCACTACATCTTCCAAAGCATGATCAATGCTCTCAACGATTTCTTTAATATTCTTTAAACATTGTTCGGCTTGTTTTTTTATACCGCCCTCAACTTTTTTTCCGGTGACAGGATTATAAGGTAATTGGGCGGAAAGATGATTGTAGTGAGAAAATGCAACAGTTTGGGTAGAAAAACCACTTATAGGTGCCTTTTCTGTGTTATTTGCTTCAATGATTAGCCCATGTCGATCTTCAATCGCTTGTGGCGGTGTGCCATCTCCATGGGAAACCACGGCTTCAATTTGCACTAAAGCATCCATCGGTAACGCACAAGAGGCTATGATTGTTCGTGCTGGCAGATAAGAGACAGTTCGGGCAATAGCTGAATCTGGGAAAAAGGTACTATAAACCTGATTGACATAATCAATATCGGAAATATTTTTAAGGAATATATTAACTTTAACAATATCATCAAAGGGAACATCAATACTTGCTAAAATTGCCTTAATATTTTTTAAACATTGTGTCGTTTGCTCTTTCACACCACCAATGACTAATCTACCGGTTTTAGGATCAATAGGTAATTGTGCTGAAATATTATTGTAATGAGAAAAAGAGACGGATTGGGTAGATAATAAACTCATGGGAGCATGAGCTGTGTTATTACAAAGTTTAATAAGATCGCCTGCTTGTGGAGCATTAGGAATGGTACCTTCACCATTAGAGATAAGTGCTTCAACTTGCACTAAAGCCTCCATAGGCAAAGCAGCGACAACGGTTGTGGTAAGAGTAGGAACATAAGTTGGAAAAAAACTTTTATAAATGCCTTCTACAACATCCAGGTCTTTAATATTTTTGATAAATATAGTGATCCGAACAACATCGCTCATCAGATGATCAATGCCCTCTACAATGGCTTTTATGTTTTTAAAGCATTGTTCTGCCTGTTGCGTTATTCCACCAGTAACTATCTGACCTGTTTTTGCATCAATAGGTAATTGTGCGGAAATATTATTATAATGTGAAAAAGCAACTGTTTGTGAATATGGACCTATACTTTTTGGTGCGTGCTCTATATTCCTTGGTAATACAGCATTGTAACTTGCCATGATCATATTTCCTTTTGAATGTATCCGTCCCCATTCAAACTGCAGGGTTGTTGGCTGCGTACTCGTCCCTGACAGGGTAGCGTTCAAACCAACCTTTGACCTATTTGTCGTCACCCTGGCGCATAATTGGCTATGCTTTTAGAGATCCGCTTAGTTGTCGCTTACCTGCAACTTGCATGAACACGCAGACTAATAGCTAATAGAACGGAAGTTATAGCAAATAATCCACACATACTCTATGGTTTTTATCGGTTTTTTAAGCAGTTTTTTGCTTAAAAGATACAGCGTAAATAACCTAATTTCAGGGCAAACGATTGCTGTTTATAACTGGGTTATGTTGAACCCCCTTAAAACAATATGCGGTCAATCTACACATCATATTCAGCATAAAAATATGCACACGCCGCTGACGTCACCATGACAGATGACAACATACCTAAAAAACGGGTATCGCTGAGCTATGCCAAAATACTGATTGTGGTAAAAATGATAGTTAACCTGAGATCTGGTTAAGCCATTATCAGCGACGTCATTTCTGAACGGGTCACTTTGATTGATGGCTTATCCTCCTTGAGACAGTACGCGACCAGTCCGCACACCATATTCAGCATAAAACCGTGCAAGCTCCGGTGCCGTGTGTGCTCTATCTGTGAGATGTTTTTCAACTGATCATTGATAGTCTCTATGATAAAGCGTTTTGATAACATCAGCTTGTCCCATAAAGATAGGGCTTTTGCCTTCATGTTCTTGCGTATGCCAGTGATCAGGTTTATGAAAAGCGATAAGGATGGTCATTATCTCGCTGGGACTCATCCGGCAAGAGCGCCGGCGTTTGCGGCTACCGTTCTCCAGACACTGCTGCTCCCATAATGGGATGAAGACCCTGCAAAAATCATCCACATCACAGAAGAGTTCTACTAATTTGTTCATGCCTGTTCCCCGCTCGATTGATCCGTTTGTTTTTTCATCAAAAGTTCGGATCTGGGAACAGGCACTTAGTTCAATTTTTTATCCAGAGCTCAGGTTAGTTATCACCCCTGCTAAACAGGGATCCAGAGGGCGATGGAGTGTCGAGTTTATTGATAACTATGGCGATAAATTTTAGGCAATAAAAAACCCGATAATCTTGAACCTAAAAAGGCGGGATTAACGGGCTCCACAAATTGGGGACATCAAAGAAAAGCAGTGGCACTAACTCAGACTATCAGTATTTGGAAAAGTTCTGCTTAATAATCGAAATGTCATAAATATTTTATCTTAGGGGTGTTTTCTGGTGCGTGCTTTACCCCATTATCCCCGGCCATATCACTACGATGAGTGAACCGGCCAAGGTTAACAACACGTTAGCGATGGCGTAGGTGCCCGCGTAACCCAGAGCGGGAATATTACTACGGGCAGTATCGCTGATGATGTCCATCGCTGGGGCGCAGGTGCGAGCACCCATAATGGCACCAAACAGTAAGGCGCGGTTCATGCGTAGAATATAGGCACCGAATAAAAAACAGATCACCACAGGTAGCAAGCTGACAATTAACCCGGCAATCAGCATCTGCCCGCCAATGGCTCCCAGGCTGTGACCAATACTGGCTCCGGCACTTAGGCCAACACCTGCCATAAACACCATCAGGCCAAATTCTTTCACCATATTCAGTGCCCCCTGGGGGATGTAACCGAAAGTAGGGTGGTTGGCACGCAGAAAGCCTAGCATAATGCCAGACATCAATAGCCCAGCGGCATTACCAATACCAAACGAAAAATTACTGAATTGGATAGTGATCTGGCCAATTAATAGCCCGATGATAAAAAAGGCACAGAATGCCAGCAGATCGGTGACTTGGCTGTGGATCGAGATAAAACCAATCTTCTCGGCCACACTTTTCACCCGGCGAGCATCGCCACTGACTTGCAGCACATCACCTTTATTGAGCACGATGCTGTCATCAATTGGCATTTCAATCTGGCTGCGGATCACGCGGTTCAAGAAACAACCGTTATCAGTCAGTTTCAGTTGACTCAGGCGTTTACCGACCGCATTGCTGTTTTTTACCACAATTTCTTCGGTCACGATGCGCATGTTAAGCAGGTCACGATCGAAGACTTCTTTACCATTACGAAAGCTGGGATCCAACCGGGCATGGGCATCAGGGTAACCGACCAGTGATATTTCATCCCCTATTTGCAGGACGGCATCACCGTCTGGGGTAGCCAGAATACCGTTACGACGAATGAGTTCGATATAACAGCCAGTTTGCCGGTAAATGCCCAGTTCACGCAGATTTTTGCCATCAGCCCAGGCCACCAACTCTTGGCCAACCCGATAGGCGCGGATCACTGGCAGGTAAACTTTGCGCTGGCTGTCGGTATCAAGGCCACGCTCATGGGTGATTTGCTGGGCGGAGGTCGAAAGGTCCTGGTGCTGCAGTTTGGGCAGGTAGCGAGCGCCAAAAATCAGGCTGACGAGGCCAATCAGATAAGTCAGGGCGTAGCCCAGGCTGAGATTATCTTGGGCGGCCAACAGTGTGGGGCCATCGCTAATGGTATTACGTAGCGTATCCCCCGCACCGACCAATACCGGGGTGGAGGTCATGGAGCCTGCCAGCATACCGGCAGTCAGGCCGATATCCCAATCGAACAATTTACCAAGCCCGATGGCTGTCAGCATGGCGGTACCGACCATCACCAGTGCCAGCATAAAATAGTTTTTGCCATCACGGAAAAAGATGGAGAAAAAGTTGGGCCCAGCTTCGACACCAACACAAAAAATAAACAACATAAAGCCGAGGCTTAATGCTTCAGTATTGATGTTGAAGTGTTGCTGGCCCAGCAACAGTGAAACCACCAAAACACCAATCGCATTACCTAATTGAATGGAGCCCAAGCGGATTTTTCCAAGGCAGAGCCCTAGAGCGAGAACCACAAACAGTAACAGAATATAGTTACCGTTTAACAAACTAGCGACGTTTATATTCACGGAGGATAACTTATTGTTTACCAGTAAATTATTGATATAGAAAACTTTAAGGTATAGATTTAACCCTATAATATAGGGATAAAACCGATACCGACCCAGATTGATGCAAAGGCTAGCCAATATAACTGCCGCTCGATTAGTGATGAGTATAACTATTGAACAGCGGGGCTTATTCTAGCTGGTATGATGAGTAACAGCCAGCGTATAGCCGAGTTGTTTCAATAAGAGCACGCTAAGTGGTAAAGCCAGGGGATAAGTAGTCCATTTTAACGGCTAATGTATTTCACTTTTTTTTACCAGGGAAAAGTTTCAGCTAGTGCAGCCAGCCCACGCCGGCGGCATATGACTTGATGGGTGGTCAGGCTGTTTTTCTGCAGTGTAGTGACTGGTTTAAAGGGGAGAAGGGCATGGCAAATTATCGCTATTGGCTGGGGATTGTGAGTAGTTTCTTGCTGTTTAGTCTGGTTTTTCTTAGCCAGAAAACTGTCACGGTCAACCATTCTGCTGTTGAGCATCAAAGCGAGATCGGCTTGTTGCTGTTTGTTATACCGGGGCTGATTGCCAGTTATCTTTCAATAAATAAGCACATTTTGTGCCCGCTGCTGGGTGCATTGATTGCATTGCCGCTCTGTTTGATCATCCGTTATATCGGGTTGTTGCCTGGCTATTCACTCTGGCAGGAACTGGCTTATGCCGTTAGTGCCGTATTCTGGTGCGTGCTGGGTGCCATGCTATACCTGTTTATCCGGATGATTTCGCAAACGTTGGAGCAGTTGCGTCAGCGAAAGCGGCAATAGTTTAGAACAGCCGATTACTTAAACAAGCCCAGATGCTCTTTGGCATAGGCTTCGAAGTCGGTGCAGCCGCCAATGTGCTGTTCATCAAGAAAAATCTGCGGCACGGTTTCAACTGGCTTACCGACGGTTTTTTCCAAATCGGCTTTGGTGATACCTTCTGCATGGATATCAACGTAACGGAAATTAAAATCGTCACGCTCTTCAGTCAACTTCTCTGCCAACTCTTTAGCACGGACACAATAAGGACAGTTCGGACGCCCGAAGATTACAGCAAACATATGATACTCCTGGTTTGTTAGGGTAATAACTGAGATCTAGCAAAGTAAACTGCCGTTTACTATGCCTGTTGTCAGTGGCAAAAAAAAGCAGCTTCTGCCTGTTAATTCGATTTATCGAACCGATTAATCAGTGGGGCTATTGCCAAGAGGGTAAATTCACTACACTGAGTGCAACCATTCAGGAGACGATATATGCGTTCAATCCGCAAGTTACCACGTACTGTTTTATTGCTTGAAGCGCTAGGCATGGTGTTGCTGGTGCTCTCTTATATGAGCATCCATGATTGGGTGCATTTACCGGGTATGCTGGCATCGCAGCAAGCGGCGGTAGGGATGATTTTTCTTGGTGTGGCCCTGATGGTGCCTGCGGCGGTATTTTTGGTCTGGCGTGTGGTACATGGTGGGAGCTTCCTGTTGCTGGGTGATAAGCCGCCCAAGCATGATCAGCGCTCTTTGCCCAATGACGATAAAAAAGATCAGGGTAACTGACCAACGTTTCCAGGAGTGATCCGTGAAAATTGCCATTCTTTCCCGTGATGGTTCGCTGTATTCATGCAAAAGATTGCGCCAAGCGGCGGAGCAACGTGGGCATCAGATCGATATCATTGACCCACTTTCTTGCTATATGAACGTCAACCCCGCAGCGCCAGCCATTCATTATCGTGGGCGTAAGCTGGAACATTATGATGCCGTTATTCCACGCATCGGTTCTGCTATTACGTTCTACGGTACGGCGGTGCTGCGTCAGTTTGAGTTATTGGGGAGTTACCCATTGAACGAGTCGGTGGCCATCACCCGCGCGCGCGATAAACTGCGTTCGCTACAATTGTTGGCCAGCCAAGGCATTGATCTGCCGATTACCGGTTTTGCCCATTCTCCAGATGATACCGGGGATTTGATTGAATTGGTGGGGGGCGCACCGTTGGTGGTCAAACTGGTGGAAGGCACGCAGGGGATCGGCGTGGTTTTGGCTGAAACCCGCCAAGCGGCAGAGAGCGTGATTGATGCGTTCCGTGGCTTGAATGCCCATATCTTGGTGCAAGAATATATTCACGAAGCACAGGGGCGTGATATTCGTTGTTTAGTGGTCGGTGGGCGGGTGATCGCTGCGATTGAACGGCAGGCAAAACCCGGCGATTTTCGTTCAAATTTGCACCGTGGCGGTACCGCCCGCAGAGTGCAGATCACCAGCAAAGAACGTGCTACGGCGATCAAGGCTGTCGCCGCACTGGGGCTAGATGTGGCTGGCGTTGATATTCTGCGTGCTGATCGCGGCCCGTTAGTGATGGAGGTCAATGCCTCGCCGGGGTTGGAAGGTATTGAAAATACCACCGGGTTGGATATCGCCGGGATCATGGTCGAATATATTGAGCAGTGTGGCCGCCCGGGCTTTTGCCTGAAGTCAGGCGGTTGAAATATAGTGAATTTAGTGGTTTTAAAGGAAATTAAAGCACGTTTGGCTCAAGTTACCGCAGCGGCGAGTTGGGCGTGTTGGCGTAGAAAAATGATCAAATCTGTGAATTTATCGCCTTTGGGCGTGGCATATCGATTGAATATTCCGTAAGCTATGCGCCGTTTATGTTTTTAAAGCTTGTGAGGCTGGTAATTTATGGATTCGCTCATTGTCCCCGATTTGGCGTTGTTACGACGTTGGCTGGATCAATTGGGTGTCTCTTTTTTTGAATGTGACTCTTGTCAGGCCTTACACTTGCCACATATGCAAAATTTTGATGGTGTCTTTGATGCCAAGATTGATCTGATTGATGGTGTGATTCTGTTTTCTGCCTTGGCAGAGGTCAAGCCCACCGCGTTGATCCCCTTGGTGGCTGATCTGAGCCAGATTAATGCCAGCTCATTGACCATCAAGGCATTCGTTGATATTCAGGACGACAATCTGCCTAAGCTGATTGTTTGCCAAGTGCTGAGCATTGCTGTCGGGGTAACTTATGAACAGTTTGCCCATTTTATGCAGCAGGGAGAAGAGCAGATTTCCATGCTGATCCTGGAAGCACGAGCCAACGATCTGCTGTTTATGGGCGATGAAGAAGAAGCCGCGCCAGTGGTCACCCGTCAGCCGATGTTGCATTAAATCGTGTTCACTGGTTGATCAAACTCCTCCAATTTCCTGTTTCCGTTTACCACCACGAAAATATCTTTATCCTAGCGCTAACGGCAGCTTGAATAGCGACGGTGTGCGGTAAAGTGTTACAATCTGCCCCCTTCGTGTTGCGGATTTGATGGTTACCCTTTATGCATTGCGCGTTGTATCAGGCGAATATCTGCCGTTCCTGTCAGTGGTTGGAAAAGCCCTATCCGCAGCAGTTGGCTGAGAAACAGCATCACTTACAATCCTTGTTAGCGGCACACCCGCAGGTCGATTGGTTAGCGCCGGTAGCGAGTGAACCACGCGCATTTCGCAACAAGGCAAAAATGGTGGTTAGCGGCAGCGTTGAACGCCCATTGCTTGGCATGTTGCACCGGGATGGAACCCCGGTTGATTTATGTGCTTGCCCACTGTACCCCGCCAGCTTTGCTGAGGTCTTTGCTGTACTTAAGCAATTTATCCCTCGTGCCGGGTTGACCCCTTATCACGTTGCCCGCAAACGGGGTGAACTGAAGTATCTGTTATTAACCGAAAGTACCCACAGCGCCGGTTTTATGCTGCGCTTTGTGCTCCGTTCTGAGAAGAAATTAGCTCAGTTACGTGCGGCATTACCCTGGTTGCAGCAGCAATTACCCCAGTTGACCGTCATTTCTGCCAATATTCAGCCAGTGCATATGGCGATTATGGAGAGCGATTGTGAAATCCCGCTCACCGAACAGCAGGTATTGGAGGAACGATTTAATCAGGTACCGCTGTATATTCGCCCCCAGAGTTTCTTCCAGACCAATCCACAGCTAGCGGGGCAGTTGTACGCTACCGCACGGGATTGGGTGCAGGCATTGGGCATCAGCAGTATGTGGGATCTTTTCTGCGGTGTCGGGGGGTTTGGTCTGCACTGTGCGCAACCGCAAACACGGTTGACCGGGATTGAAATTAACCCAGAAGCGATCGCCTGTGCCAAATTGTCAGCCCAAAAACTGGGTTTACAACAGGTTGATTTTCAAGCGTTGGATTCCACCGGTTTTGCTCTTGCTGAAGGGGCGGTACCACAACTGGTGCTGGTTAACCCACCACGCCGGGGGATTGGCAAAGAACTTTGTGAGTACCTTAATGCAATGGCACCGGGCTATATTCTCTATTCAAGCTGTAATGCGGTGACTATGGCGCAGGATATCACCCAGTTGCCTGACTATCGCGTTGAGCGTGTGCAGTTGTTTGATATGTTCCCGTATACGGCACATTATGAAGTGTTGACGCTATTGGTACGTAAATAAATAGCACGTAAATTGTCAGGGCTCGAACTGCCCATCGCACTCAAGTGGTAACTTGAATGGGTCTGGGCAGGGTTCAAGCCCTAAGCACTGATCACTGACACGTCACTTACTGCGGGAACCACTTGTCGTTAATAGCTTTATAAGTTCCATCAGCCTTGATGGCATCCAGCGCAGCGTTTAACTTGGCTAACAGCGCCTGGTTATCTTGGCGTACGGCAATACCTAAACCTGTGCCAAAGTACTGGGCATCGGTAACATGCTCACCCACAGGGGCCAGATCCGGGTTGTTTTTCAGCCATTCATTCACCACCGCGGTATCCCCAAACACACCATCAATACGGCCATTTTTCACTTCCAGAATGGCGTTTTGATAGCTGTCATAAGCCACCGTATTAATCTCTGGGTGTTTATCCTGCATATATTTTTGGTGAGTAGTGCCATTCTCCATACCGATTTTCTTACCTTTTAAATCAGCCAGTGAGGTGAATTTGCCTTTTGGGGCAATCACGATAGCGGAGTTGGCATAATAAGGCTGGGTAAAAGAGACCTGCTTGCTACGTTCTGCGGTGATATCCATACCGGAGATCACTGCATCATATTTTTTGAATTTCAGTGCGGCGATCAGGCTATCAAAAGCATGGTTGGAGAAAGTACACTCGGCCTGCATCTGTTTGCATAAGGCTTTGGCCAAATCGATATCAAAGCCGACGATTTGGTTGTTGGCATCCAGGGATTCAAAAGGGGGATAGGTGGCAGAAGAGGCAAAACGGATACTCTCTGCCGCTGCGGCGTTAAAGGTCATCCCGGCGAGAAGGGTGGCGGCAAGTAACAGCTTTTTCATGCGTAATACTCCTGTCAAAAATGAGATTCTTTATTTCGCCACCTTTGATTTTACTGCCAATAACGCCGGCATGGTGAGTGGCTAGGACGCTAAACATGCCATTTAGTGAATTAATATGCAATATGAATGATTAAAAATTTATTTGGTGGAATAAAAAAGCCCTGCAGGGCAGGGCTTGAAGCAAGCAGTTTCGCTAGCCAGCTAGCTTAGTTGCGGCGTTCAAACGCCAGCGCACGGCGTTCAATCAGGCGCATCATCAATGTCAGTAACCCGTTAACACACAGGTAAACAAGACCTGCAGCACCAAACACCATCACATCATAAGTTCGGCCATACATCAGTTGGCTGTACCCCATCACTTCCATCAGCGTGATGGTGTAGGCCAGCGAGGTACTCTTGAAGACCAAGACCACTTCGTTGGAATAGGAGGACAAGGCGCGTTTAAAGGCGAACGGTAATAGAATGCGCAATGTTTGCTTGCGCGACATGCCAAGGGCTTCACAAGATTGCCACTGACCTTCCGGGATAGCACGTACCGCACCGTGGAACAATAAGGTGGTATAAGCCGCACTGTTTAACGCCAAGGCGATCATGGCGCAGAGCCAAGGTTGTGATAACAGACTCCACAACCAGGGATACTCACGGATGGCGGGGAACTGGCCCGGGCCATAGTAAATCAGGAAGATTTGTACCAGCAGGGGGGTGCCGGTGAACAGCGTAATATAGCCCTTTACCAACGGCGTCAATAGCGGCGTTTTTAGCGTCAGTACCACCGTCAGGAACAATGACAGGAATAGGGAAACCACCAATGCCGCCACCGTCAGCGTCAAGCTGGTATGTAATCCTTTAAGAATGACAGGTAAGAACTCAAGCATCAGGATGGCCTCCGTTCAAAACGTGTGGCACGGAGTTCAATCCGTTTAAGGATGTACTGGCTGAGTAATGTCACCAGCAGATAAATGGCTGCGGCAATGACATACCAGTTAAACGGTTCCTGAGTACGGGTGGCGATACTTTTGGTTTGCAGCATCAAGTCATTAACGCTGATCAGCGAAACCAGTGCGGTATCTTTCAATAACACCAGCCATTGGTTACCTAGCCCCGGCAAGGCATGGCGCCACATTTGCGGCATGATTAAACGGAAAAATATTGCCGCTTTGCTCAACCCCAATGCCTGGCCCGATTCCCACTGGCCTTGCGGCACGGCTTTCAGCGCCCCACGCAAGGTTTGCGAGGCGTAAGCAGCATACAGCAGGGCGAGGGCAATGACGCCGCACATGAAGGGGCTGATCTCGAAATTATCGATAGCCAACTGTACCGGTAGTTGGAACAGGCCAAAGTTTAGGGTAAAGCCGTCCGACAGCAGCAGTAACAGCTGTGATGAGCCGAAATAAATGAACAGCACCACCAGGATCTCCGGCAAGCCACGCAATAGCGTCACCCAAGCGGTTCCGAGCCAACTGACCACTTTCCAACGGGAGGTTTCCCAGACGGCAAACAGCATCGCCAGGATTAACCCGAGCACCAAGGCACAAACGGCAAGGCCAACGGTCATGCCGGCGGCGCTTGCTAGAGGTTGAATTTCATTCATGGGTGATGATTACTGTTGGAACCATTTTTTGTAGATGGTTTCGTAGGTGCCATCTTGCTTGATTTTATCCAGAGCTGCGTTGAATTTCCCTTGTAGCTCGGTATTTTGCTGGCGAACCGCAATCCCCAGACCGGTGCCGAAATAGCCTTTATCGGTCACTTTGTCACCCACCGCGGCCAGAGCAGCATTCTGCTTCAACCATTCGTTAACCACGGCAGTATCTCCGAACACCGCATCAACACGGCCATTCTTCAGATCCAGAATTGCATTCTGATAGCTGTCGTAAGGCACGGTGGTGATTTCCGGGTGTTTATCGGTCAGGTATTTCTGGTGAGTGGTGCCATTTTGTACACCTACCTTTTTACCTTTCAGTGCGGCAACGTCAGCCAGCTTACCTTTCTCAGCAATGAATAGCGCTGAGTTATCATAATAAGGCTTGCTGAACAGCACTTGTTTCTCACGCTCAGGGGTAATATCCATACCTGCAATTACGGCATCGAAGCGTTTGAACTTCAGGCTTGGGATTAAACTGTCGAAGGCTTGATTGGTAAAAGTACATTCGGCCTGGATCTCTTTACACAGGGCATTAGCCAGATCGATATCAAAACCTTGGATCTTATTATCTGCCGCGACAAACTCGAACGGAGGATAGGACGCTTCGGTAGCGAAACGAATAGTTTCAGCGGCAGTGGCAGAAACGCTGATGCCAGCCAGAACGGCGGCGATAAGTAGTTTTTTCATCGCAAATTCCCCTAAAACAGCAAATAAAAGTATTAGTGTGACAGGTAGTTAGCAAACTCTGTGGTTTGCGGTTGAGCAAAATGAAGCGCAGACCCCTGTTCAACGACGCGGCCATTTTCCATATAGACCACTCGGCTGGCGGTTTTACGTGCGACTTCAACTTCATGGGTAACGATCACTTGAGTGATGCCAGTACCTGCCAGTTCATTGATGATACTGACAATTTGTGCAGTAATTTCCGGGTCCAGTGCGGCAGTCGGTTCATCGAACAACAACACCTGCGGTTCCATCATGAGTGCACGGGCGATAGCAACACGTTGTTGTTGACCACCGGAAAGATGCAGCGGAAAACGATCAGCAAAATCAGTCAAGCGCAGACGCGTTAACAGCTTATCGGCCCGTTCCATCGCCTGAGCCTTGGTTAGGCCAAGTACACGGCAAGGGGCTTCTATCAGGTTTTGCAGTACGTTAAGATGCGGCCAGAGATTGTATTGCTGAAATACCATGCCGACATTCTGGCGCAGTTCGCGGATGGCTTTTTCACCAGGTGCCTGTTTGAAATCAAACTGGTTGCCAGCGATGTTCAGTACCCCTGAACGTGGCATCTCAAGCAGGTTAAGTACCCGTAGCAAGGAGCTTTTCCCGGCACCACTTGGCCCAAGCAATACTAACGTTTCCCCTGCAGGGCAATCCAAAGTGATGTTAAACAGCGCCTGGTGTGCGCCGTAAAAGCAATTGATATCTTTTAGTTGAATACTCATGCGTAGGAGTTGAATAGACATTGATGCGGCGAATGTTAACTTCCATAGAATACTTATGCAATCTTTGTGAGTTAAAATTTATCACTGAGCAGGATAACGCGACGGAGGTAGCACAATATAGTGAGATTGATATTCTTATCGGTTGTTTCCCTCGTCGTATGTGATATTGATAGATATTCTTTTTAAATCGAGGGTGTTTGGGGTGAAGGTATGCGAGGTGAGGGATTCTTGGCATAGGTTCGCCAGTCATCAAACATCGATTATGGCCCCAGCAGTTTGAATGGCGAAGGGTATATTGGAGGGATGGTGAGTATCAGAGCAGCGGTGATATTAGCAAGTGTACTATTGGCCGGGTGCCAAACCCAGCAGCACAGTACCAGTGCCAGTACCATTATGGAGCAGGGCAGCTATCGCTTGGAAACCTTGCATCAGGCCCGGGGGGCAGATCAGCGAATTCGTTTTTTGGTGATGCATTATACTGCGTCGGATTTTAACGCGTCGTTGAAGACACTGACAGATGAAAATGTTAGTGCTCATTATTTGTTGCCTGAGCAGCCGTCATTGCAAAAGGGCAAACCCGTGGCTTACCAATTGGTGCCGGAAGAGATGCGCGCTTGGCACGCCGGCGTCAGCTATTGGCGTGGGCGCAATAATCTCAATGATACTTCGATCGGTATTGAGCTCGTCAACCCGGGGTTTAGTCACCTGTTGCAGGCCAAGCATTGGCCCCCGTATTCCCCAGCACAGATCGAGCTATTGATTCTACTGAGCCGCGATATCATAAAGCGTTACGATATTCAGCCGATGGATATCGTTGGCCATAGTGATATTGCTCCACAGCGCAAGCAGGATCCGGGGCCGCTGTTCCCTTGGCAGCAATTGGCGCAGGCGGGTATTGGCGCTTGGCCGGATAAGCAACAGGTTGAATACTATCTGGCGGGTCGTGATAAGCAGGCCCCGGTAGCGATGGCGCCGTTTTTGGCCAAACTGCAACGCTATGGTTACGGTGTTGATCCCACGTGGGATAGAAATCAGCAGCAGCACTTGGTGGCGGCGTTTCAGATGCATTTCCGACCTGGCGATCATCGCGGTAAGCCGGATGCCGAAAGTGAAGCGATTATTGATGCCTTGCTCAGCAAATATGGGCAGGGGCGCTAATCACAGGCCGTGCAGTTTGCCGTGTTCTGCCAGCCAGCGAGCAGTATGAGTAATGCCCTCTTCCAGTGAGATCAGCGGTTGATAACCCAGTTCTTGTTGTGCCCGCGTGTTATCCAACGTGAGGTCAAAATTGAGTTTAGCAACGCCATAATGCGTGAACAGTGGCTCTTTGTTGTTGCTGCTGTTCAGCTTTTCCATGGCTCTGGCGATAAGATCCAATAGCGGATAAGGCACTGAACGGATACGGCATTTTATATCGAGCTGATCAATGAATTGCTGTATCACATGCTTCAGCGGGCACACTTGTTGATTGGTGATATTGTAGGCACGCCCTGATGGGGTGTCTGTTTTCAGGGTTGCCAGCCACATCGCATGTACCGCGTTTTCTTGATAGGTCATATCCACCAGCGCGTCACCGCCACGGGGCAACGGCAGGTTGCCGCACTGCTTAATCATCTGCAGCAGGCGCGGTAACAATATTTTATCGTGTGGGCCAAACAACCCTTGGGGCCGCAAAATAGTAAAGTGAGTTTGCGGGTTGGATAACGCCAGGTGCTGTACCACTTGTTCGCTTGCTGCTTTGCTGCGGGCAAATTCATTGGCATAGCGCTGTGGGCGGAAATCTTCCTGCAGATGGTGATGATGGCGGTAGTCAAAATAAATTGCCGGTGAGGAAATATGGATAAACTGTGAGACGCCATAAGCCGCCGCCCACTCACCCAAACGACGCGTGGCGCGGACGTTAGCCAGTTCAAAGGCTTGTTCAGTCCCCCACGGAGAGGTAAAACCAGAGCAGTGCCATAGCACATCCACCCCCGCTAACATGGCTTTAGCTTGCGTAGAAACCAGGTTGCTAAGGTCGGCATGAATAAACTCCGCGCCTATTTTTTCCAGCAGAGAACCCAACGCCTGATTACGGCTGGTGGCGCGTACCGCGATGCCTTGACGGCAAAGATATTCAATGGCGCTACGGCCTAACCCACTGCTTGCACCAGTGACCAATACCTTCATAACGAACTCTATTTTACCCAAAATCAAGCGGTTGTTTTGCTTGCCGGAGGCGATTACCCAATGTGCGCCATTGTTCCGTGATTTGAAGCGCTATGCAATCGGAAAGAAGCTATACCCAAAATAATTCGAGTTGCTTGACAAAACGCTGAGCGTTTTGAACAGCGCTTGCGCTGGCCCTTTAGGGCGAGGCCCAGCTTGGGGCGAGTAACGCGGCCAGCGATGGAGTCCCCAGGAGCATAGCTAACTATGTGACTGGGGTGACAGCGCGCAGCTAACACCCAAGCAGCTTGAAGTATGAAGAGTATAACTGTATCAGCAAATGGTGCGGTCGAGCAGAGCAGACGCCACTTGTTTTTCATTTTTGCACCAATAAAAACCAAACTCATCTCAATCTCAGTGAGATAAATTATCTTTTTGTTCTGCTAGCTTAATAATGCGTTTGGCCATACCACGAAAAATAAACAGATGGGCTGGCATCATGACAAACCAGTAAAGCAACCCGCGAAAACCAGCAGGATGCCACCAGGCACGGACATCAAGTTGGCGACGATCACCCAGATCTTTGATGGTGAAGGTCAAGCGCCCAAGCCCTGGAGCCTTCATGCCGAACAACAAGGCTAATTGTTGCAACGGTTTTAGCGTGATCACTTTCCAACCATTCACCACATCGCCGAGCGCTAAGGTTTCCCGCTGTGGTCGACCATAGACGACACCGTTGCCCAGCATATCGTCCATCCGGGCGCGGATTTCCCATAAGATATTGGCATAGAAATAGCCTTCTTTGCCGCCCAATTGTTGAACCACATGCCATAAGGCTTCACTGGAGGCGGCGGTTTCCACTGCGCAGCCAGCTTGTTTGGGGTAGAAGCCGTAGCCTGGGCGCCAGCGGGCTCTGGCTTCAGGGGCGTAACCCCAGTCTGCAGAGTCGGTAACTTCTTCTTCGCGGCGTAGGGTGAGGGTGACTGCCTGATCAAAGGTTTGTAGTGGCTGTGGGATTAACGTTTGCAGCGGTTGACCATTAGCGGGTAAGTCATGGTTAAGGCCCTGAATCAAGGCCTTGGCAATGGACGGCGGCACCGAGGTAATCATGCTGATAAACCAGACTGAGATAAAGCGCGTCGGCAAAGGAACTGGGATCAACCAACGTTTTTTACCGCTGATGGCAATAAAACGTTCAAACATGGTTTGGTAGCTGATGTACTCCGGGCCAGCAACGTCGAAAATCCGGCTTTCTGTTGCAGGATGCTGTAATAACTCGGTCAGGTAGGTGAGCAGATTATCCAAGGCGACCGGCGAGGATTTGGAGCGTACCCAACGTGGCGGGGTCAGGACCGGCATGTTGTAAACCATATCGCGCATAATCTCGAAAGCCGCGGAACCTGGGCCGATAATAATACCGGCGCGCAGTTCTGTTATCGGTATCCCACTTTGCCGCAGGATCTCACCGGTCAGTTTACGCGCCACCAGGTGCGGGGAGCTTTCCCCTGTTGGTTGCAGAGCACCGAGGAAAATAACTTGCTTGACCTGAGAATCTCGCAGCGCATTACGCAGGTTTTCTGCGGCTTGACGCTCTTTTTCGATAAAATGCTCGCCATCACCCATTCCGTGGATCAGGTAATAGACGGTATCGATTTGCCATAAAGCGTCGGGCAGGGTGGCAGGGCGATAAACATCAACATAGCGGCAGTTCACCTGCGGCCAGTTTTGTTGCTCCAACCATTCGATGCGACGTGCGGCAGCGGTGACTTCATGACCCTGTTGAGCCAAGCAGGGGATCAGATGCTGACCGATATAGCCACTAGCACCAAGAACCAAAATACGTTGGGGAGTCATTATTGCTGCCTTGTCGTCAATTTGTCAGTAATATAAGCGGTCGTTACAGAATGCCAAATTTGCTGATGAATTGCAGCAGTTATACTTGCTATCATTTCAATGTGTTCCTTATTACACCTTACATCCATTTGAGCCTATGCCAATGAAAATCAATTATTTTTGTTATTTGATGCTGTTGCTGATTTTTATTGGCTGCCAGTTTATTCCCCATCCATTATGGGGGTGGCTGTTGCTGGTCAATGTGTTGACCCTGTTGCTCTATGGTGGCGACAAACTGGCTGCCAGCAAGGGGTGGCAACGGTTGCCAGAGTTCACCCTGTTACTGTTTGGGATACTGGGGGGCTGGATAGGGGGCTTTCTTGGGCAACAGCTTTTCCGGCATAAAACGCAAAAACAGCCCTTTAAAACGTATTTTATTCTCAGTGTAGTGGTTAATCTGCTGGCGATGTTGGCCGCAGGATATTGGCTTTATGGCCGTATGGTGGTGTGACCTTACAACAGCAATGGGAAGGTGGCACGGGCGGTATTCTCAATGGCCTGGTTATAGCCCGCAGCCTGTTTGGTCAGTTCTGCCACCATAAACTCCACCAATAACATCGCCCCCACTT
Organism: Serratia sp. 25CWL12; assembly: GCF_055790885.1. Classification (NCBI taxonomy): domain Bacteria; kingdom Pseudomonadati; phylum Pseudomonadota; class Gammaproteobacteria; order Enterobacterales; family Yersiniaceae; genus Serratia; species Serratia sp. 25CWL12. The sequence continues at coordinate 2,615,208 of NZ_CM147698.1, read as the reverse complement.
TGGCTGGCAATGTGCCCGCGTTGAGTGGGCCTTCCGGTTTGGCAGCTACCAGTAAAATATCCGCCAGTTTAGCCAAAGGGCTGCGTTGGGTGTTGCTGATAACAATCACCTGGGCCTGTTGCTGTTTGGCTAAGGTGACCGCATGTAAAATATCTTTGGTGGAGCCTGAACTGGAAATGGCAATCAGCACATCCTGTGGGCCCAGTGAGGTGGCATTCATTGCGGCACGATGCATATCGCTAAAAAGCAGTGCCGGTTTACCCACACGTAATAACTTGTATTGCAGGAAATCACCAATGATCGCACTGGCGGCGACGCCATAAATTTGCACGGCTTTTGCCTGGTGCAAAGCTTGGGCTGCCAGTTGTAATGCCTGATGGTCAAGTAGCGCCCCGGTATCACGCAGCGCTTGTACGCTTTCTTCGATCAAACTTTCTGTTGAGCTGAGGTCTGACGCCACTTCCGGTTGATTTTGCTGCACACACAGTGCCAGCGCCATTTTAAACTCGGTGTAGCCTTTGCAGCCCAGATGGCGGCAGAGGCGGGTAACACTGGCTTCGCTGGCTCCACTCTCACGGGCCAACTCAGTGATGGTAAAGTAGAGCACCCTGGAAGACTCTTCAATAACAAAATTGCCGAGTTTTTGCAGTGTAGGACTGTAACTCGTCAAATTCTGCTTAAGACGTAATAACAAATTTCCAGTATTCATCACGTTACCTAGTTGGCTATCTCTGCCCTATTGTGACGGAAGATCTTCCCTTCCCGCCAGCAAAATCCGCAGCTTGTGAAGCACATCATTGTTTTGAATTTTATTTTCATACTTTATATTTATTTGTGGTAATAATTTTTATCTAAAATAAATATTAAAGGAGAAAATTTATGTCAAGGCCAGGAGGAAAAACATCAGGAAGTTGGTTTGAAAAAGCCCAACTTTTTGGTAAGTCATTTATGTTACCCATCGTCGTACTACCGGCGGCCGGGTTACTGTTAGGGATTGGTGGCGCGCTTTCCAACCCGAACACCGTTGAAGCTTACCCTTTTCTGAATATCGGCTGGTTACAGGGGCTCTTCACGGTAATGGCCAGTGCCGGGGCGACGGTATTTGCTAATTTGGCGGTGCTGTTTGCTGTTGGCGTGGCGGTTGGCTTAGCCAAAAGTGATAAAGGTACGGCCGGGCTGGCATCGTTAATTGCCTATTTGGTGATGAATGCCACGATTAATGCGTTGCTGAAGATCAGTGGCACCCTGGCCATTGATAACCCGAGTGCCGTAGGTCAAGGCATGATCCTCGGGGTTCAGACGCTGGAAACCGGGGTTTTTGGTGGTGTCATCATTGGGTTGGTGACTTGGTATCTGCATAACCGCTATAACAAAATTGCTTTGCCGCAGTTTCTCGGGTTCTTTGGCGGTTCACGTTTTATTCCTATCATCAGTTCCTTTGCGGCCATTGGCGTCGGCGCGGTGATGACCCTAATTTGGCCGCACTTCCAGAAAGTGATTTTCAGTCTCGGCGGGTTAGTGGATGCCACCGGCTATCTGGGGACGTTCATCTATGGGTTTGTCCTGCGTATGCTGGGCCCATTTGGTTTGCACCATATCTTTTATCTGCCTTTCTGGACCACAGCCCTTGGGGGAAGTGAAGTGGTTAATGGGCAACTGGTTGAGGGCACGCAGCGTATTTTCTTCGCTCAGTTAGCGGATCCCAATACCCAACAGTTCTACATTGGTACTGCACGTTTTATGTCGGGCCGCTTTATTACCATGATGTTCGGGTTGGTAGGGGCTTGCCTGGCGATGTATCAAAGTGCCAAGCCTGAAAACCGCAAACGTGTTGGCGGGTTGCTGCTTTCTGCGGCGTTAACCTCCTTTCTGACCGGGATTACTGAACCTATTGAATTTTCGTTCCTGTTTGTTGCCCCGGCATTGTATGTAGTTCATGCCATCTTTGATGGTTTGGCGTTTATGTTGGCGCATATCCTGCACATTACTATCGGCCAGACGTTTTCCGGTGGTTTTATCGATTTTATCCTGTTCGGTGTTTTGCAAGGGGAAGCCAAAACCCATTGGATGTACGTCCCCTTGGTCGGCATCCCTTGGTTCTTCCTCTATTACTTCACTTTCCGCTTCCGATTGCTCGCTTTAATTTCAAAACCCCAGGGCGCGGTGATGAGTTGGAAACGGAAACCCTTCAACCCGCCAGTGACCGTTCACAACAGGTAGTGACTGCGTTAGGGGGCAAAGAGAATATCGTCGAATTGGATTGTTGTGCCACGCGCTTGCGTATCACGCTTAAACAGAGTGATCACATTGATGAAGCGGCTTTAAAAGCCTCGGGTGCCCGCGGGGTGATTATCCGTGGCAATGGGGTACAGGTGATTTATGGGCCCCATGTCACCATTATTAAAAATGAAGTAGAGGAGTTATTGGGGTTATGACCGTATCGATTTTGCAGCAGATTAAAGGGAAGCTAGTGGTATCTTGCCAGGCTTTGCCAGATGAACCTCTACACAGTGATTTTATTATGTCGCGTATGGCGCTGGCTGCCGAGCAGGGCGGGGCGGCAGCGATCCGCGCCAACAGCGTAGCAGATGTCAAAGCGATTATGCAGGCGGTGGCGTTACCGGTAATTGCCATTATCAAACAGGATTACCCGGGTAGTGAGGTCTATATTACGCCAACCCTGGCGGAGATTGATCAATTGATGACGGTGGCGCCGCAGATGATTGCCTTGGATGCCACACTCTATCCACGCCCAGGGGCGTTGCAGTTACCGGCCTTGATAGCTGCCATTCGTGCTAAATACCCGGCGCTATTGCTGATGGCGGATATTGCCACCTTGGAAGAGGCAAAAATTGCCAGTGAGTTAGGTTTCGATTGTGTGGGAACCACACTGCATGGTTATACCAAAGAAACTGCCGGGAAAAAGCTGGCGCAAGAGGATTTCCGTTTTCTGCGCGAGGTGGTGGCTGCGGTGAACTTGCCGGTGATTGCCGAAGGGAATGTTGAAACGCCAGAAATGGCCGCTCGTTGTCTGGCATTAGGGGCTCATGCGGTGGTGGTTGGGGGGGCGATCACCCGCCCTCAGCAAATTACCCGCCGCTTTGTGGCGGCGATAACCGGCTGAATAGCACGCCCTGATATTTTATCAGGGCGTCTTAGCTCAGTTGGCAACCAGTTACCGCAATTACGCGGTAACTTGCCGGGTTGAGGCGATTTTAGGCATGTTGCTGCAAGAATTCCTGCCACAGATTGACCACTTTTTGCAGGTCTTGGCGGCTGACGTTGAGGTGAGTGAGGATACGGGTCAATGGCCCGGCACTGATCAGCACCCCACGCTCTCGCATCCATGGCCCCAGTTTGGCTGCCAGTTCCGGCGATTGGTGCAGGTATAATACGTTGGTCTGTGCGCCGGGTTCGGCAATATCTAATCCAATAGCACGTAACTGCTGTTCCAGCCATTTGGCGTTATCGTGATCTTCTTTTAGCCGTTCAACATTGTGTTCTAAAGCATACAACCCAGCCGCTGCCAGGATACCGGCTTGACGCATACCGCCACCGGTCATTTTGCGCCAACGAGTCGCGCGCTGGATAAACTCCTGGCTACCGCAAAGTAACGAACCAACCGGTGCACCTAAGCCTTTTGACAGACAGATGGTGAAGGTATCGCAATATTGGGTGATAGTTTTTAGCGGTACATTCAGTGCCACGGCAGCGTTGAAGATGCGCGCCCCGTCAATGTGCAGGGCTAACTGCCGTTCACGGGTGAATTGCCAGGCTTGTTGCAGATAGGCTAACGGTAGCACTCTGCCACTGATGGTATTTTCCAGGCTCAATAAACGGGTTCTGGCAAAGTGAATATCGTCGGGCTTGATGGCGGCTGCGACTTTATCCAATGGTAGCGTACCATCCGGCGCGGCTTCGATAGGTTGTGGCTGAATACTGCCGAGGACTGCGGCACCACCGGCTTCATATTTATAGTTATGTGCCTGCTGGCCGACAATATATTCCTCACCGCGTTGGCAATGGCTCAATAAAGCCACCAGATTAGCCTGGGTTCCGGTGGGCAGGAACAGCGCGGCTTCTTTGCCTGAAAGCCTGACGGCTTCGGTTTGTAGAGCATTAACGGTAGGATCGTCACCATACACATCATCGCCAACATCGGCACGTGCCATGGCGCTACGCATCTCTGCGCTGGGTTGGGTAACGGTATCACTGCGTAAATCGATGAACATAGGGAACCTTGAACGTTTGATGATGGGTGAATAGTTATAATAACCCGATTGCCGAGAGGGAAAAGCAGAAAATAAAATGGTTTTTTCTTGTTTGGCGTGAAGAAAATGTCGGCAAGCACGCCAGTAGCCCGTTTGATTCAACCTGTTGTCTAGCCGTCATTAATCAGGCTACTGCGGCCCTGATGCGCTAAGCCTCAGTGATGAGCAGAGTAACTGCCGTCAACAGCCAAGCCACTTGAAGTATATACGCAAAATAATTCGAGTTGCATGTAGGCGGCAACTGAGCGAATCCCTAGGAGCATAGCTAACTATGTGACTAGGGTGAACGAGGGCAGCCAACACCCAGGCAGCTTGAAGTATAACGAGTATAAAGGGTGTGGTTGCATCCTGATCCTACTTATCAAATCGCCTGACGACGGATACGCATTAGGCCAGTGTGGTATCACCCTCCAACAGGCAACTGCAGGCTAACACATAACCTGCTTCGATCTCTTTGGGCGTTAGCGTGATCGTACTGGTGGTGCTGTATTTGCCGCTGAGAATGCGGATTTTGCAAGCACCGCATACCCCAGCGCGGCAGGCTGCATTGACCGGTAGTTGATGCATCTCCAAGGCGGCCAACAGGGTGCTGCCCACGGGAATACGGAATTCACGGAGTGGCTGGTTGATACGCAGTATCAATTGATCAGCCAGTGGGTCAGTGTGTGCTGATGGAGTATGGAACTGTTCCTGATGAAATTGAGCCGGCGGAACCCCCAGTTGCTGACACAGTTGCGCCACTTGTTGCATATAAGGCTCGGGGCCACAGGTCATCACGGTACGTGAAGCAATATCCGGTGCCACTTGTCGCAGCACCTGCTCATTGATGCGGCCGGTGAGAAAACCCGGAGTTGCCTCTTGCTCAGCCATCAGCGTTAACTGCAATTGTGGGTGTTGAGCCGCTAATTTCTGCCACTCATCGGCAAAAATGACCTCAGATGGGCTCCGAACATTAAAGATCACGCGGATATCGCATTGCGCGCGGTTGCTGACTAACCAGCGGCACATAGAGATTATTGGTGTAACGCCACAACCAGCAGCGAGCATCAGGTAATGGTCACTGGGATACAGCGCACAACTGAAGTCCCCTTGAGCATCTGATAGCCAGAGCTGATCACCCGGTTTGACCTCCTGAGTCAGCCAGCGGGAAGCGGTACCGTCTGGCAGGCAGCGGACACTGATACTGATAAAACGGCTTAAACCAGGGGAGGAAGAGAGCGTATAGGCGCGCAATATTTCTTCACTATTACGGATACTGACTAAGGCATACTGGCCGGGAAGATAGGAATAAACGCCGGGAGTGATCAGATTCAGTGTCCAAACGTCAGCAGTTTCCTGTTGCAGGGAGTGTACTTGCATCTGATTAGGGCAAAATGGGCTGGGTTGGGTCACTTCAATCACCTTAAAAATAGAGGGGCCGCAACTGGCAGCCCCGGGGAAGCAGCATTAGCCGAGAATACCTTGCAAATCTTGTTCAACGCTGGTGATTGGGCGCATGGCGAATTTATCGTTGAGGATCGCCAACAGGTTATCGGTCAAGAACGCCGGAGCGGTGGGGCCGGTCAGGATATTTTTAACCCCCAGTGACAGTAGCGTCAGCAGGATAACAATCGCCTTTTGCTCAAACCAGGAGAGCACCAGACTGAGTGGCAGATCATTGACGCTGCAACCGAGTTTTTCTGACAGCTTCACCGCCAACATCACCGCTGAATAGGCATCGTTGCACTGGCCCACATCCAGCAGGCGCGGCAAGCCTTCCAACGTACCGAACTCCAGCTTGTTGAAGCGATATTTGCCACAACCCAAGGTCATAATCAGGCAGTCTTGCGGAATATTACGGGCAAAATCGGTAAAGTAGCTGCGGTCATCACGGCTACCATCACAGCCGCCAACCAGGAAGACATGGCGCAGTTTTTTCTGTGCCACCAGGTCAATAACGGTATCCGCCGCATTGAGGAGCACCTGACGACCAAAGCCGATGGTGATCTGCTGTTCAATCTCACTGTAGGGAAAACCCGCAAGCTGTTGTGCCTGGTTGATAACGGTACTGAAGTCGTCACCATCCAGGTGATTAACGCCCGGCCAGCCGACCATGCTGCGCGTCCAGATACGATCCGCGTAATTACCGACATTGGGATCGATAATACAGTTGGAGGTCATGACGATTGGGCCAGGGAATTTGGCGAACTCAACTTGTTGATTCTGCCAACCGCCACCGTAGTTCCCCACCAAATGGGGATATTTACTCAGCTCTGGATAGCTATGGGCGGGCAGCATTTCACCATGGGTGTAGACGTTGATGCCAGAGCCTGCGGTTTGTTCCAGTAACAGTTGCAGGTCTTTCAGGTCGTGACCGGAAATCAGAATCGCTTTGCCGGCAACAGGGCGAACATTGACCGAACTGGGTTGTGGATGACCAAACGCCAGGGTTTCCCCCTGATCCAACATCTCCATCACCTTAAAGTTCATTTTGCCGATGCCCATGGCGTTGTTTAGCAAGGTATCAACATCGGTCGGCAGTGCGCCCAGCCAAGCCATGTAAGCATGATAATCGGCATAGATTTGGCTATCCGACTGCCCCAATACATGAGCGTGTTCCATATAAGCGGCGGCGCCTTTCAGCCCATACAGACACAGCATGCGCAGCCCATGAATATCGTCACCGACGCCAGCTTTATCGCTATTGAGTGCAAACTGTGCCGCCTGCTGTAGCAGAGCGGACATATCGTCTCCCGCTAGTTGCAGTGCTGCCAGCGGGTGATCAATCCGGACACTGGCATCAAGCAGACGACAACGTGCCGCCAGTGATTCGCGCAACGCGACAGCCTCACGAGCGTAGCCGATAATGCGCTGAGAATCGAAGTTGACGTTGGTCAGCGTCGAGAAGAAGGCATGGGGTGAAAAATGGTCGATGTCATGATCGATAATCCCTAACGCCCGCGCTTGTAAAGCCCATGCAGATAGCCCTTGTAACACGGCAACCAACAGATCTTGCAGATCAGAGGTTTCAGCTGTTTTTCCACATACACCTTGAGCGTAAGAACAGCCATTGCCTGCAGATGTCCGGATGGTTTGTTCACATTGCACACAAAACATGATCGCTTCCTTTTTAAAGTTGCATTTTATATACCTGTTTATGAGCATAGATCGGCAGGCGTGGCTTAAAAAGGCATTTTTAATGCAATATTAACTTAATTTGATTTAGAACAAATTAACCTGAAAACAGGAATCATTCTCTTTTAGCGCCGGCGGCGCTGAACGGCATCATTAAGAGAACAGCGCGATAAGTATCGGGGCTAACAAGCTTAACAGGAACCCGTGTACAATTGCCGGAGGCACCATGTCCAGCCCGGCACTGCGTTGTAGCACCGGTAAGGTGAAGTCCATGGATGTCGCGCCACATAATCCCAAGGCGGTAGAACCGCTGCGGCGAGCCAGTGTCGGGATCAGCATAATGGCCACCAGTTCCCGCGCCAGATCGTTAAAGAAAGCGGCGCTGCCCATCACCGGGCCGTAGGCATCGCTGATCAAAATACCGGAAAGTGAATACCAGCCAAACCCTGATGCCATTGCTAAACCGGTTTTTAGCGAAAGCCCCAGCAATTGTGCCGCTAACGCGCCACCAGCCAATGAACTGACTACCACCACCACCGCCACCACCAGACCACGACGGTTTAGCACTATCTGGCGCAGGGTCATGCCATTATTGCGTAGTTGGATCCCCACCAGTAATAGCAGGAAAATCAAGGCATACTCACTGCCTTTACCCGCCAGTTGCAGCCAGTGCCACTGGGTTAACCCTAGCGCAAAACCCGCGAGAACCACGCCACCAAGCTTCAGTGATTCCAGTGCCATATGCAGGCGAGAGGGGGGTTTTAACTGTTTGTTGGGGTGCCGCCATGGACGATAGCGTTCCAACACAGAAAGTAACAGGAGATTGGCGCAGCAGATACACAGGAAAAACACCGCAGTGTATTGAAAGATCAAAACCAGATTAATGGCCAGGTTTTCCAGAAACGCCAGGCTGATCCCCATAAAAAACAGAATAACGTACACCATCCATCCGAGCAGACGGTTAATAACCTGAATCAGGGTGTTGCTGCGTAGTGGGACAAGGTAACCGACGATCAGCGGTAATAAAATAATCAGCAGTCCTGAATACATAATTAAATACGAGCCTGGTAATTTTGATAGGAGTTTATCAGAGGCTGGCGGATTATACCCAAGTTCATTCAATTTGCCGCTTATCTGCAACTCGCATAGACTGGGTCATTAAGGTGCAGCAAGATGCAGGTAGGTCACCAACGCGTCAACCTTGGCAGTATTGGCAATAACCATGGTGTGCACAGGAGCCGCTAGATGTTCTTAGAACGAGTTGAAATTGTAGGATTTCGAGGCATAAATCGGCTTTCATTGCAGTTAAATGATAACACGGTATTAATCGGTGAGAATGCCTGGGGTAAGTCCAGCCTGTTGGATGCCATGACCTTTTTACTGGCACCGGAGCAGACGCTTTATCACTTTGAAGCCAGAGATTTTTACTTTCCACCCGGCGATGAAGCGGCAAAAGAGCGTCATTTGCAGGTTATCTTTACCTTTTGTGAAAAAGATATCGGTCATGCCCACCTGCCACGTTATCGCCAACTTGCACCACTCTGGTCGAAAGGGGACGATAACCTCAACCGTATTTACTTCAGTTGTGCCGGCGAGTTGGCGGACGATGGCACGGTGTGTACCTGGCGTCGTTTCCTCGACACCCGTGGCAATGCTTTGCATTTGCATCATATCAACCAGTTGGTTCATGCGTTGATCCGTATTCACCCGGTATTGCGTTTGCGTGATGCCCGCTTTATTCGACGTTTGCGCCCCAGCCCGCTGAATGAACATCTTGCTGCCGATAATAGCGCTTTGATGCAACAACTAGAGCAACTCACACGGGAACTGGTGCGTAATCCACAAAAATTGACCAATTCAGAGCTGCGTCAGGGATTGACTGCCATGCAGCAACTACTTGAGCACTATTTTGCTGAACTGGGCTCGCAGGCGGTTGGAACGCATCGCCATCGGCAACGGTCTGAACAGCAAGCATGGCGCTCGCTGGATAGCATTAACCGCATGATTGGAGAACCCAATAGCCGTAGCATGCGGCTGATCTTGTTAGGGATGTTCTCTACGTTGGTGCAAGCCAAAGGTAACTTAAAACTCGATCCGCATACCCGGCCACTGTTATTGGTGGAGGATCCGGAAACGCGTCTGCACCCCATTATGCTGTCAGTGGCCTGGAATCTGCTTAACCTGATGCCATTGCAACGTATTACCACCACCAACTCCAGCGCGCTGGTTTCACTGGTACCGGTAGAAAACATATGCCGGCTGGTGCGTGAATCTGCGCGTGTGGCAACCTACCGCCTTGGGCCGCAGGGGTTAAGTGTGGAAGATGGGCGGCGTATTGCCTTCCATATCCGTTTTAATCGCCCGGCGTCGTTGTTTGCCCGTTGCTGGCTGTTGGTAGAGGGGGAAACGGAAGTTTGGTTGCTCAATGAATTGGCACGTCAGTGTGGTTATCACTTTGAAGCTGAAGGGATCAGAGTGATCGAATTCGCCCAATGTGGCTTAAAACCCCTGCTGAAATTTGCCCGGCGCATGGGTATTGAATGGCATGCCTTAGTTGACGGTGATGACGCAGGAAAGAAATATGCCAATACCGTGCGCAGCTTGCTGGATAGCCATGAAGATAGTGAGCGTGACCGTTTGACGCCGCTGCCAGCGCTGGATATGGAGCATTTTATGTATCGTGAGGGGTTCAGTGCCGTTTATCATCGGGTGGCCTCGGTACCGTTAAAAGTTCAGATGCCAGCACGCAAAGTGATCATCAAAGCAGTGCATCACTCATCAAAACCCGATCTGGCGCTTGAAGTGGCGATGCAGGCGGGGGAGTGGGGTACCAGTTCAATACCGCCGCTGTTGAAAAAGTTGTTTTCCCGTGTCATTTGGTTGGCTAGGGGGCGGGCAGATTAAGTTTTAGTTGGGGGCACGATGCTGCCTTCAGCAAGCTGCTAATCAAACGGCAAGGTGCTAGCACCTTGCCGTTTGCATAACTGATAAACCTACACTTGTTTAGTCACAGCGGCGGTCATAATTCCAGTCAGTTTTCTCCAGTTCCTGGATGTTCTCTACGACGATATCCACCAGTGCCGCCAGCATTTTCTGGCCTTTTTCGATACTGGCAAATGTTGGGTCGCCTGTCGCACCGGTAGCTGAAACTTCAGCGATATCCCAGATTAGCTGGATATGCTTACTGTAGCGCAGCGCATCTTCAGGCATTTGGCGCACTGCTTTAGACAGGTCGCATAACTCAGGGCAAACGGCAGCGGTAATTGATGATTCCCCTTCACCACCATGGCCCAAGCCATCCCAACTGGCGAAAAAGTCTGGCCCCAGACGATCACCAAGGATAGACCACCAAGCCGGTAAAAAGGCAAATACCACCTCTTTATGGCGCGCCTTGACTTTACGCTGGGCAATTTCAAGGGCGGCAATATTGCCATCATGACCATTGAGGACAAAGATATGCTTGATGCCATATTGAATCAGGCTTTCAAACATATCTTCCGCCAGGGCGATAACCGTTTCAAAACGGAGCGTGATGGCCATCGGGTTGGCGTTATAGTGCATGGAGGTTCCATAGGGAACGCCTGGCAACACCAGAGTGCGATCCAGGCGTTGTGCCGCTTGCTTGGCCACTTCGGTTGGCACAAACAGATCGGGGCCGAGGGGCAGATGCCCACCATGGCTTTCACAACTACCGAAAATAGCAATTACACTGTCAATTTGCTTTTGCTGAAATAATGTTTCCAACTCCGCGGTGCTGAACTCATTGAGCATGACTTTTTTCATCTTTTTTCCCTTCTGTTCAATTGGTGGCGCACTGTTTTTGACCAAATACTGCCTGGATGAGTGTATAGGTGACGATGGTGATCAGCAGAGCCAATAATCCGGTAGGCCAGTTTGCCAAGATATTAAGCAGTGAAAAGGCTAACCCGATGCCCATACCGAAAACCGCACTGATCACCCCAGCCCAGTTAAAGCGAGGCTGCTGGTGCAACTGATCAAGGGCGTAGTTACCGCGACGATGCAGATAGTAATCCGCCAGTAATGGGCCTGCCAGTGGTGGCGCCATAACGCCCAGATAGTTGATAAACTGAGAGAACAGGATTTGATAAAAGCCCAGAGAACCCAGCAGCGTACCCAGGATCCCGGCAATCAATATCAGTGTTTTCTTATTCACTTTAATCCCGCAAGAATCCAGCACCGGGCCGGTATAAAGTGAATTGCAGTAGAGTTCGGCATCGTTGGTCGTCCACAGGGACAATGTCCAGGTGAGTACCCCGATACTGGCTAATATCACACTTTTACCCAGCATCCAGGTGACATAGTTAGGCATACCCACGGTGACCGTGCCGATATAACCCACAATGTTCAATAACGGATTGGTGAAGATAAAGCAGGCGGCGGCTCCCCATAACACGGCTCCGACTGATTTATTGAAACGAAACAGATCCACGCCCATCACGGCACCAGCAATCCAGCTACCGATCACCATGGTAATCGCGGTGGAGAGAGGTAATCCGCTATTTTGATCTGAACGGGTGATAAACTCAGCTAATCCTCCCCCTTCATTCAGCATGGCGATACCGGTGGTCACCGCAATCAACATGATGATCGGTGAAACCGGTATGGCAATGATCTCCAACCCTTTCATGCCATAGAGTGACGTGAGGGTAAACAGCAGACCGGAAATGAGACAGGCTAAAAAGACTTCTAATGTAATGGCACTGCCTTGAAAACCATGAAGTGCAGGATCAAACACAGTGATCCCGGAAGGGTTACCGAGGAAAGAGCCCCAGATATCACCAACCATACCGGTAATGGCGGCAAACCATCCCAAGGTTAATAACCCCATGGCAATCATCGGTAAATTAGCCCCTAACCGACCGTAAGAGTAACGGCTGATCAACGCCAGGCTTAACCCGGTTTTTTGCGCCATAATGCCCAGCAGCGAGGTTAGGACGAATAAAATACTCATCCCAATGGCAATGGCCATTAACGCTTGGGGAAAGGGTAAGCCGGGTTTACCGCCGACACCGGCTAATGCACCACCAATAAATAACCCGGTGGCAACATAACCAAAGCCAACCCAGACCAGCACCTGTTTCCAGGTGGGGCGGCGGGCAGAGAGTGGAATAGGAGAAAACATAAAATCCGCATCTGTCGGCGGAGTGGTGCTTGGTGTGTGTTTGCTCATTCAATAACCTATCTATTATTTTTATGTACCATGTGTAGCTCTCCATACCCGTTACCCCCTGATGGTAACTTGATTTAACTTGGGTATAGCGGCACAAAAGCACGGTAAGTTAAAAAACGCCCTAAAAATGAGTAGATCAAAAGCATTTTCATTACGTTTCGACGGTCCAGAAGCGTTAGCAGCGTAAGGCTAACCAATCCCAGATGAACAAAATTGTCGAGCATACTCACGGCCTGCCAGGTTGCAGAGAGCTTGGCGTGATGAGCAGGCCTATGCATGGACTTTGCTCACCGGCCTGCTAACTGCAGACAGGATGGACCGAGGTATGCTTTGCCACTACAGCGTCAGTTGCAGTAGCAAAACGTAGTATAGGGGATAAGGAGAGCGGCAAAAAAGTCAAAAATTATGTTTTTGCCGCTTTGTACCCAACAAATCTCTGTTTGCCCAATATATGCTTGTTTGCTGTTTTAATAACCTTAAAGAGAAGTAACATCCCTTTTAAGAGTAAGTTAATGTTCTGTTTTAAATTTTACACTTCACACATTGGTGGCCTGATAAGTATGGATTAGGCAATTAAAAATCAACAGTGGTAATTTCATCGCGTTACTATATGGTGCATTCAGTCATTGCAGGTCACCTTTGTGGGAATGAGTATTGATGCAGTTAATTGGGCGTAACAAGTATTGGTGGGGGGCAGGGGCCATTCTGGTGCTGCTGGCTATTTTTGGCTATTGGCATTTCTCACATCCTGCGCCAGTGGATTTTAAAACCGTGAAGGTGACGAAGCGCGATTTGCAACAAAGCGTCTTGGCGACAGGACAGCTGGATGCGATGCGCAAGGTGGATGTCGGGGCACAGGTCAGTGGACAGTTGCAGAGCCTAAAGGCTGAAATTGGCGACAAAGTGAAGAAGGGCCAACTGCTGGCCACCATTGATCCACAGCAAGAGCAAAACAGCATTCGTGAAGGTGAAGCAACGTTGCAGCAGTTGCACGCTCAGTTGCAGCAAATGCACGCAGAACTGCAATTGGCGACACTGACCCTGCAACGTAACCAGCAGTTGGTCAAATCCCAGTCGGTGTCACGCCAGGATCTGGATAAGCTCACCACTGAACTGGCAGTGAAAAAGGCGCAAGTTGCAACCACCCAGGCCCAAATAGCTAAAAATCAAGCCAGTCTGGACACTGCCAGAATTAAGTTAGCCTATACGCGCATTGAGGCTCCGATGGACGGCGATGTGGTACAGATCACCACCTTGCAGGGGCAAACGGTGATTGCCGCACAACAGGCACCCAATATCCTGACGCTGGCAGATATGAGCACCATGTTGGTGAAAGCGAAGGTTTCAGAAGCGGATGTGATTCACCTGAAACCCGGCCTGAAAGCTTGGTTTACCATATTAGGCGACCCCGGCAAACGCTTTGAAGGTGTGTTGAAAGATATTCAACCCACACCCGAGAAAATCAATAATGCTATTTTCTACTATGCGCGTTTTGCAGTGCCTAACCCGCAAGGTTTACTTCGTCTGCAAATGACCGCACTGGTTCATATATTACTTGATGAAGTCAGCGATGCCTTGGTGATACCACTCACCGCATTGGGGGAACAAATTGACGAAAACCGCTATTACGTTTCGATATTGCAGCATAACCAAGAAGTGAAACGGGAAGTGACGATCGGCATACGTAATAACCTGGAGGTGCAGATTCTCAGCGGATTGCAAGCAGGCGAGGAGGTGATTGTCAGCCGTGGCGCTGCGGAGGGCAATAACTGATGGCGGTATTGCTAGAGCTGAGTGATATTCGGCGTAGCTATCTTTCTGCGGGGCAATCGGTAGATGTGCTGAAAAGTATCAGTTTACGTATCGACGCGGGGGAGATGGTGGCCATTATGGGGGCTTCTGGTTCAGGCAAATCAACCCTGATGAACATTCTCGGTTGCCTGGATAAACCTTCTGGTGGCACTTACCGTATTGCCGGGAAGGATGTGGCAACACTGGATAGTAATGCACTCGCGGAATTGCGGCGTGAGCATTTCGGTTTTATTTTTCAGCGTTATCATTTACTGCCCTATCTGAGTGCGGCACAGAACGTTGAAGTACCCGCAGTGTACGCTGGGTTGGGTAAGGCTGCGCGCAGTGCCAGATCCATCGCTTTGTTAACGCGCCTAGGTTTGGCGGAGCGCGTTACTTATCGGCCTAACCAACTTTCCGGTGGGCAGCAGCAGCGTGTCAGTATCGCCCGGGCACTGATGAATGGCGGTCAGGTGATCCTGGCTGATGAACCTACCGGGGCACTGGACAGCCACTCCGGGGAAGAGGTGATGCTGGTGCTCAAGCAACTGCGCGAGCAGGGGCACACGGTGATTATTGTTACGCATGATTTGTCTGTCGCCCAACAAGCTGAAAGAATTATTGAGCTCCGTGATGGAGAAATCATTGCTGATTCTGGTTCGCGGCTTCAAGGCAAGCGGCCAGTTAAAACGCTTGAGTTGACCACCTCCGTTGCTTCTTGGCGGCAGATGGCCGGGCGTTGGCGCGAGGCGCTGGTGATGGCGTGGCGCTCTATGGCGACTAACAAGATGCGTAGCGCATTGACCATGTTAGGGATCATCATCGGTATTGCATCGGTAGCCTCAATCAAGGTGATTGGTGATGCGGCTCAACAGCAGGTGCTGGCAGATATCAAATCTATTGGTACTAATACGGTGGAGCTTTATCCCGGCAAGGATTTTGGTGATGATGACCCTATCTATCGGCAAGCATTGAAATATGACGACCTTGAGGCACTGCGTGAACAGCCTTACGTCCGTGCACTTTCACCCAATATTAGCAGTAGCATGCGCGTGCGTTTTGGCAAGACAGACGTGGCAGCCAATGTTGCTGGCGTCAGTGAGCAGTATTTCCGGGTTTACGGGATGGCTTTTTCTCAAGGCTCAGGTATAGATGCCGTACAAGTGCAATCGCAAGCGCAGGTGGTGGTGATTGACGCCAATACGCAACGCCGCTTGTTTCCCTATCAAGAGAATGTGGTGGGTGAGGTGATTTTGGTGGGCAATATGCCTGCGACGGTGATTGGTGTCGCGCAGGAAAAGCAGTCAATGTTTGGTGGTAGCAGCTCGCTGAGAGTGTGGCTTCCCTATACCACCATGAGCAATCGGATCATGGGCAACAACTATTTTGATTCGATTACGGTGCGTATTCGCGATGGCTATAATAGCCAAGAGGCGGAGCAGCAGCTTACGCGACTGCTGACATTGCGCCATGGCAAGAAAGATTTCTTTACTGATAACATGGACAGCCTGGTACAAGCGGTGGAGAAAACCACCTATACGATGCAATTATTCCTTACCCTGGTGGCGGTGATCTCACTGGTGGTTGGCGGGATTGGTGTGATGAATATCATGTTGGTTTCGGTAACAGAACGCACCCGTGAAATTGGCATCCGTATGGCGGTAGGGGCGCGTTCTGGTGACATCATGCAGCAGTTTTTAATCGAAGCGGTATTGGTGTGCCTGATCGGGGGTGGAGTGGGGATGTTGTTGTCGTTCTCTATCTGCTTGCTGGCACAAGGGTTGCTACCCGGCTGGCAGTTCAGCTTTTCAATGGCGGCTCTGCTGAGCGCTTTTTTCTGCTCTACAGCGATTGGCGTGATATTCGGTTATTTACCTGCACAGCGAGCAGCCAAACTGAACCCGATTGATGCGCTGGCGCGTGAGTAAACGAGACCTACGTTCATTAAGTAAAATGCCAGCCGAATGACCGCTGGCATTTGCATTTAGTTTGACAGTTTAGTTTGACAGTGCAGGGTGGGGCTGGTGGCGCAATCAGGCCAATGCCTCGTTTTCCACAGGCATAATAACGCTGGCATGATTCCCTTTCGGCCCTTGATGCACATCGAATCTGACTTGTTGACCTGCTTTCAACGTTCGATAACCATCCATTTTGATCGTTGAATAATGAGCAAAAATATCTTCACCACCGCTTTCAGGGCAGATGAAACCGAACCCTTTGGTGTTGTTGAACCATTTAACCGTACCGGTTTCCATGCTTTTACATCCCTCGCAACATAATTATTTTTCAGATGAGATGAATAACTGATTCAGGTGAGTGTTATTTGGTCAAAAGAGCAGCAACTCACGAATTTACACTCTAGAGCAAATGGTCGTCACGTCAAGATATCGGCTTTGACAGCAGGCAGTGGTTTACTAAAATTTGATCTGGTTAACATTGCCGACATCATTTAGTAACAAATAAGTTGCGAAATAATTCGGTAGGTGATGCAGCAGCTTCAGTATGATGATGATAAAATAGAAGTATCAAGGGATACTACTTTGAACAACCTTAAGATGTCTCCATATAGACTCAAGTTCGTGTCAATTGCTGTCACCAGGCCATGGAAGCCTCAGGCAGCCAAACGAGGAGGAACGATGGAGCACCAGAGAAGATGATCAGCAATGGGCAATAGTAATGGTTGGCTGGATCTTGAACATTTAGCCGAACAAAAACAGATTGATGCGGTAAAGCCGCCATCAATGTATAAAGTGATACTTAACAACGACGATTACACGCCGATGGAATTTGTGATTGACGTTCTGCGAAAGTTCTTTTCTTATGATACTGAACGTGCAACACAATTGATGCTCACGGTTCACTATCATGGCAAAGCTATCTGCGGTGTTTTTACCGCTGAAGTGGCGGAGACCAAAGTGGCTCAGGTGAACCGTTATGCAAGGGAGAATGAGTTTCCGTTGCTTTGTACGAAAGAAAAAGCCTGAACAGGCGATCTATTGGGGAGGTGCTTATGCTCAATCAAGAACTGGAACTCAGTCTCAACATGGCTTTCGCCAGAGCGCGTGAGCACAGACATGAGTTTATGACCGTGGAGCACCTGTTGCTGGCGTTACTCAGCAACCCTGCCGCGCGAGAAGCCCTTGAGGCTTGTACGGTGGATCTGGCGGCATTACGTCAGGAACTGGAAGCCTTTATTGAACAGACCACGCCAACGTTGCCTGCTAACGAAGAGGAGCGTGATACACAGCCAACACTCAGCTTCCAGCGCGTATTGCAGCGTGCCGTATTCCATGTGCAATCTTCTGGCCGTAGTGAAGTCACTGGCGCTAATGTCCTGGTGGCTATTTTCAGCGAACAGGAATCTCAGGCCGCTTACCTGTTGCGTAAACATGATGTCAGCCGCTTGGATGTGGTGAACTTCATTTCACATGGTATGCGTAAAGATCAGCCCGACCAGGCGCCGAATGAAGAGAATTCGGCCAGTAATGAAGATCAGTCAGGGGGGGAAGACCGTATGGAAAACTTCACCACTAACCTGAATCAACTGGCTCGTGTCGGTGGCATCGACCCACTGATTGGCCGAGACAGTGAGCTGGAGCGGACGATTCAAGTCCTGTGTCGTCGCCGTAAAAACAACCCACTCTTGGTGGGGGAGTCGGGGGTGGGCAAAACCGCGATTGCCGAAGGGTTGGCCTGGCGGATTGTTCAGGGCGATGTGCCAGAGGTGATGGCAGAATGCACACTTTACTCGTTAGATATCGGTTCACTACTGGCGGGTACCAAATACCGTGGCGACTTTGAAAAGCGTTTCAAAGCGCTGCTGAAACAGCTTGAACAGG
The DNA here is from genome assembly GCF_055790885.1 of Serratia sp. 25CWL12. NCBI lineage: Bacteria > Pseudomonadati > Pseudomonadota > Gammaproteobacteria > Enterobacterales > Yersiniaceae > Serratia > Serratia sp. 25CWL12. The sequence continues at coordinate 2,597,002 of NZ_CM147698.1, read as the reverse complement.
ATAAAAAAAGTATCCTGTTTATTGATGAGATACATACCATCATCGGTGCTGGTGCGGCATCTGGCGGGCAGGTGGATGCCGCCAACCTGATTAAGCCATTACTTTCCAGTGGCAAGATCCGGGTGATTGGCTCCACCACCTATCAGGAGTTCAGCAGTATTTTCGAAAAAGATCGCGCGTTGGCGCGTCGCTTCCAGAAAATAGATATTACTGAGCCGACGCCAGAACAGACAATTCAGATCATCAATGGCCTGAAAAGTAAATATGAAGCGCACCATGATGTGCGTTACACGGCGAAAGCGGTCCGCGCAGCGGTTGAGCTGTCAGTGAAATATATCAATGATCGTCATCTGCCTGATAAAGCGATCGACGTCATTGACGAAGCCGGGGCTCGTAGCCGCTTACTGCCGGCCAATAAACGCAAGAAGACCGTTAATGTGTCAGATATCGAGTCTGTGGTTGCGCGCATTGCTCGTATCCCAGAGAAAACAGTTTCAGCCAGTGATCGAGACGTATTGAGAAACTTGAGCGATCGCCTGAAAATGTTGGTATTTGGTCAGGATCCTGCCATTGAAGCGCTGAGCGAAGCCATTAAAATGAGTCGTGCCGGTTTGGGGCAGGATCATAAACCCGTAGGGTCTTTCCTTTTCGCAGGGCCAACCGGCGTCGGGAAAACTGAGGTGACGGTACAACTGGCCAAGGCACTGGATATTGAATTACTGAGGTTTGATATGTCCGAATATATGGAACGTCATACCGTCAGTCGTTTGATCGGTGCGCCTCCGGGTTATGTCGGTTACGACCAAGGGGGGTTGTTGACGGATGCGGTGATCAAGCATCCCCATGCGGTGGTGTTACTCGATGAAATTGAGAAAGCACACCCGGATGTGTTCAACTTGCTATTGCAGGTGATGGATAACGGCACGCTGACTGACAACAATGGCCGTAAAGCGGATTTCCGTAATATTATTCTGGTGATGACCACTAACGCCGGTGTGCGTGAAACAGAACGTAAATCTATTGGTTTGATCGCCCAGGACAACAGCATTGATGCTATGGAAGAGATCAAGAAAGTGTTTACGCCAGAATTCCGTAACCGTCTGGATAACATTATCTGGTTCAACCATTTGTCTACCGCGGTGATCCAGCAGGTGGTCGACAAGTTTATCGTCGAACTACAAGCGCAATTGGATGCCAAGGGGGTATCGCTGGAAGTGAGTGCCGAAGCCCGTGACTGGCTGTCAGTGAAAGGCTATGATCGTGCGATGGGGGCTCGTCCAATGGCGCGTGTCATGCAGGAAAGCCTGAAGAAACCGTTGGCCAATGAATTGCTGTTTGGTTCCTTGGTTGATGGTGGTTCGGTGAAAGTCGAACTGGATAAAGAGAATAACAAGCTCACTTACGGCTTCCTCAGTGCTCAGAAGCGTAAAGCGGATGAAAGTGCCATGCACTAAGTGATAGGTAGGCATAAAACACAAAAAAGCGATGTTTAGACATCGCTTTTTTTACGTCTGAATTTAATCAGTGCTGGGAATGGAAAAGCCCCCTCTCAGTTTACCCGCACCAAGAGAACTTGATACTGAACCTTGCTGCTTAGGTAAACAGAATTATCGCTAAGAGGGATCACATCCTCGCAATCACCACTGGCAGGTGATGGATGAACCGATTAACGGCTACGGAAGACAATGCGGCCTTTGCTCAGGTCGTACGGGGTCAGCTCTACAGTGACTTTGTCACCCGTCAGGATGCGGATATAGTTTTTACGCATTTTACCGGAGATATGAGCGGTTACCACGTGCCCGTTTTCCAATTCAACGCGGAACATGGTGTTTGGCAGCGTATCAAGAACGGTGCCTTGCATTTCAATATTGTCTTCTTTGGCCATTGAGTCCTCTAGGTGTTACTACCTTAGTTTTTAACCGGCAAGATAATGCCGAAAAACCTACATTATGTAAAGAAATGCCGCTGAATAATGCAGCGTTTCCGTAAAATTAGTGATTGAAAGAGGTCATTAACCTACTGTGAGGCCATATTCATCACCATTTGATTTAAGGAGGTGCTTACATAAATCAGGGTTGATATCTTGTGGCAACCAACATTCTGGCGCTAAAACCCGGCGCTGAAGTATAGCAAGTTGCTGCAAAAAATGGTTGCGCGGGATTTCTTTCGCTCCAAGCCCGGCAGTGTGAGGGTTAAGTACCTGGCAGTCAATCAATTCTCCACCATATGCCACAAAATGGCGGCAAAAAGCCAATAAGGCACATTTTGATGCATTGGTCACCAGGCTAAACATCGACTCGCCACAAAACAGTGCCCCTTGTGCGACACCATACAACCCCCCAACCAATTTATCGCCTAACCACACTTCAATTGAGTGTGCGTAGCCCATTTGATGCAGTTGCAAATAAGCCTGCTGGACTTCATCACCTATCCAGGTACCTTCATCAGGACGTTGCGCACAGGCGGTGATGACCTGAGCAAAAGCCTGATTAAGCGTGATACGGAACGGATTACTGCGCAGAAAACGCTTAAAACTGCGGCTAAGATGGTATTCCGTGGGAAACAGCACTGCCCGAGGGTCTGGTGACCACCAGAGAATCGGCTCCCCTGGCGAGTACCAGGGGAAGATGCCCTGCTGGTAGGCGGCGATCAACCGAGGCGGTGCCAGGTCACCACCAATAGCTAGCAGGCCATTAGGGTCACGCAGTGCGTGCTCCGGGGATGGAAACAGTATGGATTGCGGTGACAGAGTAAAAAGTTGCATAAATCTCGGTTTATTCAAGTAACAGCGAGGTTGCTGAGTGTCATTAAGGACAGATCCAGTCAGTATCAGGCCGTATCAAAGGGGCAGATTCCCCAGCCGCTGTTGAAATTGTGCATAGCGCCCCTGCTGGCTCATTAGCTCAACATGATTTCCTTGCTCGACGATTTGTCCACCATCCATCACACAAATACGGTCGAAATACTCCAATCCAGAGAGACGGTGGGTAATCAAAATCAAGGTTTTGCCAGCACAATGCTGGCGTAACAGAGCCAGGATTTGTTGCTCGGTCTCGGCATCTAACCCCTCGGTAGGTTCATCGAGTAGCAATAACGGGGCTTGATGCAGTAACGCGCGGGCAAGCCCTAAACGGCGTTGTTCACCTCCAGAGAGTTGGCGCCCCCCGTCACCCAGCCAGGCATTCAACCCTTCGTTAGCCAGTAGCTTACCCAGCCCGACCTGTTGCAGCATATCACTCAGAACCTCATCGCTGGCATCAGGGGCGGCAATGCGCAGATTGTCACGCAATGTGCTGCTGAAAATATGAACTCGCTGGCTAACCACGCTGGTCATGGCACGCAGGGTGGGCTCATCATAAGCGCTCAGCGGTTGACCATTGAGTTGGATCTGTCCACTGTCTGGATCCCAGGCACGGGTAAGGAGTTGCAACAAGGTAGATTTGCCGCAGCCCGTGCGCCCCAGCAAGGCAATTTGTTCGCCCGCAGCCACATTCAAGGTCACTTTGTTCAACACGGCTATCGGTTGATTGGGATAGGTAAAGGTGATTTCACTCAGTTGCAGTGAGGCTTGGGTTTGCCGCTCTGGCCCCGATACCGACTGCGTTGGAAAGGTGACTTCAGGTTGTTGATCGATGAGCTGCTTGACCCGAGTGGCTGAGGCGATCACTTGGCCCAGGTGTTGGAACGCGCCAGCTACAGGGAGCATGGCTTCAAAAGAGGCCAAGGCAGCAAAAACAAACAGGGCAATGAGTGCACCGGGCTGAGTATTGTTGCCAATACCTGCAGCGGCAAGCCACAACAACAAGGTGACAGTCAGACCACTGGCCAGGATCATTAATGCTTGTGAGAGCCCCCCTAGAGAGACTTGCTGCCATTGGCGCCGCTGCCAACGCTGTTCAGTGTCATTGAGTTGCTGGCGGAAATTTTCGAGTGCGCCAAAGACCACCAGTTCTGCTTGCCCTTGTAACCAGGCAGTAAGGCCGGTGCGGTATTGACTGCGCAATTGGGTCAGTTCTGCCCCGATGGGCTGCCCCGCGCGATAAAAGACCGGGGGGATGATCAGCAACAGGAACAGCAAAATTGCGCCCAGGGTGAACGCCAGTTGACCATCGATGAAACTTAGGCCAACGGTGACCACTAAAATCACCACGGCGGCGCTGACCAGCGGGGAAATCACACGCAGATAGAGGTGATCGAGCGTATCGACGTCCGCGACCAATCGATTTAGCAATTCGGCCTGACGAAAACGGGCAATCCCCCCTGGGGAGAGTGGTAGAATTTTTTTAAAGCTGAATACGCGAAGCTGCGATAGAACGCGGAATGTCGCATCATGGCTCACTACCCGTTCAGCATAACGCCCGGCAGTGCGGAAAATGGCTGCACCACGCACACCGGCTGCAGGTAGCATGTAATTGAAATTAGACAACCCCGCCAGGCCCGCCAGTGAGGAAGCGGCTAGAAACCAGCCAGATAGCGATAACAAGCCGATGCTGGCCAGTAATGTGACTATTGCCAGGACTATGCCTAGCATAATCATCCCTAAGTGGCGGCGATATAACGCCAGGAATGGTAATAAAACGCGCATGATTATAGCTCCCTGCGACGGTGGGCTATCAGGTTGGCAAACAGACCGGGTTGCGTACTGAGTGTGGCGTAATTGCCTTGCTGGACAATTTTACCGCTATCCATCACCCAAATCTGATCGTAATTTACCGTCTCTTCCAACTGGTGTGTGACCAACACCGTAGTCTGCTGATGGGAGGCAACACTCAATGCCTGCATCACTAAACGCTCGCTGTGGGCATCCAGGCTAGCGGCTGGCTCATCCAACAATAACAAGCTGCGTGGGCTTAGCAGCGCTCGCGCCACGGCCACGCGCTGAGCCTGCCCCACAGAGAGGCGAGCTGCACTATCGCCCAGTTCTGTTTCCAACCCATCTGGCAACTGTGGCAGAAATTCACTGATGTAGGCCTGATCAATGGCTTGTTGTAGTTGACGTTCATCGGCTTGTGGGTTGCCGAGTAGAATATTATCGCGCAGTGTTGCTGCTGGCAGGTGGGGGTTCTGCCCAACCCAACCTAATTGCTGACGCCAACTTTCCGCTGACAATTCACGGAATTCAATGCCATTGACCTGTAATGAACCTCGATAGGGAAGAAAACCGAGCAACAGATTCAACAGTGAACTTTTCCCGGCACCACTGAGGCCAACCAAGGCGATGCGTTGGTTGCCAGGCAAAGTAAAGTTAAGTGGCCCGGCAAGTAACACCCCATTGGGGGTGAGAATTTCCAAATTCTGTGCTTGCAAGGTCAGTGGGGTGCGGTTGTCCACGCGTTGCGTGCCATTACCCATCGATTCCCCTTCGGCAGCAAGAAAACTTTCCAGCGCTTCCGCCGCGCCCACTGCCTGAGCCTTGGCATGGTAAAAGGCACCCAGATCACGCAACGGCTGGAAAAACTCGGGTGCCAGGATCAGCACCAGAAAACCAGCAAACAGCGTGACACTTGTCCCATAGTTGCCAAAATTCAACTCACCCAGGTAAGAGAAGCCAAAATAGACGGCTACCACGGCGATAGAGACAGAGGCGAAGAACTCCAACACCGCCGAGGAGAGAAACGCCATGCGCAGGACTTCCATGGTGCGCTGACGAAAATCTTCCGAAGCACGGGCAATGTGAGCGGTTTCTGCCTGACCACGGTTGAACAGGCGCAAGGTATCGAGCCCACGCAGACGATCAAGAAAATTGCCACTCAGGCGTGCCAGGGCAACAAAGTTACGGCGGTTGGCATCTGCCGCACCCATACCGACCAACGCCATAAACAGCGGGATGAGCGGGGCGGTTACCAATAGGATAAGACCGGCTGCCCAGTTAATTGGGAAGACGGTGATCAGGATCAGCACCGGGATAAGCACGGCTAAATACATTTGCGGCAGGTAACGCGCATAGTAATCCTGCATATCTTCGATTTGTTCAATAATGATGCTGGCCCAACTGCCTGCCGGTTTGCCCTGTATCCAGGCTGGACCGAGCTGTTGCAGTTTATCTAACACCTGAGCGCGCATCCGTTGGCGTATTACCTGCCCACAAATGAAACCAACCCGTTCACGTAACCCACTGAGCACGGCACGCAGTGCAAAAGTCGCCGCCAACCAGATAAATGATGAAACAAGTTCACTCCGTGGCTGATGGATAATTATCAGAGCATGGAGTAAGGATGCTAACAGCCAGGCTTGTGCGACGATTAAAATACCGTTTGCCAAGCCGAGCAGCATAGAAATACGCAACCAACGCCGTGCCAAAGTACTCTGGGTCTTGAGCCAACGGGTCAACTGCTGCTGTCTGGTTTTTTTCATCGGAAAAGTCTGTGCCGCCAATGCCCGTAGCAACAGGCTAGGTTAACGTACTGTTGAAATGTTCGCTTAAGTCACAAGCAAGACAAATAAACGCCATGGTTTGAACACTATTGTTTGGATGCCATTATTTTAACACCAATGGATTGAACACTATGGTTTGAACGCTCAGGTTACTTTGCTACTCAGCCGTCAGCAAAATAGCACAGCCGCTACGCAAACTGGCGGAATAATGGCTAAGCGGCTGCTATTCCCGGGTTGATAAACCTCATCCTTGAGGTCACCTGCGGGCTAACCACCACGCAGTATGCCATCGTTATAACATGCTTACTGACCTGTTTGTTGCGTCGCAAGGCTGTCAAGATAGCGTTCGGCATCCAGTGCGGCCATACAGCCAGTCCCAGCAGAGGTAATTGCCTGACGATAGATGTGATCCATAACATCACCAGCGGCAAATATCCCGGGAATAGAGGTTTGTGTTGCGTTGCCGTGAATACCGGATTGCACTTTGATATAACCATTTTCCAGCTCAAGCTGGTCACCAAAGATGGCCGTATTTGGGCTATGGCCAATCGCGATAAACACACCTGCCACCGCCAGTTCTTCGGTTTTATCCTCAGCTTGAGTACTGCGCAGGCGAACACCTGTCACCCCCATCTGATCACCCAGCACTTCATCCAATGTGCTGTTGGTGTGTAGAATAATGTTGCCGTTCTTTACTTTTTCCATCAGGCGATTGATGAGGATCTTTTCACTGCGGAAACTGTCACGACGATGGATCAGGTGCACCTCTGCAGCAATGTTAGACAGGTAGAGTGCCTCTTCTACGGCAGTATTGCCACCGCCAACTACCGCGACTTTCTGGTTACGATAGAAAAAACCATCACAGGTCGCACAGGCGGAAACGCCTTTCCCCTTGAACTGCTGCTCTGACGGTAGCCCTAAATAACGTGCTGATGCGCCGGTGGCGATAATCAGGGCATCGCAGGTGTACTCATTATCGTCGTCACCAAATAGGCGAAAAGGCGCTTTTTGCAATTCGACACGGGTGATATGGTCGAAAATAATGTTGGTATCGAACTTTGCCGCATGTTCACGCATACGTTCCATTAGGGCTGGGCCGGTCAGCCCTTCAGCATCCCCCGGCCAATTCTCCACTTCGGTGGTGGTGGTCAATTGGCCACCTTGCTCCATACCGGTGATCAACACGGGGTTCAGGTTGGCGCGTGCGGCATAAACTGCGGCGGTATAGCCCGCAGGGCCGGAGCCTAGGATCAATAACTTGCTGTGTTTAGCGTTGCCCATTTCAATAACCTCTTTTTGCACAATGGCAGATAATGATGCTGATTGTAGGGAAAATGCCCGCGTAAAAAAAGTGTTAAGGCGCGTTGTTAATGATTTGTTGAATGGCAAAAAATGAGTCGGTATCTTTGATGCGAAATGAATCGGGCAAAATAGCGACGGATTGCAGAATAGGGCTATCCACGTGGCTTTTCCGCTTCTGTTGGGGATGAATTTCCATCAGGCAAGTGGCACGTTCTACTGATTTTAGTTCTTTTACTTTGACAATCGGCTGTGCATTTGCGAAAACATCAGAGGAAGGAGAAATTTTTTCCGGACTGACAGCGAATTTTAGTATTAACATCCAGACTGATTCAAATTGCAGCCAGGTGGCAGACGGGTAAATCCGCATCAGCGTCGCTTATTATTGCCTTAGGGTGACTAAGTATAGCCAAACCCCCGCTGTTTGAATGAGAATGGGTATCAAGAACGAACTCTCCTGATTAACCAAGGAGGGGGACGCTTACCACTGGCATCGAGTCTTCGCTTGGAACAAACCCTGCCTTGGTACATTGTTTTGGCTTAGGGTGTAAGTGCAGGGAAGAACATAAGAGAGACAACAATAATGGCAGAGAATAAAAAACGACCAGGTAAAGACCTGGACCGCATCGACCGCAACATTCTTAATGAGCTACAAAAAGATGGGCGGATTTCTAACGTCGAGCTTTCGAAACGTGTCGGTTTATCCCCAACACCTTGTTTAGAGCGTGTGCGCCGTCTTGAGCGTCAGGGCTTTATCAATGGTTATACCGCATTGCTTAACCCCCATTATCTGGATGCTTCCTTACTGGTTTTCGTGGAAATCACCTTGAACCGAGGTGCGCCAGATGTGTTTGAACAGTTCAATGCTGCGGTGCAGAAATTGGAAGAGATCCAGGAGTGTCACTTGGTTTCAGGTGATTTCGACTATCTGTTGAAAACCCGTGTACCGGATATGTCAGCATACCGTCGGTTGCTGGGTGAAACGCTATTGCGTTTACCAGGGGTTAATGACACCCGCACTTATGTGGTTATGGAAGAAGTTAAGCAAACCAATCGTCTGGTTATCAAAACACGGTAACACGCAGGTGCAAAACCTGATTAAATTCGCTATACTCCTGTTTATTCATACAGTTTTAGCGCCGAGAAAACTTCTCGGCGTTGTTACGCTGTCAGCTAACAGGAACCTGGAGAGCCTTTCTTGAGCCAGGAATACACAGAAGATAAAGACGTTACTCTAAAAAAACTCAGCAGTGGGCGGCGTTTGCTCGAAGCTATGCTGCTGGTGGTGGCTGTTTGCGCCATCTACCTGATGGTTGCCCTGCTCAGTTTCAATCCATCTGATCCTAGTTGGTCACAAACCGCATGGCATGAGCCTATCCACAATTTGGGGGGCAGTGTTGGTGCCTGGTTGGCCGATACCTTGTTCTTCACTTTTGGCGTACTTGCCTACGCGATCCCCCCGATCATGCTGATTCTTTGCTGGGTGAGTTATCGCCAAACTGAGGATGGCGATTATATTGACTATTTTGCGTTGGCATTGCGCCTGATCGGCACTTTAGCGCTGGTACTGACCTCTTGTGGTCTGGCGGCACTGAATGTTGATGACCTCTATTATTTTGCTTCCGGCGGGGTAATTGGCAGCTTACTGAGTAATGCCATGTTGCCTTGGTTCAATGGCATTGGTGCAACGTTGGCGTTACTTTGTGTTTGGGCTGCGGGTTTAACCTTGTTCACCGGTTGGTCATGGCTGACGATTGCTGAGAAAATCGGCTGGGTAGTGTTGAGTGCTGCCACCTTTATGACCAATCGTTCCCGTCGTGAAGAACATTACCACGATGATGATCTTGAGCTAGATGAAGATATTGAACCCCGCAATGGTATTGAATACCGCGATGGTAATGATGTCCGCGTGTTTGAAGATCGGCCTGAGCTAACGACTCAGGAGCCTATGACCGCGGTCTCTGCTGATGCAATTGCTGATGATGGCGATGTGCTGTTTTCTGCTCCTTCCGTGGCGGAAATGGCCCAAGAAGTAGCAGAAGAAGTAGCGGAGGATGTTGCTGACCCCTTATTGAGTGGCTTACGAGCCAGCAGCGATGACTATCCGACTGCTGAGTTCGAACCTGCGGGTATGCTGCGCTCTACCCTGCCTGACGCCGCGATACCACCAGCAGGTATCATGGCGCCTGAAGCGTCTGCCGCAGACAATTCTCTGCCCCTAGGGCTGGCTGCAGAGGCTGATGTGCCGCCGTTGTATTCATTCGAAATCCCTACCGATAAGGCTGTTGAGTCTAATACAAGCCATTCGGCAACCTCTTATCTGGAAATAGAAAACGATCCCCGGATGGGTAACTGGCAGATAACGGATACGGCACAAGCAGAACTTTCACCACTTGATTTTACTGCAGCTCAACGTGATAGCGATGGTGTGCTTGACCCGGCTGGCAGTGCGGCGTTGGGGGCGGTGAATAACCTGTTTACACCCGCATTCACCGCAACTAATGACGCCAGTTCGCAGATTAAGCAGGGTATTGGCCCTGAACTGCCCCGGCCAAATCGGGTACGGATCCCAACCCGGCGTGAGTTGGCTTCTTATGGTATCAAACTGCCTTCTCAGCGCATGGCTGAGCAACAGCAACAACAGCAACAAAAGCAACAACAGCAACAACAGCAACAAGCACAGCGTGTGGACGACTTTTTGCAGCAGCAACCCCAGGATGATGCTCAGCAGGAAGCCTTATTAGGTCAGGCTTTTGCCGAGCAGCAGAGCCAACGCTATGGCGAAGGGTATCAGCCAGACCAACAAGCGGATGAAGAGGCACAGAACCAGGCTGCACTAGCCCAGGCATTTGCTGCACAACAGCAGGCTCGCTATGGTGAAGAGTACCGGGAATCTGAACCTGTAGAGCTTTCTCCACCTGCTTCTTTCTCTCAACGCGGTTTTGGCATTACGCCAACCACCGATCAGTTTGATGATGGCCCAAAAGAACCGTTATTCAACTTATCGCCTCAGCTTGAAGATCGTATTGAGCTGCAAAGCGAGCAAGAAGATGATGTGCCTTTTGGTCAATATGAATCTGCAGTGCCAGCCTATTCGAGCACACCGGTTTCAGCGCCGCGAGTGCCAGCACCGCAACCTCAATCACCACAAACAGAAGTTGCACCGGCGATGGATAGCTTGATCCATCCATTCCTGATGCGCAATGATCTGCCACTGCAGAAGCCAACAACGCCATTGCCGACATTAGATCTGCTGACGGAAGCGCCAAAAGATATTGAGCCGGTAGATACTTTTGTCTTAGAGCAAAAGGCGCGCTTGGTAGAAGCTAGCCTGGCGGATTATCGGGTAAAAGCGGATGTTGTCGACATTCTGCCTGGCCCAGTTATTACGCGTTTTGAGCTGGATTTGGCACCAGGTGTTAAAGCGGCGCGTATTTCAAGCCTGTCGCGCGATCTGGCTCGCTCCTTGTCTGCACCGGCAGTTCGTGTGGTAGAGGTTATTCCTGGTAAACCTTATGTCGGGCTGGAATTGCCAAATGCCAAACGCCAGACGGTTTATCTGCGAGAAGTGCTTGATTGCCCGGCTTTCCGTGATAATCCTTCACCGTTGGCGATTGTGCTGGGTAAAGATATTGCTGGTCAGCCAGTGGTGGCTGATCTGGCTAAAATGCCCCATTTGTTAGTCGCAGGTACCACCGGGTCCGGTAAGTCGGTAGGGGTCAATGCTATGATCCTGAGCATCTTGTATAAGGCCACACCGAAAGAGGTGCGCTTTATTATGATCGACCCGAAAATGCTTGAACTGTCGGTTTACGAAGGGATTCCGCATCTCCTTACTGATGTGGTTACCGATATGAAAGATGCCGCCAATGCATTGCGCTGGTGTGTCGCCGAGATGGAGCGCCGCTATAAGCTGATGTCCGCATTGGGGGTGCGTAACCTGGCGGGCTATAACGAACGGGTCGATCAGGCGGAAGCAATGGGGCGGCCAATCCCGGATCCATTCTGGAAACCGAGTGACAGCATGGAAGTGAGTATGCCGATGCTGGAAAAAGAGCCCTATATCGTGGTGATGGTAGATGAGTTCGCTGATCTGATCATGACCGTGGGGAAAAAGGTGGAAGAGTTAATCGCTCGCTTGGCACAGAAAGCCCGTGCTGCCGGGATCCACTTAGTGTTGGCAACGCAACGGCCATCGGTTGATGTGATTACCGGGTTGATCAAGGCCAATATCCCGACGCGTATCGCGTTTACGGTGTCCAGCAAAATTGACTCACGCACTATCCTCGATCAAGGTGGAGCGGAATCATTGCTGGGTATGGGGGATATGCTGTACCTAGCACCAAGTTCATCAATTCCGGTGCGTGTTCATGGTGCTTTTGTCCGCGACCAAGAGGTTCATGCGGTGGTCAAAGATTGGAAAGCGCGTGAGCGTCCTCAATATAAAGAGGGCATTCTCAACGAAGCTGACGATGGTGATGGCACTGCGGGTAGTGGTCAAAGCGATGAAGAACTCGATCCGTTGTTCGACCAGGCGGTGGAGTTTGTGATCGATAAACGCCGTGCGTCGATCTCCGGAGTACAACGCCAGTTCCGTATCGGTTATAACCGTGCCGCGCGCATAATTGAACAGATGGAAGCCCAGGGGATTGTCAGTGAACAAGGGCATAACGGTAACCGTGAGGTACTTGCCCCTCCGCGCCATGAGTAATTAGCCACTGATACCGAAGGGGACCAAGTGACAGGTTTTCGCACTATCCGCTTTGGGCAGCATTACAGCTAAAAAGAGTTTCAAAGGCCGCTTTTGCGGCCTTTTTCTATCTGCCGGTCATTCAACTAACCTGAATACATACAATATCTGTATCTTGCGGTAGTGTCATAAAGTGATACTATAAAATCCATGAACAAACGACACCAAAAAACGTTGTCAGATGTATTCTCTCGGCCCGTTAACGGTTCTATAAAGTGGTCTGATATCGAGGCACTTTTTACTGCGTTAGGGGCGGAAGTTCACGAAAGGGAAGGCTCTAGGGTCGCTGTGTTACTAAAGGGTGAGAAACGCATCTTTCACCGGCCCCACCCTAGACCGACCACTGACAAAGGAGCGGTTAACGCCATCAGGATCTGGTTGGATAGTTTAGGAATTAAACCATGATGAATAACACACTGAAAATCGACGGCCATATTGCTGTTATCAGCTTTGACCCGGAGATCGAAATGTTCCGGGGCGAGTTTATCGGGCTGAATGGCGGGGCAGACTTTTATGCCTACAGCGTCGAAGAACTGAAAAAAGAAGGGGCCATCTCGCTGGCGATCTTCTTGGATGAGTGCCGGAAAGACAACATTGCGCCGTATAAAACCTATAGCGGTAAAGTGACCACCCGACTCTCACCAGAGCGCCATCAGGCGTTAGCACTAGCGGCACAGGCTACTGGGCATTCCATTAATGAATTGCTTAATGAAGGTGTCGATCTGGTGATCGAAAAGCATTCCTGATTTTGCGTGAAACGGCTATGGGTATGGGCCCGTCCTGATCACTATTTTTTGCCAGCAAAGCCCTCACCAATCTGAGTCGGCTATCTTACTTTTACCTGACCGCGTTTGCGGCCTTTTTGCAAAGATGCGTAAACCCGCGATGGTTATCGGAATATTGCACTGGTTGCCAACTCAATGTTTCAGGTAAAGTGGTGGGGTTTAGGGTTATTTGATGCGCACAGCGTTGCTTTGCGATAAGAACATTTCATAAGGTACTGAAACAATGAAAAAACTGTTAGTTGCCTGTTGTCTGCTTTCGGGATGGGTGTCTACTGCCGTGTGGGCCGATGCGGCGCAAGATCTACAGAGTCGTTTGGCGAAGGTAAACAGTTTTCATGCCAGCTTCTCTCAAACGGTAACTAGTGCAGATGGTGCCGCGGTACAACAGGGTGAAGGCGAGCTATGGGTAAAACGCCCCAATCTGTTTAATTGGCATATGACTTCCCCAGATGAAAGTGTGTTGGTTTCTGATGGTGAAACACTGTGGTTCTATAACCCCTTTGTTGAGCAAGTGACGGCCAGTTGGTTGAAAAGTGCTACTGGCAACACCCCTTTTATGTTGATCACCCGCAACGATGCTAATGACTGGAAGCAATACAACGTTAAGCAGAAAGGTGATGAATTTGAACTGACGCCGAAAGCGAGCAGTGGCAATCTGAAGCAATTTGCCATTACCGTTACCAATAGCGGTACCATCAAGAGCTTTACTGCGGTTGAGCAAGATGGGCAACGTAGTGCTTATCAGTTGAAAGGCCAGCAGAATAGCCGTGTTGATGCCGCCAAGTTTAAATTCACACTGCCGAAAGGGGTGACGGTGGACGACCAACGGCAGTGAGGTGTTCGTGAGTAACATGTCGCTTGATTTTTCCCATAATGAGTTTCAGCCGTTGGCGGCCCGTATGCGGCCGACAACGCTGGCTCAATACATTGGTCAACAGCATTTGTTGGCGCCGGGCAAGCCTTTACCTCGTGCTATTGAGGCGGGGCAACTGCATTCAATGATTTTGTGGGGGCCGCCAGGAACAGGGAAAACCACCCTGGCGGAGTTGATTGGCCGTTATGGGCAGGCGGATGTTGAGCGGATCTCTGCGGTCACTTCGGGCATTAAAGAGATCCGCGAGGCCATAGAACGAGCACGGCAAAATCGTGATGCCGGGCGCCGTACTATCTTGTTTGTTGATGAAGTTCACCGCTTCAATAAGAGCCAGCAGGATGCCTTTTTGCCGCATATTGAAGATGGAACCATTACTTTTATTGGTGCCACCACTGAAAACCCCTCTTTTGAACTCAATTCGGCACTTCTTTCCCGTGCCCGGGTTTATTTGCTGAAGGCATTGACTGCCGAGGATATTGCTCTGGTCGTGGATCAGGCAATGAAAGACCCTGATCGTGGCTTTGGCGGCCAGAACATCACCCTGCTACCAGAAACCAAACAGATCCTGTCGGAATTGGTGGCGGGGGATGCACGTCGTGCTTTAAACAGCCTTGAAATGATGGCTGATATGGCCGAGATAGACAGCAAAGGCATGCGTGTGCTGACGCCAACCTTGCTGAAGGAAGTTTCGGGGGAGCGTAGCGCGCGTTTTGATAATAAAGGTGACCGTTATTACGACCTGATCTCTGCGCTGCATAAATCGGTACGCGGGTCGGCACCCGATGCAGCGCTCTATTGGTATGCCCGTATCATTACTGCCGGCGGTGATCCGCTGTATGTCGCACGCCGCTTGTTAGCCATCGCCTCTGAAGATGTTGGTAATGCCGATCCCCGGGGGATGCAAGTGGCTATTGCCGCGTGGGATTGCTTTACCCGTGTTGGGCCAGCAGAAGGGGAACGGGCGATTGCTCAGGCGATTGTTTATCTAGCTTGCGCGCCGAAAAGTAACGCCGTTTATAGCGCCTTTAAAGCGGCGATGCATGATGCCAAGGAGTTGGTGGATTATGACGTACCGGAACATTTGCGCAATGCCCCAACCAAATTGATGAAAGAGATGGGATTGGGGGCAGAATATCGTTATGCCCATGATGAAGTTAATGCATATGCTGCTGGGGAGTGTTATTTCCCACCAGAAATGGCTGCTACCCGTTACTATCATCCGACCGCGCGTGGTCTGGAAGGTAAAATTGGTGAAAAGTTGCAATGGCTCGCTGAGCAGGATCAAAATAGCCCGACAAAACGCTACCGCTAGTGCCATTGTTGCGGTAAGGTTAGCGGCATAACGCTTCTTTTAGCGGGGTTTATCCCCGGCTGTAGGTAATGGTTAACCCAGTGCTCTCAGGGGGCTGATAAGCCAAAATCGTAAGTGAAAGAAGCCCATAGTTTTATGACCTAAATACTATACCCAAAATAATTCGAGTTGCTTGCAGGCGGCCAGCGATGGACAAATCGGTCAGGAACCGATTTGAACAGCACTTGTTCTGGCCCGCACAGGGTGAACCTCAGGAATGAGGTTCATTGATCCCCAGGAGCATAGCTGACTATGTGGCTGGGGTGACAGAGTGCAGCTAACACCCAAGCAGCTTGAAGTATGAAGAGTATAAATAGTTTTCTTTCAATAACTACAAGCACAGGATTAGCATGCTCGATCCCAATTTACTGCGTAATGAGCTAGACGCAGTTGCCGTAAAACTGGCTCGCAGAGGTTTTAAACTCGATCTGGATCTGTTGCGTTCACAAGAAGAGCGCCGCAAGGTTCTGCAAGTAGAAACGGAAACATTACAGGCGGAACGCAATTCTCGCTCGAAATCCATCGGTGCGGCTAAAGCGCGTGGTGAAGATATCGAACCTCTACGCCGTGAAGTAAATGAATTGGGTGACAAGTTGGAGTCGGCTAAAGCGGCTCTGGATAAACTGCAGAGTGAGATCCGTGATTACGCGCTGGTTATGCCTAACACGCCTGATGATAGCGTGCCAAATGGTAAAGACGACAGTGAAAATCTGGAAGTGAGCCGTTGGGGGGAACCTGCCCAGTATGATTTCCCTGTGCGTGATCATGTTGAATTAGGTGAAATTTGTGGCGGCCTGGATTTTGCTGCTGCCGTAAAATTGACCGGTGCGCGCTTTGTGGTGATGAAAGGTCAAATCGCGCGTATGCACCGCGCGCTATCACAGTTTATGTTAGACCTACATACAGAACAGCATGGCTATCTGGAAACCTATGTTCCTTACCTGGTAAACCAGGCAACACTGTATGGAACGGGTCAACTACCGAAGTTCGGCGCTGATTTATTCCATACCAAACCGTTGGAAGAAGAGTCAGAAAGCAGCAATTATGCGCTGATCCCAACGGCAGAAGTGCCTGTTACCAACCTGGTACGTGACGAAATCCTCGAAGAAGACGATCTTCCGCTGCGAATGACGGCGCATACGCCTTGCTTCCGTTCTGAAGCAGGTTCATATGGTCGTGATACCCGTGGCCTGATCCGTATGCACCAGTTTGATAAAGTCGAAATGGTGCAGATTGTTCGCCCGGAAGAGTCTATGGATGCACTGGAAGAACTCACCGGTCATGCCGAGAAAGTACTGCAGTTGCTGAACCTGCCTTACCGCAAGGTATTGTTGTGTACCGGGGACATGGGCTTTGGTTCCTGCAAAACTTACGACTTGGAAGTGTGGCTCCCGGCGCAGAATACTTACCGCGAGATCTCCTCTTGCTCCAACATGGGGGATTTCCAGTCGCGTCGTATGCAGGCTCGTTACCGCACCAAGGCTGATAAAAAACCGCGCTTGGTGCATACTCTGAATGGTTCAGGCTTGGCGGTAGGCCGTACTCTGGTGGCCGTGCTGGAAAACTATCAGCAGGCTGATGGCCGTATTCAGGTGCCAGACGTATTACGCCCTTATATGGGTGGGCTGGAGTATATCGGCTAGTTTTAGTTGGATGTTCTTCTCTATTAAAAGCGCCTGCGGGCGCTTTTTGCTTTATATCCTGATCTCTTCTCCCTTCTATAAATAACTTTCCCGGTCTTGATAGCAAACAAAGTTTATTACTCAGTTATGGGCGATATTGGGGGCAATAAATCAATAATGTGAAGCATAGCAATCAGTTAGAGCAAGACGAAACAATCAGTCCTTTACCGATTTATGCCTCAACTTTTGAAGATTGGGACGACCCGTTACGGAAAACTTACCCACTGCAAATGTTTGGTTTCCATTACAAAACCAGAACCCATTCCAGCTACGCTAATATTGATATATTGCAAGGGGCATGTCCGCAGGAGGTGTGGATTAATCCTCTTGATGCACAGCAACGTGGCATTGCCAGTGGCGCAATGGTGCGAATATTCAATGCCCGTGGTGAAGTACGAGTTCTTGCCAAAGTTACCCCACGCATAATGCCTAGTGTGGTCGCGATGGGGCAGGGTGCTTGGCATCAAGCAGATATGAAAGGGGATCGTATCGATCATGGGGCCTGTAAGAATACCCTGACGACACTGCGTCCCTCGCCATTGGCGAAGGGTAATCCGCAACATACCAACCGGATTCAGATTGAAAAAGTTTGAATTTGACTTGATGAGTAACAATAAGTGTTTGCTGATGGTACCAAGCCACAGTTTGCAATGATTGAATGAGGCCAATGAGGGCTTTTAAATAACCCCCTAATACGTTACGTTAAGCCGATGGACTCATTATTCTCAGCGATTATTTGAGGAGGTATTTGGCCCAAATAATTGAGTGGCCTAACTGAATACTACTATTTTATTGCAAGGCTCTATAATATAGCCAGCGAACTAATTAGTATCTGAAAGTTTCAAAAAAATCCATAGAAATTCCAGTGCGCAAACCCTTCCTTTTTTGAAATAATACGCCATTATTTTAGAATTTATCGACATTTAACTCTGATTTATTGCCAGTGTAAGCAATGAAACGGCTGAAATAGGCTGCTGTAGTGATGCTTTGTGATGGGTTACTCATGACCCGCTTAATCGATATACTCTCAATATCTTGTGAATATGGCTTGTGGGGAATTAAAAAGAACGTTGCATTATCATCTTTACCCCACCCAATAATTAATATATTTAATTGATTATCTAAATTATTTATAGATATAGGCTGATTAAGTTATTCAGTTAGTGATTATTTACCAAAAAACGGAGGTTGTATTTAATTTCAATTAGATTAATTAATAATATTTACCTTTGCACCTTAATATAATCTGTTCTCTCTAATAATGGATTTTTTATTAATAATAGCAAATAACAGGAGCTGCTATGAAAAAATTAAAACCGATTGTTGCATTATCTTTATTGTTCATGTCTTCAGCTTATGCAGCAGATGGTACCATTAACTTTACGGGTGAGATTGTTGCCAATACTTGTACCATTAGTACCGGTTCAGGAACGGTTAGCGTCGTTTTACCTACTATCTCGACCAGTAATTTTAACGATATTGGTTCAAGAGCGGGTCAAACTGCCTTTACGATTAATTTGACGGGTTGCACACCAGCCAGTGGCTCGGTTGCGGTGCGCTTTACCGGTACCGGTACGCAAGTCGACCCTACTACAGGTCTTTTCTTGCCCGCTGCAGCAAGTGAGGCAAGAGGTGTTGGCATTGCGGTATATGACTCAACAGACACGCATATTAAAACGGCGGGCAATAACTCCGCTTTCCAAACAATAAATACCACATCAGGTACCGCGTCAATCCCTTTGACTGCATGGTATCAGCAATATCAGGCAAGCATTACAGCTGGGAAGTTGACCGCCACCGGTGCCATCGAGTTGGTCTATAGATAATCTGTAGTTAAGAAAATAATTTGCCTAAAGGTTTACTCTGTAAACCTTTAGGGAAACTTTTCTTATTATCTATCTTACGTTTCAAGGTGAACCAATATATACCCAAAATACTTGGTGTTGCTTGACAAAATCTCGAGTGTTTTGAACAGCGCTTACGCTGGCCCGTTTGACGAGAGGCTCAGGAAAAGCCGAGTATCTGTGCGCAGCTAACAGCCAAGCAGCCTGAAGTATGAAGTATGAAGAGTATAGCTAATTACCTAATAACCGCATCAGTATTCGATTGGTTTTTATTATCAAAAATAAAATTACTGCCTATAAAATGAAAAATTTAACGAAAATAGTCATATCATTGTGCCTTTCTCCAACAATCGCCTTCGCGAGTATCTCTATTACTGGTACACGGGTTATCTACAATGAGTCTGATAGTAGTGTTACAGTGAAAATAAATAATCGAGATAATACCTCGTCAATGGTTCAGGCATGGATTGATAATAAAATAAATAGTAACTTGCCAAGCACTGCGACCTCTCCTTTTATTCTGTATCCAGCCGTATTTAAAATAGAGAGTAACGGTGAGCAGCATTTGAGAATAAAAAAAATAGAAGATGTTGCTAACACTCATCAGGAGTCAATCTACTGGCTAAACATCAAAGATATCCCGGCAGCACCCAAAAAGGGGACTGATAATTACTTGCAATTCTCTATTGTTAATAAAATAAAAATATTCTATCGGCCAGCAGCGTTAAAAAACCAGGTTGATGCCATGCACAAAGATCTCGTTTGGCATTTCACCCATGATGGGCGTGGCAATGTTCTGGCTAAGGTGAGTAATAACAGCCGTTATTATGCCTCGCTGACTGAACTGAATGTCAATGTCAATGGAAAACAAATCAAGAACGAAGTCGATATGGTGGCACCCGGGCAGAGTGAGAATTGGGTTTTAAAAGGGGTTACGTTATCGGATGTTAATAAGGGTAAGGCTGAGTACGGCATGGTTAATGACTATGGTGCTGTAATTTATCGTCCAGTTATAATAAATTAATATCTAATGAGTAAAGTATGAAAAAAGACAGCTTAATAAACAAAGGGATAATAATTATTTCTTTATTGAGCATGCCACTTTATGCGCAAGAAGAAACTGAAGTGGAATATAATCCTGCTTTTTTTGTCGGAACCGGTATCGATATCTCTACTTTTTCAAACGGAAATCAGCTAAAAGAAGGGGAGTATGATGTCGAACTCTATAAAAATGGTGCTTTTATTGGTGCTACGGCAATAACAGTATCAATAAATTCTGAGAGTAAATCTGTTATTTATTTTGATAAATCAGTGTTATTACAGCTGGGGTTTAAAGATGAAATTAATGAGGAATACATTAAAACTATTAATGCTAATGGGGAAATAGCACTGGATAGTAATAATTTCGATATTAAAGTGAAATTTGTTATATCGACGTTATCTGTTGATGTCATTGCACCGCAAGTGGCATCCAAGTATACCCCACGGGGTTATGTAGACCCTTCAGCCTGGGACTCTGGAGAAACTGCGGCAATGATAAATTACATCAGTAATTATTATCATTCTAATACTGATACCGGGAGTTTTAGCGACAGCTATGACAGTTTTTTCTCCGGTATGAATATCTGGCTTAATGCAGGTAGATGGCAGCTTCGAAGCTACAGTACACTTACGCTTGGCGATCAGCAAAAACTAAGCATGTTGCGTACCTACATTCAGCGAGATATTCCTGGGATTTTTTCTGTGGTGCAAACAGGAGAAATTGATACGCGAGAGAGTTTTTTACCCGCGACACCATTACTCGGTATTTCATTATTCTCTGATGATCGCATGTTGCCTGACTCCAGACGCGGTTATGTGCCGGATATTCGTGGTATAGCGGATACTAATGCCAGAGTAACCGTCAGGCAAAATGGAAATATCATCTATGAAACGACGGTATCACCCGGTGCTTTCTTAATTTCTGACCTTTATCAGGCCAGTTATGGAGGGGACTTTAATGTTACCATTCAAGAAACTACGGGTGAACAAAAAACGTACGTTGTCCCTTATGCATCATTACCCGAATTATTGCGACCAAATCAATCTAAATATTCAGTGGCTGCAGGCAAATTGAATGATAGTAGTTTGCGTAAAAAACCATTTGTTACTTCACTCTCCTATCATCGGGGGTTGAATAACTATTTTACCGGTTTTGGCGGTGTGCAGGTCAGTGAACATTATCAATCTATGCTGACGGGTCTTGCCATAAATACCACGATGGGGGCAGTTTCTGCCAATGTGGCACTGGCAAGGGCAGGTCTTGGGTATGATAAAACCCAAGGTTATAACATAGGGTTATCTTATTCTAATGTTATTGATAAATCAGGGACTAGCATTAATGTCGCAACTTATCATTACTCCTCTTCGGGGTTTACTACACTACAAGATTCTGCAAGGGTTCGAGATAAATATGATCATAGTCAGCAAGTGGATGAATATGATTTACGCTCAATGAACCAGAAGAACTCAGTGCAGTTGAGTATTAACCAACCCCTTGGTAATGCTGGCAGTATCTATATGACTGCCGGTCTTAACAATTATTGGGGCAGGGTGAAAAGTGCTAATAGCTACCTGGTGGGCTACAGTAATCAATATAAAAGACTAAGATATACGCTTTCTGCTGCAAGGTCATATAATATCAGTAATAATCGTGATGAAATACAGTACCAGTTAGGGTTAAGTATTCCTTTGGGTACATCAACCTATTCTCCAGTGATGACCACGGCTTATACCCAATCATCCGCAGGTGACGGATATGCACTGGCTTCCGTAACAGGTTCCTTGCTTGAAGACCGCAGTTTTTCCTATGGGTTAAGCACGACGATGGCCACCGCTGGTGAACATGAAAATGTTTATAGCGGTAATGTATCGAAGTTAACGCCTTATGGTAATCGATCTGCAAGTGCTTCCTATAAAAAGAATACCACTCAGTATGCGCTGGGTATGAATGGTTCTGTTGCGCTGCATAGTGGTGGAATTACATTTGGTCAATATACCGGTGATACCGCAGCGATTATTGAAGCCACTGGCGCTACTGATGCTGTTGTTTCAGGGAATAATAATATTAAAGTGGATAGTCGCGGATATGCTATTTTCCCTTATTTGTCACCTTATCGTGATAACGAAATCTCATTGAATCCCAATACGGCAGCCAGTGATTTGGAGATCAAAAATACATCACAACATATTGCGCCACATGCCGGGGCAATTGTTAAATTGAAGTTTGATACTATCCATGGTGAGCTGCGTATTTTTGAAGTTAAATATCAGGGTGAAAATGTGCCTCTCGGGGCAACTGCTATCAGTAACGGGAAAATGGCGGGTATTGTTGGTGGTGGCGGTATTTTGATGATCAGGGAAAATATAAAATCTCAGCTTAAAGTCACTTGGAATGATGAAAATAAAAGAGAAAAACTGTGTCACTTTAGTGTTGAAAAACGTAAAGAAACCAATCCAAAAAATATTTCTAAGCAGCCGGTTATTTGTATTTGATTAATGAGGTGGGTATGATAAAAATAAAGTTTAAAACGGTCAGTGCAAAATCATTTTTTCTGATTTTACTCTCGCTTCTTTGTATAAACAAGGCATGGTCAGCCTGTAATAAAATTGATTCAGCGTTTTGGGACTATCCCTTACGAGTTAATTTTGGTGCATCGCTCTACATTGACCCGGCAACCCCGGTGGGAACTATTCTTGCGCAGCAAAGTGTCAGCAGCGCTGAATTGTTCGCAGCTAATAATGGTTGGTTGGCAATATGTGATGACGTGAATGATGAAGTGAAATATTGGTGGCTTGAGCAACATTATGCGCAAAGTTCAGGTGGCTATCCGGTTAATGGAGTCACTGCGCCAACGCAAGATGGTCATATTTATGTCATAAGAGATAACGGAAGAAACAACCCTTATGGCGGTTCCGGGTCTGGCAGTGTCGGTTACACCGTAGAACTTCTTTCTGATGGTAATTCATATCCCTTTAGTTGGCTGCGTACGGCACCGAACAAAAATCTGCCACCCATAAGCCCCAGTCCAATAAGAGGTATTCGTTGTGCCGACGCCCAAAGTGGTGCTTCTGGCTACCCGCCTTTTACTGGCCAATGTCGAGACAATCAATATATTGTCAATTGGCGGCAGCTTGGGTCGTTCACGCTTAAGGTCTCACTATACCGATTGGCAGGCACCATTCCTGCGTCGGGGCTGATGATGACAAATAATAACGATGGTGCCTTAGTCCTGTTCAGTTTGATGGATAACAGCTCGACACCGCCAGCATGGAATACACGCCTGTTTAACCTGGTGCGTTTAGGTTTGGCTAATGATGTGAAGATCCAAACCGCGCCTTGCCAGGCTTTTAACACGGTTACAGTGAATCTGGGGCGGGTGAATAGCAGTGATTTCAGGGCGCTTGGTCAACCGGCAGATGGGGTCGCTGATAAATTAGTGAATGTGACTGCACGTTGTTCGCAGAATACGGCAATGAGATGGGCCGTCATGGGAACGACCAGCAACTATAATCCTGATGGCACTCAGGGGATTTTAGCGCTAGATAATGTCGCGAACAGTGCTGAGGGGGTGGGTGTGCAACTGACTGATACCTCCGGTAATCCTTTACCCATTACACCTGCTACGGGTGTAGATTATCGCTGGATTGATACCAACCTGGTCTCTAATGCTTCGGGTATTTTATCAATGGAATTTTTAGCCCGCTATGTCCAGGTCGGCACGATTAAACCTGGAATGGCTGACTCCCATGCCCATTTAGTGATTGCCCCTAAATAAACATCTCCTCTCGATACCGCTATACCCTAAATAGCGGCGTCTAATTGTACTACAGATGGGTATGATGCAGGTTAGCTGACCGTTGAGCGCATGGACGCGCGATACGAGCCCCCAAGGACGGGTTTACGGCGTGTCAGCGTTCCGCATCATACCCACCAGCCAGATGCTAATGTGAAGCGGCTTTAGGCACGATTATTTAGGCGCGAATAGCACCTGGGGTGTCATTACCCACCCGTTATCTTGACCCACCAGCTAGCCAGCGTAGGGCAAAACTCAGAACCTATCACTGAAATAAAAATCATTATCAATAATGGCTGAAATATCAGAGTTTTATTGATTGTGAGCAAAGTGGTGCGCCCTATTTTGGTGGATAGTGCTGCAAAGTGCAGATCATAGTGAAAATATTTCATCTGTCTTTTTGTGCCTAGGTTCGTTCAAGTTACTGGTGTGTTGACTGCAGCCGTGACTGACTTATTAGTTTTATTTATTTAAAGTCTCAGCAGGCAGTACTCAAATCTATTGAAGTCACGATACTGTGATTTTTCTTTTGGCGTTACTCAAACCGGTTATTGACCGATTAGTCCCAGTAGATTTGTCACTTACTCCTATTTTAATGGGGTAAGGACACCATCAAAACAACGAGTTTGTTACTTTTCAGTAAGTTAAATAACGCTAGGCATCGCCGTTTTATTACCATTTCTACTGAATGATTTTACCAACCCAGAGTGAAACATGATGAATGAATCCGAAAAAAAAACGCTGTCTGGCCTACAATGTTCCAGGCGAAAGTTGGTTAAAAACAGCGCCATTGGCGGGCTTGCCCTGGCCGTTGGTGGTGTCACGTTACCATTTAGCCGCCAAGTAAAGGCAGAAAATGGGGTAACCCCAGGGGCAGCGGTCCCTAAGCCGGAAGAGAAAGTGGTATGGAGTGCCTGCACCGTTAACTGTGGTAGCCGTTGCCCATTGCGGATGCATATTGTTGATGGTGCCATCAAATACGTTGAAACGGACAATACGGGCGATGATGCCTATCAAGGATTGCATCAGGTACGAGCCTGTCTGCGTGGGCGTTCTATGCGCCGCCGTGTTTATAACCCTGATCGGCTGCAGTATCCCATGCTGCGTGTCGGTAAGCGGGGAGAGGGCAAATTTAAACGTATCAGTTGGGATGAAGCCTTTACGCTAATTAGCGATAACCTGAAACGCATAATAAAAGATTATGGTAATGAAGCTATTTATCTGAATTATGGTACCGGGACCTTGGGGGGGACCATGACCCGTTCCTGGCCCCCCGGTGCAACGCTGATTGCCCGCTTAATGAATTGCTGCGGCGGCTATTTGAACCACTATGGCGATTACAGTACGGCGCAGATTGCGATGGGGTTGAATTACACCTATGGCGGTTGGGCTGACGGTAATAGCCCGACGGATATCGAAAACAGCAAACTGGTGGTGATGTTCGGTAATAACCCTGGGGAAACACGGATGAGCGGGGGTGGGGTGACCTACCTGCTGGAGCAGGCGCGTGAGCGTTCCAATGCCCGTATGATTGTTATTGATCCTCGCTATACCGATACCGCAGCAGGCCGTGAAGATGAGTGGATCCCCATTCGTCCAGGGACCGATGCCGCTCTGGTCGCTGGGCTGGCACATGTGCTGATTACTGAGAATCTGGTAGACCAACCTTTCCTGGATAAATATTGCGTCGGTTATGATGAAAAAACCTTACCGGCAGGTGCACCAGCGAATAGCCACTATAAGGCGTATATTCTTGGGCAGGGGGAGGACGGTATCGCGAAAACCCCCGCTTGGGCGGCGCAGATTACCGGCATTCCAGCTGATCGCATTATCAAACTGGCCCGTGAAATTGGCAGCATCAAGCCCGCTTATATTTGCCAGGGGTGGGGGCCACAACGCCAGGCCAATGGTGAGCTGACTTCCCGTGCCATTGCCATGTTGCCCATATTGACCGGTAATGTGGGCATTAATGGCGGTAACAGTGGCGCTCGTGAAGGGTCATATTCATTACCCTTTGTACGGATGCCAACGCTAACGAACCCAGTAAAAACCAGTATCTCCATGTTTCTTTGGACCGATGCCATCTTGCGTGGGCCAGAAATGACCGCCAAACGTGATGGTGTGCGTGGTAAGGATAAACTGGATGTTCCTATCAAATTTGTCTGGAATTATGCTGGTAACTGTCTGATTAATCAGCATTCACAGATTAACCGCACCCATGACATTCTGCAGGATGAGAAGAAGTGTGAAATGAT
Organism: Serratia sp. 25CWL12; assembly: GCF_055790885.1. NCBI lineage: Bacteria > Pseudomonadati > Pseudomonadota > Gammaproteobacteria > Enterobacterales > Yersiniaceae > Serratia > Serratia sp. 25CWL12. The sequence continues at coordinate 2,570,952 of NZ_CM147698.1, read as the reverse complement.
CGTGGTGATCGATAACCACATGACCTCATCGGCGAAATATGCCGACCTGGTCCTCCCGGATTGTACGGCCTCGGAACAGCAGGATTTTTGTCTTGATGCCTCCAGCGGGAATATGGGGTATGTCATTTTTGCTGATCAGGCCATCAAGCCGATTGGTGAGTGCAAAAACATCTATGAGATGACCAGCGAGATCGCTCGTCGTATGGGGGTTGAGCAACTCTTTACCGAAGGGCGTACACAGGAAGAGTGGTTGCGCTATCTGTATCAACAATCCCGCCAGGCAATCCCGGCATTACCCGAGTTTGAACAGTTCCTTGAGCAAGGGATCTTTAAACAGCGCGATCCAGAGGGTCACCATGTCGCTTACAAAGCATTCCGCGCTGACCCGCAAGCCAATCCACTAACGACACCTTCTGGCAAAATTGAGATCTACTCTGCTCAGTTAGCCGAAGTGGCGGCGACCTGGGAATTGGAAAAAGAGGATGTTATTCATCCATTACCGATTTATACGGCGGGATTTGAAAGCCCCAGTGATCCATTGAGTAGCCAATATCCACTACAGATGACCGGTTTCCATTATAAGGCCAGGACCCACTCAACCTACGGAAATGTGGATGTTCTGAAAGCGTCTTGCCGCCAGGAAATGTGGATTAACCCGATTGATGCCGAGTCTCGCGGTATCGCCAATGGTGATTTGATCCGCATTTACAATGACCGTGGTGAAGTACGTATTAATGCCAAAGTAACACCGCGTATGCGCCCAGGGGTGGTGGCATTAGGAGAGGGAGCTTGGTACGCACCTGATGGAAACAAAATTGACCATGCAGGCAGCATTAACGTGTTGACGACCCAGCGACCCTCGCCACTAGCCAAAGGCAACCCTTCCCATACCAACCTGGTGCAGGTTGCCAAACTTTAAGGAGTCGCTGATGACTACGCAATATGGATTCTATATCGACTCAAGTCGTTGCACCGGCTGCAAAACCTGTGAGTTGGCATGTAAAGACTATAAAAACCTGACGCCGGAAGTCAGTTTCCGCCGTATCTATGAATACGCGGGGGGTGATTGGCAAGAGGACAATGGGGTCTGGCACCAGAACGTCTTTGCCTACTATTTGTCGATTGCCTGTAATCACTGTGAAGACCCTGCCTGTACCAAGGTATGCCCGAGTGGGGCGATGCATAAGCGGGAAGATGGCTTTGTAGTGGTCAATGAAGAGATTTGTATCGGCTGCCGCTATTGCCATATGGCGTGCCCCTATAGTGCGCCGCAATACAATGAAGCCAAAGGCCATATGACCAAATGTGATGGTTGCTATGAGCGCGTTGCTGAGGGCAAAAAACCTATCTGTGTCGAGTCTTGTCCGCTACGGGCGCTGGACTTCGGCCCGATTGAGGAACTGCGAAAGCAACATGGCACCTTGGCTGAGGTGGCACCTTTACCTGCCGCGCATTTTACCCAGCCCTGTATTGTGCTGAAACCTAATGCCAACAGCCGCCCGAGTGGCGACACTACCGGCCATCTGGCTAATCCGAAGGAGGTTTAAAATGGGAACGGGATGGCATGAATGGCCGTTGATGGTGTTTACCGTCTTGGGGCAGTTTGTCGTGGGGGGCGTAATCGTGATGGGTCTGGCCATCATTGCCGGTAATCTTACCGATCGCCAGAGCAAGGCGGTGCACCGTTCAATGTTTTTCCTCTGGTTGCTGATGGGGATGGCCTTTATCGCCTCGTTGATGCACCTGGGCTCGCCTGTCAGGGCGTTCAATTCTTTAAACCGTGTGGGTGAGTCGGCCTTGAGTAACGAGATTGCCAGCGGTTCGCTATTCTTTGCGGTGGGCGGACTGTATTGGCTTTTGACAATACTGAAAAAAATGCCACAGGGGCTGGGGAAAGTCTGGTTGATGTTTACGATGGTACTGGGCCTGTTGTTTGTCTATGCCATGACGCGGGTCTATCAGATTGATACGGTACCGACCTGGCATAACGGCTATACCACACTCAACTTCTTCCTGTCGGTGTTTATCGGTGGGCCCTTACTGGGTGTCTTGTTGTTACGCGTCGCCGGGCTGGAAGTGTCGGGTCGCGGTCAACTGATAATGGTCAGTGTGTTGGCGCTGTTACTCAGCCTCTGCTCAGCGTTGTTACAGGGCAGTGAACTGGCAATGATCAGCAGTTCGGTACAGCAGGCTTCCGCTCTGGTTCCAAACTATGGTCAGTTGATGGTCTGGCGGTTAGTGCTGCTGGTACTGGGCCTGGGTTGCTGGATTTGCCCGCAGTTGCGTCGTGGTAACGCGGGGGTAATGGGGTTGACCTTGGGCCTGGTATTGGTGTTTGCCGGTGAGATGATCGGTCGCGGTGTGTTCTACGGCCTGCATATGACGGTTGGTATGGCCGTGGCGGGTTAATACTTAATCTAGGCGCAGCGTGCTGCGCCTGTGGAGAAGTTCGATTTTATGATGCTGGAAAAAATAGCGTTAACAGGGCGTGTGATGGGTATTTTGCTGTATGCGCCACCTGATAGCCCAGAGTGTTCGCCCTTACTGGAATACCTGGCCGATCCACAATGGCTGGCAGAATGGCCTTATCCCGGTGGCCAGCAGGCGGCAGATTTGATTGCCCAAGGGCTGGCGGGGGATCTGCCAGAAACGCTGGAAGAGGCTTATCAACGTCTGTTTGTTGGCCCTTATGCGTTACCGGCTCCACCTTGGGGTTCGGTTTATCTGGATAAAGAGTGCGTCTTATTTGGTGATTCGACGCTGCGTTTGCGCCAATGGTTACGGGTGCAGGGCATTGAAGCTCAACGGCAACACAATGAACCGGAAGATCATATTGGCACTTTGCTGATGATGACCGCCTGGTTGGCAGAAGAGCAGCAAGAAAAGCGGATTGCTGCTTTGATAGCGCAACATTTGTTGCCTTGGGCCCCGCGTTATCTGGAACTGTTGCAACAACATGCTGGGCATCCTTTCTATCAAGGTGTTGCGCAGTTGGCTCAGGTGACATTGGCAGGGTGGGCAGCGGATTGTCCAGAGCCCATTGCCACATTAGAGCTCTATTACTGATGAAAAGCAGCAGCCAACCACTCTCTCGGCAAGGTGCCAGCCGGCGCAGATTGTTGACCGGTTGGTTGCAACGCAGCCAAGCCCTATCGGAGCCGGTTGCGGCGGCTTTACCTTTACCGAGGGTGGCTCGTCCCCCTCAGTCGCTGCCAGAAATATTATTTAATGCCACCTGTAATGGTTGTGGTGAGTGTGTGAATCGTTGTCCGTATGGCTTATTGAGCGTAGAACAAGACCAAGTGGTCCTGAACATCGATTTTACCGAGTGTGACTTCTGCCTGAAATGTACCGCAGCTTGCCAGACTGGAGCGCTACGTAACATTATGCCCTGCGATACGCTACTACGCCCGCAGATCAGCCAAAGTTGTCTGGGGCGTCAGGATAGTTGCCAGATGTGTGTCATTAATTGCCCGCAGCAGGCGCTGGCCTTTCAGCTGGATGACCGTGGTGTTCGCCAATTACAGTATGATGATGCCTGTTGCAATGGGTGTGGGATGTGTAAATTATCCTGTTTTCATGGCCATATCATGTTGATACCTACGGGCGAAAAATGTTTGCCAGAATAACGATAAACTCCAAAACAACGATGACAGTTGTTATTCAAGTTACTGTCGGTGTGAAACGTCAAATCAGACTTGTTTTTTTATCACCAGCAGGTTGTCATCCATCAGGCACTGTTACTGATTCTGCTGAAAACCTACCCATTATCACTTGCCGCGCGTAGCCACCTGCGAGCCCCAGTCCATCCAAGGCACAGGGTTATTGCTTACTGAAAAGCCTGTTGTTTTTACTTACAACTTTAGCCACATACTAAGAATGTTCTGAATGTTCCGAATATTGAACTTTCAGAATATTCTTAATTTACTGTGTTGCCTTATTCAGCAACAATAGAAGCTATTTTATCAGTCCTGCGTCTACATTTTGACCAGTTCTCCACATAGCGTGCGATATCTGTTTCCACCAAGGGATGCCGAACCATCACGGAGTCAGGTTAGAACATCATTAAAATATCAAATGGAGTTACGAAGTTATGGATCAAACGATAGTTTTGGCTGTTAACAATGGCGAAGGGAAAACCCGTTTATTAACCGCGAATGCCAACAATGCAGTAAAAGTTAAATTAATTCGCGGTAATAAATACGTCTTAAAGAATCTAGGCAATGATTTTGCTCCGGAGAACGTGACTTTAGTTCGTGTCGGCAAGGCGTTGCACGTGATCCAGGAAGGGGACACACAAGCCAGTATTATTATTGAAGACTACTTTAATGGTGAAGCCAACAACCCGGTGTTACTGGGAATGGCTGAAGATGGCCAGCTGTATGCCTATGTTCCCTTGTCCGGGGAAGGCTATGAGCACGGCTATCTCTTTACTGATGGTCAGTCATCGCCTGTCGCATTAGGTGGTCCATCTCAAGGCAGTGGTGAAGGCATTTTTGTCGCTTCTGATGATAATCAGGATGCGCTGTTTGGTCTTTTGGGTTGGCTGGCGGCAGCGACAGCGATCGGCGCTGGGGCCGCGGTTGCCTATCATAACCGTAGTAAAGATGATAATAATGACCCTGAACCGACCCCTCCGGCAAAACCGGCGATTGGCGGTGCACTTGACCATACGGGTTCTATTCAGGGCCAAATTAAAAACGGCGGCCAGACAGATGAATCTCATCCTACCTTAAGTGGTAAAGGTGTCGCTGGTAACATCATCACCGTGTATGACAACGGTAGTGCCATTGGCAGCGTGGTCATTGATGGCAATGGCAACTGGACATTTACCCCTGATCAAGCAATGGGTGACGGCAGTCACCAAATGGTGATCACCGAGACTGATCCGTCTGGTAACGTCAGCTCGCCTTCTGATCCTCTGAACTTCACGGTTGATACTACACCGCCGGATGTCCCTGGTATGCAGCATGTCATGGACAAAACGGGGGACGTTGTCGGTGAAATAAAACCGGGTGATTCCACGGATGATCCACGTCCTGTCCTGACCGGTAGCGGTCAGCCAGGTGACACCGTGACTATCTATGACAACGGTAATGTGATTGGCGAGACCGTCGTCAATGACGATGGTCGTTGGTCTTTCCAGCCAGAGACACCGATGACTGATGGAAAGCACAACATCACGGTTTCTGAAACCGACCCTGTGGGTAATGAGAGTAAACAGAGTGGTGGTTGGGAATTTAACGTCGATACACAAGCCCCTAGCAAGCCTGCTATTGGGAGCGTTATCGATGACGTCGGTGCCCTGACCGGCCCATTGACCAGTGGCACCACCACGGATGATACCCAACCTGAACTGAAAGGCGTGGGGCAACCTGGTGATGTCATTATTATTAGTGACAATGGTCAGCCGATTGGCTCAACGGTTGTTAATGGTCAAGGTGAATGGAGCTATCAGGTTGAAGAGCCCCTGGCCGAGGGCAACCATAGCCTGACAGTCAGTGAAGTTGACCCGGCCGGTAATGCCAGCACACCTTCTGATCCTATTGTGATTGTGGTTGATACCACAGCACCAGGGCAACCTGATGTGTCGAATGCCCAGGATGACGTGGGTGCTATCACCGGCGCAATCAAGAATGGTGGTACAACCGATGATACTCAACCTAAATTCAGCGGTGGCGGCCAACCTGGCGATATTATCAATATCTATGATAACGGTGAAAAGATTGGTTCAACGGTAGTTGGGGATAACGGCAAATGGAGCTTTACGCCTGAGACACCACTGGACGAAACCAATCACAGTATTACCACCACGGCAACCGATCCGGCGGGTAACGAAAGTAAGCCCTCTGAGCCGTTGAACTTTACTGTCGACACCACGTCTCCATTAGTTGATCCTGAGCATTTGGCGATTACTTCCGTCGAAGACCGCGTGGGCAATGAGACAGGTAACGTTACATCAGGGAATAGCACCGATGACAGCCAGCCGCTGATCAGCGGTATTGGTACTGCTGGTGATATCATCATTGTGTACACCACTGATGCGACCGGCAATCACCCGATTGGCAGCACCAAGGTACTCGATAATGGCACCTGGTCACTGACGCCAACCACCCCACTGCTGGAAGGTAACAACCAACTGACCATCGTGGCGGTCGATGCGGCGGGTAACAAGACCACCCCAAGCACACCATCCTATGATATCAATCTTGACATCACCATACCGTCAGAACCAGCCATCACCAGCGTGCTGGATGATGTTGAACCGAAAGCTGGCGCTCTGCAGAAAGGGGATGTCACCAACGACAACACCCCAACCCTGAAAGGTAGTGCCGAGGCGGACAGCCTGGTCAAGGTCTATGACAAAGGTCAACTGATCGGTTCAACCACGGCAGACGGCAAGGGCGAGTGGAGCTTTACGCCAGCAGCAGGCGCTGAACTGAAAGATGGCAACCATACCCTGACCATCACCTCAACGGATGCCGCAGGCAACGAGAGTGCTCCTAGCGGCAGTTTTGATATTGTAGTAGACACTAACGTCCCTAACTCGGCTGGCGATATCGTTATTACCGACAACGTGGGTGAGAAGACCGGTGAAGTGAACCCGGGGGATACCACCGATGACCGTTCACCAAACCTGAGCGGTACGGGCGAACCCGGCGGCACGGTCACCATCTATGATAACGGTGAAGAAATCGGTACCGCCAAGATTGAAGATGACGGCAAGTGGAGCTTTACTCCGACTGAGCCGCTGGATAACGGCGAGCACAAGCTGAACACCACCGTGACTGACCCGGCGGGCAACGTGAGTGAGCCAAGCCCGGATATCAAATTTGAGGTGGATGATTCACCCGTGCTGGTACAACTGGGCTCAGTGAATGACAATGTCGGCTCAGTGACTGGTAACCTGCAACCCGGTGATGTCACCGACGATCCACGTCCAGAACTGAACGGCAGCGGCAAGCCAGGCAGTGTTATCACTGTGAAGGATGGCGACCGCGAGCTGGGGACTACCACCGTTAAGCAAGATGGTAGCTGGAGCTTTACGCCAGAGACCGACCTGGGTGAAGGTAACCACAGCCTGACGGTGACGGCAGAAGATGCCGCCGGTAACAGCGTGACCTCTCCCGCCTTTGTGCTAAAGGTAGATACCACCGCGCCAGAGCAACCGGTGATTGGTAACGCCATTGATGACGTCGGTGATAACCGTGGTCCATTGGCCAGCGGCAGTGTTACCGATGACGCCAACCCAACCTTCAAAGGGACGGCAGAGGCAAATAGCATCATCAATATCTATGATGATGGCAAACTGTTGGGTTCAGTTGAAGCCAACGACGATGGTGCCTGGTCGTTTACCCCAACCACCCCATTGGTGGAAGGTGAGCACAAGATCACCACCACCGCGACGGATAAAGCGGGTAACACCAGTGAACCATCCGACGTCTTTAATCTGACTACCGACTATTCTGCATCGCCAATTGGGCCAGGCTTCCTGGAGATCACCGGTGTGGAAGACCGCGTGGGCAATGAGACAGGTAACGTTGCATCAGGAAACAGCACCGATGACAGCCAGCCTGTGATCAGTGGTATTGGTACCAAGGGCGATATCATCATTGTCTACACCACTGATGCGACCGGCAATCACCCGATTGGCAGCACCAAGGTACTCGATAATGGCACCTGGTCACTGACGCCAACCACCCCACTGCTGGAAGGTAACAACCAACTGACCATCGTGGCGGTCGATGCGGCGGGTAACAAGACCACCCCAAGCACACCATCCTATGATATCAATCTTGACATCACCATACCGTCAGAACCAGCCATCACCAGCGTGCTGGATGATGTTGAACCGAAAGCTGGCGCTCTGCAGAAAGGGGATGTCACCAACGACAACACCCCAACCCTGAAAGGTAGTGCCGAGGCGAATAGCCTGGTCAAGGTCTATGATAAAGGTGAACTGATCGGTTCAACCACGGCAGACGGCAAGGGTGAGTGGAGCTTTACGCCAGCAGCAGGCGCTGAACTGAAAGATGGCAACCATACCCTGACCATCACCTCAACGGATGCAGCAGGTAACGTCAGCGCGCCAAGCGGCAGTTTTGATATTGTGGTAGACACCACCGTCCCTAATCCAGCTGGCGATATCGTTATCACCGACAACGTGGGTGAGAAGACCGGTGAAGTGAACCCGGGGGATACCACCGATGACCGCTCACCAAACCTGAACGGTACGGGCGAACCCGGCGGTACAGTCACCATCTACGACAACGGTAAGGAAATCGGTACCGCCAAGATTGAAGATGACGGCAAGTGGAGCTTTACTCCGACTGAGCCGCTGGATAACGGCGAGCACAAGCTGAACACCACCGTGACTGACCCGGCGGGCAACGTGAGTGAGCCAAGCCCGGATATCAAATTTGAGGTGGATGATTCACCGGTAGTGGTACAACTGGGCTCAGTGAATGACAATGTCGGCTCAGTGACCGGTAACCTGCAACCCGGTGATGTCACCGACGATCCACGTCCAGAACTGAACGGCAGCGGCAAGCCAGGCAGTGTTATCACTGTGAAGGATGGCGACCGCGAGCTGGGGACTACCACCGTTAAGCAAGATGGTAGCTGGAGCTTTACGCCAGAGACCGACCTGGGTGAAGGTAACCACAGCCTGACGGTGACGGCAGAAGATGCCGCCGGTAACAGCGTGACCTCTCCCGCCTTTGTGCTGAAGGTAGATACCACCGCGCCAGACCAACCCGTGATTGGTAACGCCATTGATGACGTCGGTGATAACCGTGGTCCATTGGCCAGCGGCAATGCCACTGACGATGCCAACCCAACCTTTAATGGAACGGCTGAGGCAAATAGCATCATCAATATCTATGATGATGGCAAACTGTTGGGTTCAGTTGAAGCCAACGAAGATGGTGCCTGGTCGTTTACCCCAACCACCCCATTGGTGGAAGGTGAGCACAAGATCACCACTACCGCGACGGATAAAGCGGGTAACACCAGCGAACCATCCGACGTCTTTAAGTTGACTACCGACTACACTGCATCGCCAATTGGGCCAGGGTTCCTGGAGATCACCGGTGTGGAAGACCGCGTGGGCAATGAGACAGGTAACGTTGCATCAGGAAACAGCACCGATGACAGCCAGCCTGTGATCAGTGGTATTGGTACCAAGGGCGATATCATCATTGTCTACACCAATGATGCGACCGGCAATCACCCGATTGGCAGCACCAAGGTACTCGATAATGGCACCTGGTCACTGACGCCAACCACGCCACTGCTGGAAGGTAACAACCAACTGACCATCGTGGCGGTCGATGCGGCGGGTAACAAGACCACCCCAAGCACGCCGTCTTATGACATCAATGTTGACATCACCATACCGTCAGAACCAGCCATTACCAGCGTGCTGGATGATGTTGAACCGAAAGCTGGCGCTCTGCAGAAAGGGGATGTCACCAACGACAACACCCCAACCCTGAAAGGTAGTGCCGAGGCGAATAGCCTGGTCAAGGTCTACGATAAAGGTGAACTGATCGGTTCAACCACGGCAGACGGCAAGGGTGAGTGGAGCTTTACGCCAGCAGCAGGCGCTGAACTGAAAGATGGCAACCATACCCTGACCATCACCTCAACGGATGCAGCAGGTAACGTCAGCGCGCCAAGAGGCAGTTTTGATATTGTGGTCGACACCACCGTCCCTAATCCGGCTGGCGATATCGTTATCACCGACAACGTGGGTGAGAAGACCGGTGAAGTGAACCCGGGGGATACCACCGATGACCGCTCACCAAACCTGAACGGTACCGGCGAACCCGGCGGTACAGTCACCATCTACGACAACGGTAAGGAAATCGGTACCGCCAAGATTGAAGATGACGGCACGTGGAGCTTTACCCCGACTGAGCCGCTGGATAACGGCGAGCACAAGCTGAACACCACCGTGACTGATCCGGCGGGCAACGTGAGTGAGCCAAGCCCGGATATCAAATTTGAGGTGGATGATTCACCGGTAGTGGTACAACTGGGCTCAGTCAATGACAACGTAGGGTCTGTAACCGGTAACCTGCAACCCGGTCAAGTCACCGACGATGCACGCCCAGAACTGAACGGCAGCGGCAAGCCAGGCAGTGTTATCACCGTCAAGGATGGGGATGATGTGCTGGGCACCACCACCGTCAAGCAAGATGGTAGCTGGAGCTTTACGCCAGAGACCGACCTGAAGGAAGGTAACCACAGCCTGACCGTGACGGCAGAAGATGCCGCCGGTAAGACCGTGACCTCTCCCGCCTTTGAGCTGAAGGTAGATACCACCGCGCCAGAACAGCCGGTGATTGGTAGCGCCATTGATGACGTCGGTGATAACCGTGGTCCATTGACCAGCGGCGATGCCACTGACGATGCCAACCCAACCTTCAAGGGAACGACAGAGCCAAATAGCATCATCAATATCTATGATGATGGAAAACTGTTGGGCTCGGCTGCTGCCGACGACAAGGGTGCCTGGTCATTTACCCCAACCACCCCATTGGTGGAAGGTGAACACAAGATCACCACCACGGCGACGGATGAGGCGGGTAACACCAGCGAACCATCCGACGTCTTTAATCTGACCACTGACTATTCAGCACCCGATGCCAGCAAAGTGGCGATCACCGGGGTGGACGACCAGGTGGGTGGCTTGACCGGTAATGTGGACTCAGGTGACACCACTGACGACAGACGTCCAACCATCAGTGGGACCGGTGCGGAAGCGGGGAATATCATTACGGTATACCGTGGCAACGAAATTATTGGCTCGGCGGTTGTGAAGAGTGATCTCTCCTGGTCGATGCAGCCGAACCTGCCGCTTGCGGATGGTGTGGTGGTGTTGACCGCAACAGAGCGCGATGCGGTGGGTAATACCACCGATAAGTCACCGGCTTACAGTATTACCGTCAGTACAGTCCCACCGGCACCACCGGTGCTGGGTACGGTCATCGATAATGAGGGGCCAGGAGCAGAAACGGTGGCATTGCAGCCAGGGGATGTCACCAATGACAACACCCCGACCCTGAACGGGACTGCGTTGCCAGGCGGCACGGTGACGGTTTACGACGGTAAGAATGAACTCGGTACGGCCAAGGTAGACGACGACGGTAAGTGGAGCTTTACGCCACAGCCTGCACTGGGTGAGGGTAAACATGACCTGACAGCGACGGTGACCAACAGTGTCGGTGTCACCAGTGACCCAACCGGTGTCTTCAATATTGTTGTCGATACGCAGGCACCAGCACCGGCCACCAATTTGAAGGTGGAAGATAAGATGGGTGACGAGCAAGGCGATATCCTTGCTAACAAAACTACCGACGACAGCGCGCCAGTCATCAGTGGTAAGGCTGAACCGGGCAGTGTGGTCCATATCTATGATAACGATAAGGAAATCGGTAGCGCGCCGGTGGATGACCAAGGGAACTGGAGCTTTAAGCCGAGCGACCCATTGGGTAATGGTCAACATGACCTGACCACGACCGTGACCGACAAGGCCGGTAACACCAGCGATGAAGGGCAACACCTGATCTTCAAGGTGGATGTGGATCTAACGAAGGTACTACTGACCGGTCTGGAAGATAACCAGGGCAATAACCCGGTCGATAAGGTGGAGCTGATAGCCCAGAACGGGGTGACGAATGATTCGCGTCCGACCCTCATTGGTACCGCGAAGGCGGGCAGTGTGGTCACCGTCAGCGATGAAAGCGGCATTCTGGGCAGTACCACTGCCGAAAGCAACGGTGAATGGCGCTTTACGCCAAATGAGGATATGGGCCAGGGTGAGCATACCTGGAGCGCCAGCGCCAAAGATCCGGCAGGGAATGTCAGCACCAGCGGTACCTGGGTGTTTACCGTCGACACGGTGGCGCCGAACGCGCCGTTTATCGACTCGGCCGCAGACAATGTGGGTGCGCCACAACCGCAAGGCATGCTCAGCGGCAGTGCCACAGATGATCCTTACCCGGTCCTGACAGGTCGTGCGGAAGCCAACAGTGTGGTGATGGTGTATGACCAAACCGGCCTGTTAGGCTCAGCGAAAACCAATGACAGCGGTGTCTGGACGTTCAAGCCAACCAATAGCCTGAATGAAGGCACGCATGACTTTTACGTCAAGGCAACCGATGGGGCCGGTAACGTCAGCCAACAATCGACAACCTTTACCCTGACGCTGGACTTCAGCGCGCCGGATGCCAGCAAAGTGGCGATCACCGGGGTGGACGACCAGGTGGGTGGCTTGACCGGTAATGTGGACTCAGGTGACACCACTGACGACAGACGTCCAACCATCAGTGGGACCGGTGCGGAAGCGGGGAATATCATTACGGTATACCGTGGCAACGAAATTATTGGCTCGGCGGTTGTGAAGAGTGATCTCTCCTGGTCGATGCAGCCGAACCTGCCGCTTGCGGATGGTGTGGTGGTGTTGACCGCAACAGAGCGCGATGCGGTGGGTAATACCACCGATAAGTCACCGGCTTACAGTATTACCGTCAGTACAGTCCCACCGGCACCACCGGTGCTGGGTACGGTCATCGATAATGAGGGGCCAGGAGCAGAAACGGTGGCATTGCAGCCAGGGGATGTCACCAATGACAACACCCCGACCCTGAACGGGACTGCGTTGCCAGGCGGCACGGTGACGGTTTACGACGGTAAGAATGAACTCGGTACGGCCAAGGTAGACGACGACGGTAAGTGGAGCTTTACGCCACAGCCTGCACTGGGTGAGGGTAAACATGACCTGACAGCGACGGTGACCAACAGTGTCGGTGTCACCAGTGACCCAACCGGTGTCTTCAATATTGTTGTCGATACGCAGGCACCAGCACCGGCCACCAATTTGAAGGTGGAAGATAAGATGGGTGACGAGCAAGGCGATATCCTTGCTAACAAAACTACCGACGACAGCGCGCCAGTCATCAGTGGTAAGGCTGAACCGGGCAGTGTGGTCCATATCTATGATAACGATAAGGAAATCGGTAGCGCGCCGGTGGATGACCAAGGGAACTGGAGCTTTAAGCCGAGCGACCCATTGGGTAATGGTCAACATGACCTGACCACGACCGTGACCGACAAGGCCGGTAACACCAGCGATGAAGGGCAACACCTGATCTTCAAGGTGGATGTGGATCTAACGAAGGTACTACTGACCGGTCTGGAAGATAACCAGGGCAATAACCCGGTCGATAAGGTGGAGCTGATAGCCCAGAACGGGGTGACGAATGATTCGCGTCCGACCCTCATTGGTACCGCGAAGGCGGGCAGTGTGGTCACCGTCAGCGATGAAAGCGGCATTCTGGGCAGTACCACTGCCGAAAGCAACGGTGAATGGCGCTTTACGCCAAATGAGGATATGGGCCAGGGTGAGCATACCTTTAGGGCCAGCGCCAAAGATCCGGCAGGGAATGTCAGCACCAGCGGTACCTGGGTGTTTACCGTCGACACGGTGGCACCAGGCGCGCCGTTTATCGACTCGGCCGCAGACAATGTGGGTGCGCCACAACCGCAAGGCATGACCAGTGGCAGTGCCACAGATGATCCCTACCCGGTCCTGACAGGTCGTGCGGAAGCCAACAGTGTGGTGATGGTGTATGACCAAACCGGTCTGTTAGGCTCAGCGAAAACCAGTGACAGCGGTGTCTGGACGTTCAAGCCAATCAGTAGCCTGAATGAAGGCGCGCATGACTTTTACGTCAAGGCGGTGGACAAGGCGGGTAACGTCAGCCAACAATCCGCAGTCTTTACCCTGACGCTGGACTTCAGCGCGCCGGATGCCAGCAAAGTGGCGATCACCGGGGTGGATGACCAGGTGGGTGGCTTGACCGGTAATGTGGACTCAGGTGACACCACTGACGACAGACGTCCAACCATCAGTGGGACCGGTGCGGAAGCGGGGAATATCATTACGGTATACCGTGGCAACGAAATTATTGGCTCGGCGGTTGTGAAGAGTGATCTCTCCTGGTCGATGCAGCCGAACCTGCCGCTTGCGGATGGTGTGGTGGTGTTGACCGCAACAGAGCGCGATGCGGTGGGTAATACCACGGAGAAGTCACCGGCTTACAGTATTACCGTCAGTACAGTCCCACCGGCACCACCGGTGCTGGGTACGGTCATCGATAATGAGGGGCCAGGAGCAGAAACGGTGGCATTGCAGCCAGGGGATGTCACCAATGACAACACCCCGACCCTGAACGGGACTGCGTTGCCAGGCGGCACGGTGACGGTTTACGACGGTAAGAATGAACTCGGTACGGCCAAGGTAGACGACGACGGTAAGTGGAGCTTTACGCCACAGCCTGCACTGGGTGAGGGTAAACATGACCTGACAGCGACGGTGACCAACAGTGTCGGTGTCACCAGTGACCCAACCGGTGTCTTCAATATTGTTGTCGATACGCAGGCACCAGCACCGGCCACCAATTTGAAGGTGGAAGATAAGATGGGTGACGAGCAAGGCGATATCCTTGCTAACAAAACTACCGACGACAGCGCGCCAGTCATCAGTGGTAAGGCTGAACCGGGCAGTGTGGTCCATATCTATGATAACGATAAGGAAATCGGTAGCGCGCCGGTGGATGACCAAGGGAACTGGAGCTTTAAGCCGAGCGACCCATTGGGTAATGGTCAACATGACCTGACCACGACCGTGACCGACAAGGCCGGTAACACCAGCGATGAAGGGCAACACCTGATCTTCAAGGTGGATGTGGATCTAACGAAGGTACTACTGACCGGTCTGGAAGATAACCAGGGCAATAACCCGGTCGATAAGGTGGAGCTGATAGCCCAGAACGGGGTGACGAATGATTCGCGTCCGACCCTCATTGGTACCGCGAAGGCGGGCAGTGTGGTCACCGTCAGCGATGAAAGCGGCATTCTGGGCAGTACCACTGCCGAAAGCAACGGTGAATGGCGCTTTACGCCAAATGAGGATATGGGCCAGGGTGAGCATACCTGGAGCGCCAGCGCCAAAGATCCGGCAGGGAATGTCAGCACCAGCGGTACCTGGGTGTTTACCGTCGACACGGTGGCGCCGAACGCGCCGTTTATCGACTCGGCCGCAGACAATGTGGGTGCGCCACAACCGCAAGGCATGCTCAGCGGCAGTGCCACAGATGATCCTTACCCGGTCCTGACAGGTCGTGCGGAAGCCAACAGTGTGGTGATGGTGTATGACCAAACCGGCCTGTTAGGCTCAGCGAAAACCAATGACAGCGGTGTCTGGACGTTCAAGCCAACCAATAGCCTGAATGAAGGCACGCATGACTTTTACGTCAAGGCAACCGATGGGGCCGGTAACGTCAGCCAACAATCGACAACCTTTACCCTGACGCTGGACTTCAGCGCGCCGGATGCCAGCAAAGTGGCGATCACCGGGGTGGACGACCAGGTGGGTGGCTTGACCGGTAATGTGGACTCAGGTGACACCACTGACGACAGACGTCCAACCATCAGTGGGACCGGTGCGGAAGCGGGGAATATCATTACGGTATACCGTGGCAACGAAATTATTGGCTCGGCGGTTGTGAAGAGTGATCTCTCCTGGTCGATGCAGCCGAACCTGCCGCTTGCGGATGGTGTGGTGGTGTTGACCGCAACAGAGCGCGATGCGGTGGGTAATACCACCGATAAGTCACCGGCTTACAGTATTACCGTCAGTACAGTCCCACCGGCACCACCGGTGCTGGGTACGGTCATCGATAATGAGGGGCCAGGAGCAGAAACGGTGGCATTGCAGCCAGGGGATGTCACCAATGACAACACCCCGACCCTGAACGGGACTGCGTTGCCAGGCGGCACGGTGACGGTTTACGACGGTAAGAATGAACTCGGTACGGCCAAGGTAGACGACGACGGTAAGTGGAGCTTTACGCCACAGCCTGCACTGGGTGAGGGTAAACATGACCTGACAGCGACGGTGACCAACAGTGTCGGTGTCACCAGTGACCCAACCGGTGTCTTCAATATTGTTGTCGATACGCAGGCACCAGCACCGGCCACCAATTTGAAGGTGGAAGATAAGATGGGTGACGAGCAAGGCGATATCCTTGCTAACAAAACTACCGACGACAGCGCGCCAGTCATCAGTGGTAAGGCTGAACCGGGCAGTGTGGTCCATATCTATGATAACGATAAGGAAATCGGTAGCGCGCCGGTGGATGACCAAGGGAACTGGAGCTTTAAGCCGAGCGACCCATTGGGTAATGGTCAACATGACCTGACCACGACCGTGACCGACAAGGCCGGTAACACCAGCGATGAAGGGCAACACCTGATCTTCAAGGTGGATGTGGATCTAACGAAGGTACTACTGACCGGTCTGGAAGATAACCAGGGCAATAACCCGGTCGATAAGGTGGAGCTGATAGCCCAGAACGGGGTGACGAATGATTCGCGTCCGACCCTCATTGGTACCGCGAAGGCGGGCAGTGTGGTCACCGTCAGCGATGAAAGCGGCATTCTGGGCAGTACCACTGCCGAAAGCAACGGTGAATGGCGCTTTACGCCAAATGAGGATATGGGCCAGGGTGAGCATACCTTTAGGGCCAGCGCCAAAGATCCGGCAGGGAATGTCAGCACCAGCGGTACCTGGGTGTTTACCGTCGACACGGTGGCACCAGGCGCGCCGTTTATCGACTCGGCCGCAGACAATGTGGGTGCGCCACAACCGCAAGGCATGACCAGTGGCAGTGCCACAGATGATCCCTACCCGGTCCTGACAGGTCGTGCGGAAGCCAACAGTGTGGTGATGGTGTATGACCAAACCGGTCTGTTAGGCTCAGCGAAAACCAGTGACAGCGGTGTCTGGACGTTCAAGCCAATCAGTAGCCTGAATGAAGGCGCGCATGACTTTTACGTCAAGGCGGTGGACAAGGCGGGTAACGTCAGCCAACAATCCGCAGTCTTTACCCTGACGCTGGACTTCAGCGCGCCGGATGCCAGCAAAGTGGCGATCACCGGGGTGGATGACCAGGTGGGTGGCTTGACCGGTAATGTGGACTCAGGTGACACCACTGACGACAGACGTCCAACCATCAGTGGGACCGGTGCGGAAGCGGGGAATATCATTACGGTATACCGTGGCAACGAAATTATTGGCTCGGCGGTTGTGAAGAGTGATCTCTCCTGGTCGATGCAGCCGAACCTGCCGCTTGCGGATGGTGTGGTGGTGTTGACCGCAACAGAGCGCGATGCGGTGGGTAATACCACGGAGAAGTCACCGGCTTACAGTATTACCGTCAGTACAGTCCCACCGGCACCACCGGTGCTGGGTACGGTCATCGATAATGAGGGGCCAGGAGCAGAAACGGTGGCATTGCAGCCAGGGGATGTCACCAATGACAACACCCCGACCCTGAACGGGACTGCGTTGCCAGGCGGCACGGTGACGGTTTACGACGGTAAGAATGAACTCGGTACGGCCAAGGTAGACGACGACGGTAAGTGGAGCTTTACGCCACAGCCTGCACTGGGTGAGGGTAAACATGACCTGACAGCGACGGTGACCAACAGTGTCGGTGTCACCAGTGACCCAACCGGTGTCTTCAATATTGTTGTCGATACGCAGGCACCAGCACCGGCCACCAATTTGAAGGTAGAAGATAAGATGGGTGACGAGCAAGGCGATATCCTTGCTAACAAAACTACCGACGACAGCGCGCCAGTCATCAGTGGTAAGGCTGAACCGGGCAGTGTGGTCCATATCTATGATAACGATAAGGAAATCGGTAGCGCGCCGGTGGATGACCAAGGGAACTGGAGCTTTAAGCCGAGCGACCCATTGGGTAATGGTCAACATGACCTGACCACGACCGTGACCGACAAGGCCGGTAACACCAGCGATGAAGGGCAACACCTGATCTTCAAAGTGGATGTGGATCTAACGAAGGTACTACTGACCGGTCTGGAAGATAATAACCCAGTCGATAAGGTGGAGCTGATAGCCCAGAACGGGGTGACGAATGATTCGCGTCCGACCCTCATTGGTACCGCGAAGGCGGGCAGTGTGGTCACCGTCAGCGATGAAAGCGGCATTCTGGGCAGTACCACTGCCGAAAGCAACGGTGAATGGCGCTTTACGCCAAATGAGGATATGGGCCAGGGTGAGCATACCTTTAGGGCCAGCGCCAAAGATCCGGCAGGGAATGTCAGCACCAGCGGTACCTGGGTGTTTACCGTCGACACGGTGGCGCCGAACGTGCCGTTTATCGACTCGGCCGCAGACAATGTGGGTGCGCCACAACCGCAAGGCATGACCAGTGGCAGTGCCACAGATGATCCCTACCCGGTCCTGACAGGTCGTGCGGAGGCCAACAGTGTGGTGATGGTGTATGACCAAACCGGCCTGTTAGGCTCAGCGAAAACCAGTGACAGCGGTGTCTGGACGTTCAAGCCAACCAATAGCCTGAATGAAGGCACGCATGATTTTTACGTCAAGGCAACCGATGGGGCGGGTAACGTCAGCCAACAATCGACAACCTTTACCCTGACGCTGGACTTCAGCGCGCCGGATGCGAGCAAAGTGGCGATCACCGGGGTGGACGACCAGGTGGGGGGCTTGACCGGCAATGTGAACTCAGGTGACACCACTGACGACAGACGTCCAACCATCAGTGGGACCGGTGCGGAAGCGGGTAACATCATTACGGTATACCGTGGCAACGAAATTATTGGCTCGGCGGTTGTGAAGAGTGATCTCTCCTGGTCGATGCAGCCGAACCTGCCGCTTGTGGATGGTGTGGCTGTGTTGACCGCAACAGAGCACGATCTGGTCGGCAACACCACCGATAAGTCACCGGCTTACAGTATTACCGTCAGTACAGTCCCACCGGCACCACCGGTGCTGGGTACGGTCATCGATAATGAGGGGCCAGGAGCAGAAACGGTGGCATTGCAGCCAGGGGATGTCACCAATGACAACACCCCGACCCTGAACGGGACTGCGTTGCCAGGCGGCACGGTGACGGTTTACGACGGTAAGAATGAACTCGGTACGGCCAAGGTAGACGACGACGGTAAGTGGAGCTTTACGCCACAGCCTGCACTGGGTGAGGGTAAACATGACCTGACAGCGACGGTGACCAACAGTGTCGGTGTCACCAGTGACCCAACCGGTATCTTCAATATTGTTGTCGATACGCAGGCACCAGCACCGGCCACCAATTTGAAGGTGGAAGATAAGATGGGTGACGAGCAAGGCGATATCCTTGCTAACAAAACTACCGACGACAGCTCGCCAGTCATCAGTGGTAAGGCTGAACCGGGCAGTGTGGTCCATGTCTATGATAACAATAAGGAAATCGGTAGCGCGCCGGTGGATGCTCAAGGGAACTGGAGCTTTAAGCCGAGCGACCCATTGGGTAATGGTCAACATGACCTGACCACGACCGTGACCGACAAGGCCGGTAACACCAGCGATGAAGGGCAACACCTGATCTTCAAAGTGGATGTGGATCTAACGAAGGTACTACTGACCGGTCTGGAAGATAATAACCCAGTCGATAAGGTGGAGCTGATAGCCCAGAACGGGGTGACGAATGATTCGCGTCCGACCCTCATTGGTACCGCGAAGGCGGGCAGTGTGGTTACAGTCAGCGATGAAAGCGGCATTCTGGGCAGTACCACTGCCGAAAGCAACGGTGAATGGCGCTTTACGCCAAATGCGGATATGGGCCAGGGTGAGTATACCTGGAGCGCCAGCGCCAAAGATCCGGCCGGGAATGTCAGTACCAGCGGTACCTGGGTGTTTACCGTCGATACGGTGGCACCGGGCGCGCCGTTTATCGACTCGGCAGCAGACAATGTGGGTGCGCCACAACCGCAAGGCATGCTCAGCGGCAGTGCCACAGATGATCCCTACCCGGTCCTGACAGGTCGTGCGGAAGCCAACAGTGTGGTGATGGTGTATGACCAAACCGGTCTGTTAGGTTCAGCGAAAACCAGTGACAGCGGTGTCTGGACGTTCAAGCCAATCAGTAGCCTGAATGAAGGCACGCATGATTTTTACGTCAAGGCAACCGATGGGGCCGGTAACGTCAGTTTGCCATCGACAACCTTTACCCTGACGCTGGACTTCAGCGCGCCGGATGCCAGCAAAGTGGCAATCACCGGTGTGGACGACCAAGCGGGTGGCCTGACCGGTAACGTGGCCTCAGGTGACACCACTGACGACAGACGTCCAACCATCAGTGGGACCGGTGCGGAAGCGGGTAATATCATTACGGTATACCGTGGCAACGAAATTATTGGCTCGGCGGTTGTGAAGACCGATCTCTCCTGGTCGATGCAGCCGAACCTGCCGCTTGTGGATGGTGTGGCTGTGTTGACCGCAACAGAGCACGATCTGGTCGGCAACACTACCGATAAGTCACCGGCTTACAGTATTACCGTCAGTACAGTCCCACCGGCACCACCGGTGCTGGGTACGGTCATCGATAATGAGGGGCCAGGAACAGAAACGGTGGCATTGCAGCCAGGGGATGTCACCAATGACAACACCCCGACCCTGAACGGGACTGCGTTGCCAGGCGGCACGGTGACGGTTTACGACGGTAAGAATGAACTCGGTACGGCCAAGGTAGACGACGACGGTAAGTGGAGCTTTACGCCACAGCCTGCACTGGGTGAGGGTAAACATGACCTGACAGCGACGGTGACCAACAGTGTCGGTGTCACCAGTGACCCAACCGGTATCTTCAATATTGTTGTCGATACGCAGGCACCAGCACCGGCCACCAATTTGAAGGTGGAAGATAAGATGGGTGACGAGCAAGGCGATATCCTTGCTAACAAAACTACCGACGACAGCGCGCCAGTCATCAGTGGTAAGGCTGAACCGGGCAGTGTGGTCCATGTCTATGATAACAATAAGGAAATCGGTAGCGCGCCGGTGGATGCTCAAGGGAACTGGAGCTTTAAGCCGAGCGACCCATTGGGTAATGGTCAACATGACCTGACCACGACCGTGACCGACAAGGCCGGTAACACCAGCGATGAAGGGCAACACCTGATCTTCAAAGTGGATGTGGATCTAACGAAGGTACTACTGACCGGTCTGGAAGATAATAACCCAGTCGATAAGGTGGAGCTGATAGCCCAGAACGGGGTGACGAATGATTCGCGTCCGACCCTCATTGGTACCGCGAAGGCGGGCAGTGTGGTCACCGTCAGCGATGAAAGCGGCATTCTGGGCAGTACCACTGCCGAAAGCAACGGTGAATGGCGCTTTACGCCAAATGCGGATATGGGCCAGGGTGAGTATACCTGGAGCGCCAGCGCCAAAGATCCGGCCGGGAATGTCAGTACCAGCGGTACCTGGGTGTTTACCGTCGATACGGTGGCACCGGGCGCGCCGTTTATCGACTCGGCAGCAGACAATGTGGGTGCGCCACAACCGCAAGGCATGCTCAGCGGCAGTGCCACAGATGATCCCTACCCGGTCCTGACAGGTCGTGCGGAAGCCAACAGTGTGGTGATGGTGTATGACCAAACCGGTCTGTTAGGCTCAGCGAAAACCAGTGACAGCGGTGTCTGGACGTTCAAGCCAATCAGTAGCCTGAATGAAGGCACGCATGATTTTTACGTCAAGGCAACCGATGGGGCCGGTAACGTCAGTTTGCCATCGACAACCTTTACCCTGACGCTGGACTTCACGCCACCGGATGTGAGCAAGGTAGCGATCACTGAGGTCGTTGATCAGTATGGCTTGATAACCGGCCCGGTCAGTAAGGGTAGCGTGTTGGATGATCGCAATCCGTTGGTTAACGGTACCGGTGCTGAAGAGGGTAACACCATCACGGTATACACCACCGATGGCGATGGTAATACCAAAGTACTGGGCACCACCACCGTAGGCAGCAATGGCCAGTGGACGTTGACCGCTACGGGCTCACTGTATGACGGTAAAAACACGTTGACCGTGGAAGAGACTGACAAGGTAGGTAATAGCGCCAAGCCGAGCACCAGCTATGACGTTATTATGTCATTGACCCCAGGCGCTCCGGTTATCGACAGTATTATTGATGATACCGGCACTACCCGTATGGAGTTGACCAACAACAGCCTGACCAAGGACAATACGCCGACATTGAGCGGGACGTCTTCGGTGGCTGAAGGCGATACGATTACCATCTATAACGGTAATACTAAGGTCGGTACCACTACTGCGGGCCCAGGTGGTAATTGGAGCTTTACACCCAACCCAGCATTGGTAGACGGTACTTACAACTTCAAAGTAACCGGGACCAACAATGCAGGTCAGGAGAGTGCGCCGAGTGGTACTGAAACCATCACCATTGATGCGACGATTTCTGATGCGGCTATCAGCATCACGTCAATCAGTGATGACTTGGGTATCAGTAATACCGACTTCAACACCAGCGATACCACGTTGTTGATTAACGGTACACTGAACAAGGCCCTGCTGGCAGACGAGTGGGTCGAAGTGAGTGTGGATGGCGGTGAAACCTGGACCAAAGCGAGCAGCACGACCGCCAGCAGTTGGACGGTGGATCTGCAAAGCAAGCCGTTGACTTCAAAGGACTATACCATCCAGGCGCGTGTGGTTGATAAGGCAGGTAATATTGGTGACACCGATGCGCATGCGCTGACCGTGAGCACCGTGGCACCGAACCTGAATGGTATGACCACCAGCGCAATTATTACTACCGATACTTCTAGCGGTTTGAAAACAGGCGATCTGTTCAGCCACAGTGCGACAGAGATTAACACCGATATGGTCACCCGTGACCGTACGGTGACCATCAAGGGGGCCTTGAGTGCTGCGCTGCAGAGCAACCAGTATCTGCAGATCTCCTTTGATAATGGGAGTAACTGGACCACGCTGTTGTCTCAAACTGGGACTGACTGGAACTATCAGTTGGCTGCGGTCACTCAGAGCACCACGTTTAACTACCAACTGCGGGTGATTGATTCTGCAGGTAACCTGGGCACTAACGTCAATTTCAAGAGCAATTATCAGGTTGTGATTGATCTGGAGGCACCGAATGCGATCCTTGGTGCGCCTGATGTGCCGCAAATTGTTAACAGCACCACCACCTACACCTTCAACGAAGCCAAGTACGGTAAGGTTGAAGCAGGGGCGATTGTTTCACTGGTGAGTGATGTCAACGGTAATGGGACCTACCAGGAAGGGCTGGATCAGATTATCGGCTTTGCTAGAGCCAATGCTGACGGTAGCTGGTCAATCAGCAGCACACTACCAGCCGGCGCGCATAATCTGGCCTTTATGGTATGGGATGAGGCCGGTAACCGTTCTTCGTTAAGTGCCTCCACCAGTATCGGGGTCACTGAGGGTGATGGTAATACGCTGATCGTGCAGAAGTGGGGGGGACGACCGATGGGGAAGGCCTTGGCGTGAATGCGGCAGCAGTGACCATTGGGACAAATGGCTTGTGGTCATTCTTCCAGAGTGCGCGTGCTGCAACGGGCACAGGTACCGCTAACGCTGGGCGAGTCTACAATATGCAAAACCTGGAGGATTACAACTCCAAGTACCTGGCACAACCAAGCGATGTAACCGAGGGAAGTTATGGCCGCTTTATTAACTCGGCGACCTTTGCGGATATTAACCGAGATGGTTTGACTGATGTGATGTCACAGGTCAGCTCTTATGGTAACGGTGGACGTACTGCCTACTGGATGCAGAATGCTGATGGCAGTTACACGGCGAAATCAGTAGACCAAGGCACCCTTAACCACTTAGGGGGGGTGATAGCCTATGACCGTCACGGTGATGGCTATCTGGACTTTGTGTTGGCTGACTCGGAAGCAGACTCTATTTCGTTCCTTAAGAACGAAAATGGTGTACTGAGCCCAGATGGTCCAAATGGTCACCCAGGTGGCGCGCTGCCTGCTGGCTTGAGCTTTATGCACGAACTTGGGGCGGTGGATATCGATAATAACGGTACCATTGATATTACTGGCCATGTCGACTTCAACACACTTACGTCGAACGGAGGTAACCTTGGGCGCGGTCTTGCTGTCTTGTATAACCAGACCACAGCTACCAATAAGACCAATTTTGGTAAGGTAGATATTTATTCCAATGTATTCCGCAATGACGGCCATGAAGATGCCGGTGATAGAGCCATTTCCATGACCTATGGCGATTACAACGGTGATGGTTGGTTGGATCTGTTCCTGAGCCGTGGTTCTAAAGGCGGGAATAACAGTGATGAAAGCCGTATCTACCTGAACGATGGTAAAGGGAATCTGTTAACGCAGGATGTTGATGCATTATGGTTTGGCGATAGCCTTGATGGCGGGATCTCAATGGCCGTTGACTGGAACCACGATGGTAAGATGGATATCGTTGAAGTTCCACGCTCAGGTGTTACTGCTAGTCCGCAACTTTATCTGAACCAGGGGACTAATACCTGGTGGAATACTGCGCCAGTGAAGTTGACCGCAACCACCTACAGTAATCTGACGGGTGCAGTCGCCCTGGATTATGACTGGGATGGATCAATGGACCTGGTGCTGTATCGTTCAGGTGCAGATGGCGCAGTGGTGTCGAGTGATAATGCCGCACCGACCTTGCTGGTGAAAAACACCAACATTGCCGCTGATGGTACCAGCCTGCAGATCCGTATTGTTGACGGCCAAGGCATCAATACCTTCTACAGCAATACCGTCAAGCTGTATAACTCGAAGGGTGAGTTGGTGGCCACGCAGTTGATTAACCCGCAGTCCTCTGGCTCGAGCAACAGTATGGGTCTGGTGAGCTTCTTCGGGTTGGATCCGAATGAAGTTTACTCGGTGCAGTTGTTGCGTATTACCAATGGCCAGACCAACCATGTAGGGGCAACCGCAGACCAAGGCGGTTACACCAATAGCACGGTTAATGAGAACTGGGGTGGCTTAACCACCGGTAAATCCCATGATGCGTATATACTGACGGCGGAAAGTGACACAGCTGCCACCAATACCACCGCAACGGGCATTGTCGGTACCGGCTATAACGACACCTTCTTTGCTTCAGCGGGTGACGATACCTACAACGGGAGTGGTGGCTGGAACCAGATTGTCAGTGGTAAGGCAGTCTGGAGTGCCACGGCAGGGATGGATATCGTTGATTACAGCGGTTCAGCAAGCGCTATCACCGCTGTACTCTGGGAGGGTACGGGTAAGAATGGCTCGGCAACAGGCCAAGGCTCTGATAAGTTGATCAGTATCGAAGGCTTGATTGGCTCTAGCCAGGGCGATACCTTTACCGATAGCTCGGCTAACAACCTGTTTGAAGGCCGCGGCGGCAACGATGCGTTCTACCTGATTAACGGTGGTAACGATACGTTGATGTATAAGGTCTTGGCAGGGATGGAAACTGACGGCACCGGCGGTAATGGCAGCGATACTATCCATGGCTTCCATGTGGGTGACGTGGTGACTGACGGTGATGCAGACCTGATTGACCTGAGTGATCTGCTGGACTACAACGGCTCAATCTCTTTCTTCCAGGATGATGGCAAGATGGAATTGGACTACTCTTCCCAAGGTATTCTTAAGTACCTGAAGGTGGAGAACGTCGGCTATGACACGGTGATCAGTATTGATCGCGATGGTTCAGGCAATGCGAACGCCTTTACCTATGCTATTACGTTGGCTAATGTCCAGACTGATCTGGCAACGTTGTTGCAAAATAACCAAATTATTGTCTAATCAATAAGATGGGGGCCCACAGAGGAAACACTGTGGGCTCTTTTGCATAGCTGATCAACAGATTACAGATGACCTAATTAAGGGTGATGACAACGCCAGCAATTTATTGATATTGATGGATGAGATATCGCCCTGCATGGAGATTTTAATGAAAGCTCTTGGTAATAAATTCAAGTACGCCACTATCGTGTCATTAATGTTAGCCAGCGGATGGTGTTCTTTGCCAGCTTCTGCGCAGGAGGGACTCCCTGGTGGGCATAACAATACGGTGTCTACGGTGTTAGATGCCAATGGGCAGACCGCTGGTTCAGGGACCATTGCAAACGGTTATCGTCCTGTCGGAGAGGTTGTGCCGGAGTTGGCGCAAATTGTCTTCTACTATCCGGAAGGTAAACTTCCTGCGACGGTTTATGTGGATCGTCAACTGCAATCGGTACTATTGCCTGGCGAGTATACGGTCTTTTGTGTTGTCCCTGGTGGGCACGCCATTGAGTCCTACTTCCAGGATCAACCGTTGTATCAAGGTAAACTGGCCCCCAAACATCAACTGAAAACCCTGGGTGCAACGACCTATTTCCTGGTGGTTAATCCAGGGGAGACCGGGACCACGACAGCGTTAGCTAAACGCTCAGTGGCTGAGGCGGATTTGCAATCTATGCGTCTACAGTCGCGCATTATTAATCGCGCGAAGCAAGTGAAAGCCTGCGAATACGTTAAGGGTGGTACCGCCGTGTTGTTGCAGGAAAGTCTCCATTTTCCTACCGGCAAAAGTCAGTATGGTTCAATCTTACCGGCCTCAAAAGCTAAATTGGACCATGTCATAACATTCCTTAAGGAAGGGAATAACGTCTCTGACATTCAGTTAATTGGTTACACCGATGCTATTGGTAATGCGGCAGCAAACCAACGCTTGTCACAGGCCAGGGCAAATACGGTTCGCGATACACTGATCCGTGCCGGCGTTAATCAAAATTTGATCACTCATACCAGTGGTATGGGGATCGCCAAAGATGCTGAGCAGTGTGAAGCCAATGCCAAGCATCAAGATAGTAGCTGTAACGCCCAGGGGCGTCGGGTAGATATTGTTGTTAAATAGTAGTGGTTTGTTAAATAGTAGTGAATAGCAGTTTGTTCTAGTCTTTATATGCCCGTCGCCATTCAAACTGTTGGATGAGTGAGCAACGCCTGCAACAGTGCGTTGCTTTGATGGTGGCGGGTATATCTTTCGATTTGCGCCGACTTGGTTTATGCTCTGTCCCTCCTTTACGACTCTATGCGTCATCAATTTTGCTGACTTTTGATAGCAAGTGATAGTTTTAATACTTCTATTATCTTTATTACACTTTTTTAAACGGGATTTTTGGTACAGAGATGCATCTCTGTTACACTGTACTTAGTGTAGTATACACACCCTATTTATATTAATGTGCAGGTACTGGAAGGTATTACTCAGGTGAAAATTCCAATGCGTTACTACGATTGATTTAACTTACAGAAGAATCCTATTCTCTTTAGCAAACTTTTGAAGTAGCTTGCTAAATTTGATAAATTACCGCCTATGCTCTATCGTTTTCTGATAGATTCAGACTAGACGTTCACAGTTATACACATGTTTTTCTTACACGATTTAATTAAAGTCTAAGTAAAACTAGGGAAAGATTATGAGTAAACAACTGCCGGAACCAGGAGAGGCAACGGAGACCTCGGTGATGCATTCACTGGAGTTTGATAATATTGATGATCACAGCAGAGACTCGTTGCTTTGGGCGGTTGAGTGGTTGTGTAAGCACTATAACAAAGTAAACAGCCCAGAAGTGCTTTACGCCGGTTTACCACGGGGCGATAAGCTAGAGCCCGAGTTAGCGTTGCGTATGCTGGAGCAAGTGGGTATTTCAGCTGGTTGGATTAAGCGTGACCTTTCGCAACTCTCTTCTTACTTATTCCCGGTGATTGTAGCGCGTAATGATGGCACTTATTGTATCGTTACCGCCAGAACCGGGCAAAAGGCCAACAGCTTATACCAGATTGTGGCACCTGAAAGCGGTGGCACGGTGACACTCTCAGAGAAGGATCTGTCAGCTTCTGGTTATGTGATGGCGGCGAGTCCGACGCCAAAACTGGAATCACGCCAGGACGATGAAATATTGCCAGAGTCGACCCGTGAAAGTCACTGGCTGTTTTCCACCTTGTGGCGTTATCGCCATTATTTTTACAGTGCGGCAACTGCGGCATTGCTAGCCAATATTCTCACCTTGGCCACCACATTTTTCACCATGAACGTTTATGACCGGGTGATCCCGACCCAGGCCTATGTCACATTATGGTCATTGGCCATCGGGGTGATGATTGCCGTCATCTTTGAGTTTATTTCACGCCAAGTTCGTATTTATTTGATCGATATCGCCGGTAAAAAAGCTGATTTGATTGTCGGTGCCAAGCTGTTCCGGCAAGTGATGGCGATGCGGATGGAAAGTAAACCGCAATCAACTGGTACATTTGCGAACCAATTGCGTGATTTTGAAGCAGTGCGTGATTTTGCTACTTCCGCCACGCTTTCTACACTTTCGGATTTGCCATTCTGTATTCTGTTCATGTTTATCATTTATATGATAGGCGGACAATTGGCGATCATTCCACTTTTGGCAGTACCGATTATTTTGTTGGTCAGTGTGGTCATTCAATGGCCGTTAAGCCGTTATATGGCTGAAAATATTCGTGAAATTTCCCAAAAGCAAGGGATGTTGATTGAGTCTATTGAGGGGATGGAAGTACTGAAAGCCACTCAAGGGCATGGGGTAATGCAAAAACGCTGGGATGATATCAGTGCTTTGGCAGCCGCTTCTTCGATGAAAACCCGCTATCTTTCAGCCTTGACTTCAAATTTCGTCACCTTTATGCAGCAAGCCTGTACAGTGGCTATCGTGGTCTTTGGTGTCTACCTGATTCATGCTGGGGAACTGACCATGGGGGCGATGATAGGGGTGGTCATTCTGTCAGGTCGTTCACTGGCACCGCTGGCGGCAGTGGTTGGGTTGGCGCTGCGCTATCAGCATGCAAAAACCGCGTTAAAGTCTCTTGACCAGTTAATGGCACTGCCTACGGAACGCGATCCAACATTTAATTATCTGCCAACACCCAAATTTGATGGCAATCTGACGCTGAAAAAGGTGGCATTCGCCTATCCGGTCCCTGGAATGATGGTGCCACCCTCCGTTCTGGATAATATCAATATCACCATCAAAGCTGGTGAGCGCGTAGCGATTATCGGCAGCATTGGCAGTGGTAAGTCGACATTGCTACGGGTGATGGCGCGGATTTATCAACAGCGTAGCGGTCAGCTCTCCATCGATGGTGTTGATGCGACCCAGGTTGATCCTGCAGATTGGCGTGCCGCAGTGGGTTATGTGGGCCAGGATTGCCGACTTTTTAGTGGCACCTTACGCTTTAATGTCACTATAGGTAATCCAGGGGTCACTACAGCAGAGTTTTTGCGCGTTGCCCAGATGACAGGGTTGGATCGCATCGCCGCTAAGCACCCGCTGGGCTATGATATGCCCGTAGGTGAGATGGGGAATAGCCTTTCCGGTGGGCAGAGACAACTGGTTGCCTTGGCGCGTTGTTTATTACTGAAACCTAAAGTTTTACTGATGGACGAACCTACCAGCTCAATGGATGTCTTGACAGAAAACAAGTTTATTCAGCAATTGCAAAAAGCGATTGAGGGACAAACCTTGGTTATCGTGACGCACCGTATGTCCGTGCTGAGTATTTTTGATCGTCTGATTGTTATGGATGACGGACATGTGATGACTGATGGTCCTAAAGATCAAGTGATTGCCATGCTGAGTGCCAATGGCGAGAAGAATGCGCAGAAAGCTGCAGCGGGCAGTTAGCAGAATAAATGTCCATTAAGTGGTGACCTGCAATGGCATCCAATCGATTTCAAGATCAGATAGTTCATACTGTTATACCTTGAAAATGATGGTAATACACTGACAAGGAACAATGGATGAACAAGGATGACGTGGCATTAGCCGGCCCAGATAATGCGGATTACAGCAATAATGGTGATGGAACGATAGCAGATAATGAGGCAAAGATAAAAACCGTGAACCAGCCAGATAAAGTTAACAGCAAGAAAAAAAAGGATGGTAATAACCTGCAACACACTGGAAAGATAGAGCCTGATGACTTGCATTTTATGAATGATCTGCAGGCGGCGTTGATTTCACAAAAAACGCCATTCAGCATGATCATGCTTTATCTTATCTTGATTGTGTTGGTGGTTGCCTTGGTATGGGCACATTTTGCCAAGGTTGAAGAAGTCACCCGTGGTGAAGGTAAAATCATCCCCGCTAGCCACGAGCAGGTCATTCAGAGCCTGGAAGGTGGGATTCTGGCTGAAATGAATGTCCGTGAAGGCGACATTGTCGAAAAGGGGCAGGTTCTACTGAAAATGGACCCGACCCGCGCGGGTTCCAGCTATGGTGAGTCTTTATCAAAAGTATTAGCCCTTAAAGGAACTATAGCCAGATTACGCGCCCAAGCGTATGACACCAAATTAGAGTTTCCTCCAGAGGTGATGGCGGAGGCTGGTATTATCGAAAATGAAACTAAAGCCTACAACTCTCAGTTGAAAACACTTAACGATAGTGTCGCCGCACTTAAGAAAAGTCTGGCTTTAGCGGAAAATGAAGTCGCGCTTTCTGCGCCATTAGCCCAAAAAGGGCTGATGTCAGATGTGGAAATTCTACGGTTACGTCGCCAGGCCAATGAGTTCCAACTGCAAATCGTCGATCGCATCAACCGATTTCGTTCTGAGGCGAATAATGAGCTGAATAAGGCTGAATCGGAACTTGCTCAGACCCAGGAAGTATTGCGTGGTCGGCAGGATGTCATGGAGCGCACCACCATTGTCGCGCCAGTGCGTGGAACGGTGAATAGTATTCATACCACCACCATAGGCGGTGTTATCGCTCAAGGGGCTGAGATCATGACGATCATTCCTTTGGAAGATAACCTTTTAGTTGAAGCCAAGATTAAGCCTGCTGATGTGGCCTTTATTCGTCCAGGCTTACCTGCAACGGTGAAAGTTACTGCTTATGACTATGCCATTTATGGTGGTTTGTCTGGGGTAGTGGAACATCTTAGTTCTGATACCTTGGTCGATGAAGAAAAAGCACGTGCGGGCCGTGGAGACTCAACCTATTATCGAGTCTATGTACGTACCGACCAAGCTGCATTGCATATGAAAGATAAAACGTTTCCGATTATGCCCGGCATGGTCGCTGAAGTGGAAATTAGAACAGGTGAAAAGACAATTTTGTCTTATATATTGAAACCTGTCTTAAAAGCACGTGAAGCATTTAGAGAGAGATAAGCGGATGGCAAAGAAGCAGAGTGAGTTTCGTCGGTTGAAAATAGCCATGGCAATAGCGATATGTTTACCTTTTTCTAGCCTGGCAATTGACCAACAGTCCTCCTTATCAGGGGAGAGCGACAATGATATTAATTCATTACCGCCTATGGTGACCCAGGAGGAGTATGTTGAGCAATCTAATCTGAAACCTTCAGCGCCGCAAAGCGTGGAGCAGGTTAAAGAGAGCGGTCAATCTGGGGCTAACAGTCAGTCGCAATTTGTTGCCGATGGGGCAGCCAACGCAACTTCACCTAGCGTCTCAAGCACGCCTTCGCCTAAATTGACCAGTAACTCAGAGAGTTCAACAGAGAGTTTAACACAGAGTAGTGCGTATCCAACTTCAGTGAACAGCCAACCGACTCAAGCAGTAAATAGTCAGGCAGGAGATGTTATTCAGGGTGCACCGCAGCCCAAGGTGGTGGAACCTAATGGTGTGCGTGCTGACGCTGGTATCAAGAGTGAAATGTTGACAGACAGCAAACAGCCAGCACAGCAGGGTACGGTTTCTCAAAGCCAGACGCTGTTTCAACCAGAGCCAGTTTATGACAAAACGCGTTTAAGTGCTGCTGAAATTCAGCGTGCCTCAAATAATGCGGTAGATAACGTTTATGCTGGGAAAGGCGAAACAAATTCAGTTAACAGCCAACCGACTCAGGCAGCAAATAGTCAGTCAGGAGATGTCACTCAGGGTGCACCGCAGCTCAAGGTAGTGGAACCTAATGGTTTGCGTGCAGACGCTGATATCAAGAGTGAAATATCGACAGACAGCAAACAGCCAGCACAGCAGGGCACGGTTTCTCAAAGCAAGAAACTGTTTCAGCCAGAGCCGGTTTATGACAAAACGCGTTTAAGTACTGCTGAAATTGAGCGTGCCTCGGATAATGCGGTAGATAACGTTTATGCTGAGAAAGGCGAGACAAGCTCAGTTAACAGCCAACCGACTCAGGCAGCAAATAGTCAGGCAGTAAATAGCCAGGCAGAAAATAGTCAGGCAGCAAATAGTCAATCTGGGGATATCACTCAGGGTGAACCGCAGCCCAAGATGGTTGACCGCAATAATCTGCGTAGCGATGCTTATATCAAAAATGAAATAACCGCAGATAGCAAGCAGCCAGAGCAGAAGAGTAGTGGCGACTATTTCCCGCAGCCGTTACAGCCAGACCCGGCTTATGACAAAGTGCGTTCAAATACTGAAAGTAACCAGCGTGATGCGGGTAATGTGGTAGATAACGTTTACGCCGGGAAAAGCGATGCTTCATCTCATACCTTTTTACGTAAAATGGTGACGATGGCATTGATGCACAGCCCAGAAGTGCGTTCCTCTGACGCAGATGTTCTGGCCGCAGGTTATTATGTTGATCAAACCAAAGGTCAGCGCTGGCCGCAGGTTCAGGTTGGGGTATCAACACCCTTGGCGACCCAAGGGGGCAGCGCAGACCTACAGCGAAATAACTCCAATGCCAAAGATACCAGTGGCAATGTCTCAGTGGTCACCCCTATCTATGATTGGGGCAAGATAAGCCATCAAGTTGATAGCGCAGAAGAAGGGGTGACGGCGGCGGTTAATGCGAGAAGTTATACCAAAGAGATGCTGGCGTATAATACTGTCTCAGAATTGATAAATCTCGCGCGCTATCAGGAAAGTCGTGTAGTAGCAGTCGCTTATATGACGCGAATGAAGCAACTGGCCGATATGTTGGAGCAGATTACGGTAGCAGACCAAGGCCGTGCCAGTGAGTTTACTCAGGCGAGAGCCAAACTATTATCTGCCCGTGCAAATTTAGACGATATTGAACACCAATTAAGTGTAAGCCGCATCAAGCTGGTGCGCTTATTGGGGGTAGAACCCAACTTACCTGAAAATATTTCCTGGCAAGATTCAATGGTCCCGGCATCAACGGCGATCGCCTCTTTGGCAAAAAACCCCAATTTGCTGAAATTGCAGGCACAAACCAAGGCGGCTGAATCTGAGGCTGACAGTATTAAGGCTGCGGGGTTGCCGCAACTTAATTTGGTGGTTTCCAAGAATACCGCTAAAGATATCAATGGTAATGAAACCGGCTGGTATACCGGCGTGAATGTTCAGTGGAATGCGTTTAGCGGTGGCTCACAGAAAGCGGCTCAGCAGGCTGCGCTGGCTAAAGCGACGGGTGCTCAACAACAGTATGAAACTGCCTATCGAGATTTGGAGTATCAAATCAATAATTTGGTCCAGACTCGTGACTCTTCGTTTTTACGCGCACAAGATTTTGACCGTTTGTCTATAGAGACCGATCGAGTTAGGCAAATGTTTTATGATCAGTGGTATCACCTCGGCAAGCGGACTTTGCTGGATGTACTCACGGCAGAAAACGATCATTTTAACAACCAGCTATCAGCGATTAATAATCGTTATGATGGTTACGTTGCGAACATTAATGTGATTGCCAGTGCCGCAATGTTACT
Source organism: Serratia sp. 25CWL12 (assembly GCF_055790885.1). Lineage (NCBI taxonomy): Bacteria > Pseudomonadati > Pseudomonadota > Gammaproteobacteria > Enterobacterales > Yersiniaceae > Serratia > Serratia sp. 25CWL12. Next base: position 2,537,360 of record NZ_CM147698.1, on the reverse strand, counting down.
GAGCTGGTTGGAAAGGTAAGCTAAACTAAACGGGACTATACCTAACCGATTTCAAGTAATAGGGTGGTAGCGATGCATTTGCATTTTTCCCCGTTGGGTGAACCTCAATAAGGCGGTTCATCATAACGTTGAAGCATCTTAGCAGGGTGCTTACTGCCACCCAGTACAGGCAGTAAGCATCGCCATCATCATTGATCAGTCTGAGGCAAATTTAATTCTATGCTTCCTTTCCAGAAAAAAAAATCAATAGCTCAGTCTCATAGTCAGGAACAACGGCTTAACCATCTTGCGCAACAGTATCGTACCGCAATAGCGAATGATGATTATGCCGCAGGGAAAGTAATTGCAGAAACGACACTGCGTTTGGTGCCGCGTAATCCTGATGTATTGTCCAGCTATGCCTTGTGTTTAATGCGAACTGAAGAATATGAAAAAGCCTATAAAACCTATAAGAAATTGTTTCAAAGTCTGCCATTAGAGGCACTCCCGGCCACGATGATTGATGGTTTGACGGAGGCTTGTGGTTGGACGAATCGACCCGATGAAGTGAAACACTATGGTTTGATATCACTGGAGCAGGGGGATCAGATATTTGGTGGTGGCCAGCTTTATCCTCTGCCCGAATCCCATCCGCCTGCGTTTAATCCCCATAATCCGCAAGAGAATGCCATCTCATTTACTCTTTTTGGTTCACAGGTGCGTTACTGTGAAAGTGCGATTATGAACGCGCAAGTGAGCAAAGAGCTGTTCCCTGGTTGGCATTGCCGTTTTTATCTGGATGATACGGTGCCCCAACCGGTGCAGCAGCGTTTGCTGGATACCGGCGCTAAAGTGATAAAAGTTGCAGGGGATTTGCACCAGAATGTCCCAGCACTGATGTGGCGTTTTCTGGTTCTGGATGACCCCGAAGTCAAACGTTATCTTATTCGTGATGCTGATTCGTTGCTCTCTGAACGAGAGCAAGGGGCGGTTGAAGCGTGGTTGCAGAGTGATTATTGGTATCACCATATGCGTGATTACTTTACCCATACTGAACTGCTGTTAGCCGGGATGTGGGGCGGTTGTCATAATGCTAATCTGCCTTCAATTCCTGTACAGGTTAGTGATTATTTGAGTAAGCAAGATAATCATCGTCGTTTTGTCGATCAATATTTTATGCGTCAGCAGCTCTGGCCCACCATCCGACAGAGTTTGCTCAGTCACGATGATATGTTTGGGTTCTATCAAGCACAACCTTTCCCTCCCCATGCGCCAATCCGTTGGAAAACCAATAAATTTCATGTTGGCAGCAATGTCAGCTATCAATTGGCCGGCCTCGCTAGCAGTAAAGAAGAGGGTGAATTACAGCGGTGGGAAGTCTTGGATCAGCACAGCAATAGCCTATGCCAATATGCCAGTGTGGTGAAAGAGCATACTTGGCGTGAATACATGCCTTTCTTTATGCTTGATCGTATTCTTGCTGGCGAATGGCAACTTAAAAATATCGATTGAGCGGCCTCTACGACGTCAGGAAAACACGGGTTAACCCGTTTTCCTGACGTCGTGAGGTGAAACTGCCAGTTTGACGGGCATATCCCCGTCATCAATAAAGCCGAGAGAGGTATGGCGAGCATTTTCACTTCATCCTTAAGGCTCACTCTACCGGCAAGTGCTTGCCAGTAGAGTGAGCTTGGCTAAGTGACTAAGCCTGGCTTATTGCCTGTGCACGATCATCTTCCCCTAACACGACCATCTTCCTCTAAAACAAGCGGCGTCCGTTGCTCGCGGGGCTGATCCCGTTGGGCCCACATGGCATCGTAGAGCTGTTCAAGATTGTGCGTGAAACGTTGGGTATCGAACAGTGCAGAGGTTTGCCGCCCAGCAATTAAGCGCTGACGGAGCGTTGCACGCTTATCGGCATCGTTCGCCAGTTCGCAGGTCAATTGCAGCCAGCTGTTTTCATCGGCAGCGATTAACTCGGGAACATTAGCCGCATGTAGCAGACTGGTGGCGACACGCGAGGCAAAGGTTTCACCCGTATAGCTCACTAATGGAACCCCTGCCCACAATGCATCACTGGCGGTGGTGTGCGAATTACAAGGGAAGGTATCCAGTGCGATATCCGCTAGTTGTAAGCGGGCCAGATGTTGCTCAAGTTTCATAAAAGGTGCAAAAATAATCCGCTCGGTAGCAATACCCCGCTCAACCATTTCACGGCGAAGATTATCAGTAACGACTGGTGAATTGCCTTCCAGGAGCCAGAGCACCGTATTGGGCACCGCATTCAGCACCCGGCTCCACAGCGTAAATAGAGCGGGGCTATATTTTACTATTTGGTTAAAGCTACACAGGACCACTGCATTGTCTGGCAGACCAACATCTTTACGGCTAAGTGGGGCAGGAAGCGGGCGGTTGCGGTCGTTTGGCTGATAGCTATCCGGCATAAGTGCCAGCGTTTCGCTATAGTCACCAGCATGAGATACCGGTGTAACCTGAGCATCACCGATAATATAATCCGCCAGCGCTGGGTGGCCCAGTGATCCAGGATAACCTAGCCAGCTCACGGTTATCGGTGCTGGTCGATAAGCGGTGATGCCCAAGCGCGTGTAGGTGGTGAAACCTTTCAGGTCCACTAAAATATCAACGTTATCCGCCATGATCTGTTGTGCGGCAGCTTTATCGCTAATGCCACGCAGGTAATGCAGGGGTAAACCGCTGTCTGCTAGCCGTTGTGTGTAATTGTCAGACGATTTTTTCGGGCTGTAGCAATAGAGGTGAATATCATAGCGTTCGGTATCATGTGCCTCCAGCACGCCAGCCAGCAGGTGCATGGTGGCATGATCGAAAAAATCTGCCGAAAGATAGCCAATCTTGAGGCGCGCATTGGTAGGGTGAGCTGGGTGTGGCAATGGATTTGCTAACTGTATTGGCCAACGTATCTGTGCAAACTGGCGCGCTGCATTGCGGTGAAGCTCGCGGGTGAGCCACGGATAGTTAATTAAGGTATGTGGGTCGATCTCTTGCTGGTGTTCGGCAACCACCAGATTGTGTAATTGTGCCTCCAGCGTATCGAGCCCTTGCCAATCAGCAGATTTCCGCTTCAGTCTGCACAGGCTGGCAATATCGTTAACCCGTTCGCAGAGCGCAATCGCTTCGGCCCACTGTTTGCGGTTTTCCAGCAGTGAAGACAGAATCGTAGCAGATTGATAATGTTGAGGGTTCAGTGCTAACGCTTGGCGTAATGCAGTTTCCGCCTCGTCAAACTGATTTTCATTACGCAAACAGACACCGAGATTCATCCAGTTTAATAGATACCCCGGATTGAGTTCTGTACCACGGCGATACAGCGTGAGTGCACGAGCAACCTCACCTTGCCTGAGGTATTCATTGGCCAGGTTATTGGTAGCTTGGGCATTATTCGGCGTCAGCGCTAAAACGCGTTCAAGTAATGTCATCGCGCGTTCAGATTGATTAAGCGCCTGGCACACCAATGAAAGGTTTAACAGAGCGCTAGCATCTTCTTGTTGTTGCAACGAACGTGAGATTAACGTCTCCGCTTCTTCTAGCCGCTGGGTTTGCAAACAGATAACCCCCAGATAGTGCAAAGCACTGGTATGATTCGGTGAAGAGCGTAGTAGTTGGCGGTAGCCTCTTTCTGCTTCCTGCAACTTCCCCGCCTGATGTAAAGAAAATGCTGCCTGATAAGCAGCATGAACAGGGTTAGATTTTATCGGCCAGCTAAAACGTTTTGCCATCGTGATTTCCTGATGAAAAGAGGAAAAGGGGTTATACCGTGATACTTCAGGGCCAGTGGTGTTGGCTAGCGTTAGGCGCCTCATTCATGAGGTCCACCCCGCACCACCGCCAGCGTCATTTAAATCCGCCGGCGGCAGCCCGCAGGCGGATTTGTCGTTCGCCCTGGTCACAACGTATTTATGCATCTAGTCGCTGACTCTGTGACCCATGACTGGGCTCAAGCCTCAGGCTAAAGGGGAGAGCCAGCGTTGTGTACTGTCACGTTATGGAACTCGGGTGTCGGAGAAAGTAGGGCCTCAGTAAACCACTTTGTGGCCATAGCTCTCAAGGATCCCTTTTACTCGCTCCATCACTTCAGTTTTCGGTGGATGTACATCACTGAGTTTGTACTCTTCCCCCATGGCGATCCATTTATGTTTACCTAATTCATGATAAGGCAACAGTTCGATCTTTTCGATATTGCTCATATCTTTGGTGAATTCCCCCAGCATATGGACAGATGCGTCATCATCAGACCAGCCTGGAACGACCACATAGCGGATCCAGGTGCGTTGATTACGTTTCGCCAGATAATGGGCAAACTCCAATGTGCGCTGGTTAGAGACACCAACCAGAACCTGGTGGATCTCATCGTTCATCTGTTTTAGATCAAGCATCACCAGGTCGGTAGCATCCAGCAGTTCATCAATCACCGGATCGTAACGGCGAACAAAACCATTGGTGTCCAGACAGGTACTGATCCCTTCCTGTTGGCAGGCACGGAACCAATCACGGACAAACTCTGCTTGCAGAATAGCCTCACCACCTGATGCGGTGACGCCACCGCCAGAGGCATTCATAAAGTGGCGATAAGCCACGGTATCCGTCATCAATTCTTCAACGGTGACTTCTTTTCCGCCATGAGTGTCCCAGGTATCACGGTTATGGCAGTAGAGGCAGCGCATCAGGCAACCCTGGAAAAAAACAATAAAGCGGATACCCGGGCCATCAACGGTGCCACAGGATTCAAAAGAGTGGATGCGACCTTTTAAGGACATTGCAGGGTGTTCTCCAATATTGACTGTCAAACGCAACCTAAAATAGGCTCGTTACCCCAGACATAGACCGTAATACCATAACGGAGCGGCCTGAGTAACGAGTAGGGCGATGGGTTGCCCGGGTACACGCCGATTACTGCTGTAGTATACCTCTTTCTGCCGTCCGTCGCGTTATCGCTTTTGTCATCGTCAGCCACCATTATGATTATTGCAGGGGGACATTATTCGGCAGATTCAGAGAAGTTAGGCGAATATCGCTTAAATGGCGCGGGATTAAGGCTCTGGCAGCGTAACCGGAATAGATTTCGTTTACTCAATTTCGCTTACTAAAAGGGCCGGAATATCCGGCCCAAGTCTATTTTACCAGGGGAAGATAAACTCCCCCTGTCAAGACGCAGTGATTAGATCGACTGAGTGAAAGTACGAGTAATCACGTCTTGCTGTTGCTCTTTAGTCAACGAGTTGAAACGCACCGCATAACCAGAAACACGGATGGTCAACTGAGGATATTTCTCAGGGTTTTCCATGGCATCCAGCAGCATTTCACGGTTCATGACGTTAACGTTCAGGTGTTGCCCCCCCTCGATGGAAGCTTCATGGTGGAAGTAACCATCCATCAGACCCGCCAGGTTGGCTTTACGCACATCATCATCTTTACCCAACGCATTAGGAACGATGGAGAAGGTGTAAGAGATACCATCTTTAGCATAAGCAAACGGCAGTTTAGCCACTGAGGTCAGAGAGGCGACCGCACCTTTCTGATCACGGCCATGCATTGGGTTGGCACCTGGGCCGAATGGCGCACCAGCACGGCGACCATCTGGGGTGTTACCGGTTTTCTTACCATAAACCACGTTAGAGGTGATGGTCAGAACAGACTGAGTCGGTACCGCATTACGGTAGGTATGCAGTTTCTGAATTTTCTTCATGAAACGTTCTACCAGATCACAAGCGATATCATCAACACGTGAGTCGTTGTTACCGAACTGTGGATATTCACCTTCAATCTTGAAGTCAACGGCCAGGCCGTCTTCATCACGGATGGTGGAAACTTTGGCATATTTGATAGCAGACAGGGAGTCGGCAGCCACCGACAAACCAGCGATACCACAAGCCATGGTACGATAAACGTCACGGTCATGCAGTGCCATCAGCGCAGCTTCATAGCTGTACTTGTCATGCATATAGTGAATGGCGTTCAGCGAGGTCACATATTGCTTGGCCAACCAATCCATAAAGTGATCCATGCGTTCCATGACTTTGTCATAGTCCAGCACTTCATCCATCATCGGTGGCTCTTTTGGACCCACTTGTATTTTCAGTTTTTCATCAACGCCGCCGTTGATGGCGTACAACATGGTTTTCGCCAGGTTGGCACGAGCACCGAAGAACTGCATATGTTTACCAACGACCATCGGGCTGACGCAACAAGCAATGGCATAGTCATCGTTGTTGAAGTCAGGGCGCATCAGATCGTCGTTTTCATATTGCAGGGAAGAGGTGTCGATAGACACTTTCGCAGCGAACTTTTTGAAGTTCAACGGCAGCTTTTCAGACCACAGAATGGTCATATTTGGCTCTGGTGAAGGCCCCATAGTGTACAGGGTATTCAGGAAACGGAAGCTGTTTTTGGTGACCAGTGTACGGCCATCAACACCCATACCTGCCAGAGATTCGGTCGCCCAGATTGGGTCACCAGAGAACAGTTCATCGTATTCAGGGGTACGCAGGAAACGAACCATACGCAGCTTCATGACCAAGTGGTCAATCAGTTCCTGAGCCTGCTCTTCTGTCAGTTTACCGGCTTTGATATCACGCTCGATAAACACGTCCAGGAAGGTAGATACGCGGCCAAATGACATGGCAGCACCGTTCTGGGATTTAACTGCAGCCAGGTAACCGAAATAAGTCCATTGTACTGCTTCTTGGGCAGTTTTGGCTGGAGCAGAAATGTCATAACCATATTTGGCGGCCATTTCTTTCATTTGAGCCAGTGCACGGTGCTGTTCAGCAATTTCTTCGCGCAACTGCATGGTCATTTGCAGGTCTTCACCATTTTCAAATCTGCTTTGCAGTGAGTTGAACTGCTTCAGCTTGTCAGCCATCAGGAAGTCAATACCGTACAGTGCCACACGGCGGTAGTCACCGATAATACGACCACGACCATATGCATCAGGCAGACCGGTCAGCACGCCAGACTTACGGCAGTTCAGGATATCTTTGGTGTAAATATCGAATACGCCCTGGTTGTGGGTTTTACGATATTCAGTGAAAATCTTCTTCACTTGTGGATCCAGTTCACGGCCATAAACCTTGCATGAACCTTCAACCATTTTGATGCCGCCGAATGGGATCAATGCCCGCTTCAGTGGTGCATCTGTCTGCAAACCGACGATGGTTTCCAAGTCTTTATTAATATAGCCAGCATCATGAGAAGTAATGGTAGAGATAACACTGGTATCGAAATCAACTGGCGCATGGGTGCGGTTTTCCAGTTTGACCCCTTCCATCACCTTGTCCCACAGTGTAGTGGTCGCTTGGCTGGCACCGGCCAGGAAGGCTTCGTCACCTTCATAAGGAGTGTAGTTTTTTTGGATAAAGTCACGTACGTTGACTTCTTTCTGCCAATCACCCTCGGTGAAACCTTGCCAAGCAGTTGCTAATTTTTCGTTAAGTTCGGTCATGATATACCTACCTCTAATGTGGATTTTTTGTTAAACCCGTGCCATGCCAGCGAACAGAATTAATGCTTCTGTTCACCACCACGCAGATAAATTACCCAGTAACTCAACCCAACCAGCAGGCCACCACCAATAATGTTACCAATAGTGACGGGGATCAGATTGTCCATAATAAAACTGTTTACGGTCAGATGAGCAAATTGTTCTGGTGTTGCCCCAACAGTTTGCCAAAATTCTGGGGTAGCAAAATACTTAACCACGATACCCATCGGGATCATAAACATGTTGGCGATACAGTGTTCAAAGCCACTGGCAACAAACATTGCCACTGGCAGGATCATGATAACGGCTTTGTCTGTCAGGCTGCGCCCTGAATAGCTCATCCAAACGGCCAAACAAACCATTAAGTTAGCTAGAATGCCAAGACAAACTGCTTCAGTAAAAGTGTGGTGTAATTTGTGGTTAGCGGTTTGTAAAACATTCAAACCCCATTGACCGTTGGCTGCCATATGTTGACCAGCAAACCAAATCAAAGCGACAAAGAACAGAGCGCCAAGTAAATTACCAATATAAACGTTTAACCAGTTGGTGGCTAGTTGGCCCCAGGTAATGCGGCCGCTGGCTTTGGCAACTACCGTCAAAACGGTGGAGGTAAACAGGTCAGCACCACAGACGACAACCAGCATCAACCCCATGGAAAAGCAAATCCCGCCTATCAGTTTTGCCAGGCCAAAAGGAACAACACCAGCAGTACCGGTAGTGGCAGTGATATAAAAAACAAAAGCAATAGAAATGAATACACCAGCATATATCGCTAAAAAAAAGGTCTTTAGCGGGTGCTTAGTTGCTTTATAAACACCTACATCTTCGGCAACTTTTGCCATATCAGCAGGTAACAACATATCAAAGGGGTTGCCAGCTCTCAAACTTACTCTCGCTCTTAAGAATTTAAATGAAACATTAAACACGAAGATACTAGCAAAGCAGTATAGGGCAAAAATTGATGTAGATCATAACCCGCAAAACTAAAATGGTTAAAAAGCGTATGATTTGTAGGGTTTATGGTATTAATTAATTGATTTTAAATAATAAAACTTTTTTTAATGTTTACAAAAAAATTTGAATTTAACCCTGAGCAACTATTTTAAATAGTTAATGTATTGTATCAATTGTTATTGAAATGGGATTTACTCTTCTGACTATTAATTAATATTTCATGTGTGCATAAAATTAATAACATCATCGGCAAGCGATGGGAAGCGCTAGTCACATGCCAACTAGATGAACTCAGGGTGAGAGATAAATCGGCAAGGAGCGGATTTGAACGCGGGATGCCTCAGGGAAGAGGTTAATAACTGCAGCCAACACCGCTGCAGCTTTATTGATGACAGGTATATTTATCAGTGAGGTGCGACCAAGCAGGCCGCACCTTCTCTAGTGGCGAGTATATTGCTACTGCATTATATCGTCATTTTATTGCCTTAGGATTGGCATGTGCTAGATGACGTTTACGCATTTCCAGTGCTTCATTGAAATTACTGTATAGAGTCTGATAGCGCTCCACACAATAGACTGCCAGGAGCGGCAACAGTGCGCAGAGATAGAGCGGAATAAATTGTGGTGTGATATGCCAAGCAGCAAAAATCAGACAGATCACGATGCTCCATAACAGCGTAGCCAACAACCAGATTAGAGCACGTTTAAAGCGAGTCAGTTTACTGGTGAATGACCAGGGAGCAAACGGTGCCGCGTCAGTATCTAGCGTACCATTCAATATTTCCCCGAATAGCACATAACGTCTTGACCGGCTGGCAAACGCCAACATAAACAGTATCACGATACCCATGAGGATCATAAACGCGATGACAAAGGCAGGGTCTGAGTAGCCAGCGGCTAGGCTAAATGCGGGTTTACGAGCAATGGGAAATACCAAGGCGAAGTTTATCAGCAGGCTCAATAACAAATCTTCAGCCACATAGCCTGGCAGGCTGCGTTGCCGGGGGCGATAAGCATTGATATCGTTGTAGGAGTTTAACGCGAGTATGATATTGAACGGGATCGATTTATTTAGCTGGATCAGCATCAAGGTAGGCAATATCACGACGCCAAGTAACGCAATCAAGGTATAGCGCCAGTCTGCACCGCCCAGCCAAATCAGGCAACTTAACGCGACCACCAAGCTCAGGGTCACCAGAGAAGCCCAAAAAGGTCGGTATAGTAATTTAGCCATCCCCTCGATATTACGCTGTGTATAGCCCGCCAGCACTTCCGGGCTTTCGAAAGCCCGTGCGGTAAATATGCTATATGCCCAATAGCCCCGGCCATCGCGCATCATGGTCCAGACGATGGACAGACAAATCGCGCTTAACCCGGTGATAATCTCCAGCAAGGTGATGTCAATCGCATTGCGAATCAATGACGAAGTCAGAATGCTGGAGGTCAGCACCACAGGTATTATCGCTACCCGTAGGTATTTTTTACTAAAAGGAGCAAATCTTGGGATCATGCGGCCCTTAACCCCGCTTGCTGGAGTTGACTGCCCACAATATGGTAATAGTGCTGGATGTGATAATCCTCGCGAGAGCCATAATGCTCTGCGAGCAGATGACTGAGGGTTTTCTTATTACTGATCTCCAGATAGCGGCAGTACCCCATTTGCGCCCACTGATCCATGCTTTCACGCCAACGTACAGTATGGGTAAGATGCAGCGCCAGGTTTTCTTTGATCTGGGCCACGTCATTTTCCACTTTAGCGCTATAGTTCATGATCACTGGGCGGGTGGGTGAAGAAAAGGGCAGGCTAGCCAATGCCTCACGCATCTGAGTTACCCCTTCACTCATCAACGGCGTATGCCAGGCACCATTGACGCCCAGCTTGATAGTATTCACCCCGCTACGCGTGAGATGGTTGATCAGCGTCTTTACCGCTGTCAGTTCACCACCAACCACTTGCTGTTGCCGCCCATTATCGCAGGATACATTCAATACATCCCACAGATCCAGATTGTCAATATGCTCGCATAGTGCCTTATAGCTGTAAGGTTTGACCACATACATCGCCCCTTTGCGCTGTTCGGCCAGATTTTGCATGATGGAGGCTCGTAACGTAATAGCGCGAAACAGCGTCTCCAAATCCATCACTCCAGCAGCATAGAGAGCGGTGTATTCCCCGGCACTGTGCCCAGCATATCCTGTTTCCAACACAGGGTCCCGCTCACGTAACGATGTCAACATCGCTGTGTTAACAGTAGTGACAGCCAACTGTTGGTAAACGGTTTTAGTCAGACGCGTCATCGGCCCTTTCTGACACAGCTTGCGCACGTCCAGCCCAGAAACATCGCTGGCACAGTCCCATACTGCTCTGGTACCGGCTGAGATGTCGCAAACATCGCTGCCCATGCCGATGACTGGGGAGCCCTGGCCAGGGAAGATCATCATCCAACCTTGGGCCATATTAGTGGTGATGTCTGTATCACCAATTGATTCGTATACCTGCATAGATATTTCCTTTTTCTCCGAAGGTGCCAAATTCACTGTCCTTGCTGCCGAAACTGGCTGCAACACCGGTATAAACCTCAATACTGTTTTTTAACGGCGTGCTTAAATGCAGATTCAGCATATTACTACCATCCGCCAGATTGGCCATGCCAGAGACTGACCAGTCGATATTGCCAACCTGTCCTTTATTGGTGCGGATATAAAGTGTGACATAGTGCTTTCCGAGCAGATTTCCACCACGGGCAACATTGTCGGTTTCTGCCGCCATCATGCGGGAGTAAAGTTGATAGGATGCGCGATAAAGTGCGGCAATCTCTGGCGGTAGTGGATTGGCATAACCGCCATTAACGAAACGGATAGTATCGAAGTTATCCTTCCACTCACTGCGGCTGTAGCCTTGACTCTGGCCGTAATATTCCGCGCCGTATTCGGTTTGATCGTCGCTGGTGTAACGTAAACCAGCACCGATGTCTGCTTGAGCACCGTCAGAGCGCATTTTGTATGGCACTTGTACAGAACGATACTCACGTATGGCACGTGCTGATGCGGTGTCCAGATGACGCCAGGTCTGCCCATGAGAAACCGACCCTTCAACACTGAGGATCAGCTTATCTGTCAGGTTGCCGCTGGTGCCGATTGCCAGCGTTTTCTGGTTGCCAACAAGTACGGATATGGTCGGGTTGAAGGTTTTCAACCCGGTGGCGGTATAGCTGGCATAATATCTGTCGGTGCTGTTGGTCCGCTGTAGTGGATCCCATTCAGAGGCAGCTTCCTGGCGCTGAGTGTTACGCTTCAAGCGCGGAAAGGCCGCCAGTGTGTAGGTGCCTTCATTGCGATACAATGAATTGCTGACACCATAAGCGCCTTCATCATAGAAATTACGCCAACGATCCGCTAGGCCAAAGATACGGACGTTACGTATGTTGCCAATGATATTGCGCGATAAATCAAGGGGAGCAACAGAGAACAGATAGCCGCTGGTTTTGCGTATCTTACCGGCATCGATGTACCAACTGTCACTGACTTTCCAGCTGCCGACCACCTCGTTGATAACGCCAAACCCTTGACGGCGTTTATCCTCCAGAGTTCCCGGCTGACGGGCATGGGCAACATATTGCCCACTGGCTTGCGCCTTGACGCTGAAGGTGTCAGTCAATTTACAGAGCCCGACACTGGAAAGGTACAGGTTGGCAGCGGTGTTATTACGAAACGCCGGACTGTCGAACTGCCACAACGAGGCAGAGGTATGGGAGGAAACCCCCTCAATACCCGCATAACCACGTTGTAGCTGGCAATCAACTGCCCAACTGGCATCACTGTAGGTGCCAGCTAACAACAGCATACCGGTAACGGAAAGCCAGTTAGTCGCCATCATTAATTCAGTCTCATCAGATACTCTTTCTGGAAGTAACTTTCCGGCAACGATTCCAAACGGACGTCGCTATAACGCATGGTCGTGTAGTTACCTTTTTGCAGAGCATCCTCTACGACGATAGTCGTTGGCCGCATTTTGCCCAGCACCTGCTGAAAATCGCGATAATAGGAACGCTTGAGCAAGACGCCATCGGCAGAAAGAAAATCGGCCCGGTTGGGGAAGCCAGTCTCTTTATCTACCCAATAAGTGATGGCCGGGTAGGTGACATGGGGCCAGCGGCGTTGCAATGAAAGTTTGTAACAGGTTTTCTCCCCACAGGCTTCCTCACCCACCAACTTGGAGATATAGGAATAATCGAAGTCAGCGGCCACCACGTCACCGTTAGAGACCTGGCCCATCAGGCGCTGTTGGCGTGAGATAGGGATCGGACGCCGTAGGTCAGGGGAGAAATACCACATTTTGTCCAGGTCGGAGAGCAAGGCTTTGCCTTTGTCGCGCACTGGAGAGACAAAGCGTACCAGTGCTCGTGCATCCCCTTTCTCTACCCGCTCAGAAGGTTTGTAGAAACGCATGGAGACATCCAGCACCTGCTGGTTCTCTGTCACGTCACGCCCTCCTTTATGTTCGAGCAGGGTTAAGGTGTAACGGAAAGGTTGATCCGGTGCGCGCACACGATCGGCGCGGCGGATAATTTCGCGCGCACGCTGATCTTCCTGAGTCAGGTTGTTCAATTGGTCACGTTCAAGTGAACTCGGCACTTGTTCTGCTGCTTGAGCTAGACCTGAAAGGCCCAAAAGTATTAGGCATCCAGCGAGTTGACGTTTCATCGTTATAATCCTTATTGATAATACTTAGGGTTCAAGTGTCATGCCAAGATCGGCCATCAGGGTGGCACCACGTATCGCGCTTGACTGGTCAGAGACCAAAAAAGCAGTGATGTTGGCCACTTCTTCCGGCTCCACCAGCCAACGACGTGGTTTACTTTCGTAGCGCTCGAACATCTCTGGCCACAGCTCTTTCAAGAACGGCATCATATCGGTATTCACCATCCCAGCGCAGATACCGTTGACTCGGATCTTGCGGTCATACAGTTCTATTTCCAGGTAGCTCACCAGGTTTTCCAACGCTGATTTAGCAATGCCGAGCGGGTAATTTGGTAATACGCGCCGGCTACCCAGGCTAGAAATTGCACAAATTGTGCCGCCTTCAGTCATCATCGGCACTATTTCCTGGACGCAGGCGGTGTTGCCAATCAAGTTGGTATTGAGCAACAGTTTCCAGTCATTGCGTGTCATCTCCATAAAGGGTTTGAACGGCGCAGCGGCGGCATTCAGCACGAGGTGATCGATCCGCTCGATACCCTCTTGGCGCAGCTTTTTCATCATTTCACTGATATCACGTGGTTCGGCGATATCCGCTTTAGCCAATGTCACCTTGACCCTGGTTTCTGCTGCTACAAAACGTTGCAGGTTGGCGGCACTTTTTCCCTGATCCTTGCGGTAGTTGAGGATCAGATCGTAGCCCTCTTGTGCCAGCTTTTCAGCGATAGCCATGCCAATGCCACGGCCAGCGCCAGTGATGAGTACAGTTTGTCCTTTTGACATCTTTTTTCTCCCTGAGAGTATTAAACAAAGCGGAATGCTTCCGCAATCACCAGTTTCGAGGCCCGGCGAGCCGGGATAATGGATGCGATTAATGCGGTTACCAGTGGTAACGCACAGGAGAACCAGAACAGATTGATATCCTGATCCCACATCACAAAAGCCAGATAGCCTTGGGTGTAGCCCGGAGACGGCGGCATTGGTATTCCATTGATATTGATGAGTGTAGCAATCAATATGCCAAAGCTGACGCTTAGCACCGAACCAATGATGCCGATGATGATCCCCTCCAGCACAAACAGGCGACCAATATAGGATTGGTTGAGGCCTAAGGCGCGCAACGTCGCAATTTCCCGAGTACGTTCAATCACGTTCATCATCAGCGTATTACCGATCATGAACACTACAATGACGCTGACAATCGATTTGATGAACAGGAAAATCCCTTCAAACAGGTTAACCACCTGATGGTAGAAAATCGCCAATTCATCCCAAGAGCGCGATTCCAGGTTGAGCTTTTTATCGCTGATCAACTGATTGATGCGCGCCAGTACTCTCTCGGTTTGCTCGGTGTCCTGCAACATAATGATGATTTTACTGACACCGTCAGTCTGCAACAGGCGCTGGGCAGTTTGCAGCGGCATTTTGATTGCCGTATCGTCATACTCTTTGATACCAGACTGGAAGACGCCTCTCACCTGGGAAGACATGGCATTTTGCCCACCCTGCGGGTTGACCACCAACATATCTACCCAATCGCCATAGCCTGCAGAGAGGGCATTGGCGATACCCGAACCGATGGTAATCTCCTGCGGCCTAACCCGTGACAGGTCGCTACCCGAAATGATTCTATCGAGAGAGCCCAGCACCAAGGAGGTTTGTGGTTCAATCCCCACACCGGTAAAGAAAGTAGAGGTTCCTTTGTCGTATTGCGAGATGATGCCGCTGAATGCCAGTTGACCGGTAATGGTGGTGATCTTCGGTGCTATCACTGGGTCGGCCAGCAGAATATTTTTCACCTCATCATAATTATTGATGGTGTACTGCAGCGAATTGTTAGCACCACTGCTGAGATACCCTTTCTCGTACAATTGGATATGACCGAGGTTGGTACGGATGGTTTGCTCACGCAGGGCCCAAAACGAATAATCGACAAAGCCACCGAAGATAAATACGGCCACGCCACCCAGCGTGATAGCCAGCAGCGTGACTCCAGAACGGCGGCGCTGGCGGAACAGGTTGAGGAAGGTGTAACGGATATCCGTTGGTTTTCGGATTGCCGTTATTATCACCACCAACAGTGCATAAACAATAATAATGTTGGAGATCCAGAACAAGATATTCATCATAGCGGTATCTCCGCCAAGGGTTGGAGAATGTTTTTCAGTTCAGCTGGCGTCCATGCTGGTGCCGCACGGCCTTTAAGAGCAGCGAGGCGTTTCCCTTCTTCACCCAGTTGAGCCAGTGATGCCAATGCGGCTTTGGCATCGCTTTCGCGTTGGCAATCGGTTAGCGCGTTCGCCGACATCAGCAATATCATCGGTTTCAAATCGGCCGGTACGGCTGGATTCTGTTGTAAAAAGTTCAGATCTTGCAATGCCACAACGCAGCGGCCATTGGATGCAGGAACAAAGGCATCCATCCTGGCACGCAGGTAGCGCATCTGCCAGTCATTTTCATCCGTTTCTGCTGCTTCATCAATGTAGAAAAAACCCAGTTTTGAGCTTTCTGCTGCACGCATATAGTTCTTCTTGAGCAGGAAATCCTTAGCCATAAACAGCTGTGCATAGCCAGAGAACATTTTGGCCATGCGGTAATCTGGGTGCTGTTGATACAGCATTTGTAACTGACCGGCGGCGTTGGTTAATGAGTCCATTGAGGCTTGAGCGTTAACCCCCAGGATCATCTGTAAACGCGTGTTGTTGTGCACACCCTGTTGCGGTTGGGCTACATTGTTAGCTTGTGAGTTGCTAGCCTGTGAAAGGCCGCTGGTCAATAGCAATATAGCGACGGCATAACGTTTAAGCGGTAAGAAAATCATTTTCCAACTCCCCATCCCTGATTTCCAACACCCGTTTGGCCTGATCGCGCAACGATAATGAATGGGTGGAAATAACAAATGTTGTTTTCAGTTCTTGATTCATGGTGAGCAGAAGATCGATGATCTCTTGCCCAGTGCGGGTATCCAGATTGCCGGTGGGTTCATCGGCGACGATCAGCCGTGGGCGTTTCACCAGTGCACGGGCAATCGCCACGCGTTGTTGTTGCCCACCGGAAAGTTCGCCTGGTGTGCGTTTGTAATGTGCCGCCAACCCTACTTTCTCAAGCATATCCATCACTTGGCCTTGTGCGACTCGGCGGCTAAAGCCGTTGAGCATCAGCGGATAATAAACGTTGTCAAATACGCTTAGCACTGGCAGTAGGTTAAAGAATTGAAAGACAAAACCAATGGCGTCTGCCCGCAAGCGTGCAGTTTGCTTGTCATTAAGCATGGAAAGATCGTTACCCAGCAGATAGACATGGCCGCTGGTGGGGTAATCAATCCCAGCCATCAGATTCAACAGCGTACTTTTACCGCTACCGGAAGGCCCACACAGCGCGATAAATTCACCATCATGAATTTCGGTGGTGATTGATCCCA
Source organism: Serratia sp. 25CWL12 (assembly GCF_055790885.1). NCBI lineage: Bacteria > Pseudomonadati > Pseudomonadota > Gammaproteobacteria > Enterobacterales > Yersiniaceae > Serratia > Serratia sp. 25CWL12. The sequence continues at coordinate 2,520,792 of NZ_CM147698.1, read as the reverse complement.
GTGCCACTATGGCACCCGTGCCTTTACCGAATTTTTTGCTGGCCTGTTGCATCGACACAACAGGTAACGGTTGTGCAGTTTGTAGGGTGGTCATGGTTTTCCCCGATAATTTGACGGTAAATTAGAAGCCTCTTCGACCAGTAACAGGCGGTAATCGGCAGAAATTTCGTACACCAGATAGCCATCGCGATTGATCCATGAATGTCGGCTTATCCCTGTGCTGCTGTCGGTCGTTTCTATCAGGCACAGATCATTAAACGGTTTCGCTATCCCTGGTAGGTGAAGGTCGGTCATGCTGACATAACGACTCTGAGTCAAGACGATATCGCCACTGATGGGCACCAGCACTTGCTCACTGCGTTCGGTGCCCACGAGTGTTGAATGGCAGGGGATCGGAAAACGCAATGAGAATAGGGTGTACTCAAATTGTGTTTTATCGATACTTTTCTGCCGGTTTCCCTGCTGATCGGCAATATTTAGCGTCAGTCCCGCTGCCTTCGCCGGCATCTCGCCTTTCACCGTGCGTGTGTTGCCATCATTGTCCTCAGATATACGGTAGCTCAGGCTGTTATCCACCCCGTAGAACACCTCATCCTGATAGCGGTAATGATGTGTGTTGAGCAATACTCTCCAGGAAAATGCAATGCTGGCTTGTTGCACATAACGGCTATGTTGCTGATCCCAACGTTGAGTGACGCGGTGTTCGCCGATTGGTTTTTCCCCCCGTACAGGCAGGATGCGGTACACAGCATGGTAATCCTTGAACGTCTCGGCCTGTAGCGGCTTGGCTTGTAATAGCTTAGCTTGTAATAGCATAGCCGTTAACGCCATCAGCAGTGGAAACCCGTAACGCATCATTATAGCTGCTCCTCTGGTACCCAGCTTTCCAACAGCCAAGCACCACCTTCACCATCAAGCACACTGAGCAAGCTATGCCCGCTGTTCTTGCTTTGCTGCAGATATTGCCAAGCCAGCGCTGGGTTCATACAGCCGCTGTCGCCATAGAGATCACTGAGTGATACACAGACTTGGCTGGCCGGTAATTGCTGGAAAGCCTGTTGCTGCATAGCACGTAATGACAGCGCTGGTGGCGTGACGCCCAATACGGCATGGGTATCGGAGCCAAGAGAGGCTTTATATTGCTCTGCCAACTGCATGGCTCGCTGTTGCGGTGAGCCAGTCAGGCTCTGGTAGTCGCTCAGGTGTAAAGTTACCCCCTGGCCCGCTGCTTTTTTCAGGATAAGGCAGCCGACGCGCTCAACGCTGAATTGGCAATTGGCTGGCACTTCTCCCCGCTGCTTGGATGACGGAAAACGTTCGGTTTCCGAAAAAACCAGCACCGGGAAACTGCGGAATTGGCCACAGATAATGACGTTATCGGCCATATTGCTGTTTAGGCAGTCTTGTGCCAGCAGCAGGGCATTCATCAAACCATTACGCTCACCGCGTAATTTGCAGGTGAAATCCTTGATGCCATAATCACGCACGATACTTTTGGGCAGAATGTCGACGCTGAGTGAATCGCGCCAGCTATTGATCCCTTCAATGGTTGAGGTTTCTCCCCAAGAGTCGACATAAAACAGGGCATTGCGTTCATGGCGCAGGTGGAATTCCCCTTTGCTGCCCAGTTGGGCCACCGCTTGAGTGCAGGCGGTATTCATGCTGTTTAACCAGTCGCGATAATTGGCTTTGCGCAACGCCTCTTCAGGCAACATGTCACTGTCTACACCGAAACGGCGGAACAACCATTGGCTGCTGCCCGCTTTGGCATTGGCTTTTTTATGCAGCCAAGCTTCCCATACGTTGTACCAGCTCGGCGAAAACCGCCGCATCGGCAAACGGGGTTCAAGCAGGGAAAACCCCACCAGATTAATGGCTGCGGCCGGTATCACTCGTTTCACCTCATTCATTTGCACCCTCCCAGTTAGCGGAGATCACCATGGCGATCGCTGAACCGTCGAGCCCGATGCCTGATTTGATAATGTGCTCTTTTTCCAATGCCAACGGCGGGCTATCGGCATGAACGTGAATTTGCAGCGTTTCATCAATAGGATAACGACTGGTCAGCGCTAGGAGGCGGCGTTGTTGCAGAGCGTCAGCAATTAGCATCAGATCGAGCAGCCCGCAACAAGAGACCATATAACCTAACTGGCCTTTGTAGCTGACGACCGGGATACCCGCCTTTCCCCAGAGTTTTTGTAGCGCCATCGCCTCGGCTTTGTCACTGGCGATCACTCCATTGGCATGGGGGAAAACGCAGGCAATATCTTGTGGCGACAGATCGGCATCTACCAGTACGCGTTCTAGTGTTTGAGCGATAGTACGGAAATCGGCGGTAAAGGAACTGCTTCCCCGGCCGCCACTGCTCTGGCAAAACATCGAACTACGTAATATGGCGCTCGGTTTAAAGCCTCGTTGCTGAGCGTGTTGCCCACTTTCAAGGATCAACGCGACGACACCGTTGGTGGGTAAGATACTGCTGTTATGGTTGCTAAAGGGCTGTGAACTGCCTTCCCCCAGCATATCTTGCCCGCCAAGAAAGATGATGTCCTGAGTCTGCGTTTCCAGCCAGCCAATCACTAACACCAGATCAACCTCTCCGGCGGCAATGGATGACTGAGCAAGATGGACTGCCGCTAAAGCAGAGTTGCTAGCACAATAGAGCGAAACCGCCGGCCAACTGAGCTGATAGGTTTGCGTCAACTGTTTTACCAGCCGATCCTGATCAAAATTGCTGGCATGCAACCGTTTGATTTTTGGAAAGAACAGCAGCTCTTCCTGATCATTGCGATCCTGATAGCCTAGGTAATCAGCGATGTCAGCACGCTGACCATGGCCGACCAGATAAACTCGCACTCGTTTTCCCTGCAAATGTTCCTGACCTAAACCAGCCTTGGCTAAAGCTTGGTCAATCACTGGTTGCAGGCGAGAAAACGCCGAGCCGAAGGGTTGAGTTTCGGGTACATAGTGCGGGTTACAGCTTAAACGCAGATCCTGCCATTCACTTTCTGTGGCAAACCACGGCTGTGAACCGATCAATCTGCCTTCCACCAGACCATTAATCAGCGCCGGAAAATCCGGCGCATAGGCACTGGTCACGCCCCAACCGCTGAGGGCGACGTTATCAATCACGCCATACTCCTCAGCAGTACGGCATAATGGTTGCCTCCTTCCGTGGCACCTAGCACCAGCGCGGTACGGACATTTTTCTTTAACGGTTTGGTGACAAACGCGATATCGTCAGCAGCGAAATGCTCGGTATACGGGATAGGCAGTATTTCGCCGCGCTTCATGATCTCGGCGACCACAGCGATGTTGAGAATACCGATGCAAGATTCCACCAAGCCAAACCAGCCGTTATAGTTAACAAACGGCAGATTGCGACGAGCTTCACCAAACACTTCGCGAATTGCCCCGATCTCAGTGGCATCACGCAGGGGAGTACCATCGCTGGTACCACAAACCAGATCCACCTCTTCCAGCTTGATATCGGCTTCCTGCAAGGCTTGGCGGATAGCGGCCGTCATCGATTCGACCCTGGCTGGAATATCATCTTGCTTAAAGAAGCTGCCGTCGTTGGATTTACCGTAACCGGCGATCTCGGCGTGAATATGGGCGCCGCGCTCTTGGGCGTGCTGTAAATCTTCAATCAACAGCATGCCAGCCCCTTCACCCGGGACATAGCCCTTGGCATCTTGACTGTAAACCTTGAAATCCGCCGGATCGCAGGTCAACTGCAGATCGCTGTTGAGCGCCAACAGATAGATGGCAAATGTCCCCATGTTTTCATCAGCACCACCGACAATCACTTGAGGTTGCACAGATTGGCGAATTAATTCATAACCATAAGTCAGCGCTCCCAGCCCAGCGTTGATACCGGTTGCCAGCGAGGTGTTATAGCCTTTGATCCCTTCGGAAATGGAACAGAAGGTGGAGATGGCATTCATCAGTGACCCAGGGAATTCCGAGGTGCGCACTTTGGTTGGGTCAGGGAACAGGCTCTCAAGGTAGCGAACCACCGTTGATTGTGGCCCTTTTGACATCCCCAGGATCATGCCCAGCGTTTGACCGTCGCGTTTGATTTTACGCCCAGCATCAGTCATTGCCTGGGTAATGGCCAGCAGGGCAAAGGTGCTGATGGTATTGGCTTTGCGCGGATCAAAACGGCGCAGTGTTTTACGCGGATCCAGGTCTAATACCTGGTGCACGCCTGAAGGTTTACTCAGTTTGCTCGTCATATCCGTTTCGCCGAAATTGTTCTGCATGTAGTCAACCACTTCATGGTTGTTCTTCATGGTATTGACGATTTCGCGAAATTCCTGGCTGGTAGAGGAGTCCAGTTCCAGAGGATGAAGCTGAGAGATCGGCGCCTGCGCCCACATTTTTTCCAGTATGCTGTGCAGCGTGTGGCCCACAGAACTGACAGCCCCCATCCCAGTGATGGCGACACGTTTAGCCTGGTATTGGCTCGCTGGGCTCTGTTCTGGCTTCACGCTGGCTATCACACAGCAGTTGTTACCGCCGAAGGCATAGTTGTTCTTCATGAACATTTTGACTTCGGCTTCTTGGAACTCATTAGGCACGTAGTTGAGATCGCAGTTCGGGCGTGGCGTGCTAAAGTTGAGCGTTGGCAGGATCTTGTTTTCTGGCAACGTCAGAAAACAGGCGATGAGCTCAATAATCCCTGCGGAACCGATATTGTGGCCGACATAGGCTTTGGTCGAACTCACTGGAATATCCATGATATTCGGGAAGACCTTCTTCATGGCTAAGGTTTCACAGCGGTCGTTGGCCTCGGTACCGGTGCCATGGGCATTGATATAATCAATATCCGTTGTCTCGATTTCTGCATTTTGCATTGCGTGGCGCATGACTTGCACCGCACCGTCACCGCGTGGGTCTGGAGCAGTTTCGTGGTAGGCATCGCAAGAGGTGGCATAAGAGACCATTTCGCCGTAGATGGTGGCACCACGGGCGATAGCGTGTTCGTATTCTTCCAGCAATAACGCCCCCGCACCTTCACCAATTGACATTCCTGGCGTGCCGGAGAACGGGCTTGATGGGGTGCGCTTCATGGCGTGCAGCGCGTAGAAACCGGCAAAGGTCGGCAGGTAGATAGGTTCGGTGCCTACGACCAGAACCGTAGGGTTTTTGCCGTTCTGGATCAGGTCATAGCCGATCCCCATGGCGTTGGTACTGGCTGTACAAGCGGTGGCAACCAGTTCAAAACCGCCCTTTAGTCCCAGTAGTGAAGAAACAATGGCACAACAGGAAGAAAAACTACCTGAAACCATCGCTTTTTTCAGCGAGAAACGCTCCATCTGATGTTCGATCAGCGGCATAAACGCTTCGGTACCGGCCGAGGAAACACCGATAATCAGTCCCGTTTTATCGCGGAGCACACCATGAGGTAATTGCCCCTGATCTAAGGCTTCGTGACCAACCTTGTAGGCCCACAGGGCAGCGTTGTCCAATGAGGCGACGGTTTCAGCAGAGAGTTCTGGCCAACTCAACGGTTGCAACACCTCGGAGGCATTCGCATCCTCAAACCATTCGAGATACTTTTTGCTGGGTTTTATCCCACAGGTTTTATTCAGCAGTGCCTGTTTAAAATCGGCAACGTTATTGGCAATGGAAGAGAGGTGACCCATACCGGTAATCACCACTCTTTTGCGAGTGACTGTCATAGTGTCTTCCGTGTCAGCAAACCAGAAATCGAATGTGGATACGCCATGTTTCCATGGCGTACATAGTCCCATACTTCAAATTACTTGCGTGTTAGCTGCGCTCTGTCATCCCCAGCCACAGGGTTAGCTATGTGACTGGGGATTTCATCGATTGCCGCGTTATTCGGACCAAAATCGGGCCTGGTCCTAAAGGGCTAGCGCTGTTCGAAACATTCAGCTTTTTGTTAAGTAACTTAAATTATTTTGGGTATAAATACGTTATGCTTTTGGTGCATTTCCTGCGGCCAGTGCTGCTTTTTCGGCCTTTATTTTCTCTTCTTTCAACTTATTCCATTCGGATTGTTGCACCAAATCGCGTGGGCGCGTGCTGTCCACATAACTATGCTCTGAAGGGTTGACCAAGAAGCTATAGTTACGGGCGAAAGGCACCGCAGAAGTGGTTACCGTGATTGGACCGTTGGCTGTTACTACCTGATAAGCGTCAATGTCTGCCCATGCCATGTCATCTGTGAGGAACAGGCGGCCGAGACAGGCGTTCAAATCTGGCGAATAGTCACAGATGATCACTTCACCAATGCAGTTACCGTCAGACATCACTTTGTCGCCACGCTGAGGGATCGCATTTGGCTTACCGGCAAGGGTCATCCCCACCACTCTGTGGCTGACACCTTCCTCCAAGCGGTCATTCAGGCTTTCCAGACCGGTGAAGACTTCTTTGTCGTAGCGCACAGCCCACTGCATCTGCAATGAGATTGGGCAGCGAGTATAGGTATTTAGGGTGTCAGGTTCCCAGCAAGGGTTTTCCAGACGTACCAAGTGTTGGTAGTTCAAGCCACCGGTGCGCATATCGTACTTCTCACCGGCTTCCAGCATTTGCATCCAGACGTCGGCTAATACATCCTGTGGCCCCATAAGCTTGTAGGAGTATTCGCCGTGTTTGCCGCTACGCAGGAGAATCAGTTCGTCGTCAACGTGCATATGTTCTTGGAAGGGCAGACCGATAACGTCCATCCCGTACACTTCAGCCAGCAATTCCCAAGCGTATGGGCCTTCAAAGTGCAGCATGCCCCATTCTGGTGTTAGAGATTCGATTGACTCGATGTCTGCGAATTCTTCTTCATTTTCTGCCAGTTTGGCACGCAGCAATTCACATAATGTTTCACCGCTGACCCACTCAGATATCAGCAAAAAACGCTCGTCATCACAGGCGATATACAAATCAGTGATGATGTTGCCAGTTTCATCGAGGATCAGGCTGTACATGGCCTGCTCATCGCGGATCGATGAAACATCACCGGAAACCAGTTGGTTTAGCAGTGACCAAGCGTCATCGCCGCTGATGGCCGCAATGCCAAAGTGGGAGTAGTCGGACAGCAAAATGTTTTTACGTACTGCTTTGTATTCTTCATCCGCTGCACAATAGCTGAGTGGAATAGCAACGCCGTTGCGTTCTCCCAGGATTGCACCGTGCTGTTGATGAATTTCAGTGAGTTTGGTCATTCCTTGTCCGCTCCTGCTGTTGCTGATCCGTTGTTGATTTCTCTCTGTTTGGCGATAACAAACGAGGCCAGAGTGTTGACGTTACGCATGTAGGAAGGATCATCACCTTCTTTCACACGGATGCCGAAGGTTTCGTCGAGAAGTACGATGACTTCGGTAGCATCCACTGAGTCCAGCTTTAAACCGCTGCCAAACAATGGGGTATCGTCGTCAATCTGATTGACGTTTTGATAGAGATTCAGGCGTTCTATCAGGCCTGTTTTGATTTTCTCCAGCACAAATTTGCGCTGTTCAATCGTTTCAATAAGCGAGATGTTACTCATAGTGGTGTTTCTCCCTGGTATTTCACTTGCATGCCTTTGCTTTCAGCATTACTGATATCGGTACGAAAATTCACAATACGTCCTGAGCAAACTACATTACGCCCGACTCGAGCTTCCACTTCGTAATGGTGGAAACCATGGATATCGGCGTAAGCCAGTCGGCTGTTGACTTCAATGGTGTCGCCCGGCGAGACCATGTTCTTATATTTTACGTCTTGTGACGCTAGTACACCGATGACGCGTGCACGCTCTGTAACTATGCGTTGCGCGCCTTCTGGCGTACTCAATGCACGTGAAACGTCATCGAACTTCTTCAATTGCTGTTGAGTTTCTCGTTCATGCAATAGGCAAAAATCGTTCAGCAGGCTCAGGTATTCGCTGGACTGGCCAAAGATTTCGGCGATCATCACACCTGGCATCACCGGGTTATCAGGAAAATGCCCGGGAATGTAGGACTCGTTAAAGGTGACGTGCTTAATGACGGTGATCGAGCCCTTTTCGCCTGGCGAAAAGTCCACGATGCGGTCAACCATGAATATGGGTGCACGCCAAGCCCCCATTTTCAGTAACAAAGGCGGAGTAACTAAACTCCTGTTATAATTAGCCATTCAACTTTCCTGTCGGTTAACGCATCACCAGACCGCCATCCGCCACTAGAGTCTGCCCTACGATATAGCTGGATGCGTCTGAACTTAAAAAAGCCACCACATTGGCGATCTCGTCAACACGACCAAGACGTTTCAAGGGGATGGCGGACATTACTGTACGCACAATCTGGCGCGGTACTTTTTTCACCATTTTGGATTCGATCATACCTGGTGCCACAGCATTGACACGGATGCCCTTTGCCGCCATTTCGTTAGCAAGAGTACGGGTAAAACCGATAATGCCAGCCTTGGCAGCACTGTAATTACTCTGGCCAAAACTGGAGGTGATTCCAGATACCGAGGAGATATTCACTACTGCTGAATTGCGCGCATGGCGTAATAAAGGTAGTAACTGTTTAGTCATACTGAAGGTGCCGTACAGATTGACCTTAATAACTTGATCAAACTCTTCGTAGGTCAACGCGGAAAATACGTTATCTTTGTAGATCCCTGCATTATTAATAAGTACATGAACTGCGTGAGCCTCTTTTTCAAGCTCATCGGCCAGGCGTGAAACTTCGCTGACATCAGCAATGTCACATTGCTTAATATGCAGATTCTCACCTTGTGGATGAGAGGTTTTTAATTTTTCCAACCCGCTAGTATCATAATGGTAAATAGCGAAAACGTTAGCGCCTTGCTCAAGGTATTTTTCACAAATAGCTAAACCGATATCACCACTGGCGCCAGTGACGACCACGTTTTTACCCCCGAGATCGGGATAGTGAGACATAAATATTCCTTTATTTTAACAATTAACCCAATGCTGCAGCGGCAATCGCATGCGATTGACAATGAGAAATACTCAGCGTGGAACTGGTGAGGTTTTTTTCCTGCATTATTCGGGAAAATTCACCACTGAAGATATAATAAGGGCATCCGAGATCATCGTGCATGATTTGGATGTCGTGGAATGAGATCCCTAGACGAAACCCAGTACCAAGCGCTTTCACTGCAGCCTCTTTGGCTGCCCAGAAACCGGCCATGCGCTCGATGTTTTCGGTCAGATTCCCTAAGGACTCTTGCTCTGCCGGCGTTAACAAGAGTTGCACCAGCTTATTACCACTACGTGTTAACGCGGTATTTACCCGTGCGATTTCGATAATATCTACACCAAGATTCATTCGTCCTGACTCTCTTTCTCAATCCATTGAAACATCTTCATTAAACGTAGTTATAGTGTTTTTACTTTAAACTACGTAGGTGTTAGCTGCCTTTTTTCACCTCAGTCATATAGTTATCTATGTACCTGGGAATTCGATCAGTTGCTACCTGCAAGCAAATCGAATATTTGGTGTGTATATGCCTAAAGGCGTCAGGCGAAGATACGGTAACACGAAAAATAAAAAAAAATAATAAGAAAACTCTTAATTCATTCGGTCTATGACAGAATGAGGCGTTTTGTATCTAGTAGAATGAAAACACCTGTGAATCACTATTTTCCTTTTTGACTCCTCTTTAACTGGTCTCAGATGGTCTTTTAGATAGCTTTGTCATCGTAAAAGAATAGTGGTGAGTATTTTGTTGATATATACCCGATTAACTTAAAGATGCTGGCTTCAGCACCTGAAAATTATCATTAAGCCGAGCTGATAAACAGCCCACTATGTTTAGGTTTTAGCTTGCCTTTATTCAGGTATCCACGGATATGGTGATCAACCGTTGTTTAGTGCAAACGTAAAGCCTGAGCAATCATCACAGAGCACCTTCCCGCCTTCAGAAGCGAGAAGGATGGCCTTTATACGCTCATAAACGTGCTAATCCCTGCTGGTGTCCTGTAGGTGTTCGAGTGCGTTTTGCTGTTCTACGGTGATAAATATCTTCATGGCAAAAAGCATGCTCCTCGTAACGAACAAAATTAAGCGTTTTCAATGATCACAGATTGATACTTTTCAGGCTTCAGGCTTCAGGCTGCTTGGGTGTTAGCTGCAGTTATTCATCTCGTTCATAAGGATCGCCCCTATCGGGGCCGCTGCAAGCAACGTTCAAATCCACGCCAGGCGGATTTGTATGTCACCCCAGCCATGCTCCTGGGGATTAATGAACCTCATCCATGAGGTTCACCCTGCGGGCCAGCGTAAGCACTGTTTAAAACACTCTGCGTTTTGTCATGCAACTCGAATTATTGTGTGTTTAGACTGATCCCTGCACCCAGTATCGGTCTTTGGCTTTTTGCAGTTTGCTGTAAGCCGCCAGTAATGCCTGGTGTGCCGGTAAGGCGTTTAAGGCCGGGTCAATAGCAAACAAACCATGGAAGCGTTCGCTGCCATTAATGGCGGCAGAGGCTGCGTCAAGGGCGGGTTGCCCATACATTTTGACCAAAGCACTATGATATTGAGCGGGGTCGCGTTCCGCTTCCAGAGCTAACTGAAGGCATGTTTGCAAACAACGGTAATAATTGCTGCGTTCAGCGCTAAACAGTGAGGCATTAAACTCCAGTGTCCATTCGGCCCAGATCAGCGCCTGCTCCAGATCGCCTCCCGCCAAGGCCAGCATCGATTTCAGTTCGCCCACGCGTAATGTGTACCAGGCATTGTCTTTGCCAGTAGCGAGGCCCAGCAATTCACGCACCCGGGTGAAATCGTCTAATCCTTCATCATCCAACTGTTGCAGCAGAGCCAGATACTCTTCTGCTTGCCAGTGGCTGTCTGGTAATTGCAATAAAGTGGCACGTAAATGGGCTGCCATACTGTTGTTGGCCAGGATCAGATCTTCTGCCGGATAAATATCAGACATGCCAGGCACAATAATACGGCAGGCATAAACCCCCAAGTGCTGGTAATCCGCAATGTATACTTCAGCCTCTTCCTGATTAAAAATGCTCATCAAGGTGGAAAACTCTTGTTGCGTGGTGCCGCTGAAATTCCAATCGACAAAAGGATAATCCGCATCTTGCTTGAACATATCCCAAGAGATTAAGCCGCTGGAATCAATAAAGTGCGTTTCCAGATTGGTGTGCTCGGCGACTTCTTCATTATCAAAGGTAGGAGGGCTAAAGACATCAAGATCTTTTAAGCCACGCCCTTGCAGCAGTTCAGTGACAGTGCGCTCTAATGCGACACCAAAATCCGGGTGGGCACCAAAGGAAGCAAAACAACTGCCATTGGCTGGGTTGAACAGCACCACACAAATCACCGGATAGTGGCCACCCAGCGAAGCATCATAAGCGAGGATTGGGAAACCTTCGGCCTCCAGTTTGGCGATAGCTTCAACTACTTCAGGATAACGGCTTAACACCGCGCTGGGAATTTCCGGTAAGCTGATGGATTCAGCAATAATGCGGTTCTTGATATAACGCTCGAACACTTCAGAAAGCGCTTGAACGCGAGCTTCGCTGGTGGTATTGCCCGCAGACATGCCGTTGGAGACATACAGGTTGCCGATAATATTCATCGGAATATAAACCGTCTGCTGGTCTGACTGGCGGCTGAAGGGCAGGGCACAGATACCGCGCTGCGCATTGCCTGATTGAAGGTCCACCAGATCACTGGCTTGCAGTTCCTGTTCAGGGTCGTAAAACGCCTGCAAGTGTGGGTCTAACAACCCCGCAGGTAATGCATTATCTTCCGGGATAGGGAACCATTTTTCGTGTGGATAATGGACAAAGTCGCTTTGTGCAATTTGCTGACCTAAATAGAAATCAGCAAAGAAATAGTTAGTGGAGAGACGCTCAAAGTATTCCCCTAATGCCGAGGCCAAGGCGGCCTTTTTACTGGCACCTTTGCCATTGGTGAAGCACAGCGGACAGTCGCGATCACGGATGTGCACCGACCAGACATGGGGAACTGGATTGAGCCAAGAGGCTTCTTCAATATTAAAACCCAGATCAGATAATTTTTGCTGAAAACCGGCGATGGAATCTTCCAGTGCGGCGTCTTTACCGGGAATAAAAGTTTGCGTCATGGTGGTCACTTATTGGGCATACAGAGAACGCACAATAATACGAGGTTTTAGGCTGAAGCTCCATATATTCCTAAATTTGCATGAATATCACAGTTTTTATAATGATAAATTATATAATTCGGCAGATTATTATTTTATCAATCATGGGATAAGACAATGAAATCAATAAAATTGAGTGTCATGGCATTACTCATGGCCGGGGTGAGCAGTTCTGCACTGGCATTGCCTAATATCACCTTGTTAGCTACGGGGGGAACCATTGCTGGTGGGGGGCAATCTGCTACCCAATCAAATTATACCGCTGGCAAGTTGGGGGTGGAGGCGTTAGTCAATGCCGTTCCAGAGCTGAAAACAGTTGCCAATGTGAAAGGGGAGCAACTGGTAAATATTGGTTCGCAGGATATGAATGATGAGGTGTGGCTCAAGTTAGCAAAAAAAATCAATGCGGACTGCGCCAAAACCGATGGCTTTGTCATCACCCATGGCACAGATACTTTGGAAGAGACGGCCTATTTTCTTGATTTGACGGTCAAGTGTGACAAACCGGTGGTGATCGTTGGCGCCATGCGCCCAGCTACCGCCATGAGTGCGGATGGCCCGTTCAATTTATATAATGCGGTGGTTACCGCAGCGGATCCACAGTCGGCCAGACGTGGTGTGCTGGTGGCTATGAATGATACGGTACTCGATGGCCGCGATGTGACCAAAACCAATACCACGGCAGTGCAAACTTTCCAGTCCCCCAACTTTGGACCGCTAGGGTATATCCACAATGGTAAAGTTGATTATCAACGTTCACCGCAGCGTAAACATACTACTGCAACACCGTTCGATGTCAGCAAATTAACCACCTTGCCGAAGGTAGGCATCATCTATAACTATGCCAATGCATCAGATGCTCCAGCAAAAGCCTTGATCGCAGAAGGTTATCAAGGGATTGTCAGTGCCGGTGTTGGTAATGGCAACTTGTATAAAACTGTGTTTGATACATTGGCCAAAGCCGCAAATGATGGCGTGGCGGTGGTTCGTTCTTCTCGTGTTCCGACCGGTTCAACCACCGAAGATGCGGAAGTGGATGATACTAAATATGGTTTTGTGGCCTCAGGGACATTAAACCCGCAAAAAGCCCGAGTTTTGCTGCAATTAGCTTTAACGCAAACCAAAGACGCCAAACAGATCCAGGCGATGTTTAATCAGTACTAATCATGCTATCTGCAGGGGGTGTGATGCCCCCTGATATTGTTTATCTTCGCTGCAAAACCCCGCCCTTTGAATGACGATGTTTCCTGCCCTTACAAGAATAAGCATTGCAGCCGCGTTAGGTGAGTGATAAAACCTGATGGGTGGATTTGGCGTTGCGGTTCAATAGGACGGCGAGTGGCGCCATTGGGTATCAACATCTATTTAGTGTATCAACATCTATTTAATTTGGTTTATTCAGGTGGTGGCCGATTACTGCAACTTGAATAACGAAGGGTGAGTCGACACACCGGTTTGTGCGGCAAACAGTCAATGTAGTGAGGGGAAATGACACAGGTTTATAACTTTAGCTCTGGCCCGGCAATGTTGCCGGTTGAAGTGTTGCGTCGTGCTCAACAAGAACTGTGTAATTGGCATGCGCTGGGGACTTCAGTAATGGAAATCAGCCACCGCAGTAAGGAATTTATTGCCGTTGCCGAAGAGTCTGAACAGGATCTGCGTGATTTGCTGAAAATCCCTGCCAATTACAAAGTGTTGTTCTGCCAGGGTGGCGCACGTGCACAATTTGCTGCGTTGCCGCTAAACCTGTTGGGCAATAGTACCAAAGCGGATTATATCGACGGTGGCTACTGGGCTCACAGTGCCATTCTTGAAGCAGAGAAATACTGTCAGCCGAATGTTATTGATGTTAAAACTTCGGTGGACGGGTTAAGTGCCATCAAACCGATGAAAGAGTGGCAGCTCAGTGATGATGCCGCGTATGTACACTATTGCCCAAATGAAACGATTGATGGCATTGCGGTGGATGAATTGCCTGATTTTGCTAATAAAGTGGTGATTGGCGATTACTCTTCAACGATTCTTTCCAGTCCGCTGGATGTGAGCCGTTTTGGTGTTATTTATGCCGGCGCGCAGAAAAATATTGGGCCCGCTGGTTTAACGCTGGTGATCGTGCGTGACGATCTGCTGGGTAAAGCACGCCGCGAAACTCCTTCGACGCTCGATTACACGGTATTAGCGGAAAATGATTCGATGTTCAATACGCCGCCGACGTTTGCCTGGTACCTTGCTGGCCTGGTGTTCAAATGGCTGAAAGAGCAGGGTGGCCTGGTGGAAATGCAAAAGCGTAATCAGGAAAAAGCGCAACTGCTGTATGCCACCATTGATCAGTCGGATTTTTATCGCAACCGCGTTGCCACGGCTAACCGTTCCTTGATGAATATTCCTTTCCAGTTAGCCGATCCTGTATTGGATAAAGTCTTCCTGAGTGAAGCGGAAGCTATTGGCCTACAAGCGCTGAAAGGGCACCGTGTAGTAGGGGGAATGCGCGCCTCAATTTATAATGCTATGCCGTTGGCAGGTGTGAAGGTATTAACTGATTTTATGGTTGATTTTGAACGTCGTCATGGCTGAGCCTGACGTTTACTGACGTGTATAGTTGTTGTCCTTTGGTATTAAAGCGGCTCCGGTGATATCCCGGGGCCGTTTCGTTGATCAGATTGTGGAGAATGTTGTTGATATGGTCGATTCCCTGACGTTACAACCGGTTGCTTTAGTCGAAGGCACCGTCAATTTACCCGGCTCCAAGAGCGTATCCAATCGTGCTCTGCTGCTGGCTGCACTGGCTCAGGGAACTACCCGGCTGACTAACCTGCTCGATAGCGACGATGTCCGTTATATGTTGAATGCGTTGCAGGCGCTGGGGGTGAAGTACCAACTCTCTGATGATCGCACCCGTTGCGTCGTGGAAGGCGGGGCTGGCCCTCTGGTAGCAAAACAGCCGCTGGAACTGTTCCTTGGCAATGCCGGTACGGCAATGCGCCCATTGGCAGCGGCATTGTGCCTGGGGCAGGGTGATGTGGTTCTGACGGGCGAACCCCGCATGAAGGAGCGGCCGATTGGCCATTTGGTGGAGGCGCTACGTCAAGGGGGCGCGCAAATAGATTATCTTGAGCAGACCGACTACCCACCAGTGCGCCTGCAGGGTGGTTTTCGCGGTGGGGATGTGACGGTGGATGGCAGTGTTTCCAGCCAGTTTCTGACCGCTCTGCTGATGATGGCTCCGCTGGCAATGCAGGATACCGCCATCCATATCAAAGGTGAGCTGGTTTCCAAGCCTTATATCGATATTACGCTACACCTGATGAAAACCTTTGGTGTTGAGGTCACTCACGAAAACTATCAGGTATTCCATATTGCTGCTCAGCAGCAGTATTGTTCACCGGGGGATTATCTGGTGGAGGGGGATGCCTCTTCAGCCTCTTATTTTCTGGCCGCTGCGGCGATCAAAGGCGGCACAGTGCGTGTCACCGGGATCGGCAAAAAAAGTGTCCAGGGCGATACCAAGTTTGCCGATGTACTGGAAAAAATGGGGGCTCATATTACCTGGGGGGATGATTTTATCGAGTGTCGCCGTGGTGAGTTGCAAGGTATCGATATGGATATGAATCATATTCCAGATGCTGCCATGACCATTGCTACCACCGCTCTGTTTGCTGAAGGCCCAACCACTATCCGCAATATTTACAATTGGCGCGTAAAAGAAACCGATCGACTGGCGGCCATGGCCACTGAGTTGCGCAAAGTGGGGGCCGAAGTGGACGAAGGGGAGGATTACATCCACATTATACCGCCGAGCAAGTTACAGTTTGCCCGAATTGAGACTTATAACGACCACCGCATGGCGATGTGTTTCTCTCTGGTGGCCCTGTCTGATACCCCGGTGACGATTCTTGACCCCAAATGCACGGCCAAGACATTTCCGGATTATTTTGAACAATTGGCACGTATCAGCCAATAGGCCTGATTTCTGCTCTATTGATGATTTCTCACTCGCCAGGATGGTCGTAGCTGATTGAATTCTATCTGTGGCTTTTGCAGCGTAATGGTTTTATTTTCAGCAACCAGTGCGTTCTGGGGTAACAGTAAAGCTGACAGGGGAGTATAATACGCCGCCGAATCTGCTCCAGTGGGGGCAGATAGCAGGCGCATCCCTGTGAGGTTTTCTACCCGAAGGAGAGAAATAATGATGGCTACAGCCCCGGTAATAACCGTTGATGGGCCAGGTGGAGCGGGTAAAGGCACGCTGTGTAAAGCGTTGGCCGAATCCCTTGGATGGCATTTGCTGGATTCTGGTGCCATTTATCGTGTATTGGCTCTGGCTGCATTACACCATCAGGTGGATATCACCTCTGAAGAGGCATTAGTTCCCTTGGCCGCCCATCTTGATGTTCGCTTTGTTGCGCAGGACGGCAAGTTACAGGTTATTTTGGAAGGCGAGGATGTCAGCAACGAGATCCGCCAGGAAACTGTTGGTAATACGGCATCGCTAGTGGCTGCTTTCCCGCGGGTGCGCGAAGCATTATTGCGCCGCCAGCGAGCGTTTCGTGAGGATCCCGGCCTGATTGCCGATGGTCGTGATATGGGTACCGTCGTCTTTCCTGATGCGCGAGTTAAAATTTTTCTTGACGCCAGCTCAGAAGAGCGCGCGCATCGTCGCATGCTGCAGTTGCAGGAAAAGGGCTTTAGTGTTAACTTTGAGCGTCTTTTAGCCGAGATAAAGGAACGGGATGACCGTGACCGTAATCGGGCTATTGCGCCCTTGGTGCCAGCTACTGATGCTCTGGTGCTGGATTCTACCAGCATGTCGATCGAAGAAGTGATCCAGCGGGCGTTGGCGTATGCACATAAAATATTGGCGTTGCCGCAGTAATAAATACGGCGGCACCTTTCTTTTTTGTCATATTTGCCACCGTATTGCGTAGCAGTATTGAAATATATCGGGTAAAATTTTGCCCTTGTGATTTATATCGTGATTCATGCAACTGCAGTGCAGCCAGTGGGCCATCTAATTTGCGCCTGTTGTTGCGGTAATGTGCATGATGACATTTATAGAAACCTGGTCGGCATGGAGCCAATGACTGGGTATGTGAAACAACCCCATTCGGCGGGATGCTAAATGGACGTTAAACTAAAGAACCCTGAAGATTAACAACATGACTGAATCTTTTGCTCAACTCTTTGAAGAATCCCTGAAAACAATTGAAACTCGTCCGGGCTCCATCGTTCGTGGCGTGGTTGTTGCTATTGATAAAGATATCGTACTGGTTGACGCCGGTCTGAAATCTGAATCCGCCATTCCGGTAGAGCAGTTCAAAAACGCACAGGGTGAGCTAGAAATCCAGATTGGTGACGAAATTGACGTTGCGCTGGATGCTGTTGAAGATGGCTTCGGTGAAACTCTGCTATCCCGTGAGAAAGCGAAGCGCCACGAAGCTTGGATCACGCTGGAAAAAGCTTACGAAGAAGCTGAAACCGTTATTGGTATTATCAACGGTAAAGTTAAGGGTGGCTTCACTGTTGAGCTGAACGGTATTCGCGCGTTCCTGCCAGGTTCTCTGGTTGATGTGCGTCCGGTCCGCGATACTCTGCACCTGGAAGGCAAAGAGCTTGAGTTCAAAGTGATCAAGCTGGACCAAAAGCGTAATAACGTTGTTGTTTCTCGTCGTGCAGTAATTGAGTCCGAGAACAGCGCAGAACGCGATCAACTGCTGGAAAACCTGCAGGAAGGCATGGAAGTTAAAGGTATCGTCAAGAACCTCACTGACTACGGTGCATTCGTTGATCTGGGCGGCGTTGATGGCTTGCTGCATATCACCGATATGGCTTGGAAGCGCGTTAAGCATCCGAGTGAAATCGTTAACGTTGGCGACGAAATCACCGTTAAAGTGCTGAAGTTCGACCGCGAGCGTACCCGTGTTTCTCTGGGCTTGAAGCAACTGGGTGAAGATCCATGGGTTGCTATCGCCAAGCGTTACCCAGAAAGCACTCGATTGACAGGCCGTGTGACTAACCTGACTGATTACGGCTGCTTCGTTGAAATCGAAGAAGGCGTTGAAGGTCTGGTGCACGTTTCTGAAATGGATTGGACCAACAAAAACATCCATCCGTCCAAAGTGGTTAACGTGGGCGATGTAGTGGATGTGATGGTTCTGGATATCGATGAAGAACGTCGTCGTATCTCTCTGGGCCTGAAGCAGTGCAAATCCAACCCATGGCAGCAATTTGCGGAAACCCACAACAAAAACGACCGTGTTGAAGGTAAAATCAAGTCTATCACTGACTTCGGTATCTTCATCGGCCTGGACGGCGGCATCGACGGCCTGGTTCACCTGTCTGACATCTCCTGGAACGTTGCAGGGGAAGAAGCCGTGCGTGAATACAAGAAAGGCGACGAAATTGCAGCAGTGGTCCTGCAGGTTGACGCAGAGCGCGAGCGCATCTCTTTGGGCGTGAAGCAACTGGCTGAAGATCCGTTCAATAACTACCTGTCTGTGAACAAGAAAGGGACTATTGTTACTGGTAAAGTCACAGCAGTTGACGCGAAAGGTGCTACAGTTGAATTAGCAGGCGGTGTAGAAGGTTACCTGCGTGCATCTGAAGCCTCTCGCGACCGCATTGAAGATGCAACTCTGGTTCTGAAAGTGGGTGACGACGTGGAAGCTAAATTCACGGGTGTTGACCGCAAGAATCGCGTTGTAAGCTTGTCTGTTCGTGCTAAGGACGAAGCTGACGAGAAAGATGCTATCGCTACTGTGAATAACAGCAAGCAGGAAGAAAGCAATTTCTCTAACGCTATGGCTGAAGCTTTCAAAGCGGCTAAAGGCGAGTAATGACGGGGGGCGGCATTGACCGCCCCGATACGGTAGTTTAGCTGCAAAGCTTGGAGGAACTATGACCAAGTCTGAACTTATAGAAAGACTTGCTGGTCAGCAATCTCATATCCCGGCGAAGGCCGTTGAGGATGCTGTGAAAGAGATGCTTGAACATATGGCAGCAACATTAGCCGAAGGTGAACGCATTGAAATTCGCGGATTCGGCAGTTTTTCTCTTCACTACCGTGCTCCGCGCGTTGGTCGTAACCCAAAAACGGGTGATAGAGTTGAGTTGGACGGCAAGTACGTTCCTCACTTTAAGCCAGGTAAAGAGTTACGTGACCGTGCCAATATCTATGGATAATTATAATTCATAGAGTTGTTGCTTGTAATAAATGAAAGCTAAAACGGTGCCTCAGTAAGGGCACCGTTTTTTATAGTGACACTATTCCTCTCCCCGTTGTTAATTTTCACCCGCCTCGCCGCTTTTCACCCAGCCCTCGCAACGATCACAGCAATGCAACGTCAATCACCGATAGTTTGCGTATCACTTCCCATGCACTGAATCAGCCACTGGTGGCGACTTAGCTGAGCGTTAATATCCCCAGTGGATATAACTGTCACCATTCAAGCTGCAGCGGTGTTGGCTACGCGTGTTCACCCTGGTCACATAGCTATCTATGCTCCCAGGGATTCACGTACTTGCCGCCTACCTGCAATTTGAATGGACTTGGTTATAAAACATCAGGTAAGGAGCGTGGATATCAGGGTCTCGATCGATACAGCAGCGATGGCGCTAGTCATAGGGATGTTGCCACTGCTGTTTTTGCCGTATTTACCCTCATGGTCACAGTTGAGTGGCGTGGCTTTTGTCGCCCTGCTGCTATGGCGGCAAAAACAACAGTATTGGTGCCAGGTGTTATGTTACCTATTACTGGGGTTTATATTGGCAACGGGGAGTGCCAGCGTCTTGATGCGCCAAGTTACTACGTTATCGGTGGGCGGGGATCAAGATGTTATGGCTACTGTGCGCAGTATCAAGCTGGAAGGCGTAGAGATACCGCAGGTACAGTTCCGCATTGAGCAAGTGAATGGTCGTTGGCTCATTCCTGCACTGACGTTTATTGCCCAAAGCCCCAGTGAAAATATATGTGCCGGGCAGCAGTGGGCACTAAAGGTTCGCTTTCGCCCAGTACATAGCAGTTTGAATGAAGGCGGGTTTGATGGCCAGCGTTGGGCGATGGCTAATCGACAACCCTTACGCGGTTATCTCCGTTCGGCAACGGTGGTGAATGAAAACTGCCACTGGCGGCAGCAAATTATTACCACTATGGATAATCAGTGGGGGGCGCTGGCACAACGCCCGGTGTTATTGGCGTTGGCATTTGGTGAGCGCATGTTGATGGATGGCAACAGCCGGGCACAATTGATGAAAACCGGCATCGCACACCTGATGGCGATTTCTGGCTTACATATTTCCCTTGCTGCGGCGTTTGCCTGGGCTGGTGCGCGTGGGGTGCAGTTTTTTCTGCCTGCACGCCTTATCGGTTATCGATTGCCCCTACTTACTGGCTGGGTGATGGCGCTCAGTTATGTCTGGCTGGCAGGAGGGCAGCCGCCAGCAATGCGTGCTTTTATTGCCCTGTCATTATGGCTCTGGTTGCGTTTTAAGGGGGTCTCTTGCTCTTCTTGGCAGGTTTGGTTGTGGTGTATCTGCCTGCTTTTGTTATTTGATCCACTGGCGATACTGTCGGACAGCTTCTGGCTCTCTGTTTTAGCGGTGGCGGCACTGATTTTTTGGTTTGAATGGGCACCATTACCGGTACGATTTACCTCTTTTTGGGGGTGGGCGCCGCTACGTTGGCTGCATATCCAGCTCGGGATGACGCTGTTGTTGATACCATTACAATTTGGTTTGTTCCATGGTGTCAGTTGGACCTCTTTACCGGCCAATCTCTGGGCGGTCCCCATTATCTCACTGTTGTCGGTCCCTTTGATTTTACTGGCGATGATACTGTTTTTTATCCCTTGGCTGAGCTTTTGGTGCTGGCAATTGGCAGACCTTACCATTAGTTGGGCGCTATGGCCGCTTCCCTGGTTAGAGCAAGGGTGGTTGCAGGTGGGGGCGGTGCTGCTGCAGTTCAGCACGCTTGGTTGGTTAGCAGTGATCGGCTGGCGTTTTGAGTGGTGGCGCCGCTTTCCTGCAGGCTGTATCACGGTGGTACTGGTCTGTTTGCTCTGGCGGGATCGTTCAGCAGATTATCACTGGCGGGTAGATATGCTGGATGTGGGACATGGCCTGGCGGTGGTGATTGAGCGTGAAGGGAAAGCGGTGATTTATGATAGCGGCAACCGTTGGACAACCTCCAGCGCGGCAGAGCGTATTATTTTACCCTTTTTGCATTGGCGGCAGATTTCTCTGGAGCATATTATTATCAGCCATAGCCATCTTGACCATATTGGCGGCTTGCCGGTGTTGGAGCAGGCATTTCCCCAGGCTGCTGTTCATACGCCGCTAATTCATGAACGCCATTTGCCCTGTTTACAAGGGCAACAGTGGACGTGGCGCGGGTTGAATTTCCAAGTATTGTGGCCGCCACAGCGGGTAGAGCAAGCGGGTAATGATGACTCCTGTGTGGTACGGGTTGATGATGGCAAGTTCAGCCTCTTATTAACTGGCGATATCGAGCGCCGGGCAGAGCAGGGGCTGTTACGCCAACGCGCCAAATTACCCGCCACACTATTGCAGGTACCCCATCATGGTAGCAGGACCTCATCATCCCCCCCTTTTTTGCGCGCAGTGGCACCAGAACTGGCGATGGCTTCGGTTGCCCGTTATAACGCCTGGCGTTTACCGGCGGAAAAAGTGATTAAAGATTATCGGCAAAATCATATTGCCTGGCACGATACTGCGCATTCTGGGCAGTTGAGCGTGTTTTTTTTCGACAATAGCTGGCAAGTTAAAGGTTTTCGGGAACAAATAAATCCACGTTGGTACCATCAGTGGTTTGGCGTAAAGAGTGATAATGAGTAGAATAGGCCGCTATTTCTTTCGATGCTGGTATCTGCATGATGAATGATAAAGATCTCTCCACCTGGCAGACATTCCGTCGCCTATGGCCGATGATCACACCTTTTAAAGCGGGCCTGATTGTGGCCGCTATTGCGCTGGTTTTAAACGCAGCCGGGGACACCCTGATGTTGTCGCTGCTCAAACCCCTGCTGGATGAGGGTTTTGGTAAAGCCGACAGCCGCGTACTGGTCTGGATGCCCCTGGTGGTGATTGGCCTGATGTTAATGCGTGGTGTCACCAGCTACGTTTCCAGCTATTGCATCTCCTGGGTGTCTGGCATGGTGGTGATGCAGATGCGTCGCCGGCTATTTGGTCATATGATGAGAATGCCGGTGGCATTTTTTGACCAACAATCCACCGGGACGCTGCTTTCACGAATTACCTATGATTCTGAACAGGTGGCATCTTCCTCTTCAAGTGCACTGGTCACCGTGGTGCGTGAAGGGGCATCGATCATCGGCCTGTTTATCATGATGTTCTATTATAGCTGGCAACTGTCGTTGATCCTGATCTTGCTGGCACCCATCGTCTCCTTTGCTATTCGCATGGTGTCCAAACGGTTCCGCAATATCAGCAAAAACATGCAGAATACCATGGGGCAGGTGACTACCAGTGCTGAGCAGATGCTGAAAGGGCATAAAGAAGTGCTGATCTTTGGTGGCCAAGAAGTGGAAACTGAACGTTTTAATAACGTCAGTAACCGTATGCGTCAGCAAGGGATGAAACTGGTCTCCGCCTCTTCAATCTCTGATCCCATTATTCAGTTGATCGCTTCATTGGCATTGGCATTTGTCTTGTATGCCGCCAGTTTCCCCAGTGTGATGGAAACCCTGACTGCCGGGACTATCACCGTGGTGTTTTCAGCCATGATCGCCTTAATGCGTCCGCTGAAATCACTCACTAACGTCAATGCTCAGTTTCAACGTGGTATGGCTGCATGCCAGACACTGTTTTCCATCCTGAATATGGAACAGGAAAAAGACACCGGCACGCGCCAAATAGAGCGTGCCACTGGCAATATTGAATTTCGTCACGTGACCTTTTGTTACCCCGGCCGCGAAATTCCGGCACTGCGGGATATCAACCTAACGATATCAGCAGGTAAAACCGTCGCCTTAGTGGGGCGCTCTGGTTCAGGCAAGTCAACCATTGCCAACTTACTGACGCGTTTTTACGACGTTCAGGAAGGGGAAATATTAATGGATGGGCATGATCTGCGGGAATATACCTTGGCTTCACTGCGTGATCAGGTCGCTTTGGTATCGCAGAATGTACACCTGTTTAACGATACCATTGCCAATAATATTGCCTATGCCCGTGAACAGCATTATAGCCGTGAACAGATTGCAGAAGCCGCACGGATGGCCTATGCCATGGATTTCATTGACAAAATGGAACATGGCCTGGATACGGTTATTGGGGAAAATGGCGTGATGCTTTCTGGCGGTCAACGCCAACGTATTGCCATCGCCAGGGCGCTGCTGCGTGACAGCCCGATTCTGATCCTGGATGAAGCTACCTCGGCGCTGGATACGGAATCTGAACGTGCTATTCAGGCTGCGCTCGATGAACTGCAGAGAAACCGCACCTCGTTGGTGATTGCCCACCGCTTGTCTACCATTGAGAAAGCCGATGAAATTCTGGTGGTGGAAGATGGGATTATCCTCGAACGTGGTCAACATGCGGCGCTGATTGAGCAGAAAGGCGTATATGCGCAACTTCACCGTATGCAGTTTGGTCAGCAATGATAGAGCGCATCTGGTCTGGCGGTTCACTATGGTATTTGCTGCTGTTGCCGTTCTCTTGGCTCTATGGCCTGGTGAGCAATGTAATTCGCCTGAGTTATCGCTGCGGCTTCCGTAAAAGTTGGCGAGCTCCGGTACCGATTATTATCGTCGGCAACCTTACTGCTGGCGGCAATGGCAAAACGCCGATGGTGATTTGGCTGGTAGAGCAGTTGCAACAACGTGGCTACCGCATTGGTGTGGTGTCGCGAGGCTACGGCGGGAAGTCAGCGGTCTATCCGTTAGTATTGGGGCCGCAGACCACCACACAACAAGCGGGTGATGAACCGGTTTTAATCTATCAGCGAACCGGTGCACCTGTCGCGATTTCTCCTAAGCGTGTTGAGGCGGTTCAGGCACTGTTGCAGCAGCATCAATTGGATGGGGTGATTACCGATGATGGCCTCCAGCATTATGCGTTGCAGCGTGATTTTGAATTGGTGGTGATTGACGGGGTACGCCGTTTTGGCAATGGCTGGTGGTTACCCGCAGGCCCCATGCGTGAGCGCGTATCCCGTCTTAACACCGTGGATGCCTGCGTGGCTAATGGCGGCGTGGCGCAAGCGGGGGAAATCGCCATGAAATTACAGGCACAGCAGGCAGTGAATGTGATGAGTGGCGAGCAACGCCCGGTGCTTGAGCTGACACCGGTTGTTGCCATGGCAGGGATTGGCCATCCACCACGTTTTTTCGCCATGCTGGAGAAACTGGGTGTGAAAGTTGATCACGAGGTGGCTTTTGCTGATCATCAACAATACACCCAGTCACAATTAACGGTGTTGACCCAACCCGGGCAAACACTGCTGATGACCGAAAAAGACGCGGTGAAGTGCCGCGCCTTTGCCCAAGCAAACTGGTGGTATCTACCGGTTGACGCCGTACTTCCTGCCGAACAGGCAGAACAACTGTTACAGAAAATCGAGCAGCAGCTTAACAAGGTGCGTAGCTAGTCAGTTGCCTTCAAGTTGCTGTCAGGAGCGGAGAGGGCATGACCTGCTTATACATAAGTCAAACCCCTAATAATTGTGCCTAATGCCGCTTCACATTGAGCGTCCGGCTGGTGGGCATGATGCGGAACGCCGACACGCCGTGAACCCGTCCGTGGGGGCTCGTATCGCGCATCCATGCGCTCAACGGTCAGCTAACCTGCATCATACCCATCGTTAGCACGATTAGTCGCCGCCATTTAGAGTATGAACCCCTAATGCCTGCGCGCAAGCCGCTAAAGAGCGTTGTTGTGTCTGTTGGTACAGTTGCTGCTCATCAATGACTTTAGCCCCTAACGCCTGCTCAAAAGCCATACGGCTTGATGCGGAATCATATTGTGCACGCTGGCTGTCACCCAGATTAGATTGAAAAATACCAGCCGCGCTGACGGGGAGAAAATCCTCATACACTAACGGCTGAAAACGGATGTGATCCAGCGCGATAAGCTGTTCGAGCGTGCTGTGTTGATCTCTTGACTCTTTGGCAGCCAGCCCGCGCTCGGTAGGGAAATAACGGAACCAGGCCAGTTGTTGCTCACGTAATACTTGGTAATCGTCTGGGAAACCCTGGAAGTGATCTGCCAATAATTGATTATATTGAGCCGCATTGCTTTCGGTCGGCGTTGCTTGAAAGCGGTCATTGGTCGCTTGCAGCAACTGATCATAAAGTGCCCGTCCTTTGGGCGTTAAAGCGGCGCCACGCTGTTCAATTTCACCGAAGCGGGCAGTATGGTGCCCGGCCATCTGGCGGCCATCTGGCTCAACGAAAAGCACCTTTTCCTCCAGCGCTTTGAAACTGGTCTGTCGTAACAAAATAGGGCACTTGCGCAGTGGTGGGCCTTCAATCACTGCTTTAGGGCAAATGCCGCGCTCAGGCATGGCAGACTGAACCCGGTCAATGTCCAGCGTTCTGGGTGTTAAGTGGTTGATATGCGGCCCTTTGAAGGCGACGACATCGGCAATTAAACGATGTTGATCGTGCAATTGTTGATATTCGCTCGCGCTGACTGTGGCCACACTATGCCAACGGAAGGTTTCAAGGGCTTGTTCAACAAACTCATTGGCTTGCTCAGTGGTTAATCCGCCCTCAGCCTCGTGTAGTGCGATCAGCTCCTGTGTTCTGGTGGTGAAAATAGAACGCTGTGCCAGTAACTTTTCAGCTTGTTGGCGCAATGGCGGGTTTTCGATCAGTTCGAGTCGCAGTAACGAAGTGAACACACGAAATGGGCTGACTTCCAGATCAGACTCGTGTACCGCACGAAATGCAGTTGAATGGACAGGCACTCCTGCAGTTGACAAGTCATAGTAACCGACCGGTGACATCCCCATCACGTTGAACAGCTGCCGCAACGTTTGTAACTCTTGTGCTGTTCCGACACGGATAGCGCCATGGCGCTCCATGGTTAACCGGCCAATCTCGCCGGTAATTTGCAGGCAGTGCGCTAAAGCGGCATCTTCACTCAACATCTGTCGGTTGGTTTCCGCTACCAGATCAAGTAATTCGCCGTACAATGGAACCTCTTTCTGATACATGGCCGAGAGAGCCCGCGAGAATTTGGCGCGAATGTCATTGGGTGAGACGAAAGGCGAGCCACTCATATGCTTGCTCCTTAACGTTAAGAATTTGAAAACTCGGTCTTGCGCTGCGCGGATAATAGGGTGTCCGGCAGAAAGCATTGTTGGTCATACTTGAGTTCATTCAAACGGTTGGGGAGTCGCTTAGCTCCTGACTATAATTCAACTTATCTAGAGTATAATCACTGGGATAAAATGTTATGGTGTAATTTATTGCGAAAAATGTGATAAACCTCTTGTATTGATTAATGGTTTATGAGTAAATGCAACTTCCCTTGCTATGCAGGTGGGTTTGAGTTTAGAAAATAAGGTTTAGAAAGTTAAGATTTAGACGCTAAGATTTATGAAGTTAGCGTTAAGCAGTTCCTCGCCAGACGTCATCATCCGATTACACTGCAAAGATGAACCTCCTAAGTCCTTCCTAATAAGTAATGATTCTGAAACCAGTGATTTGCCGGAAGATAGCTTTCATAACTGTATTGATACTCAAAATAATTCCAGTGGTTTGACAAAACGCTGAGCGTTGGTGCTTGTCCCAGTCAGGGTGGAACCCAGAGGGGCAGGTCACAGAACATGGCTGACAAACATGCAACATAAAATAGGTTGATTTGTCATTAAATTGCCATATTGCTGGAATAGGCTTGCTTTATTGAGCAAGTGATCGCGTATTAACAGTAAGTGCTAGTACGTTTTTTATTTTTGCCCACGAGAGCTCTGTCACAAGAAACTCAAGTAGGGGCTGATAGCATCCGGACGATAATAAAAAAAGTGTTGTTAAGGGTGCACAAATGTAAGGAATTAAATAATGTTTAAAAATAGTGGATTAAAAATGGGCCGAGTGAAATGGTTTGATCAGGCTGAAGGCTATGGTTTTATTTCTCCGGTCGATGGTAGTGACGAAATTTATGTTAGTCGTCGGGCGATCGCCAATACCAACAAAAAATCGTTAAACGAAGGCCAGAACGTTGAGTTCTCAATTTATCGTAGTTCTCACGGGTTGACCGCAGCAGACGTTATCGCGTTCTGATCCCCACTTTCTCACCAGTGCCGGAGTCGCTCCCCCTGACGCACTGGTGATGAAAACCCCGCCAATATCTTCTATCATCAGACAACGATTCAATATCGCTGGATAGCAGGATGCTAAACCCCATTATTTCGCTTCACTCTGCCCGAGCCCTTCATCTTGCTGCTCAAGGCTTGCTTACCCCGATGAAACGCCAGGCTCGTCCCGACGATGTCATGGCTGCCATCGAGCGTATGGGCTTATTACAAATTGATACCATTAGTGTGGTGGCGCGTAGCCCTTACCTGGTGCTGTTCAGTCGTTTGGGCCACTATCAGCCAGCCTGGTTAGAGCAGGCTTTAGCCAGTGGGCAATTATTCGAGTATTGGGCCCATGAAGCCTGCTTTATTCCGATTGATGACTTTGCGTTATTACGTCATCGCATGCTGGCACCACAAACAATGGGTTGGAAATACTCGCAGGCTTGGGTGGATAAACATCACTTGGCCATTGAAAAACTGTTGCAGCATATCGAGCATCATGGTCCCGTGCGCTCTGCCGATTTCAGTGCCGGAAAGAAAGGCAACAACGGCTGGTGGGATTGGAAGCCGGAAAAACGCCATCTTGAAGTGCTGTTCACGGCAGGCCAATTAATGGTGGTTGAACGCCGCAACTTTCATCGAGTCTACGATCTCACCCAACGACGGTTGCCATCATGGAATGATGAAGCGCATAGCTTACCACCAGCGGAGGCACAACAAGCGATGTTACGCCGTAGCTGTCGCTATCTGGGCATCTTTAAAGCCGAATGGCTGGCGGATTATTACCGCTTAAAGCAGGTTAAGCCAAAAAAGATGCTGGCATTGTTAGCAGAGCAACGCGAGATTTTGCCCGTTAGGGTTGAGGGCTTGGCAGGGGAGTTTTATGTACATCAATCACTGGCCACTGAGTTGGCGTTGGCAGAACAGGGGAAATTGAAGTCCAGCGTGACCTGCTTGCTTTCGCCTTTTGACCCAGTAGTTTGGGATCGTCGCCGTGTGCTGGAACTGTTCAATTTTGACTATCGGCTGGAATGCTATACGCCAAAAGAGAAACGACAGTACGGCTATTTCACCTTACCGTTACTGCACCGAGGTGAGCTGATAGGGCGAGTGGATGCAAAAATGCACCGCAAGCCAGGTATTTTTGCTGTGATAAGTCTCCATTTAGAGCCGGGTATCACGTTGAATAAACGACGCTGTCAGGATATCTCACAAGCAATAACCCGTCTGGCTGATTGGCATGGCGCGCAGCAGATTACGCTGGGGGAGGTACCCACGCAGTTAGCCACCGCATGGAGGCAGTGGCGGGACGAAAATGCTTAAATACTCACCTGGCGATGATTCAGCTCATTACTTACGTTGATCAGACGATGATTAAATAGTGCTATAGCGTTATGCTATTCTCTGACAAAATTCCCTGAAGATAGCTCTTCCCTTGGAGAAAGCATGGATCACCGTTTACTCGAAATCGTTGCCTGTCCGCTGTGCAATGGCAAGCTCTATTACAATAAAGCTCATCAGGAGCTGGTTTGCAAATTAGACAGCCTGGCCTATCCATTGCGCGATGGCATCCCAGTATTGCTGGAGAATGAAGCGCGTTCACTGTCATTAGATGAGAAACCTGCATGAGTTTTATTGCTATCATTCCTGCGCGTTATGCCTCTACCCGTTTGCCGGGTAAACCCTTGGCGGATATTCACGGAAAACCGATGGTGGTGCATGTGATGGAACGTGCACGTGAATCGGGCGCGTCTCGCGTTATTGTCGCCACTGATCATCCCGATGTGGCGCAAGCGGTAGAAATGGCGGGGGGTGAGGTGTGTATGACCCGTGCTGACCATCACTCCGGTACTGAACGCTTGGCGGAGGTGATTGAAAAGTACGCCTTTGCGGATGACCAAATTATCGTCAACGTACAGGGGGATGAGCCCTTGATCCCGCCGGTTATTGTACGCCAAGTGGCAGAAAATCTGGCGGCTTGCCGTGCTGGCATGGCGACGCTTGCCGTGCCGATAACCACGGCGGAAGAAGCCTTTAACCCGAATGCGGTTAAAGTGGTGATGGATGCACAAGGGTATGCCCTCTATTTTTCCCGCGCCACCATTCCTTGGGATCGCGAACGTTTTGCCCAATCGAAAGCGAGTATCGGCGATAGCTTATTACGCCACATTGGTATCTACGCGTATCGTGCCGGGTTTGTGCGCCGTTACGTTAGTTGGCAACCTAGCCAGCTTGAACAGATTGAATTACTCGAGCAGTTGCGTGTGCTGTGGTACGGCGAAAAGATCCACGTTGCGGTAGCCCATGCTACCCCGAGCGTCGGGGTCGATACGCCAGAAGACTTACAGCGGGTGCGAGACAGTTTAAAGTCGTAAGCCGATTTTGGCCGGACAACAATGTTATACCCAAGCCGATTCAAGCGCAGCGCATACCGCGACCGCTTGAATGGCGGGTTTTTCTTAATCTGGAGGACCCCGTCCCATGGAGCAGTTGCGTGCCGAATTAAGCCTTGTTTTGGGGGAGCCGATTAGTCGCTTGGAGCGCGTCAGTGAGCAGCCCTATGCGCATATGTATTCATTGTACGACCAGCAGGATCATGCGATCCCGTTGATGGCGAAAAGTTATGTTTGTGAAGGTATTGCACAACAGGAAGCCTACAAACTCTCGATGCTGTCACGTGAAGGGGATATACGCTTACCCACGGTTTTTGGTGTGGTCTATAGCCATCAGTCCTCCTATAAAGAGATCATGCTAATCGAACGGTTGCGTGGTGTCTCGGTTGAAGCCCCAACGCGGACACCTGATCGTTGGAATGTTCTGATGGAGCAGATTATCGATGGGGTATTAGCCTGGCATCGTATTGATAGCCATGGCTGTGTCGGTACTGTAGATAGTACGCAGGAAAATGACTGGTTCAGTTGGTATCAACAGCGTGTCGAAGTTCTGTGGTCCAGCGTGAGCAATATGAACTCACCGTTATTGACCATGGCGGACCGTCGTCTGCTTTATCGCACGCGTGAAATGTTAACGACGTTTTTTGCTGGTTTTGATGACCCTTGTGTGTTGGTTCACGGTAACCTTTCGTTACGCAGTATGCTCAAAGATGTCAAAACCGACCAATTACTGGCAATGCTCAATCCAGGAATGGTGCTGTGGGCACCCAGAGAATATGAGCTGTTCCGGCTGTGTGAAGCAGGTATGCCTGAACAGTTGCTGTTCCGTTACTTACAACGAGCGCCAGTAGCCGACTCTTTTTTATGTCGGCGTTGGTTATATGTGGTGTGGGAAGCGGTGGCGAGAATGATCCATACCGGCAAGCTCGACCGGCCGCTGTTCGATCAAGCATCGAAACAATTGCTGCCTTGGCTGGCCAATTAATCATTCCTGTTCGCTGGCGCTATTATTGCTGCTCTTTAACCGCTGCCAGAGCCTACCCAGGGTTTCATATACTGCGCGTTCGCTGTGCCCAAGGAACATGGCAGATGGCATCACGCGATCCCAGATGTTCAAGGGGGAGCTGATCGCCAACTGGTTGGCAGGTGCCGGGATAGGGTGTAACCCAAGCGCGGTAAAGAACACCATGGCACGTGGCAGATGATTGGCCGATGTCACCAGAAGAAACGGCTGTTGCCCGACTAATTTAGCAACCTGTTCGGCTTCTTGCTCGGTGTCTAACGGGCTCTCTAGCATGACAATATCGCTAGAGGGAACCCCCAGGCTTTCAGCGACACGGGCTGCGGTGGCAGCGCTACTCAAGGTATTGGCACCACGTCCGCCAGTAAACACCATCTTGCTACTAGGATGTGCCAGATATAACCTGACACCCTCGGTGACCCGTGGCAGGCTGTTGTTAAGCAGATTTGAGCTGGGTGCCCAATCTGGATTAAACGTGTAACCGCCACCCAGCACGACGATATAGTCAATCGGCTCGTTGCCACGATAGGTCATATAGTCTGATTCCAGTGGGCGTAACAGGCGATCGGCGATGGGTTGCAGGCTGAGTAGCAGTAACAGCAACCAACTGAGGCTTAAAATAATTTTGCCGCTTTTTTGCCAGCGAGTGAACCACAGCAGTGACAACGCCAGCCCCATCAGCAATAACAACATGGGCAGGGGCATCATCAGGTTGCCGATGAGTTTTTTTAGATGAAATAACAGCAAAAAACGCTCCTTTTGGGCGAAAAAGCGCCATTCAGGCGCAATTATGTCGTAAGAAGATTTATTCTAAGCCAGTCTGTGCAAAAATAGCAGGTTTGAATGGGGGTATTTTGCTGCAAACCAAGATAGAATCAGCGGAGCCGTTGAGCATGCATGATCGCAATTTTGACGATATAGCTGACAAGTTTGCACGTAATATTTACGGCACCACCAAGGGGAAAATCCGTCAGGCGGTGCTCTGGCACGACTTGACCCAGTTGTTGGCCCAGTTGCCGCAGCGGCCGTTGCGTATTCTGGATGCCGGTGGTGGAGAAGGCCATATGGCTTGCCAACTGGCTGAATTAGGGCATCAGGTCTTGTTGTGTGATCTTTCTGGTGAGATGATCCAGCGTGCTGCGTTGCTGGCAGAGCAGAAAGGTGTGCGCCACAAGATGCAATTCATACAGAGTTCGGCACAAGAGATAGGTCAGCATTTGGAACAGCCCGTTGACTTGATCTTGTTTCATGCGGTGCTGGAGTGGATTGCGCAGCCGCAAGCGGCATTGCAGGCGTTATTTGAATGCTTGTCACCCGGTGGCGCACTGTCGCTGATGTTTTTTAACGCCAACGGGTTGTTGATGCGCAATGTGGTGTTGGGTAATTTCCAACTGGTCGACCCTGAAGTGAGACGGCGTCGCAAACGTTCGCTTTCGCCGCAGTATCCACTGAATCCACTCCAGGTTTATGGTTGGTTGGAACAGATGGGGATGCAGATTTCAGGGAAAACCGGCGTGAGGGTTTTCCATGATTATCTGCAAAGCAGGCAATTGCAGACACAAAAATTTGACGAGTTACTGGCGCTTGAGCAGCACTATTGCCGGCAAGATCCGTATGTGAGTTTGGGGCGCTATATTCACGTCATGGCGCATAAAGCAAACCTGAAGGACGAACTATGAGTGAGTTTTCCCAGACTGTACCCGAACTGGTCGCCTGGGCACGGAAAAATGATTTCTCTATTTCGCTCCCGACTGAGCGTCTTGCGTTTCTGCTCGCCATCGCCACGTTAAATGGTGAGCGGTTGGATGGTGAGATGAGCGAAGGCGAGCTGGTTGATGCATTTCGCCATGTCAGCAAAGGGTTTGAACAGACGCATGAAACTGTAGCGATACGTGCTAACAATGCGATAAACGACATGGTGCGCCAGCGTCTGTTGAACCGGTTTACCAGTGAATTGGCGGATGGCAACGCCATCTATCGCCTGACCCCACTGGGCATCGGTATTACCGATTATTATATTCGTCAGCGTGAGTTTTCTACTCTGCGCCTTTCCATGCAACTGTCCATTGTGGCGGAAGAGCTCAAGCGTGCAGCAGATGCGGCGGAAGAGGGCGGCGATGATTTTCACTGGCATCGTAATGTCTTTGCCCCATTGAAATATTCAGTGGCGGAGATTTTTGACAGCATTGACTTGACCCAACGCCTGATGGATGAACAGCAGCAGAGCGTCAAAGAAGACATTGCCGCGCTGCTCAATCAAGATTGGCGCGCAGCGATCTCCAGTTGTGAGTCGCTGCTATCGGAAACCTCTGGGACCTTGCGTGAATTACAGGATACGTTGGAGGCCGCAGGTGATAAACTCCAGGCCAATTTGTTGCGTATTCAGGATGCCACGCTGGGTGATGGGGAGTTAGGGTTTGTTGATAAGCTGGTATTTGACCTGCAAAGCAAACTAGACCGCATTATCAGTTGGGGCCAACAAGCCATCGACCTGTGGATCGGTTATGATCGTCATGTTCACAAGTTTATCCGTACCGCTATCGATATGGATAAAAACCGCGTATTTGCCCAACGCCTGCGTCAATCAGTACAAAATTATTTCGACTCCCCCTGGGCGCTGACCTTTGCCAATGCCGAGCGTCTTTTCGATATGCGCGATGAAGAATTGGCACTGCGTGGTGAGGAAGTGACCGGTGAATTGCCACCGGATCTGGAGTATGAAGAGTTCAGTGAGATCCGTGAACAGCTGACATTGATGATTGAACAGGCACTGAAGGTTTATCAGGAACAAAAAATGCCGCTCGATTTAGGCGCAGTGATGCGCGATTATCTGGCGCAATACCCGCGTGCGCGTCATTTTGATGTTGCTCGTATTGTGGTCGACCAGGCAGTGCGCCTTGGTGTGGCTGAAGCTGATTTTTCAGGGTTGCCAGCCCGTTGGCAGGCAATCAATGATTACGGAGCCAAGGTGCAGGCCCATGTCATCGACAAATATTGAACAAGTAATGCCAGTCAAGCTGGCCAAGGCATTATCAAACACGCTGTTCCCGGCGTTAGACAGCCAATTACGTGCCGGCCGTCATATTGCTATTGATGAGTTGGACAACCATGCTTTCCTGATGGATTTTCAGGACGAGCTGGAATCATTTTATGCACGCTACAGCGTAGAGTTAATCCGTGCACCGGAAGGTTTTTTCTACTTGCGCCCTCGCTCCACGACGTTGATCGCCCGTTCAGTGCTTTCCGAATTGGATATGATGGTGGGCAAGATCCTCTGTTACCTCTATCTTAGCCCTGAGCGTCTGGCGCACGAGGGGATTTTCAGCCAGCAAGAACTGTATGAAGAATTATTGAGCCTGGCGGACGAGAATAAACTGCTTAAGTTTGTTAACCAGCGTTCCACCGGTTCGGACCTTGATCGGCAGAAACTGCATGAAAAAGTGCGTGCTTCCCTCAATCGCTTGCGCCGCTTGGGGATGGTCTATTTTATGGGCAATGACAGCAGCAAGTTCCGTATTACCGAGGCGGTGTTCCGCTTCGGTGCTGACGTGCGCAGTGGTGATGATCCACGTGAAGCCCAATTGCGCATGATCCGTGATGGTGAAGCAATGCCGGTGGAAAACAGCCTGTCATTAAATGATGAAATCAACGAGGCGGAAGAGGTTGCAGCAGAAACCATCACCGACAGTGCAGAGGATGAACAGGAATGATTGAACGCGGTAAATTTCGCTCGCTGACGCTGGTTAACTGGAATGGTTTCTTTGCCCGGACCTTTGATTTGGATGAACTGGTGACTACCCTGTCTGGGGGGAACGGAGCCGGTAAGTCGACGACCATGGCGGCGTTTGTGACTGCGTTAATTCCCGATCTGACGCTGTTGCACTTTCGTAATACCACTGAAGCCGGGGCGACCAGTGGCTCGCGCGACAAAGGGCTACACGGTAAATTACGTGCGGGTGTCTGTTATGCCACGCTGGATGTGGTCAACTCGCGCCATCAGCGGGTGCTGGTGGGGGTACGCTTACAACAGGTGGCTGGGCGTGATCGTAAAGTGGATATCAAACCGTTCACTATCCAGGGCTTGCCGACCGCCGTACAACCGACAGAGCTGTTAACCCAGATGGTGGGTGAACGCCAGGCGCGGGTGCTTCCGTTACAAGAATTAAAAGAACGTGTCGAAGAGATGGAAGGGGTGCAGTTCAAGCAATTCAACTCCATCACTGATTACCATGCCTTGATGTTTGATTTGGGGGTGATCCCCAAACGTTTACGTTCCTCTGCGGATCGCAGCAAATTTTACCGCCTGATTGAAGCGTCGCTGTATGGCGGTATTTCCAGTGCCATTACCCGCTCGTTGCGTGATTATCTGTTGCCAGAAAACAGCGGAGTGCGCAAAGCCTTCCAGGATATGGAAGCGGCATTGCGTGAAAACCGTATGACGTTGGAAGCGATTCGTGTCACCCAATCGGATCGTGATCTGTTCAAACATCTGATCTCTGACGCGACATCTTATGTGGCTGCCGACTATATGCGCCACGCCAATGAACGCCGCATCCATCTCGATGGTGCGCTGGTATTGCGTAATGACCTGCTGGGTAGCCGTAAACAGCTGGCCAATGAGCAATTGCGCCACGTTGAAATGGCGCGGGAATTGGCAGAACAAAGTGCGGCAGAATCGGACCTGGAAACCGACTATCAGGCCGCCAGTGATCACCTCAATCTGGTGCAGACGGCGATGCGTCAGCAAGAGAAGATTGAACGCTATCAAGGTGACCTGGAAGAGCTGACCTATCGCTTGGAAGAGCAAAATGAGGTGGTGGAGCAAGCGGCTGAACAGCAGGCAGAAAGCGAGGCACGCAGCGAAGCGGCCGAGCAGGAAGTTGATGAGCTGAAAAGCCAACTCGCTGATTATCAGCAAGCGCTGGATGTGCAGCAAACCCGAGCCATTCAGTACCAACAGGCATTACAAGCCTTAGAGCGCGCTCGTTCCCTGTGTCAGGTTAGTGACCTGACAGCAGAAAATGCCCATGAGTGGTTAGATACCCTTCAAGCACGTGAGCAGGAAGCGACTGAAGCCCTGCTGATGTTAGAACAGAAACTCAGTGTGGCTGATGCTGCACACAGCCAGTTTGAACAAGCTTATCAACTGGTATGTAAAATTGCTGGCGAAGTCAGCCGCAGTGAAGCTTGGCAAAGCGCACGTGAATTATTACGTGATTGGCCTTCACAGCAGCATCAGGCAGAGCGGGTGCAGCCGTTGCGTATGCGTTTGAACGAACTGGAGCAACGCCTGAATGCACAACAGGATGCTGAACGCCTACTGCAAGAGTTCTGTAAACGTAACGGGGAAACCTATCAACCCGATGAACTGGTCACGTTGCAGCAGGAGTTGGAACTGCGCCTGGAATCATTGTCGCAAAGCGTCAGTGAAGCAGGTGAGATCCGTATGGAGATGCGCCAGGAACTGGAGCAGATTCAGCAACGCATTAAAGAGTTGACCACACGAGCGCCGATTTGGTTGGCGGCTCAGGATGCCTTGCATCAGCTTGGTGAACAGAGTGGGGAAACGTTCGAAGATAGCCAACAAGTGACTGAGCATATGCAGCAGTTACTGGAGCGTGAACGTGAAACCACCGTTGAGCGTGATGAGGTTGCCAGCCGCAAACGGGAAATTGAGGGGCAAATTGAGCGTCTTAGTCAGCCCAGTGGTGCCGAAGACCCGCGTTTGGTCACGCTGGCTGAACGGTTTGGTGGTGTGCTGTTATCGGAAATATATGACGATGTCACCCTGGATGACGCCCCTTATTTCTCTGCGTTGTACGGCCCGTCACGCCATGCGATTGTGGTACCGGACCTGTCGTTGGTACGCGAACTGCTCGAAGGGTTGGAGGATTGCCCTGAAGACCTTTACCTGATTGAAGGGGACCCACAGTCATTCGATGACAGCGTATTTGCTGTTGAAGAACAGGACAAGGCGGTGGTGGTGAAGATAGCGGATCGCCAGTGGCGTTATTCCCGTTATCCTGAAGTGCCGTTGTTTGGCCGTGCCGCGCGTGAAAATCGCTTGGAAGTGCTGTATGCCGAACGTGACAGCTTGGCTGAGCGTTATGCTACCTTGTCGTTCGATGTTCAGAAAACGCAGCGGGCCCATCAAGCTTTCAGCCGTTTTATCGGTGCCCACTTGGCGGTGGCGTTTGATGCGGATCCTGAGGCAGATATTCGCACGCTGCACAGTCGTCGTGGTGAAATTGAGCGTGCGCTGAATAACCACGAAGCACAGAATCAACAGCAGCGGCAGCAGTATGATCAGGCCAAAGAGGGCGTCGCTGCACTGAACCGCCTGATACCGCTGGTCTCATTATTGAATGATGAAACCTTGCTCGATCGTGCCGAAGAGCTCCGTGAAGAGCTGGAAGAAGCACAGGACGCGGCGCGTTATCTGCAACAACATGGTGCCTCTTTAACCAAATTGGAACCTCTGCTGGCGGTATTACAAAGCGACCCCGAACAACACGAGCAGTTACAGCAGGACTATATCCAGGCACAAGCCAGCCAGCGCCAGGCCAAGCAACAGGTATTTGCCTTGACCGAGGTGGTACAGCGGCGTGCGCATTTTAGCTATAGCGATTCTGCGGATATGCAGAACGCCAACAACGACCTGAATGATAAACTACGTCAACGGCTGGAACATGCCGAAGCTGAACGTAGCCGTGCCCGTGAACAGTTACGTCAGTATCAGAGCCAATATACCCAGTACAGTCAGGTGTTGGCTTCGCTGAAAAGCTCCTATGATGCCAAGCGCGACATGCTCAAAGAGTTGAGCCAGGAACTGGTGGATATTGGTGTCCAGGCGGATGCCAATGCCGAAGTGCGTGCACGCACTCGTCGCGATGAACTGCATGCATTAGTCAGCAATAACCGCGCGCGCTGTAGTCAGCTAGAAAAACAACTGACGTTCTGTGAGGCTGAAATGGATAGCCTGCAGAAGAAACTACGTAAGCTGGAGCGCGATTATTATCAACTGCGTGAGCAGGTGGTGAGCGCTAAAGCGGGCTGGTGTATGGTGATGCGTCTGGTGAAGGACAATGGGGTGGAGCGTCGCCTGCATCGTCGCGAATTGGCCTATATGGACGGTGACGAGCTGCGCTCTATGTCGGATAAGGCGCTGGGGGCGCTGCGTCTGGCGGTCGCGGATAATGAACATTTGCGTGATGTGTTGCGCTTGTCTGAAGATCCCAAACGCCCAGAACGTAAAATTCAATTCTATATTGCGGTCTACCAGCACCTGCGTGAACGTATTCGTCAGGATATCATCCGTACTGATGATCCAGTGGAAGCCATCGAACAGATGGAGATCGAACTGGCTCGTCTGACCGAAGAGTTGACGGCGCGTGAGCAAAAGCTGGCGATCAGCTCAAAGAGTGTGGCGAATATTATCCGCAAGACCATTCAGCGTGAACAGAACCGTATCCGTATGCTGAACCAAGGCTTGCAAGCGGTTTCTTTCGGCCAGGTAAAAAGTGTACGGCTGAATGTCAATATACGGGAAGCCCATGCGACGTTACTGGATGTGCTGTCTGAGCAGCAGGAACAGCATCAGGATCTGTTCAGCAGTAACCGGTTAACCTTCTCTGAAGCCTTGGCTAAACTCTATCAGCGCCTGAATCCACAGATTGATATGGGGCAACGGACACCGCAAACCATTGGTGAAGAGCTGTTGGATTACCGTAATTATCTGGAGCTGGAGGTGGAAGTATTCCGCGGTGCTGATGGCTGGTTACGTGCCGAGAGTGGTGCTTTATCCACCGGGGAAGCGATTGGTACCGGGATGTCGATTCTGGTGATGGTGGTACAAAGTTGGGAAGAAGAGTCTCGCCGTTTGCGTGGTAAGGATATTTCACCTTGCCGCTTATTGTTCCTGGATGAGGCTGCCCGTCTGGATGCTAAATCTATTGCGACATTGTTTGAGTTGTGTGATCGTCTGGAGATGCAACTGATCATCGCTGCGCCAGAGAATATCAGCCCGGAAAAAGGCACTACCTATAAGTTGGTACGTAAAGTGTTCCAGAATCATGAGCACGTACACGTTGTGGGTTTACGCGGTTTTGCCAGCGACCAGCCTGCATTGAGCACCACCGTGGCGGAAACGCCGCAAGCTTGAAACAGGCACTGATGACCGGGAAATAGCTGCCAGGTTTAGGGCAGCTATTTTTGTGTCAATTGGCGATATTTTTACAGCCAAGATCAAATAAGGCTGTTCTATTTGTATACTAAAGAAAGTTACGTGTATTGGTAGTATTTTTGTGAGCCTACAGGGGGCGAGGGATGTTGCGGAAAAATGGATACAGAGTACGACGTTTGGTATTGAGCTACGCAATTGCGTCTGGTCTTGCCCTATCGTTTTTTGCTGGTGCGACCGAGCAGGTACCACAGGTTGTCTTATCACCATCTGCTCTCTCGGTGGAACAGAGTCGAACAGAACTGCTTGCGGCGCTGCCAAAAAATGTGGTGCCACACTATATGGAGACGCTGGCACCGTTGTATGCGGCCAACCAGATGCAGCCGATGTGGCAAGATAGCCAGGCAGTATTGCAATTTCAGCAACAGCTTGCTGAGTTGGCTATTTCCGGTATACAGCCGCAATTCACTGAATGGGTGAAATTACTCACCGATCCTGCAGTGAGGGATATGGCCCGTGATATTGTACTGTCTGATGCGATGCTCGGTTATCTGCAATTTGTATCGTCAATAGAGGCCAATGGTAGCAACTGGCTGTATAGCAAGGTACCTTATAAATTGGCGGTACCGCAGAACCCGGTGATCAATCAGTGGCAGCTTGCTGTACAGCAAGGTAACACGCTGAGTTATGTTAATTCATTGGCTCCGCAGCATCCGCAATATGAGAAAATGCATCAGGCGTTGCGCGACATGCTGGCAGATAGTCGGCCATGGCCGATGGTGCTCAATAAGGTCAGCTTGCGTCCTGGGCAGCAGAGTGATGATGTTCCTGCATTGCGCGAGATCCTGAGCCGTACCGCCATGTTGACGGCACCCTCAGGGGAAGCCAGCCATTCTACCGAGGCTATTAACACCGTAGTGACTACGCCACCGGTAGTGGTTGATGACCTTTCGGTGGATGAAGAGAAAAACCGTGATGCGGCAGCAACCGTCGTCAGTCCGGCTATTGCATCGACTCAAGATTTAGCTTCTTCGACCAATACGCCAGCGCATCAGGCGAAGTCTGTTTCAGCAACAGATAATCGCTATACCGATGATTTGGTTGAAGGTGTCAAACGTTTCCAAACTTGGCAAGGGCTGACACCGGATGGGGTGATCGGTCCTCGGACCCGTGAATGGCTCAACGTTTCACCACAAATGCGTGCTTCATTGCTGGCGTTGAATATCCAGCGCTTGCGCATCTTGCCTGGGCATGTGGACACCGGCATTATGGTGAACATCCCTAATTATTCTTTGGTTTATTACATTAATGGTACTGAAGTGCTCTCTTCACCGGTTATTGTCGGCAGACCGAGCCGGAAAACGCCATTGATGAGTAGCGCGCTGAATAATGTGGTGGTTAACCCGCCATGGAATGTGCCAGTCAAGTTAATCCGCGAAGATATCGTGCCAAAAGCCATGCATGATCCCAGCTATTTCCAGAAGCATGGCTATCGCGTGTACTCCGGATGGAGCAATGATTCGGAAGCTATCGATCCGGCAATGATTGATTGGAGCATTACTTCTCCGCGTAACTTTCCTTATCGTATTCAACAGGAACCTGGCACCAGTAATTCGCTCGGGCGCTTCAAGTTTAATATGCCAAGTTCGGATTCTATCTATCTGCATGACACGCCGAACCGCGGTTTGTTTGCGAAAGATATTCGGGCGTTAAGTTCGGGATGTGTCCGTGTTGGCAAAGCCTCAGATTTGGCTAATATGCTACTGCAAGATGCCGGCTGGAATAACACGCGGGTGTCATCAACGCTTAAACGGGGCAACACCACTTACGTCAATATTCGCCAGCATATACCGGTTCAGCTCTATTATCTGACCGCGTGGATTGCTGATGATGGCAAGCCGCAGTTCCGCACAGATATTTACGACTATGATGTGACAGTAAAATCCGGGGTGCAGATTTTGGCTCTGGCTGAGAAGTTGATGCAGTAATAACCCTTTCCCCAGTGGGGTATTTGATGACCTGACTGGGGAACCGCTTTCTTAAACCCATGATACCTATCGGGGTGATAGGCGAGTCTGCTTTGGCCCCAACAGTTATGAGTTTGTTATACAGATTGAATGGCAACACAGTGTGCCATTTTTTTTGTTAGAGCTTGTAAACGGCGGTGTATCGCGGGTTGACTCAGCTTGCGCGTGCGGTTATGGTGCTCACTGCTTGTATTTTTTATACCTAAGATGTTTCTGATTATACGCAAATGACGATATGAATCATCTTTGGTATATATTTTGAAATTATTACCGAGTTTAAAAAGGATTATGGACAAAATTGACCATCATCGCCGTAAATGGCTGGCGTTAGGTATGGCCACCATGGGCATCGCACTGCTCCCGGGGCAGGCGCTTGCCAGTTTTTCAACTGCTCGCCCGCGTATTCTGCTGTTGAACAACCTGAATACAGGGGAATCCATCAAGGCTGAATTCTTTGATGGCAAACGTTATAACAAAGCAGAATTGGTAAGGCTGAACCATCTATTCCGTGATTATCGCGCCAATAAAACGAAAACCATTGACCCGGGTCTGTTTGATCAGCTTTATCGCCTGCAGGTGATGCTGGGGACTAAAAAACCAGTACAACTGATTTCTGGTTACCGTTCACTAGAGACCAATAGTGAAATGCGTGAGCAGCGTCGCGGTGTGGCTAAACAGAGTTACCATACCAAAGGGCAGGCGATGGATTTCCGTATTGAGGGGATCCAATTGAGTAATATCCGCAAAGCGGCGCTGAAACTGCGCGCGGGCGGAGTAGGATATTATCCACGCAGCAACTTTGTACATATTGATACCGGCCCGCTACGCACCTGGTAATCGGCGCCTAACTCAAAAATACCCATCGCCATTCACGTTGCTGTTCTCCGGTAACCTGAATGGCGATGGGTTTATCGTTATTGGAGTGTTATGAAATACCACATTATTCCTGTCACGGCATTCAGCCAAAATTGTACACTGCTCTGGTGTGAGGCGACCAAACAGGCTGCCTTGATTGATCCGGGTGGTGATGCAGACAGGCTCAAGGCTGAAGTCGCCAAAATGGGGGTGCAGGTTAGTCAGATCCTGTTGACCCATGGGCACCTTGACCATGTGGGAGCCGCCGTTGAAATGGCACAACACTATCAGGTGCCTATTTATGGCCCCGATAAAGAAGATGCTTTTTGGCTGGAAAACTTACCTGAACAGAGCCGCATGTTTGGCCTTGAAGAGTGCCAGGCGTTTACCCCAACCCAGTGGTTATCAGAAGGGGACAGTGTGCAGATTGGTGAACATTCGCTGAATGTACTCCATTGCCCTGGCCATACACCGGGCCATGTGGTGTTTATCGATGCAAAATCTCGTCTGGCATGGGTAGGGGATGTATTGTTTAACGGTGGTGTTGGCCGCAGTGACTTCCCACGCGGTAACCATGAGACGCTGATTAACTCAATCCGCACTAAATTACTGCCGCTAGGCGACGATATGGCGTTTGTTCCTGGTCATGGACCAATGTCTACCTTTGGTCATGAGCGCCAAACTAACCCCTTCCTGCGCTCAGAACCGGCCATTTGGTAACTGACTTAGCCAGTAAACAATTAACCAGCCGATAAAATCATATAAAATTAAAGTTAAGTTAAAACCAAGGGGGCGCATTTGCGCCCCCTTGGTTATTACAGCATGTTATTGCAGCATGGTGCTGGTGGTGCTTATAGGACAGCCACAATAGCTTCACACAATGGCGCCATATTGTCTGGTGTCATGCCAGCAACATTTACACGGCCAGAATTCACCGCATAGACACCAAATTCGTCACGTAGACGCAGCACTTGCTCTTTGGTTAATCCGCTGAAAGAGAACATGCCGTTTTGGTTGATGATAAAACTAAAGTCCTGCTCAGCGCCTTTCTCCTGCAAGGTATTGACGAACAACTGGCGCATACGGTGAATGCGCTGGCGCATATCGGTCAGTTCTTGTTCCCAGATAGCACGCAGCGCTTCATTACCTAGAATGGTGGCAACCACAGAAGCACCATGAGCGGGCGGGTTAGAGTAGTTGGCGCGGATTGCTGCTTTGACCTGGCTGAAAGCGCGGTCGGCAGTTTCAGCATCGGCTGCAACCAGAGTACAAGCACCAACACGCTCGTTATACAGACCAAAATTCTTCGAGTAGGAGCTGGCAACCAACAGTTCCTGATGCTTGGCGGCAAAAATACGCAAGCCTTGAGCATCTTCTTCCAGGCCTTTGGCAAAGCCCTGATAAGCGAAGTCAAACAGTGGTAACCAGCCGTTGGCTGCAGAGAGCTCAGCTAACTCTGCCCACTGCTGTTGAGTAGGATCGATACCGGTTGGGTTATGGCAGCAACCATGGAACAGCACCACATCACCAGCACGGGCTTGTTTCAGGCTATTGAGTAGACCAGCAAAATCCAGAGAGTGATTGGTGGCGTCGTAATAGTCATATTCCAGAACTTCGAGGCCAACCGCGGCAAAAACATTTTTATGATTTGGCC
The DNA here is from genome assembly GCF_055790885.1 of Serratia sp. 25CWL12. Taxonomy (NCBI): domain Bacteria; kingdom Pseudomonadati; phylum Pseudomonadota; class Gammaproteobacteria; order Enterobacterales; family Yersiniaceae; genus Serratia; species Serratia sp. 25CWL12. The sequence goes on along the minus strand of NZ_CM147698.1, from coordinate 2,477,287 downwards.
AGCTTGGGTTACTGATCCAGATACGTTTGGCCGTGGTTTGGTTGGCGATAAAATCTGCCGCTACTCGCAGGGCACCAGTACCCCCCGGGGTCTGCGCAGTGCGGGCACGCTTGCTGGTAATGATCGGGCTTTGCTTGCCAAACAGCAGTTCTTGAGTATAGAAGGCGAATTCAGGGATACCTTCGATGCCAAGATAATTCTTGGTGGTTTCATTTTCCAGCAAGTATTGTTCAGCCTTCTTGACGCTGGTCAATACGGGTGTTTTACCGGTTTCGTCTTTGTAGACACCAATGCCTAAGTTAATTTTATTTGGGCGGGTGTCCGCACGGAAAATGTCAGTCAGACCCAGAATGGGATCAGCGGGTGCGGCGGTGATTTTTTCAAACATGTCAAATGCTTCCATGGCCTAGAGTTAAGCAGACAGAAACGTTAGGTTAACGCCAGTTACGGGCTTTGCCAACTGTTTACCACAAAAACACCGTGATCTTGTGATGCGGATTGATTCAGCATAAAAAATAGCTGCAAAAGGGGGTATCGACGGTATAAAAAAGGGTTAACCCCATTAAAATAAAAACAGGGCCGAAGCCCTGTTTTCTAACTTAACTGGCAACGTAAAGCTGCCATTAAGTGCAACAACTTAGAACTGGTAAACCAGACCAGTTGCTACGATGTTGTCAGTAGCGATACCAACAGCTTTGTAGAAGTTGTTGTCGTTGTTGTTCAACAGGTTGATTTTGTAATCAACATAGGTAGACATATTTTTGTTGAAGTAGTAAGTAGCACCGATATCAACATACTTAACCAGATCCTGGTCGTTGCCTAGGCCGGAGTTAACGTCTTGATCCAAGTTTTTACCTTTAGATTGCAGGTAAGCGATGGATGGGCGCAGACCGAAGTCGAATTGATACTGAGCAACCACTTCAAAGTTTTGAGTTTTATTAGCAACTAAACCTTGTACATCGCCGAATGGAGTCATGTTGCGAGTTTCGGAATACATGGTTGCCAAGTAGACGTTATTAGCGTCGTATTTAGCAGCAACAGTCCACAGGTCAGCAACGTTACCGTTAGAAGTAGTACCGCTATACTTATCAGTTTGCGGGTTATAAGTAAATGTTGATTTCTGATCAAGAGTACGGTTAGAAGAGGTATAAGCAGCACCGAAGCTCAGACCGGTATCCATCAGTGCGTAGGTGGTAGAAACACCTACACCGTCACCGTTTTGCTTGTTGATATCACGGTTTTCGTTTTTGCCTTGGTATTGCAGAGCAAAGTTCCAACCATCAACCAGGCCGAAGAAGTTGCTGTTACGGTAAGTAGCAACACCGGTAGCACGTTGGGTCATAAAGTTGTCAGTGTTGGTGTAAGTATCGCCACCAAACTCTGGCAGCATATCAGTCCAACCTTCAACATCATACGCAACGCCATAGTTACGGCCGTAGTCGAATGAACCCATATCGCCGAACTTCAGGCCAGCAAAAGCCAGACGGGTTTTGTCACCGCTTTGTGAAGACTCAGCATTGTTACCTGCAAAGTTGTATTCCCACTGGCCGTAACCGGTCAGTTCGCTATTGATTTGGGTTTCACCTTTGAAGCCCAGACGAGCGTAGGATTTGTCGCCATTGTCTTGCTTATCACTAGAGAAGTAATGCAGACCAACAGCTTTACCATATACGTTAACTTTGTTGCCGTCTTTGTTGTAGATTTCTGCTGCGTTAGCTGCACCGGCTGCCAACAGAGCTGGGATTACTACTGCAAGAATGTTGCGCTTCATCATCGTTGTTACCCTCATTAGTGTTATTCGGACACCTGCCACTGCCGACAATAATTCTTAGGGAACTATTGTTGCTAGATTGGTGTCGTCCTGTGTCTGCACGCAGTGTTCCATTCACGCGCTCGTTAATCTAGAGCGAAAGTGCTACTAATGTCGAAAATTGATTTCACAAAGAAACAATGTGTAACAGAATGTGTAATATAGGGAACTTTGTGACCTGAGTCAATAATAAAAAAAGACAAAGGCCAGCATGGCTGGCCTTTGAAAAGATAACGAATTGATTAAAAAGTATTCTATAGATAACTGGAATTAGAAGCTGGCATTGCGTGGAGTCCTTGGGAATGGGATCACATCACGCACGTTTTGTACGCCGGTAACATAGGCGATTAAACGCTCAAACCCTAAACCAAAGCCTGAATGGGGCACAGTGCCGTAACGGCGCAGATCACGATACCACCAATAATCTTCTTTATTCAGCCCCATCTCTGCCAAACGCTGGTCCAGCACCTCAAGGCGCTCTTCACGCTGTGAACCACCGATGATTTCACCAATGCCAGGTGCCAAAACATCCATGGCAGCCACAGTTTTCCCATCTTCATTCATGCGCATATAGAAGGCTTTGATATCTTTCGGGTAGTTTTTGACTACCACTGGCGCTTTGAAATGCTTCTCAGCCAGATAACGTTCATGCTCAGATGACAGATCAATCCCCCAGGAAACCGGGTTTTCGAAACTTTGCCCGCAGGCAATCAGGATATCAATGGCCTCGGTGTAATCGACCTGGGCGAAGTCAGAACAGACAAAACGCTTTAAACGATCAACGGCGTCCTTATCCACTCTTTCAGCGAAGAACTGCAAATCGTCAGCTCGCTCGTCGAGTACTGCCTGGAAAACATACTTCAACATCTTCTCCGCCAGGCTGGCGACATCATCCAGTGTGGCGAAGGCCACTTCAGGTTCGATCATCCAAAATTCTGCCAGATGACGGCTGGTATTCGAGTTCTCGGCACGGAACGTGGGGCCGAAGGTGTAGATTTTAGACAGCGCGCTGGCATAGGTTTCGCCATTCAATTGACCAGAAACGGTCAAGAATGCCTCTCTGCCGAAGAAATCCTGGCTGAAGTCTACTGCGCCTTTATCAGTACGTGGCAGGTTTTCCAGATCCAAGGTAGAAACGCGGAACATTTCACCGGCACCTTCAGTATCCGAAGCGGTAATCAGTGGGGTAGAAACCCAGAAATAACCGTTTTCGTGGAAGAAGCGATGGATAGCTTGCGCCAGGGTATGGCGAACACGTGTCACAGCGCCGATCAGGTTGGTGCGTGGGCGCAGGTGAGCCACTTCGCGCAGATATTCTATGCTATGGCGTTTAGCGGCCATAGGGTAGGTATCGGGATCATCAACCCAACCGACGACTTTGATGGCCGTGGCTTGCAGTTCAAAACTCTGGCCTTCGCCAGGGGATGCGACGACAGTACCGGTGATTTCAACCGAACACCCGGTGGTTAAATGCAGCACTTCATCCTGATAATTCGCGAGAGAGTGATTAACCACGGCCTGTAACGGGTCAAAGCAGGAACCGTCATAAACGGCCAGAAAGGAGATCCCGGCTTTAGAATCTCTCCGGGTACGTACCCAACCGCGCACGGTGACTTCACTGCCAACCTCGGCACGACCATGCAGTACATCGACTACAGGCACTACTGTCATAAATTTCTCTCTTATATATAGGTGTGGTTCACAAATAGTCATCCCCATCGTCTTGCCAGCAGCAGGAGGGGGTATTCATTATTTATTCGGCTCAGCCCACGCTGCCTTGGTTTGATAACCAGCGGCCTGGAAAACGGAGATATCACTATGTTACTTGTCGCATTATGGAGCACAAGCAGAAATCATCGCCATAATGCAACATTTGTTCAGTCACAGCAAAAGAGTGACATCAGCAAGATCTGTCGCTTCTATATATAGAAAGCGACAAGCAAGTCGTATTGGCTCACCTGTTGCTCTGTTAACTGGCTTTTTTTACCAATGGCAGAGCAAAGGCTTTGCGTAAGGCTTTTACAAATGCCGGGTCCTGGCAGATAGTTTTACCGGGGCTGTCTGACAGTTTGGCAACGGGTTTGCCTTTGCACTCAACCAGTTTGATCACAATATTCAGTGGGTCGACACCAGGGATATCACAAGTCAGGCGTGTACCGATACCAAAAACCAGATTGATGCGTTGATCAAAGTGCCGGTATAGCACCAAGGCCTTATCCAGATCCAGGTTGTCGGAAAATACCAGTGTTTTACTCATGGGGTCGATACCTAGCTGCTGATAATGGGCAACCGCTTTCTCTCCCCACTCAACCGGGTCACCAGAATCATGGCGTAACCCTTGATAGTGTTGGGCAAACTGCATGTCAAAATCACGCAGGAAGGCATCCATGGTAATACAATCGGTGAGCGCAATGCCCAACTGGTCTGGATATTCGTCTAGCCAAACCTGCAAAGCGACACGTTGGCTGTTGGCCAGAACCGGGCTTATCTGCTGATGTGCCTGGAACCATTCATGGGCTTGTGTACCCACCGGAGCAAGATCCAATTGATGAGCCAGATGGTAGTTACTGGTTCCCACCAGATAAGGGAACGCCTCTTTTAAGCTATGGACAATAGCGTACTGCACATCGCGGGAGAAGCGGCGGCGGGTACCAAAATCCATCAACTTGAAACGCGAGATATCAATATCACTACTGGCCTGTTTGAACAGCGTCAGTTTGCTCTGCAATTGAGTGACTGCCATCTCCGGTGTCACTAAGGGTGAACGGTGGCGATGGACAACCTCACTGATCACCGCCAGTAGCGGAACTTCCCACATAATCACTTCTTGCCAGGGGCCAGCGATACGGATCTGTAGATGACCATGGTGATCACTAATCGCTACTTGTTGCGGGTCATAACGAAAATCACGTAACCAGTTCAGGTAATCCGCGCAGAAAAAAGGAAGACCAGAAAGATAGCGATATTCAGCCTCAGTCAGTGCCAACTGGCTCATCATGGCAACCTGATGACGGAGCTCGTCGGCATACTCACCCAGTAATTCGTTGCCACGGCAACGGAACTCCGCAGCGACAGTAACGTCAGGGTAACGGTGGAACACTGCTTGCTGCATATGAAGTTTATAGGCATCAGTATCAAGCAGTGAAGTCAAAATCGGGGAGGCGTATAGAGTCATAGCGCGTTACAGCATCCTCGTCAGGCGCATGTCCAAAACCGGATAAGCAAAAAAGTGTTGTGAAGTATACCCGGATTATCCTGTTATTGAAGCCTCATCACATCACAAATGGCAGGTGTTGGTCGAGGATTAAATAATGTCTTTATTATGTGTAGCATTCGTTGTGGGGGAAACGGCTATACCAGCAGCTAGAATGGTGACGAGTAAAGACTCCTAGTGGTTTTTTGCCATATCCCTGTCAGTATTTGCCCAGTTTAGGGGATAAAACCCTGACTGGTATAGATGCTGACCCGGTTTCGACCGCTTTTTTTACAGTAGTAGAGCGCTTCATCAGCTTGTTTAATGGCTGAAGCGAGCCCCTCAATATTGTTAACGGAAGCGATACCACAACTGATGGTAAAACGTACCCGCTTACCGGTTGGCAGTTCTAGGCAGAGTTGTTCAGCCAATTCACGGAGTTGATTCATCAAGCGGGATGCCTCTTCCTGTGAACATCGGTTGAGCAACACTGCAAACTCCTCGCCACCGTAGCGGCAAAAAATGTCGCTGGTGCGGAAATGGTTGCGTAATAGTTCAGCGAACATCACCAACACACGATCACCAATATCATGACCATAAGTATCGTTGAGCCGTTTAAATTTATCGATATCAATCAGACAGAATGTATGGGGATAGCTGTTGGCAGGCAGTAAATTGTATTCGATAAAAAATTTGCGACGGTTATAAATGTTGGTGAGTGGGTCAAAGAACGATGAAAGCTCAAGATCTTTGATTAATTGATGTTTTTCCTGCTCGAGTGCCAGCTTTACCTGATTGTACTGCTTCAGTTGGGTGACAGCATCGTTGATAGCCACCAGTTCTTGGCTATAAAACACCTCATTATTATCGATGCTTGTATCACCTTTAGACAGACGTAGAATATTGTTATGCGTTTTTGTCAGCCACCGAGTGATTCTTGAGCAGAAAATCAATAGCGGTAACAAAACAAACAAGATGATAAGCCCTGTTAGGGCGATTAAACCATAAATAGTGGTCTGGCTGTGGTACAGCTTATTTTGCGTGGCGGCAATTTGCAGCTCAAAACTGCGCTGATAAAGCTGTTGAGAAAGCTGGTTGATTTCGTTGATGTATTGATAAATGGAATCAGCGTTATAACTGCTATTGAGATCAATCGATTGGTAGAGACCTTGAGAGATATAGTTAAGTTGATCACTTGAAATGTATTTTTTTATGCTATCTACTAAGCTAGATATTTTCGGGTCATTGTAAGTCTGTTCAATAAAGGTCAAGCGGGTATTAAGCGATTTGATAACCCCGGTTAATTGGATGGCCTTAAGGTAAGCATCTTTACGTTCCAAGCTACTGAGGTTGACATCGATAATCTGATCAATTAATTCAGTCAGGGACAGCGTTAAAAGATTATTGAAAGAAATAGACTCGATAAACAACAGTGAGTCTGCATTGATCATTTGGGGATCATAACTATATTGGTAAAAGGCTTTATTGGCTTGACCAATGTAATAGGCACTGTTGATATTGAAAAGATGAGCCGTGGCGGAATTATTGCTCTGTAAAATCTGCTGTACATCATTATCCAGTAACTTTTCTAGCAGACTAATCATCGACAGCAGGGTGAATTTTTGATTAACACTTTGAAAATTTTGGTTTTTATGTTCAGCATGTGATTTTATGATGGCTATTTTATCATGAGCCTGTTCATCAGCATCCCGCCATTGGGCTTCGGTAATCGTCTGGTTGATCTGACTTAGTCTTTTTAATCGGTGAGCCGATAGTACAGCCTGGAATGCTTCAGAAATATCTTTAGTTCGCCGGAGTTTATAGAGGTTGCTTTCATTTTGAACGTAATGGGTATTTGCTATTCGTAGTGCATTGAAAACAAATAGGGAAAAACTCAGCATAATGGCAAAGGTAAATAGATAGATTAGGTATTTTACTTTCATGCCAGCCTGCTTCCCCACAGAATAACCGGCTGACTATAACATTGTGCTTATTGGCTTGTCCCCATAATTTTACTGATGCCAAATTGAGGAATAGATAATATCAGGTTGTTTCAAGTCATGTGTGCTTGGCTTGATGATTGGGGTGCCACTTGCTTGCTTTGTCACTTGAATCAACCTGGGTAGAGTAAAAGGCTATTACAGTACATGCTGTACTAACTGATTGATGGCACCTCCGCCAATAACCAACCAGATAAATAGCAATGTTGCCAGCAAAATGGGTTTTACACCGGCTTGCCGTACCGCGCTGATATGGGTGGTCAACCCCAATGCCGCCATCGCCATCGCCAGCATCCAGGTATCGAGGGTGATCAGTTGCCGTACCACCATGGTTGGCAGCAAATTTAACGAATTCAACCCGGCCACCGCGATAAATAACACCGCAAACCAAGGGATAGTAATGGCAGATTTTTCACTCTGGTTACCATTGCTATTACGGCGACTAAGGTAGCCGGATAGCAGCAGTAGGAAAGGGGCCAGCATCATCACGCGGATCATCTTGGTGATCACTGCCGCATTTTCTGCATCCGGTCCAATGGCATGACCCGCCGCCACCACTTGGGCGACTTCATGAACGGTAGACCCAATATAGATACCGAAGGCTTGCTGGTTGAACGGCAGCCATTGAAAGTGCTGATTGAGATGATACAGCCAGGGGTAAGCAAAGATAGCCAGGGTACCAAAAACCACCACAGTAGAGACGGCGACAGCCACTTTGCTGGAGTCAGCTTTTAATATCGGGTCAGTAGCCATCACGGCGGCGGCACCACAGATACTGCTGCCCGCACCGATCAGCATGGTGGTCTGGCTATCAATGCCAAAGACTTTTCTGCCTAGCCAGCAGGCCAGTAGAAAGGTAGTGCCAAGGGTAAGTGCATCAATAATAATGCCAGCGGCGCCTACATCAGCAATTTGCTGAAAGGTTAAGCGGAAACCATAAAGAATAATCCCCAGGCGCAGCAGGCGCTGTTTAGCCAGTTGGACGCCAGCATGACAACGGGGTTGCAACCAGGGATAAACCGTGTTGCCCACCACGATGCCGAGTAAGATTGCCAGCGTTAGGGCACCTAGCCCCAAATCAGCAATCCAGGGAATATTGCTCGCCCAGACTGCCAGTGCGGTTAATGCACCGGTCAGCAGCAGACCCGCTAGCAGCTTGGTGATGCCAAATTGGGGTAAATGGCGTGCAGGGCAGGCTGGGGTGGTATCACTTGCCATTAATCAATCCTCTATCAATTTATTAGCTGGAAGGATAAATGCTGGTGATCTAAAAAAGAAATTGATTATATATTTATAACCTATCGGAATAACTGGTATAGAACGGTCGTTGTTTGACCTTGAGGCAGAATATGCACATCACCTTGCGCCAACTGGAAGTCTTCTGCGAAGTGCTAAAAGGGGGCTCAACCACACAAGCCTCTGCGGTATTGGCTTTATCACAATCAGCAGTTAGCGCGGCGCTGGCTGATCTGGAAGGGCAATTGCATGTGTTGCTGTTTGACCGGGTGGGCAAGCGCTTGGTCATTAATGAGCATGGGCGTTTGTTGTACCCAAAAGCCCTGGCGCTGCTGGAACAGGCTGGCGAAATAGAGCAACTGTTCCGGCATGATAGTGCTGCTTTGCGTATCGCGGCTAGCAGCACGATTGGTAACTATATGCTGCCAGAGATGATGGCCCGCTATCGGAAAGATTTTCCTGCTACACCATTGGAATTAAACGTCGGTAACAGCCAGGAGGTGATTGTCGCAGTCGCTGATTTTCGTGTTGATCTGGGCTTGATAGAAGGGCCATGCCATAGGCCGGAACTGGTGACTCATCCCTGGCTGGACGATGAGCTGGTGGTCTTTGCCGCGCCAGATAATCCGTTGTTGCAACACCCCATCACGTTGGATGCGCTGGCCCGTGCGCCCTGGATCCTGCGTGAGCAGGGTTCCGGCACGCGAGAAGTGCTGGATCACCTGTTGCTGGCAAAATTACCCCATTTTCAGTTGGTCATGGAGTTGGGTAACTCCGAGGCGATTAAGCACGCCGTGCGTTACGGTATTGGTATTAGCTGCCTTTCACGGCGAGTGGTTGAGGAACAGCTGAACAGTGGGGTGCTGGTTGAACTCAAGATCCCATTACCGCCGCTGAGGCGGACGCTGTACTTGATCCATCATCGGCAGAAGCATCTGTCTCATGCATTACAACGTTTCTTGAATTATTGCGCGGTCCCGCTAGCGGATCTTGAGCGCCAGTGAAGGGGGAAGTTAGCACATTAGGGTTTTGCTAATAATCAGCGTTGGATTATGAAGCTATCTTATATTAGCGCATTGCTGCTAGTGCCTTGGCGGGTATTTGCTACAATCTGCCCCTCATTTTTGACATACCAGTATAAATATAGGGTAAGAAAGGCTCGAATGGATATAAAAACAACGGGGCAACCAGCACCGAGATTACGCCGTGAGTTGAAAGCGCGGCATTTGACCATGATTGCCATTGGCGGCTCTATTGGTACCGGTCTATTTGTTGCATCAGGGGCAACAGTTTCTCAGGCTGGTCCTGGGGGGGCACTACTTTCTTATGCGCTTATCGGCCTGATGGTCTATTTCCTGATGACCAGCTTGGGTGAATTGGCCGCATTTATGCCAGTTTCCGGCTCATTTTCCACCTATGGGGCCAAATATGTTGAAGAGGGCTTTGGCTTCGCCCTCGGTTGGAACTACTGGTACAACTGGGCCGTGACCATCGCAGTTGACTTGGTCGCTGCACAGTTGGTGATGAATTACTGGTTTCCAGATACGCCGGGCTGGATCTGGAGTGCACTGTTCCTTGGCGTGATGTTTCTGCTGAATTACATCTCGGTTAAAGGCTTCGGTGAGGCTGAATACTGGTTCTCGCTGATTAAAGTGAGCACCGTGATCATCTTTATTGGCCTCGGCATGCTGATGATTTTCGGCATTTTACGTGGTGGTGAAGGGGCTGGCTGGCATAACTGGACCATTGGCGATGCACCTTTTGCCGGTGGTTTTTCAGCCATGATCGGGGTGGCGATGATTGTTGGCTTCTCCTTCCAAGGGACCGAACTGATCGGGATTGCGGCGGGTGAATCAGAAGATCCTGGCAAGAATATTCCCCGTGCGGTGCGGCAAGTGTTCTGGCGCATTTTGCTGTTTTATATCTTTGCGATTCTGATCATCAGCTTGATCATTCCTTACACAGATCCTAGTTTGCTGCGCAACGATGTGAAAGATATCAGCGTCAGTCCGTTTACCCTGGTCTTCGAGCACGCCGGTCTGTTATCTGCGGCAGCAGTGATGAATGCGGTGATCCTGACGGCGGTGCTCTCCGCCGGTAACTCTGGGATGTATGCCTCAACCCGTATGCTGTTCACTTTGGCTTCCGAAGGGAAAGCACCACGTATTTTTGCCAAGTTATCTAAAGGGGGTGTACCGCGTAATGCACTGTATGCCACCACGGTGGTCGCAGGGCTTTGCTTCCTCAGCTCGATGTTTGGCAACCAGGAAGTCTATCTGTGGTTACTCAATACCTCGGGGATGACCGGTTTTATCGCTTGGTTGGGGATTGCTATCAGCCATTACCGCTTCCGCCGTGGCTATGTGGCACGCGGGTTAGACCTTAACGATCTGCCCTATCAATCCGGTTTCTTCCCGTTAGGGCCTATTTTTGCCTTTGTACTCTGCTTGATCATTACCTTAGGGCAAAATTATCAGGCTTTCCTGCAAGACAGAATTGACTGGTATGGAGTGACGGCGACTTATATTGGTATTCCGCTGTTCTTGGTGATCTGGTTTGGCTATAAGTTGACACGCGGTACCCGTATTGTGAAATACGATGAAATGGAGTTCCCGAAGTGGGATGCTAATAAACAGTGATTTGCTGGTGATGGCGGCAGGTAGGAGGTCGTTCTGCCACCTGCCGCAGCTCTGTTAATCACTAAAATAGTTTGTTGTAAAAAGAGTTTGTCGTAAGGGTTTTCAGGGCTTGTTTTTCAGCAGCCAAATGTGCAAAATATACGAAATGCAGATAACCGACGTTTTAACGCGTCGGTTATTTTTTTGCATTGCGTAACCACTGTGAATTTCACACACCAAGCGAGGCCGGACATCGAGCCGGATAGATAAATAGTTTGTCACGATCAAACAAAACTTTATGGTCGTGAATCATGAGGATAAGAATAATGGGGCACTTTTTCACTTTAGTACCGGTACTCACCGGTTTCCGCTGCCGTGGCAGCGACTATGGAGCAATCAAGGCAATTTCGCCTCGTTATCCTGCTTCTCTTGTCCCTCTTTTAGAATTCAGTCGTCTGTTGCGATGTTTCCCCGCAACCTTAAGTCTTAGGGTATTAAGTATCCGTCAGGCTCAAGGTAAGGGGAGGCTGCGCAATGTCCGATAACATCATCAACGGCGCACCCGCCGGCCAACGTGTAAAACTGCGTAAAACGCTAACTCTCGTCCCAGTGGTGATGATGGGCTTGGCCTATATGCAGCCAATGACTATCTTTGACACTTTTGGCATTGTTTCTGGCCTGACAGATGGCCACGTGGCAACCGCCTATGCATTTGCATTGTTGGCGATCCTGTTTACTGCGTTGAGCTACGGCAAACTGGTGCGGAAATATCCTTCTGCCGGTTCTGCCTATACTTATGCGCAAAAAGCCATCAACCCTCATGTCGGTTTTATGGTTGGCTGGTCATCCCTGCTGGACTACCTGTTCATGCCGATGATCAACATCCTGCTGGCAAAAATATATCTGGAAGCGATTTTCCCAGGCATACCATCCTGGATCTTTGTAGTGGTGTTGGTGGGGTTGATGACATTTTTCAACCTGCGCGGCATTAAATTGGTGGCAAACCTGAACTCCATTATTGTGGTGGTGCAGGTGGCGATCATGGTCGTGTTTCTGGGGTTGGTGGTGTATGGCCTTTCCCACGGCGAAGGTGGTGGTACGTTAGTCAGTAGCCGCCCGTTCTGGTCTGATAATGCCCATGTTGTGCCAATGATTACCGGTGCAACCATTCTCTGTTTTTCGTTTCTTGGTTTTGATGGCATCAGCTCATTATCTGAAGAGACCAAAGACGCTGAGAATGTGATCCCGAAAGCGATCTTCCTGACGGCATTGATTGGCGGCATCATCTTTATTGTGGTGTCTTATTTTGTCCAGCTTTACTTCCCAGACATCTCGCGTTTCAAGGATCCTGAGGCTTCACAGCCAGAAATTATGCTGTATGTGGCCGGTAAGTTCTTCCAGTCAGTGATTTTGGTATTCTCTTGTGTAACCGTGCTGGCATCAGGCATGGCTGCTCATGCGGGGGTTTCCCGCTTGATGTATGTGATGGGGCGTGATGGCGTGTTCCCGGAGCGTTTCTTTGGCTATGTGCATCCAAAATGGCGTACACCTGTCCTCAACGTATTGCTGGTTGGTGTGATAGCGCTTTCTGCCATCGAGTTCGACTTGGTCACTGCAACGGCATTGATTAACTTTGGTGCATTGATTGCCTTTACCTTTGTGAACCTGTCCGTGATCTCACAGTTTTATATTCGTGAGAAACGTAATCGGACGGCAAAAGATATCTTCAATTACCTGATATTACCGCTGATGGGGGCATTGACGGTGGGTGCGCTGTGGATCAACCTGGAAGCCAGCTCAATGATATTGGGGCTGATTTGGGCATCCATTGGTTTGATCTACCTGGCGTTTGTTACCCGCATCTTCCGTTTGCCAGTGCCGCAAGCCTGCGAGGACGTAGTTTGATTGGAGGGGCTCAGCAATAAATAAGCTTGAGCCCTATCAATTGATATTCACCCTGTGCGGTGGCTGGGTTTATCCCACCAATTGTTTACCGTAATCAAACAGCGCTTTCAGTAGCGCTGTTTTCTTTTCATCCCCTTGGTACTGCTGGTACAGCGCATCTAATTGCAACAGATACTCTTGTACCCTATCGGTATTCAGCACATCCTGGCGGTGTAACAGCCAACGGCGTTGTTCGCTATCATCCAGGGTCTGCGGGTAATTACGTGCGCGGTAACGGAATAACAGCGCTTTGATTCTACTATCGCCGAAGGTCAAATCCAGCAGCGGCAGATCCTGCGGCTTGGTTTGCTGAATGATCTTCATGGCTGCTTTGTCGGCATCGCTAAAGAAACCTTCATACAACTGAGCATCAACATTGTTACTCGGGGTGAAAGTCGGCGCCTCGGCAAAAAGTGCGACGACTTTTTCACGAATTTCCGGGTGTTGGCGCAGTACCTTCAGGTTCTCAAGGCAGGCCTGGCGATCGATACCTAAGCGTTCGGCATTTTCTGGCAGCAAGGTTTTGGCAGGAGCCAGTACCGGGCATTTATTGATATGCACCAGTTTGATGGGTATTGGTGCCTGATCTGCCGCCAAGCGATTGCGAGGGGTATAGAGGCGTTCCCGCAACTCATCGGCGCTCAGTGTCAACAAAGGGGTAATATCACCAGCCAGATCGCACATGATAACGGCATTTTTGTTATCTGGGTGCCAAGCAAGCGGTGAAACCCAACTGGTATTGCCGCGTGCCGCACCAAACATACCGGAAACATGGACCAAGGGGGTCATTTCTGCAATATCAATCAGCGTATTCAGTTTGTGTTTATTACGATGCTGCAACAAATAGTCAAATAATCTGGGCTGTGCCTGTTTAACCAACTTAGCCATGGCGATAGTCGCATGGACATCGGACATCGCATCATGAGCCTGTTGGTGTTCTACGCCATTGGCCGCCGTCAAGTGCTCCAGGCGGAAACTGGGCAAGCCATCGTCATTTTCTGGCCAGTGGATACCTTCTGGCCGTAGGGCGTAGCAGGCGCGCATCACATCCAATAAGTCCCAACGGGAATTGCCATTTTGCCAACTATAAGCATAGGGATCGTAGAAACTGCGATAGAAAATATTGCGGCTGACCTCATCGTCGAAACGGATATTGTTATAGCCTAAAATACAGGTGCCGGGAACACTGAATGCCTGGTGGATTTGGCGGGCAAACTCGGCTTCATTAACGCCTTTAGCTAGCGCTTGCTGTGGAGTAATACCGGTGATCATGACCGCTTCGGGATCCGGTAAGTAGTCATCGGCAGGCGCACAGTAAACAACCAATGGCTCTTCGATAAGGTTGAAATCTAAATCAGTGCGCACCCCGGCAAATTGCGCGGGGCGATCCAGTGATGGACTTTTACCGAAGGTTTCATAGTCATGGATATAAAAAGTCGGGTTTGCCTTACTGCTCAAAATGGCATCTCTTCAGTGAGATAAGAATAACGCCTATTGTAATCGCACAAGGGATGAAGCCAAGCAAATCTGGATATTGATTTTACCCTAGATTGATAATGCCATTACCGCTATACATCAAGAATGGCCTGTGGAGCACATGATGACCGGGCATTCACGATGACATCCATTGTTATTAACAGCGGGGCAGTGTGTTAATTATAGGTAAAATACGTCAATGACAGTTGTGCCTGACGATGACAAACCTGTATCTTGGTAGCATTGTGTGCGTATTCAATTGAATCTGTATATTACTAAAGCAAGGGTATAAAGATGGATAATGCAATTAAGCCGAGTTTTCAGAACGTGCTGGAGTTTGTGCGTATGTTCCGCCGTAAAAACAAGCTACAACGTGAAATTGTCGATAACGAGAAAAAAATTCGTGATAACCAGAAGCGGGTACTGCTGCTTGACAACTTGAGCGAGTACATCAAACCTGGCATGAGTATTGAAGACATCCAAGGCATCATCGCCAATATGCGCAGCGATTATGAAGACCGTGTTGATGATTACATCATCAAAAATGCGGATCTGTCGAAAGAGCGCCGTGAGCTCTCCAAGAATTTGAAAGCCATGGGTGAAGTGAAGTAATGCAAAGTAAGCAGGGCAAGTCGTAACCGTTAAGGTTTGCCCTGCTGAGCAGTACCCATGTGGCTCAAACTGTCAGCCATGATATCGCTATGATTTCTGCTGTTTTGATTGCTTTGTCATTCAGTTACCATCTGGCGGGATCCTGCGCTCCACCTATCGATATTTAGCCATAAGATAGCAAATTGCTTCAAACCCGCTACGCTAGTTTGTGTGCAATAAAAAGGTATGTGCGATAAAAAGGTGTGTGCGATAAAAAATGTTCTTGCCCTGAATTGTTATCTGTTTTTTTGAGCTTTAATTAACTTAGCATTATTCAGTTGGCTGTTTGGCTGGTCAGCTTTAGGGAACGGGTTCTCTTTATGACAGAACAACAGATTAAAACATTACTCAATTTGGATGAAAGCACCCAGCCACCCAGAGTTTCCGCTTCTGGAGATTGGGTATTGGCGAATTATCGTTTGTTAGACCCCGCAGTGAGGCAATTGCAAAACCGCATTCATTCCGGTGTGGTTTTTGATCTTGGCCAGCTAGGTATTCTGGATACCGCCGGTGCGGCATTACTGGTCAAACTGTTAGGAGAGCAACGAATATTCAATCTGCAACAGATTGCCCCTTCTTTACCTGCCGAGCGGCGAGTTTTGCTGGAAACAGTCGGCCATGCGTTGCACGATTTCCACCAACCAGCCGAAGAAAAAGCACCAGGCCTAGTGACTGAATTGTTGGCCACGGTGGGGCAGTCGATGGCCAATTTCTGGCAAAATCTGGTTGAATTACTCGGGTTTATTGGCCTGACGCTAAATACTTTGGTGGTCAGCCTGTGGCGTCCTTCCCGTTGGCGTATCACTTCGCTGGTCGCCAATCTGCAGCAGATTGGCCTTAACGCGGTACCGATCATTATGTTACTCACTTTTCTGGTGGGGGCGGTGATTGCCTTTCTTGGCTCAACGGTATTATCAACCTTTGGCGCCAGTATCTTTACTGTTCATCTGGTGGTGTTTTCATTCCTGCGCGAATTTGCGGTGCTGTTGACTGCCATCTTAATGGCTGGGCGTACCGCGAGTGCCTTCACAGCAGAAATCGGGCTGATGAAAGCCAATGAAGAGATCGACGCTATTCAGACGTTGGGGCTCAATTCCGTTGAGTTACTGGTGCTGCCGCGGGTGTTGGCGCTGTTACTGGCTTTGCCGATGCTGACCTTTATCGGCATGATTAGCGGGATTTTTGGTGGGTTGATAGTCTGTGCGTTGACTCTGGATATCTCTCCAACCATGTTTTTGACCATTATGCAAAGTAGCGGTGGTTTTCAGCATTTCCTGGTGGGGATGAGTAAGGCACCGGTGTTTGCATTCCTGATTGCTATTATTGGTTGCCTGGAAGGTTTTAAGGTGACTGGCAGCGCTGAATCGGTGGGCTCTCACACCACCGCCAGCGTCGTACACTCAATCTTTGTGGTGATCCTGTTGGATGCGGTCGCTGCACTGTTTTTTATGGAGATGGGATGGTGAACCAGTCAACGCCGGAAGCCATAATCCGTATCCGCAAACTGCGTAACTGTTTTGGCAACCAATGTGTGCATGAAGATCTGGATCTGGATGTACGCCGTGGCGAGATACTCGGCGTCGTAGGTGGCTCGGGTACCGGGAAATCCGTGTTATTGCGCACTATTGTCGGCTTGCGCCGCCCAACTGCAGGCCAAATTCAGGTTTTCGGTGAGGATCTGATGACGCTGACAGGGGAGCGGCGTTCAGCGGTAGAACGGCGATTTGGCGTGTTGTTTCAGCGCGGAGCGTTGTTCAGCTCATTGACGGTGACAGAAAATGTGGCGTTGCCGTTAATTGAATATGGTGGCTTGCAGCGCCATGATGCGGAACAATTGGCGCAGGTCAAGCTGGCGCTATCGGGTCTACCCGGCAATGCAGGTAATAAATATCCGGCTTCACTGTCAGGCGGTATGGTTAAGCGTGCGGCATTGGCCAGGGCATTGGCGCTCGATCCGGAAATCCTGTTTCTTGATGAACCCACCGCCGGGCTTGATCCTATTGGTGCAGCCGCATTTGATAATTTGATCCGCACACTGCGCGATGCCTTGGGGTTAACGGTGTTTTTGGTGACCCATGATCTGGATACTCTCTACACCATTTGTGATCGCGTAGCGGTACTCTCGCAGAAGAAGGTGTTGGTCGTGGACTCACTGGACGTAGTCGCGGCAACGGATGATCCCTGGATCCAGGAATATTTTCACGGCCCGCGTGGGCGAGCAGCACAGCAAGCCGTCATGAACATAGCAGAGAGGCAATAAGAAATGGAAACCCGAGCTCACCATGTACTCATTGGCTTATTCACGCTGATCATTTTTAGTGCGGTGTTGCTATTCAGCGTGTGGCTGACTAAATCTGGCAGTGATCGTGAGTTTACGCTGTACGACATCGTGTTTAATGAGTCAGTTAACGGCCTTTCCCAGGGTAGTGTGGTTAATTACAGCGGGATCCGCGTGGGGGAGGTGGTGCAATTACGCCTGGATAGAGAGGTGCCCACTAAGGTCTGGGCGCGCATCAGGGTAACGGCGTCGACCCCGATCCGCCAGGATACCCAGGCCCGCTTGGCGATGGCTGGAATAACCGGCACCGCCAATATTCAACTCAGTGGCGGTAGTGAAAGCAGCCCGATGTTGACGGCACAGGGGAGTGATATTCCGGTGATTATCGCGACACCCTCGCCATTGAATCAGTTGCTGAGCAGTAGTGAAGATTTGATGACCAATATCAATGAAGTATTAATCCGCTTGAATCAGATTCTGACGCCAGATAACCAGCGGCGGCTAACCAATACGTTGGAAAACCTGGACAAAATTACCGATACCGTGGCTGGTCAGCGTGATGATATTCGCACCATATTGCAACAATTGGCGCTGGTGACCAAACAGAGTAATGACGCGCTGGTACAAGCCAGTCGGCTGATGCGCAATGCCAACACCTTATTGGATGGTCAAGGGAAACAACTGGTGAGTAATGCTGCCAATACCATGGCATCACTGGAGAAGACCAGTGCCATTCTGAATAAACTGGTGAGTGAAAATCAACAAGCACTGAGCAGTGGTGTACGCGGATTTAATGATATTGGCCCTGCGATGGATGAATTGCGTAGAACCTTAGCGGCTTTACGCTCTTCCATTAATCGTCTGGAAGATAACCCCTCCGCCTTGCTCAGGGGGCGTGAACGTACCAAGGAGTTTACACCTAAATGAGTTACCTTAATGCACTACCCAATTACCTGTGGCGTTCCGGGTTACGACTGATAGCACTGATGGCGGTTATGATGCTGGCGGGTTGTAGCATTTTGCCGGAAAGCCCAATATCGCAGGTCTACTTGTTACCGGCTAATCCCTCTTCCTCGGCGGGGGGGCCAGAGTTAGGGCAGTCGCTGCGTATCGTGCAGCCTAACACCAGCCAGTTCCTTAACGGTTCCCGTATGGCCGTTCAACCGCAGGGTTCTGAGATCACCATTTACAGTGGTTCGCGCTGGAGTGATCCTACCTCAGTATTGGTGCGCAACCGTTTGATCCAGGAGTTTCGTGCTGCGGGTCGCTTCTCCTCTGTGAGCAGTGACGACGACAATCTGCAAGTCGACTATGAGTTGAGCGGGGATCTATCTTCATTCCAGACGGTCTATACCGCCGGGCAGGGCGAGGTGGTGATTCGGTTTGATGCGCGTCTGGTTCGGCTCTCAGATCGCCGAGCGGTCGCTACCCGTAGCTTTGTGGTGCGTCAACCCATTGATGGCAGAAGTATGGAGCATGTAGTGATAGCCTTTGGTGCTGCGAGCGACCAGTTTGCGGCACAAATGGTGGCATGGACACAACAGCAGGTTGCCAGCAATCGTTAAACGGGAACTTGCCTTACTTCAAGCGGCATGGTGGCTGATGTGCCATGTCGCTTGAGTCAATACGGATATATGCCTATTGCCATTTAAACCGTTGCTATTTAAATCATTGCTATTTAAACAATGGATTTCAGTTAAAATCAGCTATCAATAAAATCAATAAAATCAATAAAATCAATAAAATCAGTGGGTTGCATTATGATATCTAGTTAGAATGCAATTGACTCGTTTCTGATCACCCTAAGTGGGGTTTTTATCATGCCAACCAGTAGTAATTCGGAGCCTTTATATGAACCCCTCTTTGTTATCTATCCCTTGCATGACCCTGCAGGGTGAATGCAAAACGTTGGCAGACTTCCCCGCACGGGTTTACCTGGTGGCCAACACTGCCAGCCAATGTGGTTTTACCCCACAGTATCAAGGGTTAGAAAACCTCTGGCAGCGCTACCGCGAACGTGGCTTGGTGGTACTCGGGTTTCCCTGTAATCAATTTGGTAAACAAGAACCGGGTAATGCCCAAGAGATCGCCGACTTCTGTAGCCTGAATTACGGCGTTAGTTTCCCACTATTCAGCAAGATTGACGTTAACGGTGCCGATGCCCACCCGCTGTTCCGTGAGTTGAAGCGCAGAGCCCCGGGAATGTTAGGTAGCCAGCGCATCATGTGGAACTTCACCAAATTTCTATTTACCGCCGATGGTGATCAAATCATGCGTTTTGCCCCGCTCACTAAACCAGAGAGCTTGTCAGAGCACATCGAAAAGCTGCTTTAGCTTGAGCAGGAGATCTCCAGATGCTTGCCCCAGTCTGGCGGTAACGCCGCCAGATCCTCATACTGCGGGTCATCAGCAAAGGGTTGTAGCAATGCCTGGTGCAGCCGAGCCAGTTTGTTCACGTCATCTTGTTCCGCCGCCTCGATTGCCTGCTGAGCCAGATAATTACGTAAAATCAACTGCGGATTCACCGCCTTCATGGCTTGCTGACGCTCGGCATCGCTCACTTGTTCTTGCTGCAAGCGCAGGCGGTATTGCTGATACCAATGATCAAAGCCAGCGCGATCGATAAACTCATCCCGCAATGGGGAGTGCTTGTTTTGCTGTTCAACCGCGCTCAATAAACGGAACGTACGCGTATAGTCACGCCGTTCCTGCGCCATCAGATGCAGCAGCTCAGTCAGCAACTCGTTGTCTTGGGTAGACGATGTTAACAAGCCCAGCTTGGCACGCATCTGTTGACCATAAGCCTGCATCAACGCCGGTTCATAGGCAGCCAGTGCGGTTTGTAACTGCTCGGTGGTCATCAGGCCGGAAAGCGTTTGTGCCAACCGGTGCAAGTTCCACAGCGCAACGGCGGGTTGATTATCGAAAGCGTAACGCCCCTGATGATCCGAGTGATTGCAGATATAATCCGGCTGGTAATCATCAAGGAAACCATAAGGCCCGAAATCCAGAGTCAGGCCGAGGATCGACATGTTATCGGTATTCATCACCCCGTGGGCAAAGCCGACAGTCTGCCAATGGGCAATTAAACGTGCGGTCCGTTCGACGACATCAGTAAACCACAGCCAGTAGCGATCATTTTCTTCGGCCCATTGTGGCCAGTGATGAGCAATCACAAAGTCTGCCAGTTGCTTCACCTGCTCTGGCTGCCTGCGATAATAAAAATGTTCAAAGTGACCAAAGCGGATATGGCTTTCTGCTACGCGTAGCAGCATCGCCCCCCGCTCAGGCTGTTCGCGAAATACCGGTTGTTCACTGGTGACGATGGTCAGCGCCCGTGTGGTGGGGATCCCCAAGTGATGAAGCGCTTCTGAAGACAGAAATTCCCGGACAACCGAGCGCAGCACCGCCCGGCCATCACCCATACGCGAATAAGGCGTCAAACCGGCTCCTTTCAGGTGCCAGTCCATACTGCGGCCATCCGCCAACGTCTGTTCACCCAATAAAATCCCGCGGCCATCGCCTAACTGCCCGGCCCAAACACCAAACTGGTGACCACTATAAACCTGTGCCAGCGGCTGCATACCTGGCAACAGGGTTTCACCTGCCCAAACGGGTGTTTTTTCCGGTGTAAACCAACTGTCATCCAAACCTAATTCACGGGCCAAGGGTTGGCTGTGGTACAGCAAACGAGCCCCGTTAAGTGGCGTAGGATGCAACTCGGTGTAAAAACCGGATAACTGCTGATGATATCTATTTTCAAACTGTGGCATAAGCCCTCCATTACCTTCAGTGTAGAGCCTGAACAGGCAGATTAATACGGTGGAGTTGTAGGGATAATGCGTAGAAGGTTGTTTAGCACTGAACGTTGCCGAATAGCTCATATCATCGGAAAGAGGTTTCCATCAATATGTGAAAGAGTTACTAGCTGCAGCAAGGTAAGTTGCCTGGGTGGTTAACTAATGCGCTGCATCGTCATTTGTTCGATGACTGCTGTTTGGCTGTGATAATGGCAGTAGCAATAATGGATTATATGGAACATCCTTATTTAAGATAATCTTTATAATTTATTGCGGAGGTTGAAATGACTACTTTCCATGATGTAGCGTCTTTCCCCACTTTGGTTGGGACACCACAGGAAGTCCGAATCCGGCTCGATAGCTCCAAGGCTGACCAAGTTATTGTCGTGACTATAGATCACTCGGATGCTCGACATGCTGACCAGATAGCTCATACATTGGCGAATATTGTCTCCTTTATCGATCTAACCTTGCGGGGACAGCGTGAGAAGACGATTAAAGCGCTGGTTGATGCTCTGGTACCGAAGGTGCCACCGACACCGAGTTTGCTTAAAGAGGCGGCCATTATGGCGCGTTCACGGAACTCGGTACTGGAAGGTGCTGACTGGCTGACCGCAGCCCAGGTTGCTGAATTGGCGGGGCTGAGTGCCAGTAACCCCAGCACGCAGCCCAACAAGTGGAAACGCCAGAAACAAATATTTGCTATCACACATAATGGCGTTGACTACTTCCCAGGCTACGCGCTAGACCCGACTACAGGCTACCGGCCGCGCAAGGTATTAAAACCTATTCTTGAGGTTTTCGGTGAGGCTAAGGATGGGTGGGGGCTTGCGTATTGGTTCCTCTCAGCCAACAGTTTCTTGGGTGGGAAGCGCCCACAGGATGTGCTGCCTATGGAGGCAGAACACGTCATTGCTGCTGCCGAGGATGAGATAAAAGAGGTTGCCCATGGTTAAACGGAAGAAAGCCATTTCTGAGGGCGAACATCAGTTGGAAGAGGCCAATGTAGAGACACCACCACCGACTCAGCTTCACGTTACGCTTTGGCGATATTAATTTTGAACAAAAAAACACCCTGTTAGCGCGTTGCTGACAGGGTGTTTGGGAGGATAACATCCAACCTTGCACCAGATTCAGTATTCGATCACCCGTGGTGACGCATACCGACCGGATTAGAAGTTATATTTAACCCCCAACATCACGCTGGTATCGCTGTAGCCATCATTGCCCACTTGCTGACCGACATTTCCCCAGAGGTTCAGTTGTTTATTTATCTGACCTTCCGCACCCAGTTTGATTTCTGCCACATTTTCTGCGCCTGCTTGTTTCACGGTGACGCCGTCGACTTTAGTAGCAAAATCTTTAGTGTTATGGATCCAGTTAGTTTCGATAAAAGGCTTAAATTGCGAGCCGTTGTTGGCTTTATCTATGTGCTGCAGGATAAAGCCTTTGACACCCAGACGAGTCTGAATGTTGTTATTGCCTTCACCCGTGACAACAGTCCCATTACTTTCTGTATGAGAGTCAGCCTCCACACCCATCCAAGTGATTTGTGCTTTTGGCTGAATAAAGTAACTGCGGTCAGCACTTTCACTCACATTGAATGCATAACCACTCTCTACTGAAGCAATGAATCCTTGTGAGTTGTATTTTTCAGCCGCTAAATCCTGCCCGCTAACCTCATTGTTAAACCAGTTGTATTGCAGTGATGAATCGACATAGGCACCGGTTTTGTTCTCACCATCAGCAAACCAAGTTGCATACATACCCACGCTGTAGCCATCTACGGAACCGGTAGAACGATAACCGGTATTCTGAGCCACAGTTGAGCTACTGCTGTTGGCATAACCTGCCATTACACCCACACGCCACAAGTCCTGTGAGTTAAGACTCCATTGCGCGACATCCCCACCCAATTGCATAACGTAGCGGTTATCCTGTGTTTTTAACTCGCCGCTACCGTCACGGGAACGGTTATGACTGCCTACATTGCGTAGCCACAAGCTGGTAGTTTTCTTTTCACCGGTAAAGACGTCGGTGTACAAGGTTTCACCGGTGCGATCAGCAAGGTTACTGACGAACATGTTGTTCGCCGCTGCCAGGTTCGCGGTGTAGCTTGCCGGTTCTGGGCGACGATCATCCGCTTGGGTACGCAGATACCAGTCACCATCAGTCGGTGAACTCAGCCCTCCCTGATACAGGAAGTACTCATAAGCACCAGCAACCGCACGTCCTTGAAGGGTAAACTCACCCGCGGAATTACCTATGACATTGATGATTTTAATACCTTCATTGGTGCGTGCACCATTACCACCAATATTGTTTACCGTGACATAACTCTGCCCGGCGGTATCACCGGTAATCAAGAGTCGATCGGTGACTGCGGAATCTTCGCCCAGAACAGTGTTGAAGACTACCGTTCCCTGGGCACCAGTATAATTACCGTTAATGGTGAAAGTGCCGAAATCACCGCCGGTTAAGGCATTAGGCATAATCAGATTGCCGCGGTTCTCTACATTCCCGGTCACCTGACCATACCCCCCGAGGGAGCCGGCGGCGGTGATCAGGACATCACTCACCAGATTAGCGGCATTCGATGCCAAGGACATGAGCAGTGCATTGTCAGAAGGGGACTCTGCCAGTGACAGTGTTGATGTCGCCGCAGAGCTGCCTAACTGCAACAGTCCTTGCTCAATCGTCGTCAGCCCAGCACTGACCGTGCTGCCTTCGATGATTACCGCGCCAGTGCCACGTTTGATCAGCCCACCATTACCACTGATAGTGTTGGTTAATGTCCACTGCGATGCGGTATCCAGTACTAAGTCACCGTTGTTCACAATGCTGCTGCCACCCAGATTCTGGGCATTATTGGCGGTTAAAGAGGTTCCGGCATTGGTGGTGAACACGCCAGAATAGCCACTGTTGTTACCCGCCAACAGGACATTGCTACTGTTGGTCAATAACACATTGCCGTTGCTACCCGTCAGGTTATTTGACAATACTCCGGTGCTGTTATCCAGATTCAGCATGCCGTTATTGTTGATTGTCCCGCTGCCTAACCCTTGCACCTGGTACAAATGAGCCGTTGCGCCACTGGCAATATCAGTACTACCGGTAAAGCCGCTATTACTTTGGGTTATGCTGAGTTCCCCGGCAATCAGGGCAAGTTCGCCGTTACCCACCAGGGAACCATCCACCTGCCCCCCGTCCGTGACCGACAGTTTACCCCCGTTGAAATTCAGTGTACTGCCGATTTCCGTAGCTAATTCGCCAACAGTCTGCTGAGTCCCGTTTAGGTCTACAGTGGTCTGGTTGCTCATTGCCAGCAGAGAGGTTTTCCCAAGGGCTGAGTCAGCATCCAAGCGTAAGTTACCTGAACGAACCCAAGTTGCGCCGGTGTAATCGTTGGTCGAATTCGATAATGAGGCGATGCTACCATCATTGGCTGAAACAAAGGCCAGATCACCTTTACCGGTAATTTGCGCCGAGAGATCATTTGACTGCATGCCATTATTTGCCAACGTCGCTGTCAGCACCAGAGCGTCATCACCGCTACTTAACAGATCCAACACTTTCAGCCCATAATTGACATACAGACCATCATAGTTATTACCGGTGGTGATACCGTAATCAAACGTGCCCATTGCGGCAGCGGTATTACTACCATTGTTATAAACCCCCTGATACACCGAAGCACTGAGAGGGTCACCGTTCTCGTTGGCCAAGGTCAATTCTTGTCCACTACCGGTGGCTGCACCCGTTGCCAACGCGACGATGATACTACCTTCATCCAGTTCCATCACCGACAAACCGTCCAGGCTAGGTTCGACATTGTCAGGTAGATTAACCCGTACAGTACCGCCCGCGGTGGTGTCGATATTATTGGCAGCGACAATCCCTGCAGAACTGAGTACGCCCGAATTCTCAACCAGATTGTTAAACAGTACGGTACCGCCGTTCATCATTAACTTACCGATATTCTGTACACCATCGGCTACCGAGACCAGACTACCATTGGATAATTTCAGGGTGGAATTGGTCAACGCAGAGGCATTCAGCCCATCGAGATTAAAGGTGGTATTTTGCAGGTTCACCACACCACTGAACGCACTGCCTACGGTGCTACCAAAGTCGAACGCGGTATTGGCATCAGCCTTCTCGACATTCAGCGTGCCGTTGCCGGTCAGTTGATGGTCGAACAGCGCGATATCCGCCAGATTCAGCTGTGCATCGGCAATATTTACCGCCACGGTATTGTCGACGGCGTTACTGTTGGTCAAAGTTACCGTTGAGCCAGCGTTAACCTCCAGGATACCAGTACCGCTGACGTCATTGGTAAAGGTGCCATCAAAGCCGCTCAAGGCAAGAATATCTTGCGCCCCGGCCAGCGTTACGCTGGATCCTGCTCCCAGGTTGTTAGTGGATGCGACGCTCAACCGACTGTTGCCCGCCAAGGCATACTGGCCGATAAAGCCACTATTATCCCCCGTCAGCGCGAGATCGGAACCGTTAACGATATCAACGGTTGACCCCGTCACACCGCTCAGCGTATTGGCAATGCTGTCACTAACGGCATCCAGCACTAGGCGGGAGGTTGCCGTATCCAGGTTTACCGTGGCTGCGGCCGCCCCGAGATTGCTGGCTTGACTCACCGTCAGAACACCCGCCGCCCCGACATGGTGTGCACCGCTAAAGTTGCTGTCGCCGCCCAGGGTCACTGCCGCATTAGTATTGATATTACCATTGCCGCTCAGCGCATTAGTCAGTGTATTGGCACCATTCAGATTCAGGTCGCCAAGTACATCGATGCCACTTGTGCCCAGTGAGCCTGCGCCGCTCAGGGTTGCCGAAGCACCCGCTGCAATGTTGGTTTGCCCAGTTAACCCGCTGTTGGCGGCGCTGATGGTCAGATCCCCAGCAGTGATGTTGAGGATACCGTTCCCAGTCAGGCCACCCGTTGCCGTTGAAGTACCGCCTTCATTCAGGTTTAACGTCCCACCAGTCAGATCAAGAGTACCTGTATTGGTCAGTACGCCGCTGTTCAGTACACCATCCTGACCCAGGGTCACTGTACCGGCGTTGGTCAAGGCACCCACTGTCTGGCTGTACCCGTTGATATTGGCACTGGCCCCGCTAAGCACATTTAGCAATGAAGTCTGGCCAAAGGCACCATTTGCCCCCAGAACCAACTCACCAGCATTGACTGCGGTGGTCCCACTGTAGCTGTTATTGCCATTTGCCAGAGTCAGTGCGCCATTAGTGGCATCCACCTGCAAACCACCGACACCCGAAATCACCGTATTCAGCACCTTATTGGAAGATGCACTGCTACCCGTCGCCAATAACAAGCCATTACCCTCATTGGGCAACAGGTCCAGGGATTTCAGGCCGTAATTGACATACAGACCTTTGCCGCCAACGCCATCAGCGCTGGTCAGTCCATAATTGTAAGTTGCGGTAGCCACCGTGGTACCGCCCTGCTGGATATTGGACGATACCGCCTGGGTGTCGGAAGTCACCAAGGTACCGTTGACCATCAACTGCAGGTTGTTGCTATCGCCGCTCACGTTGTCTGCGTTCACCAGGTCCATCATGATATTACCGAGGTCCTGATCGAGGATCGACAGATTCGGATCTACCACTGGGTTGGTGTTATTCCAGTCCTCGGTACCGGTTACGCTGATGGTCCCGCTATTCAGCACCAGATCGGTCACCGTGACGACGCCAAGGGCCTTCGACTGAGGTGCCGCTCCGTCAAAGGTGAGGGTGCCGCCATTCAGCTCAAGCTCGTTCAAAGTACGGTCTACGTTACCCACCGTGGTCTGGCTACCTGCCGACAGTTTCAGTGTGGCATTGGTGAGTGCTGCGGTATTGGTGTCGTTCAGAACGAACGTACTGTTCTTCAGATCGACCGTACCAGCAAAGTCGGTACCGGTATTAACCCCAAAATTGAAAGCGCTATTGGCTGAATCAACATTCAATAACCCGTTGCCAGTCAGAGTATTATCAAACGTTGTTATGCCATTCAGATTTAATGTGCCTTCCAGCGAGAACTGGCTCGCCCCCATTTGATCATTATTGCTGGCGGTCAGCACACCCCCTGATTAATCTGCCAGAGTCCGGCAAAAGTATTCGCCTGACTGAGGGTGACATTGGCACCGTTATTCACGATGGCTGAACCATCACCACTGACCACATGCCCTAAAGAAGCAGTCAGTAGGCCATTAAAGGTGCTGCCAAACAGCAGTTCGCTACCGCTATCAATATTCATGACACCACTGCCCACGTTGGTGTTAGAAGATAGGGTGATAAAGCTGCTGGCAAGATTGATATTGGTGAAGCCTTGCAGTGAGGTGTCGGCTGACAGAGTATCAGTTGACGTATTGAAGTTGAGGCTATTAGTACCGGAACCAGCGTTCATTAAACCTAAATAGGTACTGCCCAGTGTCATATTATTGATGGTGAAAACATCATCACCAGCCCCGGTGGTAATGGAGGCCACTTCAGCACCATTCTCAATGGTGACGCTATTATTGCCATCACCCAGATTAATTGGGCCGTTACTTTGCGAGAGCGCGCCAAGCGACAACGTGTCATTACCAGCACCGCTGGTCAGTGCATCATTTAATATCCCATTGTTATTAATGGTATTATCAGCTGCACCAGCAAAGGTAACAGCACCATTCAGAGTGCCGTTATTAATTAATGTTTTAGCCGTGGTGCCGGTAAAATCGATTGCCGTGGCACCGGTGGCATTTATTTGTGTATTAGCACCAATCGTGGTCGTCGCCGCACCATCGTTTATTTGCAGTGCCGAACCACCACTGTTGGTGACATTAATATTCAGGTTGCTACCTGATAAATCCACGCCACCACCGGTGACGTTGATTCCAATCCCTGCACCGGACACATTGATATCCAATGCCTCTGGATTCAGCGTGCCCAGATCGGTGTTGGATGCCACAATCCCAGTACCCGTCCCCGTAACATTAATGGTGTTACGGCCATTGGCGCTACTGGCGAAGGTTAGACCGCTCAGGCTGGTTAACGCCGTATCATTTATGGTGTTGAGGACCACATTACTCAATACCAGATTGACACCTGCAGCTTTGCTGAAGGCACCACCGCTACCCCCCAGATTGATAATCAAATCTGCCAGGGAATGGCTATTCGTCGTGCCGGCAAAAGTTAACCCACTGGCGGTACCGCTGGTATTAATTGTCCCGCCAACCAAGTTTAACAGCGCATTTGTCAGCACATTAATCCCGGTGCCTGCGGTGGCATTAATGGTTCCGCCGCTATTATTAACATTCACGGTTTGGGCTGAAGAAGAAGAGATTGCAATCCCTGCAACGGTGCTGTTGATAATGCCTTTATTCGCAACATCAATGGTTGCGGTCCCGCTATTGGTAGCGGAGATCCCGGTGCCAGCGGTAATTACACCAGCGGCTTTATTTTCCAGCAGGATGTTGCCATTACCAGCATGAGAAGCAGAAATACCGGCACCAGCAGTACCGGCATTAATGGCCGCGCCAGAACTGATATAGATCCCACTATTATTGGCTACACCGGTTTTGCTGGCCAGAATACCGTTGCTGGCCGCCGCAGATACATCGATTGTCGAGCCATCTGCCAGATTGTAAATCACATCGCCAGTTTGCGCCGCACCATTTCCCATGCCTGCGGTATTACCACCACCCACGTTAGTGATCCCATTACCCGTGGTATAAGCCCCACCATTTTGAGCGGCAAGTTGTAATATTGCGCCGCTACCAAAGCCGGTAAAGAGATCGGCACCGATAATCTGGCTCGCGTCATAGCTACCGATCTTGAGGCCATTATTATCAGAGCCAAAAACATTCTGTGCCGAGTTTAAAACAAATTTAGCACCATCTTCCAACGTATATTGATAGAAGCCGTTCCCGCCAGCACCATTAGTCAATATTGGGGTGGTGATGGTGACATCTGCGGTGCTGTCAAAATACATACGGCTGTAGGCATTGGTCGAGTTGGTCCAAAAGACCGCCGGAAAGCTACCTGTGGTAGCGGTTAAATCAAAGTGCCCAGTAAATCGGATGTTGCTGGCTTGCGCAAGCTGGTGGTTAACGCCAAATGTTAATGATAAAGGGTTGGTAAAGTTCCCAAGAATTAACTGGCTGTTTAAGTTTGGTGCACCTCCTGAACCCATGACACCCAAAACAGCCAGCATGCTGTCAGTCATATTGCCAATATTATCGATGGTAATGTTAATTGCACTGTTGTTAGCATCCATCTTAAAAATAGTATATCCACCTGCGGTAGTGGAGTTGAGTGCTGCCAGGTTGGACAAGGTAAACGAGCCCGGCCCCCCCAATCAATGGAGTTACTCTGGGAGGTAAAGGTAAAGCCGTAAAGTCCGCTGTTCAGGGTAAAACCGCCGCCGTCGATCACCAGATCTTTCCGATTACTGGCCGCTTGGTTAACGGCAATATCCGCAGTCAGCGTAATATCATTCAACATTAAGATGGTGGTGGCCGTTCCCCCATTTAGGGCAGCTGTTAATTCAGTATAGTTACTCACTGCCACACAGCTGGATCCCATGCTTGCACAATCCGAAGCACTGATAGCAAACGCAGACTGACTACCGAGAACACCCATAATAGTGGCAGCCAGTAAGGCAAGCCTTGCAGGAAGTTGACGAGATGATGACTTGGTTGGTTGGGCGAGTGTGGCTAGCCGTTGCCCCGTTTTAGATTTTTGCCTTCCTTTGGCGAACTCGCAAACAGCAACCCATGTATTCAAAGATACATTCCAAATTACTTTATAAATTAAATTCATAGGTACATCCTTGAATAGTAAAAGTTACGTTATAACCTTAACTGAAATCACGGGTTAGTATTTAACCCATAGTCTTAAGTAATATTAGCAGCAGATTTGGCAGGTTGAGTCCCTTAGCGCTAAGAAATGTGATGAAAAATGGCACATTATTGCGTATAGGCAGTTTACATTAAGACAGTTGATGATGAGTACGGTGAAATAAGTTTCTGCATACAATGCAGGTTATTCTTAAATTATTGAATTTAAAGTATCTACCCATCGACTAGGAATGTTATAACGCGGTATATCAATCAATGCATGGCGACTTGCAGAAATCCCTTGTCATCGATGCTGTTGCGGACAGAAATGAAATAAACCGTGGTGATTTTGGCAATGAAATTCTCCCCCAAGGATCGAACGGAAATATTCAAAAGTTTGGTAAAATGCGGATTGAATGCGTGCCAGACTTGTGCAGTTTTGTTGCTAGGTGCGAGCTACCTTTTCTAACATTTTTCCTCACATCTACGGGCCGTTGCAAGCCGTTCAAGGTATTTATCGGTCTGGCCGCCTACAAGTAACTTGAATTATTACAAGTATAGGAAGAAATAAGGGCAAAGCATATAAAACCAGTAGGATGATAGTTATGATTTCAAGCAGACATGCCGCCATATTTAGCTACAGTATTACTAACTGAAACGAAATAAAAATAGCCGTACTCATAAAACCTGTCTGTACGTTAGAGCGCTTAGCCATTCTGGTTCTGCTATGGTACTGTCTGGAAGCCTGTATGTTGCGCCTGCGGTGGCACAACTGACGGATTTATAGCCAGTGCCGGGGTGATGGTAATAAAAAGAAAAAAGCCCCTGGCCGTTAGGCGCAAAGGCAAATTGCAAATTAATTCAAGAATCGATGGTTACGTAGTGGGTGCCGAGTTCACATTAATAGGAACATTCTGCACCGGGACCAGCAGCAGATCGGCCCGAGTCCCATAGTGATTAATGACTTCCTGAATGGTATCCACAATAAAGAGCAACTGACCGTTTAGCGTAATGGTTGCGCTCAGAATGATACGCGCATTAGGCTGAATGTCCGCTGGGTTATACGGCAATACAAAATTGAACGGTGCCTGTTGACCCTCGGTACGCGTCACCAACTGTGCAACGACTTTTGATGGTGCATCAGCCAGTGATGCATCAGACAACGTGATCGTCAATACGGCATCCGCTGGCAATGTAATACGCTGACGGATATTAACTGAGCCGCTCACCGCAGGGCCCTCTATCTGCGCTTGTGAAACTGCTGGGGGATTCTTGGATGATGTTGTTGGGACGGTTGTAGTCTGGCGGGTACATCCTGCCAAAGTCACTGTCAATACGGTAATCCCCCCTACTAGTTGCCAGAATATCATAGATCGCTCTCCTCTATGTTTAAAATTAAGGTTAGAACTAAAAAATTAAAACCCATGACAATACTGTTAAGATATCGACGATATCGTACCGCGAGTAAATATTTCTTTTAGCAACCCGTTCTATCTTTATAGCTAAGAGAATAGTCATTTAACCCTGGGTCGTAAGCCTCTTTCAAAAATCACGGGAATAATAGCAATCAATTCCACTTGCCCATTTTTGATTTGCCATATCAGGCCAGTCATTTTTATCAAAACCAGGTGCATTTTTCAAAATGTCTTTTTCGATATTTAAAACAAACTGTTTATTGAGTGTATCTAACGTCAATGCCCTCCAAGGAAATGCAAAAAGCTTGTCCCCCAAACCAAGGAAACCGCCGAAACTTAATACGGCATAACTGATCTTGCCTTCATGTACATTGAGCATTATCTCTTCAATTCGGCCTAGCTTTTCGCCTTCGATATTATAAACATTGTCCCCAATTAAAGTATGAGCTCCCATCAAACATGGGCCTGGACCTGCTTTTTTATGTTCATCTATGTTCATGTGATTACCTCTTAAAAGTGAGTATATTGGAAGGAATAAAAACTTGCCTGAAGAGTAACGCTATTACCTGCTGTTATCTGTACGATAGCACGCATATCTACTAATAATTCATCATTGACTTAGCGTGAACAGTTTATCCAGTCACTGCCAGAGCACTGGTTGGGCAATAGCCGGTAACGTAAAAGGTCAGTAGAGTTAAAATCATTAATTTAACAACAACATATTGAGATTTCTTGGCTGTCTGTACGCTGGCGTACAGAAGCTTTTTTACTATTAACTTATATTTGACTTGGCAACAAGATAAGTCAATGACTGAAACCCAGGAGAATAACATGAACATGCTGAAAATAAATGCACTGCCGATTATGGCTATATTATTGTTGGGTTTGACTACAGGGAACGCTTTTGCTGCCTCTGCTGAAGATTTGGATAGAGATGCAATGCAGTCACTCAAAATCCTTTACCAACATAATCCCGTGGCCGAAAAAATAGCGAAACAGTCACGTGCAGTTTTGGTATTTCCTAGCGTTATTAAAGCTGGTTTGGTATTTGGAGGCAGCTACGGAGAGGGGGTGCTGTTAAAAAATTCTAAACCGGTTAATTATTATAATTCTGTGTCCGCCTCTTGGGGGCTACAGGCAGGTGCACAGTCTTATAGCTATGTTGTATTCCTGATGAATGACAGTGCAGTAAATTATCTCCAAACATCAAATGGTTGGGAATTGGGTGTTGGGCCGACTATCGTGGTTGTGAATGAAGGGATAGCCAAGAATTTGTCTTCATCCCAGGGCGGGATCGCACTTTGTTAATGAAACTTGAACGGGCAGATCGTCTGTGATCTAATCACGTCTCCATGTAGGAGGCACGCTCGATGACATTGATTGAACACCTTACCCTTGTTGAAGAAACTCGCTCTGACATCAATCGTAAACATGACCTTGTTGACGTCATGTTTCTTGTCATCAGTGCCATCATGAGTGGTGCCGAAGGCTGGCGGGACATAGAGACCTATGGCAATTCAAAGGCCGATTGGC
Organism: Serratia sp. 25CWL12; assembly: GCF_055790885.1. Classification (NCBI taxonomy): domain Bacteria; kingdom Pseudomonadati; phylum Pseudomonadota; class Gammaproteobacteria; order Enterobacterales; family Yersiniaceae; genus Serratia; species Serratia sp. 25CWL12. The sequence goes on along the minus strand of NZ_CM147698.1, from coordinate 2,444,499 downwards.
TCCGTCAGTATCGACCTTTTGCCAACGGTATCCCGCGCCGTCACACCATTGCCCGCATTTTGCGCTGCATTGTCATCGATACCCTGCTTGAAGCGTTGCTCTGCTGGGTCAATGAACAGCGTACCCATCAAGGCAAACCCATAATTGCCTTTGACGGCAAGGTGTTACGCGGCTCCTACCGCGGAAATGCCGCCGAAGCTCTGCAACTGGTTACAGCCTACGATACCGAAAATGGTTTGGTTTTAAGCCAGAAAACAACCCCAAATAAGAAAGGGGAACTCGAAACGGTCAAAGAAATGCTGGAAATTCTTGAGCTCAAAGGCGCCGTTGTGACGCTTGATGCCCTGCATTGTCAGCGTGAGACGCTGGAGAAAATTAGCGAGAAGAAGGCGCATGTGGTGGTTCAGGTAAAGAAGAACCAACCGAAGCTGTATCAAGCCGTTCAATCGCAATTTCAGGCACTCTTTGACGCACAGAAAGAGAAGATAATCGTCGAGCACAAAGAGAGTGGTCATGGCCGCCAAGAAGAGCGTTATGTCTTTCAATTAAAATCAAGACTACCGCCTGAGCTGGCGGAGAAATGGCCGACAATCCGCAGCATCATCGCCGTTGAGCGTCACCGTAGCGCCAACGGAAAAGGAACGGTAGAGACCGCCTACTATGTCAGCTCGTTATCCCCCAAACACAAGCTGCTCGGGCACTATATTCGTCAACACTGGCGGATCGAGAACAGCCAGCATTACATTCTTGATGTGGTGTTCAATGAAGATGCCTCCAGAATAGCGATGGAGGATGCGGTCGAGAATATGGCGCTATTCCGGCGGTTTGTTCTGAACATCATAAAGCAGAGCAATTGTGGTGCGCCGAGTCAGAGAAACAAGCTAAAAAAGGCAAGTTGGGATGACAATTATCGGGCCCAGTTATTCTTTGGTTAAATAAAAAGCAAAGTGTGCTCCCGCCCTGGTCTTCATCCACGTTGAAAGATGCAGCCTATGCTTTTATTTTTGATCAACAAGGGCTTATGGCCGGTGTAAGCATTGAAGGGACTAAAATCTCTGTTATTAAACGCTGATAAATCTGTCTATAGCCTCAACTTCAAGTCAAAAATGTGTAGGCTTTAATTACTCACCTTATCCTTGAAGTTCGCTCCTATCGGGGCCGCTGCAAGCAGCGTTCAAATCCGCACTAAGCGGATTTGTCGCTCATCCCACGAGCTACCTCTTTTAACATGGCATCACCACCCTTGACTGGAACCAATGGGGTCATCTTCCACCGTCACATTTCTCAATGCATAACAAAATATTTCAATAAAATTCAATTAATTTCTATATATTTCGTTATGTGCGGTAGCGAACAGTACCGTAGCCATATATGTGTAAGATAACAGTCATGTATTCATCGGATCCCTTCCACGTCACAATAGTGACACGCCAGGAGATTCAGCTATGTGCAACGATATTGAGTCCATCCAGAACCATTTACTTGCTTCCCTTCCTCCCGAACAGTGGCACTGGTGGAAGCCGGACTTGGAAAAAGTGGAGCTGACTCTCGGTCAAGTAATCTACGAGTCTGGCCGTCTGATGAGCCATGTGTATTTTCCTACGACAGCCATTATTTCTTTGTTGTATGTGTTGGAGAATGGAGCATCGGCGGAGATCGCCGTCGCCGGCAACGAAGGTATCGTCGGTGTGTCGCTATTCATGGGCGGCGGAACCACCCCAAGTCGAGGGGTAGTGCAGAGCGCTGGTTATGCATATCGGCTGAAAGCGAGTGCGATGCAGGCTGAGTTCGACCGTGGCGGCCCGGTATTACATCTTCTACTGCGTTACACCCAGGCATTGATCACCCAGATGACCCAGACAGCGGTCTGCAACCGTCACCACACGCTGGATCAGCAACTCTGCCGCTGGTTGTTGCTGAGCCTGGACCGGCTACATGGCACGGAGTTACGTATGACGCAGGAGCTGATCTCTAACATGCTGGGTGTGCGCCGTGAAGGCGTAACACAAGCAGCGTTGAAGCTACAGAATGCCGGTCTGATCCGCTATACGCGAGGCCGCATCACTGTGCTGGATCGTGTCGGTCTCGAGCATCGCTCCTGTGAGTGCTATGCGGTGGTGAAGAAAGAATATGACCGGTTGCTTCCAGACATTTGGGCTTCCTAGCGCTGAAGCAAAGTCATAGACGTTAGGAAGTTGGTTTTCAGTTTTGTGCGTATGAGCGTCGTTGTCTATAAACGCCGCAGTTCCTATATCGGCCCGTGGACGAACCGCCAGGCGCGATTTAATAGCCTTAGACTGTGTGGTTGGTTTTCTGTCAATCAGTGATGGAACACAAGGCCACACACAATAAGTGATGAAAAACCGTGCCAAACAATCAAAATAGCCTTATCGCGTTGTTACCCCACCAAGAGCGGCGGCATCTTCTGTCTGTTTGCGAACAGGTTGAACTGACGTTTGACCAAGTCATGTGTGAATCGGGAGTGCCTATGCTTTATGCTTATTTTCCCAGTGATGGGGCCATCTCCTTGCTTGCGGCCATCGACAGGCATGCAGGGCTTGGTGTTAGCATGGTGGGCCGCGAAGGTATGCTCGGGACGCACTTGATGTACGGAGTTGTTAACGCTCCATTGCAAGGATTGGTGCAAGGGACTGGCGTTGCTTGGCGCGTGGACCATTGCGTATTTCTGAGTCAATTGATGCATAGCACAGCCTTACAACGCATTCTGGCACACTACACTTATGTGACGATGGCCCAGTTTGCATTGTCGATTGGTTGTCAGCGTTTTCATGAGCTTGACGCACGGCTCGCCCGCTGGTTACTGATGCGACATGATCGCGCGCTATCTGACAGTTTTATGGTCACGCATGAATCATTGGGGCATATGCTGGGGGTACGTCGTGTCGGAGTGACGATCGCCGCTGGTGCCTTCCAAACACAAGGGCTCATAGGTTACAGCCGGGGAACACTGACGGTACTTGATCGCCGGGGGCTTGAGCAGGCAGCGTGCAGTTGCTATCTAAGTGATCAGTCTCTATACACAAAATACATGTCATCGGCAACGAATATAAAGACACAAACTGGCGATAGGTTTAGCTGATGAAAAAGCGAACGAGTGTATATAAACTGGTTGTTTATCCAGCACCTTCGATGTGGTGTATTGATAAACCAGCAATGGGTGCTCTGTAGCAAAGTTTGGTGGTAAGCCACTTTTGGGTGAGCGGCGGCAGACAACTCAATATCCACCACCGGTAAGGTTTTTAGCGCGGGTTGCAAGGACCCCAGCAGTATCAGGTGCCCTTGGTGCAGCAGCGACTCCTCGAATCGGTTTGCGTTATCAACCAGAAAATTTCTATTAATTTGTTGATTCCTGTTTCTTCCTTTTAGCAGCTTATTTTTCGCCGCAATAACAGATGTTAGAACAGGACCTTAGATCAATTTTTTATCCAAAGCTCAGGTTATTTGGCGTGGTGGTTCTGTTGGGATTTGCCATAAAGCCCGCCCGCCAAGCCGCCCAAGGCACCACCTACCGCAGCGCCAACAACCCAGTTGCCACCTGTCAATGCGCCAATGCCAGCACCAGCACCTGCGCCGATGGTAGCCCCTGAAAGGCCACCTTGCTGTGTTCTTGACATATTGGAACAGGCCACTGGGCCGGCAAAAATCACCAATGCCAGTATGCTGATCATAGTAATTTGTTTCATCGTCTTATCCTTTTGTACCCTGCGCTATTACAGGTTTTTTTGTTTTTGACTTTTCATGACCTCGCGGATTCGCTTGGGAGTATCTTTTGCAGCAGCAGGTGAAGTCGATTCGATTCTGGGCTGCACCAGGTTAACCCACAACACTTCAAGGACAAGTTTGTCTTTTTCGCCAGGGTTATTGGAAATATAGCGGTTTACATTGCCGCGCAGACTATTAATGCTCATGCCGTCCATACCCTGCGCCCAGGTGCCGATCATACTTTGTGAAAGCGGTAAAAGGCCCTTTTGTCCTTGCCATTCTTTTTCCAGCTCAACAATACTGACTAAACCCACCAAAAAAGAATTTTGCTCCTGTTCAGAAGATTCGCTCCAGTCCTTCAGGGTAACAACAGGGGCTGTGGCCGCTTTAACATCCGTTTCTGCCAGCGCATGGCCAGAAAGTCCCATGGCAACAGAGAAGGTTAATATGCCAAGGTAGTAACTCATTTTTTTCGGTACTATGTTGGTCATTATATTTTCCTTATATATATTGTTTTAGCGTTATGTGAATAAAGAGACAGTAAAATTATCGCTAAACTGCACAATTAAATTACCGTTATACCTCCATGTGCTTAACGTGTGAGCACCCACTAGAGCTGTTGCAACAGCATGTAGATAAAAGTCAATATATACGCCAACTCTGGAAATAATGATCTGGCTTTAGTAACAGGGGGAAATAATCGGATAACAATAAAGCCAAGACCATTGCAAAGCACTATTTTTGTATGCTTTTTGGACCGTATTTCTACGGAATACGTCTATTTCACTACTTGCAAATTATTGACAACCTGTTTTACGCCATGGGTCCGTTGCGCTACGGTAGCGGCAAGTTGCGCGTGCTCTACACTGTTTGTTGTGCCAGAAAGAACCACAACACCCTCTTTGGTATCCACACTGATCTGCATGGAAGAAAGCCCTTTTTCTTTCAGAATGTTGGTTTTTACCTTTGTGGTGATAAGCGCATCATCCATATATTCGCCTGAGGTTTGGCTGGACGTCGTATCAGCCGCTTCAACGCTTTGCGGTATACCCATGCCCAATGCGCTTATGGCTAAAAAGCTAAGTAATACAGATAGTTTTATTGTTTTCATGGTATATATTTCCTTGTTGAATTGGGGAGGGTTGGGGTATTTACTCTACGTTCCCTAGGGACGACGAGAATAAATCATCACATTTAAAACCCCACTTGTTAAGTGAATTAATTTTAGAATATAAATACTTCACTCTAATATTTAATTTCACCAGTTAGAATCTTCACTACGTTTTTGTATCTTGTGACTTGCATTGTAAAGCGACTTGTCGAAATGATTAAATTCTTCTGCGTTGAATAATCCGCAGGAGAATAATAATCACAGCCACCACCAGCAGCACGTGAATAAATCCACCCATGGTATAGGAAGAAACAAGGCCCAGAGCCCATAAAACCAATAGGATGATAGCTACGGTCTCAAGCATACATGCCTCCATATTTGCTACAGAATGACTAACTGAAACGAAATAACAATAGCCGTATTTATAAAACCTGTCGGTGCGTTACAGCACTTAGCCATTCGTCATTTTACCTGATGACCCATGATCCTCAGTCATCGTCAAGCACCGATATAACATCGGCGGGTTTGCCACTACCGATGACCCAATTGAACACCAGGATAATTAAATGAATATTATCTTGTAAATAATTCGAGTCATTTGAAGTGTGACGAGTATCAACGTAGCTCTCTGGTTTTCCTGTCTTTTTTAGGTAAATTCCTAATGAAAACCGAGAGGCCATTTGTATACAGCCCGCCCGTTGGTCGCACTAAAGAGATGGCAGGGCAGATACCCAAGGCCAGTTGCCACTCTTTTCCATCATGGCGGTATGGGAGATGTCGATGGTCACCAGGCCGAAATGCAAAAACCCCGCTCAGTTGCCTAAGCGAGGTTTTCTAAATTTGGCTCCTCTGACTGGACTCGAGCTTTTATTTAAGTATTTGATTTTATTATTTTAAATTGACGTTTATTGGTGGCTGGGCCCCCAATAAAGCCCCTAAAATATTTGCATGTAATAATTGTGATGTATATCTCATTTTAATGGTGACACGACAGTGAGAGCCCGGTGTTTCTCCATAATGGAGTGACTATTCACTTTAGAACTACTATGAGTATGTGGATGCTTAAACATCCAGTTTGCGGTTGGCCAGCCACTCAACCATTGCCGGATCGCGATGAGAGAAGAAGGCACTGGTGGCCGTATCCATTGCAGCTATCTGTGTCATCTCCATCGCACTGAGTTCAAAATCCAGGATGTTGAAATTTTCAATCATGCGCTCCTTGCGAACGGATTTAGCCAGTGAAACGATGCCACGTTGATAGATCCAGCGCAGGACGACCTGGCCGACACTCTTGGCGTATTTCTTGCCAATCTCTGTCAAAATTGGATTCTGAAACAGACCATTGCGGCCTTCAGCAAAAGGTGCCCAAGCCTCAGGCTGGATAGCCCGACTGCTCATCCAAGGCACGGCATGAAGTTGTTGGTTAAACGGATTAACCTCGATCTGATTGATTGCGGGGGGAATGGTGTTAAACGCCATCAGATCCGCGAGGCGGTCGGGATGAAAATTACTGACCCCAATCGCTCGGATTTTGTCGGCAGCAAGCAACTCTTCCATTGCACGCCACGCACCATGAACGTCACCGTAGGGCTGGTGAATCAGATACAAATCAACGTAATCAAGCTGTAGACGATTCAGTGAGCGCTCAAATTGTGCTTTTGCACCTGCATAGTTGGTGTCTTGCAACCAGAGTTTGGTGGTGACAAAGAGTTCATTGCGTGCAATGCCGCTTTGCTTCAGGGCATTACCCACCTGTGTCTCATTCTGGTAAGAGGCGGCAGTATCTATAAGACGATATCCGGTCTCTATGGCATCAATAACAGCCCGTTCGCATTCGGCGGGGTCTGTCATCTGAAAAACACCAAATCCCAGCAATGGCATCTGAATACCGTTATTCAATGTTACCGTGTTCATGATCTTGTCCTGTGTAAATGTATCTATACCAAGAAGCATAACGCACGCACTGTAATAAGATTAGATGCTATAATCTGCATGCCTTTATTAGTTGGACTAATAAATAGAATGGAAAACTACAATGATCTGGCCACGTTCGCACTGGTCGCCAAAGAGCGTAGCTTCACCCGGGCAGCAGCGAAGCTGGGTGTCTCTCAGTCAGCCCTGAGTCAGACTATCAGGGGGCTTGAAGAGAAACTGGGCTTGCGGTTACTCACTCGCACAACGCGTAGCGTTTCTCCCACAGAAGTTGGAGAACAAATTCTTAATCTGCTTTCGCCGCGACTTGAGGAAATTGAAACCGAAATCGCGCGGCTAAAAGCACAGAAGGAACGCCCGGCAGGCACTCTTCGCATAACTGCGGGGGAACACCCAGCGGTGTATATCGTTCAGCCTGCGCTGACAGCGTTTCTGGCGGAATACCCTGATATTCGTGTCGAACTGATGGTCGATTACGGGCTGTCAGATATTGTGTCGGAGCGCTATGACGCCGGTGTCCGGCTCGGAGAGCAGATAGCCAAGGATATGATCGCGGTACGCATCAGCCCGGATATTCGCATGGTCGTCGTCGGCTCACCGGATTACTTTTCTACCCATCCAGTGCCGCAGCATCCTCAGGAACTGACTCAACATAATTGTATTAGTATTCGGTTACCGACTTATGGTGGCATCTTCCCCTGGGAATTTGAAAAAGAGGGAAGGGAAATTAAAGTTCGGGTGGATGGGCAGTTAGTTTTTAATAATATAGCCTTACGGCTCAATGCCGCACTGTGCGGTATCGGTCTTGCCTACATACCCGAGGATATTGTTAGCGAGCATATTGCAGCCGGACGGTTAATCACCGTTTTGCAAGATTGGTGTCCGTTTATTGCGGGTTACCACCTTTACTATCCTAATCGGCAGCATACTTCCCCTGCGTTTACGTTGCTGTTGAATGCGCTCCGCTATAAACAATAGTGGAGTCACCAACGACTCCACTATTTATTTATCACTGAAGATTTTTATCTTTCAGGAATTTTGAGACCAGATCGGCAATTTCAACGTTATTCAAATCAGAGAAGGGGAAATGAGTATTTCCTTTAATGCCAATTTCCGGCAGATGGATAACCGTTACGTCTCCGCCATGTTTATTCACTACATCCCGCCATTGACGCGCAACAGCCAACCGGGCGCGCCAGCTATCCTGTGCAGGCAAGGCCGTCGGTTTATCCGGGATATTGTCGCCGTAGATAATCAGAACAGGAATTTTGGTCAGTGCCATAAACTGATCCAGGGGCACCGATTCCCCTTTTACGGTATCAAAGGCGTTCTTGGTTGGCGGCGGGACTTCGCTTTGTGGAAAGACAAAGCTGCTGCCAGGTTCAAACGCGACTATCCCTTTTACGTTGGCATTCTTCATCGCCGTAAACCAGCCGGGGCCTCCCCCCTGAGAGTGGGTAAACAGAATGGCCGGGCCGGATTTATCCACGACGGCCGACATGGCATCCGCAATCACATTGATATCAAAGGGGCCGGTGTTGGGGGTCATCTGACGGTAGTACTGGTTTAATGTCTCTTTATCGTGGGAGAACTGTACACCCTCGAAGAAATCGGGCCAGACACCCAGACGGAACTGATTAAACCATAGTTGCTCATCGGCAACCGGTTTGACGGTTCCCTCCACCATACTGCGACCGGCGTTCCCCCGACGTGGTTGATCAACCAGATAGGTCGAGAAACCACGGCGCAAGAAGATGTTCTGAAAACCCTCGCGGCCGTCCGGTGTGCTTTCCCATGTTCTGGCGGACTGTCCAGCACCGTGCAGCATCACAATGGGATATTTGTGTGGGTTCTCTGGGATCTGATAAAACACAGAAGCGTGATCGCCATGATAGGTCTGGCCTGTCGGATCCAGCGGTTTTTTCGCATCAAACTGCCCTGGTGTCGTAACGACAGCGCCACCTGCGGCAAAACTTCCCTGAGACTGGATAACCAAGGGGGTTGTGGGGGCAGCAAAGGCAGATTGAGAAACCAATCCGCCAACCAACATACAGGCGGTGAGTGTTTTCAGTAAGGTTTTCAAGATATTTTCCTCATGTCATCGCGGATAACTGAATCATAGAGAGATTTTCACAAATGACTATGCTGTTAAAACGCATGAGTTAATAAGCTGAGCTAATTAACGCGGGTACTTTTTGCGCCCAATAAATAATATGTTTGAGCGCAATGTATTCCGCTAAACCGTGGTTTCATCAATGTGGGTATTGCTCGTCCGTGACTTTTTCCATCCACGTCACGGTTTTACCGTCCTGTGATTCTGAAACAGCAATATGCACCATCGGCTCTGTTGCGGATGCGCCATGCCAGTGTTTGACACCCGGCGGGATCCAGACCACATCGCCAGTTTTGATTGGCTGGGCCGATCTTTCCCATTCCTGTACCCAACCCGTGCCGGAAGAGACGATGAGTGTCTGTCCAAGGGGATGCGTGTGCCAGGCTGTTCGTGCTCCGGCTTCAAATGAGACGGTTCCCCCAGAAATTCGGGCCGGGGCAGAGCCTTTAAACCGTGAGTCAACCTTGGCCGTGCCGGTAAAGTACTCAGGAGCACCCAACGTCGTGGGTTGTGAGCCCGCAGGGCTGACGGTCACTGCCTCCTGCGTTGCGGCAATAGCCTGCGTACCGGGCAGTAAAAGCGCCGCCAGTGTGATAAGGAAGATTTTCATATCTATTCAATCCTTTAACGAGAGAAATACCCATTAATCCATTGCAGAAAAAAACTATTTCCCTTCTTTAAACACTTCTTTTGCAATGGATATCGCTGTTACCGCCGTTGGCCACCCTGAATAGAAAGCAAGCTGGGTGATGGTTTCGACCAACTCTTCCTCAGTGACACCGTTCTGGCGAGCCAGACGCAGATGAGAACGCAACTGGTCAGGACGATCCATCGCCACCAGAGCACTGACGGTCACCAGGCTCCGATCACGTTTTGAGAGCTGTGGCCGTTCCCAGATATCGGCATACAGGACATCGTCAGTGAGTTGCGCCATCTTGGGGGCGATATCCCCCATCAATTGTTGCGCCCGAGACGGTTTTTCTGTTTTATTTTTCGCCGCATCCTGCGCGTGAGCAAGGGGGGTCATTGAACCGGCAAAGGTAAGAGCGGTGCAGAGCAGGTACTGCTGAATCTTGTTTTTCATCATCCATTTCCTTTGTTATCGGCACGATTAAAGATGGGAGGGTTATGTCGGTGACGATAACGTGAGTTTACAGAATGCTTCATGTCACCAGGCTGACCGCTGCCTGACAAGTTTGTCAGAATCGGTGCTGAAGCTATTTTCACCAAAGGAAAGGGAGGTTTTTGCGATAAGCGAAGGCCTGTGACAACGCGAATATCGAGTGAATACAGGTTATGCGTGATTGATTACCCCTTAAGCAAAGTGAGTTAAGCCATAATTAGACGTTCTTAATTTTTAACCTGCGCTGCGATGCCAAACCTCACATAACGTTGTGCCTCTTTTTCAGCGAGTTCACTGTTTATGGCGAGAGTCAGCCCGAAGGTATTGATCCCATTCTGGCTACTGGCAAACACATCGCCACGATGCATTATCGCCACCGCCCTGACGATGGAAAGTCCGAGTCCATGGTGTGTATCACTGCGTGTACGGGAAGGATCAGCACGATAAAAACGTTCAAACAAACGTTTCAGGTGCTCATCTGAGATGGCTGCACCCATGTTGGCGACCGCGATGGAGGCCAGATTATTCTCTCTGCCGATCGTCACCTTCACGGTGGTACCAGGAACAGCATGTCGGGCGCTGTTTTCCAGTAAATTCGCTAGAGCGCGGTGGAAAAGTCGCCGATCAATGCGTGCCGTGAGATCTCCCTCGACATGAATAGACAGGTTTTTTTCAGCAAAGGACGGCTCCACATACTCCGTGGTCTTGTAGGTCTCTTCACTCAGAGACACGTCGGTTAACTGGGTTGCATGCTCCCCAGCCTGAGCATGGGAGAGAAACAGCATATCGTTGACGATAGAGGTCATTCTCTCGAGTTCTTCCAGATTGGACTCCAGTAACTCTTCGAGTTCATGCGTTTCGCGTTGCCGTGACAGACCGAGCTGCGTTTGCCCCATCAGATTGGTCAGCGGGGTTCTCAGTTCATGAGCCACATCGGCGTTAAAACTTTCAAGTTGTCGCCAGGCGATTTCCTGTCGTTCGAGTACGCCATTGAATGCCACGGCCAGCTTTTGCAGTTCATCCGGCAGCGTTGAGGTATCCAGGCGCTGCCCGTGATTTCCCGGTGCAAGGTGATGGGCCTGAGCGCTGAGTTTGTTGACAGGGCGCATGCCTATTCTGGCAATCACAAACCCCAACTGGGCCACTAATAAAACACCGATTGCGCTGATGAAGATCAGTGTACGGGTAAATTCATTCAGGGTACCCATATACGGTGTGGAGTCGATGGCCACTACATAGCGCAGTGCGGGGCGCTCCCCTTGGGCAGGAATTTCTGACATCAATAAAAACAGCGAGCATGACTCTTCTGTGGCACCGGGAACTTTGCTGAATCCTTTGCTCAGCGAAGCCCAGGTTACCCCGCTAGGTGGCGGGCCACCCACCTGAAGCCGGGGATCCTCACTGAGGATCCAATACTGTACGCGGCCACCCTCAGCCGTGGCCAAATCGGTAAATTTGGTCGTCAGCGTTTGCCAGCCGTCCAGCGTGGTGCGGGAGAGGATCCAGGGTGCCATCAGCGACTCCCTGAACTGCAATTCGTTATGCATCTGCTTTTGCAATGAATCATGCAAGGAACTCCGCAGCACAATACCCAGAACTGAAACGATCAGTATGGAGGCCAAGGCAAACATCAGCGCCAATCGTCCAGAGATAGAACGCTTAATCATGATAACTCTCTCTATTTAGCCTGGCGTTCGGGGCGGGTTTCAAGGACATATCCCATGCCTCGCACTGTATGCAGCAGTTTGACCGGGTAGGGTGCATCAATTTTCGCCCTCAGGCGTTTTATCGCGACCTCAACCACATTGGCATCGCTGTCAAAATTCATGTCCCAGACCTGCTCTGCAATCATCATTTTTGAAAGGATCTCTCCCTGATGTCTGGCTAACAGGCTTAACAGAGCGAACTCTTTTGCGGTCAGTTCAAGACGTTCACCGGCTCTTGTGACACGCCTTGCCAGCAGGTCCAGATGCAGATCGTTAATGTGCAATTGAGTGACATCTACGCCATCACTCGGACGTCGCCGCAACAACGCCTGGATACGGGCAACCAGTTCAATCAGCGAAAAAGGTTTAGGCAGATAGTCGTCTGCACCCTGACGCAGACCCTTGACACGTTCATCAACCGAACCGCGAGCAGATAACATCAGCACCGGGGTTTGCTTGCTGGCGCGAAGACCTTCCAGAACGCCATAACCATCCATGCCAGGCAACATGACATCCAGCACAATCGTATCGTAATCATACTCAAGGGCCAGGTGCAATCCGTCCGTACCGTTGGCTGCCACATCTACGGTAAAACCCAGTTCGCTGAGTGCGCGATTGATATAGGAAGACGTCTTCACCTCATCTTCTACCAAGAGTAACCGCATGTTCGTATCTCCTTTACCCATCAGGGCAATAAACGTCTTATTTCACTTATCTTAGCGGTTCATGACCAACACCAAGCTGACATTTTCCTGACATTTTTGTCAGAAAAGTATTTTTCTAACTGACAGAAATGTTATCTGGCCGTCATGCTGATGTCAGCATGCCCCCCGTAGACTACCTGCAAGCCTACCCCCCTCGCAAAAAAGACCAAAAGGAGTGTCGGGGTAATACGTTGTTTATTTTAGATATCTGGAGGTTTCTTGAAATGAAATACAACGTTTTTAAAACAACATTATTAGCGGCAGTGATCACTCTTTCATCGGGGGGCGCAATGGCAGCAGATTATAAATTAAATCCGTTTACGTTGACCTATGACGGCGCGCTTACTGAAAATGTGAAAGGAAAAGTCAATATTCACCCGGTCACTTACAAGTTGAATGGGCTGGACATTGCAGCCAACGTGTATACCCCGGCGAATTATGACCCCGCTAAAAAATACCCGGCAGTCGTTGTGGCTCACCCCAATGGCGGCGTGAAAGAGCAGGTTGCAGGCTTGTATGCCCAGCGTCTGGCAGAACAGGGCTACATTACCATTACTGCTGATGCGGCGTATCAGGGCGCGAGCGGTGGTTTGCCCCGCAATGTCGACAAACCGGCGTACCGGATTGAAGACATTCACGGCATGGCAGATTTCATCACCCAGTATCCTGGCGTAGACACTGTCCGTTTAGGCCTGCTGGGTATCTGCGGAGGAGGAGGCTACTCCTTGAAGGCAGGGCAAACTGACAAGCGATTTAACGCCATTGCTACGTTGAGCATGTTTGACTCTGGCCTGGTCAGACGCAACGGTTATCAGGATTCACAACTCGCCACGATACAAGAACGTCTAAAGCAAGCATCTGATGCGCGAGCACAGGAGGCCTCTGGCGGTGAGGTTATTTATCTGGGGGATGCCAAGCTGACGGATGAACAAATTGCCAAACTGCCGTTTGACCTCTATCGGCAGGGTTTTGAGTACTACGGCAAGACTCACGCACACCCCAACTCGACCTTCAGATACACCGCCAGCAGTCTGCTCGACTTAATGAGATTCGATGCGGCAAGCAATATGGATTTAATTAATAAGCCACTATTGATGATAGCAGGCAGTAAAGCCGACTCTCTGTATATGAGTGAAAAAGCGTTTAAAGGCGCGAGCAACGCGAAAGATAAGGAACTGTTCCTGATTGACGGTGCAACCCATATTGAAACCTATTGGAAGCCGGAATATGTGAACCAGGCCATGGGGAAACTGGATCAGTTTTACGGGAAAAACTTATAAGAATAAAGCGACTCACACCCTTCTCTTATCTTGCGTCAACACATGCGGATAGAAGTATCACTTTGTCTGTTATGCCGCTGCCATAGTTATTTTTATGGCAGCAGTATCGGCCTGCCCAGCGAAGGCATTGACGATCACGGATGACTCACTTTACCTCTAGGCGAACGCTATGAATACATTACGGTTCACTTCACTGAAAAAATATCTGATTTTATTTCTGGCGTTCACTGTCAGTAGTGTAAATGCAAAAGACGAGGCAGTAGATGGCAACACGCGACGGATCCTGATTGTCTATTTCTCTCAACCTGAGGATGTAAAATTAGACGGGGTCGATGGTATATCGGGGGCGAGCATATTACAAAAAAACAGTGTCGTTCTGGGAAGTACCCAATATGTGGCACAGATTATCCAGAAGGAAACCGGTGGCGATTTATTCCGAATTGAAACGGTTAAACCCTATCCACGTCAGCATGATACCCTGTTGAAATATGCTGAACAGGAAGTGAAAGATGGGGCTCGACCCGAATTGAAAGAAAAAATACCCAACCTTGCTGATTATAACCAGGTATTCGTCGGCTATCCCATCTGGTGGTACAAAATGCCGATGGTGATGTACAGCTTTTTTGAACAGCATGATTTTAGTGGAAAAATGCTTATCCCCTTTACTACCCATGGTGGCAGTCGTTTCTCTGACTCGTTGCGCGAAATCAAACGTCTTCAACCCAATGCACAGTTGGTAATCCAGGGCCTCGCCATCTCAAGAAATGATGTGACGGATGAGGATACGCCAACGGAGATTATCAACTGGTTAAGAAAATTACCGAATAGGTTGTGATAGCAGGTCAGTGAATGAAAGCAAAATATAAATTCCAAGTTGTGCAGGATATAGTAATGATGATTATCCTGTTGTCGCTGATGGGATTTCATCTGTGGGGGGAAAGTATTCATGAATGGTTGGGTATGGTCTTTTTAATGTTCCTTTTTCTCCATAATGGGCTAAATATTCACTGGTTTAGAAAACTGGTTCAGGGGAGGTATTCTGCTTTCAGGTTCATGCAAGTCAGCGTAAATCTCTTACTGGTACTGCTACTGTTATCTGCCATTATCAGTGGACTGATGTTATCAAAACATCTCTTGCCTGATTTACCCATTCACAGTTCCTCTGATCTGGTCAGAAAGGTCCACATGACCAGTGTTCATTGGGGGCAAATCATCATTGCCGTCCATTTGGGCATGCACTGGAAAATGCTGGCCAATTTTTTTGCTAAGGTCTGGAATATTTCACCCCTCTCGTTTCTCTCAACGCGATTGATGCCCGCTATTTTCTTCAGTATTACGGTGTATGGACTGCATGCTTTCATTTGCCGCAATTTACTACCCTATTTGCTTCTTCAAGTCGATTTTGCCTTTTTTAATTTTGAAGAGTCTACGGTTTTTTTCTATTTTGACTTCTTTGCTATTACCATTTTATTTGCATCTCTGATGCGGTTTACAGGGGCTATTTATTCACATTGGCAAGGTTAATTGGTTCGGTATGAAAATTCGCAAAAAATAGTGGGATCACCATCGTTCAGTTAATCAGTGGGGGCAGTTCAGAGATACCCGAATTTTAGACCGTTAGCCGGGCACTGAAAAGCAAAAATCCCGCTTAGGCAACTAAGTGGGATTTTCTAATTTGTTCCGTGAGCTCGGATTGGCTATGTTCTGCAAGTTGATCGGTCTAAACTGATGACATTATTGGGATAATGGCGCTAGAAATGGCATAGCCAAGGATACCATAATTTAGCCGATTCGAGTCCCAATGAAGCCCCCAAAATGTTGGATGCCAGTATACCAATATGGAACAGAGTATAATTTGATTTGAAAAAAGGGATCTTACTTTGAGACACCATGGACAACAGTGGCTGTCCATGGCATTAAATTTATGGCTCCTCTGACTGGACTCGAACCAGTGACATACGGATTAACAGTCCGCCGTTCTACCGACTGAACTACAGAGGAATCGTGTGAACGGGGCGAATAATAGCGGGGCGAATTGCCTTTGTCAAAGCTCTAACATGGGTGCAACGTGCGTTTGCTGACAGATTGAACATATTGCCTTGTTTTTCGACATGGTAACTCAAGTTAAATCAAAATCATGCAGGGGACTTATCATACGGCCCTTGCTCGGCCTTGCTCCAGAACAAGGTCTGGTCAGCATCATTCACACTTGTTATGGCGGTCATCTGGAGATATTGAATCCACGTTGTACACCATTGCCAAAACTAATCATGGTTAAATCAAAACCATCCCACCTTGCAGTGCAAAAATCATACGTTTTACTAAACTAGTACAGAGTTATCTAAATAATTTTCAGCAAGTTTTATTTTCCTTTTTCCCTTTTCTTTTATTAATGCCGGGTGAATGGGTTACCACCCGTAGTACTCAGGCATCTTTCGATATTTTCTCAATGGATTAAGGGGAAGAGGGCAATGCGTATCGTGAGCGATGATGCAACCAAAGAATCGAGGATTTAAAGGCAATTTTACAGTAGCAACGTGATTTTTTGGTAGGCTTAGATTTAGTGTTCATGCTGAATCTTCATCAAAAATAAGTTGTTAAATGGCACTTATGTTGGCAACTGTGAGGTGATCAACGATGAACAAGATCTATAAAGTCATTTGGAGTGCAGTTTTACATACTTGGGTAGTGGTCAGTGAGTTGGTCAGCCTACACAAAAAATCTGCCACCGTAGGCTTGGGGCCAGCACAAGCGCAGGATGTAATAGCGAGAGAGGGCGATAATTTAACCAAGAATAAGAAGATAATGACTTTGTCACCATTAGCGCTATTGCTCAGTGGTGCTTTGCTGTTGGCCGGATCTTTCTCGGTGTTGGCTGTGGATATGACTGCTGGGGGGAATGCTGGTGGAACAACCGGTAGTTTAGGAGGACTCAGTTCAGCGATGGGGACAGGAGAGAATGGTGTTACTGCAATTAACATCAATGGTGGTGGCGGTGGTGGTGGTGCAGGTATAACAGGCGGAGCAGGAGGGGGGAGTTCAGTGTCGACGCCTGGTGGAAACGGTGCTTCAACGCCTGGAGGTGCCGGTACGAATGGCAGTAATGCGTTAGTAGGCAATGGAGGAGGAGGAGGAGGTGGTGGTGGTGCACATGCACTGGTAATCGTTACAGATACCACTGAGGGAGGCTCATATGTTGGAGGGAATGGGGGGAATGGCGGGAATGCTGGTAGTGTCACTGGTGGCAGGGGTGGTGGCGGAGGTGGTGGTGCTGGGGGATATGGCATTGTAGCAGATGGCGTTAACATTTCTCTCAGTGCGCAAAGCTCATCGGTAATTAGAGGTGGTCGTGGAGGGAATGGTGGTGGCGCGGGTAATGGCGTGGCAACTTCCGGTGGCGGTGGTGGCAATGGCGGGACTGGGGGTATTGGCGTGTTATTTGCCAATAGCGGTTTCTTGGATAATATTGGCAGTATAATTGGTGGCAATGGTGGCAATGCCGGTACTGCCTCAGTCATTGCCAACCGGGGTGCCAATGGTGCTGGGGGCGCTGGAGTCGCTGGCGCAAATTTATTTATTACTAATACAGGGACCATTACCGGCGGGAATGCCGGGAATCTGGCTTCACCGTTTGATTCTGCTGCAGGTGCCGGGATTACCGGTTCAGATTTAACCATCATCAATATTGGTACGATTAATGCTGGTCTTGACAGCCTCGGTACACGGGGAGATGCCATTGTCTTTACTGGTGGTAGCAATATCCTTGAATTGTATTCAGGCTTCTTGATTAACGGCAATGTCATCGCATTCAGTGCTGCGGATACCCTTCGCTTGGGGGGAAGCGTCGATGATACGTTTGATGTTTCCACGGTTGGTACAGGGGCGCAATACCGGGGTTTCGGCAACTTTGAAAAAACCGGTAGTTCGACGTGGACGTTAAGCGGAACCACTACGGCTATCACTCCTTGGACTATTTATGATGGAATATTGGTTATTAATAGTGCTCAGGCACTTGGGGACGATGCGGGAACATTGACCATCCTAAATGGTGCCAGGCTTGCGGTAACTGTACCAATGACCATCTCACAAGATATGGTGTTGGGCAGTGGTGGTGGTGTAATAGATTTCGGACTCGCGGTAGGGTCACCTCTCGTCACTATTGCCGGGGCAATAAGTGGGACCTCTTTAACTAAATTGGGTGTAGGCGAACTGCAACTGACTGCGGCTAATACCTATACGGGAGGAACGACGATTACTGACGGCACCCTGAGGCTGAGTGGGGCTGGGGAGCTCAGCAGTAGCGGCACCATAGATATTGCCGCCGGTGCCACTTTTGCCATTGACCAGACCAGCGCCAATGGCGGTAATTATACGTTTGCCAACCCGTTAACCGGGGCGGGCTTGTTGTCAGTGGCGCTGCAAAATGGCAGCAATAGCTTTGATTTTACGGGCACTGCCGGTTCCGCCTTTACCGGCACCTTGGCGTTGGGCACCAGCAGTTTTAACCTCTCCGGCAGCAATACTACAGCACTGAACCAGGCTACGTTGGAACTGGGTACCGGTAACGTCACCACCATCGGGGCGGGTGAGCAGTCGGTAGGTAATCTGACCTTCAATGGCGGTACCGCGCGTTTTACCCACTTACCTACCGGTCAGGTGACCACCGGGGCCTTGGCTCTGGATGCAGGTGCGGTACAGGTGGACCCTACCACGGCCGCTGACAGCTCGGGGAGCCTGCTGCAACAGGATGAAGGCACCCAAGAGCGGTTGGTCACTGCCGACAGTGTCACCGGCGTAGCTGCTAACCTGAGTTTGACTGACCTGAGTGGCGCAGCCCTATCTACGGCGGCGGTGAATATCCTTCAGGGCGGCAATATTGTCGCCATCGGCGGCTACGGCTACGCCTTGACCAACGATGTGACCGGGTTATTTATCAATGTGGTATTGACCCAACTGGCGCTGCAAGACAATCAAACCCTGACCTTGTCGGGTGATAGCCTTACGCCAGCGGGTGCCAATAACATGACGGCGTTGCTCACCGGTTCAGGCAACCTGGCGATTGATGCTACCTCCCTGATTGAACTCAACAATAGCAGTAACGATTATACCGGCACTACCACCGTGGTCGGTGGCACCTTGCTGTTGGGCTCAGATAATGTGCTGGGCAACACGAGCCAACTGGCGATTAACACCGGTACCACAGCCGATATCAACGGCTTTACTCAGTCCGTGGGCAGCTTGGCGGGGGCAGGGCTGCTGGCAATCAGCGGCGGTAACCTGACGGTCACCGATGGCGGGCTGTTTAGCGGCGTGGTGTCAGGGACAACCGGCAGCTTGACCGCCACAACCGGTACGCTGGTGCTGGCCGGGGCCAACAGTTATAGCGGAGTTACTGCGGTTGACAGTGGCGCGACCTTGCAAATCGGCAATGGGGGCACAGACGGAAGCTATGCGGGCAATATCAGCAATGCGGGTTTGGTGCTGTTCGACCGGACTGATGCGGCGAGTTATGCCGGGGTTATCAGCGGTAACGGCAGCCTGACCCAGAACGGCAGTGGTACCTTGACCCTGACTGGGGTGAACAGTTACATCGGCAGTACCACGGTGGCGGACGGCACCCTACGGCTGACCGGAGCTGGCGCGATCAATGCCAGCAGCGCGGTTGATATTGCCGCTGGGGCGACCTTTGCCATTGACCAGACCAGCGCCAATGGCGGCAATTACAGCTTTGCCAACCCGTTAACCGGGGCCGGGGTGCTGTCGGTAGTGCTGCAAAATGGCAGCAATCGCTTTGATTTTACCGGCACCACCGGGTCCGACTTTACGGGCACCCTGGCGCTAGGTAGCAGCAGCTTTGATCTGTCGGGTATCAATACTGCCGCGCTGAGCCAGGCCACATTGGAACTTGGCACTGGCAATAGGACCACCGTGGGAACCGCTAACCAGATGGTGGGCAACCTGACTTTCAATGGTGGCATATTAAGTCTCGCTGATTTCCCTGCCAGTCAAATCACTACCGGGGAGTTGGCCTTGGCGTCGGGTTCAGTACAGGTTGATCCCTCTGAGGTGGCCGATAATACCGGTAACCTGCTGCAACAAGATGAAGGTGTGCTGGAGCGGTTGGTGACCGCCAGTAGTGTGACGGGATCAGCCGCTAACCTGAATCTGACGGACCTCAGTGGAAGCGCGTTGGCGACTTCAGCGGTTAATATCCTTCAGGGCGGTAATATTGTCGCCATCGGTGACTACGGCTATGCCTTGGCCAGTGACACCAGCGGGCTATTTATCAATGTGGGTCTCACCCAACTGGCGCTGCAAGACAATCAAACCCTGACCTTGTCGGGTGACAGCCTCACCCCCACCGGTGCCAATAATATGACGGCGCTGCTCACCGGTTCAGGCAACCTGGCGATTGAGGCCACCACCTTAATCGAGTTGATTAACAGCAGTAACAATTATACCGGCACTACCACCGTGACCGGTGGCACCTTGCTGTTGGGCTCAGATAATGCGCTGGGCAACACCCGCCAACTGGCGATTAACGCCAGCACCACCGCTGATATCAACGGCTTTACCCAGACCGTGGGCAGCTTGGCGGGGGCAGGGCTGCTGGCAATCAGCGGCGGTAACCTGACGGTCACCGATGGTGGGCTGTTTAGCGGTGTGGTGTCGGGGACTACCGGCAGCTTGACTGCCTCAAACGGCACGCTGGTGCTCACCGGGGCCAACAGCTATAGCGGAGTTACTGAGGTTGACAGTGGCGCCACCTTGCAAATCGGCAATGGCGGCACAGACGGTAGCTATAGCGGCGATATCAGCAATACGGGTTTGGTGGTGTTCGACCGAACTGATGCGGCGAGTTATGCCGGGGTTATCAGCGGTAACGGCAACCTGACCCAGAACGGCAGCGGCACCTTGACCCTGACCGGGGTGAACAGTTATACCGGCAGTACCACGGTGGCGGACGGCACCCTACGGCTGACCGGAGCTGGCGCGATCAATGCCAGCAGCGCGGTTGATATTGCCGCCGGTGCCACCTTTGCCATTGACCAGACCAGCGCCAATGGCGGTAATTATACGTTTGCCAACCCGTTAACCGGGGCGGGCTTGTTGTCAGTGGCGCTGCAAAACGGCAGTAATAGCTTTGATTTTACTGGCACCACCGGGTCTGCCTTTACCGGCACCTTGGCGTTGGGCACCAGCAGTTTTGATTTGTCGGGCACCAATACTACCGCACTGAGCCAGGCCACGCTGGCGCTGGGTACCGGCAACGTCACCACCATTGGTGTGGGCGATCAGGCGGTAGGTAATCTGACCTTCAATGGCGGTACCGTACGTTTCGGCAACTTACCTACCGGGCAGGTGACCACCGGGGTATTGGCCCTGGATGCAGGAACGGTACAGGCCGATGCGAGTACCGTCGCCAGCAATTCAGGGAACCTGCTGCAACAGGATGAAGGTACCCAAGAGCGGTTGGTCACTGCCAGCAATGTCACTGGAACTGCCAACAACCTGAGTTTGACTGACC
The DNA here is from genome assembly GCF_055790885.1 of Serratia sp. 25CWL12. Lineage (NCBI taxonomy): Bacteria > Pseudomonadati > Pseudomonadota > Gammaproteobacteria > Enterobacterales > Yersiniaceae > Serratia > Serratia sp. 25CWL12. Next base: position 2,423,279 of record NZ_CM147698.1, on the reverse strand, counting down.
TCACTGGCGCAGCCCTGTCGACAGCCGCAGTGAATATCCTTCAGGGGGGCAATACGGTAGCCATCGGTGACTACGGCTATGCCTTGGCTAACGATGTGACCGGGCTATTTATCAATGTAGGGCTGACCCAGTTGGCGCTGCAAGACAATCAAACCCTGACCTTATCGGGCGATAGCCTCACGCCTGCCGGTGCCAATAATATGACGGCATTGATTACTGGTTCAGGCAACCTGGCAATTGATGCCACCACCCTGATTGAACTCAACAACAGCAGTAACGATTATACCGGGACTACCACGGTGACCGGGGGCACCTTGCTGTTGGGCTCAGATAATGCGCTGGGCAACACGAGCCAACTGGCGATTAACACCGGCACCAGCACCGATATCAACGGTTTTACTCAGTCTGTGGGCAGCTTGGCGGGGGAAGGGCTGCTGGCAATCAGCGGCGGCAACCTGACGGTCACCGATGGCGGGCTGTTTAGCGGCGTGGTGTCAGGGACAACCGGCAGCTTGACCGCCGCAACCGGCACGCTGGTGCTGACCGGGGCCAACAGCTACAGCGGAGTTACTGCGGTTGACAGTGGCGCGACCTTGCAAATCGGCAATGGCAGCACAGACGGAAGCTATGCCGGCAATATCAGCAATGCCGGTTTGGTGCTGTTCGACCGAACTGATGCGGCGAGTTATGCCGGGGTGATCAGTGGTATCGGCAGCCTGACCCAGAGCGGCAGCGGCATTTTGACCCTGACCGGGGTCAACAGTTATAGCGGTAATACCACGGTGACTAACGGCACCCTACGGCTGACGGGTTCTGGCGCGATCAATGCCAGCAGCGCGGTTGATATTGCCGCTGGGGCGACCTTTGCCATTGACCAGACCAGCGCCAATGGCGGCAATTACAGCTTTGCCAACCCGTTAACCGGGGCGGGGGTGTTGTCGGTGGCGTTGCAAAATGGCAGCAATACCTTTGATTTTACCGGCACCACCGGGTCCGACTTTACTGGCACCCTGGCGCTGGGCACCAGCAACTTTGATCTGTCGGGTACTAATACTGCAGCGCTGAGCCAGGCCACATTGGAGCTGGGTGCTGGCAACGTCACCACCATCGGGGTGGGTGATCAAGCGGTTGGTAGCCTGACCTTCAATGGCGGTACCGCACGCTTCGCCAACTTACCCACCGGACAAGTGACCACCGGGGCCTTGGCCCTCGATGCGGGAACGGTACAGGTTGACCCTAATGGGGTGGCGGACAGTACCGGTAACCTGTTGCAACAGGATGATGGTGTTCTACAACAACTGGTAACGGCCACTAATGTCACGGGGGCTGCCAACAACCTGAGTTTGACTGACCTCACTGGCACGGCGCTGTCTACGGCGGCGGTCAATATTCTCCAGGGCGGCAATACGGTAGCCATCGGTGACTACGGCTATGCCTTGGCCAGTGACACCAGCGGGTTGTTTATCAATGTAGGCCTGACCCAACTGGCGCTGCAAGACAATCAAACCCTGACCTTATCTGGCGACAGCCTCACCCCCACCGGTGCCAATAATATGACGGCGTTGCTCACCGGTTCAGGCAACCTGGTGATTGAGGCCACCACCCTAATCGAGTTGATTAACAGCAGTAACAATTATACCGGCACCACCACGGTGACCGGGGGCACCTTGCTGTTGGGCTCAGATAATGCGCTGGGCAACACCCGCCAACTGGCGATTAACGCCAGCACCACCGCTGATATCAACGGCTTTACCCAGACCGTGGGCAGCTTGGCGGGGGCAGGGCTGCTGGCAATCAGCGGCGGTAACCTGACGGTCACCGATGGTGGGCTGTTTAGCGGTGTGGTGTCGGGGACTACCGGCAGCTTGACTGCCTCAAACGGCACGCTGGTGCTCACCGGGGCCAACAGCTATAGCGGAGTTACTGAGGTTGACAGTGGCGCCACCTTGCAAATCGGCAATGGGGGCACAGACGGTAGCTATAGCGGCGATATCAGCAATACGGGTTTGGTGGTGTTCGACCGAACTGATGCGGCGAGTTATGCCGGGGTTATCAGCGGTAACGGCAACCTGACCCAGAACGGCAGCGGCACCTTGACCCTGACCGGGGTGAACAGTTATACCGGCAGTACCACGGTGGCGGACGGCACCCTACGGCTGACCGGAGCTGGCGCGATCAATGCCAGCAGCGCGGTTGATATTGCCGCCGGTGCCACCTTTGCCATTGACCAGACCAGCGCCAATGGCGGTAATTATACGTTTGCCAACCCGTTAACCGGGGCGGGCTTGTTGTCAGTGGCGCTGCAAAACGGCAGTAATAGCTTTGATTTTACTGGCACCACCGGGTCTGCCTTTACCGGCACCTTGGCGTTGGGCACCAGCAGTTTTGATTTGTCGGGCACCAATACTACCGCACTGAGCCAGGCCACGCTGGCGCTGGGTACCGGCAACGTCACCACCATTGGTGTGGGCGATCAGGCGGTAGGTAATCTGACCTTCAATGGCGGTACCGTACGTTTCGGCAACTTACCTACCGGGCAGGTGACCACCGGGGTATTGGCCCTGGATGCAGGAACGGTACAGGCCGATGCGAGTACCGTCGCCAGCAATTCAGGGAACCTGCTGCAACAGGATGAAGGTACCCAAGAGCGGTTGGTCACTGCCAGCAATGTCACTGGAACTGCCAACAACCTGAGTTTGACTGACCTCACTGGCGCAGCCCTGTCGACAGCCGCAGTGAATATCCTTCAGGGGGGCAATACGGTAGCCATCGGTGACTACGGCTATGCCTTGGCTAACGATGTGACCGGGCTATTTATCAATGTAGGGCTGACCCAGTTGGCGCTGCAAGACAATCAAACCCTGACCTTATCGGGCGATAGCCTCACGCCTGCCGGTGCCAATAATATGACGGCATTGATTACTGGTTCAGGCAACCTGGCAATTGATGCCACCACCCTGATTGAACTCAACAACAGCAGTAACGATTATACCGGGACTACCACGGTGACCGGGGGCACCTTGCTGTTGGGCTCAGATAATGCGCTGGGCAACACGAGCCAACTGGCGATTAACACCGGCACCAGCACCGATATCAACGGTTTTACTCAGTCTGTGGGCAGCTTGGCGGGGGAAGGGCTGCTGGCAATCAGCGGCGGCAACCTGACGGTCACCGATGGCGGGCTGTTTAGCGGCGTGGTGTCAGGGACAACCGGCAGCTTGACCGCCGCAACCGGCACGCTGGTGCTGACCGGGGCCAACAGCTACAGCGGAGTTACTGCGGTTGACAGTGGCGCGACCTTGCAAATCGGCAATGGCAGCACAGACGGAAGCTATGCCGGCAATATCAGCAATGCCGGTTTGGTGCTGTTCGACCGAACTGATGCGGCGAGTTATGCCGGGGTGATCAGTGGTATCGGCAGCCTGACCCAGAGCGGCAGCGGCATTTTGACCCTGACCGGGGTCAACAGTTATAGCGGTAATACCACGGTGACTAACGGCACCCTACGGCTGACGGGTTCTGGCGCGATCAATGCCAGCAGCGCGGTTGATATTGCCGCTGGGGCGACCTTTGCCATTGACCAGACCAGCGCCAATGGCGGCAATTACAGCTTTGCCAACCCGTTAACCGGGGCGGGGGTGTTGTCGGTGGCGTTGCAAAATGGCAGCAATACCTTTGATTTTACCGGCACCACCGGGTCCGACTTTACTGGCACCCTGGCGCTGGGCACCAGCAACTTTGATCTGTCGGGTACTAATACTGCAGCGCTGAGCCAGGCCACATTGGAGCTGGGTGCTGGCAACGTCACCACCATCGGGGTGGGTGATCAAGCGGTTGGTAGCCTGACCTTCAATGGCGGTACCGCACGCTTCGCCAACTTACCCACCGGACAAGTGACCACCGGGGCCTTGGCCCTCGATGCGGGAACGGTACAGGTTGACCCTAATGGGGTGGCGGACAGTACCGGTAACCTGTTGCAACAGGATGATGGTGTTCTACAACAACTGGTAACGGCCACTAATGTCACGGGGGCTGCCAACAACCTGAGTTTGACTGACCTCACTGGCACGGCGCTGTCTACGGCGGCGGTCAATATTCTCCAGGGCGGCAATACGGTAGCCATCGGTGACTACGGCTATGCCTTGGCCAGTGACACCAGCGGGTTGTTTATCAATGTAGGCCTGACCCAACTGGCGCTGCAAGACAATCAAACCCTGACCTTATCTGGCGACAGCCTCACCCCCACCGGTGCCAATAATATGACGGCGTTGCTCACCGGTTCAGGCAACCTGGTGATTGAGGCCACCACCCTAATCGAGTTGATTAACAGCAGTAACAATTATACCGGCACCACCACGGTGACCGGGGGCACCTTGCTGTTGGGCTCAGATAATGCGCTGGGCAACACCCGCCAACTGGCGATTAACGCCAGCACCACCGCTGATATCAACGGCTTTACCCAGACCGTGGGCAGCTTGGCGGGGGCAGGGCTGCTGGCAATCAGCGGCGGTAACCTGACGGTCACCGATGGTGGGCTGTTTAGCGGTGTGGTGTCGGGGACTACCGGCAGCTTGACTGCCTCAAACGGCACGCTGGTGCTCACCGGGGCCAACAGCTATAGCGGAGTTACTGAGGTTGACAGTGGCGCCACCTTGCAAATCGGCAATGGGGGCACAGACGGTAGCTATAGCGGCGATATCAGCAATACGGGTTTGGTGGTGTTCGACCGAACTGATGCGGCGAGTTATGCCGGGGTTATCAGCGGTAACGGCAACCTGACCCAGAACGGCAGCGGCACCTTGACCCTGACCGGGGTGAACAGTTATACCGGCAGTACCACGGTGGCGGACGGCACCCTACGGCTGACCGGAGCTGGCGCGATCAATGCCAGCAGCGCGGTTGATATTGCCGCCGGTGCCACCTTTGCCATTGACCAGACCAGCGCCAATGGCGGTAATTATACGTTTGCCAACCCGTTAACCGGGGCGGGCTTGTTGTCAGTGGCGCTGCAAAACGGCAGTAATAGCTTTGATTTTACTGGCACCACCGGGTCTGCCTTTACCGGCACCTTGGCGTTGGGCACCAGCAGTTTTGATTTGTCGGGCACCAATACTACCGCACTGAGCCAGGCCACGCTGGCGCTGGGTACCGGCAACGTCACCACCATTGGTGTGGGCGATCAGGCGGTAGGTAATCTGACCTTCAATGGCGGTACCGTACGTTTCGGCAACTTACCTACCGGGCAGGTGACCACCGGGGTATTGGCCCTGGATGCAGGAACGGTACAGGCCGATGCGAGTACCGTCGCCAGCAATTCAGGGAACCTGCTGCAACAGGATGAAGGTACCCAAGAGCGGTTGGTCACTGCCAGCAATGTCACTGGAACTGCCAACAACCTGAGTTTGACTGACCTCACTGGCGCAGCCCTGTCGACAGCCGCAGTGAATATCCTTCAGGGGGGCAATACGGTAGCCATCGGTGACTACGGCTATGCCTTGGCTAACGATGTGACCGGGCTATTTATCAATGTAGGGCTGACCCAGTTGGCGCTGCAAGACAATCAAACCCTGGCCTTATCGGGCGATAGCCTCACACCCAGCGGTGCCAATAATATGACGGCACTGATTACCGGGTCGGGTAACTTGGCGATTGATGCCACTACGCTGATTGAACTCAACAACAGCAGTAACGATTATACCGGGACCACCACGGTGACCGGGGGCACCTTGCTGTTGGGCTCAGATAATGCGCTGGGCAACACCCGCCAACTGGCGATTAACACTGGCACCACCGCCGATATTAACGGCTTTACTCAGTCCGTGGGCAGCTTGGCGGGGGCAGGGCTGCTGGCAATCAACGGCGGTAACCTGACGGTCACCGATGGCGGGCTGTTTAGCGGCGTGGTGTCGGGGACAACTGGCACCTTGACCGCCGCAACGGGTACGCTGGTGCTGACCGGGGCCAACAGCTACAGCGGTGTCACTGCGGTTGACAGTGGCGCGACCTTGCAAATCGGCAATGGCGGGCTTACTGGCAGTTATGTGGGTGATATCAGCAATGCGGGATTGGTGGTGTTCGACCGAACTGATGCGGCGAGTTATGCCGGCGTTATCAGTGGTAACGGCAGCCTGACCCAAAGCGGCAGCGGTACCTTGACCCTGACCGGGGTCAATAGTTATAGCGGTAATACCACGGTGGCTAACGGCACCCTGCGGCTGACGGATTCTGGCGCGATCAATGCCAGCAGTGCGGTTGATATTGCCGCTGGGGCGACCTTTGCCATTGACCAGACCAGCGCCAATGGCGGCAATTACAGCTTTGCCAACCCGTTAACCGGGGCCGGGGTGCTGTCAGTTGCGCTGCAAAACGGCAGCAATAGCTTTGATTTTACTGGCACCGCCGGGTCTGACTTTACTGGCACCCTGGCGCTGGGCACCAGCAACTTTGATCTGTCGGGTATCAATACTGCCGCGCTGAGCCAGGCTACGCTGGAACTGGGCGTTGGCAATAGGACCACCGTGGGGGCCGCTAACCAGACGGTGGGCAACCTGACTTTCAATGGTGGCATATTAAGTCTCGCTGATTTCCCTGCCAGTCAAATCACTACCGGGGAGTTGGCCTTGGCGTCGGGTTCAGTACAGGTTGATCCCACCGAGGTGGCTGATAATACCGGTAATCTGCTGCAACAAGATGAAGGCGTGCTGGAGCGGTTGGTGACCGCCAGTAGTGTGACGGGATCAGCCGCTAACCTGAATCTGACGGACCTCAGTGGAGGCGCGTTGGCGACTTCAGCGGTCAATATTCTTCAGGGCGGTAATATTGTCGCCATCGGTGACTACGGCTATGCATTGGCCAGTGACACCAGCGGGCTATTTATCAATGTAGGGCTGACCCAACTGGCGCTGCAAGACAATCAAACCCTGACCTTATCGGGTGACAGCCTCACCCCCACCGGTGCCAATAACATGACGGCGCTGCTCACCGGTTCAGGCAACCTGGCGATTGAGGCCACCACCCTAATCGAGTTGATTAACAGCAGTAACGATTATACCGGCACCACCACGGTGACCGGGGGCACCTTGCAGTTGGGCTCAGATAATGCGCTGGGCAATACGAGCCAACTGGCGATTAACGCCAGCACCACCGCTGATATCAACAGCTTTACCCAGACCGTGGGCAGCTTGGCAGGGGCAGGGCTGCTGGCAATCAGCGGCGGTAACCTGACGGTCACCGATGGCGGGCTGTTTAGCGGTGTGGTGTCGGGGACAACCGGCAGTTTGACTGCCGCAACCGGTACGCTGGTGCTGACCGGGGCCAACAGCTATAGCGGAGTCACGGCGGTTGACAGTGGCGCCACCTTGCAAATCGGCAATGGGGGCACAGACGGTAGCTATAGCGGTGATATCAACAATGCGGGTTCGCTGGTGTTCGACCGAACTGATGCGGCTAGCTATGCCAGCGTTATCAGCGGTAACGGCAACCTGACTCAAAGCGGCAGCGGCACCTTGACCCTGACCGGGGTGAACAGTTACACCGGCAGTACCACGGTGGCGGACGGCACCCTACGGCTGACCGGAGCTGGCGCGATCAATGCCAGCAGCGCGGTTAATATTGCCACCGGGGCGACTTTTGCCATTGACCAGACCAGCGCCAATGGCGGTAACGCCACCTTTGCCAACCCGTTAACCGGGTCTGGATTACTGTCGGTAACGCTGCAAAATGGCAGTAATAGCTTTGATTTTACGGGCACCACCGGGTCGGCCTTTACGGGTACCTTGGCGTTAGGCACCAGCAGTTTTAACCTCTCCGGCAGCAATACCACCGCACTGAGCCAGGCCACGTTGGCGCTGGGTACCGGCAACGTCACCACTATTGGGGTGGGCGATCAGGCGGTAGGCGATCTGACCTTCAATGGCGGTACCGCGCGGTTCGCCAACTTACCCACCGGGCAGGTGACCACTGGGGCCTTGGCCCTGGATACCGGAACGGTACAGGCTGATGCGACTACCGTTGCCAACAATTCAGGGAACCTGCTGCAACAGGATGAAGGCACCCAAGAGCGGTTGGTCACTGCCAGCAGTGTCACCGGAGTTGCTGCTAACCTGAGCTTGACTGACCTGAGTGGCGCGGCGCTGTCGACAGCTGCGGTGAATATCCTTCAGGGGGGTAATATTGTCGCCATCGGTGACTACGGCTATGCCTTGGCTAACGATGTGACCGGGCTATTTATCAATGTAGGGCTGACCCAGTTGGCGCTGCAAGACAATCAAACCCTGGCCTTATCGGGTGACAGCCTTACGCCAGCGGGTGCCAATAATATGACGGCACTGATTACCGGTTCAGGCAACCTGGCGATTGATGCCACTACGCTGATTGAACTCAACAATAGCAGTAACGATTATACCGGCAGCACCACGGTGACCGGGGGCACCTTGCTGTTGGGCTCAGATAATGCGCTGGGCAACACGAGCCAACTGGCGATTAACGCCGGCACCACCGCCGATATTAACGGCTTTACTCAGTCCGTGGGCAGCTTGGCGGGGGCAGGGCTGCTGGCAATCAGCGGCGGCAACCTGACAGTCACCGATGGTGGGCTGTTTAGCGGCGTAGTATCGGGGACAACCGGCAACTTGACCGCCTCAAGCGGCACGCTGGTGCTGACCGGGGTCAACAGCTACAGCGGTATCACTGCGGTTGACAGTGGCGCGACCTTGCAAATCGGCAATGGCGGGCTTACTGGCAGTTATGTGGGTGATATCAGCAATGCGGGATTGGTGGTGTTCGACCGAACTGATGCGGCGAGTTATGCCGGCGTTATCAGTGGTAACGGCAGCCTGACCCAAAGCGGCAGCGGTACCTTGACCCTGACCGGGGTCAATAGTTATAGCGGTAATACCACGGTGGCTAACGGCACCCTGCGGCTGACGGATTCTGGCGCGATCAATGCCAGCAGTGCGGTTGATATTGCCGCTGGGGCGACCTTTGCCATTGACCAGACCAGCGCCAATGGCGGCAATTACAGCTTTGCCAACCCGTTAACCGGGGCCGGGGTGCTGTCAGTTGCGCTGCAAAACGGCAGCAATAGCTTTGATTTTACTGGCACCGCCGGGTCTGACTTTACTGGCACCCTGGCGCTGGGCACCAGCAACTTTGATCTGTCGGGTATCAATACTGCCGCGCTGAGCCAAGCTACGCTGGAACTGGGCGTTGGCAATAGGACCACCGTGGGGGCCGCTAACCAGACGGTGGGCAACCTGACTTTCAATGGTGGCATATTAAGTCTCGCTGATTTCCCTGCCAGTCAAATCACTACCGGGGAGTTGGCCTTGGCGTCGGGTTCAGTACAGGTTGATCCCACCGAGGTGGCTGATAATACCGGTAATCTGCTGCAACAAGATGAAGGCGTGCTGGAGCGGTTGGTGACCGCCAGTAGTGTGACGGGATCAGCCGCTAACCTGAATCTGACGGACCTCAGTGGAGGCGCGTTGGCGACTTCAGCGGTCAATATTCTTCAGGGCGGTAATATTGTCGCCATCGGTGACTACGGCTATGCATTGGCCAGTGACACCAGCGGGCTATTTATCAATGTAGGGCTGACCCAACTGGCGCTGCAAGACAATCAAACCCTGACCTTATCGGGTGACAGCCTCACCCCCACCGGTGCCAATAACATGACGGCGCTGCTCACCGGTTCAGGCAACCTGGCGATTGAGGCCACCACCCTAATCGAGTTGATTAACAGCAGTAACGATTATACCGGCACCACCACGGTGACCGGGGGCACCTTGCAGTTGGGCTCAGATAATGCGCTGGGCAATACGAGCCAACTGGCGATTAACGCCAGCACCACCGCTGATATCAACAGCTTTACCCAGACCGTGGGCAGCTTGGCAGGGGCAGGGCTGCTGGCAATCAGCGGCGGTAACCTGACGGTCACCGATGGCGGGCTGTTTAGCGGTGTGGTGTCGGGGACAACCGGCAGTTTGACTGCCGCAACCGGTACGCTGGTGCTGACCGGGGCCAACAGCTATAGCGGAGTCACGGCGGTTGACAGTGGCGCCACTTTGCAAATCGGCAATGGGGGCACAGACGGTAGCTATAGCGGTGATATCAACAATGCGGGTTCGCTGGTGTTCGACCGAACTGATGCGGCTAGCTATGCCAGCGTTATCAGCGGTAACGGCAACCTGACTCAAAGCGGCAGCGGCACCTTGACCCTGACCGGGGTGAACAGTTACACCGGCAGTACCACGGTGGCGGACGGCACCCTACGGCTGACCGGAGCTGGCGCGATCAATGCCAGCAGCGCGGTTAATATTGCCACCGGGGCGACTTTTGCCATTGACCAGACCAGCGCCAATGGCGGTAACGCCACCTTTGCCAACCCGTTAACCGGGTCTGGATTACTGTCGGTAACGCTGCAAAATGGCAGTAATAGCTTTGATTTTACGGGCACCACCGGGTCGGCCTTTACGGGTACCTTGGCGTTAGGCACCAGCAGTTTTAACCTCTCCGGCAGCAATACCACCGCACTGAGCCAGGCCACGTTGGCGCTGGGTACCGGCAACGTCACCACTATTGGGGTGGGCGATCAGGCGGTAGGCAATCTGACCTTCAATGGCGGTACCGCGCGGTTCGCCAACTTACCCACCGGGCAGGTGACCACTGGGGCCTTGGCCCTGGATACCGGAACGGTACAGGCTGATGCGACTACCGTTGCCAACAATTCAGGGAACCTGCTGCAACAGGATGAAGGCACCCAAGAGCGGTTGGTCACTGCCAGCAGTGTCACCGGAGTTGCTGCTAACCTGAGCTTGACTGACCTGAGTGGCGCGGCGCTGTCGACAGCTGCGGTGAATATCCTTCAGGGGGGTAATATTGTCGCCATCGGTGACTACGGCTACGTATTGGCCAACGATGTGACCGGGCTATTTATCAATGTAGGGCTGACCCAGTTGGCGCTGCAAGACAATCAAACCCTGGCCTTATCGGGCGATAGCCTCACGCCTGCCGGTGCCAATAATATGACGGCACTGATTACCGGGTCGGGTAACTTGGCAATTGATGCCACCACCTTGATTGAACTCAACAATAGCAGTAACGATTATACCGGCACCACCACGGTGACCGGGGGCACCTTGCAGTTGGGCTCAGATAATGCGCTGGGCAACACCCGCCAACTGGCGATTAACACCGGCACCACCGCCGATATCAACGGCTTTACTCAGTCCGTGGGCAGCTTGGCGGGGGCAGGGCTGCTGGCAATCAACGGCGGCAACCTGACAGTCGCCGATGGCGGGCTGTTTAGCGGTGTGGTGTCAGGAACAACCGGCAGCTTGACCGCCGCAACCGGCACGCTGGTGCTGACCGGGGCCAACAGCTACAGCGGTATCACAGCGGTTGACAGTGGTGCGACCTTGCAAATCGGCAATGGCGGGCTTACCGGCAGCTATGCTGGCAATATCAGCAATGCGGGATTGGTGGTGTTCAACCGAACTGATGCGGCGAGCTATGCCGGCATTATCAGCGGTAACGGTAGCCTGACCCAAAGCGGCAGTGGCATTTTGACCCTGACCGGGGGCAACAGTTATAGCGGGAATAGCACGGTGGCTAACGGCACCCTGCGGCTGACCGGGTCTGGCGCGATCAATGCTAGCAGCGCGGTTGATATTGCCGCTGGGGCGACCTTTGCCATTGACCAGACCAGCACCAATGGCGGCAATTACAGCTTTGCCAACCCGTTAACCGGGGCCGGGGTGCTGTCGGTGGCGTTGCAAAACGGCAGAAATACCTTTGATTTTACCGATACTGCCGGGTCTGACTTTACTGGCACCCTGGCGCTAGGTAGCAGCAGCTTTGATCTGTCGGGCACCAATACTGCCGCGCTGAGCCAAGCCACGTTGGAATTGGGTACTGGCAACATCACCACAGTGGGCATAGGCGAACAGGTGATTGGCGGTTTGCAATTTAATGGCGGTGAATTGAAGTTTGATGCCACCGTGCCTGCGCAACAACAGGCTAATGGCATGGTAACCGTCGCCAATCTAAACCTCACTGGGGTCGGACGTATCGCTATCGATCTTCCCCCGCTCCCGGTGTCATTAACCCACCGGTTTTGGACAATACCAATATCCTTTCACAAGACGATGGGGGCGCTTATACCCAACTGATTGCACTGACAGCAAGGGGAACGCTTAATGGCCAGGGGGGGGCTCTGACCCTGGTTGATCAAAGTGGCAATGCGCTTTCCAATAGTCAGAGCGTGTCGATTGCCGAAGGGGGCAATACGGTCGCGGTAGGCACTTACGATTATCGGTTGAATACCGGGGCGCTGAATAATGGCCTTTATGTTGCTTATGCCTTAAAGCAGGTTGATCTGCTTTTTGGGCAAATCCTGACGCTGACGCCTGATGCAACAGCAACCGGCAACGCACTTAATTTATCTGCTCAGATAACTGGAACAGGGAGCCTGGCAATAACCGGAGTGGTAGGACAGGTAGTGACTTTGGCTAATGCGCTGAATAATTATAGTGGTAGCACTACTGTCAACAGTGGCACGTTGCAATTGGGGTCGAACAATGCGCTGGGAGCTACCAGCCAATTGGATATTGCCACGGGCGCGGCCACGAATATCAATGGTTTCACCCAGACGATAGCCAGCCTGACCGGGTCAGGTCTGCTGGCGGTTAATGGGGGGGCTCTAACGGTAGCTCAGGGTGGGTTGTTTAGTGGGGTGATTGCTGGCACGACGGGTACCCTAACCGCCTCCAGTGGTACCCTGATATTAACCGGGGCAAACAGCTATAGCGGGACCACCACAGTGGGGAGTGGCGCGACCTTGCAAATTGGCAATGGGGGTATTGACGGTAGTTATGTCGGTAATATCAGCAACGCCGGTTTAGTGGTGTTCGACCGTTCTAATGCGGCGAGCTATGCCGGGGTTATCAGTGGTAACGGCAACCTGACCCAGAATGGCAGTGGTACCTTGACCCTGACCGGGGTGAACAGTTACACCGGCGGTACCACGGTGGCGGACGGCACCCTACGGCTGACCGGAGCTGGAGCGATCAATCCCAGCAGTGCGGTGAACATTGCCGCTGGTGCGACCTTTGCCATTGACCAGACCACCGGTAATGGCGGTAACGCCATTTTTGCCAACCCGTTAACCGGGGCGGGGTTGTTGTCGGTAGCACTGCAAAACAGCAGCAACACTTTCAATTTCACCGGCTCGGCGGGTTCTGCCTTTAGCGGTACACTGGCGCTGGGCTCCAGCAGCTTTAACTTGTCAGGCAGTAACACCTCATCATTGAGTCTTGCCACCCTAGAGATAGGTACCGGTAACGCCACCACGGTAGGGTTGGGGAGTCAGGCTATTGGTAATCTGACGATGAATGGCGGTGCATTACGTTTTGCTAATCTGCCTAGTGGGCAAGTCACCACCGGTGCTCTGGTATTGGATGCCGGCTCGGTGCAGCTGGACCCGACGGTGGTGGCGGATAACGCGGGTAATCTGCTGCAACAGGATGAGGGCGTTTTGGAGCGGTTGGTGAGCGCCAGCAGTGTCACCGGTTCTGCATCCAACCTGACGCTGACGAATCTTACCGGCGGCAATTTAACCACCTCGGCGGTCAATATCTTCCAGGGGGGCAATATCGTCGCCATTGGGGATTACGGTTATGCCTTGGTGGCCAATGCGACCGGGCTGTTTGTTAATGTCGGCTTGACTCAACTGGCATTACAAACTGGTCAGACACTGACGTTCTCTGGTGATAGCACCACGCCTCCAGGTGCCGATGATATGTCGGCACTGATTACTGGGGCCGGCAATCTGGCCATTGCGGCGACCAGCGTGATCACCCTCAATAACAGTAGCAACGACTACACCGGTAGTACCACGGTGACCAGCGGGACTTTGCAACTGGGGTCAGATAACGCACTGGGATCCACTCGCCAATTGGCCATCAATACCGGGGCCGTGACTGATATTCATGGTTTCACCCAGTCGGTCGGTAGCTTGATTGGTACCGGCACGCTGAATATCAATGGGGGGGCGTTGACTGTCGACAATGGTGGGTTCTTTGCCGGGATCGTTGCGGGTAGTGACGGATTATTGACGGTATCAAACGGCACGCTGTTTTTCACCGGGATCAACACCTATATCGGGGAAACCCAGGTTAACAGCGGCGCTTACTTGCAAATTGGTATTGGCGGTACCGCGGGTAGCTATGCGGCGAACCCGGCCAATGGTAGTGCGCTGGATATCCTTAATGATGGCACCGTGGTATTTGATCGTAGCGATGCGCTGAGTTATGACGGCATCATCGGGGGGAGTGGCAGGCTGGTGCAAGACGGTAGTGGTACGCTGACCTTGACCGGTGCCAATAGTTATACCGGTGGCACAACCGTGGCTCAAGGTACCTTGAGGTTGACCGATACTGGGGCCATCAGCAGTAGCGGTACGGTGGCTATCGCAGCGGGGGCGACGTTTGCCATTGACCAAACTACCGCCAATGGCGGGGACTACGTTCTTGCCAACCCGCTAACCGGTGCAGGCGTGCTCTCAGTGGCGTTGCAAAATGGCAGTAATACCTTCGATTTTGCCAGTACCACGGGTTCGGCCTTTACCGGTACTTTGGCGCTGGGGCGCAGTACCTTTGATCTCTCCGGCAGTAACACCACCGCGTTGACCCAGGCAACCCTGGTGGCGGGGGCAGGCAGTGACATCGTGGTCGGAGACGGTTATCAGACCATTGCCAATCTGACCTTTGCCGGTGGCAAGGTGGATTTTGATGCCCAGCCCCCGGCGACTAACCAAGCCAATACCGTGATTGAAACTACGGGCACACTGGATGTCTCAGGCACCGGGACCGCACAGGTAGCGGTTCCGCCGAGTTTCTCAGTGGAACCCCCTACGGTAGATACCAGCCTGTCCATTCTGGAGCAGGATGATCAAAACCTGCTGGTCAAATTGATCCAGGCCAATGGTGAGGTCAAGGGAAGGGCAGGCAACATGACGTTGATTGATCAGGATGGCAATGTCATTACTAATGAAACCATAATCGGTCTGACCAATACCGATACCGGGCCCATCGTGGCAGAAGGGCACTATGACTACCGGCTGACGGCAAGTCATGAAATCACTGGGCTTTACATCAATTATGGGCTGTTTGAGCTTGACCTGATGGGGAGCGGGGCCAATGCGCTGGTACTGGCACCGCGGGCGGGTGCCACTGGCGATGCTGCCGACCTCACCTCATATATCACCGGCTCGGGTGATTTGGCGATTGCCGCTGTTCCCGGTGACAAGGTGTCGCTATCCAATATCAGTAATGACTACACTGGAGCCACGCTGGTACGTTCCGGCACCCTGCGCCTGATGGCGGATGG
Organism: Serratia sp. 25CWL12; assembly: GCF_055790885.1. Classification (NCBI taxonomy): domain Bacteria; kingdom Pseudomonadati; phylum Pseudomonadota; class Gammaproteobacteria; order Enterobacterales; family Yersiniaceae; genus Serratia; species Serratia sp. 25CWL12. The sequence goes on along the minus strand of NZ_CM147698.1, from coordinate 2,407,892 downwards.
AGTACTTGGGCAGACCTCTGATCTGGCATTGAGTGCCAATGCCCTGGTGGATATTAATGGGTATCAGCAAACCGTGGGTAAGCTGAATACAGCGGTGGGGAGTAAGCTGGATCTGCAGGGTGGCACCTTAACAGTCCGTAATGGTGGCCTGAATGACGGCGAACTGACGGGGAGTGGGGCATTGCAACTGGACGGTGGCACGTTAGTGGTGACCGGGCATAACAGCAGCATGAGTGCCATGACCACCATTGCAGCCACCGCCACAGCACAATTGGCACAGACCGATGCCCTGGGCACTGGCGGGATCGATAACCGTGGCACGCTCGATTTTAAAGGGGCGCAAGGGATCCTGAGTAATGTTCTGCAAGGCGCGGGTGTCACGCTGTTGAGTGGGGGGGCCAATGTGGCGTTGAGTGTTGATAACAACGCCTTTACGGGTATTTTCCGCACTGAAAGTGGTACCCGCTTGAGCGCCAGCCAACCCGGGCAACTCGGGACGGCAAGTATCGACAATAACGGCACGCTGCTACTGGATGCCATACAAAATTGGCTACTCACCCACTCGGTCACCGGCAACGGTACGTTGGTCAAACAAGGTGACGGCAGGTTGCAGATTGCCGGAAACAATGTTCAGGCCAACCTGACCCGCGTCGAAGCTGGGTTGCTGTTGCTGGATAGCAGCATTCAAAGTAGGGCCAGCAGCGCCACAGCAACACCTGTTCAACTCAACAGTTCAGTACAAATCCTTCAAGCGGGTAGCCTGGGGGCATCGGGCGTGATCAATGGTAGCCTTGAAAATGAGGGGCGCGTACTGATTGGGCAAGCCGCTACTGGCGGCAGTTTTGCCAACCTGACGGTCAATGGCAACTATACCGGCAACAACGGCGCGCTGTTGTTTAATACCACATTGGCGGGGGATAACGCCGCCACGGATCGGTTGACCATTAATGGTAGTACTAGCGGGCAGAGCAAAGTGATCGTCAATCAGGTGGGAGGCAGTGGTGAACAAACGCAACAAGGTATCCTGCTGATTCAGGTGAACGGCCAATCTGCTGGGCAGTTTACGCTGGAGAATCGGCTGGTTGCCGGGGCGTTCGACTATAACCTGTATCAAGGGACCCCGGCGAATCCGGGTGAGGGCTCCTGGTATCTGCGCTCAACCGGACCGGATAACAACACCCCAGTCTATCGCCCGGAAGCGGGCGGTTATCTCGCCAATCAGGTGGCGGCACAAAACCTGTTCGCGATGCGTCATGAAGATCGAGGCCAGCGGGTGGCGGGCAGTAATATGTGGCTACGGCAGGTGGGTGGGCACAGTACCTTTGATGATACCTCGGGGCAAATCGATAACCGTACCAGCCGCTTTGTCACGCAAATAGGTGGTGATGTCTATGAGACAGAACACCTGGTGGCGGGGGTGATGTTTGCCTACGGGACCGCCCATTCAAACAGCCGTTCTAACCAGACGGATTACACCTCTTATGCGGATATTGATGGTACCAGCCTCGGGGTTTACGGCACCTGGTATCAGAATGGCCGTAACGCAGATGGCCTTTATATTGACGGTTCGTTGCAATACGCCTGGCTACAGGGCTCAGTGCAAGGGCAACAACTGCAAAAAGAGGATTACAGAATGTCTGGGGTTATTGCCTCGGTGGAAACCGGTTGGCGTTTGCCTTTGGCCCACTACGCTCATGGCAAGCTCTACCTTGAACCTCAGCTACAACTGACCTGGAACGATATCTCCGGCGGTTCACATCAAGAGCAGAACGGGACACAAGTGGACCTGAACAACCAAAGCACGCTACAGGCGCGTATTGGTGCCAAACTGGGGTATGACATCGCCATTAAAGACAGCGACCAACCGTTAACGCTTTATGGTGCCATCAACTTGCCTTACCAGAACAAGTTGACGCATGTGCGGATGGATGACAGTACTCTTGAGCAACAAGGGGGCCGGCGTAGTGGGGTAGAACTGAAGCTGGGGGCAGAAGGGAATATCAATAAGAACTTCTCTACCTGGGGCAGTGTATCGCAACTGTTTGGTCAACACAGTGTGACGGATACCACCGTAATGATGGGGGTGAAATATACCTTCTAAAACAGACTCTCACTGATAGCAAAACTATGGATGATTTGCCTGGCCCAGGGATGGGCAGTGCCCAAAAAGAGGCCATCCGCTAGCCATAGGTGCTAATGATATTTGCAATAAATGTAAATATGAGATTAATATCTGCAAGCTATATTCAGCAACCTTGTTGGATACATTTAAGACCACCACCTTCTGGAGCCATTAGCGAAAAATGAATATTCACACCTGTTGATATCTTGCCCCATATCCTGCACACCAGTGCGGTAGGGGATATTTTTGATTTCACTCAGGAGTGCTTATGGCTCATTTTGCGCAATCCCCTTATTTTGTTTTACACCAGTTAACCTGCCAGTTTGCCAACGGTGAAACGCTGTTTGGTCCTTTTAATCTTGCTTTTGAACAACAGCATTATGGGTTGGTAGGGCGTAATGGTGTTGGGAAAACACGTCTATTACGTATGATCGCTGGGTTAGATCTACCTGCTGATGGGCATATTGAAGCTAAAGCTTCCTTTACTTATGTCGCACAACAATCGTCTATCATTGAGCAGACCTCACTGTCGCAATTACTTGGCTATGAACAGATTTTTGCTGCACAGGTTCGTCTTGAGCAGGGGTGCCCGCAATTGGACGATTTCGAACATCTTGACGGGCAGTGGGATCTGGCTGAACGCCTTAAAGTGGCGTTTACCGATGCAGGATTACCTGCTTTTGAACCACAGCGGCCAGCCAGTGATTTGAGCGGTGGCGAACGTATGCGAGCCATACTGTGCGGCGCGTTTTTGACCAAAGTTGATTTCATATTGTTGGATGAACCGACCAACCATCTTGACGCTGCTGGCCGTGAATGGCTGTATCAGCAGATTGCAGACTGGCGAGGGGGTTTATTGATCGCCAGTCATGATCGGCAGTTACTGACTCGAATGCAGCGAATTGTGGAACTGACTCCTGACGCCTTGCGCAACTACGGGGGTAATTACCATGATTACTATCGACAACGAGAACAGGAGCAGCAAGCGGCACAAGCTCAGTTGGAACATGCGGTGTTGGAAAGGCGGCGTACTCGGGTTCGGTTACAGAAAAAACATGATGAATACCAACGCCATGCCGCCCATAAGCTGAAAAAGGTAGGCACACTCAACCTATCCTCTCCTGAAAAATCAGCAAGTAAAGCGGCAGCCCGTGATGTTATGGGCTCACTGCGCAAGCAACATCAGGGGCAAAAAAATACGCTGGATCAGGCCGTACAAGCCGCTCGTGCAAGGGTTGAAGAGGATAATCCGGTGATGCTGACCTTACCGGGTAGTGCGGTGGCTACGCACAAGCAGGTATTGGTACTTGAACAACTGCAATTACCTTTTACTACGATGCCTCCACTCAATTGGCGAATGAATGGCCCGATGCGCGTGGCACTTACCGGACCAAACGGCTGTGGCAAGTCCACACTGCTGAAAGTAATTCTGGGTCAACTCTCCCCGAGTGCTGGTAATTGCTGTTGTTCGGTGACGGTGGCCTATCTCGATCAAGACTTGTCTCAACTGGATCTGACGCGCTCGGTGCTTGATCACCTTGGTTTGCAAAATACGCCGTTGGCAGAAGGGGCGTTACGTAGCCAATTGGCCCAATTGCAGTTGAATGCAGAACAAGTCATGCTGCCGTTAGCGTCATTGAGTGGTGGAGAAAGGTTGAAAGCGGCGCTGGCCTGCATGCTGTGGTGCCGTGAGCCAGCCCAACTGTTATTGCTGGATGAGCCAACCAACCACTTGGATTTGGTATCGACCCAGGCGGTGGAAGCGGCATTAGTGAATTTTCCTGGTGCCATGCTGGTGGTATCGCACGATGACGATTTCCTGAAGGCGCTAAAATTGACCCATCGCCTGTCTTGGCACAGAGGCAGTTGGGCCTAAGAAGACCATGACGATCTTGCTGTGGCACATGGCGATAGCACCGTATAGCTTCAGGTGAGCCATTTTGCCGAATATAAGCTGATGCATAATTTGACATGCAGGTAATTACCTGCATATAATTTCTCACGTTTCACACCTCACACATAGACAACTAATGGACACTGACAAAGTTTTCAAAGCGCTGGGCGACCCGACACGCAGAAAGTTGCTCGACCTGTTGTGCGAGAACAATGGGCAGACGCTGGGCCAGCTCTGCGAGCAGTTGGACATGAGGCGGCAGTCGGTCACCCAGCACATCGGGATTCTGGAGGAGGCCAATCTGGTGAACACGGTTTGGCGGGGAAGGGAGAAGCTGCATTTCATCAATCCGGTACCGCTGCATGAAGTCTATGAGCGGTGGGTGCGTAAATTCGAACGTCAGCGGCTCAGCCTGCTGTACGACCTGAAGAAAGAACTTGAAGGGGAATAACGATGAGCAAAGAACAGACGAGTTTCGTTTATGTGACCTACATCCGTTCGACGCCGGAAAAAGGTGTTTGAGGCCATCACCAAGCCGGAGGTTGCGCAGCGCTACTGGGGGCATGAGAACCTTTCCGACTGGAAGCCCGGGTCGGACTGGGAACATGTACGTGCCGACGAACAGCGCGACGTCAATATTGTCGGCAAGGTGGTTGAGGTGGTGCCGCCAGTTCGCTTGGTCATCACTTGGGCGAGCCCCTCGCAGGCCAGTGATCCGGCCAACATCAGCCGCGTGAGTTTCGACATTGAGGATTACGACGACATGGTGCGCTTGACCGTCACCCACGATGAACTCGAGGCCGGCAGCAGTATGGCTATGGGCATTCAGAAGGGCTGGCCAATCGTGCTTTCCAGCTTGAAATCGCTGCTGGAAACCGGGCAGGGCATTGACGTCTTCGCTAAACCGAAGGCGACCTCAAACGGGAGTCACTCATGAACCAACCTTATACCGGCGGATGCGCGTGCGGTGCGATTCGCTACACCACCAAGCAAGCACCCATCTTCCAGAATCATTGCCAGTGTCGCGACTGCCAGCGGCGAAGTGGCACCGGGCATGGCTCCTGGCTGACCTTTCCCGCGCAGGGCGACATGATGATCACCGGCGAGGCGACGCACTGGGAAGTGGCGGGCGATAACGGCAACGTGAAGAGCCATGCTTTTTGCCCGGTCTGTGGAACGCCTGTCTACTTGCGCTTTGCCGCCATGCCAGAGTTGATCGCCGTCCCGGCCGGTAGCCTGGATGAGCCCGGCCGCTTTGCACCACAGGCGCTTACCTACCACGTCCGTGGGTTGGAGTGGGACACCATCGATCCCTCATTGCAGGCATTCGAGCGGATGCCGCACGGCTAGGGTGCGTTATCAATTGACCAAACGGCGGCGGCCTTTTGTTTCAGAGCAAAGGGCCATTTTTTCCGAGGGTCCTTATTACGATGCGTATAGCCATCCTTCACCACGGAATGAATAACAAAAATTGGCAGTGATGCGGTTTATAAACACTGGGAGCATCAGCAGCACAATAGCCCGAAAGTTCAATACCATGCAGCAAACCATTTTCATGATCAAAGCGGTTAACTATTAAAGTAAACCTCTACCTGCAGAATATATCTGTAGGTGCGATTTCATTTTTCAGCTTAATTAAGCCGAAAAAGAGAGTGCATCTCCTTGCCAACCTGAATTTATCAGAAAGTCTTCCCACGTCAGGGTGGCTGGGTTGATTTCCCTGCTCCACTGCAAGTCGCGGTTTTTAGCAAAGTAGCCATATTTGACCGCATATTCTGCCATCCCGGTCATCTCATCAACCAACGCATTATTCTCGGCAAAGGCAGGAAAATGCTGCAGCAATTCATCTCGGCTAAAGGCTGAACTGTAAACGGCTTTCTTTCCAGTAACCCGACTGAATGTTTCAACCAGTTCCCGAGGGGAAAGAAATTCTCCGATAACCGGGAGTGTGCACCCAGAATATTTTTCTGAATGATCAAACATCTCTAGCACTGCCGGTCCGGTGGCAGTGAGTGGGTCGACAAAAGGTGCGCGAAAATCCTCTGGAAGATAGATGGGAAAAACCAGATGGTCACCTTCTTTACGTGGTTGATAATATTCGAGCAGGTTGGTATAGAAAAAGGCCATCTGAATAAACGAGGAGATCACAGGCAAGGTGCGGATGTAATCCTCAATTTTGGCTTTATCAGTGAAGTGAGGGACCCATAACGTACCACCTGATATCTGCTCAACATTTTCCAGACTGCTGAAAATAATATGTTCCACCCCGGCCTCAACAGCAGCATCAGCAAGTTGTCGTCCCAACGCTGTTTCGTTTGTATCCGTATGGCGGGATTCAGGAATGAAGCCTGGAGTCATTAAAAACACGCCGAATGAATCCTTAAATGCTTCAACCAGATTATGTTGCATGTTGGGCTCAATGGAGACTTCTTTGAGTTCGGCACCAAGGAGCGCCAGTTCTAAAGCTATTGATGAACCGCTATTTCTGGTTAATGCTCGCACACGATAGCGCCCACATTGCAGTAACGTGCGCGTAACGCTGCGCCCTTGTTTACTCATTGCGCCAAAAACGGTTATACGTGGTCTATTGTCAGATAACATCATTTCACCTTATTTCTCAGATATGCCGTGATTGCATTATCAGAACGAATGAGGGATAAGTGAAATCGATTTATTTATGTCAAGGAATCCATCATATGGATACCAGAAAATTGGATTTAAATCTGTTGCTGACTCTGGAGACTTTACTGGCTGAACAGAATGTGACCAAGGCAGCGATGCGGCTCCATCTCAGCCAACCTGCGGTGAGCGCCCAACTCAATCGACTCAGGCAAATCTTTAAAGATCCGCTGCTTATTCCAGGACGACGGGGAATGACGCCGACAGCTAAAGCCCTTGAGCTTATAGCTCCACTGAGGGAGGCACTGGAAAAGATACGTTATACCATGCAATCGCTGGAAGATTTTAATCCTGACAGTGCCTCACTGACTGCAACACTGGCTTGTACCGATTACGTACAGGCAGCGGTAGTAATGCCACTGGTCCTGACCCTGCAAAACATGGCTCCAGGGGTACGGATTGCTGTTCGAAACTATGACCCGAATCAGTTAGAACAGCAATTAATGGAGGGAACAGTCGATGCAGTCATTGCCACGCCTGACAAGGTGCAAACAAATCTCAGAGTTCATCATTTATTTTATGAAACCTATGTCCTGATTGGGCGTTTAGGCCATCCTGATCTCAATGACACAATGACAATGAATGATTTTGCTAAACAACAGCATATTATCGTGTCAACTTCCGGTGGGGGATTTACCACACCTGTTGATGCTGTTCTGGCAGCATCAGGTTTCCAGCGTAAAGTGGTGATGTCTGCTGCGTCATTCCTGACCATCCCTGGGATAGTTTCAAGGAGTGATTTGGTTGCGCTAGTCCCGCGACGATTAATTCAGGAATCCTTTACCCCACTGAGGGTTGTGGAACTCCCCTGGCTCAAGGAAGATTTTGAAGTCAGCCTTATCTGGCATGAACGTAGCCACGGACATATAGGCTATCGCTGGCTCAGAGATTTGATTATTAGATTGAACGCGGCTTGATAACATTATTTGCGCCAGCCAGCCAGCTGTTCCGGGTTGTGAATAACCGGTACCCAGACCTTGCTCTGACTGGCTGATCTTTATGCCCTTCGGTAATGATAAGTCTGGCCGAGGTGCGTTGTGCATAACCCTCGGCCATTAGTGCGGTAGGGATGTTATCGGCATCCGTATAGGTTATGGGCGGCTGACGAAACGCTCCAGATTGCCCAGTCAATAACGGGAAAGCCTGGTTTAGTGCTCCTGTCAGTGAGCTGCCTTTAATAAGACCTTGTTGCCAGGAAATAACATTTTAAGATCAACGGCCTCTGCCATCGCTCGGTTACCTTCATCGCCAGGATGGAGCCGGTCACCAGAGTCAAAACGCGGCAGCAGGCGGGTAGGATGCACAGGGTCACGTAACACCGCATCAAAATCAATAACGGCATCAAAGGTGCCACTCCGGCGTATCCAGGCATTCACTTGTTGGCGTAAGGCCTCTTTATCCGGCTGGTAGTAATTGTCCATCGGCGTACCGGGCAATGCCCCTTCGAATGGTGTCAATGTAGCGCCGATCACCCGCAGGCCGCGAGCATGAACCTGCTCAGCCAGTTGGCGATAACCCGCTGTTAATGCCTCAAATGTAGGTTTTGGACTTTGCGGGGCGAAAATGGTACCCGGCCAGGCAATATCGTTAATCCCTATCATGACAATAACGCTTTGCACGCCTGGTTGCGCCAGCACATCACGTTCTAACCGTGCCAATGCATTGACCCCCATACCGTCAGACAGAAGACGAGCACCGGAGATGCCAGCATTGATAACACTGACACCCTGCGGGGCAAGGCGCTTAGCCAGGAAGTCAGGCCAGCGGCTGTCTTTATCCAGACTGGCAGTATTACCATCAGTAATGGAATCGCCGAGCACCACAACGGCCTGTGCCGTTTGTTCAGTTTTGACCTGAACCCCCACCAACAGCGGGCGTGCCGTGGTGCTCTGGGCGGAAGCCTCTGTCACCTTAAGTTCCAGCGCCGAGGTTTGATCGCCTGCAACAATCCAGCTAGTCTGGCGGCCATCCCAATGGAAGGTACTCATAGGGGTAGCTTTCGGTAGATAAACGCTTACTGCCACCTGATTCAGGGCGGGGATGGGTGATGCCACAGGATCGCTGATCAACAAAGCACCAGGGAGGATCGTCGCTGTTTCTTGGCCACCAAATGTCACCGTGCGTAAGCTATCGGCAGCAATGCTGTGGTTGTTATGCGCCTGTGCGAAGGTGACTTTGCCGACGGTGAGCGGTTGGCTGCCATGGGTATTGGACAGCACGAGACGAAAACGCTCGCCACCCAGGCTGATGCGCGCCACCTGGCGCACGGTTTGATCATGCAGCTCAGTGGGAATATTGGTAGGAAGCGGAAAATCTGACCCCCATACTGGCTGTGGACTGGCACCCCAAGTTGCCACCCAGGAAGGCGAGGCCGCTACCGCAGTGGTGGTTACTGTGACAGCACTTATTACCAGAGCCCAAGTAAGTACTACCTGGGATGAAGTGGTAAAAAATGATTTAAAGTGGTTTTTCATACTAATGAACTCAAAATTAAATTGTGCATTAATTGTGAATTAAAAGACATTATGGCGATAGACGGCTTATTGGAATAACATTTGTGAATTAACTTCATCAAGGAGGCAGCCATGGCCCGCCAAGAAGTCAACCGTTCCGGCGAATTGGAAGTATTTGTGCGTGTGATTGAGCTAGGTGGTTTTTCTGCCGCCGCCCGTGCCTGTGGCATAACCCCCTCAGCAGTCAGCAAGCTGGTGGCACGACTGGAGCAACGGCTAGGTACGCGGCTAGTGAATCGCTCCACACGACAACTGCAACTGACACCAGAAGGCTGTGCCTACTACGAACGCGTAGTGCGCATCCTGGCTGATTTGGACGAGGCAGATCGCTGCGCCAGTGAAAACACCACGCCACGTGGCCGGTTAAGGGTCAATGCCAATGTGCCCTTTGGGCATCACTTCCTGCTGCCGTTGATACCTGAATTTATGGCGCGCTATCCTGAGGTTATGCTGGATATTATGCTGACCGATGAGGTCATCGATCTTCTGGAGGAGCGTACCGATGTGGCCGTGCGTGCGGGGCCGCTCAAAAGCTCTAACCTGATGGCGCGCAAATTGGGGCAGACAAGCAAGATAATTGTTGCGTCACCTGACTATTTGGCTCGCCATGGTACCCCAGTGACGCCAGAAGATTTATACCAGCACAATCGTCTCGGGCCGAATTACGTGCGTGCCCAACCTGGCTGGTTATTGCGTCAGGGTGACAAGGATACGGTGATACCTATTAGTGGTAATGCTCAAGTCAGTGATGGTGAGGCGATGCGTCGCCTCGCTTTGGCTGGGTTAGGGTTGGCGCGTCTTGCCGCCTTTCAGGTGTGTGAGGATATCGCTGCTGGTCGGCTGATACCGGTACTCGAAGATTGCAATCCTGGCTATATCGAAGAAATCCATGCCGTGTATGTCGGGCAGGGTGGTCATCTGCCGTTGCGTGTGCGCGCTTTTCTGGATTTTCTGGCTGAACGAGTGGATATCAGTAGCCGATCAATCAATTCAAAACCGCCTGGTAACCAGTGAAAATAGGGTATTTCCGCTATTATTTATTGTCAGAAATAAATAACAGCTTATAGGTTTAGAGGAGTAACTTCAGGTGGAAAAGTGGGTGTATTTCGGTTCAACAGGCGGTAAGCCAAGTCATCGGTTTGAGATAAATTATGCCGCTTAATTTTGAACCACTCTATTGCTCTGAGTCATGTGCAAACACTGTACTTTACCGATCTTTCGGAACCTGCTCGGAATGTCATGAAATCTGGGATGGTGTAAATCGCGGCAATGGCGCACATTATCGGAATAATGCGTGGAAGATGTGTGTCGCCTGTTCTCGAACTCAGTGCCGTTGTGTAGTGTGTGGCGCGAGAATAGCAGTCGCTGACGGCGAGTTGCCATAATGGTTGGCTTTGGTCAAACTAAAGTCGTATGCTCGATGATATACTCCTTAAAAAACAGCCTGATCAGAGCAAAGTGCTGTGCTAGTTAAAAATCTATGGGGTTATGTATGATATCAAAAAGCAGGTTCATATTTGATTTTTCTTTATCAGTTCTTGAGAGAACGGAAGCGAGCAAATTCATTAAAGAACATGAAAAGAAAGAGATGATAAAGCCGTATGATTTAATTTTATACGTAAAAAAGGCTGCTTTTATTGTACTGGCATTCAGTGGCCTAATTATCTTTATGATACTGATGTCATTAATCTTTAAAAAAAACCAGGATGCTGCATTCTTGGACAAACAAAGAGTTTTTTCTATTATTGCAATTTCTCTTTTTGGTTTTTTTATTTTGCTGAATGAAATTCATGATTACATTTTTAAAATAATGATAAAAAACAATGATGAAAAGGAAAAAGAGGATGAAGAGATTTCATTGAGAATAAAAATAAATAGATTTTATATAGAAACAATACAACACAATGGGAGCGGGAAAGTATACTGGGATTATATTAAGCGAACATACAGAAAAGAAGGGTTTATTTTTATTCAAATGAAAGATAATCGGTGTATTGTGATACCGGAAAGAGTATTTGCATCTGAAAATGATATCCTGCAGCTATATGAATATATAAAAAATAAAATATCACTTTATCAATAAATATGTGAGGGCATAGTAAGTGCTCATAGGTAGGATCTTAGCGTAATACATTGATAAAAATCAGAAAAAACTTGAAGTTGCGCCGTGACTATGATCAGATATTTTCACCACAAAAAGGTCCACTCAAGGCCACGACACCTATGAAGATTACCACGCTGAGCGATACGCTAAAAGCCCTGTTTAACCCTTTTTATCTACTTGAATTAGCTCGTAGTTTTAAATTTATTCAACGATTACGTAATGTACAACCTGTCCATATGGTTTTTGCCATTGTCCGAACACTCAGCGATCAGCGTCATGCCAATTTGGCTGACATCCATAGGACATTGGGAAGTATCTCTAACTCACTGATTTATTATAAACCTTTTCACAATCAATTAAAAAAACCGCAGTTGACAAGGCTCATGCAAAAACTGGTTGAAGAGGCGATGACACAATGGCTAATCCAACCGTTTCAACAGGACCTACCAAAAAAATTTCCATTTAAATATATACATATACATGACGGCAGTTCGCTCACTCTACATCCTGACCTTCGGGATGTATTCCCGGGGCGATTTCCAACCGCACCTGCCGCCATTGAGCTTCATATGACTCTTGATCTGATGAGTGGCACCGCAAACTACCTGGGGATTGATGCCGATAAAGAGAGTGAGCGGTTATACCAACCCTATGCCCATGAATTGAAAGAAACCTTGGTGATGATGGACGCAGGCTACTTTAGCCTCAACTATTGCTATAACATTAACCAATCAGGGGGTTACTACATTTTCCGAGCGAAAAAAAATCTCAAACCAGATTCCTGTATTGTTCGGGATTGTTTTGGTAAACCCGTGATGGAGCTGAAAAAGGGTGAGTTCAATCAGTTAACCGTAGAGCCGGGTGAATATCGAGATTTAAGCCTCGAGTGGAGTAATCGTCCTGGAAGCTATCGGCTGATCGCCTTTTGGGATAGACGGAACCAACGTACCGGTTACCTGATCACCAATTTATCTCGGGGTGACTTTTCTGCATGGGACATTTGTCATCTTTACTCAATGAGATGGCAGATAGAATTATTTTTCAAAGAGTTAAAATCATTTTGTGGTCTGAAAACGTTCATTACACGAGATAAAAACATTGTGCAAACCCTGGTCTGGGGCAGTATGTTGGCCGTTCTACTAAAGAGGAGTGTGGCTTTCACTACTGGACTGATTGCAGGTGTCTGTATTTCAACTCAAAAGGTGGCCCGATGCAGCTTACTCTGGATGCAGAACCTTCTTGAAGCCTTACTCAACCCAGTGGTTCTAGAGGATTTTCTGTGTACTACAGTGGCATTTTTGGCAGAACATGCGCGACGAGCAAATCTCAAACGGGATAAAGAAACATCATTATTTTCAATGGGCTTAGATATTTACTCGGGTGCTGTAGTGGGTGATTTATGACCTTAAGTACCTACGTATGAGTAAGTGCTTGTGAGGTGTTTTTGACTGATTCGGATAACTGAATTATTAGAGTTCGTCACTGTTTGGAGCCCTGTTTACCATTGAATAGGTGGAGTAATAATAATTCTTAAAGTCACACTAAGAATTTAATGGCAGGATATTATCCTGCGAGATGAGCTTCTGCTGAAATAAACAGAGGCTAAAACTTTTCAGTTGGAAAATAAAGTTAATTACCTATAAGGCTGCTTTAAATTCGATACGAGTGTTCATGATAATGCCTTTACCCTTGTTCCCCCTTCTGTTCCCTTTTGGTCATTATGCCGAAGGTAATGACGAGTTCAGCCCGATTATTCGGTGCTCACGATGTTGCATTTCGTCTCAATTCTGATTCAACAGTAATTTTTGCTGGTTGGTGTTTGTGACGGAAGGAAGGGATTGAAGACTGTCATTCCATTTAAATTGAATAAAAATGAGAGTTGAGATCAGTGGTTAATGTTCAATCCGACATTACATAATATGAACTACTACGCAAGTTCTAACAGTTTCAATCCCTTTAAAGGCAGGTGCCGTTATTACACTATTTCTGCATTATATGCAGCTGCGGGGTCAAGTCTTAATCCCTTTAAAAGCAGGGCACCATTATTACTTGGATACTGCTGATATCAACGACGAATTCACGGAGTCTTAATCCCTTTAAAAGCAGGGCACCATTATTACTCTTTCAGTTGAGTTGACACCACTTGTTAAGCCAGTCTTAATCCCTTTAAAAGCAGGGCACCATTATTACTTAATAACAAATCATTTCTGCGTATCAAATTCAGTCTTAATCCCTTTAAAAGCAGGGCACCATTATTACTTAATAACAAATCATTTCTGCGTATCAAATTCAGTCTTAATCCCTTTAAAAGCAGGGCACCATTATTACCTCACATGACAGAAGATAAGGCTATGCATCATGTCTTAATCCCTTTAAAAGCAGGGCACCATTATTACGTGAAGACCTGTGTGTGGTGTTTCGTGGAGAGGTGTCTTAATCCCTTTAAAAGCAGGGCACCATTATTACACCAGCAGGGGGTGATTGATGTTTTTACCGCTATGTCTTAATCCCTTTAAAAGCAGGGCACCATTATTACTATCTGGAGAGTACAAAATGGCTATTCAAGACTTGTCTTAATCCCTTTAAAAGCAGGGCACCATTATTACACGAGGCGCTTGAGAAGTACGGGTTTGATACAGCGTCTTAATCCCTTTAAAAGCAGGGCACCATTATTACTTTACGCAGAAGAGAATGGCTACGATCCTGATGTGTCTTAATCCCTTTAAAAGAAGGGCACCATTATTACATGATTTCGCAATCATAACGGCGGTGTAAAATGGGTCTTAATCCCTTTAAAAGCAGGGCACCATTATTACATGTTCAGCGGGATGAAGACGCAAAGTTTCAATAGTCTTAATCCCTTTAAAAGCAGGGCACCATTATTACAACAATGGCTGTTTGAAGACAGCATTTTCACTGGTCTTAATCCCTTTAAAAGCAGGGCACCATTATTACCTTCGCGAACTGCCCTTAACCGCCGTGGATCACGAATATCATAACAAGCCAGATAATGACGCATTGTCTACCTTTAAGTTGCCTGCTTGGGGTGGTTAAAGTGTAGTCAATAAATGGCTATTTTCTAGGCTAGACGTCCAAGGTTGGTATGATACTAATGACCTAGGGCCTGTGGCACTCGGATTATTAACCCAATTGTTAAAGAGCGCAATCAGCGTCTGACAATGTTCATTGCCAATAGTTGCGAGTAAAACCGTTACCATCCTATACCGAGTCCAGCGAAACAAGGGTACATAGCACTGACTATTGCTGTTAGCCTTGCTGCCTGTGGCAACACCTACAAAAACCTCGGCTCTGCCATTGGCAAAATAAGGGTGAAAAAGCTGACTCTGTAAGTTTTTGCTGCATAAGCAAAAGTTCAATTGACCATTCAGTTAAAAAATACTAATAATTCTTCTACTGATCCAGCATATAATTTGCTGCGGATATGACTTTGAGGCCACTGGTAGTGTGTTGACCTTGACGATGGCCATACCTGAGTAAGCCAGCATAACAAGGAGGTGAATCTGTGATCCACAAACTGGAAGCGGCCTTTGTGCTCTCTTCACCTTTATTCATATCTGGGCATCTGGAGGCAGGTGTTAGAGCTGAAGAAGGGGTTGATTCGCTATCCTTACCCGCTGTTCCCTTGCAAGGCTTGTCCGCGTTACTTCTTGTTGATTGTTTAGCTTGTTCCAGACATCTGGCTAGGGGCTTTCAATGAAGTAACACAACATAACGTCGCCATAATCCCCCTGTATGCCAGGGCGGGTGCTGCAACTTTATCAAGTTGTGATTATCAAATAGGGATAAAGTGATGAATTGTATTCAGCTGTGTATTGTATCTGAAAAGTTACTGGCTAACTTATTACCGATCCTGGCGTTAAAACCGCAGAAAGTGATGTTGCTGGTTTCTGCAGAGATGGCTGAGAAAGCAAAAGTATTGGAACAACTAATTAAAGAAAAGATGCCGCATATTTCGATAGAAAGCGATAAACGCATGCCAAGTGGTGATAGTCGCCTGCTTGATAGCTTTTTTAACACCTTGGTAGAAGAGATAAAGCAGAAATACCCTGGGGTGACAGTAGATTATAATGCGACAGGTGGCACTAAACAGATGGCATTGCTGTTAGCCAGTAAATTATCATCATTAACTAATCATCGTATTATCTATACCGATAGCGAAAATCAACAGTTTGACTTTCTCCATCCGATCGATACTCAGCCTATCCCATTTTCTGATTTGCTCGATTTGGAAACCAGTGTAAAGGCTCATGGCTTTACTCCCAGGGGTGGTAAACATTTACCGGATTCTGATAAACCCGCTTGGGTACAGACTGCACTGGCGAGAGAGCAATTAACGCTGTGGCTGGCTGAAAATGTCGAAGAGTTGGAAAACCTTTTTAGTTGTATTAATAGAAATAAAAATAATAAAAATAAATTTCACATAGAAATGTCGGATGCGTCTTTACCTGATTTAATCAAGCTGGCGTTAGAGAAATTGAATCAGGCGGAGTTGATTTACTGGCCTAAAAATGAATCTAGCCCAAATATTTTCTATTCGAGTAATGCTGAAGGCTATTGCACCGGAAAGTGGCTAGAGGAGTTCATTTGGTTAATGCTACGTAAACAACCTAGTGATGATTTTAAAGTGGGGATGAAAGTCTACACATCGACATCTAGTGAAGTGAAAAACGAACTGGATGGCGTATTGTATAAAAATAATCGTCTCTTAGTGATTGAGTGCAAATCGGGTAAGACAGACAAGAATGACGTGCAGAAATTAGATGCTGTGGGTGGCCGCGTGGCAGGATTATTTGGAAAGACGTTACTGTTAAGCGCGATTAAGTTAGCCGATGAGGCTGAAACAAAAGCTCGAGCTAATGCATTGAAAATAGATGTGCTGGAAGGGAGCAACATCAACCAGCTCGGGGAATATATACAAAACTGGATACAGTCCTCAGTCCATCGATAACTAAAAGGAGCTTCACGTGGTTTATGTTTATCTTTTTGAAGCCAAATCGATACAAACTTATTTGTTCCGCTCTGGTCGCTTGCGGGATGTGATAGCCGCCAGTGATTGCCTTGACCGATTGGTGGATGATAACCAAGAAAGTATTCTCTATGCGGTGTTAAAGGCGTCTGATCTCAGCTCAGACCTGGTCCTCAACCAAGGGCAAGGAAAGCCAACCATTCGTTTTATTCGCTGCAAAGGGGGCGCTTTTTACGCGTGGAGCGATGAGCGACAAGCGTTACTGGCACTGCGTTCATTGTGGACGCTCACCGTGACGCAACTACTGCCCTCGCTACATTTTGCAGATGCTTTGTCGCAGGGGCATTCTTTGCAAGAAGCTATGGCAACAGGGCGGGCATCCCTCGCAAATGACGCGCAAAATCACCTCATTACTTTCCCTATTAGTACCGCGATTTGTGGCCATTATCAGCGTAGCGGAGGGGCAGCGGTGCCAATAACGCCATTGGCCAAGCGCGCAACCATGAGGGAAGAAGAAACCCGCACTGCGCTGGATTTAGATACCGTTCGCCAACGCGAATGGTATCAGGACAAGGGGTTGCGTACACAACTATTGGGTAAATTTATCCCTGAACCTGAAGAGTTAAAGCAACAAGTCGGCTATCCCATTAATCTTGCTGACTTCCCGTTCGTAGAGGATGACAGCAGAATAGATACTGCAGTGAAAGATCTGGCGTTGATCCATATTGATGGCAATGGCCTTGGTAATCTTTTGAAAAAATTAGGGATGTTGTTAACAAAGAAAACAGATGAGCAGTATGCCAATGCGATGCGGGCATTCTCAAATGTAGTGGCAGAGGCCACTAAAATGGCGTCACAGAAAGCCACTACAGAGTTATGTCGTCACTTAAACTCTGAAGATCTTTTGCCAATGCGACCGCTGGTACTGGGTGGCGATGATATTACCGTGCTTTGTCGGGCCGACTTGGCGTTAGGGTTTAGCCAGAGTTTTTGCCAGGAGTTCGAAAAGCAATCGGCAACACGGTTAGGCAAATTTTATCAGCAAAATGAATTGATGGGCAAAGGTTTACCCGCCTCGCTCACAGCCAGTGGCGGTATTCTCTACCATAAAGCGGGCCACCCTTTTACCTATAGCCACCATTTGGTTGAAGGCTTATGCCGTGAAGCAAAAACCATGACCAAACAACAGGGTTCGCAGCGTGCGGCACTGGCTTTTTACCGTTTATCACGGGCGGTGGCGGATGACGTGACCGTATTGAGAGAAAACACCCAGCATGTGTTATTGAACGACCAGCGAACAATCAGGTTGGCACAACAGGCCTATTTTATAGGGGATGAGACGCCTCAACCTAACCTGAATAAATTAATCAAACTCGCCAGGATGTTAAGCGAACCTGGGCATCCTCTTGGTATCAATAAATGGCGGCAGATGTCTACCTGTCTCGCGCTTGGGGATAAGGCAGAAGCGGATAATATTTACCAGCGTGCGGTGCAACGACTTTCTCCTGAGCAGAAAAAAAACTGGGAAACAGCATTGACTGACTGTCATCGCCATAGTTCGACATGGTACTGGCAAGAAGAAGAGCAAAGGTACTGTTTGATTGAGGACCTGTTAGTGGTTGCGCGTTTCCAACCTAAAGAAGACGGGTTCTCTTGTAATACCCCAGCCCCCACCAGGAGGGTAGATAATGTTGTCTTTTAATCTGAAATTCCAGCTATTGAGTGAATGGCATATTGGAAGTGGCCGTGAACAGGGGAGCTATGCCGATAGCACTGCCCTTAAAAATAGTGACGGCTTGCCCTTTATCCCAGGTAAAAGCATCAAAGGGCTGTTGCGTAATGCATTTGAGGAGGCGTTAAAGAACTGCTGGTTGCCTGGTGCAACAGATGCCGATATCCAACGTCTGTTCGGCTGTGAAGGCACCCAAGGTATGGACACTGCTGGGATCATTCAGCTTTCGAGTGCGGAGCTGATAGACGGCGAGCAGAAATTTTTGATCGAGCATTGCGCCAAGAGGTTGCTTTACCGTACCCGCAGCAATACAGCGATTGATCAGTCAACGGGGGTGGCGAAAACCATGAGTTTACGTGTGGTTGAAACCGTTGTCCCCATGGAGCTACAAGCGCGTTTGGTATTGAACACGGCTCATCGCCAGTGGCAAGCTGATTATGCTGAACAATTTGCCTGTTGGTTGCAGCAGGCAGTTATGTTGATCACCGAGCTGGGGGCTAAACGTAACCGTGGGTTAGGGGCGGTACAAATCACCGTATCACCACTGACTACAACGACGGAATAGGGGACTTGGACGATGAGAATTTATTATACGCTGACCACCAAAACCCCGGTGATCCTCAGCCAGAGTCACGCGACCACCAATAACCATGAATGTCTGGATTACATACCTGGTAGCACCATTCTTGGCGCTCTGGCAGCACAACATTATGGTGACCTCTCTAGTGCAGAAAGTTGGCAACTGTTTCATTCAGGCCATTGCCGTTTCAGCCCCTGTTATCCATTCTGCCACGGTGAAATTGCCCTACCTTTACCGTTGAGTTGGCATATTGAAAAAGGTAAACCATGGTTTGAACAGCACGAACACTTGCGGTGTAATTTGCCAGATATCTACAACCATGCGGCAGGGGATTTTCAGCAGAGCCCAGGTAATCAAAGGCAGCAGTTGCGTTCAGGTTATATTACCACTCAGGGGAAAGTCGCCTCGGTGAAAAGAGGGGTGACCACCCGCACCGCGCTTAATGCACAGCGGCGTGCCAAAGAGGGCGCATTATTCTCTTATGCTTATATCGAGCCTGGCCAGACTTTTGTCGGCTGGATTGACGCAGAAGATAGGCAGTTACTAAACCGCTTGATGGGATCGCTTCAACAGGAATTACGCATTGGGCGCTCACGTAATAGCGAGTTTGGTCAAGTGCAATTACAGACTGTGGATACGCCTGAATTGCCGAGGGTGGAAAATCGGCAGCAAGAGTTGGTGGTCTGGTGTTTGAGTGACAGTGAGTTTATCAATAGTCTCGGTATGCCAACGTTGAGCCCCTCTGCAGCCGACATCCATCCATCACTGTGTGGCCACTTGGATAGGAAGCGCAGTTTTATCCGCACGCAACGCCTTCGTCGTTTTAACCAGCAACGGCAGGGGCTCGATAGCGAACAGTGGCTAATCAGCAAGGGCAGCGTGCTGACCTATACCTTGGAGCAACCGATTTCAGATGAAGTATTGCAAGAGATAACCCAGAAGGGCACCGGGCTTAATCGTCAGCAAGGGCTTGGTTGGGTTGCACTCAACCCCAGTTGGTCGCGCCAGAGTGCATTACCCAAGGATGAACTGTTTCATTCTTGGGCTATTCGATTGCCGGACATCAAAACGCCACAAACAGAGGTAGGTGAGATCGCTCATTCCCCGCTAATCCAATGGGTAGCGGCGCAACAACAAAGACAACAACTGCAGCAGCAAGATCAGCAAAATGTGGCGTGTTTGCTGCAAGAGATTGTTAGCAGTTACAAGCAGGTTCGTAGTTATAACAAGATCTCCCCTCGGCATCAGGCTGGCCCCTCAATGACTCAATGGCGCCGTATTGAAGCGGTTGTCAAATACAGTACGGATGATCAGTCATGGCAACAGAGTCTGTTTGACGGGGAGAGTGCGATCTGCAAAAGCAGCAATGACCCGTTGGGTTGGGGGCTTTCCTGGTTAGATGAGCATAACAGCGTAAAAAGCTTCGCCACTCATCTTCAGCAATTGGTTGCGGAGCAACCACGCTCGGTGATGCTGCTTTTATTGGAAAAGGTCACTAAACAAGACCTTTCCACCGCCGAGGGCTTGCAACTGGTGAAGAAAATATCGCGAGAGGAGATAGCATCATGACAGTGATCTACACCTGCTGTTTATTGCTGGAAGCACAATCCCCCATGGCTATCAATAGTGGTGGGCGGGAAATCGGTTTTGATACTCAATTGGCGCGGGATGCAAACGGCTTACCCTATTTGCCTGCGACGGCATTAGCAGGGGTTTGGCGACATTTGGCTAACCAGGAACTGCAACAGCGTTGGTTTGGCTCCTTGGATGAACACAGTGATGCTTCGCGCCTAATCATCAGTGATGGAGTGATCCATGATAGTCATAACTGCCCGGTGATAGGGTTACGCGCACCTGACGAGTTGGCACAGGATCCACTGTTATCGTTATTGCTGCAAGAACGGCCACACCATCGTGAACGAGTGCGGATTAATGATCGTGGTGTGGCGAGCCATGAAGGTAAGTTTGACCAGATTCTGCTGCCAGCTGGTGTACGTTTCAGTGTCAATATTCACTGGCGAGCTGAGCAACATCAACCAGAACTGGAGGCAGAATGGCAACAGTTACTGGCCTGCTGGCAGGTGCGTCGTTTTGCCTTGGGCGGGAGTACCCGCAATGGTTTGGGACAGATCAAAGTGATCGCCCATCATAGCCAATGCCTGGATCTGGCTGGAAATCCAGCTATGGGGCAGCGTTTGGCCGATTTTATTCAGCGTAAGCTGAGCCCGTCGCAACCGCCAGCCATGGAATGTGCAGAGTCGCCATTCGCTACCTTGCCGCTAAAAGCATTGGGTGCCTGGCGTTGTGGTCGTGGTGAAACACGCTTGGGGCCTGAAGTTAAGCGCTCTTCCGCTAAAGAGAATGGTGGGCAAGCAGAGCAAAACGATCATGTTGGCAGCTTTACCTACAGTGAGCGACGTATTGACTGGGACGGCGATCATGGCACGGTTTCAGCGCCGCAACCCGTGCTATGTGGCAGTTCGATTAAAGGTATTCTTGGCCATCGTCTGGCCTATCACTACCGGCGCTTAACCCAGAACTGGGCTGAAGAGTATGAGGATATCGCTGATAACACACAGTGGGAAAAACGGCCTGAAGAGCTATGGAAACTGCTCGGTAATGTTGAACCGAATAGTGATAGTGCCGTGGCAGGCAGACTGTTTGTAGATGATGTTCCTATCGCCATTAAACCGGAACACACTTATATCCGCCGTTATAACAGCATCGACCGTTTTACCGGTGGTGTACGGCAAGGGAAGCTCTATAGCGAAGAGTTACTCTATCAACCAAGTTTTGAGTTGCGTTTGTGGTTGGCCCCCGATACTCATTTATCGCAAGAACTGCAACAGGCGCTGGAATATACCCTGGATGATCTGCGTGAGGGTCGTCTACCGTTGGGTGCTGGTAGTGGAAGAGGTGCCAGCCTGGTGCAACAGGATAGGCAGAGGGAGTGTCTGGTGAACATGCCCCAGCTTTGTCAGGAGAAGGAAACAGTATGAGTATTCAGGAATATCAACGACTGTATCAGGGCAGCAAAGAGTCAGATGTTGTATCCCAATTGACGTCTGCGGCTATCAGCATTACAGGCACTACTGCAACTCTTGAACAGGTGGTTCAGCGTATTGGTGAATTTCAGGCGTATGAGGGTTGGTACAGTAGCCGCGATCAGATAGTAATCAATGCCGGCCTTGTTAATCCCGTATCCTTGCTAGAAGGTGAGTGGTATCGCGACGGGCAGTCGTTACAGGTGAAGTTGATCGCCGATGATTGCTACCGCGTGATACAACTCTGCCCTATAGCGGTGGGTGAGACTCTGCAAGTCTATAGTGCACAGAAAATTTATCTACGTGACACGTTAAAGCAGGAAGGGGTTAATCAGGCATGCTATCGCCTCTGGTGGCAGCGGGAACAGCAAGGAGTGCAGGAAGGGCGTTGGTTACCGCTGGTACAGCAGTTTGTCGGTTTTTGCTTTGAGGGGAGTGCAACATGAGCAAGCAGAACGAAACCCACGGCCCTTATCATTTTGTGCCATTATCGCGCTGGATTTATATGCCTGCATGGGCACATCAAGTTAGCCATGACGTGCCATTTCGCCAAGGTTACAGCGGCAAAATTGTGTATCGGCTGCATAACAAGACGCCACTGTTGGTTGGCGCAGAGCAATACCAACCTGCAACCGATCAGCCAACCGTAGTGAAGTGGGCGCGGGACCCGGCAGGCAGGCTGATTATCCCCGGTTCCAGTCTGAAAGGGATGTTGCGCACTGTGCTTGAAATCGCCAGTTTTGGCAAGTTTGCAGCCATTGACGATCAGCGCTTCTCATATCGGGATCTTTCTTATGCGAATAACAGTTATTTATCAGAATATAATAAACATATAGTTCGAGCGGGTTGGTTAAAATACCATGCGGAAAGCCAACAGTGGAAAATAAGATATTGCAAGTTTGTGAAAATCAAACATGCTGATTTGAATGAGTTCTTAGGCAAAGACGCGGGGGGACTGAAAAATAGCTTGTCAGCCCTCAAGAAATATCAATTATTCCCACTTAAAAGAGATCTTTTAATCAATATAAAGAGTGAGGTGAAAGAAAAAGGGAGCAATAAAGAGGAGAAGGTGGCTTATGCTTGTGATATTGGCTTTGGTATAATTCAATCCCAGGTGGTTTTTCTTAATGAAAGAATAAAAGGTAAAGGGAAGGAAGAAGACTACAATTTCAGTTATTGCTTTTACGATGTGGAACAACAAACGTTAGATGTTAATAGCGAAGTTAATAAAAATTTTACATTCAGCCATCAAAATGAACACCTCCGTTATTTGGAACAAAATCCGCAGCCACAATTGGGGATCCCGGTTTTTGCCTTAACAGAGGGAAATAAAAGAACACCACATTATTTAGGTTTGGCGAAAATGCCACGTATTGCTTATCATCAATCCACCTTGAATTTGGTCGAAGCGCAGCATCGGGGGCATAATAGCCCACACTATTTTGATATGGCTGAGTTGATGTTTGGCACCTTACGTGAGCAAGGGTTAAGCTTGAAGAGCCGAGTTTGGTTTGGTGATGCGCAATTGAATGGGAAAGAGGCGGTTTTTGAGAGTGGCCCGGTAATATTGAATAATCCCAAACCAACCTTTGCAGCTGCCTATCTGGAACAAGATGAAAAACAGGAACAGGATTATAATAATAAAAATTCTCGCTTGTCAGGGTGGAAACGTTATATTGCTACTAAAAAAATTAGTCAAAATACCGATACCGAAACGAGTGAAAATAACAATGTCACATCCAAGTTGGAGTTATTAAAAGCAGGGAGTGAATTTACTGGTGAGCTGGTATTTCATAACCTTAAAAAAGAAGAATTAGGGGCCCTGTTATGGGTGCTGCAACTGGGTAGAACGGCAGAAAACAGTGAGCGTGTGCATGGGCTAGGGCACGGCAAACCTTTGGGCTATGGAGCTGTTCAGTTGGCGGTTAAAACCCTCAAGGTTATTCCGAACGACCGTGAAAACAATGCAGAACTCGGCTGTGAAGAACTGATAAACGCATTTATTGCCCATATGGATCAGCAACACCCGGGGGCAGATAACCAAAGCTGGCAAAATAGTAGCCAATTACAGCACTTGTTGTGTATGGCCTCACTTTCAGCCAATACCGAGCGTGATTTAAGCTATATGCAATTGGGTGAATATAAAGGAAGAAACGCCCCGTTACCCCCTTTACAATGGCAGGGTGATATTTTGTCGCGCAGCGAGGAGATAACTGCATCGCCGCCAGTACCAACCAGCTTTACTCGGGGGCGCTTAGCCAATTTGATTACCAGTAAAGATAAGGACGATAGCTGGTTTACAGGGATGCAAAAGGAAAAAATAGAACGTGAGCAACAAGAGCAACAGCAAAAAATAGAGCGTGAACAGCAAGAGCGACAGCAGATAAGGAAGGACGAGTTGGCAGCGTTGCCCGAAGATGAAAGGAAAATAGAACAGTTACGGGATACATTAGAGAAAGCTGCCACTGATCAGCAACAACATGATGAGTCGATTAAACGTATCGATGATTTGGTTAAGCAATTTTTGCAACAACAGTCTGATAAGGTGCTGGTGACACGCTTTTTACAATTGGAAGAGAGTAGCCGATACCGCAAAATCACTAATAAGAAAGTGAAAGAGCGTAGACATAACATCACTATGTTAAAACAAAAATACGGTATTGAGGAAAGCTGCTGATGTCAGTTGCATTGCTTGAAGTAGCGCGCCATTTCCAATTATTGCGGTTGCACATTACCTTGCAACTCACTGAAGATACGCAACTACCTGCTTTTAAAGGGTCAATGTGGCATGGTTGGTTGGGTCAGGCGCTGAAAGCAGTGGATGAGCGAGTTTACGCCACGCTCTATGGTCAACATGCGGTGCAACAACCGAAGCCTTATGTAATTTGCCCGAATGAAGATTTAAAAAAGCAGTGGTGTAAACATGAAATTTTATCGTTTGAACTGTTGCTGATCGGCGAAGCGACCAGCCTAGCACCTAGGGTGCTGGAAGCGCTTGAATATGGGCAAAAACTCGGTTTAGGTGAGCAACGCACGCCCGTAGTATTAATCTCTGTCTGTTCGCAGTTGCCGGGGCGTTATCGGCCAGGCTTGCATCCTACCCTGCTGGCGGAGTGGCTCTATCCTCAACCCGCCCTAGGGGCAATAGAAGTCGCCTTACAGTTGCAAACACCGATGCGCTGGAAATTCAACGGACAGATCCAGCCGCCGCAGGCATTTCCTTTAGATGTTTGGATCCGCCATATTCAACGGCGTATCAAGTTATTGGGTACATTTTGGGTCGCGGATCAGCCCGAATGGTACAACAGGTTATACCACGATCTGCCAAAAATGAGTGACTACGCGGTGCAGCACTATCTCTATTTTGAGGATTGGCAACGTTACTCAGCGGTTGCTGATGGCATGTTACCGTTTGGCGGCGTTAAGGGCCAGATCAGCTATCAAGGCGAAATTAGTGAAGCACTACCCTGGTTACAGGCTGGTGAGGTCTTACAGCTTGGTGGTAAAACAACCTTTGGGCTAGGCAAATATCGGTTGTTAGCATAACCAGGTGTAAAAATTACATTTTTTCTGGATTACTGCCTTGATTTTTCAGCTCTTTAACAATATAGTTTGCCGGATATTGAATAAAGGTGGCATAGTTTATCTCTTTGATCTTTTTGCGCCATTCGGCGTTAATGGTAAAAAGTCTGTTTGGGGTGAATATAATGGTTTTATATTCTTTGAATGGCTGTTTTTAGTGGCTATTTGGTGTGATGTGCTGGGTGAAATAAGGGCCCCTCAGAGTCCTTGCGCTACAAGGGCTGCAGTGTTAAGTCGGTAATAACGGTTCCCTGATTTGAAAGGGATTAAGACTCAATCTTTCAATGTCCACTTCTCGCGTCTCCTGTAATAACGGTTCCCTGATTTGAAAGGGATTAAGACATCAACGGTCACGCTGTTATCGATGGCCTGAATCGTAATAACGGTTCCCTGATTTGAAAGGGATTAAGACATAAAGCTGATAAATATAAAAAACTATGATTTGTGTAATAACGGTTCCCTGATTTGAAAGGATTAAGACCAAATCGGCCTTTAGGTGAACAAGCTAGAATATGTAATAATGGTTCCCTGATTTGAAAGGGATTAAGACAAACCCAGGCCATTCTGTCATGTCTTTCACTTGCGTAATAACGGTTCCCTGATTTGAAAGGGATTAAGACTATGGGCTGTAAGAGGTGAGGTAGGTGATGTATAGTAATAACGGTTCCCTGATTTGAAAGGGATTAAGACTTCACTTGTACAACTCGCCAGTCCAATATTTTGTCGTAATAACGGTTCCCTGATTTGAAAGGGATTAAGACTCTTCTGCAGCTACTTCCTGCCAAGCCAACTTACCGTAATAACGGTTCCCTGATTTGAAAGGGATTAAGACTTATTTTTCATGGCTAATGCTTCCTCGTATTGTTGTAATAACGGTTCCCTGATTTAAAAGGGATTAAGACTCGATTTCAGTGTTAGTGATTTCAGGCAGGAAGTGTAATAACGGTTCCCTGATTTGAAAGGGATTAAGACACTGTGTCGATGTTTGAGATGAATTCTTGTTCTGGTAATAACGGTTCCCTGATTTGAAAGGGATTAAGACTGTACTTAATCGCGCTGAATGTTTCATTCCTTAGGTAATAACGGTTCCCTGATTTAAAAGGGATTAAGACAAGTCAGAAACAACAACATACATATCGCCAATAAGTAATAACGGTTCCCTGATTTAAAAGGGATTAAGACCGTCCCATGCTGCGTCCTGTGCTGCGTCCCGTGTAATAACGGTTCCCTGATTTGAAAGGGATTAAGACACGATTTCGTCGTTATAAACATGCATGTTAGATAGGTAATAACGGTTCCCTGATTTGAAAGGGATTAAGACGTCTTTAGGCTCCGGCCATGACCGCGCTTTATTGTAATAACGGTTCCCTGATTTGAAAGGGATTAAGACTGAAGTGTGAAGTTAGCCAGATTCTTGAACTGGGTAATAACGGTTCCCTGATTTCAAAGGGATTAAGACACGCTAACCGCCTCATCTTTTGCGCTGTACAACTGTAATAACGGTTCCCTGATTTAAAAGGGATTAAGACCTTCCATTTGTGCGTATATTGCATCTGCTTGCGTAATAACGGTTCCCTGATTTAAAAGGGATTAAGACTGCATTTTATTGTCAAACTGAATGCTGAACGTATGTAATAACGGTTCCCTGATTTGAAAGGGATTAAGACGAAGCGGCAATGGCGGCGATACGGGCAAGGATTGGTAATAACGGTTCCCTGCTTTTAAAGGGATTAAGACGGTGTACTTACAGTAATTGAATCAATAGACATTCGTAATAACGGTTCCTTGATTTAAACGGTAACAGAACGGTGAACTCGCGTTGCGTCACCCATTCCTATTCGAGTCAGCTGCATGGGCCGATCAGTGCAGGCTACCAGAGAACGAAGAATGGAAAAGTTGATCGGGTGCTTGGTACAGTCACGGTGCCATTAACCGGATGGGGGATTGTGCTACACCCAGATGATATGAATGAAGCATCTTCCAGAGATGAGTTTAATAGATGGGTTGCAGCAAGTATCGCTTAACACACTAAGGATGGCTTTGGTTCAACTTGGGCAATGGTTCAAGATTGTACGCCATCCAGAACCGCCATAGCCTCACTTAAAATATCGATATTCTTCACCAAACCTAAATGCAAAAACCCCACTTAGTTACCTAAGCGGGGTTTTCTAAATTTGGCTCCTCTGACTGGACTCGAACCAGTGACATACGGATTAACAGTCCGCCGTTCTACCGACTGAACTACAGAGGAATCGTGTGAACGGCAAGAATCATAACGGGGTGCCGCAAGGAAGTCAAAGGAGGATTATGCATTCTGTGATTGTTTGCTTAAAGAATGCGCAACCCATTGAAGTTTTAACAGATTTAGCCTGTTAAATCCCACTTTGAAATCCATTGATAACCGGATCAGAGTGGCTCGCTGCTGTCCGCAGAGCGATAAATACGCTGTGGTCTGCCCACCTTGCCGTAAATAATTTCTGCGACCAATTGATGACTGGCGGTGAAAAATTCCAGGTAACGACGGGCAGTGGTGCGGCTCAGGCCGATTTGCTGCGCGACGCTCTCTGCGGTATGGCGCGCTTGTGGATCGTCAAATAAGGTGCGTATTTTCATCAAGGTCAGTCTATCAATACCGGTGGGTAAGGAGATTTGTTCACCACCGCGTGCATAGGTATTAAACATCTCGTCAATGCGGCGTTGGTTGAGCCGTGCTTTGTCTTTTAGCGCCTCGCGCAGTTGGCTAAAGCGCTGTAGGGTTTGGGCTAACCGATCATAGGCCAGTGGTTTGATCAGATAGTCAAAAACGCCATGGCGCAGTGCTTCTGCCACGGTATCCATATCACTGGCGGCAGTAATAAACACAATCCCCCCCTCGAAGCCCTGTAGCGTTAATTCACGCAGCAATTCAATCCCTTGACCATCAGGCAAAAAGTTATCCAGCAGGATCATGTCAGGTTTGAAACGTTCGGTCATCATGCGTGCTTGCGCCAGTGTGCCCGCCAGCCAGATCTGCCGGCAGCCCCCATGTTGCTTGATAAACTCCGCATGCATTTCTGCCAGTGGGGTTTCATCTTCTACGATCAGAATGTTAAGCCATTCCATTTTCACTTCCTACAGCTTGAATTATTTAACGGATACTGATTAAACGCGATTTAATTAAACACTACCGGCTCAGTAAAAACAATAAAAATAATTAAGAAAATAAAAACCATTAAACAATTTATATACACTGGAGGGTTTGTGAAATAGGTCAATAATTAAGGCCATTTTTATGTTTAACATAGCACCATTAGCTCTTTTTCTAATTATTACCATTCTGCTTGCACTCTATATCAGCAGCGGGGGTTTATCTCGCGACAGGGCAGGATAGGGCAGATGGGACTTGTTAGCTTGCTACCTAATGCGGTTTGATTTTTAAAGTAACAACACTTTGTAAATCAATGCCTTGTTTTAAATTGGTTATTTAATTTGTTTGCTATTGGTTAACATTCTTATTGTATTTTAATTGTTATTTTCAGGTTATTTTAGAGAGACCAGTATGTTAGGTGATACCCTATTTAATCGAGTGAAAAGATCAGATCACAAAAATATAACGGCAATTAATGCTTTCTTACGCAGTAACGATCTGAATATTGACACCACGGTGGAGGTTTTTATTACCGTGACACAAGGCGAACAATTAGTTGCCTGCGGGGGTATTGCCGAAAATATTATCAAATGTGTTGCCATCAGCCCGCAGATGCGGGGTGAAGGGTTGGCACTGTCACTGGCAACCGAGTTGGTTAATCTGGCCTATGAGCGCCATCACACCCAGTTGTTTATCTATACCAAAGTGCAAAATGAGGCGTTATTTCGCCAATGCGGCTTTTACCCAATAGCCAATGTGCAAGGCATTGTGGTGTTGATGGAAAATAGTCCGTGCCGCCTGAAACGTTATGCCACGCAACTGGCCAAGTTGCGCCAGCCGGGGGATACCATCGGCAGTATTGTGATGAATGCCAATCCTTTTACCCGTGGTCACCAATATTTGATAAGGGAAGCCGCAGCCCGTTGTGACTGGCTCCACCTGTTTCTGGTAAAGGAGAATACCTCTCGCTTCCCCTATGAAGATCGCCGAGACCTGGTATTGAAAGGCACCGAGGGGATTGAAAACCTGACGGTGCATGAAGGCTCACAGTACGTTATCTCTCGGGCCACCTTTCCTTGTTATTTCATCAAAGAACAAGGGGTTGCCGATGATTGTTACACCGAAATCGATCTAAAAATATTCCGCCAGTATCTGGCCCCAGCATTAGGGATTACCCACCGCTTTGTTGGCAATGAGCCATTTTGTGCCGTGACGGCGAAATACAACCGCGATATGCGCTACTGGTTAGAAACCCCCACCTTGCCGAGTCCAGCTATCGAGCTGCTAGAGATCGAACGCCTGCAATATCAAGGTACCGCGATCTCCGCTTCCTGGGTGCGCAAGCTACTGGCAGCGGGTGACTTTCACGCCGCTGCGCCATTGGTGCCAAAAGATACCTTGTACTACTTGCAGGATCTGCAGACACAGCGGCGCTCAACGGTAACAGAACAAAAAATTGAATCTGCTTAATCAGGTGAAGAATGAAAATAATCCGAGAGGCCATGGCCGGTACGTTGGAATCCAGTGATGTGATGGTTCGCATCGCGCCAGCAGAAGGCCCCGCACATGACTTGCTGATTGCCAGCAGTGTGGAGAAACAGTTTGGTGACGCCATCCGCCGCACCTTGTTGCAAGTGTTGCAGCAATACAACGTGCCGCCAGTCCAGGTCATGGTTGATGACAAAGGTGCACTGGATTGTGTGCTGCGTGCGCGGTTGGAAACGGCATTAATGCGCGCCAGTGACACCGCCAGCCTGCCATGGGGGGATCGCCATGAAAACGCTGAATAAACACCGTATGCGCCGTAGCATGTTGTTTGTACCGGGTGCCAATGCGGCGATGGTCAGTAACGCATTTATCTATCAGGCAGATGCCCTGATGTTCGACCTTGAGGACTCAGTGATCCTGCGTGAGAAAGATGCCGCTCGTCGCCTGGTCTATCACGCACTGCAACACCCGCTGTATCAGGAAGTGGAAACCATTGTGCGGGTTAACGCGCTGGATTCTGCCTATGGTGTGGCTGATTTACAGGCGGTGGTGCGTGCTGGGGTGGATATCGTCCGTTTACCCAAAACCGACACGGCACAAGACGTTGTGGATATGGAGCATGAAATTGCTGCCATTGAACGCGCCTGCGGCCGCCCGGTGGGCAGTACCGGTTTGCTGGCGGCAGTAGAGTCAGCCCAAGGTATCACCAATGCGGTGGCTATTGCTCATGCATCCCCACGGCTGGTGGGCATGGCTCTGGGAGCAGAAGATTATGTGCGCAATTTGCGGACCGAACGCTCGCCGGAAGGGGTAGAACTGCTATTTGCCCGTTGTTCCTTGCTACAAGCTGCCCGTGCTGCAGGTATTCAAGCCTTTGATACCGTCTATTCCGATGCCAATAACGAAGCGGGCTTCCTGCAAGAAGCAGCGTTGATCAAACAGTTGGGTTTTGACGGCAAATCGCTAATTAACCCACGCCAAATTGAATTGCTGCACAACCTGTATGCCCCCACCGCTAAGGAAGTCGACCATGCCCAACGGGTGGTGGATGCGGCCGAAGCGGCAGAAAAAGAGGGGCGTGGGGTGGTTTCGCTCAATGGCAAGATGGTGGACAGCCCAGTCATCGAACGAGCCCGTCTGGTATTGCAACGTGCGGCACTTTCCGGTGTGCGCGAAGAAGTGAACCGCAGCGAGGAAGCATCATGAAACGCCAACAACGCCTATCAACACTGGATAATCTCGCGGGCATGAAGCTTTATCAGGACGTCTCCAAGGCCAACCAACAGGCGCGGAAACCACGGGGTATCAAACGTTGCGACTCGCTGGAAGAGGCTATTCGCCGCAGCGGTTTGCAAGATGGTATGACCATCTCGTTCCACCATGCATTCCGTGGTGGTGATTTAACACTCAATCAAGTGATGGAAGTGATAGCCGCCATGGGCTTTCGCAATCTGACACTGGCACCCAGCTCGTTAACCGATCGCCATGCTCCCTTGGTTGAACATATCCGCAATGGAGTGGTGAGCCGTATTTACACCTCTGGCCTGCGTGGGCCGCTGGCTGATGCTATTTCACGTGGTTTATTGCAACAGCCGGTACAGATCCATTCCCACGGTGGCCGTGTTGATCTGATTGAGTCTGGCGAATTACAGATTGATGTTGCCTTCCTGGGTGTACCTAGCTGCGATGAGTTCGGCAATGCCAACGGCTATACCGGTGAGGCCTGCTGTGGCTCGTTGGGTTATGCCAAGGTGGATGCCGCTGTGGCACGTAATGTGGTGCTGTTGACTGAGGCTATCGTGCCTTATCCACATCATCCTGCCAGCTTGGCGCAAGATCAGGTGGACTTGATCGTTCAAGTGGCCCAAGTGGGGGATGCCGACAAAATCGGTGCCGATGCCACACGCATGACCTCTAACCCGCGTGAATTACTGATTGCGCGCCGGGCGGCGGAGGTGATTGTCGGCTCAGGTTACTTCACGGATGGTTTCTCTTTGCAGACCGGAACTGGCGGCGCTTCTCTGGCGGTAACCCGATTCCTGGAAGATAAGATGCGCCTGCGCGGGGTGCGTGCTGGTTTTGCTTTGGGGGGCATCACCTCCACCATGGTCGAGCTGCATGAGAAAGGGCTGATCCATAAATTACTCGATGTGCAAAGTTTTGATCGTGCAGCAGCAACCTCATTGGCGCGTAACCCTAATCATATCGAGATCAGCGCCAACCAATATGCCAACTTCAGCTCTAAAGGGGCCTCGGTTGATCGCCTGGATGTGGTGGTGCTGAGCGCACTGGAAATTGACACCAGTTTCAACGTCAACGTCTTGACCGGTTCAGATGGCATGATCCGTGGCGCTTCGGGTGGTCACTGCGACACCGCAGCCGCGGCACGTTTGGCGATTATTGTCGCCCCGTTGGTGCGCGGGCGTATTCCAACCTTGGTGGAGCAAGTCACTACCTGTGTAACACCGGGCTCCAGCATTGACATTTTGGTTACCGATCATGGTATTGCGGTTAACCCGGCACGCCCTGAGTTGGCGCAACGTCTACGTGAGGCGGGGTTGGAGGTGGTCACCATTCAATGGTTGCGGGAACGCGCCCTGATATTGACCGGTGAACCTCAGCCAATTGCCTTTACCGATAAGGTGGTGGCGGTGGTGCGTTATCGTGACGGGTCGGTCATCGATGTTGTGCATCAGGTCGCAGAGTAACGCCATGTTGCACATCGCCCCTGAATTGGCCACCAGCCACGCCATTGAGTTGCCGGAACTGCTTTCCAGCCGTGAATGCCGGCAGGCTCGGCAACAGGCGTGGTTGGCGCGCCACCAAAGCACGCTGTTGGTCTTGACGCTGGTAGTGCCCGGGGCAGTGAAAGACAGCCCAATGACGCGGCAGGTTTTCAACCTGGGGTGGCAGGCTTTACAGCACAGGTTTCAGCAACTGGGTTGGTGCAGCCTACAGCAGCAAACATGGGCATTATCAACCGGGTGTGAAGGTTATCTGGCGTTGCAGGCCGATGCCTATGCAGTGAAGAAAGCCACCATTGAGCTAGAACAGCAGCAACCGGTTGGCCGCTTGTGGGATATCGACGTACTGACGCCCCAAGGGCAAATTTTGTCACGTTCTGATCTTGGGCTGCCAGAACGCCCGTGTTTGCTGTGTGATCAGCCAGCCAAAATCTGTGCCCGCCAACGTCTCCATAGCACTGAACAACTGCTTAATGAAATGCAAAGGAGGCTCAATGTTGCTCTCGCAATCTGAACGCTCGCCAGCACTGAACCTCTGTTCCACCAGCCAGCACTTTGCCGACAATGCCTTTCAGGCATTACTGGTGGAGGTGAATTTAACCCCGAAACCCGGTTTGGTGGATCGCCGCAATAATGGTGCCCATCGTGATATGAACCTTGGCCATTTCTACCGCAGTTCACGGGCTATTGCCCGGTGGTTACCCCATTTTATCCGCCAGGGCGAGGCGGATGCAGGTTTGCCAGTGGAACAGCAACTGGCACGTATTCGCCCACTGGGCCTGGCTTGTGAAGCACAGATGTACCGGGCCACCGGGGGCGTTAATACCCATAAAGGCAGCGTATTTTCTTTGGGGTTACTGTGCAGCGCGTTTGGCCGTTTGCAACAGCAACAGCAGCAGATTGATAGCGCCAGCCTGTGCCAGCTGGTGGCTCAGATCTGTCGTGGTTTGGTTAACCGCGAGTTGTTACATAACAACACTGGGCAAACGGCGGGCCAGCGCTTGTTCGCCGAGTTTGGCTTGAGTGGGGCGCGCGGTGAAGCTGAATCGGGCTTCCAACAGGTGATCAACGGGGCGTTGCCACAGTATCAACAAAAAATGGCGGAGGGGGGCAGTGAACAGATTGCGCTGCTCGATAGCCTGCTATGGCTGATGGCCTTTAACGATGACACCAACGTCGCTTCTCGGGGCGGCATCGCCGGGTTGCGTTGGTTACAACAGTATGCACAGCAATTATTGAACCTAGGTGGGGCCGGGGCACCGCAGGGTATCGCACGCCTGCGCCAGTTTGATGCCGCTTGTATTGCCCGCAACCTGAGCCCCGGTGGCAGCGCCGATTTATTGATCGTGACTTGGTTACTGGCACAACTGCCGCAGCCACTACAACCACCACCACAGCCACCACAGCCATCTAGTGATACCCAATTGGATTGAGAAAAATAACAAAGCTTCAGGAGAGTGTGTATGTCGGAAACCAAAGAGAAAATATGGAAAGCACTGGCCCCGTTAGTGGTGCTTGCGGTGCTTCTACTGATACCCGCGCCGGAGGGGATGCCGCCACAAGCCTGGCGTTATTTCGCCATCTTTGTGGCGATGATTGTCGGTATGATCCTGGAGCCCATCCCAGCAACGGCAATCAGCTTTATTGCGGTGACGGTCAGCGTGCTGAGTTCCAACTGGGTGCTGTTCGGGGCGGAAGAACTGGCTAACCCGGGGTTTAAGGCCGGTAAAGAGGCGCTGAAGTGGGGGCTGGCTGGGTTCTCCAGCACCACCGTTTGGCTAGTATTTGGCGCTTTTATCTTTGCCTTGGGCTATGAAGCCACCGGGTTGGGGCGGCGCATTGCCCTGTTCCTGGTAAAATTTATGGGTAAACGCACCCTGACGTTGGGTTACGCCGTGGTGATTATCGATATCCTGCTGGCACCTTTTACTCCATCGAACACCGCGCGTACCGGGGGAACGGTATTCCCGGTGGTGAAAAACTTACCACCGTTGTTCGACTCTTTCCCTAATGATCCCTCTTCACGCCGTATTGGCGGCTACCTGATGTGGATGATGGTGGTTGGCACCAGTATCAGTTCCTCGATGTTTATTACCGGTGCGGCACCGAACGTTTTAGGTATTGAGTTCGTGAGCAAAATTGCCGGGGTAAACATCAGTTGGATGCAATGGTTCTTGGCTTTCCTGCCTGTGGGGCTGTTGTTGCTGATCATTGCGCCGTTGATTTCCTACTACTTGTATAAGCCAGAAGTGACTCACAGTAATGAAGTGGCCAGTTGGGCGGACACGGCACTGGGGGAGATGGGCAAACTGACGGGTAAAGAATATACCCTGATTGGTCTGGTACTTCTTAGCCTGAGTCTGTGGGTATTTGGTGGTCATTTGGTTGACGCCACAGCCGTGTGTTTGCTGGCGGTTTCACTGATGCTGGCACTGAGAGTGGTGAGTTGGCAGGCGATTACCAAGTATTCCAGTGCCTGGAATACCTTGGTTAACCTGGCAACGCTGGTGGTGATGGCCAGTGGCCTGACGCGCTCCGGTTTTATTGACTGGTTCGCGGCCACCATGAGTACGCATCTGGACGGTTTCTCACCAAAAATGACGGTGATTATGCTGGTGCTGGTGTTCTATTATGCACACTACCTGTTTGCCAGCCTTTCAGCCCACACTGCAACTATGCTGCCGGTGATCTTGGCGGTGGGTAAAGGGTTGCCAGGGGTACCGATGGAGCATCTGTCCATTCTGCTGGTGCTGTCTATCGGTATCATGGGGGTCTTGACGCCTTATGCCACCGGCCCGGGGGTGATCATTTACGGCTGTGGCTATGTGAAATCGAAAGATTATTGGCGGCTAGGGGGCATCCTTGGCGTGGTCTATATCTCGGCATTACTGTTAATTGGCTGGCCAATTCTCAGCCTGTGGTATTGATTGAATCAGCAGCCATCCACCGATGGCTGCTGTTCCCCCTCACCGTGATACCTCTCACATACTTTCCTCTCTAATGCCCCCATGATAGCCAGTGAACATTAACCCTTTAAAAATAATCATATTTAGGGAGCCTCGCTAATGAAAAACAACCGTTTATTATTCTGCTTACCTCTACTGTTTAGTGCCACCGTTGTTGCTGAAACTCACCATTATCAATTGGAACAGGTGCTGGTGATGAGCCGCCATAATTTACGTGCGCCGCTGGCGAACAATGGCAGTGTATTGGCGCAGTCCACCCCGAAAGCCTGGCCACAGTGGGATACACCGGGTGGTTTGTTGACCACCAAAGGTGGCGTGCTGGAAGTGTATATGGGGCACTACTTTAATGCCTGGCTCAAGCAGGCCGGGGTATTGCCAGCAGAAGGTTGCCCGGCTAAAGAGAGCGTTTATGTTTATGCCAACAGTTTGCAACGTACCGTGGCGACCGCACAGTTCTTTACCAGCGGGGCCTTTCCTGGCTGTGATATCACCGTTCATCATCAAGATAAAATGGGCGAGATGGACCCCACCTTTAACCCGATTATCACTGATACCAGCGAAGCTTTTAATCAACAGGCGTTAAGTGCCATGAATGCCGCTCTGGCTTCACAAAAGTTGGACGCGTCCTATAAGCAGTTGGCAGAGATTATCGATTATCCGCACTCTACCGCCTGCACGCAGGATAAGCAGTGCGACCTGACGGCTGAACCGAGCAAAATGAGTGCGGTAGCGGGCAAAGAACCGGGGGTGTCCGGGCCATTGAAAGTAGGCAATTCGTTGGTGGATGCCTTTATGCTGCAATACTACGAAGGTTTCCCCATCAAGGAGGTGGCTTGGGGCAAAGTCACCACGCCACAGCAGTGGCAGCAGTTAGCTAAGTTGAAAGATGGCTATCAGGACTCGCTGTTCACCTCGCCGGTAGTGGCTCAGAACGTTGCTAAACCGCTACTCACCTATATTAACTCGGTGTTGATAGGGGAACGTAAATCCGATTCCCCCAAACTGACGCTGCTGGTGGGGCATGATTCCAATATTGCTTCACTGCTTTCGGCGATGAAATTCAAACCTTACCATTTACCGAACCAATATGAGAAAACCCCCATTGGCGGCAAATTAGTGTTTCAGCGTTGGCACGACGCTAAGGATAATCGTGATTTGTTGAAGATAGAGTATGTCTATCAATCTACCGAGCAACTGCGGGGCGCTACCCCGTTAACGCTGCAAAATCCACCACAGCGCGTCACCTTGGCGCTGGAAGGTTGCCCTATCGATAAACAAGGGTTCTGCGCCTGGAGTGATTTTGAAAAAACCATGAAGACGATGCTCTAGCGGCAGTCTGACGGGGCACAGGGTGCTGTGCCCTTTACCTGCATTTTAAGCAATCTGGTATATTATATTCTCCGCTTGCACTGCTTTGTGACATTGTCACAAAATTAATTCATTGGTAATGATAGGTAGGCAATGACGATCGACCTGTTTGAAGATGCACTTCCTCCCCCATGGCGTGAAGAAATCGCTCCCGGTGCGCTGGTGCTACATGGCTTTGCCCGCAACCATGGTGCCGAATTGCTGGCAGCGGTGAATAGTGTGGTGGATCAGGTACCTTGGCGGCATATGACGACGCCAGGAGGATTTACCATGTCGGTGGCGATGAGCTGGTGTGGCAACGGCTGGAATAGTGACAGCCACGGCTATGGTTATTCGCAACGTGACCCGGGTAGCGGAAAATGCTGGCCTGATATCCCCGAAATCCTGATGGCACTGGCGGATGAAGCAGCGATGCAAGCGGGTTTTGGTCACTATGTGCCCGATGCCTGTTTATTTAATCGCTATGATCCTGGGAGTAAACTTTCATTGCATCAAGATAAAGATGAATGTGACTTTAGCGCACCGATTGTGTCGATATCGCTGGGGCTACCGGCCATTTTTCAGTTTGGTGGTTTGCAACGCAGTGACAAAACCAGACGTATTCCCCTCGCTCATGGCGATGTGGTGGTGTGGGGCGGGCTTTCACGTCTCTGTTTTCACGGTATTATGCCGGTGAAAGAGGGCTATCACTCGTTGGTGGGTTCACACCGCATCAATATCACCTTGCGCAAGGCGCTGTAATGGGGGAGAGGTTATAGGGGGGCATGTTGTCTTTATCGCCACAAATATTTTCTAGGATGATGGCTCATTGGTGCCATCACCATAATTAATTTCTGCATCATATCAGGCGTGAATGTAAAAAATATTATTTAGGAAAATTCTAACTATTCACTTGCTATATTCTGATTATCAAAAGAACTATTGATGCCATCCTTAATGATTTATTATTCACTCGGTGAATTTATTTAAAAAAATAGTAATTTCTCTGAATGGTTTAATGCTGGTAAAACTCCGCCAATTTTAATTTTATTTATTCTTTTATTTTTTAATTTATCAATAAAAATCATCATGTTAAGTTGATTCTATGAGGTTAATTAATTTGTTGTGGTGGATTTGTAAAGTGGTATCGGTAAGGTTTAGTTGTTCACCTAAATAGAAAGCCCTTAAAACACTAAGGGTTGCCGGAGTGAAAATATATCAGTATTATATTGCCGCAATGCGCTAAGTTAACTATCGATGTATCTAGGTAAAAATAATGTGAGTTGCAGGGCTAGTACAGTTTTAATCAGCCGTGTGATGTGTCGGCCCTATTTCAATGTGTCTCTAAGAAGGTTTCTCTTTGCCACGCCTGCTTAGATTTAACTGAATTAATTTTAAGTATGACCATTTTTAAAAGGTATTTTCCATGAGAAGCAGTCAACAGAAATTCTATTTAGGCGTGTTATGGTGCGGTATTTTGCTGTTGGCGGGCTGTCAGGCTACTGCAAAGAAAACCCATCAGCCGGAGACAGTGAACATACAGGCTCCGGTTAAATCCAACAGCGAGGTTGCCACCCCGAAAGTGGTTGAGGAACATAAAGCCAGCCAGATTGGCTTGTGTCAGAGTGAACTTGCCTCACTGAAGCAGATCAACCCGAAGGCTTATGCAGCCAAGCAAGCTCACTTCAATCGTTTGGTTAATAATGCCTCGCTCTATAACAGCGTGCGCGGTGAGGTCAACCCGGCGACCAAAGATACGATTGACGCCTTGTACAAATATAAGACCAATCAATTATGTGCCGATATTGCGCGCGAAGTGATGCAAGGCTTGATACAGAAGGGGGAGGGTTGATGTGAAACGCAGGATATATTGCGGTGTGTTGATGACATTGGCGCTGCCGCTGGGTGGTGTAAGGGCCGAGGGAACCGCGACGACCACCGCGGAGACATTGAACTTACTGGAAGTGCTTACCAATCAAGAGAGCACTTCACCTGAAGTCTTGCTTTTGATACCTTCACCCAGTGCTACGCAATACCCTGCAAGCAGCAAGCTTATCCCAGCAAATTCACCTGATGTATTAATTAAGCCCGCCAATGAAAGTACCCGAGGTGATATCCGAAAAATACAGGCGCTGCAGGATACTATTGGTCAGCTAAAGGGGAAAATCAGTAAGCAAGAAGTAGACCTGGAGGCATTGCGTAAAAAACCATCGCAGCAACAATCATTACAGCAACAATCATTACAGCAACAGTCATTACTGCAACAACCATCACAGCAACAACCTCAGGCTTCTGAATACGCCAGCTTGAAGCAGGCATTATTGAAATTACCGCAGCAATGGTTGATACAACTCAGTAATAACAGTGACAAACAGCAGTTAATAAAACAGTCACAGCAAAATCAGCAGCAACTGGTGAGTTTACAAGAGCAATTGGCGGTACAGGCCAAACAGAATGAGCAAAAAACAGATAAAATTAAGCAATTACAGCAACAACTGGCGTTAACCGGTCAGGAACATTCGCAACAACGCCAGCAAGATCAACAAGCCAGCACGCTGTTGCGACAGCAGTTAGCGACCCAACGCCAAGATAACCAACAGCAAGCCGAACAGATTAAGCAATTACAGCAACAACTGGCATTAACCGGCCAGGAACATTCGCAACAACGCCAGCAAGATCAACAAGCCAGCACACTCCTACAACAGCAGTTAGCGACCCAACGCCAAGATAACCAACAGCAAGCCGAACAGATTAAGCAGTTACAGCAACAACTGGCATTAACCGGCCAGGAACATTCGCAACAACGCCAGCAAGATCAACAAGCCAGCACGCTGCTGCAACAGCAGTTAGTAGCCCAGCGCCAAGATAACCAACAGCAAGCTGAACAGATAAAGCAGTTACAGCAACAACTGGCGTTAACCAGCCAGGATAATGCCCGGCAATCTCAGCAATTGACACAACTGCAACAAGCTCTGCAGGAACTGACCCGATTACAGCAACAGTTAGCCGCACAAACTAAGGATGGTGAGCAGAAATCATTGCAGCTTGTGCAGTTGCAACAGGCACAACAAGCCAGCCAGCAGGAAAATGCGATGTTACAGGGGCAATTGGCTACGCAGAGCAAAGAGAATCAGCAGAAAACCGACTCTCTTAAACAACTCCAACAAAAGTTGACTGATAGCGAGAAGCATCAAACCAAGCTGGTGGTTGCTGCAATCAACCCTAAAAGTGAGCAGGAAAAACGCGACTATGCCATCGGCACCGCCTTGGGTAGTGACATTCTAATGTTACTGGATAGCAAAAAATCACAAGGGGTGGAGGTTAATCATCAATTGGCGCTGGCGGGTGTCACCGATGTGATCAATGGCCAGCCAAAATTGCCCCAAGAGCAGATTGTTACGGCTTTACAGGCCAGTGAAGTTGAGCTGGATAGTCAGTATAAAAAGATCAAACGACAGAATGAGCAGCAAGGCAGCCAATATATCAACAAGTTTAAAAAACAGCCGGGAGTCGTTAAGTCTGAACAAGGCTTTTATTATCGTATCAATTATGCCGGTGACCAAAAATTTAGTGAGCAAGATACGGTGATAGTGGTGGTGAAAGAGAGCCTGACGGATGGCAAAGTGATCAAAGACATGGAACTGACTGGCACCTCAATTTCACAACCTTTAAGCGCCTATCCACCGCTGTTTCGCGAGGCAATGGGTAAGCTCAAGAACCATG
This sequence comes from Serratia sp. 25CWL12, assembly GCF_055790885.1. Taxonomy (NCBI): domain Bacteria; kingdom Pseudomonadati; phylum Pseudomonadota; class Gammaproteobacteria; order Enterobacterales; family Yersiniaceae; genus Serratia; species Serratia sp. 25CWL12. The sequence continues at coordinate 2,367,260 of NZ_CM147698.1, read as the reverse complement.
GCAACATGACCCTGGTGGTGCCCCCAAAGTTGGCTTATGGTGATAACGGTTTTGCACCCGATATACCGCCAGCAGCGACGATGGTCTATAACCTACGGATCCTTGATGTGATAGCCGAATCGGCCAGTCAAACCAGCAATAACGATAACAACAATCAGTCAGGAGAGGTTCAGTAACCGGAAAGGCCAGGCCGCAGCGGTTGGCGTTGGCTGAACCAACACCGCTGCGGCTTGAATTGCGCTGGGGTGATCAGCGGAATGGAGGCTCATCGAAGGTGCGAAGCTTGCGGGAGTGCAGGCGCTCTCCTTCAGCCCTGAGCAGGTCGATGGCGCAAATCCCAATCTGCAGATGCTCGGAGATCGCTCCTTCATAAAAACGGTTTGCCTGACCAGGTAACTTGATCTCACCATGCAATGGCTTATCCGATACGCATAACAATGTGCCGTAAGGTACCCGGAAACGGTATCCTTGCGCGGCGATGGTCGCACTTTCCATATCTACCGCCACGGCTCGGCTAAGGTTAAAGCGCCGTGCAGAAGCGGAATAACGTAGCTCCCAGTTACGGTCATCGGTAGTGACCACGGTACCGGTACGCAACCGCTGTTTGACCGCTTCCCCCGGCATACCACTCACTGTTTTGGTAGCATCAAATAGCGCACGTTGTACCTCAGCAATACTGGGGATCGGAATATCTGGCGGTAGAACGGAATCCAGAACATGGTCGTCACGCAGATAAGCATGTGCCAGCACATAATCACCGATTGACTGACTTTCCCGCAGACCACCACAGTGGCCAATCATCAGCCAGGCATGTGGGCGCAGTACCGCCAGATGGTCACAAATGGTTTTAGCATTTGAAGGGCCGACACCGATATTGACCAGAGTGATCCCTTGGCCATTGTTGGCAATCAGATGATAGGCGGGCATCTGGTGATTTTTCCAGGCCAAATCAGAGGCAGCTTGTTGCTGATTGAGGTTTTCTGCTGTCACATAGTGCCCCCCAGCACAGGACAAGGCATGGTACTGGCTGTCAGGATCGGCGATTTGGCTACAGGACCAACGGACGAATTCATCAACATACCGGGTATAGTTGGTGAACAAGATAAAATGTTGAAAGTGCTCTACCGGCGTGCCGGTATAGTGGCGCAGGCGTGCGAGTGAAAAATCGGTACGCAGCGCATCGAAATGGGAAAGGGGGAAATGCTTGGCAAAATGGAACAACCCATCAGCGGTTTCATCCCCGATCTGTGCCAGCTCAGTGGTAGGGAAGTGCTTGGCAAGGCTGGCGCTCATGCTCCTATCCAACAGCAGATTGGAACCATCGATCACATAAGGAAAGGGGATCTCCTGTTGTGAGGGCAGCACTTCAATGGTTGCGGTGTATTCACTTTCCAGCAAAGCAAGTTGCTCGGCTAAATAAGGGCGCAACAACTGCGGGCGAGTAATGGTGGTGGTGTATTTACCTGGTCGATTAAAGCGACCATAAGCCCGAGTTTTACTCGGGGTTGGCGGTTCCCCTTCCCAGTGGATGCGCAGCTCAGGGTAAGAAAACAGCCCATTATCCCGTGCCTGTGCTGTTGGCAAGGTGCCATGGGCGATAAAATCCTTGATGGCTTCACGCAAGGCAGATACCGAAGCGTTGTACATCTCCTCAAGTTTGTCGAGGGCTTGCTCTGCCGTTAGCGTGGTTTCTGGCGGTGTGCTCATGGTGTCCCCTGGTTTTTGCAACATCTCAGCATAGTAAAAAGTACAGACAGTGTAGGTTAAGCAACAGATTCATACCATCAACAAGGGGTTTTGCTGGCAAAAGGTGGCTAGATGCTCAATTAGCGCGCGGACCCTGGCGGGAACATATTGTTGCTGGGACCATACAGCATAAATCTCACGTGAGGAGGTCTGCCACTCTGGTAATAGTTGAATAAGCTCCCCTCGTTGCAGTGGGTTATGGCACAAACTTTCTGGGCAAAACAAGATCCCTAATCCCGCTAAGGCGGCTTGTAGTGCCAGATAGACACCGTTAACACAAAACTTCCCTTGAGGTTGCCAGCTTACCGATTCGCCGCTTTGGCGGTGCCGCATTGACCAGGTGGATAATGGGGTACTAATCAGCAGGTCGTGCTGCTTTAGCTCCTCTATTGATTCTGGGGTGCCATTTTTAGCCAGGTAACCGGGAGACGCTACCAGCAGGACTGCTTTGCTCTGCCCTAATTTCCGCATATTGAGTAATGAATCTGGTTGAGCGCCGACACGGATCGCGAGATCTGCACCACTGCCGATTAAATCCTGCGTGTAATTATTCAGTTCCAGCTCGAGCCGCACTTCTGGATATTGCGTCATAAATGATATCCAGGCTGGAGCCAAATTATCATTGGCTAAATCCGTTGGTGCCAATACGCGGATCAGCCCGCTAACTTCATGCAGTGTTACATCCAGCTTGGCGGTGGCTTGCTGCAGAGAATGTATCAGTGGTCGGCACAGCTCATAATATTGCCAGCCTTCGCGGGTCGGGGTCATCCGTCGCGCGCTACGATGCAACAGACGGCAACCCAAGTGCTGTTCTAACTTCTGCAAGCGACGGGTGAGCGTCGGGGCCGGCATAGAGACTTTCTCGGCTGCTGCCCGCAAACTGCCCGCTTCAACCGTACTGACAAACAGTGCTAATTCATCCAGCATGATTTCATATATGGAATTTAAGATTTAATTATTCAATCTAGTTTCATTAATCCGCCTTGTCTACAATTTCTCATCGATTGCGATAAATGTTTTTTACCAGAGGAGAATGACCATGAACCACAAGGCTGAAGCAACGGCGTTAATTAAATCCAAACCAGGCAAAGAGGCTGAACTGAAATCTGCCATTCTGGATTTAATCGAGGAAACAGTAAAAGAACCAGGATGTGAGCTTTTTAAGATTTTTCAAAATGAGAGTAACCCGCAAGAGTTTACTCTCTGGGAAATTTTTACCGACCAGTCAGCGTTGCAGGAACATCTGGAAAAAAGTTACACCCTGAATTTCTTCGCTCTTGAGCTTACTGAATCCATTTCCGCCATTCATCACCAGCAATTAAGCCGGTAGTTGTTGGCGATAAGCCAATTTTCTGAGTTATCCACTGAGAAACAAGGAGGAGTGATGCAAAGGCGCACATTAGGTAAAGATGGCCCGCGAGTCTCTGCCATCGGGCTTGGCTGTATGGGGATGAGCGCATTCTATGGTGCTCATGATGATAATGAATCACGCATCACGCTACACTATGCTTTGGAGCGTGGTATTAATTTCCTTGATACCTCAGATATGTATGGCCCACATACTAATGAACGTCTGGTTGGCAGCGCCATTAAAGGGCGGCGTGATAACGTATTTTTGGCCACCAAATTTGGTATTCAGTTGGACGCGAATGACCTTCATCTGCGCCATGTGAATGGTCGGCCAGAATATGTTCATGCAAGTTGTGATGCCAGTTTAAAACGCCTGGGGGTCGACTGTATTGACCTTTATTATCAGCATCGTATTGATGCTAATGTTCCGGTTGAAGAAACCGTTGGCGCCATGGCTGAGTTGGTAACCGCAGGGAAAGTGCGTTATCTCGGGTTATGTGAAGCATCAGCACCAACGCTAGAGAGAGCCCATAAAGTTCACCCGATCACTGCGCTGCAAAGTGAATATTCGCTATGGACCCGAGATCCTGAAAATGAAGTATTGGCGGCTTGTAAACGCTTAGGCATCGGTTTTGTGCCATACAGCCCCCTAGGTCGCGGTTTTTTGACCGGAGCGATTAAAAAGCTAGAAGATTTTGATGCTGATGATTTTCGCCGAGACAACCCGCGTTTTCAAGGGGATAACTTTGCCCGCAATCTTTACCTGGTTGAACAAATCAAGGCCATGGCGCGGGATAAAGGCTGTTCACCCGCACAATTAGCACTGGCCTGGGTATTGGCACAGGGGGAATATTTGGTGCCGATTCCTGGCACTCGCAGAATCAACAATCTTGAGGAAAATATCGCAGCATTAAACGTGACATTGACGAACAGTGAACTGGCTTCGATTGATGCCGCCTTTCCTCTGGGAGCAGCCAGCGGTACTCGTTATCAAGAGAGTGTTATGCACTTGTTAGCAATCTAATACATATGGAAGTAGCGTATTTATCGCCATAGGAATACTCAGATGCAAAGCTATCGTTTCAAAGAATTTGGCAATCTTGAACACTTAGGCCTTTATCAGGAGGACTTACCTGTGCCGCAGGCTCGGGAGGTGTTAATCCGGGTACGCGCAACTTCGCTGAATTATCGAGACTTGGCGATTATGAACGGCCAATACACCTTGCCGTCTAGCCCTGGACATATCCCATTATCAGATGCGGCGGGTGAAGTGATGCAAATTGGCGAACGTGTCGAACGCTTTAACGTTGGCGATCGGGTGGTGAATACTTTCATGCCTCGCTGGTTTGGCGGCTCTTTTCAGGCCTCGGCACGGGATGAGGTTTATGGCAGTAATCGCGATGGTTGGCTTACTGAATATAAGGTGGTTAGCGAGGAGTCACTGTTACCCTTACCCGATTACCTCAGCTTTGACCAGGGAGCAACGCTGCCTTGTGCTGCAGTCACTGCCTGGTCGGCCCTTAACGGTGATCGGCCGATAAAAGCGGGGGAGACGGTACTAACCTTAGGCACCGGTGGCGTTTCACTGTTTGCGATACAGTTAGCAAAAGCAATGGGGGCCCGGGTTATTGCCACTACCTCAAGTGAAAGTAAAGCCGCACAGTTACAGGCATTGGGCGCAGATGAAATCATTAACTATGTGCAACACCCAGCATGGAGTCAGGAAGTATTACGCTTAACGGCTGGGCAGGGGGTTAACCGAGTGATCGAAGTCGGGGGACCCGGTACGCTAAACCAGTCAATCGATTCTATCTGTATTGGGGGGGAACTGGCGTTGGTCGGTTTTGTGGCTCATGATGCGCAGGCAATCAATTTCTTCAGCCTGTTCAAGAATGGCGCACGCTTTCGGGTGATTAGTGTTGGTTCACGTGAAGATTTTGAACAAATGAATAGAGTACTGGTTCAACACAAAATTATCCCGGTCATTGATAGCGTTTTTCCATTTGCCGAAGCCAAACAAGCCTGGCAACGTTTTGCTTCACGCCAACACGTGGGGAAAATCGTTATCACTCATAGCTAAGTGCATGGGGGAAGGTGTTCCCCGTTGCCTTGAATGGTAATATTGGTTTCTGGCTATGGCGGACCTACACGGTTAACCGAGAGTGTTCTTTAATCTCTGGTTTAAGGTGACAGAATCCTATTTCGGATAGCCCCCGCCAGTGCCGGGTTTTTCCCGTCGCTATCTTTATAATCCGCCCACTGAATTACGTTGCGTTCAAGAATGGCTTGGATCACCGGACGTGGAGCATACTCAATCAGGTATTCCAACAGTGATTCAGCGTGATGGGCGGCAGGTTTCTCCTTAAGAATGCCAGGAGTGGCGGCGATTTTATCCGCAACAGCCACCATACCCAGCAGTGCTTCGGCCTGAATACGGTAAACGGGTTTTTCAGGAGGATGGTACCCCCATAAAAACTGAATTAGTTCCACACTGGCTTCCGGTAAAATTCTGGCGTAAACCTCATTGCTCAGGAGCTCAGGTATTTTATCGAGGATAATTTTCGCGGTAGTTTTATACTGCTGCTTTTCTTCTTTCGTTGGTATATCCGAAAAGTAGAAATTCTGATCTAACGGATTTTCCTGGCGCAGAAAGGCACGGTTGTTTTTTGCCTGTTCATCATCACCATCCAACAACTCGCTAAACGCACGTAGTGCATTAAGATTGTGACGTTTTACCGCTATTGAGAAGATGGTGCCATCATAGGCATGTGTCTGAAATGGGTCCGCGCCTCTGGCCAGCAATTCACGAAACGTGGCTTCAGGCATATCCGAGCTCTCTACGGCTTTGTGCAACATTTCCTGGAGGAATTCCGGATCCTCAAGTCGGCGATTAAATGCCTCACTACTTTGGTCGATATCACGTAGCTGGCGCATATCTTTGCCAGTCTGTAGTTTGGTAGACAAATTTGTCTCTGAGATGCCAAAGAAGAAGATAAATAATATCAGTGCAAAGAAATGGCCAAATAATAGTCCATAAGTGATCGACTTCAGCGTACTGAAGACGAAAGAACCAATCACTATCCCTAGCAGCATGGCTATAGAAGCGGCGATAAACATGCTGAAAGTTTCGTCGACGTTGTAGAAATTTAGCCACCACCAAATGATCAGTATGGCTAGCAATTGAGGTAACACCATCCATAGCAAAAGGATACGGCTTCTAGAATGCCTGAGTGACTTTACCAGTAAAAATAAAAGCACTCCCGCCGCAATACAGAGGGTCGACAGCAGTACTAATATCATAAACACCTCAAACCAGGTAAAACTTAAAACACTTAGCATCACGAAAATTCCTTATAGCGTTGTATTCAAAGACCCTGGCACTTACAGACGGCATTTATAGATGTGGCACTGCTGATCGAAGACGGCAATATTGCCACAATAGGCGGAGAGGCTCTAGTGAGGAACGCCATAGAACTCAGTGATACGTTGAGACATCTTGCACAAACAATCACTGGTCGGCAGCTTATTAAGAAAAAATGCCTATAGCACAACAATTTTTTCTGTGTTAATCGGCTACTGATTAATGCAGCTACAGCGCAAAGCATTGTTGGGATTCCCTGGGAGTCATATTAAGAAAAATCTTATAAATCATTGAAGTGAGGTATAATGCGCTCTGGTGGGGTTTGAAATATTTACTTACAATTATCTTGTTTATTAATTTCCTTAATGCTTCTATTGTGGTCGCCATAGGTTTTTATCTGACCATTTTTCCAGTCTCAGAAAAACTTATGATACACAGCGCTCTGCCCTTATCTTGTTATATAAATAGGTTGGTTGGTGACCCTGTTGTTGTCTGCATCCGGTGATGCAAAAGGAAGTGGTTGTTTGGCAAGGGGCCATACCGGTTTATTTTCCGGGGCAGACCGTTCTTCATTCTCTTTGTTGAACAGGGTTAGCTATGTCAAATTCCTTCCAAAATGAAATACCGAAAGCCAGGATCAACCTGAAATTAAACCTCCATACAGGAGGGGCGCAAAAGAAGACCGAATTACCGTTGAAATTGTTGGTGGCGGGTGACTTTAGTCATGGTCAAGAGACGGCCTCATTGTCTGAGCGCGAAAAGCAAAATATTAACAAAAATAATTTTAATAGCGTCCTACAGGATTTCTCACCTTCTGTCAATATTGCGGTGGAAAATACCTTGGCGGGGGATGGCAGTGAAGAAAATATCTGCCTGACCTTCCAGAACATGAAAGACTTTACCCCGGAACAGGTTGCTCGTCAAATCCCGCAACTGAAAGCCATGCTGGCGATGCGCAGTCTGCTGCGTGACCTCACATCCAACCTGCTGGATAACCAGGCGTTCCGTAAAGAGCTGGAAAAAATCCTGCGTGACCCTGCCCTGAGCAATGAACTGCGTTCTGAACTGTCTGCCCTGGCGCCTCAACAGCCTTAACCGGCGACCGGTTTTTAATGGATTAACACGAGATAATGCTAATGACTGTAAAACATGAAAATGCGACCGCGGGTGAAAGCGTGGTATTAGAGCGCCCAGCAGCAGGCGGTGTTTATGCCTCCCTGTTTGAAAAAATCAACCTGAGCCCGGTTTCCCACCTCAGTGCGCTGGACAGCTGGCAGGATGCCCAGGCGATGTCTGATGCCACGGCCGATGAACGTTTGACCGCCGGGGTGCAGGTGTTCCTCGAGCGTCTGCGCCTGGCCGGCACCAAAGTGGAAAAACTGGATAAAACCCTGATTGACCACCATATCGCCGAACTGGACTTTCAGATCAGCCGCCAACTGGATGCGGTGCTGCATCATGAAGAGTTTCAGGCGGTAGAGTCATTGTGGCGCGGCGTCAAATCCCTGGTGGACAAGACCGATTTCCGCCAGAACGTGCGCATTGAACTGCTGGACTTGTCGAAGGAAGATTTGCGTCAGGATTTTGAAGATGCGCCGGAGATTATCCAGACCGGGCTGTACAAGCACACGTATATTGATGAATACGATACGCCTGGTGGCGAGCCGATTGCTGCACTGATTTCTTCTTATGAGTTCGATGCCTCGGCACAAGATGTGGCGCTGCTGCGTAATATATCAAAAGTCTCTGCCGCTGCCCATATGCCATTTATCGGTTCAGCCGGGCCCAAATTTTTCTTGAAAGACAATATGGCCGATGTTGCCGCTATCAAAGACATTGGCAACTATTTTGACCGCGCCGAGTACATCAAGTGGAAATCCTTCCGCGAGACCGATGACTCCCGCTACATTGGTTTGGTGATGCCGCGCGTGCTGGGTCGCCTGCCGTATGGCCCAGATACCGTGCCGGTACGCAGCTTCAACTACGTGGAAGAGGTCAAAGGCCCGGACCATGACCGTTACCTGTGGACCAATGCCTCGTTTGCCTTTGCCGCCAACATGGTGCGCAGCTTCATTAATAACGGCTGGTGTGTACAAATCCGTGGCCCGCAGGCCGGTGGTGCGGTGCAAGACCTGCCGATTCACCTGTATGACCTGGGTACTGGCAATCAGGTGAAAATCCCGTCCGAAGTGATGATCCCGGAAACCCGTGAATTTGATTTCGCCAACCTGGGCTTCATCCCGTTGTCGTACTACAAAAACCGCGATTACGCCTGCTTCTTCTCCGCCAACTCCACCCAGAAGCCGGCACTATACGACACCGCCGATGCCACTGCCAACAGCCGCATCAACGCGCGTTTGCCGTACATCTTCCTGCTGTCGCGTATCGCTCACTACCTGAAGCTGATCCAGCGTGAAAACATCGGTACCACCAAGGACCGCCGTCTGCTGGAGCTGGAGCTCAATACCTGGGTACGTAGCCTGGTGACCGAGATGACCGACCCGGGTGATGAACTGCAAGCCTCTCACCCGCTGCGCGATGCGAAGGTGATTGTGGAAGACATCGAGGACAACCCGGGCTTCTTCCGCGTGAGACTGTACGCCATTCCGCACTTCCAGGTGGAAGGGATGGATATCAACCTGTCACTGGTTTCGCAGATGCCAAAAGCCAAAGCCTAAGGCAGGTGAAGTGTGAAAACGGAACAACCGTTATGGGGGCGGGGGATCATGGTCTCGCCCCAGCATTTCCAGCAGCAGGCCGCGTATGCGGCCTGGTCAACGGAATGTCTGGCACAGATGGGTTTGACGCATCCCTGGGGCGTGCTCCAGGCGGCGTTTGACCTTGACGCGTTAAAACTGGGGCGCCTTCAGGGGCGCCATTTGCAGGTGCGCTTTCAGGATGGCACGTTGGTCGATACCGACAATGCCGATAGCCTGCCGCCGGTACTGGCACTCGATACGGCACAGCAGGAGGTGGTGGTGGTGCTGGCGTTGCCGATGTTGCGTGCCAACGGCGGCAACTGCCTTACCCCGGAGGAAGTGGCGGAGCGCCCGACCCGTTATCGTCAGCGTTGGCGTGATGTGCGCAATCAATTTGGCGATGACACCCGCCAGATAGCCATTTTGCAGCCCGAACTGACATTACGTTTTGCTCACCAGAATAACAGTGACTACCTGGTGTGCCCGGTGGCGCGCTTGCAGCAGGATATGCAGGGTGCCTGGTCACTGGATGATACTTTTCTGCCGCCGTTGCTGAAGGTGGAAAGCAGCCGTTGGTTGTTGAACCAGCTTGAACAACTGATGACCCAGTTGCGCGCGCGGTTGACCCGCCTGATGGCGATGCGCCGTGAGAGCAATGAACGCATGGCAGATTTTGCCGTGGCCGATGTGTCGCTGTTCTGGTTGCTCAATGCGCTCAACAGTGCCGAACCGGTGTTGGGGCAGTTCCTGCGTTTTCCCCAAAGTCCACCGGAGCGGCTCTATCCTGAACTGGCGCGTCTGGCGGGCAGTCTGCTGACGTTCTCGCTGGAGCATCAGGTCAGTGCGATACCGGCCTGGCAGCATGAGCAACTCAATGAGGTGTTTCCGCCGCTGTTTGATTTGCTGAGTGACTTGCTGGAAGCCAGCCTGCCATCACGGGTGGTGTCCATTGAGCTCGAGCACGACAAGCGTCTGCATCAGTGGTTGGCGCGTCTGCAAGACCCGCGTCTGCGCGAAGGGGCGGATTATTACCTCTCGGTGCGTTCACCGCTGCCGGTGGCGCAACTTCAGGAGCAGTTCCCGCGCCAGTGCAAGGTGGGCAGTCCCGATTATGTCGCCAGCCTGGTGAATGCCTCGCAACAGGGCGTGCCCCTCAAACCGCTGCGTCACGTCCCTGCGGCTATCCCGTTGCGCCTGGAAAACCAGTATTTCTCCCTGGATTTATCACACCCGGCGGCGCGCGAGATGCTGGAGAGTGGCAACTGTATGTTCTATGTCCCAGGCATGCTTGGCGAGCCTGAGCTTGAGCTGTTTGCGGTGCTGAGAACATGAGCCAGAGAACGCTATGAGTCAGATAAAAAAGTGTGATATTGACGCGCTGTTGCAAAACACCTGGCTGCAGGTGATTAGCCTGCGCCATGGCCCCGAGTTTCAGGAAGGGGAAGGGCGTGTACTGTGGGAACGCTGTGTGGCGGACGTTGAACAGGTCCAGCAGGCGTTGAAACAGGCCGGTTATAGCGAGGCCAATCGCCAGCATATCCTGTATGCCCAGTGCGCGCTGATTGACGAAGTGGTCAAGGGGCGCGGGGTGCAGGATGATGCCTGCGTACAGTGGTACGACGTGCCGTTGCAGGGTCATTTTCTCGGGACGCTGGAAGCGGGGGATGCCTTGTGCAACCGCATGCGTGATGTGCTGCATGAACCGGCCCCGGACAGCGCGGTGCTGACCTGTTTCCACCGGGTGATGATACTGGGTTTTCTCGGCGGTTATCGGCAGTTGGATGATCCGGCGCGGCGCCAACTGGTCAAGGCACTGAGTGAGCAGGTCGCCCCCTTCAGCCATCCGCAGAACGCCCCGCTGCTGGCGTCGGCCCGTGGTGGGCGCAGTCGTCTGGGCCGTTGGCTCGCCTCTTGGCCTGCCTGGATGGGGTTCAGTGTGCTGGTGCTGGCGGCGCTGTGGTGGGGGCTTGACCACTGGCTGAGCCAGATATTGGCCACCCTGTTGCCGGGGGCGGTGAAATGAGTGCGTTACAACACCGTTTGCTGGCGCTGTGGGCGGCGTTGCTGGTCAGCGTGGTCTGCCTGGTTTTTCTGCCCCTGTCACGCCTGTCTTCCCTGGGGCTGATGGTGTTGTGCTGGCTGTTGATTGCCCTGTGCTGGCGCCTGGCCAGCCGCCGCCATGGGCGTGGCGTGGCGGTGAGCCTGGATGCGCTGCCCGAGGCCAGTTATCGCCAGCCGGTAGTGCTGGTATGCGGTGATTTAGCCCAGCCCTGGCCTGCCGCCTCGCCTGTTCTGGTGGTGTCGCAAGGCTGTTGGGTGCGGGTGGAGGCCGGTCAGGATGTGGCTCAAGTCGCCCGTCAATTGTTGCAGTTACGGCCCGACTGGGGGCGCCAACTGGCAGTGATGGTCACGGTGTGTCCGCAACAACACCCGGAGAGCGAGACGCTGACCAGCGACTTGCTGATGTTGCGTTGGCAAATCAGCCAACTGCAACGGGACACCGGGCATCGCGTGCCGCTGGTACTCAATGGTCAGGCGGGGAGTGCCCTGCTGCGTGACCGGGTGTGGCAATCGGCCATGACGGGTGACGAGGTCAATGTGTGGCGTGAGTCGGCGGCACCCTGTTCGGTGGCCCGCTGGGTGACGGCGGAGGGCACCTCGGCACTGGAACAACAGGTGTTGTTCAACAGCCTGATGGCCTGGTTTGAGCAACATGTCCAGTCCGTATTCAGTGCCCCTAACCCGGATATCCCGGCCATTGTGCCTTGTGCGGTAGTCTGGGGCATGGGCCCGGCCCTGGCGGACGCGCTGCCGCAGTCATTGTGGACCCACTGGCTGACTCGTCAGACCGCCCTCAACCGTTCGGCAGGCTGGTTGCCGGGCCAGGCGGTTATCACCGACAACTCGCTGTTACCGGATTTTGTGCTGCCGCTGCTGCCGGAAGGGCGGGGCCTGACCCCGCGCCAGCGCACCTGGCGTGGCGGGATTGCCCTGTTCACGCTGGCGGCCATCGCTGCCTTGTGCAGCAGTGGCTGGAACAACCGCCATCTTGTACAGCGGTTGAGCTTTGATATTGCGCACTATGACGGTATCTCGATGGACAATTACGCCCCGAAAGCCGAGGCGGTCAAGGTGCTGCGTGAAGACGCCCAGCAGTTGGACCACTGGGCACGCAATGGGGCCCCGCTGGGGATAAGCCTTGGCTTGTACCAGGGGGGGCGCCTGCATCTGCCGGTCCTGGAGGCCATTCGCGCCTATATTCCGCCCCCGCCGCCGTCGACCCCGCAAACGGAAGCCGAGCCGAAAATCGTTCGCCTCGACAGCCTGTCGCTGTTTGATTCCGGCAAGGCGGTACTGAAGCCCGATTCCACCAAAATGCTGGTGAATTCCCTGGTGGGCATCAAGGCCAGACCGGGCTGGCTGATAGTGGTCAGCGGGCACACCGACAACACCGGCAATGCCAAACAGAACCAGACGCTCTCCTTGCAACGTGCCGAAGCGGTGCGTAACTGGATGCGTGATACCGGTGATGTGCCGGAAAGCTGTTTTGCGGTGCAGGGGTATGGCGACAGCCGACCTTTGGCACCGAATGACACGGACGCCGGACGGGCACAAAACCGGCGTGTCGAAATCAGTCTGGTACCGCAGGCAGACGCCTGCCAGGTACCGGACAACAACCCGCCGTCATCACTGGATGGTGACGGTACACAACAAGGTACCCAAGCTCATTCGAGTGGCAGCTAGGCGGCAACTGAACGAATCCCGATGAGCTTACTGGAGTAAGTAATTCGGGTGAGAGAAGGCAGTCAACAACGCAGCAATTTGAATGACGACGGTATAAATGGAGAAAAACCAATGGCAATACCAGTATATCTGTGGCTGAAGGATGACGGCGGTGCCGACATCAAGGGTTCTGTTGATGTCAAAGACCGTGAAGGCAGCATCGAAATCGTTGCTCAGCAGCATAACCTGTATATCCCGACTGACAACAACACCGGCAAACTGACGGGGACCCGTATTCACACCCCGTTCCTGTTTACCAAGGAAATCGATGCCTCCAGCCCGTACCTGTACAAGGCAGTGACCACCGGTCAGACCCTGAAGTCAGCGGAGTTCAAGTGGTACAAAATCAATGACGCGGGCCAGGAAGTGGAGTACTTCAACACCAAACTGGAAAACGTCAAGGTCGTGAAAGTCAACCCGGTGATGCACGACATCAAAGACCCGGCGTATGAGAAACACAACCACCTGGAGCAGTTAGAGCTGCGCTACGAAAAAATCACCTGGACTTACAAAGACGGCAACATCATTCATTCCGATTCCTGGAACGAACGTACTACCGCGTAATACCGGCGCGGACAGGTTCGCCTGTCCGCCCTTTACTTTTCTGAGTACCTGTCGACGGGTACTGAGCAAAGTGGTTAGACCTCGCACACGAACCTTCTGTTCTGTGTGCGACACATTTCGGACACTGAACCTCGTGCGCTTGGGTTGATAGCGAAGGGCGGTAGCGTGTCAAAACAGACGCTTCCGTGCTGCAAGACAAAAAGGCGAAATAATCGGTATAAGCACTGATAAGAAATGAGCTGCAATAACCCCATAACGTCTCTGAAGGTAAAATGTGCTCGAGGGGTGAGTGCCATTTAAGGCGCTGAACGAAGGCATGACGCATAGGCGAACCCGCCATGGAGGGCGGGTTCAGGCGAGATGAACAGGGACGTGAATCGCAGCCGGCCGTGATGCGCCATGGCGTAGTGAGGGTAGTCGCGCCAGCGACCGCCTGATCTGGCACAGGGCCGGGGTGCAGGGGGCTGGCTCTTGAGCCCCCTGCTCGGGCGCATTCTTCGGTGGTGAATGGAACACCGCTCATCCAGCGCTCGAAAGCCATACCGAGCTACAGAGGGAAAATTAATGGCAATTAATTTCAGAGTAATACTTGCCAATCATTCAGGGAGATCCGACAACCGATAAATCCGTCATTCAAGTGAGCACGGTGGTTGACGCCATTGAAGGCGTTGAACGCAGATGCGGCGCATAGGCAAACTCGCCATGGATGGTGAGTTTAGGCGAGACAGACAGGGATAATGAGATGGACGCTCCAACTTTTACGGCATCAAAGTGCCAAAATGTGAGCGTGAAAACTCAAAAGAAGGAGCGTCCAAATGAAAGTATCTACCCTCGGTATCGACTTGGCAAAAAATGTTTTCCAGCTTCATGGCGTTGATCACAATGGCAAGACGGTTCTGAAGAAAAAACTGACTCGCGATAAATTCGTGCCTTTTATCATGCAACTGGAACCTTGCCTTATTGGGATGGAGGCCTGTGCTTCGAGTCATCATTTCGCTCGGGTGCTGACTCAGTTTGGCCATCAGGTCAAATTGATGCCACCGCAATATGTCAAACCCTACGTCAAAACCAACAAGACCGATGCTGCTGATGCCGAAGCGATTTGTGAAGCAGTTACACGTCCCAACATGCGCTTTGTGCAGGTAAAAACCGCTGAGCAGCAGGCAGTTCTTGCTTTGCATACCGAGCGAGACATCCTCATTCGGGAACGTATCGCCTGTGTAAACAGCCTACGGGCTATACTGGCCGAGTTTGGCCTCATTATGGCAGTTGGTCGGAAAGCGTTTAATCAAGGTATTCCCGATATTCTGGAAAATGGGGATATCGAGCTATCGCCATTTATTCGACGCAGTGTTGCTCGTCAGTTTGAGCATATCCAGTCGTTGGAAGACCAAGTCACCTTGATTGAGCAAGAGCTCAGCCAGTGGGCGCAGACCCAGCCAGCCTGTCAGCGGGTAATGAAAGTGCCGGGTGTCGGGTTGCTGACCTCGACCTATCTGGTTGCGTCGGTTGGTAACGGACAGCAATTTCATTGTGCGAAACAGTTTTCCGCCTGGCTGGGCCTGACACCACGTGAACACTCCAGCGGTGGTAAACAGCGGCTAGGCAGCATCAGCAAACGAGGCGATGGCTACTTTCGATATTTGCTGGTACACGGTGCCCGTGCTGTAGCCTCGGTGATTGAACGCCATAAAGAAGACATGCCGTGGTTATTCGCCTTGCTGCAAAAGAAAAACTACAACGTAGCGGTGGTGGCGCAGGCGAGCAAAACGGCACGTATTCTGTGGTCAATGCTGGTGAAAGAAACAGAATATCGACCCGTTATCACCCATTGAGACAAGCTCAAAGGGTGATAACGGGTCAGCAAGAGTAAAACGCAGTCCGGTAGTTGCATGTGTAATCAAGAAGATGGCGAAACAGGTAAGACCGCAGGTGAGACAATCCGATACAGACGAGGGTATTTTGACCCGTAGGGATGTAAGGAACTCACCTGGCGGATTTCATCATGGTTCGGGTCACAACAAGACCCAGAAAGAAACCGGATATATGGCTGCAATACCTGTTCACTTTTTTCAAGAAAACACTCGCATTATCGGGAGCGTCCATATACGTCTGTAGCAGCCGGCCGTCATGCGCCGCAGCGGAGTGAAAGCAGTCGCGCCAGCGACCGCCTGAGTTGGCGCAGGCGCGGGTTATCAGGGGCCACGCCTTTGGCCCCTGATTCGGTCGCAGGCTCGGTGTATGCATAAGAGATAAAACGTCTGGCGACCGAAACCTATCACGATAAAAGCAGATATACCCTTGTGTTACGTAATTCCTTGAGAGAACAAAATTATGGAAAATCCAGCCATCCTGTTACGTCGTCTTAACCCTTACTGTGCCCGTGCCATGGAAGGGGCCGCCTCACTGTGCCAGACCCGCGCCCATGCGGAAATCCTGCCGGAGCACTGGTTGCTGAAACTCCTGGAACAGGGGGAAGGGGATATCACGGTACTGGCCCGTCGTTACGAGTGGGAGCTGGACACCCTGTGGCAAGAGCTGCTGGCCTGGCTGGATAATCGCCCGCGCTCGGTGCGTAGCCGCCCGCAGTTGGCGCAAACCACCCAGACCTTGCTGCAAGAAGCCTGGTTGCGTGCCTCGCTGGCGGGGGAAGAGTCTATCCGCAGTGTCCACCTGCTGATGGCGTTGGTGGATAAACCCAAACTGATAGCCTGCGATGCGCTGTGGCCATTGCTGACCCTGGGGCAGAGCCAACTGGAGCGCCTGCGCCCACTGCTGGATATGCAGTCGGAGGAACGTCCGGAAGTGCAGCAGGAAGCAGAATTGGCACAAAGTGGCCACTCACCGGAACTGCACACCGACGCCACCCCTGACACAGCGCTCAAGGCCGGCGAACTGTCTGCCGCCCTGCAGAACGCGTTGGACAAATTTACCCTGGATGTCACCGCCAAAGCCAAAGCAGGTCAGATTGACCCGGTGTTTGGCCGTGACACCGAAATCCGCCAGATGGTGGATATCCTCTCTCGCCGCCGCAAAAACAACCCGATTCTGGTGGGGGAGCCGGGGGTAGGGAAAACCGCCCTGGTGGAAGGGCTGGCGCTGCGTATTGCCGAGGGCAATGTGCCGGAAAGCCTCAAGCCGGTGGCGCTACGTACTTTGGACCTCGGGTTGCTGCAAGCGGGTGCCGGGGTTAAAGGGGAATTTGAACAGCGGCTGAAAAATGTCATTGATGCGGTGCAACAGTCACCGACACCGATACTGCTGTTTATTGATGAAGCCCACACCATTATCGGTGCCGGTAATCAGGCCGGTGGCGCAGATGCCGCCAACCTGCTGAAACCGGCGCTGGCAAGAGGCGAACTGCGCACCATTGCTGCCACCACCTGGAGTGAATACAAACAGTATTTTGAGCGTGATGCTGCTCTCGAACGCCGCTTCCAGATGGTGAAAGTGGACGAGCCAGACGATGACACCGCCTGCCTGATGCTGCGTGGCCTGAAATCCCGCTACGCCGAACACCACGGCGTGCATATCACCGACGATGCGGTACGCGCCGCCGTCACTCTGTCCCGCCGTTATCTCACCGGTCGCCAACTGCCGGACAAAGCGGTGGACCTGCTGGACACCGCCGCTGCCCGGGTGCGCATGAGCCTGGACACGCTGCCGGAAGCCATTGTGCGCCTGAAAGCCCAACTGACCGCCCTGGAGCTGGAGCAGCAAGCCCTGCTGGAAGATATCGCCACTGGCAGCCAGCAACACGGTGAGCGCCTGAGTGCCATTGAAATTCAGCGTGGCGAACTGGATACCGCACTGGAAACCTTAGACCGCCGCTTTAACGCCGAAAAAGCCCTGGTGCAACAACTGATGACCTGCCGCCAGGACCTGAGCCGTCAGGCTGAAGTGACCACGCTGCAACATCAGCTTGAACAGTTGCAACAGCCGGAACCCCTGATACAGGTGGATGTGGACACCCGCACCGTGGCCAACGTGATTGCCGACTGGACTGGCGTGCCGCTCTCTTCACTGATGAAAGACGAACAGACCGAACTGCTGAGCCTGGAAGGGGAGATTGGTCAGCGGGTGGTGGGGCAAGATACCGCCCTGACCGCCATTGCCCAACGCCTGCGCGCCGCCAAAACCGGCTTGACGCCGGAAAATGGCCCGCAAGGGGTGTTTTTACTGGTTGGGCCGAGTGGCGTAGGGAAAACCGAAACCGCGCTGGCGCTGGCCGATGGCCTGTACGGTGGCGAGAAATCACTGATTACCATCAACCTGTCGGAATATCAGGAGCCGCACACCGTCTCGCAACTGAAAGGCTCGCCACCGGGGTATGTGGGTTATGGCCAGGGCGGCATACTGACTGAAGCAGTACGCAAGCGCCCCTACAGCGTGGTGCTGCTCGATGAAGTGGAAAAAGCCCACCGGGATGTGATGAACCTGTTCTATCAGGTGTTTGACCGGGGCTTTATGCGCGATGGTGAAGGGCGCGAGATTGATTTTCGTAACACCGTGATATTGATGACCGCCAACCTCGGCAGTGACTTGCTGATGCAGTTGCCGGATGAACAGCCGGAGGCCAGTGAAGGGGATTTGCATGAACTGCTGCGCCCGGTGCTGCGCGACCACTTCCAGCCCGCCTTGCTGGCGCGCTTCCAGACGGTGATTTACCGCCCACTGGACGCCACGGCGATGCGCACCATTGTACAAATGAAACTGAATCAGGTCAGCCAGCGCCTGCAACGCCATTACGGCCTCACTACCCAGATAGGTGACAGCCTGTATGACGCACTGACCGACGCCTGCCTGCTGCCCGATACCGGGGCGCGTAATGTCGACAGCCTGCTCAACCAGCAGATATTGCCGGTACTGAGCCAGCAATTGTTAACCTACATGGCGGCGAAGCAAAAACCCAAGACCCTGACCCTGGGCTGGGATGAGGAAGAAGGGATTGTGCTGGAGTTTGATACCGCCAGCGGACACACATCAGGAGAGCAGCCATGAGTATTGCGCCGTTATTAATGTTCAATCACAGTCATCATCTGCTGTCAGTCAAAGGCTGCAACAGCGGGTTGGATGTCTTGGTGTTTGAAGGTCAGGAAGCCTTAAGTCAACCTTTCAGCTACCGCATTGAGTTTACCAGTGCCGACCAGGCTATCCGCCGTGAAGCGATGTTGATGAAGGCGGCCTCGCTGACGCTACAGGCCCCGGTGGACCAGGGCTTTGGCATTAAAATCCAGCAGCCGTTGCGGGTGATACAAGGGGTGGTGACCGGCTTTGAACGCCTGAGCACCTCCAAAGATGAAACCCGCTATGCCCTGACCCTGCAACCCCGCCTGGCGCTGCTGGACCGCGCCCACCAGAATGCCATCTACCAGGACATGACGGTGCCCCAGATTGTGGAAAAAATCCTGCGTGAGCGCCACAACATGCGCGGTCAGGATTTTCTGTTTTCACTGACGGCGGAGTACCCACGCCGTGAGCAGGTGATGCAGTACGGCGAAGATGACCTGCACTTTATCACCCGCTTGCTGGGCGAAGTGGGGATTTGGTTCCGCTTTACCACCGACACCCGGCTGAACATTGATGTGGTGGAGTTTTACGACAGCCAGCAAGGGTATCAGAAGGGGCTGACACTGCCCTCGGTGCCGCCGTCCGGTCAGCATGACCAGGGGGTAGAATCGGTCTGGGGCATGACCAGCCACCATCAGGTGGTGCAACAACAGGTCTCTACCCGGGATTACAACTACCGCCAGGCCACCGAGGCGATGGACACCCAGGTGGATGTCACTCACGGCGATAGCACCACTTACGGTGAAGCCTATCACTATGCCGACAACTACCTGACGGCCGGCAGCAGCCATGAACGCCAACCGGCACCGGAGTCCGGTGCCTTTTATGGTCGTCTTCGCCATGAACGCTACCTGAATCAGCAGACGCAACTGACCGGTATCACCAGCTGTGCCACCCTGTCACCGGGGCAGGTCCTGAAGGTCACCGGCGGCTATGAAGTTACCGACACCTTCACCAAAGGGGTATTGATTACCCAAGTCCACAGTCAGGCACGGCGTGACCGCAGTTTTGAAATTCACTTTACCGCCTTGCCAGATAACACCGATTACTGCTTCCGCCCCGAGCCCGGCGCACGCCCGGTGATGGCGGGCACTTTGCCGGCACGGGTCACCAGCACCACCGAAAACGACACCTATGGGCACATCGACAAGGAGGGCCGTTACCGCGTCAACATGCTGTTTGACCGTGCCAGTTGGGAAACCGGCTTTGAAAGCCTGTGGGTACGCCAGTCCCGCCCCTATGCCGGGGACACCTATGGCCTGCACCTGCCGCTGCTGGCGGGAACCGAGGTAGCGATAGGGTTTGAGGATGGCAATCCCGACCGCCCGTATATCGTTGGGGTGTTGCATGACTCGGCGCACGGCGACCACGTCACCATCCGCAACTACAAGCGTAATGTCCTCAGGACTCCCTCGAACAACAAAATAAGGTTAGATGATAACCGCGGTCAGGAGCACGTGAAAATCTCAACCGAGTACGGGGGCAAGAGCCAACTGAACCTCGGCCACCTGGTGGACAGTGAGAAACACAAGCGCGGTGAGGGCTTTGAACTACGCACCGACAGTTGGGGTGCGATACGCGCCCAGAAAGGGCTGTTTATCTCGGCGGATGGGCAAATTAAAGCCCAGGGTCAGCAACTGGCGATGGAGGCTGCACTAGGGACCTTGAATCAGGCACAAGGGCTGGCTAAATCGTTAAGTGATGCGGTTGCGACTGCTCAGGCCGAACTGGCACAGATCCAGGCACAAAAGACGCTGCTCGAATCCGCACTTAAGGATCTGCAACAATCCACCTTGTTGATGAGTGCCCCCGATGGTATTGCCCAGGTCTCGCCACAAAGTATTCAGATCAGTAGCGGGCAGAACTTTATTCAGACTTCCGGGGAAAACAGTGATTTTAGTGTTTTCAAAAAATTCACGGTAGCCGCTGGGGAAATCATCAGCCTGTTTGCCAAAACCCTGGGCATCAAAATTTATGCCAACAAGGGTAAGGTGGATATTCAGGCTCAAGGGGATGCCATGGCGCTGACCTCACTCAAAGGAATGACCATCAGCAGTAAGGATGATGAGGTGCTGATCCAGGCGAGTAAAAAAGTCACCCTGTGTTGTGGCAACACCGCACTGGTGATTGAACCTTCCGGTGTTACCATTCTTTCTCCGGGTGAAGTGAATGCCAAGTGCGCAAGCTTTAATCAACAGGCAGCGCAGAGCTTCAGCCCGACACCACCGATATTACCACCAGAAGCAACCTGTGCAGAGAGTAACCGCTAATGGAAACTATCACTTCAGTCTCTGAACTTTTGAGCGCCAGGCAGGATGAGTATCGCTATTTATTATTGGATCAACTTAAACCGCCGGTGTCATGGAACCCACTGCAGTTGGATAATCTGACTGCGGAGTGGGGCCGTAAATCATTACGCCCGGTGCTCCGGCCTGATCTGCTGCATGAACCACATTACTGCCCGAGGCTATTATTATTGGCTTCTCCAGGAGAAGATTGCACTGAAGATATCATCCAGAGAAGCGAGGCGTATTCCCGTGACGAGTTACTCTTTGAGAGGCGTTATATCTGTGGCTGGATCAGTACCCCACTGGCTCCTGATGTATTGGCACAACGGTTGGCCGATCTTTGCCGCCAGATCAAGCCGGGTATCATTATTCCGTTTTTTGAACCCCTGCGTCTGGAATTGTTGCAGGCCACCAGTCAACCGGCGGCACTGGCCTCTTTGATTGGGCCGATCAGCCTTTGGGGCTGGCTCTCCTGCAATGGGCACTTGGCACTGCTGCATGGCAGTACCATTGAAGGGCCGGAGTGGCAGCTTCAATGGCGTATGGAGCAGGTGCAAAACGCGAGCCGTGATATTACTAAAGTGCTCTCTGCCTGGCAGCAGGTCACCCCAGTGTTACCGGATAATGCAGCACAATTAGCTGCTGATGCCTGGATTAAAGCGAGCCAGATGGGGTTGCATCATGACCGTGACCGCATTTATGTTGCGATTAACGCCCTGACATTTCCCACAGATATTCTGGCGCATAAAGAGGTCCAGGCGCTATTGCAACAGGCGATTAACCACCCGGAACTGTATTTTAACCAACTGTTACTGACGCTGCCTGATGCGGTCTGGCAGGAATTTGAGCGCTAATAGTGATGTAGGAAAAGGAATTTTAATGATGGGCATAAAAGAACAAGCAATAAAAAATGCAGATGCGAGCCAGCAGGCGGCCTGTACGCCGTCAGGTTGTAAGGCTTGCCAGCGGCCAGGTGTAGCCATTTATCCACTCCGTGTAGCAGTGGTACCAAAATTAGCGGTCAATAGCGCTTGGCGGCCCCAGGTCCCGGCGCAAAATGTAGTGCTAACTGGCGGTGATTTTAAATATGCGCTACGTACAATGCGTGCGGGTTACCTCTATGTTTTGCTGGATAATAAAGCCTGGCAGGCCTATCAGGTGACGGCAGAAGGTTATTTGCGCGCATTTGTCCCCATGGACATGCCGCAAGCCGAAAAAATCGAACCACTGAGCCAGGCATGCCGAACCGCCAACCACGATATCAGTGCCAGCTTTATCACCATCGAAAAGGGATATAAACAAGCGGAAATCGCCTTTAGCAGTGACCCGTGGACCAAACAAGTTCTGGCAAAATATCAAAAAGGCCCACGCCCGGCTAACCGCTTTACTAAACTGACGCTGTCAGATAACGAGGTGACGATACCCGATGAAGGGCGCGGCCTGACCCTTGACCCGGCACTGACTCCCTTGAAAACGAACGTATTAGAGTTTGCGACAGCGGTTTTTCCCAATATCGCTAATAACCAAGAGGCCAATGGGGGGGCGCATGGTTTTCACCCTCGGATGGATAAAGACAAACAGATAGCATTGGGCGGTAAAATAGCCCAACTGACACAGCAATATAAAACCCCCGTCAAGGCCATTGTGCTAGATGATGCGGTGGGGATAATCCAGGAGTTGAATCATGCGCGCCTGGATGTGGTCGAGGCGTTGGCCAAATACCGTTCAAAGCCGGAAATTTTTCATAAGAGCACCATTTCTGAAGCCATTGTCAGTATTCAGGCCGTGATGAAAAAGCAGATTGAGGCAGATAAATCTATTAAGCAGTTTGAGGTGCCGATAGCTACTGATGGATACGAATCTCCTTACGTCATCAGTCGTGACGATATGGTTGAAGACACAAAACGATCGGCAATGAAACGGATGCAGAAGTTTTATAACGAGGCCGATCGGGCGTCTTTTGCCAGTCTGTATAATACTACCATTGAGAGCTATACGCGCACCATGAAGTCGGTGGCGACAGACCTGGAAGCCTGGTATCGCTCCGCGTTATGGCGGGCAATTATTGAACAGGATTACTCCCCCGCCTCCAGTGTGATCAGTTGGTCAGCCCAATTGGGCACATTGGCCAGCAGCTTGCAGGGGGGCACCGCAGGGTTTGATCTAGAAAAAGATTCAGTTTGGAAAGAGTGGTTTGCAAGCCCCGGGAGCCCCCTCTATAAGGCGTTGTTGGCCATACAGCCTGAGCTTATTAATGCGGTGTATCAGGGAGCGGCGACTTATAGCAACCTGAAAGGTATCTTAAATAGTCAGGAGGTTTGCGATTTTATTGACAGCATAAAATTTAAAGTTGAGGTTAGCGCCTTAACCATGTCAATGAGCGGCGCATTTAGCCAGGTAAATGCGGCATTGTCAGACAAGGCCCATGGAGGTTTTGAACGGGTGATGCAGGCACTGGCCTATGTGGCAGAAGGCGGGCCAACGGTGACCATTTTTGTGGGTGAAATGACGGTGCGTGAATACCAGGCTATTTTACGCAACCAGCTTGACGGACTGGGCCGCCCGAAATGGGAGACCTTTAGAGAAGGGGGCAAAAGCAGCACCAGCACCGCGCAAATGGGCAACTGGCTGCAGGTGACGGACCCAGAAATATTGGAGCAGAAAATACAGGTGCGTTTCGCCACCTTACTAAAAGATATTGAATCCCCTGCCTTTAAGCAGGCAGCTCGTCGAGTGGGCACCAGCGCCAATGCTTTGAAGAAAGGCACCCTACTGACAGATAGTCGTCGCCTTGCCAGCCTGCCGGACTTGATCCCGGAGTTTGATAGGGTCGATAACTCCTTAAAGACCGGGCAGATAAGAATGGGGCTGGGTGAGTCGCTGAGGATTGCCGGCCAGCAATACCAACTGCCGCGCCGAGTACTGAGTAGCAACGGCCTGGGTTGGGTGCTGGGGGCCGCGATGCTGGGGCTGCAGGCAAAGGCCACGGCAGATAATATCAAAGCGCTAAAACAGACCATCGCCGGTGACCCGCAGGCACAATTAAAGCTCACTACCAGCGTACTGGCCAGCAGTGCTGCCGCTGTGGAAGTGGTTGGTTTTGGGCATATGGTGGTGCGCTGGGCTCCTTGGGATTTAGCACCTAATGTGACCGTTGGTGCCACAAAGCTCTATATACATCCCTTAATCCGCGTTGCCGGGGTGATTGGCGGTGTAGCATCCATTGTGGATGGGATTGGGATGTTTATGAAAAGAAGTGATGCTAAAAAACAAGGTGATAGTGATGCAGCCACATATTATTTTTGGGGAGGGATTGCCACTGTTGTTTCTGGCGGAGTTGCTATTTATGCCGGGCTTACAGCTAATTTTGCCCTTTTAGGGCCGGTCGGTATTGTTATTGGGCTGGCGATTATAGGGGTGGTGTTGGCTAATATGGCAGCAGAGGCGGTGCGCTCGCCACTGGAAGTATGGCTTAGTGATACCTGCTTTGGTATCACCACTGCTCGCGGTGAACATGATAAAGTCTGGGATGCGAACAGTCTTAAGGACTTGCAAGAAGCCATGAAGGCTTACTACACCATTGTTAGCGGTGTATCAGCGCAAATCCAGCGGCAATGGGGGACTGAAATATCGCAACACGCCGAGAACGTAAAGTTGGCGGCAGTATTGATTAAATTACCGGGCTGCAGTATCACTGGTTCAGACTGGTTGGTTGAACTGACTGCCCATGGTCAATCCGATAACCAGTTAATTAGTAGTGCCGCCTCACCCGCAAAGCAATCTGCATTAAACACCGCGATGCAACAAACTTATACAGCTAAAAGATATGTACGCAAGGATGTCATCATCTCAAACACGAAGTCGATTGATACGACGCTAAAACCCACCTGGGATGAGAAAATCGGGCTATTACTTAAAGGGGAGTTTGCCCTGGATACAACCAAGTTTACCCATGCGGAACTCAAGGTGACTTATTGGCCGGATAAAACCCAACCCGATGATAACTTGTCACTGGCTGTCACCTTATAAAATTAATTCAGGAGAGCCTAATGCCCCCGCAGTCGTTTGAATTATTCGATAAAGAACCCGAACCAAGGCTTAATCCACCGATTTATCGCTGGCAGGAGGATATGCCTGAAAACAGCCAACCACAGTTGGTGCCTCCTCGGTTGATGTGGTTAAACCAGTTGAATGATATCTGGCTGGAAATTCCTCGCTATAGCCCCATGGCTTGGGGAGGGATGATTTTTTTGGCATTTATTATGTTTTTTTGTATGGTGATTGCTTTCATTACTTCGCTACCATTTGATGATGGCGCTGAGATTTTTTCCGTCATTATTGGCGAGTTTATATTATTTTCATTTGTTTTTTTATGCGTCAGAATTTATTTTTGTGAGCCTCGAGATCAGCCGATACGCTTTAATCGTAAACGACAAAAAATCTATATTTTCGAATATAAAAGAAGGCCCTTTGCCCCGTGGTGGAAATGGCCTACCACCATCCATGCATTTAACTGGGCGGATGTACATGGTGAAATCCGGTTATCCAGTGATCGTTACAGTGGCGGTTTTCAGCTCTATTTCTCCATCTGCCAGCCGGGGACTTATAACGTAATTAAGCGTTTTATGGTGACGGGAGGCACACCAAACCAGATACATCAGTTATGGAGTTATTTATGTTTGTACATGAAGCATGAGCCGGTGCCTGCGGAGCCGGAATGCCGTGGCAGATTAGTCGGCTGGGTACCGCGTAAGGCGGACCGTTGGCCTGCTGATATGCAGCAAGAATCTACCACCGCTCCGCAACAGCAATTGGAAGATAGCAAAACGGCTATAACGGGTGGTTAAACCGAGAAATGACTGAGGTTAGCACGGTGATTGTGCCATGGAGGGCAATGAATATGGAGGAAAAGACTTTATGTCATCACAGCCGTTTGAATTATCAGATAAAGAACCCGAGCCAAGGCTAAATCCGCCGATTTATCGCTGGCAGCAGGATATGCCTGAAAATAACCAGCCACAGTTGGTACCGCCACGGGTGGTGTGGTTAAACCAGTTGAATGATATTTGGCTGGAAATTCCTCGCTATAGCCCTATGGCTTGGGGAGGGATGATTTTTTTGATGATTATTATGTTATTTGGTATGTTCATTTTACTTGTGACTATTTTGTCATTTTCTCATATTGATCTGGGTATGATTAGCTCCCTTGTCATTATTGAGTTAATCTTTTTTTCATTCGTTTTTTTATGTGCAAGAATTTATTTTTGTGAACCTCGAGATCAGCCTATACGCTTTAACCGTAAACGACAAAAAATCTATGTTTTCGAATATAAAAGAAGGCCGTTTGCACCGTGGTGGAAATGGCCTACCACCATCCATGCATTTAATTGGGCGGATGTACATGGTGAAATCCGTTTATCCAGTGATCGTTATAGTGGTGGTTTTCAGCTCTATTTCTCCATTTGCCAGCCCGGTACCTATAATGTGATTAAGCGGTTTATGGTCACCGGTGGCACACCAAACCAGATGCACCAGTTATGGAGTTATTTATGTTTGTATATGAAGCATGAGCCGGTGCCTGCGGAGCCGGAATACCCCGGTCGCCCAGGTGACTGGGTACCGCGTAAAGCGGACCGCTGGCCTGCCGATATGCAGTTGGAATCTACCACTGCTCCGCAACAGCAATTGGAAGAGAGTAAAATGGCTATAACCGGTGGTTAAACCGAGAAATGACTGAGGTCATCACGGTGATTGTGCCATGGAGGGCAATGAATATGGAGGAAATTAACGTATGTCCCCGCAGCCGTTTGAATTATTAGAGAAAGAACCCGAACCAAGGTTGAATCCCCCTATTTATCGCTGGCAAGAAGATATGCCAGAAAATAACCAGCCACAGTTGGTACCACCACGGTTGATATGGCTCAATCATCGTGATGATATCTGGCTGGAAATTCCCCGTTATAGCCCCATTGCCTGGGATGGGCTGCTTTTTATGATGTTCATTGCGTTACTTTTTATGATTATTTGTCTCGTGACTGTTTTGCCATTTGATAGTACTGACCTGAGTATGAATTCCACATTTGTTATCACAGAGTTTTTGGGTATTGCGTATATAATTTTTTTTATAAGAATGTATTTTTGTGAACCTCGCGATCAACCCATTCGTTTTAATCGAAAACGAAAAAAAATATATATCTTTGAATATAAAAGAAAAGCTTGGAATCCTTTAGGTAAATGGCCCACCACCATCCATGCATTTAACTGGGCGGATGTACATGGTGAAATCCGCTTATCCAGTGATCGTTATAGTGGCGGTTTTCAGCTCTATTTCTCCATCTGCCAACCGGGGACTTATAACGTGATTAAGCGGTTTATGGTCACCGGTGGTACACCAAACCAGATGCACCAGTTATGGAGTTATTTATGTTTGTATATGAAGCATGAGCCGGTGCCTGCGGAGCCGGGATGCCGTGGCAGATTAGTCGGCTGGGAGCCGCGTAAAGCGGACCGCTGGCCTGCCGATATGCAGCAAGAATCTACCACCGCTCCGCAACAGCAATTGGAAGAGAGTAAAATGGCTATAACCGGTGGTTAAACCGAGAAATTATGAGGTGGTCGATCGGTTTACCCTAAGCTGGACAGTGGGAGATTACCGGGTGATCCGTGGGTTATGGAGCCACTGTTGCCAATATAGGCTGTATCAGCCAGTACCGGAAAAACCTCTGCTGAGCAAAGCCCCCTGGAGTTGGTGCCCAATCAATAATATTCACTGGCCTGCAGAACGGGACCTTGAGTCCACCACGGCACCAGACGATTTAAAGGCATATGGTGGTGAATAAAAATAGTATAAGGAAGTTAAAAAATGAAATCACATATTATTTCTAGGGTATGGATGATAATTACTGGTTTTTTTATTTCATGCAGGTGATTTCTATATTATTTCAGGTGGCATTGGTCCATTATTTAAATATATTGACAATCCTGCTGGGATGCTTCTCCCTATATCCTTATGGCGTTTTTCACCTTTATTTTCTATATCGTTGAAGTGTGTGGTTACTTAACCAAGTTTAAGATGGTCCTGTATGCGATATTGTCAGTGATATTGTTTAGTGCTATGGCGTTACCCTTATTATTGTGGTGATAACTGAGTAGAATGAGACTATTCTATGGTTGACTTTTTCATTGATTTCATTTAGTTAGTTCAAGGAGTTAGGGATGATGACGAACACTTCTGAGGTCTACCCTTTGTTACTGCCTTGGTGTTTTGGTTAAATCTGAATGAATTGAGGTATGTGCCTCCATCATTTTCCTTTTAAAGAATGTTGATTGAGTCTTTCTGATGCCCGTAAAATTAAATACTATACCCGGCCCTGCCTGGCGTCCTCTCCCCCCAAACCGTTACGCTGGCTGGTAGCGTTACTTAGCTTGGTTGCAGCAGGGATATTACTGATGCGTTTTCTGGGGAAACTGGTGGAGGAAAACACTTTCTGGTGGTTTGCCATCGGAGTTCCTGCGGTTTTCTGGCTGGTTATTATGGGTTTTCGTTTGGCTATTTATACGATGCAGTTGATCCAGGCGAACGCCTGGGATCAACGTCGTGAAGAGGTTATTTTACAGGAAACCCGTCGTGGGCGCAGAGCACTGCAAATTCTGGCCGCAACCTGTAGTACGGCACATGCTGTGGATAACCAATTTACTGAAATTTCCGATGCGTTACTGAGTAATCAGAACAAAATAACACATCAGCCGGCCTGGAATAGCCGAAACGACATGCTGCATAGTAGGTTGCCACATGACGGCGATCCGTTACCGGAAGTGCAAGTATTGATGGTGTTTTCAAGTCTTTTGGCAAATTTTTCTGCGGTTTTATCTCTTGTTCCACCAGATAACCCGATTGTCATTTTGCTGGATTCTAACTCCTCGATTAAAGAAGAGACGATACAGCGGCTTTGGCAACAGGCTTGGCAAGCGAGCGCTTTACCTCACCCTATCTCTTTTGCTCAAGGCAAAGGGTTGGCAGTGATTGACCATTGGCTCGATTACAGTATTAAAGATAATGCACTCCTGTTGGTGATTGCCATGCAAATTGCCCCTGAAAATCCCGAGATGACCGGTGAAGCGATGGTGGGGCTGTTGTTTGGCAACCGGTTGACGCAAAAAATTATCCCCCCGATAGCTTTATTACATCGGCCTGAGGGAACACCTCAATCATCGGCCTCATTACAGGAAGCTGTGTTGCAAGCGGCTGATTGGGTACCCTTAGCCCCGGATGTGATCCAGCACCTTTGGCTGTCGGGCTTGCCTGCTGAAAGCGAAGCTTATCGAAATGCGATTAACGTTCAGGGCAAGGCACCGTTATCCCTGATTGAAGTAGGCTCTAACGTACATAATTTTGATGAATTTCTGGGTGACCCTGGCAGTGCCGGGCCTTGGCTGGCGATAGCGGCGGCAGCACAAGTTATCAGCCATTCCCCAGCACCCCATATGGTTATCAGTGGTGACACCGGCAGCGAGAGTGATGCTGTCTGGTGCACTGTTGTCGCCCCCACCGCTTCTCACAAGGAGAATCAAGCGTGAAGCGTATTGCCTTACCGATTAAAAAGCCAGAAACCTGGTTCTGGATGGTCGCCCTGCTATTTTTATTGGCGGGTGCGGTGTTGTGCTGGCTGGTCTGGCAACATCCGGATCGGGTGGGGTTAATTGAGGGGACCCCAGCGCATAACCGCTGGCTGACCGGGTCATTGGTGGGTACCGGGGTGCTGGCCTTGAGTGCATTGTTGTCGTTTATCGGTACACGCCAGTCCGGGAAAAAGCAATTTGATGAGGTACGCTATCAGGCTCATGGGGACGACGAGCGTGCGCCCGCAAAAGACGTGAAGGGAGAAAGTGGGGGGCCAGACTCACTCACCCAACTCAAAAAACACCTCGCCCGCCGTTATGGCCTGTTCTGGCGGCGTAAAGTACGCCTGCTGTTGGTCACTGGGGATGAGAGTGAATTGGCATTGCTGGCACCGGGCCTGAAAGAGAACCAGTGGCAGGAAGGCAGCCGCACGGTGCTGATTTATGGCGGCAGCCTGACCACCCAGGTTGATAGCGAACAATACACCGCGCTGCGCAAGTTACGCCGGGGTCGCCCGCTGGATGGCATTATCCGGGTACTGGGCCCGCAGCAGAACCTGACACCGCAAGTCAGTGACAATGACCTGCGCGGGCTGGAGAAAATCGGCGAACTGTTGCGTTACCAACCCCCGGTGTGGTTATGGCAACTGTGTGACAGCTCCTGGTCACAAGCCGGGCGTATCGAGCAGGCGGTGGGGGCCTCGTTCCCCTGGCGTGCCATGCCCGATGATGTTGCCCGTCAACTGAATAAACTGTTGCCGCAACTACGCCAGCAGGGGGTAGAGCAGGTGCTGGAGCATCAGCAGCATGACTTTCTGTTGCGTCTGGGGCAGCAACTGCAAGCCGGTGGTATCGAACGCTGGCAAGTTCAACTGACCCCCTGGCTGTTTGCCGCGCAGCAACGGGTGCCGTTACGTGGCCTGATGTTCAGCCTGCCGCAGCCCAACAGTGCCGAGCGCGCTGGGCCGGGTACGCCGAACGCCGTTCCCCATGCACTGACCCTGCCGGCCATCTGGCAAGGGGTGATTGACGAGTGTGGCAAGGTGCGTGGTCGCCGGGTGGGGACGGCCTGGGAACGCACCCTGGTCTGGTCGCTGATGACCGTGATAGGGCTCTGGTGGGCGGGTCTGTTGCTGTCGTTTGTGCTTAACCGCCAGCAGATGATCACTATTGCCGAGAAAGCCCACACCCTGGTGGCGCAACCGGCGGTCACTGATGAGCAGTTGACCGCATTGCATGATCTGCGTAACGATGCAGGGCGGCTGCAGTACCGTGTTCAGCAAGGGACGCCGTGGTACTTGCGCTTCGGCCTGGACCACAATGCCTCGCTGCTGGCGGCGATGATGCCCTGGTATGGTGAAGCCAATAATCGCCTGATCCGTGACCCCGCCAGCCTGGCCCTTAAACAGCAACTGACCACCCTGGTCAACTCGGCCCCCAACACGCCAGAGCGTGCGGAGCTGGCCAAATCCGGTTATGACGCGTTGAAAGCCTGGTTGATGATGGCACGCCCCGATAAGGTGGATGCCAGCTTCTATGCCGATACCCTGAACACGGTGCAACCCACCCGCCAGGGGCTCTCCCCCGGGTTATGGCAGAGCCTGGCACCGGATTTATGGGCATTTTATATTGCCGAGCTGCCCCACCAACCGGGGTGGAAAATCACCCCGGAGGCACCGCTGGTGAATCAGAGCCGCCAGGTATTGTTGCAACAGATTGGTCGGCGTAATGCCGAAGGGACCCTGTATGAAAACATGCTTAAATCGGTACGCCGCAATTTTGCCGATGTGACGCTGGAGGACATGACCAGCGGTACCGACGCTCGCCGCCTGTTCAATACTGATGAAGTGGTGCCGGGCATGTTTACCCGTCAGGCCTGGGAAGGGGGCATTCAACCGGCAATTGAGAAGGCCGCCAATTCCCGCCGCGATGAAATCGACTGGGTGCTTAGCGACAGCGGTCATAACATCACGGCCGAAATTTCCCCCGAGGCGCTGAAAGCCCGCCTGACCCAACGTTATTTTGCCGATTTTGCCGGTAGCTGGCTCAGTTTCCTCAACAGCTTGCGCCTCAACCCCACCAATAATATTGCCGATGTCACCGACCAATTGACGCTGATGAGTGATGTCCGCCAATCACCGATGATTGCGTTGATGAATACCCTGTCCTGGCAGGGGCAGACCGGGCAGCAGAGTGAAGGGTTATCGGATTCCCTTATCAAGTCGGCTAAGGACCTGATCAATAACAAGGAGAAACCGACCATTGACCAGAATGCCGCCGGGCCTCAGGGCCCACTGGATGACACCTTCGGCCCGTTGTTGACCCTGATGGGGAAAAACAAGGCCGGTAACGTGATGTCGGCGGATAACAGCCTCAGCCTGCAGACTTACCTGACGCGCATCACCCGTGTGCGACTGCGTTTGCAACAGGTGGCCAGCAGTTCAGATCCGCAGGAGATGATGCAAACCCTGGCCCAAACGGTGTTTCAGGGGAAAAGTGTTGATCTGACCGACACCCAGCAATACGGCAGCCTGGTGGCCGCCAGCCTGGGGGAAGAGTGGAGCAGCTTTGGCCGCACCCTGTTTGTGCAACCGCTGGCCCAGGCGTGGCAAACTGTGTTGCAACCCTCGGCCGCCAGCCTTAATGACCGCTGGAGCCGGGCGGTGGTGGCCAATTGGCATACCGCCTTTGATGGCCGCTATCCGTTTGCCGCCAGCAAGAGTGATTCCTCGCTGCCGATGCTGGCCGAGTTTATCCGCAAGGACAGTGGCCGCCTTGAGCGCTTCCTCACCAGCGAACTGGGCGGGGTGCTGCATAAGGAAGGCAGTGTCTGGGTCGTGGACACCGCGCACAGCCAGGGGTTGACCTTTAACCCGGCGTTCCTTAAGTCTATCAACCAGTTAAGCCAGTTGTCCGATATTTTGTTTACCGACGGTAGCCAGGGGATCAGCTTTGAACTGCAGGCCCGCCCGGCACCGCAGGTTACGGAAACCCAACTGACCATTGATGGGCAGAAACTGCACTACTTTAACCAGATGGCGGACTGGCAGAGCTTCCGCTGGCCCGGTGATACCTATAAACCGGGCACCATGCTGACCTGGACCACCACCAATGCCGGGGCGAGGCTGTTTGGTGATTACAGCGGCACCTGGGGCTTTATCCGCTGGTTGGAGCAAGGTAAACGCCAGCAACTGGACCACAGCCAGTGGATGATGAGCTTTACCACGCCAGACGGCCAGACCCTGCAATGGGCACTGCGTTCACAACTGGGCAATGGCCCGTTGGCGTTGTTGCAGCTACGCAATTTTACCCTGCCGGATCAGATTTTCAGTGTTGACGCCGGGGTGGCGGAGAACGCCCTGTCCGGTAACAGCAGCGGTAACAGTAATATTGCCCTGAAGGAGGGGGAACAATAATGGCCGACCTGCAAGTTTAATGGCGGCTAGCTAGGCGGGGAAACAGACCCAGGCCAATAGACGCCGGAACCGATGTTTGCAGTGAAGGCCTGCCGCCTGACACTGTTGCGGCTAAAAGCGGCGCGCAGTGAAGCGGATAAAACCCGCCTGCAACCGGAGATGGCGTACTTGCTCTCCGGGCTTATCAGCCCCGACCCGGTGCGTCTGGCGGTGTTGTGTGGTTGAATGGTTTCATAATTAAAAGGAAATGACATGGCAAAAGGCAATTATCTGGTTCAAGGCGATGCGACAACCTGTGGTGGAAAAATACTCGAAGGTGATCCGACCAACACCTTGATGGGGATCGCCGTGGCACGTGAAGGTGATCCCGTGACCTGTGGTAAACATGCCGGAACCTATGCCATTGTCGGGCATATACCGCAGAACTCGGTGAATGGGCGGAAATATGCTGGCACGCTGAACAGCGTCAGCAGTTGTCCTTGTAGCGCGAAATTGGTTCCGTCACTGTTAGAGCGGACTTACGAGCCCTGACATCATTAAAAATTTGTGCATTGTGTTGCGCTTTTCTCCTTTTCTCAGGGGTATCCCTGCGTTGGAGTAGCGTACTGTAACCCAACATCACTCAGGTTCCTATGGACGACTTAACCCTGCGTTATTACGACGCCGAAATGCGCTACCTGCTTGAAGCCGGTGAAGAATTTGCCCAGGCTCACCCGGACCGTGCGGCGATGCTGAATCTCGATAAAGCGGATGCGCGAGACCCTTACGTTGAACGCCTGTTTGAGGGCTTTGCCTTTCTGATGGGGCGGTTGCGTGAAAAGCTCGATGACGACCTGCCGGAACTCACCGAAGGGCTGGTCAGCCTGCTGTGGCCCCATTATTTACGCACCATTCCTTCCCTGTCAGTGGTGGAGTTCACACCCGACTGGCAGGAAATGAAAGAGATGATGCGCATCACCAAAGGCTTTGAGGTGCTCTCCCGCCCCATCGGCGAGAAAAAGACCCGCTGCCGGTATACCACCACCCAAGAAATCAGCTTGCAGCCGTTAGCGCTGGAGCACGCCAGGCTGACCACCGACCCGGATGGTCGCTCGGTGGTCAACCTGCGCTTTAACTGCAGCAATCTGGCGGACTGGAGCCGTATCGACCTGAGTCGCATTCCGTTCTACTTCAATGCGGATGCACCGCTGGCGTGTGCCATGCACCAGGCCTTTACCCTCAATGTGGCGCGGCTATGGCTGCGTTTGCCGGGGGAGATGGACCGCCGCCCGCTGGAAGGGCATTTCACCACACTGGGGTTTGGTAACGAGGATAACTTGTGGCCAAAAGGCAACAGCAGCTTCAGTGGTTATCAGTTGCTGCTGGAGTATTTTACCTTCCGGGAAAAGTTTATGTTCACCGCCCTGCGTGGGCTGGAAAACGTCGCTTTGCCGGCGGAGTTGCCGTGGTTTGAAGTGGACGTGGTGCTGGCGGAGCGCTGGGAGCATGATTTCAGCTTTAACGAAAAGCACCTGCGGCTCAATTGTGTGCCAGTGATTAACCTGTTCCCGCTGGAATCCGACCCGCTGACTCTCGATTCGCTGCAGACCGAATACCTGCTGCGGCCGATGCGGGTGCAGGATGGGCATACCGAGATTTACTCGGTGGATTCGGTGATGTCGTCGGGGGGCCATACCTATGTGCCGTTTTCCAGCTTCCGCCACAAAGGGGGCATGATGCGCCATGAGGCCCCGGAGTATTATTACCATACCCGCATGCGCCGTGGCCCCTCCGGGTTGTATAACACCTGGCTGATTCTCGGTGGTGAGGCCTTTGACCAGCATACGGTGCCAGCCGATGAGAGCCTGTCACTGACCCTGACCGGCACCAACGGCCAGTTGCCGCGCCGGGCGTTGCAAAGCACGGTGCTCGATACGGTGATGAAAACCACCTCCGCCAGTATCCGGGTGCGTAACCTGTGTGCACCGACACTGCCGTGTTATCCCCCTGACCGTGACCGTTTTCACTGGCGGGTGTTAAGCCACCTGGGCAGCAACTTTTTGTCGATGATGGACAATGCCGAAGTGCTGCGCGGTACGCTGGCCCTGTATGAGTGGACCCATAGTGAGATGAACCGCCGTCGCCTGGAAGCGATTGTCGAGGTGCGGCACAGTGAAACCGAACGCTTTGAGCAGGGTTACCTGCTGCGTGGCGTGCAGATAGAGGTGACGCTGGACAGCCAGGGGTTTGCCGGGCGGGGGGATATCAGCCTGTTTGGCGAGATGTTGAGCCGCTTCTTTGCCCTGTATACTGATATCTACCTGTTTAACCGCCTGATTATCATTCTGCAACCGACCGGAGAACGACTGGAATGGGAAGAGAAACACAACCGCCGTATTCCCGGTTAACCCCCCGGCTGGAAGCCGAGCTGACGCGGATGAACTTTTACCGCTTCTGCCAGTTGCTGGAAAAGCAGCACCCGGCGCGGCCACCGTTAGGCAGCAGTAGCCACCCGACGGATGACCCGGTGCGCTTGACGCCCTGGCCGGGGATGGGCTTTCCCGCCAGTGAGTTCAAGTCGGTGGAATACAATGAAGAGGATGATGCCGCGCCGCCGGTGATACGCACCACCTTTATGGGGCTGTATGGGGTGGACTCGCCCCTGCCCACCACCTACCTGGATGATATTGCCCAGCACCGGGAAGGGCACGAGGCGTTGCAAGGTTTTCTCGATATCTTCAGCCACCGTATTTTGACCCAGTTCTACCGTATCTGGCGCAAATACTCCTACCCGGCCACCTTTGCGCCGGGGGGCACCGACAACATTTCGCAATCGTTATTAGGGTTGGTGGGGCTGGGCATTCCGGGGACCGCCAACCATATTGCCACCCCGGTATCGCGCTTTCTGGCGTTGCTCGGTGTGCTGCGCCAACCGGGCAAGACCGAAGAGGGGATGCAGGCGCTGGTGCAACTGCTGGCCCCGGCCACCCGGGTGCGTGTTCACCCTTATTGCCTGCGGCCCATCGCCATCACCACCCCGTTGATGTTCACCGACGAAGGGGGCTTTGTGCTGGATGGCAACACCCCGTTGGGGGATGAGGTGATGGATACCAGCAGCCAACTGCTGATTGAATTGAGTACCGACGACCAGGATGAAGCCCACGGCTGGATGCCCGAGGGGCAGTTGTATCAGGACTTTCTGGTGATGCTGCGCGTCTATCTGGGCTGGCGCTTCAAGGCCAAGATACGCTTGACGGTCAACACGCGCTTGCTCAGTGTACCGCCGTTGGGGGAAGCCCCCTTCTGGCTGGGGATGAGCGGCGTACTGGGGGTCGAAGGGGAGTGTGTCCCTGAGGATATCCCCACCACTTTCACCATGGAGCTGGGTGGTTATAAAGGTTTATGCCCGGCAATAGAGACAAAAGGAAACCAACGTGTTACGTACCCGTTTGACTAAATCTGCAGGCTGGCTGCTGTTGCCGGTTCTGGTGGGCACACTGTCAGGGTGTGGCCTGACCCAGAGCGTCAGTGATGGCACCAAATCCGCCGTATCGTCGATTTTTTATAAGAAGATAAAGGTGTTGCGCCTGGACTTCACGGCGCGTGAAGCACTCAATATCGATGCCCATGAAAATAACTCTCTGTCAGAGTCGG
Organism: Serratia sp. 25CWL12; assembly: GCF_055790885.1. NCBI lineage: Bacteria > Pseudomonadati > Pseudomonadota > Gammaproteobacteria > Enterobacterales > Yersiniaceae > Serratia > Serratia sp. 25CWL12. Next base: position 2,330,731 of record NZ_CM147698.1, on the reverse strand, counting down.
TGGTTATCCGGGTCTATCAGCTTAAAGACCGTAAAGCGTTTGATAAGCTGGTTTACCAACAGTTATTGAAGGACGGGGAGACGTTGCTGGCGGCGGAGTTGATTGCCAGCCGTGAGGTGGTGTTGAAGCCCGGGGGCGATGCCTCGCTGGATGCACCGATGGACCCCGATACCCAGTTTGTGGCGGTGGTGGGGATGTTCCGTCACCCGGATATGGCCAAAAACAACTGGAAGCTGGTGCTGCAGCGTGAAGAGCTCGACCCGGACAAGCCACGGGTGATTGAAGCGGGCAGTAACCACCTGACCCTGCTCCCGGTCAAGGAGTAACCCATGCCCCGTCCCTCATTATATGAAACCCTCTACGGCAACTTTGCCGGGGGGCTGGATTTACACCAAATCAGTGAAGAGAACCAGCTGATTATGTCGGTGCTGGACAATATGCAGCGTATACTCAACTGCCGTGCGGGGACCTTGTCGCATTTACCGGACTACGGTCTGCCGGATATGAGCAAAATCCTGCAGGGGATGCCCGGTACCGCTCACCAGTTAATCACTACCCTGTCTGACGTGTTGCTGAAATATGAGCCGCGCCTGAAGAGGATTGATGTGCTGATGCTGGAACAGAGCACCCCCGGTGAGTTACGCTATGCCATTGATGCCGAGCTGAAAGGTGTGGGTCTGGTGCGCTATGGCACCGAATTTACCCCACAAGGCAAAGTGTTGTTGCGCCACCTGCGGCAACAACAACTGATGGATAGCCGGTCACTTTATTAGACTGTATCCCTGTCCTCCTTTAAGGGATGAAATTAGCTCGGGGGCACTTGCACTGGGGCTGGCAGCACCTGCATTCGCCCACGGCGGTGGAGTAACAACTGGTGGCATCAATAACGCCGTTGCCGGAACTCCCGCGTCCGGCGGGGCAGTTGGGTGAGCCCGATTCACTGGTCCAGCGGCAAGCGGAGAGTCTGGTACAGCAACAGGGTGCGCAGTAACAGGCAGATCAGCAACTGGCACAACGGCTTATCCGCTATATACTGATAACTCAAAGACAAGCCGATTCAGCGCAGTAAGGTTGAAAACAAAGGAGAGGGGGAAGGATGATGGAACCATCGCAGAAATACCGTAATCACCGTTCGCGCTGGACTATCAGAGAGCTTCACTTTGTCGAAGAACACTATGGCAAGCTGCCCGCGCAGGACATCGCCGATCAACTGAGTCGAAGTATCAATGGCATAAGAAGGGTTGTCCACTTGTTAGGACTGGGTAACAAGTCGGTTGGGCCATGGACCGAAGCGGAAATCGCGTTGTTGCACAGCCATTATAAAAAGGGAGCGGGGCTTGGGAAAATACAATCACTGTTACCTGGGCGAACCAGAGGTGCGATTGCCGCACTGGCCAGTAAGCTTGGCATCACCGGAAGAGAGAGTTGGAGTGCCAGTGAAAAGCGTTTTCTAAAGGAACACTACGGTAAGATGCCCACCAGGAAAATTGCAGCCACCCTGGGGCGAAGTGTCAGCGCAGTGCGTGTGACCGTCAATCAATTGAGCTTGGGTAAAAAGTCCGTTGGGCCATGGACTGAAGAGGAAATGGCGGTGTTGAGTGATCATTATGACCGAGGGTTGGGTATTACGTATGTCCAGTCACGCTTACCTGGTCGCACAAAAGGGGCCATCAGAGCGCAGGCAAGCAAAATGGATCTGACGGGAAGACGACCCTGGCAACCGTATGAAGATATAATTTTGCGAGAGTTTTATCCTGTTCTGGGTTCTAGCATTATTTCTAAACTACCCCATAGAACGCTACCGGCTATCAAGCATCAAACAAAAAAACTTGGGTTACGATACCGACGTTAACCCCATTACCACGGGACGGATAGCTCGCTCACACCGATTTTTGTCCAGCGGTAAACCGCCGTAATCCAGTAGCGCCTTGCACAACTGCTTAACCGCTATATGCTGATAACTCAAAGACCAGCCGATTCAGCGCAGTCAGGTTGAAAACTAAGGAGAAGGGTGAGGATGATGGAACAACCCGCTAAGACCAGAAGGAACAGCGTACTCTGGACGCCGGATGAAATTGAATTTCTTAAGGCATCTCATGCCAAGTTACTTCCCACCCAGATAGCGGTCAGGCTGGGGCGTACGCTTGGCGCGTTGAGGACGATGGCGCATCGGTTAGGGCTTGAGCTTCAAAAACCCGAGCCCAAGACAGCGGTGAGTATAGAATCTCCCCCGCGAAATGGCCGCTCACGCTGGACGATAACAGAACTGAACTATGTCGAAGCCCACTACGGCAAAACATCGACCCGGGAGATGGCGGCGACGTTGGGCCGGGGGATCAGTGCGGTGAGGTCGGCGGCTCAGTCATTGGGGCTTTGCAAAAAACAATCGGGTGCGTGGTCGGAGCAGGAGCTCGACATTCTGCGCAAATACTATGCCGATGGTAGAAGCATTGATGATATGCAAACCTTATTGGCGGGTCGGGGGAAAAGCGCCATAGAGGCCATGGCAAACCAGATAGGGGTAACCCGGGTACGCAGTTGGCATGCCGATGAAGAACGCATTTTACGCGAATTTTACCCCACGTTAGGCACCAAAGTTGCCAAAAAACTCCCCCTTAGAAGTCGTGAGGCGGTTAAAATCAGGGCCAGTGAGTTAGGGCTGAAATACCATAAAGTAAAACCCCGAGAAGCACCGCCCCTGCGTTGGAGCGACGCCGAGTGGCGTTTGTTGGAAAAACATCTGGCCTGGCCTTACGACGAACTAAGGGCGTTGTTTCCTGGGCGCACCAAATTGGCGTTGGAAAAAGCCAAAGAGCGATTAAGGGCGCGGAGGAAGTACGGTATGTGATGGGCTGCTGATGACAAATAGTGATCTCCGCGATCAAAGCTCACTCATCATAGAGATTTCACAAAACCACACCGAACCATTTTTTAAAGGCCCGTTTCCCACTGGGGGTGAGATTGACTTCTCTAAACCCCGGTACGCGGATTAACCATCCTTTTTGTTCGCAATGGGTAAAAAAAGCGGCACCTGCGTCCCCAGCCAGATGAAACCGCCTTTCGCTCCAGTCAAGGCAGGCAATACAGGCTTTACGCCGAGGTTTGGGGGTAAGTGCAATGCCTAACTGTTGGAACATTTTTTGCCCAGACGGAGTGAGAGAGTTTCCATCAATTGCTAACCAACCTTCAATTAGCATGAAATCATAAATTTTTACCGCGATTTGACCCGCTAAATGGTCATAGCAAGTTCGAGCAACCTGTAACGAGGATGGGGTGCTGATTTTGACTGCTGATGGAACTCTCCATGATATTCCCATGATTTTTTCAATCAGCTCAGCAACCTCATTGCCCACCAGACGGTAATAACGATGACGCCCTTGGGAAAGGGAGGTGATCAGCTTCCCACTAACAAGACGGGACAGATGAGCGCTGGTAGTGGAAGCCGTTATCTCAGCTACTGCACTTAACTCTGTCGCTGTCCACGCACGTCCGTCCATCAAGGCACAAAGAATTTTTACGCGAGAAGGATCGGATAGGGCTGCCGCTAGGGCAGCCATTGAATGAACGAGAGCCTCGTTGTTATCAATTAAACCAACATGTTTAAGCATGTTATTCAAATACTGCCCATTCTTTTGTCACCTGGTCAGCCACGATATCATTGTCTGTCACCAGAATCAGTTGATTGGCGTGATCACTGTATTGAGTCAGGATATTGACGCCATTGCTCGCCAATACGTGTGCAATGGCGCCTAATTCACCGGGACGCTCTTGTTTGAGTTTTCGGATCAGCGGATTACACACATTTTCAACATGAAAACCCGCATTTTCAAGTACCTCTTTGGCTTGGTAACCGTTTTCAACAAGAAAATGTGCGTGTGCTTGGTTAGCAATGGTAAATACACCACCACCTTCAAGACCAATACCGTTTTGCCCCAATGTTGACCCCAACGATGCCAGTTCACCTGGCGTATTATGCAAAATAACATGGATATCATACATCGGTGCGTCCTCTGGTTTCTGATGAGTAATCCCTTACGCTATGGGCAATTCGGATGCGATAAAAAGAGAAGATAGATTCTCGCCCTTCAGTCTGAGCAGCTTTGTGTAGAACATTTTTTTTCCACTTTAATACCGCATCCTCATCCCTCCACCACGACAATGAAAGTATCCTCTCGGGCGTTGTCAGGCTTTGAAAACGTTCTATGGATATAAACCCTTCAATTTCATTAAGTAACGGTTTTAATTCCGTAGCAAGCTGGAAATAACGCGCCTGCTGATGAGGAACGATTTCTGCCTCGAAAAGCACTGCAATCATATTATTGTCCTCGGTGTATTTAACTGGGCACAACGATAACGTTTTCAACGGCAAATACTTCGATGGTGAACGAAATGTGGCTGTGGTCAGTGATAAAGCCAAGAGTTGGTGTGTTTACCTTGGTAATGTCAATATCCAAAATAATTTTCGGGTATATATGACACTCTGACTGTGCTCGAATCAGTGACATATGGATCAACAGTCTGCCATTTTGCCTGACTGAACTGTAGAGCAATCGTGCGAGTAGTCGAATAGTAGCGAGGCAGATTGGCTTTGTTCAAGCACTCGTGTGAGAACAAAGTGTGTCTGCTGCCAGATTGAGCACATTGACTTATTTTACATAAAATCGTGTGGTTTATTCGTTTTTTACACCACAAAGATCCGTTTTCAATAGAATCCGGTGACCTGGATTACGGTGGTGCCATCGTATCACTGCAATAGGGAATTGAAAATTTTTGATACGTGAACTAACGTACCGCCTATCGATGATGCGTAAGGTTTTACTATTCAGCGACTTTATCAACGGAAATGTCTATCCCTCAGAAAAATAGAGGGAAAAGGTATTTATGGACTCTAAAAAACACGACATATATAAGCAGGGTGAAAATAATGGATAGTGCCACTCTTTTACCGCTCATCGGTATACCCGTTGTTGTTATTGGTTTTGCATTACGGTTCAATCCACTAATTGTTGTTGTTATTGCAGGATTAATCACAGGACTTTCCGTAGGAATGGACGTTGGTATGCTGTTGGAAACCTTCGGGGAGAAATTTTATAACAGCCGCTCACTGGCAACCTTTATTCTGATTCTACCAGTGATAGGCCTTCTTGAATATTACGGTTTGAAAGAGCGCACTCAAACATGGATTGCCCAAATAGCTAGCGCGACCTCAGCACGTATATTGATGATCTACTTTATTGCCCGTGAAGGAACCGCAGCACTCGGATTGATGTCTTTAGGGGGGCAAGCGCAGACCGTTCGTCCTCTATTGTCACCTATGGCGGAAGGTGCAGCACTGAATAAGTACGGGGAACTCCCCGTGCACATTCGCGATAAAATACGCGCTCATGCCGCCGCATGTGACAATATCGCGGTCTTTTTTGGCGAGGATATCTTTATCGCCTTTGGTGCTGTTCTGCTGATTGATGCTTTTTTAAAAGAAAATGGTATCGCCGATATTGAGCCGCTACATATCGGACTTTGGGCTATACCCACCGCCATTTCGGCTCTAATCATTCATATGTTCCGCCTCACTAGACTGGATGCCAGCATTCATCGAGATATGATGGCATGGCGTGTACAACAGGAGCTCGAAATGAAAGGGGCAGCAAAATGAGCACTCTTTTAACCATCAACCGAGTTTATTATCTGATTGGTATTATCGTCATGATTCTGGTCGTGATGACACTTCGTGATAAAGGTAATCCAAAGCGTTTTACCACGGCTTTATTCTGGTTTTTATTTGGCGCAATATTCCTGTTCGGTGATTTAATGGTAGATAACATTGGAAAATCATTGGCTTACCGATTGATTGGTGCGGGCGTCATTATTATTGCCCTACTGGCAGGTTGTGGGTTGATAGGCAAAGGGCATTATCCGATGTCCACAGAAAAACAACGTGAAACTTCAGCCATTCGGCTCAAAAACTGGCTGTTTTTACCCGCATTATTAATTCCCATCATTACCGTGTTATGCACGTTATTCATGAAGAATATCTCCATTGGTGGCGTTTATTTGCTTGATCAAAAGCAGCTAACACTGGCATCACTTTGCGTTGCCAGTGTAGCGGCAATTTTAACTGGGTGGTGGTTAACTAAAGGCTCGCCAATGCAGGCTATTGCGCAATCACGCCGCATTGTCGATACCGTGGGATGGGCGATCATTTTACCACAAATGCTGGCGATGCTAGGGGGGGTATTTATCGTAGCCAATACCGGCGAGTCGGTTCGCAAGGTCGTTGAATTATTTGTCAATCCGGAAAACCGTTTCGCATTAGTCATCATCTACTGCGTGGGAATGGCATTGTTTACCATGATTATGGGTAATGCTTTTGCTGCTTTCCCAGTATTAACTGCGGGTATCGCTGTACCGTTTCTGATTACTATCCATCATGCGGATCCAGCCCCATTGTTGGCGATAGGGATGTATGCAGGCTATTGCGGTACGTTAATGACCCCTATGGCCGCTAACTTCAACATGGTTCCAGCAGCGCTTCTGGAGCTCAAAGATAAATATCAGGTCATTAAGATTCAGATACCAACCGCATTAGTATTGCTGTTGGTGAATGTATTCCTGATGTACTTTCTCTCATTCCGCTAAATAGCGATATACGTCTACAGGAGTTTTTATGTCATTAAGCCCACTTCAGGCTGAGGCTTTTGCTAGCATGCCATTGACGTTTTTGCGGCAGGAATATCCAAATCATATTATGCATTTGCTTAATGGTGATGATGATGTGTTGCCGCCACGGGAATTGCACCCTATTTTTTATGGCTGCTATGACTGGCACTCCGCAGTGCATGGCTACTGGCTGCTACTGCGTTGTTTGCGACGCTACCCTACGCTCCCTTGCCGTGAAGCGATCATCAATCTGTTTGATGAACACTTCAGCGAAGCGAATGTTGCCCGTGAACTGGCTTACTTCACAGCACCATCCCGTGCCTCGTTTGAACGGCCTTATGGTTATGGCTGGCTTCTTGCTCTGGCACAGGAATTAGCAGAATCAACCATCCCGCAGGCTCAGCGCTGGTCGGCCCTGCTTGAGCCACTGACACAGGATATCCGCACGCGTTTGATTGGTTATCTGGAAAAATTAACGTATCCAATCCGTGTTGGCACACATTACAACACGGCTTTTGCACTGATTTTGGGCTTGGACTACGCTATTTCAAGTAATGATAAAGAGTTGAAGGACGCGATTATTGATGGTGCTAATCGTTTTTATTTACAAGATGTCGATTACCCGGCTCATTTTGAACCGGGTGGGGATGAATACATCTCTGGCGCATTAGTTGAAGCCTTGTTAATGAGCCAGGTGACGGAGGGTTTCCCAGCCTGGTTTGACCGTTATCTACCGCAACTGGCGAGCATTGATACATTGATGCAACCCGCTATCGTGAGCGATCGTGCGGATCCTAAAATCGCCCATCTTGATGGTCTTAATCTGAGTCGCGCGTGGTGTTTTAAGCGAATTTCTGCGGCATTACCTGCTAAACACCCAACCCAACCGGCATTACAAGCCGCTATTAGCCGTCACTTAGCAGCAAGCCTTGACCATGTTGTAGGAAGCCATTACAGCGGTGGGCACTGGCTAGCAAGTTTTGCCATGCTGGCACTGGAATAGCCTTTTTATCGGCAAACGTGGCACTGTGGTTAAAGCCACGCAGTTTGAGGTATGAAGGGTGTAAAGCATCAGGGAGCGGTAGATAGCTCCCTGATTGGATTATTTACTGAAGGTTTTTCTCTTTTAGAAATTTTGCCACCAGATCGGCGATATTGACGTTATTGAGATCAGAGAAGGGGAACAGCGTGTTCCCTTTTATCCCTCTACGCTTCCCCAGACTATCTCCCCCCGGTGGAAAGTGGCGGTTCTTGGGGAGATCCGAGCTACTGCTTCGGCGGAGCAGGATGCGTCCACCAGCACGAAGCTTGCCTCGTCCTCGGCTTTAGGCCATTGACGTTCCCCTTGATCATTGAGCGGTAATACATCGCCTGTGGCAATAGCCAGTGCACGGGACAAGGTTTTTTCATTCGGCCGAATGTAAAGCTGAGCATAAAGATTGGCTTTTTCCAGCATGTCACCCTGGCCATAGGGTGACCAGTGATCAATAACACTGTCGGTGCCTGTCATGACAAATACCCCTTTTTCCCGCAATTGACTCAGTGGCATATGCAGCGTGCCGATGGGGACAGTGGAAGCGATAGTCACTTGCTGCGCGGCCATACGGCTCGCTAGTTCATCAACTTGCTGTTCATTTAGCGTTGCCAGGGCAAAGGCATGGCTGATGGTCAGCTTACCTTTTAGTTGTGGCGTTTTTTCTACGGTATCCATCATGTAATTTATCGCGGCCAGGCCTGCCGGGCTGGTTTCATGCAGGTGGATATCTACACCTTTGTTATAATCCAGTGCGATCTGGAACATAGTATCCAGGGATTTTTCCATCGCACCATCAACACTGGTGGGATCGAGCCCCCCCACATAGTGCGCGCCCGCTTGCATCGCTTCACGCATCAGTGGTTCCGATTTTGAATAGAGCAATCCGTGTTGTGGAAAAGCCACAATCTCACAACTAAAGCCTGACTTCCGCCGAGCCAGAACGGCTTGTAGTGCCTCCAGGTTTTTCAGCCCCGAGGTGGGTTCGACATTGCAGTGGCTACGAGCGATGGTGGAACCACGGGATTGTAGTAAATCGATTAACTTCTCTGCTCGCTGTTGCGTATAGGGCTGCAACTCTGGCAATAGCTTCTGTTCCAGGGCGATCATATCCTTGATGGTGGTGCCAGCCGGGCGATTAAGGGATCGCCATGGGCCACCGTAAAAGGTCTTGTCCAGGTGAATATGCATATCACGCATCGCAGGCAGCATCAGCTTGCCACCTGCGTCATAAACGGCGAGTGTGTGATTGGCATGGAGATGATTATCCAGCAGGGCGACGATCTTACCTTGTTTGATCTCCAGCGTTTTCAGCTCGGTCCGGGTGCTAATGGGGGTTGCCCCGTTAAACTCAAAGCCACTTTCCAGCAATACATTGTCCAGATAATAATGCGGGCTGCTAATTTTCATCCCGTGGTTGGGTTCGCCGCTTGCTATGGCTGATTTTGCGGCATGAGTGGCAGTAACACCAAACAGCGCACAGGCAGCGGCTATCTTGGTGCTGCGGCTCAAGAAATCTCGACGACTGTTATTCTGGATCATCTTTTCTTCCCTCTTAGGTATTGACGATATGCGTTCCTGTTTCACCGCGCAGAGCAGCGGCTAGACACTCAGGTGACGTGATCACCACGCGTTTCCCTCCTTGCTGCAAAAATGCCAGGCTAGCGGCTATTTTAGGCAACATACTGCCAGGAGGAAAGTGCCCCTCCGCCATATAACCCGTCATCTGTGCCACGCTGACCCGATGGAGCGCTTGCTGGTTCGGCTGGCCGAAATTAATGCATACTTTTTCTACGCCAGTGGTTATCACCAGCACATCAGCATGGATTTCCTGAGCCAGTAGTGCGGTCGAGAGATCTTTATCGATCACGGCGTCTACACTTTGATACTCACCTTGCGGGCCACGGATCACCGGGATCCCACCACCGCCAGCACTGATAACGACAAACCCTTGTTGTGTCAGCGCCTTAATGGCCGCCGCCTCCACAATCTGCTGTGGAGCGGGTGAGGCCACGACCCGACGATAACCGCGGCCAGAGTCTTCGATAAAATGCCAATCTGGATGCTGTTGCAATAAGGTATCCCGCTGTTCTTGGCTAAAGAACGCACCAATCGGTTTAGTGGGCTGCATGAATCCGGGATCGTTAGGATCAACTTCCACTTGGGTGATTACAGTAACGGCTTTCTGCTCACCATGCTTTGCCAATTGGTTGCTAAGGGCTTGTTGGATAAGATAGCCGATACCGCCCTGAGTGTCTGCCACACAGTTGGCTAACGGAGTCAGTGGTAACCCGGCGTACTCATGGGCAATTTCTGCCCGGCGTAAATCCAACCCCACTTGCGGGCCGTTACCGTGGGTCAGTACCAGATGGTAATCTGATGCCAGCATTTCCAATAGAGAACTGGCTACAACCTTCACAGCGGCGGTCTGGTGTTCGATAGACTGGCTGGCATTATCTTTAATAATTGCGTTGCCGCCAATGGCAACGACCATAAGCTCTTTCATTGACGTTATCCGTTCAGAAGCGGGGCGAACCCCGCCAGGGTTAGATTGTTTTGCTTGGCGATAGCGCAGCGGCAGGAACCTCTTGGCGGCTATCCAGGAAATGTTTCACCACAAACAGGGCGGTCATCATCAAATAGGCTACGGTGAACGTCAGCGAGCTACCGGTAGCAAAGCCCACCATCGGGGAGTGAATTATACCGAACAGGGCGAGTAAGGCACCGGTTGCCGCAGCTACCGCACCGCGTAATGGTTTATCGAGGATGGAGAAGATAGCGATGCAGCCCCACAACATACTGGCCAGTGGCGCTCCGCTGCCTAAAAATACCAATCCCTGATAGTACACGCCTTTACTGTGCAGCAACTCGGCGCCTAGCTTGGCCGCTGAGGTACCCGCCGCACCCATAATGCTATTGACCATGGTGAGTGCCCAGTTGGCAATCCACGGGAATAGGCAGATGAAGATCACCGGAACTTCGATTTTCGGTGTTTCCCGCACGACCTGATTGGCGGTGACCACCCCGATAAAAACCAGAATAGGAACAATGGCGGTCATCGGAATGATAGCCAACATAAAAGCCCCCAAGCCGAATAGCGGAACGATAAACATCGTCGCACCGGAAGCCAGGGTATAGCCGATACTGGCTCCCATGGCTTTCCAGCCGGCATGCCCGACGTAAACGGTCACCGGGAACGGGTTACCCATCAGGCAGCCCAGCATCGAGGAGAGGCCGTTGGCCATCATGACGTTACGGGTATTGTAATTATCCCCTGCGGCGTGTGCGCTTTCGATGTTCTCAAGGTCAAAGATGTAGTTTGCCAACCCCAATGGGACGGCAGAGGCCAGATAAGGCAGAGCATGAGGCACCCCTTGCAGAAAACCATCAATATGGATCCCCGGTGGGTTAAAGCCAAAAGAGGACATGGAGGCTTTAATGGCTTCAGGGCTTTGTAAACCAGAAATCCACGCCAGAGCCGTACCCGCAACCAGCAGCAATAAACCAGTCGGGATGCGAGCGAAGATCGGCTTTTTACCAAACCAGTTAATAAATATCAGCAAGAGAACAATAAAGGAAACGGTAGGGGCTTCAAATGCTTGCAGCATCGGGTTCATTGCCAACAATAACAACCCCAGGCCGGACAGACAGGAAAGTAGCACCGTACGAGGGATCATCTTGCGGATGGTCTCGCCGAGGAATGAACCCCCAACCAGGATCAGTGCTTCAACAAAACACCATACCAGACCAATCTGGATCGCAAAGTCCGCATCACCGGTTTGTTGATACACCGGCATCAGCACCAGAAAGGTCACGGTGAAAATTGACGGGGCACTAGGGCCGGAAGGCAGTGCGGTCACATCGCTGCGCCCAGTTTTACGCACCATCTCCAGGCCAAACCAGGTGTAACAAATACTGGCCATAAACACCGCCAGCCCAAAGGCTGGGGCAATACGGCCGAACACAATCTCTTTGGGGATCCCGACCACGAAAATCAGCAATCCCATCATTGTTAGCAGGTTGGTCAGGTTATTGGTCATCAGCCCAAAGTAGGCAGCCCAATCACCACGTTTCCACTCTAATTTTATTTTGTTCATAAACCCTCCTTCGCAGGTCGTTAAAACGTAGGTTGTGATCGACGGGAGCACTTTCGTTCCAGCAGATGAACAACTTTTGTTTTAGTGACCCAGGTCAGCATCGGAGCCAGCCCTGTTTTCCACTCGTGCTTAAGTTATGCAGCCAGGTTGTTGGTTTATGCTGCCCAGCCCAGGGAGCCCCGGAGCGAGGGCAACCGGTCACCTGGCTGCTCCTTGAAAATGTTGGGGCCGCTTATTGGCAGTAGCGAATAGCGTAAGTCAGTATCGCTTTCTCAAAGCAGGCAAACGGCGGGTGAACGATACCGGCACCAATCATGCCAATACCGGCATCCTTATGGGCAATGGCGGTATTGATCACCGGCAAGATACCGCTGTTGCCAACCTTGGTGATGTCGATGGCGGTCGGGATCCCCATAAAAGAGAGCAGGGGAATAGTGACGTTAGGGTTTTCACCGAGTGTGATTTCCCGCATCTGGCGTGAGAAATCGATCGCCTCATCCACGGTGCCGCCAACCAAGGCCACGATGGCCGGGGCAGTCGCCATGGCAAAACCACCAATGCCGTAGGTCTCGGTAATGGCGCTGTCACCGATATCCAGCCCGGAGTCTTCTGGTTTATAACCGGCAAACATCGGGCCAATGACCTGCTGGGCCGGGCCGGTAAACCATTGACCGGGTAACCCACTGATGCGCAGACCGAACTCCACGCCGTTACGTGCCATCGTGGTCACCACGGTGCTGTATTCAATGCCATGCGCGGCATCCATGGCAGCTTTACACATTGCCATCCAGGTTGGGCCGGAGAAGTAATCACTGCTGGCAACAAAGTCAAACAGCTCGCGCTGCTGCTCGACCGGGTAACCGGTCTGGATGATCCAAGGGGTCAGCGCCTGGATCAGCAGTGCGGTTCCCGCATTGTTGCGGTTATGGCATTCATCGCCCATATGCAGCGCTTGCGCTAGCATTAGTCGCAGATCGATTTCCCCTGCCAGCTTCATGGCATCACGCAGCATTGGCCCTTGCACATCGCGCATCCAGTTCAAACGGTCGATCACGCTCTGGTCGTTGGCCCCCATGCGCAAGATTTTCGCCATTTGTTCGCTCATATTGGTGTAAGCGCGGTTGCCATAGGTCTTGTTTTCAACGATATGCATGAACATTGAGGCAGAAGTCACACCGGCCATTGAGCCTACGCAATCATGTTCATGGCATGGGGAGAAGATGATTTCACCGGAGGCCGCCAAATTGGCCGCGCCTTCCAGAGTCGTGGCCAAACCTTCGAATACCAGTGCCCCGGTAACCGCACCTTTCATTGCGCCGCACATCTTGTCCCAGGTGATGGGTGGGCCCGCATGCAAAATGGTATTGCGTGTCATGCCGGGTACAACATTGATTGCCTGATCAAAGCCCACCAGTACCGGATGTGATTGAATAATCCGCGTCAGTGCCAGTTGGTTGGCGCTTGCAATTTTTTCTGCAAGCTCGGGGGAAGCGATCTGATCGAGCGCGGCTATCACGGCCAGATTACCCAGTCCAGGGGGTGTCCAGTTGAGCTGGGTGACCGGTGTATGTTGGGCTTTAAGATCGTCGCTGAACATTTCAATACCAATATTGATGACATTCAGTGGTTGATTGAAGAATGATTGGCTCATTAGGCTTTCTCCCCTTGATAGACAAATTCGCGTGCCAGTAATCCGGTATTGGTGCTGCTGCTCGCCCAGATGACACCCGCATCGGTGAGCATTTGGCACTGCTGCTGTAATGAGGGCGTATCGAGATCGGTGCCCAGCACATAGCCGAGGATCTCCAGGGGACGCTGTTCACGGGCCGCAATCGCTTTGGCTTCTTTTATTGCATCGATCATCACACCCACCGGGTCTTCATGTGAGCCAAAGCCCAGCACGAAATCCATCACGATCACGCCCACTTGCGGATCGCGAGCCTCCTGCAACAAACGGTTGATACGGTTGGTTGGATCGATCATCGGGTGTGGTTTACCGTTGGTAAAATCATCATCACCGAAGTCCAGGAAGGTATGGGCCACGCTGTGGTTCACATTTTGCAAGCGCTTAGTGGGGTCGGGTTGAATATTGCTGTAGACGTCATCATATTTTTCCAGCGCAGCAAACATTGCTTCATCGCACAACGTGCCACCACAAAACAGGCCGCGAATATACTTCTGTTGCGGCGTTAAACGGGCGCGGACTTCTTCAATTAAAGGCCAGTTAAGTGGGTGGAGATCGAGGGAACTCTCGTCGATGCCGCTGAGCAGCACCGCTTTTAATGCAGCTTCTTTGGTTGCACGGGCAAACAGCAATCCAGCCTCATCTGCGGGTGGGGAGTTGCGCCCCAGGAAACAGACCACCACGGGTTTACTGCAGGCTCGGGCACGCTCCAGCACTTTATCTGCCACTGCTGGTGCTGGGGGTTTGGAGATGAGCACGATAACGGCTGTTTTTTCGTCCTCTTCCAACATTGTCAAGGCATCAAGCATCATCAGACCGCCAATTTTCTCGCTCAGATCGCGCCCACCGGTACCAATCAGCTGTGAAATCCCGCCACCAAACTCATGAATACGAACACTCACCTCTTGGCTGCCGGTGCCGGAAGCACCAATGATGCCAATGCTGCCACGACGTACCGCATTACCAAAACAGAGAGCGGTACCATTAATAATGGCGGTGCCGCAGTCTGGGCCCATCATCAGCAACCCTTTGTCGTGCGCCAGCTGTTTGAGAGCCAATTCGTCTTCAATGGAGACATTATCGGAAAACAGCATCACGTTGAGCCCATTTTGCAATGCCTGGCGAGCTTCTCGCGCTGCATACAAACCATTTACTGAGATCATCGCCAGATTACTTTCTGGGATGTGAGCTTTGGCGCTGGCAATAGTCGCGTAACGCGCTTCATGGTGGGTGCTTTGGTCTTTATGGGTGAACAACTCCTCAATGGCTTGCAGAATGGCTTGGTTAGCATCATCGCTTCCGCTTTTGATCACCATCATCAGGTCGCCATTTTTAGCCGCTTCAAGTTCTGGTGTTAGTAACCCGAGATCCTTGAGTATCCCTTTGTTCATTTCCGTACCCATAGCGACAAATGCCTGTTCAACCCCAGGTAATTTGTTGGCTTTGGTGGAAATCGACATCAGTGTAATGGAATCAAACCACGTGTTTTGTTTAACAATAATCCTGATGGACATATTTTTCTCCAAAATATGAGGCCAATAAACAGGTGTCAGCTATGCTATACAGCATGTTCCCACCTGAATTTCAGTCGCTCTTTTAATTCTCGTTATACTTAAAGAAACTTGAGTTGTATGACAAAAACCTAGCTCGTTTTTGAACAGCGCTGTACGGATGCTTTATAAAAATGCACCGTCATAGCAAATACCCAAGCAACTTGATGTATAACGCCTGTAGTGATGTTACTAATAGGGTGGTTCGTCATGCACTTTTAATATAATGCGACGATCATATTCCTTTTCGAATGACCTTATGTAAGGTTGGCTCCATGAAATTTAAAATGGTTTGTGTTTTTTAATGCGAAAAAAATAGAATAAAGGTATTTATTCTTTTTTATTTCACCCCTATTCTGATAAAACAACCTTAGAACAGGGGTGTTGTATATTATTTGCTATAGCCCCAGGTTAGTTCAAATTACCACTTACCAGCAACTTGAATGAACATGGCAATTGTCCGCTTATCCTCTTTATGCGCCCGCCGCTATCAGCAGTTCAGCGATTTCGTGATAGCCTTTTTCTTTAGCCAACGTCAGTGGTGACTTGCCATATTTATCGGTCATATGAGGATTGGCACCATGCTCAAGCAGCAATTTAACAATTTCCTGCTGCTTCGGCCCACCATCGTTGAGTACGATGGCTTCCAGCAACGGAGTCCAGCCAACAAAATTGGTGTGGTTAAGATTAATATCGGTACACGTTAATAATTCACGCACAATTTCTACATGGCCTTTTTCACTGGCAGGCGTAATACCAACACCACCAAAACGCGTTAAACGATCCAGGTCCGGCTTGGCGGGTAATACCAAGCGTAATAATGTCAAATCGTTATTGAGGCAGCTTAATAGGAAAGGGTTAAAGCAAGTTTGGTCCTGCTTGTCAACATCTGCGCCGGCAGATATTAATAACTCAACACAATCGTAGTGTTTATTGAGGCTAGCCAAAGTAATTGCGGTACGACCTTGACGGTTGGTACAGTCAAGGTTGACATTATTGCTGATGCATTTTCTTAATGTATCAATATCCCCTTGTTCTGCAGCATAAAGGAATTCGCTATTCATTGAAGTATCAGACATATATTGTTCCTTTTTCTTGTGTTTTTGCCTGCTATTTATTGATAGCAAGAGTATCAATAAACAGCTAAGAAGAACATCCGGTTAAAAAGCATTCATTGCAAAGCAGCTGATTGTTGAATATTATTCAACAACAATAACAAAGCGTGCGACAGCTCAATATTTTTCTGCGGGTTGGTTCTTTTTTTAGGGTAAATGCTGCTTTAATCCCCTTGTTTTCGCTGTCTGCAACGTCGAGGGGGAAACCAATCATCAGAAATGTGAAGCCCATCAAGTAAGTTGTAAAGACAGTGTTAAATTACGTTCAATACTGTGACCACGCTTGTTTGCCACATTGGCAGGAGTTTGGGTATAAAGGCGGTTGGGTTAGATCTCCCCTTGCTCTACCGCCGCCATCCAGCAAGGGAATGGAGCCAAGTGTAACCAATGAACTCGATTTTTACCGAAGAGAATCTTTTGGCATTCACCACCGCGGCGCGCTTTGCCAGCTTCAGCAAGGCAGCGGTGGAACTGGGCCTGACAACCTCAGCGATCAGCTACACCATCAAGCGAATGGAAACCGGCCTTGATGTGGTGCTGTTTAATCGTAACACGCGCAGCATTGAACTGACGGAGTCAGGTTTTTATTTCTACCGTAAAGCGACTGATCTACTTAATGATTTCCATGCCATCAAACGTGGCATCGACACTATCTCTCAAGGGATAGAGGCTCGGGTGCGTATTTGCATTAACCAGTTGCTCTATACCCCTCGCCATACTGCCCGGTTGTTGCAGGTACTGAAGAAACAGTTCCCGACCTGCTATATCACGGTGACGACGGAGGTCTACAATGGTGTTTGGGACTCCATCATTAATAATCAGGCGAACATTGCCGTTGGGGCACCAGATACCCTGCTGGATGGGGGAGGTATTGATTACACCGATATTGGAGCTATCCGCTGGGTCTTTGCCATTGCCCCTGATCACCCTCTGGCATTTATGCCGCAGCCCATATCAGAGAGCCAACTCAGGCTCTACCCAAACATTATGGTTGAGGACACGGCACATACCCTGAATAAGAAAGTAGGTTGGTTGTTACATGGGCAGGAAGCGATTTTGGTGCCAGATTTCAATACTAAATGCCAGTGCCAGATTTTGGGTGAGGGTATCGGTTTTTTGCCGGAGTATATGGTGAGTGATGCGGTAGCAGAGGGGCTGTTGATCATCCGCACCATCCATAACCCGCGCCAGGATTCCCGTATGTTGCTGGCGACACAGCACGCAGCAACCGGGCAGGTCACACAGTGGATCAAAAAGCAGTTTAAACCGGGGGGCGTGTTAGCCGAGATTTATGCCGACCTGCTCTATACGTTGAACTCTGAATAATGACAGGGTTTGTCGAGATAAAGGGGGAGGTAATGACTCCAATGAGTAGAACATAGACTTTCGATGAATGCCCCGATGACTTTTCATGCAACTTCATTGAGCATAAAAAGCAAATCGTTCTACGCACCAAACGCTTAATGCGAGTTCTTAACGTCAGGCTGTTACCTTCAATACGTTGAGTGAAAATTTTCCGCTCAAATGTTTATCATTCGGTACTTCCCGCCTATGACTGCCCCAGTCGTTGCATTTTGTTCTGCACTTTGCATAAGTTTGGGTATGTAAAAGAATGGTTAACTGATTTTTTTTTCTACTACACTTTCTTAAGAAGCGAATGAGTCTCAAACCTGATGCTCATGAGGCTCTCTATACTCAATTGCAGGGCTGTTGGTTGAGTTATTCAGCCTGGTTCCCTGTAATTACTCGTTTCGGCGCCAGAGGTGATGTGGGTGCGAAAGGGCTTTACCGGTAACTTGAGTGTGGCAGGACATAAAGAGTTCACACCTTATCACGCTATTCTATAAAACATTAACTCAATTTATTTAACAAACCTGTGTCAGTGTTACGCAAAGAGTCATACGATGGGTGACATCATCATATAACCAATAAATTCAAGATATTGTCACCTCATTTAGAGCAACGCTGGCATAGAGGGGATGGACACTATGAATCGTGTATACCGTGTTGTTTTTAACTACGCCTTAGGGCTTATGCAGGTGGCTTCTGAGTTTACACGCCGTACGGGTAAGTCATCCTCTGGTCAGACCGTGGTTGAAGGTGCTGGTCGTCACGCTACAGAGAGTCAAACAATTAAAAAAAGCGCTTTATCAATACGTGGTTGGCCACTGCTGAGTGCGGTTTGCCTGGTTTTATTCTCGCAGGGGGTATTTGCCAATGGTACGGGTGGCGATAACGCTTCTTTCAGGGGCGGGAATGGCGCTTATGGTGGAGCCGGCGGGGGTGGGGGCGCTAATGGTGCAGGTGGGCAACCTAGTCCCCGTTCTATAGCGGGTTCCGCTGGTTTAGCCAATGGTACTGGCGGCGCTGGCGCAAGAGGTACCGCGAATGACAACAGTGACCCTTGGGGGGCGGGAGGCTCAGGTGGAAGTGTCGGTAGCGCAGGTAATCCGCTAGGTGGAGTTGGTGGTGCCGGAGGTGATGCTACCTGCACACCTTCCTGTACGAGTGGTTTTGGTGCTGGTGGTGGGGGGGAGGGGGCGCTGGTTTTGTGGGTAGCACATTAAACACAGTTACAGCGATTGCCCGGGGTGGTAATGGGGGTAATGGCGGTAATGCCTTAGCGAGTGGTGGTATGGATGGGGGGAGTGGCGGTGGCGGTGGTGCCGGTATCGTGCTGACAGGGACCGGCACCACCACGGTGAATAATAATATTTTTGGTGGTTCGGGGGGTAATGGCGGCCCTGCTGCTGGTAGTGGTGCTGGTTCTGGCTTTGGTGGTGGAGGTGGTAGTGGGCTGATGAGTACTGGCGTCAGTATTACTAATAGCCGGACCATTACCGGGGGCACTGGTGGTACTGGAGCAAGTGGTACTTATACTGCAACTAGTCGTTCTGGTGGGGTCGGTGGCGCAGGGATAACCGGGTCATCATTGACCATCACCAACACCGGAACTATTCAGGGGGGGAGTGGCGGAGCAAGTGGCACGGGTGCCACAGGTACACAGGGGGCACTGGCGGCGGGTGGCGTTGGTATCACTGGCAGTAATATGACCATCATTAACACCGGTACTATCAGCGGTGGTCTAACTAGCACCGGTGGTGCGCGCAGCAATGCCATTGCATTTACTACGGGTACTAATCGCCTGGAGTTACGGGCGGGCCACACGATTAACGGTAATGTCGGGGGGGGGGGAACCAATACCTTGACGTTGGGCGGTACGACCAACGCTACCTTTAATATGTCCCTTTTCGGTGGTCAATTCAGTAGTTTCACGGCATTACAAAAAACCGGCACGAGTACCTGGACCCTAAGCGGTAGCAGTACTACTACTTCGCCATGGACTATTTCGGCTGGTACATTGCAGGCGAGCACTAACGGCGCATTGGGGAATGGGGCAATTAGTGTTGCTAATGGTGCGGTGTTATTCTTTAACAGCTATTCCGGGACAGCATTTGTCAATACATTAACGGGTGCGGGGACCTGGACGTTAAATAACAGTAATATCAGTATGGCCAGCCGTACCAACGCCAGCAACTTTACCGGTATTTTTAACCAAACTAACACCTCCAGCTTAACCCTGAATAACGCCACATCATTAAATAGCAATGCCCGGTTTAATATGACCAATGCGAATAGCCGCTTGCTGATTAATAATACCGCCAACTATACCCTGAATAATGGCATTACCGGTGCAGGGCAAATTAATGTCAATGGCAGCAATGCGAATTTGAGCTTTGGTTTTGGTGCCAATGCCGGTAGTGCTTTTACCGGTACCGTGAATCTGCAAAACAGCCAGTTCGCTTTGACCGGTAATAATACGACAGCGTTAACCCGAGCGACACTCACCCTAAGCAGTGGCAATCGGACCACGGTGGGTGCGGCGGGAACAACCAGTACGCAAAATATCGGCAACCTGGGCATAGCCGGTGGCACAGCAGAGTTTTATAGCAATTTATTCAGTGATCGTGCGGATAGCATTATTAGCGCCACCGCCCTGACCGCCACCAGTGGCACCATTAATATTGTGGGTGATGGTGCCATCAATGCCAATACGTTAATAGGGAGTCGTTCTTTACTTAACCAGAATATAAATACCCAGTGGACTCAGTTGGTGAACGCCACCAGCGCCGGCAGTGTCAGTGGGTTAAACATGCAGCTCAATGGGGCTGCAGTGAACCCAGGTGTGCGCTATGGCATTACTCAAAATAGTGAGCGTGTAGCCAACGGGCTGTATGATTTTAGCTTATTGAATAACGGCAGTAGTGGTCAGGGTCTTTATATGGGCTATGACCTTGGCTCGATAGAGTTGTTGGTCAATAGTGCTAATGCCTTGGTGATCGCCACCGATGGGGTCGTAGGGTCTAACAATAATCTGTCGGTTAACCTGTTTGGTACCGGGGGCATTGTACTGGATGGCACCCAGGCTGCGTTAACCATCTCCAACAGCACCAACAGTTACAGCGGTAACACCACCATCCGTGGGGGTACCGTCTTGCTGGGGGCCAGTGGGGCTTTGGGGAGCACCAACTTACTGGCGGTGAACAACGGCAGTACCTTGAACCTCAACAGCTTTAACCAGAGTGTGTCGACCACCACCAATGACGGCACGGTATTGCTGGGCAGCGGTGTGCTCACCAGTGGGGCATTAACCAACAATGGCACCATTAACCTGGGGACCGGTACCTTGACACTGACCCAGGGGGGGACGTCCAGTGCTACCGGGGGGTTAAGCGGTAATGGGCTGTTGAATCTCCAAGGTGGGACCTTGACAGTGAGTGCCGCCAATGGCGGTTTAACCGGTAATAGCACCATTGCCACCGGGGCGACCCTGGTGTTGAACAGTGCGGGGACCCTGGGCAGCAGTGCGGTGAATGTGGGGGGTAACCTCAATTTTGCCCGTAATGGCAGCTTTGCCAACCAACTCAGTGGTCTCGGCACCATCAATACCCTGGGGGATGTGCAACTCACCGGTAATAACAGTTTTACCGGTAATCATGTCATTGCGGCGAATAGCCGGTTAACCGTCAATGCGGCTAACAATCTGGGGCAGTCAGCAGCGAGAGTGAATTTAACCAGCAACACCTCTGGCCTGGTTTTTAATGGCGTGACAGGGAATGTGGCCAATGCGCTGACCGGGGTAGCGGGCTCGACGGTCACCCTCAGTGCTCTGGCGAATATGTCCCTGTCGGGTAATAACAGTACCTTCAATGGACTCTATGACCTGATTGGCAACAGTACCCTGACCGTGGCGCAGGCTCAGAATCTGGGTAACGGTTCGGTGGCGATGGCCAGTGGCAGCAATTTACTGTTTAGCAATTATGCCAATGGTGTTTTGAGCACCTTGGATAATACCCTCAGCGGGGCAGGCACCTGGACGCTGAACGCCAGCCATATCAATCTGAGTAATAACAATCGAACGCTGGATTTGAGTGGGGTGATGGATCTCACCAATGGCTCTAGCCTGAATATTGACGGCAGCACCGTACTCAATACTCTCGCCAGGGTGAATGTGGCGGATACCGGCAGCGATTTGAATATCACCACCACCGGGGCCTTTACCTTCAATAATGGGTTGAGCGGGTTGGGGGATGTTAATGTCAGCACCAACAACACGGCGTTTAATTTTGGTACCGCAGTAGGCAGCGCTTTTGCCGGTACAGTGAATTTACAAAATACCCTGTTTGACCTCATCGGCACCAATACCAGTACGTTAACCCTGGCAACTCTGGACTTGGGGACGGGGAGCTATACCACGGTCGGTAGCAGCAACGTGACCAGTACGGAAAGTGTCGGCAATGTCAGCCTGAATGGCGGCACGCTGAAGTTTTATGGTGATATCCAGGGGCAACGTGCAGATGGCTTGATCACTACCGACGACTTCACCGCCACTGGCGGCATTATTGATCTGGAAAGTCCGGCAATAGTGGCCAATAGTACTGGCAGCGGCTCGCTGCTCAATCAAATGACCGATGGCGATAGCGTGCAGTTGGTGAGTGCCCAAACCGCCAGTGGGGCCGACCAACTGACCTTGCAGATCAATGGCGATGAGGTGGGGCAAAATGTTTCCGACGCCATTGAACAGAATGGCGTGCATGTTGCCAACGGGATTTATGATTACGGCTTGAGCAACAGTGGGGAGAATGGCGAGGGGTTGTATATGAATTACGCCCTTACCGCCTTGGAGTTGCTGGAAGATGGCGACGATGCACTGGTGATAGCGACCGACGGTTTGCCTGGCTCCAACAACGACTTGCTGGTTAACGTGTTTGGCACTGGCGGTCTTGTACTGGATGGCACCTTGGCCCCGTTGACTATCTCCAACAGCACCAACAGTTACAGCGGCAGCACCACTATTGCTGGGGGCAGCGTGTTGCTGGGGGCCAGTGGGGCGCTGGGGAGTAGCTATTTACTGACCGTGGACAGTGGCAGTACCTTTAACCTCAATAACTACAACCAACAGGTGGGAAGCACCACCAATGAGGGCACGGTACTGTTAGGCAGCGGTGTGCTGACCAGTGGGCTATTCACCAACAATGGCATCATTAACCTGGGGACCGGGACCTTGGTGCTCACCGAGGGCGGGACCTCCAGTGCGACCGATGGGTTAACCGGCGCGGGTTTGTTACAGGTACAAGCCGGCACTTTCACCGTCAGTGCCGCCAACAGTGGGCTGACCGCTGATACCGACATTGACAGCGGCGCGACGCTGGTACTGAACAATGCCGGGACCTTGGGCAGCAGTGATGTGAACGTGGACGGTAACCTGAATTTCGCCCGCGATGGCAGTTTTGCCAATCAGCTCAGTGGTGCCGGCACCCTCAATACCCTGGCAGATGTACAACTCACCGGTGATAACAGCGCGTTTAACGGTGCTCAGGTGATTGGGGCAGACAGTCGGTTAACCGTGACTGATGCCAATAATCTGGGGGCCGCCAGCGCCACCGTGGATTTGACCACCGACAGTTCGGTGCTGAATTTCAGTGGTGTGACGGAGGATGTGGCTCATGCCCTGACTGGGGTGGTTGATTCCACCGTCAGTATCAGCAATGGGGCCGATATGTCCCTGTCTGCGGATAACAGCAATTTTTACGGTTTGTTTGATCTGGTCGATAACAGCACCTTGACGGTGACCCAGGCCCCACAATTGGGCAATGGTGTAGTCGCCATCGCCAGTGGCAGCAACTTGCTGTTTAGCGACTATGCCAACGAGGCCTTAAGTACCTTGGATAACGTCCTCAGCGGGGCGGGTACCTGGACACTGGATGCCAGCCATATCAATCTGAGCAATAGCAGTAATGCACAGGGCTTGAGTGGTGTCGTGGACCTGACTAATGGATCCAGCCTGAATCTTGACGGCAATACCGTGCTGAACAGTGCCGCCAGAGTAAATGTGGCGGATATCGGCAGTGATTTGAATATCACCACCACCGGGGCGTTTACCTTTAATAATGCGCTGACCGGGTTGGGGGATGTCAATGTCAACACCAACAACAGTGCGTTTAACTTTGGCAGTACGGTGGGCAGTGCGTTTGCCGGTACGGTGAATGTGCAAAATACCCTGTTTGCCCTCGCCGGTGATAACACCAACGCGTTAACCTTGGCGACGCTGGATCTGGGCACCAACAGTCATGCGACGGTCGGTAGCAACGGGGTGACTACCACCGAATCTGTCGGCAATGTAGACCTGAATGGCGGCACCCTGACGTTTTATGGCGACCTGCCGGGGTTGCGTTCAGATGGCTTGCTCAGTACCGATAATTTTATCGCCACCGGCGGTACAGTAAATATTTTAGGCAATGCAGCGATAGATAACACCCCCGGCAGTGGCTCACTGCTCAATCAAATGACCGGCAATAATGCCATGCAACTGGTGAGTGCCACCACGGCGACGGGGGCTGACCTGCTGACCTTGCAGATTAATGGTACTAACGTTGGGCAAAATACCTCAGACCAAATTGAACAGAATGGCGTGCATGTTGCCAACGGGATTTATGATTATGGCTTGAGCAACAGCGGGGATAATGGCGCCGGCCTGTATATGGATTATACCCTTACCGCCCTGGAGTTGCTGGAGGACGGTAACGATGCACTGGTGATAGCGACCGATGGGCTGGCGGGCTCCAACAATGACTTGCTGGTTAACGTGTTTGGCACCGGCGGTCTTGTACTGGATGGCACCTTGGCACCATTAACCCTTTCCAACAGCACCAACAGCTACAGCGGCAGTACCACCATCCGTGGGGGCAGCGTGTTGCTGGGGGCCAGTGGGGCGCTGGGGAGTACCTATTTACTGGCCGTGAACAGCGGCAGTACCTTTAACCTCAATAACTACAACCAAACGGTGGGGAGCACCACCAATGAGGGCACGGTACTGTTAGGCAGCGGTGTGCTGACCAGTGGGGCGTTAACCAACAACGGCACCCTTAACCTGGGGACCGGCACGCTAGCGCTTACTGCGGGGGGCACCTCCAGTGCGACCGATGGCTTAACCGGTGCGGGTTTGTTACAGGTACAAGCCGGCACTTTCACCGTCAGTGCCGCCAACAGTGGGCTAACCGCTGATACCGACATTGACAGCGGCGCGACGCTGGTGCTGAACAATGCCGGGACTTTGGGCAGCAGTGAGGTGAACGTGGACGGTAACCTCAATTTCGCCCGTGATGGCAGTTTTGCCAACCAACTCAGTGGTGCCGGCACCCTCAATACCCTGGCAGATGTACAACTTACCGGTGATAACAGTGCGTTTAGCGGTGCCCAGGTGATTGGCGCAGACAGTCGTTTAACCGTTACTGATGCCAATAATCTGGGGGCCGCCAGCGCCACCGTGGATTTGACCACCGACAGTTCGGTGCTGAATTTCAGTGGTGTGACGGAGGATGTGGCTCATGCACTCACTGGGGTGGTTGATTCCACCGTCAGTATCAGCAATGGGGCTGAGATGTCCCTGTCTGCGGATAACAGCAATTTTTACGGTTTGTTTGATCTGGTGGATAACAGCACCCTGACGGTGACGCAAGCCCCACAATTGGGCAATGGCTCGGTCGCCATCGCCAGTGGCAGCAACTTGCTGTTTAGCGCTTATGCCAACGGAGCATTAAGCACCCTGGATAACGCGCTGAGCGGGGCGGGCACCTGGATGCTGGATGCCAGCCATATCAATCTGAGCAATAGCGGTAATGCACAGGGCTTGAGTGGGGTTATAGATATCACCAATGGCGCCAGCCTGACGCTTGACGGCAACACCGTGCTCAACAGTGCCGCCAGAGTGAATGTGGCCGATACCGGCAGTGACTTGAATATCACCACCACCGGGGCGTTGACCTTCAACAATGCGCTGACCGGGTTGGGGGATGTCAATGTCGACACCAACAACAGCGGGTTTAACTTTGGCAGTACGGTGGGCAGTGCGTTTGCCGGTACGGTGAATTTACAAAATACCCTGTTTGCCCTCGCCGGTGATAACACCAACGCGTTAACCTTGGCGACGCTGGATCTGGGCACGGGCAGTCATGCGACGGTCGGCAGCAACGGGGTGACCACCACCGAATCTGTCGGCAATGTAGACCTGAATGGCGGCACCCTGACGTTTTATGGCGACCTCCCGGGGGTACGTGCAGATGGCTTGCTCAGTACCGATAATTTTATCGCCACTGGTGGGACGGTGAATATTCTGGGTAATGCAGCAATAGACAACACCCCCGGCAGTGGCTCACTGTTGAACCAAATGACCGGCAATAATGCCATGCAATTGGTGAGTGCCACCACGGCGACGGGGGCTGACCTGCTGACCTTGCAGATCAATGGTACTAACGTTGGGCAAAATACCTCAGACCAAATTGAACAGAATGGCGTGCATGTTGCCAACGGGATTTATGATTATGGCTTGAGCAACAGTGGCAGCAATGGCGCGGGCCTGTATATGGATTATACCCTTACCGCCCTGGAGTTGTTGGAAGATGGCAACGATGCACTGGTGATAGCGACCGACGGTTTGCCAGGATCCAACAACGACTTGCTGGTTAACGTGTTTGGCACCGGCGGTCTTGTACTGGATGGCACCTTGGCACCGTTAACCCTTTCCAACAGCACCAACAGTTACAGCGGCAGCACCACCATCCGTGGGGGCAGCGTGTTGCTGGGGGCCAGTGGGGCGCTGGGGAGTACCTATTTACTGGCCGTGAACAGCGGCAGTACCTTTAACCTCAATAACTACAACCAAACGGTGGGGAGCACCACCAATGAGGGCACGGTACTGTTAGGCAGCGGGGTGCTGACCAGTGGGCTATTCACCAACAATGGCATCATTAACCTGGGGACTGGCACGCTAACGCTGACTGCGGGCGGGACCTCCAGTACTACCGATGGGTTAACCGGCGCAGGTCTGTTACAGCTACAAGCCGGTACCTTCACTGTCAGTGCCGCCAACAGTGGGCTAACCGCTGATACCGACATTGACAGCGGCGCGACGCTGGTGCTGAACAATGCCGGGACCCTGGGCAGCAGTGATGTGAACGTGGACGGTAACCTCAATGTCGCCCGTGATGGCAGTTTTGCCAACCAGCTCAGTGGTGCGGGGACCATCAATACCCTGGCGGATGTGCAACTCACCGGTGATAACAGTGCGTTTACCGGTGCCCAGGTGATTGGGGCAGACAGTCGGTTAACCGTCACTGACGCCAATAACCTGGGGGCCGCCAGCGCCACCGTGGATTTGACCACTGACAGCTCGGTGCTGAATTTCAGTGGTGTGACGGAGGATGTGGCTCATGCACTCACTGGGGTGGTTGATTCCACCGTCAGTATCAGCAATGGGGCTGAGATGTCCCTGTCTGCGGATAACAGCAATTTTTACGGTTTGTTTGATCTGGTGGGCGGCAGCACCCTGACGGTGACCCAAGGGCAACAACTGGGCAATGGCTCGGTGGCCATCGCCAGTGGCAGCAACTTGCTGTTTAGCGCTTATGCCAACGGGGCCTTAAGTACCTTGGATAACGCCCTCAGCGGGGCGGGCACCTGGATGCTGGATGCCAGCCATATCAATCTGAGCAATAGCGATAATGCACAGGGCTTGAGTGGGGTTATAGATATCACCAATGGCGCCAGCCTGACCATTGACGGCAACACGGTGCTCAACAGTGCCGCCAGAGTGAATGTGGCCGATACCAGCAGTGATTTGAATATCACCACTACCGGGGCGTTGACCTTCAACAATGCGCTGACCGGGTTGGGGGATGTGAATGTCGACACCAACAACAGCGCCTTTAACTTTGGCAGTACGGTGGGCAGTGCGTTTGCCGGTACGGTGAATTTACAAAATACCCTGTTTGATTTGTCCGGCACCAATACCACCAGCTTAATGCTTGCTACCCTGAACCTGGGCACCGGCAGTAACACCAACGTGGGTGATGGGGTGCAAACCCTCGGTGGTCTGGTGTTCAATGGCGGTGAATTAACTTACGCCCATATCACTGAAAATAACGGTGTGATCACCGCTGACGGCATCATTACGGCACAAACCATTGACACCACCGCCGGCGGCACCGTGAGTGTTAACCTACCACCGAGTTTATCCCCTAGCTTGGCGGGGTTGAATACGCTGGATCTGGATACCGGGGTGGCTATTGTGACGTTGGCGACGGGGGTTGCCATTGGCACCGGCAGTGAATTGACCCTGACCGATGGGAGCAATACCCCGATTACCGACATTTATCTGCAAGGCATTACCAATCCCAACGACACCACTGTTGCGGCGATGGGGAGTTTTGTTTATGGCTTGAGTACCGGGGTTGGGCAAGATGGTTTATATGTCAGTTATCTGTTGCAACAACTGGAACTGTTAACCACCGGCAGCCAGGCGCTGATGTTAGAAGGTAGCCTGGCGAATAATGGGACTCGACACAATGATCTCGGTGCCAAAATTACCGGCAGTGGGGATTTGGCTATCGACTCCCCCAATGATGGCACCATCATTACCTTGTCTAACAGTAGCAATGATTACACCGGCGATACTTTTGTGCGCTCAGGGATCTTGCAACTGGCGGCGGACTCGGCCTTGGGGCAGACCACCACCCTTGACCTGAGCAGTGGGGCGGCGGTGGATTTAAATGGCCACACGCAAACAGTGCAAACCCTGCTCAACAATGGGGTGCTGGACCTGGCGGGCGGTTCGTTACTGCTCGCCCAAGGGGGAGCTCTAGTTCCACCGGGGGTTTGACCGGTGATGGTTTGTTGACAGTTCAAGGGGGCCTCTTCACCGTCAGTGCCGCCAACAGTGGCTTAACCGCTGACACCGAGATTGACAGCGGTGCGACGCTGGTGCTGAACAATACCGGGACTCTGGGCAGCAGTGAGGTGAACGTGGAAGGGAGCCTCAATTTCGCCCGCGATGGCAGCTTTGCTAACCCACTCAGTGGTGCGGGGACCATCAATACCTTGGCGGATGTGCAACTCACCGGTGATAACAGCCTGTTTACCGGTGCTCAGGTGATTGGCACCGACAGCCGGTTAACCGTGACTGACGCCAATAATCTGGGGGCCGCCAGCGCCACCGTGGATTTGACCACCGACAGCTCGGTGCTGAATTTCAGTGGCTTGAGTGAGGATGTGGCCAATGCGCTCACCGGGGTGGCAGACTCCACCGTCAGTGTCAGCAATGGGGCTGATATGTCCCTGTCTGCGGATAACAGCAATTTTTACGGCGTGTTTGATCTGGTGGGCGGCAGCACCCTGATGGTGACCCAGGGGCAACAACTGGGTAATGGCTCGGTCGCCATCGCCAGTGGCAGTAATCTGCTGTTTAGCGCCTATGCCAATGGGGCATTAAGTCCCCTGGATAACGTGCTGAGCGGGGCGGGCACCTGGACGCTGGATGCCAGCCATATCAATCTGAGCAATAACAGTGATGCACAGGGCTTGAGTGGGGTGCTGGATATCACCAACGGCGCTAGCCTGACCATTGATGGCAGCACGCTGCTCAATACTCTCGCCAGGGTGAATGTGGCGGATACCGGCAGTGATTTGAATATCACCACCACCGGGGCGTTGACCTTCAACAATGCGCTGACCGGGTTGGGGGATGTCAATGTCGACACCAACAACAGCGCGTTTAACTTTGGCAGTACGGTGGGCAGTGCGTTTGCGGGCAATGTCAATTTGCAAAACACACTGTTTGATCTGTCCGGTACTAATACCACCAGCTTAACGCTCGCTACCCTGAACCTGGGTGCGGGCAGTAACACCAACGTGGGAGATGGGGTGCAAACCCTCGGTCATCTGGTGTTCAATGGCGGTGAATTAGCTTACGCCCATATCACTGAAAATAACGGTGTGATCACCGCTGATGGCATCATTACGGCACAAACCATTGATACCACTGCCGGCGGTACCGTGAGTGTTAACCTGCCAAGCAACTTATCCCCCAGTTTGGCAGGGTTAAATACGCTGGATTTAGATACCGGGGTGGCTATCGCCACCTTGGCCACCGGTGTGGCCACCGGCACCGGCAGTGAATTGATCCTCACTGATGGGAGCTATACCCCGATTACCGGCATCTATCTTCAAGGGATTACCAATCCTGGTGATAGCCAAGTCGCGGCAATGGGGAGCTTCGAGTATGGCCTGAGTACTGGGGCGGATAGTAATGGTTTATATGTCAGTTATCTGCTGAAACAGCTAGAACTGATAACCACCGGCAGCCAGGCACTGATGTTACAGGGCACCCTGGTCAATAACGGCACTCAACGCAATAATCTCGGGGCCAAAGTGACCGGCAGCGGGGATTTGGCTATCGACTCCCCCAACGATGGCACCATCATCACCGTGTCCAATGCGACCAATGACTACACCGGCGACACGTTGGTGCGCTCAGGGATCTTGCAACTGGCGGCGGATTCGGCCTTGGGGCAGACCACCACCCTTGAGCTGAGCAGTGGGGCGACGGTGGATTTAAATGGCCACACGCAAACAGTGCAAACCCTGGTCAATAATGGGGTGTTGGACTTGGCGGGCGGTTCGTTACTGCTCGCCCTGGGCGGGAGCTCAAGCGCTACGGGGGGCTTGACCGGTGATGGTCTGTTGACGCTACAAGGGGGCACCTTTACCGTCAGCGCCGCCAACAGTGGCTTAACCGCCGATACCGACATTGACAGCGGCGCGACGCTGGTGCTGAACAATGCCGGGACCTTGGGCAGCAGTGAGGTGAATGTTGACGGTAACCTGAATTTCGCCCGCGATGGCAGCTTTGCCAACCCACTCAGTGGTGCCGGCACTATCAATACCCTGGCGGATGTGCAACTCACCGGTGATAACAGCCTGTTTACCGGTGCTCAGGTGATTGGTGCCGACAGCCGGTTAACCGTGACTGACGCCAATAATCTGGGGGCCGCCAGCGCCACCGTGGATTTGACCACCGACAGTTCGGTGCTGAATTTCAGTGGTGTGACGGAGGATGTGGCTAATGCCCTCACTGGGGTGGTTGATTCCACCGTCAGTATCAGCAATGGGGCCGCTATGTCCTTGTCTGCGGATAACAGCAATTTTTACGGTGTGTTTGATCTGGTGGGCGGCAGCACCTTGACGGTGACCGAGGCGCCACAACTGGGCAATGGCTCGGTGGCGATTGCCAGTGGCAGCAACCTGTTATTTAGCGCTTATGCCAATGGGGCGCTGAGCACCTTGGATAACGCGCTGAGCGGGGCGGGCAACTGGACGCTGGATGCCAGCCATATCAATCTGAGCAATAACAGTGATGCACAGGGCTTGAGTGGGGTTATAGATATCACCAATGGCGCCAGCCTGACGCTTGACGGCAACACCGTGCTCAACAGTGCCGCCAGAGTAAATGTGGCGGATACCGGCAGTGATTTGAATATCACCACCACCGGGGCGTTGACCTTCAACAATGCGCTGACCGGGTTGGGGGATGTGAATGTCAACACCAACAACAGCGCGTTTAACTTTGGCAGTACGGTGGGCAGTGCGTTTGCCGGTACGGTGAATTTGCAAAATACCCTGTTTGCCCTCGCCGGTGATAACACCCGCGCGTTAACCTTGGCGACGCTGGATCTGGGCACCAACAGTCATGCGACAGTTGGCAGCAACGGGGTGACCACCACCGAATCTGTCGGCAATGTAGACCTGAATGGCGGCACCCTGACGTTTTATGGCGACCTGCCGGGGTTGCGTGCAGATGGCTTGATCAGTACCGATAATTTCATCGCCACCGGCGGGACGGTAAATATTTTAGGCAATGCAGCGATAGACAACACCACTGGCAGTGGCTCATTGTTGAACCAAATGACCGGCAATAATGCCATGCAACTGGTGAGTGCCACCACGGCGACGGGGGCTGACCTGCTGACCTTGCAGATTAATGGTACTAACGTTGGGCAAAATACCTCAGACCAAATTGAACAGAATGGCGTGCATGTTGCCAACGGGATTTATGATTATGGCTTGAGCAACAGCGGCAGCAATGGCGCGGGCCTGTATATGGATTATACCCTTACCGCCCTGGAGTTGTTGGAAGATGGCACCGATGCGCTGGTGATAGCGACCGACGGTTTGCCAGGCTCCAACAACGACTTACTGGTTAACGTGTTTGGCACCGGCGGTCTTGTACTGGACGGCACCTTGGCACCGTTAACCCTCTCCAACGGCACCAACAGTTACAGCGGCAGCACCACCATCCGTGGGGGCAGTGTGTTGCTGGGGGCCAGTGGGGCGCTGGGGAGTAGCTATTTACTGGCTGTGAACAGCGGCAGTACCTTTAACCTCAATAACTACAACCAACAGGTGGGAAGCACCACCAATGAGGGCACCGTGCTGTTAGGCAGCGGTCTGCTGACCAGTGGGGCGTTAACCAACAATGGCATCATTAACCTGGGGACCGGTACCTTGGTGCTCACCGAGGGCGGTACTTCCAGCGCTACCGATGGCTTACTGGGTGATGGCCTGTTGCAGCTACAAGCAGGTACCTTTACCGTCAGTGCCGCCAACAGTGGGCTGACCGCTGATACCGACATTGACAGCGGCGCGACGCTGGTGCTGAACAATGCCGGGACCTTGGGCAGCAGTGATGTGAACGTGGACGGTAACCTCAATTTCGCCCGTGATGGCAGTTTTGCCAACCCACTCAGTGGTGCCGGCACCCTCAATACCCTGGCGGATGTGCAACTTACCGGTGATAACAGCGCGTTTACCGGTGCCCAGGTGATTGGGGCAGACAGTCGTTTAACCGTCATTGACGCCAATAATCTGGGGGCCGCCAGCGCCACCGTGGATTTGACCACTGACAGCTCGGTGCTGAATTTCAGTGGCGTGACGGAGGATGTGGCTAATGCACTCACTGGGGTGGTTGATTCCACCGTCAGTATCAGCAATGGGGCAAATATGTCCCTGTCCGCCGATAACAGCAATTTCTATGGCGTGTTTGATCTGGTGGGCGGCAGCACCTTGACGGTAACCCAGGCCCCACAATTGGGCAATGGTTTAGTCGCCATCGCCAGTGGCAGTAACTTGCTGTTTAGCGCTTATGCCAACGGTGCATTAAGTACCTTGGATAACGCGCTTAGCGGGGCGGGTACCTGGACACTGGATGCCAGCCATATCAATCTGGGTAATAGCAGTGATGCACAGGGCTTGAGTGGTGTGGTGGACCTGACTAATGGCTCTAGCCTGACTATTGACGGCAACACGGTGCTGGACAGTGCCGCCAGGGTGAATGTGGCGGATATCGGCAGTGATTTGAACATCACCACCAGCGGGGCGTTTACCTTTAATAATGCGCTGACCGGGTTGGGGGATGTCAATGTTGATACTAACCAGACGGTATTTAATTTTGGTACCACGGTAGGCAATGCGTTTGCGGGTACGGTGAATTTACAAGATACCCTGTTTGACCTATCCGGCACCAATACTGACACGTTGGCCCACGCCACCCTGAACCTGGGTCTCGGCAGTAACACCACGGTCGGGGCCAGTGGGGTCATCAGCACAGAAACTGTCGGCGATGTCAGCATCGATGGCGGTAGTGTGACGTTTTATGCCGGCATTCCCGGCCAGCAGGCGGATGCGGTTATCGCGACTGACAGCTTGACTGCCAATGGCGGGGTGGTGAATGTGTTGGGCAATGTTGCCATTGATAACACCCCACCCAATGGTTCACTGTTGAATCAAATTTCGGCCTCCAATGGCATTCAACTGGTGAGTGCCCAGAGCGCTTCGGGGGCCAGTCAGTTAACCTTGCTGATTAACAGCAATGCGGCAGGGCAAGGGACCTTGAGCCAAATTGACCAGGGCGGTGTCCATGTTGCCAACGGGATTTATGATTATGGCTTGAGCAACAGTGGCCGTTATGGGGCGGGCCTGTATATGAATTACGCCCTCACCGCCCTTGAGTTGCTGGGTAATGGTGTAGATGCGCTGGTGATTGCTACCGATGGGCTGGCGGGCTCTAACAACACCCTGTCGGTGAATATCTTTGGTACCGGTGACTTGGTGCTGGCGGGTGCCTTGGCACCGTTAACGATTTCCAACAGCACCAACAGCTATAGCGGCACCACCACCATCAGTGCAGGCTCGGTGTTGCTGGGGGCCAGTGGGGCGCTGGGCAGCACCAGTTTGCTGGCAGTGAACAGCGGCAGTACCTTTAACCTCAATAGCTACAACCAAATGGTAGGAAGTACCCTCAATGAAGGCTCGGTGTTGTTAGGCGCTGGCGTGTTGACCAGTGGGCTATTCACCAACAACGGCAGCATTAACCTGGGGACCGGCACGCTAGCCCTCACCGCGGGGGGCACCTCCAGCGCGACCGATGGGTTACTGGGTGATGGCCTGTTGCAGCTACAAGCAGGCACCTTTACCGTCAGTGCCGCCAACAGTGGGCTGACCGCTGATACCGACATTGACAGCGGCGCGACGCTGGTGCTGAACAATGCCGGGACCTTGGGCAGCAGTGAGGTGAATGTCGACGGTAATCTCAATTTCGCCCGCGATGGCAGTTTTGCCAACCCACTCAGTGGTGCGGGGACCCTCAATACCCTGGCAGATGTGCAACTTACCGGTGATAACAGCCTGTTTACCGGCGCTCAGGTGATTGGCGCCGACAGCCGGTTAACCGTGACTGACGCCAATAATCTGGGGGCCGCCAGCGCCACCGTGGATTTGACCACCGACAGCTCGGTGCTGAATTTCAGTGGCTTGCTCGGAGATATCGCCAATGCGCTGACTGGGGTGGTTGATTCCACCGTCAGTATCAGCAATGGGGCCGATATGTCCCTGTCTGCGGATAACAGCAATTTTTACGGCGTGTTTGATCTGGTGGATAACAGCACCCTGACGGTAACCCAGGCCCCACAATTGGGCAATGGTGTAGTCGCCATCGCCAGTGGCAGTAATTTGCTGTTTAGCGCCTATGCCAATGGGGTACTGAGCGCCTTGAACAACGCCCTCAGTGGGGCGGGCACCTGGACGCTGGATGCCAGCCATATCAATCTGAGCAATAGCAGTGATGCACAGGGCTTGAGTGGTGTCGTGGACCTGACTAATGGCTCTAGCCTGACTATTGACGGCAGCACCGTGCTGAACAGTGCCGCCAGGGTGAACGTGGCGGATACCGGCAGTGATTTGAACATCACCACCACCGGGGCGTTGACCTTCAACAATGCGCTGACCGGGTTGGGGGATGTCAATGTCGACACCAACAACAGCGCGTTTAACTTTGGCACGACGGTGGGCAGTGCGTTTGCGGGGACGGTGAATCTACAAAATACCCTGCTTGCACTCTCTGGCGACAATACTCGCGCGTTAACGCTTGCCACCCTCAACCTGGGTAACGGCAGTAACACCACAGTCGGGGCCAGTGGGGTCATCAGCACAGAAACTGTCGGCGATGTCAGCATTGATGGCGGTAGTGTGACGTTTTATGCCGGTATTCCCGGCCAGCAGGGGGATGGGATCATCGCGACTGACCGCTTGACTGCCCATGGCGGGGTGGTGAACGTGTTGGGCAATATTGCCATTGATAACACCCCACCCAATGGTTCACTGCTGAATCAAATTTCGGCCTCCAATGGTATTCAACTGGTGAGTGCTCAGAGCGCTTCGGGGGTCAGTCAGTTAACCTTGCTGATTAATGGGGCGGCGGCAGGGCAAGGGACCTCGAGCCAAATTGACCAGGGCGGTGTCCATGTTGCCAACGGGATTTATGATTATGGCTTGAGCAACAGTGGCCGTTATGGGGCGGGCCTGTATATGAATTACGCCCTCACCGCCCTTGAGTTGCTGGGTAATGGTGTAGATGCGCTGGTGATTGCTACCGATGGGCTGGCGGGCTCTAACAACACCCTGTCGGTGAATATCTTTGGTACCGGTGACTTGGTGCTGGCGGGTGCCCTGGCACCGTTAACGATTTCCAACAGCACCAACAGCTATAGCGGCACCACTACTATCAGCGCAGGCTCGGTATCGCTGGGGGCCAGTGGAGCACTGGGCAGCACCACTTTACTGGCAGTGAACAGTGGCAGTACGTTCAACCTCAACAACTACCAGCAAATTGTGGGAAGTACCACCAATGAGGGCTCGGTGCTGTTAGGCAGTGGCGTACTGACCAGTGGAGCATTAACCAACAATGGTTTGATTGATCTCGGTACCGGCACCTTGACCCTGACCCAGGGGGGGAGTTCCGGCGCTACCGACGGTTTAACCGGTAGTGGATTGCTCAATGTCCAAGCCGGTACCTTCACCGTCAGTGCGGCCAACAGTGGATTAACCGCTGATACCGACATTGACAGTGGGGCGACGCTGATACTGAACAATACCGGGACCCTGGGCAGCAGTGATGTGAACGTGGACGGTAGCCTGACCTTTGCCCGCGATGGCAGCTTTGCCAACCCACTCAGTGGTGCGGGGATTATCAATACGCTGGCGGATGTGCAACTCACCGGTGATAACCACTTGTTTGTCGGTGCTCAGGTGATTGGTGCCGACAGCCGCTTAACCGTGACTGCGGCCAATCACCTGGGGGATGCTGCCGCCACGGTGAATTTAACCACCAACACCTCGGAGTTGGTCTTGAGTAGCCTGTTTGGTGCGGTGGCCAATGCACTGACCGGGGTGAGCGATTCAACGGTGACGGTCACCAATGGGTCGGCGTTGTCGCTGACGGGTGATAACAGCAACTTTAATGGCGGGTATGATCTGATTGGCAACAGCACGGTGACGGTGACACAAGCGCAGAGCCTGGGCAATGGCTCGGTGGCGATTGCCAGTGGCAGTACGTTGCTGTTTAACGGTTATTTCGCGCGCGCGTTAAGCACCTTGGATAATGCCCTCAGTGGTGATGGCCGTTGGACGCTTAATGCCAGTCATATTGACTTGAGCAATAACAGCCTGGCTCAGGACTTCAGCGGTGTGGTGAATATCACCCAGGGCTCCAGCTTGAATATCGACAGCAGCACGGTACTCAACAGTGCGGCCACGGTGAATGTGGCGGATATCAGCAGTGATCTGAACATCGCCACCACGGGGGCGTTTACCTTCAATAATGCGCTGACTGGGCAGGGCGTGGTCAATGTCAACACCAACAACACGGCGTTTGATTTTGGCACCTCGGTAGGCAGTGATTTTACCGGCAAGGTCAGCTTGCAAAACACCCAGTTTGCTCTCGCCGGCACGAATACCGGTACATTAACGCAAGCCACTCTGGACCTGGGCACGGGCAGTCATACCACCGTGGGGCGTGTTGGGGTGAGTAGTACAGAAGCCGTGGGTAATGTCAGTCTCCATGGCGGCAGTTTGGTGTTTTATGCCGGCATTCCCGGTCAGCAGGCGGATGGGGTGATTGCGACCAACAATTTGACTGCCAGTAGCGGGGTGGTCAATGTTCTGGGCAATCTTTCTATTGATAACACCCCGCCGAATGGCTCATTACTGAATCAAATTTCAGCCTCCAATGGCATTCAACTGGTGAGTGCCCAGTCAGCCACCGGGGCGAATAAACTGACCTTGCAAATCAATGGTAGCGAGGTGGGGCAAGAGACCACCTCGCAAATCGACCAGGGCGGGGTGCATGTTGCCAACGGGATTTATGATTATGCGTTGAGTAACCAGGGTCGCAATGGTGCGGGGCTGTATATGAATTACGCTCTCACTGCGCTGGAGTTGCTCGGTAATGGTGCGGATGCGCTGGTGATTGCCACCGATGGGCTGGCGGGCTCTAACAACGACCTGTCGGTGACTATCTTTGGCAGCGGTGATCTGGTGCTGGATGGCAGCCTGGCACCGCTAACCATCTCCAACAGCACCAACAGCTACACCGGTAATACCACCCTCCAGGGCGGCACGGTGGTGCTGGGGGCTAACGGGGCGCTGGGCAGTACCCGCTTGCTGACGGTCAACAGCGGCAGTACCTTTGATCTCAACAGCTACAACCAGAATGTGCAGAGTGCTGTCAATAATGGCACGGTACTGCTCGGGGCAAGCCTGCTGACCAGTGGGGCGTTAACCAACAATGGCATCCTTGATCTCGGTAGCGGTATCTTGACGCTGACCGAGGGGGGAACCTCCAGCGCGACCGGCGGTTTAACCGGTCATGGTGAGTTGCAGGTGCAAGGGGGCACCTTTACCGTCAGTGCCGCTAATAGTGGCTTAACCGGCGATACACAGATTGATAACGGGGCTACGCTGGTGCTGAACAGTGCCGGTACCTTGGGCAGCAGTGAAGTCAATGTGGAGGGTAGCCTGACCTTCGCCCGGGATGGCCGCTTTGCCAATCAGTTAAGTGGCTCCGGTATCATCAACACCCAAGGGGATGTGCAACTTACGGGCATTAACAGCTTCGGCGGTACCCAGAGGATTGCAGCGGATAGCCGCTTAACTGTCGATGCGGCTTACAATCTTGGGGATTCAACGGCGACGGTGGATTTAACCACCAATACCTCGGTGCTGGTATTCAATGGGTTGAGTGGCTTGGTGATGAATGCACTGACCGGGGTAGACGGTTCAACCGTCAGCGTCAGCAATGGCGCTGATATGGCGCTGGCTGGCGATAATAGCAACTTCTATGGGCGGTATGACTTGGTGGGTGACAGCACCCTGACGGTGATATACGCACAGAATTTGGGGCAAGGTTCGGTGGCGATTGCCAGTGGCAGCAACTTGCTGTTTAGCGATTATGCCGGTGGAGCCCCGAGTACGCTGGATAATGTGTTAACCGGGGCGGGCAATTGGGTGCTGAGTGAAAGCCACATTAATCTGGCGGGTAACAGCAATGCTCAGAATTTCAGTGGAATAGTGGATCTGACGAGTGGCTCCAGTCTGAATATTGATGGCAACACGGTGCTGAACAGTGACGCCAGGGTGAATGTGGCTGATAGCAGCAGTGCGTTAGATATCAACACCAGCGGGGCATTCACCTTCAATAATGCCCTGACCGGGATCGGTGATGTCAACGTCAACACCAACAGCGCCGCCTTTAACTTTGGTACTACCGTGGGCAGTGCTTTTGCGGGCACGGTGAATTTACAAAATACCCGGTTTGATTTGTCGGGTGCCAATACCACCACCTTGACTCAGGCGACGCTTGAGCTCGCGGCGGGCAGTAATACCTCGGTGGGGGATGGGGTACAAACCCTCGGTAGTCTGGTGTTCAAGGACGGGGTATTAACCTATGCCAACCTGAGTGAAAACAATGGGGTGGTCACTTCCGAGGGGACCATTATTGCGCAAAATATTGATACGCGCGCTGGCGGTACGGTGAGTGTCAACTTGCCAGAGACACTCTCGCCCAGTATCGAGGGGCTGAACACCCTGGATCTGGACACCGGGGTGATTATTGTCGGGTTGGCGCAAGGGGCCGCCAACGGCACGGGTGATGAGTTGATACTCACGGATGGCAACAATCTCCCCATCGAGACTATTTATCTGCAAGGCATTACCAACCCCAATAACACGACGGTCGCGGGTATGGGGACCTTTATGTATGGCCTCAGTACCGGTATCGAACTGGACGGTTTATATGTCAATTACGGTTTGAAAAAACTGGAACTGTTAACCAGCGGCAGTGAAGCGCTGGTTTTGCAGGGCACGTTGGTCAATAACGGTACCCCACACAATAATCTTAACGCGAAAATTACCGGCAGCGGTGATTTGGCGATTGATTCCCCTAATGATGGCACCATCGTGACCTTGTCAAGTAGCGCTAATGATTACACTGGTGCGACCTTCGTGCGCTCGGGTATTTTGCAGTTAATGGCCGATTCGGCCTTGGGGAATACCGCTAACCTTGCCATTAGCAGCGGTGCTCGTGTGGATTTGAATGCCCATACCCAAACGGTGGGGGCACTGAATACAGACAGCAACAGTACCTTGGCGCTCAACAATGGCAGCTTGACGGTAAAAGAGGGGGGGCAAGTCAATGGCGTGATGACCGGTGCGGGTAACCTGATATTGGCTGCCGGCACCTTGGCGCTCACCCGTCATAGCCCGGACTATAGCGCAATAACGCACATCCTCTCTGCAGCCAACGCACAGCTGACTCAAACCGGCGCGTTGGGGCAGAGTGACATTATTATCGATGGTCAACTGACGCTGGATAGCGCCGTGGGCAACCTGGTCAATGTGCTACAAGGGGCCGGTGACGTTGAGCTGACTAACGCAGCAGCGGTGACATTAACCGGCAATAACAGCCAGTATGGCGGTACTTTCTTCACACAAAGCGGCACCACCTTACAAGCCAGTGCGGCGGAGAGCCTGGGAGCCGCTGCCGTGGCTAACGACGGGACGTTGGTGTTAGAGACCGATGGGCTCTGGCAGTTTGTCACGCCCGTCAGTGGTCAGGGTACGGTGGTTAAACAGGGGAGTGGTACGCTACACATTGCCAACGACCAGGTGAGTGCGCAGACCACCGTCATTCAAGAAGGTCGCTTGCTGCTCAGCACGACGCCCGCCGTCATCGCGGGGGGACAAGCCAGTGCGATGGCGTTCAGTGGCGCCTCGTCGGCGATTTTAAACAGTCATGTCCGGGTTGAAACTAACGGTACCTTGGCGGGTGATGGCCAGGTGAACGGTAATGTGACCAACGCCGGTACGATGGCGGTTGGGCGCAGTGCCACCGGGGCGGATTACGCCGCGCTGACCATTAATGGCAACTACATGGGCAATAATGGCAATATCACGTTTGATAGCGTGTTGGGTGATGATGCCTCTCAAACGGACCAACTGGTGATTAGCGGTAACACCGCTGGCCAGAGTACGGTCACCGTCAACAATATTGGCGGCGAAGGGGCAGAAAACAGCAATGGTATTGAAATTATTCGCGTGGGGGGCGTTTCTGCGGGCAACTTTACCTTAAATGGCCGTGCTGTGGCCGGGGCACTTGATTACTTCCTCTATCAGGGAACACCCACGGACCCAGCCAATGGCAACTGGTATTTGCGCTCTAACTATGGTGATTTTGTCAACGATGTCTATCGCCCTGAAGCCGGCAGCTATATGGCCAGCATTGGCACGGCCAATACCTTGTTTAATACGCGCCTGGATGACATCAAACCCTCGGTTGATGATGGGGAACACAGCTTATGGCTGCGCCAGCAAGGCTCCCGTACCAAGTTTAATGATGCATCCGGCCAGCTTTCCAATAGCAGTAATAACTATGTGGTACAACTGGGGGGCGAGGTGTTTAACGGGCAAATCACCGGTGAAGATGCGCTCGCGGTGGGTGTGATGGCGGGTTATGGGCTGAGTAATGGCAGTTCAGACTCACGGATCAGCGATTACCGTTCTGACAACCGGTTAGACGGTTACTCCCTGGGGGTTTATGGCACCTGGTATCAATATGCCAATCAACGCCATAGCCCTTATGTGCATGGCTGGTTGCAGTACGCTTGGTTCAACGGGTCAACCGAAGGGCAGTCGGAGAGCCAGCAGGATTACCGCCTGCGCGGCGCCAGTGCTTCGGTGGAGGTGGGCTACCCCGTGCAGATTTATCAACGTGGTGATAACACCGGTTATATGACGCCGCAAGCGCAGTTAACCCTCAATGGCGTCAAAATGAAGGATTTTACTGATAGCAAAGGCACCCAGATACAACAAAGTGGTCATCATAATCTGCAAACTCGCGTGGGTGTGAAGTTCGCCAATGATATGCAGATGGCGGGGGATAAAACGGGCAAGACGGTATTCACCACCTATGCGGCGGTGAATTACATTGGCAATAGCCAGATGTCCGGTGTTTCCATGAATGGCACCACCCTGGAACAGACGGGTAACCGCCATCTGGTCGAAGTGCAAGTGGGGGCGGAAGGCAAGTTAAATAAAGACCTCACCGTTTGGGGTAACTTGACCAATCAAATTGGTGAGCAGGGTTATGACAATAAAGCGGTGATGGTTGGGGTGAAATACGCGTTCTAACGGACTGTTGTTATTGAGAGAATGCTATTGAGATAATGTGATCCAGAAAATCAGGGGCGAGGTGACTCGCCCTTGTTTTATCACCAGCACTAAAGAAACGGCAGGGTAGGCACCCAAGGCGAGTTTCGGCTTTTCCATCATGGCGGTATTTGAGGTGTCGATGGTCACCAGAATTAAATACAAAAATCCCGCTTAGTTGCCTAAGCGGGATTTTCTAAATTTGGCTCCTCTGACTGGACTCGAACCAGTGACATACGGATTAACAGTCCGCCGTTCTACCGACTGAACTACAGAGGAATCGTGTGAACGGGGCGCATCATATCCAGCGGCCATCATTGTGTCAATGCTAAATTGTTCTTGATGATCTGACTGCTCATCATCTGAACAAACTCAGCGGTCTAGGGTTCGTCGTTAGCGCCCCAATGCTGCAAACGGCTCAAAGGGTCTTGCTGATAGAAGCGCTTGAAATGGCCATATAATGCAGGGAAACGGTTTACCAGCAGTTCCGGAGCACTAAAGAAGTATTCAGAAAGCACAGCAAAGCATTCTGCGGGATCACTGGCCGCATAAGGGTCCATACTGGCGGCTTCTTCACCTACCATATCGATTTCGTCTTGCAGGTTTTCCATCGCAGTGTGCAGGTCATGTTCCCAGGCGGCAACATCACGTAAAGGAATGAAGGGGATACCTGTCGCGTTGCCGCCGTTACGCATGTCTAATTTATGTGCGGCTTCATGAATAACCAGGTTGAAACCGGAAAGGTCAAAAGAGTCTTGCACATCTTGCCAATTTAACACGATCGGGCCTTGTTCCCAGCTTTGGCCCGCTTGAACGATGGGCCCAGAGTGGACTAATCCAATATCATCCTGCCACTCATCCTCAACCACAAATGGGAAAGGATAAAGCAGGATTTCATTGAAACCATCCAGGTAATCTGCACCCAGTTCCATCACTGGCAAGGCAAATAGCAGCGCAATCCGAGCCTGCATTAATGGCGTCAATTCTAACCCTTGTAACGGTAGGATGCGCTTGTTTTGCAGTAGTTGGCTGGCGACAGCGACCAAACGCCGTTGCTCTTGCTCATTTAAAGGAGCAAGTAGGGGGATATCCAGGGCCTCCTGCCATTGGGCAAAGGTTTCTGCCTGTATTGAATTTGTTTTCCACGGCCATTTAATCATTATGCTGCTCATCAAGGTCACTTGAGTATCAGGCAGTGACTTAGGTGGTGAAGATACGGCAAAAATTCGCTACCCAGCTTCATTCAAGTTGTAGGACAAAGCATATGGTACCGGGGAGTAGGGGGGACTTACCGTACCGCTCTTGGCGTTGGAAGCCCCGATGCTACCTGTAAGCGCGAAGTGTTAAACCTAAGTGTTAAACCTAAATGTTAAATCGATAGAAGTAGACCAACAAGCCTACTTCTAACCGACGTCGACTTCGGCCTCTAGGGCCTTTTACTTCATACTGCCGGTAACGATGATGCTTACAACTTGATTTCACGTGAGTAACTACCCAAGCCGATTCAAATTTCTTAAATGTCGGTGATCATTTGAATCAACCTGGGTATCGATGGTGCCCCTTACCAAGGTGAGGCTCAGCGGGTTTATTTGCTGAGGGCATCCGCCGTTTTGAGAATTTTGTGAAGTTCATCCTTGATATGCAGTTTTTCCTTTTTTAAACGCACGACTTCTTCAGAGTATCCGGAACCCGATGGCCCTTCTAATCTGGAAATTTCATGATCCAGCTGATTGTGTTTTTCAAATAATGACTGAAAGCGAGGATGGTTTGATTTGAGCTGCGATATTAAGTCACGGTATTCTGGAAACATACTCAGGCTCCTTTGAGTCAACGGTAGGTTGGAAGTTTACTCACTTCTACATTAACTCACCGTGGCTACTTTGAAAATGCCCCCTTTCAGTAACGGAATATTATGCTGTTAAAAATAAAATAACCGAGATCATATCGTGGTTTTTACACTTATGTCTAATAAGTAGACCAAAAAAATGACCGTTATGTAGAGTAATGGTGAGGTGAACATCACTAGCCTCGGAAAATAAATAAGGCAGGTGGTAATTGTTACTCGCTACCAGTTTGTACCTTTAGAGGGTAATTGGCATAAACGGGGTAGAAATCATCGTATGTTTCATTGATGAAACGCTAAATAGTTTTACTAGTGAAACATCTCCTGGCAATGATCAAAACTATATCCTCGGTCACGTATTACCCAGCTTTGTTTGTTGACAATTATTTAACCAACCGTTAATAGTTGCATTACATCTTAAATAATAAACAAAGTTTAACATATGAAACTTTTAATGGGCAGTTATGAT
Organism: Serratia sp. 25CWL12; assembly: GCF_055790885.1. Lineage (NCBI taxonomy): Bacteria > Pseudomonadati > Pseudomonadota > Gammaproteobacteria > Enterobacterales > Yersiniaceae > Serratia > Serratia sp. 25CWL12. The sequence continues at coordinate 2,286,855 of NZ_CM147698.1, read as the reverse complement.
AACGGTTCTACGGTGAGTGACGAAAAAGCGATTTTATTATCATTCCAGTCGCAAAGTCGGGCTATTTACCAACAGGAACGTCATGAGAGAAATATTGCTTATGGGGATAGCGCGCGGGAAGTTTTTGACTGGTTTTATTCACCAAATGAGTATCAAGGCACATTGATATTTATTCATGGTGGCTATTGGCAATGGTGTGATAAAGAGGATTTTGCTTTTATTGCCAAAAATCCGTTGGCATCAGGTTTCGATGTGGCATTGGTCGAGTATGGTTTAGCACCAGCGACCACATTAATGGGCATTAGCCAACAAATTGGAATGGCATTGGATGCCATTGAACAACGGATAAAACAGCATGACGAGAAGCCGGTTTACCTGGTTGGACACTCTGCGGGTGGCCATTTAGCGGCATTATGGCAGCATCACTCCTGTGTTCAGGCTGTTTTTCCCATCAGTGGTATTTTTGAATTACAACCATTAACAGCCAGTGAGGTAAACCGGAACTTACAATTGACTCGTCAGCAGATAGAAGAGTTGAGCCCAGCCCGTCATATTCCGTTAACCGCTAAGCCAATATGTTTGTTTTATGGGGCAGAGGAACTGCCAGAGTTAATCGGTCAGTCACGTTATTATTATTCTATGCTGCAGAATAAGGGAGGGCCAGTGAGTCTGTGTTCAGTGCCAGGTGCCAACCATTTCAGTGTGTTGGAAATATTATTTTCTGCAGAGAGTGCGTTATACCGCCAATGGCTTGCTTATGGAGAGACCACTGATGAGAAATATCATTGAAACAGGCTTACCGGATATTGGGCAACCATTTTCCTGGGCAACATCTGGCGGCGGGATGCTATTTACCGCTCATGGTCCGGTAAAAATGGATGGCTCGATTGACACCGGGGATCCAGAAAAACAGATCCGGCTAACGTTTGATAATCTTGCCACTACGCTAAAGGCAGCTAAAAGCTGTAGTGATAATGTCCTGCAGGTTATTGTTTATCTGACGGATATCAAATACGTAAAATTACTTGATTCAATATATAGAAATTATTTTGATGCTCCTTATCCCAATCGATCAACGGTTATCGTGGATAAATTAGTTGTTCCAGGGATGATAATAGAAATCACAGTGAGTGCTATTGCTTAATTGTTTTATTAAAGAAACATCTACTCTCCCGCAAATTCATTGAAAAATGAAGGAAGGAAATACCATGCTGAAAAATATTAAAGCTTCAATTCCTGACCCTATTATGTCGCTGATGGAAGCCTATCAGCAGGATGCTCATCCCAATAAAGTCAATCTGGGAATTGGCCTTTATTATGATCATCAAGGGAATATTCCTTTGATGCAGGCGGTACATATTGCAGAGCAGCGTTTGCTGGAACAACAGCGCCCACATGCCTATCCCCCCATTGAAGGTAGCGCGTTATTTGCCAACCAGATTCAGACCTTACTCTTTGGTGAGCCAATCCCGCGCATTGCCACGATACAAAGTATCGGGGGATCCGGCGCGTTAAAGCTGGGAGCTGATTTTATTTATCACTATTTATCGCGTCGTGAAATTTGGTTACCTGACCCCACCTGGGCCAATCATCAGGCGATATTTGAAGGCGCAGGGCTGCAGGTGAATAGCTACCCTTACTTTGATGATCTTTCCGGTCAACTGCGGTTTGAGGCGATGCTTGATACCTTGTCTTCATTGCCAGAAGGGTCGGTGGTGTTGCTCCACCCCTGTTGTCATAATCCTACGGGAACTGACCTTGACCCATCGCAGTGGCGAACACTGATTCATCGGTTGCAACAGCGTCGTTTGTTACCTTTCTTTGATATTGCCTATCAAGGGTTTGGTGATGGATTGGAAGAGGACTGTTTTGCCTTGCGCGAAATACTGAAAACCGACCTGGATTTTTTGGTCAGCAATTCTTTCTCCAAAAACATGGCGCTGTATGGCCAGCGGGTAGGGGGATTATCAATCTGCTGTGACAGCTTGGAAAGCGCAGGCCGGGTAAAAGGCGCGTTAAAAACATTAGTGCGCCGTAGTTACTCTTGCCCGCCGACCCATGGTAGCCAGGTGGTGGAGACGCTGTTGAGTGATCCCCAATTGCACCAGTTATGGGAAAGCGAGTTGACCAGCATGCGCCAACGGATCAAACAGATGCGTATCACCCTGGCCGCTGGGTTGGAACAAGGGGGCTCAACCCTGGATTATGCACGTATCAGCCATCAAAAAGGGATGTTCAGCTATACCGGGCTGAATGAGCAACAAGTGAATCAGTTACGGCAGCAATATTCTATCTATTTAGTCTCACCTGGCCGAATGTGCCTGCCCGGTCTCAATCTGCAGAATGTTGATTATGTGGCCCAAGCCATCCTTGATGTGACCTGTCCCAAGTGAAAGGGGAGTAATCATGAAAGAGAAAGCCGGTTTTAATGAGATAGCTCAACGGCAAGGCGGCTTGCAGAAGCATTTAACCGCCGGGCAAATGACGATGTTGGCGATTGGCGGGGCGATCGGTACTGGCCTGTTTCTCGGTAGTGCTTATGCTATCCAGATGGCGGGGCCAAGCGTGCTGCTCAGTTATTTTATTGGTGGCGTCATTGCACTTCTGTTAATGGGATGTTTGGCGGAGATGACGGCTGAACATCCTACCTCCGGTTCGTTTGGTGATTATGCTGAGTATTACCTGAGCCCACTGTTTGGTTTTTTGGTGCGTTATTCATATTGGTCTTGCGTGGTGCTGGCGGTGGGCACTGAAGTGACGGCGATCGGCGTGTATATGCAATTTTGGTTTCCAGATACGCCCACCTGGCCTTGGGTGCTGTTGTTCTCGGCCGCAGTGATCCTTATCAACATTATCGGGGTCAAATCATTCGGTCAGGTGGAATATGCCCTTTCAACTATCAAGGTGGTGGCGATTTCCGCATTTATTGTAATTGGGGTCGGTATCTTGATGGTTTCCTCTAATCCGACTTTTGGCATTCGTAACTTTACGGATAACGGTGGGTTTTTCCCTTTCGGGGTAAAAGGAATGTGGTTTGCCGTTATTGTATCGATCTTTAGTTACTTAAGTATTGAGATGATCGCGGTGGCGGCCGGGGAAGCAAAAAACCCGGTCACTGCAGTGAAAACCGCATTTAAAGGGACCATTCTGCGGCTGTTTATTTTTTATATGATGTCGATTGCCCTGATGCTGGCCATTGTGCCCTGGCGGCAATCCGGTACTGGCGAAAGTCCGTTTCTGGTGGCGATGAATGTGATCCAATTGCCTGCTGCTGCGGGGATCTTTAACTTTGTGGCGTTGGTTGCCGCGCTGTCGGCGATGAATAGCCAGTTATATATCACTACACGTATGATGTTCTCACTTTCTCGCGCTGGGCAAGCACCTGCTGTTCTGGGTCGCATCAGCAAACGCGGGATCCCGGTCAATGCATTGGCAATATCCTGTATTGGCATTGTGGTTTCCATCATATTGAGTTTTGTTTATCCACAACAATCCTTTGCCGTGATGATGTCTATCTCGGTATATGGGGCTTGTTTTACCTGGTTGATGATTTTTGTTACTCATCTGTTTTTCCGCCGCCAGCATACTCAGACGCAGCTTAAGTTCCGCATGTGGGGCTACCCCTATTTTACGTTATTGGGGGGGACATTGATGTTCGCGTTAATGGTGACAACACTGTTTACCGACTTTTTTAAAATGACACTGTTGTTTGGTATTCCATTTACGTTGTTGCTGGTGCTGATTTATTACTATCGTCGTCAGACCCTGACAGCGGTTAGTGACAATGTATCAGTACAGAATATGGAATGATGGGTGATCGAGCTTCTGATCCCCTTTGTAGTTCTATCGGGGATAGCAGGGGGTCTGCGTGTCGATATGGGAAAGAGGCAGAATAATCGGTGTGAAAAGCCATCTATAGGCTCAAAGTTATGCCCTTTGAGCCCTATCGGTAATTTGGCTATCCACCTTCGAACCTGTAATCTGGCGCTTAAAGCATCACCAGGAGTACGGTTAGGCAAGTGAAAGGATATCGACCTAGCCCTGGAAGATCATTGACAACAACTGGCCATACTTGGTCAGCATTGCCAAAGAACCATCCCACACGGCAGCAAGAGTATAGACCAAAACCAGAAATAGCATGAAAGAAGGGTTATTCATGGCGCTACCCTCGGTCAAAACTCGATTGACGCATATAGAGTATAGCTTATTAAAGCATCTAGATATGACAGTTTTATTAATATAGCATAAATTTTGCTCAGTTAAAGTGTGCTGCTTGGGGAGGATGTCAGATGCTGATTCTTTGCCTATAGTAATAGTGTCTGTTCCAGATTTGATTCAAATTACAGTTAATAAGTCTGTAGCTTGAATAATGAAGGGTTAAGGTATCGCTTATCCGAGTGTGCTCTCGGGGGAGGATAATAACTGTAACGGCTGAGCCGGAATGGTTATTTGATTGCTGTTAGGCAAAAAGTGCATGGGGAGAGTCAACATGGGCATCATTTCCTGGATTATCTTTGGCTTAATCGCCGGTTTTTTGGCTAAGTGGATTATGCCAGGCAAGGATGAAGGTGGTTTGATCATGACTATCATTCTGGGGGTTGTTGGGGCGGTAGTCGGTGGGTTTATCAGTACCCGGTTTTTCCAGATGGGTGGGGTTGACGGTTTTAATATAGGTAGTTTCGCGGTTGCTGTTGTTGGTGCTTTGATAGTGCTTTTTGTTTACAGAAAACTCAAAAGCTGATTGAAGTGACATCAAATAAGGCCGCTATAGCGGTTCTCAAGGGGGCAAGGTTGGCCCCCTTCCTTGTGGCGTGACAGCTTAAATTGTGAGAACAATCTTGCCAATATGAGCACTGGATTCCATCAGTGCATGGGCCTGTGAGGCTTGTTCCAGCGGGAAGGTTTTAAAAATCTGCGGCTTTAGCACACCACGTTCTAACAATGGCCATACTTTCATGGCCAGATCGTCTGCGATTTGTGCTTTATCTTCAACACTGCGTGCCCTTAACGTCGAACCGCTATGAGTGAGGCGCTTGAGCAATAATGGCATCAGGTTGAGTTCTTTAACCACGCCGTTTTGGGTGCCAATTTGTACAATTCGCCCGTCCATCGCCGCCGCTTTATAGTTCTTCTCAACATACTCGCCAGCAATTAGATCGACAATAACATCAGCTCCTTTACCGTTGGTGGCGAGTTTGGCCTGCTCGACAAAATCTTCAGTGTGGTAGTTGATCGCCACATCAGCCCCCAGGGCCAGGCTGGCCTGCCGTTTTTCTTCTGACCCTACGGTGGTGATGACGTAAGCATGGAAAGCCTTAGCCAGCATAGTGGCCACCGTGCCAATGCCAGAAGTACCACCATGGATCAGCACGGTTTCCCCCGCCTGCAAGTGCGCACGCTGAAAAACATTGACCCAAACAGTGAAAAAGGTTTCTGGAATGGCGGCCGCTTCCACCAGGCTTAATCCGTGGGGGACCGGTAAGGCATTGCGTTCATCAACCTGGCAGTATTCAGCATAACCCCCACCGGCGACCAGCGCACAAACCTGATCCCCTGGTTGATATTTTTGTACGTTGCTCCCCACGGCGGCAACAACACCAGCCACTTCCAAGCCAGGAATATCTGAAGCCCCAGGCGGGGGAGGATAGTGACCACGTCTTTGCATCACATCTGGGCGGTTAACGCCAGCGGCAGCGACTTTTACCAGAATTTCGCCAGCTGCCAATGTGGGCAAGGGCCGTTGAGCAAGCACCAGAACATTGGGTTCACCGGGCTGACTGATTTCGATGACTTTCACGGTGTCAGGAAGTCGTAGATGGCTGGGCATGTTCTTATCCTTAAACGGTGTGATAGGGAGGCGGTTGACTCTATCTATCCTATAGACCTGTCACCCTGCAAGCGAGGGAGGATAACAGAGACTTACTCGAATCATTAAGTCAGTGTAAGCTAGAACGGATAGGACTATTTGGCGTATGGAACTAGTTTGCGTATGGAACAGCTGCTATTCAAGTGGCAGGGTTACGCCGAGGGCGTCAGTGCACTTGCCGTTGGCGTTTTTCAGAGCTATGTGTGCAACTGAAATATTACAAAGTAATTTATATAACCTATTGAATATGCAGAATAAAGAAAAGATTACAACCTTGCGTCAGCGCTGTTATCAACAGTTGTTTGATAACCAATCCCGTTCAGGGAGGCGAATGGAAGCATTTTGGATCACCATCACCTTACTGAGCGTCGTGGTGCTGTTTCTTGAACCCGGTGGTAACACGGTATATATCCCCAATGCGCAACTGGTCCATCTGCTATTTTGTGCGGAATTATTTTTCACTGCGGTGTTTACTGTGGAGTATCTACTGAGGTTGTGGGCGACGCCAAGTAAAGAGCGTTATGCCTACAGTTTTTTCGGTATTGTGGACTTGTTATCCATGTTGCCGATGTACATCATCTGGCTTTTTCCGCAGCTGGGGATGGAGTCTGTCCTGTTGTTGCGTGTGTTGCGGATATTACGTGTATTACGTGTACTGAAATTGCTGCGCTACATGAATGGGATGAACATCGTCTGGCGCAGTCTGAAGTTAGCCCGGCATAGGCTGGCTGTATTTTTTGCCTTTGTTGCGGTGGTGTTATGTATTTTTGGTGGGCTGATGTATGCGGTTGAGGGTGGTAGCGGCGAGTTTACCAGCCTGGCCGCTTCGATGTATTGGGCGGTAGTGACCTTAACGACGGTAGGCTATGGTGATATCGTGCCACACACGGCGTTCGGGAGATTGTTGGCTTCGTTGTTGATCTTGGTCGGTTATTCGATTATTGCGGTACCAACAGGTATTTTTACCTCCTATATGACACAGGAATTGCAACGCCATCGTGATCGTCAAATGCGTCATTGTGAGGGGTGTTTACGTGGTGGACATGAAAATGACGCGCTATTCTGTAGGTTTTGCGCTTCAGAGTTGCCCGAGCTATCAACAAAACCCACTGATGAATCTTAGGTTGTCCAAGCGTAGCCGGAGACAGCAACACCCGGGGGTTGCTGTCTTATGAGGGATATCTTAAGTGGCTGGATAGTGTTCAATGGGAGCTGTTTCTGAGCCCTGAGGGACGAAAACAGTTGCTATTAAATGCGGGCTATGCGTTAATAGCCCTGGCCTGTGGTACAGACCTATTTATGCACGACATTTTGAGTAAAGTAGTTCAAATTTAAAGCGTTATCCTTGATAGCTCTTCACTGACGAATTTCCTTTCTAGTGCCTCCATAAGTAACTGATAACCGGCTATTACATGCCCATGGCGGCTTAAATTTTTTTTGAAGGAAATCGACATGTCTAACATGATCAAAGGTCAAGTGAAGTGGTTCAACGAGTCTAAAGGTTTTGGTTTTATCACTCCTGCAGACGGTAGCAAAGATGTGTTTGTACACTTCTCTGCTATTCAGAACCAAGGCTTCAAGACCCTGGCAGAAGGCCAGACAGTACAGTTCTCTATTGAGAACGGTGCTAAAGGTCCATCAGCGGCTAACGTTACCGCTATCTAATCAGTTTTTGGCTGATTAAAGAACCGCTTTGGCGGTTGGCCAAAATGATTATTCTAACCCTGTGAGCATCATGCTGACAGGGTTTTGTTTTTTATATCCGCCGTTAATCCATCTCCGCCATATTGGCTTGCCTGCATGACTTGGTTCATCCATAAACTCCTCTGATCCGAAACCTGCATAAGCAAGGTTCAAAATACATTGCACTTTGTTTTGAAAATTCAATGCGCTTAGGGATGAATAAGATATCTATAAAAATATTCCTATTGCATGGATTTATTCTTTACTTTGTAAAACCAGATAACTATAATTCAAACCAAATTTCAGTGGAGAAAATATATTGGACAGTTGCAGTAGTAGCGAAATAAGCAAGGCAAGCTAACCTATCTCTTCTGATTTGTTGCTTGCCGAAAACGGCGGGCAGCACCCTCTCATTACTTCGAGCTGTGCAAACCCGAAAATAAATTTATGTATACCCGAGAGCTAATTACTTCGGGTGAATGAATTCGGATGTTATTATGGTATTGACTAGCCACAGCCTTTTCCCTCCAGGCAATAGCACGCTAACTCGCTGATTATTAATCAGCGCGAATTCGCGTGTGCTTAAAGCTTTATTACTTGATGCAATAATTTTCAGGTATCTCGAATATAGCAGCACATGATTTGACCTCCTGTTATTAATTAAGGGGACTATCATGGCTATGACTCCTTTTGTTTTGAATTTATTACTGGCGATGAGCCTGGGTGCAGTGATTGGTGCCGAGCGCCAATGGCGTCAACGCATGGCAGGTTTGCGAACCAATGCGTTGGTGGCCACTGGGGCTGCGCTATTTATCCTGAGCTCAGCGACGGCTGAACCCTCTAGTGCTGGGCGTATCGCGGCACAGATTGTTTCTGGTATTGGCTTCCTTGGCGCAGGGGTAATTATGCGCGAAGGGTTCAATATCCGCGGCCTGAATACGGCAGCGACGTTATGGTGCTCGGCCGCTATTGGGGTGCTCTGTGGCCTAGGGCAGCATTGGGAAGCGGCCTCGGCAACCATGGTGATTCTCTGTGCCAATATCCTGCTGCGTGAAGCCGCTCAACGTATCAATCTGCAACCGCAGCAACAAGCGGTAGACCTCGAGTTGCGTTACCGTATTCAGGTGACCTGTGGTGAGCAGGATGAAATTATGGTTCGCACATTGATATTGCAGGCATTGAATGGCGTCGCATTACGTTTACAGTCGCTGCGTAGTGCTGATATTGCCAGCCCGGGTCAGTTGGAAGTTTGTGCCGAGATCTTGGCTAATCCAGGAGCACAAAAAGAGATTGAAGGCATTGTTTGTCGGGTAAGTTTAGAACGTAGTGTCAGTGCAGTTCATTGGCGTATCGCTTCAGAGTTACCCAGTTAATTATCATTTATCTTCACCTAATAGGTGATAAGGATGTGTTATGGACGATCACCCCAGAGGTTTTATTATTATGCGTTGTTAATGTAATAACAATCACGCTAACAACGCCATTTAAATAAATAATAGTCTGCATATGTTCACCCGTTATTACGGGCGGGGTATCCCTGCGTGCAGAGTAAAATAAGAGAATAGCGTTATGACTTATCTAAAAGAAAACACTCGTCGCCATGATAAAGGCCACGAACCTTATGCCATTGCTTTAGAGGCAAAGAACAGCCTTGATCAAACATTGGCAAATTTGAACTGTAACCGCATTGGGCTAACCCAGGAAGATGCTCAAGAACGATTAGAACAGTTTGGTATTAACCAGGTTGCACATGAGAAAGCCCCTCATGCTTTGATTCAATTAATCAGCGCATTTAATAATCCATTTATCTTTGTACTGATGGTGTTGGCGGCGATCAGTTTCTTTACCGATTATTGGCTACCCGCCCGGCACGGTGAAGAAACCGATCTTACTGGCGTCATTATTATTTCGGTGATGGTAACACTGAGTGGTTTGCTGCGTTTCTGGCAGGAGTATCGCACCAATAAGGCTGCAGAATCACTCAAGTCGATGGTGCGTACCACCGCGACGGTATTACGTCGTCACACTTTTAACAGCCAACCGCAGGCGTTGGAGATCCCGCTTCGTGAGCTGGTGCCCGGCGATATTATTCAGCTTTCTGCTGGTGACATGGTGCCGGCTGATGTTCGCTTGCTCAATTCACGTGACCTGTTTATCAGCCAGGCAATTTTGACCGGCGAAGCGATTCCCATCGAGAAATATGATGTGATGGGCAACGTCAGTCAGAAATCCCTCGAAATAGATCCCTCCAGTGAAAGTGAGTTACTTGAACTGTCGAATATTTGCTTGATGGGGACTAACGTGGCCAGTGGGACAGCCACGGCGGTGGTGGTGGCTACCGGAGGGAGAACTTATTTTGGCTCGTTGGCTAAGTCGATTGTTGGCACTCGATCGCAAACTGCTTTTGACCGCGGGGTGAACAGCGTTAGTTGGCTGTTGATCCGTTTTATGTTGGTGATGGTACCGATTGTTTTGCTGATCAATGGGTTCACCAAGGGGGACTGGAGTGAAGCGGCGCTGTTCGCGTTGGCCGTGGCCGTGGGGCTGACGCCAGAAATGTTGCCAATGATTGTTAGTTCGAACCTGGCAAAAGGGGCGATTGCCATGGCACGCCGCAAAGTGGTGGTGAAGCGCCTGAATGCTATCCAGAACTTTGGTGCCATGGATGTGCTCTGTACCGATAAAACCGGGACGTTAACCCAAGATCGCATCATTCTGGAACACCATCTGGATGTGAATGGTTGCAAAGATAATCATGTGCTGCATTTGGCTTGGCTGAACAGCTTCCACCAAAGTGGCATGAAAAATCTGATGGATCAGGCGGTGATCCGTTTTGGCCGGGGTAAACCCGGGGTCGAGGCATTGGGGCGTTACAGCAAGGTTGATGAGCTGCCGTTTGACTTTATACGTCGCCGCCTATCGATAGTGGTGCAAGATGAAGCACAGCATCATTTGTTGATTTGCAAAGGTGCCGTAGAAGAGATGCTGGAGATTGCCACTCACGTGCGTGAAGGGCAGCAGACACTGCCGCTGGATGATGCGCGCCGCGCTGCTTTGCAGGCATTGGCTAGCCAGTACAATGAAGATGGTTTTCGGGTATTGTTACTGGCAACACGCGAACTGGGGCTACAGGGTTGCACCTTGCCACTTGGCATCGCGGATGAGCGTGACCTGGTGATTGAAGGGGTCTTGACCTTTCTTGATCCACCGAAAGAGAGTGCCCAAGAGGCCATTGCCGCACTACAGGAAAATGGCGTAGCGGTGAAAGTACTGACCGGCGATAACCCGGTGATTACCTGCAAAATTTGCCGAGATGTGGGTTTGGAGCCAGGGCAGCCACTCTCTGGCCTGGAGATTGAGCAGATGGATGATGCTCAACTGGCGTGTGAAGTGGAACAGCGCACGGTATTCACCAAGTTAACGCCGTTGCAAAAATCGCGCGTGCTAAAAATGTTGCAGGGGAATGGTCATACAGTGGGTTTTCTGGGTGATGGTATTAATGATGCCCCAGCACTACGTGATGCGGACGTGGGGATCTCGGTGGATACAGGGACCGATATTGCCAAGGAGTCCGCAGATATTATCCTGCTGGAAAAAAACCTGATGGTGTTGGAAGAAGGGGTCCTCAAAGGGCGTGAAACCTTCGGTAATATCATCAAATATCTCAATATGACCGCCAGTTCCAACTTTGGTAACGTGTTCTCAGTGCTGGTAGCCAGCGCATTTATCCCATTTTTGCCGATGTTGGCCATCCACTTATTATTACAAAACCTGATGTACGATATCTCGCAACTGTCATTGCCATGGGACAAGATGGATAAAGAGTTTCTGCGTAAACCACGTAAATGGGATGCGAAGAATATTGGCCGCTTTATGCTGTGGATCGGGCCCACTTCATCGATCTTCGATATCACCACTTATGCGCTGATGTGGTTTGTGTTTGCTGCTAATAGCGTGGAACATCAGGCTTTGTTCCAATCTGGCTGGTTTATTGAAGGGTTGTTGTCACAAACATTAGTCGTGCACATGTTGCGTACTCAAAAGATCCCCTTTATTCAGAGCACAGCAGCTTTGCCTGTGTTGTTGACTACCGGAGTGATTATGGCTCTGGGTATCTATATCCCGTTCTCCCCGTTGGGGGCGTGGGTGGGCTTGCAACCGCTACCGTGGGAGTACTTCCCTTGGTTGGTTGCCACGTTAGTTAGCTACTGTGTCGTGGCACAATTGATAAAGCGTATCTACATCCGCCGTTTCGGCACATGGTTTTAAATGATTTCCGCCGGCGAAAGTCGGCGGTTTGCATGATGCGTTAACAATCAGATCACAGCGGCACAATCAGCACATCAACCTTGCTGGTATTAATAAAACGCGCGGCGGAACAACTCACTTTATTGATTATGCTGTCGCTGTGGTTACCACAGATAACCAGATCAAAGGGATGCTTTTGGTTGGCATAGCTGAGGCTGTCACCTAATTCACCATGAATAATCTGAGTGGTAATGGCAGGGTAATTTGCGCGTAAACACAGCTCATCCATAAACAATAACGCTTCCTCTTCCATCAAAGCACGGAGGTCACCCAGCATCGGGCCAGCGTAGATTTCGGGAGTAGCAATGGTGCTAACCAGCGTGATCTGCCCATCGTTGGGGCGCACAAGTGAAACTGCTCGTTCTACCAACAAGTGGCTATCTGCTGCCACAGCGACAGCAACCAGCACGTTGCGATATGCCATCCCTTTAACTCCTATCGCGGATTTATTTACTAAAGAGTAGAGCTTTGAAACCACAATAAATGTGTTTTATGTCACGCATAGCAGGAAATATGGGGTAGGTGGCTTTGATTGACACTTAACGTGTTGCTGCGATCAGCAGAGTGGGGATATTAATATAAGACAAAAAGCCTCTATACCGACTGTATCAAGGGATATTGGCTGAGATCATTGACTCAGTTGTCCCATCAAACCGGCTCTTGCGAAGCTATGGTCAGCAGAGTTTAGAACACTTGTGCCCACATCGATTTTGGTATTTTCCCTAGATCAAACAGTTTACCAGATACCAATTCGGCACGCCGATGATCAGCAGCACGATACATATTAATGACATCGTTGGTATCAGTCAGCGAGTAATTAAGCTTGTCATAGAGTTTTTCCAGGCTGTCTAAGCTGGAGCATTTACGGAATGTCTGCAGATAGTCGATAGCTGTGGTCATGATTAAGGGGTAGCCTATTAATAATTCTAACAAGAAGAAAAGCATCACGGATTGGCGACACTAGCCATAAATCAAGATGCACCTTCAAATAAAAGGATAAAATTAAAAAATCGCGCAGAGCCAAGGTAAACCAAGTAAAACATAAGGACTATTAGAATAATAATATGCGGTGTCCATTTCAGCAATGTTTCTTATTAAATGTATACCCAAAATACTTCGAATTGCTTGAAGGCAGCAAGCGATGGAATCCCTAGGAGCATAGCCAACTATGTGACTAGGGTGACTGAGCACAGCTAACACCCAAGCGGTTTGAAGTAAGAAGGGTATAGCGATGTCAGGCGCTATTGCGCCTGACATCACACCAGACTTTAGCATTAGCCAATGGTCATCAGGCTGGCATTCCCCCCAGCAGCGGCAGTGTTAATACTTAATGAACGCTCGATTAATAGCCGTTCCAGCAACAGGTTGGTTTCACCTTGGCTAAACCCTTGTAGTGACACTATCGCACCATCACGTTGAGCAATTTGCTCACTCAAGGTGCGTAACTGGTCAGCATCACCATGGTAGATAGCGGCATCAAATGTCACTTTATCTTCTGCCCAGTTGTCGCTGAAACAGACTGTTGCCTGTACCGCTGCGGGTAAACGGCGGAATAGCGCGCGTTGTAACTCGGCTTCAGGCCAGAGCACCTGGCTACCCACAGCTAATACCGCAGCTAATTGAATTAACGCATCAGACTCGTTGTTTGCCAGGCAAAGAACCCGTTCCCGTGGTAGCAGCGCATAACTATTGCGCTCCCCTGTGGGGCCAGGCAGTTGGCGTGCGATGCCACTTTGGCCAAGTGCCGCATATTGCTGGACTAGCGCTGCCAGCTCCGATAGCTTTTGCGTATTAAACCATTGCTCTAAAGCCTGACATGGGGCGAGTAACGTCGAGCGCTGGGTGGCTTCCAGAGGATGTTGACTGTCCAGATGATTAAAGGTGCGTTGTACGGCATCCATTGGGCGTTCGGCCAGCAAACGATACAGATAGAGTGGGCCACCTGCTTTCGGCCCGGTCCCTGATAAGCCTTCACCACCAAAGGGCTGTACACCAACAACGGCACCAACCATATTGCGGTTAACATACAGATTGCCGACTTTGGCCTGCTCGGTGACGTGAGTGATGGTTTCATCGATACGGGTATGAACACCCAGCGTTAGGCCATAACCTGCCGCATTGATCTGATCCACTAACGCCCCAAGATGAGCACGCTGAAAACGAACCACATGTAACACAGGGCCGAAGACCTCTTTTTGCAATTCGTCAAAGCTCTCCAGTTCGATCAGCGTCGGTTTAATAAAGGTGCCACGGGCCCACTCTTGCTGGTTATCATCGCCAAAGCTTTTCGCCGCCTGATAAACGCGACGACCTTTGGTCCTCATGGCTTGAATATGGCGTTCAATAAGGGCTTTGGCATCGTTATCGATCAGCGGCCCCATATCCGTAGAGAGGCGCTCTGGGTTGCCCATGCGATATTCCGCCATGGCCCCCCGCAACATCTGTAACGTGTGTTCAGCAACTTCCTCTTGCAGACACAGGATACGTAAAGCCGAGCAGCGCTGCCCAGCACTATCAAAAGCCGAAGCCATGACATCGGCAACCACTTGTTCGGTCAGGGCAGAGGAATCGACGATCATGGCGTTTAATCCGCCGGTTTCGGCAATTAAAGGTATCGGATGACCTTGTGGATCCAAGCGCCCAGCGATACTGCGTTGCAGCAGGGTAGCAACCGCTGTAGAGCCGGTGAACATCACCCCACGTACTCGAGCATCATTAACTAACTGCGACCCTACTGTTTCCCCCTGGCCTGGTAACAGTTGCAACACGCCTTGGGGAATACCGGCTTCCAGCAGAATATGGACGGCTTGTGCCGCAATCAGCGGTGTCTGTTCTGCCGGTTTAGCCAACACACTATTGCCCGCAGCCAGTGCGGCGGCAATCTGGCCGGTGAATATGGCTAATGGGAAGTTCCACGGACTGATGCAGACCACGGGGCCGAGGGGGCGATGGCTATCATTCGCGAAATCATCGGCGACCTGGTTGGCATAGTAACGCAGGAAATCAACCGCTTCACGGACTTCGGCGATGGCATTATTGAAGGTTTTACCGGCTTCACGAACCAACAGCCCCAACAGGCTCGGCAGTTGGTTTTCCATCAATTCTGCGGCGCGTTGCAGAATAGCCGCTCGCTCAACAGGCGGTGTGGCAAACCAGATCCCGCCGGCCTGTGTTGCGGCATCGAGTGCGCGGCTGACTTCATCTGCTGTGGCTTCACGAACATAACCGACAATATCGCTCGGTTCAGCAGGGTTGATCACCGGGAGCCGATCACCTTGGTCTAGCGGGGCATCGATCATCGGTTCAGTCTGCCAGAGTTGTGCGGCACTGGAGAGCAGGGCGCTGGAAAGTGAGGCCAAGCGCTGTTCATTGGTAAGATCCAGCCCATTGGCGTTAGCCCGTTTTTCACCATACAGTTGCCGTGGCAAGGGAATGCGCGGATGGGGCAAGCCTATTGCCCCTTCGAGGGCCGCGAGCTGTTCAACGGTCGTCACCGGGTCGGCAACCAATTCATCCAGTGGCAAAGAGTGATCGGCGATACGGTTAACGAATGAAGTATTGGCACCGTTTTCCAACAGGCGACGTACCAGATAAGCCAACAGGGTTTCATGTGTTCCCACCGGGGCGTAAATACGGCAGGGGCGATTTAATTTGCCGTCGGCGACTTTACCCACTACCTGTTCATACAGGGGTTCCCCCATACCGTGTAAACACTGGAATTCATACTGCCCAGGATAGTAGTTATTCCCCGCCAGATGATAGATGGCACTGAGGGTGTGAGCATTATGGGTAGCAAATTGTGGGTAGATCAGGTTAGGCACCGCCAGCAATTTACGCGCACAGGCCAGATAAGAGATATCGGTATACACTTTGCGGGTATAGACCGGATAACCTTCTAAACCATCAATTTGGGCGCGTTTAATTTCGCTATCCCAATAGGCGCCTTTTACCAGGCGCACCATGAGACGACGACGGCTGCGGCTAGCCAGATCGATCACCGCATCAATGACTAACGGGCAGCGTTTCTGATAGGCCTGAATAACAAAACCAATCCCATTCCAACCCGCCAGTTGGGGCTCAAAACAGAGTTTTTCCAGCAAATCGAGGGAGATTTCCAGGCGGTCTGCCTCTTCAGCATCAATATTAATGCCAATATCATACTGACGGGCTTGCAGCGTCAGTGAAAGCAAACGGGGATAGAGCTCTTCCATGACACGATCATACTGCGCCCGACTGTAGCGCGGATGTAATGCCGAAAGCTTGATGGAGATCCCCGGGCCTTCATAGATCCCACGGCCATTTGAGGCTTTGCCAATGGCATGAATTGCTTGCTGGTAAGAGGCCAAATAGGCGAGCGCATCGGCTTCAGTAAACGCCGCTTCACCCAGCATATCGTAAGAGTAACTAAACCCTCGGTTTTCCAGTTTACGCGCGTTAGCCAGGGCTTCGGCAATGGTTTCACCGGTGACAAACTGCTCCCCCATCAAGCGCATGGCCATATCCACACCTTTACGGATCAGGGGTTCGCCACGTTTACCAATAATCCGGTTCAGCGAGTGCGATAGATTGGCTTCATTATGGGTAGCCACCAGTTTGCCGGTAAACAGCAGCCCCCAAGTGGCGGCGTTAACAAACAGTGAAGGACTACGGCCAAGGTGCGCATGCCAATTACCGTTACTGATTTTATCGCGGATTAACGCATCCCGAGTGGGTTTGTCTGGAATACGGAGCAAGGCTTCAGCCAAGCACATGAGAGCCACCCCTTCTTGCGAAGAGAGTGAAAACTCTTGCAGCAACCCTTGCACCATACCCGCACGGCCATGGGCACTTTTTTGATTGCGCAGCTTCTCGGCGATGTCATAGGCCAATTTATGGGTGGCAGAGGCCATTTCAGCTGGCAAACGGGCCTGCTCAAGCAGCATCGGCACCGCTTCACGCTCTGGGCGGCGGTAGGCAGCGGTGATGGCGGCACGGAGAACGGACTGTGGCAGAATTTGTGCGGCAAATTCAAAGAATGGTTGGTGGGACTCTGCGGAAAGTTGCGGCATAATGTCGTCCGCTTCGGCTTGAGCGGCGGTCGCGAGTGCGGCGATTTCGGTAAGTTCAGCACCGCTCTCTAGCCGTTCGAGATAATTGAAGATGGCTTGTTTGATGAGCCAGTGCGGGGTGCGGTCAATTCGTTGGGCCGCACTCTTGATGCGATCTCGTGTTGCTTCATCAAGTTTTACACCCATTGTGGTCGTGGCCATGCCAATTCAGCTCCTGACTGTGGCTAGAGAGTAGATGCTGTCAAATATCCAGCATGTTGCAACCTTGTGCAACCTTGTTAAAAAAATGATTTATTGAAATGTGAGTTAAATCGTATATTCGCCGCAAGAGGTGATAGTGGCATGGTGACTACAGATATTGGTTACAGAATATTTCTATTTTTTAATCATGGGGATAAATAAGTGCAACTTATTGGGTCATTAATCAGTGCAACCCGGGAAGCGAGTAAATGTGATGTAGCGTAAATTTTGTGTTTATTTTTTGTTAAATGTCTTGTTGGTTATGAATTCATTCAACTAGGATAGCCAGCGTTGAGGTCATAACAAAAGAAACACGATTCATCCACTGCTTATCGCCATGCTTTACCTTCCGAGGCATGGGGCGATGAAATAGATAACATAAAAAACCCGAGTTTCTGTTGCCCGCTAAGCGAGGCAACGGCAAGTAGCGGGGAAAAAGAATGGAGAGTTGCATGATAATGAACACACCTATGTTAGTGACCTTTTTGGTTTACATTTTCGGGATGATATTGATTGGTTTGCTTGCCTATCGTGCCACCAAGAATTTCGATGATTACATCTTGGGTGGTCGCCGGTTGGGGAGTGTGGTGACCGCATTGTCCGCTGGGGCATCAGATATGAGTGGTTGGTTGCTGATGGGGTTGCCGGGAGCCATTTTTCTTTCTGGTATTTCAGAGAGCTGGATAGCTATCGGGTTGACCATTGGCGCTTACTTCAACTGGAAGTTAGTGGCGGGGCGCTTGCGTGTGCATACGGAAGCCAATAATAACGCGCTGACCTTACCGGACTATTTCACCAGTCGTTTTGAAGATAAAAGTAAGCTACTGCGTGTGATTTCCGCGATCGTCATTCTGGTGTTTTTCACTATCTATTGTGCATCGGGGATTGTTGCTGGTGCTCGCTTGTTTGAAAGTACCTTTGGTATGAGTTACCAAACCGCCTTGTGGGCCGGTGCGGCCGCGACAATATTGTATACCTTTATTGGTGGGTTTCTGGCAGTAAGCTGGACAGATACGGTGCAAGCCAGTCTGATGATTTTTGCGCTGATCCTCACACCGGTGATGGTTATCTTCGCCGTCGGTGGCATCGACAGTTCCATCTTGGTCATTGGTGATAAAAACCCTGCCAATCTGGATATGATGAAAGGGCTGAATTTAGTGGCCATCTTGTCATTGTTGGGCTGGGGGCTGGGTTATTTTGGTCAGCCACATATTCTGGCGCGTTTTATGGCGGCAGATTCTCATCATACCATCCGTAATGCGCGTCGTATCAGCATGACCTGGATGGTGCTATGCCTGGCGGGGACCATTGCTGTGGGTTTCTTCGGTATTGCCTATTTTGCCAATAACCCGGCGCTGGCGGGTAATGTATCACAAAATGGCGAACGGGTATTTATTGAGTTGGCGATGTTGCTGTTCAATCCATGGATTGCCGGTATTCTGCTGTCTGCGATCCTGGCAGCGGTAATGAGTACTTTGAGTTGCCAACTGCTGGTTTGTTCCAGCGCTATCACCGAGGATTTGTATAAAGCCTTCTTGCGTAACGGTGCCAGCCAGCGTGAGCTGGTATGGGTGGGCCGTGTGATGGTGTTGGTCGTGGCGCTGGTGGCTATCGCCCTGGCTTCTAATCCAGAGAACCGCGTGCTGGGCCTGGTGAGTTATGCCTGGGCAGGTTTTGGCGCGGCATTTGGTCCGGTGGTGTTGATTTCAGTAATGTGGCCGCGTATGACCCGCAATGGGGCCTTGGCGGGGATGCTGGTGGGGGCGATTACAGTGATTGTCTGGAAACAGTATGCCTGGTTGAATCTCTATGAAATTATTCCAGGTTTTCTGTTTGGCAGTATCGCGATTGTGTTGGTGAGCTTGATGGGGCGTAAACCTTCAGCCAGCATAACCCAGCGTTTTGAACAAGCCGAAGCGCATTTTAAAACGGTGTGAATGGTGCGCGGCCTGGCCGCGCCAGATGCCTGTTTATTCAAGTTGCTGCTAACCCGGTGGCAACTTGAATAATAATCCATCGTGGCGGAAGGGGCGTTACTTGGATTTATTTGCCCGATTTTAATCTGCGCACTTTAGTGGCATTGTTCATGTTGACCACAGGAAAATAGGTCGAAAACACAGCGTGTATAAATTATCATCAAATGATATTTTTTTTACATTTGATTAACGCAAACTATTTGAATGTCATTATACTGTAATCAACGGGCGGTAGTTTTCATATGATACACAGCGTAACGCTGCATAATCATGACGAGGATCACTATGGTCAAGTCCTTGGTTGGGCGACAAAAAACAAAAAATAAACCTTCCCTGATTTCTCGTTGTAACGAGGGCTCACACTTCGACCCTCAATTTTTGACCCACTCCCGGTCTCTATTACCCTCTGACTCGACTCACTTGCTGTTTTATATTTCACATCATCTACAGGGTTCGATGAAGAAATACGGTTCGCTCTGGCCCGTAACTATTCACGTTATTTTATCGGCACATACTGGCTCTAAAGGAGAGCAAAACCTCATCCGTGTGTGAAACATAATCGCGCAGTATCTGATATTGCTGCGGTAGGTGAAACAAACTGTAAGGTGCCACTATGGGAAGACAGAAAGCAGTAATCAAAGCACGCCGTGAAGCTAAACGCGTTATTCGCCGTGACGCACGTAGCCATCGCCAGCGTGAAGAAGAGAGCGTCACTTCGCTAGTACAAATGGGGGGCGTTGAATCTATCGGAATGGCCCGTGACTGTCGTGATAATTCTACCATTGAGGCGAGAACGGAAGCTCAAGCTCATTACTTATCAGCCATAGAAAATAAACAGTTAATCTTTGCCGTCGGTGAGGCGGGTTGTGGCAAAACTTACATTAGTGCCGCTAAAGCAGCTGATGCACTGATACACAAAGAGGTCGAACGAATTATTGTTACTCGGCCGGTTCTACAAGCAGATGAAGACCTTGGTTTTTTGCCTGGCGATATCTCTGAGAAGTTCGCCCCTTATTTCCGGCCGGTGTATGACATTCTGCTACGCCGTTTGGGGTCGTCGTTTATGCAATATTGCTTGCGACCGGAAATTGGTAAAGTGGAGATTGCGCCTTTTGCCTATATGCGTGGGCGTACCTTCGAAAATGCCGTGGTGATCCTGGATGAAGCTCAGAACGTCACAGCCAGCCAGATGAAGATGTTCCTGACACGTTTGGGTGAGAATGTGACAGTCATTGTTAATGGCGATATTACCCAATGCGATTTGCCGCGAGGAGTCAAATCGGGTCTGAGTGATGCGCTGGCGCGCTTTGCTGAGGATGAGTTGATCGGTATTATCCAGTTTGATAAACAGGACTGTGTACGTTCCATTTTGTGCCAACGTACACTCAATGCTTACAGTTAATCAGCTTTAACTGCATGGCCGCAACGGAAACGTTGCGGCTATTTCAATTGTTTACTTATTTTTATCAGACGTGATTTGTCAACGAGACGAAATATTTTATTGCATAAATTTGTATATTAACGCGCTTGCTTAACTTGATTAGGTGGTTAGAAAAGAATAGGGTTATCGATAGAGTAAATAAGTTGAATTAATATTTTCTGGATTCAACAATAAATTGCCATTTCACAGTAGTAAGGGAGTAGAACAAAACTATTTCCAGGAGGTCGTAAGCGGTGTTAACCAGAGATTTTCTGCAGAAGGCGGATTGTAAAACAGCATTTGGTGCTATTGATGAGTCGTTGTTGCTGACAGCAGAACAGCGTTCAGCCTCATTGGCGCAAACCCTTGCCCAGCGCCCAGCCAACAGCCCGGTATGGGTTTTCGGCTATGGTTCGCTGATGTGGAATCCGATATTTGAAGCAGAAGAAGTCCGTCCTGCCATTTTAAAGGGGTGGCACCGGGAGTTTTGCCTGCGTTTAACTGCCGGGCGCGGCACTCCGCATCAACCCGGGCGTATGTTGGCGCTGCAAGAGGGCGGGCAAACCACGGGGTTAGCTTTCCGCTTGCCGGAACATAACGTACAGGAAGAGCTAGAGTTATTGTGGAAGCGTGAAATGCTCACCGATTGTTATCTGCCAATCTGGTGTGAATTGACGTTGCAGGAGCATGGCCAAGTGGCCAATGCCTTGGTCTTTGTCATGAATTCACAGCATCCTCTATTTGAGGCTGATACCTGTCATCAAGTCATCGCTCCTTTAATCGCCTCCGCCAGCGGTCCACTGGGCAGCAACGCGCAATACCTGTTTGCCTTGGACAATGAACTGAAACAGCATGGAATGAAAGATGACTGTATTGGTGAGTTGGTGAACACGGTGCGCCAGTGGCTACAGCAAAATAGCACCGGTATGCTGGGTAGTGAAGCCACGGCGTAAGTAAGCAATTAACTCCCCTCCGGTAACCAAGCCGCTGAAAGCTCAGGATCAGCGGCTTGTGAGTATCAATAAAAAAATAATTTTCACTTGCATAGAATATCGCCATTAATGACGATTTCAGCCCTTGTTTTTGCCATTATTAATTACCAATGCATAACTATTGCATAATTATGCACTATAACTCTTTGTTTTTACAGCAAAAATTAAAAAATTGGCTAAAAACTAAAGCTGGCTTCTTGCGCTACTCTACACTTACCTCTATAGCATGGTGAATTTAACCATTAATTAACATTTCCTTTCCGTTCTGAATGTATGCCAGCGTTGCTCTACCGGCCATGGAACTGAGTTATCGATAGCCTGAGGCCGAGGTAAATTGAAGCCAACGCGACTTCAGAACGAGGGGGTGAAGATGAGGCACCTATTATGGAACAACCCATTGCAGTAACTCGCCAAGCTTTCGATGACTGGATGGTCCCGGTTTATGCCCCAGCTGATTTTATTCTGGTGCGGGGCGAAGGCTCTCAAGTTTGGGATCAACAAGGGCGAAGTTATATCGACTTTGCCGGAGGTATTGCAGTGAATGCCTTGGGGCATGCACACCCACAAGTGAAAGCCGCCTTGTTGGAACAGGCTGACAAGTTGTGGCATCTGGGTAATGGCTACACCAACGAACCGGTGTTGCGCCTGGCAAAGCAGTTGATTGACGCGACCTTTGCTGACAAGGTGTTTTTTTGTAACTCTGGTGCAGAGGCCAATGAAGCAGCGCTGAAACTGGCGCGCAAATATGCCTTGGATAATGGCGCTAGTGGGAAAAACCAGATAGTGGCATTCAACAATGCCTTCCATGGCCGCACATTATTCACGGTTTCTGCTGGTGGTCAGCCAAAGTATTCACAAGATTTTGCTCCGCTGCCAGCGGGCATTATTCATACGCCATTTAACGATTTGGCGGCCGCCGCTGAAGTGATTAATCAACATACCTGTGCGGTTATTGTTGAGCCCATCCAGGGAGAAGGGGGGGTCTTACCGGCTGACCTGCAGTTCCTGCAAGGGTTACGCGAATTGTGTGATCGCCACGGGGCGTTATTGATTTTTGACGAGGTGCAAACCGGCATGGGGCGCACCGGATACCTGTACGCTTATATGAAGTATGGTGTGGTGCCTGATGTGTTGACCACAGCGAAGGCGTTGGGGGGCGGTTTTCCGATTGGGGCGATGCTAACTACCGACAGATTGGCGAAAACCCTGAATGTGGGGAGTCATGGTACCACCTATGGTGGCAATCCATTGGCAACGGCGGTGGCAGGGGCGGTATTCAAACTGATCAATACCCCGCAACTACTTGATGGGGTGAAACTGCGCCACCAGTGGTTTGTCGAAGGGTTGAATAACATCAACCAGCAATATCCTCTGTTTGCCGAAATTCGCGGGGCAGGATTATTAATTGGTTGTGTGTTGAATCAGAATTATGCGGGCAAAGCCAAACAACTTACGCAATTGGCTAATGAAGAGGGGGTGATAGCGTTAATCGCCGGTCCAGATGTGGTGCGCTTTACCCCGTCACTGATTATCCCGGAGCAAGATGTGCAGGAAGGGCTAGTGCGGTTTGAGCGCGCGGTGGCGCGAATTTGCTGCTAATCATGGGGCGGTGCCGAGTAGGCAACGCCGATAACCATTGAGGTGAGTATTATGATGATTATTCGCCCTATAGAGCGCCGTGACCTAGCTGATTTACTGACCCTGGCGGGTAAATCGGGGGTTGGTCTCACCTCGTTGCCACAGAACGAAGATACCTTATCGGCTCGTATTGAACGGGCATTAAAAACCTGGCAGGGCGAACTGCCGAAAGGCGAACAGTGCTATCTGTTTGTGATGGAAGATACTGAGCGCCAGCAGGTGGTTGGGGTCAGCGCCATCGAAGTGGCGGTGGGACTCAGTGAGCCCTGGTACAGTTTTCGTGTCGGGACACAGGTACATGCGTCAAAACAGCTTAATGTCTATAAATCGATACCCACGCTGTTTTTGAGCAATGACCATACCGGCCATTCGGAGTTATGTACCCTGTTTCTCGACCCCGATTACCGTAATGGCGAGAATGGCAAATTGTTGTCAAAGGTACGCTTCCTGTTTATGGCGGCTTTTCGTCACCATTTTTCACATAAAGTGATCGCCGAGATGCGTGGTTTTTCTGATGAGCAGGGCCGTTCACCCTTCTGGGAAAGCGTAGGTCGTCACTTTTTTTCTATTGAGTTCGCCAAGGCAGACTATTTGAGTGGTACTGGTCAGAAAGCATTTATTGCGGAATTGATGCCAAAACATCCGATCTATGTGGAATTTTTGGCTGAGGATGCGCAAAAAGTGATTGGCGAGGTGCATCCTCATACCGCGCCAGCACGTAAACTGCTGGAAGCTGAGGGGCTGCGCTATCAGGGGTATGTTGATATTTTTGATGGTGGCCCGACGCTCGAAGCGGAGATTGACGAAATCCGCAGCGTGAAATTAAGTAAATTGGTGAAAGTGGTGGTGGATGATGGCGGTTATTCTCCCTCCGGATCAACGTACCTGGTGGCGAATGATAGCTATGACCATTATCGCGCACTGTTGGTGCATGGCGAACTGGACAATGAACACCTGCGCATCAACGCCGAGACAGCAGCGTTGCTGGGGGTTGAACAGGGGGGCGCTGTGTGGGCCATCAAGCTTATTCAGGAGAAAGTATAATGTCACATCCTGCACTACTGATTAATGGTTGCTGGCAGACAGGCCAGGGAGCACTGCTCTATAAAAGTGATCCTATGGATAACCAACCCTTGTGGCACGCCAATGGGGCGGATAGTGCGGATGTGGCAGCGGCTTGTGCCGCAGCACGTAGCGCCTTTCCTGCTTGGGCGCGCACGCCATTTGAACAGCGTGAACAATTATTAAAACGTTTTGCGGCGCTGCTAGAACAGCACAAACAGTTAGTGGCTGAAACCATCAGCCGTGAAACCAGCAAACCGCGCTGGGAAACCTTGACCGAAGTGCAGGCGATGATCGGTAAAGTGAGCATTTCATTGCAGGCTTACCAAACACGTACCGGGGTCACCACCGCAGCCATGGCGGATGCAACTTCGGTGATCCGCCACCGCCCCCATGGCGTACTGGCGGTCTTTGGGCCCTATAATTTCCCGGGGCATTTACCCAATGGTCATATCGTTCCGGCACTATTAGCTGGGAACACGGTGGTATTCAAGCCCAGTGAGCTCACCCCGTTGACGGCGGAAGTGACGCTTAAACTGTGGTTGGAGGCAGGCTTACCCCCTGGCGTGATCAACTTGTTGCAAGGGGGGCGTGAAACCGGCGAATTACTGGCAGCCAGCCGAGATATTGACGGCTTGCTGTTTACCGGCAGTGCCAATACTGGTTATCACCTGCATCGCCAACTGGCAGGGCAACCAGAAAAAATCCTGGCGTTGGAGATGGGGGGCAACAATGCCCTGATTATCGAACAGGTAGTAGATTGTGATGCCACGGTGAATCTGGCCATTCAGTCTGCATTTATTTCCGCTGGCCAGCGCTGTACCTGCGCGCGTCGTATTTTGGTCAAACGTGGCCCAGAAGGGGATGCCTTTATTGAACGCCTGGTCAAGGTAACGGCGGCGCTGCGTATTGGGCGCTGGGATGCTGAGCCGGCGCCATTTATCGGGGGGGTGATCTCCTTGGCGGCGGCAGACAGAATGTTACAGGCCCAGCAGCAGCTCTTGGCTCTGGGGGCGCGTCCTTTATTGACCATGAAACGCTTGGCGGATAACAGTACGCTGTTAACTCCGGCGATTCTTGATGTTACCGATGTGGTGGAGGTACCGGATGAAGAGTACTTCGGTCCACTGACCACCATTATCCGTTACGACGACTTTAGCGAGGCACTGCACATTGCCAATAATACCCGTTATGGTTTGGCGATGGGGTTGGTTTCCCCGCAACGGCAGCAGTTTGAACAACTGTTACTGGAGGCACGGGCGGGTATTGTGAACTGGAATAAACCGTTGACCGGGGCCTCCAGCGCTGCCCCATTCGGTGGTGTCGGCGCTTCCGGTAATCACCGGCCAAGCGCCTTTTATGCGGCAGATTATTGTGCATGGCCGATGGCTTCGCTGGAAAGTGCTGAACTGCTGATGCCAGCAAGTGTGTCCCCGGGCCTACTGTTTGATTGATCGCCCCAAGATGGGAGAGAAAAATGTTGGGATATGAAGTCAATTTTGATGGGCTGGTGGGTTTGACCCATCACTATGCGGGGTTGTCGTTCGGTAACGAGGCATCAACCCTGCACAGTAACAGTGTCTCCAACCCCAAGTTAGCCGCCAAACAAGGGCTGCTGAAAATGAAAGCCTTGGCAGACTTGGGCTTTCAACAAGGCGTTTTGCCGCCACAAGAGCGGCCCCATCTCCCTACACTGCGTAAACTGGGCTTTAGTGGCAGCGATGAACAGATCTTGGTGCAGGCGATGCACACCGCTCCGCGTCTGCTTTCTGCCCTCAGTTCCGCCTCTTCAATGTGGACAGCTAACGCCGCTACCGTTTCGCCCTCGGCAGATAGTCGGGATGGCAAGGTGCATTTTACCGCAGCGAATTTGAACAATAAATTTCACCGGGCCATCGAGGCTGAAACCACCTCAGCGGTGTTACGTGCCATTTTTAACGATGACCGCTATTTTGCCCACCATGACGCTTTGCCCTCGGTAGCGCTCTTTGGCGATGAGGGAGCCGCCAATCATAACCGCCTGGGGAAGGACTATGCCAAGCCTGGGGTGCAACTCTTTGTTTATGGTAAGCAGGAGTTTGGTGGGGAAAGTGGCCCGGTACGCTATCCGGCCCGTCAGACCCGGGAGGCCAGCGAGGCGATTGCTCGCTTGCATCAGTTGAATGAACCACAAACGCTGTTTTTGCAACAAAACCCAGCGGTGATCGACCAAGGGGTATTCCATAACGACGTCATTGCGGTGAGCAATCAGCAGGTGCTTTTTTACCATCAACAAGCATTCCTCCATGCGCAGCAGGGGCTAGAACAACTACGCCGCAAAATGGCCTCGGTCGAGGCGGAATTAGTGGCGATTGAAGTCCCCACCTCGCGTGTCAGTGTGGCCGATGCCGTGGGCACTTACCTGTTCAACAGCCAGATCCTCACTAAACAGAATGGCAAAATGATGATTATCGTGCCGGAAGAGTCGCGTCAGCACGCTGCGGTGTGGCACTACCTGAATGAGATGATCATCAGCGGCGGCCCAATTGATGAAATCAAGGTATTCACTCTGCGAGAGAGTATGCGCAATGGTGGCGGGCCGGCTTGTCTGCGTTTACGGGTGGCGATGAATGAGGCTGAACTCCAGGCCGTGAACCCCGGTGTGCTGATGGATGATCGCTTGTTTAGCAGGCTGAATGAGTGGGTCGATCACTACTATCGCGACCGTCTGACCGCGAGCGATCTGGCCGATCCCCTGTTATTGCGTGAGGGACGAGAGGCACTGGACACATTGACATCGATTCTTGGGCTCGGTTCGATTTACGCCTTTCAGCAATAACGGAGGAAAGCCGATGGACCTATTAGCCCTGACATTGGCAGCTAAGCCCCCCGGTCATACCAGGGGGGAAACCACCACATTACGTTGGCAGTGGCTCGGGGAAGGGCTGCTGGAGCTCTGCCCAGTACAGGGTTATCAGCAAGCGGTGGTGATTTCAGCCGGCATCCATGGTAATGAAACCGCCCCCATCGAGTTGCTCAATCAATTGGTGGAGGAGCTACTCCAGGGCATCAGGCCGTTGGCGGTGCGTCTGCTGGTGGTACTGGGCAACCCAATGGCGATGCGTGCCAATAAACGCTACCTGACACAGGATATTAATCGGCTGTTTGGTGGCCGTTATCGCCAATGTTCTCCCACTGAAGAGAGTGCACGGGTGCAACAGTTGGAGCAAGTGGTCAGCGTTTTTTTTAACGGCGAAGGGGCGAGACGGGTTCATTACGATCTTCATACTGCCATCCGCGCGTCACTGTACCCACGTTTTGCTCTGCTGCCTTACCAGCAAACCGCTTATAACGCGACCATGCTCGCCTGGCTGGAGGCCGCAGAATTGGATGCGTTGGTGATCCATCAAGCAGCGGGGGGGACATTTAGCCATTTTACCTGTGAACATCTGCAGGCAACCAGTTGTACCCTTGAGTTAGGCAAAGCCCGGCCATTTGGTGATAACGATCTGCGGCAGTTTAGTGCTATCAATGGGGCACTACAGGCGTTGATCAGTGGGCAGCCTTTACCAATAGGCCGCCAGGCACCGATAAGTGTTTTTCGTGTTGAACAGTCCATTATCAAGCGCAGTGAAGCCTTTAGCCTCTATTTAAGTGATGATACCGCCAACTTTACCCCGCTCGCGCAAGGTAGCTTACTGTATGAACAACCGGGAGAGAGCTACCAGGTTCCCTATGCCAATGCCCGGATATTATTCCCCAACCCCAATGTCGCGCTGGGCTTACGGGCGGGCATGATAGTGACGGAAGTGCCACGTGACAGGCTCTTTCCTTCTTTCAATGATGGCCATTGCTGTGAGTAGCTAGATGCCGAGTGACGCAATAGGATGAACTCTTTTTTACTATTTGAATCATGTAGTTAAGCCCATTTATTGATAAATAACATGGAGCGGTGGTGCGATAGGGAGATCAAGGCTTGGATCCTGGCGGAAATCATAGGGCGTGATATTGAAGCGTTTTCTGAACATATAGGTAAAGTGCGACTGTGAGCCGAAGCCAAAGTCCAACGCAATATCGAAAATTGGCGCATCACTGCTACGTAGTTGATACACCGCCCCAGCGAGACGACGTTCGCGGATATATTTGCCCAGTGAAATCCCGGTCGCCTCTTTGAACAGTTTCTGCATATGCCAGAGCGAGTAGCCGGAGTAAGCGGCCAACTCTTCAAGATGGATCACTCGCCCGAGATGGGTTTCAACCCATTTACTGAGCGCGCAGACTAATGAGAGATGATGTGCCTGTATCAATAGATTTACCCAGTTGCCGATGTCGTGATTAAAATCAGTCGTTATGCAACCTGCTGTTATAGGTTGTTACTTAGCCTACCTGACCGAGCTCGGGTTGTCACCTTGGGGCAGCAAAACGGCACATTGACCAGTTGTTTGAACCACACAAGATCACGCAACACTATTTGGGTAAAAGTGAAAAAACAGCTAATCTGAAAGAGTGAAAGTGATCGTGGCCTACCTACAGTCTTGGCCTGAAAGATCAGTCAGCACCACAGAGTGCCCCGTAACAACGTTATGTTGAAGAGGTAATCACATGCTAATAACTATGATTGTTACTCTTTTTGTCATCGTCGGAGTCGTTGCTTTTATGGCAATGCCAGTGATGGAGGTTAATCATAAGGTAGGCATCGGAGGTAAAGAGCGGTGAAACCAGAGAACAACCTACCCAGATAAATTAATTGAATAATGACGTGCTCGGGTAGGGTACGTCATTATCACTTCACCAGACCGCTGATATAATCGCGGTGTCCTTGATGTCAGTCCGCAACGCGCATCCACTTGGGTATATACTCGTTGTATTCCAAGTTACGCAGGTGTTGACTAGACTCAGCATTTTGATCATCGGATGCGTTATGCTGTAGGTTGTTGGATAACCGGGTATACCAACCTTGGCTTTACTTTTCTTCGCTTTGGCTAACGAGATAATAACATTATGGAAATGAAGGATTATTATGTCATTTTAGGGGTTAAACCCTCAGATGATATCAAAGCCATCAAAACGGCTTACCGACGGTTGGCGCGTAAGTATCACCCAGATGTCAGTACTGAAGCGGATGCCGAAGCACGGTTTAAAGAGGTCGCGGAAGCCTATGAAGTACTGAAAGATAGTGAGCGTCGAGCAGAATATGATGAGTTGCTAAAACACCGCAATGATCCCAACTTTGGCCGCAAGGCTTATCGTGACGCTCATCATGAAGACAGTGGTAACGCTGAAGATTTCTCCGATATTTTTGCCTCCATGTTTGGTCAGCGTTCGCGGACCAACCAGCAACACCACCATCAACGTGCCGCTCGTGGTCAGGACGTTGAAATTGCTGTGGCTATGTTCCTGGAAGAAACACTCAAAGAACAGACCAGAACGTTGAGTTATAACGTCCCGGTATACAACGCCTTTGGCTTGGTCGAGGAAGAGAAAGCCAAGACGCTCAATGTCAAGATCCCGGCAGGGGTCATGGATGGCGAACGTATCCGGGTGAAAGGTCAGGGCGTTCCTGGGGTTAATGGTGGGGCCAACGGTGATCTGTATCTGATTATCAAACTCGCGCCACACCCGTTGTTTGAGGTGATGGGGCATGATCTGGAGATTATCCTGCCGTTGGCACCTTGGGAAGCCGCTTTAGGAACCAAAGTATCCTTGCCCACCCTGTCGGACAATATCTTGCTGACAATTCCCGCAGGCAGTCAGGCCGGGCAACGTTTGCGCGTTAAAGGGAAGGGCCTGGTCAGCAAAAAAGAGACCGGCAATCTATATGCGGTAATCAAGATTGTTATGCCAGCAAAACCAGACGACAAGAGTGCTGCGCTCTGGCAGCAACTGGCTGAGGCCAATCCGGCTTTTGATCCGCGCACCGTATGGAGTAAAGCATAATGGCTAGCATACAGATAACACTTACCATTACTGAGTTTTGCCTGCATACGGGCGTGACGGAGCCTGAACTGCAGGAGGTCGTTGGGTTAGGGGTGATTGAGCCCTGTGACCTGAATAGTGATAACTGGTTATTTGATGACCGAGCTTTGGTGGCATTCAATCGAGCTCAGCGGTTACAACGAGAACTTGACCTGGATTGGCCAGGCATTGCGGTAGCGCTGGAACTCTTGGGTGAAATTGATAGATTACGCAAACATAACAATCAGTTACGTAATCGTCTTGAACGTTTTATTGCTCAGTAATCAGCGAAGTACACCCGGGTATTTAATCACCCGGGTTGCTGTTGCCGTGGGTAAATATGATAGGTAGTGATGCAAATGACGTTGGGAACGGCACCTGTGTTGGCAACAGCGTAGTTTGAATAAATTTGGTTAGCGATAAGGTTGTTTATGTTTGATTTAGTTTTTAGCCCATCCGGTCTGATGTCCATCGTGATGGGGGGAGTCGCCGCATTATTGGGCTTGTGGGTCTGGTTTTTGGTTAACCGTGCGAGCGTGCGTGCCAATGAGCAGATTGTTTTGTTGCAACAGATTGTTGAACAACAGCGTCAACAAACTGCGCTATTGAAAATGCAGTTGCAGGGTAATCAGGGCGAAGATAGGCACCATGATGATGAGCTCAACCCCGCATTAAGCTATAAAGACGTTATCCCGGAGCGTTAAGATAGCGACTTATCTTATTGTTAGCTTTTATCTAAGTTCATTCAAGTTGTCTGGAACCATCAGGGTTACCCTCAAATAGCAACTTGGATGACCTCAATGTTAAGTGCGTTACCTTCTTATCCCGTTCCTCACTTAATAAAATACCATCCCCGGGTAGGGCTTTTCCCGGCAGGCTGCTAAACGGCTGGCTAAATCACCGCAATGAATTTCTAACGCATGGTGGTCCGGGTCGGTAAAATAGAGCGACTCCCCCTCGCTGCGATTATATTTCCACTCATTGATGCCACTTTTGCGCAAGCGGGCAGCCATAGTGGCAAAATTTTCCGCCGAGATGCTAAACGCATAATGCGTATAGTCGCGATTGACACACGCCTGCCGGGTATGATCCAGTGACAAGCAGAGCCACAGTTCCCCCAGCACAAGATAGGCCCCTTGCTGCCAACGCGCTTTGGGGGTAAAACCCAAGATATCGACGTAAAAATTGAAGCTACGTTCCACATCGCGCACAGCGAGTGTCAAATGGTTAAGGCCGACTAACATGATGGGGATCCCGTCAACAGAGATAATTAAGCACAGAGCGGGATAAAACATAACTTGGGTCATGGCGTTGGCAAAATACTTTTTTTAAACGCCCTATCATGTACTGTGAGGATAGGCCACTGCAACGTGAGCCAAGCGAGAGCCAATGGTAAACATTAGCGACAAATTCTTGCTGCTGACCGAGTTAAATGCTAAAAAATTGCCATAGATAAAATTATTAATTGGTAATAGCCATAAATGGCTGGATGTTCAATGTGATGGCTATACCAAGTGGTTAGGCCGAGTAACGTAGCCGATGGTCGGAAGAGGTATGAATGAAGAAGAATAATAAATATTACGATGCCAGCAAGGCGCATCATACCCCTTGGGGGTTTACCAATCCTGAACCGTCACTGCGTAAAGCTGGGGATCTCAAACGTTGGCAGGATCAACGTAAAAAGCAGGGGCTGCCCAAACCGCCACAAGCGGGGTATGAACAATTTATCCAACAATGGTGGCAAGCCGCCGATCTCAGTGGTGATCATGATAGCATTTGGTGGCTGGGGCATGCCTCTATACTGCTGCGCTTGGGGGGCCGTTATGTGTTAATTGATCCGGTGCTGTCATCACGGGCATCACCGGTGAATTTTTATGGCCCAAAGCGTAAAACACCCCCGCCGTTAACAGTGCAACAATTACCAACGATAGATGTGGTGCTTATTTCACATAACCATTATGACCACCTGGATCGATTGACCATCAGTGAACTGACCAAACGTTTTCGCGGTATTACCTTTGTTGTTCCTTTGGGGCTTAAGCAGTGGTTTAGTCATTATCCCGCTAAGCGGGTGGTTGAATTGGACTGGTGGGATAGTTTCACGCTGGATACAACCACGTTTTATGCGACACCAGCACGCCATTGGAGTATGCGTACCCCTTGGGATCATAACCATTCGCTATGGTGTGGTTGGGTGATACACCACCCTGAATTACGTTTTTATTTCACCGGAGATACTGGCTACAGTGAGCGATTGGTAGAAATAGGCACCCGTCTTGGGCCGTTCGATATTGCTGCCTTGCCCATTGGAGCCTATGCACCGAGGTGGTTTATGCAAGAGAAGCATATGGATCCCCAACACTCGGTGCGGTTATATCAACAATTAAATCAGCCCCGGGTTATTCCAATGCATTGGGGCGTTTTTGAATTAGCGGATGAATCGTTGGATGAACCTCCGCAGCAATTAATGCAGGCGTTAAGTGATGCAGGGCTGGAACAGCATAACTTTCATCTAATGAAAATTGGTCAGCGGCTCGACGTTAAGACGACTTATGACTAAAAATTAGCAGATGACATGAGTGTTGAAGAAAGTACGGTGGTTGGCGCCATTAAAGGCGCAGAACGAAGTCACGAAGCATAGGCAAAAACGCGAGGGACTGCGTTTTTAGGCGAGACAGACAAGGATGCCTGTAGTAGCCGGCCGTGATGCTGAGTTGCGTAGTGAGGACAACGCAGGCAGGAACCGCTTGCAGCAGCCCCGACCAGGGCCGGGCTGAGTAATTGCCGGAGGCCGCCTGATTTGGTCGCTAGCGCAATGAGTTCATAAGATGGTAAACGTAAGGCGAGCGAAATTGGCTACTCGTTTACAGTGTTACTTGTTCTAAATGGTCTGTGTTGTTTGAAACGGTCAGCGTTCTGTCAAACAATTCGAATTATTTAGAGTATATATAGCGTGTAATAGTCAACAGCATAATTAAAATTCAGAAATAGCAATATTTTCCGCTAGTCAAAAGGGTTATTTCCGGCTGGTGGCGATGACTATTATCAACTCGATATTTAAAATCATTTATCTGCAGGTGGGCGCAATAACCACGGTTCAAATGATATCAGAGGGATAAGCAGGTGGGTATCCGTGGCCATGCAAAGGAATATTTAGCGCAACTGCACCTTGGTCATCGTTGAATTTAGAACATTTGTATGGTTATGCGTTAGTAGGCTGATCAGCAGAGTGATAGCTGACTGCAATCTACAGCAGATTGCGCAGGTACTAGCTTGTTATCGCTAGGGTTGATATGAAAAGCTCCGATCAGTACAGCATTGTTCTGCCCGATCATCTAAATTCAAATGTTGTCATTAACACGTGATAATCATTCAAATTTTTTTACGTATTTTCTCTGTCAGAGTATTGCTCGATGGTTAAAAAGAATCGATATTGACATGGGGTGTGGAGGGTTAACAACGCGAGTAGAAGTGAAGCCTGGCATGTTTTCTTTACAAAGCAGAAAATAGCAAAGGCTTCAACCTCTTTTAACCTATTTAATCTATTATTGACCTTAACCGTTTTAAATATGTGCGACATGTCCATCAGTGATTAAAAATGGCTTGCCATCGTTTACAGAGTATGTAATAACGCACTTGGGTAAAAAGAGGTACAGTTCTGTATATGTGTGGCATTTTCAGTAAAGAAGTTCAGAGTAAAGATGTTAGCGTTGAATATCGCTTCTCTGCCGATCCTGATCTTAGTGCCTCAGCAGTAACGACTCTAGTTTGTCTGTGTAACGCCCCTGG
This sequence comes from Serratia sp. 25CWL12, assembly GCF_055790885.1. Taxonomy (NCBI): domain Bacteria; kingdom Pseudomonadati; phylum Pseudomonadota; class Gammaproteobacteria; order Enterobacterales; family Yersiniaceae; genus Serratia; species Serratia sp. 25CWL12. Next base: position 2,252,899 of record NZ_CM147698.1, on the reverse strand, counting down.
GCGGTTTAAATAATCTAAAGGAAATACTCAAGATGGCAAAGATCAAAGGTCAAGTGAAGTGGTTCAACGAGTCTAAAGGCTTCGGTTTCATCACCCCGGCTGACGGCAGCAAAGACGTGTTCGTACACTTCTCTGCAATTCAGGGTAATGGCTTCAAAACCCTGGCAGAAGGCCAAAACGTTGAATTCGAAATCCAAGATGGCCAGAAAGGCCCATCTGCAGTAAACGTTACTGCTATCTAATCAGCGCAAGCTGTACAAAAAACCCGCATAATGTGCGGGTTTTTTCGTATTTGCCGCCTAAGTTTATTGCCAGGCTGCTGGATGATGAACTTAGCCAAAGCAGACTCTCTCATCATCTTACTGATTTATAATAATCCCAGAATACTGATTACGACCTTTGATCCCCGGGTGTGTTGGGTCTTGTTCACGCCGATGACTATTGCGCCGATAACTGGTGTATTTAAAGCGCCTGGCAAGGGCCGGGTCGTCATTAGGGGTACAGATAGTGCAACTGCCCACCCGGTCGACGGCCGCAAATCCCAACGCGGTGAGTTTAGCTTCAGCAATAGCGGCCAAATCCAGGTGGCGATAGCTCGGGCTGATCATGGTAGCGGGGAAGGGCAAGAGTTGTTGAAAATTATTGATAAGATCTTCGTTCACCTCATAACAGCAAACACCTGCCGCCGGGCCGATAGCCGCTACCCAGTTACTGGTACTGTCCTCCAGGCTAATACGCTGAGCCATCTGTTCCAAAATACCCTCCAGCAGACCGCGCCAACCCGCATGTACCACTGCAATGGCTTGGCCATCTTTACGGCAGAAGATCACCGGCAGGCAATCAGCGGTTAATACGCTGAGCAAGATCCCCGGTTCTCGGGTAAAAAAGCCATCGGCTTCACCACAGGCTTGCAAAGGGTGGTGAACATCGACAATACGCGTACCATGTACCTGCTTGGTTGCGGGCCTAGTGCTGCAATAAGGTTGTAAAGGTATTGGCAGTTGGGCACTTTTACTGCCGAAACCATGAGTGACGCCAGGAATAGCCATAATAAGCGGTGAGTAATCGGTCATAAAATCTATTATCTGAGCGGAGAATAACCGCTAGTGTAGCCATCTTTTACGCGCTTTGGCTAGCTGTTGTCGGCATCCTGCCTTGCATCGCGCAATCGCCTTCTTTAGACTAGGCGCGTCATTGCGCAGGGCATCATTGTCATGCCAGCCACGCTGTATCAATCTGAGATAAAACCATGTCTTATCAGTGTCCTCTCTGCCATCAACCGCTTGCTTATGCCAATCAACAGTGGCGCTGTGAACATAATCATCAATTCGATTGTGCCAAAGAGGGCTATGTCAATTTAATGCCGGTACAGCACAAGCGTTCTAAACAACCTGGTGACAGTGCCGAGATGATGCAGGCACGCCGCGCATTTCTTGATGCTGGCTATTATCAGCCCTTGCAGCAACGTGTGGCAGAACTATTAGCGACAGCCCTGCCTAACGAGGCACAGGCGTTGCTGGATATTGGCTGTGGTGAAGGTTATTACACTTCCGCAGTAGCGGAGCGGCTAACTCAACAGGGTAGGGTGAAGGTGTATGGGCTGGATGTAGCCAAAGTGGCTATTCGCTCGGCGGCAAAACGCTATCCTGCTGTCGCGTTTTGTGTAGCCTCCAGCCATCGCTTGCCGTTTGCCGATCACTCTCTTGATGCGGTATTACGTATCTATGCCCCGTGTAAAGCCTCAGAACTGGCGCGTGTCGTCAAGCCGGGTGGCGTGGTGGTTACGGTATCACCCGGGCCGCGGCATCTCTATCAGTTGAAAGGGATGGTCTATCAAGATATCAAGTTACACGCCGAACATCGGGAGCAACTGCCGGGTTTTAGCTGTGAATTGGCTGAAGCATTACGCTTTCCGATGGTATTGCCGGGGGCTCAGGCCGCTAATTTACTACAGATGACCCCCTTTGCCTGGCGTGCCGCCCCCGATGTACAGCGTAGCCTGGCGGATTCGGCAGCATTCCATTGTGAGACGGATTTTGCTATTTGCCTGCACCGCCGAACTGAGAGCAATCCGCAGCCAGAAACGGTGGATTAAGAGAGAAAGCCCATGTGATCCAGCAGTATATGGGTTCCGATACCAATCAGCACAATCCCACCAAGGATTTCTGCCCGTTTACCTAGCAGTGGGCCAATATAACGGCCAATCATCATCCCCAGGGTGGCCATAATCAGGGTGGCACAACCGATTGCCATGGCGGTATGGATAATGTTGACTTGCAGGAATGCCAGCCCGACGCCCACCGCCATCGCATCCAGACTGGTGGCGATAGCGGTGACAACCAACAACCAGAAGCCGTGGCGCTTGACCTTGTGCTCCTGTTCTAGCTGGCTTTTCGACCCTTCCACGATCATGCGAATACCCAGGATTAACAGCAGACCAAAAGCGACCCAGTGGTCCCATTCCATAATATATTGGCTGGCAAATAGACCGAAACCCCAACCAATAAGGGGGGTAATGGCTTCAATAACGCCAAAGATCAGACCGGTACGGAGGGCTTCACGGAAACGAGGTTGATGTAGTGCGGCACCTTTGCCGATCGACGCCGCAAATGCGTCCATAGACATGCCAAAAGCCAAAATAAGCGTTGCAGAAAGGTTCATGCGGAAAAGTCTCGGTTGGGTAGCGCCATAGACACGTAAGCCATCCCCCAACCTACCGATGGTGTTACGTGTTTATGGTCTTGCCAACCTTTCGGCTGCCCGCACCACGTTTCAAACGAAACGAGCATGTTGATACGGGCGTTTCTCGCTATAAACAGCCAGAAACCGGCTACTCCCCAATAAGCGCGCTACTTTACCATACTCTTTTTACCACCGCCAACTTGATTCAGCCGCAGTAATTGCCGGTAATCAGCTGATATTAACCACGAAATGTTCGAACAGTAACCATAACGATACTTTGGTTAATCAACCATCAATAACCGTGCTGTTTTAACTTTCTAACTGATTATCAATAAAGAAATGGTATATCTTTTCCAAGTCATCTAATTGGATGACCTGTATCAGTAACCGTCGTTGTTCGAGATCGATGACTAAAACACCATCCTCCGACAGGTTCATCGCTTTGATACGCTGATAATCGATAAATGCGTTGGCATAGAAGAACCCCTGCGGTTTAAACAGCAGCTTCGGCCAGCGAATAAAAGAGATATAGATGGCAATCAATGCCAGGGAGATTAACAGATAGGTGGTCACCTGCGTCCCCTCGGTGACAATGTTGCGGTAGAGCAGAATCGCCAGCAAACCGACAAAAATCACACAGTCCAGACGGTTACGGCGTTTTAATGCTATTTTTAGCAATGTTTTGCCTTTCAGCAGATTCATACCGAATTCGTCATACAGGGCATACAACAACATCAGAATAATGAACAACAGTAGTACGCCATCAGTCAGTGACATCTCAGACTCCATAAATAAAAAAACCGGGGGTTAACCCCGGTTGTCAATCATGGTGATTACAGACCTAACAAACCAATCCAGTAACCGAAGATACCGATTGCGAAGAAGCCCATAATGATCCACAACGCATTGACCTTCTTGCGTAGTAGCCACATACAGCCAAAGGTTAACAGTAGCGGTACCAAGCCAGGCATCAGTTGATCAAGGATGGTTTGTACCGTGGTGATGTTAGTCTGCCCGGTTTGGTCAGTGATTTTTGACACCACCAACGGGATATTCACATGCGTCCACTTATTAACCAGTGCTCCCATAACAAACAGGCCGAGGATGGACGCCCCTTCCGTCAATTTTTGCAGGAAACCACCACCCATATCACTAACGATATCGATACCTTTACGGTAGCCATAAGCCACACCGTAATAACGCACCATCAGGCGAACCAGGTTAAATAAAACGAAGAACAGTAACGGGCCGAGCAGGCTGCCACTCATGGCAATACCCGCACCGAGAGCGGCAAAAACCGGCCGTGCCGTACCCCAGAAAATAGGGTCACCGACACCGGCCAGTGGGCCCATCAAGCCTACTTTGATACCGTTAATGGCGGCATCATCAATAGGAGCACCGTTAGCACGCTCTTCTTCCATTGCCATCGTCACACCGAGAACTGGCGCGGCTACGAACGGTTGGGTGTTAAAAAACTCCAGATGGCGTTTGATGGCTTGCTTACGCTCATCGTTGTTTTCAGGGTATAGCCGGCGGATCACCGGCACCATAGAGAAGCAGAATCCCAAGGCTTGCATACGCTCGAAGTTCCATGAACCCTGGAATAGGTTCGAGCGGATAAATACGCCACGAATATCAGCAGGCGTCAGTTTCTTTTGAGCTGTTGTATCAACCATTTCTTTCACCTATTCCTAGTCCAGTTCGTTATCGAGGTCGTTATTGGTGGGACCCGCTTGGACAGCCTGAGACTTGTTGTATTTCGGGCTGAGCTGGATATAGAGTACGGCCATCACCACGCCAATCACACCCAGTGCGACCAGGTTAAAGTCAGTAAAGGCAGCGGTAACGAAGCCCAAGTAGAAGAATGGCATCAGATAACCGGCACGCATCATGTTGATGACCATCGCGTAACCGACTACCACGATCATACCACCGGCAATATTCAGGCCGCCGGTAACCACTTCAGGGATAGAGTCAAGCAGGGCTTGAACAACGTCAGTGCCAACAGTGAGTGCAACAATCACTGCCGGAATCGCAATACGCATGGCTTGCATAAACAGGGCAGAGATATGCAGCCAAGTGATGGCCCGCAGGCTACCACGTTCTGCTGCACCGTCGGCGGCGTGTTGGAAAGCAACGGTGATGGTACGAACGATGATGGTCAACACCTGGCCTGCTGCTGCCAATGGGATGGCCAAAGCGATACCGGCACCGATATTTTGACCACCGGCAATAACCAGAATAGTCGAAATAATCGAAGCCAAGGCAGCATCGGGTGCCACTGCAGCACCGATATTCATCCAGCCCAGGGCGATCATCTCCAGCGTACCACCAATGATGATCCCGGTTTTCATATCACCAAGAACCAGACCGATCAGCGTACAGGCCACCAATGGACGGTGGAACTGAAACTCATCCAGGATAGACTCCATCCCGGCAATACATGCCACAAGAAACACCAGCACAATCTGAAGAGTAGTAATCTCCATTGCACTTCTCCTATAACCAAAGAGCTCTGAGTAAATAATTAACGACAAGCGCCATTAATTGAGTTTGTTAATCAGGTCCATCATTTTCAACTGGCTGTCCGAAGACACTTTACGGACTTCCAGTTCGATACCGCGATCGTTTAATTTCTTAAACGCCTCGATGTCTTTCTCATCAATGGAAACCGCGTTATTCACTTGAGTTTTCCCTTGACGGAATGCCATGCCACCGATATTAACTGACTTGATATCGACACCACCTTCCACTAAACGACACACGTCGGTAGGGTTGGTGAATAAAAGCATCACCCGCTCACCGGCATATTTAGGGTTGTTCCAGACGCGAATCGCTTTTTCCACATCCACCACATGCGCCGTCACTCCTGGAGGGGCAACCTGAGTCAAGAGCGTTTTACGCACATGGTCAGCGGCCACTTCATCACTGACGACGATGATACGTCTAACATTGGTTTCTTTGGTCCAGCGAGTGGCGACCTGCCCGTGAATCAGGCGATCGTCAATACGAGCCAAACCGATGACCATATGGTCTTCAGGGCCGAGAGGGCGCTGTGGTTGTGGGGCTTTTTTCTGTACAGGGGCAGGGGTACTGGGTTCTTCGATGGGTTTTTTCAGTGCTCTAACGCCGCCACGCCCGGTTTCCAATGCCAGGGCGACCAGCTCGTCAAAGCTGAGGTTATCATCGCGAGCCATAAAAGTTTCCACCAGCATCGGAATATTGACCCCGGTGATCACTTCATAGTGCTCTTTATCAACGGCGATACGGCTGGCGGCATTAAACGGACTCCCGCCCCAGGTATCGACTAGAAACAGGACGCCATTACTGGTATCGAGCTCGCTGATTTTCCCATTATATTTCTCAATTAACGTTTCAGCATTCTCACCGGGAACGAAATCTATATAGGCGGTATTATGCTGCTCACCCAATAGCATTTCTGCTGTTTTTAGCAGTTGTTCTGCTGCAGTCCCGTGTGTGCCGATGATAATAGCTATTGCCACTCGCTACCTCCTTGATGAACTTAAAGCATGAATTACGCTTTTCACATTATCATGCTAGTCGTTACGACTGTGCTACAGATACATTATGGTAGAAAAACTCGTTTCGTGTAGTTTCAAAAACCTATCAGAGCCCGCTCTCGTTAACGTGATTTATTTTATGGCATGAAAAAAATAAATTATGTGACATTGCTCAGCTATTGATAGAAGGATTAAGCCTTTAGGATTATATACCTACCGCCTACCATCCAGAGGGGCTAGTCACATTGTACTTTGATTGCCAAACCCCCACGTGAGGTTTCACGGTATTTGGCGTTCATATCTTTGCCGGTTTCATACATAGTCTCGATCACTTTATCCAGCGACACACGGGGTTCACTGGTGCGTCGCAGCGCCATACGGGCAGAGTTAATGGCTTTCACAGCAGCGATTGCATTGCGCTCAATACACGGGACTTGCACCTGACCGGCGACGGGATCACAGGTCAAACCCAGATTATGTTCCATACCAATTTCTGCAGCGATGCAAACTTGCTCTGGGCTGCCCCCCAGCAGTTCAGCCAAACCGGCTGCCGCCATTGAGCAAGCGACGCCCACCTCACCCTGACAACCCACTTCGGCACCCGAAATAGAGGCATTCATTTTATACAAGGTGCCGATGGCCCCTGACGCCATAAAGTAACGCAGCGCGATATCTGGGCTGACGGACTCGATAAAGTGATCGTAATACGCCAGCACTGCCGGCACTATGCCGCAGGCCCCATTGGTGGGGGCGGTGACTACCCGCCCACCGGCGGCGTTCTCTTCATTAACCGCCAGGGCAAACATATTGACCCAGTCGATCACATTCATCGGGTCATTAGAGAGCTTGTCGGAAGAGACCAGCAGGCGGCGCAAGGCCGAAGCGCGACGTGGAACGCGCAGAGGGCCGGGTAGCAGACCTTCGGTGTTCAACCCGCGATCAATACAGGCGAGCATGGTTTGCCAGATAGTTTTGAAATAGGTATCGATATCCTGCTTGCTGCGTAGCGCCAACTCGTTCTGCAGCACCATCCCGGACAGCGAGAGGCCGCTGGCATGGCAGTGGGCCAGCATCTCACTGGCTGAATGGAACGGGAAAGGCACCGCAACTTCATCAGTGTCGGTTTTACCGAAGTGTTCTTCATCAACAATAAACCCACCGCCGATGGAGTAGTAAGTTTTGCTATAAATCAGTTGGTCGCCAGCAAAGGCGTGGAACTGCAGACCGTTTTCATGCAGTGGCAGGTTGTCACTACGGAACACCATGCCACTGTCCTGCGGGAAGTCCACTTCATGCAAACCGTTGGCCAGCATCAGGCGTTGGCGCTGCTTAACGTCCTGAACAAAACCGGGGATGCTATCAATATCGACAGTGTCCGGTTGGTTACCCGCCAGGCCAAGCAGAATGGCAATATCGGTATGGTGACCTTTGCCCGTTAACGAAAGTGAGCCATAAACATCAACGGCGATACGTGTCACCGTGGCCATCAAGCCATGCTTAACCAGCTCGTCAACAAACTGTTTGCCGGCTTTCATTGGCCCGACGGTGTGAGAACTGGATGGACCGATGCCGATCTTGAACATGTCGAAAATGCTAATCATGTTAAAACTCCTTATAGAGGCCTATTGTTATGGTTATTTTGGTCAATTGCTATCATATGTGACTGTCCAGATCTGATTTTAATAGCATTTTGTTATTCATTTGACTGATTTTTTCCTATTAAATTCTTTAATCTTTTAAAGTCTCACCTAATCCTACATTTTACTGTAGGTCAAAATGTAGCTTGTAAGCTTTTATCGATAATGAATGTTATTAACAGTGACACTGCAGGGAGCCAGCAAGGTGGGAAGCACAGAGAAAAAACCACTATCAACCAAAGTCATTGAAGCCTGGTCACAAACACAAAGCTGACACCGGCGAAAATCGAACTTTTCACTCGCTCCGACCGGTGATAATCTGCGCCGTCGAGGATAATCTGCGCCTTCTGATCCGCCGGGTAAGTATCACGGATAGCGATGAAGAATCAGCCGATAGATTGTAATCGACTGACTGGACTATATACTGCGAACAATGAAAAATTAAGGAATAAACATAATGGAACTGATTAAAAAGATGAAGAAATTCGCCTTGTTTACATTGATTTTTTTTATGTCAGTCTCATGTGACACCAGAGCAAGAGTGGACCTGTCAGAGTTAAAAATTGGTGCTAAGTTGGATGACTCAATCATTCAAAATACACTAAAGGAAATTGATTTGGACCAAGATACGGGGTTTCCTTACTATAGCACATCTAAGAAAGTCGAAAACTATCGTTTAGGGAGTATCAAATTTTCATTAGATTACCCCAAAGAGAAGCCATACATGAAGAGTGAGATAGGCTTTTTGGTAAATAATCAACAAGATAATATATTGCAAGGGTATTATATATTTACCCGTAGCTGTGAGGAAAGTAAATTAATACCGCAGGTGTTAAAACAGAAATATGGTGACCCTATTGTTGTGCGAGAGGCTACCGATACTTGGCACTATTCCGCTTATTATTGGGAAAGTACGGCTGATGGCTTGGATATATTATTAGCGCCAACTAAGCAGAAGTTTAATTTTGAAGGTAAAGAATATGACTGCCCTTCTACTCGTTTGTATGTGATAAAGTCTGGGTTGCGTTTTGGAAATATGGGTGATAGGGAAACAGTATTGTTTAGTTTTAGAAAAAGACATGACTAATAATCAAAATGCCACCGGGTTACTGGCTTTATTGAATAAATCGGACTTCTGACTGCAAGCAGGATCAGAACACCTGATTCCTGATCCTGCAGCGGTATCTGTGGCAAAGGAAAATAAAATTGATGCTGATAGTCTCTAGGCTTTGTGACAGTGGCAATTTCAAATGAATAAAGATTAGCCAGGTGCATCTGTGGGTAGTTGCTAAACTTGTAATGATTGATAACATGATGAAAATCAATAAGTTAATTAAACGTAGGCTAAGGTTGAACTTTTAGTTAAATGGAATAAAAATAACACATAAATCATGGGTATAACTATTTTGGTCAAAAACGATCGGCTAAGTTGATCGCATAAGTTGATCGCAGTGCTTTTACATGCGGACCTGTTGGGCCAGACGGCGAATAATGGCGGCAGTAAGCCCCCAGATAAATTGGCTGTGATACCAAGAGAGATAAACCCGATGCGGGTGGCCTCCGCGCTGAATATCCAATGGATAATAACGCGAAAGCATCAGCGCCTGCTGGAGTGGCATTTCAAACACTGTGGCGACTTCATCTTGATTGGCGTGAAATTGGATATCAGGCGGTAGCAGGCCGATAACCGGGGTGACTTGAAAACCGGTACTACTATCAAGCGGTGCCAACTGACCGAGTATTTGTACTTTGTGCGGGGGAATAGCCACTTCTTCTTCCGCTTCACGTAATGCGGTGATAATCGGCGAGTGGTCGTCAATATCGGTTTTGCCCCCAGGGAAGGCGACCTGGCCTGCATGTTTACGCAAGGTATCAGCCCGACGAGTGAGTAACAACGTGGGTTCTGGCCGGCGAATAATCGGGATCAGTACGGCGGCGGGGCGTACCTGTTGATACCGTGATGACGCCTGTTCCTCCGGCAGTTGTAACTGAAAGCGGCGAATAAAATCAGCCAGTTGCAGCTGATTATCCTGATAGCTCATGAAACGGTAAACTCCCCCAGCAGTGGCAAGATACGGCCTACTTTATCAAAGGTTTCCTGATATTCCGCCTGCTCCTGGCTATCAGCAACAATACCGCCACCCGCAGAGCAGAATAGGCGGCCATGTTCAGTGAACAGTGTGCGAATGGTAATATTACTGTCCATGGTGCCACAGAAACTAATATAGCCAATACTGCCACAATAGGCATTGCGGCGTTGTGGTTCCAGCTCTTCAATGATCTCCATGGCGCGCACTTTTGGCGCACCGGTGATAGACCCCCCTGGGAAGCAGGCGCGCAGTAACTCGCTGGCGGAAGTGGTCTCCGGTAAGGTGGCGGTGATGGTACTGACCAGATGGTGCACCGCTGGGAAGGGTTCTACCACGAACAGTTCAGGGACCCGTACCGTACCGGGTTGAGCTACGCGGCCGATATCATTACGCAGCAGATCAACGATCATCAGGTTTTCTGCCCGATCTTTGGCGGAGTTAGCCAACATTTGTCTCTGCTCCGCGTCCTGTGCGGCATCTGCCAGGCGTGGCAGGGTGCCTTTGATAGGGCGGGTCTGGATTTGCTGGTTGGCCAACCACAGAAAGCGTTCCGGTGACACGCTGAGCACTGCATTTTGCGGCAAACGCAGAAAAGCCGAGAAGGGCGCGCGGTTGCTAGCACTTAACTGGCAGAAAGCTTGCCACTCATCCCCTTGATAAGGGGCGGAAAAGCGTTGCGTCAGATTGATCTGATAACAATCACCACTCAGCAGATAAGCCTGGATGCGGCGAAACTTTTCACCATATTGCTGACGCGTCATATTGGCTTGCCAATGCCCGGTCAAGGAGAACGGCTCGGTAGCGTAACCGGGCTGCTGACTGAGCCACTGCCAACGCTGTTCCACATCACCATAGCTGAGCAGGGTCAATTTTTGCTGATGATGATCGGCGATTAAGGCCCAGTCATAAATACCTACCGCCATATCTGGCAAGGTGATATCCGCCTGTGCCCGTTGTGGCAGTGTTTCGATACGTCGCCCCAAATCGTAACCGAATAGCCCTAAGGCTCCACCTTGAAACGGTAGCTCGCTATTCGCCGAGACAGTTATGCCCAGAGCATCGAGCTGCTGTTGCAGCAGTTTAAACGGGTCTTCTGGTGAGCAAATAGTGCCGTTTGGCTGCTGGATCTGGGTCACTGCACCCTGCGTGGTTAATGTCACCTGCGGGTCGGCCACCAAAATATCAAAACGGTTATGTGAGTGTTCGGCAAACCCGGAGTGAAGCAACATTGCCCATGGCTGTTGTGCTAATGGTGCAAACAGCGCTAGCAACGTTTCGCGGTGATAGGGCAACGATTTAAGATTAGGGGTGCTGACACTCATGGTATTCACTTTATCTGGCTAGTGGAAACGGTGTTATGGGTTAAGGTTGAGAACTAAATTCAGGCAAATGGCTGTTGGACTGCATCTTGTCTCAACTTGGGTATATAATCCATACCTATATTTTACTGGGGAGCAGCAGATGTTCGCAGGAATGCCATCTTTAAGTCACCAACAGCAGCAAGAAGCGGCTGAACGAATCCATGACCTGATGGAGCAAGGTATGAGCAGTGGCGAAGCCATTGCCATCGTGGCGCAAGAAATCCGCGAAGCCCATAAAGATGACCGGGTTACCCATATGTTTGATGATGAACCGGATCAGCCAACAGTCAGTGACTATCTTGAAGAAGATGATGATACTGGCGAGGAGCATGACGACGATTAAATGGTCGTGATTTAATGGCATTGGGGGCGGTATCCCGCCCCCAAATATCCCCGCATTATTCAAACCAAAGCCCAGGGGATAGTGATCACCACTTACGGTAATACTTTGATTTCCGCCGCTGCCTGTTTCGCTAGGGCTATTGCTTGTTCAATCTCAGGTGCCGTGGCCAGTGCCACCCCCAGGCGACGTGTGCCGTTGATTTCCGGCTTACCGAATAATCGCACCTGGTTGTAACCGCTGAGTGCGCGATTCAAACCCGTGAAACGGACATTATTGCTATTAAGCTCCGGTAGAATTACGGCCGAAGCTGAAGGCCCGAACTGCCGGATGGTGTTAATCGGCAAGCCAAGGAAAGCTCGGACGTGCAGTGCAAACTCTGAAAGATCCTGCGAAATAAGCGTGACCATGCCGGTATCATGTGGGCGAGGGGAAACCTCACTAAAAATCACCTCATCACCACAAACAAACAGCTCAACGCCAAACAGACCAAAGCCACCTAAGGCCCGCACGATATTCTCGGCGATGGCTTGGGCACGACTCAAGGCCAGTGGAGACATTTGCTGAGGTTGCCAAGATTCCCGGTAGTCCCCCTCTTCCTGACGGTGGCCAATGGGGGCGCAGAAGTAGATGCCATCAATGGCATTAATGGTCAACAAGGTGATTTCGAAATCAAAGGTGACCAGCCCTTCAACAATCACCCGCCCACCACCAGCGCGGCCGCCTTGTTGCGCATACTCCCAGGCTGCACTCAATTGTTGTTGATCACGAATCAGCGTTTGCCCTTTGCCGGATGAGCTCATCACGGGTTTGACGATGCAGGGGTAACCTATTTCCGAGACCGCCTGCTGGAATTCTTCTTCATTACTGGCAAAACGGTAGCTGGAGGTTGGCAGGTTAAGGGTTTCGGCCGCCAAGCGACGGATACCTTCACGGTTCATGGTGAGGCGAGTGGCCTCGGCACAGGGCACCACGCGATGGCCAAGCTGTTCCAGTTCAACCAGCATATTGGTGGCGATAGCTTCAATTTCGGGCACGATGTAATCGGGACGCTCTTGCTCGATCACCGCTTTCAATGCTTCTCCATCCAGCATATTAATAACATGACTGCGGTGTGCCACATGCATTGCGGGTGCGTTGGGGTAACGATCAACCGCGATTACTTCCAATCCTAAACGTTGGCATTCAATGGCCACCTCTTTGCCTAACTCGCCAGAACCGAGCAACATCACACGGGTGGCCGCAGGGCACAGGGCAGTTCCAATTGTTAACATAGTTTGGTACCTGGTTTTCTGTTGGGATTAATGGGAGTTGGAGCGCTGTCAGTATATACGAAAACGATTGCAAACCTGGTCTGAGCACACAACTGGCGATTTTGCACTGTCACGGAGAGATAACCCAGGGTATCAATCTGGAAATGACCTTAAATCTGTTATCATTAATACTCGAACCGCTGCTGACCATCACAGCGCCGCTTTTTCACTGACTATAAGAGTTATTGCCGTGAGCACAGCTTCCTTTTCTTCCTTGCCATTACCCGCCGAACAGTTAGCCAACCTAAATGAACTGGGGTATGCCGAAATGACGCCGGTACAGGCCGCAGCCTTGCCCGCCATCCTGCAAGGGCAGGATGTACGCGCCCAAGCCAAAACGGGCAGCGGTAAAACGGCTGCATTTGGTATTGGGGTGCTGGATAAAATCAATATTCCGCTGGTGGCGACGCAGGCGCTGATCTTATGCCCGACGCGTGAGTTGGCCGACCAGGTCAGTAAAGAGTTGCGCCGCCTGGCCCGTTTTGCACAGAACATCAAAATATTGACCTTGTGCGGCGGCCAACCGCTGGGGCCACAGTTGGATTCGTTGGTTCACGCGCCGCATATTGTGGTGGGGACACCGGGGCGGGTGCAGGAGCATTTGCGCAAGAAAACCCTGATACTGGATGCCATGCAGGTGCTGGTGTTGGATGAAGCGGACCGCATGCTGGATATGGGGTTTGCCGACGAAATTGATCAAGTGATCAGCTACACCCCAGCGTCACGGCAAACACTGCTGTTTTCTGCCACTTACCCGTTAGGCATTGAGCGAATCAGTGCCCGGGTGCAACGCACGCCATTCGACGTAGTGGTGGACGAGAGCGAGGAACTCACCAGCATTGAGCAACGTTTTTACGAAACCACCCGTGACCAACGGCTGGCACACTTGGTTGCGGTAATCCGCCACTATCAACCCGCCTCTTGCGTGGTGTTCTGCAATACCAAACGGGATTGCCAGAGCGTCTACGAGGCGCTTGATGCCTATAATATCAATGCATTGGCACTGCATGGTGACTTGGAGCAGCGCGACAGAGACCAAGTGTTGGTGCGTTTTGCCAACCGCAGTTGCCGGGTATTGGTAGCGACGGATGTGGCTGCCCGTGGTCTGGATATAAAAGAACTGGAACTGGTGGTTAACTACGAACTGTCATTTGACCCCGAGGTGCATGTTCACCGTATTGGCCGTACTGGCCGGGCAGGCTTAAGTGGCCAGGCGATTAGCCTGTGTACCCCGCAGGAAATGGTGCGAGTGCATGCCCTTGAGGAGTTTTTGTCCATGGCGGTCACCTGGGGCCAGGTGTCAGAGTTAAAGGGTGCTGCTGACGCGGCCCTTGAAGCGGAAATGGTCACCTTGTGCATTGATGGTGGGCGCAAAGCCAAAATCCGCCCGGGTGATATTCTTGGCGCGTTAACTGGGGATGCCGGTTTAACTGCCGCAGAAGTGGGCAAGATTGACCTGTTCCCGGTGCACGCTTATGTGGCCATCCGCAAGGCCAGTGCCCGCAAAGCGTTACAACAACTGCAGCAGGGGAAAATCAAAGGTAAAAGCTGCAAAGTGCGGTTGTTGAAATAGGCGCCGGGTTGGCATGATAAGCGCTATATACACAAGTACAATCAAGTTACAGGTAGGCGGCAATCGAATGAATCCCTAGGAGCATAGATAACTATGTGACTAGGGTGAATGAGAGCAGCCAACAACGCTGTAGCTTGATTGGCGAAGAGTATGCGGGATGATTAAACAATGATAACACCACCAAAAGCACAAAAACGGCCTTACCCCATTACGGTCCATGGCGACACCCGCGTGGATAATTATTACTGGTTACGTGACGACCAACGGGAAGATGCTGAGGTTTTGGACTATCTGCAGGCTGAAAACGCCTATACCGCCGCACAGCTAAAACCGCAGCAAGCCCTGCGTGAAACGCTGTACCAAGAAATGGTGGCGCGAATTCCGCAGCAGGAACACTCCGTACCCTACGTAAAACGCGGTTTCCGCTACCAGACCCGCTATGAGCCTGGCAATGAATATGCGGTTTATCTGCGTCAGCCAGAGGCCACTAGCGAGCACTGGGAGACCTTGTTAGACGGCAACCAGCGGGCGGTAGGCCACGATTTTTATACCCTGGGTGGCTTGGAAGTCAGCCCGGACAATCAACGCCTGGCGGTGGCGGAGGATTTTTTATCACGGCGACAATACGACATCCGCTTTAAACTGCTGAGTAACGCTAGCTGGGCAGAAGAGGTGTTAGCGAATACCGCAGGCAATTTTGAGTGGGCCAATGATTCAACCAGCGTGTTTTATGTGCGTAACCATGGGCAAACACTGCGCTCTTATCAGGTCTATCGCCATATTATCGGCACGGATCCGCAGCAAGATGTTCTGGTCTATGAAGAGTTGGACGATACCTTCGACGTCAGCCTAGGGAAAACCACCTCTGAACGTTATATCCTGATCTACATCAACAGCACCACCACCTCAGAAGTTTTGTTGCTGGATGCCGATTGCGCCGACGCGCCGCCGCAGATGTTTGTCGCTCGCCGTAAAGATCATGAATATGCCGTTGATCATTACCACCACCATTTTTATATTCGCTCCAATAAACAGGGCAAAAATTTTGGCCTTTATCAGAGCGATGTTCCTGCAGAGGATACCTGGCAGACGCTGATTGCCCCACGTGTTGAAGTAATGCTTGAAGGGTTCAGTCTATTCCGCGACTGGCTGGTGGTGGAGGAACGTACGGCGGGGTTAACGCAGTTGCGGCAAATCCATTGGCACAGTGGTGAAGATAAACCCATCACCTTTGACGATCCCGCTTACATGACTTGGTTAGAGTACAACCCCGATCCTGAAACAGCGCTGCTACGTTATGGTTATTCCTCTATGACCACACCCACCACCATTTATCAGTTGGACTTGGATAGTGGTCAGCGGCAGCAGTTAAAACAGCAGGAAGTGAAAAATTTCACCGCGCAAGATTACCGCAGTGAGCGACTGTGGGTGACGGTGCGTGATGGGGTAGCCGTACCGGTATCATTGGTTTACCGTGCTGATCGTTTTACCCATGGGGCAAACCCGTTGCTGGTGTATGGCTACGGCTCTTACGGTTACAGTATCGACCCGACATTCAGTGCCAGCCGTTTAAGCTTGCTGGATCGTGGTTTTGTCTTTGCGTTGGCACATATCCGTGGTGGTGCGGAGTTAGGCCAGTGCTGGTATGAAGATGGCAAACTGTTTAACAAGAAAAACACCTTCAACGATTTTATTGATGTCACCAAAAACCTGGTAGAACGGGGATATGGCGATGCTAAGCAAGTGTTTGCCATGGGGGGCAGTGCAGGGGGATTGTTGATGGGGGCGGTGGTCAACCAGGAACCGCAACTGTTTAACGGGGTCGTTGCCCAAGTGCCGTTTGTGGATGTGGTGACCACCATGCTGGATGACACCATCCCATTAACCACCGGCGAATACGATGAATGGGGTAACCCCAACGACAAGGCCTATTACGACACAATGTTGCAATATAGCCCTTATGACCAGGTTAAAGCCCAGGATTATCCCGCTATGTTGATCACCACCGGGTTGCATGATTCCCAAGTGCAGTATTGGGAACCGGTGAAATGGGTGGCGAAACTGCGTGAATTAAAAACCGACGATCATCAACTGTTACTGTACACCGATATGGATGCTGGCCATGGCGGCAAGTCTGGGCGCTTTAAAGCCTACGAGGATATTGCGTTGGAGTACGCCTTTATTATTTCGTTAGCAGAATAGATATACTGATAGCCGTTGCCATTGATGCCGCAGTAATAATGGCTGCTGTTTAATGGCGACGGCTACATTTTCTCTTCAGCTTAATAAAGCGTTAATACTCGATGGGGGATTACTGGTGAATCAGGAATTGATCACCCGATGGGCTCCCTTTTTTGGCACGTTTATCAGCACGTTTTTCGGCAGGTGTTTTCACCGGTTTTTTCTTCGCATTTTTCTTGCTATCCAATCCCTTACTCATGATGGCCTCTCTAATACCTTATGATTGGGTGGGTTGCTATGCCATTAACCCCCTTACCACCAGTAGAAGCAAGCATTAAAAAAATAAAAAATACAACGTGTTGTTAATCCACTGGTTATACTTTATCAAAATGTTCAAAACAAAGTGGTGGTTATATTTTGCGCCACTTCGGTTTTGATAAAAGCAGACATATCACGAGATGGAAATAGCATGGAACAATTGCGCGGTTTATATCCACCATTAGCAGCGTATGACAGCGGTTGGTTAGATACGGGTGATGGGCACCGAATCTATTGGGAATTGAGTGGTAATCCACAGGGTAAACCGGCACTGTTTCTTCATGGTGGGCCCGGTGGCGGCATTTCACCCAGCCATCGGCAACTATTTGATCCACAACGCTATAACGTGTTGCTATTTGATCAGCGCGGTTGTGGCCGTTCTAAGCCCCATGCCAGCCTGGAAAATAACACCACTTGGCACCTGGTGGACGATATAGAAAGATTGCGCCAAATGGTGGGCATCGACCAATGGCTGGTGTTGGGGGGCTCTTGGGGTGCCACCTTGGCCCTGGCTTATGCGCAAACATACCCGCAACAGGTCAGTGAAATGGTATTACGCGGTGTTTTCACCCTGCGTCAACAGGAACTGAATTGGTATTATCAGGATGGTGCGTCACATATCTTCCCGGATAAATGGGCGCAGGTATTGTCTATCTTATCAGAGGAAGAGCGTAAAGATGTGATTGCGGCTTACCGACAGCGCTTGACCTCATCGGACCGCCAGATACAGCTCGAAGCAGCCAAATTGTGGAGCCTGTGGGAGGGGGAAACCGTGACACTGTTACCCAGCAGTACGGCGGCTACTTTTGGTGAAGATGAGTTTGCCTTGGCGTTTGCCCGCATTGAAAACCATTACTTTACCCATCAGGGATTTCTCACCAGTGATGACCAGTTACTGAAAAATGTCCCACTGATCCGCCATATTCCTGCGGTGATTATTCATGGGCGCTACGATATGGTCTGCCGGTTACAAAACGCTTGGGATCTGGCGCAGGCTTGGCCGGAAGCGCAACTGCAAATTGTTGAAGGGGCAGGGCATTCCACCAATGAACCGGGTATCCAGCACCATGTGATCCTGGCGACCGACCATTTTGCTGGCAAATAACCGCCAGCAAGCCATCATTATGGTTAGCGCGGTTATTTCACTTTGGGTTCGTAAGGCAGACGAGAGAATTTATGTGATTCGGCGCGATAGTGCGCTACACGTTGACGGAAATAATCACGCAGATGTTCTGGTTGCTCACGCTCCATCATCTCTGGGATCACCGGCATATTGTAGCGCTCTTTGAAGGCGACCCCGGATGCAGCCAGATCAACGTTGACCTTATCCATCTCATCTTTGGAAAGTTCAGCCAGATTGTAACTCATGGTATTCCTTCATTTGGCAATATCAAAACAGGCAGAAGGTAATCTACCCAAGTGCACTTGGCAAGTCACAAAGCGCAGTTTTACCCTCAGCCATAACTGAGTTTGCATTGTTACCAGCGACTTCACAGATTTGACCTAGGGTAGCCGTTGTAAATAGCAATCATTTTCATAATCAGGTATGTTGTGTTATCTACGATTTAACATGATAGCCATCCTTATCACCCAAATAATATCAAAAGGAATCATTATGTTAACCCAAGATATGGTCAGCAAGTTAAATGAGCAACTCAACCTGGAGTTTTACTCAGCAAACCTTTACCTACAAATGAGTGCCTGGTGTAGCAACAATGGCTATGAAGGATCTGCCGGTTTCCTGAAAAAGCATGCAAAAGAAGAGATGCAACATATGCATCGTCTGTTCGATTACGTGAATGACACCGGTGCTTTACCCTTGCTGGGAAGCATTGACGCCCCACCGGTAGAATTCGATTCACTGGCTGATGTTTTCCAGAAAACCTATCAACATGAGCAACTGATCACCGGCAAAATTAATGAGTTAGCTCACGCGGCAATAACCAGTCATGACTACTCCACCTTCAATTTCCTGCAATGGTATGTTGCGGAACAGCATGAAGAAGAGAAACTGTTTAAATCCATACTGGATAAGTTGGCTTTGGTGGGGAACAGTGGCAATTCATTGTTCTTTATCGATAAAGACCTGCAGAAAATGGCTGCTTTTGCACCGACGAGTAATAGCTAAATGAACTTATGTTGCAGCATGCGGCATGCTGCAACTAATAATAAAAGGGTGTGGAATGTTCACTAAAATTCGCCTGCTTGGCACGATTGCTGTGCTATCTCTCGGATTGTTTTCTCAACCTCTGTTGGCTCATGCGCATTTGAAAACGGTGGTCCCGGCGACCGGCAGCACCGTAAGCCCGGCACCGAAAGTGCTTACGCTGAACTTTTCAGAAGGTATCGAGCTTAACTTTAGTAAGGTCAAAGTAAGCGGCCCCGATAATCAGCTAGTCAAAACGGGCAAGTTGGTGCTGGCCCCTGATAACAACCAGCAGATACAGCTACCGTTTGAAACTGAACTAACGGCAGGGAAATACCACGTTGACTGGCAGATTGTTTCTGTTGATGGTCATAAAACTAAAGGCCAATACAGCTTTACAGTAAACTGATCAATGACGCTGGCAACCTTGTTGGTATTATGTCGCTTTCTGCACTTTGCAGCGGTGATGTTGATATTCGGTTGCAGCCTGTTCACCCTGTTTTTGTCGCCACAGCACACATCCCCCCTAGTTAACCGCCATTTCTACCCACTGCAGCGCATTGCTGTCTGGGTTTCCGCTTTTACGGCAGTATTGTTGCTGGCAGTGCAAGCAGGCTTGATGGGAGACGGCTGGGGGGATACTTGGCGCCCGACTATTTGGTGGGCTGTATTAGGCACTACGTTTGGTAAAGCCTGGTGCTGGCAGCTACTGTTTTCATTCTTGGCGCTATTGGCGTTGTTGCTACAGGCAGCAAAACGTGGCCCGGCATTGATGCTATGCGCACTATTGCTGCTGCTCAATCTGGCGTTTGTTGGGCATGCCGTGATGCATAGCGGTGCGTTGGGCATGTTGCACCGTATTAACCATGCCGTGCATTTGCTTGCCGTAGGCTATTGGTTTGGCTGCCTACTCCCCTTGTTGATCTGTTTGCGTTATCTTCCCCAACCGCAGTGGCATAAGAATGTTGTGACCGCATTGATACGATTTTCCCGTTGGGGCCATGGTGCGGTGATTTTGGTCATCATTACCGGAGTGAGCAATAGCCTGATTATCTTGGGCCATTGGCCGCGGGAGATGAATTCTGCCTATCAGGGCCTGCTGTTATTAAAAATCGCCTTGGTGGCATTAATGGTCTTGGTGGCACTGGCAAACCGTTATGTAATCGTCCCTGCCATGCGCACAAGACCTAAACTAGCACAAAGTGGCTTGGTAACAGGCTGTTGGTTGCAATTGATATTAGGGGCCTTGGTGCTATGGCTGGTGAGTCTATTGGGGACTTATTCTCCGGTATAACCCGCTACATCACTTGCAGCTTTGCAGCGCTTGCGGGAAAATCGAATCAAATTGCAATTTAAGGCCATGATATGAAATTTATAGTTATGGGTATTGCCCTGCTGATCACCACGACGGGCGCAGTGGCAGCAGATAAACTGGTGAATATCAGCAAACTGGAGTACGGCAAACAGTGGGCGTTTATCAAAGAAGAAGTGACGCTGCAATGCCGCAAGGGTGGGGCGCTATTTGTGCTCAATAACAGCACGCTAATGCAATATCCCCTTAATGACGTCGCGCAGGAACAGGTAAAAACCGGCCAACAAAGGGCCCAACCCCTGGCGGCGATCTTGCTGGATGACAGTGATCACCCGGGCCAAAAGATGAATGTGGAACCCTTCCGCCAAAGAGCTCAACAGTTGTGTGAGGGCTAACCAACCGGCTAGCTAAGTAATGTCATAAATGTTTACAAATTGCTCACATTGTATGTCATTAATTTCTATCCGTTATTAACAATGACCGTGCATTTGGCTGGCAAAACAGAGGGGCTGGGCTACTCTTACACTGCATGGCTGAACAAGTCGTGCATAATGCCAACTTTTAGCGCACGGCTCTTTCACAAGAGCCTTTCCCTAGACCGAATATAGGATTCGTATTCGGTCTTTTTTTATTCTATTGATTTACAATGATAAAAAGCATCGATACACGAAATCCCCACGAATTTCTGTATTCGGTCTTTTACAACTAGGCTCATCGAGTTGCAAACGGTGTAATTACAGGGGAATGAGGGTGCTCATGATTCCGTTTATTAATTGCGCGCAGTATATACATCTGGAATAGTGATTCTTATAACGGGGTCTATCACTAAAGGAATTGGGGTATGAGTTGGGGCTATGCAGGGATATTTAACGTTACCAGGATAACAACGGGTATTTTGATAACTATTCTGGTCGGCATGAACACAGGGCACTCATACGCAGCAACACTCGGTGAAATGCAGGAACTCTACGCCAGCCAGAAGCCTGGAACAGTGGTTGTCTGCAAAGGTTTAACTGAAATTCATATAGGTCAGGCAGAACCTATTCGCATTGAAGACCTACAGACGGGGATAGTACTGGAGAACGAAGGTGACCGCATGGTGTTTGATGTAACTTACACTCGGAAGAGAGTCGGGGAACAGGACCCTTTTAGTACGGAAAGATACCGCCTGACGACAACGCTGGAAAAAACGCGCCAGAAAATAGCCATAGATCCCCAGACAATAGAGCTTTCATTTCCGCATGCACGCTCCCTTGAGGAAAAAATGCTAGCCATTATGAAAGAACAGCCTGTTTTCTGGGAGGACTACAGTGTTTACCGTATCACAACATTGCCGGATTACCAGATACTACCCAGACCAGAGAAAGCAGATGAAGCTGTGACGTACTGTACCAACCGGGCAGCATCACAAAATGACCTGTAGCTGTCTGGCTGTAACCTGCAGCAGTGGGGGTAACGGATATTGCTGTATGTTAATTGCTGGACTCTTAAAAAATCAAACAATATCAGGCGTATATATAGCAAACCTGATTTAATGCCAGTAGTATAAATGTTTGAACTCTCACTTAGTGACCAAGTATCCTGGCTAATCTTTATACTTGCTTGTTCGGCGTATTATTGGCCTATTACTCTTCTCTGTGCTTTAGGGGCCCTAATTGGCGCTGCATTGCGTAAGAAATGGCTTACTTGGTTATGTGCAACACCGCTTTGTGTGCTCATTATCTCTGGGGCTATACTTTTGCTTCTGGCAGTATTATCGGCTTAGATTTTAACTAAATACGCTAGGGAATATGGCTAGTTTTTCTGCGAGTATCGATGGACGGATATAGCGCTTAGGAGCGACAGACGGCCATTCAATAATTGCTGCTAGATTCGAGATTAATCATCTCTGTTAAGATCATGGGAATGTCGATATAAGTCTGTGACAGCACTATTACCGGTTTGA
Organism: Serratia sp. 25CWL12; assembly: GCF_055790885.1. NCBI lineage: Bacteria > Pseudomonadati > Pseudomonadota > Gammaproteobacteria > Enterobacterales > Yersiniaceae > Serratia > Serratia sp. 25CWL12. The sequence goes on along the minus strand of NZ_CM147698.1, from coordinate 2,230,480 downwards.
TTAAATGCTAATCACGTATCCTTATTCACAGCATAGCTACATTGGTGATTGGTTAAAGCTGAGCTGAGCGTCGGACTTATAAAGCTGACGCTCAGCGGAATCAATAAAACCGATCTTGAAATTGGTGAAGTGACTGAGACTTTTCGCCAATTAACAGATTTTCAGTAGTGTACTGAACAGAGCCACTTATCGCGAGCTGAAAGCAAGCCTAGCTGCAAAGCATAAAAAGAGCCCACCAGTTGCACGATCCATAGCTTTGATGACATGGCTTTTTTTCAGTATGCCGGATGCAAGTTGTGTGGAGATAATAAGAGTGACTGACCATAGGGTTCCGATCAGGACATGAATGCTGACAAGTATAAATGTCCAGATTAACGGGGAGTGCCCAGCAGGGATGAACTGAGGTAAAAACGACACATAAAAAATGCCCATCTTTGGATTGAGTACATTTCCCAGCATCCCTTTCACAAACCAGTTTCCGTTTGAAGATGTATGGCCATCATTCTCACTGAATGACGAGCGCGGGCGCATCAGAAGTTGTAAGCCTAACCAGCAAAGATAGACCGCCCCGCAGATCTTCAGAATTGTATAAGCAAGCTCTGAAACCGCAAGCAGGGCCCCAAGCCCGAGAGCGACAAGCGCACCCCAGATGAAACAGCCGGTATCAATTCCAAGAGCAGCCTGAAAAGCTTTCTTTCCCCCTTCGGCGCAGGCTGCCCGAAGGATGAGCGCAGTATCAAGACCTGGAGTGAGAGTAAGAAATAATGCTGCTAAAGAGAAAGCGAGAAGTGAGTCGGCGACAGACATTTTCTTTATCCGAAAGAGCGGATTTTACTTACCTATTTCTATTTGATCAACATCGTGCAAGATAACGTTAAAAAAACCACATAATACCCATCGGGCAACGGTCATTTTATCTCATCATTTTTAGCTTCTCGCACCACAAGACTCATTTGTGGCGAGATTCATAGGTTTGTCATGACATTTGAGGTCATGACGGGCCAGAAACGGACAGAAGCAATCACACCAACATAGGTGTCAATCCACAATAAAGAGTTTTGCGCCTGTGGTCGTTCTGGACTGATGCGGCTCCGCGTTATCACCAACCTGATAACTCATCCCCGCAGTTAAAATGAACTTACGACCATCTTCGAGCATTGTTTCTAGCTCACCTTCCAGGCAGAAAAGGATATGTCCTTTTTGGCACCAATGATCGGCAAGGTAGCCAGGGGTATATTCAACCATTCGCACCCGTATTTGATTCGGCTTTTCACCAAAGAATTGGGTGCGCCAATAAGCACTGCCGGTTTCCCCTGGGTGCTCGACTCTTTCGATTTTACTCCAGTCGGTTGTGCCAAAAGCAAATGCATCAATATTCATTTAGTTGCTCCATCCATGAGTAAGATCTTTTACGCTCAGATTAAAGTGCTTTAACGATACGATGAGTGCATTTACAAATCAACACATTAAATTTTTTATAGTAATAAACTTGAATGTAGCCTCTAACACTCACCTATACAGGGACTCTACACTAACGTATTAAAATAAAGCGAGCCGAGGAATCACCCCATTGGACAGCAATTGATAATAAATGATAGCATAACATCATTATAATGATGATAGGACTCGATTATGAAGATTAAAGCTACTATAGGTGCGATGTTTTCACTATTACTCGTTGGGTGTGATTTAGAGAAAGAACCAGAGCGATATTCTCCCATATTGACAAATTTTGCTACACAACATAACTTTGATTCACTACGGGGAAATATAAAATCGTTTAATCAAAAATTGGTTAAGGATGATGGTGAATTACTTAGTGAGGTTTCAGGTGTTTTATCAAAAAATGGCTGTGTGCAATCACTGAAGGCCAATATCCTATTCTTTGAATTACATGAAGATTTTATGATAGAAGGTGATTATTTAGTTGATGTTGAAAGTAAACAGAAAATAGCAAATGTAAATAAGGAATGTCGGCTTGTTGATACTGAAGTCTCAAAGTATGAATATAATAAAGATGGGCTTATTTCAAAAGTAACGACATTCGATCAGGGTTATGAATATATTGATTTTTACCAATACGATGATGACGGGCTACCTGCCAAAATAGATTCTGTTAACCCAAAAAGTACGCGAATGTTTTCTAGAAGTGAGAATAAAAAGAAAAGCTTTGATCAAACACTTCATTCAGTTTCTGAGGATAAAACAAGTGATACGGTAGAGAAAAAATGTGTTTATGATGATCACTATAATCCGGTTAAGTGTGACATAGTGGTTACTGAGGCTAACGGAGAGATTAAAAAGTTCAATATGATTTACAAAACCGAATACTATTAAGTGATGATGAATAAGCCTGTACACAATTTTATGTACAGGCAAATGCAAGAGTTGTTCACCGGCTCCTCTCAGGCTCTACTGCCTCTTTTTCCTGAAATTTTCATCATTTTTAACATATTCATATGAATCAAGAATTAATCCCGATATGCGTAGTATGTCTTCAGGCTTATCGATATAAATTCTTGACGAGTCACACTCGAGGCGAGCTCTTAAAACTTCATTTACAGCTATTTCATTCAATTCAATTGGCAGTTGTATTGATGGTTTCGTTTTTTTATCGAAGTATCTGACGATCCACCTATTGGCTTTGCCTTGATAGAGGACGTTGAAGTACGTTTCAGTATCTTTAAAGTGAATGTCAACACCATTGCCAACTATTGATGCTATTTTGTCGAATAAGACTCGTTCATTCGCAGTAGTAATTACATTTGGATTATCTGGATCTATGATATCCCCATGCATTTCAGTATCACTATTATTATCGATATGCTTTTCATCAATAATATCATCAAATTGACTCCTGGCTCCAGACAATCCTGATACAACCATAGCACTAACTGAACGCTCAACGGCTTGTTTTACGAGTGGTGTTATATTTTCAAGGAACCGCTGGTTAAGTTGCCTCTCTACATTTGACCGGCTAGCAACATATCTGACAAATTCTGGATCAACATCTCTTAAACTTGAGCTAATTGTTTTTGTAAAGGCAGAAAGGAATACGCTTTCTTCGGCTAGGGTTCTTAATGCTTCGGGTTTAAATTTATCATGCCTAAATCTGAATAATTGCTCTGCGTCTGATTCTGTAACTTCATCCATCCTTATCCTTAGGAATGGAGTTTGGTCCATAATGTTTTTTTCTTTTAAATCAGTGAAAAACCTCCATTCTAACCCATTGGTTATGGCTGATATTGTCACTTCAGGCGTTGAGTTAAAATATCTTGAAAGCTGAGGGCAATGATTCTCTATTTTTTCATTATATCCTTTAGCCTCAATAAACATGACCGGTAATCCTTGGCAAAAAAGAGCATAGTCAACACGTTCATTTGCTTTTGCGCCAGGGAAGTCAGCACCATATTCTGCTTTTACTTTTTGCGGGTCGTACGGGCTAAATCCAAGAACATCTAGAAAAGGAAGTATGAGAGCTTGCTTTGTTGTTTCCTCGGTTGCGCAATGTATTCCTACATTTTTGACATGTTCACTATGAATTTTTAGTTTGCTCTTAAACGTTTCCATTTACGTACCACCATGTGATTGATCATAATCCAATTGGTCATCAGAATACACGCTACACTCCAACCTCCACAGAACAGCTTAATCTGGGTTCCGTTGCTACGCCGATAAGATGATTGCGAAACTTTCGCGAGTTGTTATCAGACATGATAAAACAGTTCCTTTGCTAATCAAATGCTGGAATTTTGTTCAGTGGTTTGCAGCGGTAAGAGTAGGCTAAGCCTTATGACTGTCACGTTTAGCGTTTCTGGTCACAATAAACAATGTTCGATAGACGTTAGGGGTAGTGTTGCGAAAATGATTAACAGGTGGGGGGATCCTGTCATTTGCCCCCGCACGTATTCCTTCCATCTGTCGTATGAGCCCTGACGCTTTTAGCGCCCAGCAAGCAGCATTCAAAGGCAACCTATCTTATCAGTCAACTCGACGCATTTTGTCTATACAATTGGCTAAAAATCATCAACATCCTAGAACGATGAAGAAGATAACTACTTATACGTGGGGGAACGGCAAAACAAAGGGAAGAAAGGACGGGCTTGGTGCAACCACCGGCAGCTAAAATGATTTCAATTTGTTGCTGGGCCCGCAGGTAAAATGTAGTAGCGGATTAACAAAAAATCAACAAAAAAATTATACTAATGAGTGTGAGCGACGTGGGTGATGCGTCTGTTGCTACGTTCCAAGGTGTGTATGCCAATCATGATGTCTTTTCGGTTGCCGCAGGGTGCACTACCACTGGGTTTACCGGCAATGATTTCGAAGTTGTGTTTTCTGTCATCCCTGTTGCGGATATAACCCCCATCAATGCCGACCACGATAGGTTTTCCCGGTCTGGGCTGTTTACCCCAGTCACGGGGAGCGCCAAAAAGTGTGTCAGGATACGCCTCTACTTCAGCATCCAGTCGTTTCGCCACCTGGCATAGATGATTTCTGACGGTTTAGGCTCCCTCTGTTTTTTCGTCCTCTCTTGGTTAATGCGACACAACCGAACGTCCTACAGCCATTCCAGAATTCGATTGAACAACAGGCTGGCGATATGCTGTTTTTGGGATAAAAGTGACGTCACACACGGCCATTAAAGCGCATCCAGAAGTTGTTCACGTGTAAACGTGCGGCCTAACTCGATGTCTTTTTCAGATAACGTCATCAGTTTGAGTAACGCAATGCTTTCATCCCGACGAACCCGATCGTCATAGGGTTCGATAACGTAACCAGGGCGGCCGTTTTGCGTCACGTTCAGAGGCTCGCTCAAATCGAGTTTGGCCGCATTCTGTTTCAAGTAACTTATTGTTTCGGTTTTCATGATATCTCCAAGTTGGCGAAGATGAACCTGGCGCTACGCCGGTTTTCCCCATGCTGATCAATCCCTCAAGCCATTCTTGCGATACACCAGCCAGCGGTGACTTGAAGTCACGCTTTAATCACTGTGACGCCTTTTTCTTCAATACTACGGACCCAACTTTCTTCGGTGTCGTTATCAACCACCACCATATTGATTAACCCAATGTCGCCAATAACAAATGGTGACGCAGTATTGATCTTCTCGGAGGAGGCCAACACGATCGTTTCCGCAGCTCTGCCGGAAAATGCACGTTTGATGCACGCTTCTTCATAGTCACCGGTGGTTAATCCCGCCTCGGGATGAATGCCGGTGACACCCATAAAGAAAATATCGGCATGAATGTTACCGATACCTTCGATGGTGGCCGCGCCGACAGTGACAATGGAGTGCTTGTACAGTCGCCCGCCAATCAAAATCACCTCGATGGACGGATGCTCTATTAGCCCCAGTGCAATGCTCGGGCTGTGGGTCACCACGGTGATGCACAGGTCGTCTGGGAGATAGGTAATGAGTTCTGACGTGGTGGTTCCGCCATCAATAATCACCACCTGACCTGAAGAAATCAGCTCAGCCCCTTTTTGGGCAACCTTCTTTTTAGCTTCTGTTTTTAAGGATTTACGCTCGGAAAATGTCGCTACGGCTGATGATGACGGCAAAGCGCCGCCGTGCACGCGTTGTAAACGCCCTTCTGATGCAAGCTCGCGTAAGTCCCGCCGAATAGTGTCCTCTGAGACGTCAAATCGAATACTCAGATCTTTCGAAAGAACCTGCCCGTCAACCTGCAGCTGTTCAAGGATGAGTTGTTTGCGTTGACTTGTAAGCATAAGGCTGTTCCTGATATTGCATGTTTTATCTTGATTATGCACGAAATTGCAGTTTATGATGATAACTCTACGTACAGAGGAGCCACTATGCAACCAAAACGTGCAGAAATACGGATCGTCGACAGCAAGGATCTGTCCGATGATTGGTATTCTCTAAAGAAATACACTTTTGATATTCAGCGGCGAAACGGTGAATGGCAGCGCCAGAGTCGCGAGGTTTACGATCGGGGTAACGGGGCCACGATACTGCTATACAACCGTAACAGGAAAACGGTGATCCTCACCCGTCAGTTTCGTTTTCCCGTGTTCATCAATGGTCACGATGGCTATCTGATTGAGGCGGCAGCAGGTCTTCTTGACAACATAGACCCCGAAAGCCGCATAAAAGCGGAAGCAGAAGAGGAAACTGGCTTTCGCATTTCCTGCGTTCAGAAAGTTTTCGAAGCTTACATGAGCCCGGGGTCGGTAACGGAAAAGCTCTACTTTTACATTGCTGAATATCATGCGGAAGACAAGGCAAGTGCGGGCGGTGGAATAGCGGCCGAAGGGGAGGATATTGAAGTGCTTGAGTTGCCCCTAGACGCTGCGCTTGCGGCAGTTGAAAGCGGTTTGATCGTTGATGGCAAAACCATCATGTTACTTTATAACGTAGCCCTGAAAGGGTTATTCTGAGGTACCCATGACTAAACAACTGATTTTAATTGCAGGCCCATACCGTAGTGGAACGGGAGGCCAACAAGAACTTATTGATGCTAATCTCGCCCGGTTGGAAAACGCAGCACTGGCGGTATACCAGCGAGGGCACATTCCGGTTATCGGCGAATGGCTGGCGTTGCCTTTGGCGAGAGCGGCAGGTTCTAAATCTATCGACGATGAGATAGGCGAATCGATGATCTATCCGGTTGCCCACCGGCTTATTACAAAATGTGATGCCATTTACCGCATTGAAGGCGTTTCTAAAGGGGCCGATAGGGATATCGACGTTGCACGCCAGCATGGGCTCACTATTTATACCTGTTATAAAGACATCCCCTTAGCATGATTTGCCGTTCCACTGCCGGCAAATAGCGGGCAGCGTGAAGGAACACCGATGTGGTAGAGGAGTGGTCAAGAAATACCAACAGGGGGATTAGCAGCATTGAGGGGGCAGACGTGCCGTGGGTTATGAAAAAACTGGCAGATAATATTATCACTATATTAGGTGGGATCATTGGTGGTGCTGCCGTCTGGCTTACTTTGTTTTTTATTGTCTATTTTGACAGCTGGGCAAAAAGGTTACTGGTAATTTCTGCTATGTATTTATTTATCTATTTACTTGGTAAATTTATTGATGGCTTTAAAGCAAGATAAAAATCTACTGACTGGAAGTTGATGCCTTGCTTTGCGGGTCAGAGGATCCGCCTTGCTGTGTGTCAAAAGCTATGCTGGTGCAAAGCAAAGATAACAGCGCTAATAGTGAACTATTGCATAAGGTTATTCATTTTATCTTGATGTTCAGGATGACAACGCAGTAATAATGCCTTCCTGCGGATTGCGTGGCATAGCAACCTCACACCCGCGAAAGGTGTGAGGTTAATCAGGTTATTGACTGCTTATTACTGACAGCTCACTACTAATTACTTACTACTAACAGGCAGCCCGATGCCTTGGGTCGATACCTGTGGCTTAACCAGCAGGGCAACCGACCACGCTGGGATGGTAATGCGGCCATCCTCGGCGATAACTACACCGGATGCCAGCGAGTGGGTGCCCAAGTCCTGCTGGATAGTGCTCAGGCGAAGGTTGTTACCCACAAAGTCACTGATGGTTCTGGCTTCAGGGGCGGCGTTGATCACCACCACCAGCGCATCGGCTTGTGGATCGAGATCCTGGCCAGCCTGGGTGCCGTCATCAAGGGTCATTACCAGCAACCCTAACTGTTGTGCGGCGCCAGTATTGCGGAAATCAACGCGCTTCATTACTTCACTGCCGCTGCCCAGGGTGATCAACGGGGAGGCGTGGCGTAACTGGGTGAGTTCCTGGTAGAACCCGGTCATTTGCGTGATTTCTGCGTTGCCAGGCGCGGCAACAGCCCCTTTTACCAGGCTAATGATTTCGTAGTTGATGCCGTCAACACTCTGACGCGGCATACCTACGTTGAAGTTATTATCCTGATAACTGTAGTCAACGCGGTTATACCAGTCACCCGAGTCATAGGAGTCGCGGGTAAAAGATTTGGAGCGTAACAGTTCCGAACCTTGCTGGTCGAACGCCAGCCCTTGGCCCAGCAAGGTGGTGGCCAGAGAAACCGCCTGCATCCGCACACGGGTGGCCAGATCTGCCTCGGTGGCGGCCTTGTAGCTGATTATGTCCCACAGCGCCTGGTTGTCGTGTTTGGAAACATAATTGACGATTTCAGTAGGGTCGCTGGCGTAGCCACCGATGGCACCGTTATAGTCAATATCGCTGCCTTTCTTCAGGTTACCGTCTTTGTCGATCAGCAGGAATTCGGCCAAATTACCCGCCATCCCCAGGCGCGTCAGATCCGCCAGATGACGCACGCTATCTTCGCTCAGTTGGGTTTGCTCGTTAGCCAAAACGCCCGCGCCATTGCCCAGCCCCTGATTCTGCCGCAGAGCCTCTTTCTCATCAAAAGGGCCACCGCCGCGTACTGCATCCCGCAGACGGTCAGAGAAGGTACCAATGCCGGTGCCTTTCAGGTTGATTTGTGAGGCGATTTCAAAGCGATCTTCCTGCCCGGAATTCCAGCCTTCGCCAAAGAAGTAAACGCTAGGATTGACCGCTTTGACTTTTTCACGAGCCGCGAGGATCTGCGCTTTAGGATGATAACCCATCAGATCGAAACGGAAGGCATCAATCTTGTAGTCTCTGCTCCAGACAACCAGCGAGTCTTCAATCAGCTTGGCGAACATCCGGTGTTCCGGTGACGAATCGGAACAGCAGGTGGCCGATTCCACGCTACCGCTAGACTCGTTCAAGCGCTGATAATACCAAGGTACGATTTTATCCAGCACCGAGGTGCGGTCGCTGGGGCCAGCAGCATTGGTGTGGTTATACACCACGTCCATAATCACGTTCATGCCCAACTGCTGCTTGAGGGTCTGCACCAGGGTGCGGAACTCTTTGATACGCTGCGTCCCTTCCGGGTTAGTGGCGTAGGAGCCTTCCGGCACCGTGTAGTGGAAAGGATCGTAGCCCCAGTTGTAGGAGTCGGTCTGTGATACGTAGCCGTTCAATTCCTGTACTTGCGGATTATCTTGGCTATCATCCGCCTTGAGCTGGTTCAGCACTTCGCCAATGGTCGAGGCACTGCTGCAGTAATCAGCAAAACGGCTTTGCCGCACGGCGCTGTTCAACTCACACAAATGGCTGAAAGGCTGTGGCAGATCGGCCATTTTATCGCTGAACTCGTTAACCGTAGCCAGATCGAATATCGGTAGCAATTCAACGTGAGTCACGCCCGACTGCGCCAGTTGCTTGAGGTGCTTGACCATATTGCTGTCTTCTGCGGTGAGCGCCAGATACTTGCCGCGCATGGCTTCAGGCACGGTTTGGTCCCAGGCAGAAAGGTCACGGATATGGGACTCATGGATCACCATGCGGGCAATATCAGCTTGAGTCGCCTGTGGGTGAGGCATCTTCAGGCTGTCCCAGCCTTCGGGTTTCAAATCGCTGTCATTCAGGTCGACGACCTGGCTGTACTCGGAGTTGGTCGATAGGCTATGGGAATAGGGGTCGGTGACTTCATATTGTTCCACCTTGCGTGACTGCGGGTGGTAAACGGTGAGCGCGAAACGATAGAAGCTCCCTTTGAGATCGCTGCCACCCTGATAAGACCAGGCACCAGACTCGCTATCTCGAGTCATTGGCTGGTTGCCTATCACCTTTTTATCTGCGCCGTACAACACCAATTTTACCTGCTGGGCAGTCGGTGCCCACAGGCGGAAAGTAACCGCAGAACCATTCACCATAGCACCATATTCCAGCTTTTCGGCGGCAGCAGCAAAGCGGTCATCCAGCACACCGGCTGTCTGTACCTGAGTCGCTGAAGTGATCACCCCCTGTTTATCGGTAGCAAGAGCGATGGTTTCAGCAGTCAGCAATTCATCGACATTGGCATTCCCCGGCAGCTTAAAGGCGGCATAATCGGCAAGGTGGGGAAAGCGCACCCGCGTCTCTTCACTGAGGGTGGTAGGTGTTAGCGAGTAATAGCGGTCGGTGAATTCGCCATTGCTGTTAGCGGCGACTTTGCTGCTGTGGTTGTAGTAGAGACGAACAAACGGTTGATCTTTACCGGCAGGCCATAGCAGTGTCTGTTTATCCACCCAGTGTGCATTGGCCTGTGCCACACCAAACGCGGCGCGGAAAGCTTCGGCGCGGGTGTCGTATAGGGTATTGCTACCCGCAATCACCGAGACGGTACGGTCGGGGAAATCGCTGAACGTGAGGCGGATATCGGCATCAATCAGCTTTTTGACACCATCTCGCAGGATAAAGTTGATGCAACCGGTTGTTTTGTTTAGATCCAACACCCAGTATGGGCCGTATTGATCGCTACCTGTGGGGGTGTTACTGGTGTCATCCCAACCAGGGAGCGGTTCTTGCAGCGCATCGCAGGTGCTGTTATTCCACAGGAACAGGTTTTTCGTGCTGTTATCACCGGTGATTCCGCTGGTAACGGCGGCGATATCCACCAGATGGATCACCACTTGGTTGCCCTCAGCCACCCGAGCTTCACCGGGGACTGGGACGTTGGGTAAATGGGCGACGGGTTCCTGATTAATGGGTAACTCTTCCTGCTTCTTATCTGCATTGAAGTTACTGTTAGAGTCGTTATTGTTATCACAGCCGCTGAGTAATACCAGCGAACCGAAGAGTAGGGCATTAAAGGTAAGTTTACGCATTCTAAGTTCCCTCTACCCCTCGTCCTTCAAGTCGCCGGGCTATTGGCTGCACTGGTTACTCCGAATCACTGACTTGAGTTAGCTCATCGGGAGTTTCTCGTTTGCCGCCTAGCTGCTTCTTGAGATTGCGTGGGGATATATAAATTACGTAATAGGAAGTAACAATATGTAAAGCCCTAGCATTAGATATTGCAGCGCGGTGGGGTGCATCCTCCCGGCCGAAAAGGCTTGAGGGCGTAGGGAGAAGGATGAGGTTAAACCGTACAGGGATGATGAAGTGTCAGCAGCTCAATATGAGGGTATAAAACAAGATTCCCTGCCTGTTTAACCACAGGCAGGGAATAGGATTGCCGAGATCGATGCTCTGACCTTACTCTTGGCGGAGTAACAGCCAAATCGTCAGGATAACCTTATGGGGTCACTTTTCTGAGCTGTTCTACATCAATCTCCACTCGGTTTAAGCCTCTATCGACTTCACCTCGGATCTCAATTAAATCTTGTGGAGTAACGGTGACACCATTCCAGAGTTTGTGGTCAATATCGACCTTAATGGTGCCGCTGGCATCTTTGAAGGTGTAATTATCGTCAGAGAGACGCTCAACGATATTGCCACGTAATGTAACCCAAGTGCCATCACGCTGTGATCTGGCGTTACTAACGGTCGTCACGTTACTGCTCTGATCAACAAACCCACCTGTTTGTGCATTACTTTGCGGGCCAGAGAACCCACCTTGCTGTGCAGCCAAAGCTGTGCTGGTGCATAAAGCAAAGATAACAGCGCTAATAGCGAGCTTTTTCATGATGTTATTCCTTTATCTTGATGTTCAGGATGATTAAATCGACATCTTGAACGGTTGGGTAACGGGAAAAATAAAGTAATTTTCAGCGAGTTGAACGATCAGAAAATATGAGTGATATCAGCGATAAAAGTCATAGAGAGCGGTATCACCCCAGCGTCATTATTCTAATTCGCGTCTTTTCGCACTAACATCGGCCTCAATCCCTTGGCGGACATCCACCGGAATTTTAAGCGACTGGGCTAATGCATCCAGATAGCTGCGTTCCATAAAATGGTCGATATCAATCACCAGGCAACTGAGATAATAAACTTCTAACGCTTCATCTTCATTTTGCACGCTACTGGCAATCAGGTTCGGATCCAGCGGTTGCTCAATGGCCTGCTGCACCCATTGCTGAGCTTCATTGCCAAGCTGCAATTGTTCCAGGCTCTGTTGGATGGCTTGCTGCTCATTGGCATCAATATGACCATCGCTTTTTGCGGCAAAAACTAATGACTGCACCAAACGTTTGGCGCGCACATCGCTGGGGGTGCTTTGCAAGCCAAACTGCGGTTCTTCTTCATGCGACTCTTTCACACGCTGTTTATACTTGTTCCACAGCACGGCACCAACAGCGGCACTACCGCCGATAATCAGCGCATTTTTAGCATATTTGCCAACCATATTGCGTGATGATTTATTAGCCAGCAGAGCGCCCACTATTCCACCTAGTGCTGTTGGGGCTAACAACTTGGTGATACCTTCGGCACCCCCCATTGCATTAGCTTTATCGCCCAGAATCGATTGAATTTGCTGCATCCAGTTATTTTTCATTGCTGACCTCTAATACGGAAAAGTTCAGGTAAATAGACAGCGTAGCACAACGATTGTTCCTTGCTGGGGCAGGATTACTGAATAAGGGAATAAAAGGGAGCAGGGCGGTTTGCTAAGGGGCAGACCCTGTGGGGTAACTATGGCGATAACACTGCGCTTAGCCATTATTTCTTTCAGATTGTATAGACTGAGGGCGCAAGCGAGATACCTGGTAATACCGGGGGCAAAGACATTCACAATGTCATGCCGCCGACCGAAGGTTTTCTTATCAGAGATAGGGTCAGATCACATTTGATAAAAAGCATGTTACCTGACGAGATCTTAATGCGACAGAGCCTTCTATATTGGTCATAATAGTGTCACAGTTATGATCTATTTTGTGATTGTTTTTGTTATTGATTTTATTGAATAAAAGACATGTTTTCGCTTGATATTGTTCGATAAGGAAAAATAACCATGAGTTTTGACGTGTTTATAAATATGAATAGGAATGAAAACAATGCGTATTCTAAATAAAAGACCTATCGCTTTCGCCCTGGTTGCATTATTTAATTCATTGCTCTTAATCGGGTGTGATAATACAAATACAAGTACAAATACAGAACTAACGCAATCTACCTGGAAAATGCCTGTAGACGATGCGCCATTAGGTTATAGCGGACTGTCTCAAACCATCACTAGCCAACCAGTCACTGCCGGAGTGACCTATTACCAGGTCAAGCGTGGTGAACTGAGCGTGGACGAATACTGGACTGTCAATATAGGTTTTTATACCACGCCAGCTGCAGCACAAGCGGACGCCGATGCCATTACTGCTGCCGGTTTTACTACACGGCTCGATCAATCGGCGGGGACGAATACTTCTGGTGCAACGCTGGGCTACTATCTTTCTGTTGATCGGTTTAACACCCAGGATGAAGCTAACGCAGTGGCATCCCAAATCAGTGTAGCAACAGCAAACAAATACAAGCCGCGAGTAAGGAATACTGCACTTGCGGGTAATACCACCACAGGCCCCTGGATTATCAATATATTAGCTATCGAACCTGCGAAAACTACCACTAAACTAAGCTATGAGTTACCCGGCGGCAACAATCTGGGGGGAGCGGGGGAGACTGTCTCTGCTGCAGCGCTAAGAGTCGATGCATTAGCAGGAATGAACGCAGGATACTTCTCAAATATTAATCCATTTGGTTCTCCGTTGCCGCCAAGATCACCTGTAGGTACAACAGTGGTGAACGGGCAATTAATCGCTGCAGCCACTGGTGGGCGCCCAGGCGTTATGATTACCACCACCAGTGAGGGGCACCCGAAAGCCACCCTATTGCAGAAGCTATCTTCATCGACGATTTTAACGGACGACCAGAGTGTATCCATTGAAGTGAAAGATAAGAATCGTCCAATTTTAGGAACCGTAGTGAATTGCGGCACCCCTGCGCAAACCCCGACAACGTTATCAGCTCACGATTATGTTTGTAACAATTTCAATGATTTGAAGATGTACGACTCCCTCTTTCTCGGTGGGCTATCGTCAAATACCTTGGTCAACGCTAGCTACAAAGGGGATATTTATGAGCTGGTGGTTGATTCGACAAATACTGTGGTTGGTGGAGATGAAACATTAGGGACGCCAGCGCCTCAAGGGGGCTATGTGCTCCAAGGGCTGGGGGATAGTGCCAAATGGCTTCGCGAACATGCAATCCCTGGCACCAAATTGACGGTAGTTGACCACGTTTATTCTGATGGGAAGGAGATTACTCTGGCACCCGGTATGTCAATTGTAGAGGCGGGCCCGACGTTGTCGGTGAGTAATTTGCTACAAAACGCATGGGCCGAAGGGTTTTCACCCATAGTTAATGGTACCGCAAATACTGCCTCGGCAGCGATTGATACCAGTACATGGTATGAAGGCTGGGTAGTCTCCCGTAATGGGCGAACCGCTATCGGTGTTGGCGCTGACGGCACGATTTTGTTGGTTGAAATCCCAGGGCGACAGCCCTATGTGAGTTTAGGAACTTCCATTCCAGAGACAGCGGCAGTAATGGCATGGCTTGGCGCTTCTTCATCCATCAACCTAGATGGCGGGGGCTCCAGCAATATGGTTGTCAACAGTGTCTCTGTAGGAGAACCATCGGATGCAACGGGTGAACGCGGTGTTGCTGGCACACTGATGATCACATCCCATTGAATTTGTTTGCGAGATATTTCTCACTTTAACCATAACTTGTCGGCTTGCGGGTTTTAGCAGTTGCGGTCAGTTTGCGAGATGAAGTACCTTGGCGTTTGGTATGCAAATGCCGTTATGGAACGGGCATAAAAAAGGAAATAGCCATGTATGATCTTCAGTCTATCGATTTACGCGAGTTAATTGAGATTCGTAGAAAAATTCATGCCCACCCCGAAGCAGCATTTGAGGAACAGCGTACCGCTACGTTGGTGGCGGATTACTTGCGTGCCTGCGGCTTGGATGAGGTGCATGAAAATATCGGTCAAACCGGGGTGGTTGGTGTGCTGCGCGGCGAAAGCTCAGGAAGGAGTATTGCCTTTCGTGCTGATATGGATGCGCTAATAATGCACGAAGAGAACGATCCGGCAGCTTGCCAGCATGTTTCAACGGTGACTAACCGCTTTCATGGTTGTGGCCATGATGGGCATACCACCATGCTGTTGGGCGCCGCCAAATATTTGGCTCGGCACCGCCATTTTGCTGGGACCCTGATCTTTATTTTCCAGCCTGCGGAAGAGGATTTAACCGGGGCACAAGCCATGCTGGCGGATGGTCTGCTCCAGCGCTTCCCCTTTGAAGAGATCTACGGCCTACACAATTACCCCAGCGTACCCAAGGGGGAGTTTCACGTTAACCAGAAAGCGACACTTTCTGCGAGTGATACCTTTAACATCACGATCAAAGGAAAAGGTGGCCACGGTGCGGTGCCGGAAATGACCATTGACCCTATCGTGATGGCCGCACGTTTGATCAGCGATATTCAAACCATTGTCAGCCGTAACGTTAGCCCGCATCAGGCAGCAACTATCAGTTTTGGCACTATCCACGGGGGCAGCGCCCCTAATATCATCCCAGATTCTTTGACTCTTTCCGGCACGGTTCGCACTTACGATGCAAATGTCAGGGCACTGGTAAAGCAGCGTATGCAGACATTGGCTCAATCGTTGGCGCAGGGCTATGGTGGCGAGGTAGGGATAAAGTTTAGCAATGGTTGCCCGCCGCTGATCAATGATCCGTTGTTGGCGGCAGAAACGGTGCAGGGGCTAAATGTGCTGCTGCCTGAGCATCCCAGTTATTTGGTGAATACGCCAAAAGGGCCTTCAGAAGACTTTTCCTGCTATTTGGACCACGTTAAAGGGGTATATGCCTTTCTTGGCCAGGGGGATACCCCAATGTGCCATCATCCCAAATATGATTTTGATGATGAGATTATTCCGCTCGGGGTCGCCTACTGGATCTCAATTGCTAAAAATCGTTTGACGTACCAGATCCTATAAGGCTGATTTTTATGGATGATAAATGTGATGCACAGCGTGGGGCGCGTCGGCGGGCGGTGGTGTCGTCGGTTACCAGTAATGCTTTAGAGTTTTACGATTCTACGGTTTATGCCTTCTTTGCCATTTACTTTGCCGGGCACTTCTTCCCGGCAGAAGATACTTTAACGTCGCAGATTTATGCCTATTTTGTATTTGGCATCAGCTATTTGGTCCGGCCTTTAGGTGGGATCTTGCTGTCGATTTACGCAGATAAAATTGGGCGAAAACCGCTTATTGTTTTGCTGATGTTAATCATGGGGTTCACTACGGGGGCGATTGGTTTACTGCCGACCTATGCGCAGATCGGTATTGCCGCCCCATTACTGCTGATCGCCATGCGCTTGCTACAAGCAGTGGCGGTAGGGGGGCTGTTTTCCAGCACGACAGCGTTTCTGATGGAGTATGCACCTGCGGAGCGGCGTGGTTTTTACGCCAGCATGCAAATGGTGGCGCAAGCACTGTCGCCGGTGTTAGCCAATATTGTGGCGTTGAGCCTGTTGTATCTGGTTGGTAGAGATGCGGTGATCGAAGTGTGGTGGCGTTTGCCTTTCTTGATTGGCTTCCTGACGGTGCCATTGGGCTACTACGTGCATAAGTATGTGAGCGAATCGCCAGACTTTAAGCGCTATACCCAACAAGCCAGCAAGCAGACAGCCCAGCAGGTTTCACCGCCTCTTTCGATGTCGCAAACTCTCAGGCAGCGGACAATTCTCCGGCAGATTATCTGTTGCATGGGCGTTATTACCGTCGGCACTGTCTCATTTTTTGGTGTCACCATCTATTTGCCAGGCTATGTGCAAACGTTGCTGGGGCTTGCTGATATTCAGCGGACTTGGCTGGCCTTAACCGCACCAGCATGCGCCGCCTTCGGGGTGTTGAGCGGTGGTTTTCTCTCTGACAGCATTGGCCGAAAGCGTACATTGCAGGTGAGTGTGCTGTTGTATGCAGTGGCGTTCTTTGGCCTGTTTTTCTACTTTTCCTTTGGGCATGCCAGTTACGGGTTTGCGTTGTTCGGGTTTGCTATTTTGGGTTTTTGTATGGGGTTGCACTGGGGCGCAGTGCCGATTCTTCTTGCAGAATCATTCCCGATCCAAGTACGTGCTACGGCGATATCGATTCCTTACAATCTGACGGTGGTATTGTTTGGTGCGATGACCCCGACCTATTTGAAGTTGTTGGAACGGATGTTTGGTAGTACGCCATACAATGTGTTGTTGTACATCGGGGCGAGTATTGTGCTTAGTTTGGCGGCGAGTGTGTTTTGGCAACCCGCGGTTAAAGAGACGCGAATGGCCTAGATCTGCGGGCTTTTGTCGGCATATTCCCGTTATCTTGCAGGTGACTTGAGTGTTAGCTGGGTAACTCGTTCACCCTGCGGGCCAGCGCAAACGCTGTTTGTTCAAATCAGCCACTGACCGATGCATCACTCAGTGGCTGACAGCAAGCAAATCGACGCATTTTAGCTATAGAGCAGGAGCAGCTGTTAAGGATGCTGTTCATTATGGGGGGGATTTAAAATCCCCCGAAAGCGGATTGGATGCGGGATAACAGCGAGTTGGTGATTGGTGGTGACAGGCTGACCGAGATCGGTATCACCGATGCTGAACAACTGACGCTCACCGCCGCACCAGGGATTATTCGGGTGCAGCGGCGGAAATAGGGCGGATTTAGGGCTTAGATGTAATGATCCCGGCCATTGAAGCCGGGATCTTTATCAATCTTCGTATTGAAGATTTATGCTTATCTTTCCTTCTGGGATATCAACCGTGATTTCACATTTTGACCAAATAGGTAGCCCATTAGTGAGGTTATTGTCCAAAAAGAAAGACTTATATGCGATTAAAGCATCTGTTAAATCAGAAACAGCTCTTCCATCAGGAGAGAACCAGTCTAAATCCCCATGTTCGTCGAGATAATCAAATTCATACTGTCCCCCATCATTTTCAGTAAAGAGCTCTGCCCTTACTATGATCTTCAGGGCATTTTCAGGCCCACAATCATACAAAATCTGACCTATTTTTTGCTCAAGATCTTGATCCTGCATTATTTACCTCCGGCAGAGCTTTTAAAGTCAAGGTTAATGATTCGACCGCCATCAATTGAATATTGAACGACTATCCTATCT
The DNA here is from genome assembly GCF_055790885.1 of Serratia sp. 25CWL12. Taxonomy (NCBI): domain Bacteria; kingdom Pseudomonadati; phylum Pseudomonadota; class Gammaproteobacteria; order Enterobacterales; family Yersiniaceae; genus Serratia; species Serratia sp. 25CWL12. The sequence continues at coordinate 2,212,562 of NZ_CM147698.1, read as the reverse complement.
GGCCTTGTGTTTTTATCTGAGTATATTCAACAACTCAAGGGCTGCCGCTTCATCGTCACCACTGAGCGCCACTGCTGCCAGCCGGGCTTCGTCCTGCTTTTGTTCCAGCAACAACAGCAAGCGGTCACATTCCCGCTTAATCATCGCCACATCTGGCTGACCGAGTCCGGCATTACCCACACTGAACAACTGGCACTCACCGCTGCACCGGAGAGAATAGGGGGTTTTAGGGCTTAGATGATGCAACCCCGGCCAACTGGCCGGGGTTGCATCCTTAACTTTGCGGCTGATAACGTTCATCTTGGATAATATAAGGCTCTGCAATTTCTTCCCACACTACTTCTGCCATCTTTTGCCATTCGGTTGGGTTTTGTTGCTTCATAAGATAGTCCCTGATTAATTTAACTGCTTTGTTAAAGTTCACTTTATCTAACTCAACAAATGAATAAAATTTTAGATATTCACCTTCTTCAGGTTTTATCACCTCATGCAGCTTTGGGTGTTCTGGCAAAAAAACAGCATCCAGCAGATCGCCGAAGGCATCCCAATAGCTTCCATTAACATATGTGGATTTAAACTTATCCTCAATTTTATCTATAGCATCATTCCGGCTAAAAATTAAGGCTGCACCCATGTTATGGCCTCAAAATAATAAATTTGTCTTGCTGCGGTTTTGGCAACGTTTTTATATAATCCATAAAGATTATTTGATTGGCTGAGGTTAAAACCCTAAAATCAACAGGAACAAAATCAGCTTTTTGCAAATGTTCCTGAATAACTACTTTACCATTTCCAGAGTACATATTTTTCTCATAAAACTTATTTAATCCGTCTATTTCTCTTTGTGACAGCCTATCTGTCGTATACATGGCATCCACTATTTTACCTTTATTTACGCCAGATGTGATCACAAAATCAGGGGATAACCCTGTATTTTATCCTGATGGCGGTTTATAACGCTGCATTGTACCTAGAGTAGGCTCTAACTGTGCGGCAGATGCGGCTTCAGCAGGTTTTAATTTGCCACTTCCTCCAAGATCAGGGGTATTAAGACGATCATGTGCCTCAAGTAGAGTTTTATTAACAGTGACTTCATAAATTCCATCTGCTTTCTTTGTTAGTACAGGTGCTTTGTTGCCCGCAGCCCCATTCGCAGCCAATTTCTCCAGACTGAAACCTGCTGCCTTGGCCCCATAAACCATCCCCATCGTATCCTGGATGGTCACCGCTATCTTGGCCCAGCCCGGTATATCTTCCAAAGCTTGCTGATATTTGGCCGCGTAGGCCGCATCCTGCGCCAGCTTGGTTTGGGCTTGCTCTTTTGTATAGCCTTGCTCAATCAGTTGTACCAGGTCATGCGTGTAGTCACCGATAAGATCACCGAACTTCGCCATTTGATCCGGGAACTGATCGCGTAGATCGTAATAGGTTTGGTACTCGGCATAACCCTGATAACTGTCTTTGGCGGCAAGCGCCAGGTTCATCTCCTTGATACAGCCCAGGCTGGCTCCATCAGTACAAGCATCCTTCAGATTTGCATCGCTGATAATAATCTCTGCCATAAGGTCAAGCAGTCTGAATACTTCACTATCACTGATGGTGCCATTAGCCAGTTTAGCTTCTAGTTGTTCTTAAGAAGCAGCCAAACGCGGGTTTACAAATAGCATGCAGCCTGCCGCGAGCAAAGAGGGCAGGGCAAAGGCGATAAAATTCTGCTGTAGCGATAAATTCATATCGATTAATAACCCACCCGCGAATGGGCCGAGTATGGCACCGATTCGCCCGATACCCAGCCCCCACCCTAATCCCGTCGCTGTCATGCTACTGGGGTAAAAACGTGCCACATAAGAGGTGACAGCAATTTGAGTGCCAATGGTGCTGGCTCCGGCAATCACCAACAGCAGGTACAGTAAAACCATCGAGCTTTCAGTACCTAACAGAGCAATGGTCGCGGAGCCAAGTAGAAAGTAACCGAGCAAGACGCTTCTGCCACTGATTTTATCCATCAGCCAACAACTGCTCAAGGCACCGGCAATGGTGCCCAAGTGTAAGGTGAACAGAAAAGAGAGGCTGGAGCCAAGAGGATAGCCCGCTTGTAACATCAGTTTGGGTAGCCAGGAGGTCATGCCATAGATCACATAGAGTGACATAAAAAACACTAGCCAGAACATCAGGGTGCTTAATGTTCTGCCATCTTTGAACAGATCACCCAGCGTCATTTTTACCTGATCGGTGCTGATGACGGATTGGCTGAAAAACTGAGTGCCTGATGGGTAATGAGCGCTTGGGGTTATTTTTTCCAGGATCTCTTTTAAAGGGCGATGCTGGTTGGTCTTGATTAAAAAAGCCGCTGATTCAGGTAGGTGTTTGATCATCCAAGGTAAAAACAGGAGCGGAAAAATAGCCACATAAAATATCGATTGCCAGCCGAATAAAGGAATTAAGTAAATACCCAAGATCGCCGCCCACATGCCGCCAATCGAGTATCCACTGAACATCAAACCCACCATTAAACTGCGTTTGTTTTTAGGTGAATATTCGCTGGTGAGTGCAGTTACATTGGGCATAACGCCACCCAGCCCGATACCTGCAATAAAGCGACACCAACCAAATTGGGAGGCATTCAGGGTAAAACCACATAAAAAAGTAAATAAACTGAAAGTGATGACACAGAAGGTAATGACTTTCTTTTTACCGATCTTGTCAGAAAGAGAACCCAACGAAAGTGCACCGACCATCATACCTACCAGGGTATAGCTGCCTAATAGTCCCGCTTGTGTTGCGCTTAACCCCCACTCGGCCATTAATTTCGGCAAGATCACACCCAATACCGCTAAATCATAGCCATCAAAAATAATAATATAGGCGCACCAAAAAATAGTCAGACGGTGAATAGATTGAAATTTTGCCTGGTCGATGATGGGTGTAATATCAACGCTGTTTATCTCTGCTGGAGGCATAAAATATTCCTTGGCATAATTAAATTATATTTAAAAATAGGGAGTATGTTCTTTGGCCCTTCCATGGATCTGATCAATTAACTGGAAACAAAACGCTAAAAATAGATCTTATGCTCGGCTACAGCCTGGCTGGATAGCCACTGGCCAAAGTCCATGCAACTGGCAGTGCCTCACGCACACGCCCCCAGCAGTTCACTGAGCGGGGTCTTCAGCCGCCGTGTTGGTGCATCCAGCAAAGCGGTTTCCAACGCACATTTGGCAAAACGGTTACCCTGTACTGATTTGCGTAACTGGGCCATGGCTTGGGCTACCTGGCTGGCCTCGGTGCCTATCAGTAGCGGAGCCAGATAGGTATCAATATTGACCTTGACGCTTTCGGGGCTTTCTTCACCATAACTCAGGCCACCGTTGGTAGTGGCTTCTCCTCAGCCTTCGATATCGTCGTCACAAAGTACGTGCGCCAAGACCAGGGTTTGCACATTGACAGTGGTGACAGAAAGCTGATGAGGGCGGATTACCGGGACATCTAGCAACAGTGTTTCAATGCTCTTGAGCATATTTTTACAGTATCAAACTTGGCAGTTTAGGGTGTTTATGACCATATATCTGACCTGGGCTTGCCGTCTAACACCTTTTTTGTATGATGCTAATACTTTTTAAGTATAAAGAAATCGAGGAGAGCATGAAAAAGGGTTCTGTCGGATTAGCGTAGTGAAGTTAGCAACAGTTGCGCTGGCGGCTATTTAGGCAGCCAACAGATAAAATGTTTCATCATGAATGTCGTGAGTACATTGATTTTGTAAAAGATTGATTTTGTGAACATATTGATTTTGTGAGTATATGGGTTTCGTGAGGGTAATGGTCTCTGCTGGTCAGTAGGGCGCTCATCAAGGCGGTAACGGGCCAATTCATTGACCACCCATTCAATATTATCCGCCAGGAAGTTATTGATGGTGAATATGGTACTTGTTTAATTGATTGTTATTTTCAATAGGTCAAATGCCATTATGCTCGAGTGCCATGCAACACCGCTAAACTACCGCCTATTTATGGGCGTTTTTTTTAACCAATTCATAGAGGTGACCGATTGAAATGCCGAGGTCTTTGGCAATATCTTTTACCCACTCTTTTGATACCGGCCTAGCCAGCATTCGACGAATGGCTTGCTGTCGCAGTTCCTCACTCATCGTCTTGATGACGGGGGAGTATTTCCAGATTTGATGCTTACGAGCGGTTTCTGAAGAGCGTTCCTTCAAAAGTGAAGAGGTGATATTTTTCCTGTCAGATTTTTTGTAGGCAATGGCCATCAGCCTGATTTGCTCATCAGGGACTAAGTCTCCCTTTTTTATACGCTCTTTTGTGACCTCACTGCATCTTCTTCGGTGCGTGATACTGGCCAATGCCTGGTGCCTGGGAATTTTCCATTTCTCGCGATATTGCATTAATGTCATCTCGTGGGCTCTATTGACATGTGGTGCTAAAAAATCAAAAAACTTGCCACATTCCAAGCATTTTACTTTGTTCAAGTCAGTGTCATCATTCTTATTCATAAATATTTCTTTGGTGTGTTAAACCTATCAAACAGTGTAGCACAGTAAAATGTTATGCATTTTAGCTAAATATTATTGGTCTGTAATGGGTTTGTATTATTATTGTTTATCTCTTGATATTAAATAATTTTTACTGGTTGGAATATCTGAAAAACGAACTGAATATGGGTATCTGATTAGCCAAAGAGCGTCACAGGAACGTCTCTCATCAGGCTCCGAATCGATGACAATTCATCATGGTTGCTTATCGTGCGTAGTCATATCTTTTGACTATCATTGAGTCGAACAGAAACATTCAAACCAGCGTTGGCTGTCTGGGCGAAGCGGTTAGATCAAGTTTTAACACTATTTGCCTTCAACATTGGCCTTCAACATTGGCCTTCAATATTGACCCTCAAAATTGGCACTCAAACCCTACAGGCATTTTCTTTGCCGATAATAACAATTAGTGACATCTCACACACTACGGCATCCGTTTTGCAGGCTACACTAGATAAGAGTTAAATGTATTAAATATCAAAATGATAACTGCATTTATCATAGGTGATAACAATCAATAAGGACAAGTCGATGGCGAAACAGACACAATCACTCACCCGTGAGCAGACCGGTCGCTTGTTGGCGGTTTCCCGTGGCGAAGCCGTGGCCGACATGATGATTGAAAATGTCCGCATCCTCGATTTAATCAACGGTGGAGAAATAGCGGGGCCGATTGTTATCAGCGGTAATACCATTGCCGGTATTGGCCCAGCCTATCAAGGGGCTGCAGCACTTCAGCGTATTGATGCACATAATGCGATTGCAGTGCCGGGGTTTATCGATGCGCATCTGCATATTGAATCCAGCATGATGACCCCAGTGACGTTTGAAAGTGCCACGTTACCATTGGGAGTTACCACCATTGTTTGTGATCCCCATGAAATCATCAATGTGATGGGGCAAACGGGCTTGGCGTGGTTTTTACGCAGCGCAGAACAGGCCAGGCAAAATCAGTTTATTCAAATCAGCTCCTGTGTGCCGGCACTGGCGGGGTGCGATATTAACGGCGCAGAGTTTCCGGTGGAGCAAATGCAGGCCTACCATGACCACCCCCATGTGCTTGGGCTGGCAGAAATGATGGATTACCCCGGCGTGATTGCAGGAAATAGCGCGATACTGGATAAGCTAGACACATTTCGTGATTTGACGCTGGATGGTCACTGCCCGCTGCTCACCGGTAAAGATCTCAATGGCTATATTGCCGCAGGTATCGAGAACTGCCATGAAACCTTACTGCGGGCAGAAGGCCGGGAAAAGCTCTCTCTGGGGATGGCGTTGATGATCCGCGAAGGGTCTGTGGCCCGCAATCTGGATACGTTGGCACCGTTGATCAATGAATTTAACAGCCCGCAATGTATGTTATGTACAGATGATCGCAACCCTTGGGAGATTACTCACGAAGGCCATATTAATTCGCTGATCCATCGCTTGATCAATCAACATCATATTCCTGCACATGTGGCTTATCGGGTTGCCAGTTGGTCAGCGGCACGGCATTTTGGCCTTAAACGCCTGGGGCTGCTGGCACCCGGCAAGCAGGCGGATATCGTATTACTGGATGACCTCAACCAAGTTTCTATACGCCAAGTGATTATCAGGGGTGAGCGACTGAACAATGAAGAGTTACAATCTACCCGCCAACAACGTCAACAGCTCACTCAACCGCCATTGCAGAATACTATTGATCGGCAACCGGTCACTGCTGCGGCGTTGACGCTGCCATTGACCAACGGCCACCGCTACCGAGTTATTCAGGTGGTACCCAATGAATTAATCACCCATCAGCAGCAGGCGGAGTGGTTAGGTGATAGGTTTAGTCTGCCTGATATCTGCCGCATCGCGGTGTTAGAGCGCTATGGCAAAAATCATCCGCCAGCCTTTGGGTTATTACAGGGGTTCGAGCTACAACAAGGCGCACTGGCAGCCAGTGTGAGTCATGATAGCCATAATCTGGTGGTGATTGGTCATCGGCCAGAAGAGATGGCACTGGCCATTAATCAATTGATTGAGTATGGCGGGGGGTTGTGTGTAGTGAATAATCATCAGGTCCAGAGCCATCTGGCGTTACCCATTGCTGGCTTGATGAGCGATCTATCAACAACAGAGATTGCTCAATCCATCACTGAGCTTAAGGCGGCTTGCCTGGCATGTGGCATTAAACTTAATGAGCCCTTTATTCAGATGGCCTTTCTTTCACTGCCGGTGATTCCCGCGTTGAAATTAACCAGCATGGGGTTATTTGATGTCACACAATTTCGCTTTGTGGAAACGCCGCTTTAATACCGACGATAAGGGTACTGAGGGGGTGGCAGTGCTTGATACTGTGGGCAGCAGCCAGGGCAGCCAAGCCAGTGGCAATGTTCAATGACGCCGGTAGAGAGATAACCGGCAATATGCTGGCACTCCGCGACCTCTATAAAATTCAAATCTATCACATACCATAATGATAACTGCCGAGTCGCCATTGGCTGTGTCAGCGGCTAGAGTCTTCGTTGGTTGGCTTGCGGACAAGCACCCGGCAGTCTGCGCTATCCCCAAATTTGTCAGCGAAAAACACAGTTTTCTGTAGGTCTAACAACGTCTCGTAGGCAACATTATATCTTGATAACTTATATTTCCTTTGCTGCTTAAGAGTGCCATGTCAACTAAGTTGTCTCAAATTGAGACAGTAGTTGATGTAAAATGAATCAAATTGGTAATTTAATCGATTGCGTTGGGTGTTATTTATGCATAACTAACCGGAAATGTTATTTTTAGCAAAAGATAATGTTAATAATATCTAAACTGATCAATACCCATCTGTGATGGCTTTCTCATTTAATTATATCTCTCCCTGATATCACCAGGTTGCCACATTCCCTTGCACAAAATATGCATACACTTTTCTAGTCTGAGAACAGCCTAGTGTGATTCTGGCCCGAATCCAACAGCGTGTTAATTGGGTGCTTTGTTCAATCACTGCCAGGTTATGACCTTCAGCAAGAGTTAAAAGATCAGATGTTGAGTACATCAATTGTAAGGGAGGGATATACCCAAGTTTATTTAAGTTGCAGATTTTCGCTGAGGCAGCGGCCCGAAAGGGTAAGTCCAGGAGGGGCAGTGTATCGCAGTGAACAGCATTGCAACATGAAGGATGATGGGTATGTCCGCTCTCGAATCGTAGCCCATAGGTTGAACACCCTGAATTGGGCCGTAAAGGAGTGATGTCTAATGACCAACATGAATGACGTTTTGCCGAACCAAAAGACGCAAGCGATTGAACAATCCGTTGATAAACCGATTGATAAAGTAGAAGAGATTTTACCCTTTGCACACTTATTTACCTTGGGGCTGCAACATGTGCTCGTCATGTATGCAGGGGCAGTCGCCGTCCCCTTGATGATTGGTGGCAGTCTGGGGTTAGATAAAGCGCAAATAGCCTATTTAATCAGTTCCGATCTATTCTGTTGTGGCATTGTGACCCTGTTGCAATGTATTGGTATTGGGCGCTTTGCAGGTATCCGTTTGCCGGTCATTATGTCGGTGACCTTCGCTGCCGTGACCCCCATGTTGGCCATTGGGGCAAACCCGAACATTGGCTTGACGGGTATTTTTGGCGCCACCATTGCCGCTGGTGTAATCACCACATTAATGGTGCCGCTTATGGGGCGCTTAATGTGCCTGTTCCCCACATTGGTTACCGGAATAGTGATCACCTCGATTGGGCTAAGTATCGTGCGGGTGGGGATTGACTGGGCTGCTGGCGGTCGGGGGAATCCCAATTATGGTCACCCTGCCTATATCGGTGTCTCGTTAATGGTGCTGGTCTTTATTCTGCTTATCACACGTTTCAGTAAAGGCTTTATCTCTAATATTTCGGTACTGTTGGGTATTGCCTTTGGTTTTGTGGTAGCGCTTTTTATGGGCGAGGTCAGTTTTGCCGGTTTGGACAATGCAGATTGGTTTGCGGTGGTGCGCCCCTTTGCCTTTGGTTGGCCAACCTTTGATGCTGCTTCCATTGTCACCCTGACGATCGTGATGCTGATCGTATTTATCGAGTCGATGGGCATGTTTATGGCGTTGGGTGAAATTGTTGGCCGCCCGACCACCAAACCGGATGTAATACGCGGGTTACGGGTTGATGGTATAGGAACTATCATCGGTGGCATTTTTAATACCTTTCCGCATACCTCGTTCTCACAAAATATCGGCTTGGTCAGTATCACGCGGGTCTCCAGCCGTTGGGTATGTGTTATGGCCGGGGTTATTTTGATACTGTTCGGTCTGATCCCGAAAATGTCTATTGTTGTGGCTTCCATTCCCCAGTTTGTATTAGGGGGGGCCGGTATCGTGATGTTTGGTATGGTCTTAGCCACCGGAATCAAAATCCTCGCCAGGGTCAACTTTAACGCTAACCGTTATAACGCCTACATTGTTGCTATCAGTCTGGGGCTGGGTATGATCCCGGTAGTAGCAGGTGATTTCTTTAACCAGATGCCGCAGTCTTTGCAACCGCTGTTACATAGCGGCATTTTGCTTTCATCAGTCGCGGCAGTGGTGCTGAATCTGTACTTCAATGGTTATCACCCAGAGAAAAAACCAGAAGAAGATGATGTCAATAATGCGGAAGATGCAGAAGGTGCGGTACAAAATTGATTAAGGTTTTTAGACCCGAATAGTCGCGATATTGCGGCCCTACGGGGCCGCTATGCGTCGTTTAGGGGTAAGGTTATCCCCATGTTTAAAACGGAGTGATAATTGACCAGCGGACCCGCATATTATGGATTGCAATGAGAAAAGCCACCTGCAAGCGCTGATGCTTTCAGGTGGCTTTTTAACTCACCTATCCTGAGGAACCTGGCTTAGACCTTTATTGTTGCGTTTGGCCTAGCTTGCTGAGTAACGCAGTAATATCAACAGGGTCGATATTATCCGGCTGCAGATAGGATTTTGCATACTCATGCCAAACACCCGATTGTAAAAAGAGCATAAACAACTCGCGGTCCAGATGGTTTTCGTTCGCCATATTAGTCATGATGTTGAGTGATTCTGACAATAGCTTGCCGGGTTTGTAAGGTCGGTCAGCGGCGGTGAGGGCTTCAAACACGTCGGCGATAGCCATTATGCGCGCTGGAATACTCATTTGCTGGCGGGTCAATTGATAAGGGTAACCTTTGCCATCCATACGTTCATGGTGCCCTCCCGCAATGGTGGCAACATTCGCCATGGTGTGCGGGAACGGCAATTTTTTCAGCATCACAATGGTCTGGATAATGTGCTCATTAATTTTGTAACGCTCTTCTTCATTCAGGGTGCCTTTCCTGATACTCAGGTTATAAATCTCCCCGTGGTTATACAATAAAGTCGGCTCTTTTACTTTGAAGTTGTAACTCTCGGGTAAGCGATTTTTGTCATCCCGATAAACAACATGTTCTTCTTTATCCGCCAGTAGTTTTTCCTGCACCGGCAGGGTGATTGCTGGGCGGCGTTTTTTCCGTGCCTGCTCTTCTAACGCCACACCGGCACTGTCATCAAGGGTGCGAGTCCAGGAGTATTGCGCAATTTGTTGAATACGGGCGACTGCGCTGTCAGAGAGAAATTCACCACCCACATTAGATTGGGCAATAAAGTAGAAATCCTCATCCAATTGCTGCAGTTCATCACGTAACTGCTGCTCATCTTGGGGTGTTGCCGCAATTACCGCGTGCTGGCGCAGGTAGTTAATCTCTTTTTCGCGCTTCAGAACTTCAAAGCGCATACGCACTTCATGAATGCGGTCATAAATCATCTCCAGCTTGGTCGCTTTATCCACCACCGCTTCTGGTGTGGTGATTTTCCCGCAGTCATGTAGCCAACTGGCGATGTGTAACTCCTCCCATTCATTGGGCGAAAGCGTAAAGTCGGCAAAAGGCCCTGCTTTAGTTTCAACGGCGGCTTTAGCCAACATATTGGTAATTACCGGTACCCGTTGGCAATGGCCGCCGGTATAGGCACTTTTGGCGTCAATCGCCCCGGCGATCAGCTCAATAAAGGCGGCCAACAGATTTTTTTGCTCTTGCAACAGATATTGGGTTTCTATCGCCACCGACAAACTCCCTACCAGGGCGTTGACCAGCTGTATTTTGCTGCTTTCTTCTTCGTTGCTTAATTTATAGGGGCAAAATAGCAGTAAGAAACCCATCAACTGTTGTTCATGCGTTTGCATCGGCACCGCGATATAGCGCAGGGGTAAATGGGGTTGCATAAAATTGAGCAATTGACTGGGGAGGTTATCATTATCAAATACCCCAGCCACGGTTTGGCCAGACAATACTTGCCCAAGCGGGCCTGAATGCTGCTGATCAAGTTGTAGCGCTGCGATGGTTGATATATGCGGGTTTTCACCTGCCCAGTTGAACGCAATAGGGGAAAAATAGCCCAGCTCCTTGTCAGATAAAAAAACAATTCCTCCATTCATTGCGGCGATTTTACTGGTTTCATTAAGCAGCCCTTGCATCTGCTGCGGAAAGTCATCTTTAACCGACAACAGGCTACCCATCGAGATAAACTGTTTTAGTGTCAGCTTCATTTTTGACATGGCGTTATGTAAATCGTCAACTTCTTCAATTACTGACGGCTTTTCTGGCTGATCGTCGAAATGCAGATTACTGATCGCGTCGGCATCTTGGCGCAAACGGATCAGTGGCCTGGAGATATGTAATGAAAAATACCAGACCAGTAGCAGGCTGAGCAGCAGCAAAGTCAGGGCGATTAACGTTGAGCGGTTACGGATAGCGTTAGCATCTGCGGTCAGATAGGCCGATGGGGTAGAGGTGACCAGCATGTAGTGTTTATCGTGCTCATCAAGTTTGATCACCGAGCCATACCAGCTTTGACCTTGGGCAGTAAACAGGATGCTGTTACCGCTATGTTCATCCTGCCGCGTGCTGAGCAACGTTTGTAACACCGGGATCTTGGCAATATCGCGTAATTGTTCACTACTGCTCGCGGCCAACTGTTTCAATGGTGGCTGGCTGGCGAGAATTTCATTGGCAAAATTGATCACCGCCGCTTGGCTATTGGGTGGCAGATTGCGTTCAAGAAACAGGGAAAGTGACGCCAGTGAAACGTCCAGGCCGATAACAGTACCGCTATGTTTATCCTGTATGCTGTAAGTAAAGCCGGTTTCACCGCTAGCTTTAAAGGTGTACAGAGGGGAGGTCACCAGATTTTGTGTTTGGGCAGCAAGTTGATACCAAGGCCGTTCCCGGGGGTCAAAATGGTTAAACGGCAGGTTTTTCGTCATGATAACCTGCTGCTTGCTATCTAAAAATATTGCCTTGGTTTCCGGCTCACTGTCTAAAAAACGGTTACTCTGCGCCAGCCATTTAGCATTATCTGGTGCCTGGAATAACGTGCGGTTACCGTCATTAAGACGGCGCAGAATAAAAAAGTCCCCATTGGGGTAAGCGCTATAGATGGCATAGGCATAATCATTCTGTTGCAGCACCGAGAGCATCAAAGGAATGGTATTGATTCGTTGCTCAAGTGTCGCCGCTTGCATGATGCGAGTACCAGCAAGAATATTGACTGACATCCTCATGCTGCCAGTAATGGAATTTAATTCCGTCGCAATGATCTCACTGGCTTTCTGGTTCTGTCTGTTGGTGCTGGCTTCAGTGAGTTTAGTCAGTTGCTGATGGCTGAAGAAAACGATTGCACTGCCGATTGAGACAATTAGCAAAGTAAAAAGAGCAGCAATTTGGATATGCAAAGGGTAGCGTTTGCTGAATCCGCGCTTCTGTTCTGCCATGGTGCTCGCCTTGGGTGTCAACGTGTATATTGTTTAATCATAGACCAGACAGGGGGAGTTCTGTGAATGGGCAATTGAATAACAGGGTATTCGTGCAATATGTCACTTCCATTGAGGTGATATGTCATTTTCATGCGAAATGTCATGGAATCTCACCAAATATGACTATTAAATTAACAAGGTTATAATCTTACTGATACCTGCCTACGCCAGCCATATAAGAGTATAACGTCAATCACTAAGATTGTGACTCAATCACTTTTTAGCCCGGGTCCTCTGTGCCAGGTGCCCCGTTAGCACCCTCTGGTTAATCAACGTTATTGGTCACCAGCCTGAACAAATGATGTTTGTTCCCAATCAGCTTGTTTGGAAGGGATGTCTATGAATCAATTTATCGTTGCAGAATCTGAAGCTTGCATTGGTTGCCGAAGCTGTGAAGTCGCTTGTGTCACAGCGCACAACCAGGGGGAATACCCCAGTAAACGGGAGTATTTTACCCCACGGGTGAAAGTCATTCGCGGGGCAAGTGCCAATACCGCGGTGTTTTGTCATAACTGCGAAGATGCACCTTGTGCCAATGTGTGCCCGACCGGGGCGATTGTACAAAGCAACAGCAGCATACTGGTCAGCCAAGAAAAATGCATTGGCTGTAAATCCTGTGCGGTGGCTTGCCCGTTTGGCATGATGACGGTGGTCACTGAAACCGTGCAACCGCCTAATCATCGGCTTGCGGACAGCTATCAAAAAATCGAGGCGCAGAAATGCGACCTCTGTAATGAACTCAATCATGGCCCGTCCTGTGTGCAAGCCTGCCCGACCCACGCATTACGCTTGGTTGATCAGCAAATGCTGGCGGATCAGCAGCAGGAAAAGCGCTTGCGTGCTGCGGGTTGTAATACACCAGGCCAACCGTTTGGCAGCAGTGCCAAACAGCAGGGGGGCAGTGCCCAGCCAAAACCGATCCTCGATTTATTGCAACAACCGCGTGCTCCACGCCTGGAAGCCAGCAAAATTCCCCTTGAAGCGCGTAAAACCACCTTTGCCGAGATCTATAAGCCATTTAATGAACAGCAGGTTGAGCAGCAGGCGGAGCGTTGTTTGAGTTGTGGCAAACAGAGCATTTGCTCCTGGACTTGTCCTTTACATAACCAGATCCCGCAATGGATCAAACTGGCGGAACAAGGGCGCATTTGGGAAGCGGCAGAGTTGTCGCACCAGACCAGTAGCTTGCCAGAGGTCTGTGGCCGTGTTTGTCCACAAGATAGGTTGTGTGAACAATCCTGTACCCTCAATGACCATGGGGGTGCCGTCACCATTGGTAATATCGAACGCTATATTACCGAAACCGCCTTTGAATTGGGCTGGCGGCCAGATATGTCTGCAGTAAAACAGAGCGGCAAGCGGGTGGCGATTATTGGCGCCGGCCCTGCGGGTTTAGGGTGTGCCGATATTCTGGTACGCAATGGCATCAAGCCTGTGGTGTTTGATCGCTACCCGGAAATTGGTGGCCTGCTGACCTTTGGTATTCCGGCGTTTAAGCTGAGCAAAGATGTGATGGTCAGACGGCGTGAAATTTTCAGCTCAATGGGGGTGGAATTCCGGCTGAATACCGAAATCGGTAAAGACATCTCGATGGAAACATTACTCAATGATTACGATGCCCTGTTCCTTGGCGTAGGCACTTATAAGTCAATGCGTTCCGGCCTGGAAAACGAAGACGCGCCGGGGGTTTATGAGGCATTACCTTTCCTGATTGCCAATACCCAACACTTAATGGGCTATGACGACAACCCGAAGAGCCCCTACATCAATATGGCGGGTAAACGGGTGGTAGTGCTGGGTGGTGGTGACACCGCGATGGACTGCGTGCGTACCTCGTTGCGCCATGGTGCGGAGCAGGTGATTTGTGCTTATCGCCGTGATGAAAAGAGTATGCCCGGTTCGAAGAAGGAGGTGAAAAATGCCCGCGAAGAGGGTGCGGAATTTATGTTTAACCTGCAACCGCTGAGTATTGTAGTTGATAAAGAAGGCAACGTGAGCGGTATTCAGATGCGCCGTACCGAAATGGGGGCCCCAGACAGTCAAGGCCGTCGGCAGGCGGTACCTGTGGCGGGGTCTGAGCATATCGTCCCTGCGGATGCAGTGATCATGGCCTTTGGCTTTAGTCCACACCGCATGGGCTGGCTGGCGGAGCATAATGTGCAACTGGACCGGCAAGGGCGGGTGGTTGCGCCAACGGTGGCAGGCTATCCATACCAAACCAGTAATCACAAAATATTTGCAGGTGGCGACATTGTGCGCGGGGCAGACTTGATTGTGACCGCCATTGCTGAAGGGCGCAAAGCTGCGGAAAGCATTGGTTATTATCTTAATGTGCTGTAATGCAGCCCAAGGAGTGACGGGATGAATCAATTTGTTATCGCCGATATGAAGCTCTGTATTGGTTGTCGCACTTGTGAGATCGCTTGCGTTATGGCTCATAGCGATGAGGATTCACTGCCAATGACAGCAGAGAATTTTAATCCTCGCTTGAAGGTAATCAAAACGCATAATGTCAGTGTGCCGATATTGTGCCGCCAGTGTGAGGCGGCGCCTTGCTTGAATGCTTGCCCTAATAGTGCGATTTCCCATCAGGATGACAGTGTTCAGGTGCAGCAATTACGCTGTATTGGCTGCAAAAGCTGTGTATCGGTCTGCCCTTATGGTGCGATGGAGGTGGTGGTCTGCGCTACCGCCAATGGTCAGCAACAGGTACAGGCGAATAAATGTGATCTGTGCAAAGACCACAGTGGTGGCCCGGCGTGCGTAGAAGTGTGCCCAACCAAGGCATTAACCTTGGTCCGCCCGGCAGATTTGCAAGCACTACAGCAGGAAAGGCAATTGCGCGCAGCGCGCGGCACAACACCAGACCTGCGTTAATAACAGTGAGTGATAGATCCCACTCGGTGACATGCTGAGTGGGATTTTTATTGGTGCAAGGTCAACCGAATCGCGTTTTTTTCGTATGTACTTGCGAAGTATGAAGGGCATAATCGACATCTTCACTGATAACAAGTTTGCGTAAGCAAAGCGAAGTATTTTGGGAGGAGAATTAAAATGAAATAGAATTGAAACAAAAAAAGATTATGATTTCTTTTTTTAAGTGAAATTATTCTATTTTTGTTATTGCAAAGCCCTTATCAAGTTATGATATTATCAGCAGCCAGGGGTAATTCATCACCCTGATAGCAAAACTAATTTAAATTCCAAGACCCCTTAATAATTCGATTTGCCTATAGGCGGCAAGTCCGAGGGGCGCCAAGAGCATAGTCAACTATGGGACTGGTGCGCAAGGATGCAGCCAACAACCAAGCAATTTGAAGTATGACGGGTATAGTTTATTAAGCGAGTGAGACATGAACATACTGAAAAAAATGACTGTTTTCGCCTTTATTATTTCAATTTTGTCAGCTTGTGATTCAGACGGTGGTTCAAGAACAATTCCTGTGGCAGAAGAAGAAAAGACGTCTGAAGAAAAAACAAACCCCGAAGAGAAAGAAAAGACCGATCCGGAAGAGAAAGAAAAGACTGACCCGGAAGAGAAAGAAAAGACTGATCCGGAAGAGAAAGAAAAAAAAGAACCTGTCGTTATATCAACTTATACTGCCGCATCTGAATTTGGTAGTTCTGATGCATCTGGCGCAGTAGCATTAGACAGTAACTATATGATAGTGGCAGACGATGAAGCTAATTTCTTGAGAGTTTATCCGCGTTCTACCACGGAATCTACTCAAGCAATTAATGCTGTTAACGAGTGGGATTACAGCGTATTGACTGGGTTGACTAAAGAGTTAGATGTCGAAGCATTAGCTTGGTATCAGCCTGGGAAATTATTGGTTATTGGTTCACATAGTAACAAGCAAGATGGTGGAGAGGCAGTAGCGGATCGTGGGCATCTGTTTGCCGTTAATGTAAAAGGTACGGGCTCAGAAACAACATTTGAATACATTAATAAATACTCAGGATTAGAACAAGATCTTATAAGTTGGGATAACAATAATATACATGGTAAAGGTGTAGGCTATTTTGGCTTTAATCGCTCAGCTGCTGCGGGTAGTGTACCTGAAAGTGTCAGTGGTTTTTCGATTGAAGGTGCTACTATCAATGGAGATACATTGTTGTTAGGATTTCGAGCTCCACAGATGGATCAGCGAGCACGTAATAAGGCCCTGATATTACCGGTAACTAACTACATAGATTTAATAAATGGTACAGCATCGACAGCGCAATTTGGCGAGCCTTTTGAATTAAACCTGGGTGGTCGAGGGGTACGGGATATTATACGTAGGGATGACTACTATCTTATTGTTAGTGGTCCTTCAGGTCTATCCACTGCTGAAGTGAAGCAAAACTTTGTCTTATTCAAATGGTATGGTGGTAGTGATCAACCCATTATGCTTGATAATGACTTGGAACAGTTAAGGGCGATAAATAAAGGCAGTATTGAGTCTATCGTACAGACGGTTAGCAAAGAAGATAATTTACAGTTTCTATTAGATAATGGTGATACTATTTGGCCAGGCCGAACAGCTATTTCTAAAGATTTACCTGCCAATGAACAACAGTTTCAAGGGGCATATATGCAGGTAGGCCAACAGTTAGAGGACCAACAAGCACCTAACTTAGTCAAGCAATTCCCAGCCGATGGGGTTGTTGGCGTTAACACGGATACTCGTATTGAGCTCATTTTTGACGAAGGGGTCACTCTAGGCAATGGTAAATTAGCAATCTATCAAGGCAATCAGTTATTTTCTTCTTACAATAATGAAAGCTCTGAAGTTTCAGTGGTATTTAATCGTTTAGTCATTCGGCCAACAACAAAGCTTGAAAACGCTAAATCGTACTCATTACGTATTGAAGATACATTAGTTAAAGATAGTGCAGGTAATGATTTTAACGGTAAGGAGCTTGGTACTTTCGTTACGGCGGGTGAACCAACAAAACTTGAGGTTGGGGATATTCAGTTTGTAGCAGCTAATGCTGAAGCACCAGATGCGATAGCATTTATGTTGATGAAAGATATCAACGGAGGTACGGGAATTATTTTTACGGATCGTGATTATTATAGTGTTAAAAATACATTTTGGGATAGGAAAAAAGCCAAGCCTGCATTAAATGAAGGCGTGTTCATGTGGACCGCAGATCGTAATTTAAAAGCGGGAGACATTGTTACTATTCAAACTGATACAGCTTTAAGCCCAATAGCCGATGTAGGCCAGGTGATAGGTTCACCCTCTGGTCTTAGTAAGGAAGAAACTATTTATGCTATGCAAAGCACTGTTGTTGAAGGCTTGGCAGATGGATTTTCTGGTGAAATTAAAGAACCAGGGAAGTTTCTTGCGGCTATAACATTAGGTGGTCAATCAGGCAGTGATATTCCATCTGATTTAACCGGTAAAAACCTAATTTTTATCCCTCAAAGTGGACCGGCTGATCAAACAAATGCCATCTTTGATGTGGAAAAATGTGGTCGTGACCCTATAGATATACAAGCTAATATTTATAATCAAGGCTGCTGGAAAGTTACCTTTAAAAGTGAAGGGGCTGCTGGATTTCCTTTATTTGATAATAACAGTCTCTTTGCAATTCCATTTAAATAGAGCTCAGCCTGGCGTCCAAAAACAGGCTATAGACTAAATAATTCGAGTTGCAGGACAAAACGCAAAGCGTTATGCACAGCGCTTGCGTTGTCCCGAAGGGTGAACCTCATGGAAGAGGTTCATTAATCCCCTGGGCTGTCTTGAACACTATTTTTTAAGAGGTAACACTGTGATAAGAATCATCTCACGCGCTACCTGTTTTGTTTTTCCAATGGTTTGCCGGCAATCCATTGAGGGTGACACTGATCGCGTTATCTGGCAGTTTGTCATACGTAATGATTTTTATCATGAAAAAATTCATTGATAGATATGCTAACAGGTTATGAGATGCAATCTATTATACTGTTCGAGTTTGAAAATCATGCAGTTTTGGAATAAGGGTGTTTGTATTTTCACCGTTAGAGCGCTTGCCGCGATTTTATGCTCAGTAACTAAATAAAATTAAATTAATGTGAATATGAATAGATTGTTAAAATACTTTATAAATGATGTGCTCGCAGATATATTTATACATATAGGGTTATTTATAACCTTTGCTTTTTGGTGGGTGATTTACCCTGACTATTGGTTTTTATTAAGCCTGTTAACAATTATTATCACCCCAGTCATTATTTATTTAAAAAACAAAATTATTTATTGCTGTAAAAATAGCTTTAATAAAAACCACTAGTTTATAGAATAGCCTATTCATCCTTGCCAGTTTAGTTTTCGCCTCAAAACGCCGGACAGGCTCACCCTGGTTATGAGCTGCGCCGTTTCAATCAGTGAATCGCAGCCGGCACTTGCCCATCTCCTTACGCACTGTCGGTAAACAACGGGCAGCAACCACGTTCTTCGATTTCTTCTTCCCGACTAACACCTTACTGATATGCAGATACCTGGTTAATCTGCACGCTATCGACCAGTAGTATGATTCAGTGCGACTCTTTAGTGCCCATCCTGAAATATTCCCTCTCTATAGTCATTCATCATGTTTTATCCTCATCTAAAAGTATCACGCGCTAAGATTAATGTATTTTCAACCAGTCAGTGATGAGTTGATTGATTGTTACTATATGAATTTATTGGTAAAAAACCAATTTTAACCTAACGGTAACTGAATTTTTCATCGGAATTGACAAAAAAAAGCATATCCATCATTTTCTAACTGCGTGACACGTCTAACCTGTCTGACCTGTCATGCCTTAGAGTAAGGACTCAGTAGTGACGACCAAAATGTCTGTAGTGCAACAAGCCATTCAGCAGATAGAAGCACGGATTGGCGCAGGAGAATGGGCCGTTGGGCAGCGTCTCCCCTCACAGCACGAACTGGCGAAAATACTTCAACTTAGCCGCGCTTCATTGCGTGAAACACTCAGTTATCTTGAGTCACGCGGGCTGGTCAGTATTAAGCCGGGGAAGGGGGTGTATGTCGCCGCACGCACTTCTACGGAACAGCCGCAGTGGGGGTTTGAAAACTACTCACTGGCTGAAGTGCTGGCAATGCGCCATCAGCTTGAAGGTTTTGCTGCCGCTCATGCTGCGGTCAACGCCATAGAAAGCGATATTGCCGGTCTGGAGACGTCGATTGCTGATGCCTATCAGGCGGCAAAACAGGGTGATCTGTTAGTGGTTAAGCTGTGTGACCTGGATTTTCACGCCCAGATCATTCGTATTGCCGGTAATCGTTTGTTGCAAGAGATTATCAAGCTCATTCGTCAACCGTATGAGCAGAGTAAAACACCACCGCACGGCAGTTTTGCGGATATGGAACCGGCGTTAGCGGAGCATAAGCAGATCTTTTTAGCCATAAAAATGGGTGAGCCTCATTTGGCCCGAGAGGCTATGGAACAGCATCTGCAAAATGCCGCCAAACGCGCCAATGTTCAACTCGTACTCAACCCGGCTGGTGTTGCTATCGGGCGATGAGTCTTGGTGAGCAAGACGCCAGCCAGCGATTGGCGAGTCAAATTGGTAGGTAACCGTTTTGCAGGCGGTCAACGGCGAGGCTCAGGGATAAAGCGAGTGTTCGTCTGCGGTCAATCAAAGCGACAGTTTTAAGTCGCCAAGGGATAGTGGGTCTTTTTAATTAACATTTCAGGAGCGATCATGATCAAGAAATTCACGTTGAGTGTCGGGGCTAGTTTGTTGTTGATGGCAAGTATGGCGAATGCTGCCGAACCCACGAAAACACTGAAAGTCTGTACCGAAGCGAGTCCCGATGGCTTTGACTACTCCTTGTATCATGCCAACTCTACGGCTGATGCCTCATCTGAGGCGCTGTATAATCGCCTGATTGACTTTAAACCAGGCACCACGGAACTGAGACCTGCCTTGGCAGAAAGCTGGGAAATTAGCCCAGACGGTAAAACCTATACCTTTCACTTGCGCAAAGATGTGCAATTCCATACCACGCCTTGGTTTAAACCCACACGCAATATGAATGCGGACGATGTGGTTTATAGCCTGCAACGCCAGATTGATCCGAACAACCTATGGTATAAAACCGCGGTACAAGGTTGGTTTTACGCACAGGCCATGGGTTTTAAGGAGATGATCAAATCCATTGATCGTGTTGATGACTACACAGTGCGCATCGAATTAAACCGCCCTGAAGCCCCATTCTTGGCCGATTTGGCCATGGGCTTTACCTCGATACTTTCACATGAATATGCCACGCAATTAGAAAAAGCGAACAAAGTGCGCGATATGGATGTGAAACCGGTAGGTACCGGGCCGTTTGTCTTTAAGCGTTATAACAAAGATCAGATGGTCCGTTATGAAGCCAACCCGACCTATTTCCGCGGTAAGCCAAAAATCGACCAATTGATTTTCAGTATTGCCCCTGATGCTTCTGTGCGCTTACAGCGCCTGAAAGCCGGTGAATGTGATGTGATGCTCTACCCGAGCCCACAAGATTGGTCAGCCATTGAAGCGGATAGCAAGTTTAATTTGCTTAGAGGCCAGGCACTGACCAGTTCTTATTTGCAGGTTAATACCCAAAAGGCACCGTTGGATAATAAATTGGTGCGTCAGGCATTAGCCCTGGCGGTGGATCGCCCTAATCTGATTAAAGTGGTGACCGCCAATGCGGCATCGCCAATGACCAACCCCTATCCGCCTTCACAATGGAGCTATGACTCCGATATTAAGCCCCTTGAGCTGAATATTGAGAAAGCCAAGCAACTCCTGGCGGAAGCGGGTCATCCGAACGGTTTTGATATGGAGATCTGGGTGCGTCCTGGTACCAGTGGTTCTAACCCGAATCCTAAATTAACCGCTGAAATGTTGCAGGCAGACTTCAAGAAAATTGGTGTCAACGTCGATATTAAAACCATTGAGTGGGGCGAATTATTACGCCGAGCGCGTGATGGTGAGCATATGTCAGTGGTATTGGGTTGGGCGTCAGATAATGGTGACCCAGATAACTTCCTGTCAAATAACCTCTCCTGTGCAGGATTGGAAGATGGCAGCAACTTCTCACGTTGGTGTGATAAACCCTTTGATCAATTACTGAAAGATGCACGTGCAGAGTCCAATATTGAAAAGCGGACTGCAATGTATAAACAAGCGCAGGTGATCTTCCAGGAGAATTTACCGTGGATCCCACTTTTCCACCCGCTGAATGCGTTAGCAACCAGCAAGAAAGTCACGGGTGTGGTGGCGAGCCCATTAACGTTGAATAGCTATGCGGATGCAGATATTACTAAATAATATTTATATCCTACCGTAGTTTCTAAACGTTAACGCCTTATTAATCCATCCCCCTTAATCAAGGGGGATTGGATCATCATTGTTAGGAAACAACATGAGCCATACTGCATTAACCGAACAGGTCTCGCGCCTGAGTGATTTGCTGAATGTAATTAATTTATTAAATTGGGATGCCAGCACCGGAATGCCAAATGGTGCAAGCCTGCATCGTGGGCAACAAATTGCCACTCTCAGTAGCTTGGCTCAAAATATCATCCTCTCCAGCGAGTTCGCCGCTGCACTGGCTGAAGAGCAAAAAAGTGCTGATTTAACCCTGCACCAGCAGCGCTCACATCAGGCATTAACTCAGGCAATAGCCCATTATAAAAAGGTGCCTGCCAGTCTGGTGATCGAACAAGCACAACTGGTGGCGGTGGCTGAAGTGGCTTGGCGTGAAGCCCGGGCGCAGAATAAATTCCACCTGTTTCAGCCCTATCTGGAAAAGATTGTTGATTTAAAACGTCGCTTTGCTGATGCGGTTGGCTATGAAAACCACCCTTATGAGGCGTTGACCCACGAGTACGAGCCCGGCTTGACCGTACCGGCACTGAAAACGCTGTTTGCCCAGTTGCAGCAACGTCTATTACCACTGGTAAAACGGGTTCATGCCGCCCCAAAGCCAGATAATGCCTTTTTACACCGCCACTTCCCGGTGGCTCAGCAGCGTGAACTTTCCACCCAATTGGCGGCAATGATTGGCTATGACTTCCAACGGGGCCGCCTGGATACCACCACCCATCCATTCGAAATCTCCATCACCCGTGAAGATGTGCGGATTACCACCCGCTTTAATCCGCAATTTATCAACGCCGGGTTATTTGGCACCTTGCATGAAGCGGGTCATGCCATTTATGAGCAGAATGTTTCCCCGGCGTTGACGGGCACGGCATTAACTCTGGATCTGTTTGGCCTGTATGCGGTGGCGGGTGCCAGCTATGGGGTGCATGAGTCGCAATCACGCCTGTGGGAAAACCGCGTGGGCCGCTCACTGCCGTTCTGGCAAAACCATTATGCCACTTTGCAGCACACCTTCCCGGGGGTACTGGACGATATTTCACTAGAGCAGTTCCACCGAGCCATTAACCGCTCTGAGCCTAGCCTGATCCGTGTGGAAGCGGACGAGCTGACTTATGACTTCCACGTTATGTTGCGGGTTGAAATCGAGATGGGGTTGATGGATGGCAGCTTGCGCGTTGCAGATCTCCCCGCGTTCTGGGCAGAGAAAATCCAGGCTTATCTGGGGATAAAACCGACCACCGACACGGACGGGGTACTGCAGGATATTCACTGGTCAAAGGGCATGATTGGTGCGTTCCCTACCTATACCTTAGGCAACGTCATGGGGTCACAATTTATGGCTGCGGCACAGCAACAGCAACCCTCATTAGAGCGTGAATTAGCTCAGGGGAATTACGCGCCGCTCAAGGATTGGTTGACGGAAAATATTCTGCAACATGGCCGCACCTATTTACCTCATGAACTATTGCAACGCGTTACCGGAAATGGGCTGGATGCCACCCCCTATCTGGATTACCTGGAACAGAAATTTACCACGCTGTACCCCATTTAACGCCAGCCTATTAAGGCAAGTCCTGCCTGGTGGAGAGGGCGGAGCAGGGAAGTTTAACCGCTTCACTCCGCTCCTTCGCTATCGGCAGAAGGTTAGCCACGTTTAACCAGAGGGAGAAGTAATGAAAATTGCAGATATGAACTGGATGCAGATCGAAAGTTATCTACAACAGGACGACCGCGTTGTGGTGCCGCTGGGCAGTATTGAACAGCATGCTTATTTAAGCGTCGCCGTGGATATGATCCTGGCGGAAAAAGTGGCGCTAGATGCAGCAGAACCGTTGGGGATCCCGGTTTATCCGGCGATACCTTTTGGTGTCACCCCTTATTTTGCGGCTTTCCCCGGTACCGTTTCTTTACGGGTCGAAACCTATGTACGGCTGATCCACGACTTGCTCGATAGCCTGGCCCGTTCGGGTTTCAAACGTATCGTGCTGGTGAATGGCCATGGCGGCAATCAGCCGGCACATAGCGCGGCCACTGAATGGATGCTCAGCAATCCCGACGTTAAAGTGCGCTTCTATAACTGGTGGAATGCGCCCAATACCTTAGCCAAGGTCCGTGCGGTGGATCCGACCTCTTCCCATGCCTGCTGGATGGAGAACCTGCCTTGGACGCGTTTGGCCCATGCACCTTGCCCCGATGCCCGTAAAGCCCCCATTGACTATCAGCGTTTCCACGTGATGAACGCTGAACAGGTTAAAGCCTATCTGGGGGATGGCAATTTTGGTGGCTACTATCAGCGCCCTGAGGAAGTGGAGCAAGCCATGTGGCAGATTGCCGTTGCTGAAACCCGCGAGATTTTGGAAGGGCCATGGCAATGAGTGATTCACCGATTGTGATTTGGGGCGCCGGTGCCATGGGGGGCACGTTGGCTGCCTATTGGATCCGCGCCGGTAAGTCCGTATTGCTGGTGGACAATAATCCCGCGCATGTCGCGGCGATTAACCAACAAGGCTTACGCATTAGTGGTCCGATAGAAGAGTTTGTCGTCAGTGCCAAGGCGGTATTACCGGAGCAGCTTTTTACATCCGGTGCGCAGGGTGAAAGGGTTGCTGAACAATATCCGCGCATCTTCCTGTGTACCAAAGCCCAGCATACCGAAGCGGCCTGCCGCACATTGGCCGCGCATCTGGCACCAGAAGGTGAAGTAGTCTCGGTACAAAACGGCTTGAATGAGCTGATTATTGCCGACATTGTCGGTGAATCACGTTGTATTGGCTGCTTTATCAACTTTGGCGCCGATATTCTCGAACCGGGGCATATTCATTATGCCGGGCACGGCGCGGTGGTGGTCGGCGAACTGAACGGCACCTTGACGCCTCGGTTGGCTGATATTCACCATCTAATGCAGCTATTTGAGCCCAACGCGCAGCAAACGACGCAGATCTTCAGCTATTTATGGGGAAAGTTGGGCTACGGAGCCATCTTGTTTGGCACTGCCTTGACCAATGAATCCATTGTCGATGTGCTGTCACATCCAGATTATCGTGCGGTTTTGATTGCCATTGGTAAAGAGGTTTGCGCCGTTGCTGAGGCCGCCAATATTCCGTTGGAAGGCTTCAACGGTTTTCATCCCCCGGCTTTCCGTGCTGATGCTGCCATGGCCGACAGTAACGCCTCAATGGATGCCATGGTGGAATTTAACCGTCGCTCGGCCAAAACCCACAGTGGTATCTGGCGTGATTTAGCCATCCACAAACGTAAAACCGAAGTGGATCAACAACTGGGAGTGATCGTCGCTAAGGCGGCTCAGTTAGGCATTGCGACCCCATTGTTGCAGGCGGTCATCACCGGTATTCATCAGATTGAACAAGGTACAGCGTTGTCGTGGAGTAACCTCGATCAGGTAGCGGCACTGCTCAATCCATCGTTTTCCAGCAGCACAAGGAGTGACCAATGAAGGCAGATTTTACCGGGCAGACCATCATCGTAACCGGTGCAGCGCAGGGCATTGGCCGGGCGATAGCCCAGTCTTTTGCTGCCGCTGGCGGAAAAGTGTGGGTTTGTGATGTTGACGCCGAGACCCTAGCGGTCACCCAGCAAGCGTGCGGAAGCCAAGCACAGGCTCGCACGGTGGATGTGACGGTTCAGGCCGACGTTAATGCGTTTGTAGCGGAAGTGGGCAAGGTTGATGTGTTAGTCAATTGTGCCGGTGGGGTACGCGGCCAAGAGGGGCAACCCCTGGAGAGCGTGACGGCACAGCAGTGGCATGCCCTGTTTCAGGTCAATGTGGATAGCGCCTTCTGGTTTGCCCAAGCGGTAGCACCGGCGATGAAAGCCGCCAACTATGGTCGGATTATCAATATTTCCAGTGGTGCGGGGCTGGGCGTCAGCCTGACCGGTATACAAGCCTATGCGTCAGCAAAAGCGGCACAAATCGGTTTGACTCGCCAACTCGGTCATGAATTGGGGCCATTTGGTATCACGGTTAACAGCGTCGCACCGGGGTTTGTGCGTTCTAACCCCAGCAGTGAGCGCCAGTGGCAAAAATTTGGTGAAGCCAAACAGCAGGTGATTCTTAATCAAATCGCCACACGCCGTTTGGGCACCGGAGAAGATATCGCTAATGCCGTGCTGTTTTTTGCCGCGCCAGAATCTGGCTGGATATCCGGGCAAACGCTGTCGGTAGACGGTGGTAAATAACGCATTGAGCTTCACCCGGTACGGTAGCGCGTCACGCCTGCCGTACCTAGCTAGCAACAGGGATAGCGATGATTAAATTTATTATCAAGCGGTTACTGATGTTGATCCCAACGTTTATTGGGATCACCTTGATTACCTTTATGCTGGTCCACCTGATTCCCGGTGACCCGGTGGAGATTATGATGGGGGAACGGGGCATGGACCCGGCCTATCATGCGGAAATGCTGAAAAAGCTCGGCTTGGATCTGCCGTTACCCCAGCAGTATTTCAATTATCTGGTTAACCTGGCCCATGGTGACTTAGGCATCTCGTTAACCTCCAATGAGACTGTGCTGCATGAATTTTTAACCCTGTTTCCGGCAACCTTGGAATTGGCCACTGTCGCGATGATCCTGGCGATTATCGTCGGTATCCCTATCGGCGTATTAGCGGCGGTTAAACGTGGGTCAATTTTCGATCATGGGGTGATGGGGCTGTCGTTAACCGGCTTTTCCATGCCGATATTCTGGTGGAGCCTGATTCTGATCATGTTCTTTTCGGTACAACTGGGCTGGACGCCAGTATCGGGGCGGATTGACCTGGATTTTGATATTGAACCCCACACCGGGTTTATGCTCATCGACTCCTTGATTGCCCAATTCCAGGATCCCGAAGCCAATCAGGGGGCGTTCCTTAATGCCCTTAAACACCTGATCCTGCCTTCGATTGTGCTGGCTACCGTGCCACTGGCGATTGTTTCACGGATGACACGCTCGTCCATGCTGGAAGTACTGCGTGAAGATTATGTGCGCACCGCTTATGCCAAGGGCTTATCCCCCATGCGGGTAATTTTCGGCCATACCTTGCGCAATGCGTTGATCCCGGTATTAACCATTATCGGTTTAAGCGTCAGCTCATTATTGGGTGGGGCGGTGATGACGGAAACCATCTTCTCCTGGCCTGGCATAGGTAAATGGCTGATCGAAGCGATTGGCCGGCGTGATTATCAGGTGGTTCAGAACGGCATTTTACTGGTAGCGACACTGGTCATTATGACCAACCTGATTGTGGATATTTTGTACGGTGTGGTTAACCCCCGCATTCGTCATGCTTAACAGGACCTGATGATGGCTCAGACTATGTTGAATAATCTCGATGCTACGGTAGAACAGGACGATATTTCTGGTAGCTACCCCTCGCCGCTGAAAGAGTTTTGCCAGAGCTTTTTGTCTAATCGTGGTGCCACGGTAGCGCTCTGCTTTATGTTAGTGGTATTGATTGCCGCAGTTTTTGCCCCGTGGTTAGCGCCTTATGATCCGATTACCCAATATCGCGATCATCTGATGCAACCACCCATGTGGGAGGCCAATGGCAGCGCCGCGTTCCCATTAGGGACCGATGAAGTGGGCCGCGATATTCTTTCCCGTCTGATGTATGGCGGTCGTTTATCGCTGTTTATTGGTTTTTGTGCTGTGCTGTTTGCCTTGATCCCTGGCGTACTGCTCGGTTTACTGGCGGCGTTTTACCCCCGGTTTATCGGCGTTGCCGTGATGCGCTTAATGGACATCATGATGTCGATGCCTACGCTGTTGCTGGCTGTCGCCATTATGGCGGTATTGGGCCCAGGCTTACTCAATGCGATGATTGCCATCGCCATTGCCTCACTGCCCGGCTATGTGCGCTTGACGCGTTCCTCAGCGATGATGGAATTGCATCGGGACTATGTCATGGCGGCCCGCGTCGGTGGCGCAGGGACGTTACGCCTGATGTTTTTCACCGTGTTGCCAAACTGTATGGCCCCGCTGATTGTGCATATGACCATGAGTTTCTCTTCTGCCATTTTAGAAATTGCCGCTCTGGGCTTTTTGGGGTTAGGCATTCAGCCGCCACAGCCTGAATGGGGAACCATGCTGGCTTCAGCGCGTGAATATATGGAGCGCGCCTGGTGGATTGTCACCATGCCGGGTCTGACAATTTTGTTATCGGTGGTCTCCATCAACCTGATCGGTGATGGTCTGCGTGACGCATTAGATCCTCGACTCAAGCAGGCAGGATAAGGTGAACACATGAGTCTGTTAGCTATTCGCAATCTTTCTGTAGAATTTGGGGCGCGGGCCAAACCTTTTCGCGCTGTTGAAAATGTGAATTTAACCGTCGAAGAGGGAGAAATCGTCGGGATTGTTGGGGAGTCAGGTTCCGGTAAATCGGTCACTATGATGGCGATGATGGGATTGCTGGAAAAGCAGGGGCGGGTGTCTGCCGATACCCTGAGCTTTAACGGTAATGACATGTTGCGCATGTCACCCCGTGAACGCCGCAAAATCATTGGCAAAGATATCGCCATGATTTTTCAGGACCCGATGTCATCGCTTAATCCTTGCTATACCGTGGGTCGGCAAATTATGGAAGTGCTGACGTTGCACCATGGCTTGAAGGGGAATGCGCTGCTGGAGCGTGCCATTGAATTGATGACCCTGGTGGAGATCCCTGATCCTGAGCGCCGTTTGGCGGCTTATCCGCATCAGTTATCTGGCGGCATGAGCCAGCGGGTGATGATCGCCATGGCCATTGCCTGTAAGCCTAAGCTGTTGATTGCCGATGAACCAACCACCGCGCTGGATGTGACCATTCAGGCGCAAGTGATGGAGTTGTTATTAAACCTGCAGAAAACCCAAGGCATGGCGCTGATCCTGATCACCCACGACTTGGCGGTGGTGGCGGAGATTGCCCATAAAGCGGTGGTGATGTATGCCGGGCAGGTGGCCGAAGTGTCGGCGGTGCCTGATATTTTCCGTCATCCGCACCATCCTTATACCCAAGCGTTGCTGAAATCGATCCCTGAACACAGTAAAGGGACGGAACGGCTATTTACCTTGCCAGGGATTGTGCCTGGGCAATATGACCGCCCAGCAGGTTGCCTGTTGGCTCCCCGTTGCCCTTACGTCAAGGAACAATGCCGCACGCAGCGGCCTGAACTCACGGTTACGGATCACTATGCCGTCAGGTGTCATTTTCCTCTCAGCGCTGAAGGTCAACCATGAAAACAATATTACAGGCCACCGATCTGACTCGTCATTATCAGGTGGGGCAAGGTTTTTTGAGTAAACCCCAGTGTGTCAAAGCCCTTAACGGGGTCAGCTTCTCACTGGAAACGGGGAAAACTCTGGCAGTGGTGGGGGAGTCCGGTTGCGGTAAATCGACCCTGGCGCGCCAGTTGACACTGATTGAACCGCCCACTTCAGGTTCACTGGTGTTGGATGGTCAGGACGTGGTGGGGGCCAATGACGCCCAGCGCAAAGCGATGCGCAGCAAAGTGCAGATGGTATTTCAAAACCCCTATGCCTCGTTAAATCCGCGCAGCAAAATTGGCACCCAACTGAGTGATCCGCTGGTGATTAATACCTCACTCAGTGCTAAAGAGCGTGAAGAGCGGGTGCGAATGATGATGATGAAAGTAGGGTTACGCCCGGAGCATTATCAGCGCTATCCACACATGTTTTCCGGTGGCCAGCGGCAGCGGATTGCCATCGCGCGTGCCATGATGCTCAACCCTAAAATTGTTATTGCTGATGAACCCACCTCGGCGCTGGATGTGTCCATTCAGGCCCAGGTGCTGAACCTGTTTATGGATCTTCAAGCTGAGTTTAATACCACCTATGTGTTTATCTCCCATAACCTGTCAGTGGTGGAGCACGTCGCCCACGATGTGATGGTGATGTATCTGGGGAAAGCGGTTGAAATTGGCAGTAAAACCTCGCTGTATGAACAGCCGTTGCATCCTTACACCAAAGCATTACTATCAGCGACGCCGACGATTCATCCAGAAGATCGCAAGATAAAAATCAAGATCACCGGTGAGTTACCTAGCCCGCTGAATCTGCCTTCTGGCTGTGCTTTCCATAAACGTTGCCCATTTGCCGATGAACGCTGCCAGCATGAAGAACCGCAGTTACGCCACTTTGGCAATACGCAGGTGGCTTGTCACCATGTGGAGCGTATTAATTAACTGATTTTCGTCAGCGACGGCCAAGAATTCTTATTGTTATTAAGGTGTTAAAATGGATGTTATCAAGCCGGTTATCGTGATTCATGGTGGCGCAGGTACCATTAGCCGCCACGCAGTCAGTGCCGAGAAAGAGCAGGAATACCATGCGGCGCTGCGCCATATTTTGCTGGCGAGCCAGCAAATTCTCACCGCCGGGGGGAGCGCTGTTGAGGCAGTCACCCTGGCAGTGACGATGTTGGAAGATTGTCCGTTATTTAATGCGGGGAAAGGCGCAGTGTTTACCCATGCGGAAACCCATGAGCTGGATGCCGCAATCATGCGTGGCGAAGATCAGCAAGCTGGCGCGGTTACTTGTGTCAGCCATCTCAAAAACCCCATCAAGGCGGCTCGCGCGGTGATGGAGCATAGCGATCATGTGCTGTTTGTTGGGGAGGGCGCCGAAGCCTTTGCCCAGCAACACGCGTTGGAATGGGTAGAAAGCAGCTATTTTTCTACCGAAGCCCGGCGTGAGCAGCTTTATCGGGTGAGAGGGAGTCAGGGGGAAGCGTTCTTGATCATAGTGGCGAAGCGTTAGCCGCAGCGCCAGCCCAAGGGGCCAGCCCGATTAATGAAGATAAAAAATTCGGTACCGTAGGTGCTGTGGCCCTTGATCATCAGGGTAATCTGGCAGCAGCAACCTCCACCGGTGGTATGACCAATAAGCAGGTGGGCCGCGTTGGTGATACGCCGATTTTTGGTGCTGGCACCTATGCGGATAATCAGACTGCGGCGGTCTCCTGTACCGGTACCGGGGAATCTTTTATGCGCCAGGTCACCGCCTATGATGTTTGTGCCTTAATGCGTTATGCCGGTTTGTCGCTGGAACAGGCCACCAGTAAAGTGGTGATGGAAAAGCTACCGACCATTGGCGGTGAAGGTGGCCTGATTGCGGTTGATGCACAGGGCAATATCAGCCTGAGTTTTAACAGCGAAGGGATGTATCGGGGCTATGCCTATGCCGGTGCAGAGGATGTTGTCACGGCAATTTTTAAATAGGTCGCGGGCGGGTCATTAAGAAAACCGCAGTAAGCGGCGTACACCCGTTATTATCCAAGTTAAAGCGAATATCGCTACAAGTTGAGTAATGACGGGGATAACTTCCAGTAAATACCCAAGTTCATTCAAGTTGCAGGACAAAACGCATTGCGTTTTGAACAGCGTTGCGCTGGCCCTTTAGGGCGAGGCTTAGTGCCGAGTAACGCGGCAAGCGAGAGAATCCCGATGAGCTTATATGGTTCAGTGATTCGGGTGAACAAGCGTAGCCAACATCGCGGCAGATTCATTGGTTCGGGTATATATCCTCATGTATTATCTCCGTTGCCCGTCAATCTATAATATTGTTGGATAACAAGATCAAAGATGCCTCACCACTATCCCCATCAAGGCGTAGGGCCGGCTTGGATATTTACACTGTTGACAGTTAAAGAAGACTTAGAGTCGAAAAAAAGAGAAACACCTTACCAGCAAGGCGGTTTTTTGGGGTAACCGCATTCGTCAGCTGTGCCACATTCAGTTTTAGGATAGACGGTAATCACTGAACAAATCGGTGATTACCGTCTCTCTGTATCTTCAGTGACACGAAGTAGAACATTACTGGCAATGTTTATCATCGGGCCTAAATTGAACACGAGGCTCGGCATTTTGCGTGAGAGCAATATTAGTACCATCTGCCAGGCACAAGATGGCAAAGGAGAGTTCAGGGACACCTTTAGCTAAGTCGGTAACGGCCATCGCGCTGGCTTTTTCACCTTTCAATTTAACCAGGTAGTGTTCGCAATCGCCATTACATTGAGACGAGGCTGCATACTGACTGAGTCCAAACTCTTCGATGGTGACGTTACCAAGATAAGACTGCACAATACTATTTTGGTTAAATGCTTGGGTAGCATCTTGTTTCAGGCCATACCAAGCCCAAGTGAACAGCCCTGCGGCCACAATAGCAACCACGACCAAAGTTAACAGCATTTTGCGAATCATTGGGTTCATCCCTACCTCATCACTCCTGAAAAAGAAAGAGGACATTATTAGGTTCGACACAATAAAAAGTAAATATACCGCTCATACTGTAAAGTGCATGCAGGCTAGCTACACTGACATATTCGGATTTATCTGAGCGATTTGTCTCACCAGACTTATCATTCTGCTCACAGCGTTAGCTATGCTCTGAGGGATTAATCAATCACATGCATGAGACACCCCTTTTAATTCGGAACAGCGTAAATGCTGTTTAAAACGTAGTGCGTTTTATCAACTAATGTGATTGAATTTGGGTATATTCCAGCTAATAGTTAAGGAAAATTTTAAAATGGCACACCTTTGTGGAAATAGAATAAAGCGTGGCAATAGAATAAAGCGCCTGACGTTATCGCTGTTATTGGCTTGTTCTAGCCAGGTGTGGGCAGAGGCCCAGATACAGAATGTTACCCTGACTGATGCCACGGTTTTTATTCGTGGGGCTGAGTTATTTAACCATAGCCAAGTGACCTTACCTGCGGGTGAAAGTGAAATTATTTTTACCAATATCGCCAGTGAGCTCAATGAGCAAAGCCTGCTGCTTGATGCCGATAATGGTGTGGTGGTGCAATCCTTTAGTCTAAAACGCGATTTCTTGGCGGAGAGCGACTCGGCAGAAGTGCAACAACTGACTAAACAGATTGAATCAGCCCAGAGTGAACAGAGCAAACTGAATGTACAACGGGAAGTGATCAAGTCGCAGCTTGCGGTGCTGGAAAGCAATCGTAAACTGGGCGGGGAAAAAGAGGGCGCTTCCATTGAGCAAATCAATCAGATGCTGGAGTTGGTCAGCCGCCGGGGGAATGAGTTGCTGCTGGCGGATGTCGAACTGCAGGAAAAAATCGCTGTGATTGAAAAAAATATCGCTAAACTGCAAAGCCAACGGGATGATGCACAAGAAAAAAGTGGTGAGGCGGTTAATCAGGTGGTGGTGAAACTTTATACCCCTAAAGCCGTCACCAGCAATCTCAAGTTATCCTATGCCATCCCTGATGCCGGTTGGATGCCCACCTATGATGTGCGGGTTGATAGCATTAATCAGCCAGTCAAGTTGAGCTATAAAGCCAATGTGTTTCAGAATAGTGGCATCAATTGGCACAACGTCAAATTGACACTCTCCAGCGGTAACCCCAGCGAAGGTGCACAAGCGCCCACGTTAGCCCCTTGGTATCTCGATTTGTATCGGGACTACTCTGCCAGCAAGGTGAGTGAGTCGGTTCAAATGGAAGCTCCGGTTGTTGATATGGCGGTGGCAAAGTCTGCGCCAGCCCCAGCACTGGCCAAACGTGCATTGTCTGATTATGTGGTGACAGATACTGGCGGTATTAATAGCCGTTTTACGATTTCCCTGCCTTATAACATTACTTCTGATGGTAAAGGTCATGCGGTATTGATCAAGGAAGCACAGGTGCAGGGGGATTATCGCTATGTGGTGGTGCCGAAAATTGAACCGGAAGCCTTTTTACAGGTTCAATTAAAAGAGTGGGAAAAATTGAATCTGCTGCCAGGCAAATCGAGTATCTTCTTTGAAGACTCCTTTGTCGGCCAGGGATATATCAATGTAGCTGATGCCAAAGAGACGCTGGATCTTTCATTAGGGCGAGACAAGAAGATAATTGTTAACCGCGAAAATGATAAGCAATTTACCGCTAAGCCAGAGTTTTTTGGTAATTCGGTGAATAAACAGTATTCCTATATCACCACAGTTAAAAACACCCGCACAGAACCGGTTAAATTGGTGGTGATGGACCAGGTGCCGCTTAGCCGTGATGCGGCCATTACCGTTGAAGGGCTGAAGTACCCGGGCGCTACCTACGATAAAGACACCGGTGATGTGCAGTGGCTGGTGGAACTGCCGGCGAATCAGACACAAAAATTCACCTTGGATTATACGGTTAAATATCCGAAAGATAAGCAGGTCGCCAATTTGTAATCAGCCGGGGTTATGGTGATAGCCATAACCCCGTTTTTCTGGATGCTCTATTTGGCAGACAATAATCAAAGGATGTAGCAATATGATGACAGGAAGAATAAAAAGAGACCTCCTGGCGACACTGCTACCGGTACCCTTGGCCGTTTTGATGTATTTACCCTTTACTAGACTGTTCGACCAATCTATCTAATTCGAATTGCTTGATAAAACGCGTCGCGACTCGACGAAGTCTGTTATTAGGCAAAGGGTACTGAGGGGGCGTGGCGGCGGCTGCCGCCGATAAATTTGGTGACTGGGATATTAGCGTGGCAGAATCATGCATGTCTTATCCAGTAACGATTCCACTGAAGCACGATTGCCCCGATCCAAACCTCGTTTGGTAGTTAACAAAATAAAGCCTTTTTGCCCTGAAAATGTGCTGGGTATCAAAGCAATGCCATATTCGGCCAATTGTGGTGATGACAAATTGAATCCTTCTGCCACTGACTTGATGGGGTCAATGCCCATCGCAGTAGGCTGCAGGACTCGGCGGGCATAATAGGTATGCTTCAATAAGGTATCTGGCAATGGTCGCCAGTTGTCATCGATATATGGACGTTCAGCCTGTAATTGGCGGTAAACATCTTCACGCAGGCAGGTCAGATGAATATGCAACTGGTTCTGGCTGCGACCATAAGCTGAGTTGAGCGCCATTGCTAACATAGTTTCTGGGATCGGTTTTCCATGTTCAGCTGCCAGTCGGTAACGCATCAACCATGCATAACCGAAGTAATCAATGCGACTATCTACTAAAAGTTGAGGGCTTTCGATACCCGACATTGCCGCGGTCGGCACCAGAATGAAATGATAAGGAAAACGTGGATTTTGGATAATGCTGAAACCTTGACTTTTACCACTAGGAATATAGACCTGCTGGCAGGGAAACGCGCCACGCTTGTGTTGATAGTTGGACATACAGACCTTATCAACCACCGTCCAGAGGGCGTCAGAACGTGAACAACCAACGAGAACGACTACCCCCAGTAGTAACAAACTGCGGAATAAGCAAAACTTCAAATGTTTCTTCATCTTATTTTCCTGTATCAATATGGTGAAGAAAACAAACAGCATAGCTCAAAAACACTTGAAACCCCGTTCCAATCGGTGTAGCCTCGCCACGTTTTTTCCACTCACTCATTTCGCAAGGAGGTATAGCATGAATCATCAACAACTGTTTACCCTTTGCAGGCCCAACCCTCAGGCATAATTTCCCGTCTTTAACAGAGTCGTTCAGATATTGCCAAGGCCTTGGCCTGCCATATTCTAATTAACCCATGCTCTGCATGTTGCAGTACTCAATAAAATGAGTGATTACCTGCAACTAAAATCAGCGTGGGAGAACGAAATTAATCATCAGGATTAGTTATGGGCAATATTATACGCTCTGTTGTGGCACAGGTTTCAGTGATTGCTGCGCCACAGACCTGGATTGAAGGTAATGCAATCCAACAACTTGAAACCACCGCTAAACTTCCGAATATGTTACGTGTGGTCGGTATGCCAGATCTTCACCCTGGGCGCGGTTATCCGGTAGGTGCCGCTTTCTTTTCACAACACCGTTTTTATCCGGCTTTAATCGGTAATGATATCGGATGCGGTATGTCGTTATGGCAAACCGATTTAGCGGTGATTAAACACTCCCCGGATAAACTGGAAAAAAAACTGGGGAATATTGATGGCCCTTGGCAACAGGCGTTATCGCAGAATATAGCGCCGGAATTGGCACCTTATCGCCATGCGTTAGGGACGATTGGTGGCGGTAATCATTTCGCTGAACTGTTGCAGGTTGATGAAATTTATCAACCCGCTATCGGCGTGGATAAAAAGCGCTTATTACTGCTGGTGCACAGTGGTTCACGGGGGTTAGGGCAAGCGGTACTGGCACAACATATTACCGCTTATGGCCACCATGGGTTGCTGGAGGGAAGTGAAGAAGCGCGGCTTTATTTGCAGCAGCATCAACAGGCATTGGATTTCGCGGTGACTAACCGGCAAATCATCGCCCAGCGGATACTGCAACGTTTACGCACCACCGGTGATTGTCTGCTGGATGTTCACCATAACCTGCTGGCTCCGGCCACGGTTGAAGGGGTGGATGGCTGGTTGCACCGTAAAGGGGCGACGCCGGCGGATGAAGGGCTGGTGGTGATCCCCGGCTCACGCGGTGATTACAGCTATCTGGTTAAGCCATTACCCTCTGCGAGCAGCCTGTATTCACTGGCCCATGGCGCTGGGCGTAAATGGATGCGCTCTGAGTGCAAAGATCGTCTATCGGCGCGTTTTACCACTGAACAGTTGGCGCGAACCCGTTTCGGTAGCCGGGTAATTTGCCGCGATCGGCAATTAATCTATCAAGAAGCGCCGGAGGCTTATAAGCCGATCGATAGCGTGATAGAGGCATTACAACAAGCCGGTTTGGTGACACCACTGGCACGGTTGAAACCGGTGCTCACCTACAAAACCCGTGGGGGTGCAGAATGATTTTATTACAGATTTCTGCGGCTCACGGGCCTGATGAGTGTTGTTTGGCGGTGAGCTTGGCGCTGCGACAACTCTGCCATGAAGCGCAGGCTTTGCAGGTAGAGTTGCATGAAATTGAGCGGGAATGGGGCCGCCAAGCCGGGACATTACGTTCCGTGCTGCTTACCCTTAATGGTTCGGCGGCTGAACAGTTGGCAGGGCAATGGTGCGGTACCTTGCAATGGACTTGTGAGAGCCCGTGGCGCAGCGGACGAACCAGAAAAAACTGGTTTATTGGTGTGGCGCGATTTTCCCCACTGACGCTGTCAACGGAGCGTGAGATCAAATTTGAAACGTTGAAGTCCTCTGGGCCAGGGGGACAACATGTGAATAAAACCGAATCGGCGATTCGTGCCACTCACCTTGCCAGTGGGATCACGGTAAAAGTGCAGTCGGAACGTAGCCAACATGCCAATAAACGACTGGCCTGTTTATTGATTGCTCAGCGGCTGGAGCAGAGTGAACAGCAGCAGTGGGCGCAACAACGCGCTCAACGGCGGATGGTTCATCATCACATTGTCCGTGGTGCACCGGTTCGTGTGTTCGTGGGACGTGATTTTACGCCAATCCGCTAAGTGACGGGTTGGCGAGCAGTAATAAGAAGAAACATGATGGAAATACAAAGAAAATATGGCCGGACGTATCATTATCCGTTCTCACCGGGGACCACCAGTGACGATCGGATTAATA
Organism: Serratia sp. 25CWL12; assembly: GCF_055790885.1. Taxonomy (NCBI): domain Bacteria; kingdom Pseudomonadati; phylum Pseudomonadota; class Gammaproteobacteria; order Enterobacterales; family Yersiniaceae; genus Serratia; species Serratia sp. 25CWL12. The sequence goes on along the minus strand of NZ_CM147698.1, from coordinate 2,175,437 downwards.
AAGCGTACTGGCAAGACTTACAGCTAATTGATTCGTTAATACATACTGAAAAGCTGGATGGTGAAAACAACTGCCTGAATCAATACGGAGTTTTTGCTCGCTCGCATGCAACGCCGACGGTGTCTGCCTGGACTAAGCACATCCGTCAGCGTTGGCAGCAGATTAAACATGATCTGGGTGATATCGAACTATTTGGTGAAAACCTATATGCCACGCACTCCATTGAATATCATGGGCTGGAACAAAGTTTTTACCTCTTTGCTGCGCGTTGCCAGGATCGCTGGCTGAGTTGGGAGGAAGTGAAATTCTACGCAGCACTGTTTGATTTTCCCTGTGTGCCCGAGATCACCTTGGCGAAGCCATGGCAAACGGAGCCTGAATATCGGCTCGCGGTAATGGAACAGGCGATGGGGCCGGGCTGTTTTGCACCTCACGATGTCCATACGAGGTTACCGTGCTCGATGGAAGGGATTGTCACCCGCAACGCGGCTGAATTTCCCGTTGAGGCGTTTTCTCAGCACGTTTTTAAATACGTGCGGAAAAACCATGTGAAAACCGATCGCCACTGGCGGGTTAACTGGCAACGAGCCCGCATGGCGTATGAATATCAACAGGAGGATCACCATGTGGAGCCTGACTAATGATAAACAGTGGGACCGCTTAACGACAAGGTTCCGCTGGGTAGCTGATATGCACCAGGTGCCACAGGACCCACACCATCATAGTGAAGGGGATGTGGCGATCCATACCCAGCAGGTCTTGGGGGCGCTGAGTGAATCTGTGGCGTTTAATGCTTTGCCACCACAGCAACAGGAACTGCTGTGGGCGGCGGCACTGCTCCATGATGTGGAAAAGCGTAGTACCACCCGTATTGAGGCGGATGGTTCAGTGATATCACCTAATCATGCCAAGCGGGGGGAATTGACCACCCGATCAATTCTTTATCGCGACGTTGTCACGCCATTTGAGTTGCGGGAGCAGATTGCCGCGCTGGTGCGGTTTCATGGCTTGCCGTTATGGATAATGGAGCGTCCATCACCCGAACGTGCGTTACTTGCTGCGGCATTACGCGTGGATACCCGTTTATTGGCACTGTTGGCGCGGGCAGATGTGCTGGGGCGTGTTTGTGTGGACCAAGCCACGTTATTGAGCAATATCGAACTGTTTGAGTTGTTTTGCCAAGAGCAGCAGTGTTGGGGAACCGCGCGCACTTTTACCAGTGATTATCAGCGCTACCATTATCTGACACATCCTCAGGCCAGTGCTGATTTTGTGCCTTATGAGCAATTTGACAATCAGGTGACGCTGCTATGTGCGTTACCGGGGATGGGCAAGGATCGTTATATTGCGCAACATGGGGCGGGGCTTGCTACCGTCAGCCTGGATGATATTCGCCGCCAGCACCGGCTATCACCTAGCGATAAACAAGCCACCGGTTGGGTGGTTCAGCAAGCCAAGGCGCAGGCAAAAACGCTGCTACGCCGTGGTGAGCCGTTTATTTGGAATGCCACCAATATTACCCGCCAATTGCGTAGTCAACTGGTTGAATTGTTTGTGGCTTACCGGGCAAGAGTAAAAATTGTCTATCTGGAGGTGCCCTACGCGCAGTGGTTACAACAAAATGCCGGGCGACAACACAGCGTACCGATTAAGGCGATGGAACATATGCTGAGTAAACTGGAGGTCCCACAACTGGATGAAGCGCATGAAGTGGAGTGGCGGGTGCAAGACGCCTGATCAGTGTGCTTAACGAGCGTATTGATGCCCTATGGCAATGCCGCTGTGACGGGGGCGGATTGCCATCACGGTGATTAATGCTCTATCAGACCCTCCTTTATTTTACTGTGGGCCGTTACTTACCTTGACCGACCCGCATTTTACTTTTCAAGTGGCATGAGAAAAGGTGTTTGCTCGGATATACTTAACTACCTGCTGTAGCAGGTAGACGGAAACGAGTAACAACTCGTTGAATTATTGTCTATATCAATAAACATAGGGAATATGATGAAAAAGAAACTGGGTATATTTTTTATTCTGATAATGATGGTAGTCGGTTATGTCACTGCGGCTGATAAAACCAAAATCGCCTATGGTGAAGACCCTAATCAATATGGTGAGCTGTATTTACCGAAAGATAAGGCCAAAGGCTTGGTGGTAATGATCCACGGCGGATACTATCAGCCACAATTTACGCTGAGCTACTTAGACCCAGCCAGCCAGGATTTGGTTGCCCGTGGTTACGCCGTATGGTCGATTGAATATCGCCGCATGACGCAAGGTGGGGGATGGCAAACCACCTCACAAGATATTTTAGCGGCGATTAATCACCTTGATACCCTTTCTGCACAATATGATTTACCGAAAAATATTGTTCTGGTTGGGCACTCTGTCGGTGGGCAATTTGCTCTGTGGGCGGCTTCTCGCGCTACGCAGCCATCAAATACTTTTGGTATGTTAAAACCTAAAATTGCTGGTGTTGTCAGTTTAGCCGGAGTGAGTGACTTGCTGTTGTTGGATAAAGGCCACCGCAGCGCACACAGGGAGACGCCAATTACCCAATTCATTGGTGCCGATCCCGCAGTCTCTTCTGACATCCTTAAGAAAGTTTCCCCGATTGAGTTACTGCCTTTAGGTATAAAACAGATTTTGGTGCACGGAGATATGGATATCAATGTACCGATCGGCGTCAGTTCACTGTATCAAGATAAGGCTATCGCAGCAGGGGATGATGTAAGCATGGTCATTGTGCCATTAGCTGATCACTTTACCTTGCTGGACCCTGCGCTACCATTTTGGAAAGAAACGGTCACCGCGATTGATACCTTGATGAAGTGAGTTTCGTCATAATCAACGTTTGTGATCCCGCGTTATTTGTATTCGTCCTACCGCCCCCGTGATGGGGGCGGATTGCCATCACGGTGATTATTGATCTATCACTGTGACTAATAAGGGGGAATCAAACATCGCTTGCGGTGAGATCACCTGTTGGTTCCAAGGGATCTGCTTGCCATAGCGATCATATAATTTGAATAGCACAATGGGCGTGAAATGAAACTCACTGATCTTTTGCAACTTGCCGATTTGGACGCCAAAAGCGCGATCATAAATTTTCCAAACCAGTTCTGAGCAATACATTTTATTATCTGACCAAGTGAATTGCATATCGTAAGGCAGATTAACAAATTGCTGTGCCTGTTGGCGGATGCGCAGTTGCTGTAGTTCACTAAGCGGTTGCCCACCATTTTTCAGCCGTTTGATAACAAAGTGTTTGCCCTCGCCGCGCGCTATCCAGGCATTTAGCGGGGTATATTTAACCTGACCCGCAGCCTCGAAAACATAAGGTTTGCCATTACGCAGTAAAATGATCCCCATATGGCTATAGGGGGATCCTGTGGCTTGCTGAATGGCCAGACTTTGTGATGAACGAGATTGCTGGAAAATGATATCCCCTTCTTGTAGTTTAGGCAGTTCCTTGGCTTGGCTGACCACGCCGGCCATCAGGCATAATAGACAAACAAAGAATACCCCCAGCCTTTTGTTCAAAAACATCATTTATCTCCACAAAATTCACTTGCAAAGCATATTAGATGGCTTATGTGTGCAGACGGTGAAGTGGGGACGATGTTGAGTTTTTTGGCTAATTATCTGCACCCAATCGCGCTACAGGTGGGCAGGGGAGTCGGCGTTCCTGACCATTCTCGTCTACCAAAAGCGTAAAGTGTCGCGGTATTAGGAACACCTGTTTGATGGTGAAGCTGATATTAGCATTCTGGTAATTAGCGATAATTAACCAAATGGTTGATTCGCACCATTATTCTTCCAGTGACATATTTTTGTCACATATCCCCTCTAATTTATCTGTCTGTAATTAGCATGCGTCAAATGGCAGCGGTGCGAAATGCGACTAGTCATTCAGCTTTTCCTGTGGGTTAGCAGGTACCAACGATATTCAAAGCGAATTATTCAGAGTATCAGCGTTTTCAGACGTTGCCGATTTAACGAAAAACGATATTCACCTGAAGTTTTAATAGGGAGGTTAGATGAAACGAAATAGGCTCAGCCTGGCGATTCTTGGTGTGGTTTTGGCGGTTTCCGGTTGTAACGACAGTGATTCCGTTACCAGCAATGAAACCCCGGTAGCAACACCCACTAAAAATGTGCTGTTTTTTCTGGGTGATGGCATGGGTATTGCGACCCTCACTGCCGCGCGTATTTACAGCGTCGGCGAAGAGGGTGATTTGACCATTGATACTCTGCCGGAGACGGCGTTTGTCCATACCTACTCAAATGATGCCCAGGTTACCGATAGTGCGCCATCCATGTCGGCCTATATGACCGGCGTTAAGACTAATAACGAAGTGATCTCAATGTCACCTGATACCAAGGCCACCAACGCACAGGGCCAACCTTATCAGGTCAAGTATGACAGTACTTGCCCTCCAGACAATGGCCATGCGCTTGAGACGCTGTTGGAAAAAATGAAAGCGGCTAACTATGGCACGGGTGTCGTTACCACCACACGTATTACTCATGCTACCCCTGCAGCGACCTATTCTCATGTCTGCCATCGGGATGCGGAAAACACCATTGCCGCTGCGTTGGTTCCCGGTGGCCCTGGGTTTAACGCCAAGCTGGGGGATGGCGTTGATGTAATTTTCGGCGGTGGAACGCGCAATTTTACACCAGCGACGGCGGGGGGCTCTCGCCAAGATCAGCGTAATCTGGTTGCTGAATTGCAGGCCGCTAATTACCACTTTGCAGCGGATAAACAGCAGTTTGAACAACTGCCGATTGATGGCAGCAAGCTGGTAGGGCTTTTCACCCCCGATCATATGTCCTATGACCTGGACCGCGACCCAGCGCAAGAGCCGAGTCTGGCTGAAATGACCGGAAAGGCTATCGACGCGTTGGTGGCGAAAGATAAGGGCTTTTTCCTGATGGTGGAAGGTGGCCGTATCGACCACGCTCTGCATGCCACCAATGCCCGCCGAGCCTTGCAGGATACCGTGGCCTTTGACGATGCGATAAAAACTGCGCTGGAAAAGATGCAACAGATCGATCCCGGTTTGAAGAATACCTTGATTGTAGTCACTGCTGATCACGACCACACGTTGCAAATGAACGGTTATGCACAACGTACCGGTAAAACTGAGGCGGGTAAACCCGGTGTGCTGGGTGTGGTGAAGAATTATGTTAGTGGTGCCAACTCAAAGGATGTGGACGGTAACCCCTATACCATCATCGGTTTCGGTAATGGTCCTGCTCATCAGGCAACCCGTGGGCCGATCGATGAGCATGATTTGGAAAGTGCCGATTTTCTTCAAGAGTCGGTGATCCCGTTGAAAACAGAAACTCACGGTGGTGGTGATGTTTTCCTTGCCGCGCAAGGGCTGGGTGCTGAGCAGTTCACCGGAACGCTGAATAACGACCAGATATTTAACCTGATTAAACAGGCGATTGACTTACAGTGAATATTCGCACGCGAAGCGTAAATCCCTCTCTTTTCAGAATGAGCAATATCATGAAAAAAAAGCAATCTGTGGGTAAATTCAATAGCTGTACGCTATTTCTGTTGGGTTTGTTATCGCTGACTGCTGGCACTGCCCAGGCGGCCAATGAAGCCAAAAATGTGATCTTTTTCCTGGGTGATGGCATGGGGCCAGTAACGGTAACGGCGGCGCGTATTTATAAAGGCGAGAAACAGTTGGCGGCTCAACCGGGCTCACTGACCAGCAGTGAACGTGCCGAACTGACCATGCAATCGTTGCGTCATGCGGCGCGCATCAAGACTTATTCTAATGATGCCCAGACCACAGACAGCGCCCCGTCGATGGCTGCTTATATGACCGGTGTGAAGGCAAACAATGAGGTGATCTCAATGTCTGCTGACACACAAGCCTATACCGCAACCGGTGATCAGTATATCTCGGGTGAAGACAGCACCTGCCAAGCGGATAATGGTCAGAGGGTCAAAACGTTACTGGAGCTTTCGAAAGCAGCAGGGCGTTCAGTGGGGGCGGTATCAACCACCCGAGTGGGGCACGCAACACCAGCAGCGACCTATGCCCATATCTGTAACCGTAGTGGTTATAACTCTATCGCAGAACAATCTGTGCCGGGTAACCCCAATTATAACAGTTGGTTAGAGGATGGTGTTGATGTGCTGATGGGGGGCGGGCAACGTAACTATTTGCCCAAGTCCGTTAACCCAAGTAGCAAGCGTAGCGATAACCAGAATCTGGTAAATGACATGCAGAGTGCTGGTTACACCTATGTTGACAGCGGTACTCAACTGCGCAACCTCAATACCGGCTCTGTCGATAAACTGTTGGGCTTGTTTGCACAAAGTGAAATGGCTTACGAGCTAGATCGAGTGAATCAGAGTCTGGATCAGCCAAGTCTGGCGGAAATGACCGAAAAGGCGCTTGAGGTGCTCAGCCGTAATGACAAAGGGCTGTTCTTGATGGTGGAAGGGGGGCGGATCGACCATGCTCTGCATGGCAGCAATGCCAAACGCGCACTGGAAGATGTTTTGGCGATGGATGAAGCGGTCAAGACCGCATTGGCGTTTATGGAAGCTAAAGATCCAGGCCTGAAGAACACGCTAATCGTCGTAACGGCTGACCATGATCACTCTATTGCCTTCAATGGCTATGGCAAGATTGGTAACCCGATTTTGGGTAAGGTTTACGATTATCAGAACGGGGAGTTAGCCAAAGCGGCAGATGGCAAACCCTATACTACATTGGTATTCGGTAACGGTGGCCGTCCTAACACTAGCCCTAGTAGCCAGGTCAATGCGGAAGATAACAAGGCCCCTTGGGTTGCTCCAGCACGCGGTGCAGAGCGGGAAGATTTGACTGACGTGGATACCACTCAGGACAATTTCCTGCAGGAAGTGGGTATCCACCTGGGTACGCCGGGTGCAGAAACCCATGCCGGTGGTGACGTGATGCTCTTTGCCGGTGGTGCCGGTTCCCAGATTTTTAAAGGCACCATGGACAACACTAAAGTCTTCTTCAAAGTAAAAGAGGCAGCGGGTTTATGAGTTATTGGCGAAGAGTATTCAGTCTAACGTTACTGATGGTGACCGCATTGCCTTTGGCAGCAACGGCGGAACCGCAGCAGGAGCCACTAGCGGCTGCACCGCCGGTTAACCTGCGGTTGAGTTATGAAAACCGCTCAATTGGGCATGACGGTATCATCCGCGATAGCCGCTATAGCGACTTAATGTATCGCCGTACTGACCAGGTTTGGATCGAACGTGAACTGCCTGAAAACCTGCGTGCCAGCCAAGCACATGGGCATGAAGATCATGCGTCCCCCCATGCGGGTCATGCGCACAGTGAAGCTCAAGGTGCACCTTTGTTGATAAAGCGCGATGCAGCAACCGGGAAGGTCAGCGTACAGGTGATATTAGATGAGCTGCACCGGGTGATTGATGTGGAATTGGCCCATTATGGCAATGTGGGATACGGCGGTTCCTGGCCTGCGGCCTATTGGCTAATCGACCCCAAGGCGTTAAGCCGCATGGAAAAACAAGGTGGAGTGAAGGATGGGGTGCAGCACTACTTGCTGCAAAAAGGGGAACGTACTATCCAGGTTGCTTGGGATGTCGCGGGGCAGTATGCCCGGAGTATTGAGCAACGTGATAGCCATGGCACCTCAATCCAACGCATGACGGCAACCCCGTTTAATGACCCGCAGATATTGCCTTGGCAAAAACTGACGGATTATCAACGGGGAGATTACTCCGACCTGCTCGATTGATCTTGGCATGGTTTAATCAACACGCCATTTTACCAACGCCTCTTCGGGGGCGTTGGTATTAACGCTACCATTCTGATGGGCTTATCTAACAAGCTAAATATCTTATCTATTTTTGCCCTTGCTTTATGTTTTTTGGGTCTATTTTTAATAGTGAAAGAGGTTCATGTAGGAGTGGGGGATATTGTTATTCTAGCTCGAGCTTTCCCGCCGCTACAGCCTGGGATAAATCCAGCTGTAGCGGGGAAAGTTTGCGCTAATAAGCAACAGTAACAGGTCACACTAACCGCTTAATTAATGCAATAAATCAATCTGATACAGGCTCATACCGTTGCCATCATCCGCTTTGTATATACTGATATTTATCAAACCAATGCTCTGCGCGTAGGCCAGCTTATCTGCAGCAGAGCGGAAAATAACGGGGCCAGCAGTGGATACAGGAACAAAACGCCAGCTACGCGCATTGCCATCCTGCACTCGTGCCAAGACGGCCCGGTTCTTGATGTAATTTATCAGCACATTGCGGTTGTTATCCGGTGATGCATAAATAATCCGATCCGCCGTCAGCCCGGGGAAACCGCCGCCACCGGTAGCTCGATAATTGTTGGTGGCAATAATAAATTGCTGGCTGGCATCTATAGTTTTCCCTTTATAGGTGAGCTCAACAATCCGCTTGCCGACCGGTTGTGTGATATCAATTTGATATTTCAAATCATCGGACGTAAACATATCAAAGTTAAAACTGGGAAATGATGTGGTCAGGTTTTGTGCCGCTTCAACAGCAGGATCAATCTGGTTAAAGCGCTCCGCCGATTTTTCCAACCAACCTTTGACAATATCACCCGTGACCAGCACCGCGTAGACCGTATTCGGATAAAGATAGAGATCGGCGGCGTTATAGATAGACAGCTCTCCCGCTTTAACTAACGTAAAATCGCCCACACCAGAAAAGCCCCCCTTAAATGGTGCACTGACGGAAAGGACAGGAATATCGTTATATTCAGGTAGGTTAAGATCGACATAAGCCTTAACATAATCAGCTTGTGCAGCATTCACAATCTGAATGGCAGAGACCTCACCAACATCAGCAAAATAGGTTGTCATATCAAAATCACTCCGTCCAATCGGTGTTTTGACGTAATCAATTACCTCTTCATTAACGGTCTGAATCGCTTGTGAAATTGACGGGTCGCTATCCACATAGGTTTTTGTAGCGGGATCTAATAGCGTTTTGTCCAATTCAACGCGGGTGTTTTCTTTGACGACCTTCCAGCCGGATAGATCATGCTGTAAGGTTAAATGAATCAAGCCTACCGCCTTGCCCCAATAGCTGGCCATCACTGCCGGGACACCATTCAGAAAACCATTTTTACTGTCGACGCCTGGAGCATTACAGTCTCTGCTACTACAGGATGCCAGCGGGAATTCATTGTGGGTATGCCCCATAATGATCGCGTCTATCCCAGGGACTTTCGCCAGATAATAGTTGGCGTTTTCCATCTCTGCTGAGTAAGCACTGGTACTATATCCGCCGTGGGAGAGTGCGATAACCAGATCGGCACCTTCCGCTTTGGCCATTGGCACATATTTTTCGGCAGCTTCAACAACGCCGCTAACGCCTATCTGCCCATCCAACCAGCGCTTGTCCCAGTTCATTATTGGCGGAGGGGTAAAACCAATCACGGCTATTTTGATAGGTAACTGACTTTCCTGACCCTGCGCGTCATAGATTTTCACGCTTTTATTCAGGATGATATAGGGCTTATACAGTGGCTTACCGTCCTTCTGACTCCAGACATTGGATGAGACCAGCGGAAAGTTGGGGCCAACACATTTTTTTTGCTCACTCACTGGGGGCAGTGCCGCGATATTGAAGGTTGCACCGGTAACCTGTGCCAGGTAAGGTAGACCGTAATTGAATTCATGATTACCCAGAGTAGCCGCATCGTAACCTATCTCATCCATCGCTTGGTAAATAGCCAGCTTTTCATCACAGCTGATTGGATTAACCTGCGCCTGATAGTCAGCCAGCGTAGTGCCCTGAATGGTATCGCCGTTATCCAATAGCACAACATTGCTATATTTACTTTTAATTTCACGCAAGAGCGTTGCCGTTCGCTCAAATCCGAAACTCTTGTCCTCACTGAGCTTAAAATAGTCATAGCTCAGAATATTTGCATGAAGATCGGTTGTCGCAGCCAGTGTCAGCTCACCGCTACCGATTGTTGGAACAACGGTGGTATCTGCGTGATGGTCGCTTGAATCACAGGCATTTAAAACTAATACTGAGACAGATAGTAGGGATAGGGAAATGATATTTTTCTTAAAATACAATAACATAATCTCTCCAGAGAAAGGCATGATTTGCACATTGGCTGATGCTTTATAAACATCATTCCATGATTAAATATTAAAAATATAATAATAAAAATCATCTATTACATCGGCATTTCATTTTAATGAATTAAAAAAATAAGTAAATGAACGCAGTGATTAAATAAACAAGAAACTGCTTTCAATTATATTGAATACCAAAATTAATTCGAGCGGTAGCTATGCCGCATGCTCGAATAGAACAGTCAATTGGCCCAGCGGCATCGTAAAATGGCTAAGGGCTCTTAGTCATCCCTCATATGAGCGAGGCATGGCTCGGTTTCTGAGGTATGATCTCCGTTATTGACCCGCTAATATTGAGCAGACAGCCTTAAACCGGGCAAAAAACCAGCCTCTGCAATACCCACCAGCATTCTCAATACATACAGGCTGTTAGGACCGGTAGCGAATATCGTGGCGGTAGATGCCACGCCACAGATCACCATGATAATCGCAATCCAGCACCGTGCACCAACGATCCCCAGTATGATGTTGCTGGGAATGCCGTACACCCTCATTTCCTAGGTGAGAAGTGTGATACAACCCAAGAATATTAAATTCCATCCTATTATTATTTCAAGAATTTATTATTCTCATTAACGACTTTTATTCATTATGAGGGAATGCAATGAAAATACTAGGAGTAACAAAGGTTGCTGTGCTTATTTCCAGTCTGACACTGATGGGGTGTGATGACGATCATTTTTCCACCAGCCAGCAAGAATCGCAAACCAGTGCCGAACAGATAGTCACTCAGATGAGCCCACGAGAAAAGATCGGCCAGGTGCTCATGCTGGATGTGCGCAACTGGGGAAAAAATGCTGCCGGTGAACCTCAAGGCGTCACCGTGCTCCCTACGGAGCTGGCTAAAGTCATCAATGACTACCGGCTGGGTTCTGTGATCCTGTTTCGGGAAAACTTTATTAATACACCACAAAGTTATCAGCTGATTCAAGATTTACAGAAGGCCAGTTATCAGTTGCCCCTCCTGATTAGTACCGATCAAGAAGGCGGATATGTTACGCGTCTGCGTGAAGGCACAGAAATGCCGGGTAATATGGCACTAGCCGCAACGCGCGATGCCAATATGGCACAACTTGTGGGTGAAGTTCACGGCTCGGAACTCAACGCATTGGGCGTGAACATCAACTTTGCGCCGGTTGTGGATGTCAATACTAACCAGAATAACCCGGTTATCGGTGTGCGTTCATTCAGCAGCGATATTGCGCTGGTTAATGAGATGTCTAGTGCCTATATCAAGGGATTGCAGCAGAATTCTGTTATGTCCACTGCAAAGCACTTCCCTGGTCACGGTAACGTGGAAACCGACTCGCATTTTGGGTTACCGCTGGTTCCTTATACTGAAAGTGAATGGCGGCAAAGCGATTTGTTACCATTCAAAAATGTTATCGAACAGGGCATTGATGCCGTACTAACGGCACATATCATCGTTCCTGCCCTTGACGATACCAAAGTAGTTTCTAAAAAAGATGGTACTGAAATCGGTTTACCAGCCACATTGTCCAAAAAAATCATCACCGGTATTCTTCGTGATGAGCTCAAATTCAAAGGCCTGGTATTTACTGACGCAATGGATATGGGCGCTATCACCGAGAACTTTGGTGCTAATGAAGCCGTGGAAATGGCGTTGATGGCAGGCAGTGATGTTATGGTGATGCCAGTCCATATCTGGGATCAACAAGGGATTGATCAACTGGAAGATCTTTACCAATACCTGGAAACTCAATACGCTAAAAATCCAGAGTTTGCGTCGCGCCTACAAGAAGCCGCGACCCGGGTTGTCCAAACTAAGTTGGCTAAAAAGATCGGTGCCACAAACAATTCACATACTTTAGAGTACGCTCAATCTGTCGTTGCTTCACCTGCGCATAAAAGCGATGAACAGAAAGTGGCAGAGCACTCCGTTACGCTTATCAAGAATGACAATCTGTTGCCCTATTCCCTTAATGGACAGAATAATGTGCTGATCATTTCTGATGAAAATACGCGCAATGATATTATCCGCAGTGAATTGCAAAACATTGCAAGCAAGCTTGAAAACCAGGAAATCACAGTTTCCAGCCTGGCATATAAGCTGGATCAGCAAACCGTGCCAGCCAATCTGGAAGAGAGTATTGAAGCCAACGATCTGGTTATTCTGGTCACTTACAATCTAAAAAACAAAGGGCGTGCTGCACAGCAGACCATTGATAAAGCGAGAGAATTGGGTATACCCCTGGTTGTTATCTCATCACGCAATCCCTATGACATTGCTTATCTGGATAATGTGACCGCCAACCTGGCTATTTATGGTATCACCGGGTTTGATGTTACCAACAACAATCGTAACTCTCTTGAAGCCAATATTCGGGCAGGCATCAGAACATTGTTTAAAAATGAGACTGACACCCTCATCTTTAATGTTCCTAGCGGTAAATTGCCTGTTGATATCAAATCTCCTGAAGGTGAAGTCATCTACCCCTTCGGGCATGGCTTGACTTACTGATTCCAGTAAAAATTACCTCAGTTGCGCAAAGTAAAAATCCGCCTTCCTAGAAGGCGGTATTGTTTTGGTGGCCCATTAGGGCGTACTAATCTCGAACAATTTTCTATGCTGCGATGATCGTAAGCTCCCTTAAATCAGCACCTGTTTTTTAGCCATTGACTGCGCAACACTGCCTCTGCATTCATTTAATACAGAGGGCCTATATCCAACAAGTGCTGGAACGCATTGGTGAAGCGGATAGGTTGGAAAGAATTGAGGCGTTTTTACCCGGCAATGTTATCGGGCATGAATCTTCCCCTCGGCAAAGGTTTCAATTTCAATTAACAAGTCGGGCCTGGCCAGTCCTTTAACGGTGACCATCGTCATACAGGGCTGATGCCCTTGCAACCAAGGGGTCAAAATAAGGTTACGCTCCTCTGCGGGCAGTGTTTCGCCTCCCCAGTAAAAGGTCATTTTGATGATATCACTGACGCTTAAGCCCTGTGCTTCGACATTTTTACGGATGTTGTCGAGCGCTAGGCTAAATTGCTGAGATTGTTCTTTAGGGACAAAACCATCCTGGCGCATACCTATCTGCCCTGAAATCACCAATATACTCGTCATACTTCAAGCTGCCTGGGTGTTAGCTGCACTCTGTCACCCCAGTCACATAGTCAGCTATGCTCCTGGGGACTCCATCGCTGGCTGCCTACACGCAACTTGAATTATTTAGTGTATAGTGATTTATCATGGTCGAGAATTGCGGAATGAGAGTAGGCCCCTAATGGGGTATGTAGGTCCGTAGGGTTAATCAGTTTCATCTTATTTCCTTTATTATCTGATCAATTTTTTATGATAAAAGGCGCCAGAATAGATTCGGTAGATTGTTCCAGCAATGTGACAAGTTCCGGGTCCATATACTGATACTCATCCGGTATATCAATAACGTAAATTGCTTTGTGTTCTAACAGTTGGCGGTAGTCAGCAACTAAGCGATTTTTGTGCTTTTGTTCCATGACAAAAATCATCTCCGCCCAGCGCAATAATTCATGTGTGACGGTTTTTTTGGCATAGCGACTGGTACCTGCTGACTTGACCACCAGACCCGGCGTCCGCTGCCATATTCTTTCAGCGGTAGGGCTGCGCCATTGGTTGCGGCTACATACAAACAACACATTCATGGTTATAGGGCTCACTCCGGGTATTACTGTTTGAGATGGCAAGAGATATTGCTGAATCTTCAATACAGCTTGGTATGGCTGATTGGGGAGTTTATCCTCGGTTGCAGCGTGATAACAATGCTTTAATTATTGGTCCGGGCTGACTGTCATCAGCATCTACAGTTTGAAAGGTGACGGATAAATAGCTGGAGGCCGCCTCGCGCTGCCTCCAGACTCAGTCTCTTTATTTTTGCGACATGGTTTCCATCGCCGCTGGGTATCGGCCACCTGAAATGTTTTCTGGTGCGAAGGTGGTTTCCAATTGGGTGCGTTCGTTATCGGTCAGTTGTAGGTCAACGGCTGCCGCATTTTGTTCCAAATGTTCCAGGCGTTTTGCACCAGGAGTTTCATCAATACCATCCCTGCTTAATAACCCGCTATAAATAGCTGCGCCTAATACTACTGCGGATCGGTACGATGCACCGTGGAGCGCATGGACGCGCGATACGAGCGTCCATATACGGGGTTGCGGCGTGTCAGCGTTCCGCATCATGCCCACCAGCCAGAGGCTAATATCAAGCGGCATTTGGCACGATTATTTATTGGCAGATTTTGTAATAAACCTCATTCCACTGTAGCGCTTGTTTGAAGTCAGGAATGCGGGTTTCTTTATCAATGACCACACATTCAATGCCCATTATTTCGGCAAAGTTGCGCAATTGGGCGATATCCACCGATTGGGTAAATACTGAATGGTGGGCGGCACCCGCCAGGATCCAGGCTTCAGCACTGGTTTCCAGATCCGGCATGGCACGCCACAAGGCGCTGGCCACCGGGAGTTTTGGCATTGCTTGTGGCAAATCCACCACCTCTAACTGATTGACCACCAGACGGAAGCGATTACCCATATCAATCAGGCTGGCATTGACCGCTTTGCCCGCCGGCGCGGCAAACAGTAGACGTGCTGGTGCGGCTTTATTGCCGATCCCCAGATGCTGAGCGTCGAGCACTGGTTTGGCGGCAGCAATGGAAGGGCACACTTCCAGCATGTGCGAGCCCAGCACCAGCTTGTTGCCAGCTTCAAGATGGTAGGTGTAATCCTCCATAAAGGAGCTGCCACCCGGCAAACCATGGCCCATTACCTTGATGGTGCGTAGCAGCGCTGCGGTTTTCCAATCGCCCTCTGCGGCAAAACCGAAGCCTTGTTGCATCAGGCGTTGGCAAGCAAGGCCCGGCAGTTGGTGCATGCCATAGAGGTCTTCAAAGGTGGTGGTAAAAGCCGAGAAGCCACCGGCGGTAAGGAATTGTTTTATTCCCAGTTCTTGCCGCGCTGCTTGATATAAATGACTACGCAGCGCGCCCCCTGGCTGTACCACTTGGGTCAGGGTATAACTCTGCTCATATTCTGCCAGCAGCGCCTCGATATCGGCTTCGGGCACCGCGTTGATCACGTTGACCAAGTCACCCACCGGGTGGTAGTTCACTTGATAGCCAAACTTGATCTGCGCTTCAATTTTATCGCCCTCGGTGACAGCAACGTTACGCATATTGTCGCCGAAACGGGCGATCTTCATCTGGCGGCTATCATAAATGGCGGCGGCGATGCGCATCCAGTTAGCAATTTTGCGATGCACTTCTTCATCTTGCCAGTAACCCACAACAATGGTGCGTGGCAACCGCAAGCGCGCCCCCATAAAGCCAAACTCGCGGCCACCGTGGGCAGTCTGGTTGAGGTTCATAAAGTCCATGTCGATCTCGCTCCAGGGCAGATCGCGGTTGAACTGGGTGTGAAACTGCAGCAAGGGTTTCTGCAACTGGCTGAGCGCCGGGATCCACATCTTGGCCGGTGAGAAGGTGTGCATCCATACCATCAGCCCCGCACACTGCTCGCTGTGGTTGGCATCACGGGCGACGTTGCTGATTTCATCAAGGGTGGTGCCGGTGGGCTTGAGCACGATTTTAATGGGTAGCCCCGCGCGTTCATTCAGCAGGTTGGTGATGGTGTGAGCATGGTCGGCAACCTGTTTCAGTGCGGTGGCACCATAAAGATGCTGGCTACCCACCAGCAGCCATACTTCGAGCTGTTTCATCAATTCCATCGTTATCTCCTTGGGTTAAGCTTTTGTCTGGCCGTAGTAGGCGTGTTTGCCATGTTTGCGTTGGTAGTGTTTGTGCAGCAGATAGTCGGGCAGTGGAGTTGCCTGCGGATTGATCTGGCGGGTGAGCCAGGCCATGCGTGCGACTTCTTCCAGCACCACCGCGTTGTGTACGGCATCATCGGCGTCTTTACCCCAACTGAACGGGCCGTGGTTGGCCACCAGCACACCCGGCATGGTGAGAACTGGCGTTTGCTGCAGGGTTTCGACAATAAGATGACCGGTCAACCCTTCGTAATCTTCATCCACCTCGCTGGGGCTTAGCAGACGTGAACAGGGGATTTCACCGTTGAAATAGTCAGCCTGAGTGGTACCAAAAATCGGGATGGCGCAGCCTGCTTGAGCCCAGGCGGTAGCGTGTGTGGAGTGGGTATGTACCACCCCCCCGAGATCAGGATAGTGCCGATAAAGCACCAGATGAGTCGCGGTGTCGGAAGAGGGGCGTAATTCCCCTTCGATTTGCTGACCGGCCAGATCAAGCACCACCAGGTCATTCAGTTGCATTTTGTCGTAACTGACACCACTGGGTTTGATCACCACCAGATTGCGCTCACGATCAATCCCGCTCACATTGCCCCAGGTAAAAGTCACTAGATGATGGCGGGGCAGATCCAGATTGGCGGTGAGTACCTGCTCTTTAAGTGTGCGAAGGTTCATCGTGCCACTCCTTGGTTGTAGAGCGGTTCTGCCGCCGCACCCCAGGCAAGGTAACGTTGATAGAGTTGCTCGTAGTCAGCGACGCGTTGCGGTTGCGGCTGGTGAATGCGTTCCACAGCACTGGCCATATGCTGCTGGGCGCTGGCCACATCGGCATAAACCCCTGCGGCAACGGCGGCGAAGATGGCGGCACCCAGCGCACAACATTGGTCTGAGGCCACAACCTGAATCGGGCGGTTCATCACATCAGCACAGGTTTGCATGATGGCGGGGGATTTACGCGCGATCCCCCCCAGCGCGATCACCTGTTCTACCGCGACTTGCTGGCTGGTCATGCACTCCATAATGCTACGTGCGCCAAATGCGGTGGAGGTGACCAGCGCACCAAACAGCGTGGGGGCATCAGTACTGAGGTTGAGCCCGGTAATGGTGCCTTGCAGGCGTTGGTTGGCATAAGGGGTTCGCCGGCCATTAAACCAGTCAAGCACCACCGGCAAATGGGGTAGCGACAATTGTTGCTCCCAGGCGGCGGCAAGGTCTGGCAAGATTTGCTGCTTGTGCGCTTCAATGGCACTGCGCAATTCGGGGTATTGCTCGGCGAGTTGGTCTAACGGCCAGCTCAACTGGCGTTGATACCAGGCGTAAATGTCACCAAAGGCTGATTGGCCTGCTTCCAGCCCCACCATCCCCGGCACAGCACTGCCATCTACTTGGCCGCAGATGCCAGCGATAGCGCGTTCGTCAATGGTGGCGTGGTCGGCCATCAGGATGTCGCAGGTAGAGGTCCCTATTACTTTCACCAGTGCATGTTTGCCGGCACCTGCCCCAACGGCCCCCATATGGCAGTCAAAGGCACCACCCGCCACCACCACTTTATCACTCAGCTGTAAGCGTTCCGCCCACTCCGCTGTCAGGGTGCCAACAGGAATATCCGCCGTCCAACTGTCGGTAAATAGCGGGCTATCCAGTTGCTCGGTGAGTAGCGGATCCAGCGCATTAAGGAAGTCGGTGGCGGGTAAACCACCCCAGTTGGGGTTCCACAAAGACTTATGACCGGCAGCACAGCGCCCGCGCTTGATATCTGCCGGGGCCTGGGTGCCGCTCAAAATGGCGGGCACCCAGTCGCATAACTCAATCCAGTTGCAGGCCGCAGCCCGCACGGCGGCATCCACACGGGAAACATGCAGGATCTTGGCCCAAAACCACTCCGAGGAATAAATCCCCCCAATGTAGCGGCTGTAATCGGTAAAGCGGCCGCTATGGCAAAGTGCGGTGAACGCTTCGGCTTCTTCAATGGCGGTGTGGTCTTTCCACAACACAAACATCGCATTGGGGTTGTCGGCAAATTCCGGGCGCAGGGCCAAGACACGCCCTTGTTTATCAATCGGCGCTGGCGTTGAGCCCGTGCTGTCCACGCCGATACCGCAGATTGCCGCCCGTTGTGCTGGGGTGAGCTTATTCACCACCTGCACCACTGCCTGCTCCATCGATTCCAGATAATCGAGTGGGTGATGACGGAATTGGTTGTGCTGCGGCTGGCAATACTTTCCCGCTTGCCAGCGCGGGTAATAGACAACCTGGGTTTCCAGTTCGGCACCATCGTGGCAACGCACGGCAAGTGCTCTGACCGAATCGCTACCGAAGTCGAGTCCGATGACAATATTGTCCGGTCTGCTGTGTTCAGACATAAAGGCTCCTGACCATCAATGAAAGGATTTCTAGGAAGGAACCATAGGAGATGAGGCCAATTAACGGTTAGCAATGGCTTGCTAAAAATATGGATTTAAACGCTATTGGTTATGGAGAGTGATGAAGTTCTAAAATTTTTAAACATCACTTTTTTGCTAAAAATATAGACGAAATAGCTACAATTTCATGGCGTGATCCTGCTCTCCATTTTTTATATTTAAAACAGCTACAACTTTATCCTCCATCTGGTGATAACAGTAACGTCATGTTTAAAAATGGCATTTTCTAATCATTGGTTGAGTAAGAGAGTGGGAAGTGCTTGGTTGACATAGGAATTAATAGAACAATTGGAGACGCTGGCATGAATAAAATAGTTAATAGCATGATTGCGGTAGGGTTTGTTCTCGGTATGGTAAATTCTGCTTTTTCAGCAGAGACGTTGAAACTGGGTTATCTGGTTAAACAGCCAGAGGAGCCCTGGTTCCAGACGGAATGGAACTTTGCCGATAAAGCCGGTAAAGACCTTGGTTTCGAGGTGATTAAGATAGCGGTACCCGATGGTGAAAAGACGCTTAACGCCATTGATAGCTTGGCCGCCAGTGGCGCCAAAGGCTTTGTAATCTGTACCCCAGACCCGAAATTAGGCTCAGCCATTATGGCGAAAGCCAAAAGCCTGGATTTGAAAGTGATCGCGGTGGATGACCAGTTTGTCAATGCCAAAGGCAAGCCCATGGAACAGGTGCCGCTGGTGATGATGGCGGCCACCAAGATCGGCGAGCGCCAGGGGGAAGAGCTGTATAAGGAGATGCTCAAACGCAAATGGGATGTGAAAACCACCGGGGTGTTAGCCATCACTGCTGATGAGTTAGATACCGCTCGCCGTCGCGTGGCAGGTTCCGTAAGCGCACTGGAGAGTGCCGGTTTCCCTGCTGCCCAAATTTATCGCGTTCCTACCAAAACAAATGATATCCCCGGCGCGCTGGATGCCGCCAACTCGATGCTGGTGCAGCACCCAGAAGTCAAGAGTTGGCTGATTGTCGGCATGAACGACAACACCGTGCTGGGTGGGGTTCGCGCTACCGAAGGACAGAGCTTCAAAGCGGAGAACGTCATCGGCATTGGTATCAATGGCGTTGATGCGGTGAATGAACTCTCCAAATCCACCCAGACTGGCTTCCTCGGGTCGCTGTTGCCGAGCCCGGATGTACATGGTTATAAGAGCATCCAGATGTTGCATGACTGGGTCAGCAAGGGGGAAGAACCCACCAAATTCACCGAAGTGACCGATGTGGTGCTGATCACGCGGGATAACTTTAAGGAGGAACTGAAGAAGAAAGGGTTGTGATAGACCGGGTTACGATACCCGCTTGCAATCGGGTACGGCAACTTATACCCAAAATAATTCGAGTTGCTTGTAGGCGGCCAGCGATGGACACCCCAGGAGCATAGCTGACTATGTGACTGGGGTGACAAAGAGCAGCTAACACCCAAGCGGCTTGAAGTATGAAGAGTATAGATGACCACGGATATATACCGGCATAACAGGCCATGTTATGCCGGCAATCTGGAGTGAGCACATGAATCAGTCAGTTCCTTATCTGGAGTTTTTCGGTATCAGCAAAGAGTTCCCCGGTGTCAAAGCGCTGCAGAATGTCTCGTTTTCCTGCCAACAGGGGACGATACATGCGTTGATGGGGGAAAATGGTGCCGGTAAGTCAACCCTGCTCAAGATCCTCAGTGGATTTCAGGCTCCCACCCAGGGGGTTGTCAAGCTAGCCGGGGAGGAGAGGGTGTTCCGCAATACCGTGGAGGCGCTGGAGAGTGGCATTGCCATCATCTATCAGGAGTTACACCTGGTACCCGAAATGAGTATTGCCGAGAACATCTACCTGGGCCAACTGCCCACCCGCCATGGCATGATTGCGCGAGATGAGCTGTACCAGAATGCCGCCAAACAATTGGCGCGCCTGGGGATGGATATTGCGCCGGAAACACCGCTTAAATATCTCTCCCTCGGCCAGTGGCAAATGGTAGAGATTGCCAAGGCATTAACGCGGGATGCGCAAATTATCGCCTTCGACGAACCCACCAGCAGCCTGTCATCACGGGAAATTGAGCAACTGTTTCGCGTTATTCGCCAGTTGCGTGATGAGGGCAAGGTGATTCTGTATGTCTCCCACCGTATGGATGAGATTTTTGAGCTCTGTGACGCCATTACGGTATTTAAAGATGGTCAGTTTGTGCGCACCTTTGACGCCATAGCGGAGGTTAGCCGTGACCTGCTGGTGAAAACCATGGTCGGGCGTGAGCTGACCGATATCTACGGCTACCTGCCGCGCCCCCATGGGGAAGTGGGGCTGCAGGTACGCAACCTGATGGGGCCCGGTTTGCAACAGCCGGTATCGTTTGAGGTGAAGCGTGGGGAGATCCTCGGTATTTTTGGCCTGGTGGGGGCAGGGCGTAGTGAGCTGATGAAGCTGATTTTTGGTGCTGACCCGATGGTGTCGGGTGAGATTGCGGTATTTGGCCAACCAGTGTCGATTCGCAGCCCGATTGATGCTATCCGCAGCGGGATCATGCTGTGTACCGAGGACCGTAAGGCCTTGGGGATTATCCCTATCCATTCGGTGCAGGAAAATATCAATATCAGTGCTCGCCGCCACAAAGCCTGGGGAGGCTTTTGGATCAACCAACAGTGGGAAGATAGCAACGCCCAACTGCGCATCCGCGATATGCGGGTTAAAACCCCGTCCCCTCAGCAAGCCATTATGAACCTCTCTGGCGGTAACCAGCAGAAAGCGATTCTGGGGCGTTGGCTCTCTGAAGATATGAAAGTCATTTTGCTTGATGAGCCGACCCGGGGCATTGATGTGGGCGCAAAAAACGAAATCTATAACGTGATTTACGATCTGGCTAAGGTGGGTATTGCCGTCGTGGTGGTATCCAGCGAGTTGCCGGAAGTGTTGGGGATTGCTGATCGAGTCATGATTATGCGCGAGGGGGAAATTGCGGGTGAGCTTTCCCACAGCGATGCCAATGAAGTCAAAGTGTTGAACCTGGCGATGCCAGCCCGTTAATTCGCTGTGACCAAGCTCAGAACAACTAGGAGAAATATCATGACAACAACGTCCTCTACTGGCCAGAGCGCGATGGATTCAGTCGCTACCGGTTCCAGAGTACAACTGGCTCGCATCTGGGATCAATATGGGATGCTGGTGATTTTTGCCATCCTGTTTCTACTGGCATGCATACTGGTGCCCAATTTTGCCAGCCTGATCAATATGCGCGGGCTAGGCCTGGCGGTGTCCATGTCGGGTATGGTGGCCTGCGGGATGCTGTTTTGCCTGGCCTCCGGTGAGTTCGATATGTCGGTGGGGTCGGTGGTTGCCTGCTCTGGGGTTGCCTGTGCAGTAGCCATTAATGCCACCGAGAGTATTACTTTCGGTATTTTGGCTGGCATGTCGGTTGGGCTATTTTTTGGCCTGATCAACGGCATTGTGGTGGCTAAATTCAAGATCAATGCCTTGATTACCACGCTGGCGACCATGCAGATGGCTCGGGGTGTGGGCTATATTATCTCGGATGGTAAAGCGGTAGGCATTGTGGAAGAGGATTTCTTCCAGTTGGGTAATTCCGCGTTATTTGGCGTCCCGACACCGGTCTGGCTGACTATTATCTGCTTTGTGCTGTTTGGTTTGCTGCTGAACAAAACCACCTTTGGTCGCAATACGCTGGCGATGGGGGGGAATGAAGAAGCCGCGCGTCTGGCCGGGGTTAACGTGGTGCGTACCAAGATTATCATCTTCGCCATGACCGGGCTGATCGCCTCAATTGCTGGTATTATACTCGCCTCTCGTATGACTTCTGGGCAGCCGATGACCTCTATTGGTTTCGAGCTGGTAGTGATTTCCGCCTGTGTGTTGGGGGGCGTCTCAATGAAAGGGGGGATAGGCAAGATTTCGTACATCATCGCCGGGGTGCTGATTCTGGGGCTGATGGAAAATGCGATGAACTTGCTCAATATTTCCCCGTTCGCTCAATATGTGGTGCGAGGCTTGATCCTGCTGGCCGCAGTACTGTTCGACCGTTACAAGCAGTTGCGTAAAGCACGGGTGTAATGCGCTGTGTTTGCACCCTATATGCCCCAGTTCAATCAACAGCCAGGTAGAATACGCCTGCAGATTTATTGATGCTGGGTCTATCAGGCCAGTGTGTGGCTGGCCTGATACTTCCATTGTGGGCCAGTGGAGTACTTTTACATTATGCGGTTTGCCTGACCGCGTATTTCCCAAAATGAGTCTCTATAATGGGTCATAGTGATTGTTTTACCGAAACGCTTTTTACTGCCATGTCATCAATGCAAAAAGAGAAGCCAAAACAGCTTAACCCCCTATTGCCAGGATATGCGTTTGACGTGTTCCTGGTTTCCGGTATGACGCCCATTGCACAAGACAGTACCCTTGATTTTATTATTGACCGGCCCCGCGGTATGAAGGGGTTTATTGTCAATTTAACCATCAAGGGTAAAGGGCAGGTTTTTCAGGGGGATAAGGCCTTTACCGTGGAGCCAGGTGATTTGCTGCTGTTTCCCCCGGCGGCGGTACACCATTATGGCCGGGCAGCGGATGCCCCTGTCTGGTTTCACCGCTGGGTCTACTTCCGGCCAAGAGCGTATTGGGCGGATTGGCTTAAATGGCCACGGGTAGTGGATAACGTTGGGCGGTTAAACTTAGCGGATAGCCAGTTGTTTGATGAGTTTGATGGCCTGTTCCGTGCTATTGAAGAGACTAACCAGCAACTACGGCCGATGTCAGAACAATTAGCGATGAACCTGCTGGAGCGGCTATTGATCCGCTGTTATGAAGCTTCCTCTCTGGCGGAGTATCCGACGATTGACCACCGGGTCCTCCAGGCTTGCCAGATCCTGAGTGAATCCCTTGCTGCCGAGATATCGGTAGAGGCACTGGCGCAGCAGGTATTTCTCTCGCCCTCACGGCTGGCCCACCTGTTCCGTGAGCAGGTCGGGGTGGGTATTGTACGTTGGCGTGAAGATCAGCGGATTATCCGGGCTAAACTCTTGTTGCAAACCACCCCGATGTCCGTCGCGGCCATTGGGCAACAAGTTGGTTATGACGACCAACTCTACTTCTCGCGGGTATTTAAAAAACGCGTCGGCGTGAGCCCAAGTGAATATCGCAAATGTGCTACGCCGCTGTGATGGTATGAGGTATGAGGAGCAAGGTGAGGATTGACGGGGACAGATAACGATTCTCTGCCCCGTGTTTTCATTTACTGTCTTACAAAAAGATACTGAGCGTGGCAACAATAATAAATGCAATGCTGCCCAACAGCGTTTCCATCACCGTCCAGGTTTTTAACGTGGTTTTTTCGTCAATACCCATAAGACGAGAAACCAGCCAGAAACCAGAATCGTTAAAGTGAGAAAGTACGGTTGCGCCCCCTGCGATAGAGATAACGATAAAGCATAAATCCAGGCTGGATAAACCGGTAGTCTGCGCCACGATAGGTGAGATAAGCCCAGCGGTGGTAGTCAATGCTACCGTCGCCGACCCTTGTGCAACGCGCAAACAGGTAGAGATGACAAATGCAGCGACAATCAGCGGCATACCGGTGTCTTGCAGCACACCGGCTAATGCATCACCGATACCACTCGAACGCAACACACCGCCGAACATCCCGCCTGCACCGGTAACCAGAATCACAGCACAGATTGGCGCTAATGAGTCACCGCACAGTTTTTCCAGTTTGCTCATACCAAAATCTTTGGCAAAGACCACCAAGCAAACCAGCAGCGTGATTAACAGTGCTACAGGGGTTTTACCGAACATACGGAGGAATTGAACAACGGTACTTTTGCCATCAATGACGCCAGTGACACTCAACGTATTCAGGCCAGTATCTAAAAAGATCAATAAAACAGGTAATAACAGAATAAACAAGACAGTGCCGAAAGCGGGCAGCTTGTCGTTATCAATGATTTGTTCATCATTAAACAGCAGTTTTGATAACGGAATATTGAATTTTTTGCCCGCATACAGACCGAATAAATACCCGCCTAGATACCAGGTTGGGATAGCAACCAACAGACCAATAACCAGCAGTAAGCCCATGTCGGCACCTAACAGATCGGCAGCGGCGACAGGACCAGGATGTGGTGGAACGAAGGCGTGCATAACAGCAAATGCACCGGCAGCAGGTAGGGCATATTTCAGCAATGAGCCACCAAAACGATTAGCCACGCTGAAAATAATCGGGATCATGACGATCAGACCCGCATCAAAGAAGATCGGGAAGCCGAACAGTAAGGAGGCCACCCCCAGTGCGAAAGGGGCTTTCTTTTCACCGAAACGACCAATCAGGGTGTCTGCCAGGACTTTTGCCCCTCCGGTTATTTCCAGGATTTTGCCGATCATGGCACCTAAGCCGACCAACAAAGCCACAGAAGCCAGGGTGCCACCAAAACCAGTCATCATGGTTGGAACGACTTTGTCAGGGCTAACGCCTGTTGCCAGTGCGGTACCTAAACTGACCAAAGTAAGAGAGACGAAAGCATGAACTTTCAGTTTCATTATTAAAAAAAGTAGAGCAGCGATAGCGCAACCTGCAATGATCAGCAAGTGCGTGGGGTTGGTTATTTGCTCCATGGCTGTACCTCATTATTTTATGGTTAGCTTGCTTCGTGTTTCAGTTCACAAATCTAAAAGTTACGGGTAACATGTTACTGGTAAAGTGAGTAATATAAAGTCATATTTTCAACTGTTATTCAAAAATGAGATCTATACCAAATTTCTATCAAGATGCAGGTCGGGATACCGCTAGGCAGCGACTCCAGTTCCAGAAAACGAGCTGAACGCATGTGCCGAACAGCCTAGTGAGCTAACTGCACTGTCGTAGTTAAGGATGATCCAAGTACTTCAGGATGACCCTTAAGTGTTGATGCCGTAAGTCACGGCCACCGATAGCCAGGCAACTTGAAGGATGAGGGAGATACCCAGAATACAATGCGAGGAGTTCATATGGCCGGTAGTAGTATTATTGTGATGGGCGTTTGCGCCAGCGGAAAAAGCACGGTTGGAGCCATGCTTGCACAACGGTTAGGGGCAAAGTTTATTGATGGGGATGACCTTCATCCTAAAGCGAACATTATAAAAATGGCCAGTGGACAGCCTTTGAATGATGAAGATCGCAAACCTTGGCTAGAGCGCATTCGTGATGCCGCTTTCAGTTTAGAAAGTAAAAATGAACAAGGTGTTATTGTCTGCTCGGCACTGAAAAAGAGTTACCGTGACCAGATCCGCAACGGTAACCAAAATGTCAGTTTTGTCTTTCTTGATGGTAGTTTTGATTTGATCATGGCTCGTATGATGGCGCGTAAAGGGCACTTTATGAAACAGAATATGGTAGAAAGCCAATTCAATACCTTAGAGCGACCTGATAATGAGCTGCAAGTCGCAGTGGTCGATATCGACACTGATATTGATAACGTGGTTGAGCGTGCATTAATTGCATTGAATCAGCTCGACACCGCAAATAGGTAGGATAAAAGCGATGAACAAACAGCTCAATCCTATGGTAAGTGCCGTGACTGAAAGGATTGTGGAGCGTAGTCGTGCCTTGCGCCAGCAATTTTTGGCAGTGGCAAAGCAGCAGCAGTCGAAGGGCAAGGGGAAAGCATCGCTATCTTGTGGCAATTTGGCCCATGCGGTAGCGGCATCCTGTTCACAGGACAAGGCCAATATTCTCGATTTGACCCGGGCGAACTTAGCCATTGTCAGTGCCTACAATGATATGCTGAGTGCACATCAGGTCTATAAAGAGTATCCAGACCAAATTAAGCAAGCGCTGGCGCCACTCGGTCATACCGCACAAATAGCGGGGGGCGTTCCTGCAATGTGTGATGGGGTGACACAAGGGCAGCCGGGAATGGATATGTCTCTGTTTTCGCGTGATCTTATTGCCCAGTCTACGGCATTTTCACTCAGCCATAATATGTTTGATGGCACACTTCTTTTGGGTATTTGTGACAAAATTGCACCGGGCCAATTGATGGGGGCGCTAGAATTCGCGCACCTGCCAACCGCCTTTATTCCTGCTGGCCCAATGGGGTCCGGGATTACTAATGACCAAAAAGTGGATGTGCGCCAAAAATATGCAGCGGGTGTCGTTGATGAGACGGCATTATTGCAAATGGAGTGTGCTTCCTATCACTCCCCTGGAACATGTACCTTCTACGGCACGGCAAACACGAATCAATTGGTGTTTGAGGCGATGGGATTGATGCTACCGGGTTCGGCATTTGTGCCACCCACATCCGCGTTGCGCCATGCCTTGACGGAATATGCTGCAGTACGGCTGGCCTCCATGACGATAGGTTCACGACATTATCGCCCGCTGTATGAGGTGGTAACAGAAAAGAGCCTGGTCAATGGTTTGATTGCCCTTTTGGCATCTGGGGGCAGTTCTAACCACACTATTCATATGCTTGCGGTGGCCCGTGCCGCTGGGATTTTACTCACTTGGCAGGATCTTAGTGATCTTTCCGATGTGGTGCCTTTGTTGGTGAATGTCTATCCGAATGGTTCTGCAGATATCAATGCTTTTGAGCAAGCTGGTGGAGTGCCAATGCTGATGACCCGATTGCATCAAGCCCAGTTGCTACACAGTGATGTCAAGCCGGTGTTTGGCGAGTTTATTGACCAACTGAAGTCACCACAATGGGTGGACAATCAGTTGGTGTGGCAGGCCTGTGATGAAAGTAAAGATCCCACGGTTATTTCATTACCTGATAGCGTGTTTCAACCTTCTGGCGGTATTAAGGTGTTAACCGGCAATTTAGGGCAAGCGGTGATGAAAGTGTCTGCGGTTGCTGTAGCACACCGTGAGGTTGAGGCACCGGCAAAAGTTTTCCATTGTCAGCATGAGGTGGAAGCCGCTTACCAGCGCGGTGAATTGAATCAGGATTGTGTGGTTGTTGTCCGTTTTAACGGCCCAGCGGCAAATGGTATGCCTGAGTTGCATAAGTTGATGCCTATTTTGGGCAATATACAGAAAGCGGGATACCATGTTGCGTTAGTGACGGATGGCCGCCTGTCTGGCGCATCGGGCAAAATCCCGGCAGCGATCCATGTCTCACCTGAAGCCTTGCGCGGGGGCGCGATTGGTTTGATTGAAGAGGGGGATCTGATCCGCGTTGATGCGAATACCGGACAGTTGGAGAATCTAACGGCTAGCACTGGGCGAACAGGGGCACAATGTGATACCGAGCGCCTGCAGCAGAGTTGGGGACGGGGATTGTTCAAGATATGCCGGGAAAATGTCTCTTCGGCAGATCAGGGTGCCTCTTTCCTTTATTCATAGTAGTCAGTAATAAGAATGGTCAGTAACAAGAATGATCAGTAACAAGAATGATCAGTAACAAGAGTAGTCAGGAACAAAAGTAGACAGTGACTAGAGTGCCCAGTATCAATCGTCACCAGGTTTCGACAGCCCTATTTTGCCGATACCGAGAGGTTGCTGGGCCCTATCACTATCACAGCGTGTATATGAAGCGCTGTCATTCTCTTAGGTATTAAAAAAACGCGTCGGCGTTAGCCCAAGTGAGTATCGCAAATGTACTAATGCCGTTGTGAATGGTGCCGTTGTGATGGTGTGACGGCGCTTGAGTCATAGCCGTTATAATACCAGCCAACGAGCTAATTGCAGTTTAGTGGAGAGTTCAAGCCAAAAAGTCGGTAGATTTCCTATCCTCCGCCGTTGCGCTACCTCTGAGGCCGCATGCCTACAAGTGATATCACTCATAGTTGCATATTTTGACGTGATGATATAGCTCCCAGAGGCGGTAAATTGGATATCTTTATAGTCATAATAATACGCCGGAAGGGATTTATAATAAGCCAGTATATCTGCTACAGCGGAGGGTGAATCGGGCTTGTCTATTTGTACCGAATCACTTTCAATGTTAGCTTTAATACGCCTGTTTTCCGCTTCATTTTGGCTGTTTGAAGTATATTTAACGTTCATAAATACTTTTCCAGCAATACCAGTATGAACTTCTTCAGTTTGATAGCGAACCTTACGACCGTCATTGCTCAGAGCGACGCTATTGATAACGACATTTGCTTTAGTCGAATGGCCCTTAGGTAATGTATGAGAGTAGGAGTAACTGCAAATTGTATGTGCGCCAATGGGGCTAGATACATAAAACGTTGCTATTTCATCAGGCGTTGCAGCCTGCGCCGAGTGAAGTATCAGCGGCAGGCAAAATGCAGTGATAAGTAAGCTGCTATAGATTTTAATTTTATGCAACATTTAGTTACTCTCTAGGCAAATCATTTGAGTAGATAACTGATGAATAGCTGTTTTATTTCTCTGGGGCTTGCAGCCAGTGCCGAGTGAGTCATCAAGGGTAGGCACATTGATGCGACGAGAAAAAAACGATATAGCCTTTTGATATTATATATTTTTTATCTAAGCCAGATTGCGATTTGTTCATCTTGACGGTTTCCCTATGTCGAGTGAAATTTTTCATCAGCATAAAATGGCATCTTACTGGTAGTTGGTAGCTGTTACCAGTGAGTAGCCAATAAATAGGAATTTCCCTAAAACTCGGTAATCGGTACAGATTAAGCAGGTTTATGACCTGAATTTGGTTATGCTGGTTTTGCTGCGAAGATAGGGGAGATAGTGCTTGCATGGTTTAAAAAGTGATTTTTTAACTCGGGTGATGGAGACGTTGACCTGAGACATACTTCGCAGACTATCAGAATATACACTAAATAATTCGAGTTGCAGGAAGGCGGCAACGCAGAGAATCCCCAGGAGTTTACACTGGTAAGTGACTGGGGTGAGCGAGGAAAGCCAACACACATGCAACTTGAAGTATGACGAGTATAGAGCGCAAAACGTACTCGGCTTGTGATACAACGCGAAAATTTATAATATCTTGGGCGTTGAGATGGTTGCGGGTGGTACCTTTATCACTATGGAATATTCATAGGTAGGATCTTAGCGTAATACATTGATAAAAATCAGAAAAAACTTGAAGTTGCGCCGTGACTATGATCAGATATTTTCACCACAAAAAGGTCCACTCAAGGCCACGACACCTATGAAGATTACCACGCTGAGCGATACGCTAAAAGCCCTGTTTAACCCTTTTTATCTACTTGAATTAGCTCGTAGTTTTAAATTTATTCAACGATTACGTAATGTACAACCTGTCCATATGGTTTTTGCCATTGTCCGAACACTCAGCGATCAGCGTCATGCCAATTTGGCTGACATCCATAGGACATTGGGAAGTATCTCTAACTCACTGATTTATTATAAACCTTTTCACAATCAATTAAAAAAACCGCAGTTGACAAGGCTCATGCAAAAACTGGTTGAAGAGGCGATGACACAATGGCTAATCCAACCGTTTCAACAGGACCTACCAAAAAAATTTCCATTTAAATATATACATATACATGACGGCAGTTCGCTCACTCTACATCCTGACCTTCGGGATGTATTCCCGGGGCGATTTCCAACCGCACCTGCCGCCATTGAGCTTCATATGACTCTTGATCTGATGAGTGGCACCGCAAACTACCTGGGGATTGATGCCGATAAAGAGAGTGAGCGGTTATACCAACCCTATGCCCATGAATTGAAAGAAACCTTGGTGATGATGGACGCAGGCTACTTTAGCCTCAACTATTGCTATAACATTAACCAATCAGGGGGTTACTACATTTTCCGAGCGAAAAAAAATCTCAAACCAGATTCCTGTATTGTTCGGGATTGTTTTGGTAAACCCGTGATGGAGCTGAAAAAGGGTGAGTTCAATCAGTTAACCGTAGAGCCGGGTGAATATCGAGATTTAAGCCTCGAGTGGAGTAATCGTCCTGGAAGCTATCGGCTGATCGCCTTTTGGGATAGACGGAACCAACGTACCGGTTACCTGATCACCAATTTATCTCGGGGTGACTTTTCTGCATGGGACATTTGTCATCTTTACTCAATGAGATGGCAGATAGAATTATTTTTCAAAGAGTTAAAATCATTTTGTGGTCTGAAAACGTTCATTACACGAGATAAAAACATTGTGCAAACCCTGGTCTGGGGCAGTATGTTGGCCGTTCTACTAAAGAGGAGTGTGGCTTTCACTACTGGACTGATTGCAGGTGTCTGTATTTCAACTCAAAAGGTGGCCCGATGCAGCTTACTCTGGATGCAGAACCTTCTTGAAGCCTTACTCAACCCAGTGGTTCTAGAGGATTTTCTGTGTACTACAGTGGCATTTTTGGCAGAACATGCGCGACGAGCAAATCTCAAACGGGATAAAGAAACATCATTATTTTCAATGGGCTTAGATATTTACTCGGGTGCTGTAGTGGGTGATTTATGACCTTAAGTACCTACGTATGATGGAATATTTATGATTAACGGTTCGGTGATTTTTTTCTACACATTTGTTGGCTTAATGCTAATATATTGTATTTTCCAGTTTCGCCGAAGTGCTAATAAATGGCTGGATGCTCTAAAGGTAATATCATTTATCATCGCTATACTTGCATCAACCTTTTATTTTGAACCACTATCGGGGTTCTGGATAATATCATTGTTGGTTGGTTCATATCTTATCCGTTTAGTGGTTTTTGTTATCTATTGTGTCGTAAAAGATTGGTGCATAAGAATAAATTTAAACCTGATGATAAAAGGTGTACGCAGTAGTGGATTTGCCTATATGGATGAAAAATTCCTGAAGAAAGCCAAAAAATCCTGGCTTGATAACTGCTGGTTTGTTGCTTATTCACCTGAAAATAATATGTTCGAGATAGGTGTTAAATTTTTTGATGCGAAAATGGAAATAAATAAAAAATTCTTCATTCGCGCATTGTCTGGCCGTGTTGTATTTATGATCCCAGAACGCTTCTTGGAATCACTTAACCTTGCAGCAAATATAATATGCCCGCTGGCCGATTTCTATGACTCTAGCGCGGAAGCAAAAGAATTGGTTTTTAATTATGTTGAAGCCATAAAAAACAACTCTGCAGAACCCTGGAATATATCATCTACTGGATCGTGATGATGGTTTGAGTGTTTTTTTGGGGTTATAACCATTATATGGCTGTATTCTGATTTAGGTTATGTGAAATCGTGTAGGAAGGTCGGTATAATAACCATGCTTTGATTTCTGACTCTATAAATTTCAATGTCGGGAGCCATGATGAGTAACAACAATGAGTAGCAACAAAAAAATGCATAAATCCTATGCTAAGCCATCTCGCGCAGACATTGTTCGCTCCGTAGCAACCTCAACGGCGGTTGAAACAGGGCAGTCTTCTGCAAAGATAGCAGCTTCGCTTGAAGCTGCGCGCAAGAAATTTGCTCATTTACGTCTTGCAGTTTAATCGTTTCTTAACGGCTGACTGGCCCAGCAATAGTGGACACGGCACTAAGTGAGTAAATTCTTACCTCAGAGGTGACTCATGACTAAAGTACTCCCCCTGTACTTGTTTTTTACAGCACTGTAGTGAAAAAAATTCACGTTGCTATAAAAACAAAAATCCACGCAATCGCGTGGATTTTAAGTCTGTTATCTTATCCGCCAGACACCGTAAGATGTCCTGAGATCGGTAATATTAATTAGACGTTAAACAGGAAATTCATCACATCGCCATCTTTAACGATGTAGTCTTTCCCTTCTGAACGCATTTTGCCGGCTTCTTTGGCACCTTGTTCACCTTTGTAGGTAATAAAGTCCTCAAAAGAGATGGTTTGTGCGCGGATAAAGCCTTTTTCGAAGTCGGTGTGGATTTTACCAGCGGCTTGTGGCGCGGTGGCTCCAACAGGGATGGTCCAGGCGCGGACTTCTTTAACACCGGCAGTGAAATAGGTCTGCAGGTTGAGCAGTTCATAACCAGCGCGGATCACACGGTTTAAACCAGGCTCTTCCAGCCCCAGTTCTGCCATAAACTCTGCACGTTCGTCATCTTCCAGTTCGGCAATATCTGACTCGACAGCGGCACAAACTGCAACCACCACTGAGCCTTCTGCAGCAGCAATATCACGCACTTGGTCTAGATAGGGGTTATTTTCGAAACCGTCTTCGTTAACGTTGGCGATATACATGGTCGGTTTCAGCGTCAGGAAGCTTAAATAGCGGATGGCTGCTTTATCTTCCTCTGTCAGATCCAGCGCGCGCAACATACCGGCATTTTCCAACTGCGGCAGGCATTTTTCTAAGGCCGCCAGTTCCGCTTTGGCGTCTTTGTCGCCCCCTTTGGCCTTCTTCTGCACGCGATGCATGGCGCGCTCACAGGTATCCAGGTCAGACAGGGCCAGTTCGGTATTGATCACGTCGATATCGTTGGCTGGATCGACTTTATTATTAACATGAATAATATTGTCGTTCTCAAAGCAGCGCACCACATGGCCAATGGCTTCGGTTTCACGGATATTGGTCAGGAACTGGTTACCCAGGCCTTCACCTTTAGAAGCACCTTTTACCAGCCCAGCAATATCAACAAACTCCATGGTGGTGGGGAGAATGCGCTGAGGCTTGACGATTTCAGCCAACTGGTCCAGGCGTGCATCAGGCATCGGGACTACGCCGGTATTAGGTTCAATGGTGCAGAACGGGAAGTTGGCTGCTTCAATTCCCGCTTTGGTCAACGCATTGAACAGGGTGGATTTGCCAACATTAGGCAGACCGACGATACCGCATTTAAATCCCATGTTTATATCACCTTAAATATTATTACTATCAATAGGTTAATGTTAGCCTGCCCGATGAAGGCAAAATTATCGCGCCATTATACACTGAATACTGGGTTATCTCGATCTACCCGTCGCCATTCAAACTGCAGGGTTGTTGGCTTCACTCACTCACCCTAGTCACATAGTTAGCTATGTTCCCAGGGATTCACTCGGTTGCCGCCTACCTGCAACTTGAATGAACTTGGGTATAGTTGCTTTGGTGAGCGTTCCGCTAACTACCTGCCTTAAAGGCGTGTAAGCGGTTCATGGCTTTGGTGATGCCATCCGTCAGCAGGATATCGGTACAGCGTAACGACTCATCAATCGCGTCATTAATTAATGTTTGTTCGGTTGTTGGGGGTTTACCTAGCACAAAACCCACGACTTTATTTTTATCACCCGGATGACCGATACCAATGCGCAAACGGTAAAAGTTGGCGCTATTGCCGAGCTTGCTTTGAATATCTTTTAGGCCATTGTGACCACCGTGGCTACCACCCAACTTAAGTTTGGCGACACCCGGCGGTAAGTCTAGCTCATCGTGAGCCACCAGAATTTCTTCCGGCAGAATACGGTAAAAACTGGCAATCGCCGCCACAGATTTACCACTGAGGTTCATAAAGGTGGTGGGAACCAGTAAACGCACGTCGTTACCTGCCAGGTTCAGGCGTGCGGTGTAACCGAAGAATTTACTCTCTTCCTTGAGTGGTTGGTTATGGCGATCAGCCAGTAAGTCAACATACCAGGCACCGGCGTTATGCCTTGTCTGGGCATACTCTGCGCCCGGGTTTGCCAAGCCAACAATCAATTTGATACTGCTCACAGGGAAATTCGCCATGCTAAAAATAATCGGAAGGGCACTAGTTTACCCTCCGGCGCGTGGAATGACAAAACTCTGGCGCAAAGGTGTTGGTTAGGCGAACGTGTAAGTAAAACAACTCAATTGATTAGCATTTTTTATGGTGGTGTAAATCATGGTCAACTATTGTCTCTATTTGTGACCGTTAAGGCACACTTTTTGTAGGTTAATGGCTAAACTTAATGTTATTAACAGAGTGAGTGATATCCCCAGTTGGCACAAGGTAATGTAGAGGTGACGAATGAAACGTAAAAGCGCAGAGATTATCGGCAACGTTTTAATGGGATTGGGTATGGTGGTGATGATAGGTGGGGTCGGATACTCCATTTTGGCTGAAGTATCACAATTCGGTCTGCCACAATTTTTAACGCATGGGGCCCTTGCCAGTATTTTTATTGGCGCGGTGTTGTGGCTTGCTGGTGCGCGTATTGGTGGTCGTGAAAAGGTTGCTGACCGCTATTGGTGGGTTAAACACTTCGATAAACGTTGCCGTAATAACCCTAATCATCACGGTCCGTCTCACTGAGATAAGGAAGGTTTACGCGGTTATAACCAGCCAATCCATACTATTACTCGAATTATTGAGTGTATAAACATAAAAAATAAATACAAATCAATACACTAATAAAATAGTGGGTACCTAGACGCCATAATAGGTCAATAAAGAATCAATCCTAGGTGTGTTTCTGAGCAGAAACCGTGTATAGTGCCGCCTCTTTCAAAGCTCTGGAAGGTGTTTTAAACAAGGATGTACTCTTAATAACTTTAGTTTGAGGACAAAAACGCTACGCGTTTTTGAACAGCATTGATGCTGGTGCCCCTAAGGGCCGAGGCCCCGGATGGGCCGAGTAACAAAGCCAATATGCATGTAACTTGAAGTATGACGAGTATGGTTATTCAATTTTCATTATCGATTTCATCATGCTAAAAATTTTCACTCCATTAATTTTTGTTTTAACCTCGTTGTCTGCAACTTCTGTCACTGCAAGTACCAGCACTAAGCAGGATTTTTTTAATTTACCGCTTCTCGGCGAAAATGCTCCTGGTAAATCAGAGCACCGCGACGACATGCAAAGACTTAAAAAAATCCTGAACCATTATGATGAATGGGAAGGTGTTCGTTATAAACTTGGCGGCAACTCGCGCAAAGGGATTGATTGCTCTGCTTATATGCAGCGCATTTTTGAAGACGAATTTTCCTATAGTTTGCCAAGAACCACCCACGAGCAGATCAAATTGGGTTCGCGCATCGCCAAGAACGAGCTTAACACTGGCGATCTGGTATTTTTCAAAATTTCGTCGCAGAAACACCACGTTGGCGTTTACATTGGAAATGGCAAGTTTGTCCATGCC
Source organism: Serratia sp. 25CWL12 (assembly GCF_055790885.1). Taxonomy (NCBI): domain Bacteria; kingdom Pseudomonadati; phylum Pseudomonadota; class Gammaproteobacteria; order Enterobacterales; family Yersiniaceae; genus Serratia; species Serratia sp. 25CWL12. The sequence goes on along the minus strand of NZ_CM147698.1, from coordinate 2,140,172 downwards.
TCTAGCAAAGTGGGGATCACGGTTTCAGAACTGAACAATCAATACTGGAAGACAAAGTATGATCAGGCACGGCGTATAAATCACGCTGAAGCTTAAGCTGGTGAAGCCGCCAGCACGTGCTGGCGGCCAATAAAACCTAATGACGCCTTTTTGCGATTGCGGTGCCTATCAGGGGGCAGTTTGAAGATTGGAAATCTTTTTACTAATAGCTCAACTCAGGATGCCGCTGAACTCCACCGATTAAATCGAACCTTCCTTAAGCCTGAAAGTTTGTGCCATTTAAAGTAGTGGTTATGACTTTACTTTCAGTGGCGGCGAAGGGACACGCAACGCGAGTTCGCCGTTCAGTTACATAAAAAAACCCGTTGGCGCATTCGCAACAACGGGTTTTCTGTTTTCACTCATACACGCTGAGTGACTTAGCCTAAAACCCGTGGTGCACTTGAATGACCACGGGTATTGACTATTAATGCTCAAACATGGCAGAGATTGACTCTTCATTGCTGATACGGCGGATAGCTTCAGCCAACATGCCAGACAGTGTCAGAGTACGCACGTTTTTCAGTGCCTTGATTTCTGGTGACAACGGAATGGTGTCACAGATAATCACTTCATCAATCACCGAGTTCTTGATGTTATGCACGGCATTACCGGAGAAGATAGGGTGCGTGGCATAGGCAAATACCCGCTTGGCACCGCGCTCTTTCAACGCTTCTGCCGCTTTACACAAAGTACCACCGGTATCGATCATGTCATCAACCAGCACACAGTCACGGCCTGCGACATCACCGATAATATGCATCACCTGAGAAACGTTGGCGCGAGGACGACGTTTGTCAATGATAGCCATGTCGGTGTCGTTGAGCAGCTTGGCAATGGCACGGGCACGTACTACACCACCAATATCTGGGGAAACCACAATCGGGTTGACCAGATTCTGTTGCAACATGTCTTCCAGTAGGATCGGGCTACCAAACACGTTATCTACCGGTACATCGAAAAAGCCTTGGATCTGTTCAGCATGCAGATCAACTGTCAATACCCGATCAACCCCAACGCTAGAGAGGAAGTCGGCAACAACTTTGGCAGTGATTGGCACACGGGCGGAACGCACACGGCGGTCCTGACGGGCATAACCGAAGTAAGGGATAACGGCAGTAATGCGGCCTGCGGAGGCGCGACGCAGGGCATCCACCATCACAACCAGCTCCATCAGGTTGTCATTGGTAGGTGCACAGGTGGACTGGATGATGAAAATATCACCGCCGCGTACGTTTTCATTGATTTGCACGCTCACTTCGCCGTCGCTAAAACGACCTACAGCGGCGTCACCAAGGCTGGTGTACAAACGGTTGGCAATACGTTGTGCTAGTTCCGGTGTGGCGTTACCAGCAAAAAGCTTCATATCAGGCACGAGAAGAACCTCAGGCTTGCGTCCAGAAGAAGATATTGTTATCAGATTTCACCCAGAGGCAGGTGGCATCACAACAATATATATACGGGCATAGATTCGTCATACTTCAAACTGCTTGGGTGTTGGCTGCGTCTGTTCGCACCAGTCACATAGTGAGCTATGCTCCTGGCGACTCTCTGACTTGCCCCCTGCAAGCAATCCGAATTATTTAGAGTCTAAAACCCAATAAAACCGCAGGTAGCGCAGGGATGACAGCAACAGATAGCACGGGTTACTTTCCCAGTTACCGTGGCGGCAGAGACTGAGCGAGTAACTTACCTGAGTAAGTCTTTCGGCACAGTGACCACTGGCAGTAACAGTAATATCTGTCTCTGTACAACGAAACGTTGAGCTACGGCGCAAACTACTGCCCAGCACGGATGCGATGGAGTGGCGAGACGTTAACGCCTCGCGCTACAAACCCACGCAACCAAGATGGGGCTTTATTTAACACCTGAAGAGCGGCGGTTTCTGTGTCGAATTCAGCAAACACACAAGCACCTGTGCCAGTCAGGCGTGACGGCGCGTATTGTAACAGCCATGAAAGAAGCTGTTCAACCTCGCGAAAACGTTTTCTTGCGATTAATTCGCAGTCATTGCTGTAAGGTGCCTGCAATAGGGCACTTAACGGCCGAACCGGGGTGTCTCTTTTTAGTTCTGCATCGGCAAAAATCACTGGCGTAGGAATATGAATGCCCGGATGAGCCACTAAATACCATTTTTCTGCCGGACTTGCCGGTTGTAACTGTTCGCCAATGCCTTCAGCAAAAGCCGCATGACCATGGACGAAAACCGGGACATCAGCACCCAGTGTCAACCCAAGGGTGGCCAGTTGCTCATCGCTCAGGCCACATTGCCAAAGTTGGTTAAGTGCCACCAGTACTGTGGCGGCATTGGACGAGCCACCCCCCAGGCCGCCCCCCATCGGTAAACGTTTCTCAATGCTGATATCTGCCCCCAGGGGGGTATTGGCAATAGCGTGGTTAACACAATATTGCTGTAACAAACTGGCGGCACGGATAATCAGATTCTGATCATCAGGCACCCCGGCGATAGGGGTCAATAATTGAATGTGATCATCCTGGCGTGGGGTGATGGTTAGCGTATCGCCATAATCCAGAAACTGAAACAGGGTCTGTAATAGGTGGTAACCATCCGCACGGCGGCCAGTGATATAAAGAAACAGGTTAAGTTTTGCCGGTGAGGGCCACTGGTGGATCATTTAAGTGTCCAGTTATCCATTTTCAATTTAATGCGCTGATCACCCTGTTGTAACTCAAGACGGCTAGGCAACGGGATTTTCAAATCAGTGTTGTACTCTTGATAGGTCACGGTCCAGGTCAGTTCACCTTGCTGAGAGGTCAATTTTTTCAGGCGATATTGTGAGTCGAGTTGGAAATCGGTGGCTTCACCGGGTAAACCGAGCATCCATTGGCGCAGATTATCCAGAGGGATCTCCATCCCACTCAGTTTGCGGATCATCTCTTGCGGGTTATCACTGACATAGCGTCGGCCCTGATTATCCATCACTTGTACCATGCCGCTTTGTACATTTAACTCCAGCTCAGTGCTGCCAAGCGGGTTGGTGAGCAACAGGCGGTAACGCTCCGGCGAGTATTGTTGCCAGAAGAAGCGGGCATACACTTTTTTCTGTTCAGAAAGAAAAGCGAAAGCGCCACGAGTCTGGTACTGATTGAGTTGCTGTACGGCTTGCTCATGAGCACGCCACTGGGGGGAGTTTGCACTGGTTGATGGGCCACCACCAGGGAGGGTACAGGCCGTCAAAAGCAGGCTGGCTAACGGTAGCAGGCGAAGCAGATTAACTTTACGGGTAAACATCACTTTGGGTGTCCTTCGGCCTTAGCGGGCATGGATGGGGAAATATCTCTACCCAGTTTATTCAAGTTGCAGGGCTAAATACAATGCGTCTTTTGGCTACCGTGGAATATACCCAATTACCACCTATTTACCACCTATGTGCTCGCTGCACGATTGAACATGGTGATAGCAAGGATAACTCAGTAGCAACGATTGGCCTGAACATGCGCTTGTTACTTTTATTGATGCGGTGCATCAAGTAGAATGCCAACCAACGAAAGTCTGCACTAGAGACCGATGACTCGACGCAATGACCCTGCTTGCTTTAGGTATTAATCACAAAACTGCTCCAGTTTCTCTACGAGAACGGCTGACCTTCTCCCCAGAGTCGATCGATGCAGCGCTCAATAGCTTGCTCCAGCAACCCATGGTGCAGGGCGGCGTGGTCTTGTCCACCTGTAACCGCACAGAACTCTACCTCAGTGTAGAACAGCAAGATCATCTACGTGAACAGTTGATTGACTGGTTATGTGATTATCACCATCTGCGTCCGGAAGAAATCAGCAAAAACCTCTATTGGCACTATGGCAATGATGCGGTTAGTCATTTGATGCGCGTAGCCAGTGGGCTGGATTCTCAGGTGCTGGGTGAGCCACAGATCCTGGGGCAAGTTAAAAAAGCTTTTGCCGAATCACAGCGTGGTCAATCGCTTTCCAGCGAATTGGAACGCCTATTCCAGAAATCTTTTGCGGTTGCCAAACGCGTGCGTACCGAAACGGAAATCGGTGCCAGTGCGGTTTCCATTGCTTTTGCTGCCTGTTCGTTAGCGCGCCAGATCTTCGAATCGCTGGAGCAGTTAAATGTGCTGTTGGTGGGGGCGGGTGAAACCATAGAACTGGTGGCTCGCCACTTGCGTGAACATAAAGTACAGCAGATGTTTATTGCTAACCGAACCCGTGAACGTGCTCAACTACTGGCCGATGAAGTGGGGGCGACCGTTATTTCCCTCGCCGATATTGACGCGCGTTTGGCGGAGGCTGACATTATTATCACTTCTACCGCTAGCCCGTTGCCGATTATCGGTAAAGGCATGGTAGAACGCGCATTAAAAGCACGCCGTAGCCAGCCGATGTTGCTGGTAGATATTGCGGTTCCCCGTGATATCGAGCCGGAAGTGGGTAAACTGGCGAACGCCTATCTTTACAGTGTGGATGATTTACAGGCGATTATCCAAAGTAACCTGGCGCAACGCCAAGAGGCAGCGGTGCAGGCGGAATCCATTGTGCTGCAGGAAAGTAGTCACTTTATGACCTGGCTACGGGCACAAGGGGCAATAGAAACCATCAGAGATTACCGTTCGCAGGCTGATCAGATCCGGGCGGAAATGGAATCCAAAGCCCTGGCTGCGATTGCTCAGGGCGCTGATGTGCAGCAAGTCATTCAAGAGTTGGCCTATAAATTGACTAATCGCCTTATTCATGCGCCGACAAAATCCCTCCAGCAGGCCGCCGGTGATGGCGATATGGAGCGGTTACAACTTTTACGCGACAGCCTCGGGCTGGATTAGCATGAGTTATCTTCTATATAACAGGGTTTAAAATCACGCATGAAACCTTCTATTGTTGCCAAACTGGAAGCGTTACAAGAGCGCCATGAAGAAGTTCAGGCGTTACTCGGCGATGCCGGGGTTATTGCCGATCAGGATCGGTTTCGCGGGTTATCGCGTGAATATGCACAGTTGACGGATGTCAGCAGCTGCTTTTTGCAATGGCGCCAGGTGCAGGAAGATTTGGCGACGGCAGAAATGATGCTGGATGATCCGGAAATGCGTGAAATGGCGCAGGATGAGTTGAAACAGGCGAAGGCCGCGTCAGAAGAGCTGGAGCAGCAGTTACAGGTCTTGTTGTTGCCCAAAGATCCTGATGATGAGCGCAGTTGCTTCCTGGAAGTTCGCGCCGGTACCGGTGGGGATGAAGCGGCTATTTTTGCCGGTGATTTGTTCCGCATGTATAGCCGCTATGCTGAAGCGCGCCGTTGGCGCGTTGAAGTGATGAGCGCCAACGATGGGGAGCACGGTGGTTACAAAGAGGTGATCGCCAAAGTCTCTGGTGAGGGTGTATACGGTCAGTTAAAGTTTGAGTCGGGTGGACATCGTGTACAGCGGGTGCCGGAAACCGAGTCCCAGGGGCGCATTCACACCTCGGCTTGTACGGTGGCGGTGATGCCGGAAGTTCCTGAGGCGGAATTGCCGGATATTAACCCGGCTGATTTGAAGATTGATACCTTTCGCTCCTCCGGTGCCGGTGGGCAACACGTAAACACCACCGATTCGGCTATCCGCATTACCCACTTGCCAACCGGCATCGTGGTGGAGTGCCAGGATGAACGTTCACAGCACAAAAACAAAGCCAAGGCGATGTCGGTACTGGGGGCGCGTATTCGTGCAGCAGAGATGGCCAAACGTCAACAAGCTGAAGCGTCTACCCGCCGTAACCTGCTGGGCAGCGGCGATCGTTCAGACCGCAACCGGACTTATAACTTCCCGCAGGGGCGCGTGACTGATCACCGCATCAACTTGACACTTTATCGCCTGGATGAAGTGATGGAAGGCAAATTGGATATGCTGATCCAGCCGATTGTGCAGGAATATCAGGCTGACCAACTGGCGGCGCTCTCTGCTGAGTCAGACTAATGGATTATCAATCCTGGCTGAAAACCGCGGTATCCCGTTTGAAACACGATACCCGCTTGTCACACGATACCCGCTTGACACACAATAACAGCGCCAAGCGGGATGCCGAGATCCTATTGGGGTTCGTTACCGGCCATGCCAGAACTTTCCTGTTGGCCTTTGGTGAGACGCTGCTGACTGAGCCGCAAATAGCGCAATTAGAGGGTTTACTGCTTCGCCGCGAGCGTGGTGAACCGGTGGCCTATCTAATTGGTGAACGCGAATTCTGGTCGTTGCCATTGTCAGTATCCCCGGCGACCCTGATCCCGCGTCCAGATACCGAATGTTTGGTTGAACAGGCATTGGCGCGCTTACCCACCGCGCCCTGTCGCATTTTGGATCTAGGCACCGGCAGCGGGGCCATTGCGTTGGCTCTCGCCAGTGAACGGCCCGATTGCCAGGTAACCGGTGTTGATCTGCAGCCGGAAGCCGTGACACTGTCACAACATAATGCACGAAAATTGGCCATCAGCAATGCACATTTCTTGCAAGGCAGCTGGTTTACGCCGGTTATTGGCCAGCAATTTACTCTGATTGTCAGTAACCCACCTTATATTGATAAAAATGATCCTCATCTGCTGCAAGGTGATGTGCGTTTTGAGCCTGATAGCGCGTTAGTGGCGGCAGAGAGTGGTTTGGCGGACTTGGCGGCTATCGTGCAGCAAGCTCCCGGCTTTTTACAGCCAGAAGGGTGGTTATTGCTAGAACATGGTTGGCAGCAAGGGGAGGCAGTACGCGCTTTATTGCAGCATGCTGGCTTTATTGCGGTTGATACTTACCGTGATTATGGCGGCAATGAGCGGGTGACACTGGGCCAGAAACCTCCTCAGCAATCAGGGATGTGATGATGGCCATCAAGGGCTGAAGCAGCCGCACATATTAGCGTTAGCGATCAGTATTAGCCAATTTGTGTTGTATTTTTTTGGCCGTGGCAGGGTGGTCAATAATACAGCGGCGCTGGGTGGAAATAGTGCCCTATATCAATGATACGCTGCTGTTTTTAAACATGTGACGTTATTGGTGCTTGGTGGAACTTATCCGCTACTGGGTGGCGATACATGGCTGACCGAAAAGTTATTTGGCGTTATTATTTATATCCTGCTGGGTCATGTTGCCTTGGGTAACAGAACACTAAGCAGGCGTTTGCGCATTTGGCGTTTGTGCTGGCACTGGGGTGCCTGTACCTGATCATTAAACTTGCCACAACGAAAATACCGTTTTTGATGGGATACCTATGAGTAGCATTACCGATTTTGAATTTAATACTTCACTCCTCAGTGAGGGAGTGATCTTGGTATCACAGGCCATAAGAGGTGATTTCCCAGTCAATCAGGTTAAACGCAAGTTGCAACAGTTGGTCACCGAAGCCCGGGCAAGCATCTCGGCAGATCTGACTCAAGAAGAACAACTGGATGCGCTGATCGCCTTATTTTTCAAAACCTGGGGGTTCGGGGGTTCCAGTGGCGTCTACCGTCTTTCTGATGCCATCTGGTTAGATAAAGTGCTCGACGCTCGCCAAGGGGCATCGGTGTCGCTAGGCACCATTTTTCTGCATATTGCCCATCAACTGGATTTGCCGTTGATGCCAGTGATTTTTCCAACCCAATTAATCCTGCGTGCTGACTGGTTAGATGAAGAGATGTGGCTAATCAACCCACTCAATGGCGAAACGCTCAATGAGCATCAGTTAGAGGTGTGGATTAAAGGCAACCTGGGGCTGGGGGCGGAATTGGAAGATGACGACCTGGATGAAGCCGAAAATGTTAATGTGGTGCGTAAAATGCTCGATACGCTGAAAGTCGCGTTAATGGAAGAGAAACAGATGGAAATGGCCTTGCGTGCCAGTGAAACGGTGTTGAGCTTCGACCCGGAGGACCCTTATGAAATCCGTGATCGTGGGTTGATTTATGCGCACTTGGAATGCAACCATGTGGCGGTTACTGATCTTAACTATTTTATCGAGCAGTGCCCGGAAGATCCGGTGAGTGAAGTGATTAAAATTCAAATCCATTCCATTGATTTAAAACAGGTTACGCTGCATTAAGTTATTTCAATTGATCATTAAAAAAGGCGCAAACATGAAACAAAAAGTGGTTAGCATTGGTGATATCAAGGTAGCGAACGATCTTCCGTTTGTGCTGTTTGGCGGTATGAATGTGCTGGAATCGCGTGATTTAGCCATGCGTATTTGCGAACACTATGTGAACGTAACCCAGAAGTTGGGTATTCCCTATGTTTTCAAAGCCTCTTTTGATAAAGCCAACCGTTCTTCTATCCACTCTTACCGTGGGCCGGGCCTGGAAGAAGGGATGAAGATTTTTCAGGAACTGAAAAATACCTTTGGCGTTAAGGTGATCACCGATGTGCATGAGGTTGCTCAGGCACAACCGGTGGCCGAAGTGGTGGATGTGATTCAGTTACCCGCCTTTTTGGCGCGCCAGACCGATCTGGTTGAAGCTATGGCTAAAACGGGTGCGGTGATCAACGTTAAGAAGCCACAGTTTGTTAGCCCCGGGCAGATGGGCAATATTGTCGAGAAGTTTAAAGAAGGTGGCAACGATCAGGTTATCTTGTGTGATCGTGGCAGCAACTTTGGCTATGACAATCTGGTGGTAGATATGTTGGGCATTAACGTGATGAAAAATGTCACTGGTGGTCATCCGGTGATTTTTGATGTCACCCACGCCCTGCAAACCCGCGATCCTTTTGGCAGCGCATCTGGTGGCCGCCGTGCACAGGTCAGCGAACTGGCCCGGGCGGGCATGGCGGTGGGGCTGGCTGGCTTGTTTATTGAAGCGCATCCCGATCCGAAGAATGCCCAGTGTGATGGCCCATCAGCATTGCCGTTAGATAAGCTGGAGCCTTTCTTGAAGCAGATGAAAGCGATTGATGATTTGGTGAAAAGCTTCCCGGAGCTGGATACCAGTAATTAAGCTGTTGGCGGTAAGCAACTGGCCTGGCGTAAGTAGCCGGGCCAGTGTAGTTATTGAAACAATGTAGTTATTGAGACAACGTAGCTATTGAGACAATCAATGCTGTTATTGAGACAATCAATGCTGTTATTGAGACAACGTAGCTATTGAGACAGTGTAGTTATGACCCGTCTAGTTATGGGCCAGTCTAGTTATGGGCCAGTGTTATTATGACCACTATAGTTATGACCCATGTTGTTATTGAGCGTCCAGCGCCTTTAGAGCATCAGGCAACGTAGGGTAGAAATATAATTTCCCGTCGATGGGTTGCATTCGGGCTCGGGCCAGGGTTTTCAACGGCTGGAAAGGCATATCGGTGATCACCAACTCCTTACCTGGCGGTAAGGCATCAATATAGCGCTGCAGTGCATTTAACCCCCCGGCGTCCAGCACTGGCACGGCATCCCATTGCAAGATAATGGTGCGATAGCCTTCACCACGTAACGTCAGTTCGTTGAAAATACGTTCAGCAGCGGCGAAAAACAGTGGGCCATTAACGCGCATTATCAGGCGGTCATCTGCCGCACTCAGCTCACTTAACTTGGTCATCCGGGCGATACGCCGCATAAAGAGCAGTGAAGCCAGTACAATACCTACGGTAATGGCGATCACCATATCAAATAACACCGTGAGCGACAGGCAGAGTAGCATGACGAGAATGTCATCCTTGGGCGCGCGCCGCAGTAAATAAACCACTTTATGCGCTTCACTCATATTCCAGGCCACCAATAACAACAGGGATGCCATCGCCGCCAGCGGCAAATAGGAGAGCCAGGGAGCCAGTAGCAGTAACGCCAGCAGCACCATCAGTGAGTGAATAATTGCGGATATCGGTGATGTTGCCCCGGCACGCACATTGGCTGCTGACCGCGCAATGGCAGCGGTGGCGGTGATCCCACCAAAGAATGGGGCGATAATATTACCCATGCCCTGACCGATCAATTCACCATTGGAATGGTGTTTTTTGCCGGTCATCCCATCGAGTACCACAGCGCATAACAGCGATTCAATAGCACCGAGCATCGCCATGGAAAATGCAGCAGGCAGCAAAGCTGAAAACAGATGCCAACTTAACGCGGTGGTTTTGCCATTGGCAGCGGGTAATTCCCACGGTAATACCCATTGTGGCAGGATAGGGGGGATCCCCTGGCCTTGGCTGCCATCAGCAAGTTGGAAACTGAAACGGGAGCCGATGGTGGCGACCTGGAAGTCAAAATACGCCAGAATGGCCATTACCATCGTTCCAGCCAGTAAAGCGGGCAAGTGGCCAGGAATACGCCAGCCAAGTTTTGGCCATATCAGCAATACCAGTAAAGTGACTACACCTATCAAGGTATCAGCAAAATTCAGGGTAGGTAGCGCGTGCAGCAGGGCATAGACCTTGCCGATATAGTTTTCTGGCATTTCGCTTAACTGCAGACCAAAAAAATCTTTCACCTGCATAGTGGCGATGGTAATGGCGATGCCAGAGGTAAAACCGAGGGTCACAGAGAGCGGGATGTATTCAATTAAACGCCCGAAGCGAGCCAGCCCCATAATCAGCAGGAATATGCCTGAAAGCAGGGTGGCAATCAATAAGCCAGAAAGCCCAAATTGCTGTGAAACTGGGAACAGGATCACCACAAATGCCGCTGTCGGGCCAGAAACGCTGTAGCGTGAACCGCCGCTGACCGCGATAACTATACCGGCAATGGCGGCAGTATAGAGCCCATATTGTGGGGGGACACCACTGGCAATGGCCAGCGCCATTGCCAACGGGATGGCAATAATGCCAACTGTCACGCCGGCGATGGCGTCTTTTAATAAACGTTGCAGGGAATAAGGTTCTCGCCAACAGGCGTCGATTAATGCACTGAAGGGACGTATTTGGTTAATTCTTTGGGTTTTCATCGGGCTAGTAAACCAAATCTCGAAAAGAGAACAAATGGCGGGGCATATGGCTGGGCATAGTGTATCCCGTCTCGAATTGTTGCCAGCTACCATACACCTTTATGTAAAAAAGTGTATGTCTTGCATCAAGAGAGTGTGGAGTATTTGCAGCCAGAATATGAATAGGGTTTTAAAGATAACAAAAAAGCCTGAATTCGCATTCAGGCTTTTTTGTTTAATTTGGCGGTGAGATAGGGCTTCATTCTCTGCGCTTACCCTGCGGGCGGCTGTGACCGTTTAAATGGCAGGCTAGTTAGGTCGTAGCAGTTGTGGCTTTATCTAAAGCTGCCCTCTAGTGTGGCGGATACCAAACCGACTATTGCTCACCGAGTAATCTGTTTTGTCTATTAATTCGATAGTAATTGTTAAATTACAAATAAGTGTAATGCCACGTAGAATGCTCTTGTTTCAGACAAATAGCCTATATCACCCAACTCGATAGCGGCTTTTTAGCTTTTAAGCGAATGGTGTCCGTTTCTGAGCACGTTTCTGAGCAATGAAGGGCCAATAGTCGTTTTCTTTTACTTTTTCACAACATACAAATAGGTTGCTGACGCACACGACACTGCGGACATAGGCAAAGCTACATGACTCGAAACAAAGACATTTATACACTAAATAATTCGAGTTGCAGGAAGGCGGCAACGCAGAGAATCCCCAGGAGCTTACACTGGTAAGTGACTGGGGTGAGCGAGGAAAGCCAACACACATGCAACTTTAAGTATGACGAGTATATAAGCATGTCAGGGGATAGAGCAGAGTGCTGGGGGCAGCAATTTGTGCGACTTAAAATCAAAACGCTATTTACCTTGTCAAAAAGTTGAACCCCGCATACAGGGACCTAGCATCAAGCCACCCGTGCCATAAACATTGTACGTAAGCATTGCTTTTAATGCAGCAGCATCTCAGTAAGCAAGCCACACTGATGCTACTGCACAATGTGATAAACCAAGGGCGGCGCTTCACGAGAAGAAGAACTAAACTTGTGGGATGTAAGAGCCGAAATCTCGACGGATAGTTTGCTTATTTTGCTTTTTCATCACTGTTTGCAATAAATAATGCCTGTTAGCTCACTGAAAATACTATCGCAGCAAAACATCTCAATGCTGTTATAAAAATGAAAAGGATCACAAATGGAAAAAATATCTAGCGGGGTCGGTCAATGTCCCTTTACAACTGGCGCCAATACTTCCGCCAGCCAAGAGCATCAAGTCTGGTGGCCCAACGCCCTCAATCTTGACATCCTCCACCAACATGACAGCAAGACCAATCCCATGGATGAGTCTTTCGATTATGCTGAAGCCTTCAACAGTCTTGACTACAGTGCTCTCAAAGCCGACCTCCATGCTCTGATGACCGACAGCCAACCTTGGTGGCCAGCAGACTGGGGTCACTATGGTGGTCTGATGATCCGCATGGCATGGCACTCTGCGGGCACTTACCGTGCTACTGACGGCCGCGGTGGAGCTAACACTGGCAACCAGCGTTTCGCTCCCCTCAATAGTTGGCCTGATAACGGTAACCTGGACAAGGCTCGCCGCTTACTGTGGCCCATCAAACAGAAATACGGCAACAAGATCTCCTGGGCTGACCTGATGATTCTGGCAGGTAACGTAGCCTACGAGTCTATGGGGCTTAAAACTTTCGGCTTTGCTGGTGGCCGTGAGGATATCTGGCATCCTGAGAAGGATATTTACTGGGGAGCAGAAAAAGAGTGGTTAGCACCGAGCGGTAGCGAAGGTAGCCGTTATAGCGGTGAAAGAGACCTTGAGAATCCGCTGGCGGCGGTGATGATGGGTCTCATCTATGTGAACCCTGAAGGCGTCGATGGCACCCCAGACCCTATCAAAACTGCGCACGACATGCGTGTTACTTTTGCCCGCATGGGTATGAACGATGAAGAGACCGTCGCCCTGACCGCCGGTGGACACACTGTCGGTAAAGCCCATGGTAACGGCAGTGCCGCTCGTCTTGGACCAGCCCCCGAGGGGGCCGATGTACACGAGCAAGGGCTTGGCTGGATAAACAATGAAACCCGCGGTATCGGTCGCGATACGGTGACGAGTGGTATCGAGGGAGCGTGGACCAGCCACCCAACCAGTTGGGATAATGGTTACTTCAAGATGTTACTTGGCCATGATTGGTGGCTCAAGAAGAGTCCGGCCGGTGCTTGGCAATGGGAGCCGGTTACGATCAAAGAAGAGGATCGCCCGGTGGATGTGGAGGACCCATCCATCCGCTGCAACCCTATCATGACCGACGCAGACATGGCCTTACGCTTTGACCCCATATACCGGGAAATCTCAGAGCGTTTCGCCGCCGATCAGGCGCTCTTTTCTGATGCTTTTGCCCGCGCCTGGTTCAAACTGACTCACAGGGACATGGGGCCACGCAGCCGCTATCTCGGCCCAGAAGTGCCGAGTGAAGTACTGGTATGGCAAGATCCGGTTCCAACTGTAAATTATCAACTCTCCTCCGAGGAGATCGAGGAGCTCAAAGGTAAGCTGCTGGCTTGCGGTATCGCTCCTGCTGATCTGATCGCAACAGCATGGGACAGCGCCCGTACCTTCCGAGCCTCCGATTTCCGCGGTGGGGCCAATGGTGCGCGTATTCGTCTCGCACCGATGAAGAATTGGGAAGGGAACGAACCGGCCCGTCTTGAAAAAGTGCTCAATGCCTTGAACGCTTTGCAGTCCACACTGGCCAAGCCTATCAGCTTGGCTGACCTGATAGTCCTTGGTGGTAGTGCAGCAGTGGAACAGGCAGCTCGGCTAGCTGGTGTCGAGATCGTCGTTCCCTTTTCACCAGGGCGAGGCGATGCAAGCGCCGAGCAGACAGACTCCGAGTCGATTGCCTTCCTTGAACCATTGCACGATGGTTTTCGCAATTGGCAGAAAGATCACTACAAAGTACAACCGGAAGAAATGCTGCTCGATCGGGCCCAGTTGTTAGGGCTCACAGCACGTGAAATGACCGTCCTCGTCGGCGGCATACGGGTCCTTGGCGCCAACCATGGGGGCTCCTCACACGGTGTCTTCACCGACAAGGTCGGGGTACTGAGTAACGACTTCTTTATCAACCTGACCGATATGAATTACAGCTGGAAACCGATCGGTCGCAATGCTTACCAGATCGTGGATCGTCAGAGTGGAGCTATAAAGTGGACTGCAACCCGTGTCGATCTGGTGTTTGGTTCAAACTCGGTGTTGCGCGCTTACGCCGAGGTCTATGCTCAACAAGATGGCAAAGAGAAATTTATCCGTGACTTCGTTAAAGCTTGGAACAAAGTGATGAACAATGATCGCTTTGACCTGAAATAGATAAGTCAGCACTTGAAAAAGCACCAGCATTAAGCTTAATACTTGTCAGTTAAGCTTTTGAAGAGGCTGCAGCGGATAACGTTGCAGCTTCTTTTTTTACTGCTCTTGGATCATGCCGCTGCCGACAAGTAGCTAGCACCAAGGCAGGTTGAAGAACCAGTACTGTAGGGGATTCGTTGGCAGTATCAGCAGGTGTGTTTATTAGGCACGAGTCCAACATGGGACAAGGAAAAGTAACTGAAGGCAAAAGCCTCTCAGTGTGGGGGAATATAAAAGCAAAAAAGCCTGAACGTGAATTCAGGCTTTCTCTCTTAATTTGGCGGTGAGAGAGGGGTTCGAACCCTCGATACACTTTCGCGTATACACACTTTCCAGGCGTGCTCCTTCAGCCACTCAGACACCTCACCGTTTTTGTTGCACAACACTGTGTGCAACGGGGCGGTACTATAGGGAGACTCGGCTAAGCGGTCAAGAATATTTTTATAGTTTTAGCTCAGATGGCTAAGCTGTGGTCGCTTTGCTGCAAAGTCAGTCAATGTTTCACCTTCAAGCTGGGTAAAAGTGTGGCCAATAACCTGAGCTACTTCAACGATTACAGTGATACTGGCGTGATGTGGGGGGCCAAGTACAACTTCTAACAGGTTTAGCCCGACCCTAAACTCCTCTACCACGATTCGCTGGTAGGGAGTTTTTTGCTATATAGACCACGGTTAATTAAATGATATTGCGAAAGCCAAGGGGCGAGCCGTATCATGGATAGGATAATAGTTTGTGGATAGCGGCTTTGTCCTTCGTCATTTGCGGAGATCACTCAATAACCTGCCAGTTTTTCATACATGATAACGGTTCACCTTGAAGGGGAGTTTATGCTTACTGTTTTGCGTCGAGTTGTAGCAGCAGGAATGCTGTGCGTTTTATTTATTTCATCGGCAATGGCGGATTTTGATCGTGGTATGACCGCCTTCAAAAAAAAAGATTATTCGGAAGCCTTAAATCAATGGTTACCGCTGGCCCAACGTGGGGATGCCAAAGTGCAATTTTTGGTTGGCACCATGTATGCCAATGGAGAAGGGACAGA
Organism: Serratia sp. 25CWL12; assembly: GCF_055790885.1. Lineage (NCBI taxonomy): Bacteria > Pseudomonadati > Pseudomonadota > Gammaproteobacteria > Enterobacterales > Yersiniaceae > Serratia > Serratia sp. 25CWL12. The sequence continues at coordinate 2,124,871 of NZ_CM147698.1, read as the reverse complement.
AAAAGATGAAAAACAAGCGGTATATTGGTTTCGCAAAGCGGCAGAACAGAATAATGCCAAAGCTCAGGTGGTACTTGGCGCACTCTACTTGAATGGAAAAGGGGTAGAGAAAGATAGTGCCCAGGCCGTGATGTGGTTTGGTAAGTCAGCAGAACAAGGGGTGAGTGATGCACAGTATCTGCTGGGTCTTTGCTATTTTCGTGGTCTAGGGGTGACAAAAAATACTGAACAGGCGGCTGTTTGGTTTGAAAAAGCGGCCCAGCAGGGAAATGCCGGGGCACAATTTCATTTAGGCCTTTTATACGCAACAGGGCAAGGCGTAGCAAAAGATGATAAACAGGCTGTCGCTTGGTATCGTAAGGCGGCGGAAAAGGGGAACATTGATGCCCAGAACAACCTTGGCGCCATGTATGAACAAGGTCAAGGTGTCGAAAAAAATCTGTCGCAAGCAGTGAAATGGTATCGTAAGGCAGCCGAACAAGGGGCTGCTGGTGCACAATATAACTTGGGTGTCATGTATGCCCACGGCATTGGGGTTAAACAAGATGAACAGCAAGCGGTGCAATGGTACCGCAAAGCAGCAGAGCAAGGTGATGCGCGTTCTCAATACAATCTCGGCGTGATGTATAACAAAGGCGAAGGAGTAGCTCAAGATATTGCGGTGTCTATTGAATGGTTTCGCAAAGCGGTAGAACAAGGTGATGCGGGCGCGCAATACGCACTAGGCCTCATGTATGAACAGGGCTTGGGAGTCGAACAAGATAAAGCACGAGCAGATATATTGTATCGTAAGGCCGCAGAACAAGGCCAGGTAGAAGCTAAACGCAAGCTTGAGATGCTCGCTCAATAACAGTCATTTCTGTTGAACCAGAATGTGGCGGTGAGGGAGGGCTTGATTCATAGACTCCCTCACCGCCGGTCAGGATTTACCGCCTACAAGCCACTCGAATAATTTAGAGAATTCCCCAAAAGGCTATTCTTATTTTGTAAGTGATCTAGGTCTAATTTATCAACTATTAAATATAATAAATTGAACTTTAATTATCCGTAAGGACTTAAATATAAATTAAAGTTTGATTCAGATCACTATTATTTATTGATGTAGATCATTATTAAGTTTTTTCTAATAGTATTTTAGATTAACTCATGCGTCGATTGAATGTGAATTGCTGTGAGTTTAATATACACCATATGGTTAATTTTAATCTGCAGTACTGCAACGGTATATAAACCATCAGTTAATTGGTGAGTTAAACTTATTGTTTAAACTAAAGCCATTAAATGACATAAGGTATAACCATGCCATTTTAATTGCTAACTTATGATAATAGACGCATTGAGTAATAGGTAAGCCTTGCTTGGCATGTATTTGATTATTTATTTATGCAGATAACGATAATTTATATATAACTTATCGGAAATATTATCAACGCGTTACGGTTTGTGTGTTCATTAGGAGAAATTAAGTTGAAGATATTCTGTTTAATAAAAAAGAACACCTATTTTGACTCTGTCACCCTGATGGGAATAACTAAGCGTCTGGCTAGCCTGGAAGGTGTGCTGAATCTCTCTGTCAGTATGGGGTGTGATCTCAACAAGGCTCTGCTACGGGACAGCGGAATGAGCACGCCAGAGGCTGAGGCAGCAACGCCAAATGATCTTATCATTTCATTTAGCCTGGAAAATGAAGATAACGCCACCCAGGCATTTGAATCTATTGAAAAAGGGTTGGTGAAGCGCAGCAACGGTGTTGCCAGTAAGAGTAAACCCGTTGGTATCAAATCTGCCTTGAATGCATCCCCAGACGCAAACATGGTGGTCATCTCCCTGCCTGGTGAGTATGCGGTGCTGGAAGCGAAGAAGGCGTTGCAACACGACCTGCACGTGATGATGTTCAGTGATAACGTCAGTATTGAAGATGAATTGATGCTGAAATCCCTGGCCCATGAAAAGGGTCTGCTGATGATGGGCCCCGACTGTGGCACCGCCATCATCAACCAGAAGGCACTCTGCTTTGCTAATGTGGTCAATCAGGGGCGTGTTGGGGTGATTGGCGCATCCGGTACCGGTACACAGGAAATCACCGTGTTGCTGGACCAGTACGGCTATGGCATTAGTCAGGTTATCGGCACTGGCGGGCGTGATCTCTCCAAGAGCATCAATGCCGTTATGATGTGCGATGCGCTGCAAGCATTAGCGCAAGATCCAGAGACTGACCTCATCGTGCTGGTCTCCAAGCCACCTGAAGTTTCTGTGGCCGAGAAGGTGAGTAATCTAGCCAAACAGGTCGGTAAACCGGTCGTGGTCTGCTTCCTGAACGAAGGTGTAAGCCGTGCCGCTGATGCCAACCTGCATTTTGCTAATACGTTGGAAGAGGGCGCACAGAAGGCAGTTGCTTTGTTGAATGCTAGCGGCAGGGTTGAACCGGTAGCAGTGGATACAGCGTTGGCTGCAGAACTGAGCAAACGGTTAGATGCCAACCAGAAATATCTGCGTGGAGTCTTCTGTGGCGGCACACTCACCGATGAAGCTCGTATCATCTTCAAGAATCAGTGCCCTGGCTTACCTTGCTACAGCAACGTTGCCAAGAAACAGCAAGAGAAGCTGGCCAATCCGCATGAGAGCGTGAAAAACAGCTTTGTGGATATGGGGGATGATGCCTTCACCGTTGGTAAGCCTCATCCGATGATCGATCCTACCCTGCGTAATCTGCGGCTTGTCCAGGAAGCTGCTGACCCGCAAACCGCAGTCATACTGTTCGATGTAGTGCTGGGCTTTGGTTCAAACGAAGATCCGGCTGGCGTCACGCTGGAAGGCATCGAGGCGGCCAAGAAGGTGGCTCAGCAGCAGGGACGAGAAGTGATTTTCGTCGGCTATGTGCTGGGAACAGACAAGGATCCGCAAATCATGAAACTGCAAATGCAAAAGCTTGAGTCCGCTGGGGTGATTCTAGGTAAGAACAACGCTCATGCCGCACGTATCGCCGCCGAAATCATCAGAGGAATTCAGTAATGAGTAAAATTAATTCCCTTTTCAATAGCGAGTTAAAAACTATCAATTTCGGTGCCGAGAATTTCAACAATGAGTTGCTCTCCCAGAGCGTCGACAGTGTTCAGGTTGAGTGGCGGCCGCCAGCGGGGGGAACAAGGTATTGTTGGCAGCCTTGACCAAGCTCGATAGTGAAGAGATCACCCAAGCAAACCAGAAGGCCATTGACCTCTTTATGGAAGCGGCTCCCTTCCTGGTGGATTATCAGCAAGCCAAGGATGTCATCCCCGGTATGACGCCTTACACCATACTGCACGCAGGGCCACCTATTACTTGGCAACGCATGTGCGGCCCGATGCAGGGCGCAGTGATTGGTGCGCTGATCCTCGAAGGTCTGGCGGCTGATCAACAGCAAGCTGAAGCGCTTGCCGCTTCCGGCAAAATCAAGTTTGCACCTTGCCATGAGCATAACGCCGTTGGCGCGATGGCCGGGGTCATTTCCTACTCCATGGTGGTGCAAGTCTTCAAGAACAAGACCCACGGCAACTACGCTTATTGCCCAGTACCAGAAGGCATGGGCGGCAAGGTGATGCGCTATGGTGCCTTCGGCCCTGAGGTGATCGAGCGCTTGAAGTGGATGCGTTCTGAATTCCGTGAAGTCATGCACCTGGCGCTCTCCCAGAGCGAAGGCATCGACACTAAGTCACTGCAATTCCAGGCACTGCACATGGGGGATGAAGGGCATAACCGTAACAAGGCCGGTACCAGTCTGTTTTTACGGGCACTGTTTCCCTTGCTGTTGAAAACGGGGCTGCCTCACGAGCGTTTGCAACCGGTGGTCGATTTTATTAACGGCAATGATGGCTACTTCCTGAGTATCAGTATGCCTTCCTCCAAGGTGTGTCTGGATGTCGCTCACGGCGTCGAGAAAAGTACCATGGTGACCGCCCTGGCCCGTAACGGCGTGGATTTCGGTATCCGTGTTTCCGGCCTCAAGGATGAGTGGTTCACGGGGCCGGCTCAGATGGTCAAGGCGCTCTACTTCCCCGGGTATGGCGACGATGATGCCAACCCAGATATGGGGGATTCTGCGATCACTGAGACCGCTGGCATTGGGGGGTTTGCCTTAAGCGGTGCCCCCGCTATTGTCCAACTGGTGGGGGGAACTGCCGCTGATGGCATCGAAATCTCTAAGAAAATGTATGAAATTACGCTGTTCGAGAATATGAACTTCTCTCAACCCGTGCTCGATTTTCGTGGTTCGCCCACCGGTATCGACATTCGCAAGGTCGTAGAGACAGGCATTCTGCCGATCATCACCACCGGTAGCGTACACAAGAAGGCTGGAGAGGGGCAGATCGGGGCGGGTATCACTAATCCACCTATCGATTGCTTCGAGAAGGCGCTGCTGCGTTGTGCAGAAGTGTTCTGATTTCAACTTATTCCATTTTGTCTGCGGCCCGCATAACGGTCCGCGACAAAATGATCAGTTATAAGGAAGTGTCAAATGAATGAAATCATTAACAGCCCGCTGCTATGGCTGCTCTGTAGTATCACTATTATGGTCGTTGTAGGACAGGGCTATGCCTACTACAAGCTGGCACGCAAGAATGCCAAGCTGCTCGGAATGTCAGATGAAATTTGTGCCAAGTCCTTCAAGGTAGGGATGGTCACTGCCGTTGGCCCGGCACTGGGTATCCTGATCGTACTGGTGGGCATGATGGCGGTACTGGGGGGGCCGATAACCTGGATGCGTCTATCTATTATCGTTTCGGCCACCAATGAGATGGCTGCCGCCAAGTTTGGTGCGGACGCCGCAGGTGTCACTTTCGGAGGGGTTGATTTCACCGTTGTGGTGCTGTTTGTCGCCTGGTTTGGTATGGCTCTGAATGGTATGGGTTCGATGTTATCCGCCGTTTTCTTCGCCGGTCATCTGGAGAAGATTCGCACCAAGGTGGTCAACAAAAACCCCAAGATCCTGGCGTTGGTCAGCGGTGCCGCGATGTGTGCCATCTACGGTAACCTGAGCTCTGGCACTATTATTCATGGCGGTGGCAACGTCGGTGCCTGGTTGGTTGCGGGTATTGCCACCTATGTGCTCTATGTGATTTCCCAACGGGTGGAGAAGTTGAAGGAATATAGCCTGGGGATAGCCATGCTAGTCGGTACCATTGCTGGGGCTATTGTCCAATCCATTGTCGGATAACCTGGCTACCAGGAAGATTTAATCGTATTGGAGCCAATAGAATCGATGATTTATGGCTCGACATAACATATCAACCCTCGATGATCGGCATGAGTTAACCGATTAGCGAATAGATTGATCAGGATGCAAAATTATGGACAACACAAATTACGTTCAACAGTGGGTCAATCCGGTCCACAAAATTGGCCGGGTTACTCTGCTAACGGCCTGTGTGACGACCACTTTTCCGATACTCTATCTCTACCTGGTTCACGGTATTTTCCCACCCGTGGACTGGTTGTGGAATGATGTGTTGCTGATTGTGGCGTCCTTCGGCTTTATCTGGCTGATCGAACCCATCAGTTTTTACCCCGCACTGGGTCTGTCGGGCACATATCTCGCCTTTTTGACCGGCAATATAGGCACAACCAAGTTACCCGCTGCCGCCATTGCCCAGGATTTGGCCAAGGTTGAGCCAGGCTCTCGCGAGGCAGAAGTGGTGTCGACACTCGCGATTATCGGCGCGACAACCACGACGACGGCATTTATCTGTGTCGGCGTAATATGCGGCTCTTTCCTGTTGTCTGTATTGCCTGGCCCGGCGGTAGATGCGCTCAAGTCTTACACGGTTCCGGCGGTTTTCGGTGCCTTGATGGTCACTTTCGCTATTAAGTATCCGAAAGTGATCCCGGTTGCCATCGGTGTGCCTTTGCTGCTTAAATTATTTGCTGCAAATGTGATCCCGGGCTACTGGCATATTATTTTTGCGATAGTGGCAACGGTAGCAGCAGCTTTTGTTCTCTATCGTAGCGATATAAAGCAACCAACCTGATAGCGATTATTTTTTGATGAGATACGCTCCGATTTAAATCTGGGTGTTCTCATTAAAATCATTAACCAAAACGGTTAAAACTGGAGAGCGGTTAAATATCTTGGCAATAAATACTCATATTTAAAACCCGGTTAAATAAATTGAGATGACAATAAAGCGGTACAGTAGTGAGTAATTGTATAATTTGGCTTAACGATGCGCTGTGAGAATTTTATAAAAAATTAAACATTACTCATGAGTGACATTTATTTCACATGAAAGGATAGTGAGATGGCAGAGGCTAAAAATAGCGGTGAGTCTAAAAAGCAATCTTCACTTCTGCGGGTGACTTTGGCGAGCCTTGCTGGAACGACACTCGAATTTTATGACCATTTCATTTATGGCACGGCCGCCGCCTTGGTTTTTCCAGCGGTCTTTTTTTCCCAGGTATCGACAGAACTCGCGCTGCTGATGTCGCTGGTAACTTATGGCATCGCCTTTGTGACCAGACCTTTAGGCGCGGTTATCTTTGGTCATTTTGGCGATCGTTTTAGCCGAAAGAACATGCTGGTGTTGGCGCTATTACTGATGGGAGGGGCAACCTTTCTGATCGGCTGCCTTCCTGACTATGGAACGGCAGGGATATGGGGGGCTGTCGGCCTTTGCCTGTTACGCTTGTTACAGGGTTTGGCTCTTGGCGGCGAGTGGGGGGGCGCGGCGCTGATGGTGAATGAGTTTGCAGCAGGGAGTAAGGTGCGCGCCTTTTTAGGTAGCATGGTACAACTTGCTTCGCCCATTGGTTTTTTGATTGCCAGCGGTGTATTCGCCGTTATCAATGCAGTTTTACCGCCCGAGGATTTTATCGCTTGGGGCTGGCGTATTCCTTTTCTTGCTAGCGGCCTGCTGGTGGCTATCGGCTTTTATGTTCGCCGATCCATCGATGAATCACCGGAATTTGTGGCGAACAAGCAAGTTTTGCAACAGCGCAAGAGCATTCCCATTATTGATATCTGCAGGAATCATTGGCGAACATTATTACTGGCAATCGGCTCACGTATCGGCAGTGACATTGCTTTTTATGTCTTTGCGCTCTTCTTGCTGGTTTATCTGCCATTTATCGGCATGGATAAGCAGATTGCTCTCAATGCCAGTATCGCAGCCTCTATCGGCCAGGCCATCGGTATCCCGGTATTCGGTTATCTGGCGGATAAATTCACTACCCGCGCTGTTATCTCTTGTGGAGCCTTAGCCAATATTGCTTGGGGATTTATCTTTTTCATGCTGGTTGATATGCGGGATCCGACTATCATCGTGCTTACCGCCTTTGTCGCCCTCTTTTTACTGGCTGCAATGTGGGCACCACTTGCGGCACACATGCCCGCTATGTTCCCGGTCCACGTGCGTTTCACCGGGGCAGGTCTCGGGTTTCAGACTGCGGGTATTTTTGGCGGCGCACTGGCCCCTTCAATCTGCCTCTATCTCATCCATCAATACCACAGCAGTTTGCCCGTTTCTATTTACCTTGGCGCTGCACTGGCATTAGCGTTTGTGTGTGTGGTGATGACAAAACCTGCAATGACTGACGTAACCGAATCTACAGGTAAGGAATCATAATTAAATTATTCAGTTACTCAATATGACCCGATCAATCGGGGGTGAATAAGCAAGTTGCAGAGAAAGATACGTATTTATCACCTGGGTCATGCGTAGCACCATTGCATCATCGTACTAAGATCTGCCTATAAAGATTAAACTAATGCGTTGATAATCATGCTAGAATTTCCTTTGTGTCGGGCCGTCCTGGATCGGTGGACTTAACCATGTTCGATCTCAAACAGAAATCTAATATTGACCTCGAAGAGCTACGTACCTTTGTGACGGTAGCTCAGCTAAAAAGTTTTTCGGCAGCCGCTGAGGTTCTGCATCGATCGACTGCCGCTATCAGCTACCGAATCAAGACGATAGAAGCCAATATGGACACGGTGCTTATAGAACGCACCACGCGTAAATTAAAGCTCACGCCCTCAGGTGAGATGCTGTTTGAGAAAGCCACCCAGATACTGGAATGGTTACAGACCATGCCGGACTCCCTTAAACAGGTTAATGACGGTATTGAACCGAACTTCAAGTTGGTCTTCAACAACCTTATTTATGATTCCAACGCCGCCAGCTACCTCCTAGCGCATTTAAACCAACGTTTTCCCTTTACTGTCTTCAAGTTAGAGATGGCCGTTTTTATGGGGGTATGGGATCAGATGCAGTACAACGATGGCCAGCTGGCGATAGGGGCACCAGGTTTTCATGCGATGAGTGATGATTTTCAGAGTAGGGCGATGGGCGTTATCAATTGGCTCTGCGTAGCCGCGCCGGATCACCGGCTGCTTGCAGCTGCGGAACCCATTACCCAACAAGAATTGCGGCACTATCCGGTGGTAAACATAGAAGACAGTTCCAATCGGTTACAGAAACGAGCCCCTTGGCGACTGGCCGGCCAGCAGGAACTTTTGGTGCCAGACATGGCAACCAAGATCACCTGCCATGAGATCGGGCTCGGTATCGGTTTTCTGCCTGCGGTTATTGCGCATGAAGAGATTGCCAAAGGGCGGCTGGCAGAGCTTAATCTGGCGTGGGTAGGCCGTAAACCTTCCCCTCTTTCATTGGTGTGGCGCACCAGTAGTGCAGGGAAAATCACCGAATATCTGTTGCAACTTTTTGACGCAAAGGATCCCTTGGTCACCCCTTTCATGCGTTTGCTTGATAATTCAGACCCCTCTGGTGATTGAGGACATGGATATTTCAGCAAATCTGCTGTTGTTACACTGCAGATAACACTGCTCGGACAACGTTAATTCGGGGATCGGCTCAGGGGCCCCTCCGTGGTGGTGGTTGTGCGGATAATCAGTTGGCCCTGTTCCGCAATAATGCTCACGGGTTGACCCTTGTTAAACCCCAGCGCTTCCAGCCATCGGCCCTTGATGGTCAGTTGCGGTAACGGGGTCGGCCTGCCACCGTTGGGGCGGTAGCCTACAATACTCTTACGGGCTTGGGATCTGTGGGATTTTGATTTATTATGTCAATATATCGGATTACCATTCGGTAAGATATACATATGCAGCATTGTCATGATCACCTATATCGATAAGTAGTGAGTTAGTTAAACATTTATCTCAACTTATAGATGAACGTCTTTTTCAAGGAAAATGGAGTGTGTTGTGAGTAAGAATTTGGAGATTTCTATTTCAACGGGTCGATTCAGAAAATTAAGGGAGTGGAATAGGAAAAAGAATTATTATCTGAAAGAGGTAAGGCTTAATATTAAGATATATTTTGCTAAGATTCTCTGGGATAAGCGTAGAAAAGAGGTGTTTGATATCAAGTCTGTCAAAACGATACTACTCCTGCGCAATGAAGGAACAATTGGTGATGTGGTGATTTCTACTCCACTTGTAAAGGGTCTTTATGAGGCTGGTTATACGGTTGATTTATTACTTACTAAATCAAGTAGTGTAGCGATAAAACACAACCCCTATGTTAGAGATGTCTACGAGGCAGATGATTGTAATAATGCGGTTTTTCTAAAAAGCTTTAAGCATACCGTTGCTGATTCGACAATTAATAAATTGAATAAAAATAATTATGATCTTATTATTGATCTGTGTTTATTCGATACGCCAGTACATCGGATGATGCTTTTTCGGGATGTAAATGCAAAGTTTGTCCTTGGGTTTAACAAATGGAGTTGTATTAATCACTACAGTTATTCCATTGCATTTGAAAATGGTAAAGAACATGTGACACAAGCAATTTCTCTAGTTGCTAATCACATGGGGATTAAATTTACAAGCAGTCAAGCCTATGATTTACACATCCCTGACGCTATTGTTAACGAAGTAAAGAGTTACCTTAACGTTTGGGATGATAGAGTGAAGATTATTATTAATGCTTTTACGGGAAGTTCAGAGAGAAATTTCTCCCAAGAGCAGCTATCAAATATCATTGATATGCTTAACAAAAAATCAAGTAATATCAATATTATTATTCTTGATCATCGGAAGGAACTCACTATATCACTTCCTGACAATGTTATAACAAACCCTTTTATGTCATTACATCATGTCATGGCTTTAATTAGTGAAGCTGATTTTATCATATCTCCAGACACATCCATTGTACATATATCAGCCGCGTGGGGAAAACCACTAATTTCCGTTTACAAAGATGTTGTCGATAATAATGACTTGTGGGCGCCAGGTTATGAAAATGCAAGTCAGATAATTGTTCATAATAGAAAAATATCTAATGTGGATGAGGTTCCTAACCTTATATTGCACGAGATAAACCGAAGAGGTTTTCTCGGGGGGGTTAGAGCGTAAATCAGATATGCGACTCAGTTGTAATTTATATTTATGCCGTGTCGCATTGAATCATATAAATAGAGACTAATGCCTGGCTTGCAAGCTAAATAAGCGGAAAGGCGCTTATTTAGAAACAGGATCTCGCCTACTGAAAATATTAAGGTAAGTTGAAAGTATGGTAGGGGATTCGTTGGCTGTATGACCACACAGGACAAGACAAAACAACAGAAGGCAAAATTTAATGGCATACCGAGAAACCGACGTTATCAAAATACTGGGGCTGTAATATAGCGCTGAGAGAGGGCTTGATTCACGGGGCTCACTCTTCGGGCGGCTTGCGGCCGTCCCAAATGGCAGGCCATTTTGTCGAACCCCGATACACTTGCGTGTATACACACTTTCCAGGCGTGATCATTCAGCTACTCAGACACCTCACCGGATAGTTAACAGCAAAGGTTGCTAGTGCTGATGGGCTAATGCAGAAAAATCTTCAGCCACCGTCAATAGAGCTACCAGATACGGTGCTTACAAGAACGGCTGTTCAAATAAGATTATTGTTGCTTAGACGCATTGTTGCACTGTGGTTGCCAACGTTAACTGGTATGATAGCCCCGTCGCCATGCACGTTGCCGCGGTTGGACACCCTACCGGTAGCAAAGAAGGAGAAATAATGTACCCCGTTGATTTACATATGCATACTGTTGCCAGTACCCATGCCTACAGCACCCTGAGTGACTATATTACTGAGGCAAAACGCAAAGGTATCAAGCTGTTTGCTATTACAGACCATGGGCCTGATATGGCTGATGCCCCGCATTATTGGCATTTTATGAATATGCGAGTATGGCCGCGCCTGGTGGATGGTGTTGGTATTTTACGTGGTATCGAGGCCAATATTAAAAATTTGGCCGGGGATATTGATTGTACTGGCCCGATGCTGGATGAGGTTGATCTGATTATTGCCGGATTTCATGAGCCGGTATTTCCCCCACAAGATAAAGCCGCTAACACTGAGGCGCTGATTGCTGCCATGGCTCAGGGGAACGTACATATTATTAGCCATCCGGGTAACCCCAAATACGCCATTGATATTCCTTTGGTTGCAGCCGCAGCGGCAAAATATCAGGTGGCACTTGAGTTGAATAACTCGTCGTTTAGCCATTCCCGTAAGGGGAGTGAAGATAATTGCCGGGCTATTGCGGCGGCAGTGCGTGATGCAGGCGGCTGGCTAGCGTTAGGGTCTGATTCCCATGTGGCGTTTACCCTTGGGGATTTTGAGCATTGCGAACGTATCATTGATGCTGTCAATTTCCCGCAGGAGCGAATACTCAATGTGTCCCCGCGCCGTCTGTTGAATTTTCTGGAACAACGCGGAAAACCAGTAATAGCAGAATTAAGTAGTCTGTGACGTTGTCACGTAAAAATTTTGGTCTGAGAATAGGATTTGCCGATGAATGAGTTTTCCGTTGTTTGCCGGGTGTTGGGCTCGCTGTTTTATCGTCAGCCGCAAGACCCCTTGTTGCAACCACTGTTTACCCTGATAACAGAAGGAAAGTTGCAACAGAATTGGCCGCTGGAACAGGATGAGTTATTAGCTCGTTTACAACAGCATGCCAATGATCCTCTACTAACTGCGGATTTTAATGCCCTGTTTGTTGGTAGTGAATGTGCCGTTTCCCCATTCCGCTCGGCTTATGTTGCCGATGCCAGTGAAATGGAGGTCCGCCAGTTCCTGCAACAGCGTGGGATGCCATTAGGTGATGCCCCTGCTGATCACTTTGGTTTGCTGCTGTTGGCCGCTTCCTGGCTGGAAGATCAATCGCAGGAAGATGAAGTACAGGCACAAATTACCCTGTTTGATCAGTTTCTGTTGCCATGGTGTGGTCGTTTTCTTGGCAAGGTTGAAGCCCATGCCACCAGCGGTTTTTATCGCACGCTGGCGCTAATGACTCGCGATGCTATCACTGCAATGCGTGATGAGTTGGCGGAGTATGAGCAACAAGAGCAACAAGACAGCGAGCCTGACGAAACAGAGTGAGTCGATGTATTAGGGGGGGCAGAGACCCCATATTTCTAAGTGCAGGATAAAAGCCGGTGTTTTATCCTGCATCTTGTATCAGCGCGATTAGCGGCGCTTTTATTTACCCCACGGGTTTGAATAGAAGGTGATACTCAGGTCGTTTTCCGGTTTGAAGTTCTGTTGCTTAAACTCCAGCGTGAGTGGGTCAACCTGTGTCAGTGGGTGTTTAAAACAGGTGACGACCACATCATCAGGCGCATTTTTATGGATGCGCAGGGTAAAGTCCTCAATAACCCCATTTCGCCAGTTAGCACCGGTTGTCAGGATATAGTCCAGTTGCTCCCAGTCCACATCGATATAATCACTATCGCTATTTTGTTTGGGAATGGTCGCGGTAAGTTTTTTTAACTGCTCAAGGTTTGTGCGGCTTAAGCACTTATTCCCTTCATTGTCTTTGGTGCCATCACCTAGAATCCACTTGTAACTTGTTGGTACGCCTGTGGACACACTGGGGGTGTAACTGTGCTGAATAATAACCTCTTTCCCTGCGGGGAAGGCTTGCTGCCAAAGGAATAATTGCTGCAGAGTAAAACGAGGGTAGTCATGGTCAAACCATTCAGCGGGGAGTTGCGGCAGCTTCTCGTCATCTCTGTAAATAAAACCATCATCATAGCGTAATGTCTGGCGTAATTTTGGAATTGTCCAGCCTGTCTGTAGCATTTTCTCGGTAATATCTTCAGTTTGCCCGGTCTGTTTATCATGCAGTGTAACCACCCAACGGGATTCCGTTTCCACCGATTTACCATTTACACTGAGCTTAAAGTTACTGATACCAGCGGCGCGATCTTCCCCCCGATTTTGGGTGATTTCTGGCATAGGGAATGTCATGGGTACTACAACATCCTGTTGGCCGTGGTTAACGAATAGATAATCGACGTTGATGCGATTCGGACTGATAGTGAGCCGTTCTTTCGCCATGCTGATATCACTTTGTTTCATCAGCTTAATTGAACCGTTAACATCACCCCATGCACTATCATTGGCCTGGGCGAAGCTGCATAAGAGTAGCAACAGGAAAAGAAAACCTTGCCTTGCTTGCATATAAAAATGATTCCAGTTAAGTAGCAGGGCATTTATCATAGCGAGAAAACAGCTGTTCTTCGAGGGGGGTAAGGGATGCGTTATTGCTTAGTTTTGTTATTACTACTCTGCGCTCATAGTTATGCGGGCGTGGGAGATATGGAACCGCTGAAGAAAGATAGCTTTATTCGTCAGAACATCGCTCAGGATCTGCGTAAAGAACTTAATTTGGCTGATACCCTGTTTTATATTAAGCAGATTTCAAATAAGGGCAATGTTGCCTATTTTTGCGGGCTGTTAAAGGACCCAAGTAATCAATTTCTGGCGGGCAAAAATAACCAATATCATGTTTATGATCGCATTCTGATCCGTACAGACAAGGGTTGGATGAGTGCGGTTAACTTGGATAGTGATGTGGCAACACCAGAACAGGCGCACTGTTTCTATGATAACGGTACTGTGTTGCAACGGCAGACGGTGCAGAACAAGGTGGAAGCGCAGGGGCGCAAGAACATATGCCAGCCAGTTAATAAAGACGATCCATTACGGACTCAGATTTTGGATGGTTTACGTGACAGCTATATTGGTGACGTCAATACTTTAACGCTCAATACTTCGTCCCCAGCAGTGAAATTTGTGGTGACCGAACTCTGTGCCAGCGAAAATTACGCGCGTTTCGTTGGTAAAGCGAACGGAGATACTCCCAGCCCCTATCGTGCTGGTAGAGGTGAGATTGACGTTATTTTGCAAAAAACAGATAAAGGAACCTGGCGTACCGTACCAGAAAATGTAGTCTGGACGCAGCAATCGACAGTTAATTGGCCGCAGTATTACAACTGGATTTCAGCGGAAATATTGGCAGATACCGCTAACAACTTAAGGCAACGTTGTGTGCAGGCAGGGGATACGCTCAGGTTGAGTGGTCTGTTGCGTAAACAAGGCACCGGCGGTGATGCCTACTGGGTGATTGCCTTGGACCACCCACTGGCTTGTGTTCGTGATGCCGATGTTGCCCAGCCTGACTGGAATACGCAGATGCAGTTGATGCTTAGCGCAGAGGAACGAGCAGCATTCACTGCGTTGCTTGGCAAGAAAGTGGTGGTTGGCGGCGATATTTCATTAGCACTGAGTTCCGCTCATCATACGCCGTTAGTGCTGAACAACATTTTCCGTATCACTGCACAGTAGATCAGAGCGTTCTGTACAGTCCATTTGACCTCCTGGCAAGGAGGTCAAATGGGTGAATTACTGGCAAATCAGCCAATTTCTAACCGCATAACCCGGGGGCTGCTACGCATTTTAATCAGTTAACGGGATCACCAACTGACCTGACTTCACTTCCAACCCCTTGGCAAATTTACGTGCTAATTCTTGGACTTTGCTGTCCTGCGTGTTCAGCACAAACACCGGTTGCAGATCGAAATAAGCTTTCAGCGATTGATTCAAGTAGGGTATCAACGCTTTTACCACGGTATCGATTTTTTCTGGCTGAACTTTGTAATCCACTAACTCCAACTCTTTAAGAAAAATGGCGCCTTTCTCACGGTCATAAACCGGTTGTGCTTTTAATGTCAGTTGCAACTCAGCGGTCTGTGGCCCAAGAATCGAACTAATGTCGACCTTGGCATTGCCGGTCAGGGTGACTTTACCCGGTTCAGTGCGGCCAATTTGGCTTTGTAATTGCGTAAGAACAATATTGGCGTCGACGACACCGGGGATGCCGATCTGTTTTTGATAATTATTGTGTTTCTGCAGGTAATCATTCACTTCCTGTTCACTGACAGTGTATTGAGTCAGGGGAGTACAACCGGCAAGGACACCGGTAAATATCAGGGCAACGACACCCATCAGGATCTTTTTCATTCATGCCTCATAAAGCGGTTAACAGAATTGCTCTGGGTTAAGAGAGTGATAGCCTAGAAGTCTATTGCTCCATATCAAATAACAGTGGGATGTCACTACGTTGTGCCATACGGTTACGGTAGGCTTCGACGTTATTGGGCAGGGTGACACCGGCCACAATCGACAGTGAGCGTAGCAGTGGGAAGAGATGGATATCGTCTGCTGAAAGTGTGCCATTCACCGCATCTGGGGAGTGGATCAGTGGCGAAAGCTGTTGCAGTGCCTCTTCCAGTTGCACAATATAATCGGCGCTATCAGCCAGTAGCGTAGTAAAATCCCCTGCAAAAGCCTGTTTCTTTTCGGTAAAGTAGTGGCGAGCGCTGTCAGTAGCAAACTCTTCAAAATCAGCATTGGCAATGCGGGGGAAGAGTAACTTACCGCTAAAACTGCTTGTCTGTTTTAACCATTCACTGATTGCAGGGTTGGTTTCTCCGGTCAGAAGCGGTTTGCCATCCAGATTATCGACATAATGAACGATATCCATGCTTTCTGGCATATAACTGCCATCGTCTTTTTGCAGGATCGGTACCATTTTTTGGCCGATCATGCTGATTGGTGTATGTTCATCATCATTAAGTAAGGTGACCAGCCGCACTGGCAGATTTTTCAGGCCAAAAATCATGCGTGCTTTAACGCAGAATGGGCAGTGATCGTAGATAAACAGTTTCATATTAGCTCCCATAATCAGGCTTGAGGGTGATATCCCCGTTATCATTGGAATTGCAGAGGGGCTCAGTGGTGAGCGTTACTCTGTTGTCGTCTCGCTAAAATTCGCATGAGCGCGGGTATAATCTCTATTGCTGGTTTAATCTTTTTGGGGCATCAGCCACCACGTAGTACCGCAGGCGCCGCCGTGCGGGGATTAAACTGCCAGTATAGGGCAAATAAGGTGATAAAGCCTACTAGTCCTAACAGGAACCAAGGTAATTCCGGCCTACCCAAGGCGTGACCTGTATCGTATATCCAGCCACCACCGGTATAACCTAATGCCCCACCCAAGGCCAGCCCTAAGCGACTAAAGCCCATATAACTGCCGCGCGCTCGGTGATCAGCCAATGCGGCATTTAATGTTTCCCGGGCCGGTTCTGAAATGATGGTTCCTAAATAAAAACAGCAAATCAAGGTAAAAAGCACCTGTAGGCTATTCACAAAACCGATAGGTAACAGGCTGACGGTCATTATCAGCAAACCTGCCATCAGACGCTGTTCCAAACGGAAACGTTTTTCGCTCCAGCGTGCCAATGGGTAAAGCAATGAGAGAGATAGCACCGCTTCAATGGCATACATCCATTTAACCGCAGAGGCTGAACCAGCCACCTCATTCACAATAATCGGTAACATCAGCATCACTTGAACGCCCAGAATATAATAGCCGGTGAGTGTCAGCACATAGATAACGAAACGGCGATCACGCACTACCCGCATCATGCCTTCTTTCATCGGCGCGCGGATGCTGGAAATACGATAGGCGGGCAGTAACCAAGCATTCCAACCGGCAGTCAGCATGAAAATACCGGCACCGGTCCAGCAGACAAAATGGAAGTCATATTGTAAAAGCCAACTACCGATTAACGCGCCGACGACTGCACCGGCACTATCTTGCATCATCAGAAGTGAATAGAAACGACTACGTTCATGTGGCCGAGTGAGCTTGACGACCAGCGCGGTACGGGGGGGATCGAACAGAGTGCCACCAAGCGCGGAAAGGGCGCAGGACAACCACAATATCCATGGTTGATCCGCCATGGCCATGGTGGCAAAGCCCGCCGCGCGGAGCAACATGCCGGTGACAATCATCGGTTTGGCTCCAAAACGGTCAGCAATGGCCCCACCAAAGATGCCCAAGCCTTGCTGGATCAACTGGCGCAGACCCAGCGCCGCCCCAACCACCACCGCAGCCCAGCCGAGTTGGTCGACAAAACGAATGGAAATCAGCGGGAAGACCACAAAAACGCCTAAAACCACTAACAGATTATTTAACAGTAAGAAATACTTACCAAAGCTCCGAGCTTGTGATACCAGGGACATGCTTCACCACGGCAATATAATAAGTGAAAAGAAGGGAATAAAGACCTGCCGTTTATACTCTACTTAATGGGAGAAGACCGCTAGAGGGCAGGGAAAATATTTTTTTATCAATAATAATTATATACTCTAAAAAAACTGTTTTGACTGCAGGGGATATGATGTTTGGCTATCGTTCAGCATCACCGAAAGTGCGCTTAACCACCGATCGGCTGGTAGTTCGTTTAGTTTACGAAAGAGATGCCCACCGCCTGGCAGAGTATTATGCCGAAAACCGTGCATTCCTCAAACCGTGGGAACCGACACGGGATGAGAGTCATTGCTATCCCTCCGGTTGGCAGGTTCGGCTGGAGATGATCACTGAGATGCAAAAACAGGGTGCGGCTTACTATTTTATTTTGCTCGACCCTGATGAACATGAAGTCTATGGCGTGGCTAATTTCAGCAATGTCCTGCGTGGTTCATTTCATGCCTGTTTTCTGGGTTATTCTCTGGGCGCAAAATGGCAGGGGCAAGGGTTGATGTATGAAGCGTTGCAGTCTGCTATTCGCTATATGCAACGGCAGCAGCGGATGCATCGCATTATGGCGAACTATATGCCCCACAATCAACGCAGCGGTGCCTTGTTGGCTCGGTTAGGTTTTGAGCGTGAGGGTTATGCCAAGGACTACCTATTAATTGACGGACAGTGGCAAGATCATGTCCTGACCGCGTTGACCCATAAAGAGTGGTTATCACCAAGCTGAGGCCGTAAATGAAATATGAATTAAATGGTAAAGAAGCCAGAGTCATTGGTTGCCTACTGGAGAAGCAGGTGACCACGCCCGAACAGTATCCGCTTTCCTTAAATGCCATTACCCTGGCCTGTAACCAGAAAACTAACCGCGAGCCGGTGATGGAGTTGGCGGAAAACGAGGTACAGCAAATTCTCGATTTACTGCTGAGAAAACATTTCCTGCGTACGTTGAGTGGCTTCGGTAACCGGGTGGTCAAATATGAGCAGCGTTTTTGCAATTCAGAGTTTGGTCAACTGAAGTTATCACCGGCGGAATTGGCCGTGATCACCACTTTACTACTGCGTGGCGCACAGACGCCCGGTGAATTACGTACCCGTACCAACCGCATGTATGAGTTCGGTGATGTGAGTGAGGTGGAAGCGGTTTTGCAGCAATTGACTGCCCGTGACGATGGTCCGTTTGTGGTACGTTTACCCCGTGAACCGGGTAAACGGGAAAGCCGATTTATGCATCTTTTCAGCGGGGAGATCGAGGCAGCCCCAGCAGAAGAAACCACGCCGATTAATGGCTCGCTGGCAGAACGGGTGGCGGTGTTGGAAGCCAACGTGGCGGAATTAAAGCAACAATTGCAGCAACTCCTGACCCGGGGGGAGCATGAGTAAATTACGCATCGGCGTGGTTGGGTTGGGGGGGATTGCGCAAAAAGCCTATCTGCCCTTGCTTAGCCGGGCTGCAGAGTGGCAACTGGTGGGCGGTTTCTCACCCAACCAGCAGAGAGCACAGCAAGTTTGCGATAGTTACCGTATGCACTGTTTTCCACGGCTTGATAGCTTGGCGCAACAGTGTGATGCGGTCTTTGTACATAGCAGCACCGCCAGCCATTTTCAGGTTGTAGGGGAATTACTTAAATCCGGGGTCCATGTTTATGTTGATAAACCGTTGGCTGAAACCTTGGCGCAAAGTGAGCAACTGATCGAGCTGGCAAACAAACAGGGCAAGGCGTTGATGGTCGGTTTTAATCGCCGTTTTGCCCCCTTGTATCGCCAATTAAAACAGCAAATGCAGCATCCAGCGTCAATTCGTATGGATAAGCACCGGGCAGATAGTGTCGGGCCAAAGGATCTCTGTTTCACACTATTAGACGATTATTTGCATGTGGTGGATACGGCAATCTGGCTAGCCGGTGGTTCAGCCAATTTGCTCAGTGGTTGCTTGCGGGCTAATGATGCCGGGCAAATGTGCTATGCCGAGCACCACTTTTCTGCTGGTGAAACCCTAATCACCACCAGTATGCACCGTAAGGCGGGAAGTCAGCGTGAGAGGGTGCAAGCGGTGACGGAAGGCGCAGTCTATCAAGTGGATGAGATGCGCCAATGGTCGCGTGAAGACCGACAAGGCATTGTTGAGCAACCGGTACCTGGCTGGCAAACCCTTTTGGCCCAGCGCGGCTTTGAAGGGGCGGTGCAGCACTTTATTCAGGCAGTGAGTAACCAGACCGCGCCGGAAACCAGCGGTGAACAGGCCATTTACGCGCAACAGGTGATCGAAAAAATGCTTGGTGATGTGAGGTAACTTTGCCGTGATATTTACCGTGATAGATGGTAGTAGCTATTACCTTGTTCCCCCCGTAGACTACTGTTATTCCACTGACGCCTGCCAATGCAGGCGTTGACATTTATCCGTCAGACTCAATTAGAAAAACCGCATGAATCTACTTAAATCACTGGCAGCCGTTAGCTCGATGACGATGTTTTCGCGGGTGCTAGGTTTTATACGTGACGCCATTGTGGCACGTATTTTTGGCGCAGGGATGGCCACGGATGCATTTTTTGTGGCATTCAAATTGCCTAATCTGTTACGCCGTATTTTTGCCGAGGGGGCATTCTCTCAAGCGTTTGTTCCTATTTTGGCCGAATACAAGAGTCAACAAGGGGAAGAGGCCACCCGTACCTTTGTGGCCTATGTGGCTGGTTTGTTGACTTTGGTGTTGGCGCTGGTGACCTTGCTTGGTATGTTGGCGGCCCCTTGGGTGATTTATATTACCGCCCCGGGGTTTACCGATACGCCAGATAAATTTGCGTTGACATCGTCCCTGCTGCGCATCACCTTTCCTTATATTCTCTTGATTTCGCTGGCTTCTTTGGTAGGGGCTATTCTTAATACCTGGAACCGGTTTTCGATTCCGGCTTTTGCCCCCACGCTGTTAAATGTCAGCATGATCGGTTTTGCCCTGTTTGCCGCACCCTATTTTCACCCGCCGGTGATGGCGCTGGCTTGGGCGGTGGTGGTGGGGGGCATACTGCAACTGGGCTACCAATTACCGCATTTGAAAAAAATCGGCATGTTGGTGCTGCCACGGTTGAAGTTGAATGATGCGGGGGTATGGCGGGTGATGCGCCTGATGGGGCCGGCGATCCTCGGCGTCTCCGCCAGCCAGATTTCTTTAATTATCAATACTATCTTTGCCTCGTTCCTGGTTTCGGGTTCGGTATCCTGGATGTATTATGCGGACCGCCTGATGGAGTTCCCCTCTGGGGTGCTGGGGGTAGCGCTAGGCACGATTTTGCTGCCGTCATTGGCCAAAAGCTTTTCCAGTGGCAATCATGAAGAATATAACCGCCTGATGGATTGGGGTTTGCGTTTATGTTTTGTACTGGCGCTGCCAAGTGCCATTGCTCTGGGTATTCTGGCTAAACCGCTGATCGCCTCTCTGTTCCAATATGGCAAATTTACCGATTTTGATACGCTGATGACTCAACGTGCCTTGGTGGCCTATTCGGTGGGGTTGATGGGGTTGATTGTGGTTAAAGTGTTGGCTCCAGGGTTTTACTCAAGGCAAGACATTAAAACCCCGGTGAAGATTGCCATTATTACCTTGATTATGACCCAGGTGATGAACCTGATGTTTATTGGGCCGTTAAAGCATGCTGGGCTTTCATTGTCGATTGGTCTGGCGGCCTGTTTGAATGCGTCACTGCTTTACTGGCAGTTGCGTAAGCAGCAGATCTTTCAGCCGCAACCCGGGTGGGGAATATTTCTCGTTAAACTGATCATCGCAGTATTGGTGATGTCGGCGGTGCTGCTAGGGGTAATGTGGCTGATGCCTGACTGGTCTCAGGGGCAAATGCCAATACGCTTGTTACGTTTATCGCTGGTGGTGGTGGCGGGTATTGTTGCCTACTTTGCAACTTTGGGCCTGTTAGGTTTCCGACCAAGAGATTTTTCGCGCCGGGTAGCACAGTAATGGGGTTCTACGCCGGAAGCCCAGGTTTTGCCGTCACCCCAGTTTAAACGCGGCTTCCAGCGCTACTTTCTTTGGCTTGCCAGTGTCTTTTATTGCCCATTGACGGTTGTTAGCCGATGGGCTTTGTTATCACGGCATTAAATACCATCCCAAGGGCGACGATGATCAGTAGCCCGGCGAATCCTTTTTGCACCATAGGCTCAGGTAAATAATGACTTACCCTGCGGCCAATAAACATGCCTGTTACCATACTAATCATAAACCACAGCGTGAATGGTAACGGCAGGGTGGCCCCCTGCATCATTGCCGTCACAATCCCGCCGAGACTGACCATGGCCACCACCAGCAATGAAGTGGCAATACAATGGTGAATCGACAAGGGAGAAAATTGGCGTAGTAAAGGGACAATAATAAAACCGCCCCCCACCGCCAATAGCCCGGTCATAAAACCGGTTATCGCCCCAAAAGCGAGAAACAGCAGCCAGGTATTTAACACCCAGATAAATCGCCCGGTTTGTTCATCCAGTACAACAGGGTAAGTATGGGTGACTGCTATCATCGGCGTCCGCATTAATTTCCACGCGATGGTCAGCAACACAGCTGCAAACAGTAGGGTCAGTAATGTGGGAGAAGTGCGTTGGGCAACGGATAACCCAACACCTGTCATGGGGATCCCCGCCAGCGTCATCACGATGGCGGCACGGTAACGAACCAATCCTTTGCGCCAGCCTTCGATTGCTCCCAAGGCAGCACTTCCGGCAACGGCCACCAGGGCCACCGGAGCTGCCTGTTGCGGAGCCCATGCCATGCCCATCATCAGTGCGGGAATAGCAAAAATTCCGCCACCGGCACCCGTGATGCCGAGCACCATCCCCACGCATAGCGCTAAGAGTAACGAGAGGGTCATGGTTCATTCCTGTTGTGTGACTTATCGTGCATCGGTCAATATTACTTCGCCTGACGTTTCGCTCTGGCTTTCTCAATTTGTTCGAAAAGCAGCATGCCAGTGAGCATGGCAACCACAAAACCAATACCTTTAGTGATTCCAGCACCAAGCAGGACCAATCCAGGACCGGGGCAAATACCCGCCAACCCCCAGCCAATACCAAACAGGATAGCCCCCCCGATTAAACGCTTATCAATCTGTTTGCTGGTTGGCAGGTTGATATTGCCACCACAAACAGATTGGGTGCGGCGCTTCACCGAACGAAAGGCGAAGAAACCCACACTAATAGCTCCCCCCATGACAAAAGTCAGTGAAGGATCCCAGACGCGGGTAATATCTAAAAAGCCAATTACCTTGGCGGGATTCGCCATGCCGCTAACCAGTAATCCAATACCAAATACGAGTCCTGCCAGTAGTGAAAAAAACAGATTCATATATCCCCCTAAAAAAGTTAACGAGTGAGCACAGACTTCTAACCCAGTAAGCCCATCAGCCAAACAGTGATAAATGCCACTCCCATAAACGTCAGCGTAGCCACTAGTGAACGGGGGGATAAACGTGACAATCCACAGACGCCGTGGCCACTGGTACACCCAGACCCATAACGAGTACCGACACCAACCAGCAGCCCAGCAATAATCACGATGGGCCATGAGGCTGAAATTTCGCTAGCTGGAAGAGGGTGGAAAAGACCATACAGCAGCGGTGAGGCAATAATGCCAATCAGAAAAGCCAGGCGCCAACCACGATCTGTGGTGTTTGAGGAGAGTAACCCGCCGATAATACCGCTGATGCCGGCGATGCGCCCGCAGAAGAATATCAATATCCAGGCTGCAGCTCCGATCAGGATCCCACCGAAGAAACTCATAAGTGGGGTAAATTGCACCAGATTAATGGTCATGGTTAACACCTCCTGTTTGATCTTTTGGACAGTAAAGTTGGTATAGCGTACTCAGTAATATCAATACATTGGGGTCATCGATACGGTAGAAAATCTGTTTTCCTTCACGGCGTGTGGCGACGAGTTGCTGGCGGCGCATCACCCCCAACTGTTGTGACAATGTTGGCTGACCAATCCCCAGTGCACTTTCCATTTGCCCCACCGAGGCTTCCCCTTGACTGAGGTGGCACAGTAGCAACAGGCGGTCTTCATTAGCCAAGGTGCGCAATACGCCAGCCGCTGTACTGGCAGCATCGCGCATTTTTTGTTGATCAATTAACGCGTTATTCATTGGTCCTCTTTCACGTTATGATAATACTATATATATTTATATAATATCTTATTGTATAATTAAAGCAACATCGGTTAAAAACAAGCTATCTAAGGTACAGATAAGGAGTTTGTCATGGCCCCACTTATCGAAGGTTTTTACGAGCCGACTACGGGTACCATCAGTTATGTGTTAGCTGAGAAGATTGGAGGGCAAGCGGCCATTATTGACCCTGTTCTGGACTATGATCCGAAATCTGGTCGGACTTGGACGGCGTCAGCTGATCGGTTGATTGATTATGTGAAGCAGCAGCAACTGACCATAACTTGGTTGTTGGAGACGCATGCTCATGCTGACCATCTTTCGGCAGCCCACTATTTACGTAAGAAGGTAGGCGGTAAAATCGCCATCAGCAAAAAAATCGTTGAAGTTCAACGGATATTCAAGACCATTTTTAACCTTGAACAGACCTTTGCTCTGGATGGTTCACAGTTTGACCATCTGCTGACAGACGGGGAAATTCTTGCGCTAGGGTCATTGGACGTGCAGGTTTTGCATGTTCCTGGTCATACGCCAGCCGATATGGCATTTAAGGTGGGTGATGCCATTTTCCTTGGCGATACTCTGTTTATGCCGGATGTAGGAACCGCGCGTTGTGATTTTCCCGGCGGGGATGCGCAGCAGCTCTATCACTCCATCCGCAAGATCCTCAGTTTTCCTGCTGAAACACGCCTATATGTTTGCCATGACTATCCTCCTTCAAGCCGAGAAGCCCAATGGCAAACGACAGTCGCAGAACAGCGAAAGAGTAATGTTCATGTCCATGATGGTAACACTCAGGCTACGTTTGTGGCGCTGCGGCAGGCGCGGGATAAAACGCTGGCCGTCCCTGTGCTTCTGTTGCCGTCCATCCAGATCAATATCCGCGCGGGTGAATTCCCACCCGCAGAGGATAACGGTATCCATTACATCAAAATTCCTTTAAATCATCTGTAATTGTGCAGGTTATTGTTGCCTGAAACAGGAAGGTATTGACCATGAGTAAGACCAAAATAGTGATTGTCGGTGGTGTGGCCGGTGGTGCCTCGGCTGCGGTGAGGGCCAGGCGTTTGTCTGAAACGGCGCAGATTATTCTGTTAGAGCGTGGAGCCTATGTCTCTTTTGCTAATTGCGGCCTGCCTTATCACATTGGGGGGGAGATCCCCGACCGTCAGCAATTGCTACTGAAAACGCCACAGGATTTTATTCAACGCTTCAATATTGATGTCCGTATTGAACATCAGGTATTGCAGATTGATGCCAATAACAAACGACTTCACATTAGAAATGAACAGACTGGCGAGGTTTATCATGAGAGCTATGACCAACTTCTGTTAAGTACCGGGGGTAACCCTATTCGCCCTGCGATGCCTGGCATTGACCTCCCAGGCGTGTTCACGCTACGCACGCTGCCGGATATGGATAAAATTCTGGCGCATCTCCATCACCATCAGTTAACCCATGCCACGGTGGTTGGCGGGGGATTTATTGGCCTGGAAATGGTGGAAGCGCTGGTTAACCTGGGGATCTCGGTTACATTGCTGGAATTAGGGTCACAAGTGATGGCCCCGGTTGATGCTGAAATGGCTGCCACATTACACCAGGTGCTACGGCAAAAGGGTGTCGATTTGCGTTTGCAATGCGGATTGGCGGCCATTGAACAGACTGATGCCCCGCAAGGTTTGATGCTTAGTCTCAATAATGGTGAAAAGCTGGCAACAGGCATGGTGTTGATGGCTATAGGGGTAAAACCCGACATACAACTCGCCAAGAGTGCTGAATTGGTGCTGGGGCCACATGGCGGGATCCTGGTTGATGAGTTTATGCGGACCTCAGACCCAAGTATCTATGCGGTGGGTGATGTGGTCGAAACAGCGGAATGGGTCACCGGTGATGCGATGCTGGTGCCACTGGCGGGGCCTGCCAACCGCCAAGGCCGTATCGCGGCAGAGAACATGCTCGGTGGGGCTAAACGCTATAAAGGTAGCCAGGCGACGGCCATCTGTAAAGTGTTTGACCATGCGATAGCCAGCGTCGGGTTAAATGAGAAAGTGCTGCGCCGCATGAATATCGACTACGAAAAAGTGTATGTCCATGCCGCTAACCATGCCAGCTATTACCCCGGGAGTTCGCCAGTTTCGTTAAAATTACTGTTTGCCCCCGGTAGTGGCGATATCCTGGGGGCACAAGCGGTGGGTAAAGCGGGGATCGACAAATGTATTGATGTGCTTGCGGTAGCGCAGCGAGCCAACCTGAAAGTGCAGGATCTGGAAGACTTTGAATTGTGTTACGCACCACCGTTCAATAGTGCGCGTGATATCGTTAACCAAGTTGGGATGTTGGCAAGTAACGTTATCAATGGTGATACTCGCATTTGCCATGTAAGCGATATTCTTAATCTTGACCCTGCACAGCAATGTTTGCTGGATATAAGAACCGCCGATGAGTTGAAAACATTAGGGCAATATCCTGCGGCGCTACATATTCCTTTAGATGAATTACGTTCTCGTCTGAGCGAGTTACCGCAAGAAAAAGAGATTCTGATTGGCTGCCAATCGGGCCTGCGTGGTCATGTTGCCTATCGATTGCTGATGCAATCGGGTTTTAGGGCAAGAAATCTTACCGGGGGCTATAAAGTCTATCAGTGGTCGCTTGCTTAAATATTGGCAGAGCAATCAGTAGTAAGTAAAAAGGTCGCCGCAGCGACCTTTTTTAACGCTATCGTGGCTATTACATGCGCTCGACGGTAGCGATCCCCAGTGTATCCAGGCCGGTTTTTAGCGTTTTGGCGGTCAGCAGCGCCAACTTCAGGCGACTCTGGCGGGTTTGTTCGCTTTCGGCATTGAGGATCTGGCAATGCTCGTAGAAAGCGGAGAACAGCCCAGCCAAATCGTACAGGTAAGCACACATCACATGAGGTGTACCTTCGCGGGCCACTACCGTGAGGGTTTCTTCGAACTGTAGCAGGCAGGTAGCCAACAGCTGTTCGCGTTCTTCGGTTATTACCAACGGTAAGGTCAGGTCGCTTTCAGCCACATCAGCACGTTTGAACACCGACGCAACACGGCTATATGCATATTGCATATAGGGGGCGGTATTGCCCTCAAAGGCCAACATGTTGTCCCAATCGAACATATAGTCGGTAGTACGATTTTTTGACAAATCCGCGTATTTTATTGCACCAATACCCACTACATTGGCAATAGCTTGTATTTCATCCCCAGGCATCTGCGGATTTTTATCAGCAATCAGCTTGTTAGCACGCTCGATGGCCTCATCTAACAGTTCAGACAGTTTCACCGTGCCACCTGTGCGGGTCTTGAACGGTTTACCATCTTTACCCAGCATCATGCCGAACATATGGTGCTCCAGGGTTACCGAGTCCGGCACGTAGCCTGCTTTGCGCACGATAGCCCAGGCTTGCATCAGGTGCTGATGTTGGCGTGAGTCGATGTAATAAAGAATGCGGTCAGCACCCAAAGTTTCAAAACGGTATTTTGCACAGGCAATATCGGTAGTGGTGTACAGGTAACCGCCATCTTTTTTCTGGATAATGACCCCCATCGGGTCGCCATCTTTATTTTTGTATTCGTCCAGAAAGACCACGGTGGCACCTTCACTTTCTACCGCCAACCCCTTGGCTTTCAGATCAGCGACGATAGCGGGCAACATGGTGTTGTAGAGGCTTTCACCCATCACATCATCGTTGGTCAGGGTGACATTTAAGCGGTCGTAGGAGAGTTGGTTCTGCGCCATGGTGATATCCACCAGTTTGCGCCACATCTTCAAACAGTATTCATCGCCCCCTTGCAACTTCACCACATAACCACGGGCACGTAGGGCAAAGGCTTCATCTTCATCGTAATTTTTCTTGGCTTCGCGGTAAAACTGTTCCAAATCCGCCAGTTCCATATCGCTGGCGTTTTCGTTTTGCATCTTTTCCAGATAAGCAATCAACATGCCGAACTGGGTACCCCAGTCACCCACATGGTTGGCACGGATCACTTTATGGCCGAGAAATTCTTGAGTACGGGCAGCGGCATCACCAATGATGGTGGAGCGCAGGTTGCCGACATGCATCTCTTTGGCCACGTTGGGGGCAGAGTAATCAATGACGATGGTCTGCGGCTTAACCGGGGCAATACCGAGTTTGGGGGCGAACAGAATGGCATCAGCCTGGTGGGCTACCCAGTCACTGTTGAGAAAGATATTGATAAACCCCGGGCCGGCAATTTCTACTTTATTGGCAATATCGCCTAGTTCCAGCAACTGGACGACTTTCTCTGCCAGTTGTCGCGGTGGCATCCCCAGTTTTTTAGCAACGGACATCACACCGTTAGCCTGATAATCACCAAACTGTGCTTTGGCCGATTGACGAACCTGAGCTTCACAATCCGCTGGCGCACCTGCGGCAATCAGCGCCTGGCTGACTTTATCTGATAGAAGAGCCTGAATATTCACCGGGTTACCTTAATGACAAACATAAAACAGCCTGTAATTGTAACCGATTCGCGGCGCTACGTCAGTAATTGGCTGCATTTGTCCATGGCATCAGCGGCGAGATTGTTCCGGTAAACTATGAGATTATTAGCCGATGTAACGAGTAAGAGATGATTAACATCATGACTGACCTTTTATCAATTAACGAACTTAACGATCTGGCGCTGGATTTACCCCGCTTTGAACAAGCATTGAGCGAATTTGCGCAAAAGTTACACCTTGAGTTATCACAGTATCACGCCGACCATATTTCGCTGCGTTGCCATCAAGATAGCACTGCTGAACGTTGGCGGCAGGGGGTGCTGCAGTGCGGTGTTCTGCTTTCTGAAAACATCATCAATGGGCGAGTCATCTGTCTGTTTGACTTAACGGTGCCGTTGCAGGTGGGGCCATGGCAGATCGACTGTATAGAACTGCCGTATCCAGGGAAGAAACGTTATCCCCATGAAGGCTGGGAACATGTGGAATTAGTCCTGGCCGGTGATCCCGCGACCTTATATACCCGCGCATTGGAACAACTGGCGGATGAAGCACTGCTGCAGCCCGGAATTAGCTTGAAACAGAGTTGGCCAAAATCTGAAGATGAGTCCTTGGCGAATCCGACCTTGGCGGTGAGTGATGGTCAGGTCACTATTAAATTTCACCCTTACTCCATCCGTGACGTTGTCACTAACGGGCGTGCCTGAGTGAAAGTGACGGGTCGTAAGTTGTATGGGGGACGATATGGCTGATTTAACCTTCTTGCTGTGACCCTGCTCTAGGCATTATTGAAAACTGAGTGGCATAGTTGTCGCCTCGCACTGATTTGTTGATAGCCAAGTTGATAAAGGGAGATGACGTCAAGAGGATGGGCCATCAAGCAATGGAAGTATTTTTAGCCGTTATCTGGAGGCGTGAATGATTAAGTTGGAAGTTTGTTGTTATGGCGTAGATTGTGCCATCACTGCTGAGCAGGCGGGAGCTGATCGAATCGAGTTATGTGCCAGCCAAAGTGAAGGGGGATTAACACCGAGTTTTGGTGCGTTGCAGTTAGCACAGGAACGCATAACGATACCCGTTCATCCGATAGTACGCCCACGGGGAGGGGATTTTTGTTATAGCGACGTTGAGTTTGACATCATCAAGCGGGATATCGCTCAACTGCGTGATATGGGGTTTGCTGGCGTCGTGGTGGGGATGCTGGATGGTGAGGGGCATATTGATATGTCTCGCATGCAGGAAGTCATGGCCTTGTGTGGCAATATGGCGGTAACTTTCCACCGTGCATTCGATATGTGCCAAAACCCGATGATGGCGTTAGAACAACTGACCCAGTTGGGGGTGGCGCGTATTCTTACCTCTGGTCAGCAACAAAATGCTGAGTTGGGGCTACCGTTGTTGCGTGATCTGCTACGTGCCAGTAAAGGCCCGGTGGTAATGGCTGGCGCCGGGGTACGCTTGAGCAATTTACATAAGTTTGTCGATATTGGAATTCAGGAGCTCCATAGCTCGGCCGGTCATACAGTACCTTCTACCATGCGTTACCGTAAGGCGGGAGTTACCATGTGTTCCGACAATGAATTTGATGAATTCAGTCATTATTGTGTTGATGGTGAGATGGTTGAGGCGATGAAAAATTCATTGGCGATGTTAGCACCAGCGGCAACCCGGGGCTGATGCGCATCTTTCTCTATGACAGCGTGACGGAAATAAAAAAAGCCCTGAACAGGGTAGAGGTGTTCAGGGCTAAGATTTCACTGGTGTTGGTGAAATACCAACACTTTAAATTTAGTTAATAATTGATAAATGCACAGTGTTTAAATGTTTTCAAAATGTAAATTTGAAGTAAAAGCCATTCTGCCAGATAGCAGAATAGACAATGGTGAGTCCTATTCTGCTATTGGCATTGAAATTTAAGGTTTTTTGGCAATGAGTACCGCACGGACGGGGGCTGGATAACCTTCTACCGTTTTGCTGTGGTCGTCAGGATCAAGAAACTCAGCCAATGATTCGCTGGTCATCCAATCGGTACGGCGCTGTTCTGCGGTCGTTGTGGGGCAGATATCAGCAATTTTCACATCCACAAAACCACACTTTTCCAGCCAGTATTTCAGTGCCTCGGCAGAGGGGATAAAATAGACGTTACGCATTTGAGCATAACGATCACCCGGCACTAACACTTGATGTTGATCACCCGCCACAACCAAGGTTTCTAGCACCAGTTCACCTTCTGAAACCAGTTGATTTTTTAACTGATAGAGATGGTCCAATGGTGAGCGGCGATGATAGAGCACCCCCATAGAAAATACGGTATCGAAGGCTGCTAGATTCGGTAATTGTTCAATGCCTAGCGGTAATACATGGGCGCGCTGATCGCCGCCTAACAGTTTGCGGACTGCTTCAAACTGACACAAGAATAGTTGCATCGGGTCAATGCCGACGGCTAAATGCGCCCCAGCCCCAATCATGCGCCAAAGGTGGTAGCCACTGCCACAACCCACATCAAGAATGGTGCGGCCAGCTAAGGGCGAAATATGCGGCAATACGCGATCCCACTTCCAGTCAGAGTGCCATTCGGTATCGATATCAATGCCATACAGCGAAAAGGGCCCTTTGCGCCATGGCATCATGGAGCGCAGCATTTTTTCGATCCCTTCCAACTGACCGGGTGAAAGCGGCGGATCGATACTGGCCTGTACCCCATGCAGCAAGTCGAGCTGGGTGGGCATCAGTGAGGGCAGATATTCCACCGAGTTGAACCACTGCTTAAATTTGCCGTGCAGCGATTCCCGTTGCCAAGCGCTGATTTGCGCTGGTAGCGTATCCAGCCAATGGCTTAGCGGGCTTTTGGCGATGCGCTGATAAAAATCTCCAAACTCAATCATGCGCTGGCTCCTGATTTCAGGGCAATCAACGAACCAAAATTGAAGCATTGAAACCACACTTCAGCATGTTCAAACCCGGCTTGTTGCAGCCTGGTTTTATGTGTGGCGACGGAGTCTGTCAGCATGACATTTTCCAACATACTGCGTTTTTGACTGATTTCCAGTTCGCTGTAACCGTTGGCGCGTTTGAAGTCGTGGTGCATATTAAATAGCAGTTCATCCACCTTAGTGTCTTCAAAGTTGAATTTTTCTGACAGCACCAACGCGCCACCAGGCCGCAACCCGGCATAAACCTGGGTGAGCAGACGCAAGCGGTCAGCTGGTTCAAGAAATTGCAGAGTAAAGTTCAGCACCACCAGAGAGGCGTTCTCAATATTGATGTCGAGGATATCCGCTTCGATCACCTCAACCGGTGTTTCGGCACGGAATGCATCAAGATGGCGGCGGCAACGTTCAACCATGGCGGGAGAGTTATCAATGGCAATGATGTTGCAACCCGGCACTTTGATATTCCTGCGCATTGATAGCGTAGCGGCGCCCAGCGAACAACCCATGTCATAAACCTGGCTGTTTGGCTGTACAAAACGTTCAGCCAACATACCAATCATCGAGATTATGTTGGAATAACCAGGAACTGAACGCTGGATCATGTCTGGAAAAACTTCAGCGACACGTTCGTCAAAGGTCCAGTCACCCAGTTTGGCAATCGGGGCGGAAAAAAGAGTATCGCGGTTTGGCATAGCGGCAAATCAGGTCAGAATAGGAAAGGGAGCATGCTAGCAGAAAATCAGTTGCGGCAGAAGCAGGCGGCGAATGGCCACCTGAAATCAGATACCGCTATTGCAGGCTGAAAATCATATCCCATGGCAGGTAAAAGAGATTGGCGATCACCATCAGTATCAACGAAACATAGGTAGCAGCCATACCTGAACGGCGCCAGCTAACATCGCGGTGGTGCAGACCGTAATAGTGAACCAATCTGCCAATCATTAATAGCAGCCCGCAAAGATGTACCATCCAGACTTGAGCACCATTCATCTCCATGATCAGGAGCATTATCATGGCGATAGGGATGTATTCCACGGCATTGCCATGTACACGGATGGCGGTTTGCAGCTCATAAAAACCACCGTCACCGAAGGCAACCTGGTATTGCATTCTTAGTCTGACTACGTCAAAAGAGAGTTTGAGCAATAACAATGCGCCAAGCACTACATAGAGCGCGCTTACCATTTTTAACTCCATTCCCTAACCAAATCAGGCAGTAAATATGATAGCTGTCATTAATGTGGCTGTCGCGGAAAAAACGATGTTATCTCCGTTATAAGGTCAGTTTTTACCGGTTTATTATCGCAATACACGTTGGTTGTTTACATAATAACCAGGGGGCATGACGCTGCCCTCCCTGGTTTTAGATATGTAGGGCGTTACAATGCGTTGAGGATCTCACTGGTACTGCGAACACGAGCGATACGCGGGAAGATATTGTCGCAGGCGAACTGATGCATTTCGCTGCTGTAGGTACTGCACATATCTTCGGCAATCACCAATTCATAGCCATGTTCCCAGGCATTACGCGCAGTAGACTCTACCCCGATATTGGTGGCGATACCGCCCAGCACGATAGTTTTAATACCACGGCGGCGTAGTTGCAGATCAAGATCGGTACCGTAGAACGCACCCCATTGGCGCTTAATGATGGATATGTCGCTTTCTTGCACCCCGAGCTCTTCCGGGTAATCCCACCAGAAGTCAGGCAGCCCGCCAATTGGCGCGGGGGATGGCTTGTCCACTGGTTGTTTCAGCGCTTCGGCAAAAGAGTCAGACCAACCGACACGCACTAGAAACACCGGCGCATTCAGTGCACGGAAACGACCTGCCAGATGGGCTGCATGGTTGACCACCTGAGTGGCACTGTGAGGGCCAGCAGCAAAGGGCAGAATACCTTTTTGCAGGTCTATCAGTACCAGGGCGGTGGTTTGGGCATCAAGCTTCAACATGGGACATCTCCTTATGGAATGGGTAATAGTCTATTCTAGGTCATTCAAGCCACAGCAGTAACGATAACTTGAATGTTTGGCCGATAAAACGTAGCGGAACCGTCAGCCAGGGCGGAGAGACTAGGTGAAATGAGTTCGGAGATAATGGAAAAGTGGTTACTTAATGTGTTACGCCAGTTGGCGGTGTGTTAGCGATAACGGGCATAAAGTGATTTAACTCTGATCTCGGATAGCTATTTGCATGGCAACAATGCGCGCTTCGCACTTATCTGGCGCATGAATTTCCTTTATAATGTCCGCCTTTTTTACCGATCTTCATTCCAATGAGCGATGCCTGTTGGTCTATCCGGTTCATTCAAGTTGTGATAGAAACGGCAAAAATTTTCAGCTACAGGGTTGAGAGATGACTCGCCGTGTTGTAGCCCGTGTTGGCGGCTTTGCGTTCTGGCAGTGACAGAGGGCGCTTGGGCGCTACAGATTTTACTACGGGCAAGTAAACATTCATCAGATAGCAGCCGTGCGGACAGCAGCAATAATGCCTCATTTCCGGCGGGATCTGTTTAAGTCAAAAGGATAGCGTATGCGTACTGAATATTGCGGGCAGTTGAATCTGACCCACGTTGGCAAAGAAGTCACTTTGTGTGGTTGGGTCAACCGTCGTCGTGATTTAGGCGGTCTGATCTTTATTGATATGCGTGATCGCGAAGGCATTGTGCAGGTTTTCTTCGATCCTGACCAAAAAGTAGCTTTCGATAAAGCCTTTGAACTGCGTAACGAGTTTTGCATTCAAGTTGTTGGTACCGTGCGTGCGCGCCCGGAGAACCAGAGCAATAAAGAGATGAGCACGGGTGAAGTGGAAGTGTTTGCCCATGGGTTGGAGATTATCAACCGCTCTGAACCAATGCCGCTGGATGCCAATCAGATCAATACTGAAGAAGCGCGTCTAAAGTATCGCTACCTGGATCTACGCCGCCCGGAAATGGCAGAACGCCTGAAAACCCGTGCCAAGATCACCAGCTTTGTGCGTCGTTTTATGGATAGCCATGGTTTTCTCGATATTGAAACCCCGATGCTAACCAAAGCTACGCCAGAAGGGGCCCGTGATTATCTGGTCCCTAGTCGCGTACATAAAGGCAAATTCTATGCGTTGCCGCAGTCTCCGCAATTGTTCAAACAGTTGCTGATGATGTCTGGCTTTGACCGTTACTATCAGATAGTCAAATGCTTCCGTGACGAAGACTTGCGCGCGGATCGTCAGCCTGAGTTTACTCAGATTGATGTGGAAACCTCGTTTATGACCGCACCACAGGTGCGTGAAATCATGGAGAAACTGGCGCGAGACTTATGGCAGGAGGTAAAAGGGGTGGATCTGGGTAAATTCCCAGTGATGACCTTTGCCGAAGCGATGCGCCGTTTTGGTTCTGATAAGCCTGATCTGCGTAATCCGCTCGAGCTGGTGGATGTGGCTGACTTGGTGAAACAGGTTGAATTCAAGGTGTTTTCTGGCCCGGCTAACGATGCCAAAGGGCGCGTAGCGGTTATTCGCGTACCAGGTGGGGCTCAGTTGACCCGCAAGCAGATCGACGAATATACGGCATTTGTCAATATTTACGGTGCCAAAGGGTTGGCGTGGCTGAAGGTCAATGATCGTGGCGCAGGTCTGGAGGGTGTTCAGAGCCCGGTTGCCAAATTTTTGAGCCCTGAGGTGTTGGAAGCGATTTTGGCCCGTTGTGATGCGCAAAGCGGTGATATCCTGTTCTTTGGTGCCGACAACGTTAAAATTGTGACTGATGCGATGGGTGCGTTGCGCTTGAAGTTAGGCCGTGATTTGTCCCTGACCAAATTAGATAGCTGGGCACCACTGTGGGTGGTTGACTTCCCCATGTTTGAAGAGGATGGCGAGGGTGGCCTGTCCGCGATGCACCACCCATTCACGGCACCTCGCGATATGAGCCCAGAGGCGTTACAGCAAGATCCACTATCTGCCATAGCCAATGCTTATGACATGGTACTGAACGGTTATGAAGTGGGGGGCGGCTCAGTACGTATTCACCGCAGTGAAATGCAGCAAACGGTATTTGGCATCCTGGGTATCAACCAACAAGAACAGCGTGAGAAGTTTGGCTTCTTGCTGGATGCCTTGAAATATGGCACACCACCTCATGCAGGTTTGGCTTTTGGTCTTGATCGTCTGGTGATGTTATTGACGGGTACCGAAAACATTCGTGACGTTATTGCCTTCCCGAAAACCACCGCGGCAGCCTGTCTGATGACTGATGCACCAAGCTTTGCCAACCCGGCATCTTTGCAAGAGTTAGCGATTAGCGTGGTGAAGAAAACCGCCTCAGAACAAGAGAGCGAGTGATGAATTATAAGCGGCCCGAGTCGATTCTGGTGGTGATTTACTCACCCGCCAGTGGTCGGGTGCTGATGTTGCAGCGGCGAGATGATATGGCGTTCTGGCAGTCAGTGACTGGCAGCCTGGAAGCCGATGAATTGCCGCAGCATGCTGCACAGCGCGAAGTCATGGAAGAGGTTGGCATTGATATTGCGGCAGAAAATCTGCCGTTGCTTGATTGCCAGCGCTGTGTGGAATTTGAACTTTTTGCTCACTTGCGGCATCGCTATGCGCCAGGAACTTTACATAATAAAGAGCACTGGTTCTGCCTGGCGTTGCCTGAAGAGCGTGCTCCGGTACTTACCGAGCATCATGCATATCAATGGCTTGCAGCTAGCGAGGCGGTCAAACTGACTAAATCCTGGAGCAATCAGCAGGCGATTGAAGAGTTTGTGATTCACTCTGTCCAGTAGTTTTTTTTGGAGATATTTTTATGGCAGGTCATAGTAAATGGGCCAACACAAAACACCGCAAAGCAGCACAAGACTCTAAACGCGGTAAGATTTTCACTAAAATTATCCGCGAGTTGGTGACTGCCGCCAAACTAGGCGGGGGCGATCCTGGGTCCAACCCACGTTTGCGCGCCGCTATTGATAAGGCACTGTCTAATAACATGACGCGTGACACGCTAAACCGTGCCATTGCTCGTGGTGTCGGCGGTGATGATGATTCCAATATGGAAACCATCATCTATGAAGGTTATGGCCCTGGCGGTACGGCAGTGATGATTGAGTGCCTGAGTGACAACCGTAACCGTACCGTGGCAGAAGTTCGCCATGCTTTCAGTAAATGTGGTGGTAACCTCGGCACCGATGGCTCGGTAGCCTATCTGTTCACCAAAAAAGGCGTGATCACCTATGCACCAGGTCTGGATGAAGACTCGGTGATGGAAGCGGCGCTTGAGGCGGGTGCGGAAGATATTGTGGCTTATGACGATGGCGCCATTGATGTTTTCACTGCTTGGGAAAATCTGGGTGAAGTCAAAGATGCATTGACGGCTACCGGGTTTGAAGCTGAAGCGGCAGAAGTATCGATGATCCCATCGACGAAAGCCGATATGGATGAAGAAACCGCACCAAAATTACTGCGGCTGATCGATATGCTGGAAGATTGCGATGATGTTCAGGAGGTTTACCACAATGGTGAAATCTCTGATGAGATCGCCGCGACGCTGTAATGTGGCTGACCAGTGGCGTTGCCGGTTGGCAACGCCGGGTAAAATCAATGCTTAATACAAGGTGGTGGTAGCAATGGCGATCATACTGGGTATCGATCCCGGCTCACGCGTCACCGGTTATGGTCTTATCCGTCAGCAAGGCCGCCAATTAATTTATATTGCCAGCGGCTGTATCCGTACCTCGACAGATGATATGCCAACGCGGCTTAAACTGATTTATGCTGGGGTGAGTGAAATTATCACTCAGTTTAGACCCGATTTTTTTGCCATCGAACAAGTCTTTATGGCTAAAAATCCGGACTCGGCACTTAAATTAGGGCAGGCGAGAGGGGTAGCGATTGTCGCAGCGGTTAATCAACAGTTGGAAGTGTTTGAGTATGCAGCACGCCAGGTAAAACAGACGGTGGTCGGTACCGGTGCGGCAGAAAAAGCGCAAGTTCAGCATATGGTTCGCTCATTGTTGAAACTTTCTGCCAATCCGCAGGCGGACGCCGCCGATGCCTTGGCGATTGCTATTACTCATTGTCATCTCAGCCAGAATCTGTTGCGTATGAACGAAGGGCGGCTCAATCTGGCGCGGGGTCGCGTACGATAATGGGGTGACATTGCCACCATTATCGTTGCCACTAAAAAAGTGTTGAGTCGCTATGGGCTGGATATTCATCCAGCCTTTTTTATGGTATAAGCTTTATCATTAATGTGTCACCTACGCCACAGGCAGTGTTTATTCAGGAGGGGTAATGATAGGTCGTCTCAGAGGGGTTATTCTGGAAAAGCAGCCACCGCTGGTGCTATTGGAAGCCAACGGTGTTGGCTATGAAGTGCATATGCCAATGACCTGCTTCTATGAGCTACCAGAACTGGGGCAAGAAGCTATCGTATTTACCCAATTTGTGGTGCGCGAAGATGCTCAACTCCTGTATGGCTTCAATGATAAACAGGAGCGGGCACTGTTTCGCGAGTTGATCAAGGTTAATGGGGTGGGGCCCAAGCTGGCTCTGGCTATTCTCTCGGGTATGTCTGCGCAGCAGTTTGTCAGCGCGGTGGAGCGTGAGGAGATCACTGCTCTGATCAAGTTACCCGGGGTAGGGAAAAAGACCGCAGAACGTCTGGTCGTAGAAATGAAAGACCGCTTCAAAGGGTTAAATGGTGATCTGTTTAATAGCAGTAGTGAGATCCCTTTACCTGTCAGTGCGGCCAAAATGGCTGAAAGGGATAATGAAGCAGAAGCGGTATCGGCATTGGTGTCTCTGGGCT
The DNA here is from genome assembly GCF_055790885.1 of Serratia sp. 25CWL12. NCBI lineage: Bacteria > Pseudomonadati > Pseudomonadota > Gammaproteobacteria > Enterobacterales > Yersiniaceae > Serratia > Serratia sp. 25CWL12. The sequence continues at coordinate 2,087,132 of NZ_CM147698.1, read as the reverse complement.
ATAAACCCCAAGAAGCCAGCCGTATGATCAGCAAAATTGCTAAACCGGGGGCAGATTGCGAAACCTTAATCCGCGATGCCTTACGTGCCGCTCTCTAAGGTTGCAAGGGGTAGAAAATGATTGAAGCCGACCGCTTGATTTCTGCCGAACCGCTGAATGAAGAAGACGTGTTGGACCGTGCTATCCGCCCTAAGTTGCTAACGGAATATGTGGGGCAGCCTCATGTGCGGGAACAGATGGAAATCTTTATTCAGGCAGCTAGGCAGCGTGGTGATGCCCTTGATCATCTGTTGATTTTTGGCCCCCCAGGTTTGGGGAAAACCACGCTGGCCAACATTGTAGCCAATGAGATGGGGGTGAATTTACGGACCACCTCGGGCCCGGTACTTGAGAAAGCCGGCGATCTGGCGGCGATGCTCACCAATTTAGAGCCGCACGACGTTCTGTTTATCGATGAAATACATCGCCTGTCACCGGTAGTAGAAGAAGTGTTGTATCCGGCGATGGAAGATTACCAACTGGATATTATGATCGGCGAAGGTCCGGCAGCGCGTTCAATCAAGCTCGATCTCCCCCCGTTTACGCTGGTTGGCGCAACCACGCGCGCGGGTTCGTTAACCTCTCCGTTACGTGACCGTTTTGGGATTGTGCAGCGCCTGGAGTTTTATCAGGTGGCTGATCTCGAGCATATCGTTACACGCAGTGCCAATTGCCTGGGCTTGACGCTTTCCGCTGATGGTGCCCATGAGGTAGCCAGGCGGGCCCGTGGTACGCCCCGTATCGCCAACCGCTTGTTGCGCCGGGTACGTGATTTTGCCGAAGTACGGGCCAATGGGGAGATTAATGGCGAAGTGGCGATGCAGGCCTTGGATCTGCTCAATGTAGATGCGGAAGGTTTCGACTATATGGATCGCAAATTATTATTGGCGATTATTGACAAATTTACCGGTGGGCCGGTCGGGCTGGATAACTTGGCTGCGGCAATTGGTGAGGAACGTGAAACCATAGAAGATGTGATCGAACCTTTTCTGATCCAACAGGGATTTATTCAACGCACCCCCAGAGGCCGAATGGCGACCAACCATGCCTATAAGCATTTTGGTATTGAACGCCCAGCGGATTAATGTGTGACATGCTGTTTAAGGGGCGGCTTGACCGCCCCTAAGCATCACACTAAGCCAACTGCTTTTTAGACAGACTCAGCACAAACAACACCGCGGCACAGAGCACCACGGAAGGGCCCGCCGGTGTATCGTAACAGGCTGAAAATGCGAGCCCACCTGTCACCGCAATCATCCCTATTATGACCGCATAACCTGCCATTTGCTCTGGTGTACGGGCAAAACGGCGTGCTGCCGCCGCGGGAATGATCAGTAATGAGGTAATAATCAGAGCGCCGACAAATTTCATTGCCAAGCCGATGGTTAAAGCGGTGACTAGCATTAAAATGGTCCGGCTGCGGGAGATATTCACACCATCCACATGCGCCATTTCAGGGCTGATGGTCATGGATAACAGTGGCCGCCATTGCCACCATAACAACAGCAGTACCACTACCACGCCACTGGCGATCAGCCAAATATCACTGAGGGTGACGGACAGCAAATCACCAAACAGATACGCCATCAAATCGACACGGACATTAGACATCAGCGCCACCACCACCAAACCCAGTGACAGGGCACTGTGAGCCAGGATACCCAGCAAGGTATCAATAGCCAGTTGTGGACGATGTTCCAGCCAAACCAGCAATAACGCCAGTAGCAACGTGGCCGCAATGACGGCATAGAATGGGTTAACACCCAATAATAAACCGAAAGCGACACCCAGTAATGACGCATGCGCCAGGGTATCGCCAAAGTAAGACATGCGACGCCACACCACGAAAGAACCCAGTGGACCTGCAGCGGCAGCTAACAACACACCGGCGAGCCAGCCGGGAAATAACAGTTCAATCATCGTTTACTGCCCTTGGCTTTTCAGCACGATTTTGCCGTGTAAATCGTGCCGGTGATTATGATGATGACGGTAAATGGCCAGTTGTTCTGCCCCGCGTTGACCAAACATGGCGATAAATTCAGGGTGCATGGAGACCACTTCCGGGGTGCCAGAACAACAGATATGTTGATTTAAGCAGAGTACTTCATCGGTTTTTGCCATTACCAGGTGCAGGTCATGAGACACCATGAGCACTGCGCAGTCCAACTCTTTACGTAGTTGGTCGATCAAATTATACAACGCCAACTGGCCGCTAACGTCTACCCCTTGAGTGGGTTCATCCAGAACCAAAAGCTGTGGCTGATTTAATAAGGCTCGGGCCAGCAGTACCCGCTGGTTTTCACCCCCGGACAGTTTTTGCATCGGCTGTTCGAGTAAATGGGCGGCCTGCACCCGCTTGAGTGCGGGTAAAATATCCGCTTGTTTCACCCCGGGCTTAAGGCGCATAAAACGGCCGACCGTTAAGGGGAGGGTGGCATCAAGATGCAGCTTCTGTGGCACATAGCCAATACGTAGCCCGGGTTGGCATTGAATCCGGCCCTCTGTGGGGGGCACCAGCCCAAGCACAACGCGAACCAGGGTTGATTTACCTGCACCATTAGGCCCAAGCAGCGTGAGAATACGCCCAGCCTGAAGGTTGAGTGAAATATGGCTCAGAACGTTACGGCTGCCAAATGCAACGGAGATGTTTTTTAATGTTACCAGTGTTGACATAGTTGTAATTAACTTTGCGGAACAAACCGAATGTTATAATATCACATCACATGATTGAAAACGACAGGATGACCCACATGGTACACAAAAATAAATGGCTGCAATATACGTTAATTGCCGGTTCACTGATGATGGCAGGCAGTGCGACAGCTGCGGTTGTGACATCGATTCGCCCTTTAGGCTTTATCGCCTCAGCCATTGCTGATGGGGTAATGCCAACAGAAGTTTTATTGCCAGATGGCGCATCACCCCATGATTTTGCTTTGCGTCCATCGGATATCAAACGCTTACAGAGTGCCGATTTGGTGCTATGGGTGGGGCCAGATATGGAGGCGTTTTTAAGTAAATCCTTGAAGCAGATCCCAGCCAATAAACAATTGGCCATCAGTGAACTGCCAGCAGTGCAACCTTTGCTGATTAAAGGGGATGATGAGCATGACCATAAGAATGAGCATGACCATAAGAATGAGCATGACCATAACCAGAAGCATGACCATGATCATGACCATAAGCATGCGACAGATAGCGCTACGGCAGCAGAAAATGAACATAACCATGGCGAATACAATCAACACATGTGGCTGTCACCAGAGATAGCAAAAGTGACGGCGATCGCGATTCATGACAGGTTGTTGGAACTTATGCCGCAAAATAAGGACAAATTAGATGCAAACCTGCGCCAGTTCGAGGATCAGCTAGCGCAAACTGACAAAAATCTTGTTAGAATACTGACGCCAGTGCAAAGTAAGGGATATTTTGTTTTTCATGATGCTTATGGCTACTTTGAAAAACACTTCGGCTTGAGTCCATTGGGGCATTTTACCGTTAACCCTGAAATTCAGCCTGGCGCGCAGCGTTTACATCAAATTCGAACACAGTTGGTTGAGCAGAAAGCAGTTTGCGTTTTTGCTGAGCCACAATTCAGACCGGCCGTTATTAATGCCGTTGCCAAAGGGACACAAGTGCGTTCTGGAACGCTGGACCCGTTGGGCAGCGGCATTGCACTGGGAAAAGAGAGCTACGGGAATTTCCTGCAAGCGTTGTCTAACCAGTACCTGAGCTGTCTGAAGTAAAGACAAGAAGGATAGTATTGAGTGCAGAAGGTAGTAAAAACTATCACCCTGGCGTATAGCAACCTGCCTCGGCCCCACCGCGTGATGTTGGGGTCGTTGACCGTTGTTACGCTAGCCGTTGCCATCTGGCGGCCCACAGTTTATCACCCAGAACATGCTCCGGCTGTTACAGCTGCTGGACCAGAAGTGAAAAGCGTCGAGCTAGAACCTAGTCAGGTAAGAAGCTTATTGCCTGAAGCCAGTGAACCTATCGATGCGGATCAACCCACTCCCGATGACAATATTCCTCAAGATGAGCTGGACCAAAAGACCGCTGGGCAGAATGAGTATGTGGTTTCTACGGGGGACACCTTAGGTAGTATTCTGACTGAGTACGGTATCGAAATGTCTGATGTTTCGATGCTGGCATCACAGAATCGGGAATTACGTAATCTGAAGATCGGCCAACAACTTTCCTGGACCCTCAATGAGGCAGGGGATATGCAAAGTTTGACTTGGGAGGTCTCCCGTCGTGAAACGCGAATTTATGAGCGCATAGGTAATACGTTCAAAGAAACCGTTGAGACGCAGAAGGGTGAATGGCGCAACACGGTAGTTAATGGCCAGCTCAATGGCAGCTTTGTTAACAGCGCTGCGGCTGTAGGCCTGTCACGTGCAGAAATTAGTGCCGTGGTGAAGGCATTACAGTGGCAGCTCGATTTGAGTAAATTGCGTAAAGGAGATCAGTTTGCGGTGCTGATGTCGCGCGAAGAGTTTGATGGTAAGAGCGAACAGAGCCAATTGTTAGGGGTACGGATGAACAGCGGTGGTAAAGATTACTATGCTATCCGTGCTGAAGATGGCAAATTCTATGATCGTGAGGGCTCTGGGTTGGCCCGTGGCTTTATGCGTTTCCCAACCATGAAACAGTTCCGTATTACTTCTGGTTTCAGTCCACGCCGCGTTAACCCAGTGACGGGGCGTGTTGCGCCTCATAAGGGCGTTGACTTCTCCATGCCTGTCGGCACGCCAGTGGTGGCGGTAGGTGATGGCGAGGTGGTGATTGCCAAGCACAGTGGTGCAGCCGGGAACTATGTGGCCATTCGCCACGGGCGCCAATATACCACTCACTATATGCACCTGAAAAAATTGTTGGTTAAACCAGGGCAGAAAGTGAAACGTGGTGATCGCATCGCGCTTTCTGGTAACACCGGCCGTTCCACAGGCCCACATTTGCACTTTGAGTTGTGGAACAATAAGCAGGCGGTGAACCCTATGACGGCTAAACTGCCTCGTTCTGAAGGTTTGACTGGCAAAGATCGCACTGATTATCTGGCACTAGTGAAAGAGGTAGCGCCACAGTTGCAACTGAATTAATTACCGCTGAGACCTGTAGTGCAGGGTGATGATTTTTGCGAGCATGCTTAGAGGCAAGAGCAAGTTGATACAAGAAGAAAAAAAATCCAATCTGGAGTTTATTCCTCAATTCCAGAAAACTTTCTACCATCCGCGCTATTGGGGAGTTTGGTTAGGTGTTGGGTTGATGGCGGGTATTGCTTTGATACCTGCCAAGGTACGAGACCCGTTACTTGGCAAGCTTGGCAAGCTGACAGGAAAGGTTGCCAAAGGGGCTCGCCGTCGGGCTCGCATCAATCTATTGTATTGCCTGCCAGATTTATCTGAGGCCGAGCGTGAACATATCATCGATGAGATGTTCGCCAGTGCACCACAGTCGATGGTTCTGATGGCTGAACTGGCCTGTACCCAACCTGAAAAAGTATTGAAACGTGTGCGCTGGCACGGTGAGGCGGTGTTGGACAAAATTCGCCAGGAAGGTCGTAATGTGATCTTTCTGGTGCCACATGGCTGGGCGGTGGATGTGCCGGCGATGCTGATGGCGGCGCGTGGTCAACCTATGGCGGCGATGTTCCACAACCAGAGTAATCCCTTGGTGGATTATTTATGGAATACCGTGCGTCGTAAATTTGGTGGGCGCATGCATGCACGTAATGATGGTATTAAGCCTTTTATCAGTTCGGTACGTCAAGGTTATTGGGGTTACTACTTACCTGATCAGGATCATGGTGCTGAACACAGCCAGTTTGTTGATTTCTTTGCGACTTATAAAGCCACCTTGCCCGCTGTTGGCCGCCTGATGAAAGTCTGCAAAGCGGCAATTGTGCCACTGTTCCCCGTCTATGACGGAAAAACCAGTATGTTGGATATTTATATCCGTGAACCGATGGATGATCTGGCTGATGCTGACGATCATCGAATTGCACGGCGGATGAATGAAGAAGTTGAAAATCTGGTAGGCCCAAATCCAGAGCAGTATACCTGGATACTGAAATTGCTGAAAACGCGCAAAGAGGGTGAAACCGAACCCTATTCGCGGGATGATCTATACCGCTAAGCTTTGCTTAGCGGGTTTAAGATGCCTTCTATGCTCAAGGATATCACTAAAAAGCCAGTCCGGTTGCGGACTGGCTTTTATGCTTTTAAGCTTTAAGACCAAAATGCCAAATAAGCTTTAAGACCAAAATACCAAAGCACCGATTTCGTCATTACTCGACGCGCAGGATGCGGCAGGTATTGGTGGTGCCAACGGTACCCATCTCATCACCTTGGGTGACCAGCACCAAGTCGCCAGAGACCAGATAGCCTTTATCACGCAGGCGGCTCACCGCATCATTAGCGGCAACCACCCCATCGCTGTGGCTGCCGAAGTACACTGGCGTCACACCACGGTAGAGTGCAGTCAGGTTCAGGGTATGTTCATGGCGTGACATGGCGAAGATGGGCAGGCCGGAACTGATACGAGACATCATCAATGCGGTACGACCAGACTCGGTCATGGCGATGATCGCGGTAACCCCTTTCAGGTGATTGGCCGCATACATGGTGGACATGGCAATCGCTTCTTCAATATTGTCGAATTGTACGTCCAGACGATGCTTGGAAACGTTGATACTGGGGATTTTCTCTGCTCCCAGGCAAACGCGCGCCATGGCAGCTACCGTTTCTGCTGGGTATTGTCCCGCCGCAGTTTCAGCAGATAACATGACCGCATCGGTACCGTCCAAGACAGCGTTGGCCACATCCATCACTTCAGCACGGGTTGGCATTGGGTTAGTGATCATCGACTCCATCATTTGAGTCGCGGTGATCACCGCGCGATTAAGCTTCCGGGCACGACGGATCAGTTTTTTCTGGATACCAACCAGTTCCGGGTCACCAATTTCCACCCCTAAATCGCCACGTGCAACCATCACCACGTCAGAAGCCAGAATGATGTCATCCATGGCTTCATCGCTTTGTACTGCCTCTGCACGCTCTACTTTTGAGACAATTTTGGCATTACAGCCAGCATCACGAGCCAGACGACGTGCGTAGTTTAGATCTTCACCGGTACGAGGGAAGGAAACCGCCAGATAGTCGACGCCAATTTTGGCAGCGGTAATGATATCGGCCTTATCTTTTTCAGTCAGCGCATCAGCAGAGAGGCCTCCACCGAGTTTGTTGATGCCTTTATTATTCGACAGGGGGCCACCAACGGTCACTTCGGTAAACACTTTCATTCCCTGGACTTCGAGCACTTTCAGTTGTACCCGGCCATCATCCAGCAACAGAATATCACCTGGGACCACATCGGCAGGCAGGCCTTTATAATCGATGCCCACTTTTTCTTTGTCGCCTTCACCCACAGACAAATTGGCATCGAGCAGGAATTTATCACCAATATTAAGGAAAATTTTACCTTCCTTAAATGTGGAAACGCGGATTTTGGGTCCTTGGAGGTCGCCTAAAATAGCGACATGGCGGCCTAATCTGGCCGCAATTTCACGAACTTTATCTGCTCTGGCCAACTGATCTTCCGCTGTGCCATGAGAAAAGTTAAGGCGCACTACGTTGGCTCCGGCGGCAATGACCTTTTCCAGATTATTGTCGCGGTCAGTAGCTGGGCCTAGTGTGGTAACGATCTTGGTCCTTCTGAGTCGTCTGGACATGTATTACTCCGTTGACTGGTGAAGCAAAAATGGTATTACAATGAAAGAGGATAACCAAAACGGACAAAACAACCACTTTCAGTGGGTCACTGTTTCAGCCAGATTATCCGCACGAACCTGCGACGCGCAGGGTTAAACTCCGCCATTCTTAGCATTAGCTCAGAATGGCGTTTTTTAATCGTTCAAGTGTCAATATTGTCAGGCATGACACCTGCCTTATCAAAGCGCGATTCCTTCAACGCTTCCTTGACCCGCTTCAAGTTATCTCTGAATTTAGCGCCGCGACGTAAAGTAAATCCGGTTGCCAGTACGTCGATGAGCGTTAATTGAGCAATGCGTGACACCATTGGCATATAGACATCTGTATCTTCTGGTACATCTAATAGCAGGGCAAGAGTGGCTTCTTTTGCCAAAGGGGTATCACGGGAGGTAATAGCAATGACGGTGGCATCGTTCTCACGCGCCAGATGCGCCATTTCCACCAGATTTTTAGTGCGCCCGGTGTGCGAAATAAACACCACTACATCACCTTCTGTTGAATTCATACACCCCATACGTTGCATAACGATGTCATCAAAATAGACCACAGGGATATTGAAACGGAAAAATTTGTTCATGGCATCATGCGCTACCGCAGCCGAAGCGCCTAAACCGAAGAAAGAGATTTTCTTCGCTTGTGTCAGCAGATCAACCGCACGATTAATGGCTGCGATGTCGAGATTTGCCTTGGCGATATCCAGGCAGGCCATGACCGATTCAAAAATTTTATCGGTGTAGGCACTCACGCTGTCATCTTCTTCTACATTACGGTTTACATAAGGTGTACCGTTGGCCAGACTTTGTGCCAAATGTAATTTGAAGTCGGGAAACCCTTTAGTATCAAGACGGCGGCAAAACCGATTGACGGTAGGTTCACTGACATCGGCCATGGTTGCCAGTCGGGCGATGCTGGAGTGAATGGCGGTTTGAGGTGAGGAAAGGATGACTTCAGCGACTTTCCTTTCAGATTTGCTCAATAGTTCCAGGTAACTCTGGATTTTTTCCAGCATATTCATATAACGAGTGTGCTCATGGTTTATACCCGCCGCCATTCAAGCTGAAACTTGAATTTATAGGATATAGCGATTTCAATCAAAGGTGAAATTAATGTCAGTTTAGGGAAATATACTCCCTGTGGTAAACCATGGGCAGTATGGACAAAGGAAAAATGGGTTTATTTCACCAGATTATGACCTGTGTCTAACTTTCACAATGGTAAAAAGGCGTCAAAAAAGATAGAAAATTACAGCTTTACTTGCTGTTAAGATAACTAAAGAGAGAGTGTAATGCATTTTTTGTTATTTTTTTCTTCTTTTTGATCACTATTTTTATTGCTGTAAAATTAATAAAATCATTATGTTGTTTATGTCGTCACACTGACTGCTGGTATGACAACGGCGGTAAACTGGGTTTACGGACCGTAGTCAAAAAGAGTACATTAGTGACGTAAGAAAATTACAAATATCTTGCAGTGAGGAGATGAGTATGGCGGTAACCTCTACAGCCCAGGCATGTGACCTGGTTATTTTCGGCGCAAAAGGCGATTTGGCGCGTCGTAAATTGCTGCCTTCTCTATATCAATTGGAGAAAGCAGGCCATATCCATCCCGATACCCGAATCATCGGTGTGGGTCGTGCCGAGTGGGATAAGGCAGCCTATTGCAACGTGGTTAAGGAAGCGCTTACCACCTTTATGAAAGAACCCCTCGACGAGCAGTTGTGGGCAACGTTAAGTGCTCGTCTGGATTTCTGTAATCTGGATGTCAATAACAGCAAGAATTTTATCAATCTCGGCAAGATGCTGGATCAGAAACATCGTACCACGATCAATTATTTTGCAATGCCACCCAGTACCTTTGGCGCAGTTTGCAGGGGGTTGGGGGAGGCCAAGCTGAATAAAGAACCCGCGCGGGTGGTGATGGAAAAACCGCTGGGTACTGATCTGGCGTCGTCACGGGAGATTAATGATCAGGTTGCTGAGTATTTTAGCGAATGCCAAGTTTACCGTATTGACCACTATTTGGGTAAAGAGACGGTACTCAATCTATTGGCATTGCGCTTTGCTAACTCACTGTTCGCCTCCAACTGGGATAATCGCACCATTGACCATGTACAGATCACGGTAGCGGAAGAGGTGGGGATTGAAGGTCGCTGGGGCTATTTTGATCAGGCAGGACAGATGCGTGATATGGTCCAGAACCACCTGCTACAGATCCTGACCATGATTGCCATGTCGCCACCGGCAGACTTGACCACTGATCGTATCCGCGATGAAAAAGTAAAAGTATTACGTTCGCTACGCCGCATTGATCAGACTAATGTGCGGGAAACCACGGTACGTGGCCAGTACACGGCGGGCTTTGTACAAGGCAATAAGGTTCCGGGCTATCTGGAAGAAGAGGGCGCGAATAAGCGCAGCAATACTGAAACCTTTGTTTCCATTCGTGTGGATATCGATAACTGGCAATGGGCAGGCGTGCCATTCTATCTGCGTACGGGTAAACGCCTGCCGACTAAATGTTCAGAAGTGGTGGTGTACTTTAAAAACCCGCCACTGAATCTGTTCCGTGACTCTTACCAGCAGCTTCCACAAAACAAATTGACGATTCGCCTGCAGCCAGACGAAGGGATTGAAATTCAAGTATTGAATAAAGTGCCCGGTCTGGATCATAAGCATCGCTTGCAAACCACCAAGCTGGATTTGAGCTTTTCAGAAACCTTTAACCAGGAACATATCGCGGATGCTTACGAGCGGCTGTTATTAGAGGCGATGCGCGGTATACAAGCTCTGTTTGTGCGCCGGGACGAAGTGGAAGAGGCTTGGAAATGGGTTGATTCGATCATGGATGCCTGGAAAGCGGATAACGAAGCACCCAAGCCCTATCAGTCGGGGACTTGGGGGCCGATTGCATCTGTGGCAATGATTACGCGTGATGGCCGTTCCTGGAATGAGTTTGAGTAATTATTTTAGTTTGATGCCAGTTTGAACCACGCTACCCTGGTAGATTCACTGGGGATAGCGCTTTTATGGTGTCGGAAAGAGTAAAGAGACGATCGGAAACCGCAGTAATGCGGTGCCCTGTGGCAGGGTTTGCCATATATATCAATCGCAAGTAGTGGAGATAATGACAATGAATAATTGGAAAACCAGTGCAGAGCAGATCCTGACGGCAGGCCCAGTGGTTCCGGTAATTGTAATTAATAAGCTGGAACATGCGGTACCGCTGGCTAAAGCACTGGTCGCGGGTGGTGTGCGTGTACTGGAAGTGACACTACGTACTGCTTGTGCGATGGATGCGGTTCGTGCCATCGCCAAAGAAGTACCTGAAGCGATTATTGGTGCGGGTACCGTCATCAATACACAACAATTGCATGAAGTGACGGAGGCCGGGGCGCAGTTTGTGATCAGCCCAGGGCTGACACCTGAGCTGTTGAAAGCCGCCACTGCAGGTAAAATCCCGTTAATCCCGGGTATTAGCACGGTTTCCGAGTTGATGTTAGGGATGGATTATGGTTTGCGTGAATTCAAATTCTTCCCTGCGGAAGCTAACGGTGGTGTTAAAGCCTTGCAAGCGATCGCCGGGCCTTTCCCACAAATTCGTTTCTGCCCGACTGGCGGGATCACCCCGAACAATTACCGTGATTACCTGGCGCTGAAAAGCGTATTGTGTATTGGTGGTTCATGGCTGGTACCGGCAGATGCGTTGGAAAAAGGCGATTATGCTCGTATCACCGAGCTGGCTCGTGAAGCCGTTAAAGGCGCAACCGCCTAAACCTGCACAAGGCTTAGACTCCCTCATAGGGATGCAGCGAGCGAATTTACTCGGTTTATTTTTATCAGGCTCAGGTAAGCAACCTGGGCCTTTTTTATCTTTATCATTATTTAATCCCCACGATGCTACTGGCACAACTCGCTCAGTCAAAAAGTTAACACGCTTATTTTCAAGCTTTTTTTGCTCTATCAGTTAGCAAGGCACTTTGCTTTATTATTTTTACTATGATACAACCATCATAGTTAATAATTTTACATTTATGAGGATATTAAGAGAACCACACTGCTAGTTGCTGTAAATATAGAATAATTATGATGACAATAAATGGTATTACCCTCAGAACCTCTACTTGCCAACTTTTCCTTTCTGCCATCCTTGCCAGTGAGTATCACTGGTGCAGCGAACTATAGCTTTTTCTCCCTCTAACCGGTGTTTTGGTATAGCCGGATAAATAGTTTTTCCTCAGATTCATCTAAGTTGCAATGAGCACTATACCTGCTTGGGTACCGACGGGGAGAGACCAGAAATAACACGCCTTGGCGTGCATTATCTGTAGTTCGGGAGAAGCATAATGATTTATTGGATATTTTTAGCGGTTGCTATCGTTGCTGAAATTATTGGTACCTTGGCGATGAAATACGCCAGCGTTAGTGGCGGTATGGCCGGGCATATAATGATGTATGTAATGATTACTGGTTCTTACATCATGTTGTCATTGGCGGTGAAACGGGTTGCGTTGGGGGTGGCGTATGCACTGTGGGAAGGGATTGGTATTCTGTTTATTACGCTATTTAGCGTCATGTTGTTTGATGAACCGATTTCTTCACTAAAAGTGTTGGGATTGATCGCGTTGCTTATCGGCATTTTGCTCGTGAAATCCGGCACTGACAAAGCACCAATACAGAAAAAGCCAGGTGGAGACAACCATGCAACAGCTTGAGTTATACCACATTGGCTTTCTGGCATTAGCCATCGTGCTGGAGATCGTGGCGAATATTTTTCTGAAAATGTCAGATGGTTTTCGCAAAATCTGGCTGGGGTTGCTTTCACTACTCTCAGTGTTGGCGGCGTTTAGTGCATTGGCGCAGGCGGTTAAAGGGATCGATTTGTCGGTTGCTTATGCGCTGTGGGGGGGATTCGGCATTGCCGCGACTATTGCGGCAGGCTGGATCTTGTTCGGCCAACGCTTGAACACCAAAGGCTGGCTTGGGTTACTGTTGCTGCTGACTGGCATGGTTATTATCAAGTTGGCATAAAAACAAAATAGAGGCCGCAGGCGGGGACCTGCGGTTTCTGTTACATCGCGGCGATAATTTTGATTTCCACTTTAAATTTCGGGTTCATCAAGCGCGCTTCTACCGTACAACGCACCGGTGCACTACCGGCCACGACCCAGGCATCCCAAGCGGTATTCATGGCGGCAAAATCATCACCGTTTGCCAAAAAAATGGTGGCGTCTAAAATCCGGCTTTTATCGGACCCAACGCGGGCCAGCAGGGTATCAATGGCGGCAAGTGCATTAGTGGTTTGCGCTGTGGCATCTTCATCCAGGTTTTCGGGCACGCTGGTGTAATAGATAGTGTCATTATGGATCACGGCTTCGGACCAACGCTGCGCTGGATCAATTCGCTCAATATTCATTCAGTTATCTCCCGGTTTTTAATATTGGCAAGATTATCACAATGGCAATAAGAAGTGTGTATCGATCAAGTCGGTGGTAGCGGAGCAGCAGCCTTGGCATAATCACCGCTGGATGATTCGGCCAGAGAGATAGCGTGATAGACGATTTTGCACCCGAAGGCGCATTAGCGCAGGCCATCAAAGGCTTTAAACCCCGTGAACCACAAAGGCTGATGGCCAATGCGGTGACAGAAGCGATTAACTTTAAACAGGAGCTGGTGGTCGAAGCAGGAACCGGTACCGGTAAAACCTATGCCTATTTGGCCCCGGCATTGCGTTCAAAGCGTAAGGTGATTATTTCCACCGGCTCTAAAGCATTACAGGATCAACTCTATGCGCGTGATCTCCCCACGGTAGCCAATGCATTAAAATACCAAGGTCGATTAGCGTTGCTAAAGGGACGTTCCAACTATTTATGTCTGGAGCGCCTGGAGCAACAATCGATGGCTGGCGGTGAGTTGGCGGGGCAAACGCTAATCGACCTGGTGCGTCTGCGTAGTTGGTCATCGCAGACTGAAGAAGGGGACATCAGCTTATGCCGAGATGTGGCGGAAGACAGCTTTGTTTGGCCACTGGTGACCAGCACTAATGATAATTGTCTGGGGGGGGACTGCCCGCAGTATAAGGACTGTTTTGTCGTTAAGGCGCGCCGCCGGGCGATGGAAGCTGATGTGGTGGTGGTCAATCATCATCTATTCCTGGCCGATATGGTGGTCAAAGAGGGCGGTTTTGCTGAACTGATCCCAGAAGCTGATGTGATGATCTTTGACGAAGCTCACCAGATACCCGATATCGCCAGCCAATACTTTGGCAAGCAACTGACCAGTCGCCAATTACTCGATTTGGCAAAAGATATTACGATTGCCTATCGTACCGAAGTCCGTGATACCGCACAGTTGCAAAAAAGCGCTGATCGCCTCAGCCAAAGCACCCAGGATTTCCGCTTGGCATTAGGTGAACCGGGGTTCCGTGGTAATTTGCGTGAAGTTTTGGCCCAGCCCAATGTGCAACGGGCCTTGCTGTTACTCGATGATGCATTGGAGTTGTGTTATGACGTGGTCAAACTTTCTCTAGGCCGTTCAGCCTTACTGGATGCGGCGTTTGAACGGGCAGCGCAATATCGCACGCGCCTCAAGCGCTTGAAAGAAGTCAATGAACCGGGTTTCAGCTATTGGTATGAGTGCAACTCACGCCATTTTGTATTGGCGTTGACGCCATTAACAGTGGCTGAGCGGTTTCGTGAAATGCTAAATGATAAACCGGGGAGTTGGATTTTTACTTCGGCGACGCTGTCGGTTAATGAACAAATGGGGCACTTTACTGAACGCTTGGGGCTGAATAAGGCGAAAACACTGTTATTGCCCAGCCCATTTGATTATGCCAACCAGGCGATTTTGTGCGTACCGCGCTTCCTGCCGGCACCGAATCAGCCGGGGGCGGCACGGCAATTAGCACGTATGTTGCGGCCGATGATCGAAGCAAACCAAGGGCGTTGTTTTTTCCTCTGTACTTCCCATCAGATGATGCGTGAACTGGCTGAAGAGTTCCGTGCCACGCTGACGTTGCCGGTACTACTGCAAGGAGAAACCAGCAAAGGCCAATTGTTGGCACAGTTTGTTGAGGCGGGGAATGCCTTGCTGGTAGCAACCAGTAGTTTCTGGGAAGGGGTGGATGTGCGTGGCGACACCCTCTCTTGCGTGATTATCGATAAGTTGCCCTTTACCTCACCAGATGACCCCTTGCTGAAAGCGCGTATTGAAGATTGCCGCTTGCGTGGTGGCGACCCTTTCAACGACGTTCAACTGCCTGACGCTGTCATTACCCTGAAACAGGGGGTTGGCCGTTTAATCCGTGATAGCGATGATCGCGGGGTATTGGTGATTTGCGATAATCGACTGGTGATGCGACCGTATGGGGAAGTCTTCCTCAAGAGCTTACCGCCTGCACCCCGTACCCGTGATTTATCCGAGGCTATTGCCTTTCTTCGTGCCGGACGTTAGCGGATAGGCTCGACCACGGGGACGTGTTACAATGCGCGCCTTATAGATGAAATTACTGATTTTTCCTGCCTGGGGTCTGGCATGTCTACGCGAATTTTAGCGATCGATACGGCGACGGAAGCATGTTCTGTTGCTATCTGGGATCATGGCGAAACTCACGCCTTGTTTGAACTCTGTGCGCGGGAACATACCCAGCGTATTTTGCCCATGGTCCAACAACTACTGGCTAGCTGCGGATTAACACTTTCTCAACTCGATGCACTCGCTTTTGGCCGTGGCCCGGGGAGCTTCACCGGGGTACGTATCGGTATTGGTATTGCCCAAGGGTTGGCGCTGGGAGCTGATCTGCCGATGCTAGGCATCTCCACATTGCAAACGCTGGCGCAAGGGGCTTGGCGGATGACGGGGTCGCAACGTGTTTTAGCTGCCATTGACGCGCGTATGGGCGAAGTGTATTGGGGAGCGTTTGAACGTCAGCAAGAGGGTGGCTGGTTGGAAAGTGAAGGGGAGGCAGTCCTTTCCCCTCCACAAGTGTTAGAACGTGCGCAACGTTTACAGGGAGCTTGGTCTCATGCAGGAACTGGCTGGGAAGCTTATCCTGATCTGGTTGCTGGCACATTACTGACTCTTTCTGATGGTAAGACGCTGTTACCGCAGGCTGAGGATATGCTGCCTTTGGCACTAATGGCTTGGCAGCAGGGGTTGGCGGTTCCGGTAGAACAGAGCGAGCCCACTTATCTGCGTAATGAAGTGACCTGGAAGAAACTACCTGGCCGTTAATCGCCTATGATTACTGTATAAGCGTTGGGATAGATGAGCATTGGGATAGCAGTAACCCATGTCACAGCCGTTTGAATGGTGGCGGGTATAACAGGAGGCTATGGGATGTTAACACCTATTTTAAATAAAAAAGGCGTCATGCTGGTCATCTCTAGCAGCCTGTTGCTGCTTTCTGGATGTGTCACTATTCCTGATGCGATTAAAGGAACCTCACCAACGCCGGTTGAAAGACTGATTGTGGTGCAAAATGCGCCGAAACAGTTCACCGGTGCTGAAGCCCGCTTTGGTGGTACGGTGGTCGGGGTAGCGAATGAACCTGGGCGTACCGTGCTGGAAATAGCCACAGTGCCGTTAGATGCAGGGGCTCGTCCAGTGCTAGGTGAACCCTCTCAAGGTCGGGTATTGGCCGCCATTAACGGTTTCCTTGAACCTGTGGATTTCAAGGGGCAACTCGTGACGGTGGTTGGGCCCATCACCGGTGTGCTGGAGGGGAAAATTGGCATGACGCCATACCGCTTTGTGACCATGAATGCGAGCGGTTTCAAGCGTTGGCATGTTACCCAGCAAATTGTCATGCCACCACAACCGATGGATCCATGGGGTTGGCATCATCGTCCGTGGGGACCTGGCAATGGTTGGTACTCTCCAGGCCCAGCTCAGGTTCAGACTGTGGTGACAGAGTAAGGCGTTGCCAGTAATTAGTGATATATATCGCAACCTGTATATTGTTTGAAACGTGAGTCAGTGGGCTGAGTTAAAATATCGTTAATGTTTGTGGCGTTTTTTGTGGCCACGATAACAGCTTGTAATGATTTTAGAGGTGACCCTTGGAAAAAGTCTGGCTAAAACGCTACCCAGCAGATGTTCCGGCAGAAATTGATGCTGACCAGTACACATCATTGATCGAATTGTTCGAAAATTCAGCCTCGCGCTTTGCGGATCAACCTGCATTTATCAACATGGGGGAGGTGATGACCTTCCGCAAGTTGGAAGAGCGTAGTCGGGCGTTTGCCGCCTATCTGCAAAATGAGTTAAAGCTGCAAAAAGGTGACCGTGTTGCGTTGATGATGCCTAATTTGCTGCAATATCCGATTGCCATGTTCGGTATCTTGCGTGCCGGGATGGTAGTGGTCAATGTTAACCCACTCTATACACCACGCGAATTGGAACACCAGTTAAATGACAGTGGTGCCAGAGCGATTGTTGTTGCCTCTAACTTTGCTCATACCCTAGAACGGGTGGTGTTCAACACGCAGGTAAAACATGTGATTCTGACGCGCATGGGGGATCAGCTTTCTGGTGCGAAAGGAACATTGGTTAACTTTATTATCAAATATATCAAACGGTTGGTTCCAAAATACGACTTGCCTGATGCGATTTCATTTCGTCGCGTTTTGCAACAAGGCCGCCGCATGCAATATGTGAAGCCAGATGTTATCAATAGTGATTTGGCTTTCCTGCAATATACCGGTGGCACCACCGGGGTTGCTAAAGGTGCCATGCTGACTCATCGCAATATGCAGGCCAACCTGGCACAGGCGAAGGGGGCCTATGCCCCGGTGCTACATGAAGGGCAAGAGTTGGTGGTGACGGCGTTGCCTCTTTATCACATTTTTGCGCTGACCATAAACTGCCTGCTGTTTATCGAACTGGGTGGTAGAAGCCTGTTGATCACTAACCCGCGTGATATTCCTGGCTTGGTAAAAGAGTTGGGAAAATATCCATTTAGTGCCATAGCCGGGGTCAATACACTGTTTAATGCACTGCTTAACAATGAGGATTTCCAAAAATTGGATTTCTCTTCGTTAAGGCTTTCTGTCGGCGGTGGTATGGCGGTGCAGAAAGCGGTGGCGGATAGATGGGAGAAACTGACGGGTAAGCATCTGTTGGAAGGGTACGGATTGACGGAGTGTTCCCCTCTGGTATCAGGTAATCCACATGATTTAACGCACTACAGTGGCAGTATTGGCCTGCCGGTTCCTTCAACGGAGATTCGCCTGGTGGATGATCAAGGTCATGAGGTGGCGCCTGGTGAACCGGGTGAGCTTTGGATTAAAGGGCCACAAGTTATGTTAGGTTATTGGCAGCGGCCAGAAGCTACCGCAGAAGTATTACGCGATGGTTGGTTAGCAACCGGTGATATTGTTACCGTGGATGGTGAAGGTTTTATCCGTATTATTGATCGTAAGAAGGATATGATCCTGGTATCGGGATTTAACGTTTATCCGAATGAAATTGAAGAGGTTGTCAGTCAGCATCCGAAAGTGTTGGAGTGTGCAGCGATTGGTGTTCCAAATGGCGTATCAGGTGAGCAGGTCAAGGTTTGTGTGGTGAAGAAAGACCAGACACTCACTAAAGAGGAGTTATTGATCCATTGTCGCCGCCACCTTACCGGCTATAAAGTGCCCAAAATTGTTGAATTTCGCGACGAATTGCCGAAATCAAACGTGGGTAAAATTTTGCGGCGAGAATTACGAGATGAACAGAAAAAGCTGAATACGGAAGATGCTGCCTAGGCGAATTGTTATCGCAAGTTATCAACCAGGCCGGTGAATACCGGCTTTGTTGCGTTTGAACCTTAAAATGACCAAGAGAATGATGTTTTGAATTATCAGTTGATCACTACCGATGCTGGCTTGCAGCAGATCTGCGAGCAGGCAAGAAATTATGCTCAGGTGGCACTCGATACGGAGTTTGTCCGCACACGCACCTATTATCCACAGTTAGGCTTGATTCAATTATATGATGGTGAGCAACTTTCTTTGATCGATCCACTGCCAATCACGCAGTGGCAACCATTTATTGATTTACTGACAGATTGTGCGGTAGTGAAATTTTTACATGCAGGTAGTGAAGATCTTGAGGTTTTTTTGAACGCATTCAAGACACTACCGAGCCCGATGGTGGATACGCAGATCCTGGCGGCATTCGGTGGCCATACACTTTCATGTGGTTTTGCCAAACTCGTCGCGGAATATATGCATGTTGAGCTAGATAAGAGCGAATCTCGTACCGACTGGATAGCACGACCATTGACTGAGCGCCAGTGCAGTTATGCTGCGGCGGATGTGCTTTACTTGCTGCCCATGGCGAAACAATTGGTGCAGGAAACTGAAACCGCAGGGTGGACTGCCGCCGCCGCCGATGAGTGTCTGTTACTTTGCCAGCGTCGTAGTGAAACGTTACGCCCTGAACTGGCGTATCGTGAAATTACTAATGCCTGGCAGTTAACTCCACGTCAATTAGGCTGTTTGCAGCTATTAGCTGCCTGGCGGCTACAGCAGGCACGTGAGCGTGATCTGGCTGTGAATTTCGTGGTGCGTGAAGAGAATCTGTGGGCAGTGGCGCGTTATATGCCTGGCTCATTGGGTGAACTTGATGCGTTAGGCCTGAGTGGGCAAGAGATCCGCTACCATGGTAACACCTTACTGGCCTTGGTGGCGCAGGCTAATGCCCTTGATGAGTCTGACTTGCCTGAACCCTTGCTTAACCTGATTGATCAACCAGGCTATAAGCGAGTGTTTAAAGAAATAAAAGCGGTGATTACGGCAGTCAGTGAACAGAGTGGTTTAAGTGCAGAATTGCTAGCTTCACGGCGGCAGATCAATCAATTGCTGAACTGGCATTGGAAATTAAAAGAGAATGATACACAACCAGAGTTAATCAGTGGTTGGCGTGGAGCCTTATTGACAGCACCACTACAAGCTATTTTGCAGGGTAGCTAGCGCTGACTTGTGGGGGCAATTGGCTATTTGAGTCTCGGCTAGTTGACCTAAATTGGTTCTGACCATGATTGCCCCCTGATAGAAGATTCAGGGGGCTAATAGAGAGCGATCATTTAGTGGACTCTTCCGATTCCGGCAGTGTCACATTAAGTTCAAGCACTGAAATATCGTCGCCTTTATGTTCGAATTGTACATGTAACATTTCAGGGTCAATTTGAACATATTTACAAATTACAGCCAAGATATCGCGTTTCAAATCAGGTAGATAGCGTGGTTCACTATCTCCGCGACGACGTTCTGCGACGATAATCTGCAACCGCTCCTTGGCTACGCTGGCTGTCGATTTTTTGCGGGACAGAAAGAAGTCTAACAAAGCCATGATTTATCCCCCAAAAAGGCGTTTCAGGAAGCCCTTTTTCTCTTCTTCGATGAAGCGGAATGGACGCTCTTCGCCTAACAGGCGATAAACAGTATCGTCATAGGCCTTACCGGCATCCGACTCTTTATCCAGAATAACAGGTTCCCCTTGGTTGGACGCGCGCAATACGGATTGATCTTCCGGGATCACACCGACCAGCGGAATACGCAGAATTTCCAGCACATCTTCCATGCTCAACATATCGCCACGGTTAACACGCCCTGCATTGTAGCGAGTCAACAGCAGATGTTCCTTGATAGGCTCTTCGCCTTTTTCGGCACGGCGTGACTTTGAGGCTAAAATGCCTAGAATGCGGTCAGAGTCACGAACGGAAGAGACCTCAGGGTTAGTGGTAATAATGGCTTCATCAGCGAAATAGAGCGCCATTAATGCGCCAGTTTCGATCCCTGCAGGAGAGTCACAGACGATAAATTCAAAACCCATCTCGTCGAGATCATTGAGTACCTTCTCAACACCTTCGTAAGTAAGCGCGTCTTTATCACGCGTCTGCGAAGCGGGCAGAATATGCAGATTTTCGGTACGTTTGTCTTTGATTAACGCCTGGTTCAGTGTGGCATCACCCTGAATAACGTTAACAAAATCATAAACTACCCGGCGTTCACATCCCATGATGAGGTCAAGGTTACGCAGGCCGATATCAAAATCGATCACGACAGTCTTCTTGCCTTTTTGGGCTAAGCCGGTAGCAATGGCTGCACTTGATGTGGTCTTGCCAACGCCCCCTTTACCCGAGGTAACAACAATAACGCGTGCCATGAAAAGTATTCCTTGTCAAAAGGGCTTAATTTAAAGGTTGTATGGTTAATGTATTATTCAATAGGCTGAGGCGTACCGCCTGGCCGAAAAAATCAACCGGTATCTGGTCGCTCACCCAATATTGCCCTGCAATAGAGACTAGCTCAGCACTCAGGGAGGTGCAAAAAATCTGACATTGTGGATCGCCAGAGGCACCAGCCAATGCCCGCCCGCGTAGCGAGCCATAGATATGAATATTGCCATCGGCGATCAATTCAGCGCCAGCACTGACATTGTTGGTGATGATTAAATCGCTGTTACGTGCATAAATTTGTTGGCCTGAACGCACTGGCGTATTGATGATGCGCGTTTTAGCAGGGGCATTATCCGGTATAACAGGAGCGGCTGGGGCGGGTGGAGCGGCTTTCTGTGCTTTCCCCTCGTTGAGCATGGGTAAACCTGCGCGGGCAAAAGCGCGTTTTTGCTGCTCATCTTTGCATCCGCTGATGCCAACCACACGCAACCCCGCAGAAGTGAAAGCCTGCTGCAGCTGTTTCCAGTTTGCGTCACTGTCCAGTGCAGCAACATTGATGACAACAGGGGCATTTTTGAGAAAAGCGGGCGCCTGGTTTACTTTCTCTTGCAGTGCCTGACGAATTACCTCGGGGTCCGAATGATGCAAATGAACAACCGATAGGGTAAAACTGCTGCCTTTTAGCTCAATTGGCGATTGTGACATCTATCCTGACTCAGTTTCAGCAACGTTAAATCCCCTGAATACCACTCGGGGTACGATATTCCGACGTATCATAAACATGTTATAGTCAGAGTTATATCCAGGCAAGCCGCAGTCTCAATTAAATAGAGTTTTAAAAATGCATTGTGTGATCTATAGAAGCCCTAAACGTGATCAAACTTACCTTTATGTTGAAAAAAAAGACGATTTTTCTCGTGTGCCCGAAGAACTGCTGAAAAGTTTTGGTATACCGCAGTTATCGATGATGCTTTCATTGAATGAGCGTAAAAAATTGGCCTCGGCGGATATCGAAAAAGTGAAAGAGGCACTAAAAGAGCAAGGGTTTTATCTGCAAGTCCCGCCGCCGGTAGAAAATTTAATGAATCAGCATTGTTCATCCGGCAAGAAATAATCCACTGTTCAGCACATCACTATTCAATGATGTTGCAGTTGACTACAGCGTGAATGGCGAAGAGTATATAATTTTGGCATTGTGGTTGGGAGAAACGGAATGTATCAACATAGAGACTGGCAAGGTGCGTTGCTCGATTTTCCGGTAAGTAAGGTGGTGTGCGTCGGAAGCAATTATGCTGACCACATCAAGGAGATGGGCAATAAGGTATCCGCTGAGCCGGTATTATTTATTAAACCTGAAACTGCCTTGTGCGATATCCGTCAGCCGATAGCGATCCCTAAAGAGTTTGGGGAAGTGCATCATGAGGTTGAGTTAGCGGTGCTGATCGGTTCGCCGCTGAAGCAGGCCAATGAAGATCGTGTGTTTCGGGCTATAGCAGGGTACGGTGTCGCTCTCGACTTAACGTTGCGCGAATTACAAGCTGGGTTCAAAAAGGCGGGGCAACCTTGGGAGAAAGCGAAAGGGTTTGATGGTTCTTGCCCCATTTCAGGGTTTATTCCAGTGGCTGAATTTGGTGATCCGCAAAATGCGGAACTGACCTTGACGCTTAATGATCAATTGCGTCAGCAAGGAAACACCCGCGATATGATCACGCCGATTATACCGTTGATTGCCTATATGAGCCGTTTCTTCACGTTGCGCCCTGGCGATATCATTTTGACGGGTACCCCGCAGGGTGTAGGTCCGATGAGCGCTGGTGATACGTTGAAAATATCGCTTAATGGCAAATCACTCACTACGCGGGTTATCTAATTTCACACCAGCGTCTTGCGGCTTGCCAACACTATTTTACCCAAGCAGGCCGCCCATTGGTTTCTCAAGCGGGAGATATCTGGTAGCGTGCAGGCGTGTGGGTATGCTATATAGTGCCCATTGAAGCCTGCTGGCCGTTATTTCTCTATCTTCGGAAACCACCAATATGTCACAACCTCCTTTTTGGCAACAGAAAACGCTGGATGAAATGTCTGAAGCAGAGTGGGAGTCACTGTGTGATGGCTGTGGGCAATGTTGCTTGAATAAATTGATCGACGAAGATACCGATGAGATTTATTTCACCAATGTGGCCTGTGATCAGCTTAATATAAAATCCTGCCAGTGCCGTAACTATGAACAGCGCTTTGAACTGGAGGAAGATTGCATCAAGTTGACGCGTGAGAACCTCAAAAGTTTCGAGTGGTTGCCCCCCACCTGTGCCTACCGCCTGATTGGTGAAGGTCACACTTTACCAACTTGGCACCCGTTAATCAGTGGTTCAAAAGCAGCGATGCATGGCGAACGCATCTCTGTGCGCCATATTGCGGTGCGCGAGAGTGAAGTGGTGGACTGGCAGGATCACATTTTAAACAAACCTGGTTGGGCGAAGTAATTTGCTGACAGGCGTTAGCCAGGTTGCTTCGAGTTAGCGTTTAAATGGTGATGGCGTTCTTTCCATCACCAAAGTCCACTCATTTTTCATCCTTGAAATCAACCCCATCCCGAAAACCCCATCTCGAAAATTTAATAGGAACGTCCGAACAGATCACGCTTACGCGGGCGTACAAATTGGCTGATCAGTACCAGAATACCCACCAACAGGTAGGCGGCAAAGATGCCGATTAACCATTGCGGCATCTCCAATGACAGAAATTGCCATTGAAGTAACGAACAGTCACCCGATGCGTGGAATATGGCAGGAGCCCATTTATCCAAGGGGAGCCAGCTAGGGAAATTGACAAAAAAGTCACAGGTATTGAAGGGCGATGGGTGTAGTTGGATCATGGTATGTTTCCACGCCAACCGTAGACCTTCCCCGGCGCTATAGAGCCACAATAGGATAGCAAGATAGCGTAAGGCGCTTTTCGGTGCTATTGCGCCAATCAGTGACGCGGCCAGGATGCCAAACAGAGCAACGCGTTCGTAGATGCACATGACACAAGGTTGCAGCAACATAACGTGTTGGAAATAGAGTGCGGTTAACTCCAGTGCCAGTGCAGTGAGAGCCATCAAGATCCAAGCACCGCGCCCTTTGGAGCAGCGGTTAAAGAATTGCAACATATATACTCTTCCATGCAGTAAGCTATTGAACAGGGAGTGTAAACCAATTTTCCCCCGCTGCCAGCCACCAGCCACTGATTCAATGAAAAATTTTAGCCAGTAAAGGATTAATGGCGCCTCGTTTGCTGGTTTAGTATGCAATTGAGGCGTCGTCATTTAATCATGACTAATATTGTGGATACTATAACCTAATGTGCCGTTACTGAGGAGATGACGTTAAGTGACGGCGGGGATATCCAGTTCCATTGAGTTAGAGTTTCGGTCACGGGCGCTAAGGCATAGTGCACACATAATAAGCCAACCAGTGTCAGTACCAGCGTATAAGGTAACGCCATCCAGACCATACGCCCATAAGAGATACGTAGCAGTGGTGCCAGCGATGAGGTTAACAAAAACAGAAAGGCAGCTTGGCCATTAGGTGTGGCAACAGAAGGCAGATTGGTACCGGTGTTAATGGCGACGGCCAACATTTCGAACTGTTTGAGGGAAATAAGCCCCTGTTCTAGTGCGGCTCTAGCTTCATTGATATACACCGTTCCTACAAAAACGTTATCTGAAACGGAAGAGAGCAGGCCGTTGAACAGATAGAACAGGGAAATCTGCGTGCTTGGTGGGGCCTGAAGGACAAACTGGATCACCGGACTAAACAGTTGTTGCTCGATAATGATAGCCACGACAGTGAAAAAGACCGTCAGCAGGGCGGTGAAAGGCAAGGCTTCTTGAAACGCTTTGCCAATGTCATGTTCATCGGTGACGCCACAGAATGAAGTGACCAGAATAATAACCGACAGGCCAATCAAACCAACCTCGGCTAAGTGGAAAGCGAGAGCCACTACCAACCATACGCCAACCAATGCCTGTATCACTAGTTTGACTTTTTCTTGACGGTTACGCTTGGCGCTTGCTTTACGATCGAACTCTTTGAGTACTTCACGCACCGGTTCTGGTAGTTTGGTTCCGTAATTAAACAACCGAAAACGCTCAACCAAAAGACAAACCAGTAGCCCACAAACGAAGACTGGCAGCGTTACGGGGGTCATGTGTAGAAAGAATTCGATAAATCCCCAGCCTGCATTTTTGGCGATGATCAGGTTTTGCGGCTCCCCGACCATGGTCATTACGCCGCCGAGTGCGGTCCCTATGCCAGCATGCATCAGCAGGCTGCGCAAGAAACTGCGGAATTGTTCCATGATTTGCTGATGTTCAGGATTATCAATGAGGCTGTCATCAGCAATTTGCGAATTATTATCTGCTTGTTTAGCCACCACATTGTAATAGATAGCATAAAAACCGGTACCGACACTGATAACCACGGCTATCACCGTCAGAGCATCCAGAAAGGCGGAAAGGAAGGCAGCAGCACCACAGAAGGCGAGAGAAAGCAGCATTTTTGAGCGGATACTAAGCAATAGCTTGGTAAAAAGAAATAGCAGCAATTGCTTCATAAAATAGATGCCAGCGACCATGAATATCAGCAGCAGCAGCACTTCAAGATTATTGGCAATTTCCTCGCCGATATGTGCCGGGCTAGTCATGCCGATCAAGGTGGCCTCAATAGCCAATAATCCACCGGGTTGTAGTGGGTAGCATTTTAATGCCATCGCTAAGGTGAAGATAAACTGCACCACCAGCAACCAACCTGCCACGAAGGGACTGACCAGAAAAAAGACCAGCGGATTGAGCAGCAGAAAACTGATGATCACCCATTTATACCAGTCGGGAGAATCCCCGAGAAAATTTTTCATCAATGCGGAACGAATTGTTATAGTCATGTTATTTTGAGAAGCCTTAAAATGAGTGCGCACGAGGTTGAGCTTACCTAACTCAGTGTTTCAGGTAAATATATACCCGTCACCATTTAACGTATCTTGCCTTTCGTCTGCTTGCACAGCATCGAATAGAAGTGGTTTTTTGTCGGATTATGCACACTTTCGTTTATTGCCTTTTGCTCATACTATGTGATGGCATAGTGATCTGGTATGATCAGACGATTACAATTATTGATGATCATCGCCACGGACATTACACATGGTTATAAAGGCCCAGAGCCCTGCCGGTTTTGCGGAAGAATATCTTATTGAAAGTATTTGGAATAATCGTTTCCCGCCCGGCTCTATCTTGCCTGCAGAGCGTGAGCTTTCAGAATTGATTGGCGTTACGCGCACCACTTTACGTGAGGTATTACAGCGATTGGCCCGCGATGGCTGGTTGACCATTCAACATGGTAAGCCCACCAAAGTGAACAATTTTTGGGAAACTTCAGGTCTTAATATCTTAGAGACGCTGGCACGTCTTGATCATAATAGCGTGCCACAGTTGATTGATAATTTGCTGGCGGTACGTACCAATATCGCGTCTATTTTTATCCGCGCCGCTGTGCGCAACCATCCGGAGCAGGCGCTAGAAATATTAGCTAAAGCCACACAGGCTGATGAGCAGACTGATGCCTTCGATCAGCTTGATTATGAAGTATTTCGTGGCCTGGCGTTCGCCTCAGGTAATCCGATTTATGGCTTGATCATTAACGGCTTGAAAGGGCTCTATATCCGGGTTGGGCGCTATTATTTTTCAAATCCAGAAGCACGTCAGTTGGCACTCAGCTTTTACAATAAATTGTCGAGCCTGTGCCATGAGAAAATGTACGACCAAGTGATGGATTGTGTCCGTAATTACGGTAAAGAGAGTGGGGCTATCTGGCAGAGTATGCAAGGTACCATGCCAAGTGATCTGGCCGAAGCACATCGTAGATAGGTCTCCATGAGATTCAAGCTGCAGAGGAGCCCTGCAGCTTGAATGAACTGAAGCGGATTGAGGCTATAATTGCGTTGGCCTTGGTGGGCAACGGTCAAGCAACTCTATACTGCCATCTTCATTTTGTTGTTCCAGGATAATATCGAATCCCCACAATCGGTGCAGGTGTTTCATCACATCTTTGCGGCTTTTGTCTAATGGTGCTCTGTCTTGCGGAATATGACGTAATGTCAAAGAGCGATCACCGCGCAGGTCAACATTCCAGACTTGGATATTTGGCTCGTGATTACTGAGGTTATATTGTGCTGACAGCGCTTGGCGAATCGCACGGTAGCCTTCCTCGTTGTGGATCGCCGAAATTTCCAGATAATTGTTGTGATCGTCATCCAATACGCTAAATAGGCGGAAGTCGCGCATCAGCTTGGGTGACAGGAACTGGCTGATAAAACTCTCATCCTTAAAGTCACGCATGGCGAAATGTAAGGTATCCAGCCAGTCTTTGCCGGCAATATCCGGGAACCAGTAGCGATCCTCTTCCGTTGGTGATTGGCAGATACGCTTAATGTCCTGATACATGGCAAAGCCTAATGCATAAGGATTAATCCCATTATAATAGGGGCTATTGTAGGGCGGTTGATAGACCACGTTAGTATGGCTGTGTAAAAACTCCAGCATAAAGCGATCCGTTACCCGCCCTTCATCGTAGAGATGGTTCAGGATGGTGTAGTGCCAAAAGGTTGCCCAACCTTCATTCATGACCTGAGTCTGTTTTTGTGGATAGAAGTATTGGCTTACTTTACGCACAATGCGCAAAATTTCCCGTTGCCATGGCTCCAGTAACGGCGCATTTTTCTCCATAAAATAGAGAATATTTTCCTGTGGTTCACGGGGGAAACGCAATGCTTGCCCCGGCGATTCTTCACGCGCGATACGTGGCAAGGTTTTCCACAGAGAATTTACCTGGCTCTGCAGATACTCTTCACGCACTTTCTGGCGTGCTTTTTCTTCCACCAGTGAGATTTTTTGTGGTCGTTTATAGCGATCAACACCGTAGTTCATCAAGGCATGGCAGGAATCGAGCAGTTTTTCCACTTCTTCCACACCATAACGCTCCTCACACTGACTGATGTAATGGCGTGCAAACAACAGATAATCGACAATCGAACTGGCATCCGTCCAACTGCGGAACAGATAATTATTTTTGAAAAACGAGTTATGCCCATAGCAAGCATGCGCCAT
Source organism: Serratia sp. 25CWL12 (assembly GCF_055790885.1). Taxonomy (NCBI): domain Bacteria; kingdom Pseudomonadati; phylum Pseudomonadota; class Gammaproteobacteria; order Enterobacterales; family Yersiniaceae; genus Serratia; species Serratia sp. 25CWL12. Next base: position 2,059,016 of record NZ_CM147698.1, on the reverse strand, counting down.
CACCAGAGCTTGCATGGTGATGGTGTTTTCTTCCATCAGATAAGCGATACAAGGGTTGGAATTGATAACGATCTCGTAGGCCAGGCCTTGCTGGCCATGCTTATAACGCTGCTCAGTTTCAATGAATTTTTTGCCGAATGACCAGTGCGTATAGTTAATCGGCATCCCGACGCTGGAATAGGCATCCATCATCTGTTCGGAGGTAATAACCTCGATCTGGTGTGGATAGGTGTCGAGCCGGTAATGCTTGGCGACACGATCAATCTGTTCCAGATAAACTCGCAGCAGGTCGAACGTCCAGTCCGGTCCATCGCTCAGACGTTTATCTGCCTTCACTTTTTTATGTGTCGAAGTAGTCATCAGCGCACCCTCGTTATTAACAGATCCCGCTCATTTGGCAGACCCTTTTACAATGATAGTCTAAGTTACAATAAATCGTTTGAAATCATCTGCGATTGATAAAAATGAGGTGATTTAGGTATTAGACTTATCCAAGTTGCTGCTGCTGTCACTTAAAGAGGGACTGAAACCACTTATTGTGAGTATTATCAATCTCGATGACTCATTTTACTGAGCTGGTTATTACTGAATTAATTTTTCACTATGGCTAGATCATGCTGGGTGAAAACCATGCAGGGGTGAGAGATGCGAGTGCTAATTTTAGGCAGTGGTGTGGTGGGGGTGAGTAGCGCTTGGTACTTGGCAAAAGCCGGTCATCAAGTGACGGTGATCGATCGTCAACCTGGGCCAGCACTTGAGACCAGTGCGGCTAATGCCGGGCAGATTTCCCCTGGCTATGCAGCTCCCTGGGCCGCACCGGGTGTGCCATTAAAGGCGATTAAATGGATGTTCCAGCGGCATGCTCCGTTGGCTATTCATCTTGATGGTAGTCGTTTTCAACTGCATTGGATGTGGCAGATGTTGAAAAATTGCGACATCAGCCACTATAAGACCAATAAAAGCCGCATGGTGCGGTTGGCGGAATATAGCCGTGATTGCCTTAAACTGCTGCGTCAGGAGACCGGGATCCAGTATGAAGGTCGTCAAAAAGGCACATTACAACTGTTCCGCTCTCAACAGCAGTTCGATAACGCCAGCAAAGATATCGCGGTGTTGGAAGAGGCTGGTGTTCCTTACCAGTTATTGTCTGCCAATCAATTGTCCACCGTTGAACCGGCATTGGCGCAGGTGGCTCACAAATTAGTGGGCGGCTTACAGTTGCCCAATGATGAAACGGGAGATTGCCAGCTGTTTACCCAGCGATTGGCAGAAATGGCAAAATTGGCGGGGGTTAATTTCCTTTTCAATCAAACAATTGATCGCTTATGCGTCGAGGGAGATAAAGTCATCGGGGTGCAATGTGGTCGTGAGCTGATAAAAGCAGATAGCTATGTCATGGCGTTAGGGGCTTATTCGACGACATTGCTGGGTGATTGGTTTCCGATACCGGTCTATCCTCTGAAGGGCTATTCGTTGACCATTCCGATTGCAGATGAAATGGCTGCACCCAGCTCAACCGTACTGGATGAAACCTATAAAATTGCCATTACGCGGTTTGACCAACGTATTCGTGTGGGAGGCATGGCGGAGATTGTCGGTTTTAATACCCAGTTAGAACAGAAACGACGAGCAACGTTGGAGATGGTGGTGCGTGACCTTTATCCTCATGGGGGGCGAATTGAGCAAGCCTCGTTCTGGACAGGTTTGCGGCCGATGACCCCTGATGGCACGCCGATCGTTGGCAAAACGCCCCTGAAAAATCTCTATCTGAATACCGGGCATGGTACCTTGGGCTGGACCATGGCTTGTGGTTCCGGGCAACTGCTGGCGGATCTGGTTTCTGGTATTACACCCGCGATAGCCTCTGACGATTTGGCGGTAGGGCGCTATACTAGCGCTGTTTAAGCGGGATAATGCGCTTATCTAAGACCGGTCCGTTTTCTACAATACGGTCTTGCGATAATAAAGTGCGGAGATGGCATCAGCCACATAACGTGCCTGATGTTTGGCATCATCCAACGCCCGGTGCGGCGTGCCTTCAAAGGCTCGCTGTTTTTTGGGGTTGAAGCCATTTAACTCGGCTAAGGTTATAATGGTGCGGACATCTTGTGTATCCCAGAATTTCCACGGGCAGGGCATGCCCAGTTGTTTGAAAGCATGTTCCAAAATAACGCAATCAAACTCTTTACCGTTGCCCCACACTTTCACGGTATCCGTACTGTTTATATGAATAAAGCGACTCAGGCCGGTTAATACGCGTTTCAGGCTTTCTGTGCCGCCAAAAGCTAATTTGCGTGCCTCATCTGATTGTTTTGCCCACCAAGCGACGATTTCCAGACTGATGGTTCGCTCGGGTTGCTCTTGCTGACAGTTGACCGCAACATCAAATTCTGCGCCTAGTTCGCCAGTTTTGGGGTCAAAGAACACGGCGGCAACCGCCAGGATCACTGCGCTGGGGGTGATATCCAGGGTTTCAATATCTAACATCAGGTGGTGCATGCGGGTTTCCTCGGCGTGGTATTGTGCTGATGGTACACCATTATCAATAAACAGGCAGGGGAGAGTTGCTCGGAGCTCGGGCGTGTATAGCTTGCCGTTTAATAAAAAAGGGCACACAGCCAGTCAGTTGACTGGCTGTGTTGGTCGTCATAACACTATACGGTTTGCTTCTGGAACAGCTCCCTGAATACAGGGTAAATATCCTCCGGCTCACGAATTGGCTGCATGGCGAAGTTTTTAAAGGTTGCTTGTAAATGTTCATACTCCCGCCACAGGGTCTGATGAGCACGACGGGTGATTTCGATATAACAATAGTAACGCACCATCGGCAACGTATTTTTTGCCAACAACTCGTAACACAGAGGCGAATCATCAGCCCAGTTATCGCCATCTGAAGCTTGAGCGGCATAAATATTCCATTGAGCAGGGTCGTAGCGCTCTTCTATCACCTCGTTCATTAACTTCAGTGCACTGGAAACGATAGTGCCGCCAGTTTCCTGAGAATAGAAGAACTCTTGCTCGTCCACTTCTTTGGCCTGCGTATGGTGGCGAATGTATACCACCTCGACATTTTTATAGGTTCTGCTGAGGAAGAGATACAGCAGAATATAAAAACGTTTGGCCATATCTTTGGTTGGCTGATCCATTGAACCAGAGACATCCATCAGGCAGAACATCACCGCCTGACTGGAAGGTTCAGGGCGGCGCTCATAGTTTTTATAGCGTAGGTCAAAAGTATCAATAAATGGCACACTTTCAATTTTTTTACGTAGCTCAGCAATCTCCTTACGCAGGCGTTCCTCTTCCAGTAATTGAGCAGGTTCGCTGTTTTCCAAAAGGCTGAGACTATTTTCCAGTTCATGCAGAGTACGCCGTTTACCTGCCGTCATAGCAGTACGCCGTGCCAATGAGTTTTGCAACGAGCGCACCACACTGATATTGGCAGGCACGCCGTTTGCTGTGTAACCGGCCCGATGGGTTTTGAACTCGGTAAGCTGCTTATACTGATTCTTCTTCAGATTAGGCAACGCCAAGTCTTCAAACAGTAAATCGAGATATTCATCTTTGGAGATTTGGAACACAAATTCATCCTGGCCTTCACCATTCTGACTGGCATCCCCTTGGCCACTTCCACCGCCGCCACCGCCACCTTGGGAGCGCTCGATACGGTCATTTTGCACAAAATGGTCGTTGCCTGGATGAACACGCTGACGTTTACCGCCAGAGCCTTGATGAAACATGGGTTCGCTGATATCGCCGCTAGGAATCGACACGGATTCCCCACTGTCTACGTCGGTGACCGAACGTTTATTGATGGCTTCAGCTATCGACTGTTTGATTTGCGACTTATAGCGACGCAAGAAGCGCTGGCGGTTCACCATGCTCTTGTTTTTGCCATTTAACCGTCGATCAATGAAATAGGCCATACATCCCCCAAACAACGTTGCCCGGCAAGCCATAAAGCATATACCCACGATCATTCAAGCTTGGCGTAATGACTCGCCCCTCCTTGGGCGCACGCGGTCACTTGAAACCACCGAGGTATATGACGTCATGTAGCTTACATCATGAAGATTTTCTGACCCGCAGATACCATTCGCACAGCAGGCGAACCTGTTTACGGGTGTAGCCTTTCTCCATCATACGGTCGACAAAATCATCATGTTTTTTCTGCTCATCCGTTGAGGTTTTGGCATTGAAGGAAATAACGGGCAGTAACTCCTCCGTATTCGAGAACATTTTTTTCTCGATGACGGTGCGCAACTTCTCGTAACTGGTCCAATTAGGATTGCGGCCGCTGTTATTGGCACGAGCCCGCAGGACAAAATTAACGATTTCGTTGCGGAAATCTTTTGGATTACTGATACCGGCTGGTTTTTCAATTTTCTCCAGTTCGGCGTTTAAAGACTCGCGATCAAACAGTTGACCGGTATCGGGATCACGGTATTCCTGATCCTGGATCCAGAAATCGGCATAGGTCACGTAGCGATCAAAAATGTTTTGACCATATTCCGAGTAGGATTCCAGATAAGCTGTCTGGATCTCTTTACCGATAAACTCGGCATACTTCGGTATCAGGTAGCCTTTCAGGTGCTCCAGATATTTTTCTGCCTGTTCTTGCGGGAATTGTTCACGTTCTATTTGTCGCTCAAGCACGTAGAACAAATGTACCGGGTTTGCAGCCACCTCGGCATGATCAAAGTTGAAGACCCGAGACAGTATCTTGAAGGCAAAACGGGTTGAAAGACCATTCATGCCCTCATCAACCCCAGCATAGTCACGATACTCTTGATATGACTTGGCTTTGGGGTCGGTGTCTTTCAGGCTTTCACCGTCGTAGACACGCATCTTTGAGTGAATACTGGAGTTTTCTGGCTCTTTAAGACGTGACAATACGGTAAAGCGTGCCAGTGTCTCTAACGTACCAGGGGCACAAGGGGCATGGGTTAGCTCACTGTGGTCCAACAGTTTGTCGTAGATTTTGATCTCTTCGGACACCCGCAGGCAGTAAGGCACCTTGACGATATAAACCCGGTCAAGGAAGGCCTCATTGTTTTTGTTGTTGCGGAAAGTGACCCATTCTGACTCGTTAGAGTGCGCCAGAATAATGCCGCTGAATGGCAGGGCAGAGATCCCCTCAGTACCGTTGTAGTTACCTTCCTGAGTGGCGGTCAGCAGAGGGTGCAGCACTTTGATCGGTGCCTTGAACATCTCGACAAATTCCATAATACCTTGGTTGGCACGACACAAGGCACCGGAATAGCCGTAGGCATCTGGATCGTTCTGGGCATAGTTCTCCAACTTGCGGATATCTACTTTACCTACCAAGGCAGAGATATCCTGGTTATTCTCATCACCGGGTTCAGTTTTGGCGATAGCTATCTGTTCCAGAATGGATGGACGAACCTTCACTACTTTGAATTTAGTGATGTCACCACCGAATTCATGCAGACGTTTGGCTGCCCATGGCGACATAATGCTGCCAAGATAACGCCGGGGAATATTGTATTCCTGCTCCAGAATAGTGGCGTCTTCCTGTGGGTTGAACAGGCATAATGGGTGATCGTTTACCGGGCTACGTTCACCATTAGCACTCAGCGTGTAAATAGGGACACGTTGCATCAAGTCTTTTAGCCGTTCAGCAAGGGATGATTTACCACCACCTACTGGGCCCAACAGATAAAGGATCTGTTTCTTCTCTTCGAGTCCTTGCGCGGCGTGTTTCAAGTAAGAAACTATCTGCTCGATAGCTTCCTCCATGCCGTAGAATTCCTCGAATGCAGGATAACGTGCGATGACCCGGTTGGAAAACAGGCGTGACATGCGCGATTCAAGCGCGGTATCCACCATGACTGGTTCACCGATAGCCATCAACAGCCGTTCTGCTGCATTGGCATATGCACTGCGATCTTGCCGGCAAATGGTAAGAAATTCCTGCAGTGTGAACTCTTCGTCCTTGGCTGCTTCGTAGCGCTGACGATAGTGGTCAAATATGTTCATGGCGATGCCCGTCCTTTCGTTATTAGCACAGGTTAAAAAAGGAGCTGGTGTTTATATTGTGGCTCCTGAAAGTGGGAAGCATAACTGAGTACAGCAACTCGTATGCCAACATGATAGATTTATTATCGCGAGTTGCGCTTTATTCAACCGACCTCAGGATAAATCCACCTTCCGATATAAGTCTAGTTGCATACTGGAAAATTTCCTGCATCAATAAAATTTTTTTTAAGCCATATCAATGACTCACTTGCTGTTACTGCGGAGAGACTGGAAGGGCGGCGTAGAATAGACATGAAGTAGGGGCTAATTCAGCAGAATAAATGAGCGTTATCTGCTCATTTATTGACTTATAACTGTTTTTTATTGTAAATATCACACACGGAAACATATTTTCACATAAACTATTTACGTTATGACATTTACCTTTTTTATGTATGGGAAAACATCGTGAAAATACCTTCATTAAAATCATTAGCGATTATTGTTGCCGCGGTCACTTGTGCACACAATGCTCAGGCAGGAACTTGGTCACTGGGTGCTTCAGCATTGCTCACACCTGGCCCTTATCGTGGTTATCAGGACCGCGTCTATCCCGTTCCTATTATCAATTACGAAGGGGAAAACTTTCACTTCCGTTCATTGATGGCGGGTTATAACCTGTGGCGCGACCAGCAAAACCAGTTAAGTGTTATCGTACTCTATTCGCCGCTGAATTTTGACCCCGATGATAGTGATGACGATCGCATGAAGCAGTTGGATAAGCGCCGCAGTACCCTAATGGGCGGTATGGCTTATTCATATAATGCTGATTGGGGAACAATCCGCAGCACCTTGGTCGGTGATGTGTTGAATAACAGCAATGGCCTGATAGGCGATGTGGCTTATCTATACCGCTTCCAGACAGGTGACTGGCGTATTATCCCTGCGCTGGGGATGACCATGAATAGCTCAAACCAGAATAAATATTATTTTGGCGTTAATGGTAATGAGTCACGCCGTAGTGGTTTCAATACCTATACACCGAGCAGTAGTGTGTCACCTTATCTTGAACTGACCACCCAATATAAAATCAACACCAACTGGACTGGCTTCTTCACTGGGCGTTACACCAGTTTGGCCAGTGAAATTAAAGACAGCCCAATGGTGGATAAATCCTATTCCGGTTCGCTAATGACGGGGATTTCCTATAGTTTTTAATGGTGCTGTGCTCTTTTTTAGTGCGCTCTTGCACTAAAAAAGGGCGTTAAACAAGTAGGCTGCTTGGCTACCACTGAGATGCAGGTTACTGTACTGCGTGTTTTGCCATCCCCATAGAAAACCAGCAAGGCGAAAGCAATGGATAGCTTTCACCTCGGTTTATTAACTCAACGATTTTTGATGCTGCGGATTTTAACTGCCAAACGGGCAGGGTGTTCGTGGGTAACTAGCAAGGGCTTGGTGACACGAGCCGTTTCTACGCAGACCATGGTTTTATAACCGTCATTCGGCATATCGGCCATGCTGCAAGAGAGTTCAACCCCTGGGTTCCAAGCGACAACATCACTGATATGCTGGTGATTCACTTCAATTGTGCGCTGTAATACGGGGTCTTTAATCAGACTAGTGGCAGCTGGCTGGGTATAGATACGGTCTGTCCGACCGGTAAATTCCAGTTCACCCACCTGATGCGCTTCAATACCTTCTGCCACTTTATCAATAAAGTGTTCACCTAAACCGGCAACTTTAATCTTGTCAATATTTCCGATTTGGAAATAGGAATGGAGTGCGGCGGTAGCCTGATAGTCACCTTGCGACTCTAGCGCGATATCGCATTCGGTACCGAACTTAAAGTGAGCCGTCAGGCTAAAGGCATGTGGCCACAGTTTTCGGGTTTCTGCATTATCCTGCAATTTGAAGGTCAGGCTGACATTTTCTTGATCTTCATCATGGGCGACTAATTGCCAAGGGACATTACGGGCAAATCCGTGGGCCGGGTTATTGACTGGGCCAAACCATGGCCAACAGATGGGTACACCGCCACGGATAGCGACCCCAGCTTTGAAGGGGGTATTGTTACTTAACCAGATGACGGGCTGATCTCCATCGGGTTGCCAAGCCAGTAAATGTGCGCCTTGTAAGGTGATGGCGGCCCGAGTTTTAGGATGAGAAACCACTACGACGGGTAATTCATCCAATTGGCGCAGGCTAATAGAAGGGGATAATTGCTCGGTAACGGGCAGGGTGAAAATTTTTTCGTTCATGCTAAGGCCTCTATTCGGCGCAAAAACAGAGATATCTGTCGCCTAAACTGCTGCAAACTGTTGCCAGATTGCCCACTCATTTACAAGACGCAACTTAGATAAATGGTCAGATCGGGCTGTACAGTTGACGACACTGTGGTTGGTAAGAGGACAGGTACAAAAAGGGCGACACGAATGTCGCCCTTATAATCAACACCACATCTACGATTACTTGGAGATGTGAGCGATCAGATCCAGTACTTTGTTTGAGTAACCGGTTTCGTTATCGTACCAAGAAACCAGCTTCACAAAAGTGTCGCTCAGAGCGATACCGGCTTTAGCATCGAATACAGAAGTCAGTTTCTCACCATTAAAGTCAGTAGAGACCACTTCGTCTTCGGTATAGCCCAGAACGCCTTTCAGTTCGCCTTCAGAAGCGGCTTTGATAGCAGCACAGATTTCTTTGTAAGAAGCTGGTTTTGCCAGGCGAGCAGTCAGGTCAACCACAGACACGTTAGGAGTAGGAACGCGGAACGCCATACCTGTCAACTTGCCGTTCAATTCTGGGATAACTTTACCAACCGCTTTAGCTGCACCGGTAGAAGAAGGGATGATGTTCTGAGCCGCACCACGGCCGCCGCGCCAGTCTTTATGAGACGGACCATCAACAGTTTTCTGAGTTGCAGTTGTTGCGTGAACAGTAGTCATCAGTGCTTCAACGATGCCAAACTTGTCGTTGATCACTTTAGCCAGAGGGGCCAGGCAGTTGGTGGTGCAAGATGCGTTAGAAACGATTTCCTGACCCGCGTAAGCCTTATGGTTTACGCCCATAACGAACATTGGGGTATCATCTTTAGATGGCCCAGTCAGAACCACTTTTTTAGCGCCGGCAGCGATGTGCTTACGTGCAGTTTCGTCAGTCAGGAACAGGCCAGTTGCTTCAGCAACGACGTCAACATTGACTTCGTTCCACTTCAGGTTAGCCGGATCTCTTTCTGAGGTACAACGGATGGTTTTACCGTTAACAACCAGATGGCCGTCTTTAACTTCTACTGTACCGTTGAAACGGCCATGGGTAGAGTCATACTTCAGCATGTAAGCCATGTATTCTGCATCTAACAGATCGTTGATTGCAACGATCTCAATGTCAGAACGCTCTTGAGCAGCACGGAAAACAATGCGACCGATACGGCCAAAACCGTTGATACCTACTTTGATAGTCATATATTCCACCAGCTATTTGTTAGTGAATAAAAGGTTGGTTGTAGAATTACCAAAACCTTGCCAAGCGTCAAGCGGAATCGTGTCAATTGTTGCTGCAAATCAAAACCTAGTGCCTGTTTTGTTCGCTATTTGCACACACAATTTGCGCTTGGTCTCCGCTTGATATGGGGATAAATTATTAAGTATAAAGATAGTAAATACAATATGTGTGATAAAGATCACGTCTTGTCGCTACACACATCACATCCGCTACAGTCTAGGTTAAAAACCCTCTTGGTGTTGTTGTTTTTTTGTTATTATTGAGTTTTGTTTTGGTTGGTGATGGTAAAGGGCGGAAATCGCACAAATGACTAAAAATCAATTGCGCACAGAGTTGAATGACATTCAACACTACGTGACGCAGCAACAGGGGACTGAAGCGCCTTTTTCGGGCAAATTGTTGCATAACCAGCGTGAGGGCATGTATCACTGTTTGTGCTGTCACGCGCCGCTGTTTTACTCCGCCAGCAAGTATGATCCAGGCTGCGGTTGGCCAAGCTTTTATCAGCCCGTTTCTGATGATGCCATTCGTTATCTTGATGATAATTCACACAATATGCAACGTGTAGAGATCCGCTGTGCCAGCTGCGATGCTCATTTGGGACATGTTTTCCCGGATGGTCCACAGCCAACGGGGGAACGCTACTGTGTCAACTCTGCCTCACTGAGTTTCACTGATGACAACAGTGGCGAGCAGACGCTGGGTTAACAGGTGATTCTCCGTCATAATTCGAGTAGACGGCGGGAATAGGTGGCAAGCGGGTCTCTATGTATTAAGAATTAACAAAATCGATTCAGCTAACTATCGGTTATTATCATCTAAAGGAAAACTGACTGATGGAAGTAAAAGACTTGATTGCTTGCATGACGCCGGAAATTTATCAGCGTTTGCGCCAGGCGGTAGAACTGGGTAAATGGCCCGATGGGGTCGCGCTGACAGCAGAACAGAAAGAAAACAGTCTGCAAGCGGTGATGCTCTGGCAATCAATGCACAATGTTGAAGCACAACATATGAGTATTGGCACTGATGGGCAGATTGTGATGAAAAGTAAACAGGAACTGAAGCAGCAGTTTATGGCAGAGCCGCTGGTAAAATTGAAACCACAGTAGCAAGCGAACCTCCCCGAGGTTGTTAGTGCTAGCGGGCAACCCACCGGGGAGAGTGAAGGGGATAGTGCAGGAAATAGTGCAGGGGATATTAGCGGTTGATAAATTGTGACAGCGTCACCAATTTTGCCCCCGCTTGCTGCATTTCCGCTAAAGCACGTTGGCTATCTTCGGGCTGCAAATTGACACCACGGCAGCCATCAATAATCACCTGAGTTTGATAACCCAGGCTCAATGCATCTAATACGCTGAATTTTACGCAGTAATCAGTGGCCAATCCCATCACTGCAAGTTGGGTAACACCGTGTGTTTTCAACCAACTATCCAAAAGGGTTGAGGTGCGGTGGCCGTTATCAAAGAAAGCACTGTAGCTATCAATGTTGGGATCTTCCCCTTTACGAAACACCGCTGCGATTTGTTGGCGCTGAAGCTGAGGGTGCAGTGCGGCCCCCGAGCTATGCTGGACGCAGTGCACTGGCCACCAGACCTGTGGCAAACCTTCAAGTTCACCCAAGGTGCCCACGGGTGCGTTAGCGTGAATGGCAAAGCTGCGATGATTAGCCGGATGCCAGTCCTGGCTGGCAATAACCGGTTCGTTGCGCGCACCACAAGCGTCAATCGCCTGATTGGCGATGGCAATGGTGGCATCACCTTCGGCTACCGCTAACGCGCCACCAGGGCAAAAGTCATTTTGTAAATCGATTAATAACAAGGCGGACTTCATCTCAGCTCCAATAGGGGTTAATCTGCCACGCTCAGTTCACCACGTAGATCCTGCTGCATCAGTTTGCGGATCTCCTCGGGTGTCAAGGGTTGGCTCAGCAGGTAATGCAGCTTGGTTAATGCTGCCTCCACGGTCATATCAAACCCGCTAACAACGCCTGCATGGGCCAGCGCATTACCGGTAGCATATCCCCCCATATTGACTCTACCTGAAATACATTGGGTCAGATTCACTACCACAGTGCCACGTGCTGAGGCATCGCGTAGTTCATCCAACAATTCGGCTTTTTGTGGGGCATTGCCCACACCATAGCAGCGCAGAATTAGTGCTTTTACCGGTTGTAGCAGAAAATTACGTACCACCGCAGCAGAAATACCCGGATAGATAGTGACTACGCCGATCGGCTGTGGCGTGATGTTATGTACCACCAGTTCCCCACGGCAAACCGGGGATGGGATGCCTGTCTGACGGCGGATGTGGATCCCGGCTTCCAGTAACGGGGGCAGATTAGGTGAGGCAAAGGCATCAAAACCATCGGCATGGGCCTTGGTGGTACGGTTGCCGCGAAACAACTTATTATTGAAAAACAAACTTACTTCATTGACTGGATAATTGGCCGCCAAGTAGAGCGAATTCAATAGGTTGGTTTGACCATCAGAACGCAATTCAGCCAAAGGGATTTGTGACCCTGTCACAATCACCGGTTTGGCCAGATTCTCCAACATAAAAGAGAGCGCAGAGGCGGTATAGGCCATGGTGTCAGTGCCATGCAGGATCACAAAGCCATCGTATTGATCATAATTCTTTTTAATATCGTCAGCGATGTGCTGCCAATCTTCTGGCGTCATATCGGAAGAGTCAATCAATGGCACATATTCATGAATGGTGAAGTTTGGCATCTCTGGCCGATGGAATTCTGGCATCAGTGACAGTTGGTGCTGTAGATGCCCGGATACTGGAATATAACCCTGCGTCGAGCGCTGCATACCGATAGTGCCGCCTGTGTAGGCGACGTAGATGGATTTTTTTTGCATGGTAAGGCTCATATGACCTGCTAATAGAGCAAATTATAGGGAGATGGTAACAAAAAAAAGCCCGACGACTTTGTCGGGCTAGAGATTTATCGCCATGCTGAATAAGCCTAGGGATAACAGCTAGCGAACTTCACCGCAGGTCAGGCAGATAGCATAACGATGTTGCGGGTCATTAAGGTTGTTGAATAGGCCAGGCTGCTCCGCCGCAGCTTTTGCCAGCGAGTTCAATGGTGCTGGCAGCATTGATTGAATCATGGTTGGCAGCATGGCGTGAATAGAGACATTAAACTGGCTAAGCAGGATATCCGCCAGACTTGGGTTATCAACAAACCAACTGAGTTGCCAGTGGGTCAGTTTAGCTAACTCCGCCGCTTTTTTCACTGCATCATCAAAGTCACCCAGTTGGTCCACCAGGCCATTTTTCCTGGCATCACTACCCAGCCAGACGTGGCCCTGAGCAACTTGATCGACCTGTTCTGGGGTCATCTTGCGAGAGTCAGCCACCAGCGTGATGAACTTCTTGTAACCATTCTCGATGTTCTGTTGCATCATTTGCGAGAACTCAGCGGGTAGTGCCTTGGTGACGGCGATATCCGCCAATGGAGACGTCGCCACGCCATCAGTATTGACACCGATACTATCGAGGGTGTTCTCAAAGGTATTGATCACGCCAAAAATGCCGATAGAACCAGTGAGAGTGCTCGGGCTAGCAATAATATAATCTGCGGGTGCGGAGACCCAATACCCCCCAGAAGCCGCCATTCCACCCATAGAAACCACCACCGGCTTGCCAATAGCGCGAATGGCCACCAATTCTGAACGAATCACTTCTGAAGCACTGACGCTGCCACCTGGGCTATTGACGCGCAGTATCACGGCTTTGATGTTGGGATCGAGACGGGCTTGGCGTAATTGTTCTGCGGTGGTATCGCTACCAACATTACCCGCCGTTTGTGGGCCATCCATGATTGGGCCATTAACAAAAACCACGGCGATCTCTTCCCCCAGTTCAGCGGGGGATTGAGGTTGGTAATCGTAGATACTGACGGAATTGAAGTTATTATTGGTTTTATTCCAACCAAAGGTTTTCACCAATTGATTTTCAATGACGGGGCGGGAAGCGAGCTCATCCACCAGTTTGCTGTTCAAGGCAAACTGTGCAGTATCTCCCCCTGCGGCTTTGAGGCCGTTGATGATATCGGCAGCACCAGGGAACAGTTGGTCTGGGGTCAGTTGACGATTGGCCGCTACCGTATCCAGGTAGTTTTGCCATAATCCGCCAATCCAGCGGCTATCTGCCTCACGAGCCTCTGGCGACATATCGTTACGAATCAGCGGTTCTACGGCAGATTTATAGGTCCCCACGCGGAAAATGTTGGTGGTAACCTTCACTTTTTCCAATAACGCTTTGTAATACAGGTTATTGGTGGCAAAGCCATGCAGGTCTACGGCACCAAGTGGTGATAGATAAATCTTGCTGGCGTAGCTGGCGAGGTAATATTGTGTCTGGTTGTAGCTATCACCTATGGCATAGATCGGTTTACCGCTATCGCGGAATTCGCGCAGGGCTTTGCCGATATATTGCAACGAGGGTTGGTCGGCACCGACAAAGTCATTTAATTGCAACACCATTCCGGTGATGTTCTTATCGTCCTTCGCTTTGCGAAGGGTATCCACCAAATCAAACAGCGAGTTTTCTTGCTGACGATTACTGGATGTACCCAGTAGTTCACGCCCTAATAGACGGAAGCGGTTATTGACGGCTGGGCTATCAACCACAGTGCCTTTCAGATCAACCAATAGTGCCCCGCGGGGGATTTCCATTGAGACATTATTCTGAAAGGTGAGATAAATACCCACGCCAATCAGGATCAGAAAAATCAGGAACAAGTTGAGGATCAACTCCCTGACAAAATTGATTAGATGCCAGGTCCATCTGAAAATACCGGCAATAAATCGCCACAATGTGCGCATGTGCTCTCCAAAATAGGGTGGTATACGCCGCTATCGTAATGAGTGGTTAAACAAATGTCAGCTTTAACTTTTTAATTCGCTGGTTAAAGAGAGTATTGCAGAAACTGTCACTCTTTGTTGGGCTATGCTAACGTGCGTGAAATAAAAATTGTTATTAGGAATGAATCATGGACGCACTGGAACTGTTACTCAACCGCCGTTCGGCATCGCGCCTGGTAGCACCTGCACCTGAAGGTGAAGTGCGTCAGAATATCATCAATGCAGGCTTACGGGCTCCAGACCATGGTGCACTGCAACCCTGGCGTTTTGTGCTGATTGAGAACCAGGGATTAGTGCGTTTCAGTGAACTATTGCAGCGCGCGGCCCAACAGGACCAACTGGGTGAAAGTGCGGTCGAGAAAGCCAAGCAGATCCCTTCCCGTGCACCGTTGATCATTACGGTGATTGCCCATTGCAGCGATAACCCGAAGGTCCCCCACTGGGAACAGGTGGTGTCAGCAGGTTGTGCGGTGCAGGCGATGCAGATGGCGGCATTGGCACAGGGCTTCAATGGCATCTGGCGTACTGGCGTCTGGACGGCAAATGCGTTGGTGCGTGAAGCCTTCGCCTGCCGTGAGCAGGATGAAATTGTTGGCTTCCTTTATTTGGGTACACCACAGTTGAAGGCCCCGGCAAAAGTAGTCGCGCCGGATAGCACGACTTTTGTCAGTTACTTCTGAACCATCTGTGATCAAGCAGGTGCAAAGTGGCCCATCATGGTGTCGCTTTGCACTATTTATGAGCATTCGCACGCATTATGCCAACCACCGCTTATCAATCCCTTCGCCAAGCGCTACCCTATAGCGCATTGATTCAAGCTACAGGGTATCTACCTTTCGGACCTTTCTGTACCCACCTCTGCAGTTTGAATGACGATGGGAATAACCCGTTATGATATCCTGACGCGCATTACTCAGAGGGAGTGGATTATGACATTGCCAGCGATTCGTTTAACCCAGTACAGCCATGGTGCTGGCTGTGGCTGCAAAATCTCACCGAAAGTACTTGAGACGATATTGCACAGCGAACAGGAAAAGTTTGTTGACCCTAATTTATTGGTGGGGAATGAAACCCGTGATGATGCGGCCGTTTATGACATTGGTAATGGTGTCGGCATTATCAGCACCACTGATTTTTTTATGCCTATTGTCGATGATCCGTTTGATTTTGGTCGCATTGCCGCGGCCAATGCCATTAGTGATGTCTACGCGATGGGGGGGAAACCCTTGATGGCGATTGCCATTCTAGGCTGGCCGATTGCCACATTACCCGCAGAGGTGGCGCAACAGGTAATTGATGGTGGGCGATACGCTTGCCAGCAGGCCGGTATCGCGTTGGCTGGGGGGCACTCGATTGATGCACCCGAGCCCATTTTTGGCCTGGCTGTTACGGGTATTGTCAGTACCGAACGGGTAAAGAAAAATAGCGCAGCACAAGCGGGAGCTAAGCTGTTCTTAACCAAACCGTTGGGTATCGGTGTGTTGACCACCGCAGAGAAGAAAAGCAAATTGCGCCCAGAGCATGAAGGGTTGGCCACCCAAGTGATGTGCCAATTAAATAAGCCTGGGGCTGAATTTGCTGACGTTGCCGGTGTCACGGCAATGACTGACGTGACCGGTTTTGGTTTGCTTGGGCACTTAAGTGAGATGTGTCAAGGCTCAGGCTTGCAAGCGACACTGTGGTTCGATCAGGTACCCCGGCTACCCGAGGTAGAATCCTATATTAAACAAGGTTGCGTACCGGGTGGGACGCAACGCAATTATGAAAGCTACGGCCATCTGATTGGTACCATGACTGAGCTGCAACGCCAATTGTTGTGTGACCCACAAACCTCTGGCGGGTTGTTACTGGCGGTACTGCCGCAAGCGGAGGCTGACGTGCAGGCGATTGCGGCACGCCATGGTATTGCCATCAACGCCATAGGTGAATTGCATGCCGCACGCCCTGGTAAACCATTGATTGAGGTTATCGAGTGCTAACGCAGCAGTTACGGGGTGACACGAAAGATTATCAGCGCATTTTCTTAGAGGATGTTCCGCTTATTGATGTACGTGCACCCATCGAGTTTCGGCAAGGTGCATTCCCGTTGACAGTCAACTTGCCACTGATGGATGACCGCGAACGCCAAATAGTGGGGACCTGTTATAAACAACAGGGGCAACAGGCGGCGATTGCTTTAGGGCACAGCCTGGTCAATGGTGAGTTACGGGCGCAGCGGACTCGTGCCTGGATTGAACAGGTCGCACAACAGCCAAGCGGTTATCTCTACTGTTTCCGTGGTGGATTGCGCTCTCAACTGGTACAGCAGTGGCTACATGAGGCCGGGGTCGATTATCCGCGGATTATTGGTGGTTACAAAGCGCTGCGCCATTTTCTACTGGAGACACTCGAATCGGCGATGACCTTGCCGATGGTGATCGTTGGCGGCAATACCGGTTGTGGTAAAACGCTGCTGATTAATGAAATGGCGGCCGGTATTGACCTGGAAAATCTAGCCCATCACCGTGGTTCATCTTTTGGCCGAACCTTGACCAAACAACCTAGCCAGATTGATTTTGAAAATCAATTGGCGGTGCAGATGCTGAAAAAACAGCATGGTGGCTGTCGCAAGTGGATAGTGGAAGATGAAAGCCGGACGATTGGTTCTGATAGCCTGCCGTTGAGTTTATTCAATGCCATGCAGCAAGCACCGGTGGTGGTGATTGATGATCCATTTGACGTGCGCGTGGCAAGGCTGCAGGAAGAGTATATTGACCGGATGCGAGCCGATTTCGAACAGACCTACGGTGAACAGGAGGGTTGGCAGCAATATGATGAGTATTTGCATCACGGCTTGTTTGCCATTCGACGCCGTTTGGGGTTGGAACTCTTCCAGCAGTTAACACAAAGGTTGGAAGAAGCGCTGCAATTACAACGGGCCACCGATAACAGTGATGCTCACCAGCAGTGGTTGGTGCCATTGTTACAACACTACTATGATCCGATGTATTGCTATCAATTGGAAAAGAAAAACCAGCGCGTGATTTTCCGTGGAAACTATGCGCAGGTGAAAGAATTTTTAATGGCCTATAGCCAGAATAACGGTGAGTAATGCGACTGTTTATAGCCGAGAAACCGAGTTTGGCCCGTGCCATTGCTGATATATTGCCGAAGCCCCATCGCCGTGGGGATGGGTTCATTGCCTGTGGCAGTCATGACGTGGTGACTTGGTGTGTCGGGCACTTGCTGGAACAGGCTCAACCCGATGTTTACGATAATCGTTATGCCCGTTGGTCATTGGCTGACTTGCCAATTATCCCGCAAAAATGGTTGTTACAGCCGCGCCCCTCGGTGAGCAAGCAACTGAATGCCATCCAGCGTCTACTGGGCGAGGCCGATGAAGTGATCCATGCCGGTGACCCTGACAGAGAGGGGCAACTGCTGGTGGATGAAGTGTTGGATTACTTGGCACTGCCGGTGGAAAAGCGGCAGAACGTGCGCCGTTGTCTGATTAACGATCTTAACCCTCAAGCGGTCGAACGGGCGGTTGAACGCCTTCGCGATAACCGTGATTTTATTCCCTTGTGTGTTTCTGCGTTAGCCCGTGCGCGTGCTGATTGGCTGTATGGTATCAATATGACGCGTGCTTATACCTTGCTGGGGCGTAATGCCGGCTATGATGGCGTGTTATCCGTGGGGCGGGTGCAAACACCAGTATTGGGATTGGTAGTGCGCCGTGACGAAGAAATTGAAGACTTTGTGTCGAAAGATTTCTTCGAAGTGAAAGCGCACATAGTGACGCCAAAAGAGGAGCGATTTGTTGCTTTATGGCAGCCCAGCGAGTCTTGTGAACCTTATCAGGATGAAGAGGGCCGTTTACTGCACCGGCCTTTGGCAGAGCATGTGGTCAAACGTATTGAAGGCCAGCCTGCCCAAGTCACTTCATATAATGACAAGCGTGAATCGGATACTGCGCCATTGCCCTTTTCCCTGTCTACGTTACAAATAGAGGCTGCCAAACGTTATAACCTCAGTGCTCAGCAAGTATTGGATATCTGCCAACGGTTGTATGAAACGCATAAACTGATTACCTATCCCCGTTCTGATTGCCGTTATTTACCGGAGGAGCATTTTGTCGGGCGGCATGCGGTATTGAATGCCATCAGTGCCCATCAACCTGACCTTTACCCGCAGCCGGTGATTGACAGCGAACGCCGTAACCGCTGCTGGGATGATAAAAAGGTCGATGCGCATCACGCCATCATTCCCACGGCACGGGGTGGTAAAGTTAACCTGAGCCAAGACGAACTGAATGTTTATACGCTAATAGCCCGGCAATATTTGATGCAGTTTTGCCCGGATGCCTTGTTCCGCAAGTGCGTTATTGAGTTGGATATTGCGGGTGGCAAATTTATTGCCAAGGCACGTTTTCTGGCGGAAGCGGGCTGGCGAACCCTATTGGGTAGCAAAGAGCGTGATGAGGAAAATGAAGGGGCACCATTGCCAGTGGTGGCTAAAGGGGATGAGTTGCTGTGTGAACGCGGTGAAGTGGTTGAACGGCAGACGCAACCCCCCAGACCGTTCACTGATGCCAGTTTGCTTTCTGCCATGACGGGGATTGCTCGTTTTGTGCAAGATAAAGCGCTGAAAAAAATATTGCGAGAGACCGATGGCTTGGGCACCGAGGCAACGCGGGCAGGGATCATCGAGCTGTTATTTAAGCGTGCGTTTCTTTACAAGAAAGGGCGCTATATTCATTCAAGCCCCACCGGGCGTGCCTTGATCCACTCATTACCGGATATGGCAGCGCGTCCTGATATGACGGCCCAATGGGAAGCAACACTCACCCAAATCAGTGAAAAATCCTGCCGTTATCAGGATTTTATGCAACCGCTGGAAGCCACCTTGCAGGAATTGATCTATCAGGCCAAGCAGAGCCGCGCCAGTGTCGCGTTTCGTGGCTTGCCGAGCTCGCCACCGACAGAGGGTAAAAAACAGAAAAAAAGCCCCCGCAAAGTGGCAAAAAAAGCGGAGTAAATCGCCAGCGAATAGCGCTACTGATTTGATGGTGTGCATCTCCGATTTATTCAGATGCCGCCATACTCTATCGCTTGATTGAACAGGCGCTAGAAACAGGATTTTTTTGCTTCAGTAGTTTGGTTTTCACTGCTAACTGGGGCAAACTGCTTACAGCACATTGAGTTCAGAAAAGAGGCCAACATGTTTACCGGTATCGTACAGGGCACCGCAGCGCTGGTTGCCATTGATGAAAAACCTAATTTTCGCACCCATACAATTGAAATGCCCGCTGAACTGTTGCCAGGGCTCGAGCTAGGCGCTTCGGTGGCGCATAATGGTTGTTGCTTGACGGTAACCGCCATTAACGGTAACCAAGTGACGTTTGATTTGATCAAAGAAACGTTACGCTTGACCAATCTTGGTGATCTCAAACTTGGCGTTAAGGTTAACGTCGAAAGGGCGGCCAAATTCAATGATGAGATTGGTGGTCACCTAATGTCCGGGCATATTATTTGCACCGCTGAAGTTGCCAAGATTTTCACCTCGGAAAATAACCGTCAAGTATGGTTACGGATGCCAACACATGATTTGATGAAATATGTGCTGCATAAAGGCTATATCGGCATTGATGGTATTAGCCTGACCATTGGTGAGGTGGTTAATAACCGCTTTTGCGTACACTTAATCCCGGAAACCCTTGAGCGTACCACGTTGGGCAAGCGACGCCTTGGCGATAAAGTGAATATCGAGATCGACCCGCAGACCCAGGCCGTGGTTGATACCGTTGAGCGGGTACTTGCCAGCCGCGAAGCCGCTATGGCTGTAGCAGCGAATACAGTAGCCCAGTAAAAGCCTAAGAGTGATTAAAGCAGCCCTGGTTTGGCCGGGCTGCGACTATTCGACCTACAAAGTGTTTGGTGCCTTTGACACTAAACACTTGCCGCCATAGCTTATCGCGCTCGGCAAAAGTCATATCATCATGAGACTGAGTCTGCACTTTCTTGTTGTAAACGCCGCTGTTTTTCATTGACGCCATAAAGTTGGATCGCATAGCCCAAAGCGACCAAAAATACCGTAGTGAGCATGATGGTGACGGTTGCTACCAACGGTTGGCTAATAAATGCCGAGACCAGCAAACTGGAAACAAAACATAGCCCCAATTGGATGGTATTTTGCAATGCGGCGGCTTTACCACTGCTTTCAGGGAACGGCATGAGCGCATTACTGACCAGAATAGGGTAGCTGGCACCGTTAACTAAGGCCATAAAGCAGAATGGGATCAGCAGAGTGGTTAACGTCGGTTCCGTTAATGTTGCCAGTAAATATAAAGCCAAGATACTGAAGCCATAGGCGAGCAGCAGCCAAGGCAACAAGAGATTACCGGAAATACGACTCAAGGCACTGCGGCAACTGTATCCACCCAGCAAAAAAGCCAGAGTCTGTGGAACATAGCTCAGGCCAATATCATTTGGGCTATACCCCATATCACCAAGAATAAATGGTGAGCCAGTCAGCCAAGCAAAAAAGCTGGCGGAACAGGCAGCAAAAATCATCACGTTGCCGCTAAATCGCGGGGATTTTAAAATCTGATAGAAACTGCTGCCGGGTTGTTTGTCAGTAGAGGGTACCAACCGGCTGTGATCGTTCAGTAATAGGGTAGGAATAAGCAATAATAATGTGATGGAAAGTAATACAATAAAGATGGCGCGCCAGCCCATATGATTAAGTAACCAGGCACCGCAGAGTGGTGCTAATGCAGGGGAGAGGGCGACCAGCGGCATGATAGCGGCAAAAACACGGTTGACCTTACCGTCGCGGTAGCGATCCACCACGATGGCTTGCCAGGTGACTGCTGCAGAACAGACCCCAATGGCTTGAAGAAAGCGCAGTGACCACAGTTGGACTGCGTTTTCCACCCATAACATACCCAGGCAACCGAAGGCGAATAGCACTAGGCCAACCAAGAGCACCGGTTTACGCCCCAGGCGATCTGACAAGGGCCCCCACAGCAGTTGAGCAAAGGCAAACCCGGCCAGGAAAATACTCAAACTGGCACTGATGGCCCCAGGGGAAATCTGCAACTCCTGTTGCATAGCACCAAATGCCGGCAGATACATGTCGGTAGCCAGGTACCCCAACATGCTTAGGCCAGCAAGATAAAACATAAATCCAAAATTTCGCATGGTATTTCTCGTTAAAATTATGTTACGCAGATTTTTTTAGCGGCGGCAAGTGTATACGGCTGGATCTCTAGTTGTGAAACGGTATTATTTGCAAGGTGCTATTAAAAAATTTGAAGGCAGAATATCACTATGTGGTCTGAATACTCGTTAGATGTCGTTGATGCGGTAGCACGTACCGGGAGTTTCAGCGCAGCAGCACAGGAATTACATCGTGTTCCTTCGGCGGTGAGCTATACCGTGCGGCAACTGGAACAATGGTTGGCGGTCCCTCTCTTTGTGCGCCATCACCGTAATGTGGAATTAACACCTGCGGGCTCACTGTTTATTAAAGAGGCGCGAGTTGTTATCAAAAAAATGCTTGATGCGCGTCGACAGTGCCAGCAGGTTGCTAATGGTTGGCGTGGTCAGTTAAGAATTGCGGTTGATTTGATTGTAAAGCCACAGCGTAGCCGCCAGCTATTACTGGATTTTTATCACCATTTTCCTGATATG
The DNA here is from genome assembly GCF_055790885.1 of Serratia sp. 25CWL12. NCBI lineage: Bacteria > Pseudomonadati > Pseudomonadota > Gammaproteobacteria > Enterobacterales > Yersiniaceae > Serratia > Serratia sp. 25CWL12. Next base: position 2,036,983 of record NZ_CM147698.1, on the reverse strand, counting down.
GAATTGGTGCTGCAGCCAGAGGTGTTTAATGGAGTATGGGATGCCTTGGTTGATGGCCGTGTGGATATGGCTATCGGTGCGACACGCGCTGTGCCCGTAGGGGGGGGTTATGCATTCCGTGATATGGGCTTTATCAATTGGCTTTGTGTGGTCAGCGCCAGTCATCCTTTGGCGGCGATGAAAGGCCCCCTCAGTGATGAGCAATTACGCGCTTACCCTTCGCTGGTGTTAGAGGATACATCACGTAATTTACCCAAACGGGTAACTTGGTCGCTGGATAACCAACGGCGCTTAATGGTGCCTGATTGGGTTTCTGCGGTAGATTGCCTTTGTAGTGGCTTGTGTGTGGGGATGGCGCCAGCCCACCGGGTATTACCGTTGGTACAAAGCGGAGAGTTGGTGGAGTTACAACTGCGTGAACCCTTTCCCCCGAGTGCTTGTTGCCTTACCTGGCAGCAAAAAGCGCAGTCACCCGCCATGTCTTGGTTACTCAACTATCTGGGTGACAGTGAAACGCTTAATCAGGAATGGCTGAGCGAGAAGTCGCCGGAAAGTCTGCTGCTTCCCGGCGTGAGCGATTAACGACGGTAATCGATAAAAGGACCATCGGCGACAGAACGGCGTTCGATCAGGGTTGGGTGAATTTCGATTACTTTGGATTGTTCACGTTTGCTGGTAATACGGTCCAGCAAGATGGTGAAGGCCATTTCACCCAAGCGTTCTTTAGGTTGATGGATAGTGGTCAGTGCCGGGGTAAAGTAGCGAGCATTACGCACATTGTCATACCCGATCACCGAAATATCTTGTGGTACGCGCAACCCCAGTTCATCAGCAGCACAGATGGCACCCATCGCCATAATATCACCGCCACAGAAAACGGCGGTTGGGTGTTGCTTTTGCGACAGGATCTCATGCATGGCTTGGTAACCAGAGTCCGGCTCGAAATCACCTTGAACGATCCACTCTTCACGGATGTCGATATGTGCTTCCTGCAGCGCTTTGAGGAATCCCTGATGACGTCCACCGCCGGTATTACGCGAAAGTTGGCCAGGAATCGCGCCGATATCCCGGTGCCCACGTTCGATAAGATAACGGCCAGCCAGGTAACCGCCCGCAAAAGCATTATCAATAATGGTATCAGTAAAATCCTTGCGTGCGCTGCCCCAATCCATAACCACCATAGGGATATTGCGGTAATCTTCCAGCATTTCCAGTAAAGGCTCTGGATATTCGGAGCACATTACTAGCAGGCCATCAACGCGTTTTTGCGCCAGCATCGACAGATAGGCTCGTTGCTTATCCAAATCGTTGTGAGAGTTGCATAAGATCAAGGTATAGCCTTGGCTATAGCAACTGTTTTCTACTGCCTCGATCACTTCGGCAAAGTAGGGCGACTCGCTGGAGGTCGCCAGCAAACCCACCGATTTGGTATGATTAACCTTCAGACTGCGGGCCACTGCACTGGGCGAATAATGTAGCTCCTTAATCGCAGCCCAAACGGCTACCTTAGTCTCTTCGGCGACGAAACGCGTTTTATTAATAACGTGTGAAACGGTCGTTGTGGAAACGCCCGCGCGCTTGGCTACATCTTTAATCGTTGCCATGTAAAAAATGACTCCTAAACCTACATGTCCATTATGCAGGTATGATGTTAATCGTTTGCCTACCTGTCTAGATAACCGTACCTGATGTCGCTTCACGTTAAGCATCTGGCTTGTGGGCACGATGCGGAACGCTGACACGCCGTGAACCCGTCCGTGGGGGCTCGTATCGCGCATCCATGCGCTCAACGCTCAGCTAACCTGCATCATACCCACCTGGAGGCATAGCTATTTAGATAAGCGAAAACTGAGTTTTTAGTACTGAATTCGTCAGTCGCTTAAACAGGAGGGCATTACACCGGTATGCGGTTATGAATGGGCGATTTTGTCGTATATTGCAGCAAAGTGGAAGAGCTAATCATGTATTTAACATCAAGTTTATTCGAGCCATAACGGATACGCCGTCATTTAGATTGTAATGGGGGCATAGACTACTGGGATAACAAGAGATAAGTCACGAACTGTGGGAAAAATGATTTGCTGTATTGGCTGCGTCGCTTATGCTTGAGTAACCACATACCTGAGTTTATTCCGGTTGCAATGAGTAGTCGCAATGAGCAGTAACAATAAATAGTCATAACGGGGCAAATCAGTAAGCACCCCCCGGTTACTGAGGCAGCTACGTCACGACAGGGCAACCAGGAACCATACCACTTACAGTACGACGAAGATCATAGAGAGGGAGACGTTTATGGATACCAATTTGAAGATGTCATTGTTTACTACCTGTTGTGCATTGGTAATGATTGTGGCGTTCGGCCTTATTGCCGCATTGAATTAGTTTATACCCAAGTTCAATCAAGATGCCGCTAGGCGGCAAGCAAGTGAATCCCTAGGAGCATAGGCCACTATGTGACTAGGGTGAGTGCGCGTAGCCAACACCGCAGCAGTTTGATTGGCGACGGGTATATTCAGGTTGCTGGGCGGTCAGCAACCGCAATGTTAATGACGAGTACAATAAATTAAGGCGCGGAAAAATTCCGCGCCTTAATTTATTGGTAACAGCTTTATGAGTAACAGCTCGATAGGTCACTGTTCTCTGAGCAATTGCCGGCGATTAAGCCAGGTTTTCTGCTACAAATGCCCAGTTGACCAATGCCCAGAAGTTTTCCAGGTATTTAGGGCGTGCATTACGATAGTCGATATAATAAGCATGTTCCCAAACGTCAACCGTCAATAACGGCTTGTCAGCGCCAGTCAGTGGGGTTGCTGCATTGGAAGTACTGACGATTGCCAGTGAACCATCAGCTTTTTTCACCAGCCAGGTCCAGCCGGAGCCGAAGTTCTTTATTGCGGCATCGGTGAATTGATCTTTAAATGCAGCGAAAGAACCGAAAGATTTGTTGATGGCTTCAGCAACAGCACCCGTTGGCTCATTGCCGCCTTGTGGTGACAGGCAGTGCCAATAGAAGGTGTGGTTCCATACCTGTGCGGCGTTGTTGAAGATACCAGCGGTGGAAGTTTTGACGATCTCTTCCAGGGTTTTGTCTTCGAACTCGGTACCTTTCACTAAGTTATTCAGGTTAACCACATAGGTGTTATGGTGTTTACCATAGTGGTATTCCAGAGTTTCAGCGGAAATATGAGGCTCAAGCGCATTTTTTTCATACGGTAGTGCAGGTAATTGAAACGGCATTGCTTTCTCCTTTTTATATACAGAGTTCTCTCTCGTTAGCGCCAGTCAGAGCCGCGGAGAGAGGAAACACAGAATTGTTATAGATATTTCATAGTTGTTAATCTTATCAACTTTCCGAGTGAATAAAAGATCCAATGTGTACTAATTGAGTAACTAACTAAATAACAAGAGAAAAAAAGGAGAGGCTGAGTTTAACTACTCAGCCAGCGAAGGTGGATTAGCGGATGTTTTTAGGTGTAACCACCCGGCGAGCACCAATATAGTGGTTTTGCCAGTAGTCATTATTCAACTGAGTGATTTGGATCTCTTCACCCGTGCGTGGCGACTGGATAAACTTACCGTTACCGATATAGACGCCAACATGATCCGCAGTGCCGCGATTATTGATACGGAAAAACACCAGATCACCTGTTTCCAATTCACTACGTTTGACAGGGGCGGCATCACGTAAGTGGAACATTTCGTTAGCAGTCCGCGGCATTTTGATCTTGACGACGTCTTTGTAGGCGTAATAGATCAAACCACTGCAATCGAACCCTGTACCTGGTGATGAGCCTCCCCACTTATAAGGTTTACCCATTTGTCCCATCAGCTTACTGACGGCGGTTTGCTTGGCACGCTGAAAACGTTTTTTGTGCTCAGGGCTAAGTTTTAGTGTTTTTTCCTGTGTCAGCAATTTTGCCGTAGCCTTACCGGCTTCACGATGACGGCCATATCCCTTTGTTTTTCCTTTTTTGCTGGGGGTCACTTTAGTACCGGCGATTTTCCGGGTGCTAGTTTTTGACTTCAGGCTGCTGGTTTTCTTGCTGGTCTTCACTGCAGAGGATGACGCTTTTACTGCTTTTGGTGGAGAGGAGAGCTTTGCTTTTTTGCTGGTTTTATCGGCTTTCTTTTTCTTACCAACATTTGGCTGAGCTTGCTTAACGTGGTTTTTGCGTTGCTCAGCAGAAACATCAGCCCGCGGCGCAGCATGGGCGAGGTTAAAGAACAGTTGTGTGAATAGCAGCATTAAAAATGTTGTAATTAACCGCATGTCTATATTACCAACCTTGGCTCAAACAGAAAATGTATAAATAATGTACTTGCTAAATCCGAGTACAATAATCCCGAAGTTAACCATATAACGTGCTATTGATCTCATAAATAATGATTTATTTTGTGAGAAAACATTAATGACTTTTTATCAGGTCAAAAAATAGCACATTGAAAGAACAAACTGCGTTCAGCAGTAGCATTGAAAATTATTATTCATTAATCACAGATCGTCAAAAAATATTTACCATAGGGATAAGTCTCACCGCCTTGGCTTAACATTAGGGCGGGCATAAATGCTATTTAACCTTCATCGCACTGTGTCAAATCAATCAAATCACTTAAGTATAGGGCGGAGGAGGGAGCATACCCATGCAAAAGATAGTGTTTTCTTGGTCTGTTGCTACCGCTACAATATCCGTATGATGTATTTGTCGCCATGGTATAGCTTGAGGAAGCAATAATGAGCACGATTGAAAAAATTCAGCAGCAAATCTCCACTAATCCCATTCTATTGTATATGAAAGGCTCGCCGAAATTACCCAGTTGTGGTTTTTCTGCTCAGGCTGTGCAGGCACTTTCCGCTTGTGGTGAACGCTTTGCCTATGTGGATATTCTGCAAAACCCGGATATTCGTGCAGAGTTGCCTAAGTATGCTAACTGGCCAACATTCCCACAATTATGGGTAGACGGTGAATTGATTGGTGGTTGCGATATCATTGTTGAGATGTATCAGCGTGGTGAACTGCAACCATTAATCAAACAAACGGCTGAAAAATACAAAGATCAGCAAGAGATACAGCCGTAACAGTGAGCAGATATTAAGTGGTAATCATTCCCTGCCTGAGTGTAAAGGCAGGGAACAAACCTGCTCTGAGCTTAAGATTTTTCCGTCAGGTCCCCGGTAATTGGCCAGCCGCCCAGGCGTTTCCAGCGGTTAACCAATTCGCAGAATAGCAGGGCGGTTTGCTCGGTATCATACAACGCCGAGTGTGCCTGACTGCTATCAAACGCGATACCCGCAGTAATACAGGCTTTAGCGAGAACCGTTTGCCCTAATACCAACCCACTTAATGCGGCGGTATCAAAGGTGGCAAACGGGTGGAATGGGTTACGTTTCAGGCTGGCACGTTCCGCTGCCGCCATCAGAAAGCTGTGATCAAAGTTGGCATTATGGGCGACGATAATTGCGCGATTACACCCTTGGTCTTTAATGCCTTTACGTACCGCTTTAAAAATCGCGTGTAACGCATCATATTCGCTCACTGCCCCACGCAGCGGGTTATGTGGGTCAATGCCATTAAAAGCCAGCGCCTCCGGTTGCAGGTTGGCACCTTCAAACGGTTCTATATGAAAATGTAGCGCTTCATCTTGTTGTAACCAACCGTGCTCATCCATTTTCAAGGTGACGGCGGCAATCTCCAGCAGCGCATCGCTCTTGGCGTTAAATCCGGCAGTTTCTACATCAATAACAACGGGATAAAATCCACGAAAACGGCCACTGAGGGCATTAAGATCATTTTTTTCGGTCATCGGTTTCTTATCTTGATCGAATACAGCGCGCATTATGCCAAATTTATGCCCTTAATGCAGCGCAGAGAGCAGATATATACCCAAGTTCAATGGTGTTGCAGGACAAAACGCAGTGCGTTTTGAACAGCGCTTGCGCTGGCCCGCAGGGTGAACCTCATGGATGAGGCTCATAACTCCCTGGGAACATAGATAACTATGTGACTAGGGCGAACGCGTGTAGTCAACACCCTGCAGTTTCATTGGTGACGGGTATAAACAAGGGCGCGCTAAAGCGCCCTAAACGTCGATTAGCCTAGACCATGACCCACATACTTTTTTTCGATCAGTTCAATTTTGTAACCGTCGGGATCTTCAACGAAGGCAATCACCGTGGTGCCCCCTTTTACTGGGCCCGCTTCACGAGTGATTTTACCTCCCGATTGGCGAATAATGTCGCAGGTAGCAGCCACATCATCAACGCCCAGTGCCAGATGACCAAAGGCGGAACCCATGTCATAGCTATCGACTCCCCAGTTATAAGTGAGCTCGATTACTGAGCCATCCTTTTCATCGGTATAGCCAACAAACGCCAGTGAGTATTTATATTCGGCATTTTCGCTGGTGCGCAGCAAACGCATGCCCAATACTTTGGTATAAAAATCAATAGAGCGTTGCAGATCACCAACGCGTATCATGGTATGAAGTAGGCGCATAATTCCCTCTGAGTAGATAGGCCGTAGTGAACGGCAATGTATTGAAGCGGAGAACAGTATAGCGTTGTCCTATAAGACAACTCAACGAGACGACCACAGCAATAATCAGTGTTACGGTGTCACAAAAAAGAAATTGCTGCTGGCTTACTTATTGCTATGACGGTCAATTTCCCTGGCCCCGAGTCATAGGACTGGGTAATCGGTATAACCTTCGGCACCACCGCCATAAAAGGTAGCAGGTTGCGGTTCGTTCAGTGGGGCTCGTTGCTTAAAACGTTCCACTAGATCCGGGTTTGAGATATAGCTGCGGCCAAAAGCGACAGCATCGACCAAACCTTGCTCAATCATTACTTCAGCTTTTTCTGCCGTGTAACCACCCGATCCGATAATCACCCCACTGAAACGGGCACGGATGGCATCACGGAAAGCAACCGAGAAGGGTTTGCCACCCGCCCAATCAGGCTCGGAAATATGCAGGTAGGCAATGCGACGCTTGTTCAACTCTTCAATTAGATAGAGCGCGGCTTCTTCTTGATCGTCCCCATTATCCAGACCGTTGAATGGGCCCAGTGGTGAAATGCGAATACCGACATGGTCAGCACCGATCTCTGCGATGGTGGCATCAAGCACTGCCAGCGTCAGGCGGGTACGATTTTCAATCGTGCCGCCATATTGGTCCGTGCGCTGGTTAGCCTCGGGGGACATAAACTGATGTAATAAATAACCGTGTGCCGCATGCAGCTCAATATAGTCAAAACCGGCGTCAAGCGCATTGGCCGCTGCCTGACGAAACTCATTGACTATCTGTGGGATTTCAGACGGTTCTAGCGCCCGTGGAGTCGAAGTCGGTATACGTGTCAAGGCACCGGTTTCATCACGAACCGTAGTGCGGGTTTCAGCATTAATCGCCGAAGGGGCCACAGGGGCTTGGTGGTTGGGCTGCAAGCTATTATGGGAAATACGCCCCACATGCCATAACTGTACGGCAATATGGCCCTGTTTTTCATGAACGGCTTGGGTGATTTTACGCCATGCAGCGATTTGTTCTGGCGTGTGTATGCCAGGTGCACCGGCATAACCCTTTCCCTGGTAAGAGATTTGGGTCGCTTCGCTGATCAATAGCCCCGAACTGGCACGCTGCGCATAATGTTCCGCCATCAAGGAGGTAGGAATGTCACCAGGTTCAATGCTGCGTAGACGCGTCAACGGTGCCATAAATATGCGGTTAGGTAATGTGAGATGACCCACTTTAATCGGAGAGAATAGCTTTTCGAGCTTCATAATATATCCTTATATAGACCAACCCATGCGCTTAAGTTAATACTATCGTTATATACCTAAGTTGTTTCAAATTACAGTCTTGAGGTAAGGTGAAAAACTTAAGGATACAACGCCGGAGGATGCGTGGCACAGCAACTTGAGTTTTTTGACATCCCTAGCCCGTGCCGTGGCATTTGCCAGGCGGATGAGCGCGGTTATTGTCGTGGCTGCTTGCGTAGCCGCGAGGAACGTTTTGGCTGGATGAAAATGAACGATACACAGAAACGCGAAGTGCTGCGTCTATGCCGCCAGCGTTATCTGCGCTTGCAACGTGCGCAAAAGCAGCCGGATGAAATCCCACCCGAGCAGCCTTCCTTATTTTGAGACAGCTTGTTTTGAGACAGGAATTCATTTTGAGCCAGCAATTCATTTTGAGTCGGCGATTCATTAGCCGATTCGTAATAGATGAAGCACCTATTTCAATAGGGTTATTTTGAGATTCCCAGTTATAGTTCGCTTGTGTATGCTGGCGCTAAGTTAAATAGTGTCACGAGGTTAATTATGCTGGATCGTATTAAGCTATCACCGCAGGGGCCCGAGTTTTCGAGCATGATTTGTGGTTACTGGCGGTTGATGGAGTGGGGCATGTCAGCACAACAGTTGCTGGCGTTTATTGAACAGCATCTTGAATTAGGCGTGACGACAACCGATCACGCGGATATTTATGGTGGTTATGCCTGTGAACAAGCTTTTGGTCAGGCAATCAAACTGAAACCTTCATTGCGTCAAAAAATGGAGATGGTGTCAAAATGTGGTATCGCGACCCTGGACAAGCCAGGCAATACCATCGGTCATTATATCACCACCCACGAGCATATTGTGCGCAGTGCTGAGCAGTCACTGTCTAATCTGCATACTGATTATCTCGACCTGCTGTTGATCCATCGGCCGGACCCGCTAATGGATGCCGATGAAGTTGCAGAAGCCTTTGTTGCTCTGCATAAAAGCGGCAAAGTACGCTATTTTGGCGTATCCAATTTTACTCCTGCGCAGTTTTCCCTGTTACAGTCACGTTTGCCATTTGCATTGGTCACTAACCAGGTAGAAATTTCACCGCTGCACCAGCCCGCCATTCTTGATGGTACATTGGATCAGTGTCAACAACTGCGGATAAAACCGATGGCTTGGTCATGCCTTGGTGGGGGGCGGCTATTCAGTGATGCTCAATTCCAGCCATTACGTGATGAACTGAATGCGGTGGCCAAGGAGATAGGGGCTGAAACCATTGAGCAAGTGGTTTACGCTTGGGTGATGCGCTTGCCCTCTCAACCGTTGCCGATTATCGGAACGGGTAAAATCGACCGAGTACGGTCAGCATTGAAGGCATCCTCACTTGAGCTCAGCCGCCAGCAGTGGTTCCGGATTCGTAAAGCGGCGTTAGGTTATGATGTGCCTTAAGACAGGCCTCCGTTGATTGGTAGCAACCTGCATCAGCGAGAGACAGGTTGCTCCGCAATTGTTGTTTGCTGTAATTGCTGTAATGAGCAATAAAGCCGCCAAATTAACCCGTACTAAATCACCAGCCATGCTAAATCAGCAACTGCGGGTTCCGAGAGTCGCTCATCGGTTGAAACGCCTGTAACGCGGCGTCTAATGTCCGATGCTGAATGTCTTTCTCGGTGATGATGCTTTGGTCAGTGCTGAACAGGCATGGTTACAATAGCCTTACTATTAATATGGCTAATCAATTCATGTGGGCTTTGTATGCTAAAGCGACACGTGACTATCGTGGTGATATCCACTCACCGTATCCGGTGTCTGCATGTTGAAGTAATTCAAAAAGTGTAAATGATAATCAATAACTGGTAGAACCATGATATTATTCAAAAGTATGAATCATATACATTTGTATTTTTAATATAACCTTATTACCTGATGCGAGTTGCTGATGTTTTGCAATTTGCATAAACTTAAAAACAGGTTTCGGGAAATCAATATTAGCATGCTAATTATGAGGATGAATAAGTGGAATCTACATTGGGTCCAGATTTAGCGCGATTGGTTCGTGTTTGGCGTGCGCTCATTGATTATCGGCTCAAGCCATTGGAGCTGACACAAACTCATTGGTTGACTCTGTACACCATTAATCGGTTGCCGCCAGAACAATCACAAAACCAATTAGCAAAAGCGATTGGCATCGAGCAACCGTCACTGGTACGGACACTGGATCAACTGGAAGCCAGAGGGCTGATTACTCGTCATGTTTGTACTAATGACCGGCGTGCCAAACTGATTAAACTCACGGAGGCTGCTGAGCCGATTATTCAGGAAATGAACCGAACTATCACTATGGTCAGAGGGGAAATTCTTGATGGCATTTCGCCGGAAGAATTGAAACTATTAACCGGTTTGATTAGCAAACTTGAACGAAACATTATCAAGCTGCAAGAACAAGCGTAGAGCAGGTGATTTTTCGGCATAGCATCAAATAGAAGCCTGATATTCTGTTAGGTTTCGGTTTCTATTTGATAAAAAATAGCGAAAGGCACTCTTTAATACAGCGCTATTCATTTTAAGATATGCGCAGAAGGCATGGGCCGGCTCATCCATGAGCCTCACTTGCCAATCATTTGGCTGCTACCGCATTAGGCTGGAAATATTACAGTGGGGAAACCGTCACAGTATCACCATTTTGCGCCATACGAACACGCTGGCCAGGGTTGAACTGGGTTGCACTGGCACGTTGTACCACGACAATATTTTCTTTATTGTCGGTTTTGATTTCCAGTTCGACACCACTGCTGCGGCCGGCAACACTACCTACACTGTTACCCACCACGCCACCGGCCACTGCACCTGCGGCGGTTGCAATATTACGGCCACTACCACCACCAATGGTATTCCCTAGCAACCCACCCAGTACGGCACCACCGATAGCACCAATGGTATTTGCGCTTTCGCTACCTTGAATTTGTACCGGGCGAACAGAGACTACGGTACCAAAGGTGACAGTCTGTACACGCTTTGCCTGGGAGGCTGAATAGACATCACCGGATGTTGTTGGGTCTGCACATCCAGCCAACATGACCCCGGTCAGAGCAACAACGAGAATACGCTTAATCATATAAAACTCCTGCAGTTAATCATCCTGATTTGACCATCGATACTCGTCATCATTCAGGCTGCTTGGGTGTTGACGGCGGTTACTCGCCTCATTAATGAGACTCGCCCTTACGGGGCCGCCAGCGTTCATTTGCCGCTACAAGCAACTCGAATAATTTTGGGCATATTCAAATCAGGCTTATAAAAAATGTTCAGCAAGTATACTCTAAATATTTTGAGTCACATGTATACTCATCATACTTCAGATTGCATTATACCCTTCATACATAATTCAAGTCGGTAGTATGTTGGCAACATCTATCGCCCCAGTCACATAGCGGGCTATGCTGCTGGGGACTCTAGAACTTACTGCCTGCAAGCAACTCGAATTATTTTGGGCAGACACCTATCGTCTTCAAGCTGCAGCAATACGTTGTCAGGTTGAATAGTGATGAGTATAACGGGGCCAAAACGATTGTCACTCGAAATAGAATCTAAGGTATTGCTATGAGATCAGGTCGCTATATCGGTGTTATGTCTGGCACCAGTCTGGATGGGGTTGATGTAGTCCTTGCTGCGATCGATGAACATACGGTGGCCCAACAGGCTATCTGATAAATTTACTGTTGGTTGGTAATCTAAATGACTGATAAAAATGAATTTGATGTGGCAGATTTGCGACGTGAATATATCAAAGGAGGGCTGCGTCGTCACGATTTGACGGCTAATCCGCTCGATTTGTTCGAACGTTGGTTAAAGCAGGCGTGTGAAGCGCGCCTGGCTGATCCCACCGCGATGTGTGTCGCTACGGTTGATGAGCAGGGTCAACCTTTCCAGCGTATTGTCTTGCTTAAACATTATGACGATCAAGGCTTGGTTTTTTACACTAACCTCGGTAGCCGTAAGGCACAGCAGTTAGCGAATAATCCACGTATTAGTCTGCTATTCCCTTGGCATATGCTGGATCGTCAGGTGGCTTTCCTTGGTCAGGCTGAACGCTTATCTGTTTTGGAGGTGATGAAGTATTTCAGTAGTCGCCCCAAAGATAGCCAGATTGGTGCCTGGGTTTCACAACAATCAACACGTATTTCCACCAGAGGCATCTTGGAAAGCAAGTTTCTTGAGTTGAAGCAAAAATTCCAACAGGGTGAAATACCGGTGCCCAGCTTCTGGGGTGGTTTTCGGGTTAAATTTGACTCTGTTGAGTTTTGGCAGGGAGGGGAGCACCGGTTACATGACCGTTTCCTATACCAACGGGTAGAAAATGACTGGAAAATTGACCGCCTAGCCCCCTAATAGCAAGAAAATCTCTTTTAAGCGCTGGCACAGATATCGCTGGCGCTTTATTCTATGCGCTATCTCGAATTTTATTATTTCGCCAATGGGTGAAGGTTGTGTACCGGCAAAGGTACATTCGTTTAAAGATGGAGAAATTGATGGCTAGCAGCAACCTGATTAAACAATTGCAAGAGCGGGGCCTGGTGGCCCAGGTAACGGATGAGGACGCGTTAGCAGAACGACTGGCGCAAGGGCCAATCGCGCTGTATTGCGGCTTTGATCCGACCGCAGACAGCTTGCATTTGGGCCATCTGGTGCCGTTGTTGTGCCTGAAACGTTTCCAACTGGCGGGTCATCAGCCAGTGGCGTTGGTTGGCGGTGCCACCGGTCTGATTGGTGATCCCAGCTTTAAAGCGGCTGAGCGTAAGCTGAACACCACAGAAACGGTTAACGAATGGGTCGAGAAAATTCGCAAGCAGGTTTCTCCGTTCCTTGATTTTGATTGTGGCAGCAACAGTGCCATTGCAGCCAACAACTATGATTGGTTTGGTGGCATGAATGTGCTGACTTTCTTGCGGGATATCGGCAAGCACTTTTCTGTCAACCAGATGATCAATAAAGAAGCGGTAAAACAGCGTTTGAACCGTGATGATTCCGGTATCTCTTTTACCGAGTTCTCGTACAATCTGCTGCAAGGTTTTGACTTTTCAGAACTTTATAATCGTCATCAGGTGGAGTTGCAAATCGGTGGGTCGGACCAATGGGGTAACATTACTTCAGGTATCGATCTGACCCGTCGTATGCATCAAAAGCAGGTATTTGGCCTGACGGTACCGTTGATCACCAAAGCGGACGGCACCAAATTTGGTAAGACAGAAGGGGGCGCGGTCTGGCTGGCACCAGAAAAAACCAGCCCATACAAATTCTACCAGTTCTGGATCAATACCGCGGATGCCGATGTTTATCGCTTCCTCAAATTCTTTACCTTCTTAAGCCTTGAAGAGATTAATGCCCTGGAAGAAGAGGATAAAAATAGCGGTAAAGCGCCACGTGCTCAATATGTACTGGCAGAAGAAGTGACAGGGATGGTACATGGTGCTGAAGGGCTGGCTGCCGCGAAGCGTATTACCCAAAGCTTGTTCTCCGGTGCCTTGCATGAAATGACTCCAGCAGACTTTGCCCAATTGGCGCAAGATGGTATGCCAACCATCAAGCTGGAGCGTGATGCCGACCTGCAGCAGGCGTTGGTCAATGCCGAGCTGGTGCCTTCCCGGGGGCAGGCGCGGACCATGATCAGCTCCAATGCAGTGACTATCAACGGCGAAAAACAATCTAATCCCGAATATCAGTTTACGGAGAGTGACCGCCTGTTTGGCCGTTACACACTACTACGTCGTGGTAAAAAACATTACTGCCTGGTTGATTGGGAATAATCAGCTTTGCACTCAGGGGCCATTTGGCCCCTTTGTTTTTTTGGGTTGTCAGGTGATGATCCTCTTTTTTATGTTTAACCAGGTTTGTTTTCATGAAAAATATTCTTTCCATACAATCTCATGTGGTCTTCGGGCACGCGGGTAACAGTGCAGCAGAGTTTCCCATGCGCCGAATGGGGGTTAATGTTTGGCCACTGAATACCGTGCAATTTTCTAATCATACGCAGTACGGGCAGTGGACCGGTTGTGTCATGCCTGCCAGTCACTTGACAGAAATAACCCAAGGCATTGCAAATATCGATAAACTGAAAACCTGCGATGCGGTGTTAAGTGGTTATATCGGTTCACCCGAGCAGGGCAGCCATATTCTGGAGATTGTGCGCCAAGTCAAACAGGCTAATCCCAATGCCTGGTATTTCTGTGATCCGGTGATGGGTCACCCTGAAAAGGGCTGCATTGTGGCACCGGGTGTCGCAGAGTTCTTCTGCCAACAAGCTTTGCCTTGCTGCGATATTGTGGCCCCGAACCTGTTGGAGCTGGAAAAGTTGGCGGGGCATGATGTTCATAATGTTGAGCAGGCGATTGCTGCGGCGCGGGAGTTGATCGCCAAAGGGCCGAAAGTGGTATTGATAAAACACCTCAGCCGAGCTGGTTATGATTTGGATTGTTTTGAGATGCTGTTAGTCACCGCCGACGAAGCCTGGCATATCAGCCGTCCTCTGGTGGATTTCGGCTCACACCATCCCGTTGGGGTGGGGGATTTGACGAGTGGCCTGCTACTGGTGAACTTGCTTAAGGGTGAGGGGCTGGCTAAAGCACTGGAACATGTTACGGCGGCGGTATATGAAGTGATGTTAACCACCCAGGCGATGGGGGAGTACGAGTTGCAGGTAGTGGCAGCACAAGACCGTATTGTTGAGCCGGAATGTCAGTTCCGCGCAGTAAAATGTTAAAGAGATCCCCGGCTCACTGGTAGCCGGGGTCATCAATTTACTTCAAACCTTCTGCTTTTAACGCCGCTTCTACCGCAGGGCGCGCTGCTACGCGCTCAACGTAAGCCTGCAGATGAGGGTATTTTTTGAGATCAAACTGCATATGCGGCGCCCAACATAACACGTTGAACAGGTAAGCATCGGCTACGCTGAAACGCTGACCTAACAGATAATCCTGTTTCTCTAGCACTGAATCCAGATAGCTGAATTGAGACGCTAACTTTTCACGCACAATGACTTTATATTCATCAGGTGTCTTGGGGTTAAACAGCGGACTAAAACCTTTATGCATCTCAGTGGCCACATAGTTCAACCATTCGATCGCGTGGTAGCGGGCAAGGGTTCCTGCTGCTGGGAGCAAATTACGATCCGGTACGCGGTCTGCCAGATATTGCACAATCGCTACACCTTCGGTTAATAGACTACCATCATCAAGCACTAATGCCGGGACTTGCCCTTTAGGGTTGATTGTCAGATAGTTGGCGCCACTTTCTGTTATCTTTTGCGCTAAATCGACTTTCTCCGCAGTAAAATCGAGTCCAGCTTCACGCAAGACAATATGTGGTGACAGGGAACAAGCGCCAGCTTTATAGAACAATTTCATCGAAAACTCCTTGATAAGATGAAGGACAGACAAGTTCAACTACACATCCTAGTGCTCTGGCGGCAAAATTACAGCGTTTTTGCCAACAATTTTTTTACCTTTTAACGACATCAACGCGGCCACCTATTTTGGCAACCGGGCTGAAATAGCAAATGATTAACGGTGGGGCCGGGTACTGATGGAGGCTGTCCAGTTGAAGGTGCTGTCAGTCGGTTTGGCACGGTTGGCTTTGCGTTCTGCCCGCGCCACTTTGGCTATTTTTTCTCGTGCCGCCATAATGCGGTCAATGGCTTGCTCTTTAATCTTATTCTGTTCAGAGTTGGTTAACGGGCGTTCAAGGTTTTTGCGCGCTCTATCCAACTCCGTTTTTACTTCACGTTGTTCACTTTCTGTCATCTCTTTCAGCGTTAACTTTTTCATCATGACACCCTATGTTGTGAAGTTGAACTGCCACTGTACTGGTTTTATAACCGAAAATTTGTTGTTTATCGCCATTTTTTTGCAAGATATCGTCAGGACGGGTGTTGCCCTCGGTGGTTGCTGGCCATTTTCAGTTTACACTGAGAGTGATTTAACAGCTTCCGGGAGGCTGCAACTCAAATTATTCAGAGTTAATACTGGTTATAATTCAAGTTGCAGCGGTGGGCGTTAGACTTAGTTAGCTGTCACGACTTGTGCTTTATTTTCCGTATCTTCCTCTGTATCAAGCGTCATGCGATACAGTTTCGGTGCGGTCAACGCCATAATTACGGCAATAACCGCAGTAACAATGCCGATCTGCATAAATACGTGGCTGTAAATTGCCAGTGAGGCATGGGCATCGTTGATATCAGCAGGGACAGCAGTCAGCCCTGCCACCTTGCCGGCAATCAATGCTGCCGCTGCGGTGGTCAGGAACCAGGAACCCATGATAAAGCCCATCAGCCGCTGAGGAACCAGTTGTGCGACCATTGCCAGGCCCAGCCCAGAGATCATCAGTTCACCAATACTTTGCAGGGCATAGCACAGAATCAGCCAATTAACCGATACAATGCCTTGTTCGTTGGCGAAGGTGGCGCCCCATGGCAGCACCAGGAAGGCACCGGAACAGAGGAACATCCCAAAGGCAAACTTGTGTGGCATCGGCAGGCGATCACCCATCTTGTTATACAGTGCCGCCAAGAGTGGGCTGGCCAGCATGATCCAGAATGGGTTCAATGCCTGGAATTGCTCTGGTTCAAAGGTAATCCCCAGAATACTGTGTTCAACATTATGGATAGCGAAGAAGTTCAGTGAGGTTGGCATCTGGCTGTACAGCACAAAAAACACCACGGCTTCCAACATCAGCAGAAAGGCGACGATCATCTTGCGGCGTGCCGCACCCTCTAACATAAAGGTTTGCTTGGCAAAGATCACAATGATCCCTACAGAGATCACTGCCAGCGCCCAGCGTGCAATGGTCTGGTTATGCAGCAACCAACTGGACACTGCGATCAGTACCACAACCCCCACCAGAACCATCAGCAGTTTCTGTATCTGCAACGGTTGAAAGTCGGGTTTGGAGCCGTATTGCTTAACCCAACTGCGGCACATCATAAAGTTGACCAGTGTAATCAGCATCCCCACCACACTCAGTGAGAAGGCGACACTCCAGCCATATTTAGCGGCCAACCATGGGGTAGCCAGCATGGAGAAAAATGAACCGATATTGATGGACATATAGTACATGGTAAATGCACCGTCCAAACGTGGGTCATCTTTCTCATAGCAGGTAGACAGCAAAGAAGAGGGGTTGGCTTTGAACAGCGCACTACCCACGGCAATGGTCGCCATCCCCAGGTAGACCCAGAAAACTTCGTGACCTGAATAGGCAACCATGGCGTAGCCACAAGCCAGAATGATGGCACCTAATACAATGACCCGCTTTGAACCCAACACTTTATCGCCGAGCCAGCCACCGACGGCGACAAAGCCATAAACCAGCGCACTAAAGGAAGAGAACAGGGTAATGGAGTCGACTTCACTCAGGCCCAGCATTTTGACCAGATAGACAGCCATAATGCCTTGTAGGCCGTAATAGCCAAAACGTTCCCAGAGCTCAATGGAGAAGATCAGATAGAACGCTTTAGGCTGTTTGAATGCGTTAAGGCTAACGCTTTCGGATGATTTGTTGTTTGCAGTTGACACGGGTACCTCTAGTTTTTTTACTGTCCGCACGATCACTGTCCGTTGATCAATACGGGAAACGGCAAAAGTGGTGCAGGGCTGCACCCTTTTATACTTAAAACTCTAAATAGATCATGTTGGCAGCAGGCCGGCTGTGGGCCGAGACAAAAACGCAACGTGAAAAATGATGAGTATTCGATGTTTTAGGATGGAATAACGGCGGCTAATGTTCACTATCTTTGTCAATGAGGCAAGCATTTTGACATGTTCTGTTACATATAATCATTACAACGCTAAGTAACTATGTTAAAAAACATATGCAGAATTAACGTTTGATATTTTCATGATTGGCAAATTTTTATTTCAAAATGAAATAATAACGGCCCAATAAGATTAATACCCCATTTTATTGAATAATTGCAAATCTATATTCTATAAAATATCACCAATAAGGATTATATATCTGAAGCAGGTGGCTATATTGCAGGGGGAAGGGCAAGTTATCAAACCAAGTGATTGTGAATAAAATGTGAAAGTAGATCAGTGGCGTAAGTGAAAAAAAAGACACTTTTTCTGCTTAAAAATAATGCAAAGATAGCCGTGTATCCCTACAGTGGAGATTGAAGCAGCATAAAAAACCAACAAGAACTGCATTGTGTATGCAGTCCCCGAACCGGCGATAGCTGGGCAGTAGAAAAAAGTAGGGCTGGAGAGGCTTACTCTGCTGGGTAAATTTTATCTTTAAATTCGCATAAATCTTCGATAATGCAGGAACCGCAACGTGGTTTGCGTGCGATGCAGGTATAACGCCCATGCAGGATCAGCCAGTGATGGCAGTCAACTTTAAATTCGCTGGGTACCACCTTGAGTA
This sequence comes from Serratia sp. 25CWL12, assembly GCF_055790885.1. Taxonomy (NCBI): domain Bacteria; kingdom Pseudomonadati; phylum Pseudomonadota; class Gammaproteobacteria; order Enterobacterales; family Yersiniaceae; genus Serratia; species Serratia sp. 25CWL12. The sequence continues at coordinate 2,018,804 of NZ_CM147698.1, read as the reverse complement.
ATTTTTCCTCCACTTGATCAACATTGCTGCCTGGTGCGAAACGGGTGCGGTTACAGACCCGGAAAATATGGGTATCAACGGCAATGGTTGGCCAACCAAAGGCGGTATTGAGCACCACATTGGCGGTTTTACGGCCCACACCTGGTAACGCTTCCAGCGCGGCACGGTCTTCAGGCACTTCGCCGCCATGTTTTTCCAGCAATAGACGGCAGGTTTTAATCACATTCTCGGCTTTGCTATTGAACAGACCAATGGTTTTGATGTAACCCTTGATACCCTCGACACCCAGCGCCAGCATCGCCGCGGGCGTATTGGCAACCGGGTACAATTTGGCCGTTGCTTTGTTAACGCTGACATCGGTGGCTTGGGCGGAAAGCAATACCGCAATTAATAGCTCAAAAGGCGAGCTATACATCAGTTCGGTAGTGGGGTGTGGGTTGTTATCCCTCAGGCGGGTGAGGATCTCCAGGCGTTTCTCTTTATTCATGGCGCTTTCTCGGACTGTTTTTGTTTGGTTTTTTCATCAATCACATATTTAGCAGCCAATAGCAATCCCAAGCCGATAAAGGCACCCGGTGGCAGCATGGCTAACAGAAAGGCACTATCAAAATGTATTACTTCAACACGCAACACTTTGGCCCAGTTACCCAGTAACAAATCCGCACCATCAAACAGCGTACCGTTACCCAGCAATTCACGCAGGGAACCGAGAACCAGCATGGCAGCGGTTGCACCAAAGCCAATGGACAGACCATCAATCAGTGCTAACCCCAGTGGTTTTCTGACGGCAATCGCTTCCGCTCGCCCCACCACAATACAGTTGGTGACGATTAATGGAATAAAGATCCCCAAAGATTGATACAAGCCAAAGGCATAGGCATTGATTAACATTTGTACGACACTCACTGCTGCAGCAATGATCATCACATAAATGGGAATACGCACCTCGCTTGGGATCCAGTGGCGAAAGATCGAAATAGCGCTATTGGTGATGGCCAGGACCAACGTTGTGGCTAACCCCAAACCAAGAGCACTGGTCGCGGTGGAGGTGACGGCCAACAATGGGCACAGGCCTAATAATTGCACCAATGCTGAGTTGTTTTTCCATAATCCTTGAACGATTAACTGTTTGACTTCACTCATTCAGTGCCTCCACAGGTTGGCAAGGTATCCAGTTTAGTTGGCAAGGTTTTGATAAAGAGCGCGGTGCGAGCAATTGCGTTCACCACTGCTCGTGGGGTAATGGTTGCCCCGGTGAACTGATCAAACATGCCGCCGTCTTTTTTAACTGCCCAACGTTTATCATCCGGGCCATCAATGGTTTTGCCACTAAAATAGGTAATCCAGTTGGAGATGCGTAACTCAATTTTATCACCAAGCCCTGGGGTTTCATGATGCTCCACCACCCGGCTGCCAAACACCGTACCATTGAAGTCGGCAGCCACTAAGAGCTGAATGGCACCTGAGTAGCCATCTGGGGCGGTGGTTTCAAGTACAGCACCAACCGGCTGGCCCTGTTTACGCGCCAGATAGAGGCGGCGAGGGGCAGCGCTGCCTAACGCCGGGTCGCTCACCAGAAAACATTCTTTTTGTAACTCATTATCATAAACTTCAGCGGGGATGACCTGATCGAGCAAGGCTTGTTGCTGAAGTGCCGCCTGATGAGCAATGGTGCTTTTGGTCAATTGATAGACCAAAGCAGTCAGGCCGGTGGTCACGGCGGCAAAGAGCGCCAAGGTGATGCCATGTTTACGCATTGAATTCAGCATATCGGTTCCTTAGCGGTGGCCATAGACACGAGGCTGCGTGTAATGATCGAGCAATGGCACAGTCATATTGGCCAATAGCACAGCAAAGGCCACACCGTCTGGGTAGCCGCCATACACCCGTATAAGCCAGACCAGCAGGCCGATAAGTGCGCCATAAATTAACCGGCCGTTGCGGGTGGCGGCAGCGGTCACCGGGTCCGTGGCAATAAAGAAAGCGCCTAACATGGTGGCACCGGAGAAGAGATGAAATAGCGGGGTGCCCTGGTGGCTAGGGTCGAGCATCCAGGCTAGCCCGGAACACAGCATGATGGAAACCAGCATACTGGCGGGGATTTGCCAGTGGATTATCCGACGTGCCAATAAAAATAGGCCACCAAGCAGAAAGCCCAAATTAACCCATTGCCAGCCGATACCTGCCAACATGCCGCCAAACAACGGCTGCTGCAACACCTGCTCTATGGGATGACCACTACGTAACCCGGTTTTAAATCCATCGAGCGGCGTAGCCTGGCTGATGCCATCAACACCCATCGCGAGTTGATGCAGCGTCATCCCTTGTACGCTATGCCCATTGAGAATAGTCAGTAGAGTATCCTGCAATGAGAGTGAGGTGATGCGGAGTTCTTCTGGCGGTAACCAACTGGTCATTTGTACCGGGAAGGACACCAGCAGTACCACATAACCGACCATGGCAGGGTTGAAAGGATTCTGCCCTAATCCACCATAGAGTTGCTTGGCGATCACAATGGCGAAGAAGGTACCAATCACCACCATCCACCAGGGAGCCAATGGTGGGAGGCTGATGCCCAGCAGGAGTGCCGTGAGCAAGGCCGTATTATCTGCCAGCCGAGCTTTTATCGGTTGTTTACGCATCCCTAGAATAGCGGCTTCAGCCAGTAAGGCCGTGACTATGGCAAAAGCGACCTGAAAAAGCGTACCGTAACCGAAGAATACGATTTGTGCTGCAATACCCGGGATACAGGCCAGTATTACCCACAGCATGATACGACTGGTGCTTTGCTGGTTATGGGTAAACGGGGAACTGGCGATATGTACCCCATTAACGATTTGTTGTTTCGGCCTGAACTTCATAAAATAGCTACCATTTTTTCCATATTATCAGTGTATTACACTGTGGATGCCAGGGTGTATGCCGCAGTGCTGTAGTCGCCGCCATTTCTGGGGTATGACAACGTTCCTCACTCTTTTTCCGCTGTCGGCAATTGTTGTTCAGCTTTTTTGGCTTTAGCCCGGGCGATAGCCGCCGCGATGGCTGCTTTGCGCGGGTCAGGCTGAGCTTCCGCTTCCGCGCTTTCTGGCTGTTCTGCTTGTGGCTCAGCTTTTTTGGCTTTAGCCCGGGCGATAGCGGCCGCGATAGCTGCTTTGCGCGGGTCAGGCTGAGCTTCCGCTTCCGCGCTTTCTGGCTGTTCTGCTTGTGGCTCAGCTTTTTTGGCTTTAGCCCGGGCGATAGCCGCCGCGATAGCTGCTTTGCGCGGGTCTGGTTGAGATTCCGCTTCCGTGCTTTCTGGCTGTTCTGCCTGTGGTTCAGCTTTTTTGGCTTTAGCCCGGGCGATAGCCGCCGCGATAGCTGCTTTGCGCGGGTCTGGTTGAGCTTCCGCTTCAGCGGCTTCTGGCTGTTCTGCTTGTGGCTCAGCTTTTTTGGCTTTAGCCCGGGCAATAGCCGCCGCGATAGCTGCTTTGCGCGGGTCAGGTTGAGTTTCCGCTTCAGCGGCTTCTGGCTGTTCTGCCTGTGGTTCAGCTTTTTTGGCTTTAGCCCGAGCAATAGCCGCCGCGATAGCTGCTTTGCGCGGGTCTGGTTGAGCTTCCGCTTCCGTGGTGTCGGTCTGTTCTGCCTGCTGCGTAGCTTTTTTGGCTTTTACCCTTGCCAATGCGGCGGCAATAGCTGCTTGGCGCGGATCATCAGCGGGCGTGTCAGCCTGGTTGGTATCAGGGAGCTGCTCGGCTTTACGTGCGCGTATTTGCGCCTTAAGCGCTGCACGGCCGGCAATAGCGCTACTATTGTCAGGTTCACCGCCAGTGATGATAATCGGAGTATCCCCGATATGTTTAGCTTGAACTCGAGCCAGCGCTGCCTGAACCTTTGCTTGGTCACTGCTATTCGATTTTGCTGCTGCTTGCTGATGGCGTGTTTCCCGTGCCACTTTTTCCCGTGCTAAACGGGTTTGTTTGGCTTCATAACGGGCTTTGGCAGCAGCAGTTCGTACTGCTTCCTGATCCAAGGCTCTGATCTCAGCCTTTTCCTGGCGGTAATACTGCACCAGCGGAATATTGCTGGGGCAAACATAAGCACAGGCACCACATTCAATACAGTCAAACAGATGATGATTACGCGCTTTCTCATGTTCTTCACCACGGCTAAACCAGTAGAGTTGCTGTGGTAACAAACCGGCTGGGCAGGCATCAACACACAAGGCACAGCGGATACAAGATTGCTCCGCTTCTTGTGGTGCCATCTCGTTGGCCGTAGGTGCCAGGATACAGTTACTGATTTTTACAATCGGCACGTTAAGTTGCGGTAGGGTAAAGCCCATTAGTGGCCCGCCCATAATAACGCTTTGCCGAGGTTGCGGTTGATAGCCGCCAATATTCAGCAGGTGCTGTACAGGCGTGCCAATGCGTGCCCAGACATTGCCCGGTTGACTCATGGCTTCGCCAGTTAATGTCACCACACGCTCAATCAGTGGTTCACCGTCTATAATGGCGCGCTTAATGGCAAAGGCGGTGCCCACATTTTGCATCAGCACGCCAATGGCCGAGGAGTGCTTACCATGGGGGACTTCTTTACCCGTCAGGATCTTGGTTAGCTGCTTGGCACCACCGGAAGGGTACTTGGTGGGAATCACCTGCAAGCTAATATCACGCTGTTGACCAAGGGCTTTTTTTAATGCCGCAATAGCTTGCGGTTTATTGTCTTCAATACCGATCAACGTCACCTTGGGTTGCAGCAGGTGGCGTAAAATTTGCGTGCCTTCAATGATTTGATCGGCGTGCTCTTGCATCAGGCGATCATCGGCGGTGATATAGGGCTCACATTCAGCAGCGTTGAGGATCAGTGTTTCCACTTTATCGGCACCGCCCTGCAGTTTACTGGCGGTGGGGAAACCAGCTCCACCCAAGCCAGCTATTCCGGCCTGGTGGATACGTTGGATTAGCTCATCGGCATCCAATTGATGGTAATCGGCGATTGGTGACAGTGGGCACCAGCGATCTTCACCATCAGGTTGCAGAATGACACAGAGTTCAGGCAAGCCAGAAGGGTGAGCAGTGATATGGGGCTCAATAGCGCGGATCATCCCTGATGTCGGGGCATGTACCGGCAGTGTTCGCCCATGTCCGAAGGTCAGAGGCTGGCCTTTTAATACCGAATCACCGATTTTAACCCGCAGCTCACCTTCAGGCCCCAGGTGTTGTTGCAATGGGACGATAAAAATATCAGGTAGAGGCACCGTACGTAGAGGCACACTACTCGATTGGCTTTTCATTTCGGGTGGATGAATCCCCCCAGTGAAATCCCAAATCTTTCCTTTTTTAGCGCGGCTAAACAGATTAAACATGTGGCTCCACGGGGATCACGCGCAGTGGAATGGTTTTCATATCCCATTTCCAGGTGGCGGTAGTGGTGGTGACCGGTATCATTTCAATACAATCCGTCGGACAGGGGGCAACGCACAAATCGCAGCCAGTACAAAGGTCGGCGATCACGGTATGCATCGCCCGGGTCGCCCCTACAATGGCATCTACCGGGCAGGCTTGGATACATTTGGTGCAACCAATGCAGTTGGCTTCATCAATAAAAGCCACGGTGCGGATTGGTACGGCCACCGCCTCGCCGCCATCAAGGGGTTGCGGGTCAATATTGAGCAATTCAGCCAGTTTGAGCATCACTGCCTCACCACCGGGCGCACATTTGTTGATCATCTCACCATTGGCCACCGCTTCGGCATAGGGGCGGCAACCAGGATAACCACATTGACCACACTGACTTTGTGGCAGAATCTCATCGACCTGTTCGGCAAGGGGATCCTCGACCACTGCAAATCGGTGTGAAGCAAAACCCAGCACCACGCCAAATAGCAGCCCTAACAGGCTTAATGCGATAATCGCAATCCATAACGCGCTCATCAGAATTTCACCAATCCGGTAAAGCCCATAAAGGCCAAGGACATCAGCCCGGCAGTGATCAGCGCAATAGACGAACCGCGGAAGGGGGCGGGGACATCAGCAACCGCCAAACGCTCACGAATAGCAGCAAACAGCACCATCACCAGGGAGAAACCGGCGGCGGCACTAAAGCCATAGACAGCAGACTGCAGAAAATTATAACCCAGGTTAACGTTCAGCAAAGCGACACCCAGCACCGCGCAGTTGGTGGTGATCAACGGCAGGAAAATCCCCAGCAGACGATACAGTGCCGGGCTGGTTTTTCTCACCATCATCTCAGTAAATTGCACCACCACCGCGATCACCAAAATGAAGGATAGGGTGCGCAGATACACCAGATCCAGCGGGATCAGGATCAAACTGTTAATCAACCAGGCAGAGATAGAGGCCAGTGTCATGACGAAAGTCGTCGCCATGCCCATGCCTATGGCACTTTCCAGCTTCCTGGAAACACCCATAAAAGGACACAGCCCCAGAAATTTCACCAGGACAAAGTTATTCACTAGCACGGTGCCAACGAACAGGAGCAGGTATTCGGTCATTGCGATGCCTAAAAAATAAAAGCCGCCTATTATCGGAAATTGGCGGCGTAACAACAACACTTGAATTGTAGGGTTATGGCTCTTTTTGTCGGTTTTGCTGAAAATAGTGCGGTTAATTAAGTTAAATGAGCCGATAGACGGCGACGCTGCCAAGTTCAGGTGACAGCAAACGTCGCCGGAAAGGGATTAACGCTCAGCACCATTGCTGGCGATTAACTGCTGATACCAGAAGAAGCTCTTCTTGCGTTGGCGAGCCAGCCCCTTGTTATGGTCGACATAAACAAAGCCGTATTGCTTCTGGAAGCCATTGAGCCAACTCAGTAGATCGATAAATGACCATGGGTAGTAACCGCGAACATCAGCCCCTTGTTTGATGGCATCTTCAACCGCGCTGATATGCTGGTTCAGATAATCGATGCGCGCATCATCCACCACTTCACCGTTGATAATAGGGTCTTTGGCACCCAGGCCATTCTCGGTAATGTAGAGTGGGATATCACCATAGCGTGCCTTGATGTTCATAATGCCTTCGGTCAGGCCCTGTGGGTAAATCTCCCAGTCCCAATCGGTATACACGCCGTGAGGGTTGCGGACGAACTTGAATAGCCCTTTAAAGCCAAATTCGTTGCCTTGCTGATGGCCACTGCCTTTTTCACCGGTGGTATTCATACTCAGGTGTGAGTCTTGATGATTGGCGGCAATGGTTTCACGCTTGTAGTAGTTCAAGCCAATAAAGTCGCAAATATTGTCACGTAATAGCTGTTCATCCCCAGGGGCAAACAGCGGCACTCCCCATATGGCTTGAGCTTGAGCCAGCAGTTCTGCCGGGTATTCACCTTTCAGCACCGGATCATAGAACCAATGGGTAAAGATCCCTTCGGCCAGTTGATAGGCGGCAAGATCATCTGCCGATTGGCTGAGTGGCGTATGGGTCTGTAGTACATTAACGAAGCCGATTTGGCCTTCAATGCCACTGGTGCGAAAGGCGGCGACGGCTTTGGCATGCGCGACAAAAACATGATGGCAGGCTTGTATCGCTCGTGCGGGGTTTTTTATACCCGGTGGATGCCCGCCGGTAATATAACCAAAGCCGATAAAGCATACGGTTTCATTGAAGGTTGACCAGAGTTTGACGCGCTTGCCGTAACGCTCGTAACACAGGCGGGCATACTCTTCAAACGCCTCTGCGGTACTGCGTGCTTCCCAGCCACCTTCATCTTGTAATGCTTGCGGTAAATCCCAGTGATAAAGCGTAATCATCGGCTCAATGTTATGTTCCAGCAGGGCATCAATCAGGTCACTGTAGAACTTGACGCCCGCTTCATTGATCTCGCCCCGTCCTTGTGGCAACAGACGTGGCCAGGAGATAGAAAAGCGATAGCTCTGCAACCCCATTTCAGCCATCAAGGCGACATCTTCACGGAAACGATGATAGTGATCGACAGCGACATCACCATTGGTGCCCTGATAGGTGGTGCCAGGCAGATGGGAAAAGGTATCCCAGATAGAAAGGCCCTTGCCATCGCTGTTGTAGGCCCCTTCAACTTGATACGCTGCGCTAGCGGCACCCCAAAGGAAGGATTTTGGAAAAGCAGTCATAACCTCTTGCTCCACATCTCGTTGGATAATAAAAATTGAGTCTAGTTTAGGGGGGATGCGCTGAGGATTACAACCGGTTTCTGAAACCGGTTTCAACTTTTTAAATAATCAGTGCTATTCAAATTACAGTCAGTAGAGGATTATGCAGGTTTGATGGCACTGCTGCTTATCGGCAACTGATATACACTTAGCGATAGCATTGTTCTGTTATGAGGACTCAAAATGACCGAAAAAATCCATGTTGGCCTGGTCGGTTATGGCTATGCCAGTAAGACTTTCCATGCCCCATTGATTGTTGCAACCCCTGGGATGGAGTTGACCGCGGTTTCTAGTAGTGATGCCGGTAAAGTTCATGCGGATTGGCCCACCATGAAAGTGGTGAGTGATCCGCAGGCATTGTTTAATGATCCCACGATTGATCTGATTGTTATTCCGACCCCAAACGAGACCCATTTCCCGTTAGCACAGCAGGCGATGACCGCCGGTAAACATGTGGTGGTGGATAAACCGTTTACGGTGACGTTGTCACAAGCGCAACAGTTACAGCAGCAAGCAGAACAGTGCGGGCTACTACTTTCGGTGTTTCATAATCGCCGTTGGGACAGTGATTTTCTGACTTTGAAAGCATTGCTAAAAGAGGGCTCGCTCGGGGAAGTGGTCTACTTTGAATCTCATTTTGATCGCTTTCGGCCAGAAGTTCGCCAGCGTTGGCGCGAGCAAGGCGGGCCGGGCAGTGGGTTATGGTACGATCTGGCTCCACACTTAATTGACCAGACTCTGCAACTGTTTGGCACGCCGCAAACGCTGTTTGTTGACCTTGGGGAGTTGCGCCCCGGTGCTCAATCAGTGGATTACTTCCATGCAGTGCTAACTTATGCCAATCGCCGTGTGGTGCTGCACAGTAGCATGCTGGCGGCGGCAGAAAGCCCGCGCTATGTGGTCCATGGCATTCAAGGCAGTTTTGTTAAATTTGGACTCGACCCACAAGAAGATCGGTTGAAAGCCGGTGAACGCTTGCCACAAGCAGATTGGGGTTATGATATGCGTGATGGTGTGGTGACGTTGTCACTTGATGGGGTGTTAACAGAGAAACCTTTACTGACCATTCCGGGTAACTATCCTACCTATTATGCTGCGGTGCGTGATGCCATCAACGGTGAGGGGGTTAACCCGGTAACGGCGAATGAAGCGATCAAAGTGATGGAGCTGATTGAACTGGGTATTGACTCTGCCCGGCAGCAAAAAGCACTGCCGATAGTTTAAGTGGCAGTATAAGTTATATAATAATCAGCTTATCAAAGGGTTCGGTTTGAACCCTTTTTTATGTACGCTGCTTAAGCGTATTAAGCGTATTAAGCGTATTAAGCGTATTAAGGGTATAGGTAGCTTTTGTGATAACCGATCATCCAACGGTCCGAACCCATGGGATAGGCCATTAATTTCAAGGTAGGGTGTTAAATGTCCTGGTTGCAGCGCCTACGTATCGATAGATTTTTGCTGGTTCTGATTATAGTGGTGATTCTTGCTTCACTGTTTCCTTGCCAGGGGGCTTGGAAAACGTTCTTTGAGCATCTTACTACCGCCGCTATCGCTTTGTTGTTCTTTATGCATGGGGCAAAACTTTCCCGTGCTGCGGTTATTGCCGGGATCAGTCATTGGCGGTTACACCTGCTGGTGTTGTTCAGTACTTTTGCGCTATTTCCGTTGCTGGGGCTGAGTATGGAATTCTTGGTGCCGGATTATCTTTCCCCAACGGTTTATCTCGGCTTTCTCTATTTATGTGCCTTGCCTGCCACGGTTCAATCGGCGATAGCATTTACCTCTGTTGCCGGGGGAAATGTGGCTGCGGCTATTTGTAGTGCGTCTGCCTCTAGTCTTTTGGGCGTGTTTCTTTCACCGTTGCTGGTGGGGGCGCTTATGCATGCCCAAGGGGAAGGAACGGATATTTGGCACGCCATTGGTGCCATTATTTTGCAACTGATGGTGCCCTTTATTATCGGCCACCTGTCGCGACCACTGATTGCCAAGTGGGTTGAACGGCACCGTAAATTAATTAATCTCACTGACCGCTCATCAATCTTGCTGGTGGTGTACACCGCGTTTAGCGCCGCAGTCGTTGAAGGGATCTGGCAGCGTATTGATGGCTGGTCATTGCTGATGATTGTGATTATGTCAATGCTGCTGCTAACGGTGGTACTGATTTTCAACACTTATATTGCGCGCTGGCTCGGTTTTAATACCGCCGATGAGATCACCATCGTGTTTTGTGGTTCGAAAAAGAGTTTGGCTAATGGTATTCCGATGGCCAATGTCCTGTTCTCGGCATCTGCCGTTGGGGCTATGGTGTTGCCCTTAATGATCTTCCACCAGATACAGTTAATGGTGTGCGCGGTACTGGCGCAACGTTATGCGCGCAAGACGGCGCAGCAGCAGGCAGACGCGGAGGTAGGGAAATAACTTGTCAGCGCATTCAACCGAAGGAGCCTCTATGGGCAAAGTGATCGAGATTTTACAGTACCGATTACGGGTGGGAAGTGGAGAACGCTTTCACCATATAATGCAACATAACAGTGTGCCATTGCATTTAACATCAGGCATTACTGTGCTTGAGTATGGTATTTCATTGCATGCCGCCGATGCCTACTATTTGATTCGTTTATTTAATGGCATGGAGGAAATGGAGCAGGTACTGCATGATTTCTATCACAGCCAAGCCTGGCGAGAAGGGCCGCGAACAGAGATTGTGTCATTGATTGAGGAAAGTCATCGAGTTGTATTGCCTTATCATAGGATCGATTCGCTGATTTAAGGTCGATTAATCATCACGAAGGCATCTCGGCAACAATCCCTTTTGTTTAGCTGAGTCTCCAAACCGGATGAGATAGCGTGTCAGCAAAAAACTGTGGTAAACCCTCGCCCTAATTGAAATGCGGGCGAGGAGTTCAGTAGTAAGTTGACGATGGTTTTAGCTGCTGGCTAACAGAAAATTCAAGGCATTAATCAATTTATCCACACCCGCCTCTACTTTGCTGCGTGGGCAACCGACATTCAGGCGCACAAAACCGCGCCCCTCTTCGCCATAGGTAAAGCCCGGCATAATGGCCACTTTCTCGCGCTCAATCAGAACCTGTTGCAACTGTTGGTCATCAATCGCCAGTGGACGCAAATCTATCCATGCCAAATAAGTGGCCTGGGGTGGTTGCCAGTTAAGCTGTGGAAAGGCCAGATTAAGGCGCTCGGCGACATAAGCCAGATTAGCTTGCAGATAATCGCGCAGTGCATCTAGCCAAGGTTCACCATGACGATAGGCGGCAATATGGGCGATAAGTGCCATCACCGCTGGTGATGAGATAGCATCACGGTTTTTCAGGGCACGGGTATAGCTTTCACGGGTGTAATCATCACTGATCAAGCCATAAGCCCCGGTGAGAGCCGGAATATTGAACGCCTTAGAAGCTGAAGTCAGTAATGCCCAAGGGGTGGTGGCAACCTGGCTCCATGGGATATGTTGCTGTCCGTTCCAAACCATATCCATATGGATCTCGTCACTGATCACCTTGACCTTATGGCGTTCACAGAGTGCTGCCATCTGCGCCAGCTCCTGCTGGGTCCAAACTTTGCCGGTAGGGTTGTGTGGGCTGCACAGCAGCAAGATCCGGGTTTGTGGTAACGCCAGTAGGGCTTCCAACTGGGCCATATCACAGTGCCAATCATTACCCACTTTGTGCAATGGGCAAGGGAGTATTTGACGCTGATTGCCTGCCACCACTTTATAGAACCCATCATAAGCCGGGGTATGGGTAACCACAAACTCACCTGGTGCCGACCAGATGCGTACCAACTGCGCCACCATGTAAATCACCGATGGGCCATACACCGCTAGATGAGTATCAATGGCGCAATGAAAACGCTGTTGGTACCAGTGCCTGATGGCACCGAGAAAGTCTTCATGCTGCCAACGGCTATAGCCCAGTACACCATGTTGCAGGCGTTGTTGCAGGGCTTGAAGAATGCAAGGGGCGGTGGCGAAGTCCATATCGGAGATAGTAAATGGGAGCAGATCGGCGCTGCCAAAACGGTCAGCAACATAGTCCCACTGGGTACACCAAGTACCATGGCGATCAACCGGGGTGGAAAAATCAAACATGTAAAACTCCGGGCAACGGCGCAGCAATGCTGCGCCTGAAAGAAATTATGCACTGGTCATCAAATAGTCTAATTCATCTTTCACGGATTGTACTTGTGGGCCGATCACCACTTGCAGATTGTGATCATTGAGATGAACCACACCAATGGCACGGTTGGCTTTGAGTAGCGCATCATCCACCTTGCTCATATCGTTAACCGACAAACGCAACCGGGTGATACAGTTGTCCAAGGAGATAATATTCTCTTTACCGCCGAGAGCCAGCAGGATAGCGGGCACATTATAACCGGACTTACCGACGCTGCCCGTTGATACCGTCTGTGGAGGACTGGTGTCATTATCACGGCCCGGTGTTTTAATATTAAAACGCTGGATGGCGAAGCGGAAAATCGCGTAGTACATAACGAACCAGATGGCGGCTACAACTGGCACCAGATACCACTTGGTTGCAGTACCATGCAGGATACCAAACACCACAAAGTCAATAATATTGCCGTCGGTATTACCAATAGTCACCCCGAGCAGCGCCATCACGGTGAAACCGAGGCCAGTCAACACTGCGTGGATCAAATAGAGGAATGGCGCAACAAACAGGAACAGGAATTCGATTGGCTCTGTGGTGCCACCCACGACACAAGCAACGACGCCGGAAATTAATAATCCTTTGATTTTATGACGGTTCTCAGGTTTTGCACAGTGATACATGGCTAAAGCCGCCCCTGGCAGTCCACCAAGGAAGGCTGGCATTTTACCTTGCGACAGGAAGCGAGTGGCGCTCTCGGCAAAGCCATGAGTGGTTGGACAAGAGAGTTGTGCCTGGAAAATGGTCAACGCGCCACTCACTTCACGGCCACAGACTTCCAGCGTTCCCCCCGCTTCGGTAAAGCGGATCAGTGCCACCAGAATATGGTGCAAGCCAAATGGCAGCAGTAGACGTTCGCCGGAGCCAAAGATCATCGGGCCAAACGCCCCCGCACTGTTGATCATATTCCCCAGCCCGTTGATTCCCATGGCAAACCATGGCCAAATCAACGGGATCGCCAGCCCACACAGGCCCAACACCACGGTGGTAACGATAGGCACAAACCGGGTACCACCGAAAAATGCCAGTGCATCAGGCAGGCGGATGGTATTAAAACGGTCATGCAACAGATAAACGATGACACCGACGATCACCGCCCCCAAGATCCCGGTATCGATGGATTGGATACCTAAAATATTCTGGATATTGTTGGCTTTCAGTATCAGTGGGTCAGTGGTCGGTAGAATCCCGGCGGTAGTCAGATAAAAGTTGGTGGCCAGGTTAAGCACGGCAAAACCAACAAAGCCAGAGAAGGCGGCAACGCCTTTGTTTTCACGCGCCATACCCAATGGAATGGCGATAGCAAACATCACCGGCAGGAAGCTAAAGGCAAAAGAACCGATTTTGCTCATCCAGGTGAACAGTAACTGGAACGCCGGATGGTTGAGCGCCGGGAGCAGGGTAATAACATCTCGGCTACTGAGGGAACTGCCGATCCCCAGCATGATGCCGCAGAACGAAAGTAGTGCGACGGGCAACATGAATGTCTTGCCCAGGCTCTGGAAGAACTCCCAAAGCGTAATTTTTTGTTTTTTGGGTGCGGGCATAACCGATAACTCCTGGCAAAAAAATACGCAACAATGTGCGTGCTCTATTAGGTAAAAAATAAGATAAAACGTTTTACCTACTAAAAATGCGCTAATAATCACAAATGTGAATCATCTTTTTGCTGCCTCAGCCGCAATACCAGTAAATCGTTTTACTGCGTAAAGAAATTCGGTATACCATTTGTGGTCAGCGAGAGAAGCACTCCGATATGGCTTGGCAGAGGCTATAACCATCAAAAAGATCACTATCACTGAAGTTGCCCAATTGGCTGGGGTATCCGTTACCACCGTTTCGTTAGTCCTGAGTGGTAAAGGGCGTATTTCACCGGCCACCATGATGCGTGTTAATCAGGCCATCGAGCAGCTTGGCTATGTCCGTAATCGTCAGGCAGCGACATTACGTGGCGGAGCGTCAGGCATAGTGGGGTTGATTCTGCGTGATATCAGTGAACCTTTTTATGCTGAGGTGACAGCAGGCTTGAGTGAGGTGCTGGAAGCTCATGGCAAGGTGCTGTTTCTGACGCAGAGTGGCCGAGATGGTAAGGGCTTAAGGCGCTGTTTTGATACGTTGCTGGAACAGGGTGTGGATGGGATGGTTTTGGCCGGCGGGCTGCGTTCTGTGAGCGGCTTGCAAGAAAAAGCGGCAGAGCAGGGGGTGCCACTGGTGTGCGCTGCACGGTCTAATGGCCTGGAAGGCGTAGATGTAGTGCGGCCAGATAATATGCAGGCGGCCAAAATGGCGACCGAGTTTTTGATCAAGCGCGGTCATAGCCAAATTGCCTATTTAGGTGGGAAGAGCGATTCTTTGACCCGGGCTGAACGCTTAGGCGGGTTCTGTGCCACGCTGGTGCAGTATGGTTTGCCATTTCGCACGGAGTGGATTGTGGAATGCGATTGCCATCAACGCATAGCGGCGCAAGCTGCCGAAAACCTATTAAGCCAGTACCCAAATATCAGTGCGCTGGTATGTCATAAGGCCTCTGTGGCATTGGGGGCTTATTTTGGTATTGTGCGCAGTGGCCGTCATATTGGTTCCGAAGGCCTAGACAGTTTTTATACTCAGCAGGTGGCATTGATTGGTTTTGGGGATGTCCCCGAAGCTGAGTTAACGGAACCGCCGCTGACGTTTATCTCTAACTCGGCGCGCGATGTCGGCCGCAGTGCTGCTAGCCGTTTGTTGCAACGCATTGATAACGATCAGTTACCACCACAAAGCGTGATATTGCAACCCACATTGATCAAACGCGGATCTGCTTGATCTACCTGCATATTGAGCGAGGCCCAAAAACCTTACAGCCAGCCGCGACAGTTGCATTGACGACAAAAACAGTTAAGGGCCCAATGTGGGCCCTTAATGTATTGTTATAGTGGTACCGGTGAATTATGCCGATCAGAATGTGGCGATCTAATTCACTCTAGCCCATCATTACCGCCAAACGCACCGAGCTGGCGAGAAAGGTCTTGCAGTGACATTTTGTTGCCATTGAGCTCAATCTGATTGTCGGCATAATTGAAGCTGCTGCTGATTACCCCATCTTTTTCCGTCGTCAGTTTGAACATCTGACCCATTGCCGACAAGCTTTGCACTTGCTGTTGTGCAAATTTCTGCGCGTCTTCAGCACTATAACCTTGCAGTTTTGCTGCCTGGGTAGTGGTTTCTATTGCCATTGCCATAGGGATGGAGAGGTTGGCTTCAATTTTCTTGAATGTACGGGCGAATTTTTGCTCTGGATCTTCTGTTGGTGTAGCAAACTGTGCCTGATCCTGGAAAGCAACATTCAAATTAAAGCTGCTTTCACCTTGACTGTTTTTCCAACTCAACGGGGCAATAGCGATGCTTGGGTTACCTTTCAGCAATAGTGGCAGATTCTTCAGTAGAATCGTTCTGGCTTCTTCCTGATAAGCCACTGGATCTATCTCTTGGCTATCTTTCAACAAAGCCATGGCTTGCTGATTGTATTGCTCAGAGAATTCTTTTAGGGCTTTAGCATCCAGATTATCAACTTTCAGTAACAACTTAGCAGAACCAAAGTCCATATCCTGAACTTTTATCCCATCCAACGTATAACTGAGTTGGCCTGCCAAATTTGAGCCTTGTTCATCAAATTTACTGCCCAGGTTGAAGCCTTCCACTGACATTAACGTTTTACCGTCAACGGCCACTGCAAACTGCTTGACGCCCATATTCTGGTTACCGAGAGTCATGCCAGATTGACCTTGATGAGTATCAACGTTGAGTGTAACGCCTTGTATGGTCACTTGTTCATTTTGCCCCAACGCACTGGGCCCGCTAATGGTGAGGTTGTCACTATTGGCATCCAGTTTCAGGGTTTTCATATCACGGCCCATATCCGCATTAATCTGTGCACCACTGAATTTCAGCAACACTTTATCTTTGGTGAACTCAAGAGGGATCACGTCAGCAACGGTGTTAATAGCACCACTATAGGAAACACGTGAATTAGCGCTAAACAGCGATTTACCCTTAGTGATCTCAAACAAAGGTTTCACTTTTGCGGTGTTTTCCAATTCGGTGTAAACCGAAGCCATGCTTGGCAGCAGGTGGAATCTTTTCAGTTGGCTCAGAGGGAAAGGGCCATGGTCAATAGTTTCGATAAATGCAATTTCATCACCGGGCTTCAATAACGCATTATCGCTGGTGCTATTAGTACGGAGAACATAGCGCATCTGGCTACTGAAAATACCGCGCTGATAGTTTTCAGCACTGAGCTTAAGACCCGCTTTCGGTAGGTAATCGTTCAATTGGTTATTGGCATTAGCGACCACTTCACCCATTCGTTGTTCAATTAGCTTACCGGTGTACCAAGAGGCCCCGGTCCATGCAGCGCCAAGAACCACAATGATACTGACTGCAACGACTGATTTTTTCATAGTTCCGTTTATCCTTTCTAAGGCCAACTAATACAAAAAATGGCTGGGCAAAATGAGTCTGTAGGCAATAAACACCTGAAGACAGTTATTGTGAAGCTAATTTAATCATCTTGGCAACTAATTTGCCTTGCGTAGTTGCCAAAGTTTAGCTGAATTATTGCAATGTATTATAAACACGGGCGATACGGCCGCTACCGGCGACGTTAACGGGTGATTCAAAGGCAGCAATATAACAGGATTCACCTGGCTGCAATATGATCTGTTGCCCCTGTTTTTCCAATGTAGCTTCGCCTTCCAGGCAGAACACTATAGCTGCACTTTGTTGCTCTAACGGTTGTGCCGTCGCCGTGAGGTGGTGTAATGAGAAGGCGAAGTCTTCAACCGGAACCGGGAATAATAACGCATCGCCATGGCTTTCAGCTTGCGTCAATAACGAGGAGGCAGCTTGTGGCCGGAACTGCAGGTTAGCCAATAACTCAGGGATATCGATAAATTTAGGCGTCAACCCGGCACGCAAAACGTTATCTGAGTTGGCCATCACCTCCAGCGCGACACCATTGAGGTAAGCATGTGGAGTTTCTGCATAAAGGAACATGGCTTCCCCTGGGGCCAGCTTAACTACATTGAGCAGCAATGGGGAGAACAAGCCGCTGTCATCTGGATAAAAACTGGCGATAAAGCGAATGGTGTCCCAAGGCTCACCTTGCTGGTTTTTCAGCGTACTATTTAGTACTGATAGTGCTTGTGCTTTTTGCTCGCCACTCATGGCTAGCAGACTGGCAAACAAAGTTGTCAGATGAGCAATATCCGGTTGTTGCAAAAATGATGCGATATCAGGATGTGCTGCGGCGAGGGGTTGCAGCAGGGAAGCAATATCATCCAGTTCACGAAAGCCATTCATCGCCAGGAATGGCGTCAAAGCAAACACCAGTTCTGGTTTGTGATTGGGATCTTTATAGTTGCGCTCAGCAGCATCAAGAGGGATGCCCGCCGCATTTTCTTTGGCGTAGCCTATTTCAGCGGCACGCTTGCTGGGGTGAACCTGGATCGACAGTGGTTGGTCGGCACATAGCACTTTAAACAGGAACGGTAATTCGCCAAATCGTTGGGCCACTTCGGTTCCCAACTGTTTAGCCGGGTCGCTATCAATCACTGCGCGTAACGAACAGAAATTTCCTGCGGAATCAGTAAGTTGAGAGCTGCTCTTCGGGTGTGCTCCCATCCACAATTCCGCCATGGGTTTACCCGAAGGGTTGGCAATGCCATACAAGCGAGTTAATGCATCAACACTACCCCAAGCATAGTTTTGGATTGCATTGGTCATTTTTTGCATGAGTGATACCTACTTTTAAAAAAATTGTGTTAAGTAAACAATGTGCTGTGGTTGTATTGCAAGTCGATATATTTAAAAAAGTCTATTACTCAATATGTCAATAAGAGTGATTCTTATTTAATGTTGTGCATTTTGACTAATTTTGTTGAGATAGATAGGGATCCATTTATCTAACTAGATAGATTTAAGTGACGATGTCACATTTGTCGTGTCATTAAGAACATATTTTTGACTGTAGGGGCGTTAGTTAATGCTATTCAACCAATACAAGGATGGAAGGAAGAGATGACACGAACTCAACGTCTGCTTGGCTTGATGCAGATTTTGCGCCGCCACCGTTATCCGGTGACTGGGCAGTGTTTGGCGCAGGAACTGGGAATCAGTATGCGTACCTTGTACCGTGATATTGCAACTTTACAACAGCAAGGGGCAGACATCACCGGGGAGGCGGGGGTTGGCTATATCTTGCGGCCAGGCTTTATGCTCCCGCCGCTGATGTTTTCCCAGCATGAAATTGAAGCGCTGGTATTGGGAATGCGTTGGGTAGAACAACGGGGGGATAGTCAACTTGCCTCTGCGGCGACGGATGCATTGGCCAAGATTGCCTCAGTATTATCTGTAGAGTTACGGGAAGAACTGAATGCCAATACCTTGTTGATAGGCCCTGTTTCTATTACTCATGTTGACGATGAGCTATTGATGTCAGTGCGTAAAGCGATTCACCAGGAGTGTAAAATTGCCGTGGTGTATTGCGATAGCAACGGTAACAGCAGTGAAAGAACGCTATGGCCCTTTGCTATAGGTTATTTCGAACAGGTAAGGATCCTGATGGCGTGGTGTGAACTGCGAGGTTCTCTGCGCCATTTTCGTTTTGACCGCATTAGCCGTATTGCACTGTCTTCGCAGCGTTATCCGCAAGGGCGTAGAGCCTTGATGAAGATATGGCGGGAACGCGAATGTAATGAGCATACTGCTGGCAAAAATTGACAGTGAAGCAGAGTAGCGTCTAAGGCGCTTAATTATCAGTTAATGGTCGGTATATAAATGCAAACGTTTGACCACAAGCCTGAGTGGCTCGGCATCCGGTTTGTATTTGTGTTTTACTGTTGCAGCATCGTAATTGGGCAACTCACCAATTTTGGGTGTTTTCTGCTGACAGAGTGCAATCAGCGGCAGTGGGCAGGGGTGTTGTACCTGTTTCTGCTGTTGCTGATACCAGACCCGTGCGATGGGTTGCACTTTCACCGGCCGTTTGATTTTTAATCTTGCCTGTTGTGGTAAGCGGCTAACATCATCGATTTCACGGCTCACTAATTCTGTCCATTGTTCACGGTTAAAGGGGGGAACGGCACGGCCTGCTTTTAAGCTTTTTTCCAATTGGGCAACGATATCATCACGCTTCACATTTTTGATGATGTTCTTATTGGCCCAACCAAAGCGCACTGAATCTGGGTCAGTGAGTAGGGTGATTGCCCGATAGGCGCTGAGGGTAATCAATCCGTGTAGCTGATCATGGACAAAGTCAAAACGTTGTTCTGGTGTCAGCCCAGACTCGACAGTAATAATCTGTTCGAGCTCGGCCTTTAACTGGTTAATCAATGCAATCTGCTGCCGTAACGCCACGCAACCGTTGTCATCAACAGCCAGGCAAATAACACCAGGTAGACGGACTGCTGCTTTGCTGCTGACAGTTGATTGATGATGATGGATAAACAACCGCTGATACTGCTGTAGAGCTAAATCGCGCGCCACCTGACCAACCTCTTGCACAACCTCGATTTTCTCTATGCTGTCATGCTCTTTGCCTTTCTCGATCTGCGGTAGGGTAAATACGCGAGCTGCTAACAAGGGTAATGACTGAATTTGTTGGCTCAGTTCGATTAACGCTTGTTCCAGCGTATTAAAACAACCGTTCATACGGCCTATTAGTGTATATTTATTCATCATTAACGTATTTTAGTTACAACATACACTGTAAGATAACACAATCAAGGCGCTAACACTGGCTATTGTGACCTCATGTAAATAATACCTGGTCCAAGCTGAGTAGGGGAAAAAAGGAGGGATTGAGCGAACGGTATCCCGATATCTTTACCGGTTAAGCCCCATTCACTCAACCTGCTATTTATGAAAGCCTGATGTTCATGAAAACCTAATGTTTAGCTCACCAAGCCCCTCGATGGAGGAGGTCACCTTATCCCCTGATTTGAGCCAGCGCCGTTGTTCACGCGGTACTTTCTGCCCCCAAATCACCCCAGGCGGCGTTCCGGTGAATAGAATATCCCCCGGTTCGATAGTCATAATGCTCGTCACGTAATGGATGAGTTGCTGGCAATTGAAAATCATCTCCTCAGTGCTGCTGTCTTGGCGTAATTCACCATTCATCCAGGTCTTCAACCGTAGTGCATTGGGGTTGGGAACTAAATTTCGGCTGACCAGCCACGGCCCGATAGGGGCAAAACCATCCGATGTTTTTCCGGCGGTAAACTGCGAGGTGATATTCTGCAACCCGCGAGCACTAATATCATTACCTACGGCATACCCCGCCAGCACGGATAAAGCATCGGCTTCCGCTACCTGATGACAGCGCTTGGCAAAAACCAGCACCAGTTCAGTTTCGTAGTCAAACTCATGGTCAATATGTGTTGGGAGGGGCACCACGCCTTGGTTACTGTTCAACGCGTTGGCAAATTTGCTAAACAGTGGCGGGGCTTTGGGCACCGGAGCACCAATTTCCGCCGCATGAGAGCGATAGTTGAACCCCACGCAGATGATCTTGCCTGGACGAGTCACCAGTGGGGCGAAATCAACCTCGGTCACTTCAATTGCCGCATGATCAGCAGAGGATCGAATACGCTCGACAATCGCCCTGACATCCGCCGCACGCTGGTTCTGCAGTAAATCGTCCATATCTGATGGTACAGGCAGGCCAAATATCGCTCCAGCTTGGGTTATGTTGACGATTTTACCGTCAATTTCTGCCCCGACAGCGAATCCACCGTTACACCTAAGATTGGTGAGACGAAGACCAAGCTCACTAACATCAGAAGATCTATTTACACAATCCATATCTACACCTGAAAGATAAGCCCCCATAACCCTAAGGCCAGCGGGAGGGGTTAAATACGCGCAGCTTCCGGCAGTTTGTTCAGATAATAGGCAACCAGTATGCTGAGGAATAACATCAGACTGATAAAAGCGACCACGCCTAACCAGCCAAAACTGTGCCAGAATACACCGCCCAGGGTACCGGCAATACTTGAGCCAACGTAAAAACTGAATAAATATAGCGACGAGGCTTGTCCTTTGGCTCGACGCGCTCTACGACCAATCCAGCTACTCGCCACCGAATGAGCAGCGAAAAAGCCAGCGGTAAACAGCAGCATGCCGATAAATACCAGTACAATGGGGGAGAAGGCGGTAATGATTACGCCCATCAGCATAATCAAAATAGACGCTAGCAACACCGGTCCGCGCCCAAAGCGAGAGGTTAATGCTCCTGCCTTAGGTGAACTGTATGAGCCAATAAGGTAAACCACCGACAAAAAGCCAACCACGGCCTGGCTGAGATGGTAAGGATCATCCAGCAGGCGATAACCAATATAGTTAAACAGGGTTACAAAGCTCCCCATCAACAAAAAACCGGCAGCAAACAGCAGTGGCAACCCTTGGTCATGTAAGTGCAATTTAAAATTAACCAGTAGGGTACGGGGTCGTAACGATGTCGCGCGGAAATGTTTGGAAGCCGGCAGAATACGCCAGAACAGTGTTGCTAACACCAGGGCGGTAAGCCCAATCACCGCCAGTGCGATGCGCCAGGAGAAAAAGTCGCTAAGTACCCCGGTAATCAACCGTCCGCTCATACCCCCAATAGAGTTACCGCTGATAAACAATCCCATGGAAAAGGCGACAACCCCAGGATGGATCTCTTCGCTCAAGTAGGTCATGCCTACCGCCGCCACCCCGCTTAATGAAAGCCCAATCAGTGCTCGCATCAATAAAATACCGTGCCAACTGGTCATAAAAGTGCAGATTAAGGTGAAGATAGCGGCCAGAAACAGGGCTATCACCATGACCGATTTACGGCCAATCGCATCCGATAACGGCCCGGTAAACAGCAGGCCAACAGCTAACAAGCCTGTAGACAATGAGAGAGAAAGGCTACTTTCCGCTGGGGTAACCCCAAAATCTTGCGAGAGCACCGGCAGGATAGGTTGCACGCAATACAGTAACGCAAAGGTTGCCAGACCCGCAGAGAACAGCGCCAAGGTGACGAGCATAAACTGTGGCGTTCCCCGTTCAATATAAGGCAGTTTATTCGGTGTTGAACATTTACTGTCAGACACTGTTACTACGTTGTCACTTTCAGGTGGCGTTAACGGCAAACTAGCCGCAGCACGCGGAGGGGTAATCACAGTATTTCCTTACCGAGTTCGGTGATCATTCGGGTGGCAAGATATCGCTTTACTCGGTCGCCACACGACCTGCAACTTGAACTAATTCGGGTATAAAAAAACAGATTCTGATTTACAAAATAGTATTGAATAGGCCGTTTTTTGTCTAATCAAATTGATCCCTGCGCGTAAGTGAAATTTTTTTGCCGTGATAACATGCAATTTGTGCTGTTAATCACATAACGAATCAAGGAGTAATAGTTGACGCTGTATACCAAAAGCCCCACCATAGCCCTTAGTCTTTATTTAGAAGCGCGAAAAATAGCGGGGGCAGGTTTGTGATTATGGATGGGCAACCTGGACATATTGATCAAATCAAACAAATAAATGCTGGCGCCGTTTATCGGTTGATCGATCAACGGGGGGCGATTTCGCGAATCGAGTTGTCCAAGTTGGCACAGCTTGCACCTGCCAGTATTACCAAGATTGTACGTGAGTTGCTGGAAGCTCACCTGGTCAAAGAGACCGAATATCAGGAAGTAGGGAGTCGTGGCCGCCCGGCTATCGGATTAGTGCTAGATACCGACGCTTGGCATTATCTTTCTGTGCGTATCAGCCTCGGCACTATTACCTTAGCGTTGCGCGATCTCAGTAGCAAAATGGTGGTGGAGGAGTTGTTGCCACTGAAAGCTGAGCAATCGGAATCGCTACTGCAACATATTGTCGACGAAATCGACAGCTTCTTTATTCGTCACCAAAATAAACTCGAACGTTTAACCGCCATCGCCATTACGCTTCCCGGTATGATTGATGCCGCTGCCGGGGTGGTTCATCGTATGCCATTTTATCAAGTCAATGAGATGGCATTGGGGCCCGCACTTGAAAAGCGCACCGGCCTGCCGGTTTATCTGCAACATGATATTTGTGCTTGGACCATGGCAGAGGCGTTGTTCGGGGCCTCTCGTGGTACCCAGAACGTCATTCAGGTGGTGATTGACCATAACGTGGGTGCTGGAGTGATCACCAACGGGCGAGTGTTGCATGCCGGTAGCCGTAGTGTGGTAGAGATTGGGCATACGCAGGTTGATCCTTACGGTAAACGTTGTTACTGCGGTAACCATGGTTGCCTGGAAACCGTAGCCAGTATCGATAATATGCTGGAAATTGCTCAACAGCGCTTGGCAGGGGCCCATTCATCAATACTTCAAGGTGTGGAACTCACGGTAGAATCGCTGTGCGATGCAGCGCTAGCGGGTGATCAATTGGCCAAGGATATTATTCTGGGTGTAGGGCATAGTGTTGGGCGTATCGTGGCAATTATGGTCAATTTATTTAACCCAGAAAAGATTCTGGTTGGCTCACCGTTAAACCGCGCGGCTGAGATTCTCTATCCTGCTATCATCTCCTGCATCCGCCAACAATCTTTACCCGCTTATAGTGAACATTTGAAGGTTGAATCCACGCTGTTTTTCAACCAGGGCACCATGCCTGGAGCCGCACTGGTGAAAGAGGCGCTATATAATGGTTCATTACTGGTCAAATTATTACAAGGGTAATATTCCATCACTTTGCCAATTGCAGAGGGGCAAATCCCGCTCACTTTCTGTCAACCATTATAATCAGCTGTTATCAAATGCCTTTATCTCTGCAACAGAAAGGGAAAGCACTAGCAGGAATTAAGGACAATAATGGGGCCACCAAGTTGTTGGTTTGATGATCTTGTTTTTATGAGCCACGCTTTGGAAGGATTAAAAACAAAGGGTCGGGAAGTTTACGGGAAGGCCAATGTTTAGTGCAGGTTTTTGTCACATTGGCCCTTAATCCACTCAGGCGGTTTCTAGTTGACCACATCCAGTGATTTAACCCACAAATAACGTCCTGCAGCGCCAGTATCAACTTCACCCATCAACCGAACTCGGGTTTGTGGGCTTACGTCACGACCGCGCCAAACGGAACTTTCTATCTCGACGCGCAAAGTTCCAGAATCATCGCGGAAAGTAAAATAGTCCTCACGTTGGTGTGCAACAATATAACCAGTCAGAGTAATATAACTTCCTACCCGTGCACTCATGGCTTGCTGTACAGTACTGGTTTGGCCAGTTACGCTAGGCCCTGTGAAATTGGCTGAAGCATTAACCGCAAAAAGAGTACCTGATAACATAATGATAGATAAAACTTTCTTCATATTGTGTTCCTCTTTGCATTTTTGTAGAGCCTTAAGTATTGATGATGTCAAGCTATTGTCAAATTGGCAAAGAAAGCGCCGGTTGAGTCTCAAAAATTTCACTGTAATGACTAATTGGCATTGTAACGGGTTTAAGTCAGGGTAAAAATTCCCGGCGGCTCCAGTGTCACTGTGTATTAGCGCCTCTTACTTTTCCTCTAATAAATCACTATCCCCAATTTTACAAATCAGCGTATCTGGGAATTTTTTGCCGAATTTAACAGTCAAATTCAGATGTTCACTATCTTTTTCTATTTTCTGTTCAGGCTGCATACAATCAATGGTACGAGACTTCAATATACTCCAACCACCATCACGTTCTGGTCGTTTACGCAGGCTGGATAATGTCACATCAAGGGAAAAATCATCAGCAAGCGGCCACTCTTTTAATGGCCCGAGCTGGTAGGAAAATTGCTCAATAGAGCGACTGTCAGTCAAGTAACCATAAGCACGTTCTAGAATTGTCAGCGGCTGATTATATTTAATATTGATGTTATTTACGCCTCTGGATACCTGCCCAGTAAAAACCGCCTCATATAACGGATATTCTCGAGTATCGCTATCGCGTAATTTCCATACATTCTTTTTATCAAGCGTAACCGTCGCAGGCTGCAGCGTTCCATTCACCCTTGCGCTAACCGGCGTATTTGCAGGCATCACAAAAACAAATGCAACATCAGCTTGAATATCAGAAGTGATCTCGTAAACAGCCTGAACCTGACAGTTTTCGTAATCACAATCAATATTTAACTTTTCTCTTTTTACCGTGAATTTGTTGCTCTGCGGCGAACTCAGAGAAAACGAAGGGGGTTGCCAGATTAAATGGGGGGCTCGCATATTCGCTGGCGATAGAGCAGGGAATAACATTATTGCTGTTGTCAGGAGAATAGACAGATTTAATCTCATGTTCATTCGTTGCAGTCTCTGGCTGATGACAAATATAAAATCACAGGATGATATCATTTTTGAGTGCACCCATTTATGTATGATAACTAATCATTAGCATGATTATTTTTGTTTCTCGCAACAACATTATCAAAATTTATTATTGCTTACCGCTAAAAGATTGAGCTATCTCAAGCCCCTGTTGATTGGTATCCCCTAGACTTTTCTCAGTGAGTTACTTTCTCCGTAATTCGCAGAGGTCATTTCATTAACGTGGCATATCAGGGCAATCTATTCATGTTAAAGCGTTTATTTGTTACAGGCACGGATACCGACGTAGGTAAGACTGTAGTTTCTCGTGCTTTACTGCAGGCATTCGCCGCACAGGGCCGTTCTGCTGCGGGGTATAAACCCATTGCTGCAAGTTGCCAGGAAACCAGCGAAGGCTTTCAGAATAGAGACGCTTTGGTTCTACAGGCATCTTCCACCATGCCATTGTCCTATAATGAAATTAACCCCATTACCTGTATTGATGAGGTGTTTCACACACCGACAACCCAAGATATTGACTATGGCGTGATGAGCCGTGGCCTACAGCATTTATCCAGCAAGGCTGATGTTGTCGTGGTCGAAGGGACCGGGGGATGGCGTGTGTTGATGAGCGATCTACGCCCGTATGCCGAATGGGTGGTGCAGGAACAGTTGCCAGTTATTCTGGTCGTGGGAATTAAACTAGGTTGTGTCAGCCATGCCTTGCTTACTGCACAATCAATTATTAACGATGGCTTGCCTTTATTAGGTTGGGTGGCTAACCGTATCAACCCGGGTTTAGCCCACTATGCTGATACCATTGATGCTTTGCAAAAACGTATTCCGGCCCCATTACTGGGTGAGATCCCTTATCTTCCCCGTACCGAACAGCGTGAATTGGCGCAATATCTGGATATTTCCCGCCTAAAGTAAACGCTACGCATTATGGTAAACCGATTGTGGCCGTAATCCGCGAGCAATGGTTGTGGCAATAACACAAGCTAACAGCAGACCGGGCAACAGGGTATATTCACCGGTCATCTCAAATACCATCAAGGCAGCCATAATGGGGGCATGAGTGGTGGCAGCCAGTAGCGTTGCCATCCCCGTCAAGGCCATCAGAATCGGTACTGCCATGCCGAGTTCCGGCCAGTTGGCGCAAAACTGACCGACCAGCGACCCTAAAGCGGCACCGACAAACAGCGTTGGCGTAAATACCCCCCCTGGTGCGCCA
This sequence comes from Serratia sp. 25CWL12, assembly GCF_055790885.1. NCBI lineage: Bacteria > Pseudomonadati > Pseudomonadota > Gammaproteobacteria > Enterobacterales > Yersiniaceae > Serratia > Serratia sp. 25CWL12. The sequence continues at coordinate 1,991,944 of NZ_CM147698.1, read as the reverse complement.
GAACCGCTACTGGCAAGCACCGCCAATAACTTGCAAACCAGCAGACCGCCAAGCAGCAAAATACCCGGCGGTGCGGAGAGCAATGATTGCACTACGCTATAACCATTTCCCCACACTTCGGGATACAGCAAGGACAGCAACCCGACAATTAAGCCACCTAATGCCAGTTGTAATGGGGGTTTGAGGTTAAGTGAACGAAATGCTCGCCCGCTGGCCGCCATCCCCCATAAAAAAAGTGGGCCACAGATACCTGCCAATATTCCTAGTAGGGCCATCAGCAGGTATTGTTCTGGCCATGGCGCGCTCAGTGGCGTGACGATATACAGCGGTGTTTGCCCCCCATTAAGCAGATTTGTCATCAACAGTGCAGTCACGGCAGCAATAATCACCGGGCCAAGGGACGCTAACATTAATGAACCAAACAAGATCTCAGCGATAAACAGGCTACCGGCCAATGGGGCGTGGTAGGCACTGGCCATACCGGCCGCTGCGGAGCAAGCAACCCACAACTTCCACTCTCGGGCATGAGTAAAGCGCTGGGCAAATACCGACCCCACCAGGGCGGCCAGCAGGATCATCGCCCCTTCGCGGCCAATGGCGCTACCACTGGAGACCACCAGTAGTGAAGCAAGACTCTTCACCAGGCTGGCGCCCACATCTAGCCGACCATCACCAGTTTCAATGGCTTCCATATAGTCGGTGGGCGCGACTGGCCGTTGGTGTTGATAATGTTGGTAAGCCCAAAGTAATAAACCGGCCACCAGGCCACCCAACATGGGTGTCAAAGCTCTGCGCCATCCTGGCAGTGTAGCGGCCGCCGCGACCAAGCTACCATTGGCATGATCGAGAAATAGCCATTCAAGCATCAGCATGGCTTGGTGAAAAAGCCATACCGCCAATGCTGCTGAAATACCAAGAAAAATAGCAATAAGCAAACGACGCAATAAGGCACGATAGCGACGTAGATGTACCCATCGTTTCATAGGTTGGTAAAGATGAGAATCACTGAGTCGTTGGGCATGATGTTTGCCTGTCCAGTTGGAAGTCAGTCAATCATAAATAGAGCAGGGCACAGCATGCTGTGCCACCGATTACAGATGCATCGTTTAACGTTATGGTCGAATTATTGTGTGACCTGACGGCCAGTGGTACGATCCAGACATTTACGGGTTGATGGTTCCCAATAAGCATTAACGTTATAGCTGTTATCACAGCGTTCTTCATCGTCAATGGCACGGTCAACCTTATCAAACTCCTTTTCAACGCGAGTATTAACCTTGTTACGCAGAGAACGGGTGGCATCCCATTGCTCTTTGCTTTGGCGAGCTTGCTCATTGCTCATTGCATTACTACCGTTGACCGTAACGCAGGTCCCCCCCTGAGTACAGGTGTCGGCAAACACTGGGGCTTGCCAGACGCCTGCCAACATAACCATGGTGACTGGCAACATCCCGCGCATCAGTCGTTGAATAAAAATGGGTTTCATCGTTTTATCCTTATTAGTGAGTGTTGCATCCCTCAGTAAAACAACACAGGCTGCTGCAATGGCTAAATATATCATTCTGTTCTTGCATTACACCAGCCTGTAAAGGCAGCTTGGGGCGAGAAAATGAGATGGAAGTGGGCTTATGTGGGGGGAAACCCCTCGCGGCAGAGCATCGGCCCTGCCACGGGGAAAACATTAACGAAGAAACATTAACTAGGTAAAACATCAAGCACTGCGGTGAATGCTTAACCCGGCAAAGGACTGGCTGACCGGCATCATTTCAAGGGTATTAATGTTAACGCGAGCAGGCAATGTCGCTACCCAGAATACCGCTTCGGCAATATCTTCTGGTGTCAGGCTATCGACCCCCGCATACGTTTTTTCTGCCCGGTTATCATCGCCTTTGAAGCGGACATTAGAGAATTCTGTGCCGCCTACCATGCCGGGTTCAATATCGGTGACACGAATATGTGTTCCATGCAGATCAGCACGTAGCCCCAGGCTGAATTGCTTCACAAACGCCTTGGTAGCCCCATAAACATTACCACCGGCATACGGCCAGTTGGCGGCGGTGGAGCCAATATTAATCACATGACCCACATTGCGCTCGACCATGGCTGGCAATAAGGCCCGAGTGATATTGACCAACCCTTTGGTATTGGTATCGATCATGGTTTCCCAATCATCAATATTGGCCTTATGGGCAGGCTCCAGGCCTAATGCCAAGCCTGCATTATTCACTAATACATCCACATCACGCAGTGCGGCTGGCAATTCAGCAATAACTTGTTGAATGGCAGCACGATTGCGAACATCCAAGCGGACAATATACAGCGCATCCCCTAACTCTGCCTGTAATGCTTCCAAGCGATCAATTCTACGCCCAGTGGCAATCACTTGGTGACCTTCACCGACAAACTTACGGGCGATCGCTTCACCAAAACCGGAGGTAGCACCGGTGACAAAAATAATCATATTACTGTCCTCAACTGTTTTTACTTTACCGGCTACTCTAGCGCGATGGCGTTATACTCACAAATTGAATTGCCAATAGCGCAAGAGCTATAGCTGCTATTGTCTATTTTTACTGGCTATTGCTCCGGTATTTACGCGCGATGATCATGGCAGCCATAAGGATTACGCCAGGCAACCATACCCAGAGCAATTCTGAAACAATCACCGCATGCCCGCTGGGAGTGAGATATTTGTGCAGTTCGAAAGGAGCAACACGGATCACTTGCCAAGGTGCAAAAAAGCGTTCGCTACTCCAAGGCCATAACCAACCAACCCCTTTACCCCCGGTGGTGACTGAATCCAATAGACTATGCGACAGTAACGAGATAAACAGGAATAACCAGGTTTTGATGGGAGCCACTTTAAACCAACGGTAAAACAGCAGTGCCAAGGTAGGCATGAGTACCGCAAACAGCAGTGAATGGGTAAAACCCCGATGCCCGAAAGCATTGCCATAAGCTACACCAAATTTAAACGCCACCACATCGGCATCCGGCAGCATGGAAAACGCAATACCCGCCAGTAACAGGCGAGGGGGGATAACTTTCTGACCGAGGCCCAAACCAAGACACAAGGGCACCGCAGCATGGGTAATGATTGTGGGCATAATTATCTTGCGTGATTTCAGTTGGTAACGGTGGCACATGATATTTTACAGAACAGAGTGCGACAACACTAAAAATCGATGAATATATTGAATATCCATTTCAACAAACTGAAAAGAAGTAATACTTATGAATTCAAAAGTGTTCTCCAGTAAACAGTTTAGTTCCGATAGAGCGTGGGGAGCCCTCGATATTGCCAATTTCGAGGGTACTACAGTCCGTCTTCACTGGACGGATGCACCTTACAAATGGCATGTCAACGATGGGCAGTAGGTCTTTGCTGTTATGGAGGGTTCTGTCGAGATGCATTACAAAGAGCAAGGTGAGCTGAAAAAGGCTCTCCTTAATGCCGGGGATATATTTTATGCCGGAATAGGGTGCGAGCATATTGCTTATCCGCAAGGTGAAGCCCGTATCCTGGTTATTGAGAAAGAAGGATCAGTTTAAAACCATCTGATAAATATAAGGATGTTATTTATATTTATCAGATGGTTATTTTAGATGCAGAGGTACCTGCCTTGGTTTTATCGTCCAAGGCAGGTGGTCTGTACTAAATAATACGCCTTAGCGTTTGGTCGCTGCCAACTCAATGATCAGCTCTTTCTTAGTTAAGGGAACTAGTGGGATGGCTAATGGGCCAAAGAGCAAAAAAGTTTAAAGCCCTTTAATACATCATGGTCCATCAGCATATAATCTCTATTGCCATCCATATACTTCAACAAAACCGACTATTTCATTTTTTCTGAAAGACTGGTGCAAATAGTTAGTGTTCTTTAATGATGATAACTGATGTATGCTTATTTAATACAATAAATCACTTTGTTAAATATAAACATTTTAACCAGGATAATACCATGAAGAAAATCAAATTATTTGCTTTATTATCTACTGTTACTCTAGTCTCCTTCAGTAGTCAGGCTGATAATGTCACTGCAAGAGCCTCTACCCTTGACAGCGCTGAGGCACAGATTGCCGCTCCCCAAGCGGCTCAACAAGAAACTATCAAACTTGATTCGATTTTACAGGCAATTGACAGCATGGATCCTACGCAATTTGCCAAATTATTAACTGACAATTCAAAGTTTAAATTCGGTAATTTTCCAGAAGCAGTTGGAAAAGAAGCGATTGCAAAATCTCAGACTGACTTTTATAGCAGCATTAAAGGGTTAAAACATGAAGTTGTTCACTCTTGGCATGATAAATCAAGTATTGTTGCTGAAATGAATGTCACTTATACCCGTCATGATGGTAGCACCATCACATTACCAGTGACCGATGTATTTAAAATAAAAGATAATAAAGTGGCTGGCACATATATCTATATGGACATTGCTCCGCTTTATGCCCCTAAGTAACCTGAACTTCAGATATTTCCTTTGTATTAGGGTAATCTTTTCCTCATCGGGTTTGCAGTGATGACGGATAGCCTTGCGAAAGAAGCGCAAGGCGGCTGTATTTCACTGCTTAACTCGCGCACTGAAAATCGTAATATGTAACGTATAGGGGTTCTACACTGGAACCCCTGATTTTTCCGTCACCTCTGTGCCAAGCTTTATGCCATTGTCAACGGACCATTAGCCTCGACATTCGCGGAACAAATCGCTGTCCGGATTATAGACGCTGGTGCTGATGTCCCAAAGCCCCAGAACGGACGAGAACAGATTGTCGTGAGAGTACGGTTTTTTCGCCGCATGATCCTGCAGGCAAGACATATTGATGTGTTTCTCAGCAATAAATCCCGGTGACATCCAGACCTGCATCGGGATATGCGTCTGCTGATCCGGTGCCAGTTTGTATGGCGTGCCATGGAGATACAGCCCGCGTTCGCCCAAAGACTCACCGTGATCGGAAACATACAGCAGCACGGTGTTGTACTGACCGCTGTATGTTTTTAGTTTTTCTATCATCTGCGCTAGGACATAGTCGCTGTGACGAACAGTGTTGTCGTAGGTGTTAACCAGTTGTTCCTGAGTACAGTTTTCTATATCGCTGCGTGCACATTCTGGCATAAATTGCCGATGCTCAGCCGGGTAACGCTGGTAATAGGTCGGGCCATGGCTGCCAATCATATGGAAGGCGACCAGCTTGTCTCCTGCCATTTTAGCGATTTCCGTATCAAGGTTTTCAAGCATCACATCGTCATAGCAGGTTTTTCCATCACACAGTTTTGCGTTATCACTAGGCTTAATTTCGATAGTCGGAATGCGGTTACACACGCCTTTACAACCGCCATCGTTATCTTTCCACAACAGCGAGACACCGGTTTTCTGCACAATATCGAGGAAGTTTTCACTGTTGGATGCTTTTTTACCATCGTACTCGGTGCGGTTCATATTCGAGAACATGCACGGCACGGAAACTGCTGTCGCAGTACCACAGGAATGCATGTCTTTAAACGAAATAACGCCGCCAGATTTGCTGGTAAAGGTGTTGGTATCATGCGCATAACCGTTCATCGAAAAATTCTGGCTACGTGCAGTTTCGCCAATCACCAGGAACATCAGCGTGGGCTTTTCGTTACTGGCGACGCGTTTAGCATCATCCCCCAGCGTCTGGAAGGGCACTTCAGTCTTAAAGTACCTATCCTTAACATACTGGAAAGTGCTGTAAGTGTAATTCGCCGGGATAATCTCTTTATTCAACGTCGAGTTATTGCGCCCGACGGAGGCATAATCCTGGTAATAGAGTGCGGCAACACCGGCAACTAAAGTCAACGATGCCATCATTGACAGAGAACGGTAGGCAATGCCTTTGTACCATTTTGACGGATATTCAATTTTTATCAAAAACAGCAGGATAGCTGGAACAATGCCGGTTAATAGAATCCATAAAATAAGTGAGCCATTCAGGTAGGAATGGGCTTCTTGAGGGTTTGTTTCAATGATGTTTTCGATCATTGTCTGATCAAACATCACTTTATATTTGAGTGTGGAGTAACTAACTATGGAACCTGTGACGAGCAACAAGGCGAAGAATGGTTTTAACAGATAACGAATCGAGAAGGGCATAAACACGAAGTTGAGTGCCGCTACCAACACGAACGGAATCGAGATCATGAAACCAATCTTAACGTGTTCGAGATGGGTCAAAATATCGTAAAAATGCAATAACACGGGCCAGTTAAGTAAGAATGCAAAAACGACTGCCAACAGTAAAACCAGTGGTACAACTTTCATCCTGAAAAGTACGGGCATTGCGAACTCCATAAATAAATCCATTCCAATCTATACATAAGGTGCTTCATCAAATTCGCAAACAGGTTGCCAGACAGAGCATTTCCTAACGCAAATTAGCACGCCAATCGGTCATCCAAGCGCCATTGCGTTGTCGCATGAACATAACCAAGACCATATGACCTCAGATTTCGCTTATCGTTCCCTTTGTCAAGGCTCATTAGAAATGTCTGCCTAATAGCAATGTACATAGTGACGTTGCGAGAGGATTTGCTAGTCTGGGGGGGCAATCTGCGCTAGATAGCTAGATTCCACGTACCGTTACATTGGTGCGTATAATGTATATTATGTTAAATAGAATATCAGGCTACTTAGTACATAACTGCCCTGTGAACCCTGCCAGTCATACACTTCCCTCACCATACGCTTCGGGCTTACCATCCCCAAGGTTTATGGCTTTTTTGGATCAGAGACATTATACAAGGCCCTGTGGGAGCGAAGCTGCGATTTGACGACATTGGCTTTAACGGTTTTGGATGATGGATGTAATTTTTATAAGCCTGTGTCAACAAAGTTTTTGTTCGTCGTCTGAGTCAGTCCTCGTTGAGTGACTGTAAATTTTTAATGAATTTTGTCTGACCATCTTTCTGTTTATTGTTTTCCACCCACCCAAGGTGACGATAAAAACCGTTTGCACGTACATCAGTATCGCTGTCTGTCTCCAGCCATGCTTGCGAACATCCCATATCAACTAACCATCGCTCGGCTTCAGCCATCAAGCGTCGGCCAATACCAAGACCTTCAAACGATGGCTCGACAAATAGTGCGAAAATTGTAGCTTCACTGGCATCAGCCATAGCGAATGCGACAATTTTTCCGTCATGTTCTGCAACCCACCCCTGACCGTCACCAGAGAGCATCCCGGGAAGAGATTCTGGCGTAATGCCGTACGCAGCTAATTCGGTCATTGTCATTTTGTTTTCATTAACACAAATACGAATACGAAACATATCAGCCACATCGAACGATGTGGCTACTCTGATCCTCATTGTTTATTCCTTATTGGCCGAGTGGAAGCGAAGCTGCAAAATGCGACATCACGTCAAGTATCAACGCCCAAGATCTCATGTAATTGGCCATTGCCATCTGGGCTAATGCATCACCCTCCTCATGCCAGCAGCCGAGATAACGATCAACGCCGTTCCCTTAAGACATAGAACCCCCTTAAAAAGCCAGAATCTACATTTCTTGGACGAACATCACGGTGTTTCCGGCTGGATCGCAGACTTGCGCAAGCTTTATGAATCCTAGGTTCTGTGTTTCGCTAGCGGTAACACCAGCGTCTTGACAAACGGCCCTTTGTGCTTCGATATCGCGGACACCGCAAACTACAAATGATTTACCTGCAAGGCCTGGGTCAGGAGCAACCGAAACTTGAATCCAGGCATTTTCTGCCAGTTGCCATTCGGCGATTCCCTCATCAGGTGTAACATCTGGCTTGCGCCCAAGCCATTTGGCATACCATTCAACGGCTCCGTCGAAATCATTCACGTGAAGAACGGAGACTATGTTCGTAAAGTTGTTATTCGACACTTCCTTATTCTCCTTATCAAATTAAAATATCCGTTTTTTGTACTTGTAGGCTCAAAATATTAATAGTATGAATCCCCCGCCATTCCCCACATCTACTGGCTGCCATCGCGACAGCCAGTTGCATTAACTTAACGCACCGTTTGCTAAAGCCCTTAAGGCATTATTTGCCCGCCATTAATATCAAGGATTTGGCCGGTGATGTAGCTACTGCAGGTGTGGGAAGCAAAGAACAGGAATGCAGGAGCCACTTCATCACTGTGCCCAAAGCGTTTCATTGGGATATTTTCTGCGATGCGCGCTCTAAACTCATCGCTCTTATCAGCGTGAAAAGCAGTATCGATCACACCTGGGGAAATAATATTGAAGCGAATCCCGTCCTGAGTGAATTCTTTGACCCAGCTACGGTTAATATTGTGCAACCAAGCCTTGGAAGCGGCATAGAGTGATGTACCCATTCCCCCGCCCTCATGAGCGACAATCGAACCCGTACTGATCACCGAGGCCGTCTGTCCATGGGTTTTTACGCTATGGCGCAAATGCGGGATGGCATATTTGGTCATCATTAAAGCTGAGCGACCATTAAGGTCCATCACATGATCAAAAAATGCATCGTCGATCTCTTCCAAACGCTGACGACCACCTAAACCACCGGTGTTGTTGATCAGCACATCCATGCCGCCGAAATGGTTGACGAAGGCCTCAACCAAACGCGCACACTCAGAGGATTGAGTCAAATCAGCTTGGAAATAGGCGACGTTAGCACCCAATGTCTTGAATTCTGCCAGCAGACTAGCACCTTCTTTAGCATCACGCGCCCCACAGATCCCCACTGATGCGCCTTGCGCAGCAAAGGCTTTAGCTGCCGCCAACCCGATACCCGCACTGGATCCGGTGATCAAGACGCGTCGTCCTTGTAAATCAGTAAACATGTGCACCTCAAAATATAAGTGAATATTCAGTTAGCCAACCCGACACAATCAATTTTTGGCTACTCAGATAATATCCCCCGAAAACATCTGTTGCTCCAAATGGTTTTGTTATCATTGCAAGAATTTAATTAGGCAGGTTAACACCAACCAGCCTGTGATTGGGTTTCGGTAATCTCCAACACCAGTGATTTTGTGACACCGTCACGACACCCCCAAGTCAAGAACAGTGCATTGGGTTGCCATTCGACACCAATTGTTATGTTTACTTCAATCCACTCACTGGTACCCATCCTTCCGTCACATCATGCGTCACCGGATGGGTATAGCGAACCAAGAGATAGCCAGCAAAAACTGGTTCGTTCAATACCTGCACTTTATCACCATCGACAATAAATGACTTTTCTTCACCGAGGCAAATCGGGTCAGGCGCATCGTAGAAATAGAGCCGCTGCTGATTATTGGCGACCTCTCGTGTTATAAACTCCACAATAGAGGTGGAACCCACGCCAGACTCCTGCCGAACATCATCACATCGTTGTTGTTTTGTTTCCAAAACTTCCTGCGGTAGCCATCCTTCAGTCATTTTCTGCGTTGCTGGATGTATATAGCGAGTCCATACAAAACCATTATTCTGCCCCCAGGATAACGCCAGCACCTTATCTCGATTAACCAGAAATGCTTTCACGGCACAGTTTTTGTTGGGGGCCCAATAAAAGGGTTGACGATTTTCAGCAATCTTCACATATCGTTCGCTGGAATCGCCAGCCACCTCGAAAGCATTAGGATAAAATCCCGCAGTGGGATCATCGCCCATATTTTGAATGGCCTGATAACATTGTTCATCAGCAGCGCGGCATGATTGATATTCCTGAGCTGCTGTTTTATCAATCTTCAATTTTACTGGGTGGCCCTCATCGAGACTCTCATCCAATAATTCACCTGTTTTTGGATCGTAAATTACCCATCCATAATGGCCTGCATTGGGTGATGAATCGGTTTTCCGTTGATGTTCATTAATGATTTGAATAAATTCGAGCCCTTTGCGGTCATCATGGTGTTCAATCAGGAACCCCAGATCTTCTGGACGTGGATGTTCACTGGCAACCATAGCCTAGTTAGAACTTGCTAAGAGTTTTCTGAGAGGAATAGCACAATTCCGAATGGGTTGGGCTACCGGATTATCGCTCAATGTAACATTGGTTATTTCAGCTCCAGAAACTGGATAAGCAGTTAATACGATAAGAAACGAAAAAGTTAAAACGGCTAATTTTCTACTATAAACGGCCATACGCACCCTTCTATTCCCCTTAACACCAACCAGCATGTGATTGGGTTTCGGTAATCTCCAACACCAGTGATTTTGTGACACCGTCACGCATCCAAGTCAAGCTCAGTGTATTGTGTTGCCATTCTACATTAACTTCCTCTATCGGCCGATCCACTGACAAGTCATGTAGCATCAACGTCCGCCCCTGAATTGCGCGGCTACGTAACAGCAGGCAGGAAAGATCCTGGGTTGCCGGGTTATCCGGTGCGCGCCCGCTCAGGAGCTCACCCTCACCGAAGATCCACTGGCTGAATGGTGCGGCGGCATTCACGTTGTAGTGTAACCTTTCACTCGGTGTAGACTTGGCGGATAACGGTAACCCCATGCAGTGATGCATGCGTGCTAATGCTCCGGTGGTGATCGGGTTATCTAATGGTTGCCAAATAGCTTCTGGCCGCGCTAACTCCCCACGGACCAGCCAAACCAGATCCATCTGGCGCTGATGCGGGTTGTGAACCAGATCGATTTCCACTGCCGCTTGATCCAGCCACAGCAGAATGCGCCGGAAGGTGACATCCTGATAGGCCTGTTGATCCCACTGAACTCGGGTATAGCTATCAAGCCCCGGATAAGGTTGACTCCAATCCACTTTCACATCCAGCAAATTAAAGCCATCACCCCCCTGCCGTGATAGCAATTTCGGGATAGTGGGTGGCTGATTACTTTGGTCGATCACCAATGTATTATGCGTAGACGAGTTTTTGTAATAACCATAATGCAGTTCAGCACCATAGCCAGTAGTGCCAAGGTCAGGCAACAGATCAACACCCGCCCGCATCAGTGAGATCGATAAACGATCATAGTGATCATGTTCACCGCCATAGGGGCTGTGCTTCACCAATAACTGGTGCCCATGTTGCAGGTCACGGTATAAGGTCAACCCCGCCACAGGGGCATGCAGTTCGGCCGCTAGCGGTTGATCATCAGCGGCGGGCAATGGTTCACAGCCATAAAGTAATGCATCAAGATCATTTCGTGGTTTACGGCGATAGATGGTCTGCAGTGCCTGCGCATAAGCCGGTTGCCGATACTTGCGGTAAGCAAACTCATACAGATGATTATGCGTTAACCACTCCTGCCCGGCGATGCAATCATTGATGCGCGGAAAACGGCCGCTGCTGTCCAGTAACCTCAAGGGGAAAGCGAGCATCTTGGCAAGATTCGGTTCCGCAGCCAGCGAGTAAGGGGTATCACAAGCCCACTTTTCGAACTGCAAAAATGCCTGCAACGCGTAGTAGTGATAATGGATCGACCCTTCGAACCAGAGGCCTTCAGCCAGGACTCCGCGCTGTAACTGCCCTTTCAAGCCATACTTCCCTGCTAGCGCAAACTCAAGATAACGCGGATCCTGTAAAATAAACCCGATAATACCGATGGTTGCCCCGATCTTAACCTCATGGTTATGCAGTTGTTCGCCACGGTGCGCCATTAAAAACTCAGCCCCTTCACGGAGTAAACGCTGTTCAATGGTTTGCTGTTCTTCCGTAGACAGTGCGGTACGAATGTAGTCATAACCCTGAGCGAAATCCAGATGGCAGTTGGCTTCACACAGTGTTTGTGCGTTCGCTTTCCCAGGCCCATTGTAAGGAATCCCCCCGTGCTCCTGATAGTCAGGGTATTGTTCCGCGTATCCCAGCAACAACTCACGTACTTTTTGTAAGTAAATAACGTTATCGGTCAGCAACCACAGTAACGCCAATTCATGGCACGCTTTGGCATTCAAGCCATTCAGACCGCGCCACCACCCACCATCATAGGGTTCCCCGGTAAATAACGCCCCATCCACCGGGCAGCGATGTATTTCTGACGAGTCCCAACGCCAATCAAGACGTACACCGTGATCAGGACAAAAATAGTAGAGATTCCATGTGGCTTTAGAATGGTTGGGCACCAATACGCTGTGTGTCAGAACCTGTTGATTATCAGCCTTGAGACGCTCCACCACTTGCGCTGCAAACTGATGACTGCGTAAAGCGCACACCTGCTGTAACCGTTCATGATGTTGCATACCACCCTCTCCGCTAACCCTATTGCCTACAAGGCTTTATGTTTTCAAAAGGATAGAGTCAGCACAGTGAGAAATAAACCTAATTAAACCCATGTTTCATAAATTTGGGACTACCCCCTCAATAACGGAAAAAATCAGTCATTCTCACCTAAATTTTGTGATCTAGATCGATAAGAAATTGAAACAATGTTCCTAAAAGATGTAAAGTGTGCAAATATTTTTAAAACATCGGTTCATTTTATCTTTTTCTGTGGCCCGAGAATGGAATACTTTTAATTAAATAGGGGCGTTAGACGCTATGAATATTGATATCTTGGTCCTTGGAGGCTACTTCTTGCTGATGATTTTCATCAGTCTCGCCTTCAAAAAAATGGCGAGTAACTCCGCCAGTGACTACTTCCGGGGCGGTGGTCGGATGTTGTGGTGGATGGTCGGTGCTACCGCCTTTATGACGCAATTTTCCGCGTGGACCTTTACCGGCGCTGCGGGCAAAGCGTTTACTGATGGTTTCGCAGTCACCTTTGTCTTTCTCGGCAATATCTTTGCCTATATTGTCTCTTACTGGTGGTTCAGCCAACGTTTCCGCCAAATGCGCGTGGATACCCCTACCGAAGCGATTGATCGTCGTTTCGGCAAAGGGAATGAACAATTCTTTACCTGGGCCATCATTCCGCTGAGTATCCTCAACGGCGGTGTCTGGCTGAACGGGTTGGCTATTTTTGTCGGTGCGGTATTTGGCTACGATATGGATACCACCATCTGGGTTACCGGCATCTCAGTACTGTTGATTTCGATGCTTAGTGGCGCATGGGGCGTGGTCGCCAGTGACTTTGTGCAAACACTGGTTGTGGCGGTAGTTTCTGTTGCCTGTGCGGTGGTTGCGCTGGTTGTTGTCGGTGGGCCAACTGAAATTATTGAGAAATTCCCAACCAACTTTGTGATGGGGCCAGATATGAACTACGGCCTGTTGTTGGTTGGTTCTTTCCTATTCTTCTTGGTCAAGCAACTGCAAAGCATCAATAACATGCAGGACTCTTACCGCTTCTTGAATGCCAAAGATTCTAATAACGCCAGAAAAGCAGCGCTATTAGCGATGGCCCTGATGATTTTTGGTTCGATAATTTGGTTTATTCCACCTTGGTCGATGGCGGTCCTGGTCCCTGATGCGGCAGCAGCACACGCTGAATTGGGCAATAAAGCAAGCGATGCGGTGTATCTGGTGTTTGCAGAACGTTATATGCCTCTGGGTGTCGTCGGTCTGCTGGTTGCCGGGCTGTTTGCAGCGACCATGTCTTCCATGGACTCTGCCTTGTGCCGTAATGCGGGTATTTTTGTCCGCAGCTTCTGGGCGCCTATTGTTTGCCGTAACAAACCAATGAGTGAAGCGAAAACCTTGCGCATTAGTCAGTTGGTGACGTTGATCAATGGCATATTAGTCATCTTGGTTGCTCAATTGTTTGCTCAACTTAAAGGGCTGAGCCTGTTTGAACTGATGATGCGTGTTGCCACCCTGCTCCAGTCGCCAATTTTAGTCCCGTTGTTTTTTGGCATGTTTATTCGTAAAACGCCTAAATGGGCTGCATGGGGTACCGTGTGCTTCGGGATGTTTGTCTCGTGGCTGGTGATGAATGTCTTTACTGCACAATGGTTGGCTGACCAGTTTGGTGTCACTCTGACCAAGCGTGAAATCTCTGAACTCACCACCACTATCACTGTTGCTGCTCATTTATTCCTCACAGGTGGTTTTTTCTGGGCGACAACCCTATTTTATAAGCCTGAGAGTTTCACTGCGGCAGAAAGTCAGCGCATTCAGGATTTCTTTAAAGATATAGAAACACCGGTCATCGCTGATGATGAACAAGATACCTTTGACCGTATGCAGCGTAACAAGTTGGGGCATATCACCCTGATGATGGGCGCGGGTTTAATGTTGATGGTGTTGCTGCCTAACCCGCTGTGGGGACGTGTGCTGTACGCCGCCTGTGCGGGCTCCATCTTGCTGATTGGTTATCTATTAAAGCGCAGTGCGGGTGCAGAAGATCGCCGTAAAGCGGCACTGAATTCTCATTAATAAGATGGATACTCTACAAGGCGGCTTGGTGAGCGCCTCGATAGACCTAAGGCGCCGGATGGCGCCTTTGTTGCCAATTACACACAGGGAAACTGATAATGTCTTTTGATACACATTGGCTGGCACAACTCCTTGGGCTATTAGCCTGTGCTATCGGTATTACCGCCTTTTTACAACGGCAAGATAGCAAACTGCGGTTGCATCTTACCCTTAACGGCGCCCTACTGGCGGTTCATTTCCTGATGCTGGGCGCAACCGTCGCCGCCATCAATTGTTTGTTATGTGCCGTGCGCACCTGGATCTCAGGTTATTACCGCACCACACTGGTGATGCTGCTATTCATTGTCTTGGCTTGGGGACTGGTGATCCCACAGATCAATCATCCGATCCAATGGCTCACCGTGATTGGTACCACCCTGAGCACTTATGCACTATTTCGCTTGGATGGGCTGGCGCTGCGCCTGTGCATGCTGGCCAGTACCATCTGTTGGGTGACACATAATATTTGGGCCGGTTCCATTGGTGGCATTTTGCTGGAAGGCTCATTCCTGGTCATCAACAGCTACACTATTTTGAAAATGTACCGCACTCAGCGGAGCACACCATCACTGGTTAAAGAAAACCCCTAGTCGAGCAGCATTCAGGTTGTCATCACAGCCTGAAACCACATCCAACAGGTTGCTAACATGTCTCAGACCCTACTGCCCAATATCATTGATTTTATCGCACGTATCGATCCATTCGATCAGTTGCCAGCCCAATTACAACAGGGAATCGCCCAAACCGTGCGTATCAGTTATCTTGGGCAAGGAGAGAGCTTGCCCTTTGATATTGATGCGCAGGAGCGTTATCTCTACATTGTGCGTACTGGTGCGTTAGAGCAGCGTATGTCCAACGGCGTGTTGCGTGCAAAGCTCGGGCCTGATGACTTGTTTGGTTTTACCTTTCTTGCCAGTACGCCGGGCAACCCTGCTGATTGTTACAACGTCACGGCGATTGATGACACTTTGCTGTACCAAATCCCGCATAGTAAGCTCAAGCAGTTACTGCATGAACACCCGCAATATGCCAACCTGTTCGCGGCCCAAGCGCGAGAGCGTTTGCAATCCGCGCTGAATGTGGTTTGGTCGGATAACGACAAAGGGCTCTTCATGCGCCGTGTCAGTGAGATCCATAGCGGCAAGATTGCAGTGGTGGATGAAAATATGTCCATCCAGCAAGTCGCACGGGAAATGCGTCTGAATTGCCGCTCTTCCACGGCGGTCGTGATGGCCGCAGGAGAGCTGGTTGGCCTAATCACCGATCGTGACATGACCAAACGGGTGATTGCCGAAGGGTTCGATATTACACGCCCTATCCGTGAAGTGATGACCCCGAACCCAGTGACCATTCATCCTGATGATTTGGTACTGAAAGCAGCTTCGTTAATGATGCAGCATAATATTCGCGGGTTGCCAATAGTTCGAGACCATCAGGTACTGGGTTTGTTGACTACTTCGCATCTGGTGCATAACCACCGCGTACAAGCCATCTTCCTGATTGAAAAAATTAAATATTGCGAAAGTATTGAAGCCCTCAGCGCACTCACTGTGGAACGCCAGGCTATTTTTGAAGCCTTAGTAGAAGGAAATGTGCCAGGCGAGAACATTGGCCAAGTGATGGCACTGATCATGGATGCGTATTGTCATCGGTTGTTGCAGATGGGGGAAACGTTATACGGGCCTCCACCCTGTGATTATGTCTGGCTGACGGCGGGTTCGCAGGCGCGGAACGAAGTCCATATGTTCTCGGACCAAGACAATGCCATCATTATGGCGGATGAGGCCACGGAGCAAGATCGCCACTATTTTTTGCAACTGGCAAAATTAGTTGTAGAGGGATTAGACAGTTGTGGCTACCCACTCTGTTCGGGCAATTATATGGCCTCGGTGCATAAATGGTGTCAGCCGCTGCGTATCTGGCAAGCCTACTATCATAAATGGGTGACCAATCCCGAATACGATAAGTTATTGAATGCCAGTGTGTTTCTTGAATTACGTGCGCTACATGGTAACAAGGAGCTCTGTAATCAATTGCAACAGCATCTGTATAGCCTAATTGCTCAGCACCCGGTGTTCTTGCGTGCGCTGACTCGTGATTCCATTGCTACCCAACCACCATTGGGGATCTTCAAAAATCTGGTGTTGGAAAAAAATGGGCACGATACGCCGGTACTGAATATCAAGCGTTATGCCTTAACGTTGATTATCGATCTGGCGCGCATTTACGGCATGGCTGCCGGTTGTACCCAAACTGGCACTGAAGAGCGCTTTCTCTACGCCCAACAGCATCAGGTTCTATCAGAGGAGAGTTATAAGAATATTATCGGCGCTTATCGTTTTGTGCTGCGTATCCGTTATTTGCATCAACTTAATGCGTTAAAGCAAGGTTTGCAGCCGAATAACCTGATCCGTCCGGATCAATTTGGCAGCTTTGAACGTAAACACTTAAAGGATGCGTTCCGTATTATTGGGGATCTGCAAGACTTCGCTAAATTACGTTTTATTAAGGAGTAACTGATCATGCTGGCCGTTTTTCGCTACTTTGCGCCGTTGTCGAAACTGGAGCGTGCCCGTGCCCATTATCTGGCGCAACATCCGGTGCTCCCCAAGGTACTCAAAGATCTGTTGCTCTCACCCCTACCTAGTGCCAGTTGCTCACTGGCACAACTGCCCATCCTGGCACTCGATTTTGAAACCACCGGGCTAGATCCTTATCTTCATCATATTCTGAGTATCGGGACGGTAGCACTCAACGACGGCGGGATCGCCCTCAGCAGTGCCGATCATAGCTACGTTAATGATCCTCGGTCGATCAATGCCGAGACCGCCGTGATTAACCAACTACTGCCTGAGCTGTTAGCTACCGGTCAACCTCTCGACCTTTTAATGGAAGCCCTGTTGGCCAACATGGCTGGGCAGGTCATGCTGGCACACGGTAGCATGGTCGAGCGGCGTTTTATTGAGGCCTATATTGCCAGCCGGTTTGGTTTACCGCCACCACCGCTACTTTGGTTAGACACGCTGCAGATGGAAAAACGTCGTTATCGTCACCAACGGGAACTCAGCGGTGACTATCGTTTATCCGTATTACGTCAAAAAGCTGGATTACCGGATTATCCCGCGCACGATGCACTGCTCGATGCCGTCGCCACCGCCGAACTGCTACTGTTTTACAGTACCAAATTGGTGACCTCACGCCCTGTCACCTTGGCCGATTTGCTGCAACTTCAGGGGAATAAAACAACTTTTTCAGGGGCATAATATCGGGTTGTGATAGCCGTGTTTATAAATCAATGTTCATAAATTCTATGTCGATAAATTCAATGTTTATAAATTCGGTATAGCCTACCTAACGCAACTGAGTGATAGTCTCTGGAAAGCATTTTCCGTGTCTGCATTCCCTATTCCCAGCCGTTTAATCACTGTGTTCACTGTTGCTGGTTATGCCGCCAAACCGCGCTATAGCAGTAAACTTGGGCTGTCGCTAATTATTAAAATAATCATCGCGATATAGTACAGCGAGCTATACTTATCGCAGTAACTAACTGCCACAGCTATCGCAGTTTCTTGACGTGAAATTCAGGCATTCCTCTCGTTTTAACCGTCTGTGGAGTACATATGAGCATTAAGACTAAAGCCCCTCGCCCGATCAAAGCGCCCAGTTACCTGGATGCCATCCTGCCCATTGTCACACTGATTGTGTTGGTGGGTGCTTCTGTGGCTTTGTTTGGTCTTGACGCGGTTAACGGCCCGCTACAGGTGGCGATCATTCTCAGCTCCATGATTGCCTCAATGATTATCTTGAAGAATGGTCATTCGTGGGAGGAACTTGCTGAATCTGGACGTAAAGGAATATCAACAGTTTCAGGGACCATTTTTATTCTCTTTTCTGTCGGTGCACTGATTGGTACTTGGAATATGTCTGGCACTATTCCCACCATGGTGTATTACGGCATTATCATGATTAGCCCCAACTGGTTTTACCCCATCGCTTTTCTGGTTTGTGTCGGCGTCTCTATAAGTATCGGTAGTTCCTGGACCACTGCAGGAACATTAGGGGTAGGCTTGGTTGGTTTAGCCACTATGCTGGGGATATCCCCTGAAATCACCGCCGGTGCCGTGGTCTCCGGCGCTTATGTAGGAGATAAAATTTCACCGTTGTCTGAAACGACGGTACTGGCAGCGCAATTAAATGGCGTCGAACTCTATAAACATATCCGTGCACAACTTTGGACCACCATTCCTGCCGCGTTTCTCGCCCTGTGTGCCTTTATTCTCTTGGGGCTGGACCCGATTGGCGCTTTTGATGCCACGGTCACCGATAATGAGCTGATGCGGTTCAGTGAACTATTTAATATCACCCCGTGGAATCTGTTGCCGCTGGTATTACTGTTGATACTCTCGGTATATAAAGTCCCTGCATCATTAGCCATCATGTCGTCTGCCTTACTGGCGGGGGTGATGACTTCTTTTATGCAGCCGCAGGTTATTGAAAGATTTATTGCCGAACCCGATACCGCTGCACCGCTATTAGCCATTAAGGCCGTTTGGGTGGCGATGGCGAATGGCTTTCAAGAAAACTCCGGAATGATGCAGATTGATGCCCTACTTTCCCGTGGTGGTATGGACAGTATGTTGCTAACCATCTGGTTGATTATTGGTGCGGTGACATTCGGCATTATGGTAGATGACTTTGGTCTGCTGAATAAACTGGTTACCCCACTGCTGTTACGTGCCAGAACGGTTGGTCGTCTATTTACATCGGTGGTTGCCACCGCAATTGGGCTTAATATTACCGCAGGTGATCAATATATTGCATTGCTTTTGCCGACTCGGTTATTCCAGGCTGAATTTGCCAAACGACGCTTAGCACCGGAAAACCTCTCACGTATCGTTTCTGATGCAGGGATAGTCACCTCCCCGCTTATTCCATGGAACTCCTGTGGGGCTTATATGGCCGCAGTGTTGGGCGTTTCCACCATGGCCTATATGCCCTTTGCCGTATTCAATATTGCTGCCCCTTTAATTACGCTGGCCTTGGGGATTACCGGCTTTAAGATCCGCTATATACCCAAAGCCACCGAGTCAAAAGGTGATAATCCTGGCAGTAAAGCGGTTTAGCAATAACAGCCTTGAAACGAGTACGGAGACAATGAAAACTATGATGAGCAATATGAATTTTAGTAAGGCACTTTGGAAATCATACAGCGTTATAATAAAGTAAAATACGCTGTAGTGCACAATGTACACGCCAACCATTGCCGGGCTGATAAACTTCACTATGGTGATTATCAGCCTGTTTTTTATGTCGATATTATCAAACAGAACAAACAGCGCTAGGCTCATGGCCAGCAGATGTAAATGCTCCAGCACAAACCAACCGGCTACACTGATTAGAGTGTGCGTTGATAAGTAGCGCTCATAAAAAAACATCGAAATGCCGATAGGAACAACCAATAATTTGGCTACCAACAACACCTTAGGCTGTTTAGTAAACCGCCGCCCAGGGGCCTCCCCCAACACATGCCCAACGATGTAATATCCACTCCAGATCCAAATAAATGAGTAACTCGATATGAATAGTGGGTCATCTGTGGTATCCAAGGGGCTGAATATATCCAACAGCGCAATAATAGCCACCAGGCCAATAAAAACCCCTGCAGTCACCTTTAAGTTATTAATCGCTTTGACAATGATTGGGTAAAGCAAATAAATGATCCCCATATTTAACAATATCCCATTCTGTAAAATATATCCCTGTTGGATATATTGTGTTTTCAGCAGGGAGAAAACCACATTCCATAATATCATTATCATTAAAATGGATTTAATCTTAAAGGCAATCTCTATTTTAGATAACTTACCCACTTCATCAAGATAACCCATGATAATAAAAAACAGTGGTTGTGCAATGATCGACACGAAATACAGCGCACTCATTGTGTCAGCTCTTAGAAAGCATTCATAAGCGCAAATCTGGCTGGTTGAAAAAAAGGTAACTGCTGAAAAGCAGCTCAGACTCTTCAATGCAGGTAGACCGAAACTTTTACTCATTATGCAATCGCCTATGGCTGAGCCTGTATATACTTTCATCGAGTCACTTGAGTCTTGACTACATCCCTCACCTATAAGTAACTCGAATGGTTTTCAGTATAGCTCACCGTGCTGTTTTTTATGAAAATAATCTTAGTATAACTAGCGAAGGCATACAATGTAAAATTATTGTGAAAAAGATGCCTATCATATTCTCTACGGTTGCCCGCTTAACTCAAAACCTTTCTTTTTGCAGTGCTACTCAGCGATTTCTATTTCACCTGAGATTAGTCTGATTTTGCTACGACATGTTGCCAATCCGACTTCGCAGTATTTCGCCATTTGAAAGTAAAAGCTTTCATTTTACTGTAACGCTCGTCAAATAGATTATCTCTGTACAACAATCAGACATAAATTTTATTATGCCCTTTTGTCGCATTGTCGGCTGATGATTATCAATTTATTAGTTTATTATACTGATTTCTTTGTTTATCTTGAAATATTAAACCAATTTTTTTGGGGTGGTGATGGTGAAAAATGTCTCTCAACAGGAAAAATCCATGATTGCAGCTATGATTTAATCGTCAGTGCATGATTAAGTTTATCCTTTAATAACAAATAACTTATGACAGGTGTCAGGAAGGAAAACGACAATGAGCTCATCAACGAATAAATTGTCCCTATGGTCGCTCACCGCATTGGTGGTGGGTTCTATGGTTGGTGCTGGGATATTTTCTTTACCGGCAACCTTTGGGCGTGCTACCGGGGGGTTTGGAGCTATCATCGCTTGGTGTATTGCCGGTGGTGGTATGTTAATGCTGGCGTTTGTTTTCCAGACATTGGCTCAGCGCAAGCCCGATCTCGATTCTGGTGTTTTTATCTATGCTAAAGCCGGGTTCGGTAATTATCTCGGTTTTATCTCTGCTCTGGGGTTCTGGGCCGGCTCCTGTATTGGTAATGTCTCCTACTTTGTATTGATCAAATCCACACTGGGTGGTTTTTTCCCGGTGTTTGGTGATGGCAATACCATCCCGGCAGTATTGGTGGCCACCGCTATTTTGTGGGGGTTTCATATTCTGATACTACGTGGCGTGAAAAATGCAGCCACCATTAATACTATCGCGACCTTCGCTAAAATTCTGCCAATCTTTATTTTTATCATTGTACTGTTCTTCGCCTTTAAAGGTGACATGTTCATGCTCAACTTCTGGGGGACGCCAGAGGTCGCCACGTCGTTGGCAGGTACCGGTGATTTATCTCACCTTAACGACTATGGCTATGTGGGCCATGCGGCAGCGGCTATCACCGCCACTGCAGAACCTGAGTCATTGTTCAGCCAGGTGCGCAGTACCATGTTAGTCACAGTGTTCGTATTCCTGGGGATTGAAGGTGCCAGCGTTTATTCCCGTTATGCGAAAGAGCGTAGCCATGTAGGTATTGCTACAGTGCTGGGCTTTGTTGGTGTGCTGTGCTTGTTAGTGCTGATCACCATGCTCTCTTATGGCGTCATGCTGCGCCCTGACCTGGCGGCACTGCGTCAACCTTCTATGGCTGGTGTGCTAGAGGCTATTGTTGGCCGCTGGGGTGCAATTTTCATCAGCGTGGGTTTGATTGTTTCTGTACTGGGGGCCTATCTCTCTTGGTCGTTGCTGGCAGCAGAAGTGCTGTTTTCCGCAGCGAAAAGCGAAAGTATGCCCAAAGTATTTGGTACGGAAAACAGTAGCGCAGTCCCTTCAGCGGCAGTCTGGTTAACCAATATCACCATTCAAGTCTTCTTGATTCTGACGCTCTTTAGCCAATATGCATTCCAACTGGCACTTGAGCTCACCAGTTCACTAACTCTGATCCCTTACCTGCTGGTTGGGGCCTATGGGTTGAAGCTGGCCTGGACCGGTGAAACCTATGAGAAGGATAAGGCTAATCTCAAGAAAGATCTGATCATCGCAGCGGTAGCCACGTTCTATGCATTCCTGATGCTGTATGCCGGTGGAATGAAATATATTCTGCTTTCTGCCGTTATCTATGGCCCGGGCACGTTGTTGTACATTATCGCCAAGCGTGAGCAACAGGCAAAAGCTTTCACGCCGGCTGAAATGGGGCTCTTTGTTATCATCATGGTCGCCGCAATTGTTGCAATTTATAGCATTGCGACAGGCGTTATTACTATCTGATAGAGGCAAGTCATATGTCGACTAAAAAAAAGACGCACGCTAAGTTTGGTGTTCATTCAGAAGTAGGGAAACTGCATAAAGTGATGGTGTGTGCGCCAGGTAAAGCACATAACCGTTTAACACCAAGTAACTGTGATGAACTGTTGTTTGATGATGTGTTATGGGTTGAACGCGCCAAACGTGACCATTTTGACTTTATGACCAAGATGCGTGAGCACGGGGTTGACGTGGTTGAAATGCATAATCTGCTGGCTGAAACCTTGGCATTACCAGAAGCCAGAAAGTGGATCCTCGACCAGCAGATTGTGCCGAATGAGGTGTCGGTAGGTATTCTTAAGGAAACACGCAGCTATTTAGATGGCCTGGCTCCACGAGTATTGGCTGAAGTTCTGATCGGGGGTCTTTCCACCACTGATCTGGCTAAAGAAGGTTATGCCGATCACGAAGAACTTAAGCTGATCCGCGAAGCAGTAGGCATTACCGAATATCTGCTGCCACCCTTGCCTAACACACTTTACACCCGTGATACCACGTGCTGGATTTACGGTGGAGTGACTTTAAACCCACTCTATTGGCCAGCACGCCACGAAGAAACCATTCTGACCACCGCCATCTATAAATTCCACCCTGACTTTGGTGAAGCTAATGTCAATGTCTGGTGGGGGGATCCGACTGTACACCATGGCTCAGCAACGCTCGAGGGTGGTGATGTGATGCCGATCGGTAATAAAACCGTGTTGATTGGTATGAGTGAGCGGACCTCTCATCAGGCGATTACTCAGTTGGCAGCCTCGTTGTTCTCTAACAAGCATTCCGGTGTTGAACGAGTGATGATCGCGGCAATGCCGAAGCTGCGTGCTGCGATGCACCTGGATACGGTATTTACTTTCTGTGACCGTGACGTTGTCACTCTATACCCTGCTATTGTCGACCAGATCAAAACGTTTTCACTGCGGCCAGATAGTGGCCCAACTGGTATGAAACTGAGCCGCGACAAAGGCACCTTTGTTGAAGCCGTGGCTGGGGCATTGAACCTGAAGAAACTGCGGGTTGTGGAAACTGAAGGTAATGATTACGACACTGAACGCCAACAGTGGGACAGTGGCAACAACATGGTTGCGCTCTCTCCTGGCGTGGTTATGGCTTATGATCGCAATACCAAAACCAATACCCAGCTTCGTAAAGAAGGTATTGAGGTAATTGAGATTGTCGGTAGTGAGTTAGGTCGTGGGCGTGGTGGCGGTCACTGTATGACCTGCCCGATTATCCGTGATGCTATCGATTACTAAGCAAAGTTGACGCTTAACCGGTAAATATGGCCACCTTTTGAGGTGGCCTTTACTTTATTGGTTTTTATTAATTGGTTCCCCGGTATGGGTTGGATCCCAAGGTTGACTGGTTAGATCAATATGTTCAGGCGTTGCCCATCATAATGTACTGTCTGTTTTACCTTGGTGTTACCATCGGTTTGCCAGTTAACCGTGACGATAAGATCAGCAAAGCCATGGGATTGTTTAGGGCCGATACCGAGGGTGACTTTGGCGAAACTAGTGTCACAGTCGGCATTAGGAGGTACGCCATTGTCGGAGGAACAGTACACCGACAGGTCAAGATAAGTGCTAAACACCGAACGCAATTTGCCGTTATCAGGTACATAGAGCGTTAATAGGCCATCAGCCCAAGCATCCGGGTTACTTGCCCCTCTGCCAACGCTGGTTAATACCAGGCCAAATGCCCGTATACCGGGTGCCAAGTGATAGCGAGCAGTATCTAGCCATAAGCTACTCCGTCCAATTTCAAGCATAGCATCTTCTGCCATCAGTTCCTGGTAAGACTCCAGTAACAGACCATCCTGATTATTCACTTTACCTACCAATAAATGGAATTCACGCTCACCAACCGGGGCTTTATTACCTTGATCAAGATAGGCTAATGCCACCACGGATTGGCTATCCTCCTCCACCCACACTTTACAGGCTGTGGCTATCAGCGGATTGTTTTCCTCACCAGTGGGAACGACCCAATTATCTTGCTTTAGCTGTTTGGCTAATGAACTGATCAGTTGAGGATCACAGGGTTGCTGCTCCTTAGTCCATCCCTTGATCGGGGCAATCAGCAGTATCAATAACAGATACCCTATCCTTGTTAGTCCTAAATGATGCTGTTGCATGGGGTTAACCCTGTTCCGCTTCTGTTATTGGATGGCATAAGTGCATTGTCGCGCAGTTTGCAGCGGCAAATCAATTTGTACTGATGAGAATACCCCGTTGTAGTTTCCTCAAGGGATAACAGCCAGCTTGGCAGGTTTAAGGCTGTATCAATTCATCTATTTACGTTTACTCACTCATTTCCGCCCACTGTAGGCGGTTTCTGGTGGTATCATTATCAAGCTAAATAATTAATCCCGATAGTTGCTATAAAATGGAAGCATGGAAACTTAATTTAATCTCGGTATGGTTCGGCTGTTTCTTTACTGGCATGGCGATGAGCCAGATTCTGCCTTTTCTACCGCTGTATGTTGAGCAACTTGGTGTTAATGGTCATGAATCGCTAAGTATTTGGTCGGGTTTGGTGTTTAGCGGCACGTTTCTAGTTTCTGCCATCGTTTCACCTTGGTGGGGGAGCTTGGCTGATCGCCGAGGACGTAAGCTAATGCTGCTGCGAGCCTCCCTGGGTATGGCGACACTTATTGCCTTGCAAGGGCTGGTCAGCAATGTCTACCAGTTATTTGCTCTGCGTGCCTTAATGGGGCTGACTTCCGGTTATATCCCTAATGCCATGGCCTTGATCGCTTCACAAATACCACGCAATAAGAGTGGCTGGGCATTGGGAACCTTATCTACCGGGCCCATTTCAGGGGTGATCGTTGGCCCATTGCTCGGTGGTTTAATGGCTGATCACCTGGGGTTGCGGGTGGTATTTTTTGTCACTGCCGTCATGATGTTTGTCAGTTTTTTGGTGACACTGTTTTTGATCAAAGAAAATCATACAGTGATAAAAAAGGCCGACCAACCGAGTGGTGCAGCCCTGTTTCGCTCATTGCCTTATCCAGGGGTTATTATCACGCTGTTTGTCAGTACCATGATGGTCCAATTGGCTAACTCATCCGTCAGCCCAATTTTAACGCTCTTTATCCGTGATCTGACTCTGACTGATTATAAAGACAACATTGCCTTTGTCAGTGGGATGATCGCTGCAATTCCGGGGGTTGCCGCCTTGATTTCCGCCCCGCGACTGGGGAGATTGGGTGACCGTATCGGCACTGCACGGATCCTGGCCATGGCATTGGCTTTCACCGCCCTGCTGTTTGCCATCATGACTTGGGTACAAACCCCGATACAGCTTGGTATTTTGCGGTTTTTGCTTGGCTTTGCCGATGGTGCATTGATGCCTGCCATTCAAGTACTGCTGTTACGCTACTCTCCTTCTCAGGCTACAGGGCGTATTTTTGGCTATAACCAGTCATTTATGTATTTGGGTAATGTGGTTGGCCCGCTGATCGGCTCTTCTGTTTCCGCCATGATGGGATTCCGCTGGGTATTTATTGTCACCGCAATTTTGGTATTGATTAATTTTATCCTGGTACAACACCGAGTTACACGGGTTGAGCGTAGCTTATCGGTCTCGCAACCAAGGGGTTAACGTTACCCCGACCAACAACCCCTCTGGGCTAAGTAGGCGGGTAACGTTCTGGCCCCAAGGTTCCTGACGGTTAGCCACCAGTAAATGGTATCCCTGATTTTGCAGGGTTTGCGTGGCTTTTCCCAAATCGGCCACATCAAACTCTAGCCAGGCCTGCGGCACAGGTAAATCCTGCGGCCACTGCCCCTGGCCAAAACAGGTTTGTGCAGCCTGTTCCAAAGGCCATAATGCAAAATGCTTTACGCCAGGCAAAGCATCAGCTTCCGTCAATAAATAGTCACTATTCCCTGCCATTGCTTTTAACGGCAACCCTAATGTTTGTTGATAAAAGTGCTGGCTTTGAGGGCTGTTCTGAGTAATAGGGCCAAAGCCGGCAACGAATAACACCTCAATATCATGTAATAAATGCTCCATGCCCTTTTCTCGCTTGTCATTTGAATATGCAGTAAATTTGAGGCTCGGTTCACCCTATTCGTTGACAGGCGTGAACCGTCGTAGCGTTAAACCGTTTCTGGCTCTAGGTGAACCGCGATATAGCGCTGGTAGCGCGCTGGCTTGACGCGAGTTAAATCCACTAACACCAAACCATCAATACAATTGTTAAACGCCGGGTCAGTACCGAAGTCGATAAACTGTACCCCGCCAGGCTCACACAATTCACTGTATTGCTTATACAAAGTGGGAATGGAGCAACCAATATTGCTCAATAAACTTTTTAACCGCGCTAAATCTTCCTGATAGTTATCGCCTGCAAATTGCGCCAATACCTGCGGTAAAGAAGTTGGATAAGGGCGACGTGATTGGGCCATCATCTGTTCAGGCGAAAAATAGAGCCGGTAGAAAGCAATCAACAGGTCGCGAGCGGTCACCGGCATAGCGCCGGAAATAGACACTGGACCATACAGGTAACGATACTGCGGATATTTTGCCACATAAGCACCAATGCCCAACCACAGATAATCCAATCCCCGTTTGCCCCAATAAACCGGCTGAATGAAGCTGCGACCGAGTTCAATCCCTTGCTCCAGGATCGGCATCATATCCTGATCGTAATGGAACAGACTGTTACTGTAGATGCTTTCCAGGCCTTTATTGGCTAACTGAGGACCGGTGGGGATAAAGCGATAGGCACCAACAATTTCGAGCTCATCTTCGTCCCATAATACTAGGTGATAATAGTCGTCATCGTAGCTGTCCAGATCACGACGTCTACCTGACCCCTCACCGACTGCGCGGAAAGCAATCTCACGCAACCGCCCCAACTCACGCAGGATAGGGGTTCTTGCTTCCCCCTGCCGACGATAGAGGAAAATAGTCTTGCCATCGGGAGTGCTACCCAGTTGTTCACAAGCAGCCAAGGCTTTTTTCAACTCTAAACGATCTTCCGGCAAGGCAATGGCCGCTTCACTGGTAAATAACCCCGGTTTACCCTGCCCCAGACGGTAAACATGGCGGCGGAACCGCTCTGCGAGATCACGCGCATGGGTATGGCCATCGTGCCATTGACTGAATGGGATGCGGCCCCCGATGCGGATTTTAATCCGTCCTCCGCGCTGTTTGAACATCTCTCGCACTAATAATAAGGTTGATAATGGGTTGTAAACCAGAGAGGTGAAATAGAACAGATTGCTGTTACGCGCAGTAATATGCACTGGCACGATCGGCGCGCGGGCCTTGGCGGCCAAACGCAGAAAACCGGTGTGCCAATGACTATCACGAATCCCCTTGGCGCTCATGCGCGATACTTCCCCTGCCGGGAATAGAATCAGTACGCCCTGGTTATCCAGTTGTGCTTGCATGGCCTCTATCTGCTTGCGGTTGGTACGGTAGTTGAAATTATCCACCGGTACAAACAGGCTACGCAACGGTTCAATATAGGATAAGAATTGGCTGGCAACTATTTTGATGTCCGATCTGACTGCCGCGACTGCCCGTATTAATGCCAACCCATCCAGTGACCCGATAGGATGATTGGCCACCAGAACCACCGGGCTCTGACTGGGGATATTCTCCAGATCACCATCCACCAACTCGCAATTTACATTAAAAAAATCCAACACCTGCTCGACAAAATCCAACCCTCTCAGGTAAGGATAATCAGCTGCAAATTGATTGAGTTCTTTCTCGCAAAGCAAGGTTGACAGCAGTTTACGCTGCCAAGCGGGGGTTTTGCGATGCGGGAATGATTCTTGCAGAAAAGTATCCAAACTAAACATCGTGATTCTCCTAGCCTAGTCATGGCTAACATAAGCGAGCATCATGACCTTAATATATCCATTTCATGACAAAAAAATGAAACTCCATCCCCATACTGCGCAGTTATAGCAAAAAATTCAAGCCAGGCACTCTTTTACTGTCCGCTGCTATATGACTGCTAACGGAATACCACGTTAAATCTTATTTCAACAACCTAGAATCACATCGCCATTTTAATGTCCGTAATTCGCCATTGTCGCATTAATTTTCATGTCATAATCGGCCTATGAAATGCAAGGAGTGAATTTACATGCAGATTTTTTTTCTTGACCGGATGCTAACACCGATTGGTGAACTGGTGTTGGTCAGCGATGTACAGGGCCAGATGCGAGCAGTGGATTGGACAGACCATGAGGCTCGTCTGATGAAACTGTTAAATATCCACTATCGCGGTGAATTCGCACTACAGATAAAAACCAATCCAGGAGGGCTTACGGATCTGATGCAACGTTATTTTGCCGGGGAGTTAACCGTGATCGACAGTATGCCAGTCAAGACGCTCGGTAGTGAATTCCAGCGTACCGTCTGGGAACAGTTGCGCAAAATCCCCTGTGGAGAAACCGTCACTTATGGGGAGTTGGCGAAACGAATAGGTCGCCCTACTGCTTCTCGTGCAGTGGGCATGGCTAATGGTGCCAACCCCATCAGTATCGTGGTACCTTGCCACCGTGTTATTGGCGCACAAGGAACGCTTACCGGATACGCGGGGGGCTTACAACGTAAACAATGGTTGCTTAAACACGAAGGTTTTTTGCCTTAATGGCTTCCAAGGCAAACATGGTGAAGTGCCTATCTTTGGCTACATTTATTACTCGTGCTAATTGCATTCATACTTCAAGCTTAAATGATAATAATATACTTATTTATAAAGCATTGTTATGATTAAATGTTGTTTTTTTTAATAAATTTAGACTTAACCACCACAAAAGAGATTTACCTCAATACTTGATTTCTCTCGTTAACCGAAGAAAGTCAAATTGAAAGAAATGTCGCTGAGCTTATTGATTGCTGTACTTATCATCTGCCAAAAATGATGTTAAAATTGACACATATCAATTATTGCATGAGCTTAATTTATGATCCCGGAAAAACGCGTGATTCGTCGTATTCAGTCTGGTGGTTGTGCAATCCATTGCCAAGACTGTAGTATCAGCCAGTTATGCATCCCTTTTACGCTGAATTCCCATGAGCTTGACCAACTCGATAACATTATCGAACGGAAGAAGCCAATCCAAAAGGGTCAGACGTTATTTAAGGCTGGCGACGAGCTGAAGTCGATATACGCAATCCGTTCCGGAACCATTAAAAGTTACACCATCACCGAACAAGGTGATGAGCAGATCACCGGCTTCCACTTAGCGGGCGATTTGGTCGGTTTTGATGCTATTGGTGGGCAAATGCATCCAAGCTTTGCTCAGGCGTTAGAAACCTCCATGGTCTGCGAGATCCCATTTGAAACATTAGATGACCTTTCAGGCAAAATGCCAAACCTACGTCAGCAGATCATGCGTCTAATGAGTGGTGAAATCAAAGGCGATCAAGAGATGATTCTGCTGCTCTCCAAGAAAAATGCCGAAGAACGCCTGGCTGCCTTTATTCATAACCTTTCGCATCGTTTTGCTGAGCGTGGCTTTTCTGCACGTGAGTTTCGCTTGACCATGACCCGAGGTGATATCGGTAACTATCTGGGCTTGACCGTTGAAACCATCAGCCGCTTGCTGGGTCGTTTCCAAAAAGGTCAAATTCTTAGCGTAAAAGGCAAATATATCACCATAGAGAATATGGACGTCTTATCACAACTGGCTGGATCGCCAAAAATAAAAACACATCTCACCGCGGTTAACATTTAACCCACAATTAGGCCAATAATTCCCTGAAATTATTGGCCTAACGACTCTGCTGCTACTATTCTGTTTTTCAATGTTGAGTTACTCTGTTATTGAATTGAGCATTGATCTATAGCTGTTTGGAGGAGGTCCTATGGCAAAGTATCAGAATATTCTGGTGGTTATTGACCCAAACCAAGACGACCAACCGGCACTACGGCGGGCGGTTTATCTGGTGAAAAGGAACGGTGGGTGCATTAAAGCTTTTCTTCCTATCTATGACTTTTCTTATGAATTAACAACGCTACTTTCCCCTGACGAAAGAACTGCCATGAGGGAAGGTGTCATCAAGCAACGTGAAGCTTGGATTAAGCAACAGTGTCGTTTTTATCTGGCAGATGGCGTTCCGATTGAAATCAAAGTGGTATGGCACCGTCGCCCCTATGAAGCAATTATTCAGGAAGTGACAAGTAGCAATCATGATCTGCTGGTGAAAATGACCCATCAACATGATCGGCTGGAGTCTGTGATCTTCACCCCTACCGATTGGCACCTACTGCGCAAGTGCCCTTGCCCAGTCTGGATGGTGAAAGATCAACCTTGGCCCGAAGGGGGTAAAGCGCTGGTTGCAGTTAACCTTTCCAGTGAGGAACCTTATCACGATCCTTTGAATATCCGGCTGGTCAAAGAAACGCTGGAACTGGCACAAAATGCTGACCAAACCGAAGTTCATTTGGTAGGAGCCTACCCGGTTACACCATTCAATATCGCAATTGAATTGCCTGATTTTGATCCTAGTGTTTATAACGATGCAATTCGTGGTCAACATCTGATTGCCATGAAAGCATTAAGGCAGAAATTCCATATCAGCGAAGAGTTTACCCATGTGGAAAAAGGGCTACCCGAAGAGGTGATCCCTCATTTAGCCGAAGAACTCAAGGCTGGTGTTGTGGTGTTAGGGACTCTCGGTCGCACTGGGCTTTCAGCAGCCTTTATCGGTAATACCGCCGAACATGTGATCGATCATCTTAAATGTGACCTATTGGTGTTAAAGCCCGATGATTTTGGTAAGCCTGTCGTCGATGAAGATGACGAGCACGATGATGAGGATTAATCACTGCCCTATTTGAGGGAAGTTTTCGTGAGTTTTAAATAACCAGTAGACCTCAGCCCCCTGCCCGTTAACACCGGCAGGGGGAAATAAGGCTTCCACAAACGGCTGGAGAAACAAAGTTATCCCCGATAAAAAATCGAGACAAAAAAACCGGAACCTTGTTAGCCCCGGCTTTAATAGTCATGTGAACACTTAGTCAAGTCATATCAAGACTAAGTATCTTTGTTTATTTTATTACAGTTCAACCACATCAAAACGAACGTCCGGGTTAACATCGGCATCGTAGTCGACTTCTTCCAGCCCAAAACCGAACAGACGCAAGAACTCCTGCTTGTAACCCGTGTAATCCGTCAATTCACTCAAGTTTTCACTGGTGATTGAGGGCCAAAGGTCACGACAGGTTTTTTGCACATCGTCACGCAGCTCCCAGTCATCCATACGAATACGAGCTTGGTCGTCAAGCGCCATATCGTCACTGTACAGACGGGTACGCATCATGCGGTCAACCTGCTCCATACAACCTTCATGGATCCCCTTCTCTTTCATTATTTTGAAAGCCATGGAGATATACAGCGGCATCACGGGAATGGCGGAAGAGGCCTGAGTGACCACAGATTTCAATACCGCCACATGGGCTGTACCCTTTTTGGCAGCCAGATTGCCACGAATAGCGCTAGCTGCACGGTCCAAATCTTCTTTGGCACGGCCCAACGTCCCATGCCAGTAAATAGGCCAGGTCAAGTCAGTACCAATATAGGAATAAGCGACAGATTTAGCACCTTCAGCCAGCACACCAGCCTGTTCCAGCGCTGACATCCACAATTCCCAATCCTGACCACCCATCACGGTAATGGTGTTCTGGATCTCTTCTTCATTGGCGGGTTCAACGGTTGCAGTAATAATCTGGTCTTTATTGGTATCGATAGCGGTGGTGGTGTAAACCTCACCGATCGGCTTCAAGGCAGAACGCACGACTTCGCCAGTTTCTGGCATTTTACGCACCGGTGAAGCCAGTGAATAAACCACCAGATCCACCTGGCCCAGGTCGGCTTTAATCAGCTCAATCACCTTGGCGCGGCATTCGTTAGAGAAAGCATCACCATTAACGCTTTTGGCATACAGACCGGCTTCTTTAGCGGCTTTATCAAAAGCTGCCGAGTTATACCAACCCGCCGTAGCCGGTTTGCTTTCCGTTCCGGCTTTTTCAAAAAACACCCCAATGGTGGCAGCGTCACTGCCAAAGGCCGCGGCAATACGGGAAGCCAGACCATAACCGGTAGAGGCACCGATCACCAAAACACGTTTAGGGCCATTAGCAATCTTACCCTGCGCTTTGGTATAGGCAATTTGACGACGAACATTCGCTTCACAACCTACCGGATGAGTGGTGGTGCAGATAAAGCCGCGAACCTTAGGTTTAATAATCATATGGGTCTAGGATCCGTTAAAGAGATGAAATCGGCACATAAGATAACTCATTATGTGCCTTTTTTGTGATCTGACTTGTTAGATTGATTGTATTTTATACAAATTTTGCTAAATGAGATACTTCGGCTGCCAACTTGGCTGTAGTTTTGGCATATACAGTGTCTGCCTTGTAACTCATTTTGCTTAGTATGCCGTTAATTTAGCGCTGACAAATATAGTGATATAACCGCTCGGTATCTGCCAAAGAGCAAAGTTTCGTTCCCAGATTTAGCGTCGCGGCACTGCCTGCGGCCACACCAAAGCGCACAGTATCGAGTAGATCAGCACCGTTGGCCAGTTTCAGTGTCATCGCGCCAACCATACTGTCCCCCGCACCCACCGTACTTCTTTTTTTCACCGGTGGGGGGACGACATGTACACAATGGTGACCATCAACCGCCAGCGCCCCTTGCGGCCCGAGTGAAACCACCACGCGTTCTGCTGCTCCCCTCTGCACCAGTTCTTGAGCCGCATTGCGCACGTCATCCGGGTGCTCCAAGGGGTGACCAATCAAGTCGGATAACTCATTCTGATTGGGTTTTACCAGTGCTAACCCCCCTAAATCCAAGCAAGCTTTCAGGGCATCACCAGAACTATCGACGATACATTGCAAACCTATCGATTGCGCCTGTTTGACCAGATACGTTAATTTTTCAATCGCCGTTCCCGGGGGCAAACTGCCACTAATCACCAGGATGGAACCAGCAGGGATTTTTTTTACTCGCTCTACCAGTTGATCAAACTCAGTCTCATTAAGATGGGCACCTGGCATAACAAACCGAAATTGTTCACCGCTGCTGTCTACATGAACATGCAGATTTTGCCGGGTCCAGTCCTGAGTTTTCAATGTTTCTGTTTCGACGCCTTCCTGATCCAGTAACGCTTTTAAATGATCCCCAGTCGGGCCACCAATAGGGAAAATGGCATGAGCACGGCCCCCGAGATAAGTAATGGCGCGGGCGACATTGATCCCCCCACCTCCGGGTTCAAATAACGGTGTGGTACAGCGCAGCTTCCCTTCTGCATACATTTTTGCCGTCGTCGTTGCACTATCTAGCGATGGAGATAACGTTAACGTGAAAATTTGAGTCATGATGCAATCTTCCTCATGAATATTATTTCGCCTACTTGGCTAACAAACAGAAATGGATGCTTTTATTGAGCTGTTTTAAGTAAAGCACATCTGCTTTAAATAAGACGAGTTACCTGCAGGTTGGCAGAAAGGAACCTCGGGAATAAGGCTTATCAGCAGACTTTATGCCACGGGTATAACACCACCGATCTATAACATGATCGATCTATAACACGATCTATAACACAATCGCCTGAAAAAAAATGCCAGCCACCTTGGGTGACTGACATTTTTACTTACTGACATGGCTGATTACAGTGCGCGCAAAATCGCTTCTACACTGCTCTTGGCATCACCAAACAGCATTTGAGTATTTTCTTTAAAGAACAGCGGGTTCTGTACCCCGGCATAACCGGTATTCATTGAACGCTTGAATACGATAACATTTTGCGCTTTCCACACTTCCAACACTGGCATACCCGCAATTGGGCTGCGTGGATCTTCTTGCGCTGCAGGGTTAACCGTATCGTTGGCACCAATAACCAGCACAGTATCAGTATTTGGGAAATCGTCATTGATTTCGTCCATTTCCAATACCACATCGTAAGGTACCTTGGCTTCAGCCAATAACACGTTCATATGCCCTGGCAAACGCCCGGCAACCGGGTGAATGCCAAAACGCACCTTGACACCGCGTTTGCGCAATTTCTCAGTGATTTCTGCCACCGGATACTGTGCTTGCGCAACAGCCATTCCATAGCCTGGGGTGATAATCACCGAGCTTGAGTTCTTCAGCAGTTCTGCCACTTCCTCTGCTGTGGTTTCGCGGTGCTCACCCATATCTTCGGCATCACCGGTTGAGGTACCATCGGTACCAAAACCACCGGCAATAACGCTGATAAAGGAGCGGTTCATCGCCTTACACATAATGTAAGAGAGGATCGCACCAGAAGAACCCACCAACGCACCGGTCACGATCAACAGGTCGTTGTCCAGCATAAAGCCTGCCGCTGCCGCTGCCCAACCCGAGTAAGAGTTCAGCATCGAGACCACAACTGGCATATCTGCGCCACCAATAGACGCCACCAGATGCCAACCAAACGCCAAGGCAATGGCCGTCATGATCAACAGCGCGAACACTTCCCAACCGACACTGTTGGTACGGACAAACAGCACCATCAATAGGAAGGAAACCACTATGGCAGCCAGATTCATTTTATGGCGATGAGGCAGCGTCAGCGGCGTAGAGGAGATAAGGCCGCGTAATTTGCCGAAAGCCACAATAGAGCCGGTAAAGGTCACCGCACCAATGAAGATACCCAAGAACACTTCGGTAAGATGGATATTCTCCATGACCGGATCCATGGCCTTACCATGATCCAGATAGCTGTTGAAACCCACCAGCACCGCAGCCAAACCGACAAAACTGTGCAGCATCGCCACCAGTTCCGGCATTTCTGTCATTTCGACTTTCTTCGCCAGATAGATCCCGATAGCACCACCGATGGCCATGGCAATGATGATCCAACTTACATTGCCGGCATTTGGCCCTAAGATGGTTGCTATCAAGGCAATCGCCATCCCGGCGACCCCAAACAGGTTACCCTGCTTGGACGTTTCATGGCGTGAAAGACCCGCCAGGCTGAAGATAAACAGAATAGCGGCAACAATGTATGCAGCTGTAACTAATCCACCAGACATTTTTGCTACCCCTTAGTTTTTGCGGAACATCTTCAGCATGCGCTGAGTGACGGTGAATCCACCAAAAATATTGATGCTGGCAATCAGCACGGCGATAAAGGAGAGGAAACTCACCCAGCCACCATGACCAATCTGCAACAACGCACCTACCACGATAATCCCTGATATCGCGTTAGTGACCGACATCAACGGGGTATGCAGCGCATGGCTGACATTCCACACCACGTAGTATCCCACCACGCAAGCCAACGCAAACACAGTAAAGTGAGACAGGAACTCTTTCGGTGCTGAATCAGCGAACCAGCCAAACAGGATGATAGCCAGCGCCATCAAGGCATACTTGAGCCAAGGGGATGCGGGCTTTTTCTCCACCAGTGCGGCGGGTGCCACTGTTGCCTGCTTAGGTTGTGCTGAAACCTGAATCGGTGGCGCTGGCCAGGTCACTTCCCCTGCACGCACCACGGTAACACCGCGAATAACGGTATCGTCGAAATCGATATCAATTTCACCGTTTTTCTCTTTT
Source organism: Serratia sp. 25CWL12 (assembly GCF_055790885.1). Taxonomy (NCBI): domain Bacteria; kingdom Pseudomonadati; phylum Pseudomonadota; class Gammaproteobacteria; order Enterobacterales; family Yersiniaceae; genus Serratia; species Serratia sp. 25CWL12. Next base: position 1,955,892 of record NZ_CM147698.1, on the reverse strand, counting down.
GTCAGCAACTTGAGCAGGTTAACCAGGTTAGTCCCATAAAGTTGCGAAGACTGTGTTGGCAAACGGCTTGGCAAATCGGTATAGCCGATGATCTTCACGCCGTTTTCGGTCACGGTAATCTGGTCAGCAACAGTCAGTTCGCAGTTACCACCGGTTTGAGCGGCCAAGTCAACAATCACACTCCCCGGCTTCATGGCGGCGACCATCTCTTTGGTGATCAATTTTGGTGCCGGTTTACCTGGGATCAGTGCCGTGGTGACAATAATGTCCACTTCTTCTGCTTGCGCGGCAAACAGAGCCATTTCAGCTTTGATAAAGGCTTCTGACATCACCTTGGCGTAGCCATCACCGCTGCCAGCTTCTTCTTCAAAATCCAGCTCAAGGAACTCAGCCCCCATACTCTGGACTTGTTCTTTCACTTCCGGGCGGGTATCAAAGGCGCGCACAATGGCACCCAAGCTACCTGCCGCACCGATGGCCGCCAACCCTGCCACACCCGCACCGATAATCATCACTTTTGCTGGCGGGACTTTACCGGCAGCGGTGATTTGACCAGTGAAGAAACGACCAAACTCATGGGCAGCTTCAACGATGGCACGATAACCGGCGATGTTAGCCATGGAGCTCAGGGCATCCATCGATTGTGCGCGGGAAATGCGCGGCACTGAATCCATCGCCATGGCGGTAACATTGCGGGCAGCCAGCTTCTCAATTAAATCTGGGTTTTGTGCTGGCCAGATAAAACTGACGAGCGTACTGCCTTCACGCATTAACGCGATTTCGTCCTCTAGTGGCGCGTTAACTTTTAAAATCAGATCTGATTGCCATACATCGGCAGTATCAGTAATCGTTGCCCCTGCGGCTTGATACGCAGCATCCTCAAAACTTGCCAATTTACCCGCCGAACTTTCAATAGCGACGGTAAAGCCCAATTTTAGCAACTGTTCTACCGTTTTCGGCGTTGCTGCAACACGGGCTTCATTGGCCAACCGTTCTCTTGGTACACCAATACGCATAATTATTCCCTTCTTACCTGTCTTTAATGACGTCTGTTATCTTCTCTAGCGATAGCACCAGCCGACAAGATTCCCCCACCTCGCCAGTAAGCAAAGCAGAATGCCTTTTATAAGCTACTGAAAATGTGATCGATAATCCATGATTGCTTACGATTAACTGACAGTTTTTACATAAAAACTCACATAAGGATATGACAAATCGCAAGTTTGCATCGAAAAGATGTTTAGAGCAATGTTTGCATGATGACCTGCTAAACCAATATATTCCTGGTTGCAGCGCATAAAATGCTGAGACACATAGCGAGATTACATGTAATAATCATCGGCTGAATACACTTAAACCGTTCAGTACGCTATATACATTTATGCGCTAGGCGAAAGGATTTTTTATGAAGCTGAAGACCACCATCATTGCATCAGCCTTGTTATCACTCACTGCGCTGTCTGCACATGCCGCACAAGAGTTAACACCTGAAAGAGCCGCGGCTATCAAACCATTTGATCGCATCACCATTACTGGTCATTTTAATGCTATCAACGAAGCAGTTGATGCGGTATCACGCCGTGCAGATAAACTGGGTGCGGACGCTTTCTATATTCAGGATATCAGTGAAGGTAACAACAGCGGCAACTCGCGCGTTACTGCCGACCTCTATCATAAAGATGCCCCAGAGGCGAGCAAAGAGACAACGTACCGCCTCTTTAATGGTGTTAAAGAACTTCCTAAAACCGAAGCGTTCTTGTATGAGCCCTACGATACCGTGACTGTCACCGGTTTTTACCGCAGCCAACCAGACATCAGCGATGCCATCGCCAAAGAGGCAAAAAAGAAAGGTGCAGCCTCTTTCTTTATCGTTCGTCAGGTTGATGCCAACCAGGGTGGTAACCAACTCGTTACAGCCTATATCTATAAAGCTGATGCCCCTAAGCGTGTAGTGCAGAACGCAGATGCTGTTCCTGCTGATTCTGACGCTGGTAGAGCCTTGTTGGCTGCTGGAGGAGCTGAAGCCGCCAAGGTTGAGATCCCTGGGGTCGCCTCTTCTGACTCACCAAGTCAAAATGTGGGTCGTTTCTTTGAAACGCAATCTTCTTCTGGCCAACGCTACACTGTCACTTTGCCGGATGGTACCAAGATTCAGGAAGTGAATAAGGTGACTGCTGCACAAATGGTCCCCTTCGATTCCGTAACATTTACCGGTCATTTCGCCAGCATGACTGACGTTTCCAATGAAGTAGCAAAACGCGCAGCAGCTAAAGGTGCCAAGTACTATCACATCACCCGTGAATGGCAGAACCAAAGTGGCGGTAACCTGACGGTCAGCGCTGATCTGTTTAAATAATCCCCTGTACTTCAGATTTATACTTCAGGTTTATATTTAAGCATTGAGTCATAGGGCAGCGTTAGCTGCCCTTTTCTTATGGTGCGAATAGTGCGGGATGGTTAGAGTCGGATGGGCTTCACGGCATCGCACTGATTGCTGAGAGCTGTTAACGACTTTTTGACATATCATGGCATAATTCTTTTCATGTCTGTCAATTTGACTTGGAGTTTAAACCCATGGGATCTCACCACTCAGCCCCAGTACTGATTACTGGCGGTGCGCGCCGGATTGGACTGGCACTGGCCAAGTCGTTCTTACAACGCAATGTGCCGGTGATTATTGCCTACCGCAGTACTTACCCCACCTTGTCTGAGTTGAAAAGCCTCGGGGCAGTGTGCCTGCAAGGTGACTTCTCTACCCATGAAGGGATCTACGGTTTTGCCGAACAAGTAAAGCAGGTTGCCCCCAAATTGCGCGCAGTGATCCACAATGCCAGCGCCTGGTTGGCTGAGTCTGACCAGATCGCGCCAGAACAAGTGATGGCGTCCATGTTGCAAATTCATGTGTATACACCCTATCTGTTAAATCAATTACTCGAACCTTGCCTGCGTGACCAGGGCCCGGCTGGTGCTGATATTATTCATCTAACTGATTATGTGGTAGAAAAAGGCAGTGATAAACATATCGCTTACGCCGCCAGCAAAGCGGCGCTGGATAATATGACTCGCTCTTTTGCCCGCAAGTTTGCCCCAGAAGTCAAAGTGAATGCCATTGCCCCTGCACTGATCATGTTTAATAGCGATGACGATGAACAGTACCGGCAACAAGCATTGGCAAAGTCATTGATGAAAATAGCCCCCGGGGAAAACGAGGTGGTGAATCTGGTGGACTACTTGATGAATAGCCGTTATGTCACCGGCCGTACTCACAGTGTTGATGGTGGCCGACCGTTATGCTGATAAGGGCATAGCGTAATAGGATGGGGCACGCTATGCTGGGCGCCATTTTTATTATAAAAGCGTCGCCAATCATCACCCTAGGTGAAAATGGTCCTGACCTTTATAGGGCTACTGGGCAATATCGCTACCTAATTGCAAGACATAACGGTTGGCTTGCATCTTTAGCTGGTCATGATCATCACGGAAACGATTATGGCCCCCTTCGTTACGCATCAACATACTGATCACTTTTCGCTCCCCCGTCAGTGCGTCAATATATTGCGTCACGCCCACACAGTCATGCAGGCTGGTGACAAACATATGGTTGGCTGCGTGCAGAGTTGCCATTTTCTTTTACTTTTAATTTCCACCTTCCTTTCAGAAAGTCATGTAAAAAAGTCAATCGGATGTCATTGGTATCATCGATAAGTCAGTTTATAGTCGTTATATTTCGCATTGTTTGCTGCTGGATATTACTCACATTCAATGTTTGGTCGTTCCCTATTTTTTAGGTAAAAACCTATGCGCATACCGGTTTTATTGTGCTCATCTTTATTCGCTGTTGCCCTTCATTTGGCTCACGCAGCCACGCCTTCTGATACCTCAAAAGCAGAGCAGAAACGCCTGTTTTTTGGTAAAGATGACAGAGTAAAAATCAATGAGACCATTGATTGGCCGTGGCAAGCTATCGGCCAAGTAGAGACCGCCAGTGGTAACTTATGTACGGCGACCTTGATCTCCCCCCGCTTGGTCCTCACCGCAGGTCACTGTGTTCTTATACCACCAGGGCATTTGGATAAGGCGGTCGCATTACGGTTTATCGCTGGCAGCAACAGTTGGACCTATCAGATTGAAAATATTGAAACCTTGGTGGATGAAAAGTTAGGGAAAAAACTTAAAGCTGACGGCAAAAAGTGGATTGTTCCCAAGGCTGCCGCCGCTTATGATTTTGCGTTGATTCGTTTGAAAGATCAGCAACCACTCGCCATTAAGCCTTTGCCATTGTGGCAAGGAGACAGTAAGGGATTAATGCAAGTGCTAAAACAGGCAAGACGGCTGGTCACTCAGGCGGGCTACCCTGAAGACCATCTTGACTCTCTGTATGCCCATCTGGGGTGTAAAGTGACTGGGTGGGCTCAGCAGGGGGTGCTATCACACCAATGCGATACTTTACCGGGAGACAGTGGCTCACCACTGTTGTTAAAAAGTGCCGAAGGCTGGCGATTAATCGCGATTCAAAGCTCTGCGCCAGCAGCAGAAGATCGCTACCGTGCGGATAACCGGGCATTGGCTGTTACTGGTATTCGAGATGCGTTGACCAAGCTGTCAATGGGTCAGTGAACTCCCCTTTGATCACAAATTACAGCTCCGCTGTTATTCAACCACAGTCGCTTGAATAACAGCGGGAGCCCCCTGCGCAGGTCGATATTTTATAGTGAAAGTTGATCGATAGCCTGCATGATGCGTTTATCAGAAATCGGATAAGGCGTCCCCAACTGTTGGGCAAACAGGCTGACGCGTAACTCCTCGATCATCCAGCGCACCGCTTTCATCTCTTCATCCTGTTGACGTTTGGCTGGCAATTTATTCAACCACTGTTGCCAAGCAAGCTGTACCCGCTCTACCCGCAGCATTTGTGCCCGATCACGGTGTGGGTCGATCGACAGCTTATCTAAGCGGCGTTCAATCCCCTGTAGATAACGCAAGGTATCCGGCAGTCGGCTCCAACCGTTATTGGTGACAAAGCCACGGTAAACCAGGCCTGAAAGTTGAGCTTTGATGTCTGATAACGCCAGTGCCAACGCGATATCAACATGCCCTTTCAGACGTTTATTGATGTTGAATACTGTCGTTAAAATCTGTTCAACCTGCTTGGCAATATCTACCACCGTTTCATTTAGCTCGGCACGCACTGATTCCTGTAACCGGGCAAAGCTCTGCTCTTGCCAAACCAACCCACCATGCTCGGCCATCAGTTTATCGATACCACAGGCAATACAGTCATCGATTAATTCCAGCACCTTGCCATAAGGATTAAAATAGAGCCCCAGCTTGGCTTTATTCGGCAATTTTTCATGCAAATACTTGATTGGCGATGGGATATTCAACAACAGTAGACGGCGCGTTCCTTGCCACATTGCTTGCTGCTGTTCCTGCTCACTCTCAAACAAGCGGATAGCGACACTCTCTTTTTCATCTACCAACGCCGGATAGGCTTTAACGGAATAGCCTCCGCGTTTCTGCTCGTAAAATTCCGGCAATTTACCAAAGCTCCAGATATGCAGGTTGCTTTGCTCCAAGCCATCGTCCGCCACCGATGATAATGTTTGCTGCACGTTTGCTTTCAACTGCTGCTTTAAGAGCGCCAGGTCTCTACCTTCACGTAGGGTTTTCTGCTTTTCACCCACCACGCGGAAGGTCATTTTTAGATGATCGGGAACCGAATCCCATTGCCACGCCTCTCGTGACACCGTCACGCCGGTCATGCGCCGTAACTCTCGCTCCAATGAGTCCAATAACGGTAGTTCTTGTGATGTTACGCGGCCAATAAAGGCTTCGGCATAGTTTGGCGCAGGCACAAAATTGCGGCGTATTGGCTTGGGCAGTGATTTGATCAGCGCAATCACCAACTCACGGCGTATACCGGGGATCTGCCAATCAAAGCCCTCTTCTGCCACTTGGTTAAGAATCGGTAAGGGAATATGAACCGTGACACCATCCGCATCAGTCCCTGGCTCAAACTGATAGGTCAGCCGCAATTTCAGGTTACCTTGATGCCAATAATTAGGATAATCCAACGCGCTAACCCGGTTGGCCCCCTCTTTAATCAACATCTCTTTTTCAAAATTGAGCAGATCAGGTTGTTGCTTAACGGTTGTTTTCCACCAACGGTCAAAATGGCGGCCAGAGACAATTTCATTCGGAATACGCTGATCGTAGAAGCTGAACAAGGCTTCATCATCCACCAAAATATCGCGGCGGCGCGATTTATGCTCCAACTCTTCTACTTCTGCACGTAACTTTAAGTTAGCAGCAAAAAACGTATGTCTGGTCTGCCAATCCCCTTCGACTAAGGCATGGCGGATAAACAACTCACGGCACAGTAATGGGTCAATAGTGCTGTAATTGACCTGGCGAGCGGCAACAATCGCCAAGCCAAACAAGGTCACCTTTTCACTGGCCATTACCGCACCCTGGGATTTAGACCAGTGAGGTTCACTGTAATGGTGCTTAACCAGGTGTTGAGCCAGCGGTTCTATCCATTCAGGCTCGATACGCGCGGCAATTCGCCCCCACAAGCGACTGGTTTCCACCAATTCGGCGACCATCCCCCACTTTGGCGGTTTCTTGAACAAGCCTGAGCCCGGATAAATAGAGAAACGCGCATTGCGTGCACCGCTATACTCTTGTTTATCGTTATCTTTCTGCCCTATATGCGAAAGTAAACCACTCAGTAGCGAGGTATGAATACTGCGATAGTCAGAAGGCACACTGTTCACTGGCAGGCCTAGTTCTTTCACTACCTGACGCAATTGGGTGTAGATATCCTGCCATTCACGCACACGCAAATAGTTGAGGAAATCGCTACGGCATAAACGACGGAACTGGCTGGACGAGTTCTCCTTCTGCTGCTGTTGCAGGTAATCCCACAGGGAGACAAACGCCATAAAATCAGAGTCTTTATCAGCAAAACGGCGGTGTTTCTCATCCGCTGCCTGCTGTTTCTCCAGAGGCCGCTCTCGCGGATCCTGAATCGATAGCGCCGAGGTGATGATCATCATCTCACGCACACTGCCACTTTTCTGCGCTTCCAATACCATCCGTGCCAATCGCGGGTCAATGGGTAACTGGGCTAATTGACGGCCTTGAGGAGTCAATTGGTAGTGGCCATTGTCAGCGGTTTTAATCGCCCCCAACTCTTCCAAAAGCCGCACACCGTCCTGAATATTACGCTTATCGGGTGCCTCAACAAACGGAAAGGCGGCAATATCCCCCAGCCCCAACGAGGTCATCTGCAAAATAACTGAAGCCAGGTTGGTACGTAAAATTTCCGGATCGGTGAATTCTGGGCGCGACAAGAAATCCTGTTCCGAATACAAGCGGATGCAAATACCTTGCGACACACGGCCGCAACGGCCTTTACGCTGGTTGGCGGAAGCCTGTGAGATAGGCTCAATGGGCAGACGTTGTACCTTGGTACGGAAACTATAACGACTGATACGCGCTGTTCCGGGGTCAATAACGTATTTAATGCCCGGTACAGTGAGTGAGGTTTCGGCTACGTTGGTCGCTAACACAATACGGCGGCCTGAGTGACTTTGAAAAACCCGGTTCTGCTCACTGTTGGACAAGCGGGCATAGAGTGGCAACACTTCCGTATGCGGTAAATTCAGTTTATTCAGCGCATCGGCAGTATCACGAATTTCACGTTCACCGCTCATAAAGATCAGAACATCGCCAGGCCCTTCTCGCCCTAGCTCATCGACCGCATCAAAAATTGCCTGTAGCTGATCGCGCTCATTGTCATCCGCATCATCGACTACCGGACGATAACGAACATCAACCGGATAAGTACGCCCAGAAACCTCAATAATCGGCGCATGATTAAAATGACGAGAAAACCGCTGAGGATCAATGGTCGCCGAGGTAATGATCACTTTCAGGTCCGGGCGTTTAGGCAGTAACTCCCGCAGATAGCCCAAGATAAAATCAATGTTGAGACTACGTTCGTGTGCTTCATCGATAATCAGGGTGTCATACTGCAACAACTGTCGGTCTTGCTGGATCTCAGCCAGCAAAATACCGTCAGTCATCAGCTTGACCAAGGTATTTTCCCCCACCTGATCATTGAAGCGTACCTTGTAGCCCACGCTCCCGCCAAGTGGGGTTGCCAACTCATCAGCAATGCGGTTGGCAACGGTGCGTGCAGCCAAACGACGTGGCTGAGTATGGCCGATTAAGCCTTTAATTCCCCGCCCCAGCTCAAGACAGATTTTAGGTAACTGCGTCGTTTTGCCCGACCCGGTTTCACCCGCCACAATCACCACTTGGTGATCACGGATAGCATTGAGGATCTCTTGTTTTTTCTGGCTGACCGGCAGATTTTCTGGATAGGTAATTTTCGGGCATGATGCACCCCGCGACTGCACTTTTTGCAGCGCTCGGGTGATATCACTGTCTATCTCAGCAGCAATGGCCTGCTGAGCCTCTAAATTCTTGACTCTTTTGGCACCTTGCAACCGACGTTGCAGACGCACATGATCACGGAGCATTAAGTCATCCAGTCTAGATGACAATCCCGCGAGCGGAGATTTCACGTTGGGTATTCCTTATTATTCATTCTTTGCTTGAGCTGCCCGCATACCGTTTAAACAGATTAAAAACCGTACTGGCAGAACTCATTGCTATATCAATGTCTTATTACTTACTACTTGGCGCATGTAGCAAAACGCTTTTTATTTCTTCAACCACTGGCCATTAATGCCGCGTACATATTCACCCGCCGGCGCGCGTGTCACCAATTTCTGCCCCGCCAGGCGGGCGACACTATCGGGGGCGATATTATTGTTTTCTGCCACTTCCTGATATTTTTGCGAACGCCCCTGGTTAATTCTTTTCACCAAATCCAACGTTTCAGCATCCTGCTTCAATGGCGCAATGTAGCCACTCAGTGTTTCTCCTACGCGTCCTTGTTGCTTGGCTTCATCCAAAGTCAAAGCCTGCACCATCGTGCTGAATGACCAACTGGCAACTAGCCACCATAAATATCGGCGTTTCATCCTGACTCCTAAAAGAGACCGCTATGGGTTTTCAGCAGATTTTCCACATCGCTATCCACTTTGATACGGATTTCATGCTCAATTTTGACATTCATATTGATGGTAATCGGATCTTTGGGTGTTGCTACCTCAATACGCGGTACGCAAGCACTCAGTAAAGTGGCGCACAGTACAACTACCAGCGATGGCCTGGCCATGATATTCATTGTGTTACCCCAGGTTTAGAGAGGGCCTGTTCCAGCCACTCTTGTAAATTGTCACCAAAGCGCAGACTACGCCACAACTGAAACACATTTTCCTGATGGCTATAGTTTAAGATGATGGCACGCTTGGCATTTTTTTGCGTGTTTACCCCATCAATACGCGTTTTCAGCGTCAGTTCTCCCAGATTATCGAGGTCAACCTTAGCCTTTAAGTGGTTGATTTCGACATAACGTAACCAGTCAATAGCGGCACCTGTCGCCAGATTATTACCGCCGATAGCATCCGCCATCTCCTTATCCAACCGTAGCGTCAGCACCCCCGCATTGGCTATCCAACCCTGCTTTACCAACCATTGAGGATGGTTGAGGAAAAGGGGTAATTCACCGTCAATGCGACCTGACATGGCAAACTGTTTCGGATTAAGCACCGTAAACAGCTCGCTGAGGTCGATTTTATCGAGTTTGAGTACCGCAGCTTCATGCTGCGGCATACGCAAGGCTGAGAGGCTGATATGCCCATTAAGCATTTCCAGGCTGACGTTACTTAATGTCAGGGGATTGGCCTCGCTATAAGGGTAATTCCCTTGTAAGTCAGCGGTAATATTCTGTATGGCAAACAGGTTATTGAGTGACTTGATGCGCAGCATCACTGGCCGTTTGCCGCCTAATTGCCATAAATGGTTTTTTAGCCGGTAAGGTAACACAAAGTCCAAACCACTCATTTCCCCATCACTCAGCCACATGCCGCCATTACGGACCACCCAATGGCCGCCAGCCGTAAAACCTTGTCCGCGCGCTGCGGAAAACGCTGACTGGGCATAAAACTCCCCTTGCCGCAGTTTGATATTCAAATCCGCTGGCAATAACGGCTGAAATACCGTTAACGATTGTTTCGGCCACCAACCCTCACCCCTCAGGCGCTCACCATCCCAGCGGCCTCGCAGGCTTATCGGACCAATCTGCTCCGCCAACAAACGCCCCTGCCATTGGAAATTATCAGGCTCCTTGCCATTCAGTTGCAGGTCCAGCACCGTAGGTGGCAGATAGCTACCTTTACTGAAGCTCACTTTATCGGTAACCAGTTTAAGGCTGCCGGCAAATTGTGGCGCAATGGCCGTACGCTGCCAGATGATGGGCTGCTCAAGCGTCAAACGTGGTGCGGCTATAGTCACCTCGCCATATTTAAGCTGATTAAACCCGGTAGATAAACTCTCTAAGGTAATGCGTGTATCCTGCCAGCGCCCACTGCCTGCGATATCCCAGGTGGCCTGCAACGGTGGCAGTTTGCCATTCCCCCAGTAGCGCCATTGCCAGTTGCCCTTATCGGGCCAGAAATCTTTTGCCTGACCATCCAGATGCACATTGGATTGCCCCCAGTAATTATCGCTGACAGCAATAATCGCCTGTAAACGGCCAGTAATTCCCGCTGCCGTCACCGTTACCCCTGCAAGTGGCAGACGAGCCTCTTCCAACCGGATGCCATCCGCCGGCTCCCCCCACGCACGTAACAGCGAGCCAGGGAGTAACGTCAACGTGGGGTTAAGGATCGAACCATTAATCATGCCCGGAATGGAAGCACTAGCAGAAAAATCAGCAAGATTAGCCTGACCTGTAAGCTGGAAATTGAGATTGCTGTTGATTAAATCTACCTTACCTGGGCCTAAGGTGAGTACCGCATTACCTTTACCATTATGGCCAGTAGTGATGACATTGAGGCGAGCAGTAATTTGAGTGTCAGCCAGCCCTTTGCGCCAATCATCTAATGCCACACTCAGGCCACCACTAAGGGGTTGATCAATATAATGCCAATGCCATTCACCTTGCTCAATGCGAATCTGCTGAGGGGTTACTTGCCAGGGCAGGCTTGCCAAGGGGCGTGGACTCCCCTGTTCGGTTAACGTCAACAGGCCCTGCTGCTGTTGCCAGTGTAAATCCAACAACAACGGTTTTTCAAAGTAGGTGGTCTGTATTTCGCCTTGCAGAGAGCCCTGCGGCGGCAAACTATCCAGCGCGATGGGCAGAGTCATTTCCCCAGTCAGTTGTAACGGCTCCCCCCAGCGAATGGCTGGATAATGAATTGGTTGAGCGTTAACTGCTGATGTTCATCCAGTTCCGCTTTAACAGTAAGATTATCCCCCTGATAATCCAGGGAGAAGCGTTTGGCCGATGAAGCGAGTTGTACTTTACCGGCATAGGTTTGCCAGGGTGTGAGTGTCAATAGATTGATGCTGAGATTAAATGCTGGCAATTGGTTTTGTAGGCGATCCAGCGCCAGCGGAGGGCTGTCTGTCTCTACGGGGAGTTTCGACAAACAGGCTGTATCCACATTGAGTTGGTCACTGCTCAATTGCCACTTGCCGCGTTGATAAGACAAACTGAGCGCGTTGACAGTGACCAGGCTGCAATCCTGGGCATTAAAACGGACATTAGCAAGATGCAACGCCCCATGCTGCCAACGTAAAGGCCCTTGTAACACCAGTTGGCTACCTTGGGGCAACCAAGGCGCTACCACTCGGGGCAACCAGCTCGGTAAGGTTTGCCATAATGTCACCACCAGTAGCACGATTCCTGCTAATATCCCGATGGCTATTTTAAATTTTTTTGTCATCAAATACTGACTTTAACCTTGATAAACATCATCTACATCTACATGGCGCTAATGATGGCATGAATCACCTGCCAGGTGAAGAAATGGCTAACGCGGTGTACAAGGATGAAAGAGATGACCGGAGTAAGGAACACTCACATGGTTAATAAGAACGAACGCATCAAAGCACAGGTTAAACGCGTGGTGCTTGCCGCTTTGTTACCTGCCTTGGTAGGCAGCATGTTGATGTCCATCTTGGGGGTGTTCGTCACTGGTGAACTGGCAATCTTTGCCAAAGGGATGCTGATGTTCCCATTGTTTGCTTATTATGCGGTTGGGCTTCAATCCATTGTTTACTCTGTGATATTAGAATTTGTTATCAATCCTTATATTAAAAATCATCTGTTAGCCATAGCAGCCAGTGTTCTTTTCGGCGGGCTAGTGGGGGGTATGCAATTTGCCTTTTTCGGAGTGATTTTAGGGGCATTGACTGGGGCAATTGTGGGCGCTTATATTCGCCAACTTTATCGGCAGGCCACTCAATCAACTCAATAACCGCACTTAACCCTTGTAACACTAAGCCCCAAGCCATTGGCGGTGATACCGTGGTTTTCTCTTGGCGGCTTATACTGAAAGATGACCGGAGCCAAGGCGATTATTCTGGCCAATTTATCTCACCAATCCAGCTCCGGTAGTCAGCTAAGTGAGATTATTTGGCACAAGCAGTCATGCTGAGCGCTGAGTCTTCACACTGTTTACCATTTGGCAATTGGCACATCCTGATCGCGTCACCATTAAGTGTGTGGGTCATGGTGGTCACCCCGCCAACATTGGCACAATTCGTGCTGGTCGGAATCACGCCAATATTGGCGCTTGTGGCAAGCTGTGCGGGTTCTTCGTGGTTGCTACTGCAAGCAGCCAAAGAGAGTACGGCACCGACAAGCCACCATTTTGCTTTAAACATGATATCTCCCCATAAGACTGTAACTATACTGATAACTGATGTTGATAACTTACGTTAATAACTGCGAGAGAGCTATTACGCTGAACCTCTCATAGCCCCTTTATTATACTCAGCATTCTGTCCGACGCGTATGTTTTTTAGCCATAATCTTTGGGCATATTAGAATCGACCTATCCATGCAGGTAATAAATAACCCCTAATTAATGAGCTGATGCCTTTGACAATAGATTGATCACCAATACCCCGGCAAGAATCAACCCAATCCCAATGACTGCGGGTAAGTCCAATTTTTGCTGGTAAATAAATATTGCCGCAATAGAAACCAGCACAATCCCCATTCCGGACCAGATGGCATAAACAATGCCTAATGGCATGGTTTTCACGACCATTGACAGCCCCCAGAATGCAATAACATAGCCCACGATAACAATTAACGAAGGCCATAAGCGGGTAAACCCGTCCGCTGCTTTCAACATTGTCGTCGCAATCACTTCAGCGATAATCGCCATAATTAAATACATCAAACCAGTCATAATTCTGTTCTTCTTTCTGTCTTGGTCGCCTTGCCAATAGTCGCGTCTGGCACAGATTCCCGCCTCTCTGGCGTTAAGATAGGCAGGATGATACGTAACGATTAATTTAATATTAACCCCAGACAATAGGGTATCGCAGTGCCCCTATTGTCACCATCACTTTATGAATGAGCCCGTTATCTCCGCCATACAAACAGGTTAAATATCGCGTATAGCCCTTGTGAAGTGCACGGTGACGACTTGGCATTTAGCCATGAACAGACGATGCAGTTGACTGCAAGCGGATTTTGGCCGCTGTACCACTTCGATCCCCGCGTTCCCATGACGGCATGGCGGCATTGATGCTAGACTCTCGCCCACCCAATGAGGAGCTAGCAAATATTTTGAACTAATAACCGCGTTTTACCCGCCTGAGTACGTAAAAACTGCAAGTCGCAGCTGTACTGTACAAGATTGCCGAACAATAGTTGCAAGAAAAGCACCCTTTTCTTAGTCTACTGGCGAGTTAACAGACCTCGGCGTAAGCTCTTCTAGCGCAACCTCTTCGCGTCCATTTTTATTCTATTTTATTGAACCATTCTTGCAGTTTATTTTGATTTCAATTGATTTATGATTGTTCCATTATTTATCGCACCTTGATACGCCAATATGACCAACAACATCACTGAGCCAATGCCAGTGATCATGGCGCAAAGATAAATCACATTGCTTCAGGAGTCTTTCATGTCAGATAACTTTATTGCTCTTGCACAAAAACGCAGAACTATTTATGCCCTTGGGAAAAACTTGCCCGTTTCCGAGCAAAACGTCATTAATACCATACAGGAAGCCATCCGTCAGGCACCTTCAGCTTTTAACTCACAAAGCTCCCGCGCATTGATTCTGCTGGGTGATAAGCACGAAAAATTCTGGGATCTTACCCTGGAACAACTGCGCAAAATTGTGCCTGCCGCAAACTTTCAGCCCACCGCTGATAAAATTGCTGGCTTCCGTAACGCTGCTGGCTCGGTGCTGTTTTTTGAAGATCAGGATGTCATCCAAGGTCTTCAACAGCAGTTCTCAGCCTATGCCGATAACTTCCCTGTTTGGTCAGAGCACAGTTCTGGGATTGCGCAATATGGCGTATGGCTGGCTTTGGCTGAAAAAGGCATTGGTGCCAACCTGCAACACTATAACCCGCTGGTTGATAGCGATGTTCAGAGCACCTGGAATGTACCTACAAGCTGGAAACTGCGCGCACAAATGAACTTTGGTTCCATCGAAGCGCCTGCAGGAGACAAAGCGTTTATGGATGATGCTCAGCGTTTTATCGTTGCCAAATAATTGACTCCCTCCCTGCCCTAATTGAGTGCGCGGGGAGACCTAGCTTGGCTCCGTTTAACAAACGGAGCCTTAAATTATGGCTTATCGTCTCCACGTCGAAAGTAATAGCCACAGTGGGGGCAAATCATCGTCATATTTTTTCTTGATTTATGCGTACTCTGTTGAGCAGTGCGCGAACATTTAGGACATCTAACATCTACTGATTTGCTACCAAACATCTTAAAACTATCAAAGATTGACATATCTTTTATCCAGTAGAGACGTTGGATCCCAGTGTACGCTTAAATGCTGATGATTAGGCTTTTCAATTTTTTTTTCTGCTCCCATAGTGTTGCCAAGCCATTTTTTGCAATCAATCCGCAATAGGGGTTGTGAATGATCAAAACAAGGGGACTTAACAGCCACACCTTATCCCTTTAACGCCCATCCTACTATCTGCATCGGGCAGAGACTGCAACTTGCAGCAACTTAGGTATAATACGCATTGCCCCTTTTTATTGCTCTTAAAGCCTATAGTTTTTTACTTGCAAATCTCTTGCAGCACGGGCTCAAAAATGACAGGCGGCTTTGAGCGAAGAGCGGAAGTTAGCAAGGCATTACTTACATCGCAGTGTGTTGATCAACGAGGAAGTCAGTTCTTTTAGGCCTGCGTCAACAACGCTAGCTGAGTAGTGCTGATGAGCCTTCGGTGGACCTTTAGCAGACTAAATCATGAACTGTGTATTCTGCTAAGGTGTTTGGGTATTTGCACAGGAAGAATGTTCCCCACCCCTTTGGCTGATGTGCGACAATGGAACCACACTTTGCATTAACCGATAAATTGATTTTCAAAAGGCTTCTATGAACGACCTAACCCGCCAGGAAAGCATTAACAAAGTCCTTTACTCACACGAGATAGAGCTACAGCTGTTGCGAACAAACGTCTGGCCAATAAAATAGCCATAATGCAACAGCATCAAACCGCCAAATGGAGAGTCTTCATCGAGGAGAAAGTCGGTGTCTGAGTATAGCTGGATCCCTGTATTTAAAAACGTTTGCAACTGGATTGCTGACTACGAGAATAAACAGCAAGTATTGGTCCAAATTCTACGAGAAATAGGCGTTGATAAAGGTCTGGAAGACGAACTTTCGGATGGAAACAGAGAACCGCTGAAAGTGATAGATCCTTTCACTTTCTTTGCCACATTTATGAAGTATGGCGTGGTCAAACGTACTGAGCTCTTTGCCGCTCTGCTGGAAAGAGCTGGATTACCAATCTCCGCACCAAGCGATTTCAACGGTGTTCCAAATGCACAGCCACTAAAAGTCTGGCTCTTTCCTTATGAGAGAGAACGTTCTGCCGACATGGTGCCCAGTCTTTGGGCACTGTTTCATCAGATGCGTGCGGGACAAATCAATGGTGAACTATTCGACAAAATTCTAAATATCCCTCATACCGGTTTCGCCAAACTCACTGAGTGTTTGTTTTATTTATCACCGGAGGAATATTTCCCTGTAGACGCTCAGACGAAGCTCTGGCTCAAGAAAAAAGGGCGTGAACTGCCTAAAGAGAACTGGCAATCCTATCAGGAGTTGTTGTCATGGCTGGACAGTACTCAGTCAAAATCATATTACGAAATATCTTATGAAGCCTGGTATGAAAATCAGAGCAGTGCATTCTCTTCGGTGCCAGCGAAGGACCTACCTGCCATGGAAAATAAAGAGAAATCAGTAAAAAATTACACATCACTGAATCAGATTCTTTTTGGACCGCCCGGAACTGGTAAAACCTACTCTACGCTGGAACGAGCAGTTTTGTTGGCAGAACCCTCTTGGTATGGCGATCTGAAAAGTCAGAATCTTAGTCCTGAGCAGCATCGACAGGAAATCAAAAACAAATACGAAACGTTGTGTCTAGACAAACGCATCGCGTTTACCACCTTCCATCAAAGTTTTTCGTACGAGGATTTTATTGAGGGGATCCGTGCTGAGGTAGCAGAGGAACATCAGGGCATAAAATACAAGATCGAGAAAGGTGTTTTCAAAGAAATTGCCGACCGTGCTGCTAAGGCTGTTGCAGCAAAAGAGATCGGACTCTCTCAAGCTCCAGATATTTGGAAAATCTCTATTGGTCGCGCCCATGAAAAAGAAATGCGTGATCGCTATCTCAATGCAGGTGAAGCACGTATTGGCTGGAATGAAACTGGTGATTTAACCCAGAGCTTTGAGCAAAAGACACAGGAACAGCAGGATTACTGGGACTCATTGAGTAATCCTAACCACAATGCCCTTAACGCCTTTTCGCATGATGTAAAGATTGGGGATGTTCTGTTGTGCCTGAAAAATGCGGAAACCGTTCAGGCAGTTGGTATTGTCACCTCAGGCTATTCATTTGATGAAGACTCTGAAAAGTCGGGTGAGTATGCTCATGTGCGCAAGGTAAATTGGGTGTTAAAGGATATTGAACTGAACATCCTTGCACTTAATGGCAGTACAAAAATGGTTCAGCAGACATTGTATCCACTCTATCGGATCAGTTGGCATGCTTTGATTGCTGAGTTAGATAAACAACATATTTCCCTGCCGGCCTCATTTAATGAAGTAAGCAACGTTAGAGAGCGCCAGAACTATATTCTGATTATTGATGAGGTGAATCGTGGCAATATTTCCCGTATCTTCGGGGAGTTAATTACGTTGCTGGAACCAGACAAGCGGCAGGGATAATGAGATGGACGCTCCAACTTTTACGGCATCAAAGTGCCAAAATGTGAGCGTGAAAACTCAAAAGAAGGAGCGTCCAAATGAAAGTATCTACCCTCGGTATCGACTTGGCAAAAAATGTTTTCCAGCTTCATGGCGTTGATCACAATGGCAAGACGGTTCTGAAGAAAAAACTGACTCGCGATAAATTCGTGCCTTTTATCATGCAACTGGAACCTTGCCTTATTGGGATGGAGGCCTGTGCTTCGAGTCATCATTTCGCTCGGGTGCTGACTCAGTTTGGCCATCAGGTCAAATTGATGCCACCGCAATATGTCAAACCCTACGTCAAAACCAACAAGACCGATGCTGCTGATGCCGAAGCGATTTGTGAAGCAGTTACACGTCCCAACATGCGCTTTGTGCAGGTAAAAACCGCTGAGCAGCAGGCAGTTCTTGCTTTGCATACCGAGCGAGACATCCTCATTCGGGAACGTATCGCCTGTGTAAACAGCCTACGGGCTATACTGGCCGAGTTTGGCCTCATTATGGCAGTTGGTCGGAAAGCGTTTAATCAAGGTATTCCCGATATTCTGGAAAATGGGGATATCGAGCTATCGCCATTTATTCGACGCAGTGTTGCTCGTCAGTTTGAGCATATCCAGTCGTTGGAAGACCAAGTCACCTTGATTGAGCAAGAGCTCAGCCAGTGGGCGCAGACCCAGCCAGCCTGTCAGCGGGTAATGAAAGTGCCGGGTGTCGGGTTGCTGACCTCGACCTATCTGGTTGCGTCGGTTGGTAACGGACAGCAATTTCATTGTGCGAAACAGTTTTCCGCCTGGCTGGGCCTGACACCACGTGAACACTCCAGCGGTGGTAAACAGCGGCTAGGCAGCATCAGCAAACGAGGCGATGGCTACTTTCGATATTTGCTGGTACACGGTGCCCGTGCTGTAGCCTCGGTGATTGAACGCCATAAAGAAGACATGCCGTGGTTATTCGCCTTGCTGCAAAAGAAAAACTACAACGTAGCGGTGGTGGCGCAGGCGAGCAAAACGGCACGTATTCTGTGGTCAATGCTGGTGAAAGAAACAGAATATCGACCCGTTATCACCCATTGAGACAAGCTCAAAGGGTGATAACGGGTCAGCAAGAGTAAAACGCAGTCCGGTAGTTGCATGTGTAATCAAGAAGATGGCGAAACAGGTAAGACCGCAGGTGAGACAATCCGATACAGACGAGGGTATTTTGACCCGTAGGGATGTAAGGAACTCACCTGGCGGATTTCATCATGGTTCGGGTCACAACAAGACCCAGAAAGAAACCGGATATATGGCTGCAATACCTGTTCACTTTTTTCAAGAAAACACTCGCATTATCGGGAGCGTCCATATAGGTTCTGATGAACGCACAGTCATCCTGCCTTATTCCAAAGAATTGTTCACTGTACCTGACAACTTGTATGTCATTGGCACCATGAATACGGCAGATAAATCATTAGCCCAGCTTGATCTGGCGTTACGCCGCCGCTTTGAGTTTGTAGAACTCATGCCACAGCCCGATTTACTGTCTGGCATCTCAGTATTTGGCGTTAATGTCGGTGAATTGCTGACAGTAATGAATCAACGCATAGAAGTCTTACTCGATCGTGATCATACCTTAGGGCACGCGTACTTCTGGCCGCTGATGAATGTTAAATCTGAGGATGAAAAACGTAAACTGGCTGCTGATGTTTTTGAGAAACGCATCATTCCCCTGCTGCAAGAGTATTTTTTTGCAGACTGGGAACGCATCAGTTGGGTACTGAACGATAGCGAGAAAGCACCTGAAAACAGATTTATCCAGACAGGTAATATCGAACGTGCCATTGAAGGTTTGTTCCCCGAGTCCATTGCAAGCCAATTAAACGATCGCAGATACCGGATTAATCGAAGTGCTTTCTTGAATACCGCATCTTATCAAGGGATTATGCCCAAAGGTGGAGTTTCCAGCTGATGATACAAGTGCGTGAGTACGCCTGCCTGACCACGGATGAACGCGCAACATCATCTCTGGACTGTGCAGTAATAAAATCAGCGACATTAGAATGGTTGCAGGAACTGGCTGTAAACTGGAAAGGTGAGGAACCATTGTTATTGTCTGGTGGTTATCGCGCACTGAAATTAGGCAGTTATGTCGGATACTTGCAAAGTCCGGATGGCGAAGGGATAGAAATTTTACCCAAGGCAAACCTTGGGTATGATAATCCTCAGCAAACACGGAAGGTCTTACAGCGCATGCTTCTGGCCGCTTTAAATATTCGACCACGGGTAGCTGGCCCAGCTGAACTGATGTGGATGAATGTTCCTTTACACGAATGGATTTTTAGCCAGTTCCTGTCTGAGTTGCAGATGTTGGTCACCAGAGGGTTGCGTTTTGACTATCGCCGTGTAGATGAAGAAAGCCGCTTTATACGTGGCCAATTACAAATCCAGCGCCAGCAACTGCAATCTCCGGCACATAAGCATCTGTTCCATATCAGCCATGATGTTTATTCTCCGGACCGTCTGGAAAATCGCCTGCTGAAAACCGCACTAAACTATGTGTTGGCAACTTGCAAGAACAGTGAAAACTGGCGACTAGCGAATGAGCTCTCACATCGTATGGCTGAAATTCCTTTACAGACAAACCCGCATCGCGAACTGCGTCATTGGAACAATAGCAAGCTGATGCAGGTCTACAATGACGTACGCCCCTGGTGTGAGTTAATCCTTGAGAAAATGAACCCGAATTTTCAGCAAGGCAATCACAAAGGTGTATCGCTCCTGTTCCCGATGGAACAGCTGTTCGAAAAATACGTTGAGGTTTCACTCAGATCGCATATACGAAAAGGAAGCCAACTTGTATCACAAGCCCGTTATCAATATCTGCTTGAGCACACGGTAGGCAATAGTGATAAGCCACAAGCCATGTTCCGGCTTAAACCAGATCTTTTACTGAGCATCTCGAATGGTGCTCAGACTCTGGATACGAAATGGAAGCTCATTGATCAATTAGTTTGGCAGGCAGATAAAAAATATAACATCGCCCAATCCGACCTTTATCAGATGTTTGCATATGGGCATAAGTACCAAAATGGGCAGGGACATATGATGTTGATTTATCCCAAACATTTATCTTTTAATCAATCATTACCTCCCTTCCACTACTCGAATGCATTGAAGGTCTGGGCTGTTCCCTTTTGTCTTGATAGCCAGCAATTGATTCCGGGCAGCTGGCAAGAATATTTTCCTAACCTCTCCAAGCGAGAATTGATGGCAGGAAGCTGCATAGAAATATAGGAAAGTGGGAAAATCTATCATGGTCAGTTCGGGAACTATGCAGTTCCAGTAGGATTTTTTCTGGTCAGTCATTTTGCTCATCCTTTTTGACTGACAAGACCAGATAGCTGCTGCATAGTTTGTGAACGGCATGGGTAAATGCTTTCGGGTGACCAAGAGACTACATTACCAAGCGTAAATTGTTAACGTCCGCTTTGGCACAGAGCTGCCTGTCAGATTAGGTTAAACCCTGTCCTGTGACAATGCCAGCTCAAGGCTGATATTTAGCCAGACGTATCTGGTTACGCGCTTCTATACCAGCCCATTAACTTAATAAAGGCGTTGGTTATCGATATCGCTGTACCTGAACCGGTATTTGCCGTTGTACCAGAAAGTGTCGGGGTCGAAGGTTCAAATCCTTTCATGCCGACCAGCTTTTTATATGTACATAGTTTTAACATGGTAAAAACCCCGACGAAAACCGCCAGGGGTGCATAAAGTTTTACTTCTTGGTTTCGGCCTTGGGCGTATCTCCTTGTTCCAGCTCGGCAAGCTGATCAGTTTCTACCTCGGGCTGCTGGATTGATTCGGATTCAATCACCGGCTCAGGTTCGTCACCTGCTGGCATCTCTACGCGCAGATCAATCCAGCGCCCGGCAGGAATAGCGTCCATACAGTCAACGGACCGGAATTCCCTAGACGATCGACAAGTCGAGCTTGAAACCAGAACTGCACGCCAGCGGCTAGACCTGTCATGGTGTGGCTCCGTTGAGGGTAGGCGTAATCGCCCAAATGCATAGCGCCTGAGCCGTCTGGCTGCGTGCTGTACCAGATTTCAGTGCGTTGGGTGTCTTCAGCACCGGGCGGGAATGCCCAGTTCAACACGATGCCAAACACCTGCCCTGTGATCGTAAAGCTGGCCAGCGCGGGTGACTCGCCGATTTTGCCGTAGAGCTTCTGTTCCGGGGCATTAGCCCACACGCTCGAAATCTCAACCGGGTTTATCGCCCGGACACGGGCCTCGCCGTTTGCCGTATAGAATCGGTACAGGATTGCCCTGGGCGATCGTATTCACCGGGCCGCCGAATGCATACGAGGGTTTGTTATCAGGACTCTCTCGCATTGCCAGCCCGCCCTGCATCGGGGATAGCATCTGGATAACGCCACCAAGCATCATTGATGCCCCGGACATCATTAGCCCCATAGTGAATGGCGTCGCTGTTCAACCAGACATAATCGTCATGACCGCATCAACCGCTACAAGTACCGCACCGAGGATTGTTTGAAACACCCCCCCCTTTTTTACTGCCGATAATGATCGGTACGATCCTGATATCATCGGAGCCAGAGAACTGTAGCTCGTCACGGTCGATATTGCGCTTACCGTTGAAAACAGCAAATGTCAGGCCACGATCTTTGGCGGTCTGTAGGAATTTTTCAAACCCTGGGATAGTGACAGATAGCGCCTTGATGGCTTCCTTCGGTGTAGATACCACCAACTTATGAACACGTCCAAATGTTGCGTCGAGGACACCGTAAAGTCTGACCATCCGATATTCATGTGTGGTGGAATTCATATTTAATCCAATAAAAAAGGCCACCTAAGTGACCTATAGTTGAGTGGTTATATTTATTTAACTCGCCACATTCTGTATTGCCCCCAGAAACCCACCTCGCTTATATATTCCTGAGGTGTTCCGTCAGCTACTAAATCAAGGGTCTTTCTCATTCCCATAGTTAATACATTACATTCATTACTGACACGAAGCTTATGAGGACCATTAGCAAGATAAGCCGTAACAAACTGGTTTTGTTTCAAAACGGCAACATTTTCATCATCGATAGCAATAAGGAATTTACACACTCCCCCGCTCCCCGCGCCAATAAATTGTTTATTTCTTGTCACGGTAACTTTTGTTTGTTGCGTACCATTTTTGGGTATGACTATTTCTTTATTTAGAATCTCTTCCGCTGGTCCATATGGACGAGCACAACCAGCCAAAGTCAGAGCAGTCAGAGCCAGAAGTATTTTTTTCACATCCCTATCCCTATTGGTCATAATCTGCTACATGATATCACCGCTTGACGACAGAAACACTATTCGATGGGGTGCTGAACACGTCTATAACAGCGGTATCCGCACCCGATACGGACCGATAATATCGAAGTTAGATAATTGTCCGGTATTGCCAATACCCATCATACGGCACGCGCTGGCTAAGCTGGCCGTACATATGGTGGATCATCATTCCATCACCGATGTAAACACCGGCATGGTTCGGCTCATCCGCTCGTATCTGCATAATGATTACATCGCCAATCTGCAGATCATCGGCAGTCGGTACAAAACCGGCTTCGGCATAGTGCTGCATGTAGAGGTTTTCACCCCGGATCCACCACCCGTCTGCCCGCTGAAGTTTTGCAACGTTGCGTCTCGCTCAAGCTGGTACCAATCGCGGATGATGGCGTAACAATCCCAGAAGCCATGTATGGGCATACGGAAAAACAGAAACTCCATTTTGTGTTTATGCCGCGGCAGGCTAAAGGGGAACAAAAACCGTATTATTCATTATCATCGATTGGTGCCAGATGGAATGCCGCTGTAAAACACGCTGGTATTCGGCGGCGTAATCCGTACCATACACGACATACTTTCGCATGCTGGTTATTGTCGGCCGGTGCAAACCCCTCTTTTATCGCTAATCAGATGGGGCATGATAACGCGCAGATGGTGTACGAGATTTACGGAACATGGTTCGAAGAACTGAATAATGAACAGGTGAACATGCTCAACGCCAAGCTTGCTCAGTAATACGTTTTGCCCCAATTTTGCCCCTTTTGAGATTTGAGAAGTAACAAAATGAATGAAAATCAAGTAATTAAACCTAATGAGCAGTACAACCTGAACAAATTGCAAAAACGCCTGCGCCGTAACGTCGGGGAAGCGATCGCGGATTTCAATATGATTGAAGAAGGTGATCGCATCATGGTTTGCCTGTCAGGTGGTAAAGACAGCTATACCATGCTGGAGATCCTGCGCAATCTGCAGCAAAGTGCACCGGTCAACTTTTCACTGATTGCTGTAAACCTTGACCAAAAACAACCCGGTTTCCCTGAGCATATTTTGCCAGAATATCTGGCAAGCCTAGGCATTGAATACCAGATTGTTGAAGAGAATACTTACGCTATCGTTAAAGAGAAAATCCCTGAAGGTAAAACCACCTGTTCTCTCTGTTCTCGCTTACGCCGTGGCATTCTTTATCGCACCGCCACTGAGCTTGGTGCCACCAAAATTGCTCTCGGCCATCACCGTGACGACATTTTACAGACGCTGTTCTTGAATATGTTTTACGGCGGCAAACTGAAAGGTATGCCTCCAAAGTTGATGAGTGATGATGGTAAACATATTGTGATCCGCCCTTTAGCCTACTGTCGCGAAAAAGACATTGAGCGTTTTGCCCAGGCAAGACAATTCCCCATTATTCCGTGCAACTTGTGTGGTTCACAACCCAACCTGCAGCGTCAGGTGGTTGGCGATATGCTGCGTGACTGGGATAAACGCTATCCTGGCCGCATCGAAACCATGTTCAGTGCCATGCGCAATGTGGTGCCTTCCCATCTTTGTGATACCGAACTGTTCGATTTTAAAAATATTCACCACGGCAGTGAAGTTATCAATGGAGGGGATCTGGCTTTTGATCGTGAAGAGTTGCCCCTACAACCGATGGGCTGGCAGCCTGAAGATGAGGACTCGCCAACCCTTGAACGCCTGAACGTATTGGAAATTAAATAGCACACTTCCGCCCGTCTGCAGGCGGATTATTGGGTCGCGGTAGGAAGGCAGTGATCGGCCTCCCGCGACTAACACACCCTGCTTCTACCTTGCGTGTTCGGCGTAAAAATGCTGCTTTCCAGCAATGCTAATGTGTAACCGTGACTTACGCTCTGCGCTGGTAAGCCGAGGGTTTATCAACAGGCACGTTCGGAACCCGTCTGAGGCATCTGCGCAGGCGGGCTATCGTTAATTACGCCCTGACTAAGAATTTTCTTTGAAAAAACGTTGAAAAAACGCTCACCTCTCCGTATACTTTTTAGCCTGTATTTATTGTCGCTGTTTCAAACTGATTAATAAGGTCGGCACCATGATGGTGTTGGTTGTAACGTAGAGGGAATTATGTCGTTAAATGTTATCTATGTAAGTGCTAATGGCACTAAAAATGCGCTGGGAACCGAGAATAGCCCCATGGATTTGGCTACTGCTGTTTATGCTGGGGGCGAAAATAGCATTATTGTCCTATTGAATTCCGCTGGGGCAATTCAAACATCTGGCGTGGCGCTGTTTAAAAACCAGTATATTCTAGGTGAAGGAGCCAGCGCAGTGGTGTATCACGCCGATGGTGTCACCACTGAGAATTATACCGCCCCTGGATCAGGTGGCGCCCTGTTAAACGGCATATCAAAATATAACGCCGTCGTTGGCACCAATATGCATACCGAAGGTCCTGCCGTGGTAGGCGTAACGGCCAGCGGTGGGGTAAATAATGCGGGGATTATTGCAGAAACACGCTATAACTTTGTGTTGTCTGGCCAGTCGAACATGGCGGGTTGGGAAAATGTGGCTGATTTTGATCCTGAACTCCGTAGCGTACAGGAGCAGGTTAAAATCTGGACGGGTAAACAGTTTGAAAGCTTGACGCCGAATAAAAATACTAATCCACTGGAATTTGGCGCCGCCCCAGCCAAGAGTTGGGCGGGTTCTGAGTTGTCTCTTGGTGTTAACCTGACACAGGCATTAGGCTCAGAGGTCTATCTCACCAAGGTCACATCCGGCGGTACTTCTATCGTTCGTTGGCTGAACGGCGATATGCTCACCCACATTTTTACCAACACACTCAAGTCATCACAGGCGATTGCCGATCAGGGATATGCGCCATTTATCGGTGGCGTTGGTTGGACTCAGGGGGAACATGATTACGGCCGACACAGTGACTATGACCAGAAGCTGCTCACCTTGCTTGCCCGTATGCAAACCGAATTTGCCATGGAAGACCTCAAATTGATAGCAAGTGGAACTTCTCCTTACCTAGGAGGACCACAAATAGAAGCCGAGTTGCAACAGGCTGCTAATGCATCTGATCGTATTGAGTTTTTCAGCATGCAACACTTCCAGAAGTCGTCTAACGGACTGGTACACTTTGATGCGGAAGGATATTCCTACATGGGGTATCAGTTTGCCGTCAACTTATTGAAAGATCTAATGGGTAGTCCCGTATCACAGGAGGATATTACCGGCTATATCCCTATGTGGCTGCGGCCTGTAGCCCCTGAGGCCAATGACGATCGTGTCACCGTGATCGCAGGCCTCACGGATGACACCGGTAATGTTCTGCTCAATGATAGTGACTATAACCCGCAGGCTATTCATGTTTCAGCCGTTGGCAACCGCATGGACGCCGTTGGCGAATGGATTAACCTGGAACAAGGGGGGCGCATCCAGATTTCCGCCAATGGGAAATACATCTTTGAGCATCAAGGTGCCTATGCCGATCTGGCCTTTGGTGAATCAGTGCGGATTGCCATCGACTATCAGATCAGCGATGAAGCTGCGTTGACCAATCATGCCCAACTGCAGCTGGTGATTTACGGCCAAGGCCCTGCCGATCAACATACCACTATTTATGGTAATCAAAACAATAACGTCCTGACTGGCAGTGACCAGAATGACATTATCTACGGTTATGAAGGTAATGACGTTATTTATGGCAATAACGGTAGCGAAATTATATTTGCCGGTGCAGGCCATGACATTATCTATGCGGCCAAAAACGGCAATACCGAGGATGCTGAGGCGCGTCATATTATCTATGCTGGCGAGGGCTCTGATACGGTCTATGGCGCCAAAGGGGACGACTTTATCGACCTGGGTGAAGGCAATAATACCGTACGCAGTTACGGTGGTAATGATGAAATCATTGCTGGGGATGGCAATGACAATATCTTTGCTGCTTCCAATAACCTTCAACTGGACAAAGGCTTCACCAAGCAGATCAACAGCGGTGCAGGCAATGACTATATCGAAACCTCGGACAGCGACGATACCATCGTAGGTGGTGATGGCAATAAACGTATTTACACCTATGGCGGAACAGACAGTATCAAGGTTGGTAACGGCGATAATACGATTAGGGCTTACGCCACAGACCGCAATGATGATATCAATGTCACTAAGACCATCATCAGCGGTAATGGCAGAGATATAATTGATACATCCTACGGCAATGACAAAATCATGGTAGGCAACGGTAATAAAATTATCCGTACCTACGGCGGTAATGACACCATTACTACGGGTAACGGTAATAACTATATTGATACGGCCAGAAACCGCAATGAAGGCAGCGGCAATACCGTTAAGGTTATCACCGGCAGTGGTAACGATGTGATCCACACTGGGGCCAGCAATGATCTGATTGATTCCGGTGATGGTAGCAACACCATTTTCAGTTACGGCGGTGATGATTATATCAAGACAGGCAGCGGGAACGATAATATCCATGCCAATGCCAGTAACCGCAATGACGACATCGGTCACAGTAAAACCGTGATCAGCGATGGTGGCCGCGACGTAATTCATACTTCCTATAGTAATGATACAGTGATTCTGGGCGATGGCCAGAAAACGGTCTTCACCTACGGCGGTAATGACAGCATTACCACGGGTAACGGTAATAATTACATTGATACTGCTGTAAGTCGCCTCGCCGGTAGTGGCAACGAAACCACGATCCAGACGGGTGATGGCAATAATGTGATCCACACCAGTAGAACAGATGACTATATCGTGACCGGGAACGGGAATGACATTATTCATGCTTACGGTGGGAATAACATCATTGAGTCTGGTGGTGGCAATGACATGATTTTTGCCTTTGATCTCGACCGTAATAATGACAAAGATAAAGAGAATTATATTGACGCTGGAGCAGGTAACGATACGGTCCATGGCACACAGGGTGAAGATACCATTATCGGTGGGTATGGTGATGATACCTTATACGGCTACACGGGCAACGATCTGTTTATTTTCAGCGACAGTGCGGGTAAGGACATTATTGCGGACTTCAATGTTAAAGATGACAAGATATTGTTCAGCAACTCAGCTTTGAGCTTTGACGATCTGCACTTCAAGGCGGTGAATAACGACACGATAGTGTCTTATTTTGACAGCCAGATTACTCTGCGAGGAGTTGCAATCGTTAATATTGAAGAAAACCTGTTTATTTTCTGATCCTTTCATTTATCTAATGACAACAAGGGACTATCCCATTGTTGTCATTAGTTTTTCCATCTTTGATTGAAATACTTCTGACGAAGATGCACAGGGCAAGCCCATCGATTTAACGCCTTTACGATTGTCTACCCTATTTTGGTTGTGAACCTGATCACACTTATCGCATTGGCTACCTGACAGCATTAATTCTATGCATTACTGTTTATTTATACAGTAAATAGGAGATAACTGATGGATATTACCCCTTGCGTTTCACATGTCTCGTTAGGAACCAATAAATTTGATCTTGCCGCACAATTTTATGATCAGGTACTCAGTGCGCTAGGTTGCCGGAGAGTGCATGATTTCCCCGGTGCCATTGGCTATGGCCATGAGTACCCAGAGTTCTGGCTGCAAATCCCTATAGATGGTAAACCTGCTGGCACCGCCAATGGCGTTCATGTTGGTTTTTTTGCCACCAGTAAACAACAAGTTGATGCATTTTATCAGCAGGCGTTGGCCGCAGGGGCACAAGATGAAGGCGCACCAGGCCTTCGCCCTGAATATGGTGATGCTTATTATGGCTGTTTTGTTCGTGACTTGGATGGCCACAAAATAGAAGCCAGTTTCTGGAACGAAAGTGTCGCCGGCTGCTGCTAGCGCTTGGCCATTCAGCCACCCTGTCTTGCCACAGTAATACTGATAAAACGTTGGCTAGCTCTGCACCACTCAAAGAAATATCGATAAAAAAATGCCGGTGATTAAACCGGCATTATTGAATCAAATCTGCTATGTGCATAATTCTAAAATAAAACAATTATGGAGCGCAACGCCCATCGCTCGACGTTGCATTCACCTGCGCTTAAAAGCATGCCGCATTTATAATAAAAATATGTTGATGCTGCTCAATTTAAATGACCTTTTCCGTAAGAATTTTGCTTATAACCCGCTCGCCGTACGCTTCAACCACAAGCAACCGCCCATCAGGGCCACATGTGATTGGGCAAACATACCCATACTGTCGTAGTGACTTTGGCTAACCCGAGTAAAACATTGTCTTTGGTTATGGGAAATTTGTTCTTCCTATTGATAACAGATGACCAGTGAACTTATGTTGTTGGCAAAAATCTGGCCTTACAGACTGGGGGGCTTGCCAAGCGACACGCTATTCACATCAATCGCCAAGTCTGCTGACCTTTTGGTGTTGCTCATCAAAAGATAAGCTTTTGAATTTAAATAAAACAATAATAAAACAACGTTAAACATTAAATTATTATTGTTTTACGATAATTTTATTGGCATGATTGCACTTCCTGATACTCATAAAACAGAGGTTCTTATGTCAACAACACGTATTTCAGTCCTAAGCAAACGGATGGCTACCATCACTCTCGCTTTTCTTATCATGATGATCTTGCTGAACGTGGTCGCTTGGTTATTTCCTGGTAATATTGCCGGGCATGGCTTGGGGTTTTCTCTGACGGAGACCTTTATCAGTGACAGCAAAGTTAATGTAGCCTCCCTGCCAGGATGGCAAATTGCCGGCGCTATTATTTTATCCAGCATTCCACTGCTTGCACTGGTGTTTGGGCTCTATCAGTTGCGTCTGCTTTTTCAAACCTATGCACAAAAAGCCTATTTTTCCGTCACTGCCGCACAACATTTGGGACGAGTGGGTAAATCTATTGCCATCTGGACGCTGTTAACTTTTATTTGTGAGCCTTTACTGAGCATTTGGTTGACCATGCTAGCGCCTGAAGGTCAGCAATTCATCTCGTTTAGTTTCACCGTACAAGATGTTGTTGCCTTATTCCTCGCTGTTTGCATCACCATCATTGCTCACATATTGCAACAGGCAAGTATGATATACACAGAAAATCAAGAGTTTATTTAAAGGTATTACTATGACAATCATCGTGAAACTTGATGTGCTGTTAGCCAAGCGAAAAATGAAGTCTAAAGATTTAGCGTCAGTCATTGGTATTACAGAACAAAACGTCTCTCTGCTAAAACAAGGTAAAGTGAAAGGGTTACGTTTTTCTACTCTGGATGCAATTTGTCGCTATTTAGAATGTCAGCCCGGAGATATATTAATTTATTCTGATGAAACAAAGCCAGACAATGAATAGCTGCCGGGAGAGCAGCTAGATCATAAATATGGTTCGTCCGTTTTATCAGCAAGTGAGAACCTCAGGGATGAGGTTTCTTAATCCCCAACAGCATACCAACGAACTGCCATTCCCCCGCTATTCCACCAGATATCGTCTTAGCGTGGGGTTATCGCGGTGAATCTGACGTCACTTGATAACGATAGCCTACCCCATGTACCGTGCGAATCAATAATGGGTTGTTGGGATCCTGTTCAATCACTTTGCGTAGTTTAGAAATATGCTGATCCAGTGTACGGCTGTTGGGTAAATAGTCATAACCCCAGACTGCGTCGAACAACATTTCCCGAGTTACCACTTGATTTTTATGCTGATAAAGACAAACCAGAATTTTTATCTCACGCAGCGATAACTCCAGACGTTCTGTCTGGCGTAGTGCACACAACTCATTGGGATAGACGGTCAAGTCGCCAAAGCAGAAACGGGTATCCGGTTGAGGGTTATTTCTACGCAAACAACGCCGAGCGATGGTTTTAATTCTGGCGCGAATTTCATGAATGCCAAATGGCTTACTGATATAGTCATCGGCACCCAGTTCTAACCCCACCACACGATCAATCTCTTCATCTTTGGCCGATAAAAAAATAATCGGGATATCTTCATCCTGTTTGCGGATTTCACGGCATACCTGATAACCATCCATCTCTGGCATCATGATATCCAGAATCATAAAGTCTGGTTTTTGCTGCTGGTATTTTTCCAGCGCCACTTTGCCGTTTTCCGCAGCAATCAGTGTGTATCCCTCGCGGGAAAGCGCTTCAACCAATCCTTGTCGAATATTGGTATCATCTTCAACCACCAGTATTTTCATCATTCTCCCTTGAGATTATCGCGATGGAGCGTTATGCCGCCGTAGCGGGCGCTTAGCGCATCAACCGTAGTGTGAAACGCACCCCCGGAGACAGTGCTGTCACCGAGATCTTGCCACCTAAACTGTGCGCCAGTTGCTGAGCGATCGTCAAACCAATACCTGTGCCTGAGACCCCTTCAGTAATGTTTGATTTTACCCGGTAAAAAGGCATGAAAATCATTTCAAACTCTTTATCAGCAATACCTGGCCCATAGTCCCGTACATGAATATCAACATAGTCCGCATGGGCAACCACTTGTAGGTCAACTTGCTTCCCTGTAGCGGCATATTTCTCTGTGTTATTGAGTAAGTTGTTGATAATTTGCGTCAAACGGTCTACATCAGAATTCACCAGCGCATTTTCAGCCACTGTGACGACCAGCGCCATTCCCTTAGCCTGCAGGGAAGGTGTAAAGGTATGCGCAATCTGTGTGACTAATTGGCTGACATCCACTGACTGAAGATACAACTTGGGTTCACGCGTAAAAGTGAGAATATTCTGGATCAGACGGGATAAGCGCTGGCTCTCGCCAATAATCACATTCAAATAGCCTAGCTGACCACCATGCTGATCAGTCAATTCTTCTTTCAGTAGCTCAGCATAGAGTGTGATATTGGTCAGTGGGGTTTTCAGCTCATGGGATACCTGGCTAACAAAATTCACCTGTTGACGTGCCAAGCGTGTTTTTTGCGTATATTCACGGTATAGACGGAAGAGAATAAACCCAATACTGGCCAGCATTAGCAGAATAAATATCCCACTCCAGAGGTATACCGCCAATGTGTTGACTGGCTGACCATAATAACTAACCTGCCAGCCCGAAAGTGGATATGGCAGGTTTTGCTGTTCCAGTAGTCGTTTTTCATCTAATAGCCGATAGGGGTTGCTCTGATACAGCACCCGCCCATTCTCTCTGACGACCAACGTATCGTTGCCAAAATCCACTTGGGCAGCATTGATGACATCAGAGAGTAAATTGATATAAGAAACGCGAAATCCTAGCGTGTCGCTACCTTTATTACGCCAATAAATAAGTAGCGCATCCTGAAGCTCTCCGCCGATAAACCAGCCTGATTGTGGCGCCGCATGCTCGTTTTTTAGACTGTGGCTGTAAAGCAAGGAAGGGTCATCCACCAGGGGGGCGATCATCTGCAACCAGGCATGCTCTTGTTGACTCAGTGGCTCATTATCCTTGGGATACAGCAAGTGACCTTTTTGCAATACAAAAACTGCATTAACATCACTGTCTTGCTCAATCAGCTTTTTAAAGGAGTCATCATCGCGCTGGACATAATCCATAATGGCGTCCAGACGTGTCGCTTTCTGCTGTAGAATATCCATGATACTGGTGCTCATCTGCGCGGCGCGCGTCTGTGCCAATATCTTGGATTGGTAGTGACGCTGCAATACCTCGTGCTCGATGGTGCGCACACCCAGATAAGTGATCAAACTGAAAATCACCAGCGTCATCATGACAAAAATGATTAAACTTCTGCGCTTGAACATCTGGCTCCTAGGAGGGTTGGTGACACCGTCACCAATGGAATTCTGCTTTAGACTCTGTTGATGCCGGCTGCAACTGCCTGCAGCCAGCAATCAAAACGATTATTGATTCTTTTGCGTTTTAATATTGAAATTTTGTTCTTTTACCGCCTTACGCGATGAAGCCTTGCTTTCATTATCTAACTCTTCCACCATCTTCTTGTTCATCTGCGCACTGGATTCCGCTTTCTGCCTGGCTTCCGGTGTTTTGAGTTTCAAGCTTTGTAATTCCGCTGCATTGCCGCTAATGACCGCTTTAGCTTCTTCCATTTGCCCTTTATCCATCAACTGTATCGCGCGCTCATTTTCAATGGCTGATTTCTGAATAGCTGAATCGACAATCACATCATCCACTTGGGCTGAATTCACTTCTTGTGCGGACTGGCTGTAACTGACATTCACCTTTTCATCAACCGTATCAACCCGTTTGCTACTGAGATTGGCATAACTGACACTCACATCAGCCAACAGTTTGGTTTCCGCATGCTGCCCTTTTGCTGGGACTACTTCCAACAAGACATATTTTTCCTGGTTGGCATACAGTTGGTTAAGTTTTACCTTCACCTTGTTCTTGCTGATAGTGCCATCGCGGCCAAGCAAACGTACGGGTGTCACCTGCTCCGGCGTGGTAATAACCACCTCGACATCTTGTGCTACCACTGACATCACATCATTAAATTCATGGGCCAATATTCCTTCCAGATTATTGGCATTTTTTACAAACACATGATTTCCATCGCTATAGCTGGCAATGGTGGTCATCAGATCTTCGTTATAATCTTCACCAATACCAAAGGTGGTAATGGCGATACCTTTTTTGGCAGCGACTCTGGCCAGCTCGGCTAATTCACTATTGGAGGTTGGCCCGACGTTGGCTTGACCATCAGAAAGCAGAATAATACGGTTTATCTGTTCTTTATCCAGATGATGGCTCACCTGCTGGATCCCTTTGCTAACCCCAGCAAACAAGGCGGTACTGCCACCTGATTCAATGCTACGTCTTATTGCATTAATTATCTGCTGCTTATTTTTTACTTTCGTCGCTGGCAATATCACTTCAGCTTCAGAGTCATAAGCCACTATCGACAAGGTATCATTACTGTCGAGCATATTAACTGCCGTAATGGCCGCATCTCTGGCATTGATGATCCTCTCACCGTCCATTGATCCCGAACGGTCAATCACCAGCGCCAGATTAATCGGGTGACGCTGTGCAATGGCCTGCGGGTAACCCACCAGCGAAATTTTCAGGTAGTTTTTTTCTTGGCTGTTTTCCAGAACAACGGGAGAAGCCACTTGAGATTTGACGATGACTTTATTTGGGGCCGTACTCTCAGCCTGGGCCCCCCAAGGTAATACCGATAACGCGAATAGCGCAAGAATACATTTTAGATTCATGGTGATACTCCAGTAAAATAATCCAATGCATTCTTGCCTATCTTGAACAACAAGATGTCTTTCTGCTGTATAAAGATGTCAAAAAATCGTAAAAGTTACTCTCCTGCTCTTCATTCGAGTTGCAGAAACAGCAACTCGAATGATTGAGAGTATCAACAGCACAGTAAATCAATGTTTCAAGATATACATCTGCTGGCTATAAGCGACATCTTCCGGGTTAGTGATTGGGTAGCCTTTCACCCACGGTTTAATCAAACGACCATTGGTATATTGATAAATTGGCGCTATTGGTGCTTCTTCCGCAATCATCTGTTCCGCTTTATTGTAATCGGCGGTGAGCAGCGTCGGATTTGTTTCACGGCTGGCCTGCGCCAGTAACTGGTCATATTGCGGATTTTTGAATTTGGCGATATTACCAGTATGGGAAGAGGTGAGTAACGACAGGAAAGTCGAAGCCTCATTGTAATCCCCCACCCAGGAAGCGCGTATCACATCAAAATTACCGGTATTACGGCTATCGATATAGGTCTTCCACTCCTGATTCTGCAATTGGACATCAACACCCAATGTTTTCTTCCACATTGAGGCCACCGCAATCGCTATCTTCTGATGACTCTCGGACGTGTTATAGAGCAGAGTGAGTTTTAACGGATTATTCGGACCATAACCCGCGGCCTGCATCAATGCCTTGGCTTGAGCGTTCAGCTCTTCCTGGGTCTGTTGTTGCAATAGATTAGCTTGTGGTTTAAAGCCAGCGGTGACATCCGGTGTAAAATGATAGGCAGGTTTTTCACCGGTACCCAGCACTTTTTCGGCAATAATTTGCCGATCAATCGCGAATGACAATGCTTGGCGTACCCGGACATCGTTGGTAGGTGCCCGTTGGGTATTAAATGCGTAGTAATAGGTGCCCAGTTGATCCGGTGTATAGACCTGACCAGGAATATCTTTCAGCAACTTTTGGTACATGGTTTTTGGAAAGGATTCTGTGATGTCGATATCCCCAGCCAAATAGCGTTTGGTGGCATTGGATTCCTGATTAATCGGCACAAAGGTAACTTTAGTCAGTACCGTCTGTGCGTGATCCCAATAATGCTCATTAGGTACCAGAACCAACTTTTCGTTTACCACGCGGTCTTGCAATTTGAACGCCCCATTCCCCACCAAATTACCGACTTTGGTCCAGTCACTGCCATATTTTTCAACGGTGGCTTTAGGCACTGGGAACAGGCTGAAATTCGCCGTCAGGCTAGCAAAATAAGGTACCGGTTTATTTAACTGTACCTTCAGCGTATGGTCATCTAACGCCACTACCCCGAGTTTATCCACTGGCATTTTACCGGCAATAATTTCTTCGGCATTTTGGATACCTGCCAACTGGGCAAACCAGGCAAATGGCGATGTATTTTTGGGGTCAACCAGCCGTTGCCAGCTATAAACAAAATCTTTTGCCGTGACAACGTCACCATTTGACCAGCGGGCATCTTTACGTAAGGTAAAAATATAGGTTTGGTTATCATTGCTTTGCCAACTCACCGCAACACCAGGGATCACATTGCCCTGCGCATCCTGATTCACCAGACCTTCAAACAGGTCACGCGCCACCTGCGCTTCTGGTAACCCCACGGCTTTAATGGGATCCAGTGATGCCGGTTCATCTTTAATATGACGGACAATTTCTTGTTTTTCCGCCAGCAAAGTACCAGCAGGAACCTGGGCGGCCATTGCATTACCCATCACTGCGCTGATCGCCAGCGCACAAAGTGCCAAACGAAAACTCTGCTGCATTTTTCTTCCCGCCATTATTGATTAACCATGCAAAATTTTTATCATGCATTCCTATCGCCTTTCAAGCCACAAGACGGCCAGAAGCGCTTTATTCGCCTAACAGACTGTGAAAATTAAGTTAAAGCATAATACACTGAGCATCACCACAGCTTCTTTATTTTGGCATGAAGGAATCACAGCATGATCCAACACCGACCACGGAGTGAACGAGGCCAACTGACCACTGCTGGTGAGCAGTATGGCAAATCAGTGCTAGATGCACCGTTACTCTACTTCCCCGCTGCCATCCAGGGCCCGAACACCGGATTGGTGATAGCAGGCACCCATGGTGATGAAACTGCTGCGGTGGTCACCCTATCCTGCGCATTACGTAGTATTGAGCCTAATCAGTTGCGTCATCATGTGATCCTGGCGGTCAACCCCGATGGTTGCCAGCTTGGGCTACGCGCCAATGCCAATGGTGTTGATCTAAACCGCAATTTTCCAGCCGCCAATTGGCGTTCCGGGGAGACGGTTTATCGTTGGAACAGTAGCGCCAAAACACGCGATGTGCGGCTATCTACCGGCGGGAGGCCCGGTTCCGAACCTGAAACCCAGGGATTATGCCATCTCATTTATCGCTTAAAACCAGTTTGGGTCGTGTCATTCCATGAACCCCTGGCCTGCATGGAAGACCCGCAAAAGTCCAGATTAGGAGAGTGGCTTGCCCATAAGTTTGCTCTGCCACTGGTCACCAGCGTCGGTTATGAAACACCCGGTTCTTTTGGCAGTTGGTGTGCGGATTTATCTTTACCCTGTATCACCGCTGAATTGCCACCCATCTCTGCTGATGCCGCCAGTGAAACTTACCTGGATGCCATGGTGGAATTACTGACCTATGGTGATTGATTCAGTACCTACAAATTCAGTACCTACAATTCAGCACCTACAATTCGATGGCTACAGCGCAATGGCTCCGCACTCAAAGGCCAGACCTGGCTCCACATCTTTTGCCAGCCAGGTTGGGCCATCAAGGTCAACAAAACGTGAGCCTGGTACCAACGGCAATGCCGCAGTGATCGCTCTAGAAGTACACAACATGCAGCCGAGCATGATATCAAACCCCTGCTCTCGCGCTCGTGCAGCCAGTTTCAGTGCCTCGGTCAAGCCCCCGGTCTTATCCAACTTGATATTGACCATTTGGTAACGATTCGCCAAATGCGGCAGGTCAGCCGTGGTATGGCAGCTTTCATCAGCACAAATCGGCAGTGGATGGACAAAATTTTGCAGGGCAAGGTCATTATTGGCAGGTAACGGTTGCTCTAGCATGGCAACCCCCAACTCTGCCAACAAATGGCAACGAGCTTCTAATTGTTGCTCTTGCCAAGACTCATTAGCATCGACAATTAATGTGCTCTGTGGCACAGCGTTACGGATCGCCCGCATCCTTTCATCAACCCAATCATTATCCAGTTTGATTTTCAGTAAGGTGGCGCCCTGCTGCTGCAACGTTTTAGCCGCTAATGCCATGGCTTCAGGTGCTGCGATACTGACTGTTTGCGCCATCACTACACGGGTTGGTGCCACCACACCACTAAGCTGCCAGCGGTCGCGACCAGTAAGATGGCATTCCAAATCCCATAACGCAGAATCAACAGCATTGCGTGCCGCACCCGCAGGCATCAGATGCAGTAAATCTTGCCGCGTTGCCCCTTGTGCTACAGCATCAGCGACCGCAGCAAGCTGT
This sequence comes from Serratia sp. 25CWL12, assembly GCF_055790885.1. NCBI lineage: Bacteria > Pseudomonadati > Pseudomonadota > Gammaproteobacteria > Enterobacterales > Yersiniaceae > Serratia > Serratia sp. 25CWL12. Next base: position 1,918,505 of record NZ_CM147698.1, on the reverse strand, counting down.
TCCATTACTGAAATTTCGCTCTCACCATAACGGGGATAAGGCGTGCATTCACCGATGCCACAGTGGCCTTGCTGTTCAATCTCTACCACCACCACATTGGCTTGTGTGCGACTACCACGCGCTATCACAAAAGCGGTATGCAACGGCCAGGATTCAGAATAAAAACGCATGCTTCTCATCGTTACTCCTGAATAACATCCTCACTGTCATCAGTGAGCTTACGGCTACTCAGCCCATACTCACGCAATTTGTTGGCGATGGCGGTGTGTGAAACCCCCAGGCGTTTGGCCAGTTTACGTGTGCTGGGGTAAGTACGATAAAGACGTGTCAGCACCGAGCGTTCAAAACGCTTGCTGATATCATCCAACGACCCATCCAACACTTCATCCGCCAATGACATTTCCACTTCAAATTCCGGCAAGATGATGTCTTGCGGGCGCAGTTGAAAGCCATCCGTCTGTGTCAGAGCACGGTAGATGGCATTCTTCAACTGCCGAACGTTACCCGGCCAACTGTTTTTGATGAGGAAACTGTTCAGATCACTCGCCAGCTTCGGTCTTGGTACCCCTTGTTCATCGGCGAAGCGCGCCACAAACAGTTCCGTCAGTGGCAAAATATCCTGTGGGCGTTGATGTAAAGGAGGAATAGATATCGTCAATACGTTAAGGCGGTAATAGAGATCTTCACGGAATTCTCCACGCTGCACCAGCTCAACCAGGTTTTTCTGAGTTGCACAGATCACCCGCACATCCACATGCACTTCATGCTCTTCCCCTACACGGCGGAAAGTACCGTCATTCAGGAAACGTAGCAGTTTAGTTTGCATGCGTGGCGACATCTCGCCAATCTCATCCAGCAGCACTGAGCCGCCATTCGCCTGCTCAAAGAAACCCTTTTTCCCCTCCAACGCATTGGGATAAGCCCCAGGAGCATGCCCAAACAGTTCACTCTCAACCACATCATCGGGTAATGCCGCACAGTTTAATGCCAGGAAAGGTTGCTTTCCGCGCGTGCTACGCAGATGGCAGGCACGTGCCAAGATATCTTTACCCGTTCCGGTGTCGCCGACAATCAGCAACGGCGCATCCAGCATCGCCAATTTACGCGCCTGTTCCAGTACCTGGCGCATTTTCGGGCTGACACCGACAATCTGCTCAAAACCACTGTCATCATTGACTGCCAGACTCTGTAGCTGGCGCCCCATACGCGCAGCCGATTTTAGCATCACCACGGCACCCACCGGGGCCCCCTGCTGCTGCTCATCTTCCAGATAAATGGGGGTGATATCCATCAGGAAATCCTGACTGTGGACCACCACACGCTCGGAATGAGACGCGATATTCTCGCTCTCCAACCAACGGCCAAAGTTATAGCCACTAATCAGCTGACTGGCGGTCTGATGACGGATTTTATCTTCACTGAAATTAAACAATATCTGTGCAGCCGGATTGGCAAGCTCTACCTTGCCTTTCATATCAATGGAAAATACCGGTTCCGGCATTGATTTTAATAACGCGCGTAATGCCCGGTGTTCACGTTCTGAAGGCATAAAGTTGACCGTGCGCACATCAGTGACCCCATCGATTCGCCTGATTTCAGCCATCAAGGCCCGAAAAACATCAAAATCGAGTTGGGAAAAATTCAGATAAATACGGCCGATGGGGTCAATTTCAATACCACGTAAATCGATGCCGCGGGATACTAAAAGATCGAGTAATTCTCGAGTAAGACCGAGACGGTCTTGGCAAAATACTTCCAAACGCATCAGTATTGACCTTATCTCTGCAGGTGCGGGAATATCTCACCATGATACTCCCTCCCTCCGAACAGAAGAAGTCATCTGTCAGCAAAAGTTGACAGAACTCTGTTTTCTTATTCCAGCGACGACCAAAAAGCGATTGAACCAGGATTTATTGCGGCCGAGAGCCACTTTTGCTCATTGTCTCTTTTAACTGTGCGACAAGTTGTTTACGGAAATCGCCAAGTTTGGGTTTATCCCCCTCTAGCCAAGGCAAAGGGCGGCAAAGCTCCATCGCTTTAATGCCTAAGCGCGCCGTTAACAGTCCAGCACCTATTCCCTGCGCTGCCCGAGCTGAAAGACGAGCCGCAATATCTTGTGACATCCAATCCATCCCCACTTCCCGCACCAATTCAGACGCACCAGCAAAGGCGATATTCAGTAACACCAGCTTGAATAACCGTATTCGGCTAAAATACCCCAATTCGATGCCATACAAGGTCGCAATACGATTAATCAGCCGAATATTGCGCCAGGCAATAAATGCCATATCCACCAACGCCAGTGGGCTGACAGCAATCATCAGTGCTGACTCGGCGGCCGAACGGCTAATTTCCCGCCGAGCCTGGCTATCGAGTACCGGTTGTACCAGCTTGGCATACAACACCACCACCTCTCGATCGTTTTGGGTTTCATGCAGTGAAGCCTGCCAACGTTGTAATGCCGGGTGACCTGCTGGCAACCCCGCCTGCTGCGCCAACTGTTCGCAGAACTGGCGTCCTTTACCCAAGCCATGGCTGTGTAATAATTCGCGGGCCTCATCACGCTCTTGCGCTCGTTGGCGCAAACGATATAACCGCCGCCACTCGCCCACCAACGAACCAATTCCAGCAAATACCACTAATCCCCCGGCGACGCCACCACCGAGGGCAATCCAATCTTGCTGAACCCAAGAGCTATGCAACCACTGCCCACCTTGGGCTATCACACTGATGCCGAACAGCAGCAAGCCCGCATTCACCATTTTACGCCATAGGCTACGCTTGGGTTTCAATGCCGCATTGATGATCCCTTCCGCGCGCCCCTCTTCTTCTTCCTGTTCCAGCTCCGGCGAGGTAGGGTAAAAATTCTCAGCCTGTTGTTGATCAAATGCCATACTAGCGCGCAGCACTGGCTCTTGTGGCGGCTGCAACGACTGTTCAAAATCAATACGCGGTTTTAGCGGTTCACTCATCGTAATTTGTCTCCCAATAAAAATTCCATCGCGGCATCTAGGCGAATATGCGGCAATGGACTTTCAATGCTCATCACACCTGGGCGAAATTGGTCAAACTGGAAACCTTGTTGCTGCCAGAATGCCGGGCCAGGTAAACGGGCTGGCACCTCACCGGGGAATACCGTCAATGGTTCACCATCACTTAGCCGGTGGCCTTTCAGTGCAGCCATTCGTTGCCCATGGTGTTCAACGGTGCCATTTTCTGTCCCCTGTATCGAAGCCAAGCCGAGGCAATCCATACTGATACCTTCAAATGCGGCGTTCTGCCAAGCTTCTTGCACCAGTTGCTGCAACAATGAAACCAGATTGGAATGCTGATCAGCAGTAATGTGATCCGCTTTGGTGGCAGCAAACATCAGTTTATCAATGGTCGGTGAAAACAGACGATGAAACAGGGTCCGTTTACCATAGTGGAAACTGCGCATCAGTTGCGTGAGTGCCAAGCGCATATCATTAAACGCTTGTGGACCACTGTTGAGAGGTTGCAAACAGTCTACCAAGACAATCTGGCGGTCAAAGCGAACAAAATGCTCTTTATAAAAGGCGTTGACGATCGACTGGCAATAATAATTAAAGCGCGCGCGTAACATCCCTATATTGCTGTTTTTATCCGCTTGCGCTAAGCGAGGGTCCTCCAGCTCGGCAATATTTGGCCAAGGGAAAAACTGCAACGCAGGCGCGCCAGCCAATTCCCCGGGTAATACAAAACGACCCGGCTGGATAAAGTGGAACCCTTGTGCCTTGCACTGTAGCAGGTAATCGGTATAGGCCTGAGCAATCTCTGCCAATTGGTTTTCATCAGCCGGCTGTAATGGATCAAGTGCTTGGCACAAGGTTAACCAAGGTTGCGCCCATTTGGCCCGATCCCCTTGCAGTAACCCACCCATCTGCCGTGACCACGCCAGATAGTCCTGTTCCAACATCGGTAAATCCAGCAACCACTCACCGGGGTAATCAACAATCTCCAGATACAGCGTCGAGGTTTCCTTAAAATGACGTAACAGAGAGTCACTTGAGCGGTAACGCAACGCCAGACAGATTTCACTGACGCCGCGCGTTGGTGTTGGCCAGCTTGGCGGTGAACCATAGAGCTGTGCCAATCCTTCGTCATAGGTGAAGCGCGGGATCCCGAAGTCTCGTTGAGGGATGCGTTTAACCCCCAGCAGGCGCTCTTCTCGCACTGGCGAAAATAGGGGTAGACGAGCGCCGCTGTGAATATTCAGCAGTTGGTTGACAAACGAGGTGATAAACGCTGTTTTACCGCTGCGGCTCAGCCCGGTTACCGCCAAACGTAAATGGCGGTCCATGCCCCGGTTGAGCAGCGAAGTAAGCTCATGTTGCAATCGTTTCATTGCTCTCCAACGAATATTTACCCGTCATCAATGAAGCTGTAGCAGTATTGGCTATGCTCGTTCACCCGAATCACTGACTTGAGTAAGCTCATCGGGACGTTCTCGTTTGCCGCCTACCTGCAACTCCATTGAACTTGGGTATAAAAGGTTACAGTTTGCGAAAACGGCTCTGTACACCAAAGGTGTCAGAGGTGACGTAGCGCTCAATTTGGCGGAGTTGCTGCTCCCCACTGCCAAGTTGATACGTCAGTTGATCAAGCAACTGGCGTGGTGTAGCGGTTTGTGCCTCCTGATAGCTGCTCGCTGGGGCTTCATCCAACGTGAAGGTCAGAACGATATAGGCAACTACGGTAAAAGCAAACAAACCAAAAAACACTGACAGCACAGCAATCACGCGGATCAACAGTACCGGCACCTCTAAATAGTGTGCCAAGCCGGCACAAACCCCTTTCACCATCCCTTCTTCAGGAACACGATATAATTTTTTATTGCCTGTTGCGCCGGTCTGCTGCCAGCGGTTCTCACCAGAGGTTCCTGCTTGGTAGTCACTCCCTTGGTCATAATTCCTTCTTTCTTGATTTTTTCTCATTACGACTCCCTCCAATTGGGATGTTCCGCATCAAGAATATCTTCCAGCGCCTGAATACGTTCACGCATACGTGCAGCATCTTGCGCCAGTTGTGCCAGACGTTGCATTTCATGCTGACTTAATTGAATACCACTCTGCTGCCGATTGCTGTAATGCAGCCATAGCCAAATCGGGGCGACAAACAGCACAAATATTGTCAATGGAATGGCCAGTAATAGCGCGCTCATTTCAATTCCTTCTTGTTGACCAGTAAGTGCGGCCATACAAAGATAACCGCATTAGCAAATTATTCAGAACGATTCATCTTGGCTTTCAAGGCTGCCAACTGCTCGCTGATGGCATCGTCTGCTTTGAGTTCGGCAAAGGCCTGGTCCAGCGTTTTATTTTTACCCAGGCTCATACTCTCTGCCTCAGCTTCCATATGATCAATACGGCGCTCGAACTGTTCAAAACGCGCCATGGCTTCATCCAACTTACTGCTATCCAGTTGGCGGCGCACATCACGAGAAGATGAAGCAGCTTGATGGCGCAAGGTCAATGCCTGCTGACGTGCGCGAGTTTCGGTCAGTTTATTTTCCAACTCACCAATTTCACTCTTCATGCGTGCCAACGTTTCGTCAATCGTCTCTGCTTCCTGACGTAACTTAGTCATCAATGCCGAAACTTTTTGCTTTTCAATCAGCGCCGAACGCGCCAGATCTTCTTTATCCTTACGCAGTGCCAGCTCAGCTTTTTCTTGCCACTCATTGAGTTGGGCTTCTCCTTGCTCAATCCGACGCAGCAACTGCTTTTTTTCTGCCAAAGCGCGCGCTGAAGTGGAGCGCACCTCAACCAATGTATCTTCCATTTCCTGGATCATCAAACGCACCAACTTTTGTGGATCTTCAGCTTTATCCAGTAACGTATTGATGTTGGCGTTCACGATGTCAGCAAAACGAGAAAAAATACTCATAATTTACGTCCTCTTCGGGTTGTTGGCTTAAATTTGCATCAACTGGGGTCATAACGCGCCGAGTTAAGTCAAATTACTCGCCATAAAACATAATTACCTTGATACGACATGGCTTCCATACTGTATTGATCCAATTCTGTCTTGCACCATTACAGTCTTGCCCCATTACTGTCTTACCTCATTGCTGTCTTGCCTCATTGCTGTCTTACCTCATTGTATTATCAAGATACGTGCCAACTTTTAATTGATTGAAAAGTAATGATTATTTATTTTTGACTCTCTTTGTATTTACTGTAAAGTGAGTATTTTCACTAAATATTGGTCAATTTAATCATGAGTGACGCGTTAGAGAATCTGCTAGGCGAGGCAAACTCCTTTGTTGAGATGCTAGAGCAAGTTTCGCAATTGGCGAAACTCAACAAACCTGTACTGGTGATTGGCGAGCGGGGGACCGGTAAAGAGTTGATTGCGCACCGCCTGCACTACCTGTCCAATCGTTGGCAAGGGCCGTTTATTTCGCTCAATTGTGCCGCCCTCAATGAAAATTTGCTGGATTCTGAACTTTTTGGTCATGAGGCGGGTGCCTTTACCGGCGCACAGAAACGCCATCTTGGTCGCTTTGAGCGAGCTGACGGGGGCACCCTATTCCTTGATGAATTGGCGACTGCACCGATGCTGGTACAGGAAAAGCTACTGCGGGTGATCGAATATGGTCATCTGGAACGGGTCGGTAGCAGTCAGTCGCTGCATGTGGATGTGCGTCTGGTCTGCGCCACTAATGATGATCTCCCTGCTCTGGCTGCAGCCGGTAAATTCCGCCCTGATCTCTTGGATCGCCTGGCATTCGACGTAGTGCAATTACCCCCATTACGTCAGCGCCAGCAAGATATCATGTTATTGGCTGAGCATTTCGCTATTCAGATGTGTCGCGAACTGTCGCTACCTCTGTTCCCTGGGTTTAGTGAACATGCGCGTAACGTGCTGCTGGGTTACCCCTGGCCGGGTAACGTGCGTGAATTGAAAAACGTGGTGGAGCGCTCAGTGTATCGGCACAGTTCAAGTGAACATGAGCTCAATGAGATCATTATCAACCCCTTTGCTCAGCGTGCGGAACGGATTGATAACATGACGGCTCAACCAACCGCTGATTTACCCGCCTTACCATTGGACTTGAAGACTTGGCAACATCAGCAAGAAAAAACCATGCTGGAAGTGGCATTGAAACAAGCGCGTTTTAACCAGCGCAAAGCGGCCGACCTGCTCGGGTTAACTTATCACCAACTGCGTGGCCTTTTAAAAAAACATGCCTTGTTACAGGGTAACGAAGCTACCTGATAACGATACCAGCCTGAGGACTGGGCGCGTTTCATACTCACGTTTAATGTCGTAGAAATCGCAACCATTTTATTCAAGGGTTTGGGCTGTTCGCCATAGTGCGATACAATAACACTATTGCTTAATAACCCATGAAACGTCTATGCGTGCTTTACCTCTTTGGATAATGTCGCTGAGTTGCCTGGCAACTTCTGCTTTTGCAACCGCTGCTTTTGCAACAACACCAGCAACAACATCAGCGCCAGCGGATATCCGCCAGAGCGGTTTCGTATATTGTGTCAACGGGGTGTTGAATACCTTTAACCCCCAGATGGCCAGTAGCGGTTTGACCGTTGATACTCTAGCCGCCCAATTATATGACCGGTTATTAGGCGTTGACCCCTATACCTATCGTTTGATCCCGGAGCTGGCACAGAGCTGGGAGATACTGGATGACGGTGCAACCTACCGTTTTCATCTGCGTAGAGACGTGCCTTTCCAGACCACAGCCTGGTTCCAACCGACACGTAAAATGAATGCTGACGATGTGGTGTTCAGCTTTGAGCGGGTGTTTAACCCTGAGCATCCCTTCCACAACGTCAATGGCGGTGAATACCCCTATTTCGACAGTTTGCAGTTTGTGGACTCGGTACAAAGCGTAAAGAAACTGGATGACTATACCGTCGAATTCCGCCTGCGAGCCCCTGATGCCTCTTTCCTCTGGCACCTGGCAACACATTATGCCCCAGTGCTCTCAGCGGAATATGCCACAAAACTGATGTTGAACAATACACCCGGTATGATTGACCGTGAACCTGTTGGTACCGGCCCTTTTCTGCTGAGTGAGTACCGCTCCGGGCAATACATCCGTCTGGCACGCAATGATCTCTACTGGAAAGGGAAACCTCGGATGTCCCAGGTGGTGATCGATACCGGCGTGGGGGGACTGGCCGCTTATCCAAGTTACTCACCGGTGAGTGTGATGTACTGGCTTACCCAGCCGCCAGTCAGTTGTCAATTCTGCGTGACGACCCTCGCCTGCGCCTGACCCTGAGACCCGGTATGAACATCGCCTACTTGGCTTTTAATACCCGCAAACCGCCACTCGACAATCTGAAAGTTCGCCAGGCGATTGCCTTGTCCATCAATAATCAGCGTTTGATGCAGTCAATTTACTATGGCACCGCGGAAGCCGCAGCCTCCATATTGCCGCGAGCCTCCTGGGCATATAATAACGATACCCATATAACCGGATACGACCCAGCCAAGGCGCGTGAAATATTGCGCGAAGCAGGCATTGAATCGCTGGATCTGACACTGTGGGTCCCCACTGCCTCTCAATCTTACAACCCAAGCCCATTAAAAATGGCAGAACTGTTGCAGGCAGATTTGGCCCAGGTGGGTATTAATCTGGTTATTGTGCCGATAGAAGGTCGTTTTCAGGAAGCTCGTCTGATGGAGATGAATCACGATCTGACGCTGACAGGCTGGTCCACTGACAGTAATGACCCAGACAGCTTCTTCCGCCCATTGCTCAGTTGTGCGGCAATTCGCTCACAGACCAATTACGCTCATTGGTGCGACCCCAGTTTTGATGAATTACTCCAACAAGCATTGCTATCACAGCAACTGTCGCAACGTATCGACAAGTACCAATTGGCGCAAAAAATTATTGAGCAGCAATTACCGGTGCTGCCATTGGCCTCCTCTTTACGTCTACAAGCCTACCGTTATGACATTAAAGGCCTGGTATTGAGCCCATTTGGTAATGCGTCATTTGCTGGGGTATACCGTGAGTCAACAACGGAAGAGGTGAAAAAGTGATAATCTTTATCTTACGCCGCCTGTTGCTGCTGTTGATCACCTTATTCTTACTGACCCTGGTCAGCTTCAGCCTAAGCTATTTTACCCCGCGAGCGCCACTTAATGGCGCTGCTCTGCTGGATGCCTATCAATTCTATTTATCCAGCTTGCTGCATGGCGACTTCGGTATTTCCAGCATCGATGGTCAGGCCATCAGCGAGCAATTAAGAGAAGTGTTCCCTGCCACCATGGAATTGTGTTTTCTGGCCTTTACCATGGCACTGTTCATCGGGATCCCTTTGGGGCTTATTGCGGGGGTGATGCGTGGCAAATGGCAAGATACCGCCATCAGTACCTTTGCACTACTGGGTTTTTCAATCCCTGTATTTTGGCTGGCCTTGCTGTTAATGCTGTACTTTTCACTACACCTGGGTTGGTTGCCGGTTTCTGGGCGTTTTGACATGCTCTATCAGGTAGATCATGTCACTGGCTTGGCGCTAGTTGATGCCTGGCTCTCCGATTCACCTTATCGCAGCGAGATGATCGCCAGCGCATTGCGCCATATGGTGTTACCGATTACCGCACTGGCGGTTGCGCCGATTACCGAAGTGATCCGTCTGATGCGCATCAGTACCGACAGTGTTTTCGGCCAAAACTATATCAAAGCTGCGGCAACTCGTGGGCTATCGCGGTTTACCATTATTCATCGTCATGTTCTGCATAATGCTTTGCCCCCCATCATTCCACAACTTGGATTGCAGTTTTCTACCATGCTCACACTGGCTATGATCACCGAAGTCGTTTTCAGTTGGCCTGGCTTGGGCCGCTGGTTGATTAGCGCTATCCGCCAACAAGATTTTGCGGCTATCTCTGCTGGAGTGATGGTTATCGGTACACTGGTGATTACCATCAATGTGCTGGCCGATATTCTTGGTGCTGCCACCAACCCGCTAAAACATAAGGAATGGTATGCCCTTCGATAATGTCTATCGCGAAAAGAAAATGCCGAGTCCGGCGCTTTACACTTGGCGGATTTTTTACGCTGATACCTTGGCGATGATTGGTTTGTATGGCGTGATTAGCCTGTTGCTGCTTTCCCTGTTTGGCAGCCTGTTGGCACCTTATGCGCTGGATCAACAGTTTTTAGGTTCTCAATTGTTGCCGCCCTCTTGGTCCCGTTACGGCAATGTGTCGTTCTTTTTGGGTACCGACGATTTGGGGCGCGATATTCTCAGCCGCTTGCTAAATGGTGCCGCTGCCACTTTCGGCTCCGCATTGTTGGTCACGCTCGCCGCGGCTGTGGTTGGCGTTATTCTGGGGGTTTTCGCTGGGGTGACCCGTGGCCTGCTCTCAGCAGTATTGAACCATATTCTTGATACATTACTGTCTATCCCTTCCTTACTATTGGCAATTATCGTAGTCGCATTTATCGGGCCAAAGCTTGAGCACGCCATGTTGGCGGTTTGGCTGGCGCTGTTACCTCGCATGGTACGTACCATCTACAGCGCCGTGCATGATGAGTTGGAAAAAGAGTATGTGGTGGCTGCACGTTTAGATGGCGCTTCCACATTACAAATCCTGTGGTATGCCGTTATGCCGAATATTGCCGCTGTGCTAACAACTGAATTCACCCGTGCGCTATCGATGGCTATTCTCGATATTGCCGCGCTGGGATTCCTTGATCTCGGTGCGCAACTCCCTTCCCCCGAGTGGGGGGCAATGTTAGGCGATTCCCTGGAGCTCATCTACGTGGCTCCTTGGGCCGTGATGTTACCGGGTGCCGCTATTATGCTCAGTGTGTTGCTGGTCAACCTATTGGGTGACGGTATGCGCCGTGCAATTAATGCGGGGGTGAAATAATGGCGCTGCTTGATATTCGCAATTTAACCATCGAATTTATGACGGCTGAAGGGCCGGTTAAAGCGGTTGATCGCATCAGCATAACACTGGCCGAAGGTGAGATCCGCGGTCTGGTCGGGGAATCCGGTTCAGGAAAAAGTTTGATCGCCAAAGCAATTTGCGGCGTCACCAATGATAACTGGCACGTTACTGCCGACCGCTTTCGCTTTAACGATATCGACTTGTTGAAACTTACTCCGCGGGAAAGACGCAAGCTGGTTGGCCGCGATGTATCGATGATTTTTCAGGAACCCCAATCCTGTCTCGATCCCTCTGAAAGCATTGGTCGCCAGATAGCGCAGGCGATCCCACGCTGGACTTATAAGGGCCGTTGGTGGCAACGGTTTAACTGGCGTAAACGCCGGACGATTGAGTTGCTGCATCGTGTAGGTATTAAGGACCATAAAGATATTATGGGGAGTTTTCCTTATGAGTTAACCGAAGGTGAATGCCAAAAAGTGATGATCGCCATCGCGTTAGCCAATCAACCCAGATTGCTGATTGCCGATGAGCCAACCAACTCCATGGAGCCAACGACCCAGGCACAGATCTTCCGCCTACTGGCTGGATTGAATCAGAACAATAACACCACCATTTTGTTGATCAGTCACGATTTGCAGATGATGAGTAAATGGGCGGATCGGGTCAATGTGCTCTACTGCGGTCAAACCGTTGAGAGCGCGCAATGCGAAGACTTGCTTGCTGCGCCGCATCACCCATATACACAAGCCCTGATCCGTGCCATGCCAGATTTTGGCCGTTCACTGCCTCATAAAAGTCGCCTGAACACCTTGCCAGGGGCTATTCCCTCGCTGGAGCACTTGCCAATAGGTTGCCGACTCGGGCCTCGTTGCCCTTACGCACAGAAAAAATGTATTGAAACCCCCAGCCTGCGCTCAGTAAGAGGTCGTCTCTTTGCTTGCCACTTTCCATTGAACATGGAGGAGCAGTAATATGGAAACACTATTGGAAGTGCGCAATCTGGCAAAAACCTATCGTTACCGCACCGGGTTATTCCGCCGCCAACATGTTGAAGCCGTCAAACCGGTCAGTTTTACGCTGCGTGAAGGCCAGACGCTGGCGATTATTGGAGAGAATGGTTCCGGTAAATCCACTCTGGCAAAAATGCTCTCCGGTATGGTTGAGCCCTCTTCCGGTGAATTGCTGATTGATGACCACCGGCTAGAATTTGGTGATTATCGTTACCGTAGCCAGCGGATCCGCATGATTTTCCAAGATCCCAGTACTTCGCTCAACCCGCGCCAGCGTATCAGCCAAATCCTTGATGCACCATTACGTTTGAATACCGAGTTTGATGCCATCGAACGCGAGGCGCGTATCAATCAAACTTTGCGTCAAGTGGGCATGTTGCCCGATCATGCCTACTATTATCCGCATATGCTCGCCTCGGGGCAGAAACAGCGTGTGGCGCTGGCCCGGGCCCTGATCCTACAGCCTAAAGTGATTATTGCCGATGAAGCCTTGGCTTCGCTAGATATGTCGATGCGTTCGCAAATCATTAACCTGATGCTGGAACTGCAAGAAAAACATCGGATTTCATATATCTACGTTACGCAACATCTCGGAATGATGAAACATATCAGCGATCAGGTGATGGTGATGCATGAAGGTGAAGTGGTAGAGCGTGGAAGCACCGCCGAAGTCTTGGCTGCACCGTTACACGATCTTACTAAGCGACTGATTGCCGGTCATTTTGGTGAGGCATTAACGGCAGATGCCTGGCGGCGTGATGGCGCCCGGTTTTAAATACGGCATTTCAGGCGTGGTCACCGCACGCCTTTGCCAACACCATTAAATGAACGGTTAAGTCGGTTTTGCCGTCTGTTTATTAACATGAGAAAACCGACAGGTTAAACTTGCCCGCAGCTGATGATTCGCGTAAAAATGTCTGCCGCAAATATTGCCACTTACAACCTATCTACTGGACGATATGTTTCAAGATAATCCGCTGCTGGCGCAGCTTAAACAGCAACTTCACTCTCAAACCCCACGTGTTGAAGGCGTAGTAAAAGGGACTGAGAAAGGTTTTGGCTTTTTAGAAGCTGATGGCCAAAAAAGTTATTTTATTCCGCCACCGCACATGAAAAAAGTGATGCACGGTGATCGTATTGTCGCCACTTTACATACGGAAAAAGAACGTGAAATCGCCGAACCGGAAACACTGGTTGAACCTTTCCTGTCGCGCTTTGTTGGTCGGATACAGAAAAAAGATGATCGCCTCGCTATCATCCCTGACCACCCGTTGTTGAAAGAAGCCATCCAGTGCCGTCCAGTACGTGAATTGACGCATAATTTGCAAACCGGTGACTGGGTAATAGCCGAAATGCGCCGTCACCCGCTAAGAGGTGATCGGGGTTTTTACGCAGATGTAACCCAATTTATCACTGACGGTGAAGACCACTTCGCCCCTTGGTGGGTCACGCTGGCGCGTCATAATCTTGAAAAAGAAGCACCAGAAATGGTCGCCATCGGTGATTATGACCGCACACTGCCACGAGAAGACCTGACCGCACTGAACTTTGTTACCATTGACAGCGCCAGTACCGAGGATATGGATGATGCGCTATTGGTACAGGATAACGGTGACGGATCACTGCAATTAACTATCGCCATTGCTGACCCTACCGCTTATGTCGAGCCAGGCAGTCCTCTGGATGATATCGCCCGCAAGCGCGCTTTCACCAATTACCTTCCTGGTTTCAATATTCCCATGTTGCCACGGGATCTATCAGACAATCTCTGCTCACTGCGCCCTAACCAGCGCCGCCCAGTGCTGGCTTGCCGTGTCACAATAGCCGCAGATGGCGCATTGTGTGATGATATCCGCTTCTTCGCTGCTGAGATCGAATCCAAAGCCAAATTGGTCTATGACGAGGTCTCCGACTGGCTGGATGGTATTGCTGGCTGGCAACCACCTAATGAAGCGATTACCCAGCAGGTCACCTTGCTAAAGCAGGTGTGTGATCGCCGTAATAGCTGGCGCCATCAACACGCCCTGGTGTTCAAAGATCATCCAGATTATCGCTTCGTCTTAGGCGAGAAAGGCGATGTATTGGAGATTGTCAGTGAGCAACGCCGTACCGCCAACCGGATTGTTGAAGAGTGCATGATTGCGGCCAACGTTTGTGCCGCGCGAGTCCTGCGTGATCATCTCGGCTTTGGTATCTATAACGTCCATAACGGCTTTGACCCTGCCCTGGTCGAGCAAGCGGTCACGGTTCTGCAGGCCAATAATATTGCCGCTGAAGGGGAAAAACTGCTTACCCTGACAGGTTTCTGCGAACTGCGTCGCAAACTTGATGCACAACCAACGCAGTTTCTTGATGGCCGTATCCGCCGCTTCCAAACTTTTGCCGAGATATCCACCACACCAGGACCGCACTTCGGTTTAGGTTTGGAGGCCTATGCCACCTGGACCTCTCCAATCCGTAAATATGGCGATATGATCAACCATCGTTTGCTGAAAAGTATTATCACTGAACAAGTGACTGAAAAACCACAAGATGAACTACCCGCCCAGTTGACCGAGCGTCGACGGTTGAACCGCATGGCTGAACGTGATGTGGGTGATTGGTTATATGCTCGCTTTTTGAAAGATAAAGCCGGTAGTGACCAGCGTTTCAATGCGGAAATTATCGATGTGACTCGTGGTGGCCTGCGTGTACGTCTGTTGGAAAACGGGGCCGTTGCCTTTATTCCCGCCTCTTTTATTCACGCAGTACGCGATGAAATGGTTTGTAGCCAGGAAGCTGGCACGGTTCAGGTAAAAGGCGAAGTCATTTATCGCCAGAGTGATACCTTACAGGTCAAGATTGCTGAAGTCCGTATGGAAACCCGCAGCGTTGTTGCCAAGCCTGTCAGCTGACAAGCCTGCCAGCTGACAGGCCTGTCGTTTGACAATCAGGGCGCTACACAGAGCCCTGATTGTCAGGTTATTTAACCCAGTTGCATCGAACCAAAAGCCCCTTGCCAATCCTGCTCAAATTTCTCTACTGCCGCTTGCACTGCAGGTGTAGTAATGAATTGTTCCGCCACATCCACCGGTAAAGTGATGGACTGGCAACCAGCCAGCAGACACTCCAGCGCTTGACGGGGAGTTTTAAAGCTCGCAGCCAAGACTTTGGCATGAGGCGCATGCAGTGTCAGTAACTGCTGCAATTCATGTACCATTTCAATACCATCACCCCCTTGAGCATCCAGGCGATTAACGTAAGGCGCGACATACTCAGCCCCAGCCAGCGCGGCTAATAATCCTTGCCCGGCACCATAGACCGCGGTGCCTAGTGTTGGAATCGACATGGATTTCAACTGTTTGATAGCTGCCAACCCTTCCGCGGTGGTCGGTATTTTAACCACCAAACCGCATACACGCTGATTTAACAGCACGGCTTCCGCAACCATTTGCTCTGCATTGTTTGCCATCACTTGAGCAAATAACTTACCGGTGCCACCTAAGGCATCACGTAGTGCCGGAAGAACTTCCCAAATAGGCTTACCCGCTTTGGCAACAATGCTGGGGTTAGTCGTTACACCGTGCAACGGCAACACACGCGCCAAACGTTTAACCGCTGTCACATCAGCGGTATCCAGATAAAGCTCCATATCGTTCTCCTGAGTCTTTTGTGGATGAATTCAAGCTGTGGACATGATAATGGAAATAACCTCTCATTAGTTGATTAAAATCAAACCAACTTTCATTCGAAAGATATTAAATTTACGTAAGAAGATCCCAAGCGACCTACATTCATAAAGGTGACCCATGCTATTTAATCTACAGCGCTATTCAACCCATGACGGCCCAGGCATCCGTAGTGTGGTATTCCTGAAAGGCTGTTCGCTGGGTTGCCGTTGGTGCCAAAACCCGGAGAGCCGTTCTCGGCAACAGGAATTACTGTTCGATCAGCGCTTGTGCCTTGCGGGATGCACACTCTGTAGTGAGTGCTGTCCCCACGCCATTACCCGCCTTGATGAAACATCGTTAGCGTTACAACGTTCACAATTGACTGTGGCTGATTATGATGCATTAACCGATTGCTGCCCAACCGGTGCGTTAAGCGTCTGTGGTTCGCTCATCGACATTGATGCCGTTATGGCTGAAGTCATGCGAGACAAGCCTTACTATTTACGTACCGGCGGCGGCCTAACGCTGTCAGGCGGTGAACCCTTTATGCAACCCGAGATCGCCGCTGAGTTGCTCAAACGTGGGCGCGAAGCCGGGATCCATACCGCGGTAGAGTCTTGCTTGCACACCCCTTGGGCCTATATTGCGCCCTCTTTACCTTGGCTAGACTTGATGCTGGCAGACCTCAAGCATGTGGACGAAGTGCGTTTCAAGCAATGGACAGATGGCTCAGCCAAGCGCGTAATGGACAATTTCCGCCGTTTGGCGGCGGCAGGTACTCAGATCACCATACGTGTCCCGCTGATCCCTGATTTCAATGCTGACCGCGACTCTATCCGTGCCATTACCGACTTTGCCGCTGACGAAGTGGGTGTCAAAGAAATCCACTTTTTGCCTTATCACACCTTAGGTATCAATAAGTACCATCTGCTCGGCGCACCTTATTACGCTTCCCGTACCCCTCTTGATGATCCTGAACTGCTGACCTATGCCGAAAATTATGCCAACGACAAAGGTCTGACTGCTATTTTACGAGGATAACACCATGACAACACTCGACCTGACTACCCTGACCGAGCGCACTCGGGCACACAAACTTGCGCTGATTCATATCGTCAAACCCCCGGTCTGCACCGAACGTGCGCAACATTACACGGAAGTCTACCAGCAGCAACAAGATAAACCGCTGCCGATCAGACGTGCGCTAGCACTGGCAAATCACCTGGCTAAACGCACCATCTGGATCAAAAACGATGAGTTGATTATCGGTAATCAGGCCAGTCAGTTACGTGCCGCCCCAATTTTCCCGGAATATACCGTCAGTTGGATTGAAAGTGAGATTGACGAACTGGCAGATCGCCCCGGTGCGGGCTTCTCGGTGAGCGAAGAGAACAAACAAGTATTACATGCCTTATGCCCGTGGTGGCGTGGTCAAACCGTTCAGGATCGCTGCTACGGGATGTTCACTGATGAGCAAAAAGCCCTGTTGGCAACCGGGATCATCAAAGCAGAAGGTAATATGACCTCCGGTGATGCTCACTTGGCGGTTAACTTCCCATTGTTACTGGCGAAAGGCTTGGATGGCCTACGTGAGAAGGTATCTGAACGCCGTGAACGCCTTCAGCTTACCGACTGGGATGACCTGCATAAGGAGCAGTTCCTTAAAGCCATTGATATTGCTCTGGCGGCGCTGAGTGACCATATTCTACGCTTTGCCCAATTGGCTCGAGAGATGGCACAGACCGAACAACGGACCTGGCGGCGCGAAGAGTTGCTGACCATAGCAAATAACTGTGAACTGATCGCTCACCAGCCGCCACAAACTTTCTGGCAAGCCTTGCAACTCTGTTACTTCATCCAGCTATTCCTACAGATTGAGTCTAATGGCCATTCCGTCTCCTTTGCTCGTCTCGACCAATATCTCTATCCCTGGTATCGCCGTGATGTTGAACTGGAACAGACTCTCTCCCGTGAAAAAGCCATTGAGATGCTGCACAGTTGCTGGTTAAAGCTGCTGGAAGTCAACAAAATCCGTTCTGGTTCGCACTCTAAAGCCTCTGCGGGTAGCCCGTTGTACCAGAACGTGACCATTGGTGGACAGAAGTTGGTCAATGGTCAACCTTGCGATGCCGTTAACCCGCTCTCCTATACCATTTTGGAGTCCTGTGGCCGCCTGCGTTCAACGCAGCCAAACCTGAGTGTGCGTTATCACGCCGGGATGAGTAATGACTTCCTTGATGCCTGTGTGCAGGTGATCCGCTGTGGCTTCGGTATGCCAGCCTTCAACAATGATGAAATCGTTATTCCTGAGTTTATTAAACTGGGGGTAGAGCCACAGGATGCTTACGACTATGCCGCGATCGGCTGTATCGAAACTGCTGTAGGTGGCAAATGGGGTTATCGTTGCACTGGGATGAGCTTTATTAACTTTGCTCGTGTCATGTTGGCCGCCTTAGAGGAAGGCCGTGATGCTACCTCCGGTAAAATTTTCCTGCCACAGGAACTGTCGCTATCCAAAAACAACTTTAGCCATTTCGACCAGGTACTGGCTGCCTGGGATACACAGATCCGCTATTACACCCGTAAATCCATCGAGATTGAGTGTGTGGTCGATACCGTGCTGGAAGAAAATGCTCATGATATCGTCTGCTCCGCATTAGTGGATGACTGTATCGAACGTGGCAAGAGCATCAAGCAAGGTGGCGCCAAGTATGACTGGATTTCTGGCCTGCAAGTGGGGATCGCTAACCTTGGCAACAGCCTGGAGGCGGTGCGTAAACTGGTATTCGATCAGGGGATTATTGGCCAACAGCAATTGGCACAAGCACTGGCGAACGACTTTGCCGGTCTGGATGGCGAGCAACTACGCCAGCGCCTGATCAACGCAGCACCTAAGTACGGCAACGATGTTGATGATGTTGATCAACTGCTGGTACGTGCCTATCAGACCTATATCGATGAACTGAAGCAATACCACAATACCCGCTTTGGTCGTGGCCCGATTGGCGGAACTTACTATGCAGGAACCTCATCTATCTCGGCTAACGTGCCATTTGGTGCCGCAACCATGGCAACCCCGGATGGCCGCAAAGCCCATACCCCATTGGCTGAAGGTGCCAGCCCGGCATCAGGGACCGACCACCTTGGCCCTACCGCTGTCTTTAACTCGCTGGCAAAATTGCCCACCGAGGCGATTCTAGGTGGGGTGTTACTCAACCAGAAGCTGAACCCATCAACACTGGAAAATCCACGTGACCGCGAAAAACTGATGTTGATGCTGCGCACCTTCTTTGAGTCTTACCATGGCTGGCATGTACAGTACAACATTGTCTCTAGGGAAACACTGTTGGCTGCCAAACAGCATCCTGATCAATATCGTGATTTAGTGGTACGTGTAGCTGGATATTCTGCCTTCTTTACCGCATTATCTCCTGATGCGCAGGATGATATTATTGCGCGAACAGAGCATACTCTTTAATCAGTAAATCATTGCGGCCACTGCCAGGTGGCCGCCTATCAGGCTACTATGAACTCAAGACAACAAACCATTCTACATTTGGTGAATGACCGCCGCCGCATTAGCGTCAGCGAACTGGCCCGCGCTGCCGGTGTTTCTGAGGTAACCATTCGCCAGGATCTCAACCTGTTGGAAAAACGTAGCTACCTTAAACGTGTTCATGGCTCTGCCATTGCTTTAGAGAGTGATGATGTCGATGCCCGCATGATGTCTAACTTCGCGCTCAAACAGAAACTGGCGCAATATGCCGCTTCATTGGTTAACGATGGCGAAACCATTTTTATCGAAAGCGGGAGTAGTAATGCGCTCCTGGCCCGCTATCTGGCTGAGAACAAGCGTGTCACCCTGATCACCGTCAGTTACTATATTGCTCATTTATTGAAAGAAACTGATTGTGATGTCATCGTGCTCGGTGGGTTATACCAGAAAAAAAGTGAAACCGTTGTCGGCCCGTTAACACGCGCTTGTATACAGCAAGTCCACTTCAGTAAGGCTTTTATTGGGGTGGATGGTTATCATCCAGAAACCGGGTTTACTGGCCGCGATATGATGCGTGCTGACATTGCCAATGCCATCTTGGCCAAAGGTGTAGAAAGTATTGTATTGACCGACTCATCAAAATTCGGTCAAATTCAACCTAACCCATTAACTGCCACTAATAATAATATTGGACGCGTAATTACCGATGCACGTCTATCAGTTGGCTACCAGCAATTGTTAGAACGTCAAGGCATCAAAGTCGATCTGGTCAATGAATAACTTTTATACTCGTCATCCGCCAAGCTGCATGGGTATTAGCTGCGGTTACTCGTCTCATCCATGAGACTCATCCCCTACGGGGCCGCCACCACCGGCGTTCAAATCGGTTTCTGACCCATTTGTCTCGAACTTGCAGTCTACCTGCAACTCGAATTATTTAGAGTATAAAAACAGCCTAATAACTCACACATTATTCATAATTTATCCATAATTGACCGATAAAGTGATTTTTGATTTTAAAATATTTACACTCCATAAAATTACTCTATATTCGGCGCTATATTATTACTTCACGACAACATCCCCATGAGCTTTCCTGAATTATAAACGTGTATATCGTTGTATCGTTGGTGAGCGATGTTTACAGACAACGCTCCAAATAAAAGGCGAACTTTAGGAAATAGTTATGCGTAAATTGACTGATTTATTTATCGCTTCTGATTTAGCTTTCAGCGGCACGACGATAGCCTTTGCTGTTGATGAAGCCACTGCCCCTACCCGAATTATTTAGCGCATATACCCATCCCAATGAAGCTACAGCGGTGTTGGCTACGCTCGTGCACCCGAATCACTTACCCAAGTGAACTCATCGGGATTCCCTTGCCGCCTACCTGCAACTTCATTGAACTTTGGTATAGTTCTCCCTCGCGATCTTATTCGCCGAGGGAGTATTCAGTTGGTTAGTGTAAAAGGATTACATATGAAAAAACCAATTAGCTTGTTATTGTCATCTGCAACTCTTAGTTTAGTAATGATGAGCAACGTCAATGCTGCTGGAGAATTACAGCCAGGCAGATCAGGGCCGACAAACGGTGAAAATACCCTACTCCTTTGGGATACGCACTATTCAGGCTATATCATCTCAAATTATACGTTAGATAAGTTAGAAAAAACTGACAAACTGGCAAAAGAAAGTCAGCAGAAACTCCAAGAAATGACCAGCCAATTCGATAAATTAAAGGAAGATCTCAAAGCAAAAGACCGTGAAATTGGCGAACTTAAGAGTAAATTGGGTCAACCAGATAAGAAGCCCGCTGAGTTAAACGAACTAAAGCATAAAGTTGACCAGTTAGACAATAAACTCAGCGAACTTAACGAGCTGAAGCGTAAAGTCAACCAGCCAAACAATCAATCTGCCGAGATAAGCGATCTAAAACGGCAAGTCGAGCAATTAGGCACAAAAGTTACTCAAATCAATGAATTAAAAAGTAAAGCCGATCAGTCAGGCAATCAATCTGCTGAGATTAACGAGCTGAAACGGCAAGTCGAACAATTAGGCACAAAAGTTACTCAAATCAATGAACTAAAAAGTAAAGCCGACCAGTCAGGCAATCAATCTGCTGAGATTAACGATCTGAAACGGCAAGTCGAACAATTAGGCACAAAAGTTACTCAAATCAATGAACTAAAAAGTAAAGCCGACCAGTCAGGCAATCAATCTGCTGAGATTAACGAGCTGAAACGGCAAGTCGAACAATTAGGCACAAAAGTTACTCAAATCAATGAACTAAAAAGTAAAGCCGACCAGTCAGGCAATCAATCTGGCGAGATTAACGATCTGAAACGGCAAGTCGAACAGTTAGGCACAAAAGTTAGTCAAATCAATGAACTAAAAAGCAAAGCCGACCAGTCAGGCAATCAATCTGGCGAGATTAACGATCTGAAGCGTCGAGTCGATCAGTTTGATAATAAGCTTGGTGAGATCAACGATCTGAAACGTCAAATCGATCAGTTGGACAATAAACTCGGTCAGATAGACGAACTGAGGCGTGAGGTGCAGGATCTAGGCAGCAAAATTAAGTAATAATCATTCAACTGGCTATTTCAGTCTATGGCCTATTGAATACCCTCTCTTCGATATTCCCGTTGCAGGCGAACAAACCGCCTGCAACATTTTTTACTTCCCAGCTATACAGAAAAAAGTTAGTGGACAATACTTATTTATAATAGGCCACAACAATTCATATTCCACTTTGGGTAACTGTCTGGTGTAACCTATCAGGAGAAATATTATGGTGACGAATAAACGTTTAGTGACTGTCGCACTTAGCATCACGCTTGCCCTCTCCTTAAGCGCCTGTGCAGATATGTCAAAACAGCAACGTAATACTGCCATAGGGGCCGGTGCTGGTGCAGTTGGTGGTGCAGTGCTAACCAATGGTAGCACGTTAGGAACTCTTGGTGGTGCCGCTGTCGGCGGTATTATTGGTCATCAAGTGAGCAAATAAACCTGAATTTATTCACTGTTGAACTGAGGGTACTTTTTAAGCTCTCTTGATTATGCCGCAGCAAACCACTGCGGCATGGCTGTTTTTCAACCACCCGCCAGTTTAACTTTCATTCCCTTGGCTTCAAGCAACTGTTTAAGTAGTTCGCGCTTATCACCTTGAATCTCAATCACGCCCTCTTTTACCGCGCCGCCACAGCCGCATTTCTTCTTCAACTCAGCAGCCAGTTTATCCAACTCAGTATCATCAAGAGTGATACCAGTAATCAGACAAACCCCCTTTCCCTTGCGCCCGCTGGTCTGGCGCTGAATACGAACAATGCCATCGCCAATCGCTCTCTGTGGTTTGATTTCTTCCTGCTTGATGCGCCCGGTGTCGGTGGAATAGACCAAGCGGCTATTACTCTCCTTCATGCTACCCCCCTATCTTCAGCGAAGCACGAATAGCACTCAGTGTGGCGGCAGGATCAGCTGATTGGGTAATCGGGCGGCCAATTACCAAGTAATCTACGCCAGCTGCAACCGCCTGTACCGGTGTCATTACACGGCGCTGATCACCGGTTGCACTGCCCTCAGGGCGGATACCCGGTGTGACCAATTGAAATTGATGGCCACAGGCGGCTTTCAAACGCATCGCTTCTTGCGCAGAACACACGACCCCATCCAAGCCACAATCTCGCGTCAAACGCGCCAATCTTTCTGCCTGCTCTGCCGGGGTTAGATCAATACCAATAGCACGCAGATCATCTGCCTCCATGCTGGTCAGTACCGTCACCGCAATCAGTAAAGGCGCTTCAGCACCATAAGGTTGCAAGGCCTCTTTTGCTGCGGTCATCATACGAGCACCGCCACTGGCATGAACATTCACCATCCATACCCCCAGTTCTGCTGCTGCCGCTACCGCATGAGCCGTGGTATTAGGAATATCGTGAAATTTCAAATCGAGGAAAACATCAAACCCACGCTGATGAAGGTCGCGCACCATCTCTGGCCCGAACAAGGTAAACATCTCTTTACCCACTTTGAGTCGACAATCTTGTGGATCAATACGATCAACAAAAGCCAAGGCAGCATTTCTATCAGCGTAATCCAAGGCAACAATAATTGGAGAGGATTTTAATTTATTGTTATTCATATTATTTTTAGAGTGCATTGCTTCTGCCTTCTGTAATGTGGATATACTCGTCATACTTCAAGTTGCATGTGTGTTGGCTTTCCTCGCTCACCCCGGTCACTTACCGGTGTAAGCTCCAGGGGATTCTCTGCGTCGCCGCCTTCCTGCAACTCGAATTATTTAGTGGATAGACATAAATGCTCTGCCAGAAAAACTGACCGCCGCATTCTACCTGCCAACCCACACAAATCCCAGAGGCAGGAACAATAGCGGGTTAATCAATCTGCGCCCGACAAGCCAGCAACGATTCCAGCGCCAACTGGATGTCATGCTCTTGTGTCATCCAGTTCACTAATGCCGCACGAATGGCGGGCTGCCCATTATACTGAGTGGGTGTACAGCGGACTATGCCCTGTTGGTCCAAATATGAAAGAAAACGATCACGAGTCATCGCCGCATCACCCGAAATATTTTTTAGGGCAAAACAGACTACGTTCAGGTTCACCGGTGCTAATAGACAAAACCCTTCACTTGCCGCCAATTGATGACCTAACTGCCTCGCTAATGTCACGTTACGCTCGACGATCTCCTGCACACCATGACGACCATAGGCCTTCAGTGCCATCCATAGCGGCAAAGAGCGAAAGCGTCGCGAGTTTTCTGGCGTCAAATGCAAATAGTTATCAGGACGCAATGTCGGCGCTTCTAAATAAGCTGAATGATTTTGGAATACCTGCAGTTGTAATGCCAGGTGACGCGTAAATTGAATGGCGCAATCATAAGGCACATTCAGCCATTTATGAGCATCAACGGTAATTGAATCAGCTTGTTCCCACCCTGCTAATAGATGAGCATGAATAGGGGAACAGGCAGCAACCCCGCCGAAAGCGCCATCGACATGCAACCAGAATGGATAGCGCTCACGTAGCGCCAATAAACGGGGTAAATCATCGAAAACCGCAGTATTGACTGTTCCAGCGCTTGCCAGCACGATTGTCGGTATGCCTTGCGTCGCCGCAAGGTGCTGTTCCAACGCGACGGTGTCAATGACCTCTGAATCTTTTTGTCTGGCGATGACTTTTAATGAGTCGCGTCCTAGCCCCAACATGCTGAGCGCTTTTACACTACTGGAATGAGCATTAGCAGACAGCACCTGAATAGGCCCTAAAGCAGTCACCCCCTGCTGCGCGATATCAACCCCTTGTTGTTGCCCTAACCACTGGCGGCCAATCGCAATACCCACAAAATTGGCCATTGTTGCGCCGCTAACAAAACTGCCGCTGAACTGTGCGGGTAAACCCAACAATATTTTTAGTTGTTCAATAGTCGCCAATTCAATAGCTGCCGCGACTGTGTCATGGCTCAATTGGCTATTTTGGTCAACCGTGCTAACCAACCAGTCAGCCGCCAAGGCAGCTGGTGTGACGCCACCAGTGACAAAGCCAAAATAGCGTGGTCCGGCACTGGCGGATAATCCAGCGGCATAATGGTGCCAAAAGTACTCTAGTGCAGCCACAGCCCCCTTTCCTTCTTGTGACAATTGTTGATCATCTGGTTTGATCTGTTGATCCATCAATGGCGGGCAGACCGAACGTCGGTCCAATCCGGAAAGAAAATTTTGAGCTAACTGAGTTGCACAATTGAGTATTTCGGGATAATTATCAAGATCCTGTTGTAGGCGCCAATGCATAGGTTATTTCCTTTCTATCCGTTAAATGTTACATGGCACTATAATTTATTGATTTCAGTGATACTATCGATAAAAAGTAACCTTATTGGATAGATATTTTAACCAATGATAAATAATCGTATCCCTCTCCATCTTTTACCCACCTTTGTCATTGCTGCTCGGCTAGAGAATCTACGTGCAACCGCTAAACAGGTTAATCTGACTCATGGTGCTATCAGTCAACAAATTAAGCAGCTTGAACAGGCCATCGGTTATCCGCTGTTTGAACGTAATGGCCGAGGAATACAACTCAACGCTGCAGGCCGTGAATTATTAGCCATCACTGAGCCCGCTTTAGTCAGTTTACAACAAGCAATTAGTCAAAGTAGACGTATCGCCACATGTAGAACCCTGCGTATTAGCGTGGTCCCCTCATTTGCCCACTACTGGCTCTTACCCAGATTGGCAGAGTTTCAGCGAACTTATCCAGAAATAGTGTTAGATATTGAGGCTTCGCTCGTGGTGCGTGATTTAGAGCGCGAAGGACTTGATGCGGCTATCCGTATTGGCAATGGGCAATGGCCGGGGGTACAAAAGCAGCTTATTGCCTCTGGAGAGGTCATGCCTGTCGCCTCACCAGAAATAAGCAAGAAATGGCAACTCGCCTTTGCGGCTGGAAACGATGCGACGCCACTACTAGAGCACGAGGCCACATCTTGGTCTCAATGGTTTCAAGCCCATCACCAAACACGCTACGGTCGTCAATTGGCATTATTTAATGATGCCGGATTGCTAGTGAGAGCTGCAGAACAAGGATTTGGCATTGCGTTAGTTAAATCTGTACTCGCTAGAGATGCTATTTCTGAGGGACGACTGGTCTCTTTAGCGGCAGCAACAAAACTTGATAATAATGATATTTACCTGATATGGCGGAAAATAACAGGATTAACGCCATCGGTTGAAACACTATTGGGCTGGCTTCAACAACAACTGGCTTATTCTGATTAAACCGTGGTTATTGTTTTGATTATTAACCTGATGATATATCCGTCGTCATGCAAGTAGCAGCAATGTTGACTACCACGATCTCTAACTAGCAAGGAGTTTACAGCGGATTTCACGCCTATTTGTCATGCAATGTCAGATTATTTTCGTTCTCTTAGTCCATAATAAGTCAGCTGTAGTAAAGATAGGTAAATTGTTAATCAAATATTTTGACCATCTAGGTCAGGGTTGTCCGGTTTCTAAATAGCCAGAACACGCTATGATTAAATCAATCGAAAGAAACAACACTTTCGAATCTAAAATGAAATTGGAGAACCTCATGAATAACATCAAATATATTGCTTTATCTGCTGTACTATCAATGGCCACATTCACCAGTTTTGCTGCTGAATCAGTCAACCAACAACAATCAATGAACCTCACCAAAGCTGGCGTGGTTTCTGCTGGTCAGGCTAGCACGCTGGACACGCTAGAACAGCAACTGGCAGCAAAAGCCGCAGCACAAGGTGCCACTAGCTACCGTATTATCGCCGCAGGTGGCAACGATTTATTATACGGCAGTGCCGAGATCTATAAATAAGCATGACACCAAGAGCCCGTGATTTCGGGCTCTTTCCCCTTCTCTCTCATTATTATTTCGGACAACACCACACTTTTTATAAATTTTTTATGACACACTGGACACGGTTGCCTGACTGCCTTAATTTAAAAGAAACACTGGCGAAAAAGGCAATGACATGAACGAAATATCAACACTGACAATCAAGATCCCTCTCGACCTTAAAGAAAAAATTAAAGCCATCGCTCTAGAGAACCAACTTTCCCTCAGTGCAGAGGTTTGTCAACGATTGGAAGATAGCCTTACTGTGTCAGTAAAATCACTGCCACAGCATGTGGATATTGATAATCAGGACACAGTAGAAAAAATTGAGCAACCACTCAGTCAGAAAGAACTAAAAAAGTTACGCCAATTACTGAAAATGGGCATCAAAAGCAATAAAAAGAAGTAGAACAGTCCAGATAGAACGGGATAATTTGCTATCCCGTTTTTTATTGTCCATCAAGCCCACGTATCGGTTTAACAGAAGCCCAAGCACGACATGAAGGGCAATGCCAATACAGTGAGTGCGCAGTAAAGCCGCATTTATGGCAACGGTAACGTGGTTTGGTGCGGATCTGCTCCCCTACCATGTCACGCAACAACAGCAGACTTTCCTTGGCACGGCCATCTTCTGCATCCGCCAGATGATAATCCATCAAGCGATAGAACAGCCGCATTGTCGGGTGGCGCTGTAATTGGCGATTGATATAGGCCTGCACCACATCACGCCCATCACGTTGTTCGATCACCTCAGCCAGCATCAATTCTGCTGTGGCACCGCTATTTTCCTCAACACAACGTTTAAGATAATCCACCCACTCTTGCTGCTGCTGTGGTAAATGCGAGTAGCACTCATGCAGCATAGGCAATGCCTCACTGACCAACTCTTTATCTTGAACCAGAACAGGCGTCAAAGCATCTAGCGCTTGGGCATACTCTTCTTGCGCCATATAGATGCGCCCAAACATGATCGACACACGAGCACATTGTTTATCGGCCGCAGCCGCACGCTTTAACAAAGTCATCGCCTTGTCTAAATCGTCTCCGCCTAACGCTTGCAGTGCCAATTCACAATAAAAGTGAGCAATCTCGATACGCTGCTTATCATTACCAAGTTTAGCCAGTTTTTCCGCCATCTCGATGGCTTTCTGCCACTCACTGGTCGCCTGATAGATCACCAACAATTGTTGCAATGCTGAAACACGGAAGTCTTCCTCATCAATTAACTGACTGAACATATCTTCGGCGCGGTCATACAACCCGGCGACCATATAGTCACGACCTAGTTGCTGAACAGCCAAAAGACGTTGTTCAAAGGAGAGTGAAGCACTTTCCATCAGTGCCTGATGAATACGGATGGCACG
Source organism: Serratia sp. 25CWL12 (assembly GCF_055790885.1). NCBI lineage: Bacteria > Pseudomonadati > Pseudomonadota > Gammaproteobacteria > Enterobacterales > Yersiniaceae > Serratia > Serratia sp. 25CWL12. The sequence goes on along the minus strand of NZ_CM147698.1, from coordinate 1,890,684 downwards.
GTCAACTTCACCACGCGAGCGGAACAGATTACCCAGCGTCAGATGGGCTTCAACGGTATTACTATCCTCTTTCAACATATCGAGGAAGAGATCGACCGCTTTATCCTGCTGGTTGGAAAGCAGAAAGTTAACACCCGCCACATATTCTCGTGACAAACGATTAGCTTCCTGCTCTTTATCCTGCTGAGCACTTCTGCGCCCCATGTACCAACCGTAAGCGGCAGCTACAGGTAGCAACAGAAACAGCAGTTCTAACATAAAAGATTATTCCTTGCTGGTAGCAGGTAAAGACACTGGCTCGGCAGGTGTCTCAAGTTGTAATTCCAACCTCTTAATTTTCCTTTCAGCCCGCCCCAGTGCAATACGTATCCGCAGGTAAAATAACCCGCAAATAAGCCATGCCAGCATGAAACCACTGCCAAACAGGATAGCTAGCAACGTGGAGAGGCGGTATTCGCCTTGTGCCACTAAATAGTTGAAGTTCACGATTTGATCATTATGCGCCCCCAATGTAATTGAGATTACAAAGATCACCAGAACCAATATAAAAATCAGTAAATATTTCACACTATTCCCCGCTGTGCCGAGTCAATCGGATGAACTTTAACCTCAATATTTGCTGACTATCCCGTTGGCAGTCAGCAATATCAGGCATTTCCCTTTATTAGCTTTAAGGTAGCATTTCCCATCATGGCAAGGAAAGCCTGCTACACCATAATACCCGATATCTGTATACGATCTGGCAGAAAAATCACCCTTGATTATCAACTACTGCCATCATCAAGCATGGCTGCACACACAGATGCCGTTACTTCTCATGTTTGCTGAATGGACCAAACCAACGTAAGGCCAAAAAGCCGACGATTGCCACAAGTAGCCCGCTGATAACGACCGACATCATCAAATCTTTTGGCCAGTGCATGCCCAGTAACAAACGACTGGCCATCACACCCCCTGCCCAAAGCATCAGTAGCGCCACCGTTTTATAACGTCTACGTGGCCAAAGCATCACGACACCCAACAAAGCCCAAGTGGATGCAAATAACGTATGCCCTGAAGGAAAAGCAAAGCCAGTTTCAGATTGCCAATGCTTCATTAGCCATACGGGCACATCCTGTTGATCCTGCAACTGCTCTTTTACCAACATACTGCGCGCTTTTCTTGGTAGTGAATAAAAGCTTTTTTCATCAATGTGGTAGTTAGCCTCTAACCACACCACGAATGGCCTGGGCTCCTGTTTCCACTCTTTCATCACTGACTTAATGCCCTGCCCACTGAGCATCGCCATCATCAGCAGCATAAAAATGCCGATTGACGCTTTGGGGGGAAAACGCAAACACCAAAGAAACCAACCGCCAAGAAGCAAGCTGGTCAATATTCCCCATGGTATCGAGACCGTTTCTGTCACCCAGTACAGCACTTTCAGAACTTTTTCATTACCGCCAGGTTGCCACTGCCAGCCTGAAAACCAGACTGCCAGTGGCAACAACAGCAGTAAAACACCGCCGCCAAGAGTACGTTTAATAATCGCTAACATTTAATTATCCTTCCACTCGCTTTATCCGGCAGTGTAACAATCTTATGAACGCAACAACACTCATTAAATTAAGTAGATAGCACAAGCAATTACTCGCCCATCTTGTTACACCGTCACTTATTATCGTCCTGCATCACGATACTCTCAAGAAATCTAAAGCAAAAATAGCGAGGTAAATGGCTAGGTGCTGCTTTGCTGAGCATCCATTGGCTGAAAGTTATGGCAAAATACTCAACATGAATGAACCACATCTACTCATTGCCATTTTATATCCAGGTCCATTCGAGTTGCCGATCAATATTGAAAGTAAACATATGCGGCCAACGACACGGCAGTTTCCAGTAATATGAGGATAGTTCTGGTCAGTTTCCTGTTCCAGACGTAGGATGCTCGTAGTGATTTTACCGAATAGGTTTGTGGAGAGTAATATGCAGCTAAAACGTGTAGCCGAGGCCAAACTGCCAACACCATGGGGGGAGTTTCTGATGGTGGGATTCGAAGAACTGGCAACCGGTCACGATCATTTGGCACTCGTATTCGGTGATATTTCCGATGAAACGCCGGTCCTGTCACGAGTCCATTCTGAATGTTTAACCGGTGATGCCCTTTTCAGCCTGCGTTGTGACTGTGGTTTCCAATTGGAAGCAGCAATGGCACAAATTGCTGAGGAAGGTCGAGGTATTTTGCTTTATCACCGACAAGAAGGCCGTAATATCGGTCTACTCAACAAAATCCGCGCTTATGCTTTACAAGATAAAGGGGCGGATACCGTGGAAGCCAACCATGAACTCGGTTTTGCCGCAGATGAACGCGACTTCACCCTGTGTGCGGATATGTTCAAACTATTAGGTGTGAGTGCAGTTCGTTTGCTGACTAATAATCCGGAAAAGGTCAAAATCCTCAGCGAAGCAGGGATTAATATCACTGAGCGTGTTCCGTTGATTGTTGGCCGTAACCCGAAAAACGAACAGTATCTCCAAACTAAAGCCAGTAAGATGGGGCACTTGCTTAACCGCCAATAACCGTCAATAACATCGCCGGTATGACTTGAGGCCGAACAGGAGGGAACACCTCCTGTTGAAATTAACGAGCTGTAATAAGTAAAACTACCTGACCAACAGTTTGATATCTTTAAACATCGCCTCTATCTCATCGTTAGTCCGCAATGCCACCGCACTATCAACCACATCTCGTGTCAGATGGGGTGCAAACCGTTGAATAAAATCGTACATATAACTACGTAGGAAGGTACTGCGACGAAAACCGATCTTGGTTGTACTGTAGGTGAAAATATCCCGCGCATCCACGGTAACCAAGTCAGGGTCCAGCACCGGGTCCACGGCCATGCTGGCGATAACCCCCACGCCAAGCCCCAAACGCACATAGGTTTTGATCACATCCGCATCGGTGGCAGTAAATACGATACGCGGCGTCAACCCCGCATGGTTAAAGGCCACATCCAACTCTGAACGGCCGGTAAAACCGAAGGTATAAGTGACGATGGGGTAAGCAGCCAACTCTTCAATGGTGATATGGTCCTTGCCCGCTAATGGATGATCGGGTTTCACAACCACCGCCCGATTCCAATGGTAACAGGGTAACATCACTAAATCGCTGTACAGATGCAGAGCCTCTGTCGCTATGGCAAAATCAGCGCCACCTTTGGCAACCGCTTCTGCTATTTGCGTAGGTGAGCCTTGATGCATATGCAGAGATACACGCGGGTAACGCTCAATAAAACCTTTAATCACATTGGGTAACGCATAGCGAGCCTGTGTATGGGTAGTAGCAACATACAATGACCCTTTATCTGGGTAAGTGTGTTCACCAGCCACAGCTTTAATGGCATCAATTTTGGACAAAACTTCGCGGGCAATGCGGATAACTTCCTGGCCTGCAGGTGTTACCTGAGTAAGATGCTTACCACTGCGGGCGAAAATCTGAATGCCCAACTCATCTTCCAGCATTCTGACTTGTTTACTGATACCCGGCTGCGAGGTATAGAGACCTTCTGCTGTAGAAGAGACATTGAGATTATGATTAACCACCTCGACAATGTAACGAAGTTGTTGCAGTTTCATATCTTATACCATCCAAGGTTAAACCTGCGGTTTTATCCGCAGCCAGGTATCTCTGCGTCCACCTGATATGCTATAGCCATCGTTATTCAAACTGCAGGGTAATACTGAGTTTGTATAGCGCCAACCTTATCATGGAAAGCTGAAATAATCGCCATCACTAATGAATTTTTGAGATAAAAAAATATTTTATATAACCATTCTATAATGAAGCAGCATTAACTAAAACGTTGCCTCACCGGACAGCTCTTTATAATCAACCACTGTGCTGCAAAACCGGACAACAGGGAAAATATCCTATTTACACGCCATGGAACCGACAAAAAACCAGCCTGTTGGCTGGTTTTTAGGTATTGATTCAATACATCACGATGAAAAGATCGCCTACATAAGCACAATTTTACTTCTTACTTTCCACCCATTTGCCGTCAACGTAAAAAGCTGACCAACCTGTGGCCTTCCCCTCTTTTTCTGAAGAGATATACTGTTGCTTGGTTTTACGACTAAAGCGGACCAGTGTCTTGTTACCCTCAGGGTCAGCAACTGGTGCCTCAGCTAGATAGCACAGTTTTTCAGGCAAACGATCTTTAAAGCGCACCAATTCTTCCACTAATGGCGCACGAGTTTCACGTGAGCGCGGGAAAGTATTGGCCGCTAAAAATACCCCTGCGGCACCATCACGCAATACGAAGTAAGCATCTGATTTTTCGCATGGCAGTTCAGGTAATGGTACTGGATCCTCTTTAGGAGGAGCAACATCACCATTGCGTAGAATTTTGCGGGTATTTTTGCAATTTTCGTTGGTACAACCCATATATTTCCCGAAACGCCCCATCTTAAGATGCATTTCAGAGCCGCATTTTTCACACTCAACTATCGGTCCATCATAGCCTTTTATGCGGAATTCACCCTCTTCAATGGTGTAACCGTCACAGGCCGGATTATTACCACAAACATGTAGTTTACGCTGGTTATCAATGAGATAACTATCCATCGCTGTGCCACATTTCTGGCAGCGACAGCGAGCACGTAATGCATTTGCCTCCGCCTCATCACCTTCGAGGATATTGAGAATTTCGGCTTCTGGTACCAGGTTGATCGTCGTTTTACAACGCTCTTTAGGCGGCAATGCATAACCCGAACAGCCCAGAAACACCCCGGTACTGGCAGTGCGAATACCCATTTTGCGGGCGCAAGTCGGGCAATCAATACTGGTCATCACCATCTGGTTGGGGCGCATACCACCTTCTTGCGGATCTTTTTCCGCAGTTTCCAACTGCGCACTAAAATCTACAAAGAATTCATCCAGTACCGACTTCCATTCCGCATGGTTATTGGCAACCTGATCCAATTCATCTTCCATGCGTGCAGTAAAGTCGTAATTCATCAGCTCACGGAAGTTTTCTTCCAGACGATCGGTAACAATTTCCCCCATCTTTTCCGCATAGAAACGACGGTTCTCAACCCGGACATAACCACGGTCCTGAATCGTTGAGATGATCGAGGCATAGGTTGATGGACGCCCAATACCACGTTTTTCCAGCTCTTTAACCAGCGACGCTTCACTGTAACGTGCTGCTGGCTTGGTAAAATGCTGACTTGGTAGCAACTTCTGCAACGCTAAATCAGTACCCACTTCGACAAACGGTAATGTGCGATCCTCATCACCTTTGCGTAATGCAGGCATCACTTTGGTCCAACCATCAAAACGCAATGTGCGCCCTTTGGCGCGTAATTGGAAATCACCCGCTTTTACCGTTAGCGTCGTCGAATCGTACTGCGCAGGTGTCATCTGACAAGCAACGAACTGGCGCCAGATAAGTTGATACAGCTTTTGTGCATCCGCTTCCATGTCTTTCAACTGATCTGCCAATACATTGACATCAGAAGGACGAATGGCCTCGTGGGCTTCTTGAGAATTCTCTTTGCTACTATACTGATTAGCTGCTTTCGGCAGATATTTATCGCCAAAATTATCGCCAATATAATCGCGCACCATATTGAGTGCATCTTGACTCAAATTGGTAGAGTCAGTACGCATATAGGTGATGTGACCCGCTTCATACAGACGTTGCGCCATCATCATGGTTTTCTTCACACCAAAACTCAGGCGGGTACTGGCAGCCTGCTGGAGTGTGGATGTTATAAACGGAGCACCTGGCTTGCTGCTGGTGGGTTTGTCTTCCCGATCCTGCACCCGATAACGCGCGTTTTCCAACGCGGTAACCGCCGCGTAGGTCTGCTCACGATTAACCGGTTTGAATGGTTTATCGTGAGCATGGGTGACTTCCATCTGCAACATCGTATCGTCAGTTGCCTGTAAGTCAGCATGCAGTTGCCAATACTCTTCTGGCACAAAAGCCTTGATATCACGCTCACGTTCTACCACCAGCCGCACGGCAACGGACTGCACTCTACCGGCAGATAAGCCGCGAGCGATCTTTTTCCACAGCAGCGGTGATACCATGTAACCCACAACGCGGTCCATAAAGCGACGTGCCTGTTGTGCATTGACCCGAGCGATATTCAGTTCACCCGGTGCTTGAAACGCCTGTTGAATGGCGTTTTGGGTGATTTCGTTAAACACCACACGACTAAAGCGCTTCTCATCCCCACCAATCACTTCCCGCAGGTGCCAGGCAATGGCTTCCCCTTCGCGGTCAAGGTCCGTTGCAAGGTAAATGTGGTCCGCGTTTTGAGCTAAGGATTTTAACTCTGCGACAACTTTTTCTTTACCCGGCAGAATTTCATAATTCGCCTGCCAACCGTGGTAAGGATCGACCCCCATCCTGTTGACCAAGGCCACTTTTTCATCTTTCTTGACTTTCTTTTTAGCTTTGTCTTCGGCTGCGTCAGCACTTTTCTTGTTGGCTGAACCACTGGTCGGCAAATCACGTATATGGCCGACGCTGGACTTCACCACGTAGCTGCTACCTAAATATTTATTAATCGTTTTGGCTTTTGCCGGGGACTCAACTATTACGAGAGCTTTGCCCATATTTACCTTTACCTAATCTATTTCTTTAAAAAGAAGCCATTCGTCTTGCCGTACCGCGGCAATTCGTCTCTCTTTTTTATATTGCGACACTTTGGCAGGAGATCAACCCGTTTTTTCCCATGACCGACCTGACAGGCCAACCCATACTCTCAATGATGAGAGCCATATCACACCAAAATACTTGGGGTTAGCGCTCTGACAACCAATACATATCTCTACTTACTGGCTTTAAAAAATTTTCAGATCCGTCAAACCAGGCCCCTTTCGCCCCGGTATGATATAAAAATCCCTTTTACTCAGGACCACAAAACGCCACACTCTACCTGATAAAAAACCAATTAGCACGGAAAACACTATGACAACCCCCTGACCAATACCGTTATCACAGCAGGAACAGACGGATTGATAAGCCCGGTACCCCACCCCTGTTACAGTCTAAAAAACGTCAATCATCCGTTAAAGTGCGATCTAAGTTTTGGCTGGTTTGCAGATAAAAGCGAACCCGCGATAGAATATTGTTAATATTTTTTGTCAGGAGAGCACAGATGCAAACAAATACCCAACCCATCGAACGCCAAACGCTACTTGTTGAAGCCAATAACGTCATCCGCCAACATGAAGACTATTTGCAGGGAATGGTAGCAAACGATGTAGCACAAAAAGGTAATGTGCTGGTTTTCCGCGGTGAGTTTTTTTTAGATCCGGATGGATTACCGACCGCAAAGACCACGGCAGTGTTTAATATGTTTAAGCATTTGGCGCATCTGTTTTCTGAAAAATACCACCTGGTGGATTAAATACTGTACTTAGTCTCATTTGGATTGCCACTGACCAATACATGCTCAATGACACGGGGCCAGTGCCCCGTGTCATGATTGATATGATGATTAGAGCAACGGTTTCTCACCGCGCTGCCACCAACGTAACAACAGGCGATCAACACTCTCTGCCGCACTACCGGTGATACGGTCGATAAGACGCTTACGACGGGTATAGCACACCCCGACGACCTCATGATTTTCCATCTCGGCAATCAACAGATCATCACTGGTACCCACGGCATCAATCAAGCCCTTATCCTTTGCCTGAATGCCAAACCAGTGTTCGCCCGTTGCCACACTATCAATATCCAGAGAAGGCCGTTGCTGGTGCACAAATTGTTTGAATAGCTCATGAGTTTCATTCAAATCTTCGCAGAATTTCTCACGGCCCTGCGGCGTATTTTCGCCAAACAGTGTTAATGTGCGCTTGAACTGCCCTGCTGTGTGTAGTTCAACATCAATGTCATTCTTTTTCAGTAAACGATGAAAGTTAGGGATCTGCGCAACCACACCGATCGAACCAATAATGGCGAAGGGAGCCACCACAATGCGATCCGCGACACAAGCCATCATGTAACCCCCACTGGCTGCCACTTTATCCACCGCCACCGTCAGGCGGATGCCTCCCTTACGCAGCCGTTCCAGTTGTGAAGCCGCCAGACCATAACCATGTACCATCCCACCGGGACTCTCCAGGCGTAACAAGACTTCATCCTTGGACGTGGCCACCGCAAGAACAGCGGATATCTCTTCACGTAATGAGGCAACTTCATGTGCATCTATACTGCCCTTGAAATCAAGCACATACAGATAAGACTTACTGGCTTCTACCGCCCCCGACTTAGCTCGCTGCTTTTTGAGCTTTTCGTCACTCTTGTTCTGTTTTTTAAACTGTTTACTCCATACTTTTTGCTCCGCAGTTCCCATTCGTGCCAGGCGCATTTCACGCTGTACTTCACGATATTGCTCACCCAGATCGGTAAGCTGTAATTCCCCTTTTTGCTGGCCTTTGCTCTGCCTGAGGGTCACTGCGAGCAGTGCCAGCGCAACAATCGCTATCACTACCGTGGCAACTTTGGCCAGGAACAGGCCATAAACAGATATAAACTCCACAGATCCCGCCTATATTTACAGTTTGTTAATATGATCCAGCCTATTTTAGCCAATCGATACCATCGCTGTCGCGGTCAAATGAACATTCATTGCTTTCTTCGTATAACCACCGAGGTAACGTAAGGTTGATTGCAACTGAAAAGAACTTGGGTATATTCACTGCTCGTCCCAAAACCAAATAACATTGTGTGAGGAACTATAGTGGATTACCAACCTAAACCGGACTTACTGAAGCAACATATTATCCTGGTAACTGGCGCAGGTGACGGCATTGGTCGAGAGGCAGCATTAACATATGCTCGCTTTGGCGCACAGTTGGTGTTGTTGGGGCGTACTGAGGGTAAATTACAGGCAGTGCGAGCAGACATTATCGCCAACGGCGGTGCCCCCGCACACATTATTACGCTCGACCTGCTGCATACCACCTCACAACAGTGTCAGGAGATGGCTCACGAATTAGCACACAAAGTGCCTCGCCTTGATGGTGTGCTGCACAATGCCGGTTTATTAGGAGACATCGCTCCCATGGCAGAGCAGTCAATAACCCAATGGCAAGAAGTCATGCAGGTTAATGTCAATGCCACCTTTATGCTGACCCAGGCGCTATTGCCGTTGTTGCTGAAATCTCCTGCTGGTTCTTTGGTTTTTACCAGTTCCAGTGTGGGTCGTTTGGGGCGAGCTCACTGGGGAGCCTATGCCGTATCCAAGTTTGCCACCGAGGGCATGATGCAGGTATTGGCTGACGAGTACAAAGACACGAATTTGCGGGTAAACAGCATTAATCCCGGAGGAACACGCACGAAAATGCGCGCTTCTGCTTTCCCCAATGAAAATAAAGACAAACTAAAGACTCCTGCCGATATCATGCCACTCTATCTGTATCTTATGGGCGAAGATAGCCAAAGTCAGAATGGCATAAGTTTTGATGCCCAACCCAATCGCAAACCCGGTGCTGCCGAATAAGGAACCCACTATCATGGCTGAAGATCGCCACCAACAACGTCAACAACGCCTTAAAGAACAGGTGGATGCCCGTATTGCCGCCGCCCAGGAAGTTCGCGGTTTATTGCTGGTGTTCACCGGTAATGGCAAAGGTAAAACCACCGCTGCTTTCGGCACCCTCACCCGCGCAGTGGGCCACGGTATGAAAGCGGGTGTGATCCAATTTATCAAAGGTCAATGGCCCAATGGCGAAAAAAACCTGTTACAGCAACATGGCGTAGAATTCCAGATTATGTCCACGGGTTTTACTTGGGAAACACAGAATAAAGAGAGTGATACCGCCGCCTGTCTGGCCACTTGGCAACAGGGTAAACGTATGCTGGCAGATAGGCACCTTGATATCGTGCTGCTGGACGAACTGACCTATATGGTCAGCTATGGGTATCTAGCCTTGGAGGAGGTGGTACAGGCTTTACATCAACGTCCTGCCCATCAGACAGTGATCATTACCGGGCGCGGTTGCCATCGAGATTTGCTGGAATTGGCAGATACCGTAACCGAGATGCGTCCTGTGAAACATGCATTTGATGCTGGGATAAAAGCTCAGCAAGGTATTGACTGGTAGAGTGGAAACCGTGACCTGGGATCAGGCCACGGTTAATAACATTAACTGCGTTTGCTCGGGCGAGCTGATTTGCTGCTGGAACCACCACGCCGGTTACCACTCGCCACTTGGCTATGGCGTTTTACTGCGCGGCGGATCTGGTTAGCTTTCACTCGACGACGTTCACGCTCTACCGGCAACTTGCTGACGGTTTCTGGTTTCAACTCTACCAGTTCACGCAAATAGTTGATTGCTTTTAAATCCAGTTCGGCCCAACCACCACGAGGTAATCCTTTTGGCAGGTCGATATCACCGTAACGTACACGAATCAAGCGACTAACCTGCACGCCTACCGCTTCCCATAGACGACGGACTTCACGATTCCGCCCCTCAGTCAGCGTGACGTTGTACCATTGATTGAGCCCTTCTCCACCTTGAAAACTGATGGTTCGGAATGCGGCTGGGCCATCTTCCAGTTGCACGCCCCGGCTCAATTGTTTGATTTTATCGTCATCAATCTGGCCAAATACGCGCACAGCGTATTCACGCTCAACTTCACGGCTAGGGTGCATCAAGCGGTTAGCCAGCTCACCGTCTGTAGTAAAGAGTAATAAACCTGACGTATTAACATCCAGTCGCCCTACCGCAACCCAACGTGACCCACGTAACTTTGGTAAACGTTCAAATACCGTCGGGCGCCCTTCTGGATCGCTACGCGTACAGAGTTCGCCTTCTGGCTTATAATAAGCCAGCACTCGGCAAACCGCCGCTTCAGATTCCTTGAGCGAGACAAGATGGCCATCCAGGCGAATTTTCAGTGAAGAACTCAATTCAACACGATCACCGAGCTTGGCGATTTTTCCGTCAACACTGACACGCCCAGCCTCAATTATGGTTTCGATTTCACGGCGCGAACCATGTCCGGCCCGCGCTAATACTTTTTGTAGCTTCTCGCTCATTAAACAACCTCTAATGTCGCCTTCACAGGCGTCGGGGGGCTTTGTCACCACAGTTATCGGAAAAATGGCGACAAAGATTATCTTTTGCTCAAAATAAACTATGCTATTCGGGCCCACAAACTGCGACCAGTATACAGATTTTATTTACCGTTGGTACTGGCTTCATCTGGCCGTTTAGCGAAACGGTGAGGCATCTCCGGCACCTTCGCGCAGCACTTGCGGTGAAGATTCGGTTAGGTCAATCACCGTCGTCGGCTGTTGACCAAGAAAACCACCATGGATCACCAGATCTACCTGTTTACCAAGATAGTCGTTGATCTCTTCTGGATCAGATTCAGCAAAATCATTGCCAGGCAGCATCAATGTGGTCGACATCATGGGCTCGTTCAGCGTATCCAATAAGGCCAAGGCAATCGGATTAGAGGGCACACGCAACCCAATGGTTTTACGCTTATCGTTCATCAAGCGACGCGGCACCTCTTTGGTCGCTTTTAAAATAAAGGTATAACTGCCAGGCGTATTATTTTTGATCAATCGAAATGACGTGTTATCCACATAAGCATAAGTCGACAGCTCAGACAAATCGCGACACATTAAGGTAAAATTATGGTTGCCATCCAATTGCCGAATACGACAGATACGTTCCATTGCTGTCTTTTCTTCCAATTTGCAACCCAATGCATAACCAGAATCGGTTGGATAGACAATCACCCCCCCCTTGCGCAGTACATCCACCGCCTGATTAATCAAACGCGGCTGCGGGTTATCCGGGTGAATATAAAATAACTGGCCCATCTGTTGCTCCTGAAAATAATACTCTCACGCATAACCAGTCCGCATGAAATCAACATACTACTCTGCCCTGTTGAATCTGCCCTGTTGAGGTGGTGACCAGTCACGCCACACCGGCTCTACACCACCGGGTAACCATAGCTTACGCCCAAGTTCAATCCAAGAACAGGGTTGATGAAAGTCAGACCCCTGAGAGGCCAGCAGTTGGTAGTCCTGTGCATATTTTGCCAACAATATACGTTCATTAGGCGCTTGTTGGCACTGAGCTATCTCCATGGCATCACCACCACTCTCAGTGAAATAGGCCAACAAGCGCTTAAGCCATTTAGCAGTTAAATCATAACGTCCAGGGTGAGCCAATACCGCTTGCCCCCCTGATTGATGAATAACATTAATCGCCTGTTCTATTGTACACCACTGTGGTGGAACATAGCCGGTTTTCCCTTTTGCCAGATACCGCTTGAAGACCTGAGCCAAGTTATCCGCTACGCCAATTTGCACCAGATAGCGAGCAAAGTGGCCACGAGTAACTGCCCCTGTTCCCGCCAGTTTTTGAGCCTCAGCGTAAGCATCCTTAATATTTGCCTTGGCTAATCGCTGGCCAATTTCATGTGCACGTCGATGACGTCGTGCTGTTTGCTCGGCAAGAAGTTGTACTAGCGCAGCATGTCCAACTTCAACCCCTAACCCAACAATATGGATTTCGTGATTTTCCCATACTGTGGAAATTTCGACCCCAGAGATTAACTGCAACGGCAGCGAGAGTTCGACAATCGCAGCGCTTGCTTCTGCCAACCCATCGGTAGTGTCGTGATCGGTAATCGCCAAGACACTGACGTTCATTTCAACAGCCCGCCGAACCAATTGCGTGGGTGTTAAATAACCATCGGAAGCAGTGGTATGACTGTGTAGGTCATATAAATGAAAGCCACATGTTGGTGGGTTAATGTCTGTCAAAAGAGATATCCTGTGATTTTGAGCAATATTCAGATTCGCCTGTGCAGCAATAGCGGCATTACTCTTGGCCGGTTATCGCTTCCTGATAATGCTTGCGACATACCGATAGATAACTTTCATTACTACCAATAACCACTTGTTCCCCTGTATGCACCACTTTGCCATCCGCCCCCAACCGCAAAACCATGGTGGCTTTGCGACCACAGTGACAAATAGTTTTTAATTCAACCAACTTGTCGGCCCAAGCCAGCAAGTATTGGCTGCCAACAAATAATTCACCGCGAAAATCGGTACGTAGCCCATAACACAATACCGGAATATCTAACTGGTCAACGACTTTACACAATGCGGCAATCTGCTCTTTGGTCAGAAATTGACTCTCATCAACCAAAACGCAGTGCACGGGTTGGTGCAGATGCTCTTGCTTTATCATCGTAAACAACTGAGTGCTCTTATTATACAGTAAGGCAGGTGTCGAGAGCCCAATTCTGGAGCTCACTTTCCCAGCACCAAAACGATGGTCGAACTCGGCGGTAAACACCAGTGTGCGCATACCACGTTCTTGATAATTATATGAAGATTGTAATAGTGCTGTAGACTTTCCTGCATTCATTGCGGAGTAGTAAAAATAAAGTTGAGCCATAAAATCGAAACCCGGCAGTAGAAATATGAGATATTGGTCAATGATACAGGCCGATAGTCTATCATATCTAACTGATATACTCAGCTTATGACCCATTCATTATCTTCACATTAGTCACTCATCAGATTTTCAGAAGAAGCCCTTATCATCCAAGCTCATCCCCCGACTATTTTCAGGATGACCTGGTCCTCATGTCATAACTAATAATTCCTATTGATTAATCAAACTCATTAATAGTTATGCATATTCTAAATAATTCGAGGCACAAGTAGGCAAGAATCTAATGAATGCTCAATCTCATAGACAACAATGTGCTGACTTGAGGACATTGCGTCGATACGGCTGCAACTTAAGCATCGTGAGTATATTCTTATCATACTTCAAGTGACCTACCTGTTAGCTGCACCCCGCCAGTTCTGCACTCTGTTACCAACCCTCACTAATGGATGACCCGCCGGTGTCCTTCCGGCCACAACCATTATTTGTAAGTATAATAGGAGAGCAACAAATCCCCGGTGACTAACAGGATAGTGATTTCGTTAAATAGTGAGTTAAATCTATAACGATTAATATTAGAACCACATAAAACACCTTCTCTGTACAAAGGAAAGCCCGTAGCCTGGTGTGCAGAGGTCACACCACATATGTTACTTGCGACATGATATGTATATGGAATTGAGATGTATGAACAAAACGACTTTTACCACAACACACCTGCGCTTGAATGTTGTAAATTTGACTCAACAATATGTCGAGAAATTGTCAGATTCTCAGACTATATTAGGTGTTCAGTTATCATTATTGCTTTTTTAAAGATAAATTTAGTAACTGATGTTCATTTGGCTATTGCAGAAAAGAAAATAGCACTCTATTATTACGTTAATGCCCCCCACTAATATAATTTGAGACTAGGACAATGAGCGAAGCATTAAAGATTTTGAACAACATCCGTACTCTGCGTGCACAAGCAAGAGAGTGCAGCTTGGAAACATTGGAAGAGATGCTCGAAAAACTGGAAGTAGTTGTTAACGAGCGCCGTGAAGAAGATACCCAAGCTCAAGCAGAAATTGAAGAGCGTACGCGCAAACTGCAACAATACCGTGAAATGCTAATTGCTGATGGTATTGACCCGAACGAGTTGCTACAAACTATAGCGGCAACTAAAGTGTCTGGTAAAGCTAAGCGCGCTGCACGCCCTGCAAAATACCAATATAAAGATGAAAACGGTGAAATGAAAACCTGGACTGGCCAGGGCCGTACCCCAGCTGTAATCAAAAAAGCTATCGAAGAGCAAGGCAAATCTCTTGACGATTTCCTGCTGTAATAGCTATTAGGTTACTCAAAAGGCTCCCACCGGAGCCTTTTTTACATCTAGCAAAAGCTCGCCTGGCAATGCTCAAATAATCCGACCAGCGGACGGCAACCACAAAAAGGGGGCAACATGCCCCCGATTTAATCGTTCACTTACTGAATATTATAAAATGTCTTATACCATTCAACAAAACGCTTAACACCCTCTTCCACACTCGTTGCCGGCTTAAAGCCGATAGCTTGATAGAGTTCTTCAGTATCTGCATTAGTATCCATTACATCACCAGGTTGCATTGGCAACATATTCTTATCAGCAATGATTCCAAGAGCAGCCTCGAGAGCATGAATATATGACATTAGTTTCACTGGGGTACTATTACCGATATTATAAATACGGTATGGTGCAGAACTTGTCGCTGGAGAACCCTGTTCCACGGCCCAATGAGGATTAGGTTTAGGCACTATCGCTTGTAACAATACCACAGCTTCGGCAATATCATCGATGTAAGTAAAATCACGATACATTTCACCGTGGTTATATACATCTATTTGTTCACCCGCTAACATCGCTTTAGTAAACTTGAATAACGCCATATCAGGACGGCCCCAAGGGCCATATACGGTGAAAAAGCGCAAGCCGGTGGTCGGCAGACCATATAAGTGTGAATAGCTGTGAGACATCAGCTCATTGGCTTTCTTGGTTGCGGCATACAATGAAATGGGATGATCAACCGAGTCCTCCGTCGAAAATGGCAACTTACGATTAAGACCATATACCGAACTGGAAGAAGCGTATAACAAGTGTCCAACTTTATTCTGCCGACACCCTTCAAGAATGTTCAAATGGCCTATCAGGTTCGAGTCGGCATAAGCTAAAGGATGATCTAATGAGTAACGCACCCCGGCTTGAGCACCCAGATGAATAACACGCTCAAATTGGTGCTCGACAAAAAGTTGCGCGATGCCATTACTATCCGCTAAATCCAATTTTATAAACTGAAATGCTGGCTTATTGGCCAGCAAATCGAGGCGAGCCAGCTTAAGCCTGACATCATAATAATCATTAAGGTTGTCTATACCAACAACTTGATGCCCGGCTGACAACAAACGCTCCGTTACGTGATAACCAATAAATCCTGCAGCGCCTGTAACCAGGAATTTCATGCTCACCTCTAAATAACCGGCTTAATCGATGCACCACGGCCAATACCGTAATAAGTAAAACCACGAGCTTTCAGGCGTTCAGGATCATACAGATTGCGCCCATCAAAAATCACCGGATGTCTTAGTGATTGCTTGATGATATCAAAGTCGGGGGCACGGAAATTTTGCCATTCGGTACAAATCACCAAGGCATCCGCGCCTTGTAATGCGGCTTCCTTGGTACCCATCAATGTTAGATCAGCACGCTGACCATAGATACGTTGTGCTTCCGCCATGGCTTCAGGGTCATAAGCCTGGACACTAGCCCCAAGTTCCCACAGGGTTTCCATCAACACCCGGCTAGAAGCCTCGCGCATATCATCAGTATTAGGCTTAAACGCTAATCCCCACAAGGCAAAGGTTTTACCTTTCACATCATTAGAAAAATGATGTTGGATAAACTGAGTCAGCTTGTATTTCTGTTGTGCATTAACCTGCTCTACCGCCTGCAACAGTTTCGGTTGATAACCGATATGCTCCGCAGTTCGAATCAACGCCTGGACGTCTTTCGGGAAACAGGAGCCACCATAACCACAACCAGGATAAATAAAGTGGTAACCAATGCGCGAATCAGAACCTATACCCTTACGAACCTTTTCAATATCTGCCCCCAGCATCTCCGCCAGGTTGGCAATTTCGTTCATAAAGCTGATTTTTGTCGCCAACATACAGTTCGCGGCATACTTGGTTAGCTCGGCACTGCGGATATCCATCAGGATCATGCGGTCATGATTGCGGTTAAAGGGTTCGTACAATTCACGCAATGGCTCAATAACATCTTTATTATCGGTACCGATAACAATGCGCTCAGGACGCATGCAATCAGCAACAGCAGCCCCTTCTTTAAGAAATTCAGGGTTTGAAACCACATCAAACGTAATATTACTGCCACGCTTGCGCAGTGTTTCACTCATCACTTCACGCACTTTATCGGCAGTACCCACCGGAACAGTGGACTTATCGATGACCACTTTAGGCTCGGTCATATACTCGGCTATGGTTCGCGCCACCGCCGTGACATATTGCAGATCTGCAGAACCATCTTCATCCGGTGGTGTTCCTACAGCAATAAACTGGATAGCGCCATGAGCAACCCCCAGCTTGGCATCGATGGTAAAACGTAAACGGCCGGCTTCATAGTTTTGCTGGACCAATGGCACCAAACCTGGCTCGAAGATCGGGATATTGCCTTTTTTGAGATTTTCAACCTTATTTTCATCAATATCTATACATATTACATCATGCCCTACTTCCGCCAGAACGGCGGCTTGCACTAGGCCAACATAACCTATACCGAAAACTGTCACTTTCATTAGATAATCCTAGCTCTAAAGATTTAACAAAAGGTTATGCAATTACTTCTCTTTACGTGCCAACAACTGTTGCAGCCATGCAGAAAAATCTTTACCCAGGGTAGCGTGTCGCATGCCATACTCAACAAAAGCCTGCATATAGCCTAATTTATTCCCGCAATCGTGGCTCTTACCCTTAATATGGTAGGCTTCAACAGGCTTTTTCTGCATCAGCATATCAATAGCGTCAGTCAATTGAATTTCATCGCCTACCCCAGTTGGCGTCTTGGCTAGTAGGGGCCAGATATCGGCAGAAAGCACATAACGACCAACAATGGCTAAATTAGAAGGCGCCCGTTCTGGCGAAGGTTTTTCCACCACACTCACCATAGGTGCACTCTCACCCGGCTGGAGCGCATAACCTTGGCAATCAACGACTCCGTAATTTCCTACATCATGATGCGGCACCGGTTCAACCATAATCTGGCTAATACCTGACTGTTGGAAGCGCTGCAACATCTCATGCATATTCTCTTTTTCCAGATCCGCACTGTATGCATCAAGGATCACATCAGGTAACACGACAGCAACCGGTTCATCCCCAACCAGCGGATAAGCGCAGAGAATGGCGTGACCAAGTCCTTTAGCCACCCCTTGGCGTACCTGCATTACTGTCACACCTTTCGGGCAAATAGATTGAACCTCATCCAACAACTGACGCTTCACACGTTTTTCCAGGATCGCTTCAAGCTCAAAACTGGTGTCAAAATGGTTCTCAATAGAATTTTTAGAGGAATGGGTGACCAATATAATTTCATTGATCCCTGCAGCGATACACTCATTGACTATGTACTGAATCAACGGTTTATCAACCAAAGGTAGCATCTCTTTGGGGATCGCTTTGGTCGCAGGTAACATCCTGGTTCCTAAGCCGGCAACCGGGATAACCGCTTTTCTGACTTTGGTATTTAAAGCAGACATATCTTCCTCTCTCAATACGAGCTCAAATGATGAGCTTATTCTGCTATCAAAAAAAACCTGCGAAGTATATCAGGTTAAATCGATTGAGCATCAGCTTAAGTGCAAATATCCTCCTCTCGCAGCAAATTATTACAGAATTGAATAGGAGGACAACGCGAATCCTAAGGGTATGGATTATTTAAAAACAGTAACACTACCTAGGGGAGAAAACAGCGACGACTATTATTGAGTTCGGTGACCGCCTGAGCGATCACCTTTAATAGGGGGCAGTGACACTATTAACATCTCATTCACTGGTCAGCATCAGACGTAACCGCCCGCCACTCCCCCAAACCTGGCATTGCCAAGCCTCACAGTGCTGACTGATCTGATTCATGTAAGTTGACTCCAATGTTCCTAAGGGCACACCGTTAGCTAATTGAATCTGGTTATCACCTGTATTGACATTGGCATGCAAACCCGCAGAAATCAAAACCAGGTTCTTATCTTCTGCATGATAATAACCAACCAATATTGGAAATTGACCTTCTAATTTACCTTGGTGTAATAACTGATTAACCTGCCGCAATAACGCTGACATTTGCGGCAGGCGCTGCTGCTGATTCGCCAGATGGTCGCGCAACAAACCATTAAATAAAGCACGCAATAACAATGCAGCCATGACACCATTTTCACCGGCACGGGTTACATCCAGGCAATAAAAAGCCAGATCTTTCTCCGACAATGCAGCAATATCCAACACTAAACCTGGGTTGTCACCGACGGTCAATTGGCGATAGTTAATACGGCAACCCGCTATGTTCTGCTGTACTGGTGGTTGTAACTGTTTGAGCAATCTCGCCGCTTCAGAAGGATTTTGGCTCAGCACGCCCCAATCGTGAAATAATTCAGCCTCTTCAATAGCTTGAGAAGTGAACATCTTGGGATAGAGACACACCAGTACCGTTTCCCGCAAACGATTTAGGTCGTTCAAGGGCTTCAACAGGACATCCTGAACGCCCAAGCGTAATACCTTGGCAATATCCGCCATTTTATCGGTCGCGGAGATGACCAGCACCGGTGTCTGTATACCTTGCAAACGTAAATGTTCAACGAACTGAATGCCATCCATTTCGGGCATGGCAAGATCGCAGAGTATCAGCTCTGGCTTTTCCTTTTCGACAGCAGCCAACGCCTGCAAACCATTTTCCGCTTCATAGGTCTGCGCGCCTAAAGACTCAAGATAACCAACCAGCACGGAACGAAACACCTGCTCGTCCTCAACAATCAAGATGCGCTTGTTAATCAGTGGTTGTACCATCGGCCGAGCCTCTTCCTTTTTCATATTGTAATAGTGGCTCATAATAGTCACTTGTGCTTGCAGAAATATCCGAAACAGCACCATTCCACCGCAAGGGCCGGTAATTATTTATTTTTTATTAATGGTGCCAACATCTCTATCTGCTTTTCTACCGCCAGCTTGCCCGCCTCTATCGCCTCACTGGCGCGGTGAAAATCCAACGTTGAGATTTGTGGACAATAAGGTTGGATCAGCACATCAGGGGGATCGTTTGCCATACGGGTTCTCTTCACCCGGTTCTCCAGCATCTGAAGGGACGCGCTCATGATCTCCATGACAGTGGGGGTCACATTGACTTTTTTCTGTGTCACTTTATTGATACGTTCACGCAAACGTTCGCGCCAGTTCCCTGCCTCATCGTTATGAGCCATATTATCAGTTTCTAGGTTATCGCTATGCATTGAAAACAGCTCATTCTTCCTCAAATGTGTATCATGCTGTAAGTCGACAGCAATAACGATATCGGCTCCCATCGCCCGGGTCAGCGAAATGGGAAGCGGGTTCACCAGCGCACCATCAACCAACCAATAGCCATCAAGCCACACCGGTGATAATAACCCGGGCATACTGCAGGACGCGCGAATAGCCTGATGAATATTCCCTTTAGTCATCCACAACTCACGCCCGGTACTGAGGTTGGTTGTCACCGCACCAAATTTGAGTGAACAATCAGCAATATCATCAATCTTCAGCAACTTGCCAACCGTACTAAATACCCGCTCACCACGTAGCAGGCCACCGCGTTGCCAGGATAAATCCATCAATTTGATAACATCCCAATAACTGAATGAACGTACCCAGGTCTCCATCGCATCAAGTCGGTGAGTGGCAAATGCCGCTCCAACCAATGCACCAACGGAACAACCAGCAACAATATCTATTTCAATACCTTGTTCTTTAAGCGCATTGATCACGCCAATATGAGCCCAACCTTTAGCAGCCCCAGCCCCTAACGCCAGCCCAATTTTTACTTTCCGCATTATTAGCTTATCCTTTGCACAGTAAATTAACCCAGCCCTGACGCCAAGGTAGATTGTCACCCACCAATAATGTTAGGTAACATATGTCTGGTCTCCAAGCTATGCCAACTATTCTGCAGCTTGGAAGGCACTGGGTATGTGTTAATTTTAGCTTGGGCTCTATTTTGCGCGACCCATGCCCAGGTTTTCGAATGAGGTCAATGGCAACAAACCGTGCCAAGCGTGAGATAAACGATAAAACCAAGCTATTGTCGTTTGACGAACCCCAGAACAACCACTTTGAGACATTATTTTGACTGATTTATGCCCTTGTTGCAGTGGGTTACCGTACCACACTTGCTGTCAGCCCTTAATAACCGGTGAACAATTCGCACCATCACCACTCAGATTGATGCGTTCCAGATACTCAGCTTATGTGTTACAAAACGTCGATTATCTCATTGCCACTTGGCACCCAGACTGCCAGGCTGAATCATGGCGTAGCGCTATTATCAGTAGTTTTGCCAACACTGAGTGGTTTGGGTTGACCATCGTGGAGGAAACCATCGGCAACAACGTTGATGAAGGCTTTGTTGAATTCATCGCCCGTTTTACTGAAAGTGGTCACTCGTCCAAGATGATGCATGAGCGTTCTCGCTTTCTTCGTCTTGAACACCGTTGGTACTATATCGACGGAACCAGGCCTCAGCTTGGTAGAAATTCAATTTGCCCCTGCGGTTCAGGCAAAAAGTATAAAAAGTGCTGTGGGCAGTGAGCCCGTAAGTCAAGTAACAGACAGGATCGACAAACCTATGCCACACCAAAACCTACAAAGAAAAATTTTACGTACCCTCTGCCCTGACGCAAAGGGGTTGATCGCCAAGATCACCAATATTTGTTACAAGCATGAACTTAACATCGTGCAAAATAACGAATTCGTTGATCATCTCACCGGTCGCTTCTTTATGCGTACTGAGCTTGAAGGGATCTTCAATAATGCGACCTTACTGGCTGATCTGGATGGTGCTTTGCCAGAAGGGTCTGTCCGTGAACTGCAAAGTGCCAGTCGCCGCCGTATTGTGGTCTTGGTCACCAAAGAGGCTCACTGCCTGGGCGACCTCCTGATGAAAAGCGCCTATGGTGGCTTGGATGTAGAGATTGCCGCCGTCATTGGTAACCATACGACCCTGCAACCCTTGGTTGAACGTTTTGACATCCCGTTTCACTTGGTTAGTCACGAAGGACTGACACGTGAGCAACACGATCAGAAAATGATTGCACAAATCGACCAATACCAGCCTGATTATGTGGTCTTGGCTAAGTATATGCGTGTGCTTACCCCTGCTTTTGTTCAGCATTACCCTAATCAGGTGATTAACATTCACCATTCATTTCTGCCAGCCTTTATCGGTGCCCGACCTTACCATCAGGCTTATGAACGCGGAGTGAAGATCATTGGCGCCACCGCGCATTATGTTAACGATAGCCTGGATGAAGGCCCGATCATTATGCAAGATGTTATTCACGTCGATCACACCTATTCGGCAGAAGATATGATGCGTGCTGGGCGTGATGTTGAGAAGAACGTCCTTAGCCGTGCACTCTATCAGGTATTGGCACAACGGGTGTTTGTCTATGGCAACCGCACCGTGATCCTGTAATGGTTTTTTGACATCAATCACTGACTGAAAAGTAAAAACAGTGGGCACTTTGAGTAAAACAGTGCCTTTTGTTTGCCACATCAACACAAGTTACCATCACGGTGTGATTTGAAAAATCTGGTGACCTAAAAGCGCTACCAAGAATAAAAAAACGGCAAACAATTGGTTTTTTGCATTTCAATACTTTACACCGGCGCTTCATTTGATATGATGCGCCCCGCTTAACAGAAGCAAGGCCAGTGGTGGGGTTCCCGAGCGGCCAAAGGGAGCAGACTGTAAATCTGCCGTCACAGACTTCGAAGGTTCGAATCCTTCCCCCACCACCAACTCTGATTTTAAGTCAGGTTTTACCTCAAGCAGTGATTCTATAATGAACACGATTTGGGGAAAGAGGAGAAATTCTCACTTCTGCATAAGCAAAAATTTTCATTTATAGCAATAAATAATACCCTGGTGGGGTTCCCGAGCGGCCAAAGGGAGCAGACTGTAAATCTGCCGTCACAGACTTCGAAGGTTCGAATCCTTCCCCCACCACCAACTCTTCCCTCTGCATCAACAACTACCCAGAATAACTATCCTAAAATAAGCACAATTTGGGGAAGGTGAGAACCTTCGACAAGGTTCGAGTCGAGCAGCGCGAGACAACGTGCGCAGCACGGCCCGAAGGGTGAGGAACGCAGTGACGAATCATCCTTCCCCCACCACCAGCTCTTCCCTCTGCATCAATCATTAACTTGATACCATATCCCCTCATGACTTGAACTCGGCTCCACAATTCGCTATACCACTGACTTCCAATAAATTGCAGTTCAGGAAGATCCATGCGTAACAATATTTGCGTCTTTTGCGGTGCCAGCGAAGGTAATCATCCCACCTATGTCGAGTATGCACAAAAACTGGGGCATGCCATTGCCACACAAGGGCGGCGTTTGATTTATGGCGGCGGTAAGAAAGGTTTAATGGGCGTGGTGGCCGATGCGGTCCTCAACGCGGGTGGTGAAGTTGTTGGCATTATTCCACAACGCCTAGTGGAAGCGGAAACCGCCCACCGGGGTTTGAGTGAACTGGAAATTGTGCCAGACATGCATAGCCGTAAGGCACGGATGGCCGAATTGGCCGATGGGTTTATCGCTCTACCTGGCGGTATTGGTACTTTAGAGGAGTTATTCGAAATCTGGACCTGGGGACAAATTGGCTACCATAGCAAACCGGTGGGTCTGCTGAATGTAAACAATTTTTATCATCCTTTAACCCAGTTCCTGCAACAGGTCTCCGACCAAGGTTTCATGAAACATGATTACCTTAGTACCTTGCATATCAGCGATTCACCGCAGGTATTGATGCAACAATTCGATGACTATCAACCCAATAATTATGACCGTTGGGCAAAATAGTGCTCCCCCTACCAGCGGTAAAACGCCGCTGGTCTGCGTTACATTTACCACGAAACTCTGTTACTATCTGAATACATTTTCTTGGGGAAACGGCATCACTCATGAAGTTTGTCTCTTTTAATATCAATGGTCTGCGGGCTCGCCCACATCAATTAGCTGCAATTATTGAACAGCATCAACCTGACGTTATCGGTCTGCAAGAAACCAAAGTTCATGACGATATGTTCCCACTGGAAGAGGTGAGCCAATATGGCTATCACGTCTTCTATCATGGGCAGAAAGGCCACTACGGTGTCGCACTGTTGACTAAAAATGAACCTCTCGCGGTCCGCCGAGGTTTTCCCACTGATGATGAAGATGCCCAACGGCGCATCATCATGGCTGATTTGTCCACACCACAAGGTACCTTGACCGTGATTAATGGCTATTTCCCTCAAGGAGAAAGCCGCGACCACCCGATAAAATTCCCCGCCAAAACCCGTTTCTACCAGGATTTGCAGAATTATCTGCAACAACAACTTTCTGCAGAAGCGCCGGTATTGATTATGGGGGATCTGAATATCAGCCCAAGTGATCTTGATATCGGTATCGGTGAGGAAAACCGCAAACGTTGGCTGCGTACTGGTAAATGCTCTTTCTTACCGGAAGAACGCGAGTGGATGACCCGCTTGATGAATTGGGGGCTGGTAGATACCTATCGGCAGGCTAATCCAGAGCGCAATGATCAGTTTTCATGGTTTGATTACCGTTCCCGTGGTTTTGATGAAAACCGAGGCCTACGCATCGATCTATTACTGGCCAGTACACCGTTGGCAGCGCGTTGTAAATCAACGGGGATTGATTATCAGATTAGAGGTATGGAAAAACCTTCAGACCATGCCCCGGTCTGGGCCGAATTCGCTTTATAAGCTCTCCCCCGGTAACGCTACCGGGGAACTATTCACGCTTTCCAGGTTGTACCCTACCCGCTCTTGAATTAGTCTGGATAACAAATTGTGTTACATGATTAGTTCGGCCTTGCTCCACAGGTAACGTATTTTCGATAAAATCCCGCAATTTTTGATGGTTGCCTTAATCGCAACAGCCCTACTGAATAAAAATTAGAAAGGTGTATACGTGCAGAAGTACTTTACTGAGGCGCGGAGTTTATTAGCCCTCGCTATCCCTGTCATCATCGCGCAAATATCTCAAACCGCAATGGGTGTAGTTGATACCATTATGGCCGGTGCTTACAGCGCAACAGATATGGCTGCCGTCGCCGTGGGCACCTCTATCTGGTTACCCGCGCTGCTGTTCGGGCACGGCTTGCTGCTTGCCCTAACCCCGGTGATCGCGCAACTCAACGGTGCTGGCCGGCGTGACCGCATCGCGCATCAAGTCCGTCAGGGTTTCTGGCTGGCTTCAGGCGTTTCAGTGCTGATTATTGCCGTGGTTTCTAACAGTAATATTGTGATCAATATGATGCACAATATCGATCCGCAATTAGCTGATAAAGCGGTCGGTTACCTGCACGCCATCATGTGGGGGGCTCCAGGCTACCTGTTTTTTCAAGTACTCCGTAACCAATGTGAAGGCTTATCAAAAACCAAACCCGGTATGGTCATTGGCTTTATTGGCCTGTTGGTGAACATCCCCATCAACTATATCTTCATTTATGGCAAATTAGGCATGCCAGAACTGGGGGGCGTGGGTTGTGGTGTCGCCACAGCGAGTGTGTATTGGCTTATGTTCCTGATGATGCGTTGGTATACGAAGCGTGCTCCGGCCATGCGTGATATCAAACTGGCAGAAAAAGCGCGCAGCAGGCCAGATTGGCATACCTTAAAGCGTTTAATTGGTATTGGGCTACCCGTGGCGTTAGCTCTGTTTTTTGAGGTTACCCTATTTGCGGTGGTGGCATTACTGGTTTCACCTCTGGGTATCGTCGCAGTAGCGGGGCATCAGATTGCATTGAACTTCAGCGCATTAATGTTCGTATTACCGCTATCTCTTGGTGTTGGTGCCACCATCCGTGTCGGATATCGGCTGGGGGAAGGTTCAGTTGAAGCAGCCCGCGTTGCCGCCTATGCCGCCATTGCCGTAGGCATAGCCATGGCCTGTGGCTCGGCATTATTTACTGCACTACTCCGCGTTCCTATTGCCCTGCTCTATAACAATACCCCTGAGGTGGTCGCCATGGCATCACAACTGATGCTTCTGGCCGCCATTTATCAAATCTCTGACTCTATACAAGTGATTGGCAGCGGTATCCTGCGTGGTTATAAAGATACTCGCGCAATTTTCTACATCACGTTTATTGCCTACTGGATCCTTGGGCTACCCAGTGGCTATCTGCTTGCGCTAACGGATTATATTGTTCCCGCAATGGGGCCGCGCGGTTTCTGGATTGGTTTTATTATCGGGTTAACCTTTGCTGCCATCATGATGGTATTACGTATGCGCTGGTTGCAGCGGCAGGCTCCTGCTTTAATTTTACAGCGCTCACGCCGTTAAAAACCTTGCCTGGTCTGCCATTGGTAGACCACTAAAAAATGACCCAACTCTGATAAAAAGGCAGCACACTGCACACAAGCTCAGCAATCAGGTGAAATATCACATAAAAATGTATTTTACCCCTTGCCAGCGGGCGGGTAGCTCGTTAATATTCGTTCCCGCTGTCAGCCATGACAGACAGGAGAAGATGCGTCCGTAGCTCAGTTGGTTAGAGCACCACCTTGACATGGTGGGGGTCGATGGTTCGAGTCCATTCGGACGCACCAATTCCTGCTGATTTTCTGTGCGTCCGTAGCTCAGTTGGTTAGAGCACCACCTTGACATGGTGGGGGTCGATGGTTCGAGTCCATTCGGACGCACCAATTCTTTTCAAAGCATTCGCCTGTCATTTCTGTGAGTTATCTCTTATCTAGGGAATCAGTAAATTTCACCTCTTTCAGTTTCAGCTAACTCGCCTCAGCTATCGCCACAAAGAACTTTTGTCAGTTATGTGTAAAAAATCACCACCTGCAAATCTGGCCTGCTGTTATCGAAAAATAAAAATAATAAATAAAAACAACATATTGAGAGATGAAATACTGTTCTTAAGCTCTTTCAACACGGCTCTACCACAATAACTTAGTCTGTTTTTGTTTTGTTTCCTGCCACAGAGCCTTTATAATGCACACCGTCTTTCAGTTGAATGGTTTCAGCCCTTGATCCGTCAAAATTTAATCGCAAAAAAATCTCACCTTCTTTTTATGTGCGGCACTCGCGCATCCGGGCATCGGTTAAGTTATTTCGCTCCATTTCAACTGTTGTCACCTATTCTTAATACTGTTGTTCTTAACCCTGTTTTACACTTCCAGGCAAAGCTAAAATCCCTGACTAATGGTCTCGCCGTTAGTCACACTCATTTTATAATCCATCATAACTTGTAGAAAAAACCGTCATGAAAAAGACTAAAATTGTTTGTACTATCGGCCCAAAAACCGAATCTGAAGAAATGCTCACTAGCCTGCTCAATGCTGGCATGAACGTAATGCGCCTTAATTTTTCCCATGGTGATTACGAAGAGCACGGTAACCGCATCAAGAATTTGCGTGCCGTAATGGCTAAAACTGGCAAGACTGCCGGGATCTTGTTGGATACCAAAGGCCCTGAGATCCGTACCATGAAACTTGAAGGGGGTGTCGACGCGGCGCTGGTCGCTGGCCAAACCTTCACCTTCACCACCGACCAAAGTGTTATCGGCAACAAAGAACGTGTCGCGGTTACCTACCCTGGCTTTGCTGATGACCTGACTGTCGGCAATACTATCCTGGTTGATGATGGCCTCATCGGCTTGCAAGTCACTGCCATCAATGGCAAAGAAGTGGTTTGTAAAGTACTGAACAATGGCGATCTGGGTGAGAACAAAGGTGTTAACCTGCCAGGTGTTTCCATCCAACTGCCAGCATTGGCAGAAAAAGATAAACTTGACCTGATTTTCGGTTGTGAGCAAGGTGTAGACTTCGTGGCCGCCTCGTTCATCCGTAAACGTTCTGATGTATTGGAAATCCGTGAGCATCTGAAAGCCCATGGCGGTGAAAATATTCAGATCATTTCCAAGATTGAAAACCAGGAAGGTCTGAATAACTTCGACGAAATCCTCGAAGCTTCCGATGGCATCATGGTAGCCCGTGGTGACCTGGGGGTAGAGATCCCGGTTGAAGAGGTGATTTTTGCACAGAAAATGATGATTGATAAGTGCAACCGCGCACGTAAGGTCGTTATTACCGCCACCCAGATGCTGGATTCAATGATCAAGAATCCGCGCCCTACTCGTGCCGAAGCCGGTGACGTTGCCAACGCCATCCTGGATGGTACCGATGCGGTAATGCTGTCGGGTGAAAGTGCCAAAGGTAAATATCCTCTGGAAGCCGTGACCATCATGGCCACGATCTGTGAACGTACTGATCGCGTTATGCCAAGCCGTATTGATACTCTGCAGGATAACCGCAAGCTACGTATCACTGAAGCGGTTTGCCGTGGTGCCGTGGAAACGGCCGAAAAACTTGATGCACCGCTGATTGTCGTCGCCACTAGCGGCGGTAAATCTGCCAAGTCTGTGCGCAAGTACTTCCCTAATGCCATTATTCTGGCGTTGACCACCAATGATATCACTGCACGTCAGTTAATCCTGAGTAAAGGTATCGTTACCCAGATCGTCAAGGAAATTGCCTCTACAGATGACTTCTACCGCATCGGTAAAGAAGCCGCCTTGGCAAGCGGTCTGGCACAAAAAGGGGATGTTGTTGTCATGGTTTCCGGCGCGCTGGTACCAAGTGGCACCACCAATACCTCATCGGTTCACGTTCTGTAATCGTTAAAAGTAACAGAACAGTCCGCACGCAAAACGTCGCTCTCGCGGCGTTTTGCATTATTGGCAATGAAAAAATTACCCGCCCGGTTTTTAGCTGTTCTCTCTGTCGGTTTTAAGTTGTTCTCCCTGTCATCGTGCTACCTAGTCGCACGCTAGAGGTACCAAGAACCCCATGAATCCGGTATAGTCAGCCGACGAATTTATGATGGATTGATTTATGAAGCAATTTCTTGATTTTCTACCACTGGTTGTCTTTTTCACTGTCTACAAACTCTATGATATCTATTACGCTTCCGGCGCGTTAATTGCTGCTACCGCCTTGGTTTTAATCTTTACCTGGCTGAAATACCGCAAGGTAGAGAAGATGACATTGATCACCTTCATCATGGTCGCCATTTTCGGCACCTTGACGCTGGTTTTCCATAATGATTTGTTTATCAAGTGGAAAGTCACCGTCATTTATGCCTTGTTCGCTCTCGCACTGCTGGTTAGCCAACTGATACTGAAAAAACCATTAATCCAACGCATGTTAGGTAAAGAGCTTACGTTGCCAGATCACGCATGGCGTGCCCTCAATGTCGCCTGGGCTCTGTTCTTCCTTGCCTGCGGTCTGGCCAATATCTATGTGGCATTTTGGTTGCCACAGAGTGTATGGGTCAATTTCAAAGTATTTGGCCTGACGGCCCTGACACTGGTCTTCACGTTGCTAAGTGGCATCTATATCTTCCGGCATATGCCCGATGAACAAAAAAAGCAGTAATCGACTCTTTTAGTTGACCACACCCGGTGGCAACGGAACAGCGTGTATGGCCATAAAGGCCGCGGATAACACCAGCTGTTCTCAGCGCCAGGCAAACCACCGCTTGAACGATGCCGGGTTTATACCCACAACAGAGTAACTCTTTTAATAAAGCAGATGGTAATGACAGAACAACAACTTTTGCCCAGCGGAGAGCTGGTACTGAGAACGCTGGCAATGCCCGCAGATACTAACGCCAACGGTGATATATTCGGCGGTTGGTTGATGTCACAAATGGACATTGGGGGGGCCATTCTAGCCAAAGAGGTTGCCGAAGGCCGTGTCGTCACGGTTCGAGTGGATGGAATGTCCTTCCTCAAACCGGTTGCCGTCGGTGATGTTGTCTGTTGCTACGCTAAATGTATCCGTACTGGCCGCAGTTCCATTACCGTTAATATTGAGGTCTGGATTAAAAAGGTTTCTTCCGCCCCTGTTGGCCAGCGCTATCGTGCCACTGAAGCAGTCTTTACCTACGTTGCGGTGGATGATGCAGGCCGGCCTTGCGCCTTACCAGATAACAAGATTAACCTTGGCACCAGCGACACTGAGCCAGCCAGTTAAGTGAGTAAAGCACCAGAGCGCTCAATAATGAAAGCGCTCTGGCGCCCCCGCCGCCTTAATTTAGTCTGTAGCCAAGCAAATATTGCGACACTGATTACTGCAGGTCTGTCGAACCATCAATTTTGAATAAAATGGTTTTTGTCAGGTTTTGTGCCGCTTTGGCTTCATAACGCCATTTAGCCATTGATTGCTTCACTTCACGCTCAAATTGATTGCGCGGTTCAGCTGACAGAATACGCACGTTGATCACCCGCCCATCGCCATCAATGTCATATTGCACTTTCACCTTACCTTCAATCTGTAGCGCTAAAGCGCGAGGCGGATAAATCGGCTTCGGCAAACTCAATGCTTTAGGTTCTGCCTCAGTAACATCATTGCCTGGCACTGGGGTTGGCTTCACCAGCGACGGAGCACTTAATGGAGCCGTTGCGGGGCTCTCAATCAGCGCTGGGGCCTCTGGCTCTGCCTTTTTCACTTCAGGCTTGATTGGCTTTTCAGTCTTTGGCTTGGGTTTGGATTTTTCCACTACTGGCTTAGGGGGAGCGATAGGTGACGGCTGCGGCTGCACCGGTTCCGGCGTTGCCAGTAATTCTGGCTCAGGCGTTGCTTGGCTCGGTGGCTCAGACTCAACCGAAGCTGATGGCTGAGGTAACGCAGCCATATTCACCATCATGACATTAACCGGCGCCCCCTGCTGCTGCGGTAGTCTTATCACTTCCTTGGCTGACGCATAGAGCAAGGCTGCTACCAAGATCGTATGTAAGCCGACTGAAAGGGTAACAGGTAGAGAAAAACGGCGAGTAAGGAATATTTTCTTTAGCGGCATCATTATTGGGGTTCCTTTGATTTGCTTATTCTAAATGCAAATAGCGATCATATCCAAAAGGAACGACAACCCGGTTCACGACTGGCTCGCAGTTTTCACAAAAAAGAGTTATCACAAAAGAGTTATGACAGAAAAAAGCGATGAGCAACAAGAGCTATGCCTGCAAACAGCGATACCTGCAAACAGTGATGTCAACGGCCACGGGATATTTTGCACAATTTGCCATTCCCTTGTTCCCCCTTTTGAGCTAGTTTGTTGTTACCTTGCTATGATGATAATTTTTAAAGGATAAATATGCTTTATCTAATCTATGCACAAGATGCGCCCGATACCTTACAACAACGCTTGGCTGCGCGTACCGCCCATCTGGCACGACTGCAAGCGTTACGTGATGAAGGCCGGTTATTGGTTGCAGGCCCCAACCCAGCGGTGGACAGTAATGACCCCGGTGATGCTGGTTTTACTGGTTCAACCGTCATTGCCGAGTTTTCTTCCCTTGACGCAGCTAAATCCTGGGCGGCACAAGACCCTTATGTTGATGCTGGCGTATACCGCGAAGTGACCGTAAAACCCTTCAAGCAGGTATTCTAATTCAGCCTGAGCAGGCAGTGGCTACGGTCACCTAAGATGCGATTTATAAGGCGTGGGCATCACTTTCCCTCGCCTTGACTGACAATTGATTCTCTATACCTATTAAATTAATACCTTCTATCGTTTTTACCTTTTTCAGACTAGCCGCTAATCTTTATACATCGATATCTCTTGTCACCGCTCCGCCAGCTTGCCAGGCGACAGCTATAACTGAATAGTTGGAGAAACAGATTATGACTACGGCAAAAAAAGCAGTAAAAACGCATATTGGCCTGGATAGCAAACAGTCAGCCAAGCTCTCTAGCGCATTAAACAAGCTGTTAGCAAACTACCAAGTGTTGTATATGAATGTCCGGGGTTACCACTGGAATATTTCCGGCCCATACTTCTTTGAACTACATGTAAAATTTGAAGAAACCTATAATAATCTGCTGACCAAAGTCGATGAATTGGCAGAACGCATTCTCACGCTCGGTTCACAACCCTCGCATGCTTTCAGTGATTATCTGAAGACTGCAGATATCAAAGAAGACACCAACGTGACTGATGATAAAGGGACTTTGCGCGGTTTATTAGCAGGTTATGCCATTTTACTGCAGCAACAACGTGAACTGCTGGCATTAGCCGCTAAAGCCGATGACGAGGGTACTGCCTCTTTGATGAGTGACTACATTAAAGAGCAGGAAAAACAGGTCTGGATGCTTAACGCTTATCTTGCAAAATAAACCGCCCGAACCACTCAACAGTCCCAAATCGGACTGTTGAGAGATTTACCACTCGTATGCCACCACAAACAGCAAAGCACGACGATGTTGGTCGTCCAAACGACGACATACACGCATAATATGCCGATTACGGCAGGATTGCCGCTCAAGCCAACGTTGCTTACGGCGCTGGCTTTGGCGTAACATTCGCCAGCGCCCCACTTCGTTTCTACTACGTCTCATTCTTCGTTACTCATCCAATACCCAACATCAGTATTATATACCCAAGTTAATTCCATTAATGCTGAAAGTCTTATTAACCCGGCTTCTATGCAGCATCATCCTTCTTATTTTTTGAAAAAATCGTTTTTGTCAATTATTTTTATGTAACTTAATCACCGATAAAAGGTTTAACCTTTATTATTCTGTGCGTACACTGGTTATCAACACTTGGCGAATGGGATTTTCCCCTTTATGACAACCTTTTATACCTTACTCAGTTGGTTTCTGCTCTTCGGTTACTGGCTACTTATCGCCGGGGTAACATTGCGCATACTGATGAAACGACGCGCAGTACCCTCGGCGATGGCATGGTTACTGGTGATCTATATTCTGCCCTTATTGGGTGTTGTGGCTTATCTCTCTTTTGGCGAATTACACCTAGGCAAACGACGCGCCGAACGGGCCAAATCCATGTGGCCCTCTACCTCACTCTGGCTGGATAAACTAAAAGAAAATCGCAAAATTTTTGCCACCGAATACAGTGAAGTAGCACGACCCTTGTTCCAGCTTTGTTACCATCGCCATGGTATCAATGGCGTCAAAGGTAATCAGTTACAGCTACTGACCACGACCGAGGATACATTAAGCACTTTAATCCGTGATATTTCACTGGCACGGCATAATATTGAGATGGTGTTTTACATCTGGCAACCCGGAGGTCAAGCAGACCAAGTAGCTGAAGCCCTGATGGCTGCGGCACGCCGTGGTGTACACTGCCGCTTAATGCTTGATTCCGCCGGAAGTGTGCAATTTTTCCGCAGCCCCTACCCAGCAATGATGCGTAACGCTGGCATTGAAGTGGTTGAAGCACTTAAGGTTAGTCTATTTCGCGTATTCTTACGTCGTATGGACTTGCGACAACACCGCAAAGTAATATTGATCGACAATTATGTCGCCTATACCGGCAGCATGAATATGGTCGACCCGCGTTTCTTTAAACAAGATGCCGGTGTTGGGCAATGGATTGATGTCATGGCTCGTATGGAAGGCCCAGTAGCCACCACCATGGGAATTGTGTATGCCTTTGACTGGGAAATGGAAACCGGCAAGCGAATTTTACCGCCGCCGTCACCAGATAGCCATATTATGCCTTTTGAGCGGGAAAGTGGTCACACAATACAGGTAATCGCGTCTGGCCCGGGATTCCCAGAGGACATGATCCACCAGGCGCTGTTAACTGCTGTCTATTCTGCACGTGAACAACTGGTGATGACTACCCCCTATTTCGTACCCAGTGATGACCTGCTCCATGCCATCTGTACCGCTGCCCTGCGCGGTGTTGATGTTAGCATTGTCGTCCCCCTTCATAACGACTCAATGATGGTGCGTTGGGCTAGCCGCTCATTCTTTTCAGAACTATTGGCCGCAGGCGTAAAAATTTATCAATTTGAAGGCGGGTTGCTACATACCAAAAGCGTCTTGGTTGATGGTCAATTAAGTCTGGTCGGTACTGTCAATCTTGATATGCGTAGCCTATGGCTGAACTTCGAAATTACCTTGGCCATTGATGATGACGGCTTCGGTAATGATCTGGCCTGCGTGCAGGATGATTATATTGCCCGCTCAACACGACTGGATGCGGACCAGTGGCTACATCGCCCTTTCTGGTATCGCATTGCCGAGCGCCTTTTTTACTTTTTCAGCCCGTTTCTGTAAAAATAACGGGTATGGCTTATTCCGCAGTTTATTCATGTTGTGCCACGCGTCTCGTCATTTGGATCGCATTGGGTATAACGTCATGTAATTTAAAATATAAATTAAACTTTTTAGTGAGCAGGATATTGTTATGGACTTAGATAATCGCCTTAGTGAAGATGAAACACTTGAGCAGGCTTATGATATTTTCTTGGAACTGGCAGGCGATAATTTAGATCCGGCAGATATTCTGCTGTTTAACTTGCAGTTTGAGGAACGTGGTGGTGCGGAGCTCTATGATCCAGCAGAAGACTGGCAACAACATGTCGATTACGATCTTAGCCCAGACTTTTTTGCCGAGGTCGTCATCGGCCTGGCAGATAATGAAGGTGACCCGATTAATGATGTGTTCGCCCGTATTCTTATCTGCCGCGAAAAAGACCACAAATTGTGTCATATCTTGTGGAAAGAGTGATTTCGTGACAGGGTAACAACACCTGCCATTTGGCAGGTGTTGCCTAAGACGTGAGTCAACTCAGGTAGATATCAGAGCGGGTCGACCTTCAAGCAGGATACCGCATGTCGGAAACTGCCTTCTAATAATGGCCGCGTTTTAGCACATTCCGGCCCGGCAATTGGGCAACGGGTGCGGAACACACAACCCGATGGCGGGTTAATCGGCGATGGTAATTCCCCTTCCAACAATTGAATCTGCTTCTTCTTCTCCTTGTCGGGATCAGGGATCGGCACCGCTGACATCAGTGCTTTGGTGTATGGGTGCTGCGGATTATGGTAAACCTCACTATAGGTACCCAACTCTACAGCATGGCCCAGATACATCACCAGCACCCGATCAGAAATATGCTTCACCACCGCCAGATCATGGGCGATGAAAATCAGCGATAACCCCATTTCCCGCTGCAACTGTTGTAACAGATTAACCACTTGAGCCTGGATCGAGACATCCAATGCGGAAACCGGTTCATCACAAATCACCAGTTTAGGTTCCAGAATCAATGCCCTGGCAATACCAATGCGCTGACATTGACCGCCAGAAAACTCATGCGGATAGCGGTTGATTAAGTTGGGCAATAACCCCACCTTTAGCATCATCGCTTGTACTTTATCCTTCACCTCTTGGCGTGACATCTTTGGATGGTAAGTTCGCAGAGGTTCAGCAATGATCTCCCCAATCGTCATGCGTGGATTGAGCGAAGCCAGCGGATCCTGGAAAATCATCTGAATATCACTGCGCGTTTTATGCCACTGCGCATCGCTCATACCCAGCAGATTCTGCCCTAACCAGGCCACACGTCCACTGGTGGCTTTCACCAAACCAATCAGCGCTCGCGCGAAGGTAGATTTACCGCAACCAGACTCACCCACCACCCCCAAGGTTTCCCCTTCAAACAGGCGCAAAGTGACACCATCAACCGCTTTCAGAGTTTTAGGCGCTTGCCAGAACCATTGCTTGTCATTATGAATATCGAAGTACACTTTTAGATCTGCCACTTCAAGCAGCACTTTTTTCTCTGCGTCCATCATACCAATGCCTCCACAGGCCTGAAGCAAGCACGTAGCCGCCCTTCACCAAACGGCGCCAGTGACGGTGCATTGACACACTCATCCATCGCATAGGGGCAACGAGGTTGGAATGGGCAGCCTGGTGGCAAGCGTAACAAGTTTGGCGGGTTCCCAGGAATGGTCATCAATGATTCCCCCTCCGCATCGAGACGTGGCACCGCATTTAACAGACCGATAGAGTAAGGGTGACTCGGACGATAGAATACATCGCGCGCACTACCATACTCCATGGTGCGCCCGGCATACATCACCAGCACTTTGTCGCAGATGCCGGCAACCACCCCCAAGTCATGGGTGATCATAATAATTGCCGTATTGAATTCACGTTTCAGTTCATTCAACAGTGTCATGATTTGCGCCTGTACGGTTACATCCAGTGCGGTGGTGGGTTCATCAGCAATCAGCAATTTGGGCTGGCATAACAATGCCATGGCGATCATCACACGTTGGCGCATTCCACCAGAAAATTCATGAGGATACATGCGCATACGCTTACGTGCTTCAGGCATTTTTACCGCATCCAGCATCCGTACCGACTCTTCAAATGCCTCACTCTTACTTATTTTTTTATGCAGTATCAGCACTTCCATCAATTGTTCGCCAACACGCATATAAGGGTTCAAAGAGGTCATCGGGTCTTGAAAAATCATCGAGATCTCTTCTGCACGCAGCTTGTTTAGCTGATTTTCTGGCAGATTAAGAATTTCACGGCCATTAAATTTTGCCGACCCACTGATGTGACCATTGCTGGCCAGTAGCCCCATCAGCGCAAATGCCGTTTGCGATTTACCTGAACCGGACTCCCCAACAATCCCCAGTGTTTCACCCGCACGCAGATCAAAATTGAGGTCATTAACCGCGGTGACATCCCCATCTGGCGTATCAAAGGCGACACGCAGATCGTTAACATCCAGCAACAGTGGCAATTCGGTTTGAATATTTTCAGTCATGCTCATGGTTGCATTCCTTAACGATCTTTCGGATCGAGGGCATCACGCAAACCATCGCCGATAAAGTTGAAACAAAATAGCGTAATCACCAGGAAACCCGCAGGAAACAGCAGCAACCACGGTGAAACCTCCATCGAGTTAGCACCATCGCTCAACAGTGCGCCCCAACTACTCAGTGGCTCTTGTGTCCCCAACCCGAGAAAACTAAGGAACGATTCAAACAAAATCATGCTCGGCACCAGGAGAGAGGCATAAACCACTACCACCCCCAAAACATTGGGGACGATATGGCGCAAGACAATATTGCGGGTTGAGACACCGCCCACCAAGGCAGCCTCGATAAATTCTTTACGCTTGAGGCTCAGTGTCTGCCCGCGCACAATACGCGCCATATCCAGCCACGACACCATCCCGATGGCGACAAAAATCAATAGGATGTTTTGCCCAAAGAAAGTCACCAGCAAGATGACAAAGAACATAAATGGGAAAGAGTTGAGGATCTCCAATAAACGCATCATTACCGAGTCCGTTTTGCCCCCCACATAACCCGACAACGAACCGTACAGCGTCCCTACCACCACCGCCACCAACGCGGCGGCAACCCCCACCATCAGTGAAATACGTCCACCAATCGCTACACGTACCAACAAATCACGCCCCGAAGAGTCAGTACCAAAATAGTGCCCAGATTCAAAGCTAGGTGCCGCAGACATCATGGCCCAGTCAGTGTCATCATAAGCGAATGGTGACAACCAAGGTGCGCAAACCACAAACAGGGTAATCAGCATTAAAATAAATAGGCTACTCACCGCGGCACGGTTATGCATAAAACGACGGCGCGCATCCTGCCATAGGCTACGCCCTTCAACATCAAGCTGTTCGCTGAAGTTTTCCAGAGCTTTACGCTTAGTTTTCATCCACATCTTGCGTGCTCCAGTTTAATAACGGATTTTTGGATCGATCACCGCATACAACACATCAACGATCGCATTAAAGAGAATGGTCAGGGCACCGACCAGAATAGTCAGGCTCAATACCAATGAGTAGTCCCGGTTCAACGCCCCGTTAACGAACAATTGCCCTATCCCCGGTAATCCGAAGATGGTTTCAATCACCATTGAGCCGGTGATAATCCCGACAAAGGCCGGCCCCATATAAGAGAGCACTGGTAACAATGCCGGCTTCAACGCATGGCGGAAAATAATATGCCGCATCGGTAAACCTTTGGCTCGTGCGGTGCGGATAAAGTTGGAATGCAACACCTCAATCATCGAGCCGCGCGTAATACGGGCAATACTGGCAATATAAGCCAGAGAGAGCGCCACCATCGGCAGAATCATAAATTTCAGCTCGCCACCATTCCAGCCACCGCCAGGCAACCATTTCAAAACAATAGCGAAAACCAGCACTAACAAGGGGGCAACCACAAAACTGGGTATCACTACCCCGGTCATGGCAAACCCCATCACGGTATAATCCCACTTGGTATTCTGATTTAACGCGGCAATCACACCGGCACTAACCCCCAATAACACCGCCAGCACAAAAGCCGCCGCCCCCAACTTGGCGGAAACCGGGAATGACGCAGCCACCAACTCATTGACTGAATAGTCTTTATACTTAAACGAAGGACCAAAATCGCCTTTCGATAATTGCAATAGATAATGCCCGTACTGCTTCCAAATCGGATCATTAAGATGGTATTTGGCTTCAATGTTCGCCATGACTTCAGGGGGCAATGCTCGTTCGCCGGTAAACGGGCTACCCGGCGCAAGACGCATCATAAAGAATGAGATGGTAATAAGGATAAATAGTGTCGGGATCGCCTCTAATAAGCGGCGTAAGATAAATTTAAGCATGACCCTAACCCTGTGCTACAGCCCGCCGCCAGACAAGTTGTTGCGGTGTTACCCACAACATGAATAAGCGGGCTATCTTGATTAACTGTGCGGGCGACCACTGCCGCCCGCCATTTGCGTATCAATGCTTGATAATGTACAGATCTTTTTGATAGACATTATCAAGAGGGTCTTTACCGGTGTAACCGCCAACATAGGGTTTCACCAAGCGGGCATTAACATAGTAAAAAACCGGCACAATGGCAGAGTCTTTGTCCAATTGCACTTCAGCCTGTTGATAGATGCCAGCGCGCTGCTCTTTGCTCTCGGTGGTAATGGCCTCAGCCATCAGCTTATCGAAAGCCGGGCTTTTATAGTGCGGGGTATTACTGCTGCTGTCAGACAACATCATGTTCAGGAAGGAACTTGCCTCGTTGTAATCAGCACACCAACCAGCCCGCGAAACATCATAAGTTCCCTGATGGCGGGTATCCAGGAAGGTTTTCCACTCCTGATTCTCCAATTTCACCTCCACCCCCAGGTTCTTCTTCCAGATTGAGGCAGCGGCAATGGCCAGTTTTTTGTGCAGATCGGAGGTGTTATACAGCAGAGAGAAACTCAGGGGTTTATCTGGGCCATAACCTGCTTCAGCTAACAGTTTTTTAGCTTCTTCATTACGTTTTTCTTGTGTCCAGCCGAACCACTCTGGTGGGGTTAATTTTGCCCCATCGATATAAGGTGGCGTAAAACCGTAAGCGGGCAGATCGCCCTGATTCTTCACTTTATTAACGATAATATCGCGGTCCATCGCTAACTTGAGCGCTTCACGCACCCGAGCATCGGTAAACGGTGCTTTCTGGTTATTGATTTCATAGTAATAAGTACACAGATAAGGATCGACGTGCACTTCCTGCGGGATCTCTTTCTTCAACTTTTGGAACAGTTCGATCGGCAAATGGTTATAGGTCATATCAATCTCGCCGGTTCGATAGCGGTTGACATCAGTGACCTCAGAAGCAATCGGCAGGAAAGTGACTTTATTGATGATGGTTTTCGCGTTATCCCAGTACTCAGGGTTGCGTTCCAAAACAATACGTTCGTTAACCACCCAATCTTTCAGTTTATAGGCACCATTGCTGACATAGTTTTGTGGCAGGGTCCACTTATCGCCAAACTTTTCCACTGCCTCTTTATTCACCGGTTTCATAGCGTAGTGTACTGACATCTCAGCCAAATAGGGCACGGGTTCAGTCAATGTCACTTGGAAGGTATGATCGTCAATGGCTTTGACACCTAATGTTGACTTGTCTTTTTTACCAGCAATGATCTCATCAACATTTTCGACGTGGGCATATTGCAAATAACTGGCATAAGGGGAAGCGGTTTTCGGGTCAACGATGCGTTGCCAACTATAGACGAAATCCTGAGCGGTTACCGGCTGACCATTAGACCATTTGGCGTCTTTGCGCAGGTGGAAAGTCCATACTTTAAAATCTTTGTTCTCCCAGCTTTCTGCCACCCCAGGGGTTACTGAACCATCTGGGTTGTTGCTGGCCAACCCTTCCAACAAGTCATTAGTGACATTTTTTTCAGGTACGCCTTCAATCTTATGCGGATCAAGGGATTGCACTTCAGATCCGTTGTTCCTCACGATCTCCTGCTTATCAGCCAGTTGCACCCCTGCAGGCACATTCGCCGCCCATGCCATTCCGCTAGTACTGATACCTAGCGCGGCAATAATACCCGCTGCCAGCAGTGATTTTTTCGTGATATTGCTCATTGCATACTCTCCTGTTTATTTATCGCCAAACTATCATCAGTTTGGGGTCACCCGTGAACCGGGGCGTAGTAAAATAAAATGATGTCGCCTGGCTTGCTATTCCCGCCGGTTACCCGCCCAGTGGCCATTGATTCACCTAGCTTAGCTAGCAAGGCCAACGCTGTAGATAGCCCAAACGACGCCGTTTGGCCCTCAACGCGAATGAACGTGAGTCGCGGTTTTCGTCAGGATAATTGCTCGAAAGCTAACAGACAGATAAAGCCAGCGCCAAAATATTTTACAGAAATGTTAAATAGCTCTCTTTATTAGCCGCCCTTGCTGACTCGATCAGCAGTCTAATTCTTATGCTTATTTTAAAGATTAATTAACATTGTGATTAGCACGGTCAACTATCAATCCCCTTTCGTCAGGCCATGCCAAGATAACAAATAAATTGCAAAATATTTTCAATTAATCAACAAGTAACAAATGATCACTTGATCTAAGATAATTAATCACTAATAACATCTGAATGAAACTGAGACAACCCCTGCAGAATTGTATGGATAAATTAGCAACAGCGTTGACATTGTGGTGGTGAAAATAACCAGATAGGTCGGCAGACAAGAATTGAACAAACAAACAGCATAGCAATGATAAATTGGAAAAATAGCGAAACCAGTCAAATAAAAACACTGGCCTTCACAAGAGGATAGAATAATAACCCGCTCTATCCCCTCTCCTCCTCCACGGCGAAATCCGCGCAATCTGAATAAAAATAAATCTACTTTCTAAGATTTATAGTAACCCTGGGAACAGAGTTCTCATGCCGGTCACAATAAATTCAATACCCAGAGCCATCAATAATAACCCCATGATACGTGTCACCACGTTAATCCCGGTTTGCCCCAACAAACGTACCAACAGGGGGGCTGCGCGAAACAACAGCCAACAGCAAAAAGCAAACAAGGCAACCGCCAGCGAAAAACCTAACAGATTCTGCCAACTGTGATAACGAGAACTCCAGACGATTGTGGAACTGATCGCCCCTGGCCCGGCCATCAAAGGTAATGCTAAAGGCACCACACCAACATTTTCGCGGATGGAACTCTCTGATTTTTCCTGTTTATTCTGTTTGTCTTCCCCCAGCTTACCGCTGATCATCGACATGGCAATGGTCACCACCAGGATCCCACCAGCAATACGGAATGAATCAATAGAGATGCCGAAAGCACGTAAGATGGCTTCACCTAAAAACAGCGAAGTCCACAAGATGATCGCCACCGACAGGTTAGCGGTCAGGTTAGTCTTATTGCGCCCCGCCTCCGCCTGATAGCTGGTCATACTGATAAATACCGGCAAGATACCGACTGGGTTTACCAGCGCAAACAGACCAACAAAAAACTTGATGTAGACGGATAAATCGAACAGAGATTGGCCCACAAAAAACTCCGCATTGCTAGCTATAAAGAGAGACACTCTAATGAGCGCTAATGTAATAGAATTGAGTTAGGTAATCCATCCACTCACGTAGCATTTTTCACTATATCGAGCGACTTTTCCTCTGCCATTAGAAATCAATGCCAGTGACAAGCGCTTAATTAGCGAAATGTCGGTGAGCTAGAATGTTGCATATGATAATGCCTTGTTAAAAACATATGCTATTCTTTATGTCTTGTCATAAATAATTCAACAATCTACTTGTTATTGAAAATAGTTCTCAATAAACAATAGCTGAAAGGTGTCAGCATCCTATTTTTATGATGTATGTCACAAAATTACCAC
Organism: Serratia sp. 25CWL12; assembly: GCF_055790885.1. Classification (NCBI taxonomy): domain Bacteria; kingdom Pseudomonadati; phylum Pseudomonadota; class Gammaproteobacteria; order Enterobacterales; family Yersiniaceae; genus Serratia; species Serratia sp. 25CWL12. The sequence goes on along the minus strand of NZ_CM147698.1, from coordinate 1,848,949 downwards.
TCAAGAATCGTTAAGCTCTTAACCATAGCAATAAGGGAGTAACCGGGCTGATAAACCACCCTATGTTGTCTCTCTCTTCTTAAAGTAGCCTGCTACCAAATCTTGCACTTGGTAAAGCTCTTTAAGTAAATCAGCAGGATGCGTGGTGGTAAGGTGTTTTTCAACCCACACTTTCCGCAACGTTGAAGATGGCAGGTCTATGCAGAATCGGGACTCGACACTCAAACGGCTTATTTACTGAAAGAGTTTAACATTTATCAGGAGAGCATTATGGCTGTAACGAATGTTGCTGAACTAAACGACCTAGTCGCGCGTGTCAAAAAAGCCCAGCGTGAATATGCCAACTACTCACAAGAGCAAGTTGACAATATTTTCCGCGCTGCGGCCCTCGCCGCTGCTGATGCCCGTATTCCTCTGGCTAAAATGGCCGTTGAAGAATCCGGTATGGGTATTATTGAAGACAAGGTGATCAAAAACCATTTTGCTTCAGAATATATCTATAACGCTTATAAAGATGAAAAGACCTGCGGCATCCTTTCTGAAGATGATACTTTCGGTACCATCACCATCGCCGAGCCTATTGGTCTACTGTGCGGTATTGTCCCCACCACCAACCCGACATCAACGGCCATCTTTAAAGCGCTGATCAGCCTGAAAACCCGTAACGGTATCATCTTCTCGCCACATCCACGTGCCAAGAACGCCACCAACAAAGCGGCAGATATCGTGCTACAAGCCGCCATTGCTGCTGGTGCCCCCAAGGATATTATTGGCTGGATTGACCAACCTACCGTTGACTTGTCCAACCAATTAATGCACCACCCTGACATCAACCTGATCTTGGCCACCGGTGGCCCTGGCATGGTTAAAGCCGCTTATAGCTCAGGTAAACCTGCTATCGGTGTTGGTGCCGGTAATACCCCGGTAGTCATCGATGAAACGGCCGATATCAAACGCGCTGTGGCATCTATCCTGATGTCAAAAACCTTTGATAACGGTGTTATCTGTGCTTCTGAACAGTCAGTTATCGTCGTTGATTCAGCCTATGATGCAGTTCGTGAGCGTTTTGCTTCCCACGGCGGCTATATGCTGCAGGGTAAAGAGCTGAAAGCGGTACAAGATATTATCCTGAAAAATGGTGGCCTGAATGCGGCTATCGTGGGTCAGTCTGCACCTAAGATCGCTGAAATGGCGGGTATCCAGGTCCCTGCCAATACCAAGATCCTGATTGGTGAAGTCAAAGTGGTTGACGAAACTGAGCCATTTGCTCATGAAAAACTGTCACCCACTCTGGCTATGTACCGTGCCAAGGACTTTGCCGATGCCGTCAGCAAAGCCGAAAAACTGGTCGCGATGGGTGGGATCGGCCACACCTCCTGCCTGTATACCGACCAAGACAACCAAACCGAACGTGTTGAGTTCTTCGGCGACAAAATGAAGACCGCACGTATTCTGGTGAATACCCCAGCATCTCAAGGGGGTATCGGTGACCTGTACAACTTTAAACTCGCGCCATCACTAACGCTGGGCTGTGGTTCATGGGGGGGTAACTCCATCTCTGAAAACGTCGGTCCAAAACACTTGATCAACAAGAAAACTGTAGCGAAGCGAGCAGAAAACATGTTGTGGCACAAACTTCCTAAATCAATTTATTTCCGTCGGGGTTCATTGCCTATCGCGCTGGAAGAAGTGGCTAGCGATGGGGCAAAACGCGCCTTTATCGTCACCGACCGCTACCTGTTCAATAATGGCTATGCAGATCAGATCACCAAAGTGCTGAAATCCCATGGCATTGAAACAGAAGTGTTCTTTGAGGTGGAAGCTGACCCAACGCTGAGCATCGTGCGCAAAGGTGCTGAGCAGATGAACTCCTTCAAGCCCGATGTCATCATCGCGCTGGGTGGTGGTTCACCAATGGATGCAGCCAAAATCATGTGGGTGCTGTATGAACATCCGGAAACCCATTTTGAAGATTTGGCACTGCGCTTTATGGACATCCGTAAGCGTATCTACAAATTCCCGAAAATGGGCGTGAAAGCGAAGATGATCGCGGTCACCACCACCTCCGGTACCGGTTCAGAAGTCACCCCATTTGCAGTGGTGACCGATGATGCTACCGGTCAGAAATACCCATTGGCTGACTATGCGCTGACCCCTGATATGGCCATTGTCGATGCCAATCTGGTGATGAACATGCCTAAATCCCTGTGTGCCTATGGTGGCCTGGATGCGGTAACTCACGCACTGGAAGCTTACGTTTCGGTACTGGCAAACGAATACTCAGACGGTCAGGCACTGCAAGCACTGAAATTACTGAAAGAGTATCTGCCAGCCAGCTATAGAGACGGTGCCAAGAACCCGGTTGCCCGTGAACGTGTGCATAACGCTGCCACCATCGCGGGTATTGCATTTGCCAACGCCTTCTTGGGTGTGTGTCACTCAATGGCGCACAAACTGGGTTCAGAGTTCCATATCCCACACGGTCTGGCTAACGCCATGTTGATCGCTAACGTTATCCGTTATAACGCAAACGACAACCCAACCAAGCAGACTGCATTCAGCCAGTATGACCGGCCACAAGCGCGTCGTCGTTATGCTGAAATCGCTGATCATCTGGGGTTAAGTGCTGCCGGTGACCGTACCGCTCAGAAAATCGAAAAACTGCTGAAGTGGTTGGATGAGATTAAAACTGAACTAGGCATCCCTGCTTCAATCCGTGACGCCGGTGTACCAGAAGCTGATTTCCTGGCAAAAGTCGACAAACTGTCTGAGGATGCGTTTGATGACCAATGTACCGGTGCTAACCCACGCTATCCGTTGATTGCTGAACTCAAGCAAATCTTGATGGATACCTACTATGGCCACGCATTCAGCGAAGCACTAGAAGATACCGTGGTTGCCGCCCCTGTTGCCGCCAAAGCGGAAAAAAAGTCAAAGAAATAATCGGCTAGCGAAATAGTTCTGAATCACCAACGGCCCTCTACGGGCCGTTTTCTTTTTCTATATCCCCCATTTTTGTCACCTTATTGAGTTCGCTACCCATTTGCACCATTCAATGACTAAAAATTTGATGGAAATACACTTGACTTTACATGCGCGAACTAGTTAACTAGTACACGAGTTCGGAGTGATAACCCTGTCTAGATGAGATATAGAGAGCAAATAAAATGATTAAGCAAACTTCTCTTCTTCGTTGGTGGCGTCAATCTCAATCAAGGGTTGAGTGGTAACGCGTGCCTGTCATCTGACACTGCAAATTCCCGAAGCCCGCCGAAAGTAGCGGGCTTTTTTATGGACAAGATTTAACTGGACCCATGATGAACAATAAACCTCAGCTTCAACTATTTACCGCCCAGGCGGGTTACCGGAGTGACCCTACCGCCATTTTTCATCAGTTGTGTGGGGCTCGTCCGGCTACGTTGTTATTGGAATCGGCTGAGATCGATAGCAAGCAAAACCTGAAGAGTCTGCTGATTGTTGATAGCGCATTACGCATTACTGCCTTGGGTCGTCATGTCAATCTGCAAGCCTTGACAGCCAATGGCGCTGCATTGCTGCCACTATTGGACCAAGCGCTCCCTCGCGTGGTGCAGATCAAGGTGGTGCCTAATGGGCGTGAGTTGACCTTCCCAGCCATTGATTGCTTGCAAGATGAAGATGCTCGCCTGCGTTCACTGTCAGTGTTTGATGCACTGCGAGCGATACTGACATTGGTTGAAACTCCCGCTGATGAGCGTGAAGCCATGCTGCTCGGTGGGTTGTTCGCCTATGACCTCGTCGCCGGGTTTGAAGAGCTGCCAGAGGTTCGTCAAGATCAGCACTGCCCCGATTTCTGCTTTTACTTGGCGGAAACATTACTGGTGCTCGATCATCAACATGCTGTTGCCCGTTTGCAAGCCAGTGCCTTCACCGGCGACCCCGTAGAGACATTACGTTTACAGCAGCGCCTTGAACAACTTCAGGGGCAACTGCAACAGACGCCTCTCGCTATTCCCCAGCAAAAACTGGCAGATATGCAGTTACACTGTAACCAAAGTGATGAAGAGTATGCTGCCGTCGTCAGCAAACTACAGCAGGCGATTCGCCATGGTGAAATATTTCAGGTAGTTCCTTCGCGCCGGTTCTCGTTACCTTGCCCCAATCCACTGGTTGCCTACCAGACTCTGAAGGAAAATAACCCAAGTCCCTATATGTTCTTTATGCAGGATAACCAATTCACCCTGTTTGGTGCCTCACCGGAAAGTGCTTTGAAATACGACGCCATCAGCCGTCAGATCGAAATTTACCCGATTGCCGGAACGCGCCCGCGTGGACGCCATGCTGATGGCTCGCTGGATCGGGATCTCGATAGTCGTATTGAACTGGAAATGCGCACCGACCACAAAGAGTTGGCAGAGCACCTGATGTTGGTGGATCTGGCTCGTAACGATCTGGCTCGTATTTGTGAACCAGGCAGCCGTTATGTTGCTGACCTGACCCAAGTTGACCGCTACTCCTTTGTCATGCATCTGGTTTCTCGTGTTGTCGGCAAACTGCGTGGTGATCTTGATGTTCTCCATGCCTATCAGGCCTGTATGAATATGGGCACCCTGAGTGGTGCGCCAAAAGTGAGAGCCATGCAACTGATTGCCGCCTCAGAAGGCACCCGTCGTGGTAGTTACGGTGGTGCCGTCGGCTATTTTACCTCTCACGGCGATCTCGATACCTGCATCGTCATCCGTTCGGCCTATGTTGAAGACGGTATTGCCACCGTGCAAGCCGGCGCTGGCGTGGTGTTGGATTCAGTACCTCAGGCAGAAGCAGACGAAACACGAAATAAGGCGCGTGCCGTGTTACGTGCTATTGCCAGCGCACATCACGCCAAGGAGGTGTTCTGATGGCTGATATCCTATTGCTCGATAATGTCGACTCCTTTACTTACAACCTGGTTGATCAATTGCGCGCTAGCGGTCACCACGTGGTGATCTATCGCAACCAGATTGCCGCCGATATCATCATTGACCGCCTGCGACAGATGAAAAACCCGGTGTTGCTGCTTTCCCCTGGCCCGGGGACGCCTGCCGCTGCAGGCTGTATGCCAGAGTTATTGCAGCGCTTGGTCGGGAAAATGCCGATTATTGGTATCTGCCTTGGGCACCAGGCGATCGTGGAGGCTTATGGTGGCCATGTGGGTCAAGCCGGTGAGATTCTGCACGGCAAAGCATCGGCAATCACACACGATGGTGCAGGCATGTTTACCGGCATGCCCAACCCACTGCCGGTAGCTCGCTACCATTCACTGGTGGGCAGCCGTCTCCCTGCCGAACTCACCGTCAATGCTCATTTCGGTGACATGGTGATGGCCGTTCGCCATGATCAACACCGCGTATGTGGTTTTCAATTTCACCCCGAATCGATTCTGACTATCCAGGGCGCCCGTTTGCTTGAGCAGACGCTGGCCTGGGTACTGGCGAAATAATTAAGGTAAATGACTATGCAACCTATTCTTGAAAAACTGTATCGCTCAGAGACGATGGATCAGTTGGAAAGCCAGCAACTGTTCAACGCCATTGTGCGTGGTGAGCTGGAACATTGCCAATTGGCCGCTGCGCTGATCAGCATGAAAGTGCGCGGTGAACGCCCAGAGGAGATTGCCGGTGCCGCGCAAGCATTGTTAGCCAATGCGCTCCCCTTTCCACGACCAGATTATGACTTTGCTGACATTGTTGGTACCGGAGGCGATGGCACCAACAGTATTAATATCTCTACGGCCAGTGCCTTTGTCGCTGCCGCCTGCGGAGCTAAAATCGCCAAACATGGTAACCGCAGTGTTTCCAGCCGTTCCGGTTCTTCTGATTTACTGGCGGCCTTTGGCATCAATCTGAATTTACCTGCAGAACAGTCACGCTTGGCGCTGGATGAACTTGGCGTATGCTTCCTGTTTGCACCGCAATACCACATCGGTTTTCGCCATGCGATGCCCGTTCGTCAGCAATTGAAAACCCGCACCGTGTTTAACGTACTGGGTCCACTCATCAATCCAGCACGCCCTCCTTTGGCGTTAATCGGTGTCTACAGCCCAGACCTGGTGCTCCCCATTGCCCAGACGCTGCGTGTGCTCGGTTACCGACGTGCTGCTGTGGTTCATGGCGGTGGCATGGATGAAGTGGCAATCCATACCACTACCCATGTCGCTGAGCTCCGTGATGGCGAAATTGAAAGTTATCAATTGTCGCCGAGTTCTTTTGGTTTAGAGAGTCACCCATTGTCAGCACTGCTGGGCGGAACACCTGAGGATAACCGTGATATTCTGAGCCGGTTATTACAAGGTAAGGGTGAGCGCGCTCATGCGGCAGCCGTGGCGGCTAACGTAGCACTGTTACTGAAATTATTCGGTCAGGAAGACCTGCGGCATAATGCGCAGCAGGCATTAGATATGCTCCACAGTGGGCAAGCTTACCAGCTTGTCACTGCCTTGGCAGCGAGAGGATAAATAATGCAGGAAACCGTACTTAACAAGATTGTGCGTGACAAAGTGCAATGGGTCGCGGCACGTAGCCAACAGCAACCACTGTCCAGCTTTCAACATGAGGTGGTGCCCACTACCCGCAATTTTTATCAGGCATTGCAAGGGCCTAAAACCGCCTTTATTCTTGAATGCAAAAAAGCCTCCCCTTCCAAGGGGTTAATTCGTGAGGATTTTGACCCAGTGGCTATTGCTTCGGTCTACCGGGAGTTTGCCTCAGCGATCTCGGTGCTGACTGATGAAAAGTATTTCCAGGGCAGCTTTGATTTTTTACCCCTGGTGAGCCAAGCAGTCACTCAACCGGTGCTGTGCAAAGACTTTATCATCGACCCTTATCAGATCTATCTGGCCCGTTATTACCAAGCTGATGCCATTCTCCTGATGTTGTCGGTGTTAAATGATGAACAATATCGTCAGTTGGCCGCCGTAGCTCATAGCCTGAATATGGGGGTGTTGACTGAAGTCATCAGCGAGGACGAACTGCAACGTGCCATACAGCTTGAAGCTCGGGTGATTGGCATCAACAACCGTGACCTGCGCGATCTCTCCATTGATTTGAACCGTACCCGTTTGCTGGCTCCACAGGTACCAGCAGGGGTAACTGTGATTAGTGAATCCGGGATTAACAGTTACCGGCAGATCCGTGAACTCAGCCAGTATGCCGATGGTTTCTTGATTGGCAGTGCACTAATGTCAGAAAGTAACTTACGCCGTGCCGTGTGCCGCATTACCTTAGGTGATAATAAAGTCTGCGGTTTGACCCGGCCCCAAGATGCGGCGGCTGCTTACCAGGCCGGTGCCAACTATGGTGGGTTGATCTTCGTCAGCCGCTCACCGCGTTATCTGGATGTCGGCCGTGCAAGAGAAGTGCTCACTGGTGCACCCTTGAAATATGTCGGTGTATTCTGCGATGAGCAGATAACGAAGGTGGCACAAACTGCCGAACAGCTTGGTTTGCATGCCGTGCAATTACACGGTATGGAAGATCAAAACTATATCAACGCGTTGCGAGTCCAACTCCCCGCAAGCTGCCAGATCTGGAAAGCACTGAGCGTCAAGGCATCTTTGCCAGACCGCAATCTACAATATGTTGACCGTTACCTGCTGGATAATGGAGCAGGCGGTACTGGAATGCGTTTTGACTGGTCACTGCTGCCTGGGCAATCGCTCGATAACGTGATGCTGGCCGGTGGTTTAAACGCCGATAACTGTGAGGATGCCGCATTACTGGGTAGTGTTGGCCTGGATTTCAATTCGGGCGTTGAGCAGCAACCCGGCATCAAAGATGCTTCACGCCTGGCGGCAGTTTTCCAGGCTTTGCGCAACTATTGATCTTTTCATAGATAATAACGGGAAAAATAATGACCTTACTTAACCCTTACTTTGGCGAATTTGGTGGGCAATACGTACCACAAATTCTGATGCCGGCGTTAAAACAACTTGAAGAAGCCTTTGTCAGCGCGCAGCGTGACCCAGAGTTTCAAGCAGAATTTATCGACTTACTACGCAACTACGCGGGGCGGCCAACTGCGCTAACACTGTGTAAAAATCTGACTGCAGGTACTAAGACCAAGCTCTACCTGAAGCGTGAAGATCTGCTACATGGTGGCGCGCACAAAACCAACCAGGTACTGGGCCAAGCGCTGTTGGCCAAGCGTATGGGTAAAACTGAGATCATCGCTGAAACCGGCGCCGGTCAACATGGTGTCGCCTCTGCACTTGCCTGTGCCCTGCTCGGCCTCAAATGCCGCATCTATATGGGTGCCAAAGACATTGAACGCCAATCGCCAAACGTGTTCCGTATGCGTTTGATGGGTGCGGAAGTGATCGCCGTACACAGTGGGTCTGCCACATTAAAAGACGCCTGTAATGAAGCCCTGCGTGACTGGTCTGGCTCCTATGAAAAGGCTCACTATATGTTGGGAACCGCTGCCGGTCCTCACCCCTTCCCGACCATCGTCCGTGAATTCCAACGCATGATTGGTGAAGAAACTAAACGCCAAGTGTTGGAGCGTGAAGGTCGCCTACCTGACGCCGTCCTGGCTTGTGTCGGTGGTGGCTCCAACGCCATCGGCATGTTTGCGGATTTCATTGATGAAAGTAGTGTAGGCCTGATTGGCGTTGAACCCGCCGGTCTGGGTATCGAAACCGGTCAACATGGCGCACCGCTGAAGCATGGCCGCATCGGTATCTACTTCGGGATGAAATCGCCGATGATGCAAACCTCTGAAGGGCAAATCGAAGAGTCCTATTCAATTTCTGCCGGGCTGGATTTTCCTTCTGTCGGCCCACAGCATGCCTATCTGAACAGTATTGGCCGCGCAGAATACGTTTCTATTACTGATGAAGAGGCTCTGGACGCCTTTAAAGCGCTTTCTCGCCACGAAGGGATTATCCCGGCACTGGAGTCCTCTCATGCTCTGGCACATGCCCTGAAAATGGTGCGCGAAGCCCCGCAGAAAGAGCAAATTCTGGTGGTTAACCTATCTGGCCGCGGCGACAAAGACATATTTACCGTTCACGATATTTTGCAAGCACGGGGAGAAATCTGATGGAACGATATCAGCAACTGTTCAAGCGCTTAGAACATAATAAAGAAGGCGCGTTCGTCCCATTTGTTACCCTGGGGGATCCAAACCCGGCGTTATCACTAAAAATCATTGATACCTTGATAGAAAACGGTGCCGATGCCCTGGAGTTGGGGATCCCCTTCTCAGATCCTCTCGCTGACGGCCCAACCATTCAAAATGCCACACTACGTGCTTTTGAGGCTGGGGTGACACCCACACAATGTTTCGAAATACTGGCAGCAATACGCCAGAAACATCCCCAGATCCCCATTGGCCTACTGATGTATGCCAACCTGGTATTCCATCGTGGTATTGATGCATTTTACCAGCGTTGCGCTGAGGTCGGGGTTGACTCGGTATTGGTAGCTGATGTGCCGTTCGAAGAATCGGCACCCTTTCGTGCCGCCGCAACCCGCCATGGCATCGCTCCCATCTATATTTGCCCACCCAATGCTGATGATGATTTGCTGCGCAACATTGCTTCCCATGGCCGTGGTTATACCTATCTGCTTTCACGCGCCGGGGTGACAGGAGCCGAAAGTCGCGCGCAGTTACCACTGCACCATTTGGTAAATAAGCTACGTGAATATAACGCACCACCACCATTACAAGGGTTTGGCATCTCTGAGCCTTCTCAAGTTAAGGAGACCTTACAAGCGGGGGCCGCTGGGGCAATCTCTGGCTCCGCTATTGTCAAAGTCATCGAACAGAACCTGGCTCAACCTGATGAAATGTTAGCTAAATTAGGGGACTTTGTTCGCAGAATGAAAACGGCAACGCGCGTATAATCTCTTCTATTATGACCGGGTCACAAGAAGGAGGCGCCAAAAGCGCCTCCTGAATGGACTGATTTAAAAGCGATAACCTGCGCCAAACATAAACACAAAGGGATCGAGACGAGTGTCAATACTCTGACTTTGCCCGGCAACATCAAAGCGTACATCGGTTTTGATATCCATCCACCAGACTGACATATTCAGCATCCAGTGCTCATCCAGGTTGTAATCCAGGCCAGCCTGCCCCGCTACACCCCAAGAGTTTTTCAGATCCAGATTACTCACACCAGCACTGTTACCATAGTCGTTAAACTTCTCATTAAAGAACATGGTGTAGTTGACACCGATACCCAAGTAAGGACGCAGTTTGTCCTGCTTATCACCAAAATAGTACTGCGCCATCAGGGTCGGCGGTAAATGCTCGACTGTCGCAATGGTTCCATTAACAGCGGAACCATTGAGCGAAACTGAATGGCGGAAAGGGGTGGCAGCCAACAGCTCAACACCAATGTTATCGGTGACCATATAACCAAGGGTCAGCCCTAATTGTGTATTGTTATTAACATCGAAAGAGCCCTGCCCCAGAACATTATCGGAGCCGGCATTCGGACGTACGGTTGCCGTACCTGCACGGACCAAGAAATCACCAGCTTGATGCGCGCTTGCTAACATCGGGGTCAGCATGGTAGCCAATATCACCAGAGTTGTCTTTTTCATTATCCATTCCATTTTTGTGGTTTATATCCGGGTTAAATATACCTATTTACAGCGAGTTATGATCCAATCGAGATCACATCTTGTGCCTAGAGTTGTAAATTTCCACCAAAAACAACAATTAACAGAATCGAAATAAAAACCTATTTTGATGTAAATCAAAAATCACAACTTGCCAGTGAACGGATCGATATAAAATTCCAGTTGCTCAAACCGCTGCCATTTTCGTGGCTGATACAATAATCGTAGAAGAAATCAGCGCTGAGTATTTCACGGGGTGCAACAGCAGCACAGAACAGGGTACAATTACACACTGATTTATTTTGCTATCGACACCAAGGAGTCCGCATGCCTATCACGGCCAGCATGTTATACCGTGACAGTTTTAACTTTTTCCGTAACCAGGTGGTCGGTATCTTGCTGATAGCCCTGCTGACGGCATTTATTTCTGTGTTGCTTAATCAGGCTTTAAAGCCCGATGCTGAGCAGTTAGCACTGTTGAATGCCACAAAGAATGATTTAACCGCCACAGCAGGAATGGGGCTCCAGGAAATCATTCAAACTATGACGCCAGAACAGCAAATATTGTTTTTGAAACAATCTGCTGCCGCGCTCGTCTCCGCTTTGGTAGGCAATGCGTTACTGGTGGGGGGAGTTCTCACGTTAATAGGCATGGTATCTGCAGGCCATACCACCAGTGCATTACGAGCGATGGGGAGTTCTTTGCCACAATTACCCGGCTTACTGCTGATGTTGTTTATCTGTGCCCTTCTGATCCAATTAGGTCTTACGCTGTTTATTGTGCCAGGTTTGATCCTGGCTATCTCGTTCTCATTAGCTCCGGTGATTTATTTTGCTGACCGCCCTGGCATCTTTGCTTCTCTCAGGCAGAGCTGCAAACTGGCTTTTGCCAATGCCCGAGTGATCGTCCCGGCAATGATGCTGTGGTTAGCCGCTGAATTTCTGGTACTGTTTATGATCAGTCAGTCATCGTTAACACGTGAGGTTGCCAGCATAGTGTTGACTGCATTAAGCAATCTGATTTCCGCACTATATCTGATTTATCTATCCCGTCTGTATATGTTACTGCGTAACTGATCATTACCAAGCAGGCACGATTTTTTTCAACCCCGTGCCTGCTTTTGAACCTGAGTTCTTAAGAATACACCCACCTGCTCATTATTTAACCAGTCAAAACCAAAGATTACGCTGTAAAATCCACCTGTTTTTCTTTGCTTTTTTAACTCTTTTGTAAAAAAAGGTGCAAGTTTGAGCGAACGATCAAAAATAAGAGCCCAAATATAAAAAAATTATTCTCTTTCGAAAAAAGTTTATGTAATACTTATGACGCTACATGGAGATTAACTTAATCTAGAGGGTGTTATAATGAATCGTACTAAACTGGTACTGGGCGCGGTAATCTTAGCTTCTACTATGCTGGCTGGTTGCTCAAGCACTGCTAAATTGGATCAACTGTCTTCTGACGTTCAGACTCTGAACTCTAAAGTTGACCAACTGAGCAACGACGTGAACGCAGTTCGTGCTGACGTTCAAACTGCTAAAGACGAAGCAGCGCGCGCTAACCAGCGTCTGGACAACATGGCTCATTCTTACAGAAAGTAAGATTGTCTATGTTATCAAAACGGCGCTTAGTGCGCCGTTTTTTTTTGCTTCTCAGCTCCACTATATCGCATTTTAGTCCACTCACTACCAGCCACAAAAAAGGGCCGACAGATGCCAGCCCCCTTCTTGTTAACCCATTAGCCAAGCGTTTTAACCCACTTAACTGATTGATGGTTCAAGCCTGTAATTAGCTCCTATAAGGTGCTACAAGCTGTTTAAATGCTATTGCCCTACACTGACCAGCACCGGTATGCCAGAACGCCGTTCCATCGCGCTGTCGAATTTTGCTCTATCTGTCTGCCCATCAGCAGCAAATGCTTTCTTACTACTAGAAAGCAGGATTGGCATAGTCTGTGGATCATCACTCTCTACTTTCGACAAAGGCTGATGAACTTCTACATAACGTTTACCATCCGGCTCAACAGAGGCTTTTACTGGCTCATTGATAATCTGTACTCGTGTTCCTGCTGACACCATATTGAACAGCGCTTCAATGTCATCTGGACGCAAACGAATACAACCCGAGCTAACACGCATGCCAATACCGAAATTAGCATTGGTACCGTGAATCAGATAATTGCCCCCTGCCATGGACAGACGCATAGCAAACAACCCCATCGGATTTTCAGGCCCTGCCGGTACCACAGCAGGTAACGTGATACCGTCTGCAAGATAGCGCTTACGAATATTTGGTGTCGGTGTCCAAGTAGGGTTACGAATCATCTGACTGATTGACGTCACCTTCAGCGGTGTATGCATACCCGTCTGACCAATACCGATCGGATAGACAATCACTTTGTTTTCACCTGGCGGGTAATAGTAAAGACGCAGTTCCGCAAGATTCACCACAATCCCTTCCCGCGGCGTATCTGGCAACAGCATCTGCAGTGGGATAGTCAACGCCGAACCCGGCTTTGGCAGGTAAGGGTCAGTCCCCGGATTAGCTTCTAACATTCCCAATAGGCCCACTTTGAACTCAGCAGCAATGGCTTCCAAGGAACGGCCATCCTTAGTGACGTTATAGACCTTATTTTCACCAATCAGACGGCTGCCTGGCGGTGGTAATGGATATTCGTTTACATTAGTGGCTTGGGCACCGGTCACTACCGTAGCCAACAGCACACCAATTAAAGTCAACACACGTTTCATTATCATCCCTACTATTATCACGGTTTATTGCTGGTTATCGGCAGTTTGCCAGTGAATAAATTTGACTAATACCTTTGCAATAGTAGCAAGAATAAGTTCAAAGGCAACAAGTCACCTAGAAATCAATATGTTATACACTAACCATCATCAGTATTGTCAATGAATCGTCAACAACTAACTTAATGAAAGATCACTGTTTTAGCTTGGCAAGGAAAACAGTGAACCGAATTGTAAATTCTCATTGACATAATATAAGCCTGCATTTGCCCTGTCTCTTGCCATCCTGAGTGAACAAACACCGAAAAGCTCACTGAACCGCGCGCAGAGGATGACTTGAAAAATCATGAGGAATTACGGTAAGATAACGACTTGATCAAACAGTATAATCTCTGCTCAGCGTCCTCTTAGTTAAATGGATATAACGAGCCCCTCCTAAGGGCTAGTTGCAGGTTCGATTCCTGCAGGGGACACCATCACACCTCTACTGAACTCCCCCAAACTCAATAAAAACCTCGTATAATCAACAAAGATCCCACCGTTAAGGCAAAATGATATCTACCTAACTAAAAGCAGATCAACTTGCCAAAAAATTATCTGCTGAGAATACATTCGAAACTATTGTAACTGAATGGCACACGCCAAAATTTTCGGGTTGACCAAAAATCATGCAGTTACGTTAACAGAGCTGTCAAAAACACTGTGTTCCCATATAAGGTTCTCGGCCTATCAATAAGATCAAGCCACTTAAGTTACTATTTTACTGCAGTGTATAGAAAAGCGAGGAGCGCCAGCGTTAGCAAGTAAAGTCCGTCAACGCTGTGGGGAGGTTTTTCGATATGCAATCGTAACTTAGCTGAGAAAAATTTAAGCCAGATGTAATCTGACAGATACCTGTATAAATAATCGGTAACTATCAGATCTCGTCTGAGCTAATACAACTTATAAGGTACTCCAGGGAGCTTCTGGTGTTCTATAGTGGACAAATGTACCTGCCACTATTTCTGGCCAAGCATCCTTACAGTTACCGGCATCATAACCCACAACTTTACCATTAAGGAAAGACAAACTGAATTTGCAGTCGTAATCGAAACTTATCACTACATCGCCCGTTGACCACTCAATGTAGTAGGTTTTAACTACTTTGCCGTTGCTCAATTTATCAATACTGCTGACGTCTTTGTACCAAATATGTATCTGCTCTTCTGTTTTACCGACTTTGGTAGCCAGATAGTCAGCAAATGTTGCTGATCGAGAGATCTCTTTGTCTGCATTAGCCCGGGTGGCTGCAGCAATGCCGGCAGGTATAACCGATTTTGGAATAGGTGCTGTCGCAGCTATTTCGCCATACATTTTATCTGGCGTATTTACAGCACAATCAGAAGACCAGCCCACAAGTTGTCCTTTTGTATCCAGCGCAAAATTTTGAACGCAGGGGATTTCCCGCTTAGTATTTTCGCTTCGATGCGCCGTATTCCAGCGCCACACCACATAGCCAGGGTATTGCGTGTCTTTTTTATCAGGTTCACCCAAATTCGCCCTAAGCCATGCGCTGTCTTTGGTACGCATGATGTTGTCCATCACATCAGCAAGCGTTTTAAAACGTTGACCTGCTGCGGGGGTGGAAGTTGCTGCATGTGACGACAGCGACAACGTTAGCAGTAACGCCAGTGCTAACCCGGATACGCCAAAATTTTTTATAACCGTTTTTCCCTGCATTTATATTCCTTAAAAATCAATAAAATATAGTAACAAGATACTCTGTAACTCGGACCCACCTCATCATAGCAGCAGAGTATTACGATTGGAGATTGAAATATGTGCTTAGTACTTTAATAACAATCCGATTATTGAATATTTTAGAGCATACCGGATTAATAGCACTTCATAATCTGCCCATTATGCTGTTCGAGCTTACCAGCTCGCAACCTAGTCTCCAACTATCATGTGGAGTAAGTGAGAGATGAACCGCTGGCCATTCGAACGATGACTTTAGTATGACGAGTCGGACTGATGGGCGAAATGCTACTCAAACTCGGAATTGGAAAATTGGATCTTATAGCCCGGCAAAATCTGAAATTCCGGCTTACACCCCAAGGGGCTTATCACCGGAAAAAGTATTTTCCTGGCTTATCTACGCTAATAAGCGAGAGCCACTCGTCGTACCATTTTAATGGGCGGGAAGCTTCAGTTTTTCAACACTAACTTCATCACCGATGTTAATTCTCATTAGATCTTCTCCAACCACTAGCGGCCCCTTATATGTCTTTCTGGTAAGAGGGATCAAGTCATCGGCGCTAGGTGCCGGAAAGGAACTATTACCTAAAAGAACAATATGAGTATATACAGCGAGCTTTGGCTTGACAGCATTAAATACTCTCCCTGCATCATCCGGTGGGGTATGAAGTGCGACGATACCTCTAGCCGCTTTAGATTGAGCTAATAACTCTTTATTTCCTGCGGTCACTTCGTGAATAAGAACATCCGTCCCTTTGGCATGTTTGATCAAGTTTTCATTAAAGCGCGTATCACCAGAGATAACCACTGACTTCCCAGCATAATCTACTCGATAACCGAATGCCGGGGTAAGGTCAGAATGTCCGTGATCGACAAGAAATGCAGTCACCACGACGCCATTTCGATTAAAAACAACACCTTCTTTAATTTCTGTGGCATTAAAGCTAATAACAGGATTTCCTGGACCATTTTCCCTGCCACGAATATCCCAATCAAATGCTTTCCTCAAATACATCATCATATTTTGAGTACCTTCAGGTCCATAAATTTCTAATGGTGTCTTACGTCCACCATAGGGTGTTGCAACATAGCCATTCAACCAAATATCAGGGATATCCACTGTATGGTCGGAGTGAAGATGTGTCAGAAAAAATGGACCGGCTTTACCAATAGGAATACCTAGCTGCCATAGCCGTTTGCCAGTGCCAGCCCCAGCATCGAAAATCATTTTTTCCGGCCCCGCCTCTACGAGTGCACTTGAACCAAAGCGCTGAATAGAGGGTTCTGGAGTTCCTGTACCAAGCAAGGTGACTTTTATCGAAGGTTTGCTTTCCGCAAGGGAAGATTTGTTTTCTGCCAAGGCAGAAGGCGCATTCAGTAACATTGCAGTGATAACAATATTAAACAGAGTAAATTTAAATTTTGAATTTTTATTAAAAAACATATAATTAACCATTTTCAGTAACATATTTCACTCAACACAATTAAGGTTGGGCGTAAATATTTATCTTAAGCTCATTGGTCAGACGATACCTATCGTCATTCATGGTACCTGGGTATGGGCTGAACGCTATCTACACAGTCACATAGTGCTCTGTGCGTCTGGTGCTTCGCTCAGCTCTCACCTAGTTGCATCTTGAATCAACTTGGGTCAATGCCTAACACAACACTTGTGTGAATTTTATATTTATTAAGTTACACAGGGCGGTATCTCATACCGAGATATATACCCTTCATACTTCAAACTGCTTGGGTGTTAGCTGCGCTCTGTCACCTTAGTCACATAGTCGGCTATGCTCCTAGGGCTTCCATCGCTGGCTGCCTTCAAGTAATTCGAATTATTTTGGGTATAATACTTATACCTTTTATTAACTTTACAACCATTGGCACAGAGTCATATCTTTCAAGATGAATTTTGCCGATGACCTTCAATCAATATCTTTAACTTTATGTATAGGTAAAAGATATAATTTTAAGCAAAGTTAATACTAATGAAATAAAATTTCACTTATTAGTAAAAAGCACCCCGTATAACAGAGGGTTTGTTTATTCTCGGAACACACATAATCGAAGATGTAGCCGGAGGGTAGTTGGAGAGATAACTCTTGGCGGAGGGAAACGTAACTGTAAGCGCGGAACAATGAGCAGGGACTAAATAAAGAACAACATTCCTAGCCCAAATATCACTGCTTCAAACATCACTGGTGATGCTGCCATTAGCAGTTTGGCACCAAGTTTACATGAAACAGAGGAAGTGGTATCTACATCACTGTTAATAGAATGTTGGTTTACGCTTACATTAGATGATTCAACGGCAAGTTGTAACGGATGAAATACGGCCATTCGCTGTGTTACACAAGTTAACACAACTAAGCAAGTTAAGTATAAAAACCATTTCGCAATTCGCTGGCGCGCAATCAGTCGTTAGCTACTTATTATTTCAGATTGAGCGACAGTATCCTTTTTTAGTTTTTTTTGCAATAAAACTAAAAAACAGAACTGTCAAATTACGTAAATTCCATATTTAATGACTCGGCTCGTCCCTAAGCCTCGCCACCTTTATTGCTATTTACGCCAGCACCTTACTCCAGCACCGCCGTGGTCAGGCGTGAAGTGCAGCATAGACGATCACGATCATCGAAAATTTCTATCTGCCACACCTGATTGCGGCGCCCAATATGCAAGGCACGGCAAACACCGCGCACCTGCCCTTTAAATACCGCCCGAATATGATTGGCATTAATCTCCAACCCCACTAGCTTCTGATCCCCCTCGGTGCATAAATAACCGGCCATGGAACCCATCGATTCCGCCAGTACCACCGAAGCACCACCATGTAACAGACCAAATGGCTGAGTGGTTCGGTGATCCACCGGCATGGTTGCCTCCAGGTAATCCTCTGCCATATGGGTAAATTGGATCCCCACATGGCCTACCATGCAACCTTCACCGGTCTGGTTAAGTTGTTCCAAGGTTATTTCGCGCTTCCACAGCTTCACACTATTATCTCCAACAAAGCCTGTAACGGATGACGTAACTGATTACCTTCCATACGTTTCACCTGACTACGACAAGAGTAACCCGTTGCCAGGCAGCGTTGCTGTGGCAAACGTTGTAGCGCCTGATGCCATGATAACTGGTAGATACCGAGCGAATTTTGTTGGTTTTTGGCTTCGTGCCCATAGGTTCCCGCCATACCACAACAACCCACATTCACATTTTCCAGTTTGGCCCCCAAACAGGCAAAGATGGCGCTCCATTGCCCAGTGCTCGCCGGTAACTCGGTGGTTTCAGTACAGTGCCCAAGCAGATACCATGCCTCCCCTTCCACTGTCGGCTGCTGTTCACGTGCCGCCAGCAAGGGTTGTAGCCACTCATGTACCAGCTGTACCTGGAAACTCCCCCGGCTATCGCCAAGAATTTCTTGATATTCATCGCGATAGCACAGTACCAACGCAGGGTCGACCCCCACCATCGGTAAGCCTAATTTGGCCACCCGGTTGAGGAAATCCGCGGTTTTACGTGCTGTTTTGGCAAAATGCGCCAAAAAGCCTTTGATATGTTGCGCTTTTCCATTTGGCGAGAAAGGCAGCAGCACCGGTTGGTAGCCCAATTTCTCAACCAGGCGAACAAAATCAGCCACCACCTGTGCATCGTAATAGCTGGTAAAGGGATCTTGCACCACCAGCACATACTGTTGGCGCTGTGCTTCACTCATCGCTTCTAACTGCTCCAGCGTGGTACTAACGGCACCATGGCCGGCAAGTTGCTGACGCAACGTTGGGCTGGAAAGCAGCGGTAAATCCACCATACCGATTGTACGACGGCTCAGTTCACCCACCCACGGTTGTTTAAAGAAAAAATTAAACACTTTCGGCGCTTTGGCCATCAATGGGGTATAGCCTTCTACGCCAGCAACCATATAGTCACGCACCGGCCGTAAATAACGTGTGTGATAGAGCTGTAAAAAGCGTGAGCGGAAACTCGGTACGTCGATTTTAATCGGGCATTGCGTTGAACAGGCTTTGCAAGCCAAGCAACCTGACATGGCTTCTTTCACTTCATGGGAGAAGTCATACTCGCCTTTTGCCGCCAGCCAAGAGTTACGCGTTTTTTCGATCAATAAGCGGAAACTGAGTCGCTGTTGTGGCAACTGTTTTTCCAGGGCAAGTGGGTCACAGCCCTGCTCCGCCAGCAGACGCAACCATTCACGAACCAATGCTGCCCGCCCTTTCGGTGAGTGGATCCGGTTGCCAGTGATTTTCATTGATGGGCACATCGGGCTGTTAACATCAAAGTTGAAGCACAACCCA
Source organism: Serratia sp. 25CWL12 (assembly GCF_055790885.1). Classification (NCBI taxonomy): domain Bacteria; kingdom Pseudomonadati; phylum Pseudomonadota; class Gammaproteobacteria; order Enterobacterales; family Yersiniaceae; genus Serratia; species Serratia sp. 25CWL12. Next base: position 1,829,565 of record NZ_CM147698.1, on the reverse strand, counting down.
TTACCGTTACACTCCATGGCACCACGGAACGAGAGACGGGTATCCAGCGGGATCTGGCGATCCAGTGTGCCGCGTTTCTGCGCATCCACTTTCATCATCGGGGCATCCACACCCAGTGGTGGGCAAATCTTGCCTGGGTTCAGGCGATTAAGCGGATCAAATGCCGCCTTAATGCGCCGTAGCTCTTGATAAAGCGTCTCACCAAAGAATGCCGGGCTGTATTCCGCCCGGAAACCTTTACCATGTTCCCCCCATAACAACCCACCATACTTGGCTGTCAGAGCGACTATTTGGTCAGATAACTGCTTCATGAGCACTTCTTGCTGCGGGTCACACATGTCCAAGGCCGGGCGCACATGTAACACTCCCGCATCAACATGGCCGAACATGCCATAGCTCAGGTTATGGCTGTCGAGTAGTTGACGGAACTCACTAATATAATCCGCCAAATGCTGCGGGGGTACGCAAGTATCTTCGGCAAACGGGATGGGTTTAGCTTGCCCTTTAGCATTTCCCAGCAGCCCTACTGCCTTTTTGCGCATATTGTAAATACGCTCGATGCTACTGAGGTCACCGCATATCTGATAACCAATCACCCCAGACTGCTGCGTAGCGATCAATTCATCCAAGCGTTGACAGAGCGACGACACCTGGCTATCGATAACGGAACTATCATCGCCAGCAAACTCGACGATGTTCAACCCCAGCATCTCTTTATCCACCACATTGGTGATTAACTCACTGACCGAATGCCAGACAATATCTTCACGGGCCAGATTGAGCACTTTAGAATCAATCGTTTCTACCGATAAGGCGTTGGCTTCCACCATAAACGGGGCATTACGCAGCGCGGAATCAAAAGAGTCATATTTTACGTTGACCAAACGGCGTACCTTCGGCAACGGGGTAATATCCAGCCGTGCTTCCGTAATAAATGCCAAGGTGCCTTCGGCCCCGGTGAGAATACGGGTCAGATCGAAGGTTTGCAGGTCGTCGCTCAAAACGTGGCGCAAATCGTAGCCGGTAAGGAAACGGTTAAGTTTGGGGAATTTTTCTAAAATCAGGGCGCGCTGCTCACGGCAACGGTTTAGCACGGTATTATAGATACGCCCTTCGGGTGTCTCTTCCTGGGCAATGGTTTCCGCCAACAGGGTGGGCATCGCGCGGGTATCGATCATCTCCCCCCCAACAATACTGCCCGCAACCCCAGCACGTGGTCCGACGTTTTACCATAAACCAGTGATCCCTGGCCGGAAGCATCGGTATTGATCATCCCCCCCAGCGTGGCTCGGTTACTGGTGGATAATTCTGGCGAGAAAAAATAACCGAAGGGTCGCAGATACTGGTTAAGCTGGTCTTTGATCACCCCAGCTTCAACCCGGACCCAACCTTGCTCTGGGTTGATTTCCAGGATGCGGTTCATGTAGCGTGACATATCAACCACAATGCCACTGTTAAGGGATTGGCCGTTAGTACCGGTACCGCCGCCGCGTGGGCTGAAAGTCAGCGCTTTGAAACGCTCATCCTCCGCCAAACGGGCCAGTAATGCCACATCTGCCGTTGAACGGGGGAACAGCACTGCATCAGGTAATAATTGATAGATACTGTTGTCCGTTGCCATCGTTAGGCGATCCGCATAACTGGTGGCCATATCGCCGCTGAATCCGTTCTGTTTTAGCGCTGCTAAAAAATCGACTACCGGTTGAACGATGCCGGGTGACTGGGAAATCTGTGGGATCATTCGCTTTTTGACCCTGTCTGTTATTTAATTGCATGATGATAACCAACTGCATGGGTGCAGCCGGCAACGAAATAAATTGGGGAATACGCCTATATTCACAACTCCCCCTATTTTTTATGGTCAGTAAAAACTAACATACTTCATTTCGTGAACGCATTCACATTATCATAAAGTGAGAGCAACAGAAGCGGTCGCCGTTAAGCGCTCTGCCAACTGTGAAAATTGCTGCAAATGCACCATGATGAAAGCGTAAAGGTTTTAACTGAAACAGGATGAAAATGCATTCATGACACAACTGCAACGCCGATACGATTTACCCACGATTATTTTTGGTGTGTTGTTTATCGCCATTATGATTCTTGCCAGTTTTTGGGTAGTGCAACCGTTTATTCTTGGCTTTGCCTGGGCCAGCATGGTGGTGATTGCCACTTGGCCGCTGTTGATTAAGCTACAACGTATACTCTGGGGTCGCCGCTCCCTCGCCGTAGTGGTGATGACCATCCTACTGCTTTTACTGTTTGTTCTCCCTATTGCACTTTTGGTTAGCAGTGTGGTGGATAACAGCGCCCCACTCCTGGAGTGGGTGAATACCCCCAGTAAAGTCAATATTCCTGAATTAGCCTGGTTACGCGATATTCCGCTGATCGGGGAGCGGGTATATAGCAGCTATCATCTGTCAATCAATACCGGTGGCAGCGCATTGATTGCTAAAGTGCAACCTTACCTCGGTCAGACAGCCACCTGGTTTGTCACCCAGGCAGCTCATATTGGCCGTTTCCTGATGCACTGCGTGTTGATGGTGTTATTCAGTGCCTTGTTGTATGCCCGAGGGGAACAGGTTGGTATGGCGATTCGCCACTTTGCCGTGCGTCTTGGTGCTGCCAGAGGTGATGCCGCCGTAGTACTCGCCGGGCAAGCTATCCGCGCCGTGGCTCTCGGGGTGGTTGTAACCGCATTGGTACAATCAGTGCTAGGAGGCATTGGTTTAGCGATTGCCGGTATTCCCGCCGCGACCTTGCTGTCAGTATTGATGTTTATATTTTGTGTTGCTCAATTGGGGCCATTATTGGTCTTAATCCCTGCCATTATCTGGCTGTATTGGAGTGGCGATACCACTTGGGGGACAGTGTTGTTGATCTGGAGTTGTGTGGTGGGTACCTTGGACAACGTCCTGCGCCCAGCATTGATCCGCATGGGTGCCGACCTGCCATTGATTCTGATTCTTTCCGGCGTTATCGGTGGTTTGCTGGCCTTTGGTATGATTGGTCTGTTTATTGGCCCGGTGGTTCTGGCGGTCTCTTATCGCCTGATCAGCGCCTGGGTTAATGAAGCACCAGAGCCGATTACTGCGCCAATGGATGCCGAAAAAGAGCCTGAACAGCAATAAATAGGGCCAACAATAAATGTCAAAAGCCGCCACATCTAGTGACGGCTTTCAGATCGCTGACAAAGCCCTGACTATTGGTCAGGGCTTTGATCTAATAACGTCTGTGCAATAAATGGACTGTTCTCCATGCTAAAAGAACCGTCTGCCCATCACATGACTCACACCGAAAAAGTTCCTTACGCTTCTACCCTTAGCCAGAACTGTAGCAACCACTTCATCCACAGCGTCATCTTCCAGCAGATTTTTAACCACATCGTCGGACAGGCTCTCAGCCGCGACCAATATTTATAGGAAGGTCAGCCCAAAAGATATTTCAGCATGACGACAACCGTGAGCGTTACCTATACTCAACAGCATGAAACTGAAAAGGAATACACCATGATACAGCGTCCTGAACTGATTCAGCCGCTCAGGAAGCGGATATAGCAGCATTGGAACAACTGCTGCGCATTGGCAGCACACCATAAAGCGAACGGCCAAAACACAATGCGCCGAAGGCGATTCCAAGAAGCAACCTGGTCTGGAAAAATTCTGGTAATTTGCGCCCCGCTGGCCTCTCCGGGTGGTCACAAACGCTTCACTTTGGTTCTCTGTCAAAGGATGTTGAGCATGATAATGAATAACAAAAAAACACTTTTGCTGGTGATCATCCTGCTGGCCGTGGGGCTTTTCACACTCTTCCCGCCAGCGGAGTACCTGAATCTGGCAGTATTGAAAAGTCATCAGGCGAGGTTGAATGGCTGGGTAGCAGAGAAACCCTGGCTGGTCGGTGGCGCCTTTTTCCTATTGTATGTGCTGATTACCGCGCTCTCTGTACCGGGTGCTGTACTGATGACGTTACTTGCCGGGGCCTTGTTTGGCATGATGCAAGGCACCGTACTGGTTTCCTTTGCCTCAACCCTGGGGGCAACACTGGCCATGTTGATCAGCCGTTTCCTGCTTCGTGATTGGGTACAGCGGCGTTTTCAGCATCGGCTTGGGGTCATTGATAAAGGGATCATGCAGGATGGGGCTTTCTACCTGTTCGCATTGCGGCTGGTGCCGGTTTTCCCCTTCTTCCTGATCAATCTGGCGATGGGGGTAACCCGCCTGCCAGCACAAACCTTCTGGTGGGTCAGCCAATTGGGCATGTTGCCAGGGACACTGGTCTATGTGAATGCAGGCCGCGAGCTGGCGCAGATCACCTCTCTGGCGGGGATTGTCTCACCGGGGTTGCTCGGGGCATTTGCACTGCTCGGTCTGTTACCCCTGATTTCCCGTAGTGCATTGAAGGCGTTTAAACGCCGTCAACTGTTGGCCGGTTGGCGCAAACCGGCACACTTTGATCGGAATCTGGTGGTGATCGGTGCAGGTTCCGGCGGTCTGGTCTCGGCTTATATCGCGGCAGCCGTCAAGGCAAAAGTGACGCTGATTGAAAAAGGTGACATGGGTGGAGACTGCCTGAATACCGGGTGTGTACCTTCAAAGGCGTTAATTCGTGCAGCCCGTTTGGCAAACGATCTGAAACATGCTGAGCAACTGGGTTTCCGACATGTCTCCGGTCAGGTCGATTTTGCGGCGGTGATGGCGCGGGTCCAACAGGTTATCCAACGTATCGAACCTCATGATTCTGTTGAGCGTTATTCTCAACTCGGCGTAGAGGTGATCCAGGGAAAAGCGACAGTGACCTCCCCCTGGAGCGTGGAGGTCAACGGACAGCACCTGAGTACTCGCTCGATGGTGATTGCAACCGGTGCCAGACCTGTCATCCCGGATATTCCTGGCCTGGAACAGATTGATGCCTTGACGACCGACACGATTTGGTCACTGCGTGAACAACCCCAACGGTTATTAATCCTCGGGGGCGGCCCTATCGGGTGTGAGTTGGCGCAGGCATTTCAGCGCCTGGGGTGCGCGGTCACGCTAGTTGAACGGGGGGATCGGGTGCTAAAGCGCGAGGACCACGAGGCCAGTGAAGCCGTGATGCAGGCACTGCGAGCCGATGGCGTGGATCTACGCCTGCTGCATCATGCGGTGCGCTTTGAGACAAACGCAGGCAAGCATCAGTTCATCTGCCATAGTCAGGCCGATGACACGGAAGTCTCTCTGCCCTTTGATCGCGTGCTGCTGGCATTGGGTCGCGTGGCTAATGTGAGTGGATTTGGCCTGGAGACGCTCTCCCTGGTTGTCAGGGAAAATGGTACCCTGGAAACCGATGAATATCTGGCTACCCGGTTTCCGCACATTTTTGCCGTAGGGGATGTCACTGGCCCCTATCAGTTTACGCACGCCTCGGCGCATCAGGCCTGGTATGCCGCTGTCAATGGCCTGTTTGGCCAGATAAAACGCTTTAAAGTGGATTATCGACTAATGCCTTGGGCGACCTTTACCGATCCCGAAGTTGCCCGGGTTGGATTAAATGAACAGGAAGCCAGACGGCTAGGCATCGCTTATGAGCTTACCCGGTTTGAACTCGGTGAACTTGATCGGGCCATCACTGAAAACGCGGCGCATGGCTATATACAGGTGTTAACCGAACCAGGTCGTGACCGTATTCTGGGGGTGACGGTGGTGGGTGAACAGGCCGGCGAACTGATCACGGAATATGTCGCCGCCATGAAGCACGGCTATGGGTTAAACAAGATATTGGCGACCATCCATATTTATCCTACGCTGAGTGAGGCTAATAAATACGTTGCAGGTGCATGGAAAAAGGCCCACACACCGCCATGGTTAATGCAGTGGCTGGCACGTTTTCATCGTTGGCGTTTGGGGGGGAAGGCCTGATGGCTGCAGCGTTCGATATCCTGTTGCTCGGTGCAGGGCATGCACATGTGGTGGTGTTGCGTCAGTGGGCAACCCATCCTATCAAGGCAAGGCGCATCGCTTTGCTTTCTCCATCCCCCTATGCGTGGTACTCCGGTATGCTGCCGGGATTATTGGCCGGGCACTATCGACCGGAACAGTGCCGTATTCATTTGCCCCCTCTCTGTCGGGCTGCGGGGGTTGAGTTTATCCAAGGCACGCTGGATACACTGGAGGCGGACAGAAAAAGAGTCAGGTTGACAGACGGAACCTGGCTGCAAGGGCAGTGGTTATCAGTTAATACCGGTTCAATACCCCGGTTACCCGAGTGTCAACGATCATCCATCGAGATATGTCCGGTGAAACCCTTTGCCGATTTTCTGCTGACAGTGGAGCGATGGCAGAAAAATCCCGAACCTGTGGCGATCATCGGGGGCGGCGCAGCTGGCGTGGAGTTAGCCCTGGCACTGGTGCATCAGACACCCTCTTTAGCACTGTTTTGTGGCGGTACTCTGCTTCGCGGTCACCCCCCCTCGCTACGGACACGAGCGCTGCGTCATCTGCGCCAAAGGGGTGTTCAGGTGCATGAGCACTGTACTGCTGATACCCTTGCCGGAGACAAGTTGATGAACGGAAAGCAGGCGGTGTGGCAGGGAAACAGGGTGATCATGGCAACCGGGCCGGCACCATTAGCCTGGTGGCAGAGTTCGGGGCTGCAGTGTGATCGGCAAGGCTTTATTCAGAGCTCTGCCACGCTACAAAGTCCCTCTCATCCCCATGTTTTTGTCACTGGAGATTGCGCAGCAATCCCCAATACCCCCAAAAACGGCGTATATGCGGTACGCCAGGGAGAGGTTTTGGCAAATAATCTGCAACGTCTGTTCACTCGGCAACCCCTTGTCCGCTTTAAACCCGCCACCTCGGCATTAGCACTCTTGGCTGACGGGCAAGGAGGCGCACTGATGAGTTGGGGGCCGCTGACTGGCGAAGGGCGTTGGGCGGGGCGGTGGAAGGATTTTCTCGACCGACGGTTTATCCGGCATCACAGCGTCGACGAATTGATATGAGGAAAGAGTATAAAATGAGGTTGATGAGGCAACTACAAAGCGTAAGTGTAATCGTGATGTTGATGTTCGGCTGGACCTTTCAGGCAACAGCGGAAACGTCTCATTGGGAACGGCTTAAACAACAGGCACAAGGACAAACGGTCTATCTTAATGCCTGGGGTGGCGATGCTGCTGCCAATGCCTATTTACGTTGGGTGGCGATAGAAATGCAACGACAGTACGCCATTACCCTGAAGCTGGTTCCTCTCTCTGACACTGCGGATGCCGTGCGGCGCATACAGGCAGAGGCAGCAGCAGGTCGGCGCGAAAAAGGCTCCGTCGATCTGCTCTGGCTGAATGGTGAAAACTTCAAAACTCTGAAAATGGAAGGGTTATTGTCTACCGACTGGGCGGAGCAATTGCCCAATTGGCAGTATGTCGATACCACGCTGCCGGTACGGGAGGATTTTTCCATCCCCACTGAGGGAGCTGAGTCTCCTTGGGGCAAAGCACAACTGATGTTGATTGCCGATAGTCAGCGTGTGGCAACACCCCCCAGCGATCCCGCCAGTCTGCTGGCATTAGCACGCGCGCATCCCGGCCAGTTGACCTACCCTCGCCCACCGGATTTTATTGGAACGGCTTTTCTGAAGCAGTTGTTGCTATCACTGACCACAACACCCAAGGCATTCAGCACGCCTCCACAGCCAGAACAATTTGCCACACTCACAGCCCCGTTGTGGCACTACCTTGACCAACTCCATCCGTTACTGTGGCGTCAGGGCAAAGACTTCCCGGCCTCTGCTGCACAGATTGATCGCCTGTTGGCGGATGGTGTGGTCAGGCTCTCTATGACGTTCAATCCAGCACATGTTGCCAACCTGATTGCCGGTGGACAACTTCCTGACAGTGCCTATGCCTTTGGTTTTCAGCAAGGGATGCTGGGTAACGTCCATTTCGTGGCTATCCCTTTTAATGCCAACGCCAAAGCGGGAGCCCAGGTCGTGGCCAACTTTCTTCTTTCCCCACAGGCACAACTGCGCAAAGCTGACCCTCAGGTCTGGGGCGATCCGACTGTCCTCGATCCTCATAAACTTCCTCTGCACTGGCAAGCCGAACTGGAGAGAAACCAGCCCGGCACTCAAGCGTCAGTGCCTGTTTTGGCTGAGCCCGATTCAGCCTGGATTGCAGCATTGGAGGCTGAATGGTTGAAACGGTACGGTGTACGTTGAAACCTAGCCGTGCGTTGAGCGGCAAAGTGTTGGCCTGGAGTGGCGTAGGGGTAGTGTTTTTTCCTGTCTTGCCGGGGCTGGGTTTCATGTTGGAACCCACCCTCCATGGGCAGAATTGGGGGGCGTTCTGGCGTGATGGTCAATGGTTTCCGGCCATGCTGACCACCCTCATCTCTTCTACCATCGGCACGCTGGGTGCCCTGCTACTTTGCCTGTCCGTTGTGCTGGGGTTGTACCCAGGAGTTGGCTGGCAGCGCTACATGCGCAAATTGCCTGCGTTACTGGCGATACCACACGTGGCATTCGCGGCCGGAAGTCTGCTGCTTTTCTCCTCAACCGGATGGTTGGCTCGGCTGATGGCGGCAAGTGGTTGGGAAGCCCTGTATGATCCTTATGGCGTGGGCCTTGGTCTGACTCTCGCGCTGAAAGAGAGTTGGTTTTTATTATGGGTCGTCAGTGCCCAACTGAAGCAGACTGACTTACAGCCTCAATTGCTGATCATGCGCAGCCTCGGATATGGCCGCCTGCAAAGCAGTTGGCTGGTGTTGCTTCCCCAATTGCTGCCCTCCCTTGGGTGGGCGATAGTGGCCGTGCTGGCCTACAATATCTCAGTCGTCGATGTGGCGATTATCCTGGGGCCAGGTAATCCGCCCACATTAGCCGTGCTGACCTGGCAGTGGCTCAATGACGCTTCACCAGCCATCCAGGCCAAAGGCATGATTGCTGCGTTGCTGCTGATTGCCCTGCTCGCTGCACTTTCGTTGGCGGGGTATCTGCTGTGGCGGGTGTGGCGTAGCTGCCTGTTCCCACATTCTGGTCAGCGCTATCTGGCGTCTGGCACGCATGTACTCTCCTGGCTGGCAGATATGATGACCCTGATAGGGGGGATGGTATTGCTGATATTGTTGGTCTGGTCATTGGCCAGCAGCTGGTTTTACCCCGCGCTGTTACCACAACGCTGGTCATTGGTAGCTTGGCAGCTCACCGACTTGACCCCACTTTTGACAGCCCTGATGCTGGGGATCGCGACCAGCCTCTGTGCACTAGTGATGGTCGTTTTCTGGCTTGAATGGGGAACTCCGCGCTACGGTTTCTTTCTGTGGCTACCTCTCTTGCTGCCTGCATTGCCGTTGGTGATAGGCCAATACGGTGTGTTATTGCGCTGGGGCTGGGATGGCACGTTTATTGCCGTGGCATGGAGTCATTTGCTCTGGATGATCCCGTATATGTTACTGGTTCTAACTCCGGCCTACCGTCAGGTTGAACCCCGTCTCCTGCTATCAGCGCGCTCTCTGGGGCTACCTGCCTGGCAGGTTTTATTGTGGGTGAAGTGGCCATCATTATTGCGCCCCTTCCTCTCCGCTTGGGCGATTGGTTTTTCCGTCAGTATTGCCCAATATTTGCCCACACTTTATGCCGGTGCGGGCCGTTTTGTTACCGTAACCACTGAGGCCGTCGCCCTGAGCAGTGGTGGCGATCCCCGAACGCTGGCCGTTCAGGCCTTGCTGCAATTTTTCTTACCCGCCATGGTATTTCTGGTTGCTGTTTTGTCCGGCCTGCTGGCTGGTTACTATCGACAAGGATTACGCTGATATGCTGTCTGCTCGTGCGGTTACGCTCACCCGCTCAACACATCCGTTGTTGCAAAATATCAGTTTCGATGTGCCTTCCGGTCACATCGTGACCCTGATGGGGCCTTCAGGCACAGGAAAGTCAACGTTGCTCAGTTGGATGATAGGTGAACTCCCGCCTGCCTTTGGCGCGGAGGGCGAGTTATGGTTGAACGGGACTCGCCGGGATCTACGCCCGACAGAGCAGCGGCGCATCGGTATCCTCTTTCAGGATGATTTACTGTTTCCGCATTTGAGTGTCGGGCAAAACCTGGCTCTGGCGCTACCCGCTACTATGACAGGTAAAGATCAACGCAAACAATATATTGAACGCCAACTGGATGAGACGGAATTGGCAGGATTTTATACCCGGGATCCGGCAACGTTATCCGGTGGGCAACGTGCCCGGGTCAGCTTGTTGCGTGCCCTGCTGGCTGAACCGGAAGCGTTGTTACTCGATGAGCCGTTCAGCCGATTGGATATTCATCTGCGCGCACGATTTCGTCAGTTTGTTTTTGAACACATTGCATGCAAGGGTATACCGGCGGTGCTGGTGACTCATGATGCTCAGGATATCCCTCCTAATGGAAAGGTCATCCTACTAGGAGAAAGTCACCATGTTTGATCGTTACCTGCTGGAAAAGAGTAAAAAAGTACGTGAAACCGTCGCTAGAAAGTTTCAACGGATGGGGGTAAAAGCCGATCAGATCACCTGGCTGGGGTTTATACTGGGCTTGTGCGCGCCTCTTTTAATTGTTTCTCATGCATACTATTGGGCACTATTCTTTATCGTACTGAACCGACTGGCCGATACACTCGATGGTGCCCTGGCAAGATTAAACGGCCCAACCGATCGGGGAGCCTTTTTGGACATTACCCTGGATTTTTTATTCTATTCCTCCATTCCGCTGGGCTTTGCCTTTGCCGACCCCACTAACAATGCTCTCTCCGCCAGCGTCTTGATCTACTGTTTTATTGGTACCGGTTGCAGTTTTCTCGCGTTTGCTGTTATCGCCGAGAAACGCGCTATTGCCAGCAGCGCTTATCCTAACAAAGGGTTTTATTATCTGGGGGGCTTAACGGAGAGCAGTGAAACCCTGTTGCTGTTTGTATTAATGTGCCTGCTACCTGAGCACTTCTCCTGGCTGGCCTATGGCTTTGCCGCCTTGTGTGCCATCACCACCGTCACGAGGATAATGGCTGGGCTCACACTCTTTTCATCCAAAAGCACGGACGGATAACCCAAGATGATAAGAAGGGCTTCGTCAACAGCCTGTAAGCCGCCACATCCCGTGACGGCTTTTTGATCTCAACGCACCAACAACTAGCTTCTCTGCGCTAAACGTACCCAGGTTTGCACCACCGTATCGGGATTGAGGGATAAACCATCGATGCCCTGGTCCATCGAATCACCATAGAAAGCAGTGCGTTAATCACACCTTTGCGTTCATCAAACAATTCAGAAACCGCACCGGAGTCTCGCTCCTGCCCCGACGTTAACTGGGTCATATAGTTAGAATCGATAGAGAAAATACAGCGCCTTTTGCTCTTACTACAGCGACTGTGTTATTTGATACGTAGTTTTTTTTGAACACTGTCCGTGGCGTTTTTTATCCGCATCAATCAGCAGAGCCTGCTCTCTACAGTTGAATTCGGCGGTTTTTAGGTTATTGTGAGCAACATCACTTCCCGGTACTTCTACCGTCGCGAAGAACAGCTTTCAGAGAAAACCATGCAAAAAACAGATGAACTGCGGACTACGCGCATCGACAGCCTTATCACGCCAAAATCACTGGCTGAAAAATTACCCATCACACCCTCAGTCGCACAATGCGTGACAACGTCACGTGAAGCTATTGGAAAAATCCTGACCGGTGAAGATAAACGCTTGCTGGTGGTGATTGGCCCTTGTTCCATCCATGACCTGGATGCCGCAACCGATTATGCTCATCGCCTGCATTCCCAGCGCCAGCATTATCAAGACCGCCTGGAAATCGTGATGCGTACCTATTTTGAGAAACCACGCACCGTAATCGGCTGGAAAGGGCTGATATCCGACCCTGGCCTGGATGGCAGTTATCAGGTTAACCGTGGGATTGAAATGGCCCGTAAGCTGCTGCTGGAAGTGAACCAGCTTGGCCTACCGACCGCCACGGAGTTCTTGGATATGGTGACCGGGCAGTATATTGCCGACCTGATCAGTTGGGGAGCTATCGGGGCCAGAACCACGGAAAGCCAGATCCACCGTGAAATGGCATCAGCACTCTCCTGCCCGGTAGGTTTTAAAAATGGTACCGATGGCAATACCCGAATCGCCATTGACGCCATCCGCGCCGCTCGAGCCGGGCATCTATTTCTATCACCCGACAAACAGGGGCAAATGACGATTTATCAAACCAGCGGTAACCCTTACGGCCACATCATTATGCGTGGTGGTAAAAAACCGAATTATCATGCCGAAGATATTGTTGCCGCTTGTGATAGTCTGCGCGAATTCGATCTCCCTGAGCAGTTAGTGATTGATTTCAGTCACGGCAATTGCCAGAAATTACACCGTCGCCAATTGGATGTCGCTGAAGATATCTGCCAACAAATTCGCGCCGGCTCAATGGCAGTCGCCGGGGTCATGGCAGAAAGTTTTCTGGTGGAAGGAACACAAAAAGTCGTTTCTGGTCATGCATTGACTTATGGTCAGTCCATCACTGACCCCTGCCTGAGTTGGTCTGATAGCGAGCGGTTGCTGGCTATGCTAGCTGATGCGGTAGATAGCCGTTTCTGATCCAGGGCAGAAAAAGACACAACCTTAAGCGCAACTTGAATGATGATGGATACACACCTTCTACCCAGTAATAGGTCAGGAGTTGCTATCCATCAAATGCGACGTGCTTGCCAGTACACTTTACGCCAATAGCTATTATTCAATGACGACCGCGTCACGCCTCTGCTGGTTGACGCATGAATAAATTGATCATCGGTATCATAAATACCCACATGCAATCCATTCTCACCACTGCCGGTTTTGAAAAATACCAAGTCACCCGGTAGCAGCTCATCACGAGAAACTTTAGTTCCTAACTCCGTTTGCTGCTCGGTAGAACGCGGCAATTGCATATCAAAGCGATCACGGAAAGTACGGTAAACAAAACCGGAGCAATCAACACCATTACGATCCAAGCCCCCATAGCGATACGGGGTACCATTCCATTGATTCAATTGCTCATTGAGTTTTGCCACCACCACTATCGAGTCTGATAAACGGCCACTCGGTGGCGGTGCCTGGCTACTGCAACCAGCAAGAATTAAACAAGCCAATAAAAACCATATGCGCATCGCATTGTTCTCTTCACTGATATACTCATCATCCTTCAAGTTGCTTGGGTGTTAGCTGCTCTCTGTCACCCCAGTCACATAGTCAGCTATGCTCCTGGGGATTCCATCGCTGGCTGCCTACAAGCGACTCGAATTATTTAGTGTATACATTGCCGGATTTATACTGCCCAAGTCTTACCCTGAGCCCCGATATACAACGGATTATTTCTGGCTAATTTATCTCTGAGTATAACCAAAAGCAAATTTTGCAAGAAATATATCTGCTGTTATTTAAACAGCAGATATCAATAGTAACAAAAGGAATTTGTTTATTTAGGGTGAGATCCTACCGGGCTTCGGCTATTAATCAACCAGACGCCAAATAGAATAAGTAACGTGCCCAGCGTTTTAAACAATGTCACTGGCTCATTAAACCAAGGTAGAAGCACCGCGCCGAAATAAACTAAGGCATAACTGACGCTCAATAACGGATAAGCCCGGTTTAACGGCAGATAACGCAAGGCAAAGAACCAACATAACATCGACAAAGCATAGGCAAAGATCCCGCCAGCTACTGCCAGCAAGACCAACCAATATTGCTGCAAAAATGATAAGGTCATTTCAGCGAGAGATAATAATGGGATCTGGGTCATCCCCCACTTCATTAGCAACTGTGCCAACGTCACCAAGAGGACGCTGGCAGCCCCCCATAGGTAACCTTTCATAAATCAAGGCTCATCAGTAATATCCCCAGCATGATAGATGCGACACCACACCAATGACGTGGTGTCGTCGGTTCATTAAACAGCCAGCGTGCCGCCAACGTCACCAGCACAAAATTAAAGCTGATCATCGGATAAGCCAAGCTGAGAGGCAAACGCTGTAACACATTAAGCCAAAACAACATCCCCAGGCCCAGAAAAACAATCGCCGCAGCCAGCCAGCGCAAAGTCACTGCCAACCGCTGTTCAGAGACCTGTTGCCAGGACTGTGCTGCCTGCTTCTGGCATAATTGCCCAGCGCAAGTCAGCAGGCAGACCAGGATCACTAAAAAATAAGCCATCAGGGTTGCTGCTTATACCATAACAAAGCCAGACGGTGCGTCGTAGTCACACTATCGGGCTTGGGTAGGCTGGGGGATACCTGCTCATTGCGGGAAAGCTGTAGTACCAAGGCAACCGCCCCTTGCTTACGCGCCTGTGCCAACCACTGGGGGAAATCCTGCTCACTAACGTAATGGTCGCGTGCATCAGCATAACTCAGCCCGTAAGTCACCTCGCCTTTCGCGCTAAACATCAGTATGTCGCTACGCTTCAGCTCCCAAGCCAGGCTGGCAGCCACGCCGACGTTATCAGCAAGCACAAACTTGCTCTCTCGTAGAGGAGTCATATTGGCAGCAATAAACTCTTGCGGTTGTTTCGAGTTAATCACTTGCTGCGGAATGCTATAACCAATTAATAAACACAGCACCACCGGGCATGCTGCCGCCCAAGGCCAATAACGGGCATTATCACGGACAGAAACGACCGCAAACAACAACCAACTGGCAAAAGCGATCAAGCCCAGGACGATTTTTGGCCACTCTTCAGAAGAAAACAGATGTACATTCGGTAGCCAACCTGACGCCAATACCAACAAGGCAAGAATGCCGACTACGCCAAATAACCCATTGATAATGGCATTCGCCTTGAATACCCCACGGCGCAATTGAGCCATACAATCATCAGCATAAGCGGCCATCAGCAATGCCAGCGGTGCCATGCAAGATAGGATATAAGTCACCAGTTTGCCTTTAGCGATACTGAAAAACAGTATCGGCATCACTACCCAACTGAGTAAAAAGAATAACTCAGGAGCGCGAACACGTTCACGCCAACCTTTCAATAATGAGCCCGGTAATAACGCGACCCAAGGCAGCACACCGGCAATCAGAACTGGAATGTAATACCAGAATGGCGCTTTATGCTGTGCATTCTCCTCAGCAAAACGCTGAATATGCTCTATCCAGAAAAAGTAATGCCAGTAATCCGGTTCACGCTGCGCCACTGCCAATGCCCACGGCAAACTAAGTAGCACCGCGACCACCACAGCGATCGGACCATAACTGAATAGCTCTTTAAATTTCCGTTGCTGAATAACAATCGGGATAACCGCAATCACCGGTACCGCCAGGGCTAGAAACCCTTTGGTCATAAAGCCCATACCACAAGCCAGACCCAGCAAAATAAAGCCACCCAGCTTACCTTTTTTGCTGGTTGCGTTCTGTGCCAAATAATAACTGACCATCGCCGCAGTCAGCCACAATGCGATCATCGGATCAAGCGCACTGTAGGTTCCGATACCGAAAACCAAGAACATCGACAAGAAAATCAGGGCTGCCAAACTGGCTCTACGGGCATTTTTCCACATCAGCCAGGCTAAGGCAAAGACCAATAGCGCGGTCAGAGCAGTACTCAATGCTGAAGCAAAACGGACAGAAAAATTGTTGTCACCAAATAGCCACTGGCTGATATTGTTAAACCAGTAACCTGCTACCGGTTTTTCAAAATAGCGCAAGCCAAGCAAATTGGGCACCACCCAATCACCTTTTGCCAACATTTCACGGCTAATTTCTGCATAACGGGTTTCATCCGGCTGCCAGAGTTGGCGCCCGTTAAGCGGGATCAAATAAACTAAAACAAAAAAAATGGCTAAGATGATAGCCCAGGTTCCTTTCAGCGCTTTCATTGAAACGTCTTTCCTATATTTCCGTTTGACAACCTAGCCAACCTTCACGGCCAGGAAACGGCGCACGGGTTATATAACCTAACGGCAGTGATGCGGTATCTTGCGGTAATAAGTTGCTGAGCGGGCAGAATTCAATCTCTTGCTGTCTGGCACGCTGTAATAACTGTTCAAACATGGCTGACTGCGACATCCCCTCGACTTCAGCATGAATGGTATACACCGGCACGCCCGCATCATTTTCAATGGCACGCAAAATGTAATCATTAAAATCTGCCATGCTGACGTCGCGCCCTATCACTTCATCAAAGGTAGGGAGAGTAACGGGAATTTGTACCGTCCCGTGCTGCCCATTGGCTAATAATGGACGGAACGGATGGGTGCCACGGCAATCACTGTTGTACTGAAAAGCAAATTCTTGTTTCACCTCAACCACCCGCTGGTCAGCTCGCCACCCGGCCACCGCAGAACAGCTAACTGGTTGCCCGATGCAAGCGACCAAGGCATCAACCCCTAACTGAATCTGACGAGCCAATTCAGCTTCTGACCAACGAGCGACACGCGCCTGCCAGCCTTGATGATCCCAGGCATGCAGCCCCACTTCATGACCGGCTACCACGGTACGTTTGATAACCGGCCCTTGGGTTTTGGCAATAATCCGCCCTGGCCAGGCAGTGCCTGCCAATAGAATATCCCAGCCATACAGCGAGGCCGCATTGGAACGCAACATTTTTAGCAGGAATTGAGGCCGAAGCAGGCGCCACAAATGGCGCCCCATATTGTCTGGCCCGACACTGAAGAAGAAACTGGCCTGAATACCATACTTATCAAACAATTCCAGCAGTCGCGGTACCCCATCACGGGTACCGCTGAAGGTATCTACATCGACGCGTAGGCCAACCTTCTTCATGCATCATGACCTTCCGTTACCGTAGTACGCAGGAAATAGTCCAACGTATCGGCAACGGTTTGCTGCATGGCAATCGTTGGCTGCCAGTCCAGCAAACGGCGAGCGTTTTTGATGCTTGGAGTACGGTGTTCAACGTCCTGATAGCCTTTACCGTAATAAGCGCTACTCTCTATATCCTTAAACCCGGCAAAAGGTGGGAAATTGCCGCGCAGTGGATGCGCGTTAAAGCTAGCCAACAACATTTCCGCCAATTCACGAATACTCGCTTCGTTAGTCGGGTTGCCGATGTTGATAATTTGCCCATCACACTGACCATCACGGTTTTCAATAATGCGGTACAACGCTTCAATACCGTCATTGATATCAGTAAAGCAACGCTTCTGCTCACCACCGTCCACCAGTTTAATCGGTGAACCTTCAACCAGATTAAGGATCAACTGAGTGATCGCACGGGAAGAACCGATACGTGCGGCATCCAGGTTATCTAAACGTGGGCCCATCCAGTTAAATGGACGGAACAACGTGAATTTCAGCCCTTCTTTGGCACCATAAGCCCAGATGACGCGATCCAGCAATTGCTTGGAAACCGAGTAAATCCAACGCTGCTTGTTGATCGGCCCGACGATGAGACGCGAATGGTCCTCATCAAACTCTTTGTCATCACACATACCGTAAACTTCGGATGTGGATGGAAAAATGATGCGTTTGTTGTATTTCACGCAGTCACGAACGATTTTCAGGTTCTCTTCAAAATCCAGTTCGAAAACACGTAGCGGGTTACGGGTATACTCAATCGGCGTAGCAATAGCTACCAGTGGCAATATCACATCACATTTCTTGATGTGATATTCGATCCACTCAGAGTGAATACTGATATCCCCTTCCACAAAGTGGAAACGTGGGTTATCCAGGAAACGGCTGATAGCATCAGAACCGATATCCAGGCCATAAATATCATACTGATCTTCACGCAGCAAACGCTCGGTCAAGTGATTACCAATAAAACCGTTAACCCCGAGGATCAATACACGTGTTCTACGCTTCTTGGTAACACTAGCCTTTGGTGACAAGCGGACATCAGTCACAATGCCCATTTCCAGCGCCAAGCGGCTACCCTGCACGTATAAACCGGACTCACTTTGCCCAGCGACGATTTCCAGTGCCCCTTCACCACAGGCAATAACCAACGGTGATGTGCTTAGCACTGTGCCAGGTTGTTTGTCATGTTGCATATTCAACACACGTGAACGCCAGACAATCAACTGCCGTTGCCCAAGATAGCTGAAGGCACCGGGATAGGGTTCGGTTACGGCACGCACCAGATTGTTGAGCTCATGGGCAGATTTATGCCACTGGAGCTCACCGTCAGCCGCAGTACGGCGACCAAAATAACTGGCTTGCGCTTCGTTTTGCGGAGTAAAGATCGCCGTGCCGTTCTTCAGCTTAGGCAACTGCTCTGCCAAGACGACCTTAGCCGCTTCCAACACTTTCTTGTGAAGCGTCAAGGCGGTGTCATCTTCGCTAATGGTCACTTTATGCTGACCAACAATATCACCTGCATCTGGGCGCTTAACCATCTTGTGTAGCGTTGCCCCGGTTTCCGTTTCCCCGTTCAATACGGCCCAATTAATGGGTGCACGACCACGATATTTTGGCAACAGTGAACCATGCAGATTAAAACCACCTTGCGGGGCCAGTGAGAGGATCTCCTCCCCCAGCATGTTGCGGTAATAGAAAGAGAAAATAATATCTGGCTGCAGTTCACGTATACGTTCGACCCACAGCGGGTGATTCACATCTTCTGGTGCATAGACAGGCAGATCAAGCTCCGCCCCTTGACGCGCGACAGAGGAGAAGAAGTTGTTCTCACCAGGATCATCGGTATGTGTAAAAACAGCCTGCACATCATAGCCCGCTTCAGTGACTGCTTTTAAGCCGGCACAGCCGATATCATGGTAAGCAAATACAATGGCTTTCATCTTTCTTCTTCCTGAGTATTTTGGGCCTGTTTGGCACCGACTACTTTCTGAACAAAATAACGCGGGCGAGCACGAACATCGTTATAAATACGACCGATATACTCCCCCAGCAATCCCATACCGATAAACTGTGCACCAATAAAGGTAAACAGCACGGCAAACAGGGTGAATACACCGCCAACGGCCCAATCCGGGCCTAAAATCAAGCGCAGTACCAGCAACAATATCGCCAACACAAACCCGGACAACGCAATCACACTACCGACAACACTAAGCAAACGCAGTGGTGTGGTGGTCAGGCTGGTCACCAGGTCATACATGAGATTAATCAGCTTCATCAGGCTGTATTTGGAGTCACCAAACTCACGCTCTGCATGGCTCACTTCAATCTCTGTTGTAGAGCGCGCAAACGTATTCGCCAGAATCGGGATAAAGGTACTGCGCTCATGGCAATGCAGCATTGCATCAATGATATGGCGACGATAAGCCCGCAACATGCAACCGTAATCCCCCATGGATTTACCGGTGGCTCGCTGGATCATCATATTAATCACACGCGAGGCCGTTTTGCGGAACCAAGAATCCTGACGGTTGGCACGCACCGTACCGACGACGTCATACCCCTCTTCTGCCACACTAACCAACCGAGGAATTTCTTCTGGTGGATTTTGCAGATCAGCATCCAGTGTGATCACCAGGTCACCACTGACCTGATTAAAACCCGCCATAATGGCAGAGTGCTGACCATAGTTACGATTGAGTAATACCGCGATAATACAGCTATCCGGCTGCTCCGCAGCTGCGGCCAACATCTCGGCTGAGTTGTCACTGCTACCATCATCAACCAAAATGATTTCATAGGGTTGTGATAATTGCTTACAGGCGGTGGTGGTACGCTCCAGTAATGCAGGCAAACTTTCCTGCTCATTAAATACCGGTATCACCACCGACACTTTTTTAATCGGTTCAAAGCGAGACACGTGAAGACTCCAGAATAGAAAATAAGGCATTTACGACGCGGTCGACATCCGCTTCTGTCATATCCGGGAATAGCGGTAACGTGCATAAGCGCGCTGAATTCCACTCAGTATTCGGCAAAGAAAGGTCCGGATAACGTTCACGATAATATTTTTGCATGTGGGCAGCGCGGAAATGCAAACCCGTCCCCACCCCCACCTCTTTCAAGCGCTCCATCAATTGGTCACGCTCAATGCCACAACGTTGTGCATCAACACGGATCATAAACAGATGCCACGCATGATCATGGGGATAATCGGGCAAGCCTAAAGGCTGAAATGGGGAATCTTTCAGTGCGCTGAGGTAGCGTTCAGCCAACACTTTGCGCCGCGCGTTAAGCTCAGGCAACCGAGCCAGTTGTACCACGGCAATGGCGGCATGGATATCAGAAAGGTTATATTTATAACCCGGTTCAATCACCTCGGCCTGCGGTTTACGCCCCTGCAATTGACGGTCAAAAGCATCAACAGCCAAGCCATGAAATTTCAAACAACGCAAGCGATCAGCCAGCGCATCGTCATCAGTGGCAATCAAGCCACCTTCAGCGCAAGTCAGATTCTTGATGGCATGGAAAGAAAAAATCGCTGTACCACGTGCGCCAACCCACTCCCCATTGAAACGCGTCCCCACTGCATGGGCGGCATCTTCGATCAAAGGAATATTATGGCGCTGGGCCACTTCGCGTAACGCCGCTATCGGTAGTGGTGCCCCTGCATAATGAACCGGCACAATGGCTTTAGTCCGTGCAGTAATGGCAGACTCAACATCCGCAGCGCTAACCATCAACGTATCGTGATCCACATCGATCATCACCGGCGTTGCGCCAAGCAGTTCGATCATATTGATGGTAGACACCCAGGTCTGGGAAGGTGTAATCACCTCATCACCTGGCCCTATTCCTAATGCCATCAAGGTGATATGCATACCCGCAGTAGCGGAGCAGACAGCAATTGCGTGTTTACATCCAAACGTTTTGCAAAACTCACTTTCTAATTGCTGATTCTGCGGCCCGGTAGTGATCCAGCCGGAACGTAATACCTTTTCTACCGCCGCAATCTCTTCATCACCAATCGCTGGGCGCGAAAAAGGTAGAAATTGATCCATAATTAAACCCCAAACATCGCAAGAATTCTTTAAGCCACGGTAAAACTCTAATGTTTAACAAGTGGTAAACATCAGAGAGTGATCCCAGATAGATCGAATTGACTATTTTCAAGAAAGGAGCTAACTACCTGTATTACCGATAGATAGCGCTAAAAATTTGAAAAATATTTTTATGCTATAATACTTATTTACTTAATTCTAACTTAGAGCTTCCATCGTAGCACGAAACTCGAATTCTTCAATATTAAATAGTTTTTTAACCGGGTTTTTCAGATATTCTTTTAATATATGCCCACGCTTAAGTGACCTCAGTGCACAAGGATAACCAACGCCTAGTAATAGTTACAGCGCCTTGGCTATCAGCCAATTTTGATCCCCTAACACCTGTAGATGAAAATCAATACCATAAACATCGGATAATAACGCTGGCACCATCACTTCCTGCGCACGGCCCTGGGCCACCAAACGCCCTTGATGTAGCAGCCATATCTGGTCTGCCTGCTGTAATGTATGGTTAAGGTCATGTGCACACACCAAGGCAGTGCGGCCACTATGGCAAAATTCACCTAGCAGCCTGTCCAACGCCATTTTCTGAGCAATATCCAGGCTGTTGGTAGGTTCATCAAGTAGCAATAGTTGGCTTTGCGGATTCACCGTCGGCCAAACCTGCAGCAGTACCGCAACCAGACGAACACGTTGCCATTCCCCACCGGAAAGTTGTGTCAGCATACGCGGCAACTTATCCTCAAGTTTGAGGCTTTGTGTCAGGTAGCAAATCGCCTTTTCCAAATGACTTTCATCGGATCCAGTCGGTTGATGTAGTGCGAGGTATTGAAATACCGTCATCAGTGCCATTGGAGGTTGTTGCTGACAAAGGTAAGCGCGGTATCTGGCCAGTTGATTGGCTGAATACTCATCGATTGGCACCCCTGATAAGCGGATTTCACCTACGCCCGGCAATATTCCCGCTAACCGTGCCAACAAGGTGCTTTTCCCTGCGCCATTTGGACCGACCAAATGGAGTTGCACCCCAGCGGCAATCTGCCCAGAAAAGCGGGTCAAACGCCCTGCTACACCCACTTGACTCAATTGCAGCATATTCCTGATATTCCTTACGTCAACAGAGGTTGTTGGTTGATGCCCGTTAACTTTTGCACCGTACCACTGGCTGGCTGGCATTTTTATCTGGCATAGTTATCTGGCATTGTTATCTGACATTGTTATCTGACATTTTTTGTCCCAATCAACAACCAGATAAATACCGGTGCGCCCAATGTCGCGGTCACCACACCGATAGGTAATTCGGATGAAAAAAGTACAATACGTGCGACCACATCAGCAGCCAATAGCACTCCAGCCCCGGCCATAGCGCAACCCGGCAACAGGAAACGTTGGTTAGTCAACCCCGTCAAACGCAAAATATGCGGAATAACCAGCCCAATAAAACCAATAACGCCCGCTAAAGCCACGCTGGTACCGACCAGCCAACCAATAGCCAGCACGATAAGATTGCGCCAAAGGTGAATAGAAAGACCCAACTGCCTGGCTTGTACCTCACCCAGTGCCATCATGTTTAACACCGAACCTTGCAAGCATAACCAGACCAGCACCGGTAACAGCAACAATAATAGCCACTTCTGCCGCCAATCCACTCCGCCAAATCCCCCCATCATCCAATACATCAATTGGCGCAGATCAAGGCTTGAGCTAAAATAAACCGCCCAGATCATCACTGCGCTGCATACCATCCCCAACGCAACCCCCACCAACAGCAAACGGGCATTACTCAAGCGATGGCGCAAGGCAAAACCCAGCAGCAGAAAAGTCATGGCCAGCGCACCGCCAATGGCACTCAAACTCAGTAATATGACAGGGAGCAAGCCATGCCCCAACAGAACAGCCAGTACTAACGCCACACCAGCACCATTCGCCACACCGAGTAAACCGGGTTCTGCCAACGGATTTTCAAACACTGCCTGCATCGCCGCTCCCGCTACTGCCAGACTCGCGCCGACCACCATCACCGCTAAAGCACGTGGCAGACGCAACTGCCAAACAAATAGTTGGGCTGATTCACTGAACCACTGTGAGGGCCAGATCCAGATATCTCCCGCACTTAAGCTGAGAATAAAAACCACTAACATTGCCAGCATCAATAACAACAAATAACGCTTATCACGGCGCTGCTGATTTTGTTGCAACCAAGTGAAGGTGTGATTGGTTGGTGTGTTATTTGGCGTGTGATTGGTTGGCATGTTATTGGCAGACGTGTTATTGGCAGACATAGCGCCAAGCTCCCAGTCCTTATATTTCCCATAAGAAAAAGGCCGCAAACGCGGCCTTTTTGGTTTATTCCAACTTACTCTTTCGGGTTCGCATTCTCAACCCGGCTTTTCAGTTTCTGACCCGGACGGAAGGTGACCACACGACGCGCCGTAATCGGAATGTCTTCACCGGTTTTCGGATTGCGTCCCGGACGTTGGTTTTTATCTCGCAAATCAAAATTACCAAAACCCGATAGTTTCACTTGTTCCCCATTCTCCAGAGCCCGACGGACTTCTTCAAAGAACAGTTCTACCAGGTCTTTGGCGTCCCGTTTGCTAAGCCCAAGCTTTTCAAACAGGTGTTCTGACATTTCAGCTTTAGTAAGCGCCATAGGTTCAATCCCTCAAGGATGCTTGGAACCGCTGTTTTAGCGCCTCTACACATTTCGCAACGGTAGAGGCAATCTCCTCTTCTTCCAGTGTACGGGCATTATCCTGCAATATCAGACTGATAGCCAAGCTCTTGTAACCCTCTGCTACGCCTTTGCCACGGTACACATCGAACAAGTTTACGCCAACTATCTGATTTACGCCAACTTTCTTGCACTCCGCCAAAATATCTTCTGCCGCGACGTTTTCAGCCACTACGACAGCAATATCACGGCGGTTTGCAGGGAAGCGGGAAACCTCACGCGCCTGAGGCACAGCGCGGGTCGCGACCTTGTTCCACTCCAGTTCAAATACCACTGTTCTGCCGTTAAGATCCAGTTTACGCTCAAGTTCTGGGTGAATTACACCGATGAAACCGATGCGCTCACCCTGCAAATAAATTGCAGCACTCTGCCCTGGATGTAATGCGGGATTGGCCTCCGATTTGAACTGAATGTCAGATAATTTACCTGTCAATTCTAATACAGATTCCAGATCGCCTTTTAAATCATAGAAGTCCACAGGCTTTCTTGCCAGATCCCAATGTTCTTCGTGTGTATGCCCAGCGATCACCCCTGCCAGCATGACATCCTGACGGATACCCAGATCAGCATGAGTATCAGGCACAAAGCGCAACCCGCTTTCAAACAGGCGTACACGTGTCTGTTGACGATTCTGGTTATATACCACCGCTGACAGCAACCCCGTCCACAACGAGAGACGCATTGCCGACATATCAACGGAAATAGGGCTTGGCAGGATCAGCACCTCTTCATTGGGGTGCAGTAATGCCTGCACTTTCGGATCAACAAAACTGTAAGTAATTGCTTCCTGGAAGCCATGATCCACCAACATGGTTTTCACGCGCTTCAAGTCCAGATCAGATTCACGATGCTGAGACATGACTAAATCGGCACGCACTGGCACATCGGGAATGTTGTTATAGCCATAAATACGGGCAACTTCTTCCACCAGATCTTCTTCGATTTCCATATCAAAGCGCCAGCTTGGTGCAACCGCCAGCCAATTATCACCCTGCTCAGTTACCTGGCAACCCAAACGGCGCAAAATATCACTCACCTGATTGCTCGGCACCACATGACCAATCAAACGGTCAAGTTTTTCACGACGCAACAGAATGGAGGCGCGTTTTGGTAAGCTGTTTTCATCGGTAACATCAATCACCGGGCCGGCCTGACCACCGCAGATTTCGATAAGCAAGCTTGTTGCGCGTTCCATGGCTTTGTATTGCAATGCAGGATCCACGCCGCGCTCATAGCGGTGGGAAGCATCGGTATGCAGGCCATGACGACGCGCTCGGCCAGTAATGGCCAGTGGATTGAAAAAAGCACACTCCAGCAACACATCCTGCGTTTCATCATTCACACCAGAATGTTCGCCACCAAAGATACCGCCCATTGCCAGGGCTTTTTGATGATCGGCAATCACTAAGGTATCTGCGCTTAATTTGGCCTCGTTACCATCCAGCAGGCGCAAGGTTTCCCCAGCACTTGCCATACGCACCACAATGCCACCTTCAATGCGATTCAAATCGAAGGCGTGCATCGGCTGACCTAACTCCATCAGTACATAGTTGGTAACATCCACCACTGCATCAATAGAACGAATACCACTACGGCGCAGTTTTTCACGCATCCAAAGCGGTGAAGGTGCCTTTACGTTGATGCCCTTCACTACTCGACCGAGATAACGTGGACACGCCTGTGGCGCTTCTACACGGATTGGCAGCGTATCAGAAATTGTCGCAACCACCGGGCTCATCTCTGGCTCATTCAGCGGCAGTTGGTTCAATACGGCAACATCCCGCGCGACACCAATAATACCCAGGCAATCGGCACGATTTGGCGTCACACTGATTTCGATTGCGTTGTCATTCAGCTTTAAGTAATCACGAATATCCGTACCAATTGGCGCATCTTGCGGCAATTCAATGATGCCATCATGATCATCGGAGATCGCTAGTTCGGAAAATGAACACAACATACCTTCAGACGGTTCGCCCCGTAACTTGGCGGCCTTGATTTTGAAATCACCTGGCAGCACCGCGCCCACGGTAGCCACCGCGACTTTAAGGCCAGTACGGCAATTAGGTGCCCCACAAACGATATCCAGCAGGCGTTCACCCCCGACATCTACTTTAGTGACACGCAGTTTATCGGCATTAGGATGCTGCCCGCACTCCACGACATGCCCCACCACCACACCATCAAAAACACCTGCAACGGCTTCAACGCCATCTACCTCAAGGCCTGCCATGGTGATCTGAGTGGATAATGCTTCGCTGCTGATGGCTGGGTTTACCCACTCACGCAACCAGAGTTCACTGAATTTCATGTGATATTCCCGCCTTACTTAAACTGTTTGAGGAAACGCAGGTCATTTTCGAAAAATGCACGCAAATCGGTGACACCGTAACGCAACATAGTCAAGCGCTCCATGCCCATACCGAAGGCGAAGCCAGAATAGATCTCTGGATCGATGCCAACATTACGTAGCACGTTCGGGTGCACCATGCCGCAACCTAACACTTCCAGCCATTTGCCATTTTTCCCCATCACATCCACTTCCGCTGAAGGTTCTGTAAACGGGAAATAAGAAGGACGGAAGCGGATCTGCAAATGTTCTTCAAAGAAGTTATTAAGGAATTCGTGCAGCGTTCCTTTCAGATTGGTAAAGCTGATATTTTTATCAACGATCAAGCCTTCCATCTGATGGAACATTGGCGTATGTGTCTGATCGTAGTCATTGCGGTACACACGACCCGGCGCAATAATACGAATTGGCGGTTGCTGGTTCTTCATGGTGCGGATCTGCACACCGGAAGTCTGAGTACGCAGCAGGCGTGTCGCATCAAACCAGAAGGTGTCATGGTCGGCCCGTGCCGGGTGGTGCCCTGGAATATTCAAGGCATCAAAGTTGTGATAGTCATCTTCAATTTCAGGCCCAGTTTCTACTGAAAAGCCCAGCTCACCAAAAAAGGTTTCAATACGTTCAATGGTGCGGCTAACCGGATGCAAACCACCATTCTCCAGGCGACGACCAGGCAAAGAGACATCGATGGTCTCTGCGGCCAAGCGCGCATTCAATACGGCTGATTCCAACGCATTCTTACGTGTATTCAGCGCATCCTGAACATCCTGTTTAGCCTGGTTAATTACTGCACCAGCGGCCGGGCGCTCATCTGCGGGGACATCCCGTAGTGACTGCATCTGCAAGGTAAAATGACCTTTTTTGCCTAAATATTCGACGCGTACCAAATCCAACGCGGCAACATCCTGGGCATCTTCTATGGCTGCTATTGCCTTAGCAACCAGCTCTGCGAGATGTGGCATTATGTTCCTCTTCCTCTGGCCGATATGGCCCTAAGTCATGACTGATAATTTATGTTCTATGACCAAAAGCAAAAAAGCCTCCATGAGGGAGGCTTGAGCGCTATTTTTCGTTTCTTTTCTTACGCGCAAAGCCCCCTGTAATCAGGCGCTAAAGGAAAAAAAGAAACGAAACATAGCAGTGTGCATACTTGCATTACCTTGTTAAATAAAAATCGGCCTGTCTTATGCTACGGCCAACAAATGTCACTTTTACTCTCTGATACAAGGATAAAAGAGGGAGCAAGCTCCCTCTTCTTATTCTTACGCCAGAGCTGCTTTCGCTTTTTCAACCAGTGCGCCAAAGGCCACTTTGTCAAATACAGCGATATCAGCCAGGATCTTACGGTCAATTTCAATAGAGGCTTTTTTCAGGCCATTAATGAACTTGCTGTAGGACAGGCCGTTCTGACGAGCAGCTGCGTTAATACGTGCAATCCACAGCTGACGGAATTGACGCTTACGTTGACGACGGTCACGGTAAGCATACTGTCCTGCTTTGATTACTGCCTGGAAGGCAACACGATATACGCGCGAACGGGCACCGTAGTAACCTTTCGCCTGCTTTAAAATTTTCTTGTGACGTGCGCGTGCAATTACACCACGTTTTACGCGAGCCATATGCTCTCTCCTAAAGTCTTATTCTTGATTCAAAAAAAAGCGGCTTATGCGTACGGCAAGCACGCAATTACCAGGACCAGATCGTTCTTAGACACCATGCCTTTCGGACGCAGATGACGTTTACGCTTGGTTGATTTTTTGGTCAGAATATGACGCAGGTTAGCATGTTTACGCTTAAAACCACCGCTCCCGGTTTTTTTGAAGCGCTTGGCTGCACCACGTACAGTTTTAATCTTTGGCATGTTAATTAAATCCACTTCGCATTGTTAAACAACGAATCAATAAGGCGAATAAAACCTGCACAACGCAAGCGCTGCGCAGGTTAAATTACTTGGAAGCCTTACTGTTTCTTCTTAGGTGCGAGCACCATGATCATCTGACGGCCTTCGATCTTCGTAGGGAAGGATTCGACCACTGCCAGATCAATATCATCACACAGGTCTTTACGGACGCGGTTAAGCACTTCCATACCGATCTGCTGGTGCGCCATTTCACGCCCACGGAAACGCAGGGTGATTTTGGCTTTATCGCCATCTTCCAGAAAGCGAATCAGGTTGCGTAGTTTGACCTGATAGTCGCCATCATCGGTACCAGGACGGAATTTGATTTCCTTCACCTGGATAACTTTTTGTTTCTTCTTCTGTTCTTTAGTCGACTTACTCTTCTCGTAAAGGAACTTGCCGTAATCCATGATTCGGCAAACTGGCGGTTCGGCATTTGGGCTGATTTCTACTAAATCAACACCTGCTTCCTCAGCTTTTTCAAGAGCTTCATTCAGACTGACAATACCAATCTGCTCGCCATCGACGCCTGTTAGGCGAACTTCTTGCGCGCGAATCTCTCTGTTAATCCGATTTGGACGCGCCGGTTGAACTCGTTTTCCGCCTTTAATACTTTATTCCTCCAGTTGATGAAGACTACGGCTGCGGATCTCTTTTTGCAGCTTGTCTATAACGTCACTTACATCCAGGCTTCCCAGGTCTTTGCCGCGGCGAGTACGAACGGCAACTTTGCCTGTTTCGACTTCTTTATCACCGCACACCAACATGTAAGGAACCCGACGTAAAGTATGTTCGCGAATTTTAAAGCCAATCTTCTCGTTTCTCAAGTCCGCTTTTGCTCTAATGCCTGCATCTTGCAGTTTTTTTGTCAATTGCTGGACATAATCAGACTGACTATCGGTGATATTCATCACCACTACCTGCACTGGAGCAATCCAGGTTGGGTAGAAACCGGCATATTCTTCGGTAAGGATACCAATGAAACGTTCCATGGAACCCAAGATAGCACGGTGAATCATTACCGGAACCAGACGTTCGTTGTTTTCGCCAACATACGATGCGCCTAAACGGCCTGGTAAGAAGAAATCGAGTTGCACGGTACCACATTGCCATGCGCGATCCAAACAATCATGCAAGGTAAATTCAATTTTTGGTCCGTAAAAGGCCCCTTCACCTGGCTGAAACTCAAACGGAATACCGTTTTCAGTCAGCGCAGCGGCCAGATCGTCCTCAGCGCGGGTCCACATCTCATCCGTACCGATACGTTTCTCTGGACGCGTAGAGAGTTTCACTGCGATTTTTTCAAAGCCGAAGGTACCGTACATATCATAGACCATCTTGATACAGTCATTCACCTCTGAACGAACCTGATCTTCGGTACAAAAGATATGAGCATCATCCTGAGTGAAACCACGGACACGCATCAAGCCATGCAGCGAACCGGATGGTTCATTACGATGGCAACTACCAAACTCACCCATACGCAGCGGCAAATCACGGTAAGACTTCAACCCTTGATTAAAGATTTGCACATGACCCGGGCAGTTCATCGGTTTAATGCAATATTCACGGTTTTCTGACGATGTGGTAAACATCGCTTCTTTATAGTTTTCCCAGTGCCCAGTTTTCTCCCAAAGGACACGGTCCATCATAAACGGCCCTTTCACTTCCTGATACTGGTACTCTTTAAGCTTCATACGGACAAAAGCTTCCAGCTCACGGAAAATGGTCCAGCCATCGTTATGCCAAAACACCATACCCGGTGCTTCTTCCTGCATATGGTAAAGGTCGAGCTGTTTACCAATTTTGCGGTGGTCACGTTTAGCGGCTTCTTCCAGGCGCTGCAAATAGGCGTTCAACTGCTTTTTATCTGCCCAGGCAGTACCATAAATACGTTGCAGCATTTTATTCTTGCTGTCACCACGCCAGTAAGCCCCGGAGGTCTTCTGCAGTTTGAAATGGTGGCAAAAGCGCATATTCGGCACGTGCGGACCACGGCACATGTCGATATATTCTTCATGATGATAAAGGCCCGGATGGTCATCACGGCTGACATTCTCATCCAAAATCGCCACTTTATAGCTTTCACCACGGGCAGCAAAAGTGTCACGCGCTTCCTGCCAACTCACCTTTTTCTTGATGACGTCATAATCTTTGTCAGCCAATTCATGCATCCGCTTTTCCAGCAGATCAATATCTTCCTGCGTCAGAGTATGGTCGAGATCAACGTCATAATAAAAACCATTATCGATCACTGGCCCAATGGCCATTTTAGTATTTGGCCACAGTTGTTTGATGGCATGACCCAGCAAATGCGCACAAGAGTGACGCATGATTTCTACGCCTTCATCATCTTTTATCGTGATGATAGCCAACTGAGCATCGGATTCGATCAAATCGCTGGCATCGGTCAATTCACCATTTACGCGGCCAGCAATACAGGCTTTGGCCAGACCAGGACCAATATCACGAGCAACATCCATTGGAGAAACGGCATGATCATAATGACGCTGACTTCCGTCAGGAAGAGTAATAACGGGCATTAATAATTCCTTATCTACAGTGGTGACCCTCACGACAGATCACATGTAGTACAGATATTTGATTAGTAATTAATAAGTTATATGTCATATCTCGCCCACAATTGCCAGATTGGCACATAACCTGGTAGGCCGCTAACGGCAGGCTTTCAATAATTAATAAAAGCAGCATGAATAATAACACTAAATTTGTCTACGCGTCACAGAACAACTTAGCCGAATACAAGCAACATCGGTTCATTCCGATGAGGTTCTCATCAAGAGTTTTGGGAGGCTTAACAAGCTATTGATATCAGATAATGACGGTACTGTTCTTAAGCGCTTTTATTGTACCGAGCCGAACAGAAGGGATTCATGCGCTGGCAGCAGAAACAAAACGTTTTATTTCAGCAAGATGCTGCGGGCCATAGGCACATTGTCCAACTTCGATTTTAGGTTTGTTACGCCCGTGGAAATCACTACCACAAGTTACAAATGCCGAGCGGCCAACAGTAAATTGATACAGTTGCTCCGCCAACTCTGGTGAATGATAACTTGAGAATACCTCCACCCCCATCACCCCGATCTTGAGCACATCGTCAATCACCTGGCTATGGTGGAATTTAACGTTAGCCCCAATATGTGCCAAAATCGGTATCCCGCCATTGTGACGGATCACCTCCACCATCGTGCTCATTGCAGGATAAGTCACCGGAAGATAACACACCTTTCCTGGACCAAAAAAATCCCAGTAGAAGTTGATCAGCGGCATATCCGACCTACTGCCACCAGCACGGTAAGGTAATAACAGAGGGTGATCCGCATTGCGCTGATCCTCCAGGATCACCTCCCCCATCTGTTCCTCTTGTGGGATTGCACCGCCACAGACCTGTTCCAGCCGTTGCTCATCAAGATAAAAATTTAATTCACGCAGTTTTTCAAACTTTTTGGGCGTCTGTTCCCGTTGGATACCATTAAAATGATTATGGATCGTGACGAAGTCGTCACTGTGAGTAAACCCATATCCCAACAGATGGAAGTTACGACCTTCAAAGGTACAATCGATCTCAATGCCGGAGAGTATATTCAGACTGGGGGAAGCAAATGTTTTGGCTTTCAGCACCGAGTAAGCGCTATTGTGGTCGGTTATCGCTAACGTACTGATGCCATTGGCTTGGCAGCGAGCGATAACGGTTTCAACCGGAAAATCTGCATCATCACTGTAGCTGGAGTGCATATGTAGGTCGATCTTGTCCATCAATAGTCACTCCCCAGTCTGCTAAAACAAAACTGGCCACTTTATCGTGACCAGTTATGTTAATAGGTAGTTACTCTACCATCGTCTTATAAGCCGTGGTCACTTTCCATAAATAACGCTGTGCTTGCGGTGCCGGGTGTCTCTTCTGGATATGCTGGTAAAATTCATCCGGACTCATCTGATTGATGCGGTTTACTGCCACACGTTTATCCTGCGAAAACGTCCGTAACATTGCGCCAGCACCGTTAACATAAGAGACAATAGTGGCATAGTGCAGCGTTTGGGGATTGGTGATCCCGGCAAGTTGTTGGCTTTGAATAATATTGATATAGGCTGTTCCCAGATCAATATTGACTGCCGGGTCCTTCAACTCACGTGAACTTGGCTGCCCATCTTTCCCCTTCAAACGATAGACATCGCGCCCAGCAGTTGACGATTTTAGTTGCATTAACCCCACGGCATTAGAAGTACTGACCGCATTCGGGTTAAACCCAGATTCTACCTTAATGATCGCCTTAATTAACGCCTCATCCACGCCGTAATTGCTGGCAGCCTGGCGAATATAATCGTTATAAGCGACCGGTGTTCCTGTACGATTATTGGGCATCTGCGTAGGAGGCTTCAACCAACCACCGGGACTGCTTGTTATGTTGCTGGTTGTTTGCGGTGTTTTAGCGCAACCAACCAATAATATGATCGCCGTTAGGCAGGCAATTTTTGTTTTCACAGAAAGAATCCCCCACTCCTTGTAATAAGTTGCTTCGTAGATACAACTGGTTAAGGATGCTTGGTTCTATTATCAGGGTACCCATATACCAAGAGGTGATTGATGAGTCAATCTTAAAGCTCACATTTCGTGCAGGTATTCAACCTATCCAAATGGATAACTGGCCCTAGCTAGCACATCAATACCAATAGCTATTTCTTAATAACTTTATCAATGCCGCCAATATACAAAGGGCTTATTGAGGTCTGAAATTCACATCGAAAAGTAAATACAATATATATATCAACAGGATAATTGATAATATACTAAAGAGAATCGGTGATTGATAAAGTTAAAATCTGAGGTAATGCCCTTGGACTACTATGACGATTATAACGATATAACGCGGTTACATATTGATACATAAAACTTTACCACCACAAGTCGGTACTATTATTTTCAGTGCCTATGCTTACTTGCCCTGTTTTGCTCTGATTACCCTTAATAACATTGATATTGTTAATTATTATTTGAGTAAATAACATTATCCCTCTCCCTGACTCATGTTGTTGCCAACCTACTGTAGTCGCTGGCATGCCGATGGTATATAGTCTGTTAAACATATGATGATATTTACGCCAGCAGAGTGAGTTGCTGTGCGCCACATCGTGTTTTCACAGCAGAAAAAGCGTTAAGCTAATGAAATCGTAGGTAACACAAAAGGGGATTACTATGTGGCAAGCCGTTAGCCGTCTATTAAGTGAACACCTTGGTAACGCAGAAATCCGCGAAAAGAAAGAACTACCTGGAGGAGAAATTCATCCGGCATGGTACCTACGCTTTGGTAATAACGACGTGTTTGTAAAATGCGATACCCGTGAAATGTTACCCATATTCAGCGCAGAAGCTGACCAGCTAACGCTACTGGCTCGCAGTAAAACTGTGCGGGTACCCGAAGTCTATGGTGTTGGTAGTGATCGTAATAACAGTTTTTTACTACTCGAATACCAACCACTAAAAATGCTCGATGCTCATGGGGCCTATTGTCTAGGTCAACAACTCGCCCGTCTACACCAATGGAGCGAACAGCCTCAGTTTGGTCTCGACTTTGATAACGAGCTCTCCACCACGCCACAACCCAATACCTGGCGACGCCGTTGGGGTGAGTTCTTCGCTGAACAACGCATCGGCTGGCAGTTACAATTGGCGGCAGAGAAAGGCATCACTTTCGGTGATATCGACATCATTATTGACCTCGTCTACCAGCAGCTACAACATCATCAGCCACAACCTTCTCTGTTACATGGCGATCTCTGGCCAGCTAACTGTGCACAAGCTGTCGATGGGCCAATTATGTTTGACCCTGCCTGCTATTGGGGTGATCGGGAGTGTGATTTGTCGATGCTACCGCTTTACCCTGAATTACCCCCGCAAATTTATGATGGCTACCAAAGCATATGGCCTTTGGAAGCCGGTTTTATTGAACGCCAACCCCTGTATCAACTTTACTATCTGCTTAACCGCTGCAACCTGTTTGGTGGTCAGCATCTGGTTACCGCGCAACGAGCGGTGGAAGCGTTGTTAAAATCAAAAACACCATAAACCATCAGGCAAAAACACCATAAACCATCAGGGCGCTCACCGCGCCCGATTTCCTATCCTGTAAAGTATTAAGACGCCCCTGCCATTTGCCCCAATAACTTGAATAGAAAGTAAGCCACCACCGCAATCATTATTGGTAAAATATACAACGGGAAATACTGCAAAAAAATGGTATGGTGCGGCAAAATGACCTTCGCCTCTAACTGTTCCCGAGTCTGCCCTTCGTCTCCCTTAGCGCGTTCTAAAATCATCTGATCTTCAAGACCTTCACGGATAAACTTCACCTGCCGCGACATCCGCGCACCCGAGGCTTGCAATGCCAGACCGACAAAGATCAGAAAGTAGATAATGATAAACATCAAGTTTGCACCAGCAAACAAGCTGTTAGCCGCATCAGGAACTGGCGAGTTGTACCAAAAGACATTTAAAAATGGTGAGTTCAGCCGTGCCATATCCAACATAACATGCGCAAAATCCAACATAACGGCATTAAGCCCTGCGGATTTTTCACTGTGCTGATAGACAAAATTCAATAGAGAAATCAGTGTCGAAACCAACGCAGGGATAAAAATAACCCATCCAAAAATCCGCTTAAGTATGGCAACGCGCCCGGCCTGTTGATACGTCATGAGTTCCCCTTATAAGGACGTAACTATTCATTGAGCTATACCCATCACCGATAAACGACAACCTTGTTGCATCAATGGAGGATTGACCCTCCTAGGATATGGCTACATTTGAATAAACTTGATTACCAGTTTACCCGCAGTTAATCAAACTCGCCCACCGTTTTCTTACCTGTCGTTATCCAGCGATACCGAGATTGGCTATATGCGATGTTCACATGGCTTGCTCAGCCACTTGATGCTGTGCAAGCCGCCGATGAGTAAAAATGGTAGAGTGATGAAAACATCAAACTATGGGTATCTACCAGCACTGTAGGAGTGAATATTTAATGGCATATTTTCAACCAATAACAACGGCTATCTTCGACATGGATGGTTTACTGATCGACTCCGAGCCATTGTGGCTTCAGGCGGAACTGGATATTTTTGGCGCATTGGGTCTGGATCTGTCAGATCGCCATAATTTGCCAGATACACTGGGGTTAAGGATCGATCAAGTAGTCAGAATGTGGTATCAGGCCATGCCGTGGCAAGGTGTTTCCCAAGAGGAAGTTGCCCAGCGCATTATTGAACGGGCCATCGAACTGGTACAAGAAAAGCGCCCACTGTTACCCGGGGTACAACAATCACTGGAGCTTTGCCGGTCCCTTGATTTAAACATTGGCCTGGCTTCTGCCTCCCCGCTGCACATGCAGCAACAAGTGTTGAAAATGTTTAATCTGGAAAGTTATTTTGACCAACTGGTTTCCGCCGAATACTTACCTTACAGTAAACCCCACCCGGAAGTTTATTTGATCGCCGCTGAGCGTCTGAACAGTGATCCACAATGCTGCATTACCTTGGAAGATTCCATCAATGGCATGATTGCTACCAAAGCAGCCCGTATGCGCTCAATAGTTATCCCCCCGGCAGAATATCGCCAAGACCCCCGTTGGGCCTTAGCTGACTATCAACTGCAAAGTCTGGAACAATTAACCTCAGAACACCTTAACTGACCTGCTAGCACTGGCTTGTGCCAGTGCCCATTCTTACTCTGCCCATCACCATTGATGCGGTTGGACTGCTGGCAACACTCGCTGTAAACCCGAATGCACTTAAAGTATGAAAGAGCAATACTAACAAATAGTTACACTGAAAGCGCTTTCCTGACAGTCAGAAAATCAATATACTGGATAAATTAACAGTAAATTGCACAGGATGTAAAAGTATGACCGCGGAAGGCCACCTCATCTTCTCCGTTGCTTGTATCATTTTCGCCAAGAAAACAGCGGTAACAGACACACTTGCCCATGGTGACTGGTGGCACATCATTCCCGCCGCCCTGCTGACTTCATTATTACCTGATATTGATCATCCCAAGTCATTATTGGGTCAGCGTCTGCGCTGGATTGCGATCCCTATCGCACGCATTTTTGGTCACCGGGGTTTTACTCATAGCCTGCTGGCTATCGTCGGCGGTATGTTGTTATTACAATTAGATGTGTATGGTCGTTGGCTCATTCCGGCCGATGTATTGCATGCCATGATTATTGGTTATTTTAGTCACCTGCTAGCAGATGCCCTTACCCCGGCGGGCGTCCCCTTGCTGTGGCCCTGCCGCTGGCGTTTCTGCCTGCCATTACTCAATTCCCAAAAGGGCAACCAGTTAGAACGGGTTCTGTGCCTGTGCCTAGTGGCATTTTCCCTTTACTGGCCAGGCAATGACAGCATGCCTATAGGGTCATATTGGCAACAAATTAAAAATTTCCGCTTATAGCCATTGGGTCTGAGCAACGTGAAATTGCCCTTGGCAGGTACAGCTCCGTTGTGGTTCGCGTCACAGGGTTAT
This sequence comes from Serratia sp. 25CWL12, assembly GCF_055790885.1. Lineage (NCBI taxonomy): Bacteria > Pseudomonadati > Pseudomonadota > Gammaproteobacteria > Enterobacterales > Yersiniaceae > Serratia > Serratia sp. 25CWL12. Next base: position 1,793,199 of record NZ_CM147698.1, on the reverse strand, counting down.
GGCGTACCACAGAGGTAAACTTGGCTAGATATCCTTTTTGCTGGCAATAAAGCCACTGATTCTGTATAAAAAGTTATATCAAATTCTACTTGGGTATAAGTGAGTTGATTAGCAAACTGTTACGATATTTGCCTTGTTGTCAGCCAGTTCCGTTGAATTGTACACAGGTAATAACCGCGCAAAGCCTGACGATGGCCGAGTCACCAAACCGCCCCATGCAACTTGAATAGGCATGGGGGTGCCTGTCTGTGCGTAACCACTTTTACAACCAAAAAAGATAATTGGAGAAATAATGGGGATGAACCTACCTCTCGTAATAAACGTGATGGTTTTTGCCGCCCTTCTATTGCTGTTGGCACAATCCCGCCATAAGCAATGGAGTCTGGCTAAAAAAGTGTTGGCTGGCCTGGTACTTGGGGTCGTTTTTGGGTTAGGGCTGCAACTGGTTTACGGCTCAGATAATCCGCTGCTGAAAGAGTCTATCAGTTGGTTTAACATCGTTGGTAATGGTTATGTGCAATTGCTGCAAATGATCATCATGCCATTGGTTTTCGTTTCTATTCTCAGTGCAGTGGCAAAACTGCATAATGCCGCTGCTTTAGGCACCATCAGTTTACTGACAATTGGTACCCTATTGTTCACCACCTTGATTGCCGCATTGGTGGGTGTGTTCATCACCAATCTGTTTGGTTTGACGGCATCAGGTTTGGTGCAAGGTGCCCAGGAAACGGCACGTTTGTCCGCTATCGAAACCAACTATGCCGGCAAAGTGGCTGATCTTAGCGTCCCACAGTTGATTTTGTCATTTATACCGAAAAATCCGTTTGCTGACCTGACGGGAGCCAACCCTACATCCATCATCAGTGTGGTTATTTTCGCCGCCTTCTTGGGCATAGCATCACTACAGTTGCTTAAAGATGATAATCCCAAGGGGGTTAGTGTTCTGGCAGCAATCGATACTTTGCAAGCCTGGGTAATGAAGTTGGTGCGTTTAGTGATGAAACTCACCCCTTACGGTGTCTTGGCATTGATGACCAAAGTGGTTGCTGGGTCCAATTTCCATGACATCGTTAAGTTAGGCAGTTTTGTCGTCGCCTCTTACATTGGCTTGGCTATTATGTTTGTGGTTCATGGCCTACTGCTAAGTTTTACCGGTGTGAACCCACTGAAATTCTTTCGTAAAGTATGGCCAGTGCTCACTTTTGCCTTTACCAGTCGCTCAAGTGCAGCCACTATTCCGCTCAACGTGGAAGCACAGACTCGCCGTCTGGGTGTACCAGAATCAATCGCCAGTTTTTCTGCCTCCTTTGGTGCCACCATCGGTCAAAACGGCTGTGCAGGCCTCTACCCGGCAATGCTGGCCGTGATGGTTGCCCCAACGGTGGGAATCAATCCGCTAGACCCTCTGTGGATAGCTACGCTAGTTGGCATCGTTACCATCAGTTCCGCAGGTGTGGCTGGTGTGGGTGGTGGTGCAACTTTTGCTGCGCTGATCGTTCTGCCTGCAATGGGCTTACCTGTTACCCTGGTAGCCTTATTGATTTCGGTTGAACCGCTGATCGATATGGGAAGAACGGCACTGAATGTCAGTGGCTCCATGACGGCGGGAACGGTAACCAGTCAATTAATGAAACAGACAGACAAAAGCATTATGGATAGCGAAGATGAGAAAGAATTAACCCATCAATAGGTAATCCATTCACAACGTTAACCGCTGCCTCGGCGGCGGTTAACATCTCTAGCTGATAAGCCGATATCACCCTCGTTAGCAGGCAATTGCAGATCAATAATGACCCAGAGAACCGACAACAAGGGCGCTCATCACACCCTCGCCAACATCTGCTGATGGGTTAAAATGGATAATCGCGATAGCCCATCTGTACTGAAATCAACCGGGCTGCGGTATGTAACTGTTGTACATAAGTATCTTTAGCGTCTTCGGAGAAACGGATCGTCGGGAACGAGATACTCAGCCCCGCAATAACCACACCAAAGCGGTCAAACACTGGCACCGCGATGCAGCGCAGCCCCTCTTCCTGCTCTTCAATATCCTCGCCAAAACCCTGTTCACGCACTTTATCCAGCAATGGCAACAAATCTGCAGCACAACTGATGGTGTAAGGGGTACTACGCGTAAATTCAATCTGGGAGAGGATCTCAGCAACTTCTGTACGATCACGCCATGCCAATAGCACCTTACCGATAGCAGTACTGTGTAACGGGTTACGGCGGCCAATACGCGAATACATCCGTAAATTATACATTGAGTCAATCTTGTGGATGTAAACAATGCTGTCCTCATCCAATGCACCCAAGTGGATGGTTTCACGGGTTTGCTTTGATAATTCACGCATCTGAACATCGGCACTGCGGATTAAATCAACGTGTTGAAGTGATTTAGCCCCCAGTTCAAACAGTTTTATCGTGAGTGAATATTTCTCAGACTCCCCTTCCTGGGATACGTATCCCAGTGATTTCATGGTCTGTAAAAAACGATAAACCGTGCTTTTTGACATCATTACCCGCTGCGAAAGCTCGGTAATACCAATCTCACGTTCATCACCCAGTGCCTGCAGGATACCAAACACCTTTAATACTGATGAAACCGAGTCTGGTTGCTTGTCTAGATCGATACTAGCCATAGTAAATACCTTACTTAGCTGCTTTTGTTTTAGGAAATTTGAATAAGAGTTTCAATATACTCTATCTGAAGGTAGTGAGTATAAGCGCAACAATTTATTCCATGCAATGAAAGTTGCCTAAAAATAGCCAGCAATGAAGCAATTAGCCCCATTTCCTCACCATTTTTACAATTAGCACAGAAACTGAGGGTGCATTCAGCATCGAATATGATTAGCATGTTAATACTTCCTAAGTTGATTAACAGCCTGGCTATGACGCACTCCGATTCCGACGGTTTACCCATTCCACAACGCTATGGTGCGATCCTGGCTATTGCCCTCGGCATCACCGTTTCTGTGCTTGATGGTGCCATCGCCAATGTGGCTTTGCCCACTATCGCCACCGACCTGCAGGCTAGCCCTGCCAGTTCGATCTGGATCGTCAACGCCTATCAATTGGCCATCACCATTTCATTGCTGTCTCTGGCTTCACTGGGTGACCTGATTGGTTATCGCCGTGTTTATCAGGCTGGGTTATTGCTATTCAGTATTACTTCTTTGTTCTGTGCACTTGCTGATTCGCTATTAACGCTGACTATCGCTCGCGTGCTGCAAGGGTTTGGCGCTGCAGCCATTATGAGCGTCAATACGGCATTGATCCGTATCATCTATCCACAACGGATCCTCGGGCGAGGTATCGGTATCAACTCATTGATTGTTGCTTTCTCTTCAGCAGCTGGCCCTACCGTTGCCGCTGCGATTCTATCCGTCGCCTCTTGGCAATGGCTTTTTGCCATTAACTTACCTATCGGCATCGTCGCACTACTCTTGGGAATGAAATTTCTACCTGCCAATAGTCAGAAAAGTAACAACCAGCGTTTTGACCTACTCAGTGCTCTGATGAATGCGTTAACCTTCGGTCTATTGATCATCAGTATCAGTGGCTTTGCTCAAGGGCAAAGCCTGCCATTGATTGCTGCAGAGGTTGCCGCCCTGCTGGTAATCGGTTATTTCTTTGTCCGCCGTCAGTTACATCAAGAATCACCACTATTGCCGGTAGACCTGTTACGCATCCCTATTTTTGCCTTGTCGATGGGCACCTCTGTCTGCTCCTTTGCCGCTCAGATGCTGGCCATGGTATCACTCCCCTTCTTTCTGCAGACTCATTTAGGGCGTGATGTAGTCGCCACCGGATTGCTATTAACCCCCTGGCCGTTAGCCATCATCGTGATGGCTCCCATTGCAGGTCGACTGGTGGAGCGTATTCATGCGGGTTTACTGGGGGGAATTGGCCTCGCTATCTTCGCGCTGGGGTTATTTTTGCTGGCATTACTCCCCAGCGACCCGACCGACCTCGATATTATCTGGCGTATGGTGCTTTGTGGCGCCGGGTTTGGGTTATTCCAATCCCCGAATAACCACACTATTATCTCATCTGCGCCTCGGCACCGCAGTGGTGGAGCCAGTGGTATGCTGGGCACCGCTCGTCTGTTAGGGCAAACCACCGGGGCTGCGCTGGTGGCATTGATGTTTAACTGGTTCCCGTCTAACGGAACGCATATCTCATTAGTGCTGGCGGGATCATTTGCCAGTCTGGCTGCCTTAGTCAGTTGCCTGCGTATGACGCAGCCACGCTTAGTCACCGCTGATAAAAACCAATAGCTCACTTCACAAACAACAAGCCCCGGATTATTACCGGGGCTTGTTGTTGCAAAGATACTACAAACTTCTAAACGCCTTTACCTGAACACGAAATGCACTACAGCAGCTCAGGATGATGGGGTTATCATCTGATCTTTACTTCAGATATTGCCCAGCACGCAATGCTTCAATCCGCTTGTCTAGCGGTGGGTGCGACATAAACAGTTCGCTGAGTGATTTGGATTTGCCATTGATGCAAAACGCCATCATGCTGCCAGCTTCCTGTGGTTCATAGCTGGTTTTCAATCGTTGCAGCGCAGCAATCATCTTCTCACGGCCCACCAATTTGGCAGACCCTGCATCAGCATGGAACTCACGATGGCGCGAAAACCACATGGTGATAATGCTGGCCAAGATGCCAAAGACCAATTCCAACACCATGGATACCCCAAAATAAATCATCGGGTTACCATTACCTTCCCCTTCACCATCACGGTTTCCGAGGAAGCCAGCCGCCGCCTGTGCAATCAAGCGCGATATAAAGATCACAAAGGTATTTACTACCCCCTGAACCAACGTCATGGTGACCATATCACCATTGGCAACGTGACTGATTTCATGAGCGATAACGGCTTCAGCTTCATCACGGCTCATGTTTTGCAGCAGGCCTGTACTCACCGCCACCAGTGAGGCATTACGACGCGCCCCGGTGGCAAAAGCATTAATGTCTGGAGCATGGTAAATAGCCACCTGTGGCATGGCAATACCTACTTGCTGTGACTGACGCTTGACGGTTTCCAGTAGCCAACGCTCGGTTTCATTACGCGGTTGTTCGATCACTTCCCCGCCGACGGAACGCAGCGCCATCCATTTCGACATCAGCAGCGAAACAAACGCACCACCAAAACCAAACAGACCCGCCATCAACATCAAGCCTTGAACGCTACTAGACTGAATCCCTGTCAGGCTAAGTACTAACCCGAAAACTAACATCACCGCCAGGTTGGTGAGCAGAAACAGAGCTATACGCATCATAAAATGTTTACTTCCTCATTAGTGTTAACACAAAACGATCTCTGATAGCCAAATCGTATGGGCATAAGTTGTAGTTTCAAGCGTTGCGAATCATTAACCTACTAAAAATACGAAACTTTACAATACAGAGTACACACAACAATCTTACAAAAGATAAACACTTTTTATTATAGCGGGGGAGTTGTAAAAGTTAAGAAATTCGGTTCACCCCAACTCTGTGATAAACCAGATAACCTCACAACACATCTTTTCGTAGACGTTAAATCGTTGGAGAAACTTAGTCCCCACACCCGTTAAAATGGTTAAATTTTATACTCATCACTTATTATAGCTAACGCCCTATTGCTACCCTGATACCGCTCAACTCATTGACTATTTCGACAAAAAAAGCGCCCTAAAAGGACGCTTTCTGTTTTATACCCGCTGACTTACTTGGTGCCAGTCATCTGTTGTGAGGGTTTCTGTTTTTCCAAATTGGCAAGATCAAGAGCAATCCTCACCGCTTCATCCAGATAGGGATCGGGATCTTTGTAATCCTTCGGCAGGTCTTCCAAAGATTTCAACGGCTTCTTACCTTCACGCTGCAAGCGCTCATTAATACGCTGAAGGCGGATGGCATCATCGTCATGGTTCTCTTTCTCACGGGTGGCCAGGTTAAGAGAGATGATATTGCGTTTTTCCTTCAATGCCTTGTAACGAGCAATGTCCTGGGCAATATATTGGAAATCAGCATCCTTGGCGATACGCTGAGCATGGTCTTTCAGCAACTCGCCTTCTAGCGGTTTCATATTGCCAGTTTTAGTATAATTGGCCGCATTGATGCTATCCCATGGCATAGCATTATCTTCAAAGCTCTCGCCGGTTTCTGCTGGGTCAACGCCGGTAGGCATCAGAATATCAGGGGTCACCCCTTTGCGCTGAGTACTGCCCCCATCAACACGATAGAACTTCTGAATGGTGTACTGTACCGAACCTAACGCTGGCCATTCCGGACGCAGCATCTGATCGTAAATACGATTCAACGAGCGATATTGCTGAACTGTACCTTTGCCGAAGGTAGGTTCGCCAACAATCAATGCGCGCCCATAATCCTGCATCGCTGCAGCAAAAATTTCAGAAGCGGAGGCACTGAAGCGATCAACCAGCACCACTAGCGGGCCTTTATAGTAAATAACATCATCGCCATCCGCATCTTCACGGATCTTGCCGTTATTATCACGTACCTGTACCACTGGGCCGCTTGGAATAAACAAGCCAGAAAGCGCTACCGCTTCGGTCAGTGCACCGCCGCCATTAGAACGCAGATCAATAATCAGGCTATCTACATTCTGTTTGGCCATTTTCTGCAATTGAACTTTAACATCATCAGTCAGGCCGACATAAAAGCCCGGAATATCCATCACAGCAACCTTCTGGTTGCCAACGGTTTTGATGGTCATCTTCACCGCGCGATCTTCCAGGCGGATACGCTCACGGGTTAATGTAACAATACGGGTTTTTGTCCCCTTACCGGCGGGCAGGATCTCCAGGCGCACCTTGCTGCCCTTCGGCCCTTTAATCTGCGAAACGACATCATCCAGACGCCAGCCAATAACATCGACCATTGGCTTGCCGGTCTGCCCAACACCAACAATACGGTCACCCACGGTAATCGCTTTGCTCTTGGCTGCAGGGCCACCCGGTACCATGGAGTTAATGACGGTATAATCATCATCCATCTGCAATACGGCACCGATCCCTTCCAAAGAGAGGCTCATTTCGGTATTGAATTGTTCAGTATTGCGTGGAGAGAGGTAATTAGTGTGCGGATCAATCTCGCGCGCGAAAGCGGTCATGATCAGTGAGAATACGTCGTCACTATTGGTTTGCGTCAGGCGCTTAATCGCTAGCTGATAACGTTTGGTCAGCGTATTGCGGATCTCCTGATCGGTTTTACCCGCCAGCTTGAGGCTCAACTGATCATATTTAACCTTGGCATCCCACAAGCGATCCAGTTCAGCTTTATCTTTCGCCCAAGCAGCCTTGCTACGATCAAGCTCAATCGTATCATTACCCGTAAAGTTCATCGGCTTATCCAGTAGCGATAATGCATACTGGAAGCGCTCAAAACGACGTTTCTGCGCTAGATTGAATAGCGCATAGGGGGTCACTAAGTTGCCGGATTTTAATTCATTCCCCAAGGTACTGCGCTTATCGGCGAATTGTGCCACGTCGGAAGCCAGTAACACATTGTGGCTATAATCCAGCAAATTCAGATAACGATCAAAGACCTTGCCTGAAAAGTCCGCATCCAAAGCAAACTGGCGATAATGAGAACGTAAAAACCGCGAAGTAACACGCTCACTGACGGTAGTATGCTGCACTTCCTGCTCGAGCTGCGGTAACTGATCGATGCGAATGTTGGCAGTATCCGCACCATAACTGACACCCGCCCACAACAACATCACTGCGGCGGTGAATCTGAAAAATTTGTTCATGCCTTGGTTGGCCTCCGTATCAGAACTGCAGGTGTTCTGCGCGTACAATCATTGCTAAGCCAGATGAGAGCTGCACACGCACACCATCTTTAGCAATCTCCAGTACTGTCGCATCCATCGCACTCTGACCTGCCCTGACTTTGATTCCCTGGCCGATTTGCAGCTTGGAAATATCGGTAACTGGCACAGCACGCGGTTGGGTTGCCTCTTTTACTGCTTGAGGCTCACGCTCTTTCTGTGGGCGTGTTCTTTGTGGACCAGAGGTTGGTGAACCAGAGCTTTGTGGACCAGCAGTTTGTGGACGCGGTCTACGATTCTCTGAGGCGGTGCCATTTTCACGGCGAACCATTGGTTTTTTGCCTGCAGGACGTGGACGACGAGGTTCAGTAGCTGTCGCTTCACCCTCAGTTTCACGCTTTTTGGCATTTTTCTCAGCTCGCTGTGCCTGAACACGCGCCTTGGCTTCAACAAGCTGTTGGCGAGCATGGTCGACATGTTGCTGCTCCAGTTCACCGCAAGGGTTACCATCCAGGTCAACACGCTGCGCGCCAACTTTAATACCATATAAGTAACGCCAGCTTGAGGTATACAGGCGTAAAGCGGAACGTAATTGCGTTTTGCTGAGGTTTTCTTCCCCTTGCATACGCTCTGCCAGATCCTGAAAAATACCGATTTTCAGTGGACGAGCTTCACCTTCGGCACTAAAGCAGAGCGGGAAACGCTCGGCAAGAAAAGCAATGACTTCTTTGACTGTGTTCAACTTGGGTTGATTTTCCATGAAATTTCCTGATTACAACGGGTCGCCAACGAGCGGTTGCCAACAAGCCGCGGGCATGAACAGGCGATATTATAATGACGTCATCGCTAAATGCCACGTTAACCTTAGCTCAACTTAACGTTATGGTGGTATATTTTGCATAATCACACTGTCCCAATTGCTCGCAAAGCCCCGCCACCACGGCCTTCAGGCCAATTTCGTCTTGATGATCGAAGCGATGATAAACTGTACTGTCAATATCCAAAACGCCAATGATATGACCGTTTATCTCTAACGGCAGCACGATCTCTGCATTGCTAGCAGCATCACAGGCAATATGCCCTGGAAACGCATGCACATCCCCAACACGCTGTACCTGCTTTTCTGTAACGGCGGTACCACAAACGCCCTTACCCAACGGAATACGCACACAGGCAACCTTGCCCTGGAATGGGCCTAACGTCAGTTGATTATCCTCCATCAGATAGAAGCCTACCCAATTGATATTATCCAAACGTTCATTGAGCAATGCGCTGGCATTGGATAAGGCAGCAATGAAATGAGTTTCGCCCGCCAGTAATGCACACAAATCGCGTTTTAATTCTGTATAAAAATGTTCTTGAGTCATGTAGTAACCATTTCTATTCTTGTCATTGGTACAATTAGCGAAGTACCACCTTCACTGACCATCCGATAGGTACTGTATTCCCAGCAGCCCACTCTATGCTAGACTAGCCCCTTCGGTTTTTTTTAGCCCTGAGAGTTCCCCTTGGCCAAGCCTGCCACGCCATTTTTGCCTGCTGCTTTTCTTGACGCAACCCGCGCCATTATGCCAGACCATTTATCAATGGATGACTTTATCAATATTTGCCAACAACCTTTGCGGCGTAGCCTGCGGGTCAATACCCTGAAAATCAGCGTCGCAGATTTTCAGGCATTGGTAAAGGACTATGGCTGGCAATTACAACCCATCCCTTGGTGCCATGAAGGTTTCTGGATCGAACGTCTCGATGAAACCTTGCGTCTGGGTAACGCTGCTGAACATTTAACCGGCCTGTTCTATATACAGGAAGCCAGCTCCATGTTACCGGTAAGTGCCCTTTTTGCTGATGGTTCTCCGCCACATCGGGTACTGGATATCGCCGCGGCCCCCGGTTCCAAGACTACCCAAATTGCTGCCTTGATGGCTAACCAGGGCATTATCGTCGCCAACGAATACTCTGCCAGCCGGGTTAAAGTATTACATGCCAATGTAAGCCGTTGTGGTGTCAAAAATGTGGCACTGACGCATTTTGATGGCAGAGTGTTTGGTCGTGCATTGCCAGAAAGCTTTGATGCCATTTTGCTGGATGCCCCCTGCTCAGGTGAAGGCGTGGTGCGCAAAGATCCTGATGCCATGAGCAACTGGTCAACGGAAAGCGTTGCCAGCATCGCCCAAACTCAGCGTGAATTGATAGAAAGTGCCTTTCATGCCTTAGCCCCGGGCGGGGTAATGGTTTATTCCACTTGCACCTTGAATGCCCAAGAAAACCAGCAAGTCATCAACCATCTATTGGCTACCTATGGGGATGCGGTCAGTATTGAACCTTTAGGGGGCTTATTCCCCGGTGCAGAAAAAGCCTTAACCGCCGAAGGCTTTTTGCATGTTTTTCCACAGATTTACGACAGTGAGGGATTTTTTGTTGCTCGCCTACGTAAAAACCACAGTATCGCGCCATTAAGCCAACCCGACTATAAAGTTGGCAAATTCCCTTTCACCCCCTTGGCGGCTAAAGATGCTGCTCCGGTGATACAAGCCGCCAAAGCTTGTGGATTGGTGTGGGATGAAACCAGCCGATTATGGGGGAGAGATAACGAGGTCTGGCTATTTCCTACTGAAGTGGAAAGCTTTATCGGCAAAGTGCGTTTTTCACGCATCGGCCTAAAATTAGCCGAGCGCTTCTCTAAAGGAATGCGTTGGCAGCATGAGGCCGTCATTGCTTTAGCCGGTAGCAATAACCCGCAGGCATTTGAGCTTGATGCAGAATTAGCCCAGCAATGGTTTCAAGGGCGCGATATCTACCCGCCACAGCCACCACAAAATAACGATTGTATTCTCACCTATCAGCATCAACCGCTAGGATTGGCGAAACGCATAGGCAACCGGATTAAAAACAGTTTACCCCGGGAGCTGGTACGGGATGGCGTTCTGGATTTTCATCAGTAAGGTTCTTGTTCCCGTTGCCGCTCTATTTATCAGTGGCAACGGGAAAGCACTCAAAATTTTTCGATAACTTTAAAGTGCATCAAGATTAGCGTCATATCTGGCGAGAACAGATCGTACTCGGCAAAAAAGCGTTGATGCTCGTTACGCCAATAAGCCAGTGTCCGGTCCCCTTCCCCTTCGGCTAAAGCATGAGCTTCGTCAACCTGATCAAAACTGCTGATATTGACTGAGGTCAGTTCTATGGCACAAACCGGCTCATTCTTCCCCCCACCACCACAAAAATATCACCGGGCCGTGGGATACCTTCACCATCAAGGTTGGCACAGGTGGCGGTCTTTACCCCGGTAAGCACCAATCTGGCCAGTTCATCGGCCTGTTGCTCAGTATCACCAAATGCCCAGCGTTCTACATGTTCATACTTCTCAGGAATCACCATGACTGTACCCTACTTATTGTGCTATCACTGTGCGTCGAATAATACCCGGTATTTGCGCCGTCGTCATGCAGGCTACAGGGGGTAGTGCCCTACTGGCACCTGATCACCGCTATCTCTGCCCGCTATGATCTCAGCTCGCCATTATCTCAGCCCGCCATTATCTTTGCACACAATGCCAAGCTACCGTTCCTTTGTACTGTCAACTGTTGTGGGCCGTCTCCTGGCAACCACCAGCATCCCTGCCGGGGGGTTAACAGGCTACCATCAGGCAACTGCCACTCACCACGCAATATATAGAGCACTCCGGCATGCTGTGGTGCCAGCACCGTAGTCGTTACCATAGGCTGTACCTGTGCCGAATGCTCACCACGTCGCGTCATGATATTAAAATCATGGCTGCTGCCCCCCAATAATTTAGCTTTCAATGGGCAATCCCCGGAAAAGGCAAACGGCTCACCGATATGCTGTAACCGGTGGTCAATCTGCCCTGCGCTGTACAAATGCACCCCATCCCCCTCAAGTAGGGTAATGATGCGGTCAATGCCGTTGAACGACGAAAAAGGGCCATCCTGTGCAATGGTAGCGATACTGACTCGCCAATCAAATAAGGTTTCACCCGGTGGTTGGCTGGTGATTTCACGGGTTTCTCCGCCCCGATTGCGCCATGGGCTAACCGGGAGTTGGTCAAAACAAAAGCGATGCAGATTCATTAAACCTCCTGCAAAGTTTTCAGTACTTGCAGAAACTCAGCACTACTTTGCTGTTGTAATGCGTGACACCACTGCTCAATCACTTGATTCCCAGCAACATATACGTCACGGATCTGCTGGCTACCCCCAGCAAATAGCCAACGGTTCAGAATAGACGCATCAGGGGCTGCCGCCAGATAAGGATCATCCCCATCCAATACCAGCCAGTCTGCCCGGTAACCTGCTGCCAACTTGCCAATCTTGCTACCACAGGCTTGCGCGCCCCCTTGTAAGGCCTGTTGATAAAGGACATCACCCACGGAAGGCTGTTCTGGTGTCGTCAAACGGTTACGACGCTGATCACGCAACCGCTGCCCATATTCGAACCAACGTAACTCCTCCACCACGCTGAGCGAGACATGGCTGTCGGAGCCAATACCCCAGCGCCCCTTATGATGCAGGTAGCTATCGCCAGGGAAGATACCATCCCCCAGGTTGGCCTCTGTCGTCAGGCACAAACCTGCCACCGCTTTGCTGTTCGCTAGCTGTTGCAACTCGTCGCGATCCAGATGGGTGGCGTGTACCAGACACCAGCGTTGATCCACTGGCAAATGTTCAAATAACCAAGCCACGGGACGTTGCCCACTCCAGGCCTGGCAGTCATTAACTTCTTTTTGCTGCTCGGCAATATGAATATGTACGGGCAACGATGGAGCACTGGCAGCCAGGATCTGCTGCATCTGTTGCAGTTCCACCGCTCGCAGTGAATGGAAACATAGCCCATGGTTTTGTAACGGCTGGTCGACCAATTGCCGGGCAACCACCTGCTGCTGTTGAAGATAACTGTCTACATTCTGAATAAAGCGTTTTTGCCCGGCTTGCGCAGGCTGGCCACCAAACCCGGCATAGCTGTAAAGTACCGGTAATAGTGTCATCCCTATCCCGGCCTGTTGTGCCGCCAGGCTAAGGCGCCCGGTCATTTCTCCCCCATCAGCATAAGGTTTCCCTTCTGGTGAGTGATGAAGATAATGGAACTCTGCCACTTGTGTGTAGCCACCTTTGAGCATTTCAATATACAGTTGACGCGCTATCACCCCCATTTGCTCAGGGGTTACACGTTGTACCAGGCGATACATCAGGTCGCGCCAGGTCCAGAAGCTGTCTTGCGATTTACCAGCCACCTCCGCCAACCCAGCCATCGCACGCTGGAAAGCATGAGAATGCAAGTTTGGCATACCCGGCACCACAGCACCGTGCAGATGATGAGCGCCAGCAGAATCAGCATTGGGTATCACTTGGGTCAATTGACCTTGTGCGTTAACATCAAGCCGTACATTGTGCGCCCAACCAGAGGGAAGCAGTGCACGGGAAGCAAAATAGGCAGGCATAGCAGTATTCCAAAGTCGAGATTACGAATCAGTACACGCGACAGGCGCGCAGGTAAAAAAAATGTGAAACAATGTCATTGAATTGGTGAAACAGACTTACTTGTATATACATATATATTCTGCAACATCAACTGTAATCTGATGTTATTATTTTTTTATTTGACGAGGTTAACGTCGTGGCCGATCAACAAACCCTGTTACAGCTGTCTGCAGCAATGAACGATGCTCCTGCTCCTATTTATCAACGCGTCAAGCAGGCAATAGTCAGTCAGATCCGTACAGGTCACTGGCAGCCACATCAACGTATTCCCTCCGAAAGCGAACTGGTATGCGAATTGGGCGTAAGCCGCATGACCATCAACCGTGCATTGCGGGAGCTTACCGGCGAAGGTTTTCTGATCCGCATGCAAGGTGTCGGTACCTTTGTTGCCGAGGCCAAAGCACATAGCGCCTTGTTGGAAGTACATAATATTGCGGATGAAATTGTTGCCCGAGGCCACCAGCACAGTAGCAAAATCTTGCAGTTAATCGCGCGCGCCGCCAGTGAGGAAGAAGCCACCGCCTTAGGCCTTCAGCCCGGACAGCAATTGTTCTATTCGCAAATTGTGCATTATGAAGATAATGTGCCGGTGCAATTGGAAGACCGCTGTATCAATCCCCTGGCCGCCCCTGACTATATCAAGCAAAATTTCGATCAGGTCACGCCCTATACTTATCTAACACAATCTGCCCCCCTGACCGCCGTTGAGCATATTGTTGAAGCGGTGATCCCCACGCAACTCGAACGGGAGTTACTGCAATTGGCGGAAAATGAACCCGGCTTACTGATCCGCCGCCGCACCTGGTCAGGCAAAATGGCAGTCACTGCCGCGCGTTTACTCTATCCTGGCAGCCGTTACCAGTTATTTGGGCGCTTTAGCACCCAGAGTTGATTGCTACAACGGGTGGCTGCTTGCACCCGGCTTTTTCCTCTTTAATCACATCTTGGTAACAAATTCGTACACCTTCACTTGTCGCCAGTAGCCGAATGCGCTAGGTTACTTTTTAATTGTCTATACAAGTATGCAGGAGCAAAAATACCATGACGTCAGTGATCCACTGCGACAGCCTGTGGCAAGGTGCCGATATTGTCACCATGCGTGATGGCAAATATCACACGATTCACCAAGGTGCTATCGCCGTGCGTAATGGCGAAATTGTCTGGATAGGTGAACAAGCCTCAATGCCAGCGATCTCCGCATCAAATATCGTGACATTTGATGGTGGCATCATTACCCCCGGGTTGATTGACTGCCATACCCATTTGGTCTTTGGTGGTGATCGTAGCGGTGAGTTTGAACAGCGGTTGAACGGTGTCAGCTATGCAGAGATAGCCGCTCAGGGCGGTGGTATCATTTCCACAGTCAACGCCACCCGCGATACATCAGAAGCGCAACTGCTGGAGCAAGCCCTATTCCGCCTGCAACCGTTACTGGCAGAAGGCGTAACCTGTGTAGAAATCAAATCAGGCTACGGGTTAACGCCACAAAGTGAACTGAAAATGCTGCGCGTCGCCCGTCAGTTAGCTGAATTACTGGCTATTGAGGTGAAGACCACTTGTCTGGCCGCCCATGCCCTGCCGCCAGAATACCGTGGCCGTAGCGATGACTACATCCAACTGGTCTGCGATACCATTATCCCGCAAGCGGCAGAGGCAGGGTTGGCTGATGCGGTAGATGCCTTTTGTGAGCATCTGGCATTTTCCCCTGAGCAGGTTGAGCGAGTTTTTGTCGCGGCGAAAGCGGCCGGTCTACCGGTTAAACTGCATGCCGAACAGCTTTCCCCGCTAGCGGGCAGTAGCTTGGCTGCGCGCTATCAGGCACTTTCTGCCGACCATCTTGAATATGCCACGGAAGCAGATGCCATCGCCATGAGCCGTGCCGGTACCGTGGCGGTGCTGTTACCCGGTGCCTATTACCTATTGCGTGAAACCCAGTGCCCACCGGTTGAGTTATTCCGTAAACACGGTGTACCGATGGCCATTGCCAGTGATGCAAACCCAGGAACGTCACCGGCCCTGTCATTACGGTTAATGATTAACATGGCCTGTACTTTGTTCCATCTCACCCCTGAAGAGGCGCTGGCGGGTGTTACGTTACATGCTGCCCAGGCATTGGGTCTGCGAGAAAGCCATGGCTCACTGGAAACCGGTAAAAAGGCTGATTTTGTTCATTGGCCCCTATCACGCCCCGCTGAGCTAGCTTACTGGTTAGGCGGGCAACTGCCTTGCACTATCATCTTCCGAGGAGAAGTCCGCCAATGACCCTTCGTGACCCTTTTGAGTTCCAGGCAGGTGATCTGCCGCTGCTAATCAGCATCCCCCACGCAGGAACCCGCTTGACCCCTGCGGTAGAGCAAGGGCTAAGTGATGATGCCCGGCCATTATCCGATACTGACTGGCATATACCGCAGTTATACGATTTCACCAGGTCCATGGGAGCCAGCATTCTGATTGCCAACTATTCCCGCTTGGTGATCGACCTTAACCGCCCAGCAGATGATAAGCCGCTCTATACCACCGCCACCACCGGGTTGTTCCCTGATGTGCTGTTTGATGGCCGCCCAAGTTTTCGCCCTGGTGCCGTCCCTGACGACCAAGAGCGTGCGGGCTATTTGCAAGCACTCTGGCACCCCTATCATCTACAGTTACAACATGAACTGGCACGCTTAACCGCTAAATTTGGCTATGCCCTGTTGTTTGATGCCCACTCAATTGCTTCAGTGATACCCCGTTTATTCAGTGGCAAACTGCCTGACCTTAATTTCGGCACCAATAGTGATGAAAGTTGTGCGCAGGCGCTCAGTGACCAATTGGTCAACTGTTGCCAACAGCAACAACAATTTACCCATATACTCAATGGGCGCTTTAAAGGGGGGTATATCACACGGGCTTATGGTCAGCCGGATAAGCATCACCATGCGGTGCAGTTGGAGTTGGCACAAGTGAATTATATGTCTGAGCAATACCCATTTGCTTTTGACGCCACTCGCGCTGTCCCTTTGCAGCAACTGTTACGGCAACTGCTCAACACAATGGTAGCATGGGGTGAACAACAGGCAGGTCGCTGAGCTGCCCCAGCTAAAGAGTAAAATTTCAATAGCCTAGGCTGCCATACAAAAACGTAATCAGGCCCAGAAATGGGCCTATTCCAGCAGGTGTTAATCCACGCGTGTCGCTCGCCAGCAAATCAATGACCCCAGCGTGACCATAATGACACCTTGCCAAAAATGCAGGGTCAGGGATGTGCTCAATACGATAGCGGCAAACACCGCCGACAGCACCGGCGTAAAATAAGAGGCGGTCGCCAGCAGCGTCATATTGCCATGCATGATCCCCACATTCCATGCGGCATACCCGGCCCCCATGGCGATCCCCACGCACAATAACGCCACAGTCACCGGCAAGCTAAAGTGCATGGCTGTTTCATCGGTAAAAGGATAGAGCACCCAGAGTGCCAGTGAGGTCAAAGAAATAAATAACACCACGCCATTTTTACCCTGAGCAATCCTCTTGGTGACATTACAATAAACCGCCCAGATCACCGCCCCGCTGAACGACAAACCATAACTTAATGGATTGCTACGCACGTTATCCAACATTTGCGCCAATGACCAACCACCGGAACCACTCATGATCCAACCAATGCCCACTAATGAAAGCAGCGAACCAGGTAGCACCCACCATTTGGCCCGTTGACCATTAAACGCAATCGCCATTAACACCGTAAAACAGGGCCACAGATAATTGATCATACCCAACTCAATCGCCTGCATCCGGTTATTGGCATACCCCAAAGAGAGTGATAGGCAGATTTCATAGAGCACAAACAACACACTGCCAACCACCAGATAGACACGGGGGAACTCACTCAACTTGGGTATTCCCATCAACAGCAGCAGGAACAGCGTGCCAATACTGTAAATCATCGCCGCCCCCCCAACAGGCCCCAAACCCTCACTGACACTGCGGATCAACCCCACCACGCTGCTCCATAGCACAATGGCCAGCAAACCAAGCAGCGTCGATTTATGAGAAGCGGACAACGATAACGTCACAGCCATATCCAATTATTTATTTTTTATCGGATTTTTACTCTACTGCGCCACGGGGTAAAAATAAAGGTGGGTGAACATCAGGGGGATGATCGCGATAATTTGTTATCAGCCAAGCGATCGGCTTTTCTCTGCTGCTTATTCAACCCCGACAGCACGATGCAGGGTACTTCTGCCGTACAACGGCAAGGATTAACGGCTAAGAACCTCTGCCAATAGGCACTATTGGCAGAGCTAGTTTGGACCCAGACAACACACAAAAGCTGCGGCGTACAGCGAGTGCGCGAGAATTTCGAGCACTGCCCGGGTTCAAAATAACCTGTGAAGTGTGACGGATATAATACTGATGGAATCGGCTCAAACTGTGTGACCACCCCACCCGTCTACCCGTATCACAGGTTAGTAAGCAATTGAATAACAGTCACGGCGTGGATCTGCCCCGGCAAAACGGTTACCCGAATTGGGATCGATCAGCACCGAGGTTGCACATCCGGACATCCCAAACGTGCGCAAGCGGCTAACATCATGTCCGCGCGCTTTTAGCTCGTTATACACCTCATCAGGCACTGTCGCCTCAACTGCCAGCTTGTTGAACCCAGCAGCATGCGGCCAGAATGACCCGTACAGGTGCGATGTTTGCACTCGCGGCATCTCAAAGGCTTTGTTCAGATTCGGGTACCAATCCTCCCAGCGATCTATGGTACTCAGCATCGCCTGGAGAATAGTCTGCTCCTGGTTGTCACCGCCCGGCGAACCTAGCGCCATAAAGGGTTTCCCATCTTTGAAGATAAGGCTGGGGGTCAATGTGTAGCGTGGCCGAGCATGAGGACGAACCTGATTAGCGTGTTGTTTGTCCAACCAAAACTGTTCGCCGCGCACGCTCATGGCAATCCCGGTATCACCAAGGATCACCGCACCAGGTATCCAAGCACCACTGGGCGTAGCATCAAACAGGTTGCCGTCTTTATCGACGATCGCCATGTGGGTCGTGTCTTTTGAAATCCCGGCCGAATCACGGCCCAAGGAAGCCAACATGATCGGCTCAGACAACAGTGCCGCAGATTGCCCCTTGCGGTTCACATCCTGGACATTGATAACCGCATACGGCCACTCTTTGACCTGGCTATCAAATTTAAGCGGATTACCTGCGACATATTGAGTCGAGGCATGTTTGGGATTAATCAGTGCAGCACGCTCCTTGGCATAGGCTTTGGACAATAACCCTTCTGCAGGAACGTTCACAAAGGCAGGATCCGCGTAATAGGTATCGCGATCAGCATAGGCCAATTTCAACGCTTCAACGATCGTGTGCAGATAGTCAGCACTACCATACCCCATCGCTTTTAAATCAAACTGTTCAAGGATATTGAGGGTTTGCAAAAGCACCGGACCTTGGCTGCCAAAACCCTGCTTATAGATGGTGTAACCGCGATAAGTGGTGCTGGTGGGCTCTTCGATACGGGCATAAAATTCGGCAAAATCACTCTCATCAAATGGCGCATCGTTCTGGCGCAGAAAAGCAACCATCTCTTTGGCAATATCACCTTTATAGAAGCGATCGCGTGCTGCCACAATACCTGCTTCACGCCCCTGCGCTTTGGCAGTGCGTTCTGCTTCCACCATACGCCGCAAGGTCTTTGCCGTTGCGGGCAGAGTGATAGTCTCACCTACCTTATACGGGGTGCCATCCGCTTTGTACCAATAAGTTTTATTGCCTGGCCAACGTTCAAACAGTTTGGACTGCGCGGCAATGGCACGTGCGGTACTTATGCGCATTGGGAAACCTTTTTCCGCATAATCGATAGCGGGCGCCGATACCTGCTCAAAACTCATGGTTCCCCAACGTTCCAACACCGTCAGCGCCGCATGCAACGCACCGGGAACCACTGCGGGGTCAAGCCCTTCTCCTTGCAGCGTTTTATCTCTAGAAAGATACCAATCAACGTCCACCGCTTTCGGTGCCCACCCCTGCCCGACGATGGAAGTCACTTTTGCGTCTGCAACAGGGTACACCAGCACCAGCGCCTCGCCCCCTAGGCTGTAGAGATCCTGCTCAAGCACACCACCCGCGATCAATGCCGCGACACCCGCATCAAAAGCATTACCCCCTTGCAGGAGAATACGTGTCGCTACTGCTGTGACCAGTGGATCCCCAGTTGAAACTGCGGCGGTAGGGCCCATAATCGCTGGCCGCAGCCCCATATTCGCCGGTTGTTGATCCTGTTTAGGCACCTGCCCCTGAACATTACTCGCCGCTGGGGTCTGCGCAAAAGCCCCCTGCAGCGACACCATTACAACAGCAGACACCAGAAATCGGCGCGCTAATACCCAACATTTTTTTGGTAAATATGCCTTTATTTTCATCATTGACCATCCTGTTGTCATCAAACGATTCGTTTTGACGATAGCAGTATTTGCTAAATGCGCCAATACAGGCTTCCCCGGTTAGAACGCAAAATTAGGTTGTTTTATCTCCCCGATACCGAGCCTGCCGCCACTGTAATCAGGTATGCGGCAATCGATATAAAGGGCTTATATGTTGACCCTCGCGGCTATAGAACATCAAGCGCAATGCCAATAAGCCACGGTCGATGGAGTTGATAATAAGTAGAAAATGATTAGCGCTCATTTGGGCCCCCTTAAACGATCAATTAAGCTCGTAGGATTGCCAGCCTGTTTTGTTTACTGATAAACATCAGCAATCGGAGAACTACTGCTGATGCGACAATAACTACCCCGCATCTATGCCTTATGACAATTCAATATAAGTGACACTGGTTACTGCAGTAGTTGTCGCGCCGGTACTCATCGGCTCTGACATGTTTACCAACTGCTGTTCGCTTAGCGAACGCCGGGCGGTAGAAATGAAAAAGGCCACGCATAGCGTAGCCTACTTAAAGGTAAAATGGTTCTTTAAAACAAGCCAAGAAACAATCTCGTTACCATATTGAAAAAAAAATTTTTTATGGATAATCTATAAAAAAATTTGAATGGAACTTACCATGGACGTTCTTTTTCAGGAGCTAGCTAAAGCGGGTGTAGCAGTTGCAGTCAAAGAGTTGTTTGATCGAGTTGTAAAAGCATGGGATAACAAAAATCTAAATGCTAGGCAACTTGTCAGGGACCTCAATGGACAAGATGCGTATATGAACTATCTTGTTAAGCATGTATCAAGAGTAGTACGATTACGGACAATTCATAGTGCAGACTATGATATTCTTTTAAAGGACTTATACCACCCATTGAGTATTACCTCACTATTATCACCGGATATCACACATAAAGTTGACGATGATTTTTATATAGAAAACCAGCAAATAATAAATATAATTGGCATAGCTGGGCAAGGTAAAAGTACAATACTAAGAAAGCTATTTATTGAACAGGTTAATAATGGCGAAAAAATTCCTTTTTTTATAGAACTGAGAAGAATTGAAAAAAATGGAGTGTTAGCAGCGTTTAAAAACACCTTGACCAACATTGGTCTCAAACCAACAGAAGATACAATAAATGAATTACTAAGCAGCAATAAAATAACTTTGATGTTAGATGGTTTTGATGAAGTAATTTCACAGCAGAAAGATGCAATTTTAGAAGAGGTCATTAGTTTAAATGTTAAATTCTCGCTTCAAATAATAATAACATCAAGGCCAGGAACCTCTGTCTGTAATGAGGCTTCAATTATTAACTTTAAAGTAGAAAAGCTTAGAGAAGAAGACATTCTTTCAATAATTGAAAAATTGAATTCTAAAAACAGCGCAATAGATAGAGAACAACTACCGAAAATTAAAGCAACAATAAAGAATAATCATAATCTTGTTTCAGTAATGACGTCCCCAATTTTGGTAACCTTGTTCCATGTATGTTATCCATATATGGATATAATCCCAAATAATACTGTGGATTTTTATTCTAACCTTTTCATGACTTTGTATTTACGGCACGACAAAGTAAAAAATTTCGATCGTGAAAAATCCTCATCCTTAAGTCATAACGAAGCTTATAATTGTTTCTGTACGCTCTGCTTTTATTCTATTTTTACTAACCATCATGAATTCACAGAGCAATCATTATATCAATACACTGAAAAATCAATGAAATTGAAGGGAAAACTTGATGAATGCAAGCCAGAGGCATTAGCATTAGATTTTATTAATGTCACATGTTTAATTCAAAAAGAAGGCTTTGACAAATATATTTACATTCACAAATCAATTCAAGAGTATCATGCTGCAGACTTCATAAAGACTGTATCATCAGACAAGAAGAATAAATTCTATGGGCTTATTGTTGAAGATATTAAAAAGAACGAGTTGCGATTTTATAACATCGTGAATTTTTTAAAAGAAATTGATGAAATTGACTGTGCGCGATTTTTTATCATTCCTCTGTGTGAACACTTCGGCGTCTCAAAATGGAATAAACTTAGTGAATTAGAATACAAAGATTTACTTCGTGAGTTTTTTTCCGACACATACATACATCTAATTAACAACAACAACACATTTGATGTACTAGGATTCAGTTTATCATCTGGATTTAATGGTTGGATGCATATATTAGACATTAGCGGTTATAATAGCGGTTATAATGAAATCTATAGATCTGCTTTTACAATGCTTACAGAAAAATCTTTTTCTCTGATAAACGAAATTAACCACATAACAAACCCGGACCACAATAACTCTAAAATTTCCTTTACAAAGGCGATGATGCTTCTAGATTTAGAGGATGAGATGACAGCTCTGTTTATTGAGAACATTCACAACGTATATAGAGATGTTTATCAGGAATCGTTGAATAAAGTCAAAAATGAAGATATCAGCATTAAGGAAATATTCGATCTAACATAATTATAACTATACACGAAATATATTTTATTTACTTACAGGCGGCAACTGAGTAAAAGATAGAGGCATAGACAAAATATGTTAAAAAGGTCAATGACGACCCTACAATACGCTCAATATGAATCATTCTATTCAGGTCATCATCCTGAATTAATTCAGGCAGATACGGTAAAGTTGTTGAGTAATCAACAAGTGAACCGATGAAAATCCCATTCAATGTTTCAATATACTGTTTACACCAAGTATTTAATGCACATATCGCCACAACAACACCTACTAGAGTTGCCACAGCTGCAATACAAGTCCCAATCATAGTCCACAGAGCAACTGCATCAGTATCCATAACCACTTATTCCTATTCTAGGCACCAACCGGAATGGTCTGTAGCTATTCATAAGTGGGGAGTAATATTTCTTTATCAAGGGGTATTATTGAGCACCACGTATAGACGCTCTGTAATGCACTAAAAACCACCAGAATGCTTCCTTTTACTATCTTCTACCAACACTTCGGTTCGGCTTTTGGGTGTATCCGCGTGACACTTGAGTTTCAGCTTTTTTGTGGCAGGAATGCTCTTGGCTATTATGGGATTAATTAGCTCATTTTTCATACCGTTTTGCAGAAGAGTTTTGGGGAAGTTTTGGGGAAGAATTTTTTGAGGGGGAAAAACAGACGGGAGCCATAAGCTCCCGTAATCATTTAGCGTTAAAACAATCTTACATATGCTTAACGATAGCGTCGCCAAACTCTGAACATTTCAGCAACTTAGCGCCTTCCATCAGGCGTTCGAAGTCATAGGTCACGGTCTTGGCAGCGATAGCGCCTTCCATTCCCTTAACGATTAGGTCAGCCGCTTCGAACCAGCCCATATGGCGCAGCATCATCTCAGCAGAAAGGATTACCGAACCTGGGTTCACTTTATCCTGACCGGCGTACTTAGGTGCAGTACCGTGGGTCGCTTCGAACAGTGCACATTCAGCACCAATGTTGGCACCCGGTGCAATACCGATACCGCCAACCTGTGCAGCGAGTGCATCAGAAATATAGTCACCATTGAGGTTCATACAAGCGATAACGTCGTATTCTGCTGGGCGCAACAGAATTTGCTGCAGGAAGGCGTCAGCGATAACGTCCTTGACCACAATCTCTTTGCCGGTTTTCGGGTTCTTGATCTTCAACCATGGACCACCATCGATCAGTTCACCACCGAACTCTTCACGAGCCAGTTCGTAACCCCAATCTTTGAAGGCACCTTCGGTGAACTTCATGATATTGCCTTTGTGAACCAAGGTCACCGAGTCACGATCATTGTCAATGGCGTATTCGAGCGCCGCGCGAACCAAGCGCTTGGTTCCTTCTTCTGAGCATGGCTTCACACCAATACCACATTGCTCAGGGAAGCGGATTTTCTTCACGCCCATTTCTTCACGCAGGAATTTAATCACTTTATCGGCTTCGGCAGAGCCGGCTTTCCATTCAATACCGGCATAAATGTCTTCCGCATTTTCACGGAAAATCACCATATCCGTCAGCTCAGGCTGTTTTACCGGGCTTGGCGTGCCTTGATAGTAACGTACTGGGCGCAGACAGACGTAAAGGTCAAGTTGTTGGCGCAGAGCAACGTTCAGGGAGCGAATACCGCCACCCACTGGAGTTGTCAGTGGCCCTTTGATGGCAACACGATACTCACGGATCAGATCCAGGGTTTCATCTGGCAACCAGACATCTTTGCCGTACACATGAGTGGATTTTTCACCGGTGTAGATCTCCATCCAGGAAATTTTCCGCTCACCGTGGTAGGCCTTTTTAACTGCGGCATCAACCACGTTGATCATGGCTGGGGTAACATCTACACCGATACCGTCACCTTCAATGAATGGGATGATCGGGTTATTAGGAACAACCAATTTACCTTGGGCGTCGACCGTGATCTTTTTACCATCTGCCGGAACAACAACTTTGCTTTCCATCAACCTCTCCTTCTTCAAACGCAATTTTTGTTAATGCTTTGTAAGATACGTGTCAATACTACTTGAATATTCAATCCGCGCCAATCTCAAAACAACGCTGCTATAATGCACTTATCATTAATTAGTTCAAAGATTGTTAGTTAAAAATCACAGCGTTAACCGATTCAGCCACAATAAATTTGTGGTAAATAACGTGTGATAGCGGCATTTATGCATGATGTAATTCTATTAATTTACCGATAAAAATAGGCTGCAAGCCACCAAGGATAAATCATACGTAGGTACTTAAGGTCATAAATCACCCACTACAGCACCCGAGTAAATATCTAAGCCCATTGAAAATAATGATGTTTCTTTATCCCGTTTGAGATTTGCTCGTCGCGCATGTTCTGCCAAAAATGCCACTGTAGTACACAGAAAATCCTCTAGAACCACTGGGTTGAGTAAGGCTTCAAGAAGGTTCTGCATCCAGAGTAAGCTGCATCGGGCCACCTTTTGAGTTGAAATACAGACACCTGCAATCAGTCCAGTAGTGAAAGCCACACTCCTCTTTAGTAGAACGGCCAACATACTGCCCCAGACCAGGGTTTGCACAATGTTTTTATCTCGTGTAATGAACGTTTTCAGACCACAAAATGATTTTAACTCTTTGAAAAATAATTCTATCTGCCATCTCATTGAGTAAAGATGACAAATGTCCCATGCAGAAAAGTCACCCCGAGATAAATTGGTGATCAGGTAACCGGTACGTTGGTTCCGTCTATCCCAAAAGGCGATCAGCCGATAGCTTCCAGGACGATTACTCCACTCGAGGCTTAAATCTCGATATTCACCCGGCTCTACGGTTAACTGATTGAACTCACCCTTTTTCAGCTCCATCACGGGTTTACCAAAACAATCCCGAACAATACAGGAATCTGGTTTGAGATTTTTTTTCGCTCGGAAAATGTAGTAACCCCCTGATTGGTTAATGTTATAGCAATAGTTGAGGCTAAAGTAGCCTGCGTCCATCATCACCAAGGTTTCTTTCAATTCATGGGCATAGGGTTGGTATAACCGCTCACTCTCTTTATCGGCATCAATCCCCAGGTAGTTTGCGGTGCCACTCATCAGATCAAGAGTCATATGAAGCTCAATGGCGGCAGGTGCGGTTGGAAATCGCCCCGGGAATACATCCCGAAGGTCAGGATGTAGAGTGAGCGAACTGCCGTCATGTATATGTATATATTT
The DNA here is from genome assembly GCF_055790885.1 of Serratia sp. 25CWL12. Classification (NCBI taxonomy): domain Bacteria; kingdom Pseudomonadati; phylum Pseudomonadota; class Gammaproteobacteria; order Enterobacterales; family Yersiniaceae; genus Serratia; species Serratia sp. 25CWL12. Next base: position 1,767,807 of record NZ_CM147698.1, on the reverse strand, counting down.
AAATGGAAATTTTTTTGGTAGGTCCTGTTGAAACGGTTGGATTAGCCATTGTGTCATCGCCTCTTCAACCAGTTTTTGCATGAGCCTTGTCAACTGCGGTTTTTTTAATTGATTGTGAAAAGGTTTATAATAAATCAGTGAGTTAGAGATACTTCCCAATGTCCTATGGATGTCAGCCAAATTGGCATGACGCTGATCGCTGAGTGTTCGGACAATGGCAAAAACCATATGGACAGGTTGTACATTACGTAATCGTTGAATAAATTTAAAACTACGAGCTAATTCAAGTAGATAAAAAGGGTTAAACAGGGCTTTTAGCGTATCGCTCAGCGTGGTAATCTTCATAGGTGTCGTGGCCTTGAGTGGACCTTTTTGTGGTGAAAATATCTGATCATAGTCACGGCGCAACTTCAAGTTTTTTCTGATTTTTATCAATGTATTACGCTAAGATCCTACCTATGAAGGATAAATAATCTATGTTTAAACCACACGTCACTGTCGCTTGTGTTGTTCATGCCGCCGGTAAATTTTTAATCGTTGAAGAAACCATTAACAATAAAGCACTCTGGAATCAGCCAGCCGGTCATCTCGAAGCAGATGAAACCCTGGTTCAGGCTGCAGAGCGTGAACTCTGGGAAGAAACCGGGATCCATGCCACACCACACACTTTTCTACGCATGCACCAATGGCTGGCGCCAGATGGCACGCCATTTTTGCGTTTCAGTTTTGTGATTGAGCTAGATTCCCCCTGCGAAACCACCCCCCATGACGACGATATTGATCGCTGCCTGTGGCTAACCGCCGAGCAGATTTTTAGCGCCGATAACCTGCGCTCGCCGCTGGTAAGCGAAAGTATCCGCTGTTATCAGCAAGCGGAGCGTTATCCGTTATCCCTTATTGCCAGCTTTAATTGGCCCTTTTAAGCCACACTCAGTAAGGCTCCTTCCTGGGGCTTAAAATAACGACCGTGCGCACTGACGCCCAACGTGGTAAAATCCTGCGCTCATTTTTATTGCTCAGTTCGTGAGATCACCATGTCAGACAACAGCCAGAAAAAAGTGATCGTCGGGATGTCCGGCGGCGTCGACTCATCCGTTACTGCTTATCTGTTACAGCAACAGGGATATCAGGTCGCTGGGCTGTTTATGAAAAACTGGGAAGAGGACGACAACGAAGAGTATTGCTCAGCCGCCACCGATCTGGCCGACGCACAAGCGGTTTGCGACAAGCTGGGCATCGAATTGCATACGGTCAATTTCGCTGCAGAATACTGGGATAACGTATTCGAACTGTTCCTTGCCGAGTATCAGGCTGGTCGCACACCCAACCCCGATATCCTGTGCAATAAAGAGATTAAATTTAAAGCATTCCTTGAGTTTGCCGCAGAAGATCTGGGGGCAGATTATATTGCTACCGGCCACTATGTCCGTCGGCAGGATGTTGACGGTAAAAGCCGTCTGCTGCGCGGTGTTGATGGCAACAAAGACCAAAGTTATTTCCTGTATACCCTGAGTCACGAGCAGATTGCGCAAAGCCTGTTCCCGGTTGGTGAGCTGGAAAAGCCGCAAGTGCGCCGTATTGCAGAACAACTGGAGCTGGTGACCGCCAAGAAGAAAGACTCAACCGGTATCTGTTTTATCGGTGAACGTAAATTCCGTGATTTCCTGGCGCGCTATCTCCCCGCACAACCCGGTGACATTATCACGGTAGATGGGCAAACCCTGGGGCAGCACCAAGGTTTGATGTACCACACCCTGGGGCAACGTAAAGGGCTGGGGATTGGCGGTATCAAGGATGGTGCAGAAGACCCTTGGTACGTGGTAGACAAAGACGTCGCCAACAACATATTGATTGTGGCCCAAGGGCACGAGCACCCACGCCTGATGTCCACTGGCCTGGTAGCACAACAACTGCATTGGGTTGATCGTTTACCCTTGACGCAACCGCTACGATGCACAGTAAAAACACGTTACCGCCAGCAAGATGTCCCTTGCCTGGTGACCCCTCTTGATGCCGACCGTATTGAAGTGCATTTCGATGAACCCGTTGCCGCCGTCACCCCAGGGCAGTCGGCGGTCTTTTATCTGGGTGATATCTGCCTGGGCGGTGGCATTATCGAACAACGGATACAGGAGTAGTTGTGGCGAAGAATTATTACGACATTACACTGGCGATGGCCGGGGTCAGTCAATCAGCCCGTTTGGTACAGCAATTGGCACATGACGGGCAAATGGACAACGAAGCGTTCCATACCTCGCTCAACAGCCTGTTGCAGATGGATCCCCCCTCCACACTGGCGGTATTTGGTGGTGAGGAGCGTAACTTGAAGATGGGCCTGGAAACCTTAATCGCTGTGCTCAATGCCAATAATAAAGGGCTGGGTGCCGAGTTGACACGCTATACGCTTAGCTTAATGGTGCTGGAGCGCAAGTTAAACGCCAACAAAGAAGCGATGAATACCCTCGGCGAGCGGTTAAGTCAGCTAGAGCGCCAATTAGCTCACTTTGAACTGGGATCGGATACCATCGTTAGTTCGCTGGCAGGTATTTATGTTGACGTTATCGCCCCACTCGGGCCGCGTATCCAGGTTGCTGGTTCACCCGCTATCCTGCAGAACACGCAGGTTCAAGCCAAAGTTCGTGCCATTCTGCTCGCCGGTATTCGTGCCGCTGTGCTATGGCAACAGGTTGGCGGTAGCCGCCTGCAATTAATGTTTTCCCGTAGTCGTCTGCTTAAGCAGGCACAAGATATCCTTGCTCATTGTTAACCTTCCCAGGAGTTGCTACCGATGGAATTATCCTCACTGACCGCCATTTCCCCCGTTGATGGACGCTATGGTGAAAAAGTCAGCGTACTGCGCACCATTTTCAGCGAGTACGGCTTACTAAAATTCCGCGTGCAAGTTGAAGTACGTTGGCTGCAAAAACTGGCCGCTTGCGCTGAAATTGCCGAAGTTCCTGCATTTGCCTCTGACGCAAACGCTTACCTTGATAAAATCGTTGCCGAATTCAGTGAAGAAGATGCTCAGCGCATCAAGACGATCGAGCGGACCACTAACCATGATGTGAAAGCCGTGGAATACTTCCTGAAAGAGAAAGTCGCCACCGTACCTGCGCTGCATGCAGTATCAGAGTTTATCCACTTTGCTTGTACCTCTGAAGACATCAACAACCTGTCACATGCCCTGATGCTGCAAACCGCACGTCAGGAGGTGTTGCTCCCCTATTGGCGTAAAATCATCGATGCCATCAAGCAGTTGGCACAGGCGTACCGCGATATTCCGCTGCTGTCACGTACTCACGGTCAGCCCGCGACACCCTCTACGGTGGGGAAAGAACTGGCGAATGTGGCCTACCGGATGAAACGCCAATATCGCCAGTTAGAGCAAGTGGAAGTCCTTGGTAAAATCAATGGGGCTGTGGGTAACTACAACGCCCACATTGCGGCCTATCCACAAGTTGATTGGCACCGTTTCAGTGAAGAGTTTGTCACTTCACTTGGCGTTAACTGGAACCCCTATACCACGCAAATTGAACCCCATGACTATATTGCCGAGCTGTTCGATTGTGTTGCCCGTTTCAATACGATTCTGATCGACTTCGACCGCGATATTTGGGGTTATATTGCTCTGAATCACTTCAAGCAAAAAACCGTTGCTGGTGAGATTGGTTCTTCCACCATGCCCCATAAGGTCAACCCTATCGACTTCGAAAACTCCGAGGGTAATCTTGGCTTGGCCAATGCGGTTATGGGCCACTTGTCCAGTAAGTTGCCGGTATCCCGTTGGCAGCGTGACCTGACCGACTCCACCGTGCTGCGCAACCTGGGTGTGGGTATCGGTTATGCCTTGATTGCTTATCAGTCCTCGCTGAAAGGCATCAGTAAACTTGAAGTCAACCAGGCGCACCTGCTGGATGAACTGGACCATAACTGGGAAGTGTTAGCAGAGCCGATCCAAACCGTTATGCGCCGCTATGGCATCGAAAAACCGTATGAAAAACTCAAAGAGTTAACCCGTGGCAAACGGGTAGATGCAGCGGGTATGCAGGCCTTTATCGACAGCCTGGCCCTGCCGGAAGAGGAAAAAACACGTCTGAAAGCCATGACGCCAGCCAATTATATTGGTCGCGCTATTACCATGGTTGATGAGTTGAAATAACTGTTTCTGCAAACCATGCTCAAGTGACGAGTTGATAACCACTAAAGTGAATCAACCAGAAACGGTGCATGCAGTTCCCCCAGGGAGCGAACCATACGCTCCCTGCCATCCCCCCTTCTTCCAGCCAATATTATAACTGTGGCATAAACTCCTGTAGCCGCTGTAACTGCTGGCCCGAGGCATCAAAATTGTGCCTATCCAGCCACTGTTCTAAGGCCGAGCGAACTGCAGGCCAGCGGTCATCCGTTAACGCGAACCAGTCGGTATCCCGGTTACGTCCCTTGGTAACAATCGCCTTAAGGAATCGCCCCTCATAGTTGAAACCAAAACGCTGGGCTGCACGTTTTGAAGGGGCATTCAAACTGTCGCATTTCCATTCACAGCGGCGATACCCCAACTCATCGAAGGTATGGCGCAACATCAGGTAAATCGCTTCGGTAGCAATAGCGCGCTGTTGCATCAATGGCGACCAGCAGATATGGCCAATCTCCAGCACGCCACTTTTTTCTTCAATGCGCATAAACGCCACGGTGCCTACGGGCAGTTGGCTTGCCACATCAAACACCGTTAAATTCACCAGTGAATAGTCAGCTTGCAGTTTTTCCAAGTGTTCTAATAACTGCTGAGGGGTGTCTGGTCGCTCTCTTGATAAATAAGTCCAGTCACAGCCATCTGGCGCCTGCTGATAGGCAGCAAACAATGCAGAGTAATCCCGTTGGCAGTCTAACGGTGCCAGGTGGCAAAACCGCCCCTTGAGCACCACGTTGTTTGGTCTGGCACAAGCTTGCCATTGTGGTAATGGATCACCCACCGGCTGACCATATTGATTGATTCGCATAAATTGATACCGCTATAAAAACCAGCCTGAACGATGCCAACAGAATACGCCACCTTGGTCATCTAGCCTATACCTGCATGGAGGTGACTTTTGCCCGGCAGCATAGCCGCCACCACTATGATTAAATTCAGCTATTGTGGCCTCACCATTGGCTGACTGCCGGTAACTCGAGTAAACTTCTCTGATACCGTCGCACGCCCCAGCAGCTTGAATAACTGCCGGCTTTAGGCCCCTTTCTATCCTGGAATAACACTATGGAATACCACTTGGATTTGGACTGGAACGATTTTTTGCAACGCTATTGGCAAAAACGACCCGTTATTATCAAGCACGGCTTTAAAAATTTTATCGACCCGATCTCCCCCGATGAATTGGCCGGGTTGGCGATGGAAAGTGAAGTGGACAGCCGCTTGGTCAGCCACCAAGAAGGGCGTTGGCAGGTAGCTCATGGCCCCTTCGTCAGCTACGACCATCTGGATGAGAATAACTGGTCGCTGCTGGTGCAGGCCGTTGACCATTGGCATGCCCCTTCCAGTGCCTTGATGCGGCCATTCCGGAAACTCCCCGACTGGCGGATGGATGATCTGATGATCTCCTTTTCGGTACCGGGAGGCGGCGTTGGGCCACATCTTGACCAATATGACGTGTTTATTATTCAAGGTACTGGTAGCCGCCGCTGGCGTGTTGGCGAAAAAGTATTGATGAAACAGTTTTGCCCGCACCCAGATTTGCTACAGGTTGCCCCCTTTGACGCCATTATTGATAGCGAAATGGAGCCAGGGGATATCCTTTATATTCCACCCGGCTTTCCCCATGAAGGTTATTCACTGGAAAACTCCCTGAATTACTCGGTAGGGCTGCGGGCACCCAATGGCCGTGAACTGCTCAATGGCTATGCAGACTATGTTTTGGCCCAAGAGTTAGGTCACCAACGCTATAGCGACCCGGACATCGCACTACGTGAGCACCCGGCTGAAGTTTTGCCACAGGAAACGGCGATACTGCATCAAATGGTATTGGAACTGGTTCAACAACCTGAACATTTCCAAAGCTGGCTGGGGGAGTTTATTTCTCAATCACGCCATGAATTGGATATTGCACCACCAGAGCCCCCTTATCAGGCGGGGGAAATTTATGACCTGCTGCAACAAGGGGAATGTTTGCAGCGCTTGGGGGGGCTGCGGGTACTGCGGATTGGTGAGCAATGTTTCGTTAATGGTGAGCTAATCACTACTGAGCATCTGCAAGCTGCCGACGCACTTTGCCAACACTTCGAGGTTAATGCAGACATGCTGGGAGAGGCCTTGAACGACCCGGCTTTCCTCTCCTTGCTGACTGCGCTGATCAACAGTGGTTACTGGTATTTTAACGACTGAGCCTTGATGGGCCCATACCCGATAGTGGGGCAATGACTGCCCCCTATCTGTCAGCGGCTATTTTTTGGCGCGGTCGGCGGTCAGCGCCGCGATACGCATAATCACCGCTACCGCCTTCTCCATCCCTTCCAGCGTGATAAACTCATGTTTGCCGTGGAAGTTATACCCCCCAGTAAACAGGTTCGGGCAAGGTAAACCTTTAAATGACAATTGGGCTCCATCGGTGCCACCACGAATCGGCTTTATCACCGGCTCGATATCGCAATCACGCATGGCCTGTTGCGCCAACGCAATAATATGAGGATGCTCAGCCACCTGCTCACGCATGTTGTAATAACTGTCCTCAATGGCCACTTCAATATAACAATCCCGTGGTAACCCTCTCCCCACCTGCTGCGCCACCTCTATCATCTTGCGCTTGCGTGCCTCAAAGCCTTCACGCTCAAAATCACGCAACAGGTAGTGCATCTCGGCACGTTCTACATTCCCCTTAATGGCAGAGAGATGGTAGAACCCTTGGTAACCTTCGGTATTTTCTGGTGCTTCATCCGCAGGTAAGGCTTGATGAATGCGGCTTGCCAGTGATAACGCGTTGACCATCACCCCTTTGGCGGTTCCCGGGTGGACATTATTACCAACAATTTTCACCGTCACCGATGCCGCATTGAAGTTTTCACACTCCAACTCGCCCACTCCACCGCCATCAACGGTATACGCCCATTCGGCATTAAACGTCTCGACATCGAAGAAACGCGCTCCCTTACCCACTTCTTCATCCGGGGTGAAGGCGATACGAATATCACCATGGGGAATTTTCCGCAGCGTCAAGCGCACCATGGCCGTCAGGATCTCAGCAATGCCCGCTTTATCATCGGCACCCAGTAAGGTTTTACCGTCGGTGGTGATCAGTGTTTGCCCCAACATTTGATGCAGGATTGGGAACATCACTGGCGACAGCACTTCATCGCCGATCCCCAGAGCAATATCACCACCACGGTAGTTTTCCACAATCTGCGGAGCCACATTACGGCCAGAAAAATCCGGGGCGGTATCAAGATGAGAAATAAATCCGATGGTCGGAACCGACCAGGCCACATTAGAAGGCAATGTTCCCATCACACAGCCATGCTCACTAAGGGATACCTGCTCAAAACCGAGCGCAATCATCTCCTGTTGCAAGGCCCGCGCCAATTTCAACTGCCCATCGGTACTGGGTACATTTTTTACATTCGCTTTAGCCTGCGTATCAAAAGAGACATAACTAAAAAATCGATCAAGTAATTTATCCATGGTTCCACCCTCAACATTACTTATTTCATTATGCGGAACCGATCTGGATAAAATATTGAGACAGGTCATTAATAGTCAGATTGAGTCATAATCATTAAGTTCGGTAATGATCAATATCATAGGTTAGGCCATGCAGATTGCAGGCTGGTGCGATCTGAATAACAACGGGGAAGGTTATCCCGCCTATCGTAAAACTACGCCCTTCAAACTATTGGTTACTGTTGCCAACAAACGCTTGAAAGAATGAACCGCAAATTGTTGCTAGGCCTACATCAACTATCACCCTGAGATTTTGTTGCCACATGATTAATGGTCAATATTTCAACAGATTGATTAGCGAAGTTAACCATGCCATCTTTTCCCGTTAAGGCTTGACCATCCTGAAGTGCTTTCAGGGCTTTATCGAAATCGAAGGGCTGGGACATCTGTCATTGCTTTTTTTTGATATATTACTGGAATGACACATAATTTCTAACACTCCCTTTTTTGATATTCTGCTGAAATAACAAGCAATTAACATCTCACCCTAATCCTTTGTACAGGGTGTCTTTCTGTATCCCTGCCTTGATAATGAAACTATTCTTCAACTATTCTTCAAGTATTCTTCGCTTGGCTTATTGAGCCCCAAGTGAGCAACCGTCAACTTTGATATGGAATTAAGGTAAACAATGACAAATGAACGTGTTTTTTCAATGAGTAAAAAAATCGTATGGATGACCGGTGTAGGTGTCTTTTGCAGTTTTTTCCTCTTCGCTATCTTTACCGGTCGTGGTTTACCCCTTAGTGGTGTTATTGGTACCACCATTGGGGTATCTATTGTCATGTTTTGGATGAAACTTAAAGTCACGCCAGAAATGCTTTCGCAGGGAAGGAGAAAGTTCCGCTTTAGTGAAGGTACTGTTGTTTTCGAAAAGGTTTCGCCACTGATGTCATGGTTTATGTTTTTCAAAGGAAATGGTGAAGCCATCGTTTTCAAACCATTTAATGGTGGTAGGGTGCAAAAAATATATTTTTGCCTAACCCCTCAAAACGAGCAGGAAGTGAAAGGACTGCTGGCTCAGTACAATACTGTACCTGCTACGCCTTCTGAATAACCTGTTTAGCCACGCCACGCGCCATGATAGATGACAGCACAAACAACTATGGGGATGTTTACCCCAAATCTGATTTATTCAAAAAAGCCTAGTTTTTGTTGAACACTTCACTAAGGCTGCATGAATATAACGGTGGGTTACCCCGCAAACGAATCGGAAAACCGATACTGTAAAAACTCTAAATCAGTGGTCAGTTTTAGTTGACCACTACACTACAAAACACAATAAGGATGTTATATGACAATCTATAAAACACCAATCAGCAAAACAGGCAATGAATATATCGACTTTCTGTTAGCTCACAATCAAAAGTTTCTTCCTTCAGAAGGTGAAAACACCTATACATGGAGCTTTGTACATCTGGATCGAGCACCAACATATGAACTTTATGGCGGAATAATTTCAGAAACCTCTCAAGAATATGCCAGATATGCTTTTCAGCAGATGAGCAATATTATTAATGTTAATTTTAGAGAAATTGATGCCTCAATAAATACCCCCGGAGATATCCACGTTTACTCCCCTGCCTATTCGGCTAATTATGAAGGTGTAGCGGTAAGCGATAATGGTGTTGAATACGCAGAATTGCAGTATAAGGATCGACCATCTCCTACTATATACAATAATTGGACTGTAGCAGGTCATGAACTCGGTCATATTATGGGGCTTGGCCATACACATTCATTAGTAAATGGAGAGTGGGTTTTCGATCCTTATCGTTCAGACATGAATAGAATTGATACTGTCATGTCATATAATACAGGTGAAATAGCTAATGGTACTGGTGAACGGCTGAATATTCTGGATGAAATAGGAAATCGTACCGCTCATGCATTTAACCACACTTATGGTATCTACGATATGCTGGTTCTACAGCATATTTATGGTGCAAATACCAGCTACAACGCTGGAGATACAACCTATACCTATACCCCTGATAGCCTAAGTTTCTTTGAAACCATTTGGGATGGTGGCGGTAACGATACTATTGATATTTCTGCTTTCAATAACGGTGCTGAACTGAATCTCAATGGCGGGACTCGTAGTTCCGTCTATATTTCAACCAACATAATACAAGAAGCTATGAATGCCTATAACGGAAAAAACAGTATTGGTATTGCTTATGGCGCCAATATTGAAAACGCTAAGGGTACTCAAGGTAATGACATTATTTACGGCAATGAACTGAATAACAAGATTTACGGTAATGCCGGCAATGACATTATTTACGGCGGTGCCGGTAATGACTGGATTCATGGTGGCGAAGGTAGTAATATTCTCTATGGAGATGATGGCAACGATACCCTAGTCTCTTACGGTAAGGACACACTATACGGAGGTATGGGTGATGACCGTTATCAGATATGCGGCAATGATTATGTTCAGGTTATTGAAAAAGAGAATGCTGGCTATAACGACGTTATGATGGTTTATACCAAAGGCGTTACCAACTATATTCTTTCGGATAATGTCGAACATCTTGAACTAGATAGTCTTGCAACCTACAACTCTACCCTGACGGGAAACAGCTTAAATAACCATTTGTATGGTAACGATGGTGACAACATCCTTACAGGTCGAAAAGGAAGTGACCTGTCACAGGGTTATAAAGGAAGTGATACCTATATATTCAGTAGTGGCGATGGTAAAGATTATATTGGTGAATACTATAACGACAAGACGGCCTCAACCGATAACGATGTTTTACTGCTGACCGATATTTCAGCTAATCAGTTATGGTTTACCAAGACAGGCACCTCCAGCTATATGGGACTAAGAGTTTCAATATTAGGCACAACCGATGAGATTAATATTGATGGCTGGTACACATATAATGCTAAACTGGAACAGATAAAAACTCAGGATGGCGTGGTGCTGTCCATTGCGCAGATAGAAGCTCTGGTTGGTATTATGGCTAGCCAGACTAAGCCTTCAGGAAATACCTCAACGATTATTCATGACTATCTGGCGCAAACTGGTACCGGATCCCCTTCCGGTGACCAACTTTTCTATGGTAATGAGCAGAATAATTCAATCAGCACCGGAACAGCAAACTCCACACTGTATGGTGGTTCGGGCAATGACACCTTAACCGGTGGAGCAGGTAATGACACACTATATGGTAATGATGGAGATGACACACTATCCGGTGGTGCTGGAACAAATATTCTTATCGGTGGTGCCGGTAATGATACATTAATATCCACCAACGGTAACGATACCCTGATTGGTGGCGCAGGAAATGATAAATATCAAATATGGGAAAATGAATACCGTATTATAGAAGAGAGTCAGGGAGGAACCGATAGAGTAGATATATATACATCAGATACCATTCAGTTTATTACACCGGATAATATCGAGAACATCAGTCTAATTTACCCCTATATGATCCACTCAGGAATCACTGGTAATGCGCTAGATAATGGTATTACTGGCAACGTTGGCAATAATCTTTTAATTGGCGGTAAAGGAAAAGACACCTTACAGGGATATCAAGGCAGCGATACCTATGTATTTAATTTAGGCGATGGTCAGGACACCATCTGGGAGTACGATAACAATACGGTACCCATCACCGATATCGATATTTTACGTTTCACTGATATCAATGCCGATAGACTCTGGTTTAGTAAATATTCTTACGGGGGCTATGAATCACTGATGGTACGGGTTCTTGGAACCAGTGACCAGATACTGGTTAATCGCTGGTATTCCAGTAACGACAAGCTGGAGCAAATTCAAACCGCGGATGGAATTACACTGTCTATTGCTCAGGTTGAAGCGTTAGTGAGCATGATGTCCCAACAAACCATGCCAACAGGCAATAGCTCCACTGTTATTCAGGATTACCTGACACAAACCAACGTAGTCTACGGCACTCACGGTGAAGATTATCTTTCCAATGATGCAGCCAGTAGCACCTTCTACGGTGGCAATGGCAACGATAAAATCATCTCCAAAGGCGATGATATGCTTTATGGTGGTAATGGAAACGATGTTTATGGAATACATGGAACAACGCTTTATGTGTTTGAAGAAAAAAATGCCGGGCTTGATACAATACAGTTATATACAAATAAGGCTATTGACTATGTCATTCCGGATAATGTCGAAAATATGATGGTAATGAATACTACCGAAACATATGCTTTAAAAATTACCGGTAACGATTTAGATAACTTCATACAGGGTAACCATGGAAATAACATTCTTGCCGGAGGAAAAGGTAATGACATTTTAGACGGCTCCTTAGGTGGTGACACTTATGTCTTCAATAAAGGGGATGGTCAGGACATCATTAAAGAAGCCAAAAATAATACTTATGCAGATACCGGAACCGATGTCTTATTGTTCACGGATATTTCATCCAACCAGTTATGGTTTACCAAAGATTTATCCAATGGCGGTGAGTCACTGCTGATTAATGTGCTTGGTACTACCGATGAGATACTTGTTAGCAACTGGTATTCTGGTAATGCCACGCTAGAGCAAATAAAAACCCAAGATGGCGTCACCTTATCCACTGACCAAATTGAATCTATGGTCAACGTAATGAGTTCGTATGCGATGCCAGCAGCTTACAACTCATCAATTATTGATGATTATATGACACAAACGTCAATAATAATGGGTTAATATCAACTTAACCAGCAGCATATAAACCACATAAGCAACGTTCACTTTAAGTGGGTGTTGCTTATTTCTTATCATTCTTAAGCCACGTCGATGGGCGCGTCAGCTGGCCACGGTGGTCGCTATTGACGGTGGAGCACACACCGATAATGCTAGCTGAGATCAGATTAGTCTGGGGAAATTAGCTTAATTCAATGCACCGGTTTTGCATCAGGCAAAACCGGCTCACCTGATAAAGGTGTTTTCAGCCAAAGCACACCATCCGAACAGCCACTTTGGCGCATTCACCAAGGTTGGTCTGCCGCCAGTGGTCAAGCGGCGAAGAAGTAGATATTCTCCCTGACCACTGAGCAGGAAAACCATCAATGTTTAAAACCATCAATGTTTAAAAGCATCAAAATTTGTCTGCCCGCTCAATCTTCCCCATCAAAAACTTATGTACAAAGTAGGGCACCACTTCACTGGCCGGGCCATAATGTTTCTCTTCAAACTGGCTTTCCACCTGGCTGGGCTCCAGGTTCAACTCCATCGTATAAGCCCCACCAAGGCGCGCCTCATGTACAAAACCCGCCGCCGGGTAAACATTACCCGAAGTACCAATCGCCACAAAGAAATCAGCTTTGGCTAATGCGGCGTAGATTTCATCCATTTTCAGCGGCATTTCCCCAAACCAGACCACATGTGGCCGTAGCGGTGCCGGGAACTGACAGCAGTGACAGCGTTCATCCACGCTGAGATCTCCTGACCACTCAAACACCTGCCCAGAACTGGTGCAGCGCACCTTCAATAGCTCACCGTGCATATGCACTACCCGCTTGCTGCCGGCCCGCTCATGCAGATTATCGATATTCTGTGTCACCAGTAGAAAGTTATCCCCCAGCCACTCTTCCAGGCTGGCTAATACCCGATGTGCGGCATTAGGGGCAATTTCAGGCTGCTGAAGCTGTTGCCGCCGGGCATTATAAAATGCCTGTACCAACGCAGGGTCGCGTTTAAAGCCATCCAGCGTCGCCACATCCTCTACTCGGTGCTCTTCCCATAACCCATCAACGGCCCGGAAAGTACGGATACCGGACTCGGCAGAGATGCCCGCCCCGGTCAATACCACCACAAACGGTTTTTTCAGCTCTGCTGTCGCCATGGTATCGCGATGAAAAATTCTTGAACGAAAACGTTGATGTAGCAGGTGTTTTCTCTTACGAAACTGAAACAGCTGATGATGAGTACGCATAAGCTCTCCTTAAATTATACCCGGGTCAGCGCTGTTCAAAACGCACTGAGTGTGACTCTGCAACTTAAATGGGGCTGGCTCTATTGCCATCGCGCAGATTAAGCAACGCCGCACCTCTAACGCCACCCGCATCACCATAACGTGCCTGTTCGATGCGCGGCAATTTGGCGACGGATAATAGATAGTTCGGCAAGCGCTGAGGTAATGCCTGATAAATCTCGCTAAAATTCGATAAACCGCCACCGAACACCACTAAATGGGGATCAATAAGGGTTAGCAAGTTGCCCAGGCAAATAGCCAACACCTCTAGGTATCGATCAACATGCGCCACCGCTTGCGGCTCACCGGCGTGATAATGTGCAATAATTTGTTGTGCCGACAGTTGCTGCTGATAAAAATGCGCATACATCCATTCAAATCCACGGCCTGACAGATAATTTTCAATGCAACCCGCATGACCACAACCACAGGCAACGCGAGGAATATCACGCCCCAGTACCTCCAGCGCATCCACCGGTAAGCGGAAATGGCCAAATTCACCGGCAATATGGTTACGCCCAGCCAGCACTTTACCATCAACAATCAAACCACCACCGACACCTGTCCCCAGAATGATACCCAGTACCACCGGATAACGGCGAAACTCTGGGTCCCAGGCTTCAGACAAGGCAAAGCAGTTGGCATCGTTATCGACCCTGACCTCACGACCAATCAAGCGGCTCAGATCACCAGGTAATGGCTGCCCCATGGCTGCAGGGACATTAGCGGTAAACAACGTGCCATCTTCATTTGGCAACCCGGGAATACCGATCCCCACCTTACCCGCTGAACCACAAAAATTATCGGCCTCAACGGTCAAATCACGTAACACCGCCAACAGTTCTTGATAGTGTTCACGCGGTGTTGGTACCCGTTTTTGCCAGATGCACTGCAAATCAGTATCGAATACACCCAGTTCAATCTTGGTGCCACCCATATCGAAACCATAGTACATCACACTCTCCAGCTAAAAAAATGGAGCCCTTCATCGAGCCCCAGGTTTTTATTATTGGCCGCTCAAGACGCGGGCAGGATCAATGCGACTGGCTCGTCTGGCGGGATACCAACTGGCCAGCAAGCTAAGGATAATCGCGGTTGCCAACACAATGACCACATCTAACCCATGCAGTTCGGAGGGCAGAAAATCAATAAAGTAGATATCGCCTGACAGGAACGAGTGACCGAGCAACTTCTCTAACCCTTTAATGATAGGTGTCAATTGCAATGAGGCAATCACCCCAATCACAACGCCACTTAGGCTACCCACCAACCCAGCCAGCAGACCATACCAAATAAAGATGGCACGGATAAAACCGTCTTTGGCTCCCAGGGTACGCAGCACCGCAATATCGCTACTTTTATCTTTTACTGCCATCACCAAGGTGGAAACAATGTTAAAGCAGGCCACACCAATCACCAGAACCATCGCCAGATACATGATGGTACGGACCATTTGAATATCACGGTACATATAGCCATAGGTACCAATCCAGCTTTTAATATAGACGTAACTATTGGTCACGCCACCGGCATCTCGCACCAGCTTATTCGCCGCAAACACATCATTGACCTTGATAGCAATGCCGGTAACGCTGTCACCCATATCGAGATATTGCTGGGCATCCGCCAAAGGAACCATCGCCAAGCTGTGATCAAGTTGACCGCTCAGTTGTAAAATACCGCTAACCTGTAGGCGAATACGCTTAGGCTGCAACAGTTTCATCTGCGGATCACTGTTTGGGATCATCACCGTGACAGAGGAGCCCACCGATACGCCCAAGGCTTCGGCCACCCCTTTACCCAAGATCACCTGCTGCTCTCCACTTTTGAAATTAGCCCAAGCATCACCTTGTACAAAGTTGGGTAGCGCACTGAGTCGGCTTTCATGTGCAGGATCGACCCCTTTGACCTGCACTGCACGCAGTTGTGCACCGTTTTCCATCAACCCAGTGAAATTGATATAGGGCGCGGCGGCTAAAATACCCGGTACTTGTTCTATACGCTGCAACGCCTCGGGCCAATCGGCAAACGGCTGCTCTACGGCTTCGATCTCACCATGGGGGACCACCGCCAGAATACGGTCCTGCAGTTCACGCTCAAAACCGTTCATGGCACTCAGGCCAACGATCAATACCGCCACCCCCAGCGCAATCCCGATAGTGGAAATCACCGAAATCAGCGAAACCATACCGCCACGCCGCCGGCCACCACTAAAGCGCAGTGCCATCAACAATGAAAGTGGCAATGCACGCATTACTTGGCCCCCATCAAGGCAGATTCAGCCTGTAACTGGCCATCCACCATTTCCAACTGACGACTCAAGCGTTTTGCCAATTGCAGGTCATGAGTCACCACCAGAAATGCCGTCCCTTGACGCACATTCAATTCACCCAACAGATCGAAAATACTATCGGCGGTGCGCTTATCCAGGTTACCAGTAGGTTCATCTGCCAGTACCAGTGACGGGCTATTAACCAAAGCACGGGCAATGGCCACACGCTGGCGCTCACCACCGGAAAGTTCAGAGGGGCGATGTTTACTGCGCTTTTCCAACCCCACCGCTGCCAGCATTGCCAAGGCTTTTTCCTCAGCCAATGCGGGCTTGGTGCCGCCAATCAGCAATGGCATTGCCGCATTTTCCAGTGCGGTGAAATCAGGCAGTAAGTGGTGAAATTGATAAATAAACCCGAGTTGACGATTACGTAGCTCAGCCTTGGCAGCAGAAGAAAGGGTATTCAAGCTCTGCCCTTTATAAATCACCTCGCCAGAAGTGGGCGAATCCAACCCACCCAGCAGGTGTAATAAGGTACTTTTACCTGAGCCGGAACTGCCGACAATCGCCATCATCTCACCGGGTTGCATGGCAAAGCTGACATCGCGCAGTACCGAGGTGTGCAAGTTGCCTTCCTGATAGGTTTTACACAGGTTGTCGCACTGCAACAAAAGTTGATTATTCATAACGTAAAGCCTCCGCAGGTTGTACGGCGGCAGCGCGCCATGAAGGGTAAAGCGTAGATAACAGCGAAATCGTCATTGCGACCAGGGCAATCAAGGTCACTTGTAGCGGGTCAACCAGCACTGGCAACGAGGCACCATCGATCAGCGCCCCCAGAATCGGCAGCAGGTTATTCAAGTTGCTGGCCAGCAACACCCCTAATAAGGTACCCAGCAGTGAACCGATAATGCCGGCACTGGCACCTTGTACCATAAACACCGCCATAATCTGGCGTCGCGTCAGGCCTTGGGTTTGTAAAATGGCCACTTCCCCCTGCTTTTCCATCACCAGCAGCCCCAGGGAAGTAATAATATTAAAGGCCGCCACTGCTACTATCAGGCTAAGCAGCAACCCCATCATATTCTTTTCCATCCTGACGGCCTGAAACAACTCCCCTTTACGGTCGCGCCAGTCTTTCCATACGCCACCTTCTGGCAACGTTTGTTGGCTCAGGGTATCCACCTTCAGCGGTTGCTCAAGAAACAGCCGCCAACCCGTGACGCTGCCTGCTGGGTAACGCATCAGGCGTGAAGCATCCTGCTGATTGACCAGCAATTGGTAACCATCTACCTCACTATTGGCGTGGAAGGTGCCGATCACCGTAAACAAGCGTTGGCTTGGGATGCGCCCCATCGGGGTGAACTGGCTGGCGCTAGGTACCATCAAGCGCAGTTGATCACCGGGTTTCACCCCCAGTTGTTCTGCAAGCTGCTCACCAAGAATAGTGTTGTATTCACCCGGCTGAAGTTGCTGCTGTTTAGCCGTCACTAGATAAGGGGCCAGTGGATCAGCCTCATCAGGATTAACCCCCAACAGCACCCCCACCGCCACACTGCGCGCGCTTTGCAACACCACATCACCGGTGGTCAACGCAGTGACACGTTTCACCCCTTGCAAGCTTTGTAATGAGGAGGCGGGAAACTGTTCAGGATTAATAAAGCCCTGTTTGCTGGTAACCAGCGCTTGCGGCATCAAGCCTAGAATGTTGTTTTCGAGATCTCTTTCGAAGCCATTCATCACCGAAAGCACAGTGACCAGCGCCATCACCCCCAGGGTAATGCCGATGGTGGATAGCCAGGAGACAAACCGCCCAAAGCGGTCTGAGGCACGCCCTCGCATATAGCGCAGGCCGATAAATAACGCGACAGGTTGATACATGAAATCCGTTTTATTGCGGTAGCTTAAGCAAAGTAATCAAGGATAATAAAGGCTCTACCCGCTTTATGGAACCACCTGCACGGTTTTATTCTCGCAAGCACCCTCGCTTTGAGCCAATTTTTGTGGCTGGCACACCTAGGCTCTCTTTTTCATTCCAGACAATTTCTTTTTCATTCCAGACAAATAGTGGCTGCTACAGGTGCGAGTGATGCAGGTTAGCCGACCGTTGAGCGCATGGACGCGCGATACGAGCCCCCAAGGACGGGTTTACGGCGTGTCGGCGTTCCGCGTCACTCCCACCGACCTGACGCTTTGAGTAAAGTGCTATTACACACAGCGAATTGGATTGGTTAAATAACTACCAGCCAACTTCTTGCGTTTACTTTTAGCGGTGTCAGTTTATAGCGCTCTGGGCTAGTATATATTCAAGTTTATCCACGTTGCCTCAGGTCAAAAGCACTTAATGGGAGAAACGCTTTCCCTCAGCCTGTATGACAACAGGGACATTTCATTGATTAAGTAAAGATAACTGCATGAGTACTTCTGATAATAGTCGCCGTTCTGCTTTACCCTCTGCCCGTTACCCACTCCCTGTTCGTGCGGGTGATTTGCGTCAACTTGGGCAGCTTACCGGCTCAGCCTGTGCCGTTGAATGTGCTGAAATCACTGAGCGCCATTCCGGCCCGGTGCTGCTCATTGCCCCAGATATGCAAAACGCGCTGCGGCTACGTGATGAAATCCAGCAGTTTACCGACCAGATGGTGACCACCCTCTCCGACTGGGAAACCTTGCCCTACGACAGTTTCTCACCTCACCAGGAGATCATCTCTTCCCGTCTTTCCAGGCTATACCATCTGCCTACTATGGAGAGCGGCATTATTATTCTGCCCGTCAACACCTTGATGCAGCGTGTTTGCCCGCATGAGTTTTTGCGCGGACACGCCCTGGTGATGAAGAAAGGCCAGCGCCTGTCAAGGGACCTGCTGCGTACCCAATTAGAGCAGGCGGGCTATCGTTGTGTCGATCAGGTGATGGAGCATGGTGAATTCGCCACTCGCGGCGCCCTGCTGGACTTGTTCCCCATGGGGAGCGATGCCCCTTTTCGCATCGACTTTTTTGATGATGAAATCGACAGCCTGCGCATCTTTGACGTAGATAGTCAACGGACGCTGAGTGAAGTCGAGTCGATCAATCTGCTGCCCGCACACGAATTCCCGACGGATAAAAATGCCATTGAGCTCTTCCGTAGCCAGTGGCGCGAACAGTTTGAAGTCCGCCGCGATGCCGAACATATTTATCAACAAGTCAGTAAAGGCACCTGGCCGGCGGGCATTGAATATTGGCAACCCCTGTTCTTCAGCCAACCCTTGGTTTCTCTGTTCAGCTACCTGCCAGCCAATACACTGGTGGTGAATACTGGCGATCTGGAAAGTGCCGCAGAGCGCTTCTGGCAAGATGTTAATCAGCGCTATGAAGGCCGGCGAATTGACCCAATGCGCCCCCTGCTCCCCCCAGAAACATTGTGGCTACGGGTTGATGCGCTGTTTGGTGAGCTAAAAGCCTGGCCACGGATTGCTCTGAAGCCTGAAGAGTTACCTGACAAAGCCGGGTGCTGTAACTTGGGTTATCAAGCCTTACCCGATCTGGCCGTTCAAGCTCAGCATAAATCACCGCTGGATAATCTGCGCCGCTTTATTGAGCATTTTACCGGTAGTACGGTGTTTTCGGTTGAAAGTGAAGGCCGCCGTGAAACCCTGCAAGAATTGCTGGGCCGCATCAAACTCAATCCACCCGTGATCCAGCGCCTTGATGAGCTCAACGCCACCGGCAGTTACCTGATGGTGGGGGCGGCCGAGCGCGGTTTTATTGATACGTTACGTAACCGAGCCATGATCTGTGAAAGTGACCTGCTTGGTGAACGTGTCAGCAACCGTCGGCGAGATAACCGCCGTACCATCAACACCGATACCCTGATCCGTAACCTGGCGGAACTACACCCGGGGCAGCCGGTAGTCCACCTTGAGCATGGCGTTGGGCGCTATGTGGGGATGACCACGCTGGAAGCCGGCGGCATCAAGGCGGAATACCTGATCCTCGCATATTCCGGTGAAGACAAACTCTATGTCCCGGTCTCCTCCCTGCATCTGATTAACCGCTACGCCGGGGGAGCTGATGATAACGCCCCATTACACAAACTGGGGAGTGATGCCTGGTCCCGTGCTCGGCAAAAAGCGGCGGAGCGGGTGCGCGATGTCGCGGCAGAGCTGCTGGATATTTATTCCCAGCGGGCGGCTAAATCCGGCTTTGCGTTCAAACATGATCGTGAGCAATATCAACTGTTCTGCCAAACCTTCCCGTTTGAGACGACACCGGACCAAGAGCAGGCCATCAACGCCGTGCTGAGCGACATGTGCCAACCACTGGCAATGGACCGTCTGGTCTGCGGTGACGTTGGTTTTGGCAAAACAGAAGTGGCGATGCGTGCCGCTTTTCTGGCGGTAGAAAATGGCAAACAGGTGGCGGTGCTGGTCCCCACCACGTTGTTGGCACAACAGCACTTCGATAACTTCCGTGATCGCTTCGCTAACTGGCCAATCCGTATTGAGATGATGTCACGCTTCCGCAGTGCTAAAGAGCAGCAACATACCCTGCAAGAAGCCGTAGAAGGTAAAGTGGATATCATTATCGGCACCCATAAGCTGTTACAGAGTGATCTGCGCTGGAAAGATCTGGGGCTGCTGATTGTCGATGAAGAACACCGTTTTGGCGTGCGCCATAAAGAGCGCATCAAAGCCATGCGGGCTGATGTTGATATCCTGACCCTCACCGCCACGCCGATTCCACGTACCCTGAATATGGCCATGAGTGGCATGCGTGATCTTTCGATCATCGCCACCCCACCGGCCCGCCGTTTAGCAGTGAAGACCTTTGTTCGTGAGTACGACAGTCTGGTGGTCCGTGAAGCAATCCTTCGTGAGGTACTGCGTGGTGGTCAGGTTTATTACCTGCATAACGACGTGGACAGTATCGATAAAGCAGCCCAGCGCTTGGCAGAACTGGTGCCCGAAGCACGTATCGCCATCGGCCACGGCCAGATGCGTGAACGTGATCTGGAACGGGTGATGAACGATTTCCATCACCAACGCTTCAATGTCTTGGTGTGTACCACCATTATTGAAACCGGGATTGATATTCCCAGCGCCAATACCATTGTCATTGAGCGGGCAGATCGCTTCGGCTTAGCGCAACTGCATCAGTTGCGTGGCCGTGTTGGCCGCTCCCACCATCAAGCTTATGCTTACCTGTTAACACCTAATCCGAAAGTGATGAGTACCGACGCACATAAGCGCTTGGAAGCCATTGCCTCGTTAGAGGATTTGGGCGCCGGTTTTGCCCTGGCGACTCACGATCTGGAGATCCGTGGTGCTGGGGAGTTGCTGGGGGAGGAACAAAGCGGCCAGATGACCACTGTCGGTTTCTCACTGTATATGGAACTGTTGGAAAGTGCGGTTGATGCGTTGAAAAATGGCCGCGAACCGTCACTGGAAGATCTCACCAGTCAGCAAACCGAAGTTGAACTGCGCATGCCAACTCTGCTACCGGATGACTTTATTCCAGACGTCAATACCCGCTTATCATTTTATAAACGCATTGCCAGCGCTAAAAATGAAGGGGAACTGGAAGAGTTAAAAGTCGAGTTAATTGACCGCTTTGGCTTGCTGCCGGATGCGGCTCGTAACCTGCTACAAAGTGCCGCCATGCGGCAACAGGCACTCAAGTTGGGTATCAAGCGCATTGAAGGTAACGAGCGTGGTGGTTTTATTGAATTTGGTGACAAGAATCAGGTTGATCCCGGGTATTTGATTGGCTTGCTGCAAAGCAAACCACCGGTCTACCGCCTGGATGGACCCACCAAGCTCAAGTTTACGCTTGATCTCTCCGACCGGTTGAAACGGCTGACGTTTATCGCCGAGTTGCTGGTGGCCTTCAGGGAACATACCTTGGCGGCTTAAATAGCAATAGCTATCTATCTGCCCCGCTTCAAGCAACAGCGTCTGACAAGCACAGGCGGCATCTGCCGCCAACCTGCCATCACCTCATTATCAAACTGATAATTCCCGTTATTAATATGATAATAACTCGTCTTTTTAATCAACCACCCAAGTGATTTCACTGGCATTCGGATAAATAGGTAACACACGATATATTTTTGGTATCGTGACAAATTTCGGTCGCCTTACGTTTTCCATATTATGAATTCATTGCGCTTGCGACCGAATCAGGGGCCAAAGGCGTGGCCCCTGATAACCCGCGCCTGCGCCAACTCAGGCGGTCGCTGCGCGACTGCTTTCACTACGCTGCGACACATCACGGCCGGCTACTACAGACCTCCCTGTCTGTCTCGCCTAAACTCGCCATCCTTGGCGAGTTTGCCTATGCGCCGCCGCTGCGTTCAACGCCTTCAATGGCGTCAACCACCGTGCTTTCTTCAACAATTATTTTGTCTGCTGGTTTTTTGTCATAAAGCAGATAATGATAACTAATGGATACAGGGAGATGTCCAATCATAGCCCTCAATATGCCTATCCCGTGTATCTAAGGCTAAACAAGCATTTTCAAGCGATTCGAATTATTTTGGGTATTACCGATAAAATTGTTCAAACTCAATCAACAAAATCCCCTTCCTGCTGGCTAATCGACACTTTTTGGCCTGTTCCTTGCTGTATTCTCTGATCACAACTCATTGCCCTCATCAAGGAGGCTAAGATGTCTTTAGGAACATCACATAAGCGTGTAGATGCCGAGGCAAAAGTCACTGGTCGAGCTCGCTACACCGATGATTTAACTATGCCTGGTATGCGCTATGCCAAGTATGTCCGTAGCCCCATCGCCCATGGCCTGGTCACCCGCATCGACACCGAAAAAGCCTTGCAACTCCCTGGTGTGGAAGCCATTTTCACTTATCAAGATATCCCGTCCTATCACTTCCCAACCGCTGGCCATGCCTGGTCGTTGGATGCCAATAAACATGATGTCGCCGATAAACAGCTATTAACTAACCATGTGCGCCACCATGGTGATGGGGTGGCCATCGTGGTGGCCTGTGACCCATTGACGGCTGAAAAGGCCGCTATGCTGGTGGAGGTTGAATATCAGGAACTGCCGGTGATGACCACTGCCACAGCCGCGTTAGCCGCTGATGCCCCGCTACTGCATGGGGGGGAAAGTAACCTGCTGAAACAACATGCACTGCAAGGGGGGGATCCTGAAGCCGCCTTCGCCGCCGCTGACATTTTGGTCACCGGTAACTACTACACCCATGTCGTGCAGCACTGCCATTTGGAAGGGGTAACCTCATACGCCTATATGGACCAGATGGATCGTATCGTGATCGTCTCCAGTACCCAGATCCCCCATATTGTGCGCCGTGTAGTCGGTCAGGCACTGGGGCTGCCCTGGTCCGCTATCCGGGTGATCAAACCCTATATCGGTGGGGGTTTTGGTAATAAGCAGGATGTCTTGGAAGAGCCGATGGCGGCATTTCTCACCTGGAAACTCGGTGGCATCCCCGTTAAAGTCGAGCTGAACCGTGAGGAGTGTTTTCTGGCATCACGTACGCGCCACTCCTTTGATATCAGCGGCAAGATGGCGGTCGATCAGCACGGTGTACTGCAAGCCTATAGCCTGGACGTGCTCTCTAACACCGGTGGCTATGCCTCCCATGGGCACTCCATTGCCTCCGCCGGGGTGAATAAAATTGCCTATCTCTACCCACGTCTTGCCTTGGGCTATAAAGCCACCACCTTCTATTCCAATCTGCCCAACGCTGGTGCCATGCGCGGCTACGGCGCACCACAAGTCACTTTTGCGCTGGAATGCATGATTGATGAGGCAGCCGCCAAACTGGGCATCGACCCCCTCGAGCTGCGAATCAAAAATGTCGCCCGCCAAGGGGACACCAACCCACTTAATCATAAAGAGATTAAGAGTGCCGGTATTCTTGAGTGCCTGTTACGGGGTAAGGAACTGTTTGAATGGGATGCCCGGCGCAGTGCCTGCCTGAATCAAACAGGCCCGATCCGCCGTGGCGTGGGAGTCGCCTGTTTGAGCTATTCATCAAATACTTATCCGGTAGGGGTAGAGATCGCCAGTGCCCGCCTGTTGATGAACCAGGATGGCACCATCATTCTGCACGTTGGTGCCACAGAAATCGGCCAGGGTTCAGATACCGTTTTCGCCCAAATGGCAGCTGAAACCATTGGCGTCCCCTTCTCGACCCTGCATGTTAACTCAACGCAAGATACTGACATCACCGCCTTCGACCCCGGTGCCTTTGCTTCAAGGCAAAGTTATGTCACCGCCCCGGCCGTTCGCCAGGCGGCCACAGAACTGCGTGCCAAGATCCTGAAACATGCCGCCTATATGAGCAGCCAGCCAGAATGGGCGCTCGATATTATTGACGGCAATGTGGTGTTGAGCGAGATGCCAGAAAAGGTCTTGTTCTCAGTACAAGACGTTTCCATGAGTGCGCATTACGACCAGGAGGTCGGTGGGCAGTTGATCGCCGAGGTCTCGTGCAAGACCCGCAGTAATCCCCCGGCTTTTGGTTGTACCTTTGTCGACCTCACCGTGGATATTCCATTATGCAAAGTCACTATCAACAAGATTATCAACCTGCATGACTCCGGTCAGATCCTCAACCCACAATTAGCGGAAGGCCAAGTGCATGGCGGCATGGGGATGGGGATCGGTTGGACCCTGTTCGAAGAGATGATCGTAGACGAAAAAACCGGCATCGTGCGCAATAACAACCTGCTGGATTACAAGTTCCCAACGATTCTCGACCTGCCGGATCTGGACTGCGAATTTATTGAAACCTATGAACCGCAATCCGCCTATGGGCACAAGGCTCTGGGTGAACCGCCGTTGATCTCCCCGGCACCAGCCATTCGTAATGCCATCTGGATGGCAACCGGCGTGAAAATTGATGACTTGCCCCTGACACCCAAAGCACTCTATCGGCATTTCGTGCAGGCGGGTCTGCTCGAGCCACAGGAGAACAACAATGTATGACATCGCAGATTATTATCAGGCGACCAGTATCGACGATGCCGTGCGCCACTTGGCTGCCAACCCGCAAGCCCGATTAATTGCTGGCGGTACCGACGTGTTGATCCAGCTCCATCATATGAATGGTAAATATCGTCATCTGGTGGATATCCATGATTTGGCTGAGTTAAACGGCATCACCCTACTGCCAGACGGCACGTTACGCATTGGCAGCGGCACCACCTTCAGCCAGATCATCGACTCGCCGTTGGTTCAGCGCCATGTTCCGGTATTGGCTGAAGCCGCCACGACCATTGCAGGGCCACAAGTGCGCAACCGAGCCACACTGGGGGGGAATATCTGTAATGGTGCCACCAGTGCAGACTCCGCCTCACCTTGCGTGGTGATGGAAGCAGAATTGGAAATCGCCACTGTTAATGGCCTACGCCGTACCCCAATGTTTGGCTTTCACACTGGCCCCGGCAAAGTGGCGCTGGTGCAAGGGGAAGTGGCAGTCGCCTTTCTGTTCAAAGCTCAGCACTATCAGAATATAGGGGCCAGCTATTACAAATACGCCATGCGTGACGCCATGGATATCGCCACCATCGGTTGTGCTGCTGCCTGCAAAATTGAAAATGGCCGTTTCAGTGAGGTCAAACTGGCGTTTGGTGTTGCCGCACCGACGCCTATCCGCGCCCCTCATGCCGAGCGTACCGCCCTGGGCCAACCGTTTAACCGGCAAACCCTGGCGGCGGTGGGTGAAGCGGTGATACGTGATGTACAGCCCCGTTCATCATGGCGTGCTGCCAAAGAATTCCGTATGCAAATTATTCGTACCCTGGCTGAGCGTGTTCTGGCCCAGGCCGCTCAACGGGCGGGAGGAGAACTATTATGATGATCAATTGCACCATTAATGGTCGTGCCTATCAGTTTAATATTGACCCACGCATGTCACTGATGGAGTTACTACGCCAACAGGGGCTCAATAGTGTCAAACAGGGGTGCAGCGTCGGGGAATGCGGTGCCTGTACGGTGCTGATCGATGATATAGCCACCGATACCTGCATCTATCTGGCGCTTTGGGCCGATGGCAAGTCCATTCGCACTGCTGAAGGGGAAGTCAAAGGCAACAGCCTTTCTGCGGTACAGCAAGCCTATGTGGATACCGGCGCGGTACAATGTGGCTTCTGTACCCCCGGGTTTGTAATGACCAGTACCTCGATGGTGGAACGTTTTCGTGGACAACCGCTCACCGAGCAGGAAATTCGCCGTGGACTGGCGGGTAATTTATGCCGTTGCACTGGCTATACCAGCATCATCAAAGCAGTACAAAAAGCGCAACAGTTGGATGAAGAAACCCCGCGCTGATGGGGCAATCCCCCTCACCTGATTGTGAGGGGGCAACACAACACTTGCCGATTAAACATTCGCCGATTAAATCGCCCAGCCCCCCGCATAGAAGGCCACTAACGCTACCGCAATCAGTACCGTACCGATATTCAGTTTGCGCCATTCATTAGCGAAGATGCGGCCAATCACCAGGGTGCTGAAGCCCAGCATGATGCCGGTAACAATATTACAGGTCAGCACAATAAACACCGCACAGACCAGGCCTGACATGGCTCCCACCGAGTCATCAAAGTCTAACCTGGCGACGTTACTTAACATCAACAGCCCGACATACATCAGGGCTGGTGCGGTAGCGTAAACCGGTACCAGATAAGACAGCGGTGACAAGAACAGCATCAGCAGGAAAAGCACCCCTACTACTGCGGCCGTCACCCCGGTTTTGCCCCCGGCTGCGGTTCCCGCTGCCGATTCAATATACACTGCCGCCGGAGAAGCCCCCACCAACGCAGAAAACATACTGCTCATGGAGTCGGTGGTTAATGCACGGCCCCCATTGATAATCTGCCCATCTTCATCCAGTAGATTGGCCTGCCCAGCAACTGCCCGGATAGTCCCCGTCGCATCAAATACTGCCGTCATTACCAGTGCCAGTACACTGGGCAACACCAGCGGATTCAGCGCACCTTTAATATCCAGACTGAAAATAAGTGATTTGCCATCCGGCCCTGACAGGCTGGGTAGTGCGAACAACCCTTGATATTTTACGTTGGGATCAAAAACCAAACCGACCAGCGAAATACCGATGATCACCAATAAAATCCCACCAGGAACACGCTGCTTTTCCAGGCCAAAAATCAATGCAAGCCCCACCAGTGACATAATGACCGGGAAGGAAACAAAGGAACCTAACGCCACAGGTAACCCTGCCATTGGGTTCTTGACCACCATGCCCACACTATTGGCGGCGATCAACAGTAAAAACAGCCCGATGCCAATCCCGGTACCGTGGGCGATGCCTATCGGTAAGTTACGCAATATCCATGAGCGGATACCGGTTACCGAAATAGCAGTGAAGAAAAAGCCCATTAAAAAGATAGCCCCTAGCGCCACCGGGATGCTGATCTGTTGATTAAGTACCAGGCTGAAGGCGGTAAAAGCCGTTAATGAGATGGCGCAACCAATCGCCATGGGCAGGTTCGCCCACACCCCCATCACCAGCGAACCGACACCCGCAACCAGGCAGGTCGCCACAAACACCGCCGTAGGTGGAAAACCAGCCTGGCCCAACATGCCTGGTACCACAATCACTGAGTACACCATTGCCAGAAAAGTGGTCAACCCGGCTAATACTTCCTGCCGGACCGTACTCCCCCGCGCGGTAATTTTAAAATAGTTATCTATTAAACTGGTGGGTTTCTTTGTTTGCTCTGTCTCTATCTGTGACATATTTATGCCCTCTGAAGGTCCATTGAGGCTTACCCCTGTCAGTGCTCTTTATCGTTCTCTTGCCTTGACCAATAAATGGGGTAAAGCCAATCCGGGTCAATTCCAGTCATGTGTTTAAGTGCGCTCGTATACCAGTCGGCCATCCACATAAGTCCGATATATTGAGCGATCATCCCCGAGTGTCATCATGACAAATAGCTTATCCATCAATGTTTTCGAATTGTCGTAACGCAATTGTTGCAATGGTGTCGCCGTCGGCTCAAGGACCACAAAATCTGCCTCTTTGCCGACATTGAAATTACCAATAGTGTCTGCCAGCCCTAGGGCATCAGCCCCCCCCAATGTCGCCAGATAGAATGCTTCATAAGCGGACAAACGGTAACTCTGCAGTTGCATGATTTTGTAGGCTTCATTCAAGGTCTGCAGCATATTGAACGTGGTTCCAGCACCGATGTCGGTCCCCATGCCCACTTTGACCTTTTTCCGCCAGGCTTGAGAGAGTTTGAACAAGCCACTCCCCAGATACAGGTTGGAGGTCGGGCAGAATGCAATAGATGAATGGGTATCATGCAAGCAATCCCACTCTGACTCTTCCAAATGGATACAGTGCGCAAACACGCTTTTTCTGCCGGTCAGACCGTAGTGGTGATAGACATCAAGATAATTTTTGCGCTCTGGGAATAACTCTTTTACCCAGGCAATTTCGTCTTTATTTTCCGATAAGTGAGTATGCAGATAGGTGTCTGGATATTCCTCACGTAACCGTTGCACCATTTCAAGTTGCTGTGGTGACGAGGTGGGGGCAAAACGCGGTGTAATGGCGTACAGCAAACGATCCTTTTTATGCCAACGCTCAATCAAGGCTTTAGTTTGGCTATAACTGCTCTCTGGGGTATCCAATAGATAATCTGGCGCATTGCGGTCCATCATCACCTTACCGGCAATGATACGCATATTGATGTGATGGGCGGCCTCAAATAGTGCTTCAACGGATTCAGGGTGAACCGTACCAAAAACCAATGCGGTGGTGGTGCCATTGCGCAGCAACTGTTTAATGAAAAACGTCGACATTTCACGCGAGTATTCAATGTCGTTATAACGCTTTTCTGCTGGGAAGGTGTGCTTATTCAGCCAATCCAGCAGTTGCTCACCATAAGCGCCGACCATTTCACACTGCGGATAATGAATATGGGTATCGATAAAGCCTGGCACGATCATTTTACCGCTATAATCACGCACCCGAACGCTGTCTGGAATTTGGTGGTGCCCTTCTTCCCAGGTGCCAAACCATGCCACACGTCCATTCTGGATCAGTAATAAACCATCCTTGATAAACCGCAGATGTCCTTCTATTTCTTCTGGATATTCCACCGTGCGACTAATATCCAGAAAACTACCCCGTACAGCCTTGATTGATTGTTCACTTTCCATTTTCCAATCCCTTACTTTATATGAAACTAATTATTATTTTCCCCTTCAGGGACTGTTTCTAATGAAGATATTTCCACACTGCGGTTTTTAATCTCATTCAGTGGTATCAGCAGATTGAGAATGATCGCCGTCAACCCACCAGCACAAATCGGGTTTTCCACCAGAACATAAATTGAAGCAGGTAATACGCGGAATACTTCAGGATCGTAAGAAACCCCCAGACCTAATCCCAACGAGGTGGCGACAATAATGGTTTCCCGGCGGTCTAAACCGTTAGAAATAATGATGCGGATCCCGGCGATGGCAATCATCGAAAACATCAGCGTCATTGCGCCCCCAAGGACAGGTGATGGAATGGTGGTAAAAAATCGCCCTACCACCGGGAATAAACCCAACACAACCAGAATGACCGCAATAAATTTACCGACATGGCGGGAGGCAACGCCGGTCATTTGAATAACGCCATTATTTTGCGCAAATGTCGTTAGCGGCAATGAACCCAACATAGTCGCAATCACCGAGACCAAACCGTCCGCCAATACCCCACCACTCAGGCGCGAAGTATATTCCTCACCGGCGACAGGTCGATTAGAAACCATCGCCGTCGCAGTGATACTTCCTACGGCTTCTAATACACTGAGTAGATAGATCGTACTGGCAACTAAAAAAGCATGAAGATCAAAAGAAAAACCGTATTTGAACGGAACAGGTGCTGTAATAAGCGGTAGGTTTTCCATCTCTGGAAACTTCACCATACCCAAAAACAGAGCGGCCACGTAACCGACGATGATGCCAATGGCAATACCACTCATCCGCAGCAAAGCATGCCGTGAACAATTAAACCCAATCACCACCATTAAGACCAAAAGGCCGATGCCGATATTTTTATAATTACCATAAGTACCACTACTTTTAGCCGCAAAACCACCACCGAAATCGATGATGCCCACTTTAATCAGGCTAAGACCGATCATCAGTACCACCACACCGCTGACGGTGGGAGTAATCACGCGTTTAAGATAAGGCAAAATAAACGAGGAACCGGCCACCAGAAATGCCCCAACAAACGAGATGCCTAACAAGGTGGAAATCATCGCCTCTACATGCAGACCATCTGCTTTCATGGTACTGCCCAGAGAAATCATCACCGTTACAAAAGAAAAGTTGACTGACTGGATTGACAATAATCCCGAACCAATAGGACCATAGCGGTTTACTTGCAGCCAAGTACCAATCCCCGAGGCAATCATCGCCATAGAAACCAGATAAGCTGTCATATCTGCGGGTAATGACAATGCCGTACCGACAATTAACGCCGGCGTCACCATGGGCACAAAAATGGCCAATAGATGAACAATGGCACTTATCATCGATTGATTAAATGGTGGTTTATCTTCCAGTGAATAAATTAGATCACTTTTTTCATTGGTTATATCAGACATCCCTTTACTCCCTTACGTAAATTTGATCATCTGATTCAATAAATATGCGTTATTTATTTCACATTCTGCACTTCGCCATATTACTCCCACGGATTACTCAAACACTGACAATTGACTCATAATTCTTTATGGCGACAATAACAGATCAGCGATTATGTTCAGCTAATATATTGAACCCTTTATAGCCTTGACCTTTGTAGCCAGGTCATTATTGGGATTTAGCTGCCATCCTCAATAATTCGGGTATTTCAGGGAATGACCATTAATCGGCCATTCCCTCATTAAGACAGCGGTATTTAATTACGCTGACAGTTTATTCAGCCCCTGTAGTACTTTTTCTGCGGTAAAATGCCATTCACGTAACCAGACACCACAGGCATCATGAATCGCCATGGCAATCGCCGGTGCAGCACCATTGACACTAATTTCAGAAATCGATTTAGCACCATAAGGCCCGACCTGATCATCACTGGGCACCAGGAAGGCTTGGAAGTCGAGCGGGATATCACCAATTTTCGGTGCACCATAACTCTGTAAATCACGGGTTATCGGTGAACCATGGCGATCATAAACAATCTCTTCCGTCATACTGTGACCAATGGCTCGCATAGAAGCACCATAGATTTGGCCCAATGCCAGCTCTGGGTTAACCGGGGTACCACAATCCAGCAAGGCATAAAACTTATCCAAGCGGATTTCACCGGTACGCACATTGACGGCCACTTCGACAAAGTTGGCACCATAAGGGAAAGCAAAGTCAGCAGAAATATAACTGGCTGTCGCCACCAAGGTACCAAAACCAGTGCCGGTCTCAGCCTTATGAGCAATCTGTGCAAATGTCACTTCACCGCGTTTGCCGCGCACCACCCCAGGCACCACCAGTTCCACATCGGCTTCTGGTTCGCCCAACATCTGCGCCCCATGGAACAGGATCTTTTTCCTCAGGTTCTCTGCCGCACTTTTCGCCGCATTACCGGAGAAACAGGTGCCGGAAGAGGCATAGGCCCCTTTATCGAACAAAGCATGGTCAGTATCACCGGAGATCACATGCACATCGGCAAACGGACAACGCAGGACTTCAGCCGTCAGTTTCCCCACCACCGTATCCAGGCCGGTACCAATATCCGCGCCACCAGAATGGACGATAAACGTGCCATCTGATTCCAGTTTGATCATGCAGTTAGCCTGATCAATATCCGGAATACCTGACTTCTGCATGATAATGGCGACACCACGACCCACTTGCCAATCGCCATTTTTTGCCTTTGGTGAGCTCCAATGGATCAGCTCTTTCCCTTTGCGCAAAATAGGCTCAAGGGCACAACTGGCGGCAGTGGGTACCGATGTCGGCATTTTGCCTTCACCAATCGCCCCGAGGATCTTCAACTCTTGCCCTTCCACCACGCGGTTAAGCTCAATAATCTCCAGTGGATCACGCCCCAGTTTCTCTGCCAATTCAGCCAGAATCATCGTCAAGGCAAAGGTCCCTTTAGGTGCACCATAGCCTTGATAAGCCCCCGTCGGGCAGATGTTGCTGTAGTAGGTGGTCACCTGGAAATTGACATTCTCACAAGGATAGAGCGGCAATGATAATGCCGGGCCATTACTGGGCACCGTCAAAGCATGGTTGCCATAAGGGCCGGTATTCGCCAGGAAGTTCATGTCGATCGCCGTTAAGCGACCCTCTTTGGTGGCACCGACTTTAATCTTGACCTTAGCCACATGGCGCGAGGTATTGCTGATAAATTCTTCTTCACGGGTATATTGGAAATAGACCGCACGCCCGGTGACACAGGTCGCCCAGGCACACACCTCTTCCAACAGGATATCCTGTTTTGAACCGAAACCACCGCCGACACGCTCCTTGATAACATGCACTTTATGCTGCTTGAGACCAACGATACGCGCGACCTGACGGCGCAAGTGCCATGGCACCTGAGTGGAGGCATGGATAACCAGTCGATCGCCATCCATAT
Source organism: Serratia sp. 25CWL12 (assembly GCF_055790885.1). NCBI lineage: Bacteria > Pseudomonadati > Pseudomonadota > Gammaproteobacteria > Enterobacterales > Yersiniaceae > Serratia > Serratia sp. 25CWL12. The sequence goes on along the minus strand of NZ_CM147698.1, from coordinate 1,735,296 downwards.
AGGTGTAACAGACGTGTTTTTCCGTTGGACACTGCTGTACCTGCCGGGATTCATAGGTGCGTTCCAGCACCACATCCGCTTGGGCAAACCCTTGCGTCACATTACCAATCTGCCCATGTACTGCTGCCGCGATATTACTATGCGGTTTGGCACCGATGGGGAAGTTGATAATCAGATGTTCATCACCCCGTTGCGCACTATGCTGATTTTGTTCAGCCAAATCAGCGGGAGCACCGTTAACATAAACAATGGGTTCGTCGTGAACCAGCGGTGCACCGGGTGCCATCGCCTCGTCAATGGACATCACTGCAGGCAATACTTGGTATTCAACCTTGATTAAATCAAGAGCAGCCAAAGCAATCTCTTCACTTTCTGCGACCACGGCAGCAACACGATCACCCACGTGGCGCAGTTTCCTGCCGAACATCCGCCGATCAAGAGGTGAAGGTTCCGGGGCACTCTGACCGCCTGGGGTGTAATAGATATCTGGGCAGTTAAGATGGGTGATGACATGCACTACCCCAGGTAATGCTTCCGCAGCACTGACATCCAGATGAGTGATCAGTGCATGGGGGTGCGGGCTACGTAATATTTTGATAATACAGGCATCATGGGCAACGCGGTCTTCAACATAACAGGGTTTGGCTTGCACCATTTTTGCCGCATCAACTTTCGGACAAAGTTTGCCAACCACCTTCAAATCAGTACGAAACTCTGGCGCTGAAGGGGCCTGAAAATCAGGATCATTACGGCGTGCCACCGCCAGTGCCACCACCTGATAAAATTGCTGATAACCGGCATCGCGGCTGAATAAACCCGATAATGCATCATCAATCTCATCGCGAGTCGGTGTGGTAATACGCGTTAATAGATCAGTGAGGATCAACGCGGCGGCCGGGTCATTATAGCCGGACTGGACCACGCCGACATCCACCATCGCCTGCTGTACCAGGCTAAGCTGGTTCCAACTGCCCAAGGCTTCCGCCGTGGTGACAACCGCTCCTTCCAGTTGGGCGGCAATCAGCAATGAGGCATTAACCACCACGCCATTAAACACAATGGCATCAGACCCGGCAAAACCGAAACCATCATCACTGTTACGTACTGAATGCATACCCAGTTTAAACAGTAACTGCTGTACATTATCCCCAGGTTGACACGCTATTTCCCGCTGGCGGTCATTAAGCGTAAAACAAATATTCATTATTGTTTCTCCCCTGATGACTGGCACTCAGCAAGCAGATCCGCCACCACCACACCGGCGATATAACGCTTATAGGCAACACTGCCGCAAACATCCGCTTGAGGCGTCACCATATCGGCCACCCGCTTTTCCAGCGCTGGACCTTGTAAACCTGCTTGCTCTGCATCACGTAAGCGAGTCGGTTGCGCCACCACACCACTAAGCGCAATACGCACTTTAGATTGTGTATCGCGAGAAACCGCTGCGGTCACCACCGGCAACCCAGCGGCTGAACGGGCAACTTTGCGGGTTGCACATTGGCGATAAGGGTCAGGTAGCACCACCGCCAACAATAACGCCTGTTTATCACTGGCCAGATACTCTTCCAACGAACAGGTTTTACCACTACCCAGCTCTACTTTGGCGCTCAACGCCAGCAACACTGGCAGCAGTACAGAATCTTTAGGGGCTGAAGCAATTTCGCCGCCTAGGGTTGCCTGATTACGAATATGGCGGGAATAGACAAAACCCAGCGCCTCGCGTAGGGCCGGTGGCGTCAAGGTATGATCGAATAAACGTTGTAAGGTGGTGGTAGCACCAATATGCAATTCACCCTGTTGCCAATCCACTTGGTCAAGGCCCAGATGTGTTAGTGCAATGGCGATTTTTTGCCGCGCTTTGGTTGGCGTGGCATTAATTTTACTACCCCCGGCAAAGTAAATAGCGTCTGCAAGAAACTGATGCTTCAACGCCTGAGCCTGCTGCACCGATTCTGGACGATAGAATTGTTCAATCATTTTTCACCCTCATTATAGGGTTAGCCGCTCGGCTGTTCACCGAGCGGCAACCGGCTTATTTCAAGGCATCCATACGTTTCCACAACTGTGCCGCCGCCTTGCGTGCCTCAGCATAGATAGGTTCCACATCAAATGGGAACTCGCCGTTTTGGTAAACCATGCGCCCTTCCACCATCACACTGTTAACACTGCTGGCACCCATACCAAAGGCCAGATGCCCTGGGACGTTCTGTGCCACCAATGGTGTTGGCGATGAGTAATCACAAATCGTCAGGTCCGCTTTATAGCCTGCCGCCAAACGACCAAATTGCGCCCCAAAGTTACGGGCTAACAGTTGGTTACCGTTTGACAGGAAACGTGCAAAGCTGTCTGGCCACAATGACCCACCGGCATCACGATGCTTGAAGAACGCAAACTTAAGCTCCTCAAACATATCCGCCCCGATACCATCGGTACCGAGCACCAGGTTACGGTACTGTGCCAGTTGATGATTATAGCCAACATGGTTGTTCATATTGGAGCGAGCGTTATGCACCAGGAAAGCATCATGCTGGTTGATCAGCTCAATATCAGCAGCAGACAAATAGAGTCCGTGAGCCACTAAGGTTTTCGACCCAATCAGCCCGTATTCCGCCAGGCGTGCCATCAAGTCTTTGCCATATTTATCGTGGCTGTGAGAAACATCGTACCGGTCTTCAGCGGCATGAATATGTAACCCGCGCCCAGTACTTTGTATTGCCCCCTTCAACATCTCCAGACCCGCATCCGAGACCGTGAACGGCGCATGGGCACCGATATGCGCCTCCACCAGATAGGGCTCTTTACCTGCCGCTTTGGCAGCATCGATCAGGTTGGCAAAGGCAACGTTTTCCTCAACCCCGGCCAGCAACTCATGATTACCGCCGTTACGGTCGGTAGTCTCATAGCAAGTCATGCCGCGCAACCCAGCTTTAATAAAGCCACTACGCAGGGTTTTCAGTGAGCCTGCAATAAAATTAGGCGATGCGTGGTGATCGATAACCGCCGTACAACCACTTTTGATCGCTTCCAGTGAGCAGATTAACCCACTGTAATACACCGACTCCTCATCCAGCGCCCGATCAAGGCGCCACCACAGGTTTTTCAAGGTAGAAATAAAATCTGGGCACGGTGCAATGTTCGCCATGATGCCGCGTGATAATCCAGAGTAAAAATGGTTATGAGCACAGACAATCCCCGGCATGACCCACTTGCCCTGCATATTGCGCGTTTCAGCCTGCGGATATTTGGCTGCCAAGCTCACGCCCACTTCTTTGATCAACGCGCCTTCAATGGCGATATCAACCCCTTCTTGAACCAGTGGTGGATCAAGTTGCACGGCAGTTGCATTGGTTAAAATCAACATAATTAAGCCTCCACCTGACCAAGCAGATAATGATGGTGATTGTGCACATGGGTGATAATACGGCACATTTCATCCAGCTCTGCGGGGGCTTGTTCAAGCTGACCGTGGCTGTTTATTTTCAGTTGGTAAACATTACCGTCCTGACGCACACTGACCTGCGAGCCCTCCACCAAGAAACCCGGGTTACTGCTGTTGGCAAAGTCCTGTGGCAAATTGAACACGGTAACCTTGTCTTTGTATGGCTTACCCTGCCATGGACAGAACTGGGCACAGTTGCCACATTCGTTACAATAAGAATCCAGATGCAGCGTTTGGAAGCGGTCGTGGAAACCAGGAATGGCAATCGACACGTTGGCACGGTTAGGGCAAACATCGACACATTTGCTACAAATGTAATTACATTCCAGACAACGTTCTGCTTCCTGAGCCACAAAAGCGTCACGCTCACTCTTATCTACCATCGTGACCGAAATAACCCCTTTACGGCGATACACCTCGGCAGGATCAACATTCGACCAATATTTGTCGGCATGGTGAGATTTAATATTCTCCCGAGCCAGTACCACGTCGGTAGCCTTACGTGCGGTACCTATTGCCGCAACAATGGATGACGGGCCACTCTGAACATCACCAATCAGGAACACATCTGACCGAGTGGTTTCACCCGTGGTGATATTGACCTGTGGGTAGCCCTCGGCATCCAGTGGTATTCCCAGCTTGCGCAGCACTTCGCCATCAGCTTGTTCACCAATGGCGGTGATCAGGGTATCAACATGCAAGGTAACGGTTTTATCGGTGGCCACTGGGCGGCAACGCCCCTTCTCATCCGGCTTGCCGAGGATCATTACTCTGGCCGTCAACTTCCCATCGGCATCAAAACGTTCTGGGTTGGTGAGGAACATAAATTGCACACCATCTTCTACCGCTTCCAGATACTCTTCACGATAGGCTGGCATTTCATTCAGCGTACGACGATAAAGCACCGTGACCTTTTCCACACCCGGTACTTTCAGTGCAGCCCGAGCACAATCCATGGCGGTGTTACCGGCCCCCACTACCGCAACATGCTTGCCGAGGTTCGACAACTGCCCTTGATTGTAACTGCGCAGGAATGGCAATGATTTATGCACATTGCGGTTATCACCCGCCAACTGTACGCCACTGTTTTTATCTGTACCGATACCGACAAAGACATACTCAAAACCTTGCTGTTGCAGCTTGTCTACCGTCAAATCAGGGTCACAGCCATAAACAAACTTCACCCCGTGTGCCGCAACAAAATCGATATCTTGCTCAATCAGCTCAGCCGGAATACGGAACTGTGGAATGATATTTTTCACCACACCACCGGCATTGGCCTCGCGCTCAAACAAGGTCACCTGATAACCGGCACGCGCCAGGAAGTAACCGGCCGACAGACCCGCCGGGCCCGCCCCTAACACCGCGACGGGGCGTTTGCTGCCCACGCCAGCAGGCTTATGCCAACGGCGTTTATACTCATCCCAGCCTTTTTCCAAGGCGACCTTTTTCAGATCACGAATATTTAACGCACTGTCATAGTCAAGGCGGGTACAGTTATATTGGCACTGGTGATCACAAATATGCCCGGTGATAGCAGGTAACGCATTGCGTTGGTAGATAACCCCCAAGGCATCGGCATAACGCTGTTCACCCATCAAACGAATATATTCTGGAATATCCTGTTTGATCGCACAGGCAGTAACGCAAGGCGCTACATAGCAATCGATCATCGGCAATGGGCCGCCAGCATCAATGCTGTCATTAGACTTCCAGTGTTTTTGCGTGTACTCCATGCTGACTGCTTTGTCTGCCAATGCATTCAGCTTGTTCACATCAATCCGTGCCATATTCCAGCATTCGGACTCATCCAGCTCTTTCATGCACTCTACCTGGCGCAAATAACCGCCCGGCTTCAGCAAATCAGTCGCCATGGTGATGGGTCGAATACCGGTTTCAAAAATATCACGGATATTGAACTTACTGGCCCCGCCAGAATAGGAGATCGGCAATTCACCGTTAAATTCACGGGATAGCACTGCAGCCACATTGATAGAAAGCGGAAATAGCGCACGACCAGACATATACATCTCTTCGCCAGGTAGTGCCCCTTTATGGTTAATCGTTCCCAAAGTGTTGGTCAATTTGACCCCGAAGCCCAGCTGGTGCTGCTTACCGAGATCCGCCAAGCGGTGCAACATGGCCAGTGCTTGTTCCAGTTTAAGATCGTGCTCGAAAGATTCCTCTTTCAACCCGACATAATCAAAACCACAGGTATCTAAAATGGAGCGGACCCGTGAGTAACCCAGCAGTGTTGGGTTTAATTTTACAAAGGTATTGAGGTGTTTCTCTTCCAGCATATAGCGACAAATGGCTTCAATTTCATTCGGCGGGCAACCATGCATGGTAGACAGTGTGACACCATGGACCATGCGAGCGGGGATATGGCCAGGTAACTGATTTAATGCGCTACGTTGAGAGGTTAAAGCAAAGCGATTAATAAACTCATCATTAGCCACCCATTTGCTGAGGATCTTTTCATACTCGGCAAACTTCGGATGTTGGGCTGAATCCATCATATTATGAATAAAGTCCTGCATCGGAGCTTGTTTAATCCCTTCCAGGTTGTAGCCTACGCTCATATTGAAGATAAAGGATTTGCTTTCACCTGGAGAGCGAGGATCAAACATCTCTTCCAGCAAATGCAAGACAAACCAGGCTTTCAAATATTCATCATAGGCTTTAAGCAAGGTAAATTCGGTAGACCACTCGGTATTAAAGCATTCATCTTCTGCATCAATACAAGGCTTTTCAATCTCCAAGCGGTCGAGGATTTGTACCGTTTTTAACTCGATAAACCGCCCACCGGTCAGCCAGGCGACGATGATATTCTGCGCCAATTGCGTATGAGGCCCAGCGGCTGGACCTAAGGGGGTTTCACAACTTTCGCTGAAGACTTTGATCTTACGATCGTCACGTTTGCGATAGAACTGCTGCTCAGGTATGCCAAAGATAGAACGGTTCTCGTGGTACTCATCAAAAATACGAGTTAACAGCGCCTGGAACGGAACGGGACGCATTATATCTCCCATAACTTAATCTCCTTGTGACGAAATGCCTGAATAATGAGAATCGGTTAAAACCGAATGGCAGTTTTTGACCTTGGTTAGTCATACATGCAGCAACAATCAGGCCAAATTTTCTGATAACTTTTGTGTTAGATTAAATTCGTGAGGCAGTTCTAATTGTTATTTTTATTTGTGAGGAGCCTCACAGATGCAAATAAGAATGAAAATCAGTGATAACAGACCATTAACCTGAAAATGTCACCGGATAACCTCAATTATCAAAAAAACATTCTCGCCTATCACTTTGATACACCCTTGCAACGCTGACTGGTGATACAGGTGGCATGATGCTGATTAACTCACTGTTGCGCATCATGCCAAATTGGCTGACGTTTAAAATAGCGCCCTATTCATTGCCCTGTTCAGATAAACTCGATACTATTTCGTGAGCGCAATCGATAAAATATAAATAATTTTAAAAATCTCGACTGCATCAACAAAAATTTATTATTAAATCGCCAATTGAAAATAAAACACGGCATATTGGCTTTTATTACTGCGTATTATTTTTTATCGCTGCCAAAAGGAGACTTATGCCACCAGATCTAAAGGCGCTATTTGCCGAGGAGTATCGTCGCCTCGATAATGGTGAACCTCTGTTGATAAGCCTGATTGGTGCCGGGGGGAAAACCAGTTCCTTGTATTGGCTGGCACGCACCTTCTATCAACAAGACAAACGTGTCCTGTTGACTACCACCACCAAAATGTATCGTCCTACTGCGGAAAACTATCATCATCTGTTATTAGGCGCGCCCCCCACCATAAGTCGAGAGCCAGCTATCACGGCCTGGTTCTGTCAATATCAGCCGCAAGATAACAAGGTTAGCGGGCCAACTGCCGAATGGCTTGATGAGATCAAACAACGTGACCTGTTTGACGTTATTTTGGTGGAGGCCGATGGATCGAAAGGTTTACCGCTGAAAGCCCCGGCAAGGCATGAACCTTGCATTCCTGCTAGTAGTGATTGTGTGATTGCATTAACCGGAGGGCAAGTGATCGACCAACCCGCTAATCCGCAGCAGATCCAACGTTGGGAGATCTTCTCTGCCCTCACCGGGGTGGGCGCGGGTGAACGGCTGGATCTGCAAGTGTTCGGCAGGTTGATCGCTCATCCAGAAGGCATGTTCAAAGGCACTCCGCCGCAAGCGCGACGCATCTGGCTGATTAATCAGTTTTATCATTATGATAATCAAACCGCTCCCGCTTGGCAGGCGTTATTGCAAAATGCGCCAACCCTCAGTGCCATCTGGTTTGGTGCAGTGCAGGAAACCCCGGCGATCACCCACTATTTACAACGTAATTCTACTTTCTATACCCAAAATAATTCGAGTTGCTTGTAGGCGGCAACTGAGCGAATCCCCAGGAGCATAGATAACTATGTGACTGGGGTGAACGAAGGCAGCCAACACCGAAGCAGCTTGAAGGATGAAGAGTATAGGTTATTGATGAGGTCAGCATGAATATCTTCGCCACCGCGGCGCAACTTGAAGAAGAAAACCGACCCTTTGCACTAGCCCAGATTATTGAAAGCCGGGGCTCTACACCGCGCCACTCGGCACAAATGCTGGTGATGGCGGATGGTCGCACGGTAGGTACTATTGGTGGCGGTATGATTGAGCGCTTGGTGATTGAGCAAGCGATTGAAGCCATTACAGAACGCAAAGCTAGAGTTTTCCATGGTCGCATGGCGCGTACCGGGCAAGATGCGGTGGGTTCTGATTGTGGGGGGGCGATGTCGGTTTATATTGATGTACATGGTTTGCGTCCACGTCTGGTGTTGATCGGTGCTGGGCACGTTAATCGCGCTATCGCCAACGCCGCCAAGCCGTTAGGATTTGATATTCATGTCGCTGATATCTATCCCGCTAGCCTAGAGCCCGCCCTGTTCCCACCGGGCTCGACATTGGTTCATGGCGAAACATTTCCTGATGCCATCAACAAAATGAATATCACCGCCGATAACTTTGTAATTATCGCCACCAACAATCAGGATTGTGAAGCCTTGAATGTGCTGATCAAGCACCCCGTACGCTATCTGGGACTATTAGCCAGCCGCCGTAAAGTACAGACCTTCACCCAGTTGCTCAAACAGCAAGGCACCAGTGAAGATGAACTCGCCCGGTTACATGCGCCTATCGGTTACAACATCGGTGCGGAAACCCCGGAAGAAATTGCCATCAGTGTTCTAGCCGAACTGCTGCAAGTACGTCATCAGGCTGCGGGCGGGCTGATGAAAAACGACATCAGATTAAGCCGGCAAAAGCTGGTGGTGATCCGTGGTGCCGGAGATATCGCCACCGGCGTCGCCCTGCGGCTTTATCATGCTGGTTTTCAAATCGTGATGTTGGATGTCGCTCAACCTACCGCAATCCGCCGCAGCGTCGCCTTTGCTCAGGCGATGTTTGATGGTTCAACCTGCGTAGAAGGTGTTACCGCTCGGGTGGCAAAAGATGTCAATGAAGCCTTTGATTTCATCAACCAAGGTGAAATCGCGCTGCTGGTGGATGAAGAGGCCCACAATCTGAAACAGCTCAACCCACGTTTTCTGGTGGATGCCATTCTGGCCAAGCAGAATCTGGGGACCCAGCGCAACATGGCCCCGATTACCATCGCCCTCGGCCCAGGATTTAATGCTGGTCATGATTGTGATGCAGTCATTGAGACTAACCGAGGACACAACCTCGGCCGGGTGATTTATCAAGGTTATGCTCACCCCAATACCGGTATCCCCGGTGATATTGGTGGTCATACTCTCCGCCGGGTAATCCGCGCCCCCGCTGACGGACTGATGCAGTGCCATGTAGCCTTAGGTGACCTGGTACAAGAGGGAGCGATTATCGCTCACTGTGGCGAAGCACCCGTCATCGCCCCGATTAGCGGTATGGTCAGGGGATTACTGCAGCAAGGCTTAGCAACCCAGGCAGGCAGTAAAATCGGTGATATCGACCCCCGAGGTATCGAAGCGGATTACACCACCGTCTCCGATAAAGCACGCGCCATCGCCGGTGCAGTATTAGAAGCCATGCTAAAACTCAACCGCCAATAACCACCACGGGCCAACACCGTTGGCCCAAGTTCCGTCATCCTTTAAATTGCTGCAGTTGTTCACCTCCTCCCTAAGGCCCACGACCAGTAGTGTTAAATCTGTTCCTGACAGACAAACGCCCACAAAATTAACAGACGCCTCCGTGCTGACGAGTGCACAGTGATTGACGCCATTGAAGGCGCTGAACGCAGCTACGGCGCATAGGCAAACTCGCCAAGGATGGCGAGTTTAGGCGAGACAGACAAGGATAATGAGATGGACGCTCCAACTTTTACGGCATCAAAGTGCCAAAATGTGAGCGTGAAAACTCAAAAGAAGGAGCGTCCAAATGAAAGTATCTACCCTCGGTATCGACTTGGCAAAAAATGTTTTCCAGCTTCATGGCGTTGATCACAATGGCAAGACGGTTCTGAAGAAAAAACTGACTCGCGATAAATTCGTGCCTTTTATCATGCAACTGGAACCTTGCCTTATTGGGATGGAGGCCTGTGCTTCGAGTCATCATTTCGCTCGGGTGCTGACTCAGTTTGGCCATCAGGTCAAATTGATGCCACCGCAATATGTCAAACCCTACGTCAAAACCAACAAGACCGATGCTGCTGATGCCGAAGCGATTTGTGAAGCAGTTACACGTCCCAACATGCGCTTTGTGCAGGTAAAAACCGCTGAGCAGCAGGCAGTTCTTGCTTTGCATACCGAGCGAGACATCCTCATTCGGGAACGTATCGCCTGTGTAAACAGCCTACGGGCTATACTGGCCGAGTTTGGCCTCATTATGGCAGTTGGTCGGAAAGCGTTTAATCAAGGTATTCCCGATATTCTGGAAAATGGGGATATCGAGCTATCGCCATTTATTCGACGCAGTGTTGCTCGTCAGTTTGAGCATATCCAGTCGTTGGAAGACCAAGTCACCTTGATTGAGCAAGAGCTCAGCCAGTGGGCGCAGACCCAGCCAGCCTGTCAGCGGGTAATGAAAGTGCCGGGTGTCGGGTTGCTGACCTCGACCTATCTGGTTGCGTCGGTTGGTAACGGACAGCAATTTCATTGTGCGAAACAGTTTTCCGCCTGGCTGGGCCTGACACCACGTGAACACTCCAGCGGTGGTAAACAGCGGCTAGGCAGCATCAGCAAACGAGGCGATGGCTACTTTCGATATTTGCTGGTACACGGTGCCCGTGCTGTAGCCTCGGTGATTGAACGCCATAAAGAAGACATGCCGTGGTTATTCGCCTTGCTGCAAAAGAAAAACTACAACGTAGCGGTGGTGGCGCAGGCGAGCAAAACGGCACGTATTCTGTGGTCAATGCTGGTGAAAGAAACAGAATATCGACCCGTTATCACCCATTGAGACAAGCTCAAAGGGTGATAACGGGTCAGCAAGAGTAAAACGCAGTCCGGTAGTTGCATGTGTAATCAAGAAGATGGCGAAACAGGTAAGACCGCAGGTGAGACAATCCGATACAGACGAGGGTATTTTGACCCGTAGGGATGTAAGGAACTCACCTGGCGGATTTCATCATGGTTCGGGTCACAACAAGACCCAGAAAGAAACCGGATATATGGCTGCAATACCTGTTCACTTTTTTCAAGAAAACACTCGCATTATCGGGAGCGTCCATATACGTCTGTAGCAGCCGGCCGTGATGCGCCGTAGCGTAGTGAGGGGAGTCGCGCAGCGACCGCCTGATTTGGCAAAGGCGCGGGTTATTAGGGGCCACGCCTTTGGCCCCTAATTCGGTCGCAGACGCAACTCGTTCATGGGATGAAAAATGCAAGGCGACCGAAATATGCCACGATAAAAGCAAATAGCGACCGATATCTAAACACCCCCACCATTAATAGCTAATTACCGTCCCGGTTTTCCCTTCAATCCCCTCTTGGGCCTTGCTTAAGACCGTAATCAGCGCCTGACGCCCAGGTTTAGACTCGGCAAAAGCCACTGCGGCTTCCACTTTCGGCAACATAGATCCTTTAGCAAAATGCTCTTCGGCAATAAAACGTTGTGCATCACTCACACTCAATTTATCTAGCCACTGCTCATTCGGCTTGCCAAAGTTAATCGCCACTTTCTCTACAGCAGTCAGGATGATCAGCATATCAGCATCGATCATCTCGGCCAGTTTGGCGCTCGCCCAATCTTTATCAATCACCGCGCTGGCACCCCGCAGGTGATGCCCCTCTGCTATTACCGGGATACCCCCACCACCAACGGTAATCACCACCTGCCCGGCGTCCATCATAGTGCGTACTGTTTCTTTCTCCACAATATCCACTGGCTTAGGTGAGGCAACCACTCGACGATAACCCCGCCCGGCATCTTCCTTCATGTTATAGCCGTTCTTGGTCATCACCTTGGCTTCTGCCTCCGTAAAGAAGGAGCCGATGGGCTTAGTGGGGTTAAGGAAAGCCGGATCATCGGCACTGACGATCACCTGGGTAATCAGCGTTGCCACTGGTTTGTCGATATTACGATCCAACAACTCTTCACGTAGCGCATTTTGCAGATCATAACCAATGTACCCCTGGCTTAAGGCAACACAGACTGACATAGGTAACATCGGCGTATGGGCTTCAGTTTTGGCGGCAGCCTCAAATGCCAGGTTGATCATCCCCACTTGCGGGCCATTGCCATGAGTCACGACCACCTGATGACCGTGGGCAATTAAATCAACGATCGCCCGTGCCGTGGTCTTTACTGCCTGCATCTGTTCTGCCAGACCTTCCCCCAATGCGTTGCCACCTAGTGCCAATACTATTTTCTTCTTCATGCTGAACCTCGTTTTAGCTCAATGTTAGTTCCGCCTAATCTGTTCCTTTAGGGGAGAGATAATCCATAAATAAATATTAATAATATGATCGTTCAGATAATTACCTTCGTTATCCCATTTTTGCGGCAATCTCGGCATTAAAGGGTCGGCGGCGCAAAAACTGCCCATATCCCCGTCGGCCGGTAAATTCACCATTGCGCGCCACGATTTCACCCCGGCATATCGTCAACACCACCGCACCTTGGCAATGGAAGCCCTCATAGGGGGAATAATCTGCGTTATCATGCAACTGGTTATGGCTGATAACCCTAGATTGGCGCGGGTCAATGATCACCACATCCGCATCAGCACCCAGGTTTAAACTGCCTTTACGTGGCCATAGGCCAAACAACCGCGCCGGGTTACTGCTGGTAAGCGCGACAAAACGCGAAGGTGAAATTCGACCGCTCATCACACCATGGGAAAATAGCAGTGCCATGCGGTTCTCGACCCCGGGCAGGCCATTGGGGCAGCGGGTAAAGTTGCCTTGTGACATTTCTAACCGCTGATGATAAGGAAAACTGCAGTGATCGGTGGCTACCGTATCAATAGATCCATCGGCAATGCCCACCCATAGGCGATCCACCTGCTGCTGATTGCGCAGTGGCGGACTAAGAATGTATTTCAAACCGTCTTCACGCAGATAACACTGCTCATTAAGCAACAGATACTGCGGGCAAGTTTCAACCCAGACCGGTTGCCGCTGCCTGCGTGCCAAGCGCAAGTAGTCCAGCCCTAACGCACTGGATAAATGAACGATATAGAGCGGTGTATTATCAGCCAACTCGGCCAGGTTAATCATCCGGCTAATCGCTTCCGCTTCACACTCAACGGGGCGACTTAAAGCATGATAAATCGGTGCTGTTTTACCCGCCGCAATCAGCGCCGCTCGGCGAAATGCAATGGCGGCATCATTTTCTGGATGAACCGTCGTCAGTGCCCCCACCTGCTTTAATTGCCATAAAGCGCGCAAGACATCCGCATCATCCAATTTGTAGAGATAGGTCAGATAGAATTTGAAGCTGCTGATCCCTTCATCATGGACCATGCTATTCATTTCTTTCAGAATGCCGTCATTAATATGCTGGATGACGCCGTGAAAACCATAATCGATGACTGCATTACCCTCGGCATACTGATGGTAGACATTGAGCTGATGATGGAGTGAACAGCCTGCGGGGCCAAAGCCCATATGGTCGATAATGGTGGTGGTACCGCCACAGGCTGCCGCACGGGTACCACTGTAAAAGTCATCGCAACTGCGTGCTATGCCGACATCAATATTAAAGTGGGTATGAACATCAATGCCCCCGGGCATCACATAGCAACCAGAAGCATCAATCACCTCGCAGTGAGCATCGGGCTCAATCATGGCGTCCCGTTGAATAATCACGCCATCTTCAAGCAACAAATCTTGCGAATACTGCCCTTCGCTATCCACCAGAATGCCGTTCTTGATGAGTTTTTTCATCGCTGGTGCCCCTGAAAAAAACAGCCCCGGCAAAAACTGCCGGGGCAAGGTTCAACACTTACTTCAGTTCTTCCAGATAAACCAACGGGATTGCCGCATACATGGCAGCACAGGTCACCAGATGCTCTTTCCAGGTTTTCTCATTCGGCGCATGGGCTTCAGGCTCTTTACCTGGACCAAAACCGATCACTGGAATACCGTGACGCCCCATAATGGATACGCCATTGGTGGAGAAAGTCCACTTGTCCACCACCGGTTTTTTCTTGAACAACTGCTGATAGGCTTTACTTAATGTTTTCACCGTAATGTGGTCTTCTTCTACTTTCCAGGTAGGGAAGTAACATTCAGTTGGATAAACCAGACCGGTATAAGAGGGACGGTCGTAGTTATACATGGATACGGTTGCTTTAGCGGCTTTCACTGCCGGTAACGCGCGGATCTCGTCCAATGCCCCTTCCCAGGTTTCACCCCAGGTGAGACGGCGGTCGATGGATACTGCACAGCTATCTGCTACGGCACAACGGCTCGGTGAAGTGAAGAAAATCTCGGAAACCGTCAGCGTTCCTTTACCCAGGAAATCATCATGGCCCAAGTTGCCAGCTAATTCCTGCAACTCATTGAGGATCGGCCCCATTTTGAAAATCGCATTATCGCCACGCTCTGGTGCAGAGCCATGGCAACTGATACCTTGTACATCAATGCGGATTTCCATACGGCCACGTTGCCCACGGTAAATCTGGCAATCGGTAGGTTCAGTACTGACGACAAACTCCGGACGGATCTTGGATTGCTCGATAATATACTGCCAGCACAGGCCATCGCAGTCCTCTTCCTGCACAGTGCCAGTGACCAGCAAGGTATATTGGTCTTCCAGCCCCAAGTCCTTGATGATTTTACCTGCATACACCATGGAAGCCATACCGCCTTCCTGGTCCGATGCACCGCGACCCCCGATAATTTCATCGTCTTCCATCCCTTTATAGGGATCGAAATTCCAGTTTTTAATATTACCGATGCCGACGGTATCAATGTGCGCATCCATGGCAATCAGGTGCGGACCATGGCCGATATAGCCCAAGACGTTGCCCATCGGGTCAATCTCAACTTTATCGAAACCGACTTTTTCCATCTCTTTCTTGATACATTGCACCACCAGCTTTTCGTCACAACTTTCACTGGGAATAGCAATCATATCCCGCAGGAAACGCGCCATCTCATCTTTATATTGGTAGGCTTTTTCTAACACCATTTCAAAAGGAATTTGCTTGGCCATTATGTTCTGTTCTCCAATCTTTTATTGCCTCTCGTCCATACGAGAGATGACATAATCTGAGGGTCCCGCTGCCGCTTAATAAATTAAGCCTTTCACACAGGACATTTCCCTTCCCATACCACTTCGCGATAATGCTTAACGTCGGTGTCGCCTTCCGTACTGATCAACAAGACGACGGATTGACTATTGAGGCCGAGCCTTTCCATCAGTTCTTTCCGCTGTGGGCTATAGTGCACCGCAGCCAGTACCCCAAGCCCAACCGCGCCTGACTCGCCAGAAATAATGCGCGGGTCATCACCCAGTGGATTGCCGAGAACGCGCATGCCTAATGCCGCCACGCTATCCTGACAAGAGATAAACTGAGTGGCGCAGTTACGGATCAGTGGCCAACCCAGCGGATTAGGTTCTCCACAGGCCAACCCCGCCATAATGGTCGCCATATCGCCACCGACATTAACGATTTCGCCTTTGACGCCAGAACGATACATACAATCAGCCAACTCAGGCTCTACGATCACCGAGTGCAGTTTGTCAGCACCAAACACATCCACCAGATAGCCCAATACGCCCCCGGCCATGGCACCGACCCCCGCTTGTAAAAACACATGGGTTGGCCGGTCAATTTTCATCTGATACATCTGCTCGATCGCTTCATCCGCCAAGGTGGCATAACCTTGCATAATCCAGGTGGGGATCTTGGTATACCCTTCCCAGGCGGTATCCTGTACCACTTCCCAACCCCGCTCTTTGGCGGTTTTCATGGTCAGCCGCACGGTATCGTCATAGTTCATGTCAGTAACGATACATTCCGCACCAAGATTGAGAATATGGTCGACCCGCTCCTGAGCAGAGCCTTTTGGCATATACACCACGGCGTGTTGCCCTAATTGTTTGGCTGCCCAGGCAACCCCCCGACCGTGGTTACCATCAGTGGTCGTAGCGAAGGTCATTTTCTCGTTCAGTGAGGATTTAAATTTTTCAAACGAAAAAGTACTGATATCAACGTGATACTTTTCACATAACAACCGGGCGATAGCATAGGCACCACCCAGCATTTTGAAGGCATTTAAACTGAAACGTTTGGATTCATCTTTTACCAGAATTTTCCGCACGCCAAACAAATGAGCAAGATCATTCAACGCGCATAGTGGTGTAGGCTGATATCCGGTAATTTTTTTATGAAACTCCCGCGCTTTCTGTGCTTCCGCGCGTGAGAACAGTGGAGACGTTTCTCCGTTAAAATTACGGTTATCCTCAATATCCATTTTCAATGAAAAAACCGACATAACCTTACCTCCTCTGGTCATATTGACAGTTCATAACTCAGGAACACCCGCAGGTGTTCCTGACCAGAGCTGGTTTATTTAATGCGTTTTTCTGCTTCTTGCAGTAATTGATTCAACACCAGACCTGGGTTGGGGAATTTGCGCGCCATGATCATCGCGGCGATAATATAAGGCTTCCAACTGGCTTCCTTATAGGTGGCAATGCGGTACTTCTCAAACACGCTGGCGCAAACTTCACCTTCACGACAGGACACATCGGTGATATCCGCTGGCAAGCAGTGCATATACAGCGCTTCACCGCCTTTGGTGAGCTTCATCATCTCTTCGGTGCAGTGCCAGTTTTTGTGATGGGCATTCTGTGCCAGACACTGTTTTTCCAACGCTTTCAGGCCATCATGGTCATTGGCACGCAACAGGTCGGTACGTTGTTCCATCACCTTATAAGGTGCCCAAGATTTAGGATAAACAATATCCGCCCCTTGGAACGCTTCTGCCATTGATGTCACCTGTTGGAAACTGCCACCAGAGGTTGCTGCATTATTCTTGGCAACTTCGATCACGTCAGGAATCAGATCGTAACCTTCAGGATGGGCCAACGTGACATTCATCCCAAAACGGGTCATCAGACCAATAATGCCTTGTGGTACTGACAGCGGTTTACCGTAGCTTGGTGAATAAGCCCAAGTCATGGCGATCTTCTTGCCTTTCAGATTTTCCAGGCTACCGAAATGCTCCTGCAACCAGGCCAGATCAGCCATTGACTGAGTTGGGTGGTCGATATCACATTGTAAATTGACCAGTGCAGGACGTTGCGGCAGAACACCTTTTTCAAAACCTTCGTCCAGTGCTTCACCCACTTCACGCATATAGGCATTACCTGCCCCCAGATACATATCATCACGGATACCGATAGCATCTGCACAAAATGAAATCATGTTCGCTGTTTCACGCACGGTTTCACCGTGGGCGATCTGGGATTTACCTTCATCCAGGTCTTGCTGTGCCAAACCCAGCAGGTTGAGTGCTGACGCATAGGAAAAACGGGTACGTGTTGAGTTATCACGGAAAACTGAAATACCTAACCCACTATTGAACACCTTGGTCGCAATATTCTCTGAACGCATGGTTTTCAACGATTCAGCCAACTTGAGCACCAATTCCAGCTCTTCACGGCTTTGCTCCCAAGTCAACAAAAAGTCCTTTTGATGCAAATTGGACTTTAACGTATTCATTTCCTTAATCAACTGGTTAACTGTTTTCATCTTTGCCCCTAAATAGAGAGTGTGATTTATTGTGCGATATGACAGGTCTATATCCTACTAATGACAAATACGCTTTTACTGCCTCTGTTAAAATGCTTTCAATAAGCATGCCAAGAGACTCAAAGCGGTCAGAAATAAAACCTAATCAGGGGTTAACGTGATTATCATCACAAAAAAATGCAATTTACGATGATATTTACCGATTGTTTTTCACAAAGATTGAACACCGAAGGTCATTATAAGAAGCCGACCTGGGCATTGGTTATAATTTTATCCACTGATATCGCAACCAAAATGATAGAGACAATCAAGAATTATCATTTTGATAATGAAATGTGATGCTAACTACATAATCTATTTTCTGTCTCAGACTTATCTGGATAGCTATCAAATTACACGGGTCTGTAGTGTACTATTGTTTTTTTCAATGATGAAAAAAGCGAGAGAGAGGCGTAATGATAGAACCCACCAATGTCCAGTCTGCACTTATGCAGATCCAGCCGACAATTTTACGCTTTACGAAAATGCTCTCCAGTGTACTGCTGCTAGAGGTTGAAATTGTCGACGACAACCTGGTTCGGGTGGCTGGTACCGGTCCCTATGGAAAACATTTTGGTATGAAACTTGGCAGCAACTCGAGACTGCTAAGTTATGTTATTGAGACAAAAAAAGAAAAAATCGTCACTCGCTCAAAGTTTGACCCAGTCTGTGATGGGTGTAGTAATAAGGATGAGTGTCAGGAAAAGGCATTTCTCGGCATCCCCATCATCTTCCAAGGCGCTTGTATCGGGGTGATCAGCCTGGTGGCCTTCAATCTGGAGCAGCAACAGCGGTTGCGGGACAACTTGCAGGAATTTTCCGATTACGTGAGAAATATATCCAACGTTTTCGTTTCCAATCTGCTGGAGTCGCAAAATAGTAGCAATGGGTTAAATAAGGTGCTCTTCAGCCTGATTGAAAATATGGACCAAGGGGTGTTAATTCTCGATGAGAAAAGTCAGATTAAATTTGCCAACTCAATGGCATTGAAGCAGTTTAATCTGGCCAAAGAAAACTTTATAGGAAAAACTCTCGATATCCGCGCCCTTACCTTCCGACAGAATTATACCAGTGGGCATTTACAACACATCATCTCTTTCGATGATAAACAGGAGATTATGATTGGTCAGTTACATCAGATTCAAGACCACCAATTATTCTTGATGGCGTTCCACCAGTCACATTCCTCTTTTAATGAAAGAGTCGGTGATATAGACCCGCGCATTGAACATCTAGCGGGTGAAAGTAAACCCATGCGTTTACTGAAAAACCTGCTTACCCGTATCGCGCCCAGCCCGTCAAGCGTATTGATTGTTGGCGAAAGCGGCACCGGTAAAGAAGTAGTCGCCCGGGCGATACACCGGTTAAGTCATCGTAGCGACAAGCCTTTTATTGCCATTAACTGTGCCGCCATTCCAGAGCAACTCCTTGAGAGTGAACTGTTTGGTTATCTGAAAGGGGCATTTACCGGCGCGTCCACCAATGGAAAAGTGGGGTTAATCCAGGCGGCTAATCATGGCACACTTTTTTTAGATGAAATTGGCGATATGCCATTAATGTTACAGGCAAAGTTGCTACGCACGGTTGAATCCCGCGAAGTTTTGCCCATCGGCTCCAGTAAGCCGATTCCCGTGGATATCCGCATTATTTCTGCTACCAATCAAAATCTGGAGCAGTTTATTGCCGAAGGGAAATTCCGCGAAGATCTCTATTACCGTTTGAATGTTATTCCACTCACCTTACCGCCGCTGCGTGAACGGGAAGGCGACATCGAATTACTGGCGCATTATTTCCTCAGTTTACATACCAAAAGGATTGGTATTAGCTATCCAGGCATCGCCCCTGAAGTGCTCAAGCTGTTACAGCAATATCGCTGGCCAGGTAACGTGCGTGAACTCAGTAACTTGATTGAGTATCTGGTTAACGTGGTCCCCAGTGGTGAGATCATAGACACTTATTTGTTACCGCCTAATATCACCCGTGGTCAGCATGTGGAGCACCCACGCCCCTCATCGGTTCATGAAGTGATTGAAACCTGTGAAAATAGTGACACTCTGGGTCTGGAGAATATGGAAAAATTGATGATCGAGGAAGCGCTCAGCCAGTATTCCAATAAAAAGCTGGTTGCAGAAAAGTTGGGTATTGGTATCGCGACCTTATATCGCAAAATCAAGAAGTATGAGTTGCAATAACCGCCAAGCCACGCAGTCAATCTACGTGGCTTGATGGATAATAAAGTGATTTTTGAGTCTGCACGCTGTCGGGGATAACGCCGACAGCGTGCATGGTGATGGGTAACTCAGTGCATTTTCAGCCTTGGCCGTATCACCCGATTAATCCCCCCCACCAGCATCATCAAACCGGTTTTAGTGTAACCATGTAACGCAACCTGATGCATGCGATAAAGTGAAATATAGACCACCCGTGCAATGCGACCCTCAATCATCATTGAGCCGCGCATCAGATTCCCCATCAGGCTGCCCACAGTACTAAAACGGGAAAGAGATACCAATGACCCGTGGTCCTTATAGACATACGGTTTCAGTGGTTGATTATTCAACTGCGCCAAAATATTGGTATAGCAGCGCGACGCCATCTGGTGTGCAGACTGGGCACGCGGTGGAACAAAGCCACCACCCGGTTGAGGGCAGGAGGCACAATCGCCAATAGCAAAAATATGGGGGTCGCGTGTGGTCTGTAAGGTGGGTTCAACCAGCAATTGGTTAATACGGTTGGTTTCCAGACCCGCAATCTCTTTCATAAAATCAGGTGCTTTGATACCCGCCGCCCAAACCATCAGGTCGGCATTGATAAATTCGCCACCTTTGGTGCTCAAGCCCTTCTCATCAGCGCAAGTCACCATGGTATTGGTCAATACTCGCACCCCAAGTTTGCTCAACTCTTGATGTGCCGCACTGGAAATACGCGCAGGTAACGCAGGGAGAATACGCTCACCCGCCTCCACCAAGGTCACATTCAATGCGCTACTATCGATCCCTTCAAAACCATAGCTATGAAGCTGTTTAACCGCATTGTGTAACTCCGCAGAGAGTTCAACGCCGGTAGCCCCACCGCCGACAATGGCAATATTAACCCGAGCTTTATCCCCGGGTTTGGCTGAAAACTTAAGGAACAGGTTTAACATCTCATTATGAAAACGGTGTGCCTGATGTGGATTATCCAGGAAGATGCAGTGATCTTTCACCCCTGGCGTACCAAAGTCGTTCGAGGTGCTGCCTAATGCCATCACCAAAATGTCGTAATGTAATTCACGTGCCGGAACCAGTTCTTCACCGTGTTCATCGCAAATTTGCTCCAACTGTAACGTCTTATTCTCACGGTCAATATTGACCAGAGCACCGAGTTGGAAGTTGAAGTAATGGTTACGTGCATGGGCTAAATAACTCAATGCATCCACACCGTCATCCAGAGAACCGGTAGCCACTTCATGCAACAACGGTTTCCATAAATGACTATGATTGCGATCAACCAGCGTGATCTCCGCTTTGTGCTTACGGCCCAGTTTGTGTCCCAGACTGGTGGCGAGTTCTAATCCACCCGCGCCGCCCCCAACAATAACAATTTTCTTGCTTGGTGTTGTCAAAATAACCTCCAAAATGTGAACCAATTGTTCTCTAAGCGTTAAAAATAATCTTCTTAGAATACAGTACGTTCACTTAAATCAATGCAATCATCTAGGTTAAGAATAACACGACAGGTTATTTGGTCATACCAGAAATTGACATACATCAAGTTTCAATGAACAAACAATAGACAGGGTGATTTTTTACGATTTCAACTCAATGAATTAGCCGCCAAACTGACTGGGGATTATCTTGGTAGCTCGATAATGAACAGGCAAAAACCGACGCCCGCAAGCGATGAAGACTCATCGTAATATCAGGGTAAAGAGGGAATCAGAAGGATAACGTCAGAGCGCCAGCAGATTTGTCCCTCATCCACCTCATCGTGGCTTATCGGGACATATTGCATGTGTTGATTAAGGCAACGTCTTGAAGGCCTTAATGCGTTGCAAATGGGGGGAGATGTTTTTGAACTTATGTGTCTGCTGCTCATCCCAGACAATTTCATAATACTTATGCAGTAATTCTGCACTACGTTGGTTATCCAACACTTCATCATGGCGAGAAAGCATCACCAAGCAACGATCACGGTTCTTCTCGCGAAAGTCCTCGATACATTTAGTGACAATGTCACGATACTCTTCGGGGCGATCAATCTTGCCACGCATATGCTCTTCCGGATACAGGTTGGGGTTAAATATCACCTGACGTATCCCGCACAAGAAACCGACGCGCTCAGCCCAAAAACCCCCTAACCCGACACCACAAATCAATGGGTTGCTGTCTCCCCCTTGATTAACCGCTTTATCCACCTCTTTCAATAAATGCTGCATATCATGGCGCGGATGCAAAGTGCTATAACTGATAAAATTGACATCCGGATCGATGAACTGTAACTGCATAATCTTTTCATGATTGCCGGGACTGGTAGAATCAAAGCCATGCAAATAGATAATCATCTGAAACCTCACAACAAGCAGGGACCAAGATCTCCGCCCCCATCATTAACGCCGTCTGACGGCACATCACCCTATTAAACGCTTGTGCTCTTCCCAGCGTTCACTCAAATTACTTAGCGCCTTATGCGCCTGTTGCCAGCGTTCGGAGTTTCTTAGCTCCTGGCGGGTAAACTGCCCACGATGATATAACCGCTGTAACTTATCCACTTTGAGCGGCGACAAGTTATCCAACACACTGACCGCCCCTTGGCGATTATTGCACACCAAAATCATGTCACAACCCGCATCTAACGCCGCCTGCCCACGCTCGGCATAGCTGCCCATAATGGCTGCCCCTGCCATCGATAAATCGTCAGAGAAAATAATACCGTCAAACGCCAACTCTTGACGCAAAATCTGTTTCAACCAATAGGGCGAACCGCTGGCTGGACGCGGGTCTGCTTCAGTATAGATGACATGAGCAGGCATGATGGCATCCAGTAAACCACGTTGGATCAATTCACGGAATATAGTCATATCACGCCCACGGATTTCCGCCAATGGACGCGGATCCCGCGGGGTCTCTTTATGCGAGTCCGCACTGACAGCACCATGCCCTGGAAAATGCTTGCCGGTGGTTCTCATACCTGCACTGTGCATTCCCTGAATAAATTTCTCGGCCATCGCCAATGCCAGTGGAGGATCGCTATGGAAAGAGCGCTCACCAATTGCCGTACTGACGTGACCAATATCCAGCACCGGTGCAAAACTGATATCAATATCCTGGGCAATCATTTCTGATGCCATCAGCCAACCGGCTTCCCGAGCTAAACGCTCACCTTCTGGTCGATCATTTAACGCAGCAAAGGATTGTGCTGCGGGCAAACGGGTAAAACCTTGATGGAAACGTTGTACCCGCCCCCCTTCCTGATCCACCGCCACCACCAACCGGCTATGGGAAGCAGCGCGGATCTGGCGCACCAATTCACCAAGTTGCTCCACATCGTGGAAATTGCGGGTAAACAGGATCAAGCCACCCACCAACGGATGTTTTAAAATCTCGCGTTCTTCTGCATCCAGCTCATAGCCGACCACATCTAGCATTACTGGGCCCACGGCCACCTCACTTGTATATCTATGGATGATTTGATGATGCTAAACAGAACCGTTGATACAATTCCGCTCCCCAAAGCAAAAATACCGGGTCACGACACTGGTTCCACCGCACTTCAAACCACATCAACATCAGGTAATCCACCCAAGGTAACCAACGCTGTATCTGCCTTGTTAGCTGCGGCAAATCGGTGTAACCCTGCTGGATATAGTAATTTAAAAATTGCTGTTGGGCTGCGGGTGAAAATTGATTAAAGCGAAACAGTGCCGCCAGTTCCAGGGCGATATCACCATCAGCAGCATATTCCCAATCGATCAGCCTTAACCGCTCCCCTTGCCGGAGCAGATTGCCAGCATGGATATCCATATGCAGCGGGGCCAACATCAGTGGGCTTGGCATCTTATGTTGCATAAAATAACGCTGCCAGCGCAACCAGGCAGGCGTCAAACGTTGGCGATCAACCTGCTGCCAATAGCCGGCCAACTGCTGCTGTAACGCCAGTGGGTAACCGCTGCATTTGCGCTGATGTAACCCGGCAACCAACCGTGGCAACTCACCACTGCGGTTCAAGGCAGCAAAAGTGGTGATATCCAGGCTGTCACCTTCAAGCCATTCGACAATCAGCCAATTAGCCTGCCACAACAACACCTTTGGCCCAATGCCTTGCCCTACTCGGTTTAACACCGCCGCCTCACGCCGACGGCTCACCCCCAACGCGCGCTTTTCTGCTGTTTGTTGGCGAGCCAATAGGTGCAGATGGTCACTTTCAATACGCCAGCTTTCACCTGTCAGCCCTTGTACCGGTATGAAATTACAACCGGTACTCTTTAGCCCCGGCTTCCAAGTCTTGAGCAATTGCCGTAGCTGGGCCTCACTGTTTGACGTCACTATTACCTGACCAGATAATTTCACCGGTTTGCACCAGCATCAATTGCATCTCCAACTGGGGAGCGTTCACATCACCACTCACGTCGCTATACAGCACATATTGCGCATTAACCATACGCGCCAAGCCTATCGCTTTACTACGTAAGCCCAAGCTATCTTCTGCTGACAGACCCAATGTCTGTTTAGCACTGGCCAACTGCGCTTCTGGCACCAACGCAAAGACTTGGTTAGAGGCTAACGCCTGATACAACGCCGAAGTCGCCTGGGTTATCTGTAATGACCCGTTGGTACTGTTTTTAACCGTGTCCAACAACAACACACTGCCAGGTGTGACACCTTCCACTTTCAGCATCTGATCAATCAGCGGCTGCAAGCTACCTGGCCAATCAAGTTGTTGTATCTTTGGTGGTTGGGGTACGGGCTCAGGAGGCGGCGGCACAGGTTCAGGCTCAGGTTGCGGCTCAGGGACAACCGTCACCGGTGGCGCAACAGGTTCTGGTGGATGTGACGGACAACCGGTTAACACCAACGCGGCAAACGCCACCAATAGATACTTTTTCATTACCTTTCTCCAGCGGAACCTATTATCAGTAAATCGGATTTGCCTTAACGTGACAACATTGGGCCTAACACGCGCCCACCAACGAGATGCATGTGGATGTGATAAACCTCCTGCCCCCCATGGCGATTGCAATTGATAATCAGACGATAGCCATCATCAGCAATCCCCTCTTGTGCAGCAATTTTAGCCGCAACGGTAATCATCCGCCCCAACGCGGCTTCATGCTCCACGGTAACATCATTCACCGTTGGGATCAGGATGTTGGGCACAATCAGGATATGGGTCGGTGCTTGTGGAGAAATATCACGAAATGCCGTGACCAACTCGTCCTGATAAACCACATCAGCAGGAATTTCACGGCGGATAATTTTACTGAAAATCGTTTCTTCAGCCATTGGGTTCTCCTTGTTCAGCCTAAAAGACTTACGCAGTATGAGTGAAAAATTCTACTGCTTTCAACCTGATTACGCACTCTCCATGTTGAATGATGCGGAATTATGCAAAAAATCAGATAAAAAAAGGGGCTTTCGCCCCCCTTGATCAACTCACCTGCCTGAATCAACTGTTACGGATATATTCATCCATATCAGTTTTCAGGTTATCAGATTTGGTACCAAAGATGGCCTGAACACCGGAACCGGCCACCACGACACCCGCCGCACCCAGTTTTTTCAGACCCGCTTGGTCAACTTTACCGATGTCCGCCACACTGACGCGCAGACGAGTGATACAAGCATCCAGGTTGGTAATATTCTCTTTACCACCGAACGCCTTAACCAAGGCAGCAGACATTTCTGTGCCACTCTGAGCCGAAGATTCCGCGCTGTTATCTTCACGACCCGGTGTTTTCAGATTCAGTTTGGTGATCAACAGACGGAAAATGGTGTAGT
Source organism: Serratia sp. 25CWL12 (assembly GCF_055790885.1). Taxonomy (NCBI): domain Bacteria; kingdom Pseudomonadati; phylum Pseudomonadota; class Gammaproteobacteria; order Enterobacterales; family Yersiniaceae; genus Serratia; species Serratia sp. 25CWL12. Next base: position 1,709,626 of record NZ_CM147698.1, on the reverse strand, counting down.
ACACCAAGCCGTAGATAATGCCGACGATCGGGAACAACCAGATTTTACTGCTATTACCGCTAAGTACGATAAAGTCAATCAACCCGTGTGAGAAACTGGTACCGTCACGCATGCCCAATAGAATACAGATGGGGAATGCCAAGCCTGCCAGGAGCGCATGGATAACATAGAGGATCGGCGCAACAAACATGAAAGAGAACTCGATCGGCTCAGTAATACCGGTCAGAAACGAGGTCAGTGCTGCGGAGATCATGATACCGCCGACTTTAGCCCTGTTCTCAGGCTTGGCAGAGTGCCAAATGGCAATTGCCGCAGCAGGCAGACCATACATTTTGAACAGGAACCCACCTGATAACATACCTGCCGTTGGGTCACCCGCCATATAGCGTGGAATATCGCCATGGAACACTTGGCCCGCCGCATTGGTGTATTCACCAATCTGCATCTGGAATGGCACGTTCCAGATATGGTGCAGACCAAATGGTACCAGCGCACGCTCAACAACACCGTAGATACCAAAAGCCACTACCGGGTTCTGATAAGCGGCCCATTGTGAAAAGGTTTGGATAGCGGTACCGATAGGAGGCCAAATAAAGGACAGGACCACACCGGTAAAAATGGCAGCCAGCCCGGAAATAATCGGCACAAAACGCTTACCGGCAAAGAAACCCAGATATTCTGGCAATTGAATGCGGAAAAAGCGGTTGAACATGTAGGCAGCAATGGCACCGGAAATAATCCCCCCGAGCACACCGGTATCTGCCAAGTGTTTAGCGGCAATTTCTTCTGGTGGAAGTTGCAGCACCAACGGCGCAACCACAGCCATGGTTTTGACCATAATGCCGTAGGCCACCACGGCAGCCAATGCAGAAACACCATCGTTATTGGTGAAACCCAAAGCAACACCGATGGCAAAAATCAGTGGCATATTGGCGAATACAGAGCCGCCCGCCTCCGCCATCACATGGGAGACCACCATAGGCAGCCAGCTAAAGTTAGCGGAACCGACGCCAAGCAGGATACCTGCAATAGGCAATACGGAAACCGGTAGCATTAGCGATTTACCTACTTTTTGTAGGTTGGCAAATGCGTTTTTGAACATAGTTGAAAGAACTCCTGAGTAATAGTGCTTTGCTGCTGGTTGCGAATCTTCGCGTTACAGAGGGGGATATAGACCTCTGTATTTAAGGGTGTCTGAGCACCCCTTTAATTTTTACGCAGGGTAAAATAAATACCCAAAACAATGTTTGACGGGTGTCACGTTTCGATAAATGAAGCATTTTGTTTTCATTATTTGTCTATTTTTTGTAATAGACGATGAAAAAGAAGCCACCCACCTGCGTAGAACCGCGGGGAATATACCTCATTAGTGAGATTAATTACGAGCTGAAAAAAAATAATTATCCACTGCCATGCAGGCTCTGAAGGGGTCGCTGCTGAGATGTGACTTAAATGAAGGGCGCTTGTTTCAGCCCTTCACCGGTGATGGGTATAATCAGGCTAGAGTGCCGGGTTCGATATGAAATAGACGTAAAAAATTGGCTGTTGTCGCTTCTGCCAGTTGGTCCAGGCTGACTCCTTTCAAAACAGCAAGATACTCCGCGATATCACGTACATAAGCTGGCTGGTTTTCTTTACCTCGATGAGGTACTGGTGCCAAATAAGGGGAATCGGTTTCTATCAACATCCGGTCCAGTGGCACATAGCGCGCAACTTCACGTAATGATTCGGCATTGCGAAAAGTGACAATACCAGAAAATGAAATATAGAAACCCAGATCCAGTAACGCCTGTGCGGTAGGGAGATCCTCAGTGAAACAATGGAGTACCCCGCCACAAGCTTGCGCGTTCTCTTCACGCAAAATGGCCAAGGTGTCTTCACGGGCATCACGGGTATGTACAATCACCGGTTTACCGAGTTGCCGGGCAATGCGGATATGCTGGCGAAACGATTCCTGCTGTAACGGTATATTGTCCTGCTGATAGAAGTAATCCAGCCCGGTTTCACCCAATGCGACAACCTGCGCTGCTGTCGCCAGGGTATGCAATTCGGCATAATCATAGCCACCATCCAGATTCAGCGGGTGGACACCACAAGAGAAGGCAACGTCTTTACGCTGACCAATTTGTTGCACCATAGTCTGATAACCGGGCAACGTCGTGGCCACCGCCAGAACAAAACCCACATCCTGCATTTTGGCCTTGAGCAAGGCATCATCTACGCTGTGATGCACATTTTCAAAATCAAGACTATCAAGATGGCAGTGGGAATCTACTAACAACATAATAATAAGCTCTTTTACAACCAGGTGATTAAGGGGATAACAATAGCGGGGATATTAGCGCCCGCCGTTATAGCTGTTAAATTCGATTTACTTTTACTGACGACTTGCCATTCATCCGTTGATATCAGGTGCGTGCCCCTTGCTCCCAACCGAGTAGTTGTTCTGTTAACAATAGTTCACGATTAACCGCGACAATATTCAGTAACTGATGACGACAATTGAGCCATGACTGCAACGTTTTTTGCAGTGAGAACGCACTAAACTGCGCGGCCAATTGCTGTACCAGCGGTAGTTGGTCCTGATTCAATACATAATGCGCGGCACCCTGTTGCCATTTCATGGCATCCATCAGCAATGTACAGAGCCAATGTAACCGTTCCGCCACGTCATCATGATTAAGTACCGCTAATAGCAGCAACATATCGCGCTGAATTAAGCACGACGCCAGTGTACTGCATAATGTCACACGTTGTTGCCAACGTTCAGGTTGCAATAACTGTTCGGCGGCGATGGGTGCACCATCATTCAAGCGCAAAGCGGTAAGACGATGCGTTGCATCCCCCTCCCCGTGGCGGTTCAACCACTGCAGGCTAAACTGTTCATCTGGGCTGGCAAGATGCCAGTAGAAACAGCGGCTGCGTAGTGTCGCCAATAGGCGTGAAGGATCGCGGCAGCCTAATAGAAAGTAGGTTTTGCCTGGCGGCTCTTCCAACGTTTTTAATAGTGCATTGGCCGCCGCCTCGGTCAGCAATTCTGCTTGGGGAAGCCACACCACTTTTGCCCCCCCTGCTGGGCATGGGAGTACAAAGTCTCGATCACCTGGCGAATGGGCTCTATCCCCAAACTGCTTTTACCTTTTTCTGGTGCCAGTACATGATAATCAGGATGATGCCCCGCCAGCATCAGACGGCAACTGTGGCATTCACCACAACTTTTTTCACCATTGCGCTGTTGGCAGATTAACCAGCGGCTTAACGCATACAGCAACGCCGCATCACCGTTGCCTGGGGCAGCATGTAGCAACAAGGCATGGTGACCGCGCCCCGCACTATATTGCCCCACCAAATGGCGGTAGCTACCGTTAAGCCACGGGTACCATTCCATTACGCCACTTCCTGCTGTTGCAGCCAGTGCGTAAGGACCTGTTGGATATCACTCGTCACTTGCTCCAACGATTGTGCGGCATCTACGGTGATAATGCGCTGATCCTGGGCGGCTAATTCCAGATAACGTGCGCGAGTACGTTCGAAAAAGGGCAATGTCTCTTGCTCAATACGGTCCAACTCACCCCGTGTTCTTGCCCGTTGCAAGCCGATCAACGGCGGAAGGTCAAGGTACAGCGTTAAATCTGGCCGGAAATTACCCAGCACCGTATCGCGCAGAGTGGTCATCAATTGCGGGTCAATCCCTCGCCCCCCACCCTGATAAGCCTGGGATGAAAGATCATGCCGATCGCCAACCACCCATGCCCCCCGCTCGAGCGCGGGCTTAATTACCGTTTCAACCAGTTGAACACGTGCGGCATAGAGCATTAATACTTCGGCCTTAACGGTGGGCAACTCCCCCTCGGTGCCATGTTTAAACAGCGCACGCAACTTCTCAGCCAGCGGGGTACCACCGGGTTCACGGGTAAACACAATATCGCTGATACCATGCTGATTCAGTACACTGACAATGGTATTACGTGCCGTGGTTTTACCTGCACCTTCCAACCCTTCAATCACCACAAATTTACTTTTCATTCTTTTCCTTTTGCACCTGGCGATAGGTGCGCACCGCCTGATTATGGCTGGTTAGATTGGTGGTGAAGGTATGCCCCCCATTACCATCTGCAACGAAATAAAGATAATCGGTTTTTGCCGGGTTGGCCGCCGCCTCCAGTGAGGCCCGGCCCGGCATGGCTATCGGTGTTGGCGGCAATCCGCTAATCACATAGGTGTTATAAGGCGTTGCGGTTTCCAGATCTTTACGGCTGATATTACCCGTGTAGCTCTCACCCATGCCGTAAATCACCGTCGGGTCTGTCTGCAACCGCATCCCCAAACGCAAGCGGTTGATAAATACTGAAGCGACTTTGGTGCGTTCTTCAGCTACCCCTGTCTCTTTCTCAACAATTGATGCCATGATCAATAACTGCTCGGGGGTTTTATAGGGCTGGCTGACATCCCGTGCGAGCCAAACCTCCTGCAATATTTTGTCCATCCGCGCATGAGCACGCTTCAATAATGCCAAGTCACTGGTGCCTGCGGTATAGAGATAGGTATCCGGGTAGAAACGCCCTTCCAGGCTGCTCCCTTCGGGTAAACCCAATGCCAAAACCAGTTCTGCTTCACTCTTGCCGGTCAGGGTCTGTTTGACATATTTCGCTTCCTGCAACTGCTGTAGCCAATCACGCAGACGTGAGCCCTCAATAAAACGTGCACTGAGTTGGGCTTCTTTACCGCTGGCCAACAATTTCAACATTTGGCGTACCGTCATACCTGGCGTAAAACGGTAAGTCCCGGCTTTGAACCCGGCCAATTCAGGCTCCAGACGCAACAGCCAGGGGAACCACCTGCCGCTATAGATCAGTTTATCCCGTACCAGCAGCTCTTCCAGCCCCACACGCCCAGTCCCCGCAGGGAGTTTGAACAGTGTCTCCTGCTCAATGTTCAACGGCTTATCAGCAAAATGTTCAATCCGCTGATGGCACCAATAGAGAAGCGACAACGCCACAGTCACTATCAGCAAGGCAATACTCAGTTTTCTTTTTCTATTCATTAATTCGTCGTCATTCGCAGTATGGTCGCAAAAAATCATACAGTTGGCGTGAGCGATAATGCCACGCTTGCGCTGCATTCACTGGCAGCAACGGCATTAACGCATTGCATACCAAAACTTCATCCGCACTGGCCAGCGTCTCTAGTGGTTCACTGACTTCATGCAATGAGTATTCACTCTCCGCCAGCAGCTCGATTAGCCGACGGCGCATCACGCCGGCTACACCCGCCTGATCAAGATTCGGCGTGAAGACACCCATCCCTTTACGCCAGAATAAATTAGCCGCACAGCATTCCACCAGTATGCCACTGGTGTCAAGCACCAGCGCTTCCTGGGCAGCCCCCCGGTCCAGATGCGCACGGATCAGCACTTGTTCCAGGCGATTGAGATGTTTCAATCCGGCTAGTTGAGGGTTACGAGCCAAACGAACCGGGCTCAACTCCAGGGTGATCCCCTGATCACGCCATGGTAAATAATGTGCAGGATAGATGCTACGAGAGACAATGCGCGTTGGCTGCCCACAGCCGTGCGGACTATATCCCCGCCCCCCGCTGCCTCGGGTCAATATCGCTTTGATCACCCCCAGCGAAATGGCTTCTGCGGCATGCTGCATCTCACACTCTAATGCCCGCCAATCTACGGTTGGCAACAGCAAGCGCTGCGCCGCCTGTTGCATGCGTTCAAGATGCCACGGTAACAGGTCAATTTCCCCATTAACCACCCTGGCCGTTGTGAAGCAACCATCACCAAATTGCAAGCCACGGTCGCTGAGTGCCAGAGCATCCTGTTGGTGTCCATTGACCCAGTACATGGTCATTTCCTCTCCGCTGTGTTCATTGCAACACTATAACAGCACCATAAAAAAAGCCCGGTCACAAAACAAACCAGGCTTCTTATCAACGGCAGATAGCCGGCGTTATATCCGACGGAAAATCAACGAACCGTTAGTACCACCAAAACCAAAGGAATTACAGAGTGTAAACTCCAGATCTTTGGTTTGACGTGCTTCATGCGGCACGAAGTCCAGGTCGAGACCATCATCTGGGTTATCCAGGTTGATAGTTGGAGGAACAACCTGATCACGCAGTGCTAATACGGTAAAGATCGACTCAATCGCCCCTGCTGCACCTAAAAGATGCCCGGTCATCGATTTGGTAGAACTGACCCATACCCGGCTGGCATCACTGCCAAACACCGATTTCACTGCTTGCGCTTCTGCTTTATCACCCGCAGGGGTCGAGGTACCGTGCGCGTTGATATAACCGATTTGTGAAGTAGTTATACCCGCATCAATTAACGCATTTTCCATTGCCAAGGCTGCACCGGCACCATCTTCTGGTGGCGATGTCATATGATAAGCATCACTGCTCATACCAAAGCCGACAATTTCTGCGTAAATTTTGGCACCACGCTTTTTAGCATGCTCGTACTCTTCCAGTACCAACATCCCTGCACCATCACCCAAAACAAAACCATCACGGTCTTTGTCCCAAGGACGGCTAGCTGCCTGAGGGTTATCATTACGCGTAGATAGTGCGCGCGCGGCACCAAAGCCACCCACGCCCAAAGGCGTACTGGCCTTTTCTGCACCACCCGCCAACATCACGTCGGCATCATTATAAGCAATGATACGCGCAGCATGACCTATGTTATGCACCCCTGATGTACAGGCAGTGGCAATAGAAATACTCGGGCCACGCATACCATACATAATCGTCAGATGACCTGCGATCATGTTCACAATGGTTGACGGTACAAAGAACGGGCTGATTTTGCGCGGGCCACCATTCATCAGTGCGCTATGGTTTTCTTCAATCAACCCTAGCCCACCGATACCAGAACCAATAGCGGCACCAATACGGCCAGCATTTGTTTCGTTGATATCCAGCCCAGCATCTTGCATGGCTTGTATGCCAGCAGCGATACCGTATTGAATGAAGATATCCATTTTCCGCGCATCTTTGCGCGAAATGAAATCTTCAGCATTAAAATTCTTTACCAAGCCCGCAAAACGCGTTGCATAGGCAGTAGTATCGAAATGGTCGATCAGGCTGATGCCACTCTGACCGGCAAGAAGAGCACTCCACGTGGACTCTACCGTATTGCCGACAGGAGACAACATGCCCAGTCCGGTCACAACTACTCGACGCTTAGACACGTTTGTCCTCCAAGGAGGGAAAAATAACACTAGGAATTGAAAAAACTTAGGCGGTCGAGTGACCGCCTAGATATGTTCGCTTACTGTTGGCTAGCGTTGATAAAATCAATTGCAGCTTGAACAGTAGTGATCTTCTCAGCTTCTTCGTCTGGAATCTCAGTGTCGAATTCTTCTTCCAATGCCATTACCAGTTCAACGGTGTCAAGAGAATCAGCACCTAAGTCTTCGACAAAAGAAGCATTATTCAAAACTTCTTCCTGCTTAACACCCAGTTGCTCAACAATGATTTTCTTAACGCGTTCTTCGATAGTGCTCATACTCTTAAATTTCCTATCAAAACTCGCTTTCGCGATGGTTTTCGTAGTTTATAAAAAGTTAAAAAAGATGCAACTAAAACCCGGCTGCTCAAACCATGATTTTACGCTATTTTGCGGTTTTTCCCGCAAATAACGCAAATAGTTTTCACATTTTTTAAATCATGTACATGCCGCCATTGACATGTAACGTTTCACCGGTGATGTAACTCGCCTCGTCAGAGGCTAAAAATGCAACGGCGCTGGCGATCTCTTTAGCATCCCCAAGTCGGCTAGCCGGAACCTGTGTCAAAATGCCAGCACGTTGATCTTCTGTCAATGCCCGCGTCATGTCTGTTTCAATAAAACCTGGCGCCACGACGTTGACCGTAATACCACGTGAAGCGATCTCACGTGCCAAAGATTTACTAAACCCTATCAAACCCGCTTTGGCTGCCGCATAGTTGGCTTGCCCAGCGTTACCCATCGTCCCCACAACGGAACCAATGGAAATAATACGACCAAAGCGTTTTTTCATCATTGCGCGCATTACCGCTTTTGACAGACGGAATACTGAAGTCAGATTAGTGTCAATAATCTCCTGCCACTCTTCATCCTTCATGCGCATCAATAGATTATCACGGGTAATACCGGCATTGTTGACTAAAATGTCGATTTCGCCAAATTCTTCACGAATTGAGGACAACACATGGTCGATAGATTGTGCATCCACAACATTGAGCATATACCCTTTGCCGTTGTTGCCCAAATAGTTACTGATCGCGTCAGCACCGCTCTCGCTGGTTGCAGTACCAATAACTTTAGCACCGCGCTCAACAAATAATTCGGCAATGGCCCGCCCAATACCACGGCTTGCCCCCGTAACCAGAACAATTTTTCCTTCGAAGCTCATCATTTTCCTCTTTTCTTTATTGGCCTAGTGCTGCAGCCAGGCTGGCAGTATCATTTACCGCAGCGGCTGCCAGAGTGTCAACAATGCGTTTGGTTAACCCTGTCAGCACCTTACCTGGACCCACTTCCAGCAGCAGAGTTACCCCATCTGCGGCCATAAATTGTACGCTTTCAGTCCAGCGTACCGGGTTATATAACTGCCGCACCAACGCATTACGAATAGCGTCTGGTGAAGTCTCGATGCGCACATCAACGTTATTGACGACGGGCACCTGAGGTGCACTGAACGTCACCGCTTGTAACGCTACCGCCAGTTTATCAGCCGCTGGTTTCATCAATGCACAGTGGGAAGGAACGCTCACAGGAAGTGGTAAGGCACGTTTTGCACCAGCAGCCTTACACGCTGCCCCTGCACGTTCTACTGCCTCTTTCTCCCCAGCGATCACCACCTGACCTGGTGAATTGAAGTTTACCGGTGAAACCACCTGCCCTTGGGCCGACTCTTCACAGGCTTTGGCAATAGATTCGTTATCCAAGCCAATAATGGCATACATGGCGCCAGTACCTTCAGGCACCGCTTCCTGCATCAACTTACCACGCAACTCCACCAAGCGGATAGCAGCGGTAAAATCCAACACCCCAGCACATACCAAGGCTGAATACTCACCCAAGCTATGCCCGGCCATCATGGCAGGCATGTTACCGCCCTGCTGTTGCCAGACACGGAAAATAGCCACACTGGCAGCCAACAACGCTGGCTGTGTCTGCCAGGTTTTATTTAGCTCTTCCACCGGGCCCTGTTGCACCAATTGCCATAGATCATACCCCAACGCGGCTGAAGCTTCACTGAACGTCTGTTCCACAATGGGGTACTGCGTAGCCAAATCAGCTAACATACCAACGGTTTGTGACCCTTGGCCTGGAAAAACAAAAGCAAATTGCGACATATCTATCTTCCTGTCAAATCAAAAACGAACCAGCGCCGAACCCCAGGTAAAGCCGCCGCCGAAGGCTTCCAACAACACCAGTTGCCCACGTTGTATCCGCCCGTCACGTACTGCTTCATCGAGCGCTGCAGGAACGGAAGCCGCTGACGTATTGCCATGACGATCAAGCGTCACCACAACCTTATCCATTCCCATGCCCAGTTTTTTTGCCGTCGCGCTGATAATACGTAGATTTGCCTGGTGCGGAACCAACCAATCCAGTTCACTACGTTCAAGCTGGTTAGCCGCCAGTGTTTCATCGACAATATGCGCTAATTCCGTCACCGCGACCTTAAAGACTTCATTCCCCGCCATGGTTAGATAGGCCGGTTTTTCCGGGTCCTGGCGATCATGATACGGTAAGGTCAGCAGGTTGCCATAGCGACCATCCGCATGCAGATGAGTAGAGATAATACCCGGCTCTTCAGAGCGCCCCAATACCACCGCACCTGCCCCATCACCAAACAGGATCAGGGTGCCACGATCTTCTGGGTCGAGTGTCCGTGACAACATATCAGAACCGATCACCAGTGCATGTTTCACCGCACCATTTTTCACATACTGATCGGCTACACTCAACGCATAGGTAAAACCAGCACAAGCGGCTGCAATATCGAAGGCTGCACAATCCTGGATCCCCAATAACTGCTGCACTTGGCAAGCCGCACTGGGGAACGCATGGCTTGAACTGGTGGTTGCCACCACGATCAAACCGATATTTTCTTTAGCCACACCGGCCATTTCCAATGCCTTAGATGCGGCATGGAAACTCATGGTTGCCACTGTTTCGTCTGGGGCAGCAATACGACGCTCACGAATACCAGTACGGGTGACAATCCACTCGTCAGTGGTATCCACCATTTTTTCTAAATCGGCATTGGTGCGTACTTGTACCGGGAGATAACTCCCCGTACCGAGAATCTTAGTATACATGTACGATCAGTCACTCTTGGGTAATACAGTTTCAAGGCGCGCAGCAATCCTGTCTGGAACTTGCCGCTGCACCGCTTGTGCCGCCTGCTCAATAGCAACGGCAAATGCGCGTTGATTCGCTGCACCGTGGCTCTTGATTACAGTTCCCCGTAATCCTAACAGACATGCGCCATTATACTGGTCTGGGTTCAGATGACCGAAACGTTTTGCCACCTTTCTTTGCAGCCATTGGCCTAACAATTTCAACCACCATGACGTCTTCCCCCCTTCAGAGGATGACTTTAAGAGTGACAATAACACTCTTATCACGCCCTCCATGGTTTTCAGGGTGACATTACCGACAAATCCATCGCAAACCATGACATCGGTTTTACCGGTGAGCAATTCATTCCCTTCCAGGTAACCAATATAGTTGATTGCTGGCGTACTTTTTAGCACGCTTGCCGCTTTGCGGATATGATCCAGGCCTTTGGTCTCTTCCTCACCAATATTGAGCAAAGCAACACGTGGTTGCACAATACCCAATACCGCCTCCGCCATCACCGATCCCATCACGGCAAATTGCACCAACATGGTACTGTCGCATTCCACGTTGGCTCCCAGATCCAACAACACGGTTTTACCGTGCTGCTGGTTAGGTAACACCGTCATCAAAGCGGGTCGTTCAATACCATCGAGCGGCTTGATCAATAATTTAGCCAAGCCCATCAACGCACCCGTGTTACCCGCACTGACACAAGCCTGTGCATCTCCGCTGTTAATCAGCTCCAGCGCAACTCGCATCGAAGTCCCACGGCTGGCACGGATCGCTTGTGACGGTTTAGCATCACCAGCAATCACCGATTCGGCAGAAATAACCTGCAAACGCTTCAGTAATAACGGGTCAACGGTGGTGAGTAACGGAGAGATAGCGTCGGGATCACCGACCAAAAGAAGATGAAGCTGTAAATTAGAAGCTAATGCCTGCAGTGAAGCAGGCACCGTAACGCAGGGACCGAAATCCCCGCCCATTGCATCTAACGCCAGGGTTAGACGAGCCAAGATATCGCTTACTTAGCCGATAACCTTGCGACCGCGGTAGAAACCGTCGGCAGTGATGTGATGGCGACGATGAGTTTCGCCAGAAGTCGCATCGACAGACAATGTAGTTGTGGTCAGGGCATCATGTGAACGACGCATACCACGCTTGGAACGGGTTGGTTTGTTTTGTTGTACGGCCATGGACCTTACTCCTTGATTACTTACGCTTTAAACTGGCTAATACGGCAAATGGATTAGGTTTCTCCGCCTCTGCAGGCAGTTTGCCAAATACCATGTCCGCTTCGGACACTTCACAGTGTTCAGATTCATGTAACGGAACGACAGGCAGTGAAAGAATGATTTCATCTTCAATCATTGCCAGCAGATCGACTTCACCAAATTCGTCAACTTCGATCGGCTCGTACGCTTCCGGTAATGCCTCAGCCTGTTCATCATTGACGACCGGGCTAAAACAATATGTTGTGTGGACCTGATGTGCAAACGGCACACCACAGCGCTGGCACATCAACGTTACCGCGACATCCGCATGCCCTGTTATCACCGCTAGACGTTGGTTGTCGATATTAAACGACAACTCGACTTCGACATCACAATCCACACTGACCACAGAATCGGCAATACGTGTCACCTGCTCAGGAGTATAAACACCTGTATAATCCAGGCGCTTCTGAGCGGTACGTACCGCATCAATGGTCAAGGGTAATTTTACCTTTTGCATAGGGCGCGCATATTAACTTTGTAACGACTTAGAGTCAAAGAAAAAGGCCATAAAATGGCACCTTTCACCAATATTCGCTTCCAGAGCGGCAGACAGTTTAAAATGAGTGACCTCTTTGCGCTATGGTTTGTGGAAAAAATAATGCAACAAATCTTACTGGCTTCAACCTCAATATATCGCCAACAACTGCTGGAAAAATTGCATCTGCCTTTTATTTGTGCCGCCCCGCAGACTGATGAAACCCCGCTTGCGGGGGAAAATGCAGAAGCGCTGGTATTACGTCTTGCCGCAGCAAAGGCGCAGTCTTTGGCCTTGAGCTACCCTGATCATCTGATTATCGGCTCAGATCAGGTTTGCGTTATCAACGGCAAAATCACCGGCAAACCCCATACCGTCGAAAATGCCTGCAAACAATTGCACCATGCTAGCGGTCAACGGGTGACCTTCTACACTGGGTTAGCGCTCTACAACAGCCGCAGCAAACAATTACAAACCCTATGCGAGCCTTTCCATGTCCATTTTCGTGAATTGACTGCCAGCGAAATTGCTACCTATGTTGAACGGGAACAACCGCTCAACTGTGCGGGTAGCTTCAAAAGTGAAGGATTAGGCATTGCGTTATTTCAAAAACTCGAAGGCCGCGACCCAAATACACTGATTGGCCTGCCGCTGATTGCATTATTGGCCATGCTACGGGTCGAAGGCATCAACCCGCTGGCATAAAGATTATTTTTTAGCGGCCTGCGCGCGCAACACTTGTAAGCAATGACGTAATTCGTCATCCATTGGTGCTTCGATACGAACGGTTTCACCACTGGCAGGATGTTCAAAACGCAGCATGGCCGCATGCAAGAACAAGCGTTTCAGGCCTGTAGCCGCCAACTGACGGTCAAATTCCCGGTCGCCATAGCGATCATCAAACGCGATAGGATGTCCAGCATGCAAGGTGTGCACACGAATCTGATGTGTGCGCCCCGTGATTGGGCTGGCCTTTACCAAGGTGGCATAGCCAAAACGCTCTTCCACCTTAAAACGGGTTTCTGAAGGTTTACCTTCACTATTAACCCGGACAATGCGTTCACCACTTTGCAAAATATTTTTCAGCAACGGTGCCTGTACCACCTTGCAATGGGATTGCCACTCCCCCCGCACCAGCGCCAGATAATCTTTCTGCATTCCTTTTAAACGTAATTGTTCATGAAGGGAACGCAGCGCTGACCTTTTCTTGGCCACCATCAATACGCCAGAGGTATCACGGTCCAGCCGATGCACCAATTCAAGAAAGCGGGCTTCAGGACGTAATGCACGCAACCCTTCAATCACACCAAAACTCAAGCCACTGCCGCCATGAACTGCGGTGCCGGAAGGTTTATTCAACAACAACAGATGGTCATCTTCATAAAGGATGCAGTCCGCCAACGCGGCTACTTTATCCAGCTTGGCAGAAACCGGGGCATCATCACGTTCGGCAACACGTACCGGTGGAATACGCACCACATCACCCGCCACCAATTTATATTCAGCCTTGATGCGCCCTTTATTGACCCGCACCTCGCCTTTTCGCACAATGCGATAAATCATGCTCTTAGGCACACCTTTCAAGCGTGCAAGCAAAAAATTGTCGATTCGCTGACCGGCTTCATCATCAGAAATCGTGATTAACTGTACTGTCGGATTGGTCGTTTTCATGGTGCGAGATTCTAAATAGAGCCAGTGAATAGCGCCACCTCTTTTTATGTGCTTAACTACAATCTATACCTTGCTTTGTTCAGCTTGTTGTCAACATGAAGCAGTTTGAAAAGTGGCAGGTAGAGACCCAAGTTTCATACAAGCTACAGGTCATTGGGATACTACAAGACCCCGTCAATTGTAAGGTTGTCGGCGTCATAAGGAAAAGTCATCTTGCTATAGCAGTACCAGCAATGGAATAATGCAGTAACTTTCCGTGCTGATTCCCATTAACATGGGGAAAATTGTGGAATTATATAGTTTGTCTGATAGCACAAAAGCGCAGCAATGGCGTAAGACGCAATGTGAAATCAAACAATTAGCGGGCTGCGGGTTGCAGCTTGGCCGCTAGATGGAATCAGATCTGTCAACATAAGTCAGAGGCTATTCCCAAAGTTAAAAAGCGCTGTTTTTCAAAAAGAAATTCAGGCTTGCCGAAATTATGCGCCCCTATGCAAGCGACAACCGTGAGGTTGACGACTTTGCGAGATGACACGGGGTTTTCGGTTGAACACGGCCATGAAGTGATTGTGCCCGCAGCTTTGTCGATAATGTAAAAATAATGAGTAAGTTAAGATGAAAAGAATGTTGATTAACGCAACTCAGCAAGAAGAGTTGCGTGTTGCCCTTGTAGATGGACAGCGGCTGTATGACCTGGATATTGAAAGCCCTGGCCACGAGCAAAAAAAAGCTAACATTTACAAAGGAAAAATCACTCGCATTGAACCCAGTCTTGAAGCCGCGTTTGTCGATTACGGCGCAGAACGACATGGTTTCCTCCCTCTGAAAGAAATCGCTCGCGAATACTTTCCCAATAATTACTCCTCTCATGGCCGCCCAAACATCAAAGATGTATTGCGTGAAGGTCAGGAAGTCATCGTTCAGGTTGATAAAGAAGAACGTGGCAACAAAGGGGCCGCTTTAACGACCTTTATCAGCCTGGCAGGTAGTTACCTTGTTCTGATGCCTAACAACCCACGCGCTGGGGGCATTTCACGCCGCATTGAAGGTGACGACCGTACCGAACTGAAAGAAGCACTCTCTTCGCTACAACTACCAGACGGCATGGGGCTGATTGTGCGCACTGCAGGTGTGGGCAAATCTGCTGATGCATTGCAATGGGACCTGTCGTTCCGTCTCAAACACTGGGAAGCCATCAAAAAAGCGGCAGAAGGACGCCAGGCCCCTTTCCTGATCCATCAGGAAAGCAATGTGATAGTCCGCGCGTTCCGTGACTATCTGCGCCCAGACATCGGTGAAATTCTGATCGACAACCCTAAAGTGCTCGATCTGGCCAAAGAGCATATTGCTGCACTGGGGCGCCCGGATTTCACTAGCAAGATCAAGCTTTATAGTGGTGAGATCCCACTGTTCAGCCATTATCAGATTGAGTCGCAAATCGAGTCGGCCTTCCAGCGTGAAGTGCGCTTGCCTTCTGGTGGTTCCATCGTTATCGATACCACTGAAGCCTTGACCGCCATTGATATCAACTCTGCCCGAGCCACTCGCGGTGGTGATATTGAAGAAACCGCTTTCAATACCAACCTGGAGTCTGCAGATGAAATTGCGCGCCAATTGCGCCTGCGTGACTTGGGTGGCCTGATCGTTATCGACTTTATCGATATGACACCGGTTCGTCATCAGCGTGAAGTAGAAAACCGCCTGCGTGACGCGGTGCGTCAGGACCGTGCCCGTATTCAGATTGGACGTATTTCCCGCTTTGGCCTGTTGGAGATGTCTCGCCAGCGCCTCAGCCCATCATTAGGTGAGTCCAGCCATCATGTGTGCCCACGTTGTACTGGCACCGGCACTATTCGTGATAACGAATCCCTGGCTCTCTCTATTCTTCGTCTGATCGAAGAAGAAGCACTGAAAGAGAATACCAAAGAAGTCCACGCTATCGTTCCAGTTCAAGTGGCATCTTACCTGTTGAATGAAAAACGTGATGCTGTCAGTGCGATTGAAAAACGCCAAGGTGGTGTGAAAGCGATCATCGTGCCTAATGATCAAATGCAAACACCGCATTATTCAGTGCTCCGTGTGCGTAAGGGTGAAGATACCCCAACACTGAGTTATCTCTTACCGAAGTTGTATGAAGAAGAGATGGCACAGCCGCAAGAAGATGCGCCGATGGAGCGCAAACGCCCGGAACAACCGGCATTAGCCTCTTTTACACTGGCAGCCGAGGCACCACCATCAACTGACGACCCTGTTATCAGTGAACCAGCAGCAACGGTTAAAACAACCGTTAAAACAACGGTTCAAACAACGGTGTCCGCAACAACTGCTGACAAACCCGGGCTGTTAAGCCGCCTGTTTGGTGGCCTTAAATCGATGTTCTCGGGTGTTGATGCGCCAAGTGCAGACAAACCGGCAGAAAGTCCGGCCCAGGAAGAGAGCGACAACCGTCGTCAAGACCGCCGAGGTCAACGCCGCCAAGGCCCTGGCCGTAATAATAAAGGTGAGCGCGGTGATCGCAATCGTGGCGAAGGTCGCGATAACCGTGAATCGCGTGACAATCGTGACAATCGTGACAATCGTGACGAACAGCGTAGAAATAATCGCCGTAACAGCCAGCAGAATGCGCAAGCTACCGTCAACAGTGAGGTTCAACCTACTGAAGAAGCAGCGAAACCGCAACGGGATGACCAACAACAGCGTCGTGAACAACGCCCTGAACGTCAACGCCGCCGTCAGGACGAAAAACGCCAATCCCCGCAAGAAGTCAAAGCGATCGAAAGTGCAGATGTGGTGATCATCGCTAATGACGAAGAGCAAGAAGATCGTTACCAGCAGCCATCACAGCGCCGCCAACGCCGTCAGCTCACGCAGAAAGTTCGCGTTCTGTCGGTAGAGGAAGAGCTGCACCGTGCAGCAGAAGAGTTACTGGCTCCTAAAGCGCCTCAGGTTCCGGCAGAAGAAAAACACCTTCCGGTGCAAGAAGATAGTGTGAAGCTGCTGCCACAGGCAATCGCAGAGCCGTCTACCGCTGATGCACCAGCCGATCACCGTGATCGCAATAATACTGAAAATGGTATGCCGCGCCGCTCTCGTCGTTCGCCGCGTCATTTGCGCGTCAGTGGTCAGCGTCGTCGTCGCTATCGTGACGAGCGCTATCCAACCCACGCACCAATGCCACTGGCTGGCGCTTTTGCCTCACCGGAATTAGCTTCAGGTAAGGTCTGGGTAAGCTATCCAATCGTACAAGCGGTGCCATCGGCTGAAGTTCAGACTGAAGCCACAACCGAAAACGCAGCAGTGGTAACAGAATCACTAACCACTTTACCGGTCATGGTTGAAATGGTCTCCGTACAACAACCTGTTGTCGATACCGTTGAGATCCAGCCAGTTGTGGAAGAAGTCCTTCTGCCTGCAGCCACTGAATCAGTAGTGACTGAATCGGTAGTGACTGAATCAATAGCGCCTGAATCAGTAGTGATAGAAACAGCATCGGTAGAAGTCATCGCTGAAGTACCGAGTGAAAACGTGCTGGTTGAAACACCGGTTGCCATGACAACATCGCAACCCGTCGAAGCAGAGGTTACAGTAGTGACTACTGAACCAGAAGCAACAACAGTAAGCGAAGTTATTGCGCTGCCAGAACAAGTGCTGCCAGAACAAGTGCTGCCAGAACAAGCAATGCCTGTTGTGGTTGAGCAAATAGCGCCAACACCGGTTATTAATGCACAACCAGTGCTGTATAAGCACATAGCAACCGCGCCAGTGACTAAAGCACCGGCACCGGCTTACCAAGCGGAAGTGGTACCCGCGAGTGACTGGCAACGTCCTGCCTTTGACTTTACAGGTAAAGGTGCCGCTGGTGGGCATGCAGCTGTCAATAAAGCGATTGCACCGGCTACCAAGCCACAGCCGATTAATGATTAAGTTATACGGCGTGCTCGCATAGCCGTTTAACGGCAAATGACCTTAACCCGCCCTGAACCAGTCTGGTCAGGGCGGTTTTTTATATCTGCCGATACAGACCGTTCTCATCTATGTCGCTAAGAACCCATTATCAACAAATAGATGCATCGCAAGCCATTTCCGCTTATCCTTACACCCCGGCGTAAATAACCCACAGTTACGCGCTTCTATTCAGCCTTTTAACTGCCGGAGCCCCACCCTATGACAGCACAACCTCAAACCCTGAAAATCCGCCGTCCTGATGATTGGCACCTCCATCTACGTGATGATGACATGCTGAAAACGGTTCTGCCCTATACTAGTCAAGTATTTGGCCGGGCAATTGTGATGCCAAACCTGGCCCCCCCCATCACTAGCGTTGCCGCAGCATTAAGTTATCGGGAACGAATTATGGCCGCCATCCCGGTGAATCATCATTTCAAGCCCTTGATGACTTGCTATCTGACTAATTCACTGACAGCGGAGGAATTGGCAAAGGGTTTCGAACAGGGTGTGTTTACTGCAGCTAAACTCTATCCTGCCAATGCGACCACCAACTCCAGCCATGGTGTCAGTGACGTTAAAGGGATTTATCCTTTATTCGAGCAAATGCAGAAAATGGGGATGCCACTGCTAATCCATGGTGAAGTGACTGATAAACATGTCGATATTTTTGACCGAGAAGCCTATTTTATCGATCAAGTAATGGAACCTATTCGCCGCCAGTTCCCTGAATTGAAAATCGTTTTCGAGCATATTACCACTAAAGAAGCGGCGCAATACGTATTGGCAGGCGACCGATTTCTGGGAGCAACCATCACCCCGCAGCACCTGATGTTCAACCGTAACCATATGCTGGTTGGTGGTATTCGCCCTCACCTGTTTTGTCTCCCAATCCTCAAGCGTAACATTCACCAAGATGCGTTATGCCAGGCTATTAGCAGCGGGTCAGACAGATTCTTTCTGGGAACGGATTCTGCTCCTCATGCAAAGCATCGCAAAGAATCAAGTTGTGGTTGTGCTGGTGTTTTTAACGCACCGAATGCCATTGCTGTATACGCGACGATCTTTGAACAACTGGGCGCATTGGAGCATCTGGAAGCCTTTAGTTCTCTCAATGGCCCGCGCTTCTATGACTTACCCGTCAACGAGGATTTCATCGTGTTGCAGCGGCTAGCCGTTAGCCAACCAGAGGAAATTACTTTAGATAATAAAGAAGCGATTGTGCCTTTTCTTGCTGGTGAGAACATCAATTGGTCAGTGGTTGATTGCTAATATTTTTCATCTTGATTTATACTTGCCTCCATCATTCATATACTGTATAAATAAACAGTCTTGAATGCTGGGGGTTACCATGCGTGTTGAAATCACTATTGATAAAACCAAACCACTGCCACCAGGAGCAATTGAAGCCCTGACAAACGAATTCAGTAAGCGGGTGAATCGTCAATTTCCTGACGCCGCAGTACAAATTCGCTATGCCAGTGCTAACGGGCTCTCGGTGTTGGGCGGTAATAAAACAGAGAAAGAGCTGATCGCGGAAATACTTCAGGAAACCTGGGAAAGTGCCGACGATTGGTTTACTGCAGAGTAATTCTGCCATGTAGTCGTTGTTTTGCCGGAGGTCGCTCTTCGGCTTTTTTATTTTCTCTAATTCGCCCTATACTCTAAATAATTCGAGTTGCTTGTAGGTGGCAAGTCCGCTCACACCCAAGCAGTTTGAAGAATGACGAGTATAAAAAGATCCACACCTGAATATTGACGCTTATACTGTAATAACTCATCTCAACGATGATATGCACTGCTCCTCGTAACTAACCTATGCTTGTCACTACTTGATAAGGGGTCTCTATGGGCAGAAATGATGAAGTAATACAAACACATCCACTGGTTGGCTGGGATATCAGCACAGTCGATGTTTATAATGCCATGATGATTCGCCTTCATTACCTATCTTCACAAGACCAATCAGCCGAAGAGGCACAAGTTGACCGGACGCTTTGGCTAACCACGGATGTTGCCCGCCAATTAATCAATATCCTTGAGGCTGGCATCGCCAAAATAGAATCAACCGATTACCAAGATCTTGACCGAAGAAAACATTAATTTGCCCCAGCGTCATTCAAGTTGCAGGTAGTAGTAATCCAGTAAGAGCGCCTAAATGGCGCTCACTAGATTGTTTGCTCTTTCATCTTGAATCGCTGCTAAAAGCCAGTAAAATTACAGGGCGGAATAACTGCACGTAATAGAGTAACAGGTAGGAGTTAGGCATGTTAGCAGCTAATACAATGCAGCCACTTGAATAGACTAGGTATGTCTACCAGGTAAGTACCTCATCATCTCGATATCTGGGAAAACCTAATTCGAAAATAACCTAGAATTGAGTAGCGTCTCCATCTTGTAACGCAAATTATTTGTAGTATAGTTTGCCGTCAGGATACCCAGCTATCGCATCAGGATTCAGGATTGAACGTACTGCTGCATAGGGAGTGATCTAAACCTGTATAATCTGCAGGTTTATGCTGGTTGGCACTCACCAGCGACTTACATGTAATAAAAATATACTACTAACAAGGATGTCAGTATGAAACTGCTCGTTATGGATGAATGTGGCTTCACTCGTTTGGGGGTCGCCAACTGCTTTACTGATCATGTCTTCGCTTCTGTGACCTGTTGCCAAGACATTCAATCTGCGCTGTTGCTATTAGCCAACATCAAACCTACCCATATCCTGCTGAACTTAACCGATTACTGCCGGTATAGTGAAAATAACCCGCTGATTCAGACCTTTTTCAACGCAGCCCGGCAATCAACACTGTATATCTACCTTGATGCACCTTATCCCTACAGCGATATGCCAATGCGAATTGCCGATAACACCTTTATGTTCAATAAGGCGGCGATGCTTGACGTATTGAGTTTATTGCGTGATAGACCGGTTAGCTTAATGAACAATGGGTACTATTCACTCTTCAGCCCACAAGAACTCGCGGTAATGAGATATTGGATGTCTGAAATACCCAACTATCGCATTGCCAAAAAGCTGGATATCAGCACCCATACTGTATATGTACATAAACGTCATATCACCGAAAAGGTCAATGTTCGTAACCGGTTAGAATTTTACTCACTGTATAATGTGTTACGTTATTTTTATCCATCAACCCCAACGTTAACCCAGCCTGCGATGGAGTTGTTAGCCGTGTAATCACGGCAACTTATTCTGCCGCTGTTTCTTTTTTTACCTGCCCATCCCCCAGGATCACCGCTACCTTATAGCCCCCGTCCATCGTTTCCAACGAGATGCGGGCAATCATAGTCAGTGGCACCGATAGCAACATACCCACTGGCCCCATCAACCAGCCCCAAAAAATCAGCGAAAGAAACACCACCAATGTAGAAAGCCCGAGCCCACGTCCCATAATACGCGGCTCCACAATATTACCGATAATCAGATTAATCAGGATATATCCCCCTGCTACCGCCAGTGCATCAGCAAATCCATTAAATAACAGCGCCTGAATCAGCGGTGGGATAGCCGCAATGACAGAACCAATATTAGGAATGTAGTTGAACATCACGGCCATCATGCCCCAGATAAAGGCAAAGCGTACCCCAATCCAACTTAGAAAGCCCCAGACAATCAGCCCTGTCACCAAGCTGAACATAGTTTTGATCACCAAGTAATGTGTAACCCCTTTCAGGGCACGTTTGATGGTAACCATCCCTTCTTTAGGTTTATCCAATGCCTGCTGTAGTTTGAAGGGCAACACCTTGACTTCAAACAGCATAAAAACCACGGTCATCATTAGCAGGAAAACACTGGTCATCACCCCGGAAAGTTGGCTTAACAGCCGGGTCACCAGATTCATCGTGGTGCCAGGATCAACCAACTTAATTATCGCATCAGCCGAAAAAGTCAGGTCGATATTGAAACGTTCAGCGTAATATTGCAGATCATGCAACTTTTCCAGCATTATCCCGCGGTATTGTGGCAATGTCCGTGCAAACTCATTCAGTGATGAGGCAAGCATACTGATGAATGTGAACAATATCACCACTATCGCCATCACTATCAGCATCACCCCTAATCCTCTGGGTACCCGCCAGCGTTCCAACAAAGCGACTAACGGATTCAGCACAATCGCCAGGAACACCGCTAGCAAGAACGGTACGACGATATCTGCAGCCGCCTTTATTCCAGCAAGGATCACCACCAACATCGCCAGCATTATCAGCAAACGAAGTTTACGATCATTAAACTCAACGTTATTCATTTGATTTCCTTGCGTCAAAGGCCTGCAGATTCAAGAACACGTCTATTATACACATCACATTCACGTTGTGAGGGATTGACTGCATTACTCGCCCTGACAAAGTCACTCAAGTGACGTTAAGTGGTAACTTGAGGCAAATTATCTATACTCGCCATACTTCAAGCTGCTTGGGTTCTGGCTGCGGTTACTCGTCTCATCCATGCGACTCGCCGCTGATGGGGCCAACGCAAGCGTTGTACAAATCAGTCCTGACCGATTTGTCGCTCAGTTGCTGCCTACAAGCAACTCGAATTATTTAGGTTATAGAATGAATAAAATGGACAACTGTTAATTTTTAACCTAATAAAAAATCTAATTCCTTGAGTGACTACAGAGATATTAACCTTACCACCCTGTTTCCTTTGGTTCTCGTTCAACACCGATTTAATTAACCACTTATTAATTAGCGTGCACAGTAATGTTTACTTAAAAAAACAAAATATGACAATAAAACACATTCGGCGGTCCTGTATCATCCCGCTTATAATAAACCGGTGGAAAATTTATAAAATGAATAATTCAGACAAAGATCGAGCCGATCTCAAAAAACAACATCCTTATAGGCTCCGCCTAAAAACAACCCATTACCACATTTATTTGACCAACTTAACCATAACTTAGGCAAATAAACTGAATAAGAAAATTTAAAAGTCAATAAAACACATTTAATTATTGCATTAGCTTTCATTCATATATAACTATTAGCCAGCAACTGTTGACACCAAAAGGAATTATTATGCTTTGGAGAAATACTGCCCATCGCTTTGGGTTCATTTCTATTCTGCTTCATTGGTCGGTAGCCCTTAGCCTGTATGGCATGTTTGCTTTAGGCCTCTGGATGGTAACACTCGGTTATTACGATAACTGGTACCACCAAGCACCAGAAATCCACAAAAGTATCGGTGTTATACTGTTTATTGTTCTGGTCATTCGAGTAATTTGGCGTTGGATTTCACCACCGCCGAAACCACTTGATAGCTATAGCCGTTTTACCCGCATCAGTGCCACCCTAACTCATATTGCTCTATACGTTATTCTGTTTGCTATTTTGATCAGCGGCTACCTTATTTCCACCAGTGATGGTCAGCCGATTAGTGTTTTCGGCTGGTTTAATCTACCGGCACTGCTGACCAATTTACCGCAGCAAGCAGATACTGCAGGAACAGTCCATCTTTATCTTGCCTGGGCCGTTGTCGTACTTTCGGTACTACACGCTTTGGCAGCAATTAAACATCACTTTATCGATAGTGATGTCACTTTAAAACGGATGCTGGGTCGCAGCGCCGATTAACCTCTTGGCTATATGGAGAATGTTATGTTATTAAAGAAAAAATTATTGGGTCTTGTCACTGCAGCCCTGTTATTAAACGCAGGCTCAGCCTTGGCAGCCAACTACAAAATAGATAAGCAGGGTCAACACGCATTTATTGAATTCCGTATTCAACACTTAGGCTATAGCTGGCTCTACGGATCCTTCAAAGACTTTGACGGTAGCTTCACTTTTGATGAAAAAGACCCCGCTCAAGATAAAGTTAATGTCACCATCAATACCGCCAGTGTAGATACTAACCACGCAGAGCGAGACAAACACCTACGTAGTGGTGAATTCCTTAACACAGAGAAACACCAGAAAGCCACTTTTGAGTCCACTGAAGTGAAGAAACAAGGTGAAGACTATATCATCACCGGCAACCTGACACTGAATGGCGTCACCAAGCTAGTCACCCTCAATGCCAAATTGACTGGTCAAGGTAACGATCCATGGGGCGGCTACCGTGCTGGCTTTGAAGCAGCGGGGAAAATCAAACTGAAAGATTTTGCCATCACCACTGACCTCGGCCCAGCCTCGCAGGAAGTTGAACTGATCATCTCCGTTGAAGGTGTGCGCGAGAAATAGTAATCAGGCAACGACTCAAAAAAGCGTATCTAGTCACGTTTAATCAAGTTGCAAGTAGGACAACACCAGCAAGCATCGGCATTAAGTAAAACCGATGACTGGCATCAGTGCCCTTCTTGCAACTTGCATCGCAGCAAGTACCAGCAATATTCATTGACCCCCCGCCCACTCAGGTGTAATTAGAGCATACCGCCTGTTAACCAAAATCACGGTTTTGACCAATCACAAGGACATTATGAGCCAACTTTTTACCCCCATTACCCTAGGCGCCTTACCGCTACCTAACCGCATCATTATCGCCCCTATGTGCCAATATTCTGCCGATAATGGCAAAGCCACTCCATGGCACACTATTCACCTGGGAAATCTATCCCACTCTGGTGCGGGTTTGTTGATTGTTGAAGCCACGGCAGTTTCGCCAGAAGGGCGCATTTCCGACAGAGATCTCGGCCTATGGGATGAAACAACCACGCAGGCACTGGCGGATGTGGTAACAGCAGTAAAACAATACAGCCGCATGCCACTGGGTATTCAATTAGGCCATGCTGGTCGTAAAGCCTCATGTGCTGTCCCTTGGCAAGGTGGGAGACAAATTTCGGCAACTGAAGGAGGTTGGCAAACGCTTTCTGCTTCCGCCCTGCCCTTTAATAGCCAGGATCAAATTCCGCAAGCCATGAGCCTGGAACAAATCCAGCAATTAAAGGCGCAATTTGTCGCCGCCGCACAACGTGCTGATGGTATTGGTTTTGACCTCATCGAATTACATGCCGCGCACGGTTACTTGCTCCATCAATTCCTGTCACCACTGAGCAACCAGCGTACCGACCAATACGGCGGTGGTTTAGCAAACCGGATGCGTCTACTACTGGAAATATTCAGCGAAGTACGCCAGGTAATCCCAGCACATAAAGTGCTTGGTGTAAGAATTTCAGCCAGTGACTGGGTTGATGGCGGCTGGGATGAGCCGCAGTCTGTTGAATTAACAGCCGCATTAAAACAACTGGGATGTGACTATATCCATATTTCCAGCGGTGGACTTTCTCCTCAGCAACAGATCCCTATCGGGCCGAACTATCAGGTCCCCTTTGCTGAAACTATCAAGCAAAAAGTTGGTATGCCCACCATCGCTGTTGGGCTGATCACCGAAGCTGAACAGGCGGAAGCGATTGTCGCCACCGGGCAGGCGGATATGGTGGCACTAGGTCGTGGTATTCTTTATAACCCGCGTTGGCCATGGCATGCCGCAGCAAAATTAGGGGCCAATGTAAAAGCACCGCCCCAATACTGGCGCTCAGAGCCACAAGCGGTGAAAGGATTATTTAAAGAGTAGCGACTGTGAATTGGGCATTGAGTTCCCAGCTCCTCAGTGCCCACCTGTAAGAAGGATGACCGGTTGCTACCCTTACGACAGCCACGCAGCATTAAACACCATAGCCAGTCGCCAGTTTATGGCGCTCTCGACAATTTATATTGCCTATCTTAAAAAAACATCACTTAATCCTTTTTTTTCCAACAAACAGGCTGAGTAATGCTGTTGTTTTTCCCGTTACAGAGAAAAAATGTCACAATATAGAGGATAAATAGCAGACGAATCATCATATACACCGAATCCTTTCTACGTGATGGATTTTGTTGTTCCTTTAGCAAAGTAACCGGTCTATAGCCTGATTGATGACGTTGCCCCAAAAGCAACCGAACACAATAAACTGGTGACCAGGGCCAAGCTCAAAGGTGGATCAAGTAAACCTGGGGCAATGAGTGCCCCCCTATTAGAAAATGGCCAGGTGTATACGATTTCTCTGCGATAAGTGTTAACTGATTGCTTCTAAGCTGAGAAACTATGACGCAAGTTCCTACCTTCAATCGTTCGTTACTCCATCCTCGCTATTGGCTCACTTGGTTTGGCATTGGTTTGCTTTACCTGCTGGTTATGCTTCCCTACCCGCTCCTCTATCAATTGGGGACAGGGCTAGGTCGCTTTTCCATGCATTTTCTCAAGCGCCGAGTAGCAATCACACAGCGTAACCTTGAGCTCTGTTTTCCGCAGATGACAAGCGTTGAGCGTGACGCCTTAGTCAGGAAAAACTTTGAATCCGTCGGAATGGGATTACTTGAAACCGGTATGGCCTGGTTCTGGCCCAATTGGCGTATCGAGCGCTGGTTTACTGTCACGGGCCTGGAACAGATACAAAAAGCGCGGGATAACCAGCAAGGTGTTCTGCTGATCGGCCTGCATTTTCTGACGTTGGAATTGGGCGCACGTACCTTTGGTATTTATAATCCAGGAATAGGTGTCTATCGCCCTCATGACAACAAACTGATAGATTGGCTACAAACTTGGGGACGTATGCGCTCCAATAAATCCATGCTGGATCGTAAAGATATTAAAGGGATGATCCGCGCCCTGAAACAAGGCGAGATTATCTGGTACGCCCCCGATCATGACTACGGCCCACGCAGCAGTGTCTTTGTTCCCCTGTTTGCGGTAGACAATGCCGCGACCACCTCCGGTAGCTACATGCTGGCACGTATGGGTAAACCGGCAATTATTCCCTTTACTCCACGGCGTCTACCCCATGGCCAAGGTTATGAACTTATCATTCAACCTGCGGTAGAAAACTTTCCGCTGGATAACGAACTTGATGCTGCCGCCTTTATGAACAAGGTGGTTGAAAAAGAGATCCTGTTGGCACCAGACCAATATATGTGGTTACATCGCCGTTTTAAGACCCGCCCAGCGGGTGAGCCTTATCTTTACAACTAACAACCTGACAAAAGGAAACACCATGTACATCATCAGCCTGACCTACCACCGCCCAATTGAAGAAGTTGACGGGTACCTTGAACAACATGTCGCTTGGTTAAAACGCTATTTTTCGCAAGAGATCTTTATGGCTTCGGGTCGTAAAAATCCCCGTACCGGTGGTGTGATCCTGGTTAAAGAGATTGAGCGAGCACAGTTGGATAAAATACTGGCAGAAGATCCATTTAATGCGGTAGCCCATTATGAAGTGACTCATGTGGCTATCACTACCACATCTGCTGGGTTTGAGGCCTTGTCTTGTCTGTAGCGGTATAGTCTGTAGCGGTATAGTCTGTAGTGACATAGCCTATAGTAGCACCGTCTGTAGTAGTAACTTCGCTACGTGAAGTATCAACAAATAATCACCTATATCGAACATCCGGCCAATGGCGAGGTGAAATTCGCCATACCGTCGCCTATGCTATAACTTGAGCACCAACAGATTTACAACAATATTCGCTTCCCTTGTGCAATACACTACCCTGGAATAACGTTATGCAATCCTCTGTTAATCAACAACAAAGCCGAACCTTTTTCGGCCACCCCTATCCACTCCGTTCGCTTTTTTTCACCGAGATGTGGGAACGATTCTCTTTTTATGGCATTCGCCCACTACTGATCCTGTTTATGGCCGCCACCGTTTATGACGGTGGAATGGGGTTAGCACGAGAAAATGCTTCGGCAATTGTCGGTATCTTCGCTGGCAGTATGTATCTGGCCGCATTACCGGGCGGTTGGTTGGCCGATAACTGGCTCGGCCAGCAAAAAGCGGTCTGGTATGGTTCGATTCTAATCGCACTGGGGCATCTCTCCATTGCCTTGTCAGCCATTATGGGTAATGACCTGTTCTTCATCGGCTTGATGTTTATCGTGCTCGGTTCCGGCTTGTTCAAAACCTGTATTTCGGTGATGGTCGGTACCCTCTACAAACAAGGGGATGCCCGCCGTGACGGTGGTTTTTCTCTCTTTTATATGGGCATTAATATCGGCTCTTTTATTGCCCCGTTGATGACGGGTTGGTTACTTCGCTCACACGGTTGGCACTGGGGCTTTGGTATTGGCGGTATTGGCATGTTGGTTGCGTTGGTTATCTTCCGCCTATTTGCCGTACCTGCGATGAAGCGTTATGACAGTGAAGGTGGTCTGGATTCAACCTGGAATCAGCCAGTAACAAAAAAACGCGGTGTCGGCCGCTGGATTGTGGTACTCGCCGCCGCTATCGCATTGGTCGCCACACTACTGGCACAAGGCATCATCACCATTAACCCGGTGACCATTGCCAGCACCTTGGTTTATGTGATTGCTTCCTCAGTAACATTATATTTTATCTATCTTTTTTTCTTTGCCAATATGAACCGTAGCGAGCGTGCGCGGCTGCTGGTCTGTTTTATCCTGCTGCTCTCTGCGGCTTTTTTCTGGTCTGCTTTTGAACAGAAGCCAACTTCATTCAATCTATTCGCCCAAGATTATACCCAGCGAATGATCGGTGATTTCGAAATTCCAGCGGTCTGGTTCCAGTCTATTAATGCACTGTTTATTATTTTGCTGGCTCCGGTATTCAGTTGGCTATGGCCAGCATTGGCACGCAATATGATTCGCCCTAGCAGTATTACCAAGTTTGTTATCGGCATTTTATTTGCTGCGGCAGGCTTTGGGGTGATGATGCTGGCGGCACAGCAGGTACTCAGTCATGAAGGTGCTGGTGTATCCCCACTGTGGCTGGTAAGCAGTATTCTATTACTGACGTTAGGCGAGCTCTGTTTAAGCCCGATTGGGTTAGCAACCATGACATTACTGGCACCAGAAAGAATGCGTGGCCAAATGATGGGCCTGTGGTTTTGTGCCAGTGCACTTGGCAACCTGGCCGCAGGCCTGATTGGTGGCCATGTGAAAGCCGACCAATTAGACCTGTTGCCTACCCTGTTTGCTCGTTGCTCCATTGCTCTGGTTATTTGTGCTGCGGTTCTTATGCTGCTCATCGTACCAATTCGCCGGATGCTAGCGAATACACAAAGTAATAGTGACCCTAATTCAACCACTCATGCTTGATTGCTGATAGTCAGACCTATTCAAGCTAGCGCTTGCCGTTACGCGGCTCATTGATGAGTCGCGTAACTCAATTCCACCGATGTTGGTCTCGATTCAAGTTCGTTTATCGCCTCTCAATGCCGCTTGAATCTATACACTCATGTAAATATATCCAATTGATAATTATTGATAAAAATAATAAACATGCTCATTTTATGCTTTTCAAATCAAATAATAGGTAAATAGGCAATAAATACACCTAATTTTTACAATCATCCTTGGCACTTTACTGGTAAAACAGGCTATTATGCTGCTCTATTAGCCCCCTCTCTTAGTCCTTTTTGCAGGAGAACATTATCTTGGATGCGAGTACAATCAACAGTTTGTTCATCATCGGTGCAGTGTTGGTGGGCGCAAGCATTCTTCTTAGCTCTTTCTCATCTCGTTTAGGCATCCCGATCCTGGTAATCTTTTTGGCAATTGGCATGCTAGCTGGCGTCGATGGCCCTGGTGGCATCATTTTTGACAATTATCCTATTGCCTACCTGGTCAGTAACCTGGCATTAGCCGTCATAATGCTTAATGGCGGTATGCGCACTCGTGTCAGTTCATTCCGTATGGCACTGTGGCCCGCCTTGTCATTAGCGACAGTGGGGGTTCTGATCACAGCCGGGCTCACAGGTCTGGCTGCAGCCTGGTTGTTTAATATCGACCTGATCCAAGGGTTATTGATTGGCACCATTATTGGCTCTACCGATGCCGCCGCCGTATTTTCCATGTTAGATGGCAAAGGACTGAACGAACGCGTCAATGCAACATTGGAAATTGAGTCTGGCAGCAACGATCCTATGGCAGTGTTTCTCACCATCGCACTCATCGCCATGATTTCTGCCGGAGAAACCTCGTTTAGCTGGCTATTCCTGGTTCAATTATTGCAGCAGTTCGCTCTGGGGGTGATATTCGGGCTCGGTGGTGGCTGGTTATTGCTGACGTTAATCAATCACATCAAACTCGCTGAAGGGCTATATCCCCTGCTGGCGGTAAGTGGCGGCATCTTGATCTTTGCGTTGACCACCGCACTCAATGGTAGTGGTATTCTGGCCGTCTATTTGTGTGGCTTAATGCTCGGCAACCGACCGATTCGCAACTATCACGGCATTATGCAAACATTCGATGGCTTGGCCTGGCTAAGCCAGATTGGTATGTTTCTGGTCTTGGGGTTACTTCTTAATCCACGGGAGCTGCTGCCCATTGCCCTCCCAGCGCTGCTTCTCTCGTTGTGGATGATCCTGTTTGCCCGCCCAATCTCGGTGTTTACCGGTTTACTGCCGTTTCGCAACTTTAACCTGCGTGAGCGCCTGTTTATCTCTTGGGTAGGGCTGCGTGGCGCCGTTCCCGTGATCCTGGCAGTCTTCCCTATGATGGCTGGCCTGCCCAACGCCAGCCTATTCTTTAACGTCGCTTTCTTTGTGGTATTGGTTTCGCTACTGTTGCAAGGCTCTACACTCTCCTTGGCTGCTAAAAAAGCTAAAGTGGTTATTCCCCCTACATTGGCGCCTTCTTCCCGCGTCGGGCTGGATATTGACCTCGAAAACCAATGGGAACAATTTATTTACCACTTAACCGCCGAAAACTGGTGCATTGGGGCGGCAGTACGTGAACTGAAAATGCCCCAGGGGACGCATATCGCGGTATTATTTCGTGATAATGAATGGCTGCATCCAACCGGCAGTACCCGCTTGCAGCAAGGTGATGTGTTGTGTGTCATTGGCCACGAACACAATTTACCTGCACTGGGTAAACTATTCAGTCAGGCACCGAGTGTCACCCTTGATGACCGTTTCTTTGGTGACTTTGTTCTACAATCTGATGCCCTGCTGAGTAATATATCGCAGATCTACGGCCTTAGTTTTCCAGCGGAGATCGACGAACAGCAAACACTTGGGCAGTTTATTGCCCAACAGATCGGCGGGGAAGCGGTCATCGGTGATCAGGTGGAATGGTCGGGTTTAACCTGGACCATCGCAGAGATGGACGCCAACCAAATCAGCAGAGTCGGGGTAAAAATTACCACTGACTAACAACGGGTTGCTCACCATGACCTGACTATGACGATATATGGGTTATGCCGCCAACTGCAGGGGGTTTCGTTCAAGCCTATTCCCTGCCGCTTGGCTGCCGCCATTGCCAGCAACATCAACCCGCCAGATTGACAACTGCCACTGATAACGATGAACGAATGGTGGATGTTTCGCTCTGAACCTCTAAATCTTTATACTTTTCACATCAGTTGCATTATCCTTCAGCGCAAGGCTCATAAATGGTGTTCAACTGCCACTGACGTAATACGCATAAAACTATGGTCAATAAAAAGCAAACATTAATCGTTATTAACTTATGCAGTTTTTTAGTTTTGCTCTATAGCCTTTCCATGATCCCGCCGATGCTCATTGCTCTCATTTATAAAGAGAAGAGCCTGTTTTCATTTTTTTATACGTTGATCATCTCCAGTTTGGTCGGCGGGCTATGCTGGCAGATAACGCGCCAGAAAAAAGTTCAACTGCATACCCAAGATGGTTTTTTAATCATTGTACTGTTCTGGGTATTCTTCTCTCTGATCAGTGCGCTGCCATTGTGGATAGATAACACACTAAATATCAGCCTTACTGATGCGATGTTTGAGGGTGTCTCTGGTATCACCACCACCGGTGCCTCAGTTCTCAGTGACCTGAATAAGGTCCCGAAATCTATTCTTTATTACCGTGCTCAACTCAATTTTATCGGTGGTTTGGGGGTTATCGTCTTAGCAGTGGCAATATTACCGCTGCTGGGGATAGGGGGCAGTAAGCTATACCAATCTGAAATGCCCGGCCCATTTAAAGAAGAACGGCTCACGCCAAGGCTGACCGATACGGCTAAAACCCTGTGGTCAACCTATATGCTGCTTGCCTTGCTTTGTGCCTTGTCATTCCGTATTGCAGGTATGCCATGGTTTGACGCTTTGTGCCATGCCCTTTCTACGATTTCACTGGGGGGGTTTTCCACCCGTAACGAGAGCTTGGGCTATTTTAACAGTGCGCCAGTAGAGATAGTGGCGGGCGTCTTCTCCCTACTTTCAGCAGTCAACTTTACGCTTTACTTTGTTGCCGCTCAACGCCGCAGCTTGATGCCATTATTTAAAAACACTGAATTACGTTTCTTTTTATTTATCTTTACGACGATTGCCGTGATTGTCTGCACTCAGTTAGTGAATTCAGACAGGTACCCATCACTAGAAGCCGTCGTCCATGGTTTTCTTCTTACCGCCTCAATGATGACCGACAATGGCTTGGCAACCGGGGATTATGCCACCCTCCCCTCCAATACAGTGATTTTACTGCTGGCAGCCAGTTTCTTTGGTGGTTGCGTCGGTTCGACTTGTGGTGGAATCAAGGCTCTACGCTTCTTGATCATGTACAAACAAAGTCGGCGTGAACTCCATCAGTTATTACATCCCAATGCAGTTCATATCATCAAAGTGGGCAGTTCCCCGATACCCGATCGCGTATTACGTTCAGTATGGAGTTTTTTCTTTCTCTATATCTTTTTCAGTTGTTTCTTTATATGGGCGTTAAACTCGATGGGCTACGACTTGATGACCTCTTTTGGCACCGTCGCGGCTTGTATTAACAATATGGGATTGGGAATCGGTGAAACGGCCGCTGGCTTTGGGGTCTTAAGTTCACCAGCAAAATGGTTGATGTGCGCAACTATGCTCTTTGGCCGTTTGGAAATTTATCCTATTCTTATTTTGTGCTCACGCACGTTCTGGCGCTCCTGAATAACCTCACTGGAATCTTCAGCAACATGCGTTTGTGAAACTGAGCTCATTCCTGGTAGCGGTGCTGCCGGAGTGAGTTACCAGCGTACAGTGAGTTACTTGAGGCAAAATATGAAAAACAAAAACTAAATATTAACGCCATTCAAGCTGCAGAAAAGTTAGCTCAGTACACTTCGCCAACGATCTGCAACCTGAATGAACTTAGGTCTATTTACTCTAAAACAGCTTTTGGCATCGATTTCTCAATACCGGAGATAATCAGCGATTTAATCGCTTCACAGACTTCTGCAAAGTCTTCTGGTACTGATGCCACTTCGCAAGTAGAAGCATCATCACCAACGCCCACCACCGCATACAGCTTAGGACCTTCATAATAAAGTGAAATACTGACACCATGGCGATAGCCACCGGTTATTGGGGTATCATCCAACGTTGTGACGATGAGAAAATTCAGTCGATAATTATTGTCTAATTGTAATCTTGGTAGATAGGCAGACTCAAACTCCCCCTTCGCATTCAAGACACCAATTTCCACATAAGCCCGCGGTTCATTTTGCGCGATAAACCAACGATCTGCTGGCAAAGACAACGACTTAAAATACTCCTGTACAAGTACAGATGCTTTCTCCTGCAAGTTATTCCGAAGCTGCAGTTGAGCAGTAACCAATTGTAAGTGCTTCGCCTTTAAATCGTTAAATTTCGTCTCCATACCTATCTCCACACAATTTAATTCTTATACAGGATTGATATCCCCCCTTAACAAGGTGGGGCCCTACCGCTTTCAGACCAGAATCTGACTCCTCTGGGCGAATTTTGCTTTATCGAGTGGCATGACTGCATAACACGCTGTCAGCTATAAAGATTTTAGCACAGGTTTAGCAGAGAACTACCGCATATATCATAAAGTTAAATGAATATAGAATACTGCACCTATCCGCGCTAGTCGGTTCTGTTATATTTCTAGCCTTACGCGCTATTTGCCCAACCCGCTAGAGTACAATAAGCGCTTGCCAAACCCTGGTGTATCAAGGCCTGACGAACCGCAGAATTCATCAAGGCACTATATGTGTGGTAGTGAACACTATACCTGTGCTTAAAGCGTAAAATTAAAGCTCAACTAAACGGTAAACACGGCTAATCAAGGAAGAATGCGCTTTCCCTGAGCATCGAGCAAATAGGTTAATATTGCGGTGCCATCCTGGCCTACGCGAAATTCGCCATAGCGGGCATCGGCAAAACGTTCGGCATCCCCTTCCTGAAAAAAGTAACTTGGCGTGCCAATATTCAACCAACCATTAGACAGGTGATATTTCATCAGCACCTCTTGGGCTTTCAGCGGTTGACCCCGGTAGAAACTGGCGTTAACCGCCCGATGTTGCGCATCAAGCTCAACCACAATTTTCTCACGGTTTACCGGTTCAGTGCAGAGGGTGGCGTCATTTTGACAATCTAGGCTCTGCTGCTCCCCATCATCCAGAAGCTGACGGTTTAACGCATAATTCAGTGCCATATAATCGCCCTGCATCAGCGAACGTGGATCTACCGGGGCCAACTCTAATATCACCACCGTGCCATGTTTCAGCAGCCGTTCTTTTTGATAAATAGACAGGTTGACGATAATCAGCACCAGCAGAACTATGCCGGCCATTAGCCACTTCATCACGCTTTTAGTTTGCATGACTCTCTCCGGTTTTAACCTGTAGTAACTTTTTCGCGGCCAAGGCCAGCCCCAGTAAAAGCAGACCACTGACTAACAGCAACAGTGATTTTTGCAGCAATGTGACACCGAGAAAGTAATACCAGCCGATAAGATAAAGCATAAAGAAACAACCAGTAACCACCAACAATCCTTTACTGCCCTGATAGCGCGCTGCCAACAATAATGCCAGCCCGAAGCCAATCCCTGGGGAAAAAATGGCGATAGCACCACAAAACAGTGCGGCAGAGAGATAAACTGCCGAGGCTGATGATGGGAATCTGAAGACCTGAAGCAATGCCGCGCTGATTAAACCAGCAGCGATACCGATACCTACCATCAGCGGCAAAGAGGCATGAAAAAATGAATGCCAGAAAAGATCATCAACAAGAGAGTAGTTAATGCTGCTATAGCACAACAACATCATACCGGCAGGAATACCATACAACAGTGGCGCAATTGCTGCCGTTTGCTGATTGCGGGCTGCTTGCCAGATATTTTGCCGCGCGATCACCCACAGCCAGATTGCCACCACCCCGGCGATCAACAAAGCAATCATCCCAATGGCGATCTCTTGCGGTAAATGCGTACTGGCCAGGACACTCAAAGGCAAGATCAACGTGACGATGAAAGCGACAACGGCCATAAAACGATACATCGCATCCGGCATGACCCATGCCATTACGGCCAATATTGGCAGACACCCCAGCAAACTAAACATAAGGTTGTTGTTCCAACCTAAATCATCCAGTAGTAAAGAAACACCGAAGCATAATCCAAAGGTTGCGGCAATGGCCCATGCCAGGCCGATCTGGTGCTTGCCAATACCCGGAGCCCGTAACAACGCCACCGCCGGGATGGCGATAATTAATGAACAGATAATCAGCCCGCCGCCACTTAACGAATCAAGCATGTCGGTAACAAACAGTAGTAATGCCAACAGAAAAAGAATGATTATCGCAGCAAACCAGCCACCGACCGCCAACGCAGCACGTAAATACCACGGCAAATGATGCGAATGATCGATTTGACCCACCTCGGCAAGCTGATCATCATTTAACAATTGCTGCTGGCGGAGTTCCTGCAGCAGGCTGGCGACTTCGTTTTGTGCGACGTCCACCTCCTGGCGGTGATACAACTCACGCCGCCAATGCAATAATAGTGCGCCCCCTGCAACCAGCCATAGCGCCATCAGGAGACCTATCGCAAACAGCGTGCCGATATCCCATCTACTGTCGAACATTTGCGTCAGCAATACGCAGCCAACGACCATCAAGCTGATAACACCCAATGTCAGCATGCAGAGATCAGGACGACGATATCGGTAATAGAAATACCCGGCCAGTAGCGTGGCTCCCCACAGAATGAGCACCATTATAGCCGTGTAGGAGCCTTGCCAGTTCCAAATCGCCTGATTAATCAGCGGGGTTATGGTTAGCAGCAGGTAGCCCATCATCACCCGGGGCAGCCAGCGACTGGCCAACCAGCTAGTCGGCTCTTTCTTACTGGCATATTCAGCCAATGCTTCACGCACAATCAGGCATAACCCCTGCACAGCGAGGTAGCCTGGCAGAGTGAAATCGGTCATCCAAGAGTCAAAAAGGGACGTTGTCTGGCTGGCGTGGTAAAGTTGAAATGCCAGATTAGCGATGGCCCAAGTACAGAGCCACAAGCCATTTTGCCGGCCAATCAGTGCCAGTGGCAACAACACAAAAGCCCAAGCGCGGAACAACTCCCAGCTGTCGGCACCGGTTTGATAAACTTGCCCATACAGCGCAAATAACCCGCCAAAACTCAACCCCACGGCGAGCAATGCCATCTGGGATAAGGCATCATACCAGCGCCACCAGACCACCAGCGCCAGCGCTAAAATCAATAATTCAATCAGGGCAAATTTTGCCATTCTCGGCATGGCGACCCAATTCCAGGCGATGAAAAATATCGCCCCAGCCACCAGAGCCAAAAGCCCAAGCAAGGCGAGAAACACGCTAAGAAAGCGGCGCCAACCTATAATATCCGGCCGCACGCCACAATAGATGAGGATTTGCTGGTACGCAGTTGGCGACAGCCTGCTGCTTTCTGATGAGGCGTTCATTAATACCGGGAGGGTTCGACACAGATGCTCTGCGGCCCTTGAAGGCATAACCCCTTGGTGCTGTGACGATAGTTCCATACCGACATCCTTGCAATTTTACGTTTAACTCATCAGAGGCTGTATTGTACGGATAAGCGCACCGGGTGGCAAAATCACCACCCACAGTATTACACATGCAGCGCCGCCACCAAACGGGCGAGCCGGTGCAGGCTATTGCTGATGAGTTCGGGCTAACGAAACAGACGCTGTATGTTTGAGTAAAGCGTTGTACGGAGGCGGAGATAAGTGGCAGTAACTTGCAAAGAAAATCGACCAAATACGGGTATAACCAGCGCTAAATAAGGGGCTAGAGAATCAAGAAGAAGGCCTACTTACCTTGTTTATGCTTTCCCTAACCAACAGAGCTCACATTTCAAATGCATGCGCCGTTATTTCAACCTGCAAAATGCTATACGGGCCGCAAAATAGTGCTATTCTCTTTCGAAATTATCAAGATCCCCAATGTTTTGCGTGCACCGGCCTTAACCGGAATACCGTGATGCTGATTGACTCAAGCACGGCGCAAAAGATTGGCATCAAATTTTTCGGCAAACTTTGCCACCTATTGATAAATCCTATTGATAAATACGGTGGCTGATAGGCAGGAGTTCGCGGATGCGCAAGGCTAAGCCCCATACGCTGGTCAGTTGGATTGGTGGGAACGACCTTAAAGCCACCGGCAGCACCGGGGATGATAGCCAAACGCTTGGGCCGATTGCGGCGACGCTGACAGCACAAGCCTTTGATGCCGTAACGCTGCTCTACAACTACCCGGAAGATCAGGTGAAGCCCTATTTAGCCTGGTTGCAAGGGCTGGTTAATACACCCATCCAGGCTCACGCTATTGTGCTCTCTTCGCCAGTTAACTTTGGTGAAATCTATCTTCAGGCCAATCAGCAACTCTCCCAACTTACTGCAGAGGGCGGCGAGTTATCCATCCTGCTTAGCCCTGGTACACCCGCCATGCAAGCGGTGTGGATTTTGCTGGGTAAAACCCGTTATCCCTGCCAGTTTTATCAATCTTCACTCGAGCAGGGTGTCCAGCAAGTGGATATCCCCTTTGCACTTTCTGCAGAATACTTACCTGCCGCTCAACGCATTAACAGTGCAACAATGAGCCAACTGTCAGAAACCCGTGTCGCCATCAATGCGGCCTTCGACAACATAGTCACCCGTAACCCTGGTATGCATGCCCTGAAAGCGCAGGCGCAAATACTGGCAGAACGTGAAGTACCGGTGTTGATCTATGGGGAGACCGGCACCGGTAAAGAGCTTTTTGCCCGCGCGATTCATAATGCCAGCCATCGGGCCAGCAAGCCGTTTGTGCCAGTTAACTGCGGTGCGATTCCCACCGAGCTGATCGATTCACACCTGTTTGGCCATAAGAAAGGGGCTTTCACCGGTGCGCTAGCCGACAAACCCGGGGTATTCGAGCAAGCTCATGGTGGAACGTTATTTCTGGATGAATTTGGCGAGCTGGCACCTAACGTACAAGTGCGTTTATTGCGTGTATTGCAGGAAGGGACGTTCACCCCAGTGGGGGGTAGCAAAGAGCAGAAAGTCGATGTTCGCCTGATTACCGCCACCCACCGTAACCTGATGGAAGCGGTCGCCAATGGCAGCTTTAGGGAAGACTTGTTCTATCGGGTGGCCGTTGGTGTGCTGCACTTACCGCCCCTAAGGGAACGTGAAGGCGACCTGTCATTACTGGCGGAAAGCTTGCTCAAGGCCATGGGCAACCATGATGCGATGCTCAAACATAAGAAAATTTCTCCTGACGCAAAAAATCTTATCCTTCAACACCCGTGGCGCGGCAATGTGCGCGAATTGCAATCCACCTTGTTACGCGCCGCGCTATGGTGCCAAGGTGATGACATTACCGCCACGGATATCCGCCAGGCGCTGTTCCATATGCCTGAGCGTGATACCGGCTTGATGAATAAGGATGTTTCTCAAGGTGTTGATATACAGCAGATAATAGGTAATATTGCGGCGGATTATATCCGCCAAGCGTTAGCATATAGCGGCCAAAATAAGACTCGTGCAGCCCAACTGTTGGGTCTAAAAAACTACCAGACACTGAATAATTGGATGGAAAAATACGGCATTTCCTCGTGATTAACTAACTTGGCACGGCCTTTGCTCACTGCCTTTGCTACAGATACCTTGTGTTTAGCGAAGGGGCCAATATGGACAGAATAATTTTTATGAAATCAGTAAACTTCGAATTCTTGCGACCCGAGAATGACCTGCTAGCTAACCTTGGTGGTTTAGCCGAGGCGGTACTGCATATTGATCCGGGCAGTGCCCTGACCCGCCTGCGCAGCTTTGCTGAAGAACTGACCAAAGCCATTTACCAACAAGAACAGCTGCCGCGCGTGCCACAATCGAGCTTCTATGAGCTGACCAAAAACCCGGTTTTTGAAGATTGCGTCAATAAATCACTGATTCACCAAATCAACTTTTTGCGAAAGCAAGGTAACGATACCGCCCATGGCGCAAAAGGTGAACTGCGTAATGCCCAAATAGCACTGAGCACGGCGCACCAGTTAGCCATGTACATGGGTATTAAGTACTACGGTAAAAAGAAGGGGCTGCTGCCTGCATTTGCCGAGGTCAAAGACCCGACTGCAACCCTGAATCAATTGCAAAAATCCGTTTCAAGCTACGAAAAAGAGCTGCAAAAACAGCAGGAAGAGCTGGAAAGGGTAATCGAGCAACTGGAGTGTGAACGCACTCGAAATAGTGACCAACTTAAGCCACTCACTCAGCCCGAACAACAACAACGTCAACAGCAGAGCCAGCAAGTCGCCGACAGCCTGCAATGGAACGAAGCGAAAACCCGTGCGTTATTGATCGACGCCATGCTGCTGCAAGCCGGTTGGGATGTGCAGAACCCCGAGCAAGTTGGCCAGGAATTTGAAGTCAGCTACCCTGATAACCCCTCGGGTAAGGGTTATGTAGATTACGTGCTGTGGGGCGATAACGGCCAACCGCTGGCGGTTATCGAAGCAAAAAAATCTGGCAATACCAACTTGCAAGCAGGTCGTGAGCAGGCCCGCCTCTATGCCGATGCCTTTGAGTATATGGGTTACCAGCGCCCGGTAATTTTCTACTCCAACGGCTACGAAACCTTTATCTGGGACGACCACCAATACAACACCTACCGCCCGGTATATGGTTTTTACAGCAAAGACAGCCTGGAATATTTAATTTATCAACGCCACTACCGCACTGCAGAGCTGGAAAAATTCAACCCGGATCTCCACATTGCCGACCGCCCTTACCAGATCGAAGCCATCAAAACGGTAGCGGCCCACTTTCAACGTCAGCGCCGCAAGGCACTGATTATTCAAGCCACCGGTACCGGGAAAACCCGTGTTGCCATTGCACTGGCTGAATTGCTGCTGCGCACCGGCTGGGCCAAACGTGTGCTATTCCTGTGTGATCGCAAAGAACTGCGGGTGCAGGCGGACGATGCCTTTAAACAAAACCTACCTTCTGAGCCGCGCTGTGTGATTGGTGAAACCAACAAGATTGACCAAAGTGCACGCATCTATATTGCCACTTACCCCGGCATGATGAACCGCTTCGCTCAATTGGATGTGGGCTTTTTCGACTTGATCATTGCCGATGAATCCCATCGAAGTATCTACAATAAATACCGCGATCTATTCGATTACTTCGACGCACTACAAGTGGGCCTAACCGCCACCCCGGTGAAGTTTATCAGCCGCAATACCTTCGATATCTTCGACTGCGAAACCACCGACCCCACCTTTGAATTCGGGCTGGATGCTGCCATTAACAACGAGCCCCCCTATCTGGTGCCCTTCCGGGTGAAAGATCTCACCACTGACTTCCTGCGTGATGGCATTCACTACAATGACCTCACTGAAGAGCAGCAGCGCCAACTGGAAGAGGACCTGGGGGAAGAAGCCGCCCGTAACACCACCATTGCCGGTAAGGACATTGGGCGTAAGATTTTCAGTGAAGATACTGACCGCATTATTCTGGAAAACCTGATCAACAATGGCATCAAAGATGAAACCGGCTCCCTGGTGGGTAAAACCATTATCTTTGCTCAACGTCAGGATCACGCCGAACACCTGGAAAAACAGTTCTGCAAACTGTATCCGCAGTACGGCACCAAGGTGTGCAAGGTGATCCATAATGGCATTCCCCATGTGGAAAGCCTGATCAAAGAGTTTAAAAAGGCCAACAACGAATTTCGCATTGCGATTTCCGTCGATATGCTCGATACCGGTATTGACGTGCCGGAAGTGGTTAACCTGGTGTTTGCCAAACCGGTGAAAAGCTCGGTGAAATTCTGGCAGATGATTGGTCGCGGTACGCGCTTGCGCCCTGATCTTTTCGGCCCTGGCAAACGCAAAAAAGAATTCTTTATTTTTGACCACTATGGCAACTTTGATTTCTTTGAACAGGAATATCAGGAGCCAGAGGACACCGGCAGTAAATCCCTGCTGCAAACTACCTTTGAAGCACGATTAGAACTGGCACAGGCGGCCTTACGGCAAAACCATGCTGCCGCCTTCGATACCGCTATTGAGTTATTGCGTGCCGATATTAGCGACCTGCCGGATAGCAGTATCGCGGTAAAGCGTGAATTGCGGGTGGTACACCAACTGTTGCAAAGCGATTTACTGCAGCGCTTTGACGCTAAAACTCAGCATCTGTTGGCCAATCGCATCGCGCCATTAATGTCGACCCGAGTATTGCGCGACAAACATGCCACTCAGTTGGATAGACTGACAGCCACCCTAGAACGCTGTTTGGTAGAACAAGCTAGCTGTTTTGAGGATGGCCGTGATCAACTGCTGGCAGAGCTTGATAAGCTGGCCGTCAACATCCAGGCAGTGCGCCAGAAAGATACCCTGATTGCAGAAGTACGCAGTGCCGACTTCTGGCAAAACCCCAGCATCGAAAGGTTGGAACAAGCTCGCAAAGCGCTGCGTGGCATTATGAAGTATCGCCAAGCTGTCAGCGGTGGCGGGTTTACGATGCCCGCAACCAAAACCAGTGACAGCGGTCTGCAATTAAAAGAACGTGAGGCATACTTTCTCGGTGCCAACCAGGCGATGATCTACCGCCGCAGGTTGAAAGATATTTTGCAACAGATGATTGCTGCCAACCCCACATTGCAGAAAATCCGCCAAGGCGAACCCATTGCCGAATCGGAATTGAAAACCCTCACCTCGACTATTCTCACCAGCCACCCCGGCGTGAGTCTGGAAGTGCTGAATGAATTCTATGGCCGCACCGCCGACCAACTACACCTGACAGTGCGCGAAATTATCGGGCTCAACCCGCAAGCCATTGAAGACCACTTCAAAGGCTTCCTGCACAGCCACCCTACCCTGACCGCCCAGCAGGTGCGCTTTATCAACTTGCTGAAAAACTACATCGCCGAACGCGGTTCAATCATGATAGAAAAACTGTACGATGCCCCTTTTACCTCTGTCTCGCACGAGGGCATTGACGGTATATTTCCCCCCGATGATGTGAACGTGCTGATCGATGTATTAGAGCCATTTTTAACCCAGGAAGATGCCCGAGGATAACTGAAACCCGGGCAATGAGTCACGATGCCAAAGACATCATCACTCGAATTGAACCACTATCGGTTGAATCAGCGGAAAAGCCGCACATTCGACCTATTTTCATCAACAGAGAACAAACATGCTAACAGGCCAAATACGTAACGATATCGACAAACTCTGGGAAAAATTCTGGACCGGCGGTATCACCAACCCCTTAACCGTGATTGAGCAGATCAGCTACCTGATGTTCGCCCGTATGCTCGACATGCAGGAAGATATGGCCGAGCGCAAAGCCAACCGCACCGGTAAAGGTTTTGACCGTCTGTTCCCCAATACTGCACAAGGGCAACTGCTGCGCTGGAAAAACTTTAAAAACCTCAGCGGTAAAGAGCTGCACAAGCACCTTAAGCAAAACGTTTTCCCTTACTTCGGCACCTTGGGGAAAAGCGCGGATGACCAACCCAGCCAGGGCAGCGCCATTGAGGCCTTAGGCTATATTGGCGAATATATGCAGGATGCTGATCTCGAGATCAAAAACGAATCGGTACTGGTCAGCGCCGTGGAAATGGTGGATGAACTGCCACTGACCAAAAGCGATGTTAAAGGCGATATTTACGAATACCTGCTCAGTAAACTCACTACCGCCGGTATCAATGGCCAGTTCCGCACCCCGCGCCATATCATCGACACCATGATTGAGTTGGTGGATCCGCAACCGACAGAAACCGTCTGCGACCCGGCCTGCGGCACCGCCGGGTTCCTTGCCCGCACCATGGAATACCTCAACCGCATGCATTCCAGCCCAGCGGGTATTTTTGCCGATGAAGAGGGTAACCAGCACTATACCGGCGACCAGCTAGAGCCCTACCGCCCACATATCAACAAACAGATGTTCTGGGGCTTCGATTTCGACACCACCATGCTGCGCGTTAGCAGTATGAACATGGCCCTGCATGGGGTGA
This sequence comes from Serratia sp. 25CWL12, assembly GCF_055790885.1. Classification (NCBI taxonomy): domain Bacteria; kingdom Pseudomonadati; phylum Pseudomonadota; class Gammaproteobacteria; order Enterobacterales; family Yersiniaceae; genus Serratia; species Serratia sp. 25CWL12. Next base: position 1,666,693 of record NZ_CM147698.1, on the reverse strand, counting down.
ATAGCGCCAATATTCTCTACCAAGATAGCTTGAGTAAATCCATTAAAGAGAACTTCCCCCAGCAGGAAGAAAACTTCTTTGATGTGATCCTCGCCAACCCGCCATTCAAAGGTAGCCTGGATGAAACCAACACCAACCCCGATGTACTGGGGCTGGTGAAAACCAAAAAGACCGAACTGCTGTTTGTCGCCCATATTCTACGCGCCCTGAAACTGGGTGGCCGTGCTGCGGTGATCGTGCCCGATGGCGTGCTGTTCGGCTCGTCTAACGCCCACCAACAACTGCGTAAAGCATTGATTGAAAATAACCAACTTGAAGGCATTGTCAGCCTGCCCAGTGGGGTGTTTAAGCCCTATGCCGGTGTCAGCACCGCCATTTTGCTATTTACCAAAGGGGGCTCAACCGATCGGGTTTGGTTCTATGACCTACAAGCCGATGGCTATTCATTGGACGATAAGCGCACCCCACTGAAAGGTGCAGACAGCAACGACCTGCCCGATGCCATTGCCAAGTGGAAGCAATACTGCGCCTTAGTGCAGAAAAATGCTTCAGCGGAAGCGATCAACCATGCCTTTGGTGACAAAACCCAGAAAGCCTTTGTGGTGGATGCCAAAGATATCGCCGACAACAAGTTTGATCTTTCCATTAACCGCTATAAACAAGTGGTGTATGCGGAGGAAACGTTTGAAGACCCGAAGGCCATTCTGCAAAAGCTAAAAGCGCTGGAAAGCGAGATTATGACGGATCTGGATGAGTTGGAGGGGATGCTATGAGTTGGCCTTTGGTTCCGATCGCTGATTTTTGTAAAACAAGCAGTGGGGGTACTCCTTCAAGAGAAGTTTCGGAGTATTACGGTGGTGAAATACCGTGGATAAAATCTGGTGACTTGAAGGAAAAGAGCGTCAACCAGGCGACAGAATTTATAACTGAGCTTGCTGTACAAAAGAGCAACGCGAAAATTATTCCTTCTGGCGCTATTCTCTTAGCAATGTACGGAGCAACTGTCGGTCGAATGGCAATGCTAGGAATTGAGGCGGCGACTAATCAAGCAGTTTGCAGCATTATTCCTGATGAAAAGCATGCGGTTACAAAGTATGTATATTATGCACTTATGGCTAAAGTACCAGAGTTTCTTAGGAATGCGGTTGGTGGGGCTCAGCCCAATATTAGCCAAGGAATGATCAAGGACACAAAAATCCCCCTTCCCCCCTACCCGAACAAAAACGCATTGCCGCCATTCTCGATAAAGCCGATGCCATCCGCCGCAAACGCCAGCAAGCCATCCAGCTCGCCGACGACTTCCTCCGTGCGGTGTTTCTGGAGATGTTTGGTGACCCGGTGACCAATCCGAAGGGGTTCCCGATTGGCACAATTCGTGATCTTGTAGAGTCAGCTAATTATGGTTCTTCTGCAAAGGCATCCGAAATAGGTGGTGACTACCCGATTTTAAGAATGGGTAATATTACTTATAAGGGTTATATCGACATGATGGATTTAAAGTACATCGACCTGAGCGAAAAGGAAAAATCAAAATATTTAGTTGGTAAGGGAGATTTACTTTTTAACAGAACGAATAGCAAAGAACTGGTTGGAAAAACTGCTGTATACGACAGGGATGAACCAGTCGCGATTGCTGGATATTTGATTAGAGTGAGAACCAACGCGAAAGGAAACAATTATTATCTATCCGGATATTTGAACTCTTCGCACGGAAAAAAAACATTACAAAATATGTGTAAGAGTATTGTTGGCATGGCAAATATCAACGCTCAGGAAATGCAAGACATCCCAATCCTTATTCCTCCAGTTGAATTACAAAATCGTTATCAAGACATTGTGGTATCGACCAATGCTAAGTTGATAAGACATAGGGCAGCTTTAGAACGTAAGGAAGAGCTATTCAACTCTCTAAGCCAAAAAGCTTTTTCCGGAAACTTACATTAATTGGTAAGGATAAATGATGAAGATTAAAAGCGCTCGCATAAAAAATTATCGATTGCTAAAAGACGTATGCCTTACGTTGGATGACAGCACGACGTTAATTGTTGGTCGAAATAATACTGGAAAAACTTCGCTTGCAGAGATTTTTCATAGTTTCCTCAGTTCAAAGGGCCCGAAAATTCGATATGAGGACTTTAATCAGGCGTGCTTTTCAGGATTTGAAGAAGCTCTGAGCGCCTTCTTGGCCTCCGCAAAAGAGCATGATGTTCGAGCTCTGATGCCAATGATAGAGTTAGAGCTCCGAATTGATTATAAAGATAATGAAAATGACTTCGGTGTATTAGGCGACTTTATCATAGATCTCGATGACACAATTTTTGAAACTCACGTGTTGCTTTCTTATCAGTTGAGAGATGGGAATGTAAAAAATTTTTTTCAGTCACTTGATGTGACTGACCGTAAAAAATATTTTTCAGACCTCAAAGAACTAATAAGTCACCATTATGAAGCGGTGATATATGCAATAGATCCGACCAATCCCAGCAACAAAGTAAGGGTTGATTTTTCTTCTTTTAAGAAATTGACTTTATTTGGGCTAATTAATGCACAAAGAGGTCTCGATGATGAAACCCACAGCGAACGTGACGTACTTGGTAAATCACTCGGGAATATATTTAAAAGTGCAAACAGCTCAGGCGCTCATGATGATTTTAAAGCCCAGTCTGACGAAGTCAATAAAGTAGTAAAGGAATTACAGGAGAAGGTTGATACTGATTTTCAGGAGAAAGTAAAAGCACTTTTGCCCACACTAAATATTTTCGGCTATCCAGGACTGCAAGACCCGAATTTAAGTGCTGCAACTGAGTTGAATGTAAAGTCTTTATTAGAGAGCAACACCAAGGTTTTTTACGAAGGTGATGATTATTTTTCTCTGCCAGAAACTTACAATGGTTTAGGTGTTCGTAATTTGATATTTATTCTTTTCAGGATTTATGAATATTTCAGAGAGTTTCAATCTCAACCCACCCCACCAAAAGGCCATTTGATCTTCATTGAAGAGCCAGAAGCGCATTTACATCCGCAAATGCAAGAGGTATTTATTCGGCAGCTAGAGAAAATAGTCAAAGAGTTCCAAAAACAGTTTAATGATGGAAATACATGGTCAGTACAATTCGTGGTTAGCACCCATTCATCACATATCGCCAACGAAGTAGACTTTAGCAAAGTTCGTTATTTTTTATCCAAAAGTGGTAAGGAGACCAAAGTTAAAGATTTGAGTGAAGCCTTTTGCAGCGATGAAGTTAAAAAGGATAAAGAGTTTTTACACAAGTATTTAACACTTACAAAATGTGACCTTTATTTTGCAGACAGGGCTATTCTAATTGAGGGCGCTACGGAAAGAATCCTTTTGCCTGAGATGATTAAAAAAATTGATGGAAGTCAACAATGCAACCTGCGCAGAAAGTATTTATCTGTAGTCGAGGTGGGAGGTGCATATGCTCACCATTTTTATAAGTTCATCGATTTTCTTGAGCTCAAGACTTTGTTTATTACTGATTTGGACTCTGTAGATTCAAAATCACACAGTTCCTCAGTAATTGTGAGTAAGGGAGACCGCTCTAGTAACGTAGGAATATCCCAATGGTTTGGAAGGGATGGGCATTCTAATTTATCGGATATACGAAGAAAAGACGACAAAGACAAAATTTCCGGATGTCGTCGCTTAGCATTCCAGGTGGATGAAGACGGAGTGGGTCTCTGTGGCCGAAGCTTTGAAGATACGTTTATTCTGGCGAATGCAAGCCTCTTTGAACTTGAGGGTTTAGGTGGGGTGGACCTGGAACAGGCTGTTTTTGAAAAAGCAAAAAAAATTGGGAAAGACAGCAAAGCAAATTTCGCAATTGAATATGCAGTTGATAAAACAAACTGGATTGTCCCTAAGTATATTCGTGAGGGATTGCAGTGGCTGGATAAAGACGATTTAGGCCAAACGGAGGAAATCAAATTATGATAATGATCAGCCCAGCCGAGCAGGCTTCCATAGAGGCACTAGAGCGAATTAGGCACTGTATTGATAATAATCAGTGTTTTCGATTAGAAGCTGGAGCCGGAGCCGGTAAAACCTATTCATTGATTGAGTCTATTAATTATCTGGTATCAAACCAAGCAGATGCTTTGTTAAGTAATCGGCAGCAAATTGCTTGCATTACATACACAAACGTTGCAAAGGACGAAATAAAAGATAGAACCGATCACCATCCAGCGATTTTTGCCGACACAATCCATGCTTTTTGTTGGAACATTTTACAACACTACCAAGTCAAGCTTCGCGAACATCTTCCGAAACTTGGTGAAAAGTGGCAAGAGAGAATATCTGCTTCTGCAGGCATAACTGATCAAAATGTTAAATATGACCTAGGGTTTCCTTCGATTAATGAAAGAGAGATAACCTTGCATCATGATGATGTAGTCATATTAATGGCTAGTATGCTCGTCTATCCAAAATTTCAGAAACTACTAAAAAGTAAGTTCCCCATAGTATTCATTGATGAATATCAGGATACCAACAGCAAGTTAGCTGACAGCATCGTCAATAACCTCATTGATAACGACTCAGGTGTGATGGTTGGTCTTTTTGGTGATCACTGGCAGAAAATTTATGGTTCTTCCGCTTGCGGTTTAATTCTCAGCACTAAAGGGAAAATAGTAGAAATTGGAAAGGAAGCAAATTTCCGGTCTGATAAAAAAATTGTTCAATGTTTAAACAGAATGCGTCCTGACCTCCCCCAAGCTGAATCAAACCCATTCTCAGAGGGAACTATTAAGGTTTTCCATTCCAATGATTGGCGTGGTGCTAGAAGAGATGGTAAAGGTGGCGGACATTGGTCTGGAGATCTTCCTGAACTTAGTGTAAAGGAATATATCGATAAAACTATAGAGTTAATGTGCCTTGACGGATGGGATATATCTTCTGACAAAACAAAGATCCTTTTTTTAACCAACAACCTTATAGCGAGTGAGCAAAAATTTAAAAATCTAGCTGACTGCTTCTCTTACACGGATGACTATTTAAAAAAGAAAGACAAATATATTCAATTTTTCCTTGAAGTGGTTGATCCAACTTTGTTGGCCTATGAAAATAATCATTATGGCGAGTTATTACAAATTAAAAAGCAGAGTCATCCTCAGCTGAAACGCCAATCCGATAAAACCGATTGGCTTAAAAACCTTTACAAGGCATCGCAAGTAAAAGTCTCTGGTACAATTGGCGATATGCTGGATCTATTGATGGAGACTAGGATACCTAGGGTTCCTTCAAAAATTGAAGAGTCAGAAGAAAAATATAAACATCTTCTATCAAAACTACCTGGTGAGCTGAATGTCGATGAGATGAGACATGTTCAACAGATCAATAAATTGCGTTCTATAAATTATCGGGAGGTATCAAACCTCGGTGAGTATATTGATGACAAGACCCCATTTTCAACAAAGCACGGAGTGAAGGGGGCTGAGTTTGAAAATATACTTGTTGTTTGTGGTCGTGGCTGGAACCAATATAACTGGAATCAGATGTTGGAATGGATGAATAACTCTTATCCTATTGATAAAAAAGATACATTTGAACGAAACCGAAACTTGTTTTATGTAAGCTGCTCACGTGCCAAGCGTAAACTCACTTTACTTTTCACGCAGGAGTTATCTGAAACGTCTATTTTGGTACTTAAAAATATATTCGGTAATGAAAATATATTAGGGAGCCCGTTTTAGATTTTATAGTGTTTATTAACATGTTAAATAAAAATAGAACACCAATGCCAAATTGAATATATTAAAAAATATCATTGGCATCCATTGATATTTATTTTGTTCGAGGATTGTTGGAGAAAACCTATATTAACCACTTTCAATTATATACAGCAAATATTCCAATTGGCATTGGAATCCAAAAAAAGATGCATTGGGTGATAAAGCGATTCAATGTTATTTCCGCGGGAAATTAATAACACACCATGCGAATTCGCCGTTCAGTTACAAAAATGACACCAGCTTGAAGCCGGTGCCAGGTGATAGTGATATCTGTATGCTGCTCTTTCTACAATTAATCCACTATTGGTGGATTAATTGATCGCATGCTTATAGTAAATATCCGTACTCCAGTCACTGGAATTATAAACAATAAAATGACTCTCCATTTCCTTTAAAGCTCGTAATTGGCTACTTAGGTCAGCCCCAAAATCAAACTTAACCGTTGAGAACTTTGAATACTCATCCTTGATATTCCAATAGCCCACACCTTGATCTAATTTAATTATCACTCTTTCTCCACCAGTTAACATCAAGGTTAGCTGCCGTCTATGTGCTATTTCGGACTTTGAAGCATGGCAAATAATATCTGTTTTTATTTTCGTCTTAGCTTCTAACCAAACCTGATAAGCGCTGATAAAGTCTGCTTCGTTTGACCAATCATGGTGTAAATAAAAACCAGACTTTTCTTTTTCATGAAAGAGAGTATCAATTTTAATATCTTTTATGCCCGGCTTTACACCACTTAACGCTGAAATGATTTGGGCCAACATCAACATGCTCGAGGGGCTTTGGATATATCGGTCAGAATAATGAACTGTTTCTACATTCTTATTGCTTAATATGCCAAGTAGTTTCTTATCGCCGTTAAGTAAATGCATCCAAAATTTTTCACCAAATTTCAACAGATTACCATTAAGCTCCAGGCCTATTTCCACTGAGTGACCAATCTGTTGAGAATCCGCTATTGCTTGAATTTCAAACACATTGATTGTCGCAGCTTTTACTATAGTGCTTGAAACGACGAGTGAATCTGCTTTGAGCCAGCTATCGCCTGGCACTGCATCATCACCGTTAGATGAGGCAATTGAAATCAGTTCATCGTTACTCAGCAGCAACTGAGCAACCATTTTTTGATGTGGAGGGCTACCTGTCGCGATTGTCGCCCCAAATTTCTGTAATACCCACAGCTCATCTGACAACTCAGCTTCCAAATGAGCCTCGGGTACCACCAAAGTCACAGCTACCCCATTCACTGACAAGTAGGTTGCTATTGTGCGCTTGAAATTCGGATGATTAAGATCCCAATCATTAAGCTCTTCGCTTAACCAAAAGGTAAGGTGGGAGGCACCTTTATTGATATGACTGCGGATCAAATGGACAACAGAGTAAGGTTGATAAGTCGCATCAGCAGCAATCCTCATTTCCGCAGGGATCTCATTATATAAGGCAAATTCTGCGCCAATCCAACTGAGAGCCAGTGATCTGTCGATAAAGTCGATATCGTGTCTTGTGTCAGACTCAAGCAAGCATTCACTACAGCCCGTCACACATTTATCACAAGCCAATTTTGTGACCATTGAGCTAATCAATGATTGGATGTGCCGGTTGGCCGAACTCGCAAACCCTGCACCACCAGCAACCATGTCATATAATTGAATCACTGAAACTGTGTGGCAATTATCAACAATCGCTGGCCTAACCGCATACCCCAATTCACCCGTGCCAATACCCAATTTATCAGCCAGAGCCGATCGCAATGCAATCGCCAGCGTGTAAGCTATGATTTTCCCCTGTGCATTATCCGGTATATATTCATTAATCACCGGATGTTTTAAAACAAGCTCAAAGACATCTGTTTTAGAATGGCTGCCAAGGTGGATCCCTTGAATCAAAGTACCTGCCCCTTCGCATTCCGCGTTAATATCACCTCGTTGATCAGACTTTGGCGCTTTTAAAGGTCTATGTGATTTAGTGGGCGATAACTCATTGGGAAAGTCACCGTTTCTGTCCAAAGATTCCGCTCTACCACACTGCATGCATAACACATAACCTGTTCCATAAATCCCCGAGGTATGATTAAAAACCGTCCCCTCAGGATTGGAAACCATATACCCCATCACATTATTAGGTAACGCTACCTGAGTGGCTTTGCCAACAGAAACCCAAGCCGGTTCAACCGGTATAAATTTCTGACTGGAGACATCGTTTGAAGGTGAACTATAAAAATCAGTCACAAAACCTGTCGGCTGCAAGACCCGCCGAATATGCTTTTGATTAATAGGTTGAGCACAATTCTGGTTACTGCATTTCATGTCCAGAGCAGAGGCGGTGACTTCTTCTTCGTAACCTGTTTGACCACAGCATTCACAGCGCCAGGCAAGATCAAACTTTTGCGCCTCATTCGCATTGATCTTAGACACATTATGCCAATGCAGGGCAACACCACCCGAGCGAAACACCCGCCCATCCAACACTATCTCGGCACCGGGTGCGTATTCCCGGATAGCCACTGCAAGGTTACGGCTAGGTAACCCTCGCAAACGCGAAACGTTATCTTCCCGATCTTCTTTATCAGGCTTGTGATCTTTACGGGTTCTTAAATAATCTTCAATGTTATTAGTATCAAAATTAACGACATCGGTTGGGAAGCCGTAACCTGGGAGGAAGCTCTTAGACGCCAACTCACGCAGTAAATATTCTTTTGCAAGCCGTGTCTTCTCAAGTTTTAAGCGATAAGCATAAGGGCTGTCCGGTAACGCCTTATTCTGCTCTGACTCAAGATATTGATATTCTTTCAACCACTGTTTTTGCAATTTTTCTATTGTTTCTAGAGCGTTAGCTCTTAACTGATGGGATGGGTATCCTAGCAGTACTGTTCCCCTGACCAAAGCCTGCAGATCGTGGTCGAAGGAAGATGCAGCATCATTGAGCCAATCGAGGAAATGCGAGCACACCGAATTATTTTCCGGCAGATAAAACCACTCCAGATTCAATGCCGTTTTTTCTGTTGATGTCTGGCCAACAACATGACGCAAAAATAGTGACAGCAACAGAGAGTTTATGTGGCGCTGCACCAATCGTTCCGAATTAAATGCTACATAGGGTGCGGGTATTTTAGATTCGAATGGCCATAGCGGATTAGCAAACACCTGCTGGTCATGGGGGTTGCTTTTACACAAGGTATAAGACATGGACCGTGATTCTTTACTCCGCCCAGCACGCCCAGCCCGCTGTAGATAATTTGCCGGATGGGGAGGAACGTTATTCATCACCACGGCTGTAATTCCACCAATATCTACGCCCATTTCCATGGTTGTGGAACAATTGAGTACATTAATATTGCCAGTCTTGAATTTGTCTTCATAATCCTGCAGCCGTTCCGCACTTTGTTGAGCTGAGTGTTCCGCTGTACGGTAATAAAATCCCCCCTCCACTGCTCGGTCATTAAGGTCTGTCCAAAGATTACGCTCGCGAAGCGGTTGGACGCTTACGTCTTTCTCCACTAATTCACGCGTATAGGACAAGCCTTCCTGAAAGTCCAACTGACTGGAATCAAATTTCCAAATTGAGGGAAAGGTGACTTCCTCACACAAATAATCAGCAGCATTAACGACATTACGAGGTAAATAAGGGGTAAAACCTTTGAACGTGGTAGCCAATAGCTTATTGGTTATCGGGCAAACATAGGCCTTGTCAACAAAGGAAAAAGTCAGCTTTTCCCGCTCCAGAGCGAATCTGTTCCCATCAGAAACCAAGGTTCGTGCCTTTTCAGTCAAGTCCAGCCAAGCCGCTTTTAACCAAACATTGATAAGGTCTTTACTCTGCGCAGAATTAATATTGAGCCCTGTTGCCATACACAGGAGCTTTACCAGCCGATGCATGTTACCGGTTTTGATCTGCGGCCACTTCTTGATACGGCCTTCATCGTAATCTTCTGACTCGGGGCTTCTCAGTGATTTGGACGAGAAGCGGATGCCAATCCATCTTAACCAGCCGCCCTCCTCTACTCTGACAAATGTATTTTCACGCACATAAAAATCCAGTGCCACTTTGATAAAGTCTTGCCAATCAGCCAAACTGAACCCATGTTCTTCCCATCTGTCTGGAGAGACAGTTATCTTCTCAATGCCGGCATAACCCACTTTGACCAGTCCTTGAGTCTCCGTGCTGTTCTGCCGTTTTGGCCGTCTGGCAAACTCCCTAAACAACAACATATCAGCCAGTTTGACACTGCCGTCTGTTTGCTTGAATATCTCCGGTGACATGTATTGGTTATATTCGAGCATGGCCCCTTGAAAATCACTTTTACGCGCCAATGCTTGTACCATTTCTTGCCAGCTAACGACGGCTAATGACCGCTGATCAACACCCGATTCGATGGTATTTGCCTTCGCGTCGAGTTCATCGGCCACGCCATGCATCCCTTGGTCTCTCATCATTTTTGCTGATGTTCTTAGCGTTTCGGCAGTCACGCCTTCCGCTGGTTGATTCAGGTCTGCGGGCTGTTCCAATTGTTTTTGTTTAAGAACTTCAACCACTGCCCCACGTAACTTGGAACGCTCCGCTTCCTGCTGCATCCTCACCGCAAGGCGTGCTGTTCCCTGCCGGCTATCGGTAAAGGTAATCAGCCTTCTGCCACGTGCAGGTAATGATTGTGGCCCTACAGAATCTTTTTCGTCAAAGTCTGGGCAAAACTCCAGTAAGGTAGGGACGACATTAGAAATGTAGAAGGGGGTTCCCAACAGAGCCCGCCTGAACGGCAACCCTTGTTGAGTACCGCGACATTCACAACGGCTACAGATCAAACTGGTGCTAACATCATAGGCAACCAAATAACCCTCAGAATCAAAAGAACCTATTTCACCGGACTTACCAATCCGAATCTGCTGATAAATTCCGTTAGAGTCGAGCTCGGCAGCAATGATTGCGGGGCAGGAAGCAGACTGATTCTTATCTTGTATGGGAGAATCATCCTCTCCGGCTTCTTGCTGAAGAGAAAATTCATCAACAGCATGACTACTCCACTGAGCCAGCTTCCCACCCCTATCGCGGGCCATCAGATGTGGCTCGTTGCAGTCAGTACAAAAACTCAGTTCGAGTACTGGGGCACCACATTGGCAATGTTGCGTATGGACTGCATAAACATAACCAAAGGGCCAATCTTGATCGAGAGCTGTTCCTTGCTTATGGGCGCAGTTTTTATCGATACAGGCCCATAGACCGTTAGTCATGCGCTGAAAAAAATGCGCCCGCAATTTAAGGAAGGCCTCTTTGGTTGATGACGACTTGGTGCCGGATAATAAATCCAACCAACGCAGTAACTCAGCTTGAGGACGCGCTCTTTTATTAAGGCGCATACCCATTCTGGAAGCAATATCATCAAGCTTCAGTGGCGTTTTACTTTCGACCAAAACCTCTCTAAGGGTTTTGGCAAAAGTTGATGCCAAAAGGGCATTGAACCTGTCCTCCGATACATCTGGCTCAGACTGTCCCTTCGCCACTGGCTGCCCCATGGGTTCAATAGTCTCTAATTCTTCCAATGGCAAATCAGGTCCATCAACAAAATCCAGTTCAGGGATAGCACGGCGCCCGCCAATCACCTTCACCTGATCCGGATGCACACCAGCAAGCTCAGCCAAATACCGCTTCAACTGGTGATGAGTATCCGCACCGGCGATGGTGGCTGAGGTCGCGACAAAACGCACATTCTTTGCCTCAACACCAAAAGCCTGCAGAACTCGCCTAAGTTGCAACGCCAGTTCGGCAGCCTGAGAACCAACATAAGTGTGCGCTTCATCCAAAACTATCCACCGAAGCGATTTTTGTTGCTTTGATATCTCAATAATAGGGGAGTCAATTTGACGCACCAGCATATACTCGAGCATGGTGCCATTAGTCACTAAAATGGGGGCCGGTGACTTACGCATCAACTCACGCGATAAGACTTCATTTTTACGTAGTTCTTGCTCTTTGCGCTTTTTGTTCTCGCTGTTTTCTGTGTTGCCGTTATATAAGCAATAACGAATAGCTTTACCTTTGTCTTCACCTTTACCAAAGTGTTTGGTCCATGCGTCAAGCCGCTCTTGCTGAGAATTGATCAAAGCATTGAGCGGATACAAAAATAGCGCGCGGACACCAACTAATGGCTTTTGGGCATGACGATATTCTCGATATAAGTCTTCAAGCACTGGCACCATAAAACATTCGGTCTTCCCAGATCCGGTACCTGAAGTCACAACAACCGATTGCGGTGTTTTATCCAATAAAGTTTTCCAAACGGTCAGTTGATGCTTGAATGGCTTAAAGGTTTTCTCAAACCGATATCGACCGTTGTCTTTATCATCCAAGGCGGCGATCACTTCAGCAGAAAGTAAATCTCCACTCAGTTGCGTCATTTCTTTGTCTGCGGGTTCCCAACCGAAGGTATGTTCAAACACCGGTGGAGCAAGCATTGCCTGTGGATTTCCACAATCAGCAGACAGTAACTCAGTCAAATGATTTCTAAGGGATGGGTTGGTAATGCCCAAAACGCTTAACGTCGCTTCCCTGGCACGGGAGATAGACTGAGTAACCAATTCAGAAAAAAATCGTGTCATCATCTATACCTTGCTGAAATAACTAATGAAACAGCGATAGACTGGCTCAAACCAGTCTCTGTCAAAATCTCTGAGCTTCTTAATATGGAAAATCGCTTCGTCAGAAAGGAAGTGACAATCAGCCACCTGCAACTTGCCTACGGCTATTGCTGCGGCATAAATAGGGGCATACACCACACCATGGTGATAAGTCCTCACTGTTGGAAACTCAAACGGCATTTCCTTTAAAGCCAAACAACTGTCTTTAATCTGTTCACCCAGTTCCTCAGGCCATTGAGGATTATCAACTTGCTTGCTAAGCAGGTCTTGATACCAACCGGACATCATTTGCTGTATAGAAGCCGCATTTAATTTCTGTAACAGCGTCCCATTCTTCAGGAACCCGGCTACCGTATCTTCCAACACCGGTATAGCCAAAGCCAACTTATCGACCATAGTTGAAACAATGCCGTACACTAGAGCATCTGTAATCCCAGACTCTATAAAGTGGGTTCTCATCAGGGAAATGGCGTGTTGCCAATGCGTTAGCTTAATAAACACCCAAAATACAGGAAGCTCCTGCTCAATTTTTGAGATGAGTTTGTGGTCACATTCAAAACGCAGCAGTGCAACAGCTAACACTTGTGGATCTTTCACCAAGTGACGCCACACCTCGAATGTAGAAAGCGGTAAATAACCAAAATTCCGGTAAATATCTTTAAGGTACTGCCAACCACTGTGTGACCAGTCATGTGCCATCTGCAAGAAAACGGTACTTATCGTGTCAGGCGATACTGTCGGGTGATAAAGCCGGACAGCTTTTTGTAATGTGCTCAGTTCGTCACGATTAACACCCTCTGCCGAGCCTGGAATAAACTTAGCTCTGAACTTTATCCCGTTGACATCCTGGGGGATCACTAACCACGGCCCACCCTCATTCACATAGCTAGGTAGTTCATACACGCCCGTGTTTACCCCCTCTGACTGTATGCTTGTTAATAATAGGGCTTTCTGTTCAGGATTGGTCAGATTCATCAACGCAGGTTTAAGCGTATCGACATCAAATCCATTCCGTGACTGCAAAGATACGGTGTTATTACGATTGTCATACTCAAGAACCATTGCATAACGACTAATCTGATGCCTGATTGTTTTGCCGGGGCCACTGATAGCTAATTCAACCCGAGCATCGAGCGCATCTGTAGTAGATAACAACGCCAGTATTGATTCCCTCAATCCATAAAGACTGATTTCAAGTGGTCGATCCGTTACCTTGTATTGCCAACGGTAATAAGGGGCTCGGTTCTTTGCCGAAGAAGACAGGCTGACGGCTTCCACCTGAAAATTCGCTGGGCATCCCTGCTGAGCAAAAAGATGTAATCGGCACCCCAAGAGCTCTTCAACAGAAAGTCCGCTCTGGAGTCGCTGCCCTTGAGCATCAAAGGTTAACGCACCTTTGGATGGGAATGGCACCTCGATATAAATAGGGTCAGCATTCAGACTTACCATTACCTCCAAACACACCGACTCTGGAGGCAATTCTTTCGCAGATAATAAGATTTCTGTTACGCAGCCGTGCTTCTTCTGAGAATCAACGTTCACCATTTCAGATTGAACTTTGGTGATACAAGGCATTGCCGTTGAGATCTGTATGCCCCCCCGGTTTGGTGCCCCCCCTGCAATCAGCACGATCTCAAAATCCGCTGGCAGAATACCTATCCGCTTTCTGAGTAACGTCACCCCTTCGTGGGTTTTCACTGATAATGTATGGCGTCCATACAATGTTGAGCCGACTAAGTATTCAGTATTGTTAGAACCCAAATAAATCAGATAACGTGATTTGCTGGGCTCTGCAATACTGTCTATTGGTTTTACAGTCGGAATGCCAAGAAACACCAACGATGGGGTCGTCTTCCAAGTCAGTTGTTCCCCTTTAAGCACCATAGAAGCAAAACCAAAGTCTTCTGCCCCCGTTGTGATAACAAAACGCTGTGAATCTGCCGTATAAATCTCACAACGCCCTTTAAGCCTTACCGGGACCAAGTCACCAAAGCGAAGCCCACCTTCATCACGCTCCCAATTCCCGTGTACCAACGTCATTTCCGATAATGGTGGGCAAAGCAATAAAACCTCCTCGCGTGTAGTCGTCACTGACGCTTGCCCCAATACCCGCCATTTTTCGGTATCTTCTGCCAGAATCAGCGGCACCTCCCCCACATCTATAGCGCTGTCTGCCAGTCTGATGTCAGAAAGTCGCTGCCCTGCTTGCATCGCCACTAAATAGAGTTCACTTTGTGGATAACTTCTCCTAACTACAGTACTGGCCATTCTCATGCGGACCAGCGCCTTTTCCAGTTCAAACTGGACAAAAGCGGGCCCCAGAGCCGCAATTTGTTTGTTCCCCTCAAATATCGCAAGTTCCACTCTGCCTGAGCGCAATTGCAGTTTTGAAAGATTGAAACGGCAATTAAGAGGTAAGATAACCTCTGTACTGAGAGACTGATTGTCGAAAGATAAAAAATGCCGACAAGCAAGCTCTTTACGCTTACTTGCCACATGCCGGACTGCTTCAGAAGCACCTATGAGAAGTTGACCTAAGAACGCAGAACCCACTTCGCTCTCCAGTGGTAAAGGGAAACTATACCGCCACTGTGGAAAATGCTCGTCTAGATAACGCGCAGGATACTGCTGTTGTTCAAGGCTAAACTGATGTACCAGGGCGTCTAATTGCTCAACCATATTGGCGATCAACTCAACAGATTCATTCCCTTGTAGATTTTCTGGTAAACGAGAAATTCGGCTACTGATTAGCTGGTTGATCGCCTCATGGCCCCACTCTTTTACCTGCTGATAACGGTTGAAAATCGCTGAAAACGCTTGCTGATAATTATTCGAATCAAGTGACAACTGTTTGGAAGGTAATCCCCCCTCTTTGAATACAGAGCCTAGGTAGTCACACCGCTCCAAGTTGTAACGGGATAAGCTCCTCCCCCAGTAGCCCTCCAACCCTGCTCTTACCACATCACTGACCTGGCTAGGTGACAACTCCAGCCCTAAGGATTTAAATATCGGCTGCCAACTCCATTCCAGGTTGTACTCTCTGCGAAACCACTCAGCACAATAGAGAGTAAAGGCTCCACACCATTCGCAAGAGAACCTGTTAGGTACTCCGAATCTGAAAAAATCGGCAAGTACTCCCTTCATCTCCCCATACTCCAGTGAGGTGACCTGATACTGATACAAGGGAATATGCATGGGCGATGTCAAGCCACGACGGCTAAGGAAGATATTGAGCCAAGACTTGACACTAACCAAAGAAGACAAACTTGATGCAGGCATATTACTAATTCCTTGTAAAATAAGAAGAGTGCGGAATCAAATCTTGGTTGTGATGGTAAAGTATTTAAAGCTACCTGGGTGTCGGTTGCACACAAGTAATCAGCTCTTCCTGAAGAGGAGCTGAGCACATTCTTTGTCAATCAATATGGGAAAGTAAGTTAGCGCTTCGTTCAACTAGAAACAGCGCAAGACAATGTCCTACTCTATGAGAACTTCAAAATCATTAAAGATTCTACTCAATTGATGACACTAGATTCCTTGCTATAGATCACAACTGACTAAATTGTCATCTGATTTCTGACCCAGCTTCCAGCAGTACGTATGGCTGTATTTATTAGTTGTTGAGGGCGGGTTAATTCAGTATGTGGCATAACTAATCAAGAAATACACCATAGGGATGATGATACTAATAATGGACGTGGCCATGCGGTGAGTAGAGCATAGTAGCAAAACTGAGTGAAAACTCTGCGGTGGGAACGGCCCTGTGAGAGCACACTGGATAATAACTATCTGAGTGTCGAACCGTGAGCATCATTGTTTTAGCAGGCAAAGAATTTTCTGCCAGGTTGAATTGAGAAATAAGGTCAAATGCTTGGAAAGGCACTCTGCATAAAAAATCCGGAAACATAATCTGTTCCGGATCTTCTCACCGTGCAAGGAGCGTGCAACTGAACCTTAAATGGTCGGCATTACACCTTAATGCTTTTTTTGTATGCCCTATGCCGCTTATGACTGCTTGCGTAATTCTATGCCCACATTCCCGCCGGGATGTACCGCCAGTAATGCTTCTTTGCTAAAACCACGCCGTGCCATTAGGCAGACACAGATGGCATCAAACAGTGCCAGCACTAAAACGATGGATGTCGTCGCTAACATATTTAGCGAGTCGATTTCTTGCTGCACATGTGTTTTTAGCACTAAAGCAGAAACCTGCGCGATAGCTGACTGATCATTCTCCGTCACACTGATAATCTTCACCTGCTTACGTTGCAGCGTCGGTAACAAACGGGTCAGCTCGTCGGAATTACCGCCACGGGAGATCAGGATAATAATGTCCTGTGGCCCCAAAAAACCCAGATCGCCGTGGGCCGCATCGGTCGCATTCAGGTAAATAGCCGGCTGTTCCACACATGCCAGCATATGGGCCACTTTTCGTGCCGCAATACCTGATGTACCTACGCCAGTTACCGCAATTTTTCCACAACATCCGGCCAGCATATCCAGCACTTGTAACCATACCCGTTGGTCGACATTCTCCTTTAATACTGCCAGCTCACGGCTGTAAGTCATCCAAGCATCACTGGCCAACTGCCATTCATCACTTTGGCTCATGCCTCCTCCTGCATCAATTCCTGATAGCGCATATGGTCGTGATACATCTGATGGAATACCCGATATTTGCGATCATAATAGGCTTTGATTTTATTGGTTTGCGGCGTGACTGTTTTGCCGATTCGGCTCATCGCCGTCATTGCCTCTGGCAGCGACTCAAATACGCCAGCGGCCACTGTGCCCATCATGGCGCTACCTAACAGCATAGCTTCGCTCTCTTCAGGCAAGAGCATGGCGCAGCCGGTAGCATTGGCATGCTCTTGTACAAAGATCGGGTTCTTGGTGCCTCCACCGCTGGCCATCATAGTATCAATGCTATAGCCATTCTGATTCATGGTTTCGATGATATGCCGCGTCCCTAAAGCCAGCGCCTGGATGGTCGCCAGATAGCGCAGCGCCATATCCTCAAAGGTTATCGAAAGCTTTAACCCAGTAATAATACCGGTCAGATTCGGGTTTGCCCGCGGCGAACGGTTGCCGTGGAAATACGGCAAAATATGAATGTCCTTGGTCAGGAAGGCGATATTCTCCGGCTCCCCGGCCAGCTGGCGCAAAATATGATTCAACGCCTCATAGATGGTTTCCCCTTTGCTTTTGGCTTGTGCCAGCAGCTCCGGATAGCACGGATGGGTTTGAATAATATGGTCTATCAAGGCCCCAGTTGCCGACTGCCCCCCCTCATTCAACCAGTATTTCGGCAAAATGGCGGAGTAATATGGCCCCCAGATACCGCCAATGAAATGTGCTGAGCGGGACATCGCCATATGCGCCGTTGAGGTACCACCAATCAATGCTATTCGCCGATCAAAATTGGCATTTTCACCAGCAACCCCACTCGCACCTAAAATACCAATCGTACCGGCGTGAGCATCAATAATGGAGACGCTAACCGCAGTGCCGGGGATCAGGCCCATTTCTGACGCCGCCCGTTGGCTTAATCCGCGTCCCAATGGCTCGCCCATCGGTTTAACCATAGCACCGATTTTTGCCGCATTGTTATCCAGTAAATCAGCCAGCCCGATCAATTTGAAATAGGATGAGTTCCAGCGGTCTTCATGGCCCAGATAGGTCCATTTACAAACAGTAGAACAGAGCGAACGGGTTTCATCTTTCGTTGCACGCCAGGTCAGAAAATCTGGCAAATCAAATAGATGCCCGACATTGCTCCACGTGGTTGGCATATGTTGTTTTAGCCATAGTAGCTTTGGCGTCTGCATTTCCGGTGAAATCACCCCACCAACAAACTCCAGCACCGGGTGTTTGGTGGCATTAATCCGCTCCGCCTGCGTAATCGCACGGTGATCCATCCAGACAATCACGTTTTGCTCACTCCGCCCCGATGGGCTGACCGTCAGCGGATTTCCTTCTTTGTCCAGTACCACCAGCGAGCAGGTAGCATCAAACCCCAATCCTTTCACCTGAATAGGATTGATATCGGCCTGATTAACCGCATCGCGCACCGCATTACACACCGCCTGCCAGATATTATCGGATGACTGTTCCACAAAATCGGCCTTGGGCTTAAACATGGCGATTTCACGGCTGGCCTGCCCGGCCATGCGGCCCTGCAAATCGAATACACCGGCTCTTGCGCTGCCAGTTCCTACATCTACGCCGATAAAGTAACTTGCCATTGTTTTATCCCTCAATTCTTAAGCCTTACGATTCTGTAATGCGATAAAGAGGATCAACACCCCACCCCATAGCGCCATAGTCAGGTAGCTACTTACCCCCAGCAAATTCAGGCCACTTTCCAATAATTGCAGGACTACTAGCGCCAGAATCAGTCCGATAATGCGACCAAAGCCACCATCGGGGTTAATCCCACCCAGCACCGATGCCAGAATGGTCACCAACAGATAGGACTCACCATAACCGGCTTTGGCGGAATTAAATTTTGCCATCATCAGGATGGCTGCCCCCCAACCCAATAAGGCTGACAGGATATAGACCGCAATTTGCACCCGATGGGTATTCACGCCGCTGAAACGGGTCGCCTGCTCATTAGAGCCGACCAGATAGATGCTGCGCCCCAATGTAGTATGTTCAAGCAGCACCCATAACCCAACCGAAACCAGCAAGAACAGGATCATCGCGACAGGAATGCCAGCAATATTACCGCTACCAATGTATTGAATTACTGGCGGGAATCCGGAGATAACATCACCGTTAGACAACAAAATATTCAAGCCGGTAATCAGTGTCATGGTACCCAGCGTGGCTAGAATCGGTGATACGCCAATCACCGAAATCAACATACCGTTTAAGGTGCCAATCGCTACCGCCACCAGCAATCCGGCGGCTAAAGCCAGTAATAGAAACAGTGGTTGATCCGGATGGCTGACAATGATGGCAGCCATGACTAATGAACAAGCATTGGCTCCGGCAATTATCGATAAGTTAATGCCGCCAGTCAGCATGGTCAGCCCCATTCCCAGTGCCAACATGCCTAAAATCGGCAACTGTGAGGAAATAGACTGGAAATTACCCAAGCTGAAAAAACGTTGCCCCAAGGTCAAAGAGAAGGCCAACATGACCGCCACCAGAATCAACAATTGCAGGCGGATAATACGGTCGTCAGGAATAATTCGGTTTAGCCAGGTCATTATCAGGACTCCCTCAGCAATTTGCGTTTTTCATTCCATGCGGTACTACTGATACTCACCAAAATGATTGCGCCACTGAAAACCGTATGCCAGTAAGAAGAGACGCTCAGTAGCGTCAGTCCATTTTGCAAAAATGCCAGCAACATGACACCGAGCACTGTGCCAGTTAATGTGCCACGACCGCCGCTCATGCTGGTGCCACCGAGCACCACCGCTGCCAATACCGTCAGCTCAAATCCCATCAATGAGTTAGGTGCAACCGATTGAGAAATCTGCGCCTGAACCACCGCCGCAACCCCCGCCAGCAACCCCATGTAGCCATAGACATAAAGATGCAACCGCAGAATGTTAATCCCCAAACGGGAAGCCGCATCTTTGTTGCTGCCCATCGCAAATATCTGCCGCCCAAGCCGCGTGTAATTCATCAGCACACTGGTAAAGATAATGGTGGCCGCCAGACAAAATAGCGGTAATGTCAGGCCATAGTCATAACCGTCGCTGCCGGTAAACGAGAACCAGTTAATCCCGGTCATAAACCAGTCTGGAAAGCCGTACAGCCAGGTGCCGTTAGTGACATAAACCAGTAAGCCGTAAAACAGATTCAACGTGGCAATCGTGATAATAATCGCCGGTACTTTCAGCCAATACACCAGCAATCCATTCACCAACCCCAGCACACAACCCACGGTCATCGCCAAGACGAAAGCAAGCGGGAAGCTGCCACCGTGGGTAATGACCCATGATGCCATCACGTATTGTGCGATTGCCGTTACTGCCGGGAATGAGATATCGATACCACCGGCGATCAGTACGACAAACAGCCCACAAGCCAGAATCCCCAAAATGGCATAACTGGTCGCAACATCGGTTAAGTTACCTAATGTCAGGAACTCCGAACTTTTCAAGCTCAGACCGATAACCAGTAGCAATATCAGCAGGCCGAGATAAAACTCATGCCGCCCCGTCAGTTGACGCAGTTTTAGCCTATCCATTAACCACCTCGGCTATCTCTTGTTCGGTACACTGATGAGGGTAAAACTCAGCGACCAGTTCACCTTTGCGCATCACCAGCACCCGATGGCTGTTGTAATAAGCCTCCGAGATCTCGTCACAAATCATCAAGACTGCCATCCCCTGCTCTGCCAGCGCCTTGGCAATGTGGTAAATCCCCTCTTTGTTGGCGATATCCACCCCCACCGTCGGCGAATCGAGGATCAAAATACGCGGTTGCGTTGCCACCCATTTAGCAATGGCAATCCGCTGAGCATTACCGCCCGATAGTGTTTTTACTGGTAGCGCGGTATCCGATACTTTGATGTTCAGATCCTGCACCAACTGATTGACCAGCGCAGTGGCTTTAGCGTGATCCAGCAATCCACTACGAGTATGTAACTTGTCGAAAACCGAAACGATAGTGTTGTCATAGATTGACTGTTCCATGATCAATCCCTGCGTTAGACGATCCTCAGAGACATAGCCTATCCCGTGGCGGATCGCGTCACGGTTATGACGAAAATGCACTTGTTCACCGGCTACCCATACCTCACCACTATCAGGTTGGGTCATACCAAATAAGCTCAGACACAGCTCAGTACGGCCTGCACCTAACAGACCGGTAATAGAGACAATTTCCCCCTGATGGAGGGTTAAATCGATATTACGAAATTGCGCCCCTCGGCTAAGTTTTCTTACTTCCAGCAATGGCTCGGCCTTCGCGGGCAGCGGGGGGAGCTGGCTGTAAGTAAAGCGTTGACCAGTCATCAGGAACGCCAACTCATGGCTATCTAATTCGCTGGCAGGCCAAGTGCCAATCAACTTACCATCGCGCATCACACTGATACGGTCAGCCACTTCCATCACCTCATCCAACCGGTGGCTGACGAACACCACACAGATACCTTGTGATTTGAGGTCGCGTACCACATTCAGCAAACCTTTCACTTCCTGACTGGTCAGCGAGGCGGTAGGTTCATCCATAATGACCAAGCGAGCATCGGCGGCGATAGCGCGGCAAATCGCCACTAACTGGCGGTCAGCAATGGAGAGTTGTTCAACTTTTTTATCTGGATCAAGGGTGACGCCCACTCGCTGCATGGCAGCTAATGCACGCTCACGCATACTCTTGCGTTTCACCCAAAAATCACCACCAGGCAGATAACGGTGAACAGCAATATTCTCGGATACGCTTAAATTGGGGAATAATGACAGGTCTTGATAAATAACCTGTACACCATAAAAGAATGAGAGTTGTGGCGTAAACTGATGAAACAGCTTACCGTCTATCAGGATACTTGCACCTTTCTCTGGCTGATAAACTCCTGAAATCACTTTGATAATGGTGCTTTTGCCGCAGCCATTCTGGCCTGCCAGACAGTGCACTTCTCCTTTATTCAGCGTAAGATTCACGTTATCCAACGCCAGCACGCCGGGGAATCGCTTACTGATATGTTCAAGAGTGATAAATGCGTTAGCCTGTGTCATGACAATACCTTCCCTAACGCCGTAATCATGGCGCTATTTTTTGCAGCCATTGGGTGGTGGTCAGAGCGGCAGGGCTATTCTCCCGCCGCCTGTTTCACTGATAACTTATTTCTTACCAATAACTTATGATTACTACTATCCTTGGTGTGGCGACTGAAAATCAGAAACCTAATGTTTTTGCATTATCTTTGGTAACTTCGAGAATTTTGTTAAAACGAATCACCCCTTTTTCACTATCGACATCAGCTTTACCCAAACCTTCAATGGTCAGTTCCGGCGTGATTTTTTGCCCTTTCAGCAGTTGATCAGCAATAACCACCACCGCAAAACCCGCATCTTTCGGATCCCACAGCAATGTTTTCTTGATATCACCGCGCATCAGATAAGGTGCAGCCTGTGCTGGCATCGCAATACCGACGACGGCAATTTGATCTTTAGCCCGCTTCTTGGCAACCGCCTGACCGGCACCGATTGGCCCCAGTGAGCCAAATCCAATGATCCCTTTCATTTGCGGATAGGTCTTCATCAGATCCAGTGTGGTGGAGTAAGACTTATCAATGTTCTCCGCCACTGGCAGGCGCGGGGTCACTTCGAACATGTCCGGGTATTTCTCTTTCTGATATTTAATAGCGTAATCGGCCCAAGCGTTATGCAGCGGCACAGTCAGCGAGCCTACATAAATGGCATAGCCACCTTTACTACCCATCGCTTTTGCCAACTCATCCATATTGGCCTGAGCATATTTTTCACTATCGATAGTCTCAACATCCCACTGACCGATACGCTGATCCGGAGATTCATGGGTTAACACCACAATGCCTTTCTCTTGTGCTTTTTTCAGTACCGGTTCCAACACCTTAGCATCATTCGGAACTACAATAATGGCATCAACATTTTTGGCGATAAGGTCTTCAATTACTTTAACTTGCTGTGCTGGATCGGGTGTTGCCGGCCCAACTTGATAAGCATTAACATCCAATTTTTTTGCCGCTTCATTTACGCCAACTTCCATGCGGGTAAACCAAGGAATACCGGTAACTTTCGCCACGACAGCAATTTCATGTTTTTTCTCTGCCATCGTTTGCGTGGTAAATAGCATGCATGCAGAAACAACACATGCATTCAGTAATGCGAGATTAAGTTTCATAGCAGTACCTTTTTGTTTTCGTTCAGGTAACGGGTTGGTTGCAGGGTGACGAGCCCATGGTGTTGTACCGTGACGGTATTATTTTCATGTGGCTGCTTTTCACATGCTGGAGATTAACAAAGGAATACAAGAGGTAGCGAGATGAGTCAGATTGGAATGTGACTCAAGTCCATAATTGTTAAATTTCGTGATTTATTGGGTTAAATTTATGTTAATAAAATATCTTGATGAATAATAATGATCAGATTAATGTTAAAAATAAACCAAAAAGAAACCAATCCTTAACAAATAAGAAACATAAATAGCGTTTTGATATTCTTGTAGCACGTCATTTGATCCACAGTACTCATGTTCGCTATAACAATTAGCTGGAACTGAGATGAAGATCTCATTTCCTTATCACTCTAGGAATTCTAAGCGCACTTTCTGCCATCAATCTCAGTCTTGACCGTGATAAACGTGTTATTTGCATGCAGATAACGTCAACATCACGTTTAGCGTTGATCTTTTTATTTCACTTATCCCGGTTATGCATGAGTGTATCTTTGCTGAAAAATAATAAGACGCTCTATCCCGTTTTGTTGAAGAGGATATTAAAGAGGATATTAAAGACCTCTATCATATGACGGATGTGAATGTGTATCAGGAGAACATGTTTCACACCAAAATGTTGTTGAAATATTTTGATCTGAAACACTATCTGTTCAACGCACAACCCGATGAGCTGAGTGCAGAGGAACAACAAAATATCACCAACATGCTTTGGAAAGAGATGCATGAAATTTATTACGGTCGGAATACCCCGCACTCTAATAACAAGTGATACGAAGTGACAGTGATGACAATCGCAAGGGACTGATGACACAACCCCTTGCTATAAAAAATTTTTACACCATATTAAGAAAAAATTCATCGCCAATGCTTGGCTCTGCTTTCCCTCATAGCCCAACGGATTTTTGCCAGCTTCACGCGGCAAACATAACCCCCTCCTGCCAATACACAGGAGGGTTTACTGCTCAACTATTCAATGAACTTGCCGGGGAACACTTGGTATTCGCTTTGGGTTTAACCACCAAGGGCAGCAACAGTAACGCAGACAGCAAGGTTGTGGCTGATAGCACAGTAAAGAAGCCGTCCCAGCTCCAGGTTTCCATCACTTTCGCCAACGGCCAGCCAGAAAGCCCCGCCCCCAGATAGCCAAAGACGCCAACGAATCCAGTGGCGGCACCAGCAGAATCTTTATGCGCTGCCTCTGCGGCTGCCATGCCAATCAACATCTGTGGCCCAAAGATAAAAAAGCCGATAAAGAAGAAACAGGCGGCATTGAGGAAATAGCTGTCGACACTCAACAACCACAACAAAGCAACACTGACGAAGATGCCAATCATAAAAATGATATTCATCGGTACGCGATTACCTGCAAATAACTTATCCGATCCCCAACCGGCAACGAGGGTACCGAGAAAACCACCAATCTCCAGCATGGTCAAAGCAGAGTTTGCTTTCACTAACTGATAGTTATGGGTCTCTACCAGATAGAGATTACCCCAGTCATTGATACCGATGCGTACCACATAAACAAAGACATAAGAGATGGCCAATAACCAGATATATTTATTGGTAAAGATATAACGTTTTAAGATTTCCCAGATCGGTAATCGCTCACTTTTATGTTCCTGCTCTAGCTCCAATGCATCCGCACGCCAGTGGCCTACGGTGGGTAATCCCATTGAAGCAGGGCGATCACGCAAACGAAAACAGATAAAAAACCCCACCAGAATGGCGATCACCCCTGGCACTATCATGCCGTAACGCCAACCATAATTAACCGCCAGCACCCCTGCCAGTAGTGGAATAATCGCTCCCCCCACATTATGGGAAGTATTACAGATAGCCCACCAGAAGCCCCGCTCATTACGTGAGTACCAGGTTGTCAGTAGTTTGGAACAAGGTGCCCAGCCCCAGCCCTGGAAAAAGGCGTTACACAGCCAGAACAACGTTAATGCCAACAGCGAGGAGCTGAAACCAAACAGAATGTTGATCACACCGGTCAGGATCAGGCCAATGCCCATAAAGTAACGTGGGTTAGAGGCATCACTCATCACGCCAGAAATAAAGCGCGAGGCACCGTACATAAAGTAAAACAGAGTGCCCATTAAACCCACATCCGCTTTGGTCAACCCAAGATCCGCCAACATATCCGGCATAACATAAGTAAAACTCTTGCGCGTAAAATAGTACACCGCATAGCCTACATACATTCCCAACATGATATGAATACGCCAGTAGCGATAAGTACGGTTGACCTGCTCACTGTCTAGGGCTGCCGCTTGTTCCGGTGCTGACTTTATCCATTTAATCATTATATTCACCCATCATTAAGGCGCAGACGCCAGGATTAGAAAGATGCTGGGTAGCTAGCGAGCACATCCAGTACCTGTGCATGGAGCTGCGGATCGCCGGCGGCGACAACCGTCGATTGGGAATACATGGTCAAAGGTTCGCCATACCAGTCGGTAATTTTGCCGCCAGCCCCTTCGATGATGGGTACCATGGCGCAGTAATCGACTTCTCGCATACCGCCACTATCGACACTCAGATCGATACGCCCCGAGGCAAGGCAACCGTAGGCATAGCAAGCAACACCGTAGATCCGCCATTTGCTGGCACTCAACAGGTGGTTGTAGCCTGGACGATGTTCGGCAAGAACTGGCTCAGTATTGCTGGTAGACATCAAAGCATCAGCCAGTTGTTGACAAGAGCGAGTGCGGATCGGGTGGCCATTCAAGGTACTGGGTTGCCCGGCAATGCCCACCCAGCGCTCCTCCACTGCCGGAATATCGATGATCCCTATCACTGGGCGACCATGGTGGCATAACGCCAATAAGGTGCCGTAGACGGGTACCCCGGCAATAAACTGCTTAGTGCCATCAATCGGGTCAATCACCCACACCCACTCTTCATTCTGAGCCTCAGCGCCATACTCTTCACCCAGGATGCCGTGGCCAGGAAAAGCCCGGGTTAATTGCTCACGTATCAGTTGCTCGACTTGCTGATCAATCACCGTCACCGGGCTAAGATCATCTTTAGTGACAAATTCCCGCCCACCGTAGAGATAACGCTGGCGCTCCTGTTTAAGCAGCTGGCGGGTCTGATCAGTGATAGACTCAGCTATCTGCGCGAAGTGTTGTAGTTGTTGTGTCTGCATATCTCCATAACTCCCAAACAGTGATGCAAGAGAACCTATGTGAAGTTTATGTTTCACTTTTGTTACAGCAAGCAATGAGGGTCGCGCCAAAAAGGTTTCTATACTTGAGGGATTTCTTTAGTTAAGGGGGCGAAATTGGCATAATAACCAGCTGATGGGAGAATAATGATGGCTTCAATGCACCTATGACTGCGTAAACTGAACAATATCTGGCGTTATATTTAAATTGCGCCTCTGTTGAACACACTGCTTAAACGATGATGAAAAAGGTTGTTACCCTATGAGCTAGGCATTGCAAAATCTGCTCAACCTGCTGGAATTAGAAAAACTTGAAATTGTTGAGGGGGATATACCATCAACACTTCACGCATCCATCCCAACAGCCCGTATCTCACTTACCGTGACGTACCCCCAGTCTGCTAACTATTTAACTTGAATAATCGCTGTTGTTCAGAATACACTCATTAGCCACATTAATATTTATGGCAGGCCGTCGTGGTATCTAACCGGAAAAGACTAACCGGAAAGGACAATATATCGATACTGCTGATCTTATTGATACGCTATTACTGGCTACCTGGCTGCTCCCTTGACCATTAGCAAGGGTCAATCAGTCACCATGGATGCGCAACTACACTGCCAGTGTATGGAGCGGGTTCAACAGGTACAGGATAAGCTGACAACAGGAAGCGCAATAAAGAATTCAAAACGATATATCTAATAGATTTCAGAATATAAGTAGATGGTAATAGGCGAACTCCCGGACGCTGGGTAAACCAGATTAGGATAAGCTAGGAAGTTCGCATCTATGCTTTCTGAAAGGTACCAGCGATATTTGCACTATAAAATATAATAATTGCCCTAACAATAACTCTAGGAAGGAGATGCTGTGAACAAAATACGTTTCTTACGCGCTTTATGCATCGGTATATTTGTTGCTATGTTGTCCGCCTGCGATTCTGGTGGGGGAGAATCTTCAGACACCAACCCGCCGGTCAATCCAGTTACACCGCCAGTTCCAGAACCTGTTGTTCCACCTGTTCCAGACCCAGAACCTGTTGTTCCACCTGTTCCAGAGCCTGTAGTTCCACCCGTTCCAGACCCAGAGCCTGTTGTTCCACCAGAGATTGCGACTCTAGATATTATTACGGAAAGCAAAGATGGCATTATCCTGTCTGGCGCTGAAATATTCTTTGATGAAGTAAAGGTATCATCCAGCGACCAAAATGGCGTAGCGCAACTCTCTACTCTTCCTGCGGATAAGAAGGGTTTCTGGGTGGTGAAAGTGAAAAAAGCGGGTTATGTGACGCAAGCTGTCAAAGTTGCGGTGCAGAAAAAAATGCCGCCGATTGTCATACATTTGATGCCAGTAACAGAAACCAAATACCTTGAAAATATTGAAAAAGCGCAAGGTATTTCCAGCCTGACTATGAATGCCCACGTTATTCTGCCTGAGGCTGCATTGGTTAATGCGGACGGAACCCCTGCAACAGGCAAAGCGCGAGTTGAATTGACGCCTTGGAATATTGACAGCGATGACCTGAAAGCCATGCCTGCCAATGGACGCGCTATCACCGCAGATAGCCAAGAGGTTGACTTGATCAGCGCAGGGCTAATGGCCGTCGCTTTTTATGATGAAGCCGGTAACGCCTTGAATTTAGCTGAAGGTAAAACCGCAACCCTGCAGATGAGCTTGCCGTTCTCCAACATTGATGGTCATGATTTATCGGCAGGTGGCAAAATCCCAATGTGGTACTTCAACGAAAGCCTGGGGCTATGGGAAGAAACGCCTGATGTCAAAGGGTCGGCAATCGTGATAACCCGCGACGGCGAGAAAATGTTGATGGTAGAAGCTACCGTGCCGCATTTCTCATCATGGAACTGGGATTTTAAATTTGAATCTGCTGGCAGTACTTTCTTGCAATGCGTAGATCCCGAATCCAAACCTATTGCCTGTAGCATAACCGCTTCTGTAGTACTCGTGGACGGCTCAAAACTGGTAAAAAGCAATAACATTGGTGCTGAAGGTGAGACAGCCTACAATATGCCCGATCGGGTTAAGGCGATCACTTGGAAAGCGATGGGTTTGTCAGGAGATAATAAACGTCTGATGGGCAAAATTACGAACCCATTGGATACGACGGGATCGGGTGTTGTGATTCCTGGCTCGATATCTATTCCTTTATCTGCCCCTTATCAATTTACCGCCCAATGTCAGTTACCTGACTCGACACCAATCGCCTGTAACGCCAAGATAACACTCAATGGCAGCACAGAGGTTGACCAATATAGTTTACCTGCTGATGGATCTGTCATTTATACGCTACAGGCACCGCAATTGATTAATTGGAGCGCGTATCAGTACATATCCAAAGAGAATGGTGAGATTTGGAAATATACTGCAGAAGCTAGCAATGCGTCACTGAATGAAAATAAGTTAGTGATGACCTTTGCTGCTCAGCCGGAAAAAATTAACCAGCATTATGTTTATGTTCGTTGCGATCCTCAAGCAATTGACTATCAGAACCTTCAACAATATTTTGCTATTCAAGAATGTGAAGTATCAGTGGGGTCTCAATATTGGGAGCCAAACTTGCCTACACAGCCGTCTATTGTTTCTGCGATTATTCCTGCAGGAGTGGTTTATCCTCTAGCCGTTCTTCCTGAATGGATTGCTCCTGAATATGAAACATTTTATCTTAAAGCGGTCAGTTCACTTGGTTTGGTGAGTGAGATTCGTGAAGAGTGTTTCTTCCATGCTGGTTATGACTTGCCGAAAGATGGTCTCTTTAACAACAGTGGCCAGATTTATAATTTATCTTTGATAGGTTTTTGTCCGACGCCTTAATTTTGCGTAATCCCTCATTTTTTGAGTATTACGTCTTATAGTTAAGTTCGAACGCACGTTTTGGGAGCCCACTCTGTGGGCTCCCAGCCCACTTTCAGCCCGGCAACCCGCTCATCCAGGTCAATGCCTTTGGCATTCCGCTCCGCTTCCAGTCGTCCCTGCAAACGTGACAAGATTGCGGAATGGTAATAGCAGCGGTAATTTAGAAAAAATTAGCTGGTATCAATCTGTCACATCCTGCGGCTGGCGACCTAACTGCCAAATTTTTTCCGCATAGTGACCCAATGCCCACAGGCTGATCCCCAGCACAACAAAGAAAATAACTTTTGGCATACTATCCCAGAACAACTCGAAGAAACGGCTATACAGATTAATACCGAGGAAGGTCAACCCGAATCCACGCAACACGCCATCGTCTTGCTTTAGCCCGAGCCAGATAGCGGTGGCTGCCGCGATGCCAAATAGCAGGCTCCAATGCAACAGTTCGATCTGGCGTACGTTGTTCCAACGGTCAAGATCGCTATAGTTACCAAATATCGACAGGATCCACAGTGCGATAAACAGATACAGCAACCCCATTACCAGTGAAACCCGCTCCAGACCACGTTTGACCAACGCAGGTTTCAGCATAAATGCGGCAGCGATCAGGACAAGACCGAAAGCAATAAAACGGATCGGATAACTCATGCCCAGCCAGTAGGCCTCCCAACCAGACATGTAGCCGGTTTCTGCACCAAAGGCACTGCCGAGTGATAACAAGGCAAACCACCAAACCAGCCCAGAACGGCTGAACCAGCCGATAACCCCGTACAACACTGCGCCCATTATCAGCAGTGTAGACACCCGCCCGCTGCCGTTATCCAGCCAGACCCCCAGTTGCCATAATGAGCAGGCGGTCAGCAGCACGCCAATAAACAGGATGGCTTCATTACTGTAACGTTTGTCAGGGTAACGTATGCGGCGGCGAAACGCCCAGATATAGGAAAGAGTTGCTAGTATCGCGGCGTTTACCATACGCACGGACGCATCGAAGCGGAACAGAGCGCTGAGTTTTTCCAACAACTCACTGTCGGTGAACAGGCTTGTAATCGCGATCAACAGTGAAGCCAGGGCAGCTAGAAATGAATAACGCGCCAGTCGACGCCAGTCAAAAGGTTGAACCTGCATATTTTGCAGTAGTTGTTGATGTTGTTCAGCGCTAAGTGCCCCTTCCTCCTCCCAACTGTCGAGTGCTTTACGCACTACCACGGCATTTTTCTTGCTGATTTTCATTTTTATACCCTTGAATAGCAAAAGTTTTTTGCCAGTATATACCTGCCTGATCTTGACCCGCCGTCTCCATCAGTCAAATGAGTACTCTTTGCCTTCTGGTTTTGCCGAACGTACCTTGATATCTGTCAGGGCCATATCCATGTCCTCGCATGTGCTTGCGGTGAGTATACAGAGAATCATAGAAGCAACGTATATACCCAAATGTATACTTGCAAGTAGCTTGATGTAGGTTGAATTGCGTTGACTTATGGAGAGTATAAAAGGGAGAAAAGTGAGTGATGCCATGGGTTGAGACAAAAAAATAGACGCTTTTTGCGTCTATGATTTCGAAATGGTGCCCGGGGCGGGACTTGAACCCGCATGGCGTTGCCGCCGAGGGATTTTAAATCCCTTGTGTATACCGATTTCACCACCCGGGCTGAAAATTGGAGGCGCGTTCCGGAGTCGAACCGGACTAGACGGATTTGCAATCCGCTACATAACCGCTTTGTTAACGCGCCTTGGTACTCTTTACTTTTTCAAACATTTACTTCTTCAAACATTTGTTTTTTCAAACATCTGCTTTTTCAAGTTAAAGCTGATAATTATCTGTTTTAACTTGAAACCACAAGCGGGAAAGCCTTCCACACTCTGGTTCAACTTGTTGATACTCAACGTTATTTAACAACATTGGCTGTCAACACGGTCTGCATTATGTACCAATAGTTTTCCCTTAGCAACCCCCTATTCTCAATAAAGCGCGCTCTGACATTCTGAATGCATATTTTCCGTTCACAAAGATGCATTCTTGAACATTTATCATGGCAGGAAACTTGCTACTTGCAATAAGGTGGTGGTATCACTGGATGGCAGCCCACCCTTGGAACCCAGGGCGGGAGCACACTTTGCTTTTTATTTAACCAAAGAATAACTGGGCCCGATAATTGTCATCCCAACTTGCCTTTTTTAGCTTGTTTCTCTGACTCGGCGCACCACAATTACTCTGCTTTATGATGTTTAGAACAAAGCGCCGGAATAGTGCCATATTCTCGACCGCATCCTCCATCGCTATTCTGGAGGCATCTTCATTGAACACCACATCAAGAATGTAATGCTGGCTGTTCTCAATCCGCCAGTGTTGACGAATATAGTGCCCGAGCAGCTTGTGTTTGGGAGATAACGAGCTGACATAGTAGGCGGTCTCTACCGTTCCTTTTCCGTTGGCGCTACGGTGACGCTCAACGGCGATGATGCTGCGGATTGTCGGCCATTTCTCCGCCAGCTCAGGCGGTAGTTTTGATTTTAATTGAAAGACATAACGCTCTTCTTGGCGGCCATGACCACTCTCTTTGTGCTCGACGATTATCTTCTCTTTCTGTGCGTCAAAGAGTGCCTGAAATTGCGATTGAACGGCTTGATACAGCTTCGGTTGGTTCTTCTTTACCTGAACCACCACATGCGCCTTCTTCTCGCTGATTTTCTCCAGCGTCTCACGCTGACAATGCAGGGCATCAAGCGTCACAACAGCGCCTTTGAGCTCAAGAATTTCCAGCATTTCTTTGACCGTTTCGAGTTCCCCTTTCTTATTTGGGGTTGTTTTCTGGCTTAAAACCAAACCATTTTCGGTATCGTAGGCTGTAACCAGTTGCAGAGCTTCGGCGGCATTTCCGCGGTAGGAGCCACGTAACACCTTGCCGTCAAAGGCAATTATGGGTTTTCCCTGATGGGTGCGCTGTTCATTGACCCAGCAGAGCAACGCTTCAAGCAGGGTATCGATGACAATGCAGCGCAAAATGCGGGCAATGGTGTGACGGCGCGGGATACCGTTGGCAAAAGGTCGATACTGACGGAGCCAATCGGCCTTTGAATTGCCATAGGTCTCTATGTCCCGCCAGCCTTCGGCACCACTCATGATGGCACTGATGACAAGAAACATGACGTCAACAAGGTCATGTTTACGATTGATGTCAGAGCGAGTTTCTTCAACAAGGGTAAGGTGTTCAATCAATGTCATCGAGCGTGCCTCCTACATGGAGACGTGATTAGATCACAGACGATCTGCCCGTTCAAGTTTCATTAACAAAGTGCGATCCCGCCCTGCCTTGGAACCGGTGCAGCAATGCAGTGTTTTGCTCTATTTGGGATAAAATTGATCTATCTTCAATATAACCTACTATACTCGTCGTACTTATTGCATCGGTGCCGGTTCGGTTTATGCTTGTTTTTTGAGCGTTTTTTTTGACTTGTGCTCGAGATGCAAGTCCAATTAGTGACCGCATACAGGGCTTATCTTTTATTTTTGTGGAAAATAGACGATGTACTTTTATGAGACGGTGTTTTAGGCAACCGATATTGACTTTTTAGTGGTCAGGGCTCGACACAATCCACTGTTTTTTATACCCTTAGCGGGGAATACCACCTATCTCCAAGTCTTTTTCTTTAGAAGTACATGAGTGATGCGACTGAAATCTCTTGTCACTCCGCCCTTGTCCAGCGAGGGTGAGGCAAGTATACATAGGGCTATTTGACGAGTTGGGAGTTATTGATGGAACAGGAAAATAATGTCAGTAGTATTATTCGACAGCACCTTGAAGAAGCATTAAATGCTATTGGTGAGTTTGTCTGGGCCTATGTGGTTTTATCTAAAAGGGATATGTCCTGTATCTATGGAGTGACCAACTACCCTAGCGATTGGGTCAACCATTATAAAGAAAAAGGCTTGCAATATACTGACCCCGTGGTCATCACTGCGCTTAACCGATTGACTCCATTCTCATGGGATGAAAATCTGCCCATTGCTCCAGGGCATCAATCCCATGAAATCTTTAATAAGTCCCGTGAATTTTCTGTAACCAATGGCTATACCTTTGTATTACATGACTTTAACAACAATCTGGTTACTTTATCCTTTATTATTGCGCCAGAGCGCAGCGCTGAAGTCACACAAGCTTTAATCAAAAATAAAGGTGAGATTTCAATATTATTAGCCTCAGTACATGAGATGTATCTTGCATTAACCTCGTTATCAGAAAAAAAGCTCTCTGACAGTGAAACCAGGTATCAATTCACCACGAGGGAAAATGAGATCCTTTATTGGTCAAGCATGGGGAAAACCTATCAAGAGACCGGGATTATCCTGGGCATAAAGATGCCTACGGTTAAATTTCATATGGCAAACATCGTTAAGAAAATGGGAGTGACGAATGCTCGGCATGCAATACGTCTAGGGATGGAACTTCAACTGATTAAACCAGTTGATTAATTAGATTGAAGGCTCAAATGAGAGTGGCCAATCACTTAGTATTTTTTCATCCGGCATGATATACCGGCTGTTGATTTTTTCCTTTATGTTATGTTGACTGTTAATATCGACATTGCCCAGTAATAGATAAACAGGCTCATCCTTTTCAGACATGCCGGTCGCTAACACGGTAACGTCCCAACCTGAACTTTTGATGATTTGCATCATTGAATGACTTGCAACAGCAATAATACCGTCATAATGATGTAACCGGGCATAATTAATCAGCGATAGGAACAGCACCATAGTAACAGGAAAGTGGCTCCCTAACAGGGTGCGGCTTCTTTTTTTATCGACGAAGAATCGTGTGGATTCAATATAACTTCCTTCTGGGATTGTTACATTATTAAAAAACGATGAAAATGTACTGTCTAACATATTGCTATCTTTCATATCAATAATCCTGGTTCCGCATATAACCATATCCTGTTCAACCCCAAAGATATAGTTCGCCCTTTCATTATCAAACTGATCAATTTCTTTGTCATCTGAGCAAGTCACTGCCCATTGCAATCTATCTTTAAATGTGGTCTTTCTTAACATAGATAAGTCTTCGAACACCTCATTACTTAGGGATAGATAGTTAGTACTATAAATATTAAACATAGTGTCACCTGTATATGTATATATCCGTTATATATCAAGTTGCAGGTGTACTTGTGAGTCTAGTATTCCCTATCAAGTTATTGGATTAATTAGCCTCGTACTCGTTAGTAGTGAAAGTGGTTTTTAAATAGGCCAGGAATCACTTCCCTGTTAATTTACCCTAATCATGTAACATTGTAATATTCAAACCGGTGATTAACCGATCTTTCAGACCATTCAACTTACCACTCTATTACTATCCTCCTGCAGCTTGAATAAACATGGATAAAAATAAGTTTATTTGACAAAATCAGTGAAGTTTCAGTAATAGCATGCCGAGCTATAGGGATGATAAATCTTTTTAGTCTGCTTTGGCTAATTTTGTGTATCAGTTTCCGCGCTATCCCCCTATTACAGCCAATAAAACTGGCGAATCCATGGTTGCGCTTGCACTAGGCGCTGCATTTTCTGCTGCGGACAGAGCTATTCGCCACGCAATTTTACGCAACCCGCCAGAATATTCGCTCAAACCATATTGAAATAAGCGCATACGTGATGGCAGCGAGTATCTACGATAATGCCAGGGTATGGCAGCCAATCTATTCGCCCTACTGGGCTGAGCATTAAAACTCATCTCACTGGATAAAACTCCGGGGATTCAGTGAACGCCCAAATGATCACCAACATGGCATCGTCTGTTTTATCATCACGCTTACTTGGTGGTATCGTTACCAAAGTCATTTATGATATAAGCCTTTTTGTGAATGCTCGACACAATAAAATATATACACTTGTTTTTATTCAATTAATATTAGGCGTTCATGCTATTTGTAAAGTAATAATCAGAATAAAAAGAGGCGAACGGCAGGTGTAAAGGAAGGGGCTAACAATAAATTGTAATCGATTACATCTCTTTTGCAAACAACATCACAGTTTAGTTACCATCCCTCAGGTAAAATTTTCCTAGGCATTTTCTTGATGATCTCCACCATCACCTTCGTTACTGCCTGCCCCAGGCCAAGCCCGGCTTAGCCGCTTATAGATGCCTTTGGGGCCATTTTTCAGGGAACAAACAGAGAGTCAGGTCATAAGTAGACTGAAACAATCAACCCAGCCACATACATAATATGAGTAACATTATATGAAACCACTAAAAATCAAGATTGCAGGGCTGCAATTTTTACAATTTCTGGCCTGGGGAAGCTGGCTGATATCAGTCGGTGCATACTGCCTGCACACCAAACAGTGGAGTGCTTCTGAATTTGGCAGCATCTTCGCCACCATTGGTATTGCCGCCCTTTTTATGCCTACGCTGGCAGGGATCGTGGCCGACAAATGGATTAACGCTGAACGCCTCTACGCCATACTGCAACTCGGTTGTGCCGCAAGCATGGTTATGGTCCCCCAAATGGAAACGCCACAACAGCTCTTCTGGCTGATGCTGGTTAACATGCTCTGTTATATCCCGACCATCTCCCTTGCATTTTCGGTCTCCTTCAGTGTCATGACCCAAGCTGGCATGAATATCGTCAAGGAATATCCGCCCCTTAGGGTATTTGGTACTCTGGGCTTTGCCAGCGGCATGTGGCTGACCAGCCTCTCCGGGTTAGAGACCTCTCCCCTTCAGTTTTATATTTCCGCAGCCTCTTCGTTGGCTGTAGCGGTGCTCGCCATGAGCATGCCGCAGTGTCGCCCAAGCGGTTCAACTGCCGGCTCGGTCGCACAACAGTTCCTCAGCTTCGGTAAGCTATTTGCCGACAAACGGTTTGGTGCCTTCTTTATCTTCTCCGGCTTGCTCGGGGTTAGCATGCAGTTGTCCAATGCCTATGCCGGTACCTTTTTGCATGATTTTTCCAGTAATCCTCTTTACAGTGACAGCATCATGATCCGCTTCCCAGCGGTGATCGTCTCTATCGGCCAGATGTCAGAGATGTTCTTTGTGTTGCTAGTGCCGTATTTCCTAACTCGCTACAGCGTGAAAACCGTCATGCTCATCAGTATGCTGGCTTGGGTTGCCCGCTGGTTGCTGCTCGGCTTTGGTAACCCTGGCGAGCTGTGGTGGATGATCATCCTCTCCATGCTGGTTTGGGGCGTTGCCTTCGATTTCTTCAACCTGGCAGGTTCCCTATTTCTCGAAACCAACGTTGATAACGGCATGAAGGCCACGGCACAAGGCCTGCTCCAGGTGATGATTATCGGTGTCGGCGGAACACTCGGCGGCTTCGCCAGTGGTTGGATGATCGACGCATTCTTTACTCATGATGGCATTCGTGACTGGCGTAGCATTATGATCGCCTTTGCCGCCTTCAACTTGCTGGTTGCTTTCAGCTTTATGCTGTTCTTCAAGGGCTCAGTGTCTGGTAAATCCCCATCGGGCCAGTCAGATATCAAAGGTGCATCCTGATGATTACAGCGAACGCCTATAGTCGTATTCCATTGCATCAATTACAGCCGCTCGGTTGGCTACGCGACCAATTAACCATCCAGTGCAACGGCATGAGTGGTCATCTCGACCAATTCTGGCCTGATGTGCAAGATAGCGCCTGGTTCGGGGGCGATTCCGAAGGGTGGGAACGCGCGCCCTATTGGCTCGACGGCAGCATTCCGCTTGCCTGGTTGAGCGGTGATAAGGGGCTAATCGCACGTATCACCGGCTATGTCGATTATATCCTCACCCATCAGCAGGAAGATGGCTGGCTTGGCCCTAAAAATGCCAACACAGTCAATCCAGAAGCCAAAGAAGGATATGATATCTGGGCACAGTTTCTGGCAGTTAAAATGCTGATCGAATACCACGCCTTCACCGAAGATGCGCGGGTTGAAGCTGCCGTGGAACGGGCCCTGCGCAAGATAGAGGGCGCTATCAACTGGACCCCACTGTTCGACTGGGGTCAAGCCCGCTGGTTCGAGTCCTTTATTGCCATCTTCTGGCTCTATGAACGCCAACCGGCTCCTTGGCTGCTGGACCTCTGTGTCAAGCTGGAGGCACAAGGGTTCAACTGGCAGCGCTTCATTGCTGCCTGGCCCTGTACTGAAGCCACACCCAAAGGGGCGTGGAACTTTATGAGCCATGTGGTCAACAATGCCATGGCTGTCAAGGCTTATGCTTTGGTGTGGAAATTGACCGGTGAAGCGCGTGACCGGCAAACACCTTATGACTTTATCAACCAACTGGATCGCCACCATGGTACCGCGGTGGGGACCTTCACCGGTGACGAATGCCTGGCAGGTAAGAGCCCATTACGCGGTACCGAGCTTTGTGCCGCCGTAGAGTATATGTACTCGCTGGAGCAACTGATCACCATCTATGGGGATCTCAGTTTTGCCGATCGCCTTGAGAAGATCGCCTTTAACGCTTTGCCGGGCTATTTCACCCGGGATATGTGGGCGCACCAGTATAACCAGCAGGTCAACCAGGTTGCCTGTGTGGTTGACCCCGATATGCCATGGAATACCAATGATCCTGATGCCAATACCTACGGTTTGATGCCGCACTTCGGCTGCTGTACCTCAAACTATCATCAGGGGCTGCCCAAATTTGCTACCCATGCCTGGTTACAAAGTGCAGAGGAATTGGTCGCGGTCTCTTATATACCCCTCGAGTTCACCGCCCAGCTCAAAGGGCAAGCGGTCAAGGTCATCAATAACAGCCACTACCCCTTCGCAAACCGTGTGTGCATCACACTCGAGTGCGATAACGATGCTGACTTTGCCGTGCGCCTGCGCATTCCCTCCTGGTCAGAACGGACAGTTATCCGGCTAGATGGTGCCGTTTTCAGTAGCGGAGCTCGGCAAGAGGTAGTGATACAGCGCAACTGGCAAGGCTGCCATCAAATCGACATCGAGTTCGACTTCCAGTTACAGCAAGAATCTCGTGAGCAAGGGGCACTGACCCTCAGCTATGGTCCATTGGTCTATGCCCTGCCGCTGGAAGAGGAATGGCAACGCATCAATAGCGATAAGCCGTACCGCGAGTTTCCGCACTGTGACTACAGCGTGACACCCACCTCAGCGTGGAACTGGGCAATCGACCCCAGCAGTGTTGAGGTCACCTTGGCGATACCGGGGGCCATCCCCTTTAGCCGAGAGAACCCGCCATCCACCATGCGGATCAAAGGTATTCAATTGCCCAACTGGCAGTCTGCCGTACCTTGTCTCGCCAGCGCACCACCACAGAGCCCGCTATCTGTGCAAGGTGAGGAAACCGAACTTATTATGATCCCGTTCGGCTGTACTCATCTGCGTATGGGCGAATTGCCTTGGTACCAGAAATTGTAAGCGGAAGTGACCCCAAGGGTTCTTTGGTGACTATACCCAAGTTCAATGGAGTAGCGGTTTAGAGTTTTGATTACAAAAACAGGCGAACTTAGTAAGTTCGCCTGCTTATTTCCAATACCCTAATTTTGTTGATATTCAGTATTAGCCGCCCTGGGTAAGGGCGGCAAAACATCGTCAATCCTGTTACTTCATACAGGCCAAGATCGCAGGAATTGCTGTGGAGACATTTCCTGTTGTCACCATAACTTGACCTGATCCTGAATCTGTTTTTACCCAGATCCGCTGTTGGGCCCCCGGGAAACCTGAACCAGGATAGTTCGCCAGATTACCCCATTCAGCCCAAACAGCGCCGAGCCCTCTTTGCCCATTACCACTGGCTGGTGTGGTTAGTAACATTTCATTCATCGTCGGTATCCTTGCATAACCACTGTTAATACAGTTGAGGGTAGCAATATCCGCCGAACCGGAGGATATCCCATTGTAAACATAGGCAATCCATGTTTTAACCGTGAACTTATAGGTAAATACCACTGACGTATCACTGTTCCATTTAGCAGTAATCGTCACCTCACCACTAGGTTGTGAAGCCATTGTCACGGCCCCAGTATTAGACACTGACACGGCAGATGACTGACTACTCGTCCAGGTATAATTACTGTTTTGCGCAGTATTACCATGTGGTGCCAACTGGAAGGTCGCATTGGTAAACCCTGTTGTCGGGAAACCACTTGCGATACCAAACAGTGACGGTGAAGAGTTTAATTGGGTATCCACCGTTGCTTTGGCAAAGTTTGGCGCTACCTCAATATTCAAAGTTTTACTGCTTACCTGATTACTGCTATTCGTCACCGTCGCGGTAAGCGTAGTAACAGCACCTGCATCAGTAGTAGTAAAGTTGATCGAAGCGCTACCCGTTGCATCAGTGACTGCGGTATTACCCGAGACAAAAGATACGCCACTGCCACCCGGCACACTGAATGTGACTGTCATACCTTGAACTGGGTTGTTACCACTATCCGTGACTACTGCCACCGCAACCTTAGGTACAGTAGAAGTCAAAGCGGTGATTGCAGCAGTAGATGGATCGGCAGTCAACGTCACCGTCGCGGTTTTGCTCAGGGTATTACCATTCACCTTGACGGAGATATTCGCCGTACCCGCCAACGTACCGGCAGTCAGGGTCGCCGTATAGATACCGGAGCCTGCCACCGTTTCAGTCGCCGTATCTATAGCCCCCAACGACGTTGCAAAAGCCACCGTTTGACCACTCACCGTATTGTTGTTGACGTCTTTCAGCGTCAAGGTCACTACGGAGGTCGCCGCCCCATTCGCTACGATACTCACCGGGTTAGCAGTCAAAGTAGACTTGGCTGGGTCAAGTTTGCTGCTGTCACCGTTCAACGTCACCGTCGCGGTATTACTCAGCGGATTGCTATTCACCTTAACAGTGATATTCGCCGTACCCGCCTGCGTACCCGCAGTCAGGGTTGCCGTATAGATACCGGAACCTGCCACCGTTTCAGTCGCGGTGTTTATAGCCCCCAATGAGGTTGCGAAGGTCACGGTTTGACCACTCACCGTATTGTTGTTGACGTCTCTCAGGGTCAAAGTCACCACCGAGGTCGCCGTCCCGTTCGCTACGATACTCACCGGGTTAGCGGCCAGAGTAGACTTGGTAGGATCAAGCTTGCTGCTATCACCGTTCAACGTCACCGTCGCGGTATTACTCAGCGGATTGCTATTCACCTTAACGGTGATATTCGCCGTACCCGCCTGCGTACCCGCAGTCAGGGTGGCCGTATAAATACCGGAGCCTGCCACCGTTTCTGTCGCCGTATCTATACCCCCCAATGAGGTTGCGAAGGCAACGGTTTGACCACTCACCGTATTGTTGTTGACGTCTCTCAGGGTCAAGGTCACCAGCGAGGTCGCCGCCCCATTCGCTACGATACTCACCGGGTTAGCGGCCAGAGTAGACTTGGTAGGATCAAGCTTGCTGCTATCACCGTTCAACGTCACCGTCGCGGTATTACTCAGCGGATTGCTATTCACCTTGACGGTGATATTCGCCGTACCCGCCAGCGTACCCGCAGTCAGGGTGGCCGTATAAATACCGGAGCCTGCCACCGTTTCTGTCGCCGTATCTATAGCCCCCAACGACGTTGCAAAAGCCACCGTTTGACCACTCACCGTATTGTTGTTGACGTCTTTCAGCGTCAAGGTCACTACGGAGGTCGCCGCCCCATTCGCTACGATACTCACCGGGTTAGCGATCAAGGTAGACTTGGCTGGGTCAAGTTTGCTGCTGTCACCGTTCAACGTCACCGTCGCGGTATTACTCAGCGGATTGCTATTCACCTTGACGGTGATGTTAGCCTTACCAGCAAGCGTACCCGCAGTCAGGGTTGCCGTATAGATACCGGAACCTGCCACCGTTTCAGTCGCGGTGTTTATAGCCCCCAATGAGGTTGCGAAGGTCACGGTTTGACCACTCACCGTATTGTTGTTGACGTCTCTCAGGGTCAAAGTCACCACCGAGGTCGCCGTCCCGTTCGCTACGATACTCACCGGGTTAGCGGCCAGAGTAGACTTGGTAGGATCAAGCTTGCTGCTATCACCGTTCAACGTCACCGTCGCGGTATTACTCAGCGGATTGCTATTCACCTTAACGGTGATATTTGCCATACCCGCCAGCGTGCCGGCGGTCAGGGTGGCCGTATAAATACCGGAACCTGCCACCGTTTCAGTCGCGGTGTTTATAGCCCCCAATGAGGTTGCGAAAGTCACGGTTTGACCACTTACCGTATTGTTGTTGACGTCTTTCAGCGTCAAAGTCACCACCGAGGTCGCCGTCCCGTTCGCTACGATACTCACCGGGTTAGCAGTCAGGGTAGATTTAGTAGGGTCAAGCTTGCTGCTGTCCGCTGTCAGCATCACGCTGGCGCTATTGACCGCAAAGGCCTTGCCACCCACCGTCACGGTAATCGCTGCGGTGCCTGCAGTAATGCCGCTCAGCGTTGCGGTGTAAGTCCCGTCGCTGTTATCGGTCACCGTGTCCACTTTGCTGTTGGCCAGGTCAGGGACAAACTCCACCGTCTGACCACTTACCCCGTTGCCATTAGCATCGTTCAGGGTCAGGGTCAACGTCGAGGTCTGGGTGCCGTTAGCCACAATACTCGGCGGGCTGACTGCCAGCACAGACTTACTGGTGCTCAGGTTGCTGCTGTCCGCCGTCAGCGTCACGCTGGCAGGGTTGACCGCAAAGGCCTTACCCCCCACCGTCACGGTAATCGCCGCGGTGCCTGCGGTAATGCCGCTCAGCGTTGCGGTGTAAGTCCCGTCGCTGTTATCGGTCACCGTGCCCACTTTGCTGTTGGCCAGGTCAGGGACAAACTCCACCGTCTGCCCACTCACCCCGTTGCCATTGGCATCGTTCAGGGTCAGGGTCAGCGTCGAGGTCTGGGTACCGTTAGCCACAATACTCGGCGGGCTGACTGCCAGCACAGACTTACTGGTGCTCAGGTTGCTGCTGTCCGCTGTCAGCGTCACGCTGGCAGGGTTGACCGCAAAGGCCTTGCCGCCGACTGTCACGGTAATCGCCGCGGTGCCTGCGGTAATGCCGCTCAGCGTTGCGGTGTAAGTCCCGTCGCTGTTATCGGTCACCGTGCCCACTTTGCTGTTGGCCAGGTCAGGGACAAACTCCACCGTCTGCCCACTCACCCCGTTGCCATTGGCATCGTTCAGGGTCAGGGTCAGCGTCGAGGTCTGGGTGCCATTAGCCACAATACTCGGCGGGCTGACTGCCAGCACAGACTTACTGCTGCTCAGGTTGTTGCTGTCCGCCGTCAACGTTACGCTGGCAGGGTTGACCGCAAAGGCCTTGCCGCCCACCGTCACGGTAATCGCTGCGGTGCCTGCGGTAATGCCGCTCAGCGTTGCGGTATAGGTGCCGTCGCCGTTATCGGTCACCGTGTCCACTTTGCTGTTGGCCAGGTCAGGG
The DNA here is from genome assembly GCF_055790885.1 of Serratia sp. 25CWL12. Taxonomy (NCBI): domain Bacteria; kingdom Pseudomonadati; phylum Pseudomonadota; class Gammaproteobacteria; order Enterobacterales; family Yersiniaceae; genus Serratia; species Serratia sp. 25CWL12. Next base: position 1,623,994 of record NZ_CM147698.1, on the reverse strand, counting down.
ACAAACTCCACCGTCTGACCACTCACCCCGTTGCCATTGGCATCGTTCAGGGTCAGGGTCAGCGTCGAGGTCTGGGTGCCGTTAGCCACAATACTCGGCGGGCTGACTGCCAGCACAGACTTACTGGTGCTCAGATTGCTGCTGTCCGCCGTCAAGGTCACGCTGGCGCTATTGACCGCAAAAGCCTTGCCCCCCACCGTCACGGTAATCGCCGCCGTGCCTGCGGTGATCCCGCTCAGCGTTGCGGTGTAAGTCCCGTTGCCGTTATCGGTCACCGTGTCCACTTTGCTATTAGCCAGGTCAGGGACAAACTCCACCGTCTGACCACTTACCCCGTTGCCATTGGCATCATTCAGGGTCAGGGTCAGCGTCGAGGTCTGGGTGCCATTAGCCACAATACTCGGCGGGCTGACTGCCAGCACAGACTTACTGCTGCTCAGGTTGTTGCTGTCCGCCGTCAACGTTACGCTGGCAGGGTTGACCGCAAAGGCCTTGCCGCCCACCGTCACGGTAATCGCTGCGGTGCCTGCGGTAATGCCGCTCAGCGTTGCGGTATAGGTGCCGTCGCCGTTATCGGTCACCGTGTCCACTTTGCTGTTGGCCAGGTCAGGGACAAACTCCACCGTCTGACCACTCACCCCGTTGCCATTGGCATCGTTCAGGGTCAGGGTCAGCGTCGAGGTCTGGGTGCCGTTAGCCACAATACTCGGCGGGCTGACTGCCAGCACAGACTTACTGGTGCTCAGATTGCTGCTGTCCGCCGTCAAGGTCACGCTGGCGCTATTGACCGCAAAAGCCTTGCCCCCCACCGTCACGGTAATCGCCGCCGTGCCTGCGGTGATCCCGCTCAGCGTTGCGGTGTAAGTCCCGTTGCCGTTATCGGTCACCGTGTCCACTTTGCTATTAGCCAGGTCAGGGACAAACTCCACCGTCTGACCACTTACCCCGTTGCCATTGGCATCATTCAGGGTCAGGGTCAGCGTTGAGGTCTGGGTGCCGTTAGCCACAATGATGTCGTCACTCACCGCCAGCGCTGATTTGCTGGTGCTAAGGTTGCTGCTGTCCGCCGTCAGCTTCACGCTGGCAGTGTTGACCGCAAAAGCCTTGCCGCCCACCGTCACCGTAATCGCCGCCGTGCCCGCGGTAATGCCGCTTAGCGTTGCGGTATAGGTGCCGTCGCCGTTATCGGTCACCGTGCCCACTTTGCTGTTGGTCAAGTCAGGGACAAACTCCACCGTCTGACCACTCACCCCGTTGCCATTGGCATCATTCAGGGTCAGGGTCAGCGTCGAGGTCTGGGTCCCGTTAGCCACAATGCTGGCATCACTCACCGCCAGCGCTGACTTGCTGGTGCTCAGGTTGCTGCTGTCCGCCGTTAGCGTTACGCTGGCCGCATTGACCGCTAAGGCCGAACCCCCTACTTTGACGGTAATATCAGCCTGACCGGCGGTAGTACCCGTCAACAGCGCAGTGTAAGTGCCATCCTGGTGATCAATGGGGGTACCAATCTGGCTATTGGTCAAGCTGCTGATAAAAGTAACATTCTGGCCTACCACTGAGTTACCGTTGGCATCCTTGAGGTTAAGCGTCAGGGTCGATGCACTGTTGTTATCCGCCACGATAGTGGACGGGCTCGCAACCAGCGTCGAATTGCTGGCACTAATCGCTCCAGTTTTTAATGTAATACTGGTGCTAAGATCACTCAGGATGGTACCACCGACAGTAACCGTGATATTCGCCTGCCCCACCACCATACCTGCGGTCAATGTGGCACTGTAGACCCCGTTGCCAATCTCGCTCACCGCACTGAGAGTACCCAGTGTCGTGGCAAAGTTGACCGTCTGGCCGTAAGCAAGATTGTTGTTAGCATCACGCAGCGTTAAGGTCACAACCGAAGTGGCGCTGCCATTAGCTTCAATCGTCGAGGGACTGGCTACCAAACTCGAGGTGGATGCCCTCAGGTTATTGATATCAGCAGTCAGCATCACCTTGGCTGGGGCTATAGCTATCTCAATCCCACCGACACTGGCCGTGATATTGGCCTGCCCGGCCGCCGTACCCGCCATCAAGCTCGCACTGTACACGCCTCGGCTGGTCTCAGTGACCGCACCAACGGTACCCAGCGTTGAAGAAAAGGTCACAACCTGACCACTTACTGGATTGTTGTTACCATCCCGCAACGTTAAGGTTACCTGCGAGGTATCGCTACCGTTGGCGAGCATATGAGTCTGGTCAGCTATCAAAGTCGATAACTGAGTATTGAAACTGGGTGGCATCACCTTTATCAGTACTGTCGCGTGGTTAGAGGCATTACCTTGCGTATCGTAGGCAACGGCGCCAAAAAGGTAACTATGTTCAGTCTGGTCATTAGGTAGGGTGATGGCTAATGTCTGGGTAGCTGTTTGTTGTATCTTTCCCCCTGCAGCTATCAGTGCCCCACTGTCCCAGTCAATATGCGCCAAACCATATTTAGCGGTAACCTGTGCGCTTAGCATCAGCGTTGAACCGGCATCAGCGACCAACTCTTCTGGCATGGACAGATGGATCACTTCCTGCTTCTGATAGTCCAGCACAATATCATTATTACGCTCAACCAGATCAAGGCGGCTACCTGCGAGTGTCCGGCTAGTGCCTACGGCTGACGGATCAATATGGGAACGCCAGTTCTCTCCTAGATGATAATTAAACTGCAAGCTGATGCTGTCATCTGAATTCCCACTGCTCCCCATGCGATGTTCCGCCCCCACAGTGAGCAACGGGATAGGGGTATAATCGATACCTGCAGTCACTGCATAGGGATCTTTCTGGAGGTGATCTTTACCAAATAGCGCGACGTTATCGCCATAGTATTGCTCATACATCAACTTACCACCCAATTGTGGGTAAGCAGGCAAATAGGCTTCGGCTCGCACATCGTAGCCATCGGCCGGGCGTTCATTATAGTCGGCAAAATCGCGCGACTGATGCCAGTCGCTCAGAGCAAAATAGCTGTTAGCCGACAATTTCAGATAGTCGGTCCAGACTTCAGCCCCCACGCCGACCCGCTGATTATCTCCGGTGATATCATCGTCAAAGAAGGTATTGATGCCGTACATCCAGTGATCATTGAAAGTACGAAATCCCATCCCCGCATTCACGGTATTACGGCTGTCTTTATTACGAACGCCCAGTTGAGTGAATAGCATGTTGCGCTGGTTGTCGTACAACGGTACCAACACATCCACAGCACTGCCATCAAGATGAGCATGGTCATCGACGTTCAACTGAACACGGGCAGTACCAAACTGACTCAACCACTGCTGGGCCGAATCATTGAGTTTATTGCTAGCCGCAGAACGGGCCATTGCCTCTGCCGATTTGGTGGCATTCTCACTGGCCAGCGCCTTACCACCGGTCATGGCGTAATCTGCCAGTTTATTGTCTGTCAGATCAGGCTGTTGTGTGCCTGCTTCAACCAGGGAAGACTTGCGCGGCACATCAATTTCATCCCCAACCGTTAATGTATTAAAAGGCTTGGAGAACGTACGATAGCGGTTAAGTTTTTTTAACTCATCAACGGAAACACCGTACTTTTTGGCTACCGTCGTGACACTTTCACCCACCCCCAGCGTATAGGAATCCGTCGCTACCGACGTTAACGTGGTGTGCTCAGAAGAAGCTGCTGCAATCGCCGGAGTAAACGACAAGCTTACAGGCAACAGCAACTGAACGAGAATATTAATCCAGGTAATGATTTTCATTTTCCGTGGCGGAGCCCCAATCACCGGCCCCTCCGGTTCTGATGCATTACCATAGTTTTTTTTATCAACTTTATGTGGCATTACGCAGTTATCCTATTTAATAACGGGCAAGGCAAAATCTCTCAAATTTGCCCAATTTCCACCCTATTTTCTAAAAAGCATTAAAGATGCTCACTGACTCAATCTGGTATCAAGCCGTGAAGTGGTAATAGGGTTCATGATAAAAATCGTGTAATCGTAATGGGGAAAATGGGGAAGCAATATAACGTGAAGTCAACGCCGCCTTATCCCTGATTGGCATCTACTAAAAAAAGAACAAATATGGAACAGTCGTTCTCGTTTCAACCTATATACTCGTCATCCTTCAAGCTGCTTGGGTGTTAGCTGCACTCTGTCACCCCAGTCACATAGTCAGCTATGCTTCTGGGGACTCCATCGTTGGCTGCCTACAAGCAACTCGAATTATTTAGTGTATAAATAATGATAGCCCTCCCTAATTATGCGTATTACGCCATTCATCCTAAAATGAGCTGTTTCCCACTCACTCTAGCCATCATGAAATTCTTAATCGTAGGCCTTATGTACTTAAATAGAGACCATTAAACTGGTCTAAATTTGGTCAACACAAAGGTATTGTTATTCATATTTATGTTGCAAAAATGTAACCAATGAAATATCAAGCAACCTCTTGTGACTCAATCATAAAAACTAAAAATATCAAACTCATACTTGCTTAAACCAAGGTGATTTATGCCAGTAATATCTATTATTTAGCGCATGGCGACTCATGATCAGAATAAAATATATTCAACCATGAGCGAATTACATATCGATCGAGCTTTAAGTCGAATCAAAGATAGAACAACAGAGATAATTGTTTATATAGGAAAAGTCTTAATTAGACTCAAAGAATGCCATGCAGCGCGCTAAGCAATAATGGCATGCCTACCCAATGTACAATTATCGCTAAGTAACAATAATCCGATAGCAAAATAATAATACCTGGTCAAGCGCCAATTGGCCGAAAGGGATGATGAGTTGGCCCCTTCTCCAAAATGGCTCGGCACACTTCGCGAAGCAGCTGAAAAGTAGAGCAGAACGCCAAGATTCTGGGCATTGCACCCAAAGAGGTTAGGGAAATAATCAGTCAACCGGTATTTAACTTAAGGCACCGGTTTTTTTAGAGACAAAACTTTCAATAAAAGGAGATCTGAAATGACATCAAAATCGGCAAACCATCAACCAACAGAGTGACGTGAACGCACTGTAAAAATCTCAAGTGTATGCTCTCAATTTCCGCAAACAGCAGAGCATGACGGAACTCACCTGTATTCCGTCATACTGAAAATCGCTTAGCCATCGCTTAGCCGTTGTTATGGTAGAAACGTTATGGTAGAAACGTTATGGCAGAAATGAACACAGTATTGTTTAACGCGGCACAATCTGTTTTTTGCTGTGCTATCTCATCAGCCTGCGCTAATGAGCGACACTTGATTTCCCAATAGTAGCGGAATGGCCAGTGTGTTCCGTTTTGAGTCGTAGCCAAGGGATGCCGGCGAACTGAGGTTTTCGGCATACAATGAAACTTTGCCGTCCTTGATCCTATAAACACCTTCCCCTGCCCAACTGGTTACAAACAACGCCCCCGTTTTGGAGAATGCGATCCCATCAAGGCGGCCATGGGGCAATTTGATATATTCCTGTACCGTACCGTCATTCTGCATCAGGAATACTCCCCCACCTTTGGTTACAAAATAGACGTGATCATCGGGGGATATGGCTATGCCGTTGGGGTTATCTAAATGCACCCCCGATGCTAAACGAATAATTTTACCTTGCCCGTCTATTTTGTAGATGGCATCTGTACCCGTGGGGATAAATTTGTTTTTATCTTTGGTCTCTTTATCCTGGTTGAACAAGATGCCGCTATCGGTAACGTATAAATTGCCTTGGCTATCTATAGCAATGTCGTTGAGCATAGATGCTTGGTGAATGACGTATTCTCCTACCAACTCTCTTGTGGTCAGGTCAAAACCCTTTACCGTATTGTAGTCGGTCATCCACAATATATTATTCCCTATCGCCATGCCTGCCGGAGCGTGAAGTACGACCCCGTTTTTTCCCCCCTCAATCCACTTCAATTCCAAAATTGATCCGTCGGGTGCCATCTTGCTGACAAACCCGTCATTGGACAAATCACCATTAGGGCCGTTCATGTTTGAAACAAAATAAACGTCCTGGCTAGGGCTGTAGGATACTGATTCCGGAGATATCAACTCGGTATCGGGTTTCTGGGGAGACTGCGCAGCTAAAGGCATACTGAGGCAAAACAAAAGGCCTAGGAATACATTTTTGATCATCATCTCTCATTCTCTTTGATTGATTTTCACTCGATTATATTTGCGTAGATAAGTTAGTAAAGTTTCACATTTCGCTTGGTTAGGCAACCAATCGTTAACATTGTTCCACATGCCACCATCCCTTACATTGCTGAGGTTGATATCGTCCTTTACGTATCATTTGAATCAGTTCGATGCCAACCAAGATCATCTACACCCATTGCAACAATTTGAATCCTCGATTTCCTCGCGCTCCTGTTCTGCCTCTGGATACGTTGGAATAAATTGAGGCGGTGTTACCCTGGAACGTTGACTTTGCCCCTTTTTCAAAAAATGTGCGCAATATGAATAGGACAAGTGCGTCGATTTAACGGCGATTACAGAAGTTCCATCTAACAGGCAATGCGCCATTTTCAGAATACGATTGTACAAAACCTTAGAAGCGAATCGCATTTGACCGCTAATTACTGCCGTTCACACACCCTCTGCAGAGGTTCCTATGATTAAAAACCGAGCTATGCTTTGGCTTTTCTCAAAAAACCACATTTGCTTTTCTCAAAAAACCACATAGTTAAAAAGCTGTTCTACCGCTACGTCTAACATGCCGATAGCATCAGTTACCCTTCAGTTTCGAATCATTACCCGCTCCCCGAGTCCACCTGACCTCCACTCTTTTTCATTTACAACAAAAAAGGGGGCATACACTGCTAGAAATGACCTTCTGATAATTTTCCTAACCCCCCCTCCCGTAAAGAGGTATTATTCTGCATAATTTATGTTTGCGTGGAAGAAAAGGAAGAAACAGAAATGATCAAATCGTTGTTAGGCTTAGTAAATAAATCACTGAATCATGAAGATGCTGGCAAACTTCTGTTACGGATTACGGTAGGCGGCCTGATGCTGTTCCACGGATTACATAAGCTATTTTACGGCGTGGAAGGGATCAGCGGTATGCTAATCGCAAAAGGGTTTCCCGGTTTTATCGCCTATGGCGTGCTAATTGGCGAGGTCGTGGCTCCCTGCCTGATTATCGTTGGCATCTTGACCCGCCCAGCGGCACTTTTGCTGGCATTTACCATGATTATCGCGTGGCTGATGGTGGGTACCGGTAAAACCTTCCAACTTGATGCGGTTGGTGCTTGGGCGATTGAAAGCCTGGTCTATTACTTTATCAGCTCGTTAACCGTGGCGTTTCTTGGCGCAGGTCGTTATTCACTGGCCAAGGACCCCGCCTGGCGGTAACACCATTCCCTCTCACATTCACGGGAGAGGGAAAGTCTATCCTCATCTAGATGGTCTCTCATTCGAGGGGCCTTGTAGTTCCTCTTCCAGCCGCGTAATCAGGGCGTCATAGCTAATGTAACCGGAGGCAAGCAGACTGGTTTCACCGTTTTGTTCCAGTAGAATACTCGGGAACCCGCGTACCCCCCAACGGCGAGTCAGTGCGAACTGTTGCAACGTCGCTTGAATAGCCTGTGAAGAAAGAAATTCTGACCGAAAATCTTCATATCTGATACCCACCTTCTGGCAAAGGTCGGCGTAAAACTCGACCTCTTTTGGATCAAAGCCATCAACATAAAATTTTTGCTGGATGTCAGAGAAAAATGTCAGAACGGTATTGTACCGATCCGGTTGGTTTAAAAGCAGGTTCGATGCGGTAACCACAGCTCTGCAAGCGGGTTCAGTGTCATAATTGAAGTCGCTTCTTTCCAACAAACTAAACCCGAAAGGCTGACCGGTAGTACGTTGAATTTGCTCCCATTCGTGGCGTAAAAATGTTTTGAAAGTGGTATTCCACTCATCACCACCCCCAGCACGCAACCCGCCCACAGTGACGGTAAAATCAAGTCTATTTTGGGCGCAATATGCGGCCAATTGCTTGAGTGTTGGCGCAATACCCCAGCACCAGGAGCACATAGGGTCACCAATATAACGCACCTTCACCTCAGATTGCTCTTGCAGCATAGCAGGCACACTTTCTGTTTGTGTCTCCGGTAAAACACAGGTTCCTGATAACGGGTCGCACTTGAACATGGTTTTGACTCCATAGATGTAAAAGCAAGGTTGGATGCCGTCGATTTTAATTGGGATGCATTTCAAATAGAATAACCAATAAATTTAACTTACTGTTCAGGATTTGCGAACAATGGACAAGCTGACAGCGATGGCGACTTTCATTACCGTGGTGGACTCGGGGAACTTTACGCGAGCCGCCGCCATGCTGAATTTGCCCAAAGCGCGGGTATCGCAACGGGTTGCTGATTTAGAATCAGCGTTAGGCGTCAGGCTGCTGCATCGAACGACACGGGTTCTGAATCTGACAGAGGATGGCCGGGCCTATCTTGAGCAATGTCGTCATATTCTCAGGGAAATCGACGCACTGGAGGATAGCCTGAAAGGCACCACTCGGGTTCCAGAAGGCAATCTCCGTGTCGACGCCCTTGCCTCGATTGCGCGCTGGGTGATTGCCCCCCATCTCCATAAATTTCAGAAGATGTATCCCAATATTACCCTGCGTTTCGGGAGTAGTGACCGCATCAGCCATTTGCTTGAAGAGGGAATCGATTGTGCCATCAGAGGTGGGAAGCTGGAAAATTCATCCATGATCGCCAGGCATGTGGCCGATGTTTATCTCGGCTTGTACGCAGCGCCGGCTTTTTTGAAGTCTGAAAAACCCATTCGAGCACCTGAAGATCTTATCTGCCAGCCACGCCTCAGTTGGTTTGGCTCCCGTGAAGGAGAGCGCTTTGTTTGGCAACTGGCTCAGGGAGTGCATCAAGCCACTCTCCCGGAACCGGATACTATGCTATTTGATGATCCCAACGTCGCGCTCACTGCCTGTATGGCGGGCGCAGGTATCTGCCCTGCTGCCCCCTTTGCTGTCGAATCTTATGTGCGCAACGGCTTACTGGTGCCAGTATTACCTGAATGGCACTTCAAGCCTCGCCCTATTCATATTATTTACCCGAGCAAAAAGCATTTGTCCGCACGAATACGCTGTTTCGTCGATTGGTCTTTGGAACTGATGCAGCAAAACAACAGCCTGCATTTAACACCTATTGAATTAACACGTAATTTAGACTAAAGCCGGGGTAACCATAAAACTGAACGAATAGATAAAATTCTCGGCATGGCACCCAGCGCAGTTGAGAAAGTAATGTCTCCATCCATCATGCAGCCTAATCATTCACCACAGAAGATCAGCAGCCCCTGAATTATTCAGAATATTCTTATTCTCTTGTGATACCCTCATCAGCGACAATGATAGTTATTTTATTAGTCCGATGTCTACATTTTGACCAGTTCTCCACGTAGCGTGTGATATCTGTTTCCACCAAGGGATGCCAGAGAACCATCACGGAGTAAGGTTAGAACATCATTAAAATATCAAATGGAGTTAGGAAGTTATGGAAAAAACAATAGTTTTGGCTGTTAACAATAGCGAAGGGAAAACCCGTTTATTAACCGCGAATGCCAACAATGCAGTTAAAGTTAAATTAATTCACGGTAATAAATACGTCTTAAAGAATCTAGGCAACGATTTTGCTCCCGAGAACGTGACTTTAGTTCGTGTCGGCAAGGCGTTGCACGTGATCCAGGAAGGGGACACACAAGCCAGTATTATTATTGAAGACTACTTTAATGGTGAAGCCAACAACCCGGTGTTACTGGGAATGGCTGAAGATGGCCAGCTGTATGCCTATGTTCCCTTGTCCGGGGAAGGCTATGAACACGGCTATCTCTTTACTGATGGTCAGTCATCGCCTGTCGCATTAGGCGGTCCATCTCAAGGCAGTGGTGAAGGCATTTTTGTCGCTTCTGATGATAATCATGATGCGTTGTTTGGTCTTTTGGGTTGGCTGGCGGCAGCGACAGCGATCGGCGCTGGGGCCGCGGTTGCCTATCATAACCGTAGTAAAGATGATAATAATGACCCTGAACCGACCCCTCCGGCAAAACCGGCGATTGGCGGTGCACTTGACCATACGGGTTCTATTCAGGGCCAAATTAAAAACGGCGGCCAGACAGATGAATCTCATCCTACCTTAAGTGGTACAGGTGTCGCTGGTAACATCATCACCGTGTATGACAACGGTAGCGCCATTGGCAGCGTGGTCATTGATGGCAATGGCAACTGGACATTTACGCCAGACCAGGGGATGGGTGACGGCACGCACCAAATGGTGATCACCGAGACTGATCCGTCTGGTAATGTCAGCTCGCCTTCTGATCCTCTGAACTTCACGGTTGATACCACACCGCCGGATGTCCCTGGTATGCAGCATGTCATGGACAAAACGGGGAACGTTGTCGGTGAAATAAAACCGGGTGATTCCACGGATGATCCACGTCCTGTTCTGACTGGTAGCGGCGAGCCGGGCGACAAAGTGACTATTTATGACAACGGTAATGTGATTGGCGAGACCGTCGTCAATGAAGATGGTCGTTGGTCTTTCCAGCCAGAGACACCGCTGACTGACGGAAATCACAACATCACTGTTTCTGAAACCGACCCTGTGGGTAATGAGAGTAAGCAGAGCGGCGGTTGGGAATTTAACGTCGATACACAAGCCCCTTCTAAGCCTGCTATTGGGAGCGTTATCGATGACGTCGGTGCCCTGACCGGCCCATTGACCAGTGGCAGCACCACGGATGATACCCAACCTGAACTGAAAGGCGTGGGGCAACCTGGTGATGTCATTATTATTAGTGACAATGGTCAGCCGATTGGCTCAACGGTTGTTAATGGTCAAGGTGAATGGAGCTATCAGGTTGAAGAGCCCCTGGCTGAAGGCAACCATAGCCTGACAGTCAGTGAAGTTGACCCGGCGGGTAATGCCAGCACACCTTCTGATCCTATTGTGATTGTGGTTGATACCACAGCACCAGGGCAACCTGATGTGTCGAATGCCCAGGATGACGTGGGTGCTATCACCGGCCCAATCAAGAATGGCGGTACAACCGATGATACTCAACCTAAATTCAGCGGTGGCGGCCAACCTGGCGATATTATCAATATCTATGATAACGGTGAAAAGATTGGTTCAACGGTAGTTGGGGATAACGGCAAATGGAGCTTTACGCCTGAGACACCACTCGACGAAACCAATCACAGTATTACCACCACGGCAACCGATCCGGCGGGTAACGAAAGTAAGCCATCCGAGCCGTTGAACTTTACTGTGGATACCACGTCTCCGTTAGATGACCCTGCCCATTTGGCGATTACTTCCGTCGAAGATCGCGTGGGTGGCAGTCAAGGCCCAGTGGCCAATGGCGCAGTGACTGATGACAGCCAACCGTTGATTAGCGGTATTGGTACTGCGGGTGATACGGTATTTGTCTACACCACCGATGCTGCTGGTCAGCATCTGATTGGTAGCGCAGTCGTGCAAGACAATAATACCTGGAGCATGTCACCAGAACTGCCATTGTTAGAAGGCAGCAACCAACTGGTGATTATTGCTCAGGATCCTGCAGGCAACCGCAGTAATTTCTCCTCTCCGAGCTATGACGTTACGCTGTACATCCCGGTATCTACTGAACCGTCTATCGGCAGTGTGGTGGACAACGCAGAGCCACACGTGGGTCCATTGCAGAAGGGCGAAGTCACCAACGACACCACCCCAACCCTGAGTGGGAGTGCAACAGCCAACAGCCTGGTCAAGATCTACGATAACGGTGAACTGATCGGTTCAACCACGGCCAACGGCAAGGGTGAGTGGACCTTTACCCCCGATGTGGCCCTGAAAGATGGCAACCATAATCTGACCACCACCGCAACGGATATCGCAGGTAATGTCAGCGCACCAAGCGGCAGCTTCGGTATTAATGTTGACACCACCGTACCTAATCCGGCTGGCGATATCGTTATCACCGACAACGTGGGTGAGAAGACCGGTGAAGTGAAACCGGGGGATACCACCGATGACCGTTCACCAAACCTGAACGGTACCGGCGAACCCGGCGGCACGGTCACTATTTATGATAACGGTGAAGAAATCGGTACTGCCAAGATCGATGATGAAGGTAAATGGACTTTTACACCGAGTGAGCCGCTGGATAATGGCGACCACACCCTTAATACCACGGTGACTGACCCGGCGGGCAACGTGAGTGAGCCAAGCCCGGATATCAAGATTGCGGTGGATGATACCCCGGTGCTGGTACAACTGGGCTCAGTCAATGACAACGTAGGGTCAGTGACCGGTAACCTGCAACCAGGTCAGGTCACCGACGATGCGCGTCCAGAACTGAACGGCAGCGGCAAGCCAGGCAGTGTCATCACCGTCAAGGATGGGGATGATGTGCTGGGTACCACTATCGTCAAGAAAGATGGTAGCTGGAGCTTTACGCCAGAAACCGATCTGAGCGAGGGTAACCACAGCCTGACCGTGACGGCAGAAGATGCCGCCGGTAAGACCGTAACCTCTCCCGCCTTTGAACTGAAGGTAGATACCACCGCGCCAGAACAGCCGGTGATTGGTAATGCCATTGATGATGTGGGTGATATCCGTGGTCCATTGACCAGCGGCAGTGTTACTGACGATGCCAACCCAACCTTCAAAGGGACGGCTGAGGCAAATAGCATCATCAATATCTATGATGATGGCAAACTGTTGGGTTCAGTTGAAGCCAACGACGATGGTGCCTGGTCGTTTACCCCAACCACCCCATTGGTGGAAGGTGAGCACAAGATCACCACCACCGCGACGGATAAAGCGGGTAACACCAGTGAACCATCCGACGTCTTTAATCTGACTACCGACTATTCTGCATCGCCAATTGGGCCAGGCTTCCTGGAGATCACCGGTGTGGAAGACCGCGTGGGCAATGAGACAGGTAACGTTGCATCAGGAAACAGCACCGATGACAGCCAGCCTGTGATCAGTGGTATTGGTACCAAGGGCGATATCATCATTGTCTACACCACTGATGCGACCGGCAATCACCCGATTGGCAGCACCAAGGTACTCGATAATGGCACCTGGTCACTGACGCCAACCACCCCACTGCTGGAAGGTAACAACCAACTGACCATCGTGGCGGTCGATGCGGCGGGTAACAAGACCACCCCAAGCACACCGTCTTATGACATCAATCTTGACATCACCATACCGTCAGAACCAGCCATTACCAGCGTGCTGGATGATGTTGAACCGAAAGCTGGCGCTCTGCAGAAAGGGGATGTCACCAACGACAACACCCCAACCCTGAAAGGTAGTGCCGAGGCGAATAGCCTGGTCAAGGTCTACGATAAAGGTGAACTGATCGGTTCAACCACGGCAGACGGCAAGGGTGAGTGGAGCTTTACGCCAGCAGCAGGCGCTGAACTGAAAGATGGCAACCATACCCTGACCATCACCTCAACGGATGCAGCAGGTAACGTCAGCGCGCCAAGCGGCAGTTTTGATATTGTGGTCGACACCACCGTCCCTAATCCGGCTGGCGATATCGTTATCACCGACAACGTGGGTGAGAAGACCGGTGAAGTGAACCCGGGGGATACCACCGATGACCGCTCACCAAACCTGAACGGTACCGGCGAACCCGGCGGTACAGTCACCATCTACGACAACGGTAAGGAAATCGGTACCGCCAAGATTGAAGATGACGGCACGTGGAGCTTTACCCCGACTGAGCCGCTGGATAACGGCGAGCACAAGCTGAACACCACCGTGACTGATCCGGCGGGCAACGTGAGTGAGCCAAGCCCGGATATCAAATTTGAGGTGGATGATTCACCGGTAGTGGTACAACTGGGCTCAGTCAATGACAACGTAGGGTCTGTAACCGGTAACCTGCAACCCGGTCAAGTCACCGACGATGCACGCCCAGAACTGAACGGCAGCGGCAAGCCAGGCAGTGTTATCACCGTCAAGGATGGGGATGATGTGCTGGGCACCACCACCGTCAAGCAAGATGGTAGCTGGAGCTTTACGCCAGAGACCGACCTGAAGGAAGGTAACCACAGCCTGACCGTGACGGCAGAAGATGCCGCCGGTAAGACCGTGACCTCTCCCGCCTTTGAGCTGAAGGTAGATACCACCGCGCCAGAACAGCCGGTGATTGGTAGCGCCATTGATGACGTCGGTGATAACCGTGGTCCATTGACCAGCGGCGATGCCACTGACGATGCCAACCCAACCTTCAAGGGAACGACAGAGCCAAATAGCATCATCAATATCTATGATGATGGAAAACTGTTGGGCTCGGCTGCTGCCGACGACAAGGGTGCCTGGTCATTTACCCCAACCACCCCATTGGTGGAAGGTGAACACAAGATCACCACCACGGCGACGGATGAGGCGGGTAACACCAGCGAACCATCCGACGTCTTTAATCTGACCACTGACTATTCAGCACCCGATGCCAGCAAAGTGGCGATCACCGGTGTGGACGATCAGGTGGGTCGCGATACCGGCCCGGTGAACTCGGGTGGCACCACTGACGACAGACGTCCAACCATCAGTGGGACCGGTGCGGAAGCGGGTAACATCATTACGGTATACCGTGGCAACGAAATTATTGGCTCGGCGGTTGTGAAGACCGATCTCTCCTGGTCGATGCAGCCGAACCTGCCGCTTGTGGATGGTGTGGCTGTGTTGACCGCAACAGAGCGCGATGCGGTGGGTAATACCACCGATAAGTCACCGGCTTACAGTATTACCGTCAGTACAGTCCCACCGGCACCACCGGTGCTGGGTACGGTCATCGATAATGAGGGGCCAGGAGCAGAAACGGTGGCATTGCAGCCAGGGGATGTCACCAATGACAACACCCCGACCCTGAACGGGACTGCGTTGCCAGGCGGCACGGTGACGGTTTACGACGGTAAGAATGAACTCGGTACGGCCAAGGTAGACGACGACGGTAAGTGGAGCTTTACGCCACAGCCTGCACTGGGTGAGGGTAAACATGACCTGACAGCGACGGTGACCAACAGTGTCGGTGTCACCAGTGACCCAACCGGTGTCTTCAATATTGTTGTCGATACGCAGGCACCAGCACCGGCCACCAATTTGAAGGTGGAAGATAAGATGGGTGACGAGCAAGGCGATATCCTTGCTAACAAAACTACCGACGACAGCGCGCCAGTCATCAGTGGTAAGGCTGAACCGGGCAGTGTGGTCCATATCTATGATAACGATAAGGAAATCGGTAGCGCGCCGGTGGATGACCAAGGGAACTGGAGCTTTAAGCCGAGCGACCCATTGGGTAATGGTCAACATGACCTGACCACGACCGTGACCGACAAGGCCGGTAACACCAGCGATGAAGGGCAACACCTGATCTTCAAGGTGGATGTGGATCTAACGAAGGTACTACTGACCGGTCTGGAAGATAACCAGGGCAATAACCCGGTCGATAAGGTGGAGCTGATAGCCCAGAACGGGGTGACGAATGATTCGCGTCCGACCCTCATTGGTACCGCGAAGGCGGGCAGTGTGGTCACCGTCAGCGATGAAAGCGGCATTCTGGGCAGTACCACTGCCGAAAGCAACGGTGAATGGCGCTTTACGCCAAATGAGGATATGGGCCAGGGTGAGCATACCTTTAGGGCCAGCGCCAAAGATCCGGCAGGGAATGTCAGCACCAGCGGTACCTGGGTGTTTACCGTCGACACGGTGGCGCCGAACGCGCCGTTTATCGACTCGGCCGCAGACAATGTGGGTGCGCCACAACCGCAAGGCATGCTCAGCGGCAGTGCCACAGATGATCCTTACCCGGTCCTGACAGGTCGTGCGGAAGCCAACAGTGTGGTGATGGTGTATGACCAAACCGGCCTGTTAGGCTCAGCGAAAACCAATGACAGCGGTGTCTGGACGTTCAAGCCAACCAATAGCCTGAATGAAGGCACGCATGACTTTTACGTCAAGGCAACCGATGGGGCCGGTAACGTCAGCCAACAATCGACAACCTTTACCCTGACGCTGGACTTCAGCGCGCCGGATGCCAGCAAAGTGGCGATCACCGGGGTGGACGACCAGGTGGGTGGCTTGACCGGTAATGTGGACTCAGGTGACACCACTGACGACAGACGTCCAACCATCAGTGGGACCGGTGCGGAAGCGGGGAATATCATTACGGTATACCGTGGCAACGAAATTATTGGCTCGGCGGTTGTGAAGAGTGATCTCTCCTGGTCGATGCAGCCGAACCTGCCGCTTGCGGATGGTGTGGTGGTGTTGACCGCAACAGAGCGCGATGCGGTGGGTAATACCACCGATAAGTCACCGGCTTACAGTATTACCGTCAGTACAGTCCCACCGGCACCACCGGTGCTGGGTACGGTCATCGATAATGAGGGGCCAGGAGCAGAAACGGTGGCATTGCAGCCAGGGGATGTCACCAATGACAACACCCCGACCCTGAACGGGACTGCGTTGCCAGGCGGCACGGTGACGGTTTACGACGGTAAGAATGAACTCGGTACGGCCAAGGTAGACGACGACGGTAAGTGGAGCTTTACGCCACAGCCTGCACTGGGTGAAGGTAAACATGACCTGACAGCGACGGTGACCAACAGTGTCGGTGTCACCAGTGACCCAACCGGTGTCTTCAATATTGTTGTCGATACGCAGGCACCAGCACCGGCCACCAATTTGAAGGTGGAAGATAAGATGGGTGACGAGCAAGGCGATATCCTTGCTAACAAAACTACCGACGACAGCGCGCCAGTCATCAGTGGTAAGGCTGAACCGGGCAGTGTGGTCCATATCTATGATAACGATAAGGAAATCGGTAGCGCGCCGGTGGATGACCAAGGGAACTGGAGCTTTAAGCCGAGCGACCCATTGGGTAATGGTCAACATGACCTGACCACGACCGTGACCGACAAGGCCGGTAACACCAGCGATGAAGGGCAACACCTGATCTTCAAGGTGGATGTGGATCTAACGAAGGTACTACTGACCGGTCTGGAAGATAACCAGGGCAATAACCCGGTCGATAAGGTGGAGCTGATAGCCCAGAACGGGGTGACGAATGATTCGCGTCCGACCCTCATTGGTACCGCGAAGGCGGGCAGTGTGGTCACCGTCAGCGATGAAAGCGGCATTCTGGGCAGTACCACTGCCGAAAGCAACGGTGAATGGCGCTTTACGCCAAATGAGGATATGGGCCAGGGTGAGCATACCTTTAGGGCCAGCGCCAAAGATCCGGCAGGGAATGTCAGCACCAGCGGTACCTGGGTGTTTACCGTCGACACGGTGGCGCCGAACGCGCCGTTTATCGACTCGGCCGCAGACAATGTGGGTGCGCCACAACCGCAAGGCATGCTCAGCGGCAGTGCCACAGATGATCCTTACCCGGTCCTGACAGGTCGTGCGGAAGCCAACAGTGTGGTGATGGTGTATGACCAAACCGGCCTGTTAGGCTCAGCGAAAACCAGTGACAGCGGTGTCTGGACGTTCAAGCCAATCAGTAGCCTGAATGAAGGCGCGCATGACTTTTACGTCAAGGCGGTGGACAAGGCGGGTAACGTCAGCCAACAATCCGCAGTCTTTACCCTGACGCTGGACTTCAGCGCGCCGGATGCCAGCAAAGTGGCGATCACCGGGGTGGATGACCAGGTGGGTGGCTTGACCGGTAATGTGGACTCAGGTGACACCACTGACGACAGACGTCCAACCATCAGTGGGACCGGTGCGGAAGCGGGGAATATCATTACGGTATACCGTGGCAACGAAATTATTGGCTCGACGGTTGTGAAGAGTGATCTCTCCTGGTCGATGCAGCCGAACCTGCCGCTTGCGGATGGTGTGGTGGTGTTGACCGCAACAGAGCGCGATGCGGTGGGTAATACCACGGAGAAGTCACCGGCTTACAGTATTACCGTCAGTACAGTCCCACCGGCACCACCGGTGCTGGGTACGGTCATCGATAATGAGGGGCCAGGAGCAGAAACGGTGGCATTGCAGCCAGGGGATGTCACCAATGACAACACCCCGACCCTGAACGGGACTGCGTTGCCAGGCGGCACGGTGACGGTTTACGACGGTAAGAATGAACTCGGTACGGCCAAGGTAGACGACGACGGTAAGTGGAGCTTTACGCCACAGCCTGCACTGGGTGAGGGTAAACATGACCTGACAGCGACGGTGACCAACAGTGTCGGTGTCACCAGTGACCCAACCGGTGTCTTCAATATTGTTGTCGATACGCAGGCACCAGCACCGGCCACCAATTTGAAGGTAGAAGATAAGATGGGTGACGAGCAAGGCGATATCCTTGCTAACAAAACTACCGACGACAGCGCGCCAGTCATCAGTGGTAAGGCTGAACCGGGCAGTGTGGTCCATATCTATGATAACGATAAGGAAATCGGTAGCGCGCCGGTGGATGCTCAAGGGAACTGGAGCTTTAAGCCGAGCGACCCATTGGGTAATGGTCAACATGACCTGACCACGACCGTGACCGACAAGGCCGGTAACACCAGCGATGAAGGGCAACACCTGATCTTCAAAGTGGATGTGGATCTAACGAAGGTACTACTGACCGGTCTGGAAGATAATAACCCAGTCGATAAGGTGGAGCTGATAGCCCAGAACGGGGTGACGAATGATTCGCGTCCGACCCTCATTGGTACCGCGAAGGCGGGCAGTGTGGTTACAGTCAGCGATGAAAGCGGCATTCTGGGCAGTACCACTGCCGAAAGCAACGGTGAATGGCGCTTTACGCCAAATGAGGATATGGGCCAGGGTGAGCATACCTTTAGGGCCAGCGCCAAAGATCCGGCAGGGAATGTCAGCACCAGCGGTACCTGGGTGTTTACCGTCGATACGGTGGCACCAGGCGCGCCGTTTATCGACTCGGCAGCAGACAATGTGGGTGCGCCACAACCGCAAGGCATGCTCAGCGGCAGTGCCACAGATGATCCCTACCCGGTCCTGACAGGTCGTGCGGAAGCCAACAGTGTGGTGATGGTGTATGACCAAACCGGTCTGTTAGGTTCAGCGAAAACCAGTGACAGCGGTGTCTGGACGTTCAAGCCAATCAGTAGCCTGAATGAAGGCACGCATGATTTTTACGTCAAGGCAACCGATGGGGCCGGTAACGTCAGTTTGCCATCGACAACCTTTACCCTGACGCTGGACTTCAGCGCGCCGGATGCCAGCAAAGTGGCAATCACCGGTGTGGACGACCAAGCGGGTGGCCTGACCGGTAACGTGGCCTCAGGTGACACCACTGACGACAGACGTCCAACCATCAGTGGGACCGGTGCGGAAGCGGGTAATATCATTACGGTATACCGTGGCAACGAAATTATTGGCTCGGCGGTTGTGAAGACCGATCTCTCCTGGTCGATGCAGCCGAACCTGCCGCTTGTGGATGGTGTGGTGGTGTTGACCGCAACAGAGCGCGATGCGGTGGGTAATACCACGGAGAAGTCACCGGCTTACAGTATTACCGTCAGTACAGTCCCACCGGCACCACCGGTGCTGGGTACGGTCATCGATAATGAGGGGCCAGGAGCAGAAACGGTGGCATTGCAGCCAGGGGATGTCACCAATGACAACACCCCGACCCTGAACGGGACTGCGTTGCCAGGCGGCACGGTGACGGTTTACGACGGTAAGAATGAACTCGGTACGGCCAAGGTAGACGACGACGGTAAGTGGAGCTTTACGCCACAGCCTGCACTGGGTGAGGGTAAACATGACCTGACAGCGACGGTGACCAACAGTGTCGGTGTCACCAGTGACCCAACCGGTATCTTCAATATTGTTGTCGATACGCAGGCACCAGCACCGGCCACCAATTTGAAGGTGGAAGATAAGATGGGTGACGAGCAAGGCGATATCCTTGCTAACAAAACTACCGACGACAGCGCGCCAGTCATCAGTGGTAAGGCTGAACCGGGCAGTGTGGTCCATGTCTATGATAACAATAAGGAAATCGGTAGCGCGCCGGTGGATGCTCAAGGGAACTGGAGCTTTAAGCCGAGCGACCCATTGGGTAATGGTCAACATGACCTGACCA
Organism: Serratia sp. 25CWL12; assembly: GCF_055790885.1. Classification (NCBI taxonomy): domain Bacteria; kingdom Pseudomonadati; phylum Pseudomonadota; class Gammaproteobacteria; order Enterobacterales; family Yersiniaceae; genus Serratia; species Serratia sp. 25CWL12. The sequence goes on along the minus strand of NZ_CM147698.1, from coordinate 1,603,929 downwards.
CGACCGTGACCGACAAGGCCGGTAACACCAGCGATGAAGGGCAACACCTGATCTTCAAAGTGGATGTGGATCTAACGAAGGTACTACTGACCGGTCTGGAAGATAATAACCCAGTCGATAAGGTGGAGCTGATAGCCCAGAACGGGGTGACGAATGATTCGCGTCCGACCCTCATTGGTACCGCGAAGGCGGGCAGTGTGGTCACCGTCAGCGATGAAAGCGGCATTCTGGGCAGTACCACTGCCGAAAGCAACGGTGAATGGCGCTTTACGCCAAATGAGGATATGGGCCAGGGTGAGCATACCTTTAGGGCCAGCGCCAAAGATCCGGCAGGGAATGTCAGCACCAGCGGTACCTGGGTGTTTACCGTCGATACGGTGGCACCAGGCGCGCCGTTTATCGACTCGGCCGCAGACAATGTGGGTGCGCCACAACCGCAAGGCATGACCAGTGGCAGTGCCACAGATGATCCCTACCCGGTCCTGACAGGTCGTGCGGAAGCCAACAGTGTGGTGATGGTGTATGACCAAACCGGCCTGTTAGGCTCAGCGAAAACCAATGACAGCGGTGTCTGGACGTTCAAGCCAACCAATAGCCTGAATGAAGGCACGCATGATTTTTACGTCAAGGCAACCGATGGGGCCGGTAACGTCAGTTTGCCATCGACAACCTTTACCCTGACGCTGGACTTCACACCACCGGATGTGAGCAAGGTAGCGATCACTGAGGTCGTCGATCAGTATGGCTTGATAACCGGCCCGGTCAGTAAGGGTAACGTGTTGGATGATCGCAATCCGTTGGTTAACGGTACCGGTGCAGAAGAGGGTAATACCATCACGGTATACACCACCGATGGCGATGGTAATACCAAAGTACTGGGCACCACCACTGTAGGCAGCAATGGCCAGTGGAGTTTGACCGCTACGGGCTCACTGTATGACGGTAAAAACACGTTGACCGTGGAAGAGACTGACAAGGTAGGTAATAGCGCCAAGCCGAGCACCAGCTATGACGTTATTATGTCATTGACCCCAGGCGCTCCGGTTATCGACAGTATTATTGATGATACCGGCACTACCCGTATGGAGTTGGCCAACAACAGTCTGACCAAGGACAATACGCCGACATTGAGCGGGACCTCTTCGGTGGCTGAAGGCGATACGATTACCATCTATAACGGTAGTACTAAGGTCGGTACCACTACCGCAGGCCCTGGTGGTAGTTGGAGCTTTACACCAAACCCAGCATTGGCAGACGGTACTTACAACTTCAAAGTGACCGGGACCAACGATGCAGGTCTGGAGAGTGCGCCGAGTGGTACTGAAACCATCACCATTGATGCGACGATTTCTGATGCGGCTATCAGCATCACGTCAATCAGTGATGACTTGGGTATCAGCAATACCGACTTCAACACCAGCGATACCACGTTGTTGATTAACGGTACACTGAACAAGGCCCTGCTGGCAGACGAGTGGGTCGAAGTGAGTGTGGATGGCGGTGAAACCTGGACCAAAGCGAGCAGCACGACCGCCAGCAGTTGGACGGTGGATCTGCAAAGCAAGCCGTTGACTTCAAAGGACTATACCATCCAGGCGCGTGTGGTTGATAAGGCAGGTAATATTGGTGACACCGATGCGCATGCGCTGACAGTGAGCACCGTGGCACCGAACCTGAATGGTATGACCACCAGCGCAATTATTACTACCGATACTTCTAGCGGTTTGAAAACAGGCGATCTGTTCAGCCACAGTGCGACAGAGATTAACACCGATATGGTCACCCGTGACCGTACGGTGACCATCAAGGGGGCCTTGAGTGCTGCGCTGCAGAGCAACCAGTATCTGCAGATCTCCTTTGATAATGGGAGTAACTGGACCACGCTGTTGTCTCAAACTGGGACTGACTGGAACTATCAGTTGGCTGCGGTCACTCAGAGCACCACGTTTAACTACCAACTGCGGGTGATTGATTCTGCAGGTAACCTGGGCACTAACGTCAATTTCAAGAGCAATTATCAGGTTGTGATTGATCTGGAGGCACCGAATGCGATCCTTGGTGCGCCTGATGTGCCGCAAATTGTTAACAGCACCACCACCTACACCTTCAACGAAGCCAAGTACGGTAAGGTTGAAGCAGGGGCGATTGTTTCACTGGTGAGTGATGTCAACGGTAATGGGACCTACCAGGAAGGGCTGGATCAGATTATCGGCTTTGCTAGAGCCAATGCTGACGGTAGCTGGTCAATCAGCAGCACACTACCAGCCGGCGCGCATAATCTGGCCTTTATGGTGTGGGATGAGGCTGGTAACCGTTCTTCGTTAAGTGCCTCCACCAGTATCGGGGTCACTGAGGGTGATGGTAATACGCTGATCGTGCAGAAGTGGGGGGGGACGACCGATGGGGAAGGCCTTGGCGTGAATGCGGCAGCAGTGACCATTGGGACAAATGGCTTGTGGTCATTCTTCCAGAGTGCGCGTGCTGCAACGGGCACAGGTACCGCCAACTCTGGGCGAGTCTACAATATGCAAAACCTGGAGGATTACAACTCCAAGTACCTGGCACAACCAAGCGATGTAACCGAGGGAAGTTATGGCCGCTTTATTAACTCGGCGACCTTTGCGGATATTAACCGAGATGGTTTGACTGATGTGATGTCACAGGTCAGCTCTTATGGTAACGGTGGACGTACTGCCTACTGGATGCAGAATGCTGATGGCAGTTACACGGCGAAATCAGTAGACCAAGGCACCCTTAACCACTTAGGGGGGGTGATAGCCTATGACCGTCACGGTGATGGCTATCTGGACTTTGTGTTGGCTGACTCGGAAGCAGACTCTATTTCGTTCCTTAAGAACGAAAATGGTGTACTGAGCCCAGATGGTCCAAATGGTCACCCAGGTGGCGCGCTGCCTGCTGGCTTGAGCTTTATGCACGAACTTGGGGCGGTGGATATCGATAATAACGGTACCATTGATATTACTGGCCATGTCGACTTCAACACACTTACGTCGAACGGAGGTAACCTTGGGCGCGGTCTTGCTGTCTTGTATAACCAGACCACAGCTACCAATAAGACCAATTTTGGTAAGGTAGATATTTATTCCAATGTATTCCGCAATGACGGCCATGAAGATGCCGGTGATAGAGCCATTTCCATGACCTATGGCGATTACAACGGTGATGGTTGGTTGGATCTGTTCCTGAGCCGTGGTTCTAAAGGCGGGAATAACAGTGATGAAAGCCGTATCTACCTGAACGATGGTAAAGGGAATCTGTTAACGCAGGATGTTGATGCATTATGGTTTGGCGATAGCCTTGATGGCGGGATCTCAATGGCCGTTGACTGGAACCACGATGGTAAGATGGATATCGTTGAAGTTCCACGCTCAGGTGTTACTGCTAGTCCGCAACTTTATCTGAACCAGGGGACTAATACCTGGTGGAATACTGCGCCAGTGAAGTTGACCGCAACCACCTACAGTAATCTGACGGGTGCAGTCGCCCTGGATTATGACTGGGATGGATCAATGGACCTGGTGCTGTATCGTTCAGGTGCAGATGGCGCAGTGGTGTCGAGTGATAATGCCGCACCGACCTTGCTGGTGAAAAACACCAACATTGCCGCTGATGGTACCAGCCTGCAGATCCGTATTGTTGACGGCCAAGGCATCAATACCTTCTACAGCAATACCGTCAAGCTGTATAACTCGAAGGGTGAGTTGGTGGCCACGCAGTTGATTAACCCGCAGTCCTCTGGCTCGAGCAACAGTATGGGTCTGGTGAGCTTCTTCGGGTTGGATCCGAATGAAGTTTACTCGGTGCAGTTGTTGCGTATTACCAATGGCCAGACTGACCATGTTGGCGCGGTAAGTAGCCAAGGCGGTTACACCAATAGCACGGTTAATGAGAACTGGGGTGGCTTAACCACCGGTAAATCACACGATGCGTATGTACTGACGGCGGAAAGTGACACTGCTGCCACCAATACCACCGCAACGGGCATTGTCGGGACCGGCTATAACGATACCTTCTTTGCTTCAGCGGGTGACGATACCTACAACGGGAGTGGTGGCTGGAATCAGATTGTCAGTGGTAAGGCAGTCTGGAGTGAGACAGCGGGGATGGATATCGTTGATTACAGCGGTTCAGCAAGCGCTATCACCGCTGTACTCTGGGAGGGTACGGGTAAGAATGGCTCGGCAACAGGCCAAGGCTCTGATAAGTTGATCAGTATCGAAGGCTTGATTGGCTCTAGCCAGGGCGATACCTTTACCGATAGCTCGGCTAACAACCTGTTTGAAGGCCGCGGCGGCAACGATGCGTTCTACCTGATTAACGGTGGTAACGATACGTTGATGTATAAGGTCTTGGCAGGGATGGAAACTGACGGCACCGGCGGTAATGGCAGCGATACTATCCATGGCTTCCATGTGGGTAACGTGGTGACTGACGGTGATGCGGACCTGATTGACCTGAGTGATCTGCTGGACTACAACGGCCCAATCTCTTTCTTCCAGGATGATGGCAAGATGGAATTGGACTACTCTTCCCAAGGTATTCTTAAGTACCTGAAAGTGGAGAACATCGGCGATAACACGGTGATCAGTATTGATCGCGATGGTTCAGGCAATGCGAACGCCTTTACCAATGCCATTACGTTGGCTAATGTCCATACTGATCTGGAAACGTTGTTGCAAAATAACCAAATTATTGTCTAACCAATAAGATGGGAGCCCACAGGGGAAACACTGTGGGCTCTTTTGCATAGCTGATCGACAGATTACGGATGACTTAATTCAGGGTGATGACAACGCCAGCAATTTATTGATATTGATGGATGAAATATCGCCCTATATGGAGATTTTAATGAAAGCTTTTGGTAATAAATTCAAGTACGCCACTATCGTGTCATTAATGTTAGCCAGCGGATGGTGTTCTTTGCCAGCTTCTGCGCAGGAGGGACTCTCTGGTGGGCATAACAATACGGTGTCTACGGTGTTAGATGCCAATGGGCAGACCGCTGGTTCAGGGACCATTGCAAACGGTTATCGTCCTGTCGGAGAGGTTGTGCCGGAGTTGGCGCAAATTGTCTTCTACTATCCGGAAGGTAAACTTCCTGCGACGGTTTATGTGGATCGTCAACTGCAATCGGTACTATTGCCTGGCGAGTATACGGTCTTTTGTGTTGTCCCTGGTGGGCACGCCATTGAGTCCTACTTCCAGGATCAACCGTTGTATCAAGGTAAACTGGCCCCCAAACATCAACTGAAAACCCTGGGTGCAACGACCTATTTCCTGGTGGTTAATCCAGGTGAGACCGGGACCACGACAGCGTTAGCTAAACGCTCTGTGGCTGAGGCGGATTTGCAATCTATGCGTCTACAGTCGCGCATTATTAATCGCGCGAAGCAAGTGAAAGCCTGCGAATATGTTAAGGGTGGTACCGCCGTGTTGTTGCAGGAAAGTCTCCATTTTCCTACCGGCAAAAGTCAGTATGGTTCAATCTTACCGGCCTCAAAAGCTAAATTGGACCATGTCATAACATTCCTTAAGGAAGGGAATAACGTCTCTGACATTCAGTTAATTGGTTACACCGATGCTATTGGTAATGCGGCAGCAAACCAACGCTTGTCACAGGCCAGGGCAAATACGGTTCGCGATACACTGATCCGTGCCGGCGTTAATCAAAATTTGATCACTCATACCAGTGGTATGGGGATCGCCAAAGATGCTGAGCAGTGTGAAGCCAATGCCAAGCATCAAGATAGTAGCTGTAACACCCAGGGACGTCGGGTAGATATTGTTGTTAAATAGCAGTGCATTGTTAAATAGCAATGCGTTGTTAAATAGCAGTGAATAACGCTTCCCAATCTTTGAGTTCCGTTTCCGTGGTAGGGTCGGTATACCTCTTTTATGCCGAACCTGCTCACGGATTTTCTCACTGTCACCACCCGTGACAATGAAATCTATCGGTAAGCCACAACCATCAACAGCCAGATAGATTTTCGTCGTGTTGCCACCCTGCCCTTTTTCTATAGACGCTTTCCCCTCAGAGCAATCACCTGCCATGCTGATGGGCTTTAACGATGCGACCGTCTATAAATATCAGCCAATTGCCTAAGCTCGACAAAGAGCTACATTAAGAACGCCTTTCTTTGACCACAAGTTAAACCGCCGATAGATGGCACGCCAATGTCCAAAAGCGCCTGGGACATCACGCCAAGGGCAGCCAACCTGCATTCGATACAAAATACCTTCCACCCTATTTCTGGGTTCTGGCTTGCTATAGACACGACCTGTTCTCAGCATCAAGTGGATTAGCGTTGACCAGTATTCATCTGCTGATATCGTTTTTAGCAGATTATGCTGTTTTGGTTGGTTTTTGTCGAAAGTAATTGTAGCTGTCCATCATGCCACCTAATAATCCACCACGAAAGATCATCTCCCCCTAAGTTATTCGGAACATTCTTATTCAAAACGTTGTTTTTTTCAGCAACAATGGTGGAAGTTTAATCAGTCTTGTATCTACATTTTAACCAGTTCTCCACGTAGCGTACGATATCTGTTCCCACCAAGGGAGGTCAGAGAACCATCACGGAGCAAAGGTTAAAACATCATTTAAGTCTCAGGTGGAGTTACGAAGTAATGGAAAAAACGATAGTTTTGGCTGTTAACAATGGCGAAGGGAAAACCCGTTTATTAACCGCGAATGCCAACAATGCAGTTAAAGTTAAATTAATTCACGGTAATAAATACGTCTTAAAGAATCTAGGCAATGATTTTGCTCCGGAGAACGTGACTTTAGTTCGTGTCGGCAAGGCGTTGCACGTGATCCAGGAAGGGGACACACAAGCCAGTATTATTATTGAAGACTACTTTAATGGTGAAGCCAACAACCCGGTGTTACTGGGAATGGCTGAAGATGGCCAGCTGTATGCCTATGTTCCCTTGTCCGGGGAAGGCTATGAGCACGGCTATCTCTTTACTGATGGTGAGTCATCGCCTGCAGCATTAGGTGGTCCATCTCAAGGCAGTGGTGAAGGCATTTTTGTCGCTTCTGATGATAATCATGATGCGCTATTTGGTTTTTTGGGTTTTCTGGCGGCAGCGACAGCGATCGGCGCTGGGGCCGCGGTTGCCTATCATAACCGTAGTAAAGATGATAATACCCCTGAAGCGACCCCTCCGGCAAAACCGGCGATTGGCGGTGCACTTGACCATACGGGTTCTATTCAGGGCCAAATTAAAAACGGCGGCCAGACAGATGAATCTCATCCTACCTTAAGTGGTACAGGTGTCGCTGGTAACATCATCACCGTGTATGACAACGGTAGTGCCATTGGCAGCGTGGTCATTGATGGCAATGGCAACTGGACATTTACCCCTGATCAAGCAATGGGTGACGGCGCTCACCAAATGGTGATCACCGAGACTGATCCGTCTGGTAATGTCAGCTCGCCTTCTGATCCTCTGAACTTCACGGTTGATGCCACACCGCCGGATGTCCCTGGTATGCAGCATGTCATGGACAAAACGGGGAACGTTGTCGGTGAAATAAAACCGGGTGATTCCACGGATGATTCACGTCCTGTCCTGACCGGTAGCGGTCAGCCAGGTGACAAAGTGACTATCTATGACAACGGTAATGTGATTGGCGAGACCGTCGTCAATGACGATGGTCGTTGGTCTTTCCAGCCAGAGACACCGATGACTGATGGAAAGCACAACATCACGGTTTCTGAAACCGACCCTGTGGGTAATGAGAGTAAGCACAGTGGTGGTTGGGAATTTAACGTCGATACACAAGCCCCTACCCAGCCTGCTATTGGGAGCGTTATCGATGACGTCGGTGCCGTTACCGGCCCATTGACCAGTGGCAGCACCACGGATGATACCCAACCTGAACTGAAAGGTGTGGGGCAACCTGGCGATGTCATTATTATTAGTGACAATGGTAAGCCGATTGGCTCGACGGTCGTTAATGGTAAAGGTGAATGGAGCTATCAGGTTGAAGAGCCCCTGGCCGAGGGCAACCATAGCCTGACGGTCAGTGAAGTTGACCCGGCCGGTAATGCCAGCACACCTTCTGATCCTATTGTGATCGTGGTTGATACCACGGCTCCAGCTCAACCTGATGTGTCGAATGCCCAGGATGACGTGGGTGCTATCACCGGCGCAATCAAGAATGGCGGTACAACCGATGATACTCAGCCTAAATTCAGTGGTGGCGGCCAGCCTGGCGATATTATCAATATCTATGATAACGGTGAAAAGATTGGTTCAACGGTGGTTGGGGATAACAACAAGTGGAGCTTTACGCCTGAGACACCACTCGACGAAACCAATCACAGTATTACCATCACGGCAACCGATCCAGCAGGTAACGAAAGTAAGCCCTCTGAGCCGTTGAACTTTACTGTGGATACCACGTCTCCGTTAGATGACCCTGCCCATTTGGCGATTACTTCCGTCGAAGACCGCGTGGGTGGTAGCCAGGGTGCGGTGGCCAAGGGTGCGGTGACTGATGACAGCCAACCGTTGATCAGCGGTATTGGTACTGCGGGTGATACGGTATTTGTCTACACCACCGATGCTGCTGGTCAGCATCTGATTGGTAGCGCAGTCGTGCAAGACAATAATACCTGGAGCATGTCACCAGAACTGCCATTGTTAGAAGGCAGCAACCAACTGGTGATTATTGCTCAGGATCCTGCAGGCAACCGCAGTAATTTCTCCTCTCCGAGCTATGACGTTACGCTGTACATCCCGGTATCTACTCAGCCGTCTATCGGCAGTGTGGTGGACAACGCAGAGCCACACGTGGGCCCATTGCAGAAGGACGATTTAACCAACGACACCACCCCAACCCTGAGTGGGAGTGCAACAGCCAACAGCCTGGTCAAGATCTATGATAACGGTGAACTGATCGGTTCAACCACGGCCAATGGCAAGGGTGAGTGGAGCTTTACCCCCGATGTGGCCCTGAAAGATGGCAACCATAATCTGACCACCACCGCAACGGATATCGCAGGTAATGTCAGCGCACCAAGCGGCAGCTTCGGTATTAATATTGACACCACCGTACCTAATCCGGCTGGCGATATCGTTATCACCGACAACGTGGGTGAGAAGACCGGTGAAGTGAATCCGGGAGATACCACCGATGACCGTTCACCAAACCTGAACGGTACCGGCGAACCGGGCGGCACGGTCACTATTTATGACAACGGTGAAGAAATCGGTACTGCCAAGATCGATGATGAAGGTAAATGGACTTTTACCCCGACTGATCCGCTGGATAATGGCGACCACACCCTCAATACCACGGTGACTGATCCGGCGGGCAACGTGAGTGAGCCAAGCCCGGATATCAAGATTGTGGTGGACGATACCCCGGTGCTGGTACAGCTGGGGTCAGTCAATGACAACGTAGGGTCTGTAACCGGTAACCTGCAACCCGGTCAGGTCACCGACGATGCACGTCCAGAACTGAACGGCAGCGGCAAGCCAGGCAGTGTCATCACCGTGAAGGATGGGGATGATGTGCTGGGCACCACTATCGTCAAGAAAGATGGTAGCTGGAGCTTTACGCCAGAGACCGATCTGATCGAGGGTAACCACAGCCTGACCGTGACGGCAGAAGATGCCGCCGGTAAGAAGGTAACCTCTCCCGCCTTTGAACTGAAGGTAGATACCGCCGCCCCAGAGCAGCCGGTGATGGGTAACGCCATTGATGACGTAGGCGATAACCGTGGTCCATTGACCAACGGCAGTGCTACTGACGATGCCAACCCGACCTTCGAAGGGACGGCAGAGCCAAATAGCATCATCAATGTCTATGATGATGGCAAACTGTTGGGGTCGGTTGCTGCCGGCGACGATGGTGTCTGGTCGTTTACCCCAACCACCCCATTGGTGGAAGGTGAGCACAAGATCACCACTACTGCGACGGATAAGGCGGGTAACACCAGTGAGCCATCTGACATCTTTAAGTTGACCACCGACTACTCTGCACCGGATGCCAGCAAAGTGACGATCACTGGCGTGGATGATCAAGTGGGTGGTAAGACCGGCAATGTGGCTTCGGGTACCACCACCGATGACGCCCGCCCAACCATCAGCGGCACCGGTGCGGAAAAAGGTAACATCATTACGGTGTACCGCGGCAGCGAGATTATCGGCACGGCGATCGTGCAGGATGATCTCTCCTGGTCAATGAAGCCGACAGCGCTGCTTGTGGATGGTCTTGCTGAGTTGACCGCGACAGAGAGTGATGCGGTAGGCAACACCACGGTGGCATCACCCGAATACAGCATTACCATCAGAACTGGCGCGCCAGTACCACCAGTGATTACGTCGGTGGACGATAATGTCGGACCTGTGACTGGACCGCTGCAGAAGGGTAAAGTGACTGACGATAATACCCCGACGCTGAAGGGTACCGCCGTGGCAGGTGGCATCGTGAAGGTGTATGACGATGGTGAAGTCATTGGTAGCGTGAAAGTGGAAAATAATGGTAGCTGGAGCTTTACGCCAGAAACGGCATTGATTGATGGCAACCACAAGCTGACCGCGACGGTGACCGATGAGATTGGTGTCACCAGCAAACCGACAGGTATCTTCGACATCATGGTCGATACCAAGGCACCGGCACTGGTCACAGACCTGGTGGTGACCGACGATGTGGGCAGCGTGACCGGGCCAATCAGCACCGATGAAACCACTGACGACAACACGCCAACCCTGAGTGGCAAGGCAGAGCCGAACAGTGTGGTGACTGTGTGGGATAATGACGAGGTGATTGGCACCGCGTTGGTGAATGACCAGGGTAACTGGAGCTTTACGCCAAGCACGCCATTGAATAACGGCCCACATGATCTGACCACCACGGTGACGGATCCGGCGGGTAACACCAGCGGTGAAGGGCAACACCTGATTTTCAACGTAGATGTGGTGCCAGGCCAGGTACAACTGACTGGTCTGCAAGATGACGTGGGCAGTATCACGGGTTCCGTAACACAAAATGGGGTGACGGATGATACCCGTCCGACGCTGACCGGTACCGCGAAGGTGGGCAGTGTGGTGACCATCAGCGATGAAAATGGCGTACTGGGCAGCCTCACAGTAGAGGCAAGTGGTAACTGGAGCTTTACGCCAAGCAGTGACATGAGCCAAGGTTTACATACCCTGAGTGCCAGTGCCAAAGATCTGACCGGTCATGTCAGCACCACTGGCACCTGGGTATTTACTGTGGACTCCGTGGCCCCGACAGCACCGGTTATCGACTCGGCAGCAGACGATGTGGGTGATATCCAGCCACAGAGCATGACTAGCGGCAGCGCGACGGATGATCCATCGCCTACCCTGAGCGGCCATGCGGAAGCCAACAGCATAGTGAAGATCTATGACCAACATGGTGAGATAGGGTCAGCACAAGTTAATGGCAGCGGCCAGTGGAGCTTTACGCCAACCAGCGGCCTGTCAGAAGGCACGCATGATTTTTACGTCACGTCCACCGACAAGGCGGGTAACGTCAGCCAACAATCGACAACCTTTACCCTGACGCTGGACTTCACGCCACCGGATGTGAGCAAGGTGGCGATCACTGAAGTCGTCGATCAGTATGGTTTGGTGACAGGCCCGGTCAGCAAGGGTAACGTGTTGGATGATCGCAATCCGTTGATTAACGGTACCGGTGCTGAAGAGGGTAACACCATCACGGTATACAGCACCGATGGCAATGGGCTGACCAAAGTACTGGGTACCACCACCGTAGGCAGCAATGGCCAGTGGACGTTGACCGCGACGGGCTCACTGTATGACGGTAAAAACACGTTGACAGTAGAAGAGACTGACAAGGTAGGTAATAGCGCCAAGCCGAGCACCAGCTATGACGTTATTATGTCATTGACCCCAGGCACTCCGGTTATCGACAGTATTATTGATGATACCGGCGCTACCCGTATGCCATTGGCTAGCGGTAGTTTGACCAAGGACAATACGCCAACCTTGAGCGGGACCTCTTCGGTGGCTGAAGGCGATACGATTACCATCTATAACGATAAAACTGTGGTAGGTACGACTACTGCAGGCCCAGGTGGTAGTTGGAGCTTTACACCCAACCCGGCATTGGCAGACGGTACTTACAACTTCAAAGTGACGGGGACCAACGATGCAGATCAGGAGAGTGCGCCGAGTGCGACTCAAACCATCACCATTGATGCGACGATTTCTGATGCGGTAATTACCATCACCTCAATCAGTGATGATTTGGGTATCAGCAATACCGACTTCAACACCAGCGATACCACGTTGTTGATTAACGGTACACTGAACAAGGCCCTGCTGGCAGACGAGTGGGTCGAAGTGAGTGTTGATGGCGGCCAAACCTGGACCAAAGCGAGCAGCACGACCGCCAGCAGTTGGACGGTAGATCTGCAAAGCAAGCCGTTGACGTCAGCTGACTATACCATCCAGGCGCGTGTGGTTGATCAGGCGGGTAATATTGGTGACACCGATGCACATGCGCTGACCGTGAGCACCGTGGCACCGAACCTGAATGGTTTGACCACCACAGCGGGTATTACCACCGATACCTCGAACGGTTTGACCACCGGCGATCTGTTCAGCCACAGTGCGACAGCGGTAAACAGCGATATGAACACCCGCGACCGTACGGTGACCATCAAGGGGGCGTTGAGCGCTGCGCTGCAGAACGACCAGTATCTGCAGATCTCCTTTGATAATGGGAGTAACTGGACCACGCTGTTGTCTGAAGCCGGGACTAACTGGAGTCATCAGTTGGCTGCGGTCACTCAGAGCACCACGTTTAACTACCAACTGCGGGTGATTGATGCTGCCGGTAACCTGGGCACGAACGTCAATTTCAATAGCAACTATAAGGTTGTGATTGATCTGGAGGCACCGAATGCGATCCTTGGTGCGCCTGATGTGCCGCAAATTGTTAACAGCACCACCACCTACACCTTCAACGAAGCCAAGTACGGTAAGGTTGAAGCAGGGGCGATTGTTTCACTGGTGAGTGATGTCAACGGTAATGGGACCTACCAGGAAGGGCTGGATCAGATTATCGGCTTTGCTAGAGCCAATGCTGACGGTAGCTGGTCAATCAGCAGCACACTACCAGCCGGCGCGCATAATCTGGCCTTTATGGTGTGGGATGAGGCTGGTAACCGTTCTTCGTTAAGTGCCTCCACCAGTATCGGGGTCACTGAGGGTGATGGTAATACGCTGATCGTGCAGAAGTGGGGGGGACGACCGATGGGGAAGGCCTTGGCGTGAATGCGGCAGCAGTGACCATTGGGACAAATGGCTTGTGGTCATTCTTCCAGAGTGCGCGTGCTGCAACGGGCACAGGTACCGCTAACGCTGGGCGAGTCTACAATATGCAAAACCTGGAGGATTACAACTCCAAGTACCTGGCACAACCAAGCGATGTAACCGAGGGAAGTTATGGCCGCTTTATTAACTCGGCGACCTTTGCGGATATTAACCGAGATGGTTTGACTGATGTGATGTCACAGGTCAGCTCTTATGGTAACGGTGGACGTACTGCCTACTGGATGCAGAATGCTGATGGCAGTTACACGGCGAAATCAGTAGACCAAGGCAGCCTTAACCACTTAGGGGGGGTGATAGCCTATGACCGTCACGGTGATGGCTATCTGGACTTTGTGTTGGCGGACTCGGAAGCAGACTCTATATCGTTCCTTAAGAACGAAAATGGTGTACTGAGTGCTGACGGCACAAATGGTAATCCAGGTGGTGCGCTGCCTGCTGGCTTGAGCTTTATGCACGAACTTGGGGCGGTGGATATCGATAATAACGGTACCATTGATATTACTGGCCATGTCGACTTCAACACACTTACGTCGAACGGAGGTAACCTCGGGCGCGGTCTTGCTGTCTTGTATAACCAGACCACAGGTACCAACCAGACCAACTTTGGCAAAGTAGATATTTATTCCAATGTGTTCCGCAATGACGGCCATGAAGATGCCGGTGATAGGGCCATTTCCATGACCTATGCCGATTACAATGGTGATGGTTGGTTGGATCTGTTCCTGAGCCGTGGTTCTAAAGGCGCTACTGTTGGTAACACTGATGAAAGCCGTATCTATCTGAACGATGGCACGGGTAATCTGAATGCTACAGACGCTCAGGCATTATGGTTTGGTGACAACTTGGATGGTGGTGTTTCATTGGCGGTTGACTGGAACCATGATGGTAAAATGGACATCGTTGAAGTGCCACGCTCGGGTGTTACCGCTAGCCCTGCACTCTATCTCAACACTGGCACTAACAACTGGTCGGCTGCCGGCATTGCTCTGACAGCAACCACCTACAGTAATCTGACGGGTGCAGTCGCCCTGGATTATGATTGGGATGGTTCAATGGACCTGGTGCTGTATCGTTCAGGTGCAGATGGCGCAGTGGTGTCGAGTGATAATGCTGCACCGACCTTGCTGGTGAAAAACACCAACATTGCCGCTGATGGTACCAGCCTGCAGATCCGTATTGTTGATGGCCAAGGCATCAATACCTTCTACAGCAATACCGTCAAGCTGTATAACTCGAAGGGTGAGTTGGTGGCAACGCAGTTGATTAACCCACAGTCCTCGGGCTCGAGCAACAGTATGGGTCTGGTAAGCTTCTTCGGGTTGGATCCGAATGAAGTTTACTCGGTGCAGTTGTTGCGTATTACCAATGGCCAGACCAACCATGTTGGCGCAGAAAGTAGCCAAGGCGGTTACACCAATAGCACGGTTAATGAGAACTGGGGTGGCTTAACCACCGGTAAATCCCATGATGCGTATGTACTGACGGCGGAAAGTGATACTGCTGCCACCAATACCACTGCAACGGGCATTGTCGGTACCGGCTATAACGATACCTTTTTTGCTTCAGCGGGTGACGATACCTACAACGGGAGTGGTGGCTGGAACCAGATTGTCAGTGGTAAGGCAGTCTGGAGTGCCACAGCGGGGATGGATATCGTTGATTACAGCCGTTCGTCTGCGGCCATTACGGCTAATTTGTGGGAAGGTACGGCCACAGGCCAAGGCTCTGATAAGTTGATCAGTATCGAAGGCTTGATTGGCTCTAGCCAGGGCGATACCTTTACTGATAACTCGGCTAACAACCTGTTTGAAGGCCGCGGCGGCAACGATACGTTCTACCTGATTAACGGTGGTAACGATACGTTGATGTATAAGGTCTTGGCAGGGATGGAAACTGACGGCACCGGCGGTAATGGCAGCGATATCGTCCATGGCTTCCATGTGGGTGACGTGGTGACTGACGGTGATGCGGACCTGATTGACCTGAGTGATCTGCTGGACTACAACGGCTCAATCTCCTTCTTCCAGGATGATGGCAATATGGAATTGGACTACTCTTCCCAAGGTATTCTTAAGTACCTGAAGGTGGAGAACGTCGGCAATGACACGGTGATCAGTATTGATCGCGATGGTTCAGGCAATGCGAACGTCTTTACCAGTGCCATTACGTTGGCTAATGTCCATACTGATCTGGAAACGTTGTTGCAAAATAACCAAATTATTGTCTAAGCAATAACCAAATTATTGTCTAACCAATAAATTGGGAGCCCACAGTGGAAACACTGTGGGCTCTTTTGCATAGCTGATCAACAGATTACGGATGACCTAATTCAGGGTGATGACAACAACAGCAATTTATTGATATTGATGGATGAAATAGTTTGCGGGTAGTTCTGGCACGGCAAACGGCTAAATCGGTCAGGTGAGCCATTGCGGGTTGCTCTCATCTATATTGGTTTTCAGTTGTGGTTCTGGTGAAGAGGAATAGGAAGCAGACACGCACTGCCATTAAAGGTAGCTACAGACTGTTGATGAGGAAAATTGTCCGATTGAGCTACTCAATAGGCTCGAGGGTGTTGTCAGTGGACTTAAATAATCTGAGTTTGAGTACATTCCCATGTTATTGCATGGAAGTTACGAGAAGATTTACGATTTTATTTCAATGAGTTGTGGAACCAAAAAGCTTCCACTGGAAGAAGAATTGGAGCGGGAAACGAGACTCGAACTCGCGACCCCGACCTTGGCAAGGTCGTGCTCTACCAACTGAGCTATTCCCGCGTCGCATAGGTACTATCTTATCATTGACTTATTACTGGCTTACTTATTACTGGCTTACTTATTACTGGCTTACTTATTACTGGCTTACTTATTACTGCGTCATCTGTTGTTCAACAGCATGATTTTCTCATTTTTAGCCAGAAAAAAACCAAGCTTAAATTTAACACATTGATATTAAATGATTTTCAACATTCTCTGCCAATGTGGGGCGCATTATGTACCAATCGTTTTGCCTTGGCAACCCCCACTTTTCAATAAAATGCTGTCTGACATTCTGAGTGAACATTTTCCGTTCATAGCGATCTATTCTTGAACACCCTTAGCGGTGCGACTGATATCGCAGCGTTCCCCCCTCCTCTGTGATCTTCCTGACAATAACAAACAAAAAATCGATTTTAATCAAAAAAAGAATGATATTTTCTATTTATTGAAATTGTATTTCAATAAATAAAACTACATTATTGCCGTGATGCCGCTTATCGATACTGGTCACTGCGGCAATCAAAAAATAGAATTTTTTTCCAGAAAAATGATGTTTAAACATCACGTTAACCTGATTGGAGAAGAACATGTCTGGTTTTTTATTTTCTCGCCGTATTGCCTGCTGTCTACCCCTGGTATTCAGTGTATTAGTTAGTGGGTGCGATAATGGCTCGAGTTCAAACATGAACTCAAACACGAACTCAAGCGAAAACGCGAACTCGAATGAAAATTCGAACTCGAATGAGAACTCAAACTCAAACGAGAACTCAAACGAGAACTCAAACGAGAACTCGAATTCAGACTCCCCCGTTGATCGCTCTGCCGCACCACAAAATGTGCGTATTCCGCCACTTGCCTATGATGAACATAGTGTGGTGCTAGTATGGAACAAGCCGCAACAATACAACAATATCAGCGATTATAACGTCTATATGAATGGCAAATTGCTTGGTGGCACCAAAGCCAACCACGATGCCTACTCACCGGCTAAGCCCTATATCGATAATTTTTATCAAAACCGGGATCCTAATCAGTGGCATAGCAAAATCAGCCTGCATAATTTTACTGTTCAGAACTTAACGCCTGAAACCACCTACCAATTTACGGTACGTGCAGTTTATGCTGATGGAACCGAATCGATAGAAAGTTTACCACTGGCATTTACAACCCCCACCGCGCCCCAAGTAGTCAATATCCAAAACTACGGCGCAGTAGGTGATGGTACGACACTGGATACCGCGGCAATCCAAAAGGCCATTGATAGCTGCACCATTGAACTGTATCCACAAGGCTGTAAAGTGCTCATTCCCCCGGGCACCTTTAAAACCGGCGCACTGTTCTTACACAGTGATATGACGCTGGAAATCACCGCCAATGCCACTTTGCTAGGGTCGGCATCCCCTGACGATTACCCGCTGGAAAAAGGCTATTACCTCTATCCTTATCAGCTCCCTGCCCCACTGCCAAAACGTCCGCCATCATTGATTAATGCGCTAAAGCCCAATGATACTGGCTCTGCCCATGCCGGTACCTTCAAGAATATTCGCATTGTTGGTCAGGGAACCATTGACGGCAATGGCTGGGTACGCGGCATCAAAGCGGGTGGCCCAGAAAATCTCACCGATGAAACGGGTAACACGCTGCCACAATATCGTGCCAGTAATGTCAATAAGGTCAATACGGACGGTATTCTCGCCGCGGCACAAACTGCACAGGGGATTGCTGATGGTCTGCCTGCCAGTACCGCATACAGTAACCGACGCTCCAGCTTAATCACCTTACGCGGTGTCGAGAATCTCTACATTGGCGAGTTGACGATATTAAACCCGGCCTATCATGGCATCATGATGTTGGAAAACGAGAATATCGCCATCAATGGCATTATTAATAAAACCTACGATGCCAATAACGCCGATGGGCTGGAGTTTGGTAATAGCCAGAACGCCATGGTGTTTAACAGCTTCTTCGATACTGGCGATGACTGCGTAAACTTCGCGGCAGGTTTCGGCGCAGGAGTTGAGGAGTATCACCAACCGCCGCAAAGTGGCACCTGGATTTTCAATAACTATTTCCGTAATGGTCACGGGGCCGTTGTCGCTGGTAGCCACACTGGTGCCTGGATCGAGAATATTCTGGCGGAAGATAATGTGATGTACCTGACCGATGTTGGTCTACGGATGAAAAGCCGCCCTTACTATGGTGGTGGTGCACGTAATGTAGTATTTCGCGACAATGCGATGTCATCCCTTGGCAAGCAACCGTTTATCTTTACTATCAAGTACGCTTCCGATGTTAATGACGCGGTGCCTGCATCAGAACCGGCGCAATTTCGTGATGTACAAGTACAAAATATCAGCATTGATGGGGGTACCCAAAATAGCATTTTGGTTGACGGTATGACCGTTGCGGAGATGGAAGCGGCTTATGGCTTCACTTTCCCACGTGATGCGTATCATCAAAACCTGCATTTTGAAAATGTCAGATTTAACCACGCCATTGCGACCAATATCTCCTTTCTACATAACAGCCAATTCGATAATGTAACTTATCTTGATACGCAAAAGGCATGGAACTTCAGCTATATACAAGATGTTTTGCTACATGACTCAGTCAATAACATCACCCTGACCACGCAGGCCGATGAAGTGCTGACTTATGAAGCCGCAACAAATTAAAGGAGCGTAACTTAATTTAAGTCCGCCGTAGATTCATGTCCTGGTTTTCTACTCACTGCACTGTGATGTAGAAAGCCAGGCATGTTAGAGGTCACTAAGCGGCACTCTCTCGTCTGGGGTAAAATAGCCATTTACTGATAGGTAATACCCAGTGTTACCGCACCAGTGTATTTTCCTGGAACAGTCTTAGATGTTGTACAGGCGTACCACTCCAGTGGGATTGCGATATTACGGCTAGTGGCAGAGAGATCGAACACATAATATCCCGGCAATAATGATTGGGGAGCAAATAAAACTGAACTTGCCTCCCTACCTCCCGAACAGTTTTTTGCGCGGGAATTTCCCAGCTCACCACGGACAATGATCCCGGTACCATCCACCTTTGATTGTTTGGTATCACTATTGATCAGCCCCAACCCATACAGATCAGCCGTTGCCGTTCCTGTTATCCCAGTGGCTCTAACATAGGCTTTAGCGCTGACTGAGCTGCCAGTACAATTCACTGATAAGCTATCCCCGACTGATGCTGACATATCGGAAGATGTCGACAGGTTAGTAAAAGTGACCGTACTTTTGCCCACACCTAACGAACAAGGGGGCGCTCTAACAATCAGCCTATCGCCTGGATTGAGAATAGCTCTACTTGAAACCAATGTTGCCGTCCCGGTTGAAACTCCCTGACGAAAAAATAATTGCGTCAAGTTATAAGTTCCATAGGGAACATTAGGGCCAATATAAGCCCAGATATTCAAATTAAGGGTGGCTGGAACATTCCCTACATACGCATTAGCGGCACCACTATAATATATGCTCCCACTGCTTGGGGCCCCTGCCGGGTAGAGACAATTCCGGCCCAAACTCGCTGCGGATGCGGTGGATGAACTTATCTTGCCATACTTGTCCCAACTGCCCGCAATGGAGTAGATATTTTGCTTACCAGACACCGCCGCAGATGTGGTGCCGATATTAACTTGCGCCCCGCTACTGGTACCCGTTACCCCCACCACAATATCATTACGCCCACCCACTGCCGCGGTCCCGGTATAACCATTTACCGTGACGGGTACTTGACAGGAGCTATCAATACTAGCGGTTGTCAGCCCACCACCCGCCATACGCAAAGAATAGCTTGAGGTGGTAATTGTCGTGCCGGTCCCGCCGCTAAGCTGCCCGTTAATGGTAGTCAGCTGCATCACACTCCCAGGGAAAACGGTATAGTCAACCGCAAAAGCAGGACAAAGCATGAAAAGAGCGACGCCACCAATCGCGCCCTGTCTCAACCACAAAAACTGACGTTTCACGCGTCGAGAGACTAAACCTGAATAGGGCATGGTAATATTTTTCATTATCCTTATCCTGTCATTGCTAGTGTTAAATATAAACTTATAGCGTTCTAAAAACACCACGATAAATAAGTTCAGTTTAATAAAATAAAAAATAGATTAATTTTAGCTTGCGCTATTAACCCTTTCTGTTGCCCAAGAAAACCAATGGCAGTGTCTATTTTAGTATTCATTTATGTCACCAAATTCGGCTAGCCGTTACTTGCCACTTGAATTTCAGGCACTTCAAATAAACATCTCAATGTCACCTGGCGAATACCACTTTCAGGATTAAGGGCTAATGATTTTTCGTCAAAGATTGCCGTACAGCGTTGCGAGGATATATTCCCCCACTTCACCACAATACTGCCGGATTTCGGTAACCCACTCATATAGACCAGGCCATTATCCCCGACAATTGCACTATTTTCCTCCCCCGGAGGGACACCCATTAACGATGCGATGGCCCCAAAAGGAACCATGCCATAGTCATGTCTTAAGGTAATCAATGCCTGATAACCGACACGGGTAGCGAAAGTCGCCTTAACTACCGCACCTTGCGTCGGATACACATTGATATTGGAACGCACTAATTCGATATCGTCAGGTAAACTACTCGGATCAAGCCCGACATTGTTTCTGGTATAAGCCGAAAGAGAAGGAACAACCGCATAACCTCGCCAATCAGTAATCGCATTGCTGCTATTTGTTTTCACCCCAAATGCATCAGGGGCACTGACAAGTGCCACTGAATCCCCCAGCGTATTGGACAGAGTGACCCCCTCTGCATGTACCAATACCCCTCCACTGGCGGTCATATTTAGGCTATTTGATTGATGGCTGTAACTATACCCGGTGCTCAATGTCCCTTTGCTTCCCAGATAGCCCACATTGAGATTACTGTTTGCCGTTTGGCCTTGATTACCCCAGCTTTGCGATAAATTGTAATTCACATTGCTGTTCGGTAAATGGCCACTCAGCCCCGTTTGGCTCTGCGTCTGCCCACGGTTATCATGGGTAATCGATGTCGTCGCATAGTGAGATTGCAGTATCGGTGAAGAGCCCAACATGCTAAAGGGTATACTGATATTCAGCGAGATTTGGCGATTTTCCGGCCAGTACCCCGAACTACTTTTCACCCGGTCAATATTGTAATTAATACCATAGTTTATCCCTTTGATATTATTACTGTAGCCCAGAGACACCCCCCTCAAGCTTCGGTCACTGCCCCAATAATCATCTCGATTAGCCCGGAAATCCAATGCCCCCCAATCTCCCATCTGCTGACTTAACTGGATTTGGAGACTGCTACGCCGACGTTGTGCCACCCACGGAGTCACCCCCTCACTTAATTGATATCCCTCACTATTAAATTCACTGAAACTGTAATAATGCTTGGTCGAATAACGTAATGCCGTTAAATCAACCCCGGTCCCGGTTGACAACAGACTTTTGGAATAGCGCACACGGTAAGATTGCCCAGTTTTGGTACCCTCTTGTTCAAACTGCGCGGCAGAGTGAGTCATATCAACAGAAATGGCACCAATATGGCCCAACGATATCCCCATGCCACCACTGGCCGTTCGATAATCTTTGGACAACAGTGTCCCACCGTACACCGTGACATCTTGCGGTAACCCGTACACACCGGTCAGCAAGAGAAAATCGGCATCCCGTGACTGAGTGGTATAACCTCCGTCATAACGCCCGCCGGTCAATTCATACTTCCAACCACCGGGACGTAACATCATCGGTAAAGACGAGTAAGGCACAGTGAACTGGCGCACCGTGCCATCCGCTTCGGTCAGGGTGACATCATAATTGCCCGACATCCCGGATTGTTGAATGTCATTAATCGCAAAAGGCCCCGGCGCCACATAGGTTTCATAGACAATACTCCCGTTCTGGCGCACCGTGACGCGCGCGTTGCTATTGGCGACCCCGCTTATAATCGGCGCAAACCCGCGTAACTGATTGGGCAGCATTTGCTCATTCGAGCTCAGTTTGATCCCCTTGAAAGGCACACTGTCCAGGATCTCACTGCCGGTACTGCTTTCTCCCAACAACAGGCTTGAACGTAATCCCCGAAGATCACGGGACAAATAGGTATTGGAGAATTGGGTTTGTGAATGATTAGCACTATAGTCCCCGCCACTATCACTGGATTGGGTATAGGTCATGGTACTGCGTTGCCGCCACGGGCCTACATTAGCCCCCATGCGGAACGAGGCAAACATATTATCATTCTGTATTCTTTGTCCGTCCGCCGTATTGGTTGTCCGACCAGCGCTAATACTGTAGTTAGTCAAAAATGCCGGAATGCCGTGATCCCATAAACTGGGATCAGCCCAGTTGCCATAGGAACGCTGCATGGCTATTTGTGGCACGCTGACGGTTAAACGCGAATTGGCAAGATCCAGCTTAGTCGTCGCCTGAGGAATATAAGAGGCTAAATCATCAATCACCGTCTGGGGGTCAAGGGCTTTGAGTGTCGGAATATTATTGACATCCACCCCCCACTGTTCCAACTGTGCGATCGTGAGTAAGGGAACCACTTGGCCTTGAGTATTTTTCTGAAAGTTCAGCGTAAATTCCCCGGTGGCCTGCTGATTGATCAATACCACTACCGTGTATTCCCCTTCAGCCACACCGCCAGGCTTAGAGAATGCCGATAAATCCACCGGTGTTGCTTCACCCAAAAAAGCGGGGTCAAAGTAATCATCCGCCAACACCGGGTGACACCCCAAACATAAGGCAAACATTAAAGGATGATACGAAAACTTTTTTTTACCTAGCCGTTTGTAGGAAGGCTGGGTGTAATAAGGCCTAATCATCTATCTTCTCAACGATTATTATTGAGTGTGCGTGTCACAGGCTCTGTCTTGACACCATAGTCATCAAGTAACCGCCAGCGAACTTCGCCTGAATGCAACGCGTTGGGTAACGGGTAACTTTGCTGCCCCAACGGTGGCACCATGCTAAATAATGCGTCTGCCTCAATGGGTTTTCCTGCTACTGACAACTCATCAAACGTGGCATAAAACGCGGTAGGATTGGTCACGACAAGCTGCGTTCCCTGACGCTGAAATTGCAAGGCCTGGGCAACCTGTTGAACGTCATACGGCGGTAACCCCTCAGGGCGATAGAACAGCTTCAAGGTATTTTGTAATGCCAGGATAATGCGCGCTTGCCCAGCCCCATTGCTCTCAGACTGTTTGTCATCTTCACTTTGGCTCGGGATCGCTTTGACCTGAAACGCAAAGACAGACTCACGGTCTGCGGGTAATGTTTTTTCAATCAAACGAATACGCAATGTCAGCGTATCCTTGGACTCTAGGCGAGTTAATGGCGGCAGGACGATAAACGGGGAAGCCGCTTTCACCTCACTGGATGCATCGACCGGTTCAGCAAGTGAAGACGGCCAGGCCTCAACGCGCGATTGCACCAAATACACCGACTGAGTATCGTTAGTGACGGCAAAGGTTATCCCTTTGGTCTCATTAGCCGGATAAATAACGCGCGTAGATTGCAAGGTAATGCCCTGGCGTTCATTGGCATTTCCAGCCCAAGTGTGCCCAGCGCAAAGAAACAGTAATATCCCCATCCACAGACATCGGTGATTTCTCACTGCATATCCAAATGCTTGATGCCAGCCCAAACTCATGGTCTGCCCCCCGAAACGGAGATGGCCAACTGATAGGGTTGACTCACTGCGCCGTAATCATTAATGGTGCTATAAGTCGCCTTCGTTGTTTGCCCAATGACTCGGTAGGTTTTCTTGGAAAATGGGGCGATCATCGCTCCGGTTTGCGCCAAGTCGATGTTTTTCCCTTTAAGCTCGAGCGTATTTAACGTCAGATAATAGGGGGTAGGATTTTCCATCACCACCTCATCCTGATAAGCACGAAATACCAGTCTGCTTTGTGCTTCACCCGCCGTCATCGGTAATGCTGCTGGGCGATAAAACAATTTAATCAGCGGCTGTATCCCTATCGATAACCGGACGGTGACTGTAGTATCCACCGCCTGACCCGGTTGGGATGTGGAGGGGATCGCCAAAAAACTCAGATAAAACACAGATTCCCGATCAGTGGGTAACTCTGTTTTTCCCTGTAGTAAAATACGAACCCGAAACTGCTCTTGTGGCTCTAAACGAAATAAGGGCGGTGTCACCAAAAAAGGAATGGCCTGTTGATCAGGCTGCCCGGGAAGATTCACCACCTCGGCCTTCACCAGATAAGGGATATCACTCAGGTTTTGAATGCCCGCAGTGGTGCTTTTATTCTCTGCGTGATAAATCACACGCGTCTGGGGCAGTTTGATCCCTTCCGTAGCCCCCACCATTGGGTAAGCCCCCCATAATGCAACCCACAACACCGTCAACACATTACGAATTTTTTTCATCTGTTTTTTTCCGGGGATCACTCATAAGCCAATTGAAAGGTCACCGTTGCTTTAAACGCCCCCAATTTATGAGACGGTGCATCACTACAAGGGGAATAACTTCCACATGATAATTGCGCTGTTAAATTCAACGCGGTGCCATTTAATGACGTAACCGTACTCCCCGCTTTTGCACGAATTACGCCCCCGCCAAGTACACCGCCAGTCACAGCAATATTGCTGTTGTCCTGAAAAAGCGACTGGCCGTTGACCGACAATTTCACGCCATAGCCGTTTGCAGGCGTTGCTAACGTCGGCGCATCAGCAAAATAGTAATCACTCCCCCCAATCGCACCGTTCTTCCGGTAACGATAATCTGTGGGACTGCGGCGGCAAAACTCTGGTTACTACAATTACTAAAAGCAAGCTCCACCCCGCCAATCGCTGCCACCCCTTCACCGGTTAAGGTTGAAGACTGAAGCGAGGCTCCATTGGCGGTGAAATTGACCGAAGAGGGCACCTTCATGGTACAAGTGGGTGCGACAAATTCCGCTGAAAAGTTAACATTCACCGAATCCGCCGCTCTAGCGGTGATACTTATGCCGCCCAAACCTAGCAGTAACGACCCGACATAACACCAAGATGACTTCTGGCATAATGCTAACATTCTCATCTTGACCGTCCTTCCATTATGGAATGATCCCTGTGATGGTTAACGTCGCCTGAAATGCGCCTGGTGTTATTTGGTTGCTGTCAACCATGCCCACCAAACCGACCCACAGCACTTGGTTTTCACTGAACCCGTTAGCCTGGTTTAGTGGTAGCAGCGTCATGGTTTCACCATTCGCAATAGCCTTGCCTGCCAGACCACTGGGATAAAAATCACTCAATGACGGCGGTGTATCGCGCTCTGCCACCGACGTTACCGGCTGAACCATAAACCCCACCCCATTAGTATTCGTGGGCCATTGACTATTGGCGTCAAGAAACACCTGCTGGTTGGCTGAATAGGGGGTCTTACCGGTGATCATCACTTGCGGAGTAACGGCGTAATTGCAGCGCATATTGACCTCAATCGGCTTAACTTCAACCGTTTTGCCTGGCGAAAAGTCCGCTGCATTCCGCGGCATAAAGGCCAGTGCATACCCGCTGGTATAGTCCAGCTCACAACTGCCATCGTTAATGATGGCAACAAATTGAGTTGTTCCAGCGCTACCTATCGGGGTACTGGCGATAACCTGACCGCCGATGAGGCAGCAGCCCATAGCGATGAATAGCTGCAGATAATTATTGGATTGAGCCATGAAACGCTTCCCGGCCACCATGATCATTAATGGCACTCCATTGAACACTTCCCGTGGTTGGGGCATTCCCATAGCGCTGGTTGCCATAGGGGGCGATCATATTTTGTTCACGCGTGGTGCGGATATTCACCGATTTACCATTCACCTTCAGTGAACTGAGGGTGATGTAATACGGTGTAGGATTGGCGACGTTGAGCTGGTTGCCTACGACAGTGAATTGCAATTGCCCCATCGCCGCTTTTTGTGTCACCGATAAACCATTAGGGCGATAAAATAACTTAATGATATTGCCCGTCGCCACCGTCAAGGCGCCTTCTGGAGTCGGGATCGCGGTTTGAGATGGCCCTGATGTTGCTGGTAAGGCAGCCACGCGAAGATAAAAAAGGGATTCTTTATCCTGCGGCAATGCTCCCCCTTTTTTCATCACCCGGAACTGATGCTGACTTCCTGGCTCAAGCCTAAACAGTGCGGGGGAGATCACAAAAGGGACCTGAGCATCTTGGCCTTCAATATCACGAAAAACTTGAGCTCTAATTAGAAAAGGTTTTGTAGCGTTATCATCACTACGCACACCGATGCTACTCCCCCCACGGCTTTCATCAACAATAAGTCGTGTGGCGGTAAGTGAAATGCCCGCAACGGAAGATGCCGACCATAACATTATTGTCAACATTAAGGCGGCATGGCGCATTAACCCATAAGAATGAATCTGCATATTTCCCCGTGCTCTCTTTATCAACAATTTTTCAACGAAAACTGAACCCATTTGGGTATTCTTTTTATACTGTGCTTTTTCCACACTATTCATATCATGCTCAGGCAACAACGTTGGTTCCCCCTGGCATAGGCTTCCAATAAAAAATAATGTGTGTGTGCGATAACTATGAGGTTTCCCCCATAGTTACTTTTCTTTCTTAATTAGCAGGGAAATTATTCTGATGCATAAGAAATAATAATTGGAGCAGTATATAAACCTGCAGTGGGCGCAGCTAAGGTTGAAGCCATAGCTACATTAAAGGTATATGACGCGCCGCCATCGGGTACTGATACCTTTAGAGGTACAGAGGCGTGATTTTGTAATGCATCAACTGAATCGGAGCCACCGGATTTTAGTACCATAAAGCCTGTTGCTGAATCATTACCCACAAAAATATTGTTATTACCATTATTGGCGGTGGTGCCGGAAATATATAAATTGCCACCACCTTCACCAGCACCTGTGTCACCTTGGCAGTTTTTCAGTGTCACTTCCATGGTCACAGGTGTCCCAGACACATTATTGGTATTACCCGTAAACGCCTCGGAGATATGAACGCCGGTATTGACAGTCGTTCCGCCAGTAACACCGTTAACATCAATATCGCACGTGACGGCAGAGATAAGACCACTGAGTGTGACATTAGCCGTATTTTGATCTGCCGCATTCGCGCTTAAGCTTAACCCAGCTATCGCGCTAAATAATGCCATGGATAATACGTTCTTTCTTAAAATCATAATGATTCCTATGTTGGCTTGATGAAAAAAAACACAGATATGACCCCTATTCACGAGTGCATTACAGTTTGGATTTATGGATGGCAAGCCTTGATGCCGTTTGTCCCAATACAATGAAACCTACGGTGTTTGATGTGACGGTCATTCGGTGTCTGGCATTCAACGTTATACTTAAAAGCATTGTTCAAACCCGGTCAGCTCAGCTTTAGCAAATCTAGCCCAAAAAATTGGCACCAGTTCATCGTTCGTCTGGTAATAAAATGCAGTACTTCCTGTCCTGTTGGTCCGTTTTATACGCGATATAAAAACCCATATCAAATATTTTAAGTAGTTTTATGAACTGCAGTTTTTTATTTTTATAGATTAATATTCCGATAAGTAATAATAATCCTATTGCAAACAACTAGAAGAAACCATTAAATTGAAAAATTATATCGTCTGTGCACAACTTGGCGACATTAAATGCTGATTTTTTGTAAGAACAACAAATCAGCAATACAAGGGTAATAAGTAACAAATTATGAATATTCGATGCAATAATCTACACAAAATTACTTTTGCAACCATCTTAGCCAAGAAATCCTATCCTTATAGTGATTTATCTTGATGATGTCGGGGGTAATATTCCTGCTGGCAGCCAACGAAATCGGCAGTTTAATCCAGTGATACTGAGTATCGGGTTCTCGGGCAGCAGGTGGTGATTTTTGTGATTTTGGATGGCAGACGGGATATGCAGTCATTGCTGATCCGCAGGTTGCTGGGGCGGTAGATTTTTTCTTTATGTGCGTTTTGCGCTTCGTGACGCCCCTCTCCTGCCAGGATCCACGCTTACAATCGGCCAGGTGAAACATTGGCAGTTCCTCTCTGACTGTTTGTACCAATTACAAGTTGAGGTGACGAGGAATAGAAAACGGACGCCTACGACCGTTAAAGGCAGGTATAGATGCTGATAAGGAAAATTGCCTGATAGACTTGCTGAACGAGCGCAATGGCGTTATCAGTAGGCTTAACTGTATGGTTTTGAGTGTGTTTTGGTGATGGTGCTTGGCAGCCACTGAACAAATTTACGCTTTTATTTCAGTGATTGGAGCGAATGATAACTGGCCTTGTTTTTTGCCACGATCAGCCCCATCTGCATTCCATGAAGCACGTGACATTCGTCACCTCGACAAGTCTCAACTCATAATTAGATATGGACTATTGGCATATGACTACACTCTACACCACAGAAGTACGCGCCACCATTGAGCGGCTTATCCACAATGGTTGTCATTACAACCTGGAAGAGCTTGACAAACTCTACCACCCCGACCTTTACATCGTCATCATCAACGAAACAGGCGAGGTCATTACTCTCAATCGTCAAGAAAACATGGACTTCTTTGCTGCCAAAAAAGCCAGTGGAGCCCCACCACTGAGTACCAGTGTTGAATTCAACTACCTCGAAGCCAATGCTACAACCGCACATGCCATCGTGACCCGTTACGTGAACATGGGTCAACGACCTGAAAAAATCATCTTCAGCCTAGATTTGCGAAACACCTCGGGCGCATGGCAAATCTACAGAGAAACAGCCTTTGCCCAACCCGGCTGAGCCCACACAACTACAAAAGGCTTGGCATAGCGTGAGATCAGCAATATGCCTAGCCGACAAGGCCACAAGTCATACTCCCCTGCTCCGCCAACTCCAGCCGCACCGACAGCTCCGCGCTGATCACCTCCCGGCCATTCAGCACCGTCGACGACTGCCCCCACGAATACCCTAGATGTGCCGCCAGCGCCGTAACACTCAACCCGAGGGCAGGCAACACATCCAGACGCAGCCCCTCACCCGGATGCGGCGGATTATGCCGTGGCATACAAACCACCTACTGCAAACTTATGAATAGGAAAGCTGTTAGGTGACACCTTACGCTGCCCCAACTGGTGGTACCACGACAATTGTTGTAGCCAGAAGACTCACCGCTGATATTTCTTCCTCCTGCATAGAAACCCTCACTTTCTAAGCCATTATGAATCGGTGTTTTTAAGGTCTTAATTCAGTATGTTGTGTGTATGGGGGTATTTATGCGGTTTTCTGAGCAGATCCGCTCTATCAGTTATTTGAAGACGCATGCGGCTGAGGTGCTGACGGCACTGTCTGAGTCGGGTGCACCGATGATTATCACGCAGAATGGGGAGGCGAAGGCGGTGCTTCAGGATGTTGTGGCGTATAAGCAAATACAAGAGTCGCTGGCTTTGCTGAAGGTACTGGAGCTGGGTCAGCAGCAGGTGGAGGCGGGTGAGGTGGCACCTGTGGAGTCGGTGGTGCAGCGTTTGAAGAACAAGCGGGGCTGAATATGACACCGTTTGAGGTGGTGCTAACTCGGGGTGCTGAGGACGATCTGGAGGATATTTACGATGATATCGCCGCGCATGATGGGGTTGGGCGTGCGGATTATGCGCTTGATCAGTTGCTTGAAGTTTCCCATTCGCTGAGTAGTTTTCCAGCAAAGGGAAGTGTTCGGTAGGAGTGCAGAGTCTGGGGATCCGTGAGTTCCGGCAGACGTTTTTTAAGCTGTATCGGCTGATTTACCGGGTTCTCGGGCAGCAAGTGGTGATTTTTGTGATTGTGGATGGACGACGGGATATGCAGTCATTGCTGATCCACAGATTGCTGGAGCGGTAGGAGTGCGTTTCCCTTTCAGTGACTTCCCGGCCCTGCCGGGATCCACGCTTACAATCGGCCAGGTGAACCATTGGCAGTTCATTTCGTCTGTATTGATTTCCGGTTGTGGGTCGTGGTGACGAGGAATAGAAAACGGACGCCTACTACCGGTAAAGGCAGGTATAGATGCTGATAAGGAAGTTTGCCCGATGGACTTGTTGAACGAGCGCAATGGCGTTATCGGTAGGCTTAACTGTACTGGTTTTGAGTGTGTTTTGGTGATGGTGCTTGGCAGCCACTGAAAATATTATGTTTTGATTTCAGTGAAATGCGGTGCTCAAAGGCACGCACTGGAGGAGATTTGGAGCGGGAAACGAGACTCGACCAACTCATTCTAACTCACTGAAAAACGAACAGTTTTTCCGCTCCTCTCCGAGCCGCTGGACTTATTTTAGACTTATTTGTCTGTGTCTACAAGTTGGTTCGTGAATGGGCTGTTTTGTTGCGGCTTGTGGTTGATTTTATATCAGCAGGTTTGTTTCTGCGAGCAAGCAAGGCGTAAGACGGCCGGAATCCGCTTGAACTGACCAGCGAAGGAAGGCGAAGCGCACTGTATCCAGGTGCAGCTTCACCGCTCTAGCTGCCTGGTTTTGCTGGAGAGCACGCACTTGATGGTCGACGAGTGTCCAGTGCGTGCCAATTTTGAGTGCCGTCTTGATGGTTACTCGAACATAAATAGGCTTCCAGAAAAGCCCGTTGGAATCCTCAATAATGCTGACAAGTACGACCGCAATAGTAAGAGGAGATCTCAGCAAGATTTATCTCAGACAAGTAATATTTGTAGATTGGTCCAGTAACTGACTTCTTGCGGCCTTGCGTTACCACCGCCCCTCTTTTTTCTCTTCTTCGACATTGAGGGCGTCCTGTAAGCGTTGAACCGTCCAGCCCTTCTGGAAGTAATAGAGCGGCTTTACAGGCCCCTTAAACTCCAGTAGACGCTCACACTGCTCTTTCTCACTCATCCCCTCCATCGGCCAAATTTTATAAATTTCTATCTCGGTCTTCTTTTGTTCTTGATAAATAAAAAGCGGAGAGACAAGCTCCAAGGCCTTCATAGAGAGCCACACATATTCCTTCTCTCCGGTATGGCAAAAATTACAGGCCCACTGATAAATATTTTTTATGTTACCCAGGGAGCAGGGTAGTTCAAGGCAATTCACTGATTGCAGACCCTTAAGCAAAGGCGAGAAAGGCAGCTCATTAGAAACAATCGGCGCGAACTTCCTGTTTTGCGTAATTTCGCATTTCTCAAATCCGGTAATGGTCCTGAGCTTCAACTCCAACGCAACACGCAGTTTGAAAGGAATGGAATATATATCAAATACACTACCACCGACTTGGTCAATCGTCTTGTATGTGGATGGAAGCAATGGGGAAACAGCGAGGTGAAAAAATGCACTTTCGGCAATCCTCGTCTGCCCCCACATCGCGACATGAATACCTAGATCGATGCGATGAAGCGTTGCGAACTGCACCAAGTCTGTCATGAATAACTCAATCAACGCCAAGCGATCGTCTTCATGATATACCAGTCCAAATAACGTATCTCCGGGTTTTAGAAATAACAGCTTTTCAGCCTGCTCCGCAACAATAGCGAGTTGCCTGGGCATATCAGAGCGAAGTACCTTCTTATCTGGGAATTTCCCTAGTGAAGACTTCTTTACATCAGCGGACTTCAATTTTAAAAAATCAACACATGATGCAAGGACTTCCAAAGGATTGCTGGTTTTTTTCATTACTCTAGCCCCATTATTATTTAATATTTACTCTCAGGCCTTGCTTCAGTAGTTTGAGTTGGCCGGTTGTACCGGTCAACTCAAATCGGACACTGATTTAGCACATTGCTGTGGAACGGCATTAGGTAGGACTGGGAGGCAAAGCGCATGTCCAGCAGTTCCCGGATGAATTGAACGGCCTGACGGGAAAGCGGGACAAGGTAGGGCGGGATTTCTGTTCTGCTGGTGCGGACTTTTTTCTGGAGTTGTTTGACGGTTTCGGCCAGGACTTTCCATAGGGATTGATCCAGATCGAAATGTTCCGGTCTGGCTTGGCGTAGTTCGCCGGTTCTGACGCCGGTCAGAAGCAGAAATTTAAGGCCGAGTTGGGTCTGGCGGGGATGGTGTGAAGGGGCAATTTGCCAAGTAGCGGCAGTATATCCAGCCGCATATAGCGTTCAATCTGGATGGCGGTGCTTTGGCGGCGGTCGGCGATGCCAAGTCTTTTAAGTTTGAACGCTTTCCAGTGTTCGGCATAGTCAGTAAAGCGGATGCCAACGGTTTCGGTCTGAAACGGTTGCGGGGTAGCGGGAGGATCAGCCGCCCTGTTCGGTTGTGCGGTAGGTGCGTGGGTCGATGCCGTTGGCTAACAGGTCGTGAGCCTGCTGGCGCAGGGATCGGGCTTTTTTGAGGTCTACAGTAGGATAGGTGCCAAAAGAGATACGTTTCTGGCGGTCTTGCCAATAGAAACGGAAAAGCCAGTTTTTGGTGCCATTGGGGTTGATGTTGAGATACAGCCCTACCCCATCTTTAAGCGTATAGGGTTTCCGGTGGTTCTGGCACGGCGAATGGCTAAATCGGTCAGGTGAACCATTGGCAGTTCATTTCGTCTGTATTGGTTTCCGGTTGTGGGTCGTGGTGACGAGGAATAGAAAACGGACGCCTACTACCGTTAAAGGCAGGTATAGATGCTGATAAGGGAAATTGCCTGATGGACTTGTTGAACGAGCGCAATGGCGTTATCGGTAGGCTTAACTGTATGGTTTTGAGTGTGTTTTGGTGATGGTACTACTTGGCTGTCACTGAAAATATTATGCTTTGATTTCAGTGAAATGTGGTGCTCAAAGGCACGCACTGGAGGAGATTTGGAGCGGGAAACGAGACTCGAACTCGCGACCCCGACCTTGGCAAGGTCGTGCTCTACCAACTGAGCTATTCCCGCGTCGCATGGGTATTACTTTAATATCTTGACTAAACTTTGGTTCTAACCTGTTGATATCCAAAAGCTTTTAACAGAATCGGCTATCAATATGGAGTGCATTATCTACTAATCGTTTTGCCTTGGCAACCCCCTGTTCTTAATAAAACATCGGTGACATTCCAAGTGAATATTTTCCGTTCATAAAGATGCATTCTTGAACAGCCGTAACCGTGCCACCGGGATCGTGGCTTATTACGGCACACTGAATTTGGCTACCTGAGCAAAGGGGATACCCTACCCCAATCACCAGAGCGGTGACAGGGTGGGCAAATTTTCACGGCAGAATTCAGTCGTCAAACACCATTAGATCGAGCACCCGGAGGTCGGTGCCCGCTGTGATTCGCAATGGATAAGCACCACATCGCGGG
The DNA here is from genome assembly GCF_055790885.1 of Serratia sp. 25CWL12. NCBI lineage: Bacteria > Pseudomonadati > Pseudomonadota > Gammaproteobacteria > Enterobacterales > Yersiniaceae > Serratia > Serratia sp. 25CWL12. The sequence continues at coordinate 1,570,576 of NZ_CM147698.1, read as the reverse complement.
CAGGGTTCTGTGTGGCTATCTATGCTGACCTCATTCTTGCATCCCTCGCACCAGGCAGTGCCCGGGGTTTCAATAATAGTGATCTCTGCAGCGTCTAAGCAGGTTCCTGGGGCCAGGGCCGCCAACGCAAAATGCAGTGCTTGCGGCTCGATGCACGCTAACGCGCCCGCCTCCAGCCGCAATTGCCCAACCCGTGTGAAATGTTCACGTTCAGCCGCCACCTCCACCATTACTGCCCCGAGCCGTTGAGCCGTGGCCATGGCCTCAAGCCCGGCAACGCCAAGCCCCATAACCAATACCCGCGCCGGGCCGATCGCCCCAGCGGCCGATGTAATCTTTGGAATGACACGCGCCAGATTTACCATGCCAAGTGCAACCGAGTAGTAACCCGCCAGCGCCGATTGGCTAGACAACGCATCCATCGCCTGCGCTCGCGTGATGCGAGGCACCTGCTCCATGGCGAAGCAGGTAAGTTTGCGTTTGATTAAGTGCTTGACCAGTTCTGGCTCATTGTTGGCGTAGATAAAGCACGCGAGGATTACCCCCCCTCCTTCATCGCATCGACAACCTCAAGCGCTGGCGGTTGAACGCAAAGCACCACATCGGCATCTTTGACCAACTCGGTGCGATCAGGGATGAAGGTCATGCCATGAAACGCGTTATCTTCTAGGTGAATCGCCTCACCCGCCCCCGGCAGCATATGCAACCGAGCCCCGAGCTTGATCAAGTTTCTCGAAGGCAATTGCACACTGCGGTACGCAGCTCGCATGTTTAACCACCACGGTGTTACCGGCCATCAAATGCGGCCGGGCGATACGTGCCAGTTGGTAGAAAGGAAAGTTCCAAGGTTCCACGCATAACAGCACGCCAAAAGGCGTACTTTCCATATGTGCTGTGCCATCGGTAGGATGTAGCTTGGTCGGTTGCAAGAATGCTTCACCATGCTTGGCGTAATAGGCCAAGATGTCACTGCTGAACTTAACCTCAGCCCGCGCTTCATCGATCCGTTTACCCATCTCAAGCGCGGCCAGTTTGGCAAGGTCATCAATATGCGCCGCCATCAATAAAGCGGCCTTATTCACAATAGCGGCTCGCTCAGGGTAACTGGTGTGCCTCCACTGCTGGAAGCATGACTCAGCCTTGGCGAGTGATTTTTCGAGCTGCGCGCTGGTAAGGTGATCATGTGTTTTCAAGAGCTTTCCGGTGTTCGGATTGATACTTTGATAGGCCATGATGAGATCCTTCTTTAGGTAGGGTGAACGCAGTGTTCTGCACAAACAATGGAGTTCATGCGGCAGAACTGACTTGATTGACTGTGCGTGTATTCTCAACAGGGGTCTGTTCGTTAACACACACAAATAGGGGGATGTTGGCTTAGCGTCACAATCGATACTTTCGTCTGCTGTAAAGACTAAATCGTCAAGGCAGAGAATGACGTTTGCTGGGTGCAGCGACAACGTTGGTGTAGATGTGGGTTAGCTGTTGGTATTGGAAACTTAAGGAGAGTTTATGTGGAATGGCGCGGATAAGTACTCCCCTGCATCTGCTTACCTTCTGGTGCAGGGCTGTCATGTTGACCGAGACAGATGACGCTTTTTCGTCTTTGCTGTTTGCATCGCTACATTTATTGTTTGCATCGCTACATTTGCCGTTTGCATCGCATTGATGGCGGGGCTACAGCGCTGTAGCCCCGCCATTTTTATCACTTATTTCTTATGTCGCCGCAGCCAGATTAATTTATAAGCTGCCGGAATGATAAACATAGACAACAAAGGCGCGGTGATCATGCCGCCAATCATCGGGGCGGCAATTCGGCTCATCACTTCTGAGCCTGCTCCGGTCCCCCACAGAATAGGTAACAAGCCAGCAATGATCACCGCGACCGTCATGGCCTTCGGACGAACACGCAATACCGCGCCGTGATAAAGCGCATTATCAAGCCCCGCACTGGTGAAGGTTTCCCGCTTGGACAAGGTGGGGTCCGCTTCAATCGCCTGACGTAAATACATCAGCATCACGACACCAAACTCGGCGGCTACGCCAGTCAGGGCGATAAACCCGGTGCCCGTAGCAACGGACATATGGAACCCCTGCCAATAGAGGAACCAGATACCGCCAATCAGCGCAAACGGTAGCGTCATCAGAATCAACAACGCTTCATCAACGCGGCGGAATGCCAGGTACAGCAAAATGAAGATAATCATGATGGTCATGGGAACCATTAACTTCAGTTTTTTGTTGGCATGCTCCAGTAACTCAAACTGTCCCGAATACGACACGCTGGTACCTGGCTTCAGCTTGACCTTTTCACTGATGGCCGCTTTAAGGTCGTTGACCACCGACACCATGTCACGGCCTCGGGCATCAATATAAATCCAGCTCGCAGGACGGGCATTCTCTGTTTTCAGCATGGTCGGGCCTGAAATGACCTTGACCTCAGCCACTTCTCCCAAGGTGATTTGCTGCTGGGTCGGCGTTAATATCGCTAGTTGTCGCAATGCTCCCGGTCCGTCACGTAACCCTTGAGGGTAACGGATATTGATCGGATAGCGAGCGACCCCTTCGACGGTTTCCCCTACTGTCGCCCCACCGATGGCTGACGAGACAAACAACTGTACGTCGCCCACCGTCATGCCATAGCGTGCTGCTTTTTCCCGGTTAATATCGACATCGATATAGCGCCCGCCTTCCAGACGTTCAGCCAGCGCAGAGACCACGCCAGGAACGGTTTTCGCCACTTCTTCTATATGTTGCGCCGTAGCATCAATATCAGCGAGAACCGTGCCTGACACTTTAATGCCTATCGGGCTCTTGATACCGGTGGACAACATATCAATGCGATTACGAATAGGCGGAACCCAAAGGTTTGCCAACCCCGGTAATCGAACCGTTTGATCCAGCTCTTCGATAATCTGGTCAATGGTCATTCCTGGGCGCCACTGATCCTGTGGTTTCAGTTGGATGGTGGTTTCCACCATTTCCAGTGGAGCCGAGTCTGTTGCAGTTTCCGCTTTACCTGACTTACCAAAAACCGAGGCCACCTCCGGCACCGTTCTAATCAGTTTATCGGTGGTTTGTAACAGCGCCGCCGCTTGGCCGGGTGAGACACCGGGCAGCGTTGAAGGCATATACAGCAAATCGCCTTCGTTGATTTTAGGTAGGAATTCCCCCCCATTTGGCTAAGTGGCCATATAACGGTAAACATTGACAGGGCTGCTGCCAGTAACGTCATTTTTGGCCAGCGAAGAACCTTGAGCAATAACGGATGGTAAATTTTTATTAGAAAACGGTTCAGGGGGTTGCGGGTTTCTGCCGGTATTTTGCCACGGATCCAATACCCCATCAGGATCGGAATAAGCACAATGGCCAATAGTGCAGACCCCGCCATCGCATAGGTTTTTGTGAAAGCCAGCGGGCCAAACAAACGCCCTTCTTGTCCTTCCAGGGTGAAAATAGGAATAAACGAAAGGGTGATGATCAACAAGCTGATAAACAAGGCTGGCCCGACTTCAACGGAAGCATCGGTGATCACTTTCCAACGGGTTTGATTATCAATTTGTTGATTGGGGTGATTATGTTCCCATTCTTCAAGCCGTTTGTGGGCATTTTCAATCATAACGATGGCCGCATCCACCATGGCCCCAACCGCAATGGCAATCCCCCCCAGTGACATGATATTGGCATTCAGCCCCTGGAAACGCATGATGATAAAGGCGATAAATAGCCCAAGAGGAAGCGAAATAATGGCCACCAGTGCGGAGCGCACGTGCCAGAGGAACAGGCCGCACACCAGGGCAACCACCAGAAACTCTTCCAGAAGTTTATTGCTCAGGTTATGAATGGCGCGGTCAATCAATTGGCTACGGTCATAAGTGGTCACCACCTCCACACCTTCTGGCAAGCTGCTTTTCAGCGTTTCCAGTTTTTCCTTGACCGCCGAAATGACTTCACGTGCATTCTTGCCTGAGCGCAGAATAACCACCCCACCCGCAACCTCACCTTCGCCATTCAACTCGGCAATACCGCGACGCATTTCTGGCCCAATCTGCACCCGTGCCACATCGCTTAAGTAAACCGGGACCCGGTTCTCACCGGTTTTGAGGACGATATGATTAAAGTCATCCAGGCTGCTCAGATAACCGTTAGCACGAACCATATACTCAGCTTCGGCTATCTCAACAGAAGACCCCCCGGCTTCCTGATTGGATGAGTCCAGGGCCTGTTTAACTTGCTGCAGGCTGACACCAAACTGCGTCAGCTTTATCGGGTCTACCAGGATCTGGTATTGTTTGACCACGCCGCCAACAGAGGCCACCTCGGCCACATTTGGGATAGTTTTCAGCTCATATTTCAGGAACCAATCCTGCAGAGAGCGTAATTCTGCCAGGTCATACTTACCGCTACGGTCGACCAACGCATATTCGAATATCCAGCCCACCCCAGTGGCATCTGGGCCTATAGCGGAACTGGCCCCTGAAGGTAACTTACCCTGAACCTGATTCAGGTATTCCAATACACGGGATCTTGCCCAATACAGGTCAGTGCCATCCTCAAAAATCACATACACATAGGAGTCACCAAATTGGGAAAAGCCTCGCACTGTCTTGGCACCGGGTACCGACAGCATGGTGGTTGTCAGGGGATACGTGACCTGGTTTTCTACAATCTGTGGCGCTTGCCCCGGGTAACTGGTTTTAATAATGACCTGAACATCAGAGAGGTCAGGCAGAGCGTCGACCGGCGTATTGATGACCGTCCAGGCGCCCCAGATACTCAGGAACAAGGCGCCCATCAGCACCAGAAAGCGGTTGGCGACCGAACGCCTGATAATCCATGCAATCATCTTCGTCTCCTCAGTGACCCGAATGTTCGTTGGCTGAAGGAGCGGACATTTCTAACGACGTAGTGGCTGGTTGTTCCGGATGGCGCATACGTTCAAGCGCACCGGAAATATTCGCTTCCGAGTCGATGAGGAAAAGGCCACTAACAACAATCGATTCCCCCTCGGTCAAACCGGAACCAATTCCGGCCTGGCTTTGTGACTCATGTAATACTTTGATTATTTTAGGGATAAAATGCCCTTTATCGTCGACTGTAATAACACGTTGCTCAATACCGGTATCAATGACCGCCTGAGAAGGAATAAGTAACATCTCTTGGCTCTGGGTGTTGAGTTTCAAGTAAGCATTCATCCCCGGTTTTAATAATTCATCTTTATTGTTTACCTGCAGACGAACCTGAATAGTTCGGGTGGTTGGATCAACGCTAGGGAGAACATTCCATTTCTCGATGTTGAATGTTCTATCTGGGTAAGCGGGGACAGTCATTGCAAACTGTGTTCTTGCAAACTGGGAGTTCTCTTTCAGCAAATAAGCGGTCGACTCCGGTAGCGAGGCATTAACCCAGACCGGGTTCATCCCCTGAATTTGGGCAACAACCTTATCTTTTGAAATGTTCATCCCGGTTCTCAAATCAAACGCGGTGATCACACCATCGATAGGCGCTTTAATCGTGAAGCGGGTCTGAATGCTGCGTGTATTGCGCAAGTGCTGAATATCGTCTTCAGGCATCCCCGCAAGACGAAGGCGCTCCAACACCCCTTTCAGTTGCACCGCAGTCCCGCCGGTATCGGAAAGTAACAGGTACTCACTCTGCGCCTCGACCCAAGCAGGAATAGTCATGTCGATCAGCGGAGTGCCTTTTTTAACTTTATCGCCAATCGTCAGCGGATAAACTTTTTCAATGAATCCATCCGATCTCGCTTGGACAATAACAAACTGATATTCGTTAAAACTGACCGTCGCCGGGAGAGTCTGAGAATAGGTCAGACGCCCAGTGCGGACTTTTTCTGTTTTAAGACCCAGATTTTGTACCTGAGTGGGATCGATACGGATAGCGTTGCTACTTTCTGCTGCGACTTCATCGGCATATTTCGGCACCAAGTCCATATCCATAAACGGTGATTTACCCGGTTTATCGAATTTGGTATCCGGTTTCATCGGGTCATACCAGAACAGGACTTTACGCTCTGGTGGCTGCATTTCAGTTTCATCAGCAGAAAAAAGATAATGATAAGCGCCAATGGATATCAGCCCACCTATTAAAAAACTGCTAATAATCACTGCGGTATATTTTAGTTTGGGAGAAGCCATAATTAATTCCACTGAATACTATTCGGGTGAATGAAAGCAGCAAACACCTCGCAACTGTCATGGCAATGGAAACCAACCTGCCATAGCCGAGATATGGCAGGCCAAAATCCGATTCGAGCTAAACAGTTAAGGCTGATCGCTTTTAATTTCTTGAAGTAATGAAATATCACCCTGTTGTATAAAAGTGAAATTGACATGGCTGTCGACTTTCAGTACATTTATGCTGTCATTCACTTCCGTAAAGGTAAATCGCATGGTCATGGCAGGCCAGTTTATTGAAGGAATGGCTTCGTGTGCGATGGTGATTTTCCTGTTCTTAAGATCAATTTTCTTCACGACCCCTTCGCTACTGATAACCGCCTGAGTCGCGGCGTTGGCGGTAGTGGTTGTCGCGCTGTGGTGTTGCTCTTCTGCTTGAGTTCCTGCCACCATGCCCACCGAAAAGAGAGCAAATAAAGCAATTTTTATAGACTGACGCATGTTGATAACTCCTTGCTGTTTAAAAAAGATCATTCAATCCACCCACCACCCAAAGCGGTGAAGAGGTTTATTTCATTAACTTGCTGGGCATATTTCAGATCCAGAATTGCCTGCCGTGTTGAAAACATTGATCTCTGTGCATCCAGTACCTCGAGATAGCTTACCGCTCCGCTGGAATATAATCCGCGAGCCCGCAACTGGGTGACCTGGAGGGATTCCAGATAACGTTGTTGTGCCGCTAATTGTTTATTGATACTGTCTCGACGTGACAGTGCATCGGCAACATCTTTAAACGCCGTCTGAATTTTTTGTTCGTAGCTAACAATGGATTGTTGCTGGCGTACTTCCGCCAGTGTCAGGTTGGCTTTGTTACGGCCCGCATTAAATATCGGTATTTCAATTTTGGGAATAAAACTCCACATTCCACTCGCAGCGTTAAACAGGCTTGAAAGCTCGGTACTACTTGCTGAAAGGTCACCCGTCAACGAAATTGAAGGGAAGAATGCCGCTCTGGCCGCCCCGATATTGGCATTTGCGGCTTGCAGTAAGTGTTCCGCCTCCATAATATCCGGCCGTTGTAACAAGATATCGGATGACAGTTTCGATGGCAGGGCTAACGGATTAATCTCTTTTCCCACCTGGCCTTGATGACTGGGCAATGCGGTATATTTGCCAACAATCAATTGCAGGGCATGGTTCGCCTGCGCGAGGTCGCCTTCTCTTTTGGCAATTTCAGCTTGGGTACTCTCAATCACCCCCCGGGCCTGTTCAAGGGAGAGTAAATTCGAGCTACCGGTGATCAGTTGTTGTTCCACGAAGGCATAGGACTGCTGGTAATTCTTCAGGGTTTCTTGAGCAATATTCAACTGTTGATAAGCTAACTGCTGGTTGAAATAGCTCTGTGAAACGTTGGAGACCAGAAGAATATGCACCGCACGCTGAGCTTCCTCACTGGCTAAGAAATTCTGGCGATCAGCCTCACTTAAACTCTTCAATTTACCAAAGAAATCCAGCTCAAAGCTGAGCTCCCCGCCTGTTGTATAGGTATTGGTGGTGGTAGTGCTACTTTTAATCCCGCCATTATAAGTAATACCGGCAGAGGCGTTCAGTTGCGGATATCGGTCAGCGTCGGTTATTTTATATTGCGCCCTTGCTTCTTGGACTTTGAGCACCGCCATTTTCAGATCACGGTTGTTATGTAACGCTTGATCAATCAGCGTTTGTACCTGGGGATCGGTAAAGAATACTCGCCAACCGGCATCCTGATAGCCTGCTGTTGCCGGCACCAGGGCGTTGCGCGAGAGCGAGAATTGTTGGGGTACCGGGAGTTCAGGCCGGTGATATTCCGGTGCCAGCGAAGTGCAGCCCACCAAAATAAATAATGTACTGAGCGTGAGTCGTTTTAATTTGTACATAACGCTTCTCATCCAGACTCTCCTGGATAGCTGATTCAAATGATTTCTTCATGATGATGAAAACCTTACCTGAGTGACTCTGTTGGGGGAGTGACAGAATAATGACAAAACTGTCATTTTCGGTTTAATCCATTGATATCGTTCCTTGGCCCACTAGAATGACTGCACGGTAGCAAGGTTGCGGAGGATGCGTGAAAATACTGATCGTCGAAGATGAGGTTAAAACGGGTGAATATCTTAGCAAGGGGTTGACTGAAGCGGGCTTTGTCGTTGACCTGACAGATAATGGTATGACCGGTTTTCACTTGGCGATGACCGCTGATTACGACCTGATTGTGCTGGATATCATGCTGCCGGATGTGAATGGCTGGGATATCGTGAAAATGTTACGGGCGGCGAATAAAGGCATGCCCATTCTGCTCCTGACCGCACTCGGTACCATCGAGCATCGCGTTAAAGGCCTCGAACTGGGCGCTGATGACTACCTGGTCAAACCCTTTGCCTTTGCAGAACTTCTGGCACGCGTCAGAACGCTGTTGCGCCGGGGCGCTGCCGTCATAACGGAAAGTCAATTTCAGATAGCCGATTTGACGCTGGATCTAGTGTCGAGAAAAGTCAGCCGTAAGGGGAGCCGAATCACACTAACCAGCAAGGAATTCACACTCCTTGAGTTTTTCATCCGCCACCAGGGAGAGGTACTCCCACGTTCATTGATAGCGTCACAAGTCTGGGATATGAATTTTGACAGTGATACCAATGCTATTGATGTGGCGGTGAAACGGTTACGGGCAAAAATTGATAACGATTTCGACCCCAAATTGATTCAGACGGTACGCGGTGTCGGCTATGTGCTTGAGGTGCCCGATGAAGATTAATTACCGTCATCGCCCTTTCTCTCTTGCCACCCGTCTCACCTTTTTTATCAGCCTTTCTACCACCATCGCCTTTGTCGCCTTTACCTGGTTTATGCTGCATTCCGTGAACAAGCATTTTGCGGAACAGGATATTCGCGATCTGACACAAATCAGTATGACGTTGGAAAATATACTGCAAAATCCTGATGAGTCTAAACAACAGAAAATCGAGCGACTCAGCAATATGTTGGACAATTATCACAATATTTCGGTATTACTTCGTGATGAAAATAATCAGCTACTTTATCGTTCACCGACCGGCCCCGACCTGCTACCTGTGCCCTCTTTACCCGATTTTTCACGATATCTGCGCTCTGGTGAGGTATTCCTTTGGTCAGGAGAAAAGCGCAGTCATGCTGGGCACGATGCCGGGCATGATAGTGGAGAGATGGAAAAAACCCCGTACCGCCTTATTGCGTCCGCAGTGAAGTCAACGGAAAACGCCACACCGCACACCTACAGTTTACTGGTCGCGCTCTCTATCGATTTTCACCTGCATTATATTAATGAATTAAAAAGTAATTTGGTGATGATCGCCTCAGTCATCAGCCTGATGATTATTTTAATTGTTTTATTTGCCGTTCATAAAGGGCATCAGCCGTTAAGAAATGTCAGCCGGAAGATAAAGAATATTACTTCTGAACATTTGGATGTCAGACTCAAACCCGAACAGGTGCCCATTGAACTGGAGCAATTGGTTATTTCCTTCAATCATATGATTGAACGTATCGAGGAGGTTTTTACCCGGCAAGCTAATTTTTCCGCCGACATTGCCCATGAGATTAGAACCCCGATTACCAATCTTGTAACGCAAACAGAAATTGTGCTAAGCCAGCGCCGACCAGATAAAGAGTTGGAAGACGTGCTTTACTCTAATCTTGAAGAATATAACCGTATGGCAAAAATGGTGAATGACATGCTGTTTCTGTCTCAGGCGGACAATAACCAATTGATTCTTGAAAGATCAATGATAGATATCCGCTTAGAAACCATTAAGGTCTTTGAGTTTTTTGAAGCCTGGGCGGAAGAACAGGAAGTGAGCCTGTCATTTGAAGGTAATCCTGCCATTATTGCCGGCGATCCGCTTATGTTGCGCCGAGTCCTTAATAACCTCATATCGAATGCCATTCGTCACACCCCGCGAGGAATGAAAGTCAGCGTTCGTGTTAACACATTGGCTGCTTGGGTTGATATTACCGTTGAAAATCCTGGTTCACCCATCCCAGATGAACACTTACCGTTACTGTTTGAGCGCTTTTATCGTGTTGACCCCTCCAGGCAAAGAAAAAGTGAAGGGAGTGGTATCGGCCTGGCTATCGTAAAATCCATCGTAACGGCCCATCAGGGTAAAATTAGCGTTGTTTCCGATGCAGTTTCAACCCGCTTCACCTTCTCTCTGCCCCGATAATCTTTCTCTTGACAATGACAGCTCAAGATAGCTGCTATAATTAGCACAGGCATAAAAGCAGGAGATTGATTATATGTATCACTCAATTCTAGTGCCCATAGATATTTCAGATCCCGAATTTACCCAAAAAATCATGGCTCATGTTGAAATGCAGTCTGGCCTGATTGATGCAGCTCAGATTCATTTTCTGACAGTGATTCCAATTTTCCCTTATTACGCCTCTCTTGGCTTGGCTTATTCAGGCGAAGTTCCAGACCAAGAAAAGATTAAAAATGAAGCGCTATCAATGCTTTCTGAAATTATTGATAAATTTGGCCTCCCGAAAGACAAGATTAAAAAACACCTAGCGTTAGGCTCCCCCAAAGACGAAATCCTCAATCTTGCTGATTACATTAACGCCGATTTGATTGTCATTGCTTCACACCATCCTGGGATCATCAACTATCTACTGGGCTCAAATGCGGCGGCGGTAGTTCGTCACGCAAAATGTTCGGTTCTTGTTGTCCGTTAAATACCTAATCACTCTTTACACGAAACCTTACTGAAATAGTAAGGTTTCGTCACCCAGCCGTTCTTCCAGTACAAAATGCGATCACTCTCCTCTCTTGAGATGAAAAAAATGGTCATACTCAACTCTATCCGGAGGTTGGGAGTTAATACTCCGGTATTTTACCCACGGGTTCCAATACGTCGATGACCGTACTTGGGGGGAATTTCTCACTATGAAACAACGTTGGTCCGTCAACTTACTGATCCTTGCTATATCTGGGGGAGCCCTGTTCTTTGGCCTGGCGTTATTCTGGAGTGGCTATCGAGAATGGGCTCATTGGATTTGGATCGGCGGCTCGGCCCCTGCGATTACATTTTTGTTATATGACACACTGCGCGCACTTGCCAGGCGTGAGGCCGGAGTCGACCTGCTGGCTTTAATTTCCATCGGCGGCGCTATCGTTTTGGATGAATATCTCACCGGGGTGGTGATCGCCGTCATGCTGGCCAGCGGAAGAGCGCTGGAAAGCTTCGCGCAACGTCGTGCCGGGCGGGAAATGTCTGCTTTGCTGGCAAAGGCACCACGAACCGCTAACAGACTTAAAAGCGTTGACAACAACCAAGATGAACTGGTGCAGATCCCCTTGGAGCAGGTGGCCCCTCTCGACCGGCTATTGGTGCGCAGTGGAGAAACGATTCCCGTTGATGGCAGTTTGATCTCGACAATGGCTCTATTGGATGAATCTATGCTAAGCGGCGAGTCAACCCCCGTTGAGCGCAAAAAAGGGGACGCGCTGCGCAGTGGCGTGCTCAATGCGGGTGCACCATTTGAAATGCTGGCGACGGCCAATGCAGATGAAAGCACTTTCGCCGGTATTATTCGGCTGGTTTCTGCCGCTCAAAGTTCGAAAGCGCCTGCATCTCGCCTTGCTGACCGCTATGCGCTGTGGTTTGTCCCCTTGTCGCTGGGGGTCGCTGGTGCAGCTTGGCTTTTGAGCGGTGACCCGGTGCGAGCACTGGCGGTACTGGTGGTCGCCACCCCTTGTCCCCTTATCCTCTCAGTTCCGATCGCCATTGTGTCGGGTATGTCGATATGTGCAAAGCGCGGTATTCTGATCAAGGGCGGCGGTACCTTGGAGCAACTGGCACAAGCCAAAGTGTTGTTTTTTGACAAGACTGGCACATTGACCAGCGGACAGGCGCGCCTGGTTTCCATTAGAACCAGTCGCAATATTAACCCTAACGTCATTCTGGGTGTCGCTGCATCAATGGACCAGATGTCCGGGCATGTGATTGCCAACGCCGTGGTCGCTGCCGCACGGGAAAGAGGCCTTCCCTTATCGCTCCCCTCCGCCGTTCAGGAACAAGGCGGCGCAGGCCTGAGCGGGATACTGGATGGGCAACCCTTAGCCATCGGCTCTTACGAATTCGTTTCTACACTGGCGTCATCCCCTGAGTGGATCCCGGCGTTTCTTCAGCAAGTGGCCGAGGATGGTGGCGCTGCGGTCTTTGTCGCCCTGGATGGGAAAATCGCTGGCGCGTTGCATTTAGCGGACCAGATCCGGGTTGAAACTCCGCGCGCTTTGCGATTGCTGCGCAAAGCGGGTATCAAACGTATTGTGATGCTGACCGGCGACAATCGACAAATTGCCGAAACCATTGGTGCCGCCGTGGGGGTTGATGAGGTACTGGCTGAGCAGACGCCGGCAGGGAAACAAGCGGCGATTGAATCAGGCCGTTCCTTGGGTACCACGATGATGGTGGGTGATGGCGTGAATGACGCACCAGCGCTGGCTGCTGCTGATGTGGGCATCGCCATGGGGGTGCGTGGTGCGGCGGCATCGTCCGAAGCCGCAGATGTTGTGCTTTTGGTGGACAGACTCGACCGCCTGGCCGAAGCACTGCATACCGCACGCCTGACGCGTTCAATTGCAGTACAAAGTGTTATTGCCGGTATGAGCCTGTCCGCCGTCGCTATGCTGGTTGCCGCCTTGGGTTATCTGCCGCCGCTCTACGGTGCACTACTCCAGGAATTGATTGACGTTGCGGTTATCTTGAACGCATTGCGCGCGCTGCAGATTGCCCCTCTGCGCGTCAGCCACCACACATTATCCGCCAACCAACTGCAAGCTCTGCGCGGTGATCACCTTGCTCTCACCCCGGTGCTCGACCACCTGACTGACTTCACTAATCGGCTGAATATGACAGCACCCGCTCAAGTCAAACAAGCTGCGGTGGCATTGGAAGCGATGCTACAAGAAAAATTATTCCCCCATGAACGGTCAGATGATAGCGATGTGTATCCGGTGCTTGCTGACCTCTTAGGTGGTGACGACCCCATGGCAGCCATGAGTCGAACTCACCGAGAAATCTTTGAATTAGGCCGACGACTCAAACGCCTTATTGATAGCATGCCAGCTGACGGCAGCACTAACAGCGAAACCATCACCGAATTACAGCGTGTTCTCTATAGTTTGGATGCCATTTTACGTTTGCACTTTGCTCAGGAAGAAGAGATTTACCAAAATCTGCAGTGAGAATATAACCACCTTGTCTGCCAATTTTATTGTCGCTTGGATAAAAATAATCAATGCCGAATGCATCAATGCTGTGATTGATTAAACCTGACGGGAATTGTTGGGTATCTTTTAATCGGCTGTACCATCAGCTCACCTGAATTTGTGCTGCCTTCAAAAATTGGAATCAACCTGAATTTGTTCAGCTCAAGCAGGGTGAAAACATCAAACAATCATATTGTTGTGCGCGTCTTAGATAAAAGGCTTTTCCTGGTATTTCCCCAAAAAACAGCCGGGATAAGTCACCCTTGAGTCTTCTTTTTCTGCTAAAAGCAACCGATTGACATCACACTGATTTTTATATAAATTTTCAGCAAAACATCCGGGCAGTTTTTTACTCTACTGCTGACCTCAAAAACAGATCCCCAGGAAGTGATGTTCATGGATAATAACCAACAACTTGTCAGCTCTACCGCCATCCAGAATCCCCAGGAAGGGCTCCCTGAAACCTACCATCCTGACCCTGTGCAAGTCACCGCACTGGCTTCGCAGATCAATATTGCCGAAACCGGTATGGTGATGGGATATGGGGCAAAACCGATGGCTGAAATTGCCCAGTTTGCCGATACCCTGCTCCACAAGATCAAAGCCAGAGACGGTGGTGAAGTCGGCCAGTTGCTGTCTGATCTGGTTCTACGTATCCGTGAAAATGACCCGTTTACCAAGGAAGAGAAGAGCAGCAACTTTCTCGCCAGCCTGCCTATTGTGGGCAAACTGTTCAAGCAGGCTGAGCAATTCAAAGTCAACAATCAAGTATTGACTGAGCAGGTTGACAACATTGCAAACCACCTCGACCAATCGATGATCACCCTAATGCGGGATATCGAAACACTCGAGCAGCTTTATCTGCGGAATTTCAATTTTTACAACGAAGTGACGCTTTACATTGATGCGGGCAAGCAAAAGCTGCAACACGTCAGCGAAATCGAACTCCCTGCACTCAAACAGGAGGCTGATACCTCTAAAAACCTGATGATGGCACAGCAGGTCAAAGACATGATCGAGAACATCAACCGCTTTGAACGTCGCTTGCATGACCTTGATCTGTCAAGAACCATTGCTATTCAGACTGCACCGCAGATTCGTATGGTACAGAGTACCAACCAGCAACTTGCTGAAAAAATACAGAGCAGTATTCTGGCTACCCTACCCATTTGGAAAAGCCAAATGGTGCTCTCGATGACACTGAATGCGCAGAGCAAAGCGGCACGCCTGCAGAAAGAGGTCTCGGACACCACGAATCAGCTTCTGCTGAAAAATGCCGAGATCCTGCAGCAAAGCAGCATTGCCACCGCCAACGAGGTAGAACGTTCGATCGTCGATGTGGGTACGCTGCGTGAGGTACAAAACAAACTGATCAATACCATCGAAGAGACAATGAAAATCGCCGATAATGCACGTACACGCCGTGCCGAAGCGGAAAAAGAACTCGCCACCATGGAAGAGAATCTGCGTCTGCGACTCACAGAGGCCACTTCACGCTACTAATAAGCGGGTATATAGCACCTCATGCTAGTGTGGCTTTCGTCGCACTGGCATGAGGTGTGGGCTAAAACCTTATCCTCTGCCCAGTTATCGCAGCATTCACTAAGGACCATACGGAGCACCTGATGTCAGACAACCCCCAAAATAATCCCGTCGTCAACGTTTTAACGTCGACCAAAAGTAAAATCAAACGGGTTGCCCGGCGTATTGGCTTCCACTTTGTTGCCCTCTTAACGGGCGTAATTATTTCCGCAAAAGCAATCCAGAGCCCTCTGAACATGATGGCTGTTTTCCCACTTAAGACCCCAGAGGACTTCGAGGGAGATATCTACGGGCTGATCTATTTAAATATGCTGCTACTGTTCCCCTTTCAGCCAAACCCAGCCGCCACTCTATTAGGAATAATTGCCGCCATTACCTGTATTTTCACGGGTTACGGCCCACTTGGGCTGATCTTTGGCGGGCTGACCGCTTTCATCATCTATACGATTAACCGTCGTAAAATAAGCCTTGGCAGCATATTTCCGCTCTTAGTCATCTTTGCCTCTATAGCGGATAACCCCCTTTTAATCACCTCCGCTCCGCTGTGGTATTACATTTTGCTGGTCGGCATCATTATTGTCGGTATTGTCTATCACGATGCCATCACACTGCTGATTGAACGTGTTACTAAAAAACGCTCACCATCCGTTCCTGTGAAACAGACCGTGGTGGAGAATACCCCGCCCCCTGTTGCTCCCCCCAACCCTTACTCTTTTGATATGCAGACTTACCTGACTACACTGCAGGAAATCCAGCGGCTCAAAAAAGCCCTACCGGCGGATTTCATCCCCCTGATCGATACCATCAGCCTCAAAACCCAGGCCATCTTGCAAAGTATGAAAAGTGATGAGCGCGATACCGCACGCGGCACGCAGTTTTTAAACCGCTACCTGCCGATTATCCGTACCAGTCTTGATCGCTTTATCCGCCTTTCCGCTCAGAGCTCCTCATCCCCCGAATTTGCTAAAATACGCCAGCAAACCTGGCAGGCATTTAGCGACATGAGCCATGTTTTCAGCGATATGAATCAGCGCCTGCTGGATAACGATGTGAATGACCTGATCGTAGATTTGAACGTGCTAGACAAATTAGCGAAATCGGAAGGGTATACGATTCCGAAAGAGTAAAGTTGCTTTAAAGACGTGTCATGGTAGCCAATGCTGAAGATGATGGTGTTATTTAAACAAGTTCTAAATCTACAGCATTGGCAATGGAGGCTTAACAGGAGCCGTGCATAGGGTCACCCTTATTCGCCTCAGTTAAGGATGAAGAACCGGCAACAGAGTTAGTACATAAATTATCGCCGACCCTCAGCGTAATCAGTACGCAAAACCTCAATCCCGGTCTCACATTACTTTAGCAATCGGATCAATTTTGCCCGCTGTTTGGCAGCTTGCCTTCTTGCTTAAGAAAATCAGTCAAGAAAAACTGTGCATTCCCTTCATCAGAAAGCGATTTGCTGTAAGAGATATACTGTGCTGTCTTCTCGCCAGGCAGATACAATTCGCCAGAATTATTGTTGTTAATTATCAGCACCACAAATTTCTTGCCATCCACCTTGACGCTATAGTCGCTACGCTCCCCCTTATTCTCAACATCCATCAACAGAATTTTCTTATCCCATTCATGGTCTGCATTTGTGACCTGCACTAATGATTTATTTTCGGAGCGCTTGCCATAGCGTAGCGTCCACACTTGAACACCCTGATTGCCCTCCCACGCCTTAACATACTCAGCCACTTCAGGACGAGTGGGCTCAGCAGAAAAACCCGTCGCCGACATCACAGATAATAGAGTGAAAAGGATAAATTTCTTTAACATTTAATCGTCCTATTTGATGATTGAAAAAGAGAATTCCGACATCACAAAGACATACTGATACACGGCATCCCTCGGTGATTAATTACCATAACCGAGCCAAGGGATGTTATACCATACCGAATGAATATCACTGGTTATGTCACATTACGGCGTCGTCTGCTACCTACCCAGGGATTACCCCTATGATTGGGTTACTGGCGTGACCAGTGTGGCCCAGACTACTGCTCTACCAGGATGCCTGTGTTTTAAGCGCCTGTGTTCTGACCTGTAATGCGTCCCACTGGGTCTGCCCATCCGCATCAGCCCCGGCATTGAACATCAAGTTTTGACTTGCGGTGAGTTGTAAATACTTACCACTGCTCAGGGCGATCCCTTTCGGGGCGCTGAGTACCGCTACCGCTTCCTTGAGTTGCTCAATTTGCTCGTGCATAAAAGCAAGCTGTGTGTCTAGCTGAGTGGGCTCCCCTTGGGCGGTTTTGGCATCATCAGACAGCGATTTACTGTGACTTGTTCATAGGTTCCTTAACTGATCGCCATACAAACTGCTCGATAAATAATTGTTCTGCTGACTTGGTGTCAGGACCTTCTTTCTTGGGAATAGAACTTTCAATATATAGAAGATCATTTTTCCTGGGTATGGTGATAGAAAACACCTGCGTGGGGTTGTCTCGGTCCAGAACATCAAACACCCAAAGCGTCCCGCTTGCCGCAAAAGATCCTTTTGCCAACGAGATGGGAACTGCGTTAGTTTTTTCCACCGGTATAATCCCAGCACCGAGTGACTTTTTAAAATTCGCTTCGATCTGCTGGGGAGATTGAGGATCACTGATATTAATCCAAACTTGTTTATTTTCCTTTAGATTTTGATAGCGAAATATAGTTTCGCTATTCATTTGCAGATAAAAATCACCCAGCCGAATGGGTAACATCAGGTCATATTTTTGACTACTGATAACAGTATCGTCTTGTGCAAATGACCAGTCATCCGTAAAGAATTTAGATTTGATACGCGCCTTGTCCAGAGTTTTCCACTGTACGGCATCGTCCAGCTTCCAGGCTGTATCAGCTGCATACTCCAATGCGGAGTCATAAATACTGTAAGAATCATTACGGCTATATTTTTTCAGTTCAAGCATTTTGCCGAACAGCTCATGCGCCTGTTGCAGGTTATTCAACCGATACTGAGCCATACCCTCTAAGCCATAAAGTTGCACCCATTCATAAGGAAATCTTGCCTCATTCATCACCTGCGTGACTTGTTGGGCAATTTTGTCCCATTGTGGTTCTGCTCCCCTCAACTGAACCACTGATAACTCATCTAGCTGTTGCTTCATGGTTATCTTGCCATGCAACTTTGGCGGCTTATTCCACTGCACAGCAGCAAAAAGCTTTTTAATTTCAGGCATTATCACAAGGAGTTTATCTTGATAAACGTTAGCAGATGCTTCAAGCATCCACTCTCCTCGTGCTATGGCCCAACGTGCACGAAAGTCAGTGACTTGCTGATCATCTTTGCTTCGTATTTCCAGCGCGTCTGCTGCGAGCGAGTCAGGAAAGTGTAATTGAGGAAGTGTGTACGCTGTGGCTGATTGTTCACTCTTTGCCGCGTATTTTCGCCACGACTGAATATTGTCCTGTGCAACAGCACCTTCGTTATCCTGAGCAGTATCGGGATCACGATAGTCAGGTTCACTGTAGGTAATAGTGAATTGGAGCACTGCAGCGTCATCGCTTGCATTTTTATGCATATAGGTTAGCGTGGCCTCACTATCGCGCTTATCTGCGGGCTCCAGACCTGCCAGAACCCAGCCATCCAGGCTCAGTGGAAAACTCAGATTCGCCAGCGCATAGTTGAGCTGATTATTCTGTTTATCGATGCTCCATATCTCAGGCCAAGCATTAGAAAACTGCAATAGCAGTCTCTGTAAACGATAAACTTCGTCAGCCTGCCCGGAATTGGCAGCATCAGCAATAGCAATGTTCAACCATTTCGCGGGCTCGGTTACGACGACCCCCTGTGGTTTATTGGCAATCTCTTCTGCCAGTAAACTGGCTTCAGTGAATTTTTTTTGCCGTTCCAGAATGCGAATGATAAGTAAGATATTATCTTGGTACACATACATATTGAAGTCAGGTATTGACTCCGCTGTTTTTCGGGCATTCTGCGCGTGATCCAGCGCTGTCTGTATATTACCTTGTCGTTCTTGATCCTGAGCGCTGCGGAAGTCTGCTTGCCAGCGCAGATAAGACTGTCGCAGTTGTTCCTGCGTGGGGTTATCCTCAAGTGAACTGGGGTTTTTCTGGTTAGTTTGAGCAATAGCGGTGGTGTTTGTTGCTGCGTAAATCAGCAGGCAGGATACCCCCAACAAAACGCATAATAATGATGATTTCATTTTCAGATTCCAAGTCTATAAGGCGCTCATTCGTAGGATTTTGAGGATTAATAGTATGCGGCCGGTGACCTCACATTGAATGAGTCAACCTATTGTACATGAAATTCAACCAATTGGAGTCATTACCGTTATTTTCACCCTTTGTTAGATTGAGCCAAAACTGAGGTATTGAGTCCTTTAGTCAGCTTACTTGCGCGGGGATTATTCACAACGATGGATGCTTTAAAACGATGCAGTCCAAGTAAGTTAAATAATGGATTCCTGTTTGCCTATTGCGATTAATTTAGGCCGAATTCCGCCAAAGCGAATGATATAAAACTACGCAAACGCAATGTCATAAGCTGGTCGCGGTAATAAAGCAACCACATTGGACGTTCACTCAAACGCCACTCAGGAAAAAGTTGAACAAGTAATCCGTCTCGAACATCAGCAGCAAGAAGTATTTCAGGCTGCATAACTATCCCAAGGCCATTGCAAGCAGCCACTCGAATAGCCTGGCCGCCGTTGACGATAAGCTGGCATGCTGGTGCGATTTCGACGACCTCTTCACCCTTTGATAAGCGCCATAACGACTTTGCGGCAGATGTAAAAAGGATAGCCTCATGAGAAGAAAGCTCTTCAGGATGACGAGGCCAACCATGACGCGCAAGATAATCAGGCGCAGCGCAAATCATCATCCTATAAGGTAATAACGCGCGTGCAATCATACTGCTATCTGAAAGCGAGCCGATGCGAAAAGCTACATCAATGCCTTCTCCTACAAGATCGACATTACGATCCGTCAGAACTATATCGAGTCTGACTTCAGGAGCCAGTTCACGATAGCGCTTCAGAGCAGGAATCAATGCTTCTGCACCAAATGTCGTCGGTGCGGTTATGCGTAATTTTCCACTGGGTGACTGTTGTAGTGTTTCTGCTTCCATTTCAGCCAGAGCTAGACGCTCCAGAATATCGCGACACTGCTCGAAATAGCTTGATCCGAAATTTGTCAGGTTCTGACGCCGAGTCGTGCGGTTGATAAGGCGGGTATTTAATCGTTCCTCCAGTGCAGCAACATGCTGACCAATCATGGCGGGGGAAAGATCAAGTTGTTTAGCGGCAGCACTCATTGAGCCAGTTTGTACTACCGCCACGAAAGCTTGCATGGCACGAAAGAGATCCATTCGATAGTTTTACTTTAAAGTAATCACACAATTACGCTAATTATCATTTAAACATTAATTAATTACTATCCAGTTGTTGATATTTAACTGGAGAAAAACATGAGACAACAACGATTTACTAAAAAAACTGTTCTGGTTACAGGTGCGGGAACAGGCATGGGACAGGCTTCAGCATTGCGTTTGGCAAAAGAAGGTGCACAGCTTGCGCTCATTGGACGACGGATTGAACCACTTAAAAAACTGGTATCAGAAATCGAACGTGAGGGAGGGATGGCTATTGCTATCGCCTGTGATATTACTCAGGAAGAACAGATTCAAAGCGCCGCTCGAAAAACCTTTGAACACTTTGGCACAATCGATGCAATCTTTGCCAATGCGGGAGTTTTAGGGGAGTTCAAAGCATTAGCCGATACGGATATTGCAGATTTTGACCTACCGATTGCCACGAATTTGCAGGGTACTTTTCTGACGATCAAACATTGTCTGCCATTTATGGCAAGCGGTTCTGTCCTGATTAATGCATCATGGACAATTAATAGTGTTATGCCCGGTGCAGGAGCCTATGCTTCAAGCAAAGGGGCGTTATTGGCAATGATGCGAACTTTTGCAATAGAACTTGGTTCGCGTGCAATTCGGGTGAATGCTATCAGCCCGGGTATCATAATCAGTCCAATGGCTGAAGAAGCACTTTCACCCGATATGGCAGCCCGACTCGCCTCCCATACTGCGTTGGGTCGAAACGGGACACCGGATGATGTGGTAGGATCCGTTGCCTGGCTTTTATCTGACGATTCATTATTTGTAACCGGTCAGGAAATTGCCGTGGACGGAGGCTTTACCATTGGTGGTGTCAGATTGTGAGTGATTTTACTGCGGCAGCTTGCAAAAACTAAATGCGGGTCAGTGGAGTTTAACAGGTCTGGTTTTGAGTAGGTTTGCGCTACCACACAGAAGTGATTGAGAAAATTTATATTTTTATTTCAGTGTGTTATGGAACTAACAAAGCAACTACTGGAAGGAGATTTGGAGCGGGAAACGAGACTCGAACTCGCGACCCCGACCTTGGCAAGGTCGTGCTCTACCAACTGAGCTATTCCCGCATTAATCAGAACTGACTGATAGTTTCAATCTTTCAGCAATTCACCACTGCCGTCCGATGCGATGCATTCTACTTACCTGACGTGATGAGTCAATACAATTATTGAATCATCACGTTCGTTTGCCGATTTTTGCAGCGCTTCTATCATGGAGCGCGCAAATCTTTACGCGCCGCATTCAAATACTGGAACATCGACCAGAATGTCAGCACCGTAGCGATATAGAACAACAACACAAACGACCAATGCAGCATGACGGAACTGGGTCGCCATAATAGCCCCACCAACGCCATCATCTGTGCTGTCGTTTTCACTTTGCCAATCCAGGAAACCGCCACACTACTGCGCTTGCCAATTTCAGCCATCCATTCACGTAGTGAAGAGATAATAATCTCACGCGCGATCATGGTGGCCGCCGGTAAAGTCATCCACCATACATTATAGTGCTCCGTGACCAATACCAGTGCTACCGCGACCATCACTTTGTCTGCCACCGGATCAAGGAAAGCACCAAAGCGTGTTGTCTGCTTCCAGCGTCGGGCTAAAAAGCCGTCGAACCAGTCGGTAACAGCCGCAACCACAAAAATGATAGCGCACAGCATCGGGGCCCAAGCGAATGGCAAATAAAATGCCAAAACGAAGAATGGGATCAGTACTACGCGAAACAGGGTAAGCCAAGTCGGTATATTCAATTGCATAATGCTACTATAGCTATCTGGCAAGAGTGAGATTTAAGAGTATGTTGCTACATTGCCCTCAGTGTTTCAATGCATTGTAGATCTTTTCTGCTAATGCTTGTGAAATACCTGGCACTTTTGCAATTTCCTCAACGCTGGCGTTCAATAATGGTTGCAGACCGCCCATAAATTTTAACAATGCTTGACGCCGTTTTGAACCAACGCCCTCAATCAACTCCAATGAACTGGTATTTTTAACTTTCGCTCGCTTCTGGCGATGCCCGGTGATGGCATGGTGATGCGAGTCATCACGGATATGCTGGATAATATGCAAAGCAGGAGAATCCGGTGGCAACGAAACCCCCTCTCCTTCCGGTTTGAAGAACAACGTTTCCAACCCAGCTTTACGGTCACTTCCCTTGGCAATGCCAATTAACAATGGTTTGTTTTTATCCCAGGGAACACTCAACGAATTAAAAAGATCAACCGCCATGCCCAACTGCCCTTTACCACCATCAATAAAGATCACATCAGGGATTTTTTTCTCTTCTAACGCCTTACCATAACGCCGTTTCAACACTTGCGCCATTGCCGCATAATCATCACCCGGCGTGATGCCAGTAATATTGTAACGGCGATATTCCGCACGCAGTGGACCATTACTGTCAAACACCACACAAGAGGCTATGGTTTGTTCCCCCATGGTATGGCTGATATCAAAACATTCCATGCGATTGATTTCAGCAAGATTGAGGGTTTTTGCCAGCTCAGCTAACCGTTGGTGGATAGTAGATTGCTGAGAGAGCTTGGTCACCAACGCCGTTGAAGCATTGGTTCGCGCCAATTTTAGATAACGCGCACGATCACCACGCGGTTTGCTCTGAATCTGGATCTTGCGGCCGGCCAATTCACTCAATGAAGCCGCCAGCAACTCTTTTTCCGGCAAGGTAAAGTCCAACAAGATCTCCGCCGGTAGAGTCCGCATTTGGCTTCCTTGTAAGTAAAACTGCCCGACAAAGGTTTGTACCACTTCACTTAACTCGGTACCCCCCGGCACTCTCGGGAAATAGCTGCGGCTGCCAAGCACTTTGCCCTGACGGATGAACAGGACATGTACACAAGCCATACCTGAATCAAAAGCGACACCAATCACATCCAAGTCATCACTATTACCGGAAACAAACTGTTTCTCTGTGACACGATGAACCGCTTGAATTTGATCACGAATACGCGCCGCTTCTTCAAAATTAAGCTGTTTGCTGGCGTTCTCCATGCGTTCAATCAGTTGATGCAAGACTTGCTGATCTTTACCGGATAAAAACAGGCGCACATAATCCACCTGTTGCTGATACTCCTCTTCACTCACTAACCCGGTCACACAGGGGGCCAAACAACGCCCTATCTGGTACTGCAGGCATGGGCGTGAGCGATTACGGTAAACACTATTTTCACATTGGCGGATAGGAAACAGTTTTTGCAATAGCGCCAACGTTTCTCGCACCGCATGGGAATTAGGAAATGGCCCAAAGTATTCACCTTTGGCATGCTTAGCCCCACGGTGTACTGAAAGCCTAGGATGAGTGTCTGCACTCAAAAAGATCAATGGATAAGATTTATCATCACGCAACAGAACATTATACCGTGGCTGGTACAGTTTAATGTAATTATGTTCCAGCAACAGTGCTTCAGTTTCGGTATGCGTAACAGTAACGTCTATTTGAACAATGTTTTTAACTAAGTTTTCAGTTTTACGGCTGTTGACTTGGGTACGAAAATAGCTCGCGAGACGCTTTTTAAGATCTTTGGCTTTACCCACATAGATAACCGTACCAGCCATATCATACATCCGGTAGACGCCTGGCTGGCTGGTGACGGTTTTAAGAAATGCCTGAGCATCAAAACAGCTATTCACTGTTTGATAATCTCTCCGCATTGAATAACCCATGTTTGATGGCTAAATGTGTTAATTCAACGTCTCCACTTATATTTAGCTTGCTAAACATACGGTACCGATAACTATTTACCGTTTTGGGGCTGAGATTCAGTTGTTCTGATATCTCATTCACCTTCTTCCCTTTGGTAATCATCAACATAATTTGCAATTCACGCTCAGATAAGGTGCTGAACGGATTTTCTGCCTGAGGTTCCAACTGGCTTAACGCCATTTTTTGCGCAATATCAGAGGCAATATAACGCTGACCGGCATGTACCGAACGAATAGCATTAATAACCTCTTGCGGCGCGGCCCCTTTACTCAGGTAACCAGCGGCCCCCGCCTGCATCACTTTGGCTGGCAAAGGATTCTCAGTGTGGATGGTCAACATGATAACCTTGATATCAGGCGAATAACGAACAATTTTACGGGTAGCTTCCAGCCCCCCGATCCCCGGCATATTCATATCCATCAAAACGATATCAACGGAGTTGCTGCGGCACCATTTAACGGCGTCTTCACCGCATTGAGCTTCCCCAACTACTTTGATGCCTTTGATATCATCAAGAATGCGTCGTATCCCTGCGCGCACCAATTCGTGGTCATCAACAAGAAGAACGCTAATCAAGGAAAAATCTCCAAATAAGGGAGTAACGTAATCAATCAACCTTTGTCATTATATCCAACAGCACTCAGCTGCTGGAATATTGGTTGAACCCTCACCCAGTCACATAACCAGCTCTGTCTCAGCAGCTGACTCGTTTGCTGCATTATTCGGCAAAAACTCCGATAACCTTGGATGATTACCTTCGCCACCTTTGGGTCTGGTCAGAGGACACTCCCATTCAGCAACTTGAATGACGACATGTATAAATGAATATTACTTGATTTTCGGCAAATAATGAATACAGATTAACGCGAACTCTCGAGTTACCTTGCAAAATCAGTCGAAAATCTTACCCTTTAACCAGTTAGGGTTCAATTAATTCAACCAATATCATACAGAACCGTTCAAACCACGCACCACTCAGGGCTGTTTTGCTACAACATTAACCGCCCATCAAAAAAGCATTAACCAGGTATTTGAAATAAAAATAATGGCATTTAGCACACCAAAAGCCGCCTAAAAACCAACCAAACACGGCAGTGCCAACCGCAATAATTATCTATGCTACTTACGACTCTCTCACTCGTGTCGAACAAGTTCATCAAATTATTTGGTGCATATTCATGACCAGGTTTAACTTTCAGCCAAAATTTTTGGTCTACCTCATGGAAATTTGAGATTTGATTAAAAAATTAGCTAAAATATCAAAAATTATGAACTGAATATTTATTCAATGACTTAAAGTAAACCATTAATATTTACACGCAGCCTCACTTATGTGGCTGATCGGTTGCTGATAGATAGCCAGCACTTGTATCACTACAATGAATCCTTCGGCCTTGAGCCAGTCTCAAAAACCCCTATCCTCAGCCAGCGGCGACCAGTTGTTGACTTGAGATGCGTTACTGCGTTGCCTTCTGGCTGCAATTTGAATAAATTTGACTATACAGCTAACTGCTGCCGAAAACCTTAAAATCAGGAGATAAAATGAGCAATATTGATTTCACTACCTCTACCACCCCAGAAGCACTGGCAACAGAAGTTGCCTGCCTTAAAGCCACATTGACACTGATTTTAAAAGCGATTGGTCAAGCCGATGCGGGTAAGGTCATCATCAATCTGGAGCGTTTTGCAGCGCAAATTGAAGATCCCGCTCAAGCTGAAATCTTCCAAAACAGTATTCAACAGATTAAGCACGGCTACCGCCAATAATCATCTATTGTGATGGGCAGACTGCCGGTCTGCCCCTTGGTGAGCCTTTTAAAACATCGGATGGCAATTACGCAGCAGACCCGCCGAGGGTAGAGCGGAGCTGCTTTCTTTCATGATCATCTGACTACCATCACCGATATTTTGGCATGGCGAACAATTGCAGCGGCGTTGGAACCCAGTAAATAGGTTTTAACACTGGGGCGACGAGAGCCAATAACGATCAGATCCGCGCCTATCTCTTCAGCCAATAACAGCACTTCATCCCGCGGTGAACCAAAGCTGATGGTATAAGCAAGACGATCTTGTGGCAGATCGATCTGCTCCATGATTTTCTTCAGCCCTTCAACTGCTTTCACTTCCGCCTGATTTTCAAACTCTTTTATGCCAAACGAATAAGCAGTAACAAACGCTGATGCATCCGGCAGTGCATGAAAGAAATGCACTTGAGCACCAGACATCTTGGCTAAATACTCGACATTTTTCAGGGCATGCTCGGTTAATACATCTTCCGCAATATCTATCGGTACTAAAATGGTCTTGTACATATCCAATCCCTTCTCAATTTACCGTAATAATCATAGCTTATCGTGGGTAAGGCAGTGCAGGTACTCATTTATGCCGCTTTTGTGATCAGCGGCGCGCACGCCGTGACATCAATACGCTGACAACCGTGCCTGGATTAATGATTTATATTTTTGTGACTAAGACCGCAAAAGTAAAGAAAGCAGTGCCACTTAGTGAGCGAGTCACCAACAAAGTTGATTAGACACGGCAATAACTGGTTAAAACTCAATTATTCCCTGCAGGAATGCGCCCGTCCCGCGATACCGAGCACCGGTCAAATAATTCAACGGACTATTTTTTTCACATTAGTTTTTTTCATGCCAAAATAACAAAACCTGAGTAATCAATAAGATAATAATACTAAAATCTGTTCATTTATCATGGCAAAGAGTAACCTTTCTCTCGCCGAGTGTCCGATTTGCCTCCCTCGAATAAGAATAATCGGTTGTTATCCCACCTTAAAATGCTGTAAAAATGTTAAGCAAAAGTGAATGAAAACCACTTCACTAAGGTGTGCAGTAAAAAAATTAAAGGGCCACTACAGAGCTCACTCTTGCTCCACAAGTTAATTCCAGTTGCAAGGAACTCAGCCAATAGCCGATGGCTTGAAGGCAACAGGTATCTCTCTCATGACAGGTAAAACAGGACATCACCAGATGGTAGATCATTCTAAAATAACAACGGACACGCCCAGTGGTACAACAGATCATCTGCGACGGAATCTGACCAACCGACATATTCAGCTAATCGCCATTGGCGGAGCCATTGGTACAGGTTTGTTTATGGGGTCCGGCAAGACCATCAGCCTGGCCGGGCCCTCTATCATTTTCGTCTATATGATCATCGGCTTTATGTTGTTCTTCGTAATGCGTGCGATGGGCGAACTGCTGTTATCTAATTTGCAATACAAGTCCTTTAGCGATTTTGCTGCCGACCTACTAGGGCCCTGGGCCGGTTTTTTTACCGGCTGGACCTATTGGTTTTGTTGGGTGGTGACCGGTATTGCCGACGTAGTGGCCATTACTGCCTATGCACAGTTCTGGTTCCCTGAGCTGTCACAGTGGATTGCCTCTTTGCTGTGCGTGCTGCTACTGCTCAGCCTTAACCTGGCAACGGTGAAAATGTTCGGCGAAATGGAGTTCTGGTTTGCGATGATCAAGATTGTCGCCATCGTCGGTTTGATCGTGATTGGGCTGGTGATGATTGCCATGCAATTCCAGGCTCCCAATGGCAGCGTGGCCTCCTTCTCGCACCTGTGGAATGATGGTGGCATGTTCCCGAAAGGGATCAGCGGCTTCTTTGCTGGCTTTCAGATTGCCGTCTTCGCTTTTGTCGGCATCGAACTGGTGGGCACCACCGCCGCAGAAACCAAAGACCCTGAAAAAGTTCTGCCACGTGCCATCAACTCGATCCCTATTCGCATCATCATGTTTTATGTCTGCTCGCTGATCGTGATCATGGCCGTCACACCTTGGAATTCAGTGGTTGCCGACAAAAGCCCCTTTGTTGAATTGTTCGTGCTGATTGGCTTGCCTGCCGCTGCCAGCGTCATCAATTTTGTGGTACTGACCTCTGCGGCCTCTTCTGCAAACAGTGGCGTATTCTCCACCAGCCGCATGTTGTTCGGACTAGCACAAGAAGGAGATGCGCCAAAATCCTTTGCTACTCTCTCTAAGCGCTCAGTCCCCGCCAACGGCCTGACCTTCTCTTGCATCTGCCTGTTAAGTGGCGTGGTCTTGATCTATCTGATCCCCGATGTGATGACCGTCTTTACACTGGTGACTACCGTCTCCGCCATCCTGTTTATGTTTGTCTGGACCATTATTCTTTGCTCGTATCTGGTCTATCGCAAACAGCGCCCGGCATTACACCAGAAATCAATCTACAAGATGCCAGCAGGTAAACTGATGTGCTGGGTATGTATGGCCTTCTTCGCCTTCGTCTTGGTGCTGCTATCACTGCGTGACGATACCCGCCAAGCCTTGGTCGTCACCCCTGTGTGGTTTGTTATTTTGGCGATCGGGTATCAATTTTGCCGCCGTAAGAAAATCGTCTGAGTTGATTAGCACCACGCCGCCAGTCTGTGCGGCGTGGTGCTCTCGCTTGCTGTGCCAGCCCCTTTAATTGGCAATCACAACGCATTGTCGTGCTGTCGTCATCTTGCTGTCGGGTTACTGTCGTGGAGAATTGACCAATAACTGCTTAAAATTAATGACATTCACGTCATTCAGGAGAACAGCATGCAACAATATCGGATTAAAGAGCTGCGTGTCGCCAAAGGTTGGTCACAGGAACAATTAGCAACCATTGCTGGGTTGAGTACTCGCACCATTCAACGCATCGAAAATGGTGAACAGGCAAGTTTGGATACGCTCAATGCCATTGCTTGTGCATTGGGGTTACTGGTCAATGAACTGACTTCCTCTCCTCAGTCCATAAGTACTGATGACGAAACACAGCAACAGCTTAAGCAAAAAATTGCTAATGAAACAATACTGTTGCATAAACTGTCGAGTTTTATCCTCCTCAGTTTGTTACTTCTGGCAGTGAATTGGTTCACCTCTCCACAATATTTATGGTCATTGTGGCCCATTGGTGCTATCGGATTAACAAGCGTTTTCCCGGTGCTTCGAACTCTGCTAGTACATACCCCTATCAACCGTTGGCAACAACGGCGGTTAGAAAAAAAACTCAAACTCCCCCATTAGTTTGCACCGTCGGAACATTTAAGGCCCTAAATGATGTTGGTTGCTATTCAAGCGATAAGCCTTGAATAGCAACCGATAAATTAAATGCGTTTTGACTGTGTACTGGTTAGCAAAGACTTGGTCACTTTAACCGCCTTGG
Source organism: Serratia sp. 25CWL12 (assembly GCF_055790885.1). Classification (NCBI taxonomy): domain Bacteria; kingdom Pseudomonadati; phylum Pseudomonadota; class Gammaproteobacteria; order Enterobacterales; family Yersiniaceae; genus Serratia; species Serratia sp. 25CWL12. The sequence continues at coordinate 1,541,301 of NZ_CM147698.1, read as the reverse complement.
CCGGATCACCAGCAACAAATTCGAGTGTGGGTGAATAGTAAAAAGGCAGCCACATGCCGAAATTATTCTCCCACTCCCATTTTACCGGGCATGGCCACAGAATATCTTCATATAGAATGTAATAGATCCAGCGCCCCTGTGGGCGGCGTGGCTTAAGACTTTTCATCGTTTGTTCAATAGCTTTCTCATGCCGATTCCTATGTCTCTTTTAAAGATACAACAAATCACGCAACGCTGACAGCCGCCAAATAGCCAAGGCGTCTCTCTTCAGATGCCCCGAACAGACAGGCAGATTTGCTACGACATACCTGATTGATCAAACCTCAGGAAATAATCAGCTCGCACTGCCAGGAATAGAGATATTGCTGTCTGCCAATAACCCCATATTGTGATACATGGCACAAGCGGCATCCACAATGTGCATGGCAATAGCCGCGCCACTCCCTTCACCCAAGCGCATATCCAAGTATAAATAGGGTGCCAACTGCAGGTGGTTGAGGGCGATGGTCGCACCTTTCTCGGCGGAAAAGTGCGATGGCAGCAGGTAGTGACGAACCTCAGGCGCAATAGCGCAGGCGGCCAATGCCGAAGCATAGGAAAGAAAACCATCCAGTAACACCGGTACCCCTGCTGCTGCTGCACCCAGCATCACCCCTGCCATACCCACCAAATCGTAGCCGCCGAGTTTGGCCAACACCGCTAAGGCATCTGAGCTATCGGGCTGGTTAACCGCAATGGCCTGACGCACAATATTAACCTTATGGTACAGGCGATCACTGGGGAAATTAGCCCCCATACCGACCACATCCTGCGGATCACTGCCAGTAAACACGCTCACTAGCGCGGCAGCAGAGGTGGTATTGGCCATTCCTAATTCACCCACCCCAAACAACTTCACACCTTGCGCCGCTTGCTCAAGTGTCAACTGGGCACTGGCCAGCAACAAGGCCTCCGCCTGCTGCCGTGTCATGGCGGCTTCACGGGCAATATTGCCACTGCCACGGGCCACCTTCATATTGATTAACCCCGGTAGTGGTTCGCTGTCGATACCGACATCAATCACCTTCACCTCTGCTCCGGCATTAGCCGCCAACACGCAAACGCCGGTATTGCCTTTTAGCATATTCAATGCCTGGATCACGGTAACTTCACGTGGAGAAACCGCGACCCCTTCGGCATAAACGCCGTGGTCAGCCACCATAACCATAATCTGCTTACGCGTGGCAAGCATCTTGTCGAAGCCACGCATCCCAGCCAATTGAATAGCCAACTGCTCAAGGCGACCGAGACTACCAGGAGGTTTAAGTAAACCATCAATTCTTGCCGCCGCTTGTTGCATCGCGCCAGCATCTAGCGGGGTGATCATCTCGATTATCGAAGATAAGGTTTGCATCGTTGTATTCTCTTATATTGCAGGTTGCCAGTGGGTACGGCTGTTAAACACCCGTAGCGTGACAAATCCCTGGTTGATCTCCAGCACGCTGTAACTCCCCTGTTCAAAATGGAAATGCCACATCCCGGCGGCAGGCATATTCAATAATCCAGCCATCAGCAAGCTCAGCGAACCTTGATGTGCTACCAGCAGGCAATCACCATCATTACTCTGGCTTAACAACCGTTGCACCTGCTGACTAATACGCTGGGAAAAGAGTGGGAAAGATTCACCCGCAGTGGGGCAAGCTTGTTGCCAATCTGCCAACCAGGCATCCCAAGCCTGGGTATCTTGCTGCTGTAACTCGCGGTGATGGCGCATTTCCCAGTCACCAAAATTCATTTCGTTAAAACCAGGATCGGTTTGCAGCACCAACGGACGTTGCCCAAGCACTGTGGTTGCGGTCTGACGCGCACGCAATAGTTCACTGCTCAACGCCTGGGTAAAGGGCACGGCAGCCAACCATTGCGCCACCTGCTGCGCCTGCAACTCACCTTGTGGGGTCAACGGTACATCCGTTATGCCACAGAACACCCCTTGCTGATTTGCCAAGGTTTGACCATGTCGAACCAAAAATAAACGCATCACATTCACTTATAACAACCACTTATAACAGCGCGATTAAAAAGGCCAGCTCAGCCACTTCGACCCCAGCCCCCAAGGTATCGCCAGTCTGCCCACCCAAGCGATGATTCAGATAAGCACGCAATAGTAGTTGCACCAGCAATGCACAGCCCAAAGCGAACAACGCCTTGCCATGCCCTAACAGCATGATCAGTATCGCCCCTATAATCAGCGTGGATAAGGTTTGTCCCAGGCTGATCTGGCCAATATAGAGGTTGCCCAAGCCCTCGCCTTCACGGGCATAACGTTGGCGGTACATCTGTAATACCAATACCGTGCGGCTGGCGACCCCTGCGGCGGCCAACATTGATAGCATTGGCAAATCACGCAATGCCAGTTCACTCACCAGCAAGACCTTCGCCAACACAATAAAAATCAGCGCCAACCCACCGTTGGTGCCAAGGCGGCTATCGCGCATAATGAGCAGCATCTTGTCACGGCTGCGAGCAGAGAAAACGCCATCACAGGTATCTGCCAAACCATCCAGATGAAAAGCACCGGTGACCAGCGCCAATGCCAGTACATAACCGAGTGCCGCCAGTGGGACACCACACCAGGGGGCTAATACAGTAAAAACGCCCCCACCAATAGCACCGACAATCAAGCCAATTAACGGAAAAACCACAATACCCCGGTGATACTGATGCAGAGCTACCCCTTGGGTGTAACGCTCAGGCAACGGAATACGCGTCATAAATTGGAGGGTAGCCAGAAACAGGCGCAAACTCATTTAATTTTCACCTCAATACCCGCAACCATTAAAAATACTGACTCAGCCGCCGCTGCCAAACGTTGGTTGACCCGCCCGGCAATATCACGAAAATGCCGCGCCAAACGGTTTTCAGGTACGATCCCCATCCCTAGCTCATTAGTCACCAGATAAATCGTCGCCGGGCTGCGAGCACAGGCACCGAGCAATTCAGTCACCTGCTGTTGAATCTCTGTTTCTACTGCGTCGAAGTCGATCGCTTCAATGGCCGTCTCAGCAGTAAGCTCAAACATCAGGTTGGCAATCCAGGTGGTAATACACTCCAGGATCACCGCCTCGCCGGCCACCTGAGCATCAATGACCGGTGCTAAGGGCTGTGTTCCTTCCCAAGTACGCCAATGGGCTGGCCGGGCCTGACGATGCTGCTTAACCCGTTCCGCCATTTCATCATCAGTCACCACTGAGGTCGCGATATACAACACCTGGTTGCTGGCCTCTGCTGCCAATCTTTCTGCCAGAGAGCTCTTACCACTCCGTGCGCCGCCAGTAATCAGGATCATTCAACAACCTCTTCACGATGCTCATTAATTATCTGATAAAGCCTGGCAATATCGAGATGTGCGCGCAGGGTATCCGCTAAAATATCAAACTGCTGTTGTTTATAGGCGGCATAATTCAATTCTGGGCCAGCATAATTCGCTAACTCTTTACGCTGGCGTAACCCATTAAGTAGCGCACGGCAAAAGGCGTCATTGTTGAATAAACCGTGGATATAGCTGCCCAACACCTTGCCATCGCAGCTTACCGCCCCTTCTGGGGTGTGCTCTGGCTGGCCATTACGTTGAGTTAACTCAGCAAAAGGCAGGGCTTGATTGCCAAGTTGTGTAACACCTTGATGAACTTCATAACCCGCCAGGGGCTGTCCAGCACAATCACGCCATAAACCGGGTAAAAACGCCTGGCTAACGGCTGCCACCTGTGTGGTCACTTTTTGTGGTGCAAACTGAGTTTCCACATCCAGCAACCCCAAACCTGCCATTTGCGCTACGCCAGACTCTATCCCATCGATAATCTGTTTACCCAGCATCTGATAACCCCCGCAGATACCGACAATCGGCACCCCAGCCTGATGCTGCGCCAATAACGCCGTCGCCAATTCGTTTTGCTGCAACCATTGCAAATCCCCCAGGGTATTTTTGCTGCCCGGCAAGATAATCAGATCGGCCCCAGCCAGTTGCGCAGGGTGTGATATATAACGTAGCTGCACATCAGGTTGCGCTGAAAGCGCATTAAAATCGGTAAAGTTGGCAATATGAGGTAATTGGATCACCACGATATTCAGCACTTGCTCAGCCACGGCAGGGGCATATTGACCATTTTGCAACGCCACGCCATCCTCATCTTCCAGATCAATATTCATCCAGGGGATAACCCCCAATACCGGCACCCCCGTCAAGGCTTCAATCTGTTCCAATCCCGACTGCAGTAACCTGATATCACCCCGAAACTTGTTGATGATGACCCCTTTTACCCGGGCTTTTTCTTCAGGCTGCAACAAAGCCAAGGTGCCATAAATAGCGGCGAACACCCCGCCACGATCAATATCTGCTACCAACAATACCGGCGCCTGAGCCATCGCTGCCATGGCCATATTAACCATGTCCCGCTCACGCAAGTTGATCTCTGCCGGGCTACCCGCCCCCTCCAGCACCATCAACTCATATTCACTGGCCAGACTGTGGTAGGCCTGACTAATTTGTTGCTGCAGTTGGTGTTTGTCTTGGTGATAGGTCGCCGCATCCCTATTGCCAACGACTTTGCCCATCAGCACCATCTGAGTCTGATGGGACCCGGTGGGTTTCAATAATATCGGGTTCATCCGCACATCGGGTTCAATACCTGCGGCCTCCGCCTGAAAAATCTGCGCCCTCCCCATCTCTTCACCACGGGCAGTAATACCGGAATTCAACGCCATATTCTGTGCCTTGAACGGGGCGACACGATAGCCATCCTGGGCAAAAATTCGACATAAACCGGCAACCAAGAGGCTTTTACCCACATCGGAAGCCGTTCCTTGCACCATGACACATCGCTTCATCATCTCTCTCCACTTCGCCCAGGCACCATCTTAACCTATTGTTTCATCTGTTTTTAACTATTGCGCGCTCAATTTGCCGTCCTTAAATAAATAGCCAAGTTCAATCAAGTTGCAGGTAGGCGGCAATTGAGTGAATCCCTGGGAACATAGCCCACTATGTGACTAGGGTGAATGATAGTAGCCAACACCCCTGCAGTTTGATTGCCGATGGATAAAGACAACAAAAATGGGGCTCTGACTAGGCCCCATTCCCTCTATCCATAACGCGATTATCGGTATTAAAACAAACCGCTTAGCAAGCCAATGCCCAGTAATGATGAACCACCGCCAATCAAACGGGGCCACAGGATGTGGGTACGCGAAGAGGCCAACAGATAACCGATCGCCAAACCGCACAGATGAAGTAATACCGTGGCAATCACCATACCAGAAAGTGCAGCGGCAGAGTGAGAAAGCTCGGCGCCATGTGCCAAACCATGGAAAACCGCAAAAGCACCAATGATCAGCGCGCCACTGATCGCCGACAATTTCAGTTGCAGGGCTACCATCAGGCCGATACCCAGTAGTGACCCCGCCACGATCAGTTCAGTGCCCGGTAGCGTCACTCCGGCCATCCCCACCACTGCCCCCATCAACAATAAAGCGGCAAAGGCCAGCGGTGCCAACCACCATTGCCGGGTATTCACGGCACTCCAGACCCCTACCAGGATCATGGCAACCATATGGTCCATCCCGGTCAGTGGGTGGATAAAACCTTCAGTAAAACTCAACACATGATGAGTGCCACCATCATGCCCCACATGAGCCAAAGCCAACATCGGGAATAGCGCCAATAGAGATACAGCCATAGTTTTGACAATAATACGCATTGTGATCACCAAAATAGTTTTACCCTTGCAACCTGAAGTTGATTGGATAGGTTAACGTTAAAATCCATGATTACTGATTGAACTCAGGTATAGACTCCTTCTTATCATCCGATAATGAGTGATAGCCGGCTGCTGTAATCAGCGCCTGCCCTAATGCCACCCCGCCATCGCCCGCAGGCAAACGTGATGGCAGCAAAACCTGTAACCCCGACAACTGTTGCACTAATAATCGCCGCAACAAGGTGTTATGTAATACCCCACCAGACAAGACGACGGTATGAATACCGTGCTTATCTGCCGCACTCCGTGCCAGTTGCGCAAAACCTTGTGCTAATGCCCAATGAAAAGCGTAAGCACGCTGGGCTGGCGAGGCACGATAACTCAGCCATTGCCGCCAGAAAGTGGCCAAGTCCAACTGATGACCAAGCAAAGGCAACGTCACCGGTGGGTTAGCATGATGGCCCTGATGTGCCAAGGCCTCGAGTTGGCAGGCGGCTTCCCCTTCCCAGGATATTTGCGCTGGAACCATCTGTAACGCCGCGGCCACTGCATCAAACAAGCGCCCGGTAGAAGAGGCTAAGGGGGAATTGATGCGCCGCTCAATCGCCCGAGCCAAGGTGGTCGCTTGCGGTTGCGGCAGCGCACTGGCTTCCGGCAACTGTTGCCAATCTGGCACAAAGCGTAAAAACTGCGCCAACAAATTGCGCCAGGGTTGATGTGCTGCCAAGTCCCCCCCGGTAATGCCACCGCTGGCAAGCCACCGAGATGTTCACAGTGTTGATAGCTCACCAGCAAGCACTCGCCGCCCCACAGTTGACCTGCAATGCCATAACCCAATCCATCCAGTGCCAAACCAATCACTTTGCCACCATGACGCGGCCAGGCATGTTCCGCCAGGCAGGAGACCAAATGCGCATGATGATGAAAGGTTTCCACACAGGGAATCCCCTGCTGCTTAGCCAAGGCTTTCCCCTGTTGATGGCTAAGATAGCCAGGGTGGGCGTCAACCGCCACAACCTGAGGGGTAACGCCATACATCTCACCAAATAGCGCGATCAATTGTTGCTGCTGTTGTTGGGTCGCTTCATCACCTAATGATCCCAAGTGCTGGCTGACTACCGCCTGGTCATCCCATAACAAACAGAAGGTATTTTTGTTATCGGCACCCAAGGCCAAAACAGCCGGCTGAGCAGTAAAGCCAGGGGGCAAGGTGATGGCATCTGGCACATAACCCCGCGCCCGGCGTAGCATCTCAGTGCCCTGCTCAGTGAGCCGCAACAAAGAGTCATCTGCCCGCTGAACGATCTCGCGGTTATGCAGCAACCAGAGGTCGGCAATCCCGGCGAGCTGTGACAACGCTTGTTGATTGGTTAATGCCGGGGGTTTCCCCGCAGGATTGCCCGAGGTCATCACCAATGGGCGAGCAACTTGTTGCAACAATAGGTGTTGCAGGGGGTTGGCAGGCAACATGACGCCAATCTCACCTAACCCGGGAGCTATCTCTGCACACAACGGACTCTGTGGGTGTTCTGGCAGCAAAACTATTGGTGCTGCCGGGCTCTGCAGCACCTGAAGTAACTTGCTGATTTCTGCCACCTGAACACAGGCTTGCAACCAGTTGGTATCAGGTACCATCACCGCCAACGGTTTGGCTGGGCGATGTTTACGCAAACGCAGGCACTGCACTGCTTGTGGGTTGGTGGCATCACAAGCCAGATGAAAACCACCAATCCCTTTCACCGCGACAATCTTCCCCGCCAGCAGCGCTTGTGCCGCCATTTGCACCGCTTGATCTGCGGTTGCCATCACCTCACCTTGCCCGTCACTCAGCCAAAGCTGTGGGCCGCAAACTGGGCAAGCGTTAGGTTGCGCATGAAATCGGCGGTCCGCCGGGTTCTGGTACTCAGCCTGACATTGCGGGCACAGCGGGAAAGCATGCATGGAAGTATTGGGGCGATCATAGGGCATACGATAAATGATGGTAAAACGTGGGCCACAATGCGTGCAGTTAATAAAGGGATAGTGATAACGCCGGTTACTGGGTGAGTTCAATTCCTGCAAGCAGCAGGCACACGTGGCGGCGTCTGCCACAATATGAGTACCCAGTGGCCCGGCCCCACTACTGACAATGGCAAAGTCCTTTGGCTCCTGCTGCCAGCAAAAAGGTTGCGAGATAACGCTGTCAACACGGGCTAACGGGGGACACTCTAGCGGCAAGATACGTAAAAACTCCGCAATGTCAGGGGATGGCCACAAACAGATCACCACACCGGCACCATCATTACTGACTTCACCACGCAGATTAAACCGCTGGGCTAATAACCAGATATAAGGGCGAAACCCCACGCCTTGCACTTTGCCTTTGACTCGCAGGCGCAGGCCGTTATCACCAAGCATGGTATCTTGTTCCAGCGCTTCGCTATGGACCATCCTACCCTTCTTGTCGTCCCCGTTATCATTCAAGCTCAGCAAAATGCCCTAGCCTGCTAAACCAAATAAACCAACTTCACCAACTAAGCCAACTACGCCAACTAGCAAATTCGCGGTAAAGGTTCATCCAACGGGAGGTCCAGCGTGCGGCTCACCCCAAACAACCCGGTCAGGCAAACCCGCCGCTTTTCTGTGCTATGACCAATCACGGCGGCCTCTCGCCCTAGAGGGTGCTGATGCAACGCGGCCAGTACTTCGGCCTCGGCTTCCGGTGCTACCACCAGCACCAACTTGCCTTCATTGGCAAAGTTAAGTACATCCAACCCCAGTAACTCGCAAATGCCTCTCACTGTCGGTTTTACCGGCAAGGCGCTTTCATTAATTGCCATACCGCAACCGCTGGCTGCCGCAAACTCATGCAATACCGCTGTGACGCCGCCACGGGTGGCATCACGCAACGCACGCACACCGGCAATCGGCAGCAAAGGGGCAATCAGCGGGGCTAACAAGGCACAATCGCTAACCAGATCACTTTCCAACCCCAACCCCTCGCGCAGATTGAGAATGGTCGCCCCATGGTCGCCCAAGGTACCGCTGACAATAATGCTGTCCCCCTGGCGGATCTGCTCGGTTCCCCAGTGAACATCTGTTGGGATCACACCAAACCCGGTGGTATTAATAAAAATTTTATCTACCGCGCCACGAGGGACCACCTTGGTATCACCGGTGACAATTTCTATACCCGCCTGTTGTGCTGTGCTGGCCATCGATTGGACGATACGTTGCAAGGTGCTATAGGCCAGCCCCTCCTCCAGGATCATGCCACAACTTAAATAACGCGGTTGCGCACCACTGACCGCCACATCATTCGCGGTGCCACACACCGCCAGTTTGCCAATATCACCACCTGGAAAAAAAATCGGGTCAATCACATAGCTGTCGGTGGACACCGCCAGGCGGTCACCACTGGCACAGAGCTCACTTAATGCAATACGCGCCTGATCTTCCCGCGCATTCAACGCTGGGTTGGCAAACGCCTGTAAAAACAGCTCCTCAATCAGGGACTGCATGGCTCGCCCCCCATTGCCATGGGCCAGGGTAATCTCCCGCTCTCTGCTTTCTTGGCGCATTATGCGTTCTCTCTTCGATACTGGTAATAAGCGGAACAGGCCCCTTCAGATGACACCATCAAGGCACCAAAAGCATTCTCTGGTGTGCATTGCTGGCCAAATAACGGGCACGCATCGGGTTTACAACGGCCAGTCAACACCTCGCCGCAACGGGCTCGGGGATCATCGGCAACACGTTGGGCTTGCGGTTTAAAGCGTAGTTCGGCATCAAAATCCGCATACTCCGCTTTAATTTGCATACCTGAGTGCGGTATCTCACCCAGGCCACGCCATTCACTGTTCTCTTTCGGGCAAAATACCTCGTCTATCGCCCGCCGTGCCAACAGGTTGCCTTGATCCGGCACAATACGCCGGTATTGGTTTTCCACCACGCAACGGCCATCACGGAATTGTTCCAGTAACATCACCAGCCCTTGCAGTATATCCAGCGGTTCAAACCCAGTGACCACTAACGGTTTATGATGATCGGTAGCAATAAACTGATAAGGGGCGATGCCCAATACCATGCTGACATGGCCCGGTGCCAAAAAGCCGTCAATACGCACATCCGGTTGCTCCAGCAGGCAACGCAACGCCGGGATCAAAATAATATGTTGGCAAAACAGGCTGAAATTGCGCAAGTTACGCTGCCGAGCCTGCTGCAAGGCCAAGGCACTGGCTGGCATGGTGGTTTCAAACCCGATACCAAAAAACACCACTTCGCGTTGTGGGTTTTCACTCGCCAGTTGCAGGGCATCCAGTGGAGAATAGACCACGCGGATATCCGCACCATGGCGACGGGCATCCAGTAATGAGCCATTACGGCCGGGAACACGCATCGCATCGCCGTAGGTGCAGAAAATCACCTCTGGATGGGCGGCAATTTCCCGGCAGCTATCAATTCTGCCCATCGGCAATACACACACCGGGCAACCCGGCCCGTGTACAAACTCCAGGTTATCCGGCAGCAACTGATCAAGGCCGAATCTGAAAATCGCATGGGTATGCCCGCCACACACTTCCATGATTTGTAGCGGCAAGTGTTGCCCCGGTGGTAACGACAACATTAATTGCTCGATGCGCCGCAACAGTGAGTGGCATAAGGTCGGGTCACGAAACTCATCAATGTAGCGCATCAGTCTCTCCTACATCAGTCTCTCCTACATCAGTCTCTCCTGCCAGGGGTTCAAAGCCGACGAGCTGCATCTGCTGCAACGCCGCCAAGGTTTCTTGCGCCTCCTGTTCATCAAGCAGGCTCATGGCACAACCGGCATGAATCAGTACCCACTGGCCGATTAATACCTGCGGAGACCCTTCACAAACCAGCGCAATATTCACTCGCACCGTCACCCCGCACACATCCACCCAAGCCAATTGGTGAATATCCTCACCCACGGCGGTCACTTTACCGGGTATGCCAATGCACATTACTGTGCCTCCAACCAGTTCAACCAAAGTTCCATCCCTTCACCACTAACGGCTGAAAGCGTGATCACCTGGATGTCTGGATTCACCTGACGGGCAAATTCAATACATTTTTCAACAGAAAAATTCACATAAGGCAGGAGATCAATCTTGTTGATGATCATCAAGCTCGAAGCCGCAAACATATGTGGGTACTTGAGTGGTTTGTCTTCCCCTTCGGTGACGGATAGCACAGCAATTTTGTGCCGCTCCCCCAAATCGAAGCTGGCAGGGCACACCAGATTGCCGACATTCTCAATAAACAGCAGGCTGTTATCCTGCAACGTCAGGCGATGGGCCGCATCATGCACCATTTGTGCATCAAGATGGCAACCTTTACCGGTATTCACCTGAATCGCCGGGACACCAGTGGCACGAATGCGCTCTGCATCATTGCTGGTTTGCTGATCACCCTCAATCACGGCACAAGGTATTTTGCCTGCCAAGCGTTGCAGCGTTGCCGTCAGCAAGGTGGTTTTACCGGACCCAGGGCTGGAAACCAGATTCAGCACCAGAATGTGCTGGGCACTGAAATGTTCACGATTATGCGCCGCCAACTGGTTATTTTTACTCAAAACATCCTGCTCAATCTGCACCAGGCGGCGTTGTGTCATACCCGGCGCATGGTTCCCGGCAGCACCCTGTCCATAGTGCAGATCTTGCGTATCGGGCTGAACTTCAGGTGTAAAAGGCTCCGCTGCGGGCACGCCTGAATAATGGTGGTGGACATCACCTTGATGGTAATAATAGTGATGATGATTGATCACCACCGCCGCAGGCCCTTGATGCTGATGTGCTTCGCCATGGTGGTGGCCGTGATGATGATGGTCGTGGTCGTGATGGTCGTGGTCGTGATGGTGGTGGTCGTGATGATGATCTTCAGGATGATCGTGATGATGATGTTCATCACCCTCGATGCTTTTCTCTCCCAAGCCGCAACCGCAAGTTGTACACATGGTTTGGTTCACTCCTCATAATGACTCTACTTCTATCTGCTTGAGTCGCAGGCTTTCGCCACTCTCAACACGCAGTGTATGGCCACCACACTGTGGGCAGCCGGCATCATGTTGTTCTATATACACACTGGCGCTGCAATCCCAGCACCAGGCTTGAGCGGGTTGATAACTCAACCGCAGGTGGCACCCCTCCGCCAGCGTATAGCGGCTGGCACTGGCAAAGCTGAAACGCAAAGCCTGTTCCTCAATACAGGAAAGTGCACCAATTTCCAGCCAGACCGCAGTCACCCGTTTGGCACCGTGCTGTCGGGCTTGTTGCTCTATCAACTCCATGGTGCTCAAGCACAAGCTGATTTCATGCATTAACACCCTTCCCTAATGGTAAACGTAACAACGCCCGGCGCCGCAGATTGCTGGGAATGGTGCTATTTACCACCGGTAACGCCAGTGCCATGCGCGCGGTGTGTTCCGCCAAGGCCCCTGCCTGTTGCGCACTCAGATGGGGAGCCAGGGGTGACATTAACGACGAGGCCAGATACTGCCCGCAGCCCTCAATTTGCCCCACGGTAAAATTCACGTTGCCACAAGGCAGGACCAAGGCCAATTTATCCCCTACTGCCCGCTGCTGCCAGGTTTGATCAGGGCCAGGCAGCACCAGTAAGCTAAGCATCCACGGGGTCAACAAGCTACCAATCCATTGTTGTTCAAAGAGCTGAAAACCACAGGCACGCACCGGAATCTGGGGTTGGAAAAAGGGCAACTGAGCCATTTCTCCATCACCAACTTGCTGAAAGGCACATTCCAACTGTGCAGCAGGATTAAGCTGAAAACCACTATTCGCTGATTGCATCAGCCACCTCTCTGGGTTGCACTACCACCCCACTGTGTTGTAGCGCCACCAGAACCTGTGCCAATGCTGGTTCAATTGCCTGGTTGACCACGGTTGTCAGGCCAATACCCGGTTGTAGTGATTCGGGTACCACGCCCACCAGCGTTAACCGCTGGGGGAATTCATCCGTCAGCCGCAATGCCATCAACACGTCAGAAAGCCCCAGTTGATGGGGTGAAACCTTGCGCGTAAACATCGCCGGGATCTCCTCATCATGCAGCACTTCAACACTGCCTGGCGCACTGCCGGTCAGCACCGCATCCGCCACAATCAGATGATCGCGATCGGCCATCGCCTCCATCAACTCCATTCCCGAGGTGCCACCGTCCATCACCTCGACATAGGCTGGTAAACAGTAACGCTGCTCCAATGCTTCAACGATTCGCACCCCCACCGCTTCATCGCTTAACAACAGGTTGCCTATTCCTAACACCAATATTCTCATTACAACACCTTGACTTTCGTCACTTCATTGCCGGTGGTGTCGACAATATGCACAGCACATGACATGCAAGGGTCAAAGGAGTGAATGGTACGGATCACCTCAAGCGGTTTAGCGACATCCGCTACTGGTGTTCCCACCAACGCACGTTCATAAGGACCAGGCTCGTCATTGTAATTACGCGGCCCGGCGTTCCAGGTTGAAGGCACCACCGCTTGGTAGTTGGCAATTTTGCCATCCTTAATCACCACCCAGTGTGAAAGTGCGCCCCGGGGGGCTTCAATAAAGCCGACACCGCGCACTTCACCGGTTAACGGGATCTGCGGCGGGATAAAGGTTTGATGGTCACCACTGCCAATATTACTCACCAGCGCATGCCACTGCTGATTCAAGGTACCATGTAATACACAGGCATGTATTGCTCGTCCGACAATCCGCCCCAGCGTAGAAGGTAATTGCTCTGCGGTTAATGGCTTGCCAGCCAGGGTTTGGTAGGTCCGGCTAACCTGGGCAAAATAGTTCTGCGTCGGTTGATGTTTCGCTTCCAGACTACACAACAACCAGGCCAGAGGCCCCATTTCCACCGCCTTGCCGTAGAAGGTGGGGGATTTCACCCAGGAGTACTTACCATCCTCTTGCCAGCCGGTGTAATTCGGCCGGGTCAGCCCTTCCCACGGCGCTAGTGGTTTATCATCCTGATACCAGGCGTGTTTGCCACTCTCCTCAATCCCTTTAATCAGATAATCATCATACTGGTTAGCTATTGGGCGGAACTGGCCATTTTCCAGATATCCCCCCGGTAACAGAAATTGCTGCCCCTTACGGTCGGTGGGCATTTCCGGTACGCACAGATAACAATCTGCCCCTTTGCCAATGGTTAACCAATGGGGGTAATGCGCTGCAATCACCGCGCTATCCACCAGATAAACCTGTTCGATAAAGTCGCCCAGGCGATCAATAAAACTTTTCAGGTACATCAGGCGCTCGAGGTTCAAAACGCTGGGGGCATCGAGATTAATCGGGTTAGCTACCCCGCCTACCGCCAGGTTTTGAATATGCGGGGTTTTGCCGCCCAATAGCGCCACCACGCGGTTAGCATCGCGCTGGCACTCCAAGGCTTGCAGGTAGTGGGCCACCGCAATCAGGTTAATCTCTGGTGGTAACACCATCGCCGGATGGCCCCAGTAACCGTTGGCGAAGATACCTAACTGGCCACTGTCCACCAGATCTTTAATCTTCTGCTGCACCCGGCTAAATTCGGCCGCACTGTTCAATGACCAGCTTGACACGCCATTGAGCAAATCAGCCGCCTTTTGTGGGTCGGCCTGCAACGCAGAGGTGATGTCGACCCAATCCAGGGCCGACAATTGATAGAAGTGCACAATATGGTCATGAATACTGTGGGCAGCCATAATGATATTGCGGATGTACTGAGCATTGACCGGGACTTCCATACCCAGCGCATTCTCTACCGCACGGACCGAAGCCAAAGCATGAATGGTGGTGCAAACACCGCAAATCCGTTGCACGATCATCCAGGCATCCCGCGGGTCATTGCCCTGAACAATCTCTTCCATACCCCGCCACATGGTGCCGGAAGACCAGGCTTTGGTTACCAGGCCATTTTCAATTTCGCAATCAATACGCAGGTGTCCCTCAATGCGGGTAACGGGATCAATGGTGATGCGTTGGCTCATGTTCCACCTCTAACTCTAATGGTTTGTTTTCATGATTGTTTTCATGATTGTTTTTATGATTGTTTTTATGCGGGTGTTGGCGTGCAGGTAGCACCGGCAATAGCCGGATCAACAGGATGTACGCACACACTTCAATTGCCACAAAGCCAATGGAGATCAACAGTTCACTGGCGGTCGGGAAGTAGCCATAACCACTGCCGGGGTCATAAGCCAGTAGCGAGTAATTTAACCGCCAGAACGAGGCCCCGCAGACCATACTCAACGCACCAATAAACAGCAGGCGTGAGTCGCTACGATTGCGTTGCCAACGGAACAGCAACAGTGGCAGTAACATCAGTAAAATCTCTAGCCAAAACGAAATAGCAAAACGATCGAGATGCCACAGATAGCCCATTTTATTGCGCCAAATCAGCTCGCCAAAGCGCAAGACAATAAATAACAACAGGATGATGTCGATGGTGTAAGTCAAACGGCTAAAGAGTGGGGTTTCATTGGCTCCTTTGCCCCGTAACCCGGCTTGCACCAATGACCCTTCGAAAATCACAATCGAAAAACCGAGAATAGCGGCGGTCAGCAGCGAAAACAGCGGCAACATTTCATAGCTTTGCCACAGTGGATGCACCTTGATACCTGCCGCAATCATCAATGAACCCATTGACGACTGGTGCATAGCTGGCAACAACGCCCCCAGCGCGATAACAAAGAACATCACCTTATTAAGCCACTTGAGCGAAACCTTCCAGCCCAGGCGCTCAAACAGTGCCGGAGCAAACTCCAGTGCTACCACGCCGATGTAGATAGTCATACAGACGGCGGTTTCAAACAGCACCGACGATGTATTGAAATGGCCAGGAATATAGAAGTAAGGCAAGTTCCAATAACGGCCGACATCAATAGTGATGGAGAGCCCCCCGAGCGCATAGCCAAACAAGCTGGCTAACAGCGCAGGCCGCACCAACGGATGGTACTCACCCCGGTTGAAGACATACACCGCCCAGGCTAAAGCCCAACCGCCACACGCCAACCCGGTCCCCACCAACAGATCAAAGGCGATCCAGATCCCCCAGGGAAAACCGCCATTCAAGTCAGATACCGCTCCCAACCCGAACACCAGACGTTTGAGGATCAACAGCAGGCACAACACCACAAAAGGTGCCAGCAACATCACCGGCCAACTGACCAACCGCCCGCCAAGGGGCTGCATTTTATGCGTCGTCATGCTCATCCTCCTTCTTCTTCTGAGATTCATGACGCGTATTGCGTTGAACCAAGAAGGTGATCCCTGCCAATGCGGCAAACGGCAGCACCATGCCTTTATATAACGAGTGCTGTACATGCTCAGAACGCGCACCGGTGGCCAGATCATCCAGTGGCGGCAGGCCCAGATTTTCGAAAGGCACCCCGGTCAGTACCAATACTTGGGTGCCTCCCCCTTCGTGTTCGCCATACAGATGCGGCTGGTAATGGGCCAATGGGCGCTCATAGTTGTCACCGGTCTGTAAGGTTTGCCGTGGGAAGCGGTAATTCTCTCCTGGTGTGGCGGCCAGACGCTGCTTGGCCTCAGCCATCAGCTGTTCACGGGTACCAAAAATCACCGCCCCGGTTGGGCAGACTTCAACGCATCCCGGCAGGCCGCCCTTATCCAGCCGTTCCAGCCCTTTCTGGTTGCACAGTTCACACTTGTGGATCTGACCAAACGGATTGTCGTAGTCATACTTCGGCACATTGAATGGACAGCCCACCATGCAGTAACGGCAACCGGTGCAGACATCGGGGTTATAGTGCACAATGCCGGTTTTTGGGTCTTTCCGTAACGCCTGCACCGGGCAGACGGAAACGCAGTTGGCATCGACACAGTGCATGCACTGTTTTTTGATATAGGCATAGCCATTGTCTACCTGGTCTTTATGCTGCCCATCGCCACTGGTCCATACCTGAATAATATTGTTGGTATAGGGGCTGAGTTTATCGTTATTCGACCAGGTTGCTGCGGTACCGGCATAGGCATAGGTTTCACCATGCGGTTCATCGCTATGATTGAGTCGTTGACACTGGCTGACACAAGCCTGGCACCCTACGCATAAGGTTGAGTCATACAACATCCCTAATGCATTGGGGATTGGGGCCTTATTTTCCGCCCCTGCCTGTACGCGAGGCACAACGCCTACCAGCATCGCACCGCCTGAAGCCAGTTTTAAAAAGTGACGTCGGTTCACTATTTACTCCTTGCGCGGCGGCTCATCGTCTTTACGCTGCGCCTTCTGTTGCCGCCCCAGTTCTCTCACTGTCATCAGGCTCACTCCAGCAGCCAAACCGACGACGCCCCCTAACAACCCAACGGCGGTAGGGCTGACATGCCCGCCCTCTCTGGCCAGTACCGCGGGTTTAGCATTGCGTGGCGTTGGATTTTCCACATTGGCCAACTGCGCAATTCCTTTAGTAAAGCCCACCCCCTGCTCGTTACAGCCATAGCAGGGGTGACCAATGCCGACTGGCCAAATACCGCCGCCAATGTCACAAAACTCCAGCGTCGAACAGTTACCGTAAGTTTCTGGCCCTTTACAGCCAAGATGGAATAAGCACCAGCCCTGTCGGTGACCCTCATCACCAAATTGTTTGGCAAAGCGCCCAGCATCAAAGTGTGGGCGGCGTTCGCAGTTCTCGTGGATCAAGCGGCCATAGGCAAACTCGGGCCGATTTTTGGCATCCAGCGCCGGAGGTCGTCGAAAGGTAATAACATGTGCCACTGTCGCCAGGAAATTATGCGGGTTAGGTGGGCAGCCGGGGATATTGATCACCGTTTTACCGGGTAATACCTCCTGCAAGCTAACCGCCCCCGTCGGGTTCCCCCCAGTAGAAGGGACGCCTCCCCAAGCCGCGCAGGAACCAATGGCGATAATCGCCGCAGCATGTTCCGCCGCCTGCTTGATATGCTCGACAATCGGTTTGCCGGCCACCATGCAGTAAATCCCCCCGTCCTTAATCGGGATTGAGCCATCAACCACCAGCACATATTTGCCCTGATACTGTTCAATGGCTCGGTGTTTGTTTTCTTCCGCCTGTTCGCCAAACGCTGCTGACAGAACTTCGTGATATTCCATTGAAACAACATCCAGCAACAGGTTTTCAATGGTTGGGTGAGTGGCACGTAATAATGATTCAGTACATCCCGTGCACTCCTGGGCGCCAATCCAGATAACGGGCGGTCGTTGCGGTGAGGATACCGAGTGGGCAATTTCGGCGGCGGCTTTGCTACTTAGCCCCATGGTGGCAGCGAGCGCCGCACACAGTTTCATAAAGTCACGGCGATTCACGCCATTACGGAAAAATGTTTCGTTTTCCCTGGTCATTGTCTATCCCCTGTCAATAACTGCAATACCACAAAAAGCCCTATACCCGCCGGTATTCACGCTACCGGGATGTTGGTTGCAACCTGAATCAATCTGGGTATAAGCAGGTGGACAATTTTTGGTCGTTTACTGCCGAGGGCAGGTTGATCTTTATCAACCTTTAGTGCGGTAAAAATTAATATTTCTGTAACATGAGTAAGATCGCTTCAGCAAAAAATATTTAGCTTGCTTATCACTTACTATGCCTATCACCGGGTTACCGCTGTTGACCAAACTAATTTCCAGCGCGGAATAACCGGTTTTTTATCTAATGCTCGTTTGGGTCAACAATTTGTCAGTAGCTTCGAGTTAGAGTCTGTTATTAACAAAATCTGTTACTAGAAAAATAAGTCCCCTTCAAAAATTAGATAATTACTGCAGGGATAACCAATATGAACGAGAACAAAGTCCCAGACTTGTTACATCACACCGTTACCCGCCGTCAGTTAATTAAAGCAGGCAGTGCCACTGGCTGTTTGCTCGCCGCCACCTCGGGTATGGTGTTACCTTTCCGTAAAACGGTGGCGGCCGAATCCACCGCCAATGCCACGGCTCCGCAAGATAAAGTGGTCTGGAGCTCTTGCACCGTTAACTGCGGTAGCCGCTGCGCACTACGCTTGCATGTACGCGATGATGAAGTCTACTGGGTTGAAAGCGACAACACCGGTAACGATGAATATGGCGATCATCAATTACGTGCCTGCTTGCGCGGGCGCTCTATTCGCCGCCGGATGAACCACCCGGACCGGTTGAAATACCCGATGAAACGCGTCGGCAAACGGGGTGAAGGTAAATTTAAACCTATCAGTTGGGATGAAGCGCTGGATACCATCAGCGGCAAACTGAAGCAAACCTTGGCGCAATACGGTAATGAGGCGGTACATGTGTTGTATGGCACCGGGGTAGATGGCGGCAATATCACCAACTCCAATGTGCCCTACCGCCTGATGAACTCCTGTGGTGGCTTCCTCAGCCGTTACGGCAGTTACAGCACCGCGCAAATCACCGCTGCCATGCCTTATTTATACG
Source organism: Serratia sp. 25CWL12 (assembly GCF_055790885.1). Taxonomy (NCBI): domain Bacteria; kingdom Pseudomonadati; phylum Pseudomonadota; class Gammaproteobacteria; order Enterobacterales; family Yersiniaceae; genus Serratia; species Serratia sp. 25CWL12. The sequence continues at coordinate 1,522,164 of NZ_CM147698.1, read as the reverse complement.
GCGCGCAAGAGGGTAATAGCCCGGATGATATCGCCAATAGCAAACTGGTGGTTTTGTTCGGCAATAACCCGGCTGAAACCCGCATGAGTGGTGCTAGCGTAACCTATTATCTGGAGCAGGCCCGAGCCATCTCTAACGCCAAGATGATTGTGATCGACCCACGTTATACCGATACCGCCGCTGGCCGTGAAGACCAATGGGTGCCAATCCGCCCGGGTACTGATGCGGCCTTGGTGGCGGGTATGGCCTATGTACTGATCACCGAAAACCTGGTGGACCAAGAATTTCTGGATAACTATTGCATCGGCTATGATGAAAAAACGCTGCCGGCCAGCGCCCCCAAGAATGGCCACTACAAAGCCTATATTGTTGGCCAAGGTGAAGATGGCACCGCCAAAACCCCCGAATGGGCAGCGCAGATCACCGGTATTCCTGCCACGGACATCATCAAATTGGCCCGTGAAATCGGCATGACCAAACCGGCTTATATCTGCCAGGGTTGGGGACCACAGCGCCACGCTAACGGGGAGCAAACCGCCCGGGCAATCGCTATGCTGCCGATTTTAACCGGTAACGTAGGGATTAACGGCGGTAATACTGGCTGCCGTGAAGGCACGTTTGATCTTGGTGTGGAATGGTTCGACATGCTCACCAACCCGGTAAAAACCAAAATCTCTGTTTATACCTGGACCGATGCGATTATTCGTGGCCCGGAGATGACCGCCAAGCGTGATGGTATCCGTGGCAAAGATAAACTGGATGTGCCGATCAAATTTATCTGGTGTTATGCCAGTAATACCCTGATCAATCAGCATGGTGATATCAGCCGCACCCACCAGATCCTGCAGGACGACAGTAAATGCGAGATGATTGTCGGTATCGAGCATTTTATGACCTCTTCCGCCAAGTATTGCGATATTTTGCTACCGGACTTAATGCCTACCGAACAGGAAGACCTGATCTCTCATGAGTCTGCCGGCAATATGGGCTATGTGATCCTGGGTCAGCCCGCCACCTCACCTAAGTTTGAACGCCGCCCTATTTACGAAATTCTTTCCGAAGTGGCTAAACGACTGGGTAAAGAGCCCGAGTCCCTCTTCACCGAAGGGCGCAGCCAGCAACAGTGGATCGAGTATCTGTGTGAGAAAACCCGTGAACGCAATCCAGAAATGCCCACTTATCAAGAGATGAAAATGGTCGGTATCTATAAGCGTAAAGCACCGGAAGGACATATTGTGGCCTTTAAAGAGTTCCGGGAAAATCCACAGGCAAACCCACTGAAAACACCGTCTGGCAAGATTGAGATTTACTCCGAACGGCTGGCGGAAATTGCCGCCACCTGGGAACTGGCGAAAGAAGATGTGATCCATCCCTTGCCGGTATATGCAGCCGGTTTCGAAAGTTGGCAAGACCCTATACGTAGCAAATATCCGCTACAACTCTTTGGCTACCATTACAAGGCTAGAACCCACTCCAGCTATGGCAATATCGATGTATTGCAACAATCCTGCCCGCAGGAGGTCTGGATCAACCCCATTGATGCTAAAGCGCGCGGTATCAAACATGGCGAACGCGTCAGGGTGTTTAATGACCGTGGAGAAACGCAGATACAAGCAAAGGTCACACCCAGGATCATGCCCGGCGTCACCGCCATGGGCCAAGGAGCCTGGCTGACGGCAGATATGTTTGGCGACAAGGTCGATCACGGTGGCAGCGTGAATATCCTGACTAATCAGCGCCCTTCTCCCCTGGCCAAGGGTAATCCACAACATACCAATCTGGTGGAGATAGCCAAACTGTAACTAAACCTGAGGACCTAAACCTGATAATAGGGGCCACGCCTTTGGCCCCTGATTCGGTCGCAGGCACCATAAATCCATAAGATGGAGAACGTAGGGCGACCGAAATTTGCCACTTTATTATTAATTCACCGAGATCCCCCATTTCTTCATACGCGACAACAAGGTAGTGCGCTTAAGCCCCAGACGCTGAGCGAAGAGTTTGAAATGGCGGTGATGCAGAAAGCCGACCTCTATACACGCGCTACGTTTACCTTGGTGAATTGCCGTTGCTGCCAATAGCCATTTACCACCAGCAAGTCGGTTGTTGAAGAAGTGATTTTTCTTGGTATTCAACCGGATGTTGTGGCGTTTTATTTTCCAATCACCGAAAAGGTATCGCAAGCAGTCCAACAGGTTTATCGCCAGTTATCCGCGTCGGGTAACGTTGACGGTTTTGAGTTACTTTGAGTGAGTTTTAGCCAAAATTCAGCCCAGAGACCAATCCATATCAAATTATGCGGGTGCTGATTATGCTAAATAAGTGTGAAGATTTTTTTATCACTGGCGGTTTCTCCGCCGTAGTGATGGGTCGGGAAGGCGAATACTGTACTTCCCAATGGCAATAAAAAAGGAGTGCTGTAGATGAAGAAAGTCATCACGGTCTGCCCTTATTGCGCCTCAGGTTGCAAAATCAATCTGGTAGTAGACAACGGCAGAATCATCAAAGCCGAAGGCGCAAATGGTGTGACCAATCAGGGCGAGTTATGCCTAAAAGGATATTACGGCTGGGACTTCGTTCACGATACCAAGATCCTGACTCCGCGCCTGAAAACGCCGATGATCCGTCGGCAACGTGGCGGAAAATTGGAGTCGGTTTCTTGGGAAGAGGCTATTGAGTTCGCCAGTTCACGTTTGCTCGCCGTCAAAGAAAAGTACGGTCCTGATGCCATTATGACCACCGGCTCTTCACGTGGACCAGGTAACGAAGCCAACTACATCATGCAAAAATTTGCGCGCGCTACGGTCGGTACTAACAATATCGACTGTTGCGCGCGTGTCTGACACGGCCCTTCGGTTGCAGGTCTGCAGCGTTCGGTCGGTAACGGCGCCATGAGTAACTCAATCGTTGAGATTGAGGACACACAATGTATTTTTGTCTTCGGCTATAACGCCGCAGACTCTCACCCTATTGTCGCTCGCCGTATTCTTAAGGCGAAAGATAAAGGGGCAAAAATTATTGTTTGCGATCCACGCTATATTGAAACGGCGCGTATTGCAGATATCCATTTGCCGCTGAAAAACGGCTCCAATATTGCCCTGCTCAATGCCCTCGCCTATGTGATCATTGAGGAGAATCTGTACGATCAGTCATTTGTTGAAAATCATACCGAACAGTTTGATGAGTATCGCGCTATCGTCGCCAAGTACCCGCCAGAGTCGGTTGAGAAAACTACCGGGCTTAGCGCCCAGCAGATCCGTGATACTGCGCGGATGTATGCCACCTCACCTACGGCAACCATTTTGTGGGGCATGGGTGTCACGCAGTTCTATCAGGGTGTGGAAACCGTGCGGTCACTTACCAGCCTGGCGATGCTGACGGGTAATCTGGGTAAACCCAATGTGGGGGTCAACCCGGTACGTGGGCAGAATAACGTGCAAGGTGCCTGTGATATGGGGGCATTGCCCAATACCCTGCCGGGTTATGCCCAGGTCACTGATGCACAAGCGCGGGAAAGATTCGCCAAGGCCTGGGGTATCGCCGCCATGCCTGCCGAAATTGGCTATGCCCTGAGTGAAGTGCCACACAATATTGACCATGGCAAACTCAAAGCCCACTACATTATGGGGGAAGACCCACTACAGACGGAGCCTGATCTTGCCACTATCCGCAGAACCTTTGAAAAACTGGAACTGTTGATCGTGCAAGATATCTTTATGACCAAAACCGCATCCATTGCGGATGTTATCTTACCTGCGACCTCCTGGGGGGAACATGAAGGGGTGTATACCGCTGCAGACCGTGGCTTCCAGCGCTTCTATAAAGCCGTTGAGCCCGTAGGTGATGTGAAGACCGACTGGCAGATTATCAGCCTGATGTCTACCGCTATGGGTTACCCCATGCACTACAACGACACGCAGGAAATCTGGGACGAGCTGCGTGAACTGTGCCCAATCTATTACGGTGCCACCTACGAGAAAATGGGGGACTTAGGCTACATTCAATGGCCTTGCCCTACCTTGGAACATCCGGGAACCTCTTACCTATATCAGGGAGGGAAATTCTCACGCCCCAGTGGCAAAGCCGAGTTCTTTACCTGTGACTGGGCCCCCCCCATCGATCAGGTCAGTGACGAGTACCCATTGGTGCTCTCTACCGTGCGTGAGGTGGGCCATTACTCTTGCCGTTCGATGACCGGTAACTGTAAGGCACTGGTGGCATTGGCTGATGAACCAGGATACGCGCAGATCAACACTGAAGACGCCGCACGCCTGGGGGTTGAAGATCAGGCACTGGTGTGGGTGCGCTCACGTCAAGGTAAGGTCATCACCCGTGCCAATGTCAGTGACCGTCCAAACCGGGGGGCCATTTATATGACCTACCAATGGTGGATTGGTGCCTGTAACGAACTGGTGGCAGAAAACCTGAGCCCGATTACCAAAACACCGGAATATAAATATTGTGCGGTGCAGATCGAAACGATCAAGGATCAGGAGCAAGCGGAATATTTTGTTCAGCAGGAGTACAGCAAAATCAAGCAGCGCCTACGGGAGGCGGCGGCTGGCTAACGAAGTGATGCCACTCTAACTGAACCTCAGGGATGAGGTTCAGTTGTTTTAAACCTGTGCGCTATCAATCAGTCATTAGCAACCGTCTGCACACTTGGCATCTGGGTTGGTAAACAGGATACGCACCAGCAAAGCACCAGACTCACGCAGCGGATCATTGCCAATGGCCAATACCTTGCCAGTTTGGGTTGCCGTATATTCACGAAGAATATCGCCAAAAGCATTACGTTGCACCGCAACTTTCTGCCCTTTAACCACGGAATCCCCGACTTTCACCAGAACTTCAGCAAACCCACCCATCTCAGCTCTAATTGAAGTCATCTCATTGCCGATATAGGTTTTTTGCTCTTTCGCAGTCGTCCCTAATTTGCCTGGAGTCATCCCTTGATCAACCATCAGGTTACGCACCCCAGTGAGACTGCGTGCAATAAGTTCTGGCTGATAAAGTTTTGGCTGGCCAATTTCGAGGGTAATAGCAGGAATTTTCTGTTCGACAAACGTGGTTTCTACCGTGCCTTTTTCACCGGGATCGGCTTTAATCTGATCCGCCGGGAACAGTTCAGCCATTTTCTTCACTTGCGGGTTACGGTAATCGGCATAGATAAACAGGGGATATTCGGTACCGGTGCTCTGAGTATGCATATCGACAAACATATTGGTATTGCCGGCCCACAAATTATTCCACAACAACCAAGCTTGCTGTTCAGCTGGGTTACCTTTCTCTTTACCCGGCCAGATGCGGTTAAAATCAACCGTATAACCGCCATCCGTTGGTACCTGCCAATTACGATTATTCGCCAGCATACCCGTTGGGTTGGCACCCACCGCCCCAACAACCGTCCCTTTCAGTTCTGCCGGGTTTAACTGTTCAAACACCTGCTGTATGACTCGGATACCATTCAGTTCATCACCATGCACCGCCGCTTGCAGACCCAGTTTAGGACCCGGCTTCGCCCCTTTCGCCACCAAGACTGGCACATACCAATGCTGGCCAATGCCGTTACTCGCTCCTTGGAACATAAAACGATAAACTTTACCTGCCTGTAGGTCATCGACATCCAACTTGCTGATCACCGGATGACCATCAATTTTGTCCCCGGTATAAACCATAGCTGCCTGCGCATTGAGCGCCCCAGCAAGCAATACTGCCAACATCGTCACTTTATACATAACCATCCTCATTGTTATTAGTAAGAAAGTATTTCCTTGAAAACTCCCTCAGCGGCAGAGAAGAGCGCACTCATCCTGATCGAACGCCTGCATATCATTCACTTATCCCTGGAGCCTCGCTTTGCAAAGTATAAGCAGCTGTGCCAGCAATGACTGTTCTCTATGACTTAAAATAGCCAAGATATCAGCATATTACGCCCAACCATCAACATGGGCTATGGGCCGGATAGCAAAAATTGCGCAAGATCTTTTTTTACTATCCAGCATCTTGCTTTCTACTTATTGAATTGCCAACAATTTCCCATCGACCGTCTGTTTTACTTTTTTGTCACAGTGCTATCATGTCGGTATAGTGCAACAGCTAAACACGCTGACTAATGCTGTGGTGTAAGTCTTCTGAACAGAGGTCGTGAGGCCTGGTTTTAGCCCCACGTGGATAGCCATCAGGTGGTAAGTGCGGCGAGGCTGCCCGGATAAAGTTGCTCTTAGATCTCTCTTATTAAAAGATGGCAGAGGCATATTGCCGCTATCGTTGGTTGGAACGCTTTTATGTTTACCTTAACCCACACAGCTAGTTTGAACCTCAGTCACTCAGCGGGTTTTATTACGGCGGAAGTACAAGGCTACCTAGGTGATCGGCCCAGTGTCAGGTTTCATCAAATCAGATTCGACCCCCGCTATTATCACGATACCTTGTTCAACCAATGGAACATTCCGTTGCCTGAACAATTCTGCCAGGCAATCATCAAGCGTAAGGCGGAATATTTGGCTGGGCGATATTGTGCCCAGCAACAACTGGACGCTCTCGGTATCCACGGCTTTGAGTTACGCCAAGGGGAGGATCGTGCCCCGATCTGGCCAGCTCAGGTTATTGGTTCGATTTCACACCATCACCGTTCAGCGATTGTTGTCACTTCTCAGGCTCAGGATAATGGATTCTTAGGGATTGATACTGAGCTGATTATGAAAGCTGACGTGGCGGCGAATCTGCGAGAAATGATTATTAATGAGCAGGAAAACCAGCTGCTGGCACACAGTGGCATGCCTTTTAATCTGGCGCTGACACTGATATTTTCGTTGAAAGAGAGCTTGTATAAGGCACTCTATCCACAAGTGAATAAATTCTTTGATTGCCATGCCGCCAGAGTAATTGAATTTGCACCGCAGCAAGGGCGTTGTCAGCTACAACTCACTGAATCCCTTAACTCTATTCATACTGCAGGCTCAGTCTATCAAGGCCAGTTTATTTGGGATAGCCAAGAGGTCACCACCTTGGTCACCGGCACAACTGAAACCCCCTGACCTTGGGTGACGCATCTACGCGTGTGGCAAGGCCCTAGCAATACAATTCAATCTACTCACCACAACATTTGTTATTTTACGCTAGCCAAAAATTGGGCCTGCGATGCAGGCCCGTTACCCGATAATAATTGATTGCCGCTGCTTGCGGTGAGCAACTTACAGCCGCTACGGGTTTCTTACTGGTTAACGATGTGGGTACCGGTTTCACCGCGCAGCGCCGCAGGCAGACAGTCCGGCGAAGTGATTATGACGCGTTTCCCACCATGGCGTAAAAAATCCAAACTGGCGATAATTTTCGGCAACATACTCCCCGCAGGAAAGTGCCCTTCTTCCTGATAGCGAGTCATTTCTGCCACACTGACCTTGTTTAGCGCTCGCTGTTCAGGTTTGCCAAAGTGGATACAGACTTTCTCTACCCCCGTGGTAATGACCAACACATCAGCACCGATCTCTTGAGCCAGTAGCGCAGTGGATAAATCTTTATCAATAACTGCGTCAATGCTTTGATAATCGCCTTGCTGGTCACGTATCACCGGGATCCCACCGCCACCGGCTGCAATAACCACAAAGCCCTGGTTAATCAATGCATTAATTGCACCGGATTCTAAAATACGCTTTGGTTCAGGAGACGCGACGACTCGGCGATAACCGCGCCCTGAGTCTTCGATAAAATGCCAGGTGGGGTGCTGCTGCAATAATCTATCACGCTGTTCCGCACTGAAAAAAGCACCAATCGGCTTGGTTGGATGGGTGAAGCCGGGGTCATTCCGGTCGACTTCAACCTGGGTAATCACGGTCACGGCCTGCTGTTCACCACGCAATGCCAAGCGGTTATTCAGTGCCTGCTGAATAAGATAACCGATCCCCCCTTGGGTATCTGCCACACAATTGGCCAGAGGGGTCAGCGGTAACCCTTCTTGTTCGTGTGCAATCTCTGAACGACGTAAATCCAACCCGACCTGAGGACCATTGCCATGAGTCAGCACAATATTATAATCCGATGCCAGCATCTCCAGCACCGAATGAGCGACCGTTTTTACTGCTTCGGTCTGATGTTCAATCGACTGGCTGGCATTGTCTTTAATGATACTGTTGCCACCAATGGCAACCACAACAAGTTCTTTCATTTATTTAATCCATTAAAGGAAACGCGATTAACCACGTTTCGAGTTACGATATTTATTTAAATCCCATTACGGGAATAGTCTATTCACTATTACAATAAATAGTTATTAATGGTTTCTAAACTGAAACCAAGGTGCAAAAAATCAATAATAAAAACGATCAGCTGTTTACAGCCTGACCCAGAGAACCTTTTTTACTTCTGCTTTGCATGAACAAATAAATCATAACAGCAGAGATAACCCCAACAAACCAAGATAAGCGAGATAAGGTTTCAAAATAAGGGACAAACTTACTCCCTAAAGAGATAACAATCGCAATAATTGTTGCATAAAATGCTTTGGAATTAATGCCATTATTATACTCGCCAGTCTCACCCGGACTAGAATAAAGGGTGTTTAAATCAATCCTACCTTGCATCACAATAAAATAATGCGCGAGCATAACCCCCACCACCGGGCCTAACATCCCGCCAATAATGTCTAGAAAGAAGTAGATGCTATCCTGGCTCTCCATTAACTTCCAAGGGCAAATAATGACACTGATAATACTGGCAATCACGATACCATTTTTGTAATTAAGATGCCGAGGCGCTAAAGCGGCTATCTGATAACCCGCTGGAATCAGATTACAGGCCGCATTGATGGAGACGGTAGTCATCAATATAACCAGCCCAGCAAACAGTGTAGCAAACGTGCTATCCCATTTTTGAATGATATCCATCACATTCCAAGTATTGACACCATAATGAATAGTGGCACCGACCAATATTATCACGCTTAAAATAGCGAACAGTGTGTAACCCACAAAATAGCTCGCAGCCTGGCCGATTGCCTGCTGTTTGAAGCTGACCGCATTTTGCGTAAAATCGGCAGCGGTGATTGCCGGTGCGGCCCACACCCCCAAGATAGCATTGATGATCACAAAAAAAAGAAAGATGCCGCTACCACTTTGTTCAACATGCTGGGGGGCATAATGAATAATATTGTCAATGCCAGCCAGTGAAGCTGCCCACACCGCCATGCTACCAAAAACGATATAAACACAGGGGTTCAGTAGGGTGGTGAATTTTTTTAGCGCATTACCCCCGCCAAAGCCAAGCAACGTATTCAACAGCCAGAAAATAAGAAAGCAGATCAAACCAGGAATCGATATACCCAACCAAACAGTGCCGTTTCCTATCTGCAAAAAGTCAGGCCAGACCTTAGCAATCAAGATAAGTAAGGCTAAAGATCCAGCATAGTTCTGCAAACCAAACCACATAATAGCAGCGATACAGCCACGCAATATTCCAGGTACTAATGCGCCACGTACACCATAACAGGCACGTAACAACATCACGCCAGGGATGCCATACTTAGAGCCAGCAGTGCCATTCATGATCATGACAAACGCAATAAACAGTGCACTAAAAGAGATAGCCATCATCACTGATACTGTTGATAGCCCTAACATCAAAAAGCCACCTACCGCAATATAGTTTGGCACATTATGAATTGCCCCCATCCACAAGGCAAAATAGTTAAAGGCCCGCCAATTACGTTGCTTTTCCCCTTTTGGTAACAGGTCATCGCTATATCCACGATCTTTGAAAATGGTCAGTTGCTGCTCTTGCGTACGCTCCATGGTTACTTCCTTGATAAATATACCCGCCCCCATACAAGCTACCGTTTGATTGACGACGGGTATATAAAAATCAACATCAGAGAATCACCACTGCGCTCCTAAATAAGTGTTCCTAATACCGCTACACTTTACGCTTTTGGTCGGTGTAGCATTTTACGCGCAGCTATTTAGAGTGCCGATCCTCAAATTATACCTTCTACTTTTAAACCAATCTGGGCAAAGACTGCACCTAACAAAAAGGTTCCCAAGAAAACCGCAAAGGATACAACAACGATGCGCCATGACAACTTTTTAAAGAGATCCAAATCTTTACCTAATGCCAAACCAGCGTAAGCCAGTGTCGGCGGGCCCATTTGTACGAATGAGATCGCACTCGTCGTCCGTGTAATAAACTCATTACCAGGAAAGAACGGTGCAGAAAACAGTACAGCAATGATACAGACCCAAAAAACCACCGGTAACTTATTGAACCCTGGCAAGTGACACACGAACAGGGCAAAAACCGCGATCGCATAAATCACCACAATACCCGCCACCGAAGGACCTATCGCGGCCTTGCCAGCGGTAACATTACCAATAACCGTTAAGATGGCGGTAATGATAAGGACGGCACTCATGGTTGCCAGCTTGTCCCAAGCAAATGATTTCATTTTTCACCTTCTATGCTTTCAACCATGTCGTCTGCGTTTTTTGATGAGGGTCTAAACTTATCTAAAAACTTGTACATGACGCGGGCCAGAGGAAGCGTGACAAACAGTGCCGCATAGACGTTAAGCACGTTGACGAGAATATTTGACGCACCGGTATACATTTCGATTTGTTTCGAATACTGAGGGTATGTATCCAGAATGACAGACATCATTGCCGCAGACATACTGATAGAGCCGGTACCCGCCCCTAGCGCCAAAGCGAATGGGTGGAATATATCCATCTTGACAAAGACACTCATGAAGATGCCACAGAACATGGCCCCCAACATGGTTCCGCAGATAAATACCCCCATGACGCCTCGCCCTTCTGCGGAGTTCAAGCCATATTTCTCAGCAATAATCGCGACGTGGATTTCCCTGCCTAACGAATAGCTTCCACCTATAGATTCCCGCCCTAGCCCCAATAACATGGCGACCGGTAAAGCCAGAAGAACGATCCCCAGGAAGTGACCAATAGTTTGGAAAAACAGCGTTCCCCCAGACTCCATCAGCATGGACAAGTTCGGCCCTACCCCAAGCCCAATCTTGACCAAAAGCAGACTTAGCGCGATGGGGAAGATGCTGCTGGCATCATCCATATCCTTTATGGACAGAATTTTAAATTTCGGATAGCTAATAAAGCCACCAATAATAATTGCGTACAAGATTGGCATAAAAACTAAAATGCTAATCTTACGCACACCAATCAGCTCAGCAATAAAAATAATGATTGCGGCAAAAAGGTGTAACTTCCAGTTCAACAACATTCGCATGGTACTCTCCTGACTCACTTATCAGCCGCGAGATAAATGGCCGCTTTGGTGAAGCACTCCATAGGTGCATTAACGATGCCCGCACCTATTTGACCCACACCAGGATCCCGGTGCGATATTCCAGTGGTGATCACTGGCGTCATATTGGCTTCCAGCACTTTGATAATATCAATGCCGGTGGGTGTCCCTTTAAAGCCCATTGTTGGGATTTTGAAGTTCTTGTTTTCGGTGGCGGTGATCTCATACATGCTATTGGTGATTTTTACCCCATCATCATAGGTACCACCAATAAACTGAACCATTGCAGGTGCACAGGCCAAAGCAAAGCCCCCCATACCGAAAGTTTCGGTAATGGCACTATCACCAATATCGGCACAGGCATCAGCACTGCTATAACCGGTGAAATACAGCCCTTCGGGAACGTTGGCGGGGGCAGTAAACCACTGGTTGCCGGTACTACTGAGCCTGATACCAAAATCGATACCATTACGTGCCATCACAGTAACGATCGTGCTCCCCTCAACACCGAGTGCGGCATCACTCATCGCTTTGCACATTGCCATGGTGATATTGACGTTAAACATATCGATCTTTTCAATGTGTTCAAAAACTCTATGGATCGCCGCTTTGTCTGCATCGATTTGCGCAATGTATTTCGCTAATTCACGCACAAACAACGATGTAGAAGCTTTATGACGATTGTGGTTGTCATCCCCCATTTGTAAGGCTTGGGTAACAATGTTTTTCCAGTCAATCCCAGGAGAGAACTCGATAGCTTGCTTCAGGATCGGGTAAAGCGAATCTGTCATCCAATGCAAACGTTCGATCACCTCAGGACCATAGGAGCCAAAACGCAACGCTTTACCAGGGCCTTCGTTAACATTTGAATAAGAATAATTACCAAATGTCCGATTGTGCATAATAAAGACCGGCATGTGGGCGGAGATAATGCCCCCCATCGGCCCTACGGTGTGGTGGTCATGATTCGGTGAATAAATAATATCGCTGCTGGCAGCTAATTTTTTCGCCTCATCTTCATTTTTGGCCAGGCCTTCAAACAGCAGAGCACCGATAATGGCACCTTGCATGGTGCCACACATGCGACTCCATTCAATGGGTGGGCCTGCGTGCAAGATCATATTAGGTGCCATTCCCGGGATTACTTCGCCGGCCAGCCCCATCCCTTCAAGGAACACCTCAGAATCCTGCATACGGCGCAGCACTTCAGCATTAGCGGCATTTCGTTGCTCACTATCTACACCGTAGAGGGTATTTAGCGCGGCCAGAACCGTTTCGTCCCCGTGCGCAGGTGGACTCCATTCAACTTGTAACGCGGTGATGCTCTGCCTTTGCAAATCCGTATAAAATTGCTCGAGACCGACGTTCACAACCTGAAGATCAGTAGTCAAAATATTGTTTTTTAGCATTGGGTTTCCCTCATCCAAAGACGCTTATTGTTATAGAAGTATCGAGTTATAGAGGTATAGATTTATAAAGTTATAAAGGTATTAACTTATAAAGTTACCTGGGTCTCGAGCTAAGCAAGAAGTTTCCCTGCAATCAGCGCTGCACAACGGTTGCTTGGAGCAATAATCACCCCAGCATTCTCAAGTGCTGCCTTGGTTTGCTCATAATTTTGTGGGTCTTCATCCGTTCCACAGATAGATGCAACCAATACTTTGTTCGCTAACTTATCTGCATGACGTTTTAGGATATCGACCACATCATTTGCTGGTGCGTCATGTGCTCCGTAGCCCAATACAACATCAAAAAGAATCACGCCGACGTCATCTTGGTTGATTTGTTCTGCTAGCATTTGCGAACGCAAAGTCGGATCAATCATTGGGTGTGCTCGACCCTGAGTAAACACATCATCCCCCAGGTCAATACAGGCATTTCCCGTTAACTTATAGGGATCTTGCAACTTCAATTTTTTATCGAGAGGGCTGTTAGAGTAAACGCCACCCAGAGGCTCCTCCAATGCGATAATGGCCTCATAGTTAAGCGTGCCACCACAGAACAAGCCGCGAAGGTATTTACCGTTAGAACCTATTTTCGACTTTAAGCCAAAGACTAACGAGTCGATTTCATCTGCCGTCATCAGTGGTGAAAGCGTGGTTTTTTTGGCCAACTGCACGGCTTTTAGCGCGGCTTCTTCCAATGTTGCGACATACTCTAAACGACCAGGATGGCTTTCCGCTGGTTTCCCCCCGAGGAAATTGATGACCACAGGTTTACTGACGTTTTTCTGCAAATAAGAGAGAATTTTGTCGACCACTTCGACTGCTGGCGGTTTAGAAACGAGAACGATGATTTCTGTACTCTCATCCTCATTAAGTGCCTGGATCCCCTGCAGCATGGTAATCCCGCCAATCTCTGCAACCAGATCGCGCCCACCAGTGCCTATTGCATGAGAGATACCCGCTCCTTGCTTATGAATCAGGGTACTGATCTCCTGCATACCGGTACCACTGGCCCCGACAATGCCGATGTTTCCGCGACGAACCTGATTGGCAAAACAGAGTGCAGCACCATTAATGATCGATGTTCCGCAGTCAGGCCCCATCACCAACAGGTTTTTACTTTGCGCCAATTCTTTCAGTTCTTTTTCGTCGGCAAGTGGCATATTGTCACTGAATAGCATGACATGCAGGCCAGCATTCAGCGCCTTGCGTGCTTCAACTTTGGCAAAATTGCCTGGTGTAGAGATGATGACCAAATTAGATGTGGGTTGAGCAGTGATTGCGCCTACCAAGGTTTTAGGTTTATAGGCCACACTGTCGCCGGATGAGGTACTGGCGTTTAAAAATCCGTCAAGTTTTGCAATGACCGCATCAATTGCATTCTGATCTTCTGCATTGATGGCGATAATCAAATCTGCTGGCGAGCAGGCTCGCGCGGTTTCACTCAGTAAATTCACCCGCGCTAAAATGTCCTTATTGAGATCGGTGCCCATCACCACACCCGCCTCAATGATCCCCGGCATGCTTTTTACCTGCTGGGTAACCAGCATAAGTTTTACCGAGTCGAAGTATGCCCCCTTTCTGATGATAGCTTCTATCATTTTTCCTCCTAGTGAAATTTTAAGAAATGACCACGATAATGTACTCCATCTTAATTATTTTATTTAAATAGAAAAGTTATTTTTAATTCATTAAAATAGCACAGATGTCATTTTCCCACTGTGCGGGATTTCAACTTCCACCGCATGGGAAAATAAGCTGATTAATAAAAATGATGGGGTTTTATTGTGAAAGAATTATCGGTTAGAGCACTTGAGCGTGGATTGCAAATATTGTCTTTATTTAATCCAACACAACAGATTTTTTCATTAACCGAAATTTGTGACGCAACAGGGCTGAGTGACTCAACCGTATCACGCTTGCTCATGACCCTGGTTGCTCAAGGTTTTCTTTATAAAGACTCAGATAAAAAATATACACTAGGATTCCAAATCAGCAAGTTGATGGAGTTACAAAACTCAAGAAAGGATCTGCGCCAAATCGTTTATCCCTTCTTGGAAAACATGCGAGACATGTTTGATGAGACCGCCAGTCTGTATATTCCTGCTCATAATAATATGCGAGTATGCATTGAAAGTGTGCAGAGTTGGCAAGCTTTACGCCGGACTGTCGAAACAGGAGAGATTCTGCCCATGACGCAGGGGGCCATCGGTTATGTGTTTCTGGCTTGGCAGCCTTATCCCATCAGGCAAGCAATTCTCGCCGAATATACTGAAATTACCGCTGAACAACTCGCCACAATCCGCCAGGAAGGTTTGGCAATTAACGATGGTATTCATGAGCATGGGGTGTTAGCGGTTGCTGCACCGATTTTCAATAACCATGGCCAATGTATTGCCGGGATTGCATTATCCGGGCCAAGTGGCCGTATGGGGCGGACGGCCATTACTGAATTAATTCAAGTAGTAAAATCGAATAGTTATGCTATTTCAAAATTATTGGGGTTCAAAGCCTATCCGGTATCTTAAGTGGTGACACGCTATTCAAGTTGCTTGGGTGATAGCTTCACTAAACACCCAAGCCAAAAATAGATTTTCAAATGGAAGTTAATGTATGAAAAATAAAATCACTTTGATCACTGGTGGCGATCGCGGTATTGGTCGAGCCACAGCGCTATGCTTAGCCAGTAAGGGTCATAAAGTTTGCATTGGCTACCATACGCGAGAAGCCTGCGCACAAGAGGTTATTGAAAGGATTCGCTATCTCGGTGGGGAAGCCATTGCCGTTCAGGCTGATATCTCCCAAGAAGAACAGGTGGTCGAGCTATTTTTACAAATTGATAAAGCATTTGGCCCCATTTCCGGGTTAGTGAATAATGCCGCAATATTGATGCCCCAGGCATCGATTGAACACTTACATGCCCAGCGGCTGGCAACACTATTCGCCACGAATGTCACTGGCAGTTTTATCTGCGCACGCGAAGCGGTTAAACGTATGGCGTGGCGTCATGGTGGCCAAGGCGGTGCCATTGTTAACGTATCATCGGCGGCAGCTCGACTAGGCTCCCCCCATGAATATGTCGATTATGCCGCTTCAAAAGGGGCCATTGATACCTTAACCATTGGTTTATCTTTGGAAGTGGCAGCCCAAGGTATTCGCGTTAATGCCGTTCGCCCCGGTTTCATTTATACCGAAATGCACGCTGATGGCGGTGAAGCAACCAGAGTTGACCGAGTAAAAGAGAGTTTACCGATGAAACGCGGTGGTCAACCTGACGAGGTAGCTCAAGCGATATCATGGTTATTGTCTGATGAGGCATCATACGTAACAGGTAGTTTTATCGACTTGGCTGGGGGGAAATAGGAATACAGAAAATTTAAAGTTTGCCACTCGCCTATTTGGTAGCGAAGAAATTAACGAAGAAAACAGCGTAGCGTGAAATTCAGATGCTCTGCGCACTGCATAATATTGGGGTGATTCTCCTCGACCACATGATCTCAGTCATAGCCAGACGCTGCTATGTGGTGAGTTCGCTCGGCCAACTGTGCTCAAAAAGCGCTATCTTTAAATCTTTAGCCATGGAACTCCATGACACGGTTAATGGCAAGTTGCAGGTTCTTATCGTCAAAAAGTCTCATCTTACGGTTAGCCCAGCGTTCCCCCGCTGGCCACTGGCCCAACCCCTCTTTAACAGAATTCAGCGTCGGCTGGCACTCTCCTCGGGTAAGCAACCAGTCAACGGTTGCCAACAACTCCAGACCAAACGGGGATTCAAAGCCGTCAATCAACTGGCTGACCTGCTCAAGCGCCGGTAACCATTCTTTGGCCTCGTTGTTTAGCCAGAGGTTGACGTGCTCTTTTTCCTGATCGTTAAACCAGATCACGTCCAGCGGCTGGCTGTCCGGGATGCGTTTCTCGGCTTTCAGATAGGTGCCATCCAGTGCATTAAGTAGGTGGTTTAGGTTGGGAGCAAAGGGGCCATAATAGTGCGCCTCAAACTGCAGTTTTAGTACATCTTCCATCTGGTGCTGTTCAATGGCGCGTTGTAATAACCATGCCAGCTTCTGAATTTCCAGCAGGCTGCACTCCATACCCAATACCCAGTAGCGGCGCACCAATTCAGCGATCATCGCTCTGGCGGGAGTGAGTTTTTTTACACCGATACTCTTGGTGACGTTCTGGTATTTTTCAGTGGGCTCGTATATCAGAATGTCAACACCTTGAAGGTCACCCAACGCAGATTCAATAAGCGCCCGTACATCCAGCCAGTTCAGGCCGCCATTGCCCGCACCCAGTGGGGGAATAGCGATGGACTGCACTTTCTCTTCGAGCAAAAAACGGCGCAGGTCCTGTAAACCGTCTTCAATCCACTCCATGCGAGAGCCGGCGCGCCAGTGCTGTTTGGTAGGGAAGTTAACAATCCAGCGCGGCCCTATGAGATCACCATTTTCGGTAATAAACATTTTGCCAGTCATTACCTGCTGTTGTTTGCAAGCAAGAGCATAGGCTTTCATATTGTCAGGAAAACGCTCTTTGAACATCAGCGCAATTCCTTTACCCATGACACCGACGGTATTAACCGTATTCACCAATGCTTCCACTGGCGCATCCAGTAAATTACCTTGTGTAAATGTGATCATGAGAAGTACCACCCGGCCCGCGCGTAAACAGGCATTGTTAGATTACGTTGCGATTGTTAATGTTCATCAGCATCGGCGAGAAGGGGGTAAAGTAAAATGGCACATAGTCATGCAGAGTTCCCCTCATCCCGGCTGGCACTGTAGTCATAAGCCATAGATTTCCCTTTCATATTAGGCGGGTTTTCCCGGTTAACAACGCCTACCTCATCCCCTGTTTAGTTGGTGTGTTTTCTTCAGACATGGATGCAAGGTATGGATTTTCTTGTCCATATCGGAGAGGATTTTTGCTGAATTCGGTGCCGAGACTCTGGCTCAGACTGGTTACCTTCGCAAAAGGCTTTTGCCGTAATGTGCTCCAGTTCGTCAGCATATGTACAGCAAGCAAGAATAACCAGAACCAATAGCCAATGAAATAGTTAAAACCTATAAAAGCAAAAAACCCCAAGCTCATTAAAAGCTTGGGGTCAGAATATGGCGGAGGAGCAGAGATTCGAACTCTGGAACGGTTTCCCGTCGACGGTTTAACACCCTTCCACTCTGAAACCCCCTATTTAATCAATCAGTTGCCTACTTATTCTCGCCCGTTGTAATCCATTCACAGATGCAAATTGTTAATTCGATTTTGCTACACATGGACACCCTGTGTGTAGCACCTGTAATCAGTCTACAAGATGCCAGCAGGCTCGCCAAGAGCATCTTTTAACTCTAACCTATTGATTTTGTTACATTGCCACGAGAACCAACCTAGTTCCGTAACATCAAGATCATTGATATGACGGGCTGTAACGCTGTTACGATTGTTACTGTTCATAAATGGTACTTCCATAGTAGATTCCTTGTGTTAATGTCCGATAGAACCAATCTGGAGGTAAAAGATGAGTAAAATCTTTTCTGGTGGATGTCTGTGTGGCTTTATACGCTTTGAAGCTACAAAGCCAACTAACTCTCATATGTGTTCATGCGACCACTGCCAGAAGCATACCGGCTCTCAAACAGTGGTTTGGATTGAATTTTCCTCCAAGGAGGTGCAATGGGTAGGAGAAGGTGAACACCCTGCTACGTATCGCTCGTCAAAATATTCAAGCAGAGCTTTTTGCTCTCGTTGCGGCAGTTCGATTGGAGCCATAGATGATGCTCCTACAGTCGCATTGTTGACAGGGGTATTTGATACCCCAAATGATCTCGACCTCAAGCCAGGAGCTCACTCCTTTGAGGATATGACGCCTGAATGGTGGCGAAAAATGCTACAGATTTCTATATAATTCACGATAATTTAATACCACCACACAATCAAGGAATGAAATCATGTCAAACAGCACTATATATGATATTTATTGGGAAGGCCCTTATACTTTAGATGAAATCAAAAGTAAGAAAAAAGACGATAAATTTATAATCCATGAAGGCCATTGTTTATATCAGATTTATGGTGATCATCCGTGTTATGGCCGGGATGTATTATTGTATATTGGCAAAACACAAAGAATAGCTGAACGATTTACAGAACACTATGAAAGATTCTCATCACAATGCGACTTAGTAAAGATATTTATTGGCTCTTGCGGAGAGTTTGAAAGCTGGAAAAAATGGAAATCAAAAAAAACATATGGATTTATTGGCAATGAAATACTGGATGCTATTGAATCATTATTAATCTACGCTCACCAACCAACCTATAATAGTGCTAAACTATACACCCCATATTTTAAGAAGCAAAATTTCCGAATTTTCAATACCAACAGGAGAAAATCACTCATGCCAGAAATCAGTACAGAATATTACCGTGATAATATCAATGAAGAAAAAACCATAAACATTGAAAATGACTAGTGACGACTTCATTAATTGATAAAAGTCAATAGCAGCCCTCTGTGTTTTATCGACTATTTAAGTGACCGTCTAAACGGTCACATTTATCGGCTGGTAGTTACGAAAAAGTATTAGAGTACACCTATTCATCAGACCAAACTTTAAGATTACCTGTTCGCCAAAGTTTACCATCCCAGCAAATTACATCGGGGAGATCCGCATAAATCTCTTGTTGGTTTATCCTTGGCGAGCTATCGCATTTAAACCAGTTTGATATTACAGCAGTTGGTCGTGGTGGTGTATACCTCAATTTTTCATTAAGACTTGGCTGCCAAAAATAAACGATAATAGATTCAGCTATCTGAAGGTGGAATCTTGAAAAGTCCAGTGGATAAGATATTTCACCGAGCCAAATATTAAGATCCTTTGTTATCTCATCAATTTTATGATGATTTCTAAATCGATTCTTAAACAAATCTTTAGTAATTCCACAATACTGGATCTGTTTAATTCTTTCATAAGGCCTTTTCCCAGTCAAAAGATATAATCCATTACCAATATCACAGTTCTGTATTTGCTCTAAAGTATACGGTCCTTTCCAGTTGATGCGAATGGTTAAGTTATCGATTGACATGAGATTAACTTCCTTATTAAGAGAGTGACTTAGTCACGACGATAACATTATACAGAAAAGTTAAAGTAGTAGCGTCATCGACGTTTAGGCAGATGCGTGCACATCAGGAAGCCCGGTGTAACATCTGTATGTAGCAATTGGGATTTTTTAGGGAAAAGAACGTGAAGAAACAACATCAAGGAAGAAATGGCGGAGGAGCAGAGATTCGAACTCTGGAACGGTTTCCCGTCGACGGTTTTCAAGACCGTTGCCTTCAGCCACTCGGCCACCCCTCCGCAACGAAGCGAACTATAAACAGAGCTGATCCACTTGTAAAGCCTGAAACCACTCAAATAGACGAAAAACTCGCTTTTAGTCAGTGATTGCTGGAGAAGTCACCAACCATTGCTGATTACTTACTCTATGATTACTTTAGGGTAAAGATTAGTAAACAATCTATGATCAACAGATAACACTGACTATCATTATGTACAATTTTGTGATGACCTGATAAGAGAGATCATTATGGACCGTATTGTCGTCTCATCCTCCTCGCGCGACTCGCTGCTAAGCACGCATAAAGTTCTGCGTAACACCTATTTCCTACTGTCACTGACCCTGGCTTTTTCAGCGCTGACCGCCACCGCCAGTACCATGCTGGGCTTGCCTGCTCCTGGGCTGATACTCATGCTGGCTGGTTTTTATGGCTTGATGTTCCTGACCCATAAATTGGCCAATAGCCCAGCGGGTATTGTTGCTGCTTTCGCCTTTACTGGTTTTATGGGTTATGCCCTTGGGCCGATTCTGAGTTCGTTCCTCAATGCAGGTGCCGGCGACCTGATTATGGTGGCACTCGGTGGTACAGCACTGGTTTTCTTCTGCTGTTCAGCCTATGTACTGACGACGCGTAAAGATATGTCGTTCCTGTCTGGTATGTTGATGGCTGGCTTTGTGGTGTTACTGGTAGCGGTTATCGCTAACCTGTTCCTGCAAATTCCTGCCCTGCAATTGGCAATCAGCGCCCTGTTTATTCTGTTCTCTGCTGGTGCCATGCTGTGGGAAACCAGTAACATTATTCATGGTGGCGAAACCAACTATATTCGCGCAACAGTAAGCCTGTATGTGTCGTTGTATAACATGTTTATCAGCCTGTTGAGCATCCTCGGTTTTGCACGCAGCAACTGATCACCATCAGCGACTTCTCTAAGCCCCTATATGGGGCTTTATTTTTGCCTGCGCAAAAGTTTGCTAAACTGGTGGCCGCGATAAATTATCCCTAGCTGAGGCATTATGTTGGTGTTTGAAGGTCAGGCTATTGAAACTGACGCCCAAGGTTATCTAAAGAATAGCGCTGACTGGCATGAAGGGCTTGCTCCTCTGCTGGCGGCACAGGAAGAGATTGAACTCAGCGAAGCACACTGGGAAGTTGTGTGGTTTGTACGTGATTTCTACCAGCAATTCAATACCTCACCCGCCATTCGTATGTTGGTAAAAGCCATGGCGCAAAAATATGGCGAAGAGAAAGGCAGCAGTCGTTATCTTTATCGCCTGTTCCCGAAGGGGCCAGCCAAACAGGCAACCAAAATTGCCGGGTTGCCTAAACCGGTAAAATGCATCTAAACGCTAATAGCGGATGCCAAACCCCTTATATTCAGTTACCCCTCGCGGCTCCACCAGCACACGTTCTATCCGGGCGCTGCGGGGGCCACCATTTTCTAACCAGGCTATTAGATGATCAACCGCCTCTCTATCACCACAGGCGAGGACTTCTACACTACCATCGTCAAGATTACGCGCGTAACCCGTAAGTCCTAAAGCGGTGGCTTGGTGCTGGGTGTGATAGCGAAATCCCACCCCTTGTACGACCCCGTAGATATAAGCAGCGATACAAACTTGTGGCATGACCGGCTCCTACTCAATGTCTTCTATTTATCGTCTGGCTATTATTTATGCCAGTTAACCCCTTTCCCTACCATGAAAACATTTAGAAAAATGCAGGGCTACTGTGACGTCAAAAATGCTTGCCGCTAGAGGTGGCCCTCTCAGCATAGCCGACTCTATAGCTGACGATTTTTAGATTTTTATGCCCATACTAGAATTATTTAGAGTATGGGCATAATTGCAGTTAAAATAGAAGATAATAGGCTATCGCAGGATTATTGCTGTTATATGCGCTTAATCCCCAGTTACTTGCTGTATGGCCGCCATCAACCAAAGGGGATTTTATGAAAATCATAGTCTGTGCGGTTTTAGCCATGCTGCTTACGGGGTGTGCCTCGGTGGGGGTATCGGCTTCTGGTGGTAGTGGCGGTAGTTCGGCCACCATTGGTGTCGGTTCCGGTGTCCGTTTTTAGCCCTTCTCACCCTTACACGCCGTTGACGGTATTGATCGGCTTTATTATCACTTTTCTGTCAGTGACAGTTAATTTATCTATTTGAAATATTTAATTTAAAGAGCAAAAAATTATGCGCCTGTATCTTGCCAAAGGACGTGAAAAATCCTTACTTCGCCACCACCCGTGGATTTTCTCAGGCGCTGTTGAGCGTGTTGAAGGCAAACCGCTTTCTGGTGAAACCATCGACATCTGCGATCACCAAGGAAAATGGCTGGCTCGGGGGGCCTATTCACCGCAATCGCAAATCCGTGCTCGTATCTGGAGTTTTCAACCGGATGAAGCCATCGACATGGCGTTCTTTGTTCGCCGCTTGCAACAAGCGCAACATTGGCGTGATTGGCTGGCCCAACGTGATGGGCTGGACAGTTATCGCCTGATTGCCGGTGAGTCTGACGGGATGCCAGGGATAACCATTGATCGCTTCCAAAACTTTCTGGTTTTGCAGTTACTTTCCGCCGGAGCAGAATACCAGCGAGCCACTCTCATCTCTGCACTACAGCATTGCTACCCGGACTGTGCCATCTATGATCGTTCAGATGTTGCCGTGCGTAAGAAAGAAGGCTTGCCACTGGCACAAGGCCCTATCTTGGGTGAGCTCCCCCCTGCTCTGCTGCCGATTACTGAACATGGCCTTAAGCTATTGGTTGATATTCAGCAAGGCCATAAAACGGGTTTTTATCTTGACCAACGTGACAGTCGTTTAGCGGCACGTCACTATTCTTCTGGTCGCCGTGTACTGAACTGCTTTTCTTATACCGGCGCATTTGCTGTTGCTGCGCTGATGGGCGGTTGTAAGCAAGTCATTAGTGTCGATACCTCACAGGCGGCACTGGATATTGCCCAGCAGAACGTCGAACTGAACCAATTGGATCTCAACAAAGCCCTGTTTATACGTGATGATGTTTTTCAACTACTGCGTAATTACCGTGCGCAAGGCGAAAAATTTGATCTGATCATCATGGATCCACCTAAATTTGTGGAAAACAAAAATCAGTTGGCGGGTGCTTGTCGTGGTTATAAAGATATCAATATGTTAGCACTACAGCTGTTAAACCCAGGCGGGATCCTGCTCAGCTTCTCTTGCTCTGGCCTGATGCCAACAGACTTGTTCCAGAAAATTTTGGCTGACGCCGCTCTAGATGCTGGATGTGATATACAATTTATAGAGCAGTTCCGACAAGCTGCAGATCACCCAGTGATTGCGACCTATCCTGAAGGGTTATACCTAAAAGGGTTTGCCTGCCGGGTGATGTGACTTGAAATACGTTGTTTTGCCCTTATGTATAACTTATGAGTTTTCAGTTGTGCCAGGTGTACTCCGCTTTGTATGCTGCAAGGCGGCGACAGGCAGTTTGAATTATCATAGGTATAAAATGCAAAACATTGTTCCTCAGGGGGCCATCATGATTGCCAGCAAATTTGGTATCGGACAGCAGGTTCGTCATAAACTGCTTGGGTATTTAGGTGTCGTTATAGATATCGACCCACAATACTCGCTAGAACAACCCAAAGCAGACGAGATCGCTGCTAATGATGAGTTACGTTTTGCTCCTTGGTATCACGTCGTAATGGAAGATGAAGAAGGGATGCCCGTTCATACCTATCTGGCAGAGGTGCAATTGGCCGGTGAAGAGCAAGATGCCCACCCAGAGCAACCGTCATTAGACGAATTGGCGGCATCCATTCGCAGTCAATTACTGGCACCGCGATTACGCAACTAAACACCAAAACCTGACATACAAACGTAAGGGCTTAATGATGTTAAGCCCTTATTATTTGTTCAATCAATGTTCCAGACCTAAACGTGGGATCTCAATTTTCGGGCAACGATCCATAATCACTTTTATTCCCGCCGCTCTTGCCAGTACCGCAGCCTGTTCGTTGATCACCCCAATCTGTAACCACAACACCTTGGTACCAATGGCAATTGCGTCTTGCGCCACACCGTAAGCCGCTTCCCCATTACGGAACACATCTACCATATCAACAGGATAGGGAATATCCGCCAAGGTGGCATAAACTTGTTGACCCAGTAATATTTGCCCAGCCAATTTTGGGCTCACTGGCGTAATTTGATAACCCTGAGCCTGCAGATAAGCCATCACATGGTAGCTTGGGCGGCTTGGGTTATCACTGGCCCCGACCAACGCAATGGTCTTTACTTGTTTCAGTACATCTGCAATTTCTTGATCTTGCATGTTTAGCTCCTGGTACTTTGATAAGAATGCTGTCCATTCAGTGTAACCGAAGGAACTGTAACTGCTAAAATTTGTTGTATCCCGTTCATGCAAGGGCGGTGGTGCTTGCTACGCACAAATACTCGACTTTTCCTCAGCCTCCCCCTGTTTATTTTCGTTTTGCCCCGGTTAATGCTAGGCAGTGAAATACAGTTTCAGTAATCTGTGGAAAACCATCCGATTTGCCAAGGAAACCAACATGGAACAAACCACTCGCACACTCGCTGTATGCAAGCATATTGCGCTGGTTGCACACGATCATTGCAAACATGCCTTACTGAAATGGGTTGAAGACCACCAAGCTCAACTCATGCAACATAAACTTTATGCCACCGGTACCACCGGCGGTCTGATCCAGCGTGCCAGCGGTATTCCAGTACAAAGCATGTTGAGTGGCCCAATGGGGGGAGACCAACAAGTTGGTGCACTGATCTCCGAAGGCAAGATTGATATTTTGATCTTTTTCTGGGATCCGCTCAATGCAGTACCCCACGACCCTGATGTAAAAGCCTTGCTGCGCTTGGCGACAGTCTGGAACATTCCGGTAGCCACCAACCGCTCAACTGCTGACTTTCTTATTGACTCATCCTTCTTTAATAGCAAAGTCGATATAGCCATACCGGATTATGATAAGTACCTCGCAGCACGCCTGCAGAAATAGGCCAATCACCATTCAAGCTGCAGTTGCTGCAGCTTGAATTTATCTGGTCACTAGACCAGTCATTTAAGGTTTTCGCTGTACCGGTACACCGATATCCTGTAGCTGCTCAACAAATACTGAAGGGTTAGCGGGATCTTGCATTAACCAAACCTGGTGCCTGGCACGGGTCAACGCGACATACAGCAAACGCCGCTCTTCCGCCTCAGGGAAATTCTCAGGTTGAGGTAATAATACCGCTTCAAGAATAGATTCACGCGCCGCCGCCGGGAAACCATCATAACCATCGCAGAGACCGGTAATAATTACGTAGTCTGCCTGCTGCCCTTTGCTGGCATGGATAGTCATAAACTCAATATTCAATTTGGGCCAGCGTGTCGCCGCTTTTTGCAAGATTTCAGGTTTAAGATGGTGATAACGGGCCAACAGCAAAATACGCGCATCGGGTAGCGCATAGCCACTGAGTTTGTCCAATAAGGCTTCCAGTTGTTCCTGCGGCAGAATAACCACCGACTTTTTATTCCCTTTGCTCAGGCTATTCAGTGCTTTTTTCAATTGATAAGGATTCTGCTGAACAAAGGTGTTGGCAACGTCCCCAATGCGGTCATTAAAGCGATAGCTGGTATCTAACGCGCATTGGGTTCCCTCACCAAAATTCTCTGCAAACGCAGTGGTTAACGACAACTCAGCGCCACTGAAACGATAAATCGCTTGCCAATCGTCACCTACGGCAAACAAACTGGTGCACTTATTCTGCTTGCGCAACGCCGCCAACAATTGCGCACGTTGTGGCGAAATATCCTGAAACTCATCCACCAGAATATGCTTCCAGGGGGAGATAAAGCGCCCCTTTTCCAGAATATTCACCGCCTGATGGATCAACCCGGGGAAATCCACCGCACCTTCATCTTTTAAGGCAGTTTTCCACGCTTTGAGTAATGGCGCCATTAATCGGATACGTTTGGTAAAGAGATCACGGCTCTCTTCATCCGCCTGCTCAATCATTTGCGCTTGGCTACCCCCATGGGTACGCATCAGCCCGACCCAACGTTCCAAACGGCTACCCAGGCGATCCGCTAAATGTGTGTCGTGCCAAAAATCCCCCTCGGGGATTTCCCACTCCAATTCTTCACTTAACCACTGACGCCAACCCTTTGCCTGCACTTTTTTGTCGCTGCATTGTTGCTGCCAGTTTTTTATCAGCAGCGCACGACGCGCATGGGTATCGCTCTCAAGTTGACTGATCTTGGGGGCTTTACGGCTCCCCTGCTGAATAATCTGCAATGCCAATGCATGGAAAGTTTTAGCCTGAACAGCCACACTCCCTAACCGTTGCGCAATCCGCTCGTTCATCTCTTCAGCTGCTTTACGCCCGAATGCCAGCATCAAAATCTGTTCCGGTTCAGCCTCTTGCCTGAGCAGCAACCACCCCACCCGAGCAACCAATACCGAGGTTTTACCGCTGCCGGCCCCCGCAAGCACCAACACCGCATCTTCCCCATTCACAACCGCCCGGCGTTGTGACTCATTCAACGGGGATGTTTCAATAGTCTGGAAAAAATCTTGATGGGTGACCAGCATACGTTCGCTCCAGCGCAGATTGCGCTGTTCCACTTTGCGCCGCCCCTGCTGTAACCATTGCTGACACCGGTGATAGTTGTCGCGACAGAGTTCAAATTCCTCAAGACGCACCACTGGCATCGGTAACGCACTAAACGCCTGACGGATCTGCTGTTGCAATTTGCCTAATTCGGCCAGCTTGAACCACTTATCCTGTTGTTCAATATGCTGGATATGATCAACCTGTTCCTGCAATACGCTTGCGCAGATCTCACTCATCTCAACACTCCATTGCTGCCAGGAATGCTGTAAATGATGATAAAAACGCTGGGTTTCCTGCCATTCAGTCCCATGCAGGCGAACGACTTTTTCATCTGGTAGTTCAAACTCCAACTCACCCCAGACGATGCCCCGCTTACAGCGAACCTGTATTAACTGGTTAAAGGGAATAAGGTATTCATGCTTGTCCCCACTTACCTCAACACCAGCATGCAACAACCGCACTCGGTTGTATGGGTGCTGTGCCAGGTGTTTACCCAGCGATGTCGCTTTGAGTTCCATATGCTGATGCCGTGATTATGTTGAGATTAATATCACCAGTTTACCTGCGATAAGCCATGACACTCTAGTGTTAAAAAAAGTAGAATGCCTCTCTAAATATACGCAGATTTAGGTTACTTGCAGCCAGAAGCGCATCAGGCCCCCTGGAATCTGGCTGGTAGCAGGTATCTCCGCATTTTTATCGCACCATCATTAGAGGAAAATGACGATTATGCGTACTGTATTGAATATTCTTAACTTTGTCTTGGGTGGCGTCTTAACCACGCTAGGTTGGCTCATTGCCACCTTTTTCACCATTATTCTGATCTTTACCCTGCCATTGACCCGCTCTTGTTGGGAGATCACCAAAATTTCCTTCTTGCCGTTTGGCAACGAGGTGATCAGTGTTGATGAGTTATACCCAGAAAAACGCAACATTCTGCTGGCCTCAGGGGGGACGTTATTAAATATTGTCTGGTTTGTCCTGTTCGGCTGGTGGCTCTGTTTGTTACACATTGCGGCGGGTATCACGCAGTGCTTGACCATTATTGGCATTCCTATTGGGATCACTAATTTCAAGATTGCTGCCATCGCACTTTGGCCGGTAGGTCGTCGTGTGGTTTCTGTTGAGATGGCGCAAGTCGTACGTTCAGAAAATGCCCGCCGCCAGTATCATCAGCGCTAATTATCGCTCGCCGTTCAGGAGCTTGTTGTGCTCGCTTTAGCACTGGCAATTCGACGTTATATCTATAACAGCAACCTGCTTTATAATCTGCGCATTTTTATTGCGTTGGCAGGTGCTTCCGCCGTTCCTTGGTGGTTGGGCAGCCCGAAGCTGACCATTCCTCTCACTTTGGGGGTGGTCGCTGCCGCGTTAACGGACCTGGATGACCGGCTGGCAGGGCGGCTGCGTAATCTGTTGATTACGCTGTTGTGCTTTTTTCTTGCTTCAGCATCAATCGAATTACTCTTCCCTTATCCCTGGTGGTTCGCTCTGGGGTTAATCACCTCAACCTGTGCTTTTATTCTACTGGGTGCCTTGGGGCAACGTTATGCCACCATCGCCTTTGGTGCGTTGTTAATTTCTATCTATACCATGCTCGGCACATCAATGTATGATACCTGGTATCAGCAACCTATTCTGCTGCTTATCGGTGCCATCGGGTATAACCTGCTGGCTCTGCTGGGGCATTTACTTTTTCCCATCAAACCATTACAGGAAAACCTGGCCCGCTGTTATCAACAGTTGGCGAACTATTTAGATGCCAAAGCCAACCTGTTTGATCCCGATGGCGAATACCGTGACGAACGCCCTTGGTTAGAAGTTGCCATGGCCAACAGCACGCTGGTGGCGATGCTTAACCAGACCAAAACGTCGCTACTTACCCGGCTTAAGGGTGACCGAGGTCAGCGCGGTACCCGCCGAACGCTGCACTATTATTTTGTGGCGCAAGATATTCATGAACGTGCCAGTTCTTCCCACGTACATTATCAGGCGCTGAGTGAACAATTCCGCCACAGCGATATTCTGTTCCGCTTTCAACGTCTATTGACCATGCAGGCCCGTGCATGCCAGCAATTGGCTCAATCAATACTGTTGAAGCAAAAGTACCTGCATAATCCGCGTTTTGAACCGACGTTTAACCGTATAGAAGAAGCCTTGCTCCGGGTTACGGTGACACCAGAAAACAGTGACTTACTTCAGGCGCTTTCGCACCTGCTGAAGAATTTGCGCGCTATCGATGCACAATTGGCCAATATAGAATCAGAACAGAGCCAGATCCGCCGACCAACAGAAGAAGATACGCTATCGGATGAGCGAATTACCGGATGGAGTGATATTCGCTTGCGTATCAGCCGCCACCTGACACCACAATCCGCCCTTTTTCGCCATGCCGTGCGTATGTCCTTGGTTTTATGTGTGGGTTACGCATTGATTCAAATTACCGGTATGCAGCACGGTTACTGGATCCTGCTGACTTGCTTATTCGTTTGCCAACCTAACTACAATGCCACCCGTAGGCGTCTGGCGTTACGCATTGCCGGTACACTTGCTGGTATTTTGCTCAGCTTGCCGATCCTCTATTTTGTTCCTTCCCTTGAAGGGCAAATGATGTTGATTGTCATCTCTGGCGTTCTATTCTTCGCATTCCGCACCGTACAATATGCCCACGCCACGATGTTTATCACCCTGTTAGTCTTGCTCTGTTTTAATCTGCTGGGAGAAGGATTCGAGGTCATGGCCCCACGGGTCTATGATACGTTGCTGGGCTGCGCCATTGCCTGGGCGGCAGTGAGCTTTATCTGGCCTGACTGGAAGTTCCGTCAATTATCGTCCATCGTTCGTAACACACTGAACAGCGATTGCCGTTATCTAGATGCTATTTTGGTGCAATACTATCAGGGCAGAGATAATAGCTTGCCCTATCGCATTGCCCGCCGGGATGCCCATAATAGTGATGCAGAGCTGGCTTCGGTGGTATCCAACATGTCAGCCGCCCCGAAAACAGACAAAGATATTCAGGAAGCCGCATTCCGCCTATTGTGCTTAAACCACACACTGCTGAGTTATATTTCTGCCTTGGGCGCACATCGCGATCGCCTTGATAATAGTACTGTACTTGATTTGCTCAATGATGCCGTCTGTTATGTCGATAGTGCATTACACCATGCGGAACAAGACCACCCGCGTCTGACACAAGCATTAAAAAACCTCTCTGGGCGTATTGAAATGCTGGTTACCGCACCAGAGAGCAAGGAACACTTGGTGTTGCAACAAATTGGTTTGGTTCTTGAGTTGCTGCCTGAATTAACACGGCTCAGCGCACAAATCGGCAAAGAGAATTAATTATTAACCGCTTGAATATAGGCTCTTCTACCCCATTGCGCTTCAAGACAGGAAGCCGCCGCAGTTTCCTCGAACCAGGTGGTTAATGTTGCACGCTGTACGTTGGGCAAAGCAGCATGATGGTATCCAGACATCGCGCCAGCCAGTGCCAGTAGCACTTTCACCCCCAGGTTTTTATGCCGTTGTTGCAATTGTAGGTAAGTCCGCTTTGCGCCCAGCAAGCGTAAGTCATAGCTACTTTGTATGCCCACTTGCCAAAGTAAGCGTTCCATTGCCGCATCAATATTCGGCAAATCTTTTAACCGCCCTTTACTCCGTCTTTTTACTTTTATCTCTTTACGAGACTCATGTAATGCCTGGCTGGCCAGGATCAACAGTTCGCGGCAATCAGCCCATAATCCGTCATCGACTCGATAATAACGCATCGTCATCGGTGCTCCGCGTTTTAAATACGTCATGTTCACCATTCCCCGTGCACGGAAAGCCGGCTCCAGCGTTTCTGTCGCACGCAAGTACAACTCCCCTTCTGCAATAACCGCAAACATCGTGCCATCAGCAAGTAATCCGTAACCACCAAATTGCGAACGTGTCGTAATTTTCCCCAAGGCAGCAAAGCAGATTTTTGCCTGTACTATTCTTTTTGCGGATCTTCCATTCATTAAGTCCTCCTTTAATAAGTAAGCAATATTACCCAGTCCCATTCACTCGACAGAGGCATCTGCGACGAGTTGAATGACCCGGATATCACATTCACTGTTGAAATAAACGTAACCGGAACAACTAATTAAAGAAAATACGCATTATCACGACAGCTGCCAATCATAAAATGCAGTAGTGCGAGGAATGATCTCAATTATGCGATGCGTTACGAAAATTTGTGTTGATCTTCTGTGTTTATATCTATACTGTATATAAACACAGTAATGGTGCAGGGGAATACACAATGCGTACTCAATCACTTAATCAAAGCCACTTCAGCCAAGTCCCTTTGCCTGCAGGTCAAACTGTTGCAAACGCCAAGGATGACAAAAAAAATGGCCTTATCAGTGAGCTGGTCTACAGTGAGCAGCAATCCGTTGTCACCCAGTTACTGGTGCCGTTGCTGCAGCAGCTTGGTCAGCAATCACGTTGGTTATTGTGGCTCACCCCACAGCAAAAGCTCAGTAAATCCTGGCTTCAGCAGGCTGAGTTACCGGTCAGTAAGGTGGTACAACTGAGTCAGATATCGCCACTCGCCACTGTTGATGCCATGGAGAAAGCGTTACTCACTGGAAATTACAGTGTCGTTCTAGGTTGGTTGCCTGAATTAACTGAACAAGACCGTATAAAATTAAGCCGGGCAGCAGAATTGGGGAATAGTTACGGGTTTATTATGCGCCCACAACGCGATACTAATTCCCCCCACCGGCACCATTCCACTCTAAAAATTCACTCGCCTTTATACCATTAAGTCATTTTAAGACTTTTCTTGCATTCTCCCCCTGGGAATAATTACCCAGGGAATTGGTGCACAAAATGTGACCAGATGCACTTTTGCAATAAATAATTCAACAAAATAAGCCCTATTCTTCCTTGAATGTGTTAAGAAATGTGTCTAATCCAATATTTTTTAGAGCATCAGCACATCACGCTTGTAACTTTCGCGCCAAGTTGTAAACTTTACTCTGCTAAGATTGTTATACACGCCAGTAATACTGGTAAAATAACAAATGAGTGCTAGAATCTTGGCGCAGGAATTTTAAACCAAAGGCATAACATAGCGTTAAGCTCATTGCCTATTTGGATGATAACGAGGCGTAAAAAATGAAAAAGACAGCTATCGCATTAGCAGTGGCACTGGCTGGTTTCGCTACCGTAGCGCAAGCCGCACCAAAAGATAACACCTGGTACACCGGTGCTAAACTGGGTTGGTCCCAGTACCACGACACTGGTTTCGTTGATGGAGCTATAGGTAACGGCCCTACTCGCGATTCTCAACTGGGTGCTGGTGCGTTTTTCGGCTACCAAGCTAACCAGTACATGGGTTTTGAAATGGGTTACGACTGGCTTGGTCGCATGGCTTACAAAGGCAATGTGAACAACGGTGCGTTAAAAGCCCAAGGCGTTCAACTGACCACTAAACTGAGCTATCCGATCATGAACGATCTGGATATCTATACCCGTTTGGGTGGTATGGTTTGGCGTGTAGACTCCACCGCTTACTTCGGTGGTAACATCAATGAGCGCGTATCTGGTGATGATACCGGTGTTTCTCCACTGGCAGCCATCGGCTTTGAGTATGCTCTGAATCAGAACTGGGCTACTCGCCTGGATTATCAATGGACCAGCAACATCGGTGATGCACAAACCGTTGGCGCACGTCCAGACAATGGTCAGCTGAGTGTTGGCGTAGCTTACCGTTTTGGTCAGGATACAGTGGCTCCAGTTGTTGCTCCAGCACCAACTCCAGCACCTACCGTTGAAACCAAGAAGTTCACTCTGACTTCTGACGTTCTGTTTGCCTTCGGTAAATCAACGCTGAAAGCAGAAGGTCAACAAGCTCTGGATCAACTGTACGGTCAACTGAGCTCACTGGATCCAAAAGATGGTTCTGTTGTTGTTGTAGGCTTCACTGACGTAGTAGGTTCTGCTGAATCTAACCTGCGTCTGTCTGAGCAACGTGCCCAGAGTGTTGTCAGCTACCTGATCTCTAAAGGTATCCCAGCAGACAAGATCACTGCACGTGGCATGGGCGAAGCTAACCCAGTTACCGGTGACAAGTGTGGTTACCGTTCTGGACGTGCTACTCCAGCACAAATCGCTTGCCTGGCTCCAGATCGTCGTGTAGAGATCGAAGTGAAAGGCATCAAAGAAGTGGTATCTCAGCCTCAAGGCTAAGTGTCAACTTCTGATAAAAAACCCTGCTCTGCAGGGTTTTTTTTTCTGATTTTAACTCAGATTTTTCATTTCTAACCGACTTAGCCGTTATCCTTACCCAAAATCGCTTTTAAATCTTGTTTCAATAGTGACATCTGGCTGGCATATTTATCTTTGTGTTCAGCATCCTCGATCAATTGAACAATGGTTTCCGACAAAGTAAGCCCTCGGCGCTGCGCCAGAGCGGCCAACCGCTGCCAGACCAGAAACTCCAGATCAATAGACTTTTTACGTGTATGCTGATGTTCTGAATTAAAATGGCGCTTACGCCGAGCACGAATAGTTTGCTGCATCCGGTTAGTTAACGCCAGATTCATATGCTCATTAATCCATGCCAGTACTTTTACTGGTTCATTTTCCAGTTTCAGCAATTCAGCAATGGCTTCTTGAGCAGCGCTGATTTCAAGGTAGCGCGTGATCAATTCACCTTCACGGTGCTTTTTCACCAGATATTTCCATTTCCAACCGCTCTCCAGATTTTCCAATTGCTGATATTTCATGGTGAACTCTTCTGTGACCGTGTAACTTTAGTAAGCATAACAGTTTTATAGCATTTTTCCCCGGCCAATAAACTCTTTTTAGCCGTTTTTTTAGACAGTCACCTCGCAATATCAAATTCCTCACACTCAGCCATGACTGAGCATGTATCAAGCTGACATATTCTTGTATAATCCCCTATTCACTTATTATTTGACGATTACATCTAACACTTTGACCATTAACCGACTTGAATGGCAATCTCTGTTGCCTAGTGCTGCGCCTTACCAGGCTATCTTTGAATCAGCTGCTCAATTGGCCCCTGTCGCCTTTGCTGCTATCCAGCCTCGTCTGGAAAATTCGCTGGCTCTATTTCTGCACCCTCAATCTCAGCCATGTTTTATGCTGTTAAAAGCGCAAGAAACCCATGAGCATCTTGCGCTGATCGCCAAAGTAACAAAACAGCTGCAACCTCCCTATATGATTAAAGGCAGCCGCTATGTGATTGCAGGAGGTAAAGCCAACATTGAAACTGCAGTTAATGATGATGAACCTTTTGCCGCTCATGGCGACTGCATTTTTCAGCAATGGATTGAGCCTGAACAGTTGTTTGGTTGTGTAAGAATTTATAACGGTGAAATTAGCTTACAGCCAGGTTTAATTCACCAGGCTAACGGTGGGGTGTTGATCCTGTCAGCTCGAGCTTTGTTAGCACAACCGCTAATGTGGCTACGTCTAAAACAGATGATCATTCAGCGCCAATTTCAGTGGTTTGCTGCCGATGAAACCCGGCCATTACCCATTTATATCCCCCCCATGCCATTGGCGTTACGCCTGATTATCGTCGGTGATCGCCATAGTCTGGCTGATTTTGACGATATGGAACCCGAGTTATGTGAACAGGCTGCCTACGGTGAGTATGAAGACGATCTGCAACTTACCGAACCCGATGATATGGCGCAATGGTGTGGTTACATCAATAGTATTATTGCCGACCAACAGTTACCTCCGTTGGCTGCTGATGCCTGGTACCCACTAATGGTTCAAGCGGTTCGCTATTCTGGTGATCAGGGTAATTTACCCCTCTCCCCATTATGGATTAGTCAGTTGCTTTCTGAAGCGAAACTCTACACTCAGGAACAGCAGATCACCGCTAACACGTTGGAAGTAGCACAGAATGCCCGAGAGTGGCGTGAAAGCTATCTTGCCGAGCGAATGCATGACGATATTGAACTGGGTCAAATCATTATCGATACTGAAGGTGAGGTCATCGGTCAGATCAATGGCCTGTCGGTACTGGATTATCCAGGGCATCCTCGGAGTATGGGTGAACCATCACGCATCAGTTGTGTTGTCCACTTGGGCGATGGTGAGTTTACCGACGTTGAACGTAAAGCCGAACTAGGGGGCAATCTGCATGCTAAAGGCATGATGATCATGCAGGCTTTTCTGGTTTCTGAGCTGGCACTGGATCAACCACTCCCCTTTTCAGCGTCAATCGTTTTTGAACAATCTTATGGTGAAGTTGATGGCGACAGCGCATCGTTAGCTGAGCTTTGTGCGCTGATCAGCGCCCTGTCACAGCAACCTCTGACACAACAGATTGCAGTAACCGGCTCTGTGGATCAATTTGGCAATGTGCAGCCCATTGGTGGTATCAACGAGAAGATCGAAGGTTTCTTCGAAGTTTGTCTGCGCCGAGGCCTGACAGGACAACAAGGCGTCATTTTACCCATATGCAACGTGCGTCATCTTTGTCTACGAGCAGACGTCATCGAAGCGGTGCGTAATGAACAATTTCATTTATGGGCGGTCGACAATGCAGGTCAAGCGCTACACTTATTAACAGGATATCCCTATAGCGATGAGCAGCAACCGAGTTTACTGGCGGCTATCCAAGAGCGCATTGCACAGGTGAATTCACATGAACGACGTCAATGGCCATGGCCGTTACGTTGGCTTAACTGGTTTAACCACGGCTGATCGGAGTTGTTCAGCGTACACGTGTAAGCTAATCTGCATCCTTCATTAATATAAGGCTGACTGAGAACATGGTAGATAAACGCGAGTCCTATACAAAAGAAGACCTTGAAGCATCAGGTCGTGGTGAGTTGTTCGGTGCGGGTGGTCCGCCGTTGCCAGCAGGTAATATGTTGATGATGGACCGCGTAATTAAAATGACCGAGGACGGCGGTAGTCATAACAAAGGTTATGTTGAAGCTGAACTGGATATTAATCCTGACTTGTGGTTCTTTGGCTGCCACTTTATTGGTGATCCGGTAATGCCTGGCTGCTTAGGTCTGGATGCCATGTGGCAACTGGTAGGCTTCTATCTGGGTTGGCTCGGTGGTAAAGGTAAAGGCCGTGCATTAGGCGTAGGTGAAGTGAAATTCACTGGCCAAGTCCTGCCAACCGCCAAGAAAGTCACCTATCGCATCAACTTCAAACGCGTTATCACCCGTAAATTGATTATGGGTGTAGCGGATGGTGAAGTGCTGGTTGACGGCAAGGTGATCTATACAGCTAACGACTTGAAAGTGGGCTTATTTCAAGATACGGAAGCTTTCTAAACAGAAACCTCCGCCTAAGGCGGAGGTTGTTCTTTCTTACAGAGAGCCGCTTAAGCGGTCACAGCCCTGTCTTCCATAGCTTGTCGCCACCCTCCCAGCCAATTAGCCCGAGCGTCTAAAGATTGATAGGGGCAATGCTCCCTTGAGCGCCCGACAATACCTGCTTGATAACCTCTCGATTGAGCCCGCTCCAGACGATCTCTTTTCTGTCTTTTCATGCCTCGTTTCCCTCATTTTTACACTGCTGGAAAGAAAACACATGCCTGTATAAAATACAGTCACATTTAAGAAATAGCGCTATTTTGCTGGAAGGTCAATGTGCAAATTTAACAGCAATGTCATATTTGTGAGCTATGCACGAAGAATTTGCTAAGTGGCTGATAAGTCTAATATGGTTGTAATATCATGATATAAAACAAAAAACCCGGAAAAGCATGGTATGCCTTACCGGGTCTGCGTTAAAACACTTTGTGACAAAGGAAATTAGAGACGCGTAACCTGCGTGGCGATCTCTTGAGCTTCCTGCAACCAGCCTTGAGCCAAGGTACGGACCAACGCATCATAGCCATCCTCACTTTGCTTCAATTCCAGATTGAATGGCTGCTTAATCAACTTACCTTGATAACTTAGCACCCATTCACCGCGAACAATTGCCCTGCCATCATAGCGGCCATGAAAACCGTTAATAGTGACATTAAGTACCGCCTGCTCACTGTTCATCGGTTGTGATGAAACCACCCATCCCGGCAACGCACCACCCAGATTGCTCAGCAGTGTCTGCTGTAACTGCTGATCCAACGGACTGGCCCACAGGTTATTCTGCCCCATCACAAGTTGCACATCGTTAGTCTGATATACCACCCCATTTTGGGCCAGAAAATCCGCCACATTGACATGCTCAATCCATAGTTGGCGCGATGGTAGCGTGTTGCTCACCGGTACCGGCGTACCTAACGCCGGTAACTGATAGTAGGTTTTACTTGGCGTACTACTACAGCCACTCAATAACAATACCAGGGCGAACGTAATCCATTTCATCATTTATTGGCCTTCTTCGGCTGAGGGTCATCACTGCCCGCGGCTTCAAATACCAGGGCATTACTCTTATCGTTCAAAGTGCGAAGCACCGGTTGCAACTCACGCAACACCTGATCCAGCCGTTGCATATCTGCCACCATCTTGTTGTAAGCCGGTGAACCAGGTTGGAACCCTTTCATACTGCGACTCAGTTCCTGCAACGTTTTCTGCATATCTGCAGGCAATGCCTTCATCTCTTTACTGCCGATGATGTCATTAAGCGACTGGATAGTCTTCTGCACTTCGCGCATGGTTTTCTGGCTTTCGGACAACGTTTTAGTGGCTTCATTGATCATTGGATTGAGCGGCAATGCGTTGATCTTATCCAACATCTGCACCAGTTTCTGTTGGATTTGGGCCAAACCACCATTGGTTGTTGGTAACACCGGATAACCAAAGAGCTCATGCGGCCCTTTCCACGGCTTCTCTTGCGGATAGAAGTCCAGGTCGATAAACAGCGAACCCGTTAACAGGTTAGCGGATTTCAGCGATGCACGCAGACCTTGAGACTCCGTATCCTTGAGATACTGCGCAATATTGAAGTTATTTCCTAACTGCTGTTTCAAGCGTTCAGGCTCAATATGAATCAGCACTGGAATACGGAAATCACTATCAAGCCGCTGCTGCATTCCCTCTTTGTAGAACGGTACTTGCCCCACCGTACCCAGGCGAATACCACGGAACTCTACTGGTGCGCCCGGCTGTAAACCACGCACCGATTCAGAGAAGAACACCAGATAATCCTGGTGGATGGTATACAGAGAATCTTGAATACTGCGCTGATTGTCGAATAACGCAAAATCCACCATCTCTTTAACCTGAACTCCTCGTTCCCAGCCTTCCGGTACATCAAAACTGACACCACCGCTAAATAGCGTCGCCAGTGAGCCCATTTCCATGCGCATTCCCTGGGCTGACATATCAAAAGCAATGCCACTGTCCTTCCAGAAGCGCACATTGCTGGTGACCAATTGGTCATAAGGGGCAGCAATAAAGAGTTGATAACGCATAGAGCGTAACTTGGGATCGAAATAACTGGTTTCTACCGAGCCAACACGATATCCGCGGAACAACACCGGATCGCCCGCCGTCAACTGACCCGCTCGCGTACTATCAAGCACGATACGCAACCCTTTGGCATCGGGGGGAGCCAACGGTGGAGCATCCAACAGTTGAAAATGGTTTTGCCCCTCCTTGCCTTTGCTACCAGGTTGCAATTCGATATAGGCACCGGAGAGCAAAGTACCCAATCCCGATATCCCATCACGACCAATCTGCGGTTTCACCACCCAAAAAGCAGTGTCGTCGTGCAACAGTTTTTCCATATCATCATTGAGGCGAGCCTGTATCACCACTTTGCTCAGATCATCGCTTAGCGAGACACTTTCTACCGTTCCCACATCAACACTACGGCTCTTGATCTTGGTTTTCCCCGCTTCCAAACCTTCCGCTGAAGTGGTAATCAAAGTGACTTCCGGCCCCTGATGGCTGAAGTGGTAAAACAGGATCCACGCACCAATCAATGCGGTAACAATAGGAACAATCCATACCGGCGACCAGCGTTTGATCTTTTCGATTTCCGCGACGCTATGATTACTTTCAGTCACCTTGTGACTCCTTGTTAACTATTTCACTTGCACGATCCCAAGTCAGACGGGGATCAAACGTCATCGCTGCAAACATACTGAAGATAACCACCATGGCGAATAACAGTGCACCAATATCTGGATAAATACTCATCAGTTGCCCCATACGTACCAACGCTGAAAGCACAGCGATAACAAAGACGTCGATCATCGACCAGCGGCCAACAAATTCGACAACTTCATAGATTAAGTGCATGCGCTCACTATCCGCTCTACTCTTGCCTTTAACATTGGCATCCAGACATAACCAACCAATCGCCAGCATTTTGAGCGAAGGCACCATCACACTGGCAATAAAAATCACCATCGCCACCGGATAAGAGCCTTCTCCCCATAGCAAGATCACTCCGGCCATCACCGTAGAGGGCATTTTATTGCCCAAGGCTTCGGTAGTCATAATCGGCATCAGCATGGATGGAATATATAACATTATCGCGGTCACCAATAACGACCAGGTCCATTGCAAGCTATGGCGACGGCGTGCATACCC
Organism: Serratia sp. 25CWL12; assembly: GCF_055790885.1. Taxonomy (NCBI): domain Bacteria; kingdom Pseudomonadati; phylum Pseudomonadota; class Gammaproteobacteria; order Enterobacterales; family Yersiniaceae; genus Serratia; species Serratia sp. 25CWL12. The sequence goes on along the minus strand of NZ_CM147698.1, from coordinate 1,482,974 downwards.
CACGCTATAACAACGGGGGCATCTTGTTTGGTCTGCCGGTAAAATGGCTGTACAGCAGGAGCAAGAGCGCACTCCTTGGCGTAAACCCGTGCGGCCAACCTGTAACGGTAGAGCTAATTGGGGTGCTGGGGCGATATCTTGCCACAGCCAGCGCCGGTCAATACACTGAAAAGCTCGCACTTGTAGCAGACAAAACAGGCAATAGGGAATAAAACTGGTGCCAATACCAATATCACCATAGGCCATCAGTTTGACAAAACTGACCAGCACACCTGCCAGAAAAATTTCCACCATGCACCAGGTTTTAAACTGGAACAGGATCTTGGCCATCCATACTTTCAGTTTCAGTGGTAACGGCGCTCTGGTACACAACAGAATAATCGTCAACATGCAAAATATCGGAACCAGCTGCACCAACACTAAAAACAGCGTCGCCAGACTGGTGTAATTTTCCGCCACCATCACTTGGGGGATCTGCAGCAGTTTTATCTCGCTGACTATGCCCGCAACGCGCATATTAATAAACGGGAAAACATTGGCCAGTAACAGCATAAACAATGCACTGATAGCATAGCCAACCGGTTGTTTACGGGGTTCAGCCCAGCAAGTACTCAGTGTTGTTTTACAACGGGGACAAACAGCCTTTAAGCCAAAGGCTAAAGGCGGCAGCGCCACTAACATATCGCATTGCGGGCACAACATCAGACGATCTGCTGACTGCGGGCGATGCACCGCATGGCCATGTTGTTGGCTGTGTCGTTGTTGACTCTGTTGTAGTCTATTTTCTTGGGAAGGCACCCTATAACTCCTTGATAGTGCTGCCTATCGGTAAAGACCTGTCGCCATTCATGCAACAGGGTTATCATCACATTTTACCGATTAAGCGTTTTTCATTGCTTCCAACTCTTCCCAACGTGCAAAAGCCTCTTCCAGACTCTGTTCTGCCTTGGCGAGATCGGCCAGCACCTGCTGTGTTTCGTTATGTGGACGGGAGAAAAACTCCCCATCATTAACTTGCACCTGCAAAGCCGCAATATCCGCTTCCAACTGTTCGAGACGCTGTGGTAACTGCTCCAGTTCACGCAACAGGTTGTAGCTCAATTTGCTTGATGATTTCTTAGGTTGCTCAACCGCCTTTTCTACCGCGGCTTTCGGTTTTTCCACATCGGTTTGGCGCAACGGCTTGGCCGTCGCCCGCTGGTGATGTGCATCGTAATAGCCACCGACATAAATGTCGATCACACCGTCACCTTCGAAGATCCAACACTCACTCACCGAGTTATCTACAAACTGACGATCGTGGCTCACCAGCAATACCGTACCCTGATAGCTATCAATCAGTTCTTCCAGCAGTTCCAGTGTTTCGACATCAAGGTCATTAGTCGGTTCGTCGAGGATTAATAAATTGCTGGGCCTCAGAAATAATTTCGCCAATAACAAGCGGTTACGCTCGCCCCCTGACAACGCCTTTACTGGCGTCATGGCACGTTTGGGATGAAACAGGAAATCCTGCAGATAGCCAAGCACATGGCGTGAACGACCGTTGACCATCACTTCCTGCTTGCCTTCCGCCAGGTTGTCCATCACCGTGCGTTCTGGATCCAGCTCAGCGCGGTGTTGGTCAAAATAGGCGACTTCTAATTTGGTACCGCAATGTACTCGCCCGCTATCAGCCTGTAACTGACCGAGCATCAGTTTCAGCAGGGTGGTTTTGCCACAACCATTGGGCCCCACCAGCGCAATTTTATCGCCACGTTGCACCTGAGCACTAAAATCACGCACCAGCACTTTGTCGTCGATCCGGTAATTAACCGCTTCCATTTCGAAAACAATCTTACCGGAACGTACCGCTTCTTCCACCTGCATCTTGGCGCTGCCCATCACTTCGCGCCGTTCTGAGCGTTCATTGCGCAAGGCTTTCAATGCGCGAACGCGCCCTTCATTACGGGTACGTCGCGCCTTGATCCCTTGGCGGATCCACACTTCTTCCTGCGCCAATTTGCGGTCAAATTCAGCATTCTGCAGCTCTTCCACCCGCAATGCTTCTTCTTTACTTTCCAGATACAGGTCGTAGTTCCCTGGCCACGACACCAGTTTGCCACGATCCAGATCGACAATCCGTGTGGCCATATTGCGAATAAATGAGCGGTCATGGGAAATAAATACAATGCTGCCCTGAAACTCTTTTAGGAAGCCCTCCAACCAATCGATGGCAGTGATATCAAGATGGTTGGTAGGTTCATCAAGCAATAACACCCGTGGAGAACTGACCAGAGCCCGGCCAAGGGCCGCCTTGCGTAACCAGCCGCCAGAAAGGGAAGAGAGCTCCGCATCACCATCCAAGCCAAGTTGTAATAGCACTTCACTGATACGGCTATCAAGCTGCCACAGGCCCTGATGATCGAGAATTTCCATCACCTTCGCCAACCTTGCCAGGTTCTTTTCGCTCGGATCCTGTTCGACTTGATGGGAAATAGCATGGTAAGCCTTCAGGTGCTCGGCCTGTTCAGCCACCCCTTCTGCCACAAAATCAAACACCGTACCGCCAATATTGCGCGGCGGATCCTGTTGCAGACGCGCCACAATCAGGTCCTGTTCATAAATAATACGCCCGTCGTCCAGCGGGGTCTCTTTACCCAATATCTTCAACAGGGTCGATTTACCGGCCCCATTACGCCCCACCAGGCAGACGCGTTCATTGTCTTCAATATGAAGTTCGGTGTTATCTAACAAAGGTGCATCACTGAAAGAGAGCCAGGCACCAGACAGACTGATTAACGACATAGCAATTATTTCCCTTCGCCAGCATGGGTCACCAGCCAGCAGTTGTGGATTTGACGGTTACGGGCAAAGTCTTGTGACTGCGTCTTGGCCGTAATTTCTTGCGCCTCCAGACCCAGCGCACTCAAACCCGCCAAATCCATCTGGAAACCACGCTTATTATTCGAGAACATAATGGTCCCGTTATGGCGCAGTAACCGTTTTAAATCTTTCATCAGCGCCAGATGATCACGCTGCACATCAAAGCTATTCTCCATACGTTTGGAGTTGGAGAAGGTCGGGGGATCAATAAAGATCACATCAAACTGTTCATCGCTGTTATGCAACCATGATAGACAGTCTGCCTGAATCAACCGGTGCTGCTTGCCAGTCAAACCGTTGACCCGCAAGTTCTTCTCTGCCCATTCGAGATAGGTACGCGACATATCTACCGTGGTGGTGGTCCGTGCCCCACCCAACCCGGCATGGACACTGGCGCTGCCGGTATAGGCAAACAGATTGAGGAAGTCCTTGCCTTTACTCATCTCCCCCAGCATACGCCGCGCGATGCGGTGATCCAGAAACAGGCCCGTATCAAGATAATCAGTCAGATTAACCCACAATTTGGCATTGAATTCCGTCACCTGCAGGAACTCGCCCTTCTGCGCCAATTTTTCATACTGATTTTTACCCTTCTGCCGCTCACGGGTTTTCAATACCAGTTGGTTTGAGGGCAAATCCAGTACCGCCAAAGTGGCATTAATCACATCAAACAGGCGTTGCCGCGCTTTTTGTGCATCCACCTGCTTGGGTGGCGCGTACTCCTGCACCACCACCTTACTGCCATAGCGATCCACTGCGACGTTATATTCCGGTAGGTCAGCATCGTACAAGCGGTAACATTCAATACCCTGCTGTTTTGCCCACTTATCCAGTTTTTTCAGATTTTTCCGCAGCCGGTTGGCAAAATCTTCCGCCACCTGAACGGCAGCCATCCCCTGAGGATTTTCTGCCAACTGATAATTTTTCTGCACACATTCCAATGGGCCATTTTTCGCCTTGAATTGGCGCTCAGCACGCAATTGCAGACAACTGAGCAATTCAGGTGAGGCACTAAACAGTGAAAGCTGCCAACCGCCAAAAGCGCTCTTCATGATACGCCCCAGCATGTTATGCAAGGCAACCAAGGCAGGTTCACTCTCCAGACGTTCGCCATACGGTGGGTTACTGACCACCGTACCTACCGGGCCTTGCGGCAAAGGATTAGTCAATTTACTGACATCGCTGACCTGAAGGGTGATTAACTCCGCAACACCCGCACGGCGTGCGTTACTGCGCGCCATTTCCAGTACCCGGCGATCATTATCCGAACCGAAGAAACGCGACGTTGTTTCCTGCAAACCTCGCCGGGCACGCACCTGAGCCTCGGTGAGGACTTCACGCCACAGTTCAGCCTGATGACCACTCCAGGCTGTAAAACCCCAACGATGCCGTTGTAACCCAGGAGCATGATCGGCGGCGATCATCGCTGCTTCAATCAATAACGTACCGGAACCGCACATAGGGTCGAGCAACGGTGTTCCTGGCTGCCAGCCAGAGCGCGAGATGATGGCTGCCGCCAGGTTTTCTTTCAACGGAGCCAAGCCAGTCTCATCACGATAACCACGCTGATGTAACCCGTCACCACTCAGATCAAGGGCAACACTGGCCATATCACGCTGCAGCCAGACGTTAACCCGGATATCTGGCTGCTGTTTGGCCACCGTGGGCCGTTGATTGATCTTACGGGTGAAGCTATCGACAATGGCATCTTTAACCTTCAACGCGCCATATTGGCTGTTACGGATCTCTTCATTCACCCCACTGAAGTGGACGGCAAACGTTTTATCGACACCGAATACGCTAGGCCAATCGATAGCCTGAACCCCCAGATACAGGTCCAAATCACTGTGCACACGGAATTCATTCAACGGCAACAGAATACGTGAAGCCAAGCGGCTCCATAGCAAACTCTGGTACAAAAGACGATCGTCACCCTGAAAATGGACCCCGCCCTGCACCACTTTGCAGTCATGGGCACCAAGCCGCTCCAGTTCGCTTTTTAATAGTTCTTCCAGTCCACGGGATGTGCTGGCAAACAGAGTGTTCATATCGTGCTTATCACCAAAAAGAAAATAGTGGCGCATTATAGCTAATCCTGGCCGCTTGTCATAAAGTTGCTCGATTCTGTCAGCCACTTCTTGCAAGATGTCGCTGAGTAATTCCCCATGGGCTAGCGGTATCGCTCATACCAGTGGCACGATGACCCGCAGCTATTGAATTGATTTATCGCATGGAGGTAACAGTGACCACCCTTTCTCGGCTCTATATTCATCCGGTTAAATCGTTACGCGCCTTACAGTTATCCCACGCCCAGGTAGGCAGTAGCGGGCTCGCTTTCGATCGTATTTTCATGATCACTGAGCCTGACGGTACTTTTATCACCGCCCGCCAATATCCGCAGATGGTACTATTCACCCCGGCGTTGCTAACCGACGGTCTGTTTTTAACCGCCCCGGATGGTGAAAGTGCCAGCATCCGTTTCAACGATTTTAGCGCATCCGCGCAGCCAACCGAAGTTTGGGGTAATCATTTCACGGCGTTAATTGCCCCGCAAGCAATCAACCACTGGTTGAGTGGCTATTTCCAGCGTGATGTACAACTACGTTGGGTGGGGCCGGAATTAACTCGTCGGGTAGAAAAACACCCAGAGATTCCACTCTCGTTTGCTGATGGTTACCCGTATCTGCTGGTTAATGAGTCTTCATTCCAGGATCTGCAAAAACGCTGCCCTGCCGGTATCAAACTAGAGCAATTTCGCCCCAATCTGGTGGTCACCGGCAGCCCCGCCTGGGCAGAAGATAGCTGGCAAACGATTCGCATTGGGAGTGTGGTATTTGAACTGGTGAATCCCTGCAGCCGCTGCGTATTAACCACCGTTAGCACCGAGCGTGGCCACAAGCATCCACAGGGCGAACCACTCAATACGCTGCAACAGTTCCGTACAGCCGAGAATGGCGCTATCGACTTCGGCCAAAATATGATTGCCCGTAACAGTGGTATTATCCGCGTTGGCGATCACGTCGAGATACTGTCCCGCCAATCACCGCCATCTTATGGTGCAGGCGCGGTAGTCGAAAGCCTATCGCCCCCAAAAGAGAGTGCCAAGAGTGTAACGATTGAATATCAAGGGAAAGTGTTTACCGGTAATAACCAGCAAATATTATTGGAGCAACTGGAACAACAAGGGATCCGAATTCCCTATTCTTGCCGGGCAGGGTTGTGTGGTAGCTGCAAAATAACCCTGATGGCAGGGGAAGTGGCGGCATTAAAAGGGAATGCGGTGAACAGCAATGGGTCCATTTTCTGCTGTAGCTGTATTCCCAAAAGCGATTTGCAATTAGCCTAGTGCTATCGCGGTTATCATACCGCCTTGGCGTAAAACTGGGCTGAGAACTCATCGGTGATGCAAGGCTTCAAACGGTCATGCATCACTTTGATGGCATCCCCCAGTTGCATATTGCGGCCAGCCAGTAACAATTGATTCTGTGCCAGCAAACATAGGCTGGCATTATCCCCGGCTTCCACCACCAGCAAACAGGCATCTTCACCGCTTTCCATCACTTTCACCAAGGCCAGTTCACCGTTCTTTGGCCGCAATGGATAATGCTGCTGAGCAAAATGCCAGCTCTTAGGCATCAGTGGTTTCAGAAAACGGAAAGCCACCAGCGCATTTAATACCAGCTCGGCACGTTGTTCATGGCTGAGTTTTATCTGCTTGCACTGCTCTTCATAATTAAAATAGAGGGCGGCATCATCAACGGAGAAAGCACATTCACCGAATGCATCCGGAGTTAACATTTTTGCCGGAAAACGCGAACGAAAGATCATACCATTGGCTAAATCCAGCATCAGCCGATCATGCTCAGCGTCGAAATACCAACGCCAATTGTCATCAGGTTTTATCTTCATTTGTTATCCTTGCCGCCACATGCAAACGTGGTATTACCCAATATACCTTTCATCATGGAAAACCTAAATACCAGATAAGTCTGAAAACGGTATTTATGCCAACGAACAAAATATAGACTAGCCGTGGAAAGAAATAAACCCCCGGCTAGAAAATGAGCAAAAATATTAGATGTGGCTAACAATATCTTTAATCAAACCCGGTCCATGGAAGATAAATCCGGAATAAATCTGTATCAAACTTGCCCCTGCTGCCATTTTTTCTCTGGCGGCGGTCAAAGAATCAATCCCACCGACACCAATAATGGGCAGGCGCCCTTGTAATTCTTGCGCTAAACGACGGATAACCTCAGTGCTGCGTAATTGTATCGGGCGGCCACTTAATCCTCCCGCCTGTTCACAATTATTCAGCCCCTCAACCAGTTTACGATCAAGGGTGGTATTGGTGGCGATCACCCCATCTATATTATGACGAAGTAGACTATCGGCAATTTGGATCAACTCTTCTTCAGAAAGATCCGGCGCGATCTTTACCGCCACTGGCACATATTTATGATGGCGGGCATGCAATTCGCTCTGCTTATTCTTAATCGCCGCCAAAAGATCATCTAACGCTTCACCATACTGTAACGATCTTAATCCTGGCGTATTGGGTGAAGAGATATTAATTGCGATATAGCCAGCATAAGGATAAACCTTATCCATACAGATCAGATAATCCTCTTTTCCTTGCTCCACCGGGGTATCTTTATTCTTGCCAATATTAATCCCTAGCACACCATCAAAATGGGATTTTTTAACGTTTTCAACCAGATTATCTACCCCGTGGTTATTGAAACCCATACGGTTGATCAGCCCTTCAGCTTCAATAATACGGAATAGACGCGGCTTGTCATTACCTGGCTGCGGACGTGGCGTGACGGTCCCTATTTCGACAAAACCGAAACCCATAGCACCTAAAGCATCAATACATTCTCCGTTTTTATCCAGCCCTGCCGCCAAACCTAACGGATTTTTAAAACTGAGCCCCATGCAGTTCACCGGCTTACTCGGCACTGACTGACGGATAAGGAACTCTAATGGAGTGCCGGTAATACGGCGGAGTTGGCTAAAGGTCAATTCATGCGCACGCTCGGGGTCGAGCTGAAACAACGCCTTCCTGATGATGGGATAGTACATAGGCTCTCCGGTTAGACTGGTCAAGTGGCATAGGTGTTGGCAGTGTCTACTTAACCGAATCATTGGGCTTCTGGATGAAACTGGAATGAACTTGAGTAGTCTTGCAAACCGGGGGCATATTATCCGGTATCCTGACAGTAATTGGAATTGATTAACCGTATAAATCGCGTTTTTAATTGCAGGGCGACCATCGCCGCCCTGTTTTTTTATGCGGCTAACGCTTTGGCGATCTTCTCGTACAGATCCCCTGAGAGCTGGTCCAGCCCTTTCAATTGCTCTAACGCCTGACGCATCAGTGCCTGACGCGAAGCATCATAGCGTTTCAAGCGAATCAACGGTTCAATCAAACGAGCGGCGACCTGAGGATTACGCTGATTAAGATCACTGAGGATCTCCACCAGGAATTGATAACCACTGCCATCTACCGCATGAAAAGCCGCAGGATTGGCCGAAGCAAAAGCACCAATTAGCGAACGGATGCGGTTAGGGTTACTGAGGCTAAATGAACGGTGTTGTAATAAGGCACGCACGTTGCTGAGCACATCGGCTGCTGGGCTGGTGGCCTGCAGTACAAACCATTTATCCATCACCAAGCCATCTTGATGCCAACGTTGGTCAAACTCGGTCATTAACGCCTCACAACAAGGCAATTGTGCAGCAACCGCCGCAGCTAAGGCAGCCAGTGAATCAGTCATATTATCTGCCTGATGGAACTGCTGAGTCACTAATCGCTCTGCCAACGTCGCCTCACCGAAGGCCAGATAATGCAGGCAGACATTACGCAATGAACGTTTGGCAATATCACCATGCTCAACTCGGTAACCTTGTGTTTTATTGGCATAATAGACCGCCAGCCACTCATCACCCATTTCTTGTGCCAGGCAATGGGTGATCGATTCATGCACCGCCGCAATCGCCGTCGGATCAATGGTGGTAAACAATTCCGCTATTTCGTTTTCCCCAGGAAGGGTGAGGATCTGTGCCGCCAACGCTGGATCCAGTTTCTCATCCAACAACACCGCACGGAACGCATCCACCACATGATGTGGCAATGACAGCGGTTGTTTTTGCTGATATTTCGCCACATTCAGCTTGATATAAATCGCCAGCAAGCTCTGCGCTGCATCCCAGCGGGCAAACTCATTGCGTGCATGCTGCATCAGGAAAGTTAACTGCTGATCGCTATAAGGATAATCCAACTTCACTGGCGCAGAAAATTCACGCAACAATGAAGGGACGGGCTTCTCCGCCACGTTATCAAACACAAAAGTCTGTTCAGCCGCAGTGACATTCAAGATGTTCTTCACCGGTGAGCCGGCTTTTTGCAGGGCTATCACCTTACCTTGGCTATCATAAAGCTCAATATCCAGCGGGATATGTAATGGCAGTTTTTCTGGCTGGTCCGCTGTCGGTTCAGTTTTCTGGCTGACATGTAAACGGTATTGCTGCAGTTCGGCATCATACTCGTCGCGCACCGTCAACTGAGGTGTACCAGATTGACTGTACCAACGGCGAAACAGCGATAAATCAACGTTGGAGGCGTCTTCCATTGCTTGAACAAAGTCGTCACAAGTGGCTGCACTACCATCGTGACGTTCAAAATAGAGCTGCATCCCCGCCTGGAACTGTTGTTCCCCCAGCAGTGTATGCAGCATACGAATCACTTCAGACCCCTTTTCATACACCGTTAAGGTATAGAAGTTGTTCATCTCGATCACTTTGTCTGGCCGAATGGCATGGGCCATCGGGCTGGCATCTTCGGCAAACTGAGCCCCGCGCATCACTCGAACATTATCGATACGGTTAACCGAACGAGACCCCAGATCGGAACTGAATTCCTGGTCACGGAATACCGTCAACCCCTCTTTCAGACTCAGTTGGAACCAGTCGCGGCAAGTCACCCGGTTGCCGGTCCAGTTATGGAAATATTCGTGACCAATGACTGCTTCAATATTCAGGTAATCTTTATCGGTGGCAGTTTCCGCCTTCGCCAGCACATATTTCGAGTTAAAGACATTTAACCCTTTGTTTTCCATCGCGCCCATATTGAAGAAATCTACCGCGACGATCATGTAGATATCCAGATCATATTCCAGACCGAAACGCACTTCATCCCACTTCATGGCACTCTTTAGTGAGGTCATCGCCCAATCAGCACGATCCAGATTGCCGCGATCAACAAACAGTTCCAGCGCGACCTGGCGACCAGAACGTGTGGTGAAGGTATCACGTAACACATCGAAATCACCGGCTACCAAGGCGAACAAATAACAGGGTTTAGGAAACGGATCCTGCCATTCTACCCAGTGACGCCCATCACCCAGTTCCCCGGCAGCAACGCGGTTGCCATTTGACAATAGGAAGGGGTAAGCGGCTTTATTGGCGGTGATTCGGGTGGTGAACCGCGCCAATACATCAGGACGATCCAGATAGTAAGTAATATGGCGGAAGCCTTCGGCCTCACACTGAGTGCATAATGCGCTGCCAGAAAGGTATAGCCCCTCTAATGCACTATTTTTTGCCGGATGAATCTCGGTAACCAGAGTGAGGGTAAACTGTGCCGGTAACTGTTCAATGGCCAGTTGATTATCCTGTTGATGATAAGCATGCCATGGCTGCCCATCCACCAGAATACTCACCAGCGTCAGCTCTTCACCATTAAGGACCAACGCAGCACCATCAGCACTGTTCTGCCGTTTGACCTGGCTGATTGCCGTTACTCGTGTAGTTTCGGCATCCAGTTCGAAATCCAAAGCGATATCCGTAATGGTGTAATCTGGAGCACGATAATCATGGCGAAACTTCGCCTGAGGTTGTGATGTCATAGAAAACCTTCGACGTTTCAGTGAGTAAAAAGGTAGCCGCTATACCCAGGTTAATTCCCATTACCTAAATAAGTGTTCCTAATACCGCTACACTTTAAGCTTTTGGTCGGTGGGAATGGTCAGGAACGCCAACACGCCGTAAACCCCTCCCTGGGGGCTCGTATCGCGCGTCCATGCGCTCAACGGTCGGCTAACCTGCCTCATTCTCACCTTTAGCACTATTACGCGCCGCTATTTAGGGTCAACAGTGAATAAACTGTACCACAGACAAGGGAAAAACCCAGTGACAGCGGTGAATTACCGCAAGATTTACCCTTACCGCTCAGCTAACTGTTTATCCAGTGTGCCGTTATTGCGCGCTGATTTAAGCAATCATTCAATCCTTCGGTTATCAATGCCATAATGATTGCGATACTAAAGGAGAATGAAAATGAAATTTGTCGGTGCACATGTCAGTGCTTCAGGTGGGGTAGACCAGGCGGTACTCCGTGCCCATGAACTAGAGGCAACCGCATTTGCCCTGTTTACTAAAAATCAACGTCAATGGAAAGCGGCACCACTCACCACTGAGGTTATCGATAAGTTCAAGCGTGCCTGTGTACAATATGGCTATGGTCCACAGCAGATCCTCCCTCATGACAGTTATCTGATTAATCTTGGCCACCCGGACAGCGAAGCGCTGGAAAAATCCCGTGAGGCGTTTCTCGACGAAATACAGCGCTGCGAACAATTAGGGCTGACGCTACTTAATTTCCATCCTGGCAGTCATTTAATGCAGATCGATGAAGCGCAATGTCTGGCGCGTATCGCGGAATCTATCAACATTGCGTTAGATAAAACCCAAGGGGTGACGGCGGTGATTGAAAATACCGCCGGTCAAGGAACGAATCTGGGTTTTAAATTTGAACATCTAGCGGCGATCATTGACGGTGTGGAAGATAAAAGCCGCGTCGGTGTTTGTATCGATACCTGCCATACTTTTGCCGCGGGTTATGATCTGCGTAGTGAAGAGGATTGCCAGCGCACATTTCAGCAACTGGGGGATATCGTCGGCTTTAATTATTTGCGTGGCATGCATCTTAATGATGCCAAGAGCGAGTTTAATAGCCATGTCGACCGCCACCACAGCCTGGGTGAAGGCAACATTGGCAAAACCGTGTTCCGTTATATTATGCGTGATACGCGCTTCGATAATATCCCGCTGATTCTGGAAACCGTAAACCCAGATATCTGGGCTGAAGAAATCGCCTGGTTAAAAGCGCAGCAATAAGTCGCCACTATCCTTAAGTAAAACCGGCACCTGATTCAGTGCCGGTTTTGATGGTGACTTGTATTAATCGTTGATTGCTATTATGCCGCTGCCGACACCTCAGAACGCTTCAGGACGGCATAGCATCCCCCAGCCAGCAAGGTTCCGGCAACAATCGCCAGCAGATACAACAGCACCGGTGAAATCGCGCCAGGAATCAACAGAACAAACAAACCACCGTGAGGTGCCATCAGTTTTGCCCCGAAATACATCGACAGTGCCCCTGTCAGCGCACCACCAGCGATACAGCACGGCAGCACTCGCATTGGGTCACGTGCGGCAAACGGAATCGCACCTTCACTGATAAAGCAAAGACCAAGTACCAACGCCGCTTTGCCACCTTCCTGCTCAGATTTCTCGAACTTGCGGCGTGCCAGAATCGTCGCCAGGCCCATCGCCAACGGTGGTACCATCCCTGCGGCCATAATCGCCGCCATTGGTGCATAGACAGATGAACTTAACAGCGCAACCCCAAAGGCATAGGCCGCTTTGTTCACGGGTCCCCCCATATCGGTACACATCATGGCACCCAGGATCGCCCCCAGCAGCACCGCATTGCCGGTGCCCAAAGATTGCAGCCAATCGGTCAACCCTTCCATAATTTTCGCGACCGGCGTGCCCACCACGTAAATCATAATAAGGCCGGTGATTAAACTGGCACCTAGCGGAATAATCAGTATGGGCTTCAGCGCTTCCATACTCTGTGGCAGTTGTAACTTGCCACTGATGGCTTTAGCCACATAACCTGCCAGGAAACCAGCAATAATACCGCCAAGAAAACCCGCCCCGGTACTAACCGCCAACATACCGCCAATCATGCCCGGCGTCAGACCTGGACGATCAGCAATAGAAAACGCGATATAACCAGCCAGTACCGGCACCATCAGGGCAAAAGCGGAAGCACCACCAATTTGCATCAGGGCGGCAGCCAGTGTCCCTTTGACTTCAAACGCTTTGATACCAAACACAAATGACAGCGCGATGCACAAACCGCCCGCGACCACCATCGGCAACATATAGGAAACACCAGTCAACAAGTGGCGATAGGGCCCGGTACTCTCTTTTTTCTTGCTCGCGCTAGTAGCGGCACCGCTTTTCTGAGGTTGGAAAACCGTTGCCTCAACCAGGGCCTTATCCAGCTCTTGTACCGTTTTCTTTAACGCTAAACCGGTTGAAGTGCGATACATCGGCTTACCAGCAAATTTATCGAGATCCACTTCGATGTCTGCTGCAACAATCACCAGATCAGCAGCCGCGACTTCTTCCGCCGTGATGGCATTACCCGCCCCCACTGAGCCGCGAGTTTCAACCTTCACCCACCAACCACGCTTTTTAGCTTCCACTTCTATCGCTTCTGCGGCCATAAAGGTATGTGCCACGCCAGTTGGGCAGGCGGTGACTGCCACCACCCGTTTTTGGCTAGCGGGGCTTAACGGTACTGCCGCCGAGGCGTGGTATGGTTTAGCTTCTGCCTGTGCAGTGGCCAGAAACGCCTCAGCTTCCCGCACCGCCTGTTCCACATCACCAAGATAAACCCGCTTGCCGTTCAGCTCGGCGTCAGTAGGTATTGAATTCCCAGCGACAACCACCAGTTCCGCATCATTTAGTGACTCAACCAGTATCAGGCCAGTTTTGGCCGCAGCGGCCTCGAGCATACGTTTCGCCAGGTGACTACGTGCCTGACCCAGCGAACTATCTATCATTAGCAGCGTTTTCATTCTGCCTCCTGCTATCAATTGAAAGGTTTCAGATCGACACGCGCCATCATCGCGGCCAGTTGTGGACGGTCAGAGATACCAACATTACTCTGGCTAACAGCAATGGCAGCCACCGCAGTGGCTAAACGCAAGGTATGTTCACTGGATTCCCGCATCAGCAAGCCATAAATCAAACCACCCACCATCGAGTCACCTGCACCTACGGTACTGACCACTTCACAAGCTGGCGGTTTGGCTATCCAGGCCCCAGAAGCATTCACCCACAATGCGCCTTCAGCCCCTAACGAGATCACCACATGGGCAATACCTTGATCACGAAGTGCATGAGCAGCTTCAACCACATCTGCCAATGTCGGTAACGGACGCCCAGCCCAGATTTCCAGTTCGCGACGGTTGGGTTTCACCAACCAAGGCGAGGCTTTCAAACCGGCAACCAACGCTTCACGGCTACTATCAAAAATAATGCACGGGCAAAGCGCACGCAGGCGAATCATCCATTCGGTAAAGGCTTCTGGAGCCACACCGCTAGGTAGACTGCCGCTAACCGCCACCATATCGAACTGCCCTAGCCAAGTCAGAGAATCGGTAACAAAGCGCTCCCAATCCGATGGGGTCACCTCAAAACCAGAAAAATTGAAATCGGTGACTTCACCCTCTTTTTCCGTCAGCTTGACGTTGATACGAGTACGCCCGGGTACCACCTGAAAACGGTTGGCAATGCCCAGGTCGCTGAACAGCTGCTGAAAGCCATCCTGGTTGTCTTTACCCAGGAACCCGCCGACCGTGACATCGATACCCAGATCCTTCAGCACTTTAGCAACGTTAATCCCTTTGCCTGCCGCGTGTAATCCAGCCGTTTTTACCAGATTGACTTCGCCGCGCTCAATCTCGGGGCAAAAACCCACCAGATCGTAAGCCGGGTTCAAGGTAATAGTGGCGACTCTTCTGCTCATGCTGCACCCTCGCCAAGCCCTTCACTGATCGCTTCGCCGATTGCTGTTAGGGCGGCTTGCGCATCCTCACCACTGGCGGTAAAACGTAAGCGGTGGCCTTTTTTCACCCCTAATGCCACCACTTTCATCAAGCTGCGACCATTTGCCGGTTTACCACTCCCATCGAGATTAGTGACGGTAATTTCGCTATTAAACTGCTTGATCACATTCACCAATACGGTACCTGGGCGGGCATGCAAACCATGTTCGTTGCGCACCACATATTCTGCACTCAGTAAATCATTCTCTTCAGCCACGGCGCTAGTTAACAAGGCCAGTACCCCTGAGACATCCGCCTTCAGCAAGCTTTCAGCTTTATGACTCTGTAGCAGATCACTTAAGTAATTCAGTACTTCCAGCGGTTGTTGATCGGCAACCGATACCGTCAGTAACAGCGCAACTTTTTCACCATTTTCATCAAATGGCTGCGCGGGGCGGCTAACGGTAGCGGCACTGACCAAATTGCCTTCTGTGCTGTCGCTTAGCCAAATCCCCTGCCCCAGGTTCAAGGGTTTATGGGTGATCACCTCGCTGACAAACTGCGCATTGACGACACCTCTTTGTTGCAGACGGCCGGCATTCAACGCTTGCAGTGTCATCAAAGAATCTGCCGCTACATCCAGGGCAACCAACGCAGCATCAAACTGGAATTCAGCCGTCAGTTGCTCACCCATCAGCACGCTACGCAACTCTTCTGCTGACGTGGTAGTGGCTAATGATTTAGCAACACCCTCATCACTCAATACATGGGTCAATTGACGTAATAAGCCCAAATGCTCATCGGAACGGGCTGCAATACCGATAACCACATAGGCGGTTTGCCCTTCCCCCATTCAATGCCTTGCGGAAATTGAAATACCTGTACACCGGTGTTCAGCACCAGACCACGAGTCTCCGTCGTACCATGTGGAATGGCGATGCCATTGCCCAGGTAGGTGGATGTTTGCAGTTCTCGCTGTAGCATGCCGTCCACATAACCGGCACTGACATTCCCGGCAGCGGCGAGCGCTGCCGCAACCTGCCGGATAGCATCCTGTTTACCGCTGGCAGCAGCTCCCAGGTGAATATTTTGCTGTGACAACTGGAGCATAGTTCTCCTCCCCTACTGAGTTGAATCGTTTCAGTTATAGCGACTAAAAGGAGCGCTGCCCCTCTTTTTCTACAAAGGGGAACAGCGCTGAAACGTTTCAATCAGTCTGTGATTAGCGATGAATAAAAGCAAGATCCGTTACTGCTCCGGTGATAAATTTTTGACCTTGCGCACACTTTATTGTAAGAAACCTGCGAATAAAAAGAATAGTGGCATACTTTGCTGAAATCGAGCTGAAGGAGTAATTATGGCAGTGCTGACCGGTGTGGGTGTCATCATCGTTAATCCTCAAGGGCAAATCCTGTTAGGGAAACGGTGCAGCTCCCACGCCCCTTTCTGGTCAATTCCCGGTGGTTATCTGGAGGCCGGTGAAACCTTTGAACAATGTGCTCAGCGTGAAGTTGCTGAAGAGACCGGGCTAGAAATTGCACCGCCGCGCTTTATTGGTATCAGTAATAATCTACAAACCTGGCAATCCGAGGGAAAGCACACCGTCTCCATCTGTATGCTGGTTCATCATTCTGGTGGTAAAGCTGAATTGAAAGAGCAGGAAAAGTGTGCTGAATGGCGCTGGTGTTCACCCGATGAACTCCCTAAGCCCCATTTTGAAGCCAGCAAAGCGGCAATTTACTTATGGCGTAACCAACTCACTTATTTGCCGGTACCTGCTATAGCTTGATTAATCAGGTAGTTCTTGTTCTTCAAGTTCAGGTTCTTCAGGTTCTGGGAATACCCCCTACTCTGCTCTATGGGTACCTGGCAAATGAAACAACCTGACTGTCATGGTTTTGTTTTTTTAAACCTCTATTTCACGTATTATGCCCGCGACCTCTCACTCTTTGGCAGTTTATATGAGTACCTTCTCGGTAATAACGCGTTTTTTGCCTAATTCGACTTCGCTGGCTTTCCTGATTGTTGCTTTCCTCACGGGTATTGCTGGTGCCTTACAAATGCCCACGCTAAGTCTATTTCTGTCCACTGAAGTCAATGCACGCCCAGCAATGGTTGGCCTGTTTTTTACCGGCAGCGCGGTCATCGGTATTTTGGTCAGCCAATTTCTTGCTACTCGTTCGGATAAAAAAGGCGATCGGAAATCACTGATTTTTGTCTGCTGCTTACTGGGAGCATTGGCTTGCGCGTTATTTGCCTGGAACCGTAACTATTATATCTTGCTGTTTATTGGTGTGTTGTTAAGTAGCTTTGGCTCTACCGCCAATCCACAGATGTTTGCCCTGGCACGAGAACACGCCGAACACACCGGGCGTGAAGCGGTCATGTTCAGCTCGATACTGCGTGCCCAGATCTCCCTGGCCTGGGTGATTGGCCCGCCGATTGCGTTTGCCTTGGCGCTGGGTTTTGGCTTCAAGGTGATGTATCTAGCCGCAGCGGCGACCTTTATTCTTTGTGGTGGGCTGGTCTGGAAAATGTTGCCTTCCATGCCTAAAGTGCCCGCCGCCAAAGACGCTGCCGTGTTAGAAGCCCCACGCCAGAATCGTCGCGATACGCTACTGTTATTTTTCGCCTGCACATTGATGTGGACAGCCAATGGGATGTATTTGATTAATATGCCATTGTACCTGGTCCGGGAGCTGAATCTACCCGAGAAACTTGCTGGGATATTGATGGGGACCGCTGCCGGGCTGGAGATCCCAGTGATGTTGCTCGCTGGTATGGTGGCCAAACGCTTTGGCAAACGCTTGTTAATGCGCTGTGCCGTAATTGCCGGGGTTCTGTTCTATGCCGGATTGCTGTTTATCAATGGCAGTGGAGCACTAATCGCTCTGCAACTGTTCAATGCTTTGTTTATTGGCATTCTGGCAGGTATCGGTATGCTCTATTTCCAGGATCTGATGCCCGGGCAAGCAGGCGCGGCAACCACCTTATTTACCAATACCACGCGTGTCGGCTGGATCATTGCCGGTTCAATCGCCGGTTCAGTGGCCGAAATATGGAGTTACCACGCGGTGTTTTACTTCGCGCTGGCAATGATGCTGGCAGCCACGCAATGTTTATGGCGCCTCAAAAAAGCTTAAGGGGCGGTATCCACTTCCAATTTGGCCAGGTAAATTAAGGCCTCATTACGGTGGGTACCACACATCTCTGCGCAGGCCTGCAAACTGGCACAGACTTTTGGACGCAGCGGCGAGTTAAACAATTCGCAACGCCATTGGCTATCCAGATGAATACAACGAATATTGGCCGGTTTGCCATCAGGCATGCCGGGTAACGAACTGGAAATAGAGGGTGCGATACAGCAAGCACCACAGTCAGAGCGGCATTCCATTAGCGATTCCCTTGGCAAGCCAGCAAAAGCAGGTAGCGAACCATACCAGTCCACTGCTCTTGTTACCACCCGGTTGTGTGGTTAATCAGTTATGCCGCGCTAACTTGTAGGGCCAATCCACACCAATCCAATCCACACCACAGATAAGAGCCTAGTTGATTTGATTGGGGGAACTGAAGGTACGGATAACCAAGTAATGCAGTAACCACCCTAACCATGGATATAAAACAGCAATATACCGGCTTTACATGCACAACTCCCGCATGTACTATTGAGCTAGTACAACAATACTTCTTCAATGGCTAGCCAGGAGTCACCATGCCAACCAACACCACTCATCAACCTTCCCGCCCTTCTGTCCTTGGTGGTGCGATGATTATTGCCGGTACCGCTGTCGGCGCAGGGATGTTTTCCATTCCTATTGTCACTTCTGGCGTATGGTTCAGTGGCTCCGTCGTGCTGCTGGTCTATACCTGGGCCTGTATGCTCATTTCCGGCTTGATGATCCTGGAAGCGACGCTTAATTTCCCTACCGGTGCCAGTTTCCCCACGATGGTAAAAAGCCTACTGGGTAAGGGGTGGAATACACTTAATAGCTTATCCATCACCTTTGTTTTATATATTTTGACTTACGCCTATATCTCGGCAGGAGGCTCGATTATTGCCCACACTCTGGAGGACATCATCGGTACCAGTCAGGCGGTGTCTGGCTTGGTGTTTGCCATGGTCGTGGCCTTTATTGTCTGGTTATCAACTCGTGCCGTTGATCGCCTCAGCACCATTCTGATCGGTGGAATGGTGATCACTTTTGTGCTGTCCGTTGGGGATATGTTTACTCATGTTCAATCAACCCTATTATTTAATCGCAATGAGACTCACCCCAGCTATCTGCCCTATGCGTTGGCTGCGATGCCCTATTTGCTGACCTCGTTTGGTTATCATGGCAACGTCCCGGGGTTAGTGAAGTATTACCAGAAAGACAGTGGCGCGGTAGTGCGTAGTTTGGTGTATGGCACGCTACTAGCTCTGGTGATCTACATCCTGTGGCAGTATGTGATTCAAGGCAATATTCCCCGCGACGCCTTTAAACAAGTGATTGCTGAAGGCGGTAATATTGGCAATCTGCTCAAACAAATGGGGCATGCGTCCAGTAGCCAAGCTGTCGGCCAGTTACTCAATGCGTTCTCTTATATGGCACTGGCGAGTTCATTCCTTGGCGTATCACTAGGCTTGTTCGATTTCCTCGCCGACTTCTTCAAATTTAGCGATAGTCCCGTTGGCCGCACGCAATCTGCACTGCTCACCTTCGTCCCTCCAGCGTTAGCTGCAGTTCTGTTTCCTAACGGTTTCCTGTATGCCATTGGTTTTGCTGGCCTGGCGGCCACGGTTTGGGCGGTAATTGTGCCAGCGATGATGGCTCGCGCGAGCCGCCGTCAATTCCCGCTGGCCAAATACCGTGCTCTAGGAGGCCAGGGTATGATCCTGTTTATCCTGCTCTTTGGTTTGATTAATGCTATCGCTCATGGGCTAACGCTGTTTAATTTACTGCCAGTGTTTAAATAGAAACCAAGGGCGGTATTCACCGCCCATTTGCCGCACTCTTTTTACACCAGACTCTTGCCTGAAAAGCAGGGTACGAGTAACGTGTGACAACTTTTAAAAATTTCTACCCTTACGGATTTCAACTGGCAACCAGAGGCGCATTGAGAACAAATAGCGCCCTGGCCATTTGAATCACAACGGGTCACTATCGACAGGTTTTTTTCATGGCAAAAGCAAACGAAATCAAGCGTGGTATGGCGATCAACTACAATGGCAAATTGCTGTTGGTGAAAGATATTGATATCCAGAGCCCAAGCGCCCGCGGGGCCAGTACTTTGTATAAAATGCGTTTCTCCGACGTTCGTACCGGGCTGAAGGTAGAAGAGCGTTTTAAAGGTGATGACATTCTCGATACCATCAGTCTATCCCGCCGAAAAGTGAGCTTTTCTTATATAGACGGTGAAGAGTATGTCTTTATGGATGAAGAGGATTACAGTTCGTATATCTTCAAGAAAGATCAAATTGAAGACGAGCTGCTGTTTATTCCGGAAGCAGGCTTGCCAGGCATGCAGGTACTGACGTTGGAAGGTCAAGTATTGGCATTGGAACTGCCACAAACTGTGGACATGGAAATAGTTGACACCGCCCCAGGCATCAAAGGGGCTTCTGCTAGTGCGCGCAATAAACCTGCCACCATGGCCACCGGTTTAGTTATTCAAGTGCCAGAATATCTCAGTGCTGGAGACAAAATCCGCATCCATATCGCTGAGCGTCGCTATATGGGCCGCGCTGATTGATATCGCATAACATACCATGCCAGGCTTCCCGCTGGCATGGTATGAGTTAATACACTAACGATATACGACTGTCATCACGGCCAGTTTCTGCTGTTGATCTATCCATTTCATTTCGGTAGTGCCGATATTCAACGGCAACTCTTTACTACGACCATCAACATTTGCCAGAGTCTGCGCCGACGTGTAATTATGACCATTACGATAACATTGAGTATTAGCTGTTGAATTGTCCACGTTGGTTAAACAGGGGCTTTCAACAATGGCACCGACAAAGTTAATCACTCCGCCCGTCGTGCCAGCTTGACTTGCAGCCATCCATGAAGACAACACTCCTGCGATTAAGAATAACCGTAAGATGTTCATGGTAACCTCAACTTTTGTTAAGTTACTTTACACTCATGTGTTAAGTCCCTTTAAACATTTATTGTTAAGTCTCTTTAAACATAGTGCATTCTTTAGGAATACGAGTCATCAATAGGTGGTTTTTTATTACAATTATGTAACCAAAAGTGCGATTTGATTTAATGTACTGATCGGGAAAGTATTTTTATCTTGATCGTTAAAATAAAAATCAGATGCCTCAAATAAGAACTGTTTTCAATTGCAAATTTATATTGCTGTAGATTTCAGCTCAGTATTGATGTGCTTAATAAATCAACAAGCCTTAATAATCATTGAAATAACTCCGACTTATTAAGAGGAAAACATGACAAAAACCAATCTGATCACCGGCTTTCTCGGCAGTGGAAAAACCACGACCATCCGTCATCTTCTCGCCAATAAGCCAGAAAATGAGCGTTGGGCGGTACTGGTGAACGAGTTTGGCGAGATTGGTATTGATGGCGCTCTGTTAGCAGATAGCGGTGCGGTATTAAAAGAGATCCCCGGCGGTTGTATGTGCTGTGTGAATGGCCTGCCAATGCAACTGGGGCTTAACCTGCTGCTCCAGCAAGCAAAGCCCGACCGATTATTGATAGAACCCACCGGTCTGGGGCATCCCAAGCAGATCCTGGCGCTGTTAACCCAAGAGACCTATGGCGGATGGATTGACCTGCGGGCAACGCTCTGTTTGCTTGATCCTCGCCAATTGGGTCAGCCTCGTTACTACGAAAATGAAAATTTCCGTGACCAATTGGCGGCTGCCGATATCATCATCGCCAATAAAATGGATACCTGGCAATCCCAGGATGCCCAGGCACTCAGCGAGTGGCAAGCACAGCAGGGGCAACAACGACCTGTTTATCCCCTCGAACAGGGGCGTATAGACCTGAAATTGTTAGACCTGCCACGCACCAATCACATCGAATTAGCCGATGCACAGCAGCATAATCACCCTGCTCAATCCAAGGGATTGGCCGCCCTGCGTCTCACTAAAAATGATCGTTGGCGCAGAGCACTTAATCATGGCCAGGGATTTACCAGTTGCGGCTGGATTTTTGATCATCAAACCCAGTTTGATACCGTTGGCATGATGGAGTGGATCCGCTTGGCCCCCGTTGAACGGGCTAAAGCCGTAGTCCGCATTGCCGAAGGGTGCTTGCTGATCAATCGACAAGGGCAGGACCTCAGTATTGAAACACGCCCAGTGCCACCGTTGGACAGCCGGGTAGAATTAATCCATAGCGCCGAAGCAGATTGGAATAGCCTACAATCTGCCCTATTAAAGATTCGTTTGAGTGAGTAATTGACTCTCACACTTGGCGGAACGATACCGATTCCGCCATTTAACACAAAGCCAACACAAGCACTACATATTGTTTTATTTATGTAAACACTTACATTTTTTTCAATCAAGCCCAAAAAAAACTCGCAATCATTACCTCATTCCGGTAGTCTCAGTGCGTTTATGCCTAACTAAGAGCGTCAGTAACCCGCTGATTAAAAATGTGCGTTGTAGCACATCTGGGACGATAACTGATTGTTCTTCTTATGAGTGAAGGCTACCCTCGTAAAGTTTGGTATTTTTAGATAGCGGATTCATCGCTAAGGATTTCAAGGGAATATAACTACAATGGTCAAGTCTCAACCTTTTATGAGATATTTTTTGCGGGTCGTGCCTGCAATCACAGTAGCAATGATGCTTTCAGCCTGTGGCTCAACAAACACTTCGAAGTTAGATGGCTCACAAACTGAGATGCATGCAGTTAATGACAAAAATGGTCTTTTACTGCAAGCCTCTCAGGATGAATTCGAAGCCATGGTGCGTAATGTTGACGTCAAGTCAAAGATTATGACCCAATATGCAGCTTGGAAAGGTGTTCGTTATCGTTTAGGTGGTGAGACTAAGCGCGGCATTGATTGTTCTGGATTTGTACAGCGTACTTTTCGCGAACAATTTGGTATGGATTTGCCCCGCTCAACTTACCAACAAAGTGACATGGGTAAGAAAATCCAGCGTGCTAAATTGCGTGTCGGCGATTTAGTGTTATTCCGTGCTGGCTCTACGGGCCGCCATGTGGGTATTTATTTAGGCAACGACAAGTTCGTTCATGCCTCTACCAGCATTGGTGTGACAATCTCCAGTATGAATGACAGCTATTGGAACAAGCGCTATCATGAAGGGCGTAGAGTATTAAGTAAGAGCTCTAGCTAATAGCGGCATACCAGATTGAGTCCTAAATCCCGAACAAACGAGATAAAAACGCGACCCTATGGTGGCGTTTTTTTTGTAAGCCTCCCCTTGCTATACTCAATTTGACCATTCAGTAGTTATACTCGTCAAACTTCCCGTTGCATGCATATTAGCTGCAAATTATAAAGCCGCGGTGACTATAATACAGACAATAGAAGAATGATGGTTTAATACCCGGGGCTGTAGGAGCAAATTATGGGCTTAAAGCGGGCGTTTGCACGCCATGCTTCACACAAACGACGTAGCCTGATTAAAAGCAGCATTGCCGCTCTGGCTTTTTTTGTTGTCTTTACGTTCACAACGCTATTTCTGATTAGCCATCAGCGCAGTCAATATCAACATGAATTTGAAATTCGCATAGAGAAATTTACGGTTGATTATTTCGATCGCCTGATAGAAATCATGCAGCAACTGATGCCACTCGCGGATAAATCCTGCCCTACCGCTCAAGACGCTCTCTCTTATCGTGCTGCGTTCACTTCGGGTGTTCGCACGTTTGTTCTAGTACGAAATGGTATTGCTTACTGCTCTTCCGCCATCGGAAACATGATGCTGGAGACACAGGTTCTTTACCCTGAAGTCGACTGGCAAAAACCACTGGACCTAAAATTGCGACAAGGTACCGCCTTTGTACCGGAAAGACCCGCCATCGCGTTGTGGCTACAGCAGCCAGGTGCAGGTAATACTGGCGTATTGGCAACGCTGGATCTCAGCCTGACCCCTTATCTGCTGCTCACTGCTCATCAAGATGATGCACAAGGACTAGCCATTGTGATGGGCAAAAATGCCATGACCACTTTCAGCCCAGACCTGATGCCGGTAACGCAATTACCCACCACCCATGCCAGTAGTCTGCACATTGAAAAATACCCCTTGACCCTCCGTTTCTACCACCAGCAACTAACCGCTGACAATATACGTTTTACGGTTCTCGGTAGCCTGGCGCTTTCCTTGCTGGTCAGCGTACTGTATTACTTTCTGCAGATACTCAACCAGAGCCCTGACCGAGCACTGCGCAGAGGCATCAAGCGTAATGAGTTCTTTGTGGAGTACCAACCGGTCTACCACAGTAAAACGGGCTCGCTTGCTGGATTGGAGGCATTGATCCGCTGGCAACACCCTACGGAAGGGCGGATCCCGTTGGAGCTGTTTATCCCCTATGCTGAAACTGCCGGGCTAATCATTCCGCTAACGCGCCATCTGTTCAGCCTGATCGTGGCGGACACCCCGCAGTTGGTGGAAATTTTGCCCAAAGGGGCCAAAATCAGCCTCAATCTCGCCCCTTCTCATCTCGCTGTCGCTTCATTTCGTGATGATATTCTCAACCTGTTGGCACAATTACCGCGCGAGCACTTGACGTTGGTTGTGGAAATTACGGAACGCGGCATGGTAGAGGAGAAGAATGCTAAAGATGAATTTGACTGGCTACATCGCCATGGCGTCGAGATCGCTGTAGACGACTTTGGCACCGGTCACAGTGCGTTGATCTACCTGCAACATTTCACCCTGGACTACCTGAAAATCGACCAAGGTTTCGTCCGTTTTATCGGTCATGATACCGTTACTGTCCCAGTATTAGATGCGGTCATTTCACTGGCTAAAAAACTAAAAATGCAAACCATCGCCGAAGGGGTGGAAACCATAGAGCAAGTCAATTTCCTGCGAGAGCGTGGCGTTAATTTTCTACAGGGCTATTATTTCAGTAAACCGCTTAACATTGAGGATCTGATGGCCTTTTGCCAGGCTACCTCTGAGTAGGGAACTTGAATTATAGCGAATCGCGCTCAGACCTTTAAACTTCTTTACCCTGCAACGCAGGGCAAAATGGTATGCTAGCGGCCAAATCAATAAGTTAACACCCAGATTCATCCAGGTGACTGCGCAAAAGTATCGATTGAAATACTGCAACGCAGCGAGGCTAATGGATGAACCCGATAACTGAGGGCCGCCATCCCCACAGTTTGAATAACATGGGTAAATTGCAGCAGGAGCTTACCGTAGAGATGTCTATCCGCATTTTTGCCGCGCTGGCCCTTTCGGCCCTCAGTTTCTGCTTGCAGGCTGAAACACTGAATGAAAGCTATGCGTTCGCCGCGCTCGGTGAACCCAAATATTCCAGCGACTTTGGTCATTTTGACTATGTCAACCCGGCGGCCCCGAAAGGGGGTGATGTGCGCCTGGCGGCCATTGGCACTTATGATAACTTCAACCGTTTTGCTTCACGCGGTGTGCCAGGTGAGCGAACACGTGAGCTCTACGACACATTATTCACCACCTCCAGCGATGAACCTTCCAGCTATTATCCGCTAATTGCTGAATCAGCGCGGTTTCCTGCCGATATGCGTTGGATGGAGCTGGATATCAATCCACATGCCCGCTTTCATGATGGTAGCGCGATCACTGCTGCGGATGTTGCCTTCACCTTTAACAAATTTATGACCGAAGGTGTACCGCAATTTCGCTCAATTTACAAAGGTGTCACGGTAAAAGCCCTTTCTCGGCTTACCGTACGTATAGAACTACCCGAGCCCGATAAAGACAAGTTACTCGGCCTTTTCACGCTACCTATCCTGGCAGAGAATTTTTGGAAAAATCACCCGCTGAATGAACCACTCAGCACCCCACCGTTGGGCAGTGGGCCGTATAAAGTGGGGAGTTATCGTTTAGGCCAATATATTACCTACGAGCGGGTGCGCGACTATTGGGCCGCGAATCTGCCAGTAAACCGTGGGCGTTTTAACTTTGATACCCTGCGTTACGACTACTATCTCGACGATAACGTCGCACTCGAAGCATTTAAAGCCGGCGCCTATGATTTCCGCCTGGAAAGCTCACCGAAGAATTGGGCCTCGCAGTATCAGGGGGGAAATTTTGCCCGCAACTTTATTATTAAACAGGACGATACCAACCAAGCGGCACAAAATGCCCGTTGGTTAGCCTTTAATACCCAACGCCCCCTCTTTGCTGATCGCCGGGTACGCGAAGCCATTACCTTAGCCTTTGATTTCGACTGGATGAATAAAGCGCTCTATTATGAGGCCTATCAACGCACTAATAGCTATTTCCAGAATACCCCCTATGCGGCAACAAACTACCCCGACGCAGCAGAGTTAACCTGGCTGGCACCATTAAAAGGCAAAGTTCCTGAAGAGGTGTTCACCACCATTTATCAGCCCCCTTCTTCTGATGGCAGTGGTAATGATCGTGAAAACCTGCTGAAAGCCACCGAATTACTGCAGCAAGCTGGTTGGGAAGTGAAAAACCAGCAACTGATCAACAGTAAAACCGGCAAACCATTCACCTTTGAGCTGATGCTATTAAGTGGCAGCAACTTTCAGTATGTCTTGCCCTTTCAGCACAATCTGAAGCGCTTAGGTATTGATATGCAGATCCGTGAAGTTGACTCCAGTCAGTTCACGCGACGTATGAGAACCCGTGACTTCGATATGATGCCAAAAGTATATGCGGCAATGCCGTTTCCCGATGCTGATCTGCAGATTATCTGGGGCTCACAATATCTGGACTCAAGCTACAATACGCCTGGTGTCAATGATCCAGCAGTAGATACCTTGATTGAGCAAATCATCAAACATCAAGGGGATGAAAATGCCTTACTTTCCCTTGGCCGTGCGCTAGACCGCGTGCTGACCTGGAACATGTATATGCTACCCATGTGGTATTCAAACCATGACCGCTACGCTTATTGGGATAAGTTCTCTTCTCCACCACAACGCCCAACCTATTCTCTTGGCTTTGATAGCTGGTGGTTTGACGTCAACAAGGCTGCCCGCCTGCCGTCGCAACACCAATAAGGAGACGCCGTGGCCGCTTATCTGATACGCAGATTACTGCTGGTGATCCCAACATTGTGGGCCATCATCACTATCAACTTTTTCATTGTGCAAATCGCACCTGGTGGCCCGGTTGATCAGGCTATTGCCACCATTGAGCTGGGGCAAGTCAGCGGCTTTAGTGGCGGCGGTGCTAGTGACGGCCTTGGGCATGCCAAAGCCGGGGGGGGCAACGTTGGTGAAGGCCAATATCGCGGTTCCCGCGGGCTCGACCCTGAAGTGATTGCTGAAATCACTAAACGCTATGGTTTTGACCAACCCCTGTATCAACGTTACTTCACCATGTTGTGGAACTATATGCGCCTCGATTTTGGTGAAAGCCTGTTTCGTGGTGCCTCGGTGATGCAACTTATCGGCCAGAGTCTGCCGGTTTCCATTACCCTGGGCTTGTGGAGTACGCTGATTATCTACCTGGTGTCGATTCCGCTGGGGATCCGCAAAGCGATTCATAGTGGCAGTGCTTTTGATACCTGGAGCAGTGCGTTGATTATCATCGGTTATGCCATTCCGGCATTTCTGTTTGCCATTCTGCTGATTGTGGTGTTTGCCGGAGGCAGCTATCTGGATTGGTTCCCGTTACGTGGGCTGGTTTCCAGTAACTTTGCTACCCTGTCGTGGCATGGCAAAATTCTTGATTATCTCTGGCATATTACGTTACCGGTGCTGGCTACCGTTATCGGTGGGTTTGCCGCGTTGACGATGCTAACCAAAAACGCGTTCCTTGATGAGATCCGCAAACAATATGTGGTCACCGCCCGCGCCAAAGGGCTGGATGAGAAAAAAATTCTTTACCGACATGTTTTCCGTAATGCCATGCTGCTGGTGATTGCGGGTTTTCCTGCCACTTTTATCAGCATGTTTTTTACCGGGTCACTACTGATTGAAGTGATGTTTTCACTCAATGGCCTTGGGTTGCTAGGCTATGATGCCACCTTGCAGCGCGATTATCCGGTGATGTTCGGCACCTTGTACATATTTACCCTCATCGGCCTACTGCTCAATATCCTGAGTGATATCACCTATACCTTGGTTGACCCGCGCATTGATTTCGAGGCCCGCCAATGAGCC
Organism: Serratia sp. 25CWL12; assembly: GCF_055790885.1. NCBI lineage: Bacteria > Pseudomonadati > Pseudomonadota > Gammaproteobacteria > Enterobacterales > Yersiniaceae > Serratia > Serratia sp. 25CWL12. Next base: position 1,454,919 of record NZ_CM147698.1, on the reverse strand, counting down.
GCTTAAGCCCCATCAATCAAGCCCGTTGGGCACGTTTTCGCAGCAATCGCCGTGGCTATTGGTCGCTGTGGATTTTTTTGATTTTCTTTATACTCAGCTTGGCCGCTGATCTGCTTGCCAACGATAAACCCTTACTGGTGCGCTATGAAGGCCGCTGGTATCTCCCCTTGATGGTCAACTATAGCGAAACCACTTTTGGCGGCCAGTTCAAGACCACCACAGATTTTCAAGACCCCTTTGTGCTCAGCCAAATTGAAAAACACGGCTGGGCCATTTGGGCACCGATCCGTTTTAGCTATAACACCATCAATTTTGCCACTGAGGTGCCCTTCCCCTCGCCACCATCACGGCACAATCTGTTGGGCACAGACAGTAATGGCAGTGATGTATTGGCGCGGGTACTGTACGGTTTTCGTATCTCAATGCTGTTTGGGCTGGCACTGACGCTGTTCTCCAGCGTGATCGGCATCTGTGTCGGCGCAACGCAGGGCTATTACGGTGGTCGGATTGATCTCTGGGGGCAACGGCTAATCGAGGTCTGGTCTGGGATGCCGACTCTGTTTCTTATCATTTTGCTCTCCAGCATTATACAACCCAATTTCTGGTGGTTGCTGGCGATTACGATTCTGTTTGGTTGGATGAGTCTGGTGGGGGTTGTACGTGCCGAATTCCTGCGCACGCGCAATTACGATTACATTCGTGCTGCGCGCACCCTGGGCGTACCGGACAGGGTGATTATGTATCGTCATATGCTGCCTAACGCCATGGTCGCCACCTTGACCTTTCTGCCCTTTATTTTATGTGGCTCGATCACCACACTCACCTCCTTGGATTTTCTTGGTTTTGGCTTACCCCTTGGCTCCCCTTCCCTCGGTGAGTTGCTATTACAGGGTAAAAACAATTTGCATGCACCCTGGCTGGGTATTACCGCCTTTCTGGTTCTGGCTGTGTTGCTCTCACTGTTAATCTTTATCGGCGAGGCGGTGCGTGACGCCTTCGACCCCAGCAAGGTGCACTGATATGACTCCCCCGCTGCTCACTATTGAGGATCTCTGCATTGCCTTCCGCCACGGGGGGACAGTTAATCAGGTGGTTAATGGCGTTTCGCTGCAAATTGAACAGGGTGAGACACTGGCTCTGGTGGGTGAATCCGGTTCTGGCAAAAGTGTCACCGCGCTGTCGATACTGCGCCTGTTACCCTCCCCACCAGTGATTTATCCCGGTGGAGATATCCTGTTTAACGGTCATTCACTGCTGCACACAACGGAAGCAGAACTACGTCAAGTGCGTGGCAACCAGATATCAATGATTTTTCAAGAACCTATGGTTTCACTCAATCCGTTGCACACCATTGAAAAACAGTTGAGCGAAGTTTTGATACTGCATCGAGGGATGCGCCGCGACAGCGCCCGCAGTGAACTGATTCAATGCCTGGATCGGGTGGGTATCCGCAATGCCAAAGGGCGGTTGAAGGATTTCCCGCACCAACTTTCTGGCGGCGAACGCCAGCGCGTGATGATAGCGATGGCGGTACTCACCAACCCCAAACTGTTAATTGCCGACGAACCCACCACCGCATTGGATGTGACCATTCAGGCACAAATTTTAACGCTATTAAAAGAGCTAAAGCAGGAACTGGGCATGGGATTGCTGTTTATTACCCATAACCTGAATATCGTTCGCCGCCTGGCAGATAACGTAGCGGTGATGCACCAAGGATACTGCGTGGAGCAAAGCAGCCGGGAAAGGTTGTTCACGTTGCCGCAACATCGGTATACCCAGCAACTGTTGGCCGCTGAAGATTTGGGGGAGCCGCTGCCACTGCCATCGGTTGAAACGCCGGAAGAGAGCATTCCCTTGTTAAAAGTGGAAAATTTGCAGGTCAGCTTTCCCATCAAACGCGGTTTATTGCAGCGCGTTGTTGATCAAAACACCGTGCTGAAAAACTTGAGTTTTACCTTACAACCCGGTGAAAGTATCGGGCTGGTGGGTGAGTCGGGTTCCGGTAAAAGCACTACAGCTCTGGCATTGTTACGCCTGATAAACGCCAAAGGGGCCATCTGGTTTAATGGCCAGCCACTGCATACCTTCAATAACCAGCAAATGCTGCCCTATCGCAGTCAAATACAAATGGTTTTCCAGGACCCTTATTCCGCCTTGAATCCACGTTTGAACGTGCTGCAGATCATTGCCGAAGGATTGGCCGTACACCAACAGTTAACCAGCGAGCAACGTGAACAACGAGTCATTGAAGCGCTACAGGAAGTGGGGCTGGATCCTGAACTGCGGCACCGTTATCCCAATGAATTCTCTGGTGGGCAACGCCAGCGGATCGCCATTGCGCGCGCCTTGATCCTGCAACCGCAACTGCTGATCCTGGATGAGCCGACCTCATCATTAGATAAATCAGTACAAGCGCAGATATTGCTGCTACTGAAATCGTTACAACAGCGACATCATCTGGCTTATCTATTTATCAGTCACGACCTGCAAGTGGTTCGTTCACTCTGCCATCAGGTGATTGTCTTGCGCCAAGGTGAAGTGGTGGAACAGGGTGACTGCCAAGCCATTTTCAATACGCCGGCGGCGAGCTATACACAGCAACTGTTACAATTGGTGGATTAACAACATCATTTAGAAGGGGTAGATCTCACTGATCTGTTCGGCAATTGCGGCACCGATATCTTTTAGCCGACATAGCGCGGCACTTTCATCACGACAGTGAACAAACAGGCAAGGCTCACCTTCCCATTCAACCACCGCGCAATCGATCTTAATCGTTTGCAACGACAACTTGAGTTGTTGCATGACTTGCTCTGCATCCAGCCCATCAGGGCTGAGCAATTTCAGGCCAATCAAATGGTTACCTTCATTTGAGCCACTCTGTGCCGTGGGCTCAACCTTAACGCCGGTAAACCCTGATAGCCAACGATAATTTTGCGGTAAGCGATGTACCACCGAAAGCTGAACACTGTTCACATAGAATTCCCAAGTTCAAAATTAAACATTTCGTTTACATTAAACGCTATCTAGTTATAGCTTTAATCACCAGGCTTCACCGCCAAAATCGTTACTAAAACGTACAATGTACCAGCAGCAACTCGACAGATTATCCCTGACTGAGCTTTCCTGGCGGCAAAAAAAACCTTATCATGTTTGTGATCTTCAACACATTTTTTCGCTATATTTACCTATTTTAAGCCCGCATGGCAACATTTTTATTTCAAAATGGACACGTAAATTACTTAATATATTTACATTTTGTCATTAATTGAATTACTCCCAGAATTTGGAATGATAAATCCCTTTGATTTAAAACAAAATTAAATCAATACCATGATAAAGAATGGTTAATATCCTCCGGGTTAAAACACAGCTTCTCACTTGGAATATCGAGTTAAATTAACAATAAACCCACAATTTATTTACTGTTATTGTGCCTTCGGGGCTACCAAATGACTGGCAGGCCATCGATAAGCAAATCCCCCCATTGAATCAAGCCAATGGGAGGATGTAATACCTTAGCCAAATCAGGCAGGATGCTGACCGGAGCGATAAGCATAGAAATACAACGACACGGCAATAATACCGCACAATGCCATAGAGGAGACCATCGGCCACGCGCTGTTACCCGGTGCCAGTGACAATATTGCCCCCACCAATGCACCAATACTAAAACGCAGCGTACCAGCCAACGAAGACGCAGTCCCTGCCATGTGTGGGAAGTCATCCAGAATAACCGCCATCGCATTAGAAGAGATCATCGCGATACAGCCGATATAAACCGCAACACCTAACACCAATGCCCAGAAACCGAACCCACCTGCACTGACTAGCAACAGCCACAGCCCCATTGCCAGTTGCACAAACAACCCCAGTCGGAACATTTTAAGTGCCCCGACTCGGCGGACATAGCGGCTGTTAAACCAGGTTGTCAGGAACAAAAATACGATATTCAGCGCAAAGTAATAGCCAAAATGCTGCGGTAACACGTTGTTGAGTTCAATGTAGACAAAAGGCCCAGCGCTGAGGAAAGAGAACATACCAGCAAATGAGAATGCACTGGCCAGCATATAGCTCAGTACACGTTTGTGGCGGAACAGTGAACCGAAATTTCTCAGTGTGGTGTACAGATGGAATTTTTGCCGCCGCTCTTTGGGTAATGTCTCTTTGATAAAGAACGCCACCAGCACCGAGCCCAACAATGCAGCCGCCCCCATGGCCCAGAAAATAGCATGCCAATTAAACCACAATAGCAAAGCACCACCGAGCATCGGTGCCAACAGAGGGGCAATCGTCATCACCAGAATGACAAACGACATCATGCGTGAGAACTCATCCTTGCTGAACATGTCACGCATCAGCGCATTGATCACCACACTGGCCGCTGCGGCAGACAAACCATGCAGTAAACGCAAAATGATCAGTTGATCTATCGATTGAGCCATCGCACAGGCACCACCCGCAATAGCAAAAACCAAGGTTCCCCACAAGATCACCGGCTTACGACCGAGACTGTCTGACATCGGCCCATAGAACAACTGACCAATAGCAAAGCCGAGCATGTAAGCACTGAGCGTCATCTGCACCTGACCTGCACTCACCCCAAATTGCTGGGCAATAATCGGCATGCTGGGCAGATACATATCGATCGCCAATGGCATCAGCATGGAAAGCAGGCCCAGGATAAAAATTAAACCGAGGTGAGACGGCCGGTTTTGTTGCATATTTAACACTTCCTTGGCATAAAAATATCAATCGGGTTGTTGCGGGGCTACTGCGCTAGCAATCTCTTCTGCCGTCAGTGGGCGATAGTCCCCAGGTGCCAAATCTTCATCCAACACGATACCGCCAATGCGTTCCCGGTGTAATGCCACCACTCGGTTCCCTACAGCAGCGAACATTCGCTTCACCTGATGATAGCGCCCTTCACTGATCGTCAGACGCACCAGATTATCTTCGATTTTTTCCAACCTGGCTGGTTTGGTCAGATCTTTTTCATTATGCAACTGTACCCCCTGGGTAAACTGCTCTGCTGTATCCGCAGCCAGTGGATGTTCCAATGTCACCAGATAGGTTTTATCACAATGATGTTTTGGTGATGTGATACGGTGTGACCACTGGCCGTCATCGGTCATCAACACCAATCCGGTGGTATCAATATCCAGCCGACCTGCGGCATGCAGCTTGTAAGCCACCGGCTCATCGAGAAAATAGAGCACCGTGGGGTGATCGGGATCATCCGTCGAGCACACATAACCCTGCGGTTTGTTAAGCATAAAATAACGTGGTCCAGTCTGTTGGACTAAGACGTTGCCATCGAACGTCACCTCCTGCTGTGGGGTGAGTTTCATCGCGCCGCTCTTCACTATCTCACCATCTACGGTGACACGTTTTGCACGGAGTTCACGCACTACCAGTGCGCGGCTGATACCTAACTGCTGAGATAAAAACTTGTCCAATCGCATTGAGTCTGCTTTGCCTGTGGTTGTTATGATCATGTTGCTCGTCTGAGCATGATGTCCTGCTTATGCACCACCAAGTGCCGATAAACAGGCTTGAAAGGGTATACTCTTCTTTCTTCACGTTGCCGCAGCATTGGCGACAACGCTATCGCGAGGGGCATAATAATAGAAACTTTTCCGCCCATCCGAAAGTATAATGTCACAATGTTAGTCGGCTGTTATATTGCAATTGGTTATATTGCAATTGGTTATGTTGCTAAATGGACATTTATAGCCAAAATCATTCGAATTGCTTGTTGGCGGCAAACGTTGGCCCAAAGGGTGAACCTCGGGAGCGAGGCGAGTAACCGCAGCCAACCCCCAAGCAACTTAAAGGATGAAGAGTATACTCCTCATTATCGTCAATGGTGTTAATACATGAGCTTTACCCTACGCCCTTATCAATTGGAGGCGGTCGACGCCACCATCAGACACTTCCGCCAACACCCTGAACCCGCGCTGATCGTGCTACCGACCGGTGCCGGTAAAAGCCTGGTGATTGCCGAGCTGGCAAAGCGCGCCCGTGGTCGAGTGTTGGTGCTGGCTCATGTTAAAGAACTGGTGGCACAGAACCACAGTAAATATTGCGCCTATGGCCTAGAAGCCGACATTTTCGCTGCGGGATTGCAACAAAAAGAGAGTGACGGCAAAGTCGTTTTCGGCAGTGTGCAATCCGTCGCACGGCACCTGCCGCTATTTGATAATGCATTTTCGCTGTTGATCATCGATGAATGCCACCGTATCAGCGACGATGATGACAGCCAGTACCAACAAATTATCCGGCACCTACAAAAAAACAATCCCCAGCTACGCCTACTGGGACTAACAGCGACGCCCTATCGGCTAGGTAAAGGCTGGATCTATCAATATCACTACCATGGCACTCTACGCGGAGACAGTAATAGCCTGTTCCGTGACTGTATCTATGAGCTGCCGCTACGTTATATGATCAAACACGGTTTTCTGGTGCCACCGGAACGGCTGGATATGCCTATCGTGCAGTACGATTTCAGCCAATTAGCCGCAAGAAGCCATGGTCTGTTTAGTGAAGTCGATCTTAACCGCGAACTGAAAAAGCAACAACGTGTGACTCCACTGATCATCAACCAGATTATGGGATATGCCCAAACGCGCAAAGGGGTGATGATCTTTGCCTCAACGGTGGAACATGCGCGCGAAATATATGGTTTGCTACCCCATGGCGATGCCGCGTTGGTCAGCGCAGAAACACCGCCTCTCGAACGCGATACCTTGATTCAAGCCTTCAAGCAGCAGCAATTACGCTACTTGGTTAACGTCGCCGTGTTGACGACCGGCTTCGATGCCCCTCATGTCGACCTGATTGCCATTTTGCGGCCAACCGAATCGGTCAGCCTATACCAACAAATCGTCGGGCGCGGGTTAAGGCTGTTTCCCGGCAAAACCGATTGTTTGATCCTCGACTATGCGGGTAACCCCCATGATCTGTTCACCCCGGAAGTAGGTGGCAGTAAACCCCATGCCGACAGCCAACCTGTTCAGGTATTTTGCCCCGGTTGTGGCTTCGCCAATCTGTTTTGGGGCAAATGCACCCAGAGCGGTGAAATTATCGAGCACTATGGTCGCCGCTGCCAAGGGTGGTTTGAAGATGACCAAGGGAAACGTGAACAATGTGATTACCGCTTCCGCTTCAAAAGCTGCCCTCACTGTGGCGCAGAAAATGATATCGCCGCACGTCGTTGCGGCCAGTGCCAAGCGCTGTTGGTGGACCCGGATGATATGCTGAAAGCCGCACTCAAGCTGAAAGATGCTTTGGTATTACGCTGCAGCGGCATGGAATTACAAAGCGGTCAGGATAATAAAGGTGAATGGCTGCAAGCCACCTATTATGATGAAGATGGCTGCAGCACCAGCGAACGCTTTCGCCTGCAAACACCGGCTCAGCGTAACGTTTTTGATAAGCTGTTCTTGCGCCCACATCAACGAGCCCCCGGTGTGCCCTTTCATTGGCAAACCGCGCTGGAGATCCTCAGCAAACAGGATTTATTACGCCATCCTGACTTTGTTGTTGCCCGCAAACGTGGTCAGTTTTGGCAAGTTCGCGAAAAAATTTTTGATTATCAAGGGCGTTTTCGCCGTGCCAATGAGCTCTAACCTTTACTGCTTCTCGTTATCCCCAGGTGGCAGCTTGATTGAGCTTGAGGGCATCAGGCAGGTTTCCATTGCCCACAGCGCCGCTTTCCGTTAAAATGCCGCCCGCTTTACTTGGCTATTTCCAAGGTAAAAGCAGGTTATCGAGCCTGTTACTGGGTCGCCTGTAGCAGGATACATTTTCTTAAAGAGAAAAAACAATGTTCACTATCAATGCACAAGTACGTAAAGACCAGGGTAAGGGTGCGAGCCGCCGCCTGCGTGCAGCAAACAAATTCCCCGCTATCGTTTACGGTGGTAAAGAAGCTGCAATCTCCATCGAATTAGACCATGATTCAGTGAAGAATATGGAAGTAAAACCAGAATTCTACAACGAAGCAATCATTCTGGTTATCGATGGTAAAGAAACCAAAGTTAAGGTTCAGGCTGTTCAGCGTCACCCATTCAAGCCTAAACTGGCTCATATCGACTTCATGCGCGCTTAATCGCCATATTGTCGTGCCTTCGGAATATCGAAGCAAAAAACGCCGCAATCGCGGCGTTTTTTATTGTCTGAAGTCAGGGAGATAGCCTATTTAGCGTTGCCAGAACGGCGCTGTAACTGATCACGCAAATTAGGTGGCGTACCACGAATCGTCAAAGTATCAGTGGCTGGATCCCAGAAAATCCGCTCCCCTAGCAGCATGGCATCAAAGTTGATGCTGATACCACCACCACTGCCGGCAAACTTGGTCAATTGGCGTAATGTGCTGCGATCAGCGGGGAAACTCTCTTCCAACTGGTAACCTTGCTCACTGGAAAACTGCAAAAAATCCTTGTCCCCCACAGGCGCAATCTCTTGAGACAGCTCCTGTAACGCAATCTCTTCCCCCGCCTGCAGTTGTTCGTTGCAATAGCTGTAGACTTGCTGGCGTACTGATTGGCGTTGGTTTTTATCCAGTTGTGCATCAGTGCAATAATCATCCACTGCCTGCAATAAGCCACGGTTTTGCGCTTTAGTGTCCAGCCCTTCCGCCGCTGCCAAAAAATCCATAAAGAAATCAGAAACTTTACGCCCCACCCGACCTTTCAAAAACGTCAGATAACGGGTTGACTCTGGGTTAGTTTCCCACTCGGTCAAATCGATGCGAGCCACAATATCTGCATGATTAATATCCAGATAGTGCGTGGTACTAATATCCAGCGTTTCATTAACATGCATACTGTTGCAGCTGTTAAGCACGGCAATCAGCAAGTACTCTACGGCCAAGTAACGATATTGGCCGAACAGCACCACACCACCTTCAGCAAACGGGTATTTAGCCAGTTCGTCACGCAAACGGCCTGTGGCCGCACGGCTAAACGCCAGGAAATCCTCATCCCCCTTGCGGCAATGGCGTAGTGCATCCGCCAGTTCACTCTGTTCGTTGAATAGGCCGTAGGCTTTGCTCTTGGCGCTGTATACGCGGTGCAGCTCTGCCATCATCTCTTCCACTGCCGCGTTGGTAGGAAGAAGGGAATCGCGCAACACCACATCCAGCGTCTGCTCATCACGTTTCACCAACTGGTGCAGTGCAATCTGCTCGATATCCAGACTCATGATCATTTCTCCTGTTCTTTGAGCGCGTATTCAAGCACTGAAGCGGTTACGCTGCAACACAAAAGCCACGCCATTAAATAATCCTCGACACGCTACTCAACCTCATACCACTTGCCCTGCTCCGCGGCTACTTGAGCGCAGCATTGATAAAAGAGCAGAAAATCACGACTCTATACGGTAAGATAAGAAAAATTTTCAGGCTTTGAGCTCAATCTTTATGCCACAATCATCCCGTTATAGTGACCAACATGTTGAACTACTGCTCTCTGAGCTGGTCAATGTTTTGGAAAAACATCATACACCCACTGACCTTTCCTTGATGGTACTGGGTAACATGGTAACCAACTTGATCAACACCAGTATCGCTCCCGCACTGCGGCAGTCGCTGGCCAGGTCATTTGCTGAAGCTCTACAGGCTTCTATCCATGAAGATAAAGCACATTAATAGTTAGTTATGGTGACAAACCGTCAACTTTATCGCGAAAAAGTCTCCCAGATGATCAGTTGGGGGCACTGGTTCGCCTTATTTAATATTTTGCTCAGCATTGGGTTGGGTAGCCGTTACCTGTTTGTTAGCGACTGGCCGTCATCACTCCTGGGCCGAATCTACGCCTTTGTCAGCCTGATTGGGCAATTCAGTTTTATTGTTTTTGCGGCCTATCTGCTCATTATCTTCCCGCTGACCTTTGTCGTGATGTCGCAACGTCTATTGCGATTTATCTCTGCAGCGCTGGCTACCGCCGGGCTCACCCTACTGTTGGTCGACAGTGCAATCTTTGCCCACTTCCACCTGCACCTTAACCCCGTAGTCTGGGAGTTAGTGATCAACCCAGAGCAGAGTGAAATGGCACGCTCTTGGCAGTTAATGTTTATCAGCGTCCCAGTGATATTCCTGGTCCAAATGCTCTTTGCCACCTGGAGCTGGCAGAAATTACGGAGTCTTAACCGACACAGCTTCGGCAAGCCCCTGGCGGTATTGTTTATCTGTTCATTCTTTGCATCCCACCTGTTCTATATCTGGGCTGATGCTAATTTTTACCGTCCTATCACCATGCAGCGCGCTAACCTTCCCCTCTCTTACCCGATGACCGCGCGTAAGTTTCTGGAAAAGCATGGTCTGCTCGACCCACAAGAGTATCAACGTCGTCTGATACAACAAGGCAACCCAGATGCGGCGGCGGTTGAATATCCGCTAAGTGATTTAACCTATAGGGATAAAGGTAGCGGCTATAACTTACTGATGATTGTGGTCAATGGCATTCGCAATAAAGATATTGCGCAGGATATGCCAGCCCTAACCCATTTTGCGCAGGAAAATATTCACTTCAGCAATCATTACAGCACAGGTAATCAAGCTGATACCGGGTTATTTGGCCTGTTCTATGGCATTTCCCCTACCTATCTGGATGGTATTCTGGCTGGGCGTAAACCTTCCGCCTTGATTAAAGCATTAAGCGATCAAGGCTATCAATTTGGCTTGTTCTCATCAGATGGCTTTAATGCCGCGCTTTACCGCCAAGCGTTGTTTGCCGACTTTTCATTACCACCCGCACCGTTGGCACAGAGCGATGCACAAACCACACGCCAGTGGCAACAGTGGTTGGCCGATCGAAGCAACGATAGCCCATGGTTTTCTTACGTCAATTTCAGTGGCAGTGAATTGCCCAATAAAACCTTACCCGCAGATGCCTTTATCCAGCGCTATCGCACTGGAGCAAACAAGATTGATGCACAGATTGCCCAGATGCTGACGACACTGAATGAGAAAGGCATGTTGGATAACACAGTCATCGTCATTACGGCTGAGCACGGTATGGAGTTCAATGATACCGATAAAGGAAACTGGGGGGCTGGCAATAGCTTTAACCGCCACCAATTACAGGTTCCGTTGGTGATCCGCTGGCCGGGTACACCTGCACAAAGCATCAATAAACTCACCAACCACAATGATGTGATGCGTACACTGATGCAGCGCCTGCTACATGTAAAAACCAGCGCTAACGATTACTCACAAGGTGAAGATCTCTTTACCCCACAGCGTAAAAATAACTGGGTCGCCACGGGTAATGGTAGCCAATTGGTCATTACCACCCCGACACAAACCCTGGTATTACAAGGTAACGGGCGTTATCACGCTTACGACCAAGACGATCAAGAAATCGAGGATGAAAAACCACAGTTAGCCCTACTGCTGCAGGTCTTGACCGATGTCAAACGCTTTATTGCTAACTAACTGCTTAAATCTAAAGCGATCAGTAAGATGGCAACTTGAATTTAGTGCCAAAAACGGTAGTATAGCTTCCACTGCGTCGGCATGTAGCGCAGCCTGGTAGCGCACCGTCATGGGGTGTCGGGGGTCGGAGGTTCGAATCCTCTCATGCCGACCAACTTTTTATAGAAAAACCAACCTGTTACGGTTGGTTTTTTTATGCCTGGAATTCGGGCGGTGTAAAACTGGTGTAACTCTGGTGTAAAACCAAGACCGGGTTCCATCCCGACTATCGGCTTATTCCGGTGCTACTGGCCACTCAATATCTGGTGCTTTTGAAACTTCAATCCGGCTGAGCAATACACGGTATTTTTTCCATGCAAGCAAGAGTGCCGTTTCTTCTGGTGTTGCCATTTCAAGGTCAACTGCATCTTGTAACGTTCCAATCCGATTTGTAGCTGTACGCTGTCGCGCTGCGAGCTCAGCCTGTGCAGCAGCTACATCAGCGTCGTGTTGCGCTGTCGTGTCAGTAACCCACTTTTTACCATCCCAGGTATCATATGGAGTGGATGGAGCCAGCAGAGTTAACCCAGCCGCTAGCGGTCCTAGAGTGTATACAGTCTCCGGCTTTCTTATTTCCGTACTGTATACCGTTTGCCCTCGGTAGTCGGGCACAGTTTCCCATGCAGTTCCAGCCAAGTTGCGCACGATAGCAAGCCCGGGTGCTTTTTCTGGCGGGGCATCTGCGTAGCTCCATGCTGGGAGACCCACGCCGAGTGGCAAGTATTCGTGGAGCGCCTGCTGATATTCCCGCTGTGTGGGTTCAATGGCGTGAATAGTTAGCCAACCAGCAGTTAGTGCCAACCCGCTATCATCCAAAATAGCCCTAGGTAATTTGTTTTGAGGATTCATTAGGCCGCTCTCACTATATAGTTAAAGGCAAGGTTGCGGGGGCGTGTTTCATTGCCTCCCGATGTACCGATGGATTTATCAGTTCCCGCTCCACCCGCCGTATTCACAGATCCACGGGTCTGACCTCGGGCTGGGTCGCCCTCATCCGATGGGGATGTGAATGATGCTGTTGTGCGAAGAATGTGGTTATGGCTGCCAAAAGCGTCAGACTGACTACTAAGTAACGAGCGACCTAGGTCAACACCGCGCCCGTCATCCCACCCACGAATAAACTCACCTCGCAGATCCGGCAATACTCCTGATGGGTATGCCACAGCCAACATTGGATATAGTGATGTATTGAATGTAGAACCGTTGCATTTCAGCCATCCAGCGGGTGGAACGACTGTGGGCCACGGAATTGGGGCGCCCGCTGGAAAAAAAACATTCATGGCTTTCAATAGCTGATTTTTATCAGCTTTATTTAACGGTATCCCCGCCCCCTCAATAATCCCCGCTATCTCTTCCTGCACTGCATCAAAATAATCATCATCAAGCTGAGTTGCGGGAACCCCGGTTTGCGGGTTTCCTCTGGTGAATCCGTTTTTTCCGGTGCCGAACTTGTCGGCCTGGGCAGTTGGTGTATCAATCCGATGCATAGTTACTCCGGGTATTTAAAAATTACATAGGTATGGGATGGGCAGAGCTTATTGATAACGCATTCCGCTACTGTGTCGCCCCATGTTCTTAGACTGTCAATGCACGTTGAAATGCATGTCATGTCTGTTATCCGGGTAGCGCTTGGCATGTTCACTTGCCACCAGAAATGCCAATCTTCGGAATAGACAAAATCAGTGCACGTTGACGTACAGCGAAAAACATCGTTCTCGAACTGGCTTATCGTTGCGCCGGCGTAACCTAGCGCATATAGCTGGGCTAGATAAAATGCCTTATTAATGCCACCGATAATGTTGATCTTTGAATCAAGTCGCTGCTGCCGTTGTGCTAGGGTTTGCGTTCCTGGTGGCGCGCATGAATCCGGGAGACCGCAAATAAGCTCGTACCGATCAATGAGCTCTCTTGTAGTTCGCGGGTCGATTTCGAACATCAGATCATCGCCGCGCAAATGTACGCGATGAAGAGAAGGAGCAAGACCGAGCAGCAGCGGATCAGCGCCGTCCCACGCCGGGCCTCGCGGCAACAGGTTAATTAATAGCTGCTCATAGTCTTTTAGATCCACGTTATATTCCCCACAACTGGGAGTTCAGTGATTCCGAGCTCAACATCTGCTGCCGGGCTAACAAGCGTGTGACTGAACTCACCAGTCGCGATGCTGATAGCCTCACTCATGCGTGAGCGTTCCAGCTTCCCACCGGGGGATCCGTCTCGATAAAACATAGCCCTCAGTTCAGCGAGGATCGCATAGCGCACCGCTGGAGTGTCTGGAGTTACGCGTATCGTAAACGGAACGATATTTTCAATAGGTGGGAAAACGTAGAGGCTGGATCCGGCAACTGGCGCAAGGGGTAGGATGTGATTTCTGGTATCTTCGACAACAGAAGCATCAGGAACCGGGTTTTCTTGATTGCTGTTCGCAACCATGACTCCAACTGTTCCGGCCCCCATCCAGTGCCGATAAGTCCAAGCCCTAGTTACGCCGGGCACTTCTTTAGCCCAAATAACGTAATCAGTATCTGCACCACCCTGCGGCGTGTAATACCAGCGCTCAATCACACGCGCCCGCCACTCTTCAATGGGCTCAATGTCAGCACCTCCGCCGATGCTGTCGGCAACACCGGAAGACGGTAGCCCGCTAATCGGCTCAGCTAGCATCATGCCAATACCATCATCAGTATTCCCAATAGTACCGGCAATTGAACAGGCAATAGGCACGCGAAGAATGCCAGCAACGGAGGTTGCCGACGCAGTAGTGGTGAATTCTTGCAGATCATCACGCTGTACTATTGCGCCCTGCGGCACTGTTATCCCGTTCGTCACCCCATCCCAGCGCATAAATCCGTCAGCTATGGACGGTTCTTTTCTTGGGCAGCGCTTCATATTCCCGTGCCTCACCAGCCAATCTTCATCACACAAATCTGGCAGCATGTTCCGCGCCAAATAATCGATATAGCCGTATAGCGTATGCACTGCCGCTGCCTGCACTCGGCTGTATACTTCCGAGTCGGCACGGCGCAAAACTGCGTCACTTTGGAATCTTGAGTTTAAATCGCTGCGGATCTGGGTGATTAACTGGGGAAGTGTTGGGCGGTTAAATCCGCTATCAGCCATCGATTGGACTCCACATGTCGGTTATTGTGATCCGGTGATCTGCGCCACCAGCTCGATAGAGCGTTATTTCTGCGCCAATTTTTTCTGTACCAATGCGCTGAACATCAATAAGCGATCCGGTAATAACACCGTCATCGAGCATCCATTGCAGCGCCTGATTGATATATCCCCGGATCAGCTCAACGGTTTTGCTCGTTATTTTTTCGCGGCGGATTAGATAAAGTCGCGACCCGATCCGGTCATTCTGCACTGTTGGATACGTGTCACCCCACCAGCCCATAGGTTTAACTGTTTCGTCGTCAGGCTCTGCGCGTCGCCACGTAAACAGTGAGATAACAACCGAGCGAGTGAGTGGGTCTGTTGGAGCATAGACGGGCTGTTGCCTGCCATTGACTACAAGTATCATCATTCCATCCTCTGGTTTGGCGTTCCTGTTGTTGGCTCGCCATGAGGGTGATCGTGCTCGTTGTATGTGTCGCGAATGCCAGCCATGGTGCCAGTTGCATCACTAACATCAGCCGACGATTCAACATTACCAATAGCGGTGATCTTGCCGTTTGTTTCAATCAGTGGCGTGTTAAAGGTCACCTTTGTCTCTGCATTGACGGTGAGCTCTTTCGTTGTCATCTCGATGTGGTTGCCACGCTTAAGGATGATGCTATCCCCCTCGTCGCTGTATATCGCCACCTCGCCGTTATCTAGCCCGGTAATCCGGTAGCGGCGGTCAGCAACAATCAGCACTACGCCGTGTGAGCGGTCGCCGTCAGGGAAGGCAGCGAAAGCCTCAGATCCTGGGTGTGGTGAGCTGGTGAAACCATAAGGCTCCAGGTGCTCAATATTATCTTTCAGCTCATCAGCAATCATCTGTATCTGCAGTGCTTGGCTCTTGCTTGCGCTGTTCGTTACCCTGACCACCGCACGGACGATGATATTTGATATTGCTCGCTGCAGACCGGTTATCATTCTACTCATCAGAATTCTTCCTCGGCTTTCTTGCCTTTCCTGCCTTTTTTCTGGCTGGGCGGTTTTGGAAGGTAGGCATCAGGCGGGCCAACTCGTAATTGAGTGGTGGTGCCCTGGTCTGATTTTGTGTAAGTCACCTCGGCGATCAGCATGTCTCGGTTGTTGAAATCCAATACAGGATCGTAAACAGTAACAAGCTGGTTAGGCTCCCATAGCTTTCCGTTTCCCTGACGCCACCCCCAGACCGTATAAGTAACCTCATCAGTACGAGCAGCTCGGCGCAGCATTTCAAACTCGCTTCGCTCAATGACAGATCCGCCAGTTGCGTTACCTGCTTGCTTGATAACCATGGGCCTGTAGCGACTCACGCCACCATCAACAGTTTTTGCCCGAATGGCTGACGTTGTGGCCTCGCCAAAATCCTGATCATTCCCGGCACGCTGGCCGGCAACCAGGTAATCAGAGAAGCGGTCTTTTATGCTCTGCTCTGTGTCGCACGATAAGATATTCTCGCCAAGCACCAAGGCGGTCGCACAGTGGGAAACCCCAACCGGGCCAACAACCAACTCACCAGCGGCATTGTCATAAGCCAAAACCTGCTGCAGGCCCATCATTTTATCGAGCACGTCTATGACGGTTTCGCCATAGTCCACCTGTAAACCGGTGATTGGCCCGTTGTCTATTCCGGCATTAACAACAGAAACTCCGAAAGGTGCAGCAAGCTGAGTTGCAATTTGAATAAAGGTGCGCCCTGTAAACTGCGTTGTCATTGCTGAACAGTCAATCAGGTCTTCCGTTTTGCTTCTGCCTACGATGCCAACCGATACACTACGTGCGTCATAGCGAACCGGTGTTGCGTCAACGTAACCAGTGATAACCAGATCACTACCAATCATTACGGTTACCGGGTCACCTTTTTTTATCTTTGGTTGCAGATTTCCAACATCTTGAGCACCTGGCCACTGCCGAGTTATTTGGATGTTGAAATCACGGGCGATGCGCTCAATGCCCGCCGATATTGAAACGGATGTCCACCCGCCCCACTCGCGCCCACCAACTCTCAGCGTTACAGTGTTGTTTTCGTCATTCATCGCGCAGGCACCTTCAGGGTGACAACCGGGACAAATCCCGGGTGAGTGATTTTGTTGCGACCGAGAATGTCGCGCTCACGGCCCGCTGAGTCATACCAGTCGGCAGCAATCACAAGGGCTGGTAATACCTCGGTGGGCGTTAGCAGCGTTGTTTTCTCTGTCTGCTCAAGGCGCTGACTAATGTCGCGATTAACATCAGCCCTGACTTTATTCAGCGATAAAAAGAGATCATCATCAGTTACGCGCAATAGTTCGTGGTCGATTGCGTTATTCAACGTGTCGCGAATTTCCGTAAGCCGGTCATAGCTCAGTGGCGGTTCAATAACAGCGCCATCGTCCAGTGAAGTTACTGCCGGATGAGTAATTAATGGGCCCCGTGTCGGCGGTGTATCCGTGCCAATGTCAGACACCTGCGGGAATCTGACCGGTGATGTGATGCTCCCTATTTGAATGCGTGGCTGCGGCAATGATGAGACGCTCTGAGCAGCTTCAGCAAGTGCTGTAGTCCTCATTGCTTGTGCAACATAGTTGCTCTGCTCTGTCTGTATCTGGGTTGTTCTGCTGTCCGTTTTCCATACGCCACGGGGGGCAAGATTGCGATCAACAGTAAAGCCAGCCAGTCCCTTAATCTTGTTGATAATGTCATCGCTATTTCTGATCAATGCATTACCAGCACGCCACATGCTTTGCAGGCGATTTGTAAAATCAAATCCTGAGCTTGGCGGCATTAGCAGCACGGACAGATCGCCATCAAGTAGGCGTCCTGCGTCACTGATTGCGGTATTTACACGGTCAAAGGTCTTGATTGCTACGCCCATCATGCTGCTGGCATTTTCCAGTACGCCGTCTTGAAGAAAATCAGGAAGCCCATCAAGGTCAAACGTTTTGCCAAAAGCGCCAGTAGTAGCCTCGCTCATCTCATCGCAAGAGGAAGATAGCTTTTGCCCCGTGGCCACCCCTGATGTTGGGTAAGAGAGTTCACCAGCTTCAACAAACGTGAAACTGATCGTACACATGCGCCCGTCTGATGAGCTGTGGCTTACGCTTACATCACCATCTATGCAAACGTTAAGCTCACCATATTGAGGGTGTATCAGCTTACCGGGGCCACCCTGATTGATTGCTGCGATCAGCTTGTCACGCTGTGCCTGGTAATCATCCCCTATCACATAGGCGGAAATTTTATCCCGGCGCGTGGCCCGGCCTAGATCCTCAGTGTATGGTTTGTCTCGGTTTGGGTATTCGTGGGTTTGCGTTCTGCGGCCAACGGTGGCCTCATCATCCCTCGTTTGAAATGGCACACCGCGAAAAGACGCGGGCAGCAATTTGTCTTTCCAGCTCATGGTTACCACCAATAAAAAAACCCACCATCGGTGGGTTGTGCTTTAAATTACTGACTTTTGTATAGACTAAGAGATCACCATTCAAGTGATTTTTTACTAGCCTTAATATTTTCCTCGTACATCATATTTATCATGACGTAATTGCACATATTAACTTCGCTGCTGCAGTAATCTTTAATTACACGATCCATTATCTTTCGGTTTGCCGCTTTGGTGGCAAGTTTAAAGGCGTTTAGATTCTCCTCCTCCATCATGCGTAGCATCGTATCTTGGCACATGTCTACACTATCGTTGCAATAATCACTCTTAACTGTAGTTTTAATATATTCGATCACTTCATTTTTTTGAGCATCTGACCCATCAAAATCCATTGGATGAATAAATTTAGCGCCAACAGAGAATGTCATTAAAAAAAGTGACGATACTATTATTTTTTTCATATCACCATCCAGATTGTGTTTTTCCAGCAAATGGACTATAGCCAACATCAGTGCTTATGCCAATTTTTTGCGATCCTGGTGTTGTGCTAACAACGTTCATTCCAGGCGGAGCACCATCAAAAGATACTTTGATTTCACCACTAACAACTTGCTGCCCCTTCCCTGCCAGTATCGACGGCTTACCCTCAGAACCAAGCAAACCTTTTAACTTAGAATAAACAATCGATTCATCACTTATTATCGACTTTTCAGGTTTTGAAAAATCAGGCGGTGTCGACGGCTTACCCTCAGAACCAAACAAACTTTTTAGCTTTGAGTAAACAATAGAGTCATCTCTTATTATCGGCTTTCCAGATTTTGCGTAATCAGCAAGCATCTGTTCATCGGTTCTGCCGCTCCTTTGGCTTTCTACGTTAGCTTTTACTTCATCTGCGCGTTTTTTTAGCTCCATAAAAGGCTCATAAAGACTTATCAGCACGCCGATAGCGACGGTCTTGCCAGCAAAGCCAACCAGCATTCTCAGTGCTCCGGTCAATGCAGTAACAGAAAGCCTGCTTTTAACCATCCCAGACATGAATGAAGTAGCAAAGGTGCCAGCAGCATAGATCGCTACGCCCGTCATGATGTTTTCCATGCCGCCAAGGCCATCAATTATTGGCTTTATCTGATCCCATGCTGACTTAAATACCGGGCCTACGGCATCCCAGTTAGCAACTATCAAGCCACCAGCAGCAATAGCTAGTGTCAGCAACTTGCCGAGGGGTGACATTTTAGTCACAAAGTTCATGATGCCGATCGCTTTCGTGATAGCAGTCACGCCAACAGCAACGCCCATCAAGTAAAAGCCTAGTTTAAGCGTTGTTTTAATCAGCTCTGGGTTATCTTTTATTAACTTCCTCACTGATTCAAGGAAAGGCTTCATCTCTTTAGCGCCTTCAACGATGCTTGGCAGGAACATATCACCCAAGGTAATCCCTGCTATTTCAGCCTGATTCTTAAGTAGCTGTATTGAGTTGGCTGTAGTCGCCGCCCTTGATGCATACTCCTTCTGCATCGATCCGCTATATTGCTGTGCATCAGTGACTTTATCTAGATTTTCCTTTAATAGATCAAGATTCACGAGTAGCGGCGCTATGGCTCCCGCCGATTCACTACCAAAAAGCTGATTCATTGCTGCCGCTTGATCCTTCTTGGGTAGCTTTGACATTGCAGACAGCACCTTTAACATCGTGCCCTTTGCGTCTTTTTGCATGTCTGCTGACAGCTTTTTAGGATTTATTCTAAGCTGCTTTAGTACTAGCCTTTGCGCCTTTGTAGCAGATGAACCAGCCGTCAAGGCTTTCATAAAATTCTTTATCCCTGTTGATGCAACCTCTGACTCAACCCCCATGCCAGCGATTGTTGCGCCGATTGCCGCAATCTCTCCGGTGGCCACGCCTGCTGTGCTTCCTAATAGACCAGTTCTGGTTACAATATCGGAAATCTTCGCGGCGTTAGCCGGGCCGGTGTTGCCCAGATAGTTGACCTTATCAGCCAGGGTAACAACTTCTTTCTGTGTCATTTTGAACGCAGTACGCCACTGAGCCATCATCTGGCCGGATTGCTCTGCGGTCTGGTCAAACGCGATGCCCATCTTCACCGCATCTTCTGCGAACTGCATCAGGTCTTCACGCGCAATGCCAGCTTGCCCACCAGCAGCAACGATCTCACCAATGCCTTTTGCGGCCATCGGTAGCCGTGCGGATAAACTCAGGACGTCTTCGCTCATCTGCTTAAACTGCCCGACATTCTCAAAATCAACCACCTTTTTTACATCAGCCATGGTTGATTCAAAATCAATAGCAGACTTGATTGGCACAGTAAATGCCGCAGCAATGCCAGCACCAACGACGCCAGCAGTGCTGATAATATCCCTAAACTCCCCTTTGAACTTACGCAGATCCTTCTGCATGGTCGTTAACTGAGGCGACAGCTTGTTAACGCCTGTGATGATCGCTTTTAACTGAAAGCTGTCAGCCATCGTTTATCTCCGAATTGATACGCTCCGCATGATCCTCAAGTTCAGTAACCTGGGATAGCGGATATCTCATAAGCTCAAGGGGGTTTAATCGCCAGAAGTAAGCGACGTTATATAGCCGCTCTTTTAAGTTATTTATGCTTCCGATGCCGTAAAAAAACTAACTACCGCCATGGATGCGGTCATTATGTCTTTTGGTGACATTTGACTTACTGATGACGCAGGAATGCCAGCGAGCATTGGCAGGTACTTGATTGTTGATTTGAGATCAACTTTAACTTCACCATCTTCCGTGATAGTGAACGGGATACCACAGGTTGCCATTTCGCCGCAAGTCGGCTCACGTAACGTAAGCTCCACAACAGGCTCACCAGCGGCGGTGATCTCACGGGTAAGTGCGATAGTTGTCATTGATAAAAGCCCTCCGGACCATGGAATTCAAGTTCTGCTGTGCCTTCTTCGGCGTTGTGATTGGCTTCGCCATTCAGCCAGGCATCCGACAAGACGTACACTTTGCCGTTTGCCAGTTCGGCGGTGATGGTCATTGAGTCAGCTGTGGTTATCTTGCTGATCGGGAAATCAACCGGAACCTTGAAAGAGCCCTTCACATAAGGAGCGCGATGGGTTTCTTTGTAGTGAATGGAACCATCCATTCCGACAACATCCTCTTTCAGCGCGGTATTCATCGGCACTTCAATACCCCCGGTCAGCGACAATTGCAGACCATCGATTTTGAAATAGCAGGTGCCACCAATGCGTTTATTTCGGGCCATTAGACTGACTCCTCTTGGTACTGCAGACGGAATTGATTGATAACAGCAAACACGCGCAACTGATTAACGTAATCAGGCGGGAACAGCACATCTAAGCGATTCGGGTCTGTTGCGTTGCGCTCAACGATTAAGAATTGGCTGAACAGCTCGAAGTTTTCCACGATGGCATCACGCTCCATCTGGCGATAGATTGCGAGGATTTCACCGCGAATCACAGCAGGAGTAACAATCGCCTGGCCGGGGCCGAATCTGGTACCGTCATTTGCCAGCTTATGACGGGCATATTTGCTGGTAATCACAGATTTCAACCGGCGCAAAACGTAAGCGCTGGTATGCAGTGTTTCACTATCCAAGAAACTGTTATCAGCATTGCCGTAAAGGTTTTTTTGGTAAGTGGTAATGTCGCGCTGAATTCGCAGAACGCCGCCATCTGTGTAAGCAGTAGCTATGCCGTGAGTTAACAGTGATTGCTGCTCAGTCAGAATGAAACGCTCACCCGCTTTTGCTGGCAGCGCGCCATTGAGCAGCCCGGTTTGCGTTGGTCTTGCTGGATCATTGCGGATAAACACCGCATTACGCGCAGTACGTGCCGCTACCAGTTCATCGGTAGCAATCTGCACACCCGGCTCATAACCGGCAACAGTTAAATGCGGATCGTTAAACGTAGCACCAAAGGCAACCAGCTCTGACAGATCGCCCACTTTTGCAGTGTAGACATGCCCATAAATCTGACGCGACCAGGACCAGCGCCCGGTGTCGTCGTTCATCTCTGCGCCAATAGTTGATAATGAAGCGGAGTCACTAAACGGAAATGCGATAAAATCAAAAGGTTCATCCCCCATTGCGGCAATTGTCGCTGATAAATTAGGGGAACCCGCGCCGCCAGCTATCGGGGAAATGGCGATATTCACCCCTGCTGGATTCTGCTCACCGCCTGCGGTGCCGCGATAGTTCATTACCACAGGAATATCGTTGCCCGCCAGCCCGTTGTTTTTGGCGATGATATTAACAATACTCAATGAGCTACCTGGCTCTAGTGGTTGCACTCCAGCGCCAGTCACAACAATGCTACTGGTCTGCACATTGGCGCTGACTGGTAAGTCTGGGTGTGAATTAATTGCAGCGGCAATGCTTGCGCCAATAATTGTCGGTGTGTCGAGTGCGGCAACTATCACCTGCACGCGAGTCGAACCGATATAGATAGACAGTGCACCAGCGGCCTGAGCGGATCCGGTGATTGTCAGTGTGCCACTTGCTGGCGTTCCTGCTGGCTCTGGCGTGGCAATCACCCATAGCTCACCGAATGGATCCACAGCACGATAGGCCGCGACCATTCGCGCCAGTTGACTACCGCGACCGGCTACTTGCCCAGCCAATCCAGCGCTCGGCATGATAACCAGCTTGTTACGCTCAATGCTGCTACCAGTCAGGGCATGAGCAATAATCAATGCAGGTGCGGTGTCCTGAATTGTGTTTGCTGCGCTATTGTCCATTTCGGCGTAAAACAGCGGCACCCGAATGTCATTTGGGATGTTATTAAAATTCATTATTTTTTAACCTTTTGCTCAGGTTGCTGGGCTGGCACTTCGGCTTTCAGTGAGACTTCACCGGAGGCTAAACGACGATGCCAATAGATCGTGTCGGGGACGTTTCGGCCTTTTTCGGGCAAAAAATCCCCCTTGGCCGGATCAGGAACTGACCGACCATTAGCAGGGATCACATACATAGCGGGTTACTCGGTTAGGGGGATTCTTAGTCTGTGCTCGATCTCTCCATCGGGCTCCATGAAGTCAACATCGACAGCAACAAGGGCGAGTTCTTCAAGCTGCTGAAGGTCTTCCCAGTGCTGGGTATCCTCCGCTGAAATGTCCGTCTTGGCTGAGAAGTCGAACTGAAAATACAAGTGGGCGCGGTTCATATCGAGCAGGTTGCCGCCATCGTATTGAATGGGATCGTAGCCCTCAAACTCCCACCCAAGTAGCGCCTTCCACAGTTCAGCTCTAACATCATGAACAACATCAAACGCCGCCGCTTGCCCTCGCTGGTCTGCTGTGTTGTCCATTACGACTATCACCGCAAAACCCTCGGTAAGTTCTTGCCAGTAATCGGTCTGTGAGCGCTGTTCGCCAACATTGTCATCAAGCGGAATAACCCACGCCGAAGGTAACTTCATTTTTGCGTTTTCAGGAATGGGTTTATATTCTGCCGCCCCACTCACTCGCCCTTCAAATGAGGGGCACCGTAGGCGCAGTGCAGCAATAATCATTGAGAGTTTCACTTTTTCACGGGCCTCACTGACGCCTGTAGCGCCTCAAATAGTACGCGCTGGATCCATGCCTGCTTATTGAGCAGAGCCTGTTCCATAAAGTTTTTACGCGGTGCAATCTTCCAACCATCGCCCCCGGAAGCGCCTTTCTTATGGCTCTTGCCGCGACGTGCCTTGCGCTTCACGCCATGCCATAGGAAGGCTGGGTAAAAGTCACCGTCAATCATTCGGTTCGCTTTGCCTCCTTTTTGGTTTGGGGCAATCTTCACCATGAACCCGGGGCGACCACCGGATGCAGTTGGTACTTTATAGCCGATTGATTTTGACAATCGTCCGGTCCTGAATCCTGGAACCTCACCGCCTTTAGATATCGCTCGCCGAGCAACAAGGCGGCGAGACTCCGCCATTACCTGTTGTCCAACTTTCACAAACGCACGGCGAACGCGGGCCTTGTTGAAGGTGATTTCCGGTGTCTTATCAAAATCAACGTGCAGGTATAGTCCACTGTTTGAGTTTTCAATTCCCACCAGCACCCCCTATGGCATCTACGGTGCCTAATTCCTCGGCAGAGATAACCAAAAAACGTCGGTCATCATTAAGGTCCTTTGTGCCTTTAACCCTGTAGACCATGCTATTGATCACGACCTCATCGTCGGTGCTAACACTATTCCTGAATCTGATAACAATTCGGTGTGTGATCGCGTCATCAACTTGCATTGAATCAATGCGCACTGAATCACCCACTGGGGCCAACTTCGCCCAAGTGGTAAACGTGTTGGTATACACGCTATCCACACCCATGTGATCACTGCCTGGTACATCCTCACGGGTGCGGAACTGTGCGCGGCGGTTAAGCTCGCCGATTGATGGAGGTCGGTAAAATGCGGCAACTTCACTGGCTCTGCGTTTCATGGCTACAACCCGTAAATGACGTATGGCTGAAGTAGTGACTCAACAGCAAAAGGAACGTCCGTTATTTCAATCGCAGAGCTGGCTTCCCGGTTTTCGTACCAGTGCCCGATCAGTAAAAGCATGGCTGCTGCTACTTCATCACCAAAAAGTAATCTATCAGGATCGTCAGCATAGCCGGGATCAGTGTCGGATTCGTACAGCGTACGGCGCGTGTAGTTCTGCACGTACTTTTTTGCCGCCCCGGTATAGATATTCAGTAACGCATCATCGTCAGTGAAATCTTGATCAAGGCGGCAGTGGGCTTTTACCAGAACCAAGCTGATCATGCGGCACCTACTTTTTTGATTTTTTATCCTTCGGCTGCTCCTGCTGCTCCTGCTGCTCCTGCTGCTCCTGCTGCTCCTGCTGCTCCTGCTGCTCCTGCTGCTCCTGCTGCTCCTGCTGCTCCTGCTGCTCCTGCTGCTCCTGCTGCTCCTGCTGCTCCTGCTGCTCCTGCTGCTCCTGCTGCTCTGCAGAGTGTGGCTTCTCACACAGCTTTGCATAGCCTTTTTTGATAAGTTCGCGCCCGTGTTGCTCGGTCGCTTCAAACTGCTTGCCTTCGGTCAATACGCTGCCATCGACATAAATGGGGCGGGTAAGAGTTATTTTCATTATTTCACCTGATAGTTAGCGGCCCAAGAAGGGCCGCATGTAGGTTACGCGCCGATTGCTGGAACGGTGAACGGCCCATAAATAAACGCTTCTGGGCGCTTAACAGCCAGCGCAAGACGCTCTTCGCAACGGATTGAGATCATGTTTTTCTCAAAGTCGTCAGCGTTCTCCGTTGAGATAACCACGTTGGCATCTTCACGGTCGAACAACTGAGCGGCCACATTAAACGCACCGGTCAAGAATTTACCCTGGAATGCTGCGGTCTCGGTTGCGACTACCGGCAGACCCCACAGGGTTGGACCGGTCAACGCTGATGGATTGGCTAGGATGTAGCGCCCCAGGCTATCCTTCGTTAACTCAATTTTTGCCCAATCAATGAAGTGCAGCACATGGCCTGACGCCGGGAAGCGTGCGAGTTGAGCTTGCAGCATTGCCAATCGCAGATCGTCAATACCGTTTTGCTGAGCAACTTCAAAAGCCGGATCAAACACCGATGCTTGCGGGATAATTCCGTGAAGGTGAACGCCGGTACCATCACCAAACAAAATCTCCTGCTCTTCGACATACTTCAGGCCGAAGCGCATTTCAGTATCAATCGTTGATTGCAGTTGCGCGAAATCGTCAAGGATTTGCTTGGACGCTTTGAACATGTGCGCAATGGTAGTGACCGGGGTTAATTTGGTTGCAAACTCAATGTCGCTGTATGGCTTAGCTGTACCCTCTGCAACCACTCTTGCAGCGTTGGTAAACCCAGTTTGCTGCACCCAGAAGATCGCAGGTGACGTGGTTCGCCCGGGTGCGATCAGGTCGCGGATAAACAGACGCTGCTTTGGTGCAACATCAATCCCTGGTAAGCGCTGAGGCTCAACAACGCCAGGCGCAACGTCAGTTGATAGCAGAGCTGCGTTTACCGGGATGCTTACGCGCTTGTTGCCTTCAACACTGGCTGCAAACGCTTTCAGTGCTTCAGAGCTAACGACAACTTTACCCAACGATTCAACCGTTTTAACAGCGTTGCCGATTGGCATTTCAGCAACATGCTGCTCAAGCTCACCCAATGCAGCTTTCAGCGTTTTCTCTGCAGCCCTTAGTGCGTTAAGCTCGACCGCCATTTTATCAACTGTTTCTTTTGTCTCCGCTGACAACTGGCCTGATTTTTTCGCTTCGCTCAGTGCATCTTCGGCTTTCGCGTTGAATTTGCTAGTTGCTTCGTTGATCGAGGCCGTGACGCCTTTTAGCACTTCATTAATTTCTGACATAATTTCTCCAGATTATTTGCACGCCGACACGAACCCGCAAACAGCGGCTTCTAATTTGGCTAAGGTTTCGGGGTTAACTTCTTTGGTAGCGCTCGGCGTACCATCGGGATCGATAACAGCGCCTGGCATGTTACCTTTTAATGCTTGGATCAGTTTTTTGCGCTCAGAGC
This sequence comes from Serratia sp. 25CWL12, assembly GCF_055790885.1. Classification (NCBI taxonomy): domain Bacteria; kingdom Pseudomonadati; phylum Pseudomonadota; class Gammaproteobacteria; order Enterobacterales; family Yersiniaceae; genus Serratia; species Serratia sp. 25CWL12. The sequence goes on along the minus strand of NZ_CM147698.1, from coordinate 1,428,432 downwards.
GCGGTGTATTGGTTTTTGCTAGTAATGCATCCAGCTTGCGCAATGCGGCTGCCGGGGAATCATCGCCACCGCTTACCGCATCGGCAGGCAGCAAAGAATCAGCCATCCCTTTATCAACAGCATCACTGCCAACAATATAGGTCTCGGCATCCATCATGTCCTGCACGGTCTTCATATCAATTCCAGAGCGGGCGGCGTAGATATCTGCCATGGCCTTATCGAATGGCTCAAGGGAAGCGGCTAATTCAGAAAAGTCATTGCGGTTACCCATCGCGTAAACCCAGCAGTTATGGATCATCAAAAACGCACCGCGCCCGATCTGTATCTCGTCACCGCCCATGGCAACAATGGATGCAGCACTAGCAGCAATACCCAGCACCTTAACGGTGACTTTTCCGGGGTGCTCACGCAGCAAGTTGTAGATCGCTAACCCTTCAAACATATCCCCGCCAGGGGAGTTAATGTTTACAGTCACGTCAGCACCATTCATTGATCGCAGAGCGGCAGCTATCCGCTTGGTGGATACGCCTTCACCCCAGTAGTCCTGCCCGATAACGTCAAATATAGAGATACTATTGTCGTCAGTAGCGGCCGCTTTTAGTCCGCCATTCCAGCGCTCAAGCGCAGAAGGCGTTGGTTCACTGGATACACCCACGCAGGGGCGCCCCACCGGCGCTGCCGGAAGCTGTCTTTTTGTCATGGGGGTATTACTCCTACGCCGCTTTTCTTAGCGGTGATTGCTCGATAGGAACATCAGGGAATAGATAGTTGTGTAGTTGCACAATGTTGCTGGCCTGTGCGCCAAGGTTATTCTGCTTCAGATCTTCCAGTGGGGTCAGGCTGAGTTGAACTGTATAAATTTCGCCTCCTGGTATCGGTGGCAGGTTTTCCAGTTTGCGTACATCGTTGCGGCTCATCCAGCCATTTTGCAGAGCTGTTGTGTAGTACGCAGAACGCCCGACGCTATCAGCGCGCAGTAGACCCTCAACAGAGAATTCAGCAAAGAAATCCTCATCACCGTCAAGAAGGCACCGCGCTATTTCCTGCTCAATGTTTACAAGTAACGGGCGCAGCGTGTTGGTCAGAAAGATAAGGTTCATCCCTTCAACACTTGACGCCCAGCTGCTCTGTTTTGTTACGTGGCCAACCATAAAAGGTGGCACCCTAAACCAGCGGCATATCTCCTCTATGCTGAAAGCTCGGCTTTCAAGAAGTTGCGCCGCCTCTGGGTTCATTGTCACGTTTTGGTAGGAGAGTTTGTTTTCGAGCACCATCAGCTTGCCGGCATTTTTCGAGCCGATAAAGGACTGAAGGTTTGCCCGTAGTCGATCACGCTGCTCCTTGTTTAGTGCGGTTTCTGACGATAGAAACCCAGTGCTTTGCAATCCGTTTTCGAAAATCTTCGCCGCAGCCTCATCAACTGACATAGCAGCGCCGATCACATCACGACCGGAATAAAGCGGCATCATCCCGCTGACGCCATCCAAGCCAAAGCCTCTGATGTGCATCATGCGGTCAACGGGTACAACCCGCCTTACGCCTTCCTCTGTATACGTATACTCAAGCTGCCCAGTTTCGAGGCGCTTTACAACCATGTTTTGCGGCAGCAGCGGATTTAGCGCCACCAGCTTTTTGCCAATGTAGCGTTTTTCGATAAACGCATTACCCCTCAGGCAAATACTGGCCACAACCAAAAGCATAAAGCGGGATGGCGTCATTTCTGAGTTGGGGCGACGGCAAAGTACTTTGTAAGCTGGGTGATCTTGCGCCAGTTTCCGCGATCCGTCAGCTTCGCGCATGTACACTTTCAGCGGCAGCGTTGAAACCGACTCGCTCAGCAAGCGGATGCAAGCCCAAACGGCGGAAAGCTGCAGAGACTTGTCAGCAGTGACAACTTTTCCGCTGCTGCTAGTGCCAAACCATTCCTGCCAGAATGTCCCGGTCGTCAGGCTGATCGGGACACCAAGCCAATTTAAAAGGGCGCTTTTTACGCGCCCAGGTTTTTTGTTTTTGTTCATCAGACACCCACTATGATCGGATCATCAAAAAAGCCCTCTATATCCCCATCATCCGGCGTGTAACCCTCAGCGGCACCTATAGCCATGGCAGAAGCAACAACACCATCTATGCGGCCCGTACTCTTTTTCTTTGCGAATATCCGGTTGTCTTTCTGGTCTGCCTCTAGAACTGCAGAAGCGGCGTTCCATCGCAAGCATGGGTTTGCACGGATGGTGATATCGTGATTATTCAGATGCTCTTCGAAAAGCTCGATTGAGCGAGGCATCCACAAGCCAGACTCTTGCGCTTTATAGAAACCCTGCCCATGGGGGATGAGTTCGACACTGACAGACTCGGCGCTTAACTCTGGCTCAAGGTACTTGATCCGGTATTGGTCAAACGCTATGCACTTGATGTTGTACTTTGCTGCAAGCTCACCAATGCGGACCGCTACAAAACCATAGTTTACTGCCCTTCCTGGTGGCGCATGAATGAAGCCATTTCTTAGCCAGGCGTCATACGGCACGTGGTCAGTTTTGGCCCGTTCTAGCAGTGAATCTTTCGGCGTCCAGAATTCAACGAGCAGCTTTTTGGACTTCGGAAAGTAAAGAGCAAGCGCGGTTAAATCTCGAGATCCTGACAAGTCGAGACCGCCAAAACACTCCTCGCCATCCAGATCACTAGGATCAAAGTCTTCTTCGCACTCCATCCATGTATTGCTGTTGATCCACGGGTCTGATGATTCGACCCACTGGCAGAAGTTTAACCGTCGAACAATACTCTCTTTCGACGGCATCCCACGAGCTTGCGTCACCTGCTCACGCAAATATTTATCTGTAAACGTCTTTCCTAGTGACGGGTTTGCTTTGCCCCAGCACGATTCATCTTTGAATGGATCATCACCATCATCTAGCGAGCATATGAAGCTAAAAAAGCTGTCATCTTCCAGGTCACCTGCGGCAACCTTGCGCCCGTACTCATGATACTCATAACAAACACTGGCCTTGTTATGACCTGAGTTTGTGATCAAAAACAGCAGTGCCTGGCGACGGCCTTTTGTGCCAGCACGCATCATCTCTACAACTGCGTTTGTTTTGTGCTCATGCACTTCGTCGATTAATGCGCCGTGTGGTCTCGGGCCTGACTGCCCATCATCTGAGCTGATGGGCTTGAAGAATGATCCTGTTTGCAAGAAAGCAAGGTTCCAGACGTTTAATCCGGTACCAGACTTCGTGATTCTCTGGGCTAAGGCGGGAGACTGATCCACCATCGTCACGGCATCACGAAAAAGAATCATTGCCTGGTCTTTTTTCGTTGCCGCAGCATAGACTTCTGCGCGTGGTTCTTTGTCTGCCATTAGCAGATACAGGCCAATGCCACCAGCTAGCGGGGACTTACCAGAGCCCTTTCCTGACTCTATATAGCTCATGCGGAAACGTCTTGTCCCGTCCTGGGCTTTCCACCCAAAAAGTGAGCCAACGATAAAACACTGCCAAGGCAACAGAATAAACGGCTTCCCTTCATGGTCTCCACCGTTAAGCTTCAATACCTTGGAGAAAAATTCAATTACGCGATTTGCAGCCTCAACATCCCAAAATAGGCCTCTTTCTGGCCCGCGCTCAAGATCTAGCAAGTGCCGCGCACAGGCCGCTCTAATATCAGGTCCGGCGATAATTAGCCCGTCAGTAACGTCAATTGCGTATTGTGTTGCAGGATCAGCCAAAGAACTGGTTGAGCGGGTCTTCTTCTTTTTCTCCACCATTAATATTTACCTTTGATCTGGCTGCTGGCGTTAAACCGAATTCCACCAAATAACTTTTAAAGCGCCGATCAGCATCGGCCAGCATTGCAACAGCAGGGTTCGCTTTTATCAGGAAACCGCCTTCAGTCATGACGGTATACGTTCTCCCCTCATCGGATATCGTGTTTCTTAGTTGGAGAATATCAGCGTAAATGTCGCAAAGGCGCTCAAGGGCAAACGTATCTGCAACAGTCAGAATCCCCATGCCATCTAACAAGACGGTCATCCGGCCCCAGGCCGTTTTACCCCAGTCAGTAAGATGCGATGGTGGGCTGGGTATTTCCCTGGCGGGTTTTGGTTCTTTATCGTTGAGTTTGCGTTTGCCCGGGTTGCCTGTGACCACTTTCAAATGAGTGGGTTTTGGGCGTCTTCCGGCCATTTTCCCTCCAGAAAAAAACTTTTCATTTCGCGGTTGTGCACAAAAATGAGGGCGGGCGGTCTAAGATTGGCTCGCTCTGGAACTTTTTACCCGCCCCTCCCCAGTCAAAAATAGTTGCAAATGAAATGATTTCATATGCAATCATTTCACCGCAACCCAATGTGACCCAGGATCAAGCGGTATGCCGTCTTCTGAGCATCCAGCAACTTTCCCGCTCTTCTCTTGTCGCTGCTTCGTCGAGTTGTGGTGAGGGGTGCATAGTGCCTGCCAGTTGCTTCTACCCCAGAACAAACGTTGTGCTGCTTTCATCTGCTCTGGTGTCTTAGCTTCCTTCATGCGATGTGGAATGATGTGATCGACGACCGTCGCGGCGGTGATGATGCCTTGTTGCTTGCACATTGCGCACAATGGATTTAGCCGCAGGAACTCAAGCCTTGCCGCTTGCCATTTGCTGCCGTATATCGCCATGAGAACCTACGCATTGATAACAAACGTTACCGGACGATTAAGGGCTCTAACCCATGTCGGGGTTCCCTTCTCTATCGTATACACGGATTTGTTCAGTGAACCGTAGACCATAGGCAGACCGATGATTGTTGCCACTGGCTTGGCGCTGGCTTGGCAGATGTATGCATAGCCACTGGCGATTGATACCGCCGCATCATTGGTTCCATCATAAATCTGCACCCAATCACCTGGTGCTACAGTGGTGTTCAGTAGCTCCATTTATACCCCCGGCGTCATCTGCTCAGCGATGAGCAATATTGTGGAAGCGGTAAAATTACCACCGTTTGACTTTATGGAAATGGCCGCGCCGTTCGTTGCTAAATTCCCGCCGCTATCAACGCTAAAGAATGTTGGGAATGACAGAGTGTCAGTTGTAACAGCTTGATCCCTACTCTCCACCAGTTTGTTACCCATAGTCCCCGAGAAGTCGACTTCCATTGACCGGCTTGAACTGCCACCTCCCCAGGTTCCGATAACGTTTAACTTGAATGTCATCGTCGTGTCGCTGTTAAACGCTTTTATCTTGTCAGTTGATGTATCAAAGAAAGGGGCGAAAACACCAGATACGGGCGTTAGTGTTTTCAGTAAGGTAATCAAGTTCGTGGCGGTTTGGGGTATCGTCAGGTTCAAACCCGTGAAAAGCAGTTCTGATTTGCTCCTTACCAGTGGCGATGCGGGAACTTCAATGCGTGCAACAATACCGTTATACACAGTCATTCTGTACTCCAAAAACCGTGGTGACGCAGGATCAACTAACCACGACAGCGGTACTAGCTGCCGCTTCCGACTTGATCCATGCCACCGTTGGTGGTGTTATCGTCACCCATTCTTCAATGACGTGACCTGGTGCATCAACGGCAGGTGCAGTCGGCGAATCTACCAGGCGCACCATCCCGGATTTGACTTGCACCGTTACAGTGTTGGTGCCATTTGTAATATTGACCCATGCAGCAGTCAGATCTAAAACTGTCGTCGCCATAATTATTCCTCTCTTTCATTGGGGTTGGTGGCTGGATCCTGAGGCTCTGGTGAAGCTTCAGGCTGCTGATCGGTACCTGGTTCTGGTGCCACCTCGATATCTGGGATCAGTTCTGGTTCATCGCATGCTGGCATCTCTACGCGCAAATCGACCCAGCGCCCCGCTGGAATATCGATAGGCTGACCTTCCTTGTATCCGTCTTTGACGTTTTGGGCGAACTTCGGCGCGGTAGAATTGATGCGGTGGAAAGTCTTAATCAGCAAATCGCCAGACTCATCGACTTCATAGTCAACCCAGATTTGAGGAAGATCGTTAATATCCTTCGGTAATCCGATGCCACCACTTGATCCGCCCCAAGCTCCGTCAGAGTTAAAGCCGAGGGTGCCGGATACACGATAGACGCCTTCACTAATACGTTCGGTGATAACACCCTGGCTTTCGCTATTGAGTTCGCTAGTGCCATCGCCAAACAATCTGACAATCGGGCTGGCCTTTTTCAAAAATCCGTTGGCGTCTACAGTAGTATTCCCGCTATGCCATGCGCTTACCCAATCCCTTGACCCATCGGGCCGCACGTAGCCTGCGTGTAGTTTAATTGTGCTAGGCGTAGCACCGTGCCCAACGTAAATATGTCCCGTATACGAGCCGCTGACAGATACAGATACACCAGCCATCACCGATGTGCCTGCGGGTGAACCGGTCTGTCCTTCGACTCCTCGATAAAAACCGGCTGCTGTTGACAGCTGCGTGAAATCAAGGGCTGCACCGTTATTGACCGTGCCGATGCCATAATCGCCTTTTTTTATAAGCGGGGTGGCACCAGAATATACAGCTGCTGGAAACGTGGCTGTACCGTCCGGCTTTAATGATAGTGTGTACGCTGTACCACTCCATCTAAGATTCAACTGGCCGGTATCTGTCTGTGCATAAATTGCGCTTTTTTCTACTGAAGCTTCATCTCTAAAACGAAGCAGTACATTTGGTGATGATGAATTTGCAAAGTGATGCTGATCGCCATTAAACGTGATCGGCGATTTAAAATTTATAGACCCCTGCACCGTCTGTGTAACCGTAGCTGATTTTCTAACAGCATCTTCCAGCCCTACGCCGACAAACTCAGTGCCGGGTTTAATTATTGCCATGATTATCACCTCAAGGAGAAAAGCCTCGGCATAGTCCGGGGCCCTGATTGTTATGCATTATCGAGCACCTACGTATAGATGCTCTGTAATGCCTACGCTTCTGATGGCTGAGCCACGGCGCGAACCAAAGCCATGATGCCTGTCTGAATATCAGTCTTGCCAATATCAGCCCAACGCAGAGGCTCTGCCGACAGATAGCGCCGATACTCTTGCGCCTCATCTGATGCGCCTTGATATACATCGAAGTCAGTGCCGCTCTGCGCATCACATGCAGCAGCCAACTTAACATCGAAATCAGTCTTCAAGCGTCCAGCTAGTTCGGCCTGCAGAGCCAATAGTTCCGCCCCTTTGGCTTTGATTCTGTTCATCAGGTCAATCTCTTCCTGACTCAACTCGCGGTACCCTTTTATTTTACGGTGTTGGTTTTCCATTCTCTCTCCAATCTGTTTTTTGCGGTAACCCGGCACGCCAAGCGGCAAGCACGTCAATTCGGTAGGCGCATATATCCAACGCCGTTTGTAGCTGCAGGGCATAACTGCCGATATCAGCCCACGTAACGCCCTCGAACTGTGGCTTTTCACATTGTGTAAAAACGGTTTCCGGTGGCATAAGCACCACGGGCTGTGGTACGGGAGGAATTTCTTTACCGCTGCAAGAGCTCAAGAACAGCGCTAGGGGCAGCAGTAACGGCGCACTGATCGTTTTTAGTTGCATCACGGTACCTCCTTTGGTTGTCGCTGGCCTCTTGCCGCAGTTGCTGTTCTCTATGCTGCTGCGCGGCGATCAGGGCCCGGTTTGCTGCATCCTGAGATTTCATGATGATGATGAGCGCCGACTGCTCTTGTAGCTTTCCTGCTTGCTCCTCTATCGTCTGATTTGCGACATCAAGACGACCCGAAAGCCATGTGGCGTAGCCCCCAAGACAAATGGCAATCAGAATTGTGAAGATGAGGGGGTATTTGACCATTATGCTTTCTCGAAGTGCGGGCTATCAGTCTCGCCTTTTTCTTGGATACCATTGCCATTCCAATCGCGGCCCCAGCGGATTTTTACATCATGCTCCCTTGCCGCTTGGAACATGGATTTCGAAACAGTCTCGAACGCTTTTGTATCATTCCAGCCAGTTTCAGGCAGTAAATCCACAGCAAGGCCATCGATATGCTTAGATTGAAGAGTCCAAGTTACGATCTTGCCGGGCGCAGTTCTCCCTTGAGCATACAGATCCTTTTGCCTTTCCCTGGTACGTAGCCCCTCGATCACTGTAAAGCGGATAGGGCAAATTTCGGCAGCGCGACGAACGACATTTGCAAAAGGAATATCTACGCCGACCAGATTTTTTTCACTTCTCTCATTAAGTACAAAGCCCATTATTTAAGTATCCTCTGTGATGCCGTTATCATCCTCAGCTTTACCCAGTCCTCGTTACTAGGAGCGGTAACAAAGCCAACCACCATGACACCGATTAACATGCCGTAGCTCGGGGGTATCGCAACATTGCAGATATAATTCACGCCAGAATTACGGGCCTCATCGCCAATCGTCGTATTTGCCACTAGAGGACCGCAGTAAGTTTTGCCGTTGATTGTTTTCAGTATCCCGGCGCTATGCTCGGAATAAGGGCGGAGGGCTAAATCTGAAACTCCCTCAAGCTGGGGAATCCTTCGTTCTGCTATGCGGAAGTACAAGGCCGTTCGCTTGTTCTGGGCGAGATTGTATGACCACACCGTGACGCTTTTACCGCCTACGTCAGCCAGCAATTTTGCCGATTCGATATCGACGGTATCCATGTTTATTGTTGGAGTTCCGTAGGAGCTCATGAGCCAGTAGCTGATCTCCTTCCTGCTCTCCCATGAGAAATAACAAATTCCCGTAAACGCCACCAGCGCCATAAATAGACCCAGCTTCTTCCAAGTGTTTATGTATTTCAGTAGTCGGAATGCGTCATTGCGGACGCCTTCATCTTTGTTGCCAGATTCCATACGCAGCCTTAAAAAAAGCCGCTCGAAAGCGGCAACCAGGGAAATAAAAAGCCCCGGACTATACCGAGGCTGGTTTATCCGTCCGGGTTTATCTCCCGGGCGGTTTGTTCAAATCGTTCTTGCTCAAGCTCTACACCAATAGCCTTACGGCCTAATTTCAATGCTGCTTTAATCGTTGCACCTGAACCCATAAAGAAATCAGCCACAACATCACCCGGTCTACTGCTTGCACTTATGATGTGTTCCATCATCGCCGCTGGCTTTTCACAAGGATGCTTGCCAGGGTAATACTGAACAGAGGGGTATACCCAAACATCAGTATGGGGTACCCCTTTCGTAACACTAAACGGACGGCGGAGGTTTTCGTATTCAACCCTTAAGTCGTCATACTGTTTCACCAGCCCGCTGTATTCATCCACCAGGCCCGCATGCTCACGAACTAATGAAGCATGATCAGCTGTTAAGCCAGTTGCACCGCGCTTCGCTGCCTTACGCTTAAATAGTGCCTGTAACTCGGCGTACTGCTTTTCGTTTGGTAACTGCCACTGACTGCTACTAAACCAATGGCTACACATCTGCGTGCTGGTGGACTCATTGATTTCTTGCGTGGAAACCTCCAAGCGTTGACGCGCTGACCTGAAATACTCAATCAGCGGAGCAAAGACTTGTTGCTTTAACTCTTGGCACTTTGACGCATAGCCAGCATTACCCTTTGCGAATCCTTCAGCACCATAATGCTCTGCAAAAAGTATGTGCTCAGTAGCCGGGAAGTATTGCCGGAATGACTCTTTACAAGCCGCATTCCAACGGCCAGACGGTTTAACCCAAACAATATGATTCAGCACATTGAACCGGTCACGCATCAGCATTTCAGTATCCGTGGCCAGCTTTGGGCTACAGAACACATACAGCGAACCATTTGGTTTTAATGCCCGCCAGAACTCGCAAAAGAATTCATCCAACCAAGCAAGATAATCAGCCTGGGTTTTCCACTGATTATCCCAGGCGCACGACTTCACCCGGTAGTACGGAGGATCCGTAGCTATCAGGTCAATGCAGTTATCAGGAAGGGTTTTGATGTATTCGAGAGAGTCAGCGTTAACGAGGGTAACACTGTTTAAATTTACAGTATTTTTCATAGATCAGAAGCGCCAGATTTGATAGGCTCTCACTGCTGTACAGCATGGGCCTTGGTTTGCTTGTGATCCAACGCATGAGCAGATGACGGTTTGAGTGTTGCTGCACTTTAACCGTCGCCCATTTCACAACATCGCGCCCTGGCATCTGCCGGGGCTTTTTATTGGGTCCAGAAACGAAAAAACCCCGCCGAAGCGAGGTTTTTTGATTGGATAAGCTACTGACTGCGTAACCACTCTTATCACACTAGTCTAGATTTTGCGGACCGCACTAGCTTTTTTTTCATAAATGTTTTTCCGCCCACCTCCGGGTCCATGTCCAGTTCTATATCGAGCATCGCCAAGCACCCTTCAATGAAGTTTTCACCCATCTGCAGCGCTATGCGTATCAGCTTCTCATCTCGCTTGTGCTTACGAGCCATGGCACGCTTAGGAATATTAAAAACGTAGTGCTGGACTATCAGTTCATGCTCGTCAGCTCTGATGGCTTTCAGCCTTGCCATGCACCCCTCGATGATCAAACCGTCATCATCACAGCACGATAGCCTTGATTTTGATGATTGCGGGAGTAACCCCTTAAAACCTGCGGCAATCGGTGAATAGTCAACACCGCTATGGTCACCAGCAGCCCAACCACCCCAACGCTCAAGAACCGCCTGAATATCTCTCATAGCCTCACCCCACAGTTAAGCAATTGCGCCAAGCGCAACAGACAAATCAAAAAACGCATACCACAGATCAACCTGGCTTCCGTATTCCCGCTCCCATGCCCACATGTCACTATGTAACTCGTCGTGATGCTGTCGGCATAATGGGATTGTCAGAAGGTCGTGGGCTTTGGTACCCATGCCGCCCTGCCCGTGCCCAATGATGTGGTGGGGATCGTCAGCGCTGCCCCCGCAACAAACGCATGGGCGAGACTTCACCCACTGCAAATATTTTGCGTTTTCCCACCGGTACCGCTTGGGGATCTTCATAAACGCTTGCGGCGGTTCGGGGTCTATTTTCAGTACCTTCACCGCTTTTGCTTTCTGCTGGACAATCTCACGCGCTGCTGGCGTGTGTGTAATGTCTGCCTCTTTCGTTGTACCGGTTGGTACCGTGTGTGGCTTAACGCGCAGTGAAGCTGCGGCCACTGTTTCTGGTAACAGATCAAAAAGGTCATGGAGTACAGCCCACCAGCACAATTCAGGAAGCGTTAGCTGGTGGCCTTCCTGTAGCAAAAAATGACTGCGCACATGATCAACGATGAAAGCGGCCCGGGTGGCGCTCGCTATTGCGTCCAGCTTTGGCGTGCTCTGTTCACGCAAAGTGTGATCATGATGCCAACACAACCGGATTGCATTGGTTCCATAGCTTAGGGTCGTCATATTGCGATCATGATAATCGCCATCCCACTGGCATGATGTCATTCGTTCAACCCAGCCAGTAAGCGCTGCAACACCACCAGCAGCACGCAATACCTTTTCATGCTGATAGAAGGGCTGGAAGCGCGGATCGTTGGCTATCAGCTGATCGGCGGCTGGCAGTGGCCCAGATGGCAGTTCGTTAAACTCTCTTGGCTCCGTCGATACCAGAACACGGCTACCGAACATCGGCAGCAGATCAGGACCAGGCCGTAAAATCACTTGTCCAAGCTCGCGAACAATGATCGGTGTTAGTAGTCCTCTCACGGCAACACCTCACTGATCAGCAGCTCTACCGATCCACCAGCCTTTACTGGCCCCCACTCCGCAACAATCTTTTTTATCTGGCTATCGTCCAACCAGACTCCAGCTTGGGTCATTGCATCAAATAGAGCCTTAAAATAGTTATCCAGATCCCGGCGTGCTTTGTTTGGTGGGCAGAACACCACCGATACGTGGACCTCTCCGGTAATTGGTTTGGGGCGGCGGCGTAGCTGCTCGAGCACTCGAGCAATGGCCTCGGCCTGGAATTTACGACCACGATCACTAACAAGGTGACGACCTTTAGACGCCCCTTTGTTTGGTGCCCGCCAGTACCCGTTTACGCTTGGTGGAAATGGCAGGGTTAACATCATGCGGCAACCTCCCGGCGTGGTACGCACATTTCCGGCAAATTGGCCCTCACCAGTGCTTCGGCGAATGGCGGAGGAACCGCGTTGCCACAGCGTGCTACTTGCTTATCCTTGGCATACTTCTTGCCACGGTAGTCCTGTTCGATGATGTACCAGGCTGGAAACCCTTGGGCGGCGTATAACTCATGCGGTTGCAACATGCGCATACCAATATCAACAATCTGGTAATCAACGCCCTCAACGGTTACTAGGCCAAAGCGGTCGTTTGTGGTAACGGTATGCAGCGGATCCTTGAGGCTTACCCCTTCCTTATCGGCACCGTAATACTTCAACAAAAACGCTCTCACTTCTCCAAAGTGGTTACCACCGGCTGTTACCGTTTGCAAAGGTTCGGTAACCTCTTGCCCAGTGTTTGTGCCGCGCATCTTGATGAGATTTGACGTAACCAAGGCATGGTGATCGACAGTTGTCACCGTGTGGGCTGGTTCTGTTAGATCCGCACCGGGGCCGGTATAGTTGCCGCCGAAATGTTTAGCCAAAAATGCAGATACCAGTTGGCTTTTACCACCACCGCCAGCGGTGATAGTGCCGTTTGGCTCATCAACTCCATGACCTACGCTATTACCAAACTGGCGGGTGATCACCGGGGCTACAACTAGGTGCTCAGCTTTCGTCGTAACGGTAGTTAGCGGCTTACCGGCTTCATATGCTAGGCGGTCGCCACCAAAGCCAGTTTGACCAATACGGGCGATGATTGGCGTTAGTCTTGCCTCAACCATTCCCATGGCATGCCCGTTACCGCCTGGGCGTTTCGAACTTCCCGCTGTGATAGTGGAAATTGGTTCATCACATTCCTGCCCTGTCGCTCCTGTCCGAAACTTTGTTACGTGTGGTGATACCAGCGCGTAGCCGGGACTTTTCGTGATCGTCTGCAATGGCTCATCAAGTGACTGGCCCCGGAAACAATCGTAAGTTGTCTTGGTGCTAGTGTGATTGCACTTGACGATAAACGGCGTTGGGTTGTCGATGACAAACCGCTGAATGCCACGGGCAATGCGTTTCAGTGTGTTTTCTGCCAGCGGCTTCTTGCGTTCAAATATGCTTGGGCATGGGATTGACCAATCAATGCATTCGGCGGCTGTACGCCACGGTTTCAGTTTGCCGCTTTGGACTTCCAGCGACTTTAGATCCCCGTGGGTAGGCTCTGGCCAGACAACCTTTTTCCCATCACAGCGCATCACCATAAAAAATCTATTTCTAATAGTTGGCGCACCATAATCACATGCACGTAATTCGCGGTGATCGACAACGTAGCCAAGACCGGCAACCAGGCGGCTAACTTCTTCACTGTCAGCTTTAAGCCCCAATATTTCGCAGCATTCAGCCAGCGCCGGGTGATTGGCCGCAATGCCGGTGGTAAGCATGCCCACGAAGGCGTCAAACGTTTCTTTAGCACGCGCCGGATCTGGGTAGCTACGCTCTGGATAAACCGGCCCCACAAATTGAGCCATTAATTTTTTAGGCAAATTAGGCTTTGAGGGTTCGGTGATCAACGGCCCCCACGTTTTAAATTCTTCGACGTTCTCAAGCATCATCACGCGTGGACGTTTTACCAGCGCCCATCTGATCAAGATCCAAGCAAGTCCGCGTATTTCTTTCTTAACCGGTGCGCCGCCCTTGGCTTTACTAAAGTGGCGACAATCAGGACTAAACCAGGCCAACCCAACATCTTTACCCGCTGTAGCTACGGCAGGATCGATATCAAATACTGACTCGCAATAGTGCAGAGTTTCAGGATGGTTGGTTTCATGCATCGCTATGGCGTGCGGGTCGTGATTGATCGCAATATCAACACTTCGACCAATCGCCAACTCGATCCCGGTACTCGCCCCACCGCCACCAGCAAAATTATCAACGATGATTTCACGCATGTACGCCTCCCATTGACTCAGCCATGCTTGCCACTGCTGCTAAAATTTCGTGGTTTGGCATGCGCTCTAACCACATCCTGTTGATATGCGATTTCAATTTATTTTGCTGTGCCGGTGGTAGTTCAACGGCTTGTGGTACCTGCTCAAACATCAGGCCCACTTCAAGTGGCCACACTCTGTTCTCTTCATATGCTGGGATTTCTGCGGTAACTTGCGGTTGCTTTTGTGGTACCAGGCGTTCAGCTTCACGGCGGATTTGAGCCAAAAATGCATTACCCTGGGCTTCTAACTGTTCACGCTTGACATAGCTCATGGCTGGACCGCGCCAATCTTTATCGAAGATGGCGATAGCCCCGGCGAAAAATGCCCCGGTTGGTATCTGTTTCTCATTGGCTGGTACAAACCACTCTGGAACGTCGAATCCAACTCGCCCACGGATGAAAGCAATGTGATCGGCTTGCTCTGGCCACCATGCTTCAGATGTTGCGGCTTTTATCAGAAATACATACCGACCACCCCGCTCACGCATGTTTATTGTGTGGGCCATGATGTGGCGCATTCCTGTGATGTACTGACCTTCGTGCTGCTGGGTTCTTGAGTACGGCGGATTACCAAATGCCGCGCCATTCAACTCTTCCAGCTTTTCTGACCAGTTATGGGTAAGCGCGTTGTCTTCGGCAGTGTAAAACGCAGGGCATTTGCTGTTCTCGCCATCACTGAATAAGTCGAGAACAAGCGGCCCAAACATCGCATTGATGCCCCAGAAAAGCGGATCCGGAGTACGCCATTGATCGCCAATCTCTTTCAGTTCATGAGTGGGCTGTGAGCGTAAACCGTTTAGTTTTTCACAATAGGCGTTCACAGGTTACCCCTCATCTTTTCAGCTTTGGCAAGCTGCCTCATCAGGTGATAGCGGCTTTCAATGTTAAATTGGTCAAGTACCCAGATCCAACCACGGCGGCGGGCAACACTGCGAAATTGCATATCGTCAGCCCACAAGCAACGCAGTTGGCGCAATTTCCACCAGCGATAAAGTTTTTTCATGATGTAGCCCCTTTCTGCTTGGCGCGGATCATCGCTAACAGCTCTGCACCCTTGCGTTGATATTCGCCGTCTTTGTCCATCAGCTCTGAAGTTGATGGTGCCCGTGTTTTGTGCTCAATCTGAGCTGCTGGGGTTGGTACCGTTTCGCCTGCGGCAAGTTTCTTGGTCCAGCGTGCCAGTTGAGCCTGTAGGGCTTTTTTGGTTTCTGCTGCTGTATGGTTGTATTGGCGCATCAGCCTACGAGCATCCAACACGATCCAGTACAGCACTGGGTGGCTCCATGGGAATGCCTCTGGCGAGTCGTAGCGGTCACGGTTTGCAGCGTAGCGGTCAAACTCAGCAACAGTTTCATCTATGGTTGGTAACCCTACCGCTGCTGCTGAACACTCTTTGCACCAGGCAACAAACTGACCAACGCTCGGGATGAATGGGATTGATTGAGAACGAGCAACACGCAAGCCAGCGCGGATCACCGCCATGCTGGTAACGCCGCTTTCGATAAGCCCTTTTGCCCATACCTGCTTAGCGCTTTTCATGCTGTCAGCATCAGGGTAAGCAGTGCGCCAGGCTGGAAAGGTGATCGCGAGTTCGCCAAAAATATCGTTAACGTTCTTGATTGCCTCAGCGTTGATTTGAGCGTTTGAAAAATCAATGACACGCTCACTTACTTGGGGCACTTCATGACGTTCTATCTGCAAATTTTCAAAAGTTTTCAGTGTATTCATGATCACAACCCCAGCCCGTTATCTGCCCACGATGTGTCATTCAGTTCATCGCTCAAGTTGAGCGCGGCCTTCCGGCCTCCTGTGTTCGTATCACTGAGTTTCAGTGTTAAATCGTCCCACTTCTCCCGCAGCTTCGAGGGGCTAAGGATGTTCTTACACCAGAACGGATCCCGGTTTACTTTTCCGAACAGTTGACAAATCTGCTTGTGATTACGCCCGTCTTGAACGCACATCAGGCGAATCTCATTAGCCCATGCAGCCCAATTAGGTTCTTTAGGACGGCTGATTTCACCATCGCATTCAGCAGCCTGCTCATACATCGTGATGATTTTCCCCCAAATCCATTCAGCGGCTTTCAGGTCGTCATGTGTTCCCCATATTTTTTTCTTGGCGCTGAATACCGCGGCTTCTGGATGGCGAGATAAAAAATCATCGTCCGTGGATTGGTCTGGTTGCACAGCAACCGGACAAGAAGGGTTTTCTAATGGTGGATCTGTTTTAACTGATGGATCGGCTGTACCCGGTACAGGCTGACTTTGGTTTTTTTCGCTGTTATGTGCAGGGTCATACGGTGAGCCCTCACATGGTGAGCCTTCATATTGTGAGGCTTCACACGGTACAGGCTGATGTTTCTTTCTTGGGCCTGTACCGTGTGATGGATGTACGTTTCCTTCGTCGTACAGCTTCTGTAAGTTCAACTGATACATGTTCGTATCTTGCTGATGTTTGCCCTTACGTTCTTTACGTGGGCGCTCTATCTTCGTCAACCAATCCAGCTCAACCAATTCATTGATTGCTCTGCGAGTGCCACTATCTGAGCGAAAACTGCATTTACGCATCAGCGTTTTTACCGCAGGCCACGCCAATCCCTCATCGCTTGCATGATCAGCGATGGATAGGAGCAGCATTTTTCTTGGCTGCGTCAAGCTCTGAAGCTCCCAAACCATAGACATCAACTTAATGCTCATGCGTCGATCCTTTTGAAACGCGCCCGGAATATGATTAGGGGTGACGCGCACTCCCACTCATAACCCGTGCGCTTGTAAATAACCCGCTGGCCTAGGCGGTCGTAGCCAATAACGTGCACAACGATGCCGTTCCGGTCGCGGTAGTATCTGTCGAGTTCTTCAATTAGCTTTGCCATCAGTCCGCCGCCTACGTTTAATGACCTCAAGAATGGCCGCTGCTCTGCCGTAGTTGCATGGCACCCAGTGGGAAGCTATGCGGCGTTGGTAATGGAATCTGACTGGATGAGCGCCACCCGGTAATGCCAGGCAGCGCAGTTGCGGTAATCGGTTTGTTGCTGCTAAACTGTTCATGCGGTTATTTCTCCACATAGTGATTTAATTGCACCGACGCCTAGAGCTGCATACTCTGGGCGTCAACTTTTTCAGCCTCGCAATAGACCTTTGAAACAAGGCTCAAGAACTGCATCAACGTGACTTTGAATGAATCCGAAATATCGTTGAGGCTTTGCCACTCCTGCTTGCTGATCACGCTGTCTGTTATGTACTGGCGATAAGCGTTAACCAAATCACCCAGCCGCCCCACTAACTCAGCCAGCTTGTTGCCGATCTCTTCGTTGTCAGCGTCGATATCGGTACCGGGTACGTGATAACCACCATCTGTCTCGCGTGACATTGCGCTAGTTATGTAGGTCTTTCCGCTGGCCTTCTGCAGGAGCATTGCCCAACCCATTGGAAAGGTTTGATCTCCACCAGCACGGAGGCGGTTAAAGATTCCATCCTGTGTCACGTCCAGAATTTCCGCTGCTTCGGCATATCCACCAGGCAACGCCGCAATGGTTTTCCTGATTGAAGCCACCAGCCATGCTGGTTGTTTTTCTACTTTCCAGTTCGGTTCGTTACCCACTGCTGCCCCCTATCCACTGTGGTTGGTTGGTTGTTTTTTTTCTTTAAACTTCGCCGGTAACAGAATCTTTTTTCGTACTTGGGAATGGCCTTACTTCCTCAGCAAGAACAGATCCGTCAGGGTTGACTATTACAAATATTTTCCTTTTGTTTTTTAGCGCCTTACTAATCGCCCCTTGCCTTACTCCAAGGGATGTAGCTGCTTTTTCTTGGCCTATAGATTTTGCGTACTCACTTAAATGGACTCTGTTCATGATTTCTCCTTACGGGAACATTATTACCGCTAGTAATAAAATAGTCAACACCGCTGGAGATTGTCGATTATTACTCGCGGGAATAAAATAAAGATATGAATAAAAAGAAACCCTTGACCAGTGAAGAGCTGGCGGACGCTGAGCGTTTAAAAAGTCTATTTAGTCTCAGAAAAAAAGAGCTTGGATTTTCTCAAGAAGCCCTAGCTCATCACCTAGGTATTGGGCAGAGTGCCGTTAACCAAATCTTAAATGGCACAAACAGACTCAACCCCAAAACTGCATCGGAAATAGCGCGGTTTTTAGGAGTTCCTGTCGATAGATTTAGCCCCGGCATGGCTCAAGAAATCAGACAAATGTCCAAGTCTATTGATAGTGATCTGACCATTTCATCAAATCAAGTGCTGCACCAGTACCCGCTGCTTAGCTGGGTTCAGGCGGGAGCTTTTGCTGAGATAGAGGGGCAGTTCACGGAGTCTGATGCTAAGCGGTATGTCTCTTCCAGCAAAAAATCCACAGGAAAGGCGTTTTGGCTTGAGGTGCATGGCGACTCAATGACCGCACCTATAGGGCAAAAACCAAGCTTTCCTGAGGGGATGCTTATTTTAGTTGACCCAGACCAAACCGCGCAAACCGGTGAGTTTTGCATAGCAGTGAAGAATGGAATGGCTACCTTTAAAAAGGTCATTGAAGATGGATGGATAACACTGCTTAAGCCATTAAACCCACAATACCCCATCATTCAGTTAGACTCGGACTGTAGGTTTGTTGGAAAGGTCATTGATGCCAAATGGGAAATGGAGTGATAAGTGAAATACACTGTTGAAGTTGCAGGAATATCCCACAAAAACAAAGATGGTGAGCCTCGCCGAGAGATAGTTATTGATAATTTATCAGATGACTATTCTGACGTAATTGTTTCTTTGAGAAGGCATGGTGGTAATCGTAGTGACAAGAATGCTATTGGTGTATACATCGAAAATCCCAGAGATATCGGATGCGAACCAGCAATGATTGGCTTTATTCCAAGGGATGTAGCCAAGGATGTTTCGCCAATGATGAAGCTTGGGCATTCAATTAAAGATATTGAGATAATCAGGGTATGGATTCCTGATCATTCGGATGTAGCAACCCCCTATGTTACGATTTCATTTGATGGTCAGTGGACACGGCAAGATATTGCATCTCACAAGAAAGAGCTTTCCGACGCAAGGAAGTTAGCCAGACAGAATAAAATTGAATTAAAAAAACCACAACACACTGATATAGAAAACAAAAATAAATTAATCCTCGCTATAAAATCCTTTTTTTCATCCCTCCTGTCATCATCAAAAAAATAACATTTTAAAAAACAAATAGTTAATTATTTCCCATCTTAATTATTACCTGCGGTGTTGACCAATTAAAACACCGCTGGTAATATTTAATGCATCAACAGCGACCGAGCAACACCAACTACCAAATAACTTTTGGCGGTTGGAAAACAGCCAAGCCGCTGTAGCTCTTTAACAATCAGCAAAGTCGGATGAAATACCGGGTCCTCTGGTGATTCTGGCACATAACGAATACCAGCCGCGATCCCCTGTAGTGGTGGGCAGCAATCAGGGGCACCTTGCGCCTATGGCGCGTACGCCGGACGAGAGTAACCGGCCCCTCACTTTTGCACATCGGGTGGCGTACCGTTTCAATACCCCTTACCCGCCAACACCAGGCGCGGTGCGCCACCCGATGTGTGGAGAAACTGTCAACTATAGAGGGCTATCGGATGAGTGAAAATCGTAAGACAAATGTGCCCGACTTCCTGGGTGAACTGGATGCCGGTGTATTTCAAAACAAAATCTCAGCAGCCTTAAACGCTACGGCGCTGGGTGTTCTCAACAATGGTGGTAAAGGCAAGGTAGTTCTCACGTTCGACCTTGACCGCCTCAGTAATTCAGTTGAAGAAAAGCGCGTCAACATTAAGCATCAACTGAAATTCGTCACCCCTACCCCTCGCGGTAAAGTCTCAGAAGAAGATACCACCGAGACACCTATGTGGGTTGGTAAGGGCGGAAAACTCACAATCCTGCAGGAGGACCAAGGGCAATTATTTACCATCGCCGGCCAGCCTGACGGGAAATTATCAGCCGCACAGTAATGTGCGTTCCTCAATCCAATAAATAAGGTCAATTCCTATGTCGCAATTAGACGGATCCGCGATCAGTCAAGTAACGGGTATGGCTCTTGCAGCAGCATATCTGGATAACGTAAAGGTAACTGATTGCCCTGTTTCTGTTTTACCAAAAGACGTCAATATCGAAAGCCTGGAATGCTTCCAGAAAAACCGCTTCCGTTTCCGTGGGCGCATGGAAACAACCAGCATTGATGATTTTGCCCGATACTCAACTGGCTACGCCAACACTGCAGAGCCAGCCCGCTGTTTTATCGATGCAGATAATATGAGTGCATGCTCTGTGTTCAACATCGGCACCCTAATTGCCCCGGGTCACGCTGATAACGTCGCCGAAATTAAGCTCAAGAAGACCGCCCCATTCCGCGCATTGTTGGAAATTAATAGCAAGCGTCTTAACCAGAAGCAGATCGCAGAATGGCTTGAGGACTGGGCTGATTTTCTCACTGCGTTCGATGCTAGCGGCGAAACCATGTCGATGGCACAAGCCGCCAGTGCAGTACGGCGCGTCAGTATCAAGCAGATGCAAGAATCGGATCATGAAGACGGTGATTTCAGTGGCAAGCGTTCACTGATGCAGAGCGTTGAAGCAACAAGTAAGGAGGTCATGCCGGTGGCATTTGAGTTTAAGTGCGTACCGTATGAGGGACTTGGTGAGCGACGTTTCAGCCTACGCAACAGCCTGCTGAAAAGTGATGAACCATGTTTCGTTCTCCGCATTGTTCAACTGGAGGCGCAAGAAGAAGACATTGCTATCGAGTTTCGCGATCTGCTGATCAGCAAGTTCTCTGGTGAATCTGTCGAGACATTCATCGGCAGTTTTAAAGCCTAATTTTTAATTCATCAGTACAGCCTCAAGTACCCCAGCAATGGGGTGCTTGGTGAAGTATTTCCTAAAAACTGTGTGGAGATAATGACAATGTCAGAATTACTGAGCATTTTAAATAAGAAAAGCATCAAGCATACGGTAAATGACGACGGCGCAATTAACGTGCCTGGTGATTTATCGCTATATCGCACCAGCATCACCAGTCTGCCGGATAACCTCACTGTCGGTGGCTATCTGGACCTGCGCGGTACCAGCATCACCAGTCTGCCGGATAACCTCACTGTCGGTGGCTATCTGGACCTGCGCGGTACCAGCATCACCAGTCTGCCGGATAACCTCACTGTCGGTGGCTATCTGGACCTGCAGGACTGTACCAGCATCACCAGTCTGCCGGATAACCTCACTGTCGGTGGCTCTCTGGACCTGCGCGGTACCAGCATCACCAGTCTGCCGGATAACCTCACTGTCGGTGGCTATCTGGACCTGCGCGGTACCAGCATCACCAGTCTGCCGGATAACCTCACTGTCGGTGGCTATCTGGACCTGCAGGACTGTACCAGCATCACCAGTCTGCCGGATAACCTCACTGTCGGTGGCTCTCTGGACCTGCGCGGTACCAGCATCACCAGTCTGCCGGATAACCTCACTGTCGGTGGCTATCTGGACCTGCGCGGTACCAGCATCACCAGTCTGCCGGATAACCTCACTGTCGGTGGCTATCTGGACCTGCAGGACTGTACCAGCATCACCAGTCTGCCGGATAACCTCACTGTCGGTGGCTATCTGGACCTGCGCGGTACCAGCATCACCAGTCTGCCGGATAACCTCACTGTCGGTGGCTATCTGGACCTGCGCGGTACCAGCATCACCAGTCTGCCGGATAACCTCACTGTCGGTGGCTCTCTGGACCTGCGCGGTACCAGCATCACCAGTCTGCCGGATAACCTCACTGTCGGTGGCTCTCTGGACCTGCAGGACTGTACCAGCATCACCAGTCTGCCGGATAACCTCACTGTCGGTGGCTATCTGGACCTGCGCGGTACCAGCATCACCAGTCTGCCGGATAACCTCACTGTCGGTGGCTATCTGGACCTGCGCGGTACCAGCATCACCAGTCTGCCGGATAACCTCACTGTCGGTGGCTATCTGGACCTGCGCGGTACCAGCATCACCAGTCTGCCGGATAACCTCACTGTCGGTGGCTCTCTGGACCTGCGCGGTACCAGCATCACCAGTCTGCCGGATAACCTCACTGTCGGTGGCTATCTGGACCTGCGCGGTACCAGCATCACCAGTCTGCCGGATAACCTCACTGTCGGTGGCTATCTGGACCTGCGCGGTACCAGCATCACCAGTCTGCCGGATAACCTCACTGTCGGTGGCTATCTGGACCTGCAGGACTGTACCAGCATCACCAGTCTGCCGGATAACCTCACTGTCGGTGGCTCTCTGGACCTGCGCGGTACCAGCATCACCAGTCTGCCGGATAACCTCACTGTCGGTGGCTATCTGGACCTGCGCGGTACCAGCATCACCAGTCTGCCGGATAACCTCACTGTCGGTGGCTATCTGGACCTGCAGGACTGTACCAGCATCACCAGTCTGCCGGATAACCTCACTGTCGGTGGCTATCTGGACCTGCGCGGTACCAGCATCACCAGTCTGCCGGATAACCTCACTGTCGGTGGCTATCTGGACCTGCGCGGTACCAGCATCACCAGTCTGCCGGATAACCTCACTGTCGGTGGCTCTCTGGACCTGCGCGGTACCAGCATCACCAGTCTGCCGGATAACCTCACTGTCGGTGGCTCTCTGGACCTGCAGGACTGTACCAGCATCACCAGTCTGCCGGATAACCTCACTGTCGGTGGCTATCTGGACCTGCGCGGTACCAGCATCACCAGTCTGCCGGATAACCTCACTGTCGGTGGCTATCTGGACCTGCGCGGTACCAGCATCACCAGTCTGCCGGATAACCTCACTGTCGGTGGCTATCTGGACCTGCGCGGTACCAGCATCACCAGTCTGCCGGATAACCTCACTGTCGGTGGCTCTCTGGACCTGCGCGGTACCAGCATCACCAGTCTGCCGGATAACCTCACTGTCGGTGGCTATCTGGACCTGCAGGACTGTACCAGCATCACCAGTCTGCCGGATAACCTCACTGTCGGTGGCTATCTGGACCTGCGCGGTACCAGCATCACCAGTCTGCCGGATAACCTCACTGTCGGTGGCTATCTGGACCTGCGCGGTACCAGCATCACCAGTCTGCCGGATAACCTCACTGTCGGTGGCTCTCTGGACCTGCGCGGTACCAGCATCACCAGTCTGCCGGATAACCTCACTGTCGGTGGCTCTCTGGACCTGCAGGACTGTACCAGCATCACCAGTCTGCCGGATAACCTCACTGTCGGTGGCTATCTGGACCTGCGCGGTACCAGCATCACCAGTCTGCCGGATAACCTCACTGTCGGTGGCTATCTGGACCTGCAGGACTGTACCAGCATCACCAGTCTGCCGGATAACCTCACTGTCGGTGGCTATCTGGACCTGCGCGGTACCAGCATCACCAGTCTGCCGGATAACCTCACTGTCGGTGGCTATCTGGACCTGCGCGGTACCAGCATCACCAGTCTGCCGGATAACCTCACTGTCGGTGGCTATCTGTACCTGCGCGGTACCAGCATCACCAGTCTGCCGGATAACTTTTCTTGCGACAGTCTTTATCTAGATCCGCGGCGATTTGAAAACGTAGTGCACCGTGATAATTGCGGATACTCCAGCCGAACCATCTTTGCTGTTTGGGTGGGCAATACATTCAAGATTGCTGCTGGGTGCTTCTTTGACACGATCACATCTTTCGAGATTGCCGTTGACGAAAAATATTCAGGATCTGCCGCAGAATCCTACAAAAAGAATGCGCGTGATTGCGTTGCTGAGTTGACAGAAAAGCTCAATAAAGCAGGGGAATAACTATGTCGTGGATTAAAACGTTTACCGGGCTGCATTTTAATTATGCCCATCCAACTGTCGAGAGTATCAGCATTCGTGATATCGCTCAGGCGTTGTCTCATGAATGCCGGTTCGCTGGCCATCTTCCTGAGTTCTATTCAGTGGCACAGCACTCCGTTCTTGTAAGTGAAATCGTTCCACCTGAATTCGCTCTGGAAGCCCTGCTGCATGACGCCCATGAGGCGTACTGCAAAGATATACCTAGCCCACTTAAACGCCTGATCCCTGACTACCGTGGAATTGAAATGGGTATTGATTGTGTGATCCGTAATAAGTTCGGTTTGCCTGTTGTACCAAGCCAAGCAGTTAAACAGGCTGACTTGGTGATGTTGGCTACTGAGCGACGGGATCTTGGTATCGATGACGGTGAGCGCTGGCCAATGCTCGATGGTATTAAGCCATCAGATAAAGTGATCGCTATACCACTGAACGCAGTACAGGCGCGAGGGCTCTTTGCTCAACGCTACTTTGAACTGACTGGCGAGAGGATGGGATGATGAAAAAGACAATTACACCAATGGCGCCACAGCGCGATGATTGTGGCTACTGGACTCACCCGGGCTATCTCGAACCGGCAGACGGAAGAGAGTTTGGTGCGCCAGGTGAGTTTGCTGCATGGTTGGATGCTAATCGTGTTGTTGCTTGTGTCGTATGGATGGAAAACGATGTTACTGACGAACAGTTAGAAGCAATTGAAGCTGCTGATGGTGACATAAGCCAGTGGAACCCTACTCCACCAGATGGTAATGGCTGGTTTATCGGCTCAATTTACGATACCGAGGATGGTCCGCTTTGCGTTTGGTTACGTCCGGTTAGCGGTGAGCCAAGAGCATTCAAAGATCACATAAACAAATGTCACGTTGAAGCGCTGAAAATTGAATTTCTTAATGCACACCGCAAGTGTGAAAGAGCTGCATATGCGTATTTCTGTGCCTGCGATATAGGCGATGAGCGTGCATTTGCCCATGACGTTTACCAGCGTGTTCGGTTGGCAACCTTTCGCGGTGGCATCTTATGAACACTCAAACAGTGCTGAGTTATGAAGCCCTAAAAATGGAGAACGAACGGCTGATACAGCAATCGACGGTGACGAAAGAATTGCTGGATGCAATGGCCGAGGTCATTCGTATATCTGACCGCAACCATGACGCATGGAATCGCGCAAAGAGTGCTATCTCGGCCTGCCGTTCCACAATGCTGGCAACTGAACCTGTAAGCCAGCCTAACAAGTTGCCAGAAGACTATACAGAAGATCTAGTTATGCTTGTTAAGGTCTTAGCTAGAAAGCTAAAAAGAGCCGATCCTGATAGCGCGTCACCAGGATCTGCAATGGACTATTTAAGCCGCAATGGACTGATTAGCGCCACTGATTGCCTGAGGAGCAATGACTCATGAACAACTTAATGATTGACCTTGAAACAATAGGGCTTAAACCAAGCTCACCAATCGTGGCAATCGGGGCCGTTTTCTTTGATATTTCTAATGGCAAACTGGGTGACCGGTTTTATACCGCCGTTGATCTAGAAAGCGAAATGGCTCTCGGTGCCGTCCCGGATGCAGGCACTATCAAGTGGTGGCTAAAGCAAGGCAGTGAGGCACGGGCAGCAATCACGACTGACGATGCAATGTGTATAGAGGAAGTGCTGCCAAATTTGTCTGGTTTTGTCCTCTCATCTTGTCCTGACACTGGCCGTCTTAATGTGTGGGGTAATGGCTCATCGTTTGACAATGTGATCCTGCGTTCTGCCTATGAACGCACAGGCCAAAACCCTTTCTGGAATTGGTGGAACGACCGCGACGTTCGAACAATGGTGATGCTGGGACGCCAAATAGACTTTGACCCTAAGCGCGACCTCCCTTTTGGCGGGGAGCGCCATAATGCCCTAGATGATGCTATTCACCAGGCGCAATACGTGTCTGCAATCTACCGGCGACTGATGAGCGCCCACCAGCAAGATCAAGAACTATTGTAATTTCTATGGCCCGTTGCAGCGGGCCTATTGTGTGGAGATCAAACCATGGCTAAAGAAATCAAACTAATGAAATCCAGTCAGTGGGCATCCAGAGAGTTTGAAAAAGGCTCAGTACCCACATCAAAGACAATAAAACGGTGGGTTCAATGTGGCGTGATTAATGGCAGAATTATTGATCAATCAGTGTGGGTTTTTTCTTCGGAGCGGATGGGTGTAGCTTCTGCAATTACGTCCCATGTTAATTCGTTGATTGAGGATGAATGATGGCAGCAAGACCACGCAGCAGGGAGTATCGCCACCTTCCTGACTTTCTAAATTTCGATAAGGTTCGCCAGCGCTATATCTTAACCCTGATATCCGGGAAGCGAAAAACCATAGGAAAAGATAGAGCGTACGCTATTGCTGTTGCCAGAGAGTACAATTTGCGCATGAGGCCGGAAAGTGCCGTTAGCCTTGAGTCTATAATTCGCGAGGGTGGAGGTACGAACGGTGAGGCTCTGCCGTTTTCTCAACATGTCGATCAGCTAATGAAGCGGATCGTTGCAGATGAGAAACCTGCTCAAAGCACTTTGGCTGACTGGGTGAATGATGCGGGGCGGATAAAGGAATATTTTAATGATATCGCGTCCTGTGATATCACGCTTGAGCACGTTAACGGTTTCATATCTGAATTCCATGCGGATAGCTCTGCAAACGTCCAGAATAGAAAGGTTCTCTTTTTAAAGAAACTATTCGCCTATGCTATGGATGAGTCGCTGATGTTCGATAATCCCGCTACGCGTAAAAAGATGCGTAGAACGGACAAAAAGCAACGACGCCGGCTGTCCCTGGCTGACTATATAAAGATAAGAAATGCAGCGGATCTTTGGCTGCGTACCGCCATGGATCTTGCATTGCAAACCGCGCAGGCAAGACTGGAAGTATCGCGGATCAAATACTCGATCAAGGAGCCCAAGGAGGGTGTCTGTGGTTGCGTTTGGTTCCCATCTGCACAAAGTGATGTGTTTGGGGTTCTTTACATACACCGGCAGAAAGTAAAACATAAGGAGGCTTCCCACGTTGCGATACCAATTGGGCAGCAGTTGAAAGAGATAATAGAACGCAGCAGGGATATTGTCGCCAGTCCGTATGTTGTTCACCGGTTGCCAGAGAAGCGCAGTAACGATATCAGCAAAGAAGTGAAGCACCCAACGCAGGTGGCCCCAGACTACCTGAGCCGTGCATTCTCATCTCTTCGTGATCGCCTTGGTGTTGGTGAAAATCTGCCACTGGAGCAGCGGCCAACATTCCATGAGATTCGAGCCTTGGCCGCGCACTTGTTTGAGCAGCAAGGCATAGATCCGCAGGCGAGAATGGCGCACAGCGATGCGAAATCCACAAAGGTCTACACGCAAAATCATGTTGAATGGGTAACGGTGCCACACGCTGAAATCAAGGTAGGGTGATGGTGTAAAACCCGCCGCAACCTATTGATTCTATTAATACCAACTTTCCAAATTTTCCACTGTTTACACGTACAGTGAAATGACATAAAACCAGCGCCAGCACTGGGTTTAGATGCTTATAGAACGGGTTCATGGGGTGTCGGGGGTCGGAGGTTCGAATCCTCTCATGCCGACCAACTTTTTATAGAAAAACCAACCTGTTACGGTTGGTTTTTTTATTTACATAGTTTTAACATGGTAAAACTATGGTAAAACCTCCGACGAAAACCGCCTGGGATGCGCAAAATTTTACTCCTTGGTTTCAGCCTCAGGCGTATCTCCTTTTTACTCAGTAAATGATATGAGGCTGATCGATAAGGAAGGAAAGTTTCTGACCGCTGCCCCTCCCGATGTTTAACCCTAAACAAACATCACGAAGCCGGTACGGGGCAGCCTTAACTGCTATCTAGTGGCAGTTTGGGGGATTTCAAGGGCCGATATGATCATTATCACTTGAAGTGGTTAATGAGCGTTTTATAAACTCCAATTTCGCTGTTTGTCGTCTGAGTTCTAAAATCCGTAACACGTTATAAACCTCTGCCTTGTCGATACCCTCCTCTAAAAGCATGGTGAGATCATCAAGAAACAATGTGACTTCTTCTTTGTTGATGCCTGGTCGCATTCCGTTCTCTCCTTTACCTTATGTAAATGTCTACAATACATTAACAATTAACACATGACCGGGATTTCTCCCTGCTTTGTAGTTAATCCTTGGTTTCGCTGTCAGACTCGCCAACAGAGCAAGTTTCAAGGCCGCTATCTGCATCTGATTCGCTCACCAAATTTTGATCGGCTTCCTGCTCAATTACAGCCTCAGGCACTGGCGTGTGGTCTTGCTGTGGTGCAAGTTCAACTAGCGGGTCAGGTTCGTCACTGCCTGGCATCTCTACACGCAGATCAATCCAGCGCCCTGCAGGAATATCGATCGGCTGACCTTCCTTGTATCCGTTTTTGACGTTTTGAGCGAATTTCCGCGCGGTAGAATTGATGAGAAGCACAGACAGCGTTTATCACTTGATGCCTACCTGGCCATTCGCCGTTCTGCCCCATTATGGTTACGGACAGCAATGGTTCTTGCGTTACAAACAACACATGCGCGGCTTGAAGTATCCCGGATCCGGTACTCAATCAAGGGGCCCAAAAACGTCGTATGCGGTTGTGTATGGTTGCAACAACCAGAAAACGGTATCTATGGTACGTTGTATATTCACAGGCAGAAGGTGCAGAAGAAGGAGGCATCGCACGTAGCGATCCCAATCGGTGAGGAATTAAAGCGGATCATTGATGACAGTCGGGATAACGTGGCCAGCCCATATATTGTGCACCGGCTACCGGAGCGTAACGTAAAGCGCAGCAAAGAAGTTTCCCACCCTACCCAAGTTGCACCGGATTACCTAAGCCGCGCATTCTCAGACCTGCGGGACAGGCTTGGGCTCTGCACTCATCTAGCAATGGATGAGCGCCCAACGTTCCATGAAATCCGTACACTGGCCGCACACTTGTTCGATATTCAAGGGATAGACCTCAGGGACGCATGGCGCACAGTGACGCAAAATCTACCAAGATCTATACCAGCAATCATATTGATTGGGTGGTAGTACCCCATGGCGAGATTGCAACAAAATAAAAATGTATTAGATCGAACCTGACCTGAGACTGTTACAGTATAGAGCTATAGCTAATCTGTCGGGCAGCTATGTGCCAATAGCGGACATTGCTAACATTATCTAATACACAACAAAAAATGTCAGTCTATATGATATCATCTACTGTCTTTTAAATTTCCCACCTGTCTCAGTTATTAGTGTTAGATAAGGAATCAAAAAATTATGAGAGCATATAAATTTAGGTCGGCTTCTCAAATAGCATTTACCCTAGATATAATTTTTAATCGTAGGCTTTTTTGCTCTGACTGGAAAATGTTGAATGACCCAATGGAAGGTATGTTTGTTTTCTCTCATCAAACATCTGATGGTTACGACTATAAAAAAGAAATTCAGCAGATAATAGAAGAAAAGAAACGGCTTAAGGTTTGTTCTCTTTCAGCTACATATGAGTCTCATTTACTTTGGGCTCACTATGCTGGGGGGTTTGATGGTTGCGCTATCGAAATTGAAATCCCAGACAATCATCACAGCATTAAACAAATTGAATATAGAGGTGTATTTGCAAATTTAGCAATACCCAATATTTATAGTCCTGATGAACTTGCTAACCAAGTTTTATCCTCTAAATATCGAGAATGGGAATACGAACAGGAAGTTAGGATTTTGCAAACGAATGAGTGGTTTTACTTAGATAAACCAGTTCGACGAGTAATAGCAGGGCATAGAATGCCTTCGGCATTATTTGAAGCCATGAATATAATATGCAACTCGATGGGGATTGAATTTTGCCGTACTGGAATTGGTGATGAGGGGATTGATGCCGATTATGTTGAGCCCTCAAAAATTCTAACGCCGAATAATCATCTTGACTGGAATGTACTAAAAAATGACCGATGAATTAGAGATTTATCTGGTTAGCAGAGTGTAAGGCTCAAGATTCCCACGCTCAATAACCAATTGATTGTGAATAACTTTCACCCACAATTGCTCGATATGAAACTATGAGCAATTGTGATGTAAATGTATGCAACAGGTTTTTATATCTTATTCCCAAGTATTAACTGTGTTGAGCGAGCCATAATTCTAAATATAAATGGCATACCCTCTGTTAGCTCATCGAGTGTTGGCGTTCGCCTGCTTGCTTCCAAAAGTATTGAACGCAGAAACTCAACTTCGGGATCACATGCAATTTCTTCATCCAATGCCTTAAGTTTGCCTTTTATTTCTTTTATCTCTGACAAACTATGGTTGAGGGTTTCACTTCCCTTTATTTCTGAAAGTATACGTCTTTCATGGTAGTTAAGTTGCTCACGGAAAAACAATGCCATACTGGCTTTCTTTACTAAAAGCTCCATTTCCTTTCTTTTTTTCTCAAGATTTAAGATTTCTTCTTGAGTTGAGTTTTTATTCGTTTTTAGGGATTTTAACTCACTAATAGTCTTAGTTATGGACTCTAATGAAGTGGCCTCAAGCTGTTCTAAATCTGACTGTGTAATAGCAGGCTTCGACAATGAATAGATGCAAACAATAGTCATTACAAAACCTACAATAGCCATCCCATTTAAATAAATTGGCAGTTCCAATTTATTTAAATACGCAAATAAACCACCTATGATGAAATAAGCCATGCTTAACAAAACCAGTACAGTACAAAACCGCCTCATTCTAACCTCGTTAAATTTTTTTAGTTTATATGGTTAACCTACTAAAACCTTGTTCCCAGCATTTCGAGCAGGAACTTTACGTTCCTCACTTGAGCAAGCTACTGCGGCAACACAATATCTTAACTTAATAAACTTAACTAGCAAGCTACTCATAACGTCCGCTCTTCGCTCATAGCAGACCTTGCAGTCCATCAGTCTGTCCGTTTCGTGCCAGGAGCGAACATTACTTATGCTATAGAGAGTTACAAATATGATAAAATTTTTACTATCACTAATTTGTTGGGGACTTACATGAGGTTATCAAGATCCTTATGCAAAGTGGTTGGCGATGTTATTGCTAACTCTGGCTCTCACACAGCCTTAGATATGTTATTTCTATCTGCAGGTGCACCAGGTGAGCCTCCAGCAGGCTCTCATAGTACGAAATGGAAAGACTGGTTATTCTTAGCTGGGCAAGATCCGGAAACTGATAGCTTGTCTGTGCTAGGCGAAGTCATTGAGGAGTTTATGGATCTTCCTCCTAAAGAAGGAACCCCTGAATACATGGGATGGAAAGAAAAACGTGAGAGAATAGAAGCAGCTTTACAAGATAATGGACTTAGATATTATCGATTTGGACGTGTACTGCCCCAAGATCACATCCCACGAAACAATTTTGATTGTCCAGACCAAGCAGCCACTTATCAACTGTCAATGATGCCAGAAAAGGTTGAGAGCTTACTAGAAAGATTGGTCAGAGGTTTACATCGCGCAATGCATCCTCTAACTCATAGGAGAAAAGGCAGCCAAGTATTATCTTTTAATAGCGAATACGATGTGCAAGACCTTCTTCATGCGCTACTCAGACCATGGGTTCAGGATATCCGCCCCGAAGAATTTACCCCAAGCTATGCAGGTTCAAGCACGCGAATGGATTTTTTGTTGCCAGCACATAAATTAGTGCTGGAAACAAAAATTGTACGTGATCGGCCCCATGCAAAAAAAATAGGTGATGAGCTCATTATCGATATTGAACATTACCGACATCATCTGGACTGCAAAAATCTATGGTGTGTGATCTATGATCCGAACAAGTTCATTACGAATTCAGAAGGGCTTAAATCAGATCTTGAAGGAAAAAGAGCCTCTAAAGACGGTGAAATAATCGTTAAAGTTTTTATACTTTAGCGATCTTAACCAAGATTTACAGGTGAGCACTGAGCCAATTAGTCGTCTTATCGCCCAAAGTCGACCGCCAGATTTGATTGTGCGCTGCCCGAGAAAACTATCGGGTCTAGTATGAGCTAATCCAAATAAGACAGGATAGTCAAAAACATCATGGTAAAACCCCTACCTAAGTTATTGATGTGTAGAGGTCGGTTTATGCAGAAAATGCACTGTTTGTATAAACATTAAAATCAACTAAAAGCCAGAGCTGGCGAGACTTTCAGAGAACGTTACCCGGTGTCACGGGGGGCGGGGGTCGAAGGTTCAAATCCTTTCATGCCGATCAACTTTTTATAGAAAAACCAACCTGTTAGGGTTGGTTTTTTTATGTCTGCCGTTTGCCCCAAAACTGAAAGTATCACTACCCTATCCGGTGCCAATCGCCCATAAAAAAACCCCAGCATCTGCTGAGGTTCTTTAATATGGTGCCGGCTACCGGAATCGAACTGGTGACCTACTGATTACAAGTCAGTTGCTCTACCTACTGAGCTAAGCCGGCGAAATTTTTGCGGCATTACATTTCCGCGGACGGCAATATAATACAACCGAACCGAGATAAGCAAGGGTAATCAACGCATTTTTTGTCTCTTCGACTAAAAAATCAGCTTATTGTACTAACACTCGTCATTTCTCTGCTTTGCCTGGTGGTTCAAAGCGTTCATTAAGTCATTAAAGGAACACGACGACGGAAGTCATCATGAGAACCAGGTTTAGCCAGACCAGTACGCATAAAAAATCCCCTGTCTCACACTGCTGTGTAACTACAGGGGATTCTAGGATAAAAACCGTTATAAAACAGTCTTTATGAGAATTTGGCGGAAGGACAGAGATTCGAACTCTGGGACAGTCGCCCGTCGACGGTTTTCAAGACCGTTGCCTTAAACCACTCGGCCATCCTTCCAATGGGCGCAAATATTAGCGACCCCGTTATAAACTGTCTACTGTTTTCATGCAAAAAAAAACTTTAACCGGTTCATTCGATTAAATTTTAATCCAACATCCAACCACTGGACATGCGAGTGGCCATTTCACACCCGTCATCACTCAAGTATTATACTTGTGAAGTGGTGCTCACGGGGTGAGTGTGGTAAGGCAATATTATGTATTGTTGTTAGGGAGCCAGTGTGTAACTCTTAGTCGTGTATAACTCTTGGTATCGTGCTGGCGGTCCGCCGTTTACTTCAGGAAATTGTTGTCATGCTGCAAAATAGACAATCACCACACCGATCTCGCCATATTATCCGCAGCTTCTGGTTGCAGAGTGTACTGCTGGTGGTTGCCCTGATTTTATATGGTTACAACTACACCAACGCCTATCTGGCTGATAAAAAAAATGCCATCATCGGTATCACTGCCGCGGTGCAAAGCCGTATTGATAATTATCGTTATCTCACCCAGCAGATTTACACTAAATTTGGCAACCCAACGACCCCTGTCATGGAACCTGAGCAGAAAGAGAAGCTCTTGAATGCAGATGTTTATTATCTTGATAAAAAAAGAAATAAAACCGATGTGTTGATTTTTGGCAACCACAGCAATGACACGTTAGCCATGATTAGCAATATTTCAAACTTTCTTGACAGCCGCTGGGGAACTAAAAAAGAAAACTATACGCTCTACTATCTTAACGGGCGGGATAACAGCCTGAGTCTGGTGACCACTCAATCGATTAAGGATCTGACCTCACGGTTAAAAGAAAATTACCTGACCGCCCTCGCTTCGGAACTACGTGCTGAAATACTGCAACAGACGAATATGCTCGATAAACGCGAGAGTTTCTCAGGCTTGCGTAAACAGCGTTTCCAGGGCAACTATTCATTCTCTATTCGTACCACGTTCAACCAACCCGGACATCTGGCCACTGTCCTCGCCTTTGAATTGCCCATTAACGATATCATTCCGTTGAATATGGCACGCAGCAATTTTCTGCTATTGGACGATAATGATGAATTTGACAATATTGCCGCACCTGACGCTGAGCAACACCAGGTCACCACCACCTTGCACCGGGGCTGGCTTGAATTCACCCTGCCGCTATCCAATGCGCCACTTAAACTGATTTATCGTGTTTCAATCTTTAACCTGGTCATTGACCTACTACGCAATAATATCTGGCTACTGGTGGTCAATCTGCTACTGCTGATGCTATCGATTATAGGGTTCTATTTTATCCGCCATCAATACATCCGCCCCAGTGAAAATATGGCTGTCGAACTCGAAAAAGAGCGCTCGCTGACTGATGAAATTATCAATAACCTCACTTGCGGCCTGATAGTCTATGACTTTGCCAGCAATAGAGCGATTGCCAGCAATAAAATTGCTGATCATCTACGGCCCCATCTCAATTTAAAAAAAATCGCCCATATGGCTAAGCAACATCATGGGGTGATCCAAGCCACAGTAAACAATGAAATCTATGAGATCCGTCTGTGCCATAGTCAACGTTCCGCAGAAACCTATCTGTTCCTGCTTGACGACCAGAAAAAAGAGATGGTCGTCAATAAACGGCTGCAACAAGCTCAACATGAATACGATAAAACCGTTCAGGCACGTCAGTTGATGCTGCAAAATTTAGCTGTTGAGCTCAATCAACCGATAAATCAAATCAACAATCTGGTTGGCAGACTGAATACACAGCCCGAACCACAGCAGCAACAAAGCCTCCTCAAGCAACTGAGCCAAACTTCGACATCAGTATTAGATCTCATTGACAATATTATCTTGCTAACTCGCCTGGAAACGCAGGATATCCAACCTTCATACCAACTATTTAGTCCCGCAGTACTCCTGGATGAACTACTGCTAGACCTGCTCCCCTTGATTGAGCAAAAAGGGTTGACCCTATTCCACCATTTCCATCTTGATGCGGGTCAGCACTATATTGGTGATGCCAATATACTACGCAAAGTTATCTCACTGCTGCTTCGCTACGCCATTATCACCACTTCTTATGGCAAGATCGTTCTGAGCGTCGAGTATGAAAACGATCACCCAGAACATCTCTTATTTCATATCAATGATACCGGCTCAGGTATCTCCAGTGATGAACTCAGTAACCTGACTTATCCATTCCTCAGTCAAATGCGCGAAGATCGCTTCAATCATGGTTCTGGGCTAACTTTCTTCCTGTGTAATCGATTATGTAAGGCGCTTAATGGCGATTTGTCTATCCGCAGTAAACTTGATATCGGTACCCGCTACACGATTCGAGTCACCATGGAGTTGGAGAAACCGACGGAAGAAGCAGAGGAAAAACTACTGGATGGGATAAAAGCGCGGCTGGATATCACTTCTAACGAGGTCCGCAGTATCACTACTCATCTTCTGGAGGCTTATGGAGCCAGTTATTTGATCGCTGATGAACGTCAGAATAATCAAGCATATGACATAGTGATTACTGATGACCCACAGTTAATCTCCGGTTATACCCTCCTGCTGGCAAGTGATGAAACCGGTTGCCAGCAGCTTGGCGAACAGATCATTCGAGTCAACTATAACTTCACCGGTGCGATGCTCAACGCCATTACACAGCTAATAGAACTGCAATTGGCAGAAGAAAATCACGTGATATCTCTCACTGAGGATGATATTCAGCACTATAAAAAACAATTAAAAACAAGTAATTATATTGATTTGTTTGTTGATACAGTACCAGTTGATATTAAAAAACTATATACTGCCAAGGAGCATAGTGACTTCGCTGCTCTATCTCAAACCGCACACCGTCTGAAAGGTGCGTTTGCGATGTTAAACCTGCTACCCGGAAAGCAACTGTGTGAATCGTTAGAACGACACATCGCAGAAGGTGATGCACTTAAGATTGACCATGACCTCAGTCAAATTGATATTTTCATCAGTAGACTGTTGGAGGAAGGTAGCCAACAACATGAATAACCTAAACGTAATTATTGCTGATGACCATCCTATTGTGCTGTTCGGTATCCGCAAGTCACTTGAACAAATTGAATGGGTTAATGTCGTTGGTGAATTTGAAGACTCGACATCATTAATCAACAATCTATCCAAACTGAATGCGAATGTATTGATCACTGATCTTTCCATGCCAGGGGACAAATACGGTGATGGCATTACCCTGATTAAATACATCAAACGCCACTACCCGCACTTGTCAATCATCGTGCTGACCATGAACAATAACCCTGCTATTCTTGGTGCAGTGATGGACTTGGATATTGAAGGTATCGTACTGAAACAAGGTGCGCCTACTGACCTGCCACAAGCCTTGGCGGCACTGCAGAAAGGGTTAAAATTCACCCCTGAAAGCGTTACCAGGTTGCTGGAGAAAATCAACGCCACTGGCTATAGTGACAAACGCTTGTCGCCGAAAGAAAGTGAAGTGTTACGCTTGTTCGCCGAGGGGCTGTTGGTCACGGAAATTGCCAAAAAGCTTAATCGCAGCATTAAAACTATCAGTAGCCAGAAAAAATCAGCCATGACGAAGTTGGGTGTTGATAACGATATCGCTTTACTTAACTACCTCTCCTCCATCAACATGACTCAGTTGGAGAAAGACTAGGCCAGGCATTACTCAGCACTTAACCGGGCTCATGCTCTGCCCGGTTTCGTCGTACTTGTTGACTATAGTAGGTAAGTGTCTGTTCCAATAAAGTTAGTATCACCGGTTTTGATAAACAGTTGTCCATTCCCGCCTCAATACAGCGTTGTTTTTCTTCCGCCAGCGCATTCGCCGTTATACCAATCACGGGTGCAGTAAAATGGGACTGACGTAACCGCTGTGCCAGACAATAACCATCCATACGGGGCATATTGACATCTGTCAGCACGATATCCACTGTGGTTCGCTCCAGTACATCTAAGGCATCGAGACCATCATTAGCGGTCATTACCTGATATCCTAATAACGTCAGTTGGTCAGACAACAACTGCCGGCTAATCGGGTGATCCTCTACCACCAGCAAGTGAATATCTCTGTTATTGACATCAGTATCTTTAACCTGCGGAGGCATCACTGTGTCGCTACCACGTTGAATTTCACCGCTAAACAGGCGGTTTAACAGTGGGAGAACATCCCATGGCATCGCAGTAGAGTGTAACCAATAACCTGGTGATACCTCAAATGACGGTCCAATATGCGCCATAGAAAACTCAATCCGCATCGACAAGGGCGTCGCCACCTGTACCGAATAATCACTCAGTAAAACATCATCGGCTGCCATCTCTTGATCTTCATACCGCAGCACTCTGGCCCCTTGCTCGGTAAGCAGTAGCATTAGATAACTTTCCAAGTGTTGATTACGCATCTGCAGCCACAATGTTTTACCCAACCAACAATCAATGACTTGTGGTGGTGGGAACTGCGCACCTAATAATGGAATACGGATAGTAAATAAGCTACCGAGCCCGGGTTCGGACTCCACTGCGATATCCCCCCCCATTAGATGAACCAGCTTTTCACAAATAGCCAGTCCTAGACCTGTACCCTGAAAGTGGCCCTGTACACTGCCGCCAACCTGAAAGAAAGGGTCAAACAGATGAGCTATTTCTTTTTCCGGAATGCCAATACCCATGTCACGCACACTGAATTCCAAATAACTGTCATAGGTCCCCACCTGTAAAATAATACAGCCAGTATCGGTAAATTTAATGGCATTACTCAATAGATTGGAGAGGACTTGCTGTAGACGCAGCGGGTCACCTTTTATCCGCTCTGGCACTCCGGGTTCGATATAACAGTACAAGCCAAGACGTTTATTGACTACCAACGGTAAATAATTACCCGTAATATTCGTGACCACTTCCTGACAAGAAAAATCATGTTGTTCAATCTTTAACTGTTCTGATTCAATCTTGGAGAAGTCCAGGATGTCACTGATAATTTTCAACAACATCCCTGATGAGTTATTCATTGCATTAACCAGACGCTCCACGCCTTGCGGTAAAGTCTGCTTTTGCAACAAGTCAATGTTGCCAATTATGCCATACAGTGGTGTACGCAGCTCATGGCTTACCGTGGCCAGAAACATCGATTTAGACTGGTTGGCCAACTGCTCTGCCGAAGCGATCTCTTGCAATGATTGCTCCATTTTCACTCGAGAACTGATATCTGCCAGTACACAAATGGCCACATCTTCATTGCTATAACGGGAATGGACAAAACTGATTTGCAGGTTATTGTTGTTGCTGGTTATCACATCGATCAGATTGACTTGTTGTTCCCGAATCAGGCGCGTAATTCGCTCTCGGTCCTCGCCAGTCAGTAAATTAAGATAGTTATAGGCCAACTCATTACTCAAAATATTGGCCCCATCACTGATACGCAAGATAAAGATGCCCACCGGCGCTGAAGCGATAATTTTGCGGTTAAACTGTTCATTTTCCTCTAGGCGAAGAGCATCTTCCTGAGTTGGCAAGATTATCTTGCGCTCCAACAACCACACTAGGCCCCATAGCAGTACAGCCGTGAACAGATTAAACAGCAGTGCATTGACCAACAGATCGAAACGCGACACCACATTATTAACTGGCAATACATAAACAATGCTTAATGAAGAAGGCTGCAAACCCTTTTTCAAAGTCAGGTCATGGTAATTATCGGCATAGCCAAAATAGTTGTGCTCCTGCGGATATTCATTGAGTGAAGAGTGCGGACCATCACCGCTTACCAACCGCAACTGTGGTTCGTTGTTTTCATCAAGCACCGCGACAACCAGTGGCAAATGACTTGAAGTGATCAAATTATCCAGCCGTACAGTACGTTCAATGCCTAGCAGTGCGGTCAATTTATCGTTGATATAAACCGGCGTCATCACATACAGATATCCCACATCCGACTGTTCGGCGCTGGGGATAACCCAATAGAGATCATGACCTTTATCTGAACTATTGCTATTACGGTATTTAGGAATACGTGCACGCAACGAATTAAACAAGGTTTGCTGATCGACAGTACTATAATTACTGGCAAACTCCGTGAGACACCAGCTATCCGCGGTGATAAAAAACAGCCTATTCAGGTCATAGTCCGCCACAAAGCTCTTCTTCCAATACTCAATCTGCTGGTTTAGAACACGCAGCGAATCGTGCGAGGCAGTATCGATTAAGCAATTTAATTCACCATACAGCGGGTTAAACGTAAGCTGCTGCCCGCTATTTTCCTGATTGGTCAATAGTTGCTGAGTATCGGTTGGGTTGGTAAGGTGTTTTTCGACTATATATTGGAAGTCACGGATAAGGTCCGCAGAACGGTGTAGATAGCGTTGAGCATGCTCGAAGTTAAGATCATATTCCTGCAGGACTTCAGACTCTTTCTTATTCAGAATATCCCGAATATGAAAAAAGGTAAGCAACACGCCTAACGACCATAGCATGAATGCCATAACCCGGAACAGATAGCGGGAAACTTCTAAAATAGTTCGAAAAGAAGTCAAATATCTCAATCTGATACCATACCAAAGCCGGTGGTATACCCGTCATGATTCATGTGGCAAGAATGGACTGCAACTTGAGTATACCCGTCATACTTCAAGTTGCAGCATCGGTTATAACTTAAGCGTTTTCATCATCTGTACCGTCTTCGACATCATCCTCATCGAGTGGTTCAGCCTGTTCTTCTGCTTCCTCTTCACCCGGTTCAAGGCTATCGAGCTCTTCATCTTCAACCGGTTCAGCAACACGTTGCAAGCCCACGACGTTTTCTTCTTCCGTGGTACGGATCAAGGTGACGCCTTGAGTATTACGACCAACCACACTGACTTCCGCCACACGAGTACGCACCAGCGTA
Organism: Serratia sp. 25CWL12; assembly: GCF_055790885.1. Taxonomy (NCBI): domain Bacteria; kingdom Pseudomonadati; phylum Pseudomonadota; class Gammaproteobacteria; order Enterobacterales; family Yersiniaceae; genus Serratia; species Serratia sp. 25CWL12. Next base: position 1,388,944 of record NZ_CM147698.1, on the reverse strand, counting down.
CCTGCATCGGTGATCATCATGATCTGGTCCGTGGTATCCACTTGTACCGCCCCAACAACCTGGCCATTACGGTCGCTGACCTTGATGGAGATAACCCCTTGGGTGGCACGTGATTTGGTGGGATACTCCGTCACCGCAGTACGCTTGCCGTAGCCATTTTGTGTGACCGTCAGGATATCACCGTCACCACGAGGAATAATCAGTGAGACTACCTTATCCCCTGCACCGAGGTTAATACCGCGGACACCGGTGGCGGTACGGCCCATAGAACGAACCTGCCCTTCCGGGAAACGTACTACTTTCCCATTGGCAGAAAACAGCATCACTTCGTTACTGCCATCCGTTAAATCAACACCAATCAGTTCGTCACCGTCATTAAGGTTAACGGCAATGATGCCAGCACTACGCGGACGGCTGAACTCGGTCAGTGCCGTTTTCTTCACCGTACCACTGGCGGTCGCCATAAACACATGACGTCCTTCTTCATACTCACGAACTGGCAATATGGCAGTGATACGTTCGTTGGCTTCCAACGGCAGTAAATTGACAATCGGACGGCCACGGGCACCACGGCTCGCTTCCGGTAATTGGTAGACCTTCATCCAGTATAGTCGCCCACGGCTAGAGAAGCACAGAATGGTATCGTGGGTATTGGCCACCAATAAACGGTCAATAAAATCTTCTTCTTTAATCCGGGCAGCCGACTTGCCTTTGCCACCACGGCGTTGTGCTTCATAGTCGCTCAACGGCTGATACTTCACATAACCCTGATGCGACAATGTCACCACCACATCTTCCTGATTGATCAAATCTTCAATATTGATATCAGAAGTATTAGCGGTAATCTCGGTGCGGCGGGCGTCACCGAACTGATCACGGATAAGAACCAGCTCTTCACGGATCACTTCCATCAAGCGTTCCGGATTTTCCAGAATAAAGATCAGCTCAGCAATCACAGTGAGCAGTTCTTTATATTCATCCAGCAGTTTCTCGTGCTCCAGGCCCGTCAGTTTCTGCAAACGCAGATCCAGGATTGCCTGTGCTTGTTGCTCGGTCAGGTAATATTTGCCATCACGGATGCCAAACTCAGGTTCCAGCCACTCAGGACGTGCGGCATTATCACCAGCACGCTCCAGCATCGCAGCAACGTTGCCCAGAGCCCAAGGTTGAGCGATCAACGCTACTTTTGCTTCTGCGGGAGTTGACGCATGGCGAATCAATTCAATAATCGGATCGATGTTTGCCAGTGCGATCGCCAGCGCTTCCAAGAGATGGGCGCGGTCGCGAGCTTTGCGTAATTCAAAGATGGTACGGCGGGTCACCACTTCACGGCGATGGCGAACAAATGCCCGCAGAATATCTTTCAGATTCAGCAGTTTTGGCTGGCCTTGATGTAGCGCCACCATATTGATACCAAACGTCACCTGCAGTTGGGTCAGCGAGTAAAGGTTGTTCAAGACCACTTCGCCTACAGCATCACGTTTGACTTCAATCACAATACGCATGCCGTCTTTGTCAGACTCATCACGCAAGGCGCTAATACCTTCAAGGCGCTTTTCTTTTACCAGTTCAGCAATCTTTTCAATCAGGCGGGCTTTATTCACCTGATAGGGAATCTCATGCACAATGATGGTTTCGCGGCCAGATTTGGCATCCGCTTCAACTTCAGCTCGAGCGCGGAGATACACCTTGCCACGGCCAGTACGATAAGCTTCTTCAATGCCACGACGGCCATTGATTATTGCTGCTGTGGGGAAATCAGGGCCAGGAATGTGTTCCATTAACCCTTCAATACTGATGTCTTCATCATCAATATAAGCCAGGCAGCCGCTGATCACCTCAGACAGGTTATGCGGGGGAATATTGGTGGCCATCCCCACGGCAATACCCGATGAACCATTAACCAGCAGGTTCGGGATCTTGGTTGGCATCACTGCCGGGATCTGTTCTGTACCATCATAGTTAGGTACAAAATCCACGGTCTCCTTTTCCAGATCAGCCAGCAATTCATGGGCAATTTTTGCCATCCGCACTTCGGTATAACGCATTGCGGCAGCAGAGTCGCCATCAACAGAACCGAAGTTGCCCTGCCCATCGACCAACATATAACGTAAAGAGAAGGGTTGGGCCATACGGACAATGGTGTCATAGACAGCACTGTCACCATGGGGGTGATATTTACCGATTACGTCCCCAACGACACGGGCCGATTTCTTATAGGGTTTATTCCAGTCGTTACCCAGTACATTCATCGCGAACAGAACGCGTCGGTGCACCGGTTTGAGTCCATCACGGACATCTGGCAACGCACGCCCGACAATAACGGACATGGCATAATCCAGATACGAGCTTTTCAGCTCTTCCTCAATATTTACCGGTGTGATTTCTCTGGCAAGATCGCTCATAGAGCTACTATCCCTCATACTGAATGATTCATCTGCCTTGGCATGGTGCCAAAGAGGTGAAATTATACCACAAAGCAGGCTTTACGGGAAAATTACCGCCATTGTTTAACGCAAATATCAGGACAAATGCGATAACGGCCATTAACAACCGCCGTGCTGCAGCAAGGATTATGGAATACTGGTCGCCATTCAAGCGGTAGAGTTGCTGGCTGCAACTTGCCCCACTTGGGTATATAATCCGCATAGAGAAAGATAAGGAACCAATAAGACTTATGAAAGCCCACTCATCGCATCACGCCCAAAATGTTGACCACCAAGAGATCGCTAAATTTGAAGCTGTCGCCGCACGCTGGTGGGACCTGGAAGGTGAGTTCAAACCTTTGCACCGAATCAATCCACTACGCCTCGATTATATCATGCAACGCTCGGGGGGTATTTTTGGCCAAAAGGTGCTCGATGTGGGTTGTGGTGGGGGCATTCTGTCAGAAAGTATGGCCCGCGAAGGTGCGGTGGTGACCGGGTTAGATATGGGTTTCGAGCCATTGCAGGTTGCCCGTTTACATGCGTTGGAAAGCGGTATCCAGGTCACTTACGTGCAGGAAACCGTAGAGAGCCATGCACAAGCCCATCACCAGCAATATGACATCGTCACCTGTATGGAAATGCTGGAACACGTGCCTGACCCCTCCTCGGTAGTGCGAGCCTGCGCGCATCTGGTGAAACCAGGGGGCCATGTTTTTTTCTCTACCATCAACCGTAATGTCAAAGCTTGGCTGCTGGCCGTTGTTGGTGCCGAGTATCTGCTCAAGATGGTACCGAAGGGGACACACGATCATCGCAAGTTTATCCGCCCCTCTGAGCTGATTAGCTGGCTTGATGGTAGCGTACTATGCGAAAAGCATATGATCGGTCTGCATTACAACCCATTGACTGATCATTTCAAACTGGGCGGCAATGTGGATGTGAATTATATGGTGCATACGCAGCACCAAGGTTAAGCAAGAGAGACGCGACCGGGGTTGCTCTTGCCAACGCCGGTCTGTTTGTGACTCACCATGCAGGGTTATCTTCTGTCTGTGATCAAAAACTGCCATGCAAATCATTTTTAAGAATACTAAAGCAGATCAATATACCGTTTTTTTCTAACGTTTAATAAAGCGGCAAACAGTTATCATTTTGCTGAGGCGAACAAAACTATTGACAAGCTTAGACCCCTTGACACTACACGACTCCCCCTCTTCATTCACATTTCACCCCCAGGTTATTCACAAAATCAGCCGATTTTGTTCACTTGCAAATCCACGCTTTTATCACTATCTTGTTATCTTAATGACTCCTCCCCCCTATATATAGTATTTGCAGGTTAAGCGAAAGCACTAGACCTGCCTGCTTCTGGGAAACAAACGGACAGGTAAAAATGAACCAAAGCCTACTTGTAACTAAACGCGATGGCAGTAAAGAGCGCATTAACCTCGACAAAATCCACCGGGTCCTTGATTGGGCTGCAGAAGGTTTAAACAACGTTTCGGTTTCTCAAGTAGAGTTACGTTCACACATTCAGTTTTATGATGGCATCAAGACTGCCGATATTCATGAAACCATCATCAAGGCGGCGGCGGATCTTATCTCCCGTGACGCCCCTGATTATCAATATCTGGCCGCCCGCCTGGCCATCTTCCACTTACGGAAAAAAGCCTACGGTCAGTTTGAACCACCAAAACTGTATGACCACGTTGTCCGCATGGTTGAGATGGGCAAGTATGACAAACATCTGCTGGCGGACTATACCGCAGAAGAATTCGCCCAGATGGATAGCTTTATTGATCACTGGCGCGATATGAATTTCTCCTACGCGGCGGTTAAACAGCTGGAAGGTAAATATCTGGTACAAAACCGCGTTAGCGGCGAAATTTACGAAAGCGCGCAGTTTTTGTATCTTTTGGTTGCGGCCTGCCTGTTTTCCGGCTATCCACGTGAAACCCGTCTGGACTACGTAAAACGTTTCTATGACGCCATTTCCACCTTCAAGATCTCACTGCCTACCCCTATCATGTCTGGGGTGCGCACTCCAACCCGCCAGTTCAGTTCTTGTGTCCTGATCGAATGCGGTGACAGCCTGGATTCAATCAACGCCACCTCCAGTGCTATCGTTAAATATGTTTCGCAGCGCGCCGGCATCGGCATCAATGCCGGGCGTATTCGCGCCTTAGGTAGCCCGATCCGTGGTGGTGAAGCTTTTCACACTGGTTGCATCCCGTTCTACAAACATTTTCAGACTGCGGTGAAATCTTGCTCTCAAGGGGGAGTGCGCGGCGGTGCTGCCACCCTGTTCTACCCCATGTGGCACCTGGAAGTGGAAAGCTTACTGGTACTGAAGAACAACCGTGGCGTTGAGGGTAACCGAGTACGTCATATGGATTATGGTGTACAACTCAACCGCCTGATGTACCAGCGTTTGATCAAAAACGAAGATATTACCCTGTTCAGCCCTTCTGACGTCCCTGGGTTATATGATGCGTTCTTCGCCGATCAGGATGAATTCGAGCGGCTTTATACCCGTTATGAAAAAGACAGCAGCATTCGCCAACAGCGAGTCAAAGCAGTAGAACTGTTCTCATTGATGATGCAAGAGCGTGCTTCAACCGGCCGTATCTATATCCAGAACGTTGATCATTGCAACACGCACAGCCCGTTCGATCCGCAGGTCGCCCCGGTGCGCCAGTCGAATCTCTGTTTGGAGATCGCCTTGCCAACCAAACCACTGGATGACATCAACGACGAAAACGGTGAGATCGCCCTCTGTACCCTGTCAGCCTTCAACCTTGGGGCGATTGAAAGCCTGGATGATCTGGAAGAGTTAGCCACATTGGCGGTGCGCGCACTTGATGCCCTACTCGACTATCAGGACTACCCCATCAAAGCGGCCTTCCGTGGTGCAATGGGGCGGCGTACCCTGGGTATCGGTGTGATCAACTTTGCCTATTATCTGGCAAAAAATGGGGTCCGTTATTCGGATGGCAGTGCCAACCCACTGACCCACAGAACCTTCGAAGCGATTCAATACTACCTGTTAAAAGCATCGAATCGCCTGGCGCAAGAGCAAGGGCCTTGCCCATGGTTCAATGAAACGACCTATGCGAAAGGTATTCTGCCAATCGATACTTATAAGAAAGATCTAGATACGATTTGCAGCGAACCTTTGCATTATGACTGGGAAACACTGCGTAAAGAGATTAAACAGACTGGGCTGCGTAATTCAACCCTGTCGGCACTGATGCCGTCAGAGACATCGTCACAAATATCCAATGCCACCAATGGCATTGAGCCACCACGGGGTCATATCAGTATCAAGGCGTCGAAAGATGGTATTTTACGCCAGGTGGTTCCTGAGTATGAGCGTCTGAAAAATGACTATCAGCTATTGTGGGAAATGCCCAATAATGATGGCTACCTGCAATTGGTTGGCTTGATGCAGAAGTTCATCGACCAGTCGATTTCGGCCAATACCAACTACGATCCAACCCGTTTCCCAGCGGGTAAGGTGCCAATGAAGCAGTTGTTGAAAGACCTGCTGACCACCTACAAGCTGGGTATAAAAACACTGTATTATCAAAATACCCGCGACGGTGCGGAAGATATTCAGGAAGATTTGCAGTCAACGCAAAGTAATGATGACTGTGAAGGCGGCGCCTGCAAAATCTAATTTTTGATATTGCCTACTGGGGCAAACCGGCCGGAAACTGGTTTGACTGCCACCATGCGCGCGCCTACCTGAAAGGGAAATCTCAAGGATGAGATTTAAATGCAGCGGGTAGCAGCCCCAATGGGGGCGAATTACCCAGGTCACTCCCCCGCAACTTGAATACGGACCCAAACTTATGGCTTACACCACATTTTCACAAAATAAAAACAATCAGCTACTTGAGCCAATGTTCTTCGGCCAACCCGTCAACGTAGCGCGGTTTGATCAGCAAAAGCATGAAATATTCGAAAAGTTGATCGAAAAGCAGCTCTCCTTTTTCTGGCGCCCAGAAGAGGTTGACGTTTCCCGTGACCGTATCGACTATCAGGCTCTCCCCCCACACGAAAAACACATTTTTATCAGTAACCTGAAGTATCAGACCCTGTTGGACTCCATCCAGGGTCGCAGCCCGAACATTGCCTTCCTGCCGTTGATCTCAATCCCGGAACTGGAAACCTGGGTGGAAACCTGGTCATTCTCTGAAACCATTCACTCACGTTCCTACACCCATATCATCCGTAATATCGTTAATGATCCGGCAGTGGTATTTGACGATATCGTGACCAATGAAGAGATCAAAAAACGGGCGAAAGACATCTCCAGCTATTATGACAAACTGATTGAGATGACCAATTACTACCATCTGCTGGGTGAAGGCACCCATCAGGTTAATGGTAAAACCGTTGTGGTGAATATACGCGCCATCAAAAAACAGTTGTATCTGTGCCTGATGAGTGTCAATGCCCTTGAGGCCATCCGTTTCTATGTCAGTTTCGCCTGTTCGTTTGCTTTTGCCGAGCGTGAACTGATGGAAGGCAATGCCAAGATCATCAAGCTTATTGCCCGTGATGAAGCCCTGCATCTGACCGGTACCCAGCATATATTGAATCTGATGCGTTCGGGTGCAGATGACCTAGAGATGGTCGAGATCGCTGAAGAGTGTCAGCAGGAGTGTTACGACCTGTTCGTCATGGCGGCTGAACAAGAAAAAGAGTGGGCGGAGTATCTGTTTTGTGATGGTTCAATGATTGGCTTGAACAAAGATATTCTGTGCCAATATGTCGAATATATTACCAATATCCGTATGCAGGCCGTTGGCTTAAATCTGCCATTCCAGACCCGCTCCAACCCTATCCCCTGGATCAACGCCTGGCTGGTTTCGGATAATGTTCAAGTGGCTCCGCAGGAAGTGGAAGTCAGCTCCTATCTGGTCGGTCAGATTGACTCAGAAGTCAATGCTGACGACTTGAGTGATTTCGAGCTGTAAGTGAGCAGTCCAACCATCACGCTGCGTGCCAGTGGTGCGCAGCTCTCAGCTTCCGCAGGGGAAAGCTGCCTGCTTGAGATACTCGAGTTGCATGATATTGCGGTGGAATACCAATGCCGATCAGGCTATTGCGGTGCCTGCCGCTTGAAGTTACTGAAAGGTAAAGTCGCCTATCGCCAAGCGCCACTGGCTTTTGTCAATGAGGGCGAGATCCTGCCCTGCTGCTGTATGCCCTTGATGGATATTGAGCTGGAAATTTAGGCGGTGTCACACCGCCTATACAGTGTGTTACTCGATAATTGCCACCGTTTCCAACCAATTATGTCTACCGCAAACTTGGTCCTCATTGAGCCAGCGACGCAGCATATCCAACGCCAACATCGCTACAGATTCCTGCCGCAAACGCAGGCTATGACGGGAAACACGGTAGCTGACGGTCTGGCCCACGCCGCTCTTGGGCGTATGCAAGGCGATACTCACCCGTTCACCCTCCATGGCACTGACAGCCAACGCCAGAGGTGCATGGCTAAGCTGAGACAACCTCTGTGCACGTGCCAGCAAGGTTTCCAGTGTCTCGTGGCAATCAGTGGGGAGTAACTCTCCTCCCGCCAAAGGTGCCGCTTCGCTCTGCAATTGCAGATTGATCAACCCGGCAGTAAATTGCTCACTCAGCACCAGTTTCATCCCTTGTTGCTGCAGTCGTTGCGCTAACTGCGCCGCTAACCCCACCGTTCCTTCATAAATAGTATTATCCGCCACAATGCCTCGTACCCGTTGCCATATCTGCTCCATGGCAACGCGCTGACGGTGTGGTCCAGTCAACTTTAACTCAATAATTGGGCTGGAAGAGCGATACCCGAGCACCACATCCGGCGGTAACGATATTGGGTCCAATTCTGCTGCCAAGTCGCTTTCTGAAGTACCGAACGTCGTTAAACGTAAACATAACGGTGGCTCTGGCAGGCTAAACTGCTGCTGCAAATGCGGGAAAATCTGCTCTTTCACCATCACCTTAAACTCAGATGGCACACCCGGAGTAAAGAACATCAGGCATTTATTCAACCTCAACGCAAAACCGCAAGCGGTACCCACACGGTTATCCAGCATTTCAGCATTCGCTGGCAATTGTGCCTGCTTACGGTTGGAATCCGCCATCACCCGGCCTCGTTCAGCAAAATAGGCCTCGATACGGGTGATCCAGGAAGGGTGTTCAACCAATTCAACACCACAGGCCTTGGCAGCTGCCAGCGCACTGAGATCATCACTGGTGGGCCCCAAGCCACCATTCACTATCAACACATCCGCAATATGGCTACGCTCTTGTAGCGTTTCAATCAGAGAAGAGAGGCTATCCCCGACAGTTTCACGGCTACTCATCGGCAAGCCTTGTTGAAACAGATAATCTGCCAACCAGGCAGCATTGGTATCGATAATTTGCCCGTGCAGCACCTCATCACCGGTACTGAGCATCTCCACTCTTAACATTGATGTTCCTTTTGATCTGGATAACATAGACCTAAATTGCGGGTAATAAGCCAATAACTATCAGAAGTTCAAACCCACGCCCAGATAAGGGCCATCGGCTACCGCATTATCCCGCTTGCCCTCTTTCCCTTGCAGATTGAGATAACGATAGCCCACATCAACACTCAGCGGTTGAAAGACATTCCAACGCAAGCCACCATTGAATTCGTTATAAGCTTTGACACCGCTGGTTAATGCATCAGGAGCAAAATAACCTTCACCATACAGTGCAAAGTAACGGTTGAGGCTCCATTGCAGCCCCCCGCCTAAAGCCAGTGCAGCACCACTGCGCCCCTCTTGTGGGCTAAGATAGAGCGCTTTGCCCCCTACCATTGCCTTAAGTGGGGAAAATGGCAAGGTGAAATCCAAACCCACGCTGCCAACACTGCCATCATGGTCGCTACGTATCCAGTTGCCATTGACGCCCAACCCTGGAATAAGCAACCCCATGCCAGCACTGAGATGGGTATAATCTTGCCCCACCTCGCCTCTCACGCCAATGGCATTAGCAGAACCAGTCACAAACAGCAAAGCAGCTGCATACGCGACTAAAAATTTATTCATGATTGTTCCTTTTTTAACTCTGAATTATCAAAAGTGACAATATGTTATCTGAAAATGAGAATGAAAGAAGTTTAATAGAATCGACTTATATTCAAAATCATTCGAGTTATTTGACAAAGTGCTGTGTATTTTCAACAGGCCTTGCACTGATTTCCAAAGTTCGGATCACAGAAAGTGCTGAGTATCTGATCACTGATATCCGTGACTGCTTTATCGGGCTGGCTGCCATTGCTCGGCAGCCCACTGTTGTAAACGATGGCGTGAAATTTTAATCCCGCCATTTTTCAGTTCAATGGGTAAGGCGAGCAAGGCAATGGGCCGCTGAAAGTTTGCCAATTGGTCTTGTGCCCAGTTCAGTAATAAATCCAACGACAACTCCCCGGCCCAATCTGCCACCGCCACTGGCCGCTGACCAAACTCAGGGTCATCAAGCGGCACGATAAATACCTGGGATATCTGCGGATGTGCCAGCAACACTCGCTCGACCTCCTCTGGCTGTATCCCTTCGCCACCACTGAAGAACTGGTTATCCAAGCGGCCAATAATCCGCAACTCACCTTGCGCCATCACCCCACGATCACGGGTATGGAACCAACCTTCAGCATCGGTGACTGGCAGCAACGCCCCTTGGTACCAATACCCCAATGCCAGACTGTCAGAACGGATCCATACTTCCTGTTCCACCAGCCGAATCTCGCCCCCGGGCAGCGGTAACCCTACCCCCGGCAATTCATCAGCACGCTTGGCACAAACCGTCGAGGCCAATTCCGTCAGGCCATAACCACACCAACAGCGGATCCCCTGCGCCTCCGCTTGCCGGGTCAGCTCAACCGGGATCATCGCTCCGCCGAGTAACACTTCCTTCAAGCTATGCTCTGTTTGAGGTGCAGACAATAACCGCCACAACTGCGTCGGTACCAGAGAAGCATGAGTACAGCCCGCCAAGGCGTCTGCCAACGGTTGCATCTCGCGTAGCACCAACTGTGCCCCGGCTGTCAGCCAGCGCCAGACAATCCCTTGACCAGAAACATGAAACAACGGTAAAGAGAGCAGCCAGCTATCCGATGGTTGGAAATCCATCCGTTGTAAAACGCCTTGCGCACAAGCCAAATGCCCGGCATAGCTATGCGCTGCCGCTTTCGGCAGGCCGCTGGAACCGGAAGTCAAGGTTAACGTCGCCAGCCGCTGCGGTTGCCATGGTACCGGTTGCCATAGGCCAACATCCCCTTCCGTGGAGGATAAGATAGTCAGCTCAGCGGGTAAGGTGGGCAAACTGTCAGGGCTGAACACAAAAGCAATATTCAGATCGGACAGTAACCGATCCAGCATCGCAGCGGGCAACCCGGGGTTAAGTGGCAGCAAGCGCGCGCCACATTGCAACAAGGCCAGATAGGCCAACAGTAACGGATAACTGTTTTTACCGCATAGCGCCACACCACAGGCAGGCTGCACCCCTTGCTGCTGAAAATCAGCAGCAAGTGCATCAACCTGCTGTTGTAACATTAACCAACTGATCGGTTGCTGTTGCACCAGCAGCGCTGTCTCCTGTGGGCGGTGTGCTGCCCAATACCGCCATGGCCAGTTATTCAACTGCGCCATACACACTCCAGAGCCTCGCTCTGCAATAACGGTAAGGTGCTGTCAGGCCAACTACGCAGCAATTGTGCCTGCATCAGGTTTAGTGTATCCAACCCCGGCACCGTGTCTGGCGTTAACCAGTGGGCAATACGTGCCAACTGCGTGAGCCCCAGGCTGGACTCAATGCTGGAACTGATCACCGCAACCAAACCCGCCTGATGTGCTTGTGTTACCAACTCTTGGCAACGCTCCAGGCTACCCACCAAGGTGGGTTTGATCACAATGGCGGCGACGCCTGGTTCGGCCTGCACCACAAAGTCTGCCTCACGCACACTTTCATCCCAGGCAATGGCAATACCCTGTGATTGGGCGAAATGGCGTGATTCATCACGGGTTTTACAGGGCTCTTCCAAAAATGCGATACGATCACGCCACTGCGGATTGACATATTTGGCAAAACTGTCCGCTTTGGCTGCCGTCCAACTGCGGTTGGCATCCAGCCGCAATTTGAGGTCCGGCAATGCCTCCAGCAGCACATTGACCACCATACCATCACGCACCGCCTCGTACAGCCCCACCTTCACCTTGGCGATTTTCTCACCGGGCAGTGCCGCCAGCACGTCAAACAATTCATCCGGGTCGCCACTGCACAGCGGTACCTTGCGGTAATCCGCCTGCTGTGGCAACTGCCCGCTCAACTCAGCCAGCGCGCAACTGGTGCCAAACGCCACCGAAGGCCACAGTGTGGGTGCCGGTGACTGATCCGCCACCCACGCTTGCCCCCAAGCTAATGCCGCCTGTTGCGCCTGCTCTAAGGTTTCGACACTGAACTCCGGCAAGGGGGCAATTTCCCCCCAGCCTTGTTGCTCCCCTTGCTGCAAGTGGAGCAACAAACCATCACGGGTTTTCAAGCGCTGATTGCGCAGCACCACCCCTGCCTCCATCGGCACACTATAGCGATAGAGAGCCGCCATACGCGTTGAATTGGTCATTACGGATTACGCTTGAATTTGCTGAAGTCCGGCTGGCGCTTTTCATTAAATGCGTTACGCCCTTCCTGACCTTCATCGGTCATATAAAACAGCATGGTGGCATTACCCGCCAGCTCCTGCAAACCGGCCTGACCGTCACAGTCCGCATTCAGCGCGGCTTTCAGGCAACGCAGTGCCATCGGACTGTTTTGCAACATCTCACGACACCAGCGTACCGTCTCTTTTTCTAAATCCGCCAACGGTACCACGGTATTGACCAGCCCCATATCCAGTGCGGCAGCGGCATCATACTGACGGCACAGGAACCAGATCTCACGCGCTTTCTTCTGGCCCACAATACGTGCCATATAAGAGGCGCCCCATCCGCCGTCAAAGGAGCCTACTTTCGGCCCGGTCTGACCAAAAATGGCATTATCGGCAGCAATGGTCAGGTCACATATCATATGCAGCACATGACCACCGCCGATAGAGTAACCCGCCACCATCGCCACCACCGGTTTCGGGCAAGTGCGGATCTGACGTTGGAAATCGAGCACATTCAGGTGATGCACCCCACTATCATCACGATAACCACCGTAATCACCACGTACTTTCTGGTCGCCCCCGGCACAGAAGGCTTTATCACCCGCACCGGTAAGGATAATGGTCCCAATCCCATCGTCATAACGGGCATTCGCCAGGGCTTCAATCATCTCTTTTACCGTCAGTGGACGGAAAGCGTTACGCACTTGCGGGCGGTTAATGGTGATTTTGGCAATGCCATCACTGGATTTGTGATACAGGATATCTTCGAAATCGCCAGAACAATCCTGCCACTCAACAGCGGCATACAGTTGCTCTTCATTCGGATAAAGCATGTTCGCTTCCTTTATTATCAAGATTATCAAGAAATTCATCTAACACGGCGGCAAAGGCCACCGGGTTGGCTAAATGAGCATTATGACCCGCCTGCGGGACGGTGGCTAATGGCAAGCCAGCCTCTCGGGCCAACCCTTGGAACTTAGCATCATCCGCACCACATACCACTTTTATCGGCATGGTCAGTTGTTGTAATTGCGGGACCAGCCAAGGTTGACAGCCAAGAGAGGTGGCCTCCAGCATATCAGCCACTGCCTGCCCCTGGTTATTGGCTCGTGCCTCAATCAAGGCTTGGCGGTGTATAACATCCAGATCGGCAAATACCGGCTGCTGATACCAATCCGACAGTACCTGGCTGATGGGCTCAATACGAAAACGTTGGGCCCAATGGGCATCATGCACCCGGCGTTGCGCACGCAAGCCTTCATCATTTAGCCCTGGGTTGCCCCCTTCAATCAGCAGACCTTGCAGCCCCCGGCTATCACCGTGGCAAGCATGGTACATGGCAATGCGCCCCCCCAGCGAATACCCCACCAAACAGTAACGTTCGATGTTGTGCTGCTGCAATGTTGCGCTGATCTGCTGGCTGACATCGGCAAAATCGCGGCAAGATTGCCCGACAGAGTCGCCATGACCGGGCAGGTCAATGGCCAGTGAGGGCCAATGCGGGCAACGGGAAGCAATAACCCGCCACTCATTGTTGTTCCCCAGCAAGCCATGCAACCAAACCAGCCATGGGCGCTGGCTTTCGCCTGGTTGTAACACGCGCGCGGCCAGCATCAGTCAGCCGCCATCAGTTGTACCAAGTGCTGCAAGGTTTCGGCACCCTCACTGGAGGCAACCTGCAACTCAATTAATGTCGTCCCGCTGTGGCACCAGGCCTGCTCTACCGCCTGCTGCAATTGAGGCCAATTTTGCGGGCAGGCATAACTGAGCTGGAACATGGCTGCCGCATGGCTGAACTCCACATTCTGCGGCATACAGTAAAAACGTTGGCGCTCTGCTGGTGGCGTTGGCAACAATGAAAAGATCTGCCCACCGTTATTGTTCACCACTATCAGTACCATCGGTGCCGAGTCTTGGCGTAATAACGCCAGAGCATTCAAATCATATAAAGCTGAGATATCCCCCACCAACACCAGTGTAGGTTTGGCGGTAGCGCGTTGTACCCCTGCTGCGGTAGACAGCAGACCGTCAATGCCACTGGCACCACGATTACTGAACACCGGGTAACCGGCGGGTAATTGGCTTAATGCATCGATCAGGCGAACAATCAGGCTATTGCCAACAAACAATTGGCCATTTTCGGCTAATAGCTCGGGCAGGCGTTGGGCCAATTGTGCTTCACCAAAACGGTTATGCAGATATTCCGCGCTGACCTGAAAGGCTTGCTGCGCCAAGGTCGCCAACTCACCCGCCCAGGGTGAACACTCTTGAGCCGGGTGCAACTCAAGCCATTCAGCCACGCTGGAGCGAATACGGCGACCACGATGATGTGAAGGATCCAGACGACCAGGCAGATAATCAATCAACCAGAACTCTTCTGGCTGACAGTTCGCCTGCCATTGTAATAACCGTTTACCCGTCAGGCTGCTACCAAACTGCACCACCAATTGTGCCTTTGCCAGTAAATGGCGGGCTTGTGGTTTGGCCAACCACAAATCGGCACCAGGCAACGGTTGGCCGGTTTGCGACAGCACATCACCAATCAATGGCCAGCCCAGCCTCTCGGCCCATTCAGCCAGGCGTACCCCCTCTTCGGCACTCATTCGCCCGGCGATCACCACGCCACGTTTTTGCCGCCAGAGAAGCCAATCCTCTTGTTTTAATACCTGATGATGGTCCATTTCACGCAACCAGGGATGCGACGCCTGCCACCAATCACCCAGTGCCGCCGACCATTCATGGTACTGCTGCCCATCATCGCCATACAGCGGTTCGGCAAACGGGCAGTTAATATGCAACGCGCCCTGTAATAGACGTGCCATAGCACTATCGAGCGTCGACACCAGCCAACGAGCCGGAATATCCGGGCTGGGGCGGGGTAAATCAATACTGAGGGTAGGATGGCTGGCATAGAGGCCATGTTGACGAATAGCTTGATTGGCACCACAGTCAATCAGTTCTGGCGGTCGGTCTGCAGTTAGAAACACCAGCCGTTCGCCAGTGAGCCCAGCTTCGATCAACGCAGGATAGAGATTGGCCGCCGCAGTCCCTGAGGTGACGATCACCGCGACCGGTTGACGGGAGGCTTTTGCCAGGCCCAGCGCCAAATGGCCCAAGCCCCGCTCATCAAAATGGGTATGGCAGACAAAAGCAGGATTTGCCGCCGCCGCCAGTGTCAGTGGTGTCGAACGTGACCCAGGAGCGATACAGACATGCTGCACCCCATGGCGGGCGAGCGCTTCCAACAATAACGTGGCCCACTGGCGATTAAAAACACTTGTCGACATAATTCGCTCACAAGTCAATAAAACAGGCGATGTAACCTAACTAGCTGCGCTTAATACCGTTCCCCTTTTCAGTTCAGGAAAGTAGGCATGATGCAGAATGCAGAACGCCGACACGCCGTGAACCCCTCCCTGGGGGCTCGTATCGCGCGCCCTTGCGCTCAACGGTCAGCTAACTTGCATCACGCCCACCGGTAGCACAATTCGGCACGGCTCTTGAGGTCAACCGGGCAAGGTCATATGCCCCAAACAGTCGTTGCGAATTATACACCTCAACCGTTTAACTCCGGTTGCAATAATGTGCGCAAACCGGCTGCTTTACTTTCAACCTCTTGCCACTCCAGTTCAGGATCTGACCCGGCAACAACCCCGGCCCCGGCGTATAATTGCACCTCGGCCCCCTCAATCTGGCAAGAGCGCAGCGCCACACAAAATTCGGCTTGCGTGGCGCAAAGATAGCCCGCAGACCCCGCATACCAATGGCGCGAGAACGGCTCGTGCTGGCGAATAAAATCACGCGCCGCCTGGCGAGGCAAGCCGGCCACTGCCGCCGTAGGCTGGAGCCGCCGCAGGCAGTCGGCATCATTACTGCCATTCAGCTGTGCTTCAATACGCCGTCTTAGATGTTGCACTTTGCGCAAGCGCACCACCTCAGGGGGCAAGACGTCCACCGCATTGGCACCACCTTGCAGACGCTGACAGATATCATCCACCACCAGCAAGTTCTCTTGTTGGTTCTTGCTATCCTGCAGCAACCACTGTGCCAATGCCTCAGCCTGCTGTTCATCCTGGTGATTACTCACCGTTCCGGCCAATGCTTCGGTGGACAGATGATGCCCTTCACGCCGGTATAGTCGTTCAGGGCTGGAGCCAAGAAAAGCGGAATGTGCATCAATGCGCAGCATAAAGTGGTAGCATTGGTGATTCACCCTACGGCTGGCGGCCATCAACGCTGGCGCAAACAACGGGCTCTCGAGCGTTAACAACGAGCTACGAGCCAATACCACCTTATCCATCTGCTGACTTTTTATCGCTTTCAGCGCATCGCTCAGCATGATTTCCCAACCGGAACGTACCGGTTGATGTTGCACCGAACGCACTTTCACCTGTAAACCGGCGATCGGTTTTGCCACCAATAGCTTTCCCAGCCAGGCTCGTGCGGCCCTGGCGTCTTCTTGCAACGCATGTTCAGAGAACAGATTAAGCGTCAGTTCGCCTTTGCCTTTACAACTGAAAATTTCCAAGCGCGGCAATAGCAACAGTGCATCACCGTCGAAAGCATTAAGCCCCCAGAGACGGGCTCCCGGGTGAGCATCAACAAAGGCCTGTGCTTGTGCAGGTTCGGCAAATTGTCTTGCTGAGCCGCATACCGCCGCCTCTTGCATCCCATCGCGATGGCACCAGTAAAACTGGGGGAACAGACGCTGTGCCGCCAGCCACTCTAACAACCGCACAGTCAGGTGGCCGGGAACCGCCATGGTGATCTGCCGAAATCCGGCTTCCAAGGGAAAGTCCTGCTCCAACTGCTGGCTTAGCTGCCGCAGCAATCCCGAAAGTTGTTTCACTACCACCTCATTCACCAGACTCGTCGGGGGGAATTATACGGCAAATCAGCATTTAGGGGCGGAAAAATAGTGTCTATTTATCAATGCGCTGACAACACGATTGTTTATTAAAAATAATTATTTTGATTAAAAAACAAGCTCGAGAAAAAAACGGGATCCGCGTTGGCTACCGGGTTCCCATCACCATTAACCCTATCCAGATCAAATTAAGGGTTAAAAATGATGCTCACAGCCTTCCCGCGCTAATGCCACCAGCCCTTTTGGTCAGATGCAAGGAGCTTTTACATGAAAGAAAGATTTATAGGTTGGTTGAAAAACACCCAAAAAAACACCAAAGTCACCCAGTGGCTATCACGGCATCACCAGGCGGTTGCCGACATTCTTCCCGCCAGCAACATCAAAGCCGAGCTATTTTCTATCGACCAAATGGAACGCTA
This sequence comes from Serratia sp. 25CWL12, assembly GCF_055790885.1. Classification (NCBI taxonomy): domain Bacteria; kingdom Pseudomonadati; phylum Pseudomonadota; class Gammaproteobacteria; order Enterobacterales; family Yersiniaceae; genus Serratia; species Serratia sp. 25CWL12. Next base: position 1,371,562 of record NZ_CM147698.1, on the reverse strand, counting down.
CGGCCAACGCTTGGCTCGTTCACATAAACTGGCAAGCGGTAAATCCCCCTACCATTTGCTCAAACGCCTTAATGATAACGAACAGGTTTTGGCGGAAAGTTGCCGCCAATTAAGCAACGGCAAGAAAAGCATCATGACCCCCGCAGGCGATTGGCTGCTGGACAATTTTTACCTGATTGAAGAACAAATTCGCGTGGTCCGCCATCATCTGCCAAAAACCTTTGGCCGCTGGTTGCCCCGGTTGATGGTGCCACACAACTGCCCACGGATTTACGATATCGCCACCGAGGCGATTGCTCATGGTGATGGGCGTTGGGATGCCGAAAGCCTGATGCGCTATATTGCCGCCTACCAGACAGAAGTGAATTTAACGCTGGGGGAACTCTGGGCGTTACCCGGTATGCTCAGGCTGGCACTGATTGAAAACTTACGCCGAGTGGCGTTAGAAGTAGCCCAGGTGCAACAGGAACGCAATCTGGCGGATAGCTGGGTGACTAAAATGCTCGAGTCGGCAAAAAACGACCCCGCCAACTTGATTATCGTCATTGCCGATATGGCGCGTTCTAACCCGCCGCGCACCAGTGCCTTCGTGGCCGAACTGGCCCGTCGCCTACGGGGCCATGGCACCATGTTGGCGCTACCACTGACCTGGGTTGAACAACGCCTGGCGGAAGTCAGCTTGACCTCAGATGAGTTGATTCATCGTTTCAACCAGCAGTTGGCCTCTAATCAACTCTCTGTCAGCAACAGTATTGCGGGTCTGCGTCAACTGAGCGAAATGGATTGGGCGGAATTTGTCGAAGCCATGAGTCACGTTGACCATACTTTGAGTGAAGATCCTGCGGGCATCTACCCATTAATGCATTTCAATACCCGTGACCACTATCGCCATGTGATCGAAACGCTCGCGCGCCAGTGCCCGCATAGTGAGGTCCAAGTGGCAAAGCAGGCGCTGAATATGGCACGGGCCGCCGCTGAACAGGCCAATAGCAACCCACGAACGCACCATATCGGCTATTACCTGATTGATGATGGCCGCCCACAACTGGAACAACAACTCCAGGTCCGTTTTGGGCGCATGAGCCGTATCAGTCAACTCTTCAATCAGTACCCGCTGCTCTCTTGGGTCGGTAGCCTCAGCCTGCTCACTACCGCGGCCTGTGCCGTGGTATTGCACCATACTTATCGCACCGGCATCACTTGGGGGTTGCTGCTGCTGATCTGCCCATTAGTGGTCGTGGTCAGTCAGTTGATGGTCAACTTACTCAGTGAAACCACCAGCCGTAACTGTTCACCAAAACCGCTACCCAGGCTCGATTTTTCCAACGGCATCCCGGAAAAATACCGCACCCTGGTGGTGTTCCCGACCTTGATCAGCCATAAAGCGAATATTGACCAATTGATCAATACGTTGGAAGTCTGTTATCTGGGCAATTCGATGCCGCATCTGCATTTCGCCTTACTGACCGACTTTAATGATGCCGCACAGCAACACCAGGCGGATGATGCCGAGTTACTGGCTTATGCCAGCCAAAAGGTCAATGAGCTGAATACCCGCTATAGCAGCGAAGGTGCCAGTCACTTCTTTCTGTTCCACCGGGAACGCCTGTGGAATGAAAAGCAGCAAACCTGGATGGGGTTGGAACGTAAGCGTGGCAAGCTGAATGCCTTGAATGATTGGCTACGTAATCGAGGTAATGGATTTTCCAGCCAAATAGGGCAAGGGTTAACGCAGTTAAAAACCGTTAAATATGTTATTACGCTCGATAGCGACACCATTTTGCCGCGTGAAACCGCCCATCAGTTGATTGCTGCTATGGCACACCCATTGAATCAACCACAATACGATGCCACACACAATCGGGTAGTGGCTGGCTATGCTGTCCTGCAGCCACGAATGGCAGAAGAGATCCCCACTTATGGTCAGAGCCACTATGCGGCACTCTGTAGCAGCACACCGGGCAATGACCCCTACACGCAGATCTCCTCTGATATTTACCAGGATCTGTTTGGTGAAGGTTCGTTTATTGGTAAAGGGATTTATGACGTCGATGTCTTTTCCCACAGTCTGCAAGGCTCTTTCCCAGAAAATATGGTCTTAAGCCACGACCTGTTGGAAGGTTGCTATGCCCGCTCGGGTTTACTCAGTGATGTGTTGCTTTATGAGCAATATCCCGGCACTTATCTGGTAGACGTGGCGCGCCGTTCACGCTGGATCCGTGGCGACTGGCAATTACTCAACTGGCTGCGCCCCCAGGTGGTCACTGAGGATGGCACCCGTGCAGCCAATCCGCTGAGCCACCTATCGCGCTGGAAACTGCTGGATAACCTGCGCCGTAGCCTGGTCTCCCCTTGTTTACTGTTGCTGTTGTTCCTTAGCATTGGCTGGTTACCGGATACCGGCTACTGGTTTGCTGTCTTCGCCATTATTCTGCTGCTACCCACGCTGCTGGCACTGTTGCAAGATGGGGTACGCAAACCGCCGCACCAGCCTTATCGCCAGCATTTACAGTTGAAACTCAAAGGATCACTACACCGGCTGGCGCAGGTTGGCCTACGACTAACCGAATTACCCCATGAAGCCCTCTACAGCCTGCAGGCCATTGCTATCACGCTGTGGCGTTTACTGGTGAGCAAACATCGTCTGCAAGAGTGGAGCAGCTATGCTCAATCCCAACAGCACCAGGCGGTCACGCTGGCCAATTACTACTGCAAGCTGTGGTTCAACCCGTTGGCTGGTGTACTGCTCTTGCTACTGGCGGCGTTTTCTGGCGCGATCGCTATATTGCTCGCCCTGCCATTAGCCATTTTGTGGGTGCTGTCGCCGTTCCTGCTTTATCACCTCAGCCTTGAGCCACTGCGAGTTAAAGCTGCCCTCACCCTTACGCAACGCCGCTACTTGCGCCAGACCAGCCGCGAAACCTGGGCGTTTTTTGCCACCTTTGTCACTGAACAAGAGAATTGGTTACCGCCGGATAACTTCCAGGAGATCCCGGAGCCGATGATCGCGCATCGTACTTCGCCCACCAATATCGGGCTGTCGCTGCTGGCGGATCTCACCGCCTATGACTTCGGTTATCTCACCCTCAGTGGTGCCTTACAGCGCATTACTCTGACCTTGGGCACACTGGAGCGTATGGAGCGTTACCGGGGTCATCTGTACAACTGGTATGACACCCGGACACTGGAACCCCTGAGCCCGCGCTATGTCTCCAGCGTGGACAGTGGGAACTTCGCTGCTCATCTACTGACATTGAGTGCCGGGTTACCGCCGTTGGCCAATCAACCGGTGATCGACCCGTCCCGCCTGCTTGGCGGGCTTGATGACACCCTGTTGTTGCTAGAGCAGCACTGGGGAGCCACCGCCCCCCAAGCCTTGCAGCAGTTGCGCAAACTGTGGCAACGGGCAAACAATGCCCCTCCGGCAGCACTGCAAACTGAACTGAATACGCTGCTTAGTGAGAGCCAAAACCTACAGGAAAGCGCACGGCAACAGGGCGAAGCGACTCAACGCTGGGCAGCGGCTTTTCAGCAACAACTCAACGAACTCAGCAGCGAGTGGAGCTTATGGTTTGGTTGGTTGAACAACAGCCTGCCGGCACTGGAGCAAGTGCCCAGCCTGCACTGGTTAGCCAACCCGCCCAAACAGCTGAGGCTATCAGCAGAGCAGCAAGTGCAACTTGATAGCGTGACTCAACTGGCTACCGAACGCCTGGCACAATTGACGCTGTTGCAACAGCGGTTAGAAAACATGGCGCATATGGACTTCAGTTTCCTGTACGACAAAACCACACATTTGCTGACTGTCGGTTTCAACTGCGATCAAAACCGCGCAGACAGCAGTAAATATGATCTGTTGGCCTCAGAAATCCGCCTGACCAACTATGTCGCCATTGCCACCAACCAAATCCCGCAGCGCAGTTGGTTTGCACTGGGGCGACTGTTTACCCTGATCAATAAAGAACCGGCCCTGATGTCCTGGAGCGGTTCGATGTTCGAATATCTGATGCCGCAATTGGTGATGCCGGCCTACCCCAATACCGTTCTGGTGCAAATGTGCCGTGCGGCCGTAAAACGGCAAATTGCCTGGGGCAAAGAGTGCGGTGTCCCGTGGGGGATTTCTGAATCCGGCTATTTTGGCTTTGATGTGTTGCAAAACTACCAATATCACGCCTTTGGGGTGCCGGGATTAGGCTTGCGACGCGGGCTGGGGGATGACATGGTCATTGCCCCTTACGCCACCCTACTGGCGTTGATGGTTGACCCCGACAGTGCCTGCAACAATTTGCTGACGCTGGAAAAAAACGGCGCCAAAGGGCGTTATGGTTTCTACGAAGCACTGGATTACACCGCATCCCGCCTCAGTTGGGGGCAACTGTATGTGATTGTCCGTTCCTATATGGCTCACCATCAGGGGATGAGCTTCCTGGCGTTATCGCATCTGTTGTTGGATGCACCAATGGTAAAACGTTTTTCCCGCTACCCTGCTTTCCAGTCAACCCGGCTGGTTTTGCAGGAACGGGTGCCGGATGCCATCGAGCTTTACAGCACCCGCCGCCACTTCGAAACTCATGAAGGCACCATTACACCGGCCAGTTTTGCTGCCCGCGAATTCACCGGTGTTGATTCCTTCATTCCCGAAGTGCAACTGCTGTCTAATGCCAACTATCACCTAATGATCAGCCAAAGTGGGGGTAGCTATAGTCGCTGGCAGGATCTGGCATTGACACGTTGGCGCGAGGATGCCACCTGCGACAACTGGGGGGCTTTCTGTTACCTGCGTGATCCACAAACCGGTGAGGTGTGGAGTAACACCTGGCAACCTACCGGAGGAAGCGAGAAAGGGGGTTACCGCGCCACCTTCAACGACGCAGGTGCGGAGTTCCAACGCCAGCAGGGGATGCTTTCGGTGAAAACTCAAGTGGTGATTTCACCAGAGGATGATATCGAACTGCGCCGCCTGACCTTGGTTAACCGTGGCAAACAAACGCGTATCATCGAAATTACCAGCTATGCCGAAGTGGTGCTGGCCCCAGCCAACAATGACCTGGCCCATCCTGCATTCAGCAATCTGTTTGTACAAACTGAGTTACTGCCTGATCAGGACGCCATTCTGTGCCACCGCCGCCCCCGTGAACCGCAAGAAAAATCGCCGTGGTTGCTGCATATGATGATCCTGCCAGGGGGCAGTAACCAGACCTCGTTTGAAACCGATCGGGCCAAGTTTATCGGCCGGGGTCGCACGCCAGCCAACCCGCAGGCGCTGCATCAGAACCGCCCCCTGACCAATAGCGCCGGCGCAGTACTCGACCCGATAATGGCTATCCGCCAGCAGGTGGTGCTTAAACCCAATCAACCGTTGACGCTAGATATCTTCTATGGCGTTTGTGAAGACCGTGACAGCAGCCTGGCAATGTTGGAGAAATACCGTGACCGCTATATGGCGGACCGTATTTTCGAACTGGCCTGGTCACACAGCCAAGTAGTGCTACGCCAGCTTAATGCCAATGAAGAAGACGCCAATCTGTTTAATCGCTTGGCCAGCGCGGTGGTATTCCCGGCACAAGAAATGCGTGCCGCCAGCAGTGAAATCATCAATAACCGCCGTGGGCAATCCGGGCTTTGGGGCTATTCCATCTCCGGTGATCTGCCTATTGTGCTGTTATCTGTCAGCGACAGTGAGAATATCGCACTGGTGAAAAAGCTGATCCAGGCACATAACTACTGGCGCTTGAAAGGGCTACAGGTTGATCTGGTGATTATTAATCAGGATCTCGGGGGCTATCGGCAAGATCTGCAAAATCAGATCATGGAGATGATTGCCGCTGGCATGGAGTCATGCCTGACTGACAAGCCTGGCGGGATCTTCGTTCGCTCCGGCGAATTGATGTCGCCGGAAGACCGTACCCTGCTACTGAGCGTAGCGCGGATTTATCTGGATGATCGGCGCGGTGGGCTGGTGGAGCAACTCAACCAACGTTTGCAACAGCCACCAACCCAACAGCAACCATTAGGCCCGCCAACCGCCGCCTCTAAGCTGGCTGTCCTGACTCGTTTACCGCACAACCTGCATTCACCCCAGCTACCTGACATCGATAACCTGCAATTCTACAACGGCTATGGGGGCTTCTCGGCAAATGGCCGCGAATATGTCATCGCCGTTAACGAAAGCCGGGTCACGCCAGCACCTTGGGCAAACGTGATTGCCAATGAGATGTTCGGCTCAGTGGTCTCAGAAAGTGGCCAGGCTTATACCTGGTATGAAAACGCCCACGAGTACCGCTTGACCCCGTGGAATAACGACCCGGTGAGTGACCGTAGCGGTGAAGCCTTCTACCTGCGTGATGAAGAGAGTGGGCATATTTGGTCACCTACACCACTCCCCGCCAAAGGGAGTGGTCATTACCTGACGCGCCACGGTTTTGGCTATAGCGTGTTCGAGCACCGGGAAAGCGGTATCGATAGCCAACTGACGGTGCTGGTGGCCAAAGATGCACCAGTGAAGTTGTTCCTGCTCACCCTGACCAATGCCTCTGGGCGCACCCGTAGGCTTTCTACCACCGGATATATGGAGTTTATCCTCGGTGATTCGCGCCAAAAAGCGGCAATGCATGTAGTGACCCGCAGCGCAACCGTGCCTGGGGGTTGCGGCATCCTCGCCAACAACTATTACACCAGTAGTGGTTCGCCACGCACGGCGTTCTTCGGCGTGACTGGCGTACATTGTTCAATCACCGGTGATCGGCGGGAATTTATTGGCCGCAACGGTACGCTGGCCGACCCTGCCGTTCTGAAATTACGACGGTTATCCGGCAAGACCGGCGGCGGTCTGGACCCTTGTGGGGCGGTGCAGTCTGCCATTAGCCTCATTGATGGCGACCAACGCAGTTGGGTATTCGCTCTAGGCCTGGGGCAAGATACTGACGAAGCCGAAGCCCTGCTACGCCATTATCTGCAAGAAGATGTGCTGCATCACGAGTTACACCTGGTGGAGCAACACTGGGACGGGCTGCTGAACAAGGTACAAATCGCCACCCCCTATCCGGCTGTCGATCTGCTGGCTAATGGCTGGCTGCTGTATCAAACCATCGCCTGCCGCCTTCAAGCCCGCAGTGGCTATTATCAATCGGGTGGTGCGTTTGGCTTCCGCGATCAACTGCAAGATACGCTGGCACTGACACACACCCAGCCTGAACGTCTACGCGAACAAATCCTGTTATGTGCTTCGCGGCAATTTATTGAAGGGGATGTTCAGCACTGGTGGCATCCGCCACAGGGCAATGGGGTACGCACCCGCTGTTCCGATGATTACCTGTGGTTGCCTTTGGCTATTTGCCATTACCTTGATGCCACGGACGATCAGGCCGTTCTTCAACAGCAGGTAAGTTATCTGACAGCACGCCCATTGGCAGCGGGTGAAGAGTCATGTTACGAACAGCCGGGTACCAGTACCGAACAAGAGAGCCTGTATCTGCACGGTGTCAGAGCGCTGAAGCATGGCCTGAGACTGGGTGAGCACGGGCTGCCACTGATGGGCAGTGGTGACTGGAACGACGGCATGGATAAAGTCGGATCGGAAGGTCGTGGCGAGAGTGTTTGGCTCGGTTTCTTCCTGTTCTCTATTCTGCAACGCTACGGCAAGCTGGCTCACCAGCATAGTGATCCAGAATTAGCGCAATGGTGCCAACAGCAAGCGGAACAACTGCGCGTTAACCTGCACGCTCACGCCTGGGATGGTGAGTGGTACCGCCGTGGCTACTTCGACAATGGCGAACCTTTGGGGTCGCAGCACAGCGCGGAGTGCCGCATTGATGCCATCGCCCAGAGCTGGTCAGTTCTTTCCGGCGGTGGCGACTCGGCACGCAGTACGCAGGCGATGCAATCGTTGGATAAGCACCTGGTGGATAACCAGGCCGGGATCATCAAACTGCTGACGCCACCTTTTGATGGCAAGGGCCCGAACCCAGGTTATATCCGTGGTTATCTGCCCGGTGTGCGGGAAAACGGCGGACAATATACTCATGCGGCCATATGGGCAGTAATGGCCTTCGCCGAAATGGGCAATATCGAACGCGCCTGGGAATTGATGGCCATGATTAACCCAATCAACCATAGCCTAGACAGCATGGCGGCAGATCGCTACAAAGTTGAGCCTTATGTTGCTACGGCGGATATTTATGCCGTCGCCCCGCATATTGGCCGTGGTGGTTGGAGTTGGTATACCGGTTCCGCAGGCTGGATGTATCGGCTGATCATAGAGTCACTACTTGGGCTAAAACGCCGTGGCAATACCCTGGCCATCAACACCCGGTTGCCCGTTGGTTGGCCGCCAGTTACGCTAACCTACCGTGAAGGAAGCAGCGAATATCGCTTAGTCCTGCGCCAAGGCGAGGGCCACACGCAAGTGTTCGTTGACGGTGAACGGCAACCACAACCAGTGATTACCTTGCTCGATGAGGGGAAAATCTATCAAGTGGAAGTGATATTGGGGCGTTGATTGACCTCATCCAGCCGTAGCTCAATGAGTTGAGAATCGGCCCCAAAAACAGGGGGTAAAGTGTCGCCTTCCCTGCCTGCGGCTATTACGCTAACAAACAGCGCCGGAGACAGGGAAAGTGTTCACGCTTTAGAAGTTGTATTTAACACCCAGCATTACCGCAGTATCGCTGTAGCCGTTGTTGCCCAGTTGCTGGCCAACGTTGCCCCACAGATTCACCTGCTTGTTGACTTGCCCTTCCACGCCCAGTTTCAGCTCGGCAATATTGGCGGCACCATCCTACTTGACTGTGATGCCATTCATCGTAGTTTTGCATAAAAATAAAAGCACCCAACAACGGGTGCTCTATTGATATTAAGGGCAGACACATCGGCCTGCCCTTCTGTACTCATGTTTGTTGTCCAGTTATGACCCGCCAACGATCAAAACATCGGTTTTGCCATCTGCACCAGGGTAATCAGTGGTTGCGGGTAGAGCCCCAACAACAGTACCAACACCGTTGAAATCAGCACCACCACCCCACCGGCAGTCAATGCCCAGTTGTTGGGGGTATCCCGTCTCAAGGTTTCTGGGGCGCTTAAATAGAGGCTGACGATCACACGCAAGTAGTAGTACAAACCAATGGCACTACCAACCACCACCGCACCAGTCAACCACCACAGATGCGCGCTAACGCCCATGGCAACCACATAGAACTTACCAATAAAGCCCAGCGTCATCGGGATACCGGCCAATGACAACATCATCACCGTCATCACCGCCGACAGAATAGGCTTATGCCAAAACAGACCGCGGTAAGAGAACAGCGAATCGGCATCCGGTCCACGGTAAGGGCTGGACATTAAACTCACCACCCCGAAGGCGCCCAAACTGCTGAACAGATAACCGGTCAGATAAACACCAGCGGTTTCCAGTGCCAGATCGTGGCTTTGTACCGCGATCAGCGCCACCAACAGATAACCCAGATGAGCGATAGAGGAGTAACCCAGCAACCGCTTAATGTTCGTCTGGTTAATCGCCATCAGGTTACCAAACAGGATCGAACAGAAGGCGATCACCGCCAGCACGATGCGCAGCGCTTCATGATCAGCAGCGGGCGCATACAGGAACAAACGCATCACTACCGCAAAGATCGCAACCTTGCTGGCAGTTGCCAGAAAGGTTGAAACCGGTGCTGGGGCGCCTTGATAAACATCCGGCGTCCACAACTGGAATGGCACCAACGAAAGTTTAAAGCCGAGGCCAACCAGCATCATGCCCATCCCTGCCAACACCAGTGGCTGGTGAACCAAATGTTCCTGCAAACTCTTGCCCAGGCCCGCCAATGACAGGTCACCCGATTCGGCATACAGCAGCGCCATACCAAACAGCAGGAAGCTGGAGGCAGCGGCAGAGAGCACCATATACTTGATGGCGGCTTCTAACGAACGCTTCTGGCGGTAGGCATAACCAATCAGGCCAAACAGCGGCAACGAAACCAGTTCAATGCCGAGGAATAGCGAAGCCAAATGGTTGGCACTGGCGAGTAACAGCCCCCCCATGGTAGCAATCAATACCAGCAGGTAGAACTCTTCACGGTTATCCGGGTAACCCGCCAGCCAAGGGTAGGCAAAGGTACAGGTTGCCAAGCTGGCCAACAGCACCAGCCCAGTATAGAACATCGAATAACCGTCAATCCGCACCAGCGGAGTGACGTCTATCGGACCAACTTGTCCGACAAAATAGAGCGAAAGCAGTGCCAGGTTAAGGCCGACGACAGCCAGAGTAGCATTGATAAAGTGGTCGCGTCGCCACGCAATGCACAGCATCACAACCACCACCGTCAATCCGACGATCAACAGCGGTAACAGTGCGATCAGTTGTTGAGGAGTTATTGTCATGGCGAATTACGGCCTTGTAGTTAAAATGGCTGAAACTGACGGACCAAACCAGTGTTGCACGTTGTCCATCGCTGCACTTGAGGTATTCAGAACCGGTTGAGGATAGACCCCCAACAGCACCAACAGCACCACCAACAGCAGAACGATAAACAATTCACGAGCACTCATGCCCGGCAACGGTTGGTCTGACTTCGGCGCACCGTAGTAAGCACGTTGCATCATCATCAAGGCATAAACCGAAGCAAACACCAGACCGAAAGCTGAAATTATCGTGATCACCGGGGTAACCTGGAAGCTACCAAACAGGATCATAAATTCACCGACAAAGTTACCGGTACCCGGCATCCCCAGAGTGGCCACGGCAAAGAACAGGGAAAGCGCAGGGATATACTTGATCCGCCCCCACAAGCCGCCCATCTGGCGCATATCGCGGGTATGCAGGCGTTCATACAACTGGCCACAGATAATAAACAACCCGGCGGCAGAAAGGCCGTGAGCAATCATCTGGATCACCGCCCCCTGGTAAGCTAATTGGCTACCGGTATAGATGGCAATCAGCACAAAGCCCATATGGGAAACGGAAGTATAAGCAATCAGACGTTTGATATCGGTTTGGGCAAATGCCATCCAGGCACCGTAGAAGATACCAATCACCCCCAGCCACATGGCGATCGGTGCAAACTCAGCCGAAGCATTAGGGAACAGCGGCAAGCTGAAACGCAACAGGCCATAGGCCGCCGTTTTCAACAAAATCCCTGCCAAGTCCACCGAACCCGCAGTCGGTGCCTGGCTATGAGCATCCGGCAACCAGCCGTGTAATGGCACCACTGGCATTTTCACCGCGAAAGCGATAAAGAAGCCCAGCATCAGCAGGTATTCCACTTGGTGCGACATTGGTGTGTTCAACAGTTCTACATAGTTGAAGGTCCAGGCACCAGTGGCATTATGATGAACAAACACCAAGCCGAGGATGGCAACCAACATCACCAGACCACTGGCCTGGGTATAGATAAAGAACTTGGTAGCCGCCGTAATACGGGTTTTACCATCCGATGCCTTATGCCCCCACAGAGCAATCAGGAAATACATCGGCACCAACATCATTTCCCAGAAGAAGAAGAACAGGAACAAGTCAATGGCGAGGAACACCCCGATAACCCCACCGAGGATCCACAGCAGGTTCAGGTGGAAAAAACCCTGATTTCGCTGGATTTCATTCCAGGAACAGAGAATTGCCACCACCCCCAGCAAGCTGGTCAGCACTACCATCAGTAGCGACAAACCATCCAGTGCCAGGTGGAAGCTGATACCAAAGCTCGGGATCCACGGCACAGAAAACTCAGACTGCCACTGTGGAATCCCCAACGGCTTAAGCAGTGAATAGTTGCCCTGCCACCACAGTTGCAAGGTGAGAACTAATGTCAGCCCCATCGCGATCAATCCGATCCAGCGCGGCATTTTAGTGCCGAAACGCTCACTCTGCCAACACAGCAGACCACCGATAAAGGGGAGAAGAATTAGCCAAGTTAATATCATGGCGTTTTGTATCCCTTATTCTACCCGTCTCTTTCAAGCTGGAGCGTTGTTGGCTACGTTTACTCACCCCAGTCACTTACTTGTGTAAGCTCCTGGGGATTCGTGCACGTGCCGCCTAGCTCCAATTTGAAATTCTTGGGTGTAAAGCAAAAACGTTGTACATAGCGCTAAATTAACGAGCGCTACGCCCGATAATTGTGTCCAAACTGCTCTGTTAAACCATCATCAACAGCGCCAATACCAGCACGGCGCCCACCCCCATAGAGGCGATATACCAGCGGATATAACCGTTCTCACTCACCGCCAAACCACGATTCCCCCAGCGGGCAAAGATTGCAGGCAAGTTCATCAGTGAGTTCAGTGGATCGCTTTGCAGCAATCTGGCAATCGCCAGGTAGGGTTTGACAAACACCTTGTCATACAGCCAGTCAAAGCCCCAGGCATTAAACCACCAGGTTGACAAGAAACGCCCCGGCGCACTTTGTGCGATGCTGTTCACCAAGGTGCGTTTACCTAACCACAGCGCAGCTGCCAGCAGGATACCGATGATGGCCACCATCCCAGAGGTGATTTCCAGTGTCAGCACATTGCCATGTGGCAACTCGGTGGTTGACGGCAGTACCCCAGAAAGTGGTGGAACAATCATCGCACCCACAAAGGTGGACAGCACCAACAGCACCAGCAGTGGCAAGTGGTGAGTAATCCCTTTCACGGCATGGGCTTTGATTTTCTCTTCACCATGGAACACGATAAAGATCATACGGAAGGTATACAGTGAAGTCATAAATGCCCCCACCAGCCCTGCCATCATCAGGTTGAAATGGCCGTTAGCCATCGCGCCAGCCAGGATCTCATCCTTACTGAAGAAACCTGCGGTAACCATAGGCAGTGCCGACAAAGCAGCGCCCCCCACCAGGAAGCAGACATAAACCAGTGGAATGCTCTTGCGCAAGCCCCCCATTTTGAAAATGTTCTGTTCATGGTGACAGGCCAGAATCACTGAGCCAGAGGAGAGGAACAGCAAGGCTTTGAAGAAGGCGTGTGTCATCAGATGGAAGATTGCCGCATCCCAAGCCTGTACGCCCAGCGCCAGGAACATATAACCAATCTGGCTCATGGTTGAGTAGGCTAACACGCGTTTGATATCGGTCTGCACCAGCGCGGCAAAACCCGCCAATAGCAACGTTACCCCACCGACCACGCCCACCAGCTCCAACACTTGTGGCGCCATCAGGAACAAACCGTTCATACGGGCAATCAGGTAAACACCCGCAGTCACCATGGTGGCCGCGTGAATCAAAGCAGATACCGGGGTTGGGCCGGCCATCGCATCTGCCAGCCAGGTTTGCAACGGTAACTGTGCCGATTTACCCACCGCACCACCCAGTAACATCAGGGTTGCCCAGGTAATTGCACTGTCGCCCACCGCCAGTTTCTGTGGTGCCAGCACCATCAGTTCACGAATGTTCAGCGTGCCCAGTTGCTGATACAGAATAAACAGCGCAAAAGCCAAGAACACATCACCCACACGGGTGACGATAAAGGCTTTCATTGCCGCCGCCCCATTAGCCGGGTTTTTATAGTAAAAACCGATCAACAGGTAACTGCACAGACCAACACCTTCCCAGCCCAGGTACATCAGCAACAGGTTATCGGCCAGAACCAGAACCACCATGCTGGCGATAAATAGGTTGGTATAAGCGAAGAAGCGTGAATATCCCTCTTCACCACGCATATACCAAGAGGCATACATGTGAATTAAGAAACCGACACCCGTGACCACCGACAGCATAGTGAGTGACAGGCCATCCAACACCAGGGTAACCCCAATGTTGAAATTGCCTACCGCCATCCAGGTCCACAGGTGTTGTTCAAACAGCTGAACACCCGTAGCCTGTTGAGCAAGAAAATCCACAGCGGCATAGGCCGTGACCAGTGCTGCCAGGCCAACTGAGCCAACGCCGACGGTTGCGGCCAGGTTTTCACACCAGCGCCCCCGGGAAAACGCCAGCAACAGGAAGCCGAGCAGCGGCAGCAGAATGGTTAAATATAATAGATTCATCCGCGCATCTCACTGACAGTATCAATATTCAGGGTATGACGGCGACGGTAGAGCTGCAGCAGCAATGCCAAGCCGACACTGGCTTCGGCGGCTGCCAGGCTGATCGCCAAGATATACATAATCTGCCCATCTGGCTGATGCCAATAGCTCCCCGCTACGATAAACGCCAATGCCGCAGCGTTGATCATCACTTCCAGGCTGATGAGCATAAACAGCAGATTACGCCGGGATATCAACCCGCCCAGCCCCAGTGCAAACAGAATTGCCGCCAGGATAAGCCCATGTTGAAGAGGGATCATGCTTGCTCCTCCGATTTTCTTTTCGCCATGTCACTGCTTGCGGCGCTATTACTCAGCACTTCACCGGCTTTTTCTTCACGGCCAATATGGAAGGCAACCACCAGCCCCGCCAACAGCAGCATTGAAGCCAGTTCAACCGCCAGCACATAAGGGCCGAACAGACTGATACCCACCGCTTTGGCATCGATCACTTCCCCGCTGATGCCTTGATCCGCCACACTGCGGATAGCAAAAATCAACACCAGCAATAAAACCAGTGACAACAACGCGGGGCCAATCCAAACAGAGGGTTTCAACCACTCACGCTCTTGCTGTTGTACGGAACCACCCAGGTTGAGCATCATCACCACAAACACGAACAGCACCATGATGGCACCCGCATAAACGATGATTTCCAACGCCCCGGCAAAATAAGCCCCCAGTGAGAAAAAGACTGCCGAGATCGCCAAGAGAGACACGATCAGATACAGCAGCGCATGTACAGGATTGGTATGCGAAATAACGCGTATCGTCGCGACTATCGCAATCAAACCTGCCAAATAAAAGGCAATTTCCATGCTTGCTCCTACGGCAACAGACCTTTGACGTCGATCGGTTTGGCTTCATTTTCGGCTTCGCCCTTAGCTTTGCCGTCAATCGCCATACCGGCCATGCGGTAAAAGTTATATTCCGGATATTTACCCGGCCCCGAGATCAACAGATCTTCTTTTTCGTAGACCAAATCCTGGCGCTTGAACTCACCCATTTCAAAATCAGGGGTCAATTGGATCGCGGTGGTTGGGCAGGCCTCTTCACACAAACCGCAGAAGATGCAACGTGAGAAGTTGATACGGAAAAACTCCGGGTACCAACGCCCATCTTCATGCTCGGCTTTTTGCAGTGAAATACAGCCCACCGGGCAGACCACGGCGCACAGGTTACAGGCCACACAACGCTCTTCACCATTGGGATCACGCGTCAGCACGATGCGACCACGGTAACGTGGTGGCAGATAGACTGGTTCTTCCGGATACATTAGGGTTTCGCGTTTGGCGAAGGCATGCAGGCCAATCATCCAAAGACTGCGCACCTGGGTGCCGAAACCAACCACCAACTCTTTCAATGTCATGGTTTATTCACCCCTTATTCAGCTTGGTACAAAATGACCGCAGCGGTTGCCAACAGATTCAGCAACGTCAATGGCAGACAAACGCGCCAACCAAACGACATCACCTGGTCATAACGCGGACGTGGCAGCGAAGCACGGATCAGAATGAACATCACCATGAAGAAGGCGGTTTTCAGTGCGAACCAGATAAATGGTGGCAAAAACGGCCCATGCCAACCGCCGAAGAACAGCGTGACAATCAAGGCTGATACCGTCACGATGCCGATATACTCCCCCACAAAGAACAGACCGAACTTCATGCCGGAGTATTCAATATGGTAACCATCCGCCAGTTCCTGTTCAGCCTCGGGTTGGTCAAAGGGATGACGGTGACACACCGCAACCCCGGCAATGGCAAAGGTCAGGAAACCAAAAAATTGCGGGATGACATTCCAGACATGGGCTTGCGACTCGACAATCGCCTGCATGTTGAACGAGCCCGCCTGGGCGACGACGCCCAACAGCGACAGGCCGAGAAACACTTCATAGCTTAGCGTTTGCGCAGAAGCACGCATCGCCCCCAGCAACGAGTATTTGTTGTTACTCGACCAGCCAGCGAACAGCACTGCATACACCGCTAACCCAGCCATCATCAGGAAGAACAGAATGCCGATGTTAAGATCCGCCACCACCCAAGTCGGGCTGACCGGGACAATGGCAAAGGCCAGTAACAGGGAAGTAAAGGCGATCATCGGTGCCAGGGTAAAGATCACCCGGTCAGCAAAGGTCGGTACCCAGTCTTCCTTGAAGAACATTTTGATCATGTCAGCGACTAACTGCAGTGATCCCCCCCAGCCAACACGGTTTGGCCCGTAACGGTTCTGGAACAGCCCCAACAGGCGGCGTTCGCCAAAACTCATAAAGGCACCGCAGGTGACCACCACGAGCAGGATCACCACCGCTTTTAGAATGGCGATCAGAATGTCGATTACCTCAGGTGTAAACCAGCTCATCGTGCTGCCTCCCGCAGATTTTCAACCATTTCCCCCACCAGTATCGGCGGGATCCCTGGCAAGCCAAGCGGCAGACCGATCTGGCCCTGGCTTAAGGTTTCACTCAAACGTAGCGGCAAACGTAACGTTTGACCCACACAGTCGAACTCCAGCATCGCACCGGCGTTAACACCCAGTTGTGCGGCATCTGCAACGTTGAGCATCACGTAAGCGGGTGACATCCGCTGTTGGAACACCGCTGAACGTTGTGAGGTTTCGTCACTACCAAACAGGTGGTAATAAGGGGCTACACGCCAGCCTTCCGCCATAAATGGCAGCGGAATTGAAGAGAAGTAACCCAGGTTGCCCTCCCCCGCTTCGATCAGGCGTATCCCTGGGTCCCCATGGCGCAGTTTGCCGCCCACTTCCGCTTGGAATTTGTTCCAGGCCTGTGGTGAGTTCCAACCCGGCATCCAGGCGAAAGGGATCTGCTGGCGATCAGCCAGTGGGCTGTTGGTCCCTTCCATCGAGAAGGCAAACATACTGTCTTTATCCTGAGGCTGACGGGGCTCATGCACACTGATGTTAGCCCGCATCGCAGTACGTCCACTATAGCGGTGCGGTGAACGAGCCAGTTTCTGCCCACGAATACGGAATGTTGCATCCGGTGCCGCCTCCTGAACCCCCTGCAGTTGAGGTAATGCTGCCACACAAGCGGCAATCACATCATCCAACTGCGTCCAGTCCACTTGGCGACTGGCATAAGCAGAGTGCAATGAATGCATCCAACGCCAGCTTTCCAATATGATGCTATGAATATCTTTCTTGGCATCATCGTAATAAGCCGGATCGTATACCTGGAAGAAACGCTGTGCGCGCCCTTCCTGATTCACCACGGTGCCATCACTCTCAGCAAAACTGGCGGCAGACAGGATCAGGTTAGCCTTATCCATCAGGGTAGTGCGCTGATGATCAGCAACGATCAGGTTGCGAACTTGTGCCAATGCGGCATCCACTCTGGCCGCAGGCGCATGACGATAGAGGTCGTTCTCCATCACAATCGCGGTATCTGCCGCGCCACTTTCCAATTCCCGCAGCGCTTCATCAAGGGAACCACCACCGATCATCGACAAGCCGAGGCTGTTGGCATCCGCAGCAACCAAAGTGATGCCCACGTTAGAACCACGAGCTTTCAATGCGTTGGCAATGTTGGCGGCCGCCGCAATAATCGCTTCGCTGCCCACATTGCTGCCGGTGACGATTAATGGTTTCTGTGCACCCGCCAAGGCCTGCACGATCACATCAATCTTCTTGTTGAGATCATCAGACAACCCGGCTACCGCTGGCGCTAAGTGGTCCAGTGCATGGGCGATGGCGAAACCGAGACGGGCTTGCTCATCAACCGGCGCGTGATAACTCCAGGCGGCAATATCATCCATACGCGTGCTATCAACATTGGTGACAAACAGCGGATGTTTCGCATGTTGGCCAATGTTCTGTACTGCGGCGATCTGCCAATCAGCCACCCGTTGCGCGGCTGCCATGGCACGTGCTTTACCTTTCACCGCCTGACGAACCGACAGCGCAATACGGGCCGCTGTCTGGGTCAGGTCTTCACCTAATACCAGTACCGCGTCGTAGCTTTCGATCTCGCGCAGGCTCGGGGTATAAACCCCACTGTTTTTCAGCACGTTGAGCATCAGGTGCAAACGTTGCTGTTCCGCTTGGCTATTGCCGCTATAAAAGTTTTCCGCCCCAACCAGTTCACGTAACGCAAAGTTGCTTTCCAGGCTGGCGCGAGGGGAACCGATACCGATGGTTTTCTTCGCTTGACGCAGAATATCTGCCGCCCCTTGCATTGCCTGTTCGGCATTCAAGGTGATCCAGTCACTGCCGCGCAACTGTTGTGGCAGCCGAGGACGATCTTTCAGATTCACATAACCATAACCAAAACGGCCGCGATCACACAGGAAGTAGTGGTTTACGCTACCGTTATAGCGGTTTTCAATGCGGCGCAATTCACCATAGCGCTCACCAGGGCTGGTATTACACCCCACGCTGCACTGTTGGCAGATGCTTGGCGCAAACTGCATATCCCACTTGCGGTTATAGCGCTCGGAGTGGGTTTTGTCGGTAAATACGCCCGTTGGGCAGACTTCTACCAGGTTGCCAGAAAACTCGCTTTCCAGCGTGCCACTTTCCGGGCGGCCGAAATAGACATTGTCGTGTGCCCCATAGACGCCAAAGTCGGTACCATCCGCGTAGTCTTTGTAGTAACGCACACAGCGGTAACAGGCAATGCAACGGTTCATCTCATGAGAGATAAATGGCCCCAATTCCTGATTGTTATGGGTACGCTTGGTGAAACGGTAGCGACGGAAACTATGTCCGGTCATCACCGTCATATCCTGCAAGTGACAGTTACCGCCCTCCTCACACACAGGGCAGTCGTGCGGGTGATTGGTCATCAACCATTCGACCACACTCTCACGAAACTGTTTGGCTTCAGCATCATCAATGGAAATAAAGGTTCCATCCGATGCTGGTGTCATACAAGACATCACCAAACGGCCACGGGTATCGTCCGCATTTTGGTATTGCTTTACCGCACATTGGCGGCAAGCGCCGACGCTTCCAAGCGCCGGATGCCAGCAAAAATAGGGAATATCAAGGCCCAGAGAGAGACATGCCTGTAACAGGTTATCTGCTCCATCAACCTCGTATTCTTTGCCGTCTACATGAATCGTAGCCATAGTCAGCATGCTTCCAAATGGCCTGAGGTAACTGTCAGCTTTTACTTCGCAGTCTCGCTGCCAGGTAAATTGCCGGTTACTTTTCAAGCGTTAATTATAAAAAATTTCTTGGCTGGTAGGCCAGGAGCCGCCATTGCGTCTCTTGACACCGATGTGATTACCAGCGTTGCTTCAATAAGTTGTTTGGCTGAATACCACCAATCGCCTGAACATTGCCCAAATACTGTGGCGCAATACCGGCTTCAAACTCATCGCGGAAATATTTAATCGCACTTTGTAGCGGCTCTACGGCACCAGGTGCATGGGCACAAAACGTTTTGCCCGGCCCCAAGGCGCGGCACAACTGCTCCAGGGTTTCAATATCCCCCGGCTGCCCTTCACCCCGCTCCAGAGCACGCAGAATCTTCACGCTCCATGGCAGGCCGTCCCGGCAAGGGGTACACCAACCGCAGGACTCGCGCGCAAAAAACTCTTCCAGGTTGCGCACCAGCGGCACCATACCAATCTCATGGTCTACCGCCATCGCCAGCGCAGTGCCCAAACGGCTGCCCGCCTTAGCGATGTTTTCAAAATCCATCGGGAGATCCAGGTGGTCAGCGGTGAGGAAATCGGTACCCGCTCCCCCTGGCTGCCAGGCTTTAAAACGCAAACCATCACGCATGCCACCGGCGTAATCTTCCAGAATTTCACGGGCGGTGATACCAAACGGCAACTCCCACAAACCCGGGTTTTTCACCCGGCCAGAGAAGCCCATTAATTTGGTACCGGCGTCGTTACTCTTACCTGCCGAGATCCCTTTATACCAATCCGCACCGTGTTCAAGAATGGCAGGCACGTTACACAAGGTTTCTACGTTGTTGACACAGGTGGGTTTACCCCAGGCCCCAGAGGTAGCCGGGAACGGCGGTTTGGAACGTGGATTGGCACGGCGGCCTTCCAGCGAGTTGATCAGCGCCGTTTCTTCACCGCAGATGTAACGGCCAGCTCCAGTATGCACCAACAGCTCAAAATCGAATCCACTACCCAGGATATTTTTGCCCAGCAAACCCGCTTGCGTCGCTTCACTAATCGCGCGGCGCAAATGTTCTGCAGCTTCAACATATTCACCACGCAGGAAGATGTAACCGCGATAGGCCTTCAGCGCAAAAGCTGAAATCAACATCCCTTCCACCAACAGGTGTGGCAATTGCTCCATCAATAAACGGTCTTTGTAGGTGCCTGGTTCCATTTCATCCGCGTTACACAACAGGTAGCGAATGTTCATGGATTCATCTTTCGGCATCAGGCTCCACTTCAACCCGGTGGAGAAACCGGCCCCACCACGGCCTTTCAACCCGGCCTCTTTCACCAGGTTGACTATCTCGTCAGGCGCCATTCCTTTCAGGGCTTTTTCTGCCCCCTGATAACCATTTTGGCTACGATACTCATCCAACCATACCGGTTGTTGATCATCACGCAAACGCCAGGTGAGCGGATGCATTTCAGCAGTACGTTTGATATCCATCATCATTTATACCGCTCCAACAATTCGACCGCGCTTTCCGGCGTCAGGTGAGCATGGGTGTCTTCATCAATCATCATACTCGGCCCCTTGTCGCAGTTACCCAAACAGCAGGTAGGCAGTAATGTAAAACGGCCATCAAACGTGGTTTGACCTGGCTTGATAGCCAATTTATTCTCCAGAGCGGCTTGAATCCCCTGATAACCATTGATGTGACAAACCACACTGTCACAATAACGGATCACATGGCGCCCTACGGGTTGGCGGAAAATTTGGCTGTAGAATGTGGCCACCCCTTCTACGTCGCTGGCAGGAATACCCAGCACCTCTGCGATGGCATAAATCGCCCCATCGGGAACCCAACCACGCTGCTTCTGCACTATTTTCAGGGCTTCAATGGAAGCGGCGCGCGGGTCTTCGTAATGGTGCATCTCGTGCTCGATCGCCTGACGTTCGTGCGCACTCAGCACAAAGACATCGGCTTCAGACTCAAGCACCTGCTTCACCGGGTGATTGTTTTCATGATCATGCATAGTTAGCGGTCCACATCTGACATTACAAAATCGATACTACCCAGATAGACGATCAAATCGGAAACCAGGCTACCGCGGATCACCGCTGGAATTTGCTGCAGGTGAGCATAGCTGGGTGTCCGAATTCGAGTGCGGTAACTCATGGTGCTACCATCACTGGTCAGATAGTAGCTGTTGATCCCTTTGGTGGCTTCCACCATCTGGAATGACTCGTTAGCCGGCATCACCGGGCCCCAGGAAACCTGCAAGAAGTGAGTGATCATCGTTTCAATATGCTGCAACGTGCGCTCTTTCGGTGGCGGCGTGGTCAGCGGATGATCCGCCTTGAACGGCCCTTCCGGCATGTTGTTCAAGCACTGTTCAAGAATACGCAAACTCTGGCGCAGCTCTTCTACCTTGAGCATCACTCGGGTATAGCAGTCACTGTTGCCGTCACCCACCGGTACTTCAAAATCAAAGTTCTCATAGCCGGAATAAGGGCGCCATTTGCGCACATCAAACTCAACCCCGGTGGCACGCAAGCCTGCACCCGTCACGCCCCACTCCAATGCCTCTTTGGCATTGTAGGAAGCGACACCAATAGAGCGCCCTTTAAGAATCGAGTTTTGCAGTGCTGCTTTTACATAGGAGTCGAGGCGCTTAGGCATCCAGTTGAGGAAGTCACGCAGCAGACGGTCCCAACCGCGGGGCAGATCATGGGCGACACCACCAATACGGAACCAGGCGGGATGCATACGGAACCCGGTAATCGCTTCCACCAGATCATACACTTTCTGACGGTCGGTAAAGGCGAAGAACACCGGGGTCATCGCCCCCACATCCTGAATAAAGGTACTGATGTACAGCAAGTGGCTGTTGATGCGGAACAGTTCAGAAAGCATCACACGAATGGTGTTGACACGATCCGGCACCACGATCCCGGCCAGTTTTTCAACCGCCAGTACGTAAGGCATTTCGTTTACGCAGCCACCGAGGTATTCGATACGATCGGTGTAAGGAATATAGCTATGCCAGGATTGCCGCTCACCCATTTTCTCAGCGCCACGGTGGTGGTAA
Source organism: Serratia sp. 25CWL12 (assembly GCF_055790885.1). Lineage (NCBI taxonomy): Bacteria > Pseudomonadati > Pseudomonadota > Gammaproteobacteria > Enterobacterales > Yersiniaceae > Serratia > Serratia sp. 25CWL12. The sequence continues at coordinate 1,349,366 of NZ_CM147698.1, read as the reverse complement.
CCCACATCCGGCACGCAATCGACAATTTCTTCACCATCCAACTGCAAAATGATACGGAACGCACCATGGGAAGAGGGGTGGTTCGGGCCCAGGTTAAGGAACATGAAGTCTTCATTGTCTGTACTGCGCTTCATCCCCCACTCTTCCGGTCTGAATTTCAGCGACTCCATTTCCAGATCTTCTTTCTGCTTGGTCAACACAAAGGGATCGAATTCGGTTGCGCGCGCCGGATAATCTTTACGTAGGGGATGACCTTCCCAGCTTTGCGGCATCATGATGCGCCGCAGGTGCGGGTGACCATCAAAAGTGATACCGAACATCTCCCAAGTTTCACGCTCATACCAGTTGGCATTAGGAAATATCTTGGTCACTGTGGGCACATGAAGGTCTTTTTCAGACAGTGCCACTTTCAGCATGATGTCGCGGTTACGCTCAACAGAGATCAGATGGTAGAAAACAGAAAAATCTGCCGCTGGCAAGCCTTGGCGATGAGTGCGCAAACGCTCGTCCATACCATGCAAGTCAAACAGCATCACATAAGGCTTCGGCTGTTTTCTCAAGAACGTCATGACGTCCAGTAACTGATCAGGTTTGACCCATACCACCGGCATTCCGGTACGGGTAGGCTGAACAGTGAAGGCTTCCGGCCCAAAACGGTTGCGCAGTTCACCAATCACCGGATCATTCAGATGATCCCTGGTTTCCCAGGCAGGTAGGGCGTCGTGCGTCGCTAAATCTGTCATAATTTTTTCACCACACTAAAGGGTCATTTCGCCGCAAGTTCGATTAAATCTCGTCTGGCGTCCGCAGATTGGTTACCGCAATACGCTCCGCGTGCTTTCGCGCTTTTTCTGACTGCATATTGGCACGGTAAACCCCCTGCTCGCCCACAACCCACGACAATGGGCGGCGCTCTTTACCAATTGACTCCTGCAGCAGCAGTAACGCCTGCATATAAGCCTCTGGACGCGGTGGGCAGCCTGGAATATACACATCAACAGGCAGGAATTTATCCACCCCCTGCACCACAGAGTAGATATCGTACATACCACCGGAATTGGCGCAGGCGCCCATGGAGATCACCCACTTGGGCTCCAGCATCTGTTCATACAAACGCTGAATAACGGGGGCCATTTTAGTGAAGCAAGTCCCGGCTACCACCATAAAGTCCGCCTGACGTGGGGATGCACGCAATACTTCTGCACCAAAACGTGCCACATCGTTAATGGCAGTAAATGATGTCACCATCTCCACATAACAGCATGAAAGGCCGAAGTTATAGGGCCAAAGAGAGTTTTTACGCCCCCAGTTCACCATGTCATGCAATGCATGTTCAAGTTTACCCATGTAGACCGTGCGATGAACCTGCTGGTCCAGAGGATCACCAACGATTTCCTGTTTTTGCAGGGGATAACGGTCGTTCTCACCGTTAGGGTCTATGCGGGTGAGCGTATAGTCCATCTTAATGCCTCACTGTTACTGCGGATGACTGTTGCTGGCGTTCTTGATTGTGCTTGGTTTGCTCAGGCGCTGAGAGCGCACAGGGACCCAATCCAATGCGCCGATACGCACCAGATAAACCAACCCTGCCAATAACACCAAAATGAAAATGGCGGCTTCGATAAAGCCTACCCAACCGCTCTCACGAATCGAGACCGACCAAGCGTACAGATATAAGGCTTCAACATCGAAGATAACGAAGAACATGGCGACCAGATAAAATTTGGCTGAAAGGCGCATACGCGCTGAGCCGACAGAGTCGATCCCCGACTCATAAGGTGTGTTTTTAGCACGCCCCCGGGCTCTCCCACCCAAGAAAAATGCGCCCAGCAACATAAAGCCGCAAAGCCCAATAGCCATGATGACAAATACGACGAATGCCCAGTGATGAGCGATAACTTCAGTGGTTGTTGACATACTCTATGCTTACTCATCAAAAGTGGTGGCGAACGCCTGCTCTAATCACCGGCGGTGAGCGAACCACATCGATTCAAGGGAAGGAGATATCCCCGTCGCCATTCTAACTGCAGGGTTGTTGACTGCGCTGATTCACCCTAGTCACATAGTTGACTATGCTGCTAGAGACTCATTCGTTTGCCTTTTACCTGCAACTGGAATGAACTTGGGTCTATATACCCATCATCTTTCAAGTAACAAACAGTTGACTACAGAACTCGGCTCTCTTGCCTGGTTGACAATTCACCCGCGTGCCAGCTGGCTATACTCGTCATACTTCAAGTTGCATGTGTGTTGGCTTTCCTCACTCACCCCAGTCACTTACCTGTGTAAGCTCCTGGGGATTCTCTGCGTCGCCGCCTTCCTGCAACTCGAATTATTTAGTGTATATAACCTGAAAGAGGTTGAGTAGAGCCACGCAAACACATTGCTTTTACAGAGAATTAGGCAATATTTTGCTGTGAGCTTTTACTCCTTTCAATAGCCTTTTGTCAATTTCAACAAAAGAATCTACACATTAATTTACACACAAACCAATTTGTTAACATCATCGCACCAGAAGCTCAGCTAAATCGTGTCAGTTAGTCGTTAGATAACTGCACTCAGAGATAACCCAATGGCGACATTTCAGTTTTACTATACCATTCTCTCAGGAATTCCCTGTTGTTCCACTCACTAGCTCGGGGTATTTTTTTGATCCAGGACACGTTTCGGGGAAAAAACTAAAAATAAGTGTGGCGGCTTAACCATTTTTGTCAACTTTCGTTCAAAAAATGCACAACAAATCAGCCGGATAACCTTGCAAATAACAAGGATTCGCCTTTCGTACCTGCCGGATCGCGCTATAAAAAAAACCTCTGCCCAAAAGACAGAGGTTTTGCTTAACGAGGTCTCACCATGGCGCAAAACAGCGCCGGTGATACCCCATTCAAATCGTATGTACGCTTCAATCGGTTACCCCCTCAAGTCGCCAAGGGGGTAATTGACGATATTACTCGTCATCCTCCAAGAGGCCGAAATCTTCCGCAACCAAGACACTATCCGTATCGAAATGGTAAGTCTCATTACCCTTTTTCACGGCATTAAAAATCGTCATGGCCAGTTCGTTCTCACACGTCACATTTTTGCATAGTGAATATTGAGTATCCGGCAATGGAGGTAACCCCTCTGCTACACCCAGTACCCGCAAGTCTGGGGTCATCATCTCAATAGGCCGGGCAGTAATTCCTAAACCTGCCCTACATGCAGCACGCACCGCAGATAAGGAGGAAGCAACGTAGGCGATACGCCAAGGAATATCAGCAGCATCCAGATGTTTAATCGCCATGTCACGGAACGGGCTAGGTTCGTCGAGCACCACCAACGGCAGCGGCTCCCCTGGCTGTAAAAAGTAATCTGCCGCGCAATACCACAACGTTGGGGAGTTGCGCAGTACAACATGCGGATGATCACCTGTAGCGGTGGTGGTAATGGCTAAATCCACTTCCCCTTTTTCCAGCATATCGATAGTTTGTGCGCTACGTTTCACCCGCACATCGACGGTCAGCCGTGGGTAAACCGTGGTCACACGATTAAGCAGAAAAGGCAGAAGAGTATCTGCGGTATCGTCAGAAGCACCGATAGTCAGCACGCCATCGACATCGTCATAAACCAAAGAAGCATAGGCTTCATCATTGAAACGCAGAATTTTCCTGGCATAACCGAGAAGTTGGATACCATGTTCGGTTAATAACTTATTGCGCCCATGGCGAGCAAACAACTCTTTGTTAACTAATTGCTCTAACCGCTGCATTTGTTGACTCACGGCTGATTGAGTACGACGGACGGCAACTGCCGCCGACGCAAACGTCTTTAAATCAGCCACAGCAACAAATGTTCTCAGCAGATCGAGATCGAGATTAAGTAACGGACGTTTTGCACTTATCATAGTGTTTTCTTCACTTTTTAAATTATTACTTACAAACTACCCTGGTGTATTTCCAAGACGCCGCCGAAAATGGCAAGCGCCGGACATGACAGTAACCCACTCATTAGAAGAGGGCAAAAAATTCCTTATATTTCGTTACCTCTATCGCTTTTTCTATAACCAAGCTCATACGAGCGGCGGCCAAGTGGCGAATGCACACATCACAATGAACCCCCAAAGACAACCAACTGAGTAACAACGCCATTGAGCTAATCGGTCAGGAATCGATTTATCTCAGACTTGCGGCTGACAAGCAATCCGAATTATTTCGGCTCAATGCCCAGATACTCAAGAGCTTACTGTGTTACTCGACCCTAGTCGCCCTCGCACTGCAAGCGCCTGCGCTGTTCAAACCATACCGCATTTTATCCAGCAACTAGAGATAGTTAGAATATATAAAGTTGTAATCAAAAAAAACTTCAGTGAATTACTGAAATATATTTAATGTGATCTCCGATAACTGAATTGTGGCCGCATTTACCTTTTTCATCCACTATATAATAACTCTGCAAACAGTTTTTTACATTTTGTTATCATTTATACTGATTTTGACATTCCGAACGCTCATCGTGTGCCATACCAACAAAACCGTTCTCCTGCTTTAATAGCATAAACTTAAATCAATACACTATTAATAATCATCTTTTAAGATTTTATCACCAATAACAAACCAGCCAAAACCTTTAATCACTTAGAATGCCGTTCAAGTCGAATGTTAGCACCAAAGCTTTACAAGACTCTTCAAAAAGAGCGCTTGCAGGAGTACATTGGACCAACTGTGGTGTTCCATGGCAGAAACACCCCTCTCTATACACTAAATAATTCGAGTTGCATGTAGGCGGCGACGCAGAGAATCCCCAGGAGCTTACACAGGTAAGTGACTGGGGTGAGTGAGGAAAGCCAACACCCAGGCAGCTTGAAGTATGACGAGTATAAAAGCTCAATCTAAGTAAAAGGCTCAACTGTTTATGTCCCCCATTGATAAATCCAGCAAGCTGGACAACGTCTGTTACGACATTCGAGGCCCAGTACTCAAAGAAGCCAAGCGTCTTGAGGAAGAAGGCAACAAAGTACTGAAGCTGAACATCGGCAATCCGGCACCGTTTGGTTTTGATGCCCCAGATGAAATTCTGGTGGATGTCATCCGTAATCTTCCTACCGCACAGGGTTATTGCGACTCCAAGGGGTTGTTCTCTGCGCGTAAAGCGATCATGCAGCACTATCAGGCCCGTGATATGCGTGATGTGACCGTCGAGGATATCTATATTGGCAATGGGGTATCCGAGCTCATCGTTCAATCCATGCAGGCATTGCTCAATTCTGGTGATGAAATGCTGGTGCCAGCCCCAGACTACCCACTGTGGACCGCCGCCGTTTCGCTTTCCAGTGGTAAAGCGGTGCACTATCTCTGTGACGAAGAGGCTGGCTGGTTTCCGGATCTGGATGATATCCGCCGCAAGATCACACCGCGCACCCGTGGCATTGTGATTATCAACCCTAATAACCCGACCGGTGCGGTATACAGTAAAGCCCTGCTGGAAGAGATTGTCGAAATCGCCCGCCAGCATAACCTGATCATTTTCTCTGATGAAATTTACGACAAGATCCTCTATGACGACGCGGTTCATCACTCGATTGCCGCACTAGCACCAGACCTGCTGACCATCACCTTTAATGGCCTGTCGAAAACCTATCGTGTCGCGGGTTTTCGCCAGGGATGGATGGTGCTCAACGGGCCGAAAAAACATGCCAAAGGTTATATTGAAGGGCTGGAAATGCTAGCCTCCATGCGCCTGTGCGCCAACGTGCCTATGCAGCATGCCATTCAGACCGCGCTGGGGGGATACCAGAGTATCAGCGAGTTTATCCAGCCTGGTGGCCGTTTGTATGAACAACGTAATCGCACTTGGGAACTGCTGAATAACATCCCTGGCGTTTCCTGCGTAAAACCGCAAGGGGCACTCTATATGTTCCCGAAGATTGACGCCAAACGCTTTAATATTCATGACGACCAGAAGATGATTCTGGACCTGCTGTTACAAGAAAAGGTCCTGCTGGTTCAGGGCAGTGCGTTCAATTGGCCTCATCCAGACCACGTACGTATTGTCACCCTACCCCGTGTAGATGAACTGGAAATGGCCGTAGGTAAATTGGGGCGTTTCCTCGAAAACTACCGTCAGTAATCAGCTTGTTGGGTGCACGCTGTGCACCCATACTGTCTGCCTGTTGTTGTCATATCGCTGTAGAAAGAGAGCACCATGAACCAGAGTCATTTCTTTGCTCACCTGTCCCGTTTGAAACTGATTAGCCGCTGGTCGTTAATGCGCAACGTGCGTACTGAAAACGTTTCTGAACACAGCCTGCAGGTTGCGTTTGTCGCCCATGCGCTGGCAGTGATCAAGAATCGGAAATTTAATGGCAACCTGAATGCAGAACGCGTGGCGCTGCTGGCGATGTACCACGATGTCAGCGAAGTGTTGACCGGGGATATGCCCACCCCGATTAAATATTACAACCCGCAAATTGCCCACGAATACAAAAAAATAGAGAAAGTGGCCCAACAAAAATTGCTTGATATGATCCCAGCAGAGTTACAAAGCGATTTCCGTCCAATCCTTGATGAACATTATTACAGCGAAGATGAGAAGCTGATCGTCAAGCAGGCAGATGCGTTATGTGCCTTTGTTAAATGTCTGGAAGAGTTATCGGCCGGTAATAATGAATTCAAGCTGGCTAAAGCGCGCCTGGAAAAAACACTCCAGCTACGCCATAGCCCAGAAATGGACTATTTTATGACGGTGTTTATTCCCAGTTTCAGCTTGTCACTGGATGAAATCAGCATTGATACGCCGTTATAACCGGCCGGTTTTCGTCACCACACCAACTCAAGTGCCCCAGCCGCCTAGTCATTTACGCGTCTGGGGCTATTTTGTCTAAAACGCATATAGCCAAGGAATAACGATCAGACTGACCATCATCACCAGTACGGTAAAAGGCACGCCTATTTTGACAAAATCACCAAATTTGTAATTCCCTGGTCCTAATACCAGCGTATTGACCGGAGAGGACACCGGGGTCATAAAGGCAGCAGAAGCGGCAATAGCGATAACCAAGGCGAAGGGATAAGGCGAGACGCCCATCTTTTGAGCGGCGGCTATCGCAATGGGTGCCATCAATACCGCCGTCGCGGTGTTAGAGATAAATAACCCAATCACTGAGCACAAGACAAATAGGCAAGCCAGCATCACGCGGGGCCCGGCATCACCGGCAATATCCATCAGACCGCGTACAATCAGATCAACACCACCGGTTTTCTGCAATGCTTGGGCAAAGGGCATCATACCGACAATTAAAATAAGACTCGGCCAATGGATGGCCTTATAGGCACTCTCCATATCGATACAACGAAATGCCCCCAACAACAGGCAGGCAATCAATGCCGCTATTGGATTCGGGATCTCTTTGGTCAGCATCATCGCCACCATCAGCGCCAGGCAGAACAACGCGTGTGGGGCTTGATTGATTGCCGGTGCCACCTCATCAACTTCTGCCGGTAGATTCAACACCATAAAGTCATGGTTTTCAGCCTGTAACTGACGAATGGCCTTCCAATCACCGATGACCAACAGAATATCCCCCAATTCGATCGGGATATTCGCCAACTGACCTTTCAACGTTTCACCGTTACGACGAATGCCCACCACGTTGAGGTCGTAACGGCGACGAAAGCCGACATCACGTAAACTTTTCCCCAGCAGCGCCGAATTGGGAATTAAGGAAACCTCTGCCATCCCGACGTTGCGTGACTGCTCAGAGAAATATTCGCCACGCAATACCATCGGTTCCAATAGTTGTTCTCGGCAGAACTGGCGTAAATCGATATCGTCATCAAATATATCGATCAACAAGACATCCCCTTCTCGCAGTTCTGTGTTGGCAAAAGCACTGACCATCACCCGTCGAAAGCGCCGCCAACGCTCAATGCCAATCACATTGGCACTGTAGCGAACACGGAGGTGCAACTCATCCAGCGAACAACCAATCAACGGTGAACCACTGCGGATCGCCAAACGGCGTGCCCGACCAGACAGTTTATAGTCGCGGATCAAATCACGGAAGGTCCGGCGCTGCCAGTCAACGTTGGCGTTAATACCGCGATTGTCCACTAACCAGCGCCGCGCCACCAACATGTATCCCACTCCCAAAACCAAAACCAGTACACCAATCGGTGTCACCGCAAAGAAACCAAAACCCTCTATTCCCTCACGTACCAGTTCACTATTGACCACCATATTGGGCGGTGTAGCAACTAACGTCATCATGCCACTGATCAAACCAGCAAAGCTTAACGGCATCATCAACCGCCCTGGAGAGATCTTCATACGCCCAGCGACACTGAGCACCACAGGAATAAAAATCGCTACCACGCCCGTCGAACTCATGATGGCCCCAAGCCCGGCAACACAGAGCATCAGCAAAACCAACATTTTGGTTTCACTGCTGCCCGCGACTTTCACCAGCCAATCACCCACTTGGTAAACCACACCAGTACGTACCAAACCCTCCCCCACCACAAACAGGGCTGCAATCAAAATCACATTGGGATCACTAAAACCGGTTGTTGCTTCCTGCAAGGTCAAAGTACCACTTAGCACAAAAGCAATAATGACCAGTAACGCCACGACATCCATGCGCAACTTGTTGGTAGTAAACAGCACTATGGCTGCCAGCAGTAACATCAAAACCCAGAGTAATTCGCCGTTCACAACAACCTCTTGCGGTCTGTGGTGCAGGTCAGAAAAAACAGGTGAGAGACTCAGGTACGGGCCAAGTCATGCAGCCCGCACCTGTCGTTTGAATCGCTATTGTTTGAAACGCTATATTGTTTGAATCGCTATTGTTTGAAACGCTATATCTAGTTTGAAACGCGATATATTGTTTGAATCGCTATATATAGCTTGAAACGTTGTCGTTTAAAGCGTGGTTGATGAGTAACCCTGCGGCTAATCATCATCAGATAGCGTTTAAACAACAAGTTCAATACGCCCCCCCTCTGGCGTCTTGCTCACCCGGATTTGGGTCAACGAAGAGAGGATTAGATTAACCTGATCCAATTTGGGCGTATCGGCAGGGGCATTGACGGCTATCACCTGGCAACCCGCTGCCAGCCCGGATAAAATCCCTGCGGGAGCATCCTCTACCACCACACAGGACTCAGGTGCCAAACCTAAACTTGCCGCACCTAACAGATAGGCATCTGGCTGCGGTTTACCCCGCTGGACCCGTTCACAGGTTATAAACACCTCAGGATGCGGTAACCCGCCAGCAATACGGCGCGCAGTGGCCACCGGAATGGAGCCAGAAGTCACTATCGCCCAAGGAATACCCATATCGGTAAGCCCTTCCAGCAGCACTTTGGCTCCCGGCAAGGCCACCACCCCTTGCGTATCCTGTGATTCTATCTGCTCCAACAGGACAAACTCATGTTCCAGTTCGGCTTCCGTGGCATTGGGCATAAAATGGCGCAGCGAGGTTATCGCTTGTTTTCCGTGGATAAAATCCAATACCTGTTGCTCATTAATATCATGACGCTTGGCCCAATGGATCCAAGCACGCTCCACTGCTGGCAATGAATCGACTAACGTTCCATCAAGATCGAACAGAAACCCCTTACACTCCACGGCAAACCCCATTAAGTTTGATCAGGCATTGATAATTTGCGTAATTTCAACCGCGCTTAAATGATACTGACGTGGGCACGATAACCAGATTGCCAGCATACGCTGGTACTTTTCCCACATTTTAGTCTGAGAATTAAAGCCGTGACTGCCGCAATCAAAATGCGTATATCGCCCTTCGGTATTCACCAAGAAACGGACATAACTCAGAAAACGTGCTTCGGTCGCCGCATCAAAACCCAGGAAAGCCAGACGACGTTCATCTATCCCTTGACGCTCCTTGAGGTTTTCCCACGATACCTGCAGTGCATGGTGCATTTCCATAATATTGATGATGGTACGGCACACTTCCTCACTCATTTCACCGAAGTCTCGATCCAGCTCACGCATTTGCAAGCCAAAACCGCGCTCAATAATGGTCTGCAAGCGGCGATAACGTTCTGCATTATCGGGATCAAGCATCGTCATCATCTTGTATTGATTTGATAAAATCAAACGTTGGGCGTTAGTCATTTCCATTTTATAGTCCTCATTACTACACATTGACACTGCATATTGATGAAAGCATCGCATACTGAGTTAGGGTGTGGAATCACAACCGGGCCTTTTTTTGATTTGACCGGGGTTATCGAAGGGTAGCCTGGGGAAAAGCCGGAGCAACTCCCCTGAACGGTTTAAAGGTCATCGAGAAAAGTTTGGTCCAATTGATTGAAGGCACGCTTGAGCACCTCCGCCAATGCCTGATAGGTTGGCGTCCCCTCCACTGGGGCCACAGCTTGCCCGGCCTCCACCAGTTTGTTACGCAGATCAAAGAACCACTGTAATAAAGTGGGCGGCAGAGGCGTAACTGAACGGCGACCCAACCACCATAGCCCTTGCATTGGCAAGCTGCAGGCAAACAGCGCAGTCGCAATGGCCGGGCCGAGTTGACCACCCAGGGCAATTTGCCAAGTGAGCGAAAATATCGCCAATGGCGGCATAAAACGCACCGCAAAACGCGTTGCCTTCGCCACGCGATTTTCAGGGAATACCGGTGCCAAACGTTTGTCTGATGGCCAGGTTTTCATGTAATGCTGTCCACGCTGGAAAATCTGGAACCAGCTTAACGAACCGGGGGGTTTGCTTGTCATGCCAACCTCAACTTTATGTACAAAAAATAAAATAATTCCATAAAAACACCAACAAAAAAGTTGAAGCTTTAAATTTATTTTGTATTTATAGCTGGCTATCGGTATCTTATGCCAATAATAGATGATATGAGATCCGCCAGCTTTTTGCTCTGTTCTCTGTCATTTTACAAGGCGCCGCCTGATTGGCGGCAACTTGCATGCGATTGGAATGCAGAGCCGGGTAATTTAATCACCGGATAATCAACACGTTATTCATCATCATGGCCTTTCTGTCACTGACATGATGTTAATCATAAATGTCAAAGCCATTATGCGCTACGCTTGATGAGTAGTTGACATTTTATTCACCACGTGTATTGGACTTTTTAATACCAACACCAACAATTTAAGTAGGTACTTCCATGTCGAGTAAGCTAGTACTGGTTCTTAACTGCGGCAGTTCTTCTCTGAAATTCGCCATTATTGATGCCATCAACGGTGAAGAACACCTCTCTGGTCTGGCCGAGTGTTTCCATCTTCCTGAGGCCCGCATTAAATGGAAAATGGATGGCAGCAAACAAGAAGCGGCACTGGGTGCTGGGGCTGCGCACAGCGAAGCGCTGCACTTCATCGTTAATACTATTCTGGCACAAAAACCTGAGCTTTCCGCCCAATTGGTCGCCATCGGTCACCGCATTGTTCACGGTGGCGAGAAGTTCACCGCCTCTGCCGTTATCAACGACGAAGTGCTACAGGGTATCAAAGATGCCGTCCCTTTTGCACCACTGCATAACCCTGCCCATTTGATCGGTATTGCAGAAGCGTTAAAATCTTTCCCTGAGCTGACGGATAAAAACGTTGCCGTCTTCGACACCGCGTTCCATCAGACGATGCCTGAAGAATCCTATCTGTATGCCCTGCCGTACAATTTATACCGCGACCATGGCGTTCGCCGTTACGGTGCACACGGCACCAGCCACTTCTACGTCACACAAGAAGCGGCAAAAGTCCTGAACAAACCGGTTGAAGAAGTGAATCTCATTACCTGTCATCTGGGCAATGGCGGTTCCGTTACTGCGGTTCGCAACGGTCAATCTGTCGATACCTCTATGGGCTTGACCCCACTGGAAGGTTTGGTGATGGGTACCCGCAGTGGTGATATCGACCCGGCCATCATCTTCCATCTGCACGATGCTATGGGGATGAGCATTGACGAGATCAACAAGATGCTGACCAAAGAGTCAGGTCTGCTGGGCCTCACTGAAGTCACCAGTGACTGCCGTTATGTAGAAGATAACTACGAAACCAAAGCCGATGCCAAACGTGCTATGGATGTCTACTGCCACCGTCTGGCCAAGTATATCGGCGCTTATTGTGCTCTGATGGATGGCCGCCTGGATGCCGTTATCTTCACTGGTGGTATCGGTGAAAATGCTGCCATGGTCCGTGAAATGGCCCTCGACAAACTGGGCCTGCTCGGTTTTGAGATTGACCATGATCGCAACCTGGCTGCTCGTTTCGGTAAATCGGGTAATATCACTAAAGATGGCAGCCGCTTGGCGCTGGTGATCCCAACCAATGAAGAGTTGGTCATCGCACAAGATGCGTTCCGTCTAACCCATTAAGGTTCTTCACACCGTCAGCTTAGGCTGACGGTGTTGTTTTAGAGCCCATATATGGTTTTAGACCCAAATATGTTTTAGAGCCGCATATTGTTTTAGAGCCACATTTTGTCTGCGCCCCGTTGCAGGCTATAAACCGTGAAGAGGACTATTCTGTGTCACGTACAATTATGTTGATCCCAACCGGCACCAGCGTTGGTTTGACCAGCGTCAGCCTGGGTGTTATCCGCGCCATGGAGCAGAAAGGCGTTCGTCTGAGCGTATTCAAACCGATTGCTCAGCCACGCAGCGGCGGCGACACTCTTGACCAGACGACGGCGATCATCCGCAGTAACTCCACCATTCCGGCAGCAGAACCGCTGCGCATGAGTTATGTGGAAGGTCTACTGAGTTCCAACCAGCAAGATGTGTTGATGGAAGAGATCGTGGCCCGTTACCACGCGAACACCAAAGATGCAGAAGTGGTGCTGATCGAAGGTCTGGTTCCTACCCGTAAGCATCAGTTCGCCAATGCGCTGAACTATGAAATTGCCAAAACGCTGAATGCCGAAATCGTCTTTGTTCTGGCATTGGGCAATGACTCCCCGGCACAACTGACCGAGCGTATTGAACTGGCCCGTACCAGTTTTGGCGGCAGCAAGAACAAAAACATTACCGGCGTGATCATTAACAAATTAAACGCTCCGGTGGATGATCAGGGCCGTACACGCCCAGACCTGTCTGAAATTTTTGATGACTCAAGCAAAGCCAGCATAGCTAATATTGACCCTGCGGTGTTGTTTGCCAACAGCCCCCTGCCGGTTTTAGGCTGTGTACCTTGGAGCTTTGATCTGATCGCCACCCGTGCTATCGATATGGCTCACCACCTGAAAGCTTGTGTGGTTAACAAAGGTGACATCATGACCCGCCGGGTCAAATCCGTCACCTTCTGTGCGCGCAGTATCCCGCATATGCTGGAGCACTTCCGCCCGGGTTCTCTGCTGGTCACCTCAGCCGACCGTCCTGATGTGCTGGTTGCCGCTTGTCTGGCCGCCATGAACGGGGTGGAAATCGGTGCTATTTTGCTCACCGGTGGCTACCAGATCGAAGCCTCAATTAACAAACTGTGTGAACGTGCCTTTGAAACCGGCTTGCCGGTCTTTATGGTTGATACCAACACTTGGCAAACGTCACTCAGCCTGCAAAGCTTCAACCTTGAAGTGCCCGCAGATGACCATCAACGTATCGAAAAAGTGCAAAACTATGTGGCAAGCCACATCAGCAATGAATGGATCGATTCGTTGACCGCAGCGTCAGAGCGTTCACGTCGCCTGTCGCCACCAGCGTTCCGTTACCAACTGACTGAACTGGCACGCAATGCAGGCAAACGTATCGTGCTGCCAGAAGGCGACGAGCCACGTACCGTGAAAGCCGCAGCTATTTGTGCCGAACGTGGTATTGCCGAATGTGTGCTGCTGGGTAATCCAGAAGATATTAAGCGCGTTGCGGCAGCGCAAGGCGTTGAATTGGGTAAAGGCATCGAGATTGTCGACCCAGTCGCGGTGCGCGAACTCTACGTACCACGTCTGGTTGAACTGCGTAAGAGTAAAGGGATGACCGAAGTGGTTGCCCGCGAGCAACTGGAAGATAATGTGGTTCTGGGTACGCTGATGCTGGAGAAAGGTGAGGTTGATGGCCTGGTTTCCGGTGCGGTCCACACCACCGCCAATACCATCCGCCCACCTTTGCAGTTGATCAAAACTGCACCGGGCAGTTCACTGGTGTCTTCAGTATTCTTTATGCTGTTACCGGATCAGGTACTGGTTTATGGCGACTGTGCCATCAACCCAGACCCAACGGCTGAACAGTTGTCAGAAATCGCTATTCAATCTGCTGATTCTGCGGCGGCATTTGGTATCGACCCACGTGTAGCGATGATCTCTTACTCTACCGGTAACTCCGGTGCTGGCAGCGATGTTGATAAAGTGCGTGAAGCCACGCGTCTGGCACAAGAAAAACGCCCAGACCTGATCATTGATGGCCCACTGCAGTACGATGCGGCGATCATGGCGGATGTGGCTCAGTCCAAAGCACCTAATTCACCGGTTGCGGGTCAAGCCACGGTGTTTATCTTCCCTGACCTGAACACCGGTAACACCACTTACAAAGCGGTACAGCGCTCTGCTGATCTGGTGTCCATCGGGCCAATGCTGCAAGGGATGCGTAAGCCAGTAAACGACTTGTCCCGCGGTGCGCTGGTTGACGATATTGTCTATACCGTAGCACTGACGGCAATTCAGTCTGCTCAGGCGGATGCGCAAGCAGCCAAAGCCTAAGCACTAATAACCAAGCAGTAAGCACCTTGTCAGCTCCAAGCACACCTAGCCTGGAGCTGACTGTTTGCTGTTCTCCCCCCAATTTCTACTCATGCTCCATGTATTTTCGCACCATCACCATCACCATCACCATCACCATCACCAAAAATAATCCCCGCCCAAAAGCAAGAAAATGGCACTGCTAAGGTCTTAACTGGAAATAAAGCGCTCGAAATAGACCTTATGCTCGGCAATGGGGTGAGCCGACAACCAGTTACTGGCCGCTTCAATCATCGGTGGAGGCCCGCATAAATAGGCATCAAAGGGTTGTTGCAGTTGATGTTCTTCTAGCGCATCCGTCACCCAGCCCTTTTTACCTTGCCACTCGGGGCCCGGGGTAGCGACCACCACCTGATAGCTAAAATGATCAAGCTGTTCCACCAGCGCATCGAGCCGTTGCAACTCACTGATTTCACTCTCGCGATTAACACCATAGTAAAGCCGGATCGGCGGGTAACTCCCCCCCTTATCTGCCAGACTCTCCAGCATGCTGAGAAACGCGGATAACCCGGTGCCGCCTGCAATAAACAGCAGTGGGCGCGTTACCTCACGCAGATAAAATGCACCAAACGGAGCGGTAAAGTTAATGCTCTCCCCCACCTGACAACCCGAGCGTAGATAGTCACTCATCAATCCGCTCGGCAACAAGCGGATCAAAAAGCGCACCCGGCCTGATTGGACACTACCACTGGCATAAGAGTAAGCGCGGCTTTCCCCACTGCCAGGCACCTCAATACGTGCGTACTGCCCGGGCAGATAGTGCAATTCAGCTTCCCCTGGCTCCAGAGTAATTTCCAGCGTTGCTACGGTATCCGAGAGCAACGCTAACGCGCTCACTCGCCCACGGTAGCTCTGCTGGGCAAGATGGCAAATGCTGGAGTCGATATCAAAATAGAAAGTCCCAGATGACTTCAACCTTGTCTGGCAAGCCAGCATATGCCCTTGTTCAAGCTCGTGAGCACTCAGCGCTTCATCATCGACATACTCCATTTCGATGCTGCCCGCTTCACATACCCCACGGCAGGTGGCGCACACCCCTTCACGGCAATCCAGGGGGAGCTGGATCCCGTGACGAAAAGCGGCATCCAGCAGGGTTTCACTCGGCTCAACCTGGATAAATTGCGTAAGCCCATCGCGAAAAATAATGGCTGCGCTGTGAGTCATGATTGCTCCTGTGTTTATACGGTTGATGTTTATACGGTTGATGTTTATACGGCTAGTCGTCGCGGTGGTCACCGCCACCGCGCTGTAGTCAATCAGAGATGGTAAAAATCCAGCACTGAGTCAATTTTGTCATTCAGCACCAGGACGTGTTTCCGCGTGATTTTTAGTTGTTGGTCTTGCCAAAGCAGATGGTAAGTCGCTCGGCCAAAAAAATGGCGGCTTTCACCAAAGCGGTAATAATGGGTCAACCAGTTGACATGGATAACCTGTTGCCCCTGCTGTTCAGGCTGGCAACGGACGTTATTAATCAAATGCAACGTGCGTGGCATTGGCGTACAGGCGGCGGACTTACCCGTACGGATACGAAATACCCGATCCTCCAAGCCTGCACGGTTGGCATAATAGATCAGCGACATTTCCCGTCGCGGATCCTGGGTATATTCATGCTCACTGCGCCACTGAGGAACATGAAACTCAACATTTTCTGCAAAGTAACTGAGGTAGTGATCCCAATCCTGATTATCGCAAGCCTCAGCCATCTGGTATAAAAATTGCTCGACGGCATATTGCCGTTGCTCAGGTGTCATATTCTGCATGATGTCTCTCCGTCATCGCGGGCTAATCGCCGATTCAGCAGGCCGCCTGTATTTTTTTCTTTAATCCCGCGAGCATCATCTGCTGCCATGCGCGGTGCTGGTTGACATACAATCCTTCATGGGTAATTTCGACACCGGTGATCGCTGGCGAGATCTGCAAAATCTCACTGTGCCGCGTCGGACCATATTGCCAATGCTGGTGACCACGTGAAATATCGTTCCATAGTGTGCTACGGGCCTCAAAACCCCGCTGCTGCTCACGGAACTCCACCAGGTCGTCTGGCGTCCCCATGCCTGAAACGTTGAAGAAATCCTCAAACTGGCGAATACGGCTTTCGCGATCGCTGTCTGACTCCCCTTTAACCCCGAGACACAAGCTGATCACTTCGGTTTTGTTCCAACTCACCGGGCGAATAATGCGCAGTTGAGAACTGATCTGATCCATAAAAAACAGACTGGGGTAAATATTAAGGTTACGCAGACGATGCATGGTCCACTGAGCACGTTCCTGCGGGTATTTATCCAGTAGTTTCGGCATGATACGGCGATAACCGGGGCGCACATCGGCGGCATTGGGCATATCACTGAACAACAGGCCATGGCCTTGTTTGAACGAGAACCAGCCATCGTCAGTGTCTTTATCCCCGGCCCCCAACTTGCTGTAATCCAGTGTGTTATCGCTGGCGCCATTGCGCTGGATATTCAACTCGCGCCGATGGGCGACCGTCGAAACATAGTTATAGTGAACGGTGCTGACGTGATAACCATCCAGCCCATTCTCATTCTGTAATTTCCAGTTACCGGGATAGGTGTAGGTTGAAATGCCAGGCAACACCTCAAGCTCGGCGGTGTCTGACTGTTCCAGCATCATGTCGAAGAACAACCGGGTATCCCCCAGAAACTCGTCTAAACTCTGTTCGGACTCATTATCCAGATTGATAAAAACAAAACCTCGGTAGCTGGCAATACGTGCCTGTTTTAAACCGTGCTGGCTTTTATCAAAATCACTGCCATATTCCGCTGGTGCTTTCACTTTCGCCAAGGCACCATCGGATTTATAGCACCAGGCATGAAATGGGCAGGTAAATGTACTCTGATTCCCTTGGCAAACACGGGTCAATGTCGCCCCTCGATGCTGGCAGGTATTCGCCAGAGCATGCAGCTCCCCTTTGCCATCTCGGGTGACCAGCATCGGCTGTCGGCCCGCTTGCACCGTAATAAAATCATGGGGGTTGGGGATCTGGCTTTCGTGACAGGCGAAAATCCACTGCTTCTCAAAAATCAGCTCCATTTCCAACTCAAACAACGCCTGGTTGGTAAACATCGATCGAGCAATCCGATAGACCCCCTCTTGCGGGCGAAAATCGAGGCTATTCTCAATCACCTGTTGCCAGTTTTGTAATTCTTGTGGTGTGCTCACATCAATACTCCTGTTATACCTTGGGTACCTGGCCTCTGACTGGTCCCCTGCCACCCCAGGTAGCTGATAGTTACCCGCCGCCATTCAAGCTGTCGCAGTGTTGTCTGCATGACTCGGGCCCATCTGGGCCTCGCTCCTTTGCAGCCAGCGCAAACGTGGTTCACAACGTCATGCGTTTTGTCCTGCAACATATCTGAATCTGGGTATCGTAAAATGGTGAGGAGAGGCGTTGTCCCGGTTGAGAACAACGCAATGTTAAGCTGGCTCCATTGCCTCAGCGCGAGACAGTGAACAGCCTGATCAAGCCTTGGCGCGTTTGCGCTCAACGTTAGCTTCCGGTGCAGCCGCACGCTCTTTATGCAACGTAAAGTTAAAATCGATGGAGGCAAAAGGCTGGCTGAGTTGCTTACGGTCTAGCTGCTCCGCTGCAGAGATCTTTTTCACCTGTGGTACCAGTCCTTCACGGCTCGCAAAGGCAAAGTCATCCCACAGATACTCGTCACCGTCGATATTGATCTGGGTAGTCAGTTTGCGATAACCATCGGCATAGACGAAAAAGTGGATATGCGCAGGGCGGCGACCGTGGCGGCCCAGTAAGTTCAGCAACTGCTGAGTGGTACCCTCCGGTGGACAGCCATAGCCACGGGGTACAATACTGCGGAACTGATAATTGCCTTCGCTATCGGTGATAATGGTGCGACGCAAGTTGAACGCCGATTGGCTCTTGTCGAAGAATGAATAATTGCCCATCAGGTTGGCATGCCAAACCTCTACAGTGGCACCAGGCAACGGTGTGCCATTAGCATCCAATACCTTCCCCTGCATAAACAGCACTTCACCTTCGGCACTCTCTTTACCATCATCCAGGCGTGCGAAACCTTGGCAAACCGGCGCACCAGCCACGTACAACGGCCCTTCGATGGTGCGTGGTGTACCGCCGGTCAGGCCGACTCTCGCTTCAGCCTCATCGGCGCGAATATCAATGAAACGTTCAAGTCCCAACCCAGCAGCCAGTAACCCCATTTCATGGCTGGCACCGGTTTGTGCCATATACTCCAACCCTTTCCAGATCTCACTGGGCTGAAGATCCAGATCCTCAATTGCTTTAAACAGGTCACTGACTAAACGTACCGTCACCTGTTGAACACGTGGATCCACTTCGCCTTTTGCAGTGTCAACAATAAAGCTGTTGACCAAGGTATCGATGTCATTGTGCGTCATGTCATTGCTCCGTATTGATATTGGCAGTAAAAAATTACTGAGCCGAGGGGGTACATTCCTGCGGCTGTTTTTTTTTGGTTTAACGGTTTTCTTTTTTATTCTCCCCGGCAGTATTTCCCTGCCAGGGAACAGCGACATAAACTAGGGTAATGGCTATTAGAATGGCTTAGCGGTCATCCTCTCTGATCGAAGAGGGATGGCGACACAAAGGCATTACCTGAATCGTCATGTAAGGAAATAGGGGTAATTGCGACAGCAGTTGATGCAGTTCATCAATACTGCTGACATCAAACAGGCTAATGTTGGAATAGTGACCTGCAATACGCCACAGGTGACGCCACTGTCCACTGGCCTGCAGGGCTTGTGATTGAGCCTTCTCCGTCGCCTTCAGTGCCGCGGCCTCTGCCTCCGGCATCGTGGCTGGCAAGTTCACATCCATTTTCACGTGAAATAACATAGCGGGTGTCCTTGGTAGCAGATTCTATCGGGGGCGGCGTAGAGCAGCCAGCTTGTCACGGTCAATCTCAATGCCCAAGCCTGGACCAGTGGGCACGTGCAACATGAAATCACGGTAGACCAGGGGTTCTGTCAGGATATCTTCCGTCAGCAATAATGGGCCAAACAGTTCGCTGCCCAGTTTCAACTCACTGAAAGTGGCAAATAGATGAGCTGAAGCGGCGGTGCCTATTGCCCCCTCCAGCATAGTGCCACCATAGAGGTCGATCCCCGCCTGGCTGGCGATATCGGCAACCTGCCTCGCCTGAGTTAACCCACCGGACTGGGTGATTTTTACCGAGAACACATCGGCACCAGCACGAGAGGCTAATTCAAATGCGTCCTGTGGTCCTTTTAGCACTTCATCAGCCATGATCGGCACCGTAAAACGCCGGGCCAAACGGGCCAAACCTTCACGGTTTTCTGCCCGGATTGGCTGTTCTATTAAATCGATGCCCCCCGCTTCCAGTGCCGCAATGCCTTGTTCTGCATCCCGCTCGCTCCAGGCCTGATTAACATCAACACGCACACTCACCGCATCGCCCAATGCGCGCTTGATAGCCAGCACATGTTTGACATCATCCTCTACCGCACGCAGGCCAATCTTGAGCTTAAAAATACGGTGGCGACGCAAATCCAGCATTTTCTCTGCTTCAGCGATGTCTTTTTGGGTATCACCACTCGCCAGTGTCCAGGCGACTGGCAAGGCATCGCGGACCCGCCCCCCTAACAGTTCACTGAGTGGAATATTCAACCGCCGTGCCTGTGCATCCAACAGGGCGGTTTCCAACGCACACTTGGCAAAGCGATTCCCTTGAATCGACTTACGCAGCCTGGCCATGACCTTGGCTACTTGGCTCGCTTCCATCCCCACCAGCATCGGAGCCAGATAAGTATCAATGTTCACCTTGACACTTTCCGGGCTCTCTTCGCCGTAGCTCAGGCCACCGATAGTGGTCGCCTCCCCCCAGCCTTCAATGCCGTCTTCACACAACACCCGGACCAGGACCAAGGTCTGCACATTGACCGTGGCCATCGACAGCCGGTGAGGACGGATGGCGGGTACATCCAACAATAGGGTTTCAATCGTTTTAATCATATTTTTACGGTATCAAGTTGATATATTCAGGTTGTATATGACCATATAACCAGCTTATGCTGGCCGTCTAACACCGATTTAGCATCAACTTGATACCTTAAAGGTATAATCAAGGGCGGGTGTAACTCTAGGGCTGATGTCATTCTAGGAAAGGGAGAGTTATGGAGCTGCGCCATTTACGTTATTTTGTCGCTGTCGCGGAAGAGTTGAATTTCAGTCGCGCGGCAGAACGGCTACATATCAGCCAACCGCCGCTGAGTCGGCAGATTCAGCAGTTGGAAGAGGATCTGGGTGTCTCGCTGTTTGAACGGGGTTTCCGTCCACTGAAGCTAACCGAAGCTGGCCGTTTTTTTTACCGCCATGCATTACAATTCCTGGCGCAAAGTGTGGAACTCAAGTCGATGACTCAACGCGTTGGTCAGCTCGAACGATCACTGTCGATCGGTTTTGTTGCCTCAACGTTATATGGCATTTTGCCGCGCCTGATCCGTCGCTTTCGCACCCAATACCCGGAAGTCGCCATGAGTCTGAAAGAAATGACCACCATGGAGCAGATCCAGGCACTGAAAATGGGCGAGATCGATGTCGGGTTTGGCCGTATCCGCTATGAGGATGCCAACGTACGCCGCGTAGTGCTGCGGGATGAAATCTTAATGGCCGCCATGGCTGCCGACCATCCTCTGGCACAAAGTGCTCAATTGACGTTACGCAACCTGCAAGCAGAAACCCTGATTGTTTACCCGCAAACTCCGCGACCCAGTTTTGCCGACCAGGTGTTGGCCACCTTCCGTGATCGTGCACTTGAACCTGCCAGGATCATGGAGGTACGTGAGTTGCAGGTGGCTTTAGGATTGGTCGCCGCCGGGGAAGGTATCACCTTGGTTCCCCAGTGCCTGCACAGCTTGAAACGCCAGGATGTGGTCTACAAGACGCTAAATGAGCAATACCTGGTCTCCCCCATTATCATGAGCACCCGCTTGCTGGATGAATCGGATGATATCAAGACCCTGTTGAAAATGATCTACAGCCTGTATGAAGAAGAAGGCATTAGCTATATTAAACCCGCGCCATTACCCTGAGCCCGTTGCTGGAACTACAGCAATAACGCCAGTTCCATCGCAGCCCGCTGTAGCTGGGGTAATACCCGTTCCCGCAGTTCCGACGCGGAAACCTGTGAGGCATTAACCCCCACATTCATCGCCGCCACCACGCCCCCTTTACGCGAATACATGGGAACGGCGATCGAACGCAGGCCGATTTCCAGTTGCTGTTCGTTGATGGCGTATCCCTGGCGGCGAACTTGTGCTAATTCGGCACGTAATACCTCGGCTTGGGTAATGGTAAACTCAGTGAGTGGCGAGAGCGTGACCCGTGATAAGTAATTATCTAGCTGTTGAGTATCAAGTGCGCTGAGTAATACCATCCCCATTGAGGTCGCATAGGCCGGCAAGCGGCTGCCACGGCCCAGATCAATGGTCATAATGCGTTTTACCCCAGCACGGGCGACATAGAGGATCTGGTCACCATCCAACGTTGCCACGGAACAGGATTCATTGAGCAGCTTACTCAGGTAATCCAGCGAATTTTGTGCCGCTTTCGCCAGTTCCGAAGACGAGAGATAAGCATGCCCTAACGTCAGCACCCGGGGTAACAGGCGATAGTGACGGCCATCTGGGCAATGGACAAAGCCCAACGCTTTCAAGGTATAGAGACAACGACGCACCGCTGCCCGGGGAATGGCGGTGATCTGTGCAATTTCCGAGACTGACATCTCCGAATAGTTCGGTTTGAACGCCTGTAACACTTCCAGCCCTCTGGCCAACGAGGCCATAAAGTTTGGGTCGCCCTTATATTTATCGTTGGTTAACTCACCAATTTCCTGCAATCGCTGTAGCTCTTCGCTAGGTAACTTCAGGTCACTAGGGAACTTCGGTTCATCACTCATCACTGCTCCTCTTTTTTAATATGAATCATCGTATTAAGCAGATAGTCGGCAGGCAGTACAGGACGTACAGCGGCAAATATCAAATTATCTACCTGCATCACAAAATTAACATCAAAATAACAAATAAACCGATAATCGCACAAACAACCGATAATCGAACTTGTCGCTCAAATTTTAATCCCCTAAGTTGAGATCCTCAAGTAAAAACAACCGCAGATGCAGGAGAAGAGATGATCAACAAAAGCATAGCTTCCATCGATAGCGCCGTAGCCGATATCGCGGATGGAGCCACTTTGATGGTAGGCGGGTTTGGCCCTGCCGGGCAGCCTTATGCCCTGCTCGATGCGCTGATCCGCCGGCGTCCACGGGACCTGACGCTGATTAGCAACAATGCCGGTAACGGTGATTTTGGCCTGGCAGCACTGCTAAAAGCCGGCTGTGTCCGCAAGGTGATTTGTTCTTTCCCACGCCAATCAGATTCATGGGTGTTTGATGATCTCTATCGCAGTGGCGAACTGGAGTTAGAGCTGATCCCACAGGGCAATCTCGCCGCACGGATCCAGGCCGGGGGCTCGGGGCTGGGCGGGATCTATACCCCAACCGGGTTTGGCACCTTGTTGGCAGAAAACAAGGAAACCCGCGAGATCAATGGTCGCCAATATGTGTTTGAACTGCCGTTGAAAGCTGATTTTGCGCTGATCAAGGCCGAGAGTGCCGACCGCTGGGGCAACCTGGTCTACAACAAGACCGGGCGTAATTTCGGCCCCATCATGGCTATGGCCGCCACCTGCACCATTGCAGAAGTCAATCAGTTGGTCTCTTTGGGTGAACTGGCCCCGGAAAATGTCATTACTCCTGGGATCTTCGTACAACGTGTGGTTGTCACTCCGGCAACGCCACAGCAACTATCGGCTTAAGGCGGCATTTTATGTTAAAACTCACTCATCCACAGTTAGCCCAACGGATTGCTCGTGATATCCCAGAAGGGGCCTACGTGAATCTGGGCATTGGCATCCCCACCCAGATTGCCAACTACCTCCCTGCCGATAAAGAGATCTTCCTGCACAGCGAAAATGGCATCCTCGGCATGGGGCCCGCCCCTTCAGCCGGGGAAGAAGATCCCGAGCTGATCAATGCCGGTAAACAACCAGTTACCCTGCTAGCCGGTGGCTGTTTTTTCCACCATGGTGATTCCTTCGCCATGATGCGCGGCGGCCATTTGGATATCTGCGTATTAGGGGCTTATCAAGTCTCTGAGCGAGGTGACTTGGCCAACTGGAGTACCGGTGCTGCAGGGGCGATCCCGGCGGTGGGCGGGGCGATGGACTTGGCCATCGGAGCACGTCAGGTATTTGTGATGACCGAGCACCTGACTAAAAAAGGCGAATGTAAAATCGTTAAACAGTGCACCTATCCGCTAACGGGGGTTGGCTGCATCGACCGTATCTACAGTGACTTGGCGGTGATTGATGTCACACCACAAGGGCTGGTGGTGAGAGAAATTTTTGGCGGTTTGACCCCACAGCAACTGCAAGATATTACCCCAGTCGAACTGACCTTTGCCCTTCAGCATGGAGAGAAACCACATGCACTCAGCCTATCTGTGTGATGCCGTCCGTACCCCATTCGGCAAGCTAAACGGTAGCTTGGCGACCATTCGTGCCGATGATCTGGCCGCGCTACCGCTGAAGGCACTGATGCAGCGCCACCCAGCGCTAGACTGGAGTGCATTGGATGATGTGCTGTTCGGTTGCGCCAATCAGGCGGGTGAGGATAACCGTAACGTGGCGCGTATGGCTCTGCTGCTGGCGGGGTTGCCCCCTTCGGTTCCCGGTTGTACTTTGAACCGACTCTGTGGTTCCAGCCTGGATGCCGTGGCAATGGCCGCCCGATCCATCAAGACCGGTGAAAACCACCTGGTGATTGCCGGTGGCGTTGAGAGCATGTCGCGAGCCCCCTTCGTTATGGGCAAAGCGGAGAGTGCCTTCAGCCGCACCATGCAGTTGGAAGATACCACCATGGGTTGGCGTTTTATCAATCCACAGATGAAAGCCTTGTATGGTGTCGAGTCTATGCCACAAACAGCCGAAAACGTGGCGCTAAAGTTTGGCATCAACCGCCAGGATCAGGATGCCTTTGCGTTGCGCAGTCAACAACGCACCGCTGCTGCACAAGAGAGTGGCTTCTACCATTCACAGTTGATCGAAGTGAATGTGCCGCAGAAAAAAGGGGAGCCATTGTGCTTTACACAAGATGAACACCCGAGAGCCACCACCTTGGCGGCATTAGAAAAACTCAAGCCAGTGGTCAATGCGCAAGGGACCATCACCGCAGGTAACGCCTCTGGCCTTAACGACGGAGCCTGTGCTCTACTCTTAGCTAGTGAACAGGGGCTGCGGCAGCATGGTCTGCAACCGCTGGGGCGCATCGTTGCCAGTGCCGTCACCGGTATCGAACCGACCATTATGGGTTTTGGCCCCGCCCAGGCAGTGCGTAAGGTATTGCATCTCGCTGGCTTGCAGCTGGATCAGATAGATGTCTTCGAACTTAATGAAGCTTTTGCTGCCCAAGCCTTGGCCGTCATGCGTGACCTCGGGTTAGCGGATGATGCTGCCAACGTTAACCCGAACGGCGGCGCAATAGCCCTCGGTCACCCTCTGGGGGCTTCCGGTGGCCGGCTGGTGATGAATGCCGCCCGGCAACTGCAGAAAACCGGCGGACGCTATGGCCTGTGTGCCATGTGCATCGGTGTCGGCCAAGGGATCGCTTTGATTATCGAGAGGGTATGACATGAATATTGACTATCGCCTGCAGGGCCCACAGGATGCCCCTATGCTGGTGTTTTCCAACTCACTGGGCACCACGCTAGAACTGTGGCAACCCCAAATCGAGCGGTTGGCGCAATCATTCCGCGTTCTGAGTTACAACCAGCGTGGTCATGGTGCCACCCCACTCCCTGCTAGCCCATTAACCCTCGATATTCTCGGGCAGGATGTGATTGATCTACTGGATAAGCTGGATGTGGAACGTGCTTATTTCTGCGGGATCTCCATGGGAGGGCTCACCGGCTTGTGGCTCAACCGCTATCACCCGAAGCGTTTCAAAAAAATAGTGGTGGCGAATACAGCCGCGCGTATCGGCAGCACGGAAGGCTGGCAACAACGGGCTCAACAAGTCCGTCAGGAAGGTTTGGCACCGATCGCCGCAACCGCCGCCGAACGATGGTTTTCACCAGATTTCCTACGCCAGCAACCGCAACAGTGTTCTGCCTTGGTGCAAGCCTTGGCGCAAGGGAATGCGGCAGGTTATGCCGCCTGTTGCCAAGCGCTGGCATTAGCCGATCTGCGTGCTGAAGTGCCACAGATGAGCGTACCTATGTTGGTGATTGCCGGGGAGCAGGATCCCGTCACCACCGTAGCCGATGCCAAATGGCTGGTTAGCCACGCCGCCGATGTGCAACTGGCAATTTTGCCGGCGTCGCACATCTCCAACCTGGCTTGTCCGGAACTATTTAATCAGCAGTTGGAAACCTTCTTCGCCTTGGATAACTAAGTTCATTCACCTGGTAGGACAAAATGTGTGGGTGATTGATGGCGAGTATCAGTGCAAAAAGCCAGGGGGTGTCACAGCTAATGACACAGCTAGTGACCCCCTGTTTGGTCTGCTTACAGCAACTCCCTGGCGGCGGCCACAATATGCTCCGCCGTCAGCCCATACTCCTGTTGTAGAAATGCCTGTGTTCCCACCTGCCCATAGCGCCCTTTCACCCCCACTCGCCGCATTGGCACTGGGCACTCTTCCACCAAGACTTCGGCGACTGCCGAGCCGAGGCCATTATGGATACTGTGGTTTTCACAAGTGACTACGCGACCCGTTTTCGCGGCATAGGTTTTGATGATGTCACGGTCGATCGGTTTAAGCGTGAACATATCTATCACCGCCGCACTGACACCTTGCCGTTCCAGCATCTGCGCCGCCTGTAATGCCTCAGCCACCATGATGCCATTGGCAATCAAGGTAATGTCATTGCCATCACGCAGCAGATTGCCTTTGCCGATGGTGAAGCGAGAGCCCTCCTGGTAGATACGCGTTGCCTGTTTACGGATAGTACGTACCCAGTAGAACCCTTTCAGCTCAACCAATTGCCGTAAAATGTCCTGGAACATGGTGGCATCGGTTACTTCCAGCACCACCGCATGAGCCAGGCCACGGACCGTCCCCATATCCTCAAATGACATATGGGTGCCCCCGTTATGGCAGGCAGCAATCCCCGCATCAGAAGCGATCACCTTGACGTTATTGCGCTGATAATCAAGGGCCATAAACAGCTGGTCGAAACAACGGCGACTGGCAAAAGCGCTAAAGGTATGGACAAAAGGCACTCGCCCGGTAAGCGACAAACCGGCTGCGACGCCGATCACATTGGCCTCCATAATCCCGCAGTTGATAACATGGTGTGGATAATCGTGATGCACGCTATCCATCGCCATCGAGCTCATCAGATCCGCTTCCAGTGCAATCACCGGCTTGCCCGCAGCCATTTGTTCGCGCATCACCCCCGCATACACTTTGCGCATTTCTATGTTGTCTTTGCCCTGTTGTGGGTCGACATTAAACATAAGCGGCCTCCAGGATGGCTATCGCCTTTTCGATTTCCAACTGAACCTCGGGAGTCAAACGCAAATGGTGTGAGTTTTTCAACTGCTCCAGATAAGCGACACCCTGCCCCTTGATGCTATCGAGGATCACCACCAACGGCCGCTGTTCACCGCTACGCGCTGGCATCACCGCATCATAGATCGCCGCAATATCATCCCCGCGAACAGTCTGGACATCAAAACCGAACGCGCTGAATTTGGCCGCCAGATCAAAGGGTTTAATCACTTCCTCCAGTGGGCCATCCAGTTGCTGTTTGTTGTAATCGATAAATAGCGTCAGATTATGCAGGTTGTGGTGGGCAATAAATTGAAATGCTTCCCAGCACTGCCCTTCATTCAGCTCACCATCCCCTAGAATAGTGAACACCCGGTTCTCTCGACCCGCCAACTGATGCGACAGTGCCATACCGGCGGCAATAGAAACACCTTGCCCGAGCGACCCGGTGGTGGCATCTACCCCGGGCGTCAATAAGCGATCCGGATGGCTTGGCAAGTGGGTACCGTTGTGATTCAACGTTTTCAGTTGCTCCAGCGGAAAGTAACCCTTAATTGCCAAGGTGCTATATAACGTGGGGCCGGCATGACCTTTCGACAAAACGAAGTAGTCACGCCCAGACCAATCCGGATCCGCAGGGTTAATGCGCATCACCGCGCCATACAACACCGCCAGCGTTTCCACTATCGACATACAGCCACCGTAGTGACCAAACCCCAGCCCCGTGAGCATTTTCAAGGTTTCCAAGCGGATCTGCCGAGCTAATCGGTGCAATTCTCCAATGTCTGTCATTGCGTTATTCCTCAAGCGGTCAGCGGTTACTTATCAGCACTCTCGGTATCTGACGCCGCTTTTGGCTTAGCCAGCAAATTGTGGGCGACCAGTAAGGCAAAGATGGCCACAATCACCACCATAATCATCTCTTTGCTTAAGAAACGCGCCATATTACCCAGCACGATACCGATGACCCCAAAGTCGGCATCCGAGAAAGTGGTATTGGCGAACCCTAACGCCCCGAGCACCGGCAACAGCAGCACTGGCAGGAAGGTAATCAGCAGACCATTTGCAAAGGCCCCTAACATGGCACCACGGCGTCCGCCAGTCGCATTACCAAACACACCCGCTGTGGCACCGGTAAAGAAGTGCGGCACAACACCAGGCAGGATCAGTACCATCTTCATTTGCCCAAGCAGGAACAAACCCACCAATCCACCGAGGAAACTGAACAGGAAGCCAATCAGGACCGCATTGGGGGCGTAAGGATAGACCACCGGGCAATCCAGTGCAGGACGGGCATTAGGCACCAGCTTTTCAGAGAAACCGGTAAAGGCCGGGACAATCTCAGCCAGGATCAGCCGCACCCCTTGCAGGATAATAAATACCCCAGCAGCGAAGGTAATTGCCTGAATAATCGAATACACCAGATAGTTCTGCCCGCCACTCAGTTGCCCTTCTACATAGGCTTGGCCTGCGCTGACCGCCAGGATCATGTAAATAATCATCATGGTCATCGAAATAGAGATCGAGCTATCTCGCAGGAAACTGAGGTTCTTCGGCAGATCCATCTCTTCGGTAGAGCGAGAGTGTTTGCCGACCCGTGAACCGATCCAACCAGACAGTACATAGCCCAAGGTGCCAAAGTGACCAAAAGCAATATCGTCATTACCGGTGATGCGCCGCATATAGCGTTGGGCAATCGCCGGGAAGAACGCCATAACCAGTCCCAACGTCAACGACCCGGTAAAGACCAGTTGTACCCCTTCAAAACCCGCCACTGTCAGAATAATACCGATCATGCAGGCCATATAGAATGTGTGGTGACCGGTCAGGAAGATATATTTCAAGCGGGTAAAACGTGCCACCACAATGTTGGCCACCATACCAAACGCCATAATCAGCGCGGTTGAGGCACCATATTTTTCTAATGCTATCGAGACAATGGCTTCATTATTCGGAATAATCCCTTGAATATTGAAGGCATGCTCAAACATATTCCCCAACGGATTCAGCGAGCTCACCAATACACCGGCACCACCGCCCAGCACAATAAAACCTAAAATGGTTTTAATCGTCCCTTTCACCACATCGGAGAAGGATTTTTTCTGCGCCAACAGACCGATTAGAGCAATCAGACCCACTAATATTGCTGGCACTTTTAATATATCAACCACAAACTTAAGTGCTTCTTGGATAAACATATCCACCTCGCCTATGGGTTAAGTTAAATAAGAGAATGGGCTTCGAAGTAAGCACGTAACTTGGCTTCAAGCTCATTGATGTCGATAATGTTGCTGATGACCACCAACTGACTCGCTGGTACGCTGGCACTCTCAGCAATATCCTTGGCCATGACAAAAATATCGGCCGCCCCTGGGGTGGCGGAAGAAAGATCGGAGTGCTCAACTTCGGCCTCAAAATTCATCTTTTTCAGCACCTTTTTGATATTCATTTCCACCATAAAGCTGCTGCCCAACCCAGAACCACAAATCGCCATAATTTTCATTATTTCACCTATTGAATTTGATTGAAATATTGAACACCATTAAAGTTGTATGATGCTAGTTGTAGATCATGCACGTTTAATTATTTAGAATATGAGCCTGCCACATCTAAAATGATTAAGATGTATCTATGACTATTGAACTTAATGACACCATACAGATATTAATAGTTGGTAATAATATCCTCAATTTGCTGTTTGTTTTCCGCCTTAAATAACTTCGCCATGGCGTCATTGTCCGAAAACAATTCCGCCAACGATGAAATTAATTCAATATGACTGCTACTGTCCGGAGCCGAAAGCATAACCACTATAAATACAGGATCGTTATCTTCTGAATGAAAACGGACACCCTGATTAATTTTCAGTAATGAAAGGCCCAGTGCTCTGGCCCCCTCTTCCGGTCTGGCATGAGGCATGGCAATACCTGGTGCCAGTACAAAATAGGGCCCCAGCGTCTGGTACTGATGGAATATGGCTGTCAGGTAGTCATCAGTTATAGTGCCGCGCTGCAACAGCGGTTGCGCACTTAAGGTGACGGCTTCCCGCCAGTCGGCAACCTCATCACATAATTGAATATGGTCGGAATTTAGCCATTGATTAAGCACACTCGCTCCTTGTTATCTGTCCTGTAAACTTCTGAGTAGTGAAACCTTAATCAACCGTAGGTTGTTAAACAGTGACGCGCCTCACAAAGATAGCGCTACCAAAGCGCTATTCTCTCAATTTGTGATAGCGCTATCAAATCTATCAGACGCCGGTTCTCTGCCACAGTTTTCTTATCGTTCCGGCGATGAACCGAGTAGAATGTGTGCCAACGTTGCAACAGTGCACATCAGACTTGTGCCGTCTCAACCCATAAGTTTATTAATGTGCCATACACCGATTTCAGTCAGGATTATGCATGTCGATCGTTAGAAAACGACGTAGTACCGGCCGGGTGACTCTGGCTGACGTAGCACAATTGGCAGGCGTGGGCTCGATGACGGTCTCGCGTGCGTTACGCTCGCCAGAGCAAGTTTCTGATAAATTAAGAGAAAAAATTGAAGCTGCCGTCAATGAGTTAGGCTATTTACCCAATCTGGCGGCCAGTTCATTAGCCTCTGCCTCTTCCTATACCATCGCCATGGTGGTACCGAGTTTCTCCGAATCAGGTTGTGCCGATATGTTTGCTGGCTTGCAGCAAGTGCTGCAACCAGCGGGTTACCAGATCATGCTGGCGGAGTCCCAACATCACCTGGAGCGTGAAGAAAAAGTATTGGAAACACTGCTCTCTTACAATCTGGCGGCAGCGGTACTATTGAGCGTTGAACATTCGCCCAATACCCGCCAAGCATTGAGAAGCGCCAATATTCCGGTGGTCGAAATCGGTGCCATCCGTGCCGATCCCATCGACATGAACATTGGGATAGATTATGTCGCTGCCATGTATCAGTTAACACAAACGGTCATTGCCAGCGGCTATCAAAATATCGGTTTGCTCTGTGCCAATCAGGAACAGTGGATTTTCCAACAGCATTTGCAGGGATGGCATAAGGCATTACTGCGTAACCATATCTCCCCTCATCGGGTGATTAATGCCGCACAACCTGCCACCTTCCAGACTGGTGCTCAACAATTGCCGGAATTTTTGCTGGCTTGGCCAGAATTGGATGCCTTGGTCTGCGCCGCTGATGAATTGGCTTGCGGGGCGTTATATGAGTGCCAGCGACGTAGAATTAAGGTGCCAGAGCAATTGGCCATTGTCGGTTTTGGTAATCAGGAGTTCAGCCAGGTTTGCCAACCCCCGTTGACCACCATGACCATCCCCCATAAAGAGATTGGTATTCAGGCAGGCAAGGCACTTTTGGCACGCTTGAATGAAGAAGAGTGGCAACCGGAAGGGTCGATTCCTTCGGTGTTATGCCGCCGCAGTAGTTGCTAAATAGTGATGCTCAATCTTGCTTCAGTTTACACTTCAGCTCAGTGCTAATGATGCGGAACGCCAATAGCCGAACGGCAAATTGATCGGTAATCAATTTGCCGTTCCGCATATCTTGCTCGTAATCGACCATGTCACTCCCCCACTGCTTGAAGGGTGACGAGGTCACGATTCCACTACATTACCAGCTATAAGAGACCCCAACGCGATAACGTGTTTGGCGATTATCATTGTAGCTATCTTGCTTGACGTTACCCACTTCGATATAGGGCTTCCAGTTTTTATCCCATTTGTACGCCAATTTTACATTATGCTCGTAATCGTTTTTATCATTATCAAAGATGACTTGGTTACTGCTTTTATAAAGATAATTATATTCAACCTGCCAATCATTAAGGAAAGTATAACCTATCCAAAAATCACCTTGATTGGTTTTTGCATCATAGTCAGAACCCTTTGATGGGGTACGTTTATATTCATAACGATATCTGGCTGCAACATACAGCTCTTTGGTCAAGTTATACTGTGCGCGCAAGTAAGGGCGATAACCATTGCTACTGCTAGTAGAGTCCATAGAGAACCCGGGTTGCAAACTCAAGCTATCGTTTACGTTAAACTGATAACTTACTACCGCTTCCGTACCATTACTCACTGTTTCGTTGAAAGGTTTATTCGGCGTGGCATCTGAGGAATCCTGTTTCCATTTCCCTTCTAAAGAGAAACCAAAACCGTTAGCAAAACGGTGCGAAACTAGCATGCGATCTTTATGATCACCTTTGCCGGTATCCATCCATTCATGTCTTAAGTCGATACTCATTGCCATGGCCTGGACACTCACGACAGAAGCTACCATTAAAGTTAATAACTTTATTTTCATTATTACACATCCTTACCATTAAATTATAAAATCACGTTCCCTTTCTAAAGAATGGGCACGATAAATACTGAAAATTGTCATCCACACGGGATGAGGCTTTACCAGTGAATAATTAAATTATTGATAGGTAGCCATCATATATTAAAGAAATTCCGTGATGATGATATTCGCTATCCATTCACTATTGGGCCCATCCATGGGCCTGAATCTTACATACAGCCCGGTCATTGAGTATTAATACATAACCGTTTGAGATTTAATGTCTGTTATCTCATTGCTCGTTTCAGAATACGATCTCCCTGCCGCTGGAAATCTTCAGCCACTTCTTTTACCGTTTTCTTGCCATAATCGATTGATTGAATGGCATCTTGGAACAACACCACAATTTGTGGGTCATCAAAATACGGTGAAGCGGTAATGCCATGAGGTAAGGACAGTGCCAAATTCAAACCTGCCACAGATTTATCCTGATCCTGAATCACACCACTGGCACGTAATTGAGTCACCGCCGTTTTGCTCAGTGGGACACCACGTTCCAATCGCAGAGCATCAACACCTTCTTTGCTGTTTAACAGGAAGTTAATCAACATTGCTGCTTCGCGTGGGTGTTTGCTGCTTTTGCCAATGGAGAACATCTGAGCGGGTTTAAAGAACAATCCCGCATCCTTGGCATCAGGTAACATCGGATAAGGGCCGAGATCCAGTTTGGCTGGTGGCTTCAGATTGTCGGAATATTTGCTGATGGTGGTGTTCCACATATAGGTCCCCGCCCATTCACCCGCAATCCATGGCTTCATCTCATACATGTTGCTTTTACCGAAAGAAGCATAAAGTTTGGACGAAGGCATAACATGGTTCTCAACCAATGTCTTATACATCTGGAAGAAATCTACCCATTGCTCTTCGGTATAAGCAAACTTTTTGTCCGCCTCATTGATAATATCCACATTATATTTTTGGATCATATAAGAGCGTAACAGCGCAAAGGTATCCTGGTGCTCTAAGACCACTGGGTAATATTTTTCACCCAGTTTTTCATTAAAGGTTCTCCCTGCCGCTAATAGTTCATCCCAATTCTTGGGATACTCCAGCCCAGCACTCTTCCAAGTGACATCATTATAATAGAAGATACGTGCTGTGAGCGATACCGGGATACCATTCAACTTGCCATTGATCGTTGTAGGTTGCAGATTCTTCGGATCGAACTGAGTCAAATCGAGATATTCACTCACCTTGTTCAGATCATAAAATCCATTACCATCCTTTGAAAAGATCGGCAGCCAGTTCCAGTTGGTCTGCATCACATCGGGTTCTGTTCCGCCAGCAATCTGTGTGGTCAAACGTGATAGATGACCATCCCAACCGGTGTATTCTGATTTAACTTTAATATCCGGATTTTGCTTCTGAAACTCTTCGATGGCTTTCAGCGTGACCTGATGACGACCATTTCCTCCCCACCAGGACATACGCAATTCAACCGGTTCCGCTGCCACTGATTGATAGGCAAACATCGATAAAGAAGCGGTAATCAGCGCTTTTAATGCTACTTTTTTCATTGGTTAAAACTCCTGTTAAAGAGAGATGTTCTTTTCCGTTTTTGCATCAAATATGTGGCATTTATTCATATCAAACTTAAAGTAAATAGGGCGATGTAATCCCTTTTCCAAAATGGGTTTCACTTCATCAGATGGAATCCGGCAAGTTAATTCGAAGTCATTAACTTTCAGATAGACAAAGAATTCATGCCCCATATTTTCCACCCGCACCAGTTCACCCTGAGAATGTCCATCGGCAAAAGGCGATTCTGAGATAGTGATAAATTCAGGGCGAACCCCAAAGAACACCTCTTCACCCACAAAGCTGGCAACTTTATCCTGCTGCTGTTGATTTAAAGCCAAGAAATAATCACCAACGGTCAGGCCGATTTTGCCCTCGTTTTCCACCAGCTTACTCGGCCTGATATTCATTTCTGGTGCACCGATAAATCCGGCGACAAACATATTCTTCGGATAATGATAAAGATTATCTGGTGTATCCACCTGCATGATATGCCCTAGCTTCATCACGCAAATGCGGTCCCCCATGGTCATCGCTTCGGTCTGATCGTGGGTCACATAAACGGTGGTTGCCGGTTTTCCGCTCTTTTTCAGTTGCTTGTGCAAATCGGAAATACGAATACGCATTGAAGCCCGCAGTTTGGCATCCAGATTGGAAAGCGGTTCATCAAACAGAAACACATCGGGTTTCTTGACAATGGCCCGGCCAACCGCCACACGCTGCGCCTGCCCACCCGATAACTGACGTGGCAGACGATCAAGCAGTTCATCCAGCTCCAGGATCTTGGCGGCTTCATTGACCTGCTCTTCAATCTGTTGTTTAGGCAGTTTGCTCAGCTTAAGTCCAAACGCCAGATTCTCTTTCACGGTCATATGCGGGTATAGCGCATAGTTTTGAAATACCATGGCAATACCACGGGATTTAGGGGCGAGGTTGTTAACCACACGGTCCCCAATACGCACTTCGCCACCACTGATGGTTTCAAGCCCAGCCAGCATCCGTAATGTCGTCGATTTGGCGCAACCAGAAGGACCGACAATCACCATAAACTCGCCATCAGCAATAGTCAGGTTAATGCCATGAACGGCTTTATAACCGTTGCTATACACTTTCTGCAGATTATTAAATACGACTTCAGCCATGATCAATCCTTAATTAACCTTTAATTCCGCTACTGGTAACACCCTGCACAAAATAACGTTGAGCCAGGAAGAACACGATGATAGAAGGCAGAATGGAGATACTTGCCATCGCCAATATTTCATTCCACGGCGCACCTTCGGTGACATCGATAGACATTTTCAACGCCAGTGCAATCGGGTATTTATCCACGCTGTAGACATAAATCAGTGGACCAATAAAATCATTCATTGACCACATAAACTGAAATAGTGCGACAGAAATAATGGCTGGTTTTAGAATCGGCACCACCACATACCACAATACCTGGAAAGAATTGCAACCGTCGATCTGCGCTGCTTCTTCCATATCACGCGGTACCCCACGCAAAAACTGGATCAGCATAAAAACAAAGAATCCCTGGGTGGCAAAAGCCAGTGGTAAATACAGGGGTAAATAACTGTCCAGCATGCCCATTTCACGAAACATAATGTATTGCGGGATCAGCAACACGGTGCTCGGGAGCAACATGGTGGTAATCAACGTCGCAAACCAAAACTTCTTCCATGGGATCTCAAAACGGGCAAAACCATACGCCACAATCGTCGAAGAGATAATGGTCAATAACACCTTAGGGATAACAAATTTAAAGGTATTAAGCATATAGTGACCAAAATTATATTCGGTACCCGTTTTCCAACCGTTAACAAACCCGTCTGAAGTCGGATTATCAGGCCACAACCCCAAGGTAGTAAAAATTTCATGGTTAGGTTTAAACGATGCAGAGAACATCCAAACCAATGGATAAAGCATCAATAACCCGACCCCCAGCAGCACGAGGTAACGCAGCGAGGCACTGATTTTTTCCTTGCGTAAGGTACGCTTCACTTCTCGCTCAGCGATTTGCTGTTCATCAGTCATCGTTAATGTGTTCGGTTGAATATCAGCCATTTTTGCCTCCCTTATCTGCTGAATAAAAGACCCAATATTTCGAAGACTTAAAGGCAATCGAGGCAAACACAGCGACGACCAGGAACAATATCCACGCCAGTGCCGCACCATAGCCCATATCAAAATATTTAAAGGCGGTATCATAGATATAGAGTGAGAACAGATAGGTGTAATGCGTCGGCCCACCGCCGGTAATCACATACGGGGCAGTAAATTCTTGAAACGCCTGCGTGGTTTGCATAATGAAATTAAAGAAGATCACCGGGGTAATCAACGGTACCGTCACCTTCATAAACATTTGCCACTTAGAAGCGCCATCAATCATTGCCGCTTCATATTGCGACTGAGGAACATTCTGCAGTGCCGCCAAAAAAATCACCATCGCGGAGCCAAACTGCCATACCCGCAATAAAGTAACTGACATCAATGCCAACGAAGGTTCACCTAACCAGTTAACCGGATCCAAACCAAAAACACCGATAAAGCTGTTTAGTAAACCATCAATGGCAAACAACGCCCGCCATAACACCGCAATGGCGACGCTACTGCCAAGAATAGAAGGGATATAGTAAGCAGTTCGGAAAAAACCGATGCCACGCAATTTAAAATTAAGAGCAAAAGCGATGCCGAGTGCAAATGCCAGTTTTAATGGAATAGTCAAAAACACATAGGCAAAGGTGACACCCATGGACTTCCAGAAAAGATGGTCCTCGGTAAACATATAACGGTAGTTTTCTATCCCGTTGAATACGGGCGGACTCATCAAGTCATATTGCGTAAAACTCAATACAAATGATGACACAAAAGGAAATGCGGTAAATATTATCAAGCCTATTATATAGGGTGATATATAGGCCAACCCCAACACTCTGTTTTCATTCATAGGAATAGTCCATTAGATATAAATAAAATTAACCTGGCCATATCCTTTACCTACCAATAAC
The DNA here is from genome assembly GCF_055790885.1 of Serratia sp. 25CWL12. Lineage (NCBI taxonomy): Bacteria > Pseudomonadati > Pseudomonadota > Gammaproteobacteria > Enterobacterales > Yersiniaceae > Serratia > Serratia sp. 25CWL12. The sequence continues at coordinate 1,312,219 of NZ_CM147698.1, read as the reverse complement.
AGGTAGCATGAGCCCTGCTGTGATTAAGCACAGCATAATGTAATCAATAAAAACTCTTTCCCCTTCAAGAAATAGATATACCAGCGACCCTTCTTAGTTCAGAGATGAACTGCGGTGAGCTTCCGTTTATCTGTTACTCGAACAAGTTTGTGTATAACCACATAAATTTATTTACTATTCGTCATATCAACACCGTATCTGTACATTCCCTTTCCAGCGGCGGTTGTTTCGCTGCAGGCATTCTGTTGGATAACTTAATTGACAGAGTCGTGAAAAGCCTCTTGATACGGTACACCAGGTCCATGTTAGCTTCTCCCTGTTAAACAAAACGCAAAACCAAACAAACTGAAACGCAATTTCAAATTATTATATCGCAATTTTCTCCCACGTCATGCAGTGAATTGCTAAAGTGTGATCAAGGTAAAACGCTGTTTTGTTTTTTTTCAAACCTACATAAGAAAACAAAAAAAGACAACAAAAAAAACTTAAACTGCTGATTTAAAATAAATTATTTTGATTTAAATGTAACGTGAGCGCTAAGGGTTTGAAATGGACTTGTTAGCTAACTGTGATGGAACCAAAACAGCCTGAGCGGGGGGAAGGTGAACAGGATGGTCAAATGATGCCCTATCGGGAACCATAAAGGCGTTAATAGATAGCCCCTCAATTGATAGCGGGGCCGGGAACGATCACGTGGAACATGCCCCACTCGGCAACAAAGTCGGACTCAGCAAGATAGCTCCATGCAACATCACGCTCTGCAAAGCCACACCAAGAGTCTATCAGGCCTTTTCTTCATCAGAAGAACTGGCGATATCTTCTGGCTGCAATGGCTTGCCATGACTTTGGCTCTGATTACGCGTTAACCACAGTGATAGCGCTTTCAACGAGTCTGGCGTAAATTCATCACAACGTGCGGTGATCTCTTCCGGTGTCAGCCAACTTACTTCGGCAACTTCTTCTTCTTGTAACGCAAAAGGACCATGAGAGACACAACTGAATAAGGTGCCCCAAATGCGGCATTGCTCAGCTTCAAAGTAAAACTGGCCATGCTCAGCAAACGGCACCCCGGCAATACCCAGTTCTTCAACGGCCTCACGGCGGGCAGAATCCAGGATATTTTCGCCGCTTTGTACCACCCCACCCGCCGTGGCATCCAGCCATCCCGGGTAGAAATCTTTAATGTCAGTGCGGCGTTGCACCAAAACTTTGCCCATCCCATCATGCACCACAATATAAGTCGCACGATGACGTAAACGTTGAGCGCGCATCTGTTGGCGAGTGGACTGAGCAATCACTTCATTTTGCTCATTAACGATATCGACCCACTCGATATCTTTAGCCTGAACCTGTTCCGCCATCCTTTAAAACCTTCTATTTAGGGCACGATGCCAGCCGCGCCTGGGTTGATCCATCAGTGTGTTAATATACTAAGCGTATAAGTTAGTGTGTTAATACTACCTCAGCAACCATCTTGCCACTATGCAGTGCATTCACGCTCAAAACATTATCTATCAAGGTACCATAACTGGCAGCAAAACCGCCTTTCGGCATACTGAGTGAACCCGGATTAAAACAATAAAACTCCCCTTGCCTTTCTGCCTGTGGCAAATGCGTGTGGCCATATACCAGTACATCACCATTGGCTAACGGGGGAAGATTGTTGGGATGATAAAGGTGCCCGTGGGTTAAAAACAGTCGTCTTTCGGGCAATAACACCTGCTGAAAATCCGCCATAACAGGAAATGACAACAACATCTGGTCAACTTCACTATCGCAATTGCCACGAACCGCGATGATTTTATGGCGATAGCGATTCAAGCATTCAGCGACCTGTGCAGGTTGGTAATTATCGGGTAAGGGGTTACGCGGACCGTGGTTGAGCACATCTCCCAGCAGCATTAGATAGCTGGCCTGGCTTTGCTCGAACAATTCAAGGATTTTATCAGTGGCGGAGAGTGAACCATGTAGATCAGAGGCGAACATCAGCTTCATACTCTTTCCTTCGCACATGCAGAATATGAAACCATTTTAACGGGATAACCTACTGCATTCAAATGGCCGGGGCTAACTTCATTTAGGGCCAACTTGATTTAGGGCTGGCGACCTAAGGTCACCAGCCACTAAAATACCCAGTCTCGATTTATTGACCGAGGATCTGCTTAACAAACGCTATAATTTCCGGCTTCTTGCCCTGAGAGAACAGGCACTCTTGGAAACGAGCACCACTCACTGCAGTCTTCACCAATTCAGGATCAATAGCGCGCAAGGTATCCAGGTAATTATCTTTGATCACTGCAGCTTTAACCTGATTGAGGATCCCGGCGTTACGCACCTGAGGTTCTTTACGCTCAAGCGGGTAACCTTCACCTTTACGCCCAGTAAACGCCTTCTCAAAGATATAACGGACATTCAATTCAGCACCCCAGCCAAAGCCTTTGGCAAAAGGCAGCGCCAGTGCATTGCCATTGTTGATCTGAGCAAACAAGAACGCATCTGCTGGATCAATACAGTAGCCGCACACGACACCCGGGTGAATGTTTAATGACATTAATGCCCCTTGACCAGTACCACAACCGGTGACCACAAAGTCAACCGCTTCGGCATTCAACAGAATGCTGGCCATAATCCCCAGGTGGATATAGGTCAGGTGGTGATCTTGGTCATCGCACATGCCAACGTTAAATACCGCATCCTTATTACCTGCTGCAACAGCTTGCAGTTGTGCGAGAACCAGCGCATTTTTAGCAGCTTGGCTGTTTTCCATCATCAGCGCAATATTCATCTTTTCCTCTCAATCAGTAAAATCAAACAGTTATTTTTTATGCCAAACTTGACTCAAGCTTAGCGAGCCAACCAGCCGCCATCTACGGCAATGGTATAACCATTAATGTAATCTGAAGCCGATGAAGCCAAGAATACCACTGGGCCCATCAGATCTTGCGGTAATCCCCAGCGACCTGCAGGTATACGCTCAAGAATCGCTTCGCTGCGCGCTTGGTCATCACGTAACTGACGTGTATTGTTGGTCGCCATATAGCCTGGGGCCAATGCGTTAACGTTGATACCATGGCTGGCCCACTCGTTGGCCAACAAACGGGTTACACCCATCACGGCGCTCTTTGATGCCGTATAAGAAGGCACCCGGATGCCGCCTTGATAAGAGAGCATGGAAGCAATATTGATAATCTTGCCGCCAGTACCTTGAGCAATAAATTGACGAGCCACAGCCTGAGACATAAAGAAAACAGTTTTGATGTTCAGGTTCATCACATCATCCCAATCTTTCTCAGTGAAGGCGATTGCGTCCTGGCGGCGAATAATCCCGGCGTTATTAACCAGAATATCAACATGGCCAAACTCAGCCACCGCTTTTTCCAGCAACTCAGGTAACACTTCCAGCTTGCTCAGGTCGGCTTTCAAGCTTAAAAAACGGCGCCCCAACTCAGTCACTTTAGTGATAGTTTCTTCGGGTTCGACCACATTGATACCGACGATATCACAGCCAGCTTGCGCCAACCCAATCGCCATGCCCTGACCCAAGCCGGTGTCACAACCGGTCACAATCGCTACTTTACCTTGTAATGAAAAATTGTCGAGAATCATGCTGTTATCCTTATTACTCAGGGCGTTACAGCCCTTATCAAAAGTCAGGATCGTTTTGCAATCCCGTTTATACCCGTTATTTTCAAGTGAACCGGCATGAGTCTATAACTCGGCATCACGCCCTGCCCCAGTTACCGATCACTTGGATGCACATGGTTTTCTGTCTGCAACTTGCAGTTACACAAGGAAAAACAATGTCTCCTTGCTGTCATCAGGATATGCCAAGTCTAGCGCGTATCTTTATTGCAATCAAGAATAAATGAAACGTTGTTTTATTTTAAATAAAATTGATTTTCTTGCTTAATATTGATGACAACTATAGTGCGGTTTATGCCAATGGGCAGCAAACAACGCTGCCAACCGATGATAAAAACTGCACGTTGCCAAATGAAGAAATAGCCCCCGTTTGGTTTTCACTATTTCCCAATATTTTCAGCCTGTTATCGGGGCCCCTTAATGTCGTGAGAGGCCCCGGTTTAGATTAATCAGACCGTTGAGGATGATTGACTTAACGTCGTGGGAACCTCAGGAGTGATATTCATCTTCTGGCAGATTTTGCTGTTACCCCAACATTGCTCATAAGGTAACCCCACCAATTTCTCGATCACCAAACGCACCTCGGGTTGAATATCGCTGATCTTGCCGCCCGCCTTGATTCGAGCAACTTCATATAACACCACTTGGTGGGTTTGGCGGTTAAGCGCCATCTGGCTACTGAAAACCATCGCCATCAGTGCCAATAAAATCACGCCAGCAAAGAATACCCAGGAAATGGCAGCAATCGCGGTTTCGGGTTGAGTATGGGATTTCGATTGAAAACCGTAGTAGCTAAGGATAGCCCCCATGGTGAAGACAATAATGGAACGCATGATTTTGCCGGAGAAGGTCATGGCACCCGCATAGATCCCTTCACGACGACGACCGGTAAAAACCTCATCTACATCCGCCAGAAAGGTGTACACCGTCCAGGGAATGTAATAAACCCCCCCAGTACCCAGGCCAAATACCACCGTAATACCGATAATTGCGATGGTTGCGATATAAACTGGCAGATGGAAGAAATGCAGCAATGAGTAACAACAAACGGCAAAGATAACGATACCCAGTGCCCATATGTAAGGTTTGCTGAAACCCTTTTTCACACAAATGCCAATGAAAACAGCGGTCGAAACCAATTGCAGTATGGCATTCAGGCTATTCAAACCCGCCAGCATCGCTGGATCATACTGTAAGACAAAGATCACGAAATAAGTAAATATCGACGCAAACAACCACTCAGCACCAAAGCCACACAAATACATTCCCAGATGTTTGCGGAACACACGCAGGTAGAAAGTGGATTGCATATCACGCGCCAGATTGACCAGTGTTTCTAGCAGTGACTTTTTCTTCTGCTGTATCGAGGCCACGATGTCAGTTTTGCGCTCCCACGAGAACAGATAAAGCGTCCCGATAGCAAAAAACAGGATCACACCATAAGTAATACCGGTATAGAGGAACGGTGTGGCCGACTCTTTACCGTAGATCAAAATAAATTGCCCAGGAATAAATGCCGCCAGGAAGTTGGCCATCTTGCCAAAAATCGCCTTATAACCCGTCAGTTTGGAACGCACGGCAAAGTCATCGGTCATTTCGGTGGCCAAGGTCTCGTAAGGCACCATCACTGAGGTATAAATCAGTTCGAATATCACATAAGTGGAGAGGTAGTACCAAAAACCAAAGCCCTCTATCCACAGCAGCGGATAAAACAGCATCAATGGCGCACCAATCAGCACAAAGAAACGCCGCCGTCCAAAACGCCTTCCAAGCCAGGTCTGACCAAAATTATCCGTCAGATAGCCCATCACCGGGTTACTGATAGCATCAATAACACTGGCAACAGAGAAGATGAATGACGCTTCCAACAGCGTCAAACCACAGAAAGTAGTATAAAAATAGAGCAACCAGGCGCCACTGATTGCCAACGCGCCACTGCCTAGCAGGTTCCCCCCACCATAAGCCAATTGATGCCCAAATGTGACGCTATGCTCCTTTCCCGAGGGAATGCGACTACTTGTTTTCATCTACTCTTCTCTTAAACAAAAATAAACCATTGTTTCAATTTTAAAGGAACGCAGTTTATACATTTTGGCAGGTGAGATTGATGTGATATAAATCACAAAAACATCAGTTATCAATTTGTCACTCAGCACCTATACGGTGGATTTGGCGACAAGGCCCTAGTGTGATTGAACGGTATGTCATGACAGTTCGCTAGGCTTGGTGAAGTGCAGTCATCCCGCACTGAGGCGGCACAGCACTAAACGATTTATGCGATACCTCTCGCATAAATTGCTCGACTTGATTGGCCTTGGGTGTAAATTTGATTTCATTTTTCTTATTTTATGAAATAATGTTTTAATAATTAAGTTACTGTTCATATCGCCATGCTATTTCGAGTTGTTGGCTGGCGGCAGCAAGACAAAGCTTACACATAGGCCAAATCACGCCGCCCCATGACAACAGCTTGAACCGCGCAGGTATTCACTGAACAGTTTATCGCTAAGATTAAGGGAGGCCATTGTGGCTAAAGGTTCAGTTCTCAATTTCAATTTCCATCATTCAACTGATGCCGGTACCGGCGCGCAGATCACCCGTTTGACTCCACCCGATGTGTTATGCCACCGCAATTATTTCTACCAAAAATGCTTTACCAATGACGGCAGCAAGCTGCTATTTGCTGGTGAGTTTGACGGTAATCGCAACTATTACCTGCTGGATCTGCAAAAACAGCAAGCGGTTCAACTGACCGAAGGGGCTGGCGATAATACCTTTGGCGGTTTTTTATCACCCGATGACCGTTTTCTCTTTTACGTAAAAAATGAACGCCAGCTGCGCCGGGTCGAGTTGACTACTGGCGATGAGCAGACCATCTATCAAGTGCCTGAAGAGTGGGTCGGCTACGGTACCTGGGTGGCGAACAGCGATTGTACCAGCCTGGTGGGGATTGAAATTTCACGCAAAGATTGGCAACCCCTGACCGATTGGAAAATTTTCCACAGTTTCTTTACCAAAAAACCACACTGCCGCCTGCTACGCGTCGATCTCAACAGTGGTGAGTCTCGAGTCATCTATCAAGATAACCTCTGGCTGGGCCATCCTATCTATCGCCCTTATCACAATAATTGTGTCGCTTTCTGCCATGAAGGGCCACACGATCTGGTTGATGCGCGTATGTGGTTGATTGATGAAGATGGCAGTAATATGCGCAAGGTGAAGAACCATGCTGAAGGGGAGAGTTGCACTCATGAATTCTGGGTACCCGATGGCTCAGCGCTGATGTACGTCTCCTATTTAAAAGGCCAGCAAGAGCGTAATATCTGCCGTTATGATCCTGAAAGCGGTAAAGATGAAATTGTGATGACCATGCCGGCTTGTTCACACCTGATGAGCAACTACGACGGTAGCCTGTTGGTCGGGGACGGTTCCGACTCACCGGTCGATATTAAAGATGCGCAGGGTTATACCATTGAAAACGATCCTTGGCTTTATGTGTTCGATGCCAAGCAGAAACGTCAGGCTCGTCTGGCTGCCCATAACAGCTCATGGCGTGTGCTCAACGGTGACCGCCAAGTTACCCACCCGCATCCTTCCTTTACTCCGGACAATCGGCAGGTGCTATTCACTTCAGATTTTGAAGGTCAACCTGCCCTCTATCTGGCGCAACTACCTGAAAATCTGTTTGCCTGATCTGTCGCATGTAATGAGGAAAAGTTATGTTTATCTATAAAAATGAGTGTCCACTGGAAGATTTAGGCAATGGTGTTACGCGGCGTATCCTCGCCCATGGTGGCACCATGATGGCGGTGGAGGTCAACTTCAGCCAGGGCGCGATAGGTCCATTGCACAGTCATCCCCACGAGCAGTTGACCTACGTACTTTCCGGGCGTTTCAGCTTTACCATTGATGGCGTTACCCAAGAAGTGGGCGCTGGTGACACCCTGTATAAAAAGCCTGATGTGATACATGGCTGTGTCTGTCTGGAGGCGGGAACGCTGCTGGATACCTTTACCCCTCAGCGTGAAGACTTTTTGAAATAACCAGATAACTGCGGGCCCTCAGACACAGGCATTCCCTGTGAATGGAGTCCCGCAGTTTGATTAGCGATGGTTCGCGTCTCTCGTTATTTGAGCAATTTGAGTACCGCTTCAGCGGTTGCATCGGAAGATGCTGGGTTTTGCCCCGTAATCAGCAAACCATCCACTGCGACGTGGCTCTGCCAGTTCTCAGCACGGCTGTAATGCCCACCGTTACCTTTAAGCATCTCTTCAACCAGGAAAGGCACTACCTGAGTCAGTTGTACCGCCTCTTCTTCACTGTTGCTGAATCCCGTAACCTGCTTGCCCATAACCAAGGGCTGGCCTGCTGTATTCTTGGCGTGGCGCAATACGGCTGGGGCATGGCACACCGCAGCAACCGGTTTACCCTGCGCGTGGAATTGTTCTATCAGAGCAACAGAGACGCTATCTTCCGCCAAATCCCACAGCGGGCCATGGCCGCCTGGGTAAAACAGCGCATCAAAATCGTCAGCGTTAATATCCTGCAACTTCACGGTATTCGCCAGCGCGTGCTGGGCGGTGGTGTCCTGATCGAACCGACGAGTAGACGCCGTTTGTGCATCTGGCTGACTGCTTTTCGGATCCAGAGGCGGTTGGCCCCCTTGCGGTGAGGCCAGAGTAATATCCGCACCCGCATCGCGGAAAACATAATAGGGTGACGCAAACTCTTCCAGCCAGAACCCGGTCTTGTGGCCGGTGTTACCCAGTTTATCGTGAGAGGTCAATACCATCAGGATTTTCATCATTTATCTCCATTGAGCGCTATTGCGCCTGAATCAGTGAACTGGATATAAGCATAGATGAGTCGCTATAATTCTAAAAATTAAAAGCTTTCATTTCAGGTATTCAAAAAATGAATATATTCAATAAAGACCTCAATCTGCTGCTGTTTTTCCACGTGTTATATCAAGAGCGTAACGCCTCAATGGCGGCGGTTCGCATGTCTCTCAGCCAACCCGCAATGAGCCATAAACTCAGTAAGTTGCGCCATGAGTTTGGCGATCCGCTTTTTGTTAGGGCACCACGCGGTCTGGCCCCTACCCCACGTGCCCATCAAATTGCGGTTCAGGTGCAAAAGCTAGTGGAGGATATTGAGACGTTTTACGATCAATGTGAAGGTCGTGATTTTCTTGCCCGCGCCGAGCGCATCCACATCTATACCACCGATTACATGGAGCAGATCATGATGCCAGGCTTGTTGCCAATAGTGCGACAAGAGGCGCCCAATCTGGTGCTGATCACCCATAACACACGTGGCCTATTACCACGGGAAGAACTCGAAAAGGGAACCTGTGACCTGGCTATTGCCGGTTTCTACGATCAACTGCCGGATACGTTTCATCAGCAACGCTTGCTGAGTGAGGATTTTGTGGTACTCGCCGCGGCAGGTCATCATTTGCTGCAGGATGGGCTCGACCTGAACACTTATCTGGCCTGCGAGCATGTTCTGACAACATTAACTGGTGATCTCAATGGGGTGGTTGATCGTTATCTTCAACGCCAAGGCCTCGCGCGTAACGTCGTTGCTGGGCTCTCCAGTTTTCTTGCACCAAGCCGTTTAATCCGAGGCAGTGACTTATTGCTCACCTGTCTGCGTTCAGTGGGCGAAGAGGCAGTGACTCGCGATCCTGAATTGCGCCTTTACCCTTTACCCCTAGAACTACCGCGTGTCGACATGATGCAGATCTGGCATGAGCGAACACATAATGATCGGTTGCGCCGCTGGTTGCGACTGACGATTCAACAACATGCCTTAGCATTAGCAGAAAATCGTTCTGCGCTTGGTTCGGGCTCTTAAACTATTGCATTCTTGCTCTGGATAACTTTTATTAGCGGGCCCTAACCCGCCGTAAGGGTATCGACCACGGCTGAAACAGCGCCGTTTAGCTTGTAACAGTGATCAATGTTTTGTCTTTCCTTATTTTCCATCTATGCTGGGTAGCAACATACTGACCTGTAGAGGACTTCCGATGCCTGTTCCGCCAAACGATGCCATTATCCGTATTAAAAACCTGCGCTTACGTACTTTTATTGGTATCAAGGAAGAAGAAATCAACAACCGCCAGGATATCCTGGTTAATGTGGTGATTCGCTATCCAGCCGATAAAGCCCGTCATAGTGAAGATATTGCCGATGCTCTCAATTACCGCACGATCACTAAATCGATCATTCGCCATATCGAAGATAACCGTTTCGCTTTATTGGAAAAATTAACTCAAGATGTGCTCGATATCGTGAAACAACATCCTTGGGTCACCTATGCTGAAGTGGAAATAGATAAATTGTTGGCCCTGCGTTATGCCGACTCGGTCTCGATGACCTTGAGTTACTGCCGGGAGCCCTCCTATACTTAAACTGATTCAGAGAGATAAATTATCTCTCTGAATAACAGCCTATTTATACCTATCAGGGAGATCCGCCCATGAAGATCCTGATTACCGGCGCAACAGGATTGATCGGTAGCCACCTCACCAGGCAGCTTCTGCATCTTTCGCATCAACTCACCTTATTGACCCGTAATATCAGTAAAGCGCGGGAAAAATTCGGTGATACCGTGAGCTTTTGGTCTTCGCTGGATGAACAACGTTCTCTGGATGGATTTGATGCGGTGATCAACCTGGCAGGAGAACCCATTGCGGATAAAAGGTGGAGTGCAACACAAAAAGAGCGCCTGTGCCGTAGCCGCTGGGAACTGACTGAACGGCTGGCGGGCTTGATCAAGGCCAGCTCCCTCCCCCCTACGGTACTGATTTCTGGCTCCGCAGTGGGCTATTATGGCGATCAAGGCCAATCGGTAGTGCCCGAAGATGAGCCACCCCAGCCTGGGTTTACTCATCAACTCTGCCAGCGTTGGGAGGCCCTGGCACTTCAGGCGCAAAGTAGCCACACTCGAGTCTGCTTGCTACGTACCGGTATTGTACTGGCCCCCAAAGGGGGCGCATTGGCAAAGTTAATCCCCCTGTTTCGTTTAGGCTTGGGTGGGCCAATAGGTAATGGCCGCCAATATATGCCCTGGATCCATATTGACGACATGGTCAATGCCATTATTTATCTGTTAGATCATCCCTCACTGTCCGGTCCATTTAATATGGTGGCCCCTTACCCAGTGCACAATGAGCAATTCAGCGCCATCTTGGCTAATGTGTTGGCTAGACCCGCCTTTCTGCGTACCCCGGCATTTGCCATACGCTTGCTGATGGGGGAGGCCTCAGTACTGGTTCTCGAAGGGCAACGAGCGATACCAAGGAAATTGGAGGCGGCGGGTTTCAAATTCCACTTTATGGAGTTGGAGCAGGCACTGGATGATGTGGTTAATCGCCAGTCACAACGTCAGAGTTTATAGAGAGCAACTCCATGCAAGTCGCTGGACCAAAATATTCAACGTTTTGGTCCAGCAAAAAGGTGACCCATTTAACCAACACCAGCTTCAAATAATGACCATCACGGCGCTTACTTCAGTGAACCGGAAAGGAACTGCTGTAAACGGGCACTTTTCGGATGATCGAACAGTTCGTCTGGTGAGCCTTGCTCTTCAATCACGCCCTGATGCAAGAAAATAACGTGGTTGGATACATGGCGTGCAAAACCCATCTCATGGGTCACCACCACCATGGTTTTCCCCTCCTCCGCCAGCTTTTGCATGATGCGCAACACCTCCCCCACCAGTTCAGGATCCAAGGCGGAAGTCGGTTCATCGAACAATAAGACTTCCGGTTCCATCGCTAGTGCCCGGGCAATCGACACCCGTTGCTGTTGACCACCAGAAAGGTGGACGGGATATTTAATCCGCGCGCGTTCATCAATGCCGACCTTCTCCAGATAGCGCACTGCCCGCTCAAAAGCTTGCGCTTTACTCAAGCCTAATACCTGAATAGGAGCCTCCATGACATTCTCTAACACGGTCATATGGCTCCATAAGTTAAAATGCTGGAATACCATGGTTAGCCGGGTACGTAACCACTGCAGTTGCTTACTATCCGCAACTTTTAAGTGACCATCACGATCACGTACCATGGAAATATCTTTATTGTTTAGTCTGATACTTCCCTCGGTGGGTTTTTCCAGAAAATTAATGCAGCGTAAAAACGTACTCTTCCCCGAGCCAGATGAACCAATAATACTGATCACATCCCCGGCGTTCGCCGCCAGAGAAACGCCTTTCAATACCTCATGGTCACCATAACGTTTGTATAATCCACTGACGGCTAATTTATTTTCAGACATGACTATTTCCGCCATTTATCGATGAGTAACATGTGCCATCCAACGCTTCTCCGCTTTACGGAACAGACTGATCAACACGTAAGAGACAATCAAATACAGTGCTGCTGCGATGCCGAAGGCATAAAAGGGTTGGTACGTCGCCGCATTAATATCACGCGCAATCTTCAACAAATCCGGTACCGTGGCGGTAAACGCTAATGCCGTCGAGTGCAGCATCAGAATCACTTCATTGCTGTATGCCGGTAATGCGGTACGCAGTGCTGAAGGTAAAATAATGCAGCGATACTGTTTAAAGCGCGAAAAACCATAGGCTTTGGCAGCTTCAATTTCACCTTCGGGTACCGAACGGATTGCCCCAGCAAAAATCTCGGTGGTATAGGCACAAGTATTCAGTGTCAGTGCCAAAATGGTGCAGTTAAGCCCACTGCGGAAGAATACGTTCAGCAGTTCGGTGCCACGCACCATCTCCAAGCTGTACACCCCAGAATAAAACACCAGTAGTTGTACATACAGCGGAGTGCCGCGAAACACATAGGTATACAGCCAAACGGGAAGACTCAGCCAGCGAACAGAAGAGACTCGCGCCACCGCCATCGGGACAGCCATTAGCCCCCCCATCACCACCGATGAAATCAGCAACCATAACGTCACCGCCACACCAGTAAAACGGTAGCCATCAGTCCACAGTAGTTGTTGCCAATACTGTTGCAAGATGTCGATCATAGCTCAACCCTTTTGACGCCCAGTGAATAACGCCGCTCAAGCCACAGCAAAACACCATTAGAAAGGGTGGTGAAAAGCAGGTAGACCGCCCCAGCAACAATGGCGTAGAAAAAAGGCTGGTAGGTGCCTTTTCCTGCCAATTGTGTCGCTTTTACCAGATCATTCAAACCCAGGATCGACACCAATGCGGTCGCCTTCAGGATCACCTGCCAGTTGTTGCCAATGCCAGGTAACGCAAAACGCATCATCGCCGGGAACAGAATACGGCGAAAAATTTGCCCTTTGGAAAGACCAAACGCCGTGGCCGCCTCAATTTGCCCCCTCGGTACTGCCAGAAAGGCACCACGGAAAGTTTCCGTAAAATAGGCACCGTAGATAAACCCCAAGGTGATAATACCGGCACTTAAAGGGTCTATATCGATCTGCGTAAAACCCAGTGACTCCGTCACGCTATTCAAGGCAATCTGCAAGCCATAAAAGATCAGCAGCATCAGCACCAAGTCAGGGACTCCGCGGATCAGCGTGGTATAGGCACCGAATATTGTTGAGATGATAGGGTTGGACGAAAGCTTACCGCCAGCACCGAACAAGCCGATCGCCACCGCCAACAGAACGGAACTGAGGGCCAGCTCCAGTGTCACCAGAGCCCCCTCGAAGATCAATAGAGGATAGCCTTGTAGCATTTCTTTTATCCTGTTTTGATTGACTTATACTCTAAATAATTCGAATTGCTTGTAGGCGGCAAGTCCGAGAGTCGCCAGGAGCATAGGCCACTATGTGACTGGTGCGAACTGACGTAGCCAACACCCAAGCAGCTTGAAGTATGACGAGTATAGAACCGCCACAGCTTGTCGGCGGTTCCCGAGATCATGCCAGCCTATTGAAGCTCACCCAGTGGCTTCAACATGCGACAGGACGAGAATTAACCACCATAGATATCAAAATCAAAGTACTTCTTGGCCAATTTATCGTAAGTGCCATCTTGGCGCATTTCAGCAAAAGCCTTATCCAATGCTGCTTTCAACTCAGTTGCATCCTTGCGTAGCCCCATACCAGTACCGACACCAAAGTATTTGTCATCTTTGACTGACTCACCCGCAAAGGCATAATCCTTACCCATAGGTTGTTGAAGGAAGCCATAACTCCCCGCCACCTCATCCTGAAACGCCGCATCAATACGCCCGGAAGCTAAATCCGCATAGGCTAAATCCTGGTTCTGATAAGGGACCACCGTGATGCCTTTAGGCTGCCAAAAAGCGTTAGCATAAGCCTCTTGTGTGGTTCCTTGTAACACCCCCACACTTTTGCCTTGCAGTGCTTCTATGGTGGGTAAAATCGTTGAACCTTTCGGTGCGATCAGGCGTGAATTAGCGGCAAATAATTTGTCGGTAAAGGCGATTTCCTGTTGGCGCTTTTCAGTAATGGAGAGTGAGGAGAGAATTGCGTCAATTTTTTTCGCTTTCAGTGAAGGGATAAGCGCATCAAAATCGCTCTCGACAAAAGTGCACTGGATATTCGCCCGTTTGCACATCTCTTTGGCCAAATCGATATCAAAACCCACCAATTCACCCTGTGCATTTTTGGATTCAAAAGGAGCATAAGTTGGGTCAGTACCAATTTTTATTGTCGTGGGCAAAGCAGCCAAAGCACTACCCATCGCCCCCAGCAGTAACACTAAGGGAAGAGCCTTAACAAGATTTTTCATAATATTCCTCGATTAGATTTTTCCGATGTCCACACAGAGGTGACCTTCTTCCGGTACCAAGGATGCAGCAATCATGCCATTTCTTGTTACAGAACACGATAAGCCATTGACTCTGCACCTATTCCATTCGCTGGCGTGAATCTTACAGGACCCAGTTGGTGAAATAGACCGTTATTTGAGTCTAGCCCTTCTCACCTTGGGTAAACACCCGTATGAAAGCATGGTGCAGCAGAACTATTATGGTGCATAGGTGGCACTAAATCAGTGCAACGCTGCAAAAATGTATAGATTTAATTGTAAATTTGTTAATTAACGCCTTGCCAGCGCGTAAACAGGTCTTGCGGCAATTCAATATCAAACTGGTCGATAACCCGGTTCACGGTTTGATCGATAATATCGTCAAGGGTTTGTGGGCGATGATAGAAGGCAGGCACCGGTGGCATAATCACCGCCCCCAACTCCGCTGCCTGAGTCATTAAACGCAGATGGCCAAGATGCAGGGGGGTTTCACGCACGCAGAGGACCAAAGGCCGCCGTTCTTTCAGCACCACATCAGCAGCACGGGTCAATAACCCATCCGTATAGCTGTTGACGATGCCAGATAATGTTTTGATTGAGCAAGGCAGGATCACCATGCCCATGGTTTTGAAAGAACCCGAAGAGATGCTGGCGGCAATATCGCGCGAATCATAGACCACATCCGCCAGCGCTTGTACATCACGCAGATTTAACGAGGTCTCCAGTGCTAACGTCTGGCGCGCCGCTTGACTCATCACCAAATGGGTCTCAACCCCTTCCACACTGCGCAAAACTTGCAGCAAACGCACACCATAGATGGCGCCACTGGCACCAGAAATTCCGACAATGAGTTTTTTCATAACACGAGTCTCTGCCTGGAGATAGGCCGCTAGCATAGCTGAATTGGGGTAGACTTTGCAGCCCCCCAGCAGAAGGGATGGTGAGTGAACTCTATGCTAGACCCGCATCGCCATTCAAGCTGCAGCAATATAGGCTGCAACTTGAATGAACCGGAATATAGCAGCCCGATTAGCGGTTAGCCTTCATTGTGCATTTCCAGATTTTCCGCTTCGGTTTGGCCGCGCAACGCTTTGGCATCATCATTGCGCAATGTCTCCAGATACTCCAGATAGCCTTGGTCGACATCTTTGGTGACATAAATACCGTCAAACACCGAGCATTCAAACTGAGTGATATCTGGGTTCTCTTCCCGAACCGCGTCGATCAAATCAGTCAGATCCTGGAAAATTAACCCATCGGCACCAATCATCTTGCGGATTTCATCCACTTCACGCCCATGAGCAATCAGCTCTGAGGCGCTCGGCATATCAATACCATAGACATTGGGGAAACGGATTTCCGGGGCCGCAGAGGCCAAATAAACCCGTTTGGCTCCCGCATCACGGGCCATCTCGACAATCTGCTCTGAGGTCGTGCCACGCACGATGGAGTCATCCACCAATAACACGTTCTTGTCACGAAACTCAGCACGGTTGGCGTTCAGCTTGCGACGTACCGACTGGCGGCGCACTTGCTGACCCGGCATGATAAAAGTACGGCCCACATAACGGTTTTTAACAAATCCCTGGCGATAAGGTTTTCCCAGAATATGGGCAATTTCCAGCGCAATATCGCAAGATGTTTCCGGGATTGGGATCACCACATCAATGTCCAGATCTTCCCATTCGCGGGCAATCTTTTTACCCAACTTCTGCCCCATGCGCACTCGCGCACTGTAGACCGAGATTTTGTCCATAAACGAGTCTGGACGGGCAAAATAGACATACTCAAACAAACAGGGGTGGTTTTTAGGATCTTCGGCACACTGGCGGGTGGCAAGCTGCCCCTGATCACTGACATAGACCGCTTCACCAGGTGCAATGTCACGCAAGAACTCAAAACCTAATGTATCCAGCGCCACGCTCTCGGATGCCACCATATATTCACAGCGCCCATCATCCAATGTCCGCTTGCCAATCACCAGCGGGCGAATACCATTAGGATCACGGAATGCCACCAGGCCATGACCGATAATCATCGCCACACAGGCATAGGCACCGCGTAATTGCTGGTGCATTGCCGCAATGGCAGTAAAAATATTATCAGCTTCCAGCGGGGTGTGCTGGAAACGGTCAAGCTCAGTGGCTAACACATTCAGTAGGATCTCCGAGTCGGAGGTCGTATTGATATGACGGCGGCCAGTTTCAAGCAGTTTCTGGCGCAGTTCATGGGCATTCGTCAGATTGCCGTTGTGTGCCAGCGTAATACCGAATGGCGAGTTGACATAGAATGGTTGGGCTTCTGAAGCACTGGAGCTGCCTGCAGTAGGATAGCGCACATGGCCAATGCCCATGTTACCCTGCAAACGCTGCATATGACGTGCTTCAAACACATCTTTCACCAGGCCATTGGCCTTACGCAGACGAAACCCGTTATAGGCATCAATCGTTACGATGCCAGCGGCATCCTGCCCACGGTGCTGAAGCACTGTCAACGCATCATAAATAGACTGGTTTACCGGCATAAAACCGGCGATACCAACAATACCGCACATGTTGTCTTTTCCTCTAAGCCGTTACCGCCCCGGTAACTAGGGGGGTAATAAACTCGACGTGCTTTGCAGATAGTCAAAGAACCAAGTGATGATGGGCTTGAAATAGGGGATAAATTGCGACTGTTTCCAATCCGCACTTTGTGACAAGGTGGTGAAGGTATCCAGAAAAAACAGGAGCGCCGCCACAATCAATACGCCACGCAATGCGCCAAAACAGACACCTAACACGCGATCAGTACCCGATAACCCGGTCTTATCAACCAATGTACCGATCACGTTGTTAACAATAGCGCCCACAATCAACGTTGCGATAAATAATAGGGCTATCGCAACGCCATTCCGCACCAGTTCATCTTCTAAACGAGTGAAATAGGCTGCAAGGTAAGGGTAAAAATGGCTGGCTATAAAAAACGCACATCCCCATGTCACAAGTGACAATGCTTCGCGTACAAAACCTCGGACCAGGCTGACCAAAGCCGAAAATCCAATCAACGCTATAATGACGTAATCAATCCAGACCATGAACTATTCCAATGATGAATCGCCCTTGCATCTCATTCGCGGCGAATTCTAACAGAAAAAGAAAACGTTTGCGTAGCGGATTTCCCGCCACATTAAAAATATAAAACGGTAAAAAAACTGAACGCCATACCATTCACCTTCCGTGTTTGCCGCCAACAGAGAACCGTTCAGCCCCATCAACGAACACTGTACGGCTTCACCTGACCACTCAACCCACTAATGGCATTGAGTTCAGCCAAAGATGACTGCAATTTCTGCTTCGATGCATCAGGCCCCACATAGATCCGGGTAATCACCCCTTGAACCGGTGTCGAAGGCACGGTATAGGCCCGGTAGCCAGACAAACGTAATGAAGCGACAATTTCATTGACCTTGGCGGCATTTTTCAACGCACCTAACTGCACCACATAGGCCTGCCCCACCGGTGCTTTTTCTTCGGTTGCAGGTTTAGGCTGCGGTTTGGTTTCAGGCTTCACTTCCGGTTTCGGTTCAACCACTGGCTTGGGTTTCACCTCTGCTGGCTTGGTTTCCTGCTGCGCCGGGGGTTGAATCGGTTGACTGGTTGCCGGAGGCACCACAACTGGTGCCGATTGCTGCTGCTGAGTATTTTGTCTGGCGGCCTGTTGGGCTGCCGCTTCTACCGCTGCCTGCTGTTCAACCAATGCCCCCGCCCCTTCAGGGGGGTGAGAAGGTAATGGTTGTGACGCTGGCGGGATCATGTCAGCTTCATGGGAGTCACCGGGTTTGGGTACCAGGGGAATAGCGGCAAACTCATCTTCATAATGCCTTTTTTTGCCATCCAGCAAACCCGGCAGAATGATGACCCCTAAGGCGACCAAAATCACCGTGCCAATCAGTCGATTCTGAAATTTACTTGCCACTCACACTCCCCGCCCCTCGTCTATAGCTGCCATCACCGGTGCTACCGTATGAAATGAGCCGCAGACGATCACAATATCTTGAATATCTGCTTGCTGCATAGCCTGGCGCCAGGCAGTTTCAACATCATCAAACTGTTGTGGCTGCACTAAATATTGTGCCAGTTGTTCTGCACTTGCCCCTCTTGGGCCATCCAACGATGCGCAGTACCATATATCCACTACTTCACTCAGGCAAGCCAACGTAGCGGCGATATCTTTGTCCGATAGCATCCCCACCACCGCACGAACCTTGCCACCGTTACGTGGCAATTTTGCCAGTTGACGCGCCAGATAGCTTGCAGCATGCGGGTTATGAGCCACGTCCAGGATCACCCGTGGGTTGTGCTGTACAGTTTGAAAACGCCCAGGCAGCGTAGCCTGCTGTAAGCCACTGAAAATGGCTTTCTCATCAATGTCTAATGTTGAGTAGTATAACGCAGCCAACGCGGTTGCCGCATTGGCCAAGGGCACATTAGGCATCGGCAACTCAGTCAGGCTGGTGCCCTCCCCTTGCCACTGCCAACGCTCCCCTTGTTCACTGAACACCCAGTTGTCACCACTGCGATACAAGCGGGCCCCCAGCTCCTCAGCCACTTGCCCAATACTGTGAGGCATATCCGGTTCACCGACCACAGCAGGTTTGCCACCACGGAAAATACCCGCTTTTTCACGGCCAATACTTTCACGATCGCACCCCAACCAGTCAGTATGGTCCAGCGCAATACTGGTCACTACCGCCACGTCAGCATCAACAATGTTGGTGGCGTCAAGACGCCCGCCGAGCCCCACTTCGAGGATGACGACATCAAGTCTAGCTTGTTTAAACAGGTATAATGCCGACAGGGTACCAAATTCGAAATAGGTCAACGAGGTTTCACCGCGACCGGCCTCAATAGCGGCAAATGAACGGCAGTGTTCCGTTTCGCTGAGTTCCTCCCCCTGGATACGCACCCGCTCGGTATAGCGCACCAGATGCGGGGAGCTATAAACCCCTACCCGTAACCCGGCGGCTAACATAATGGCCTCCAACGTGCGGCAGGTAGTACCTTTGCCGTTGGTGCCGGCCACCGTAAACACCGTCGGAGCCGGCGTAAGCAGATCGAGTTGAGCGGCAACGTGCCGTACACGCTCCAGACCGAGTTCTATCGCTTGGCTATGCAGATGTTCCAGATAGTAGAGCCACGTATTCAGGGGTGCCGTAGCTTGGGGAGCTTGGTGGTTTTGCATACATCCTATCACTGACTTTAGGTTCAAAATCCGTCAGGTGCGCCTCTTAAGTCAATCCAAGAGGGCATTCCGTGATATACCCGTCGCCATTCAAGCTGCAGGGTTGTTGGCTACTCTCATTCACCCTAGTCACATAGTTTTCTATGCTCCTAGGGACTCACTCCTTTGCCGCCTACCTGCAACTTGATTGAACTTGGGTATAACCATAAAGTGACGACGACCCCGCTAATGGTGACACGCAGGGTCTGACATACCTTAGGCGTTGGCCTGGTTTTCCTCTGCGGCTAGCGGAGCAACACCATCAAAATCTGGCAGGGGTTGGTTAGTCAACATAGAAATGATGTTTGCCAGAGTCCGGCGCATTTCTGGTCGACGAACAATCATATCGATCGCGCCCTTTTCAATCAGGAACTCACTGCGTTGGAAACCTGGCGGCAGTTTCTCACGCACTGTCTGCTCAATAACACGCGGACCGGCAAAACCAATCAATGCTTTAGGCTCGGCGATATTGATATCCCCGAGCATCGCCAGACTGGCGGAAACGCCCCCCATGGTCGGGTCAGTCAACACCGAAATATAGGGCAGACCACGTTCCTGCAATTTGGCTAACGCCGCACTGGTTTTGGCCATCTGCATCAGCGACATCAACGCTTCCTGCATACGCGCGCCACCACTGGCAGAGAAGCAGATCAATGGGCAGTTATCCTCCAAGGCTTGCTCAACCGCACGCACAAAACGGGCACCCACCACGGAAGACATCGAACCACCGATAAAGGCGAATTCAAACGAAGCGGCGACGATGGGCATACCGTAAAGTGTCCCCTTCATTACCACCAGCGCATCTTTTTCACCCGTCGCTTTTTGCGCCGCACTCAGGCGATCTTTATATTTTTTAGAATCCCTGAACTTGAGAACGTCTTTCGGCTCCAGTTCGCTCGCCACCTCAACCTCGCTACCTTGATCCAGCAAGGAATGCAAGCGCATACGCGCAGACATGCGCATATGGTGATCACACTTGGGGCACACTTCGAGATTACGTTCCAACTCAGCACGATAAAGAACCTGACCACAGCTAGCGCATTTGGTCCAGACCCCTTCAGGAATGCTCACCTTATTGGTTTGAGTCACATTACTTTTGTTAAGAATTCGTTCAATCCAGCTCATTGATGACCTTTCTGTTTGAACCAGGCAGATGCCAGCCCGCTGTTTATGCGATAACCACCACCAGACCTCTGGCTATAGGCGGGTTCACAAAAACAGACCATAGATACTGCTTATTAAACCATATCGGCCCGATACTGTAGACAAAAAACTGCGTTAACTGACGGGTTAACCGATACTTTTACTGTTTTTGCTGCCGAGCTGCCGCACGTTTATGGCGCCAGATCTCAATAATACCCGGCAGAATTGAAACCACAATGATGGCAACAATCAAGAGTTTCAAGTTTTCTTGCACTATCGGTAAATCCCCGAACAGGTAGCCCGCATAAGTAAACAGCAATACCCAAACCAGTGCGCCAACCACGTTATAAGCGGCAAAATGGCGATAGTTCATATGCCCCATCCCCGCCACGAAGGGGGCGAAGGTACGCACAATGGGAACAAACCGTGCCAGGATAATGGTTTTACCACCATATTTTTCATAAAACTGGTGAGTTTTATCCAGATAACTGCGGCGGAAAATTTTGGAATTGGGATTGGTAAACAGCTTTTCACCGAACAAACGCCCAATGGTATAGTTCACCGCATCGCCAAGCACCGCTGCCACCACCATCAAAGCGACCATGGTATGAACATTGAGATCATTAGATGGTAACGCCGCCAAAGCTCCGGCAACAAACAGCAGTGAGTCCCCTGGCAGGAACGGGGTAACCACCAATCCCGTTTCACAAAACAGGATCAAAAACAAAATGGCATAAACCCAGACGCCATATTGCGCCACCAACTCGGCTAAATGCACATCAATATGCAGAATAAAATCAATGATAAACTTGATAACGTCCATAAACTCTCTCATTTTAACCGGGTAACGCTACCCAGTACTAAATACTTATCTATCTACTATCTGACGGTTTAATCGTCAGCTAAAAACAACGGCCCCAACGGTGGGCGAGGTAACGCAAAACGCTCTGGGTAATCCACCGCCACCAGATACAAACCGTCTGGCCGTGCCGTGGCGGCTGCCAGGTTGCGATCTTTCAACGCCAACAGTTCGGCTATCCAGCTCTCTTCCTGGTTACCACACCCCACTTCCAACAAGCTGCCAACAATATTTCGCACCATATGATGAACAAATGCGTTGGCTTTGATATCCACCAGGATATAGCCACCATAACGCGAAACCTTCACCTGTTTTACATTGCGCCATGGCGTGCGTGACTGGCATTGCACCGCACGGAATGAGGTAAAGTCATTCTCACCCAATAAAGCCTGGGCGGCACGATGCATCCGTTCGGCATCCAGCGGGTGATAAAAATGCGTTACCCCCTGCTGCATAATCGCCGGACGGTAGCGATGATTATAGATGATGTAGCGATAGCGGCGCGCGGTGGCACTGAAACGCGCATGAAAATCGCTGCTCACCCCCTGAACCCAACGCACCGCAATATCTGGCGGCAAATGCGTATTGACGCCCATTGTCCAGGCAGCATCCTGACGACGCGCCGTGGTTTCAAAATGCACCACCTGCCCTGTGGCATGCACCCCGGCATCAGTACGCCCGGCGCAAAATACGCTGATTGGCGCATCGGCCACTTTACTTAACGCCTGCTCCAGGCAAGCCTGCACGCTGGTGACTTCCTGCTGGCGCTGCCAACCATAATAACGACTACCATCATATTCAACCCCCAGCGCAATTTTCAGCATTGGCGGGAGAATGGGTGACTCTGCAGACATCAGTACATCTGCTCCTGCAACAAGCGTTCTGCGGTTTCAACAGCCATCAAGGCACCACCAAAGCGCACATTATCGGCCACTGACCAAAACTGCAGCATTTCCGGGATACCATAATCCTGCCGCAGACAGCCAATACTTAACACCTCACTCCCGGAAGCTTCCGTCACCTGCGTCGGGTAGTCGTCATCTTCACTCAGTTGAATATCATCGGCTTGTTCTAGTTCACCGCGCGCCTCTTCAACTGTCAGCGGACGCAAGGTTTCCACATGCACCACTTGTGCATGACCGTAAAATACCGACGTTTGCACACAACTGACGGAAATCGGCAACCCGGCGTCTTGCAACACTTTACGCACTTGGTCAACGATAAGACGCTCTTCCCGCACGCTCCCCTGTTCATCACTGATCAGAGGTAACAGGTTGAAAGCCAACTGCTTGGCAAAGATACCGGGTTCGGCAGGAATGCCATTAAGCAAGCGCGCACTCTGCCCAGCCAGCTCATCCACCGCCAGTTTACCGCGTGATGAAGCTGACATCAGCGTCGTTACCTGTAAACGGGAAAGACCCGCCTGTTCGGTCAGTGGTTTAATCGCGGTCAGCAATTGGCTGACCATGCTGTCGGCTATCGCCACGATATTGCGGTTACGATAATCCGCCAATACCTGCGGGTTGACACCGGGTACCACTAACGGAACATCTGGTTCCAAGGCAAAGTAACCACTGGTATCAATCACCAGGCAGCCCATATTGGCCGCCTCATCAGCATAACGAGCCGCCGCTTCGCAACCAGCAGCAAAAAAAGCCAGTTGCACCTGCGACCAGTCAAACCCTTCGGCATTCTCTACCCGTATGGATTTGCCGTTAACGCGAACCGTCGCACCAGCACTGCGCTCACTAGCTAAAGGAAACAGCTCACCCAACGGAAACTGGCGCTCCTGTAACAACTCCAGTAACGCCTCACCAACGGCACCAGTGGCACCGAGCAGAGCTATGTTCCAACCATCAGACATGGGATGTTCTCCAGAGTATCTATTTATATGGCGACAGGGATTTCACCTTGCGCCACCGTTTAGCGAACAGAAAAACCGAGTCGCTGCAACAGTTCAGCACTGGCACTGTCATCACACTGTACCCGCAGTGATGACCATTCCCGTCGATCCGGGTAATACTTGCGCAGGCGGTCAAATTCACCGGGCAGCCCGGCAACCTGGCGCAATGGCGCATCGTCGCGGCGCACATCATACACCAAGTGAATCAATCGTTTTAATTTCCCTTCATCCAACGGACCGTGGCAACAGATCTCATTGAACTCCGCCACCGGTAACAGCGACGACAGCTCAATATCCTGGGGTTGCCCCAGGTGTTGTGCCAACGCGGCAAACACCTGTGTGGTCCCGCGCGCCTTGCCTTCCAGCGAATAACCGGCGATATGGGGGGTAGCAATATCCGCCCACTCCAGTAGTGGTACGCAAAGATCCGGTTCCGGTTCCCAGACATCCAGCACCGTGCTCAACCTTTTTCCGCGCTCTAATGCTTTCAGCAACGCGGCATTGTGCACCACCGCACCACGGCTGGCATTAACCAGGATCCGCTCATCCGGCAGCGCATCCAGCAGATCGGCATCCACCAGATGCAGCGATTTATAAGGCCCGGTTTTGTTCAATGGGGTGTGGAAGGTGAGAATGTCTGCTTCTGCCACCAGTTTTTCCAGTGGCCAAAATTCACCACTCTCCCCACGTTCGGCACGGGGAGGGTCGCACAACAGGGTACGTACCCCTAATGCCTTGAGGCGCGCATCAAGGCGGGAGCCCACATTGCCCACGCCGACAATCCCCACCGTTTTATCACGCAAATGGAAACCATCCCGCTCTGCCAAGAACAGCAAGGCAGAAAACACATACTCCACCACCGCGATGGCATTACATCCGGGGGCCGCTGAAAATCCAATCCCCGCCTGCTGCAACCAGGCTTCATCCACATGATCGGTGCCTGCAGTGGCGGTGCCAACAAAGCTGACTCGCGTCCCGGCTAACAATGCCTGATTCACTTTTGTCACGGAGCGCACCATCAGTGCATCGGCTTCAGCCAGTGCCTGCTGCGGGATAGGCCGCCCAGGAACCGCCTGCACCCCTCCCAGGCGCCCAAACAGTTCCAACGCATAGGGCATATTTTCATCAACCAGGATCTTCACGTTTCTCTCCCATCATCTTGCAATCGCCCTATTCTATACCCAAGCGCCATTAAGTTGCAGGCTGGCATCGACAGAAAAGTGGATCAAGTTTCATGAAGCCGAGCAGTGCCCGCATTGCGCGGAGCAAGGCAGTTTTTTTGCGGTTCAAATAGCCGTAGGGATAAAACGGACAGATACCAGCAAGCCACCTAACGAATCAGCTCGGGAGAGTTCCAGGCGGGTACCATGATAGGTGCAGATATCGTTCACCAATGCTAACCCCAGCCCAGCACCGGGCTGATCACCGGCATTATCCAGGCGATGGAAGGGTTGCAAGGCCGCCACCCGCTGTTCCTGAGCAATACCCGGCCCACTGTCTTCAATTTCTAACTGAATAAACTCACTAGTCACTCTCACTCGTGCAGTGACCGTTCCGCCGCAGGGGGTATATTTCAAGGCATTATCGAGCAAGTTGGCACATAATTCGGCCAGCAATAGCGCCTCTCCCGCCACCCAACCGGCATCAACACCTTCATACCCCAAATCGATCTGTTTACTGCGAGCCTGGGGTAAACATGAAAAGCAGGTATCACGCAATATTTGTACTAAATTCACCGGCTGTAACTGATGGTTAGCCTGTTGACCATCGCTCTTCAGCCGAGAGAGAGACAAAAGACGCGCGGTGAGCGCAATAGTGCTGTCTAGCGTTGCATTCATCCCTTCCAGGCTCTCACGCCATTGTTCCGGTTGATCACTGGCCAAGGCGACACCAACCTGAGTTTTCAGTACCGCCAAAGGTGTGCGTAATTGATGCGCGGCATCAGCGCTAAACCGCTCTTGACGTGCCACCATCAAGCGTAACCGCTCGATATAGCGGTTAAATGCCAACAGTAAGGGGCGCATTTCAGACCAAGGTAAAACCATGGGTAGTGGTGTCAATTCTCCCGGATCGCGGCGCAACATCAGGCTGGAAAGTTTGCCTAAGGGTTTTAATACTTGTTTCAGTAAAATAAAGGCCAACGCCAAGGTCAAAATGACCACGCCCCCCTGAGTGAGCAGCGCGCTTAACAGCATTTGTCGTGCCAGATAATGGCGCGACACCAAGGTTTCTGCCACCAGAATGGTGACTACCCCCATAACACCCGCTTCATTAACTGGCTGAAAAAGGGCCGCCACCCGGATCGGCTGGCCACGATATTGCGCATCATAAAAATGCACCAATGCCGGATAAAGCTCGGAACGAGAGGTTTTCTGTGGCATCGGTGGCAAGTCGTTATAACCTGAAATCGTGGTTCCCTGCGGCGAGATCACCTGATAATACAAACGGTCATTCATATTACGTTCGAAGCTATCCAGCACCACATAAGGGACGTCCACCTCCAATTTCTGGTTACGCACCACCACCCTTTCCGCCACCGTCCGAGCGGAAGCCAACAAGGTACGATCATAGGCTAATCTGGCGGCATTCATGGCGCTAAAATAATGGATATAGATTGAAACGCTGCCCAACACCAACAAGGGTAAACCGAAGAACAACATTAATTGATAAAACAGTGAGCGCGGTGCCTTAAACCACTTCATTGCACAACTCCAGGCTGTACCCCAACCCTCTTAAGGTCATAATCGCCACATTGCTGCCCAGCAATTTCTTGCGTAAGCGATGCACATACAATTCGATACTTTCAGGGTTGGCTTGATCATTGAGGGTAAAAACTTGTTCAAATAACTGCATTTTGGCAACCGGCCGACCACGACGATGGATTAACACCGTCAATACCGCCAGCTCACGCGGGGTCAGTGCCAACGGTTGACCGTCCAAGGCAAAATAACCTTCATGGTGATAAGTGAGTGCACCGAACTCCAGTGCCTGTTGCGTAATACCGACACTGCGGCGCAGTAACGCACGGATCCTGGCCTCTAGCTCATCAAGCTCAAACGGTTTGGTAAGGTAATCATCAGCCCCCAGATTCAGCCCTTTCACACGATCAGTGACCTCCGTTCGCGCGGTCAGAAGCAATACCGGTAATGCCTGACCACGCTTACGTAAACGTGCCAACAGTTGAAAACCATCCAACCGTGGCAGGGCGACATCCAATACCACCAGCGCATACTTTTCGTTTAATAGCAGATGGTCTGCAACCACACCATCCAAAGCGACATCCACAGCAAACCCCAGTCCGGTGAGGGCTTTCTGTAACCAGTGTGACAACTCCGGGTGATCCTCTACAAGCAAGAGACGCATATCACATCCTGTCAATTTTTCCCGACGGTGAAAGGTAAATGAAAGGTAAATGTTTTAACAAGATATTAACTACCTGTCAGGTGGCGATATCACAAACTGAAATAAAACCAATGGGGAAAACCATGAAAAAAATAATGACTCATACCTTTACCGCCGCACTGCTGTTGTTAGCTGCCAATCAAACCTGGGCCGTTGACGCACCAGGACGTACCGAATGTATCGCCCCGGCCAAGCCGGGTGGCGGGTTTGATCTCACCTGTAAACTCCTTCAGGTTTCATTACAAGAAACCAACGCCATCAGCAAACCAATGCGCGTCACCTATATGCCCGGCGGCGTTGGTGCGGTGGCCTATAACGCGATTGTCGCCCAGCGACCAGCAGAATTTGGTACCGTTGTCGCATTCTCGGGCGGTTCGTTACTGAATCTGTCACAAGGCAAATTTGGCCGTTATGACGTTAATGATGTGAAATGGCTGGCGGCGATAGGCACGGACTATGGTGCCATTGCTGTGCGTGCGGATTCCCCCTACAAAACACTCAACGATCTGATGGAAGCCTTCAAAAAGGATCCTAACGCGGTGGTATTTGGTGCTGGTGCTTCTATTGGCAGCCAGGATTGGATGAAAACTGCCTTGCTAGCACGGGAAGTGGGTGTCGACCCTCACAAGATGCGCTATGTCGCCTTTGAAGGGGGCGGCGAACCGGTCACCGCACTGCTCGGTAACCATATTCAGGCCGTATCCGGTGACCTCAGCGAAATGGTGCCCTATTTGAATGGCGATAAACTGCGCGTACTGGCGGTCTATGCTGAACAACGTCTACCCGGTGATCTCGCCTCTGTTCCCACCGCTAAAGAGCAAGGATACAACCTGGTATGGCCTATCATCCGTGGCTTTTATATGGGGCCTAAAGTGAGCGAGGCCGAATATCAATGGTGGAACGATACTTTCAAGAAATTGGTAGAAACCGAGGAATTCAAAAAACAACGTAATTTACGCGGTCTGTTTGAATTCAATTTAACGGGGCCAGAACTGGATGCCTACGTGAAACAACAGGTTAACCAATACCGTGAAATGGCTAAATCATTTGGTCTCGCCAAATAACCCAGGAACATGCCATGAGTGAACGTATTTTTGCCGGTTTATGGTTGTTGCTGTGTCTCGCTGGTCTGTTTGTCGGCTGGAATATTCAAAGTGAATATAGCTATGAACCGCTGGGGCCACGCCCCTTTCCGCTGGTTATTCTAAGCCTGATGGCCTTGTGTGCCGCCCTATTGTTATTCAGTAAGCCACAAGTGATCGCTTGGCCGCACCATAAAGTCCTGCAACGCCTGCTGGTCTTGGTCATCACCTTGGTGCTTTATGCCTGGGGTTTCGAATGGCTCGGCTTCCCTCTGGCCACCACCCTGCTGACCTTCAGTATTGGCATGCTATTCCAAGCCAGCCTGATTGCAGCGCTGATCTCTGGCGTTATCATGAGCATTTCACTGTTCTACGCCTTTGATTATTTACTTGATGTCACGCTGCCACTCGGCATTTGGCTAAGTTAACAGGAGCTATGATGGAAACCTGGCAATATTTATCACAAGGTTTTGAAGTGGCTCTGCTACCACAAAATCTGGTCATTGCACTGATTGGTTGCTTCGTCGGTACCATCGTTGGGTTATTACCCGGTCTTGGGCCAATTAACGGCGTGGCAATCTTGCTGCCGTTGGCCTTTGCACTAAAATTACCCGCCGAATCGGCGTTGATTCTGCTGGCAACGGTGTATATCGGTTGTGAATACGGTGGGCGTATCTCTTCAATTTTGCTGAATGTCCCTGGGGATGCAGCCGCCATCATGACCGCACTGGATGGTTACCCGATGGCGCAACAAGGACGTGCCGGGGTGGCGCTGTCTATCTCCGCCGTCAGTTCTTTTTTCGGTTCACTGATCGCCATCAGTGGAATTATTCTGTTTGCCCCCATCCTGGCCCACTGGTCGCTGGCATTTGGTCCGGCAGAGTACTTCGCTTTAATGGTATTTGCTATTGCTTGCCTGGGCAGCATGATGAGTCAAAACCCATTGAAATCGCTGCTGGCAGCGTTGATTGGCCTGGGCTTAGCCACAGTAGGGGTCGATGCCAACACCGGGGTTTATCGCTTTACCTTCGACAGCGTACACCTTTCCGATGGCATTCAATTTATCGTGGTGGTGATTGGTTTGTTCTCTGTCAGTGAAATCCTGCTGATGCTGGAAAATAGCAGTGGCGGGCAGAAATTGATCCGCAAAACTGGGCGTATGCTGTTTAACCGTAAAGAGGCTGCAGAGTGCGTCGGCCCGACCCTGCGTTCATCGGTGATTGGCTTTTTCGTCGGTATTTTACCGGGGGCCGGAGCTACCATCGCCAGTGCGCTAACTTATATGACCGAGAAAAGGATCAGCGGTAACAGCGACTCATTCGGCAAGGGCGATATTCGCGGTGTCGCAGCACCGGAGGCGGCCAACAACGCCTCCGCCTGTGGCTCGTTTATCCCGATGTTAACCTTGGGGGTCCCAGGCTCCGGTACTACCGCGGTAATGTTAGGCGCATTAACGCTCTATAATATTACCCCGGGCCCGGCGATGTTTACCGAACAACCCGATATCGTCTGGGGGCTGATTGCCGCACTGCTGATCGCCAACGTCATGCTACTGATTATGAACATTCCGTTAATCGGTCTGTTCACCCGCATGTTGAACATTCCATTGTGGCTGCTAGTTCCCGCAATTGCTACGGTCTCGGCAGTGGGTGTTTATGCGGTTCACAGTACTACCTTCGATTTACTGTTGATGGTAGGGCTCGGGGTGTTTGGCTATATTCTACGGAAATTGCACTTTCCCATGTCGCCGTTGATCCTGGGTTTTGTGCTGGGTGAAATGCTCGAGCAGAACCTGCGCCGTGCGTTATCTATCAGTAACGGTGAGTTTGCTATTCTGTGGAGCAGCCCGATTGCGCAATGTCTCTTAGGGCTGGCGGTCGCCGTCTTGATCTTGCCACCGGTGTTGCGCAAACTTCGCCAACGCCGTTTGTCCACTGCTGAGTAAATAGAGAACAAGTCACCCAAATTGGCGGGATACTCCGCCAATTTAATCAACCTTATGCGGTTAGCAGCCGCACGCCAGATGACTTTCTTCACCTTGCATGCTGCCCGGCTGATCACCCAGCGCTAACGGATGACCATCACGCTGCCAGAAATCCAACCCACCTATCAGCTCTTTCACCCGGAAGCCGAGTTTTGCCAACTTGTAAGCCCCGTTAGTCGAGCCGTTACAGCCAATGCCATCACAATAGGTCACATAAACTTTGTTCCGGTCGAGATGGCGAGTAGTGGTTTCATTCATTAGACGATGGGGGAAACTGATTGCCCCGGGGATATGCCCTGCCCCATACAAAGCCTCGGATCGCGTGTCAATCACCACAATATCGCCAATGCCATTACGCAGATCTGCTGCCACATCGGCAGAATCCGTGTAATAGCTCAGCTTTGCGGCCAAGTAGTTTTGACTCTCGGCTGCCGTTGGTGGGGGAAAAGCTAACACTAGTGAAACGTCGCCCATGGTCATTGCTCCTGTCTGGCTAAAATTTAATGACAATTTTGCCTGATTTTGGTCTTATCAATAAGACCCATTTAGCCAGCACAATAAGACCAATGACACGCCAGATACTGATTCCCTTGTTTCAACAGGCAAAAAACACTGCAGGAACACGACGTGAACAGGTGTGCAGTAGTTTACGCAATGCCATTCATAGTGGGGCACTGCCTATCGGGCAACGCTTGCCTTCATCCCGAGTGCTGGCGGCTGATTTGAATATTTCACGTGTTACTGTCGAATCTGCTTATTCACAACTGGAAGCGGAGGGGTATCTGCAGCGTAAAGTGGGGGTGGGTACCTATGTTTCAATCAAAATTATCAAGCCGCCCAAGACGCCTCGACCTTCTCGGTTATTACAACTTTCTCAGCGCGGTAACCAAATTGTCCAAACCGGGGGTTGCCAGGACCCACTACAACCACAAGCTTTTGCCGCTGGCTCACCAGAACTGCGCGCTTTCCCACTGAAACTATGGAAGCAGATCACCAACCAACAATTACGCATCAGAGGGGAGCAATTACTGCGCTACGGTGATCCACAAGGCTACCGGCCACTGCGCGAGGCCATTGCCGGTTACCTTGGTCAGACGCGCGGAGTGAACTGTGATGCACAGCAGGTCATCATCCTCACCAGTTCACAACAAGCATTACAGTTAATTGCCACCTTGTTACTCGACCATGGTGATGATGTGTGGATGGAAGAACCTGGGTACGTGGGGGCGAGAAATGCCTTTATCAGTATCGGTGCCAATCTCATCCCCGTCAGCGTCGATCAGGATGGGCTACAACCCAATAATACCCTCCCTGCTCCACGTTTGATCTACGTAACACCGGGCCACCATTATCCCACTGGTGTCGCGCTGAGTCTGGAAAGGCGCTTGATGCTGTTAGAGACTGCACGGAAAAACCATGCCTGGATTATTGAGGATGATTACGACAGCGAATTTCATTACACCGGTCAACCGATGCCTGCACTGCAAGGGGTTGATAACCACGGTTCGGTGCTGTACGTCGGCACCTTTTCCAAAACATTGTTCCCATCACTACGCTTGGCTTATCTGGTTGTCCCGCCGACGTTAGTTAATGCATTCACTACCGCACGCACCCTGTATGACGGGCATAGCAACCAATTGATGCAAGCGGTAACGGCAGAGTTTATTCAACAAGGGCATTTTGCCGCGCATATTCGCTATATGCGCCAGCTTTACCACAGCCGTCGTGATTGGTTGTTAACTCAAATCGAACAGCATTTAAAGCATGTTGCTACACCACAAGCGGCGAGTGGGGGTTTACAGCTCACGGTATGGCTACCCACAGGTCAAGAAAGCGCGTTAACCAGGCAGGCACAACAATTGGGCGTTATCACCCCCCCGTTATCCAGACAGTATCAAACGGCTACGGCACAACGTGATGGTTGGTTGCTTGGGTTTTCTGCATTAACACCGGGTGAGATTAGTTTGGCAGTTGAACGACTCAGCAGAATCAAACTGCCTTAATCAGAGGGAAACCACTACGCTCACCTGAGCACTACTAAAAAAAGTTCAGGCACGGTAAACCGTGCCTGATAACTCAATACATTGACTGCGAATAGCGCTTGATTACGCCAGTTTACGCCAGTTTACGCATCACCAATGTCGCGTTAGTCCCGCCGAAACCGAAGCTGTTGGACATCACTGTGGTCAGTTCACGCTTAGTCGGTTCGGTGACAACGTTCATGCCCACCGCTTTCTCATCCAGGGTCTCGATATTGATGCTCGGTGCAATAAAACCATGCTCCAACATCAGCAGGCTGTAAATTGCTTCCTGCACACCCGCAGCCCCCAGTGAGTGGCCGGTCATCGCCTTGGTGGCCGAAAGCGCCGGGACCTGATCACCAAATACTTCACGGATAGCCCAGAGCTCTTTAACATCACCAACCGGGGTCGAAGTACCGTGTACGTTAATGTAATCGATAGGGGTATCCACACCACTCATTGCCAATTGCATACAACGCACCGCACCTTCACCGGATGGTGCCACCATATCAGCACCATCGGAAGTGGCACCGTAGCCCACCACCTCGGCATAGATATGCGCACCACGGGCCAGAGCATGCTCCAGCTCTTCAACCACCACCATACCGCCACCACCGGCGATGACGAAGCCATCACGGTTGGCATCATAGGTGCGAGAGGCTTTCTCTGGCGTGTCGTTATATTTGGTCGACAGGGCACCCATCGCATCAAACTCGCAGGCCATTTCCCAGCACAGTTCTTCACCGCCACCAGCAAACACAATATCCTGTTTACCCATCTGGATCTGTTCTACCGCATTACCAATGCAGTGAGCAGAGGTGGAACAAGCAGAGCTGATTGAGTAGTTGACGCCATGGATTTTAAACGGTGTCGCCAGACAAGCAGAAACACCGGAAGCCATCGCTTTGGTGACCACATAAGGGCCAACCGCTTTCAGGCCACGTGGGCTGCGCATGGCATCGGCACCGAACACTTGAAAACGGGGTGAGCCACCGCCTGAACCAGCCACCAGGCCAACACGCGGGTTGTTCTGATAAACCGACTCCTCTAGCCCAGCAGATTGAATCGCCTCCTGCATAGCCAGATAAGCATAAATCGAGGCATCACTCATAAAGCGAACCACTTTACGGTCAATCAGGCCAGTGGTATCGAGCTTAACATTGCCCCATACGTGACTACGCATGCCGGAATCTTTCAGCTCCTGAGAGAAGGTGAGCCCAGAGCGTCCTTCCTGCAAACTTGCCAGAACTTCCTGCTGGTTGTTACCAATGCTGGAGACGATTCCCAAGCCAGTAATCACTGCACGTTTCATTCGGTACCTCTTCCACTATTTCACATTCGGGATTTTGTTCGCACTTTAGCGTACAGTTGTACGCCGAACAAGTCCGATCAGAATAATTCTCTATTAATACCATCTTGTTTGCACCGCTACCCGCCCCTGGTTAAAATCACCCCATCCCTTGAATAACGAGCCTCTTACCGTGAGCCATGCCCCCATCCAACCCGCAGCATTAAGCTGGAATGAACAGGGTACACCTGTTTCGAAACAGTTTGATGACGTCTATTTTTCCAATCAGGATGGGTTACAAGAAACCCGTTATGTGTTTCTTGCCGGTAACCGATTACCGCAACGTTTCACTGAGCACCCCCGCGCTCTATTTATTGTCGCTGAAACCGGTTTTGGCACCGGGCTGAATTTTCTTGCCCTGTGGCAAGCATTTGCCGATTTCCACCACCCTGCGGCTCACTTGCAACGGTTACATTTCATCAGTTTTGAAAAATTCCCTTTGCAGCAGGCTGATCTGGCTGCCGCCCATGCACAATGGCCAGAGTTGGCCCCTTTCGCCGATGAATTACGCAGCCAATGGCCATTGCCTTTACCCGGCTGCCACCGTCTGCTGCTTGCCGAAGGGCGCATCACGCTCGACCTGTGGTTCGGTGATATCAATGATTTGTTACCGCAGCTTGACAGTAGTATGAATGGTCAAATTGATGCCTGGTTCCTTGATGGTTTCGCACCGTCAAAAAACCCCGATATGTGGAGCGATGCGTTATTTGCCACCATGGCACGTTTTGCCCGCCCGGAAGGGAGTTTTGCGACCTTTACCGCAGCAGGATTTGTGCGGCGCGGATTGCAACAGGCGGGTTTTAATGTCACCCGCAGTAAAGGGTTTGGCCAAAAACGTGAGATGCTCATTGGGCAATTACCGGTTAACACCGCGCCTGTGGCACATCAGGCCCCTTGGTTCCTGCGCCCGGCGGCAAAAAACCGTGATGATATCGCCATTATTGGCGGTGGCATCGCCAGTGTACTCACCGCTTTAGCCTTGTTACGCCGTGGCGCCAAGGTGACGCTCTATTGTGCCGATACCCGCCCTGCCACGGGGGCCTCTGGCAACCGCCAGGGCGCACTCTATCCGTTATTGAATGGTTCCGGTGATGAGCGAGAAAACTTCTTCAGCAACGCCTTTCTCTTCGCCCGCCGCCAGTACGATGCTCTGTTACAGCAAGGGGTCAGATTCGATCATCAATGGTGCGGCGTCAGCCAGTTGGCTTATAACCAGAAAAGTGCCGCCAAGATTGCCAAAATAGTAGCCACTGACTGGCCCCCGGCCTTGGTGCAAGCTGTTGATCACCCCACTCTGAGCCATCTCTGCGGCATTGATAGCGGCGTTGGTGGTATTTATTACCCCTTGGCAGGGTGGCTATGCCCAGCAGACTTGACTACCGAGGCCATGGTTCTGGCGCAACGGCAAGGATTGCACTGCTACTATCAGCATCGGCTCACTGATTTACAGCCGCTGGCTGAAGGCTGGCAACTACTTTTTGCCAATGGCGAAGCACGGCAACATGCCACGGTGATCCTGGCGAATGGCCACCAACTCTCCACTTTGGCGCCCTGCTCCGCACTACCGATCTATGCAGTGCGCGGCCAGGTTTCACATATTCCAACCACCCCAGCCTTAAGTGCATTAAAACAGGTGCTGTGTTACGAAGGTTATCTGACGCCGGTCAACCCGCGCCATCAACAGCACTGTATCGGTGCCAGTTACCAGCGCGGCATATCAGAAACGCACTACAGTGAAACAGAACAGCAAGAGAACCGTACACGCCTGCTGCGTTGTCTGCCGCAACTGTCATGGCCGCAGCAGGTCGATATCAGTGACCAGCAAGCACGCTGTAGTGTACGCAGCGCCACCCGCGACCATATGCCCATGGTCGGTGCGGTGCCAGACTATGCCGCCACATTGGCGCAATACAGTGATTTGCAGCAGCAACGCCAAGGTGGGGAAACCATTGCCCCAGCACCGCTCTATTCGGGGTTGTTTATGATTAGCGGGTTGGGTTCACGTGGCCTGTGCTCCGCGCCCTTGGTCGCAGAAATCCTGGCGGCCCAGTTGTTTGCTGAGCCATTACCTGGCGATGCTCAGATGCTGGCAGCGCTAAACCCAAACCGTATGTGGATCAGAAAATTATTAAAGGGACGGGAGGTTTGACTAGTTAGCCTGCAACGCGGCTTGATACAGCTTCTGCCACATCTCAAAGACTAACACTTGGTCGGGCGGGGAAAGTTCCCCGGCCTTGATGGCTTTATCCAGGCTGCTCTGCACCCGTGCGTCGAGTTGTTCGGCACGCTGCTCCCCTTGTTGTTCCGACTCGGCTACCGCCAAAGTCAGATGACCGCGTAAGTAGCCACCAGCAAATAGCTCATCATCGCTGGCCTGTTCTACCCCATCATCAATCAGTGCCAGAATGCGTGTTTCGAACTCTGCGATCATCTTATTTCCTCTTGTCGTGCTTATGATTCAAATGACATAACGATGGCTACCACTTGAATTGGCCAGGGGTTATGTCAGTTAAGATCTTCCGGATACGGGAAGTGCTCAGCGGCGAGCGGAGGCGTATGGTAAAACGATTGTAGTGCTTGAATAAAGCGTGCTGGGCGTGTGGGTATGCCTTTTTCGAGCAACTCCAGCACTCGGGTACGCACTTTCCGCTGGAAATCAATACGATCCGGCTCAACATCACCACTAAGATTGTCGCAACTGACATTGAACGGGAACCCTGCGGCTACGCAAAACATCCACTCCAACGCCTGGGGATTGATCTCAACCACTTCAAATTGCTTTTGTGTCTGCGCATCACGCCCATCCGGGCAATACCAGTAACCAAAATCCACCAGTTTGCGGCGCTCGGCACCGGCAATGCACCAATGGGAAATTTCATGCATCCCGCTGGCATAATAACCGTGGGCAAAGATAACCCGATGATAGGAAAATTGCTCATCAGCGGGCAGATAGATAGGTTCATCGTCGCCTTTAACCAGGCGGGTATTATAGTCTTCACTAAAACATTGATTAAAAATTTCAATCAGTTGTAAATATTGGTGTTGCTCTGACATATAAAAAACTCAAATAACCATAAAATAAGTAGGCATTATATACCGAAGGGGTTTTACGTTTCAGCTATGCAGTACCAGCGCAAGTTCAAATACCACTAAAAATACCCGGCCAACCACTGCTGAATTTCCGCCCCATGGCTATCGTAGAGCAGCTTACCACTCATCAGTAGTGACACTACGACGATCATTGGCCGGATCAGTTTTTGCCCTTTGGTCAGCACCATTCGTGCCCCTAAACGCGCCCCCAACACTTGGCCCACCAGCATCACCAGGCCAATGGTCCAGACCACGTTCCCGCCCATGATAAACATCACCAAACTACCCAGGTTAGAAGTAAAGTTTAATACCTTGGCATGTGCTGTCGCTTTAGCCAGATTGAAACCACACAACGTCACATAAGCCAGGGCATAAAACGAACCGGCACCGGGGCCAAAGAAACCGTCATAAAAGCCGATACCGGCCCCTGCAATCAGGCCAAAAGCCAATGCACCCACACGGCGCTGGCGATCGTTTTCCCCCAAGCGCGGGGTTAACAGGAAGTAAATACCGATACTGATCACCAGCAAGGGCAACATCTGGCGCAACAAGTCAGAGCGCAGGTGCTGAACCAGAATCGCGCCAATCACTGACCCTATCAGCGTCAGGAAAATCGTCAGTTTCTGGGTATTAAGATCCACCACCCGACGGCGAACAAAATAGAGGCTGGCAGAAAATGAGCCGCCAACTGATTGCAGCTTATTGGTGGCCAACGCCTGTGCCGGAGGCACCCCCGCAGCCAACAATGCCGGTACCGTCAACAACCCACCACCACCAGCGATTGAATCAATAAACCCAGCAAACAGCGCCACAAAAAACAGTATTCCGAGTATTTCGGGAGCTAACGCCAGCCCATCCATAAGTTTTCTGCCTAAAAAGTGAAACCATGCCTAATTCATGCCAGTGCAGCCCTAAGAGCAGGGTATTTACCCGTCGCCATTTAAGGCTGCAGTAGCATTGGCTTCCCTAACTCAGCTCGTTACAGCGAGATTATGCCTGCTCAGCGCTTGGCAAAGTGATTGTCCAACAACGCCTGACAGGTTGGCGGCAATGGTGGCGGCTCAGTCTTGACCGGGTTGGCGTTAGGTTGCTGCGGTTTAAACCAGCTAGCCAGTTCGGCTCCGCAGCCGTCACCATCTGGAGGTGGCGCTTGATCCTGACATTCCTGGCTCCCTGCAGGGCAACGCAAACGCACATGCATATGCGCGCGGTGAGCAAACCACGGGCGAACCTTGTGTAACCAACTACGATCTGACCCAGCATCCTGACATAGACGCTGTTTGATCGCCGGGTTGACGAAGATACGTGTCACTTCACTGTCTTGAGCAGCCAGTTTGATCAAGGATTCGATTTGTGGCTGCCACAGACGATCTACCACCTGCTTACCATCCGCCGCGACCAGATCAATCGGTTGCGGTTTGAGTAATTGCTGGGCACTCCAACGTTGCCGTGGCAATTGTAACCAGATGTCCACATCCAGCCCAGACTGGTGGCTGGCGTGGCCGCTACTAAAGCGCCCCCCAGCAGGCATCGCCATATCCCCAATCAACACCGTTCCCAATGATTTCTGACTAGCCTGCTGACTGAGTCGCTGGATAAATGCCACCAAGTCCGGGTGACCAAAGTAACGCCGTTGATCGGTACGCATTACCTGATAATCCGCAGAATTCACCGGCAAAGA
Source organism: Serratia sp. 25CWL12 (assembly GCF_055790885.1). Taxonomy (NCBI): domain Bacteria; kingdom Pseudomonadati; phylum Pseudomonadota; class Gammaproteobacteria; order Enterobacterales; family Yersiniaceae; genus Serratia; species Serratia sp. 25CWL12. The sequence goes on along the minus strand of NZ_CM147698.1, from coordinate 1,274,071 downwards.
TTGTGCGCCAATAATGCACCCGTTGGAGAATTCACCGACCGCCTGGGGAGTGCCAGTGACCGGGTTATTGATTTTTTGCCACGGGGTTAGTGCCATGGCAGAACTGGAGGCAACCAAGGCGGCAATGACTAACATCCATTTTTTCATTGTTATTACCCTTACCAGCGTGGAACGTCAGAAATCACATCGCCATTTTGCGCCCGTTGCCGCAGCAGATGGTCCATCAGCACTATCGCCATCATTGCTTCCGCAATCGGTACTGCGCGGATGCCCACACAAGGGTCGTGGCGCCCACGGGTCACCATCTCCATCTCTTCCCCCTGGCGGTTAATGGTACGACCCGGCACCATGATGCTGGAAGTGGGTTTTAACGCCAAATGGGCAATCACTGGCTGCCCGCTACTGATCCCGCCGAGAATACCGCCGGCATGATTACTCTGGAAACCTTGTGGGGTGATCTCATCACGGTTTTCGCTACCGCGCTTGGTGACCACCGCAAAGCCGTCGCCTATCTCCACCCCTTTCACGGCGTTAATGCTCATCAAGGCATGGGCCAAATCAGCATCCAGACGGTCAAAAACGGGTTCACCCAGGCCAACGGGGACATGCTCCGCCACCACCGTGACTTTGGCCCCAATAGAGTCGCCCTCTTTCTTCAGCGCCCGCATCAGTTCATCCAGCTGTTCCAGCTTGTCGGGATCCGGACAAAAGAAGGGGTTTTGTTCAACTTGCTGCCAATCTTTCAGTTCACAGTACACTTCACCCATCTGAGCCAGGTAGCCGCGTACTGTTACCCCAAATTTTTGCGCTAGATACTTTTTGGCGATAGCACCCGCCGCCACGCGCATCGCGGTTTCACGTGCCGATGAACGGCCACCACCACGATAATCACGCACACCGTATTTCTGCTCATAGGTGTAATCAGCATGGCCCGGACGGAAGAGATCTTTAATCGCACTGTAATCTTGCGAACGTTGGTCGGTATTTTCGATCATCAAGCCGATGCTGGTCCCGGTGGTCACCCCGTCAAATACGCCGGAAAGAATGCGTACCTGATCCGGCTCGCGGCGTTGTGTGGTGTAACGTGAGGTGCCTGGCCGACGACGATCCAGATCGTGCTGTAAATCAGCCTCTGTTAACGGGATGCCGGGGGGCACACCGTCAACAATACAACCCAATGCCACGCCGTGAGACTCACCAAAGGTGGTAACACGGAAAAATTGCCCAATACTGTTGCCTGCCATCCCGGCTCCTTACCGTTGGTTAACTACGATAGATGCTGAAGTGCTCTTTGCAATCAATCAGTTGTTGTTTGGTCAGCATAAATACGCCATCACCACCGTTTTCAAATTCCAGCCAGATAAACGGAATATCCGGGTATTGCTCCATCAGGTGTACCATGCTGTTACCCACTTCACAAATCAGCACACCCTGCTCGCTCAGGTAGTCTGGCGCACAAGCCAGTATGCGGCGCACCAGTTTCAGGCCATCACTCCCGGCAGCCAACCCCAGTTCCGGCTCACAGCGGAACTCTTGCGGCAAATCAGACATATCTTCCGCATCGACATAAGGGGGATTGGTGACAATCAGATCGTACTGGATCAACGGTAGTTCACGGAATAAATCAGAACGGATCGGGATCACCTGGTGCTCAACACCATGTTGCTGAATATTGCGCTCAGTCACCGCCAAGACATCAGTGGAAATATCCACCGCATCCACTTCTGCTTCCGGGAAAGCATCCGCACAAGCAATGGCAATACAACCACTGCCGGTGCACATATCCAGAATATGGCGAGGTGGATTGGGCAGTAGTGGACTGAAGCGATTATTGATCAGTTCAGCAATCGGTGAGCGCGGAACCAATACGCGTTCATCAACATAGAACTCCATGCCACAGAACCAGGCTTTGTTGGTCAGGTAAGCTACCGGTATACGCTGACTCACCCGGCGGATAACCCGCTCGACAATGCGATGACGTTCACTGGAGGTCAAACGCGAAGTATACATCTCCTCAGGAATGTCCAGCGGTAGGAACAGCGTAGGTAAAACCAACTGCACCGCCTCGTCCCACGGATTATCTGTTCCGTGACCATAGTAGATGTCGGCCGCATTGAAACGGCTCACGGCCCAACGCAGCATATCCTGGATGCTGTACAGCTCACTCACTGCTTCTTCGACGAAAATTTTGTCCAATTTACCCTCCAGCAGACAAGCTGTTTCATGATTTATCGGCATAGTTTGCCATGAAGCCGACGACAAATCAGCAGCTATAACGGCAACAAAGGGCTCACGGATTAAGTTTTGCGTCGACAGCACCTCTCGACAAGGTAAACTATCGCCATAGAGTGAATGATATTCAGTGAGTTAATGATGAAAAATAGTCACCCGCTGAGCAAAGACGAATTGCAGCTCTTCAGGGAATCGGTCGCGGGCACCAGAAGATTGCGGCAGGATACTATCGTCCATCCCAAGCCCAAAATAATCAGCAGGAAAGTGACGCCTCAACGCCTGCTGCAAGAACAGGTGGATGCCAGTTTTTACTTTTCTGATGAATTTCAGCCACAGTTAGATGCTGAGGGGCCCATGCGTTATGTTCGCCCGGGTTATAACCATTATGAATTGAAGAAGCTACGCCGGGGGGATTACGTTCCAGACCTGTTTCTCGATTTGCATGGTTTGACACAATTGCAAGCCAAGCAGGAACTGGGGGCGATGATCGCCGCCTGTAAACGCGAACATGTCCATTGTGCCTGCGTAATGCATGGTCATGGAAAACATATTCTTAAGCAACAAGCGCCACTGTGGTTGGCACAACATCCAGATGTACTGGCGTTTCACCAGGCCCCAAAAGAGTGGGGAGGGAATGCGGCAGTATTAGTGCTGGTAGAGTTGACTGGATAAAATCTGGCCGCCGTTATTTAAATCAACGGCAGCAACAGGTCACTATTCCCTCTGTTACGACCAGAGGGACAGGAAATAGTTACATCGAATCGATATTGGAGGGGCTGCACTGCCAGACAAACTTGCCACTAGCGCCATTAACATCCAGTTCAACGTTAGCAATCGCCGAAGTGGCAAACATCGGGGGGCATTCACCCGGGCAGAGCTCAGCAACCAGATAGCCAACCAACGGCAGATGGGAAACGATCAACACCGCTCCAACCCCTTCTTTCGCCAATGCTTGCAGGTAACAACTTACCAGCCCAGCATCACCACCCGGCGTCAGCTCAGGCAGTACCTCTTCACCGTCTGGCAGGGTTAATACTTCACGTACCGTTTCTAAGGTCTGCATGGCCCGCAGATAAGGACTGACCAGCACGCATTCAATATCCACTGATTTGGCATTCAGCCAAGTCGCCATTTGTTGCGACTCATCTCGACCACAGGTTGTCAGGGGTCTAACTGAATCACTGGCGGCATCCATTGCCGCCTCTCCGTGCCGCATAATAAAAACTTGCATATTGCACCGCTGTTGTTGACAAAATAGCGCTATACAGGATGGTATCGCCGTGTTGAGTTTATCAATTCCAACTCCAACCAAAATGAATAGCGATGACACTTTTCCTTTCCATACCCAGCTTAAATAACGGCCGGTATCATAGCGGTGAGGCATTTTGCCTGAAAGTTCGTATGAAAGAAAACGCTGTTTTTACACCACTTGAGCACCAAGGTAAACCCATCACAGCTTAACATCCACACGTAGATCACAATACGCGACGTTACTCTTCCCTATCCCACGGTTATTATTGAAATTACGGTTAAAAATAGCGCTTACTACAAAGGGTGATAACGCTCACCTTGATCGGCCATACGTAACAGGCTCTCACAGGGAGTAAACCGTTCGCCATAATGATGCTGCAAATATCGCAATGTTTTCACCATCTTCTCTGCCCCCAGCTCATCCATATACCGGAATGGGCCGCCAAGGAAAGGGGGAAAGCCAATGCCCAAGACCGCACCAATATCCCCATCTCGAGCGCAGCGGATCACCCCTTCTTCCAGACAACGGGCCGCCTCATTAAGCATCATCATCACACAGCGCTGAACAATCACCGCATGCTGAATATGCACTTTCGCGGTGATCCCCAGCAAGGGGTAAATACTCTTGTCTGCCTGTTTGCGTTGCCACTTGCGCAGGATATTTGTCGGGTAGAGATAAAAACCTCGGCCATTCTTACGCCCTTTGCGCCCATCATTCAGCACCGCGTCCAATGCCGCTGGTGCAGCAAAGCGCGCCCCTAATTCCGCCTTAAGAATCGGGGTGATTTTGGTGGCAACATCAATACCCACTTCATCCAGCAACATAAACGGCCCCACCGGGAAACCGAAGTCAACCAAGGCCTTATCCAACGACTCGATCGGTTCGCCTTCCAGCAAGCAGCGCGCGGCTTCACTAATATAAGGCGCCAGTATTCGGTTAACATAAAACCCCGCCCGGTCAGCGACAACTATCGCCGTTTTACCCTGTCGGTGTGCCAAGGCTACGGTGGTGGCCACCGTTTCGTCACTGGTAGTCGCATGGGGGATCACCTCCACCAATGGCATTTTGTCTACCGGGCTGAAGTAATGAAGGCCAATCACCTGCTGTGGCCTGGCCGCCTTGGCAGCAATTTGGCCGATCGGCAACGAGGAGGTATTGGAGGCAAAAATAGTCTGTGGCGCGGCATACTGTTCAATGTCCTGCACCATCTGCTGTTTCAGTTCTATATCTTCAAATACCGCTTCAATCACGATATCAACGCGTTCAAAACCGCGATAATCCGTTGAGCCCGAGATCAACATCATTTTTTTCTGACGCTCTGCTGGGCGCATCAGTTTGTTACGCACCCGTTTGCTGAGCAAATCCCAGGTATATTTCAACGCATGATTAATCCCTTGCGAGTTGATATCTTTAATGCGTACCGGCAATCCTGCGCGGATAGCGGTAACGAAGGCAATTCCGCCGCCCATTAAGCCGCCACCCAGAATACCGATGCGCTGTAACTCACGCGTTGTTGAGGTAACGCCATACTCTTTCTTCACCGCCGTTGATGCGAAAAACAGGCTACGTAATGCCGCCGATTGAGATGACATTGCCAGTTTACCAAAAGCACTGGCCTCTGCCTGATAGCCTTGGCTCTCCCCTTGCTCCAGCCCAATGCGCACAACTTGAATAATACGCTCTGCTGCCGGATAGTTGCCGTGGGTTTTCGCTAGGGTTTTGCTACGCACCTGGTTTAGCAGCCAAGTTCTGGCTAATGGCAAATTAAACGCACGCGCCAACCAGGGTAACCTGCGCGGTGCTTGGCCCGCTTGTTTGACTCGCTCAATGGCCGTTTGCAGCAAAATAGCAGCGGGCACCACATCATCGACCAGCCCCATACGCAGCGCCTGAGCGGGGCGGATATGTCGACCTGTCAGCATCATATCCAACGCCTTAACCACCCCAACCAGACGTGGCAAACGCTGGGTACCCCCCGAACCTGGTAGCAGGCCGAGCTGTACTTCCGGCAAGCCGAGGGTTGTTTTATCATCCTGCGAACAAATACGGCTATGGCAAGCCAGTGCCAACTCTAGCCCCCCGCCCAGGCAAGCACCGTGAATAGCAGCCACTACCGGTACCGGAAACGCCGCAATCTGCGCCAATAGATGCTGCCCCCGCTGTGACAGCTGTTCTGCCTCTTTAGCACTGTGACAGGCGGCAATCATAGTGATATCGGCACCCGCAATAAACGAATCCGCTTTACCAGACAGAATCACTAAGCCTTTCAGCCCCGTGTGCTGTTGCGCAGCCAATAGCACCTGACTGATCTGTTCGGCAAATTCAGCCTTCAGGGTATTAAGTTTTTCCCCGGGTACATCAATGGTAATCACACCAATATCGTCAGGTCGCAGAGTCAAATGAAACGCTGAAGGCTGGGCTGGCTGCTCTAGCAAGGTCTGATCTAAGCTCATTATTCCACCTCCACAATCATCGCAGCACCTAATCCACCGGCCGCACAAGCAGTAACCAATCCCAACCCACCACCGCGTCTTTTTAGTTCATGTAGCGTCTGAGTGATCATACGAGCCCCGGTTGCTGCAAAGGGATGACCATAAGCAATTGAGCCCCCCAACACATTAAACTTATCCATATCGACTGCGCCGATCGCTTGTTCACGCCCCAGTTGCTGTTGAGCAAACTCGGTACTGGCAAACATCTTCAAGTTGGCCAGGGCTTGCGCGGCAAAGGCTTCATGCATATCTATCAGTGTAAGATCAGCCAGAGTGATACCCGCTCGATCCAAGGCCAGTGGGGTAGCATAGGCAGGACCAAGCAGCATATCCTGCCAAACATCAATAGCAGCGAAGGCAAAACTACGCAGGTAGCCCAACGGTTGCAAACCCAGCGCTCTAGCCCGAGATTCACTCATCATCAGGACAGCAGCGGCACCATCGGTCAACGGGGTACTATTCGCCGCAGTCACACTGCCGTGTTTACGATCAAACGCTGGTTTCAGGCGGGCATAAGACTCAAGCGTGGAATCTTTGCGGATATTGTTATCTTCATCGCAAGGCTGCTTATAGGGCGGCACATAGGCAACCATCACCTCATCCCGCAGCCCCCCCTGCTCCCATGCTTTGGCGGCTAATTGGTGGGAACGATGTGCAAAGGCATCCTGTTGTTCACGCGTAATACCGTGGGTTTTCGCCATTTGCTCGGCAGTATCCCCCATACGCAGGCCTGTTGAATACTCTGCCACCGCCGGGGGCACAGGCATCAGATCGCGGGGTCTTAATTTGCTAAACAGTTTCAACCGTTGTGATAGCGTACGAGCTTTGCTCACATCCACCAGGGTGCGAGCCAGTGCCTTACTGACACCGATGGGCAATACCGATGAGGAGTCCGCTCCACCAGCAATACCGATGCTGATGCTACCCGCCATAATACTTTCTGCCACATTGGCAATGGCCTGGAAGCTGGTTGCGCAGGCGCGTGAAACACTGTAGGCATCGGTGTGTACACTCATTCCGGTACCGAGCACAATTTCCCGGGCGATATTGGGGGCTTCAGGCATTTGTATCACCTGCCCAAAAACCAGTTGGTCAATCAATGCCGAATCGATACCACTGCGAAACAGCAATTCACTGACCACGATTTTGCCCAGATCGACCGCCGGTACACCGTGATAAGCCGTAGCCTGTTTAGCGAAAGGGGTACGTAAACCCTGAACAATGGCGATACGATCACCAGAAGCAGTAACCAGCGGCAATGCCTTATTCATAAACACTCCTAAAGAGAGGCCGTTGACACAACGAATCAAAGAGGTCTGACCTGACCCGCTCATTGTTAACCAGATAGCCACATTTGGCAAAGGGGGAGCGGTGAAAACTGCGAGCAGCAGCAACTTTCCTGCCAGGTAATTCAAGCCATAACCAGTAAGTTGAATGACAAATCCCGCCATAAGCCGATTTAAATACGACCTTTCGGCAAGCTTCCGGGAACATGGTCAGAATAGGATTACTAATACGTTGAATAACGCAGGCGCTTGGGGCACAAGAGCAGACCAGGGAGTCTGCTCTTGTCTAGGCGGATAGAACTATGGGATTAACGTAATCCGAGTTGGAAAATCAGCGTTTCTGCCTGGCAGGTAAAAGTAAAATCAGCATCCAGTTGCACGCCACCTTCAACCGGTTTGATCTGGCTGCTAATGTCACAAGGATCAGACTCAACGCTACGCGCTTTCTCTGTCAATGCCGCCAACGCTTTTTCTGCCTCAGGTTGGGTGGCAAACACCTGGCTATAAGAGGCGGTACAATCGGTGTTATCCATCACTGTACCGACATCCACACAGCAGCAAGCCGCAGTTTCCTGAGCACTACATTTGTTAATTGCATCTGACATAACGTAAACCTCCTCACAAACCGCATATTGCATGCGGATAAATAGTTATTTGATTCTGTTAACTCTCGCCAAGTTATTAGCGCTATTTTACGCTTCAGACCCACCAATCACTAGATTTACTTTTCATCGCGTTTTTTAACTGGCAAATAGCGTACCAGAACTCTCAATTATTGTTCTAACGCTTATTGTTCTGTCGCAAAATAGCGCATTGAACAGGTTCAATCTGGCCAAGTCGCTCCCTGGTTAAATAACCATCACCGGTTAAAATAAGCCCCTTTTTTGCAGTACAGATCTCTTTTTTGAGATCATATATGCAACATTTGGCCGTCAACATTGCGCTATTTTAATAAATCAGACTTATAATTCAGCACTGGTCCGATTTGTTGATATGGCAATGGACTATTACACTGGTACATTCGGTGTTACACCGTGTAACATTATTCAAATAATAAACCTATAAGACGAGGTTTTGGTCATGAACCAGAAAAACCTGTTCGCTAAATCAGCGCTTGCCGCTGCAGTGGCAATTATCTCCTCCAATGTCTACGCTGCCGGATTCCAATTGAACGAGTTTTCTGCCATTGGTTTAGGCCGCGCTTATTCTGGTGAAGGTGCAGTGGCTGATACCGCTGCGTCAGCAAGCCGGAACCCGGCAACCATGATGATGTTTAGCAGCCCAATCATCTCTGGTGGTGCCGTATTTATCGACCCTGATGTCAATATCACCGGTAGGTCACCTTCCGGGCAGAGCCTTGATGCCAAAGATATCGCCCCAACCGCCTGGGTGCCAGATCTGCATTATATTCAGCCACTGAACGACCAATGGGCAGTCGGTGGTTCCGTCACCAGCAACTACGGTTTGTCGACGGAATATAGTGACAATTACCCGGCGGGCTCCGTTGGGGGAAACACCGAGCTGACGACACTGAATCTAAACCTAAGTGCTGCTTATCGGCTGAATCAGAATTTCAGCTTCGGCTTGGGCTTTGACGCCGTGTATGCTGACGCCAAAATTGAGCGGCACGCCGGTGATTTACCGTTACTGATCGCCGGTTCCGGGAAACTACCGCCCGCTTTAGCTGGCCAAGTCGCGCAACTTCCTGCTAATACGCAAATTTCTCATCTGGAAGGCAGCAAGTGGGGTTATGGCTGGAATGCCGGTATTCTGTATGAAATGGATGAGAACAACCGTTTTGGCTTCACTTATCGTTCTGAAATAAAAATAGATTTTGATGGTGACTACAGCAGTCAACTGCCATCGGCATACAATGGCCTACTGCAGCAGCTCGGATTACCAATGGGGACTGACGGTAATAGCATCCCGGGTTATCTCACCTTGAATTTACCCGAAATGTGGGAGCTCTCTGCTTATCACAAAGTGGCACCACAATGGGCAGTCCACTACAACATGACCTATACCAGTTGGAGTCAGTTCCAAGAACTGAAAGCCACTGGCAGTGGCGGTAATACGCTGTTCTACAAGCATGAAGGCTTCCGCGATGCTTACCGCATGGCGATCGGGACTACCTATTTCCATGACGATAACTGGACCTTCCGCACCGGTATCGCCTTTGACCAAAGCCCGGTACCCGCCCAAAACCGAAGCATCTCTATTCCAGACCAAAACCGCACCTGGTTAAGTGCCGGGGCAACTTACGCCTTCAATAAAAACACCTCGGTTGATGTCGGGCTGTCCTATATGCATGGCCAGAAAGTCACCATCAACGAAGGGCCTTACCGTTTTGAATCCGACGGTAGCGCCTGGTTATACGGTGCTGGAGTCAACTACCGTTTCTAATAGTTCTTAAGGTGCAGTACAGAATAAAACGGCGGATTATCCGCCGTTTTTTATACCGATAAATCAGCACTTGCGGCTGACTATTCACTCATCACCTGGGATTAATCAAGCTCTGGAGACGTCGTTACCTCGGCCCCTGCCTGTAACTTCCGTGGAGTTGGCTTTGGGTTAACTATCGATATTTCTTGTTCCGACGAAGGTTCAAGCCCAGAGGCTGTTTTCTCTGCTGTATTCTCTGCTGTTTTCTCTACTTCCTGCATCACTGCAGATTGTGTTTGTGGTAAAGCGGCAGTTAGCGCTTGCAATGACCCGCCATTAATCCCTATTTCTTGCAGCAAAGAGTCGATAATAGGGGCATTAGTCCGGTAAGAAAGGGCGGCAGATAATGCCTGTTCTGCCAGATTAGCATTCCCCCCTGAAGAGGCTGTTACACCTGCAGCCATATTCGAACGATTTAGTCCATCAACCTGTACGATCTTGATACCCTCTATCGCCTTCATCGGCTCTACTGATTTTTCAATGATCGCAGGCATTGCTTGCAGTAATGCCAGCTTAAACTTCAGGCTAGTCTGATCGTTAGAAAGCATATTAACTGCATCATTGAATGCACGCTGTGCTTCTGCCTCGGCAAGCCCTTTTTGACGTGCTGCCTCGGCCAATTCGATAATAGCGGCAGCCTGTAATTCTGCGGCTTCTTTTTCTGCACGCGCTTTAAGCGTTAGTTGCATCGCTTCGGTTTCCGCTTTCTGACGAGCTTCAATCAAAGCAACCTGTTTAGCACGATCAGCCTCCGCTGTCTGGCGGGTGGTTTCAACGTTTTGCTCCGCTTTTACTGCTTCGGTCAGCGCCTCGTTGGCACGAGCCTGCGCCTGGGACTGTTGTTCCGACTTGGATGCAATGGCAATCGCTTTATCCTGTTCAGCAATTTCTGTCACTTTTTGCTGCTCAATGGCCGCCATTTCAGTCACTTTACTCTGCTCGATTTCTTTAATCCGGATTTCACGATCCGCTTCCACTTTACGAGCTCGTATTGCCTGTTCACGCTCAATTTCTGACTCTTCAATCTGGCGCTCAGCGGAGATACGACTCTGCTCGGCCTCTCGCCGACGCTCTGCTTCAAACGTGACAATCCGCGAATTCTGTTCCGCACTCCGAGTTTTTACCTGCTGTTCCTGTTCCAATGACATGAACGCTTCTTGCTGTTCTATCTCCAGTTTGCGGGATAAGGCATCGCGGTTTTTTTCACGAACCGCCACCTCCACATCCTGCTCAACCTCATTACGCTCACGACGACGACGCTCGGTTTCCTGAGTGAGTTTAGTCAACCCTTCTGCATCGAAGGCATTATTAGGGTCGAAATACTCTTTGGAGGTTTGGTTAAAATTAGTCAGTGACACACTTTCCAGTTCCAGACCGTTTTTAGCCAAATCTTCAGCTACAGTGTTCTGCACCCCTTGAACAAATTTTTCCCGGGTGTCCTGCAGATCCTGCATAGTCATCTGCGCTGCAGTAGAGCGCAAAGCATCAACAAATTTGTCTTCCACCAGTTGACGTAAATCTTCCGGTGACAAGGTACGCTGGCCGAGGGTCTGCGCCGCAGTAGAAATCCCTTCAATGGTTGGCTGCACGCGAACAAAGAATGCCACCACCACATCCACCCGCATTCTGTCCTTGGTGATCAAGCTATCACGCATCGCGCGGCTGACCTCCAACTTCAGCGTTTTCATATTAATCGGGATAATTTCATGAAACACCGGCAGAACAATGGCACCACCACTTAAAACGACTTTAAGCCCCCCAAGCCCGGTACGCACCATGGATTGTTCAGCAGAAGCACGTCTATACAAACGTGAAAAAATCAGTCCAATAATAAGAAAAACCAGAAGAATGCCACCTGCCATCCCTCCCCAAAAAATAATATTATCATTAATTATCACTAGATTATTCCTCCTTCAGGGTTATTAAAATGATTCCATTAACAGACTATTCTCATAAAAAATCCGGCCAAGGATTTGCAGTACCATAAAAAAGTGAGCCAGATATACGCGCTGTGACCAAGACCTTTTCCCCGCGGGAAAAAGCGACACTCGCCTCGTCTGGTTCAATCAGAATGTAATGAATGCGCCCATGCTGGTCTGTCAGTTTGGCCTCAGATGGGGAACCCGCAGTCGCAGTAGCCCCGACCATAATGGCTATCCGCCCAACAAAACTTTCTGTAGAAACAGCACTATTTTCATCACGTGGCAAATAACGGGCAATCCCTCGTCCAAACCAGCGCACACAAAACAGGCTGCTAATAAAAGCGACAACAACCGCTATCCAAACAGGTAAACCTCCGCCAGCAAACCATTGCAGCACTAACCCTGTTAAGGAGAATCCCCCAAGAAACAAAACGATAATCACTAAAAATGGCAGCCGCCCAACATGCAACCAGCCCAAAGCATGAGAAAATAGATTTTCACCTAAAGTAATGTCTGAATGAGCATTGAATGTTGCATCAATATGACTGGTCAATGAAGCCCCAATGAATACCGCCAGCATTTCCAACACACCAATAATCAGCAGCAGACACAGGGCCGTGAGAAAAGGGACATTGCCCGCAGACAGTAGATCCATATTCGCGTTTTCCCTCTACATCATGACAAAGGCCCCTGATATCCAGGAGCCTTCAAAAAGATAGAATACTGTTTATACCTTTACTTCAATAACTTAAGCTAACCGTATCATTTGTTAATGAAATCGTCAAACACCTACGGAGCAGAATCAATCTCATCCAACTCGCCCTGAATTACCTTGGCATTTGGGTTCACTTGCGGTTGAAGTTTTCCGCCGCGCGACAGGAAGTCGTTGCGCTGGAAGTAGGCATCACGCACCATCAGGTAAGGATCAGAGGAGTTGCGCAGCAGTCCGTCAGAGTCCAACAACTGGGCACGGGTTTCAACCCCTTCAACCACCCATTTGCCCGCCGACATCCAGAAAGTGAGATAGCTTAGCACCGGGTAAACGCTGTCAGCCCAATCGCCACCATCTTCACGTATCGTAAAGCTGCCATAGACCGGCAAATGGACATACGGACCATAACCAACACCATAATGCCCTAGCGTGCTACCGAAACGGCGTGGCTCTTCACGTGCCAGTTTCGGGTTAGCCATTCCTGCGACATCGATAAAGCCCCCCATTCCCAGCAAGGTATTCAAGAAGAAACGGTTGAAGTGGATCATGCCTTGATAGGGGTTACCACGCAGAAACTCGTTCACCATGCTGGCTGGCTCTTCCAGGTTGCCAGTAAAGTTGCTCAGGCCATTACGCGCCGGGGTGGGAACATAATCTCGCCATACCACTGCCACTGGGCGCACCACATACGGGTCCAGCACATTGTAGTTGAAGTTAAACATCGCCCGGTTAAAACCTTCCAGCGGATCGGATCGTCCTTGAGGATCACTACTGGACGAACTGGCGCATCCAACTAACAGCACCGTTGCAAAAGCCAACCCAGTCAGGCGAAAATTCATATCTTTTCTCCATCAAAAACCATTATTTTTTTGTCAGGGAACCTGCTTGTCTATCTGAACGCTGATCGGTTCCTTATCGTTCACGGTCTGCAGCTCACTTTCACCAAACCACTCCCCCGGTTGCGGGGTAGCCAGTCCATCACCGGAAAGGCGAACATGCACCTTCACCTGCTGCAGAGCCGAAAGCTGGCGTTCTGGCATCATAGCGTCACTGTCATCCAACGTAAATGACTGCGGGAAACGGCTGAGAGCCAACTTTTTAACCGCCACTGGCTGCGGATTTTCCCCATCAGTGACCGAAACCATTAGCGTTCCCTGTGGAGGTAAGGCCTTCGCGGCTTCCGGCGACAGGGTAACATTAACAGCAATGCTACCCTGTTGCCCACTCATCTGACGTTTTGCTTGCTCCATACTGCGTTTTATTATTTCTGTTCGCGTATCGTTAGCTGGCAACAATTTTAACATTAACTGCCATGTGCTGATGGCTTGCGGGTAATCTTGCTGTTCAAAAGCATTAAATGCCAGCAGACTCAGCACCTGCACATTAGAGTGATCTTCTGCCACCATCTTGCGCAACATCTCTGTCGCCTGTTTATTGTCAGCCGGATCGCCTGAACGCATCAACACTTGAACATAACCCAAGCGCACGTCCATATTATCTGGGGCCAGACGGTAAGCATGAGCAAAAGCCTGTGTGGCGGTGGTTGCGTTATTCAACGCCATACCAATGCGACCAAGTAAAACCCAGTCGTTAATATTGCGGTCATCATACTGTAAGGAGGTGCGTAGTCCCAGACCAAGACGAGCAATCTCTTCGGTACTCAACGGGTTAGCCTGCTCATCAGCCACTCGCTCACGCAGCTGTGGCAGTTGCTGCTCGACTTGATGCCAAGCCGCCACCTGAGTCAATCCTCCGGTTTTCAGATAAAAACCAACCGCGACCACGACCAGCAGTACCACACCGGGCACCAACGCCCAGCGGCTGATAGCACTGCCCTGCACTGGCGGTTGCTCGGGTATATCCTGTAACAGGTTCTGCTGTAATTCCTTTATCAGTTCACTGGGTTGAGCCACCACGCCTAACGCTTCATCCTGCATCAGTTCATCAAGATGATGCTGATAAAGCGCTTTATTCAAGGCATCTCGATTAACCGCCTCGTTCACTTTACCGCGCCGTAGTACCGGCACCACCAGCAAACAGGCCGCACCCGCTAACAACACTATGATAAGCAACCAAAAAGTCATTAGGTTTTCTTCCTGTCACGCTCTTCCAATAACCCGGCAAGACGCTGCTGGTCAAAGTCCGATAATTCTGGTTTATCCTCAACGCCGCGACGATGACGGGCCTTCAGGATCACCACACTGCCGCCAATCAAGACAAGCAAGAGTGGCCCAATCCACAAGATCAACGTCGCAAGCGTTACCGGGGGATCATAAGTAACAAAATTGCCATAGCGCGCGACCATATAATCGATGATTTGCTGTTTGCTTTGCCCCTGCTGCATCAATTCATACACTTTGGTACGCATATCCGCCGCAGTAATGGCGTTGGAATCGGCAATGCTATTGTTCTGGCACTTTGGGCAGCGTAACTGTTCTGTCAATTGGCGATATTGCTGTTCCTGTTCCAGGGAGTCGAATTGGTAGGTGTCGATCGCCGCAAACGCGTTCCAGCTCAGAAACAGCGCCATCAGCCAGGTGGAGAATCTCATGCATCCCCCCCAAATTGCCGATACAGGGGTAACACCTCTTGCTGCCAGATGCGTTCGTTCATATCACCTGCATGGCGATAGCGAATAATCCCCTCGCCGTCGATCAGGAAGGTCTCTGGCGCACCATAAACCCCCAGGTCTAACCCCAACATACCGTCACCATCGTATAAACTCAGGGCGTAAGGGTTACCCAACTGCTGCAACCAACGTACTGCTTGACTACGGTCATCTTTATAATTCAAACCGACAATACGTACCCCCTTGGCAGCCAGCGTATTGAGATACTCATGTTCCGCCCGGCAAGTAGGGCACCAGGTGGCCCAAACATTGAGTAGCATCGGCTTACCCTTATGCAACACCGCCTGATCAAAGGTTTGCCCAGGATGTTCGAGAGATTCAAGCTTGAACACCGGCACCGGCTTGCCAATCAATGCCGACTCCAGCAGGGTAGGTTCCTCCCCTCCGGCATTACGCATTAGTTGCAACAACAGCGCCAGTGCCAATAAAAGAAACATAATTAATGGGATAAAAAGTAACTTACGTCTCATGGCTATTCCCCGCTGTTCTCGGCAAGCTTTTGCTGTTTACTGATACGGTAACGTGGGTCAAGAAGACACAACACTCCACCCAATGCCATAAATAGGCCACCAAACCAGATCCAGCGCACAAAAGGCTTATAGTAAAGGCGTACCGCCCAAGAGCCATCATCCAGCTCCTCACCTAACGCCGCATAAAGGTCACGCGTCAGGCCACCATCAATGGCCGCTTCCGTCATCATGCTACGCGCGGTATTGTAGTAACGCTTTTCAGCCCGTAAGGTCGCTTCTGGTTGATCGTTACGAGTGACGTCAATAATCCCGACACCACCGGTATAATTCGCCCCTCGGATGTCATGCACATCACGGAAGGTAAAGCGGTAGTCACGAATTTCCACGCTATCACCCATGCGCATGCGCACATCACGTTCGATGCTGTAATTCTGGCTAAATGCAATACCGATCACCGTCACCGCGACCCCCAAGTGACCCAAGGTCATGCCCCAATGGCTGCGCGGAAGGCAGCGCAAACCGCGCCAGAAACCATGGCGATGGGTGGCCCGCTCATGCAGTTCCAGCAGCGTTAACAGGATCACCCAGAACGCCATCACCAACCCAACTACGGTCATCCCGGCAATGCTGTCTTGCAATAACCAAGGAAGTAGAACCGATAACAGCAGTGTCACCACCAGCGCCAATCCAAGACGCCGCCAAAGCTTGCCTGGTTCATCACGTCGCCAGCGAACCAGTGGCCCGATGCCTAATAACAACGCAAAGGGTGCCATCAGCCAGGTAAACATGGTGTTAAAAAAGGGCTCGCCAATAGAAATACTGCCTAGCCCTAACTGTTTATGCACCAATGGCAATAAAGTCCCTAACAGCACCACTGACATGGCGGCGATCAACAAGACGTTATTGCCCAGTAAAAAGGTTTCCCGTGAGAAAACCTCATGCTGTACCCGGCTACGTACCTGCCCGCCCTTCACGGCATACAGCAGCAGTGAACCACCAATAACAATCACCAGGTAAGCAAGAATAAACATCCCGCGCTGCGGGTCTGAGGCAAAAGCGTGTACCGACACCAGCACACCGGAACGCACCAGAAAGGTACCCAACAAGCACAGTGAAAAAGCGGTAATCGCCAGCAACACCGTCCAGGCTTTAAAGGAGCCACGCTTTTCAGTTACCGCTAATGAATGAATCAATGCGGTACCCACCAACCACGGCATAAAGGACGCATTTTCTACCGGGTCCCAGAACCACCAGCCGCCCCAGCCCAATTCATAATAGGCCCAGGCCGAACCCAACACGATGCCCAGTGTCAAGAATACCCAAGCGGCCATGGTCCA
This sequence comes from Serratia sp. 25CWL12, assembly GCF_055790885.1. NCBI lineage: Bacteria > Pseudomonadati > Pseudomonadota > Gammaproteobacteria > Enterobacterales > Yersiniaceae > Serratia > Serratia sp. 25CWL12. The sequence goes on along the minus strand of NZ_CM147698.1, from coordinate 1,257,297 downwards.
GGGCCGAGACCAGCGAGCCCAGGCCGTATCAAGCCTGCCCGCCATCAACGAAGCAATGGCGAAGGCAAACGCCACCGAGAAGCCAACATAACCCATATATAATAAAGGGGGATGGAAAATCAGCCCGATATCCTGCAGCAATGGGTTTAGATCGGCACCGTCGATGGGGAAATCAGGCAAAGTACGTACAAATGGGTTAGAGGTAACAATAATAAACAGCAAAAAGCCGACCGTTATCATCCCCATCACCGCCAAGACCCGGGCGACAGCATCAGGTGGCATCCGCTTACTGCAGCAGGCCACTGCCAGCGACCAACCACTTAATAGCCATACCCATAACAGCAGTGAACCTTGGTGGGCCCCCCAAGTCGCTGCAATACGGTAATAGACCGGCAGTTGGCTATTAGAGTTAGCGGCGACATAAGCCACGGTGAAATCATTGGTGATAAACGCATACACCAGGCAGAGGAATGCCAAGGTTATTGCCGCGCTCATGCCATAAGTTAACGGGCGAGCCACTGACATCATCCGGCTATCCTGCCGCTCAGCGCCCCAGAGTGGATAGATGCTTAATAGCAGTGAAATCGCTAATGCCAGGCACAGTAGAAAATTACCCACTTCCGGTATCATGGCAGGTTCTCCCCTTGAGGCTGGCTGCTATAGTTGGATGCTGGGCCTTGATGGTTCTCTTGCATCGCTGCGGTCACTTCTGGTGGTGTGTATTTCTCATCATGTTTTGCCAGCACTTCACGGGCATTGACAACATTACCTTCGCCTAATACGCCTTGCGCGACAACCCCCTGCCCCTCACGGAACAAGTCCGGCAGAATACCTTGGTAGGTCACATCAATGGCGCCATGAGCATCATATACTTTGAAATTCACCCGTAAGCTGTCCTGATCACGCTTAACCGAGCCAGGCATCACCATCCCGCCAATGCGCAAACGCTGACCCACTTGTGGCTTTTCATGCTTCTGCCCCTTGCCTTGTAAAATTTCACTTGGGGTATAAAACAGATCGATATTGGCACGCAGCGCATACAGCAACAGCGTGATAGTCAGCGCGATACCCATGACGACCACTATCGCCAGGTAGAGGCGGCTTTTACGACGTGGATTCACAATGATTTCTCCTGTCGATTGGCGGATTGCGGTACTGCCATTTTTTGATTTGATTGACGAATGCGCTGTTCACGGGCGGCCTGACGCCGGATCTCCACCAACAGTTGCTTACGTTGCCATAAGGTATGAGTGAGTAACCCTAGCAATGAGAGCAAGGTAACCGCCACCGCCAACCAGACGTAGAACCCATAGCCCCCCATAGCAAAAAAAGCCGACCAGGAGTTGAATGCCGCGCTACTCATGACTGACGCTCCCGATTAATCAACGCGATAACCCAGGCGCGCTGGCGCTCCTGAAGCAGAATCAGATTACGCAAACGCATCAAGGTAAGTGTGATAAAGAACAGCAGATAACCGAAAATGGCCCAACGTAATGGTGTGCGCATACTTGGCGCAATACTTTGCTGCATATTGGTCGATCCTTGATGCAATGTGTTCCACCATTCAACAGAGAAATGGATAATGGGCAGATTGACCACCCCCACCAGCACCAGAATACCCGCAGCACGCCCAGCCAGACGACGATCATCAAAGGCATTGTACAGGGCAATAATGCCTAAATAGAGGAACAACAATACCAGCTCCGAGGTTAAGCGCGCATCCCACACCCACCAGGTGCCCCACATCGGTTTGCCCCAAGCGGAACCGGTAACCAAGGCGATAAAAGTGAACACCGCCCCAACCGGCGCCATGGCAGCCACCAAGGTATCGGAAATTTTTATCTGCCATACCAGGCCGATAAACGCCGCAGCCGCCATGGAGGCATAGATCCCCATCGACCAGATCGCCGCCGGGACATGGATATACATAATGCGGAAACTATCACCTTGCTGATAATCCTTGGGGGCGAAGCCAAATCCCCACACCCAACCTATCAACAGGCAAAGCCCCCCCGCGATGGCAAACCAGGGAACTAAGCGCCCACAGAGAGAGTACAGACGCTCTGGATGGGCAAATTGATGTAACCATTTCCACATTATCTTTTTTGCTCACGGTAAAGAATTATTCGGTGGCGGCCCTGGGTACTAGGGTTATAACCACGCCACATCAATGGATACTCAGGATCAATGTATCTTCACAATCAATGTCTGCTCACAATCAATGTATGCTCACACGCAACGCCGCCGCAGTAGCGAAAGGCGCCAACGTGATGCTGCCTGCCAACATCGCCCCCAGGATAGCCAGATAACCATCTATGGGCATGCCCATGGCGGCAGCATCAATGGCCGCCGTAGCAAATATCAGCACCGGGATATACAACGGCAGGACCAACAAACTCAAGAGTACCCCCCCTTTAGGCAGCCCTACGGTCAATGCTACGCCAATCCCCCCGACCAAACTCAATACTGGCGTACCCAGCAACAAGGTCAGCGCCATCGCCCACCAGGTATGCATATCCAACGACAACAACAGCGCGACCAAGGGTGAGAGTAATAACAGTGGCAACCCAGTAACCAGCCAATGGGCACAGACTTTGCCCAACACCGTCATCGCCAGAGGGCTCGGCAAGAGTAATAACTGTTCCAAAGAGCCATCGAGGAAGTCATCACGGAATAACCGCTCTAAAGAAAGCAGTGATGCCAGCAGCGCTGCTACCCAGATAATACCCGGTGCAATGCGCGCCAGCAGTTGCGGTTCCGGCCCTACCCCCAACGGAAACAGGGTAATAACAATCAGGAAGAACCATAACGGGTTAACAATCTCGGCACCTTTGCGGAAAGCTATTTTCAGTTCACGCCGCAGGATGATAAAAAACATCAAGAACTCTCCGCGCTTGTTGCTGCCAGGCGAATTTTCCTTACCGCCGATGGGGTACCGATCAGATCTTGGTGGGTGGTGAGTATTATCATTCCCCCTGCTGCCGATGTTGTTCAAACAGTGCCGCCAGTGCAACGACACCTTGTTTGTCTATTGCCGTTAAGGGTTCATCCAGGATCCACAGCGGTTTATGACTCAGCCATAATCGCGCCAGCGCCACACGCCGCTGTTGCCCGGCGGAAAGTTGCGCCACCGGCAAATCTTCATAGCCCGTCAACCCCACTTGCTCCAATGCCTGCCAGACTGCGCCAGGCTCCGGCTGTTGATCAACGGCTTGATAAAATTGCAAATTTTCAAATGGGGTCAACATAGATTTAACCCCTGGCTGATGCCCGAGAAATAGCAGTTGCTGATGATAGTTGCTGCGGTGGTAGCGCGTATTTTCCCCTTGCCAACACACCTCACCACTCTCTGGCTGCACTAGCCCCGCCAAAATGCGCAGCAAGCTGGTTTTACCCGCGCCATTAGGCCCTTCAACCTGGATAATCTCCCCTGGGCTCACTAAAAAACTGAGCCCGTCAAACAAGAGACGTTGATCACGGAAACAACTCAGGCTTTTAGCTTCCAGCATGGGGACTTTATACTCCTCTTTAGATTGCCAAATAATAACATAAGCCATTGAGTGCTCGTAGCCCGTACCCTCATGCAAGGCTACTCCATTAGGGGTAATATCGGGTACCAGATCAAAGTTGTGCAGAAAAAACCCGCTACGTTGGCGGCTATCCTCTTCCCTGCCCTATCTGTTTTTCTTTTCATTGCCCGATGCCCCACTTAAAATTGGACAGTTCACCGTATAGCAACTGGACTATTTTAAAATGGAGTTATGTATGAAACGTTTTCCTTGGGCCGCGTTTTATCTGTTTATTGCCACTATTCCAGCCAGCTTTATCCCGGCTCAAGCCACTCAGCCCGCCACAGTTAGCGCTGAAGCAGCAGAAAGTGGCGAGCAGGAATTGGTTTTGATCGAGAAAGCCAACAAAGGGGATGCCAGTGCGGCATTCAACTTGGGCTACAGCTATTACACTCAGCAAAATTATCCCGGTGCAATACGTTGGTATGGCAAAGCCGCCGAATTGGGTAATGCGCGCGCCGCTTTTGAAATAGCAATTATTTACCGTGATGGCCTGCTCGGTGAGCCTGATATGAAAAAAATGATTTCATATTTACAACAGGCGGCCAAGCAAGGTCTTGTTTTAGCGCAAACAGAACTGGCTGTCAGTTATCTGCAAGGAACGGGGGTTGATAAAAACGAACAAACGGCCATGTACTGGTATGAACAAGCAGCAAAGCAAGGTGATGCCGAAGCGCAATACTATTTAAGCCACTTGTACTGGAAGAAACAGGACATTCAAATCGGGTTCATGGACAGTGACGGGCAAAGTTATAGAGTCACTGCTGATGGCATAACGATCAAAATCGATCCCCGTTATGAGAGCAATGATAAAAAAGCCGTCTATTGGCTTTGTCAGGCCGCAGAACATAATTATGGCGATGCACAGCTGGAACTAAGTCATTTGTATGGACATGAGTATGCTATCGGTGCCAAAAGCGGCGATATAATGGTAAACATCAAGCAACGGGACCTCTGGTTACAGAAAGCCGCCGATAATGGTGTTGAGCGAGCCAAACAAGAATTAGCTAATAATAGCGTTCCTTGGTACACCGCCGCAGAAAAGTGGGCAAAAGATCTGTTTGAGCCTACAGAGCAAGCTACCTGCCCCTATGATGCTAGTGTGTTGCAATAACGTATGGGGTGATAACTGCCCAAAGTGATGTCTATGATTTTAACAAGTTAACGTATATCACGGCGCGGTGACTCGCGCCGCAGGTGATAATCCACCTGGTACTCACTGGCATTACGGAACATCACCGAATAGTTAAGAAATTGGCCATTATCGCTGTAAGAAAGGGAGGTAATTCTTAAAATCGGTGTTAGCGGTTCAATATTGAGCAATGCGGCCATTTTTTTATCCGCCAATACTGGTGTTAAACTTTCATAATTACCGCAAATAACTATTTGGCACTCATCTTCAATATAAGTAAATTTTGACCCTTCCAGATGCGCTAGCGACAGATTGCGAAATAGTTTTACTGGCATATAACTGTCTTCTACCATCAAGGGTTTGCCATCTACTGAACGGACACGACGTGAATAATAGATCCGCTCATCAATCTTGATACGTAGCTGACTGGCAATGGCCGGTGGCGCTGGCATGACCACAAACTCCAGCACTTCACTGATCACCTGCTTGCCCTGATTTTTCATCACTTCAATAAAACCCGTCAGATTGGTGGTTTCATGATGCACATCTTTTTGTGCAACGTAAGTACCGCTGCCATGGCGCCTGACCACCAACCCCCAACTTATTAATAAATCTACAGCCTTACGGATCGTCATACGCGAGACGTTAAACTCCTCTGCCAGGCGTTTTTCACTCGGTAACGGGCTGCCAATGTTGTAATCGGCAGAGTTCAAACGAATTCGCAGTTGATCGGCAATGGATTTGTAGATCATCAGCAGATCTCTTTTAACCAAAAAATCATCAGGTAATATTCCCTATAAATATTTATTAAACAGTTAATTATACTTAATCTCGCCACCCCACTCTCTAAGTTAAAATTCTTTTGTCTAGAAAATCATTAAAAATTAGACAACTTTGGTGCAATAAAAACCATGCGTGCGATCACGAATCGCCACAACTGACCAAGCTATATCACTGACCACTTCTTATGCTCCCCCCAGCTTCATACTAAAAAAACCATCAATAATTATTCAGGTTGTTACATGAGGATTTAAGTATGCTCAGTCAAATACAACGTTTCGGCGGCGCCATGTTCACCCCAGTGCTGCTATTTCCTTTTGCCGGTATGGTGGTGGGTATCGCCATCATGCTACGTAGTCCGATGTTTGTTGGTGAGGCGCTGGCAGACCCCACGCATCTATTTGCACAAATTGTTCATATCATTGAAGAAGGGGGTTGGACGGTATTTCGTAATATGCCGCTGATATTTGCTGCTGGCTTGCCTATTGGTTTGGCTAAACAAGCTCAGGGGCGCGCTTGTCTGGCGGTATTAGTCAGTTTTCTGACCTGGAACTACTTTATTAATGCCATGGGAATGACCTGGGGAAGCTACTTTGGTGTAGACTTCACTGCTGACCCCACCGCCGGCAGCGGCTTAACCGTCATCGCCGGGATTAAAACTCTCGATACCAGTATTATTGGGGCTATTATCATTGCCGGGTTGGTCACCGCCATCCATAACCGCTATTTCGATAAACCCCTACCCGTATTTTTAGGTATTTTTCAAGGCAGTTCGTTTGTGGTCATTATCGCTTTCCTGGTGATGATCCCTTGTGCCTGGTTGACGCTTCTAAGCTGGCCTAAAGTCCAGCTGGGTATTGAGTCTTTACAGGTTTTTCTGCGTAGCGCGGGAGCCCTTGGGGTCTGGGTTTATACTTTCCTCGAACGTATTCTGATCCCAACAGGTTTGCACCACTTTGTCTATGGCCCCTTCATTTACGGCCCGGCTGCCGTAGAGGGGGGGATTCAGGTTTACTGGGCGCAGCATCTGCAAGAATTCAGCCAAAGTACCGTGCCGTTAAAAACGCTGTTCCCTGAAGGCGGTTTTGCCTTGCACGGTAACTCGAAAGTGTTCGGTTCTGTCGGTATTGCGTTGGCACTGTACTTCACCGCCAGCAAAGAAAATCGTATCAAGGTAGCGGGATTATTGATCCCAGCCACCCTCACCGCCATGTTGGTTGGCATCACTGAACCGCTGGAATTCACTTTCCTGTTTATTTCACCAGTGCTCTTTGCTGTCCATGCCGTTCTCGCCGCCACCATGGCAACCGTGATGTACCTTTTTGGCGTGGTCGGCAATATGGGCGGTGGCTTACTTGATCAGTTCCTGCCACAGAACTGGATCCCGATGTTCCATAACCATGCCTCGATGATAGCCACACAAATAGGTATCGGTATCGCGTTCACCGGGATCTATTTTGTGGTCTTCCGCACACTGATCCTGCGCTTTAATCTGAAAACCCCGGGTCGCGAAGAGAGTGAAATCAAGCTCTACAACAAAGCTGACTACCAAGCTGCACGTAAACAAACCACCGCGATGGCAAGCCAAGGCGCTAACAACCAACAGGCCGCTGCTTTCCTGCAAGCTCTAGGAGGAAGTGACAATATTTCCAGCGTCAATAATTGCGCCACTCGCTTACGTATCACCTTGGTAGATATGGCGCAAACCGCCAGTGATGATGTCTTCAAAGCACTGGGGGCACATGGTGTGGTGCGTCGCGGCAATGGTATTCAGGTCATTGTCGGCCTGCATGTTCCTCAAGTCAGGGATCAAATTGAAGCCCTGATGAAAACTATTCCTATTCCCGAAAAAACAACCATGATGGAGGCTATATCATGAAAAAATTCTCAGTCGTTGTCGCTGGTGGTGGTAGTACCTTTACCCCCGGTATTGTCTTGATGTTATTAGCTAACCAGCACCGTTTTCCGCTGCGAGCGATTAAATTCTATGATAACGATGGTGCACGTCAGGAAACCATTGCTGAAGCCTGCAAAATCATTCTGCAAGAACAAGCACCAGACATTGAATTCAGCTATACCACCCACCCACAAGCCGCTTTCAGTGATGTGGATTTTGTGATGGCACATATTCGGGTGGGTAAATACCCAATGCGGGAAAAGGACGAGAAAATTCCGCTCAGTCATGGCGTTGTCGGCCAGGAAACTTGCGGCCCAGGGGGGATCGCCTATGGGATGCGCTCCATTGGCGGTGTTCTGGAAATTGCCGATTATATGGTGAAGTACTCCCCTAATGCCTGGATGCTCAATTACTCCAACCCGGCGGCGATTGTTGCCGAGGCTACGCGCCGGCTGCGCCCTCAAGCCAAAATTCTCAATATCTGTGATATGCCGATTGGCATTGAAGCCCGCATGGCGCAAATTGCCGGGTTGCAAGACCGCAAGCAGATGCGCACTCGCTACTATGGGCTGAATCACTTTGGCTGGTGGACGTCTGTCGAAGATCTGGCAGGCAATGATTTAATGCCGAAAATTCGTCAACATGTAGAAAAATTCGGTTATGTCCCACCAACAGACCATCACGCCACCGAAGCCAGTTGGAATGATACCTTCGCAAAAGCGAAAGATGTGTGGGCCTTGGATCCTACCACGCTGCCGAACACCTATCTGAAGTATTACCTGTTCCCCGATTACGTGGTGCAACATGCCAACCCGCAACACACCCGGGCAAACGAGGTTATGCAACACCGTGAAAAACAAGTCTTTGGTTCCTGTCATGCCATCATTCAGGCGGGGAAATCCTCCGCAGGTCATTTGGAAATTGACGAACACGCTTCCTATATTGTTGATCTGGCCACCGCTATCGCCTTCAACACTCAAGAACGCATGTTGTTGATTGTGCCCAATAATGGTGCCATCAATAATTTTGATCCTGAAGCGATGCTGGAGATCCCTTGTCTGGTGGGAACTAACGGGCCAGAGCCCTTGGTGGTGGGGAATATACCGCAATTTCAGAAAGGTTTGATGAGCCAGCAAGTGGCGGTGGAAAAACTGGTGGTCGACGCCTGGGAACAAAGGAGTTACCTGAAACTGTGGCAGGCGATCACCTTGTCTAAAACGGTACCGAGTGCTTCAGTTGCCAAGGCTATTCTTGATGACCTGATCGCCGCCAATAAGGAATACTGGCCAGAGCTACACTAAGCACTGTTAAGTTGTGTTAGGAAAAGGCCCCGAAGGTTATCCTCGGGGCTTTTATACAGAATTGCCTAGGCTGTCTGCGATTGCTTTTTATAGATAGAGCGATAGTGATTGAGACGCTCAAAAAAATTATCGCACTGTTCAGGTGACATATTACCAGCCACACCATTAGCATCGATTTCACGCCCTTGAAATTCTAAGAATGCCACCGTAGAAGCGAGAAAATCCATGTTGCTCGTATTTTTTGCGTAAACGTAACACTTTTCCAAGGTTTCCATTGCCTCCTCCTGAACGTTTTACAGTAAAAAAACAATGTGTTATCACTTAGATGCTGACAGCTCACAAAGCAAGCTACAGACATAATAATACTCTTACTGAATAAAAAATATACACACCCTGTACAATTCAGTAAAAAAAGCATAGTTCAAAATCGGAACCCTGCCACACAAAGATTCTCGTTCATTACTGGAGGCTGTCTACCCTTGGCTATCGTCTGGTATAACTGATTACGCGGTAGACGATTTGGCGGGTTTGATCAGCCCATCAGCCCGGAACATCGCCTTGATGCCACGCACCGCCTGGCGGATACGATCCTGGTTTTCAATCAACGCAAAGCGTACATGGCTATCGCCGTAATCACCAAAACCAATTCCTGGCGAGACGCACACTTTGGCTTCTGCCAGCAAGCGTTTGGCAAACTCCAATGACCCCAGATGAGCGTAGGGCTGCGGAATTCTCGCCCACACATACATCGAGGCTTTGGGGTTCTCCACCATCCAACCGGCTTCGTGCAACCCTTTCACCAACACATTACGGCGCTGACGATACTGCTCGGCAATATCCAGCACACACTGTTGATCCCCTTCCAACGCGGCAATAGCAGCCACCTGCAGTGGGGTAAAGGTACCGTAATCGTGGTAGCTTTTAATCCGCGCCAATGCACTGACTAATTCTGGATTACCCACCATAAAACCAATACGCCAGCCCGCCATATTGTAGCTTTTTGATAGCGTAAAGAACTCTACAGCAATCTCTTTGGCACCGGGTACCTGCATAATGGAAGGGGCCTTCCAGCCGTCATACACAATATCGGCATAGGCCAGATCGTGAATCACCAACACATCGTATTGCTTGGCCAGTGCCACCACGCGCTCAAAGAAATCCAGCTCAACACATTGCGCCGTCGGGTTAGACGGGAAGCCAAGAATCATCATTTTTGGCCGTGGAATGGTTTCACGAATGGCCCGCTCTAATTCACCAAAAAAGTCGCCCCCTTCCACTAACGGCACCGAGCGCACCTGAGCACCGGCAATCACCGCACCGTAAATATGGATCGGATAGCTGGGGTTTGGCACCAACACCGTATCCCCATGGTCAAGGGTCGCCAACATCAAATGTGCCAGCCCCTCTTTCGAACCAATGGTGACAATGGCTTCACTTTCAGGGTCGATATCCACCTGATAGCGCTCCTGGTACCAGTGCGAAATGGCCCGGCGCAAACGAGGAATACCCCGTGATGTTGAGTAGCCATGGGTATCTTCCCGTTGTGCTACCGTGCAGAGTTTTTCAACAATATGTGGGGGGGTTGGCCCATCCGGGTTACCCATGCTGAAATCAATAATATCCTCACCGCGACGGCGTGCAGCCATTTTCAGTTCAGAAGTGATATTGAAAACATAAGGAGGAAGACGTTCAATCCGTGTGAAACGGCGTGGGTTGTTATCAGACATAAATACCTCAAAAGACGTTAGCGCCCGGACCATCCGAGCGACGTTGACCACTGAGTGGCCAGTGTTTGAACATATCCCACCGCCGTAAGGCTGTCGAGTCCCCCCAATAAAAATTTTTTCCGGCTTGATGCCAGGGCTCAGCAGCGCTGTATCCCTTAGCCAGCGTTGATGACCAACAGGCTTTTGCACTTAGTCCCAGACTGAGAATAAAGATTGACGAAACCCTTGCCAAAAACTGACATCAGTTTCGAATAACGAAAACAGGGAAGTTATGAATGAAACATTTCCCTTTATTTCCCTCTAATAAAACCGGATAATGGTTAACGTAAAAACAACAAAACATCAACCTTCTCTCTGTACCCAGTGCATTCAAGTTGAGGTCAAACTCCCCGCGCCTTAAATGACAACGGGAATGCCCTCGCTCAAAGACCACCCAAGGAGAACACCCATGGCTGCCTTACTTATCGATGACATTCCTGCCGCAATAAAGACGGTCAAACAGCAGTTACGCCAAACGCTACCTAACTACCGTGAAGTCTTCCTGGCTCTGGAAGATGATATTCGCCAGCAGGTTGAGCAAATCCGTCAGGAACTGGCAAATGGTCAGCAGGCGGTTCCTCAGCTTGATGCTGAAGATATTCTCCAGCATCGCGTCAGCGAGCAACAAATCGCATTAATTAAACAACGCGGCGTCTGTGCGATTCGTGGTGTATTTCCACCAAGCCAGGCGGAAAACTGGAATCAGGAGATCGGCGATTATCTGGAGCGCAATAACTTCGTTGAGCGGCTAAAGAACGCCGCCGAAGATAACTACTTCGGTAAACTGGAAGCTAAAAAGCCACAAATATATGGTATCTACTGGTCAAAACCGCAAGTTGAAGCCCGCCAGCACCAACGTATGCACGCCGTACAGGTGTTTCTTAATAGCCTGTGGGAAACGGAAAGCAACGGTAAACAGCACTTTGACCCCACCCGCGTCACGACTTATGCTGACCGTACCCGTCGCCGCCCGCCAAACTCCTCATCACTGGGGCTTTCCCCGCACGTGGACAGTGGCACAATCGAGCGCTGGCTGGATGAAAATTTCCGCTACGTCTATCGCCATGTATTTTCTGGCCATTGGCAGCAGTATGATCCTTTTGCTGCCGATGGTCGTACCGAAGTACGCGAAATCGCCTCACCGGCGGTATGCTCGATGTTCCGAACCTTTCAGGGCTGGACGGCATTAACACCACAACGTACCCATGCTGGCACACTCAATGTGGTACCGATCGCCAATGCCATGGCTTATATCTTGTTGCGCGCGTTACAAGATGATGTGGCTGAAGATGATTTATGTGATGCAGCGCCAGGGCGTGCCTTGTCGATATCAGAGAAATGGCATCCCCTTTTATTACAAGGATTATCCCCTATTCCCGATCTGGAACCCGGAGATACGGTATTTTGGCACTGTGATGTGATTCATTCTGTTGAAAATGAGCACCATGGTGAATTTGACAGTAACGTCATGTACATTGCCGCAGCACCCGGGTGTAAGAAAAATGATGCCTACTTGCAGCGGCAGTTGCCTAGCTTTCTGTCAGGTAAAACGCCACCTGATTTCGCTGCAGATGATTTTGAAGTGGATTTTATTGGCCGTGCCGGTGTTGAGATGTTGACCCCGCTGGGCAAAGCTCAGTTAGGTATCAAGTAATAGCCAGGCTGCCTAACCACGGCAGCCATTAAACAAAATGAACCTTCCCTCACCACCGGGCTCCCCCTTGCCGTTTCAATGGTGACGGGTATTGGCCAGTCATTATCTACGTGGGCCTTTTGGACCACGATAATAATACCCTGGTGGCGGCATACGGTAATGTGGCCGTGAATGCCACTCCCGTGGTGGAGGCCCATAATAGTAGCCCCGTGGCGGCTGGACATACTGCGGTGGCGCATAATGGTGATGATGCCGATGCCTCCTAGGTGGTTCACGCCAGTAGTCACCATCCCAGTAATAGCCGCGTGCATCACGATCCCCCACATGCAGTGACAGACCGGGCACGTTAACACCGATGGATACCTCCGCATGAGTCACCATCGGCAGGGCCGATGATAGTAACATCCCCAGTAACAATGCTTTTCTCATTAACTCAACCCCTACAGAATGGAATCTGCCTGTTCAGCCATTACTGTAGCGCCACCACAGCGCGCATACTAGAGGGAAAAAGCCCAATTACCTGTTTCAGACGTATTCTTCACTATTTCTGCACAATGTTGGCCTCCTTGCCCGAAGGATCCCCTACAAATGCATGCCCAGGCTTTGACGCAAATGTGCCCCTGCCCCTAATAAGCCCGGTTGAGGGTGAGTGATCATAAATACAGGAATTTCCTGCACATACTCTCTAAAACGGCCCTTATCTTCAAACGCTGCGCGAAACCCGGAAGCCTTAAAAAACGCCAAGAAACGTGGCACAATGCCGCCAGCAATATATACCCCGCCAAACGTTCCCAAGTTCAGTGCCAGGTTGCCACCAAAACGCCCCATCATTACACAAAACAGCGATAATGCGCGGCGACAATCGGTACAGCTATCCGCTAACGCTCGCTCAGTAATATCTTGCGGTTTCAGCGCTTCCGGTTGACGCTGGTCCGCCTTGACAATGGCTCGGTACAGATTCACCAGCCCAGGGCCTGACAAGACCCGCTCAGCCGAAACGCGGCCTACTTCGGCTCGTAGCACCTGTAAGATGCTGTGCTCTTCGTCACTGTTTGGTGCTAAATCGACATGCCCCCCTTCCCCGGGCAAACTGACCCAGCGCTGGTTAACCGGCACCAAATGCGCCACGCCCAAACCCGTACCGGCGCCATACACCGCGATGGGTTTATCTTTACGCGCTTTACCGCCGCCAAACTGTAAAACATCAGACTCCGACAACATCGGGATTGCCATGGAAACTGCGGTAAAATCGTTAATCACTTCCAGATGATTAAGCCCCAGATTAGCTTTCATCTGTTTAATTGAAAAAGCCCAGCTATGATTGGTCATCGCGACCCAATCATCTGTAACCGGGCAAGCAATGGCAATACAGGCATTTTCAACACACTGCTGCTGCTCAGCCAGGTAGTGACCAACCACCGCCTCAAGGCTGTCAAATTCCAGGCCGGAGTAGGTTTTATCCTGGGTAATCTCACCCGTTTCAAGCGTACACAACGCCAGACGGGCATTGGTACCGCCCACATCACCTACGAGAGCATAGGTCATTGATATTTTCTCCCTAATCAGTAAAGCAAAACGGTATACACCGTAAAAGCATATCGCTAAACATCTCCTCTCCATTCAGCCCTCAGGCTCCAATAGCGAACCCGATCACAAAAAATGTTTCGCCCAGCACGATTTTCAACCATCTATTGGGCTGTTATTGCTTGTTGATGCTTAAGACAGTCAAGGGAGGGTCAGCTCAGTGCATACCTGGCTGCGGCATAGGCGTGAATTGCCGTGGTATCGAAGACCGGCACCGTGGCATCTTGGGCACCAACCAGGAGGCTAATCTCAGTACAACCAAAAATGATCCCTTCAGCACCCTGCTGTTCCAGTTTACTGATAATCCGCTGGTACTCCGCCCGAGAAGGCGCAAGGATATTACCCAAACACAGCTCTTGATAAATAATACGGTGGATAATCTCACGGTCCGCAGCGTCCGGCGTGATGACCTCAAGGCCAAATTTATCCTGCAGACGCCCACGGTAAAAATCCTGCTCCATGGTAAAACGCGTGCCTAACAACCCGATACGGCGGATATCTTGTTGGCATACCTGCTCTGCGGTGGCATCCGCAATATGGATTAACGGTAGGCCACTGGCTTGCTCTACGGCATCCGCTACCTTATGCATGGTGTTGGTGCAAATGACAATGGCCTCAGCACCTGCGGCACGCAGCGCGCTGGCGGCGGATGCTAACAGGCGCCCGGCCCCGTCCCAATCCCCTTGATGTTGCAACCGCTCCACTTCGTGAAAATCCACGCTATAAAGCACAATTTTTGCCGAATGGAGACCGCCAAGCTGAGTTTTTACCTGCTCATTAATCATGCGATAATACGGTATGGTGGATTCCCAGCTCATTCCACCTAATAAGCCCAGTACCTTCATTTTTCTCTTCTCACTGTTATTAACCCCATCAACCAAACATTACTCGAGAACGAGCAATCTGACGACATCATTATGTTAAGTGAGAATATTGGTCATCACTGAGGAAAAGCATGGTTGTAACGATGGTCTAAAAAAGACTACTCACCAGTAAGTAACCATTCAACCCCACCACCACCACCACGATGGAAATACCGATGTATTGGATGGTGCGGCTGTTAACCATCTCCCCCATCAGTTGGCGATTACCGGTAAACACCAGCAACGGTACCAGCGCCAGAGCAATCCCAAAGCTCAGTAGGACCTGGCTGAGTACCAGTACCCGTGTTGCGTCCATCCCCAGCATAATGACAATAAACGATGGCAACATGGTAACCACACGTCGTACCCATAGGGGAATGTAAAAACGAATAAACCCTTGCATCACCACCTGCCCCGCCAGTGTTCCCACCACGGTGGAGGAGAGACCCGCAGCCAGCAAGCTCAAGCCAAAAATGGTTGCCGCTGCGTTGCCCAGCAACGGTTGTAATGTCAGATAGGCTTGATCAAGATCGACAATGCCAGTGTGACCATTAAAGTGAAATGCCGCAGCAGCGGTCGCCATCATCGCCAGGTTAACAAAACCGGCAATGGTCATGGCGATAGCGACGTCCACTTTGGTTGCTGCATAACGCTCAGCTTTAGAGTCTTTACCGGCGTTCTGCGTCAATGACGAATGCAGATAGATCACATGAGGCATGATAGTCGCCCCCAGCACCCCGGCAGCCAGAAACACGGCATCGCTATTGGGTAAATCCGGTATCGCCATGCCCTTCAATACCCCACTCAATTGGGGCTGAGAAAAGGCCAATTCGACAATGTAAGCCGCAGCCACAAACAGCAGCAGGCCACCAATAACCAGTTCCAGTGGCTTTTGATCGCGTCTTTGCAACATCAGGATCAGGAACGTGGCAATAGCGGTCAGGACGGTCCCCTGTAGCAACGAGACCCCCAATAGCATTTTAAAACCGATGGCCGCACCGATAAACTCGGCCAGATCAGTGGCCATAGCGATAATTTCTGCTTGTACCCAATAGGCCCAAACTACCGGACGAGGGAAACGATCACGAATATGTTCAGCCAGGTTTTTATTGGTCGCAATGCCGAGCTTGGCGGAAAGCAACTGGATCAACATCGCCATGACATTGGCCCATACCACTACCCACAGCAAGGTATAGCCAAAAGAAGCACCGGACTGAATATTAGTGGCGAAGTTACCGGGGTCAATGTAGCCAATAGCCGCAATAAACGCAGGCCCCATCAGAGAAAGTTTGATCTTTCTCGACCTGCGGATCGATGTTGTTTCATTCACTGTGCGACTGTTCAGCATTGTCTGAACCCCTTGTTAATGATTCCCTGCCATATACTTTTGCACTAATGATAATAATTATCAAACGCATTTATCGTGATAATACTTATCGCTGCGATAACCAATAAGCCAAACCTTATTCATGGATCGCGCTAAACCTTGCTGTTTTACTGACTGAGTATGGCAACACCCGGCTAAAAATACACACATAAGTAACATTAGTCGTTACATTTAAACCAATAATTAACATTTTATTGCTGGCGCGACTTTAGTCAGCATTCTGTCTACTGGCATCGCCGGCCTGGTATTAGGTTGTTAACATAGGAAAATGCCCGGTTAAACTCACCGGGTATTCTTCATATTGGAAAGTAGAATGCGCTAAAAGCAAAAAGCCGACTTAAAGTCGGCTTTTTAGAATGATGGTGGAGCTAGACGGGATCGAACCGTCGACCTCTTGCATGCCATGCAAGCGCTCTCCCAGCTGAGCTATAACCCCACAAAGTGCTACGCATTAACCGGCGTTACGGTGTTCACCGACTCTTTATAAAAGAGTTTGGTGGAGCTAGACGGGATCGAACCGTCGACCTCTTGCATGCCATGCAAGCGCTCTCCCAGCTGAGCTATAGCCCCAATCCACAATAACAAAATTCAGTGAACGGGGCGCATAATATGAAACCCCTGAAACAGTGTCAACGGCTAAATTGAATTACTCGATCAAGCGCTGAAAAAGCCACCACGTCAACACCATTAATGCGAAAAAATCACCTTACCCGCTCAACAGCATAAAGCTCAGCCGATCACTTCTCTGGGCTTTATCTGTTGCTGGTCTGACTTAAGCTTGGGCTTCACGCTGCGCAATATACGCCAACGCCTGGTCAATACGCTTAAGCGACCGTGCCTGGCCGATAGCATGCACGGTAACATCCATACCTGGCGACTGACTGACACCCGTAACGGCAACGCGCAATGGCATCCCGACCTTACCCATGCCTAACCCCAGTTCATCTGCGCTTCCCTGAATCGCATCATGTACATTTTCTGGTGTCCAGGTCGTGATCGCCGCCAGTTTGGCACGTACCACCTCTAAAGGTTGCCGAGCTACCGGGCGCAAATGCTTCTTGGCAGCATCCGCATCAAACTCACTAAAATCTTGATAGAAGTAATGGCAAGACTCCGCCATCTCCTTCAACGTTTTGCAACGTTCTCCCAGCAACTTAACGATATCTTTAAGTTCTGGGCCATTGCGGGTCTCAATCCCTTGCTGCTCAATATGCCATGCCAGATAGACCGCCACCTCTTCTGCTGGTAGGTGGTTAATATAGTGATGGTTTAGCCACTGTAGCTTCTCGGTGTTGAAAGCACTGGCCGATTTATTAATCGCGTCCAGTGTGAACAGTTGCTTCATTTCGTCAATCGAGAAGATCTCCTGATCACCGTGTGACCAGCCCAAACGCACCAGATAGTTCAGCAGTGCCTGCGGCAGATAGCCATCATCACGGTACTGCATCACGCTCACTGCACCATGGCGTTTAGACAATTTCTTGCCATCATCCCCCAGGATCATCGACACATGGGCATATTCCGGTACTGGCGCGCCCAGTGCTTTCAGGATATTAATCTGGCGCGGGGTATTATTGATATGGTCTTCACCACGGATCACATGGGTAATTTCCATATCCCAGTCGTCGATCACCACACAGAAGTTATAGGTTGGTGCGCCATCGGTACGGCGGATAATCAGATCATCCAATTCCTGATTACTAAACTCTATAGGACCGCGGATTTTATCGTCAAAAATGACCGAGCCTTGTTGCGGATTGCGAAAACGCACCACATAAGGTTCATCAGCAGTATGGCTACACTCACTATCACGGCAACGGCCGTCATAACGTGGTTTTTCGCCATCGGTCATTTGCTGCTCACGTAATGCCTCCAGCCGCTCTTTGGAGCAGTAGCATTTATAGGCGGTTCCCTGCTGCAGCATTTCATCGATCACCGCATTGTAGCGATCAAAACGCTTGGTTTGAAAATAGGGGCCTTCATCCCAATCCAGATTTAACCAGTTCATGCCATCCATAATTGCGTCGATAGCCTCCTGGGTTGAGCGTTCGAGATCAGTATCTTCAATACGCAGTACAAACTCACCACCGTTATGGCGGCTAAACAACCAGGAATAGAGCGCAGTACGGGCACCACCGACATGAAGATAGCCGGTAGGGCTAGGGGCAAAGCGGGTTTTAATTTTCATTGGGTTCACAGCCTTATTATGCAACGCTTCTCGGCAGAGTACCGATAATTGCTCGGAATTTAAAAAGTGGACGTCATTCTACCACTCCATGACAATTCCTCAACGCTGGCAGATTATCGCCACCGCTCATTGAACGCGCTTTACACGCTCTCGCTTTTCCTTTGGCGATATGAGCCTTGCCTAATTTTGCGGCGAACAAATAAAAACGCTTTAAAAACCGTTGACTCACTTTCAACTATCCCTATAATGCGACTCCATCAAGACGGGGCGATTAGCTCAGTTGGTAGAGCATCTCCTTTACACGGAGGGGGTCGGCGGTTCGAGCCCGTCATCGCCCACCATCTCGTCTGATAGTTTAAATGAGAATATGAGGGTGATTAGCTCAGTTGGTAGAGCATCTCCTTTACACGGAGGGGGTCGGCGGTTCGAGCCCGTCATCACCCACCATCATTTTCTCAGGGTTGTACCAGTAGTCAGTTATATTGTGGGTGATTAGCTCAGTTGGTAGAGCATCTCCTTTACACGGAGGGGGTCGGCGGTTCGAGCCCGTCATCACCCACCACGATCTGACTCGGATTTGCACAGTTTTGAATAGTAGTAACCATGTCTTGAGCAGTTAGCTCACTAATATGGGTCGTTAGCTCAGTCGGTAGAGCAGTTGACTTTTAATCAATTGGTCGCAGGTTCGAATCCTGCACGACCCACCATCTCTCTTGATAACACTCAATCATTCCCCAAACACTCAACCTCATAGATCCCACGACTCAATCCTGCACGACCCACCATCTCTCTTAATAGCACTCAACCATTCCCTAAACACTCAACCTTACAGATCCCACGAACTTATCCCTACCTACCCCCACAATTAAACGCAACTATTTAGCCACTCTCGCTATTTAATTTTACTTATTGGCATTTTCGTCGGCGCAGTCAAACAGTTGTCATCCATGTTCTACGATACTAGGTGCAACAACTCGCACTCAAAACTGCTTAGCCAAGCGCATTTAATCAAGGAAACATGATGGAAGGAAAAGAGAGAATGGCAACCTCGCTGGCCGAGGTGAAAGCCCATGCTGCACTCCCTACTGTTGGGAAAACGCTACTGCTAAAAAATGCTGACCTGCTAGTAACAATGGATAAAGATCGCCGGGAAATTAAAAAAGGCTGCCTCTTTATCAAAGGCAATACCATTGTGGCGGTAGGCACGGAAAACGAAGTGCCGCAAACAGCAGACCGCGTTATCGATCTTAAAGGTCATATTGTGATCCCTGGCCTGATTAACACCCATCACCATATGTACCAAAGTTTGACCCGCGTGATCCCAGATGCACAGAATGGTGAACTGTTCAAATGGCTGACCGCGCTCTACCCTATCTGGGAAAAACTGACCCCGGAAATGATGAAAATCGCCACCAAAACCGCGATGGCCGAGTTAATGCTTTCTGGCTGTACCACTTCCAGTGATCACCAATATGTTTACCCCAATGGCATCAAGCTGGATGACAGTATTGAAGCTGCTCAGGAGATCGGGATGCGCTTCCACGCCTGTCGCGGCAGTATGAGTGTGGGACGTAAGCAAGGTGGTTTACCGCCTGACTCCATTGTTGAAAATGAAAATGCAATCCTTAAAGACACGCAAAGAGTGATTGAACAGTTTCACGATGCCAGTCGCGGGGCAATGATCCGTATCGTGGTTGCCCCCTGTTCACCTTTCTCGGTGAGTGAGCAACTGATGCGCGACTCGGCAAAACTGGCACGCACCTATGGCGTGTCGCTGCATACACATCTGGCAGAAAACGTCAGCGATATTGAATATAGCCAAAAAACCTTCAATAAAACCCCGGCTCAGTATGTGGAAGATCTCGAATGGGTCGGCCATGACGTATGGCATGCGCACTGTGTAAAACTCGACGACTACGGTATCAAGCTGTTTGCTCGTACCGGTACCGGGGTAGCCCATTGCCCATGCTCCAATATGCGACTGGGGTCGGGTATTGCACCAATTCGCCAGATGCTTGATGCTGGCATGCATGTTGGCCTTGGCGTTGATGGCTGCGCCTCCAACGACAGTGCCGACATGATAGCGGAAGTACGCCAGGCATTATTATTACAGCGCGTCGGTTTTGGCCCGGAAGCACTCACTGCCCGTGAAGCATTGGAGATTGCCACCTTGGGTGGGGCTAAAAACCTTAACCGTGACGATATCGGTTCACTGGCACCCGACATGATGGCTGATATTGCCGTGTTCAATCTCAATAATATCGGCTTGGCTGGCGCACAGCACGATCCCCTCGCAGCACTGGTGTTTTGTAACCCAGGGAAAGTGGCCTACAACATCATCAATGGCCGCATCGTGGTGGAGAATGGGAAAGTGGTAACGGTAGATATGCCGCTGGTGATCGAGCAGCACAATCGCCTGGCACAACAGTTGGTTACTGACTCGTGATCTCCACGCCATGTAAAAATAGGACACTACCCGTTGCCAGACCTATCGGTTAGTGAATATAGACCCACCGTATATTACTGCGGTGGGTTTCTCTTCAACGGTTTAACCAGATAGTCCAACCCTTCAATTTTAATCGCCAGCGTCATTTCCATCAGCATGCCCAACTTACCGTTGGGGAATTCACCCTTGCGGGCAAACCACAGCAGATACTCCTCCGGTAAATCAATCAATGCCCTGCCCTGATACTTACCAAAAGGCATAATAGTGTTGGCGATCTCAATCAGGTTCTCTTTTTCCATCAGGCACCCAACAGGCGGATCATTTCCGCTTCGTCGATCACCTTGATACCCAGCTCCTGAGCCTTGGCCAACTTGGAACCGGCTGCCTCACCAGCAATCACCAGATCAGTTTTTTTAGAAACACTGCCGCTGACCTTGGCACCTAACGCCGTGAGTCGATCTTTAGCTTCATCGCGAGAAAGCTGGCTGAGCGAGCCTGTCAACACCACGGTTTTACCGGCGAACGGGCTGTCTATCTCTTCGGCAACAATCACCACCGGCGCTGGCCAATGAATACCTACCGCTGGGCTGATCAGCTCGGCAATCACCTGTTGGTTATGCGCTTCAGCAAAGAAATTCACCACATGACGTGCGACGATCTCCCCAACATCTGGCACCTGTTTTAGCGAATCCAAGGTTGCCGCTTGCAGGCTTTCTAACGAACCAAAATGTGCCGCCAGATTGGCTGCTGTCGCTTCACCCACCTCACGAATACCCAGCGCATACAGGAAGCGAGCAAAGGTGGTTTGTTTGGCAGCCTCTAATGCATTAACCAGGTTCTGTGCCGACTTAGGCCCCATTCGATCCAAACCTGTGAGCAAACCCGCCGAAAGATGGAACAGATCAGCCGGATTTTTGACATACTCTTTATCCACCAGTTGTTCGATGATTTTATCGCCCATACCATCAACATCCAGCGCACGACGGGAAACAAAATGCTTCAATGCTTCTTTGCGCTGAGCGGCACAGAACAAACCACCGGTACAACGAGCAACCGCTTCCCCTTCTACCCGTTCGATATCAGACCCACAAACCGGGCAATGGCATGGAAACACCACTTCACGCGCATCCAGTGGGCGGTTTTCTGTTATCACCCCCACCACTTGTGGGATCACATCCCCCGCACGACGCACAATCACGGTGTCACCAATACGCAGGCCGAGACGTTCAATTTCATCGGCATTATGCAATGTGGCATTGCTGACCACCACACCCGCCACCTGTACCGGTTCCAAACGTGCTACTGGCGTGATGGCCCCGGTGCGACCAACCTGGAACTCCACTTCGCGCACTAGCGTAATCTGCTCTTGTGCCGGAAATTTGAATGCCGTCGCCCAACGTGGTGCCCGGGCAACAAAACCCAAGGCTTCCTGCAAGTCGATATCATCAACCTTGACCACCACACCATCAATATCAAAACCAAGATGAGCACGCGCTGCTTCTACCTGGTGATAAAATGCCAGCACTTCAGCACTGCCAGTACAAAGCTTGACTTGATTACTGACAGGCAAGCCCCAGTCTCTGAATTGCATCAGACGTTGCCAATGGCTGCGCGGCAATTCGCCCCCTTCCAGCACCCCTACCCCGTAACAAAAAAAGGTCAACGGTCGCTTGGCGGTAATGCGTGGATCAAGCTGACGCAGTGAACCTGCAGCCGCATTACGCGGATTGGCGAAAATCTTTCCATCTTTACGCCGTGCTTCCTGGTTCATCTGTTCAAAACCGGCCTGTGGCATAAACACTTCGCCGCGCACTTCCAAACGGCGCGGAATATCGGTTCCAGTCAAACGCAGCGGGATGGCCCGGATAGTACGCACATTGGCAGTAATGTTCTCGCCAGTGGTACCATCACCACGCGTGGCCGCTTGTACCAGTTCACCATCCTCATACAGCAGACTCACCGCTAACCCATCCAGCTTTAGCTCACAACAAAAGGTTAGTGCTTCACTGCTTTTCAATCGATCCTGCACACGCTTGTAAAATGCCAGATAGCTCTCTTCATCAAAAACGTTATCCAACGATAACATCGGAACTTCATGGCGCACCTGTTCAAAGGCGGTCAACGGTGCGGCACCGACTCGTTGCGTGGGTGAGTCTGCGGTGACCAGTTCTGGATGTGCCGCTTCCAACTCACGCAGTTGATGCATCAGGCGATCATATTCCGCATCTGGGATCTGTGGTGCATCAAGTACGTGATACTGATATTCGTGGTGGCGTAATGAGGTTCGTAGTTGATTGATTGTTTCGTTAATCGAGGCCATGACCCACCATTAAAGATAAAAAACCCCCGGCTGGCGGAGGTTTAGAGTTGTTAACAAAAGAACAGTTTTGCCAGCAAACTATCGAAGATTTGCACCACGATACCCGTTGGCTCACCCTAGTTGTCAGTCACGCCCCCCATCAGGAATGGGGGAACGCTGCAATTTATCAGGACCTACTTTCCAACACTGCTCGGATGCGGGCTTTATAGGTTTCCAACTTTTGTGGTGTCATCAGATGGCGTTCATCATCCAATACCACACCACCGACATCATCAGCAATACGCTGGGCCGACTGCAGCATCAGCTTGAAATTTTGACTGGCGTCGCCATAAGACGGCACCATCATAAATATTGATACACCCGGTGTAGAAAAGTCTGACATGGCTTCAGGATCAAAAGAACCCGGTTTGACCATATTAGCTAAGCTGAATAACACAGGGCCACTCCCGGCCGGGCTGATATGACGGTGGAAAATGCCCATTTCGCCAAACTGAAAACCCGCCTGCAAGATGCTCTGTAGCAACAACTCACCGCCAATCAGGCCCCCATGATGTGCCGATACATGCAACACCAGAACTGTCTCTGCCCGTTTTGCTGATTTTACCGGTTCTTGAGCCGGCTGTGAGGACGGTGATACTTCAGCCACTTTTGTTTCTGGTTTAGACTGATGCAGCGGTTCCGTTGGCTGGGAGACTGGCGATAAATCTTCACGCTGAGGCTCACGATGTGATGCTGAAAACGGCTGCTGATGAGCGTCGTCATTCTGCCCGTAGTTATCCAGCAGAATATCACCATTATCCTGCTGCGCTGCCAATAGCTCAGACTGATATATGTCTGACGAAGAGGAGTCAACGGTCTGTGAGGAGATCGCGGGTTCTTCGTGTTCCGTATCAAAACGCCCCATTGTCGGCTCACTCTGCGAACGAGTGGAACGAATACGAACCTCTCCTACGCCTTCGTCAGGATCATCAAGTGGGGTTAGCTCACGCTCGTTTTTGGCACGTTTTATTGGGCGATCACGAAAAATTGACGAGCGTTCTTTACGGCTGGTCCACAACCCATGCAATAACAACGCTATTATGGCGATCGCGCCAACAACGATTAATATAAGACGCAAATCTTGCATCATTGCTATCTCTAGTTGTTTCGATACATTGCCACCACGGCAAACATTCACTCTTTAACTTTATTTGCCTGCAGGCACAAGTGCAAGCCCGGACTGAACTTTATGGCCATAAAGATGATGATATTGCATTTTTTTGCTTCTTTTTCAGCCAATCACACCCTAGCAAGAAAAAACTCATCCCGATATGATAGCGCTGCCCATTCAGATGAAGAGATAAACTTAACATGTCCTATATGCAGCCTCCAGCCAAACCCCGCAGCGGTATACATTATTTTACCGAAGGGTGGCGACTGATTTCACGCCCGGGGATCAAACGCTATGTCGTCTTACCATTGCTGGTCAATGTGCTGCTGATGGGGTCCGCTTTCTGGTGGCTATTCAGCCAGTTAGGCCAGTGGATCCCAAGCCTCATGAGCCATATACCGAGCTGGTTGCAATGGTTAAGCTACTTGCTCTGGCCACTGACGGTGGTTACGGTTTTATTGGTATTCAGCTATCTGTTCAGCACCATCACCAACCTGATCTCCGCACCGTTTTGCGGTTTACTGGCGGAACAGTTGGAAAAAAGCCTCACCGGTCAACCTCTGCCGGACACCGGTATACTTGGGATCGTTAAAGATCTGCCACGTATCATGTCCCGTGAGTGGCGCAAACTAATGTACTACCTGCCACGTGCGTTAGTCCTGGTATTGCTTTTTTTCGTACCAGGCATCGGCCAAACCGTCGCACCGCTATTATGGTTTCTGTTCAGTGCCTGGATGTTAGCAATTCAATACTGTGACTACCCTTTTGATAACCACAAAATCAGTTTTGCCGATATGCGCAAAGCCTTGCGTGCACGCAGAGCCGATAATCTGCAGTTTGGTGCCTTGGTGAGCCTCTTCACCATGATCCCGATCCTCAATCTGGTGATCCTGCCCGTCGCTGTGTGTGGTGCAACGGCAATGTGGGTGGACCACTATCGTGCGCAATTCGTCCGCTAGAGACTCTGTGGTATGGAGAGTGCCATAAAGTCGACCAAAGGAAGGAACTGACAAAAACGCATATTTTCTCCCTGTCCGCAGCCGATAACTCGCTGACAGGGAGAAAAAGTACCCAATTAGAAGTTGTAGTTAATGCCCAACATCACGGTAATCTCACTGTAGCTTGTCGGATAAGCAACCAGGTTTATTTGCATTGCTACCAACTCCGTTACAGCGCGCATGATTAGGGGTATAAAACTTATTTCTTAATAACATATCGTTATAGCAATTCCTTTCTTCCCTGCTGGCAGAGTTAGCGTATGCTCTGTATGTTCCCTAAATTTTCATAGAGTTAAAGGAAGGGCTATGAGCAAGATATATGAAGATAACTCATTAACAATCGGCCATACGCCGCTGGTTCGCCTGAACCGTATCGGCAACGGGCGTATTCTCGCCAAAGTTGAGTCTCGTAACCCGAGTTTCAGTGTCAAATGCCGTATCGGTGCCAATATGATCTGGGATGCCGAAAAACGCGGCATTCTAACCCCGGGTAAAGAACTGGTCGAACCTACCAGCGGTAACACCGGGATTGCACTGGCTTTTGTCGCCGCTGCTCGCGGTTATCCGTTAACCTTGACCATGCCTGAAACCATGAGTATTGAGCGTCGTAAACTGCTCAAAGCCCTGGGTGCCAACCTGGTGCTGACGGAAGGCACTAAAGGCATGAAAGGGGCGATAGCTAAAGCCGAAGAGATTGTGGCAACCGATCCTGGCCGCTATATCCTGCTGCAACAGTTCAGTAACCCCGCCAACCCAGCGATTCATGAAAAAACCACTGGGCCTGAAATCTGGGCAGATACCGACGGCAAAGTCGATGTGTTTATCGCCGGCGTTGGCACCGGTGGCACCTTGACTGGCGTCAGCCGTTACATCAAGAACACGCAAGGCAAGGCGATTATCAGTGTAGCGGTTGAACCCACTGACTCACCCGTAATCAGCCAGGCGCGAGCTGGTGCTGAAATCAAACCCGGTCCACACAAAATCCAAGGCATCGGTGCCGGTTTCATTCCAGATAACCTGGACCTGAGCCTGATAGATCGCGTTGAACAAGTCACTAACGATGATGCAATTGCCATGGCTCGGCGGTTAATGGAAGAAGAAGGCATACTGGCGGGGATTTCATCAGGGGCCGCCGTCGCAGCCGCTGCCAAACTCGCCGCAGAGCCAGATTTTGCTGACAAGACCATTGTGGTTATTCTGCCTTCCTCGGGTGAACGTTATTTAAGCACTGCGCTATTCGCCGATTTGTTTACCGAACAAGAGTTACAGCAATAGACTAAATGGCTCAAAAAACGCTCAAAAAGCATCCTTTCGGGTGCTTTTTTGTGGTCTACTTCAAAATTTACACTACTTGAAGATTGCTTTTAGCGGCTGGCTTTAGTATTTAACCGAGCAATTATTTTGGTGCATAAAATTAATCGCCTTCCTGCTATTGTTTCAGCTGAATCGATTTACCCATTTGTCGCTTCAGTAGAAAACACGGCATAATAAGAAGCTGATTCAAACGACGTCGCAAGTTAAGTTTTTTGATCTGAACTGCCTAAAGCGTCGTTTTTTGTTGCATCAACCCTTGCCCCTGTAACAACATAGTCAGGCGCTAAACAGACAAGCTAAAATGACGCCTTCAGGCTCAACTTTAGCTCCACAACATTAATCCTAATAAGTTGGGGAAATACCAATGTTCCAGCAAGAAGTTACTATCACCGCACCTAATGGTCTGCATACCCGCCCTGCTGCTCAGTTCGTTAAAGAAGCCAAAGGCTTCGTGTCTGACATTTCTGTGACTTCCAATGGCAAAAGCGCTAGCGCCAAAAGTCTGTTTAAACTGCAAACGCTGGGTCTGACTCAAGGGACCGTAGTCACCATCGAAGCCACCGGTGAAGATGAGCAAAAAGCCGTTGAGCATTTGGTAAAACTGATGGCAGAGCTTGAATAAACAGCTCGTCTTTTTAGTTAACACCAGTCATGAGTAAGGTAGGGTTATGATTTCAGGCATTTTAGTATCACCGGGTATTGCTTTTGGTAAGGCGCTCTTACTGAAAGAAGATGAGATTGTCATCAACCGGAAAAAAATCTCGGCGGACCAGGTTGAACAAGAGGTCTCACGTTTTCTGGCTGGCCGAACCAAGGCTTCTGAACAGTTGGAGGTGATCAAGACCAAAGCGGGCGAGACCTTCGGCGAAGAGAAAGAAGCTATCTTCGAAGGCCACATCATGCTGTTGGAAGACGAAGAACTTGAACAGGAAATCATAGCCCTCATCAAAGACAATCTGGCCTCTGCTGATGCTGCGGCTTACAACGTGATCGAAGGCCAGGCGAAAGCACTGGAAGAACTGGATGATGAGTACCTGAAAGAGCGCGCAGCCGATGTGCGCGATATTGGCAAGCGTTTGTTGCGCAATATCCTGGGTATGCCCATTGTCGATTTAAGCGCCATTCAGGACCAAGTCATTCTGGTGGCTGCTGACCTGACCCCTTCCGAAACGGCACAATTAAACCTGGATAAAGTACTGGGTTTTATTACTGACCTGGGGGGCCGGACTTCTCACACCTCGATCATGGCGCGTTCTTTGGAATTACCGGCTATCGTCGGTACCAGCGACGTGACTACGCAGGTGAAAAATGACGATTATCTGATCCTGGATGCCGTCAATAACCATATTTACGTCAACCCCACAGCAGATGTTATCGAACAGCTTAAAGCTATTCACAATCAATACGTCTCTGAAAAAAACGAGTTGGCTAAACTGAAAGACCTGCCAGCCATCACGCTGGATGGGCACCAGGTCGAAGTCTGCGCTAACATTGGTACCGTGCGTGATGTCGCGGGTGCTGAGCGTAACGGCGCGGAAGGTGTCGGCCTGTATCGTACCGAGTTTCTGTTTATGGACCGCGATTCTCTGCCAACAGAAGATGAACAGTTCCTGGCGTATAAAGCGGTTGCACAAGCCATGGGCTCTCAGGCAGTGATCGTCCGTACCATGGATATCGGTGGTGATAAAGACTTACCGTATATGAACCTGCCAAAGGAAGAGAACCCATTCCTTGGCTGGCGTGCGATCCGCATCGCGATGGACCGCCGAGAAATCCTGCACGCACAACTGCGTGCTATTCTGCGAGCTTCTGCATTTGGTAAACTGCGTATCATGTTCCCCATGATCATCTCAGTTGAAGAAGTGCGCGACCTGAAAGGCGAATTGGAAACCTTGAAGGCGCAACTACGGCAGGAAGGCAAAGAGTTTGACGAATCCGTTGAAGTGGGCGTGATGGTCGAAACACCAGCTGCTGCTGTGGTTGCTCACCATCTGGCGAAGGAAGTTGACTTCTTTAGTATTGGGACAAACGATCTTACCCAGTATACTCTAGCGGTAGATCGCGGTAATGAGCTGATTTCTCATCTTTACAACCCGATGTCTCCATCTGTATTAGGTCTGATTAAACAGGTCATTGACGCATCTCATGCGCAAGGCAAATGGACCGGTATGTGTGGTGAGCTTGCGGGGGATGAGCGTGCTACACTGTTGTTATTGGGCATGGGGCTGGATGAATTCAGTATGAGTTCGATTTCAATCCCACGCATCAAGAAAATTATTCGTAACACGAACTTCGAAGATGTGAAAGCATTAGCCGCGCAAGCCTTGGCACAACCCACGGCGAAAGAATTGATGGATTGCGTAGATAAATTCATCGAAGAAAATACACGCTGCTAAACTGCTACGACACTGGAAAGCCGCCCAATTTAATACTTAGGAGAAGATCATGGGGTTGTTCGATAAACTGAAATCTCTGGTTTCTGATGACAAGAAAGATACCGGCACAATTGAGATCGTTGCTCCAATTTCTGGCGAAATCGTCAATATCGAAGATGTACCAGATGTAGTATTCGCTGAGAAAATCGTTGGTGATGGTATTGCTATCAAACCCGCTGGCAACAAGATGGTCGCCCCAGTGGATGGGACCATCGGTAAAATTTTCGAAACCAACCATGCGTTTTCTATCGAATCCGACAGCGGTATTGAGCTGTTTGTTCACTTTGGTATTGACACTGTAGAACTGAAAGGCGAAGGCTTTAAGCGCATCGCGGAAGAAGGCCAACGAGTCAAGAAAGGGGATGTGGTGATCGAGTTTGATCTGCCGCTGTTGGAAGAGAAAGCTAAATCAACCTTGACGCCAGTTGTTATCTCCAACATGGATGAGATCAAAGAGTTGATCAAACTGTCCGGTAGCGTAGTTGTGGGCGAAACCCCGATTATCCGCATCAAGAAGTAACTGTCGTCTGTCGTAATGCCACTAAACCCCATGTTTACATGGGGTTTTTGTTATCTATAGAACTATCACATTCATTATTCTACTTTTTCACCTTGTCTAAACGCCTCCCTAGCTTCATTCAAGCTCATTCTGTTAGCTCCCCCCGCATATGATGGTTCCTTCGATTGAACTGGATCATCCTCCCATTTACATATGGGGCAAATTTCATAGTCACCTAAGTTATCTATCGTTTTTCCACCACAACATGGACAATTAAATTCATCAGTCATTGTTTTTCGCAATACTTTATTTTATCAAAAGGTTTAAACATAGTTTTAGGCACATCATCTAAATGAATGATAGTAAGTATTCAGTGCCCCAGTACTGACAAACCGTTAATCAAAGACACCCGTAGAGAGGTAGCGATCGCCACGATCGCAGATAATCGCCACAATCACACTACCGGGGTTGCCCTGCGCCATACGCAATGCACCCGCAACTGCACCACCAGAACTGACACCACAAAAGATCCCTTCCTGCTGAGCTAATTGGCGCATGGTTTGCTCGGCGTCACTTTGGCTCATATCCAGCACCTGATCGACCAACTCCGGGCGGAAAATCCCCGGCATGTAGCCCGGTGACCAGCGGCGAATACCCGGAATACTGCTGCCGGGCGCAGGTTGTAACCCGATAATTTGTACCTGTGGGTTTTGGCTTTTCAGGTACTCCCCCACCCCGGTAATGGTGCCGGTGGTTCCCATACTGGAGACAAAATGGGTGATACGGCCCGCGCTCTGCTGCCAAATTTCAGGGCCAGTGGTGGTGAAATGGGCATAGGGGTTAGCCAGATTATTAAACTGATCCAGCACCACCCCTAGCCCTTGTTGTTGCATTTCCAGCGCCAGATCTCGTGCCCCTTCCATCCCTTGCTCTCGGGTCACCAGTATCAGCTCGGCACCATAAGCTTTCATCGCCGCCTGGCGTTCGATGCTCATATTATCCGGCATGATTAATTTCAGTGCGTACCCCTTCATCGCACAAATCATTGCCAGTGCGATCCCGGTATTGCCGCTGGTTGCTTCAATAATCTGATGCCCGGGTTTAAGTCCACCACGCTGTTCCGCTTGCTGGATCATCGCCAGTGCGGCGCGATCTTTCACCGAACCTGCCGGGTTATTCCCTTCCAGTTTAACCCAGACTTCACTGCCTGAACCTTCAGCCAAGCGTTGTAGTTTTACTAATGGCGTATTGCCAATACATTGTTCCAGAATCGTCACTCTTATTGCCCATATCATGTAAAAGGCAACCCAAGGTTGCCTTAAAATAGAGATAACAAAAAACTATCAGGCGATCTTGGCTAACGCAACCGGTTGTAATAGTTGTTCACCGGCATAGAGGCGCGCATTAAGACTCCCTACATAGTAACGGTCACCACGAGCGGGAGTGATATGACCGATCGGTAACACCACCGTGATGGGCTCTTGATGCCAACCAATCGGTTGTACCGTCAATTGCCAGAAGTGACCACGGGGGCTCACTTCCAAAACTTGCACCGGTAATGGGCAGCGCTCACTGCTTTTGCTGCTAAGCTCCATCTCCCAAGGGCGTAAGAACAGATCAACCGGCCCCTGATAAATAGGTTGGAAAGAGAGTGGCCAATGGTGAGCCCCAACAAACAGCTGGGTCCCGCGAATTTCGCCATGCAGGCGATTCACTTCCCCCATAAATTCCAGCACAAAGCGGCTGGCAGGCTCACGCATAATCTCAACCGGGGAGCCGACTTGCTCAATATTCCCCTGACTCATCACCACAATGCGGTCCGCCACTTCCATCGCTTCTTCCTGATCGTGGGTGACAAACACACTGGTGAATTTCAGCTCTTCATGCAACTGGCGCAACCAGGTGCGCAGCTCTTTGCGCACCTGGGCATCCAAGGCACCAAAAGGTTCATCCAACAGCAGGATCTGCGGTTCCACGGCCAATGCACGCGCCAAGGCCACACGCTGTTTTTGTCCACCAGAAAGCTGGGACGGATAGCGGTTAGCTAAATGGCTCAGTTGGACCATTGCCAGCAACTGCTCAACCCGCTGTTTGATTGCCGCGCTATTCGGGCGCTCACGGCGTGGCAGCACCGTTAAACCAAAGGCAATATTGTCAAACACCGTCATATGGCGAAACAAGGCATAATGCTGAAACACAAAACCGACACGGCGATCACGCGCATGCATGCGGCTCACATCGGTACCGTGAAACCCCAGTTTGCCACCACTTTGGGTTTCCAACCCGGCAATAATGCGCAGCAAGGTAGTTTTGCCAGAACCCGAAGGCCCCAATAACGCCACCATCTCACCAGAAGGAATAACCAGCGAGATATCGTTCAATACCTTGGTACGACCAAAAAACTTATTGATACCACCAATCTCAATACTCATAGTTCCTCCTGTTCGAGACGAATATTTTGACGAGCCAAGCGCCATTGCAAGGCACTTTTCAGAAATAGTGTCACTATTGCCATTAAGGTCAGCAGAGCCGCCGCCGTAAATGCCCCTGCGGTGTTGTAATCCTGATGCAGTAATTCAACCTGCAGCGGCAACGTATAGGTTTCGCCACGAATGGCACCGGAAACCACCGAGACCGCACCAAATTCACCAATCGCGCGGGCATTGGTCAGCACCACCCCATACAACAGCGCCCAACGAATATTCGGCAGGGTTACGCGGCGAAACATCTGCCAACCAGAAGCGCCAAGCAACACTGCCGCTTCATCCTCCTGGCTCCCCTGGCTCATCATCAATGGCACCAGTTCGCGCACCACAAACGGGCAGGTGACAAATACCGTTACCAACACCATACCGGGCCAGGCAAACATCAATTGCAAGTCATGGGCCTCAAGCCAACCCCCTAGCGGCCCATTACTGCCGTAGAACAGCAGATACAACAACCCAGCCACCACCGGTGATACAGCAAACGGCATATCGAACAGCGTCAACAGCAACTGGCGGCCAGGGAAAGTAAAACGTGTCACCAGCCAGGCCAGCAAGGTACCAAACAGCAGATTGACCGGAACCGTGATTAATGCCACCAGCAGCGTCAGCCAGATAGCATGTAACATGTCCCGGTCAGCCAGGTTATGCCCTACCGCAGCGATACCCGAAGAGAATGCTTCAATGAAAATCATCGCCATCGGCACCACTAATAGCAGGATCGAAAACAGCACGCCCACCAAGATCAGTAACCATTTAAGCCCATTGATGCGCGGGCGTGTTGCCTCATCTACAGCAATAAGATCAGCCATCAGCGCCCTCCAATCCGCCGACCAAAGCGGCTCTGCAAGGTGTTAATTGCAAACAGTAACAGCAGTGATACCGCCAAAATCACCGAGGCAATGGCACTGGCGGCCGGGTAGTCGAACTCCTGTAACCGCACAAAAATCATCAAAGAAGTTACTTCCGTTTTCCAGGCGATATTGCCAGCAATGAAGATCACTGCGCCAAACTCACCGAGACTACGGGTAAATGACAGCGCCGTACCCGCTAACAATGCAGGAGCCACTTCAGGCAAAACCACCAACCGAAAGCTCTGCCAACGGTTCGCTCCCAAGGTTTCCGCTGCCTCTTCATATTCTGGGCCCAGCTCTTCCAACACTGGCTGCACAGTGCGCACCACAAAAGGAATACTGGTGAACGCCATCGCCACCGCAATCCCTAACCAGGTAAAGGAAACCTTGATATCGAAATGCGCCAGCCACTGACCATACCAACCGGTGGTGGAAAATAACCCGGCCAGGGTCAAGCCCGCCACCGCCGTCGGCAATGCAAAAGGCAAATCCATCAGCCCATCAAGCAAAGCCCGGCCAGGAAACTGATAGCGCGTGAGGATCCAAGCCATCAACATGCCAAATAACGCATTAAAAATACTGGCCACCGCCGCAGCCAATAGTGTGACTTGATAAGCGGCAACCACTTGAGGATGGGTAATAACCTGCCAATACTGTGCCAGGCTCATCTGTGCCAATTGCATCACCAATGCACTGAGCGGCAACAGTAAAATCAGGCAAGTGTAAAGCAGGCTACTCCCCAGGCTGAGAGTGAACCCGGGTAACACTCGCTTGCTGGCTATAGAAAACATCACTTACGCCCTGCTGCTAACAGTTGGTCCAACTCCCCACCGGTTGCAAAGTGGGTACTCATCACTTGTGGCCAACCACCGAATTGCGCCTCAACGCTAAATAGTTGGGTTGCCGGGAACTGGCCTTTCGCTGCGGCCATCACCTGTGGGTCATAGACGCGGTAATAAAAGCTGCTGATAATCTGTTGCGCTGCGGGGCTGTAGAGATA
Source organism: Serratia sp. 25CWL12 (assembly GCF_055790885.1). Lineage (NCBI taxonomy): Bacteria > Pseudomonadati > Pseudomonadota > Gammaproteobacteria > Enterobacterales > Yersiniaceae > Serratia > Serratia sp. 25CWL12. The sequence continues at coordinate 1,223,677 of NZ_CM147698.1, read as the reverse complement.
ATTCAGATAGGCTTTGGCGACGTTTTCGGTGCCGTTTTTTTCAACATTCTTGTCCACCCAGGCCACCGGAAACTCCGCTAAAATATTCACGTCGGGAACGATGACCTGATAGTTCTCCTCACCGTATTGTTTGCGGATGTTATTCACTTCAGATTCAAAACTGATAAGCACATCCCCCAAACCACGTTCAACAAAAGTGGTGGTTGCTCCCCGGCCTCCGGTGTCAAACACCACCACATTTTTCAGCAAGCGGGTCATAAACTCACGGACTGCGGCCTGATTGTGATCGGTGGCTTGGCTGGTGGCCCCCCAGGCAGCCAGATAAGTGTAACGACCATTGCCGGAAGTCTTCGGGTTTGGGAACACTAACTTGACATCGTCACGTACTAGATCAGCCCAGGTGTGAATCCCCTTGGGATTATCCTTACGTACCAGAAATGCCATGGTGGAATAGAACGGTGAACTGTTGTTCGGCAAGCGCTGCTGCCAGTTTTGAGGAATTAATTGCCCACGAGCGTGCAAAATCTGTACATCACTCACCTGGTTATAGGTCACGACATCAGCACGTAGCCCCTGCAAAATAGCCAAAGCCTGTTTAGATGAACCGCCATGAGACTGTTTGATGGTTAACTTGTCGCTTGGGTGTTGCTGGTTCCACTGTTGTTCAAAACCAGGGTTGAGCGCTGCAAACAATTCGCGCGACACATCATAAGAACTGTTAAGTAATTCAACTGCCGAGGCGATACCACTGCTGGTCAATAACACCACCGCCAAGTAGCCTTTCAACACTCTATTTGGGATCCAGGTATATTTCATTGTGCACCTTGTCACTCACCATCAAACCAGAAAAACGACGTTTCTATATTGACCAGTGTATGGATAACTCGATGCAGAGTTGTAACGCTTTTATAGAATGTTTAGTGCTTTACCATCATCAAACGCTATAAGGCAAGGCGCACGGTAGGTAGCAGGAGGAGTACCACGCAGGAAGAGTAGCAAGCTAGAGCCAGTAAACTGGCTCCGAAGAAAGAGATTAAAGCGATAACAAGCGGGTCAACGAAGGGGCAAAATAGTAACTGCCCGTCACTGGCTTACTGAAACGCAGCACCGCATCATGTTTGCCATCCAACTCACCAAACATACTCAACAGCTGTTTTTCTATATTATGCAAGCGAGCACAGTAGGCAATGAAATAGAGGCCATGTTTGCCGCTGGCGGTACCATAAGGCAAGCTCTGACGCAGGATTTTCAACCCTTCCCCGTCCTCTTTCAGATCAACCCGGCTAACATGTGAAGTATCTGGCCGTTGATCCGCTGGCAGCTCCTCACTATCTTGCTTGGTGCGGCCAATGACCTTTTCTTGCTGTTCAGTGGTCAACCCTTGCCATGGACGACCCAAATTATGCTCGTAACGTTGTACCAGGACGTAACTCCCGCCGGCATCCTCTTCACCTTCACCAATCACCGCAACTTCGGCACGCTGTTCCCCTTTTGGGTTTTCAGTACCATCAATAAAGCCACTTAAATCACGATCTTCCACCCAGCGGAACCCATGGGTTTCTTCTTCAATATGGATCGCGGCACCAAAAGCAGCTAACGCCGCTTGTGCCAAGGTGAAATTGACGTCATGACGTAGTGACTGGATATGAACCAACATATCGCGCTGAGTTGCCGGTGCCAGCCCTTTGCCTAGCGGGACGAAAGGCTTCAGTTCTTTAGCACCTTGACCATTGGCAAGGGCATGCCAAATCTCAGAACCAAAAGCGACCACTGCGCCTAAATGGGCATCAGGAAATTTCTGCTGTAACTCACCTAGCACCTGACAAAACTGTTTGCAGCCCTGACGTACCTCGGCAAGTTCCCCTTGCAGCCTGGCTTCGAGAAAAATAGCAAACCGGCAATGCTCCAACAGAATACCGCTCTGAACCTGTGTCATATCATTATCCTCAACTTTCTGAATTCGTAAGCAGATCATTTCCCTACGAAAAATGCGTTACACCCTATACCTGGTAAAAGACGCAGCCCTACCCGAAGACAAAGCAGTTAACGGCAACCCGGCGATAAATTATTGTGCTTTTGCATGCCAGATAATTTTACTCACCTTCCAACTCTGCAGGATATTGTCAGGTGGAATAATCTCTTGTGGACCTGCCCATTGGCCGTTAAATACATAGCTGACATGGCGACTCTGAGTGGCTACGCACTCAACTTTGCCAGCATTATCACCTTCACCCGCTTTGCACGCACCATACGCCTTGCTGAATAACTCACTAAATGGTGTGCCCAGTTTACTGCCCCATTCGGTAGGCACTTTACTGTCCATGACCTCGATCCGTTGTACCGACCCTTTAAATTCCCCAGTAATCAACAGCTTGACGTCATTCCCCGCCATCGCTTGAAAGTAGGAAACGACTTGCCCTTGATAGCTAGTCATACCGCTCAGAATTGGATAGTTATCCTGCAGGCCTTTGCTAATGGCTGAGGCTGTCATCGGTGTTGTCGCGGTGATATCACCGACCCCTTTCTCACTCACCACCATGCTGCTACTACCAAACCAATTAAATGGTGACAAGCTAGACCAAGAGAAGCTAGGCCAAGAGAAGCTGGAACTGCTAGAACACCCTGCCAGCAACAGCGGCAGCCCTAATAACAGCGGGCGAATAGTCATCAATAACTCCTTAATATAAAACATAATTTTAATACTTCACGTTACTTGGGTGTTGGCTACACTCTGATACTCAGCGCTTCCTGAGCCTCGTTCCTTCAGAGCTAGCACAAGCGCTGTTCAAAACACACAGCGTTTTGTCAAGAAACGCGAATTATTTTGAGTACAGATTAGCGACTTAAGCCCCATTACCGCAGGGCTCTAGCGTAAGTTGCCAGTTTGGAGTACAAAAATTGGGAAAAGTGCCACCAAAAAACAATTAACCCCGTTACCAGACACCCCATTGTCAGCCCCGCCACCCACTAGGTGCACTGACCTGCGTCAACTCGGTTCCACCGGCTGGGAAAAGCACACTATCAAGCGTTGATTCAGTAATAGATAGCTCAGCGCCAACGCATCAAGCAGCACCAGGAGGATATCTACCGGAGGGTCGTTCATCTCTTGCTGCTGCCACACGCCGTAAGCTGACCCCAGTAGAGCAACAGCCACAGCAATGACTAAGACCCAGCGCCAGCAATACCACAGACGGGGCCAATGCTGACGACGTCCACTGATGATAAAAGCCAGGGCAGCAGGTAGCCCCAGCAACATGCCAAACCAAAAGCGCTGAGTATCAGGGTAGAACAGTTGCAGTAACCCGGCCCCTTGGTCACGGGACGCTCCTGCCATGACAAACAGTATCCAGGTACGCGCCTGCAGAATTAATACTCCCCAAAACCACCATGGTAAACGCAATACACCATGCTGATCATAATCATCCGGTGAAAACCGGAGAACGGTGCGTTTCAAAGGTTGTTGCTTACTCATCTTATGACGTCAGTCCCATTCTCAGACTTACTCTCGTTTATGCTTATCACTTGCTAAACTATAACGATATTATCTCTCTCGTAGGTAGCGACGCCCCGTTGACGTTATCATTACCTCCTAGCTTAAGGATCAGCCATGTCAATAACAGCAATGTGATCTCGCTGGCACAAATTTACCAGCGCACGATCACCTCAAAACCACCCTGCGCCGCATGACCAAAGCAAATCTTCATCTTATGTAGTGCTGCAATACGTTTAACAATCGACAGCCCCAAACCACTGCCGGTGCTTACTTGGCCTGGTGGCCGCCAAAATCGCTCCCCTAACCGCGTTAAAACCTCCTCAGTGACACCGGGACCATTGTCACTGACCCTGAACTGATGCTTCTCGAGCGTCACTTGTACCACACTGCCGCACGGACTGTAGCGGATGGCGTTATCGAGCAGATTGCGTACCAGAAGCTCAAGCAATAACGGTTGTCCGGTGTAAAGCCCATTATCTGCCTCCAGATTGAGGTGTATATCAACGTCCGCCTGTTGCGCTACAGGGTAAATATCCATCACTGCCGACTGTAAAAGTTCTGCCATTGCGATAGCCTGAACTTCCTCCAAATGATCCAGTGAATCTAGGCGTGACAGTATAAGCAGTTGTTCCACCAACCGACTCGCACGTTCAATACCCGTATTCATCTGCAACAATGCTTTTTTAAGCGCCTGCTGATCCTCCATCACCAACTGTGCGACATCCGCCTGTACTTTTAATGCAGCAAGTGGGCTACGTAGTTCGTGAGCAGCGTCGGAAGTAAAGCGGCGTTCACGCAGCATCAGTGCCTGAATACGTGAAAACAGTTGGTTAAGTGCATCAACCAGCGGGCGCACCTCCCCTGGAACCTGCTCGGTATCCAGGGGTTCGTCGGCATCGGCTGCACGGTTAAGTAGCGCATTGGCCAGTTGCTTAAGTGGCTGTAGTTCCCAACTCAGCAGGATTATCAGTGATAAAAACATCAAGGGCAGCGCAACAAGCCAAGGCTGCAGTTGCGACAAAATAATCTCCAGCGCCATCTCTGTACGGTATTCTTTCTCCTGCCCTACTACAATCCGGTGTTGTTTATCAGGCGTGCTGAGCCACAAAAAACGCCATTTGTCGTCATCATCTTGTAACTGTCCATCCTTAAACCCTTCATGTTGATAATGCCAAGGGATCTGCGCGCCATTTTCCCCATCATGTAGAATGCGTTTGCCTTCGGCGGTAAAAACAGCAAAAGCCAGTGCATCGTCGTCCGGATAACCGCCAGTATCCTTTTTCATCGGATGTACTACCGACTTTGATGCATTCAGCCCACTAAAGTCCATTGCACTGATACGCTTGGCAAACAACAACTGTTGGGTGTCGAATAACTCATTCAATTTATGCGTCGTCTGCTTCCAAGCCACAAAGCTAGCGCAACCCCAGGCGACGACAGCTAGCGACAGAAACAGTAATGTCAGACGCACACGCAAGCTCAGCCGTTGTGTCCGTTTCATGCCTCCCCCAGAGTGTAACCAATACCATGAACTGTGCGAATGAAGGTACTACCCAGTTTGCGTCGTAAATGGTGTACATATACCTCAATCGCGTTACTGGCGATATCATCGTTCCAGCTATAAAGTTTTTCTTCTATAAGTTTGCGCGGCAGTACACGGCCCGCGTTACGTAGCAGCAGTTCGAGCAAGGCAAACTCTTTGGGTTTTAGCATAAGTGGCTCACCATCAAAACTGGCGATTAACCGAACTGGGTCTAACGTAACCTTGCCGTGAGAAAGCTCACTTTGTGTCTGCCCATAAGTGCGTCGAATCAATACTTGCAAGCGTGTTGCGACTTCGATCAAGGCAAACGGTTTGCAAAGATAGTCGTCCGCCCCTAAACGTAAACCATCCACCCGTTGCGACAACGCATCACGCGCGGTGAGAATCAATACAGGTTCTTGGCGATTATTCTCTCGCCATTCGCGCAAAATAACCAAGCCATCTATTTCAGGTAAGGAGAGGTCGAGGATCACGGCATCGTAAGGCGCACTGAACAGCGCATTTTTCCCCTCACGCCCCGACGTAAACCAATCTACGCTAAAGCCAAGGCGCGTCAGCCCTACTTTGATACCATCACCAATCAATCTGTCATCTTCTACCAGCAGTATGCGCATCAGTATTCCTTTATTACACCTCTTCTGGTGTCAATCAAAGCGACTCATCACGCAGATGTACAGCAAAATATTTTCTTTTGACACCTTAAGGAATCGTTAAGAATTATGAGGTTTAATCACTGTGAAAACCAACAGAAAGGATCAACATGATGAAAAAATTCGCGATTAGCACGGTTATCTTTGCTTTATCTACCGCTCCAGTGTTTGCCGCTCAGCAAGGGGGATTTTCTGGGCCGCAAACCACAGCACAAGCCGGTGGCTTTGTTGACAAAAATCACAGCATCACCACAATCGCCAATGCCAAAGAGCAACGCGAAGGTACTTGGGTCAGATTGCAAGGCAACATCATCGAACGCGTATCGGATGATACCTATATATTCAAAGATGCCAGTGGTACGATCACTGTCGACATTGACCATAAATATTGGAAAGGCGTTACCGTCGCCCCACAGGATTTGATTGAGATCCAAGGTGAAGTGGATAAAGACTGGCGTAACGTGGAAATAGATGTAAAACAAATCAATAAAATCAATCCATAGTTTTTTATTTATACTCGACATCCTTCAAGTTGCATGGGTGCTGGCTGTGTCCAGATACTCGGCTCGTCCTGAGCCTGGCCGCTGCCAGCAGCGTTCAAGTCTGCTCCCGGCAGACTTGTCGCACCAGTCACACTCGCACCAGTCACATAGTAGACTATGCTCTTGGCGACTATAGAACTTGCCGCCTACATGCAACTCGAATTATTTAGAGTCTATTAATACCTATAGACCTGTGATACTTCAAATGGCTTGAAACTCTTGTTGAGTCTTAGATACCCGGGACAATCGTACTGAGACGCGTTCCGACGGCTAACGCCGCTAGGAACCCTCAGCACGCCGTCCCTAATAACAGGCTTGGTCAAACATCTTCAAGTTGATCGGGTATAAAGGTTAAATTCAGCTCAATTGACTGGGTATTGTCGAGCTTGCCACAAGAGCTTAAAACCACTATTTTTTTAATTCAATAAGACGTTTCAGCTGTTCGAACAATACCCTAGTCAATTATTAGGACACCGTTTAGTATTCCTGATCCTCAATTAACCTTTTACCCATGCAGGTTATACTCTGGATCTCGTAACCGATCTTTTCATACATCTCAATAACGGTATCGTTATCTTCACGTACCATCAGTTGAATTTTCGGGCAGCCTCGAGCGATCAGTTTTTTCTCCAGGCGGTTAATTAACGCATTGGCGATACCACGCCCACGATAATCGGGGTGAACTCCCAGATAATAGGCTGAACCACGGTGGCCGTCATAGCCCCCCATGACCGACCCCACCACTTCGCCCCCCACTTCCGCCACTAAAAACAGTTCCGGATCGTGGTTCAATTTACGCTCAATGTCCATTTCAGGGTCATTCCATGGGCGCAACAAATCGCAACGCTCCCACAGCGTGATGACCTCTTCAAAGTCCTCTTGTCGAAATACGCGAATCTCCATCGATGCTCACCACTGTTATTTAATCTGTTTACCTGATTATCGCGTGATTATTCTATGACGCAATATCAAACTGAAATTTGCCTCTGCTATCGCACAAATTACAGCGCCCTTAGCGATGTACAGTGACTGCTTGGTGATATTCAAGTCTGTTCCTGCCCCCCTATTCCTTAACTAAGGGTTAAGCGAGCAAAAATTCGGTTTTTATCTTCTAGCCACGACTCAAACAAGGAATTAACATAAAAATATCTTATGTTTTTACTAAGGCGCGTTTGACCGACAATCATCAAAAGCAGTATGCAATAATTTCTATTGATTCCTCTTTCAACGCAATGCCTTATATTTTAATAACTAATTAGAGGTATATAAAATTTAGTGCTGCTTCTCAAAATTCAATCAAGTCTTCAAGATCTCTTCGTAAATTGACCAAAAACAACATTTTTTATGTGGCCTATGTTATCCCTACAAAATGTGATGTTGAAAATCTGTTCTTAACCGAACCTAACAACTAATAAAGTACTGCGTTAACGCAGACCAACTGGATGGGATGCTTATGAATAAGGTCAGCAATGTATTGACGCTATTTCTAGCAGGGATGATTACGGGGTTCTTCTCGTTTTCGGCACTTGCCGCCGAGGCACCGGGGAAGATTGAGGCCAGAAACGAAACTTTCTCTGCTTCTCACCCGGATCAATACCAATCTTGGAAAGCCACCGCTGAACAATCAGAGCGGGTAGACGCTTTAGCAGCAGACCCTCGTCTGGTGATTCTTTGGGCCGGCTACCCGTTTGCCAAGGATTACAATAAGCCGCGTGGTCACGCCTATGCCATGACGGATATCCGTGAAACGTTACGTACTGGCGCGCCAAAAACAGCGGAAGACGGGCCATTGCCCATGGCCTGCTGGAGTTGTAAAAGTCCAGATGTCGCCAGAGTGATCGCCGAACAAGGGGAAGCGAACTATTTTCATGGCAAATGGGCGCGTGGAGGGCCGGAAATTGTTAACGACCTCGGTTGTGCCGATTGTCACAATACCGCTTCCGCTGATTTTGCCGCTGGCAAGCCCATGCTGACCCTTTCGCGCCCTTATGCCGATAGAGCCATGCAGACGATCGGTAAATCCTTTGATAAAGCGGGTCGTTTCGAGCAGCAATCTATGGTCTGTGGGCAGTGCCACGTCGAATATTATTTTGAAGGCAAAGACAAGGCGGTGAAATTCCCATGGGACAAGGGAACAACGGTGGATGACATGGAGGCCTATTACGACAACATCGCTTTCTCCGATTGGACCAACCCATTATCGAAAACACCGTTGCTCAAAGCTCAGCACCCAGAGTATGAAACCTGGAGTGCCGGGATGCATGGCAAGAACAATGTAACCTGCATCGACTGCCATATGCCGAAAGTGCAAAACGCTGAAGGCAAGATCTATACCGAACACAAGATTGGTAACCCGTTCGATAACTTCGAACATACCTGTAAAAACTGCCACACCCAAGATAAAGCCAGCCTGGAAGCAGTGGTGGCCAAACATAAGCACGACATTAACGAGATCAAATTGAAAGTGGAGGATCAACTGGTTCACGCGCACTTTGAAGCCAAGGCTGCCTGGGATGCTGGCGCAACCGAAGCCGAGATGAAACCTATCCTGACCCATATCCGTCACGCCCAATGGCGTTGGGACTTTGCTATCGCTTCACACGGTATTCATATGCATGCACCGGATGTTGCATTGCGCATTCTAGGCACGGCGCTTGATCAAGCCGCACAGGCTCGCACTCAGCTCATCCGTTTGCTCGCCACCAAAGGGGTCACCCATGAGATAGCGCTGCCGGATATCTCTACCAAAGAAAAAGCCCAATTGGCTATGGGGATGGATATGCCGAAGTTGAATGCCGAAAAACAAGAGTTCCTCAAGACAGTCGTTCCCCAGTGGGATGAGCAGGCAAAGAAAGCCGGGCTGTTAAGCCATTAACCCCTTCGCCTCGTTCGCGGGGCGTAAAAAAATGGAGTCAATATGAGCGTACTGCGTTCGTTATTAGCTACCGGGGTGCTTGCCTGCAGTCTTTGGCTGACAGTATTACCGGTATCAGCACAAACCGAAAGTCCCGCAGCCAAACAGAATTCTGCGGAAGTTACCCTGCAACGGAACCCAGATGATGCCTGCTTGCGTTGCCACAAGCCGCAACAAAGTGCGATGCATGGCAAACATGAGGGTGCCATCAACCCAAATAACAAATTACCGGTGACTTGTACCAACTGTCATGGAACCCCGTCATGGCACCACCGTGAAGGGGTCAAGGATGTAATGCGTTTCAACGAGACGATGTTCGGTGTCGAGCAGCAAAACAGCGTTTGTCTGTCTTGCCATTTGCCCGAGGCATTGCAAAAAGCCTTCTGGCCGCATGATGTGCATCTAGCCAAAGTATCTTGTGCTAGTTGCCACCAGCTTCATCCTGAGCAGGAGAAAATGCAAGGGCTGAGCGACAAAGGGCGGATACAAATCTGCGTGGACTGCCATCGCCAACAGCAGCAGAACCCAGCGTTTAATCCAGCATCGGTCAAGCTGGATAAGGAGCAGCCATGAGCTGCTCACGGCGCCGTTTTATTGCAGGAATAGGTGTGCTGGCCATGACCTCTATGGCGGCGGAAAAACTCTTGGCACGCAGCATGAATGTGAACGGCATCCGCTACGGCATGGTTCATGATGAATCACGCTGTATCGGTTGTACTGCCTGTATGGATGCCTGCCGTGAAGTCAATCAGGTACCGGTGGGCGTTTCACGCCTAGAGATTATCCGCAGCGAGCCGATAGGCCAGTTTCCTGATGTGAAATACCGCTTTTTTCGCCATTCTTGTCAGCATTGTGAAAGTGCTCCGTGCGTGCATGTTTGCCCAACCGGGGCTTCATTCCTGGATGCTGCCAGTGGGATTGTCGACGTTAATCCGGATCTCTGCATCGGTTGTCAATACTGCATTGCGGCCTGCCCTTACCGGGTACGCTTTATTCACCCGGTAAATAAAACGGCGGATAAATGCGATTTTTGCCGCAAGACCAACCTTCGCCAGGGCAAGTTGCCAGCCTGCGTACTTTCCTGCCCAACTCAGGCCTTAACATTTGGCAACCTTGACGATCCTGATAGTGATATCTCGCGTCTGTTACAGCAAAAAACCACTTATCGCTACAAGATTGCATTAGGAACACACCCCAAAATGTATCGTGTTCCGTTTAAATATGGGGAGATAAGTCAATGACTTCTGCCTTCCATTTTGAGTCTCTGGTCTGGGATTGGCCCATTGCCATTTACCTGTTTCTGATTGGTATTTCTGCAGGTCTGGTGACTCTGTCCATCCTGCTGCGGCGTTATCATCCCGAGGAAGGGTCCTCAAAAAGCCAGATCATGCTGACCACACTGTTTATCGCGCCCACCTCAATTGCGCTCGGACTGTTCATTCTGATTTTTCACCTGACCCGCCCGTGGACCTTCTGGAAACTGATGTTCCACTACAGCTTTACCTCAGTGATGTCCATGGGCGTGATGCTGTTCCAGATTTACATGTTAGTGCTGGTGTTGTGGCTCGCGCTGATTTTCCGTGATGAATTGGCCTCATTGCAACAACGCTGGCTACCAAAGCTGTCGGTGATCCCAACATTGTTGGCTCGCCTCTTGCCTTTGTTGCGGTCAATAGAAACACTGATGCTGGTCCTGGCGGTATTGTTGGGCGCTTACACCGGCTTCCTGCTTTCGGCATTGAAGTCTTACCCCATGCTAAACAACCCGTTGTTACCGGCGCTGTTCCTATTCTCCGGTATTTCATCGGGGATAGCGGTCGTCATGCTGGTGGTCACCCTCAGGCCCAAAGCCGATATCCACAGCCGTGAGATGCATTTCCTTCACCGCCTTGAAACACCCGTGGTATGGCTGGAAATTTTCCTGCTGGCTGCGTTCTTCATCGGATTAGCGCTGGGGGATGACGGTAAGCTACGCGCCTTATCGGCTGCGTTGGCTAGTGGTTTCTGGGCCTGGTGGTTCTGGTTGGGCGTTGTTGGCCTGGGGCTGGTTCTTCCGTTGCTACTGAAAGCCGTAGGTTGGGGTAAAACCCGGCTCCATATCCTGTTGATCAGCGGCTGTAGTTTGTGTGGCGTATTATTGCTGCGTTATTTTATTCTGTATGCCGGGCAAATGACGGTTGCCTGAGTGCTGTAACCAAATAAGGCAGGTTGTTGTGTTGTGGTTAGCCGAACTGGGATTTATTGCCTTATTACTTGCCTGTGTTGCGTCATTTCTGTTGGCGAGCACCACGTTGTTTTCATTGACAAAACACCGTCAGGTGTTATTGCCGGTACGAGAATGGAGCTATGCCATTTTTGCCCTGATCGTACTGGCATTTGCCATTCTGCTGCTGCTGTTTTGGCGTAATGATTTTTCCGTGTTGTACGTTGCCCAACATGGCCATCGTCAATTACCGCCCTTGATGAAAGTCGGCGCATTATGGGGCGGGCACGAAGGCTCGTTACTACTTTGGTTGTTGTGCCTCAGTGGTTGGTCGGCCTGCTTTGCCCTGTTCAGCGCTAAATCAGAGCGTTCTGTGCAGCCTCTCCCCCTGGCCATTCTGGCGTTGATCAACGGCTGCTTCCTGATTTTTATTCTGTTCTTCTCCGATCCTTTTGTTCGTGTCTTTCCTCCTGCAGTTGAAGGGCGCGATCTCAATCCCATGCTGCAACATATCGGCCTGATCTTGCATCCTCCATTGCTTTATCTGGGCTATGGTGGGTTTGCCGTTTGCAGTGTATTGATGTTGTCCTCCTTGCTGCGAGGCACATTTACTGCCGAGACTGCTCAGCAGTGCCTGCTCTGGGCCAAACCTGCATGGTGTTTTCTGACTGCCGGGATCATTTTGGGGTCATGGTGGGCATACAGCGAACTGGGTTGGGGCGGCTGGTGGTTCTGGGATCCAGTCGAAAATGCCTCTTTATTGCCTTGGCTGACGGCCAGCGCCTTATTGCATAGTTTGGCAGTTAGCCAACGTACCGGTGGCCTGCACCATTGGTCGATACTGTTAGCATTGGGCACCTTTATACTCAGCCTGCTGGGCACCCTGATCGTTCGTTCCGGCGTGCTGGTTTCGGTGCATGCCTTTGCACTGGATGAGCTGCGTGCATTACCCTTGTTTATACTGTTTACTTTCCTGAGTGGCGCGTCGTTCCTGGTCTATGCATTGCGCGCTAACCGCCTGCAGGCTTCAACAACCAAAGCTAACCCGGTGCTGTTGGGTGCACTGCTATTATTCAGCTCTGCCGCGCTGATTGTACTGGTCGGTACCTTGTACCCGATGTTTTACCGGTTGATGGGATGGGGACAAATTTCGGTCGGCGCCCCTTATTTCAACCTGGTGCTGTTACCGTTTGGGCTGTTTGGCTTGCTGTTAATGTGTTACGGCGGGTTCGATCGACAGCGGTTACCACAATGCATTGCCCATGCCGGCGTGCTGCTGACGGCGTTAGGCATTGCAAGCTCAGCGCTGCAACGCCATGAAATCAGCCAGAATGTCTCTGTCGGCGAAACTGTCTCCCTCGCGGGGTATGAATTTAAACTTCGCTCAGTCGACCTATTGGCTCACCCCAATTTCACCAGCGAACAGGCCATTATTGATGTTTCGCAGCAAGGCAAACGGGTGGCTCAACTGATGCCAGAACGGCGGTTTTATACCGCCCGTCGGCAACAGATGTTTGAACCGGGTATCGACTGGAATGCGTTTCATGATTGGTACGTGGTGATGGGCGAAAAAAGCGGAGAGCAGCGTTACGCCATGCGTTTCTATGTGCAGAGCGGGATCCGCTGGATCTGGTGGGGAGGTGGGCTGATGATCATCGGTGTGTTGGCAAGCGGTTGGCAAAGGAGACAGGCATGCGCTGGCTAGCTTTCTTGTTGTTGTGGGGAAACATAGCGTCGGGAAGCATAGCGTGGGGAAGCCTAACGTTACCACTGGCGGCGCAGATTGTGGATACTTGGGCCTTTACCTCACCAGAGGTTCAAGACCAAGCCTTGGCCGTAGCGGCTCAGATACGTTGTCCTCAATGTCAGAATCAGAACTTACTGGAGTCTAATGCCCCGGCGGCCGTGGCAATGCGTCACGAGGTATTCGCCATGACCGAGCAAGGGAAAACAGCAGACGAGATCCTGAATTTTATGACCGCGCGCTACGGTAATTTTGTCCGTTATCAACCGCCGTTAGAACGCTCTACTCTCGTACTTTGGGCGCTTCCGGCAGTGATGCTGGTGTTGATTTCGCTAGTGTTATGGCGGCGTAGGGACAAGAAATGAAACGAGGCACTTTTCATCTGTTGTTTATCGGGTTGGTACTTGGCATCAGTGCCTGTTGGTATGCAGCCAGTGGCCGCCCAGCCAGCGTGCTCACCGAGATACACAAACCGGTTCAGCCCCTCTCGCCCCAAGAGCAGAATGAACGCCAATTACAGCGATTGCAGCAAAAAGTCAGTCAGTCCCCGCAAGACAGTGTCGCATGGGCCGAACTGGGGGAATATTATCTCTACAACGATAATTTTGCCGATGCGCAGGTTGCCTATCAGCAGGCGCTAACCCTGCGCGGTGACAATGCAGAATTATACTCAGCGCTGGCTACCGTGCACTATTATCAGGCTGGGCAACGCATTACCCCACAGGCAAAGAGCTATATAGAAAAGGCCCTGGCGTTGGATAAGAATGAAGTCTCGGCATTGATGTTGTTAGCGGCCGATGCCTTTTCCCATGCTGAATATGCCAAGGCGATAGCCCTGTGGCAACAGCTGTTAGACAGCCAATCACCACGGGTAAACCGGCCACAACTGATCGAGGCCATCAATATGGCGAAGTTACTGCTGCGGTAGCAGTAAATCACGCGATGCGAATTATTTTGGGTCTATATTCTAACTGCAATTTAAATAATCTTAAGTGTATACTTATTTAGTGCTCTCAATATATCTGTACTCAATAGTCAGGAAATAAATAGCAATAGTTCTCAAGTCGATTAATCATCGTCGATGCGCTATAACGTCGCGGCGTTCAATTTATTGAGTTGGAGATGTGTGTGATGAAAAAACAAAATAAGCCTTATTTTAATTTTGCCCCCCTCACGACTTCAACAACACGTCGGCAATTACTGTTATCAGGTTTGGCTTTCGCCTTACTCGGTAGTAAAGCGGCCTACGCCCAAACCAGCAATAATCGTGGCGGTATGTTGCGTAACCAGCGCAGCCAACCAACACCCAAGCAAACGGGCAGTAAAAGATTAGTCATGCTCGACCCAGGGCACGGGGGTATCGACTCCGGCGCGGTAGGGCCTGAAGGTTCAAAGGAAAAGCATGTGGTATTGGAAATTGCCAACCATGTGCGCCGTTTTTTGCAGCAACATGATCAGGTGGAAGTGCGCCTGACACGGGAAGTTGACGAGTTTGTCCCGCTATTTCGCCGTGTAGACATCGCTCATCAACATCGGGCCGATCTGTTTATCTCGATCCATGCTGATGGTTATACCAGCCCAGACGCTGCAGGGGCCTCCGTATTCGCCCTTTCCAACCGGGGTGCCAGCAGCGCGATGGCTCGCTATCTCTCCAGCCGCGAAAATGCCGCTGATGAAATTGCTGGTGGCAAATACCGGCAGCAGGACAATTATCTGCAACAGACACTGTTCGATTTGGTACAAACCGATACTATCAATAACAGCCTGACGCTAGGTCGCCACGTGTTGGGGCAGATCCGTCCGGTACACCGTCTGCATAGTGACAGTACCGAACAAGCAGCATTTGCGGTGTTGAAGTCCCCGTCTATTCCTTCAATTCTGGTAGAAACCTCATTTATCACCAATCCTTACGAGGAACGCCTGCTAGGCACCACCGCTTTTCGTGAGAAAATTGCCCATGCGATTACGGATGGTGTGATCAACTTTTTCCAATATTATGATGCACACCAGCGAAGACCGAGCTAGTCTGTCACGCACAAAATAGAAATGACCACAGCCACATCCGGTAAGTCGCGGATCACAGGGGAATAATAATGCAGATTTGGGTTGATGCGGATGCTTGTCCCAATGTTATCAAGGAGGTCCTGTTTCGTGCTGCCGAGCGTACCGCGATACTGGTTACCTTGGTGGCCAATCAACCTGTGCGTACCCCCCCATCGCGATTTATCAATACATTGCAAGTGCCAGCAGGTTTTGACGTTGCGGACAACGAAATCGTGCGCCTTTGTCAAACCGCCGATCTGGTGGTCACTGCCGATATCCCACTCGCGGCGGAAGTCATAGAAAAAGGGGCTATTGCCCTCAATCCTCGCGGTGAACGCTATACGCCAGACACTATTCGTGAACGACTCAATATCCGTGACTTCCTCGATACATTACGTTCCAGCGGTATTCAAAGTGGTGGGCCAGCCCCGCTTAATCAACGTGAGCGCCAGCAATTCGCTAATGAATTGGACAAATGGCTACAGCAAGCCAAGGGGGCTTTGCGCTGATAACGCCTGCCATCATGTGACAAATATGTGAATATTGTGTGAGCGACAGCTCAAAAACAAACCAATTTCGTGCTGATTTTTCCGTTAAAAACGCATTAAAAACCCATAATCACCCCCCTACTCATCATCAAGAAAAAAATAACCTACTGATAAATAAAAATATTATCAGTAATGGCTATTTTACTGCTAATGAATAATCATGCCCCTAAGCCTAGTTGCGCTTACCTGTATATACGGGTATATGTTAAAAAATGATTATTACACTGATGGTGTAGCCATAGGGATAGACCCATCCCTATCTACATCGTCTTAATCTAGAAGGATCTTATCCTATGTATGCTTCAAACACATTTGCGCGTACTGAAGTACAAGCCCTCAGTAGTTACAATGCCGGACTCTCTATTGAAGCGGTACAAGCAAAATATGGTGTTTCACAGGTCGCCAAACTGGGCAGCAATGAGAATCCATTGGGGATTTCGCCAAAAGCCTTAGCCGCCTTGACGGCAGAAGCCCGTAATAGCGCACTTTATCCCGACCAATCTTGCCATCTATTGCGCACCGCGCTGGCTCACAAACTGGCTATTGATGAAAAACGTTTGGTTTTCGGTAATGGCTCTGAAGATCTTATCAGCATACTCTGCCGGGTATTTCTCGATCATGGGGACCAGGTGGTCACCATTTTACCGTCTTTTGGCCTGCATATTATCTACCCACAAGCGGCTGGCGCTGAAGTGATCGGTGTTCCCATGGGGCCCGATATGCGTATTGATGTACACGCATTGATGGCTGCAATAACACCGCGCACACGCATGCTGATGTTCTCATCCCCATCTAACCCAGTGGGTTCAGCACTTAACGGGGATGAACTGCAATATGTGATTGATCACTTGCCAGCCCATACTCTGCTGGTATTTGACGAGGCGTATTTTGAATATGCCAACGGTGAAACGGATTATCCCGACTGCCTGAACATATTACAGAACAGCCAATGCCATTACGTGATTTTAAGAACGTTTTCTAAAGCTTATGCGTTAGCGGGATTACGCATCGGCTATGGTATTACCAGCGATGCCACATTGGCAGACATGATTGACCGACTCCGTACTCCTTTCAATGTCAACCGCTGTGCTCAAGCGGCAGCTGTTGCTGCCCTGGCAGACACGGATCATTTGCTTGCCAGTGTCGAACATGTTCGCAGTGAACGACGCCGTATGGAGCAGGTTTTACAGCAGCATTTAGGGTTACAACCGATTCCATCGGTCACTAATTTTATATTTCTTGCCAGCCCAGTGGCGGTAAATACGGTGAATACGGCCTTATTGCAACAAGGGGTGATTATTAAACCTTGGCTTGAAACAGGCTATGACCGTTTTTTACGTGTTTCAGTTGGCAGCCGTAATGATAACAATATGTTCCTTCAGGCACTTGAGAAAGCGTTACACCAATAAATAGTGCCCGGTGATTTGGCTAACCCACCTTCGTTTATTCAGGTTTTATTCCCTACAACCTGAATATCGAAGGTTATAGTGAAATAGCGCCAAATCCTGAGAGATATATTCTACTCAAGAATAAGGATAATTATGACCACGACTAAAGCCACACCATTAATAGAATCACGCATCATCGATTTTATCCCTGAAAATGAAAGGCATGGCAGTCCATTCAGCCAATTTACCCTCTGGTTTGGTGCCAACCTGCAAATTACCGCTATTGTGACCGGTGCATTAGCGGTTGTTCTTGGCGGGGATGCCTTTTGGTCCATTATCGGTTTAATGATAGGCCAGTTAATTGGCGGGGTCATCATGGCGTTGCATGGTATGCAAGGGCCAAAACTCGGCTTACCCCAGATGATTTCCAGCCGAGTGCAATTCGGTGTGCTTGGGGCCTCTATTCCGATTGTCTTAGTCTGCGCACTCTACATGGGGTTCAATACCATCGGTATTATCCTAGCCGGGCAAGCGATCTCCCATTTGGCCAGTGTCAGCAATACTGCCGGGATATTGACTTTTTCTGTCATCATTATTATCTCTGCCATGATTGGTTACCGCTTTATTCATCGTCTAGGGCGTATAGCAACTATCTTTGGCATCGTGGCATTTACCTATCTTTTTATTCGCCTGCTGTCTGTTAATGATATTTCTTTACTGCTGGATAACCGTTCTTTTGCCTGGGATAAATTTCTGATTGCTATTTCGCTATCTGCATCGTGGCAAATTGCGTTTTCTCCTTATGCATCTGACTACTCGCGCTACTTACCCAGTAATACACCATCGTCGAAAGTTTTCCTCGCTATCTGGTTAGGATCGGTTGGCGGCTCGCAAATTTCGATGGTACTGGGGGTGTTTGCCGCTGCATTAGCGGGCAATCACTTTGCTGGCAATGAAGTTGGTTATATCGTCAGCCTCGGGGCCAACGGTATCATGGCTGCCCTGATCTATTTCAGCATCGCTTTTGGTAAAATCACCATCTCGACACTGAATGCCTACGGTTGCCTAATGTGTCTGACAACCATTATCAGTGGTTTTAAAGGTCATATCAGCTACAATAGATACCAGCGACTTGCGGTGGTTATTTTTATTGTTGGTGTTTCTACCTGCCTGGCGTTTCTGGCTAAAGATGATTTTTTAAACGCGCTCAGAGCATTTCTGCTGTTCTTACTCGCCCTCTTCACCCCCTGGGCCGCCATTAACCTCACTAGTTTCTATTTTGTTGCTAAAGGTCATTATGACAAGGCTGCATTGATGGATCCGAATGGCTGCTATGGTCGCTGGAATATTTTCGGTATCAGCATCTATTTGCTCGGTGTGCTGATTCAGGTCCCATTTATTTCCACTACACTGTATACCGGCCCGCTGTATGATTTTATCGGCACAGATATCTCCTGGATTGTTGGATTAATGATACCAGCCATACTCTATATTACCTTTGGCAAAAACGTTGCTTTGCGGCAGGCTACCGCCACTTAAGGCCAATATATCGCCTGACATCTCGACGGCAAGCTGCCAGCCGAAACCTCAAGGATGAGGTTTATTCATTCATCAAGTTGCTAACCTTGCCATTAACGCAATAGTAAGGATACGTTGATTTAAGCGTCTATTAAGGGTATACCTATTAGCCATATAGACGTCTAAATGGATGAATGACCATGCAATCTGTAGCGCCCATTGAAGGGAAGTTCAAACGCACCATGAAAACCCGGCATCTGGTGATGCTGTCTCTGGGTGGTGTTATCGGCACCGGGCTGTTTTTCAATACTGGCTATATCATTTCCACTACCGGGGCACTCGGCACCTTGTTGGCCTATTTAATCGGTGCCTTGGTGGTTTATCTGGTGATGCTGTGTCTGGGGGAGCTTGCCGTCGCCATGCCGGAAACCGGTGCATTTCATATCTATGCGGCACGCTATCTTGGCCCAGCCACGGGCTATACCGTCGCCTGGTTATATTGGCTCACCTGGACGGTGGCGCTAGGATCCAGTCTCACCGCCGCGGGTTTCTGCATGCAATACTGGTTTCCACAATCCCCAGTGTGGTTGTGGTGTTTGATCTTCTGCACCATCATTTTTCTGCTTAATACCATTACCACCCGTTTTTTTGCTGAGAGCGAATTCTGGTTCTCACTGATCAAAGTGATCACTATTCTGGCCTTTATTGTGTTGGGTGGTGCTGCGGTATTTGGTCTGTTACCGATGAAAGACGGCAGCCCCGCCCCCTTCCTGCATAACCTGACTTCATCCGGTTGGTTGCCTCACGGCACATTACCCATTCTGATGACCATGGTGGCGGTCAATTTTGCCTTTTCCGGTACCGAACTGATCGGTATTGCCGCCGGTGAAACCGAAAATCCAGAAAAAGTCATCCCGTTGGCTATTCGCACCACGGTATTGCGTTTGGTGGTATTTTTTATCGGTACCGTATTTATTTTGGCGGCGTTGATCCCGATGGAACAGGCGGGTGTGGTTAAAAGCCCCTTTGTGCAGGTATTTGAACGTATTGGTGTGCCTTATGCGGCTGATATTTTTAATTTTGTTATCCTGACGGCGATTCTCTCCGCAGCGAACTCCGGGCTGTATGCGTCAGGGCGGATGTTGTGGTCGCTAGCCAATCAACGTACATTGCCAGCCTATTTCTCGCGCCTGAATGCTCGGGGCATTCCCATCAATGCACTGACTTTCAGTATGCTCGGTGGTGTACTGGCCCTACTGACCAGCGTGATCGCCCCTGATACCGTGTTTGTCGCACTGTCTGCTATATCCGGATTTGCGGTAGTCGCCGTATGGCTGAGTATCTGTGCCTCACACTATGCTTTCCGTCGCCATTACCTGCGCAGTGGTCAACCTATAGAAGGGCTGAAGTACCGCGCCCCAGGTTATCCACTAACCCCAATCGTCGGGTTCATACTCTGTTTATTGGCTTGTATTGGTCTAGCATTTGATCCAGAACAACGAGTGGCCTTATTTTGTGGCCTGCCATTCGTTGCTCTCTGTTATCTGGTCTATTATCTGACGCGCAGCAGCGGTCAAAAAGGCACACTGAATAGCGGAGAAGAACATGTCAGTTAATAACCCTCTCACCCCACTGCTGGCGAATAACCGCACCTTGGTGCTAGACGGTGCCCTCGCCACTGAGTTGGAATCGCGCGGCTGTGACCTCAGTGATCCGTTGTGGTCAGCAAAAGTGCTGATTGAAAACCCGCAACTGATTTATCAGGTACATCTTGATTACTTCAATGCAGGGGCCCAATGCGCCATTACTGCCAGCTATCAAGCGACACCACAAGGCTTTCAACGTCGCGGACTCAATGAGCAGCAGTCGCTGGCACTGATCGCTAAAAGCGTAAAACTGGCACAACAGGCGCGAGATGATTATCTGGCTCAACAACCGCAAGCCTTGCCGTTGTTGATCGCCGGTTCTGTCGGCCCTTATGGTGCTTATCTGGCAAACGGCTCTGAATATCGTGGCGATTACCATTTGCCACCCAATGAAATGGCGGCTTTCCATCGCCCTAGAATCGCGGCATTGGCCAAAGCAGGCGTTGACCTGCTGGCCTGCGAAACCCTGCCCTCATTGGCTGAATTACAAGCACTGCTTAAACTGTTGCACGAATTCCCCACCTTGGGCGCCTGGTTCTCCTTCACCTTGCAAGACAGCCACCACTTGAGTGATGGCTCACCGTTAAAGCTGGTGATGGAACGGCTGGCGGACAATCCGCAGGTATTAGCAGTGGGGATCAACTGTATCGCATTGGACAGTGTCACCCCTGCGTTACAGCAATTGGCGATATTGAGTGATAAACCGTTAGTGGTTTACCCGAATTCTGGCGAACACTACGATGCGGTCAGTAAAACCTGGCATGGTTGTGGCACAGAGCAAAACCAGTTGAACAGTCAAATCAGAGAGTGGCAGCGTGCAGGTGCTCGGTTGATCGGCGGTTGTTGCCGTACCACTCCGGCAGATATTCAAGCTATTGCGCAACAGTGCCATTGATAGATTGATAGATTGATAGATTGATAGATTGATAGATTGATAGATTGATAGATTGATAGATTGATAGATTGATAGATAGGTAGATAGATAGATAACCCGCCTGGTCGCCAACTTAAGCGACCAGGCGGGGCTACTGATTACAGTGCCGTCGTCTGCGCCTCCACCACCGCCAGCGCCACCATGTTGACAATGCGGCGTACTGAAGCCACCGGCGTCAGGATATGTACCGGTTTAGAAACCCCCATCAACACCGGCCCCACGGTCACCCCTTCAGAAGAAGAGACTCGCAGTAGGTTATAACTGATACGTGCCGCTTCCATATTCGGCATGATCAGGATATTCGCCGCGCCTTTCAGTGGGCTGTCTGGCATCAAGTTATGACGAATGCTTTCCACCAGGGCAGCATCACCATGCATCTCACCATCAATCTCCAGCTCTGGTGCCCGCTCACGTACCAACGCCAGCGTTTCACGCATTTTGGTTGCCGTTGGGCAATTGGCAGAGCCAAAATTGGAATGGGATAACAGGGCTACCTTCGGCTCAATACCGAAACGCCGCACCGTATTGGCCGCCATCAGCGTGATTTCTGCCAATTGTTCCGCCGTTGGGTCATCGTTGACATAGGTGTCAGTGATAAATGTATTGCCACTCGGTAGCATCAGCGCATTCATCGCCCCTGCAACATGCACCCCATCACGGAACCCCAATACCTGTTCCACCACCTCATAATGTTCATGGTAGCTACCGATGGTGCCACAGATCATGGCATCGGCTTCCCCACGGTGCACCATAATGGCGGCGATCAAGGTGGGATTAGCCATCACGGCACGGCGCGCCTGCTCCTGTGACACACCACGGCGTTTCATCAGTTGATAATATTCTAACCAATACTCTTTAAAACGCGGATCAGACAGGTTATTCACCACATCAAAGTCTTTACCAGGCGTCAATTGCAAGCCCTGTTTCTTCAGGCGCATTTCGATAACGTCTGGCCGCCCGATCAGAATAGGATGTGCCAACCCTTGCGCAACCAGCTCTTGCGTAGCATGCAGTACGCGCTCTTCTTCCCCTTCTGCCAGTACCACACGTTTCATGTCCTTCTTCGCTTGCGAGAAGATCGGTTTCATAAACAGGTTGGTTTTGTAAACAAACTGGGTCAGATGTTCCACATAAGCGGCAAAGTTTTCAATCGGACGCAAGGCAACACCGGAATCCATGGCCGCCTTGGCCACTGCCGGTGCAATTTTGACAATCAAGCGCGGATCAAAAGGCTTTGGAATAATATATTCTGGGCCAAAGCTCAGATCCTGATCACCATAAGCGGAAGCCACCACATCACTCTGTTCCGCCATCGCCAGATCAGCAATGGCATGCACACAAGCCAGTTTCATCTCTTCATTGATGGTGGTAGCCCCTACGTCCAGTGCACCACGGAAGATAAAGGGGAAACAGAGTACATTATTGACCTGGTTAGGATAGTCGGAACGGCCGGTACAGATAATGGCATCTGGGCGGACCGCTTTAGCCAGCGGCGGCAGAATTTCCGGTTCAGGGTTAGCCAACGCCATAATCAGCGGGTCTTTGGCCATGGTTTTCACCATATCCGGCGTCAAGACGCCGGGGCCGGAGCAACCGAGGAAAATATCGGCGTTTGGAATCACTTCCCCCAGCGTGCGCAGGCCTTGGTCTGCAACGGCATACACGGCTTTGTTATCTTCCATATTGGCGTCACGGCCTTTATAGATAACCCCTCTGGAGTCACAAACCGTAATGTTCTGCTTGCTCATCCCCAGTGCAACCAGCAGATTGAGGCAGGCAATGGAAGCGGCACCGGCACCTGACACCACCAGTTTGACGTCAGCGATATTTTTCTTCACCACTCGCAAGCCGTTCAACACTGCGGCGGTGGTGATAATCGCAGTACCATGTTGATCATCATGGAACACCGGGATCTTCATGCGTTCGCGCAGTTTCTTTTCAATATAAAAGCATTCTGGTGCCTTGATATCTTCCAGGTTGATACCACCAAAGGTCGGCTCCAGTGCGGCGATGATGTCGACCAGTTTATCGGGATCATGTTCGTCCACTTCGATGTCGAACACATCAATACCGGAAAACTTCTTAAACAGAACCCCTTTTCCCTCCATCACCGGCTTACCCGCCAGTGCGCCGATATTCCCCAGCCCCAGTACCGCCGTGCCGTTGGAGATCACCGCCACCAGGTTGCCTTTTGCGGTGTACTTGTAGGCGGCCTGTGGATCGTCAGCAATTTCCAGGCAAGGCGCTGCTACGCCGGGTGAATAAGCCAAAGCCAGATCGCGCTGCGTAGCCAGTGGTTTAGTTGGCGATACCTGAATCTTCCCGGGGATAGGAAACTGATGGAAATCAAGAGCACTCTGTTTGAGTTGTTCGTCCATTATGGGGTCCTTGTTTTCTACTATGTATGTTGAGGTAAAGCATTAATCTGCAACCAGTATAGTGAGATAAATGTTCCAAACTTTGAAGCACCCCGTAACCTTGAGTAAAATTCGCAAATAAAAGTTCAATTACACTTATCGAGCAGCACTATTTTGTGTTACCGGTGTGGCGATGGCCGGATAGGTCGGCCAAGGGGATTTGCAACGCAGCAAAGGGGGGCTTTGTTACCAGAACCACCTGTAGGGATAATTTTATCAATATTTACCCCCTGATTTACTCCTGCGATTAGCGCGGTCACTGTAAAGCCAAAAAATTACGCCATCAGTTGGGTTATCTGTAGATGTTGTAACAGCATAATGGTTTTGCCATCTTTGAGGCGGCCATCAGCGATCATCGCGATAGCGTCGCTAAAGGGCAGCTCCACCACGTCAATATCTTCATCTTCAATACCGCCACCTGCGCTAGTGCGTTCGCTATCTTGATACTCGGCAATAAAGAAATGGATCAACTCCGTCACTCCCCCGGGTGACATATAGGCTTCAAAAACTTTTTTCACCTCGGTTAGCTGAAAACCGGTCTCTTCCATCGCTTCACGGCGGACGCACTGTTCCGGGGAGTCATTATCCAGCAGCCCGGCACAAGCCTCCAACAACATGCCACTGGTGTTGCCGTTAAGGTAGGTCGGCATACGGAATTGGTTGATTAATACCACGGTGCCCTTGGCACGGTTATACAACAAAATAGTGGCCCCGTTGCCGCGATCATAAACCTCACGCACCTGCTCAACGGAACCCCCTTTTTCCCTTTTTAAATCATAGGTGTATTTATTCAGTGTGTACCAATTATCCGACAGCAGCTCTTGCCTGATGTTTTCAATTTTCGATGACATGGATCTTTTCCATTAGCGGGCTGATTGGCAAATAGCAAAGCGCAACCCTGAAAAATTTGCAATAAAAAACCCCGTAGGCCATTTCGCACCACGGGGTTTTTTTAGCCAAACTTAAAAACCGTTTGGCACTATGGGGTTTTGCTAGCCAAACTTAAAAGCCGTTTGGCACTTCGCGCATATCGGGCAGTTTATGTGCAATCCCTTTATGGCAATCAATACAGCTTTTGCCTTCGTTAATCGCCTGGTTATGCATTTTGGCCGCCACAGTTTTCTGTGCGCTAAGGTCCATATACTCAAAGTTATGGCAGTTACGGCACTCCTGCGACTTATTTGCCTTCATCCGCGCCCATTCATTACTGGCCATGGTCAGACGATGTTCCTCAAACTTCTGCGGTGTGTCGATCAGGCCAAATACCTTGGCATATAACTCTTTGCTGGCCTTGATCTTACGCAGCATTTTCGGCCCCCACTCATGGGGAACATGGCAGTCCGGGCAGGTCGCACGCACACCACTACGGTTGCTGTAGTGCACGCTTTCCATATACTCCTCGTAGACGGTAGAGCGCATTTCATGGCAACTGATACAGAACTGCTCGGTGTTAGCCGCCTCCATACCGGTGTTAAAGCCCCCCCAAAAAAGAATACCCCCCACAAAACCGATCAATAGCAGCGTTCCCAAGGCCAGACGACTCGGTCGACGCCACCAGCGCCATATACGGCGGATCAAACCGACCTTTTTCTCGGATACTGCATTGTTACCTTCAGACATAACTCCCCCGCTTAGTGCCCAAAGCCCTGCATCGGCTTGAAATCATTACCGATAATAGGTGCGGCATTGGTTTGTGGTACGTGACATTGCAAACAGAAATAACGGCGAGGGGCCACTTCCCCCAATACTTTGCCATCACTGTCCATAAAGTGTGTCGGGCTGATACGGGGTGCCCCGGTGGTACGATAACTCCCCACCCCATGGCACTGCAGGCAACGGTTGGTATTCTTGGTCACCTGATAACCATCAATACTGTGGGGGATCATCGGTGGTTGATTGACGTAATTTAATGCCATCTTTTCCTGCTGCTTAGGCATTTTGATCTGCCCTTCAACAGTTCCGGAAACCTCTGGCGATTGCTGGAGATCCACATCACTGGCTGCAAATGCCAAACTTGCCACTATCAGTGATAACAGCGCGCCCCATAAGGAAAGCTGCTTTTTCACAACACTGCTTTTCATTTTTTGGCTCCCGAATAATAAAATTTACTCTTAATTTCGTATACATTCTCTGCACAGACATCAAGGCAACGTCCGCAGGCAATACAGCTATCACTGGCCACTATGGGGGTGCCTTTTTTAAGTAATACTGGGTCACGCAGAATTTGTGGTTCTGGGCAGACGTGAAAGCAATCCATGCAACGATTACAGTTTTCCCGCCCTTCTGCGCTGATCTGTACCATGCCGTGTCTGCCAATCACCCCATACAAGGCCCCCACGGGGCAAAGGTGACCACACCAGCCATGTTCAACCACCAGCAGGTCAAACAGAAACAGGGCTACAATCAGCCAGATACCAGCACCAAAGGCGGCGACTAACCCCTGCAGCCAGTTTAAAACGCCGCTACCGTCCCCATGAATAAGACCCCGCCCCATCAAAGCGACTGGATTCACCCACTCCCACAGCAGCGTGCCACTGATGGCACTCCCCGCCAGAATCAGCAATAAAATGCCGTAGCGCAGACTGCGTGGTAGCGTAGCCGACTGGCGTAACCCCAACTTGCGTCGCAACCAGCTCGCCAGATCAGTGACCGGGTTCAAGGGGCATACCCAACCACAAAACACCCGGTTGCCAATCAAGCCATAAATCAGTACCACCAGCACGCCGACCCACGCCAACCAACTGGGCCAATGCCCTGCCAGCAAGCTTTCCAGCAGCATTAACGGGTCGGTCAGCGGCACCTTATCCAATAGCAGGCTAGCACTGTAGTTACCGCGCAAAATCCAGACACCCCAAAGCGGACCAGATAAGAACATCAGCAAGATCGATAACTGACTGCAACGCCGCAAGATCAGGAAACGATGGCTACGCCACCAACCATGGCGTAAACGCGCCTCACGCCCAGCTTGGGCGACAGGATTGGTCATCATCCACCTCCCATTCCGCCACGCACGGGCAACTTGAGCTCTTCCGGCACCAGTGAGTGCCCAGCTTGTTCTTTTTCCTGCCAGCCCCAGCGATAGTGTTCACCCAACTGTCCCCGCGCTAATGCCAACGGCAGCACTTTAATCGCCGCCTGCTCTAGCACACAGGCCTGTTCACACTTGCCACAACCGGTACAAGCATCGCTATGGACAGTTGGCAGGAATTTGGCATGTTTGCCGGTACGTTCGTTATGCTGCAGTTCCAGCGTAATCGCCTGATCAATCTGCGGGCAGACACGGTAACAGACATCGCAACGCAGCCCCTGCCAGTTAAGGCAGCTCTCATGATCCAGCAAGACCGCCAGCCCCATACGCGCATGGTTGATATCCGTCAGTTGTGAGTCCAGCGCGCCACTGGGGCAAGCCAACACACAGTGGATCTCTTCACACATCTCGCATGGCGTGTCCCGTGCCACAAAATAAGGTGTGCCAGCCGCTTGAGTTGACAACAACGTTGCCAACTTCAGGGTTTGATAAGGGCAAGCCTGCACACATTGGCCACAGCGAATACAGGCACTATCGAAAGCCGAGCCAGCCAAGGCCCCAGGGGGCCGTAAAAATATCCCCTGAGCCTGAGACTGTCTTTGTTGCAACCCCAACAGCACACCGATTCCCACCAATCCGGCAGCACTACGCGCCGCATCTCGCAGAAAACGCCTTCTGGCTGGTGCCTTATCCCGTTGCTGGTCCATGGCGCCGCCTTATACCTTCTCCAACTTCACCGCACACTTCTTGTAGTCAGTCTCTTTTGACAGCGGATCAGTAGCATCCAACGTCAGATTATTAACCAACTGCGCGGCATCAAAGAATGCCATAAACACCAGACCTTGCGGTGGACGGTTACGGCCACGGGTTTCAACAATACTCACCACATCACCACGGCGTGACGCCACTTTGACTCTGTCACCACGGCGTAGATTGCGATCTTTGGCATCTAATGGATGGATAAAGACCACTGACTCAGGGAAAGCACGATGCAACTCCGGCACCCGGCGCGTCATGGAACCAGTATGCCAATGTTCCAACACCCGGCCAGTAGAGAGCCACAGGTCATACTCTTTATCAGGACTCTCCGCTGCGGGTTCATAAGGCAGCGCAAAGATCACCGCTTTGCCATCCGGCTTACCATAGAAACGCACACTCTCACCGGCTTTCACATAAGGATCTTTCCCTTCGCGGTAACGCCACAGAGTTTCTTGGCCATCCACCACCGGCCAACGTAAACCTCGGGTCTGATGATACATATCAAAGGGGGCCAAATCGTGGCCGTGTCCGCGCCCAAAAAAGGCGTACTCTTCAAACAACCCTTTCTGAATATAAAAGCCGAATTCACGCGACTCATCATTCAACTGTTCTGCCGGGATCTCTTCCAGCTTGTATTTGTTGACTTCACCATTGGCGAACAACACGTCATACAAGGTTTTACCGCGATACTCTGGTTTCTGATTCAACAATTCAGCAGGCCAAACCTCCTCGACCTTGAAGCGTTTGGCAAACTCCACCAACTGCCACAAATCTGATTTAGCCTCGCCCGGTGCTTTCACCTGCTGGCGCCAAAACTGGGTACGGCGCTCCGCATTACCGTAAGCCCCCTCTTTCTCTACCCACATGGCGGTTGGCAGGATCAAGTCCGCCGCCAAAGCACTCACTGTGGGATAAGGGTCAGAAACGACGATAAAATTACGCGGATCACGCCAACCCGGCATACGGTCAGCATTGATATTCGGCCCCGCCTGCATATTGTTGTTACACATCACCCAATAGGCATTCAGTTTGCCATCTTTCAGGGCGCGGTCTTGTGCCACCGCATGCAGGCCGACCTTCTCAGGTATCGTCCCGGCGGGTAATTGCCACTGTTTTTCGGCAATCTGGCGGTGTTTTTCGTTGGTCACCACCATATCTGCTGGCAAGCGGTGGGCAAAGGTCCCCACTTCCCGCGCGGTACCACAAGCAGAAGGTTGCCCGGTAAGCGAGAACGGCCCACTCCCCGGTTTAGAGATCTTGCCAGTTAACAGGTGCAGGTTGTAACACAGGTTGTTAGCCCAAACGCCACGGGTATGCTGGTTAAAACCCATGGTCCAGTAAGAAACCACTTTCACATTGGGGTCGGCATACAGTTTGGCCAAGGCTTCCAACTGGTCTTTCGGCACACCACTCATCTGCGCCGTTTTATCCAGGGTGTACTCCGCCACAAAGGCTTTGTACTCTTCAAAATTGATGGGTTCAGAGGCATCACTACCCGGGTTTTTCGCTGCCTTTTCCAACGGGTCGTTTGGCCGCAAGCCGTAACCGATATCGGTGGCCCCTTTGCGGATATTGACGTGCTGTTTAAGGAATTCCTGATCGACGGCGTTATTTTGAATAATATAGTTAGCGATGTAGTTCAGGATCACCAGGTCAGTCTGTGGTTTGAACACCATGGCATTATCCGCCAGTTCAAAACTGCGGTGTTCAAAAGTAGAGAGAACCGAGACATTGACCTTATCGTTGCCCAAACGGCGGTTGGTGATGCGCGACCAGAGGATCGGGTGCATCTCCGCCATATTAGAGCCCCAAAGCACGAAGGCGTCAGCCTGCTCGATATCATCATAGCAGCCCATCGGCTCATCCATACCAAAGGTACGCATAAAGCCCACCACGGCAGAAGCCATGCAGTGACGTGCATTGGGATCAAGGTTATTGGTACGCAGGCCTGCCTTGAACAGTTTGGCCGCCGCATAACCTTCCCATACGGTCCACTGACCAGAACCAAACATACCTACCGCTTCTGGCCCCTTTTCCTTCATGGCACCTTTAAATTTCTCAGCCATAATATCAAAGGCTTGATCCCAGCTAATCGGGGTAAACTCGCCTTGTTTATCATATTGACCGTCTTTCATCCGCAACAGTGGTTGCGTCAAACGGTCTTTGCCATACATGATTTTTGGCAGAAAATAACCTTTGATGCAGTTAAGGCCACGGTTGACGGGAGCATCTGGATCCCCCTGAGAAGCCACAATACGACCATTTTGTGTGCCCACCAGTACGCCACAACCCGTGCCGCAGAAACGGCAAGGTGCTTTGTCCCATTTTATTTCGTCACCACCACCAACCACAGCTTTGGCGACCGTTGGGATCGTCAGCCCGGCAGCCGCCGCGGCCGCTGCTGCAGCGTTAGCTTTCATGAAGTCTCGACGACTGAGTTTCATGCTATTACCTCACCTTGCTCATCCTGCTGGTGATAAACCAGCGACACTGCCAGCACGCCATCCAAATTGCGTACCGACTCAATATTTTCCAGCAATCTCTGGGAACATGCTGCTTGCATCACCACCACTAATTTCCCCTGCTGTTGATCTTGGGTGGGAATTTCTGTCTCTGGAATTGCCAGCAATGCCGGGATCAGCGACGGGAACTTTTCCGGCCGAGCCTGCACCATTAGCCCGCTGACATGCCACTCGTTATTCATTATTTTCACTCCGAATTATGGCGATTGCCGTAACAGGACAACCCGCGACACAGGCACCGCAACCGGTACATGCCTGCACATCAAGCTTGGGATGGGCAATCCCCCCTGGTTGGGGAACAAAGCGAATGGCCTGTACTTCACAATTATCCTGGCAACTGCGGCATTCAACCCCACGTAACGCCAGACAATGCGCTGCAATGGTTGCCACTTGTTGCCAAGGTAAATGCTGTGGTGGATAGAACAGCGGAGCTTCACAGGCTTCTGCGCATTGCCGACAAAAAGTACATTCTGCACGCTGGAAATCAATCTCGGGAAAACCGCCACTGCCTTTGATCAACACCCCGGTCTCACAGGCCTCAATACATGCCTGACAGCGGGTACAGCCAGCAACAAACAGTGAAGCTGCGCGCGACCACGGGGGACGGATCGCGTCAGCGTGATGATGCCATTGTCCGCTAAGCAATCTGCGCCGCGACAATTCGGCCATAAAGTCATTCCCCAATCAGTTGAAAACACACCTACGTGCCTACATGCAAATAATCGTTATTGCGTTTTATTATTTTTATCTCCCACCAGAGGATGGGCATGGGTAACATAGGCGGAACACAAGGGGTAAATAATCCCTCTTTAGGGGTAAATCCTGGGGTTGATTGCGCTAGATCAATCTCTGGCCCGGCACAAAGCGACTTTATTGATATGAATCTGTTAAATCGTTATTTATATTTTTATATAGCGCTTGGCTGTTGGTGACAATCCAACGCTCATTGGGTAAAAGAGCCCTTGGTCATGACCCTAGGCCCGGCTTACTCAAATTGGTGAAAAAAGGAGAGGAACTTGCTGGTAAAACGTTCGGTAACGGCAACACTCGCCAAGATTCTGGTGAGCATCGTGATTCTCTCAGTGCTAGCGACTGGCCTGGCATTGATCACCGTCGCTGGCAGCCTGCGGGACGCCGAAGCGATGAATATCGCTGGCTCTTTACGGATGCAGAGCTACCGCCTGGCTTATGAACTCACCAACGGTTCCGAGCGACTTGGTGAACATCTGTTGCAGTACCAACAGTCTCTGCAAGCCCCAGCGCTACGCAATCTTGAGCGGTTTTATGTTCCTGGCGATGTCCGGCAGAAATATCTGGCGTTACGCCAATCCTGGCAGGATCTGGAAAAACAGGTCCTGATGGGGCCCGCAGGAAACTATCAATCTAACGTCGTCAGTTATGTCAATCAGATAGACCATTTTGTTCTGGCATTGCAGCGCTATTCTGAACAGAAATTGACCATCGTAGCCGCCATCAGTGTGATGGGTTATATCGTGGTCATTGGGTTGGTACTATTTTGTATCCGTTTTATGCGCCGGCAAGTGGTGACGCCCCTTAAACATCTGATGGATGCCAGCCTGAGTATGCAGCAGCGTAACTTTAATCATCCACCCCTGGATGTTTCTCTGCCGAACGAGTTAGGCGTGTTGTCACAAACCTTCACCACCATGTCCGGCGAATTAGCCAAACTGTATCAATCATTAGAACAAAAAGTACGGGAAAAAACCGAGCGTTTACAACAAGCCAACCGCACACTGGAAGTGCTCTACAACTGTTCCCAAGCGCTGAACACCGAACAGCTCGATCAGCGCGCATTTGAGAATCTGTTGAATATTGTACGGTTAAGTGAGCAATTACAATGTATCCAACTCAATGTGCAAGACAGCCTCACTCAATGGCAGGTTGCTAGTGGCGAGCCACAGCCCACACTCCCCTGGCATTCATTGATGATTATGCAAGACCATAAACCGCTGGGGAGCCTGAGTTGGCAATATCATCACCAAGCCCCCCACCCACAGTTGATGCAAAGTGTGACCAATATGCTCAGCCGCGGGGTCTATTTTAACCGGGCACAAAAGCAACATATGCAATTTCTACTGATGGAAGAACGTGCCACCATTGCCCGTGAGCTGCACGATTCGCTGGCACAAGCACTCACCTTTCTGCGCATCCAACTGACGTTGCTCAAACGCACACTGGCGGGGAGTTCTTCACAATCAAACGAGATTATTGATGATTTTGATCGTGCCTTGGCGGATGCTTATCAGCAACTGCGCGAATTACTCGCTACCTTCCGCCTAAGCATTCAGGATGCCGATCTCAATGCCGCACTCCGGCAGGTATTGGAGCCATTACGTCTTCTAACCAGCACGCAGATTCAGTTACACTGCCTGCTTGCCTCACAGGCGTTAAATGCCCAGCAACAGGTCCATGCCTTGCAGATTGTGCGTGAAGCGGTGCTTAATGCGATCAAGCACGCCAATGCGCAGGAAATTGTGGTCCGTTGTGAGCTGACAGCGGAAGGCAATAACCAGATCATCATCTGCGATGACGGTTCCGGTATAGACAGCCTGGATGAACCGGAAGGCCATTACGGATTAACCATTATGAGCGAGCGCGCGGCGCGCCTGGGCGGCACATTAGCTATCCGACGTGGCAAGCTGGGGGGCACGGAGGTTTGCCTGACTTTCCCGCCATAAGGGAACCGCTCCCTGATTAGCCGGTGGATTGTCGTTGATGACGACGCTTTTAAAGGGCCAGATGTGTGTTATCTGGTACCATGCGGTAATGTTACTCGCTACTGGAGCTATCCCATGATAATAAAAAATTACAGAGTAATGATCGTTGATGATCACCCCTTGATGCGACGTGGTATTAAACAATTACTCGGGCTGGACCCCGCTTTCAATGTGGTGGGCGAAGCCAGCAGTGGTAATGAAGCCATCGCCTTGGCGGCACAATTGACACCGGATGTCATCGTCCTTGATCTCAATATGAAGGGGCTTTCCGGGCTTGATACCCTGAAAGCATTACGTCATGACGGTGTTGATGCACGGATCATCGTCCTCACGGTTTCCGATTCACGCAGCGATGTCTACGCGCTAATCGATGCTGGCGCTGACGGTTATCTACTGAAAGACAGCGAGCCGGAACAACTGCTGGCTGATATTCGCGAAGCTGCCGCAGGCAAGAATGTCATCAGTGCCGCCGTGGCAGATTATCTTGCCTCACGTCGCGAGCAGCATGATCCCTTTGCAGACTTGACCGAGCGTGAACTGGATGTCCTGCAGGAAGTTGCCCAAGGGATGTCCAATAAGCAAGTGGCGGCACAGTTGCATATTTCCGAAGAGACGGTGAAAGTTCATATACGTAATATGTTGCGTAAACTCAATGTCCGTTCGCGCGTGGCGGCCACCGTTCTGTACTTGAGTTCTAAAGGCCAATAATCGGCGTGGAATCCCTGGCTCGGCGTTAACACGCTGAAGAAAAAACTCAGGGATAAGGGGCTAATGGGCGTAAACAGAGTTTGGATAACATCAAGTTTATTTACATGAGTTCCATTTTTTCTCCACGCTTTCCCGCCTTATGCCGAGTAAAGTGCACTACTTAACACACTAATTTACTCTAAATAATTCAAAGTTGCTTGTAGGCGGCAAGTCAGAGAGTCGCCAGGAGCATAGATAACTATGTGACTGGTGCGAGCAGACGCAGCTAACACCCAAGCAGTTTGAAGGATGACGAGTATATCTCTTATTAGGTATGACGAGGTTGATGCTGGATGGCTAATTTTTTTATCGATCGCCCGATTTTTGCCTGGGTTCTGG
The DNA here is from genome assembly GCF_055790885.1 of Serratia sp. 25CWL12. Classification (NCBI taxonomy): domain Bacteria; kingdom Pseudomonadati; phylum Pseudomonadota; class Gammaproteobacteria; order Enterobacterales; family Yersiniaceae; genus Serratia; species Serratia sp. 25CWL12. The sequence continues at coordinate 1,189,961 of NZ_CM147698.1, read as the reverse complement.
CGATTATTCTTTGCCTGACTGGCACCTTGGCAATTTTTTCTTCACCCGTCGAGCAATACCCGAATCTCGCCCCACCCAACGTGCGTATTAGTGCGAACTATCCCGGGGCTTCAGCACAAACCCTGGAAAATACCGTCACCCAGATCATTGAGCAAAGCATGACTGGCCTCGACAATATGATGTATATGTCGTCGCAAAGTACCAATACTGGCCAAGCCTCGGTAACGCTAACCTTTGAAGCAGGCACCGACCCCAATCAAGCCATGCAGCAGGTACAAAACCAGTTGCAATCAGCCATCAAGCGGCTGCCACAAGCCGTGCAGCAACAAGGCGTGACGGTGTCCAAATCCGGCGATACCACGCTAATGATGGTGGCCTTTGTCTCTAATGATGGGAGTATGGATAAACAGGATATTGCCGATTATATCGTTTCAAATCTGCAAGACCCCCTTAGTCGTATCAGCGGTGTAGGCAGTATAGATATTTATGGTTCGCAATATGCCATGCGAATCTGGCTCGACCCCACTAAACTCAACGGTTATCAGCTCACCACTCAGGATGTGATTAACGCCATCACAGCACAGAACGCTCAAGTCGCCGTCGGTCAATTAGGTGGGTCCCCTTCCGTGGATAAACAGGCGTTGAATGCCACTATCAACGCCCAATCGCAATTACAAACACCGGAACAGTTCCGCCAAATCACACTGCGTGTCAACCAGGATGGTTCACTGGTCACCTTGGGAAATGTAGCAACGGTTGAAATGGGGAGTGAGAATTACAACTTCCAGAGCCGCTATAACGGCCTGCAAGCCGCCGGGGTGAACATTAAACTGGCGTCTGGCGCCAATGAATTGGAAACCGACCAATTAGTAAAAGCCAAAATTAATGAACTTTCACACTACTTTCCTGCTGGGTTGGAAGCCAAGGTCGCCTATGAGACCACGCCATTTGTCCAGGCTTCAATCAGAGATGTGGTAAAAACCCTGTTCGAGGCCGTGCTGCTGGTGTTTCTGGTGATGTACCTGTTTTTGCAGAACTTCCGCGCGACGCTGATTCCAACCATCGCCGTCCCTGTGGTGCTATTGGGTACGTTCACTATCCTTTCCGCCTTCGGATACAGTATTAACACCCTGACCATGTTTGCCATGGTGTTGGCGATTGGTCTGCTGGTAGATGATGCGATTGTGGTGGTAGAGAACGTTGAACGGGTGATGAGTGAAGAAGGCCTCTCGCCACGCGATGCTACCCGCAAATCCATGGGGCAGATCCAGGGGGCATTAGTCGGTATTGCTCTGGTGCTTTCTGCCGTTTTTGTCCCCATGGCCTTCTTTAGTGGTACCACCGGTGCCATCTATCGTCAGTTCTCAATCACTATCGTTTCTGCCATGGTGCTTTCCGTCCTAGTGGCGATGATCCTCACCCCGGCATTATGTGCCACGATCCTTAAGCCAATAGCCAAAGGGCAGCATCATGAAAAGCGCGGTTTCTTTGGCTGGTTTAACCGCATGTTCAACCGCAATAGCGCACGCTATGAGCGAGGCGTCAGCGGAGTCCTGCACCACAGCGCCCGTTATATGATGATTTATTTGCTGCTACTGGGGGGCATGGCGCTACTGTTTATCAAACTGCCCACCTCATTTCTACCGCAGGAAGACCGTGGTGTGTTTACGGTTCAAATACAACTGCCAGCAGGTTCTACCCTGCAACAAACCACCAAAGTGGTAGAAAAAGTTGAAGAATACTTTCTGACCAAGGAGAAACAAGATGTGTTGTCGGTATTCGCGACTATCGGTTCCGGGCCCGGCGGCAACGGCCAGAACGTTGCACGGATGTTTATCCGCCTGAAAGATTGGTCGTTGCGTAGTTCGGGCGCCAATAGCTCGTTCGATATTATTGAGCGTGCCACCCAGGCTTTTAAACAGATCAACGAAGCTCGCGTCATTGCCAGCAGCCCACCGGCCATTACCGGGTTAGGTAACGCTGCCGGTTTTGCTATGCAACTGGAAGACCACGCAGGTCAAGGTCATGGCAAACTGATGGCGGCACGTGATCAATTGCTGCAGTTGACAGGGCAGAACCCGCTGTTATCACGGGTGCGCCACAATGGCCTTGATGATACCCCGCAGTTAAAAATTGATATCGACCAACGTAAGGCACAAGCACTGGGTGTTTCCATCAGCGAGATTAACAGTACGCTCTCCACCGCCTGGGGGTCGACCTATGTTAACGATTTTGTTGACCGTGGTCGGGTCAAGAAGGTTTATGTCCAATCCGCCGCGCCGTTTCGTATGCTGCCGGAGGATATCAACAAGTGGTACGTACGCAACAACAGTGGCGGAATGGTCCCCTTCTCTGCCTTTGCCACTACCCATTGGGAATATGGCTCACCACGGCTAGAGCGTTACAATGGCAGCTCTTCGGTGGAGATTGTTGGTGAGGCGGCTTCCGGGGTCAGTACCGGTACCGCAATGGACGAGATGACAAAACTGGTCAATCAGTTGCCGAGAGGTTTCGGGCTGGAATGGACAGCCATGTCGTACCAGGAACGCTTGTCAGGCTCCCAAGCCCCGGCGCTGTATGCAATCTCACTCTTGGTGGTGTTCCTGTGCTTGGCAGCCTTGTATGAAAGCTGGTCAATTCCATTCTCGGTGATGTGGGTGGTGCCATTGGGCGTTATTGGCGCGGTAACAGCAACCTGGCTGCGCGGACTGGAAAATGATGTTTATTTCCAGGTGGGTTTATTGACGATTATCGGTTTGTCCGCCAAAAACGCCATTCTGATCGTTGAATTCGCCAATGAGCTGCATCAGAAAGGAAAGGGGCTGGTGGAAGCCACACTGGAAGCTTCACGTATGCGTTTGCGCCCTATCCTTATGACCTCTCTGGCCTTTATCTTCGGCGTACTGCCCATGACCATCAGTTCTGGAGCCGGCTCTGGCAGCCAACATGCGGTAGGCACTGGCGTGATGGGGGGGATGATTTCCGCCACGGTTCTAGCGATATTTTTCGTACCGCTGTTCTTTGTGCTGGTACGCCGCCGTTTCCCTGGCAAACAAAGGATTGCGGGGCCAAGTGATAAGAAAGCGTCATCAGTGGAAGCACGTGACCACTAACAGGATTACTAGAATGGATACAGTCACTTATTGACCTAAAAAGAAAAGGCAGCACCGGTGTTCTGATGCTGCCTGATTACCTTGTTGCTTTACTGCAATGGTAATTTTTTACCCACGGTGTTTTAACAAAAAAAACAATCGTTCTTTGGATACTCCAGCAAGATATTACTTAGCTAACATCTCGTCGATGAAGTCTTTCCAGTTTTTTAACTCACGATCTACCATGATACTTCACATCCTCATGTACAACTGTGAAGCTAATATTTTACGCTGTTTTTTTAACCAAGTGAAGAATATGTGCCGTTAAAAGCACGTAAAATAGGCATTTTAAGATTAATCCCAATCCTTGCCCGTGTACTGCTGCCAATGACAGGAATGAATTGAGTCGAGGACACACTCAATGTGGAACTCATCACCATTTTCAGCAGGCCGGGGGGTTTTCCATTTTATGCTCCGCACGGTTTAATACCGGTCATGATCGGCATCTTGTGCACAGAAGGTTTTTCTTATGCTGTTGATCACAGCACTATTGTCAGCAACAGGTTTAAACTCAGCTATCTTTTATCATTGGCGCCTATTCTGGACATCTTCATCAGGTGATGGAGGCCCTGAAAGATCTGTTTGATCTTACCCAGCAATAGTGGACACGGCACTAAGTGAGTAAACTCTTAACCCAGAGGTGACTCATGACTAAAACATCAACAACGAAAAACAAGCCCCGTAAACAACATACGCCCGCCTTTCGTGACGAAGCACTTAAGCTCGCCCAACGTATTGGGGTGGCCGCCGCTGCGCGAGAACTCGGTCTGTATGAATCGCAAATCTACGCTTGGCGTACTAAGCAACAGCAAAACCTATCTGCTTCTGAGCGTGAACAGACTCTTGCTACTGAAAATGCCCGCTTAAAGCGCCAATTAGCCGAACGTGATGAAGAGTTGGCTATTCTCCAAAAGGCCGCGACATACTTCGCGAAGCGCCTGAAATGAAGTATGTCTTTATCGAAAAACATCAGGCTGAGTTCAGCATCAAAGCCATGTGTCGGGTGCTCCGTGTCGCCCGCAGTGGCTGGTATGCCTGGCGTCTACGTCATCATCAGATAACCCCGCGTCAGCAGTTCCGTCTTGTCTGCGATGAGGCCGTTGGAAAGGCATTCAGTGACGCAAAACAGCGGTATGGTGCGCCACGTCTTTCTGATGAGCTTCCAGCGTACAACGTCAAAACCATCGCCGCTAGCCTACGTCGTCAGGGGCTGCGCGCAAAGGCCTCGCGCCGGTTCAGGCCGGTCAGTTACCGTGAGCATGGTTTGCCGGTGTCAGAAAACCTGTTGAAACAAGACTTTACCGCCTGTGGGCCGAATCAGAAATGGGCGGGTGACATTACCTACTTGCGTACAGATGAAGGCTGGCTTTACCTGGCGGTGGTGATTGACCTGTGGTCGCGAGCCGTCATCGGCTGGTCGATGTCCTCGCGGATGACGGCACAACTGGCGTGCGATGCGTTGCAAATGGCGTTGTGGCGGCGTAAACGCCCGGAAAATGTCATTGTTCATACAGACAGAGGCAGCCAGTACTGTTCAGCGGATTACCAGGCCTTACTGAAACGCCATAATCTGCGTGGCAGTATGAGCGCAAAAGGCTGTTGTTACGACAATGCCTGTGTTGAAAGCTTCTTCCACTCACTAAAAGTGGAGTGTATCCACGGCGAGCACTTTGCCAGCCGGGAAATAATGCGAACAACCGTGTTTAATTATATCGAGTGCGATTACAATCGCTGGCGTCGCCACAGTGCCTGTGGTGGTCTTAGCCCGGAACAATTTGAAAACCAAAACCTCGCTTAGCTGTGTGTCCATTGTTCGTGGGTAAGATCAGTTTGTAGCAACGCCTGACAGTTTAGCTCAGGGATTTTGCCACCAACTACAGGACGCAGAGTCATAAACCTGAAACTAACAGCCTGTATGATTGACCTTGCTTTCGGCAAATTCATTGAAGATTTTGCCAGTAAAATAAAAATGGGGAAGAAGTCACAATGCTTATTATAAAAGCAATAAAAAACTTAACGCTGGTTGTACTAATGAGTTTATCGCTCTTTGGATGTAACAACGCTGATAACGCTGATTCGGAAGCCAAGAAAGATGACTCTAAGGAATTGTCACAAGCTTCCCATGTTATGACCGTACATTTTTATATGCCCGATTGGAGCCATGGTGAATTAGTTTATCGCAGCAATCCTGCCGAGGCAGAGTTTCAGCGCCTTGCCATGACAAAGAATGAAGAAGGCTGGTGGTCGGCAGTGGTTACGGCGGACAAGCTGGAATTCGCGTTTGAAGGGGACAGCGGAATGATCAACCTTGGCGCGACTCAGGGGTGTTATTCAGGTTCTCATTATAAGTGTGAAAATAATGAAGGAGACCCGGCAGAAAATTTTCGTAGCAGTGCGGAGCAAGTATGGGTGAAGAATGGTCTGCTTTTTACCGCTAATCCCGCGAGTAATAACGCTGAGAATACGTTTACGGTACTGAGTGTCAATCTGCATACCTATCAGGAGTTCAAGACACCCGGTGTTAAAGAGTCTGATCTGACCGACAGCCAGGCGATGGAACGTGTGAACCAGCACGGAGTGTTGTTCGACCGTGTAGCGGCAGCGATTAATCAACTTAACCCAGATGTGGTGTGCCTGCAGGAAGTCGGGGAGTGGCATGGTAAGCAGAGAGACGATCTGGAGACTGTGCAATTCGGCGCGACGGACAGCAATATGGTCAAGCAGATCCTCTCCAGGCTCGACAATAAACAGTATGACTATGTGATGGACTGGTCCCATTTTGGATGGGATGTCTGGATGGAAGGTTCCGCGGTACTTTCCAGACACCCTATTGTTAAAAAAGATTCCCGCTATATCAGCGATGTTAATAATGGTACGCGTACTTTCTGGAAGTCACGTAATATTCCGATGGCTCAGATTGATCTTGGTGGTCGTTTAGGTCAGTTGAATGTTTTTTCAATTCACGCTGGCTGGTGGAATGATAATGAAGAACCTTTTCAAGGCCAGTTCAATCGTCTAACTGCCTGGGATAAAGAACTCAAAGCACAGAATATCAATACACTTTTCTGTGGGGATTTTAATCAAGTTGCTGCGACTAAAGCGCAGCAGTTTATTACAAATGGAACGGGGTATTCTGAACAGTATGCACTGGCAAACCCTGATGGCTTGCTTGACCCAACCATTGGGGGCACGATAGATGGCTGGAGCGGTGACGTCGGCAAACGGATTGACTTTCTGGTGATCAATGATGACAGCCCCTTTGAAGTCAAACAGAGTCAGCGCATTTTTACGCAGGGTTCTTTTGGGCGTGTATCCGATCATACCGGTGTCTATGCGCAGTTTGGCTTAGCGGACCGAAAGCCAGAACTGACTGAAGGCAGTGCACCATACCAGCTCTATCTGGTGGGTAGCCATACAGGTAAGCAAGCTTATAGAGGAAATCGCTTTGAGCACCTGGAGGGCGGAAAATACCGGCTAGTAACACGGTTGGGTGCCGCTCAGGAAGATCCTCAAGCGGAGTTTAAAGCTCATCGACTGTATCTGACAGATCAGACTGGGCATTTATTAAGCCTAGGCAGTCCTCAAGCTGGAAACCGGCTCGAATTATTCACACCGGTGACCTTGGTTGAGAACAGTAGTGAAGGTTTTATGTTTGAAAGCGAACAGGCGGGGTTGTTTCAATTCGATCTAGATTACGACGCCAAAACGCTTACCGTTAGTCAGCTTGATTAAAAACCCGAGTTGAACGGGTCATTTCAGGCATAACACCCTGCCTGCCAGTAGCGCACGTATCTCTTGCGTGCGCTACCCTATCGTCTATTCACATGATTGTTGCAACAGCAAAAAATTCCTCATTAAACTGAAATTATTTGCTTACCCCAGCTTCCCAGTGTTTTAGTTTGGTGCCGTGTCTGGGCTGGGCTAATATAAATCATGGACAGCCTCACATATTCTTTCAAATTTAATGTAACTAAAATTAAAACAGCAGAAAATCTGCCAAGTTAAAGTAATTACTTTGGCTTAATAACAACCTTTTTTGAGTTGTATCACATATGGATCATCATTCCTGCCATACCCACCGAAATCAGGACGTTCAGGAAAAAACCATTTCTCCCCATTCCAGTCAACATCATGCGTAGTAGGTTTAGTTTTGTTGAAAACGACTTTACAAACCCCAAACGGAGAGTTCTCATTATAAGTTCTCATGACAACACAATCATACCCTCCAACTTCGATCCAATCTGAAGGCTTTACATCTGGGTGTTTCATTATTCTTTCCTCTGATTAAACTGCTGAACATCTATCAACTCACACTCGCCTATTACGCTGATTCAGTACTCAACATATTTTTTTCACTCTGAATACCGTAGCCCGCCCACAGTCGCATAGTTTAGGGATCTCATCAGGCGAATACCTTTCTGTTTTAAGCATATCAATGATCTTAGCGTGAAGGGCTCATCGAATCGATTCGAAACACTGTTCGAACATCGATGCCAATCCGTGATTGAACAGAGCGGAATACGCACTTTAGACCTGTGTCCACATTATCTGGGTAGGATCAATTAGCTCACCATTAGTACTCATTGATATTGCCTGCATCCAACGAACAAAAGCGTTCTGGAATTGCTCAGGCTGAATACGAGAGATGATTCTCGCTATGGTGTTGTGAACAGGTTATCCATTATTAAACAGAGCATTACGCTGAAACCATTCCAGATGTGCCTCGCCAAAAAGCTCGATATCTTCCCAACCTTGGGCACCACCAATAGTGGCGCAAACGGTGAGAAAAACCATATCGAAGAATGGGTATGCGATTCTTCCAGCCTGCCGAGGGTCTTCAAGCTCGGAGAAGAATTGGGTAAATGTTGCTTGATGATTCATGACGAAACTCCCACAAAAGAGAGTATAAGATCACAACCAGATTGGCCGGTCAAATCATCTCAATCTGGTTAAAAAACATTCGCGATCTCGGCCTGGCTTACCCACCTGACCGAACAGTTGGATCAATGAACTATTACCCTACGCCGAAAACAGCTTCAGTTAATATCCGCCAGCTTATTACATTATGTTAATCACACAACGCGAGTTCACCGTTCGGTTACCAATCAATGTCATCGAGTGCGCCTCCTGCATGGAGACGTGATTAGATCACAGACGATCTGCCCGTTCAACTTTCATTAACAAAGTGCGATCCCGCCCTGCCTGGGCGATCACCTTTAATGCGTTGGCAATTACACAGAATTATGGACAAGCTACATCAATCCAATAATTTGATGAATTTTTTCATTTTACCATCTTTATAGCCATCATTTAATAACCGTCTCACACTAGGTTTAAAATGGTCTGAAACTTCATAAAACACATCAACTTCTTTCTTTGTCTTAATACTTAGATACCCTTCACTTATTAACTTATTGAAATTACTCGTTCGCAATCCAGAAACATGACTTGAGAACCTTATGTGAAGTTTATTATTATCTCTGAAGTTATTACCTTTATAAAATGATGCAAGAAACTTTCTCAATTCTTCATTTAAAATTTCAAGAGAGGTTTCTTGAACATCTGAAAGCATATTGAATGAATAGTTTAAATTCCCAACATCACATGTATGTTTATCTATTGATGCTTTTAATAAATTTGAGCTTTTATGTAATTCATTATGGCAATTTAAAAATTGTGTGTTCGTAAACTGAGCCCCTTCAAAATCACACTTTAGAAAATTGGAATAGTTTTTAAATTTGCTATGAGATATATGAATATTAGTTAAATCGAGCGGTGGCAAATCCCCATTAATAAATAAACCGATCAGTTTGTTTGTTAGTGTTGCATCATATAGCTCTTTAATATCATCAGTAAACACTTTTTTTGTGGATTGTTTTATATATTTTACTAATAAAATTATATTTTCTATTGTGGATACGGAGCGTTGATATAATATTTTATCGGCCATATCTACTGATAATGCTTGAGTTCTTACATCGATAAGTATAGATTTCAATCGAGCTAGTGAGTCTGTTCTTACTTGTAGGAATTTAACCAAATCTTTAAACTCAGGAGTATCCTTCCCAGACTTTGATAATAGTGGGATCGTTTGCCTATTAGTAATAGGATTCAACATTAACTCAAAAATACTTAGTGAGTTAAAGTAAGAGTGAAGAAATTCGTACTTATAGGTTATTTTGTTTTCGCCACTTATTAATAATGGATTCTTTAATATACAATTAAATATTTCAGAAGCTTGAGTATCGTAATAAGCACTAATAATACCCCTTACTTTATCTAATTCCCATGATTCTGAAAGCTCAAAGTTTATGTCCTTAAACAATTGCAGCATTTCCACATGAGAAATGGAAAATTTGTGCCTAACTCTCTCTCTTTCGAAAATAGAAATTATAATATGGTCATTAATTTCATTAAGTGAAGGATATGGCGTTTCATCTTCATTCAAAAAAAAGTCACTATTTACCCCACCATTATTCAGATTATCCTCATAAATATTGGATATCACATCAACAAAAAATGGTATTATCCTGCTACTACTAGATAGTGAACATCGTTCTATTTCTCCGATGATTTTTGATATTATAGACTCCTTACTTTCATGATACTTAAATCTAGTTTCTAAATATTTCGCACAGTTTTCTATTTTAAAACCTAATAATGTATATTTTTTTATATTCAGGGATTCAATTAAGCTGTCTGATATAACAGTATTTTCTCTTGTTGTGAGAACAATTCTGCTAGCCCCAAGCTCATCATGCAATCTATTAATTGAGTTTAAAAATTCAACAAGATCAAATCCACTCCCTAGTATTGATGACAATTCATCAAGCCCATCAATTACAATTATTATTCTCCCGCTAATAATAGATAATTCAAAGGTGTTTTTGTCAAAAATATTCACATGATTAAGGTATTTAGCTTGCAATTCGTAAATATCATAGATTCCATTAATACTTAATGATGTTAACTTTTTATTCTCGATATGTTTTCTTATATCTTCTGAGCGAATAAGTATTGTAAGGAAATCATTTGATTTTTCAGTAATCAGGCGTTTAACCAACGAAAGGCATAAAGAAGTTTTCCCTATACCTCCAGATCCAACAATTAAATTAGTACTATACTCTGGCACCTCAGATAAATCCGACAAATCATTTTCAAGCGTACGAATAGCAGATTCAAATATATTTCCATCTGCATCACATAATTCCTGGTTTGTATAGAACTCTATCGCATCTGGAGGTGTGACATTTTTAAAATCGGAACCAATGCAATAATCCCAAACATACTCATCATATGTAAGCTCGCTAATATTCAGCTGCTTTTTATAACCTTTAAGATTAAGTATATTTTCGAATGAAACACTACCTTTCCCCTTCTTTTTTTCCTTTGGTGTTAATATTTGCAATGTGGATATATTTATATTTCTAACTTGAATTTCAACAGCAGCCCTCTCTAATGTTTGACTTATATTTATGTTATTATGCAAAGCTAAAACGTGAGAACTAATACCTCCAGGATTTTTTAGCTCCCATAGCTCAAATTTTATTTTTTTTCCACCAGAAAAATCCGTTCCATCATCTGCACTAATTATTTGACTTCTATTCTTTGCTCCGATACCAATAATTTCAGATGCTTTTGTTAAACGATAAGTTCTTTTTGGTAAAGGCATTGATTGCTTTTCTGGTCTGGTATGTTTAGATTGATTTAACAGCAACCTCTTGAGTTCATCTATCGCAAAAGGAAAACGTTCATCTTCTATAAAGTCTATATGAAAATGCCCACTAATATATCTTGGGGTTGAATCTGGCTCTCTTAATAAGACAATGACATTAGTTCTTTTATCTTTATCAAGCATTTTTTCCCAATGAGAAGCTGTTGCAATATATGACTCAATTCCAACCCCACCTTTTCGTTCATCTGCTTTTTCTTTATATTTTTTTGTAGAAACGATTAATATAAAATCTGAATTTGATATATTTTTTTCCATATAAAAATTTTTATCACAAAGCGCGTCTAAATCGTAACCATCCCAATGAACATGGAAATTTATATCTTCCTCCAAGGTATCGGCTAATTTCTTTACCCATTCTTTATGACTGTCATTGTCCCAACTATACGATATGAAAATATTTTTCATTACCATTCCATTTTATGGTGTGCTTTTATTTATCTTATGATACATCAAAATATTTTCCTTTCTTTTTAAAATAATTGTGACTCTCATCACAATTTAATTCAACTAACTACTCACTCACGTAAATTATTACTTGTTAAAGCAATCACTTTTTTGATAGGCATGTAATAATAAAATATTATTTACAATAAAATCAATTTGTTGAATTCTGTTTAAAGACACATATCGCCGAGATTATTATCTATCACACATATACAACCCCACATAAATTAAATTTTTTAACAAAATCCTAACAAAATATTGCCTAATCACATTATAAACCAGAAATTTAAATTGAAATTTACAACTACTATTCTCCTTATTAACGATACAAAATGATATTTCCTTCAACCAAACGAGTAAAAAACTTCCCCAAGCCAGATGTCTCTTCCCTAAGCTGGCCTTTAAATGCCGACCTCCCCTTGTCGACAATCGGCTCATAGTTATCTGGATCTCAGCCCCGTTTTACCGCATTATCTTTTATATAACTCAATAGCATAGCTTCTTGACGGGATATGCCGTCACTATCAGCTTGCTTTTCCTTACTGATTCAAAGAGATAGGTAGCACTTTCGCATGGTAGATATGGACTCAAAAAGTTTGTTTACGCTCTATGGCATCAAAAATTGTGACACCATAAAAAAAGCACGCCGCTGGCTGGAAGAACAAGGGGTAGCCTATCAATTTCACGACTACCGTGCAGATGGGCTGAGTGAGCCTCTGCTGCGGGATTTTGTCGCTCGGTTGGGGTGGCAAGCGCTCTTGAATACCCGTGGCACCACCTGGCGCAAGCTGGATGAAGCTCAGCGTAATGGCTGCGATAACGCGGATAGCGCGATTACCATAATGCTGGAACAGCCCGCCATCATTAAACGCCCCCTGCTGGATGATGGTCATGGCCATGCCCTGCTGGGGTTCAGTAGCGAAAGTTATCAACAATTTATTTCCGAGGTTAATGCATGATTTGCCCTGTTATTGAATTAGCGCAACAACTTATTAAGCGCCGATCTCTCAGCCCACATGATGAAGGCTGCCAGGAAATCATGATTTCCCGCCTCAAAGCCAGCGGTTTTACCATAGAACCGATGAACTTCGGTGATACGCAAAATTTTTGGGCCTGGCGTGGTCAAGGCACCACACTGGCATTTGCCGGTCATACTGATGTGGTGCCCTGTGGTGATGAAAAACAGTGGGATAATCCCCCTTTTGAGCCGGTTATTCGTAATGGCATGCTCTATGGCCGTGGTGCCGCTGATATGAAAGGCTCATTGGCTGCCATGGTGGTGGCCGCCGAGCGCTTTGTGGCGGCAAATCCTGATCATCAAGGCCGCCTGGCATTCCTGATCACCTCGGATGAGGAAGCCAGCGCCATCGATGGTACCGTCAAAGTGGTGCAAGCCTTGATGGACCGTGATGAACGTCTTGATTATTGTCTGGTGGGCGAACCCTCCAGTAATAAACAGGTTGGGGATGTGGTAAAAAATGGTCGCCGAGGCTCCATTACCGCTAATCTACAGATCCATGGTATTCAAGGCCATGTCGCCTATCCACATCTGGCAGATAATCCGGTTCATCGCGCGTTACCCGCCCTCAATGAGCTGATTGCCATAGAATGGGATCAGGGCAATGAATTCTTCCCCCCACCAGTATGCAGATTGCCAACATACAAGCAGGTACGGGCAGCAACAACGTGATCCCAGGTGAGATGTCGGTACAATTTAACTTCCGGTTCAGCACTGAAATCACCGACACCATTATCAAACAGCGCGTACACGAGCTGTTGGATCGTCATCAATTGAACTACAGCCTCGACTGGTGGCTGTCGGGTCAGCCATTTTTAACCCAACGTGGCGCGTTGGTGGATGCGGTGGTCAAGGCGGTGGAACATTACGCAGAGATAACCCCCGAGTTATTGACCACCGGCGGAACCTCCGATGGCCGCTTTATTGCCCGAATGGGCGCCCAAGTGGTGGAACTGGGGCCGGTTAATGCCACCATCCACAAAGTGAATGAGTGTGTTAATGCGGCGGACCTTCAATTACTCAGCCGTATGTATCAGCGGATTATGGAGCAGTTAGTCGCATGATTAGCGCAGAGATGATCACCGGGCGCTCGACAGAACATCTGGCAGTACTCAGTGGTCATCATCGCTTGCAACCGGCTGCGGTGGTGGCATTTCAAGCCATGCAACTGGCCGCAAAATCAGCGGGTTTTGATCTGCAACCTGCCAGTACCTTTCGTGACTTCGATCGGCAGTTGGCTATCTGGAACGGCAAGTTCTGTGGTGAGCGGCCGGTCGTGGATCAACAAAGCCAGCCGCTCGATCTCTCGCCACTTTCCACCGCTGAACGTTGCCAAGCCATTTTACACTGGTCTGCACTGCCGGGGGCCAGTCGCCACCACTGGGGCACGGATCTGGATATTTACGATCCATCACTGCTGCCCACAGGACAAAAACTGCGCTTGGAGCCATGGGAATATCAACAAGGTGGTTATTTCTTTCCACTCAATCAGTGGATAACCGCACATATGGCTGAATTTGGTTTTTACCGCCCATTTAGTGGAAATGGCGGCGGGGTTGCCATGGAACCGTGGCATTTGAGTTATCAACCACTGGCACAACAGGCTGAACAGCTATTGACCCCCGAGTTGCTACTGGCGGCCTGGCAAGGTAAAGAGGTTGCAGGGGCATCCTGGCTTGAAAGCCATCTACCCTTGATATTCGCACGTTTTATACACCCACCGAGTGAGGGATAAATATGCATTGGTTAGCGGATTACTGGTGGATTATCCTGATCCTACTGTTTGGCATGATCCTTAATGGGATCAAAGAATTACGCCGTCTTGATCATAAGCAATTTCTGGCCCACAAGCCGGAGGTACCTCCTCATCGGGATAATAATGCCCAATGGGATGATGACGAAGACTGGCCGAAAAAGCCCTAAATGATGGGCGCATAATGCGCCCAACCCTTAATATTTAAAGGCAATCAAATCACCTTTTTTGCCTGACATCGCTTCTTGCCAGTAATGCTGTGGCACGTAGTAATGTAAACGTGACAAAGCATTGTCCATCATCCCCTGGTTGATGCCATGCCCAACACCAGGCTCGATATCCAAAGTCACATCACTGCCCAGCGCCTTTAAACGGGCTTCCGCTGCTTGTGCATGCGCCAGGGCAATCACGCTATCCATTTCGCCATGAACAAGATGAACCACGCTTTCCCCAAAATGGGCATCGGGCAATTGGGCAAAACGACCACTAAAAGCAACCACTCGGCCAGCCAGTTTGGGTTCAGCTTTCATCGCTTCCAGCGACATAATCGCCCCCTGAGAGAACCCGACCAAAGCGGTTGCCGCATTACTCACACCGCTGTGTAATTGCCAATAACGCACCACTTCAATAAACTTTGGCATCACCTCAGCAATACGCTGTAGACGGTTTTCTTCCGTGATCCCTTGAACCGAAAACCACTGGCGGCCATTGCCATTATCACTAACAAATGGGCCACCGATGCTGACCACTAAGGCTTGGGGGAATTCTTTGGTAAAGTAACTGCCGATCTCCCCCATTGCCCTGGGGTTATCCCCCACACCATGAAACAACAAAATCAGTTGCTCCGCCGGTGTAGCAGGACTCTGGACAACAAAATGTTCGTGTTTCATGGTGGCTCCTCAGATTCAATCAATGCCCCTACTTAGCGGCAACTGTCGCTCAATATACTCTGCTGAACCATCGAGAAAATCGGGTTTTATTGAATAACTCGTTCCATTTATTGCAACGATTGTGACCACTGTTGCGAAGCACGAGCGTTATTGAGTGATGGGTAATCGCTTTTTGTCACCAACGGACATCAAACTTCCTTCTGGTCGTTAAAGAGTGGCGATTGTACCGACGTATTTGATAACTTCGAAGCCCATTATTATCACCGCAACCACCAAGTACTCCTAGAGGTTCCCCCTCAAATGATCAGGATCCAGGAAATAGCCTGATAACGACGCTCCATCACTCCCTGTTGGCTGAGCCGTTCACTTGGTGGTCAGTGTAGCTTCCCGCTATTTCACCCCATTGCCATTCAAGATGCGGTTCGAATAGAGATGAGGATAGCCCTTATTTAGGGTTTAGGTAAGGCAGACACTAAGAAGTTGACCCCACTGGTATTTTTACCGTTGTCATCATAGAACGATACCCCCAACATCACGCTGGTAAATTGACCTGCGTTTACTCGTAACATCATCGAGTTGGGCGTTAAAATACCGTTATCGATCATATGCGGATAAGCAGCTATGAGCAGCTGCTGCCGGGCCATTACCTCCCCCACAGTCCCCCCCAACCCCAATATCAGAAATAGACTGCGCAACGCTATTTAAAGCTGGTTTATTAAGACATAAATAAAAGTCACCAGCCGTCCCTCTGGGTATTTCACGTCCTAGGACTTCCCTAGCAAGGGCGAAATCAAATTCAGCATTGACCAAGTAAATACCGACTTTTATTTGCTTATCCTCCTCGGTAACATCGGGATTAACTTCAAAACTGAGCAGAGGATAAATGGTCCTGTCATCTTTACTCCAAGAATGCATTCGTGGATTAGTGATAAACTCATTTGCGTTCATATTATTACTCCTATTGGTTGAAACTTTTATTTTAATGGGTAACGGTAGATATCTTTTATGCTTCAAGTTACTTGGGTATTGGCTCTCCCTGCCTGCACCTTTCACCTAAATACCTGCCTGAAACGGAAAATAGAACGGCATTAGGTGTTGCGATTTAACGCGGCTGTAGCAGGTTTCTTGGTCACGGTACCTTCGGTGCAATATCTCACCGCGAAGTCATGGCTTGCTGTTGTTGCGTCAGCAACCAGGATCAGACCTGCCGCGCCCTTTTGCCCTGTCAGACCGAGTGGAACGGCAGCGTTTACCGGAACAACCAACTCTAAAGAGACATTCTGTACGCTACCGGTATTAGTCAGTCGCTTACCCGCATTCAGGTTGTTACCCACAAATACGGTATCGATGGTCTGTTCCGTGCCAGAGGCAGTACACCCCGTTAAACCAATGGTGAATGCTGTCTGTCCCGCCGTGCTGCCCACAGAACCGAGTGATGCAGATGATACGGTTGGCAACAGGATCAACGGTGCCGATGCATTGCCATTAATACTGACTGCACAGCTCTGGCCTGCAACCTCCCCTTGAAAGTTAATGGTGTTATTTGCCTGCGCTGCTGTGGATAAAAGCAGGCTGGCAGCAATCATGGCGAGTTTGTTCATTTTCAGCTTCGATAGTCCCTTTGAGTTAACTCATTGACGCACGGCTATTCACGTTGTAGCTCTCAGCAGTACAACACGATGTTTCCTATTGATTAATCTCTCCTTAGAGTACTTCCTGAGCATATTTAATCAACATAAAAACCTTAATAACACTATAGTTTAAGAGTAATCCTATTAATTTAATTTTATATAAAGAATTTATATCTAAATTCTTCTGATTTAATGAAATGGTTGATTTATAAATCAATGACGGAGGCGAGATAATGTCTAAAACACCAACAGGAAGGGCGGTTCTAGCAGTAGGAACAAGGGGGGTTATCTACCCATCCCCCTTCAGGCAGCAGAGTAACATACGGGGAATTTGAGAATGCTGATACAGACCCAGCAACGGGCCTGTATGCCTGCATCAGACAACCGTTGACCACCATATCAGCGAGTTCCTGAATAAAGGAAAGCTTAAAACCTGAAAATGGTGGCTCAAACAACAAACTCAGTGCTGAACAAACAGCTCTGTTAATCGCTCAGTTATCCGATAATTTGTTTCACCATATCCATGATATTATTGCGTTTATTGTCCGCGCGTGGAATGTGACTTTCAGCGTTCCAGCAATGAATAACTGGCTGCACCGTAACAGTTTCACTTACAAAAAGCTGTCAGGTATTCCTCATAAATTCAGCGAAGAGAAACAAAGACAATTCATTGAAGATTATGAAGAACTGAAAGAAAAATTAGGCAGTGAGCCAATTATTTTTATTGATGCAGTCCATCCGACTCAGGCCACTAAAATCAGTTATGGCTGGATACGCATGGGCCACAGGAAAGCGGTAAAAACGACGGCTAGCAGTACACGGCTGAACATCATGGGCACGCTGAATCTGCAGTCTCTGGCGACACCACTAATCTGCGAATATAAAACGATAAATGAATATAATTTATATCTTTTTTTCAATGAGATATGAAAAACTCATCCTAATTACGAGCAAAAATCCCATGTTATTCTAGATGGTGCGGGTTATCACCGTTCGCAGCCAGTCCTGTTATTAGGGAAAACGTGCTGAAGGGGTCGTAGCGGCGTGAACCGCCGGAGTGCCCCTCAGTGCGATTGTCCCGAGTATCTCGGACTTAACAAGGATTTCAAGCAACTTGAAGTATCACGGGTATAGTAATGTAAACGCGACAGAGCATGGGCCATCATCCCCTGGTTGATTGTGACCACTGTTGCCAGTCACGGCAGCGCTGTTTGTCCAGCTGTTCCAGAGCCTGCGCAGTCTCTTGCCGAAAACAGCGTAGTAGCGCTTTTTGTCCAGTCAGTCGCTGTTCGGCGATGCATTGCTCAGTGCTGTGCTGTTGTTGTAAATAGCTGCGTAATGCCAAACAAGGGTGTTCTGAGGTCAACAATAAACTCTGCAATGCCGCCAAGCTGGCTTCCAATGGCCGATGCGCAAAAGCAAACCCCGCCAGTTCTCGCCAATCTGCCTCATTTAATAATGGTTCGCTATCATCATCGGCAATATCAAGTGGCAGCGGGTTGCGCTGCCGTAACCAGCGCCAATCCCGGGTGAGTTGCCTATGCGCCGCATCGCACAGGGCTTTCCCTTGCTCACTGATGGGTAACAGCGCCATAGCGGTATGGCAGCCACTGCTGGCCTCCGCTTTATTGCCAATACGGACCAGAATAAAACCGCACGAGTGCCAAAAACGCCATAACGATTCGGTATAACCAAAACTGACAGAAAGAAAATCCAGCCCCTGTGTGCATTGCTGCTGTTGCTCAATCAACCGGGTGCCAATCCCTTGCTGACGTAGTTCAGGTAATACCGCAATACGGCTGATACGGCGTGAGCGTAACATCGGTGCCCACCATTGCCCACTGTGTGCCGCCAAGGATTGCGCCACCAGGTTGCCCCGTGGCCTTCTCCGCCCCGCCCAAACATCATGGGCCAGTTCACTCTCCAGCCCCCCTTCATCCACCAGCCACAACCCGCCAACCACTTCATCTTGCAGAGTGGCAGCACTGAAATGCATCCCCGGTGCATCCATCAGACGTCGTAAATCCAACGGTGAGGTGCGGTAATGTGCGCTGCACAGTAATGCATAGAATCGCCGTAACCGAGCTGGTTCGGCACAGAGTTCTGTCTGTTCAATCGGTTCAATCACCGGCAGTTGCGGGGTTGCTTGCCAGAACGGCTCTTCATTAAACAGTAAGGCGTGGTCGATGATACGCTCTAGCCCATCCCCCATTGCCCAACGCATTGGTTGCTGCAAGCTTAATGGCTGCCATTGCGGTAATGCAGCACAGAACTTCAACAGGAACCCTCGGCCGGTCCCTTCATAGCCCTGTACCGTGGTGGTCAGTAATACACGAGGAAAATAACTGATCAATTGCTGCAACAACGGGCCCGGGATCGCCGCCGCTTCATCCACCAGCAGCCAACCGGCATCAATGGCTGGATTTTGACGGCAATGTTGCAGTAAAGCATCCGGGGACCAAAATTGAGCCCGCCCCTGAGCCCATTGACTGGCAACTTCGGTGGCGCCACGGCTTGGCCCGGTGACCCAGCAACTTAACGGACTCTGGGAGACTAGCATCCCTGCCAACGTGGACTTGCCCCGTCCACGGGCGGCAGTTAATACCCAGATACCGGACTCTGCCGCCAACAAGCGAGTGAGAATCGCCTGCTGTTCGGCGCTAGGGTGCCCTGGTGGTGGTTGCCAATCTTGGCGCGGTGGTAAAGGGGCCAAATGTAATGGCTCATCTTGACGCCAAATCGACACTTCACTGTCAGCCAATAGCTGTTGCTGTAAGTGATGGATAAAATTTGGGGTGGCTATAGGCTGTGAACAATCGGCCCAACGCAGGCTGTCACTATCTTGCTGTTGCGCCCAATGCTGCCAAGATGGCACCAATAATAGTAACCAACTACCGGCACATAAGGCTCCGCAAAGTTGCGCCAATGCTTCTACGTCCAGCCCTGCTGTTGCATCAAAAACGGCATGGCGTCGCTCTTGCCCCAACAAGGTTTTAACGGTGTTGCCAGTCAGTGCTTCAACGCCCAACGGAGCATCATCACTCACCCACAGCACATCTCCCAGAAGCGATGTGGCAAGCTGTTGAGCCTGCTCCCGACACCAGAGCAGCTCGCCACTAATCACCAAGAGCCGCCGGATCCCTTGCCGCTGCATGCATTGTTGCATTGTCTGTAACATTCAAATTCAACCTGAAAATAGCGCTATCGTCGGAAGAGTGACGAATATTATATACCCAAGTGAAATTAAGATGCAGTTAGGTAGCAAAAGGAGTCGGTATTTAGGCTCGCGGGACAGACACATAGCTGGTACCACCAGCACTGAGGGCATTGGTCAGTTTTTTGAGTAATCCCAATTTGACGATCATGGCATCGGTGACTATCAGTATCTTCGAGTAGCCAAAGCCAGCCATGGTCTGCCCCAGATGACCGCTGGATACCGGTTCCACAAGCAGTTTAGGCTGGGTAATGGCAAGGCAATTACCACGCTCAATCCAGAGCGTGAAAAACAGGCCGCATAAACTAATCTGGGGAGACAACAATCTTGGCTCTTACCGCCTACGCCCGGTTATATTATAATCTGTTGAGTTAGCGTCCTTATCAGAGGGAAATCTTAAGGAAATGTCACTACATTCATTACATTAACTGAGAGCCTAATAATGCAAGAGCAAGAGATTGTTTCAATCATCAAAAAACAGCGGGAATACTTTAATAGCGGCATAACACGTGGCTACCAACATCGTGTTGATTGTTTGAATAAACTGAAAGAAGCGTTGAAGCGCTATGAGCATGAATTGCACGCAGCCTTGAAGCAAGATTTGGGCAAATCAGAATTTGAGGCTTTTTTGGCTGAAACTGGCTTTTGTCAGCATGAAATTAGTGAAACTATAAAAAAACTGAAGGTCTGGATGAAGCCAATACGTACTTGGACTTCCTTGCTTTGCCAACCTGGCAGCAGCCAGATTTATCATTCCCCATTGGGGGTTAATCTGATTATAGCACCGTACAATTATCCAGTTAATCTGTCTTTTTCGCCGTTAATTGCAGCGATAGCCGCCGGTAATACTGTAGTGTTAAAAACATCCGAAATGACCCCAGCATGCAGCGCCGTAATCCAGAAAATGCTAGGAGAATACTTCCAGCCACATTATATCGCCTATATTCCGGGCGAGATTGCAGAAACCACTTTGCTGTTACAACAAAAATTCGATCATATTTTCTTTACGGGTAGTCCGCGCGTAGGCAGCATAATTATGGCTGCGGCGGCAAAAAATTTGACTCCGGTAACATTAGAGTTAGGTGGTAAGAGTCCTTGTATAGTGCATCACGATGCGAATTTGGATTTGGCGGTCAAACGGATTTGCAACGGTAAGTTTATGAATGCCGGGCAAACCTGTATTGCGCCGGATTATGTACTGGTGCATCGAGATGTCAAAGACGTCTTTTTACAAAAAATGCTGCAACGTATCCGCGAATGTTATGGCGATGATCCAGAACAAAGTCCTGATTATGGTCGCATCGTCAACGATAGTCATTTCGCCCGCATTTCGGCGATGATAGAACCAGAAAAAGTGGTTATCGGTGGTCAGACCAATAATAAGACAAAATTTATAGCGCCCACTGTGCTGCGTGATTGTCAACTAGATGACAAGGCGATGCAGGACGAAATTTTCGGGCCAGTTTTACCTGTATTAGATTACAGTGATTTTAATGAAGTCTATGACATTATCTCCAAACTGCCCCAGCATCCCCTAGCTTGTTATATTTATTCTTCCAGTGATGCAGTTCAAAACGAATTGATCGAAAATATTCAATTTGGCGGCGGCTGTATTAATAACTGCGTTATGCATATCGCTAATTCCTATTTACCGTTTGGCGGAGTGGGGGAAAGTGGTATCGGAAGTTATCATGGCATTCACGGCTTTAAGCGATTCTCTCATCAGAAAAGTATCCTTAAGTCGAGAACCTGGATTGATCTACCATTACTCTATGCACCTTATAAAGATAAAATAAAATTTTTGCGTTGGATTTTTAAATAATTCTGTTTGGAGGGTTAATGCATAGGGTAAGGTTGTCATTTCCTAACCCATCGTATTTTAGGCAATTTATCCTGTTTTCCGACAGAGTCCGAGCGAGTCAAATATTCAATGTGTTGATTGCCGTGTAAAATCTCCAATTTTGGGTGTGGAAATAGGATGGATAAAGGATTTATCGCGTTAAGGCATTGTCGGGTAATATGCTATTTTTTGATATGACTTTCCCATGCCTTTATACTCTAAATAATTCGAGTTGCATGTAGGCGGAAAATTCGAGAGTCGCCAGAAGCATAGATGACTATGTGACTGGTGCGAACGAATGCAGCTAACACCCATGCAACTTGAAGGATGACGAGTATAACCCGAAATGCCTTTAGTCACCTACATTACCTCATCGATGTTATCGCACAATTAAACCATTGCCCTATATAACCCAGGGCGGGATCGCACTTTGTTAATGAAACTTGAACGGGCAGATCGTCTGTGATCTAATCACGTCTCCATGTAGGAGGCACGCTCGATGACATTGATTGAACACCTTACCCTTGTTGAAGAAACTCGCTCTGACATCAATCGTAAACATGACCTTGTTGACGTCATGTTTCTTGTCATCAGTGCCATCATGAGTGGTGCCGAAGGCTGGCGGGACATAGAGACCTATGGCAATTCAAAGGCCGATTGGCTCCGTCAGTATCGACCTTTTGCCAACGGTATCCCGCGCCGTCACACCATTGCCCGCATTTTGCGCTGCATTGTCATCGATACCCTGCTTGAAGCGTTGCTCTGCTGGGTCAATGAACAGCGTACCCATCAAGGCAAACCCATAATTGCCTTTGACGGCAAGGTGTTACGCGGCTCCTACCGCGGAAATGCCGCCGAAGCTCTGCAACTGGTTACAGCCTACGATACCGAAAATGGTTTGGTTTTAAGCCAGAAAACAACCCCAAATAAGAAAGGGGAACTCGAAACGGTCAAAGAAATGCTGGAAATTCTTGAGCTCAAAGGCGCCGTTGTGACGCTTGATGCCCTGCATTGTCAGCGTGAGACGCTGGAGAAAATTAGCGAGAAGAAGGCGCATGTGGTGGTTCAGGTAAAGAAGAACCAACCGAAGCTGTATCAAGCCGTTCAATCGCAATTTCAGGCACTCTTTGACGCACAGAAAGAGAAGATAATCGTCGAGCACAAAGAGAGTGGTCATGGCCGCCAAGAAGAGCGTTATGTCTTTCAATTAAAATCAAGACTACCGCCTGAGCTGGCGGAGAAATGGCCGACAATCCGCAGCATCATCGCCGTTGAGCGTCACCGTAGCGCCAACGGAAAAGGAACGGTAGAGACCGCCTACTATGTCAGCTCGTTATCCCCCAAACACAAGCTGCTCGGGCACTATATTCGTCAACACTGGCGGATCGAGAACAGCCAGCATTACATTCTTGATGTGGTGTTCAATGAAGATGCCTCCAGAATAGCGATGGAGGATGCGGTCGAGAATATGGCGCTATTCCGGCGGTTTGTTCTGAACATCATAAAGCAGAGCAATTGTGGTGCGCCGAGTCAGAGAAACAAGCTAAAAAAGGCAAGTTGGGATGACAATTATCGGGCCCAGTTATTCTTTGGTTAAATAAAAAGCAAAGTGTGCTCCCGCCCTGCTATATAACCATCGCCATTCAAACTGCAGCGTTGTTACCTGGTGCTTGAATGGCGACAAGCCGTTAGTCTAATTTCACCCCAATACGCCGGGCAACATCTTCATAGGCTTCGATCAGCCCCCCCAAGCTCTGGCGGAAACGATCTTTATCCATTTTATCCAACGTTTTTTTGTCCCACAGGCGGCTACCGTCTGGTGAAAACTCATCCCCCAGCACCACTTCACCTTTGAACAAGCCAAACTCCAGCTTGAAATCCACCAGGATCAGCCCTGCATCATCAAACAGCTTACTCAACACTTCATTGGCCTTGTAGCTCAACTCACGCATCCGAGCCAGATGAGCTTTGCTCGCCCAACCAAACGTTTCGCAATAGGATTCATTAACCATAGGGTCGTGCATCGCATCATTTTTCAGGAACAGATCAAACAGTGGCGGATCCAGCAACAGCCCCTCTTCGATGCCCAGACGTTTCACCAATGAACCTGCGGCACGGTTGCGGATCACACACTCAACCGGGATCATGTCCAGTTTCTGCACCAATACCTCAGTATCGGAAAGCAGGCGCTCCATCTGGGTTGGAATACCGGCTTCTTCTAACTTACTCATGATGAAATGATTAAACTTGTTGTTAATCATTCCTTTGCGATCGAACTGCTCAATGCGCTGACCATCCAGTGCTGATGTATCATTGCGAAATTCCAGCACTAACAGATCCGGGTTTTCAGTGGCATAGACAGTTTTTGCCTTTCCGCGATACAACTCAGCTAGCTTTTGCATCTTAGTGACTCCAATAGGGTTATAGCTTCCAGCCTGTAAACCACAGAGATATAGCGCTGTAGGTGACAACTGGCTGAACATAAAATTGAACAGATAAATACCGTGGCTACCAATAGCCATACCGAGCTTGCTTTAACTGGGTATATTGTGCCAAATCCGTGACGCAAACGATACCGTAGCAACAAAACAAAAAGGGGCCGTAGCCCCTTAATGATGATTATTTGCTATTGGTTTGACTGAAAGCAGCCTGGAATGCCGCCACCAAGGCATCATTCTGCGGCTGTGCCAACGGCTTACCTTTGGCATCAATAAACTGCAAGCTGGTACGGTTATCCAAATCACCCACCTGCAGCTTGTAATCCCCACTTGATAGCCCCGGGTCTGTTACGCCCAAGGCGCGCCAGTCACTGCTACTCAGGGGTTTATAAGTAACCTCTACAGCGCCTTTCGAACGGCTGCGATCATTCACTGTCATCCCCAATTTGGTCAATGCAGGCGGCAAGCGCTCCCACACGACAACATAAGGGGCGCGAACAATCACCACCGGCAAACCGGTATCATCGGTACCACTTTGCACATCCAGCGCACCAGTAGCAGTAGGAGCAACCACACTCGGTCTTTCTACTCCACCAGTCGTCGGAGCCACTCTCTGCGATGGTGGACGAATATCCAGTTGCTTGCCAACATCACCTTTGCGGGTAATGACTGGCACGTCATAGGTACCGGTTTGCACCGGTAAAATCAAACCAGACGGTGCATTCAACGGACTGAGCGGGGCGGTGTTAAGATAGGACTCATCGCCACTGACCTGGCGATTATCACGCTGATCGGAAGAACAAGCCGCCAGTGTCATCATCAACGCCAACCCTACAACTGTTGCTACCGTCGACTTCTGTAATGAATAAGCCATCAAATATCCCTAATAGGTTACAGCAAACCGGCGCTTTTCAACGCACGCTCTACCACAGGACGAGCAGCATCAGTCAACGGAAGCATCGGCAGGCGCATAGTATCTGTTGAGATCAACCCCAATGCTTTACAGGCCCATTTCACCGGAGTCGGACTTGGCTCCACAAACAGGTCCTGATGTAATGGCATCAAGCGCTGGTTCAAACGACGAGCCTCAGCAAAATTGCCCTGTTCCGCCAAATGACAAAGTTGTGCCATTTCCCGCGCAGCCACGTTGGCGGTCACGGAAATAACGCCTCTCCCCCGAGTTGCATAAAGTCCAAAGAGCTGGAATCGTCGCCACTGAGCAGAATAAAGTCTTCATCATCAAGCAATACTTGGATCTGACTCACTCGACTTAAGTTCCCGGTTGCCTCTTTTACCGCCACAATATTTTTGATTTTGGCTAAACGCGCGATCGTCGGCGGCAGCATGTCACAGCCGGTACGTGAGGGCACGTTATAGAGGATTTGAGGTAAATCAGTACTTTCGGCTATCGCTTTAAAGTGCTGGTACAAACCTTCCTGACTCGGTTTGTTGTAATACGGCGTGACCGTCAGACACCCCACGATGCCAGTGTTGCTCAAGCGTTGCGTTAACGAAATCGCCTCGCTGGTGGCATTGGCACCGGTTCCGGCAATCACCGGAATACGCCCTGCAGCCAGTTCCAGCGTCTGCAGCACCACCTCAATGTGCTCGTCATGAGCCAGTGTGGCAGACTCACCCGTTGTTCCTACGGAAACGATCGCCGCAGTCCCACTGGATACATGATAATCAATCAGTTTTTTTAGGCTCGCACGATCGACAGCACCTTTGTCGTTCATCGGCGTCACCAGTGCAACAATACTTCCCGTAAACATTGGCCGTCCCCTCTACAAACAAGTTCCCCATGGTACTTTTGACGACTATGTAAAAGCAAGCAAACAACGTGCGGTAAGCGCTTGGCAGGCAGTTTTTTTTATGTGTACCATGGTAACTCCATTGAACACGACAGGAAGCTGCATTTTGCCTAAGCCAGATGAACACTATCTTGTGATTACCGCACTGGGTGCTGACCGCCCCGGTATCGTCAACACCATCACCCGCCACGTCAGTAGCTGCGGGTGCAATATTGAAGATAGCCGTCTGGCCATGCTGGGTGAAGAGTTCACCTTTATCATGCTGCTTTCAGGCAGTTGGAACGCAATCACCTTGATCGAGTCCACTTTGCCGCAAAAAGGCGCTGAGCTGGATTTATTGATTGTGATGAAGCGCACAAACTCGCAAGAAAGACCACCGATGCCAACCACCGTGTGGGTACAGGTGGAAGTCAAAGACTCCCCGCATATTATTGAGCGTTTTACCGGCCTGTTCAGCGCCTGGCAAATGAACATCGCTGAGCTGGTATCACGCACGCAAGTCACCGAGGGGGGCCTCCCTGCCCAGCTCTATATTCAGATCACCGCTCACAGTACCGGTGTACAAGATGCATCAAATATTGAGCAAGTGTTTTATCGCCTATGTACAGAACTGAATGCACAAGGCAGTATTAGCATTGTGAATTATCCGCAGCATGATGAGAAAGAGGGAGATTAGTGATGAACCCATTGAAAGCCGGTGATATAGCGCCAAAATTTAGTTTAACCGACCAGGATGGGGAGGTTATTAATTTGGCCGACCTCCAGGGACAGCGAGTCCTTGTTTACTTTTACCCTAAAGCTATGACCCCAGGTTGTACCGTGCAAGCCTGTGGTTTACGGGATAACATGGAGGAACTGAAAAAAGCCGGTGTCGAAATCTTCGGCATCAGCACTGATAAGCCAGAAAAGCTGTCACGTTTTGCTGAGAAAGAGTTACTTAATTTCACGCTGTTATCTGACGAGGACCACCAAGTCGCGCAACAGTTTGGCGTTTGGGGTGAGAAAACCTTTATGGGGAAAACCTATGATGGCATCCACCGTATCAGTTTCCTGATTGATGCCAACGGCAAAATTGAAAAAGTGTTTGATGATTTCAAGACCACCAATCATCACGACATTGTTTTAAACTATCTCAAGCAGTAACCCAACCCTGCGCAGCAGTTTAACGACTGCTGCGCTTGATTAACCGTTTTAATTAGCGTTTTCATCCATACCAGCCACCGTATCGTCCGGCCAAGCGTTGATCACTGCCTTGATCAGCGTGGCCAATGGGATGGCGAAGAATACCCCCCAGAACCCCCACAAACCGCCAAAAATAATGATCGAAAGAATGATCACCAGTGGATGCAAATTCACCGCTTCCGAGAACAGAATAGGTACTAACACGTTGCCATCCAACCCCTGCACCACTAAATAAGCGATGATCAACGTCCAGAAGTCTGCACCGATACCCCACTGGAACAGCGCCACCAACACCACCGGAATGGTGACCAGCACGGCTCCAATATAAGGGACCAACACCGAAACCCCCACCAGCACAGCCAATAACAACGAATAACGCATATCCAAAGTAAAGAACACCAGATATGTCACTACCCCTACAATCACCATTTCCAGCACCTTGCCGCGAATATAATTGGTGATCTGCTGGTTCATCTCAATCCATACCTGCCCGGCCAGCCCGCGGTTACGCGGTAACACCTGGCGTACCGCATTAAGCATCTGTTCTTTATCCTTCAACAAGAAAAACACAATCAGGGGAACCAGGATCAGGTAGATAGCCAGGGTCACCAACCCAACTAATGAAGCCAGCGAATATTTCACCACCGAATCGCCCATACCCGACAAGCGGCCACGTATATTGTCCGCCATCATATCGATGATACCCACGTCCACCAAAGCTGGATAACGCTGTGGCAAGGTTACTCCATAGTTGTAGAACTGGTTGAGCATACTCGGCAAGTCCTTCACCAGATTGATGCCCTGCTGCCAAGCTGTGGGGGCCACAACAAACGCCATTAGCAGGGTGATACCACCAAACAGGAACAACACCATACTCGCCGCCCAAGTTCGCGATGCGCCCAAATGCTGTAAATGCGCCGTGGGCCACTCCAACAGGTAGGCCAGCGCGATGGCCACAAACAGTGGCGTCAAAATATCGTGCAGAAAGTAAAGGATGCAAAACCCGACTAGCAAGATAACCAATAACGCTATGGCTTGCGGATCAGTGAAGCGACGACGGTACCACTGTAGTAACATCTCCAACATCAGAGATTGCTCCTTAATTTCATTAATGATTGTGGCGCGTAACTTGTTACTCTACACCCCAGCAGATAGGACCATGGCTATACCCGTCACCAATGAAGCTGCAGCGGTGTTGGCTGCGTTTACTCACCCCAGTCACTTACTTGTGTAAGCTCCTGGAGCTTCGCTCAGTTGCCGCCTACCTGCAACTCCATTGAACTTGGGTATATAGCACTAGGTTACATCTTATAAACGTTTGATTGCTGATTGCGGCTGGCTATGGTGTGATGAACAACACGAGTCAAACTGTTCATCCGCAGAAAGGGCATTTTTGTGAGCCAACACAATTTCGGATCGATTGTACTGGAGAGTGTGGCCCGGAAAAAGAACTCTTATCTAAAGAACTCTTATCTAATGTAAGCGTCTTAGTTAATGACTTATGTTTTGAGGAAATTGCTGACAATGACCACTCGGTTTACCAAAACAGCATTAGCTGTATTGTTGCTCAGTTCACTTTTTACCGCTACACCAACGCCGGTAAAAGCTGAAACCCAAGACCAACTACCTGATATGGGTGTCGCCGCTGGGGGAACACTGACTATTGGTCAGGAACTGATCATGGGCGATTTTTATGTACGCCAATTGCGCGCCAGCGCGCCATTAATCAATGATCCCTTACTGACCCAATATATTAACCAACTGGGTAACCGACTGGTGGCCAATGCGTCTTCGGTGCTCACGCCGTTCCACTTTTTTTTGGTACGTAATGACTCAATAAACGCCTTCGCCTTCTTCGGTGGTAACGTGGTACTGCACTCTGCGCTGTTTCGTGAAACCGACAACGAGAATCAACTGGCTTCGGTGCTGGCGCATGAAATATCTCACGTCACACAACGTCATCTGGCACGAGCCATGGAAGACCAACGGCGTAATGCACCACTCACCTGGGCAGGTGCATTAGGTTCGGTTTTACTGGCGATGGCCAACCCGGCCATGGGCATGGCGGCACTCAGCGGTACAATGGCGGGGACGCAGCAAGGAATTATCAGTTTTACACAATCAAATGAACAAGAAGCTGACCGCATCGGCATTCAGTTACTGCAGCGTTCTGGATTCGATCCGGAAGCAATGCCCGATTTTCTGCAAAAGCTGTCAGACCTCTCGCGTTATTCCTCCAAACCACCGGAAATGCTATTAACCCACCCGCTGCCGGACAGTCGCCTTGCTGATTCCCGTAACCGCGCCAACCAAATGCCGCGTATTGTGGTGCAATCCAGCCAGGACTATCTGTTGGCTAGAGTGCGAACCTTGGGTATGTACAGTGCAGAAGGCTATGGTTTGAACGAAAATATCCTGATGAGCTACAGTCAGGGCAATGTACGGGAACAGCTGGCGGCAAAATACGGCAGAGCTATTCTGTACTACCAAGCGAAAAAGTACGATGAAGCCCGCAATATCCTCCAGCCCCTGCTGGCTGCTGACCCGAAAAACCCCTGGCTGCTGGATCTGATCACCGATATCGATCTGGGTCAGAATAAAGCCCCTCAAGCCATCGCACGCCTGGAAGCCATCAATGCTGCCCAAAGTAAAAACCCTGTGTTATTACTGAACCTGGCTAATGCTTACGTTGAAGGCAAGCAACCGGCGAAGGCCTCACAAATTCTAAACCGCTATACCTTTACCCATCCAAATGACCAAAACGGTTGGGATCTGTTGGCTCAGGCCAGTGCGGCACAAGGGCTACGCGATGAAGAACTGGCTGCCCGGGCTGAGAGTCTGGCACTGGCAGGCCAGTTGGACCAGGCGATCAAGTTGCTCAGTGACGCCAGTGCATTGCAAAAACTCGGGAGTTTGAAACAGGCACGCTATGACGCACGTATCGACCAATTGCGCCAATTGCAGCAAACTTTCCGCCAGTTCCAGCGCTCTTGATTTAAGGAATCATTGAAATGAAAAACATCACTCTCTATCACAACCCGCGTTGTTCCAAGAGCCGAGAAACCTTGACACTGCTGGAACAACAGGGTGTTGAACCGGAAGTGATTCTCTACCTGGAAACGCCCCCTTCAGTGGCTGAGCTGAAAACCCTGTTGCAACAGCTCGGTTTTCGCTCTGCCCGTGAACTGATGCGCAAAAAAGAAGATACCTATCAGGAACTGAAACTCTCCGATGAAACGTTGAGTGAAGAGCAACTACTCGCCGCGATGGTGGCAAACCCTAAATTAATTGAACGTCCAATTGTGGTAAAAGGCAACCAGGCCCGCATCGGCCGCCCACCAGAGCAGGTGTTGGAAATTATTTAACCTCTGTGCCACTCGGCAAACTCTGTTGTGTTGGCGTGTTCAACCGCGCCATCACAAGCTAAAAATTTCTTTCACAAAAGGGATGGTCAGTTTACGTTGTGCGGTGATTGATGCCTGATCAAGCTGATCAAGGGTCATAAACAGCGCACGTATCTCACGATCAAGACGTTTGAGCAGAAAACGCCCCACATCCTCTGGCAGTTCAAAACCTCTCAGTTTGGCACGCAATTGCAGCGCCAGCAGTTTTTCCTCATCAGACAAAGGTTGTAGCTTATAAATTTGCCCCCAGTCGAGGCGAGAAGCTAGGTCCGGTAAACTCAGATTCAGCTGGCGTGGGGGGCGGTCCCCAGTAATCAATAGACGTGTACAGCCGGTTTCCAGAATACGATTATAGAGATTGAAAATCGCCATTTCCCACGCAGGGTCGCCAGCAATGCATTCAATGTTATCAATGCACACCAAGGCCAACTGTTCCATGCCATCAAGCACCTCTGGCACAAAGTAGGCCCGTTTATCCAGTGGCACATAGCCCACCGCCTGGCCACACTGAGAAAGTTGCGCGCAAGCCGCATGTAACAGATGGCTACGCCCACCACCTTCACGTGACCAGAAGTAGATATAGCTACCATGCTCCATATGAAGTGCAGACTGGATCGCCGCTAATAGAGACGAGTTCTCACCCGGATAAAAACTGGTAAAAGTTTCATCATCGGGAAGGAAAAGTGGCAGTGAAAGCTGTGCCGACGTATTCAGAAAAGCACCCCAACCAAGACTGGCAAGAAAACGCCCTCAGTCTAGCACAAAACCGTGACGCTGTTGAACTTCAGCACTGATTTTCAACCAAGGGGAAAATCACAGGCAGTTGGAGCAAATCGCATCAGGTTAATCAAGTCAAGCAGCTCTATTTGAAATTACGTCACCAATGAGTATTAAAATGATAACAAATAATATGATCACCTCTAACAAAATAACACTTAAAATAAAAATAAGTTAATAAAAAACATAAAATAAATAAAGAAAATTAAAACCATTGTACAATATATTACCAATGGGATGATTATTATTAATGATTAATAAGATTATTCCTAAAACAATGGATTATTGAAATATATTGTTGTTTGAATTTAATTAAGTCGTAACCTAAGAATAATAAAAACACAACGTTGTAACCCCCGTAATCGTGACATTAAGACGTCACCGATAATTTGAACTAAAAGGAAATAGTAACTATGAAAATGAACAAACTTGCCATTATTGCTGCAGGCCTGACTTTATCCGCATCTGCACTGGCCAACAACACGATTAATTTCCAAGGTGAAGTTGCCGACCAGACTTGTGCGATCAACATCAACGGTAATGCATCTACACCGCTCATCCTGCTGCCCACGGTGTCAGCCGCAGATCTTGACAGCAGCGGAAAAACGGCTGGTCTAACTCCCTTCACCATCAGCCTGACGGGTTGCACCGCGTCTGGCAGCGTTACGGCAATCAAAACGGTGTTTGTCGGTAACAACCTGACAGTGGCTAACAATATGGGTAATACCGGCAATGCCAGTAACGTTGCCCTGCGACTGGTTGACCCAGTGGCACCCACTGTTGCCCTGGACCTGACTGGGCAAACTGGGGCTCCTGGCCTGTCTCTGGCCAGCGGTGCCACTACAGCCAGCCATGATTTCGCAGTGCAATATTATGCTGAAGGTACCGCAGCACCGGGCTCAGTCTTCGGTAGCGTTCAGTACGCTGTCTCTTATCAGTAACTAACCAGTATGCTCCTTCCAGGTGAATGGAAGGGGCTTACCAAGAGGATAATTCCCGTGGCAATCAAATATCCACCAATGGTATTTAGTGCTTTATTGGCGCTGTCTGTGTTGCTCCCTACCCCTGTGAGTGCCAGCGTAGTGATGCTCAACACCAGGGTCATTTACCCGGCTGATTCACAATCGCAAACTATACAGCTGACTAACAAAGACAACATTCCGTATGTGATGCAGATGTGGTCGGACATTAACAATCCGGCATCAACACCGGAGAACGCTGATGGGCCGTTTGTCGTAGTACCTGCACTTTTCCGTATTGAACCACAAACCGGTCAATCGGTGCGCTTAATATTTACGGGTAAAGATTTACCTCAAGACCGTGAATCGGTTTTTTACTTCAACAGTGTACAGATCCCTCCAAAAAATATGGCAAACCAGGCAGAAAATCAGATGCTGGTAGTACTACGCAACCGGGTAAAAATATTCTACCGTCCGAAAAACATTAGCGGAAGTTCAGATACCGTCGCTCAGCAGTTGCGTTTTTCGCTTAATCAAAAAGACAGCCAATGGATAATGACCGTACATAATGACTCTGGTTATTACGCCTCTTTTATTAAAGCAGTCGCCGTTATCGGCAATAAAGAAGTGCCCTTTAAAGTCGATATGGTCGCACCTAAATCGCAAGCAAGCTGGGTATTAGAAAAAGGTGCCCAATCCCCTGCCGGAGCACAGAAAGTGAAATTTACCTTAGTCAATGACTATGGCGGCCATACCAACCTTGAGAGCAGATTGAACTGATCAACAACCGTATTGAGTCATCATCAAGATCTTTGCGTTTAAGGAACCAAAGGAATGCACATTAAAATAACCAATTCCTCGCACTGCATCAATGTTCCTCTTAGGAGAGTCGCCTTGGGTCATTGTCGTGTCAATGCCCCCCGTATCAAGCCATTGGTCATTTTACTGGGGCTGTTGATACCACACGCCTTTGCCGCCACAGAGCATAAACAGTTTGAATTCGACGCCAGTATGCTGGTCGGCGAAACCACAGGGGAAAACAGTATTACCCAATTCAACCAGGCTAACCATGTGGAACCTGGTAGTTATCAGGTTGATATCTTCGTCAATGGCGTTTTTTTTGCCCGTAAGTCCCTGCTATTCAGCACTGCTACGCCCGGGAAGACCTCTGCTTGTTTAACAGCAGAGATGCTACTTGATGCCGGTGTTTTACCTGCTGCCATACAAAAACAAACTGACCAGAGCCCCCACTGCCTTAGCCCGGAGCAGCAAGTTGATGGTGCCACTAGCCGTTTCGATTTTGCGCGGCTGCGTCTCGATCTTTCCGTGCCACAAATAATGATGCAACGGGATGCCCGCGGTGCAGTGCCAGTCAACGATTTATCAGTTGGGGAAACTGCCGCATTTACCAGTTACGATACCAACTACTATCGCGCCAAAGCATCGGGTAATACGACGGATTCGGCCTTTTTAGGGTTAAATTCAGGTATCAACCTCGGCTTGTGGCAGTTCCGTCAACAATCCAGTTTTACCCGCTATACCAGTGACAATAGTCCAAGTAATACCCGTTGGAACTCCATACGCACTTACGTGCAACGACCATTACCTTCCCTCGGTAGCCAGTTAACCGTAGGAGACAGTTTCACCTCCGGTAACTTATTCAGCAGTGTGGGGTTCCGTGGCGTGATGCTCCAGACCGATGAGCGTATGTTGCCACAATCACAGCAAGGTTATGCGCCGAGTATTCGTGGTGTCGCCGCCACCACGGCCAAAGTCAGCGTGCGCCAATCCGGTGTACTGATTTATCAAACCACGGTGGCACCGGGTGCCTTCGTTATTGATGACTTGTATCCCACCAGCTTCCAGGGGGATCTGGCGGTAGAGATTCAAGAGGCCGATGGGCGCGTTTCCTCATTTACCGTGCCATTTGCTGCCGTACCTGACTCGATGCGCCCCGGCCACGGAAACTTCAGCCTGGTGGCCGGACAGGTGCGCAATATCGCTGACAGCAAGGCCAAATTTGCTGATTTAACCTATCAGAGAGGGATAACCAACGCCATTACCGCCAATTCAGGGATTCGTGTTTCTGATGGCTACCAGTCACTACTCGGTGGTGCCGTCTTCACCAGTCGGTTTGGCGCATTAGGCTTTAACACCGCTTATTCACGGGCAGATATACGGGAGCAGACTGTTGATGGTTGGCGACTGGGCACCACTTACAGCCGTACCTTTACACCCACTGCCACCACCCTCACACTGGCAGGCTATCACCATTCTACTCAAGGCTATCGTGACTTGGTTGATGTTCTGGGAACCCGTGATGCCGATAAAAGCGATAACGTTTGGTCATCCAGTACCTATCAACAGAGTAATCAATTCGTCACTAGCATCAGCCAAAGTTTAGGTGAGTACGGTCAGTTATACTTTTCTGGTTCAACCAGCACTTATCGCGGTGGTCGTGGCCGTGATACCCAGTATCAAATGGCCTATTCGAATCATTTCAATAATATCAGCTATAACTTGTCAATTGGTCGCCAAAAAACCGGCAGTACCCGCTATGGGATGCAATCAACCGATCAGGTTGCCAGCGGTACAGTGCAGAACATCGTTATGTTATCGGTTTCAATCCCGTTAGGTGCAAGTTCACATTCTCCAACCCTCTCTTCCAGCGTCAGTCATTCTACTGGCGAGAACAGTAATACCAGTTATCAAACCTCATTAGCGGGAACGCTGGGGGAAGACCAAAGCCTCAGTTATGCGGTGAATGGTGCCTTTAATTCCAGCGGTACGGGAACCAGTATGGGCGGTAATCTGACCAAGCAGGCATCGCTGGCCACATTAGGGGCCAACTTCTCGCAAGGCCAAAACTATACCCAGGGTGGAGCCAGTGTTCGCGGCGCTGCAGTATTGCACCGTGATGGTATCACTCTAGGACCTTATCTGGGTGATACCTTCGCGTTGGTTAAAGCAGAAGGGGTAAAAGGCGCTGACGTGATTAACGGGATGGGAGCAAAAATAAATAGTTTCGGTTATGCCATTGCCCCCTCGTTGATCCCTTACCGTTATAACGATATTGGTCTTGATGCCAAGGGGATTGAGAATGCCAATGCTGAACTGTCGGAAAACCAACAACGTGTCGCGCCCTATGCTGGCTCCGTGGTCAAAATCCACTTCAAAACCCGGGAAGGTTACCCGTTATTGATCAAAGTACGTGGACCACAGGTTAACAATTTAATCCTGGGCAGCAATGTTTATGACAAACAAAATACTATCGTCGGCCTAGTGGGGCAGAGTAATCAAATTTATGCCCGTCCCGCAGATAAACAAGGTGTATTACGGGTGAGATTGGGCGATTCACCCAGTGAACAATGTACGCTGAATTATGATTTACGTGATCAAGAAATGAATCAGTCTCTCTATCGTCTGGAGTTATCATGCAACAACCACTAACAACAAAAAAAACCTGGCGTCAATGCTTCACCAGTCTGTTGCTGGCAACGGCGGGTTTGACCACAAGCATGCCAGGCTGGGCTGAATGTTACAGAATTGATGCTTTGAATTACACCAGCACCGATAAAAATTCACCCACTTATATCGAGCCAGGTAGGGGAACCGTCGGTTACTGGGCTGGTTCCGTTGATACAGCGGGATCCACCGGGACTTTGCCAACCGTCATCAATATCAATAACTCGACTTTCCAGCCAGATGGCACTTTGATCGCCAGTGGGATAGTCAGTTTTTTACAATCCGGAGAGCAACCTTACACCTCTGACCAAGTGCTGTTCCGTTGTACCGCCAGTGAAGCAGGTAAACTGTATGAATACTATGCCACCAATGGTGATGACCCTTACGGGGGTTCCTTGGAAATCGGCACACCTTATGGCCTACCGGAGACCTACCAGACTTGGATTACTGGCCTGGGGATACGCGCCACCAATCTGACAACCGGAGAATATTATTCCCGTTACTGGAAAGCACGTCTATTGACCAATCTGGATACCGACTCGCTGGGGTGGATACTGGTTAAAGCCAAAAACTTCAGTGATTCAAAAGTGGAGTTATTCAAATTAAGCAGTGCTGTTGCATGGTCAGAACCTGGCATTTATGAACGATATCAACCGGCTGCCTATATCGCTTTCAAGGGCGGAAGCCTCTCCCCAAACTTAAGCGTAGGAGCAGATTCCGCATACTACTATCTTGGTTGGTATGCCTATTGGCCTGGCGCAATAAACCTGTATCATCGCATTTACATCCGCCGTTCGGCCACTTGCTCAGTCACCAATGTCACCCCCACCGTCACCTTCCCGATAATTTCGGTGCCAGAATTAAAAGCCGGTGTCACACGCCAGATGCCAATTACCATTCAGTTTAACTGCCAAACCGGGGCGCCGGCCAATAACAGTGTAGCAGCAATAGCCAGCGGTATTGCTGCTAACCAGACCGCCATGGGGATTCTGGTCAAGCCAGCCAATGCCGCGGCGGCCATCGATGCGGGTTTTGGAACCGCGGGTTCCGGGGTCAAATACCTGTTATCTGATGGTTATGGTAAGGACCCCAATGTAGCTACCGGGGTCGGCATTCAGATTTCACGCCCCAATGGTACTCCATTAAACCTGCTCAGTACCCTCAGTGGTGCGGTACTTGGCGGTAACAATGCAGGTTGGTACCCGGTATTGGATGATGCGACCCCAGGGGCTGTGGCCAATGGTGTCACCACCTATACCAAAACCCTGAATGCCACCTTGAAAGCGTTACCCGCTAAACCAGTCACCGCGGGTAAAGTGTCTGCCACAGCACAAGTCATTATTCAGGTGCAATAATGCGGAAATTAATCAAACTCTGTGTGGTCGGTGGATTATTTATCAGCAGTTGGGTACAAGCCGGGGTGATTATTGAATCATCACGAGTGGTTTTCTCGGCCACCGATCGAGAACGCTCGCTGCTGTTGTCAAACGGAAACCCCTATCCGGTGATAGTACAAACCTGGATTGACGATGGGGCACCGGAAGGAACCCCAGAAACAGCGGGAGAGGTTCCCGTAATCCCCTTGCCAGGGCAGTTTCGCCTGGAGCAAGGGGAGAAAAAGAACCTTCGTCTATTGGCAACCCAGACTGAGCAACCACAGGATCGTGAGTCTTTGTACTGGCTCAATATTTACGAAATCCCACCTACCGACAGCCAATTACCCCCTGGGGTTCCTAGGGTGAAAGTGGCGATTCGCCTGCAATTGAAGATGTTTTACCGGCCCAAAAACCTGCAACCCAGCGTTAATAAACTATTGGAACTGCAACAATTTAGTCTAATCCGCTTGCCGGGGGCGCTAAAACTTAAGGTGGAAAATAGTTCACCTTATTATGCGACCTTCAATGCCGCCAAGATAATGGGGAAAACGCAATCATACCCGGTAGATATTGGCATGTTACCCCCTTTCTCCAGCAAAACGTTGGATATCAGTGGTGCGATAGCCTGGCAACCGGACAGTATCAGTTACAGTTTGATTAACGATGATGGCAATGGCATCGCCAACAAAAAAACCATCAATAAATAATGAGTTGCAACAGCTCTTGGCTGATAAGGGCGCACTGGTGCGCCCTTGGCCTGGAGGAGTGGTAACGACAACCTGAATAGTGTTCTTCAGGTTGTTACCTTTTATTGATCCTTGGAAGGTTATTGATCCTTGGAAGGGACTTCCAGCACATCAATCACGTCTTCATCTTTGCGATACAGGCTGATCAGTTTGAATAACAGGCTTAGGCCAACACCCACCACCGTCGCCAGTGCCATCCCTTTCAATTCTGCCGCACCAATATGCACCTTGGCACCACTGACACCAATAATCAGGATCACCGAAGTCAGGATCAGGTTTTTCGCCTTGTTGTAGTCCACTTTGGATTCAATCAATACGCGAATACCGGAAGCGGCAATCACCCCGTAAAGTAACAGAGAAACACCGCCCATCACTGGTACTGGAATTGCCTGAATCGCCGCTGCCAATTTACCGATGCACGAAAGCAGAATGGCTAAAATTGCCGCACCACCGATAACCCAGGTGCTGTATACCTTGGTGATGGCCATGACGCCAATATTTTCCCCGTAGGTAGTGTTCGGTGTTGAACCGAAGAAACCGGAGAACACGGTTGAAATCCCATTGGCAAACATCGAACGGTGTAAGCCCGGGTCACGCATCAAATCTTTTTTGACGATGTTCGCCGTCACCACCAGATGACCAACGTGCTCAGCAATCACCACCAGCGCTGCAGGCAGAATGGTAAAGATAGCAAACCACTCAAACCGTGGGGTATAAAAAGTGGGCAGAGCAAACCAGGGAGCTTCACTAATGGGGGTTAAATCGACCACCCCCATAAAGAACGACAGTGCGTACCCTACCAACACCCCAATCAAGATGGGGATAATCGCCAGAAACCCACGGAACAGCACTGAACCTAACACCGTCACACCCAAGGTTACCACCGAGATAATGATAGTGGTGCTATTGGCGGGGCTACCTTCCGTTGGCAATAACCCGGCCATATTGGCTGCTACACCGGCCAATTCCAAACCGATGACCGCAACAATCGCCCCCATTGCTGCTGGCGGGAACATCACATCCAGCCAGCCGGTACCGGCCTTTTTCACAATCAAGGCCACTAGGCAAAAGAGTAGGCCACACATGATAAAACCACCCAGGGCCACTTCATATCCCAAGGGTAATAACAGCATGACCGGGGAGATAAAAGCAAAGCTGGAGCCCAGATAAGCGGGAATTTTTCCCTTACAGATAAACAGATACAACAGCGTGCCGAGGCCATTAAACAGCAGTACGGTAGCTGGGTTAATATTGAACATGATCGGCACCACCACCGTGGCACCAAACATCGCAAACAAATGTTGGAAACTCAGTGGGATGGTCTGTAATAGTGGTGGACGTTCATTAACGCCAATGGCGCGACGGGTCATGGGTGGCTTTCCTCGTGTTAAATCAATAGTGTCTATTCTAGTAGCGATTTTATCTCTGCTCTGCTCATTGCTCGCCGACGTGTTAACAACAACAACGCTGACGCCTGAAAGACAAAGAGCATTAAAAAGCCGACTCTCTGGTCGGCTGATCATTTATTTGGTACCGAATATCTTGTCGCCTGCATCCCCCAAGCCGGGCACGATATACCCCTTCTCGTTCAAGCACTGGTCAATAGAAGCGGTATACACTTCAACATCCGGGTGGGCTTTTTCCAACGCCGCCAACCCTTCAGGGGCCGCCACCAGCACCAATACCTTGATGCTGCTACAACCGGCTTTTTTCAGCAGGTCGATGGTGGCAATCATCGAGCCGCCGGTAGCCAGCATTGGGTCGACCACCAAGGCCATACGCTCGGCGATATTAGAAACCAGCTTTTGAAAATAAGGCACTGGCTCCAGGGTTTCTTCGTCACGATAAACCCCTACCACGCTAATACGCGCGCTTGGCACATGTTCTAATACCCCTTCCATCATGCCAAGACCGGCACGCAAAATGGGCACGACGGTAATTTTTTTCCCTTTGATTCGTTCCACTTCTACTGACCCGCACCAACCTTCGATGGTGACGGTTTCTGTCGCCAGATCGGCCGTCGCCTCATAGGTCAGTAAACTACCCACTTCAGAAGCCAACTCACGAAAACGTTTGGTGCTGATATCATGTTCACGCATCAGTCCGAGCTTGTGTTTAACTAGCGGGTGTTTCACCTCAACGATCTTCATTGTTCTTCTCCTATTAAGGCGGTTTAAGGCGGTGCGGCCAAAAAAATCGCCGGATTATACCGCCTTTTCCTGAGCACGCCACTACCCAGAGCCCGATCAAGATCAATAAAAGCGTAATAATCACCATAGGCTCTGGGTAAGGCAAATGATCACCGGTGAGCTATCAGTTCAAATGATAACTTATAGACGAAAATCCCAGTGCGTGTCACAAAGCCTCTCGCAAACGTTTGCTTACGCTGTTAGAATTGGCGCGCCTTGTTCCGGAATCAACACCGGCAGCACCATTTCAAACCGCAAACCGTCGTGGGGATCGCGCAGTGACCGATAAAACCTCTCTCAGCTATAAAGACGCAGGTGTCGATATTGATGCAGGTAATGCATTGGTGGACCGCATCAAAGGTGTAGTAAAACAGACCCGTCGCCCAGAGGTCATGGGTGGCTTAGGGGGGTTTGGTGCCCTATGCGCATTACCACAAAAATATCGTGAGCCGATACTGGTTTCCGGCACCGATGGTGTTGGCACCAAACTGCGCCTGGCTATGGATCTTAAACGCCATGACAC
Organism: Serratia sp. 25CWL12; assembly: GCF_055790885.1. Lineage (NCBI taxonomy): Bacteria > Pseudomonadati > Pseudomonadota > Gammaproteobacteria > Enterobacterales > Yersiniaceae > Serratia > Serratia sp. 25CWL12. The sequence continues at coordinate 1,149,414 of NZ_CM147698.1, read as the reverse complement.
CATTGGTATCGACCTAGTAGCGATGTGTGTTAACGATCTGGTGGTTCAGGGGGCAGAACCCCTCTTCTTCCTTGATTACTATGCCACCGGCAAACTGGATGTCGACACCGCTGCCAGTGTGATCAGTGGCATTGCCGAAGGCTGTAAACAATCGGGTTGCGCGCTGGTTGGCGGCGAAACCGCCGAAATGCCAGGTATGTACCACGGTGAGGATTACGATGTCGCCGGTTTTTGCGTGGGTGTGGTCGAGAAATCAGCAATCATCGACGGCAGTAAGGTACAGTCAGGGGATGTCTTGATCGCTCTGGGCGCTTCAGGCCCGCACTCCAATGGTTACTCGCTGGTACGCAAAATTCTGGAAGTCAGTCAGACCGACCCCTCCACCACGTTACTGGCTGGCCAACCCCTGGCTGACCACCTACTCGCCCCAACCCGGATTTACGTAAAATCGGTCCTGGCGTTGATTGAACAGGTCGATGTGCATGCCATCGCTCACTTAACCGGTGGCGGCTTCTGGGAAAATATTCCACGGGTGTTACCCGCTGGTGTGCAAGCAGTGATTGATGAATCGAGTTGGCAATGGCCCGCTATCTTCAGTTGGCTACAGCAAGCCGGTAATGTCAGCCGCCATGAAATGTACCGTACCTTTAACTGTGGTGTAGGTATGGTGATTGCATTGCCAGCAGAATCAGCAGAAAAAGCGCTCGCTTTACTCACCGCCGCAGGTGAAAAAGCCTGGAAAATCGGTAAACTGATGGCCTCTTCTGACCAACAACAAGTGGTTATTCAGTAATGAAAAAGATTGTGGTGTTGATTTCAGGCCAAGGAAGTAACCTCCAGGCACTGATCGATGCCTGCCAACAGGGCCGGATCACCGCCAATATTGTGGCGGTGATCAGCAATGTTCCCCAAGCCTATGGCCTGCAACGGGCCAAAGAAGCGGGTATTGCCACTGATGTGCTCGAGGCCAAAAACTTTGTTGACCGCGAAGCCTTTGATAGTGCACTGCAACAAACCATCGACCAATATCAACCGGATCTCATCGTGTTGGCGGGTTATATGCGCATCCTCAGTAACCCCTTGGTGCAACATTATGCTGGGCGTATGTTAAACATCCACCCTTCCCTGCTGCCCAAATACCCCGGGTTACATACTCACCGCCAGGCTATTGATAACGGTGATAGTGAACACGGCACCTCGGTACACTTTGTCACTGAGCAACTCGATGGTGGCCCGGTGATCCTGCAAGCTAAAGTGCCGATCTTCCCCGGTGATGAGGAAGATGAGGTGATTGAGCGGGTGCAGGCTCAGGAACATACCCTCTATCCGCTGGTGGTGAACTGGTTTATCGAAGGGCGACTGGAGATGCGTGATAACGCCGCCTGGCTGGATGGGCAACGTTTATCCGCACAAGGATACGCAGCAGACTAATATCTACCCTTGAAATAACGCTGACGAGATGGCCTGGATACACACTATCCAGGCTCTATTTTTTTAATCAGGCTCAGGGGTTATACCTTATACTCTCCACAGATGAAAACTGTCAGGAGAAAATATGCCAAGCACCACCAACGTTAAACTGCGTCCATTAGAGCGAGACGATTTGGTCTTTGTTCATCAGATGGATAACAACGCCAGTGTGATGCGTTACTGGTTCGAAGAACCCTATGAAGCCTTTGTCGAGCTTGCCGATCTCTACGATAAACATATTCACGACCAAAGTGAGCGGCGTTTTATCATCGAGCATCAAGGCGCCAAGGTTGGCGTGGTAGAGCTGGTGGAGATCGACCATATCCATCGTCGTGCGGAATTTCAGATAATTATCGACCCCGCCCATCAAGGTCAAGGCTATGCCAGCACCGCTGCCAAGTTAGCCATGGATTACGGTTTCTCGGTACTTAATCTCTATAAATTGTATCTGATCGTCGACAAAGATAATCCCAAAGCGATCCATATCTACCGTAAACTGGGTTTTGAAGTTGAGGGGGAGCTGATTGACGAGTTCTTTGTTAATGGTGAATACCGTACGGTGTTGCGTATGTGTATATTCCAGCCCCAATATCTGGCGATATTCAAAAAACCACAAGCATAATGGCAATAAATTGGGGGGACTCACCTCCCCGATAACAGATGAATAAATCAGCTAAACAGAGGGTTCTGCCAGCATCCATAAAAAATGAATATGGCAAGTCTCTACCAGATAACTTGAACCACAATTGAAGTATTGAGTATTATCCCCCACACCAAAGCGGATAACGCTCACAGGAACAGTGATCTTACTGTGGGCAGGTTGTGCCGGACACACCACGCTCCGTTGCAAAATGAACGTTAACTGACCTAAAAATATGCGTAATTACAACTTGTTATGGTGTATCTGGGCATTATGGGTTCTATTTATCATACTCTGGCTAACAGGGTTCAGCCTTGCAGGTGTCTACTTTAAACGTGGGCTACTGACCGTTTTGATATTAGCGTCATTAGCGACACTGGTTTTTATCTGCAAAATAACAAAGGTGAATAAAATGCTGTCATTCAACAAACAAAAAAAAACCAACAACGAACCAACCCCCGATGAGCTGCCCGAACAGCCTTCACCGCCCACTGAATCAGCCGTAATGGCCGACGCCATCGATGCCATCAAGCCTGTCCGGGCTAAAAAAGATACCTTTATCTCCACAGGTACCCAGTTTACCGGCATGTTCGAAGCGGAGGGGAGTATCATCGTTGAAGGGAGAATCGAGGGTAATATTACCTGTACACAAAGCGTTCGTATTGAACACAGTGGTCAAGTGAAAGGTGAGGTCCGTGCCCAGCAGATCATGATCAATGGGTCAGTCGAAGGGCGTTGCTATGCGGACTCACTGTCAATTCTGACCAAAGGGAGTATGCAGGGTGATATTTATGCCGATGAAATTTCTATTGAGAAAGGCGGCTTGTTTATTGGTCAATCTCATCTGATGCAAAAAACGCCTCCGCAGATACAACCAGGGAAAGAAAAGGCCGCTCCGCTGAAAATAGGCAGCAACTCGGCCAAGTCAGAAAAGGATGAACAGGCCAACATATTCGACCAGGTCAGTAAAACCTAAGCCCCCTTGGTCAGTAATCTCTCCTTTATTCTCGCGAAAGATTACTGACACGACATAACGGCGGGGGCAACCCCGCAGATAAGTTGGACATTCCTGTCAATCTCTCGCGATAATAGCGTAGGAGACAAAGCGGTATCGCAGATCCTTTTCTAACATTGAACTGGAGTGACCATGAGTCAGGAAAAGCTCTACATCGATAAAGAATTAAGCTGGTTATCCTTTAATGAACGCGTATTACAGGAAGCGGCAGATAAGAGCAATCCCTTGATTGAGCGTATGCGCTTTCTGGGCATTTACTCCAACAATCTTGATGAATTCTATAAAGTCCGTTTTGCCGATCTGAAGCGGCGCCTATTAATCAGTGAAGAGCAAGGTTCAGTAGGCACTTCCCGTCATTTACTGAAAAAAATTCAGGCCAAAGTATTAAAAACGGATCAAGAATTCGACACTTTGTACAACGAACTCTTGTTGGAAATGGCACGTAACCAAATCTTCTTGATTAACGAACGCCAAGTATCAGAAAACCAGCAAATCTGGCTGCGCCAGTATTTTAAGCACAACCTACGCCAACATATCACACCGATACTGCTCAACCGCGATACCAATCTGGTGGAATTCCTAAAAGACGATTACACCTACCTGGCGGTGGAGATTATTCGTGGCACACATATCGAGTATGCGTTACTGGAAATCCCTGCTGATAAGGTTCCCCGCTTCGTTAATCTGCCACCTGAAGCACCAAGACGCCGCAAGCCGATGATCCTGTTGGATAATATTCTACGCTATTGCCTGGATGACATCTTCAAGGGGTTCTTTGATTATGACGCACTCAATGCCTATTCAATGAAGATGACCCGTGATGCAGAATACGACCTGGTGACCGAAATGGAATCCAGCCTGTTGGAATTAATGTCATCCAGCCTCAAACAGCGCCTGACAGCAGAACCGGTACGCTTTGTTTATCAGCGTGATATGCCAAGTGAAATGGTAGAAATGTTACGTCTCAAGCTAGGGATTTCGAATTATGACTCGGTGATTGCCAGTGGCCGCTATCACAATTTCAAAGATTTCATCAGCTTTCCTAATGTCGGCAAGGCCAATCTACTCAACCCGCCGCTGCCACGCCTGCGCCATATCTGGTTTGATAAATTCCGCAACGGCTTTGATGCCATCCGCGAAAAAGACGTGCTGCTGTACTACCCCTACCATACCTTTGAGCATGTGTTAGAACTGTTGCGTCAAGCATCGTTCGACCCGAGCGTCTTAGCGATCAAAATCAATATCTACCGGGTAGCCAAAAATTCGCGCATTATCGAATCAATGATCCACGCCGCACATAACGGCAAGAAAGTGACGGTGGTGGTGGAGTTGCAAGCTCGTTTTGATGAAGAAGCCAATATTCACTGGGCCAAACGGCTAACAGAAGCGGGAGTGCATGTCATTTTCTCCGCACCTGGCTTGAAGATCCACGCCAAACTGTTCTTGATTTCACGCCGTGAAGGCGAAGACATTGTGCGCTATGCTCATATTGGTACTGGCAACTTTAATGAGAAAACCGCTCGGCTCTACACCGACTATTCATTGCTAACGGCTGATGCTCGCATCACCAATGAAGTACGCAGAGTATTCAATTTCATTCAACATCCTTATCGGCCAGTGACCTTCGATAACTTGATGGTTTCGCCTCAGAACTCGCGCCGGATGTTATATGACCTGATCGACCAGGAAATTGCCAATGCACTGGCTGGGGAAAATGCCGGCATTATGCTAAAAATAAATAACCTGGTGGATAAGGGGCTGGTTGATCGTTTATATACCGCTTCCGCCGCTGGCGTGAAGATCCGTCTACTGGTTCGTGGTATGTGCTCGTTGATCCCCAACCTGGCGAAAATCAGTGAAAATATTCAGGTAATCAGTATAGTAGACCGTTTTCTTGAGCATGATCGGGTTTATGTTTTTGAAAATAAAGGCGATAAACGGGTTTATCTCTCATCTGCCGACTGGATGACACGCAACATCGATTACCGTATTGAAGTCGCGGTATCGGTACTGGATCCCACACTGAAACAACGTGTTCTGGATATCCTGGAGATCCTGTTCAGCGATACCGTTAAAGCCCGTTATCTTGATAAAGAACTGAGCAACCAGTACGTCCCTCGTGGTAATCGCCGTAAAGTACGTGCCCAGATGGCGATTTATGAGTACTTAAAAGCTCAGGAACAACCGGAAAATCAGGTCAGCCTATGCCACTAACCACCAGTTCCACGACCAATAAACCACAAGAAATCGCGGCTATCGACCTGGGTTCGAACAGCTTTCATATGGTCATTGCCCGCGTCGTCAATGGTGCCTTACAGATATTAGGCCGTTTAAAACAACGAGTGCACCTCGCTGATGGCTTGGACAGCAATAATGTGCTCAGCGAGGAAGCCATAGAAAGAGGGCTGGCCTGTCTGGCACTGTTTGCTGAACGGTTGCAGGGTTTCCCCGCTGACAACGTGACAATTGTCGGCACTCATAGCTTGCGCGAGGCGGTCAACGCCGAAGTTTTCTTGAAACGTGCTGCTAAAGTGATCCCTTATCCCATCGAAATTATCTCGGGCCAGGAAGAAGCGCGTCTTATCTTTATGGGGGTAGAACATACCCAACCAGAAAAAGGCCGTAAGCTGGTGATTGATATTGGCGGTGGCTCCACTGAGCTGGTGATTGGTGAAGGCTTCGAACCCTTGTTGGCAGAGAGTCGCCGTATGGGGTGTGTGAGCTTTGCTCAACAATTTTTCCCCGCCGGTGAGATAAGCAAAACCAACTTCAAGCGGGCCCGACTGGCCGCCGCCCAGAAGCTGGAAACTCTGGCCTGGCAATACCGTATTCAAGGCTGGCAATATGCCTTGGGGGCCTCAGGTACCATTAAGGCGGCTTATGAGGTGTTGGTTGCCATCGGCGAAAAAGAGGGCCTGATTACCCCTGAAAGGCTCGAAATGCTGGTGGAACAAGTCTTGCAGTTTAAAGACTTCAGCACCCTGAACTTACCCGGGCTGTCGGAAGACCGCCAATTTGTGTTTGTTCCCGGCTTAGCCATCCTTTGTGGCGTCTTTGATGCGCTGGCGGTACGCGAACTCCGTCTTTCCGACGGTGCACTGCGCGAGGGCGTGCTCTATGAAATGGAAGGTCGTTTCCGCCATCAAGATATTCGCAGCCGTACTGCAGCCAGCCTGGCTGAACACTACAATATCGACCGAGAACAAGCCAAGCGAGTGCTGGAAACCACCGAACTGCTGTACGCCCAATGGATGGCTCAAAATACCAAGCTAGTACAACCGCAGCTCGAAGCGTTGTTAAGATGGGCCGCCATGCTGCATGAGGTCGGATTGAGTATCAACCACAGCGGTATGCACCGCCATTCTGCCTATATTCTGCAAAACACCAATCTGCCCGGCTTCAATCAAGAGCAACAACTGCTGCTGGCAGCATTGGTACGTTTTCAACGTAAGGCAATCAAGCTTGACGAATTACCCCGGCTAAATCTGTTCAAGAAAAAATATTACCTGCCATTAATACAGCTATTACGTCTGAGCACCCTGCTCAACAACCAACGTCAATCCACCACCACGCCAGAAACACTCCGCCTGACAACCGATGATAACCACTGGACGCTACGTTTTCCCGCTGGCTATCTCACTCAGAATAACCTGGTCCAGTTGGACTTTGAGCGGGAACAAACCTACTGGAATGATGTGGTTGGCTGGAGGTTGATTATTGAAGAAGAGGGTGAGGCAGACAAAGTTCAGTCAGACTAATATCGTCGTCGAGGATCATTGGTTGGTGGTTATTGGTAACCCCTCCGCCTCTATAACTCCGCCTCTATAACAAAGAGAGGCGGAGAATCAAACACGCTGGTTTACTCCTAGTTTGCCTTTGGCAGCTTTACTCTTGGTTTGCCTTTGGCGGCTTTACCAGCAAGGATTTCAACGGCTGAGGCCGGCCAATAAAGAACCCTTGCATGTAATCTACCCCCAAACCTCGCAGGGCATCACGCTGTTCTGCCGACTCCACATACTCCGCCACAATGGATAACCTGCGCATCAGAGCCACCTTACAGATTGAGGAAACAATCTGGTAATCCACCCTGTTGGTCAACATATTCTGCACAAAACTCCCATCGATCTTCACCGTATCCACATCCAGTGCTTTAAGACGGTTGTAAGTGGCATAGCCAGTACCAAAATCGTCCAGAGCAATGCGACAACCTAATTTGCGCAATTCTCTTAACGAATTTTGTGCATATTTGATATCCCCCATCAAATGGGACTCAGTGATCTCCAGAATAAGCTGATAAGGCTCAATGTTATATTGCCGCAACGCGTGCCGTACATCCTGCCCCAAACCGGGTCGGCACAGCGAAAAAGGTGACAAATTTACCGACAACCGTACACTGGGTAGCGTATCGCGGTTGCTATCCATAAATTTCAGCGTTTGGTTTAACACCCACATATCCAATTTATAGGCCAGGCCGAACTCATGGACCACCGGTAGAAATTGATCAGGTAGCAGGCAGTTGCCCTGATCATCGAGCATACGCAATAGAATTTCATGGTAAACATCACCACGGATACCGACGATGGGTTGAGCCATCAAAATAAAACTGTCGTTATCCAATGAGCCTTGCACCGAATGTAACAAAGAGACTTTCCGCTTGATCTCATTTTGTACGATATGCTGAGTACCTTGCATATTTTCCGGCTGACCCGTGGTCAAGGATAACTCCGCCAATGAGCTCATTTCCCCCAGCAGCACATGCAAATGCTCAACCTCTGAATAGACGGTGCAATAACTCATACCTAATGGCGGATGAATTAACAGACCGTTCCACACCAAACGGAACTTATCCAGTACCTCTTGGATATTAGCCAGCCGGGATTCTGCCTCAAAACTATTCAGACGAATCAACAGTTCATAACCTGGCATATGGTAAACTTCTTCCCCTCTTCCAACACCTTGTTGCGCAATTCCGCCGCCAACGCCTGTTTAAAGCGAATACGCAGTTGCATGCCATAGTTACGGCTGAGCAGATCCAGCTCGGAGATACGCAAAAAACAGAGTGTTGAACGTGACGCTTTAGCCAGATCGAGTTTTAACGCACGCAGGTTGGGCAAACCAATGACTGGATCCTTCAATGAAGCACTCTGCGCCTTGGCATGATCAATCCGTTGCCGGGTGTGCACCGCAGAGGTCAATAAAATACTGAGGGTGAAGGCCAGCATCATTGCAGAGATCATGGTCAGGTTATGCAACAAATTATTCCACTGCACATAGCCCTGATAGTTGAAAAACAGTACCAGCAGGCTTGCCGCCCAGACAATACCGTTAAACTGGTAACCATAGCGCATGGCACTATACAGCATCACCGGTAATAACAGCGTTAGCGTATAATCAGGAACCTGCAAAAAGCCAATTTCGGCGGTGTGATAAGACAGGACTAGCAAGAGAATAGCCAGTACCGCAAACCACAACTGTAACTCGCTATTTTTTACTGAGGGTGCCATCTCCCGGCGAATTCGCCCCAACAGAACGCCAGCAAATCTAGGGGTTTTAAGCACCCGTAGCACGCAATAGAACAGTTGCATGGAAGAGAGGCAACCAAGCACCATCGCCTGGAGGTTAATGAGTGCATACAGATTATTGTCTTTATTAGACAGCATACCCAATTCGTCAGGCAGCAGACCCAAATTGATAATTATCTGTAATGTGAAAATCATGACTATCGGTGGCAACACCACCAGCCAGATTAGCCGATGTTTACCCAGCTTCAGCTCAGTAAACCCCAAACACCATTGGCGCTGGGTCTGACAACGATATCCCCACCAGCACGCGCTCAAGCAGCCAACGTAGACCAACATCATGAGCAGATCAATTTGCCAGCTTCCACGGTTGGAATAACGGATAAGTATCGCCAGCGCGATGCCTGGCAGCGCACGCCAGTTATACACCATCAGCAAAGAAAGGCAGGCGGCTAGTGGCAAATAAACCAGGTAAATTTTACCACCGGGCAACATCAAGCGCGGTGAAAGCCAGCCAGCAATAGGTAACAATAGCAGGCTCAACACGAGCGGTTGCCCCCACCAATGGTCACGTAATTTATCCCAAAACTTTAAAATAACCATCAAGATACTGTATCCGCCAAGACATGATTCACTTTGGTACTTAAGGGTATTTAAACCGTAGATAAGGCAGGGTCCTATCCAGCCGCCAGTCCATTCGAAGAGTTGACTAATACATTCGGCTCACATCAAGAACGGCTGTAAATTCTACTCATAGGCATAGCTTAACATTGAGTCATAATCAATTATATAGAGCAAAAACCAATAAAAAACCCTAGAATATTCCTTATCTATAGTCCCAATACTCTCGTAGCTATTCAAGCTGCGGGTATATTGACTGCACTTTGAATAGACTAGGGCATAGCATGTCCAATACTACACATAACGTTAAGAAAGTCGCCGAACATCGTCAACGCATTCTCGGGCTGCTATTAAACAACAAACCCTTGGTCGATGATATACTTGGCCGCCCCACAGTAGGAAAACAGTTTCGCAAAAGGAGCCTGCTGAGCGATACTGCCGAAATCACTCATCTGCTGGATGAGATGCACGCTGCCGACCTGGCAGACCTACTGGAAGCCTTGCCACAGGATGAACGTCTTGCGCTATGGCGTCTGGTGGACAATACCAAACGTGGTCAAACACTGGTGGAAGTCGCAGAACCGGTCTGGGATAGCCTGATCGAAACCATGAGCGATAAAGACCTGCTCAAAGCGATCAAAACATTGGATGTCGATGAGCAAGCCTATCTGGCGCAGTATCTACCGCGAAATCTGATGGGGCGCCTGCTGACATCACTGCAACCCGATAAACGTGCCCAAGTCCGTGAAGTGATTCAATACGGTAAGGATACGGTGGGTTGGATGATGGACTTTGAATTGATTGCCGTACGTCCAGAAGTCTCTCTCGGCACCGTGCACCGTTTCTTGCGCCAACGTAAAACCATCCCCCAAGCGACCGATAAACTGTTTGTGACCGACCGTAAAAATACGCTGCTCGGTGAACTGCCTTTAACCGCTATCTTACTTAATGATCCGCAAACGCCGGTATCACAAGTGATGGATAATGACCCGACGACCTTTCAACCTGAAGACAAAGCGGAAGCTGCAGCCAGTGCTTTCGAGCGCTATGACCTGATCAGCGCCCCCGTCGTCGATGGCAAAGGCAAACTCATGGGCCGTCTCAGTATTGAGGAAGTGGTGGATGCCGTTACCGAAGAGAGTGATAGCACCCTGCGCCGCATGGGGGGATTAAGTCCGGAAGAAGATGTGTTTGCGCCGGTCTATAAAGCAGTAAAAAACCGTTGGACCTGGTTAGCTATCAACCTGTGCACCGCGTTTATCGCTTCACGGGTTATTGGGCTGTTTGAAAACACCATTTCACAGTTAGTGGCGTTAGCGGCCTTAATGCCTATTGTTGCCGGGATCGGTGGAAATACCGGTAACCAAACCATTACCATGATTGTACGCGCATTGGCATTACACCAGATCGAAGCCGGTAATATCCCCCGGCTGTTACTCCGGGAGCTTGGGGTGGCAATGATTAACGGCATCGTTTGGGGGGGCATTATGGGGCTGGTCACCTATTTGCTGTATGACGACCCAGCAATGGGGAGCGTGATGGCACTGGCGATGCTTCTCAACCTATTGGTCGCCGCCTTGATGGGCGTTGTTATACCGATGACCATGCTTAAACTGGGCCGTGATCCTGCGGTGGGTTCCAGCGTACTGATTACCGCGCTGACCGATACCGGTGGTTTCTTTATTTTCCTCGGTTTGGCGACTATTTTCCTATTGTAAATAGAATAAATATGTTTATTTCAATACCAATTAGAAACAATATAATTACATAATCGTTTGTGACCTTATTATACTATAGGGGTTAGCTTTCAAGTTGCTTGCTAACGAGAAAGTTGAGGAAAATCAGTCAGAAATTGATTTGCATGCCGTAACCTAAAAATATTAAGAAAAGCAACCTGAAGAAAAATCGCCGGAATGCGACTTCTTATCCTGTTGTACAGTTGTTCGCAACCCCTCCGAAAGGGGAAAAGCCATGGAAAGGCGCAATAATAACCTGCCCCAATAGCCAGAAGAGCCATGGGGATAGTGCAGTCGCCGACAGAACAGTAAGGTTCTCCATGGATATCAGTACCGTTACCCCGCCAAGCAAAAAACAAGGTTCTGTCTTCACTCACGCCTTGCTAACAGCAATTATTGTTTTCCTGTTGGCCTATATTTGCCTGACGCTTTCCTTTGAAGCCAAGGCATTTACCCCACTCTGGTTCCCCACGGCAGCCATCATTATGCAGCTCTACCGCCGCCCAAGGCATAGCTGGGGGTTATCATTACTCTTCAGTGGCACCGCTATCTGTGCTGCCAATTTCCTGTTGTTCGGTCTAGGCTGGTTACCCGTCAAATTGATGTTGATTAACCTGCTGGGGGCTTCCCTCAGCACCATGCTGTTACAGCAGATACTGCCAGCAAACGATCCCCTTAACAGTATGATCAATTGGCTGAAATTTGTCGGTTGTGCCGTCATTTTTACCCCTTTGATCACCGCCCTGCTGGCAGCAACCGTGGTAGCCAAACCCGAAGTCTCATTTTGGCGCCCCGTCGGTACCTGGTTTATTTCGGAGGCCATCGGGGTATTGGCTCTGGCACCGATCGGGCTGGTCTATCGCCGCTCAATGTTAAAGATAGATAATCTGTTCAAGTTGTTATTGGTATTGGTGGGCACCTTGGTGCTGACCTATCTGGCCCTGCTCAATCTGCCATTTCCCTTTACTTTTATTATTCCTCCACTGCTGTTGGCCGCACTCAGCCTCCCCCGGCTGGAAACCTTTATCACCGGCTTTGCGGCCACCTTAATGATTACCATTATGACCTCCCTCGGAGTGCTAGATCTTCAGGGTCGGCTGCCCTTTTTGAGTGATTTAGAGGTCTATATGCCACTGTTGCTGATTTTGATCCCAGCGCATGCCATGGCGATGGTCATGCATACCCTGCGGGTAGAAAAGCGGCATATTGTAGAAAGTGAGACCCGTTTCCGTAATGCATTGGAGTATTCAGCCATCGGTATGGCGTTAGTGTCACCGGAAGGAAAATGGCTACAGGTTAATCAGGCTTTATGCAAACTGCTGAACTCCCCTGCTGAGGCACTACACCACCTGACATACCAAGAACTCACCCACCCAAGCGACTTGGAGAGTGACCTGGCACAACGGCAAGATCTGCTGGCGAACCGTATCAGTAGCTACACCATGGAAAAACGCTACCTTCGTCAGGGAGGGGATAGCATCTGGACCTTACAAGCGGTATCACTGGTGCGTAATGCGAAAAACCACCCCCTCTATTTTATCTTCCAGGTGGAAGATATCAGCGAATTGAAACGTACCGAGGCAGAGAATCGCCGCTTGGTGGAGCGTATTACCTTGGCCAATCAGGCAGGTGGGATTGGTATTTGGGAATGGGTGCCCAGTGAGAAGAAACTCAATTGGGATAAACGGATGTTCGAACTGTATGGTTTGACGGCAGACCAGACCCCAACACTCAAACTTTGGCAATCAATGCTGCTACAGGAAGATCGAGAACGTATTAAACAGCAAATGATGGCGATAACCGAGCATGCCCAAGCATTTGTCATGGAATTTCGTATCAAAAAACCTTCAGGCGAGATCCGCCATATGCGCAGCCAAGGTAACGTGATTCTGGATAAACAGGGTAATCAACAGCGGATCATCGGCACGCATATCGATATGACGGAAGTAAAGTCACTGACCGAGGCTCTGCACCAAGAAAAAGAGCGTTTACACATTACCCTGGACGCCATCGGTGAAGGGGTTATTTCTACTGATAGCGAAATGCGCATCACCTTTATGAACCCCGTGGCTGAGCAGATGTGTGGTTGGCCGTTAGCCCAGGCACTGGGCATGCCCATCAACAACATCGTACACTTAACTGATGGTATCGATGGCCCCAAGGTGGAAAACCCGCTGCAATACACTCTGCAGGCAGGCAAAGCCCTACCCTCAGATAATTCACTGGTGCTCCATAACCAACATGGTCATTGTTTTGATGTACAAGAGTCAATATCACCATTGAAAACCATTGATGGCGACGTGGTAGGTACAGTAATCGTACTGCAAGACGTGAGTGCCGCACGGGAATTGATGAATAAACTCAGCTACAACGCCTCACACGATGCCCTGACCAATTTGAAAAACCGCACCAGCTTCGAACAACAGCTGAAATATGCTATTGCCAATGCCAGAGATAACCACCAACGCCATGTCTTGGTCTTCCTCGATCTTGATAAATTCAAGGCGGTTAATGACAGTGCTGGGCATGCGGCAGGTGATGCTCTGTTGAAAGAGATTAGCCAGTTGATGCTACGCCAACTGCGTAATAACGACTGTCTGGCGCGACTGGGCGGTGACGAATTTGGCATGATCTTATTTGGTTGTACGCTAGAAAATGCCCAGACTCTGATGCAACAGATGATTACCCAGATAAAAGAGTATCCATTCTATTGGGAAGGCAAAATACACCATGTCGGTGCCTGCGCCGGCATCACCGCCATTGATGCCCAGAGTGGCACCAGTGAAGCGTTGCTCGCCGAGGCCGATGCTGCGTGCTACAAAGCCAAAAATGGCGGGCGTGGGCAGGTTTACCGCTATCAAGCCAATGAAAGCAGCGACTAAACTCAATTAACGTATAACACGTCATTATGCCAGAGATGTAACGTGGCATAAGAGCGCCAAGGCCGCCAACGTTCGGCATAGCGTTCAATCTGGCGCGGTGTCATGCCGGGGAAACGCTGTTTAATCAGATAGTCCCCTGCCAGAAAAACATCCGGCCACGACCAGGCACGCATGGCGATATAACTGGCCGTCCAACTGCCAATTCCCGGTAATGCTGTCAACGCCTTGATGCCCTGCTCAATATCCAGCACATTATCCAGTTGCAGCCGCCCTTCGCTCACCGCACGCGCAACACCGATCAACGCCGCAGCGCGTTTCAATTGAACCCCTAATGGACGCAGTTCTTCCGGTTGCAACTGCGCTATCCGTGTCGCATCGGGAAACAGATGGGTGATCTCGCCATAAGGTTGTGGCAAGGATTCCCCCCACTGTTTTGCCATCCTGCTGGCAAAGGTGGCCGCCATTTTGACACTCACCAGTTGCCCCAATATCGCCCGCATTGCCTGTTCAAAACTATTAACACAACCGGGTAAGCGCATCCCTGGCTTATCCATCGCCAGTTCCCCCAAGACATCAACAATACAGTCTGGTGAGGCATCCAAATCAAACAGTTGCCGGATCCGCTGCAAAACCTCTGTGGTCACGCGACTGAGTGAAGGGGCAATTTCCACTCGTACCCGGTGACGTGACGTTTCCGGGCTGACACTCACCCAACCAGAATAATCAGCCCCCCCTTGGCGGATAGTGATTGAACGCAGATAGTGTTTTCCGACTACACTCTCTACCCCACTGACGGCACGCGCCTGCAGAAAATCCAGCATACGTTGCCAATCATAAGGGGGACGATAACCCAGATGAAACACCAACCCCGCCTGGGTGGTCTGCCGATGCTGACCGGCATTACTGCGCAATTGCGAAGGAATCAACCGATAACGGCTTTTAAACAGCTCATTGAAACGCCGTAGGCTACCAAACCCAGCGGCAAACGCCACCTCACCCAGTGGTAAGTCGGTGTCCATCAGTAGTCGTTTAGCCTGTAATAAACGAAATGACTGCGCATAATCAATCGGCGATACACCAAACTGTTCGGCAAAAATACGCCGCAGGTGGCGATCAGAAATACCCAATCGAGCCGCCAGTTGTTGGCAACTATGTTCCACCAAATAGCCTTGTTCAATCAATTGCACCGCTACCTGGGCATAACGATTGCCCAAATCGATCAGTGCCAATCCTGGTGCCAGCTCCGGGCGACATTTCAGACAAGGACGAAACCCCGCTAACTCAGCAGCGGCAGCACTCGGGTAAAAGGTACAGTTTTCGATTTTTGGCGTGCGAGCACTGCACACTGGGCGGCAATAGATACCGGTGGAAGAGACGCCGACAAAAAAACGGCCATCAAATTTAGGGTCTCGTGCACTTAATGCACGATACAGCGCGTGTTGTTGGTTTTTCATGGCATCACTTCAATCGACTTTTCTGGATTATGAAACTTAAACCCAGCGTTGACGTGCGGGAACCGGACATCAACCTGATCAAGATAAACAGGTAGACGCGACCTTGGCTAAATATTTATTCATTGACGGTATTTACTCTAAATAATTCGTGTTGCCTGTAGGCGGCAAGTCCGAGAGTTGCCAGGAGCATAGGCCACTATGTGACTGGTGCGAACGGATGCAGCCAACACCCAAGCAACTTGAAGTATTACGAGTATAGATATTGCCCAGCGTAACACTCTAATGTAAAGTCGCCCCCCTTCATTGGCATGGGGAAAGAAAATGTTTATTGGTTTTGACTATGGCACCGCCAACTGTTCTGTTGCCATCATGCACAATAATCACCCGGAATTATTGTCGCTAGAAAACAACAGCCCTTATTTACCTTCTATGCTGTGTGCGCCAACACGCGAGGCGGTCAGTGAGTGGCTGTATCGTTATGCTCAGGTACCTACCGGCAGTGATGATAATCAGCAACTGTTGCAACGTGCCATCACCTTTAATCGCCACGAAGATATCCTGGTCAGCAGTGACTGCGTGTCGTTTGGTCAGCAGGCACTGGCACACTATTTTGCTGAGCCGGAAGAGACCTACTTTGTCCGCTCACCGAAATCCTTCCTGGGTGCCAATGGGTTGAAACCGCAGCAAATTGCCCTGTTTGAGGATCTGGTGTGCGCCATGATGTGGCACATTAAGTGCCAAGCAGAAAGCGTTTTACAACAGAATATTGAGCAAACGGTGATTGGCCGCCCCATCAACTTCCAGGGAAGTGGCGGTGAAGAGGCTAATCGTCAGGCGGTAGGCATTTTACTACGCGCCGCCGAGCGAGTGGGCTTCAAGCAGATTGAATTCCAATTCGAACCGGTGGCTGCCGGGCTGGATTTTGAAGCCACACTGAGCGAAGAGAAAACCGTGCTGGTGGTCGATATCGGTGGGGGAACAACGGACTGCTCAATGCTATTGATGGGCCCGCAATGGCGAAATCGCGTGGAGCGTCAGCAGAGTCTGCTCGGGCATAGCGGTTGCCGTGTAGGGGGTAATGACCTCGATATCATGCTGGCCTTTAAGCAGTTGATGCCACTGTTTGGCTTGGGTGGCAAAACCGAAAAAGGTATCGCCCTACCCGCATTGCCTTACTGGAACGCCGTGGCAACTAACGATGTTCCGGCACAAATGGATTTTTACAGTACCCCCACCGGTCGCCTGCTACGTGATTTAATCCGTGATGCCGCTGAACCAGAGAAAGTGAAATACCTGTTAAAAATACACCAGCAACATTTAAGCTACCGGCTGGTAAGAAGTGCGGAGGAGAGCAAAATCGCCCTGTCTGAGCAGAAGAGCAACTGTACTCAGTTGGCGTTTGTGCACTCGGGACTGGAGAAAACCATCACTCAGGAGCAACTGGCTAGCGCGATTGAGCAACCTTTGGAACGCATTCTGGAGCAAGTGAGAGCGACACTGGCCACCAGTCAGTGTAACCCACAAGTGATTTACCTGACCGGGGGCAGTGCCCGTTCGCCATTACTGCGTAGCGCACTGCAACAGCAATTACCCGGTATTCCCATCATCAGTGGTAACGATTTTGGTTCGGTCACTGCAGGTTTAGCACGCTGGGCACAAACCCTGTTTAGTTAATGGCTGGTTACGGTTAACTCATATTGACAGCTTTCCTGGTAAGGCGCTGGTCAGGTGGTGATGTACTGAGTGGGATGTTGGAGGAGTTCTGGTACAGGCGCTGAGTCAGTTGTGCATGGCATTGAAGCCACGCCTTGCGTAGAGTTCCGATATTTACCCTCTCAGTAGCGCCAGTCCTTAGTGTGGAACTGGCGAAACGACAGTCTGCACTCTCCAGTCGACAAGGTGCCCCCTGCAGCGGCAGCAACACCTACAGATGCGCTTGCGGCCAGCCTGCAGACGCCGCAGAACACCCATCAGCCAGGTTCGCGGTTTCCAGCAGGCTCATGATTTTTGCTGCATGTTGCTCCTTGCGCGCTCTTTGAACCATTCCCGCAACATAAACTCATGACCACATGCCTCACAGATTATTTTCGGGTCATCCAATGGCGACACCGTGCGCCCCTCCGTCGTTAAATTCAACGAATGGCAATGCAAACATCTTACCCCCTGCTCCCCTGGTGTAAACCCTAGCAACCAGCGGGGCCGTGGGGTGAGCGGCCTACCCTTCAGTTCTTCAAATAACGGCTGAAGCCGTTTTTCATAGATTCGAAATTGATTGACCGAAGAGATCCGGCATATCGGCAGCGCTTTTGTCAGGTACCACTGCCCCCACAGTAACACCAGCACACGATAGAGTCCCAAATAACGGTCTTTGGGCATTTTATAAAAAACTGTTCCTGTAGCAGCGACAAAGGTTGCACCACAGGCGGGGCAGGCATAGCTTTCCGAGTCGCTTGCTGGCTGGATAATACGGTGATTATGGCAATATGGGCATTCCTGTACGCGATTCAGATCCGGGTTCTGCTCATCCAGACGATCCACCAATTCACGCAGTACCAGTTCACGGTGCCAGACTGTTACCAGGTGTTCATACTCGGCATTTGACGTATGATCAAACTCCTTTTCAAACCAGTCAGGCACCTCTGGTTGAGTACCATCACGCAGCATCCCCCTGGGCATATTCGGATGCATCACAAAGTGGTGCTGACAGACTTGGCAGGATAAATCCGGGTTAGCCGCAGGCATCAGGTCTTTATACCTCACCTGGTGAGAGTGGCAAGACGGGCAGGTCATCCCCTGCTGCTCGGGTGTGAACCCATGCAGATAGCGAGGAAAAGGGGTAACAGGTGCCGGTAACGCAGCCAATATCGGCTCAAGACGGCTGGCATACTCTTTCCAGTAGATTTTGTTATGGCACCCTGAAAGCCAGACCACATCTTCAATATAGTCATTAACCCAGTGTGTCATCAGCACGGCATACAAAATATAATATTTCCGACGGTGCAAGCCTGCAAAGGGGGTTTCGGTAGCAGGGGAACTCTGTTTAAGACAGTCCAGACAACGGTATTCCCATTCGCGGGAATTAGGCACATAGTGATCACTGCCACAATGAGGACAGTATTTGTGGGGATGCAATGCGGGGTTATCTTTATCCAGGCGTACCACTGCTGCTCGCAGCACGGGCTCCGCTCCCCATAACTGTTTCAATGCATCGATATCTTGTTTTGCCAGATGTTCAAAGGCATCAAAGAACCAGACGGGGAGTGGTATCATGGCGCTGTTACCTGTTGTTTTATCAGCACATAACGGTTAAGCAATTGCGCCAGTCGCTGCTCTGCCTGAGACTGCGCATTGGCCGATAAGCTGTTATCTGTTGAGACCGCCGCCAGTTGGCGCAGTTGCTCTTCCATCGGCACTGTTTTGCCAAATTCCTGGGTAATGGCAAACACCATGGTTTTCAGTTCACTTCCCGTCAGGTATTTACCCTTGCGTTCATCCAGCGCATTCAGGCTGTCAGTCAATTGCTGGAGTTTCACCATCCCCTGATGCCAGTTGTCCAGTGCCGTCAATGGCAAGGCATTGGCTTCCAGCTGTTGTTGCCAGGCTGTATGCATCTGTTCTGCCTCCGGGTTATCCGGCCACAGGGTCTGAGACTGCGTAATCAGTTGCTGTCCATACTGCTGCGACCAACCCGGGGGCAGTGCCATCAACCAGTTAAGCTGCGCCCCCTGTTGCTGTACCAGACTCTCCGCCTGCCGCTGGGCCAGTGAACCGGGCTCACGCAATGCATTGAGTTGACCCGCCTGACGCGGGAGTTCCGGCAACGGCGTTATTGATGCCACCAGTTGTTGCTCCACCGCCATAGGCGAATACTGGTACTGCCAACCCCAGAGCAGCAGGCCCCCCACCAGTAAGGCACTACTGGCCCCGCCGATAAACGACCACACATAACCCCGTTTATCCGCTGGTGGCGGTGGTGATGGGGGTAGCGATGATTGAGGTAGCGGTGATTGAGGTAAGGGTGTTGATGGGGGTAGTGATGATGTTGGCGGCGGTTCCGGCAGCGATTGGGCAACATACACCAGCGGTTGATGACCGCTCAGTTCAGTCTCCGGCTCTGCCGTGACGGCTTGTGGCGGCAGAGCCACCGTCGGCTCAGATTGCTCTTCATGGGGGGAATTTTCCAACCGGGTAATGGCCTGCTTGACCTGATTCAACAACCCGTCCATGCGGCTGGCCTGTTTCAGTTCATGGCGCGCCAGCGCCTCACAAAAGCTGTTCAGCCCTTTCTCCGCCTGATACAACGCCGGCAATTCATCACGGGTATCCAGGGGAAAGGTGCGCAACACCGCCTGTAAACGAGGGCTAAGCCCGGCGATGATTTCTATCCGCGCATGGCTATGCCCCGGCCACATCACCGCCCATTGATAACTCACCAGCGCATCAAGCAGCGCCAGCCCTTCGTTAAACCCCACCACCCCGGCGATATGGGTACGTGCAAGGGTATACCAGGCAGCGGTCTGCAGCTCGACGCCATTTTGTTCAAACAGCCGCAGGCACAGGGTTTCCGCCTGCTTCCAGTTCACATCCGGCCGAGCCGGATGGGAAAGCTTCATCATCTCATCCCGTAGCGCAGCATAATCCGCCAGGGCGCGCGGGTCACCGCCGTTTTTAAGTTGTTTGCGTGTATTCATGTGACAAGCTCCCTCTGTTCTCAATAACTACACTTACTATCACTTCACACTAAGCATCAGGGTGGTGAAAGTGAAGCGCAACGCCGACACGTCGTGAACCCATCCTTGAGGGCGCGTATCACGCGTCCCAGCGAGGGGTGATCGGCTAAGGTGCATCACTCACACCTGTAATACGATGACAACCATCTGTTCCCAAAGAACATTAATCAATAAAGTGACTGGCTATCCATAAACTGTTGCTGACGCAGGTGGCGCAGCAACACTTTGCCCTGTGGGGTAAATTCGGTGCCATAGCGCACCAGACCCACACCTTTCAGCTCGGCATCAATGGCATAGCGTAACTCACCGGGGGTGCTCTGTTCCAGCATCAGCACATCAATCCTCTTCAGGCGCGGCTCATATTTCAGCAACACGTCAGACAGGGTAGTGATTAACTGGTGAGCCGTACCGGGCATCCCCTGCAGGATTTTGCTCATATCCGGCAGGCCATAGTCCGGCAAGTGCGACAAGGTCCCCGCGCGGCAGTTGAGTATACGCTGCATATTGTCCAGCACCGACATAATCAACTGGTTCTCTTCACTAATTTGGTGTAAATCCAGCCCCCCGGCAAAGTTGCCGTAGAGGGTTTCATATAATGAGGGACGGGGCATGGGTTACTCCTTTAACGGGAGCAGGGTCAGACCCTGATCTTTAAGTTCGATTTGCCGTGCCTTGTCCGGATCCAGCTCATCGCGCTTGAGAACCACACGCCAGTTGTTTTTCTCCTGATTCGGCGACAAAAACATCCCGGCCACCGCCACGTACTGGGTCTCCTTCTCCATCGGCATATCAATGGAGACCGTTTCATCCGGCCTGACTGAAACATCTTTTTCAGCCAGTAAATCCGCCTTGATGGCCTGGCTGTCGCTGGCAAACAACGACGGATAATCGGTGCTATCGAACGTCTTGCGGTCTTTCAATTGATAAATACGCACCACCGTGGAAAGCGGCGCACCACTGGCATTATTGTTGGTGGCCGGCCGCGCCATGATGTCCAGATGCAAGGTATTCACCTGTTTGTAAAAAACGGCTTTGGTCATCGACACCGCCCCGTCAGACACCCGTTGCGTCAGTCCACAACCGGACAACAGCCCGCTCACCATTAATAGCGACAGTAGCGCCGCCGCCGGTTTACGCCGCCAGAACACCGCGTTTTTAAACAACATCGCGCCCTTAATATTGATATTCGCCACTTTCGGCCTCCCTGTAGTTAGTATTCTCAAAAACGGACTGATAACGCCCTAAACTGATGGTAACAATGTCCTCCACCGCCGGGCTCGGGGGGGCCGCCATGCGCCGCATGATCGCCGTTCTCCCCAACTGCGGGCTACCGAGCCGGGGAGAACAGGAAAGCTGCGCATCCGGCAGCAACGGCCGTGGCACGCGCAATTGCAGGCGCGCATGCAACCGTGCCCCCAGGTAAACATGCAGCAAGGCAAACAAGTCCGTATACAGTTCGCCCCCCGGCAGCCACCCCTGAGCTTCCTGCGGATCCGAGGTGGTCAGTGTCAGCAGCACCTGGCTGTTGACCTCAACGGTACTGCGCCCCATCACCGGGTAGCTGGCTAACGTCACCGGCTGGCGGCAAGACATCATGGTCGGATTGTCCAGCGCAATGGACAGGCGATCATGAGGGGTCACGGTCGGCCGGGTATTCGGGGCCAACAGTTTGACTAACGCCGAGATGCCCTCGGCAGTGCGGGTCGGTAAACGCAACACCCCCAACAACGCCAGAAAGCGCGAAATCGGCGTGCCAATATGCGCCGCACTCCCCGGGATCCCCAACCCCACCAGCCCCAGCAGATATTGTGAGGTTTCATCGGTGCCCCCGGGCTCAAAGGTGGCCGGGTAGGAATATTTACGCCAGATGCGGTAAAACTGCGTGGTCAGCCGATGGTTGAATATATCAAGAAAATCACTGACCGCCTCGCTCCCTTCACGCTGTTGCGCAATGTCATCAATGTATGACGTCGGCAACGGCGACTCCACCCCATACAGCCCCTGGAACGTCACCCGGGCGGTAGGCGGCCGGTGCGGATAATCCGGATCGGCGCTGAGACTTTTCAGCTCACTGGCCGGGAACCCCATCCCCGGGTGGGGACGAAAACGCACCGGGTCAGGGTGCGGCGATTGCCCGGTCCCCAAACCCGGTTGCCCTGGCTGACTCTGCTCCAGCAGTTGGCAAAAGCGGTAAAAGTTGATGTAGGGGGCTTTCTTCCCCAGTTTGTCGATCAGCCGGGTATGCGCTGATTGTGATTCTCTTTCCATCGCAGGTGTTTTCCACTGGGCTGAATAACCAGCGTCAGCTGGTTAAATAAATGGATATCGGCATACAGGGCAAAAAAGCGGTTGAGCATTTCACCAAACAGGTTGATATCCCCTTCACCGCTGAATCCGTTGGCATCCAGGGTCACCACAATGTCGATCCCCCGGAGTAAAAAGCCCTTTTCAAAGCGTTGGGTCTGGAAGTGTTTGACGTCCACTATCGCATCGAGTTTGCGGTTGACCATCTCGTCATCCAGCCAGTTATACAACGCCAGGGTGCCGCGCAGCACTTCGGCACTGGCCATCATGTTGAGGAAGCTGGAGCCCAGGTGGCTCAGTACCCGCCAGTGGAAACGGTCTTCCGCCGGTGGATAGGCCGGTAACGTCGGTTTGCACAGGTTCTGGATCTTCAGCGGCACCGGCAGCGCCTGCTCCGCCCGGTCAAGTAAGGTGCTTTGCAGTGCCTTGCGCGGCAACTGGCCGTTGGTGCCGGTCAGTAGCAGTGACACCGTTTCCCGCTCAAACAGCCGGTCATCTTCCCACGCCTGCCCACCGAGGATCAGCCAGGTATCATGCAGCCCCGAGACGCCGCGTTTGACGCGGGTGTGGTAATAGCGCTCCGGCGCGGTGCGGCGCAGCATGCCCCCCCGGTGACGGAAACTGGTGAACGGCACATACACCGCATCATCGGTGCGCAGGGAGCCCACCACCTCATCCACCGAATAGATTTCCGTATGGCCATCCTGCAAACGACGGGGGCGCAGCAGATATTCGCTTTCCAGCCCGTTGATAATCAGCGGGTCGGCTTCCACCTTGAACAGGTTAATCACCGGCACACAGTGCAGGCGAAGGTGGTGGGTGGAGATCGGCAACTGGTGATCCCACAATTCGCTCAGCACGATGTCAATATCGAACCCGGTGATATTCTCGGGGAAGGTGACCTTCTCCAGCCCATTGAGGTACACGAACATGAATTTTTCACGAAAGGTGAAATACTCCAGCAGCAACTGATAGCCGCTGAAGGCGGTATCCCCTTTTGGCCACAGCCGGTCATCTTCGGCAAACCCGCCTGGGGAAAAATGCCCCGCCAGCGGTTGCGGCTCCGCCATCCGACCCTGATGGGAGAAGAAGCTCAACGACATTGAAGCCTGACGCTTGGTCAGGGCCAGATGCAGGGCACAGGTCAGGGGCGCATCGCCATTGAGATAGAAGCGCAGTTGGCTGAGGTCTACAGTGGTCCAGTCCGTCAGATCACTACAGACAAAACGCAAGCGGATAGCCGAGCGCCCATCGGGCTCGGTCAACAGCTCAACCTTGGACAGAGACACCGGTTGCAGCGTCAGGTCCTGGGTGGTGCGGTAACGGCATTGTGTTTTCTTCGGCCCTACTGGCTGGGAGAGGATTTCAAACCCGGCCGGCACCGTTTCGCTCATTTTCATATTGCCCGCAGGCGGGGCCATTTCCACCACCGACAGTGAGGGAATGGTACGCAGATAATGGGGCCATAACAGGCTGACCAGCCCTTCGGTCAATTCGGGCAGGTCGTCGTCCAGCTTCTCGCGCAAGCGCCCCATCGAGAAGGCAAAACCTTCAAACAGGCGTTCCACATACGGGTCCGGCACACCGGCCCGGTCCAGATCCAGCGCTGCTGCCCGGTCAGGGTGTGCCTCGGCAAACTCTTTGGCCGCCTCGCGCAGGTAGCGCATTTCGGCGTCAAAATAACGCAGGGTTAAGTCCTTCATGACAATAAACGACCTCAATAATATTAATTCGTGACATCCGGCGATGAAGGGGATGAAATTATTTTTGTTGGTTGGCTGCAGAGCCAGAGAGGGTAAGCCAAGGATATCAAAAACAGGGGCATAATAATGATACTGACCACTTCAAGTCCTTCATCATATCCCCTTGAATTAATGAAAAAGGAAAAAATACTCATCTGAATAACAGGCAGAATAATCAGATTAAACACCAGCATCCCACCGAACCACCACCCTGACTTGCCGATGTCATGCATACGCCGAATACCCAAGGCAGTCACCGCTAGCAGTAACATCAAGGGAAAAAGAATCAACATGGGAAATACCACATAGGAAATCAAGTCCAGTGCTATCCCCCCACTCCCCGCATAAACAACCGCCAAGATAATGATCAAAAACTGCAGCAAAATCCCAATCAACAGATTGCCAAGGATAAATGACCAGAATTCTTTACGGCTGGCAGTGCCTTGATAGACAAAGCACTTTTTCCAACCCGCCAGATAACAGGCAAAAACCGATTGTTCCATACGACGTCCTTATGACTCAAATCAATTAAAGGGGTATCACCGGGCAACCGGGCATAGTAACTGCCTCACCACGCCCGGTAACTCAGGTTATTTCGCACTAGCCACATCGGCGTCCGCCACCGCCGCATTGCCAGTGACAAAAATACGCTCCGGCATCACAAACCCTTTCAGGGCCAGCAGCGCCAGTGGGCCTTCCCCCAGTTCAGTACGCAGTGAGTAATTCAGCGGCAACCCGTCTTGCGTCTTCCAACTGACGTCAAAGACGGTGGTGCCCCCCATATACCCTTTGACCGTGGCTTTCTCCAGCAGGCGTATCAGCCCCCACTGCCCCGGCAGGTCAGCATACAGCCGCGTTCCTGCCTGGGTGCTGATCCAACTGAGGCTTGCCCCGGGGCGGAGGTGTCGTTGGGCCAGGCAACGCGTTTCCACGCCGGCATCTGATTCAGATAGGTCAAGCGCTGGCTGTCGATAACCAAATCAGTTTGCATTACTTCCTTGGCGGTACCCGGACGCAGCTCAAAATAGAGCCCGGCATCGCCGTTGGTAAACGCCACATCCGCCAGATGACTGAGTTTGTTCACCGCCGCCAGGAACGCCGGGTTAAAGGTCAGCCCCTGGGCATTAACGGTATCCGCCACCCATTTGCTGCCCTCTTTGTGCAACACACCGCCGAGATTGCTTTCCAGAAAACGCTGGATACGCCCGCTGTCAGCCCGCAGGTATTGTGACATCAACGACAGCGACGCATCGGCAGACACTGACTTGAACGGATAACGCCCGCCAAAGGCACTGTTCCAGTCATCCACAATGGCACTTTTCCACTGGGCATTCAGGCTGTCCGCCGTCGGGGTCAGCACCTGTTGCCAGGCCTGCTCCATTGGCTGGACAAACATCGCCTGACCAAAGCTGCTCCACTCCTGCCCCAGACTGGCGGCAACCAGGCTACCGTAATCGCGGGTATCGGTCAGGTCCACCGCTTTGCCCTGAAACACCGTTTGCGCCAGGGATTGTGTCATGGCTTGCGGGTCGGTGGCGTTGGTCACCTGTTGCAGTTTGAGGCGCACACGGGTCACGCGGGTCAGGAAGGTTTGCAGGCTCAGGTTGGTATTGCCCTGCCCGCCTGCCTTGCCATCCATCAAGGCCAGTAACGGCCCAAAGCTGCTGTCCAGCGGCCCTTTCGGCCCCGCCTCCTGGTCAATACTGGGCTGACCATTGTTGTTGAACAGATTCTGGGCTGATTTGACCAGGGAGTCAGAAAGCGCCCCCCCGTCTGCCCAGCCTTGCCCTGCCACGCCAGCGTATTCATCAGAGCAATCAGTGGCGACTGACGCACATCGCTCATCAGCGTCAACTGGTCGATAGCATCCGACAGGCTTTCCGCCCGGTGCCACTGGATACTGTTAAGGAAATCCAGCCAACTGCTGGCAAAATCAGTGAAATAACGTTCCGTCAGGCGCGTTCTCAATGCCTCCGGGGAGATATCGCTGCCCAGCGGTTGGGTGCTGTCGGTCAACACCCAGTCAATCTCTTCACGCCGCTCCTTCACCACCCGGTCGATGGCTTTCGATACGTTCTCTTCCCAGGCTTTACGGGTAAACATCCCCGGCACCACCTCTTCGGTGGAGAACAACAGACTGGCATCAGTATCGCCAATCATCTGGTTCAGGGTCATGTCGGCATAGTTTTTGGCCACTTGCTGCAACAGGTTCTGATACAGCGTGGCTTCGGCATTGCGCACCCCAAACTGACGCAACAAAATCTGGCGTACGTCACGCACCAGGTTGCTGTCCGGCTCAATCTTCCATTCCGGGTGTGCCGCCAGGTTCTCGGCATAGAACCCCAGCAAGGCCGGTGACAGCGCATGCCACTGCCCGGCATCCACCCCCGGGCGCTGCGCCCAGGTAGTCTGCAAGGTCTGGCTCAAAAAGGCCGAATCGTTTTTCTCCGGGCGCGCCATCATCAGGTAGGCTTTCAACTGGTTGTACGCCAGCTTGCCCTGGGCAATACGCTGTGGCGTTTCCGGCGGCATCGCCACCAGTGTCGCCAGTTGCTGTTGCAGATAACGGGCGGCTTCATCGCGTATCAACTGGTTATTGCTTTGCTGATAGAAGGGCCATAGCGCCTGCAACAGTGCCGCATCCTGGTTCAACCCGGCACGGCTATACCACGGGCTGCCGGTGGCCACTCGGTATTGCAAACTGGCGAGGGTCTGTTGCAGTGCATACTGGGCCTGCAAACGTTCCGTCAGCGGGCGTTGGTTGTCCAGCGCCTGCCGGCTTTGCTGCGCACTGCCGTTAATCAGTGTGCGGTTGGCATAGAACGAGCCCAGCATACCGGCCCCCCACAGTACCATCGCGCCCGCTGCCACCATGGCCAGTACCTGATGCCAAGCTCCCCCCATTTTTTTGGTGGCCAGCCCTTTCGGTAAGGCGGGTAATGAATCGAGTAACACATCCCAGCGGTTATCTTTGCCCCAATAATGTGGCACTCGGGTTGTTGTATAGGCCGAAGGCAGGCTGAAAAACACCCCCGCCAACGGCAGCGGCTGATAACGGCTGAGCAGCACCGACAGCGAATTTTTTAACCGGTCGATACCCCCATGGCGCAAGCCATGGGCCAACGACAGCAGAAAATCATGGCGTGAGTCGACTTGTACTTGCTGGGTACCCTGTTCGGCCAGCGTGGGCAGCAGTTGGGTCAGGCGCTGCGCCAACTCTTCCTCTTGACAGCCAGTCGGTAACAGACAACCCACTGACTGACTGATACGCCCTTGTTGATCCCAGGAGCTCTCTTGCAGTGACCAAACATACAGCGGCAACCGCCAACCAAGTGTTTGGAAACGCGCAGTAAACGCTCGTGCTACGTTATCCATCATATCGGCAGACAGCGTTGTCCTGGCCGTCTCTTGCCCCAAGGTGGTGTCGCAGGCGAATGCCGCAGTGACCCAAACCATGCCATCGAGCGGACAGTGACGCAATGGACGCAAGGCCCCTAACCAGGCTGCATCAACGGGGGCCGCGAGATCACCGCCCCATAGCAGCACCGTCGCATTGTTTTCTTGCCAGGACTGGGTAGTCAGGCCCGGGGTTAGTTGTTCCACCTCCGCCGCACTGCCGGTAATCAGTAAAATACGCACCTTGCTCGCCCAAAAGCGGCCATAGGTGTTACGGAGGGCTTGGCGTAGTTCGGTGATGGTCGAATGGCGCGCCTGTTTCAGGCTATTTTCACGACCTGCCGGCGTATTCTGTTCCTCTTGGTGATACCCCTTGTGTTGTAACCGCCGAAACAATGCTGGCCCAACGCGCAGTGCCACCCCCAGCAAACTAATGAGCAGGATAGCTATCGCCTTTTGTCGCGGCGTATCGAGCCCTATCATTTCGCCATGATGCCAGATAGCCCAGCCAATCAGTCCTAGCGCCGCCAGCAGCAAGAGCGTTAGCCCACCGACACGCCAGACTCGACTCAATGTGTTCATTCCTACTTCCTGATGTGATGGTATAGACAAAACTTTCCGCTCCTGTCGTCGATGATGCCAACCCTGATTGTTGCCCAATACAAGTAAAGTCAGCGTCTAATGCAGCGGCAACCCAGGGTGAAACAATCCCTGAGATACCACAATACGTTTTATTATTTTGATTCTTTCAGTCCGCCAGACGAAACCCGACATGTTGACGGTAATGATTTCGCGACTGAATGCCTGCGCGGGGATTTCCCCTAGGATTGGGTTGCTGGCGTGACCAGTGTGGCCCAAAGCGGTGTATTCGCCTGGTTATCACCACTGACAATGAGTTGAGGTTTACCGCCAGCGCATTCTACTGCTGAACAGGCAACGGCAAGCCAAGGGGCGGCGGGCCCAGCATAGCCCAGACTACTGCCCAGGTCGTGCAGATCCTGGCCGATTTTCATCGGGCTTGATAAAGCTTCCAGCCCCGTGGCAATCGCCGTATGCCACGTTGCATCAACACCTATCATGTAACCTGCGGTGACCTCATCCGCAGATACCTGCCCCCAATCCAGAGACTGTACCAGCGCATAGTTCACGTCTTCAGGTGCGATTCCATGGGCTTGTTCCGGCCGATGCAGGCAGGCCATCGGTGCCAGTTCAGTCTGCAGGTGAGGATTTCCCAGTAATAAACCAATGACTGCTTCCGCTGTCCCTTCCGGTGATTCCGGTTCAATTTGCATTGCCACCACCAGTAACAGCGATTGCTCATGGGCACGTTGATCCAGCCACTGGTCCACCGCAGCCAGGCCGCTGCCCTCAACCGGTATCACACGGTGTTTGATCTGGCTGGCCTGCCAACTGGATTGCCAGAGAGCCTGCACCTGCTCATTAGGCAAACGACTGTGATTTTCTATCAATAATGCCAATGGCACATCCGCAGGCACCGATAATAGCAAACGGCTCAATTCATCCAGCAGGTTAGTGAATTCACGGGTCAACAACGGCTCCAGGGCCTCGTGCGCTCGCCGTGCCAACCGACTATGGCGTATCCCTTTATCACTCTGCCAGGATGCCTGTGTTTTAAGCGCCTGTGTTCTGGCCTGCAATGCGTCCCACTGGGTCTGCCCATCTGTATCATCAAGCTCGCGCAATGCGCTATTCAGGCTGAGGCCCAATATTTGCAAAGAACGCCGACCCCGTTGGGTTTCACGCTCAATGACTTTTTCGCGGTCACGATTCCACCCCTTTGCCGTTGCTGATACCCCTTGATACCACGCCATACGCAACAGCAGTAAGATAAGCCAGAACAAGGTCGGGATAGCCAACGCTGTTTGCCAAAAGTCTTGGTTATTTATCTGGGTTTTTGCTTGGTTAATGAATACGGCATAAGCAATGCCAGCTAATAACGCGACAATCAGTAACAGTAACCACACCCACCATTTAGGGGCTTTGGGAAGAGGCGCAGGTGGTGGGACCAGTTTAAGATTAACCGCCATGTTAGCTTGCCGCCGCTTGTGGCAAGCTCGAAATAAGCACACAACCGCAAGCACAACGGTGTCCGTTAAAGGCAACAGGAACGCCGTTGTCCTTAAAGCTAGGGTGCCCTTCAGCAATACTGTTTTGCCCATGCTTTGAACAGCTAACCGGATCACCTTGGCGCGCCACGCCAATCCCCATGAATTTCATCTTGCCAGATCCACTCAGTACCGAGCCATTGCCGGTATTGTTATCACCAATGCGAATAATGCCTTTCATTTTTTATTCCATCCTCGTCAGTATTATTAGCAATAAAATTCAAGGGGTTTTTATAAAAAAATAACAACTTGTTAAATAGAATCATTCCTTTAAGGTAAGTGGGTTATATCTGGTCTATCAACCCAATGAGCAGGAAAAAAAACAAACCTGCTATCAGCGCAGTCAAAATCCCCAGTATTTTCACTAGCGTATTGCCTGAAGAACGTTCCTCCTCGCTCCCAGAAAGGCAAACTGCGCAAATGGCAGAAAAGAATGCCGCACCAAAAGAGAAAATGCCTACAACTGCTGCAATCTTTGCATTAGATAAACAACTGTAACAAGCGATACTACCAATTCCCGAAGCACCCACTAGACTCAAAAACCCGCTAAAAAAACCAACACCACCTAACAATATGGCAACTAACAGCCAGAATTTTTCATTTTTCAACATAACGATTAGGCTCCTAAATTGAACTCCATGTCACTCGCCGCTATGCACCTAAAAAAGAGCTTAACGTGATTTCATTTATCCAGACACGCATCACCACTTTAGGGCTGAGCCGCCAAATGCGGGGTTGGTAGGTTTCTACACGATCCGTGGGCATTGGGGTGCCTTGTTTAAAATGGCGAACCCCATGTTGACTACTGCCGTCATAAGGAGCCCAAGCCACCTGCCAGTAACCACTTTTCGGGCACGGTTCACCACTTTGGCACAACAACTGCGCCCCAGTGTCTTTATCAAAATCTGGGGAATCTGGCAGCGGGCGACCGGTAACCGGATTAAGCTTTTTCGCTCGCGCCAATTCTGCAATCAGTGATTCGGCTGGTTTTGGGGGCGGAATATTGGCCTCACGCGCTTCAAACCACTTCAACTTACCATCCCAGGCTGGTAACGGCGCTGGGGGCAGCGGTACAATCTCATTTATTTCCGGTACCGTGGGGTTGGCGTAGGAGTAATTACTTAACATATTCCAGATCTTTTCATAACGCTGGGCACGTTCAGGGTCTTTCTGTAGATCGAGATAATTCAGTGTATCTGAGTGGAGAGCTCCAGCAAATCCATCAGCTAACGTAGAGGCTGAAGTGGAATTACCTGCCGCCACCCCTAATTGGTATACATCCAGTGCTGCCAGATATTGTTTGTCAATTCTTAAGTCAGCTGCCAACATTTTAGCCGCCTCACCATTACCCTGTTCAGCGGCACAACGGCGCATTTGGCGCGCGATATTCGGGGCGATATCAATGGGGGCTAATTTATCAGCGACATAGGCTTGCGCTTGCGAATTACCCTCATCCGCTGCTTTACGATAATAACGCAGCGCCATTTCTGGGTCTTGCTTTAACCCCGCAGCACCCTGTTCCAGATAGACCGCGATAAAGTAATAGCCAGACGCCACCTTGGCATCAATCAACTGCTGGCTGATACGTAAATAGTCGGCACTGCGCAGATGGAACTGCCCACGCATGCCGCCATTTTGCAGATTAATGCTGGCTTTATAATGGTCATTGGCGGCAGCAATGCGATACAACCGCTCCACCTCCTGATCCACCTTGGGGTCCTGTTTTAGCTGGTTATTTACTTGCAGCCAACGGGCGTACTTAAACAGCACATCGGCCTCTGCCGTCGGTTCAGGGAACTCTTCATGTTTGCAGGTAAACGCCAGCTTGGCTTTAATATCGCTGAGTGGGTCTAGCGAGACACCCTTTTTTACCGAGTTTGATGCACTACCTGGATCACAGGCGACCAGCAGAAAGCAAACGAGTAATAACAAGCAGCGCATCAGTCCTGTTCCTTCAAGATAATCCGTTGATAGAAATAAGCGTTAATCACTACGCCTCACCCAAGAACCGCCAAGCCACTGACTTATCCTGTACTATCATTTTGGGGCTGAGCGGCCAAATGCGGGGTTGGTAGGTTTCTATACGATCAGTGGGCATCGGGGTACCTTGTCTAAAATAGCGGACCTCTTGTTGGCTGAGCCCCTCATAAGGCGCCCAAGCCACCTGCCAATAACCACTTTTCGGGCACGGTTCACCGCTTTGGCATAACAGTTGGGCACCGGTATTTTTATCAAAATCCGGGGAATCAGGCAGCGGGCGACCGGTAAGCGGATTGAGCTTTTTCGCTCGTGCCAATTCTGCAATCAGTGAGTCAGCCGGTTTGGGGGGCGGAATATTGGCCTCGCGTGGCTCCAACCACTTTAACTTACCGTCCCAAGCAGGCAGTGGTGCTGGCGGCAGCGGCACAATCTCGTTGATTTCTGGCACTGAGGGGTTGGCGTAGGAATAATTGCCCAATATATCACTGATCTGTTCATAACGCCGAGCACGCTCGGGGTCTTTCTGTAGGGCAAGATAGTACATATTATCGGAGGAAGCGGGCCCATTAAATCCATTACTCAAAAAATAGGCGGCAAACTCATCACCAGCGCCCACAGCAAGCTGATAAGATTCCAGTGCATCTTTATAATGTCCATCAATTCTTAAATCAGTAGCTAAAGCTCGAGCCGCATCACTTTCACCTTGTTCAGCGGCACAACGACGCATTTGGCGCGCAATCTCTGGGGCAATATCGATCGGGGCCAGTTTTTTGCCAACATAAGCCTGTGCTTGCGGATTACCCTCATCAGCCGCTTTACGGTAATAGCGCAGCGCCATCTCCGGGTCTTGCTTTAACCCCGCTGCACCTTGTTCCAGATAGACCGCAATAAAGTAATAGCCAGAGGCAACTTTGGCATCAATCAACTGTTGGCTGATGCGTAAATACTCTGCACTGCGCAGGTGAAACTGACCGCGCATGCCGCCATTTTGCAGATTAATACTTGCTTTAACGTGGCCGTTAGCGGCGGCAATGCGATACAACCGCTCCACCTCCTGATCCACTTTGGGGTCCTGTTTTAGTTGATTATTTACTTGCAACCAGCGGGCGTACTTAAACAGCATATCGGTATCCACCGTCGGTTCGGGGATCACCTCATGTTTGCAGGTAAACGCCAGCTTGGCTTTAATATCACTGAGTGGGTCTAGCGAGACACCCTTTTTCACCGAGCTAGATGCACTGCCTGGGTCACAAGCGACCAGCAGAAAACAAACCAGCAATAACAAGCAGCGCATCAGTCCTGTTCCTTCAACATAATCAGTCGATAAAAATAAGCGTTAATCTCATGCTTCGCCTAGGAGGCTCCATTCTACGGCTATATCCTGCACCACATATTTAGGGTTCAGCGGCCAAATGCGTGGTCGATAACTTTCTACTCGTGCAATGGGCATCAGCATACCCTGCTTAAAATAGCGATTTTGTTGATTGATCCTGCCATAGGCCGACCAAGCCACCCAGTAACCACTTTTCGGGCAAACGTCACCACTATGGCACAACAACTGCGCACCGGTGTTTTTATCAAAATCTGGTGAGTCTGGCAGGGGGCGACCAGTAAGCGGATTAAGCTTTTTCGCTCGTGCCAATTCTGCGATCAGTGATTCGGCTGGTTTTGGGGGCGGAATATTGGCTTCGCGCGCTTCTAGCCATTTCAACTTACCGTCCCAGGCAGGCAATGGTGCCGGGGGTAGCGGTACAATCTCATTGATTTCTGGTACTGAGGGGTTGGCATAAGAGTAGTCACTTAACACCTTCCAGATTTGTTTGTAACGTTGGGCACGTTCAGGATCTATTTGTTGAGCAAGATAGTTCACTCTATCGCGGGAAGAAACCCCAGAAAATGTA
This sequence comes from Serratia sp. 25CWL12, assembly GCF_055790885.1. Taxonomy (NCBI): domain Bacteria; kingdom Pseudomonadati; phylum Pseudomonadota; class Gammaproteobacteria; order Enterobacterales; family Yersiniaceae; genus Serratia; species Serratia sp. 25CWL12. The sequence continues at coordinate 1,115,898 of NZ_CM147698.1, read as the reverse complement.
TTTGCTAAGGTATAAGCAGAAGTAGAATTACCAGCTGTCACCCCTAACTGGTAAACCTTCAAAGCTTCTGCATAATGGCCATCTATTTTAAGATCTATCCCTAAAGCCAGAGCAGCATCACCATTGCCTTGTTCTGCGGCACAATGGCGCATTTGGCGCGCAATATCGGGGGCAATATCAATGGGCTCCAGCTTATCAGCGACATAGGCTTGTGCCAGTGCACTGCCCTCATCCGCCGCTTTGCGGTAATAACGCAGCGCCATCTCCGGGTCTTGTTTTAACCCAGCGGCACCTTGTTCCAGATAGACCGCGATAAAGTAGTAGCCCGAGGCGACCTTGGCATCAATCAACTGCTGGCTGATGCGTAAATATTCTGCACTGCGCAGATGAAACTGACCACGCATGCCGCCATTTTGCAGATTGATACTGGCCTTATAGTGCCCGTTGGTGGCCGCAATACGATACAACCGCTCCACCTCCTGGTCCACCTTGGGGTCCGGTTTTAGCTGGTTATTCACTTGCAGCCAGCGGGCGTACTTAAACAGCATATCGGCCTCTGCCGTTGGTTCGGGGATCACTTCATGTTTGCAGGTAAACGCCAGCTTGGCTTTAATATCACTGAGTGGGTCCATCGGGGCCTCTTTTTTAATCGAATTGGTTGTGCTACCGGGATCACAAGCGATCAGCAGCAGGCAGGAAAATAGCAGTAATAGGGTGCGCATTAGTCTAGGTCCGCCCAAGTTGCAGAGGGATAAAGAAACTCAATTATTGAAGCTATAGGAGGGAATTTTTTCCCCTGAAGTCTCTTGTTTTCTTTAAGGAGTTGACCCCAAGTCTCAAATGCTTCCGCCGGATCATCTCCCCACGCCACTTCTGCTGCTATATTAGGCCCCTCCTGCTTATCGTTCCCATCTGTTTCGTTAGTACCCGCAGGGGGGTGAGTATGCAATTTCCATAACCGTTGCCTCATGGCTTTAGTCACGAGGTGCGAATCGTGGGCAATATTCATTTCGCTATCCACCTGCATACTGCGGGTGTTGATATTTGCCGAACCATGGGTGGTAAAAACATCATCAATAATCATCAGTTTGGAGTGGATATAAACCGGCATCCAACTGTTTCCTGGTGAATCTGGCGCCACCAACGAGCAGATATGCATTTTCAGGCCTGGGGGAGTGGGGCCTTGCATAATAGGGGTATTTTTAATCTCCTCAATTTTCGCTTCATACTCTTTTACTTCCTGCTGATATTTATCCATGGCTGCCTTATCAGGGGGATTACTAAAGTCTATATCTATATCAGGTACAGGAATTTTCTTTATCTTACCCAATTTAGTCACTTCGGGGATCATATCCGCACGCCCTAGGCTTGCCATCATACGTTGGGTATTCACCGTTCCAGCACCTATTCCGCCGTCGGTCACATTGGTGGTTACAAACAGATGTATCGCCCCCTGTTTACCCCCGGCTGTCTGAGCCGCCGCTGTTGTTTTGATCGCCTCTGCAAATGCGGGCCAGCGAAAATACTGGTTTTCAATATAGATAAACTGAGTAGCATTATTCACCGCATTAAGATAAAGCGCTTCTATCTCACGCATTCCTTCCTGCGGTTGGGTACGCACCAGTTGTGCCGGCAGTTCCGTACCATATTCCGGCCGAGGCTCCAGCCGTTTGGCCACCTCATCAGCCTTGCGGGCAGTAAGCAAATCCTCACCGGTTTCCTTCTGCCAGGCAGTGGCAAAGTTTTTATGCAGGCCAGCCAGAATCGGGCCAGTTACCTGGCTAGAGATATCTTGGCGCGGCAAGAAACCGGTTGGCCCCTTATTGGGCTCCCGGAGAAAACCGAATACGTTCTCACGATATTCTAATGAATCTGCACCAGGGCGACGCTCTGCGGTGTGGGCATCAGTATCCCAATATTCGTCCAGCATATTATGCCCCATAACAAATCCCACCGCCGATTCGGGTAATTCAAAATCTACCAGCACAGTTTTTTGATGGTGAGAGGGAGCTCCAGCTAGACCACCAATTGTTGATAGACTGAGATCTTTGTCAAAGGCTTTAAAAGAGGCACGATAGGCAATTTCTGCTCGATTGAGTGTACCAAATCCACGGCCGACAAAAAGGGGCCAACGTTCACCCATTATACCTTTCAAATTATCTTCTTTTGGCGCTGGATTAGGCCAAAACTGGGTATTAGGTGACATCCCGCTAGCTTGTGGGTTCGGCCAAGCTTGGGTTGTTTTTGACATTGTATTGGCTGCCGTATTAGGCCAAACTGCGGAATTGCCTGGTAACACTTTCAGATCGTACCATGTATGTTCTAAAAACCATCTTTTATCATATTCATGTTGCTCATCAGTGGCACTTTGCCCAGCGCGAGGCTTTATACCAGGTTTACCCGGCAAGTTAGCCTCGCCTCCTGCTCCTGCAGCATTGAGTGGCATTTCCCACCCCAAAATACGCACCTGTACTTGCTTTTCCCGCACGAGAGTTCTGAGTAACTCTCCAATACAAGGTGCTTGACCATCACGAAGAAAAAACATAGACGGCTGAAAGCCCCAGCAAATAATATCGACCGTTTTTTGTGCATTGGCAATTGCGTGGTACACGGCTGCAAATGCTTCTTCGCCATTCACCAACGGTTTATACGTCGCCTTGGTAAGACTGCACTCATCCTCTTTGACGACAAACCAGGGAGGAGTGATAGTGGCCTGATTGGTTTCACAAGTCGCGATAGGTACAGTAATCTCTGGCTTACTCATACGCTTTCTTCCTTATTGTTGCGTCCTTCTAACACTTCTGCATACAGGTTACGGGACTTTGTGTTTTCCCCAACATCGCTCGCCTGCCCCGAATACTTATGCAGCCCCTGGTTAGCCAGCACCCCTTGCTCTGGGTTGCTATATGCACTCACCACCGGGATGTTGTAGCTAACGCCGTTGGCCATTTCCAGTGTGTATTTTTTCGTCACTACCTGGTGTTCAATCTCCACTTGTCCCGTGGCGTCCAACACCCCTTTACTAACGGGGGCCCCATCCGCATAAAGGGTGTAAGGCATACCCACCCAACTCGAACCCGCCGCATTAGGGGCTACTAATGAACTGAGCCGTAACGTTTGCTTGATATTGGCCTGCAGTGGCGGATATTCAGGATGGTTGGCTTGCATACTCGCCGGACCATTGTAAGAAAAGTCAGCGGATTTCACGATGAAATCACCGTTGGTACCCAGTTCGATTTTATACGGATCCAGCGTGAGGTAACTGCCGCCTGCATTGAGTATGATTTTCTTCTTGGCGACAATGTGTATTTCATCTTCGGTACTGACGATCTCCAAGCCAAGACGTGCCAACAATTGCAATTGGTCGTTTTGCGCCTCGATGGTCACCGGCCCTTGATTGGCAATCAGTTTCATCCCCAGCTTACGCACAAACAGGCTAAGGCCCTCACCCACGCCAATAAACAGACGCTTGATGACCCCCATATCCGCATCAGCCCCGGCATTGAACATCAGGTTTTGACTTGCGGTGAGTTGTAAATGCTTACCACTGCTCAGGGCGATCCCTTTCGGGGCGCTGAGTACTGCTACCGCTTCCTTGAGTTGTTCAATTTGCTCACGCATAAAAGCAAGCTGTGCGTCTAGCTGAGCGGGCTCCCCTTGGGCGGTTTTGGCATCATCAGACAGCGATTTCATCTGCTCACTGGCATCTTTCAGCCGATCCAGCGTTGGTTGCATCTCCAGCATGTTACCTTTCGCTGTAGCTTGCATATCTGCGGTGATAAGAATACCTTTACCACCCCGTACCGCTACCCACTTATCGGTACGTAATTCGGCACCTTCACCGCGCAGTTTACGTTCCTGGTCAACGTTATGCCCCAGGTTCAGTTGGCTCTTGCCAGCATATTCGGTACTGAGCTTGATATGTTCAGCCCCGCGTTTGTCCTCCATCCGCAATTTGTTAAGGCCTGCGGTGCGAATGATATTGCGGGTATTATTCAGTTCGGTGACATGGTCCGGGTGACGCGAATCATGCAGGGCGTGCGATATGTATGGGCGATCAGGGTCCCCCTCATGGAACGCAATCGCTACTTCCGTGCCCTGGATCAATGGGAAGTGGAAGCCGTAGGTGTCACCTCCATAAGGCTTGGCCAAACGCACCGGCATGCTTTCATAACCGGTTTTTTTAGCGTCCAGGTCGGCATCAAACTTCACCCAGTACAAGCCGTCTTTATCCTGATGTGCATAGATGTCATTGGCTTTCGGGCTGGTGACGCGTGCCGTCAACGAACCGCTGATCACCGGGCGGGGTTTTAACGGCGGTCGCCAGCATAGGGTTTCACTGAAAGGCACGGCGGCAAAGGTCACCCGCAAGGCATTTTTGCGGCTGGCGGTAAAGCCGATCTGAACCATCAGAATCGGTGCTTGTAGCAATTCCGGCAAGGTTGAGGGCAGCGTGCTGTCCATGATGGTCAGCAATTGCGCCGGGCTCAGGGTGGGGTCGGTACTGTTGCCACTGATTTGTATCTGGCGTGACAGAAAACGCTCATGATCCAACCGGGCATGGAAGTTACCGGTTTCGGCATCCGGGGTATATTTGTCCCCATCCTCCTGGTGACGGGCCTGATAATGATAAACATCACCGTAAGTGACCCCTTCGCCATCACCCCGCGTCATATCCGCTGTGGCCGATTGCAGCCCTTTTTGGGCCTGATGGTGATTGTAATCCTTGGTGGTCACGCTGGCTTCCACCACATTTTGTTGGTAGCTCAGCCCCCATACCGACACCGCCCCCGAGTCACTCATGCCTGACGGGCTGTTTAGCGGCAGTTTTTTACCAAACTGGTAAGCGGTCTGCCGATCAGCAAAGTGGATCACTTCAGTCTGGGTGTCTGGTTGCAGGGTGAAGAAATAGAAGATCCCCACCTCTGCCAGCAAGCGTTCAATAAACTGCAGATCGCTTTCCTGATACTGATTGATCTGCGCCCGCCGGGGGTAAGCTTGTTTCAGCTTGAATTCAAACTCCCAATCCTTGAACTTGTGTTCCGCCAATATCTCCGCCACCACTTCTGGTACGGTTTTATTGATAAAGAAACGGTGGGTACGGAACTGTTTATCCAGCAGCGCGATATAGGGCTCAATGGTGATGCGATACAGCGCCTGGTCTGCCGAGCCGGAAATGCGGCTGAAATCGGTGATCACCCCGTGTACCACCTTCTGTTGCAGCAAGGTCTGCAACGGGCCGGTGCCCATGCTTAGCGTGGCGGGCTTGCGCAGTAGCTGCTCGGCAGCAATCGTCTTGTCGGTACTGGTGAACTGGATGCTGTAGTGGTAAGTCTGGCTTAGCGCCTCCGACCCACTGAAATCCTCGACGTCCAGCGGCGACGAACAGGAGGGAATATTCAGGTGGTATCGGTTCAGGGTGGTGATTGCCGACAAGGTATTTTGCAATGTATCAATCAGGCTCATGGTCTTGACTCCGTGATAATAACAGGTACTTCCATGGTCTATACCCATCGCTAATGAAGCCGCAGGGGTGTTGGCTGCCTTTACTCACCCCAGTCACTTACTCATTTAAGCTCCTGGGGCTTCGCTCAGTTGCCGTCTACCTGCAACGCCATTGAACTTGGGTATAAGTGCGGTACAGTCAGTGAACTAGTCGCCAAACTCCAGCACAATCCCTTGTTCCTCATCCCAGCCCAGGGTCAGGGTCTTGGGTTTTTGCTTCGCCGCCATATAGGTCAGCAACTGCTGGCTCAGCACCGGCAATATCTGCTGGTTGAGCAGGCTGTCGACATTACGTGCCCCGGTATCCGGCAGCAGGCAGGCGTCGGTCAGTGCGTCATACAGGCTGCCACCTATCTGGGTAGTGAGGCCGTAATGGCGTTGCAGGCGCTGGCTGACCTGATTCAGTTTCATCTGTACGATGGTGCGCATCGCCGTGGCGTCCAATGGGCGGTAAATCACTGTCTGGAAGCGCGCCAGCAAGGCGGGCTGGAAGTGGTCACGCAGTACCGGGCGCAGCAGTTCGTGTAAATCCCCTTCGCTGGCCTCCGGCTGTTCGTCCAGCAACTGCATCAGCAAGTCACTGCCGAGGTTGGCGGTCATCAATATCACGGTGTTACGAAAATCAATCTCGCGACCTTCGCCATCGCGCATAAAGCCCCGGTCAAACACCTGATAGAACAGGTTCATCACGTCCCGGTGGGCCTTTTCCACTTCATCGAGCAGCACCACGCTGTAGGGGCGTTTACGTACTGCTTCAGTCAGTATGCCGCCCTGGCCATACCCCACATACCCCGGTGGCGAGCCTTTCAGTTGTGAAACGGTGTGCGGCTCCTGGTATTCCGAGAGGTTGATGGTAATCAGTGATTTTTCGCCACCGTACAGGCCATCGGCCAGCGCCAGCGCGGTTTCGGTTTTCCCTACGCCACTCGGGCCCACCAGTAAAAACACCCCTTGCGGGCCATTTTCCGGCGTCAAGCCGGTTTTGGCGGCGCGCAGGCGTTGGGCAATGACGGTCAGGGCGGTATCTTGCCCCACCACCCGCTGACCAATCTCCCCTTCCAGGCTCAGCAGTTCGGTCTGCTCATCTTTCATCAATGAAGAGAGCGGCACGCCAGTCCAGTCGGCAATCACGTTGGCCACGGTGCGGGTGTCCACATCCACCTGTATCAGGGGTTCCGGCTGTTGCAACTGTTCAAGCTGATGTTGCAGCGTGGTCACTTCAGCCTGACGGCTCAGGTCCTGGCGGCAGGTCATCAGTTGTTGCACCAGGGCTTTTTCGGCGTTAAAGCGGCGGTCTAAGGTTTCCAGTGCGGTATCCAGTTCGCCACGCTGAATTTCAATGGCACTCAGGCGCTCACCGTGTTGCTGGCTGCCAGTGGCGATATCTTCCAGCAGCGCCTGTTGCTCCAGCTCCAGTGCCGTCAGTTGCGCTTTCAGGCGCACAATGGCCTCCGGCAGCGTATCCAGGCTCATGCGCACCCGGGCAGCGGCGGTGTCCAGCAGGTCCACCGCTTTGTCCGGCAGTTGGCGACCGGTGAGATAGCGGCGCGACAGGGTGACTGCAGCACGCACCGCATCGTCGGTGATATGTACGCCGTGGTGTTCGGCGTAGCGGGATTTCAGGCCACGCAGCATCAGGCAGGCGGTGTCATCGTCTGGCTCGTCTACTTTCACCATTTGGAAGCGGCGCTCGAGAGCGGCATCACGCTCAAAATACTGTTTGTATTCACTCCAGGTGGTGGCGGCAATGGTGCGCAATTCGCCTCGTGCCAGCGCCGGTTTCAGCAGGTTGGCGGCATCTGCGCCACCGGCCTGATTACCAGCACCGATAATGGTGTGCGCTTCATCAATAAACAGCAGTATCGGTGTCGGTGATTGTTGTACCGCATCAATGACGTTTTTCAGCCGCTGTTCAAATTCCCCTTTAACCCCGGCACCCGCTTGCAGCAACCCCAGGTCCAGGGTACGTAGCGCCACCGGTTTGAGGCTTTCCGGCACATTGCCCTCGGCAATACGCAGTGCCAGCCCTTCCACCAGGGCGGTTTTCCCTACCCCCGGCTCCCCCACCAGTATCGGGTTGTTTTTGCGGCGGCGAGAGAGGATATCCACCATCTGGCGGATTTCGGTGTCACGGCCAAACACCGGGTCAATCTGACCAGCGCGGGCTTTGGCGGTGACATCCAGGGTAAATTTGTCCAGCGCGTTCTGCAGGGCGGCGGACAGTTCGCCGGCCTTGAGCGCCGTTTCAGGGGTGGCGTCGGTGTGCAGTTCCGGTGAGTGGCCGTTTTGTGCCAGTTCAGCTTCCTGCTGCACTTCCGGGCGTTCGTCCGACTGCATATCCAGCAGTGGGCGCAAACGTTCCAGTTGGCTCTGCCCCAGGGTCAGCAATGGCCACAGCGCATCGCAGGCTATCAGTTTGGGTTTATCGACGAGGGCCATCAGCAGGTGGACACTGCGGATAGACTCTTCCCCCGCCAGTGAGGCACGCAACCAGGCTTCTTGCAGCAAGGTCTGGGTGGTTTGCGCCAACTGCGGGCGGCTACGCACCGAGCGCGGGCGGTTATCCAGCCAGGCCAGCAGTTCTTGCCACAGGGTGTCCAGTTCCCACTCGTAACGGCGGGCCAGTACCGTGATATCCCCTTCCCCCTGTTCCAGGAGTTTCAGCAACCAGTGCTCCGGCAGGATTTCTGCATGGGCGCGGGTCTGGCACAGTGAAGCGGCCCCTTCCATGGCACGGGCACAGTAAGGGTTAAGACGACGTAACAGGATGGCTGGATTTTCCATTATTCTCTCTCTTTGAGGCTGTTCTTTTGACACGCTACCGCCCTTCGCTATCAACCAAAGCGCACTAGGTAAAATTCTCTCAATGTTTCCCTCATCTCCTTTCAGTTGCCAAGGTGTGAACCGCAACTCGAAAGGCAAGTGAGATAACCACTTTGCTCAATACCCGTCGACAGGTACTCAGAAAAGTAAGCGCGGACAGGCGAACCTGTCCGCTGGGGTATTACGCGGTAGTACGTTCGTTCCAGGAATCGGAATGAATGATGTTGCCGTCTTTGTAAGTCCAGGTGATTTTTTCGTAGCGCAGCTCTAACTGCTCCAGGTGGTTGTGTTTCTCATACGCCGGGTCTTTGATGTCGTGCATCACCGGGTTGACTTTCACCACCTTGACGTTTTCCAGTTTGGTGTTGAAGTACTCCACTTCCTGGCCCGCGTCATTGATTTTGTACCACTTGAACTCCGCTGACTTCAGGGTCTGGCCGGTGGTCACTGCCTTGTACAGGTACGGGCTGGAGGCATCGATTTCCTTGGTAAACAGGAACGGGGTGTGAATACGGGTCCCCGTCAGTTTGCCGGTGTTGTTGTCAGTCGGGATATACAGGTTATGCTGCTGAGCAACGATTTCGATGCTGCCTTCACGGTCTTTGACATCAACAGAACCCTTGATGTCGGCACCGCCGTCATCCTTCAGCCACAGATAAACAGGTATTGCCATGGGATTGTCTCCATTTAGTGTTGTGTACCGTCACCATCCAGTGATGACGGCGGGTTGTTGTCGGGTACCTGGCAGGCGTCTGCCTGCGGTACCAGACTGATTTCGACACGCCGGTTTTGTGCCCGTCCGGCGTCCGTGTCATTCGGTGCCAAAGGTCGGCTGTCGCCATACCCCTGCACCGCAAAACAGCTTTCCGGCACATCACCGGTATCACGCATCCAGTTACGCACCGCTTCGGCACGTTGCAAGGAGAGCGTCTGGTTCTGTTTGGCATTGCCGGTGTTGTCGGTATGCCCGCTGACCACTATCAGCCAGCCCGGTCTGGCCTTGATGCCCACCAGGGAATTCACCAGCATTTTGGTGGAATCGGGCTTCAGTACCGCCTTGCCGGAATCAAACAGCGACAGGCTGTCGAGGCGAATGATTTGGGCTTGCTCCTTCTCCTTGACTGCAATGGCTGCCGGTTTAGGTGGCACCCAGTCACTGAGAGCCAACTGCACCGGGGGATGCAAGACCTGCCCCTGGTATAAGCCCAACCCCAGTGACAACGGCGCACCCTGGCGCTGATAACGCGCCAGCAGTTGCTCATCATGGCGTAACTGTTGCTGCGCCTGTATCTTCGGCTCCGGCGGTGTGCCAGTGAGGCGATGATAAAAAGCCAGGTCATCTCCCACACTGCGGATAAGGCGATGGTTATTGGCAAAGCTCGCCAGCAAGGCCGCCACACCAAACACCCACACCAGCGCCCCGGCCCGCAGCCCCACACGCTGTGCGGGCGTCAGGCCACGGCGACCCGGCAAGCCCGGCACCAGGCAATCGGGGAACGGTAAGCTGTGAGCCGCCACCGCGTCTGCGCTCGCTGTCACCGGCGGCAAGGTCGTCTGTTCACCAATCGCCCGCTGCCACAGGTTGTTCTCCACCGCAGGCAGCGGCGTAAAACGCAGGGCTACGGCACTGAGCGGAATGGCCGACACCCCGGTCTGCGGTTGATGCAGTTCGTCAATCACCACCGCCTTCAACCACGCCAGGGCACTGTCCAGCCACAACAATTGAGCCATCCGCGAGGAAGCCTGGTCCTGTTGTGACCACCGTGCCAAGGTTAGGCCATGCCCATCCTCGGTATACACACTCATCCCGGACAGCCGGCTGTCACCGTCATGCACAAACCAGTCATTCGCCGTCGGGTCGTCCGTCGGTATCACCCCGTTGAGGTAACCACACAGCACCACCGTCGGCAGGCGAGACAGCCGACGACGGGCGCGGATGAACTGCATGCGCCACTGGTGAATTTCACCACGCAGCAGCGCCTCATCCTGGTGACGCTCCGGGGCCACACATAACGCCACTGACACCTGACCCAGCAGCATCGGGTCGGTGGCGGCAATCCACTCCACCGCCAGGGTAAACGCCTCGGGGGTCGGGGTGGCGAGATACCAGCCCTGATGGGTCTGGCGATATTCGCTGCCCTCAGTAAACATCGTGTCGCTGTCGCCACACACCAACACCAGCGCGCCATCAAACCCGGCGTCCGGTAAGCGCCAGGGGGATGATTGCCCGACCCGGCTCTGTAATTGAGCGGCTTGCCGGCGCAGCCACAGGACCATGGCAACCACCAGAAGTAGCACCACCACGGTCAGCACCACCCGGTGCCCGGTACTCAGCGGCAGAAACCCCCAGACCAGCAGCAGGGCCAGCACCCCGGCCCATAACCACAATCCACCTTTTGCGTTGCTCGGCATCCGTTATTCCTTTGGTAACAGCTGCTGCAGGGTCTGATGCAGTGACGCATCCAGCCCCCACCACAGTAAACCCAGCAACACCAGACCCGCCAGCCACCAGTACCAGACCGCACGACGCCCACGGCGCCCACGCCCGGCGGGCAGTACCACCGGTAAATCCTGCTGCAGGCTGAATGGCGGTACCCGTTGTGCCAGCACCTCACGCACCTCGTCACAATGCGTCGGGTCCTGTGACCCATAACGGCCATTGAAACCCAGCAGCAGCACCCGGTGGAAACAGGTCAGCACCCGGATATCCGGCGCAGGCTCATTGAGCACACGGCGTATGCGGTCCCACAACTGCTCACCCGCATCCAACGTATTGAAATAACGGGCCTGCAACGGGGATTTCAGCCACTCACGATAGCCGTCATCCTGGGTCTGGCGGCCCATCACGCTTGCATCCAGCAAGGCACACTGGGCATACAGCATGTGCTCCACCGCAGCCGAGGACAGACGCGCACTTTCCAATTGGCGGCGTGCCTGGTCCACCAGGGTGCAGGCCTTGCGATACAGTTCACGCCCCTGGGTCACCACCGCACCATTACGCAGTTGACACACCATCAGCCAGGTCTCGGCAAACAGTTGGTCAACGTTAACCGACGCCTTGCCACCCGGCGTCGTTGTTTCAGTCATGTCCGGTCGGGTATTTGTCATGAGCGCAGCACCGCAAACAGTTCAAGCTGAACATCCCCCAACGTCTCCGGCACATAAAACACGCAGGTGCCGGCCGTCAGCATGGCCTGAGCGGCCGGATGCGTCAGTTCGAGAGCAAAATATTGATTTTCCAGGCGCAGCGGAATGGCGGCCGGCACCTGGGTCAGGGCTTTCAACGGAATGCCACTGAGCGCAATGTTCACCACATCGGCCACGTCGTCCGGACTGCCCGCCTTGCACATCAGCGGGAACTGGGTCTGAAGCTGGTAGGCCGGCAAGGTGGAGCGCACGGAGAGGTAAAAATCGGCCTCTTCGCGCAAACGCGCATCGTGCAGCGCCCCGCGCCAGAACTGGTCTTCGTGGGTCAGTTCGATGGCAATGACGCGTGATGGCAAACTGGCTTCCAGCAGGTCACCCAGCAGTGACAACAGCGGCGGAAACACCCGCTCCGGAGCCGAATGCTGGTAGGTCGGAATGGCATCGGCATCATGCTCAAGGGAAAACGTCAGCAGACTGCCCGCCAGACGCGCCAGCTCCCGGTACAGCAGTTCCGGGTGCAAACGCGGGTTGGCCAGCAAATCATCCAGTATCGGCTCGTGACTGTTCAACGCATTGAGCAACCAGAACAGCGAGACATCCGCCACGGCAAAATCCGCCATGCGCTGGTTACTCTCACGGCGCATCGCCATCAGGCGACCCCGTTTGGCCTTGAGGCGGTGGGTCAATTGACGGACCGACTCCAGCAGTAGCGGGCTGGCAACCAGCGCCATCATCGGGGGAATAAAATGGCGGTCAAACGCCCACTGCCCCTGGCCATTGCGCACCAGGCGTGCCACCGGCAACGTCAGGTACTCCTTGTTTTCCTCATGGGCAAACCGCAGTGAGAGGGCATGGCGTTGTACCGGAATGTCGGTGAGCTCCTGACCGGACAAATCCTGCACCCGAACCCACTCCCGCAGGTAACGGCGCGGACGCTCTGCCTGGCCGGTTTCATCGACATTGCCGCCGTTGGCCTGCAATAACGGCAGCGCCAATACCACCTCCGCCACCTCACGCCCGGTCAGTGACGACAAATCACTGGCCGGGGGCAGGTTATCCGCCAGCACGCTATCAATCAGCGTCCCATCCTGGAAACGTACCACCAACTCCAGGGCACTGAGGCGGGACACCGCCAGCGCGCTGTCATCAAACTCGGCACTGACCACCCCCCACGGGTTGGCCAGCGCCATATGCGCCAGACAATCCATGGTATGAGCGTCCCAACGTGCCTGCTGCTGGAACAGTTGCGGGGCCAGAAAGGCCCCATCGCTCCATAACGGACGATAGATTTTCATTCTGTCTCCGTGTTAAGCCTTCGCTTTTGGCATCTGCGAAACCAGTGACAGGTTGATATCCATCCCTTCCACCTGGAAATGCGGAATAGCGTACAGTCTCACGCGGAAGAAGCCCGGGTTGTCCTCGATGTCTTCCACAATCACCTTCGCATCACGCAGCGGGTGAGAGGCTTGCAGTTCGTCACCCGGGTCGGTCATCTCGGTCACCAGGCTACGTACCCAGGTGTTGAGCTCCAGCTCCAGCAGACGGCGGTCCTTGGTGGTACCGATATTTTCACGCTGAATAAGCTTCAGGTAGTGAGCGATACGCGACAGCAGGAAGATGTACGGCAAACGCGCGTTGATGCGGCTGTTGGCAGTGGCATCAGCCGTGTCATACAACGCCGGCTTCTGGGTGGAGTTGGCGGAGAAGAAGCAAGCGTAATCGCGGTTTTTGTAGTACGACAACGGGATGAAGCCCAGGTTGGCGAAGTCAAATTCACGGGTTTCCGGGATCATCACTTCGGACGGGATTTTCACCTGATTGCCAGTACCCAGGTCATACAGGTGAATCGGCAGGTCTTGTACTGCACCACCGGCCTGCGGGCCACGGATTTGTACACACCAGCCGTTATTAATGAAGCTGCGCACCATGTTGGCGGCAAAGGCAAACGAGGCATTGGTCCACAGGTAACGGTCATGGTCCGGGCCTTTGACCTCTTCCACGTAGTTGAAGCTGCGTACCGGCACGGTATCCGGGCCATACGGCAGGCGACCCAGCACGCGCGGCATCACCAAGCCAATGTAGCGGGAGTCATCGGTCTCGCGGAAGGATTTCCACTTGATGTACTCGGCGCGGTCAAAATAGTTGCCAATGTCTTTGATAGCGGCAACATCGGCCATATTTTCTTTCAAGAAAAATTTGGGCCCGGCTGAACCGATAAACGGCATATGGGCAGCAGCTGACACTTTGGAGATGTTACGCAGCAGCGCCACATCCTGTGCCGAGGCATCGAATTCATAGGAAGAAATCAGTGCAGCAATCGGCTCGCCACCAGGCGTATCGTATTCATCGATATACGTGTGCTTGTACAGCCCGGTCTGGATAATCTCCGGCGCATCTTCAAAATCCTGACGCAAATCTTCTTTCGACAAATCCAGCAGTTCAATGCGCACGTTCTGGCGGAAATCGGTCTTGTCCACCAGGGATTTGACGCCACGCCACAAGCTCTCAACAGCCTGAAACTCTTCATGATGCAGCACCGCATCCAGTTGGCGGCTGATCTGAAAGTCCAGTTCGGCGATATGGTGGTCAATCAGGGTTTTATCCAGTTTTTCCACTTTGGTGCCGGCCAGGCGCAAACGCTCGAGGAACACCTGTACCCCGGCGGTCAAACGTTCATCGGCAGTGGCATCAGACATCGCCTGGGCATCCTGCCAGCTATCCAGCGCACTGAGGTGAGAAACCGGGCTCAGGTTGATTTTTTCAAACAGGGAGGCATAAACACCGCCGGCCGCCGGGCGCTCTAATACCACGCTTTCACCCGCGGTCGCATTTTCATGTTTTACAGTCATTAGCATTATCTCGTGTTAATCCATTAAAATCCGGTCGCCGGTTAAGCCTGTTGAGGCGCCAGGGCAGACAGTTCAGAACGCAGTTCATTGCTCAGGGCAGGGTCACGCAGGATTTTTTCCAGCTCTTTACGGAAGGCCTGGTTATCCAGCAGGTTGGATTTGAGGTCACGCAGCAGACTGCGCATCGCCAGCATGGCTTTCAGTTGCGGGATTTGACGGGCGACCTGTTCGGGGGTAAAGTCTTTCATGTTCTGGAAGGTCAGGCAGATATTCTCTTCACTGCCATCCCCCGCCAAGGTATTTTCCACCGCAATATTGACAGAGGGTGAAAAATCCTGTAATACCGAATTGAAGTTATTTTTATTTATGTTCACCTTTTCACGCTCAGACAACGAGGCCGTCTCTTGACCATGACTAAAGTCACCCGCCACTAACAATTTCAACGGTATTTCGGTTTTCTTTTGTGCGCCACCCGTATGCAGTGCTAGTTTCAGATTAATCCTAGCTTTAGGAATTTCACTTTGGAAGGAATTTGACATTGCTAACCCTATTCAATGAAGATAATGAATAGCGGTCTGCCTCGGGAAATAAACCGGTATGGCCCCTTGCCAAACAACCACTTCCTTTTGCATCACCGGATGCAGACAACAACAGGGTCACCAACCAACCTATTTATATAACAAGATAAGGGCAGAGCGCTGTGTATCATAAGTTTTTCTGAGACTGGAAAAATGGTCAGATAAAAACCTATGGCGACCACCATAGAAGCATTAAGGAAATTAATAAACAGGATAAGTGTAAGTAAATATTTCAAACCCCACCAAGGCGCATTATCCCTCACTTCAATGATTTATAAGATTTTTCTTAATATCACTTCCAAGGGACTTCCAGCGTATGCTTCCGGTTAACTGCTTGGTTACGGTGCACCCAATAGCAAACTGGCTGCCTAAAAAGGCAGCCAGTAGATTCAACCACACATCACCATCAGAACGAGTATTTCACCCCAAGCATCGCTGCTTTTTCATCATAACCATTCTGACCAATCTGCTGAGACAAACTCCCCCAAGCACTGAGATTCTCAGTCACCTTGCCATCAATGCCGACTTTCACCTCAACCACATTACGACTACCAGTCTGCTCAATACCGAATCCATCAGACATAACAGCAGGTTGGCTGCCATTATGGATCCAGTTAACATTCAGATAAGTCGTCAGGATGCGTGACTTGTCTTTGCCGATAAAGGTATCGTTAGACAGTTTCAATCCCACACGCGTTTGCAGATTGTTATTACCGTCCTGCTCTACCTTCACTCCGCCATTGTTCACATCATCCATCGAGGTCGAATTGAGCGTCACCTGTGCTTGTGGTGTCAGATAAGTGTGATTCCGCTCACCTTGATAAATTGCAATTGGATAACCGCCTTCTAACGAAGTACTTACCCCATTCAAATTGTAGGTGCCGCTGTCATAAGAGTTGCTACTGACCGAGGCATTAAACCATTCGTACTGCAACCAGCCGTGGACATAAGGGCTATGACGGTCAGTTGCCCGTGCATACCAGGTACCGTAGACCCCAACAGTATAACCGGTCAAACTGTTATCAGACTGGTAGCTGGTTTCCCGCGAATCGGTGGTACCCGTAGAGCGACCATAACCCGCCATGACACCCAGCGCGAAGCGATCCTGATCGGTAAACTGCGTCTCCCAGACTTCGCCACCTAATTGCACCACATAGCGATCACTTGAGTTGGAAAGCTGTCCAGAGGAGTCCTCAAACTCATTACGCGAACCCACCTGACGTAACCACAAGCTAGAGCGGGTACCCTCACCATTCAGCTCGTTTGCATCCCGTGCATCAGATGAATGCAGGTCTTCCAACCGAGTGTTGAACAGCGTATTGGCAGCAGCGAGGTTAGCAATAAAACCACCTGCCTCAGGGTTATAAGTGATCTCTTTGTCCTGGTAATTGGAGCGCAGATACCAACTACCGTCTGCAGGATTACCCGGCGTCCCTTGATACAAGAAGTATTCCAACAGACCAGCCTGAGCACGACCATTTAAGGTAAAGTTGCCGTTGGACGCACCGCCAACGTTAATGATCTGAATACCATTGATATTCTTCTCACCATTACCGCCAATATTGGTTACCGATACCGTACTGGCGCCCGAGGTATTACCGGTAATCACCAATCTATCGGTTGCCGCATTGTCGCCTGCCAGAACCGTATTGAAAGCAATGTTACCGCCATTACCCACATAATCGCCGTTGATAATAAAGTCACTGAAGTTGCCGCCCGTCGCTGCGCGACCAATCACCATATTCCCAGCGTTGCTAACATTACCGATGACCTGCCCATCGCCACCGAAGGTGCCGTTGGCCTGTACCGTCACATCACTGGTCAAGGTTGCTGCTTGAGCTGAAGCGGTAGCGACTGGCGAAGCAAAGGTTGTTGGTGACACCACGTTAACCGGTGCAGAACCCACCAATAGCGTACCGGATTGTACCGTGGTCATACCGGCACTGACTAGGCTATTGCCAATCAGTACCATACCGCTACCCTGTTTGATCAGGCTGCCAGTACCACTGATTGGCGTGGTGAGATCCCAGTAACTCGCGGTATTAAGTACCACACTCCCTGAGTTGAGAACCGATGCGCTACCGAAGTTTTCACCCCCCATCGCTGTCAGGGTAGTGCCAGCCTGGGTGGTAAAGGTCCCCGAATAATCAAGGTTGTTACCACTCAGTATGACATTGGCACCATCACTTAACAGCGTACTACCACTGCCTTGTAGCACGTTGACCAGTGTCGCGCTTTGCAACCCGCCAGCACTACCATCAAGGTGCAGTGTTCCATCGACCACAATAGCACCGGTTCCGAGTCCTTTCGCCTGAGTCAGAGCAGCGGTTGCTGCACTGCTGATGGTGGTGATGCCACTAAAGCTGGTATTGTTGCTATTCACTGCCAACGTACTGTCGGTTAAGACCAGATTACCAGCCCCCATCAGGGCCCCATCTACCGTACCACCGCGACTGACGGTTAAATTACCACCATTCAGGTTCAAGGTACTGGCGGTATCACTGTTTAAAGCCCCGACAGTCTGAGTATGTCCATTGATATCGACGGCAGCTCCGCTGCTAATCACCAGATCCGAGGTTCTCCCTAACGCGGTATCCGCATCCAATTGCAAGGTTCCGGAACGCACCAACGTTTTACCAGTGTAAGTGTTAGTGGTGCCTGAGATGGTAATGATTGCTCCAGCCTCAGCTTCACTAATCGCCAAGTCCCCTGCGCCAGTCACCTGTGCAAAGAGATCGTTGGCGAGCGTTCCATTATCTGTGGCACTGGCTATAAGCTCCAGCGCATCGCTGCCAGTCAACAGAAGCTCCATGCTCTTCAGGCTATAGTTGACGTAAAGCCCATCCAATTGGCCTCCCGTCGTCAGACCAAAGTCGAAGGTGCCCATCGCCGCGATGAGGTCACTGTTCGGATTGGTTAGCGGTTCAAGGTATTGTTGCGTGATCGGCACATTATTCTCATCGGTCAGAGTCAGTTCACGACCACTGCCAGTGGCTGCGCCTTTCACCAAATCAACCACAATGTAACCGGTATCCAGCTCCAGAATACTCAGCCCATCCAGGCTTGGGGAAACATCAGGCGGCAGATTAACACTCACCGTACCACCACCCGTCGTATTGATACTGTTGGCCTCAATTGTCCCGGCAGATGAGAGTATCCCATCGTTGTCAATGATATTATTGAAGATCAACGTACCGCCATTCATGGTCAGCGCACCGATCCGCTGCACCCCATCACCCACAGAAGTACGGCTGTTGGTTTCCAGGTTCAGAGTGGTATTGGTATTACTATCGGTATTATCACCGGACAAATTGAACTGGGTATTTTGCAGATTGACCTGTCCGGTAAATCCATTACCCACATTGCTACCAAAACTGAACACATTATTATTGGTACTGATGTTAAGTACACCGGCACCCAATAACCGGTTATTAAAGCTGAAGTTACCATCGTTGCTGATATTCAGCGTATCAACAGCAGCAACAACATCCACGGTGGCTAATGGATTGAACCAATCGGCAGTGGTCAGATTCAGCACTGAGCCGCCGTTGATACTCACCATTCCGACAAATGTCGAGGCATTATTGCCATCCAACGTAACATTACTGGCGTTTGACAGCGCCCAGATTCCAGCCCCGCTAATCACATTACTTAGCGTCCCGGTCAGTTGTGAGAACTGCAGTTGGCTACCGCTATCAATATTGACTGAGCCCGCTCCCAGATTCTGGTTTTGGCTAACGCTTAAGATACTATTGCCGGCAATGCCAAACTGACCACTAAATCCACTGTTGTTAGCAGACAGCGACATGTTGGCTTGGTTATTCACGGTAATTGTAGAATCAGGTGTACCCGTCACGGTATTGGCCACATCGCCACTCAAACCATTGAATATCAGTTGCGAGGTCGCATCGTTCAGATTGACAGTGGCAACGGAAGTCCCCAGGTTATTGGCGGCACTGACGGTTAACACCCCCCCGGTATTGATATCGTGGGTACCACTAAAGCTATTGCTACCACTCAGTGTCACTACCGCATCAGTATTGATGATACCGTTACCACTGAGCACGTTAGACAGCGTATCGGCGGCATCCAGGTTCAAGGTGCCCAACACATTCACCGCACTGCTCCCCAAAGCATTGGCAGCAGTCAACGTGACGATTGCCGGCGCCGCTATCAGGGTATTGGTCACGGTTGTCAGGCCACTGTTGGCGGCACTCAGGATCAAGGTACCGCCGTTGACGTTCAACGCCCCCGCACCGGTCAGGCCACCCACCGCCGTGGAGGTGCCTCCCCCGTTCAGGTTCAGCGTACCGCCGGTGATATCAATCACCCCAGTGTTAGTCAACAACCCGCTATTGGTCAGGATACCGGTACCGACGTTGACCGTACCCTGGTTATCCAACGCTTTCACCGTTTGGTTAAACGAGTTGCCATTAAACGTGCCGCTACTTGCAACTGTCAGCAACGAGGTTTCACCAAAACCATTGTTGCTCCCCAGTTGTACGGTACCGCCCTGCACCGTGGTACTGCCCTGGTAGAGGTTGTTGCTATTGGTTACCGTCAATCCACCATTGGTGGCATCAAATACGATGCCACCCCCCCCGGTCAACAGGGCCGTCAAGACTCTGTTGGAGCCAGCGCCAGCATCAGTGGCAATAATCAGCGCACCGCCGTTGCTAGTATCTGTCAGTAGGTTAATGGCACTCAGACCATAATTCAGATACAGGCCATTGGCATTGCTGCTGTTGAGGTTAGAAAGTTGGTAATTGTAGGTTGCATCGGCAACATGGTTACCGCTCTGGTTAATCTGTGAAACTATGCCCGCTGGTGTCACCGCCTGGCCGTCAATATTCAGTATCAGTTGATCAGCCCCACTGGCATTGCTGGCAGTGATGAGCGTCATCGCCGTGGTACCCCGATTCTGATCGAGGATCGACAGATTTGGATCTACCACTGGCAGGTCATTGCTCCAGCTACCTCCGGTTATGACATCGATGATGCCGCCGTTAGCGGTGGTAGTCAGATTATTGGTGTCGATAGTACTCTGCGCAATTGACAACGGGGCTCCACCGGTAAATTTCAGCGTACCGCCGTCCATCACCAGATCCCGCAGCGTTTCAGTACTTGCCGTTCCGGTACCAACCGTCGTGACACTGCCAGTGGCTAACGTCAGGCCGGCATTCTCCAGCGTTGCGGTATTGGTCCCCGCCAGTGAGAAGGTAGTGTCATTCAGCGTCACATTGCCGGCAAAGGCATTGCCTACCCCGGTGTCGAAGTTGAAGGCATTCCCCCCGGTAGAGACATTAACCTGCCCAGCACCGGTCAGGGTGTTGTTTAAGGTAAAGTCACCCACATTGGTGATATTCAAGGTGCTGGTGGCACCATTAACATTCAGCACCGTATCCGCATTCAACCCGGTAGCGCTGTTGATGGTCAATGCTGAGTTGGTATTGATATTCAGCAAGCCACTAAAGCCAGAGGCATTGCTATTATCCCTCAGGTCGATATTGCTGTTGTTCAGCACCCAGCTCCCTGCGCCATCGATAACATTACCCAGCGAGGTCAAGGTACCGCCTTCAAAGGCGTTAAAGTTAAGGGTACTGCCATCAGCGATACTGACGCGACCATCACCCAAGTTGGCATTCTGCGACACACTCAGCGTGCTGTTGCCCACCAAATCAAACAGGCCATCAAAACCGGTGTTGCTACCGGTCAGCGTGGTGTTTGCAGTATTGGTCAGTTGTATCGTTGAGGCCGCATCACCGCTCAAGGTGTTAGCCAGCGTACCGCTGACCCCATCGAGTATCAGTTCAGCACCCGCGGCTGTCAGGTCAACACTGGCATCCGAGGTGCCCAGGTTATTGACCTCGGTAATGGTTAATACACCACCGGCATTGATATTGTGCTGACCGGTGAAATTATTGGTCCCCTCCAAGGTCACTGCCGCATTGGTATTGATGGTGCCGTCACCACTGAGAATGTTGGCCAACGTATCAGCGGCATTCAGATTCAGGGAGCCCAACACATTCACCGCACTGCTACCCAAGGCATCGGCCGCAGTCAAATTGACGATTGCCAGCGCTGCTATCAGGGTGTTGGTCACGGTTGTCAGGCCACTGTTGGCCGCGCTCAGGGTCAAGGTACCGCCGTTGATGTTCAACGCCCCCGCACCGGTCAGGCCACCCACCGCGGTGGAGGTGCCTCCCCCGTTCAGGTTCAGCGTACCGCCGGTGATATCAATCACCCCAGTGTTAGTCAACAACCCGCTATTGGTCAGGACCCCGGTACCGACGTTAACTGTACCTTGGTTATCCAGCGCTTTTACCGTTTGGTTAAACGAGTTGCCATTAAACGTGCCGGTACTTGCAACTGTCAGCAACAAGGTTTCACCGAAGCCATTGTTGCTCCCCAGTTGCACGGTGCCGCCCTGTACCGTGGTCGTGCCCTGGTAGAGGTTGTTGCTATTGGTTACCGTCAACGCACCCGAACCCAAGGTAGCATCAAAAACGATGCCCCCACCCCCGGTCAAAAGGGCCGTCAACTCTCTATTGGAGTTAGGGTTGACATCAGTGGCAATAATCAACGCATCAGCATCGTCCAACAGCAGATTAATGGCACTCAGACCATAGTTGAGATACAGGCCATTGGCACTACCGCTAGTGTTGGACAAGGAGTAATTGTAGGTCGCATCAGCCACATGGACACTGTTCTGGTTAATCTCGGAAACAATACCCGCTGGCGTCACCGCCTGGCCGTCAATATTCAGTGTCAGTTGAGCAGCCCCACTGGCATTGGTGGCAGTGATAAGCGTCATTGCCGTGGTACCCAAGTTCTGATCGAGGATCGACAGATTTGGATCTACCACTGGCAGGTCATTGCTCCAGCTACCTCCAGTGATTACGTCGATAATGCCGCCGTTAGCGGTGGTAGTCAGATTATTGGTGTCGATAATACTCTGTGCAATTGACAACGGTGCTCCACCGGTAAATTTCAGCGTACCGCCGTCCATCACCAGATCCCGCACCGTTTCAGTACTTGCCGTTCCGGTACCAACCGTCGTGACACTGCCGGTGGCTAACGTTAGCCCAGCATTCTCCAGCGTTGCGGTATTGGTTCCCGCCAGTGAGAAGGTGGTGTCATTCAGCGTCACATTGCCGGCAAAGGCGCTGCCTACCCCGGTGTCGAAGTTGAAGGCATTCCCCCCGGTAGTGACATTAACCTGCCCAGCCCCGATCAGGGTATTGTTCAGCGTAAAGGCACCAGCGTCGGTGATATTCAAGGTACTGCTCGCGGTATTGACATCCAATGTCGTCCCCGCATTCAACCCGGTAGCGCCATCGATAGTCAAGGTGGAGCCAGTATTGATATTCAGCAAGCCACTAAAGCCAGAGGCATTGCTATTCCCCGTCAGGTCGATATTGCTGCTGTTCAGCACCCAGTCCCCTGCGCCATCGATAACATTACCCAGCGAGGTCAAGGCACCGCCTTCAAAGGCGTTAAAGTTAAGGGTACTGCCATCAGCGATACTGACGCGACCATCACCCAGGTTGGCATTCTGCGACACACTCAGCGTGCTGTTGCCCACCAAATCAAACAGCCCGGTAAACAGCGTGTTGCTACCGGTTAGCGTGGTATCTGTAGTATTCGTCAGTTGTACCGTTGAGGCCGCATCACCGCTCAAGGTGTTAGCCAGCGTACCGCTGACCCCATCGAGTATCAGTTCAGCACCTGCGGCAGTCAGGTCAACACTGGCATCCGAGGTGCCCAGGTTATTGACCTCGGTAATGGTTAATACACCACCGGCATTGATATTGTGCTGACCGCTAAAATCATTGGTCCCCTCCAAGGTCACTGCCGCATTGGTGTTGATGGTACCGTCACCACTGAGTATGTTAGCCAGCGTATCGGCAGCGTTCAGGTTCAAAGTACCCAATACATCAACATCACTGCTACCCAAGGCATTGGCCGCAGTCAAATTGACCGTTGCCAGCGCGGCTATCAGGGTGTCGGTCGCGGTTGTCAAGCCACTGTTGGCGGCACTCAGAGTCAAGGTACCGCCGTTGACGTTCAACGCCCCCGCACCGGTCAGGCCACCCACCGCGGTGGAGGTGCCTCCCCCGTTCAGGTTCAGCGTACCGCCGGTGATATCAATCACCCCGGTGTTGGTCAACAACCCGCTATTGGTCAGGATACCGGTACCGACGTTGACCGTACCCTGGTTATCCAGCGCTTTTACCGTTTGGTTGAACGAGTTGCCATTAAACGTGCCGGTACTTGCAACTGTCAGCAACAAGGTTTCACCGAAGCCATTGTTGCTCCCCAGTTGTACGGTACCGCCCTGCACCGTGGTACTGCCCTCGTAGAGGTTATTGCTATTGGTTACCGTCAACGGACTCTGGGTCGCATCAAAAACGATGCCACCTGCCCCAGTCAACAGGGCGGTTAATTCTCTGTTGGTGCCAGCAGCTATAATCAACGCACCGCCGTTGCCGGTGTCGGTCAGCAGTTCAATGGCACTCAAGCCATAATTCAGATACAGGCCATCGGCACTGCCGTTCGTGTTGGACAAGGCGTAATTGTAGGTACCATTCGCCACATGGACACTGTTCTGGTTAATCGCTGAAGCGATGCCCGCTGGTGTCACCACCTGGCCATTAATTCTCAATGTGAGCCCATCAACCGCGCTTGCCGTATCCGCAGTGATCAACGTCTCGGTTATTCCCAGGTTTTGGTCGAGAAGAGAGACGCTAGGGGAATCGTTGTTCCATGAACCGCCATTATCCACGTTAACAGTACCGCTGTTGGCAGTCAGGTTAACGGTAGAAATGATACTCTCGGCACTTGATAACGGCACGCCACCAGTGAAATTGAGCGTACCACCATCCAGCACCAGATCCTGCAAGGTGGCGGTACTTGGCGTTCCCGGGATACCAACCGTCGTCACACTGCCGGTGGCTAACGTCAACCCAGCATTCTGCAGAGTGTCGGCGTTGTCCCCTGCCAATGAGAAGGTAGCGTTATTCAGCGTCACATTGCCGGTAAAGGCATTGCCCACTGCAGCGTCAAAGTTGAAAGCACCATTGGTCGTATCGACATTCACCTGCCCGGCACCGGTCAGGGTATTGTTCAGCGTAAAGGCACCGGCGTTGGTGATATTCAAGGTGCTGGTGGCACCATCAACATTCAATATTGTTGAACCGTCCAATGCAGTAAGACTGTCAATGGTCAGTGTGGCGCCGGTATTAATATCCAACAAGCCCGTAAAGCCAGAGGCATTGCCATTATTTCTCAGATCGATATTGCTGCTGTTCAGCACCCAGTTCCCTGCGCCATCGATAACATTACCCAGCGAGGTCAAGGTGCCGCCTTCAAAGGCGTTAAAGTTAAGGGTACTGCCATCAGCGATACTGACGCGACCATCTCCCAGGTTGGCATTCTGCGACACACTCAGCGTGCTGTTGCCCACCAAATCAAACAGACCAGCAAACAGCGTGTTGCTACCGGTCAGTGTGGTATCTGCAGTATTGGTCAGTTGTACCGTTGAGGCCGCATCACCGCTCAAGGTGTTAGCCAGCGTACCGCTGACCCCATCGAGTATCAGTTCAGCACCAGCAGCTGTCAGGTCAACACTGGCATCCGACGTGCCCAGGTTATTGACATCGGTAATGGTTAATACACCACCGGCATTGATATTGTGCAGACCGGTAAAATCATTGGTCCCCTCCAAGGTCACTGCCGCATTGGTGTTGATGGTGCCGTCACCACTGAGTATGTTGGCCAGCGTATCGGCAGCGTTCAGGTTCAAAGTACCCACTACATCAACATCACTGCTACCCAAGGCATTGGCCGCAGTCAAATTGACCGTTGCCAGCGCGGCTATCAGGGTGTCGGTCGCGGTTGTCAAGCCACTGTTGGCCGCGCTCAGGGTCAAGGTACCGCCGTTGACGTTCAAGGCTCCCGCACCGGTCAGGCCACCCACCGCCGTGGAGGTGCCTCCCCCGTTCAGGTTCAGCGTACCGCCGGTGATATCAATCACCCCGGTGTTAGTCAACAACCCACTATTGGTCAAGATACCGGTACCGACGTTGACCGTACCCTGGTTATCCAGCGCTTTTACCGTTTGGTTGAACGAGTTGCCATTAAACGTGCCGGTACTTGCAACTGTCAGCAACGAGGTTTCACCGAAGCCATTGTTGCTGCCCAGTTGTACGGTACCGCCCTGCACCGTGGTCGTGCCCTGGTAGAGGTTGTTGCTGTTGGTCACCGTCAACGCACCATTGGTAGCATCAAAAACGATGCCACCATCTCCAGTCAACAGCGCCGTCAATTCTCTGTTGGTGCCAGCGCCAGTATCGGTGGCAATAATCAGCGCATCGGCATAGTCCGTCAACAGTTCAATGGCAGTCAGACCATAGCTCAGGTACAGGCCATCGGCACTGCCGTTCGTGTTGGACAAGGCGTAATTGTAGGTACCATTCGCCACATGGACACTGTTCTGGTCAATGGCAGAAGAAATACCCACCCCAGGTGTCACCACCTGGTTATTAATTCTCAATGTGAGCCCATCAACCGCACTTGCCGTGTCCGCAGTGATCAACGTCTCGGTCATTCCCCGGTTCTGTTCCAGAATAGAGACGCCCGGTGAATCGTTGTTCCACGAACCGCCATTATCCACATTGATCGTACCGCTGTTGGCGGTGAGGTTAACGGTAGAAATGATACTCTCGGCACTTGATAACGGCACGCCACCAGTGAAATTGAGCGTACCACCATCCAGCACCAGATCCTGCAAGGTGGCGGTACTTGGCGTTCCCGGGATACCAACCGTCGTCACACTGCCGGTGGCTAACGTCAACCCAGCATTCTGCAGAGTATCGGCATTGGTCCCCGCCAGTGAGAAGGTAGCGTTATTCAGCGTCACATTGCCGGTAAAGCCACTCCCAACGCCAGTATCGAAATTAAACGTATTATTAGCCCCGGTATCGACATTCACCTGCCCGGCACCGGTCAGGGTATTGTTCAGCGTAAAGGCACCGGCGTTGGTGATATTCAAGGTGCTGGTGGCACCATCAACATTCAATATTGTTGAACCGTCCAATGCAGTAAGACTGTCAATGGTCAGTGTGGCGCCGGTATTAATATCCAACAAGCCCGTAAAGCCAGAGGCATTGCCATTATTTCTCAGGTCGATATTGCTGCTGTTCAGCACCCAGTTCCCTGCGCCATCGATAACATTACCCAGCGAGGTCAAGGCACCGCCTTCAAAGGCGTTAAAGTTAAGGGTACTGCCATCAGCGATACTGACGCGACCATCTCCCAGGTTGGCATTCTGCGACACACTCAGCGTGCTGTTGCCCACCAAATCAAACAGACCAGCAAACAGCGTGTTGCTACCGGTCAGTGTGGTATCTGCAGTATTGGTCAGTTGTACCGTTGAGGCCGCATCACCGCTCAAGGTGTTAGCCAGCGTACCGCTGACCCCATTGAGTATCAGTTCAGCACCAGCAGCTGTCAGGTCAACACTGGCATCCGACGTGCCCAGGTTATTGACATCGGTAATGGTTAATACACCACCGGCATTGATATTGTGCAGACCGGTAAAATCATTGGTCCCCTCCAAGGTCACTGCCGCATTGGTGTTGATGGTACCGTCACCACTGAGTATGTTAGCCAGCGTATCGGCAGCGTTCAGGTTCAAAGTACCCAATACATCAACATCACTGCTACCCAAGGCATTGGCCGCAGTCAAATTGACCGTTGCCAGCGCGGCTATCAGGGTGTCGGTCGCGGTTGTCAAGCCACTGTTGGCCGCGCTCAGGGTCAAGGTACCGCCGTTGACGTTCAAGGCTCCCGCACCGGTCAGGCCACCCACCGCGGTGGAGGTGCCTCCCCCGTTCAGGTTCAGCGTACCGCCGGTGATATCAATCGCCCCGGTGTTAGTCAACAACCCGCTATTGGTCAGGATACCGGTACCGACGTTGACCGTACCCTGGTTATCCAGCGCTTTTACCGTTTGGTTGAACGAGTTGCCATTAAACGTGCCGCTACTTGCAACCGTCAGCAACAAGGTTTCACCGAAGCCATTGTTGCTGCCCAGTTGTACGGTACCGCCCTGTACTGTGGTACTGCCCTCGTAGAGGTTATTGCTATTGGTTACCGTCAACGGACTCTGGGTCGCATCAAAAACGATGCCACCTGCCCCAGTCAACAGGGCGGTTAATTCTCTGTTGGTGCCAGCAGCTATAATCAACGCACCGCCGTTGCTGGTGTCGGTCAGCAGTTCAATGGCACTCAAACCATAGCTCAAGTACAGGCCATCGGCACTGCCGTTCGTGTTGGACAAGGCGTAATTGTAAGTACCATTCGCCACATGGACACTGTTCTGGTTAATCGCTGAAGCGATGCCCGCTGGTGTCACCGCCTGGTTATTAATTCTCAAGCTGAGCCCATCAACCGCGCTTGCCGTGTCCGCAGTGATCAACGTCTCGGTTATTCCCAGGTTTTGGTCGAGAAGAGAGACGCTAGGGGAATCGTTGTTCCATGAACCGCCATTATCCACATTGATCGTACCGCTGTTGGCGGTGAGGTTAACGGTAGAAATGATACTCTCGGCACTTGATAACGGCACGCCACCAGTGAAATTGAGCGTACCACCATCCAGCACCAGATCCTGCAAGGTGGCGGTACTTGACGTTCCCGGGATACCAACCGTCGTCACACTGCCGGTGGCTAACGTCAGCCCAGCATTCTGCAGAGTATCAGCATTGGTTCCCGCCAGTGAGAAGGTAGCGTTATTCAGCGTCACATTGCCGGTAAAGCCAGCCCCAACGCCAGTATCGAAATTAAACGCATTATTAGCCCCGGTATCGACATTAACCTGCCCGGCACCGGTCAGGGTATTGTTCAGCGTAAAGGCACCGGCGTTGGTGATATTCAAGGTGCTGGTGGCACCATCAACATTCAATATTGTTGAACCGTCCAATGCAGTAAGACTGTCAATGGTCAGTGTGGCGCCGGTATTAATATCCAACAAGCCCGTAAAGCCAGAGGCATTGCCATTATTTCTCAGATCGATATTGCTGCTGTTCAGCACCCAGTTCCCTGCGCCATCGATAACATTACCCAGCGAGGTCAAGGCACCGCCTTCAAAGGCGTTAAAGTTAAGGGTACTGCCATCAGCGATACTGATGCGACCATCACCCAGGTTGGCATTCTGCGACACACTCAGCGTGCTGTTGCCCACCAAATCAAACAGACCAGCAAACAGCGTGTTGCTACCGGTCAGTGTGGTATCTGCAGTATTCGTCAGTTGTACCGTTGAGGCCGCATCACCGCTCAAGGTGTTAGCCAGCGTACCGCTGACCCCATCGAGTATCAGTTCAGCACCAGCGGCTGTCAGGTCAACACTGGCATCCGACGTGCCCAGGTTATTGACATCGGTAATGGTTAATACCCCACCGGCATTGATATTGTGCAGACCGATAAAATCATTGGTCCCCTCCAAGGTCACTGCCGCATTGGTGTTGATGGTGCCGTCACCACTGAGTATGTTGGCCAGCGTATCGGCAGCGTTCAGGTTCAAAGTACCCACTACATCAACATCACTGCTACCCAAGGCATCGGCGGCGGTCAAGGTGACCGTCGCTGGCAGCGCTATCAAGGTATCTGCTGACAGGCCACTGTTGGCGGCACTCAGGATCAAGGTACCACCGTTGACGTTCAGCGTGCCCGCACCAGTCAAGCCACCAACAGCTGTTGAAGTACCACCATCTTCCAGGTTCAACGTACCACCAGCGATATCAATCACCCCGGTGTTAGTCAATAATCCGGTTGTTAATACCGCCGGGTCAATAATGACGGTCCCAGCGTTGATCAGGGCTCCCACCGTTTGACTGAAATCGTTGGTATTAAAACTGGCATTACTATTTACCGTCAGCAATGAAGTCTGACCGAACGCATTATCACTCCCCAGTAGTACATTACCACCGGTCACGGTCGTAGTTCCGCCGTAACTGTTGTTGCTGTTGGTCACCGTCAATGCACCATTGGTAGCATCAAAAACGATGCCGCCATCAACCCCGCCGGTCAACAGGGCGGTCAACTCTCTGTTGGTGCCAGCGCCAGTATCGGTGGCAATAATCAGCGCATCGGCATAGTCCGTCAGCAGTTCAATGGCACTCAAACCATAGCTCAGGTACAGGCCATCGGCACTGCCGTTCGTGTTGGACAAGGCGTAATTGTAGGTACCATTCGCCACATGGACGCTGTTCTGGTTAATGGCAGAAGAAATACCCACCCCAGGTGTCACCACCTGGTTATTAATTCTCAAGCTGAGTCCATCAACCGCGCTTGCCGTATCCGCAGTGATCAACGTCTCGGTCATTCCCCGGTTCTGTTCCAGAAGAGAGACGCCCGGTGAGTCGTTGTTCCACGAACCGCCATTATCCACATTGATCGTACCGCTGTTGGCGGTGAGGTTAACGGTAGAAATGATACTCTCGGCACTTGATAACGGCACGCCACCAGTGAAATTGAGCGTACCACCATCCAGCACCAGATCCTGCAAGGTGGCGGTACTTGGCGTTCCCGGGATACCAACCGTCGTCACACTGCCAGTGGCTAATGTCAGCCCAGCATTCTGCAGAGTGTCGGCATTAGTTCCCGCCAGTGAGAAGGTAGCGTTATTCAGCGTCATATTGCCGGTAAAGCCAGCCCCAACGCCAGTACCGAAATTGAACGCATTATTAGCCCCGGTATCGACATTCACCTGCCCGGCACCGGTCAGGGTATTGTTCAGCGTAAAGGCACCGGCGTTGGTGATATTCAAGGTACTGCTCGCGGTATTGACATCCAATGTCGTCCCCGCATTCAACCCGGTAGCGCCATCGATAGTCAAGGTGGAGCCAGTATTGATATTCAGCAAGCCACTAAAGCCAGAGGCATTGCTATTCCCCGTCAGGTCGATATTGCTGCTGTTCAGCACCCAGTCCCCTGCGCCATCGATAACATTACCCAGCGAGGTCAAGGCACCGCCTTCAAAGGCGTTAAAGTTAAGGGTACTGCCATCAGCGATACTGACGCGACCATCACCCAGGTTGGCATTCTGCGACACACTCAGCGTGCTGTTGCCCACCAAATCA
Source organism: Serratia sp. 25CWL12 (assembly GCF_055790885.1). Lineage (NCBI taxonomy): Bacteria > Pseudomonadati > Pseudomonadota > Gammaproteobacteria > Enterobacterales > Yersiniaceae > Serratia > Serratia sp. 25CWL12. The sequence continues at coordinate 1,085,856 of NZ_CM147698.1, read as the reverse complement.
AACAGCCCGGTAAACAGCGTGTTGCTACCGGTTAGCGTGGTATCTGCAGTATTCGTCAGTTGTACCGTTGAGGCCGCATCACCGCTCAAGGTGTTAGCCAGCGTACCGCTGACCCCATCGAGTATCAGTTCAGCACCCGCGGCTGTCAGGTCAACACTGGCATCCGACGTGCCCAGGTTATTGACATCGGTAATGGTTAATACACCACCGGCATTGATATTGTGCTGACCGCTAAAATCATTGGTCCCCTCCAAGGTCACTGCCGCATTGGTGTTGATGGTGCCGTCACCACTGAGTATGTTGGCCAGCGTATCGGCAGCGTTCAGGTTCAAAGTACCCACTACATCAACATCACTGCTACCCAAGGCATCGGTGGCGGTCAAATTGACCGTTGCCAGCGCGGCTATCAGGGTGTCGGTCGCGGTTGTCAAGCCACTGTTGGCCGCGCTCAGAGTCAAGGTACCGCCGTTGATGTTCAAGGCTCCCGCACCGGTCAGGCCACCCACCGCGGTGGAGGTGCCTCCCCCGTTCAGGTTCAGCGTACCGCCGGTGATATCAATCACCCCGGTGTTAGTCAACAACCCGCTATTGGTGAGGATACCGGTACCGACGTTGACCGTACCCTGGTTATCCAGCGCTTTTACCGTTTGGTTGAACGAGTTGCCATTAAACGTGCCGCTACTTGCAACTGTCAGCAACAAGGTTTCACCGAAGCCATTGTTGCTCCCCAGTTGTACGGTACCGCCCTGCACCGTGGTACTACCCTGGTAGAGGTTGTTGCTATTGGTTACCGTCAACGGACTCTGGGTCGCATCAAAAACAATGCCACCTACCCCAGTCAACAGGGCGGTTAATTCTCTGTTGGTGCCAGCAGCTATAATCAACGCACCGCCGTTGCCAGTGTCGGTCAACAGTTCAATGGCACTCAAACCATAGCTCAAGTACAGGCCATCGGCACTGCCGTTCGTGTTGGACAAGGCGTAATTGTAAGTACCATTCGCCACATGGACACTGTTCTGGTTAATCGCTGAAGCGATGCCCGCTGGTGTCACCGCCTGGTTATTAATTCTCAAGCTGAGCCCATCAACCGCGCTTGCCGTGTCCGCAGTGATCAACGTCTCGGTTATTCCCAGGTTTTGGTCGAGAAGAGAGACGCTAGGGGAATCGTTGTTCCATGAACCGCCATTATCCACATTGATCGTACCGCTGTTGGCGGTGAGGTTAACGGTAGAAATGATACTCTCGGCACTTGATAACGGCACGCCACCAGTGAAATTGAGCGTACCACCATCCAGCACCAGATCCTGCAAGGTGGCGGTACTTGACGTTCCCGGGATACCAACCGTCGTCACACTGCCGGTGGCTAACGTCAGCCCAGCATTCTGCAGAGTGTCGGCGTTGTCCCCTGCCAATGAGAAGGTAGCGTTATTCAGCGTCACATTGCCGGTAAAGGCATTGCCCACTGCAGCGTCAAAGTTGAAAGCACCATTGGTCGTATCAACATTCACCTGCCCGGCACCGGTCAGGGTATTGTTCAGCGTAAAGGCACCGGCGTTGGTGATATTCAAGGTGCTCGTAGCACCATCAACATTCAATATTGTTGAACCGTCCAATGCAGTAAGACTGTCAATGGTCAGTGTCGAGGCGGTATTAATATCCAACAAGCCCGTAAAGCCAGAGGCATTGCCATTATTTCTCAGGTCGATATTGCTGCTGTTCAGCACCCAGTCCCCTGCGCCATCGATAACATTACCCAGCGAGGTCAAGGCACCGCCTTCAAAGGCGTTAAAGTTAAGGGTACTGCCATCAGCGATACTGACGCGACCATCACCCAGGTTGGCATTCTGCGACACACTCAGCGTGCTGTTGCCCACCAAATCAAACAGCCCGGTAAACAGCGTGTTGCTACCGGTTAGCGTGGTATCTGTAGTATTCGTCAGTTGTACCGTTGAGGCCGCATCACCGCTCAAGGTGTTAGCCAGCGTACCGCTGACCCCATCGAGTATCAGTTCAGCACCCGCGGCTGTCAGGTCAACACTGGCATCCGACGTGCCCAGGTTATTGACATCGGTAATGGTTAATACACCACCGGCATTGATATTGTGCTGACCGCTAAAATCATTGGTTCCCTCCAAGGTCACTACCGCATTGGTGTTGATGGTGCCGTCACCACTGAGTATGTTGGCCAGCGTATCGGCAGCGTTCAGGTTCAAAGTACCCACTACATCAACATCACTGCTACCCAAGGCATCGGCGGCGGTCAAGGTGACCGTCGCTGGCAGCGCTATCAAGGTATCTGCTGACAGGCCACTGTTGGCGGCACTCAGGATCAAGGTACCGCCGTTGACGTTCAAGGCTCCCGCACCGGTCAGGCCACCCACCGCGGTGGAGGTGCCTCCCCCGTTCAGGTTCAGCGTACCGCCGGTGATATCAATCACCCCGGTGTTAGTCAACAACCCGCTATTGGTCAGGATACCGGTACCGACGTTGACCGTACCCTGGTTATCCAGCGCTTTTACCGTTTGGTTAAACGAGTTGCCATTAAACGTGCCGGTACTTGCAACTGTCAGCAACAAGGTTTCACCGAAACCATTGTTGCTGCCCAGTTGTACGGTACCGCCCTGCACCGTGGTACTACCTTGGTAGAGGTTGTTGCTATTGGTTACCGTCAACGGACTCTGGGTCGCATCAAAAACGATGCCACCAACCCCAGTCAACAGGGCGGTTAATTCTCTGTTGGTGCCAGCGGCTATAATCAACGCACCGCCGTTGCCGGTGTCGGTCAGCAGTTCAATGGCACTCAAGCCATAATTCAGGTACAGGCCATCGGCACTGCCGTTCGTGTTGGACAAGGCGTAATTGTAGGTACCATTCGCCACATGGACACTGTTCTGGTTAATCGCTGAAGCGATGCCCGCTGGTGTCACCGCCTGGTTATTAATTCTCAAGCTGAGCCCATCAACCGCGCTTGCCGTGTCCGCAGTGATTAACGTCTCGGTTATTCCCAGGTTTTGGTCGAGAAGAGAGACGCTAGGGGAATCGTTGTTCCATGAACCGCCATTATCCACATTGATCGTACCGCTGTTGGCAGTGAGGTTAACGGTAGAAATGATACTCTCGGCACTTGATAACGGCACGCCACCAGTGAAATTGAGCGTACCACCATCCAGCACCAGATCCTGCAAGGTGGCGGTACTTGGCGTTCCCGGGATACCAACCGTCGTCACACTGCCGGTGGCTAACGTCAGCCCAGCATTCTGCAGAGTGTCGGCGTTGTCCCCTGCCAATGAGAAGGTAGCGTTATTCAGCGTCACATTGCCGGTAAAGGCATTGCCCACTGCAGCGTCAAAGTTGAAAGCACCATTGGTCGTATCGACATTCACCTGCCCGGCACCGGTCAGGGTATTGTTCAGCGTAAAGGCACCGGCGTTGGTGATATTCAAGGTGCTGGTAGCACCATCAACATTCAATATTGTTGAGCCGTCCAATGCAGTAAGACTGTCAATGGTCAGTGTCGAGGCGGTATTAATATCCAACAAGCCACTAAAGCCAGAGGCATTGCCATTATTTCTCAGGTCGATATTGCTGCTGTTCAGCACCCAGTCCCCTGCGCCATCGATAACATTACCCAGCGAGGTCAAGGCACCGCCTTCAAAGGCGTTAAAGTTAAGGGTACTGCCATCAGCGATACTGACGCGACCATCACCCAGGTTGTCACCCAGTGATACATTCAGCGTGCTGTTGCCCACCAAATCAAACAGACCAGCAAACAGCGTGTTGCTGCCGGTTAGCGTGGTATCTGCAGTATTGGTCAGTTGTACCGTTGAGGCCGCATCACCGCTCAAGGTGTTGGCTAAGGTGTCAACCACACCATCGATTATCAGTTCAGCGCCAGCAACAGTGAGATCGACACTGGCTGCCGAGGTACCCAAATTATTGACATCGGTAATGGTTAATACACCACCGGCATTGATATTGTGCTGACCGGTGAAATCATTGGTACCATCCAAGGTCACTGCCGCATTGGTGTTGATGGTGCCGTCACCACTGAGAATGTTGGCCAGCGTATCGGCAGCATTCAGGTTCAAAGTACCCAATACATTAACATCACTGCTACCCAAGGCATTGGCCGCAGTCAAATTGACCGTTGCCGGCGCTGCTATCAGGGTATCGGTTGAGGTTGTCAGACCACTATTAGCGGCACTCAGGATCAAGGTACCGCCGTTGACGTTCAACGCCCCCGCACCGGTCAGGCCACCGGTTCCACTGGAGGTACCACCATTGGTTATATCCAGTGTGCCATTAGCCAGATTCACAACACCCGCATTACTCAGTGCAGTAACGGTTTGTTGATAACCCGCTAGATTCACGGTGCCCAGTGCAGCAACATCAAGTAACGAGGTGCCACCCAGGGAATTATCCGCTCCCAAGGTCAAACTGCCAGCATTAACCGTGGTCGCGCCAGTATAATCGTTTGCACTATTGCTGATGGTCATGGCGACGTTATCTGAACCAATCGCCAAATTACCCGAACCGGTTACTTTTGCCGTTAACGTTGTGTTGGTGGCGCCATTGGAGGTCAACGTCAGGGTTTGAGTATCCTGTAAATCCAATTGGGTCAGCTGTTTATTGACTTTCAACCCCGTACCGCTGGTCATATCAAAGTCATAGGTATTAATGGAAACGAATTGGCTATTCTGTTGATAGTTTACGGTAGCCCCACCAAGCAGACTATTGCCTGACAAGTCTTGTAATTGGAGTCTCGCTAAATCAGCACCAGAAAGTGTATTACTGCTTTGTACCAACGCAGTTGCGCTACCTGCGTTAAGATCCAACAAATTACCTGACGTCAGTAACGTAGTATCTACTTTAATAATCGAATCACCAGATACTGTGATTAACCCTAACCCAGTCCCCCCGCCGGTGCTGATCAGATTGCCCGCAGCAAACTGCAGCGTACCGCCGTTCAACACCAGATTACCGACATTGTTTGTTCCGGCATCCATGGTGATCAAGCCACCGACAGAATCACGCAACGTCGCATTATTCAGCACATTAGGGCTCAGTGAGGATAAATTTAATGTCCCTGTACTGATATCAACAATACCAGTAAATGCATTACCGACAGTGGCACCAAAATTAAATACGCCAGCGGTATTGCTAATATTCAACAAACCGTTGCCAGTCAAGACATTGGTCAATGTCCCGTTACTTTGAAGGTTCAAGACGCCATTCAAGCCGACGGCTGCAGTACCGAGTTGGTTGAATGCACTGGCATTCAATGTACCTGATGAATCAATCAACCAATTACCGGTAAGGGTGTTAGCGCCACTTAAGATAACATTAGCGCCTGATTGAACTTCGGCATCCCCTGCGCCGGTCAATACTGCGGTAAAGCCACCGTTATAGGTGCTACCAAACAGCAGTTTATTACCCGTAGCGACATTGACGTTACCACTGGCGATATTGTTAACATAGCCGAGGGTAATATTGGAGCTATTGGTCAGGTTAATGTTGGTGAAGTTTTGTAACTGCGTAACATTATCTAAGCTACGAGTAGAGTTATTAAAGTTCAGAGTGTTAGTGCCGATGCCAGCGTTAAGGTTACCTAACGAAGTGGTGCTAGCATTGGTCAAGTTATAAATATTGAAGGTATCATTACCCGCACCAGTATTAATGATATTATTGGTAGCACCATCGTAGATATTAACGATATTGGCACCCGCCCCCAAATCAATAATACCATTGCTGACCGACCCGTTATTGAGCGTCAGCGTATCCACACCCGTGCCACTGGTCAGTGAGCCCAAGGTGCCATTATTGGTAATAGTGTTACCACTATTTCCCATGGTGACACTGCCACTGATAAACCCGTTATTGGTCAGTGTTTCGGCGATGCTGTTATTAAAGGTTATCGCTGAAGCACCACCACTGGCATTAATATGCATATTAGGGCCAACAATAATGGATCCCCCTGTTGCCCCTGAAGTGGAAATCCCGGTGGCAGCCGCATTATTAACATTAATATCAAGATAGGCGTTAGTAAAATCCAAAGAGACGGTTGAACTGATCCCGGTAGCGGCACTGCTCCCAGTCAGGTTGATGGCATTGTTCGCTGTACCTGATTGGAAATTGAACCCTGCCAGACTAGTAAACACCGTACCAGCAATGGCATTAAATTGGGTGTTACTGAGGTTAACTGTTGCCGATGCCCCCTTGGTAATTGCCGCCCCAGTGCCATTGAGGTTAAAGATTGTCCCGGTCAATGACTGGGTACCGGTGTTAGATGCACCGATGGCCAAACCCACCGCACTACCGGTAGTGGTGATAGTCCCGTTGCTCAATACAAGAACGACGTTATTATCCAGCGTAATACCATTACCGGCAGTGGCATTGATAGTCCCGCCGGTGCTATCCACAGTGACTAACTTACCCGCAGCGCTACCGGTTAAGGCGATACCTGCACCAGCACTGTTGTTGATCACTCCACTGTTGAAAAGATTGACTGTACCCGTACCGTTATGGGCCAACGCCACCCCAGCAGTAGTGCTGTTAATGGTCCCGGCGTTGGTCACCTTCACCACGCGAGTGCCTGTATCGGTGACCGTAATCCCAGTGGCTTTTCTGATAACGCCACCAACATCATTAAGCACTACCACATTACCGGATGTGCCAGCGCTGACGTTAATACCACTACCCGCAGTCACATTGGTGGTACCATCAGAAATCGTTCCCGCAGAACGGATATAGATCCCGCCGGTACCCGTAGTTTTAGTAGCAAGAATGCCATCATAGGCTGCGTTATTAGCCACCACGAGCGCTGAACCAGTGGTCAGATTATAAATCACATCACGGGTTGAGGCTGGACCATTGTAGATCATGGCACTTGTTGTGGTACTGGGGGCATTACTGATTACATCCCCCGCCTCGTTATTCATACTAATCAACGCACCCGAGCCAAACACCCCGGTGCCGGTATTATAAGAACCTATCTCTACCCCATAGTTAGCAAGCCCTAACGGGTTTTGCCCCGTAATAGCAAACGAGACCTTGGCACCATCATCAATCAAGAAATTATAGGAGCCAGCCGTATTAGCCTTAACACCTGGACCATTAGTCAACCAGTTACCGGTAATATTGACATCCGCCGTGCTGGTAAAATGGAGCACACTATTAGCGGCGGTGCCATTGCTCCAGAACACCGCAGGGTAGTTAGCACTGGGGATACCATTTAAATCATAATTACCGTTTAATGTTATATTACTGCCTAAGATAGATTGGCGATAGGTTCCCAAAGTCAAGGTAATCAGTTGATTGAAATTACCCAGTATAACCGGGCTATTGTTGTCTGCTAACCCGGCACCATCAGCCCCCATCGCCACCATTTTACCATCAGGTACCGTGTTAATATTATCCAGTGTTACCGCCAATCGGGTGGTAGCATCTTGGACATAAACGATGTGAGCGGTAATACCATCTGCAACTACTGAGGTTGAAGTAATATCGCCAAAATTGACCAGTTTGAAGCTGGCATTGCCCGTAGCCCAGGCGGCATTATTGGTGGTTGCAGCTACCATATTAAAACCATTACTACCAATTCTGAGATTATACCCCCCACCATCAATCACCAGGTCTCGCCTGGCATTTGCCGTTTGGTTTACGGTAATACCACCAGAATAAAGCGCGGTCAGATCGATATTAGCGGTTAACAAAATGGTGGTGGCAGTACTACCCGTTCCGCTAGCACTTAATGCGGTGTTCAACGCTGACGCTGTTGCCACCTTCACACAGGTGGTGGGAGCCGCATCACATTCAGCGACCGTAATAGCATAGGCACTATTGTAAATAGCCAGGGAGGAGAACAAGGATAGGGCTATCGCGCTATTTTTAAATAATTTATTGGTTTTCGCGATGCCTTGCTGGCCTTGATGAGCACGGCTACTGTGACTGGCAGTTTTCTGCTTGGTGTTAGCCAGTTCACTGACCACCACCCAAAGTTGTAACGCCGCATTCCAGATCACTCGATAAACCTTGTTCATATTCATCCCTCAATTTAGGTGCAACAGTCAGTTAACACCATTGGTGTCTTGCTGTAGGCTTGAAAAACTCGGTACTCAACCCCATTCAAGTTACCGCCAAACGGTAAAATGAAAACTAATTAAGCACCCAAAAGATAGCCTGCTACGTGGTTGGGACATTGCTCACAGCCAATACTCTGGCAGCTTGAATGATCACAGGATACTTAAAGCCTAGTTCGGTGCTGTTAAAAAGCAAGCACCCCACTGGCGTTGGTAAAATAATTCTCATTGCAATTTTCCGAACCTTGGCTAGCTAGCTGATAATTCCTCCATATTTCCTTCATTCTTCAGCGGCAACCTCTGGCTAAACTAGTATGATGTAAGCATTATCATTGCTGGCAAATGATTGCCTGTACGCCTGCCCCGGGAGAGAGTGTTCTACACCATGAAAGTAAACCTCAAGCACCTGTCAGTGATTGTTATCGTGGTTATTGCCGCCGTCTTTATCTGGCGTCACTACTATTCCTCACCAAATTCTGCGTCACAGAACCCATCTTCACCGAGCCCAGCCCGACAGACTGCCGATAGCGCACCAAGTGCTGGCCCACAGGGTGCCAGTGGTAGAAGCGGTGGCAGGCGTAGTGCTCCCATGCCGCCGGTGCAGGCCGCCACTGCGACACAGCAAACCATGCCACGCTTTCTCTCTGGGTTAGGTACCGCCACCGCGGCCAATACCGTTACCGTCACCAGCCGGGTTGACGGCCAACTGATGGCTATTCACTTCACTGAGGGGCAGCAAGTGAAAGCCGGTGATTTACTGGTTGAGATTGACCCGCGCCCATACCAGGTGCAATTGACCCAAGCCTTGGGGCAACTGGCCAAAGATCAGGCAACCTTGGCAAATGCCAAACAGGATTTGGCCCGCTACCAGCAGTTGATCAAAAACAACCTGATATCGCGCCAGGATCTGGACACCCAACTCTCGCTGGTGCGCCAGAGCGAAGGGGCCATCAAGGCTGGTCAAGGGGCGGTGGACAGTGCCAAACTGCAAATCACCTATAGCCAGATTACCGCACCGATTGATGGCCGCGTTGGCCTCAAGCAGGTGGATGTAGGTAACTATATTGCCAGCGGTAACAGCACCAACATCGTGGTGATTACGCAAACGCATCCGATTGATGTGGTGTTCACACTGCCAGAAAGCGATATCGCGGATTTAGTCAAAGCACAGAAAGCGGGCCCGGTGAGCGTTGAAGCCTGGGACCGCACCAATCAGCAGCAGTTGGCCAGCGGCTGGCTATTAAGCCTGGATAACCAGATTGATACCGCCACCGGCACCATCAAACTGAAAGCGCGCTTTGATAACCAAGATGACGCACTGTTTCCGAACCAGTTTGTTAATGCCAGGCTGCAGGTAGATACCCTGCATAACGCGGTGGTGATCCCCACCGCAGCACTGCAAATGGGTAATGAAGGCCATTTCGTTTGGATACTGGGTGAAGAGAATAAAGTCAGTAAGCATCGCGTCACGGCAAGTATACAAGACAAACAGCAAGTGGTGATCACTGATGGGGTCAAGGTAGGTGAACGCGTGGTGACTGACGGTATTGATCGTCTGAGCGAAGGGATGCAAGTCGAAGTGGTGATGCCACAGCAAGCGTCCGCTTCAACCGCCCCCCACCCGCAACAGCACGGTAAAGCGCAAGGTAAACCCTGATGCAGCCAATCTCGCCTCATTCAGCAGGCGGGCCTTCCCGCCTGTTTATCCTGCGCCCGGTCGCCACCACACTGTTTATGGTGGCGATCATGCTGGCGGGTATTATCGGTTATCGTTTCTTGCCGGTGTCATCCCTGCCCGAAGTGGACTACCCCACCATTCAAATCGTGACGCTCTACCCCGGAGCCAGCCCGGATGTAGTGACTTCTGCCATCACCGCCCCCTTGGAACGGCAGTTTGGGCAGATGTCGGGGCTCAAGCAGATGGCGTCACAAAGTTCCGGTGGTGCCTCAGTCATTACATTGCAATTTCAGCTTGAACTACCGCTGGATATCGCTGAGCAGGAAGTGCAGGCAGCCATTAATGCCGCCAGCAATCTGTTACCCAATGACCTGCCTTACCCACCGATTTACAGCAAGGTCAACCCGGCGGATCCGCCGATCCTCACTTTAGCAGTGACCGCCAGCGCCCTCCCCATGCCCCAGGTGCAGGACATGGTGGAAACGCGGATTGCACAAAAGATATCGCAAGTGAGCGGTGTCGGGTTGGTCACGCTTTCCGGCGGCCAGCGCCCAGCGGTACGGGTCAAACTCAACCCCAACGCCGTCGCCACTTATGGGCTAAGTAGTGACACCATCCGCACCCTCATCGGCAATGCTAACGTCAACTCCGCCAAAGGCAGCCTCGATGGCCCAACCCGTTCAGTCACCTTATCCGCCAACGATCAGATGAAAACGGTAGCCGACTATCAACAACTGATTGTCGCCTATAAGAATGGTGCCGCTATTCGTCTGCAGGATATCGCCACCATCGAACAAGGAGCAGAGAATAACCGCCTGGCGGCCTGGGCCAATCAAGTACCCGCTATTGTGCTGAATATTCAGCGGCAACCCGGGGTGAACGTACTGACCACCGCCGACAGCATCCGTAGCATGTTGCCGGAGTTGATCAAAAGCCTGCCGAAATCGGTGGATGTTAAGGTACTGACGGATCGCACCACCACTATCCGGGCTTCAGTCAGTGACGTGCAGTTTGAGTTATTCTTGGCGGTCGCCCTGGTTATCATGGTGATCTACGTCTTTCTGCGCAATATTCCTGCCACCATCATTCCCAGCATCGCGGTGCCCCTTTCTCTGGTGGGGACCTTTGCTGCCATGCATTTCCTCGGTTTTTCCATCAACAACCTGACCTTGATGGCACTGACCATTGCCACTGGTTTTGTGGTGGATGATGCCATCGTGGTGATCGAAAACATTTCACGCTATATCGAAAAAGGCGAAAAGCCCCTTGATGCGGCGCTAAAAGGGGCCGGAGAGATCGGCTTTACCATTATTTCCTTAACCTTTTCCCTGGTGGCGGTGTTGATCCCGCTGTTGTTTATGGGGGATATCGTGGGCCGCCTGTTCCGTGAGTTTGCCGTAACACTGGCGGTGGCGATCCTGATTTCTGCAGTAGTGTCACTGACGTTAACGCCGATGATGTGCGCACGCATGCTCAGCCATGAATCATTGCGCAAACAAAACCGTTTCTCCCGCGCTTCTGAACGTTTTTTTGAACGGGTCATCGCCCGCTACGGTGTGTGGCTAAAAGTCGTGCTGAATCACCCTTGGCTCACCCTCGGGGTGGCACTCAGCACCCTGGTATTGACGGTTTTACTCTATCTGTTGATCCCCAAAGGGTTCTTCCCGGTACAGGATAACGGCATCATTCAAGGGACGCTGGAAGCCCCGCAAAGCGTGTCGTTCAGTAATATGGCTGAACGCCAGCAACAGGTGGCTGCCGAGATCCTGAAAGACCCTGCGGTAGAGAGCCTGACTTCCTTTGTTGGTATCGATGGCAGTAACGCGACCTTGAACAGCGGTCGTTTGCAAATCAATCTCAAACCGTTGAGTGAACGGAGTGAACGCATTCCTGCCATCATTACCCGTCTGCAACAACGAATGGCACAACGTCCTGGCGTTACGCTCTATCTACAACCAGTACAAGACCTGACTATCGACACCCAGGTAAGCCGCACGCAATACCAATTCACCTTGCAAGCCACCTCACTGGATGAACTGAACCAGTGGGTCCCCAAATTGATGGCACAGTTACAGTTGGCCCCGCAACTGACTGATGTCACCAGTAACTGGCAAAACCAAGGGCTAGTAGCTTATGTGAATGTTGATCGTGACTCGGCCTCGCGCCTGGGCATTACCATGAGCGATGTGGACAACGCACTCTATAACGCCTTTGGCCAACGGCTGATCTCCACCATTTATACCCAGGCTAATCAGTATCGGGTGGTTCTGGAACACGATGTCAGTAGTACGCCGGGGTTGGCGGCATTAAATGATATCCGCCTGACCAGCAGCAATGGGGCCATCGTCCCCTTGAACAGCATTGCCAAAATAGAAGAACGCTTCGGGCCACTGTCTATCAACCATCTTGACCAGTTTCCGTCAGCCACTATCTCGTTTAACGTCGCGGGTCGTTACTCATTAGGTGAAGCGGTAGCGGCCATTACCTTGGCTGAGAAAAACCTCAATTTACCCAGGGAGATCACCACCCAGTTTCAAGGGGCGACCCTGGCATTCCAGGCGGCACTGGGCAGCACACTCTGGCTGATTCTGGCGGCGGTGGTGGCGATGTATATCGTGTTAGGTGTGCTGTATGAGAGCTTTATTCACCCGATCACCATTCTCTCTACCCTGCCCACTGCCGGGGTGGGGGCGTTGCTGGCACTGATGGTGTCCGGGAATGAGCTGGATGTGATTGCCATTATCGGCATCATTCTGTTGATCGGTATCGTGAAAAAGAACGCCATCATGATGATTGACTTCGCGCTGGCGGCGGAACGTGAGCAAGGGATGACGCCCTATGATGCCATCTATCAAGCCTGCTTACTGCGTTTCCGCCCCATTCTGATGACCACCTTGGCGGCCTTGCTGGGGGCATTACCACTGATGCTCAGCACCGGTGTTGGGGCAGAGCTGCGCCGCCCACTGGGGGTTTGTATGGTGGGCGGGCTAATTATGAGTCAACTCCTGACCCTGTTTACCACCCCGGTGATCTACCTGCTGTTTGATAAGTTGGCACGTAACACCCGCCAGCCAGTGGATACGCAGGAGTTATCGTGAAATTCTTCGCCCTGTTTATTCACCGGCCGGTGGCAACCACCTTACTGACGCTGGCTATCACTCTCGCTGGCGTACTGGGTTTCCGGCTGTTGCCCGTCGCACCGTTACCACAAATAGATTTGCCGGTGATCTCAGTGAGCGCCAGCTTACCCGGCGCCGACCCGGAAACCATGGCCACCTCAGTGGCCACCCCACTGGAGCGAGCGCTGAGCCGTATTGCCGGGGTCAATGAAATGACCTCAATGAGTTCACTGGGTAGTACCCGGGTGATTTTGCAGTTCGACCTCGACCGCGATATCAATGGTGCCGCCCGTGACGTGCAAGCGGCAATTAATGCTGCGCAAAGCCTGTTACCTAGCGGTATGCCAAGCCGACCCACTTACCGTAAAATAAACCCGTCCGATGCCCCCATCATGATCCTGACGCTCACGTCGGATACTTACAACCAAGGGCAACTTTATGACTTCGCCTCGACGAAATTAGCACAAAAAATTGCCCAGACCGAAGGGGTGGGTGATGTGTCAGTGGGCGGCAGTTCCTTACCGGCAGTGCGCGTTGAACTCAACCCCGGCGCGCTATTCAACCAGGGAATCTCCCTGGATTCGGTGCGAAATACCATCGCTAATGCCAATGTGCGCCGCCCACAGGGAGCAGTGGATGCTCAACAGCAACGCTGGCAAATTCAGGCCAATGATGAGCTAAAAACTGCCGCCGCTTATCAACCGCTGGTGATCCATTATGCCAATGGTGCAGCAGTACGCCTGAGCGATGTGGCTAACGTTATCGATTCGGTACAGGATGTGCGCAACGCCGGGATGACTAACGCCCAACCCGCCATTATCCTCACGGTGACCCGCTCGCCCGATGCCAATATTATTGAAACCGTAGATCGTATCCGTGCTGAACTGCCCGCATTGCGCGAAAATATTCCGGCTTCGATTAAACTGGATATTGCTCAAGATCGCTCCCCCACCATCCGCGCCTCGCTGGCTGAAGTAGAACGAGCCTTGGTGATTGCCATTGGCCTGGTGATCCTGGTGGTGTTTATTTTCCTGCGTTCGGGGCGCGCTACCCTGATCCCCGCCGTCGCTGTGCCGGTCTCATTAATTGGCACCTTCGCTGCCATGTATCTGTGTGGTTTCAGTTTAAACAACCTGTCACTGATGGCACTGACTATCGCCACCGGTTTTGTGGTGGATGATGCCATCGTGGTTCTGGAAAATATCTCGCGCCATATTGAAGCCGGTATGAAGCCCTTTAACGCCGCATTGCAAGGGGTGCGCGAGGTGGGTTTTACCGTGCTTTCCATGAGCATCTCGCTGGTAGCGGTGTTTATTCCGTTGCTGTTTATGGGGGGGCTACCCGGCAGGCTATTCCGCGAATTTGCCGTAACCCTGTCGGTATCTATCGGTATTTCGCTACTGATATCACTGACCTTAACCCCGATGATGTGTGCCTACCTACTACGCTATCAACCTCAGCGCGAACCACGGCGAGCAAGGGGTTTTGGCCGCCTATTAATTGCTTTGCAACAGGGTTATGGCCGTTCGCTCAACTGGGTACTGGGTCATTCACGCTGGGTGCTGGTGCTCTTTCTGGCCACTATCGCCCTTAATATCTGGCTCTATATCAATATCCCGAAGACCTTTTTCCCTGAACAGGATACGGGCCGTTTGATAGGCAACATCCAGGCAGACCAGAGTATCTCGTTTCAGGCGATGCGTCTTAAGTTGCAGGATTTTATGAAAATTGTGCGCGATGACAAAGATGTGGATAACGTCACAGGCTTCACCGGTGGTGCCCGAACCAACAGCGGTTCAATGTTTATTTCCCTTAAACCGCTGTCAGAACGCAGTGACACCGCACAACAGGTGATCGCCCGCTTACGAGCCAAACTGGCAAAAGAGCCAGGGGCCAGTCTGTTTTTAATGGCAGTACAGGATATTCGTACTGGTGGGCGGCAGTCTAACGCCAGCTACCAGTATACCTTGCTGGCAGATGACCTTGGTGAGCTGCGCCAATGGGAGCCTAAAGTACGTACTGCCCTCGCTGCCCTGCCAGAACTGGCCGATATCAACTCTGATCAACAGGATAAAGGGTCAGAAATGGACCTGACATATGATCGCGAAACCATGTCGCGGTTAGGCATATCCATCAGCGATGCAAACAACTTGTTGAACAACGCTTTCGGCCAGCGCCAGATTTCCACCATTTATCAACCCTTAAACCAATACAAGGTGGTGATGGAAGTTGCGCCGCCTTACACCCAGGATGTCAGTGCGCTGGAAAAAATGTTTGTGATTAACAATAGCGGCCAGGCGATCCCTCTTTCTTACTTCGCCAAGTGGCGGCCCGCTAATTCACCGCTGGCGGTAAATCATCAAGGGTTGTCGGCAGCTTCCACCATCTCGTTCAACCTGCCTGAGGGCGGGAACCTGTTAGAGGCGACAACCGCTATCGAGCGCACCATGACGCAGCTTGGGGTCCCGCCGACTATTCGGGGTACTTTTGCCGGCACCGCGCAACTGTTTCAGCAGACCTTGAGTTCACAACTGTTCCTGCTCTTCGCCGCCATTGCGACGGTATATATCGTGCTGGGGATGCTGTATGAAAGCTATATTCATCCGTTGACGATTCTCTCTACTTTACCCTCCGCCGGGGTCGGTGCCTTGTTGGCATTAGAACTGTTTGGAGCGCCGTTCAGCCTGATTGCCTTAATCGGTATTATGTTGCTGATTGGCATAGTGAAGAAGAATGCCATTATGATGGTGGATTTTGCACTGACCGCCCAACGTAAGGAGGGCGTCGACGCACGACAAGCGATTTTCCAGGCCAGTTTGATACGTTTCCGGCCGATTATGATGACCACCCTGGCCGCGCTGTTTGGCGCATTACCCCTGGTACTCGCCAGCGGCGATGGGGCTGAATTACGCCAGCCCCTGGGCATCACCATCGTGGGTGGTTTAGTGATGAGCCAATTACTGACGCTCTATACCATACCGGTGATTTATCTGTACTTTGATCGCTTGCAGATGACATTGCGCCATGGCAAGAAACTGACGCCTCTACCAGATTAACCAGCGGTTGCCTAATAGACAGCAGCAAGATGAAAGACAACGAGTATTGCTCTATGAATTTCAAGTTGCGGCTAGGCGGCAAACGAGTAAGACCCCAGGAGCATAGTCCACTATGTGACTGGGGCGCGCTCGTGCAGCCAACAACGCAGCGGTTTGAAATACGACGAGCATTGAGATGAACACCAAGCAACCTACTTCAGTAAAATGGCAACTATGGATTGTGGCATTCGGCTTCTTTATGCAGGCGCTGGATACCACCATCGTCAATACCGCACTGCCCTCTATGGCCGCCAGCCTGGGGGAAAACCCATTGCGCATGCAATCGGTGGTGGTTTCCTATGTGCTAACCGTCGCGGTGATGTTGCCAGCCAGCGGTTGGCTGGCAGATAGAGTAGGCGTCAAATGGGTGTTGTTCAGCGCGATTATACTCTTCACCTTGGGTTCATTATTCTGTGCCCGTGCAGAAACGTTGAATGAACTGGTGATGTTCCGGGTCATACAAGGTATCGGCGGTGCGATGATGGTGCCCGTTGGCCGGTTGACCGTGATGAAAATTGTCCCCCGGGATCAGTATATGGCGGCGATGACCTTCGTCACTATTCCCGGGCAGATTGGGCCGTTAATGGGCCCGACGCTGGGGGGATTTTTAGTGCAATATACCAGTTGGCACTGGATATTTCTCATCAACATTCCGGTTGGCATCATTGGGGCCATCGCGACCCTGTTATTTATGCCTAACTACCGCATGAAAACTCGCCGTTTTGATATTGGTGGTTTTATGATGTTGGCGTTCGGTATGTCTACCCTGACGCTGGCGCTTGATGGTCACAAAGGCATGGGGCTTTCCCTCACCACTATCGCCATGTTGGTTGTGGGCGGTTGTGTCGCCTTGATGAGCTACTGGTGGCATGCGAAAGGCAACAGTCGGGCGCTGTTTCCGCTGCGGCTGTTTAAAACACCCACCTATCGAATCGGTCTGAACAGTAGCCTGCTGGCGCGTATTGGCAGCGGGATGATACCCTTTATGACCCCACTGTTTCTCCAGGTCGGTATGGGGTTCTCACCTTTTCATGCTGGGCTGATGATGATCCCGATGATTATCGGCAGTATGGGGATGAAGCGGATTGTGGTGCGGGTCGTCAACCGTTTGGGTTATCGTCATGTGCTGATCGCCACCACCCTAATGCTGGCCTTCATCACCTTGTGTTTGCCGTTAATCGCCATGCTTGGCTGGTTTTATCTGCTACCGGTATTGCTCTTCTGCCAAGGGATGGTCAGCGCTCTACGTTTCTCTGCCATGAATACCCTGACCCTGAAAGATCTGCCCAATCGCCTGGCCAGCAGTGGCAATAGCCTGCTGTCCATGGTGATGCAACTCTCCATGAGCCTGGGCGTCAGTATTTCAGGTATTCTGGTGGGCAGTTTTGCTCACCATCAGGTGGTCGCCAACAGTCCCGAAATCCACCAAGCCTTTATTTATAGCTATGGTTGTATGGCACTGATTATAGCGCTGGCCGCACTGGCTTTCGCCCGGGTGCCCGCCGATACCACCGTTAACCGCCAGTTGAACAGCCGCTCAACGAGGACACCATGAAAATTGGCATCACCGGAAAGCTGTTTATGGGGATCTTCGCCACCTGTATGTTGGTGTTGATCACCATGCATTGGGGCGTTCGTATCAGCTTTGAACGTGGTTTTATCGACTACATCAAGCGCGGAAATGAACAACGCCTGACCCTGCTCAGTTACGCCCTGGAAGATCAATATCATCTCCACGGTAGTTGGGCATTCCTGCGCAATAAAGATCAATCGGTATACCAGATTATGCGCGCGTTTCAGCAAAATAGTGACAACAGTAGCAACCTGCCACCACAAGGTTGGCGAACTCAGTTCTGGGTCGTGGATAGTCAGTATCAGCGCTTAATCGGTCACTCAGGGCAGATTCCCAAAGATAGCCCCCGTTACCCGATTCGTTACAACGATCAGATCGTCGGTTGGGTGATCGCCACGCCCATCGAACGGATGACGCGCGATGCAGATATCAACTTTGATCGTCAACAGCAGCGCACCAGTTGGCTTATCGTTGGGCTCTCGACCTTGCTGGCTGCAGCAGTGACCTGGTTGATGTCTCGTGGCTTGTTGGCTCCCGTCAAACGGTTGGTGTCGGGAACACACCAATTGGCTGCGGGTGATTTCAGCACCCGCGTCACCGTAAACAGCCAGGACGAATTAGGCCGCTTGGCACAAGACTTCAACCACCTGGCCATCTCATTAGAAAATAACGAAAAAATGCGGCGGGAATTTATGGCCGATATCTCCCATGAGTTACGCACCCCATTAGCGGTGCTGCGTGGGGAACTGGAAGCATTACAGGATGGTGTTCGCCAGCCAACCCCCGCGTCACTAAGCTCACTGCAAGCAGAGATATCCACGCTAACCAAACTGGTGGATGACCTATACCAGCTTTCTCTTTCCGATCGCGGTGCCCTTGCCTACCGTAAATTACCCGTCGATGGTGTGCATTTGGTGCAAATCGCCGTGGCGGCCTTCCGTGAACGCTTTCAGGCCAAACAGTTGCAAATCATCACCCATCTGCCCACCGAGGCCCCGCTGTTTGGTGATCCAGACCGCCTTAATCAGTTATTCAACAACTTGCTGGAAAATAGCCTGCGCTATACCGATGCGGGCGGCAAACTGGAGATCACCATTGAATGCTTGCCAGGGTGGGTACGGATGTCTTGGCAAGACAGCGCACCAGGGATGAGAGATCAACAACTGGCGCGTATCTTTGAACGTTTTTACCGCGCGGAAGGTTCCCGTAACCGTGCCAGTGGCGGTTCTGGGTTAGGACTTGCCATTTGCCAGAATATTGTCGAAGCCCACGGGGGAAAGATAAATGCACAACACTCGCCTTTCGGTGGAGTGGGCATTACAGTAGACCTCCCCTATACCGGTGAATAACAAGGTATCCGAATGGAAAACACAACGCTGCCACAGCAGATCATGATTGTGGAAGATGAACCCAAACTGGGTCAATTACTGGTGGATTATCTGCAAGCCGCTGGCTATGACACCTGCTGGCTGACCCATGGCAGTGAAGTGGTGCCCGCTGTGCATCAACATCCCCCCGCCCTCATCTTGTTGGATTTAATGCTCCCGGGTTGTGATGGCTTAACTATCTGCCGCGAGTTACGCCGTTTTACTGATATTCCGGTGGTCATGGTGACGGCCAAAATTGAAGAGATTGATCGCCTGCTGGGGCTGGAGATCGGAGCGGATGACTATATCTGCAAACCCTACAGCCCCCGTGAAGTGGTTGCCCGGGTGAAAACCATTTTGCGCCGCTGCTACCGACCATTGGCCCCTCCGGAAGCTGACGCCCTGCTACATATTGATGAAACCGGTTTTCAGGCCAGTTATCAGGGGCATATCCTGGATCTGACCCCGGTAGAATTCCGCTTGCTCAAAACCTTGGCTTGCCACCCCGGCAAGGTATTTTCACGTGAGCAACTGCTAGATAATCTGTACGATGATTACCGTGTGGTTACTGATCGCACCACCGACAGCCATATCAAAAACCTGCGCCGCAAGCTGGAACAGATCGACAGTGAGAAAGCCTTTATCCGTTCGGTATACGGTATGGGCTACCGTTGGGAAGCGGAACCGTGCAGCCTATCATGATGGCTAATGACATGCCCTGGCTTTATCTTCAAGCCCCCAGCCGTAGATGCTCATCTTGGTTCCACTTGCTGGTGCCCAATAATTCATTAGAATGAGCGCGGGTTAACAGATAATTTTTTATTTCTGTGCGCTGTAACACATTACCATTGTGATGCAACGCTCCTTTTCAGTCGATTGACTACACTTACTTTCACTTGTTTTGTTGCAACCAGCAGGAGAAGGAAGATGGCAAACGGTCGCTATGAACTTAAGAAATCCAGTAACGGGCAGTATCACTTTGTGCTTAAAGCCAGTAATGGTGAGGTTATTCTTTCCAGTGAAAGATATGCCAGCAAAGCATCCGCAGAAAATGGCATTGTTTCGGTGCAGACCAACTCCCCTCTTAAAGCCCAGTTCGAAATAAAAATCAGTAACGACAACAAACCCTATTTTGTATTAAAAGCCCAAAATCAGCAGGTGATTGGTACCAGCCCGATGTACAGTTCTGAACTTGCAATACAAGACGCGCTTCAATCTGCGGTGCTTTATGGCCCTTCCAGCGAAGTATACGATTTAAGTATTTAAGTCTTATGCCGTTCATGCACCATGAACGCGAGTGAACTGCATAGCAGCGATATCCGCTTTATTCTTCAAGCGGCTGTGGTGTTGGCTACGTCTAAATACTCGGCTATTCCTGAGCCTTCCCCCTGGCGGGGGCGCTGCAAACCACCTGAATTATTTTGAGTATCTCGCGGAATTATTGCCGGTAGTTGCTGATTTCTTACCAGAGTGCCGCTACAATCCCCTGCTTTTGCTGCACCACCCGGTGGTGCAGTGCTGACCTGAAATCAGACCGAGAACCATTACTATGTCCACACCTGAATCGTCCACACCTGAATCGTTTATACCTGGGTCGTTTACACCTGAACTGCTCTCTCCAGCGGGAACGCTGAAAAACATGCGCTACGCTTTTGCCTACGGTGCTGATGCCGTCTATGCTGGCCAGCCACGCTACAGCCTGCGAGTGCGTAATAACGAATTTAACCACGAGAACCTGGCACAAGGCATTAATGAAGCCCATGCGCTGGGTAAAAAATTCTATGTGGTGGTGAATATCGCCCCACATAATGCCAAACTGAAAACCTTCCTGCGCGACCTAAAACCGGTGATTGCAATGGGGCCAGATGCGCTGATCATGTCTGACCCGGGTTTGATCATGATGGTGCGTGAAGCCTTCCCGCAAGTGGATATCCATCTCTCAGTACAGGCAAATGCCGTCAACTGGGCTACGGTAAAATTCTGGCAACAGATGGGGTTAACGCGCGTTATCCTGTCGCGGGAATTATCACTGGATGAGATTGCCGAGATCCGCAGCCAAGTGCCGGAAATGGAACTTGAAATTTTTGTCCATGGCGCATTATGTATGGCCTATTCGGGCCGCTGCCTGCTTTCTGGCTATATCAACAAACGTGACCCTAATCAGGGCACCTGTACCAATGCTTGCCGTTGGCAGTACAAGACCGAAGAGGGTAAAGAAGACGATAGCGGCAATATCGTGCATCTGCACGAACCTATTGCGGTTCAACAAGTTGAACCCACTCTGGGGGTTGGCGCCCCCACGGATAAGCTATTTATGCTGTCTGAGGTACAAAAGCCCGGTGAGTATATGAGTGCATTTGAGGATGAACACGGCACCTATATCATGAATTCAAAAGATTTGCGTGCCATTCAGCATGTGGAGCGCCTCACCCAGTTAGGGGTACATTCACTGAAAATAGAAGGCCGCACCAAATCATTCTACTACTGTGCCCGTACCGCGCAAGTTTATCGCCGTGCTATTGATGATGCCGCTGCGGGCAAACCGTTTGACCCCAGCCTGCTCACCACGCTGGAAGGGTTAGCACACCGTGGCTATACCGAAGGATTCCTGCGCCGCCATACCCATGACAGCCACCAAAATTATGATTATGGTGCTTCGATTTCTGAGCGTCAGCAATTTGTTGGGGAATTTACCGGTGTCCGCCGTGATGGTTGGGCTGAAGTCGATGTAAAAAATAAATTCTTGCTCGGTGACAGTGTGGAAATGATGACGCCAACCGGGAACATCGTATTCACACTGGATAAAATGCAAAACAAGAAAGGCGAAGCCATCGAGAGCGCACCCGGTAACGGTCATATCGTTTATTTGGCGATCCCAGAAGATGTCGACATCAATTATGCATTATTAATCCGTAACTTACCGACAAGTAATAGCATAACTAATTGATAATATTTATATTTTATAAATGTCCTTTTTAATCGCCCCTCATTGGGGCGTTTTTTAGCAAATATTAGAATCAGATCACATCAATTAGAGAGTGAATTGGTTATTATCACCACGCTTAAAAATAAGAACGAAAATATTTGCATAGCAATAATAGGAACCACCTCCTTAGCCAGTCCAATCTCCCTTGGGCTGGCCTTTTCTTTTTTACTTCCTTTAAAAATATTTAAATTAAATAAATCCGTAATCTACCCCCTCTTTTTGTTTTATTGAAACAGGTAATTGATTTTTATACTTCCTAAATAATTCGAGTTGCTTGTAGGCAGCCAGCGATAGAATCGTTCAAATGTACATACTGGTACGGTTTGGCTTCGCGGGTCGAAGCCAAATGTCGTCACATCGCAACTTCGCTCCCGCTGGGTCATATTGCAGGTTGAGTATTCTGGCCGGGTGCCTGACACCAATTATTTTGCGCATTAATCCCACCATCGGGTGAGGTATAGCCTAAACAACCGAGGATCGAGTCAAACAATTCAGCATGACGATGGGTTCTCCCCACCCGCTGCTCGGCCTGTAATTGTTCAAAGGCAGTAAGGTGCTCGGGTTGCGCCAAAAACTTATCCGATGCCCATACCATCAATGGCACGCGAAATTGCTCTGGTGGTGCCATTTCACGCGGGATACCGTGGAAATGGGAGTTATCATCAATTGACTCGCCGTGGTCTGAGGCATAAAACACCAGCGCTTTCTTATCCCGCATTTGGTCAATGACATTTGCGATAAACGAATCGGTATACAACACACTGTTATCAAACGCATTAATTAACTGCTGCTTACTACAAAAATCATCCACGCCCATGCACTCCGGCTGGTAACGGGCATAACTGCGCGGATAACGTTGGGAATAGAGATAATGTGAGCCTTTGGTATGCAAAATAACCAAATGTTTACCCGCCGGATAACGCCTAAGCGACTCCTTTAACTCATCCACCAACAGCATGTCATCAACGGGTTTACCATCATTACGTTTCTCAGAAGCAATCAATTCACGAAATGAGTAATTATCAGTATTTGCATTGTTGTAGAACCATATTTCGCTCTGCATCGCGAATAACTCAGAGGTGAAACCTAATGATTTCATGACAGAGAATACGTTTTGCTCTTTCAGAGTGCGTTGCGGGTTATCTTCTGTGCCGCCTTCGCGTACAAACATACAACGCAGGGAGAGCTTGGTAGAGGTATCACACGAAGTACCGCGAAAGGCGACTAAATTCTTCTCTTTACTCAGGCGCGGGGTGGTATCGCGTGAATATCCCAGCATCCCCATATGATCCCAACGGGTGGTTTCACCGATAATAAACACAACATAGGTTTCATCAATGCCAACTGGCGCGACATAAGTATGGTGTTCAGCAGGATCATACAGCGTTGCCGCGTCATACTTTTCATCGTATTGCGTGTAAGCGTATAAACCCAATGCAGCCAACCAGTTAGAAGGCAAATAAGAGTGAGCAACTACACCACCGTAACTGGGTAAATCCACGGTATTCAACAGTTCATCCGCGCGTTGTACTTTATCCAGATAGCGTAAAGGCAACCAAACCAGCCCGACCGCAACTATCATCAACACTATCGGTTTGATACGCTGCCCCGGCGTCTTGAATTGCTCCAGCAGGGTAAACCGCAGGTTATTTTTCCAGATAAGTAACAAAGGCAAGGTACTGACCAGCACTATCCAGATAACAAAATGCAACCCAATGACTTCTTTGGAAAGGTCTGTATCTGTAGTTAAGACAGAAATCACAATGCCATAGCCGATCACAACATTGAAAAAAGTCATGTAATAGCTGGCAGCGACTGAGATTAATACCAGCAGAGTGGCGATCACCCGATAAAACAACCGCCCACCGAGGGAGATCACTCGCATCACAAAAAAGGTAAACAGAATAATGGCCATCACTTCTGTGATAGCTGACACCAATGCTATACCTTGGACACCTTGGCTAAATGAGTCAAAACGGCGATAAAAGACAGAAATATTCAGGAAAATGCCAATGTAAAAAGCCAGCAACAAAGAGAGACTTTGCTGCGATAAAGATTTTACTCTGTCCATAAAACGCCAGATCTCCAAAAATACTACTCAGGGGTTGAATCGAGACTATAAAAATTTTTGTGTAAACTGCTGTTTATTATAAATAAAAATAGTCACCGAACATGCTCATAAACGGCGTCACGGCTGGATTCCAATCTCGTGGTGGCATTGTCCACTTTTTAGCAATCTGGTGTAAAGCTAGATACAGCAACTTCAGCACCTCAACTCACTTGGGAATGACCGTCTGCTCTTGGTAATCTCACGCAGGCTAGCATTGATTTGAACGCTACTTGCAGCGGCCCCGTTAGGAACGAGGCGCAGGAAGAGTCGAGTATCTGGACGCAGCGACACCCAAGCCGCTTGAAGTATGAAGAGTATATCCCCATGATTTCACCCGCCACTTGAATACTCGTAAGTAACGCCCCACACCTTCACGCTCTCTGAACGTTTAAAAAACAGTCAACTCCACCGTTCATCGTCGGGGTAAACCTTGGTGATGCTCTAACCCCCTCTCCCTTGCACGGTCTCGTCAACCGCTTAAAACTTACTTTTCTTTTATTTATAACTTTCGAAATAAAATATTTTTCTTTTAATGTGATCCATTTAAAACAAACAAAACAGAAAAGTGACTATCGTGACACCTATGGCCACGGAGTGCAGAGCAACTCCCAGCCATAACGTCCATCACAGGAGAAAAGTAATGATTGAGCTAATAACCCACGGAGCAGAATGGTTTATCGGGCTGTTTCAAAAAGGGGGGGAAGTGTTCGTTGGTATGGTAACGGGCATTTTACCCTTGTTGATCAGCTTATTAGTGATCATGAATGCGTTGATTAACTTTGTTGGTCAGCACCGAATTGAACGCTTGGCACAGCGTTGTGCCGGTAACCCGTTCTCACGTTATCTGCTGTTACCACTGGTCGGTACTTTTGTATTTTGTAATCCGATGACGTTAAGTCTCGGGCGTTTTATGCCAGAGAAATTCAAGCCGAGCTACTACGCCGCAGCATCCTATAGCTGCCACTGGGGCCGCTGGCAGTGAGCTACTTCCTGGTCGGGTTAGTCACCAACTTCTTCCGTGGCTGGGTCACGGACCTCACTACTAGCCTATTTGAACGCAAGATGGGGATCCAACTGGATCGTCAGGTTCAACTTTAATCCGTGGAGTGCAGCATGAGTACTTATATTCGTATTGAAAAAGGGGCTGGCGGCTGGGGTGGTCCATTAGAACTCCCGGTGGTACCCGATAAAAAAATTGTCTATATCACCGCCGGTACTCGCCCGGCCATCGTCGACAAACTCAGTGAACTCACTGGCTGGCCTGCGGTGGATGGTTTCAAGGAGGGCGAACCTCCCGCCGCAGAAATTGGTATTGCGGTTATTGATTGCGGCGGTACATTACGCTGCGGTATCTACCCAAAACGCCGCATCCCTACCATCAATATTCACTCCACTGGCCGTTCCGGTCCGCTGGCCCAATTTATTCTGGAAGATATTTACGTTTCTGGGGTTCGCCAAGAGAACATCAGCCTGGTTGAGCAGGAAGCGCCGGTGACTTCACAGCCACCAGCACCAGCCAAAGTGCGTGATTACGATAGCAGCAAAAAAATCACTGAACAGAGTGATGGCCTACTGGCCAAGGTCGGCATGGGTATGGGGTCGATAGTGGCGGTGTTCTTCCAAGCCGGCCGTGACACTATCGACACGATACTGAAAACCATCCTGCCATTTATGGCTTTTGTCTCGGCGTTGATTGGTATCATTATGGCCTCCGGGTTAGGTGATTTTATCGCCCACGGCCTGACTCCCCTTGCCAGCAGCCCAATCGGTTTGGTCACACTGGCGCTGATCTGTTCCTTCCCGCTGCTTTCCCCCTTCCTCGGCCCTGGTGCGGTCATAGCTCAAGTTATCGGCGTACTGGTGGGGGTGCAAATTGGTCTGGGTCATATTCCTCCTCAATTGGCGCTACCGGCACTGTTTGCCATTAACGCCCAAGCCGCCTGTGACTTTATCCCGGTGGGCCTGTCACTGGCAGAAGCCAAACAAGATACGGTGCGCGTTGGCGTACCTTCGGTTCTGGTGGGGCGCTTCCTTACTGGTGCACCAACCGTCTTGGTCGCCTGGGCCGCATCAGCCTTTATTTATCAATAAATGAAACAGAGGGAAATTATGAACACCATTTTCCAGACCACCATTACTCAAATCGGCGATTGTGCCCGTGATGCCCTGCTGGACAACATGATAATCACCTTTCGTGAAGGTGCCCCGGCGGATATTGAAGAGTATTGCTTTATTCATCAACACAGCGATACCACCGGGGAATTGCGCGTGGGTAGCGTGATGCAGTTGGGGGAAAAACAGTACCCCATTACCGCCGTTGGCAGCGTTGCCAACCAAAATCTACGTGAACTGGGGCATGTCACCGTCCGTTTCGATGGCGAAGCACACGCCGAATTCCCCGGCACCATTCACGTCACCGGGGTAACCCCCACGGATATTCCCTTGGGTAGCACATTTAAATTTATCGCATCATCAGGAGTCGCTCATGTCTGAAGTAGCTGTAGTGATAGGCGGTGGCCAAACATTGGGCGCTTTTCTCTGTCATGGCCTGGCACAAGCGGGTTATCGTGTTGCCGTGGCTGATCTGAATGCCCATAACGCCCATCTGGTGGCACAGCAAATCAATCAGGAATATGGCGATCAACGTGCCAAGGCTTTCCAGGTGGATGCTACCGATGAAGCCAGCGTGATAGCGCTGGCTGGTGAGGTCGATGGCGCTTTCCACCAGGTGAATTTACTGGTGTACAGTGCGGGCATTGCCAAAGCCGCCCCTATTACCGATTTCCCATTAGGTGACTTTGATCGCTCGCTGCAGGTCAACCTGGTGGGTTATTTCCTCTGTGCGCGAGAGTTCTCCCGCCTGATGATCCGCGATGGTATTACCGGGCGTATTATTCAGATCAATTCCAAATCCGGTAAAGTTGGCAGCAAACATAATTCCGGCTACAGCGCGGCCAAATTTGGCGGCGTCGGGTTAACACAATCGCTGGCGCTCGACCTGGCGGAGTATGGTATTACCGTGCACGCACTGATGCTGGGTAACCTGCTCAAATCACCGATGTTTCAATCTCTTTTGCCTCAATACGCGCAGAAATTAGGCATCAAACCGGAAGAGGTGGAAAAATATTACACTGATAAAGTACCCATGAAGCGGGGTTGCGATTATCAGGATGTGCTGAATGTACTGCTGTTCTATGCCAGTGATAAAGCATCCTATTGCACTGGCCAGTCGATCAATATTACCGGGGGCCAAGTAATGTTCTGACCGGGCTTTTAGCGCTAAGCCGGTTTTAACGCTGACCGGGCTTTTCGAACTAACTGTACTACCATCCCACGTCAAGCGGCAGGGCCCCCCTGCCACTTGCACTCATTGAGATAACGAGAGGAAAATCGCCCCATGACCAACGCCCTGATCTGTTTTGCTGTGATCGCCTGGCTGATGCAAATTGTTCTCGGTTGGTGGCAAATCCAGCGCTTCAACCGCGCTTTCGAACGTTTATGTCAGTTGGGCAACGTGGGGGTTGGCCGCTCCGGTGGCCGATTCAAACCCCGGGTGGTATTGGTACTGGCCTTCGACACACAACAGCGCGTGTGTGGCAGCCTGCTGATGCGCGGCCTGACTATTTTCGCCCCCCCAAGCCGCTCCCCCAGTTACATGGTTTGCATCAACAGGCGCTACGCCCGGAGGTGATCTTTCCCGAGGATCGGGCCTGCCAAACTGCACTAGCATTAGCGATCACATCAAAATCATGATATTTTCACATTAAAAGACATTACCTTTCATAGTGAATTATTCACCGAGAGGAATGCTCAACTCTTGTGAACAGGAATCGCTATGAAACCAAAGCAGCGGCAAGCCGCTATCCTTGAATATTTGCAGCGGCATGGCAAAACCAACGTTGATATTCTGGCAGAACATTTCTCCACCACCGGCACCACTATCCGTAAAGACCTCACCTTACTGGAAGAACAAGGCGAAGTGATCCGTACCTACGGCGGTGTGGTACTCAGCCGGGATGAGGGCGATCAACCTATTGACCGCAAAACCCATATCAATAGCGAAAAAAAACGCCAGATAGCCTATGCGGCGATCAAACTGATCGATGATGGGGATTCGCTGATCTTCGATGCAGGCAGTACGGTGTTGCAGATGGTACCGCATTTGGCACAGTTCAATAATATTACGGTGATGACCAACAGTTTGCATATCGTCAATGCGCTGGTGGAGCTGGATAACGACCAAACCATTCTGATGCCCGGCGGCACCTATCGTAAAAAATCGGCCTCTTTCCACGGCAGTCTGGCGGAATCGGCATTTAAGCAATTTAGTTTCGATAAACTGTTTATCGGCGCTGATGGCGTCGATCTCCATGCTGGAGTGACCACCTTTAATGAAGTGCACAATGTCAGCAAGGCGATGTGCGAAGCCGCCAGCCGCATTGTACTGCTGGTGGATTCATCCAAATTTGGTCGCAAGAGCCCCAATGTGGTGTGCGAACTTAGCGCCGTCGATACCTTAATCACCGATAACGACATTAACCCGGATTATTTGGCCGCACTGCAGGCCAAGGGGATCAATATTATTCTGGTGGGAGTGCCTGATGAATAACAGCAATGCACTGATCAATTTTGCCCGTGAAACATTAGAAATTGAACTCAAAGAGGCACAGCGTCTGCTGACTCGTCTGGATGATAACTTTGTCCGCGCTTGTGAACTGGTGTTGAATTGCCAGGGCAAAGTGGTGGTTTCCGGCATTGGTAAATCTGGGCATATCGGCAAGAAGATTGCTGCATCACTGGCTAGCACCGGCACCCCTGCTTTCTTCGTCCATCCTGCTGAAGCCCTGCATGGCGACCTCGGTATGATTGGTGTTGATGATGTAGTGATCTTTATCTCCTATTCTGGTCGCGCCAAAGAGTTGGAGCTAATTCTGCCGCTACTGGCAGAAAGCAACATCCCGGTGATCGCCATGACCGGTGGCAAAGAGTCACCGCTGGCGCTGGGCGCAGCTTGTACCTTGGATATCAGTGTCGAGCACGAAGCCTGCCCGATGGGTTTGGCACCCACCTCCAGCGGGGTCAATACCCTGATGATGGGCGATGCGCTGGCGATGTCGTTGATGCGCCAACGGGGCTTTAATGCTGAAGACTTCGCCCGTTCTCACCCTGGGGGGAGTTTAGGGGCTCGTCTGCTCAATCGAGTCCATCACGTGATGCGTAGTGGCGATCGCCTACCAAAGGTTGAGGAAAATGCCACAGTCATGGATGCCATGCTGGAGCTAAGCCGAACTGGCCTTGGGCTGATTGCAGTATGCGACCAGCAGCAAAAAGTGGTCGGGGTGTTTACCGATGGTGACCTGCGCCGTTGGTTGGTAAAAGGCCATAGCCTTAACGACAGTTTGCGCCCAGCGATCACTCGCCCGGGTTACCGGCTGCCCGAGCAGTGGCGTGCCGGGGAAGCATTGGAAGCGTTGCACAAGCAGCGCATCAGTGCCGCCCCGGTGGTCAATACTGATGGTGTTCTGGTGGGTGCCATCAATCTGCACGACTTGCATCAAGCCGGGATTGGCTGAAACAGAACGGCCTGGTTCACCAGGCCCATCGCTAAAAAGTCACTTACCACCAGGCATGGAAATGATGCACCGGACCAATCCCTTGCCCCACTTCCAGTGTATCCGCTTGCTGTAACGCTAATTGCAGATATGATTTTGCTGCCGCCACGGTCTGTTGCCAACTCGTGTGGCGTGGGCGTAATGCCGCCAACGCCGCAGAGAGGGTGCAACCGGTGCCATGGGTGTGCCGGGTGCTGATACGTGGTGAGCTGAATCGCTGTTCAACCCCGGGCATAAATAACCAATCCGGGCTTTCACCTTCAGTCAAATGCCCCCCTTTCATCAACACTGCCTGGCACCCCATCGCCAGTAGCGCCCGCCCCTGCTCACACATCTGCTGCTCAGTTTCCGCCGGTTGGCAAGCCAATAAAGCGGCTGCTTCAGGCAAGTTAGGGGTGATAATCGAAACCAAAGGCAGTAATTCACGGCGGATAGCCTCTACCGCCGCCGGGTCCAGCAAAGGATCACCGCTTTTAGCCAGCATCACCGTATCCAGCACCACATAAGGCAGAGCATAATGGCGCAGCCGTTCAGCAACCGCTAAAACAATATCTGTATTCGCCAACATGCCAATCTTGGCACTATCAATGCGCACATCGCTAAGCACTGAATCGAGTTGCGCCGCAACAAAAGCAGGCTCGATGTAATATACCGACTGTACCCCTTGGGTATTTTGTGCCACCAGCGCGGTAATCACCGAAGTACCATAGGCCCCTAATGCGGAGAATGTCTTCAAGTCTGCCTGGATCCCGGCACCACCGCTAGGGTCTGTACCAGCAATGGTTAAAGAATTAATCCGTTTCATTGCAGATCCTCCGCACGTAATTGATAAAGTGCATCAAGAAACGCCGGGGTAAAACTCCCTGGACCATGACAGCGCTCGGTGGCTTGGGCACCGCATAACGCCATCACACGGCAAGCGGTGGCAACATTATCCAATCGGTCACCCGGAAGGCTGCAAAATGCCGCCACCACCGCCGATAAAGCGCACCCGGTGCCCACCACGCGGGTCATCAAAATATCGCCGCCGTTTACCGCCCAATCGCGCTCCCCATCAGTGATGTAGTCAACCTCCCCGGTCACCGCCACCACCGCGCCACTCGAGCGTGCCAAGGTACGCGCTGCGGGTAACGCCGCCAAGGAATCATCCAGACTATCGACACCGCGACCACTGGCTTGCAGGCCACTGAGCGCCATCACTTCTGAAGCATTACCGCGGATCGCTGCCGGATGCAGAGTCAGCAAATGCCGTGCAAAGGCGGTACGATAATCCAGCCCACCGACCGCAACCGGGTCTAACAACCAAGGTTTCCCTGCCTGATTGGCGGCATCAATGGCCGCTAACATCGCCTCTGCCTGTGGCCGGTTCAAGGTACCGATATTAATCAACAAGGCATCCGCCAAGCGGCTGAACTGTGCCGCTTCTTGCGCTTCCACCACCATCGCTGGCGAAGCCCCTAGCGCTAACAGCACGTTAGCCGTGAATTCTTGTACCACTTCGTTGGTTAAACAGTGCAGCAATGGCGGGTGACGTTTGAATTGGTTAAAACAGGCCGCGGCACGACTGCCGGGTAGTACATCAGGTCGAGTGAACATATTCCTCCCAACCGGCGTTCAAGAAGGCGGGTACCGGTTGAGATACCAAGACTTCCCTACGCTGGCATAATCCAGATCAGGTAATACGGGTAAAATCTCAGCCCATACCAACGGTACAGGCACCCCGAGTCAGAACTTGCCATTATTGGGGCTGGATAGGATAAGGTCAACCATTCGTCTGTTTCCCTGTAGTAGTCCCTGAGTTATTTTCTTAACAACAGGATTGTTGCCGCCTTCGCCAAGACCTGGCCGAAAAACCGGATCAACAAACTATTACCCTACGCCGAAAACAGCTTCAGTTAATATCTGCCAGCTTATTAAATTATTTTAATCACGCTACGCTAAATAACTTCGCACATTATCGCTCCACTTCAGCCAGACCGTCTTGATTGCCGGGGAACGGCGAAGCAGCATTCATAAACTGTTTTACCTGTTCCAGTAACTGCCACATGTATCTGCATTGATGGTTTCGCGTTATGGTTTCGTGTAACGATAACCACAGCAGCTCTATTCGATTCAGCCATAGCGAGTAGGTTGGCAAGAATAACAGTCAGAATTTCGTGTTTTTCTCCAACCATTGCTTCACTTTACGGCTTTTGTGGATGATGTAATTATCCACCACTAATGTGATAGTTTTTGCTCGCCGGTATGATCGAAAAACTGTGGCTGCCGTTATCGGTAAAATTCGTGAAAACTGCCTGAGTACAAAACAGTACCGCACTCTCCGGCACAGCCTTGGCGATAGTCCATCACATGCAGCAATGCGTTTTCTGATGGTTACGGGGGCCAGGAAGAGTGAAGTAACGAAGATGACATGGTCCGAGCTGGATCTGGACGCTCAAATCTGTACTCTGCCCGCCACAAGGACAAAAACCCGGCAAGAACGCATCTACCCTCTCCCCGAAGTACTCATTGAGCTGTTAAAGGAATGGGCTTGGACTCGAAAAGACAGTGATAGCCTTGTTTGGGGCTACATTGGTGAGACAACGATGGCACATTCAGCAGAACGCTTACGCCCGATTGTTGGCAATGATTTCACGACACATGATATTCGCTATAGCGCCGCGTCATTGATGAGTGGTGAGGCAGGTATTGATCAGATGGTTGTCGATTTGCTGTTGGGGCATAGAGTTAAAGCGGTTACATCCAAGATTCTTGCGACTTACCAACCTAAAGCTTTTCAGGAAAACGTTAGTAACGCTTGGCCTGTTTGGTTTGAGTGGTTTGAGTGGTTTGAGTGGTTTGAGTGGTTTGAGTGGTTTGAGTGGTTTGAGTGGTTTGAGTGGTTTGAGCAAAATATTCTATTTGAAGAAGAAAATTCATGATGCATTGGTGTGTTAATGCTGATAAATAAAGCTTATTTAGTTGGAATTAGTAAAACCTACGCTTTAGCCTACACTTTCATAACCAGTTGATTTATTTGTTGTTACTACCCTACTGCACTTTGACAGATTAGTTAAGAAGTTTACAAATAACCACAAAGTTACACTAAAGGTGAATTTACAAGTAAAATACTAAACTATTTTATCCACTCGGCAAGAACCGCCTCAAGCTTGGCTAGCGCCTGAGTATGCTTATCTTTTGGTATGTGCCCAATATTTTGCAACTTCCATTTTACCGCTGGCAAATGCTGAATCTGCTCTTCAGGAGCCAGACTCCAGTCCGGTTGACCACTTTTGAAAGACATCAAAAAATCATAATCCCGCTGCGTGAATTGTGCTTTGAGAGCAGTAACCATTAAGTTGGGTATCGCATTGAGTTCTTCAAGAGAGACCGCATCGAATGTCATTCCATTAAATTCATTTGCGTATGGCAGAGAAATATCTTTCCAATGAGGATCTAAAATTTCTGATAACGGGCGCTTATGTCCCAGTAGATAAGTGATGAAACCATTAAATATCTGGCGATCAATACCCTGCGTTTCAAGCAGCATTTTGACGTCATAAAAATCACGGGGATGTTGCCTATCCAGCGCAGCACAAAGCTTTCCACCATAGAGATCGGCAAGCGATACAACCTGAATAGCAGCGAAACCTAACTCATCTTCTACCGCTTCAACAACATCACGTTCTTCTGGAGGATACAGCGTACCTCGCGCAACAGGCGAAACTTCTATCTTTATCTGTGCCTCCTGAGAAGAAACAACAATGCGCATTTCATCAGAATTATTCGTTTGTAGTACCGCCGAAATGCCAGCCTGTTGTTGCAGTATTTCAGCAATACGCGTCAAAGCAGCCCGAACGTTTGGCAATGCCTCATCTCTGCTTTCCAGCAGAATGTAAGCCAAATCGATATCAACCGATAGACGTGGAAAATCACGGACAAATAAGTTTATTGCCGTCCCACCTTTTAGCGCAAAGCATCGCTCTGATGCCACAACAGGTAATGCACTAAGCAGCAACGCAACTTGCCGATAATAAGGTGATTGCTTATCCATGTGAGATCCCTCTGCTAACAAAACTCTCTGGAACAGTGATCTGATATTTTTGATCCAGCTTGCCACCAGATACGATCTGTCGTTTCCCGGCACCCAAATCAATGCTGGTTTTATCTATTCGCTTAACCCATGCATGAGCATAGTGATCGGCCAGAAACAGGTAAAGGCGGTTAGTTTTCACTGCGCGACTGGATTGCAACAACACTTCGACTTTACGTGGACTCAGATTTACCAACCCCTGAAACAGCTCCGCAGCGTGCTCAAATGAAAGCGAACCTGGGACTGCGTTAGCAATCTCGTAAGCAGCTAATTCCAGTACACTCGCTCTCAACCGCTCTCCTTTAATTTCTACCTCTGTCAGATATTTTTCGTCATGCATATTGAGCTTCTGATTAGAAAGTAAAAGCCACTCCACATTGGGAAATTCTTTGAACCACTTTGGCAACGAAGCTTTGTCATCTACGCAAAGCCAAATTGCCTGACGCGTTAAGTGAAGATAATGAGAGCGTCCCTGCCAGGTCAAGCTAGTAAGCCCCGCCAGATGCACAGAAATCCCCAGCTGATTTTGCAAGCATAAGACGGCATCGTTCCACTGAGGCTCGCGCCCACTTCGCACGTATACCCCAGCTCGTAGTTTTTGCAACCAGTTGCTGTGCATATACTTATTGGCTAAAGAAGGACTAATACCATTTTTTGTCAGCCAGGACTGTAGTACCAAGGAGCCGGGCGCACTGTTCTGTAAAAGCCAGTTTAGTTTTGAAGCCATACATTAACCACTGGTTTAATAATACAGTTAAAATTAAACCATCGAATTGATGATCTGTCAATATTGAACTTAAGTGCTCAGATTTTCTAGGAAGTCTAAAGTGAAGCATGCCTACTATCTATAACGTAATGAAATTCATCAAAGACACATTATTAGCATGGGAATTATAACTAAAAGTTATTAACTTTCTATTATTTGTAGTATTTTTTTCTATCTATTGAAAGATTAACAACTCATCCCCATTAATTTTAAATTGGCTAACATAGCGCCAACAAACAATCTGGATGTCCCGGTAAGTGTCAAGGTAGTTGTCGTCCTGAGTTAATTTATGCGGCCTGTTTTTCCCGCTCTGGGTTGAGCGTGACGCTATCCTTCCATTGCTTTTTCGCATAATCAAGAGTGAGCCGTTCGAAATCCTGCCAATTCGCAGGTGGAGACTATTTCCACTACAATTCCTGCCATAAATCCATCACTGAAACATAACACTCACGAACCGGGCAATATTAGAAAACATTTTTGGATAGCCTAACGGCTCTGTCATACTCGCTCAATCTCTCCGGCATAAAACCATTTGATAGGATAAGGTCAACCGCCTTGATGAGATTCAGGATTCGCTTTTTGCATGCCAATAAATCGCCTTTTGGCTGCACCGAGCAACGGTTTGGATAACGCACGCTGTTGTTCTTGCGCTTCCCTTGTTGTTAACTAGACTAATTGAATATCAATGACATTCTCTCTACTGGGGAAGTCATCAAGCTAGGCCCTCGCCAATCGCCGCACTGTGAGTTCTGGTGGAATTATCTTGGTCGCAGGGTGAAAATCGCAAGAGAGAAGCGCGTGAGCACAAATTACGAAGCCTTGTTCAATAACAGTTATGACCGGATCACCAGCAAAGATCGCGGAGATCAGTTTTTCTCTCATTTCTACAAATTGTTCGTTGAGAGTACCCAAGGGCTGAGTATCTTTCCGGTGTCTGATGATCATCTGCAGCAACAAAAAATTATTTATAAATCATTTTTTTATATGCTTTCCGTTGCCACCACACATATCGTCTCTGACTATCTGGAGCGTGTTGCCCGTGAACAGAGTGCCCAGGGCCTGAATCTGCCCGCTGCGGTCTTCGCCTATTGGCGCCGTGCCGTATTGCAAACCGTGCGGGATCTCGACCCGTTATGGGATGAGGATGTTATCACTGCGTGGGCTATTTTTATGGCACCAGGGCTAGAGTTTATGCGGCGTCAGGCAGAGTTGCACCATGATGCGAATAAAGGCAACCACCATGAATCCTAACCTGTTATTACCCGCACTGGATGCCACCCATGCTGCACTGCTGGTTTATGATGCCGATGAGCGGCTATGTTATTGGAATAGCAAGGTCACTGATTATTATCCGGTGCTGGCAGGCAAATTACAGCAAGGTGTTACACTGCAAGACATTGTCGGTGTGATGATCAATACCCGCCATCAGGCGGCAAATCAGCAGAAAAGCGCCAGCCTGGCCAAAACACTACTTCATCATTATCGGCAAGAATCACACTATGAAATTCGTGAGATTGCCAACCATACCTTTTATATACAACATAACCGTATTGCCACGGGTGGAATTATCAGTCTGCATACGGATATTAGCCACTTCGCTGATATTGCCAGTAGCCGACAAACTCAGAACAATAATTTTATTCTGGCCGCAGAAGCCTCGCGTATCGGAATTTGGGACTGGGAATACACCCAGGATCGGTTACATGTTAATGATGCTTTATTATCGTTGCTCGGTATCAGCCATAATGAAAATGAGTATACCTCGGCACTTTGGCAGCAAGTCATTCACCCCGATGACTTACCTTTGTTATTGCAAGGTGTTGACCAAGCCAATAAAGAACTATCACCGCTATTTTCCTGTGAAGTGCGCATTAAACACCACTGTGGTGATGAGCGTTGGGTATTGATTCAAGGGCAAATTATCTCTCCAGATATTAACGGAGAATTGATGCGAGCGGTGGGTACCCTACAAGATATCACCGAGCGGAAAGAGGCAGAAACCTCCTCTCAGCAAGCGGTAGAACTGGCCCACGCAGCCAACCAGGCCAAGAGTGAATTTCTGGCTAATATGAGCCATGAAATCCGTACCCCAATGAATGGTATTCTGGGGATGACCCAATTGTGCCTGGAAACCAATCTCAATAAAGAACAACGTGATTATATCAATATGGTGTACTCCTCCGCCCGCGCCTTATTGAAAATAATCGATGATATTCTCGACTTTTCCAAAATAGAAGCAGGTAAAATTATCCTTGAACTGGAAGATTTTGCCCTACGCCCGTTGATCCATGAAATTACACGCCCATTAACGCCCAAGTTTTCCGAAAAGGGGCTGGAATTAATCGTTGATATTCACCCCAATACCCCGGCAATCGTACACAGTGATGCACTGCGCTTGCGGCAGGTGATTACCAACCTGATTGGTAATGCACTCAAATTCACCCACACAGGCGAAGTGGTATTACAAATTACCCCAGCGCCAACCCCAGACGATAGGCTAACGTTTAGTATCATTGACACCGGAATAGGCATTCCTGCTGAAAAGCAGGCGGTGATCTTTGAGTCATTCAGTCAGGCAGACAGTTCTACTACTCGCAAATATGGTGGTACCGGGTTGGGATTAACCATTTCAGCGCGACTGGTGGGGATGATGGGGGGCAAATTGCAGGTTTCCAGCCAGCCTGAACAGGGAAGCTGTTTCTATTTTTCGCTGCCGATTAATGCCAACGAAACGGCCCCAACCCGTGCAACGGTGGTGCTACCAAGTTGGTTAAAAGGAATGGATGTTTTAGTGGTGGATGACAACGCCACTAACCTGCGCTTGCTGTTTGATATGCTACGCAATAACGGGTTTAAACCTCAGACGGTGAATTCCGGGCGAGCAGCACTGGAATTGTTAAATGAAGGCCAGTGTTTCCCACTGATTTTGCTCGATTCCCAAATGCCAGAAATGGACGGTATGGCACTGGCGCTGGAAATTATGTCCACCCCCAGCTTACGCCAGTGCAAATTGATTATGCTCAGTTCCATGAGTAACCAGCTAGATACCGGGGTGCTGCGTAAAGTTGGGGTTTCCAGTTTTTTAACCAAGCCCATTGATGTTACCGAACTTCTGGAAGCCATCATCGATACCTTTAATCCTGAGGAAGTTCCGATCCCACCGCCCGCCCCCACCATTGCGCCGACACCGCCCCCTGTAGTCAATAGCCATGCTCTACATCTGCTGGTGGCGGAAGATAATCTTATCAATCAACAACTGGTGATTAATTTTATCCGCAAACTGGGGCATACCTGTGATGTGGTAGGTAATGGCAAGCTGGCCCTGCAGAAGTTACAACAGAATCATTATGATGTGGTTTTAATGGACTTGCAGATGCCCGAGATGGATGGCACCGAGGCAGTACAACAACTGCGCGCCAGTGAATCATTACAAGAAGCTGGCAAGCATCAGCCGATTATCGCCATGACCGCTCATGCGATGAAAGGTGACCGTGAAAGATGTCTGGCCCAAGGGTTTGATGGCTATATCAGTAAACCCATTTTACTGGACAACCTGGGAAGCGAAATTAAGCGGATGCTTACCGGTGACCCAGCTATACCAGCTGCACCAGCCACGCCCAAGGAAAATATCTTTGATTATGAGCAGAGCATCGCTCAATTAGGTGATGATAGAACCTTATTCAGCGAATTAGCGGCGATCTTTATTGAAGAGATCCCGACTCTCCAGCAAGCCCTGGCCAATGCCATAGAAAAACAGGATATTGAAGCTATTCGCCGTAGTGCTCATCAGCTAAAAGGGGAATGTCTGCATTTTGCCTGCCCCCCGTTGGAAAACAAGCTGAGCCAGATTGAACAGGCTGCCACGGCAGGTAATATGGCGGTAATTACCAAGCAATATCATGGTGTTGATGAGTTATGCCAACAATTACAAGCGGCACTCCTCGCCTGTAAAGATCAGCTTTAAACCGCCTTGATACCCAGCGGGCTTAGGGATAAGCCCGCCATGACCGCTATTCGCAGCCGTCAGGCTTGCTTCCGTGAATCAAATAGTTACTCTTACCTGCTGATTTGGCACGATACATCGCTTTATCTGCCTGTGATAGCAGCGTTTTGATAGTGGTGTCGTCACCGGTATAAATAGAAGCGCCAATACTGGCGGATAAGTTTATCGCATGCCCAGCAATAAACGCCAACTCAGCCAGTTGAGCCAAGACCTGCTGACAAAAAGCCCGGATTTGTGCCTCAGGATCGGCTAATTGCCCAAGCACAGCGGTAAATTCATCCCCCGCCAATCTGGCAACAAAACCCCTATTTTGGATACAATCACTCAGTAAATTGGCGAATGTATTCAACACCCTATCACCAAATTCATGCCCCAGATTATCGTTTATCTGCTTGAAACCATCCAGGTCAATAAACAATACCGCCATCGGTAACCCAGTCGCCAGGCATTCAGCCCTGGATAATTCCAAATGATGAAGAAATGCCCTGCGGTTAGGTAAGCCAGTTAGCATATCGTGAGTGACGTCATATTCCAGACGTTGCTGCAATCTTTTTAGCTCACTGATATTCATCGAAAGGATATAGAACCCCTGAGTTTCACAAGGTACCAGCGTGGTATGAACCGCCAATAAGCCCGCCTGAGTCTTAAGTTCATTCTCAAAACTGACCGTTTCCCCTTGCAACGCTTTTTCAATCATCGGTTTGGCGACAAGATAAGCCTGCTCACCCATAAATTGCCGCAAGGTCATGGTTTTTAGTGACGCCTCATCAATACCAAACCAACGCTGATAAGCACTATTGGCAAACTGATAGACTTCATCTGTACCCACTTGGCTAATCAAGGCTGGCATATTATCGGTAATGGCCCGCAAACGTTCTTTTTCTGCATTCAGTTGATACTGGGCATTTACCCGGCTTTCAATCTCCAGATTCAGTTTGTTGACTACCGTATTTAATTCTTGGGTGCGTGATATCACCCGCTCCTCCAGTTCCTGTTGCAAGATACGCAAATTATTTTCAGCTAATTTACGTTCACTGATATCAACCAGCACGGAGATCAAATGATGCGGTGAGCCATCAGACAAACGGTTAAGTGCGACAGTCAGTTCGACCCAAACCAGCGTGCCGTCGAAGCGGAAATAGCGTTTCTCCATCGAATAGGTGGAGATTTCATTTGCCAGTAGCTGCCTCAGCAACTCCAGGTCATTATCCAGATCATCCGGGTGTGTAATGTCCTGGAATGTCCGCGCCATCAACTCCGGCTCACTGTAACCCAGAATGTCACATATACGCGGATTAACCCGTAACCAGTAACCCTCTAATGAAACCAGCGCCATCCCCACAGCCGCCTGAGAGAATGTCTGCTCAAACAGCGCTTCGGAACGTTCCAAATTCAATTTCAAACTTTCGGTATAAATATCCCGCTCTATATTGTGTAAATACTCTTCGATAACTGCAGCAAAATCCTGCAAGTCGGTAGCTTGTTTTGTTGAGAAATCATGCGGTTGCTGGTCGATAATACAAAGCGTACCTAACGGTAAACCATCAAGCGACAACAGAGGTTGCCCGGCATAAAAACCGATATGGGGGGGACCCTGAACTAACGGATTATCAGCAAAACGCAGATCCAGAGCGGTGTTGGGGACAATAAAGGTTCCCCTTTGTAAAATGGTATGTCCACAAAATGAGATATTTCTTGGTGTTTGCGGCGCATCCAGACCAAAGCGCGACAGAAACCACTGCCGATCCCGGTCAATCAAAGAGA
This sequence comes from Serratia sp. 25CWL12, assembly GCF_055790885.1. NCBI lineage: Bacteria > Pseudomonadati > Pseudomonadota > Gammaproteobacteria > Enterobacterales > Yersiniaceae > Serratia > Serratia sp. 25CWL12. Next base: position 1,045,633 of record NZ_CM147698.1, on the reverse strand, counting down.
TTAAAGCAATCGGTACGCCAAAATAACTGGCCGCCAGGCGAGTGATCCTGTCGAGCTTTTCTGTTGCCCGACTATCCAGAATATGCAATGAATCCAATACACATTGACGCAATGGCTCATTAGCAGGTATACAAGGTTCGATCATAATGCCCCCAATGCTTCGTTAGCTGGACAACGAAAGAATCTCATGTTGGATCAATGGATAAATTTTTCATCAAGGTCAGCAGATTATGCCCATCTGCAGTTTGGTAGCTCACCTCATCCATCACCGATTGAATCAATATCAATCCCATCCCCCCTTCCGGCCAACTGGCAGGATCAAGAGGGTCCGGTGAAAGTGTAGGTGATGTTACCCAACGCTGCAGAATGCTATCAGGAATGGGCACACCCAAATCTGAGAATGTTAAGATTAACCGCCGGTCATCATGGGCTAACGTGATAGTCACATTTTGATGGTCATCGTAATTTACGGCATGTTTAACAATATTGGTAAATGCTTCGCATGAGGCCAAATCAACCTGATAAACAAGCGCCGAGTCCAGCGAAAAAGGAGCAACAAATTCATATAATGCATCGCTCAGCTTCGCCAGACTCTCCAGGGATGCCGGTAAACAGAGTGTAGTCTTGGCACTAGCCATATGGCCTCTCCTTCATACGCCACCAGTTAGTCTCAACGGTTTATCAGTTTAAGCGCCGATTCACGATCGCTGCTAATGGTAAAAATCCGATCCATTCTCGTGAGTTTAAACATGTTCTGGATATTGCTATTCAATGAGCAAAGTGCCAAATCACCCCGGTTATTGAGCGTCTTAAGCATTGAAACCAGCGCGCCAAGGCAACTACTGTCGATAAAATCCACCTGGCTGAAATCCAGCAGCAGGCAATTTTTACCTTGCTCAATCATAGAGAGAATTTCTTGCTTAAAAACGACAGCGACGGAGGCATCAAGACGACGGACCAGAGGCGAAATAATTTCAACACCATTCTCAGACTGGATTTCAAAGTTCATAACTGCTCCTTTATTCATTCACTGTATCAAACTGATCACTCTTCAAGCATTATCCGGCACGACAATGCGCTCAATCGCCATCAGCGAAATATCATCAGTAAACAACTGATGTGATACCGCCGCCGGTTGCCGACTATTTTCATGTTCACTGCTGCGCCATAGACTCAGCGCATGTTCAACTTTTGCAAAAATCTCTGCTTTCGCCAGGCCACGACATTCCGTCAGTAATGCCTGCAAACGCTGCTCACCATAAAGTTCCTGATGTTTATTCTCACACTCAGTCACTCCATCGCTATAAAGATAGAGCCGATCCCCCGCTTGCAGGTTAAAATAAGTGTCTTGGTATTCCGCAGTATCAAATAGCCCGATGGGCATGCCCCCATCGCCCACAGAACACAATTCGCCATCAGCACGGACAATAAAGGGCGTAGGATGCCCCGCCTGACAAAGCACCGCTTCACCATTACAGGTATTGATGACACCATAAATCAGCGTGTAGTAGCTGGTTACCTGATCATTATCCAGGCAAAAACGTTGATTGAGCGCCTCGACCACGCGATGTGGCGCGGCTGGGACCTGTTCCCCACCTGCTGTTTGGTGCAGCAATAACTGGCTACTGATGCGCCCTGCCAGAAACTCCCGCGAAACCGCCAGTGAAAGCATCGCCGCACTGATGCCATGCCCGGCAACATCAACACTGAAAAAAGCAATATGTTGTTCTCCCAAGGGGAAATAATTCAATAAGTCCCCAGAGACATAAGCGGAAGGTAAAAACATCCAATCAAACTCAAACCCAGACAACAACAGATTGTGACTGGGCAAAAAACTATGTTGCAGTTTAGCGGCAGCCTGGAGATCGGATTCTATTTGATGATAAGCATAAGAGAGCTTCTCATTGCGTGCTTCTAGGGTACTTTCGAGTAACAGTACCCGCTCTGCCGCATGCAACCGAGCACGAAGTTGATTTTGATTAACCGGCTTCGACAAAAAATCATCCGCTCCCGCCTCCATGCCGGTCAATAAATCTTCCATGGATTGCCGAGCCGTCAGCAGAATAACGTAGATATAATGACCAAAATCATCATTGCGGATAGCTTGGCATAAAGCAACGCCATCCATTACCGGCATTTCCCAGTCACTGATCACGATATTAATCGGTTGTTCAGCCAACTTTTGTAACGCTTGCTGTCCATCCTCGGCCTCACAGACGTTAAACCCCCATTTGAGTAACGTCGCCGCCATCAGGTGCCGATAACTTTTTGAATCATCTACGATCATTATGGTGACCTGCAGATCGGCTGCAGGTTGGCCATTGGTAATCAGTTCCATAGGTTCCATAAAATGATGACCCTTTACCCCAAAAAAATCATTCAGCGCGAGTTGATAATAGTCTTGCTAGCCCATGGTCTTTGCTATGGGCCAGCAGCTTCAATGGTGACGGTTGATAAACCACATTAACAAGGGATCCCCCAAATTTCTGTCGCATAGCCTTTGATGGTACGGTCACTGGAGAAGAGCCCCATACCCGCGATATTTAATAGTGCCCGCCGATGCCACTGTTGCTGATGGGCGAAATCATGCAACACCTGCTCTTGAGCCACACAATAGCTGTCAAAATCGAGCAGATGGCAATAATGATCGCCTTCGGTCAACATGCGGTAAATCGGCAGGAAAAGTGATTTATCCAGATTAAAACGCCCAGAAACCAAGGCGTCAACCGCCTCCCTAGTCACCGGATTATTGCTATAGACATGATTATGGGACCCCGCAAACCGATGAGCATTGATTTCCGCCGCATTGGCCCCAAAAAGATAAAAATTGTCTGCGCCCACGGCATCACGGATTTCAATATTAGCGCCATCCATAGTACCGATGGTCAAAGCACCATTCATCGCAAACTTCATATTACTGGTGCCCGATGCCTCGGTTCCCGCCGTCGAGATCTGTTCAGAAAGATCCGTCGCGGGAATAATATGCTCAGCCAAGGAGACCTTATAATCCTCAAGAAATAGGACATTCAGTTGCCCCTTGGCACGAGGATCGTTATTAATGGTTCTCGCGACTTCATTAATCAACTGAATAATCAGTTTAGCCATCGCATAGCCAGGGGCGGCTTTTCCTGAAAACAGATGCACTTTAGGCTGTAGGGTATTGCCAGACTCTACAATGCCTAAATACAGATGTATCACATGCAAAATGTTCAGTAGTTGCCTTTTGTATTCATGAATACGCTTTACCTGGCTGTCAAATAGAGCTTGGGGATCAAGTTTCACCCCCTGCCGAGTGGCAACCAGTTGGCACAGAGCCCGCTTGTTATGCAGCTTAATCGTCTGCAACTCCTCCAATACCCCACTGTCATTCGCCAGTTTTTTCAACCCTTGCAGTTTATCCAGGTCGGTAACCCAACCAGGGCCTAATTCACGCGTCAGAAAGGTGGCCAGCCTTGGGTTAGCTTGTTGGATCCAGCGCCTTGGCGTGACACCGTTAGTCTGATTGGTGAACTTCTCCGGCGAGATAAAATAAAAGTTGGGCACTAATTCTTGTTTAATCAGTTCAGAGTGCAACTTGGCCACACCATTCACCTTGTGGCTACCAACAATAGCCAGGTTGGCCATGCGTACTTTCTTCTCGCCCCCTTCTTCAAACAGTGACAATGAAGCCAGCAGTTCTGGTCTGTCAGGCCATTTTTCTGCCACTTCGCTCAGGTGACGGTGATTAATTTCGTAGATAATTTGCAAATGGCGCGGTAACAGTTTTTCAAACAAGGTCACTGGCCAGGTTTCAAGTGCTTCGGGCATCAGAGTATGGTTGGTAAACGCACAGGTTTTTTGCGTGATCCCCCAAGCAATATCCCAATCCAACCGGTGCTCATCCACCAGAATTCGCATCATTTCGACAATCGCTAACGCCGGGTGCGTATCATTAAGCTGTATGGCAACCGCATCAGGCAGTGTAGTGATATCCTCTGAACGGGTAGCAAATTCCTGGAAAATATCACGTAAGGTACAAGCAACCAGAAAGTATTCCTGTGTCAGGCGTAACTCTTTTCCCGATTGTATTTCATCAGCCGGATAAAGAATTTTTGAGATATTTTCCGAGGCTATTTTTTGGCTAACGGCGCGTAGATAATCCCCACGGTTAAAAATATGTACATCAAACGAATCAGATGCACTGGCGCTGTATAAGCGCAATTTGTTAACGGTTTTACCCCCATAGCCAGTGACAAAATAGTCGTGAGGAACCCCGACAATCACCTTCCAATCCATCCACATCGGGTTGTAATTACCATCTATATCTTCGGTAACTTCAATATGCCCGCCAACAGGAATTAACATCAGTTGCGAATGATGATCAATTAGCCAAGGGGAGTGGGTGGCATGCCAATCATCCGGCTGTTCAACCTGTTTACCATTCTGAATCGACTGCTTAAATAACCCATACTCATATTTAATGCCGTGACCCGATGCGGCAATATCCAGGGTAGCCATGGAGTCGATAAAACAGGCCGCCAAGCGCCCTAACCCGCCATTGCCTAATGCAGCATCAGGCTCTTGGCCGACGATAGCGTCAAAATCAAAACCCAACTCGCCGATGGCTTGGCTGGCAGCCGATAACAACCCGACATTCATCAAATTATTACGCAGCGACTGACCCAGCAAAAACTCCATGGACAGATAATAGAGTCGTTTTGATTTTGCGGCTTCCTGATAACCTTTGGTTTCGAAGAAACCGTCTAATTGGTAATCTCTTATTGTTAATGCCAGCGCATTAAAGATATCAGCATCAGTGGCATCCTGCAGTTCAAGGCATAAACTGTACCTCAACTTGCTGATTATATTATTTTTAATCTCATCAACCCCAGGCAATTCAACACGTGTCTGCTTTGTATTCATTTTCATCCCTACCCAAGCCGTGTATCTGAGTGTTTTCTTCGATATGAGCAGATATTTACCCGCTCAAAGTAATCCGATAAGTATAGACGGCTTTCAACTATTCAAAGGGAAATTGCAAGGTTAATGACCGATGCGCAATGCGGTTTGAAAATGTACAAAGTAGCGCTTTATCGCCTTACTGGATAAAAGTAGGCCAGTGAAATCTGAATTTCCGCCATTTAATAGTGGAGAATGCGATGCAACAATTTGCTTAGCGTTGAAGGAGCTCAGTATGGGTTTAGCAATCGGATTAATTGCCAAAGATCACAAATCTCCAATCGGGCTGGGCAATGTCACTAACGCTTTATGGAAAAACAGGGCAAAATCCTTGCCATCCGGCGGCTAGGTACTCTGGTCGTTTGTTTGCCTTTTACCGCAATTTCATAATGACTTTAGAGGTGTTAAGAATGAAAAATCCCAAAGTAAGTAAAGTTAAGCGGTCTCTTACTGGCTTATGTGTCGGCTTAGCGTTTTGCGCTTTTTCTGCTCAGGTTATCGCTCAGGATAATCATTTTGATCGCATCGTTAACTTGCCTGTTGTTGAAAATCGACCTACCGCTGAAACAGTACTCACCTTGCGTGACGAGCTATTATTTCAGCGTGCGACTCAAGCCTATCTTTGGGCAATGCCATTAATTAATACCCTCGGAATGAAACAAGGTTCGGAAGCTCAGTTTGGCGCAGGCTATAACGTTATGCCCATATGGAAAAAGCGTTTGGATGCAAAAACGTTGATTACGACCCCCAATGCCGACGTCATTTACGCCATTAGTTATCTGGATTTAGGAAAAGATGGCCCCTTGGTTTTTGAAGCACCACCTCAATTACAGGGTGTTTTATTGGATTTTTGGCAACGACCGATCCCTGTGGATGGCGGGAAGTTCTTCGGTGATGTCGGTTTCCCTGGACCGGATCGTGGTAAAGGGGGGAAATTTTTATTATTACCGCCAGGTTACCAAGGTGAAGTACCCGAAGGCTATTTCGTCTACCGTTCACAAACTAACAATGTTCTGGTCTTCTTGCGTTCTATGTTTCAGGATAACAATACTCTAGAACCTGCGGTTAAACGCATTGAGAGCGCTAAAATTTACCCGCTGAATGGGCAGGATAAAGCTAAACCAATGCAATTCCCCGATGCCTCCGGGGTCCCGGTCAACATGCTGCCTGCGAGCAGCGATATCGCTTTCGACCAGCTTAAATCTTTATTAGATAGTGAAGGTAATCATTTAGCTGATAATGATAGCTTAGGCATGCTCGCTTCTATTGGTATTAGACAGGGGCGGGATTTTAAACCTGAGGCACATACCAAAGACATTTTAAACCGTGCGGCACAATCTGCTTATAAAATAAGTCGTTCTATTGGTTTCCAAACTCATGTAAGTGGTCGAAATTTCGAAATTTATCCTGACCGTCAATGGATTAACCCTTTTAGTGATGTCACCCCGAAAAATCCCCAAAGTGATTTAAGTTTAACTTGGCATTGGAATGACAGCGGTCTTCTGGATTTGGATACTCGTATTTGGTATTTCACCAATTACTTTGCTGTCAGCCCTGGAATGGTGACCACCACTCCGGGTACCGGAGCGATGTTCTTGATTGGTTTCACTGATCACAATAAACAACCGCTTTCAGGTGGCAAAAACTACAAACTCACTCTACCGGCCAATGTGCCCGTTAATCTATTTTGGTCAGTCACACTTTATGAAGCTGAAAATGGTTCAATGCTGACAAATGGGCAACCCTTCCCTGCATTGAGCGGGCGCGCCGACCTGGAGAAAAATGCAGATGGTAGTATCGATCTCTATTTTGGTCCCGAGGCCCCCAAAGGAAAAGAGCGTAACTGGATAGCAACAGTGCCTGAGCGCGGTTGGTTTTCGGTTATTCGCCTCTACGGGCCAACGGAAGCTGCATTAAATCGCCAATGGAAACCCAGTGACATCACGCCAATTAACTAACCTGGGCGTTGGATAAAAAATTGAAGTCAATGCCTGTTCCACGAGCTATTCTTTCGATGAAAACGGCTCTAAAAAGGAGCAGGCATTAATAGATGGTTAGGATCCCCAAGGGTTAATTACATCTACGCCTGCCGCTTTAAAGGGGCTGACGTCTCGCGTGGCAACCACCATGCCGTTGGCGGCGGCAGTCGCTGCGATATATCCATCGGCGGTGCCAATTGCCAAACCCGCCGCCCCGGCCTTCGACATCAACTCGCTATAGGATTGTGATGCCAATATATCGAAAGAAAGCACCCGCCCAGCGAACAGCGGCAATATCTGCTTTTCCAAGCTCTCTTGCAGCCTGTCCCGGCGTTTACCGGCTGGCAGTGAAGCCATCCCGAAACGCAGCTCAGCCACGGTAATCACTGACAGATAGAGCGTTTCAAGCGCCTGCGCGTCAATCCATTCAATTACCCGACTTTCGGGGCCTGACGTGACGCAAAGGCTCCGAAATGACATTGGTATCCAAGATTATCATTCAAACGTCATCGGCTTAGCAGGAGTCTTGTCGCGCACCTGCTCAATGGCCACAAATTCTTCATCCGACAACTTGGCTCGGCGGCCAATCTCGGCCAGTAGCGTCCCCAATTGCTTGCGACCTTGTGGCTTCACCGCGCTTGCCAATATCTCACAGATTTCTGCCTCGGCGCTGCGCCCATGCTGGGCAGCCAGCACCTTCAGGGCACGGTATACCTCGTCCGGTACGTTTCTAACAGTGATAGATGGCATTGCTTTCATTCCTATATTTGCTTTGCATGATTGCATGCAATCATAGTGCAATCAATAAACAAGTCTTAGCGTGATCGGCCTTTCTCTGGAGCTACTGTCTGTAGTGTTTTGGATATTCATATTTACCAAATATGCATCTAGATTTGACAAGTATAAATAAAACAAGGAGTTTTATCCCCCTCCCCCCGCTAAACGCCAAACCTCACCCTTCACTTTTATCAGACCATGCACAGCGTTGAGATTCTCTGTAAGAGAACAATAAAAACGGGTGTAAAACCCACCAGCACTTATATACTGACGACGTATAGACGTTATCAGTACCTATATAGCGGGGGAGTTATATGACAAAACAAGCTGTTTTTACTATGAAAATTGAGCCTGAATTACGCTCGGAGTTTATGGCGGCAACAAACGCTATTCATCGCCCTGCTTCACAAGTCATGCGTGAACTGATGCGAGAATTTATTAAAAAACAAAAAGATATGCAGGAGTATAATCAATTTTTACAAGCCAAGGTTGATGCAGGGCGAGCCTCTATGCAGGCTGGAAAGGGGCGTTCTAATGATGACGTTGAAGATAAATTTTCCGCTCTGCGTAACCAACTCAAAAGCAAATCATGAAAGTCGTTTACAGTCTCACGCAAAAATAGTTATCCCAACAGGGTATCAATGCACCTCTTACTGGCTGATTTTCTATCAACCATAAAAAATGCCATTAATGATGTAAAAATCATCAATGGCATTAATTTGGTTTTATTAAATCAATCTATTAAAGAAAGATTTTATTCCCACTCAATTATTTACAGTTAATGTAAGTTATTGAATGTAATGACGTACTATGTTTTATTTTTGATTGCGTACCGTTTTATATACCGTCACCAGAAGAAAGTACCTATCTGCATGCCTCGATTGTCGCCACCAGTTCGCGTTCATATCCGATCCGTTGGTGACGCTCTGCGCGTAGAGCTCGCATCTGGGCATCGATAGTAGCACCAATAGGCAACTGATCAACAGCAAACGCAGGAACGGCAACCGGAGCAGTTTTACAGGGTACAGATACTGGTACTTTAACTTCAACATACGCAGGCGGTACCGTCTTATTTGCGCAACCAGCAAGCACCAGGACCAAGATCACAAATAACATTTTCATTGGTTGCGCTCCCGTTTCAATTCAGTATCGAACGCCACTGACGCAGCAGCGCACAAGTCCCCATCGCTACGCTCGGTCAGCACGGCGTTAGCCTTGGCATAATCGCCCCTTGCTTTCTCAGTAGCTTGCTTCTGTGCTTCGGCTGCTGCTGCTTTGCGCAATGCTTCTAGCGCTTGCAGTGCAGTTATGCCAGCGTTCTGGCTATCGATTGCTGCGGCCTGCTGGCGATTGCTGTTTTTGCACGTTGTCAGTAGGTCGTTTAGGTTATCGATAGTCGGTTGATAATGTCGGCTAGCCAGCCATGCACCAGCGATAAGCACCATTGCCAGCAGTATCGCTACAGCAGTTGCAACTATAGCCGTTGATGTCAGTTTGATAGGCATAGTTCCCGCTCCTTTTCCCTGCGTATTTCCAGACCGCGCAGGATCTTGCCATTGGCGTACACCCAGCGAGGAAACTGGTTGCAGGCGTCAGCTATGCGCCCCTCACGGAAACGCATGAACATGGTTGATTTCTGCATCGCCTGGCATCCAGCGTTAAACGTAATGCTCACTGCTGCATCGAACGCACCTCGAGGTATCTTTTCACCATTCGCATACCGAATAACGCACTTCTCTGCATCAAGAATGTTGCGCTCCCAGTCTGCGGCCACCTGGTCAACGGTTTTTCGTACACCAGGATTAACCCCGCGTGTATTTCCTACGCCATCCGTCCACACGTTTGCCGGGCAAAGATACGGCTCTAATCGGCAAGCCTCAGCATTACCGATTAGCTCCAACCCTTTCTGGCTGGTGCGCACATTACCATTGCTAATCACTATCCCGATAATCACAGCAACGGAGCAGACGACACCAGCGGCAACTTTATTCAGCCTATTCATCAGCAACCCCACTTTTCCAGGCCCGCTCTTTTCTTCTGTCTTCACGCAGCTTGAAATACAGGTTCATCAACCAGGTAAGCAGCGCGAAAAACAAACCACCAATCACCCCGATAGCCGCCCACTGTTCAGGCGAGAAGCGATCAAGGAATTGGGCTACGCCAAATACGGCGCTACTGCCAGACGCCCCGTATGAAAGATTTGTTGTCACCTTTTCCAATTTCATACCCCACCCCACTGGGAGATTAGAAGCCGATATCACCATTAAACCCCTATAATAAAACCGATAGGGACGTGTTTAGTTATATCTGTCGTCATACTGTCTGCGTTGATAGATGAGTAAGGGATATTTTTTATTACCCCTGTCGGCGGATTTGATAAAAACAACATTCGAGAATTTGGCAGCGTTAAGCGATACACGCCGGGCGGGATGTTAAATGCGGTACGTAATGAAAAATAAACTCCAGCAGCGGATACAGTTACTGGCCCGAGCGCCGCAAAAAGGCTACCATCACCGCGCTGCATTAACAATTGTTGCGCACCAGGAACACCATCAAGCTCAGCGGCAAAAACAGCCCCTTTTACCCCGTTAATATTTCTGTTAACGTAAAATGAAACATATCCATCTGCCGCCGTTGCCGTGTTGAAAATAATATCGTCACCGAGATATGTGACGTTATTAACATTATTAATCGTAAGTCCCGCGTTAGGGTTTGTTGGGCCGGAGTTTACGGCATCAGGATTAAAATATTCGAGGTAAGTATTAGAGCGTTGTAGCGTCTCTGTTTCATTGTACGTGTATATAACTAGCTTCCCATTGGAAATAAACGCGCTCGAATACCCACCATCTCCAGTGGAGTTGCGGTAAACTGTTTGACGCGTAGAAAAAGAAACAAGATCGTAAGTGATCTGCATTGAGACACTTCCACGCTTACCACCAAATATCTGACCAGCAGACAAAACCAACCCGCCGTCTATGTTAGTGTACATGCGAGGCGCTACAATAGTGGAGCCTGATAATCTTAACGGTGTTGACCATCCAGTCTCCCCACTCTGGTCTGCTGTATACATTAAAGACGCATTTTGTAGACTCTGGTCAACATTACTCTGTGTTCTAGCAAACGCAACAAGCAAACCATTGTAGTAATATAGGGAAACCTCATTACGGTTTAACGCGGGATCATCATTGAAGATGGTTGAAATAAGTACAAAAGAGCCTGGCGCTGACGGGGATCCAGTGCTTCTAAATAAACCAATACCTGTTCCATCCGTTTTATAGGAGGCTAATAGAATTTTATTATCTGGGGTTCTTAACACCTTTCCCCACTGAAAGTACCCAGGAGCAATAACCTCTGTCTGGCTAGTTATTCCGTATGACAGATTAACAGTCCATACAGTTCCACCATTATATGAGTTTCCTACAACATCATAAACTTGACAAGACACAATAATTACACGGAACTCTGGAATGTATGTTATAGAAGGATCTCTATAATCCTTTCCCACAATAGGCGGGAGCTCTAATACAGTATCCAAGTCCCCTGTCTGCTTATTCAATGTAGATATAACAAGCTTTGAGTTTCCCCCACCATCAGGAAGGTGTTCATTAGCCTCCCTGTGAACGAAGGTTTCAATGCCAGCAGCTAAACATCCGTCACAAAAAGCCGAATACTTGAACGCAGCTCTATCTGTAGCATCCACTATAAGCTTACGCTTACCCTCTATAAAAAACTGGGTATCAAAATCTATCTGATCTAGCTCATCACCAACCGTAGTGCCGTTATAACCAATGCGATATGCACCGGTAGGTTCTGCAAGCTCAATCATAACATCGGCAGCAGACCCACTTTCTGGCAGTACGGTAATCGGGTCGCCAACGCTATTAAAAGCCAAAATCTTATTAGTGCGCATGACTGCATTAGGTAGCGCTGCAACGGACGATTCAGGAACACGCAACGTGCGAATAAAGCGGTCATTAGTCGTTGTATCAACATAGATCTTGGTTACTGCATCCTGCGCGTTAACTGGGTTACCGAGGTTAGCGATACGGTTTCCCTGAGCATCATAGTAACGCGCCAACCAAGACGGTTTACGCAGCGCCAAACCAAAATAACCCCACACTTGCTGGATCAGCATGGTCAGCTTGTCCCACGCATCCTCATGGACTTCAGGGAAGAAATTACCCTGGTTGCGAACGTCTGATTCTTGGGTGACCGGAAGCGCTCGCTCGATGCTGATACGCCAGTTCAGTGTCAGCGGGGATGAGAGTTTTACTTTCCCGCCCGTTCTGCTGCCTGCACCAGTCACGGTGTAGTCGGTATTGAGGGTTAATACCCTGATAGTTTCTGTTGTGTCAGCGACAGATACAACCAAATCTGCCGCAGAAAAGATGCGGAATCGGTAATCGAAGTCTGTCGCCACTCCGTTTCCAATGTACTCCTCACGGCTCACCTCAGTTGATACAGTCATTTTTTCGCCCTGTTTTTGCGCTTTAACTCCCATCATTGTACGCACAAGAAAACCGTATATGAATTAAACTGGCAATGACATTGATTAAATATTACCTTTTAGGTAAATTTAGTTGATGCATTGCAATTGCCATGGTAATAATATATGTATATATATACAGTGTCTTAGGCTGAATGAGTGGTGACGCCAAGTGAAGAAATACGACTACCCAACAAGCAGAAAGCTTGAACAAGAAGTGCATACAAACAACGGGGTTGCTGGGCTTGCCAATGGTTCAAACCTTGAGCGATTGCTGAGGGAGCTGGAGACTGATGGATCAGAGGTCGGCGCTGCCTTCCTAGAGCTAAATGCTTTGGTGAACTACGTCACACAAACAGAAAAAATGAAGCGAGAAATTAAGACTCACGCTGAGTTTATTGCGCATAAAGCTGTTGAATAGCGCAACTTTAAACGGGGCTTGCGGCCCCGTTGTCATTCTATATATTACTGGATCTTGGTCTGGCTCCCAATGAATGCAGCGCTGGTTGCTATGACCGACATGCGCTTGGCGCACTCTATAATGTAGTACCGCATCACCTCAACCTCGCGGACTATTCCTGATACGTCATGGCCGTTGTCTGCCAGCTCCTCCACCAGCGCAGTGATCTGCAGGTTGCGCTCATCACTCAACAGGGCGGGGATCACTTCCTCCGGGCCAACGTTCGAGTTTGCATAGTGGTACTGGTTGCGCATTGCCTCCATGATCATCGGCACGCAGCTCTCAGCTATGCGGCTGGCTGCCTTGCTACTGGTTCCCTTCTTCCCGCGCCGGGCATCACGCACGCTCATGGTGGTACTGGTGGCCTGAGCCGTTCCTGTGAGGTCTGCGAGTATTTCAGGTGTGCGGTGTTGGTAAACACCAGTTTGGCGGATCGCCGGGAGGACATCGGTGGTTACCCACTTACGGAACCGGTAAGGAATGGTGCCTGGTGTTACTGCATCGCGGCAGCGGAGGATCAGGGTATAGAGGCCGGATTCGGAGATAACGCCTAAATCTTGTTGCCCGCCAAGGGTGTAAGCTGAACTTACCCCCTTTTCATCATCGTCCAGCGCCTTCATAGCCATGCGAGAATTGGTTAGACGCAAAGCATCACACACGTCTTTAGCTGAAAACCATGGGCTGCCATCAATGCTAAATGCACGGATATGGCTAGATGACTCGAAGGAGAATACGGTAGGTTTGGTTTGAGCTGTCATGGTTAATTTCCTTTGTAGTTTGGAAATCACCACCAGAGGTTCCAATCTCGATTGGTGGTGAGACGTACAGGGTTGGAACTACCGGCTACAAAGGACCCGGCCAGCCTTGCGGCTGCCCTGCACGCCCCACCATTGAGAGGGGGTAGCTGTGCATTACGCATAAAAAAACCGCTTGCGCGGCATCTGCGCCTTTGTAGTTAGCGGGGTTCCAATCCCGGCACCAGATTTTGCTGGTGCGTAATCACTATGGCGCAGGTTAAAGCGGTTGTCAAAGAACCAAAAAGGTAACTTTTTTAATGGAAAAGGTCAATCTAAACCGTATGTGGATCATGCTGGTGCTATACCCTGTCCTCATGACTAACTTTGTGAATAAGTGGTGCATGTCATGGTTCGTTGCGTATATACTAAACAAACAAGTTACCCTAAAGGTGATTTGTTGCTGTAAGGTTTCCCTATACTCATGAGGTGCACATGCCACAGAAGCTGGTAGATGCCGCAAAAGTTAATGAGGTTTTCGCTCATCTAAATGAAAGCCAAGATAACAGCGAGCTTTATTCAGCGGTAGCACACGGGGATGATATCGTTAGCCAGATTGCGGGGCTAACGCTTGCCCCTGGTTACCGTATAGTCAGGATTGATGATCGCCTGGCAGGCAAGATTACACAGCCACACTTTGAATTGGCGTTGGTGAATGACGTCTCAAGAGAGGTTGCTTACTACAATCGCGTTGTTATCCAACCAGATACTGTATTGAAATGCAGGCCAGTAAGTCAGATATTGGTATGGCGCACTCTGAAAAGAGAGCACCGCTCTATTCTGCATGATCTTGCAGGCCAAGTGTTTTTCGGATATCTGCTTGAGCGATACGATGTGATTGTGTCTGATATGAACCAGACGCATGACGGTATGTCATTCTGGCAATCTCGCATGTATGACGCATTGGCGTACAAATGTTACGTATATGCCTACGATGTAATGTCTGGTGAACTGCGTCAGATTAAAGAAGAAGATGACGTTGGCAGAGAAGAGATATGGCTTTGGGGAGACCCAGAGCATCATCAGCACAGGCTGGCGATCATATCAAAGATACCTCTGCCAAAATCAGAAGATGCAGGGTCTGATCAGGAAGAGGCTATTATCATGAACGTTTTCAATTCACTATCCAAAAAAAGCCTTCTTCGATAAGCTACCAATAAACATAACCAAGCCCGCGCAGCGGGCTTTTTGCTAGGTGTTGATCGGGGGAGTGGTTAGTGTAGATTATTTTTTATTCTTAATTACAGTCCTATATTCCAGAACATCCTCCATTGTCCTTTCTTTTAGCCTGCTGATAACATCGCTATTAGCTTTATTATCATTATATATGAAATTATATGCTTTCTTTTTATCTAAATCAGAATGATGCTCCATCGCTAACCTACAGGCAACGCCTGAAATAAACTTCTTCACTTCATCTTGACATGAGTTTATAGCTACAGATGATATTTCTGAGGCAGGAGAAATCCCATCGTCTAAGCGAGTTATCGCTTTGTCAGTGCAAGATTTCAGAGAATAATAAACAACTGACTTATAACCATCAGAGGCACACCACTCTATGTTCCTTTCTGGTTCTAAAGGTTTTCTTTCGCTGGAAGATATCAGTTTATCCCAAACTGATTTGTACTCTATACTGCTTTCATCTTCAGCCCATACCTCTGTAGCTGACCTGTATTCTCCGGTATAATTACTGACTCCAAAACCGTGTTTAATCAGCAACTCAGCCCATTGAATATTTATCAACTCGTTATTATGAGGCCACTTTCCCGTTATCACCGCCCCCATAGATCCTAGATACCCACCAAGAGATGGCGTTGCCCCGCCGTCTAACAACTTTTCGGCCACTGCCTGGCAATTCCTAACATATGAAGCATACAAGCCATTCCATAGGGCACCTCTGTAATAATCACCATGATCGGGATTCTTTAGATCTATAGCCTTTGAAAGCTGATCACATGTTTTACACTTATCAAAATTGTCTTTGTTGCACTGATCTGCCATAACACCAAATGAGATAAAAATAGATAAAAAAGCAATTATTTTAGTTTTCATTTTCACCATCCTTATTATTTTAATTGTTCCTCAACCCGATTTAGTAGCGGGGCGATGTAAAAAAGATTCTGATATGGTAGCAACTTCCTGACCGCATGTGTCTGCTTGTCGTCAAATTCTCCGTTGAGCACACCATTGGCGATCACAGCTCCGTCACCGGCCATATCGAAGGTTGGCCCCAAAAGAGCGCCGATTGCATTGCGACTCTGGAAGCGGGATACCGGCGGCGCGCCAAACATGGCGCCAAGGCCGAACCGGCCGCCACTGATATTCTCCACGGCATTCAGTGGTTCCGACAACCAGCCGATCATGCCGGCGCGGTCTATACCCTCCTTCACCAGGTTGTTAGGGCTGTAGTCGATATCACGGCCGCTGAGCTTTTGCTTCATAACGTAGACCATTGCGCCGAGCGCGATAGTCCCCATGGCTCCAAGGTAGAACGATGCATCACCCTGTTGAATACCAGAAACGATCACACGGTTATGCTGCGCAAAGATGAACGTCTTGAACTGCAGGATCATCTTGCCTACTTCATTGCTCATCATCAACGGCGTATCGCCAACACCTGGCGTGACAACGGTAGAGTCAACGTCTTTCAATACGGCAGATTGGAAAGCCTCACGCACTGCGCGATCATCCCACAGGTGACTATGGCCAGTCAAAAGCCCGTCCATATCTTCACCATGCTTCGTGAATTGCTCACCTATACGGCGCAGCATGCTCTGGTCGATACCGATTTGCGCCAGCTTTCTGACCTCTTTCTGGGGTACTTCCTTTCCCGCTGCCAACAGTTGCGCATTGTCCAGGATACGGGATTGAACGATAAGGCCAGACCATGACTTCAATGCGCTGTTCCATTGGTTCATCAGCGTCCAGTTACCAAATTTCTGCGTACCCCAGTTAAGTCCACGCTCAAAAGCAGAGCGCCGGCTGTATGGGTCAGTGAGATCAGCAATGGCCTTCGTTCGGGTAGACAACACATAATCAAGACCGACAGCCATTTCCCGCAGGTCTTTGGTTGCCACTTTCACCGCGGCCATATTTCGTAGCATGGCGCCCATAGGGCGAAGTGATTTGCTTAAACCGTGCTGCATGACAGGACGCATCAAATCGGTGGCGGCCGATATTGTCATACCACCAAGCAGGCGCAGAAAGTTGACGTTTCGCGCGACACGGCCGGCACGAACAAAGAAGCTTCGCGGGTCCTTTGGCGCACCATACGTACCGATCAACCTGTCTCGCATTGCCTCAATGTCGCGAAGGTCAGCTTCACGTTGCTTCTCCAGCTTCGCACGCTCCTTCGGCGTCTTGGCATCTTTGATCAGTTGGGTGTATTCCTCCGATACCTGTCGGATCTGCTCGCCCATATCCTTGCTGCCGAATTGCGCGGTTAGTTCGATTTCCGGGCCAACCTGGCGCAGATAGCTTTCCATGACGTGGTTGATATCAGACTCCAAAAAGTCCTCAATCCGTTCGTCTGGGATGAGCAGGCTTCGACTCTTCGTGAAGCCAGCGCGGCCGATTATTTTTTCAGGCAGCAGCTGAGCGGGAACTAGGCCAGAAGGAGCGCCAATAATCTTGTTGACGATCTCATCTGCGGCACCCTCGGCTTCCTCCCGTGAAAGCGGCTCCATTGCCTTCAGTGCGCGCTCACGGCTTGCATTCAGTCTGATCGTGGAGTTGGCCTTCTTCTGCAGCTTGCGCAGCTCTGAGCGGTGCTTGCGTGGGTTATCCAGCAATTCAAGATGGCGCTGCAACGTTGGAAGTTCCTCCTTTGCCCTGGCAACGTCATCCAGCTTGGTGCGCAAGTCAGAAACCTCTTTGTTAAGCCGGGTAATCAGCTTCTGATTTTTGGCTGTGGCCAGTTGCGCCTGTTGCTTCTCCAGCCTGGCTGTTAAGTCCTGCTCCTGGCCGATCAGTTTCGTCCTGTTGCCAACCTCGTCCATAAGTTCAGTTTTACGGCCAGACCATGACTCTGCTGCGGTAATTTCGTCAGCCAATGCTTTTGCGCGCGGTTTGGCCTCTGCCGCAGCAGATAGGCCCGAATCAATCTTCTCAATGCGAGCGCTGGCCACATCAGCACCTTTTGCACTGATACCCTGAACCCAGTTAGCAATGCGCCCTCGGAACTCAGTGCGATCAGAGAGAATTTTGTCGAACTTATAAATGCGAGGCAGGTAGCTTTGCGCCGTTGAGACGTCGACATCCTCAGGCAAAATGCCAAGTTCCTGCATGCGAACCTTTGTTGCTTCGAACATTGGCCGAATCTGAGCGGCAGCCTGTGCTACTTCAGGAATATCACTCTGATCGCCGCGGCGCATCGCCATGCCAACCGCCTCGTTGAA
The DNA here is from genome assembly GCF_055790885.1 of Serratia sp. 25CWL12. NCBI lineage: Bacteria > Pseudomonadati > Pseudomonadota > Gammaproteobacteria > Enterobacterales > Yersiniaceae > Serratia > Serratia sp. 25CWL12. The sequence continues at coordinate 1,027,802 of NZ_CM147698.1, read as the reverse complement.
ATCAACAAAGTTCATTCGCTTGCCGCCGGCCGCGCGGATGTTTTTGCTGTACGCCTGATAGGCGTCCTTGGTTGACTCCATCTGCTTGTACAGCATGGCATCATATTGCTTGATCTTAGTTTCTGCCGCGGTAAATGTGGCTAGTCCTTCATCGTTCTTGGCAAAGTAATAGTTGTTCTCTGCAAGCTGCTGGTTAATGGATCGAGAAGCCCGAGATGGTGACTGAGCCAGGCGGCCTCCGGGGTTAACACTCAGAGTTTTATTGATTAACCCAACCCCAGCAAGTTGCTCCTGATCAAGAGTGGTATTGAAAACTTGTGCTGCGCCGATGCTTTGCGGAGAATCATTGCCACGGAGATTACTGGCAACCGCTTGAGATACAGCGGTGCGCTGACCGGAACCTGCAAGTAACTGCGCGCCAGCGCCCAGTATCCCGCCAACCATGGCATCAATAGCAACGTTTGCCATACTCTCACCTGCTGTTCTTGTTTCCTGGGTAGCCTGCAAAGCCACCTCTGACGCGATACCGCCGACGGCATTGGCTAGGGCAAACCTACCAGCAGTAGCCGCAACCTCACCGCCACGCACTACGGCACCGGCAGGGACAAACATCGACGCCAGGTTGATAGGATCAATCAACCCCATCCCAATACTAGACACCGTTCCTGCCCACCCAAGCTCAGACTGGTATTGTCGATCGGTTCTTTGCTGATCAATCCTCTGTTGGATTGCTCGCGTCTCTTCTGGGGATCCTGAATCGATGAATGAATCTGCGTAATCCTCATATCCTTTCAGCTCAGTTGCATCATTGTCGAAAGGGTTATACCCGTCGACTTTATCGAATTGGCTAAATGGCGCCGTAGCGATAAAACTCCCCATGGAGTTATCCAGGCGAAAAGCAGCCTGCCGGGAACGCTGAATTCGCTGATCATCAGTGAAGGGGTTTAAGGCAGACAGCACGGAAGGTGATTCCATATATGCCGCGCTGTCATCAGGTTGAGGAATACTCTGTACATCAGCAGACAGCAGATCATCAGGTTTCATCTCATATGTTGGCATTACTGACCTCCTGCTTTAATGTTGCTCGGCATACTTGCTATAGGCGCATTATTCTGTGCAGCGTCGTGAAGCTGGCGGCTATTCCTATAATCATTGAATTCCGTTGTTGGCACGCTGAGCCTTTCGGCTCTTGCTTCGCTAATTCCTTGCTGTTGCAGAATTATCATTTGTTTGTACATAGGCGATGTTTTCTGCTCAGGCTTAAATCGAAGAGGCATTCCATTTTCACCGTAATAAGGGCGAACATCGTCATAACCTTCCGTATTCTTTTGCCGAAGCATAACGCTGTAACTCTGATCGCGCGGTGTTACAGCATCAGGCACCAATACCAAATCCGTATCATCACGAGCGCCACCAAATGCCTTGCCACGCAGGCGATCTTTCTCGGCCTGCCACTGCCCCTGGATCCAGTTTCCTGATCCATTAGTCACACCATAAACAGCTTCAGGAGCGTACTTCATAACCTCTTCTTTGCCGTTGATGGTCGAGACAGCCCAAACTTTTTTAATCATCGCATTGGTCATGGCCTTCGCCTGCTCTGCATCGCCGCCAGTCTGAGCAAAGTTAGCATCGTAGATGGTCTGATAATCGCGCTGGTAAAGCTGATTTTCCTGGCCAGCCGCAGTAATACTTGGCGCGCCGAAGCTTGTCCATGATGGCGACAGGCTATTGATATTGTCCTGTGCTGCCTTGGCTCTGTCCTTGATGTAATCTTTGTCCCGCACCTGCTGGCTTATCATTTGCTTCAAGCGGTCGTCCTGCTGATAAACTTGGTTGTAGGCCATATCGACCGCTTTTTCTGCCGGTACGCCAGCGCGGTCATAAGCATAAACCTTCGAGTAAAACGCCATTGCTCCTTTATCAACGCCTGTCGCCGCTGCCGGATTGTTGTCAAAAATCTGTCCGTACATCTTGGCCATAGGAACAACGACAGCAGGATCGCGCGATGTTGCCCCAGCGGTGAGCATCGTCTTGATCTGCGTCGGAAGCATGCCAGATTTGGTTGTTATCTCTGCAACCTGGTTCAAGCTGTCGGAGTTGTTGATATTGAAACTGGGGGCAACCTTCTGATCAAAGTAGTGATCGGCTGCTGCCTGATTATTTTTGTCATTAGGGTCCAGGGGGAAATTATTTTGCAATGACGAAGAGAATCGAGCGCTCCCCTGGCTCTTTTCCCATTCGGCATCGAGCTGCTTAAATTTCGCCTGCATCTTTTCCCATCGCTGCTGCTGTGCCGCAAAGTTAGGAGCGTTTGGATCAATCGGCTTAGACTGCTGAAGTAGCTCTTCACGAGCACCAGGAGTCATATCTTTAGCTGCTGCAATTTTCCCACCATAACTTAGCTGGTCTTGCATGTCCTGCCATTGGCGCAATCCAATAGTTGGATTTTTTGCTGTCTGAATAAATGCTTGCTGACTTGGTACGTAGTCAGGCTGCTTTCCATCATCAGTTGCCGCATAGATGTTTTTAACCTGCTGATTTAGCGCATCTGACTGTTGCGCTCTCTGCTGGTTTAGTATTTGCATTGCATGCCGATTAGCGCGCGCCTGATCCTGCGGGCTTGCTGCGTCGTAAACGGTATTACCATTGTAGCGCTTGGGTGTTTCAAGGGCAGCAATCCCCAACGCAGCGCTGACACCAGTGTTAATTTGATCGGGGCTGATGGCACTGGCACTATCTTTGCCGTTCTCTTGACGAATTATCCCGGCACATAGCTCGGCCAGCGTGAGCGGATTGGTTACGTCGATCTGGTCATTCGCGCCAACGCCGAGCCTGGCGCAAATCGCCTTGATGTAAGCGGCAGTGTCGTTCCCCTTCTCTTTTGGTGGTGCCCATCGGGTTATTATCTCCCCAACGGTATCCAGCCCATGAAGCCTATTATATGACAGTAGGTTTTTTCCCAACGCCCGGATGCCGTGTTCAGGCGCGGCAAACTTTGCAAAGCGGCCATCGCTTCCGGTCTGTCCCTCCCAGGGGTTTTTGTCGCTAAACTCTATGTTACCGGGATTATTATTGTTAATACCACGTGTCGATGATGAAGCATTATCAGGCACTGATGTGCGAGAGACGCCGCCAATATCTGAAAGTTCACCGTTCCTGCTGATGTAACCGAGTGGGTCATTAGCAATCCAAGTATCAAGAGCCGAGCTCGCCGCCCTCTCTTTGGTTTTTACCTTCTGTGCGACTCTCCATTCATCTGGCATTCCGTATGCATCAGCGTACATATCAGTGGCGTCAAATCGTGATTTCATCACCTCGCCAAAAGCTACGGGATCATTCCACAACCCACGCGCCTGAACCTCTGCCAACTCGTTACCAGATGCATATACCTGGGCCTCATACTGCTGCTTCTGTCCAATGTCATACTGCCGGAATTTATTGCCATAACTGCGACCAAGCGGCTGGATCTGCTGATCGAACATAGGGCGCATATATTCAGGTAGAGAATCGCGCATCTCCGTAGCCTTGGCAGAAATTTGCCCTGCGCGATACTCTCCTTGTCCAATGGCGCTTTTACCTTGCAGGGTTACCAATCCATTCTGTGGATTGTTGTAAAGATCGTCAGCGAACACAGAGAACTGATTGATCATGTCTTGCATGTCTGCCAGATCTTGCTTCTGCTTCTCCTGACCAAACGCCTGCATATAGCCGCCGCCAACCTGGGCCAGCTGTTCACCAACCCCCTGCTGTGGCAGGCGCAGATTAACGTTGTTGATGGGGGCCATCTCTGGTGCTGTCTGGCGCTGTGAAATTGGTACTATTGGCATGACTCCCCCTTAAAATGTGAAATTCTTGAAGCTGCTGCCGCCGATAAATGACGAGTTACTTTTCTTCATACCGTCAAACATGTTGGCCGATGAAGCGCCGCCCGTCGCTTTTGCGCCAGAACTAAACAATGAGGATCCACCGCCAAAGGTTTTATAGGCACCGAACGCCTGCAGCGGAGCGTTAAGGATTGTCATGCCAGCACCCATGTTAGCGGCTTTGCGATCGATGTTTCCCTGCGTGCGACTTACATCAGCTTGGAAGCTAAGGCCACTGCCACGGTTGACCGCGTTATTGATCGTGGTCATCGAGTCCATCGCGCCGTTGCTGGCTGTATCTGCAAAGATGTTGAGCGCACTGCCGCTGGTCATGTCCGTGCCACCAGCACCGAATGCGGCTGCCTGTGCGCCCTGAAGCTGCTTGGTCTGCTGGCGCTGCATATCGGCCTGAGCATTACCCGTGTTGATTGCGTCACGGGCAGCAACCTGTTGCGCGTCGGCATTGGCATTTGCTACGTTTTGCGCGGCCTTACCTTGCTGAACTTGGCTGTATGCGCTCAACGCACTGAGCGCCAACGAGGCACCTACTGCAATGGTTGTGGGTTCACACATGGTTACCTCGTCTCATTTCAAATCTGTGGAAAGGAAGCCCTAAACACCCGGCAGGCTCTGCATCATAGAGAGTGAAACCCATCCAGCGGAGCCAGCAAATAGCGGCGGTGTTGCGTGCATCAACGTAGTTTTCAAGCACTGGGTATTGTTCAAGAAATGCACGTAGCAGCGGTCTGCTGCGGCGTAAGAATGTGGTTTGGTATTTCTCTACCAGATCAGAACTGACAAGCCACGGCACGCCGGAGCCAGTAATAATGGAGCGCGGAGCCACGCCGAAGATCGTTACAACCTGATCATCTACCATGCCCGCATAGCACAGAGCGGAGGAGCGCAGGGCAACCGCCAGTACATCAGCCGGAGTCTTGCCGCTCATCGCTGAGAACTCATCAATATCAGCCTGACGGACCAGTGGTAGTAATGCCTCCACATGCTCTGTGGTGGCCTCGACGATTTGCACCTTACGCATCAGTTTCCCCCCACAGTTACACGTGGGATAACAGCCAGAATTGTCATGGGTAGCGGATCCTCTTGCTGGATGATTACCCGTCCATTCTTGCCCCAATTGGCATCCAACAGCATTTCAATGGTACCCGTGGCGTTATCTACCGGCTCGTCGTAGAACTCATCATTACGCTGTGCATACTCATAGAATTCACAACCCGGGGTTGCAGCAAATACACCTCGAGATGCATTGACCAGCACCGACGCTTTGGTGAACAGCTTTTTCTTGTCCAACAGCGTCTCATTGCCATTAAGATTAACGTCGAGGGTTTCCATTACTGCCTTGATCGGCAAGCCTGCATGAACTACCACGCCGTGTTTCTCCAGCGTGATACTGCCTGCACTGACGGTCTTTTGTGGCTCAACGTTGGCATCAGAAAGTATGCTGACTATCTGCCCTTCAAGATGATTAATCCCGGTGAATGTTATGCGTGCCATACCCCAATTGCTGACCGATACACCACGGAACTGAACAGGGATGTTGCGGTTACTGGTAACCACTGCCTGATTGCCGCTATTTAGCGACCGGATCAGCGACTTCAGCACCTTGCTTTCTCCGTCCTCGGTGTAGGGCATATGGATTTCACTACCCACATCACCAGGAACAAAATAGGATGATCCTGATACGGTCAGCACCATCTCTTCATCATACGGCCAATCACCAACTCCACCGGTTAGCGTCATGGTTTTACCGGGGTCAGTGTTGCGACCGTCATACGTCAGGCCGCAATCAACAAAGAAAGCATCATCGATATTGGTATAGAACCGGGATTGCAGGCGTTCAATGTAGCGTTTTTGCTGGCCGTTGATAGTGCGACTAACAACAAAATAGGTAGCATCTTCGGTGCTCTCACCAATGCTACATACAGACTCGAACTGTCCAGCACCCTGGTGAGAGTGCCAGGCAATAACCTGCTGCTCACGCATATATGTTAGACCAAGCAAAACGCCATCTTCACGTACCGCCCACACGATAGACATCGGGGTAATGGAGAAGTCCCAATCAACAATCTGATGGCCAACGAACATGTGATCAGCAAGAATGGTCAGGTCAGAACCCTGAAATCCATCAACATCAAACGAGTATGCCAGATCGCGCACAGCCCCCCCTTTTTGCTGAATGAATAGCGCGACGTTGCTGACCGCAATAGGCTGTACATGGCTGGCCCCATTCTGTCCCTGACTGGAGAACTGGAAGGCGCTTGGCGTTAGCGTCCCCTGCTGGTTGCCATTAACTTTGTACTCACCACCGCTGGTTAGCGCCACTAGGGAGCCAACATCAATCATGTGACGGATTTGATTAAGCTGGCGACCAGCATAAGTGTACGTGATTGCATCATCATCGACGGTTGGCGCTGATGTCCCGAAGTCTTTATACCCCCCGCTTCGGCTTGCCCATACTGTCTGTGGTTGGTTGCGTGATCCCGCAAAAATAAGGCGCTGCTGATAGTAAACAACTGTGCCGGGGTAACCCACTTGCGAATTCCAGGCGTAGTGCGCCCATTTATAAGTAGCATTGCCAGCACCAACCATATTCCCAGGCAACTCCTGAACACCGTCAGACTCGGTGATTACAGTGGCATTGGCAGTTAGTCCGTCAGGAGAAACGCTGTTAATTCGCAAGATGCCTGATCCACTGTGTAGATATTGCCATTGCACGCCATTCTCAGCTGCATAGCCCCACCCGTCCCACTGCGCGCCCTGTGTGTGGCTAGGTGCAACAGATCCGGTCTTACCCTCTTGTCCAGTATCAATACAGCGGTAAAAGTTAAAGCCGTACCTGCAATTTTCATTAATGCCGATGGGCTTTCCGGTTTCCCACTTTGGCGTATTGTCAACGTTCTTTTGCTCGACATAAAACAGCTTGCCGATGTGCCATGACTTGAATATTGATGCACTGGCGGTCAGCGTTACGGCTCCTGTAGTCGCGTTGGCATAAACCGTAACTGCTTCATCAATGTTCACTGATTCAAACGGCCCGCCTTTTGTTACCACCTCCGCTGTGCGCCAGTCGTCGTGCGCGTAGCGCTGGATCTCTAACGGCTGATAGTCTGGGTGGCACAAAGTCATGACGTCAGCAGATTGTGTGTACTTCAGCAACGCAATATCTGCCACCGCCCACGGCGTGGCCACATCAACCGGCTGGCCTGCGCTTGGCCCGGATCCATAGATAACCTGGGCACCATCCATGTAAACACGGAAATAGTAATCGCCAACCTCAAGTACATACGTTTGCTCGGTATTAAATTGGAACGGGATTAGCCTGCACTTGCGATCAGCATATTTCGCTTCAGCAACAAAGCGAGTGCCGGGACGGTTTTCAATCCCACCATACTGGCGAACAATGAAGTTTCTGCACCGGCGCAAAGAAGTTTGGTACTTCTCCAAATCAACACGCCCGTACAGGCTGGGTGATATTTCTCCACCGGCAAAGGATGGCTGAATCAGGCTGGTTGTCATGATAGCCTCGCTTCTGTGATATCAGACCACGGCGCAACAGGCTCTTGAGTCTCGCTCATACTTAACGCTGATGCTGATGAAATCGTTAGCTGATACTTCTGCATTGCCTGGTTGCCCATGCTAGCGTCGCCTGTTACCTGCATGTTTATCTCGGAAGCTAGCCGCCAACTCAGTGCATCGCGGAATTCAGGCCCGAACATGTTCGGATCAGTGATACGCGATACATAGCGGATCCATGCGTTTGGCAGGTTAGTAAGAATAAGGCGACCAGTGCCATCTTCCTGGGATGCGGTTTCGAATGGCGTGCGAAACTCCGGCGTCGTGAAACGGCTACCATCTGGTGGATAAACTTCTATCAGTCGCATGCAGTCAGTTGGATAGCGATAACTGAACAGCCAGTCTGGCTGAGTGATATCCATCTCAGCGAGTGCCACGCGCTTTGTTGCAAATTGCCACGGGAAGTCAGCCAGCACTGCATCTCGGCAATCTTCATAGAACAGATTGCACGCTGCCGCCTCCTTGCTCTTCTCATTCAAGCTGGCGATCACCCGGCTGTTACCCAGGCGGCCCAATGCCACATTGCAGATCTGGATAACGGAAGCCATTAGTCATCACCACCGTAGAGGGTTGACGCAGCCGACTTCTTAGGTTCACTGTCTGAATCCATTAGCCCAAGGTCAGTAATCTGCAACTCAACGTTATTGCAGGTTTCATCACCATCATTGTGTGAACTGGTAGAGAGTACGCGCACTTTCCCAGCAAACATCATCTCACTGCCAACCTGCGGCAATGACATACCAAGTTTTTTCATGGTTTCGTTGTTCAGAGATACACGCAACCCCCACGGGAAGTTATCTCTCTCAACAGTCTTGCCATCTTCATCTTGGTATTTATCAGTGCCAGTCTTTAAATTTACGAGATCCATATGACCCCCAGAGAAGAAAGGGGCCGAAGCCCCTCGGTGATTAAACGGTGATTAGATGCCTAACTCTTTGCGCTTATCATCGATAGCAGTCTGCAACTTAGCTGCACCAGTGTTGAAGTGCGGCTTCTCGCCGAACAGCTCTTCATACTGCTGGCGCAAAGTTTCCAGATCAGCAGAATCACCGCCATCATTGCCGGAACCATCAGTATTTTGATTATCCCCGCCATCAGAGATGAGTTTCAGCGCACTGCCAGCCTCGCCGGAGTAATCAACTTCTGCGCCCTCTTCAAGCAGCTCGCCGTTGATGTACGACTTACGTAGAACCGAATAACGCGGCATAGATTCCCCTTAAGACACGGTGAAGCCAGATGGGTATGGATAATTGTCATCCAAATTCAACAATAGTCCGGATGTAAATGCGCCAGCAGTCAGCGGCCCAGAGCTCACGGTATAGTTAACGCGTAGGTAGCGCCTGACTCCACCAGGCACCTTAGCATCTACCGGGCGTCTGCCTGCGGTCAGCGCTGCGATAGCTACCGCGCCACTGTCAAAAATGGTTGTGTAGGTCACGTTGTCAGTGCTGGTCTGCAACTGGAAGTTGACAGTTCCTGCACCGCCTGCGGTCGCGGTGGTGGACACCTGAACAAAGAACTCAATCGGGTAACCAACGCCGATATCACGAACGGTGCCTTTAATTGGCCCCAGATCGAGAACATCAGTTGAAGGCGCTGTGGTCGTAACCGCTTGCGCTTCGGAGAATAGTGTTAATTTGTCGAGGATCATTTCATCTCTCCATTTAGCAATCAGAAAGGCCGCCGAAACGACCTATCAGATCATGAGTTAAACAACGCGGCTTTCAGTTTCCAGCAACGCATCGCACTGACGGATAGGAATGTTACGGAAAGTATTCCACCAAATACCCTCAGTCTCTTTCACGGAAATACCCAGAGAGGTTTTTTCCAGCGATTGCAGATCGAGGAATTCATTCAGCGTGCGGTTCATGTAGAAAACCGGGCGACCCATCCCTAGGTTAGGGATGCGGTGCATGGCGCGAATCATCAACTTGCAGATATCCGCTGGCGTGGTGTCAGTGACCAGGTTACTGATGTCGATGTTCGCGATACGGACAACATAGCGCCAATCTCGCAGGCTCAGGCCGTTATCCCACTTATAGTGAGTGCGGTATCCTTGATATTTCCCACCTGCAGAATCAAACAGTGTCTGCTCACCCAAGTCCTGATGATTCAGTCCTGCTTTCTGACCCTTAGGGAAGATGCCGTGCACGGTGTTCTCACCCCAGCACACCAGCCAGATAGAGCTGTTATCTGTGCCGGTACCGCCAGCATCGATAATGTTCTGCTTGTTGCCTGCGCTCAGGTCGTTGTAGCGGGATGATAACCCCATAAAGCGCTGAGGATTAATCGTGGTGTTGCCATAGAACAGGGTTTCAGCCATCTGCTGGTTCATAGCTTCGAGAAATGCACGATCTTCAGACAGACGGAACTCACTGGTGTTACCGTTCAGATCTGCCAGTGACTTATCGACTTCCGCATAAGCTTCCAGCATGCCGATAGCATCAGTAACCTGCGCAGTGGTTGACTTGCTGCTTTGTACACCGTAGTTCAGCAAACGCCAGGTAGCCGCTGGCAGGCCAGTGCGTACCGTGGTCTTGTGACCAGTTGGCAGGTTGCCTTCAACATAAAGCATGTCAGTCAAGATCGGGTTGGTCTGCGCGAGCAGCTCCACAATCTTGTCTACCTTACCATTGGGATCTACGCGCTTCGCCCAGTCAGCCAGCGTCAGCGCATTTAAGCCTTTAACAGCCATAGTTATTTACCTCACTTGTTTCCATAAAGGACATCGGCCGCGCTAAGCTGACCGCCATTATTTGGCAATACCATCGAATCCTCAGACATGGCCTTGCCGATTTTTGAGAACGCCCGGACAAGCTCGGGGTGATTGCCTAGGCCGCTCACCTCAAGGTATTCTCGCAACTCTTTAGTTCCGAACTGATCCAGTGCCTTTTGTGCCTGGCCAACACTGGCCGTTAGCTTGTCGCCGCCGATTTCCTTATCCGTCTTGACTTGCTCACCCCAGTCAGAAACTTGCTTGCTCCATGCCTCCGCCTGTTGCTGCTGAATCTGCGGATAGATATCGACCAGCTTCTGAGCCTGTTCTTGTGATAGCCCCAGCTCTTTAGCGATAGGCTCAAATACTGCCAGCGCTGCTGCGTCCAGTTGCTCAACGCCTTCCGGCGCTTTGAACTCATACTTTTCAGGCACGGCAGGCTTGTCGTCCTTCTTCTCTGCCTCCTTCTCCTTCTCAGTATCCTTTGGCTTATCCTTGTCCTTTTCTGCATCAGACGCGGGATCGGTGGCCGCTGGTTTATCAGCCTCTGCGGGTGGCTTGTTATCACCAGTAGGCTCTTGGGCTGATTGGCTTGGCTCTGTGGTTGTACCCGCTGGCGGTGCACCCCCTTCACCACCATCAGTACTGGCTTCACTCATCAGGCGACGCATCAGCAAGCGCTCAAATAGGTTCATTGTTGGTTTTCCTCTTCTTCGGCAATTGCGCCACCGGCTGTGTTTACTTTGTCTGCTTCAGCCTCAGCGGCCATTTTCAGGTACAAGTCCGGGCAAAGGCCGAACACGTCATTAAATAAAGCTAACCCCGCGTTACGGTTACCCTCGCGGAACATAGTTGTATTGGTATCGCTGCTGAATGATGTTTGAAACACGCCAGCATTCAGCAAAAGCCCCCAGACAAAGCGGCGGCCAGGTTCAGTGCTCATCACTTGCTTGACATCTTCAGCGTGGCGCTGCTGTAACTGCTGTTGCGTCATCATTGCTGCATACCCTGTGCAATCTTGGCCAGTGCGTTGGGATCACTGGTGTTGGCCTGGCTTAGCGTCTTAGCAATGTCTGCACTTTGTGCGCCCATCTCTAACGTCTGCTGCGCCTGCATCTGCTGCGCCTGTGCTTCTCGATCTGCCTGCACCTGCTCATCTGACTTGGTGATCGTCGCTGGTACACCGAGCATGTCGCCGTACTCATCAATGGTGTTGTCAACATCAACCTTGTCTCTGGCTGATGGGAACAGTTGAGACATATTCCCGACGAAACCGATAAACCGCTCAATGGAGCCAATGCCAACAGCTTTCTGCGCCTGCGCCATCACGCTGGTGTACTCAACTCGCAACGGCTGCCCCTGAAGCTCCTCGGGTGGTGGTGGCAACATGCCGCGACGCAGCATGATGTTGAAAATTCTATCAATGGCGGGGTCAAGAAACTCATCATTCAGGCGCTCAAGCACCGGCCCAAGCTGAAGCATTTTTTCGTCACGCATTTCAGTAACGGCTTCAGTCGGCATGCTGCGGGTGTTGATCTGGCTGAACATGTTAAACAGAGGAACGAAATAGCATTCATTGGTCAGTTGGCGGACATCTTGAATGCTGGCCAGCAGCTCGTTAATGTGCGGGTTGATTTCATAGATGGGCTTAAACCCACTCTGATCGCCTGCCCCGCTGTAATAGGAAACATCACCGGGAAGCAGGGAAAGGCGCTCATTGCGCAGTGATGAAGGGGCCATCATTGGCGGATTAACCAACTTATCGATGGCCTGGTCTTTGCGTTTTTGCTGGAGTTGTAGCGCTTTGATACCGCCCAGAGCCAATATTCCTGGGCAAGATGAGCCGTAAGCATCCTCTCCGTTGATATCCCAGCGCGGTACCAAGATCGGCATCTCATCAAAGCCAGATTCACGCAAAAGTTTATCGCCATCACCGCCAGTCTCGAAGTAAATAGAGCTGAAGCGCTTGTTTTTCGAGTCAAGTTTTCCGGTGTCGCGATTGGCGTTTGGCATTACTGCATGAACTACTTCGAAATACTGCTCATAGCTGCCGCTTTCCCACGCCGACTTAACCGCATCGCTCACGCTATCAATTCCGAATTGAGTAACTAGCTGGCGGCATGTCATGGAAAACTTGCGGAATACGGTGTCAACCTGGAGGCGATCACTATTCGATACGTAGTAACTGCCGATCGGGAAAACGTGCGTGCGGATCACGTCTTCATCGTCTTCCAGAATGGAGATGGCACCCGTGGCAAATGTTCCGAGATTGCGATAAAGAACTGTCAGCGACTGATACCAGTTAGATTTGTTCATCACATCGTTCATCAAGCTGACAACTTGAGTCAGCCACATCTTGACTGGCCAACTGTCCATCAGTTGTTTGTTGGGTGTGCTCAGTGAGAACCACGGGCGAGTGGGTGAAGTGATACCGGAAAGCATTCCTGATTCCAGGGTGCGCGATGCTAAGCCGCCAGTGGGATCGACAATCTTGGTGTTGCGCTTGTTCTTGGCGACTTCAGACGTAAGGAATCTCCCACTTGTTGGCAGGATGAAATCACATAGCTCCTTCCAGTGCGGATCATAAGAACTACGGGCAGTTTCCAGCTGTGATAGCTGACTCATTAAAAACTGCTTGCGGGATTCCTTCACTGCCATCTTAGCCGCCTAATAGCGTTTTGCCGGTAGTTGTCGCCTGGCCTGTTACGCCCTGCGCGCCGGTTAGGATTGTTGATTGCTGGCCACCAGCAGCGCGGCGACGTGATTTCTCTTTGTCTGCAGCATCAACAATGGACGCATCTTGTTGCTGTGGCGCGGCCTGCACTGTGGGAGCTGGTGGGGCTTTTGGTGAACTCATGCACATACGGATAATCCTCAAAATGATTACCAATTAAACCATATAGTAATTTATATTCCTATTTGTTGACATTAACATAACTATAAATTACCTTTACGGTAATCATTGAGAGCAACAAGCCGGGCCATCCCTTAAACCTTGCTAAGTCTAAAAACTGGTACCGGTGCTCTCGATGGTTAAACGGTAAGATTATTGGTACTGCAATATAGCCACGGCCCGATTTGCAGATAAGCAAAGGCGAACCTTAACGCCAGTGCTCTTCCCGTTTTAGCCATGACCATTACCTGTGTGTACGATTTCGCCCTCCTTGTGAGGGCATTTTTTTACGCATACGGATCATATTCAGTTACCGCCCCGCCACGCTTATCACCAGGTAGCGCATGCCGCTTTTTAACTACCGGGTAAGCAAAGGTCAAGACAAAGGAATCACCGCAACCGGGCGACCGGCCTAAACGTTCTTTAACTTGCTCCTTTGGCTCCAGCACGATCTTGCCGTCTACCCTCACCTTGTATTCCACCGCAGATAAGTCCTCTGCCGTTTCCCGCTCATCCAATGCGCCGCCTAGTTTCATCCATGTCTTGGCGCTGTTGTACATCTCGCCGCGCTTGTTCAGCATTTGCGGATCACTGGATGCACCACCGAACGGGACTAGCGTCCACGATCTCCCCCAGCCGGTGCCGATGGAGTGAATCCCTGTTCCGTAGCCAAAATCGATATTTACAGCGTCAGCCTGGTGTTCATCCTCGTAATCAGCAATGCGTTTTGCCATGATCAAATCATCGGTAGTCTTGCTGCCACGCCAAAGCAGTTTTGCATGTAGCCCCTTGCGCATGTAGATCACTGCATCGTCAGCGCCAGAATAGGCGGGGTCTACGCCGATAATGGTCGGAGCGTGGGCAACATCACGCTGAGTTACTACCCTGGCCAGCGCCTCATCAGTCAAGCCGGTTGGGATAAACTGGGTCTCAGATGCATCAGGGAAGATACCGCGCACCCGCACCTTGAAGAAGTCGCTATCCGCGCCGTTGTCCTGCTCCCACTTGGCGATCTGCTCTTTGTTCGTACCCTCAACGGTGCGGCTGTCGATCTGCTTACCCTTCCAGCGATGGCGATACTTGCGGAAGCATTCTCGAAACCGGCCCATATTGCGCGTCGGGTTACCGAACGCTACCCAGATAATTTCTGTCCCTTCGTCGGTCAGCGCCCCCTCAGCAACCTCCCAAACCAGATCGGCAATGTTGGATGCCTCATCGAATACCAGGATGATGCGTTTTCCCTTGTTGTGCAGCCCGGCGAATGCCTCGGTGTTGTTCTCAGACCACGGAACGGCGTCAGCCCGCCACGATTTTGCATGCGCCGGATCATTGGCATAGATAGCGGTGGCTGTGCAGTTGAACCAGTCGCTAGTGATTGATAGGCGCTGCCACTTTGCGATCTCAGGCCACGTCTTGGTGCGTAACTGGTTCTCTGTGTTTGCTGTCACCACCACTTTGCAATCTTCGCAGGTGTCCATACCCCACTTCACCAACATAGAGATAAAAGCAGACTTGCCGATCCCATGCCCAGATGCGCGACAGATGAGTAGCGGTTGGTGCCTTGTTTCCGGGTTTTGTAAGTGTTCGCCTATTTCATCGAAAGCATCACCCTGCCATACTCGCGGGCCTGGTGAATCGTGCAGCTCGGTTCCCTCTTCACCCCAAGGGAATGCATAGAGTGCGTAACCGTGTGGATCGTGGGTAAAGCTGGCTATATCATCGATCAGTTGTTGCTCAAGCTGTTCGCTGTCATCGTTCACTTGGTTGTTTTCTCCAGCGCACGGTTGCGGGCCTTGGCCATTCGGTCAGCCAGGGTCACGTTAACGTTATGTTCATGAATTTCCTTGAATGCGTTAACGTCCACATGCTTGCCGATCAACTCCAGGTTCTTAACTTTGTCCGGCCACTTGATCGACTTCAGCACGCCAATCATCTTCTTGTCATTGCCCTGCCCATCAAATAGCTCGGCAACCTTCACCCCTGACAGAAACTGACGCCACGGCTTAGGCCACTCGCTAAGCGGCTTGAGCGTCATGTCATCATTCATGATGTCTGCAAGGTCCAGCTCATCAATTTCAATCAATCGCTTCAGCACGTAGTCAGCGCCGATCCTGGTTCGCTTGTTGCGGTGCTGCATCAGTTCAGCTATCCGCGCCTGAATGTCAGGGTCTTTCATTAGTCGTGATGCAGACACCGCAGGATTCTTGTACCCGGCAGCTTTTGCGGCTGCCGTTTGGTTATCTGGGTTCCTGATATGCTCCTGACAAAACCGCTCCATCTGCGCATTAAGTTTACCGTCTTTAGCCATAATGATTACCCCCTTGGTAACATCATAACACGCAGTGAAAAACCGCCAAGTAGCGGGTTTCGTTGTGTGTGACTTGCCGTAAATTGTCACGCTTTGTAATGTGACACGTCACAGCGTTTTAAGCATCAGCTCACGCCATATGTGAGTCTGCCTACACGCCGCCTCGCCGTTCCGAAAGCAACCTCCAGTTGGCCCCGGCATCGACTCACCGCACTGGCATTTGTGATTGGCCAGCTCAGCCAGTTGCCGCTTCAACAGATTGATATCCTGCACGGCTAGCAGCTCGAAATACTCATCAATGCTATACGGATCCTTACCTGGTCGCCGTGCGGCACAGTTGGCCTGTATTTTCTCGAAGATGTGATCGCTTACCTCGAAACTTATCCGCCTCCTACCGCTTACAGCGCCAGTGGCCGCCGCTTCACGTTCGCGCTGACGTTGGGCACGCTTTCTATCCCTGGCATCGGCGCGGCGTTGTTCGTCAGTCATTGCCATTGTTAGCCGCCTTGGTGGGGGTTGGTGCTGCATCAAGCATTTTTTTATAGTTCTCGTGCATGAATGCATCAGCGGATTCCTGGCAATCGAAATAATATTCATCGTCCATGATGCCGGTTGCTTTAATCATCTCCGCTGTCGGCTCAATCGGCACCAACTTATAGCCCTCCGGCAACGTGTAAGCAGTGCTTACATGTTCCGCCGTCAGCATTGCGGCGCGGATGTTGTATAGCTGAATTCGCGTGAATTCAGCCTGCTCATGGGTTGACTTGAATAGCATCTCTTCGATATCGCCAGAACGAATTAGCTTAATCAGTTCGCTTGTCACCACGGGCGCTGGTAGGGCGGTGTGGATTGCCGACTTGCGTAGCGCCAGCAGCTCGCGGTAAGCATTCGACTGTGGATTGTTGCCGTGTGACATCATTTCCAGTTCGTCGTCTGTAAAACTGTTTGCTTCTGGCATATCACTCCCCCTTGACCTTAACCACCCCAATTGCAGCCAGACACGCATCTATATCTTTCTCAGTCCGAATAAGCATGGATAGTCGTTCAAGTTGCGGAATCAGTCCGCTAACAATTTTGATATTCGGGCCTCGTCCAAGCTTGGTAAAAAAGTTTGAATTCATCTCATTAAGCGATCCCTTAAGAATAATTGCTACAAGCTTCACTCCATCAGCCACAGCATCACTTTCTTTCGTTGTCCCTAGCAGCTGTAGTTGCTGCTCAAGCACTGTGTTCTTCAGCTCTACCGTGGCGCAATGCGTTGCCACCTCATGTAGTCGCTTCTCTGCGACCTCGGTGCGCCGCCCTTCTTCCTCCAGCGCTGCGAGTAGCCTTTTAACGTTCTTTGCACCAAAAACCGTATCAGCAAGGTCATAAAGCTGAATGAGTCGATCGCGGTAATGACCATCGGCTGACCACTCAATTATTTCATCTGCCAATTCATTCATTTCTTTGCAAAGAGTAGTGAAACACTCCCAGCGCTTTTCAGCTTCTTTACTCATGGCTTTGCTTCCTCCAGTGGTATTGCCCCCTCTTCTGGATACTCGGCACAATGAGCAATCAGCCCTCGATAGTCAGGAGCTCCGCCTTCGCCCTTAATGACGCCCTCACCGATCCACACCTCAGCGGTCATGTCTGCGCATTCATCCGTCTGGGTCGATATACCCATAAAATCACAGATGTCACATAAATTTTGAATTGTCAGGTTCATTGCTTTGCTTCCTCCCCTTGTGTGTGCCGCCCCTCGGCCCTGAACTCTTTCAAAGCCTGCTTGTAACTGGCCTTGGCTGCTTTCTTCGTGGCGCACCAGTCGCCTTCAACTTCCCGGTAGCGCGAGTATCCGCTATCAAAAACCCGGCACATTCGATACTCATACTTTCCATAGCGCGAACTGCGCCATTCTATTTCTGGTTTATTAATACCGAGCCAATCAGTAAACGAATGCCCTGTATCAGCATTCAGGTACTTGCCATACTCGGATTCCTTCACCGGTGGCAGGGATGAAATAGCCAGCTCTTGCCCCTTTTCCGTAACGCGATAAATAACTTCACCGCATGACCAAGCCGGGGCTGGCGATGATTCTGCGTATCCAGCCGCTACCCTCAAAAGCGTCAGCAATCACTTCATCAGTGAGGTGCTCGATTGATTTAGGCATAATCTTCATCACCGGGCCTCCCGCATCTCTACAACGTACGCTTGCAACTCGTTAACCTGCGCCCGAATAGACATGGCTGTAGCGCCAAATGCGTGAGTATCCGGGTGCATGGCTTCGAGTTGCTTAAGCTTCTTCGCGATAAACTTCTCAACGCCTCGAGCCTCTACTTCTGCCAGTGCTGCGGAGGTTGCAGGCATATTCCCGATAACAGAAAATGCCGCAAGCAACCCAGCCACGCCATTCATTCCGATTTCATCACCAATGATTTCAGTAAGCTGCTCGGTAGCGTCAGCAAAGGCCTTAACAGCTGCGATAGCTTTCGCATTCTCAGCCACTACAGCATCAAACTGCTGCTTTAGTTGCTCGTAAGTCATAACAACCATCTGAGACTTATCAGTTTTTATACCTTGATTTACAACGATATTTTTCATTATCAGATCCTTACCTGTGTATACGTTGGTGCATCTCTTCTAGCGTCTTACAGTCAATACACAACCGAACGCCGGGAACTGTTCTGCGCCTGGCTTCCGGTATTTGCGCGCCGCACGCGTCGCACTCATGCGCCGCTGGTAACGCTGACTTTGCCCTGGCTGCGTCTATGCGAATCTGCAGTATTTGCTCTGCGCGCTCGTTGGCCTGATCGATGTCGTCCATAGTTAAATCCCGATTCCGTGACGTGCTATCAGCAAAGCATCAGCTACGGCTTGGCCCTTGGCTTTTTGGTCAAGAATTCTCAGCTCCGGGTAAAGCTGTATTGCCCGACTCCGCGCCGCGTCTTTGTCGCTGCCAATCAGCCCCGCTGTTTTCTTCCAGGCTTGCGGAGTAACCAAGCTGTAGGGAATCAACAGCCCCTGCAGGATCCCCTCAACAACCCCAGCGGCATGGCCGAACGTGAACATGCTGCTAACACCCTGCCCAGGCATTGCGCCAACTTGCTCCAGGAATGCTTCTGCACTTGCCAGCTCGAATGCACGCAGGAACGATGCAACAGCAGCACCGTTAACACGGGTCTTTGTGCCAACTTTCAGCGTCGGCGTGCTGATGCTGTTCAGATACTTTCCAGATGAACTCAGGACGACGATTGCCCCTGAACACCCTGGATCTATCCCAATTATGATTTTGCTCATGCCGTTACCTTTTTTGTCTTACCGCTTATTTTTACTGACTTCTCACCCTGAAGCTTTGCAAACCTAACCGCCTCCTTCAGACAGTCATCATAAATTCCACGGCTTTTAACCGTTGGTTGAGATGAACGACGATAAAAATCAACCGCTACATTTGCCCCCCCCTGAGCAACCGAAACGCTGAAGCCTTCAGATATGAGCGCTTGTTTAATGTTCTTCTCGATAAAAGCAATTGGATTCATAAAACAGCTCCTTATAACACCATAAAGGTAACTATTACCAATTTGGTAACTATTTGCAACTTAAAAATAGCGATTGTTTTCACAATTCGCATCTGTGCTAAAACGCTCTGTATGGGCCGCTGTTGAGCTTTAACTGTTAACCCATCTCGTTATGTGCCTGAGTGACTCATAACGCAATCTACCCCTGAATCGCTGCGTAATTTCGCTAGTTCAATTCGTATTTGGTTTGCCGCCTCGAAGTCTTGATAGCATTTCCATTGCCGCTGAATGCCCTGCACCCGGCTTTCCCTTCCTGCGACTGGATGCATCTTCGGATAGCAGCGGAACCGGCTTGGGTATTTGCTCTCCTGCTTTGACCTTCTCTGCCCAGCGCTTAAGGTGCTTATCTGCCCGGCGTTCCAATTCCGCGTCGTTCAGATTATTCTGGATCATCTCTCGGCGCAGGTCGCAAACAATCCAGTACAGAACATCATGCCGCCATGGGTAAGTTTCAGCGCAGCTGTACCGGCTTCGGTTCTTGCAGTAGCCATGAAACTCTTGCATGACCTCATCAGTACCGATGCCAATGCCGTGCTTTGTGCTGCTGCTGACGTAGGTCAGAAAGTCGGATAGGTCTGGAGCAAAGCGGTTGCCTTCAACCAGGCATTGCCGCATGCACTCGCCGATCCCTGACTTGATCTGTGCGTCAGACAGCTTTCCAATCGCGTTGATCCAGAGTGATGGCGGTGTCAGCCCGTTCCTGCGTGTCCACTTGTCCGAATAAAGCTCCACCATGCGATCCCAAATCCTGATTGTTCTGTCCAGGGCTTGTGAGTCCGTGCTGTTCCCGCATTCTGGCTGTTGCTGCGTGAACTGCTTCGACTGCGTTGCCTTTGAAACTATGTCCCGCGCTATATCTCCCGCTTGCCTCATGGTTGCCCCCTGTCTTGATTTCAAATAGCCCACGCCAACTGTTGGCCATGCTCTGCCTGATGATTTCTGCCTGCTTCTGCAGATCACCGCCTGATAGCTTCAGCAGGTTGGTGATTGCTGCGCCCTCGCTCCTGGGTGTTGGTGCGTAGGATTTAATATTTAAATCCTTCCGGTACTGCTTCCACTCATCCCAGGCTGCTACGTTCAATCCTGGTGGGTACTCATAAACCACCTTTTCCTTCTTCGGGGGAGTAAGAGGGGGATCTTTATCTTTTAGATCTTCTCTTCTCTTCTCTTCTCTGGTCCGCATTTTGTCCTCTTCTGGTGCGGACATTTTTCGGACGCTTCTTTTTCTTGCTGCATCCTGTGCCCGACGCTTGGCAGACTGGCCGTTATGCTCGTCAAAACGGGGCATTACGAGGTTTTCACCATCAACTTCTAGCCAGCCAACTACCATCATTGCACGCGAAAAACCAGGGAACCCGATCATGTCGTCGAGCGTTTCAGGACTGTAACCATCAAGAAAACCATCAACAGAATGGACATCGAAAAGACACCAAGCGGAATGTAGTCCGCCAACAATACGAAGCCTGTCCGCTTTCAATGCGGACGCCATTCGGACAATTTTCGGATGCGTGTGCAGGTCAGTTCTCATTTTGATCCAGTCACCAGCCATCAGCGCACCTCCGCAAACTTAGCCCGTGCGTCGTGGATCAGCTTCTTGATGTGCTTACGGTACGCTGATGAGTGCTGCGCGGAGCATTCAACACAAACCCCATTGCTGGTAAAACGCTCCGAGTAGTGGCCATTGCGGCAGGGCTTGCCGGTATAGAACCGGAGCACTCCCAACTGAATGGCCTCAACGCGGGTAATGATTTTCATCCTGTGTCCTCACTTTTTTTGTCGTCAGTGATGTAAGAATGCACATAAATGAAAAATAGATCAACCATAAATAGATTTTTATTACCTTAGCTAAAAAGACAATAAAAAAGGGCCGCATAAGCGACCCTATTTAGGCTTGATGTTCATCGGTAGAAGTATTCGATCACCTGCTCCCGGGTGATTTCTGGCTTACGTTTCCTTACAGCTTTAACCAGTTGATCCATAAACGCTTGGCGTGGCACCTTAGTGGCCCTCACGGTATGCGTTCTAATGTAGTGAACGGTGCTACCTGCATCATCAGCAAAAGCTTTTCGCTCATCAGCATTCATGCAGAGCCACATTTTTTTAAGATTGAATTTCTCGACTTTTTCCAATTTATGGCACCTCATTGGTGGCAACGGATGCATGAATGATTACCTAATTGGTGGCATTTAGCAAATTTATTACCGTTATGGTTCATTTACCATTAAGGTAATTTTGTTTTAAATACAGACAGAAATTAACAAAATGGACTAGCTAGCGACATGAAAAGCATCAACGAAGTTCGGCGCGAGAACCTACAGAGCATCATTCAACGAGAGTTCGACGGTAAACAAGTGCGACTCGCTGAAAGAATGGGCATCACTGCCAACTTTATCAGTCGCTGTCTAAAGCCAGTGGATGACAACAATCACAAGGGGATCGGTGATGCCCTCGCACGCAAGATAGAGGTGATCAGTAATAAGCCAAAATACTGGCTAGACCGTGATCACATGCTTGCCATGGCTGCTGGTGCGGATCCTGCGCAGCAAGAGACGGATATTGGCGCAGTAGTGGCCATGAATCTTGAGTTATGGATGAGTAATAGCCGCGAAATGTCCAGCCAGGCGAAAGTAGCCGCCGCCGCTGGTGTTGGCCAGTCAACAGTTAATCGCGTATTGAGCCGTGAAGGAAATGTGACGATCAATAACCTGGAGGCTATCGCCGGGGCGTTCGGGCGTCGTGGTTATGAGCTATTGCTGCAGCAGAAAGACCCGACGATGATTAATTATGATCGATCACAGTTTGCGCAGCTTTCCGCTGAAGATAAGGCCAAGATAGAATCATTCATTGAATTTGTGATGCTACAGTCCAGGCAATAAGTAACAATCTATTCCTTTCTTTCCAATAAGTTACCGCTATGCGGTGCTTTTGCATGCCCGATATAGTTACCTGTATGGTAATTTTAATGCCGATAACTATTGACATCTATTCATTATCGGTTAATTATTACCTCACTGAGTTACCAAAAAGGTAAACAAAGGTAAGTAAACGCATCGGGTGAGCGACTCAATCACCCCCAGCCCCGTTAAGAGCGGGACCGACTGGACAAGCTCTTTAGAAGTGAACTTATAAAGCGCCCTGCGGGGCGATTCGTTAAAGCTACGAAGGATAGTGAAATGAACCCACGATTCGAAGCATTCATGAAAGTAAACGCTTTCAACGTTTGGCGCTGCAACTGTGAACGTAACGCGGCTTTCATGGCTTTCATCAGTAACATGAAACGCGCATATGCGGCAGCACGTAACTTAGATGAAAGTCAGCCTGGCGGTGCGTACATTTTCGACCATAACGACTTCACTCAATTCATTGGCCAGCAGGTTTCCGCCTGCCATTTATAGTTACCGATTTGGTAAACAAAAGGTACTAATCATGATATCTCAAACCATCAACGGGATTTACTGCGTAACCGTCTGCGGCTGTATCAGTTGGCGGTTTGCAGATTTCAGCGAAGCCCTGCAATGGGCTTTCATTACAAAAGTTGCCTTTGACACGGCGAACAGATTGGAAGGTACGCACAGATGAGCGAGGAAAAAACAGAAGTTGCATTAGTCAACTTACCAGCGACACCAGCAGAGCTGGAAGCCGCATTCATCAATGATGAATACATTGATGGCCTTATCACAAGCATTCGTGAAAAAGCGCTGCCAGTCGTCGGTGACTTGAATAAGTCTGCTGGTCGCCGGGTTTATATCAGCATGGCGGCTACCGTACGCAGCACAAAGGCCATGATTGATGAGGCTGGTAAGAATCTCGTCGCTGATATGAAAAAGCGCCCTGCCTTGGTTGATGCCAGCCGCAAGAAAGTACGAGACGCGCTCGACAATTTAGCCATTGAGATCCGGAAGCCCGTCACTGACTGGGAAGCTGAGCAGGAGCGAATCAAAGCAGATCAGCAGATGCAGGCATGGCACGTTGAGGCACTGGAAATGAACGTTGCTTTCGATAAGGCGCGAGCTGATCGCATCGAGTCGGATCATAAAGAAGCCCTGCTTATGAACGAAATACACGACAGGGACGCAGCCGAAGCCAGGGCGGAAGCAGAACGCCAGCGCATTGCCCATGAAGCGGAGTTGAAGCAGCAGGCAGTTGAGCAGGCCAGACTTGCCAATGAAGCAGAAATCGCAGCGGCAGCACAGCGAGAAGCTGACGCAAAAGCAGCACTAGCCAAGGCTGAGCAAGACGCCAAAGACGCGGCGGCGCTGGCAGAACAGCAACGCATCGACGCTGAGGCCAAAGCAGAACGCGATAAACAAGCCGCCATTGAAGCCGAGCAGCTCCGGGCAAAACAGGAGGCTGACCGCATCAGGCAGGAAGCTGATCAGAGAGAGCAGGCGCGGATAGCTGAGCAGCAACGCATCGCTGATGAAGCCGCAAAACGCGCCAAAGATGTTGAGCATCGCAGGGCCATCAACCGCACAGCCGTTGAAGAACTCATAAATGAAGGGATCCCGGATGAGTTCGCAAGAAAATGCGTCGAGGTGGTGGCGCGCATGAGAATCAAAAACATGACCATTAACTACTGAGGTTGATATGAGCAATTTCAACTACCAACGAATGATTGACGAGGCTCTGGAGCAATACGAGCAGATCCTCGAAATGGATCAGGATGAGCAAAACCTTATCGGTGACCTTACCGAAAAGGAAATGGTCACTCTGAAACTTCACGGTCTGCGCAATGCGGCAAGCGCCCTCTTTCCCCACACAGATCAGCATCAGCTTAACGCAATGATGAATTCAAGCTGGATGGACGAGCACTTGTATGACGCCCAGTACGAAATCGTGCAGCGGAAAATAAAAATGGAACGAGCAATGCAGCTGCTCGATTCACCTAATCACTTCGATGAGGTGGCGTGATGGCCAGGCGAAACCTTCTACACAAATCAAAACTACAGGCATACAAGGAATGGCTTACCAGTAAAAATATTGATTGGCGAGATGGGAGGGGAGACTACCAAGTACTCCAGGTAAAAACGCATTACGGCTGGATTGCCATTTATGACAGCGCAAAGGATCGGCGTGAGCATTACACGGTGCAAGAGGGGCTAATACCGTTGATTGGGCAATTTATAAGAGAGGCGATCAAGTGAAAACAGGTATCTACCACGATATCTCCAACGAGGACTATCACGCCGATGACGGCGTGAGTAAGTCACAGCTTGATCTGGTTGCCAAAAACCCGGCTCTGTTGCAGTGGATTAAAACAGCTCCGGTTGATACCGAAAAGCTGAAAGCGTTGGATATGGGCAGCGCCCTGCACTGCGCGCTACTTGAACCGGATGAGTTCAAAAATCGTTTCATCATCGCGCCGGAATTCAACCGGCGCACCAACGATGGCAAGGCGGAGGAAAAGGATTTTCTTGAGGAGTGCGAAAGCCTCGGGAAAACGGTCATGGATGCCGAGCAAGGCCGCAAGTTAGCTTTGATGCGTGATAGCGCCATGGCCCACCCGGCAGCACGCTGGATGCTAGAAGCTGATGGCCATTGTGAATCATCGTTCTACTGGACTGACTCGGAAACAGGCGAGCTTTGCCGAGTTCGTCCAGACCGTTACTTAACCAATCACCCGGTGATTATTGATGTGAAGAAGGTTGCCGACATGGATCGGTTCGCTAGACACATCGAGGAATTCCGCTATCACGTTCAAGACGCTATGTATCGCGAAGGGGTGCAGCAATTGAGGGGTGAGGCGCACGGCTTCTTCTTCCTGGCTGTAAGCGAAACCATCGACTGTGGACGCTACCCGGTGCGAGTTTTTGAACTTGACGCATCAGATGTAGACGAGGGTCACCGACTCTACCGCCGGGATCTGAACACCTACCACGAATGCCGCACTTCAAACGAATGGGGCGGTGTAGAGAAAATTCAACGCCCTGCCTGGGCGCGCAAACAGGACCAATACGCATGAGCAATCAAATCACAACGATGACCGCACCAGCAAGCAGCGCTGTTGCTGGTACAGCGGCAACAATCTTCAGCCCTGAAGGGCTTAACCAGTTAATGAAGTTTGCCGAAGTTATGGCGCAAGGCAGGGTAACGGTGCCGGCGCACTTGGCAGGCAAGCCTGCAGATTGCATGGCAGTAGCGATGCAGGCGGCGCAGTGGGGTATGAACCCGTTCGCTGTTGCACAGAAAACCCACGTTGTGAGCGGGACACTGGGTTATGAAGCGCAGCTAGTGAACGCCGTTATCACAACAATGTCGCCAACCAAAGACCGCATTAATTACAAGTGGTTTGGGCCTTGGGAAAACGTGATTGGTAAGTTTGTAGAGAAGCCATCAAAAAACGGGGGAACTTACATAGCGCCAGGGTGGACGTTGAAGGATGAAACGGGGTGTGGCGTGATTGTGTGGGCAACAATGAAAGGTGAGGAAGAACCACGCGAGCTGGAACTTCTGCTTTCTCAAGCTCAGGTTAGAAACTCCACGCTATGGGCAAGCGATCCTAAGCAGCAACTGGCATACCTCGCAGTTAAACGCTGGTCACGCCTTCACTGTCCTGACGTAATCATGGGTGTCTATACCCCAGATGAACTGGCTGAGATGCCACGCGTTGAGCGAGATATCACGCCAGCGGCAACTAATGCCGCAGGTGTTAACAGCCTGATCAACGGCAAGGCGGAGAAGATTGTTCAGCCTGAGGTAGAAGCGCGACCAGTTAACACCAAGAAAAAGCTGGAAAGCCCTGAAGAGATCCTGGCTTGGTTTACTTCTTTCTTGAGTGACCAAAACGATATAGCGGCTATTGATGAGGCCTACACCAGAGCAGCCAAGGCGCTGGCTAACAATCAGGAGCTATTGGACAGAGCGACAGACGTTTATAGCATCCGCCGTGATGAGCTGTTGATGAACGAAGTCCCTATGTAACCCACCATGCGGGGCTGCGGCCCCGCCAAAGGAGATGGTGATGCAAAAAATAGATTGGACAATAGCTCTCTGGCGCGACGTTGATGATTGTTCAATTTGCCCATTTGAAGGGACTGAATATTGCAGCAACGGTCCGTATGGTCGAGTTCCATGCAGGGATATCACCTTTGATGCCAATGCTACTTGTGATGATGCATTTGCGGAAGTGTGCGGACGCGAAAGCGCAAGGGAAGAAGAATCAGAGCGGGAGTGGGAAGCAGAACAAAAAATAGAGAAGAAAAAGAAAGAAGCAAAGCATAAGCGTCAGTTAACAAAATACAGAAATCTGTTAATTAACAGACGCATAAACGAAGTTAGAAGGCGGATAGCAAAATATAAAGCAGCAATTAACTTTAGCAGAAGCATTGCCGAAGCGTTCTCTGTTGTTAGCAGCATGATAGACAGAACCGAGCAAAAGCCAATACTGCCCCACCCTCTGGAAGCTGAAATAAAACCTCTCGAAGAAACGCTGGAAAATTTAATTCTCCAGCGAAAAGAGGCTAACGCAAAATTCAAAAAGGAGAGTAACCATGAAAGCAGCAATTAATAAAAAAAGGCTCCTGCAAATGGTGCCCTTATCTGATTCCACCATTGGCCGCTTGGAGAAGCAAGGTAAGTTCCCGGCCCGGTTCAACCTGGCTGGCGTTGTCGCCTGGAACTTGGAAGAAGTTGAAGCGTGGATGGATCAGCACCAGAGGGAAGGAGCCGGAAAGGAAACTAAACGCAAGCCAGATGTCAGGCTACGCAAGACGCGCCCAGTAGCGCAAGTGAGCGTAATATGAAAAATTTAGACTTCATGGGTTGGATTCATCTGGGGATGGTGTTGATAAGTTATCTGTTCATCACCGTCAAATCTGCTGAGTGGCTTGTCGGTTCTGTATTGAAGAAATGCCACCGCATAAAGCACAGAAAGAACAAGCGGCTGCTTGCTGTTGAAGATTTATTGGCGGCATACCCCATCAGCAGCAGGCGCGGCAGCCGGACCATAACCATGCGCGATGGTTGGAAGATAAAGATCTGGCATGAAAGCCAGGATGATGAGCGCGGTGATCCTCTATGACCTATCAGCTTATTTACGCGGATCCACCATGGCAGTACGGCAACAAGGTGAGTAACGGTGCCGCAGGTAATCACTACAGCACAATGACGCTGCAGGATCTTAAACGGTTGCCAGTCTGGTCTATCGCAGCAGAAAACAGCGTGCTGGCGATGTGGTACACCGGCACCCATACAGACGAAGCAAAAGAACTGGCGGCGGCGTGGGGCTTTGATGTTAGGCAGATGTTCCTGTTCACATGGGTGAAATTCAACGAAATGGCCGAGCGCACGGTAAACGCAGCGTTGGAGGACGGCGGCCTGGTCGATTTCTATGACTTCCTCGATCTGTTGAACGGCATCACCCGCATGAACCCCGGCAACTACAGCCGAGGCAACCAGGAATCAATGCTTGTAGCAGTGCGCGGTACCGGTCTTGACCGGGTAGATGCAGGTGTTAAGCAGATTATCTACGCGCCGATAACCCAGCACAGCGCCAAGCCTTGGGAGGCAAGACACCGCCTAGAGCGTCTTTACGGTGACGTGTCACGAATTGAATTATTTAGCCGTAGTAACTGTCACGGGTGGCATCACTGGGGTAACGAGTGCGCACGTAACGATATAGAGCTTATTCAGGAATCATTTCAACCACAAACCAAACCACAAAATATTCCAGAAGTTATTCTTCCGGAAACTGCCTGCGCATTCTGGCCACAGGAAGTTAATTTACTGCTTGACCAGGTACCAATAGCCAATGGGCTGTCTGAGAACCTTAAAAATAAGCTGCGACAACATATTAACCGCTTAAAGCTGGAAGGCATGCCAGCATGGGACATTATCCAGATTGTCACAAGCTTGACAGAAAACATGAGGGCAACAGCATGATCCGTGAATTGATCATTGATAACTTCGCCGGAGGTGGCGGAGCAAGTACCGGTATTGAAATGGCCACAGGCCGCAGTGTTGATATTGCGATTAATCACGACCCGCACGCCATAGCGATGCATGAAACCAACCACCCTGAAACCCTGCATTACTGCGAGTCAGTATTTGATATTGACCCTGTAGCAGCTACCGCAGGTCAGCCGGTGGGGCTGGCGTGGTTTAGCCCAGATTGCCGCCATTTCAGCAAGGCCAAGGGCAGTGCCCCGGTTAAGAAAGAAATTCGCGGGCTGGCCTGGATCGTTATTCGTTGGGCGCTGAAAGTGCGCCCACGGGCAATGATGCTGGAGAACGTAGAGGAATTTAAAACGTGGGGGCCGCTCGTAACTGATGAGGGTGGGAATAACTACCCGTGCCCGGAACGCACTGGTGAAACTTTCGCAGGATTTGTTGCAATGCTGACGACTGGTATAGCAGCAGATCACCCTGCACTGGCTGAGTGCTGTGAGGTATTGGCGATTGCGGTGGGCAGCGCAGAACACCGCCTTTTGATTGCCGGCCTTGGTTATACGGTCGAATACCGGGAGCTGCGCGCCTGTGACTATGGCGCCCCAACGATCCGCAAACGCTTTTTCATGGTGATGCGCTGTGATGGGAAAAAGGTTGTCTGGCCCGAACCTACCCACGGGGATCCAAAGTCGCTGGAAGTGCAAAGCGGCAAACTGCATCCATGGCGCACAGCCGCCGAGTGCATTGATTGGTCAATCCCATGCCCAAGCATATTCGAACGCAAGAAGCCCCTGGCAGAGAACACGCTGAAACGGATCGCCAGAGGCATTCAACGCTTTGTTATCGACAACCCAACGCCGTTCATCGTCAAATGCAATCACACCAGTACCAAAACGACTTACGATTGTTTCCGGGGCCAGTCACTTGATGAGCCATTGCAGACGATCACGAAAACTCATGGTTATGCGGTGGTGAGTCCGGTGATAGTTGGCGCGGGTGGGCCTAAGTATTCAGCCAAGCCACGGCCAGCAGATCAGCCTATGCACACGCTATGCAATACCAATCATTCCTGCGTTGTTGCACCAATCATTGCGCGAATTGGTCAGACTGGCTTTGGTGGCGACCGCCTAGCATATGAAGCCGGTAAGCCGCTAACTACCGTTACGACGAAAGCTGAGCACCTAGTTGTAGCCCCGGTGATCACCCGCCAGTTTGGTAATAGCGTAGGTCATGGAGTTGATGAGCCAAACGGCACTATCACCGCTGGCGGTGGTGGTAAAAGCCAACTGGTATCTGCATTTCTCGCCAAGCATTTCGGCGGCAACTATACCGGCCCCGGTGCGGATCTGGCGGAACCAGCCCACACTGTAACGACTGTCGATCATCACGCGCTGGTTACCTCAAACTTAATCAAGATGCGCGGCACAAACACTGGGCAAGAGGTTACCGAACCTTTGCAAACGGTAACAGCCGGTGGTAACCACTTTGGAGAAGTGAGAGCGTTTTTGTTGAAGTATTACGGTACCGATAAGGAAGGGGTAAGCCTCAAGGATCCGCTGCATACCGTTACCACAAATGACCGGTTTGGCCTGGTAACGGTTGAAGGTATTGACTACCAGATTGTCGATATTGGAATGCGTATGTTGCAGCCGCACGAACTATACGCCGCCCAAGGCTTCCCAGCTTGGTACATTATCGACCAAGACTATCGCGGCAAGAAGTATGCGAAAGACAAGCAGGTGGCCCGTTGCGGTAATGCGGTACCACCTCCATTTGCTGAGGCATTGGTAAGAGCTAATTTGCCAGAAATGTGCGTACCACGCCGGGAGGTTGCCGCATAAATCGAGTTACCGCTTTTCCGCTTCAATCCATCCATCCACCATATTGGCCCACTGCTGCAGCATATCCCGGCGCTGTTCGGCGTACTCCGCTTTGTTGTACACTGCACGGACGCCGCGCTGCTCATGGGCCAAGCACTTCTCTATCCAATCAGAATTAAACCCTTCTTCATGCAGGATCGTGCTGGCAGTCCGGCGCAGGTCATGCACTGTGAAATGCGCAAGATCCCCACCCTCTTTATTAATTTTATCAACAGTTGTTGTGATTACTCGGTTTAACGCCGCGTTGGACATGTGCTTTCGTGGATCATAACGCGATGGAAGGATGTAATCAGAACCACATGCGGCGACCTGCAGAGAAATCATGATATCCATTGCCTGCTGAGATAGATAAACAACATGGTTACGACTGCCTTTCATCCGGTCAGCAGGGATCACCCATCGTGCAGACTCGAAATCAATTTCTTTCCACGCTGCCCCGGCAAGCTCCCCCTTTCGTACCATGGTGATCAGTATCATCTTGATAGCCAGCTTGAGCGATGATGCAGCGCCTGTCGAATGAAGGGCATTGAAGAACACACCAATCTCATGTGGATCCAGCGCCCGCTCACGCTCTTCAAAAGTTGCGATGCTTGAGGCTTTGATGTTGGCTGCCGGATTTGGCACTGAGTGGCCACGATCAATAGCATGGCTGAATACAGCGCCCACAATCTCACGGACTTGCATGGCTGTGGCTCTGGCTCCGCGCTCTAAAACCTTATCACACAGCGCACGAAGCATTGGCGTAGTGATCTCATGCAACAGCTTTTTTCCAAGCGTTGGCAGGATATCCCGGTTGATGACTGCTTGCTTCATAGCTCTTGTACTGTCAGCCAGGCGGACATGTTTCATGTACTCAACGGTATAATCTGCGAAATTATCCGCGCCTTTTATCTGTCTGATACCGTCCCGCTTCGCCGCAGCCGGTGACTGGCCTGACTCCAGCAGTTTTTTGGCGGTATTGAGTTGGTCCCGCGCTTCAGCCAGGCTGATACCGTCAGGGCCGTACTTGCCAATCGTCAGGGTTTCCCGGCGACCGTTCAGTCGGTAGTCAAAGCGGAACGACACTGAACCGCTTGTAAGTACCGCCACATATAGGCCGTCGCGATCAACAACCTTGTAAAGCTTTTCGCGTGGCTTGAGATTTTTTAGTTTTGTATCGGTGAGCATGAGCGCGCCCTATCTGTGTGCCGTGGACCGTCAAAATTTACCTAAATGGTGACGGATAAATTGATAGGAGAGTACCCGTAGAGTGCGGATACCGTCAAATATACCGTCAAAAAAAGTGAGCTTTACAGAATAGGTGTGAATCGTAGATATTAAAAATCCCGCTCAGGGTTTGAGTCTGCGCGGGATTTGTGAATAGATTCGAAATGTTTGGAGTGCCTAGTAAATCATTCCCACTCAATCGTCGCTGGTGGTTTACCACTGATATCGTAAACCACACGGGAAATGCCGTTGACTTCGTTAATGATACGGTTGGAGACCCGGCCGAGGAATTCGTACGGCAGGTGTGCCCAATGCGCAGTCATAAAGTCGATGGTTTCTACTGCCCGCAGGGAAACTACCCAATCATATTTACGACCATCCCCCATGACCCCCACCGAACGTACTGGCAGGAACACGGTGAATGCTTGGCTGACCTTGTTATAGAGGTCCGCTTTGTGCAGTTCTTCGATAAAAATTGCATCGGCACGGCGCAGCAGGTCGCAGTATTCTTTTTTCACTTCACCCAACACGCGCACCCCTAAACCTGGGCCAGGGAATGGGTGGCGATAAAGCATGTTGTATGGCAGACCCAGCTCCAGGCCAATCTTGCGCACTTCGTCTTTGAACAGTTCTTTCAACGGTTCAACCAGACCCAGTTTCATCTCTTTCGGCAGGCCACCCACGTTGTGGTGTGATTTGATCACATGGGCCTTGCCGGTCAGAGAAGCGGCTGATTCAATCATATCCGGGTAGATGGTGCCCTGTGCCAGCCACTTCACCTGGCTTTGTTTGCAGGCTTCTTCATCGAACAGTTCAACAAACACCCGGCCAATAATCTTACGTTTGGCTTCTGGCTCATCAACGCCAGCCAACGCGCTCAGGAAGCGTTGTTCTGCCTGAACATGGACAATATTCAGGCCAAAATGGTCGCCGAACATTTCCAACACCTGCTCCGCTTCGTTCAAACGCAGTAGGCCGTTATCCACAAACACACAAGTCAGGCGTTTGCCGATAGCACGGTGTAGCAGCATGGCGGTAACCGAAGAATCCACACCACCGGACAAGCCGAGGATCACATGCTGGTCCCCTACCTGCTGGCGAATACGCTCTATGGCATCATCAATGATGCTGGCAGGTGTCCATAACGCTTCACAACCACAAATGTCCAATACAAAACGTTCCAGCAGGCGCTGGCCCTGGCGGGTATGGGTCACTTCCGGGTGGAACTGCACGCCATAAAAACGTTTTTCTTCATTGGCCATAATGGCAAATGGGCAGGTATCAGTACTGGCAACAGTGACAAAATCAGACGGGATAGCCGTCACTTTGTCGCCATGGCTCATCCATACATCCAGCAATGGGTTGCCTGCCGGGCTGATGGCGTCTTCAATACCGCGAGTCAAGGCGCTGGCGCTGGTCATTTCGACCTGTGCATAGCCAAACTCACGTTCGTTTGAACCCTGTACATGGCCACCTAACTGTATCGCCATGGTCTGCATACCATAGCAAACCCCCAGTACCGGGACTCCAGCAGTAAAGACATATTCTGGTGCGCGCGGGCTATTAAATTCAGTGGTACTTTCCGGGCCGCCAGAGAGAATAATGCCGCTCGGGTTGAATGAACGGATCTGTTCTTCGCTCACATCCCAGGCCCACAATTCACAGTAAACGCCAATTTCACGCACACGACGTGCTATCAACTGGGTATATTGCGAACCGAAGTCCAGGATGAGAATGCGATGCTTATGAATATTTTTTGTCATGTGAGGCAAATTCCAGCAACAGAAAAAAGGGCAAAAAGCACATTGAGGATGAGGAAGGAACTCCCTCACCCCTAGACGCTTCTTGCACGAATGGGCGAAATATTAACCCATGCGGTAATTAGGAGCTTCCTTGGTAATGGTCACATCATGCACATGGCTTTCCTGAATACCTGCACCGCTGATGCGCACAAATTCAGCCTTGGTACGCAGTTCATCAATGGTGGCGCAACCGGTCAATCCCATACAGGAACGCAAGCCTCCCATCTGTTGGTGCACGATAGCCTTCAACATACCTTTGTAAGCCACACGGCCTTCAATACCTTCCGGTACCAGTTTATCAGCAGCGTTATCAGTCTGGAAGTAACGGTCGGAAGAACCTTTCGACATCGCCCCCAAAGAGCCCATGCCACGGTAAGATTTGAATGAGCGCCCCTGATAGAGTTCGATTTCCCCTGGCGACTCTTCTGTCCCCGCCAACATGGAACCGACCATCACGCAAGATGCGCCGGCAGCAATCGCCTTGGCAATATCACCCGAGAAGCGGATCCCGCCATCAGCAATCACCGGGATACCACTGCCTTGCAACGCCTCTACCGCATCAGCAATCGCGGTGATCTGTGGAACCCCTACGCCAGTCACAATACGTGTGGTACAGATAGAACCTGGGCCAATCCCCACTTTTACCGCGCTAACACCGGCATCCATCAATGCTTTGGCCCCTGCGGATGTCGCCACGTTGCCGCCAACAATTTGTAGCTCTGGGTATTTGGCGCGAGTTTCGCGAATGCGCTGCAACACCCCCTCGGAGTGACCATGGGAAGAGTCAATCAGCAGTACATCCACCCCGGCAGCAACCAGCGCATCAATACGTTCCTCATTGCCTGCACCGGCACCCACCGCAGCACCGACACGTAAGCGGCCATGCTCGTCTTTACAGGCATTCGGTTTACGCTCTGCTTTCTGGAAGTCTTTTACCGTGATCATACCGAGCAGACGGAAGTTATCATCCACCACGAGGGCTTTCTCGACACGCTTTTCATGCATTTTCTGCAGAACGACGTCACGTGCTTCCCCCTCTTTGACGGTCACCAAACGTTCCTTCGGTGTCATCACCGCCGTCACCGGTTGGGTCAAATCGGTAACAAAGCGGACATCCCGGCCAGTAATAATACCAACCAGTTGATTACCGTCCGTCACCACCGGATAACCTGCAAAACCGTTACGTGCGGTCAGGGCTTTCACTTCCTCCAGCGTGGTATTCGGTGTAACGGTTTGTGGGTCAGTCACCACACCGCTTTCATGCTTTTTCACACGGCGAACTTCTTCCGCCTGACGCTCGATAGACATATTTTTGTGAATAAAACCCAGGCCACCTTCCTGTGCCAATGCAATGGCCAGGCTGGATTCGGTAACCGTATCCATCGCTGCTGACAGCATAGGGATATTTAGGCGGATAGATTGAGTCAGTTGAGTGCCAAGATCGGCAGTATTAGGCAGAACAGTGGAATGGGCTGGAACCAGGAGAACGTCGTCAAACGTCAGAGCTTCTTTAGCGATACGTAGCATGGGCAATATCTCACCAAGGTGGTTGGGGAAAAGATAAAATATTGCCGCTGCATTATACAGAACGTAACCGATTGCCTCCAGCATTTTCTGATAAAAACTCTTGATTACCCTGCAATGCAAGGTAGTATCAACCGATTAAGTCTCTGTTTTGAAATTTGATCTGGCTCACATGTCGCTACCTACTGCACCCTCAATTTTTACCGTAAGCCGCCTTAATCAGACGGTTCGGCAACTATTGGAAATGGAAATGGGCCAGATTTGGCTCTCCGCCGAGATCTCCAACTTCTCTCAGCCCGCCTCTGGTCACTGGTATTTCACGTTGAAAGATGAGCGTGCCCAGGTGCGTTGTGCCATGTTCCGCAACAGCAACCGCCGTACTACCTTCCGCCCGCAAAATGGCCAACAGGTTCTGGTGCGTGCCAGCATTACGTTGTATGAACCCCGTGGGGATTATCAACTGATTGCCGAAAGTATGCAGCCCGCAGGGGATGGCTTGTTACAGCAGCAATTCGAGCAGTTGAAACAGCGCCTGTCTGAGGAAGGGCTGTTTGAGCAGCAGTTCAAGCAAGCATTACCCAGCCCGGCCAAATGCGTTGGGGTGATCACGTCAGCCAGTGGTGCTGCGCTCCATGATATCCTGCAAGTATTGCAACGCCGCGATCCGTCTTTACCGGTTATCATTTACCCCACCTCGGTACAGGGCGCGGAAGCCCCATTGCAGATTGTGAATGCCATTGAAACCGCTAACCGCCGCAACGAATGTGATGTGTTGATCGTCGGCCGTGGGGGCGGGTCACTGGAAGACTTGTGGAGCTTTAACGACGAACGTGTCGCACGGGCGATCTTTGCCAGCCATATTCCCATTGTCAGTGCGGTTGGGCACGAAACCGACATCACTATCGCCGATTTTGTCGCTGATTTACGCGCCCCCACCCCTTCCGCCGCCGCCGAGTTGATCAGCCGCAATCAGTTGGAGCTATTACGCCAATGGCAATCACAACAGCAACGGCTGGAAATGGCTCTGGACTACTATCTGGCACAGCGGCAACAGCAGTTCACCCGTCTTCATCATCGGTTGCAGCAGCAACACCCGCATTTGCGTCTGGCACGGCAACAAACGCGGCTCTTTAAATTACAACAGCGCTTGCAAGAAGCCATGCAGTGGCAGTTGCGCGGCTGTTCACGCCGCAGTGAACAATTGCAACAGCGTCTGCGGCAACAACAGCCAACGGGTAGCATACACCGGTTACAGCAACGTATTCAGCAACAGACCTATCAGTTACAGCAAGGCATGGCGCAGCAGCTTAATGCTTATCGTCAACGGTTTGGTATTGCTTGCAGCCAGTTGGAAGCCGTCAGCCCACTGGCCACTTTGTCTCGTGGCTATAGCGTAACGCAAACACCGGGTGGCGATTTACTGAAAACCACCAAGCAGGCGCAAGTGGGTGAGTTAGTGAAAACACAGTTGCAGGATGGTTGGCTGGAAAGCGAGATAAAAACCATCAACGTCACCAAGAAGCGACGTGGTAAAGGTAGCGAGCGGCCGAACACCGCAACCTAGTGCTCACCGCAGGCCTTGATACTAAGTTATAGCGTTAATGTTGCATGTTGTACGTTTGTGATGTACTTTTAAAAAGTACATCACCGGAGGCAATATGCGAACCTACACTACATCTCAAGCCCGGCAGAATATCGCTGAAGTAATGGACATCGCCACAGCGGGAGAGCCAGTAGAAATCACCCGCCGTGATGGCTCTTCCGCCGTGCTTATTAGCCGCAATGATTTCAACACATGGCAGGAAGCAAAACTGGACGCTGAATTTGCCGAAATTATGGGGCGGCACGGACATACCATTAAGGCGTTGGCTGATAGATGAAATGGATCAGTGCTCAGGAGGTCATAGCATTTCATGATCGCCTGCTTGAAGCCCTGCCAGGTGTTCCCGGGATGCCAGAACCAGGAAGAGCAGAAGCGATCATTTATCGCGTTCAGAATCAGCTTTATTATGAGGGTATTGCGGATATTTACGAACTCGCTGCGATATATCTTGTCGCTATTTCCCGCGGCCATATCTTCAATGACGGTAATAAGCGAACCGCTTTTTTCGTTGCGATGGCATTTTTAAAGCGTAATGGCATTAATATCCGTGACGAAGGTAACGAGCTGGAGGAATTAACGGTATCCGCAGCCACGGGGGCAATACGTAGCACTGATGTTGCTGCTATTTTACGCAAACTATCCCTCAAACCCCACTAACATGAAAAGTTGCTCTTTATTACGAGTGGCTTTCCTTTGTCATCGAAGTGATGCCAAAATGTAAATGATGACTAGAATAAATCTTTTTATTCCATGGTGTTATCTTCAATATTTTTCACCCTCGCTGTCGTTTAAATAACGGCAGCGAAAGTATACCTTCAACCCTCTTAACGAGGGTTGAAGGTCAACATCAATTACAACGTATAGCTATTACAGCGAGCGCCATTAACCCACAGCTCACGGGTTTCACCCGCAGGTAAAACAATATTCAGCGTTTGCCATGTCGGCTTGAACTGGCCTTCAGTGGTAAAGGTCAACTCAATACGTTGGTTATCAGTCACTGCCTGCCAACGCAGCCACAACGCATTGCCTTGCTGCCAACCATGGCTCTCGCCGTCATCTTCAAATAGCAGCCCCGCAGAACGCCCAGTGCCCTTGGTTGGGAACAGCCGCAGTTCACGGTAATTGTCGGCAGCAGTATCCACATGGCCCAAGTAGTGAGAAATCGGCAATCCGGCCCCAGCACGTACCAGCAACGGTAAGCGTTCCAAAGGCGCATCCACCACAATAGTCTGACCACCGCTATACCACTGACCGCTGTAGAAGCAGTACCAGCCATCGGTGTTATCTGGCAGATAAACCTCACGCTGACGTTGCCCAGGTTCAACCACACTGGCTACCAGCAGGTCACGGCCCATTAAGAAGTCATCCGTCTCACGCAGTGTATTCTGGTCATGTTCATGGTCGAGGAAGGTGGGACGCAACATCGGTTCATCATCTGCGCTAGCCTGCCACAACAAGGTGTAGAAGTACGGCATCAGTTGATAACGCAGATTAATCGCGTCACGAATCATCGGCGTTGACGTTGGGTACATCCATGGCTCGTTCACCGTCGCATCATCATTCCATGAATGGATGGTGAAACGGGGATGCATCACACCATTTTGTACCCAGCGTACAAACAGTTCTGCATCGGGTTTATCACCAGAGAACCCGCCCACATCGTGCCCAACGTTATATAACCCGGATAAACTCATGCCCACCCCCATACGGATGTTGTAACGCAGAGTTTGCCAATTGGTACGGTTATCACCACTCCAGGTCTGCACGTAGCGTTGCATCCCCGCACAACCAGAACGGGAAATCAGGTAAGGACGCAAGTTTGGTGCGAACTGTTGCTGTGCTTCCATTGACGCGCGCATCATCAGTAACGGCATCACCGGGCGAATATGTTTGATGGCAATCGGTTTGCCAAAACCGTAGCAGCGTGCCTCACCATCCCACACTTCATATTCGTTGTTATCGTTCCAGGTGGAGTCGATACCCATTTCCAGCAACTGTTCGGTAACCCCTTTCTGCCACCAGCGCACCGTTTCAGGATTGGTAAAGTCCAAGTGTGAACCTTCATCATCCCAGAACACTGAACGTTCAGGCGTGTCGCTTTGCGAGTCACGGATAAACAAGCCCTGGTCAGCCACCTGCTGATATTGCGGGTGATCCTGTAGCAAGCAAGGTTTGATATTGGCCGCCAGTTTTAGCCCGGCATCATGGAAT
Source organism: Serratia sp. 25CWL12 (assembly GCF_055790885.1). NCBI lineage: Bacteria > Pseudomonadati > Pseudomonadota > Gammaproteobacteria > Enterobacterales > Yersiniaceae > Serratia > Serratia sp. 25CWL12. The sequence continues at coordinate 989,762 of NZ_CM147698.1, read as the reverse complement.
GCTTTGCTAAGCATTTTCGGCTGCGGCACTTTGTCGTAATTCCAGTTAAAGACATAACGCTTGTTATTAATCGAGGTATAACCGGAAGAGAGCTGGAACGAATCACAAGGGATCGCATGTTCACGGCATAACTTAATAAACTGCTGCAGCTGATGTTGAGCATCTGGGGCATCGGTGTAATGCATGGTGGAACCGCTGTAACCCAAACTCCACTTCGGCCCAAACAGGGTTTTACCGGTCAAGCGGACAAAGGCTTTGGTGACATCCAATACTTTAGGCCCGAGGAACATATAATAATCCAGGTCCCCAGCTTCAGCCTGATAACGGCGATAAGCCAAGTGATAGTTGTCGAGCTCATTACCTAAATCCAACCAGCAACTGCTCAGGTTGTCATAGAACAAACCAAAGCTGACATCATCACGGCGAGTAATGGTGAAGGGAATATGTTTGTACAGTGGGTCGGTGCTGGCTGCGTTATAACCCATCGCATCCAGATTGCGCATCTCAAAACGGCGCCCTGTCCGCTCCAAGTCCCCAGCTTTTTCCCCAAGCCCGTAGTAACGCTCATTTTTGTAACGGCGCTGATAATGCGCGACACCGTCACCATGAGCGTTGAGCAGATATGCGCTGGTTGGGCGGTCAGCCGCCAACGGTTGCCACTCACCGGCATCATTGCAATATTCCCACTCCAGCCACAGCGGCTGATGTACCGTAACACGCAGTTTCGCGGTGGCGACGGTCAGGCTTTCCTTATGCTGTTGCAACTGATAACCCGGTAAGTTAAAGCCGTCCACACTCTGGCGATCACGCCCTTGCCAAGGGACATCTTGTTGCGGTGCAATGCTCCAGGTACGATCCAGCGCCAGCTCACCGTGGCGCTTAATCAGTACGCGAAATAGATTGTTTTCCAGTACATACAGACACAACAGATGCTGTTTATCGACCAGCAGTTCAATACGGTCGGCATATTGCCCGGCTAGCGTCCAAGTTTTTAACGTTTTCATATCAATCCAACTTAGAGAGTAGGTGAAGGTTTTTTGCCACGTTCCGCGATCAAACCAACCAGGTCAAAAAGCCCATGGCAACAATGCGTTTTTCTGCTGCAGTCACGGTTAATTTCACCGCTACTGGCAGCATTTTTGTGGCGAATCGCAAAGAGATAGCACCACTTTTTCTACCAGGCTTTGATTTAATCGCATTTAAATTGCCATTCAGTCTCAAAACCCGGGCTGATAAATTTAGCCTGCCAAATAGACTAACCAGTGAGGTCTATGAGTGAAATAGTAATTTTTGCAAAAATTCTCACAAATCAAGTAAAGTATTGCCATCGTTCTTATAACCCACTTTTTTATAATGAATTATTTTTGTGAAAATATTTTCATCAACTAATTTGAGCGGAATCACAAAATGAATGGAAAATTAAAAATACAAGAAATCGCCCGGCAAACTGGGCTTTCCATCAGTACCGTGTCACGTGTATTGGCAGGGAAATCCAATACCAGCCCTAAAGCTCGGCAACAGGTGCTGGCCTGTGCCCAACAAAATGGTATTTTGCAGGGGATCTCCAACGGCAGGTTTATGTTGAATAACCTGGCGGTGTTTGCCCCACAACGTGCTTTTGATGTGCGTAGCGACATTTTCTACTACAAAGTGATCCAGGGAATAGCCAGTGCACTGGCTGAACATGATGTCAGGATCCGCTATTACGGGTTGGAGGAGGAACAAAGCAACAGTGCTCTATTTCTAGAGAAAATGAACGATCCGCAAACGGAAGCGGTGTTACTGATCGGTATTGATGATGAACATATCCATACGCTGGCGGCCGATCTGAATAAACCCTGTATTCTGATCAATTGCAGTGACCACCAGATGCGCCTGGATAGTGTTTCCCCTGATCATCAATTAATTGGCGAGTACTCTGCCAACTATCTGTTCCAGCAAGGGCATAGCCGCATTCTCAATCTGCAATGCTTGCGGCGTAATACCATGGAACTCCGCCTGGTGGGGATCAAGCAGGCTTACGCGCGGCATAATGTTCCCTTTATTGATAGTCAGCATCTGGTCACCACCTCTGGCTTTGGTAGTGAAGAAGCGGAACAGGCAGTAACCGCATTTATTAATGGGATTAGCGACCCGGCACAATTGCCCACAGCCATTCTGGTGGGTGGTGACTATATGGCGGTGGGCGTGGTAAATGCACTCGAAAAGATGAATATCAATGTGCCGAGAAAAATTTCCGTTATGAGTACCGACGGCTTCAACCTGGCTGAGGTCCATAATATCGCGCTGACCTCGGTCCATGTTCCTCGCGATGAACTGGGTGCTGAAGCGATTGCACTATTACAGCGGCGGATGTTGCGCCCAAATGCTCCCCCCTGCAATTTGTTACTGCACGGGCGTTTGGTGGTGCGTGATTCGGTAAAACGCCTGAGCCCGAATAAAGTATCACCTGCAGTGAGTACCCACCATAATCGACTCTACGATGACTAATATACCCGTCGCCAATCAAACTACAGCGGTGTTGGCTGCAGTTACTCGCTTCATCCATGAGGCTCGCCCCTTTCGGGGCCGCTGCAAGCAGCGTTCAAATCCGCTCCAGGCCTGAGGGATCCCCACAATTCTTCTCATCGAGATATTCCCTGGAGAGGGTCAGGTATTCTCTCCAATAATTTTCGGAACTCATCAGATTCAGCATCCGGTATTCCTGTCTTTCTCAGTACCTGTATACCCAGGTTAAATAACGACAGGACAGCTCTGGTTTTCACTGTATTGGCTTGATAACCCCTCTCCATGCCTCGTTGTTTGGCTAAACTGCCAATAAGCCATAACGCCAACGTCGCAAGGGTCACTATCAGAAGTAAAACCTCAAGACGACTAGCATGTTGACTCCTTGTTTCTTTCAGTGACAAACCGATCCGCTGGTTCTTGTTATCTCTGAAACTTTCCTCTATCTGCATACGCGTTTTATACACTTCGACTGCCTCTTTGGCAGAAAGTGATTCAGGTGGCAAGTTAGTCACCAAAAACCAAGGTTCGCGCTCTCTTTTGCCGTAAGAGGTGCTGTTTGTCCTCTTGGAAACACGTTTACCTTGTGTCTTCTTTTTTCGACCCTGCATCGGTTTTTTAAAAAGATGGGCAAACCATTGTAATGGATTTCTTTTGGCTAATGTAATTTCTCCTAACGATTGCGGTGTATCAGAGGCGGCAGGTTCCAGATGACGACATTGTTGCCATTTGTTGTCAGGGCAATAAGAGAACTGGGTGAAATGGCGTATCCTTCCGACCCAATACCAACCAAGAGCCGCGACCTGCTTGAACCAAGGGTTTTTAAACCCCGCATCGGTGATAAAAATCGGGGTGACATCGTCAGGGAGAAGGGATTTCAATTGTTGAAGAAAAGCACCATGTACCTGACGATTATGACTTTTACTTTTAGGATGAACCTCTTCATAGAGCGTTAATGCCCTGCCTGTTGTCGGTAGAGATGCCCGAAGAATATGAAAACCGGCTTCCTCATTGATCTGGCTCCAGTCAATGAGGATAAGTGGTTTTTTCTGCTGCCCAATCAGCATGGGTATCAAAGCGGCATAAATCGCTGTTCGTTCAGCCTGCAGTTTTGTATTTCCTAGCAACCGGTCAATACGCTTAATGCAGTGTTTAGTTTTGGCGGAAGAGTGCAACGTTCGCCCAATACCTGAAAGAGAGGCTTTTTGATGAAAACACAGCGTTTTCATTGCCAAACATAGCGTATCTAGACGTTTTTTATGAATTGACGGACAAGCAACAGCAATAGAATCATGTAATAATGAGTAGGCATTCATGGCATTCTCCCTGATCTGGTGGGTTTGGCGATTCTTCAGATCACTGAATGTCATGAATGTTCCCTTCTAACCATTATTTTGTGGGGATTCGTCAGGCTCCAGGCGGATTTGTCGCTCACCCGAATCACTTACTCTAGTAAGCTCATCGGGATTCGTACAGTGGCCGCCTACCTGCAAATTGATTGAACTTGGGTATACTCTCAGAGGGGTTGGTAGCTGAACTTCACGCGCTTTTTTGAAATCAAGCCATGGCCCTGTTGGCATAAGTAGTCCACCGCCCCACACGCCTTCAATTGCTGCAACGGTTGCCCGCAGTCGGGGCATTCAGCAATCTGCCGATAGTGACGTTGGCAAATTTGACAATGATAATCGCCGTCAACCCAATTCATCGGCTGGCCACAAGCGGGGCATAAAGCGTCCATTTTTCCTCCTGGTATACCAATACATCACCACACCAACAATCACCGCAATGACTCATGGTGTTGTTCAACACAACGCTATCAAGGTAAAAATTAAATCAGCCCCCAAGAGCGTAAAAAATAGATCCCCAAGGCGGTAGTAAAGAATGAACCCACCGTGGTGATGGCAATAATATTTGCGGCCAGGGTGGCATTGCCCCCCATCGCTCGGGTCATTACATAGCTGGCAGCGGCGGTGGGAGAAGCCGAAAACATAAAGATAATACCCAATGTTTCCCCACGGAAACCACACAGCCACCCACCAACGGTCATCAGTAATGGTATCAAAAACAGTTTCGCTGATGATGAAAGCACAGCAACATTGGAAGTGCGGAACATGGCTCGTAGATCAAGGCTGGCCCCGGTGCATAACAGCGCCAGTGGCAATGAAAGACCAGAAATATAGCTGCCGGTTTGTTGAATAAATTGCGGCATACCCAGCCCAGTCTGTGCATAGGCCACCCCACTGAGCAGGCCTAAGATCAGCGGATTTTTCACAATGCTGCGCAACAGTGCCTGGGTGTTGATCTTCTGCCCTGGCCCCCCCTGCAAACTGCGCGTCAGGGTAATAACCGACAGGACGTTATACAAAACAACAGTGACCGTAAGATACATCGGGGCAATGGCCTTCCCCTGTTCGCCATAGGCGGTTATGGCATAAGCCAGGCCAATAATCGCGTTATTGGCACGGAACCCGCCCTGTACAAACACACCACGTTCACGAGGGTTTTTCACCAGCCACTTGGCAGAAAATTCCAGTAACAGGAAGGTCCCGATGGTTCCCGCTGCACCAAAAATCACCAGGGTCAAATTATCACGTAGCTGAGGATGGTTATTGGCGATACTAAAAAACAGCAGGCAGGGTAACGCCAAGTTGAATACCAGCTTGGTTGCCCCATCGATAAAAAAATCATCCATTATTCGCCGATGACGCAGCCAGATACCTAGCAATAACATCAACAGATTCGGTACGGTAACACCAAATGCAAAACTCCATATTTCCCAAGACATGGCGTTCCTTAGCTAAGTCAGCAAGAAAAACTCATTGGCAAATGATATACCTGTCACTCTGCAAGGGGCAGCAATCTCAGGTGTTGATGCCTTAAGATTGCTGCTCTACTGTCTTATTTTGATTTTTTCAAGTGACTCATCAAGCGTTTACGTTTGCGCATCTGATTAGGGGTCAAGGTATTACGCTTACCAGCAAATGGGTTATCCCCCTCTTTGAACTGGATGCGAATTGGTGTGCCCATCACTTTCAATGAACGGCGGAAGTAATTCATCAGATAGCGTTTGTAGGAGTCTGCCAATTCGCTGACCTGATTACCATGGATCACCACAATCGGTGGGTTATATCCACCCGCATGAGCATATTTCAGTTTCACCCTGCGGCCACGTACCAACGGTGGCTGGTGGTCATCAACCGCCATCTGCATAATCTTGGTCAGCATTGAAGTATTAACCCGATGGGTAGCGCACTCGTAAGCCTCCTGTACCGATTCGAACAGGTTGCCCACTCCACTGCCATGCAGGGCAGAGATAAAGTGCACCCGGGCAAAGTCGACAAAGCCCAGACGCAAATCAAGCATCTCTTTGACATGTTCCCGGTCTTCCTCACTCATGCCATCCCATTTATTGACGGCAATCACCAGCGAACGCCCGCTATTGAGGATAAAACCAAGTAGTGATAAATCCTGATCGGAAATACCTTCGCGGGCATCAATGACCAACAGCACCACGTTGGCATCTTCGATCGCTTGCAGTGTCTTGATTACCGAAAATTTCTCGACGGTTTCAGTCACCTTGCCACGCTTTCGCACCCCGGCAGTATCAATCAACACATATTCACGCTCATCACGTACCATCGGGATATAGATGCTGTCACGGGTGGTACCGGGCATGTCATATACCACCACACGCTCCTCACCCAGGATGCGGTTGGTCAGCGTAGACTTACCGACGTTAGGGCGGCCAACAATCGCCAACTTGATCGGCAAATCTTGCGGGTTGAAATCATCTTCCGGCTCTTCACCTTCGTCATCGGTCAGCTCGCCATTTTGCTCTGCCCAATAAGCCGCATTGGCCTCTTCTTCACTCAGCTCAACGAGTTCCGGTTTTGGCGGAACAAAGGGCACCATGACGTGTTCAATCAGTTGTGTCACCCCACGGCCATGAGAGGCCGCAATCGCATAAACCTCCCCCAACCCCAACGAATAGAAATCTGCCGTGGCACTATCGGGATCCAAACCATCGGTTTTGTTGGCAACCAGGAAGGAGGCTTTCTGGCGACTACGCAAATGCTGAGCAATCCCCTGGTCTGCTGGCATCAACCCGGCACGGGCATCCACCATGAACAGCACGATGTCTGCCTCTTCGATAGCCAGCAACGACTGACTAGCCATATGGGTTTCTACACCATCTTCGGTTCCGTCAATACCCCCGGTATCAACAACAATAAATTCGTTACCCTCTACTTCAGCACGACCATACTTACGGTCTCGCGTTAGCCCAGGGAAATCCGCCACCAACGCATCGCGAGTATGCGTTAAACGGTTAAACAAGGTGGATTTACCCACATTCGGGCGCCCGACCAGCGCGATGACAGGTATCATGGTTGAAGCCTCATTACTTAATAATCAATGTGTTACTGTAAAACCGAATAGATATTGGCAGCACAGTTTAAAAATACGAAACGGCCCCTGACATCAGGAGCCGTTATTCACGTCATCTTTCAGACTGCCGCGTGATTAAACTTGGCGATAGACGGCTTAACGCGTAAAAGCGTAAACCTTGCCACCACGCGCCTGGATCAACAACCGGCCATCAGCGTTGATTGGCGCTGACAAGAAGCCTGAACTATCCACTTCAAGTTGCGATACAAAACGGCCGTCAGTGGTATTAATCCAATGCAGGTAACCTTCTGCATCACCCACCACCAGATAACCATTAATCAGTGCAGGCGATGTGAGATTGCGGTGCAACAAGCCACTCTGACGCCACAGGTTGGTACCGCCTTGAGTACTCAGTGCAACCACGGCATCATTCTGATCGACGACATAGATACGGCCTGCATCAACGATAAAATCATTCACCGAGCCCATATCACGTTTCCACAGGATCTGACCTGAACGCAGATCCAGCGCTGACAGGCTACCATTGTAACCCAATGCGTACACCACGTTTTCAATAATCACCGGGGTGGTATCCACATCGTTCAAGCGGTCGATCTCAGTCGCCCCCATGGGCTGGGATATACGCTGTTGCCAAATCAGTTGCCCTTGTTGCATCAACACGGCGCTCACTCGGCCACTGTCACCACCCACAATGGCGGCACCAAATGCGGTTGCTGGCGCTGACTCCCCTCGCAGTGATAATGAAGGAACATCCAGGTTAACCGTCCACTTGATGGTGCCATCCGCTTCGTTCAATGCTTGCAGTTGGCCATTGCTGGTATGGATCAGCACCAAACCATCGGCAACCACCGGGCGGGAAAGTGCCTCACCAGCCACCTTCGTTTGCCATGCAACTTGACCATCACTGGTATTCAGCGCATAAACCACGGCTTTCTCACTGCCGACATAAATCTTGGAACCAGAAACCGTCAGGCCCCCGGACAACAGCGCAGGCTGATTGCGGGTGTAGAACTTGGTTTTCTCGGAAAGATCAACCTTCCACTTTTCTTTACCATCAGCCAGATCCAGTGCTTTGACCGTGCCACGACGATCAGCCGCATAAACGGTACTGTCCTGATAAGCAGGACGCAGATGGGAGTAATAATCACCGATACCACTACCTACAGAAGTGCTCCAGGTCTTGGTTGGTGTGAATTGATTTTCAACCTTTGGCAATGGTGACATGACAACAACATCTTCTTCACCACCAAACAGTGAACAGCCACTCAGCAAGGCGACGGAAACCAGCCCGACCAAGAGTGTTTTACGCAATTGCATGGGAATTCCCCTTAGCTGGACAAATTATTCAACTTCATGCGCATTATTGGCACAAGCGCCTGAGAATCATTTGATTCAATACCTTTACTATAAGCTTCCTGTGCACCCTTGCTATCACCTTTTGCCAACAGCACATCACCGCGCACATCTTGCATCATAGTCACCCAACCCGCACCTTTCACACTTTCCAGTGTTTTCAGTGCTTCATCCAGCTTTTTCTGCTGCAACTGCACGCGAGCCAGGCGCAAGTTAACTAACGCCTGCAGGTTTTCATCTTTCGCCTGCCCTTGTGCCAGAACCAATTGTTGTTCTGCTTTAGCAAAATCACCTTGCTCGGCAAAATTCCTTGCCAGTTGCAGTGCCGCAAAGACACCATAATTATTGCTGTTAGCCTGGATAAACTTTTCTGCTCCCGCCACTTCTTCCGCTTTACCGGAAGCCAGTGCCGTCATAGCCTGCTCATAAGACTCAGAAGCCGCCATCATGTTGGTGTTTTGGTGATTCTGCCAGTAGCGCCAACCAACCAGGGCACCAATACCGAGCACAACCCCCACAGCCAACGCTTTGCCGTTTTCAACAAAAAAACGTCGTAAAGCATCAACCTGTTCGTTTTCATTGGAATAGACTTCCACGGCGACCCTCTCTTTAACTTAACATCGAAGCCAGGCGCATCGCGACTTCGCTTTGCCCCAGCGTTTCTTGTTCACCACTTTGCAGGTCTTTTACCACCACCTGCTGTGCCGCCACTTCATTCTCCCCCAGGATCAGGGCAATGCGCGCACCCCATTTATCAGCACGGGTGATCTGCTTTTTGAAGTTGCCACCGCCGTAGTTGGTCATCAGTTTAATCTGCGGTATGGCATCACGCACTTGCTCTGCCAACAACATCGCTGCACTCTGTGTGCCGACACCACTTGAGATGACATAGACATCAATGATGGCAGGCGCCTTGAAATCCGGGTTCACCGCTTGAACCAGCAACACCAGACGTTCCATTCCCATGGCAAAACCAACAGCCGGGGTGGCCCGTCCGCCCAGTTGTTCCACCAGTCCATCATAGCGACCACCTGCACAAACCGTACCTTGGGCACCCAAACTATTGGTGACCCACTCAAACACCGTACGATTATAATAATCTAAACCCCGTACCAGACGTTGGTTTACTGTATAGGGAATACCCGCCTGCTGTAGATGCTCACACAATCCAGCAAAATGAATTCTCGACTCTTCATCCAGATAGTCACCCAAAGATGGCGCATCATTAAGCAGGGCTTGCACCTGCGGATTTTTTGAGTCCAACACACGCAGTGGATTGCTATACATGCGACGTTTGCAGTCTTCGTCCAATTGATCCTGATGTTGCTCAAGAAAAGCCACCAGCGCATCACGGTAATTGGCCCGCGCTTCCAGCGAACCAATCGAGTTCAGTTCCAGTTTGACGTGTTCAGCAATCCCCAACGCCTTCCACCAACGGGCGGTCAGCAAAATCAGCTCGGCATCAATATCCGGCCCAGGTAAACCAAAAACCTCAACCCCTAACTGGTGAAACTGGCGATAACGCCCTTTTTGCGGACGCTCGTAGCGAAACATCGGCCCGACGTACCACAAGCGCTGCTCTTGATTATACAGCAGCCCATGCTCAATACCGGCACGAACACAGCCCGCGGTTCCTTCAGGTCGCAATGTCAGGCTTTCACCGTTGCGATCCTCGAAGGTATACATCTCTTTTTCTACAACATCGGTCACTTCACCAATGGCGCGTTTAAATAGCGGAGTCTGCTCAACAATAGGGATACGAATTTCGCTATATCCATAGCTGGCTAGCACTTGCTTGAGTGTGCCTTCAATTCGCTGCCATAATGCCGTTTCTTCCGGCAGGTAATCGTTCATGCCGCGAATGGCTTGAATGCTTTTTGCCACGTGAGTTCTCTGTCTGTTTAGATCAAAATAAACCTGATTATAGGGACATTACCATCTACTGTTCAACGCGGATGAAAAACCCCTATCACTTATCTACTCATCCAACTGGTTGACAACTATACGATTGGCGTTATCCAGCATCGCTGCCTTGGCACGAATTTTCGCTTCCAATTGGTCAATCATCTGTTCATTATCAAAGCGCTCTTTCTGACGCACGCCATCTTCGTAGAAACCACTCTTATTGTGCCCCCCGGTTACGCCTAGGGTAGACACCAGCGCTTCGCCGGGACCATTGACGACACAACCGATAATCGAGACATCCATCGGCGTAATGATATCCTCCAGACGTTGCTCCAGCGCATTAACCGTCGCAATAACATCAAACTCCTGACGGGAACAGGTTGGGCAAGCAATGAAGTTAATACCACGCGCACGGATACGTAATGATTTCAGAATATCAAAACCCACTTTCACTTCTTCTATCGGATCAGCCGCCAGGGAAATACGCAGGGTATCGCCAATGCCTTCCGACAACAGCATCCCCAGGCCAATGGCCGACTTCACCGAACCACTGCGGGCACCACCGGCTTCAGTTATGCCCAAGTGTAGCGGTTGAGCAATACGACCAGCCAGCAAGCGATAAGACTGTACCGCCAAAAAGACATCGGATGCCTTTACACTGACTTTGAACTGATCAAAATTGAGGCGTTGAAGAATATCCACATGACGCATGGCAGATTCCACCAAGGCCTCCGGCGTGGGCTCACCGTATTTTTCCTGAATGTCTTTCTCCAGCGAACCGCCATTAACACCAATACGGATCGGGATATTTTTGTCACGAGCGCAATCCACTACGGAACGAATACGCGACTCATTACCAATATTGCCAGGGTTGATACGCAAGCAGTCAACACCGTATTCGGCCACCTGCAAAGCAATGCGGTAATCAAAATGGATATCAGCCACCAGCGGTACGTTAACCTGCTGCTTAATCAGGCGAAATGCCTCTGCTGCATCCATGGTAGGAACTGAAACGCGGACGATATCAACGCCAACGCGCTCCAGCGCTTTGATCTGAGCCACTGTCGCGGCAACATCAGTCGTCCTGGTATTGGTCATCGATTGCACGGCAATCGGTGCACCATCGCCAATAGGCACATTACCAACGTAAATACGCGTAGATTTACGGCGGTTAATGGGCGTTTGGTTATGCATCACTCACTCTCCACTGCGGCGCATTTCTAACAACAATAACCGCGTAATTACTGCTCTGGAACCGTCAGACGAGCAACACGGTTTGCCTTAACAAACCGGCTTAAATCCACCGGATTACCTTGGAATTGGATCTGTACCGCAGCCGGGATACCAATAGTCAATTTATACGGTGGTGTACCCACCAGATTTAGACTGGTACCGCTTTTCTGGAGGCCGCTGAATAATGACTTACCGGTAGCGTCAATCACCTGCAACCAGCAATCACCAGAAAAATCCATCACCAACGCATTGGCATCTGCTACTAATTCAGTCGCCGCTCCAGTAGGTAGTGGATTGGTGGTAGCAGAGGTCGCTGCGGTTGCATCCGGAGCTGTGGTTACATCCGGAATAGTTGCCTGGCCCGGAATAGTTGCTTGGCTTGGCGCAACCACATTACTCGGTTGTGATGCCACAACCTGAGGGCTAGTCGTCTCAGGGGTAGCCACCAAAGGAGCCGTCACCGGCGCCACTGCGGGTTGAGAGGTTGCCGTATCGGTTGCGGATGCTGCATGACTATCGGGATCGAGTACTGAAGTACCGTTATCCACATTACCGTCAACCGAAGCAGCAGATTGGCTTTCATTATCGCGCTGAGAAAGTTGCGCCGTAGAGTGATCAACCATGGCGGCGATCTCTTCCTGCTGCGCCTTATGATTTTGCCACCACCAGGCAAACGTCAATCCCACTACCACACACACCACCAGCCAAGTAAAGCTCATCAACCAACCATCACGTTTCTTGCGACGCTTGTTCATTGAGAGCCCTGGCATATGAGGCAATTTAGTGACTTTGGATGACGCCTGTTTACCTAGCGCGAGTAACAGTTCATCTTCTGGTAAATGCACCAACTTGGCATAGGAACGGATATAACCACGCACAAACGTCGAAGCCAGATCGGCTGAGAGGTTATCCTCTTCGATGTCGCGCACGGTAGAGTTTTTTAGACACAGGCGATCTGCAACCGCCTGTTGGCTCAGGCCGAGTTGTTCACGGGCCTGACGCAAACGCTGGCCTGTCGTCATAGGTACAGTTTTATCTTGAGAGTCTTCAGTATTCATTAGCTAAGAACTGCTGGTGCTGTTTGGATTGTGGAAAACTTCGCGCTAACTGTTTGCCATAGCGTTGAACGCTATCCTGACGGTCTGCTAACGCGGCGAAACGAATCTGTAACCATAAACTGTCGGCACTGGCCGGCAAAACATGTTGATAACTATCTAATAAAATTTGCGCCTGTGCACGATTCCCTTCTCCAAATTGTTTCTCGGCTTCCACCAACAGTGGAATACCTTTATCGGGATCAACCTTTAATGCTCGAGTTAATAATTTACGAGCTTCATCCGTTTGCCCAGCCTTGAGGAAACAATAACCCGCGTTCTCAAGGCTATCAGCAACCTGTCCATCATCGGGTGCCTGCATCGCTGCGCTAAACTGCTGTTGAGCCTGTACATACTGCCCTAAACTACAGAGAAACGCACCGTAATTATTCAATACTGTGCCATTGCCTGGTGCGAGCTTGAGCGCTTGCTGATAGTAGTGCTGCGCAGCAGCATTATCTGCTACCCGCTGATTATAGAGTGCCATACCCAACTGGGTACGATAATCTTGCGGTGCCACATCGAGCGCTTTTTGCAGATTTTTTCTCGCCGACGGCATATCACCCTGATGGAGATACGCCAGCCCCAGTTGTAAACGGGTCTGGCCGGCTGCCGAGTCAGGCTCGTCTTGATCCGGTTTCGAGCTTGAGCAACCCACCAACAAACTGGTTGCCAATAACACACTCAACAATTTCAGCTTCATGCTTGTACTTATTCCCTTACCTGATGCCATCTGTTCGCCCGCTAGATTAGTACAAGCATAGCAGGCTATTAGATAACAAAAAATAATGTGACAAGGGTCAGACCGTTCGTATGTTGATAGGTTCCCCGGCTATTTTCTTTTTCAGGGTACGCTTGGTGCGATCGATCACTTCCCCCGCTAACTGACCACAGGCCGCATCGATATCATCGCCACGGGTTTTACGAACAATAGTCGTAAAACCGTATTCCATCAATACTTTGGAGAAACGATCGACACGACTATTCGAGCTGCGTCCAAAAGGTGCCCCAGGGAATGGGTTCCAAGGGATCAAATTGATCTTGCACGGGGTATCTTTCAACACTTCCGCCAGTTGGTGCGCATCATCCGTACTGTCGTTGATCTGGTCCAACATTACATACTCTACAGTGACTCGCCCCTGGTTGGCATTGGATTTAGCCAAATAACGGCGAACGGCGGCCAGAAAAGCGTCGATATTGTATTTACGGTTAATCGGTACGATTTCATCACGGATAGTATCATTCGGCGCATGCAGCGAAATAGCCAATGCCACATCAATCATATCCCCAAGCTTGTCTAACGCGGGCACCACGCCTGAAGTGGACAACGTAACACGACGCTTGGACAGACCAAAACCGAAGTCATCCAGCATGATCTCCATCGCTGGCACCACATTATTCAAGTTGAGCAGCGGTTCGCCCATCCCCATCATCACCACATTGGTAATGGGGCGCTGGCCGCTCACTTTCTGGGCACCAATGATTTTAGCTGCACGCCAAACCTGCCCGATGATTTCCGACACCCGCAGGTTACGGTTAAACCCTTGCTGCGCCGTTGAACAGAATTTGCATTCCAGTGCACAACCTACCTGGGAAGAGACGCACAACGTCGCGCGGTCGGCCTCTGGAATATAGACCGTTTCAACCTGCTGATCTCCTACCTTTAATGCCCATTTGATGGTGCCATCTGCTGAGCGCTGTTCCGCTGCCACCTCAGGTGCGCGGATTTCAGCCACAGCCTGCAACTTATTACGCAAGACCTTGTTGATATCGGTCATTTGCTCAAAGTCATCGCTGCAATAGTGGTACATCCACTTCATCACCTGATCGGCACGAAAGGGCTTTTCACCCATATTGATAAAAAACTCACGCAGTTGCTGACGATTCAAATCCAGCAGATTAATTTTATTCGTTACTGGTTGTTCCGTTTGCACAGCAGGGTCTGCCAATAAATTATTTTCAGACAAGGTATATTCGGTCGCGGTAGGTTCTAACATAAAAGATCTCTCAGCCTCGTTATTACACGTTATGGCTCTAAAGAAGAAAAAGCAGTCAATGTGTCTGCGGTTTACCGATTGCACCATGAACAATTACACCATGGAACAAGTACACAATGGGTCAATTACACCATCGATCAATTACACCATGTGCGGATTACACAATGACAGAAAAAATGCGCCCTGGGCAGTTCACTCCCAGGGCGCAGCATTGTACAAATATTAATAACTCATTTCCACGTCTGAACGGCTTCCCAGTCATTTTTATTGTATCTGCCGGTTACCGTAAAGAGTCAATAATGTGAGTGACAACTCTTTTGCAACGAAACAATGACTCTCGATGCAGATTTATACCCTAAATAATTCGTTTTGCAGGAAGGCGGCGACGCAGAGAATCCCCAGGAGCTTACACTAGTAAGTGACTGGGGTGAGCGAGGAAAGCCAACACACATGCAATTTGAAGTATGACGGGTATATACGCTTTTAGCGTGGGCAGAGTTCACTTTCAGTAAAGAAATAAGCAATTTCACGCTGAGCAGATTCTACAGCATCTGAGCCATGTACCGCATTGGCGGTAAAGCTGTCAGCATAATCGGCACGCAAGGTACCCGCGAGCGCGTTGTCTGGGTTGGTTGCCCCCATGA
Source organism: Serratia sp. 25CWL12 (assembly GCF_055790885.1). Lineage (NCBI taxonomy): Bacteria > Pseudomonadati > Pseudomonadota > Gammaproteobacteria > Enterobacterales > Yersiniaceae > Serratia > Serratia sp. 25CWL12. The sequence continues at coordinate 974,624 of NZ_CM147698.1, read as the reverse complement.
TATCACGGTTACGTTGTACGGCATTTTCCGCTTCTAGTACCTGAACCATGACTGGCCCCGAAGTCATAAACTCTACCAATCCATTGAAGAATGGACGGTCTTTATGCTCGGCGTAGAAACCTTCCGCCTGTTCACGGGTCATGCGCAACATTTTAGATGCAATAATTTTGAAACCTGCACGCTCAAAGCGAGCGTAAATTGCGCCAATATCATTGTTAGCTACAGCGTTGGGTTTAATAATGGAAAAGGTACGTTCTACGGTCATGATGGCCTCTATTATAGTTTCCAAAACAGGCCGTACATCGAAGATACGGCCCTATCGAGTGGCGCAGATTATATGTCCACCGTTAACAATTTCCTATGCAAAAATATACATTTCTTTAAAAATAAATGATCGTAATCACTCAATATCGTGATGTTTTTCAAACAGAACTGGAGACATCCGTTGACGGAATAGCGTTTCGCAACCAGCTTCCCCAACGACGCTGATAAAATGGCTGGGTATGATTGACCAAGTAGTGACTCACACCGCGCGCATTCTCTTCTACCAGACAAAAATCGACAGGGTCATCATTCGGTGCTGTTTCACTGGCCACCATGCCGGCTTCACTGATAAGTGCATCAATATCTACCTGCTCACCTTTCACATCTAACCCAATCAGCAGATTGGGCTGCTCATCAACCTCTCGGTCATGTATCAACGCCAGAAAAGCTCGCCGAACCAGCTTACGTTGACTAAATAAGGTGGTAAGTGCATCGATCATTGCCGCTGGATATTCAGTGGGTTGCCCCAACAGCAGTTGAGTTTCTTGTTCAATATCGCGCTCAACGGGTTTCACTACCCCACCTGTGGCTAACAGCATGGCAACTTCATCTGGGAAAAACTCTTTGCTGTATTCCGCTTTGGGGTTGAGAAACAGATGGTCTCCTTGGGTGATTTCAAACAGTACCCGCGTAGGCATAGCAATAAAAGGGTGTTCCTCCTCCGCCACTGCCTGTTGTAACAACGCCAACGAGGAGAAGAAAGGCACCACACTGCTGCCATCTTGCTTTTCCCAGTGCTGAATATTCACCGGTGTTTCTGCATCCAGCGTGATTTCACCTTGCAGTTGCACCTGCTCACTGTCCCCCAAAATATAGACCGTGGCATCCAGCAATTGGCGAAAAAACGCCGGACGATACGCTGGTTGTGATGCCGCTAATTTCAGCAGTTGTTCAAGCTCATCAGAGCTCGACATGGCATCATGCTCATTATGATGATGGTGGGTATTCATCGCCAACTCCAATGTATTAAGGGTTCAGCACCGCTGAACCCTTATAAAATGTCATATCTGTGCACGTCAATTCACAAGGATGAGTGCGCCCCAGCCTGCCCTGCGGTTATTTAGCCTTACGCAGCAATAGATTTGCCAGCGTGCGCACCCCTAAGCCCGTCGCACCCGCCGACCACTGCTCGACCGCACCTTTGCGATAAGTGGCAGAACAGTCAATATGCAACCATCCTTGCTGGTAGTTCTTCACAAAATGCGATAGAAATGCCGCTGCGGTACTGGCACCTGCACTATGTGCGGCCCCTGCAATATTATTAAGATCGGCGAAGTTTGACGGCAATTGACCACGGTGGAATTCTGCCAATGGCAGGCGCCAGAATGGCTCGTGCTCCAGTTCAGCACTGACCAGCACTTCTTGCGCCAATGCATCATCAAAGCTGAACAGCGCGTGATAGTCGTTACCCAATGCGGTTTTCGCCGCCCCGGTCAAGGTGGCACAATCGATAATCAGTGCGCACTGTTGCTCACTGGCATCAATCAAACCATCCGCCAGCACCAAGCGCCCTTCGGCATCGGTATTCATCACTTCAACGGTTTTGCCGTTACGGTAGCGAATAATGTCACCCAACTTGAATGCATTACCACTGACCAGATTATCGGCACAACACAAGAACAATTTGACGCGTTGCTGCAAACCACGCAATACCGCCAACGCCAGTGCACCGGTGATGGTCGCAGCGCCTCCCATATCGGACTTCATGGAGTCCATAAAGGCGCTTTGTTTGAGGCTGTAGCCCCCTGAATCAAAGGTAATCCCTTTCCCCACCAAGCATGCAAACACCGGAGCATCCGGGTTACCTGTCGGGTTAAAATCCAGCGCTAATAGCACTGGCGGGCGCTCAGAACCGCGGCCGACACTATACAGGCCAGCATAGTTCTGCTCACGCAGGTCTTCACCTTTGGTAATGCGATAGCTGATGGCTTCACCCGCCACTTCGCACATCAGATCAACGGCACGGGCAGCCAGTTGCTCTGGCCCCAACTCTTCCGCTGGCATATTGATGGTGTCACGTACCCAATCAACCACCATCAGGCGTTGTTGTAGCTCCTGAGATTCCGCTGCGGGTAAAACGGCCCATTCAACACGGCGCTGCCCTTTCGGCCCACGGAACCCCTGCCAGAATGCCCAGCTTTGCTCAAGGCCCCAACCATCACCGGCCAGTTTCACGTTTCTGATACCTTGACCATCTATTTTGCGTGCCGCCCGTTGAATCGCCCCGAGCTTGCTACCCGCAGCCAGATGGATAGTCATACCTTGGTCATTGGTGCTCAACAACGCCTTGTCACCCCAGCGGGCATCTGCTGGCTGTTGTGATAGTGTGATCTGCATGATTTCAGTGGTCATCGCGTTAACTCCGGATCATTCTTTGCTATACCTTGTACACCCTGGCGTATTCAAGTTGCCAGGGAGTTAAGGGCTATTTGGCTGATGGTGCTCTTTATTGCGCTTCATCCAGCCAAACCAACAGGATCGCTTCCAGTATTTTTTCGTTGGATGCCTGTGGGTTGTCATCAAATTCTTCCAGTTGGCAGATCCATTGGTGCATATCGGTAAAGCGCACCGTGGTTGGATCCGTATCAGGATAGGCGTCATACAACGCCTCACCAATTTCACGACTATCTGTCCATTTCAGGCCCATTGTTATCTCCAGGCATTAAAATTACCGGTCACAAAACGGTTGTTTGAATAACGACTCAATTTGAATGACGGTTAAGTTTAAATCACGGCTACGTTTGAATGACGATCAATGCTCACGTGCATGGTTGATGGTATAACGTGGTATTTCCACCACCAGATCTTCATCGCTGACACGAGCCTGACAACTCAAACGACTCTCGGGCTCCAGCCCCCAGGCTTTATCCAGCATGTCGTCCTCCAGCTCACTGCTTTCGTCGAGGGAATCAAACCCTTCGCGCACAATGCAATGGCAGGTGGTGCAAGCACAGGATTTCTCACAAGCATGCTCAATTTCAATGCCATTGCGCAATGCGACATCAAGGATGGTTTCCCCAACCTCGGCGTCCAACACCGCGCCCTCAGGACAATGATCTTGATTAGGTAAAAAAACAATTTTAGGCATGGTTAAACCTCATCCACAGAATGGCCTGCCAACGCACGACGAATCGAATTGTCCATACGGCGCGCGGCAAAATCTTGAGTTGTTGCATCAACGTCTTTGATAGCGGCTTCAATAGCAGCAGGATCGGTACCTTGCATCACTTGCCGCAGGTTTGCTACCGCCTGGTTGATGGCCTGGCTTTCTGCGTCACTGAGTAACGCGGCATCGCTGGCCAACGCCCCTTGCAAGCTTTCCAGTACCCGAGAAGCTTCAACCTGCTGCTCTGCCAGTTTGCGGGCGCCAATATCGCTTTGCGCATTGGCCATGGAATCTTTGATCATCCCGGCAATTTCCGCATCAGACAAACCATAGGAAGGCTTCACCTGTATAGAGGCTTCAACTCCTGTGGATTTCTCCATCGCCGTGACACTCAACAGACCATCGGCATCGACCTGAAAAGTCACCCGAATATGCGCGCCACCCGCAGCTAGCGGTGGTAAACCACGTAGCGTAAAACGCGCCAGCGAGCGGCAATCGGCCACCAGTTCGCGCTCCCCCTGCAGGACATGAATCATCATGGCGCTCTGACCATCTTTGAAGGTGGTGAACTCTTGCGCACGGGCCACTGGGATGGTGGTATTACGGGGGATCACTTTCTCAACCAGGCCCCCCATGGTTTCCAACCCCAGCGATAATGGGATCACATCCAGCAGCAGCATTTCGCTGTCTGGCTTGTTACCCACCAGAATATCGGCCTGAATAGCCGCACCGATAGCCACCACTTGATCCGGATCGATGGATGTCAGTGGGGTACGGCCAAAAAATGCCCCCACCTGCTCGCGCACCAGCGGAACACGAGTGGACCCACCGACCATCACCACCGCCAAGACCTCATCTATTGTGACTTCAGCATCTTTAAGTGCACGACGGCACGCCAACAGCGTGCGTTTCACCAAAGCAGCAATCAGCGTTTCAAACTGTTCACGGGTCACTTCCCCTTGCCAACCCGCCACATTGACCTGTGTGCTTGGTGCATCACTCAACGCAATTTTGGCCGCAATGGCGGCATCCAGCAATTGACGCTGCACCCCGTGGTCACTGCGATCAGCAACACCGGCTTGCTCACGCAACCAATCTGCCAGCAAATGATCGAAATCGTCACCACCAAGCGCTGAATCACCACCGGTAGCTAAAACTTCAAACACGCCACGGCTGAGGCGCAGAATCGAAATATCGAAGGTGCCCCCCCCAGATCGTAGACAGCAATCACCCCTTCCTGCCCAGAATCCAACCCGTAGGCAATCGCCGCCGCAGTGGGTTCGTTCAACAAGCGCAACACATGCAGACCAGCCAAGCGCGCCGCATCTTTAGTCCCTTGCCGTTGCGCATCATCAAAATAGGCAGGAACGGTGATCACCACACCATCGAGCTCGCCGTCTAATGCCTCTTTGGCACGTTCAGTCAATGCTTTGAGAATATCCGCAGAGACGCCCACCGGGTTAACCACGCCAGCGGGGGTGACCATCATCGGTAGACCATTGTCACTGGGCTGGAACTGATACGGCAGGTTGGGATAGCGTTGCAGCACATCAACCAGAGAGCGCCCCATCATGCGTTTGACAGAACTGATGGTATTGACCGGATCCTGTGCCGCTTGGGCACGAGCAGCCCAACCGACATGGTATTCGTCCGCCTGGTAATGGACAACTGAAGGTAACAGATAGCGCCCTTGCGCATCAGGCAATACTTCTGCCTGCCCACTGCGAACCGTAGCCACCAACGAGTTGGTGGTGCCCAAGTCAATACCTGCAGCCAGCCGGCGCTGGTGCGGCGCAGCACTAAGGCCAGGTTCACTAATTTGTAATAAGGCCATATATCAAAGCTTCCACAATCAAAAATCTCTCCCCTCTCTTGCAAGCCACCGCATGGTGCATGGTGACGATAGCGCCAAACCCTTGTTGCCAGATTAACGCTTGCAAAGTATCAGGTGATTACTCAAACCCCAGCAGTTTTTCTTCTAGTTGTTCAACCTGTTGCTGTAGTTTGTCCAAAAAACGTAGTTTCCGCACGCTGTCGGCTGCCACTTCCCATTGCTGGTTATCCAACTCCTGTACCATCTGCCTACTACGTTGTTGGCAACTGGTATTCAAACGCGCAGTAAAAGCAGCCAGCGCCTCCGATGCATCGGGTTGATGTGCAATGGCATCAAGCTCTTCACGTAACTCCAACTGCTCCATCAAGAATGCAGGATCACGCAGAGTATGTTGCTCATTGCGCAGATCAAAGCCGTGCAAAGATAACATATACTCGGCCCGTTTTAACGGATGCTTGAGTGATTGATAGGCTTCATTAATGGTTGCCGCCTGCTGCAATGCCATCAGGCGTTCACGTTCTGGTTGGGTAGCGAAACGGTCGGGGTGAAATTGGCGCTGCAGATCCTGATAGCGCGAAGTCAACAGGCTGCCGTCCACACTGTAACGAACTGGCAGCCCGAATAAAGTAAAGTAATCCATAATATGCTCTGGGCATTGAATTCTAAATAATTCAAGCTGCGATAGGTCGGTGAACCCTCGAAAACCCGCTATCTAGCTCACTCAAGCAGCAGGGAATTTACTGCTGCTTGAAAAACCGAGCCGTAACGGAGAACGCCATCAATGATCAGACGTTAAAACTTTCGCCGCAGCCACATTCACTAGTAACGTTCGGGTTGTTGAACTTGAAGCCTTCGTTCAAACCTTCTTTGACGAAATCAAGTTCGGTCCCATCAAGATAGACCAGGCTCTTGCTGTCAATAATCACTTTGACGCCTTTGTTTTCAAAAACGATGTCGTCATCGTTTTTTTCATCAACAAATTCGAGCACATACGCCATTCCAGAGCAGCCGGAAGTTCGCACTCCCAAACGCAATCCAAGACCTTTGCCACGGTGGTTCAAAAATGCCTGAACGCGCTGCGCAGCGCTGTCACTCATGGTTATTGACATAGCAACCTCATTCGAAGCCAAGCCCGACCACGCGGGCCAAATAACAAGTTATCACTACTTAGTGCCGTGCTTGCTCTTATAGTCAGCAATCGCTGCTTTAATGGCATCTTCTGCCAGAATTGAGCAGTGAATCTTAACGGGGGGCAACTCCAGTTCCTCGGCAATCTGGGTATTTTTAATCGCTTCGGCCTGATCAAGAGATTTGCCCTTCATCCACTCGGTCACCAAGGAACTTGAGGCAATGGCAGAACCACAACCGTAGGTCTTGAAACGGGCATCTTCAATAATGCCTTCATCGTTAACCTTGATCTGCAGTTTCATCACATCACCACAGGCCGGTGCACCTACCATTCCACTACCGACGGTTGGATCTTCATTATCAAACGATCCCACGTTACGTGGATTTTCGTAATGGTCTATTACTTTTTCGCTGTATGCCATGACGTTGCTCCTAAATCCTGAGAATTAATGATGTGCCCATTCGATGCTGTTGATATCCACACCCTGCTTGTACATGTCCCACAATGGAGAGAGTTCACGCAGACGGCCAATGGATTTACGTACCAGCGAAATGGTGTAGTCGATCTCTTCTTCGGTCGTGAAACGCCCAAGAGAAAAACGAATCGAGCTATGCGCCAACTCATCACTCATCCCCAGCGCACGCAGCACATAGGAAGGTTCCAGGCTGGCAGAAGTACAGGCAGAACCGGATGAAACAGCCAAATCTTTCAGCGCCATGATCAACGACTCGCCTTCAACATAGTTGAAGCTGACGTTGAGAATGTTTGGCACCCCATGCTCCAAATCACCGTTCAAATAGACTTCTTCCATATCTTTCACACCATTCCACAAACGATCACGCAAGCTACTCAAGCGTGCCATTTCAGTGGACATTTCTTCCTTGGCGATACGATAGGCTTCACCCATGCCAACAATCTGGTGGACAGGCAGCGTACCGGAGCGCATACCACGCTCATGCCCACCACCGTGAATTTGCGCTTCAATACGGATACGTGGCTTACGGCGCACATACAGGGCACCAATACCTTTAGGGCCATAAATTTTATGACCGGTGAAGGACATCAAATCCACTTTCAATTTACTCAGGTCGATAGGCAATTTGCCGACGCTCTGGGTCGCATCAACATGGTAGATAATACCATGGGCACGACACATTTCACCGATGGTTTCGATATCCTGCACCACACCAATTTCATTGTTCACATGCATAATGGAAACCAGAATGGTGTCTTCGCGCATCGCCGCAGCAAGGGTATCGAGATCGATAATGCCGTTGCTCTGAGGGGCCAGATAAGTGACCTCAAAGCCTTCACGTTCAAGTTGGCGACAAGTATCCAGCACCGCTTTATGCTCGGTTTTACAGGTAATAATGTGCTTGCCTTTCTTCTGATAGAAATTAGCTACACCCTTGATCGCCAGGTTATCAGACTCGGTGGCCCCAGAAGTGAACACAATCTCACGCGGGTCTGCGCCAACCAGTTCAGCTATTTGATTACGGGCGATATCTACAGCCTCTTCCGCCTGCCACCCGAAACGGTGGGAGCGAGATGCCGGGTTACCGAAAGTACCGTCGAGGGTTAAAAACTGCATCATCTTCTGCGCAACTCGCGGGTCGACCGGTGTGGTTGCCGAGTAGTCCAGATAAATCGGTAATTTCATTGCTCTTTTACTCCGTACATCACTTCCAAAAACAGATAAATGAGTCACTGACTGCTTATGCACGCAGATTCACGTTGATCTTTTCTTGCTGACGCTCATCAAGAGTACGGCGCTGACGATTTGCCACCTCCAGCACATCCTGATCATTAACCAGTTCAGCCAACGTGATGCCATTCAGAAACCCGCTAATACGATCACTCAGGTCACTCCATAAGGAGTGGGTCAGACAGCGCCCCCCCCTTGGCAACCCTCTTTGCCTTGGCAGCGGGTGGCATCTACTGACTCATCCACTGCAGAGATCACTGCACCAACGGCGATATCACCCATATCCTTGCCCAGCAGATAGCCACCACCTGGACCACGCACACTGGCCACCAGGCCATTCTTGCGCAGACGGGAAAAAAGTTGTTCCAGATAAGAGAGTGAAATACCCTGACGTTCGGAAATATCCGCCAGGGGTACTGGCCCTTTCTGGGAGTGTAATGCCACATCAAGCATCGCTGTCACGGCATAACGCCCTTTAGATGTCAGTCTCATAGCTAGTGATTACCTATTGGTCGAACATGTAGTAGAGTCTGACATTCCTGACTAAAACAGTCAACTATTTAACCGCACTATTTACTCAACTATTGGGCCTTTTTATACGACTTGTCTCTGGCTGTGAACCTGTTGCCTGGGTCACTCAAACTTCTTACCAAGGGCATTCAAACTTCTTACCAGGAACATTCAAGCTACTTACCAGGATCATTCAAGCAACGGTCGCCAAACCCGACCCGGTAACGCGGCCCGACCCTGCATGTTACCAAGATTAATTGCCTTGATTTTTATCCTGTTTTTCGATCGATGACAGCATCCCACGCAAAATATTCAGTTCCTGCTCTTCTGGCCGCGCCCGAGCAAATAAACGCCGCAAGCGCCCCATCACCTGGCCGGGATTCGCCGCACGGATAAAGCCGGTATGTACCAAGGTCTGCTCCAGATGCTGATAAAACCGTTCAAGATCGTCCACTAGCGGATAGAGCGTTTCTGCCGGTACTGGCGCGCCTTCCTGTTGGCGGTCGAGGTAAGCGACACGCACTTCATAGGCCAGAATCTGTACTGCCATCGCCAGGTTCAACGAGCTGTAATCAGGATTGGCCGGGATCGCCACATGATAGTGACACTTCTGCAATTCATCATTAGTTAGGCCAACACGTTCACGGCCAAAGACTAATGCCACCGGCCCCTGTTCGCTTTCCTGAACGGCTCGCACCCCACAGGTTCGAGGCTCTAACATCGGCCAGGGTAAAGTTCTTGAGCGCGCGCTAGTACCTACCACCAGACGGCAACCGGCAATGGCGGCATCAAAAGTATCAACCAGCGTGGCATTACCAATAACGTCGCTGGCACCTGCAGCCAAGGCGATAGCCTGTGAATCAGGTTTTACCAGCGGATTAACCAGATAAAGGTTGGTTAAACCCATGGTTTTCATGGCGCGGGCGGTGGAGCCCATATTACCGGTATGGGAAGTCTCAACCAAAACAATGCGGATATTGTGCAGCATACAAACTCTGAATGTAGAAGAAAATCGCCATATCCTAACACAGGCATCTCACCAAGTTCATGCAAGTTTCCGCCTCTTGTCTAGCCAGGTTGATTCAATTTGCACAAACTCAGGCATAGGTATTTTGCCAAACACCTGCTATAATCCGCGCGTTTCTCGTTCTTTAACATCCTGTGGAAAATGCCCATGCATCCGATGCTGACTATCGCTGTGCGCGCTGCGCGTAAAGCGGGTAACTTGATTGCCAAAAATTACGAAACGCCTGACTCTGTAGAAACAACGCAGAAAGGTTCAAATGACTTTGTTACTAACGTTGATCGTGAAGCTGAACGTCAGATCATTGAAATTATCCGTAAGTCTTACCCCAAACACACCATAATCGGTGAAGAATGTGGTGAGTTGCCGGGTGAAGATCAAGATGTACAATGGGTGATTGACCCACTGGATGGCACCACCAACTTTGTCAAACGCTTCCCACACTTCTCCGTTTCCATTGCTGTACGCATTAAAGGCCGTACCGAAGTAGCGGTGGTTTACGACCCAATGCGCAACGAACTGTTCACCGCAACCCGCGGTCAAGGTGCGCAACTCAATGGTTACCGTCTACGCGGCACTAATGCCAAAGACCTGGATGGCACCATCCTGGCCACCGGCTTCCCCTTCAAAGCCAAACAACATGCTCCCTCTTATATTAATCTGATCGGTAAACTGTTTACCCAGTGTGCAGATTTCCGCCGTACCGGTTCCGCTGCGCTTGATCTGGCTTATGTCGCCGCAGGCCGTGTTGATGGCTATTTTGAAATCGGCCTAAAGCCTTGGGACTTCGCGGCAGGTGAATTGCTGGTCCGTGAATCTGGCGGGGTGGTCACCGATTTTGTGGGCGGTCATAATCACTTGAACTCTGGTAATCTGGTTGCCGGTAACCCACGGGTGGTGAAATCGCTGCTATCAGTGATGCGTGAAGAACTGAGTGAAGCGCTGAAGCGTTAATGTTTTAATTTCTGCGATAACCAAGGTAACTGCCAGAGCGTTACCTTGGTCTCTCCTTGCTGTTCAAAATAATAACTTGTACTTAAAATAAGCAAAGGTTAGCGGGAAAACGGACGAACTCCGCCCCCTAGCTCAGGCTGCGCACTCATATACAGCACTATCCCCGCAAACAGTAAAGTTAAACCGCCAACCAATGCCAAGGTTCCCCAAGCTACGCGACTCCAAGCTGCGGAGGCACGCTGTCGGCTGATGCGGATCGCCAGTTTACGGCTGTAGTGCACAAACAGTGCCAGTAAAGAGATGGTCATTGATGTTCCCAACGCCATCGCCAAGGCAGAAAAAATACCCCAGGTAAAAACACCGATCACTTTGGAGAACAGCAACACCAGGATTGCACCTGAACAAGGGCGCATCCCCATCGCCAGTACAATCGCCGTTGTTGTTCGCCAATCTTTTCCCGCTTGCAACTCAGCATCATTGGGTAAATGGCGATGTCCACAGCCACAATCAATACCATGGGTATGTGTGTCGGGTAACGGTTGTAAACGGTTAATACGCAGTGCCGGCACTGGACGCAGGGATTTAATCGCTAAATAGAGGCGTTTTAGTGCACGCCAGCTTAGCAATACCCCCAATAATATCACCAAAATATAGCTGCCTCGCTCCAGCCAGAAACTACTCTGATGCAGTTGACTGGATGAGAGTTGCAGTACCACCAACACCAGTGTCACCAAGCCGATAGCCACCCCACCCTGTAACAATGAGGCAGCAAAGGTCAGTTTCAGGCTGGTTTTTAAACGTGTTGGATGAGTAGCCAGATAAGTCGCAATCACCACTTTGCCATGCCCTGGCCCCAAAGCATGTAAGACGCCATAACCAAGACTGAACAGCATCAGTGCTATACCCGCTTGCTGTGGTGCCGCCTTGACTTGTTGTAACAGTAGCGCCATTTCCTGATTTAACTTTTTCTGCCACACCACCGTATGCATTAATATCTGCGGCCAATAGTGCCAAGCCTGCTGGATCACCAGCGCCAGCAAAATCAAAAACAGCAGCAGTGGCCATAACCCGAGCATCCAATGATATTTCTGTCCCGCAGGTTGCCTGATCTTTATTTGCATGTCAGCGTCACTCGCTGGGCAAATTGTTGCCCTAATGCCAGGTCTTCAGGGGGGGAATCACTCTTGTCCAGGGACATGGCATAGGTTTTCAATGATGAATCCGGCTTGGGTGTCATCAAATTCAACTCACAGTGTTTGGCCATCTCTGGTGGCAACTGTAATGCTTTTTGATCCTGGTATGACATATCAACAAAATAGGTGGGATCATAGGTGGAAATCTTAAAAGGTTTACCCACCAACGGTTGTGCTTCCGCCAGTGGTAATACAAACTCCAATACCGCCTTATTTCCCTGGCGCGAAAGATGGTATTCCGTGGGCAGATTCAAGTATTTCACCGGTTTACCATCACGGTAAATATCGGTGAAATAGTGCTGCGCCAATACATTAGCCATCACCTCCGCCGCCAATTGTTTCCAGATTTCGGAATCACTTTTAGCGTTTTCAGCATCATACAACAGATCTGCTGAGGTCATTTCATCCATAACCCAAACCATTTTCAACCCAACCAGTTTCTGGTCTTTGGCGATAAACGTGGTATTCATATCAATAAAACTGTGTGGGTGGGCAATGGTTGCCATGCTGAACAACATTAACAGGCCAGCCAGCACCCTCGGGCCGCAGTGTTTCATCATAAAAATCGACTCATTGTTGTTGTCTACCCAATCATGCCCGTTACCGTTCGCCCGCAACTGAAATGGTTTTGGCTATAAACAGTACCGGCACCACGATTGCCGCCATTACCCAAAATACATCCTGCTGTAGATGTTCAAACAGAAAGCCAGCGACCACCGTCATCACGGCGATGCCGCCCCCCATTGCCAGAGCAGAATAGACGGCCTGTAAGCGAATCACTTCTGCGCCTTGGCGTGCCGCGATAAAACGCATTGCTGCCAGATGACAGACCGTAAAGGTGCCGCAATGTAGCACTTGTATCAATAGCAGCATGGAGAGTTCCGTCGTAGAAGCCATCAACCCCCAGCGCAGCAAACCACATACCGCCGATAACAACAGTAAACTCCCTGCATTCCAACGACGGAACAGGAAATTGCTGCAGGCAAAGAGTATCACTTCTGCCACCACCCCCAATGACCACAGGTAACCCACGCTAGCAGCGGAATAACCGGCTTCTTGCCAATAGATAGAAGCAAAGCTGTAATACCCGGCATGGGCCCCTTGCAATAGCGTCACGCACAATAGAAACCGCCATACCGGGCCTTCACTCAGCAATTCACGCCAGGAGCGGTTGCTGTTATGTTGTGCACGCAGCCCGCCACTGGGCATGACACTGGGCTTGAGTAGCATACCCAGCCACACCGCCAATAGGCTGATTAACAAGCTGAACAAGATGGCATTATGGCCCCAGACAGAAACCAGTTTGCCGGTCAGTGCGGAGCCCACCACAAAGGCCAGCGACCCCCATAAACGTACCCGGCCATAATCCAGCGCTATTTGCCGCTGCCAGGTTGCTGCCAACGCATCAGTCAACGGCACTAACGGAGAGGAAAGCAGGTTGAAACCCACCAGCACCAACATCAACCAAGCCCAGCCGTTACCAAAACAAAACCCGACAGCAGAAACCAGGGAAAGCAGTGCCAAAAGGCGTAATGCACTAATTAAACGCGAGGGATCTTTAACACGAGGGGCAATCAACAAGCTACCGAGAAAACGGGCCACCAAACCGGCGCCGAGCAAGATACCAATGGTTTCTGGTGCCAGCCCTTCCTCTTTCAGCCAGACACTCCAGAATGGCAGGTAAATACCAAAAGAAAAAAAATAAGTGAAATAACTCAGAGCAAGCCAATGCGTTGATTGCAGAACCATATTCCCTCCAGCCAGAGCCAACGGCATACTTTGACAGAGATCACATCTTGCAGCAATGCTCACTGATGTTTAAACCACAAGGGTGCAATCTAGCTCACGGTTTATTGCAATAGTGTTAAAAAAAACCCGCCGTAGCGGGTTTCGTCAGTCTATAGCGCAATCACTATAACTAGGCATACACCGGCAGACGAGCACAAATCTCCAGCACTTTTTTCTTGGTGCGTTCAATAGTGGATTCGTCGTTAATGTTATCCAATACGTCACAGATCCAGCCAGCCAGTTCACGCACCTCAGCTTCTTTAAAGCCACGGCGAGTCACTGCTGGCGTACCGATACGCACACCTGAAGTCACAAACGGGCTCTTCGGATCGTTTGGCACGCTGTTCTTGTTAACGGTGATATTGGCACGGCCCAGTGCGGCGTCGGCCTCTTTACCGGTCAGATTCTTATCTACCAGATCCAGCAGGAACAGGTGGTTGTGAGTGCCACCAGAAACTACCTTGTAACCACGCTTGAGGAATACATCGACCATCGCTTTAGCGTTGATTGCCACTTGCTGTTGGTAAACTTTGAACTCGGGCTCCATCGCTTCTTTTAATGCTACCGCTTTACCAGCGATCACATGCATCAATGGGCCACCCTGACCACCAGGGAACACAGCTGAGTTCAGTTTTTTATACAACTCTTCATCGCCGCCCTTAGCCAGGATCAAGCCGCCGCGCGGACCTGCCAGGGTTTTGTGCGTCGTGGTGGTAACGATATGAGCATGGGGCAGCGGATTCGGGTAAACACCTGCTGCGATCAGACCAGCAACGTGCGCCATATCCACAAACAGGTAAGCACCGATGCTGTCGGCTATTTCACGCATTTTTGCCCAGTCAACAACACCGGAATAGGCAGAAAAACCACCGATAATCATTTTTGGCTGGTGAAGCTGCGCTTGTTTAGCCAAATCGTCATAGTCAATCTGACCTGTTTCATCAATGCCGTAAGGCACCACGTTATATAACTTACCCGACAGGTTCACCGGTGAACCATGAGTCAAGTGGCCACCATGTGCCAGGTTCATCCCCAGGATGGTGTCACCTGGTTGCAGCAGTGCAGTATAGACAGCAAAGTTCGCTTGAGAACCAGAGTGTGGCTGCACGTTGGCATAGTCGGCACCGAACAGCTCTTTAGCACGATCGATAGCCAGTTGCTCAACGATATCCACATACTCGCAACCACCGTAATAACGCTTGCCAGGATAGCCTTCCGCATATTTATTAGTCAGTTGAGAACCTTGGGCCTGCATAACACGCGGGCTGGTATAGTTCTCTGAGGCAATCAGTTCGATGTGCTCTTCCTGACGCACCACTTCTTGCTCCATTGCACGCCACAATTCGGCATCATAATCTGCAATGTTCATTTCACGCTTTAACATCCGGCATCTCCTGGCTTTAATTCAGCTGACATACCCTATCGGTTTCAAGTTACCCACTTATTGGCGGTGTGAGTTCACGCAGCCACCTCGTTCGCGAATCGCCTGGGAAGTGGCTGATTTACCCCGTAGCGGTAACTTGGACCAATCAAGGTATAAAAATCCCCCTTTGGGCTCTGGGCAACAGTGTAAACCGTTTTACCCTATTGAGGATAGGCCTTGACAGAGGTTTTTACGCAAACGATTGGCTTTAGGTGGCACAAGGCTTTGATCCATTTACCACTCAATGATTGGCACTGGATTTTTGCTCATGATGATCATGCAGACTTTTCATGTTTGATGGCAGGAATAGTGGATAATTCCTGCCGCTTGAACGGAAAACTTAAACGCGGAAAAATTAAATCGCTTCTTCATCCTGTTCGCCAGTACGAATACGCACTACGCGAGCAACATCAAAAACAAAGATTTTTCCATCGCCAATTTTACCGGTTTGCGCCGTTTGCATGATGGTTTCTACACAAGTATCCACAATGTCATCAGGCACGACGATTTCAATTTTAACTTTCGGCAAGAAGTCGACCATATACTCCGCACCACGATATAACTCGGTATGTCCTTTCTGGCGGCCAAAGCCTTTAACTTCCGTTACCGTCATCCCGGTAATGCCCACTTCGGCTAATGCCTCACGCACATCATCCAATTTAAACGGCTTGATAATCGCGTCGATTTTTTTCATCTTATTTCCTCGCGCCTATCCACTAGGCTCTTAAATTACCAATTTTTACGGCCAAAGCCTGAAGTGATCGGATAACGACGATCTTTGCCGAAGTTGCGAGCCGTGATACGCGGGCCCACCGCAGCCTGACGGCGCTTATATTCGTTAATATCCACCAGGCGAATTACCTTACGTACCACTGACTCTTCAAAGCCCTCTGCCACCAGATCAGCAACTGACTTGTCATGCTCAACGTAACCTTCCAAGATAGCGTCCAGAATATCATAGGGTGGCAGACTGTCTTGGTCGCATTGGTCCGGTGCCAATTCGGCGGAAGGTGGGCGATCAATCACCCGTTGAGGAATCACGTAGGAGAGCGTATTGCGGTACTCAGACAGTTTGAATACCAGTGTCTTGGGGACGTCCTTCAATACATCAAAACCGCCAGCCATATCACCATACAACGTGGCATAGCCCACCGCCATTTCGCTTTTATTGCCGGTGGTCAATACAATACTGCGGCGTTTATTAGACAGGGCCATCAGCACCACACCACGACAACGCGCCTGCAGATTCTCTTCAGTGGTATCTTGCTGTGTGCCAGAAAACATCGGTGTCAGTTGCCCCATAAAAGCATCAAACATCGGTTCGATCGAGACAATATCAAATTCCACACCGAGGATTTCAGCTTCTTCTTTGGCATCCGCAATACTGATATCCGCCGTGTAGCGAAACGGCATCATTAACGCCTGCACCCGCTCTTTTCCTAGCGCATCAACGGCGATCGCCAAGGTCAACGCTGAGTCGATCCCCCCAGACAACCCAAGCACCGCACCTTTAAAACCATTTTTGGTCACGTAGTCACGTACCGCCAGCACCAAGGCAGCATAGATCTGCGCCAACTGCGGCATTTCTGCCGCTGGCGACACCATTGGCACCACATTCAGCTCATTAAATTCCAGCCGAGTAACCTGTTCACTAAAGGCCGCCAAGCGGTGAGTGATATTACCTGCCGCATCAAAAACCTTGGAACAACCGTCAAAAACCAGTTCATCCTGCCCACCTACCTGATTAAGGTAGACTAATGGCAAACCACTACGCTGGCAGTGCCCCTCTATCAGCGTGTTGCGGATATAAGGTTTTTCTCGACTATAGGGGGAGGCATTAATCGACAGTATGATTTCTGCGCCTGCCGCTTTCTCGGCGTCAACCGGCTCTGGAAACCATAAATCTTCACAAATCAACAGCCCGAGGCGATAGCCTTTCAGGCTCACCACACAACTTTTATTGCCTGGTTGGAAATAGCGTTTTTCGTCAAAAACACCATAATTCGGTAGTTGTTGTTTGAAATAGCGCGCCTGTAAACGGCCGGCAGAAAACAGCGACAGGGCATTATACAGTTTGCCCTCTTCACGCCACGGGTGCCCCAGCAGAATAGCCACATCGCCGGAGGCCTGCCGTAAACGTTCCAACTGGATATCACAACGCTGATAGAAATCATCGCGATACAGCAAGTCTTCTGGCGGATAACCGGACAACGCCAGTTCAGTGAACATCACCAGATCGACACCCGCTTGTTGCTGCTCGTGCACCGTTTGTAACATGCGTTCGCAGTTGCCTTCAATATCGCCCACCAGCAAATTCAGCTGGGCCAACGCAATGGAAAGTGATCTACTCATATCTCTATCATCTGCCCTACCGCAACAAAGAAAGCGAAGTGTAAAGCATTCCGCCTCATTTGTTGAGAACCTGCATTTTCAGGTTCAGAAAAGGAAACATCATTCTTTGAAATCGTTGGCATCCAGCTCGTGGCGCGACAACAATTTATAGAACTCAGTACGATTACGGCCTGCCATACGCGCAGCCTGAGTTACATTACCCTTGGTGATTTGCAACAACTTGCGCAAATAGTGTAATTCAAACTGATTTCGCGCTTCGACAAAGGTTGGCAATACCGTGTTTTCCCCCTCCAACGCCTGCTCCACCAGCGCATCACTGATCACCGGAGCCGTTGTCAGAGCCACACACTGTTCGATAACGTTCACCAATTGGCGAACATTGCCAGGCCAGTTGGCGGTCATCAGGCGTTTCATGGCATCAGAGGAAAAACTACGCACAAACGGCTTATGCCGTTGCGCGGACTCACGTAATAAATGGTTTGCCAACAGCGGAATATCTTCTGCCCGTTCATTAAGCGCAGGTATTTTCAGGTTAACCACATTCAGGCGGTAGTAAAGATCTTCACGGAATTCTTTCTTCGCCATCGCCTTGGGTAAATCCCGGTGAGTGGCAGAAATGATACGAACATCAATATCAAGATCGCGGTTACTGCCCAATGGCCGGACTTTACGTTCCTGCAAAACACGCAGCAGCTTGACCTGTAAAGAGAGGGGCATATCACCAATTTCATCAAGGAACAGTGTGCCACCCGCAGCAGCCTGAAACAGCCCCTCACGGTTGCTTACCGCGCCGGTAAATGCCCCTTTGGCATGCCCAAACAATTCCGACTCCAGCAATTGTTCTGGTAATGCACCACAGTTGATCGCAATAAACTCTTTTTTACCCCGTGGACTGGCGCGGTGGATCGCTTGCGCCAATACTTCTTTACCAGTACCACTCTGGCCGTTGATCAAGACACTGACATCTGACTGAGCAACCATCTTCGCCTGTTCAATCAACCTCAGCATCAGTGGACTGCGGGTGACAATCTCCTCTCGCCAACTGTCATCCCCTGCGGGGGCAGCCAAGGACAACGCTTCATCAATGGCTTTGTACAGTGCCTCACGATCAACTGGCTTGGTTAGAAAACTGAAAACACCTTGTTGAGTGGCGGCCACTGCGTCAGGAATCGAACCATGTGCGGTCAGAATAATCACTGGCATCCCTGGCTGATATTTTTGGATTTCAGTAAACAGCGCCATGCCGTCCATCTCATCCATACGCAAATCACTGATAACCAAGTCAATACTTTGACGTGTCAGCAAGCGTAACGCTTCCTGGCCACTTTCTGCCGTCGTGACCTGAAACCCCTCGCTAGTCAGGCGCATCCCCAATAGTTTAAGCAGGCTGGGATCATCATCAACCAACAACAGATTAGCCGGTTTACGAATGGTCATTGCGCAGTTTCCCTCTTATACACCGGGGCTGGGCTATAAATATCTTCCGTCTCTACCGGTTGGGCTGGGATAGCCGTACCCATTGCTGGTGCCGGCTCAGGCTCAGTTGCTTTTGCTGGTGCATTCGATGCCGCTGGCTTGGGTTCCGCTGGCTTGCTTGAGGGCGCGGTCACTTTAGCGGGTGCAGTGGCGGCAGCTGGCTTGGCTGAGGGTTCGGCCACTTTAGCCGGTGCGGTATGCTCAGGTTGCGCGGCATTCTTTGTTTCAGTTGAATGATCAGGTTCCACGGCTTTAGCCGGTGTTGCGTGATTATCTACTTCGACTTTAGATTGTGTGGTCGTGTTTTCCGGTATTTCGCCCTGCAATTGCTTACGCGATGAGAGTTGACGCTCGATATCAGTCAAGTTCTCTAACTTACGCGCAGTAACCTGCAACTGGTTCTGTAAACGAAGCTGGTTCTGATGTAATGACTCAATCTGGCTATCGGTACTCTGTTGCAATTGCTGGTAGCGTGTTCGTTCATCGACCAACGAAACTTGTAAAACCTGTTGTTTCCGCCATAGCTGCAATAATGGACGCACTGAATCAGGAAACTCGAGATGATAGCTATCCAGACGAGCAATGATTTGGCGGCGTTCAGCGGCTGTTGGCTCTGCGCTGGCCAACAACATACCTTGCTTGACAGCATTAGACCAGTTGCTGGCTGGCAAGGTTTTGGCCAACGAGCGCGCCTGGGGAGAACCGAGACGATCAGCACAATCCAACGCCCGTAACCAGTAAAGTGAATTCGCTAAAAACTCTTTTTCATCAAGTTGCAACAAGCTATCACAGGATGCAGTACGGAAATCTACCACTTTGGGATGCGTAATTGTCTCATATTGCTGTTGCACCTCCGTATTACTGGCAGAATGCGGGGTACACCCTATCAAAAGAACAGGGGCTATCAAAATAACAGGGGTCAAAAAGAGCGAGCCCAAAAAAGAAAAGGAGTTTTTACCAAGGGATAAGCAGCGGGATACACGCGATAAACCTTCAGTATGCGTAAGATGAGCGCAGTTAGACCCTGTGTACATTATTTATTCACTCTCTGCGATTAGTGGCAATTCAATTCGGAAACAAACATCGGCGTCAGATAGGTTAACCAGTTTCAGTTCACCACGCATACGGCGAATACAGTCCTGCGCAATACTCAGCCCCAGCCCACTTCCTTTGACCGCCCCTTTTCGCTGGTGACTCCCTTGGAAAAAAGGCTCAAAAATCATGGTTTGCTCAGCTTCCGGAATGGGTGTACCCGTATTAGCGACATCAATTTGTACTCGTTGGTCCACCTGACGGCTACGGATCCAAATGTTACCGGATTCCTTGCCGTAGTGCACCGCATTGGAATAAAGATTATCCAGAACGCGCATTAATAGTGTAGGTTCAGCCCAACAATATTTCGCCTCAAGTCTCACTTCAGTACGGATCATCTTGGCTCGAGCAGGTAAACTATGGGCAGCGACCACCATATCCACCAGTTCCTCCAACTCGACATTCTCATGTTCTGACGGCCCATCAGCCAGCTTACGGTTGTAATCCAGCAGTTGTTCGATCAGTTGTTGCAGATGTCGGCTGCTCTGATCGAGGATCGCCACCACCTCTTTTTGGTCGGTGGTCAGTGCCCCCACTACTTCATCGGCCAGCAACTCAGTCCCTTCACGCATGCTGGCCAAGGGGGTTTTCAACTCATGGGAGATATGGCGTAAAAACTCATGGCGCTGTGACTCCAACCACGCCAAACGTTCACTTAGCCAGATAATGCGTTGTGCCAGCGAGCGCAACTCACGAGGCCCTTTAAAAGAGGCCATCATGCCAATAGGCCGCCCTTCCCCCAGACGGTTAATCATCCGCTCTACCGCCTTTACCGGCCCGATGATCATGCGGGTAAACAGCACCACCAACAGTACACTCACCAGAAACAATAACAGTGCCTGCCAACCAAAATATTGACCGCGCTCAGCTATCGCTTGTTGTAACTGTTGACCGCGGGAAAAGATAACACTGCGGGTCGCTTGGACCATTTCTGCATTAGAACGTGAAAATGACTCCAGCAGCAGCGAGGCATCCTTATCGGGGCCACTGCCCTGGCATTTGATGGTAGCGAGTTGTGTCAGCAAGTCACGTAAGGTCTGGTAGTAACGTTCATCCGGCAAAATAGGCGCGTGGGCATCCAGTAGCTGTGAATACTGTTTACGCTGGTTTTGGTATAAGCGTTCCAGAGTGGGGTCCACCAGCACACAATACTGCCGATAACTGCGCTCCATTTCTAACGCCATGCTGGTCATCGCTTCACTGCGCCGAGCATCAGTCAGCGTGGTACGGTTAATATCCGCCGCCTGGGCACTCAGGTTATTCAGGCTCTGATAAGCCTGATAAGCCAGGATCAGCAGCGGCAGCAGCACCAATAGAAATGCCATCACCACCAATTGACGCAGCGAGCGTGGGAATAGACGCCATCTTTTCAAGGAAATCATTTCGTTATCTATACCAGGTTCATTCTAACTGTAGGATAACACAACCCGTGTCTATTGGGTTTCAGCCCTGCGGTGCTTCCACAAAGATTGTCATATTGTCGCCACCAAGTAGCAAATGAATTGGCACTAACTGAATTGGCACTAACTGAATTGGCACTAACTGAATTGGCACTAACCAAGGAATTAACGAAGAGAGGTATTGGTCTTGAACGCTGGGGCAATGCTGCCCCAGAGCAAGAAAGCGCGGATGCTGACTTCGCGTCCCCAGGTGATGTAGTACGTATAATATAATACAGAACTGGCATCGAATCAGGACGAAAACATCCATAAGTATCCGGGATTGATGAACACTTCATCACAGTTGGATACAAGGCGGTGCCTCACTCAACGTGTCGCCCGATGCTTGATAAAGCCACTTGCGCAGCAATTATCGGTTTGGTTGGACGATAGGCACCATTACTTTGGCATCATTCGGCGGCTTATGAGGCGCTGTTCCGCTAATACGGGGCCGGTCATAAAAAATTGAATGAGCAACTGGGCATTATAATGCACGACTTGTGCCAAGTTTGAATGATCATTTTTAATTGACTGATTATAATGAATAAATTATTTAATCTGGGTTTGTAAGAGAGTGCCCCACCCACAAAAGATGAGTAAGTTTTCTTCTTACCGTCGCTAAATCCCGACAGCTTAATACCAGTAAAATAACCATCATTAAAATCAATATGTTACATGTCGCTTTTTAGAGACAGTCAATATAGCGGTTGTCTCTAAAAACCGACAGCTGCCCGCTAAAAATAAAAGGGCACCATCAAATGTGCCCTTAGACCAACAAAATCAACCCGTTATTAGCACCAGTAGGCCATCGGCAACCTAGCCCAACTGTTTACGGGCATTGCGGAACATCCGCATCCAGGGGCTATCTTCCCCCCACTCATCTGGGTGCCAGGAGTGACTGACCGTACGGAACACCCGCTCAGGATGCGGCATCATCACCGTGGCCCGGCCACTGCTGCTCGTCACGGCAGTGATGCCATTCGGTGAACCGTTCGGATTAGCCGGATAAGCTTCGGTGACCTGGCCATAGTTATCGACAAAACGTAATGCCACCAAACCATGCTGCTCCAGTGCCGCCAAATGCTCCGCATCTCGCACCTCAACATGCCCCTCGCCATGAGAAACAGCAATTGGCATGCGCGAACCCGCCATCCCCTGCATAAACAGTGATGGGCTGTCTGCCACTTCCACCAAGCTGAAACGAGCTTCAAAACGATCTGACAAATTGCGCACAAAACGCGGCCAATGTTCCGCACCCGGGATTAATTCTCGCAGGTTGGACATCATCTGACAGCCGTTGCAGACACCCAGTGCCAAAGTCTGAGGACGATGGAAAAACTCGGCAAACTCATCGCGCACACGGTCATTAAACAGAATTGATTTAGCCCAGCCCTCTCCTGCTCCCAACACATCGCCATAGGAGAAGCCGCCACAAGCCACCAATGCCTGGAATGTTTGTAAATCACGACGGCCTGACAGCAAATCACTCATGTGCACATCAACGGCATCGAAACCGGCACGGTGGAAGGCTGCCGCCATCTCGACATGGGAGTTAACCCCCTGTTCACGCAATACCGCCACTTTCGGGCGCAGGCCCTTGGCGATATAAGGTGCAGCGATATCTTCATCAGGTGTGAATGTCAGTTTGACGTTGAGGCCCGGATCGCCATCATCTTGCTTAGCCTGATGTTCCTGGTCAGCACAGTGCGGATTATCTCGCAAACGTTGCATCTGCCATGTGGTTTCCGCCCACCAGGTACGCAGGGTACTGCGTTTTTCGCTATATACCGGTTTGCCCGCATGGGTAATGACAAAATCGTCACCACTCAATACCTGACCGAGGTAATGCACATTATCGACCAGACCGTGCTGGGCAAACACCTGTTGCACTGCTGCCAACTGTGTGGCGGGTACCTGGAGCACCGCCCCCAGTTCTTCATTGAACAGTGCAGCCAGCGTATCCTCACCTAATGGCTGTATATCCACATTCACACTGCAATGGCCTGCAAACGCCATTTCTGCCAACGTGACCAACAGGCCGCCATCAGAACGGTCGTGATAAGCCAGCAGCGCACGCTCCGCCACCAACTGCTGCATCGCGTTGAAGAAGCCGGCCAATTGCTTGGCATCACGAACATCCGCAGGTTTATCACCCAACTGGCGATAAACCTGAGCCAGAGCGGTTGCCCCCAGCCCATTGTGACCATTGCCCAGGTCAACCAGCAATAAAGCGCTATCGCCTTTATCGGTACGCAGTTGAGGTGTCACGGTATGGCGCACATCTTCAACGCGGGCAAATGCGGTGATCACCAACGACAGCGGTGATGTCATTTCACGCTGTTCGTTATCCTGCTGCCAGCGGGTTTTCATCGACATAGAGTCTTTCCCCACCGGGATAGTGATCCCCAACGCCGGGCACAGCTCTTCGCCTACTGCTTTTACCGCATCATAAAGACCGGCATCTTCCCCTGGGTGACCCGCCGCAGCCATCCAGTTAGCAGAAAGTTTCACTCGCTTGAGTGAGCCAATCTCAGTCGCCGCCAGATTGGTCAGTGCCTCCCCAACAGCCAAACGGCCGGAAGCAGCAAAATCCAATAGCGCCACAGGTGCACGCTCACCAATGGACATCGCCTCACCGTAATAACTGTCCAGACTGGCGCTAGTGACTGCACAATCAGCCACTGGGATTTGCCATGGCCCCACCATTTGGTCCCGGGCGACCATTCCGGTCACGCTACGGTCACCAATGGTGATTAAGAAGGTTTTCTCTGCCACTGCGGGCAAATGCAGCACGCGCTTTACCGCATCAGCCAGGGTGATCCCAGCACGCTGCAATGTTTCACCCGTTGCCTGCAAACGTGTCACATCACGGGTCATTTTAGGTGTTTTACCCAGCAACACGTCCAGCGGCATATCGATCGGCTGATTGTTGAAGTGGCTGTCATGGAGTGTTAAATGACGTTCTTCGGTGGCTTCGCCAATGACGGCATAAGGTGCGCGCTCACGGCGGCAAATTTGGTCAAACTGTGCCATCTGCGCTGGCGCGATGGCCAATACATAACGCTCTTGGGATTCGTTACACCACACTTCCAGTGGGCTCATACCCGGTTCGTCATTGAGAATATCGCGCAGCTCAAAACGCCCACCCCGGCCACCATCGCTGACCAGTTCCGGCATCGCATTTGACAGACCACCCGCCCCGACATCATGAATAAACAGGATAGGGTTACTGGCTCCCAACTGCCAGCAGCGGTCAATCACTTCCTGGCAACGGCGTTCCATTTCCGGGTTATCACGCTGTACTGAGGCAAAATCCAGGTCGGCATCCGATTGCCCCGACGCCATCGAGGAAGCGGCACCACCACCCAAACCGATATTCATTGCCGGGCCACCCAGTACCACCAGCTTGGCACCTACGCTGATCTCGCCTTTTTGCACGTGGTCAGCACGGATATTACCCAAACCGCCAGCCAGCATAATCGGCTTGTGGTAACCACGGAGTTCAACACCATTATGGCTGTTAACACGCTCTTCATAAGTACGGAAGTAACCCACCAATGCCGGGCGGCCAAATTCATTATTAAATGCCGCCCCGCCCAATGGGCCTTCGGTCATAATATCCAGTGCCGTAACGATCCGCTCTGGCTTACCAAAATCCTGCTCCCAGGGTTGTTCAAACCCAGGGATACGCAAGTTGGATACAGAAAAACCCACTAAACCTGCTTTCGGTTTTGCTCCGCGCCCTGTGGCACCTTCGTCACGGATCTCACCGCCAGAACCGGTAGCTGCTCCCGGCCAAGGGGAAATGGCGGTTGGGTGGTTATGGGTCTCAACTTTCATCAAGATATGCGCGGCTTCCTGATGATAGTCATACTGATCACTGCCCGCTGCCGCAAAGAAACGCCCTACCTGTGACCCTTCCATGACCGCCGCATTGTCTTTATAAGCCGACAAAACATAATCCGGCGTCTGCTCGAAGGTATTTTTGATCATTTTGAACAAGGACTTCGGCTGCGGTTTGCCATCAATCACCCAGTCGGCATTAAAAATTTTATGACGACAATGTTCAGAGTTGGCCTGGGCAAACATGTACAACTCAATATCGCTAGGATTACGTCCCAACTGAGTAAAGGCATTCAGCAAATAATCAATTTCATCCGGTGCCAATGCCAAACCCAGTTTGATATTGGCCTGGTCCAACGCACTACGGCCTTGCCCTAATAGGTCAATCACCTGATAGGGAGCCGGTTGGTGGTGAGAGAACAGTTTTTCTGCCTGCTGGAGTTCAGTGAATACCGTTTCCATCATGCGGTCATGCAGCAAGCTAGCGAGTATCTGCTTCTGAGTCTCATTCAGTGCTGGGGCTATGACATAAAATGCCAAGCCACGCTCCAGACGAACCACCTGTGTCAAACCACAGTTATGGGCAATGTCAGTGGCTTTAGATGACCATGGAGAAATCGTACCCGGACGCGGCGTCACCAGTAGCAGTTGCCCCTCAGGGGCGTGTTCTGCAAGTGAAGGACCATACTTGAGCAACCGCTGCAGTTTGGCGTGGTCCTCAGCACTTAATGGCGCACTCACATCAGCAAAGTGGACATATTCGGCATAGATATCACTGATCGGAAGTTGAGCTTCCTGGCAGCGTGACAGCAATTTGGTAACACGAAAAGCCGACAAAGCGGGCGAACCACGCAGTATTTCCATAATCAAAGTTCTCTCGTCTTCGAAGCAACTGGATCCAGCACTTCATTGGGCGCAACAGGGGAAAACGCGCGTCATTATAGAGAATCCACGCCGACAACGAAACCGTTTGCGTAGCTATTATTGACAAAAGATATACTCACCATTGAATTGTCATAATCCGTCAATAAAGTTGCACACTGGCCTTTTCTTACGCAAAATGCTCCGGTACTGGTCATTTAACCATGATAATTGCAGCGTCACACAATCAATGGCAAGCAGACGCTTAAATGAGATAATTGTTTGAAAATACTAAAAATAAACTACATTTCAATCAGTATTGTCGCCCTATTGCTGGCCTTGGCTCTATGGCCAAATATTCGCTGGCCTGGGGAGTTCGGTAGCCAACTTGACGCCATCAAGTCACGCGGTGAACTGCGGGTCAGTACCTTAAATTCACCATTGAGCTATGTCACCACGCCAGAAGGGCCGAAAGGCCTTGATTATGAGTTGGCAAAAAGTTTTGCCAACTATCTCGGGGTAAAACTGGTGATGATCCCGCATAAAAATATCAACGAATTGTTTGAGGACCTGCATAGCGGTCGTGCTGACCTGTTGGCCGCTGGTCTGATCTATCATCCTGACCGCCTCAGCCGCACCAGCGCTGGTCCCGCTTATTATTCCGTTTCACAACAAGTGGTTTACCGGTTGGGCGCACCACGGCCCAAAATGTTTGCGGATATGACCGGCAAGCTGGTGGTTGCTTCTGGTTCAGCCCATGACAGCACACTAAAGCAACTCAGGCAGAAGCAATATCCTAATCTCAGTTGGGAAACCTCTGGCAACCTCTCGGCTAAAGAACTGCTGGAACAGGTGGCTGAGGGGAAGTTGGATTACACCATCAGTGACTCGGTGACCGTTGCGCTGCTGCAACGTATCCACCCGCAACTGGCGGTAGCCTTTGATGTGACGGAAGAAAAACCAGTAACCTGGTACTTGAAGCGCAGCGGTGACCAAAGCTTGTATGCCGCGCTGCTGGATTTCTCTAGCCAACGAATAGAAGACGGCACCTTAGCTCGCCTGGCAGAAAAATATCTCGGTCATGTGGGTAGCTTCGACTATGTCGATACCCGAACTTTCCTCTCGGCTATCGATTCAGTATTACCGACCTTCCAGTCATTGTTTGAAAAACATGCCAATGACATTGATTGGAAGTTGCTGGCTGCTGTCGCCTATCAAGAATCTCATTGGGACCCACTGGCGACCTCTCGCACCGGTGTACGTGGGCTGATGATGCTAACCAGAGCAACCGCCGAAGGATTAGGCGTCAACGACAGGCTCGACCCGGAAGAGAGCATTCAAGGTGGGGCGCTTTATCTACAAAACCTGATGGCAAAAGTACCAGAGACGGTACCGGAAGATGAGCGTATCTGGTTCGCGTTGGCCGCCTACAATATGGGCTGGGGCCATATGCTGGATGCGCGCAAACTGACAAAAAGCCAGCGAGGTAACCCCGATAGCTGGGTTGATGTGAAACAGCGCCTGCCCATGTTGAGCCAAAAGCGCTACTACCCGTCACTCACCTACGGTTATGCCCGGGGCTATGAAGCCTATAGCTATGTGGAGAATATTCGCCGCTATCAAGTCAGCCTGGTAGGTTATCTGCAGGAAAAAGAAAAAAAGATAGCACAGCGGAGCGAATTGACCCGCGGATACCCCGCGGTAGAGACCCGGCTAGCGATCAAGCACTAACTATCCCCCCCTTTAGCCGCTTGCTGTGCCAGTTTCAGGGCTTTTTTCTGCTCACGACGCAAACGAAAGAAGTTACTGAGCATGGTGGTACACTCTGGTGCCAACACCCCTGGCACGATTTCCACCTGATGGTTCATCCCTGGGTGGCGTAGAATATCCACCAGTGAACCTGCTGCCCCGGTTTTTTCGTCATTTGCGCCATACACCAGGCGGCGGATACGGCTATGCACCATCGCCCCTGCACACATTACACAGGGCTCTAAGGTGATATAGAGTGTGGTATTCAATAATCGATAGTTTTGTAACGTCACGCCCCCTTGCCTTAATGCCATAATCTCAGCATGCGCGGTAGGGTCGTGGCGACCAATCGGCTGATTCCAACCTTCCCCAATCACCTGATTGTCGAGCACCAGCAGCGCCCCCACAGGCACTTCCCCCTCAGCTTGAGCACGCAAGGCCAAGCTTAACGCCTGACGCATCCAATACTCATCACTATATTCAATCATGGCTCACTTATACCCTAGTTCTTTCATCTTACAGGCTGGGCCTGAGTATAATGGCTCGTATTGGCTATTGGAATTTGGAATAGTGAAAAGAGCGCTTTAAACAACTTTTTAATAACATCATTGCCATGGATCATATTTTATTAACTATTGACGAGGTAGTGTAACAAGTCCGTAAAGAATGTTATCAAGGTGTAAGTTATGGCTGCGTCAACGTTTTTTATCCCTTCCGTCAATATGATTGGTTCCGGCAGTTTGGAACAGGCTGTCAAAACAATGAAGGAGAATGGATTACATCGAGTATTGATCGTCACCGATAAGGTCTTGAACAGTATTGGTATTGTCACTCAAGTACAACAACTTCTAGCCGCACAAGAAATTGACAGTTATGTGTATGACGATACTCACCCTAACCCGACAACCGAGAATGTAAGACAAGGCTTAGCGTTGCTGCAGCAACATCACTGCAACAGCGTGATCTCACTCGGTGGTGGCTCACCACATGATTGTGCCAAAGGCATTGCTTTGGTGGCTGCAAACGGCGGGCAAATCAAAGACTATGAAGGTGTAGACCGTTCTAGCAAGCCACAGCTACCGATGGTCGCTATCAACACCACCGCAGGCACTGCCTCAGAAATGACGCGTTTTTGCATTATCACCGACGAAACTCGCCATATTAAAATGGCCATTATCGATAAACATGTCACCCCACTCCTTTCCGTGAACGATCCGCAGCTGATGGTCGGTATGCCTAAAGGATTGACCGCTGCAACCGGTATGGATGCCCTGACTCACGCTGTAGAAGCCTATGTTTCCAGTGCTGCCAATCCAATCACTGATGCTTGTGCGCTGAAAGCGGTCACCATGATTACACAATCGCTACGTGATGCGGTGGCCAATGGGCAAGATATACAGGCGCGCGAAAATATGGCCTACGCACAATTCCTGGCAGGTATGGCATTCAACAACGCGTCATTGGGTTATGTTCATGCGATGGCACACCAACTAGGGGGGTTCTACGATCTCCCTCATGGCGTCTGCAACGCGATATTGCTCCCCCATGTACAGACATTTAATGCGACTGTCGCCGCAGGACGCCTGAAGGATATTGCCGCCGCAATGGGGATAGATGTCACAGGGCAAAGTGATCAACAAGGTGCCGCCTTGTGTATCGCCGCTATTCGCCAGTTGGCGAAAGATGTGAATATTCCAGCAGGATTACGCGAATTAAAAGTCAAAGAAGAAGATTTTGATACTCTTGCGACTAACGCACTGAAGGATGCCTGTGGATTTACCAATCCTATCCAGGCAAGTCACCAACAAATTGTCGCTATTTTTAACGCCGCAATGTGACCGCCTGCATCCCCCTCAACCGCCATGATGAGGGGGATCACCTCGAATCCATTAGCGATGATGCCAACGCTTCAGGTTGTTATTTCAACGGCAACAGTTCACCTTGCTTATTGATTCGCCAACGATGTTGGCAAAAAGAGAGCAGTGGATCATCTTGTTTACTGTCACTATAGCCACTGAACAGTTGAAGTGGTGCCCCTAAACGTTGTTCCAACTGCACCACCTTCTGCCTGCCCAAACAGCGTACCGGTAATACCCAGCCACCGTAACGACGCGCCATCTGGCTACCCACCAGACAAACCTGCGGTAAGAATTCAGCGTCGTGATAAACCTGTGTAACCAACTGTTCTGGTGAGCCCGTAATCAACCAAACCTGGGTATCAGGTGCCTCAAGATAGTGACGCAAGCGCATTTGCACCGCCGGAAAGGCAGTCACTGTATGACGAAAATCAGTGACAAACTGCGACTCAACTTCTTTCAGGCTGGCTTCTGAACGACCAAAAGTCATCGACCAGAGCAATAAACTCATTGGCCATCGTCGTGCCCGCCCCCCCATCAGCAGCCCCAAGGCAACAATGGGTAATAACGGTATCACCAGCAACAGATTCAATGGCATACGTTTCAGCAAAAAACGCAAAAAACTGCCAAACATATCCTCTCGATGTAAAGTGCCATCCAGATCAAAAAAAACGATACGCCGAACTGTATTAGCTGGCTGGCTAGGTTTGCTGCTCAAATGCGACTCCTCAAGGGCGCTAATTTCAATCACTACAGTGAATATATACCCAAGATTGATTCCGACTTTAGACTGTAGTTTAAATGCTGTAGTTTAAATGCTGTAGTTTAAATGCTGCGGAAATATTTATCTGCTATCGGGCCAAGCCTGCTCACCAGCGCTCACATCACTTGGGTTATCTTAATCCACCAAACCAAACCGCTTATTGGTTGAGAGACCGCCACTAGCCAGCGTATAATCGCGCTCCACGAATTATCCGCTACATAATGAGAGAATTGCCATGGCCTTGCTAATTACGCACAAATGTATCAATTGCGATATGTGCGAACCAGAGTGCCCGAATCAGGCAATTTCAATGGGGGATAATATTTACCAGATCGACCCTGACCGCTGTACCGAGTGTGTCGGGCATTACGACACCCCGACCTGTCAGCAAGTCTGCCCAATCGATAACACTATCATTATCGACCCGCTGCACGTTGAAAACCAGGAACAACTGTGGGAAAAGTTTGTGGTACTACATCACTCGGACCAACTGTAAAAGGTAACAAAGCGCCTTAGCGCCATTATTACCCTTCAACATTACCCTTCAACAATGACCGTCGCACAAGCGTAGTGACGCTCGTCCGCCAGTGAAACATGAATCGACTTCACGCCCATTTGCTGCGCCAATTCAGTGGCGCGGCCATGTAGGCGAATACTCGGTTTACCGAGCGGGTCATTAAATACTTCAAACTGCTCAAACGCCAGACCATGACGAATACCGGTGCCAAACGCCTTGGCTGCCGCCTCTTTCACCGCAAAACGCTTAGCCAGAAAACGTACCGGTTGCTGATGCTGTTGGTATAGTTGCCACTCCGCAGGGCTTAATATGCGGCGAGCCAAACGGTCACCGCTACGTTCGACCACCGCTTCGATACGGACTATCTCAACGATGTCGATTCCCAAACCAAGTATCGCCATCAGCGACGAGCTTCACGCATCAGCAGTTTCATCTCTGCCACCGCAGCCGGTAACCCGCTCATCACTGCCTGACCAATGATCGAGTGCCCGATATTCAGTTCATGCATCTCGGGTAGGGCAGCGATTGGCTGTACGTTATGATAGGTCAAGCCATGACCGGCATTCACTTTCAGCCCTTTGCTGGCCGCGTAGGTCGCCGCTTTAGCGATACGCTGTAACTCAGCCTGAACCGCTAACTCCCCTTCTGCTTCCGCATAGTGACCGGTATGAATTTCAATATAAGGTGCGCCTACAGCTACCGCGGCATCAATCTGGCGATGATCGGCATCAATAAACAAGGAAACCAGTATCCCGGCCCGGGATAAACGTTCTATCGCAATGGTCAATTTGTCTTGTTGCCCGGCGACATCTAACCCACCTTCGGTAGTCACCTCTTGGCGTTTTTCCGGCACCAGGCAGCAGAAATGGGGTTTCAATTCAATCGCAATATCAAGCATTTCATCGGTGACCGCCATTTCCAGATTCATGCGCGTTTGAATGGTCTGACGCAAAATACGCACGTCACGATCGGTGATATGACGGCGATCTTCCCGTAGATGAACGGTAATACCATCGGCACCCGCCTGCTCGGCAATAAATGCCGCTTGAACCGGATCAGGATAGTTGGTTCCACGTGCATTACGTAAGGTGGCGATATGATCGATATTAACACCCAGCAGCAAATCAGCCATGACAACCCTCTAAATAATGATGTTTAGTAGCAGCAGTTTACACGTGGGTGCCAAGCGGAAAAAGCAGAAAGCGATAAATATGTCCGTCGCCATTCACACTATAAGTAAAGATATCGTTACTGAATCAGCAGCTATACATCATCAATTGGCATCGTGGTTTTTTTGTGCCCCCACTGACGGAATAGCTCACGACTCTTTAGCGGTTTACTGCCGAGATAGGGTTTTAGAGCGATGCGGGTAAAGCGTTTGGCTGCGCGTAAGGTTTGCGGATCAGGAAATTGACGCTCGGCCAGTGACCGCAGTTCACGGCCGGTAAAACTGTAATGGTCCACCACCAAGCTAGCAATAAACCCTTTCTCTTCCCGATAACGATAGGTCATACGGTCATCAATGGGTTCGCCACTACCAGCACAGTGCAGAAAATCCAATCCGTAGCCAAGATGAGCCAGCAATGCCAATTCAAACTGGCGTAAAGCCTGCTCTGGCGAGCTCTCTTCTGCTGCCAGGGCTTGCAGACACTGTAAATAGTCAAGGAATAGAACTGAATAGTTACCCTCATGCTCCAGCACACGAGACAATAGCTCATTCACATACAAGCCGCTGTAAAGCATCATACCGCTAAGGGGTAAGGCAAGGGAGATAGATTCGGCGTTGCGTAGCGTCTTGACTTCGCCACGCCCACTCCAGCGTACCAGTAAGGGAGTAAAGGGCTGCAAGCAACCCTTTAAATGAGAACGGCGACTGCGCGCACCTTTTGCCAGTAAGCGCACCCGCCCATGGTCTTGCGTAAACAAGTCCAGCATCAGGCTGGTTTCACTGTACGGCCGCCCATGCAAGACGAAAGCGCGCTCCCAGCCTTCCATTGAGGATTACTTCAGATCGTCGACATAACCCAGGCTACGCAGCGCACGTTCGTCGTCCGCCCAGCCGGATTTTACTTTAACCCACAGTTCCAGATGCACTTTGGCTTCAAACATCTGTTCCATATCTTGGCGAGCTTCAATGCCAATAGTTTTGATCTTGGCACCTTTATTACCGATGACCATCTTCTTCTGGCCTTCACGTTCAACCAGGATCAGGCCATGAATATTGAAGCCACCACGCTCATTGGCAACAAACTGTTCAATTTCTACCGTGACTGAATAGGGCAGCTCTTCACCCAGAAAACGCATCAGCTTTTCACGGATAATTTCAGAAGCCATAAAACGTTGTGAACGATCAGTAATATAGTCTTCCGGGAAATGGTGTTCCGCTTCTGGCAATATTTTACGCACAATAGCGGCGATAGCATCCAGATTGGTTCCTTTTTCCGCAGAGATCGGCACCACGTCGAGGAAATTCATCTGTTGGCTGATAAATGAAATATGTGGCAACAATATGGATTTGTCATTGACGTTATCCACTTTGTTAATCGCCAATAGCACCGGGCATTTGAGGCTGCGCAATTTATTGAGCACCATCTCGTCATCTGGCGTCCAGTGCGTGCCTTCTACCACAAAGATCACCAACTCCACATCACCAATCGAACTACTGGCCGCGCGGTTCATCAAACGGTTAATGGCGCGTTTTTCTTCAATATGCAACCCGGGTGTATCCACATAGATAGCCTGATATGGCCCTTCAGTATGGATGCCCATAATGCGGTGACGTGTTGTCTGTGGTTTCCGTGAGGTAATAGAAACTTTTTGCCCCAACAGTTGATTAAGCAGTGTGGACTTACCTACGTTAGGACGCCCGACAATGGCAATAAAACCACAGTATTGTTTTTCTTCGCTCATTCAAGCTCCAGCTTTTTCAGCGCTTGTTCCGCTGCGGCCTGTTCGGCTTTGCGGCGACTTGAGCCATTGCCCACCATCGGCTCGCTCAAACCACTCACCTGACAGTGGATGGTAAATTCCTGATCGTGCGCTTCACCGCGAACCTGCACCACCAAATAAGAAGGTAACGGCAAATGACGACCCTGTAAAAACTCCTGTAAACGGGTTTTAGGATCTTTTTGCTTATCACCGGGGCTGATCTCTTCCAAGCGGCTACGATACCACTCCAAAATCAGTCGTTCGACAGTTTGAATATTACTATCCAGGAACACACCGCCGATTAACGCTTCCACCGTATCTGCAAGAATCGATTCGCGGCGGAAACCACCACTCTTCAGTTCACCCGGCCCCAGGCGCAAACATTCGCCCAGATCAAATTCGCGGGCCATCTCTGCAAGGGTATTGCCCCGTACCAATGTGGCACGCATACGGCTCATGTCACCCTCATCGACACGAGGGAAACGGTGATAAAGTTCATTGGCGATGACAAAACTGAGAATGGAGTCACCGAGGAACTCAAGCCGTTCATTGTGTTTACTACTGGCGCTACGGTGAGTTAACGCTTGTAGTAAGAGCTCCTGTTGTTGAAAAGTATAGCCCAGCTTTCGCTGCAATCTATTTATTACGATGGGGTTCATGGGTTACCAATAGATCCAGAATACGTCAAAAAACCTACCGCATACGGAAC
This sequence comes from Serratia sp. 25CWL12, assembly GCF_055790885.1. Taxonomy (NCBI): domain Bacteria; kingdom Pseudomonadati; phylum Pseudomonadota; class Gammaproteobacteria; order Enterobacterales; family Yersiniaceae; genus Serratia; species Serratia sp. 25CWL12. The sequence goes on along the minus strand of NZ_CM147698.1, from coordinate 940,049 downwards.
AGTCCTGTTTTGCCAAAAACCAATCCAAAGCTGTTTCGTTTGCCGTGGCCCCCGAAGGGAAGCCAACTGTTTATCAATCGGGAGTTATTCTACAACGAGAGTGAGTATAATGCTGCGATTATATATCTCTGCTGTAGTTTAAATGCGTTTTTAGCGGCTTTTGGCCTTATTCTGTCGCCATTAGCCGATAATTTGAATTAACAGCAGCAAACTGCAGCCAATGCGGCTGCAGTTTCAAGGATGAAGACGGTATTAATGAATACCACCGATCCGGCTCAATCTGACGCCTGTCGGCCACTCACCTTCCTGTTTCTCAAAACTCATCCAGATACCGGTAGCTTTACCCACCAGGTTCCTCTCTGGGACAAAACCCCAATAACGGCTATCAGCGCTGTTATCACGGTTATCACCCATCATAAAGTAATGACCAGCAGGAACGACCCACTCTGCTAATTGTTGACCGGGTTGCCTCTTATAGGCACCTAATTGATCCTGTGCCCCTGGCACGTTTAAAATACGGTGAGTTACCGTGCCCAGCGTTTCGTCACGTTCCCCTAAACGAATACCACCCAGTGGGGCATTTTCATTCAGCGGGATCTGGAAGAAACCACTACTGCTTTCCCCTGTACCACCACGGCTAAACATCTGTACAAATTCACTTGGCCGCATGTCACTATAGGTCACCGCCAATGCCTCATCGCATGGCTGCCCATTGCTACAGGTAGGCCATATTGTCACCTGCTTATTCAGCGGATCATAGGTGACACGATCACCCGGCAAGCCAATAACACGTTTGATATAATCCAGGCGCGTATCTAGTGGGTATTTAAATACGGCTATATCACCACGTTTAGGCTGGCCGGTTTTAATCAAAGTGGTTTGGGTAATCGGGTCTTTAATGCCATAAGCAAACTTTTCCACCAGAATGAAATCACCAATCAACAGTGTTGGCATCATTGAACCTGAAGGGATCTGGAACGGCTCGTAAATAAACGAACGCACCACAAATACCAACAGTAACACCGGGAAAACAGAAGAACCGGTCTCAACCCAACCTGGCTGCTTACCGACTTTCGCCAGCGTTTCTTGATCGATGGTACCTGCAGTTTGTGCATTAACTGCCGCGATCTTCGCCCGACGTGCTGGCGCCCACCTAAAGCGCTCAAAGCACCAAATGATCCCGGTCACCAGCGTTGCAATTGCCAGGATCAGGGCAAACATATTCGCCATGCAAACTCCCTAGTTAGCTGAGCTCTCGCTCTTACTTATCTTTACCAACATGCAGAATAGCCAAAAACGCTTCTTGCGGTAACTCAACATTACCGACCTGCTTCATGCGCTTCTTACCATCTTTCTGCTTTTGTAACAGCTTTTTCTTACGGCTGACGTCGCCGCCATAGCACTTCGCCAGAACGTTTTTACGTAGTTGCTTCACGGTGGAGCGTGCAATGATATGGGTGCCGATCGCAGCCTGGATCGCAATGTCGAATTGCTGGCGTGGGATCAATTCCTTCATTTTCTCCACCAGCTCACGGCCACGATACTGTGAATTATCACGGTGAGTGATGAGTGCCAGGGCATCGACACGTTCGTTGTTGATCAACACATCCACACGCACCATGTCGGACGTTTGGAAACGCTTAAAGTTATAATCAAGCGAGGCATAACCACGGGAAGTCGATTTCAGACGGTCAAAGAAATCAAGCACCACTTCGGCCATCGGGATTTCATAAGTCAACGCCACCTGGTTACCGTGGTAAACCATGTTGGTTTGAATGCCACGCTTTTCAATACAAAGCGTAATCACGTTCCCCAGATATTCCTGCGGCATCAGCATATGACACTCAGCAATCGGCTCACGCAACTCATTGACGTTATTCAGTGGTGGCAGCTTGGCAGGGCTATCGACATAAATAGTCTCCTGACTGGTAGTAACAACCTCATACACCACCGTAGGCGCTGTGGTGATCAGTTCCAGATCGTATTCACGTTCCAGACGCTCCTGAATGATCTCCATATGCAACAGGCCAAGGAAGCCACAACGGAAACCAAAACCAAGTGCAGTAGAACTTTCTGGCTCATAGAACAAGGACGCATCGTTCAGGCTCAGCTTGCCCAACGCATCACGGAAAGCCTCATAGTCGTCGGAACTGATGGGGAACAACCCAGCATACACCTGCGGCTTCACTTTTTTGAAACCTGGCAACATTTTATCTGCTGGCTGACGAGCCAACGTCAAGGTATCCCCTACTGGAGCACCCAAAATATCTTTAATGGCACAGACTAACCAACCCACTTCGCCGCAGTTCAACACCTCGCGGTCAACACGCTTTGGTGTGAAAATACCCAGACGGTCAGCGTTATAGGTTTGGCCGGTGCTCATTACCTTGATTTTGTCACCTTTACGCAAAGTACCGTTCTTCACACGGATCAGGGAAACAACACCAAGGTAGTTATCGAACCATGAATCAATAATCAACGCCTGCAGCGGTGCATCTGCATCACCTTTCGGTGGCGGAATATCACGCACCAGGCGTTCAAGCACATCAGGCACACCCACGCCGGTTTTTGCCGAGCAACGGACAGCATCTGTGGCATCAATGCCGACAATATCTTCAATTTCCTGCGCCGCACGATCAGGATCAGCCGCCGGTAGGTCAATCTTGTTCAACACCGGGACCACTTCCAGGTCCATATCCAACGCCGTATAGCAGTTGGCCAAGGTCTGAGCTTCTACGCCCTGCCCAGCATCCACCACCAACAGAGCGCCTTCACAGGCAGCCAGCGAACGGGAAACCTCATAGGAAAAGTCAACGTGCCCGGGGGTATCAATAAAGTTAAGTTGATAAACCTGACCATCAGCCGCTTTATAATCGAGCGTTACACTCTGAGCTTTGATGGTAATGCCCCGCTCACGCTCCAGATCCATTGAATCCAGCACCTGTGCAGCCATTTCACGTTCAGTCAAACCACCACAGATTTGAATAATACGGTCAGACAGCGTCGACTTACCGTGGTCAATATGGGCAATGATGGAAAAATTTCTTATCTGTTTCATTTAATTCGTTTTTTCTCAGATTAAGCGCTTACGTTTTTAATCGGTAGGTACAGTGATGGACACAAAACCAAAACTACCCACATAGCATGGCCCGCATCTTACACTGTCTATGCGTTTGACGAAAGCAGGCAGGCACCACCTTAGGTAGTGCTTGATATCGATAAATACCACTAACGGTGGTGTAAAGAGCAAACATCACTTAAATACTCAAATGAACCTGGATAGGGAACACTAGTTACTGACACAGGGTATCGGAGGCAAACCGATTTGCAGGATAACCGGCTGATAGCCAGTTTGTTGATTAAGCTGTTTAGCCAAGAAACGTGAAACCCCAAAAGCGGCACAGCCACCTAAAATAGCCCCTAATACCGCAGCAAGATTACTCTCAAACCACCATTGCAATAAGCCACCACCCAACATCAACCCCAACAAAGGTGTCATGTAAACCAACATGGCTGAACGCAATAGGCTACCTTCTGCAATACCAATTTCAACACGTTGGCCAGGATGGAGTGGTTGTGATACCGACAACTGTAAATAGTGTTGGTTTTCCGGCAGCAACTCGTTGAGCGCGCGAGCACCACAACCAGAACGAGCGCTACAACTGCCACAACCTGCTTTTGGCTCGCAACGCAACAGCGCTACACCCTGTTGCCATGAGACAACCGTCGCCCACTCTTTCATCATGATTTAGCCCCCTTGAATGCAATGCTTTCTGCAATCCGTTTGGCGGTTGTTGGGGGTAATTCGCCAACCACCGTAATCTCATAACCATCGCGAATTTCGGTCTGGATGGTACGACGCCCCTGGCGGTAAAACTGCTGGCTGGTATCGCTGCCAGAAGACGTAATATTGACCGAGAAACTGAACAGACCATCACTATAAAGACGTGACTCCACCTGATCAGTCATATTCGGTAACTTGCGGCGATTACTCGCCACTTCTTTCACGCCCGCAGGCAACCAGCCGGTAGTCCAATTAAAGGTGAGGGTTTTCGCTGCGGGTAACGACAGCAAAGGAGGCAGGTTAGCGTCGAGTAAACCTTGCATCACACTCATCACCTGTTCACCCACCACGACTGAAATAACCCGGTACTGCTCCAGCATTTCACCATCACGATCCAACAAGTCCACTCGCAACGGCAACCTGTTTTCAGTATCGATCCAGATGACATAGCTAAAACGCGAACCATCTCGCGCTACAATACGGAAAACATCACAGGGGCGATCAGAAATACGTGTATGCCCAACAGAGATAAAATCGTAGTATTTCTGCAAAGTGCTAAAATCAGCAAAAACGATGGCTGGCAATGCATCGACGATATGCTCACCAGAGAGTGTGAAAGGTTCCAGGCCAGGCTCAAAATAGCTGATCCCGCCGCCACGTTGTAATACTTCCCGGCGGGGGCCATCCATATGCAGCAGTTGCCCTAAGGGCTGTTTATCAACCACCGCATGGCGGTAGCGTAACGACTCTATCCCTTGATTACTGACGCTGATATAGGCGAGTTCATAATTAAGTGAACGGCTGGCACTGCTCATCTGTTGCAATATCGCCCCGGCGTCAGGAGGCTGCGCCGAGGCGATATTCGCATTGAGCAGGCTGCCCGTCAAAAGACAGACGGATAACCAATATTGCTTCATTACTGCTGTTGCATTCCTAAAGACTGAGTACCAGGAACCTGAATGCCGGCCTGTTGTGGGCTACGCTGCCCAGCCTGCATTTGATCAGAGTGCAAACGGCGTTGCAGTTCGTAATCCTGCAGCATGGCATTGATACGCTTACGCTGTTCTTGTACCTGCTGCCGCTGGCCACTACCGGTAGAGAAATTGTCTGCAGGCACCCCCAGACTCACTGGCGAAACCTGCCCCATGATCGGTAACGTGTTAAACGCAGGTGACTCAAAGCCACCAGGTTGTTCAGTGGGTTGATTGTAATGCTGAACACCGACAATCACCGCCAAAGAAACACAAGCCGCCACACCGACTTGCGTCAGTTGGCTAGCCCAAGGGCGCACCTTGTGCCAGAACGGCAACTTTTCCCAAGTGTGGGACTGTGGCTGAGACTCAAGAACTGCCGAAGGAACCAGACGTACAGGTTCTTTTTCCAGCGCAGCGGCAACGCGATCTGCAATATCGAGATACACGACTTGCCCGATATCACCCCGTAATGTGTCGCGTATCAGGTGATAGCTCTGCCAGCTTTGTTGAAGAGCTCTATCTTTGCCCAATGAATTCAATAGTTCATTGTCGAGCATTTCACCGTCCATCAGAGAGGAAAGCTTTTCTTTCTGCATGCCTAGGTACCCTTTCCTGTGTCCGCTATCGCTAACGTTGGATCAGCGGTTGAACTTTATTGTCAATAGCTTCCCGGGCACGAAAAATACGCGAACGTACAGTTCCAACCGGGCAATCCATAATATCAGCTATCTCTTCATAGCTTAGACCATCCAACTCCCGCAGAGTAATTGCCATGCGCAGATCCTCTGGGAGTGACTCAATAGTACGGAAAACGATCTGTTTCAGTTCTTCTGACAACATTAAGTTCTCAGGGTTCGAAATTTCTTTCAGTGCACCGGCACTTTCGTAATTTTCGGCATCATTGGCATCTACATCATTCGATGGTGGACGCCGCCCCTGAGCAACCAGATAATTCTTTGCCGTATTGACAGCGATTCGATAAAGCCAAGTGTAAAAAGCACTATCACCACGGAATGATTCCAATGCACGATAGGCTTTAATAAACGACTCCTGCACCACATCCGGCACATCGGCCTGTGGCACATAGCGTGAAACCAGGCTCGCCACTTTATGCTGGTAACGAACCACCAGTAAATTGAACGATTTCTGATCACCTTTCTGGACCCGCTCAACCAGAACCTGATCCGTTAACTGCTCACTCATCCGAGGTAAATTCTCCTCAAATCCGTTTCCACGGGTAAAATTGTACCGCCAGCCATAACATTGTTTTCCTTGAGCAAGCGCATGGTTTGAGTTCATATAGAACATAAAGTTCCATGTCGCCACTGTTTTTTCTATAAATGTCGTCTTATCCGTGGCATTTGCCCGGAAGAGTAGGCTAACATGAATTTCACTCTTCTTCTGCACACATCATACGTTATGCAACCATCATCTGAACATGTTAGCGATGTCTTGATCATTGGCAGCGGTGCTGCTGGCCTGTCACTGGCGCTACGTCTGGCAGATCATTGCAAGATTACGGTCCTTTGCAAGGGCCTGCTTAATGAAGGTGCCACCTTTTATGCCCAAGGTGGGATCGCCGCCGTCTTTGATGAAACAGACAGCATCGCCTCACACGTTAATGACACACTGATCGCCGGGGCAGGCTTGTGTGATAAAGAGGCCGTCGAGTTTATTGCCGGAAATGCACGCCACTGTGTGCAATGGCTGATCGACCAAGGTGTCTTGTTCGATACTGAAACCGACCGACATGGCGAAGAACGCTATCACCTGACACGTGAGGGCGGACATAGCCACCGCCGTATTCTGCATGCCGCTGATGCAACAGGTAAAGAAGTAGAAACTACCCTGATAGGGAAAGCAAGCACACACCCGAATATTTGCGTGATGGAACGCCAAAATGCCGTAGACCTGATTACTTCTGACAAAATTGGGCTACCGGGTACCAAGCGCGTCGTCGGTGCTTACGTTTGGAACCGTGAATTGGAACAGGTGGAAACCCACCGAGCCAAAACGGTGGTGCTGGCGACGGGAGGAGCCGCCAAAGTTTACCAATATACCACCAACCCGGATATCTCCTCCGGCGATGGGATCGCCATGGCTTGGCGTGCTGGCTGCCGGGTCGCCAATCTGGAGTTTAACCAGTTCCATCCAACCTGTCTGTTTCACCCACAAGCCCGAAACTTCTTGCTGACCGAGGCATTGCGTGGCGAAGGCGCCCACTTAAAACGCCCAGATGGTAGCCGCTTTATGCCAGACTTTGACTCACGTGGCGAGTTGGCCCCACGTGACATTGTTGCCCGAGCGATTGACCATGAGATGAAACGCCTGGGTGCCGACTGCATGTACTTGGACATTAGCCATAAACCTGCGGAATTCATCACTCAGCACTTCCCGATGATCTATGAAAAGCTCTTGACGCTAGGTATTGATCTCACTCAACAACCGATCCCTATTGTCCCAGCGGCTCATTACACCTGTGGTGGTGTGATGGTGGACCAATATGGCCGAACCGATTTAGACGGACTCTATGCGATTGGTGAAGTCAGCTACACCGGCCTGCATGGCGCCAACCGCATGGCATCCAACTCACTCCTCGAATGCCTGGTTTATGGCTGGTCCGCCGCCGAAGATCTGCTAATGCGCCTGCCCACCATCAAACTGGCCAAGCAGCTGCCGCAGTGGGATGAAAGCCGTGTGGATGATTCCGATGAGCGCGTGGTGATCCAGCATAACTGGCACGAATTACGGCTGTTTATGTGGGACTATGTGGGCATTGTGCGCACCACAAAACGCCTGGAGCGCGCGCTGCGACGTATCAATACCCTACAACAGGAGATTGACGAATATTATGCCAATTTCCGTATCTCCAACAATCTGCTGGAGTTACGTAACCTGGTGCTGGTTGCCGAACTGATGGTACGCAGCGCAATGGAACGCAAGGAGAGCCGTGGGTTGCATTACACATTGGACTACCCGGACCTGTTGCCTGATCCGCAGACGACTATTCTGCAACCTTGAGGTTTTCTCTTTCCCCCGATTCAGTAATTCAGATAAAAATCGGTAATTAACTGGCGGAAATCAGCCGTATAGCTGCCATCCGCCAACTTTATCGCCAACGCCCTCTCTTCTGTTACCGCCACCTGGCGGGTTAAGGCAACGATAATACGGTGCTTGGCGGTATCAGCCCGATCGCTGATGTTCAACCGGCGTGCGGTATACCAGCCGCGCTGATGGGCGTTCAGTTCAAAAGCGATGCCAATGTCATAAGGTAATATCACGCAGAAATGACCACTCGCCGTGATGAGCCGTTCAGCGCAATCGAGCAAAGCATCATGGGTCAGTGTTTCGGTATAGCGGGCATTGGCACGGGCAAGATCACGGCAAGCTACGGCAGGTTCGAAATAGGGGGGGTTACTGACTATCAGATCATAGTAATCAGCCCGCTGCTGGGCGAAATGATGAATATCCTGGCTATGCACTTCAATTTTTTGCTGCCAAGGGGAAGCCTGAACATTGTCGTTGGCCTGAGTTGCCGCCTCATTATCCAGTTCCACCGCATCAATGGTGACGTCAGCAGGCGTTCGTTGTGCCAGCATCAGTGCAATTAGCCCACTGCCACAACCGATGTCCAGTATCCGCTGTTTATGCGCCACCGCGACCCAGGCCCCCAGCAGCACCGCATCCGTTCCCACTTTCATGGCACAACGATCATGCGCAACAAAAAACTGCTTAAAGGTAAAACCACCGCGACGCGGGGATAATTTAGCTTTAGATTGATTACTCACCATGGCCACCCACCAACAAAACTGGCGTAGCATAAGGTAATCTGAGTCAGGGTAAAAGAGATGCTTTTTTTAAAAAGGGTGAACCCGGCAACTATCCCGTCTATAATCGGCGCCCCAAGTAGAGGTAGACCATGACAGCAACCCAATTTTCCGAACTCGAACTCGATGAGCGCCTGATTAGCGCGCTCCGTGATAAAGGCTATAGTCGCCCTACCGCCATTCAGGCCGAAGCGATCCCCCCAGCGATGGACGGCCGCGATGTATTAGGCTCGGCGCCGACTGGCACGGGCAAAACAGCCGCATTCCTGTTACCCGTTTTGCAGCATCTGCTGGATTTCCCGCGTAAAAAATCTGGCCCACCGCGCGTGCTGATCCTCACCCCCACCCGTGAACTGGCCATGCAGGTGGCCGACCAGGCACGTGAGTTAGCTGCCCATACCTCACTGGATATTGCCACCATCACCGGTGGTGTGGCCTATATGAACCACGCCGAGGTATTCAGTGAAAACCAGGACCTGGTCGTGGCGACTACGGGCCGTTTACTGCAATACATCAAAGAAGAAAACTTTGATTGCCGGGCCGTAGAGACGCTGATCCTTGATGAAGCGGACCGCATGCTTGATATGGGTTTTGCCCAGGATATTGAAACTATTTCTGCTGAAACACGCTGGCGCACTCAGACACTGCTGTTTTCCGCTACGCTGGAAGGCGAGGCTATTCGTGAATTTGCCGAGCGTATTCTGAAAGAGCCGGTGGAAGTAGAAGCTGATCCGTCCCGCCGTGAGCGTAAAAAAATTCTGCAATGGTATTACCGGGCTGACGATATCAAGCATAAAACCGCCCTGCTGATTCACCTGTTGCAGCAGCCTGACGTGCAAAAGTCAGTGATTTTTGTGCGCAAACGTGAGCGCGTGCATGAACTGGCAGCCTGGTTACGTGAAGCCGGTATCAATACCTGTTATCTCGAAGGTGAAATGGTCCAGGCCAAGCGCAACGAAGCGGTAAAGCGCATGATGGATGGCCGGGTCAATGTTCTGATCGCCACCGATATCGCCGCACGCGGGTTGGATATTCTGGATATCACCCATGTGTTCAACTTTGATATGCCACTCACTGCCGATATCTATCTACACCGCATCGGCCGTACTGGTCGTGCCGGGCGCAAAGGCACTGCAATTTCACTGGTTGAAGCCCATGACCATCTACTGTTAGGGAAAGTAGGCCGTTATCTCAATGAACCACTGAAAGCCCGCATCATTGATGAACTGCGCCCCACCAGTAGAGTACCCAGTGAAAAAAATAGCGGTAAGCCATCCAAAAAGGTGTTGGCTAAACGTGCAGAAAGCAAGTTGAAGACTCAGGAAAAGGCTAAAGTGAAGGTACGCCATCGTGATGCCAAAAACGTGGGTAAGCGCCGCCAGCCAGCGGCTAAACCGGGCACCGAGTAACTCCCCTATTCCCTTCACTCACTGACAGATGCGCAAAAAAAAGAACCCCATAAAATGGGGTTCATTTATATCACTTAGCGGGTCGCAACACCCCTATCACTCAAACTGAGATTACAGACTTTCAGTAAAAGTACGAGCAATAACGTCACGTTGTTGTTCTGGAGTCAGTGAGTTGAAACGCACTGCATAGCCAGAAACACGGATGGTCAACTGTGGGTATTTCTCAGGATGCTTGACGGCATCTTCCAGCGTTTCGCGACGTAATACGTTCACATTCAGATGCTGGCCACCTTCAACGCGTACCGTTGGTTGCATTTCCATTGGTACTTCACGATATTCGATCTGGCCCAATTCGCTCACAGGAACGACCTGATCTTCTACATAGTCTGCTTTGGCACATACGCAACGCGCTTGTGCGTTCTCTTCATCCAGCAACCAGAAAGAGTTAACCAATGCCTGATTGTTAGCTTTAGTGATTTGAATACCAGTAATCATTTTGTTGCCTCCGTAGTGGGGAGAAAAATTCTACTTCGCCGAAAATCTGAATTCCGGCTATTTGGTAAAACCAATGTTGTCTTGTTGTTCTATATACCAGCCTGACGAGGGACTTACCTTGATTTAAATCAATTTTTGTCAGGCGCCAAAATGACGGTGAGCGGCAAATTTATGTTTTATATCAATTTTACTCTTTTTTGCTTTTAAAATTATTTTTGTAAAATATCAAAAAAATTTGCATCACTCCTCATCTGGCAATCAAATCATCAACCTGCCAACTCACCAAAAAATTCCCCTCCTCAGTAAGTTGAATCACGCCACGCAGAAAAGCCAGTTTCAGCCAATGAAAGTTAACGGTAAGCTATAGGCTATAATTCGTTAACGAAAACAAAGGAGAGTGTAGATGTCTACCCCCCTCACTTGGCATGACGTGATTGGCAAAGAGAAAGAGCAGCCCTATTTTCTTGAAACACTCGACTTTGTGGCCAACGAGCGCCAATCTGGTAAGACCATTTATCCACCACAGAAAGATGTGTTTAATGCTTTCCGTTTTACTGAGTTAGCAGATGTCAAAGTGGTGATCCTCGGCCAGGACCCTTACCACGGCCCCAATCAAGCGCACGGCTTGTCATTTTCTGTGCAGCCAGGCATTCCGGCACCGCCTTCATTAGTCAATATGTATAAGGAACTGATGACGGATATCCCTGGCTTCGAACGCCCTACACATGGTTGCCTGCAAAGCTGGGCAGAACAAGGCGTGTTGTTACTCAATACCGTATTAACCGTAGAAGCAGGACGTGCCCATTCTCATGCCAATTTAGGATGGGAAACTTTTACTGACCGGGTAATTGCTGCTTTAAATGAAAACCGTCAAGGGGTGGTATTTCTACTCTGGGGAGCACATGCGCAAAAGAAAGGGAATATTATCGACCGCCAACGCCATCATGTGTTGAAAGCGCCCCATCCTTCGCCGCTTTCTGCTCACCGTGGCTTTTTGGGTTGCCACCACTTCTCGCAGACCAACCAGTTGCTGCAACAGCAAGGTTTGACGCCCATTGATTGGGTACCGGTTCTGCCGCAGGTATAATCGTAAACTCGAAAAAAATGGCACTAGCAACTGACTAAAAAGGCACCTTAAGGTGCCTTGTGTCACTAAACCAGATCAAGACTTGGCTTTGGAAACCGCCACCATCGCCGGGCGCAGCAGACGGCCATTAAGCGTATAACCTTTCTGCATTACCATCATCACGTGATTCGGTTGGTGGTCCGCAGACTCCAGCAGGGTCATTGCCTGATGGACATCCGGGTTGAATGGCACATTGATGTCACCCACCACTTCGATGCCGTACTTGCGTACTGCGTCCAACATGGATTTGAGTGTCAACTCAATCCCTTCGATCATCGGCACCAGCTCGGCATTATTTTTATCTGCCAGTTCCAATGCACGCTCCAGGCTGTCGATCACTGGCAACAAATCACCGGAAAACTTCTCCAGGGCGAATTTGTGCGCCTTCTCGACATCGAGTTCACTACGACGGCGGATATTTTCCATCTCAGCCTTGGCACGTAGCAGACTTTCACGCTCATGTTGATGGGCTTCGGCCAATTGGGTTTCCAATTCAGCAATACGTTCAGCGCGTAGATCAACACCTTCCATCATATCCAGCATGGTTTCATCGTGTTGTGCTTGCTGTTCCATTTCGTCCGAAACTTGCTCGTTTGGCGTTTTCTGTTCTTTACTACTCATGAATATCTCCGCGTTTTAGCATTAATCCCGCAACTTCGTTTATTATGGGGATCAAAAATGGGCTTTCAAGTCAACCAGTCACAATGTGGGACATAAACAACCCCAGGTGAGGAAAAGCACCGCCATGAATAAAAAATTTACCTGTATTGGCATTGTTGGACATCCGCGTCACCCTTCTGCTCTGGCAACCCACGAGATGCTATTTCAATGGTTAACCTCGTTAGGCTACCCGGTGATGATTGAAAGCCAGATTGCGCAGGATCTCAAGCTGAAAAACGCGGTAACTGGCAGCTTGGCGGATATTGGGCAACACGCCGACCTTGCCGTGGTGGTTGGCGGGGATGGCAATATGCTGGGGGCCGCACGGGTCTTGGCACGTTATGACATCAAAGTGATTGGGGTTAACCGGGGGAATCTCGGCTTCCTGACCGATCTTGATCCTGATAATGCGCTTCAGCAACTGGCCGACGTGCTAGAAGGCGAATATATCGACGAGCAACGTTTTCTGCTGGAAGCTATCGTTCATAAAGATCACCAGCAATGCCGCATCAGCACCGCCATTAACGAAGTGGTGCTACACCCCGGCAAAGTTGCCCATATGATCGAATTTGAGGTTTACATTGATGACCGCTTTGCTTTCTCACAACGTTCCGATGGCCTGATTATCGCCACGCCAACCGGTTCTACTGCCTATTCGCTTTCTGCGGGGGGGCCAATATTAACCCCGTCGTTAGAAGCCATTGCGCTGGTTCCCATGTTCCCGCATACCCTTTCTGCACGGCCATTGGTCATTAATGGCAACAGCACCATCAGGCTAAAATTTTCCCATACCGGTAGTGACCTGGAAATAAGTTGTGACAGCCAGATAGCCCTGCCGATTCAGGAGAGCGAAGAAGTATTAATCCGCCGCAGTGATTTCCACCTGAATTTGATTCACCCAAAGGATTACAACTACTTCAATACCCTGAGCACCAAACTGGGCTGGTCAAAAAAATTGTTCTAAAAAATAATTGTTCTAAAAAATGCCCGGGCCTCTTTACTGTATATAAAACCAGTTTATACTGTATGAAATCACAGTTGTGAATTTATACACGGGAGAGGCCCTATGTTAGCCCAATTGACCATCAACAATTTTGCTATCGTTCGCGAACTGGAAATCGACTTCCAATCGGGTATGACCGCTATCACCGGTGAAACTGGTGCCGGTAAATCAATTGCCATTGATGCATTAGGTCTCTGCCTGGGTAACCGTGCTGACGGTAACGTTGTCCGCCAGGGGGCGGCTCGTGCCGATATCTGCGCACGTTTTTCGTTGGCTGACACCCCCTCTGCCCGTGAATGGCTGGAACAAAATCAACTGGATGACAGCAATGAGTGCCTATTACGCCGCGTAATCAGTGCGGATGGGCGCTCACGTGGCTTTATTAATGGCACTGCGGTGCCGCTCTCGCAATTGCGCGATCTCGGCCAGCACCTGATCCAGATCCACGGTCAACATGCTCACCAATTGCTATTGAAACCTGAACACCAAAAGCTGTTGTTGGATGCCTATGCCAGTGAACCTGAGCTACTGGCCGCCATGCGCCAGGCTTACCAACAATGGCACCAAAGCTGCCGCGAACTGGCACACCATCAACAGCAGTCCATTGAACGTGATGCGCGCATACAACTGCTGCAGTATCAGTTGAAAGAGCTGAATGAGTTTGCCCCGCAAGGCGGTGAGTTTGAACAGATCGATACCGAATATAAACGCCTGGCCAACAGTGGCCAGTTATTGACCCTCAGCCAGCAAGCGCTGCAACTGTTGGCTGATGATGATGAGCATAATATGCTCAGCCAACTCCACAGCACCAAGCATCTGTTAGCTGAACTGACCAGCATGGACGATAAATTAAGTGGTTTGCTCAACATGCTGGAAGAAGCCTCAATTCAAATCAGCGAAGCCAGCGACGAATTACGCCATTATGCCGACAGCATGGACCTTGACCCCAACCGGCTACATGAACTTGAACAGCGCCTTTCCCAGCAAATGAGCCTGGCACGCAAACACCATGTCTCGCCAGAAGAGTTGCCCAATCTGCATCAGCAACTGTTGGCAGAGCAACAACAACTGGCACAGCAGGAAAGCTGTCATCAACAACTCAGCCAGGCCGTCAGCCTGCATCATCAGCACGCATTGGATCTGGCTCAACAGCTGCATCAGAAACGCCAGCACTATGCCACTGAACTGAACCAGTTGATTACCGAAAGCATGAACACGCTCTCTATGCCGCACGGTAAATTCAATATTGAGGTCAATTTTGAACCTGAATATCTGGGTAGCGAAGGGGCAAGCCGTATTGAGTTCTTTGTTTCTACCAACCCTGGGCAACCGCTGCAAGCTCTGGCTAAAGTCGCCTCGGGCGGTGAACTCTCCCGTATTGCGCTGGCAATCCAGGTGATTACGGCACGTAAAATGGAAACCCCAGCGTTGATATTCGATGAAGTTGATGTGGGGATCAGTGGTCCCACTGCGGCGATCGTTGGCCGCCTGTTACGTCAGCTAGGGGAATCGACTCAAGTGATGTGTGTCACACACTTGCCGCAGGTTGCCGGTTGTGGTCATCAACATTTCTTTGTCAGCAAACAAACAGACGGTACAGAGACCGAAACACAGATGTTGCAACTGGATAAACGGGCCCGGTTACAAGAGCTGGCACGCCTGCTGGGGGGGAGTGAAGTCACCAAAAATACCTTGGCAAATGCAAAAGAACTGCTGGCCGCATAACTTTTTTACGTTTCCGAGGTCATATAGAAGCCCTGTAAAGGTTTCCAACTGCTGCAAGGTCTATTATCATCAGTAACCTATGCCCTAAAGGAATGTGATTACTATGCGTTGTAAAATGCTGACAGCTGCCGCTGTAGTTCTTGTGATGCTGACTGCAGGCTGTTCTACTTTTCAAAAGTTGGTCTATCGGCCTGATATCAACCAGGGTAACTACCTGACACCAGCCTCTGTGGCAAAAATCCACAAGGGGATGACACAACAACAGGTTGCTTACACATTGGGCACACCAATGGTACAGGATCCGTTTGGTACCCAAACGTGGTTCTACGTGTTCCGTCAACACCCTAGCCATGAACCAGTAACTCAGAAAACGCTGACACTGACCTTCGATAGCGCAGGTATCTTGACGGATATACAGAACAAGCCAGCGTTGGCTAAATAAGCAAGAGTGCGTTGTCTCTATTCGTATCGGGACAACACTGAGAGCACACAGTCTGAAGATAAAGATAAGGCACAGCCGTGCCTTGTCTTATTTTTTTGTTTTTTCGGCTTTTTCAGCCCGTTGGCGGCGTAATTCTTTCGGGTCGGCAAGCAAAGGGCGATAAATCTCCACCCGATCACCCTCATTAAGTACATCCTGCAATTTGGCGGGTCGACTATAAATGCCCACTTTATTGCTGGCTAGATCGATATCATGGCGTAATTCCAACAGCCCTGAAGCCTGAATGGCCTGTTCAACCGTAGCCCCTGCTGGCAACGTAACCTGGCGCAGATACTGGCGTTCTGGCAATGCATAAACCACTTCAACGCATATTTCAGACACGATAGACCTCTTTGGCACGCTGAGTGAACGCCTGCACCATATTCCCCGTCAGCTCCTTGAACACCTTACCAAAGGCCAGCTCAACCAACTTATTGGTGAACTCAAAATCGAGATGCAACTCAACTTTACACGCTTCTGGGCTTAATGCAGTGAACTGCCAGCCCCCCATCAGCTTACGGAATGGACCATCAACCAATTGCATATTAATGCGTTGATTATCCAACAAAGTATTACGTGTGGTGAACGTCTTGCTAATACCCGCCTTTGCAACCTCAACTGCAGCCGTCATCTCATTAGGGGAAGCAGCAATCACCCGGCTGCCGACACAACCTGGCAGAAATTCGGGGTAAGAAGAGACATCATTAACCAACTGGTACATCTGCTCGGCACTAAAAGGCACCAATGCAGAGCGACTGATCTGAGGCATATCATTTCCTGTAAGGCAAAAAACATGCGAATAGTACCATTTATCTGTGGCCAGACAAAAATCTGCTACCATTTGAGGCGTTCAAAAAAGAAGAAATAGCGCAGGTACAGAGCGTTAAGGGATTTCTTTCGTGGTTTCATCCAGTATAATGAGCAGACTATGACAAAGAAAAAAGCCCACAAACCCGGTTCCGCAACTATTGCGCAGAACAAGCGAGCACGTTTCGAGTACTCCATTGAAGAGGAGATCGAGGCGGGCTTGTCGCTGCAAGGTTGGGAAGTAAAATCACTACGTGCTGGCAAAGCTAACATCAGCGATAGCTATGTGATATTTCGTAACGGTGAAGCCTATCTATTCGGTGCCACCATTTCCCCGCTGAATGTCGCATCAACTCATGTGGTCTGCGATCCAACACGTTCCCGAAAACTGTTACTGAAAAAGCGTGAGCTAGATTCGTTAATTGGCCGCGTTACCCGTGACGGGTATACCGTTGTTGCCCTCTCCATGTATTGGAAAAATGCCTGGAGCAAAGTAAAAATTGGTGTAGCCAAGGGTAAAAAAGAACACGATAAGCGCGATGATATTAAAGATCGTGAATGGCAGACGGCGAAAGCCCGTATCATGAAGCATGCCAATCGTTAAGTCTCTGGCTTAACAGGATAGATTTCTGATATACTGCTCACAGTTACTTGGGGCTGATTCTGGATTCGACGGGATTTGCGAAGCCCAAGGAGCATGCCGAGGGGCGGTTTGCCTCGTAAAAAGCCGCAAAAAAATAGTCGCAAACGACGAAAACTACGCACTAGCAGCTTAATACCCTGCCTAGAGCCCTCTCTCCCTAGCTTCCGCTCTTAAGACGGGGATCAAGAGAGGTCAAACCCAAAAGAGATCGTGTGGAGACCTTGCCTGGGGTTGAAGCACTAAATCTAATCAGGCTAGTTTGTTAGTGGCGTGTCCATCCGCAGCTGACCGGCGAATGTAAAGATTGACTAAGCATGTAGTGCCGACGGTGTAGTAATTTCGGACGGGGGTTCAAATCCCCCCAGCTCCACCAAATAATGATCCGGGTATCACCAGATAAGCCCGGAGAAGTACGAAAAGCCCGCATGGTATAAGCCTTGCGGGCTTTTTTGTGTCTTTAACTTTCTGAACATATCCGGGTGAATCCGGGATTTATTGGTATACGTTTAGATGTAATCTATAAAGTATACCAATTATGTAAGGGAGCTAGTTATGGCGCGCCTAACCCCCCCTGCCCCACAATGAAATCCTCAAAGCCAAACTACACGCTGTACGACGGCGACGGTCTGTTCCTCCTGGTCAAGACCTGCGGCAAAAAGCTGTGGCGGTTACGCTACCAACGCCCGGGTACTGACAAGCGAACCAACGTAAGCCTAGGTGCCTACCCTGCTCTCTCATTAGCCGATGCCAGAAAGCTCCATGATGAAAAGCTTTCACTACTTGTTCATGGGATTAACCCGTAGGCCAAAGATGCAGAAGAAACAAAACAGCAACAGATCGCCCAGGAAAGCATTTTCCTTAACGTCGCCAAGCAGTGGTTTGCATTGAAGCAAGCCTATGTGAGCGAAGACCACGCAAAAGATATCTGGCGCTCCATCGAGAAAGATATTTTGCCTTCCCTAGAGAATGTCCCCGTTCAGGAAATTAAAGCGTGGTTGCTGAACAGGTATTAGAACCTATCAAAGCGCGTGGAACGTTAGAGACTGTTCTTCGACTTGTGCAACGTATCAACGAAATCATGATCTATGCCGTCAACACTGGCTTGATTGAGGCTAACCCTGCCTCTGATATCGGTAATGCGTTTGAGTACCACAAAAAGCAACATATGCCAACTATACGCCCCGAAGAATGAGCCAAGCTGATGCGCACTATCTCGATGAGTAATCTATCGGTACCCACTCGCTGTTTGCTTGAATGGCAATTATTGACGCTGATACTCCCTGCTGAAGCATCCGCAACCGCCTTTTCGGAAACCGATATAGAGAAAAGAGAATGGCGTATTCCAGCAGCACGCATGTAGGCAAAGCGAGGTCACATTGTTTTACTCTCAGACCAGGCATTAGATATACTCGAAATCATGCGGCCTATCAGCGGCAGACGTGAGTACGTATTCCCTGGCCGTAATGATCCGCGTAAACCAATGAATAGCCAAACGGCAAATGCTGCCTTAAAACGTATCGGCTATGATGGAAAATTAGTCGCACATGGTCTACGATCTATTGTTACTACAGTGATGAATAATGCTGGCTTTAATCTGATGCGATTGAAGCTGCATTAGCGCATAGTGATAAAAATGAAGTGAGACGTGCATACAATCGCTCTACGTATTTACAGCAGAGAAAAGAGTTAATATGTTGGTGGTCAGACATAGTAAGAAAACGCAAAATAGCGAATAAGGGATACCCAATGAGTATAGGATTCAATATAGTTGAGATAAAAAATGAAATTCACACATGTGTAATGAAGGGAGCTTCAGCGCAGGAAGTATTAAAAAATCTTTACCTGGAAAATAAATTTATAGCAAAAGAATCAGTGCTCTGGGACTATAAAGAAGAACTAGAGAATGATGAATTATCATTGGCAAAAGCAGTCAAGCAAATATCCAGCTTCCATAATAGCTTTGGTGGTTACATTATATATGGAGTTCGTGAGCAGGAAAAAGACAAAGTATTCATACCAATAGATACCGATCTAAGCAAGATAAATATTTCACAACTTAAAAATTTAATAAAAACTTATTTAGACGCTCAGATAGATATAACTTATTCAACATATCAAGTCGCATCAAGAGACAAAAATTTTAACATCGGTGTACTACATATACCTCAGAGAGAAAAAGATAGTACATTACCTGTTAAATTCATCAAAAGCAGTCCAAAAAAGAAAACAGCCACTTCAGAAAAGAATATATTTCTAGAAGGAGACGTTTATCTAAGAAAACTTGATGATTGTATGAAAGCCACTGCTACAGAAGATTGGCGATTTCTTTTTTCTCCTAGAACCTTCATGGAAATAAACAACAACACTAGGATAGAGGTTAGTATAGATCATAACCTCCCTGAGAGAAGAATAATTTGCCCTAAATTTATTGGCAGAGAGAGTATTTTATCTATACTATGGGAATGGCTCTCTGACCCTTTAGAATATACTAAGGTGCTAGCTGGTGATGGAGGGAAGGGCAAGACATCAATCGCCTATAAGTTTTGTCAGCAATTTTTAGATTCCCCACCTGCAAAGTTTGAACGAGTATTATGGTTAGGTGCTAAAGAAAAACAATTTTCCGGCTTCGATAATAGATATTTCAATCTACAAGAAGTAGACTTCACTGACTATAATAGCTTTTTAGTTACATTATCAGAGCATTGTGCCTTAGATGGGGATTTATTAGAATCAACATCAGTACAAAACATAAAACTAAAACTAAGGTCATCACTCCCTATTTTCCCATCTTTAATTATTATTGATAATGTTGACTCTTTGGAACAAGGCGAACAATTAAAAGTCGTTGACACTTGCAGGCAATTAGGTCAAGAAAAAGTTAGATTTTTAATAACCACAAGAAATAGATTCTCTTATTCAGATGATTTGTGTATAGAAGTCGGTGGATTAAAAAAATCAGACTATGAAGAACTATTAACCGAATATTGTGATAAATACTCTATAAAAAAACCAAACAAAAAGAAAATTGATAATATCTATCAAGCAACCGATGGTTCACCGTTGCTAACTCAATCCATACTTCGTCTTTGTAAATTAGGTGATACTTTTGATTCAGCAGTAACAGAATGGAAAGGGCAGACGGGTGAGGATGCTAGAAGTGCTGCTGTTGAAAGAGAAATACTTAGTTTAGGAATTGAAGCAAAAAGGGCTCTTTTGTGCATTTTTTACTTTGATAGCTGTTCCAAATCTGAGTTACAGCAAGCATCTGGATTACCTAAAATTAGGCTTAATGATGCTTTGATTGAACTACAATCATTGTTTTTGGTTAACGCTCCAAAATTCATCGAAAATGAAGATAGATTCTCAATTTCAATGACGACTAAATTGATATTATCTGAATTACAAGATAAGTTAGCAGCAGACTATAAGAATTTAAAAAAATCAATACAACAGATTCGACTTGGATTAAATACTCAAGGAAAACAAGGAAACACAAAGAGAATTGGGCTAGCCATTAGTCAAGCCCTATCGCTTATGAAAGAAGAGCGGGAATTAGAGGCTATAAAAACGATAACTAATGAACTACAAAGACAGCCTAAAAACTCCGACTTATTACTTGCACATGCCAGATGTATTTTACAGTCTGCATCTCCGAATTATGATGAAGCCAGAAAAATACTCAAGCAATCGTTTGATAACGGTCAAGAAAAAGAAATGCTATTCGATTTTTGGTATAATTGTGAAAACTCGTTAGGCTCTATCGCTGGAGAAATAGAAGTATCTCGATTAGCACTAGACAAGAAAAAGTTCAGCAACTATAAATGGGCATATTACTTAGCAAAAAGCTTAACTCATAGATCATCTTTACGAAATGGTATTGATAGAGTAAATGACCTAGTTGAGGCCAGTCAGTATCTAGCTATATCAATAAAAGACTCACAGAATAGAAACAAAGATATACACATTGCAGAATCATATGAAATGCACAATGTGATATGGAATACTCTTGAAAGTGATACTTCTATAGATTGGCTACAATCATTTGATGTAATGATTAATTTGATTTCTCATGGTGACATAAGGTCATTTACATATAAAAATGCACATAGATGTATTATCGAAGCAGAGTCAGAAGCAAAAACACAAAGAGCAAAGTTCAAGCTAAACAAAGCTAAGGAGAGATTTAACAAAACAATAATTAATAACCATAACGAAAACAAAAACATTCATGCATTAATGTTCGATATGGGAAATTAATTAACTTAAATATGCCGATCCAGAACTGGCGATTAGCCATGAGTCGTTTTATTATCGAGTTCGGTGATCGCCTGAGCGATCACCTTAATGCGTTGGCAATTACGCAGAATTATGGACAGACTCAAATATCTAATTTCCGTAGTAGCTTACCATCATTTTTATCAAAAGATACTATTTTATAATCATGTTCTTTTAATGCTTCAACAAGAACACTCTCTTCTTCAGAAGTTGCAAATATTATTTGCCCACCATTTGAAGCTGACTTGGCAGCATCTCTAAGTAACTCAGCAAAACTTACCTTATTCGCCTCTTGCTGGCGAGGTTCATCGAAAACAACCAACCCAGGATGGTTTGTTGAATACTCTTTACCGACAGAAAACAAGCTAATCAAATATCCCCAAATAATACGAATACCATCACTTGCAGAAGTATCAAACCCAATATCATAACCCTCTCTTGTTGGCAGATAGGTTTCTTCAGAGATATTAATCAAGTTAGCATCAAAACTAGAAAAATTATATTTACTAAGTCTACTAACCAAACCAGACCTCAATGATTTCAGTTTATCTAAATCTTTAGAGGAAAGAATACTTTGAGGAAACGCCTTCCTTTTCGAAAGGAGTTTTGTATATTTTGAATGTAGTGTGTTTAACTCAAGCTTAATTTCAGCTAAAGAAATATACGCGTTATTTATATTTTCAATTGTATTTTCTAGATTTATTTTTCTACGAAGAATTTCTTCCTGCAAGGCTAAAGATGAATTATCTCTTTTTTTCAATCTATCAATATCAATCTTTAAGGAAGCTATAAGCTCTTCAATTTTTCTCTGTTCCGAGATTTTATATTGAAGCTGTTTTTCACTATCATGCAAAACAAATTCAAAAGCTTTAATCTGATCTTTGATAAAATTCAAACTACTCTCATAGGTCATCAGATTGTCTTGTGATGAAAGATCTAATAAGTTATCACTGTAAGGAGCCCCACAAGTTGGACACTCATTACTATTTAAATGAGTATTTTCAAATGCAGAAGAGGATGCTATTTTTTTCAGATCCTCATATTTTCTTTTATCATCTAATAGGTTATTAAGCCTGTCTTTTGTTGATGATATTTGATGGGCTATATAACTTTTATGATCACTAATTTTTTGTAAAGCTAGCTCTTGTGAATTAATTTCATCTAATTTAGAGCTAATGAGTCTAACTACCTCTACTTGCACTTTTTCATTATCTTCAGGCTTTATAGTTTCAGTATTGAGGTCATTCAACTTAGACTCTAAATTCTTACGATATTCGATTGCAGAAATGATCGACTCTTGTTCTTTTAGTACCAAGTCAATTTTGTATGTGTCAAATTTTACTTCTGGTTGTTCAGGGATTCCTGAAACAATACCTGATATTTTTGCTGAGACAATTTCCGCATTATGCCTTATCAGTTTCCATTTAAATGAAACATTATCTATTTCATTTTTAATTTCACTTCTCTCCAAGATATTATCATTAACATCTAAAGAAAGTAAAAATTCTAAAACTCTTTTTTTACATTCTTTTATACCAAATTGCGTAGGTACAGTTGCAAGTATTGAAGACCACCCCTTTTTCTGCTCAACAAACCATCCAGGAAAGAGTACCGATGGGTATAATGGAGTATCCTTACCATTATGGTTTGGTACTTGAGGAATGTTCCAATCAAGGAATTTAGATAACCAAAAATAAAACCCTAGCTCTCTTTTAGCATCACCTTCAAGGTGTAAAAAATACGTTCCATTATTATCCTTCCCTTCAACATCGAACTCTTTTATTGTGATAACATTATCACTTTCAAAGCCAGCTATATTTCTTTTCAATGTTGCAAACTTATTCCATTTATTTTTAATAGTTAGTTCAACAAATGATTTAATGACACCTATTTCTTCACCCTCTTTATTAGTCAAGGCTCGGGTTAAAGATGGAGGAAATGGTATCTTTGCTCCACCTAAACCCAATGCTCTTTCCATTCCAAGAGCGTATGCGATAGCATTCATACAAGTTGACTTGCCATGGGAGTTTTCAACACGCAGAAGAAAGAGCCCACTTGAGAATGGAATATTAACTCCATATGGTCCATCAATTGTATTAACTGTTATTTTAAGGGATATTAATTCAAAAGACATATCATCCTACCTGAAAGAGTTTGGTAACATTAGCTTCCGTCAGACCTTTTTTGTTTTTTAAAAGAGTATCTAATTCCTTTTTAAATATATTCATAGAAAACAACTCTATTGATGACCGGCTGCCTTTATCAGTAAGACTGAACTTTCCGTTTTCTTGGCTGATAAATTTATCAGCCAGTAAGAGTTCAATAGCTCTATCAAAGGTTGGGTCCATCCTTACTTCTGGCTTTATACCATCTTTATTTAAAACCCAAAACGCGAAATCGGTAGCATTTTTCTCTGATTTTAACAACCAATTGATAACATGTAGCTTTTTTAATGAGCATACACCAGTTCTGGAAGCAACAAGCGTGAAAGAAATTATAATCAAACTAGCGCGCCACATAGGCCTCATTTCACATGGAAGATGCTCTGGTCTTCTCGTGAATGTGAAGGGACGTCCGATGATATCTTCTACTTTAATGTTCATTTTTCACCATCTCAAAAATCCAACGGGCATCTAATTAACCAGTCAGAAATGACACCCCAGTTGATCTTTTCTAAATCGGACTCTTTAAAAGTTGGTATTTCCTTTTCAATATTATCTTTCAATACTTCCATTTGCTTTAGCATCTTCTCCCCAGGTTGTGTACCTGACGAGCTCAGCATAGAGAGTCCGACTAAATTTGTTTCCCTTTGTTGTATACATTTATATACAACTTGATAAATATCAACCCAGTTCTGTTTCAATTCATCCAAGAGGTTTTGATAATCAAGATATTTTTGTATTAAAAAGTGCCGATAATTATTTTGTGCCGATTCTGAAGGATCAATTTTAGGAAGCTTTAAATTTAATTTATCAAGGAAATCAACATGTTCATTAATAAATGAAGCTGCATTTTCTACTGTAGCGTTATCTAGCTCCAAGTTTAACTGAAAATTCGTCCTACGAAGCAATGACCTCTCTGTAATATAATCACTATCCGTCTTAACTAATATTTGAAAGTCATCTGCAACATAGGGCAAACCGAGAGCTCGCACCCGCAAAGATTTCTGAGTGCAATATTGTGTTAGTTTCGATGATTTACTATAGGGTGTTGCCAGAATCCACCGACTAATCTTTGTATCACCAAATAACAACTCAAGATCTTCTCTATATTTTTTTGTAAACTTTAAAATATCTATATTTATTTTACGGCGTTGTGATTTTACTAATTTTTCAATATCACTTGATTGTTCTGGTAAGTAACATTGAAACACATGTCCAGATAGGGTGTAACATTCAATACCAAAATCACCATTTTGCGAATCTGGCATGTCACAGAAATTAGCCGGTTTATAATGCAAACGGACAATACTCTTAAAATATTGCTCCCATGCTTTTGGGTCGCTGTTAGGGTCAGTAAACATGCCTAGTCCATAGAAACTATTTTATCTAAGTATAACCTCTTGTTCAATATGGAGTAAACCAAATAGGTCAAATATTCACCATCAAAGATTACACATCTCCCTCACACCGACAACTGTACATTAATACAGTTATTGTAGCTAGTTTTTTATCATTTTTTGATATCAGTCTAAATACATGCATTTTCTATACTAAACAGGCTTAAGGAATCGAATGTATCCAAAGCCATGGGGACACAATCAAGCCATTACCTAATATTGCAAATAATTTCAGACAGATATCATCTCAGTGAGTCACCCGCATCTTTATGAATTGCGGGGCTTTTTATTTTTCACGCAGAGATCTCCATATGCAAGAACCTGACGGCCTCCAGGCCATTGAGAAGCCATTAGCTTCTCTGCCCCACACCATCCGCAACTACATTCTTGAACGTCTTCGCTGTCTTACACAATACGAGCCGGTGATCGGCATTATGGGTAAAACCGGAGCCGGTAAAAGTAGTCTCTGCAATGCTCTCTTCCAGGGGGAGGTTACACCTGTCAGTAATGTTGAAGCCTGTACCCGCGCCGTCTGGGACTGGATTTTCTTCTGACGAACCGTTTATGACGGACACCTCCTGTCCTGCCTGCGCTCAATTACAGATAATCTTTTTATCAGATCCGAGTAACCATTGAAAACTATCAGCATAAGATTTGTGCATAACCTTAACTTTGGCTTTACCCGCTTCAACCACAAAACCGACTCCCTCTACCTACCGCTGACTCGCACCCTATTGAAAGACCTCGACTCTTTTAACCTCATTTCCACCGTCAGCCATGCCCCAGCCAGCCGGTAAAAATAAAGTTTCTATCAGCGAATGATGCGATTTATACCCGTCATACTTCAAATTGCATGTGTGTTGGCTTTCCTCGTTCACCCCAGTCACTTACCAATGTAAGCTCCTGGGGATTCTCTGCGTCGCCGCCTTCCTGCAAAACGAATTATTTAGGGTATAGTTGACAACCATTAGGAAATTTAACATAACCTGTTAGTGCTGTTTAAACTAGCTCAGCGACTTACAACAGAGAGAGGAGAATTGATGATGCCAAAAATTATCAAGTATGGTGCTGCAATCCTGCTGTTTACCATTACCGCCCCCACCTTTGCCTGTGTCTCTATGGGAGCCAGTCATACCTGTAACAAAGATTGCGACAGTTACTCAGGTTTTTGGTATGTCGCCTGTATCTACGGGGGGGAAAGGCATCAGTGAACAGATAGCATTCTATTGTTGTTGTCTTTTCCCTACTAAACCAACGGATTTAGGCAGGGGCTGTATTGCACCCTGTCATCTCATCATCTATCCTTGAACTCGGCGAACCTAGTCCCCTTCTGCTTTTGGCATTTCTGGACTCCGTTTTTTATTGTTTTCAAAATCTATTCAATCAGTACATTAACAAAATTGCATCATTTAAATATAGGGAGAGCTTATGGATGATCGTTACGCCAAGTCACAAATCCTTTTTCACTGGCTAACGTTAGTGATGGTGATTTTGACCTACAGTGCCATGTTGTTGAAAGATTCGGTGCCTGATGAGTACGTTGCGTTGGTGAAGCAGTTGCACTATAACTTTGGTATTTCAGTTTTTGTGCTGATGTTTATCCGCCTTGGTTTACGGCATCTCCACAAAGCCCCACCCATCACGCCGCCATTGGAACCCTTGCAAGCACGCGGTGCGGCGGTTATCCACTGGATACTTTATCTGTTGTTTTTAGTTTTACCATTGTTGGGCATGCTCAGCGTGGTTTATGGTGGCAAAGATTTGATTATATTGGGCTGGCAAGTACCGCAGTTCGTTTCACCAGATCCGCAAACAGGCCACTTCCTTAAAGAAATCCACGAAGTGTTAGCAAATACCGGTTATTTCATTATTGGTATTCATGCTCTGGCAGCGCTTTACCATCATTATTTCCGTGGTGACAATACGCTGCGCCGTATGATGCCGGGTAAATAATTGATCACTCCGGTATCCACCAAGGTACCGGAATTAATCTATACTCGTCGCCAATGAGGCTGCAGCGGTGTTGGCTGCCTTTACTCACCCCAGTCACTTGGTCGGCCAAGCTCCTGGGGCTTCGCTCAGTTGCCGCCTACCTGCAACTTCATTGAACTTGAGTATAGCAACAGTCCACTGATCAAGACCGCGCAAATTGCTCCAGTACTTTTCCTTCCATGCGGTAACGGACCCATTCATCTTGTGATGCAGCACCAATGCTGAGATAAAAATCAATTGCTGGCTGGTTCCAGTCCAACACGCTCCACTCCAAGCGCCCACAACCCCGTTCACAAGCAAGCTGCGCAATATGGCGTAACAGCGCTTTACCACTGCCCGCCCCACGGAACTGAGGGGCAATGTACAAGTCTTCCAGGTAAATACCGTTTTTACCCAGCCAGGTGGAATAACTCATAAAAAACACCGCGTAACCCGCGGGTTTGCCATCCACACTGCAAATAAGGGCTTCAGCACTGGCATGTTCGCCAAACAGGCTTTCTTCAATCTCACTTTGTGACGTGCGCACTTCATCTCGCGCCTTTTCATACACTGCCAGCTCAATGATCATATCCAGAATCAACTTGGCATCACGTCTTTCCGCCCGGCGAATTTCAACTGTCATTACAAACTTCCTGTTACCAGTAAATAGTACCGAATAATATATACCTAAGTTTCGTTATGTTGCAGGGCAGAATAACGATAAGCCCCCGGTAAAACCGATGCGCAAACAGCTTGAATGGCATGCACATAAAAAAGGCCGACAATTTGTCGGCCTGGCGTTCCACTTGGTTGATAATAATCGGCTTAATTTTACCGTTTTAACGCATAGTGGATGGAATCCAATATTGGCTGGTAGCCAGTGCAGCGGCAAATGTTTCCTTCCAGCGCATCCATCAACTGCTCCTCACTGGGGTCCGGATGTTTCGCCAACAGTGCAGTGGTACTCACCAGCACGCCCGGGGTGCAAAACCCGCACTGTACACCACCACGCTCAACGAACGCATGTTGCAGCTCCTGGGTGATGGGGTTGTCTGCCAACCCTTCCAGGGTGGTGATTTCGGCATCTTCGCACTGCTGTGCTAAAACCAGGCACGAACAGACGGCGTTGCCATTCATCATCACTGTACATGCGCCACATTCGCCAATGGCGCATCCTTCCTTCGTTGCCGTAAGCTGAAGTTTATCGCGCAGCATGTCCAACAAACGCATATTACCTGTCACCTGCGCTTCAACTAACTCACCGTTTACCTTAACTTTTATCGTACTCATAATCTCTCTTCCACGGTATGGCGTGTAGGGCATCTTGGTATTTCATGGCCAATGACACGCCTGTCCAAATCGTTACCCAGTAATACGGGTGAGCCCACTTACTTGCCGAGTTGCCGCTGCACATCCGCCATCATATCGCGGAACATATTGACGAATACCGGCTGTTTGTATGCTGCAGACCAGCGTTTACCGATTGCCGCGTAGATCAATTTGTCCAGGATCTGGCTCGCGCTGTTGATGACATCGTCAGACAGCTTCTTGCCAGTCAGGCAGGCTTCAATGTCTATTAGGCGCTGAGGCTTGCTGAACAAGGCGCCGTCAACCAACCGACAATAATCAATCACGCCATTGGCATCACAGTCCACCAGGCACGTCAGGCTCTGACGCGTGATGTTCAGTGCATTACGGCGCCCCAGTTGATGATAAAAACTCAAGGCCGCGGGTCTGGCCAACGGCGGCAGAATCACTTGCGTCAACAGTTCATCCGGCTGGCGCTGAGTTTTGTATCCTGACAGTAAAAACTCGCTTAAAGACATCCGCCGCATCGCCTGACGAGATCGCAGTTCAATAACGGCATCGTAAATAATCGCTGGCGGGATCGAATCCCCACAGGGGGCCGCATTGACCATATTGCCGCCAATGGTTGCCCGGTTACGGATCTGGTTGGAACCCACCGTGCGGCACGCCTGCGCCAATAACGGATAACGTTCACGAATCACTGGGTGCTCAACAATACGGTTAAATGTTACCGCACCACCGATAAATAGCTCCCCGGTCGCGCTGTGCTCGGTTATCTGCGTCAACTCTGGCAGGTGGGAAATATCGATTAAGTTTATCGGCTTGGTTTGCAGACGAGCCTGAACGATAACATCAGTACCACCAGCAATGGCACTGGTGCCCTCGGTCTTCAACAGCTCCAACGCCTGTTCCAGCGTTTGTGGGCGGGTCACCGTGACGTCGGTCAGGCGCAACACCTGTTTCCTGCTGGATGGTTCAATCATCAACTCACTCTGCCGGGCTGGTTTTTTCAGGTTGTAACCCAAAATGACCTGCTCCAGTGTCAGAGGCAGTTTGTTAAAACGCGTGCCCAACGCTGAGCTGACTGCGTTATTAATCGCTGCAGCCGCCAGTTCCGTTGCTGGCTCACCAATACCTTTGGCACCGAGTGGCCCTGCGGCATCTGGGTTCTCCACGCCGATCACCGTGATAGGGGGAATATCTTTGATGGTCGGCAGTAAGTAGCTGTCGAAGTTCTCCGATTTAACTTCCCCACCTTCAATGTTGAAGTCCTCCAGCAGGGCATAGCCGAAGCCCTGTGCCACACCACCACTCACCTGCCCTTCAAAGCCGACAGGGTTAATTACATGGCCGACATCATGTACTGCCGTAACATGTAACAGCTCGGTTTTCCCGGTGCTGGTGTTGGTGCGGGTTTCGGCGACCTGGCAACCATATACCCAGGTAAAATAGGGGCTACCGCATCCTTTCTCTTCGTCCCAATGGATGGGGGGCGGCACGAACCAACCATACTCCGTCAGGCTGACACTCGCCCACTTGGTCTTGTTCACCGCTGTTTTGAAATCGATACGTTTTTGTTCATTGAATCGGTTGATAATCCAGCCATCCTGCCACAAGGTATCAGCCAAGTTTGGGCTACCCACCGTTTCAGCAACCACGCTCAGAATACGTTGTTTGATCTTCTCTGCCGCATCGAGAATCGCTCCACCACCCACCAGGGTTCCGCGTGTCGCCGCTGTTGAACCACCGTCACCAATCACCGATGTAGGCGGTTCACTAAAACGGATTTCAGCTAATGGAATACCAAAGGCTCCTGCGGTAATTAGTGACATGGCGGTCTGTAGCCCCTGCCCATTTTCCGACACGGAAGTGGCGATATTCACGCTGCCATCTTCGTTCACCTGAACCAGTGCCGTTGAGGTATCCACCCCTTCCGCACCAATGGAGCAACCACGGTAGCTGAGCGCCAGGCCGATGCCATAACGGTGCACACCACCACGCTGATTCAGTTGTTCATAATGTTGGCGTTTGGCTTCAAACTCGGTGGCCGTCACCGCTTTATCCAGAACCTCCAGCGCCGAGACTGTATGCTGGTCAAACACCTGGCCGGTAATTGAAGTGTCGCCCTGACGCAACGCATTAATCCGGCGGATCTCCACCGGTGACATATTTAACTGGGCAGCAATCTCATCCATCAGTGATTCATTGGCATAAACCACTTGCGGTGAACCAAACCCGCGCATCGCAGAGGTGTAACTGTTGTTGGTATAAACCCCGGTAACATCGATACGCACATTGGGAATGTTATAGGGGCCAGCGGCTTGTACCGAGCTACGCCAAGTCACAAACGGCGTGGAGGCGGCATAGCCACCACTGTCGGCCAGCACATCGACTTTCATTGCCAAAATATGGCCGGCATCATCCAAGCCGACTTTGTACTTCATCTTATAAGGGTGACGCTTGCAGCTTTCCAGAATGGACTGTTCACGCGTATAGGTGAATTTGACTGGGCGACCGGTCAGCGTGGTCAGTAGCGCCGAACGGCAAGAGAGGTGATCGATAATGTCATCCTTACCGCCAAACGAACCGCCCATCACCGCACGCTTAATATTGATGTGGCTTTGTGGGCACCCCATAAAGCGCGCCACAAAACTGCGTACCCGGTGCGGGTTTTGGATCGATCCTGAAATCACTAAATGGCGTTCCGTCGGGTCCAACCAGGTGAGCACAACTTCCGGTTCAATGTAAGCATGCTCCTGAAAACCTACTTCATACTCACGTTCAATAATATGCTTGGCACGGGCAAAGCCAGCATCAATATCCCCTTTCACCGTATGATGATGGGCGGCAATATTGTTTTCCCGCTCTGGGTGGACCAAGCGGGCATCTTTCTTCAGCGCCTGTTCAACATCTGTCACCGGGGTGTAAGGGGTATAACGCACCCGGATTTTATCTGCTGCAGCACAGGCGGCTTCATAGGTTTTCGCCGCCACCACCGCTATCACATCCCCGTGAAAAACCACTTCATCTTTGATGATCGGCAGGTAGTCTTTAACCATGATGCCAACTACAGGTTCACCGGGGATATCCTTATAAGTGGCAATTTTGACCACACCATCAATTTTCAGTGCTTCGCTGAGATCAATCTCCTCAACTTTACCTGCGGGAATATCTGCATAACGGCAAACACCGTACAACATACCCGGTAATGTCATGTCATTACCGTAAACAGCAGTACCTGTGACTTTCGCCAGTCCATCCACTCGCCGTACAGGCGTTGAACCTGAAGCACCCATTGCATTCTCCTTCATTATTTTTATCAGCGGCGAACACCCTCTCGTTCGCCAATACATTTGGAAAAAGATCCAAGAGATATGCCAACAAATAGCGCAGGCCCTTCGGCGTAACATCCTTGTGATGCCATTCACATATTTTAGCTAAATAATTAATTTTTTTGATGAATGCCCCCAAATAAAATCAGGGTTTTATCACGTTAAAACTCGCGCCTATCTCAAATTGATAATGGGCGGCGCATCAGGATGATAATTGCTGTTTTACTAAAGGAATCAAACTGTTAAATAAGACAACAATCAACGCCATCAACAAATTGATAATCGGCATAATTTGAGCGGTATACGCAGCAAAGCAGCAGGTCATTAATCAGCAATGACAGCGATAACCCCAGCAAACCGCAAGTGGACACCGCGATGGAATTGCACAACTTAAAGGATCAAGATAGACGTTATTTAAATTTGTTCTAATCTTTAAATTGTAACGCCCATTCATCGTGATTAAGGGGTTCACCATGAACGAAACTTTAAAAGACAGCACCATTCTGCTGTCAAGAATTCTGTTGATGATGCTGTTTCTTGTTTTCGGCTGGATGAAATTAACCAACTTCGGGGCCACCGTTAGCGCGATGGAAGGTTATGGCACACCACTGCCCTATCTGGCAGCATTGATATCCATACTGGTTGAATTTGTTTTCGGTATCGCCATTGTCGTGGGGTTCTACACCCGTCCCTTGGCCATCATTTATGCCATCTATGTATTGGGTACGGCTTTGATTGGTCACCCATTCTGGCGGATGAGTGGGTTAGAAATGCTCGGGAATGAGATTAATTTCTTTAAAAACATCAGTATTGTCGCCGGGCTACTGCTGCTGTCGATTACTGGAGCAGGGCGTTTCTCTCTGGACTATAAATTTCGTAAACAGTAACTTTTCCCTGATGGCGGCGTAACGCTACGCCGCCATATATTACCTAAAGATATCAACGGCTACGTTTAGCATGGCGTTCAAAGTTATCTATTTTCGCTGTCAGCGATTTGCGTAGCGTGACATAGCAAGCCCCCTCACCGCCATCCCGAGGTAGCGCCCGGCAAAAAGCCTGTACCTGTTCAAACTGCCCCAACCATTTGGCCACATAACTGCGGATGATATTCGGGTGGCTTTGATCTGTTCGTCCACGGCCATGGACAATCAACAGTGAACGCAGGCTATCTTGCTCAGCCTGAACCATAAAACGGAATAGTGCCTGGCGGCAATGTTCTACTGGCTGACGCAGTAAATTGAGGCTGGCCTGCGGGGGGTAGCGCCCAGTGCGCAACTTGTCCAAGACGCCTTGCTGAATGCCTTCGCCTTTATATTCCAATGGGGTATCGCACGGAATGATGTCGAGAAACCCGGTACTGAGAAAGTTTTCCTGTTGCAACGCCTGCGCTTCGCGGCGCGCAAGTTTATCCACCACGTCCTGTGGCTTAAGGTAGAGCGTTTGTTGCCCCTTGGGTAGCGGGGTCACATCAGCCATGGCTTGCGTAAAAAAACCTTGGTCATCGTCGTTCATTTCACATCACTCAAAAAGATGGCCTGACGGTATCCTTTAATGGTCCCCACACGGCTCAAACCCTGCAAAAAACCAGATAGGCGCACAGGGAAGCGACTGTTTGGGGCCAGCCAAACCCATTGTAAAGTGCTGTCGCACGGTTGCAAATCAGTAATGCGCAGCAACAAGTGAGCTTATGAGCGGTTTTAGTTATACTATCGCCCATTATTGAGTGCCGCAAAGGATCGAATCTATGACTATGCGTGAGCTGGAACTCCATTTTCACCATGCAATGAACGAGTTGCAAGCCAGCTTCGAAAAGCAGCACCGTGAATGGCAACACAGCTATCAGGCTTTGCAACAGCAGTTAGAAGAAGCCAAGCAGCGTGAAATCATCTTGCGTATGCAAAACGAACAGCTAGTACGCAAACTGAGTACCGCTAATTCAGTGCCAGAGCAACATGTTCTGATCAAGCAGATCAAAATATTAAGTGTCCATTTGGAGGCACTGGCACAAGATGCTGCCAACTTCAATTGCCAGGTGAATCATCAACAACCATCTGCAGACAATTTCAATAGTGAACAACACTGACGTCATTCTCTGGCGCAGCAAAAAGGTAATACACCATCAATGATCTGGATCATCATCGCCGCCCTGTGCGCCACATTTATCATTGGTTATCTTGTTTTGACTTCCGATACCCGCAAGGCCATCGCTTCATTGGCGCGTTTCCTGAAGGTAAAACCGATGCTGATTGAATCAATGATGCAGGAAATGGGTAGCCGCAACAGCCAGGCCTTTATCCGGATGTTGAATAATGGCTATACCGAAGAGATGCATCAAGCGGCGTATCTGTTGTTTATCTACCTGACGTTTATCAAACAGGCGGATGACCAACAGATTGATCTCTGGCGAGAAACACTGTTACGTGCCGGGCTGCCAGCGGTGTTGTATGCCGAGCACACTGAAGCGGCACTGTTTTACTTTGCAGAACTGGATCTGGATGCGTTCGAATTGGCTCAGTTTCGCCGCGCCTATAACGAGCGCTATAACCGGATATCAATCGCTAGCGAATAAAATCCACGCTAGCAGCATGATCAAAAAAAAGAACCTGGCAGAAACAATGCCCAAGCCACCAACCACCAGACCACATAAGGCTACAGCACTGAAGATCTCTTCAAACAGGTAGCGATTAAGCATGATGGTTTACCTCAAAAAAACACCCGGAAACCGAAATAGAGGCCCCATAATCACCCATGCGTATAACACTCTCTTTTCACATCAAACTTTTTCTTTGCCTGGTCGCCTGTTCAAGTGTGCTGCTCACGCTGATTGGCGTTTACACCTACTATAATCTGAATACCCAGTTGCACCGTGATCTGGGTGCCCGCGCTCAAGTCCAGGCCCGTGAAATTGCGCTGATCCCGACACTGATCACCGCAGTAGAGCAGAACAATACGCAAGATATCGCCAATCTGATGAAACAAATCCGCGCCGCCAGCGATGCCAGTTATATTGTGGTTGGCGATCGGCACACCCTGCACCTTTACCATTCCGAACACCCCAAACAACTGGGGAAACCGATGGTGGGGGGTGACAATAAAGAAGTGTTGGAAGGTAAAAGTATTATTTCCATCCGCGAAGGCGGCATCGGCATTTCATTACGTAGCAAGGCACCGATCCTTAATGCGGATGATCAGGTCATTGGTATTGTTTCTGTCGGTTATCTTAAGAGCCATATCGACCGCTTAAATGCCCGAACACTCACTCAAATTGTTTTTTCAGTTCTCCTGCTGTTAACGGCGTTGTTTCTTTTTTCCTGGTTATTGTCGAAAAACTTAAAACGCCAAATGTTCTCACTGGAACCCAAAGAAATCGCCCTGTTGGTACGCCAACAGAAAGCCTTGCTGGAAGCGATTTATGAAGGCGTGATCGCTATCGATCCACAGTTACGCATTATCACCATCAACTATGCCGCCCGTGAGTTACTTGACCTAAAACAGCCGATGAGCAGCCTGCTGGGGCAGAAAATCGGTGACCTTATCCAGTCACAACCGAATTTCTTTTCCGCCAGCCAATTGGAACAGGATACTCATGATGAGATCTGCCGTTTCAACCATATACAGGTGATTGCCAACCGGGTACGTATTATGCAGGAGAATGAATTACAGGGTTGGGTGATCACTTTCCGCGACAAAAACGATATCAATACCCTGAGTAGCCAGCTTAGCCAGGTAAAGCGTTATGCCGACAATCTACGCATCATGCGCCATGAGCAGTTGAACTGGACGGCCACGCTCGCGGGTTTGTTACATATGCAACGGTATGATGAAGCTATCCGCTATATAGAAGCACAATCAGAAGGTGCGCAGGAAATCCTCGATTTTATCTCTCAACGTTTCAGTTCCGCCACGATCTGTGGGCTACTGTTGGGTAAATACGCCAGCGCACGTGAAAAAGGTATCACGTTGCAGTTTGATCCCGCTTGCCAATTGCGCCAACTCCCGGCGGCATTAAATGAAACCGAATTAATGTCGATTATCGGCAATCTGTTGGATAACGCGGTGGATGCCACACTGCGTTGTGCGCCGCCTTATCAAGCCGTAGAACTGTATATTAATGACAGCAGTAACGAATTGGTGATTGAAGTGGCGGATCACGGCACCGGTATTGCCGCCGAAGTGCGTGATACGCTGTTTGAACAGGGGGTTACTACTAAACGTGGAGGCGACCACGGTATTGGTCTGCACTTGGTGGCCAGCTATGTCAGCCAGGCACATGGCAGCATCGAGGTTTCGGATAATGACCCTTGTGGTACCATTTTCTCGCTATTTATCCCCAAGGCCTATCAAGAACCGCCCCAGCAACAAGTAACAAGTAACAAGTAACAAGTAACAAGTAACAAGCCTAGCGGTTGAATAGATCTGGGTATGGGTTATGGCCCCCATTAGGGTGCCATAACACCTATTTGGTTGTTACTCACCCGGCAACATAAAGTACGCTTTGGCATTGTGGTAGCAAATATCTTCAACCATCTTGCCTAACATGCGCATATCACGGGGTACTTCACCATTTTCCGCCCATTGCCCAATCATGTTGCAAAGAATACGACGGAAGTATTCGTGGCGAGTATAAGAAAGGAAGCTGCGCGAGTCTGTCAGCATACCCACAAACTGGCTTAACAAACCGAGCTGAGACAGCTGTTGCATCTGGCGTTCCATGCCATCTTTCTGGTCATTGAACCACCAGCCAGAACCAAATTGGATCTTGCCCGCGATACTGCCATCCTGGAAATTCCCCATCATGGTTGCCAGCATTTCGTTATCACGTGGGTTCAAACAATACAGAATGGTCTTGGGTAATTCGTTGGTTGTCTCCATCGCATCCATCAAGCAAGCAAGTTGCAGCGCATATGAACGATCACCTATCGAATCGAAGCCGCAATCCGCCCCCAGTAAACGGAACATCCGCGTGTTGTTATTACGCTGAGCCCCCACGTGTAGTTGCATGACCCAGCCGCGTTTGGCGTACTGCTGGCCAAGCCAGACCTGTACTGCCGTAGTGAACTGGTCAATTTCAAGTTCAGTCAGCGTTTCACCTGCCAAACGACGCGTTAAAATAGCATCTAACGTGCTTTCTGCCGGAACTGCCGCAAAGCGCACCACCTCGATGCCATGGTCAGCCGCGCGACAGCCGTGGGCACTGAAGTGCTCCAGGCGGCGTTCCAGCGCCGTCAGCAAATCAGCAAAGCTCGTAATCTCCACATCGGCCACCGCCCCAAGTTGAGCCATATAGGCGGAAAAACCGTCTAACTCAATTTTAAATGCGCGATCTGGACGCCAGCTAGGTGCCACTTCAATATCAAAGCTTTGATCGTCCGCGATCGCTTTGTGGGCCTCGAGAGAATGAATAGGGTCATCGGTGGTCCCGGCCATCACCACATTCATTTGCTTCATAATGCCGCGAGCAGAGAATTCAGGCGTCGCCAGCAGTTCATTACAGTGGTGCCAGATATCCTCTGCGGTTTCAGGGCCAAATAGTTTGCCCGTTACACCAAATGGACGGCGTAACTCCAAATGAGTCCAGTGATAAAGCGGGTTACCTAAGGTTTTGGGAACAGTTTGCGCCCATGCCTGGTACTTCTGATAGTCTGAGGTTTCTTTACCGGTAATCAGTGACTCGGGTACCCCCGCAGAGCGCATACCACGCCATTTGTAATGATCACCCTCAAGCCAAATTTGGCCCAGGTTAGCAAACTGCCGGTTCTCGGCCACTTCTTTGGGGTTGAGGTGACAGTGGTAATCATAGATTGGCATCGCCTTCGCGTAGTCATGATAGAGCTCGCGGGCGGTATCGTTCGACAGTAAGAAGTCTTCGCACAAAAAATTTTTCATTTTCTCTTTCACTAACGCGATTCATATTCGCGCTTGAGGGGGATGTGAAAACAATGCCCGCGCAATCGGCGCAGGCATTGAGTGTTAAATTACAGTGATGCTACGGCAGCGCGCGCACCCTGATCCAGAATCCGTTGGTAAGCCTCGGTGACTGCGGTGACAAAGGTGTCATTGGCAATAAGGTCGGTACCAAATATCGCTTCAATGGACAGCAACGCTTTCACCACCGAAACGTTAAGGCCCTGCTCAGCATAAATTGCCTGGAACTGTGCCACCATCGGGTCACGAACATCAATGGCTTCACCGCGTTCATCAACTCCCGCCACATAACGCATCCAACCGGCAATCCCCATTGCCAACCATTTAAAATCGGAACCGCGAGCAAGGTGATAACGCAAAGAACCGCCCATCCGTTGTGGGATTTTCTGGCTACCATCCATGGCAATTTGCCAGGTCTGGTGTTTTAGGCTGGGGTTGGTAAACCGCTCAATCAAGAGGTTGGCGTACCCTTCCAAGTCGGTACCTTGTGGCATTTTCAATGTTGGCGCTTGCGCTTTCATCATCATGTCGAATGCCGCTTTACGGTAGTCAGCATTGGTCATGGTATCGGAAATATGTGCGTATCCCCCCAGGTAACCGAGATAAGCCAGGAATGAGTGGCTGCCGTTCAACATACGCAGCTTCATTTCTTCAAAGGGCACCACATCGCTGACAAACTCAGCACCGGCGACGTTCCAATCAGGGCGCCCCGCCACAAAGTTGTCTTCAATCACCCATTGGCGGAACGGCTCACAAGCGATACCACAAGGGTCGGCGACACCAACCAGGGCTTCGATCTCTTTCAGTGTCTCTTCTGTCGCGGCAGGCACAATACGGTCAACCATGGTGCATGGGAAAGTCACATGGTTTTCAATCCAGGTAGCCAAATCAGCATCAACCAGGTTGGCAAAGCCGAGTACTGCGGCCCGCGCCACATGGCCGTTCTCTTGTACGTTATCGCAAGACATCACGGTAAAGGGCGCTATTCCCTTCTCACGACGTTGACGCAAAGCTTCAACAATGTAGCCAATAGCCGAGTTGGGGTCGCGAGGATTGGCTAAGTCAGCGACGATTAACGGATTTTTTTTATCCAGACGACCGGTTGCAGGGTCAGCACAATAGCCTTTTTCGGTGATGGTCATGGAAACAATCGCTACTTGCGGTTCGGTCATTTTCGCCAGTACCGCAGCTTTGCCGTCAAGCGCTGGGTGCAACGATTCCGTCACCGAGCCGATCATTTTAACTTGTGTCGCCTGCGCGCCCTTCTCTGCCACGGTATAAAGATGGTCTTGTTCGCGCAACTGTTTGATCAGCGCTTCACCACCAACCAGGTTAACTTCACAAATCCCCCAGTCACTGTCTGTTTTCTCTAACATCTCGTTAGTAAACAACGCCTGATGTGCACGGTGGAAGGCACCGAACCCCAGATGCACAATACTCGACTTCAGTCGACTACGGTCATAGCTCGGCACAATAACGTTAGCGTTTAATTGGCTATCGCTGAGGTTTTTCATTTCAATAGTCCTTACAAAAGAAGGAGAGCCCCAAAGGGCTCATCCAATAATTTTTAATAACCGAGGAAGAACCGAGGAAGAGTCAAGCTGATTTGCGGTATAAAAGTAACCAGTAGCAGCGTTGCCACCAATACCACATAGAATGGCAGTAGTGGTTTGATAACTTTATCAATTTTCACGTTACCGACTGAACAACCGATAAACAGTGCGCTCCCCACTGGCGGCGTACAAATACCAATACACAGGTTAAACGTCATCATGATACCAAAGTGTACCGGATCCATTCCCAAGTCCATGGCGATTGGCAGGAAGATAGGGGTAAAAATCAGTAACGCAGGAGTCATATCCATAAAGATACCGACGATCAGTAAAGCAACGTTGATGATCAATAGGATAATGATGGGGTTATCAGAAATCGCCAACAGAGCATCACTGATTAGGTAAGGGATATCAGCGTTAGCCATCGCCCAAGACATCCCCATTGATGTACCAATCAATAACAAGACGATAGAGGTGGTGACCACCGATTCAAGTACGATACGTGGCAACTGCTTGACACTGACTTCACGGTAGAACACCACCGCAAGAATCAGCGTGTAGACCACCGCAATGGCAGAGGCTTCTGTAGCGGTAAAGATCCCACTGATGATCCCCCCCATGATGACCACAACCAGGCTAAGGCTAGGCAGTGCATCCAGGGTTTTCTTGATAACTTCAGCGCGAGTCGGTTTTGGGGCAATGGCATAGCCGCGTTTTTTGGCAATAAAACCCGCCACCAGCATCAAACCCAGGCCCATCATAAGGCCGGGAATATAGCCCGCCAGAAATAGCGCCCCGATTGAGGTACCACCAGAAATCAGCGAGTAGACAATGAAAGTATTACTGGGCGGAATAAGCAGACCGGTTGGGCAGGAAGTAATGTTAACCGCGGCTGAGTACGCTGGGTCGTAACCTTCTTTCTTCTGCAGTGGCGCCATGGTGCCACCAACTGCTGCGGCTGATGCCACGGCTGAACCTGAAATGGCACCAAACATCATATTGGCGATAATGTTTACGTGCGCCAGTGAACCCGGTAGGCGGCCACCCAGAATTTTGGCAAATTCAATCAGGCGCATGGCGATACCGCCTTGGTTCATGATGTTACCCGCCAAGATAAAGAATGGGATGGCGAGTAACGCAAAGCTATCCAGACCAGAGGCCATTTTCTGCGAGATAACCGCAATAGCAGCATCAAAAGGCAACGACAGTGTTACTGCTAATAACGAAGCGAGACCGATAGAAAATGAAATTGGCACCCCGATACCAAGTAACAGAAAAAAGCTACCAAATAAGACAATAAGCACTTGCCATTCCACGGTATTATTCCTTATTCAATGAGTTATTGTTTTTATGATGGCTGTAATCAAGCCAACTTTTGACGCGCAGAAATGAGTTCCACCAGATCGCGAATGATGTACATCACCATAAACAGACCGCTCAATGGAATCGCTGCATAAACCAGGCCCATTTCAATGCCCAGAGCAGGGGAAATCTGGCCTGTCGCCATGGTTTTCAGCATCAAGTTGCCGCCACCGTAAATCATGATGATAAAAGCAAATGCCGCACTGAAAATATTAATGACTATGCTGAGTTGATTGTGTTTTCTTGGGCTGTGCTCAAGCTTCATTGGTAGCAGATCAATCGCCAGATGACGCTTTTGCCCCAAGGTGTATGCCGCCCCCATCAAACCTACCCATATGAAGAGGAAACGAGAAATTTCATCGGTGAATGTACTCGGATTATTCAGAACATAACGAGAAAATACCTGCCACGATACGGACAACACCAATACACTACTGAGCGAGATACAGAATAAAGAGAGCACCTTATTCATGATGTTGGTAAGTTTATTCATCAAAGTCTCCTAAGTGACCATTCATTCGCGTCCAATAATGTCGCAATCAACACAGACTCCTTGGCAGCGTTATCGTCCAACTAAATCCCTTGGTTTTGTCAGCTCACCGGGTGTTCTCAGCTCTCTCCTACCCCGTCATGGTGACCAAAGGTGATATGAGTGCGCACATAACCAAGAGTGGGCGGCATTTAAGCACAGAGTAAAAGTCGCTCTTGTGATAAGAGTCACAATAAAATTGGTCAGTCCACTTTTCTCAACCAGATCGTGATATTGGTCAACCAATTCACTTTTTTTAGTTGAAAATTGGTTTGCTTTGACTCAAGTTGTACAAGTAATTAGCTACCCCTGGTTAAGCACTGCAATTGGCTAACCAAAAACAGCAGAACATCTATACCCGGTTCATTGCAGTTTTCGCTTGCATCAACGGGGTATAACAGAACGATAAAACCTGGAGAACCTTATGCGTATTAGCAAAAAAGTGCTGGTGACATTCGTTACCTGTGCCCTGGCAGCCACCACCTCTTTCTCAACGCTTGCAGCAACCACGTTAAAGTTGAGCCACAACCAAGACCGTAACCATCCAGTGCACCAGTCAATGCAATACATGGCTGACAAAGTGAAGGAATACACCAACGACCAAGTACGCATCCGTATCTATCCAAACGGGCAACTGGGTACTCAGCGTGAATCCATGGAGCTGCTGCAAAATGGTGCTCTCGCCATGGTTAAATCAAACGCCAGTGAACTGGAAGCGTTTGAGCCTGCTTACGGCGCATTCAATATTCCTTATATCTTCCGTGACCGTGACCACTATTACCGGGCCATGGAAAGTGATGTGGGTGAAAAAATTCTGGCGACATCGCACCAGAAGGGTTTTGTCGGCCTGACTTACTACGATGCCGGCGCTCGTAGCTTCTATGCCAACAAAGAGATCAAAACACCAGCTGACCTGAAAGGGATGAAAATCCGCGTTCAGCCAAGCCCAACGGCCGTTGAAATGATCAAAATGATGGGTGGCTCACCAACCCCACTCTCTTACGGCGAGTTATATACCGCATTACAACAAGGTGTGGTTGATGGTGCGGAGAACAACGAAACCGCACTAACCACCGCTCGTCACGGGGAAGTGGCTAAATTCTTCAGCAAAGATGAACACACGATGATCCCGGATGTGCTGGTCATCAGTTCTAAAGTTTGGGACGGGTTAAAAGAAGAAGAACGTCAAGCTATTAAGAAAGCGGCGAAAGAGTCAATGCAGTTCCATAAAACGCTATGGACCGAGATGACCGCCAAATCCATTGAGGAAGCTCAATCGACCATGAAAGTTAAGTTCATCGACGTTGAAAAACAACCTTTCGTTGATGCGGTGAAACCGATGCACGAAGCTGCACTGCAAAACCCAGTGATTGCTGACTATGTGCGCGGCATTGATGCCCAAGCCAACACCCAGTAACAACCTGTCGCTATCCCGTACCCACAGATAGTCAATATAGAGAGCGCGAATCGCGCTCTCATATTTAGGAATAAATACCAATGTTAGAACGTTCTGAGCTTGCTGAAAACGCGATCAACTGCCTGCATGACGAACAGTATGATCTGCCATTCAATCTGCAAAACCTGAATCACACCAACATGCTGTTTATGGGGGGACGGGCCAGCGAATCACTTAACGGCCATTGGAACTTTGCGGTTGACCTGCTCGATACCGGTCTGCGTCAACGTTGGCACGAAATGACACCCATGCCCGCAGAAAAACGCACCGAGCCCTGGGATTATGACCCTTATGTGGGGGAAACCATTCCAGTCCCTTCTTGCTGGCAGATGCAAAAAGAAAAATGGTACTTCTTTGAAGGGAGTGCCTGGTATACCAAAGCCTGGGATTACCAAGAAGCAGCAGCGGGTGAGCGTGTTTTCCTGCGGATTGGGGCCGCTCAGTACGATTGTAAAGTGTTTCTAAACGGCGAATTTATTGGTAACCAC
Source organism: Serratia sp. 25CWL12 (assembly GCF_055790885.1). Classification (NCBI taxonomy): domain Bacteria; kingdom Pseudomonadati; phylum Pseudomonadota; class Gammaproteobacteria; order Enterobacterales; family Yersiniaceae; genus Serratia; species Serratia sp. 25CWL12. Next base: position 897,357 of record NZ_CM147698.1, on the reverse strand, counting down.
TACGGCGGTTCCACGCCATTCTTCGCCGAGTTTACCGGTAAATTGCAAGCAGGCCGTAATTGGATCATGTGTTGTGTCAACAATAACCGCACGCTGGATCGTGTCCCGATGCGCAATACGGACTGGTTCAACTACGGTGGCATCTATCGTGACATTGAAATTGTGCGTACCCCTAAAGCGATTATCCGCGACCTGCATGTTTACCTGGTACCCAACAGCCAGTACAACCTGATCCACATTGATGTTGCGGTTGAAGGCAGCTCAGGCCATGTTGAAATAGCGATCCCTGAACTCAATCTGCACAATACGGTCACCATCACCGACGGCAAAGGCACGGTTGAGCTCACTGCCCAGCCAGAATTGTGGTCACCAGAAAACCCAAAACTTTACGATGTCACCGCCGCGTTCGGCCAAGACCAAGTATCAGATCGCGTTGGTTTCCGCCAGATCGAAGTTAAAGGGACTGAGATTTTCTTGAATGGTGTCAACACCTTCCTGCGTGGTATTAGCGTACACGAAGATGACCAAGTTCTGGGTAAAGTTGTGACCCCGGAAGATCTAAAGCGCCGTTTCCAGCATGCGAAAGAGCTGAACTGTAACTATATGCGTTTTGCTCATTACACCCACCACGAGATGGCAACCCGGATGGCTGACGAACTTGGCTTTCTGATTTGGGCCGAGATCCCAGTTTACTGGGCGATTGATTTCGACAATCCAGCGACTTACAGTGATGCAGAAAACCAGCTTATCGAAATGATAAAGCGTGACCGTAACCGTGCCTCTGTGATTATGTGGTCGGTAGGTAATGAAAATGCGGACACCGATGCTCGCCTCACCTTCATGGCTAACCTGGTTAAAGCTGCCCGCGATAACGACTCGTGCCGCCTGGTTTCCGCCGCTTGTCTGGTTAACCACGCTAAGAACAAGATTGAAGATCGTCTTGCGGATCACCTGGATATCATTGGTATTAATGAATATTACGGTTGGTACGAGGAAGTTTTTGATGACTTGATTGAGATTGGTGAAAACTCAAACCCGGGTAAACCGGTGGTGATTTCAGAAACGGGTGCAGATGGCTTCATTGGTGAAGGCGCACCGAAAACCGGGTTCTTCAGTGAATCTTACATGACCGACGTGTATCGCAAGCAAATCGATTATCTGGCAAAACTGGACTACATCAAAGGTATCTCCCCTTGGATCCTGTACGAATTCCGTGTTGAGCGGCGTCAGAATATGTTCCAAAAAGGATGGAACCGTAAAGGATTAATTTCTAATGATAAATTTACCAAAAAAGAGTCATTCCAGTTGCTTGCGGACTTCTACGCAACATTGAAGCCGTAAACGGTATGGTAGCATCATTAATTGGTTGACCAGTTGGTTGACCAATTTAACTAGGGTGATATAATCCCCCAAAGAAACTGGCGAGAGTATTAATGAGTACCACCATGTCAGAACCCAAAAGACTGTATCAAGAAATTGGATTTTTGCTGCAAGAGCGTGTTGCCAAAGGTGAATTCAAAGTGGGTGACCGCTTGCCACCAGAGCGTGACATCGCAGAAAAAATGGACGTCAGTCGCTCAGTTGTGCGCGAGGCGATCATCATGCTGGAACTCAAAGGTTTGGTGGAAGTGCGCAAGGGTTCCGGTGTGTATGTGATTAACCAGCCAAGTGAAGAAAACCCGTTGACGCCGTCATCTGCATCAGGAACGAGTAGCGATATCGGCCCTTTTGAACTGCTACAAGCACGCCAATTGATTGAAAGTGAAATCGCCAGCTTTGCCGCACGGTATATCACCAAAAGTGACATTCAACGCCTGCGTGAGGCATTAAACACTGAAAAGCGCAATCTTGAAGCTGGTTGTGATGATTACGATAGCGATGAGCTATTTCACCTTACCATTGCCGCCGCCTCGCAAAACAGCATACTCGCTGACGTAGTCAATGACCTGTGGCTACGCCGTCATGAGAGTTCAATGTGGCGGCAGTTACATTCGCATATCGTTAATCATGATTACCGCAAAGCCTGGCTGCTGGATCATGAGCAGATCCTGATCGCGCTGCAAAAACGTGACCCAGAAGGCGCACGCAAAGCAATGTGGGAACACCTGGAAAACGTTAAACAAGTGCTGTTTGCACTTTCAGACGTTGATGACCCGAAGTTTGACGGCTACCTGTTCCCTTAACCCTATTTCCCGCAGAGGAGCCAGCTCCTCTTATTCGTATACGGTCGTGACTTTTGCTCAAGGTGAAAGTCCACCATGATAGAAGGTAGATTAACCATGGAACAAACCTGGCGCTGGTACGGCCCCAATGACTCAGTTTCACTCGATGATATCCGTCAAGCAGGCGCGACGGGAATTGTTAACGCGCTTCACCATATCCCGAATGGTCAGGTTTGGACCAAAGAAGAAATTCTTGCTCGCAAAGCCATCATCGAAGCAAAGGGTCTTACCTGGTCTGTGGTTGAAAGTGTCCCGGTACATGAAGAAATCAAGACACAAACAGGCAACTACCAACAGTGGATTGATAACTACAAGCAGACCCTGCGTAACCTGGCACAATGTGGTATCGATACGGTGTGCTACAACTTTATGCCGGTGCTGGACTGGACACGTACTGACCTTGAATATCAAATGCCTGATGGCTCTAAAGCGTTACGCTTTGACCAGATCGCCTTTGCAGCATTTGAACTGTACATCCTAAAGCGCCCAGGTGCCCAAGCAGACTACGCCAAGCAAGAACAAGAGCAAGCGCTTGAGTACTTCAACAACATGTCCCCAGAGCAGATCAAGCAATTAACCAGCAATATTATTGCCGGTTTGCCAGGTGCAGAAGAAGGCTACACGCTGGAAGAGTTCCAGGCACAGTTAGACCGCTACGCTGGTATTACCAAGGATCAATTACGTCAAAACATGGCGTATTTCCTGTCAGAACTGATGCCGGTGTGCGAGGAAGAAAACATCAAGATGGCGGTGCACCCTGATGATCCTCCGCGCCCAATCCTCGGGTTGCCACGCATCGTCTCAACTATCGAAGACATTGATTGGTTAACCGAGAAAGTGCCAAGCAAGATGAACGGTATCACTATGTGTACCGGTTCTTACGGGGTGCGTGGTGACAACGATCTGGTCAAGATGATCAAAAAGCATGGTGAACGTGTTTACTTCACTCATCTGCGCTCGACCCAACGTGAAGAACAAAACCCGCTAACCTTCCACGAAGCTGCACACCTGGAAGGCGACGTCGATATGTATAGCGTGGTGATGGCGATCCTGGAAGAAGAGCAGCGCCGTGAAAAAGCGGGCGATCAGCGTAAAATCCCAATGCGTCCTGACCATGGTCATCAAATGTTGGATGACCTGAAGAAGAAAACCAACCCAGGCTATTCGGCCATTGGTCGTCTAAAAGGTCTGGCGGAAGTGCGTGGCTTAGAGTTGGCGCTAAAACGTGCATTTTTTAGCTAAGACAATTAAATAGCAATAACGCGGTTAAACCGCGTTATTGCCTATCAAACTATATCTATCAAACTATACCTATCAAACTATACCTATCAAACAAAGCGCGTTAGAAGGTATAACGCACCCCTACACGAATACGGTACTGTTCCTGATTATAATAGTTCCAGCGATCTAACCATTGCAGGTCGAGATAAGGCATCCAGTTATTATCTATTTTATAACGGAATGTATTCGTGATCTCCCAATGATGGCTCTTGCCATTTTTACTATAGAAATCATTGGTCCGAATAAAATAATGTGGCTCGAATGTATAATTAAATTGTTCGGAGATTTTAAAGTTCCAGTAATTGGCAATCTCATGCGTGTCGTTGCGTGCTGAGTTACCATTAAAATCGATGGTGTCATAATTGCTACGATTATAACGATAACGCACCGTCAGGTTGAACGATGGCAGAAACTTGTAATTATTATCCAGATAAACAGAACCCCCTGACCCGGCACTATTTGAGTTCACCAACCCACCGGTAGTAATAGTCCATTTGTCTGTTGGACGAAAAATCGGGTACCACCCTTCTAATTCATTATAACTATGCTTTACTTGATCAAACTTCCCGACATTATAAGCGTTGGTCGCCATCAGGCCCTGTCCGCCATCAAAATGATAACCACCACGCAGAATGACTTCGCTTAAGTCTGACGCGGTATTATAAGCGGTACGTGTTTCCAGATAAGCTCGCCCAGCTTCAGCACCGGCTGAAATGACCAGCGTCATCATTAATAATGCCAACTTGGTGTTACGCACAATAGAACCACAACTCCTAGACATGGTTTACATTTCCTTGTGATAAAAGAATAAAGGGCTCCGCTATACCTGAAGGTATAGCGAGTAAGTATTATTACTGATGGTATAGCGAGTTAAACCTCTTCAATAATCTCTTTTTTTATTTCCGGATAAACTTCCCGACTCTCTTCTCGTTTCTCTTTTCTGATATTAATTTCTGCTATTATCTTCATAAATAGCTGTTCATTGAGTTTATAGAAGGTGGCCATCATAATGGCGGCCCCCATCGCCAAGATACAAGGATAAATAAAGATTAACTGGCGAAATCCTTCCAGCACTGCTGGCGACTGCTCAATATTCGGTATATAACCAATTTGCGTTAACATAATACCCGGTAAAAATCCGGCCAAGGCAGCAGATATCTTACGCGAGAAAGTATACCCGGTGTAAACCGACCCTTCGGCACGAATACCGGTTTTCCATTCGCCGTAATCGACAGTATCGGGCACTAACGCCCAATTCAGGCTATTAACGAAAGCGGTACCAAAAAAGGCCATGCAGGAAAATGCCACAAAAGAGAAAGAAGTACCGCCCCAGGCATAGTTAAATAAGTCCCCCAGGCACCATAGCAGTAGCCCGCCCAAATAGACGTTCTTTTTGCCAAAGCGTTTTACTGCGGCGGGCACCATCAGCACACCAATCAAAATGCAGCCCATGCTAAAGAAGCCCATATAAGAGAGCAATTTGATATCGTGCAATACGTATTGGGTGTAATAAACCTGGATTGCCAACTTGATATTAAATGCCGCTAGCGTACATAAATTGGCAAGACACAATACTAACAACGGTGGGTTTTCAAAAATAGCGCGGAACGATTTTAAAATACCGGGTTTATGATGGGCTGGCACCATTTCAACATAACGCTCTTTAACCCCGGCATAGCACCACCACATGCAAAATACACCGCAAGTTGCAAAGACGACCGCAGCAATCAGATAACCGATTCCTGGTTGCTCAGTAAATAACATTTGGATAGGAATAAATCCGACGGTGCACAGCAGTAATCCTAAGGTCGCCCCCCCTTGCCGCCAAGCCGCCAGTTGAGCACGCTCTTGAGGGTTTTTAGTGATCGCGGGCACCATTGCACCATAAGAACAATTCATCAAACTGTAAAACAGGCCAAACAACATAAACAGTACCGTTGCCAATACTGTCTTAATATTCAAACTGAAGCCGCTATTGGTAAAGTTTGCCACTGCCAGTAATCCGACTGGCAACGAAGCATAAAGAATAAATGGTCTGAACTTACCTTTAACACCAATATTACGCCGAGAATCTAACAAGACACCGGTCAACATATCAGTAAAAGCAGTAAAAAATTTAGCGATCAGAAAGATCACACCACCATAAATTGCAGGTATCCCTAAAATATCGGTATAGAACTTCAGTAAATAAAGTGTACCGATACACAACATTAGGTTAGAGCCAAAATCCCCCATGCCGTAAGCGAATTTTTCACGCAGTGGCAAGCGTAATGTGACGGAGTCTGAATAGGATGTCGCGTTGGGCATCTAAATGGTCCTTATTATTGTCTTATTTTTTATTTTTCAGGCGTTAGCACTGTTGGCTTTATGTACATAGCGGTATCGCTAACCTAAGCAATTGCCTGGCAATGATGAGCCTCATCCTTGAGGCTCGACACAGGACCGGTGCAAAGGCAATGCAAATCTGTGGTAACCCATTTGCCTTACTTTCGCCGTCTGGCTGTCATCTGAAATCCAGTGGGAATATCTGCTGACACCTTAAATCCATTGCCCCTTGGATGCATCTATCCCCAACCTCTCAACTCATACCGCTGGACTGACCTGACGCTTTCTATCTTCCAGCTCGCCGATAATTTTGAGGTAATTTTTCTCTGTCAAATGGTAGAACAGCTCCATGGTTAACGCCGTCAACACCGCCAATCCCTGATAGACCTTACGGAAGAAGGTAAACCCGGTTTAAACCCTACCTTCTGACCGCCGCCGGGCTAATATCAAACACGCTCAGCCGGTGCCCCAGCTTTAGCAGGTTGCTGGCTATGGGTGCCCCCATTTGGCCTAGCCCGATAAATGCGATCTATGCCATGGTTATTTCCTGTTGATTACAAGTGTCATCTTTGCGTCAACTCAATGCGCACAATTTAGACCACTTCTGTCTGTTTTTGATCGTATTTGTAATTTATGATTGAAAAATTGACATTCATCACTCTTTTAACATTTGAGAGAATTAAAATGATGGCATCGTGATCGGTAGCCAATTTTTGGCTGATAACCGTTTTACTCACAGCAAATTAATAACCAAGGATCCTGACAATGACTCGAATCGCATGTGTAGGTATTACGGTGCAAGACCGTTTGTATTACATCGAACAACTGCCCACTGGCGGTGGAAAATATGTCGCCAATGACTATCGTGAAATTGGGGGGGGCCGGCGGCAACCGCCGCTGTCGCCGCTGCCAGGTTGGGGGCTGAAGTGGATTTTATTGGCCGTGTTGGTGACGATGCCACTGGGCAAACGCTATTGGCGGAACTGAACGGTTATGGGGTTAATGTTAGTCATGTTCGCCGCTATCCACAGGCGCGTTCATCACAATCGGCTATTCTGGTGGATGCTCAGGGTGAGCGCATTATTATCAACCACCCAAGCCCCGATTTGCCTGAAGATGCCAGTTGGTTGAATGAAATCGACTTTAGCCAATATGATGTGGTATTAGCTGATGTACGCTGGCACCAAGGTGCTTTGACGGCCTTCACCCTGGCGCGGCGTGCGGGTGTCACTACTCTGTTGGATGCGGATGTCACACCGCAAGATATCCATCCACTGGTCGCTTTGGCTGATCATGCGGCGTTTTCTGAGCCCGGTTTACTGCGTATGACCCAGGAAACCGATATTGAGCGTGCTCTGCGCTTGGCTAAAAATGACAAAAATGGACACATTTATGTCACTCAAGGTAAACATGGCTGCTTCTGGCTAGAAAACGACCAGATAAAACATCAGCCAGGCTTTAAGGTGGATGTGGTGGATACCACCGGTGCTGGGGATGTTTTTCATGGCGCATTAGCCGTTGCTCTAGGCTCACAACCCAATCTCGCTCAGGCAGTGCGTTACGCTAATGCAGTAGCTGCGCTGAAGTGTACTCGCCCTGGTGGCCGTGCAGGGATCCCCAATTGTGAACAAATAGATTCTTTCTTGGCCAGTTTTGTATAAAATGTTCAATCAAGGGCATCATTAAGAGAACAGTTTATGAATCTGACCGAGCTTACCGGTAATCCGCGTCACGACCAACTGATTCAGTTAATCGCCAAGCGCGGCTATATGAACATCGACGAACTGGCACAATTACTGGAGGTTTCAACGCAGACGGTAAGGCGTGATATTCGTAAACTGAGCGAACAAGGGTTAATCACTCGCCACCATGGAGGCGCTGGCCGTGCCTCCAGTGTAGTGAATACTGCCTTTGAACAACGAGAACTCTCTTACACCGAAGAAAAAAACGCCATTGCCCGATCTATCGCTGACTATATTCCTGATGGTTCGACGGTGTTTATCACCATTGGCACCACGGTTGAACATATCGCTCGGGCGTTGATGAATCATCGGCATTTGCGCATTATTACCAACAGCCTGCGGGTGGCGCATATTCTGTATAAAAATACCGAATTCGAAGTGATGGTGCCGGGGGGTACATTGCGCCCCAATAATGGCGGGATTATTGGCCCCAGCGCGGTCAGTTTTGTGGAAGGTTTTCGTTCCGATTACCTCATCACCAGCGTAGGTGCCATAGAAGCCAACGGTGACTTGCTGGAGTTTGACGTCAATGAGTCAAGTGTGGCGAAAGCAATGATGACCCACTCCCGCCATATTCTGCTGGCGGCCGACCATACCAAATTTCACGCATCCGCCGCCGTAGAGATCGGCAATACACGACAGGTCACCGCATTATTTACCGATATCACTCCCCCGCCGGCTCTCCGGTCATTACTACAACAACAACAAGTGGAACTGGTGGTTAACCCCTCCAACAACGAACTACCGACATTGTGACCTACAGAGGAAATCAGCTGATTCCCCTGCTAGCACGACAACACATTGGCTCCATTCTATCCCTACTGAATCATTTGAACCGGTGGTATGGCAAACGTGATGACTCGCTAGAGTCGGCAATCGTCTCACCTATCATTCACCTGACATTTACCAATAACTGACCAATGACACGAATTGCTAAACGGCACCCCGGGTTGGCGACTTACACTATTAGTTACTATGGTTACTATACCGGACGAAATTAATAGGGTCTTAAACTATGGAAAGCTCGTTTACGCCTATTGAGCAAATGCTCAATTATCGTGCAAAAAGCCAAAAGGATTATCCCTATCGGGAGATTCTGCTAACCCGTCTCTGCATGCATATGCAAAGTAAGTTGCTGGAGCATCGTAACAAGATGCTGAAAGCGCAAGGGATCAATGAAACCCTGTTTATGGCACTCATCACGTTGGATTCGCAGGAAAACCGTTGCATTCAGCCTTCAGAGCTCAGTTCAGCTTTAGGTTCATCGCGCACCAACGCCACGCGCATTGCCGATGAGCTAGAAAAACATGGCTGGATTGAGCGCCGAGAAAGTGGCCATGATCGCCGCTGCCTGTATCTGCACCTGACCCAAGCGGGGGAAGCCTTCCTTAAGCAATTACTTCCGCCACAACATCAATGTCTGCATTTCCTGTGGTCCACACTCAGCCACGAGGAACAGCTGCAGCTCGAAATATTGACGCGCAAATTGTTGCATCGTCTTGATCAGATGGATGTTTCAGAACCGATATCCCCATAGTTGCTGTCCAGGTCGTCTATTGATGTTATCCCTTTGAATTAGCGACTCACCCCACTCCTGGTCGTGGTATTAGCAAACACCAACGCATTAGCTGTCAGCCCGCATAGCTGGTGCTAGCTAAGCGCCCTATCGTTTGATGGCTCAGAAACGGCGAACATAACAGCATAAATTAGTATCAAATTCATTCAAGTTGCATGCTGATAGAGGCTGCAACTCCAAGCACCAAGGAATTATTTCAACATGGGAAGCATGAATACCAATGCGGAGACTCAAGTACCGCAGCAACCGGCAAACAGCAAAAAACAGCAGCGTACATTTTGGCTACTGCTGCTGACGGTTATTTTTATTATCATCGGGGTGGTCTATTTGGTGTATTGGTTTATGGTACTGCGCCATCATCAGGAAACTGACAATGCTTACGTGGCCGGTAATCAAGTCCAAATCATGGCCCAGGTTTCAGGCAGTGTGAACAGTGTGGCATTCGACAACACTGACTTCGTGCACCAAGGTGATGTGTTACTGACTCTCGACCCTGCCGATGCTGAGCAAGCCTTTGCTCGCGCTAAAACAGCGTTAGCCAACAGTGTGCGGCAGACGCATCAGTTGGTGGTCAATAGCAAACAGTATCAGGCTAACATTGCACTGCGTAAATCCGAACTGAGTAAAGTGGAAAGCGACCTCCAACGCCGTATCGTGCTAGGCCATGCGGATGCGATTGGCCGCGAAGAACTGCAACATGCAAAAAATGCCGTGGACAACGCCAAGGCTGCACTGGAAGTAGCCATACAGCAATACAATGCTAACCAGGCGCTGGTGCTCAATACACCGCTAGAAGAACAGCCTGCCATTCTGCAGGCTGCAGCACAAATGCGTGATGCCTGGATGGCGCTGCAGCGCACACGTGTCGTCAGCCCGGTGACTGGTTTTGTCTCACGCCGCAGTGTACAGGTGGGCGCCCAGATCTCTACAGAAACACCGCTGATGGCCATTATTCCGGCAGAACTTATGTGGATAGATGCCAACTTTAAAGAGACCCAACTGACCAATATGCGTATCGGCCAGCCCGCTACCGTCGTCACTGATATTTACGGCAGTGAGGTGGTGTTCAAAGGCAAGGTGGTGGGTATCGATATGGGTACCGGCAGTGCTTTCTCACTGTTACCGGCACAAAATGCCACCGGTAACTGGATCAAAGTCGTACAGCGCTTACCAGTCCGTATTGAACTGGATGCACAGCAAGTTGCAGAACACCCACTGCGAATTGGTCTCTCTACGCTAGTGAAGGTTGATACCGCTAATCAGGATGGTCCGGTACTCGCCAATACCGTGCGTAAAGAGCCGCGCTATGAAACCAGTGCGCTGACGCTGGACCTGGCCCCGGTTAATCAGATGATCGCCGATGTGATCCATGCTAATGCCGGTTAAGCGGACGGGAGATTACCGTGGCACAAAAACCACTTGAAGGTTCCCAGCTTGCCTGGATGACCATCGCCCTCGCCATGGCGACGTTCATGCAGGTACTGGACTCCACCATCGCCAACGTTGCCATCCCCACTATCTCGGGCAACCTCGGTTCATCCAACTCACAAGGTACCTGGGTGATTACCTCGTTTGGGGTGGCTAATGCCATCTCTATTCCCATTACCGGTTGGCTAGCGAAACGCGTTGGTGAAGTTCGTCTGTTTCTGTGGTCTACCACGCTATTTGTCCTGGCTTCCTGGTTATGTGGTATCTCCAACAGTCTCGGGATGCTGATCTTTTTCCGCGTGATCCAAGGGTTAGTGGCCGGGCCGCTGATCCCGCTGTCACAGAGTTTATTACTGAACAACTATCCGCCAGCAAAACGTTCGATGGCCCTGGCGCTATGGTCAATGACCGTGATCGTTGCGCCAATCTTTGGGCCCATTCTCGGTGGCTATATCAGTGATAACTACCATTGGGGTTGGATCTTCTTTATCAATATTCCCATTGGCTTGTTCGTGATCCTGGCGGCGATGTCGACACTAAAAGGCCGGGAAACCAAGACTGAAATTAAACCCATCGATACTATCGGGCTGGTTTTGCTGGTTGTCGGCATCGGTTCGCTACAGATTATGCTTGATCAGGGTAAAGAGCTTGACTGGTTCAATTCGCCTCAAATTATTATTCTGACCGCGGTGGCAGTTATAGCGTTACTGTTCCTGGTGGTTTGGGAGCTGACAGATGAGCACCCGGTGGTGGATTTGTCCCTGTTCAAGTCACGTAATTTTACTATCGGCTGTTTGTGTATCAGCCTGGCCTATATGTTGTATTTTGGGGCCATCGTGCTGTTGCCACAATTGCTACAGGAGGTCTATGGTTATACCGCAACCTGGGCAGGCTTGGCATCCGCGCCAGTAGGGCTGCTGCCGCTGGTGCTGTCACCGATTATCGGCCGCTTTGGTAACCGCCTGGATATGCGCCGGCTGGTCACCGGGAGTTTTCTGGTCTATGCCATCTGTTTCTACTGGCGGGCCTATACCTTTGAACCGGGGATGGATTTCGCTGCGTCTGCATGGCCACAGTTTGTGCAAGGCTTCGCTATTGCCTGTTTCTTTATGCCATTGACCACTATTACCCTTTCGGGGTTACCCTCTGAGCGCATCGCCGCCGCATCGAGTTTGTCGAACTTTGCCCGAACACTCTCCGGCTCTATCGGTACGTCAATCACCACGACGCTATGGACCAGTCGAGAGTCAATGCACCATACACACCTGACCGAGTTTATTAATCCGTTCAACCCACAATCGCAGGAGATGTACCGCAAACTGGAACATCTCGGTATGAACAAGCAACAGGCTTCGGCCTACATCGCTAACGAAATCACTGCGCAAGGGCTGATTATCTCGGCAAACGAGATTTTTTGGTTATCGGCGGGGGTGTTCCTGATCCTGATCGCGTTAGTCTGGTTCGCCAAGCCACCGTTCAGTTCTGGTGGCGGTGGGGGCGGCGCTCACTGATCACCTTGCGATATATACAACGCGATATAAACAACTCGATATAAACAACTCGATATAAACAACAGGGGGTGAGTCACTTGACTCACCCCCTGATATTTTTCGGTTGTCTTTGCTACCCGGCTTACTCGTGATTCTGTCGCCACCAGTCAGCTAGCAGAATACCGGCGGTCACTGAAATATTCAGGCTATCTACTTTGCCAGTGCCGCCAATGGAGACACTCATATCACCCTGCTGCCAAGCATTGTCGCTCAAAGCACTGCCTTCCGAGCCTAACACCAGCACCGCCTTGGCAGGCAATTTAGCTTGCCCGGCACGCTCCCCTTTGCGGCTGGAAGCCGTGACGATGGTATATCCCGCCTGGCGGAAAGTATCCAGCACCGACAGGAAATCATCAGCATTGATCGCCTTGATATGTTCAGCACCCCCTTCAGCGGTACGCACTGCCGCACCTGACTCCAGTAAAGCAGGGTCTTGCAGTAACACACCATTCACGCCAAAGTTGGCACAAGAGCGCACAATCGCCCCCAGAATATGCGGGTTACCTACATCTTCCAAGGCAAGTACACAATCTTTGCTGGGCGCGCTCTTAAGATAAGTTTGCGCATCCAAGCCTTGACGTTTTTTGATCAGAAAACAGACGCCACCATGATGCTCAGTACCGGACGCTTTCTCCAGTTCATCATCATCGACTACATGATACGCTTTGCGGTTTGCTGCCATCCAACGTAGGGCTTCGCGAAAGCGCGGTGTGACTGATTGTATAAACCAGGCGCGTACAATGGACTCTGGACGGCTGGCGAACAGCGCCTGGCAGGCATTCTCACCATAGACTCGGGTTTCTTCCGCCCGTTGGCGACGCAACTGCTCAGGGTCAATAAAACTTTTGCCACTGATACCACCATGATCGAACGCGGGCTCTTCGTCTGGGCCACGTGATACCGTTTTCCATGGGGATTCATAGCCACCAGAATCTTCAGTGCGAGCTGGGCGGCGAGGACGATCATTTTCACTACGGCGAGGATCAGCATCCCGGCGGTAGCCACCACGCTGCTTATCCTGACCGGGACGACCAGAACGCGCATTGTCCGTTGGGCGGCCTTTACCGTCCGAACGTTTATTGTTGTTACGGTTGTCATCGTCACTGCGGACGTACATCACTTTAACTTTGCCGTTCTTGCCACTAAATGAATCGTTCATCTCATTCTCCACCAACGCGCAGGGCGCGAAGATTACCTGATGTTGCCGCGCTAAGCCACCAACTTGTGCTAAAAGCTGGCAACTATCAAACTGATCAATTATAGACCTGTCTCGATGCAAATTGCAGAGGTTGCATGGGCGCTAATTTACTTAAGCGCAATTATGCCAAATAACACACTTCCCTACGGGCATAATGACACGGCCCCCTAACACCCGGCACCTCTCCCGTGCGGCTCGTTTCTACGCTACAATAGCCTTTTTATCAGGACAGTTATGACTCACAATGCGGTGCTACGTCTGCGCCAATTCCGTTTAGAACGAGCAACTCGGCCTTTTCGAGCGCGTGGTTGCCGTGCAATACGCTGTCAGCATTGTTTGCTGCCCCAGCAAAACTGCCTGTGTTCCACCATCCAACCGCAGCAGGCCAAGGCACTTTTCTGTCTGGTGATGTTCGATACTGAACCGCTGAAACCGAGCAATACCGGGCGGCTGATCGCCGATATTCTGCCTGATACCCAGGCATTTCTTTGGTCACGTACCACGGTGGACCCGGCACTGCTAGAGTTGCTCAATAACCCTGACCGACAGCCTTATGTGGTGTTCCCGGCCTCTTACGCCACCCCATCGCGCCCAGTATTCAGCAGCCTGCCTGCTGAAAGTAAAGCGCCCCTGTTTATTATGTTGGATGGTACTTGGCCGGAAGCATGCAAAATGTTCCGCAAAAGTCCTTATCTGGATCCGTTCCCGCTATTTTCTCTCAATGTATCCAATGCATCCGATTATCAATTGCGTGCCGCCAGCCGTACAGAGCAGCTTTGCACCGCCGAAGTCGCCGCCGCTTTATTGCAACAGGCAGGTGATACCGATGCTGCCAGCGGTCTCGAACAACATTTCAATTATTTTCGCCAACAATATCTGGCTGGAAAAGCTTGCCGCTCAGCGGCATCGGTCACAGCACCGTAGCGACAATGCGTCTAAAATCAAAAAATAACTTGCCTTGTTTCCAGCCTCATCGTTCGAAAGAAGCAAAGCTAACCGGAAGTTGGAGTCACCCATGAGCCAAAGAGGACTAGAAGCGCTATTACGTCCCAAATCCATCGCTGTGATCGGCGCTTCGCAAAAGGTCGGTCGTGCTGGTTACCTGATGATGCGCAATCTACTTGCCGGGGGATTTACCGGCCCAGTGATGCCGGTCAACCCGCGCTACAAAGCCGTCTGCGGCGTGATGGCTTATCCCGATGTCGCCAGTTTACCACTCACGCCTGATCTGGCGGTGTTATGCACCAACCCACAGCGCAACCTGCTATTGGTAGAATCACTCGGCAAGCTGGGTTGCAAAACCGCTATTGTGCTCTCTTCCCCCGTGGAGCAATTCGCCGAACTCAAAGCCATGGCACAGCGCTATTCAATGCGCCTGCTTGGCCCCAATAGCCTGGGTTTGCTCGCACCGTGGCAAGGGATCAATGCCAGCTTTTCACCGGTTCCTATTCAAAAAGGCAAGCTGGCATTTATTTCGCAATCTGCCGCTGTAGCCAATACCATTCTCGATTGGGCACAACAACGGGAGGTCGGCTTCTCCTATTTCATTTCGCTGGGTGATAGTCTGGATATTGATATTGACGATCTACTCGACTTCTTGGCCCGTGACAGCAAAACCAGTGCCATTTTGCTCTATCTGGAAAACATCAGCGATGCACGGCGTTTTCTCTCTGCCTCCCGTAGTGCTTCCCGTAATAAACCCATCTTGGTGATCAAAAGTGGCCGTAGCCAACAGGCACAGCGCTTGCTCAACAGCCAACAAGGGTTAGATGCCGCCTATGATGCCGCAATACAACGGGCTGGCTTGCTGCGCGTGCAGGATACCCACGAACTTTTTTCCGCCGTGGAAACCTTAAGCCACATGCACCCGCTACGCGGTGAGCGGCTGATGATTATCAGCAATGGCGCCGCACCTGCCGCTATGGCATTAGACGAACTGCTTGCCCGTAATGGCAAACTGGCGACATTGCCCAAAGAGACACAGGAAAAGCTCAGCAGCTCGCTGCCTGAGTTTATTAAGGTCGGCAATCCTATCGATTTACGTGATGATGCCACCCCCCAACGCTATCTGGCGGCACTGCAAGCACTGCTTGACTGCCAAGAATACGATGCTTTGCTGCTGATCCATGCCCCCAGTGCAGCGGCTCCAGGTTCTGAAACCGCAGAACTGCTGATTGAGGCTATCCGCCAGCACCCACGTGGCAAACGCATCACGCTACTGACTAATTGGTGTGGTGAATACTCTTCACAGGACGCCCGTCGCCTGTTTACCGAAGCGGGGATACCGACCTACCGGACACCAGAAGGTGCCATCACCGCCTTTATGCATATGGTGGAATACCGCCGGAATCAGAAACAGTTGAAAGAAACCCCTGCTCTACCCGTTGGGCTGACGGCCAATACCGCCGTGGCACACCAGCAGATCAGTCAGGCACTGGCTGAAGGGGTTACTCAGTTGGATACCCATGAAGTGCAGCCGATTCTGCAAGCCTATGGTCTCAGCACCTTACCAACCTGGATCGCCGGTGATAGCGCTGAAGCCGTCCATATCGCTGAGCAAATTGGTTACCCGGTGGCGTTGAAACTACGCTCCCCTGATATTCCACACAAATCTGAAGTTCAAGGCGTGATGCTCTATTTGCGTACCGCCACTGAAGTACAACGCGCGGCAGACGCCATCCTCGATCGGGTAAAACAGTCCTATCCACAGGCGCGTATCCACGGCCTGTTGGTACAGAGCATGGCCAACCGGGCGGGTGCACAAGAGTTGAGAATTGCCGTGGAACAGGATGCTATCTTCGGGCCACTGATCATGCTGGGGGAAGGCGGTGTCGAATGGCGTCAAAAAAACCAAGTTGCCGTTGCACTCCCCCCTCTAAATATGGCACTCGCTCGGTATCTGGTGCTACAAGCGGTGAAAGGCGGAAAAATCCGTGACCGCAGTGCGCTACGACCGCTCGATATTCCTGGCCTAAGTCAGTTATTGGTGCAAGTTTCCAATCTGATCCTGGATTGCCCGGAAATATCGCGCCTCGATATTCACCCGGTATTAGCCGCTGGCAGTGAATTTACCTTGCTGGATGTATCAATGCAGCTTGCCCCCTTTAGTGGAGACCCACAGGCACGCTTGGCTATTCGCCCCTACCCCCATGAACTGGAAGAAACCATTGAATTAAAAAATGGCTCACATTGCTTGTTCCGCCCGATTCTGCCGGAAGATGAACCGGCACTGAAACACTTTATCGACCGTGTGACCAAAGAAGATCTCTACTACCGCTACTTTAGTGAAATCAATGAGTTTACCCATGAAGATTTAGCCAACATGACACAGATCGACTACGATCGTGAGATGGCTTTCGTCGCGGTACGCAACGGCGATGAAATTATCGGTGTGACTCGGGCGCACTCTGATCCCGACAATATCGATGCAGAATTCGCCGTACTGGTCCGTTCCGACCTAAAAGGCCTCGGCCTGGGCCGTAAATTGCTGGTAAAAATGATCGAATATGCTCGTGCGCGAGGCCTGACCCGGCTGACCGGTATGACCATGCCGAACAATCGAGGAATGGTCACACTGGCACAGAAACTGGGGTTTGAGGTGGATGTGCAAATTGACGAAGGCATTGTCAATTTGACACTGCCATTGCAAGGGAATCAGATGCCGTGAGCTCGATCGCAATGTAATACAAATCCGCTACTTGATAGCAAAACATACGTACAATCATAACAACTAGTGTTATTATCGCCCGATTGTTCAAAGAATTGTTTTATACTTAAGTTGTTTCAAGTTACAGGCAGGCAGTAACAAAGCATGGCCTCAGGGAGCAGGTAGAGAAGGTCTGTGCTGAATCTGCCAGGTACAGGTGCGCAGGTTTTGGCTATGCCCCTGTTCAGTGAGTTCGATGACGGCCCAAGTCATGAAACTCCCTATAACACGTAAGACAACGGGTATAATGCAGGTGGCGTTATGGCCATCCAAACATAAGAGAAGAAACGCACTGTGATGTTGTCAAAATTTAAACGTAGCAAACATCAACAACACCTTGCACAACTGCCCAAAATCCCTCAGACGGTTGCTGATGTTCGCACTCTTTATGCGCCCTCCCATTTCCGCACCACGTTGCTGGAGATGATAGCTAGCGCTAAGAGCCGTATTTATCTGGCCGCGCTTTATTTAGAGCACGATGATGCGGGGCGCGAGATCCTTAACGCGCTCTATCAGGCCAAACAACATCGCCCAGAGTTAGAGGTCTCCATATTCGTAGACTGGCATCGTGCACAACGGGGCCGTATCGGTGCAGCCGCTACCAATACCAACGCGGATTGGTACTGCAGCATGGCAGAACAGCATCCACAAGTCTCAGTCCCTATTTACGGTGTGCCCGTCAATACCCGGGAAGCCCTGGGTGTGCTCCACCTAAAAGGGTTTATCATTGATGATACCGTGGTCTACAGCGGTGCCAGTATTAATGATGTCTATTTGCATCAGAATGAAAAGTACCGTTATGACCGCTACCAGTTGATCACCAACAAGGTGCTGGCTCAGACTCTGTATAATTTCATTAAGCAGCATTTGTTAACCGCAGGTGCGGTGCAACGCCTCGATCGCCATGACCGGCCCACCAGTCCGGAGATCAAAAATGAGACGCGCACTTTGCGGTCTGGCTTGCGTCACGCCAGTTATCAATTTCAAGGCGACGCGAGTAACGAAGAATTAGCGGTAATCCCATTAATTGGCTTGGGTAAACAGAATATCCTCAATGATACCATCCATCATTTGATGGCCAGTACCGAGCAGAAACTCACACTATGCACCCCTTACTTCAACCTCCCCGCCATACTGGTACGTGATATCATTTATTTGCTGCGCCAGGGGAAGCAGGTAGAAATCATTGTGGGCGACAAGACAGCAAATGACTTCTATATTCCTGAAGATCAACCCTTCAAGATTATCGGCGCATTACCTTATCTCTACGAAATCAACTTGCGCCGTTTCCTCAGCCGCCTGCAACGCTATATCGACACTGGGCAACTCATTGTTCGGTTATGGAAAGATGAGGATAATACTTATCACCTGAAAGGCGTGTGGGTTGATGATAAATGGCAGTTGATTACGGGTAATAACCTCAACCCACGTGCTTGGCGTCTGGACTTGGAGAATGCCATTCTGATCCACGATCCTCAGCAAGAGATGCGGGAACAACGCCATAAAGAGCTGGAAACGATCCGCACTCACACCACCGTGGTCGGTAGCTATCACGAACTGCAAAATATTCAGCAATACCCCATCAAGGTACGCAAGCTGATCCGCCGCTTGCGCCGCATCCGTATTGACCGGTTAATTAGTCGTATTCTGTAATGTCTCAATCATCAAGTCAGCCTCACCCGGCTGACTTGATGCTCACATCGGTAAACTTCACCCTCCGGAACCCTATCCTGTTTACTCATAAACAACATTGAGTGCCACAATACCGTTGAAAGGACCAGGAGTGAGCGAAGTAAAACCAGGGGTACGAGCCAGGTAACCCGTTAATGTTACACTTTTTTCAGTTCCCGCTCCGGTTAACGTGATGGGTGTTTTCCCATTAATACGTAATGTACCGTCAACACCAGTTGCGTGAAGATAGACGATAACATCCTCTTTGGTTGTCTTAACCGCCCCACGATAAAAGGAAGGCCCAGTGAAACTATCCCCTGTAACATACATATTGGGTACTCCAATGGCATAAGGGCAAGAAAGTAATAGTGTAATAGACTTCGACGCACCAAACCCAATATCACCCGCAGGTACCTTAGTTAAATCAACGTTTCCCCATTCCATAAAAACATCTCGCCCACCATTAATCACACAGGGTGGTACAACGAGGTTACCTGTAAAATTCATATCGACGGCATATACAACCCCACTATTTATAGTCTGGTAAAAAATGCACAGTACAAATAAAATTTTTTTTAGATGAAACATTATTCGACTCCTCCCAGAGAGAATGTTTTTATTCAAGCGAATAGAAGAATACCCAAGAAAAGTGGGTACATAAAAAACGACCTGTTAAGCTTAATTACTCTGTATACTATAGATATTTATATAGCTTTAACAGGATTGAACTAATTTTCTGCTTCATTGCAGATAATACCTGTAAGCACATTTAGGCGATAAACCCACAGGAAAAGACCTGAATAGCGCTTGCTTCAACCCTTTAGTGGCCTGGTTTATGAGGCTCTGAGTCGCTGAGTATCGCCAATATTGAGACTAACGAATTTTCTTATCGCTATATTTTTCGATAAAAGAGTTGAAACATAATTATTTAATTAAAATTATCATATGCTTTAAATATATATAAACCACTATTGATTCAGCATATATATCATTACTGTAACCAGGAACATTAAAACTGAAGATAACGCACCATGGCTAGATATCAATCAACCGGCAATGATCGCCTTATTTATTGCCCAATGGCTTGAATCAGAGAAGAGATAACTATTTTATAAAAAATCACAAAAGCAAAAAGCCCTATGCTTGCGCACGGGGCTTTCTACTTATTTGGATGCCTGGCAGTGTCCTACTCTCACATGGGGAGACCCCACACTACCATCGGCGCTACGGCGTTTCACTTCTGAGTTCGGCATGGGATCAGGTGGGACCACCGCGCTAAGGCCGCCAGGCAAATTCTGTTTCATTTCAACCGCTTTACCTCAGTAAAGCCATCAAAACCAATCTCGGAACTTCGCTGAAAATCAAAGCAATTCGCGTCTCTCAATAAAACACCTTCGGTGTTGTAAGGTTAAGCCTCACGGTTCATTAGTACTGGTTAGCTCAATACATCGCTGCACTTACACACCCAGCCTATCAACGTCTTAGTCTTAAACGTTCCTTCAGGGGCCTTAAAGGCCCAGGGAAGACTCATCTCGAGGCAAGTTTCGCGCTTAGATGCTTTCAGCGCTTATCTTTTCCGCACTTAGCTACCGGGCAGTGCCATTGGCATGACAACCCGAACACCAGGGGTGCGTTCACTCCGGTCCTCTCGTACTAGGAGCAAACCCTCTCAATCTTCCAACGCCCACGGCAGATAGGGACCGAACTGTCTCACGACGTTCTAAACCCAGCTCGCGTACCACTTTAAATGGCGAACAGCCATACCCTTGGGACCTACTTCAGCCCCAGGATGTGATGAGCCGACATCGAGGTGCCAAACACCGCCGTCGATATGAACTCTTGGGCGGTATCAGCCTGTTATCCCCGGAGTACCTTTTATCCGTTGAGCGATGGCCCTTCCATTCAGAACCACCGGATCACTAAGACCTACTTTCGTACCTGCTCGAGCCGTCACTCTCACAGTCAAGCTGGCTTATGCCTTTGCACTAACCTCACGATGTCCGACCGTGATTAGCCAACCTTCGTGCTCCTCCGTTACTCTTTGGGAGGAGACCGCCCCAGTCAAACTACCCACCAGACACTGTCCTCACCCCGGATCACGGGGCCGAGTTAGAACATCAAACATTAAAGGGTGGTATTTCAAGGTTGGCTCCATGCAGACTGGCGTCCACACTTCAAAGCCTCCCACCTATCCTACACATCAAGGCTCAATGTTCAGTGTCAAGCTATAGTAAAGGTTCACGGGGTCTTTCCGTCTTGCCGCGGGTACACTGCATCTTCACAGCGAGTTCAATTTCACTGAGTCTCGGGTGGAGACAGCCTGGCCATCATTACGCCATTCGTGCAGGTCGGAACTTACCCGACAAGGAATTTCGCTACCTTAGGACCGTTATAGTTACGGCCGCCGTTTACTGGGGCTTCGATCAAGAGCTTCGCGTTGCCGCTAACCCCATCAATTAACCTTCCAGCACCGGGCAGGCGTCACACCGTATACGTCCACTTTCGTGTTTGCACAGTGCTGTGTTTTTATTAAACAGTTGCAGCCAGCTGGTATCTGCGACTGGCTTCAGCTCCAGGAGTAAATCCCTTCACCTAACGCCAGCGTGCCTTCTCCCGAAGTTACGGCACCATTTTGCCTAGTTCCTTCACCCGAGTTCTCTCAAGCGCCTGAGTATTCTCTACCTGACCACCTGTGTCGGTTTGGGGTACGATTAAATGTTACCTGATGCTTAGAGGCTTTTCCTGGAAGCAGGGCATCAACTACTTCATCTCCGTAGAGACTCGTCATCGTGCCTCAGGGTTGACAGTAAACCGGATTTGCCTGGTCTACCCCCCTACACACTTGAACCGGGACAACCGTCGCCCGGATAGCCTAGCCTTCTCCGTCCCCCCTTCGCAGTAACACCCAGTACAGGAATATTAACCTGTTTCCCATCGACTACGCTTTTCAGCCTCGCCTTAGGGGTCGACTCACCCTGCCCCGATTAACGTTGGACAGGAACCCTTGGTCTTCCGGCGAGCGGGCTTTTCACCCGCTTTATCGTTACTTATGTCAGCATTCGCACTTCTGATACCTCCAGCAACCCTCACAGGTCACCTTCGCAGGCTTACAGAACGCTCCCCTACCCAACAACGCCTAAGCGTCGCTGCCGCAGCTTCGGTGCATGGTTTAGCCCCGTTACATCTTCCGCGCAGGCCGACTCGACCAGTGAGCTATTACGCTTTCTTTAAATGATGGCTGCTTCTAAGCCAACATCCTGGCTGTCTGTGCCTTCCCACATCGTTTCCCACTTAACCATGACTTTGGGACCTTAGCTGGCGGTCTGGGTTGTTTCCCTCTTCACGACGGACGTTAGCACCCGCCGTGTGTCTCCCGTGATAACATTCTTCGGTATTCGCAGTTTGCATCGGGTTGGTAAGCCGGGATGGCCCCCTAGCCGAAACAGTGCTCTACCCCCGAAGATGAATTCACGAGGCGCTACCTAAATAGCTTTCGGGGAGAACCAGCTATCTCCCGGTTTGATTGGCCTTTCACCCCCAGCCACAAGTCATCCGCTAATTTTTCAACATTAGTCGGTTCGGTCCTCCAGTTAGTGTTACCCAACCTTCAACCTGCCCATGGCTAGATCACCGGGTTTCGGGTCTATACCTTGCAACTATTCGCCCAGTTAAGACTCGGTTTCCCTACGGCTCCCCTATTCGGTTAACCTTGCTACAAAATATAAGTCGCTGACCCATTATACAAAAGGTACGCAGTCACCTAACAAGTAGGCTCCCACTGCTTGTACGTACACGGTTTCAGGTTCTATTTCACTCCCCTCGCCGGGGTTCTTTTCGCCTTTCCCTCACGGTACTGGTTCACTATCGGTCAGTCAGGAGTATTTAGCCTTGGAGGATGGTCCCCCCATATTCAGACAGGATAACACGTGTCCCGCCCTACTCATCGAACTCACAATCTGTGCATCTTCGTGTACGGGACTATCACCCTTTACTGTGCGACTTTCCAGACGCTTCCACTGACACACAAACTGATTCAGGTTCTGGGCTCTTCCCCGTTCGCTCGCCGCTACTAGGGGAATCTCGGTTGATTTCTTTTCCTCGGGGTACTGAGATGTTTCAGTTCCCCCGGTTCGCCTCCTGCCACTATGTATTCATGACAGGATAGTGCAACGAATTGCACTGGGTTTCCCCATTCGGGTATTGTCGGTTGTAACGGTTCATATCACCTTACCGACACTTTTCGCAGATTAGCACGCCCTTCATCGCCTCTGACTGCCTAGGCATCCACCGTGTACGCTTAGTCGCTTAACCTCACAACCCGAAGATGTTTCCATCTTGCCGGTTGGCTGCGCGTCGTGAATACTGCGTTGTGCGGTGCTCGCCATGCTCATGGACATCAAGTCCACTGCGCTGGCTCTGCTCCTACGCCTTGTCTTCACTTAGCTCGCTCAACCTGCTTACGAGTTATGATAAATTTGAGAGACTCTTTCAACGTCATCAATGTCAGTTAACTCATTGATGCGCTGAAGTTTCAATTTTCAGCTTGTTCCAGATTGTTAAAGAGCAAAATACTTCGCAGCATACTGTTTCCAGTACACTCTGAAGTATATTCAATGACTTATGGTGGAGCTAAGCGGGATCGAACCGCTGACCTCCTGCGTGCAAGGCAGGCGCTCTCCCAGCTGAGCTATAGCCCCATACAGTCACTTGCAGAGACCTTTACTACCACTCGGAGAGTCACATTATCTTTTTAAGACAATGTAATTTCTTTTCAGGCAAGGCATGCGGAAGGGACGTTTACTTGGGTAAACGACCGCGCGCATAACGCAGCATCAAAAGAAATTTGGTAGGCCTGAGTGGACTTGAACCACCGACCTCACCCTTATCAGGGGTGCGCTCTAACCACCTGAGCTACAAGCCTATAAAGGTATCTCTGCTCGTTACTTTTCATCAGACAATCTGTGTGAGCACTTCACGCGAAGCAATATCTTTAGGTAAGGAGGTGATCCAACCGCAGGTTCCCCTACGGTTACCTTGTTACGACTTCACCCCAGTCATGAATCACAAAGTGGTAAGCGCCCTCCCGAAGGTTAAGCTACCTACTTCTTTTGCAACCCACTCCCATGGTGTGACGGGCGGTGTGTACAAGGCCCGGGAACGTATTCACCGTAGCATTCTGATCTACGATTACTAGCGATTCCGACTTCATGGAGTCGAGTTGCAGACTCCAATCCGGACTACGACGTACTTTATGAGGTCCGCTTGCTCTCGCGAGGTCGCTTCTCTTTGTATACGCCATTGTAGCACGTGTGTAGCCCTACTCGTAAGGGCCATGATGACTTGACGTCATCCCCACCTTCCTCCGGTTTATCACCGGCAGTCTCCTTTGAGTTCCCGACCGAATCGCTGGCAACAAAGGATAAGGGTTGCGCTCGTTGCGGGACTTAACCCAACATTTCACAACACGAGCTGACGACAGCCATGCAGCACCTGTCTCAGAGTTCCCGAAGGCACCAATCCATCTCTGGAAAGTTCTCTGGATGTCAAGAGTAGGTAAGGTTCTTCGCGTTGCATCGAATTAAACCACATGCTCCACCGCTTGTGCGGGCCCCCGTCAATTCATTTGAGTTTTAACCTTGCGGCCGTACTCCCCAGGCGGTCGATTTAACGCGTTAGCTCCGGAAGCCACGCCTCAAGGGCACAACCTCCAAATCGACATCGTTTACAGCGTGGACTACCAGGGTATCTAATCCTGTTTGCTCCCCACGCTTTCGCACCTGAGCGTCAGTCTTTGTCCAGGGGGCCGCCTTCGCCACCGGTATTCCTCCAGATCTCTACGCATTTCACCGCTACACCTGGAATTCTACCCCCCTCTACAAGACTCTAGCTTGCCAGTTTCAAATGCAGTTCCCAAGTTAAGCTCGGGGATTTCACATCTGACTTAACAAACCGCCTGCGTGCGCTTTACGCCCAGTAATTCCGATTAACGCTTGCACCCTCCGTATTACCGCGGCTGCTGGCACGGAGTTAGCCGGTGCTTCTTCTGCGAGTAACGTCAATGTGATGTGCTATTAACACATCACCCTTCCTCCTCGCTGAAAGTGCTTTACAACCCTAAGGCCTTCTTCACACACGCGGCATGGCTGCATCAGGCTTGCGCCCATTGTGCAATATTCCCCACTGCTGCCTCCCGTAGGAGTCTGGACCGTGTCTCAGTTCCAGTGTGGCTGGTCATCCTCTCAGACCAGCTAGGGATCGTCGCCTAGGTGAGCCATTACCCCACCTACTAGCTAATCCCATCTGGGCACATCCGATGGTGTGAGGCCCGAAGGTCCCCCACTTTGGTCTTGCGACGTTATGCGGTATTAGCTACCGTTTCCAGTAGTTATCCCCCTCCATCAGGCAGTTTCCCAGACATTACTCACCCGTCCGCCGCTCGTCACCCAGGGAGCAAGCTCCCCTGTGCTACCGCTCGACTTGCATGTGTTAAGCCTGCCGCCAGCGTTCAATCTGAGCCATGATCAAACTCTTCAATTAAAAGCTTGATTTGCTAAGTTAATAGCGATGCTCAAAGATTACTGCATGAATTTTACTTACATGAGTCACTCTTTAAGACTTGATATTTTTTTGTTGCCGAAGCAACTGGATATCGTCTTTGTGAGTGCCCACACAGATTGTCTGATAAATTGTTAAAGAGCAGTGAGTTACTGGCTTCAGCCCGCTAACTCGAGGTGGCGTATATTACGCTTTCCTCTTTCAGAGTCAACCCTAATTTTCAGTTTTTTTCTCTATCGATAGCAATTCACTAAAAACTCGACTTACGGAGACGTTATAAAACAGCCCCCTAGCTAGCGCTGATGAGGGATTCACTGCAAAACGGCAGAGATTCCCCCTATTGATTCAAGCAACAGAGAGCCCCACTAAGCCCGGTTTTTAATCGCTTCTGGCAG
This sequence comes from Serratia sp. 25CWL12, assembly GCF_055790885.1. Classification (NCBI taxonomy): domain Bacteria; kingdom Pseudomonadati; phylum Pseudomonadota; class Gammaproteobacteria; order Enterobacterales; family Yersiniaceae; genus Serratia; species Serratia sp. 25CWL12. The sequence goes on along the minus strand of NZ_CM147698.1, from coordinate 871,708 downwards.
ATCTTTCAGGCTGTTTAGCACCCAATCTGCCGCTTTTTCACCGTCCTCAGTGACCGGTTTCCCCGTTCGAACCAAAACTTTAGTCCCAACGCCAGCACTGGCGGCCGCCTGCATATCTTCAATTTTGTCGCCAACCATATAAGAGGCAGCCAGGTCGATATTCAGTTCTTTTTGTGCCTGTAATAGCATCCCTGGTTGTGGTTTACGGCAGTCACAGACCTGACGATATTCTTCTATTGCCGCTTCGGGATGATGTGGACAGAAATAGATGCCATCCAAGTCAACATCACGGTCAGCCAATGACCAATCCATCCACTCAGTCAGGCTCATAAACTGCTGTTCACTGAATTTGCCACGGGCAATACCCGATTGGTTGGTCACTAACACTAGCGCGAAACCCATGTTTTTCAGTTCACGGCATGCGTCAATCACACCATCTATAAATTGGAAGTCATCTATTTCATGGACATAACCATGATCGATATTAATCGTGCCATCACGATCTAAAAAAATTGCTGGAACCCGCTGTGTCACCGGTATACTCCTGAAGCGCTAAGAACCGGCATAGTATCGCATGTTTTACTCAAAGCTGAGAACGACGAATGGGCGATGAAGAATAGAGTTAACGTTGACTTGGACGTCTAGACGCCTTAACATCTGTTTCATCCTTGGGTTCAGTCCCTGGTTTATTTTATTTAGCCACCAGCAACATTAGCCACGAGCAACAACGCTAAAAATAAGAAGAACATGATTAAACTTTCTAACATCAGCAAAGTGTTTCAACAGGGAGTGCGCACCATTACGGCACTGTCTGACGTTACTCTTCACGTCCCTGCAGGACAGATTTATGGCGTTATTGGTGCATCAGGTGCGGGTAAAAGTACGCTGATCCGTTGTGCCAACATGCTTGAGCGGCCAACATCAGGTACTGTTCTGGTCAATGGACAGGATTTGACGGCGTTGTCTGAACATGAGTTGACACATGCACGTCGCCAAATTGGCATGATTTTCCAGCACTTTAACCTGCTCTCTTCCCGTACCGTCTTCGGTAATGTGGCGCTGCCATTGGAACTGGGCAGTATGTCACGTGCAGAAATCAAAAAACGGGTCACGGAATTACTGGAACTGGTTGGCCTGTCAGATAAACATGATGCCTACCCGGCCAATCTGTCTGGTGGTCAGAAACAGCGTGTCGCCATTGCGCGTGCCTTGGCAAGTAACCCTAAAGTTTTACTGTGCGATGAAGCCACCAGCGCGCTAGACCCCGCCACCACCCGGTCTATTCTGGAATTACTGAAAGATATCAACCGTCGATTGGGGTTAACCATTCTGTTGATCACCCATGAAATGGACGTGGTGAAACGCATCTGTGATCAAGTCGCCGTAATCAGCCAAGGGCAACTGATTGAGAAAGACAGCGTCAGCGAAGTCTTCTCACATCCCAAGACTCCGTTGGCACAACAATTTATCCAAGCCACATTACATCTGGATATTCCGGATGATTATGCCAACCGTCTGGTCCAAGAGCGTGTCGATGGTCGTCACCCGCTGCTGCGACTGGAATTTACCGGTCGATCCGTCGATGCGCCCTTGCTGTCTGAAGCCGCTCGCCGCTTTAATGTGAATAACAACATTATCAGCGCACAGATGGATTACGCTGGCGGTGTGAAATTCGGTGTGATGCTGGCTGAACTCCATGGGACTGACGAAGATGCCCTGGCGGCAATTGAATTCCTAAAAGAAAATCAGGTAAAAGTAGAGGTTCTGGGTTATGTCTGAGGCAATGATGTGGTTAATGGCCCGTGGTGTGTGGGAAACCGTCACGATGACCTTTGTCTCTGGCTTTTTCGGTTTTGTGCTTGGCTTGCCAGTTGGCGTGCTACTGTATGTCACCCGTCCAGGGCAAATCATCGCCAATAACACGCTATATAAGATGTTGTCCGGGTTGGTGAACATATTCCGTTCTATCCCGTTCATTATCCTGTTGGTCTGGATGATCCCATTCACCCGAATGATCGTCGGTACCTCCATCGGTTTGCAGGCCGCTATCGTTCCACTCACTGTCGGTGCAGCACCCTTTATTGCACGCATGGTTGAGAACGCCCTGTTGGAGATCCCTTCCGGCCTGGTTGAAGCGGCTCGTGCTATGGGGGCCACCCCGATGCAGATCATAACTAAAGTACTGCTGCCTGAGGCGCTGCCTGGCTTGGTGAATGCAGCTACTATCACCTTGATTACCCTGGTCGGTTATTCTGCCATGGGGGGAGCGGTAGGTGCTGGCGGTTTAGGTCAAATTGGTTATCAATATGGATATATTGGTTATAACGCTACCGTGATGAATACGGTATTAATATTACTGGTTGTCTTGGTCTATCTGATCCAGTTCTGTGGTGATCGCCTGGTTAAGGCCGTGACACACAAATAGCGTTACCCACAAGTTCACATCGACTTGATAGATTTCATCACACAGCCGAGCTGTATCTTGAATGATAGAAAGTGAAGCGTATTTGATATATGAACCTAATGAGGAAGAGATATGTCGTTAAAATTTAAATCCATTGCAGCAATCGGCGCACTGATCGGCACGTTGGCTCTTGTTGGCTGTGGTCAGGATGAAAAAGATCCAAACCATATCAAGGTGGGGGTTATTGTTGGTGCTGAACAGCAAGTGGCTGAAGTCGCACAGAAAGTCGCTAAAGAGAAGTATGGTTTGGATGTTGAACTGGTGACATTCAATGACTATGTTCTGCCCAATGAAGCCTTAAGCAAAGGTGATATTGATCTGAACGCATTCCAGCACAAGCCTTATCTGGATCAGCAAATCAAAGATCGTGGCTATAAACTGGTTTCTGTTGGTAACACCTTCGTTTATCCCATCGCCGGCTATTCCAAGAAAATCAAAGCCGTGTCTGAGTTGAAAGACGGTTCACAAGTAGCCTTACCGAATGACCCTACTAATCTCGGTCGTTCCTTGCTGTTGCTGCAAAAAGAAGGGCTGATCAAACTAAAAGATGGCGTTGGTTTACTGCCAACAGTATTGGATGTCACTGAAAATCCAAAAAACCTGAAGTTGGTTGAGCTGGAAGCCCCACAATTACCACGCTCACTCGATGATCAACAAATTGCCTTGGCTATCATCAACACCACCTATGCTAGCCAGATTGGGCTGACACCAGCCAAAGATGGCCTGTTTGTTGAAGATAAAGAGTCTCCTTATGTCAACATCATGGTTGCCCGTGAAGATAACAAGGATGCCGAGAAAGTGAAAAAATTCGCTCAGGCTTACCAGTCTGAAGAAGTTAATCAGGCTGCGAACAAAATCTTCAATGGCGGTGCAGTAAAAGGCTGGTAATCATTGATACCTGTTGCCATACAAACTGCAGCCAACTTGCTGCAGTTTGTAGCAACTTGGGGATAAGATGACGGTCATATAGCTAATATGATAGCGTGAACAAAGACAAATCTTGTTATTTTTGCCAGACATTGCTTCAATAGCGCTACTTTTATAACCAGAAAGAGAAATTTCTATGCGTGTTTTCCCTCTTGGTTTGTTAGCACTTATGCTAACGGGATGTTCTACTTGGCACAGCTCTTCATCCCACAACCTGACTCCTCCGGCAAGTTCTGCATCAAGCAATACCACCTCCTCCGTTTCTGGATCTCGTGCCACCCCCGTTGTTTATAGCAGCGTAGACGAATTAGCGGGTAAACCTTTTCGTGAGTTAGGTACCGTCTCTGGCGAATCTTGCCAAGCCACAATTCAGGATACCCCACCCAATCTGGCTACCGCCCGCAAACGTATGCAAAGCCGCGCATCGAGCATGAATGCCAATGTCGTGCTATTGCATGACTGCCAAATTGTCACGGGTGTGGGTAACTGTTACCGACAAGCGATTTGCCAAGGCTCGGCACTTAATGTCTCATCCAAATGAGTGAGTTTGTTGTTAACCAAATCGGCATTATCCGCTCACCCTATAAAGAAAAGTTCGCGGTTCCCCGCCAACCAGGGTTAGTGGAAGATGGGAATGGGGAACTGCTGCTCTTACCGCCATACAATCAAGTAGAAGCGGTGCGCGGCCTCAGCGAATTCAGTCACCTATGGATAATTTTTGTTTTCCATCAAACGATGGCGGGGGGGTGGCGGCCTACGGTACGTCCTCCTCGCCTGGGGGGAAATACTCGGATGGGAGTATTCGCCACCCGTTCAACCTTCCGCCCTAACCCTCTGGGCATGTCATTGATTGAACTCAAAGGCATAGAAACTCAAGGGGATCAGGTGATACTCAAGTTAGGTAGCCTGGACCTGGTTGATGGTACCCCGGTGGTGGACATCAAACCTTATTTACCCTTTGCCGACAGTAAGCCGCAGGCACAAGCAGGTTTTGCTCAATTACCACCCACGGCCGATATGCCGGTTTATTTCTCTACACAGGCGGAACGACAGTTACAACAGCACCAGCCGCGTTACCCTCACTTACGCCGTTTTATTACTCAGGTTCTCGCGCAAGACCCGCGCCCTGCCTATCGCAAAGAATCAGCGAGCGAGCGTGAATATGCGGTATGGCTGCTGGAGTTCAATGTGCGTTGGCGGCTGGTGAATGGTCAAACAGAAGTGTTGTCATTGGATGTTCGCTAAAATTCCACCTTCTCTCTTTTGACAACCCGCTTGCGCTGGTAAACTAAACCACTTTTGAATATGTTGGCTGCCTCTAACAGCCCGATAAAACTCGCAGTTCTAACGGAACCAAACACCATGCGTACAAGCCAATATCTGCTCTCCACCCTGAAGGAGACCCCTGCCGATGCCGAAGTGATCAGCCACCAGTTGATGCTGCGCGCCGGAATGATCCGCAAGCTGGCCTCCGGTCTTTATACCTGGTTGCCTACTGGCTTGCGAGTGCTCAAGAAGGTTGAAAACATCGTTCGTGAAGAAATGAACAATGCTAATGCGATCGAAGTTTCCATGCCGGTCGTTCAACCCGCCGATCTGTGGCAGGAAAGTGGTCGCTGGGAGCAATATGGCCCGGAATTATTACGTTTTGTTGATCGCGGTGAGCGTCCGTTTGTGCTGGGCCCAACCCATGAGGAAGTGATCACCGATCTGATCCGTAATGAAGTCAGCTCCTACAAGCAACTGCCGCTGAATTTCTTCCAAATCCAAACCAAGTTCCGTGATGAAGTTCGCCCACGTTTTGGTGTGATGCGCGCACGTGAATTCCTGATGAAAGACGCTTACTCGTTCCATACCTCACAGGAATCGTTGCAAACAACCTACGACGCCATGTACCAAGCCTACAGCGCCATCTTTAATCGCATCGGTCTCGATTTCCGTGCCGTACTGGCTGATACCGGCTCGATTGGTGGCAGTGCATCACATGAGTTCCAAGTGCTGGCGGACAGTGGCGAAGATGATATTGTGTTCTCCACCCATTCTGATTATGCCGCCAATATCGAACTGGCTGAAGCAATAGCACCCGCTCATCCGCTGGCCGCAGCAAGCGAAGAACTGCGTATTGTTGACACGCCAAACGCCAAAACCATTGCTGACCTGGTTGAACAGTTCCAGTTTCCGATAGAAAAAACCGTGAAAACCTTAATGGTTCACGCTGATGAGCACAGTGGCCATAAGCTCGTTGCACTCTTGGTGCGCGGTGATCATCAGCTCAATGAAATCAAGGCAGAAAAACTACCTCAAGTCGCCAAGCCGTTGACTTTTGCTACCGAAGAAGAGATCCGCGCTATTGTAGGCGCTGGCCCCGGTTCTCTTGGCCCAGTTAACTTGCCCATCCCGCTGGTTATTGATCGCAGTGTTGCAGTAATGAGTGATTTCTCTGCGGGTGCCAACATTGATGGTAAACACTACTTTGGCATTAACTGGCAGCGTGACCTGCCGCTACCAGCCACTGCCGATATCCGTAATGTGGTGGAAGGTGATGCCAGCCCTGATGGGAAAGGCACACTGCTCATCAAACGCGGTATTGAAGTTGGGCATATCTTCCAACTGGGGACCAAATACTCGGAAGCAATGAAAGCAACGGTACAAGGTGAAGATGGCCGTAATCAGGTCTTGACGATGGGATGCTACGGTATTGGTGTTAGCCGAGTGGTGGCCGCCGCTATCGAGCAAAACTACGATGAGCGTGGCATTATTTGGCCGGATGCCATTGCCCCTTTCCAGGTCGCTATTCTACCCATGAATATGCACAAATCCTTCCGTGTGCAAGCGCTGGCGGAAGAGCTGTACGACACGCTACGTTCAAAAGGCATTGACGTTATTCTCGATGACCGTAAAGAGCGTCCTGGCGTTATGTTTGCCGATATGGAGTTGATCGGTGTACCTCACTCTATTGTGATTGGTGATCGTAACCTCGATAGTGAAGAGATCGAGTACAAAAACCGCCGCGTTGGTGAGAAGCAGATGATTAAAACCAGTGAAATCATTGATTTTCTATTGGCACAAATCAAACGCTGATATCAGTAATCAGTATCTAGAGCACCCGTAATACAGGGTGCTCTACTCAGGAAGCAGGCCAGCAAAGGACTCAATAATGACATTGTCGTGCAAATCCCCCCTCTACCTGATTGCTCTGCTACCGATGTTACTCACTGGCTGTACTATGGATATTGCCTTGTCAGAAAAAGAGCAATCAAAGTCTGCCCAGCCCGTAGATGTGCGATTTCAATCCATCAGTTCCATTCAGGGCAACACCTACCATGAAATCCATCAGGCTGATCTGCAAGAAGGGGATTTGCTGTTTTCCTCCTCCATTGGCCTGACATCACTCGGGATCCGCCTGTTCAGTGCTTCCTCGGTCAGCCATGTCGCTATCTATATTGGCCATGGGCAGGTCGCTGAATCGGTAGGTGCCGGTGTGCAGATTATCACGCTGGAAGAGATGCGCGCGCATAGTGACAAGTTGTTCGCTTTACGTATGCCAGGATTAACCGCAGAACAAACCATTAAAATCCGTGAATTTGCTCAACAAAAGTTAGGCAGTCAATATAACTATCAAGGGATAGTCGAGATGATGCCCTTTATGGTGACGAAACGACTTTGTTCATTAAATCCATTCTCGCAGGATTTTCGCCAACAATGCGTAAAAGGCATGGCCGAGGCGCAACTCGCGACCCCCACCAATGGTGAATCCCGCTATTTCTGTTCAGAGTTTGTCCTTGCTGCTTTCGAGTATGCCGGGCAACCCATTACGTTAGCTAAAGCGGGCTGGGTGAGCCCAGGGGATTTACTGCATATGCGACAAGGCGATATTGCCACCTTAGCACCGAGTCAGTCGCTGCATTATATCGGTCACATCAAACCAGGGATTTATTTACGCTCAAAAGTGCCAGACAATGATCACTCTTCAGCGATGGAATCCCCTTCACAGTTAGCGAATCAGACCAAAGTACCCTGACTTGCGATCATAAAAAGCGATCCTGAAAATTTCAGGTTGATACTCGTCGCCATTCAAGCTACAGCGGTGTTGGCTGCCTTTACTCACCCCAGTCACTTACTGGTGTAAGCTCCTGGGGCTTCGCTCAGTTGCCGCCTACCTGCAACTTGAATGAACTTGAGTATATATCCCGACCCCCTAAGAACACCGAGTTTTTCTTACGGTGCACGGGATAAAACGCTCAAGATTCAATCAGCTTAAATGCAATCAATGAGCACAACTCTTGCTATTGTCAAACGTAAATTTACCGTTCGGTTCAGGGACCAGCGACTTTATCGTCCGCCCCTCTTCCATGGAAGGCTGCACACTGAAATGACCATTCAACATGAGAAATACCGGTTCGCCCGGTGCCTTACGAGCCTGCAGATAGCCTTTTTCTAACGCGATGTTATTAACCACCGGGAAGGTTTTACCGGTCACACAATCTTTAAATACTGCGGCATCTGCCAGATAGGTATAGAGCCCCGTCAATGGCATTGAGGTCTGTGGTAAGGGCTTGCTTACCGGTGACAGCACATAATTCAGCTGGGATACAATCGGAGCACCACTTCGGTCAAGCATTCTCAACACTTTACCTTCCGGGTGAAAATAGCGTTTTTCACCGTTGCTCTCGGTTAATGTCAGCTTATCTGCAGTGCGTGCCCAAGTACCATGGCTGGTAAACGTTTGATCACCGCCTTTAGCACCACGATAAGTTTGCTGTAGAACAAAGGTTCCATCTTCATCAAGAAATAGCGAGGTATCTATGCCACTGCAATCCGCACAAGGCAATAAGCCTTGATAACTTTGTTGCATCGGCTGCAGTGCTTGTTCTTTAGCCGGGTACTGATTATTACACCCCATCAACGAAAGGGCCCCTGCCGCTAAGAACAGAGCAATCGTTATTGTCTTCACCGTGACTCTCCTGCTGTAATTTATTTTTACCCTGAGTATAACCTACGGATGAACCTTGCTACGTAGCGCTTTAACCGCGCCCTTACGCACTTTAGTTTCCAGACGACGCAACTTTGCCCCTTTGCTGGGTTTGGTTGCGTGGCGAGTCTTTTCAACCACCATCGCCTGCTGAATCAACGCCATCAACCGGGCCAGCGCCGCCTCACGATTTAACTCCTGACTGCGATACTCCTGAGCTTTAATAATCACCACCCCCTCGGTAGTGATTAAATGATGACTAAACGCCAGTAACCGCTGTTTATAATAGTCTGGCAGGCTAGATGCTCGGATGTCAAAACGCAAGTGAATCGCGGTTGAGGCTTTATTGACATGTTGACCACCCGCCCCTTGGGCACGGATCGCCGTTAACTCTATTTCATTATCCGGGATCATCCGGTTTTTTGACAGTGCTAACACCGATTAATCCTGCGCTTGCTGCCACTGGGCAAATTGAATTTCCAAACTATTCTGAGCATCAGAAAGCCAAATCGTCCCTTCCTGCAAAGTCGCCTGTAGCGTCATATTACGGTTGGCTAATGCCGCCAACTGTGACAATTGCTTATCATCGAGAAAGCGAATGGTCAGATTCTTGTGGTTCGCCACCTTACCCTGCATCCCTTGCCACCAAACGTATCCTGCACGTTCACCATAAGCATAGAGCACCACCCTAGGCGACTGGTTACAGGCTTTTTTAATCCGCTTCTCATCCGGCAAACCCAACTCAATCCACATTTCTAGCCCATTATGGTCGTTCCGTTGCCAAATCTCTGGTTCGTCCTCTGCACTCAAACCCTTGGTAAAGACCAGACGTTCATCCGCATGACAAATCCAGGCCAGTAAGCGGAGCATCATACGTTGTTCCGTTTCTGAAGGATGCTGAGCCAACGTGAGCGTAGTATCGTGGTAAAAATGGCGATCCATATCAGCGATATTGACCGTAGCTTTGTAAATGGTTGCTTTCAGCGCCATGGGTAACCTCATTATTAATCGCTGACAGTGTACTTGATCCAGGCGGTTAGCAGCCAGTACAGCGATAAAGATGGGTGTTAGAAAGCCGTTACCAAGACTTAATAACTCAACAACAGCTGTGCTATAGTCGTCTAGATAGGATATAACTCCGAGTATCTCTCTCTATTCCCTGCGGTATGCCGGTAATAGACAGATCTTGAAGGAGGATATTGTGCAACAATATTGTGAGTTAGTACGCCGTTTTTATGCTCAGATCGGCAGTGGGGATCTGGGTTACGTGCCTGATGCGTTAGCCTGCGTTTTAAAGGCATTGGACGAAGTGGCAGCAAATAGCGAGCTATCGTCCTCCATTAGAGAACAGGCGGCTTTTGCCGCCGCTAACTTATTGGTGAGCGACTATGTTGATAAATGATGAATACCACCCCATCAATTGTGATGACTACGACAACTTAGAACTCGCCTGTCAGCATAAGTATATTCTGAAGTTGGCGTTACGCGACGGAGAAATCATCGAAGCGAAAGCCCTCGACCTGTTGCAAAAGAAGCGCGTGGAGTATCTCACCATCGAGCAAAATGGGAGTCAACGGGATATACGTCTGGACCATATCGGCAGTTTTAGCCATCCAGATATAGGTACCATTGTCGTCAGTCTTTCCGATTGACCAGGCCGGTAATTTAATCACTACAGGGCAGCCGTTAGGCTGCCCTTCTCATTTTCAGCCAATAGCGGTTACTCTTGCTGCCAGCGAAAGCGATAAGCCGGCTCCCCGGCAGGCACTTGCCCCTCTTCGGTAATAAACAGGCCAATAGCGGCAATCAACTGCTCATCATAATAGAGTAACGGGGTACGTTGACGCAGCCAGGGTGGAACACCCAACTCCTGCCACAATTTTTTTATCGGTCTTGATCCACTACGGCCGATGATGCGTACCCGCCCGGTGGCGGCGAAACGAACACTGACCTGTTCATGTTGCTGCGGTGCTCGCACTCGGCATTCACCCTCACCAACCCACAAGGTGCCTAACCCATCAGGCAATACCAAGGCAGCATCGGCATCACATTGCCAAAGCAACTGTTTTTCACTCAAATCACGCATCCGAGGCAGTAGATACAAGCGCTGACGGAAACGACGAATCTGGTAGTCACCTAATTGTAATTGCGGTTCAGCATCAGCCTGGCTCAAAGCCACCTCATGCCAAAGTTTATGCAAGCCATCGCGCGCAGGGAGAGATACACCAAACCAGGCGATCCAACGGCGCAACAATGCATAACGCTTGGCATCTGAACACGTTTGTAACCCGGTGATAGCCAGAGAATTCTGTTGATCCAGCAACAAGGCCAACTGCTCTGCTAGCAGCTCATCAAGCAGTTGCTCTTGCTCGGCACATAAGCTGGCACTGCGTGCCGTTGCTGCGGCAAAATGTGGCCAACGTTGATTCAATAAGGGCAGGACATTCAGGCGCAAAAAATTACGATCAAAACGGCAGTCTTGGTTGCTGTCATCCTCGATCCAACTAAGTTGATACTGCTGTGCGTAAAGCTCCAATTGCTGGCGTGAGAATGGCAACAATGGCCGCAGCAAGAAATTATTTCCCAGATGCGTTCTTGCTGCCATAGCAGAAAGCCCCGCCGGACCGCTACCCCGTTTTAAAGCCAACAAAAAGGTTTCACATTGGTCATCAAGATGTTGTGCCGTCAGCAGAGCTTCACCTACCAACAGGGTGGCACTGAAAGCCTGGTATCGCGCCGCTCTGGCCGCGGCCTCAATCCCCCCGGCTCGACCATCCACCGTTACCTGCTGAACCACCAGCGGAATCTGCCAAGACTCACACTGTTGTTGGCAATGCGCCACCCAGCTATCGGCAAAGTCACTCAACCCATGATGGACATGCACCGCACGCAGCACCAGATCAGGCTGCTGTTGGCGCAATTGAACCAACAAATGCAGCAATACCGTGGAGTCTAAACCCCCACTAAACGCCACCAAGAGTTGGCGCTCACTCCCCAGAAAATCTCTGATTTGCCTAACAAGCGGATTCGTATTCATCGATTGCGCAGAGTTTGCACCCTATCATCATTGTATTTATTACAGTTAACAGTGTTTATTACAGTTAACAGTGTTTATTACAGTTCACCGTGTTTATTACAGTTCACAGCCTGAATAAACTAGAGCTCATATAATTCCAGCGGTAACCCATCTGGATCATTGAAAAAAGTAAAGCGGGACTGGGTATAGGGATCAATACGTACCGCTTCACAGGTGACGCCTGCAGCCTGTAAATGGGCTATTGCCGCATCAATATCTGCCACACTGAATGCCAAGTGACGCAGACCGCAGGCCTCTGGATGACTAGGCCGTGCTGGCGGCGATGGGAACGAAAACAGCTCAATCGTGTATTGACCATTCAGTGCCAGATCCGCTTTCCACGAATCTCGCTCCTGACGATAGACCTCTGCTAACAGGGTAAACCCTAAAATGTCGCAGTAAAAATGTTTACTGACCGGGTAATCAGACGCAATCACCGCGATATGGTGAACTTGCTGCAAGGCCAACATAAATTAACTCCACTATTTTGCCATCCACCTGAGAAATGCCTTCAGGACCAAAAGATAAGCGATGACGCCATCAAACCACGGTTGTTTTCAAAACATTCACTAGATAACGACCATCTTCAGTCAATTTGGCTCCGTGAATATCGGTTTCAAACCCTGGATAATGTTCACCAATTGAACACAGCATCAGCAGAAAATCGAGCACGCCGCGACTCTCTTCGGTGATCATCTCGCCAGGCATCACCAAAGGCACGCCAGGTGGATAGGGCAAGATCATGTTGGCGGCAACCCTGCCGATCAAGTGGTCAATATCGCAGGTTTCCACATTACCACTCACCTGCTGCTGAAACATCTGGTAAGGGGTCAGTTTCATCTCTGGTAAAACATCAAATGCGCACAGCATCAAGTGAGGTAAATTATGCTTGCAGATTAATTGGTGGATCCCGGCCGCCAGATCCTGAATGCGCATATTACGGTAAAAATCAGGATCCTCTGCATAGAGATCCGGCAGCATGTTCTTTATTGATAAATTGAGATCATAGCCACGTTTGAAATCGGTCAGACTACGCAGCAGGCTCATAGCCTTGGTTTTATCGATGCCAATACTGAACAAAAACAACAAATTGTAAGGTCCGGTTTTTTCAACCACAATCCCGCGTTGATCAAGATATTTGGCCACCAGGGCGGCAGGGATACCTGAATCTTCCAACTCCCCCAGTTCATTCATGCCGGGCGTCAAGATGGTGACTTTGATGGGATCGAGATACATATGATTAGCGTCGGTATGGCCGAAACCATGCCAGTTATCATCAGGATCCAGTGGCCAGCACTCTGCCTCATCGATTTTTTCTGGCTGCCAGATATCAAAAAACCAGCTATCACTCTCATCTCGCAAGCGTTGTATTTCACGACGAAAATGCAATGCTCGCTCTACTGAACGATTAATGATCCGTCGCCCAGGGTTACCACGCAGCATCGCTGCGGCGGTCTCCATCGAAGCGACAATGCCATAATGCGGAGAAGTGGTGGTATGCATCATATAGGCTTCATTAAAGGTGCCCTCGTCGTAGTCACCCTTAATGTGGATCATTGAAGCCTGTGAAAAAGCCGCCAACAGTTTATGTGTCGATTGCGTTTCATAAATCACCTTACCTGGAATACGCTCGCCACTCATGCCACTTTTGCCAGCGTAAATCGGGTGAAAATTGGTGTAAGGTACCCATGCTGAATCAAAGTGAATCGATGCTACATCCAACGTCTGTTTGATGTAATCCGTGTTGTACAACAGACCATCATAGGTCGAATTAGTGATCACCGCATGCACTGGCCAACTGGCATTGGTGGTTTCTGCCACCCGTTTGGCAATGCTATCGTGGGTAAACTCTCGCTGAGGGATGCCACCTAAAATGCCATACGCATTACGCAATGGACGCAGGTAAATGGGCACGATGTCGCACATCATCAACAAATGACATAAAGATTTATGGCAATTGCGATCAATCAGCACGGTACGCCCCGCCGGAATGGCATACATCCCGACAATCTTGTTGGCAGTAGAGGTGCCATTGGTGACCAGATAGCTCTGTTCTGCATTGAAAGTACGGGCAATATACTCTTCTGCTTCCAAATGCGGCCCACTGTGATCAAGTAATGAACCCAGTTCAGTTACCGAAACTGAAATATCGGCCTTTAAGGTGTTGGCACCAAAAAAATCATAAAACAGGCTGCCTACCGGACTTTTCTGAAATGCCGTCCCCCCCATATGGCCTGGGGTACAGAAAGTATATTTCCCCTCTTTCACATAGGTAAACAACGCCTTAGTTAGTGGCGGTGTGATGGTATCAATATATTCATCGGTATACTGCCGAATGCGTTGGGCGATATCATCGGCCGTACTCAGGCCATACTCAAAGAAATAGAGCACCATGCGCATTTCGTGCAAGGTGACATCAAACGTCGAATGCGTGTTGATAAAGGCATACAGTGGCAAATACTCATTGAGATCGTTGATTTCGCTGCATAATTCAAGGCTGTAATCATCCCAATCGAAAATCACACCACAAATACGCGCATTGTCCTCAATCAACTTCAACAAGTCGCCACTATTTTTGGGATAGACCAGTTGGAATCCCATTGCAGCCAGGGCTGTGTGCAGCTCCCGGATAGGCTCATCTTTGTAATAAACGCCCATCGGGCTCATGATTGCAATGATATTCATCGAATCTATCCTGTTAATTAGCCACCACTAGCTTAATCCACAAACGACAAGGGTGCTGAGGGCTACCAGGAAAAACCTGCTAACACCGCCAACACCCTTGTTAACCTGCTACTAAATATTAGCAGTAACCGTAATTCATCAACCGCTGATAACGACGATTGAGCAATTCTTCGTTACTCAGATTATCCAATTCCGCCAGGTCCGCCAGCAACTGTGCCTTCAGCGAAGCCGCCATGGCGGGAACATCACGATGTGCAGAACCCAGTGGCTCAGGGATCACCGAATCGATCAGCTTTAACTCTTTCAAACGTGGAGCCGTAATACCCATGGCTTCCGCGGCAATCGGCGCTTTATCGGCACTTTTCCACAGAATGGAAGCGCAACCCTCTGGCGAAATCACCGAATAAGTGCTGTATTGCAGCATATTGACTTTATCACCCACGCCAATCGCCAGCGCACCACCGGACCCCCCTTCACCGATGACCGTACAGATCACCGGAATATTCAGGCGGGACATTTCACGCAGATTACGCGCGATAGCTTCCGATTGACCACGCTCTTCCGCCCCCACGCCTGGATAAGCACCGGGAGTATCAATGAAAGTAATCAGTGGCATTTTGAAGCGGGAAGCCATTTCCATCAGGCGTAACGCCTTACGGTAACCTTCCGGTGCCGGCATACCAAAGTTACGACGAATTTTCTCTTTGGTTTCGCGCCCTTTCTGATGACCAATGATCATCACCGGACGGCCATCGAGCCGCGCAATCCCCCCCACAATGGCTTTGTCATCGGCATAGGCACGATCACCTGCCAACTCTTCAAAATCAGTGAAGATATACTTGATATAATCCAGCGTATAAGGACGCAGTGGGTGACGGGCGAGTTGGGCAATCTGCCAAGCCCCAAGATCAGAAAAAATCTTGCGTGTCAGCTCAACGCTCTTTTCGCGTAATCGCTCAACCTCTTCATCTAGATTAATATCTAACTTTTCGTCTTGACGGCTGACTGAGGTCAGCGAGTCAATTTTCGCTTCCAACTCTGCAATCGGCTGTTCAAAATTAAGAAAATTCAGACTCATAGTGTTCCTATTTTAGTCAAATTCCAGTTCAACCTGCTCATTACCTACCAAGGTCCGCAAATCAATCAACAAGCGGTCAGTGGGTGTCACGCGCCAGGTTGCACCAAAGCGTAGTCTGGCTCGTGCATCTTCCCGTTGATAGTAGAGATGCACTGGAATCGTCCCCGAGCGATGAGGTTCCAAAGACTGACGGAGACGGTTCAAAAGCTGTTCATCAATTTGCCTGTCCGTTAGCGAGATAGCAAGCCCACGGGCATATTTTTCACGGGCGTCACTGATGTCCATGAGTTCACGGGCTGTCATTTTAAGCCCACCATTAAAGTCATCAAAGCTGACCTGTCCATTCGCAATCAGGATACGGTCTTTTTCCAATAAATGCTGGTATTTTTCCAATGCATCGGTAAATAACATCACATCCAAGCGGCCAGAACGGTCATCCAGTGTACAGATGCCAATGCGATTACCCCGTTTGGTCATCATCACTTTACAAGCAATTACCAACCCGACTGCCGTCGTCATTTTACCCCGCTCGGTCGGGTGCATATCTTTCAGCCGCTGCCCACCCGCATAACGTTCAATCTCTTTCAAATATTGGGTGATCGGATGGCCAGTAAGATAGAGCCCCAAGGTTTCCCGTTCACCATCGAGCACCACCTGTTCCTGCCAACGCGGAACATTCGCGTAAGATTGCTCAACCTGCTCTGGCGCTTCTGCCAATACGCCAAACATATCCGCCTGACCTATGGCTTCCGCTTTAGCATGTTGATCGGCTGCTTTCAGTGCATCATTCAGCGAATTCATCAGTGCCGCACGGTGTGGCCCCAGGCGATCAAACGCCCCGGACATAATCAGTTTTTCCAGTATCCGGCGGTTGAGTTTTTTGGTATCAGTACGGGCGCACAGGTCAAACAGGTCCTTGAAATAGCCCTGCTCCCCACTATTACGGGCTTCGATAATGGCCTCTATTGGCCCTTCCCCCACACCTTTAATCGCGCCAATGCCGTAAACAATCTCACCTTCGCCATTAACATGGAAATGATACTGCCCACTATTGATGTCCGGCGGCAGAATTTTTAACTCCATGCGCCAGCACTCATCCACCAGCCCGACGACCTTATCGGTATTATCCATATCAGCGGTCATCACCGCCGCCATAAACTCCGCGGGATAGTGAGCTTTCAACCACAGCGTCTGGTATGACACCAGTGCATAGGCTGCTGAGTGAGATTTGTTGAAGCCGTAACCGGCAAATTTCTCTACCAGGTCAAAAATCTTCATCGACAGCTCGCCGTCGACACCCATGCTTTTCGCCCCGTCCTCAAACACTGAACGCTGCTTCGCCATCTCTTCCGGCTTTTTCTTACCCATGGCACGGCGCAACATATCTGCACCGCCCAGCGTATACCCCGCCAGAACCTGGGCAATCTGCATGACCTGTTCCTGATACAGGATAATGCCATAGGTGGGTTCTAGCACCGGTTTCAACGACTCATGCTGCCATTGGATATCGGGATAGGAGATCTCTTCACGGCCATGTTTACGGTCGATAAAGTTATCCACCATACCTGACTGCAATGGCCCCGGCCGGAACAGCGCCACCAGCGCGATCATATCTTCAAAACAGTCAGGCTTGAGGCGTTTGATCAAGTCTTTCATGCCACGGGATTCAAGCTGGAACACCGCCGTGGTTTCCGAACGCTGCAGCATGTCAAAACTTTTCTTGTCATCCAGTGGGATAGCAGAAATATCTATTGGCTCCAGCCCACTTCTAGCGCGACGGGCATTGATCATCTCCAACGCCCAATCAATGATGGTCAGGGTACGCAGCCCCAAGAAGTCGAATTTTACCAGCCCGGCATATTCCACATCGTTCTTGTCAAACTGGGTAACTGGATGCTGGCCTTCCGCATCGCAATATAGCGGAGCAAAGTCAGTAATTTTGGTGGGTGCGATCACCACCCCACCGGCGTGTTTCCCGGCGTTGCGCGTCACCCCTTCCAGTTTACGCGCCATATCGATCAACGCTTTGACTTCTTCGTCGGCCTCATAAATTTCTGGGAGTTGCGGTTCTGCGGCAAACGCCTTCTCTAGCGTCATGCCGGGGTCAGGGGGGACCAACTTGGAAATACGGTCCACAAAACCGTAAGGGTGCCCCAACACACGCCCCACATCGCGAATTACCGCTTTCGCCGCCATGGTACCAAAGGTAATAATCTGTGATACCGCTTCACGGCCATACATATCGGCGACGTGTTCGATCACCTGATCACGCTTTTCCATACAGAAATCAACGTCGAAATCGGGCATTGAAACACGTTCAGGGTTCAAAAAACGTTCGAACAGCAGGTCAAACGCCAGAGGATCAATGTCGGTGATTTTGAGCGCATAAGCCACGAGCGAGCCTGCACCAGAACCGCGCCCAGGGCCAACAGGCACGTTATTATCTTTCGACCACTGAATGAACTCCATAACGATCAGGAAGTAGCCCGGGAACCCCATCTGATTGATGACTTCCAGCTCCACATCCAGGCGTTCATCATACTCAACACGCTGTTGGCTGCGAACTTCAGGGTCTGGGAACAGGAACTCAAGACGCTCCTCCAACCCGGCTTTAGACTTCACCACCAGGAAGTCTTCAGTGGTCATATCCCCGGTAGGAAACTGTGGCAGGAAATACTCACCCAAGCGGATGGTCACATTACAGCGTTTAGCAATCTCGACACTGTTGAGTAAGGCTTCTGGAATGTCAGCAAACAGCTCACACATTTCATCTTCACTACGCAGATACTGCTGTGGGCTGTAGTTTCGCGGTCGTTTGGGGTCATCTAAGGTAAAACCATCATGGATCGCCACCCGGATCTCATGGGCGTCAAAGTCATCTTCTACAAGAAAACAGACCTCATTGGTGGCTACCACCGGCAACCCTCGTTCAGTGGCCAGTGCTACAGCGGCGTGCAGATAGTTTTCTTCATCTGCACGCGCCGTGCGGATCAGTTCAAGATAATAACTGTCTGGAAAATAGCATTGGTAAAACTCGAGGCATTGGTCAACCAGAGCCTGGTTGCCCCGTAACAAAAATTTGCCAACATCCCCCATGCGCCCACCGGAGAGCAGGATTAAACCCGCCCGATGTTCAATTAACCAATCACGATCAATGATCGGCCCCATCGCACCATAACCGCGCTGATAGGCTTTGGAGATCAATAAGGTGAGATTCTGATAACCTTCATTGTTGGCGGCAAGGACGGTAAGCTGTGCCAGCTCATCACCCAACATGTCACTTTGTACCAGGAAATCCGCCCCGATTATCGGCTTGACCCCAGCACCATGTGCACCGCCATAAAATTTCACCAACCCACATAAGTTAGTGAAATCGGTGATCGCCAGGGCTGGCATACCTTGCGCAGCTGCTCTTTTCACCAACGGACCAATCTTGGCTAGCCCATCCACCATGGAGTAATCACTGTGGACACGAAGATGAATAAAACGAGGTTCGGCCATATCGAGATACCAACGTAGGTAGGTTCAGCAAACTGAACCCAGGTTAACTCAGATTGTTCAGCCTAATGAGGCCAAGAGATAAATTACTGCCCCAGTACTCTTCTGACTGGTGCAAAACTGCGGCGATGGTGTTCTGTAGCCCCGAATGTCGCCAGCTTCTCCAGATGGTACGCCGTCGGGTAGCCTTTATGTTGGGCAAAACCATATTCCGGAAAAGCCAAGTCGAGCTCGGCCATTTCTCGATCACGCGTCACCTTTGCCAGGATTGATGCTGCACTGATTTCCGCGACTCGACTGTCCCCTTTCACCACCGCCAATGAACGCATCGGTAATGTGGGGCAACGGTTTCCGTCAATCAACACCATATCAGGTTCAATATGCAAGCCGACCACTGCACGCTGCATCGCCAACATAGTGGCATGCAGGATATTCAGTTGATCGATTTCACTGGCTTCAGCACGCCCCAAACTCCAGGAATACGCTTTGTCCATGATTTCGTCATACAATGCCAGACGGCGCTTTTCACTGAGTTTTTTTGAATCTGCCAGGCCGACAATCGGTTTGGCCGGATCAAGAATCACTGCCGCAGTCACTACCGCCCCCACCAGAGGCCCCCGTCCAACTTCATCTACCCCGGCAAACAGCCGGGCTGCAGGATAAACAAAGGGTTCTAGCATGATGTTGCCAACTCCAACACGGCCTGGGCAGCCTGTTCGTCAGCGCCACAGCGAATACTCTGATGAAGAGCCAGAAATGTCTGCTTCAACTGCTCGGTTTGCGAACTCTCTTCCAACAAGGGTAGCAATGCGCTTGCCAGCTTATCCGGCACACAATCGTGCTGTAACAGTTCGGTAACGATCTCTCGCCCAGCCAACAAGTTTGGCAACGAAACATAGGGCGTTTTCACCAGACGCTGGGCTAACCAAAAGGTAGAAGGCTTCATCCGATAACCCACCACCATAGGGCATTTCGCCAGCATGCACTCCAAAGCCGCAGTACCTGAAGCCAACAACGCCGCATCACTGGCAACCATGGCCTCACGCCCTTTGCCATCCAGCAGGCGAATATTGAGCTCCGGTGCTATCTGAGCCTTGATAGCTTCGAACTGTTGACGCCGTTTAGCATTAACTAGCGGCACAATCACCACCAGCTCCGGGTAATGGTGGCGTAGCAACTGTGCAGTCTTGATAAAGTCGCCACTCAACATTTCCACTTCGGCACCACGACTGCCAGGCAGCAGAGCCAAACAGCGAGCATTGGGGGCGATACCCAACGCTAAACGTGCAGCTTGCTTATCTGGCTGCAGCGGCATGGCATCAGCCATGGTATGGCCGATAAAACGACAAGGGACGTTGAAACGGTCGTAAAACGCTTTTTCAAAAGGAAGAAATGCCAGCACCAAATTGGTTGCTTTAGCAATTTTGAAAATGCGTTTTTGTCGCCAGGCCCAGACTGATGGGCTGACATAGTGAATAGTACGGATGCCCTGTTTTTTCAGGCGACCTTCCAGAGTAATATTGAAATCCGGCGCATCAATACCTACAAACACATCGGGCTGCAACTCACTAAACCGACGAGTCAAATCCTGGCGAATCTTCAGTAAACGCGGCAAACGCCCAAGGACTTCTACCACCCCCATAACCGCCAGCTCTTCCATTTCATACCAGGCTTCACACCCTGCCGCCTGCATCAATGGCCCTGCAACACCAACAAAGCGGGCATCAGGATGATGAGCCTTCAATGCATGGATTAAACCAGCCCCCAAGATATCACCGGAGGTTTCTCCGGCGACCAATCCAATAGTCAGTGGACGATTTTGCATAGCTCAGCGAATAATCCCGCGGGTTGAGCGGGCGAAGAAATCGAGGAACGACTGCACCACCGGTTGCTCTTTCGCCAATTCGTCAATCTCTGCTTTGGCTTCATCCAACGTTTTCTCGCTACGATAGAGGATTTTGTAGGCATTACGGATCGCCTGCACTTGATCCTTATCAAAGCCGCGACGTTTCAGGCCAACGGTATTCACACCAAACGGCGTTGCATGGTTACCTTGCGCAATAACGAAAGGCGGCACATCTTGCGCCACACCGGAGCACCCCCCCACCATCACATGAGCACCAATAACACAGAACTGATGGACTGCACTCATGCCACCAATGATGGCATAGTCGTCTATTTCCACATGGCCGGCCAGCGTCGCATTATTTGCCAATATGCAGGAGTTACCCACCACGCAATCATGGGCAATATGGACATTGACCATCAGCAGATTATCGTTTCCCACCTTGGTCAGGCCCGACGCCTGCACCGTACCGCGGTGGATGGTGACACTTTCACGGATACGGTTACGGTCACCCACCTCAACACGTGTCGGCTCACCGGCATATTTTAGATCCTGGTTCACTTCACCAATGGAAGCGAACTGATAAATCTGGTTATCGCGACCAATTTTGGTAATACCGTTCACCACCACATGGGATTTCAGGAGGGTACCTGCGCCGATTTCCACCTGAGGACCAACGTAACAGAAAGGGCCAATATGCGCCCCCGCACCGATGATGGCTCCCTTTTCAACAATTGCTGCAGGATGGATAAAGGCGGTTTTATCAATCACAGATTATGCCTCCCGGCTGCGGGCACACATCATGGTTGCTTCGCAGACAATTTTTCCATCAACGGTTGCCACGCCTTTAAAGCGCGTCAGACCGCGACGAGTTTTTTCGAAAGTGACTTCCATAACCATCTGGTCACCAGGCACCACTGGGCGTTTGAAACGCGCTTCGTCAATCCCGGCAAAATAGTACAATTCACCCGGTTCCAGTTTGCCTACACTCTTAAATGCCAGAATACCGGTAGCCTGTGCCATTGCTTCTAAAATCAACACACCCGGGAAAATCGGTTTACCTGGGAAATGGCCCTGGAAAAACGGCTCATTGACCGATACGTTCTTCACTGCCCGCAGATATTTATGTTCTTCGAACTCTAGTACACGATCAACCAGCAAAAACGGATAACGATGAGGAAGAAGTTCCAAAATTTCTGCTATATCTAGAGTATGAGTGTCTGTAGTCAAAATACTCTTCCTGTCTTTAAAAACTTAAAGTATCAACAACACGGCCTGCTTTATGCCAAAAGAAGGGCATCCGGCAGGCCGCAAATTAACATCACTTTGCACTGTTGGCGTTAAAGCCAATGCGTTTATTTTATACCCAGTATCTCAGTGGGTAACAGTGATTAATCTTTCCCGACTTTTCGTTCAATAGCTTTTAAACGCTTGCTAATATCGTCGATATTCATCACCAACGCAGCTGTTTTACGCCAAACTTTGTTAGGCTGTAGCGGAATACCCGAGGAGTATACCCCAGGTTCAGTGATTGGTCTCATAACCATTCCCATTCCGGTGACAACAACCTGATCAGCAATCTCCATGTGACCATTAATCACACTGGCACCACCAATTTGACAATTGCGGCCAATTTTCAGACTACCCGCCATAATAACACCGCCAGCAACAGCAGTGTTCTCGCCAATCACCACGTTATGCGCAATCTGGCACTGGTTATCAATGATAACACCATTGCCAATCAGAGTATCATCCAGCGCACCACGATCAATAGTGGTACAGGCACCAATTTCAACGCGGTCACCAATAATCACTCTCCCCAACTGAGGGATCTTGATCCAATTGCCTCGCTCATTGGCATAGCCGAAACCATCAGCACCAATCACTGTTCCTGATTGAATCAGGCAATGCTGACCAATTTCAATCTCATGGTAAATCGTTACATTCGCCCATAGACGCGTACCAGCACCAATACGAGTATATTTACCAATAAAACAACCCGCACCAATCACCACGTTATCACCGAGTACGACACCAGATTCGATAACGGCGTTAGCACCAACGGATACATTCAAGCCAAGCTGCGCTTCAGGCGAGATCACTGCACTCGGCGCAATATCGGTTGCCGGTGTAGGTGTGGTATCCATCAGTTGTGCCAAATGGGCATAAGTCAAATAAGGATTTTTAACCACTAGCGCCGCACTGCGACAATGTGGTAAATCTGCAGCGGTCAAAACAACGGCACTCGCCTGACATGCGGCCAATTGCTGTTGATAACGGCTGTTTGACAAAAACGTGATTTGCCCAGCCTGTGCAGAATGCATAGAAGCAATGCCGGTGATGACGAGATCGCCATCACCGTGCATTTGTGCATTCAACTGCTGCGCTAAATCAGCCAGTCGAATTGAAAACATGTTATTATTTAACCTGTTTTTGTACTTCAGCGGTAATATCTTGTGAAGCACCCGCATAAGCAATTGCGTTAGTGTCGATCACAACGTCATAACCTTGTTTGGTGGCAACAGCTTTCACCGCATCCTGAATACGGGTCAGGAGTTTGTTACGCTCTTCCATCTGACGGCGACGATTGTCCTGTTCGAAAGCTTGCGCTTTCTGAGAGAACTGATCACGCTGCGCCATGACTTCTTTCTCCATTTTGCTGCGGTCAGCAGCCTTCATGGTAGAAGCGTCACGTTGCAACTTCTGCATTTTAGTCTGCAGATCACGTTCCATGTTCTGGAGTTCAGTTGCACGGTTTTTGAATTCACTTTCCAACTGCTTAGCCACGGCTTCACGGGCAGGCATTTGCTGGAAAATGTTGGAAACGTTAACGACAGCGATTTTATCTGCTGCTTGAACGCCCGCTGAAGCAGCCATTGCTAAACCGAGGCCTGCGGCACATAACCACTTTTTCACTATAAACTCCTTACCATCACTCGTTTGTGTCATTTGACACTATTGAAATACACAATTTGCCAGACTTGTCACAGGCCACAATGGAAATCCACTCCCTATGACATGATCTAAGCCTGACATTTGTGATTCTGTTTTTAACTGCCCTACACACCAGCAAACCGATTACCAGGTTTTACCAATGTTAAACTGGAACTGTTCTGAGCGATCGCCTTCATAGCTCTTGAACGGATCAGCATACGAGAATACCAATGGCCCCAGTGGCGACATCCATTGCACAGCAATACCAGCCGACAAGCGAATATTGCTCGCTTTACTGTAGTCTGGCACCCCATACATGGCTGTCTCAGTGGTATTTTCCCACTTGGTATCCCATACCGTACCCGCATCAATGAAAAACGAAGTACGCACTGAGTTCGCGTATTTCTCACTGAGGAACGGCGTTGGTGTAATCAGCTCCAAACTGGCTACGGCGGTAGCATTACCACCCACCGCATCGCCGGAATTACAGAGCACCTGAGCTTGGCCATTCGACATAGTCGGGCAGCTAAATGAATTTGAATTATAGTAAACCGCTTTTGGACCAATGGTATTGGACTGGAAGCCACGCACCGTACTCGAACCACCGGCATAGAAGTTCTCGTAGAATGGCATCTCTTTACCGCCAAAGCCATCTGCGTAACCTACACGGCCACGGCCTAACACCACCCAGGTCTTATCTTCATCGATTGGCACATACTGCGTACTGTCCAAGGTCATCTTGTAGTACGAGTTGTCCGAACCAGGCACGGCAACCTTGGTGGTAAACGAGGTCCGGTTACCTTGTGTCGGGAAGAAGCCACGGTTGAGATTATTATACGTCCACCCCAAGCTCAGGGTGAAATCATCCGCACTATAGCTGGCCGTGTTAAGAAGGCCTGGATTCTCACCTACCGAGTCAAGGTAACGCCACATGGCCACCTGCGGCTTCATATCCGACAAGGAGTTGTGCACATAACCCAAGCTGGTACGCAGAGAGTTATATTCGTTGATCGGGAACCCTAGCGTACCATCGATACCATAACTGCTGTTGGTATACGCAGACAGATCAGCGTTGCTCGCTTTAAAGTCATTGTAGAAAATACGCCCGCCCAAGCTCACACCATCAACGGTGAAGTATGGGTTGGTCAGCGACAGCTCGGTATAAGTCTGATAAGTATTCTTGGTACCGTTAATCCCCACCGAATAGCCTGTACCCAGCCAGTTATCCTGCTGCACACCTGCTTGGAAGCTGACACCACTTTCAGTACCGTAACCGACACCAAAGTTTAGCGTACCGGTGTTGCGCTCTTTCACTTTGTAAACGATATCAACCTGATCAGTTGTACCTGGTACACGTTGAGTTTCTACATCCACCGTTTCGAAGAAACCTAAACGGTTCAGACGATCTTTACCCTGCTCAACCTGTTCATTGCCTAACCAGGCACCTTCCATCTGGCGCATTTCGCGACGCAATACAGAATCTTTACTAACGTCATTACCTTCAAACCGGATGCGCTTAACATAGAAACGGTTACCCGCATCAATGTTAATGTGCAACTTCACCGTTCTATCTGCATCGTTGATTTCAGGTTGAGTCTGTACGCGAGGATAAGCATAACCATAACGGGCAAACATCTTTTTGATGCTATCTTCCATCTTGGTCAATTTAGTGCCACTAAACAGTTGCCCTGGTTCGACTTTGGTCAATTGGGCCACTTCTGCCGAGTGCCCTGCCAAGTCACCGGTAACCACGACACCAGTAAGCTTGAACTGTTCACCTTCGGTAATGTTGATAGTGACGTAGATACCTTTCTTATCTGGCGTCAGGCTGACCTGCGTGGAATCAATATTGAAACGGGCATAACCACGATCCAGATAAAAGCTGCGCAGGGTTTCAAGATCACCCGCCAGTTTTTGCTTCTGGTATTTCTGATCAGCCACCAAATTCCACCAAGGTACCTCATCACGCAGTTGGAAATGAGCTAACAGCTCATCAGTGGTGAACGCATGGTTACCAACAATATTGATTTGTTGGATTTTGGCTGAGACCCCTTCCGCGAACACCAATTTCAGGTCAACACGGTTACGTGGCAAAGGCGTGACCACGGCTTTCACCGAGGCACTGTATTTACCTACGCTGTAGTAAAAGTCTTCTAACCCTTTCTCCATGCTGGATAAGGTGGTACGGTCAAGTGCCTCACCGACCCGAACGCCAGAGGCTTCCAGGTTCTGCTTGAGCATGTCATCTTTTACCGATTTATTACCGGAGAAAGTGATGCTGGCAATGGTGGGGCGTTCTTTGACCTGAACTATCAGCGTATCACCATCCCGCAGTACGCGGACATCCTCGAAGTTGCCAGTAGCAAACAAGGCACGAATGGTATTACTGATATCTTCATCAGAGACGGTATCACCTACACGAACCGGCATATTGAGTAACGCCGCACCGACGGCGACTCGTTGCAGGCCTTCGAAATGAATATCCTTCACTACGAACCCGTCGGCACCGTATACGGTGGCGCTGCCAAACAGCAGCGACGCTATGAGCAACTTTTTCATCGCCATCGTTGTTATGCGTTCTTCCTAACCTGTCCCCGCCCCTAAAGACGAGAAAAATCATTGAAAAGTGCAAGACCCATTAGCAGCACCAACAAGATCGAACCAATGCGGTAACTGTAGTCCTGTACTCGCTCGGAAACTGGCCCCCCCTTCAGCTTTTCTATCGCCAGGAAGAGAAGATGCCCACCATCTAATACAGGTAGTGGGAATAGGTTGATGATCCCAAGGTTGACGCTAATCAACGCCAGAAACATCATGTAATACACAAACCCCACTCCCGCTGATGCCCCTGCCCCCTGAGCGATAGAAATAGGACCACTCAGGTTGTTCAGTTTCACATCACCAGTTATTAATTTACCCAACATGCTGACCGTAAGGTGCATCAGTTGCCAGGTTTTGTCCCCAGCCTGATACAGCGCCGAGAACGGTCCATACTGACGAATCGTTTTGTACTCATCCGGCAGTGGTAACACTTTCGGGAAAATACCTGCAAAACCTACTGACTTATCTTTACCTACTGATTTTGTATCTGGTATTAGCGTTAAAGACAAGGGGTTACCGCTTCTTTCTATCTCTAAAACCAACGGTTTGCCTGGACTATTGAGAATCTGTTTAACCAATGTTTCCCAACGATCTAGTGGCTGACCATCGACTTTAACGATCCTGTCCCCTACTTGTAAACCCGCCTTTTGCGCTGCTGAGCCTACTTGTACTTGTGCTAAAACAGACTCTATCTGTGGACCTCGAGGGATCATGCCCAAAGAACGTACAGGGTCCTCTTTGTCAGGTTCAAAACTCCAATGACGTAAATCCAAGGTTTTTATCACCGCTTGTGAAGAACCAAACGGTGCTACTCCTACCTCAGTTTGGGCATCCCCTATTTTAGTCACCAGAGCGAGACGAACAGATTCCCAATCAGGCGTTTCGATACCATCGACTGATTTAAGTTCCATACCAGGAGAAATTTCAGCGTTCGCCGCTATAGATTGTGGTGCTATTTCCCCAATGACTGGACGAAAGCTTGGCACACCGATAATAAATACTATCCAATAAGCAAAAATAGCAAAAAGAAAATTAGCAATCGGGCCAGCACTGATTATCGCCGCACGCTGCCAGATGGGTTTATTATTGAAAGCCTGGTGCCGTAACTCTGGCGCAACGGGTTCAGCACGCTCATCCAGCATTTTTACATAACCGCCAAGCGGGATCATGGCGATGACAATTTCTGTACCCTGACGGTCAGTGCGGCTCCACAGTGCACGGCCAAAACCAATGGAAAAGCGCTCAACGCGCACACCACAGCGACGAGCCACCCAAAAGTGCCCAAACTCATGCACAGTGATTAATATCCCTAGCGCAATAATAAACGCCACCAGATTCCAGAGCACGCTTAACATATAACCTTTTAAGTCTCCCGCCGATAACAGATTAAAACACTAACAGCATTAAACAAGCAAATACCGGCACCGCTGCAGTCAAACTATCAATGCGATCCAGTATACCACCATGCCCTGGAATCAGATGACCACTATCTTTGATACCCGCTTCGCGTTTAAACATACTTTCCGTCAGATCGCCCAATACCGAAGCCAGTGCAGCAATAACAGAACAGACTAACAGTGTTATCGGTGCCACAGATAAAGGGGCATAAAGGCCAAATAGCCAGGAAAGCACTGCAGAGGTCACCAGGCCACCAATCAACCCTTCCCAGGTTTTCCCTGGGGAAACTTTAGGTGCCAATTTATGTTTGCCAAACAACTTGCCAAACATATAGGCGCCAGAGTCCGCCCCCCAAACCAGTAGCATGATGTAGAGCAAACGCCAAGATCCGGTAAAAGGATTCTCCTCATAACCATACTGGCGCAATGCCAGCATCCCCCAGAAGAACGGGACAATGGTGAAGAGGCCAAAAACCAGGCGTAATAACCGTGAGTTACGCCATAATGCTGCGGAACTCGGGTAGAACAGCACCAGCGCCAGGGCCATCAACCACCATGCCAACGCCAGCCACAATGGGCCTTCCGACAACCATGGGTGACCCGATTGTGGGGAAACCTGCACACTGAACATCATCAATGCCAGTAGCAAGCCACACAATACGGCCAATAAAATACGCTGGGCGCGGGAAGTAAACCCCGCCAATTGCCCCCACTCCCAAGCTGCCAACATGCAAACAGCCAGTGTCACCAGGCCAAAGGCTAACGGCGCGAGAAAAAACAGCGCAGCGATAACAATCGGAATTAAAATCAGAGCCGTTATAAGGCGAGACTTCAGCAAAAGTTCCCCCTAGGACGCATTGGCGTCAATAGGTGTTGTACCTCCGAAGCGACGCTCCCGTTGTGCAAATGCATTTAGCGCACCTTCAAAGACAAGTTCATCAAAATCTGGCCAGAGTACATCAGTGAAGTAAAGCTCAGCATAGGCAATTTGCCACAACAAGAAGTTACTTATGCGATGTTCGCCCCCGGTGCGGATCACTAAATCTACTGGCGCGAGATCGCTCATGCAAACAGACTCATTGAGCAACTCTTCACTGATCTGCTCTGGGTGCAAACTCCCCTGCTGCACCTTTTCAGCCAACGCTTTCACTCCCTGAATAATATCCCACCGACCACCATAATTGGCTGCGACATTCAGCGTCAGGCCGCTGTTATTCTCTGTCAGTTGCTCCGAGCGACGGATTCGCTCTTGGAGACGTGTGCTGAAACGTGTGATATCACCGATCACCCGTAATCTCACATTATGTTTGTGTAGACTTTTTACTTCACTATCTAGCGCACGAACAAAAAGCTCCATCAAAGCCAGTACTTCCTGCGCAGGACGGTTCCAGTTTTCGCTGCTGAAAGCATAAAGTGTGAGAGCATCCAGATGGTTACTGGCAGCAAAGCTGACCGCACGGCGCACCGATTTCACCCCAGCTTTATGCCCAGATATGCGTAATTTACCTTGACGCTTGGCCCAGCGCCCATTGCCATCCATGATAATCGCAACATGGCGTGGCATTTGAACTACCTGACTAGCTTCTTGTTGATTTGCTGACGACATAACTCGTACTTATTTCCTCAATAGAAACACCATAGCCATGCCGAAACATTGGGCTTTATACGCAAAAAAAGCCGTGTGCCTGACACAGCTTTTCAGTCTGCCCACCTTGTACCCTGACGCTGCCCGGCAAGGATTGACGAATATTCTCTATCCATTACCTGACTCGCTACAGTGCAATCTACAAGATGTTGACTGTGTTACTCGGCCTATCCGTAAATGAGTCGAGTAACACAGCCGACACACCAGCAACTTAAATTATGGCTGATAACGCAATAATTATCCTAAAGACTATAACACCTCATAACAGCCTGAACAAACAGCCACAGCATGGCAAACACGCATTCCTGTCAAAATCAGACGATCTATTATACCCAAGTTTAGGTCAGTTGCGGACTGCTAGTAACCGATTGAACTAAAACTTATTAAGATGCCTTACCTCCAATCCTCTGGCCACTCACCCGTTGCTGCTGACTGTAACCACTAAATACAGAGTGTACGAACCATACCACGAGCCATTTCACGAGCCTGACGGTCTATGTCTAAAACCATCTCAATTGAAGTGGGTTCCTTCAGGGCTAAACATTCAACAACGCTATGATTGACCGTTGAAATATCAGTAAAACGAATCTGTTCCTGCAAGAATGCCGCTACAGCAATTTCATTCGCTGCATTCAGTGCTGTGGTAGCCGCTTGGCCGGCATCAAAGGCTTTAATCGCCAGATAAAGGCAAGGGTAACGTTCAGGTTCAGGCTCAGAGAAGGTTAACGCGCCAATACGGCAGAAATCGAGTGCAGCCACGCCTGAATTAACCCGCTGTGGATAGGCCATAGCATGGGCGATAGGGGTACGCATATCCGGTGTGCCCAGTTGAGCCAATACACTGCCATCAGCATAACGCACCATGGAGTGAATCACCGATTGTGGATGTAAAATAACTTCCATTTGCTCAGCTGAAGCATTGAATAGCCAGCGCGCCTCAATATACTCCAGACCTTTATTCATCATGGTGGCAGAATCCACTGAGATTTTGCGCCCCATTGACCAGTTAGGGTGAGCACAGGCTTGATCAGGCGTCATACTGGCAAATTGCGTCAATGGTGTAGACCGGAACGGACCACCAGAGCCGGTAAGCACGATACGTGAAACCCCCTGTTCCGCCAAAGAACCATACCCTAACTGGCGCTGAATGGTTTCTGGCAGGCTCTGAAAGATAGCATTGTGTTCACTATCCAGTGGCAGTAATTGCGCCTGGCTCTTTTGGACCGCCTCCATAAACAGACGACCACATGTCACCAACGACTCTTTATTCGCCAGTAATACCTGTTTACTCGCACGAATGGCCGCCAGTGTCGGTAGTAAGCCTGCAGCACCGACAATCGCCGCAGTAACCTGATCGACATCACTTAATGCCGCCAGTTCGCACGCTGCCTGCTCGCCCGCCAATACTTCGGTTTTCACCCCATTTTCGGCCAACAGGAGTCGTAGCGCATTCGCGGCTTTTTCATCCGCCATAGCCGCATAGTCTGGACGAAACTCAATACACTGCTGTGCCATGACCGCCACATTACGGCCAGCCACCAGTGCTTTAATCGCGAAAAGATCAGGATTCTCCCTGACCACCGCCAGTGTACTGGTACCCACAGAACCGGTGGAACCTAAAATAGTCAGTTGCTTCATAAGTAGGCTCTGAATCACTGTGCGATGAAATCCAAGATAATCGAGCATAAAAGCTGTAGTCGCGATTATCTGTGACCTCTAAAAATGATAAGACGGACGCTATACCCATCACCATTCAAATTGCAGACCACGATGCGCAAACCGCAACCTTGCAACTCAAATTATCATGGATGAGATACCACAAAAAATAAAGCGCCGCTCAGGCGACGCTTATCCCTACATGATGATGATTAAAAATCCATCAGCTCTTTTTCTTTGTCAGCCAACGCAGCATCAAGTAACTTGATATAGGCATCAGTCATTTTCTGAATATCATCTTGTGAACGACGATCTTCATCTTCACTGATTTCTTTATCTTTCAACAGCACTTTGACTTTATCGTTAGCATCACGACGCACATTACGCACGGCAACACGCCCTTGTTCTGCTTCACCGCGGACCACCTTAATCAGATCCTTACGACGCTCTTCCGTCAACGGTGGCAGTGGAACACGGATCACAGCGCCTGCAGAGTTAGGGTTCAGCCCCAGATCAGAAGCCATAATGGCCTTTTCTACTGCTGACCCCAAAGAACGATCAAACAGATTGATCGCCAAAGTACGGGAATCTTCAACCGTTACGTTAGCCAGTTGGCGCAATGGTGTTGAAGAGCCATAATATTCCACCATGATGCCATCCAGAATACTGGGTGAAGCACGGCCGGTACGGATCTTGCTGATGTGGTTTTTGAATGATTCTACGCATTTTCCCATGCGCGAATCGGCATCTTTTCTGATTTCATTTATCACGTTGCGAACCCTTGAAAGCTGGTTACTTGGCAGGCCATAGCTCAAATACGTATAGCCCGTGAATTTTACTCTAATGGGTAGAGAGCACCTGGGGTTATCTACCCGTGATCTTTCAAGCTACAGAAGTGTTGATGGCGCTCAATCACCTGAATCGTCGGCTTGCTCAAGCCTATCAGCATATTCAGTTGCCTGCTATCGGCAACGTTACCATGAGGCCAGATACACACACTCCCGCTAAATTTGGTAGAACGGCGGTTATTTGCTGATCAACGTGCCTTCGCTTTCACCCATGACCACCCGACGCAGCGCTCCAGGCTTATTCATGTTAAATACACGAATTGGCAAACCATGATCACGAGCCAGCGTGAATGCCGCCAGATCCATCACTTTCAACTCACGCTCCAACACGTCCTGATAAGTCAACTGTTCGAACAGTGTTGCATCCGGGTGTTTCACCGGGTCAGCAGAGTATACACCATCTACTTTAGTCGCCTTCAATACTACATCGGCTTCAATTTCAATGCCACGCAGGCAGGCAGCGGAATCGGTGGTAAAAAACGGGTTACCTGTTCCTGCGGAGAAAATAACCACACGGTTGTTGCGCAGCAAGCTGATCGCCTCTGCCCAGCTGTAATTGTCACACACGCCGTTCAACGGAATGGCCGACATCAGGCGAGCGTTCACATAGGCACGGTGCAAGGCATCACGCATAGCCAACCCGTTCATCACGGTAGCCAGCATCCCCATATGGTCACCCACTACGCGGTTCATGCCCGCTTGTGCCAAGCCAGCACCACGGAAAAGGTTGCCACCACCAATCACTACACCAACCTGAATCCCCAGCTCGACCAGTTCTTTTATTTCCTGAGCCATGCGATCCAAAACGCTAGCGTCAATCCCAAAGCCTTCTGCACCTTGCAGAGCTTCACCACTCAGTTTGAGTAGGATACGCTGATAAACGGGTTTTGCATTGGTTGCCATGGTGTTCTGTCCTAAGAAGCAGTAATTGTATTGGAGGTTTGGGCTGATATGTCGCGCCTTTACTGAGTATATACCCCATCATTCAAGCGGTAGATTCTTATGACAACACTAGCGATTCCACTCGATTTAGCGAGCTATACAAAAGCGTCTTATCTACTGCTTGACTGGGGCATAAAAGGAACCGCCTGACGGCGGCTCCTTAACTAACAGGTATTAAGATTGCTTACTCATCGCTGCAACTTCTGCAGCAAAGTCGGTTTCAACCTTCTCGATACCTTCACCCACTTCAAAGCGGATGAAATTAACAACTTCGGCGTTATGTTCCTTCAGCAACTGACCCACACTCTTGTTTGGATCAATAACAAAAGGCTGACCGGTCAGAGAAACTTCGCCGGTAAATTTCTTCATGCGGCCTTCAACCATTTTCTCGGCGATTTCTTTTGGCTTGCCGGACTGCATGGCGATGTCCAACTGAACCTGGTACTCTTTTTCTACCACTTCAGCTGACACATCTTCAGGATTCACGAATTCAGGCTTGCTCGCCGCAACATGCATAGCAAGTTGTTTAACCAACTCTTCATCAGCACCTTTCGCAGCAACCAGAACCCCAATACGTGCACCGTGCAGATAGCTACCCAGCACATCGCCTTCCAGGGAAGCAACGCGGCGAATATTGATGTTCTCACCGATTTTAGCCACCAGTGCAATACGCTCTTCTTCGAACTGAGCTTTCAACACATCAATATCTGTGATTTTACCTGCCACAGCCGCATCCAACACTTTGTTGGCAAATGCCTGGAAGCCAGCATCTTTAGCTACGAAGTCAGTCTGGCAGTTAACTTCCAGAATCACACCGTAATGACCGTCAATCTTGGTCTTGATCACGCCATCAGCAGCCACATTGCCTGCTTTCTTAGCGGCTTTGATCGCACCAGATTTACGCATGTTTTCGATTGCCAACTCAATGTCGCCAGCAGCTTCGATCAGCGCTTTTTTACAATCCATCATGCCTGCGCTGGTACGCTCACGCAGTTCTTTTACCAGGGCAGCGGTAATATCAGCCATTTCTTTTTCCTCGGTTATCTCTCACGGAGATAGTTCTCATTCAGATAAGTAAAAGGGGCCTTTATAGGCCCCCTAACCAACATATTCAATACCTGGTTAATAAGGGCTTGACCTTATTATTCAGCTTCTACGAAGCTTTCTTCCGCCTGAACGGCCAGATCTTGAGAACGACCTTCACGGACGGCAGTAGCAACAGCATCCAAGTACAATTTGATTGCACGGATGGCATCGTCGTTACCAGGGATGATGAAGTCAACGCCATCTGGATCAGAGTTGGTATCAACGATGGAGAATACCGGGATACCCAAGTTGTTGGCTTCTTTGATTGCAATATGTTCGTGATCGGCATCGATAACAAACAGAGCGTCTGGCAGACCACCCATGTCCTTGATACCACCCAGTGAGTTTTCCAGCTTGTCCAATTCACGAGTACGCATCAGCGCTTCTTTCTTGGTCAGCTTGTCAAAGGTGCCATCTTGAGACTGGATTTCCAGATCTTTCAAACGTTTGATTGACTGACGAACTGTTTTCCAGTTAGTCAGCATGCCACCCAACCAACGATGGTTCACGAAGAACTGATCGCAGTTGTTAGCATATTCTTTTACCGCTTCGCTTGCTGCGCGTTTGGTACCAACGAACAGGATCTTACCTTTACGGGAAGCAATTTTTGTCAGTTCAGCCAGTGCAGCATTGGCCATTGGTACCGTTTTTTCCAGGTTGATGATGTGAACCTTGTTACGTGCACCAAAAATGAAAGGCTTCATTTTCGGGTTCCAGTAACGGGTTTGGTGACCAAAGTGAACACCAGCCTGAAGCATGTCGCGCATGGAAACAGTTGCCATGATTAAACCTCTATAGAATGATTGGGGTTATGCCTCCACGTATCCCATAACGCCGACCCCGACAATGGCCTAAGCCATCTCAAGGCACCCCGGCGGATGTGCCGATACGTGTGTGTTATTTACACAATATGAGTGCAGTTAAATACTATCAGTTAAATACTATGACTAGACCCTTAGTCAGCAACCAGTACAAACTGCGGATCTGTCGGCGCGCTTTATACCATAAACCGGCCCGCGACACCAACTTTTGTTGCATATCGGAAATCAAATTTGGCAGCCACCTACAGGGCTGATACCATAAGTCAAAGCCTTTCATTCCTAATATCAATTAATGGCGACACCTGCGGACTAATTCATGGCAATTTCAATCAAAACACCTGATGACATACAAAAAATGCGCGTTGCAGGCCGTCTGGCCGCAGAAGTGCTGGAAATGATCGAACCCTACGTCAAACCTGGCATCACCACCGGTGAGCTGGACAAAATCTGTCACGAGTACATCACTCATCAACAACAGGCCATCCCCGCTCCCCTTGGCTATCATGGCTATCCGAAATCTGTTTGTATTTCGGCGAATGAAGTTGTCTGTCACGGCATTCCCAGTGATGAAAAAGTGTTGAAAGATGGTGATATCGTCAATATTGATGTCACGGTCATCAAAGACGGTTTCCACGGTGATACCTCGAAAATGTTTACCGTCGGCAAATCCACCATTCTGGGTGATCGCCTATGCCGTATTACTCAAGAGAGCCTGTATTTGGCGCTTAAGATGGTTAAACCCGGCATCCGCCTGCGCACTCTGGGCAAGGCGATTCAACAATTCGTTGAAGCTGAGAAATTCTCTGTCGTGCGTGAATATTGTGGCCATGGCATTGGCGAAAATTTCCATGAGGAACCCCAGGTACTGCATTATGATGCTGATGATGGTGGCGTAGTATTACAGGCAGGTATGGCCTTCACTATCGAGCCGATGGTCAATGCGGGTGATTACCGGATTCGCACCATGAAAGACGGGTGGACAGTAAAAACCAAGGACCGCAGCTTGTCGGCTCAGTACGAGCATACTATTGTGGTTACTGAGAATGGCTGTGAAATAATGACACTACGTAAGGATGACAGCATCCCGCGCATTATTACGCACCAAGAGTAGGCAATCAGCATAGAACCTGTTGTAGATTTCTCTAATAACCGGCTTGATCAGTGATCTAACGCCGGTTTATACCCGGCTTTTTAGGGGCTGTGAATCATGTCTGAAAATAATTGTGAACCAGAGACAGCCAACACGCCGCCGTCACCGGAATACCCTAACACCTACGGCGATGCAGAAATTAACTGCATCGCGCTTAAACAACACCTTGAGCAATTTCACCTTTGGCTCAAGTCAGCATTCAATGCGGGTTCTCCTGTTGAACCCCTGGTAACGGCCCGTAGTGAATTTATTGATCAGCTCCTGCGCCGGCTGTGGATATTCTACGGATTTGCCGATATCCCCGAAACCGCGCTGGTTGCCGTTGGAGGCTATGGCCGGGGTGAACTGCATCCATGGTCTGATATTGACCTACTGATACTCAGCCAGACACCGCTGGACGACAAACAAGCCGCCGGGGTCAGTGAATTCATCACCTTGCTGTGGGATTTGAAACTCGAGGTAGGTCACAGTGTACGGACCCTGGAAGAGTGCCTGCTAGAAGGGCTGGCGGACCTGACCATTGCCACCAATCTGATTGAATCCCGTTTAATCTGTGGCGATGTTGCACTGTTCTTACAACTGCAAAAACATATTTTTAGTGATGGCTTCTGGCCTTCACCAAAATTCTTTGATGCCAAAATTCTCGAACAGCAGCAACGTCATCAGCGCTATCACGGTACCAGTTATAATCTGGAGCCAGATATCAAAAGCAGCCCTGGGGGCCTGCGCGATATCCACACCCTGCTGTGGGTGGCTCGCCGCCATTTTGGTGCAACCTCTCTGGATGAAATGGTGGAATTCGGTTTCCTGACGCAAGCTGAACGCAACGAATTAAATGAGTGTCAAAGTTTCTTGTGGCGTATCCGCTTTGCGTTACATCTGGTGCTATCACGCTACGATAATCGGCTGCTCTTTGATCGCCAGCTCAGCGTCGCCCAGTTACTCAATTACACAGGGACAGGTAATGAACCGATAGAACGAATGATGAAAGATTTCTATCGGATGACGCGCCGCGTCAGCGAACTCAACCAGATGCTATTGCAGCTATTTGATGAAGCTATTCTGGCGTTAGAGACCACAGAAAAGCCACACCCACTCGATGATGATTTTCAACTTCGCGGCACCTTGATTGACCTGCGTGATGAACAGCTGTTTATCCGTCAACCAGAGGCGATCATGCGCATGTTTTACCTGATGGCCTGCAACCGTGAGATCACCGGCATCTACTCCACCACAGTGCGCCAATTACGTCATGCTCGCCGCCATCTGGCACAACCTTTGTGCAATATCCCTGCCGCCAGAAAGTTATTTATGGCTATTCTGCGCCATCCTGGCGCGGTTTCCCGCGCACTACTGCCAATGCATCGTCACAGTGTATTGTGGGCCTATATGCCGCAATGGAGTAAAATTGTCGGCCAGATGCAGTTCGATCTGTTTCACGCTTATACCGTTGATGAGCACACCATCCGCGTGTTGCAAAAGCTGGAAAGTTTTGCCAACGAGGAAAACCGCCCACACCACCCGCTCTGTGTTGAGCTCTACCCCCGCCTGCCACAGCCAGAACTCCTGCTGCTGGCGGCATTGTTTCATGATATTGCCAAAGGGCGTGGTGGTGACCATTCCATTCTTGGTGCTCAAGACGCAATGGAGTTTGCCGAATTACATGGCTTGAACTCACGTGAAACTCAGTTGGTCGCCTGGCTGGTCAGTCGCCATCTACTGATGTCGGTCACCGCACAACGGCGAGACATTCAAGACCCTGCTGTTATTCAGCAATTTAGCAGTGAAGTACAAAGTGAAATCCGCTTACGTTACCTGATTTGCTTGACCATAGCGGATATTTGCGCCACCAATGAAACACAATGGAACAGTTGGAAACAGAGCCTGCTGCGTGAACTCTATTTTGCCACTGAAAAACAGCTGCGCCGAGGCATGCAAAACAGCCCGGACCTGCGTGAGCGCATCCGCTACCATCGTTTACAGGCGCTGGCTCTACTGCGCATGGATAATATCGATGAAGAGGCACTGCAACATATCTGGAGCCGCTGCCGCGCTGATTACTTTTTACGTCATTCACCGAATCAATTAGCATGGCACGCTCGCCATCTGCTACCCCATGATTCCACCAAGCCGCTGGTATTAGTCAGTAGCCAGGCAACACGTGGCGGTACCGAGATCTTTATCTGGAGTCAAGATCGCCCTTATCTGTTTGCCGCCGTCGCCGGTGAGTTGGATCGGCGTAACCTGAGTGTGCATGATGCACAGATCTTTACCAACCGAGACGGCATGGCGATGGATACCTTTATTGTTCTGGAGCCGGATGGCAGCCCCGTGGCACCGGACCGCCATGCCGTGATCCGCCATGCTCTGGAGCAAGTGATCACCCAACAGGATTACCAACCACCCCGTGTGCGCCGCTGTTCCTCCAAGCTGCGCTACTTCAGCGTACCCACCGAGGTCAACTTTCTGCCGGCTCACACCAACCGTCGCAGTTACCTGGAGTTGATCGCCCTTGACCAACCCGGCTTACTGGCGCGGGTTGGGGAAGTCTTTGCCGACCTTGCGCTATCGCTACACAGCGCGCGCATTTCGACGATTGGCGAACGTGTTGAAGATTTGTTTATCCTGGCAGAGAATGACCGGCGTGCCCTAAGCGAAGAAACACGCAGAAAGTTGGAACAACGGTTGACAGAAGCACTCAATCCAACCGATAAAATGTGATACAAGTAACCTTTCGTTAATAAAATCAGGATAGAAAACAGCATGCAGCAATTACAAAACGTTATTGAAAGCGCCTTCGAACGCCGTGCAGAGATCACTCCGGCGAACGTAGACACCGTAACGCGTGAAGCGGTAAACCAAGTGCTCGCCTTACTAGACAGCGGTGCCCTGCGTGTTGCCGAGAAGATCGATGGTCAATGGGTAACACATCAGTGGTTGAAAAAAGCCGTCCTGCTTTCTTTCCGTATCAACGACAACAAAGTCATCGATGGTGCTGAAACCCGTTATTACGACAAAGTGCCGATGAAATTCGCTGACTACGATGCAGCGCGTTTTCAGCAAGAAGGCTTCCGCGTGGTGCCACCCGCCACCGTCCGCCAAGGGGCATTTATTGCGCGCAATACGGTGCTGATGCCGTCTTACGTCAACATCGGCGCTTATGTCGATGAAGGCTCGATGGTCGACACTTGGGCAACAGTCGGTTCCTGTGCCCAGATCGGTAAAAATGTGCATCTATCAGGCGGCGTGGGCATTGGTGGCGTGTTAGAACCGCTGCAAGCCAACCCCACTATCATCGAAGACAACTGCTTTATCGGTGCACGTTCAGAAGTGGTAGAAGGCGTGATCGTTGAAGAAGGTGCGGTGATCTCAATGGGGGTTTATCTGGGCCAAAGCACCCGTATCTATGATAGAGAAACTGGTGAAATCCATTATGGCCGTGTTCCAGCAGGTTCGGTGGTTGTTTCCGGTAACTTGCCATCCAAAGATGGCAGCTACAGCCTGTACTGCGCAGTGATCGTCAAGAAAGTGGATGCCAAAACACGGGCTAAAGTCGGGATTAATGAGCTATTGCGCACCATTGACTGACATTAATGATTGACTAACATTAATGAATAGCGGGTGAATCACCCGCTTTTTTTTGCTTTCGTTACGCTCGCCGTCACAGTCTCGGACGGCTGTTTTCACCATAATCCTTGGCAGTAGAATATCCCTGATGGATTTCAATTTTCAGCCAACAAAACTAACAATTGAATAACAGTTGGGATACCCTATAGATTGTAAGTGACAGCTAACCATACTGTGACTTAAAACAATCGGTCTATTCATTAAAAGGTGGCCAATTATGTATGACAACCTGAAAAGCTTAGGAATCAATCAACCAGAAGATATTGACCGCTATAGCCTGCGGCAAGAAGCCAATAACGATATTCTCAAAATTTATTTCCGCAAAGATAAGGGCGAATTTTTTGCCAAAAGCGTCAAGTTCAAATACCCTCGCCAACGTAAAACGGTGGTAGCCGATAATGTTGCTCAAGGCTACAAAGAGATCAATGAGATCAGCCCCAGCCTGCGCTATATCATCGACGAACTGGACCAGTTATGCCAACGAGAGCAAATTGAAGTCGATCTGAAACGCAAAATTCTGGATGATTTACGCCATCTGGAAAGTGTGGTCTCTAACAAAATTGCCGAGATCGAGTCAGACTTGGAAAAGTTGACCCGCGGAAAATAAAATAGAGGCTGAGCCTTACTCACAGCACAGCCTATATCGAAAGCGTTTATCTTCTGGTTCATTCAAATTGCAGCCCCTGCAGCTTGAATGAACTTGTGTGTTGGCTGTTATTTCAGCAAGGTGCCCCACTGCGTTACCCATGGGCGTGACACCACTTCTGGCTCTGGTTGTTCCATGGCATCAATTTCCAATACTTCCCCGACACGCGTAGCACCTTGTTCTTGCAGCAGGGCATCAAATTTGTGCCCACCCCCGCAGAAGTTGTCGTAACTGCTATCTCCCAAGGCAATCAACCCGTAGTGTAACTCTGGCTGATAGCCAACCTGATCACGGATAGCATCAAATAAGGGCGCGATAGTATCGGGCAAATCTCCCTGCCCAGTGGTCGAGGTAATCACCAAGGCATAATGCTGGCGATAATACTGCCAATCTTCCAAGGTGCCTTCCTCAAACAGTTTAACCTGATGGCCCTGTTGATGAAGAATTGTCTCAGCCTCTTCGGCTACCAGCAAAGCATTACCATAAACCGTACCGATGAAAATACCGACTTGAGCCATTATTCGCGTTCCTTTGATTTTATTAACTTAAAAAATAGGTGGTTATAAGAACTCAGCCCCAACGCTGTCAGCAACAACATCGAGCCAGCCAAATTGTGCCATCACGCCCTGCCAGGTCTCGTCCCACGGTGCAGAAATAGACAATAACTCACCACTCACCGGATGGGTTAATTGTAGATGGCTGGCATGCAACATGAGACGAGGACAAGCGAAATAGTGCGCCATCCCCCGGTTCTGGCGCAGATCGCCATGAGCCGAATCACCGATAATCGGGTGACGAAGATGAGCCATATGGCGACGCAGTTGATGCTTACGCCCAGTTTCCGGTTTCAGCTCAACCAAGCTGTAACGTGCGGTGTCATAACGACCAATGGCTACTGGCATTTCTACCGTCGCCAGCGGTTGATAATGGCTGATGGCCGGCTTGGGCTCCTTATTCGGATCCGCATACTTATCCGCCACTTTATCCAATTCTTGTGTCAATGCGTAATCAACGGTGCCACCCGATAACACATAACCCCGCACCACTGCATGGTAAGTTTTTTGCACTTGGTGCTGTTCAAACTGTTGTGAAAGTAAACGCGCGACATCACTGGAGAGTGCCATTAGCAAGACACCCGAAGTGGGACGATCCAAACGATGAACCGGAAAGACATGCTGGCCTATCTGGTCACGCACTGTCTGCATCACAAACTGGGTTTCATGACGAGCTAACCAGCTACGATGTACCAGCCAACCACTCGGCTTGTTAACGGCGATCAGATGTTCATCTTGATATAAAACAATCATATATACACTTTTCTATAATGCCTGTTACTGGCTTGTTTTTATCGCTGCTTCAACAAACCGATTGAAGCCATAATACGGGTTACTTGGCACCACTCAAGCTACCTGGCTGTTACCCCGCCCTGCTCACTATACCCAAGTTCAATCAAGTTGCAGGTAGGCGGCAACTGAACGAATCCCGATGAGCTTACTAGAGTAAGTGATTCGGGTGAGCAAAGGCAGCCAACACCGCTGCAGCTCAATTGGCGATGGGTATAAAACATGTCAGTTAACCCGTTCAATCGTAATCAGGCGGCTATCGGCACGACCACGGTCGTCTACGGCTCTGATACGATATTGGCCGTTATTGATTGGCCGCCAATCAATGGCTTGTTTACTATTACTGCTGCCAAGATAAATATCGTCGACAAACCAGTATACCGTTTTACTGTCCGCATCTGTCACGGCATTGAAGGCGATTTTGTCACGCCCCTGTTGCGATTGCCTCAGGGTATAAGTGGTATTTTTAAGTGGCGACGTTATGCGCGGTGGGTTACCACTCACCAGCGGTGTGCCATCTTGGCAATGGTTTACTGGCGGAGTCCGTTTGGGCAAACCTGCCTGCGCAAAAACATTGGCCAAATCCGAAGGCCAGAATTCAAAAACCTCAAGACGCGTTTGCGATTTATCATACGGTGGGCAAGCAACTTCACCACTTTCAATCTCCACCACCACCGGGCGATAGACCGTATCCACCTTAATGGGCGACTTGCCAGGAATAAACCAGGTTTTGCCTTTCTGCTGACACCACTCAGTAGGCAGGTTACCACTAGCCAAGCAGATATCCTGCCGTTTCAACTGCTTCGGGAACCGATGCTTGGGTTCCTCAATCCCCGGGTAACTGGCATTAATACTGTCGATAATGTTGAAAAACAGCGGAGCCGCCGCATCAACGCCGACAAAGACGTTATTTCCTTTGCTGTCAAAATTGCCTTCCCACACCACCAGCACATAAGGCCCGAAAATACCGACACTCCAGGCATCGCGGAACCCCCAGGAGGTACCGGTTTTCCAATAGACCGGTAAAGCGGATGAGCGCTGTGCCAAGGTATCCCCTGGCCGGCGATGCTGGCGTAACATATCCAACGTCATAAAGCTGGCCTCTTCACTCAGTAACCGTATCGGCTGCTGGGGGGAAGCATCACTTTGCTGCATACGTAATGGACGCAGCAAACCTCGATTAGCCAGTATGGCGTACAACTTAGCCAGTTCTTGTACCGTGACTTCACCGCCCCCCAGCACCAATGAGAG
The DNA here is from genome assembly GCF_055790885.1 of Serratia sp. 25CWL12. Classification (NCBI taxonomy): domain Bacteria; kingdom Pseudomonadati; phylum Pseudomonadota; class Gammaproteobacteria; order Enterobacterales; family Yersiniaceae; genus Serratia; species Serratia sp. 25CWL12. The sequence continues at coordinate 829,215 of NZ_CM147698.1, read as the reverse complement.
TCCATAATGGTTCTCACTGGCCAGATTGGCGATGCCGGACAAACTTAAGAACTGATAAAACGTTGGCTGGCGTAGTTGCGAAGCCACATACACCGCCGGAATATTACGGCTGAAATTCAGAGCATCAGTTGCCGTCACCGGCCCCAGAAAACGCCGATCAAAATTCTCTGGCGCATAGGCACCAAAAGAAGAGGATACATCCTTTAAAATGGTCATGGGGTGCAATACCCCCTGCTCCATGCCTAACGCATAAATGAAGGGCTTCAGTGTGGAACCGGGGGAGCGCTTGGCATTGGTACCGTTCACCTGCCCCTGGATCCCTCGGTTATAATAATCAGCAGATCCTACCAGCGCACGCACCCCCATATCACGGCTATCAACCAGTAATACCGCAGCATTATGTATGCCTCGGCTTTGATTACGGTTAATAAATGCATTCACCTGTTTTTCAATCAGCTGTTGCAGCCCGGCATCTAGCGTTGTCTCCACACGAGTATCTAACTGCACCAACCGTTGTGTCTGCTGCTGCAATTGCTCAATAAAGTGCGGCGCAATGTAGGGCATTTGCTCCGGTTGGCGCAGTGCCAAAGGCAACTGGAACCAGGCTTTCTGGCTGCTATCAGTCACATAAATCCCTTGCCAGCGCTGAAAAAGACGATTACGTGCCAGGGTCAACGCCGCCCCCAACACCCCGGTCTTAGGGTCAATACGGTAACTGGGGGATTGTGGTAACACCGCCAGTGTCAACGCTTCCGGCAGCGTAAGGTCTTCTGGTGTCTTGGCGAAATAAATCAGGCTCGCCGCACCAATGCTCTCAATATTGCGCCCATAAGGGGCGTAATTCAGGTAGGCTTCAAGAATATCGTCCTTGGAATAATAGAGTTCCAATTGGATAGCACGCAGCACCTGCATCAATTTTCCTGTTGGGGTACGGGTATTCAAGTGCCAATGCATGCGTGCTAACTGCATGGTGATCGTCGACCCACCTTGCATTTTGCCACCCGCCACATAGCTGCGCCAAAAACCGCGCAACAGACTGACTGGGTTAAAACCGGGGTTGTAATAAAACCAGCGATCCTCGTGTAACAAAATCCCCCGCACCACCAACGGCGATATCTTTTCTAACGGTGTCCATAGGCGATAACGATCATCATTGGCCAAGGTGATGCGCATTAGTGTGCCATGGCGGTCATAATAAACTGCGGATAGGGGGAGCCCCTGCGAAAGTGGCGGATGAGGCCATAACCTGGCTGCCAAGATCACCAGCGCCAGCAAAAATACCGCCATTAAAATATTCTGCAGCCAGCGTTTAACCGCAGTAAAAGAAACAGGGAAGATTTTCATCAATTCTCAATACAAAACTGAGCCCCGAGGTGGGTATTAACCACGGGGCTCAGGTTGTCACTCACTTCCCGCAGGCACTACCACCAGTTTACCGCTCCCAACAGACATTGCCTGTACTTCACGGTCATACATCGCTTCACCATAAGCAGGTGGGATGACAAAGCTACCGGTGTTCGTCGCTTTAATCTGGTAGATAAACTCTTGGATATCCGTCGTCGCACTACCATAGATAATCACCCGATCTTCACGGATATCGCTGTAATCAGGTGCCCAAGTTGAACCCGTGGCTGCCAACGGCGACTGCCAGCCGCCTTGCGTACTCTCGCTCTCTTCACCTGCATCGCTGGCAGGCTCTGGAGCGGTTTGTTGTACCACTTCAAATCCACCGGGTAACAGGTCAACAATTGCCAGGTTATTCTGCCCTTGTTTCGAGTTTGCCCGGAATTTCAGATGGACGTTAATCTTCTGCCCCAAGGTCACCTGAGTAACCGGTTTGCCTTGTTCATCGGTGTAATCACGGGTAATTTCTAAACCGCGCGTAATGGCTTTCTGCGGAGCAGCAAGGTCATAGCCGGCCTGACTGACCACATACCAGGCTGGGGCATCGCTGGCATTGGCGAAGCGGATAGCCTGAGCATCGGCGCTAAACTGCCCTTTAGCAAACAGCCCGACGACCGAGGAAATCACTTGCGGATCCACCGCCCCTGATTTACCGGTCTGGGTGATGGTTAATGTCTCCGTTGAAGAAGCTGCCTGCGCTGCTAACTGAGCAGAATAACTTTCCAACGCCAGGATACTCATTGCCGAAGAATAAGTGGTATAGCGATCTTCTCGCAACGCCTTGACCATATTTTCCAGTACCTGCGGCGGTATCTCAGAAATTTTTTCTGGGAAATGCCGGGTAATCAGGTAGAGGCGTGTAGCATCCTGCACCAGCGGATCGAAATAATTCTGCGTCCACCACCCTTTGTCGTAAGCCTTGCTCAATTGCTTCCAACTTGGCTGTAACAAGGTATTGGCAACATCATCCATTTTTAACAGCCGATAAGAGGAGGCCAAATACAAGGCACTCAAATCTGTCTTCCAGCTATCTGGATACATTTTCTGCAATGTTGCCTGTACCGATGCCAACGAGTTGGTAGTGAGTTCGCCCTGCAAAGTCAGCAGATAAATCGCCCAGGTACGCAGACGCAAGTGATAAAGGTCGCTATCACCGCTGGCGGCCAACTCACGTAATGCACCATTAGCATCTTCCAGCATCCCTTCTGGCAATGCATAACCCGCTGCTTTGGCTTCCAATAGATACTGCACCACATAAGGTGTAACAAATGGGTCAGTCTCTGGTGAAGAACGCCAAACCCCAATGGCGCCCCGGTCATTCTGACGGGAACGCAATACACCCAGCAGGTTTTTCAATTGTTGGCTGACTTCAGCATGGCTCAGGCCGCTCTGCATTTCCGGATGTTGGCTCTGCATGATCAACGGGATCGAGCGACTGACGATCTGCTCAGAGCAGTAATAAGGATAATCCGCCAAATACTGTGCCAAACCATGGCTCAATACCAATGGTGAATGGGATACCGCTGCACTACGCTGTGCATAAGCATCAAACATCTGCCGCAAGTGATCAATATTCTGGCTACTGCCATTCATCCGTCCCATCAGCGATTGTGTACGGTATGGCATCGCTGGGCGGACTGATGTGCTGATAGTGCGACGGCTGGTTTTATCGCCATAGCGGGCATCAAACGTCAACGGGGCATCCCCCAATGCCGCTTTGGCTCGCAGGCGGAAGTTGATTACCCCCTCACGCTTGGCTGCCAAAGAAAGGCTCTGCTCAGCATTACCTACTACCTCCAATTGCGGTGGCGGTGTCAAATGCACCGTAATCGCCACTGGCGTGCCATTGCCCCCCTCAAGGTTATTGCTCACCCCGACGCTGACATCAAACTCGTCCCCTGGTGCCACCATCGAAGGGACATTCGGCGTCATAATGAAATTATCACGCACAGTAGTGGACGTTTGCGTATTACCGATTTTACTTGGCGTAACCGAAATCGCCATCACGCGGATTTTGCCATTAAAGTAATCCGGTACCGGGTAATGGAACTGTTTCTCGCCATTTACCTCGGTAATACCAGACCAATAGGCCACCGGCTTGTCACGTTTACGTTTGAACGGATTCAGGTTGAGATCTAATCCTTCCCCCCATCACCACCAGGAGCCGCCGACAGCGACATCAATTTGCTGAATTCCGGCAGGATCAAATCAAGGATCTGAGAGCTTTCAACACTCAGTTGCCGCTTGCGGAAGAAGAACTCCAATGGATCTTTCAGGCGATAACGCGCCACCTGCAAAATCCCTTCATCAACAGCGAACAGGGCTACCTGTTGTGGACCATCAGTTTTTACCGTTATGGTCAGGTCTTCGCCCGGTTTAATCACCTCCGGTGCCAACACTTGCAGGCTGTTCTTACGGCCACTGGTGCTGATTTTAAATGGCATAACGCCATAACTCAGCGGGCTCATAAAGATTTCACTGGAATTCACATCACGTACAAACTGCACGTTGATATAACCGTTACCTTCCATCTCGGCCGGCACAGATATTTTCTGCACCGAACTGGTGGTGTCCGTATGGAACCACTGCCAGGCATAAACACGGTCTTTTTCAATCGTAATCAAACCACTACCGGTATAAGGTGCGTTGATCGAAACTTCAACTTCTTCACCCGGTTTATATTCGCCCTGGTTCAATTTCAGCTTCAGCTCCGCATTGCGATCCAATGAGCGGCTAAGATTGGCATTCCCCGCCACACTGTAGGCGATACGGTTAAGTACCTTACCTTCTGCATCCTCAATCACTAGCACAAAATCACCCGGTGCCTCGGTCGCCAAAGTGATATCGTTGCCCTGCTCCGTCAACGCCAGTGATTGCTCTGAAAGCTGGACCTCCTTCATCTTCGACTGATATTTATAAACACCGGAGTTCTGTTTGGTCAGTACGGAGATATATCTCTGTTCAATCAACACCAATTTCAGGTCAGGCAGCGCCACTTGTTTCAGCGCAGGATCAACGGCAATCACGTTCAGATGGCGTGCGGCTCCCCGGTTGATATAGCCCAGGTCTCCGTCAGCTTTCACACCGACCAGATAATCATATGGTGAAACCAATACCCGCGCTGTGGCAGTCACTGAACGCCCACCGCCAGCCACAAAGGCTTCTGACAGCAATTGCAGTTGATAAGTGGCATCCGCATAAGATTTCAAGCCCAATGGGATGGTGGCTACCCCTTGCTCGTTGGTAGTCTGATCTTCCAACTGGGTTTCAAAACCATCGTTATTCTGGCGGTTTTCATAGAAGGTATAATCTGGGAACTGATCAAAACGCGGATACATTGGCCGCAGGGTCAGCTTGGAGGTAACACGCCGATCCTGGGCCGGGGTACCAAACAGATTCTGTACATCAATGTTGGCCTGTAATTCAGCAGGCTTAACCCAGCCTTGCTGGCGATTCGGCGTTAATGTCAGCTTCACCTTTAACTGGTCAGGCTCAAACTCTTTCACATTGACCAAGGTGTGACCCAAGAAAGTGGAAGCCTCGTTATTTTTACCAACTAGATATAAGTAAACATTCCACTCGCCCGTTGGCGCATTTTCATCCGTGGTATAGCTGAGTTCATTGAAACCACTGCTGCTCAGGGTTAATGGCACGGTCATCATCAGTTTATCGCGCGGATCACGGATCTCGGCCCGTACCGGTACCCCGGTCAGGGCAATGTTCCAGTCTGCCGCTCGGGTAATTAAACCGATATTGAACGTATCCCCTGGCCGGTACACTCCGCGATCAGAGAAGAGATAGCTGCTCAAAGTACGCGGATCAACCGGTGTTTCTTCACCCTCGATATCAAAACGGGAAAAGTCCAACCCACGGTCATTATTACTACTGGTGGGTAAAAACGACACATCCCCCTCTTTTTCCACCAGGAACATCACTGGTTGGCGTTCATTGGTATACACATCCAATGCTGGGAAACGGACATGCCCATTGGCATCAGTCACCTGACTCAGCAAGGTGACACCGTTCTTGGCAATCACCGAGACCTCAGCATGACTGACCGGTGCCCCAGTGTTGATGGATTGTACAAATACATCACGGGTTTTATCTTGCGAACGCTTGGCAATAATCCCCAAATCCGTCACCACCACAAAGCGTGAATCCCCTGCGGCAGGTGACTGATCCTCTGAACTCGGCAAGTCATCCCCGGCCAGTTGATCCTGTTCACTCCCCTCTTCCACCGTCTGCGCTTTTTTCTTCTCTGGTTGCCATTCGGAAAGGGTCAGCAAGAACACCCCACGGTGAGAATCGGAATTGGTGGAGAGGTAACGAGAAAGATCGACCCCCTGATAACTCACTTCACCCGGTTTATCATTGTTGATAACGGTTTGATAATTGAAATGTTCAGTAAAGTATTCATCATTAAGCTGGTTGAACTGCGCCGAAGAGTACTCACTGCTCTTAAACGAGACAATGTGCTGTAATTGACTTGGGATCACTCGTTTAATATCCAGACGTAAACCTTGCACATTACGCGCTGCTACGCTGATTTGTTTATCACCATTAACCGATAACAGCGAACCTTGGGACATAAACTGCAAGGTCTTAGGGTAATCCGGCACCTCTACAATGCGATAAACCCTGTCCGGCATTTTGTAACCACCGGATGAGGTCATCAGGTTCGTGACCTCTATCAACATAAAGCGGTGAGCTTGAGCATCGAATTTGAAGCTAAACTGCGGTTGATAAACCTCTTCCGCCTCATTCAAGGTCAAAACCAATGCTGTCGATTGCGCCAGAATGCGCTTATCAATGTCGCCGACCTCAGACCAATGGTAAAAATCGTCAGGATCTTGACTGGCCTCGGAATCATCAGGGTGATGTTGTGGCAGTAACCAGGCTTTAACCGCTTGACCAACATCCTGGTCTTTTACGGCATCGCTAAAGGCAACCACCAACGCACGCTGGCTGTTGGTACTATCACTATTCACCACTTGAGCACTGACTTCTTTCACCGCAAGACTATACAGCGTCGGAATAGCAACCCAGTTTTCCTTGGTTTTTGTAATACTATTGGCCGCTACCACTGACTTGATGCCTGACCCTAATACCAGATGCACCTTGCCACCATGATCCAGTGCCATCAAAGGCTGCGAATGGATCCAGGCATTGAGTTTCTTCTCATCGTAGATCACGGAGAAATTGAGCGGTTTTTCAGACTTGGTGTTAGCTTCAACCAACCCCATGGCTATCTGTTTCTCAAAGCTGGCCACATCGACGGGGGCATTGAATTTGACGTTAAAGATTGCACTACGCTTTTGCGGATCTTGCGGATCCTGATAGTACTCAGCTTGACCAAGTTGATAATCAAAGGCAGGGACATTAAAGGTATAACGCGTATTAGCCAGCTTGATTTGTGGTGCCAACAGCACCGATGGGTCAAGATTGATTTCGTAGCTGCCCCCCATTGGCAATGGTTTTTGGGAGGTAAAAACCAATGTCCAGGCATTGTCCCATTTCCACTGCCCTTCAATAGCGGGCGTGATTTTCACCCCTTTATCGATCACTTTACCGGCATCAGTTAACGGAGCCACCGAGTTTTTAAAGGTGAGCGTTACTTGCTGTAGTGCGGCTTTCTGCACCGTAAAGTTGATCGGTTGAGGGTCGGAAACCCTGACACTGGTTTCCTGATAGACCATTGGGGCTGCCTCTATGGGCTGCGGCCGGTTTTGCCACCAGTGCCAACCGTAGTAACCCCCACCGGCGATACATAATAAAACCAGCAGTATCAGGCTGATCGTTCCCGGATGTTTATCCACCCCAGTTTCCAGGCGCAAAAAAACACGTTTAACCCAACCTGAAAATACCGTCCACCAGCCAGGTGCACTCCAGGCCAGGTTACCCACCAACGGCTTGAACAACCGCCCCAACAGGCCAAGGATTATCGCCAATAAGCGAAACACGCCTTTTATCAACGTAAAAGGCAAACGGAGGAGAAACTTTAGTAAATCCATTATCTCAGCACCTTAGAATCCTTGATACCTGCGGTTATGTTATTACCCATCGCACTTCAAGCGAGGGAATAGGTCTTTTTTGTTCATAACGCTCTTTCCCTGACCACTCATAGCGACACTGCTAAGCGATGGATTATCCATCATTTTTATTGAAAGATGGAGACTCAATAACATTAATATCGCATAAATTGCGTGCAGCTTCGCATATACCTGCTGTCAATCAAACTGCTGGGAAATTGATGGGGTTATTCGGCAGCATGGTGGCTGTAATTTGCCGAAGCTGACGGGCAAAAACCTATCACTTCATCACTAAGGCTCTTTATTCAGCAAGTTATCCAGTCGTTGCAGCAGCACCAATAGTGGCAAACACTCTGGTTGTTTGTCCTGCCATGCCTGTTCAAAATAAGGCGTGATAGCAAAGCGGGTTGGCAAAGGCGCATCGGCATCCAACAATGCGTTCATTCTAGGTAACAAAACCCACTGCAACCACTCCTCAGCCAACATGCTATCGACACAGAAAGGTTCGATACTGGCAAAGGCTTCCGCTGCGGGTGGCATCTCCTGCCACCATGCTAACTCGCGCATGGCTTGTTCAATCTCCTGCAAACTGCAACGAACCTGATTTTGTAGACTCATCTGTAATCCCAAGTTATTTCGACCTGATTATCGACTCAAGGCATTTTAACGCTGACGCCCTAATTTTATCTGGTGGACAACACCAAGGCACGGCACAATAGCGCACCTAACTAACTACCTATTATGATAAAAGAAATGCCCGCAACTTCCCCCACTAAGAATCACGCCACACCTGCTAAAGCTATGTTAGCTTCAGTGACCGGTTATGCAATGGATGGTTTCGATCTACTGATACTCGGCTTTATGCTCCCAGTGATTTCCATTGAACTGGGCCTTACCTCATCACAAGCCGGTTCTCTGGTTACCTGGACACTGATAGGCGCAGTGATTGGTGGTGTAATTTTCGGCCATTTCAGTGATCGTTTTGGCCGTATCCGTATATTAACCATCACCATTTTGATGTTTTCGCTGTTTACCGGCCTTTGCGCTATTGCTGTCGGTTACTGGGATCTGCTCGCTTACCGCACCTTGGCTGGCATAGGGCTCGGCGGTGAATTTGGTATTGGTATGGCATTGATTGCCGAAGCCTGGCCTGCAGAAAAACGCAACCGTGCCTCTGCCTATGTGGGTATGGGTTGGCAACTTGGTGTATTGGCCGCTGCGTTCCTTACCCCGTTGTTGTTACCCTACATTGGCTGGCGTGGCATGTTTCTGGTGGGTTTGCTGCCTGCCCTGGTCTCCTTTTTTATCCGCCGCACCATGGGTGAACCAGAGGCGTTCGTACAACAACAACCCAGCGAACAACAGCTATCCTTCACTCAACGTTTACAACTCCTGTTTAAAGATCGCACCACGGGCAAAGCCAGTCTGGGGATATTTATTCTTTGTTCAGTACAAAACTTTGGCTATTACGGCTTAATGATTTGGATGCCTACCTATCTGTCTAAAAACTTTGGCTTTTCACTCACCAAATCGGGTATCTGGACAGGGGTGACAGTTATTGGGATGACCTTTGGTATCTGGTTGTTCGGTATACTGGCTGACCGTTTCCCGCGCTGGATCATTTTTGTGATATATCAGAGCGGCGCAACAGTGATGGTCATTTGCTACGCGCAGCTTAGCGATCCTACATTAATGCTGTTCGCTGGTGCCTTGATGGGTGTCTTTGTTAACGGCATGATTGGCGGTTATGGTGCGTTAATTTCTGATACTTATCCGGTACAGGCTCGTGCTACCGCACAAAATGTCCTGTTTAACCTGGGGCGGGGTGTTGGTGGGTTTGGGCCATTGGTCATTGGCGCGTTGGTTACACAGGTTTCCTTTACTGCTGCTATCAGCCTGCTGGCGAGTATTTACCTATTAGATATTATCGCCACGCTGTTCCTGTTACCCAAGAACTCATCACCCAAAAAACAAGGCTCCGGCGATTCATTAGGCGCCATTGGTTAACACCTTATACCCACAGTCAATCAAGCTGACGGCATCTTGATGGAATTTGGGTATAGCCTTGTCACCATGCGCACCAAAAGAAAAGGGGGGCACTGCTAATGCAGTGCCCCCGGTTCGTTTTATAGCTATCCCGCTACAAGTATGCTCCCTGCTCGATCCTTGAAAACTTTTCCTTCGGCCATCCTGACCAAACAATCCTTGCTAAATTCCTATAACATCATCCTGACGCTGTTCCTCAGTCTTCCTGACCCACCAACATTCCTGTGCTGGCTCTCGTTCTCCTTCCTGGAGGTGTCCTTGATTTCATTCCAGAAATATTCCAAACCTCTTCCTGAAGCTTGTCCTTGTCACTCTCCCTGAGTGTATCCAATTCTTCTTCCTGAAGTGACATCATCCTGACGAAGTTCCTTGGTCTTCCTGACTCACCAACATTCCTGTGCTGGTACTCAATCTCTTTCCCGGAGGTGTCCCTAAATTCAACCCTGAAATATCCTAAGCGTCATCCTGAAGCTTGTTCCTTTTCACTCTCCCTGAGTGCATCCTTTTCTTCTTCCTGAAGTCACATCATCCTGATGTTTTCCATTCCTACAGACTCCTGTCCGATGCGTATAAGATCGCTTAATTCTCTCCCGGCTACAAGGTCATGTAGGATGGATTACACCGAGCTTTATCCAACATTCATTTCAAGATAAGCCTAATGAATTGATTTTAATGAAAATAACCCTAAAAAAAACCATGGGAATAAAAAAATTAAAAGCGATCTCTTACAGGTTTTGTAAGATATATCTCACACGCTGTGGCGATAATAACCAAGCGCTATCCCAAGGTCGGCTGTAAAGCACCCAGGAAGTGACCGAGTGAATCAGCGAGTAATGTCTGTTTTGTACTACCAAACTGTTCCAGCACCACATGACCACTGACATTACACAGCGATACCATAGCCATTTCCGATTCTGTCGTCGCCAAAAATAAAGTAGGTGGAAGTTTAAGGCGCTTTTGCGTCACCAAATGGCCAATCAAATTTTCCTGCAGGCGGATAAAATCATCCTCACTCCACACTTGGAGCAGTGTAAGCGCCTGTTCCCCCAACATGGCGCTCATGTCACCCGCATATTGTTGAGTATAAAAAGTATGAATCTCCGGGCACAATTGTATTTCCAGCGCCTGTTCGACCTTAACCAAACTGGCTGCTGGGGTAAAAGGTTGCGGCCGCCACAATACGGTATCCCCGCGATTTTCGACAATACAAGGGGAGGCCACACCATACAGCTCCTCACTTGCAGGAGCATGACCACGCTGCTGCTGCCAATAATCAACATAGCGCTGAGTAAATTCACCCAATGCGTGCGCTACCTCATGGTGATAGTCCATAATTTTTCTCACATACGATAAACTGGCCGCCATTGTACCTCTCTAACATCAAGGTGACAGCTCATGTCTTCTTCAAAAATGCATCAGGCTTTGTCGGCATTAACTCTGGGTAAACCCACGGATTACTGCGACCGTTACGATCCGACACTGTTACAGGCGGTTCCCCGCAGCATGAATCGTGAACCGTTAGGGCTATATCCTGAAAGCCTGCCATTTCATGGTGCGGATATCTGGACGCTCTATGAGCTTTCCTGGCTGAATGCCAAGGGATTACCCCAAGTGGCCGTGGGTGAAATCAGCCTAAGTGCCAATAGTGTCAATTTGATCGAATCCAAAAGTTTCAAACTCTATCTCAATAGCTTTAACCAAACCCCTTTCCCTGACTGGCAAACGGTGTGTGCTACCTTGCAACGCGACCTTGCTGCCTGTGCGCAAGGGGATGTCAGTGTTGAGCTATACCGGGTTGAGCAATTCGAAGGCACGCCCATCGGACGATTGGCAGGAGAATGTCTCGATCAGCAGGATATCTTTATCGACAGTTATGAGTTCAATGCCAATTATCTGCAAGGTGCCACCACATCAGTATCGGTTGAGGAAACCCTGGTCAGCCATCTGTTAAAGTCCAACTGTTTGATCACCAACCAACCCGACTGGGGCTCAGTACAAATCAGCTATCGTGGGCCGCAGATCAACCGCGAGGCGCTGTTGCGCTACCTGGTTTCGTTCCGACATCACAATGAATTTCATGAGCAATGTGTAGAACGTATCTTTAACGACCTACTGCGTTTTTGCCAACCAGAACAGTTGAGTGTTTATGCCCGCTATACCCGACGAGGGGGCCTGGATATCAACCCATGGCGCAGCAATGTTGCCTTTGAACCGGCACGCGCCCGGTTGGCCCGTCAATAATGCCTGTTAATGCGCAATATCTAAGCTAACAAGCAGTTTATATTGGTAAAAATCAGGGGACAACGGTAAGGTTGAAGCAAGCAAGCCCGCTCTTTATCTCCAGATTTATTCAAGTTGCAGGGCCTTCACCGCAGCCTGAGTAACAATGGCTATGATTGCGGTACGCAATACTATCGCCCATAACCGGCGCAAAGGAGTTACCTTGATTACACACATTAGTCCACTTGGCTCTATGGATTTGTTATCGCAGTTGGAAGTCGACATGCTCAAGCATACCGCCAGCAGCGATCTGTATCGTTTATTCCGTAACTGTTCCCTGGCAGTGTTAAATTCAGGTAGCCAGACCGATAGCAGTAAACAGTTGTTAGCTCGCTACAAAAATTTTGATATCAATGTGCTACGCCGAGAACGTGGCGTAAAACTGGAGCTGGTCAATCCACCAGAAGAGGCCTTTGTCGATGGGCGGATAATCCGCTCATTACAAGCCAACCTGTTTGCCGTACTGCGTGACATCCTGTTCGTACACGGTCAACTGGTCAATGCGGAGCGTTTCCGTCATCTGAATCTGGACGACTCTATCCATATTACCAATCTGGTATTTTCCATATTACGTAATGCCCGCACGCTTCACCTCGATGAAGACCCGAACCTGGTGGTCTGTTGGGGTGGGCACTCGATCAACGAAAATGAATATCTTTATGGCCGCAAAGTGGGTAGCCAACTGGGGCTGCGCGAACTGAATATCTGTACCGGTTGTGGGCCTGGCGCCATGGAGGCCCCCATGAAAGGGGCTGCTGTCGGTCATGCGCAGCAACGCTATCGCAACAGCCGCTTTATCGGCATGACCGAGCCTTCCATTATTGCCGCTGAACCGCCCAATCCGTTGGTGAATGAACTGGTGATCATGCCCGATATTGAAAAACGCCTGGAAGCGTTTGTGCGTATCGCGCACGGTATTGTGATTTTCCCTGGTGGTGTTGGTACCGCGGAAGAACTGCTTTACCTCCTGGGCATTCTGATGAATCCAGAGAACAGCGATCAAGTGTTACCGTTGATTCTCACCGGGCCAAAAGAGAGTGCCGATTACTTCCGTGTCTTGGATGAATTCATCATCAATACCCTGGGTGATAAAGCCCGCCGCCATTACCAAATCATCATTGATGATCCGGCAGAAGTGGCCCGCCAGATGAAAAAAGCCATGCCGCTGGTGAAAGAAAACCGCCGCAATAGCGGAGATGCCTACAGTTTTAACTGGTCTATTCGCATTGCTCCGGATTTACAGCGCCCCTTCGAGCCAACCCATGAAAATATGGCTAATCTCAACCTGTATCCTAATCAACCTGCAGAGCAACTGGCTGCGGCACTACGTCGCGCCTTCTCGGGCATCGTAGCAGGTAATGTGAAAGAAAATGGTATTCACGCTATTGAGCAATTTGGCCCTTACAAGTTGCATGGTGAACCGCAAATGATGCAGCAAATGGACAGCCTGCTACAGGGCTTTGTTGCGCAGCATCGTATGAAACTGCCTGGCAGTGCTTATGTGCCTTGTTATGAAATCGTAACCTGATCCTCATCACCGCCACGTTGATTCAAGTTGCAGCCCGCTGCAGCTTGAATCACGATAGCGATAAATAACGACGTAGCAGCAACCACGCCGCAATCTGAAAGACGACGAGTCCATGACGATACATTTACTGATTGTCGATGCCCTGAACTTAATCCGCCGTATCCATGCGGTGCAGGGTTCACCTTGCGTCGAAACCTGCCAGCATGCGCTACAGCAGTTGATTCAGCATAGTCAGCCCACTCATGCGGTGGCGGTGTTTGATGCCGATGATCGCAGCCAAAGCTGGCGCCACCAGATCCTGCCTGATTACAAAGCGGGGCGTTCCCCAATGCCAGATAATCTGAAACTGGAAATGCCGCTACTGCATCAAGCATTTAACCAACTGGGGGTCGCCGGTTGGCACTCCCCTGGCAATGAAGCAGACGATCTGGCGGCGACACTGGCAGCAAAAGTCGCCAGTCATGGTTATCAGGTGACCATCGTCTCTACCGATAAAGGCTACTGCCAACTACTGGCACCTAATGTGCAAATCCGCGACTACTTCCAGAAACGTTGGCTGGATATGCCATTTGTACAGCAGGAATTTGGTGTGTTACCACAGCAGTTGCCGGACTATTGGGGGTTGGCAGGAATAAGCAGCAGTAAAATCCCGGGGGTTGCTGGTATCGGGCCCAAAACCGCCGCGCTGCTGTTACAACAAATCACCGGGCTGGATGACCTCTACCAACATCTGCATCAGGTACCAGAAAAATGGCGCAGCAAACTGCAACAGCACCGGGAACTGGCGTATATCAGTAAACAGGCCGCCACCCTGCGTACCGACCTGACACTGGAAGGCAACCTACAGCAACTGCGTTTACCAACACACTAAGCGCCTATCTATCCGTCAACTACCGTGGGGTTCACGGCAATTGACATGATGGAGAGGCTAGTGGATTAATCACGCTCGTCGCGGCGGCCCGGAACCGCTGACCACATACGGCGTATATGAACAGTGACCTCTTCACGGTCATGGTACAACTGTTTGGCATTGACTTCGGCGCTGATATCAGCGGCGGCCATGGCTTCACGGATGGCCCGTAAATTATCTGCAACCACTTCGTAGCGTTTCTTCATTGGCAACTTCAGGTTAAAAATCGCTTCTCGACACCAACCATTAACCAGCCATTGAATCACCAGGTTGGTGACTTTTGCTGGCTTCTCAACCATATCACACACCAACCAATAATTTTTGCTGGTGGTAGGTTCAAATCTAAAACCATCCGCACGGTGATGAGTCACCTGCCCGCTATCCATCAGACTTTGCGCCATCATCCCATTATCCACCGCATGGACCATCATGCTGCGCTTGACCAATTGATAAGTCCAACCACCAGGGCAAGCCCCCAAATCGACGGCATACATCCCACTGGCCAAGCGCTCATCCCATTCATCCGCTGGGATGAAAACATGAAAAGCTTCTTCCAGCTTTAACGTAGAACGGCTGGGTGCATCAGAGGGGAATTTTAGCCGAGGGATCCCCATATAGAACGGAGAGTTGTTGTTACTGTAGGAATAGCCCACATAACAGCAGCCAGGGGCAATAAAAAACACATGTACCACCGGGCGGCTTGGGTTCTCACGCGCCATCATCACCTTCTGCTCACGCATGGCGGCTCGCAGTGGTACGGTCAATTTGCGGCAGAACTTCATCAACTCTTTACTTTCGTTGGTGTCCGGCACCTCTACTCGTAACTCCCCTGCACGCTCAACCACCCCCATTAACATGCCAACAATAGGGGAGACGCGATCTTCTGGCGGCAAATGACGTAATAACTCGCCCACCACCAGCATCTGGCGGGCAAAGATCAGCTCACGGAAGGGGAGCTCTCTTGCCAGACGATCAGCATCCTCCGGCTGATAACATTCAAACAGCACATAACCGCTATTTTCTTTCACCCGGGCAAAACCAAATACCGCCAATTGCCCAGCTCTATCAGTGATTTCTGCCGCACACTCTTTTTCAAAGCCGGGGCGACAATACAACGCAATTTTATTCATGGCACTCGGCCTTTTCTCTCAGACGCAAAGCGCCAATCAACATTAATACCCAACCAATGAGGAAACACATCCCACCAACGGGGGTGATATAAACCCAAATTTTCAGCGGTGACAACGCCAGAGCATACAAACTCCCGCTAAACAGCACCGTACCCAATGCCAGCAATGCGCCACTCCAAGCAAACCATCGGCTGAATTGGCGCTGCATAGCAACAGCCAACGCCAGGATCGCTAAGGTATGAAACCCCTGATACTCAAGCCCGGTATGGATCCAGGCCATCTCATTAACCTCTAGCTTACCGCTCAAAACATGGGCGCCAAAGGCCCCCAGCGCAACGAAGACAAAACCGCTGATAGCAGCAAAAATCAGCATAGAACGATAACTCACGTTATTCACCTTAATTAAAGTTACTCCACCGCGACTGATAAAGGGGTCGGGTGTAGCCGAAGACTGAGGATATCAGTCATAGCGAAAACGAAACTTCTCTTGCTCACTGGCTGCTCGCGCCAGGATCCATTGGCGAAAAGCGGCTATTTTACCCAGTTCTGCCTGGCTGTCATGGCATACCAGATAAAAAGCGTTTTTACTCACCAGTACTTCGTTAAACGGGCAAACCAAACGCCCCGCCTCAATCTCGGTTTGTGCCATCACATTATTGACCAGCGCAATGCCTTGACCATGCACGGCAGCCTGAACCACCATGGCGCTGTGGCTGAAAATCGGCCCCTGTTGCACATTAATCTGCAGTAACCCCAATTGCCGGGTATAAGCCAACCAGTCGCGACGTGAAGTATCGTGCAGAAGCGTATGGTAAGCCAAGTCACCTGGCACTTTCAGTGCGTGCTCGCCCATCAGCAGCGCAGGAGAACAGACGGGTAACAGATATTCTGCATACAAACGCTCTGCTCGCACTCCCGGCCAGTTGCCTCGACCATAAAAGATCGCCACATCGACATCATCGGCCAATTTATCTTCTTCACGATCAACCGCCTGTATACGCACATCAATCCCCGGGTAGGCGGAGTTAAAACCAGAAAGCCGTGGCACCAGCCACTGAATAGCAAAACTGGGCGGTAGACTGACGGTTAACGCGCCCTTGGCACTGCGTGCCTGAAGTTTACGTGTCGCATCATTAATCGCAGAGAAGATTTCTTTAATATCAAGATAGTAACTTTGGCCTTCTTCTGTCAGCAATAGCGAGCGGTTACGCCGCCGAAACAGCTTGAGACCCAGGAAATCCTCCAGCGACTTAATCTGATGGCTGACCGCTGCCTGTGTCACAAACAGCTCTTCTGCCGCCTTGGTAAAACTCAAATGGCGAGCCGCGGCATCAAAAACCCGTAATGCGTTAAGAGGGGGCAAGCGCTTAGACATGCATTGCCCCCCGTGCCTGAAATCCCTTGGGCATAGCGATATTTATCATATTACAGTTATCCGTATCGGTTCGCATAATCGGTTCAGGCTGCCTAAAGCAGCGCTTATACCCAAAAGAATTCGAGTTGCGTGTAGGCGGCAACTAAGAGAATCCCCAGGAGCATAGATAACTATGTGACTGGGGTGAACGAAGGTAGCCAACACCCAAGCAACTTGAAGTATAAGAGGTATAGTTATCCCGTTGCCATTCAAGCCATAATCCCCAGAATGATGAGGAGTATAACGCAATCATTGCCATTAGTTTTTTTAATCCGAGACATTATAAATTGTCCATTGAGCCGGGGCCAGTAAATACCTATAGTAGCTGCACTTACCGAGCCGGAACGGAAAGGAATTGGGTGTCGAGGACACCGATGAACTTTTGGCTCTGTGGTGGTGATGTTGTGTTTGCAATTTGTCCGGTATCCCGGATATGGTCATTATTTACTGTTTTCACTTCTGTACATTAACCCTGTCTGTCCATAGTGATTTATGTAGCACCGCCACTTTAGCGGTGCTTTTTTTTACCTGTAACCCCCCTCAATTGGCATCAATAGCACTATCAGAGAACTTGTCTCGACGGAAAAAATAGGTCAGGATCCTTTTTTGGTGAAGCCAGCGATGACCCATTTATGAAGCCTTTCGATCCCATCCTTTTCCGCAACCAATTTCCTGCTATCAAACAGGCGGGAATTTACCTCGACAGTGCTGCTACCGCGCTGAAGCCACAGGCCGTCGTTGATACGACACAGCAGTTCTACAGTGAAGATGCAGCCACAGTGCACCGCAGCCAGCACCGAGCGGCACAGGACCTGACCTTGCGGTTTGAACATGTGCGTCAACAAGTGGCAACGCTGGTTAATGCCCCTAGCGCAGACGATATTGTCTGGGTACGTGGGACAACCGAAGCGATCAATCTGGTTGCACAGAGTTATGCTCGTCCGCGTTTGCAAGCCGGTGACCAGATCCTGGTCAGTGAAGCAGAGCATCATGCTAATTTGATCCCATGGCTGATGGTGGCGGAGCAAACCGGTGCTCAGGTAGTGAAACTGCCACTGGGGGAAGACCGCCTCCCCGATTTAACGCAATTACCCCGCTTGCTTAGTGAGAAAACCCGCATTCTGGCGCTGGGGCAAATGTCCAATGTGACGGGTGGCTGCCCAGACCTGGCTTTGGCCATCAAGTTGGCTCATGCGGTTAATGCAGTGGTGATGGTCGATGGTGCACAAGGCATTGTGCATGGTCCTACCGATGTACAACAGTTGGATATCGATTTCTACGCTTTCTCCGGCCATAAACTGTATGGCCCGACGGGCATTGGTGCGTTATATGGCAAAAGCGCCCTGCTGGCACAAATGAAACCCTGGCAAGGCGGGGGGAAAATGCTGACCCACGCTTCATTCACTGGTTTCTCACCACAGAAACCACCACACTGCTTTGAGGCTGGCACCCCCAATATTGCGGGTGTCCTCGGGCTGGGCGCGGCACTTGACTGGCTTGATACGCAGGATCGTGTTGGCGCTGAACAATATAGTTGTGCTTTAGCACAAAGCGCTGAACAACGGCTACAGGCGTTACCTGGGTTCCGTAGTTTCCGCTGCTCCGGCTCCAGCCTGCTGGCATTTGATATCAGCGGGATCCACCACAGTGATATCGTCACTTTATTGGCCGAACAAGGTATCGCCGTGCGTGCAGGTCAACATTGTGCCCAGCCGCTGATGGCGGCATTAGGTATCAATGGAACACTGAGAGCCTCATTTGCACCTTACAATACCCCGCAAGATGTTGATGCCTTGATACAAGCATTGACCAATGCCGTCGCACTGTTGGCAGAATAAGATTGCCAATTCTATACCCAACTATGAGAGAGCCCATGCTAACCGCTCATCCCTTTGGTCGTGACATTACCGCCCAAGCACTGATAGAAAAATTCAGCACCTTGAAACTGTGGGAAGATCGTTATCGCCAATTGATCCTGCTCGCAAAGCAACTGCCACCGCTGGCGGAAGAGCTGCGACAAGCGGATATTGAACTGAGTGGTTGTGAAAATCGTGTCTGGTTAGGGCACCAATTACTGGCAGATGGCACATTGCATTTCTATGGCGACAGTGAAGGCCGCATTGTCCGCGGTCTATTGGCAATCTTACTCACTACGGTGGAGGGCAAAACGCCACAACAGCTATTAACCTGCGACCCACTCAGTTTGTTTGATCAGCTGTCGCTACGTGACCAACTTAGTGCCACTCGTGCCAGCGGCCTGGCAGCTTTGGCCGCCAGAGTAAACACCATCGCTACGGGCTATATTTCTACGGACTCTATTTCTACGGACTAGATCTCTACGAACTGGATCGCTACAAACTGGATCTCTACGGGCTAGATCTCTACAGGCTAGATCTCTATGGACTGTGCCTGACGCGCCGCTTTTGCCAGCATCTTCTTCAAGGCATGTGAGGTGGCAACAAAGCCAAAGGTAGCGGTAACCATGGTTGCTGCGCCAAAACCTGCGTTGCAATCCATGCGTTTTGGCCCGGTGGCACTACTGCGCGAAGGGCACACAGAACCATCTGGCTGTGGGTAAACCAACGGTTCACTGGAAAAGACACAATCGATCCCCAGCTTCCCTTTACTGTTTTTCACCACATTAAAGTCACTTTTCAATCTTTCACGCAGCTTGGCCGCCAGCGGATCCTGAATCGTTTTGGCTAAATCCGTGACTTCGATGCGTGTTGGATCAATCTGCCCCCCTGCTCCCCCGGTGGTCACAACCGGTATTTTGAAACGGCGGCAATAGGCCAGTAACGCAGCTTTCGGTCGCACACTATCAATCGCATCAATGACATAGCTGAAATTATGATTCAACAGTTGCGCCACATTATCGGGAGTAATGAAATCATCTATGCAAGTGACCCGACATTCCGGATTGATGGCCAGAATGCGCTGCGCCATCACCTCAGTTTTTGACTGCCCAACATGTTGACGCAAAGCGTGGATCTGACGGTTGGTATTGGTGACACAAACATCATCCATATCGATCAAGGTAATGGCACCGATACCCGTTCTTGCCAGCGCTTCTGCTGCCCATGAACCGACCCCGCCGATACCGATTACACAGATATGAGCCTGTGCAAACAGGGCAAGGGCAGATTGACCATATAAACGGGCTATGCCGCCAAAACGCTGCAAATAGGCGGCTGAATAGGGTGTAGTCATTGGGTTTTATTACCTTAATATCTCAAAATAGCCAGGGCCGGGAAATCCGGCCCTGGCGGGTCAAAAGCAATACTACCGCTACTTCAGCGGGTAATTAACGAGGAACCGTTCGAGCTCGACGCCGTGGTAGGCTGGTAAGCATTGAATTGCGCAGCACCACCGTCAGTACCTTTCAACACCCATACGCGACCATAGTGGTTGTAGTAACCCGCGGAATGCCCCGCTTCTGGGCCAATCCCCTGATACATATCAAAGTGCTGCCCTTTAATAGCGCCACCGACATCCAGAGCGACCATCAAGCGCATTTCATATTTCCCGGTGAATTTCCCTTTATTGTCCAGTAACGGCACTTCTGCCAACAGTGTTGTCCCAGCCGGGATCAACGAACGGTCAGAAGCGACAGAGGCTTTGGCCACCAAGGGGACGGCACTCGCGCCTCTCACCGGTGCAAACACCTCGGGGTGGAAAAAGACGAATGACGGGTTCTGCTCTAATAGTTGACGTACTTCCGCTTCACTGTGTGTATCGGCCCACTGACGAATGGCCTGCATCGACATATCGGCTTTGGCCACTTCCCCACGGTCAATCAACACCTTGCCAATGCTACGATAAGCATGGCCATTTTTACCGGAATAACCAAAGAATACTAATGGTTGACCATCGCCAAAATCAACATAACCGCTGCCCTGAACCTCCATCATAAAGTTATCCATCAGCGAGTTGCTGTAAGCGATGATATAACGAGGATCAAGGGCACCGGAGTAGATCGCTGCACGATCAGGCAACCGGCGTTTACCATTGGATGGCATACGATATAACGGGTAACGAAACTCCCCTTGCTGGGTACGGCGTGCCTGCACCACCGGGGTGTAATAACCGGTGAACTGCACGTTACCATAGTTATCGACGCCTCCCATCTGATAGGTGTTCAAACCAAATTGACTCAATTTTTTCGGGTCTGCCCCCGCCGCCATCCAGTTTTGCACCGCCTGATAGGTCGCGTTATTACGGGTAAACAGCGAAGGGGCCGAAGATTGAATCTTTTTCAGTTGCTCAGAGTAATCATTACCGTTGATCGGCACCCCCCTGGCATTAGGCTGGCTCTCTAGCTCTAGCGAGTGATTCAGATGACCATCTTTATACTGTTGCCCACGATCAGTTGGCTTTGACGAACAACCAGCCAGTGCTGCAATCACTAACCCACCCAGCAGGTATTTACACCAACGTTCTTTCATTATATTCGCTCTCTCAGACTGATCTGTTTTCTACCCGTCACCATTCTCGTGTAGCGCGGTTGGCGGCCCTAGCTCCCTCTGGAGCTTGCTTCGCGGCAGACTGGCTAATCACTACACCGCGACGTGCAACACACCGAATAAAACTGGCTGAACGATAACAAACAGCTATTAATAAAGGAATCTCTCGCGCTAAAAATTTCCCGCCAAATGTTAATGGCGAAAAAAAAGACAATTTGTGGACTAATTCAGCACAAAGATAGCTTTCGATGAATTATCTGTAAAAAGAGTTTGCAACAAAGTGTGCGGAGAGTATAGTGCGCATCCATCGGACGCGGGGTGGAGCAGCCTGGTAGCTCGTCGGGCTCATAACCCGAAGGTCGTCGGTTCAAATCCGGCCTCCGCAACCAATCAATACTGTGGTAATAATTACAGATAAAAGATTGGATTCGATGAAAAAACAGGTATTATACGGACGCGGGGTGGAGCAGCCTGGTAGCTCGTCGGGCTCATAACCCGAAGGTCGTCGGTTCAAATCCGGCCTCCGCAACCAACTTACTATCTAACAACTTGTTGTTAACCATAGTAATGTTGTAGTGATAATATCAGCATCAAGACGGACGCGGGGTGGAGCAGCCTGGTAGCTCGTCGGGCTCATAACCCGAAGGTCGTCGGTTCAAATCCGGCCTCCGCAACCAATCTTGAGCAGTACAAGCAAGCACCTTAGCGGGTGTTTTTTTGTATCTATCATTTATCTTCCCCCTTGATACTCAACCACGTGCCTGCGCGCCACCATTGGCAAAATAGGCTTTGATTCCGGCCAAAATAGATTGGGCTATCTGCTGCTGAAACTGACTGGTGCGCAGTTTACGCTCCTCTTCCGGGTTACTGATAAATGCGGTTTCCACCAGAATGGAAGGAATATCCGGTGCTTTGAGCACAGCAAACCCCGCCTGATCGACCCGGTTCTTGTGCAAACGGTTAATTTTCCCCATACGAGTCAGCACTTCCCGGCCAAATTTCAGGCTGTCATTGATGGTCGCCGTCTGCAGTAGATCAAACATGGTGTGATCAAGATAGCGATCACCACTTTTGCTTACCCCACCAATATCATCGGCGGCGTTCTGTGTCTGTGCCAGAAACTTGGCGGTATTACTGGTAGCGCCTTTGGTGGATAGGGCAAAAACGGAAGATCCCCGAGCACTATGGTTGGAAAAAGCATCCGCATGGATCGAAACAAACAGATCTGCCCGTTGCTTGCGTGCTTTAGCCACCCGCACTTTCAATGGAATAAACACATCTTCATTGCGTGTCATAAAGACTTGCATATTGGGTTCACGCTTGATCAGCGCACTCAACCGGCGGGCAATTTGCAACACAATGTCTTTTTCGCGGGTTTTATTTCTACCAATAGCACCAGGATCTTCTCCACCGTGCCCAGGATCCAGCATGATCACAATAGGCCTGTCACGCCCTGCCTTACCCACCTGTGGTGTTTGTGCCGGGGCTGGTAATGAGCGTTCCACATCGCCTTTATTATAATCCTCCAGTAATGCCAGCAACGGGTCGTACTCTTCACCGCTGCTTGCTTTAGCAGGATAGAGATCCATAACCAGGCGGTTACGATACTCAGCAACCGGTGACAGGGTAAACAGGTGCGAACTCACACGTTGCTTGAGTTCTAGTACCAATCTGACGGTATCTTTATCGAACTGACCCACTCGCACCTGTTTCAAATAAGGGTCTTCCTTGCGTACCTGCCCGGCGATACCTTTAAGCACCGAGTTAAGATGCACTCCTTCCACGTCAATGACGATTCGCTCTGGATTAGCCAATGCAAACTGCTGATACTTCAATGGAATATTAGATTCCAGCGTTACCCGGGTATAGGTCGAGGAGGGCCAGATGCGGACCGCAATCACCGAAGCAGCAGCAGCGAAGCCAATGCGGCTCACACTCAGCAACCAAGTTGCGGCTACTCCTTGTAAAAGACGACGACGAGTCTGATGGTGGTTAGCGTTAGGCATGTGGCTCCAGCAATAGTAAAAATTTTTACCCGTCACTCTTCAAGCTATAGGGTTTTTATCTATAACCCGTATAAAATTTGCTATAACCGATAGAAAAACAAGCATAATTGCAAAACTTTAACTAATCTCGACAACCCTGTCATCTTTAATGGTTTTCAATTTACTCATCTATTGTGCTGAATAATTCGCGTTATTCTCAAGCAGGTAAAGCAAATAAATGCGCCAAAACCTGAATAACAACCGCCAGATCACTCACCTAACGGGCAGTTTCAGATTATTTCCCTCTTGCCATTTACGCCATAAAAGAATAAAAATACAAAAATACCGTATAAATATGCAAAGAGGTTTTGTCGTGAAGGAACGTAGCACAGAGCTGGTCCAAGGATTCCGTCACTCAGTTCCCTATATCAACGCTCACCGTGGCAAAACGTTTGTCATCATGCTCGGTGGGGAAGCCATTGAGCATGAAAACTTCACCAGTATCGTCAATGATATTGGGTTATTACATAGTTTGGGGATCCGTCTGGTGGTGGTCTATGGCGCACGCCCACAGATCGATAGCAATCTGGCCCTACATCATTGTGAGCCCATTTATCATAAACATGTCCGTGTGACTGACGCTCAAGCCTTAGAGTTGGTCAAACAGGCTGCTGGCTTGTTACAGCTGGATATCACGGCACGGCTCTCAATGAGCCTCAACAATACCCCATTGCAAGGGGCGCATATCAATGTCGTCAGCGGTAACTTTGTCATTGCCCAACCGTTGGGGGTGGATGATGGCGTAGATTACTGCCACAGTGGCCGTATCCGCCGCATTGACCAGGAAGCAATCCACCGTCAGTTAGACAGCAACGCCATTGTCTTGATTGGCCCTGTCGCGGTATCAGTCACTGGCGAAAGTTTTAACCTGACCTCCGAAGAAGTCGCTACACAGTTGGCGATCAAATTGCAGGCGGAAAAAATGATCGGCTTTTGCTCTTCACAAGGGGTGACGGATAAGCAAGGGAATATTATCTCCGAATTGTTCCCTAACGATGCGCAAAAACGCATTGAACAACTGGAAGAATCTGGCGATTACTACTCCGGTACGGTACGTTTCCTGCGCGGTGCAGTCAAAGCCTGCAGTAGCGGTGTACGCCGTTGCCATTTGATCAGCTACCAGGAAGATGGAGCCTTGCTGCAAGAGCTATTCTCACGGGATGGCATCGGCACCCAGATAGTGATGGAGAGTGCCGAACAGGTGCGCAATGCGACCATCAATGATATTGGCGGCATACTGGAGCTTATCCGCCCACTGGAGCAGCAAGGGATCCTGGTACGCCGCTCGCGGGAACAACTGGAGATGGAAATCGACAAATTTACCATTATCGAGCGGGATAACCTGACTATTGCCTGTGCGGCACTCTACCCCTTCCCGGAAGAGAAGATCGGTGAAATGGCCTGTGTTGCGGTACACCCGGATTACCGCAGTTCATCACGCGGTGAAATGCTGCTGCAACGGGTAGAAAGCCAGGCGCGTCAAATGGGGCTGCAGAAACTGTTTGTGCTCACGACCCGCAGTATTCACTGGTTCCAGGAACGGGGCTTCACCCCGGCAGAAGTAGACGTATTGCCGATGAAAAAGCAGGCGTTGTACAACTACCAACGTCGCTCCAAGATCCTGTTGGCGAATCTCTGACTGTTTATACTCGTCATCATTCAAGCTGCAGGGGTTAGCCCCCTGCCAGCTGCCTTCAAATTGATTCCTGACCGGGGCGCTCCCCTAACATCTTCTTTAAGAAAAATGCATAAAAATGGCAATCTAGTAGGAAAAAATTATTATCTTGCTTGTATCGTGGCAAGTTTCGGTCGCTTTATATTTTCCATACTATGAATTGATTGCACCTGCGACCGAATCAGGGGCCAAAGGCGTGGCCCCTGATAACCCGCGCCTTCGCCAACTCAGGCGGTCGCT
Organism: Serratia sp. 25CWL12; assembly: GCF_055790885.1. Taxonomy (NCBI): domain Bacteria; kingdom Pseudomonadati; phylum Pseudomonadota; class Gammaproteobacteria; order Enterobacterales; family Yersiniaceae; genus Serratia; species Serratia sp. 25CWL12. Next base: position 804,051 of record NZ_CM147698.1, on the reverse strand, counting down.
GCGCGACTACCTTCACTACGCTATGGCACATCACGGCCGGCTGCTACAGACATCCGTGTCTGTCTCGCCTAAAATCGCCATCCATGGCGATTTTGCCTATGCGCCGTAGCTGCGTTCAGCGCCTTCAATGGCGTCAACCACCGTACACCCTTCAACACTCATGTCGTCTGCTGATTTTTAATCATAGTCCGAGATAAAGCGAAATTAATGAGTTGTTTTATAAAAATTAACCATTATAGCGTTATTCAAAATCAAACTGGCTTTTGTGGATATTAGTCAGGCAGACCCCTGACCGATTTATCCAAACAAATTGACCATTAACCAAAATCACGGACTGATTACCAATTGCAGCCGTTCGGCCAAACCACTACGGCGCTGTGTTGGGGTGCGAATCGCCCCCATCAGCACCTTATCGGTAACATAAAGCGAGAGCTGCTTACGAGCACGGGTAATCGCGGTATACAACAGTTCGCGAGTGAGTAGCGGCAGAAAGTCAGGGGGTAACACCAGTACCGTATGTTCAAACTCTGAGCCTTGGGATTTATGTACCGTCATGGCATAGGCGGTTTCGTGCTCTGGCAAACGGCTCGGCTGCACCGATTTAATTGAACCATCCGGTAATGGGAAATAAACCCGCAAGTTGCCTTCTTCATCGGGCAAGGCGATACCAATATCACCATTGAATAATCCCAAGGCACTATCGTTTCGGCTAATCATCACCGGACGGCCTGGATACCAACGCCCTGCCGCCGCGGCATTACGCTGGATCAGCCCCACTCGCTGCAAGCCGCTTTCAATACGTTGATTCAACCCAGCAACGCCAAATGGCCCTTCTCTCAGCGCGCACAAGAGTTGAAAGTCACCGAACGCGGTCAGGATGGTGGCAGCCCCGGCGCCGGTAGCCACCAGCCGTAGATAAGCACCATAACCATCAACACAGGTATCCAGTAACTGTTGATAATCTTCAGTTTCAACCAATGGATAGGCAGACACATCAGCGTAGCCGCTATTTAGCACCGCCATAGCACGCTTAGCCTCACCGGCATTCACCGCCAACGCTAACTGCCCAATACCGGAGTTGGCGTCAAACCGATAACTCTTACGCAGTAAGCACAGGCTATCACGCACCAAGGGCCCGTCCCCTACCCATTGCCGGGGTATTGAGCACCCGGTCAAGCGCGTCAACTGCTCGGCGCGACTCTCACTATAACCTTGCTCGGCAAATTGACAGATATCTCCCAGCACCGCCCCCGCCTCTACAGACGCTAACTGATCACGATCCCCCAGGAAAATCACCCGCGCATTAGCGGGTAAAGCAGCAATTAAGCGCGCCATCATCGGTAAGTCCACCATTGAGGCTTCATCCACCACCAAGATATCCAGATGCAGTGGGTTACCCCGGTGGTAACGCATCCGCTGGCTATTTGGCTGAGCGCCCAGCAAACGGTGTAACGTTGCCGCCTCTGTCGGGAATAATGCCCGTTGTTCCGGGGTTAAATTTAACTGCTGGCTGGCACGCCCCAAGGACTCCGTCAGGCGCGCCGCTGCTTTGCCCGTCGGGGCCGCAAGCTGGATACGTAAGTGCTCACTGTGGTTCAACTGGACCAATGCCGCCAACAATTTAGCGACGGTGGTGGTTTTCCCCGTACCAGGTCCACCAGAAATCACCGCAATACGCCGTGTTACCGCAACGGCTGCGGCAATTTTTTGCCAATCAGGTTCAGCGGTTGTCTCGCCAAACAGTTGATCGAGGATGGTGCGCAGTGGCACTTCCTCCATCAACAGAGGTGAACTCTCACCGCCGATAAAGGCCGCCACCTCCCCCTCGTTTTGCCACATACGTTGCAAATAGAGCCGTTGTTGTTGCAGCACCATGGGGGTCGCAGCACTACCATCACTCACTGCCGGCGTTGCCAGTAAGCACTGTTGCCAACCAGCCAGATCCGGTTGCCCACAGGCTTGCCAGGCAGCCAATGCCAACTCGGGTTGACGGCCATGGAACAAATTTTCCGGTAACAGTTGCTCGAGCAACAAACAGACATGCCCTGCCCCGGCATCTGCACTCAAGCAAGCGGCAGCCAGCAGCAGTGCGGGTTGATCTTCGCTGGCCACCACCTGGGCAAATTGCACATCTAACGGGCGCAACACCCCCAACGCCAATGCCTGATTCAGGATATTGATCATTGCTCCACCTCAAGGGCCAGGGGTTCACCACTAAACAGGCTATCCATCCCTTCGACTAACGCCAGTGGCGGGCGGCAAGTAAAGATACCGTTGCCAACCTGTTCGCTATCCACGCCGCGTAGAAATAGATAAATCACCCCGCCGAAATGGTGCTCATAATCGTAATCCACCAGACGATGGCGCAAATAACGATGCAGCGCCAAGGTATAGAGTTGATATTGCAGGTCGTAGCGGTGTTGAACCATCGCCTGCTCCATGGCTTGCTGGGTATAAGCGCCACTGTTATCGCCCAACCAGTTGGATTTGTAATCCAGCAAGTAGTATTTCCCTTGCCAGCAGAACACCAGGTCAATAAAGCCTTTCAGCATCCCTTGCACCTGTTGGAAATTGAGTTCCGGGCAATGGGCAGACAGCGCATCATAGCGTTTTATCAGCTTATCTAACTCGCTCGCCTGCAACAGCCGATTAATCGGCAAATAAAACTGTAACTCCGCCTGTCGGGCCCCAGCAGGTAGCGCTGAAAGCATCACCCCGCTGTGATTAAGCGGCGTATTGAGCACCCCTTGCATCCAGTGATACAAAACCGGTAACCAATGCGGCTCTACGCCCTGTTTCTGCACTTGTTCCAGTAACCACGCTTGATCTAACGGTTGAGTGAAATCCCATTCTTCAAACAAACTATGCAGAAACGTTCCGGGTGCTGCGCCGCGTGGAAAAGTATGGGGGGTCAGGGTGGTGACACTCTCTACCGATTGCTCGCCAATAGCCTCAATATCCAGGCGCGGTAACAACTCCAGTACGCGACTCGAACCATGCTGCTGCAACCCGGTATAGCTGGTGACACGCCATGAATCTTGATATTGCCGTGAGAACTGCCTGGCTACTAACTCAGTGACCGTAGTCTGTTGTGGCTGCCAGAGATGTTCATCTGGCGTATCCACCCATGCAAAGGCCATCTCCTTGGCTGACAACTGCTGTAAACACGCTTTAAGGTAGGCTGCATCACCCGCTTGCCCAGCCTGTAACAGATAACCCAGGGCGCTACGGTGCAAATCCGTCTCACCTTGCTTCTTACGCATCCCCAGAAAGAGTGGGGCGAGACCGATGCTACAGTGATAAACCGAACGGGTTAGCGCCACATACAGTAACCGCAAGTCTTCGGCCAGACGTTCTTCTTCCGCCCAGGCCTGACTCTCTTCATTGGCGTTCAGGTCCAGCAACGCCTGAAACGTTTGGCGGTCATGGTATAGCCCTTGTTGTTGCTGGCGAGCATGGGCGACAAAAGGCAGCCACACCAGATTGAACTCCAAGCCTTTGGATTTATGGATAGTCATCACCTGGACTAAATGCCGATCACTCTCTAGCCGCAATTGTTGGTTATCCATCTGCTGGTTGGGCTGAGCAATTTGCTGAGCCAACCAGCGTACCAGGGCATGTTCCCCTTCAAGTTGCGTCGAGGCTTCCTGCAATAACTCACCTAAGTGCATAATATCGGTCAAACGACGTTCACCGCCCATACTGGCCAGCAGATCCTCAGCTAAATGCCGCTTGACCATCACCTGACGCAACATGGGCAAAACACCCCGCTGCAACCAGCAAGTGCGGTATGCATCAAACTCATTAACCAAGGCATCCCAGGCGCGCTCATCGCGATTCAACTGGTCCAGCGTCAGCGCATCCAGCCCCAGCAAACTGCTCGCCATGGCGCTACGTAATGTCCACTCCTGTTCCGGAGCCAATACTGCCTGCAATAACCACAGTAAATCTTTCGCTTCTACAGTATCAAAAACACTGTCACGGCTGGAAAGGTAAACCGAAGGGATCGCCAGCGCACTGAGCGCATCACGTATCAACGCCGCTTCCGCGCGGCTACGCACCAAAATGGTAATATCTGACGCCTGAACTGAACGCCGCTGTTCCCCGTCCGCCAACCAGGCTTCCCCGCCCTGACCAGCACTCAGCCAGTCACGAACCTGCGCTGCACATTGCCGCGCCATTAACTGCTGATAATCACTGACGCCGACCCCTTCCCCTGGCTGCAACCAGAACTGCATGGCCGGTTGTGATTTACCACCTAACTCAAAGGCCAACCCTTGATTTTTTGCAGCTGCCGCCACCTTGATAAACGGGATTTGCTCAAACAGAAATGGCTTTTCCACTTGGCTAAATAGCGCGTTCACGCTACCCACCATCGCTGGCGATGAACGCCAGTTAGTCTCCAGCGTATAGTGAGCCATCACCTCTGAACGAGCCCGCATATAGGTAAAGATATCCGCGCCACGAAAAGCATAAATCGCCTGTTTAGGGTCACCAATCAGCAACAGGCCACACTCTGGTTGGCCGACATAAAGTTTTTGGAAGATACGGTATTGCTGCGGGTCAGTATCCTGAAACTCATCAATCATCGCCAGCGGGTAACGTTGGCGGATAGCCAAAGCCAGTTGTTCCCCACCGCTGCTATGTAATGCGCCATCCAATCTGCTGAGCAGGTCATCAAACCCCAATTCGGCACGTTGGCTCTTTTCCTGTTGCACAGAGATGCGTATCTCACTCAACGCCCGCGCCATAACCAGGTCACGGAGGGTCAGTGGTTGAGAAAACAGTTCATCAATGGCGACAAACAGACTATGGCGAGGAGCTTCCCCTTTTTTGGTTTTCTCCAACAAGACCGATTGGCGGAACTTGTCCAACTCTTTGGGTAACTGATAATCCTGCGTTTCCTGCCCAGCCCACTCCCCCACCTTATTAAGCCAGTTAGGCAGGTGTTTACTGCTATAGCTACGCTTGTCGACACCAGATTGGCTGATCAAGGCCTCCAGTTCCGCTGATACCTCACGCCATTGCGCTTTAAGGGCATCAATACGCGCGACGACCTGTTCGTGACGCATCAACAGGGTTTCATCATCCCGCGGGGGCTGCCGTAAGGTGGGGGCCTCGCCATGCAGATAACTGGTCAGGTCACTAAGCAGCGCTTCCGGGCCACTCCACTCCTGGCTGACGGCACGCGCCACATTCAGCGGTAACGGATAGCAGTGGCGCCGCCAGAAATCGGCACAGGCCTGACGGCGTAACGGCAACTCATCTTGTATCAGGGTTTGTTCAAACAGCATGCCGGATTCAAATGCATGGTAAGTGAGCATTCGCTGGCAAAAACCGTGGATGGTGTAGATTGCCGCTTCATCCATTTGGCGTTCTGCCGCCAGCAATTGCGCGGCGGCCGCTGCCAAATCATCCAGTTCTGCCATCAAGGCGGCCAATATGGGATCTTGACTCTGCCCACGAACACAAGCCACACGCAACGCATGGATATTACTGCGAATACGCCCGCGCAGCTCCTCAGTTGCCGCCTCGGTAAAGGTCACCACCAGGATCTCTTCTACCGTCAAGGGGCGCGGGAACGCCGCTGACTCTCCTAACCCCAGCAGTAGACGCAAATACAACACGCCAATGGTGAAGGTTTTACCCGTCCCTGCGGAGGCTTCAATCAGGCGCTCACCAAACAGTGGCAACCTAAGTGGATCAAGCCGCTGAGGAACAGTTTTCATCATGGCGTCACCACCTGACGTGGCAGTGTTTGCTGTAACGAGGAGGCATTGTCATAGGTCACCCAATCTTTACCGGGGGTGGCAAAATCCGCTTTCTGCTGGCTGCTGCCACTCACCTGCGACAAAAGTGCCAACCCATGGGGCGAAATGACCGCCTGATGGAAGAAATCTGCCAGCTTGACCGGGGTCAACAGCCTGATTTGCGCAATCAGTTTTTGGCGGGTATCAAAAGCAAAATTACCCCGGTCAAAATCGTTGCTAAAACGCCCCGCCTCTTCACTTAATGTCTGTGGGCGTTGCTCCAGTTGATTGATCATCGCCTGCTTATACTGCTCAAAATCAGCCGCTTTCATCTCGCGCAAACGCTTTTCTGCTTTCGGATAGAAGTCTTGATAACGCTGGTAGAGATAGGCGGGCTGCTGATTATTGCTCTGCAACAAAAAACCCACGCCCCACTGGCGACCAACCGGTATTGCAAAAGCAAATACCGCATAACCGAGTTGTTCTTGGGTACGCAATTGGCTATAGAACCAGGGTTGGATCATCTCCCCCAGCAAGGTGCTATAGGCCATGCTGGTAATGTCATCATAACCCGTTGGCACATACACTGCCGCCAGCGCAGAGTCAGTGCTGCTACCCGGGCGCTGCATATTTGCCAACTGCTTTTTGGCAACCACCACGTCTTCGCCATGCCACCAATCAACCCCACGACTCCCCAAGCGATGTTGTAATGAAGAGGCCAGTACACCGACCTGTTGTTGGCTGATATTACCCACCACCAGCAGTTCAGGGGTTGCCCCAGCCATCAGGCTATCGCGATAACTCAATACCTCTTTCAGCGTCAGCGAACGCACAATTTCACGCCGTTCACTGCGTTCTGCATAAGGTACACGGGAAAGTACCTGTGCCGGCTGGATAGCCAACTCAAAAGCTTTACCCTTTTCGGCAGCATCTAACTGTTCCAAATACCAGGATTTAGCTTGCTCAAACTGCTCTTCAGTAGGGGTAAAGCTGGCATAGCCTTCTATTAGCGCAGTGAGTAACCGTGGTAACCGCTGAGTAAATCCATTCGCATTAAACAGCAGGCCGTTGTTTGATGAGGTGGAAAAATTGATCCCCCCTACTGCGGCCTGATAACTTAACTGATCCAACGACAGGCCCGCCAGGTAATCCATCAACGAGAACAATACCTGGTGACGTGCAGAATCCATCGTTTTGGCGTGACGTAATGCCACCGTCACATCCGCCTTCGGCTCATCAGCAAAATAGCGACTGGGCATATACAGTGCGCGTAACCCAGGTTGATTCACCACCATTTCCGGTTGGCTAAACGGATGAGAAGGTTTGATCAGGCTAAAGTCATCCGGAATATAAGGGTTCAACCCTGGCAATGAAAGCGCAATTCCCTGCCCCAGTTGCTGCCACTGAGTAAAACGATCCTGGGGGATTTTCTCTACCTGATAACGTGCCTCAACAAAGTAAGCCTGTTTGTTGTGGGGTTCATCGGGGCTAATAAACCAGATTCGTGCATTTTGCGGGGTCATCTGCTCCAGGCGTGCGGCAATCGCTTGTGGATCATAACGATCCGCCAGAAAAGGGGCATCGAGCACATGTTCAACCGGTACGCGCAGCATCGCATCCACCAGCCACTCGATGTACCCCATATTGCGGGTAATAGATGGATAGCGGAAATCGATATTTAATACGCGGGCAATCTCATCAAAATAGCTCTGTTTTATCCCTTCCTGGCGCATCATTTGCAGGTAACTGAAGATGGCGGCAACCACCTTGTCACGCTGTGCCAGCCCTTTGTCCGTCAGGGAAACACTGATGGAGAACACACCGCCGTTACGATCCACCATCGGGGCGGCACCGGCATTGATAGCATCCGCTAACCCTTGTCGTTGTAACCAGTCTGAAAGCGTATTTTTACTTCGATTGCCAATCAGATAGCCGATATAGGTATCGGTTTTACTGCGGAATTCCGCACTGTTGTTATCAATCCGGAATTCGATTTTCAACTGTTTGCGTGGCTGTGCCGGAACATAGTGGATGATGATCCCTTTCTGTTCAGACGTTGCTGCTGGCACCGTGATGGCGGGTACCTGCGCATGACGATTGGCTATGCGACCAAAGTTTTTTTCCGCCAGTGCCGCTAATTCCGGCAAGGGTTGGTTGCTGTATAACACCCCCATCATCAGGTTGGCGGAATAGTAGCGCTGGTAAAATTGCGTCAGCTCATCATGCAGTTTGCTGCCGGGTTTATCCTTCAAGGTATCGAGATTACCACCAGAAAAACGTGCGGCAGGGTGTGCCGGATTCAAGGTTTCGGCGCCGACTTGCGCCATACGCATCCCATCGCGAGAACGCGCCATGGTTAACTCGGCATTGACCGCATTACGCTCACGGTCGGCATTGTCAGGATCCAGGATCGGGGCAGCAATGGCATCTGCCAGACGATCAACTGCCGCTGCCAAGGCGTCGTTTTCCACTTCCAGATAAAACGCGGTGCGATAAGGGGCGGTACTGGCGTTATGACTCCCCCCATGCTTTTTCAAAAACTCGGCCAGACTCTCCGGCTCCGGATAATGTTTGGACCCCATAAGCACCATATGCTCAAGGTAATGGGCCAAACCCAACTGGCTGTCAGGATCATCCAGCGACCCTATTGGCAGTGCCAAAGCCGCCAGTGACTTGGGAGCCTGAGGATCAGAAACCAGTAACACCGTCATCCCATTGGTTAAGGTAATCGCCTGATACTGACGCGGGTCATGATCACTTTTGTTGATCTTTTCTGCCAGCGGTTGCCATCCCTGGGCAGCCCAGCCTGACGGCAGCCAAAACATCACCAAAAATACCAACCCGAAAAGGTGGGCAAACTGTCTGCGCATAACCAAAATAGACCTCGATTGTTCTGCCATTATGCTCTTCAATGTATGTTTGAATAAAATTTCAGATTGTAAATTTTATCTTTTTAATCAATAGATTCATGGTTGCTTATATTCAGGATTGAACCAAAGAAAACGTTGCAATCCCAATCTATGTTGAGTGTGTTTTTGAGCACGCAATATTCAAGTACTCAATGAGATGGGGATTACCAATGTCTACTGCCCAGTAAGAGCAGAGTATGCGTTTTGAGTTTACGGTGCGTTTTCTTGAGGCCTTCAATGTCACAGACAAAAAAGAACAATGCTACACCGATGCCAAGACACTGGGGCTTACTTTATCGGTGAAGCCTTCCAAGCGCAATTAAAGAAGGTTAAAGCTCTGGCGTCTTCGGTATAGGGTAGATGAGTTGCTTGGTTTTAACCTGCCCTATATGCGACAGGGATTGGCTCGAGTGCGCGTGGTTTAATGAATTTGGCCACCTGGTAAGAGGTAATATCCTTACCTCATAACAACACAGGTGGCACAATGCGAAGCTATTTTTGCCACGAATTTAAACGTGAATCAGCAATATTTACTGCCGCATGCTAATGGCCAGACGGTTAAAGCCATTCATGATACTGATAGCAAAAGTCAGATCGCTAATTTCGGTGTGACTAAAATGGCTTTGCAAAGTTTCAAAAAATTCTTCCGATGCGTCAGTATTCGCAATTAGCGTTACTGCTTCTGCCCATTCCAGTGCTGCACGCTCCGCCTCACTGAATTCATGGCCTACACGCCATCCTGCTAATGTGTCTAGCTTTGTCTGGCTGAAACCCGCTTCGCGCAGCGTCTTGCTGTGCATTTTCAGACAATAAGCACAACCATTAAGTTGCGAAACACGCATGAATATCAATTCGATCATTGTTCTATCCAGCGTACTTTTTTCCAGCCCAACCAATGCAGCCAGCATGCCTTTATACGGTTCTGGTGACAATTCTGAATACTTCAAGCGCTGATTAATCATACTCTACCTCGGGTTATTGATTTAAAAATAAGTGAACGCTACTTTAGTGACAATATGGCCTATACTATAGAGCCATAAAATGATTATTTAGATAGGCCATGATGCACCCTCTTTTTGCTTCTCTGCCGCTAGATGACAAACTGACCAAACCGCTTTATCAGCAGATTTCTTTGCGGATCAAAGAGGCTATTACTCAAGGGGTACTCGCACCTAATACCCGTTTGCCCTCGCTCCGTGGGTTGGCAAGTGAGCTTGGTGTGGCGCGAGCCACTGTAGAGAATGCATACAGTATTCTCATTGCCGAAGGTTTTTTACAAAGCCGTGGACAAGCGGGTACCTATGTGTCGCCACAATTACGCAAGATACCACGCTCTGTAGCGCCAGTTGTCGCAGAGCCGATCAGGGACATCGTGCCTACTGCATTCTATTCTTCCGGGCAATTACCCCTTTTTCAGCTTGGCTTGCCTGCATTAGATGTTTTCCCTCGTAAGGTATGGTCGCGAATTGTTGGCCGCCAATTACGTAGCACGACAACCACGGGTTTGGGACTGCCTCCTGTAAACGGCCTACCGGAATTGCGGGCGGCTATTTGCCGTTATCTGCATCTCTCCCGGGCCTTTATCTGCCGCCCAGAACAAATTTTCATTTGCGCTGGTTATCAGGCGCTAATGGGATTGATTGCCAACACGTTATTGCAACCAGGAGATCATGTTTGGTTGGAGGACCCAGGATATCTGGCAACATACCCGTTGTTAAGGCTGGCCGGAATGCATCCGATACCTGTCCCTGTAGATAGTGGCGGCATGAACATTGCCGCAGGGATTGCTATGTCACCAAATGCGCGCATGGCGGTATTGACGCCAACACATCAGAGTCCGCTGGGTGTATCGCTAACCCTTGAACGGCGTATGGCCTTGTTGGATTGGGCACAGCAACAGGCATCATGGATTGTTGAAGACGACTATGACAGTGAGTTTCGTTATCACGGCAGACCATTGCCTCCATTAAAAAGCCTCGACCACCAAGGAAGGGTGTTGTACGCAGGTACTTTCAGTAAAACGTTATTTCCGGCATTACGGATGGCTTATTTGGTGGTACCACCAGAACAGGTTGACGCTTTTGAGATGACGAGCCAACTGCACGTTTGTGGCTGCCCACCGCTAATGCAGGCTGGTGTGGCAGAATTTATCGACCAAGGATACTTTTACCGCCATCTTAAGCAGATGAGGCCGTTGTATCTTCAGCGACGTGAATGGTTGGCAAAGGCACTTGAACAACAGTTAGGTGAATTCTTGACGGTGGCCCCACAAGCGGGTGGTATCCAACTGCTTGCTCTACTCAAGTCAGGATTGAATGACCAAAAAGTGGTACAACATGCTTGGCAACAGGGAATGGCGGTACAAGCTTTGTCGGATTGGCAAAGGGGGGAGTCTGTAGGGAATGGGTTACTTATGGGGTTTACCAATTTCAAGAACAAAGCAGAGGCAGAACATGCTGTGGCTAATTTGGCAGCGGTTATCGAGGCAATTAATTCACCATAAAATCAAAAGATCGAATCTAGGTTGATACTTCAGTAAAGGCAAAGGTGAGCTCGGCCATTGAGCCACAACCCACTCAAAGGCATCAAGAAAAGAGAGCCCTTGTCTCTTGCAAAATAGAGATGGGGGCAAAGAACATGCCTTATTACCCTAGGTTATGCCGTGCCACAGGTAACAGATAACGCACGGTTTCACTGATAATTTGTTCAAAATAAACATTATCCATTTGCCGGAACACCCGCTGTACATAGGGGTTTTCCCCTTCCCCTATCACTCGTTGTTCACCTTGCCAGGTTTGCAACAGCTTACTGCGGGCTTTGCTTTGAACTTCTTCACTCCAATCTATTTGCTGCGTTTCTTGCTGATAACAGTGGCTCAGCCATGCCCAGCCACTTTTATTCAATAGCATCAAGGGTTCCGCAAGCCCACGCTGGTAACCTGTTAGCAACTCAGCCAACTGCTCATGGGCTTGTTCCACCGAAAGTGCCGCAAAACGCCAGGCAGATTTTTTACTGCCATACATCCGGCTCTCCCCGGTTCCCCCAGCACAACAATAAGCCAAATGCTCCAGCCACAACAAAATACCATCCACGGCGTTAAGTGTCGCTGGACGCCAGCGCAGTAGACCATCCGCTTGAACTTGATGCAACCAGCCACTAATTTGTACCCCCGCCACCGAGATATCCAACTCTAAACTGCTACTCTCCTGGCGCTGTTCGCGCACCAATTCCGCCAATTCGCTCAGTTCTTCCTGCTGTTTCTGCCAGTAAATCTCACCAAAAGCGCCATAGGGTAAGCTGCCGGAGGCGCGGAGCCGTTGATACAACGGGGTACTCTCTTCCCCCTCAATCAACGTATTCAACAATTGACTGTTAAATTGATAACGTTCGAGATTATCTAAGGTAAAGGGCTCTTCTTCCGGTAATTCGGTCTCTTCCAGAATAAAATTAACCCCGAGCCGCAGTTGGAAAAAAGCGCGGATCGGGTGGCGGTAAAAACGCAGTAACTCGTCAAAAGCCACCTGCGTTTTGGCTTCCTGTGGCAACGGATGGCTAAAACCAGGATGTGCCACCCCATTGCCCTGCGCGGCAGGTAGCCATTCTGCCGCATAGCTCTGTTCCTCACTGCCTGGCACAAAGTTGGCTGTGGCAAACGGCATACGCGCATGGTGTTGAAGTAAGTGTTCACGCACCCGTTGGGCACTGCTGTCTGCATCACATTGCTCATCGCCGGGTAAGCAATAACTCTGCTCCAGATATTCCAATAACTCGGTCACCAGCACCGAAGGAAAGCGTTCACTATTGTCCTGAATCGAGCGGCCAATAAAGCTGATATAGAGCCGTTGCTGAGCAGAGAGTATCGCCTCCAGGAACAGATAGCGGTCATCATCGCGGCGGCTACGATCACCACGCTGAGTTGGTTGCGCCATCAGGTCAAACCCCAAAGGAGGCAAGCTCCGGGGATAAACACCATCATTCATACCCAGCAGGCAAACCACTTTAAACGGGATGGAGCGCATCGGCATCAGGGTGCAAAAATTAATCTGCCCCGCCAGGAAGCGTTGGCTGATGCGTTGTTGATCAAGCCTGGCGGCTAGTTCGTCGCGCAACGGTACCAGCGGTAACGGGTCAGCATAGCGCGCTGCCAGCCCTAAGCTGATCACCTTTTGCCATTGATCTTCAATCAACGTCAGTGCTTCTTCGGTCTCACTGTCTCGCTGGAAGAAAGCGGTTAACAACTGTTGGCACAGCGGTAACCATTCTGCCAATGGCCGCTCCTCACTTAATAGCTGCCGCCAATGGCTAAGTTGCGCCAGCAGTTCGGCTAATTGCCCCGCCAGTTCCGCCACCAAACCACTCGACTCATCATAGGGCAATACGTCCTGCCAGCAACCCGCATTGCTGTCCATCGCGTACCCCAACAACATGCGTGTAATACCAAACCGCCAGGTATGCTGCCCGGTTACCGGCAGATTCAACTGGCGCACATTGTCATCATCCAACCCCCAACGAACACCAGCTTCACCACTCCAGCGACGTAACAGAATTAGCCCGGACTCTTGAATCGAGAAACGCGCCGCCAGCGCCGGTACATCCAGCAATGCCAACACTTGCTCGGAAGTGAAACGGCTTTGTGGTAAATCCAGTAAGGAGATAAACGCCTGCAATGTCGGGTGTACATGGCGAGCCTTACGGTCGGAGATGGCAAAGGGGAGATTTCGCCCCGGCGGTGCACTGCCAAAAACCGCCTGAATATAGGGGGCATAGCTGTCGATATCGGCCACCATCACAATAATATCCCGTACGCTTAATTGCGGGTCTTGTGACAACATCGCCAACAGTTGATCATGTAATATTTCCACTTCACGCTGCAAACTGTGGCAAACGTGCAGGCTAATAGAGCGATCTTGCGGTTCCAGACGGCGTTTATGGTCACTGCGGTCCAAGGTTTCCGGGGTGGTACCGATCACCGCATAATCTTCTAACTCCAGCATGTCATGTTGAATAGCATGCAATAAGTCATTCGCCGGAATATCTACAAAGGCGTCCACTTCCTGCACTTGGGTCATCTGCGCCAGTAAATAGAGGTGGTCGCGCCCTAATTTCCCCCAAGAGGCCAGCAACGGATTACTCAGTTGTTGTGCGCCTTCGGCATCAAATAGCTGGGCGGCCTGTTCCGGCTGGCGAAATAACCGATGCTCTTGCGCCTGATGATGATGGTGGCGGCGTTTGCGGCTCTGTAAACGAGCCAGAAAAGCATAATCCTGAATATCCCCCCAATAGTAGCGGCAAGGGTTGGTAAACATCAGGTGAATATCAATATGTTTGCCCAAGGCTTGTAGTGCCTCAAGATAAACCGGTGGCAAAGCGGAAATGCCGCATATAAACACCCGTGGCGGCAACCCAGCCGGGCATGAGGCAGCGTTCTCTAATACGCTGATAAAACGCCGATATAAATTGGCTCGGTGCCATTCCGGTTGCCCCAGTTCAGCGGTACATTCCACCAACCGCTGCCATAGCGGCGCTTGCCACAGCTGGGCATCGGCTAACTCGGCAACCATTTCCCCGCGCTGCCAGCTTTCCAGCCACTGTGGGCGATAAACCAGATATTGGTCAAACAAGTCAGCAACCCGCCCAGCAAGCTGGTGGATCTTGCGCTTGTCGCTATCGTCCGTCAGGTAATGTTGCAGTGGCGCAAAGGCGGGTTGTGTCAGCATTTCAGGAAGCAACCACATCAGCTTCCAGGTCATGGCATCTTTGCTAAAGGCACTCTCTTTGGGGATCCCGGGCAAGACTTTGGTAAACATCTCCCAAATAAAGGTGGCGGGCAGCGGGAAAGCGATATTGGCAGCAATACCGAACTCTTGCGCCAGTTGTATCTGCAACCACTGAGCCATTCCCGGGCTTTGCACCAGCACTACTTCCTGCTGAAAAGGATCGGTCAAGGGTTCTCTGGCTATCAACGCGCTGATAAGCGTTTTCAGCAAATCCAACTGATTGGAATGATAAACCGTAAACATGAGACTCCTTTAAGCAAGGGGCAATAACCTGAGTGGTACTTTTTTGTTGGCGAGCTAAATTCGACTTTGATGGCCTCGCCCTTGAACTTGTGGTTTGGGAACATCAACGGGTGACTTATATTAAACCTCGACCCAAGCACCAAAGCGGTTCTTATGGTCTCACATCAGGAAACTATTCGCACCTTGCTTCAAAAATGCCGGATAAAGGCCACACCAGAATAGTTAACTGCCGTATTGATACAAAATAAGTGTTCCTAATACCACTACACTTTACGCTTTTGGTCGGTGGGAATGGTCAGGAACGCCGACACGCCGTATACCCCTCCCTGGGGGCTCGTATCGCGCGTCCATGCGCTCAACGGTCGGCTAACCTGCCTCACTCCCACCTGTAGTACTATTACGAGCAGCTATTTAGGTAAAGGAAACCTTGCCGACGCGGTTCAGCTATTAAAAAGTTAATAATATCCTTTTAATGTTTCCAGCAATGCATAGGCGGCTTTTGAAAGTTGCAGATGCCCGGCGTGAATCACGCCGATGCATTTTTCTATCACTGGGTTATCAAGCGGGATACATACGGCACCCAATTCGGTCATTTGTGCTTGGCATAGGGCTGGCACGGCACTGCCACCCAGCCCGCTCGCCACCATGCGCCCTACTGTGACCAGTTGGTGACTCTCAAAAGCCACATCCAGTTTACGCCCGCTTCGGGCTAATTCCTCTTCCAACATCAACCGTACCGCGGAAGGACGCTGCAAGGTAATGAAATCCAGTGCCAATAACTCATCCCATGAAAGACGCTTTTTCGCGGCAAGGGCAGAGGTTTTCGGAACAATAGCGATAAAGCGGTCAATACCCAGAGGAGTAAACAGTAAGTTGTGAGTGGGTGCAGGTTCAAAGGCGATGCCGATTTCAACTCGTCCTTCACGTACCATTTCAATCACCTGCTCATTGATAATGTCATGTACGGTGACATTGATTCCGCTGTAGCGCTCACGGAATGCTCTCAGCACCTCAGGCAAAACGTTCGCCGCAAAGGAAGGCATCGCCGCAACCGAAATTTTGCCACGCTGCAGCGTGAAGCTCTGGCACATGGCTTCTTCGACATTATCCCAATCAGCAAGCAGTTGCCGCGCCATTGACAAAAACGCCTCCCCTTCTTGCGTCAGGGCGACCTTACGGGTATTTCGCAGGAGCAGCGGCCCCCCTAGCGCATCTTCCAGCCCTTTAATCCTCAAGCTCAACGCTGGTTGTGACAAATTCAGTCGTTCGCTGGCATGCGCGAAGTTCAGAGTGTGAGCTACCGCCAGAAACGCGCGTAGCTGTTTGACGCTCATTCTCATTTTTCTTCCCGCCAACCAATTAAAAACAATTAGTTAACATCTTATTAATAAAAAAAACAAATGATTGAGTCACAAATTCAAAATTAACAAATCAGTGTTTCCCATCAATGATAGCGCCATGGGTCAAGCGGAGAGATAAACATGGCTGGATTGGATAAACGCGTCGTCAATTATGCGCAGGCACTGGACGGGCTGAAAGACGGGATGACCGTTCTTGCTGGCGGTTTCGGACTCTGCGGCATACCTGAAAATCTGATTGCTGAAGTCAAGCGGCGCCAGGTGCAAAACTTAACCATCGTCTCGAATAACTGCGGTGTGGATGATTTTGGCCTCGGCATGCTGCTCGAAACCCGCCAGGTACGCAAGGTAGTGGCATCCTATGTGGGTGAAAACGCCTTATTTGAACAGCAGGTACTCAGTGGTGAGCTGGAGCTGGAGCTGACACCACAGGGAACACTGGCAGAAAAAGTTCGTGCGGGCGGTGCCGGTATCCCGGCCTTTTATATCGCTACCGGATATGGCACGCCCGTCGCCACAGGCAAAGAAGTTCGCCAGTTCGGTAAACAACATTACATCCTGGAAGAATCTCTGGTGGGCGATTTTGCGCTGATCAAAGGGTGGAAAGCAGACTGGTACGGCAATGTGATTTATCGCCATACCGCACAGAACTTTAACCCACTTATGGCGACAGCCGCCCGGATAACGGTGGTCGAAGTGGAGGAAATTGTTCCGCCGGGTGAGTTACCCCCCGCCACTATTCATACCCCAGGTATCTACGTTGACAGGCTAATTCTTGGGCATGTTGAAAAACGTATTGAACAACGCACGTTACGCCAGGAGGGGAGCTGATCATGTTGAACCGCGAACAGATGGCTATGCGCGTGGCGCAAGAGCTGCGTGATGGTGACTACGTCAACCTGGGAATCGGCATCCCGACGCTGGTGGCGAACTATATCCCTGAAGGGATAGATGTGATGCTCCAATCGGAAAATGGACTCTTGGGCATGGGTGGCTTTCCCGATGAACAGTATATCGATGCCGACATGATTAACGCCGGTAAGCAGACCGTAACGGCACGCACTGGCGCGGCGATTTTCGATTCAGCTCAATCGTTTGCCATGATCCGTGGCGGTCATGTGGATTTGACCGTTCTGGGGGCCTTTGAGGTGGATGTTGAGGGCAACATCGCCTCGTGGATGATCCCAGGGAAAATGGTGAAGGGCATGGGAGGGGCGATGGATCTTGTTGCCGGTGCGCAAAACATCATTGTCATGATGACCCACGCTGCTAAAGGAGGTGAATCAAAACTGCTCTCTCGTTGCACCCTCCCCCTGACCGGCGTTGGTTGTATTCGTCGGGTTCTGACTGACCTTGCACTGCTGGAAATAGCCGACGGGGCATTCGTTTTACGCGAGTACGCCCCTGGCGTGAGCATTGGGGAGATCATCAGCAAAACCGCCGGCCCGCTGATTATCCCAAACGATATACGCGAAATGCGTTTCAACTGAGGAACAAACATGAAGGACGTGGTGATTGTTGGTGCAACAAGAACACCGATCGGCAGTTTGGGTGGTGCGCTCGCTTCGCTCTCTGCGGTAGAACTGGGTGCCTGCACGGTACGTAGCCTCTTGAAGCAAAACCCACTTGCCGCGGCACAGGTTGATGAGTTGATTTTCGGTCAGGTACTGGCTGCTGGCTGCGGACAAAACCCCGCTCGCCAGACAGCCATCGCCAGCGGAATGTCCGTAGACATTCCAGCAACAACCATAAACCAAGTGTGCGGTGCCGGGTTGAAAGCGGTACAATTGGCTGCTCAGGCGATCCGCTGTGGTGACGCGCAGGTAGTCATCGCCGGGGGGCAGGAAAGCATGAGTAACGCCCCCTATCTGCTGGAGGGTGTGCGTAAAGGGCTGCGGTTCGGCCATACCCAGATGCGGGATAGCATGATCACCGATGGGCTATGGGATGCCTTCAACCATTATCATATGGGGGATACAGCAGAAAATCTGGCTGAAAAATACCAGATCACCCGCCAAGCGCAGGACGCTTTCGCTCTACAGTCGCAGCAAAAAGCGGCAGCCGCCATCGAAGCTGGCTTTTTCACCCAACAGATAACACCGATCTCTACTCAACAAGGTCGGAAGTTAAGCCGTATCGTCGATAGCGATGAACAACCTCGCCCCAACACCACGCTCGCACAACTAGCACAACTACGCCCGGCTTTTCGTCAGGAAAACGGCACCGTCACCGCTGGGAATGCCTCTACGCTGAACGACGGTGCGGCTGCAGTCTTGCTGATGAGCCGTGATAAAGCGCACCAGCTTGGCTTGCCGGTATTAGGTCAAATTGTCAGCTGTGTTGTCACCGGTGTCGACCCCGCGCTGATGGGGATTGGCCCGGTCAGTGCCAGCCAGCGTGCTCTACGGCAGGCGGGCTGGTCTCTGGATGAAGTGGACTTAATCGAGGCTAACGAAGCCTTTGCCGCGCAATCACTGGCGGTAGGCCAAGCGCTCGGTTGGGATAACCAGAAGGTCAATGTCAACGGCGGAGCCATTGCCCTGGGTCATCCGATTGGCGCATCCGGCTGTCGGACACTGGTGACATTGCTCTACGAAATGCAGCGCCGTGACGTCAGAAAAGGGCTGGTTACCCTCTGCGAGGGGGGCGGACAAGGCATTGCCATGACGCTGGCTCGCTGACATGCCCTTAACTTTTCATTCTGTCACCGAATCTCACCCTGATAGCGAGGAGCTGTAGTGAGTGTATTGATGACCCTGACGGCGTGTCACCCATACTGAAACGCCGACCCATACCCAAGTTCAATGATGTTGCAGGTAGGCGGCAACTGAGCGAAGCCCCAGGAGCTTACACAAGTAAGTGACTGGGGTGAGTAAAGGCAGCCAACACCGCTGCAGCTTCATTGGCGACGGGTATATATCCTGATATTTGGAGACTAACAATGCAACTAATCAAAAAAATTCACCATGTCGCTTATCGCTGTAAGGATGCCAAAGAGACTGTCGAATGGTACCAAAAGTACTTGGGCATGAACTTCATTCTTGCCATTGCTGAGGATCAGGTTCCCTCGACCAAAGAGCCGGATCCCTACATGCATATTTTTTTGGATGCAGGAAACGGCAGTATTTTGGCGTTCTTCGAATTACCCACCAAGCCTGAAATGGGACGAGATCCGAATACACCGAACTGGACTCAACACCTGGCTTTAGAAGTTAACTCGGTTGATGTCCTGATGGAGGTGAAGAGCAAACTCGAAGCTGATGGTATTTCAGTCGTCGGCCCCACTGACCACACCATTTTCAAATCCATTTACTTCTTCGACCCCAGTGGCCATCGCCTTGAATTGGCGACCAATATCGGCACACCGAAGATGGCGAAGTTACTTGATGACGTTAAGTGGGAAATGCTCAACGAGTGGTCCCAAACCAAACAAGCCCCCCAGCACGCCCGCTGGATGCACGACGGCAGCTATACGGAGTAACCGATTATGTTCTAGGTGTTAGGGCCCTAAATACCCCCAGGCATATAACCGACTAACCGCATTAAGCCACATCAGAGCGACGTGCTAATCGTCGAGAGACGCGTTGTCTAAAAGCGTCTCAAGGGTGGCAAGGAGACATTACATGACCTTGACTGCAAAAATTGATGTCGTCAGGCTGATTGATGAAAGTCCCATCGGCAAGTTTCAGTGGCGAATTTTTATCCTCTGCGCAATTTGTATGGTCCTTGATGGCTTCGATGTTCAGGCGATGAGCTATGTCGCCCCAGCGTTACTTCAGGACTGGCGTATTGACAAATCCTCTCTCGGGCCAGTATTCGGTGCCGGTCTGTTTGGACTGCTCATCGGCTCGTTATTATTCAGTATGGTTGCCGACAAACTCGGGCGACGCCCCGTTCTTATCGTTTCCACCTTCTTTTTTGGTTTGTGTATGTTAGTCACCCCCTTTGCCAGCACACTCCAGGAATTGATCGCTATTCGATTTATCACTGGGCTGGGGCTAGGTGCCATCATGCCCAATTCGATGGCGCTTTGCGGTGAGTTCAGCCCGAAGCGCAAGCGAATTTCTATCATGATGATGATTTCTTGTGGCTTCACGGTAGGTGCCATGCTCGGTGGTGCCATCGCGGCCGCACTGATTCCGACCTATGGCTGGCAATCAATTTTCTATCTCGGCGGTATCTTGCCGCTGTTTATCGCCGTGTTGATGATCCGTTATCTACCGGAATCCATTCAGTTCCAAGTGCTTACAGGTAAAACCTCTGCCTCAACGCTGGTTGTCTGCAAGAAAATCTTTCCTGCTCAACCTATTTCCCACGACATGGTCCTGGTCGTTGGTGAACAAAATAGCCGTGGCGTTCCCCTTATGGCGCTCTTTCAGGATGGCAGGATGGCCGGTACGTTGGCGATTTGGGCAATCAGCTTCCTCAATATGATCGCCCTCTACTTTCTGTCCAATTGGCTACCGACCATTGCCCAAACGGCGGGGTTGAGCCTTGAGAGCGCCGTATTGGTGGGTGCCACACTACAACTGGGCGGAATCATCGGCACCCTTGCAATGGGCAAACTGATAGACAATGTCGGATTCAAGCGTGTTCTGGTGCCGTGTTTCGCGGTAGCCACGCTGTTCATCGCCTTAATCGGCCATTCGGTGGGCGCAGTTTACCTGTTGTTTGCCGTGGTCTTCATCACTGGTTTTGCCGTGGTCGGTGGTCAGCCGGCGATCAATGCCATGGCGGCCAGCTACTACCCGACGGCGCTACGAACCACTGGCGTAGGCTGGAGCCTGGGGATCGGTCGGATCGGATCAGTGATCGGCCCAGTGGTCGGTGGGCAGCTTATCGGTTTGAACTGGGGCCAGGACAGCTTGTTTCAGCTGGTCGCCATACCGTCCGTCGTCATTGTCCTGGTCCTGCTGTTTGCTCGGTTCGAACAAACCACACAAGCAAACCCTAGTCACACGCTGAGTCGTCAAAAACACCCTACATCCTCATCGAACTTGGAGTAACAACATGAAATTAGCCACTTTGAAGAGCAGCAATCGTAACGGCGTACTGGTGGTGGTGAATCGTGCCCTAACCCATTGCCAATCGGTTCCTGCCATCGCCCATACGTTGCAAGACGCTCTAGATAACTGGGATAGCGTCGAAGGCAAACTACATGAAATTTACCATGCGATGAATCAGGGGCAATTACAGACAGCCGAGACTTTTGACCCTGAACACTGCCACTCGCCGCTGCCGCGCGCTTACCAGTGGGCCGACGGCTCCGCCTATGTCAATCATGTCGAACTGGTCCGCCGGGCTCGCGGTGCCAAACTGCCCGCAGAGTTCTGGACTGACCCCTTGATGTATCAGGGGGGCTCCGATTCGTTCGTCGGACCACGGGATCCCATTGTTGTGAATTCAGAAGACTGGGGAGTTGACCTCGAAGCCGAAATCGCCGTAATCACTGGTGATGTCCCCATGGGCGCAACACAGGAACAGAGCGCGAGCAGCATTCGCCTCCTCATGCTGGTTAACGATGTTTCCTTACGCAATCTGATCCCCTCTGAATTGGCCAAGGGTTTCGGTTTTTTCCAGTCAAAACCGGCATCAGCCTTTAGTCCGGTGGCCATTACACCGGACGAGCTTGGCGAGGATTGGCATAATGGCCGAGTTCATCGTCCGCTGACAGTCCATATCAATCAGCGCCTTTTTGGCAATCCCAATGCTGGCCAGGACATGACCTTCAACTTCCCCCAGTTGATTGCCCATGCTGCCAAGACCCGCAAGTTGACAGCGGGTTCTATTATTGGCTCAGGAACCGTCTCGAACAAACAGGGGGATTTGTATGGCTCATCGATTAGCAATGGGGGGGTTGGTTATTGCTGTTTGGCTGAGGTCAGAATGTACGAAACCATCGAAATTGGCAAACCCAAAACGCCCTTCCTGAAATTTGGCGACAGCGTAAAAATTGAAATGTTTGACCAGCATAACCAGAGCCTGTTCGGCGCCATTGAACAGCAAGTCCAACCAGATATCACCTGAGGATCAGGGCGGGTGATCCATCCACGAGGGTTCCCGCCCTGTTTGGATACAAACGATGAAACTCTATTCTT
The DNA here is from genome assembly GCF_055790885.1 of Serratia sp. 25CWL12. NCBI lineage: Bacteria > Pseudomonadati > Pseudomonadota > Gammaproteobacteria > Enterobacterales > Yersiniaceae > Serratia > Serratia sp. 25CWL12. Next base: position 781,916 of record NZ_CM147698.1, on the reverse strand, counting down.
ATTTCAGAAGTTCGGCCGCCTACCGGGTGCGTATCGCCCTCAATCTCAAGGGGCTGCCATACGACACCGAGCCAGTACATTTATTGAAAGACGGTGGCCAACAGAACTCAATCCACTATCGCGCGATCAGTCCACTCGGTACCGTGCCCTGTCTTGAAACGAACGATGGCGGCCATCTGGCGCAGTCTCTGGCTATCATCGAGTATCTGGAAGAAGTCTATCCCGAACCGCCGCTGCTACCCGCTCGCTCTGCGGACCGCGCCAGAGTTCGCAGTATTGCCCAGATCATCGCCTGCGATATTCATCCGCTCAACAACCTCCGAGTATTGAATTTTCTTACCAAGCAGTTCGACATATCGGCCGATGATAAAACCACTTGGTACAGACATTGGGTCAACCAAGGCTTGCTGGCCATTGAGAAAATGCTCGTCGATGATCCTCGAACCGGTCGCTATTGTCATGGCGATACTCCTGGGTTAGCCGACTGCTGCTTAGTACCACAAGTGTTCAATGCCCAGCGTTTCAATTGCTCACTGGAGCAAATGCCGACTATCCAGCAGATTTACCAAGCCTGTGAAGAACTGCCCGCCTTCCAGGCGGCCTCTCCCATCAATCAGCCAGATGCCGAATATACCCTTCAGCAGTAAAGCTGCAGGGTTGTTGACTACGCTCGTACGCCCTAGTCACATAGTTATCTATGCTCCTAGGGTCTCTCTCACTTGTCGCCTACCTGCAACTTCATTGAACTTGGGTATAAGTCTAAATATCAACGCCCAGCGATACTAATCCCTAATCCCTAAGAGTGACTTAGCCCGGTGGTTTGCAATACCACCGGCTAAGTTCAACCTGTTGCCGCAGCGCTGTTTGAATCTTTACCGTGCGCTTGAGACAGTTGCCTGCCCCGATATGGCTTTCAACGGTGCTGTGCCAATTGGGCGGTAGTGTGAGTAGCGGATCGGGCATATCGGTCGCGATATCGAGCATCTCTAATTGTTGATGTGCCAGCGACCAGGCATGGCGGTATTGCCATTGTCGTTGAAAGCCTTGCAACAAAATTTGATGATATTGCAACAATCCCAGTAGTGACACTGCGAACAACAACGCAGCAACCAACACTTCAGGCAGGCTAAAACCCCGTTGCCCATCTCTCTCTCCCGGCTCTATCCGCTCTGCCCGCTCTGCCCGCTCAGTCCGCTCTATCCGATCAGTCCGCACAATCGCGCTCTCGCCTCTCTGGGCAAAAATCCAGCCAGCCCCCTTTTTGGGCCTTAAACCGACTATTACCCATCTCTTGGACTTCCGTCGCCAGTTGGTATAACCACAAAGGTTCGCCACCCAGCGGCACTCCAGCACCACGCACCACCACAATATCTGTGCGGGAGGAGTAGCGGGCACAGGCTTGTAAAGCATCGCTGTTTACTGGCAGGCAATACCACCTGTTGCTCTGCAAAACGCTCTGCGGCCATGGCTGTGACAACCCCCAACTTAATGCTGAGGCGGCCTGATTATAGGCTCGCAGGTAACGCTGCTGGTCAACCGCCAGTAATAATGCACTGTCTAATTGCCGCTGTTGGGCAGTGAGCAACATTAATCCCATCACCAGAAGTAACATCACCGCCACCAGCGTGCTTCCCCCCTTTTGCCTCTGTCTCTTCACTGAGCCTCCATACTCACCACCCACTCCAAACGACTTTGTATCGTTTCCTGTATGCTTGAACGCCCAGTTAACCCCAGCAGAATAAAAGATTTCCCTCCGCTACGGGTTATCTGGCGGACAGTGAAGGATTCAATCTGTACCTCCTGCGGATCGAGTAAACGCTCCCAGCCGGATCCCTGGCAATGCCTAACACCACGTTGCCCTTCCAAAGCCCCAGCGCGCAGGCGGTAGCCAAAATATTCCGCCTCTCCGCCCTCTTCCCAACGCCCGTTAAGGTTTAGGTCATAAGCCACGATGACACAACTGGCCGGTGCCTCCCCCACCAAGCGACTGATTAACAGAGGGCGCCCCTGGCACTCTCCGGCACAAAAGCCACTACGCCGCAGATCCTTATCAATAGTGAACACTAACTGACGTAATAGCAGATCCAAACGGTAGTGATGCCCCACATTAACCGTTTGTTGGCGCAAAATCGGTAAGGCTTTGGCTGCCGCCAACGTAATCATGCTACCCACCGTCATCGCCAGCATGACCTCCGGTAAGGTAAAACCACGCTCTAATAGCTTGCGGTCTAATAACATACGGCCTAATGACATACGATCTAATGACATGGGGGAATACTCCGAATAGCGACCTCTTCACTGCATAAACGTATCCGCCCCCTGGCTGACAACACCAGGCGTATACGGCCAACCGGGTTACCTAGCACCAGGTGCCCGGCTTGGGCGTTATTGCGCACACCATAAAACCCCATCTCTTTTTGAGTAAACTCCTGCAACACCACCCCTGAATGTTCTGGCGTAAATACCTCGTTAATCTGAGCGTGACAGCTGGACATCGGCGTACCACTGCCGACACACCAATGTTCTCCTGGCTGCAACCACAACAAGGCATTGCGGTTATGCCAGTTAGCATCAGCCTGTAGCCGCATCAAAAATGCCTGTAATTGCAAAGCCGTCTGTTCCAGCCTCACCAATTGCTGGTAATGGTGCCACTGGTTAACGCCCCATGAGGTCAACATCCCCGCCAGCACGATCACCAACAGTAATTCAATCAGTGTCAGGCCACGTTGCCGATAAGAGTGAGTGTGATATTGGTTCATGAAGCCAGTGTAATTGGCCCGCAGAGCGGTAACAGCGGAGATAATGTTGATTGGAAAGCGGCGAGCAAAGTTTTTTTCTGTGCGGCAACAAGCGAGATAAAATTATGCTCAACGTCGCACAATTCACTGGTCGCGATTCAAGTACCGTACAAAAACCTAAGGCTCAGCAAATGCTGAGCCTTAGCTTCGACAAACGGAGAGAGCACAACGGGTTGTGCCCCTAAACGTCAGATGGCCACTGGCGCTTTGATCGCCGAATGGGGGTCATAACCGGTGATCTCAAAGTCATCAAAGCAGTAATCAAACAGTGATGCAGGTTTGCGTTTAATCACTAACTGCGGCAAGGGGCGCGGTTCACGTGTTAATTGCAACTGTGTCTGTTCCATATGGTTGTTGTACAGATGCGTATCCCCACCCGTCCAGACGAAATCACCCACTTGCAGATCACACTGCTGTGCCATCATATGCACTAACAACGCATAGCTGGCGATATTGAATGGCAAACCAAGAAATACATCACAAGAACGCTGGTACAGTTGGCAGGAAAGTTTGCCATCGGCGACATAAAACTGAAAAAAGGCATGGCAAGGTGCCAATGCCATTTGATCCAGCTCGCCCACATTCCAAGCTGAAACAATGATCCGCCGTGAGTCTGGGTCCTGCTTCAGTTGCTGTAAAACGTTGCTCAACTGGTCAATCTGGCGGCCATCAGCAGCACCCCAGGCTCGCCACTGTTTGCCATAGACCGGCCCCAGGTCACCATTTTCATCAGCCCACTCGTCCCAGATGGTGACTTTGTTTTCACGCAGGTAAGCCACATTGGTATCGCCATTCAAGAACCACAACAGCTCATGAATAATCGAGCGCAAGTGACATTTTTTCGTGGTCACCAGCGGGAAACCTTCCTGCAAATTGAAACGCATCTGGTGGCCGAAAATCGACAAGGTACCAGTGCCGGTGCGGTCAGCCTTAGGGGTGCCCTCGGCGAGCACTTTGTTCATCAAATCCAGATACTGTTGCATGGTTCCTCACGACAAATGTGGCTGTGGACGACGGCGATAAGCCCAAATCATCATAATAATACCCGCGAGCACCATCGGCACAGAGAGGATCTGCCCCATACTGATGATGCCGTCAAACAGACCCAACTGAGCATCCGGCTGGCGGAACATTTCAACAATAATACGGAATGCGCCATAACCAATCAGGAACAACCCGGAAACTGCCCCCATCGGGCGTGGCTTGCGGATAAACAAGTTCAAAATAATAAACAGTACGATCCCTTCCAATACCAACTCATACAGTTGCGAGGGATGGCGTGGCAAGACACCATACTGATTTAGTATTGGCAGCAAATCAGGGTTACTGGCAGCAGTGGCAATATCTTCTGAGCGCGAGGTGGGAAACAGCATCGCCCAAGGGGTGTCAGTCGTCACACGCCCCCAAAGCTCACCGTTAATAAAGTTACCCAAGCGGCCCGCCCCTAAACCAAACGGAATCAATGGGGCCATAAAATCAGAGACCTGGAAGAAACTCCGCTTGGTGCGGCGGGCAAACCACAACATCACCAGGATCACCCCGATCAGGCCACCGTGGAACGACATGCCGCCATCCCAGACTTTAAACAGATAAAGAGGATTATCCAGAAACAGAGGCAAATTATAAAACAGCACATAACCTACCCGACCACCAACAAACACGCCGACAAAACCCGCATACAGCAGGTTTTCCACTTCATCTTTAGTCCAGCCACTCCCTGGTTTGTTCGCCCGGCGAACCGCCAGCCACATGGCAAACACAAAGCCAACCAGGTACATCAAACCATACCAGTGCAAAGAAACCGGGCCGATAGAGAAAATGACCGGATCAAAGTCAGGAAACGCCAGATAGTTATTACTCATCTATCACCACAATATGTCTGTTATCCCCTTAATAATTCAAACTGCCTGGATGTGAGCTGCGGTTATTCACCCTGGTCACCTAGTTGGCTATGCGCCTAGGGCTTCCATCGCTTTCCGCCTGCAAGCAACTCGAATTATTTTGGGTATATGTCGATTATTCTTCCCCATCTGGGGTCGGTAACTACAAAAAATGCTCAAAAGCACTCTGTGCAGAGAGGGCGCATCATAGCATAGCCTTAACCGTGCCTCAGCGTGCTGACCGGGAAAAATTCTGTAAAGTATCCACTTCAGCGACCACCACGGATCAACCCCCCCACACCGCGCCGCTCCATAAAAGCCGCGATCAAATGGCGAACATCGGTTGTGACTTGGGCGCTCAATACCCGCTGAGCCAGAGTTTGCGCATCGGCTAATTCAATATGGCGCAGCAAGTATTTGATACGTGCCACACTGCGACCATTCATACTTAAATGACGGTATCCCATGCCCACCAACAGCAAGGCTCCCATAGGATCACCCGCCAGTTCACCGCATAAGCCAACCTGTAGCCCCGCAGCTGTCCCTTGTTCAATAATCAGTTTGAGCACCTGTAACATCGCCGGGTGCAAGCTGTCATATAGCGAAGCGACGCGCGTATTATTACGATCGACCGCCAACAGATACTGCGTTAAATCATTGGTGCCCACGGAAATAAAATCAATACGCGCCGCCAAATGAGGGATCAGAAAGACCATCGACGGCACTTCCAGCATGATGCCGATCCTCGGCTTGGGTATTTGATACCCCAGCATCTCCTCCACTTCTTTTCCTGCGCGCTCAATCAGACGTTTAGCTTCGTCAATTTCATCCAGGCTGGTGATCATCGGCAGCAAGATCCCCAAATTCCCGGTACTCGCATTGGCACGCAACATGGCACGCACCTGAATCAGAAAAATTTCTGGTTGGTCAAGAGTAATACGGATGCCACGCCAACCGAGGCAAGGGTTCTCTTCGCTAATCGGCAGATAAGAAAGCTGTTTATCAGCCCCCACATCCAATGTTCTTAGCGTGACTGGCTTTTGCGGATCAAGTTGCAGCATCCCCTGATATTGCGCCACCTGCTCCTCTTCTGACGGGAAGCCGCTTTGCAGCATAAAAGGGAGTTCAGTGCGGTATAAACCGACACCATCCACCCGCCCACCGAGCATTTGCTCATGTTCAGGGCAGAGACCGGCATTCAACATCACCTGAACTCGCTCACCGGATTTCAAACGGGCGGGCCGCTCAACGTCATCTTCGGCAAGTTTACTCAGTTCCTGCTCTTCGCTGATCAGGCGTTGATATTCCTGCACCAGCACCGGTTCTGGATTGACCAGCAATTCACCGCGATAGCCATCGACAATCAACAGGCGCTGTGCCAACAAAGCCGGTTGGATATCCGCCCCCATCACCGTTGGCACGCCCATGGCCCGCACCAGGATTGCCGCATGAGAGTTGGCAGCACCATCACGCACCACCACACCCACCAAACGATCCTGCGGCACTTCCGCCAACAGGGTTACGGTCAGTTCATCGGTCACCAGCACAAAACGCGCTGGCCACTGGGTGGCCCCTTGAGTGCTATCATCAAGATGAAACAGCAAGCGCTGACCGAGTGCACGCAAATCACTGGCGCGCTCACGTAGATAGGTATCTTGCAACGCCGCAAACTGGGCAGCGAAGGCTTCAATCACCTGTTTTACCGCCCATTCCGCCACCGAACCGGTCTCTATTTCTGTAAAAAGCTCACGCTTCAGGCGGACATCATTCAACAAGAGAGAATAGAGATCGAAAATAGCCGCGCTCTCTTTTTGCGAGCTGGCGTTAAAGTGCTTGCTGAAACGCCGGAACTCAGCACCGGCCGCTTCCAGAGCCAGTACCAGGCGTTCACGTTCACTGGCAACATCCAGCGTGGAGGCTTGGTAGACCTGATCGAGGGAAGGTTGGCTACTATCCAGCCACCCTTCGGCCACGGCAACCCCTGGGGAGGCAGCTAACGCGCGGATGCGGATCTGGCGATATTGACTAAAAACAGCATTCAGCTGTGAGAGCGAGAGGATCCCAGCCATTTGCATGGCCAGAGTAACCATGAAGGACTCTTCACTTTCATCAAATTGGCGTAGCTCACGCTGCTGAACCACCAAAACACCCAGCAACTGCCGACGATGAATAATCGGCACCCCGAGGAAAGAGCGAAAATCCTCTTCTTTAACCTGTGGAACATATTTGAAGCTTGGATGACTGTGCGCATCCGCCAGATTGATTAGCTCAGCCTTACGCCCCACCAGACCGACGATCCCTTCATCAAAGGCCAATGTGACGGTGCGCCCACGCGGCATTTTTAACCCTCGCGTGGCCATCAGGTAATAACAGCGACGGTCACTGTCTGCCAAATAAATAGAGCAGACTTCAGTATCCATAGCCAGACAGGTTTCATTGACCAAAAGGTCCAGCGCCTCTGTCAGGTTGGCCGTCGCGGCTACTTTTTCAACCACTTCTCGCAAGCGCGTGAGCATAGTCCGTTTAAATTAACCTCTCTTTCGGCGATAAATCGGGGCCTGCCGCTGTACTGCCTGTTCCTGCATGGGCATCACAGTGACAGCAAATTCTTTCATTACCCGACGGTATACATCCCGTTTGAATGAAACCACTTGACGCACCGGATACCAGAAGTTCACCCAACGCCAACCATCAAACTCCGGTGTACTGCTACGTTGCATATTGATATCAGAGTCATTGCCCATGAGCTGCAATAGAAACCATTTCTGCTTTTGGCCGATACAAACCGGCTTTGTGTCCCAACGCACCAAACGTTTTGGCAATTTATAGCGCAACCAGTTACGGGTTGAAGCCAGAATACGCACCTCTTTTTTATTCAACCCTACTTCTTCGAACAGTTCACGGAACATCGCCTGCTCCGGCGTTTCCCCAGGATTGATACCTCCTTGGGGAAACTGCCAGGAGTGCTGACCGTAACGGCGAGCCCATAAGACCTGCCCCTGACGATTACAGATTACGATACCAACATTCGGGCGGTAGCCATCATCATCGATCACCGGACTACCTCGATAAGCATAAATTCGTATTGATAACCTGATTGTTTCACACAAGCTACAAGCGGTAAACCACTGCTTTGCAGCTCATGTCTTCGGATAACATTCAGGTAACTCACAGATATGGACTAAGTTATAAACACAGCTTAGGGTTTTAAGCGGATTTTATTCACTATTTCTGTGGATAGGTATGTGAAAAACTCAAGGGATAAGCTGGTACAACTCTGTAGAGCCTAAGAAAAAGCGCCTCAGTGAAATAAAATAGTTCATTAAAATACAATATGTTAAATAACAATAAAGGACGATTTGTCAGGTGAACTTACGATCGCTAGCGCTTTTATCTCTTGCTCTGGCGAAAGTTACAGCACCCTCGATTTTATCCACAGCTTATCCGCCAGAGTGGCCTATAAAACCGACAAGTTCGCAAAAAAAGTCTCGCGTCAAGGCTGTAAATCAAACCAGTGATCAGTAAAAAACTGGGTTATCCCATAAATCTGTGGATAAATAGGGGTAAGATCCTGTTCATTGTCGGTGGCTACCGATGAACAAGCCATAATAAAAAAATTCACACCCGCCAGGAAATTGAAAAAAAAGATTATAAATCATAGTATTAATATTATTCTTTCCGATCTCACTACCCTTATTTTGGCTGTGAGTAAATACAGTGTATTTTTCAACCAGAACTTATGGGCTTGATTTATGACATATTCGTCTCCGTTACCACCGGAAAATGCACAGCAGTTGTTCGCGCGAGCGCAAGCGTTAGCCGGTTTCACTCTCGGTGAGTTGGCACTGGGTGTACAACTCAATATCCCTAAGGATTTAAAGCGTGATAAGGGTTGGGTCGGCACCCTGCTGGAACGCTGTCTGGGGGCGATGGCGGGCAGTAAACCAGAGCAGGATTTCCCTGAGCTCGGCATTGAGTTGAAAACCATCCCTGTGGATAGCACCGGTAGGCCACTGGAAACCACGTTTGTCTGTGTGGCTCCCCTCACCGCTAACAGTGGCGTCACTTGGGAAAGCAGCCATGTGCGCCACAAACTGGCACAAGTGCTGTGGATACCCGTTGAGGGGGAACGGCAAATTCCGTTATCCCAGCGCCGTATCGGCTCACCACTGTTATGGCAGCCCTCGCAAGAAGAAGAGGATATGCTGCGCCGCGATTGGGAAGAACTGATGGATTTAATCGTCCTTGGTCAGGTGGAACGCATCACCGCACGCCATGGGGAAGTGCTGCAACTACGCCCCAAAGCCGCTAACAGCAAAGCACTAACCGAAGCCATAGGCGAGCAAGGCCAGCCGATTATGACACTGCCCCGTGGATTCTATCTTAAGAAAAACTTCACCGGCGCACTACTGGCAAGGCATTTCGCCATTAACTGATGTTGATTCACGCAATGGCCTAAAGGCGATAAAGATTCAGCGGGGTATCAAGTAACAGTACCAAGCTGCCGAGAACCACGTATAATTCCGGTTTGTTTTTCTATTAGGATGTAGCGGCAATGTTTGAATGGATTGTGGATCCCAATGCCTGGTTAGCGTTAGGCACGCTGACTATTCTTGAGGTTGTATTGGGTATCGATAACATTATTTTCCTCTCTTTGGTGGTAGCCAAACTGCCAAAGGCGCAGCAAAACAAGGCTCGTCGTATTGGTTTAGCTGCAGCCATGCTGATGCGCTTGGCACTGTTGGCGTCAATAGCTTGGGTGATCCGCCTGACGCAGCCGCTGTTCTCAGTGATGGATCACAATATCTCCGCCCGCGATTTGATTTTGCTGCTGGGGGGGTTATTCCTGATTTGGAAAGCCAGTAAAGAGATTCATGAAACTATTGAAGGCTCAAATGAAGAACTGCACAGCAAGGTGCACTCTTTTTTGGGGCCATAGTGCAGATTATGTTACTGGATATTATTTTCAGCCTGGATTCGGTCATCACCGCCGTGGGTCTGTCTGACCATCTGTTTATTATGATGGCGGCGGTAGTGATTGCCGTCGGGGTAATGATGTTTGCCGCACGGCCAATCGGGGAGTTTGTTAACCGCCATCCTTCAGTGAAAATGCTGGCGCTCTCATTCTTGATCTTGGTGGGCTTCACCTTGATGCTGGAAAGCATGCAAATCCACATTCCGAAAGGCTATATCTATTTTGCCATGTTCTTCTCAATGTCGGTTGAAGCACTGAATCTGATGCGCAACAAAAAAACACCTGTTGCCTAAGGTTTCATCCAGGGGGGAGCTCCTTATCCCCCCTGAATTTTATGTCAATTCTTCTGACGCAGGCACTTCGCAGTCAGCTAACCCGCATCACTCAAACCGCTCTCACTAATGCGAACATCTATTTAGGCGAGCGGCCAATTTAATCCTGCTGATAAAAAGCGCTAATCGCTAACCTACCCTTGCGGCTTGATTGCATAATGTGATATCGGTACTAGGGTCTGAGCCGGTGATCAAGGAGCTAAACGCTATTGCTCAGTAATAGCGACTATTATCTTATTTCCCTCGGCTTGGATATATACAGACAAGGCGTTTTATTGGCTTTGGATCTCTGACTTCTGCCTCACCGGGTATCTCCCCGTCAGAAGGTCACCTGGAAGTGCTAACATTGAAGGAAGGCTGTTAATGCAATACCACCGTATTCCCCACAGTTCTTTAGAAGTCAGCGTGCTGGGGCTGGGCACCATGACCTTTGGCGAACAAAATAGCGAAGCTGATGCCCACGCCCAACTGGATTACGCATTAGCCGCTGGCATCAACCTGATCGATACCGCTGAAATGTACCCAGTGCCCCCTCGCCCGGCTACCCAAGGGCTGACAGAGCAATATATTGGCAATTGGATCAAAGCGCGCGGCAGTCGCGATAAAATTGTGCTGGCCAGCAAAATAAGTGGCCCGATAAGAGGTAATGACAATAGCATCCGCCCTGAGCAGGCGTTAGATCGCAAGAATATCCGTATCGCACTGGATGCCAGCCTGAAAAGGCTCAACACCGATTATCTCGATCTCTATCAGTTACATTGGCCACAACGTACCACCAATTGTTTTGGCAAACTGAACTATCAATATACCGACGAGAAAGTTGCTGTTTCGCTGTTGGAAACCCTGGAAGCACTGAACGAGCAAGTCCGTGCCGGTAAAATACGCTATATCGGTGTCTCTAACGAAACACCATGGGGTGTGATGCGTTATCTGCAGTTAGCAGAAAAGCATGATTTGCCACGGATAGTCTCAATCCAAAATCCCTATAGTCTGCTGAACCGCAGTTTTGAAATTGGTCTGGCAGAAATCAGCCGGCACGAAGGCGTGGAGCTCCTGGCCTATTCCAGTTTGGCCTTTGGTACGCTTTCCGGCAAATATCTCAACGGGGCAAAGCCAGCGGGCGCACGCAACACCTTGTTCAGCCGCTTTACCCGCTACACTTCACCACAGAGTCAATTGGCCGTCGCCGAATATGTCGCCCTGGCAAAAAAACAGGGGTTAGACCCATCACAAATGGCTTTGGCCTTTGTGCGGCAACAGCCTTTTGTCGCCAGCACCTTATTGGGGGCAACCTCACTCGAACAGTTGAAAACCAATATTGGCAGTTTTGATCTGGTGCTCAATGACGAAGTCTTGCAGGCACTGGAAGAGATCCATCGCCGCTTTACCATCCCTGCGCCGTAAAGCACTCAGGGCACGGTACTCCGTGCCCTGATAGGGGTGCCTGGTTAGCGGAAATCAGATAAAACCTAAGCTTTAGAGCGTAACTGAGAAACCCAAAGTGCCGTAATGGCTAGGGCGAATACCACGCCAAAACCAATGCCAATCGTCACCACAGGCACGTTCAATCGAACCATCCAGGTATATAGCCCTAGCATCAGCAGCATCGCGGTATTTTCACCCAAGTTTTGTACCGCAATCGCATTGCCTGCACCAACAGACTGTTTACCCCGTTCCTGCAATAGCGCATTCAGCGGCACGACAAAAAAACCGCCAAACACACCGATTAACAATAACAACCCGTAAGCATTCAATATATGGGTTTGTATAGCAAAGAACGCCACCCCCACCCCGATCAATATCCCGGCGGGCATACAACGTTTAACGTTTTCCAAAGTAATAAAACGTGCTGCTACACCCGCCCCACCGACTATTCCTATCGCCACCATGGCATTGAGCAGCGTCGGCGTGGCATTATCGCTGATACCCAGCGCCACTGGCACCCACATCACCAACAGAAAACGCAAGGTGATCCCAGCTCCCCAGAACATGCTAGTACCAATCAGCGAAAAACGTGTTTGTCCATCTTTCCACAGCACCACACAAGCGTTGAAAAAACTGCGCCCTATCGCCGAAGGCCGCCAGGAAGTGACTTTATGGGCTGCTGGCAAACGAGGGATAAAGCAGTTAGCCACCACCGCAATACCGTACACCAAAGCACAAGCCACCAGTGCGGCCGCAATATGCCAATCAGCCAGCAAACCACCCGCCACTGAACCGGTCAAAATAGCCGCGATGGTAGAGGCCTCTATCAGCCCGTTCGCCTTGACCAGTTTTTCACCGCTGGTGATTTCACCGAGAATGCCATATTTCGCCGGTGAATAGGCTGCAGCCCCCACCCCAACCAGGCTATACCCCAAGAAAGGATCCCAGCCGAAACAAATGACCAACGCACCACTCAACTTAAGGGCGTTGGCAAACATCATCACCCGCCCTTTGGCGAAGCTATCCGCAATTTGGCCGACAAACGGCGCCAGAATGATATAAGTCACCACGAAAGCCATTTGCAAAACCGGCTGGCTCCATTCTGGGTATGATAACTGCTTAATCAGTGCCAACGTGGCAAACAGCAGCGCATTATCACCAAAAGCCGAAAAAAACTGCGCGCAAATCACCGCCATCATTGGGCGTGATAACAAAGAAGAATCAGGGGGCTTCATCAGACACTCTCCGGCTGTTCAGCCATTTGGCGCAAAGTAACAAAATCCGCTTTGCCACTTCCCAGCAGCGGTAATGCCTTCAGCAAACGGATATCGCGCGGCACCGCCAACTCCGGGACACCCTGTTCACGCGCAACGCGCAACAAGGCCTCACGAGTGATGCTGGGGGTATTGGTAAATAAGACCAACGCCTCACCTTTGCCACTGTCACTTTTCACGGTAGCAGCATGTGAGCCTTCCGGTGCCAGGCGTAATGCCAACTGTTCAACACTTTCCAATGACACCATTTCACCCGCCAGCTTGGCAAAACGTTTTACCCGCCCACGAATGGTGCAATAACCCTGTTGATCAAAGCTGACAATATCCCCCGTGTCATACCAGCCCGCTTGCAGTACCCCATGTTCATCTTCCGCAGCAGGGGGCTCTAATTCGCCAGGGCGCTCAACCCGCAGGTAGCCTTTCATAATATTCGGGCCTTTCAACTGGAGGCGGCCACCATGTTCAATCCCTGGTACCGCCATCAGGCGTGCTTCCATTTTCGGCATCATGCGCCCTACGGTCCCCACCTTCGCGGCCAGAGGAACGTTGATCGACACCACCGGCGCACACTCTGTGACCCCATATCCTTCCAGAATACGAATCCCGTATTTGTCCTGATAGATCTGGCGGGTACTTTCTGCCAGTTTTTCAGCCCCGGCCACCACATAGCGCAGGCGAGCAAAATCATAAGGGTGAGCGAAACGGGCATAGTTATTGAGGAACGTCGCCGTGCCAAACAGCACAGTACAGTTGCGGTCATACACCAGTTCCGGCACCACTCGATAATGCAGTGGGCTGGGGTAAAGAAACACTCGGCTACCGGTCATTAGCGGGGTGAATAATCCCACGGTTAAACCAAACGAATGGAACAAGGGTAGCGAAGACATAAAGCAGTCTCGCGGCGTGAAATCTGAAATAGTGCGGATCTGCTCCACATTGGCCAATAAACTGGCATGAGAGTGCACCACCCCCTTCGGATTGCCTTCTGAACCAGAGGTAAACAGGATCAAGGCGGCATCCTCTGGCTGTTGAGGTACCATGGCCCGTTCTGGCTGGAACAGATGGCGCAGGATCCATAACTTATCTTGCAGGGTCACGCTATCTTTCAAATCTTCCAGATAGACCCAATTGGCTTCAGGTACCTGCTCGGGCAGATGAGTCAGCTTGCCTTTTTCCAGAAACTGGCGCGAAGTGACAATGGTTTTGATCTGCGCGGCAGTCATCGCACTGTTTAAACCCTTGGCGCCAGCGGTGTAATTGAGCATGGCAGGAATACGGCCACGTAACGAAGCACCAAAGATAGCGGCAGCAGTAATCGTGGCATTCGGCAACAACAAGCCGACATGCTCCCCTTGTTGGGTAAAACGCTGCAGAATCCGGCTAACCCCCAGCGCCTTTTTAATCAGCTGTTGGTAACTCTCTTCCTTGAAGGCGATATCTTCGATACAAGGCTTATTGCGCCCATAACGAGACTGCGCCGCTAATAAAGCACTAAACAGGGTTTGTGGTTTAATGCTATCCATGCGCGCCTGCATCATGATCTGATACAGTTTGTCACCCGCCAACTCCCGCCGCTCACGGGCTCGTGGAGCCTCCGGCATCGGCAAGGTTGTCGGAGGAAGGACGGTGATGTTCACTGCAGGAAACCAACGGAGTTTAAACACCCCAGCCATACGGCTAAAACGGCTAAACTCAAGGCCATCAATATGCACAGGAACCAGGGTCGCACCAGACTTGGCGGCAATAAAAGCCGCGCCATCATAGATCTTCATCAATGAACCGGTCACCGTGATACGCCCTTCCGGGAATATGACAATCGGCCTGCCCTGCTCCACCATCCGAACCAGATATTTGATGGCCATTGGCTTGGTGGGATCCAGCGGGACGAAATCGATAAAGGGTTTCAACCAACGCATAAACCAGCGTTGAGAAATCGACGAGTAAACCGCAAAAACCGGTTTGACAGGCAAGAATAGTGCCAGCAACGCACCATCCATAAAAGAGACGTGATTCGGTACAATCAGCAACTTCTGGTGTTCAAAATAGCTGGCATCACCTTCAACACGAACACGAAACAGCAAGCGAAACAGCGCACGTAATACAGATAATAACATCCCACTCTCCTACGGGATTAAGGGGCTCAGGGATTGGCCCCATAACGTAGCCAGCACCGCTGTAGCTTGAATAGCGATAGGGATGCCTCAGCCATAAGCCGAACCCTTGCTACTTGAAATATATATCCCCTTGATACTTCAAATTGCTTGGGTGTGAACTGCCTCCGTTCGCACCAATCACATAGCGGGCTATGTTCCTGGCGACTCTCGGATTTTCCGCCCGCAAGCAAATCTAATCATTTGGGGTATAACGAACGGAGTATATAGAGATGACTGGTAAAAAAAAACCTACGCATTTGCGTAGGTTGGTGTAATCAAGATGGTTTCAACAAACAGTTTCAACAAGCAACTTGCTGATGTTCACCAATCAATACCTCTGGGACGCTTAATCTATCGTGTCATCGCCAATCACTACCAGCGGCTAATCGCAACAGTCAGGTGCAAAATGTAACTAACGATGTCATTTTTCACCTCTGGTTGACATAATGGCGATGTCTTAACCAGAAAATGGACAAACCCAGATGAAAATAGTCTGATAATTCAAGTTGCAGCTTGTGGCTTTTTCCGTAAGACTGGCGGTTATCAGGCAGTTACTCAGGAAACGTTGAGAGATATGGCCACGATCAAAGATGTTGCCAGGCTGGCGGGCGTTTCCGTAGCCACAGTATCACGCGTAATCAATCACTCCCCCAAAACCAGTGAAAGTGCACGTACTGCGGTACAAGATGCCATGCAAGCGCTGCAGTATCACCCCGACGCCAATGCGCGCGCGCTGGCGCAACAATCCACTGAAACCCTGGGTTTGATCGTTTCCGATGTGTCCGACCCCTTCTTTGGTACCATGGTCAAAGCCGTGGAACAGGTCGCCTATGCCACCCACAACTTTTTGCTGA
Source organism: Serratia sp. 25CWL12 (assembly GCF_055790885.1). NCBI lineage: Bacteria > Pseudomonadati > Pseudomonadota > Gammaproteobacteria > Enterobacterales > Yersiniaceae > Serratia > Serratia sp. 25CWL12. The sequence continues at coordinate 766,225 of NZ_CM147698.1, read as the reverse complement.
TTGGCAATGGTTATCACAACGCTGAAAAAGAGCGTCAGGCGATTGAACAACTGCTCCGCCACCGTTGTGCTGCCTTGGTAGTCCACGCCAAAAAGCTCACCGATGAAGAACTTATGGCCTGGATGGCACAAATACCGGGAATGGTGCTGATCAATCGAACCCTGCCAGGGTTCGAGCAGCGCTGTGTGGCGCTGGATGACCATTACGGTGCCTGGCTGGCAACACAACATTTGATCCAGCAGGGCCACCAACGCATCGCTATCATTTGCTCCACCCACCAGATTTCAGACGCCACCGATCGGTTACAAGGTTATCGGGATGCCTTGGCGGAACAGGGTATCACCGTGGATGAAAAGCTGATTGCCTACGGCGAGCCCGATGAGGTCGGCGGTGAACAAGCGATGACCGAACTGTTAAGCCGGGGCAAAAACTTCACCGCCATCACCTGTTATAACGACCCCATGGCTGCCGGAGCACTTTCGGTTCTCAGCGACAACAGCATCAACGTACCGGAACAACTCTCTTTAATTGGCTTTGATGATGTTTTGATTTCACGCTATTTGCGCCCGCGCCTGACAACCATCCGTTATCCGGTGGTAGCCATGGCGACACAAGCAGCACAACTGGCTTTGGCGCTGGCGAACAAACAACCCCTGCCGGAAGTCACCAATATGTTTAGCCCAACGCTGGTGCGCCGCCATTCAGTGGCTAATATCAGTCATCAAGTTGAGCCAAATCCAACCGATGCTTGATAATCCGTAGACCTGGCTAATCACCGGGTTTATACACGTCGCCATTCAAACTACAGGGTTGTTGGCTTCTCTCACTCACCCTAGTCACATAGTGGGCTATGCTCCTAGGGATTCATTCAATTGCCGCCTACCTGCAACTTGAATGAACCTAGGTATAGAGCCCCTATGGTAAACTGAGCGATATTGACTACTGCCGCTACTGATAGAGGTTACTCACTAATGATCACCATGTTGGATGTCGCCATTCGCGCGGGAGTGTCGAAAGCCACCGTTTCCCGCGTATTAAATGACACCGGTCTGGTGAAGAAAAGTACCCGCGATGCGGTGTTCAAGGCCATGGATGAGTTAGGCTATCGGCCAAACTTTCTTGCCCAATCACTGGCCAATAACAGCTCCAATAGTATTGGTCTGGTGGTGTCCAATTTCGACGGTCCCTATTTTGGCCGTTTGTTACGCCAGGCCGCCACACTGACAGAAGCTAACGGCAAACATTTGATCGTCACTGATGGCCACAATACGCCAGAAAACGAATTGCAGGCAGTGCATCTGCTGGCTGACCGCCGCTGTGATGCCATTATTCTCTATACCCGGTTTATGAGTGAAAGCGCACTGATGACGCTGGTGGAAAGCTTGCCGGTGATGGTGGTTAACCGCAACCTCCCCCAAGCACCCGAACGCTGCGTGTTCTTTGAACAACAGCAGGCTGCCTACCAGGTGGTGGATTATCTGATTGGCCAAGGACACCGTGAGATCGCCTGTATTACCGGGCCTATCAACACCCCCACGGCTCAAGCACGCCTGGCAGGCTACCGTCAGGCCTTGGTACAGCATAATATTGCCTTCAACCCAGCGCTGGTTGCCAACAGCGATAGCAGCGTGCCGGGGGGATACCACAGCTGCAACACCTTGTTAGCCCACCGCAGCCATTTCAGTGCCCTCTTTGCCAACAATGATGATATGGCCATTGGGGCGATGAAAGCGCTGCAACAAGCCGGCAAACGTCTACCAGAAGATGTTTCACTGTTTGGCTTTGATGACGAACCCAGCGCGGCTTACCTGCAACCGGCCTTGTCTACGGTTTATCTGCCGATCGATATCATGATCGAAACCGCCATCACCCAGGCGTTGCGCCTGATTAATGGGCAACCGTTGCCACCGTTAACCCCGTTCACTGGTGAACTAAAACTGCGTGAATCGGTAATTCCCGGCCCCTACGCCACCGCTACCCTTGGTTCATAAAGTTGCAGCTAGGCGAGCGTGAGGCCGGCGAACACACTGGCCACTTACACCAGTTCTAATCCAATCAACTCTTCAATAGTCTGACGGCGGCGGATTAACCGTGGTTGCCCCTGCTCAAACAGCACCTCGGGTAATAATGGACGACTATTGTAGTTAGACGACATAGATGCGCCATAAGCCCCGGTATCATGGAATACCAGATAATCCCCTACCTGCACCGGTGGCAGCAGGCGGGTTTCAATGCCGCCCCCTGCTTGCTGGGTAAAGACATCACCAGATTCACACAACGGCCCGGCAATCACGGTTTCGTGCTCCGCTTGCTGCTCTAGATTACGCCCGTCAGCGGGTAACAATGAGATATGGTGGTAACTGCCGTACATTGCCGGGCGCATCAGATCATTGAAACCGGCATCCACCAAGACAAAATGGCGGCTCCCCATCTGCTTCACCGAGCGTACTTCTGCCACCAGCGCCCCCGCCTCCGCCATCAGAAAGCGGCCCGGCTCAATCTCTAACTTGACCGGATGCCCCAGGTGCGTGGCAATCCGCTCACGGGCTCGATTCCACAAACCATAATAGTGCTCAGTATCCACCGCTTCCTCACCAAACTGATAAGGTACGGAAAGACCACCACCGGCTGAAATAGCGCTGATATCCTGCCCCAACGCTATCACCTGCTGCACCATGGCGTCGCACACCCGCTCCAGATGCTGATAATCCACACCCGAGCCGATATGCATATGTAATCCGACCAACTGCAAGCCGTATTGTTGCACTTTTGCAATGGCTTGGGGCAAATCGGCATACCAAATACCGTGCTTGCTGTTTTCCCCACCGGTATTGGTTTTCTGGCTATGACCATGACCAAAGCCGGGGTTGATACGCAGCCAGACTGGGTGCCCAGCGGAAACCTGCCCCAGTTGCTCCAACATATCAATCGAGCCAGCGTTAACCGGTATTCTCAATTCGCTGACACGTTGTAACGTAGCCTGATCGAGCAAATCTGCAGTAAAGACGATCTCCTCGCCACCCGGCTCAAAACCCGCCTTCAGCGCACGCTCAATCTCCCCCAACGATACCGCATCCACCTTCACGCCGTGCTCGCGCATCAAGCGCAGAATATGAATATTCGAACAGGCTTTCTGGGCAAAACGCACCACATCGAAATTATGCAATTGGTTGATACGATCAATAATAATATCCGCATCATAGGCCCATACCGGGCAGCCAAAACGTTTTGGTAATGCCAGCAGGTTGGTTGCATTAAGTGCTGTAGCGGTATCATTCAAGGCATATGGCATAACTTTGTTTCCATCATCAAATTTTCCCTATCATGCCGTGACCCAGTTGGTATGAAAAATATCTATTTAGGCTTAGTCTATTCATTTATGATATAGGTATAGCTTCGAGATAGCTCAATGAGCTCGGCACCATTATCTCGCTGGTAGACCCCACTGATGGAGCCTAAATATGCCCGCCATAACCCTGCGCCAAATTGAGATTTTTCATGCGGTAATGACCACCGGCAACCTGACTGAAGCGGCAGCCCTGCTGCAAACTTCGCAGCCGACAGTCAGCCGTGAACTGGCTCGTTTTGAAAAACTGATCCAGTTACCGTTGTTTGATCGGGTACGTGGTCGTCTTCAGCCTACAGTGCAAGGGCTGAGATTGTTTGAGGAAGTGCAACGCTCTTATTATGGCCTGGAGCGTATCACCAATGCGGCCGCCGGGATCCGCCAATTCCAGCAGGCCCAACTGTCCATTGCCTGTTTGCCGGTCTTTTCCCAATCGTTGCTGCCCGCAGTCTGTAAACCCTTTGTTGACCGCTATCCTGAAGTGAGTTTCAGCGTGATCCCGCAGGAATCACCGCTGCTGGAAGAGTGGCTCTCGGCACAGCGTTATGACCTGGGTTTGACAGAAAATACCCTGACGCCAGCGGGCACGGAACGCATGACGTTAATGACCATGAATGAAGTCTGTGTGCTCCCTGCCGGGCACCGCCTGTTGGCTAAAGCACAACTCACCCCGCAAGACTTTGCAGCAGAGAACTTTATCAGCCTGTCTGCCACCGACAGTTATCGGCAATTACTGGATACGCTGTTCCATGAACAAGGGGTCGAGCGCCGGATGGTGTTGGAAACCCATAGTGCGGCTTCCGTGTGTGCGATGGTCAAAGAGGGTGTCGGCATATCAATTGTCAACCCACTGACCGCATTGGATTATGCCAGCAACGGCATCCATATCCGGCCTTTTAGTGTGGCAGTGCCCTTCACGGTGAGTTTGATCCGCCCACTGCACCGCCCCTCTTCTGAACTGGTGACCACCTTTGTTCAACATTTGCAGCAGCAGGCAGAAAAACTGCTCACCAAACTGGCGGGGGTCTGACGAATCCCCACAAAATCCAGTTTGATTTTGAATAACTCTATAATGATTAATTTTGTTATAAAACAATTTATTAAGTTTAATTCCACTTGAACCATGACTAAAAATCAGCAGACGATATAAGTGCTGAAAAAAGCACGGAAGCTGACGCCATTGAAGGCGCTGAACGTAGCTACGGCGCATAGGCAAAAACGCCAAGGATGGCGTTTTTAGGCGAGACAGACAGGGATAATGAGATGGACGCTCCAACTTTTACGGCATCAAAGTGCCAAAATGTGAGCGTGAAAACTCAAAAGAAGGAGCGTCCAAATGAAAGTATCTACCCTCGGTATCGACTTGGCAAAAAATGTTTTCCAGCTTCATGGCGTTGATCACAATGGCAAGACGGTTCTGAAGAAAAAACTGACTCGCGATAAATTCGTGCCTTTTATCATGCAACTGGAACCTTGCCTTATTGGGATGGAGGCCTGTGCTTCGAGTCATCATTTCGCTCGGGTGCTGACTCAGTTTGGCCATCAGGTCAAATTGATGCCACCGCAATATGTCAAACCCTACGTCAAAACCAACAAGACCGATGCTGCTGATGCCGAAGCGATTTGTGAAGCAGTTACACGTCCCAACATGCGCTTTGTGCAGGTAAAAACCGCTGAGCAGCAGGCAGTTCTTGCTTTGCATACCGAGCGAGACATCCTCATTCGGGAACGTATCGCCTGTGTAAACAGCCTACGGGCTATACTGGCCGAGTTTGGCCTCATTATGGCAGTTGGTCGGAAAGCGTTTAATCAAGGTATTCCCGATATTCTGGAAAATGGGGATATCGAGCTATCGCCATTTATTCGACGCAGTGTTGCTCGTCAGTTTGAGCATATCCAGTCGTTGGAAGACCAAGTCACCTTGATTGAGCAAGAGCTCAGCCAGTGGGCGCAGACCCAGCCAGCCTGTCAGCGGGTAATGAAAGTGCCGGGTGTCGGGTTGCTGACCTCGACCTATCTGGTTGCGTCGGTTGGTAACGGACAGCAATTTCATTGTGCGAAACAGTTTTCCGCCTGGCTGGGCCTGACACCACGTGAACACTCCAGCGGTGGTAAACAGCGGCTAGGCAGCATCAGCAAACGAGGCGATGGCTACTTTCGATATTTGCTGGTACACGGTGCCCGTGCTGTAGCCTCGGTGATTGAACGCCATAAAGAAGACATGCCGTGGTTATTCGCCTTGCTGCAAAAGAAAAACTACAACGTAGCGGTGGTGGCGCAGGCGAGCAAAACGGCACGTATTCTGTGGTCAATGCTGGTGAAAGAAACAGAATATCGACCCGTTATCACCCATTGAGACAAGCTCAAAGGGTGATAACGGGTCAGCAAGAGTAAAACGCAGTCCGGTAGTTGCATGTGTAATCAAGAAGATGGCGAAACAGGTAAGACCGCAGGTGAGACAATCCGATACAGACGAGGGTATTTTGACCCGTAGGGATGTAAGGAACTCACCTGGCGGATTTCATCATGGTTCGGGTCACAACAAGACCCAGAAAGAAACCGGATATATGGCTGCAATACCTGTTCACTTTTTTCAAGAAAACACTCGCATTATCGGGAGCGTCCATATAGGTCTGTAGCAGCCGGCCGTGATGTGCCGTAGCGTAGTGAGGACAAATCGGTCGGGAACCGATTTGAACGCTGCTTGCAGCGGCCCCGGAGGGGCGAGGCCCAGGGACGGGCCGAGTAATTGTCGCGTAGCGACCGCCTGAGTTGGCAAAGGCGCGGGTTATCAGGGGCCACGCCTTTGGCCCCTGATTCGGTCGCAGGCGCAATCAGTTCATAGTATGGAAAACATAAGGCGACCGAAATTTGTCACAAAAATACAATATATTGAATTTTATACCTTAAATTTGTCTCAATACAGAATGTTGACAGAAAATATATGGGGATCCCTCAGGGCGGGGGTGATATCGTCAACGTGAAGCATGGCGCCAGCCTGGATCGGTAGCAAACCACTCCACCAGAAAATCCAGCATGGCACGCAATGTTGCCGGCATGTGGCGGCGAGAGGTATAGATACCATAAATCCCCATCATTTGGGGGGAATACCCCGGTAGCAAGGCCACCAGTTCCCCTTTATCCAACCAAGGAGCTACCGATTGATAGGGTTGTAACGCAATCCCTACGCCCTGCAGACAACCGGCTAACAAAACCAAGGGTTCATTGGCACTAAGATTACCACTGACAGCAACGGATGATTTAGCCCCCTGATCATCAAAATGCCACAGACTTTTACCAAAATAGGAATAGGTCAGGCAATTATGTAACGTCAGATCCTGTGGATGAAGCGGAGTACCATGAGCAGCAAGATAAGCGGGCGATGCACAGACTACCGAAGCACAAGTGGCGAGTGGTCGGGCTATCAGGTTAGGATCCAAATCATTAGTAATACGCAATGCCAAATCAATCCGCTCTTCCACCAGATTGATCACTCGGTTGTTAATTTGCATATCCACCGTAACCAGAGGATGACGTTGTAGAAACTGTGCAATGGCTCCCACCAAAGCCGTTTGCCCCAGGAATTGTGAACAACTCAAGCGTAACAAACCGCGTAGCTCGTCTCCCTGCGTTTCTGCTTGCTGGTCAATATCCTCCACGACCCGCAGCATTTGGCGACAACGTTCCAATGTGCGTTCACCCGCATCTGTCAGGTTGAGCTTCCGCGTTGTTCGGTGCAACAAACGTGTTCCCGCCCACTGTTCCATCTGTGCCAGATAACGCGTCACCATCGCTCGTGACATTTCCAACCTTTCCGCTGCAGCAATCATGCTGCCACATTCAACAATGGTGACAAAAACCTGTGCAGCGGTAATGCGATCCATGATTCGCTCGATTTATGCAATTAATAATTGCCCATTCTCCGGTTTTTCTATCGATTCATGCAACATATCATTTCTCACTAATCACTACAGGAGATCTATCTATGTTTAAAAAATCATTACTTCCCCTGGTTCTTGGTGGCCTCGCCACAATCAGTTCATTTGCCAATGCGACGGCACCCTTGACGATGGAGGTCTACAATCCCGGTGAAAAAAGTATTTTCCCGGTTTCGTCCGAGATCATCAGCGGTCCACATGAAGTAGCGCTGATTGATGCTCAATTCCAACGTAATGACGCACAGGAATTGGTAAAAAAAATCAATGCCACCGGGAAAAAGCTAACCACGATCTACATCAGCCATTCAGATCCTGACTTCTATTTTGGGCTGGATGTACTCAAAACCGCCTTTCCCCAAGCAAAAATTATCGCTTCACCAGAGACAGTTAAAAATATAACCGCCAATCAGGCTGGTAAAGTCGCCTATTGGGGCCCCATTTTGAAAGAGAATGCGCCGCAAGAGATCGTCATTCCACAACCGCTACAAGGCAACAGCTTTACTATCGATGGCCAGCTAGTGGAGGTAAAAGGACTAGACGGCCCAACGACAGATCGCACCTATGTGTGGATCCCGTCATTAAAAGCGGTGGTAGGCGGTGTACCTGTTGCTGGTGACAATATCCATCCCTGGGTTGCTGATAATCAGAGCGTAGAATCCCGTGCTCATTGGCAAAAAACGTTAGCAAATATCGAGGCATTACAACCCGAACGCGTAGTTCCTGGGCATTTCTTGCCTGGTGCGCCGCAAACTCTAGCCTCAGTGACATTTACCCAACATTACTTGGCAACATTGGAACGTGAATTACCAAAAGCTCACAATGCCACTGAACTGATTGCCGCCATGACACGGCATTATCCTGATCTAAAAGGCGTTTCCAGCCTGGAGTTGAGCGCCAAAGTATTGAAAGGCGAAATGAAGTGGCCGTAATAAAACTTATCCACTAACGCCTGTGTTAGCCGGGAAAAAACCGATACACAGGCTTAGAGCCAGTTTTGCTGTAAACAACACTGGCAACTGTTCCAGTCTCTGATTCGTACCTTGCCCTGACACCCAATTGACTTAAATAGGGATGTCAGAGGCAACCAGAGCACACTATTCCCCACCACTTTCCCCGTTATCACCACATTATCAGCAAAGAAATCTCTCACCTGGCGCAAGTTGTGTTGTAATCTTACCGCTTCAAATAGTGAGTACCGTTAAAACTGCTTATCCATGGCCGGTTGCTGGTCTGCAACCCTAACGGCCATGCTAAATTGAAACAGACATCCCGGAATACCATGAACACGACAATTTCACAGAAACATGCCGTTTGGCAGTTAATTAAACCGTTTTGGGTCTCAGAAGAGAGCCCGCGCGCTTGGGCAATGCTGATAGCCATTATTGCGCTCACTCTGGGACTGGTTTATATCAGCGTGCTGTTCAACCAGTGGAATCAGGTATTTTATGATGCGTTACAGAATAAAGACTATGCGGTATTCAAGGCCCAGTTGTGGCGCTTTACCTATTTAGCGCTGATCTTTATCTCGCTGGCGGTCTACAAAATTTACCTGACTCAAGGGTTGCAGATGCGTTGGCGGCGCTGGATGACCGAAAAATTTATGGGCAAATGGCTGGCACATCGCGCCTACTATCATACTGAGCAGCAGCAACTGATTGATAACCCAGACCAACGTATTGCAGACGATCTCAATGTGTTAACGCAATACACGCTCTCTTTATCACTCGGCTTGCTCTCCAGTGTAGTGACGCTCTGTTCATTCATTACCATTCTTTGGAATATCAGCGGTCCGATGACTTTTGTTATTTCACAACATAGCTTCACTCTGCCCGGCTATATGGTGTGGTTTGCCTTTTTATATGCCGCACTGGGTTCATTATTGATCTGGCGGGTGGGTAAACCCTTGGTCATGCTGGGTTTCAATCAGGAACGCTATGAAGCTAACTTCCGCTTTGGCTTGATCCGTATCCGTGAAAATAATGATGCCATTGCCTTGTATCATGGTGAACCCCGTGAAGAGCAGCAATTAAGCCGTGGTTTTGAAGCCATCCGCAGTAACTGGTGGTCGATCATGCGCATCACCCGGCGGCTCAATATCGCCAGCAATTTTTATGGGCAATTTGCCATTATCTTTCCTCTCTTGGTGGCCGCTCCACGCTATTTTTCCGGTGCTATCCAGATGGGGGGGTTGATGCAGATCTCCTCTGCTTTTGGTCATGTTCAGGGAGCGCTGTCGTGGTTTATTGATGCTTTTAACAATCTGGCTACCTGGAAAGCCTGTGTTAACCGTCTAGCCGGTTTTAATGCGGCGGTGGATAAGGTACATCATCAACCCCGTGGCATCACGCTACAGTCAGAACATGAGCACCCCCTGGCATTACGCGACCTCGGCATGACGTTACCTGATGGGCAGCCGCTGTTAAACCCAACCAATATGACGATCAAGCGCGGTGAACGGCTACTGATTGTTGGCCCCTCTGGCAGTGGTAAATCCACCTTGCTGCGTGCCGTAGCTGGCATCTGGCCCTATGGCTCTGGTGAGATTGGCCGGGATAAATCCCTAACTACGCTGTTCCTGCCACAACGCAGCTATATCCCCATCGGTACACTGCGTGAGGCATTGAGCTATCCACATCCGGATAAAGAATATAGCGATCAACAATTGTTGAAAGTGCTGGAAAACTGCCGCCTGACGCATCTGCAACGCTGGCTGGATACCAGTGCTAACTGGAGCCAGCGCTTGTCACCGGGTGAGCAGCAACGGCTGGCATTTGCTCGAGCGATCCTGACTCGTCCGGATGTGCTGTTCCTGGATGAGGCAACCAGCGCACTGGATGATGAAACCGAACAGTTGATGTATTGCCTGCTGGTGGATGAACTGCCTGATGTTACCTTGATCAGCGTGGCGCACCGCATCAGTGTGGCGAAATACCATCAAACCTGCTGGCGCTTTAGCCGTGACGAAAGCGGCATAGCCAAGGTGGCGCTGAGCCCATTGCCGTTATAAGGCTTTCCCCATTACCCCCAAGCCGATACAAGTGATTGTTAAAACTCAACTTGAATCGGCTTGGGGCACCTCTTTTAGTGGTGTGAAAACTCCCCACAAAAGCCAGTAATCCACTTGCTAACCTTATTTTCAGTAAAGCTAGCCATTTGATTACTTTACAAAAATAAAGAAAGTCACATTAAAAGAAGTGATCTGGATCACGATTAAGATTTTTCTCAGCACGTATCATCCGGCCCTGCTATTAGCGACCCATTGATATCGGCCATCCGCTCATGGCGAGTGGCTTTTTCTGCCAACAGCATGATGTCGCAACCTGATGAAGATAATTTCCCCGATGTTGTTGTAAACAAACTAAACTTGAAATTATTATCAATAAAAGACCACAGTTCGGTCGATCAAACCACTGGAGTAACCGGTATTCTGGAATATCTTTTAACCCACTGATTATCATTTTATTTTGGCTTTGCTACATGTTTGACCCGTTGCCTGTTGCCCCTCTGGGCAGATGACACGGGTTATTGAGCCCCCGATAGCTTGGGGCCAGGGCCGGAGCAGGCCCAGACGAGCGATAAACCGAAAGGCAGGGAGCCAACGGATGAATTCATCGCCCCCTTAAAATCTGATCCGAAGAGATTGCATCGTGAATATAAAACTTGTTGCCGTTCTACTTTCTACACTCTTTCTCTCTGCCTGTAACAGAGAGGTACCGGAGGAAAACGACAGTGTGCGCCCGGTTAGCATTTTTGAGGTGAGTAACGGTGCGCAACAAGGGGTACGGATCTTTCCTGCCAGAATTATTGCCGGTGACCGTACTGAGCTCTCTTTTAAACGCGCAGGGCAACTGGAGCAAGTGTTAGTCAGAGAGGGCGAACGAGTCAGCCAAGGGCAATTAATTGCTGAACTCGACAATACTGATGCAAAGCTGCGGTTGCAGGACCGACAAGCCACATTCAATCTGGCACAGGCGCAATTCAACCGTTATGCGACCTTAAGCACCCGTAATGTCATCGCCCGGGCAGAGCTTGATGTACAACGTGCCGCTCGTGATTCCGCGCAAGCAGCCTTAAAACTGGCCGGGGAAGAAGTGGCAGATATGCAAATCCGCGCCCCTTTCGCCGGGGTGATCGCCATGGTCAATGCCCGAAATTATCAGGTTATTCCCGCTGGCCAAGCGATAGCGTCACTCAACTCACTTGACTCGCTGGATGTGGTTTTCAGCATCCCAGAAAATCTGTTTATCCTGATTGATGAAAACAACGCTAAATACCAGCCGATTGTTCAGTTCAACAATTTACCGGGCCGGGAATTTGCTGCGAGTTATAAAGAACATACCACCAATACCACCTCAGGCTCCTTAACCTACCAAATGACACTCACTATGCCACGGCCGCAAGACTTGCCAATGCTGTCGGGGATGAGCGGCAGCGTGCGCATTAATCTTGGTAATTTGCCCGGTATGGCACAGACCAGCAGCGTAATTATCCCGGTCGAGGCGGTCTTTAACCCAGATAATAGTGAAAAGAATCAACCCCATGTATGGGTAATTAAAGAACAGGACGGCAAGTTATCCCTTGAGTCGCGCCAAGTGCAAACTGGGCAGTTAACCGCCACTGGTATCCAGATTGTAAGCGGCCTGGCTGATGGTGAACGGATCGTCGCAACCGGTACCCGTGAACTGAGTGAAAATCAGCAAGTCCGTGCCTGGGTCCGTGAGCGAGGTCTGTAATGAAACTGACAGAGAGCTTTATCAACAACAGTACCCGCATTTGGCTGGCAATCGTGCTATTAGGGATTGGTGGCTTAATTGCCTTTCTCAATATTGGTCGGCTGGAAGATCCGGCCTTTACCATAAAAACGGCGGTGGTGGTTACTCGCTATGACGGCGCATCAGCCCAGCAGGTTGAAGAAGAAGTCACACTACCGCTAGAAAATGCCATTCAACAATTGCCTTATGTTGACAATGTCACCTCAATCTCGAGCGTCGGCTTGTCACAGATTACCGTCAATATCCGCGCTGAATATGGTTCGGCAGAGTTGCCGCAAATCTGGGATACGCTACGCCGTCGCGTGGGTGATGCCGCCCGAGTGCTGCCACCGGGTTCCAGCGCGCCGTTCGTCAACGATGACTTTGGTGACGTTTATGGCTTCTTCTTCTCGTTGTATGGTGACGGTTATAGCAATCAGGAATTGCGTAACTTTGCCGACCTGCTACGCCGTGAGTTGGTTGTGGTGCCTGGTGTGGGCAAAGTGGCGATTGTCGGTGTCACACCCGAAGAAGTACAAATTGAGATTTCCCGTGCCCAGATGACCGCGGCCAATATTATCCCGCAACGGCTTTACGACTTGCTCAGCCGGCAAAACGTGGTCTCTAATGCCGGGGATCTGCTAGTGGGCAGTGAGTCGATCAGGCTGCATCCTACTGGTGAGTTTAATAATATTCAGGAGTTGGGCAACCTGCTGATCAGTGAGCCCGGTAGCCCACGTAGCGTTTATTTACGTGATATCGCCACCATTAAGCAAGGCGTGACACGCACCCCGGACAATATCTATCGCGCTAATGGACGCCCGGCGTTATCCATTGGAGTCTCTTTTGTCCCCAACGTTAACGTGATTGTCGTGGGTAAGGCGCTCAAAGCTCGTTTAGCCGAGTTGGAAGCTGAGCGCCCAGCAGGGATGGATATCAGCGTTTTCTATGATCAAGCCCAGGAAGTGGAACTGGCAGTCAACGGCTTTATTACCAACTTTTTGTTAGCCGTCCTGATTGTCGTCGGTACCCTGTTGATTTTTATGGGGGGGCGCAGCGGCATGGTGATCGCCGCCTCACTAGCACTTAATGTGCTGGGTACCTTGCTGATCATGAAACTGTTGAATATTGAACTACAGCGGATTTCACTCGGTGCCTTGGTGATTTCTCTGAGTATGCTGGTAGATAACGCCATTGTGATCGTCGAGGGCATTCTGATTGGGCGGCAAATGGGGCAAAGCACCCTGGCAGCCACCAGCAATGTGATAAAACGCACCATGTTCCCACTGTTAGGGGGAACCATCATTGCCATCCTGGCATTTGCCCCCATTGGGTTATCGAATGATGCCACCGGGGAATACTGTAAATCCCTGTTCCAGGTTCTGCTGATTTCACTGATGTTGAGCTGGATTACCGCATTAACCTTAACGCCGGTGTTTACCAAATGGGCGTTTGAAAAACAAAAAGTAGTGGAACCCAACCCGGACGAACCGCCTAAAAACCCTTATGATGGCAAGGTGTTCCGCATTTATCGCAGCATACTGGCTAAACTGCTCGCGCAACGTGCAATTACCCTCTCGGTGTTGGCTGCTTTGTTGGTGGCTTCGGTGATTGGTTTTGGTAGCGTTCGCCAAAGCTTCTTCCCACCCTCCAATACCCCGATATTTTTCGTAGATATGTGGCTACCCTATGGGACCGATATTGCCTATACCGAGAAAATTGCCGCCGAGATTGAGCAGCATATCAAGGTACAAGAGGGTGTTAGCGATACCATGGTCACCATTGGTCAAGGTGCCATGCGCTTTATGCTCACCTATAATGCCCAACGGCAATATTCCAACTATGCGCAAGTGATGGTACGAGCCAAAAACCTTAACCAGATCCCGGCCATGGCTGAGCAGATAGAAGGCTATATACGCCGTAATTTTCCGCAGGTGAATGTCCAGGCCAAACGTATTATGTTCGGGCCCTCTAATGACAGCTCGATTGAGGCACGCTTTATTGGCCCGGACCCTAACGTGCTGCGTTCACTGGCCACCAAAGCGAAAGATATCATCAATTCCGACCCGAATTCGGACGGCCTGATGCACGATTGGCAAGAGCGTAGCAAAGTTATTCGTCCACAAGTCTCGGATTATCTTGCCCGTGAGTTAGGAGTAGATAAACGTGAAGTCGATAATGCATTGCGTATGAGTTTTGGTGGGATTACGGTCGGTTTGTACCGCGATGGCACCCGCTTAATGCCGATTATCTTAAGAACCCCAGAGTCTGAGCGGATGAATGCTGAACGGCTCAATGATGTGATGATCTGGAGCCAGGCACGGCAAGCCTTTATTCCTATTGATAACGTGGTTAATGGATTTGTTACCGAGTGGGAAGATCCATTGATCATGCGCCGGGATCGTAAACGCACCTTGACCGTACAGGCCGACCCCAGCTCACAAAGTGGTGAAACGTCCTCCGAACTGTTACAGCGCATCAAGCCGCAAATTGATGCGATGCCCTTGCCACAGGGTTACGAGCTGCAATGGGGCGGTGACTATGAAAGTACCAACAAAGCCCAGGCCGGGCTGTTTACCAGCCTGCCGATCGCCTTTGTGGTGATGTTTATTATCACTGTATTGATGTTCAGTTCAGTGAAAAATGCCTTGGCGATTTGGTTAACCGTGCCGCTCGCACTGATTGGCGTCACGCTCGGTTTCCTGTTAACCGGTATTCCCTTTGGCTTTATGGCATTGATTGGCCTGTTGAGTTTGAGCGGCATGTTGATTCGTAACGGTATTGTGCTGGTGGAGGAAATTAACCTGCAACGGGAACACAAGCCAATGCAGGAGGCGATCATTGACTCAGCCACATCGCGCTTGCGCCCGATTATGCTGACTGCATTCACCACGGTACTGGGTTTAGCACCTTTGCTGAGTGATGCCTTCTTCCAGAGTATGGCGGTAGTCATTATGTTCGGCTTGGGGTTCGCAACTGTGCTGACACTGCTGGTATTACCGGTTATTTACAGTTGCCTGCCTTCCAAAAATCGCTATTCGGAAGCCTCGGTAGAGAGTTAAGCGAGATGGTTCAACGAGATGGTTCAACGAGATAGTTAACAGGCTGTCTGCTCTAAATAATAAAGCCCTCTTTAGTCATTAAAGAGGGCTTTTGTTATGACCTGTTGAATTTTATAGACTGTTAGAAGTTATATTTAGCCCCCAACATAAAGGCGGTATCACTGTAACCGTGATTACCTACTTGCTGATTAATATTGCCCCACAGATTAACACGCTGATTAACCTGGCTTTCTAAACCCACTTTCAGCTCAGCAATATTAGCGGCACCATTCTGTTTAACTGAAATGTTATCCAGTTTGGTACCAAAATCTTTGGTGTTATGCACCCAGTTAGCTTCAACAAAAGGTTCAAACACCGGGGCTTTATTCTTGTCCTGGCCACTGTGAGTGCGCAACGACGTTCTCACGCCTAATCGCGTTTGAATATTACCGTCACCTTCACCAGAGACATTAGTACCATTAGACTCTTTATGGTCATCGGCTTTCACTCCCATCCAAACCAGTTGTGCCTTAGGTTGGATAAAGTACACCACGCTTTTCGCGGCATTTTCACCAAATTTAAAGGCATAACCACTTTCAACCGATGCCGTGAAACCCTTGGATTTATACTCTTCTTTTGCTAAATCCAGGCCATCAACACTGTTATTGAACCAGCTATATTGCAACCAACTGTCTACATATAAACCAGATTTATCCGCTTCATTGGCATACCAGGTACCATATACCCCGGTGCTGTAACCACTCACTGACGCCCGAGCGGTGTAGCCTGTCACACGTGATTCTGTACGGCTCTTGCTATTGGCATAACCGGCCATCAAACCCAGGTGCAAACTGTCAGTACCATTATAACTCCACTGCGCGATATCGCCCCCCAGTTGCAGCACATAACGGTTAGCCTGGGTACGCAGTTGCCCATAAGTATCACGAGAACGGTTATGGGCACCTTCGTTACGCAACCACATACTGGTGACTTTATGCTCACCTGTCACAGCATCAACATATTGCGTTTCACCCATCCGGTCATGTAAACGGGTAACAAACATATTATTGGCTGCCGCCAGGTTATTGGTGTAGCCACTAACTTCTGGACGATAAACCGGCTTCACTTCACGTTTATCCGGGGTAGGGTCCGCAGGATCTACTGGATCTACTGGATCTACTGGATTTACTGGGTCCACTGGGTCCACTGGGTCTACTGGGTCCACTGGGTCCACTGGGTCCACTGGGTCCACTGGGTCTACTGGGTCCACTGGGTCTACTGGGTCCACTGGGTCTACTGGGTCTACTGGGTCTACTGGGTCTACTGGGTCTACTGGGTCTACTGGGTCTACTGGGTCTACTGGGTCTACTGGGTCTACTGGGTCCACTGGGTCTACTGGGTCTACTGGGTCTACTGGGTCTACTGGGTCTACTGGGCTATAGTCTGACACCAGATACCAGGTATTATTTGTGCTATTCGGACGCACAAAGTAGTCAAATGAACCCGCTACAATACGTTTGCTGTTGCTAAACGTTGCGCTGGAAGCACCCTCGACTTTAATAATTTCAATCCCTTGAGCGGTTAACGCACCTGTACCACCAATGTTATTGATAGCGACATCGGTATTACCACTGGCATCCCCTTTGATAATAAGCTTATCTGCAGGTGAACTATCATCACCCAGCACCGAATTCATCACTAACAGGCCATTATTACTGGTGTAATTACCGGCAATAGTCACCGTTTTACTGGTAAAGCCGGCAGGATCATTCATGTCGGCTGGTGCTACAAAACTGACAGTAGAATTATTTAAAGCCAAGTTTGATACTACTGAATCCCCGGTAACATTCCATATGCTATTGGCACCTGAAATATCCAAATTCACGGTAGCCGCATTACTGGCACTATTAACGGTACCATCAGCTTTATACTGGTTCGAATTCACGATGCCGGTAATATTGCTGCCATCAGTCATCACCAGGTCAACAAGCGCTTTTTTATCCGCAACAATATCGCCATTAACGGTAAAAATACCTGAAACCTGTTGATTTTGCTCACTATCGAATGAAGCCACTTTTGAATTTTGGCCTGAGGCATAAATGGCTTTACTGCCATTTTGTACTGTCACAATCACATCAGAAAGCAAATCAATCACACCACCATAAGCGGTGGTGCTACCCAAAAAACCTTGAGCTACATTAGCAAAAATACCATTAGCACCTTGTCCAGATGTTTTCACATCAACATTATTTAAGCGAATATATCCGTGACCATTGGCATAAATAGCATGGGCAGTATTCCCCGTGGTAGTCACTTTGCTATCACCCTGTAAATCTATTTTAGCGGTATCATTGCCCCCATATATTGAATCGATCCCCGCGTAAACACCATAACCACCATTAGCACTACCACTTCCCTGGGTATCAACAATTGTATTACCTTTAACAATAATGGTATTCATACCCATTTTGTTGTAGGCCACATTAGCACGTAGCCCCATACCATTAACGGTGCTAACCACAGCATCTCCATTAACGGTAACAATAGAACCAGTGGATTCTCTGCCTATATTGACACCATCAGCACTTGAGCCCGTGGTGGTTATGGTCAAATTATTGGTTGTTATTTTACTTGCGCCATTTTTGGTAATAATGCCGTCAGCATCCACACCGGATGTAGCAATAATTAAATTATTAAAATTATAGGTGCTGCTATTACCATAGATACCCCAACCTTGCAGTGGTGAGGTACCCGCTTTAGTTGTGGTGGTGATATTAACTGTGTCATAAGCAGAAAGCCCTAAGCCTCCGTGCAGACCAGAGTTATAGTAATAAACGACTTCTGAACAGCTTAATAATTTTTTCCCATCGGCGTCAGTGGTATTAGTACAGTTATCAGCTGCATAGGCCATACTAAATGGTAAAATTAAAAATACCAAACCGCTATTTTCTTTCTTTAAAAAACGCATTAAAGCCTCTTCTACTGTTACTTAGGTTAATTTTAAGTTAAAAAAAATAAAAATTAACCACCCTGGTTAAAAAAATATACACACCAATAACATTCAATAAAAAAGACGTAGTCAGGCTGACAAATACCCAGAAGTATATAGACCATTATCAGGCTATAAGAGTAAACCTACCAACATACTACGATTTGACGTTTGGTACGTGTAAACACATTAATTATTTAATTACCAAGGTACTTGGTATGGCAGTAAATCTGGCATAGAGTGAATGATAAATCTCAAGAAATGATTTAATCAACACTTAGATAGTACGAAAAACTCACCTTAATAACTTATCACTACTGATTTCTTTCAGTAAGTTTGAGTCATTCGAACGAGCGAATACTGTTGACGCTCCTGCGACTGCAAGTACGACTGGTAAATATTCTCAATAAATAAATCTATCGAAGAATTGCACGCAGATAGTTATACCAACTTATGGTTAAAAAACCAACGGCCACAGCTGACTTTCGGACTATTCCTAGACGATCATACTAAAAACGAGCAAGCATCATGACTGCAAGATGACTTTTCGAACAACCTGTTTTCAAACAATCTGTTTTCAAACAATCTGTTTTCAAACGATCTGTTTTCAAACAACCTGGGTAGGCTGATTGAGAGCCGCAACAACGAAGGTACCCATTGCCCCGCCCTGCCCTGCCCTAAACAAACAACCCAAAGCTAGCCCCGCACATTTCAAGCAGATCTGTTACAAAAATCCCATTTTTCAATTTTAAAATGAAAATTTCATATAAAAATATTGTGAAATGAAATTTCCACTGATAGGGTATATTTGAAATTGACAAGAGCTCATGTTTTCGGTGCAAGGCACTGATGAACGCGGAAAATGTCCATTCGTCATGATGTCAAAAACCCATGAAAACATCACAAATATTCCCATTTAGAGGAGAGTTCCCGATGTATAACATTGCTTTGTTTGGTGCGGGTCGAATTGGACAAGTTCATGCAGTCAATATCGCTGAACATAAAGAAACCTCCCTTTATTCTGTCATTGATCCTTATGGCGACGGGGCGCAAAAACTGGCCGATAAATATGGTGCTAAGATTCAAACCATCGAAGAAGCCTTAGCCGACCCCAAGGTGCAGGGGGTGTTAATCGCCTCGGCTACCGATACCCATGCTGAATTGATTGAACTTTCTGCGCGAGCAGGGAAAGCCATTTTCTGTGAAAAACCGGTTCACCTGGATATTGAACGCGTACGCGCCTGTTTAGCGATAGTCAAAGAACACCAGGTGCCGCTATTTGTCGGGTTTAACCGCCGTTATGACCCACAGTTTCGCAAAGTTCGTGAACAGCTTAGTGCTGGCGTGATTGGTAAAGCCGAATCCCTGTTGATCACTTCACGTGATCCCTCCCCACCGCCTGCACAATACGTCAAAGTATCCGGTGGTATGTTCCGCGATATGACTATCCATGATTTTGATATGGCTCGCTTTATCATCGGGGAAGAGCCGGTCTCTATTTATGCTCAAGGCAGCAATTTAGTCGATCCAGAGATTGGTCAAGCGGGGGATATTGACACCGCATTTATCGTGATGAAATTCCCTTCCGGGGCGATGGCCACCATCTCCAATAGCCGTCGCTCTGGTTATGGCTATGATCAACGGATTGAATTGCATGGTGAAAAAGGCTTACTGCGCGCAAACAACATCCATGAAGATGCCGTAGAAGTTTGGGGTGACCAAGGCTGTGTAGCGGCTAAACCTGAGCATTTCTTCTTACAGCGTTATGAAAAGGCCTATCGTGCAGAGTGGCAACATTTTGTCGATATCCTCTCTGGCCGCGCTCAACCCGAATGCAGTGGTTACGATGGCGAGCAAGCATTACTCCTTGCTGATAAGGCATTAGCGTCTCTCAATTCAGGCTGTGAAATCAAACTATAAGCCCTCATTAATTCACTCAGAAATAGAGATCCTGCTCATTATCGCTCAGCATGAATGAAACCGTGCTGAGCATAATTCAAGCTTTTGGAGAAGCCATGCTCGCTTTTATCTCATTTATCGGCTTTACGTTATTTGTTGCCGGATTCGCTTATTATAAAACCCGCAATTCTCATCTCACCGATTCAACAGAAGGTTATTTTTTAGGTGGTCGGTCATTAACTGGCGTCTATATTGGCGGCTCCATGCTGCTGATGAATCTCTCCACTGAACACCTGGTTGGGCTTAATGGCTTATCATTTCGCACCGGTTTCATTGTGATGGCATGGGAAGTGATGGCGGCGATGACCATTGTGCTCTTTGCTATCTTTTTCTTACCTCGCTATTTGAAATTGGGTATTTCTACCATTCCTGGCTATCTGGAAAAGCGCTTTGATAAACAGACGCTGACCATCACCTCGATTCTCTTTTTAGCCATGTATGTCATCTCACTATTGCCTATTGTGCTTTATACCGGCGCGATTGCTCTGGAAAGCCTGTTCCAGGTTTCCAATGTGTTTCATGTAGAAAAAGAGACTGCATTGTGGCTGATGGTCTGGGGTGTCGGTGGTATCGGCGCGATTTATGCCGTGTTTGGCGGGATAAAAGCCATTGCCGTTGCTGATACCATTAATGGTGTGGGGTTAATTACTGGCGGGTTGATGGTAACCTGCTTTGCCCTGGCTTATGTCGGTAATGGCGACATCTGGGGGGGATTAGTGGAAGTTTATCAAGCTCATCCGGAAAAATTCAACTCAATAGGCGCTGAAGATTCTATGGTGCCATTTTCGACCTTGTTCACCGGGTTGATTGTCTCCAATATGTTTTTTTGGTGTACCAATCAGTCGATTGTGCAAAAAGCACTGGGGGCTAAAAACCTGGCTGAAGGGCAAAAAGGGGTGCTGCTTTGTGCCTTTTTTAAACTGATGATCCCCAGTATTATCATTTTACCCGGCATTATTGCCTTCCATGTCTTTAATGGGCAGATGGATAACCCTGACCATGCCTACCCCAGCTTGGTTCAATTAGTGTTACCGGAAATGCTGGTAGGCTTTTTCGCTGCGGTGGTGGTTGGCGCGGTGTTCTCTACCTTTAGCGGTGGTTTAAACTCTTCGGTTACCCTATTTACCGTCAATATTTTCCAAAAAACGCTCAAACCTAATGCTACGGAGGCGCAAACCGTGAGCTTGGGCAAATGGCTGGGATTAAGTTTGGCGCTTATTTCAATGATTGTCGCCCCTTTAGTGGCCAATGCACCTGATGGGCTGTTCTATTTGATTCAGCAACTGCAAGGGCTGTTTAATGCGCCGATTCTCAGTGTTGTTCTCGTTGGGCTATTAACCAAGCACGTTCCAGCCATTGCGGCAAAATTGGGGCTGCTATTCGGCGTTTCAGCTTACATCCTGTTTAACTTTGTCTTTAAAATAGATATCCACTTCTTCCATTTAGTGGGCTTGCTGTTTGTGGCAAACGTCGCCTTTATGCTGACTGTAGGTCATTTCTATCCACAAAAAGCCCATGAAGATGTTTATACCGAACAAGTTGATATTACGCCTTGGTCAATGACACCCGCTGTCGCCGTACTGATTGTCCTGTCTTCGGTGTCTATGTATGTCTTCCTGGCTCATAATGTTCCTAGCTGGATCATGGTTGGCTACTACCTATTGGCGACCGTTTCTCTTGGCTTCGTGTTCTGGACCATTTTCCGCGAGTTGATGCGCAGCCCGCGCGCCAAGATGATCAAAATGCAGAAAGAAGCTGAATAATGATGCGTTTTCGCCTCGCTTAACACGGCAGTCAAACCCGCTATTCCGCTCAATTTTTAAAAAGGTTGAGCGATTTTTATTGATAGACGCAGCCAACAACCAAGCAACCCGAAGAATAAAGAGTATTTTTAATGGAAAGCACGCTGTTACCCAACATTGTCAGCTACCTCTCCTCTATCGATCCCTTTGATCGCTTAGAGAAACAGGAACAAAATGCCCTGGCGGCGGCGATTGATATTCTCTATTTAAAACAAGGTAAGCGCCTGGCGGATGAGCAAATCGTCAGCCAGGGTTTGTATATTGTACGTACCGGGGCTGTGGAGCAATATCATACCGATGGGACACTACGCGCCCGCTTAGCCGATGGGGATCTGTTTGGCTTCAGCCAGTTATATCGCTCAGGTAAATGTGATTACTCATTAGTCGCGTTAGAAAATACCTTGTTGTACCGCATCCCCAAGCAAGTCCTGCTGAAATTGATGCAGGATAACCCGGCAGTCAGGCATCACTTCTCTTCCAAGGAATCCGTCCGTTTGGCGCATTCGAGCGTGAAATGGGCCGGGGAGGAGATGTTATATCTGAAAAAGGTCAAAGAGGTGATGAACCGTAGTGTCGCCAATGTGCATCCTCACACTTCAGTGCAAGAAGCCGCCCAGATTATGGTCGATAAGCATCGTTCCAGTGCGATGGTGATGGATGGGGATAAATTGGTGGGCGTGGTGACTGACCGTGATATGACCAAACGTGTGATTGCCAAAGGGTTAGCACTGCATGCTCCGGTAAGCCAAATCATGACCCAGCACCCGCAAACCATTCAGTCAGATGCCTTGTTGCTTACCGCAATGGAAATGATGATGCTGCACAATGTGCGCAGCCTGCCGGTGATGGAGGGGGAGCAGATCGCTGGCGTATTAACCGCCACCAGCCTGACGGAAAAAAGCCAGGTTCACGCGGTATTTCTGATTAGCCGTATTTATCGGCAGGAGTCTTTGACCGAATTGGTGAGCATGGTTCCGCAACGACAAGCAGTATTTGATGCCTTGCTTTCGGTCAATGCCTCTCCGGCGATTATTCAACAAATGATGACGCTGATTGCTGACGCATTTAACAAGCGGCTATTGCAACTCGCTGAGCGAGAGTTAGGCCCGGCGCCAATGGACTACGCCTGGTTTGTTGCCGGCTCGCAAGCTCGTCAGGAAATGCACCTCAATTCTGACCAAGACAATGGCATTATTTTGGCCAGAGAAGCCAACAGTGAAGAGCAAGCCTACTTTCAACAATTGGCGCAATGGGTCTGTCATGGGCTGGATGCTTGTGGCTATGCACTTTGCCCCGGGGAGATGATGGCGAGCAATGCTCGCTGGTGTGTTTCTTTGGATCAATGGCAAAAAAACTTCAGGCAATGGGTGGTGCTGCCTGAGCCTCAAGCATTACTCGATATCAGTGTTTTTCTGGATATACGCTTTCTCTACGGGGCGCAGGGGTTGGTGGATAAACTTCACCAAACCTTGATCACCTGTGTACGGGGCAACCAGCGTTTTCTCTCTATTATGGTGGCTAACTCTTTGCGCGTCAGCCCGCCACTGGGCATGTTTCGCCAGTTTGTGTTAACCAAAGATGGCGATAATCGGCAAGTATTGAACATTAAACAGCAAGCGGTCAGTTTGGTGGTCGAATTAGCCCGAATTTATGCCTTAACCGCATGCAGTTTGGTGCCTGAAACCAGTAAACGGCTGGAGTTTGCTGCAGAGCAGGGCGTGATAAGTCATGCCAGCCAGCAAGAATTACAAGCCGCATTGAATTTTATCAATCAAGTGCGTTTGCATCACCAAGGTGAACAGGTAAAACGGGGAAAAAGTTTGAACAATCAGATAGCACCTGGTGAGTTTACTGCGTTTGAACGTAATCACCTTAAGGACGCGTTTCGCATCATTGCACGTTATCAAGAGGCAGCAAAACAGCGATACCAGGCGGGGGGGCGCTTACGGTGAAAGTAAATTGGTTTCGTCGCCAACATCCGCTGCAAAACGGTGATCAATTACGCTGTCATGCACTGGCAAAATCCCCCATTCCCGCCCATTGTCTTGAGCTATTCCAAAAAAGCTACCCAGCCCCCAACAGCCCGCTATCTGAGCTCAAGTGTGTGGTATTGGACTTTGAAACATCGGGGCTTGACCCCAAACAGGATGAGATTCTCTCCGTGGGGATGGTTGATATTCATTATCCGGTGATGTCCCTGGCTAGCGCTCAGCACTATTATGTTCAGTCAGAGCAAGTCATCCATTCAAAAACTGCGGTGATTAACCACATTGTGCCTGAAACGCTGATCGGGGGAATTTCACGCCATCAGTTAATTGAACGCTTAGTGGTCAGTTTAAGTGGCAAAGTGGTGATCGCCCATGGGGCAGAAATTGAGAAGCATTTTTTGCGTCACTTATTGCAATTAGACGATAGCCTGCCGTTACCGCTGATCTTCTTAGATACTCTGCGCCTGGAGCGCTCATTGATGAAATATCGCGGCGTGATGTATCCCGATTTACGGCTGACTCATGTTCGCCAACAAAAAGGATTACCGCCGTATCTTGCTCACAATGCGTTCGCCGATGTGGTGGCCACCGGTGAGCTGTTTCTAGCTCTGGTTGAAGAAATCTGTGCAGATAAGCCACCTCTTTTGGGGCCATTGGTGTTACGTTCATTATGATGACAATGTCGGCGAATGAACTGGCTTGAGCCCAACCGTTAAAACGGCGTTGCTAACCAATTGTATTTTTTGTTTTATTTTTATAAAAAACAGAAAATTATTTTTACTATAGTTTCATTTCGCATAAACTTACCCCTAAGGTAATTAACGGAGTGTTGGAGTACTGGAATGTTAACAGCAACAACCTTAAGTGAATTGGAAGACCAAATTCGCAATCGCTACGATGAATTAAGCAAAAGATTACAACAAGTTGCAGCCTATGTATTAGATAATAAAAACAGTGTTGCTTTTGAAACAGTGTCAGCGATTGCCGAACAGGCCAGTGTTCCCCCTTCTACACTGATCCGTTTTGCCAATGCTTTTGGCTATAGCGGGTTCAACGAAATGAAACAACTATTTCGTAGTAACCTGCTAGAAGAGACCTCCAGTTACACCGACCGCGTTCGTCTGCTGAAAGAAATGTCTGGGGATACCGCGCCCCCTGAACGCCCGGCGGATATTCTGCAAGAGTTTGCACGAGCCAATAGCAATGCCATGCATCAGTTGGCGGCTCAAACGCCTGTCGAGCATTTAGACGAAGCGGTCGACACGCTGGCCAATGCCAAAAACATCTACGTGGTGGGTTTAGGTCGCTCTTTCCCGGTGGCTTCTTATCTGGTGTATGCATTACGGCATTTAAGCAAGCGAGCCTTTCTGATTGATGGGCTTGGGGGCATGTTTAAAGAGCAGATGAGCACCATTGAAGATCATGATGTTTTAATTGTGATTAGCTTTTCACCCTATGCGAAAGAGACCACCGCCATTAGCGAGTCGTTAGTGGGTTCAGCCATTAAGCAAATTATTATTACCGATAGCCAAATTAGCCCATTAGCTTCATCAAGCGACATTTGCTTTGTAGTTAAAGAAGCCAAGGTGGATGCCTTTCGCTCTCAGGCGGCGTCATTGTGCTTAGCACAAACCCTGGCGGTTTCGCTGGCGTTTCATAATGCCCCGAGCAAAGCCTAAATAGGTGTTCATAATACAGCTCCACTTTAGGTCGGTGGGAATGGCCAGGAGCGCCGACACGCCGTGGAACCCAATTCGTGGGCGCTCGTATCGCGCACTCCTGCGCTCGGCTAACCTACCCCACTCCCACCTATAGCGCTATTTAGGGCTAACAGCGTTTTCCATAAACAATGCCAGTGATCATCACTGGCATTGTTAATAATGGATTAGTTTAGCTGTGCTTGGCTTGATACTCCGGGCCATTGACCCAAACATGGTCCGGTTCCCAAGTAAAACACCATTTGCGTGAAGGGCCCGCCATCACATTTAAGTAATAGTTGTCGTACCCCGCAATCGTCGCCACCGGGTGATAACCTTTTGGTGCTTTCACCACATCTTTGTTATACACCGCCATACACTGATCCAAAGAGCGGTCATCGGTATAAATGCGTTGTAGACAAAAACCTTGCTCAGGATTAAGCCGATGGTAGTAGGTTTCTTCCAGGTAGGTTTCATGCGGTTCGTTAGCTTGGTCGTGCTTATGGCTGGGGTAAGAACTGGTACAACCCTCATCAGTAAAGACTTCCACCACCAGTAAGCTATCCGCAGGCAGATTATCGGGCAAGATATTATGCACATAACGCCGATTATTCCCGTGCCCTCTCGCTTCGGCCTGAATGTCTTGCGGGGTAATTAACCGGGTGGCGTAGGTTCCTTTGCCAGGTGCCTGACACACCGCCAACTCGAGGGAAGTTAATGCTACAACTTCACAGCTTTCCTGAGCGGACACATAAACCGCATAGGGTTTTTTACGCTCAAAAGGGGACATGCGCTCGCCAATATTTTCGAAGTGGGCTGTTTCTGTTTTAACCGAGGCTTTACCCGCCACCAAGACTAAACAGAGCTCATTGGCGGATGCTGGCAGAGTGAGTTTTTGACCGGGTTTGAGTTCATAAACCTCAAAGCCGACATACTGCCAACCCGCATTCTCAGGGGTGATTTTTTGGGTGCAACCCGCATCATCAGGTGCTTGATACTTTGACAGCAGTGTCGACATACTCTGTTCCTTAATGGGGCCGGCCCCCATTTTGCCAGTTCATTTATACCCATCGCCAATCAAACTGCAGCGGTGTTGGCTGCGCTCTGCCCACTAGCAAATGCTTTGCGGTGATTGGGATGAGCCCAAGTTTTCAATATCTCAATATTATGAAATAAACATTTCAAACTCAATGCTCAATTACTAGAAAATAGTGCGTTGCACGGCTGGATAACGGATTAATCTTGAGAATTATACCGCGATCACAAAAGCCCAATTTATTTCAATAATAAATTGAAATGAAATTTATATTTCATATAGTGCATTCAGATGATAACTAGATTGCAGCAGGCGATGAGTGCAAATACGCCACAACGCCAATGTTTCTCTACGCGAATTGGGAGATGATCCGCTGATGAATACCATAAGAATGACCACGGCACAGGCGTTGGTAAAATTTATGAACCAACAATATGTCGAGTTCGATGGTCAGCAACACAAATTTATTCATGGTGTGCTGACCATTTTTGGTCATGGCAATGTGGTTGGGCTTGGACAAGCACTGGAACAAGATGCAGGCGACCTGATGGTGCACCAAGGCTGTAACGAACAAGGCATGGCCCATATCGCCATGGGGTTTGCCAAACAGCATAAACGTAAGAAAATCTATGCGGTAACCTCATCGGTTGGGCCAGGGGCAGCCAATATGATCACCGCAGCGGCAACCGCAACCGCGAACCGAATTCCGGTGCTGTTTTTACCCGGTGATGTCTTTGCCTGCCGCCAACCGGACCCGGTTCTGCAGCAAGTAGAGCAATATCATGATGCCTCTATCAGCACCAATGACTGCTTTAAACCGGTTTCTCGCTATTGGGATCGCATCTATCGCCCAGAGCAGTTGATGTCCGCCATGCTCAATGCCATGCGAGTATTGACCGACCCGGCTGATACCGGTGCGGTGACTATCTGCCTGCCGCAAGATGTTCAGGGGGAAGCCTACGACTTCCCGGCCTATTTTTTCCAGAAACGGGTTCATCGTATTGATCGCCGCCCCGCCACGGAAACGATGATTGATGATGCCATCCGATTAATCCGCAGTAAGAAAAAACCGCTGTTGATCTGTGGCGGCGGGGTTCGCTATTCCGAAGCCCATGAGGCTTTCCGTCAATTTGCAGAAACCTTCCATATTCCTTTTGGTGAAACGCAAGCGGGCAAAAGCGCCATTGTTTACGATCACCCACTTAACTTGGGTGGCATTGGCACCACCGGCTGCCTGGCTGCCAATCTGATAGCGAAAGAAGCCGATTTAGTGATTGGCGTCGGCACTCGCTTTACCGATTTCACCACCGCGTCAAAATCGCTATTCCAGAATCCTAATGTGGACTTTTTAACCATTAATGTTTCCGAGTTTGATGCCAGTAAACTGGATGCCACATCGGTGGTTGCCGATGCTAAATCTGCGCTGATGGCCATATCCCACAAGTTAAGCGCGGCGGGATATCTCAGTGGTTACCATGGTGAAATCCAACAAGCAAAACAGGCTTGGCGAGCAGAGGTCGCACGCCTGTTTAGCACTCAGATAAACTCCAATTACCAACCCGAAGTGGCAGGACATTTCGATGATGCACTGCGTGAGTATCGTGACGCCCTCAACACAGAATTGACGCAAACCCGGGTCTTGGGCTTGTTGGACCAACATTTGGAAGATAATGCCATTGTGGTGGGTGCTGCGGGGTCACTGCCGGGTGATTTACAACGGCTATGGCAACCGAAAGTCGCGGATACCTACCATATGGAATACGGCTTTTCCTGCATGGGGTATGAAATCGGTGCCGCCATTGGCGCTAAAATCGCCTGTCCTGATCAGCCGGTTTACAGCTTATTGGGTGATGGCTCTTATATGATGCTGCATTCTGAATTACAGACCTCCATTCAGGAAGGGCTGAAGATCAATGTGATTCTGTTTGATAACGCGGCCTTCGGTTGCATTAACAATTTACAGATGAGCCAAGGCATGGGCAGTTTTGGCACTGAAAACCGCTTTCGAGATCCGCAGACCAACAAACTGACCGGGCCATTAGTCCCGGTGGATTTTGCGATGAATGCGCAAAGTTATGGATGCCGAGCCTATCGGGTCTATAACGAAGAGCAACTGATCCATGCGCTGGCGGATGCCAAACAGCAGACCGTATCGACACTGATTGATATTAAAGTGTTGCCAAAAACCATGACCCACGGCTATGAAGCCTGGTGGCGCTGCGGTACGGCGCAAGTGGCCGATAAGCCGGAAATTGAACAAGCTGCCGATGAAATTAAACAGGCGCTAGCCAAGGCTCGTCAGTATTAAATCCCCCTTCAGTTCAAGTGACTTGAACCAGGGTTTCCCCTCCTCTTTCCCACCACCTTACGTGGTGGGTTTATTTCTTGCTCTGCCTTTCTTGCCATTACCTGATCACACAGGAAGAAGACAGCTTCTAGTCCATTGATTTTATTTAATATTAACCATCATTGCGGAATATTTTTTCCATTTACCTATACATTTTAAATTAAAATTCCACGGTGATCACATAATGAAATATTCCTGTATTTTTCAATTGAAAATGAAACAATCATTCCGTATAAACGATTTATTGAAATGATTATGCAATAAGCTGCAAAACGGCAAAAGCGACGGCCTATATATAGCCCAAGCACTGAGAGACTTGAGGAGCGAACGGTGAGTACAGAAAAAAAGTTTGATGTGATTTGCATGGGACGAATCGCTGTTGATTTTTATGGACAGCAGATCGGTGCCCGCCTGGAAGACATGAGCTCCTTCAGCAAATATTTGGGGGGGTCATCCGGTAACGTTGCTTATGGTACCGCCGTGCAGGGGCTGAAATCTTCCATGCTGGCGCGCGTCGGCGATGAGCATATGGGCCGTTTTCTGCGTGAAGAACTGGAACGGGTTGGCTGCGATACCAGCCATTTAATTACCGACAAAGATCGCCTAACCGGTTTGGTCATTCTTGGCATCAAAGATCAAGAGACTTTCCCACTGATTTTCTATCGTGAAAATTGCGCCGATATGGCGATAACCAGAGACGACGTCAGTGAAGAATACATTGCTTCTGCCCGTTGCCTGGCTATTACCGGCACGCACCTTTCTCACCCTAAAACACGTGATGCAGTCATCACTGCCTTGCAATACGCTCGCCGCCACGGTGTAAAAACCGCCTTGGATATTGACTACCGCCCGGTACTTTGGGGGCTGACCTCATTAGGGGACGGTGAAACCCGCTTTATTCAATCAGATGCTGTCACGGAACAACTACAAGAGGTATTAGGCCTGTTTGACCTGATCGTCGGCACCGAAGAAGAGTTCCATATCGGCGGGGGATCAACCGATACCATTGCAGCGCTAAAAACCATCCGTTCCGTAACGCAGGCGGAACTGGTCTGCAAGCGCGGCGCGTTAGGTTGCTCGGTCTTTACGGGTGAGATCCCTGATGAGCTGGACCAAGGGATCACGGTCTATGGCGTGCGCGTTGATGTGCTGAATGTCTTAGGGGCTGGGGATGCCTTTATGTCTGGCCTGCTGCGTGGCTACTTAAGTGGTGAGGGCTGGGAAACAGCCTGTGCTTACGCCAATGCCTGTGGTGCCCTGGTGGTTTCTCGCCATGGCTGTGCCCCCGCCATGCCGACCAAAGTGGAACTGGATAACTACCTACTACGGGCGCAGCAAGTGAAGCGCCCAGACCTGGATCCTGAGCTAAACCATCTCCATCGCGTCACGACACGTAAATCCCCAGAGCGTAATGAACTCTGTGTACTGGCCTTTGATCACCGCATTCAATTTGTTGATATGGCGCGGCAAGCAGGGGCGGATATCGCGCGCATTAGCCCCCTTAAACAACTGATTTTACAAGCCAGCCAGGAAGTGGCCGTTGAAGCTGGATTGGACCAAGGTCAGGCAGGCCTGCTGTGTGACAGCACCTTTGGCCAAGAGGTATTAAATGCCGTGACGGGTCAGGGGTGGTGGATTGCTCGCCCGATTGAATTACCCAGTTCACGTCCACTCAAGCTTGAACATGGCAATATCGGCTCACAACTGGTCAGTTGGCCGCTTGAGCATATCGTGAAATGCCTAGTGTTCTTTAACCCAGAGGATGATCACCACCTCCGTTTACAGCAAGAGCATCAAATTCAAGAAGTTTATCAAGCCTGTTGCCAGTCCGGGCATGAGTTGTTGCTGGAAGTGATTTTACCCGCAGGGACCAAACAAGACGACGCCCTGTATCTACGTGCGCTGCAACGCTTTTATAACCTCGGGATCAAACCCGATTGGTGGAAACTGCCACCATTGGCAAAAGCCAGTTGGGGTGCCGTATCTGCCTTGATAGCTGAGCGCGATGCTTACTGCCGCGGGGTGGTGATTCTTGGCTTAGATGCCCCACAAGAACAATTACAACACGCATTTTCACAAACTGCCGGGCAAAGCATTGTGAAAGGGTTTGCTGTTGGTCGCACGTTATTTGGCGAACCTTCACGTGCCTGGTTAGCCGGCCAGATAGATGATCAAACGCTGATTCATAAAGTGAAAACCAATTACCACAACTTAATCACACTATGGCGCCAACGTGGCGAAAAATAGTGCCAGCACAGGAGAATTTTGATGAGTGTTCAACTAGGTATCAACCCGCTCACTTGGACTAATGACGACATGCCAACATTGGGGGCAGAAACTTCGCTAGAAACCTGTTTAAGCGAAGGGAAGCAAGCCGGGTTTAGCGGCTTTGAGCTGGGGAATAAATTTCCACGTCAGGCAAGCTTATTAGGCCCCATCTTGGCCAGGCATGATCTTAAACTGGTATCAGGCTGGTATTCCATGGAACTGTTGACCCGCAGTGTTGAAGAAGAGATTGTGGCGGTCCAAAACCACCTGACCTTGTTACGTGAACTCGGTGCCAAAGTGATGGTCGCTTGTGAAGTAACGGGTTGTATCCATGGCGCGCAAGACATCCCGGTCCATTTACGCCCGCTTTTCCCTGCCGAGCGTTGGCAAGAATATGGCCGCAAACTGACCGAGTTTGCTCAATATACGCAAAGCCAAGGGGTACAAATTGCCTATCACCACCATATGGGCACGGTGATTGAAACTGCAGAAGATATTAATAACTTAATGAAACATACCGGGCCAGAAGTGGGGTTACTGTTAGACACCGGGCACATTACTTTCGCCGGAGGCGACCCAGTCACTGTGGCACAGAACTGGTCTGAGCGTATTAACCACGTGCATTGCAAAGATATCCGCCAAGAGGTGCTGGCGGATGTGAAAAACCGCAAATTGAGCTTTCTCGATTCGGTGCTTGAAGGGGTTTATACCGTTCCCGGAGATGGCTGCATCGATTACCCGGCGGTATTTAACGTACTTAAAAACGTCAATTACAGCGGCTGGTTAGTGGTTGAAGCCGAACAAGACCCAGCCATTGCCCATCCGCTGACCTATGCCACCTTGGGTTACAACAATTTATACAAGTTTGCTAACGAAGCAGGGCTGTTTGATCTTACCCAGCAATAGTTCTGTACCTTTAACCAGAAGCGCCTTTTTTAGGCGCTTCTGGTGACTGCCTAACATTGGATATCTCTACCATTTGCCATCACTTGATAGAGCTAGGTGTTGCATCCCCCAGTCTGCATAATCGACAAACAGTGCTACTATGCTGCATCCCGTAAAAATATATACTCTAAATAATTCGAGATGCTTGTAGGCAGCCAGCGATGGAATCCCCAGGAGCATAGCTGACTATGTGACTGGGGTGCAATGAGCGCAGCTAACACCCAAGCAACTTGAAGTATGACGAGTATATACCCATGAGTCATTGCTGATGCCAACTGAAAACCAACCACTAAAAGATGTCATGCTCGCTTTCCAGATCATCCCAAGACTGAAAGAAGGCAACAACTTCGAGGTGGTCGATAAAGCTATCGAAGTTGTAAAAGCTTCGGGTGTGCCATTCCAAGTGAGTGCAATGGAAACCACCATGAGAGGCGAGCTAAACCAGCTATTAGAGATTGTCAAAGACGCACAACAAGCGTGCTACCAAGCTGGTGCTGTTGAGGTTATTACAAACATTAAAATTCATAGTAAAACTGAACTGGCAACCGACACTTTCTGTACCTATAACAGAGGCGTCACCAAAGCTAATCATATGTTTATGGATGATTAGCTTCCTTGTTAGGCGTTTCTGGTTGCTCATTTATCTGCCGGTGGTTTGACACCGTAACCGGCGTGCAATAATACTTTTGTACATAATTCCAAGAAACCAGATTTACTCAGATCGTTCTTGGCATCGTTAGTTCGCCAGGCGCAAATCACAAAAGATGATTCGCGTGAACTCTCTCTGACCAACAGAATCAGATGATTGGCATAGTGGCGATGACGACCAACCCGATTTCTACAAGGCTCATATATACACAAAATAATTCGAGTTGCCTGTAGGCGGCAACTGAGCGAATCCCTGGGAGCATAGCTAACTATGTGACTAGGGTGAACGAGGGCAGCCAACACCCAAGCAACTTGAAGTATGACGAGTATAGAAATCGGGTAACCGCCGCTAGGTTAACTAATTACCTGATTTTTCCTTGGTAATCGGCTTACCTTGTTGATCATAGGTAAAAAACTCATCAGTCTGATAATTAATAAAGGTATAAGTGGCTTCCTGCGCATCTTGTATTAAGCTGTAGGTGCGAATCGAAATGTCCTTAAATTGTGCCACAACTTTATTTTTAGGGGTGATCAGCTGATATCCTTCACTTGTTTCGACCAGCGCTGTTCCACCCTGAAAAAAGTTGGCGCCTTTGTACATCATAGGGATAACTAACTTACCCTGAGTGTTGATATAGCCATACTGGCCATCTTCACCTTGTACAGCAGCCAGGCCGTTGGAGAACGACTTGATATTCTGATAGCCACTGAGATCGAAATTAACTTTTTTGGCCTGACGATCAACGTAATATGATTTATCCTGCTTATCGATTACCGGCATTAAGCCATCTTTACCAAAACTCATTTCGGAAGGCAGTTGCGCATAGGATTTAGCATTAAGCCGAACCCCATCGGCATTATAGATATCGAAGTTATGATAAATATAAACATTATCGTTTTCAATGGCGTAATAAGGGGTATTGCCCTCTTTTTTCGTCGTTCTCATTTCATGCCGCACAATGATATTATCACCATCAACATAAAAGTCATTAAAATCACCATGGAGGATCTGTTTATTATCGCTCTGACGGTAGACCTCGTAACGGCGGATATTACGCTTATCATCGAAGTTAGAAGCAATAAACAGTGACCCAGCCACTTCAATATCGTGGTACTTTAATGGCAATAAAATTTGATGAGTTTGTATATTGACTAAGCCTTGAATGAAATTATTATTTCGTTCTTTATTAACAATGAGGAACTTATCTTTAATTATCTCTTCATTCATAATATAAAATGGTTGCAGCTCCAGTTTTTTAGCTGTTCGGTTCAGTAAATAAACTTTCCCGTCGTTATAATCACCCTTAGCGCCAACAGCATAGTAGTAGTCTCCTACTTGCCTATCTAACCGAATATACTGAGGAGGGATCAACCAATTCCCTTGCTCATCGACTAAACCATATAGCGGTTTTTCTGATTCGTTAGCAGCGACAGCCAGACCGTTGTTATATGCGGTGTCTGGCATGGTTAGTGTAAAGTTGTAAGTATACTTTTTTGCCTCAGGCTTGAGGAAAACGGTTACTGAAGCTGGCTCCCCATGAAACCGATAAGATGCCGTATATTTAGGCGGATGTGCCTTGTTGGCCTCTTTTTTTGAAGGGTAGTTGTTGGCCAGATACTTTATCAAACTGTCACGTTCGGTAATTTTATCGTTGTCCAGTTGCTTAATGGCATCAGTAAAATACTGATGTAGCTTATCAACGTAGTAAGCATTGTTGTAATAAGATGATGATCCAGCATCCTTCAGGGGCTCGCCGTTTTTATCAATGGCTTCGACGTGAAGAATATTTTTGTACATGGCTTCTGGCATGGTCAGCGTCACTTCGCGCCCATTGATTGACACCAGACTGTTCTCATTCTGACTCGCGTTATCTTTGGTATTAAAGTCAAAATGCTTAACAGAATCCGGTAATGTATAGGTTGCCACCATATCAACTGAGACGACCCTTCCGGCACTGGCAACTTTAATCTCCCCCATGTTTATGACTTCTGCCGGTAATGCAGATGAACCATCTTTAAAGTGAACCCGTTCAATCATTATTGTTACCGGTTCATAGTCAAAAACCTCGTAATCGGCGGAGAGCTTAGAAAAATCATAGCTCCTGAAATTCGTTGAAACATAAGAGGACTTACCTGCAATTTGTTGACGTGGCTCCAGCGAATCAAAATACTGATTAAACAAGGTCTCGAAAGCTGATGCTGACATCGGAGTAAACTTAGATGTATGCTGGACCTTGTTATCATCCTCTGCTGAACCAACAGATAGACGTATCGAATTAAATTTTTGAACGGATTCTAGTTCTTCAATTTGCTCATTGAGCATGATTTTTATCTGAGGCAGCGTTTTGCCTTTAAATGACTCTTGGAACAGGGCTTCTATTTCTGCTTTGGAAGGCTCCGCTGAGGCTGACTCTGTTTGAGTCGGTTCTATAATTTCAGGCCCAGCCATCACACTAGCGGAACATAACAACCCGAGAGCCAGTAATAACGATTTTAGGGAGAAAGCGGATAATAAAATTTTGTTATTCATTTAGTCGCAACACTCACAGGTTTAAACCGATAGATATGATTGAGCACTCAAGGCATCATTGACAGAAATAATACGCTTACTCAGTGCAATATCAACGTCAAGTTCGTGCCGTCTGTTGAGTGTGCCGATGATCGCTGAGGTTCTTGGGGAACGCCGAGGCATACTTTATATACGCCATGTTTGTTAGGTTTTGGGCTCAATGAATCGACCGATAACTCGCATTAAAACGTTTAGCTAAAACAATCATTCTGCGGATGGCTCTTCCCGGCGACGAGGAACTATCGGCATATCAGGTGAGGTGCCGCCGAGCGAAGCCAGCCTTTTTGCTGCCTGCACCCGAACAAACGTTTTCATCGCTTCACGGAAAATATCTGCCTTATCCATATCTGGGTCGGCCATTTCCAATGCCTGTGCATACAGCGCATCATCAATCGTGACTGTAGTTCGCATAATATCCCCCTTGATTCATATAATGATGACAACATACATCAAAAAAAGAATCAAAGTACAAAATGGCATCTAAATCGATCACGGTTTGGCACGTATCGTCGATGCCCCCATTACAACCGCGAAGATGAGCACGCGGCGAACCTCGCCGGTAGCCGGGTTAATGCTGGAGACCATCGGACCGCCAGAAGTCGATAAAGCACTTTTTGCCGACATGTTGCTTCTGGCGCATTGAGAGACTCCACGCTTTTAACCATTCACGGTAGCAGCGACAGATATACGCCATGTTTGTTAGGTTTTGGAGTCGGCATAATGCCCATAATGTACTACCAATCTGTACTACCTGCTACAACAGCCACAGGTTGGGTTATCGATTGGAAACATCACTAAACCAATAAGTTACTGAGCCAAAAAACAAAAAACCCCGCCGAAGCGAGGGTCTGAAATCTTGGAGCGGGTGAAGGGAATCGAACCCTCGTATAGAGCTTGGGAAGCTCTCGTTCTACCATTGAACTACACCCGCTTTGGTGTGCGACTGGCATTATAACTGGTTATACGCATCGAGCAAGCGAAGAAAGTAGATAACTGCCGATATTTTAGGCGGTTAATCATCATTATTTTGGCTGTCTGCGTAAATAAAAACCGGCACCATTACTGGCACCGGTTTAGATTGCACTTATGCTGACCATCGCTTGAAAAAGTCAGAATGCCGTGCTTAGTGTTACTTGCTTGGGCGCATCGCCGGGAACAGGATCACATCGCGGATGGTGTGGCTGTTGGTCAGTAACATTACCATGCGGTCAATACCAATCCCCAAACCTGCCGTTGGCGGCAAACCATGTTCCAGCGCGGTAACATAATCTTCGTCGTAGAACATCGCTTCGTCATCACCAGCATCTTTGGCAGTAACCTGGTCAGCAAAACGTTGCGCCTGATCTTCCGCATCATTCAATTCCGAGAAACCATTACCAATTTCACGGCCACCGATAAAGAACTCGAAACGATCAGTAATTTCCGGGTTCTCGTCGTTACGGCGTGCCAGTGGAGAAACCTCCGCTGGATACTCGGTAATAAAGGTCGGCTGGATCAGATGACTTTCTGCGGTCTCTTCAAAAATCTCGGTTACCACACGGCCCAAGCCCCAGCTCTTCTCAACTTTAATACCGATAGACTCGGCAATAGCCACCGCTTTGCTCATCTCGTTCAGGTCATCGAGATTGGTCTCAGGGCGGTATTTTTTGATCGCCTGCGTCATGGTCAGCTTTTCAAACGGCTTGCCGAAATCAAACACCACATCGCCATAAGGCACTTTGGTGTCACCCAGCACATCTTGCGCCAAGGTGCGGAACAGGGATTCCGTCAGCTCGATCAAGTCTTTGTAATCCGCATAGGCCATATAGAGTTCCATCATGGTGAACTCTGGGTTATGACGTGGGGAAACCCCTTCATTACGGAAATTACGGTTGATTTCGAACACCCGCTCAAAGCCGCCCACCACTAAACGCTTCAGGTAAAGTTCTGGGGCAATACGCAGATACATATCAATATCCAGCGCATTATGGTGGGTAATAAACGGACGGGCAGCAGCACCACCCGGTATCACTTGCATCATGGGGGTTTCGACTTCCATAAAGCCTCTATCCACCATAAAGTTACGCACCGCCGCCATCACTTGTGAGCGAATTTTAAAGGTGTTGCGTGACTCTTCGTTAGCGATCAAGTCCAGATAACGCTGACGATAACGGGTTTCCTGATCCGCCAAGCCATGGAACTTATCTGGTAACGGGCGCAGCGCTTTAGTCAGCAGGCGCAATTCAGTACAGTGGATAGACAGTTCGCCCGTCTTGGTTTTGAACAGCTTACCCCGTGCGCCAAGGATATCCCCCAGATCCCACTTTTTGAACTGTTCGTTATAAATCCCTTCAGCCAGATCATCACGAGCCACATAAAGCTGAATACGCCCGCCAACATCCTGCAGCGTAACAAAAGAGGCTTTACCCATGATGCGGCGGGTCATCATACGGCCCGCAACCGTCACTTCGATGCCTAAAGATTCCAGCTCTTCGTTTTCTTTGCTGTCATAGGCGGCGTGCAATTGATCTGATGTGGTATCGCGACGGAAATCATTCGGGAACGGGAGGCCGTTCTCGCGCAGTGCGGCAAGTTTTTCACGGCGCGCCTGCAACTCGTTGTTCAGATCCAACGC
Source organism: Serratia sp. 25CWL12 (assembly GCF_055790885.1). NCBI lineage: Bacteria > Pseudomonadati > Pseudomonadota > Gammaproteobacteria > Enterobacterales > Yersiniaceae > Serratia > Serratia sp. 25CWL12. The sequence continues at coordinate 728,287 of NZ_CM147698.1, read as the reverse complement.
CTGCTCGGCGCCTTGTGGTTGTTGCTCAGACATTTCTGTTCCTCATAACCCGGCTTTCAAACTTGCCTCAATGAATTTATCCAGGTCGCCATCCAGTACGGCCTGCGTATTACGTGTTTCTACGTTGGTGCGCAAATCTTTGATGCGGGAGTCGTCCAGCACATAAGAGCGGATCTGGCTGCCCCAGCCGATATCAGATTTGCTATCTTCCAGCATCTGTTTATCGGCATTTTTCTTTTGCATCTCGTATTCATACAATTTGGCGCGCAGTTGTTTAAACGCCTGATCTTTGTTTTTATGCTGTGAGCGGTCGTTTTGACACTGCACCACAATGTTGGTTGGCAGGTGGGTAATACGCACCGCCGACTCGGTTTTGTTAACGTGCTGCCCACCCGCACCAGAAGCGCGGTAAACGTCAATACGCAGATCCGCCGGATTGATATCAATATCGATATCGTCATCCACTTCAGGGTAGATAAACACTGAGCTGAACGAGGTGTGGCGGCGGCCACCGGAGTCGAATGGGCTTTTACGTACCAGGCGATGCACGCCAGTTTCAGTACGCAACCAGCCAAAGGCATAATCACCGATAATCTTGATGGTGGCCGACTTCAGGCCAGCAACATCACCATCAGACTCTTCAATTACTTCAGTTTTGAAGCCTTTTGCTTCCGCCCAACGCAGATACATACGCAGCAACATGCTTGCCCAGTCTTGCGCTTCAGTGCCGCCAGAACCGGCCTGAATATCCAGGTAGCAATCGGCGCTGTCGTACTCACCAGAGAACATGCGGCGGAATTCCAGTTGATCAAGCTTGACGCTGAGCTGTTCGAGCTCAACCACCGCTTCATCAAAGGTTTCTTCATCTTCTGCTTCAACTGCCAGTTCCAATAGGCCGGTGACGTCTTCACAGCCCTGTTGCAGTTGGTCGATGGTTTCTACAATGGCTTCCAGCGCCGAGCGCTCTTTACCCAATGCCTGTGCACGCTCTGGCTCGTTCCAGACGTCTGGCTGCTCCAGCTCGGCGTTAACCTCTTCTAGGCGTTCTTTCTTGGCATCATAGTCAAAGATACCCCCTGAGAACGGCGGTTCGCTCAGACAGGTCTTGAATACGGTTTTTTACCGGATTAATTTCAAACATGATTTTTAGCGTTCTTACGTTGATGTCGTCGATGGCGAAATGCCATTGGAACCGCTAATTCTAACGGATCCGATGGCCAGTTTATAGCAGGTTGGTCAGTTTTTGTCGGGCTATCACGCCAATGGCCACAGATGCTGGATCAGCAACTGCACATTACGATTGCCACGGAACTCATTCACTTCCAGTTTGTAGGCGATTTCCGCTTGCTTGATGCTGTTATCAGGCCACTGCGTGGTATCGATATTAAAGGCGATACCATCCAGCAACGGGCCACCCCCCAGCGGCTCCACCATCAGCTTGAGGTGTTTTTCCCCCACCAGCCGTTGCTGTAAAATGCGGAACTTGCCGTCAAAAACCGGCTCGGGAAAGGCTTGCCCCCAGGGGCCCCCTTCACGCAGTAACTCGGCGGTATCCAGTGTCAGTTCCTGCATTGCCAATTCACCATCAGACCAGACGACGCCTTCCAGCATCGCCGGATCGAGCCACTCCCCCACCAGTTCGCCAAAGCGCTGGCGAAACTCATCAAAGCGGGCCTCTTCCAGCGATAACCCAGCCGCCATGGCATGGCCGCCGAATTTCATCATCAGGCCGGGGTGCAACATATCGAGCCGCTCCAGCGCATCACGTAGATGCAACCCGGCCACTGAACGGCCAGAGCCTTTGAGGATGCCTTCCCCTGCTGGTGCAAAAGCGATTACCGGGCGGTGAAAACGCTCTTTGATACGGGAAGCGAGGATCCCCACCACCCCTTGGTGCCACTCCGGGTGATACATTGCCAAGCCGTAAGGTAACTCTGTGGTGGTTTGCTCCAGTTGAGAGCACAGCGCCAGGGCTTCCACTTGCATACCCTGTTCAATATCGCGGCGGGTCAAGTTAAGCGCGTCCAAGTCACTCGCCAACATGCGCGCCTGGGCAATATCATCACTGAGCAACAGCGCCACCCCAATCGACATGTCGTCCAAACGCCCTGCTGCGTTCAACCTTGGGCCAAGCACAAAACCCAAATCGTTGGCTGCTAACTGACGTGCATCACGGTTGGCGACTTCCAGCAAGGCGCGAATGCCTGGGCGACACTTACCGGCACGGATACGATTTAACCCTTGATAGACCAGAATGCGGTTGTTGGCATCCAATGGCACCACATCTGCCACGGTGCCTAACGCCACCAGATCGAGTAAATCGGCCAGATTGGGTATCCCCAGGCACTGTTGTTCGAACCAACCGCTATCACGCAATCGGCTACGTAGCGCTAGCATCAGATAGAACGCCACGCCCACCCCTGCCAAAGACTTGGAGGGGAAATCACAACTGGCCAGGTTTGGGTTAACAATCGCTTCGGCGGCGGGTAACGTTTCCCCTGGCAAGTGATGATCAGTGACCAGCACCTGCATCCCTTTAGCGTGAGCTGCGTCAACGCCAGCATGGGAGGAGATACCGTTATCCACGGTGATGATAAGCTCAGCCCCCCGTGTGGCGACTTGCTCCACCACTTCCGGGCTTAAACCATAGCCATCTTCAAAACGGTTAGGCACTAAATAGTCAACGGCGCTACCGCCCATACTGCGCAGGGCTAATACCGTGAGCGCGGTGCTAGTAGCACCATCAGCATCAAAATCCCCCACCACCATAATGCGCTGGCGCTGCGTCAAGGCCTGCTGCAGCAGGGTGACCGCCGCCTCAATACCGCCCAACTGTTGCCAAGGCAACATGCCTTTGACGCTGCGTTCCAGTTCTTGCTCCCCCTGAACGCCACGCAACGCATATAAGCGGCGCAACAAAGGGGGGAGGCTGGCAGGTAAATCGCGACTATCTGCCGCCTTGCGGCGGCGTAATTGGGTTTTAATACTCACTGAAGTTTATTTCGCCGCCATTGAAGCAGCGTGAGCATCCAGCATGGCGAGCATCTCTTTCGGCCCTTGATAACCTGGGACCATCTCGCCATTTTGTAAAATGATCGCAGGTGTCCCTTGAATACCAAACTGCACCCCTAACTGATAATGTTTGGCAATATTGATCTTGCAGGTTGCCGGAGAGATGGGGTCGCCTTTAATGGCAGCGTCGAAGGCTTTATTCTTATCGGCGGTACACCAGATGGACTGCATGTCTTTCTCAGCTTGAGAGTTCAACCCCTGACGTGGAAATGCCAGATAACGCACCGTGATGCCCAGGTCGTTATACTCTTTCATTTGCTCATGCAGCTTATGGCAGTAACCGCAGGTGATATCAGTAAACACGGTAATGACATGCTTTTCCTTCGCTGCTTTAAAGACTATCATTTGGTCTTCCAGCGCGGTCAGTTGGGCCATTAACAGTTGATTGGTCACATTAACCGGCTGTTTACCGCTAACATCATATAACGGCCCCTGTAGGATGTATTTACCATCTTCGGTAACATATAACGCACCGCTTTCGGTCAGTACGGTTTTGACCCCAGCAATAGGCGAAGATTGGACATCCGCCTGTTTGATGCCCAGGCTACCCAGTGCTTTTTGAATTGCTGCATCATCAGCATGAGCTACACCGGTTACCGAAGCGGTCAGTAAAGAGAGCAGCAATAAACTTTTTTTCATTCTTTCCATCCTTCCACTTTTTATCCTTCCAGAGTCCGCGTTTCAAGCGCGCGGGTGGTGCTGTTGATGTAGCTGTTTCAATCTTTCAGTGGCTACATGTGTATAAATTTGCGTTGTTGAGAGGTCGCTGTGCCCCAATAACATCTGTACGACACGCAGATCAGCCCCATGGTTCAGTAAATGGGTGGCGAAGGCGTGGCGCAAGACGTGTGGCGACAAGCGCTCACTATCAATACCTGCTAGAGTCGCATAATGTTTGATGCGATGCCAGAATGTCTGGCGGGTCATTTGCTGGCTTCGGCTACTGGGGAACAACACATCGAGCGTCTGGCCGTTCAACATCCAGGGTCTACCGTACTCCAGGTAGTTTTCAATCCAGTATACCGCCTCTTCCCCCAAGGGAACCAAGCGCTCTTTATTACCTTTACCAATGACGCGTACCACCCCTTGGCGCAAGCTGACATCACCGATGTTCAAACCCACCAGCTCTGACACCCGCAAACCTGTCGCATACAGCACTTCAAGCATCGCCTTATCACGCAACTCCAGAGGTTGATCAACACAAGGAGCTTGCAGCAACGCTTCTACCTGCGCTTCACTCAGATCTTTTGGCAAGCGCTGCGGTAATTTGGGTGAGGCCAACAATGCGGTGGGGTCATCCTCCCGCAATTTTTCACGGTTAAAATATTGATACAAACGGCGCATCGCACTGAGCAAACGAGCGGAACTGGTGGCCTTATAGCCCCCTTCAACCCGATCAGCAAGAAAAGCCTGCAGATCCAGCGCTTGTGCCTGCAAAAAACTACTGTGAGTGGCAGCCAACCAGCCTGCCAAGGCCTGCAAATCCAGCCGGTAGGAAACCAGGGTATTTTCTGCCAGATTGCGTTCAAGCCACAGCGCATCCAGAAATTGCTCAATCAGTGCGCTATCTTGGTGTTGCATGTGTCTCTCTCTTTGTTATACCCGTCGCCATTCAAGCTGCAGGGTTGTTGGCTGCTTTCACTCCCCCCAGTCACTTACTGGTGTAAGCTCCTGGGGACTCGCTCTGTTGCCGCCTACCTGCAACTCGAATGAACTTGGGTATAGGTTTAACCCCGTTGGCAATCAAGTATACTCGTTACCATTCTACACCCAGCACCTTAAGTGACTTAAACATGAAGATCGGTCTATTTTATGGCTCCAGCACCTGCTACACCGAGATGGCAGCAGAGAAAATCCGCGACATCCTGGGAGAGGAACTGGTTGAACTGCACAATCTGAAAGAGGTTTCCCCCAAGTTAATGGAGGATTACTCCGTGCTGATCCTCGGTATTCCAACCTGGGATTTTGGTGAGTTGCAAGAAGACTGGGAAGCTATCTGGCAGCAACTGCCGGAGTTAGATCTGAAAGGCAAAATTGTTGCTCTTTACGGCATGGGCGATCAACTGGGTTACGGTGAATGGTTTCTTGATGCACTGGGGATGCTACATGATCAGTTGGCCCCCATCGGGGTGCAGTTTATAGGTTTCTGGCCAACGGCAGGCTTTGAATTCACCAGCCCCAAACCGCTCACTGCGGACGGGCAATACTTTGTCGGTCTGGCACTGGATGAAGTCAATCAGTATGAGATGAGCGAACAACGCCTAGAACAATGGTGTGAACAGATCCTGCTGGAGATAGATGCGTTGCTGTAAGGAGATTGGGCGCAATCATGCGCCCAGTAGTAAGGTTACTTCCACAATCTGAAATTGCTTTCATCCTTGGTAGCAGGTTCTTCAAGCGTGGCTTCAGTAACTGCTTCCGCTTCAGGCTGCGCAATGTCTTCCGCTACCGTGACATCTTCAGGGGCTGCAACCTCTTCTGACACTGCGGGTCCTTTAGCTACGGCAGGATTCCCCTTCAACCGAGTCGGGTCAGCCACCAGATACCAATCCAGTTTACGCGTCAGCAACATAATCGCCGCCAACACCACAAACAGCAGTACCGAGCCCAACACCAGCGAGTTATCTTCTGACTGTAGCAACAGAAACAACACGCCATACAGCGATAACAAGCCAACAGCAAACAGCATTCCCCACAGCTTGCTACGCAATACCGCGCAGAGGTAGAAAGCAATCAAACCACTACAAGCGATACTTCCCAGTAAATAGGCCACGTCAAAACCGACATGTTCCGAAAACGCCAGCAAGATCAGGTAAAACAGCACCAGCGCCGCACCTACCAACAGATATTGGATCGGGTGGACCCGTAGCCCGGTCAGGGTTTCAAACAGGAAGAACGACATAAACGTTAAGCCAAGAAACAGCATCGCATACTTCACTGCACGGTCAACTAACTGATAATGATCCACCGGTTCGATAAAGCTGGTGGTAAACGTCGGTAGTTTATCCTGGTAATCAGACGCGTCATTGCCGATAGAAACACTTTTCAGGTGGAGCACACTATTAATATTATTGGCAAACCAAGTACTGCTCCAATGGGCGCTGAAACCTTTCTCCGTCACTTTGCGTTCATCAGGCAAGAAATCACCTAAAAAGTTAGGATGTGGCCAGTTACTTTGCAGTGTCAGTTGCGAATTACGCCCCAGAGGGACTAATGACAACCGACTGGTACCAGCTAGCGTCAGGGTAAAGCTCGCTTCTAACCCTTGGGCTTGTAAAACATCCAGTGACAACGGGGCACTGAGGCCTTGAGTAAGCCCATTGACCCCGGTACCTGGCTCGAATGTTCCCTGCTGTGTACCACTCAGTGGTGAAATAGCTTTGATTCCGCGGGAGTCACTTAACGACACCATCAAAAATGGCTGGCCCATCTTCACATGACTCTGCTGCAACTCCTGCAAGTTGGGCGGGGTAAATTTCACCTGAAATTCTAATGGGCCTTGATAGACTTGGGTCTGATAGATCCCCAGTTTACGTACATCAACATTGGGTGTGCCGTTAACCTGTAACGATTCCGGTAACACAAATAATTGACGCTGGCTTTCCAGTACAAACTCGACCCCATTCTCATCTTTTCTCTCTTCACTGACGGTATAAGGGATCACAATCAACGGCCCGAGGATCTTCTGTGCCCGGCTAGTGCTTTCACTCACCTGGCTGATCACACTCTGACGATAGCCACTACGTTCTTCGATGGCATCTCTTAACAGGGATACCGGGAACATCATCAGGATCATTAACCCCAATAATGTGGTGATTTTCCAAAATAACACCGATTTAAACATTGCTGCATTCTCCTTGTAGACGATGACGCAACAATAAAACCGGCAAGTGAAATCAGAATGTGGTTATGTGAAGAGCAGGTGAAGTTAGATCATTAAAGTGAAAATTGCGGCAACACCGGAGGGTTGTAGATTGTGCAAACGGATACTGCCATGGTGCAAACGCGCTACTTCTTGCACAAAGTTAAGCCCCAGACCACTACTTTTGGGTTTATCGGCGCGGGCCAGGGAGTAGAAGCGTTCAAAAACTTTATCGAGGGCATAATCAGGAATACCGCTGCCAGTATCGCTAATCGTCAGTTGATACTGCTGTTCCAAACGCACCCCGTCAACGCTGATAGAGCCACCCGCCGGGGTGAAATCCAAGGCATTATCCAACAGGTTGCTTAACGCTTGCCCGAGCAGGAACGCATCCCCAGTCACCGTTACCTCAGGTAACGCCCCCACGGTGATAGTAATACCGCGCTGCGCCGCCGGTGCTTCCTTAGTAGCCAGTACTTGTTGCACTAATGGCACCAATGCCACAGGAGCCAACTCCAAACCGGGGCGGCTTTCCAAGCGTGCCTGAACCAGCAATTTATCCACCAGTTGTTGGATGCGCGCACTCTGCTGTTCAATGTTGGTGAGGAAACGTTTTGCGGTCTCTGGCGGTGGTAACTCCTGCAACAACTCCGCTGCACCACGGATCGCCGCCAGCGGGCTTTTCAATTCATGCGTCAGGGTATGCACATACTGTTCAATATAGGCTTTACCCTCAAGTTTGATACGCATACTTTCTAGAGCCCGCGCCAACTGGGCCAATTCAACACTGCCCATTCTGGGTAGTGAAACCGCCTCGCTCTTCGCCACCCCATTGGCATAACGCACCAGGCGGTTAATTGAACGGTTGATCCACCAGACGAACCCGAGGCCAATCGCCAAGGCAATCCCCAGTAACATCGCCCCCGCCAATAAAATACGCCGCTCACTACGGCGGATCACTGGCACCATGGCGCTATTGGGTTTACCGACACTGAGCACCCCGATAATCTGCCCTTGTTCTATCACCGGGGCCGCCACATACATCACTGAGCTGTTTTCATCATCCGCGATGGTGCGTGTACTGCGCGCACCGTATTGACCACGTAATGTCAAATAGACATCATTCCAGCGGGAATAGTCTTGCCCCAGCGCCAGACCTTGCGAGTCAAAAATAACCTTGCCGCGCACGTCAGTAAGATAGACACGATATTCATTACGATCTTTACGAATACCGGCAATATTCGCGCCAATCGGCCTCTGATTAAGCTGGCCAAGAGCTTGTGCTAATTGGCCCTGGGCCACATCGCCGCGTTTCATATCCAAACGGGCCACTTGCGCCAGCAGATTGGCGGTATCCACCAGGGTGCCTTCAGTAGCGCGCCGCACGCCGGGCTTCACCTCCTGGACAAAAATGCTCAGGACAAAGTAACCCGCTATCGCCACAATCAGAAAATAGCCCAATAGTAAGTGCAGGCCAATCCTCATGGCTGACGGCTCACGCTGTAACCTAAACCCCGATGGGTATGGATCGGCGGCTCCCCGGCATCAATAGCACGCAATTTGGCGCGCAACGTTTTGATATGGGTATCGACAGTACGATCCAGGCTCTCTTCTGCCTGAGCCCAAACGATATCCATCAATTGCTGGCGTGAAAACACCCGCCCCGGGGCCAACAGCAAGGTTTTCAATAATAAGAATTCATAGCGGGTTAACTGTAAGGGCTGTTGGTGATAACAGATCAAGGCCCCTTCTTCATCCAGAGTAAAAGCGCCAAAATGATAGTGTGTTGGCTGTTGCAGGCGCTGCTGCTTTTGCAGCCGCCGCAAAATAGTACGCACCCGTGCGCTAACCTCGCGGGGGAAAAAGGTTTAGCAACATAGTCATCCGCACCAATTTCCAAACCGATTAGGCGATCGAGCTCATCACTGCGTGCGGTAAGAAATAGAATAGGTAAATCCTCTGCCTGCGCCAGCAAGCGACGGCAAAGTTCAAAACCATTGATATCAGGCAACCCCACATCAAGAATAGCCAGTGCCGGTACGCCTTGCGGCAAAGCCTGTAATGCAGGCTCACCACGGTCAAACCAACGTACCTGAAAACCTTCACTCTCCAGGGTGTAGATCAAGGTATCTGCAATGCTGGGTTCGTCCTCTACCAACCAGAGCAGTGGTTTCATTACTTATCCTCGTCAAACGTCACTTGCGGGTATAACAGCTGTTGGTACAGATGACGCCACTCCCCATGACTTAAGGCATCTGAGGCCAACCATAGCTTACAGCGTTTCTTACCATTGGCCTGCTGCAGTGAGAGTAAAACCCCGAACCTCAGCATCCAGGCTTTTTTCACGATCAGCCATTCCTCTCCTTGCCACTCAATCCTGCGTTCTGCCAGCAAGCGCAACTCTCCTTTTCTTGAGGCAATACGCTTCTGGCTGCGGATACATTCAAACACCACCAAGGTCACCAACACCAGCCAGATCAGGCTATAATTTACTGGCCAAGGTGAGATCAATATCAATAAAATCAATGCACCATGCATTAACAGTGAAAAGCATTGGGTTCGCCAGGAAACCCGGACATTACATCGCCACAAAGCCACGGTCTTTATTTCGCGTCTGAATCAGTGAAACCATTCTCTGCAGTTCTTGATCCTGCGGAGCGCCATTATTCATTAGCCAATTCAACAAATCCGGGTCATCGCACTCAAGCAGACGGATGAACAGCGCTTTGTCTTTATCATTCAGCGTGTCGTATTCATACTCAAAAAACGGCATGATTGAGAGATCCAACTCGCGCATACCACGGCGGCAAGCCCAGTGAATGCGTGCTTTATTGTTAATATCCATGCTGTTATCACTCACCTCTTATCAGCTATGCCCGTCATCATTCAAACAGTATTGCAGCAATGTGGGTATCGCCCCAAATTGCGCTAAGATGGCATAGAGTAACAATTTGACACACTTTGCGGAAAGGGTATTTGCCAAACAATGAGAAAAATCTTAAAAAACCCTACGCCATAATAACTGTTTGCAAAGCCCGCCATCTCTTTTACCATGGTATTCATCCTTCAGGTAAGCTATACCTAAACTCATGTCAGCTACAACCCTCTGACAATTCGCCTATTAACGGACAGAAAGTATCAATACGCAGCAGGAAGTGATTATGACGCCCAACATGCCTTTTCCCTCCCATCCACCTTGTGCCTCCATCCATCTGCCACTGGCGCTGATCTCATTGGAAGATTGGGTGCTGGTGCAGCTCAATGGCCCCGATACGGTGAAATACCTGCAAGGGCAGGTGACGGCGGATATCAGCAAATTAGCGGCCGACCAACATGTTCTTTGTGGCCATTGTGATGCCAAAGGCAAAATGTGGAGCAACCTGCGTTTATTTCACCGTGGTGAAGGTTTCGCTTATCTTGAACGTCGCAGTGTGCTGGAAAGCCAACTGGCGGAAATCAAAAAATACGCTGTCTTTTCCAAAGTGACCATCGCTGCTGACGATCAAGCGGTATTGCTCGGTGTGGCGGGCGCTGAGGCACGTGCCACTTTGGCGACTATTTTTGCGACTTTACCTGATGCTGAGCATCAAGTGGTGCAAGACGGGGATACCACGTTATTGCATTTTGCGCTGCCCGCAGAGCGCTTTATGTTAATCACCACCGCTGAGTTCGCCAACCAGATCACCACACAATTGAGTGGGCAGGCTGAATTAAACGATAGTCGCCAATGGTTGCTACTGGATATTGAAGCCGGTTACCCAGTGATTGATGCGCCAAACAGTGGGCAACTGATCCCCCAAGCCACCAATCTGCAGGCACTGGCGGGCATCAGTTTTAGTAAAGGGTGTTACACCGGGCAGGAAATGGTGGCTCGCGCCAAGTTCCGTGGTGCCAATAAACGCGCCATGTATTGGTTGGCAGGCACCGGCAACGCTGCTCCGCAAGCGGGTGACGAGCTGGAACTGAAGCTGGGTGACAACTGGCGGCGTACCGGCACCGTGCTGGCGGCGAGCCATCAGGCTGATGGCGCGCTCTGGGTTCAAGTGGTGATGAATAACGATCTGGCGGCTGACAGCGAACTGCGGGTGCGTGGCGATGCCGAGAGTCAGCTGAGCATCAAGCCACTGCCCTATTCACTGGCAGAAGGGCAGTAAAAGCATCGCCCCAGACGAACAGCATGTTGCCTGGGGCTATCTGAGAAGATTAAACATATAAATAGATCGCCAGAAAATGGCAGACGCTACCACCAAGGACAAAACCGTGCCAAATCGCGTGACCAAAGCGAAAACGCTTGGAGGCATAGAAAATCACCCCGAGTGTATACACCACCCCACCCACTGCCAGCAAAGTGACGCCGCCAACGGCTAAGCGGGTGGCTAATTGATAGATCACAATCAGCGACAACCAGCCCATAGTGAGATAAGTCACCAACGATAACACTTCAAACCGGTGCGCAAACGCCAGTTTAAAAATCACCCCCAGCAGCGCTAAGCCCCAGATTACCGCCATCAGCCCCCGCGCCAGGGGCGAATCCAGCCCCACCAGCAAGAACGGTGTATAAGTACCAGCAATCAGCAGGTAAATCGCACAGTGGTCAAACTTTTTCAGCCAGTGCTTGGCCCGTTGATGCGGAATGGCATGATACAGCGTGGAAGCTAAAAACAGCAGGATCATACTGCCGCCATACAGGCTATAACTGGTGATCGCTATTGCATCGGCACCACTCCCCACTGCCTGTATCAGCAGTAAAACCAACCCGACAATACCAAAAACCAAACCAATGCCATGACTAACGCTGTTAGCGATCTCTTCAGCCCATGGGTAAGTTTTGGCAGGCTGTTTACTCACCTCGTTTTTTACTTCAACCATTATCTCCATCGCTCCTTGAAATCCGCATCCATGCAGCCACAGAATGTGAGCTGCTAGCGGAATAAATTGTGCAAAATCACTACAGATCAGCTTAACCAACAATGATTCCAGTGTACACGTGTACGCTCAAATAAACTGTGAACGCATGTAACACCGGGTCAACATCGAAATCTATAGTTCATTCAGCTACAATCAGCGGGTTTTTTATACCCGAGCTCATTCAAGTTGCAGATGAGCAGCTACTTGGATATTCCCTTTTTTGCCCACCTCGAGGTCCGTACCATGTCATCTGCTGTGCCAGTATTAAATTTTGGTTCCATGACACAAGTTATTCAGTTCCTGATGGAGATCGATAAACTAAAAAGCGTTCAGCGCCGTACCAAGGTGCTGGGTACGCAGCGCCAGGAAAACTCCGCTGAACATAGCTGGCACTTTGCGGTTGCGGCATTCAGCCTGGCACCTTATGCCAGTAAAGAGGTGGATATTCAGCGCGTGATCCAGATGGCATTGCTGCATGATATTGTTGAAATCGATGCGGGGGATGTCTTCGTCTATGACCTGAGTGCCCGGGCGGAGATCCATGATCAAGAGGTCGCAGCAGCGAAACGGCTCTTCGGCCTGCTACCTGAACCGCAGCGTGAACAGTTCACTGCTTTATGGCAAGAATATGAAGAGGGCAGCAGCGCCGATGCACGTTTTGCGTTCATGCTGGATCGCGCAATGCCCATGCTGATGAACCTGCATAATCAAGGCCAGAGCTGGATAGAAAATAACGTCAGTCTCAGTCAGGTGTTAGAGCGTAATGGCGTGATTGGCGATATTCACCCGGAGCTATGGCAACACTTACTGCACCATCTGCAGGAGGCTCAGCGCAAAGGTTGGTTGAAATAGCCATAACGGAAGAGGGCCGAGGCCCCCTTCCCTGCGATAATGTCAGGCCCGAGTCTTCGGGCCACAAATCATCCTACAGATATTCTTCCATCGGCACACAAGAACAGAACAGATTACGATCCCCATAAACATCATCCAGGCGCTTGACGCTCGGCCAATATTTGTTCTCACGCACCCCTGCAACCGGGAACACCGCCAGTTCACGGCTATAAGCATGTTGCCAGTCGCTGACCAGTTCAGCTTGAATATGCGGGGCATTAACCAAAGGATTATCATCCAGTGGCCATTCACCGCGATGTACCCGATCAATTTCGTGACGAATAGCCAGCATGGCATCAATAAAACGGTCCAGCTCCACTTTACTTTCCGATTCGGTCGGTTCCACCATCAACGTGCCTGCCACCGGGAATGACATGGTAGGGGCATGGAACCCATAATCAATCAGACGCTTGGCAATATCCATCTCACTGATGCCGGTTTCCTCTTTTAACGGGCGAATATCCAAAATACATTCGTGAGCTACGCGGCCATCACGACCGGTATACAACACCGGGTATGCCCCTTTCAAACGGGTGGCAATATAGTTGGCATTGAGGATCGCCACTTGGCTAGCCTGCTTGAGCCCTTCTGCTCCCATCATGCGGATATACATCCAACTGATTGGCAGAATGGAAGCACTGCCAAACGGCGCCGCAGAAACCGCGCTCTGCTGCGTGGTCACGCCATCAATCTGTACCACACTGTGCCCTGGCACAAAGGGGGCCAAGTGTGCCTTCACGCCAATCGGCCCCATACCTGGGCCACCACCGCCATGGGGAATGCTGAAGGTTTTATGCAAGTTAAGATGGGAAACATCGGCACCGATATAGCCCGGCGTGGTGATCCCCACCTGCGCATTCATATTGGCGCCATCCAGATACACCTGGCCGCCGAACTGATGCACTATCTGGCACACTTCACGGATGGTCTCTTCATAAACACCATGGGTGGAGGGATAGGTGACCATAATGCAGGAAAGGGCTTCACCTGCCTGTTCTGCTTTCAACCGCAGATCATGCAAGTCGATATTCCCGTTCTTGTCACAGGCGACCACCACCACACTCATGCCCGCCATCTGGGCTGACGCCGGGTTGGTACCATGGGCTGAACTCGGGATCAAACAGATATTACGGTCGGTTTCATTACGGCTTTCATGATAACGGCGAATAGCCAGCAAGCCCGCATACTCCCCCTGGGCCCCAGAATTAGGCTGCATGCATACCGCATCATAACCGGTTAACTGAACCAACCATTGGGAAAGCTGGCCAATCATCAGTTGATAGCCAGCGGCCTGCTCCGGCGGGCAGAATGGGTGCAGGTCTGAAAACTCTGGCCAAGTGATGGGGATCATCTCTGCGGCAGCGTTCAACTTCATGGTGCAGGAGCCCAGCGGAATCATCGCCTGATTCAGCGCCAAATCTTTGTTTTCCAAGCGATGCATATAACGCATCATCTCGGTTTCGCTGTGATAGCGATTGAATACCGGATGGGTGAGGATCGGATCTTTACGCAACAATGCAGCCGGGATCGACTGGCTCTCTTGGCTGACCTGCGCATCTAACGCATCAATATCCAGGCCGTGATTATCACCTATCAATACTGAAAACAGCGCCTGAATATCTTCACGGCAAGTGGCCTCATCCAACGAGATCCCCAGCGCACCATGAATATCAGTACGCAGATTAATACCAAAGCTCAGCGCACGCGCCAATACCGCTGACTTGTCTTTCACTTCCACGGTCAGGGTATCGAACCAGGTATTGTGACGCAGAGATAAACCCGCTTGTTGCAGCCCTGCTGCCAGAATATCCGTCAGGCGATGAATGCGCAAAGCGATACGCCGCAAGCCCTGCGGCCCATGGTACACCGCATACAAGCTAGCAATGTTGGCCAGCAACACCTGTGAGGTACAGATATTGGAATTGGCCTTTTCACGGCGGATATGTTGCTCGCGGGTTTGCATCGCCATACGTAACGCAGTATTACCTGCTGCATCGCGAGAAACGCCAATGATACGCCCGGGCATTGAACGTTTGAACTCGTCACGGCAAGCAAAGAACGCCGCATGGGGGCCACCATAGCCCATCGGGACACCAAAGCGTTGTGAGGAGCCAAAGACCACATCGGCCCCCTGTTTGCCCGGAGCTACCAGCAATACCAGCGCCATAATGTCTGCCGCCATGCTGGTAATAATCTTGCGTTGTTTTAATTCTGCCAGTAACGCACTGTAGTCATGCAGTTCACCGGTGGTGCCCATCTGTTGCAACAGCACACCAAACACACCTTGCAACTCCAGCACTTTCGCCGGCTTGTCGACAATAACCTCAAAACCAAAGGTTTTCGCACGGGTACGAACCACATCGAGCGTTTGCGGGTGAACGTCATCAGCAACAAAGAAACGGTTAGCCTCTTTCAATTTGCTGGCACGTTTGGCCAATGCCATCGCTTCAGCGGCTGCTGTCGCCTCATCAAGCAAGGAAGCGGAGGCCAGATCCAACCCGGTCAGATCAAGGGTCAAGGTCTGGAAATTCAGCAATGCCTCAAGACGGCCTTGTGACACTTCCGGTTGATACGGGGTATAAGCGGTGTACCAGCCTGGGTTTTCCAGCATATTGCGCTGGATCACCGGTGGCATCAGCACTGCGCTGTAACCCATACCGATATAGGATTTGTAGCACTGATTCAGTGAGGCAATGGCTTTTAGTTCCGCCAACGCCTGATGTTCAGTAGCCGCCTCGCCCACTGGCGGTGGCCCGGGCAGTTGGATGTCCACCGGGACAATCTGTTGGATCAACGCGTTGAGCGAACCTGCCCCCACCGCTGCCAGCATCTGCTGTTGTTGCTCGGCAGAAGAGCCGATATGGCGCTCAATAAACGCTTCGCTGTGTTCAAGTTGGCTGAGTGTCTGAGTCATTGCTACGAATTCCTGGATACTTGCAGGGTATGGGATATCGCCCGAACTGCACAACGCTGACTATCACGTCATAGGTTCTATTACGTCATAGGCAAGCACGTTACCTACTCAGTAGATTACCCGTTGTCATCAGGCGGTAAACGGGCTGCCCAGTGGCTAACATCACTCTCGGCAACCCGTACAATCAAGACGGAAACGATACCCAAGTTCAATGGAGTTGCAGGTAGGCGGCAAACGAGAGAGTCCCGATGAGCTTACATGGGTAAGTGATTCGGGCGAACGAGCGTAGCCAACACCGCTGCAGTTTCATTGGTGACGGGTATCTACCCACGTTCATTCAAGCCGCTGTAGCTCGAATGAACGTGAGTAGCGACTGATTATTCGTCAATGGAAGCCAAATACGCATCAGCATCCAGCAACATGTCTAGCTCAGCCTCATCAGAAGCCTTGATGCGGAACAACCAACCATCAGCATAGGGTTCGCTGTTAACCAGATCAGGTGAACTTTCCAGCTCATTATTGACGGCAATAATTTCACCGCTGATGGGAGCATAGATATCAGACGCGGCCTTGACCGATTCCGCAACAGCGCACTCATCACCCGCGGAAACCGCAGTGCCGATTTCCGGCAGATCAACAAATACCATATCGCCCAGCAGTTCTTGAGCGTGTTCAGTAATCCCCACCAGGTATTCGCCATTACCTTCGTCACGCACCCACTCATGAGATGCGGCATATTTCAGCTCTGTTGGCACATTACTCATTGGCCTACTTCTCCTTTAATAAGAACTAATTGATCAATGATTTACCAGCGCGTACAAAACCCGGTTTCGTTATCACGACGGGCATTTCACGGTTACGAATCTGCACGATAGCCTGTTCGCCAATACCGGCAGGCACACGCGCCAATGCAATACTGAAGCCCAAGGTCGGCGAAAAGGATCCACTGGTGATCACCCCAACCTGCGGCTGCCCCTGCGCATCGGTAAAATGCACCGGTAACTCATTACGTAATACACCTTTTTCGGTCATGATCAAACCGACCAGTTGTTCAGTGCCGTTTTCTCGCTGCTGCTCCAACGCCTCGCGACCAATAAACTGGCGATCCTGTGGTTCCCAGGCAATCGTCCACCCCATATTAGCCGCCAGCGGTGAAACGCCTTCGTCCATTTCCTGACCGTAGAGATTCATGCCCGCTTCCAGGCGCAATGTATCACGAGCCCCCAACCCAGCCGGCTTCACCCCTGCGGCTAGCAATTTCAGCCAGAAATCAACTGCTTGTTCTTTAGGTAGGGCAATTTCATAGCCCGCTTCACCGGTATAACCGGTGGTAGCAATAAATAAATCCCCCACCTGCACACCGAAAAAGGGCTTCATACCCGCCACCGCCTGTTGTTGTTCTGGCGTAAACAGGGTGGCCGCACGTTGTTTAGCCTGGGGGCCCTGTACCGCAATCAGCGCCAGATCATCACGCACCGTCAGCTCAACCTGGTAGGCGGCGGCATGTTGTTCAATCCAGGCCAGATCCTTCTCGCGGGTGGCGGAGTTCACCACCAGGCGGAAGTACTCTTCAGTAAAGAAATAGACAATCAGGTCATCAATCACCCCGCCGGAAGCAGTCAGCATACCGCTATACAAGGCTTTGCCTGATTGGGTGAGTTTGGCGACATCATTCGCTAATAGGTAACGCAGAAACTCGCGGGTACGGGCACCATGAAGATCGACAATGGTCATATGGGAAACGTCAAACATACCAGCATCTTGGCGCACGGTATGGTGTTCATCAATCTGGGAGCCATAATGCAGCGGCATCATCCAGCCATGAAAGTCGACCATGCGCGCACCACAAGCCACATGTTGGTCATACAGGGGGGTTTGCTTTGCCATTTCTTCCTCTTTCCGCTCCAGTAGCCGCAGTCCGGCTGTTGCTACGCAAATAAGATGGGGGCTGATTGTGTGCTGCTTAACACTCACCCGCGCCGAATAGTCAACGACGCAAACGATGCCTTTGCTGTGACGTTATCACCGAACTCGCCGATTAACCATAAGTTAAAATAGACTTATCAGCAGTCAATGGCAGGTACTAGCATGCAGTTTTTTTCACTGGGAAAACACGACTTAATCTACAAAACAAACAATTAAAGCAGCAAAATGGCAAAGTTATATAACAAACTTCGTCAAATCTGGAGAATGAGCGTTTTTACCCGCCAACAGTAACATTAGAAAAAGTAATGATGAAATCGGCTTGAAATTAGAATTTCTCAAATGAAGGGAGAGTATCAGGGCGAGTCGATTCGCCCCTGGGAGTTGAATTAATGACCGGGCTCTGCCAACCACTCCGGCAAATCATTAAGCCCCATCGCCTGACGAATCAGCTTGGGTTTCACACCGGGCAGGCTATCTGCCAATCTTAAACCTACATCACGCAGCAATTTCTTCGCTGGATTGTTGCCCGCAAACAATTCACGAAAACCCTGCATACTGGCCAGCATCATCGCGGCACCGTGCTTACGGCGGCGCTCATAACGGCGCAGATAGAGATGCTGACCGATATCTTTACCTTGACGATGCAGACGCTTAAGTTCAGAGATCAGTTCTGCCGCATCCATAAAGCCCAAATTCACCCCCTGACCCGCCAGAGGATGTACGGTATGAGCCGCATCCCCCATCAACGCCAGACGATGACTGGCAAAGCTACGGGCATAACGCCCAGTAAGAGGGA
The DNA here is from genome assembly GCF_055790885.1 of Serratia sp. 25CWL12. Classification (NCBI taxonomy): domain Bacteria; kingdom Pseudomonadati; phylum Pseudomonadota; class Gammaproteobacteria; order Enterobacterales; family Yersiniaceae; genus Serratia; species Serratia sp. 25CWL12. The sequence continues at coordinate 709,918 of NZ_CM147698.1, read as the reverse complement.
AGGTCAAGCGTTCACTCTGTAACTGACAATGGCCTAAGCGCATATCAAAAGCCATCGCCAATTCACGGTTAAAGGCTTGCGGTTCTAACTGCTTCAGCCGCTCTGCCTCTTCCGGTGCCACTGACCAGACAATCGAACTTAAATGCGCATCGTTAAATGGCAAGAATGCCAGAATACCGTCACCATGAAATACCTGACGCGCGGTAGCCAAATGGGGCTGTTCGGTAGCGATGGTGGCGACCAACGCACTGTGGCGATAATCCCAAAAGGTCAATGGAATATCAGCATGTTGACGCAGCCAGGAATGGGCACCATCTGCCCCGACCAGCAAACGAGCACTCAACATGCGGCCATCTTCCAGGGTGACAAAAGCCTCGTTCTCGCCCCAAGCCACCTGCTTCAATACCGCCGGTGCCAGCAGCGTTACATCCGCCAAGGTTTGAGCCCGGTTCCACAACGCCTGCTGGATCACATCATTTTCAATAATATGCCCTAAATGGTTGAAGCCATATTCATCGCCGCGGAAAGCGATCTTGCCGAAACTGTCACGTTCCCAGACTTCCATGGCGTTATAGGCACTGGCGCGCCGGTTGATGATCTCGTCCCAGGCACCAAGCCGTTGCAACAAGCGTTCACTGGCAGCATTGATGGCAGAAACCCGTAGCGCCGGACGTTCTGACAACGGTGCGTGTTGTAGTGAGTGTTGTGGTGATTGCTGTTCCAGCACCGCCACGCGCAAACCGCTGCCCTGCAAACCACAGGCCAGCGCCAAACCCACCATACCGCCACCAACAATAATCACATCAAATGATTGCATGCTGCCTCAATTCCTTCATCTAACTTAAGCCCTTGCCCGTAACACAGAAAAGGGGAAATTTAACGCGCCACCCAGCCCAACGTGCGTTTGGCAAAAGCATGGCGTGCTGCAGGTAACTGTTCCATCACCATCAACCCCAGATTACGCCCAGCAACCAGCGGCGCATAGTTGTTGGCAAATAACCGTACTAATCCATCAGTAACACCAATAGTGGCCTGCTGATCACCCTGCCGCCGTTGCTGATAACGGCTTAATAATGGGTAAGCCCCAACGTCCTCTCCGGTTTGCGCCGCTTCTGCCAAGGTTTCTGCCAACGACATCACGTCACGTAGCCCCAGATTAAACCCTTGCCCAGCAATAGGATGTAACGTCTGGGCAGCATTACCCACCAATGCCAAACGGTGGCTCACGTGCTGGTTAGCCTTCAGCAGGCGAAGAGGATAGCTATGGCGCTTACCCGCCTGCAACATCTTGCCCAAGCGCCAACCAAACGCTTGTTGTAATTCACTGAGAAACTGTTCCTCGCTCCAGCTATCCACCTGCTGGCGGTTTTCCCGTGCGTGGCACCAAACCAAAGAACAGCGCCCGTGAGACATGGGCAATAACGCCAGCGGGCCATGACGGGTAAAGCGTTCAAACGCTCGACCTTGTGGATGCTCGGAAGTGGTGATATTGGCAATCGTGGCGAACTGCGGGTAATCCTGTTGTTGCCATTGAATATGACAGGCTTGGGCCAATGGGGAAGCCGAACCATCCGCCGCCACCAGCAGTTGCCCTTTCAGGTGTTGCCCATTATCTAACTCAACCTCTGCGTACTCAGCAGTACGCCGCACATCAACCACTTTAGCCGGGCAATGCACCGTAACACCGGGCGCTTTGGCCAGTAACGCAAACAGCCGCTGCCCGGCATCAAACAGTTCGATAACCTGCCCGAGGGCGTCCAGTTGGTAGTCCCGAGCATTCAGATTAACAAAACCGGCATGTCCACGGTCACTCACATGCACATGGGTGATGGCGGTGGCACAATCACTTAACGCCTGCCAAAGACCAATCCGCGCCAATTGTTGGCAAGTTCCCTGCGCCAGAGCGATAGCCCGGGCATCAAACCCAGGGTGGCCACCCTCATCCGGCTGATTTGCCTCAACCAGAGAGACCGCCAGTTTACCCTGCGTCAGGGAGGAAATCGCCAGTGCCAACGTGGCACCTGCCATGCCACCACCCACAATGATGACACTCATATCAACGCGCCGCCGCCATCAAGGCTTCAATCGCATCAACCTCTTTCACCACGCTGGCGGTGAGGTTCTCATTACCCGTTTTGGTGATCAGAATGTCATCTTCAATACGAATACCGATACCGCGATATTGCGCTGGTACATCCGCATCAGGCGCGATATACAAACCGGGTTCAATCGTTAGCACCATGCCAGGTTCCAGCACACGATCACGGTTCGGTGAGCCATAATGCCCTACATCATGCACATCCAGCCCTAACCAGTGGCTCAGGCCATGCATAAAGAATGGGCGGTGTGCCTGCTCAGTAATCAGTTGTTCAATGTCACCCTGGAGTATCCCCAGATCAACCAGCCCAACTATCATGATACGTACCACCTCATCAGTCACTTCGCGGATGCTGATGCCTGGTTTAAACAGCGCCAGTGCCTTATTAATCGAGGCCAGTACGATGTCATAAAGCTCACGCTGAGGTTGGCTGAATTTACCATTTACCGGAAAAGTGCGGGTGATATCGCCGGCATAACCACGGTACTCACAACCTGCATCAATCAACACCAAATCACCATCACGCATTTCACTCTCATTTTCGGTGTAATGCAGAATGCAAGCGTTGTCACCGCTACCGACGATGGTGTTATAAGAAGGGGAACGTGCGCCATGGCGGATAAACTCATGCAGGATCTCCCCTTCCAACTGATATTCGAACAGACCAGGGCGGCATTTTTGCATGGCACGCGTATGGGCCAGGGCACTAATTTCACCGGCACGGCGCATCACCGCTAACTCTTCCGCTGATTTGAACAGGCGCATTTCATGCAACCATGGGCGATAGTCCGTTAAGGTGTCCGGTGCCGTCAGATTCTGGCGGAAACCTTTTCTCAGTTTCTCCAACGCCGCAAACAGAATCTCATCAGCAAAAGCATATTGCCCCGGGGCGTGGTACACCACGTCCAGACCATTAAGCAGCAGATGCAGTTGCTCGTTGATCTCGCTGAACGCCAATGCGCGATCAATCCCCAATCGGGCTGGGGCGGCGTCTTGCCCCAAGCGGCGACCAAACCAGATCTCTGCGGTCAAATCACGTACCCGGTTAAACAGCACACTGTGATTATGGGTTTCATCACTTTTCACCAGGATCAGGACCGCTTCAGGTTCGTTAAAACCGGTCAAATACCAGAAATCACTGTTTTGGCGATACGGATACTCAGAATCTGCATTACGCGCCACTTCCGGAGCGGCAAAAATCACTGCCGCACTGGCTGGAGCCATTTTCGCCAACAATGCCTGACGGCGGTTATGGAATTCTTGTTGGGTCATCATCTTCTCCTGAAATCGGTTAATCCTGTTCCTGTCTTAGATCAGGCTGAGTATTCTCTACACGAACACTCTCGCAGGTGTTTAATGCAAAGTTGGCTTGTGATTTTCCGCCGCATTCGGCTGCTGGCGAGTAAATTCAGTATGGCAAAGTAACGCGACAACTCGCACATACTCCATCACTTCTTCCAGTGACTGTTCCAACGCTTCTTGATCTTCATCTTCGTCATAACCCAGTTGGGCAATATTACGCAGATCGTCTATCGCTTCACCCACTTCATCTTTCACTTGTGCCAACTTCGGCTGCATCATGCCCAGCCCCAGCAAAAAGTGGTTTACCCAGCCCGCCAGTGCATCAGCACGTTCAAATACGCTGACGGTTTCCCCCTCAGGCATCATCAATTGGAACATGAACTCATCATCTTCCAGCGCTTCTTTGGTGGCGTCATGCAGTTGTTGCAATGGCTGGCTCAGCACCTGCGGGAAAGCCTCCCCATCGTTGGTCAGATCAAACACCAGCGTCCGCCAACTGGCATCCTGGTTGCCACCGCACAGCAGGCCGCTGATCAAGCCGTGCATTTCTGCAGCGGTTAAGGCCACCGCTTGCTGGTTGAGCACGACGGTCAAAGATTGATAACTTGGAACTGTATTCTGTATAGACATGCGTATTGGTCATCGTTGGCAAGATAAGTTCGTGTTATGCTACCACCAAGCCCCATTGGTACACCAGTTGAGCGCAACATCTCAGTTCAGTCAGTGGCTATCATCTGTGACTGAAAAAGTGTTGTATCTTGGTACCGTGGTATATATAGTGGCGCCCGTTTTGATAGCGCGGCAATCGTTGGCCAGTGTTTGCGCGAAAAAGTGTTGGCGCGAAATTTAGGCAGGAAGGTGGCATGTCTGCACAACCGGTAGATATACAAATTTTTGGCCGCTCGTTAAGAGTCAATTGTCCGCCAGAACAACAAGATGCGTTGAATATGGCCGCAGAGGATCTTAATCAACGGTTGCAAGATCTGAAAGTTCGCACTAGAGTCACAAATACAGAACAACTTGTATTTATCGCAGCATTGAATGTTTGTCACGAACTTACACAAGAACGCTTGAAAACTCGTGATTATGCGAACAATATGGAACAAAGAATTCGTATGCTGCAACAGACCATTGAACAGGCACTGCTTGAGCAAGGTCGCATCACTGAACATCAGGGTGCGCAGTTCGAATAAATAGCGTTGAATAAATATCATTGTGGAAGTTGAAGGCTTCGGCAATGAGTTAACAGATTTCTCTGAGATGTTTGCCAGCGGGCCAGTCCCCTGAGCCGATATTTAGTACCAATAGAATGTATTGCTCTGTGATCGGTGTGCATACTCGGTTCGTCCGAGGAGCCTGAAGGTTGCGACGGTGCGTTCACCTTGAACCATGGGTTCAAGGGTTACAGCCTGCGGCGGCATCTCGGAGATCCTTCACCTTCATCATATTTTTTGCCGGTCTGGTACTATGGCACTCCAAGCACAATCTACTCAGCAACCGCAAGTTGCCCAGCAACGGCAAGCCATTCGTCATGAAATCCGCCAACGGCGGCGCACGTTATCCCCCCAACAGCAACAAAGTGATGCCAATCAACTGGTGACTCGAGTCACCGAACATCCGCGTATTCAAGCCGCGCAACATCTTGCTCTGTATCTCTCGTTTGATGGGGAGTTGGATACTGGCCCGCTGATTAAGCAGTTATGGCAACTGGGCAAGCAGGTTTATCTGCCGGTATTGCATCCATTCAGCCCTGGCAATCTGCTGTTCCTGCATTACACCGAGCAAACCGTGCTGGTTGAAAATCGCTTCCATATTTTGGAACCGGCGCTGGATGTACGTAATGTGTTGCCATTATCACAGTTAGCCGTGGTTTTAACGCCACTGGTGGCCTTTGACTCACAAGGGGGGCGTTTGGGGATGGGGGGCGGATTTTACGATCGGACCCTGCAGCATTGGCAACGTGGTGGCCCTTACCCTATCGGGCTGGCACATAATTGCCAGCAGGTTAGCGCCTTACCCGTGGAATCATGGGATATTGCGCTACCGGAGATTATTACCCCCACCAAGTGCTGGGCATGGCACCAAGAATAACAAAAAGCCGGATCACTCCGGCCTTCTTATTTACGCTGATAACCTGTTACAACTAATCTTTCGTTATAACTGATTCCAACTACAACAACAGACGGGCGCGAATCGTGCCTTCAATCGCTTTCATCCGCTGCAAGGCCACCGCCGCATCCTCAGTGGTGGCTTCGATATCGATCACCACATAACCGATCTCTGCGCTGGTTTGTAGATACTGAGCGGCAATGTTTACCCCTTCTTCAGCGAAGATCTGGTTAATCTGCGTCAGGATCCCTGGGCGATTTTCATGGATATGCAGTAAACGGCTGGAGCTTGGTGCATGGGAAGGTAGCGAAACCTCTGGGAAGTTGACCGCTGACAAGGTAGAACCGTTATCAGAGTACTTCGCCAGCTTGCCCGCCACTTCATCACCGATATTCTCTTGCGCTTCCTGGGTTGAACCACCGATATGTGGCGTCAACAGCACATTGTCAAATTGGCACAATGGTGATTCAAAAGGATCGCTATTGGTGGCTGGCTCCTCCGGGAACACGTCAATCGCCGCGCCCGCCAGATGATTGCTAGACAAAGCCTGACATAGCGCCGGAATATCTACCACCGTCCCTCGTGAGGCATTAATCAGAATCGCCCCTGGCTTCATCAATGCCAACTCTTGTTCACCGATCATATTCTTGGTGGACGGTGTTTCTGGCACATGCAGTGTCACCACATCGCTCATATTTAACAAATCGGACAGGTGACGGACTTGATGAGCATTACCTAATGGCAGCTTGTTTTCGATGTCGTAAAAGAACACGTGCATCCCCAGCCCTTCGGCCAGTATGCCGAGCTGAGTGCCGATATGACCATAACCGATGATACCCAGTTTCTTGCCACGTGCTTCATAGGAGCCGACAGCCAGTTTTTGCCACTGACCACGGTGGGCCTTGGCGTTGGCGCTGGGGATACCACGCAGCATCAGCAACAGTTCCCCCAGTACCATTTCTGCCACGGATCGCGTATTGGAGAACGGTGCGTTAAATACCGGAATGCCACGCTTGGTGGCCGCTTTCAAATCAACCTGATTGGTACCAATACAGAAACAACCCACAGCCACCAGTTTTTCTGCGGCAGCAAACACCTCTTCCGACAACTCAGTGCGCGAACGAAGACCGATAAAGTGCGCATCACGGATCGATGCCTTAAGCGATTCAGTGTCTAACGCACCTTTGTGGTATTCAATATTGGTATATCCAGCGGCACGCAGGTTATCTACGGTGCTTTGATGAACCCCTTCAACCAACAAGAACTTAATCTTGTCTTTCTCCAATGATACTTTTGCCATTTACCCGACCCTATGTTCAGACCTCAGAAGTGGCTGTTGTGGAACACTATCCATCGCCATTCAGACTGGCTGTCTCCAGCTTGAAACCAACAGCACGCCTACCAACATAACAAAAATTACACGTCGGGCAAGACCAAACGATTGCCTGCTGCCCTACACAAGGTACAGTCATCGCTTTCGTTTCTGGTGGAAAATGCCATCAGGAAGTCATTAGACAGAAGCCCGGCAATGCTTCTTATTAGAATGTGATATATATCACCAAAAAAACTGAATTTAAGAAAATATCATTTAATAGCAAAATGATGCAGCCTGAATGGCTGACAGGTATCAGCAGGCGCAGTAAATCAACTGCGCCGCCGAGAGTCTCTTACTTGACGACCTTCACACCATCCGCGGTTCCCACCAACGCAATATCTGCGCCACGGTTGGCAAACAGCCCCACGGTCACTACACCGGCGATGCCATTGATCTTGTTTTCCAAGGCAACCGCATCAAGAATATTCAAATTGTATACATCAAGGATCACGTTGCCATTATCGGTCACCACGTGCTGACGATATTCTGGCAGCCCCCCCAGCTTGACCAATTCACGCGCTACATAAGAACGCGCCATGGGGATCACTTCCACAGGTAACGGGAATTTCCCCAGAACATCCACCTGTTTGCTGGCATCGACAATGCAGATAAATTGGCGAGCCATGGCAGCAATGACCTTCTCACGGGTCAGCGCGGCGCCCCCACCTTTGATCATTTGCATATGACGGTTGATCTCATCCGCACCATCAACATAGATATCCAACGAATCCACTTCGTTACTATCATAAACAGTGATCCCCAGGCTCTTGAGTTTGGCTGTGGAATCATCTGAACTGGATACCGCCCCTTCGATTTGATGTTTGATGGTTCCAAGAGCATCAATAAAGTGCGCTGCGGTAGAACCCGTGCCGACACCCACAATAGTGCCTGGTTTCACGTACTCCAATGCAGCCCAACCTACCGCTTTTTTGAGTTCATCCTGAGTCATAATCTGTTCATTGCCTATGTACGAAAACGAATACGTATTATAAGGTAAATCTTCATCTACATCTTAGGCTAAAAGAGACTTATTTAAGCTACCGCACATTTGTCGATGCATAAGTTGGTTCTGGTTGCCAACAACAAGCGTATTGATCGTTTTCACTCAATTTATTTTAAGGGATATTTCTCCGATGAAACGCCCAGACTATAGGACATTACAAGCGCTGGACGCGGTGATCCGTGAACGCGGCTTTGAGCGTGCGGCACAAAAACTGTGTATCACCCAATCGGCAGTATCCCAACGCATCAAACAGTTGGAAAACCTGTTCGGTCAACCTTTGTTGGTGCGTACTGTGCCGCCTCGCCCTACTGAGCAGGGCCAGAAGTTACTGGCTTTGCTACACCAGGTGGAATTGCTGGAAGAAGAGTGGCTGGGTAATGATAACGGTATTGATACACCGTTACTGCTGTCGTTGGCAGTTAACGCCGACAGCCTGGCAACCTGGTTGTTACCGGCATTAAAACCGGTGCTGGCTGATTCCCCTATCCGCCTCAACCTGCAGGTTGAAGATGAAACTCGAACCCAGGAGCGCCTGCGGCGCGGAGAGGTGGTTGGTGCGGTCAGTATCCAGCCACAACCGCTGCCAAGCTGCCTGGTGGACAGACTGGGTGCCCTTGACTACCTGTTTGTCGCATCAAAACCGTTTGCCGAGCGCTACTTTCCTCAAGGTGTTACCCGCACTGCGCTATTAAAAGCCCCTGCGGTGGCCTTCGACCATCTCGACGATATGCATCAGGCATTTCTCCAGCAAAATTTTGACCTTTCACCGGGTAGTGTTCCTTGCCATATTGTTAACTCGTCAGAGGCCTTTGTGCAGTTGGCACGGCAAGGCACCACTTGCTGTATGATCCCGCATCTGCAAATAGAGCGAGAGCTGGCAGATGGGGAATTAATCGATCTGACACCCGGCCTGTTCCAACGCCGGATGCTGTTCTGGCACCGGTTTGCGCCAGAGAGCCGTATGATGCGTAAGGTCACCGATGCCATCCTGTCCCACGGGCATAAGGTGTTAAGGCAAGACTAAGCCGTATCGCTATACTCGTTGTCATGCTAACCAGGGTTGCCTGCCGTTCGATTGACGACGGGTGTCGATAGCTTTAATGCCAAGCCAGTTGCAGAGCAATCCCCCACATCACCACCCCCACCAACAGGTTGATAACACGCTGTGCCATTTGAGTCTGCAACCAGGGGGCCAACCACGCAGCTAGCAGGGCTAAAGCAAAGAACCAGAGAATGGAAGCGCTGGCCGCCCCCAAGGCAAACCATAAACGCATCTCCTCCATCAGTTGCCCCCCCAAACTACCGAGGACCACAAAGGTATCGAGGTAAACATGGGGGTTCAACCAGGTGACTGCCAGCATCGTGACCAGAATACGCCAGCGGCTCTGTTGCATCTCTAGCGCGGCGACCTGTTCAAGGTGCTGGCTGAAAGCCGCACGGAAGGCCCCCCAGCCATACCACAACAGGAAAGCCACCCCACCCCAGGTCACCACGGTTAACAGCATTGGCGAGCGGCTTAGCAACGCGCTACCACCGAAAATACCCGCACAGATTAAGGCAATGTCACTCAATGCACATAACGAGGCAATCATCAGATGATACTGGCGGCGGATCCCCTGATTCATCACAAAAACATTTTGTGGACCCAGCGGCAAGATCATCGCGGCACTCAGCATAAGTCCCTGCAAATAAGTGGTTAACATAGATTCCTAATGGAGATAAAAAATAGCGTCTGTGTGGTTCAATACGCTCATCATACGAAGAGAAAATCATTAGGAGAAATAGATAATTCTAATCAGCCATCAATATTGCTAATACTCGCTCTTTGACCAAGTAACGCAGCAAACGAATCAATCCCCAGCCTTGCTCATCAGTGACGGGAGCGAATAAACGCCCCCCTAATGACGCTCAGTATCAACAACAGCATTTCTAGCTATTGTTCACCTGCTTGGCTCACCTGCTGTAACTGCCCCCCATTTAAGGCATGGTTACACCAATATGGTGAGCGTCTAGCTGACGTTTAAAGTTTTCTATCAAATCATGGTAGACATCCCAATACTCAGCGCTACTGGTCCAACTACGGGTAACAAAATTGAGTGCCGCTGGGGCTATTTCATTCAAGCGCACGGTGACGCCTTTATCATGCATAATACGTTTATCGGCAGCGATCACCTCCCCCAGCACTTGTTTCACTAGGTCGATATTAGCGTGATAAGCCACACTCACCATAATATCCACGCGGCGCTCTTGCTCGCGGGAAAAGTTGATAATATTGCCAGCAATGATTTTACCGTTCGGTATCACAATCATTTTATTGTCGCCAGTACGCAACGTGGTGGAAAAAATATGTACCTCATCTACCGTACCAGCGACCCCACCAAGATCAACAAACTCACCTGCGCGCATTGGGCGGAAAGCCACCAGCAACACACCTGCGGCAAAGTTGGAAAGGGAGCCTTGCAATGCCAAACCCACAGCCAGACCCGCGGCGCCTAACACCGCAATCACCGAGGTCGTCTGCACCCCCACCCGCCCCAACACCGCAATCAGGGTAAATGCCAAAATAGCATAACGCGCCATCGTCGCCAGAAAACCCGCCACGGTATCATCAATACCACGCAGTTTCATCACACGCCTCAAGGCATTACTGACGATACGCGCAACCAGCCAACCAATAATAAGAATAATGATTGCCGCGACAATATTCACCACATATTGCAGTAGTAAATCCTGATGGGTCACGACCCAGTTACTGGCCTTATTAATATCTTCTATTACATTAAAATCTTTCATTTTGAGGTCCCACTGCAAAGCCCCTGAGGGGAAAAATGCACAAAATAGACTAATGAAGTAACAACAGTATGAAAACGACCGCCTAAGGGTAACCAACCTTTTGCTACAATGCCAATCTGTACTGGGAAAACTCTCTGGCAGGTTGGGTATATCCCCGTCACCAATCAAACTGTAGCGGTGTTGGCTGCGGTTATTCGCCTCATCCCTAAGGCCGCTGCAAGCAACGTTAAAATCCTTTATAAATCAATTCCCTGTAATTTACCCTTCGGGTTGCCGCAAAGTGGTATTCAAATCGATTCCTGACCGATTTGTCCAGGCGGATTTGTCCCTCACCCGAATCACTTACCCTAGTAAACTCATCGGGATTAATGAACCTCATCCATGAGCTTCGCCCTGCGGGCCAGCGCAAGTGCTGTTCAAAACGCACAGCGGTTTGTCCTGCAACTTGATTGAACTTGGGTATATATCAATTAATGTCGGGGCGGGATTACTGAATTAAAAATGGAATTACTGAATTAAAAAATAGAAAGGCTCCCAATGGGAGCCTTTCGTTATCAATGCCTATGGCCTAGATATTACAGCACGTCGATAGCATTCAACTCTTTGAACGCCAATTCCAGACGGGTAATCATCGTGGTCTGGCCTGCACGCACCCATACACGCGGATCATAGTATTTCTTGTTTGGCTTGTCGGCACCTTCTGGGTTACCCAGTTGGCCTTGCAAATAAGCTTCGTTCTTTTTGTAGTAATTCAGTACACCTTCCCAAGTTGCCCACTGGGTATCGGTATCGATGTTCATTTTCACTACACCGTAGCTGACGGCTTCTTTGATTTCAGCCGCAGTAGAACCTGAACCACCATGGAACACAAAGTTCAAGGTATTGTGCGGCAGGTTATGTTTCTTGGAAACATACTCTTGGGAATCACGCAGAATAGTCGGGGTCAGTTTTACGTTACCTGGCTTGTAAACACCGTGTACGTTGCCAAAAGAGGCTGCAATGGTGAAACGTGGGCTGATAGCGTTCAGTTTCTCGTAAGCGTAATCAACATCTTTAGGTTGAGTGTACAGGGCAGAAGCATCCATATGGCTGTTATCCACACCATCTTCTTCACCACCGGTGCAACCCAGTTCGATTTCAAGCGTCATACCGATCTTCGCCATACGCGCCAGGTACTTGCTGCAAATTTCGATGTTTTCTTCCAGTGACTCTTCAGACAGGTCAATCATATGGGAAGAGAACAGAGGTTTACCGGTCGCGGCAAAGTGCTTCTCACCGGCATCCAGCAATGCATCCAACCATGGCAGCAATTTCTTGGCACAGTGGTCAGTGTGCAGGATCACTGGCACACCATAATGCTCCGCCATCTGATGCACATGATGAGCGCCAGAAATTGCACCCAGAATAGCAGCACCTTGCGGAACATCGGTTTTAACGCCTTTACCAGCGATAAACGCAGCACCACCGTTAGAGAACTGAACAATCACTGGAGCGCGCACTTTGGCGGCTGTTTCCAGCACGGCATTGATGGAGTCAGTCCCCACACAGTTTACTGCAGGCAGTGCAAAATGGTGCTCTTTGGCAATAGCAAAGACTTTCTGAACGTCATCACCTGAGATGACACCCGGTTTTACGAAATCAAAAATTTTAGACATGTGGTTTCGCCCTATTTCGTTGGCCGTGTACCCGTCACGCTCTCAAGTGACAACATGAAAGCGGGCAAGTAGCGATGGATGAAATTCCCCGCATCGCAACTGTCATCGCAACTGTGGGGAATAAAACAAGCGGGAGGCCAATCTCCCCCCGCTAATGCCTGAATTACTTCTTGGCGCGCTCTTCCAGCATGACTACTGCTGGCAGTTGTTTGCCTTCCACAAACTCGAGGAAAGCACCGCCACCGGTAGAAATATAGGAGATTTTGTCAGCAATACCGAACAAATCGATCGCAGCAAGTGTGTCGCCACCACCAGCAATAGAGAAAGCGTCGCTATCGGCGATAGCCTGCGCAACAATTTCGGTCCCTTTACGGAAGTTAGGGAACTCGAATACGCCCACCGGGCCATTCCACAGAATGGTTTTGGCATCTTTCAAGATCGTGGCCAGACGCTGTGCAGACACATCCCCCAAATCCAGAATTTGCTCGTCGTCTTTGATATCACTAGCTGACTTCAGGGTCGCGGTAGCGGTTTCAGAAAACTCAGTGGCTACGCGCACATCGGTAGGAACAGGAATATCACAGGTCTCCAGCAGCTTTTTCGCTTCAGGGATCAAATCAGCTTCATACAGGGATTTACCCACATTGTGCCCTTGAGCGGCCACAAAGGTGTTGGCAATACCACCACCGACGATCAGTTGATCAGCGATTCTGGACAGGGAATCCAGCACCGTCAGTTTGGTAGACACTTTAGAACCACCGACAATCGCCACCATTGGGCGTGCTGGGTTGCCCAGTGCTTTGCCTAGCGCTTCCAGTTCTGCCGACAACAGCGGGCCAGCACAAGCAATAGGAGCAAACTTACCCACGCCATGGGTAGACGCCTGCGCACGGTGTGCAGTACCAAAGGCGTCCATCACATACACGTCGCACAGCGCTGCATATTTCTTGGACAGGGCTTCATCGTCTTTCTTCTCGCCTTTATTGAAGCGGACGTTTTCCAGAACCACCAGTTCCCCAGGAGCCACTTCCACACCATCCAGATAATCCTTCGCCAGACGTACTGGTGATGTCATATGCTCTTTCAGGTAGTTGACCACTGGCAGCAGAGAGTACTCTTCATTGTACTCACCTTCGGTAGGACGCCCCAGGTGGGAAGTGACCATCACGCGCGCGCCTTGCTTGAGTGCTGCTTCGATAGTCGGCAGGGAGGCACGGATACGTGCATCGGACGTCACTTTACCGTCTTTCACTGGTACGTTGAGATCAGAACGGATCAAAACACGTTTACCGGCCAGATCCAGATCGGTCATCTTAATTACAGACATGGTGAACCCTCTTGGTTGATTCTCTTCAAAGTTGCCTGAGTGGTGCACCAACACAACGCTGGTGCCACCTTAGACTTGTTAAAACAAGCCCTTACTAGAAACCGCTTGCGGCCATTGCCAGTGTGGTATCCAACATCCGGTTGGCAAAGCCCCATTCATTATCACACCAGACCAGGGTTTTGATCAGGTGCTGCCCACTAACCCGAGTTTGCGTACCATCAACGATGGCACTGTGCGGATCATGGTTAAAATCGATGGAAACCAGTGGTACTTCTGTGTAGTCAACTATACCACGAAATGAACCCTGTGCCGCCTTTTGAAACAGCTGGTTGACCTCGCTCACCTGTACCGGAGAACTAACGCTGACACTGAGATCAATGGCGGTCACATTAATCGTGGGTACCCGCACCGAAATCGCTTCAAAACGATCGCAAAACTGCGGAAAAATACGCGTAATACCAGCAGCCAACTTGGTATCCACCGGAATAATCGATTGGCTCGCCGCACGGGTACGCCGTAAATCCGAGTGATAGGCATCTATCACCGGTTGATCGTTCATTGAGGAGTGGATGGTGGTGACAGTCCCGGATTCAATGTGGTAAGCATCATCCAGCAGTTTAATCACCGGAATAATGCAATTGGTGGTACAGGAGGCATTGGACACAATCCGGTGCTCTTTACGTAGTGTCTGGTGGTTAACCCCAAACACAATAGTGGCATCCAGATCATTGCTGCCCGGGTGAGCAAACAGTACCTTCTTGGCCCCTGCCTGCAAATGAGCTTCACCATCCGCCTTGCTGCCGTATACCCCGGTGCAATCGAGCACCACATCAACCCCCAGTTCCCGCCAGGGCAACTGTTGCAATGCCGGTTGATGCAGTAGGCGAATGTTATCATCCCCGACGCTCAGCACATCAAGCTCCTGGCGTACATCCCAGGCAAAACGGCCGTGGCTGGAGTCATACTTCAGCAGGTGCGCCATCCCCTCAGCCTGAGCCAATTCATTGATGGCGACGACAGAAATGTCAGCGCGTCGTCCTGATTCATACAGCGCGCGCAAAACGCTGCGTCCAATACGCCCAAAACCGTTGATTGCTATGCGGATGGTCATGCTACTCCTTGGGAACGCGTCTTTACGCCAGTGATCGTCATTTATACTCGCCATTCTGCAAATTGCAGACAACCCCAGCAACCTGAATGATGACGACTATAGCGTACTTTAGCGCGCCGCTTACTGTGAACCACTCTATTCGTTATTCCTCAAACTTGTGCGGTCTATCGCAACCCTTCACACTGACCTGACGTTTCCACTCGCAACCCTACCAACTGAAACGCTTCAGCTGAGGATAAACCAAAGCTTTACCAAAAGGAACAGGTGCAATAAGCCACCTGACAAGTTCGGCTGATTTTACCCAAATAAAATGATCTAGCGCACATTTTCACACCCGGTTTGACATAGACTCTAAGCCTGTGTTTATTCAGATACCTACCACCTGAATAACCACGGTTCGATGATTTTTCTACTAACAACCCAGAACTGGATATGACTGAGTAATAGGACTAGGAGCCCAAATGAGTGAAGTTAAAGTCGTTGCCCTGATTACTGCCACCCCTGAACACCGTACCGCCGTAGAGCAAGCGCTGCGTGCTATGGTGGCACCAAGCCGTGCTGAAGCGGGTTGCCTGCAGTATGACTTACATCAGGAAGTGGACCACCCCAACGCTTATGTATTTATTGAACGCTGGGCCTCAGCACAAGCCCTGCAGGAACATACCGAAACCAACCACTTCCGTGCTTTTCTGGCTGAACTGGAAGGGAAACTGGTTAGTCTGGAAGTGAAAAAAGTGACGCCGTTGTAAGAAGCGGGTCGTCATTCAAATCGCCGGGAGAATTGCCCTACTCCCACAAAGAATCAGGGGCGAAATATTCGCCCCTGATAGCACAACTCAAAACCGGATTACTTCAACAACGCTTTCGCCTTGGCGACCACGTTATCCACGGTGAAACCGAACTCTTTAAACAGTTGGTCTGCCGGAGCTGACTCACCGAAGCTGGTCATACCCACAATGGCACCGTTCAGGCCAACATACTTGTACCAGTAATCGGCAATGCCCGCTTCCACCGCCACACGGGCAGTTACGGCGGCAGGCAGTACAGACTCACGGTAAGCAGCATCTTGCTTATCGAAGGCATCGGTAGATGGCAGAGAGACGACCCGTACTTTATGCCCTTCGGCACTCAGTTTGTCTGCTGCTTCCACGGTGATGCCCACTTCAGAACCGGTAGCAATCAGGATCACGTCCGGAGTACCAGCACACTGTTTCAGCACATAACCACCACGGTAAACATTAGCCAACTGCTCAGCACTACGTGGCTGCTGGGTCAGGTTCTGGCGCGAGAATACCAGCGTGGTTGGGCCGTCATTGCGCTCGATACCATATTGCCAGGCGATAGCGGATTCCACCTGATCACAAGGGCGCCAGGTGCTCATGTTTGGCGTGGTGCGCAGGCTAGCCAGTTGCTCAACCGGCTGGTGGGTTGGGCCATCTTCACCCAGGCCGATGGAGTCATGGGTGTAGACAAACAGGTTGCGCAGCTTCATTAATGCCGCCATACGCACCGCGTTACGGGCATATTCCACAAACATCAGGAACGTTGCTGAATACGGCAGGAAACCACCGTGCAGCGCAATACCGTTAGTGATGGCGGTCATACCGAATTCACGCACACCGTAGTGGATGTAGTTACCCGCCAGATCATCACTCAGTGATTTAGAGCCAGACCACATGGTCAGGTTGCTAGGTGCCAGGTCAGCAGAGCCACCGAGGAATTCTGGCAGGATTTTGCCAAAGGCTTCCAATGAGTTCTGTGAGGCTTTGCGGCTGGCAATATTGGCCGGGTTAGCCTGCAACTGCTCAACAAACTTCTGCGCTTCGACTTTCCAGTTAGCAGGCAACTCACCATTCACACGGCGTTGGAACTCCGCTGCCAATTCTGGGAAGGCTTGGCGGTAGGCTGACAGCTTTTGATCCCAGGCATTCTCTCTGGCTTTACCAGCTTCTTTGGCATCCCACTGCGCGTAAATCTCTTGCGGGATTTCAAACGCCGGATATTTCCAACCCAGTGCTTCACGGGTAGCAGCCACTTCCGCCGCACCCAATGGAGCGCCGTGCGAATCGTGGGTACCCGCCTTACTTGGCGAACCGAAGCCGATCACGGTTTTACACATCAGCAGTGAAGGCTTGTCAGTCACTTTACGTGCTTCTTCAATTGCCGCTTTGATAGATTCGCTGTTATGGCCATCTACGCCGCGCACCACGTGCCAGCCGTAGGCTTCAAAGCGCTTGGCAGTATCATCGGTAAACCAACCCTCTACGTGGCCATCAATGGAGATGCCGTTATCGTCGTAGAACGCGGTGAGTTTACCCAATTTCATGGTGCCCGCCAGGGAACAGGCTTCGTGTGAGATGCCTTCCATCATGCAGCCGTCACCCATAAAGACATAGGTGTGATGGTTGACAATGTCATGCCCTGGGCGGTTGAACTGCGCCGCCAGCGTGCGTTCAGCAATGGCAAAGCCCACGGCATTAGCGATCCCCTGCCCCAAAGGCCCGGTGGTAGTTTCTACCCCTGGGGTATAGCCGTACTCTGGGTGGCCGGGAGTTTTGGAGTGCAGTTGGCGGAAGTTTTCCAGTTCGCTCATCGGCAAATCATAACCGGTGAGGTGCAACAGGCTGTAAATCAGCATGGAGCCATGACCATTGGATAGGACAAAACGGTCACGATCAGCCCAATGTGGGTTAGTCGGGTTGTGGTTGAGGTAATCACGCCACAGAACTTCAGCGATATCTGCCATCCCCATCGGGGCACCCGGATGGCCGGAATTGGCTTTTTGGACAGCGTCCATACTGAGTGCGCGGATAGCGTTGGCAAGTTCTTTACGAGAGGACATGTTTTACTCCAAGTCGGATTTAAAAAGCAGTCAGTTTTTCTATTTTCTCAGACTCTGCATCAAAACGGCAATCTCTAATGGTAAATGCGAGTGAGATCACAACTTATCGGCACATTAGTACCGTGTTTCGCTGTAAGCCGTGTTTCGCTGTAACACTATACCTATTGTTGCTCAAATTGCAGCACTCTTGGCGGGGAACTCACCTTGATTATTTGACTGGCACCCGAACAAAGGGATATAACGCGCAGGGTACTTACAATTGATAGGGTATCTCCGCTCCCCTGGCCTCATCTAGGTTACGTAAAGTTGCAGATCAGCGCCACAGGCATGGATAGCCCCTTTTACCATCACAGGAAGATAGTTTCATGAAGATACGTATTTCTTTAATTGCATTGAGTATTACTGCGCTATTAAGCGGTTGCCAAAACCTGAATACCAATACCTTGATGCAATCCGGCGCTCAAGCCTTCCAGGCCGCGACACTGAGCGACAACGACGTGATAGCACTGAGTGATAAATCTTGTGCCGAGATGGACAGTAAAGCACAAATTGCCCCGGCAAACAGCGACTATGCCAAGCGCTTGAACAAAATCGCCGCTGCATTAGGGGATAACATCAACGGCACGCCAGCTAACTATAAAGTTTACATGACCAACGACGTGAATGCCTGGGCCATGGCCAATGGCTGTATCCGCGTTTACAGCGGTCTGATGGATATGATGACCGACAACGAAGTGGAAGGCGTACTGGGGCATGAAATGGGCCACGTCGCGCTGGGTCATACTCGCAAGAAGCTACAGGTCGCTTACGGAACTGTCGCCCTGCGCACTGCGGCCTCTTCAGCAGGCGGAGTAGTGGGTTCCCTCTCCCAGTCACAGTTGGCTGACTTGGGCGAAAAACTGGTTAATGCACAGTTTTCACAAAAACAGGAAAGCGAAGCGGATGATTACTCATTTGATTTGCTGAAAAAACGCGGAATTGACCCGAATGGTCTTGTCACCAGTTTCGAAAAACTGGCCAAAATGGAGGGCGGGCGCAAGAGCAGTATGTTTGATGACCACCCGGCTTCCGAAGCCCGCGCACAACATATTCGTGACCGTATCGCCGCCGGTAAATAACTGTTTTATAGCTAAAAAATTCAAGTTGCCCGATAAAATGCCGAGCATTTATAATCGGCAACTTGAATGAACTTGGGTATATCTCACTGTTATTCTTGAATTTAGACTGATCGATGCAGCAACTGACCTTTTTACTCAGTAAGTGACCACTGTTGCGCAGCATGCAATATGCGTAAAACCTCTACGGTTGTACCATTAACCTGATAGATCAGAACGTAATTGGGCCGAACGACCACTTCTCTGGTGCCATTAATACGACCCACTTTATACATATCAGGCCGCTCACGGGCTCGCTCTGCGGCTTTCTCAAACGCATCATCCAGTAACGCTGCAGCCTGGGGATTACCTCGGGCGATATAATCCATTATCTTTTCCCTGTCTACCAAGGAGATGGGTTTCCATTCCAACCCCAACCGCATTAAGGCACCTTACGTAAAGCGGCTTTACGGGCGGCGAACTGATGCTTAGCTTCTTCATGTGACACTGCTGGCCGAGGATCATCCATTGATGCCTGCACCTGCTCTCTGAACCAAGCATCATAAGCAGCCGCTTCATGTGCCCGCTTTAACGCAATTGAACGGTCTGGGCGAGCATGCCTCGGCAGGCGCTCTGGGGTGAAGTTAGATGCATCAACATCAAACCGTACAATACCGATATCTTTCAAATAGTTCACAAGTGTCTCCAATCGCTTAAATAGCCGTACCTGCCGACTACGCTGTGCGGCTAATGACCGCTCCAACAAACCATATCTGACGACCAATACCCATCCACCCTGGGTGCCAACAACATGAGCCGCAGAGACGGCTCCCGCCTCAACCAAGTGATGCAGGGTAGAATGATCGATAGTTTCCGTTACCATAAAATCGCTCTCTGGTGATATAGCGCTGCAATTAATAATATTAATTATTGCAATTTACTATAGATTGCGAATTAAACAATAAAAAATAGCATATCGTCACCAGATGCTTTAAATGGGGTTATGCCATAGCTAAACCGTACCTACTACTGCCTCTTTCCGGTATTGCGAGGCAGGTAGCATGGCGTACCGTTCTGTTACAAGCTAAGCAGATAGACTGCGACGTGAATCCATAGAAATCAGTACTACGGAAGATAAAATCAGGAAAGTACCGACCCAATCGTGGAAGGTAAAAACCACCCCCAAGAGCAATAATGACAGCAGTGCACTGCTAAGTGGTTCAGCACAACTGAGCACACTGGCTTTCGAACCGCCAATGACCTGAGCACCTTTAAGATAGAGGCTAAAGGTCAAAGCAGTGCCAAACAGCACAAGGTAGAGATAGGCTAATGATAAGCGGAGATTGACCACAAAATCGGGGGTTTTCCCGGCATAAAATGGCACCATCATCAGCCCCCCCAGTAACATACTCCAGCCAACAATCGGCAATGTGCCATAGCGGCTAATCAACTTTGGTGGATAAGTCACATAAAATGCAGCTGCAAAAGCTGACGCAATACCCCAGAACAGGGCGGCATGTGAGACAGAAAGTGAAGTGGGATCACCATGAGTGACCAGCAAGAACATCCCTGCCAGTGAGGTGATAATTGCAACAAGCAGCACGCCACCGGGGCGTTTCTTGCGTACTAGTGCAAACCAGGTGACGATGATCGAAGGGGACAAAAATTGCAGTATCGTTGCGGTGGCAGCATTAGAGTGTTCAATCGCCAAAAGAAAGGTTAACTGCACTATCATAGCGCCGAACAGAGAAAACACTAGCAATCTCATGATATCTTTGCGGTTTTTCAGTATCGCAAACACCTTATCACCATGCACCAGGGCGATCACCAGTAAAATCGGCCCAGCCAGCAGCAAACGCGTCATGGTCAAAAACGGCGAAGGGACCTGCCCTTGCTCAATAATATATTGCGCACACACCCCTGAGCTCCCCCACAATATGGCAGCAGCTAAGACGCTCAGTATCCCTTTTTTGGTGGAGCCCATTTTTGATCCAGCAGATAATTAATAGAGGGAGTTCAATATGCCGAGAATATCACAAAAATTATAGGGAATAATGCACTTACCCGCAGAGAAAACGCCCCAGCCGCTCTCAGCGCGTCACTGATAGATAAGGGCCCACAGGGCCCCATGACGAGGATGCTGCAAGAGCCGGGTTCAAGCCTGAAGCCGGCAAACTTGCCACTTCCGCCACTATAGAGGGCTAGGTTCTTAGAGTTGGATTAAACTTGGGTATAGAATAAGGGAAGCACTCAACAAGCCGGGGATTACCCATGTCAACCATGCAGCCAACGGAAAAGCTCGCAAGAAATAACCACGCTAAAGGCAAGCTGTCTAGTGGTAAATTCATCATCAGAGAGCTGATAACTGATGAGCCATTTCGGTGCAAAGCATGACACAGAGCGAGCACAGTAAAACAGTGTGGTCGCTTTACATGCTGCGTATGTCAGGCGGTATGTTGTATACCGGTATCACCACCGATATCCCCCGGCGGTTGGCACAACATCAGGCAGGCAAAGGGGCGAAAGCCCTGCGTGGCAAAGGACCACTGACGCTGGTATTTCACTGCCAAGTCGGCGACCACTCCAACGCACTCAAGCTGGAATATCGGGTTAAACAATTGAGCAAAAAACAGAAAGAGCAGTTGATTACCAGCCTACCGCACTCTCTGGAGCCGCTATTGCCCATCGAAGAGCTGAAGCGCAGGCAGTTGAACGCACCGTAAAGTCTGCGAAAATGACCGATTGATCATTTACTCGCCATGCCCCTGGCGGCAATATCGCTAGTGTGTAACCACCCCACATAACCAAACATTAGGATAACTTGAATTGAAAATGGAAAAAGCATCATCTCCTATAGCCGTTTTTTTTAGTGCGTTGATGCTGATGGTTAGTAGTGCTCAGGCTCAACAACAAGAGATGAATGCAGGCGAGATCGATGACATCGCCACGCTATCAATGCCCGAAGCGGAAAAACGTCTGAATTATCTGATAGCCGAAACCAACGATACTATTCAAACCGTTGAGCAAGCGATTAAGATGGTGCAGAACATGAAGTTTGAAGTCTCTCCCGGTAAACCAGGAGTCGATTATCGAACTGAATCGCCCATCCGATATGAAAAACCCTTCACACCATTAACGACACAGCAACTGGTCAACAGGTTGAATAGCCAAAAAACACAGACGACTAGTTTCAAGCAAGCTATTACCTCTACAGGCTCAGAGATCCGTTTTTCCAATAAGCCATTGGAGAAACTGTTTGCTGATGCATGGCCAAAGGATAATGAACCGGACCTACAATATAAAATCACCCAGGTTTCCTTCTGGGATGGTAGTGAACAAAAATTGCAACCGGTTATTATTTCTGAGGCAGATGACGGCTACTACTACCTCAGTGCCAGCTCGACGTTTACATTACCCACCAGTAAACCGATAAAAGGTATCGAATTCGAAATCCGTTATCCCTCTTACAGCTCTTTTAAAAAAGTCGTTCTGAATAAAGAACAGCCCAAAATGACCACTGACGATGGTTCAAGCTATCAGCTTATCAGTATTAAAGGGGGCAAAGTGTCATTACAACTGGCCCTGCCTGAAGCATCACATTATCTGGTGGAGGGCTTGACTGCTTCCGGACAGGTATTACCAAGAACTGGCAGCAGTTTCGCTTCAATGCCCTCTGATGAGCAACTACAACAGTTTAAACAGTATCGTGATGACTTGGTGAAAACACGTCGTGATATTAACCAATTCACCGATAGCAAAGCGTTACAGGCGCATCTGGAAAAACTCACCGACGAGCGTAAAAAAGCGTTGGAAAAAAATAATAAAAAACAGATCCAGCAGGAAGTAAAATTTGTGGCACAACCTGAATCTGTGGTGATCTATCTTCTTGCCATGCAGGAAAAAAGCAATACATTCAACCAAACGCTCACCAATGAACTGGCTGAGCAAGATCGCTATATTGCCAAAGATGATGCCAGCAACACCTTCGGTTTGGTCGATAAAAGCGGCAATTGGGTGATCAAACCGCAGTTTCACAAAATTGAACAAACTGATATCAGCGGTATCTACCTGATGACCGATGAGGGTTCATCCCATAAAGATAAAGATACCGATGTCGTGACCACCGAGCTCATCTATACCTATATGTCATTCGATCCGCAAACACGACAATTAAAAAAACTGCCATTTAAAGATATCAATAAGCATGTCGGTGACAACTAGTTGGAATAATTTATAGGGTCTTCACTCTCCGTGACAATTTCGCCCCTCAAACCTGAATAATTCCAACAATGGGTAGGTAACAAAAATAACAAGGGCGAGTCACCTCGCCCCTGATTTTCTGGATCACATTATCTCAATAGCATTCTCTCAATAACAACAGTCTGTTAGAACGCGTATTTCACCCCGACCATCACCGCTTTATTGTCATAACCCTGTTCACCAATTTGATTGGTCAAGTTACCCCAAACCGTGAGGTCTTTATTTAACTTGCCTTCAACCCCCACTTGCACTTCAACCAGATGGCGGTTACCCGCCTGTTCCAGGGTGGTGCCATTCATGGAAACACCGGACATCTGGCTATTGCCAATGTAATTCACCGCCGCATAGGTGGTGAATACCGTCTTGCCCGTTTTATCCCCCGCCATCTGCATATCATTGGCGAACTTCACACCGACGCGAGTTTGCAGATTATGATGACCACTTTGTTGTATCTGGGTACCTTTGCTATCCGTAAAATCCTTCATTTTGACGCCATTAAGGGTTAACTGCGCTTGCGGCGTCATATAACCGGTGTTATCACCACGTTGATAAATCTCCACGGGGTAACCCACCTCCACCGAGGCACTGGCACCGCGCAGGCGGTAATCCTGCTGACTCTCCGACTGCCCTTCGGTTGACCCGTTGAACCAAGCGTACTGCAACCAGCCATGCACATAAGGGCTATGGCGTTGATTGGCATATTGATACCAGGTGCCATACACCCCCAGGGAGTAACCGTCTAACCGGTTGTCAGAACGGTAATCGCTGATCCGTGAGTCTGAACTGCCATTACTCAGCCCATAACCCGCCATCACACCCACGGCGAGCGCATCTTCACCGGTGATTTGCCCGTTAAACACCTCGCCCCCCAGTTGTACCACATAGTTATTACTGCTATTGGAAAGCTGGCCGGATGCATCATTAAACTTGGTACGGGAGCCTTGCTGGCGCAGCCATAAGCTGTGTTCCCCATCATCAACCGAAGGTTTGATGTCATCCAGGCGCGTATTGAACAAGGTATTGGCCGTGCCAATGCTGGCCATATAGCTGCCGGCTTCAGGGCGATAGACATCGTTGACAAAATCACCATAGTTCGAGCGCAAATACCAGTTGCCACTGGCTGGGTCCGTGGGTGTTCCCTGATAGAGGAAGTAATCAAGTGCCCCGGCCACAGCACGGCCATTTAAGGTAAAGTTGCCCGCAGAAACGCCCCCCACGCGAATAATTTCAATACCATTGCTGTTTTCTGCCCCTTCGCCGCCAATATTGTTGACGGTGACCGTACTCTCGCCAGCGGTATTACCGTTAATCACCAGCCTATCGGTTTTAGAGGCATCATCCCCCAACACGCTATCAAACGTGATATTGCCATTATTGCCCATGTAGTTGCCATTAATGGTCAGCGCGGCGTAATCCGCCCCGGTGGCACTGCGCCCAACCGCCATCGTACCGGCGTTGGTGACATTACCGTTCACCTGGCCATCACCCGCCAAGGTGCCATTCGCTTCAATGAGAACCTGGCTGTTTAAAATTGCCGACGAGGCGCCACTGAACGCCATCGCGCTGGCTTGTACCCCTGCCATCACGGCGGGCGTCGTGCTGAGCAGTAAGCGCCCCGCTTGAATGACGGTGGTCTGCGCACTCACCTGGTCGTTGGCAATGTGTAGCGTACCACTCCCCTGTTTAACCACCGTACCCTGACCACTGACTGGCGTGACAAACTGCCAGAGCCCCTCGGTCTCTAACACCAACGTCCCGTCGTTAGCCACCGCACCACTCCCCAGGCTCTCCGCCGCACTGGCTTGTAAGGTGGTCCCGCTTTGTGTGAAGAAGGTACCGCCATACTGGCTGTTATTGCCGGTTAATGTCACCGCTGCTGCGTTAGTCAGCTCAACGTCACCGGCCCCTTGTAGCACATTGACCAGGTCGCCCACGGCGTTATCCAGCGTCAGTTGACCATCGATAATAATGTCACTCTGCCCCAACGCGCCGGTTTGAGTCAGCTGTGCGTTGGCTGCAGAGAGGATGTGCGTTATTGCGCTATAGTCCGGGCTATGACGGGTGAGCGCCAAGGTGCCGCCAGCCAATATCAGGTTACCCGCACCGGTCATCACGCCATTGACTTGCCCCCCCTCTTTTACCGTCAAGCTGCCATTGTTGAGCGCCAAGGTACTGTTGCTGTCTGTATTCAGTGCCCCCACCGTTTGGGTATGGGCATTCAAATCCACACGGGCACCGCTGCTAATGGCAAGGTTAGCGGTATTCCCCAAGGCCGAATCGGCCATTAACTGCAAAATACCCGAGCGCACGAAGGTCGCACCGGTGTAATCATTGGCGCTACTTGACAAGGTCACGATGGTGCCATCATTAGGGGAATCAATCGCCAAATCACCGCTGCCGGTAATTTTCGCGTTAAGATTATTGTGTGGGGTGCCGTTATTGACCAACGTGCCCTGCAAAACCAGCGCTTCACTGCCGCTGGTTAACAGCTCCAGTTTTTTCAAACCGTAATTGACATATAAACCATCCCGTTCGATACCGGTACTGAGGCCATACATAAAGGTCCCCATACCCGCGACCGTCGTGTTATTGGGGTTGGTAATGCCTTGCAGATAAATAGTCTCGATGGGAAGATTGTTGCCATCCGTGAGTATCAACTCATCACCCGTGCCGTTGGCGGCCCCTTGCGCCAACCCGACAATAATCACCCCGGTGTCCAGATCCAGGGTGTTCAGCCCCTCGATACTGGGCGAGAGCGTCTCTGGCAAGTTGACACTCACCGTACCGCCAGCGCGCGTATCAATATTTTGCGCAATAATGGTCCCCTCGGAAGTGACCACCCCATTGTTTTCAATCAGGTTGGCATAGGTTAATACCCCGTCCTTGAACACCAGACTACCGAGGGTTTGTACCCCATCACCCACCGAGGTATTACTGCCCGCCGCCAGCTCAAGCGTCGCCTGAGTCAAGGTGGTGGTATTGGCACCCGACAAATCAAACCGGGTATTTTGTAAATTCACCGTGCCCGCAAAAGCACTGCCCACGGTAGTACCAAAGTTAAAGGCGGCGCTGTTGGTGTTGACGTTGACATCACCGATCCCGGTCAGGGCATTATTGAAGGTGAATGCCCCGCTGGTGTTGATATCTAACGCACTGCTGCTATCAGCCACATTCACCCTGGCGTCACTGTTCAGCACCGTGTTGCCATCAATATTCAGACTGGAGCCACTCGTCAGATCCACTATTCCACTGAAATTCTGAGCATTGCTGTTACCCGCCAGATTAATGTGGCTTTCACTCAGCACCCAATTGCCCGCCCCGGTTAACACATTATCCAGCGTACTCGGGGCTCCACCGGCATAATCGCTAAACAGCAAGTTGCTGCCACTGGCAATCGCCACCGAACCCTGCCCCAAATTCTGTGCGTATATCACCGTCAGGGTGCTGTCACCCACCAAGTCATACCGCCCATAGAAGTTGCTATTATCGCCAGCCAACGCCATATCAGCGCCATTGCTGACGCTGACGGTTGAACCGTCTACCCCGGTCAGTGCATTCATCACCAAGCCACTCAACCCATTGAATACCAGCACCGAGGTATTGGTGGTTAAATCCACCGTCGCCGTTGAATCCCCAAGATTGTAAGCCGCATCGACAGTTAAGCGGCTATCCGCTGCAATCCTCTGGGTACCGCCGAAGCTGTTAATGCCCGTAAGTTGCACATCCCCTTGGGTGTTGATGATACCGGAGCCACTTAACTGATTGGCAAAGCGGCCATCCCGGGCGAAGGTCAGGCTACCCTCCACATTGACTTCACTGCTGCCCAAGGTCCCGGCACTGTTCAGCACCAGCGTAGCCCCGTTATCAATCTGTGTATCGCCGGTTAAGCCACTATTAGCGGCACTGACGGTAAAGGTGCCCCCTTGCACCTGCAACTCACCATGACCGGTTAAACCGCCGGTCGCGCTGGAGGTTCCCCCCTCGGTCAGCGTCAAGATACCGCTACCGAGATCAAGGATGCCATTGTTGGTTAACGCCCCACTGGTCAGCAGGCTTGCCCCGAGCAGTACCGTGCCATTATTGACAGCACTCTGCACATTCTGGTTGTAACTGTTGAGATCAAAGGTACTGCCGCTGTTGACCGTCAGCAAGCGGGTACTGCCCAGCGCCCCGTTAGCCCCCAGCACCACCGTGCCGCCCTGGAGGGTGGTATTACCGGTGTAGCTGTTGGTGCTGTTGGAAATGGTTAACGCGGCCTGGGTACCCTCCAGCACCAGATCACCGCCGCCAAAGATAGTCACCGACAGGTCGTTGTTAGAGCCCGCCAGCCCATCGGTGGCAATCACCAGCGCATCAGCACCCTTACCGAGCAACTCCAGCGCAGTGAGGGCGTAATTCATATACAGCCCCGCACCATTGCGACCCTGGTTACTCAACGCATAATCATAAATCCCGTTGGCAACATGCACCCCGCCCTGGTCGATTTGCGAGGTGGTCTCTTGCCCCACCTCGCTACCATTGATTTGCAAGGTCAGTTTATTCGCCCCGGTGGCTGACTGGGCACTCACCAGTTGAATGCCATTGGAGGCTGAAATTTGATTCAGTAATGAGTCATTCGGCGGGGTGTTATCAATAGAAAGATTGCCCAGAACATTGACCACCCCGCTACTGGCAGTCAAATTGTTGGTCGCAATCACCCCATCCGCCTGCTGACCGGGAATGCCGGCATAAAACACCAGACTGCCGCCATGGAGACTGACATTACCCACGGCTTCTGTACTACTCACCCCAACACGCCCCACGGTGGTATGACTGCCCGTGCCCAGGTCCAGAGTGGCTTGCGTTAATGTACCGGTATTCGTGCCGGCGAGAGCAAACTGGGTGTTTTGCAAGCTGACCTTGCCGGTAAAATCACTGCCCACCGGGGTGCCAAAATCAAACGCCGTGTTGTTGGTATTGACATTGACCACGCCCTGCCCAGTCAGCGCATTATTGAAGGTAAACGCCCCCGTGGTGGCGATGTTCAGATCACTGCTGATATCCGCCACATTCACCGTGGCGTCACTGTTCAGCACCGTGTTGCCATCAATATTCAGGCTGGAGCCCTGGGTGATATTCACCACACCGCTGAAGTCCTGAGCCAGGCTGTTATTGCTCAAGTCAATATGACTGGCATTAAGCGTCCAACGGCCATCACCACGGAGGGCATTATCCAAGGTGCTTAACGCGCGCGCGAGATAACCGTTAAACAGCAACGTACTGCCACTGGCAATCGCCACCGAGCCATTGCCCAGACTCTGCGCTTGTGTCACCGTCACCGTGCTGTTGCCAATCAGATCATACCCGCCATTAAAGTTGCTGTTATCACCCGTCAACGACAACGCCGACCCATTGGTGACCGTCACCGTTGAATCGCTCACCCCGGTCAGTGCATTGGCCACCGCACCAAACAGGCTACTGAAGACCAGTTCCGAGGTGTTGGTGGTTAAATTCACCGTGGCGGCAGCATCCCCCAGGTGATTGGCCGCAGTCACGGTTAAGCGGCTGTCGGCACCAATCACCTGAGCACCGACAAACAAGTGGTTATCACCGGTGAGTTGCACATCCGCCAGCGTATTGATAATCCCCGCACCACTGAGTGGGTTGGCAAAGCTGCCATCGCGGGCAAAGGTCAGGCTACCGTCCACGTTCACATCACTGCTGCCCAGGGTCCCGGCATTGTTCAGTATCAGCGTCGCCCCACTGTCAATGTCGGTATCAGCGGTTAGCCCACTGTTGGCGGCACTGACGGTAAAGGTGCCGGCTTGAACATTGAGCAATCCATTACCGGCTAAACCGTCGGTAGCGCCGGAACTCCCCCCCTGGGTCAGGGTCAAGGTGCCGGTACCGAGATTCATCAAACCATTGTTGGTTAATGCTCCACTGGTCAGCACACCACTGCCTAACAGCACCGAGCCCTCATTGGTGGTACTTCCCACAATTTGCTGGTAGTTGTTGAGGTTGAACGTACTGCCGCTGTTGACTGCCAGTAAAGTGGTGCTGCCCAGTGCTCCACTGGCCCCCAGCGACACCGAGCCTGCGCTGATGGTGGTGCTGCCGCTATAGCTGTTGGTGCTGTTGGAAATCGTTAACGGTGCCAGGGCACCCGCCAGCACCAGGTCACCGGTACCAAAGATATTCACCGACAGGGTGTTGTTAGAGCCCGCCAGCCCATCGGTAGCAATCACCAGCGCATCTACACCATTACCCAGCAACTCAAGGGCGGTGAGGGCGTAATTCATATACAGGCCCGCCCCATGACGGCCACTGTTACTCAAACCATAATCATAAATCCCATTGGCAACATGCACGCCCCCCTGGTCAATTTGGCTCGAGGTCCCTTGCCCTGCCGCCGCCCCATTAATCAGCAAGGTTAACTGACTGACCCCCGAAGCGCTCTGAGCACTCACCAGTTGAATACCATTGGAGGCCGAAATTTGATTCAGCAGTGAACCATTGGGTGGGGTGTTATCAATGGCAATATTGCCCAACACATTTACCACCCCGCCATAGGCAGTCAAGCGGTCAGTCGCGATGATCCCATCCGCCTGCTGGCCGGGAATACCGGCATAAAACGTCACACTACCGCCATCAATGCTGACATCGCCGACAGTTTCTGTGCTGATGACCCCACTGGCCCCGACTGTGGTGTTACTGCCGTTACCCAGGTTGAGGGTGGCAAGCGTTAACGCGCGAGTATTGTCGCCAGAGAGTGCAAGCAGGGTATTTTGTAGATTCACCGTCCCCGCAAACGCACTGCCCACCGTCGTGCCAAAGTTAAAGGCGCTGTTGTTGGTGTCGACATTGACATCCCCCAACCCGGTCAGCGCATTATTGAAGGTCAACGCCCCGGTGGTGGTGATGTTCAAATCACTGCCGATATCCGCCACGTTCACCCTGGCGGCATTGTCCAGCACCGTGTTGCCGTCAATAGTCAGGCTAGAGCCATTAGTCAGGTCCACGACACCACTCAAGCCCTGTGCATCACTGCTATTGCTCAGATTGATATGGCTGGCATCCAGCGTCCAGGTGCCCGCCCCACTGAGGGCGTTGTTCAAGGCGCTCAGTACCCCATTGGCATAGGCGCTAAACAGCAAATTACTGCCACTGGCGATGGCGACTACACCATTGCCCAATTGTGGTGCCTGCGTCACCGTCAGGGTGCTGCCGTCCACCAGATCAAACAAACCATAAAAATT
The DNA here is from genome assembly GCF_055790885.1 of Serratia sp. 25CWL12. Lineage (NCBI taxonomy): Bacteria > Pseudomonadati > Pseudomonadota > Gammaproteobacteria > Enterobacterales > Yersiniaceae > Serratia > Serratia sp. 25CWL12. The sequence goes on along the minus strand of NZ_CM147698.1, from coordinate 679,711 downwards.
GTTGTTATCGGCGGACAGGGACATATCGGCCCCATTGCTGAGGGTCACCGTGGAGTCTGCCACCCCAGTGAGTGCATTAGCCACATCCTCCGTCACACCACTGAAATTCAGCACCGAACTGTCGGTAGTCAAATCCACCGTGGCGCTGGCGGCCCCCAGATTATTGGCATCAGTGACGGTTAAACGACTGTCTGCCCCAATCACCTGGGCACCGCTAAACGCACTGTTATCACCGGTGAGTTGCACATCCGCCAGGGTATTGATGATCCCGGCACCGCTGAGTGGGTTGGCAAAGCTGCCATCGCGGGCGAAATTCAGGTTACCGTCGACATTCACCTCACTGCTGCCCAAGGTCCCGGCATTGTTCAGCACCAGCGTCGCCCCGCTGTCAATGTCGGTATCGGCGGTTAACCCACTGTTGGCGGCGCTGACGGTGAAAGTACCGGCTTGCACCTGTAACAAACCCGCACCGGTTAACCCATCGGTCGCACTGGAGGTCCCGCCCGCAGTAAGCGCTAGCGTGCCGGTCCCCAGGTTAATGCTGCCATTGTTGGTGAATAGCCCACTGGTCAACACGCCAGCGCCTAACAACACCGAGCCTTCATTGAGGGTACTTCCTACCATTTGGGTGTAGCTATTGAGGTTAAAGGTACTGCCGCTGTTCACGGCCAGCAAACTGGTGCTGCCCAGCGCCCCACTGGCCCCCAGCAACACCGAGCCTGCACTGATGGTGGTGGTGCCGCTATAGCTGTTGGTGCTGTTGGAAATCGTTAACGGTGCCAAGGCACCCGCCAGCACCAGGTCACCGGTACCAAAGATATTCACCGACAGGGTGTTGTTAGAGCCCGCCAGCCCATCGGTAGCAATCACCAGCGCATCCACACCATTACCCAGCAACTCAAGGGCGGTGAGGGCGTAATTCATATACAGGCCCGCCCCATAACGGCCACTGTTGCTCAAGCCATAATCATAAATCCCGTTGGCAACATGGACACCGCCCTGGTCAATTTGGCTCAAGGTCCCTTGCCCTGCCGCATTGCTGTTAATCAGCAAGGTTAACTGACTGGCCCCCGAAGCGCTCTGGGCACTCACCAGTTGAATGCCATTGGAGGCCGAAATTTGATTCAACAGTGAACCATTGGGTGGGGTGTTATCAATGGCAACATTGCCCAACACATTCACCACCCCGCCATTGGCAGTCAAGCTGTCAGTCGCGATGATCCCATCCGCCTGCTGGCCGGGAATACCGGCATAAAACGTCACACTACCGCCATCGATGCTGACATCGCCGACAGTTTCTGTGCTGATGACCCCACTGGCCCCGACCGTGGTGTTACTGCCGTTACCCAGGTTGAGGGTGGCAAGCGTTAACGCGCGAGTATTGTCGCCGGAGAGGGCAAACAGAGTATTTTGTAGCTTCACCGTGCCGGCAAACGCACTGCCCACCGTGGTGCCAAAGTTAAAGGCCGTCTGGTTAGTATCAACATTGACATCCCCCAACCCGGTCAGCGCATTATTAAAGGTAAACGCCCCGGTGGTGGTGATGTTCAAATCACTGCCGGTATCCGCCACATTCACCCTGGCGGCACTGTTGAGCACCGTGCTGCCGTCAATAGTCAGGCTAGAGCCATTAGTCAGGTCCACCACACCACTCAAGCCCTGTGCATCACTGCTATTACCCAGATTGATATGGCTGGCATCCAGTGTCCAGGTGCCCGCCCCGCTGAGGGCGTTATCCAAGGTACTTAATGCACCGTTAGCATAAGCGCTAAACAGCAAGTTACTGCCACTGGCGATGGCGACTAAACCATTGCCCAGTTGTGGGGCCTGGGTTACCGTCAGGGTGCTGTTATCCACCAGATCAAACAAACCATAGAAATTGTTGTTATCCGCAGACAGGGACATATCGGCCCCGTTGCTGAGGGTGACCGTCGAGTCTGCCACCCCGGTCAGGGCATGAGCCACATCCTCCGTCACGCCACTGAAATTCAGCACCGAACTGTCGGTGGTTAAATTCACGGTGGCGCTGGCGGCCCCCAGATTATTGGCGTCAGTGACGGTTAATCGGCTGTCGGTGCCAATCACCTGGGCCCCGGTAAACGCACTGTTATCACCGGTAAGTTGCACATCCGCCAGGGTATTGAGGGTGCCGGCACCACTGAGTGGGTTGGCAAAACTGCCATCACGGGCGAAATTGAGGTTACCGTCCACGTTCACATCACTGCTGCCCAAGGTCCCGGCATTGTTCAGCACCAGCGTCGCGCCGCTGTCAATGTCGGTATCAGCGGTTAGCCCACTGTTGGCGGCACTGACGGTGAAAGTGCCGGCTTGTAGCTGTAACAAACCCGCGCCGGTTAACCCATCGGTCGCACTGGAGGTCCCGCCCGCAGTAAGCGCTAGCGTGCCAGTCCCCAGGTTAAGGGTGCCGTTGTTGGTTAACGCCCCACTGGTCAGCACCCCACTGCCTAACAGCACGGTGCCTTCATTGGTGGTGCTCCCCACCGTTTGGTTGTAGTTATTGAGGTTAAAGCTACTGCCGCTGTTCACGGCCAGTAAATAGGTACTCCCCAGCGCCCCACTGGCCCCCAGCAACACGGTGCCCCCAGCAATAGTGGTACTGCCGCTGTAACTGTTGGTGCTGTTGGAAAGGGTTAACGGCGCCAAGGTGCCGTCCAGTACAAGACCGCCGCTGCCAAACACGTTAACCAGTAAATCGTTGTTGGAGCCCGCCAGCCCATCGGTGGCTATCACCAATGCATCGGTGCCATCTTCCAGCAACTCCAGGGCGGTAAGGGCATAATCCATATACAGGCCCGCGCCATTATCCCCGCTGTTGCTCAAGCCATAATCATAAATCCCGTTGGCAACATGCACGCCATTTTGTTCAATTTGGTCTGAGGTATTTTGCCCAACGTTAGTACCATTGATCTGCAAGGTCAGTTGATCTGCCCCCGTCGCCGTGGTGGCACTCACCAGTTGCATGGCATTATTGCCGGTCATTTGGTTCAACAGTGAGCCACTGCCGGGGGTGTTGTCTATCGCTGCATTGCCTAAAATATTTACCGTACCGCCGGTGGCGATAAAGTTATCGGTGCTGAGCAAGCCATCTGCACGTACCCCCGGCAGGTCACCATAAAACGTCAGGGTGCCGCCATTCAGGTTTACATTGCCGACAGATTCGGTGGTGGTCACCCCGTTGCTGCCGACCGTCGCATGACTGTTGGTGCCCAGATCCAGCGTCGCCAAGGTTAACGCGCTGGTGTTATCACCGGCGAGGGCAAACAGGGTATTTAGCAAATTCACCGTACCGGCAAACGCACTGCCCACCGTACTACCAAAATTAAAGGCGCTGTTGTTGGTGTTAACATTGACATCCCCCAACCCGGTCAGCGCATTGTTGAAGGTCAACGCCCCGGTGGTGGTGATGTTCAAATCACTGCCGGTATCCGCCACATTCACTCTGGCGGCACTGTTGAGCACGGTGTTGCCGTCAAGCGTCAGGCTGGCGCCATTGGTGATATCTATAACCCCACTCAAGCCCTGTGCATCACTGTTATTGCTCAGATTGATATGGCTGGCATCCAGCGTCCAGGTACCCGCCCCGCTCAGCGCGTTATCCAAGGCGCTCAGCACGCCGTTGGCATAGGCGCTAAACAGTAAGTTACTGCCACTGGCGATGGCGACTACACCATTGCCCAATTGTGGGGCTTGCGTCACCATCAGGGTGCTGTTATCGACCAGATCAAACAAACCGTAAAAATTGCTGTTATCCGCAGACAGGGACATCTCAGCCCCATTGCTGATACTGACGGTGGAATCAACCACCCCAGTCAGGGCATGAGCCACATCCTCCGTCACGCCACTGAAATTCAGCACCGCGCTGTCGGTGGTCAAATCCACGGTGGCGCTGGCGGCCCCCAGATTATTGGCATCAGTAACGGTTAAACGACTGTCTGCCCCAATCACCTGAGCCCCGGTAAACAGGCTGTTATCACCGGTGAGTTGCACATCCGCCAGGGTATTGATAGTGCCGGCACCACTGAGTGGGTTGGCAAAGCTGCCATCGCGGGCGAAATTCAGGTTACCGTCGACATTCACCTCACTGCTGCCCAGGGTCCCGGCATTGTTCAGTATCAGCGTCGCGCCGCTGTCAATGTCGGTATCGGCGGTTAAGCCACTGTTGGCGGCGCTGACGGTGAAGGTGCCCCCTTGTAGCGTCAACAGACCATCACCGGTTAAGCCCCCGGTGGCGCTTGAGCTCCCCCCAGGGCGAGCAGTAACGAACCGCCCGCCAGATCCAGCACCCCACTATTGACCAGAGTTTGCACTGTTTGCGTGTGGCCATTTAAATCCACCGTCGCCCCACTGCTCAGGTCAAGGGTGGTGGTCTGCCCCAAGGCCGAATCCGCCGCCAGTTGCAAGATCCCTGAGCGCACCAACGTATCGCCGGTGTAGTCATTGGTCGCATTGGACACGGTGATGATGGTGCCATCGTTGGGGGAGTCGATAGCCAAATCCCCGCTACCGGTCACTTTGGCCCCGAGATTATTGCGTTGAGTGCCGTTATTGGCCAGGGTGCCCTGTAACATCAGTGCCTGGCTGCCGGTGGTTAACAGTTCCAGCTGTTTCAGCAGATAACTGACATATAAACCATTACTATCCGCCCCAGTACTCAGGCCATACTCGAAGCTTCCCAGTGCCGCGACTTGGCTATCACCAGGATTGGTAATCCCTTGAAGATAGATGCCGGTAATCGGGGTATAGCTCCCATCAGTGAGGATCAATTCACTGCCGGTGCCGGTGGCCACACCGGTGGCCAAGGTGGCGATAGCCACCCCGGTATCTAAATCCAGCGTATTTAACCCTGCCAAACTGGGGGATAAGTTGCTTGGCAGGTTAACACTGACGGTACCGCCGGCAGTGGTATCAATGGTTTGTGCCGTAATGATGCCATCAGCGGTGATCACACCGTTATTTTCAGTAATATGAGCGTAAGTTAACTCACCGCCATTGAACACCAGATGACCGAGGGTTTGCACCCCATCGCCCACATTGGTGTTACTGCCCGCACCCAGGTTCAGGGTGGCGAGCGTTAAGCTGGTGGTATTAGTACCGGACAGATCAAACCGCGTGTTTTGCAAATTGACATTGCCCGCAAACGCACTGCCCACCGTACTGCCAAAGTTAAACGCGCTGTTGTTGGTGTCGACATTGACATCCCCCAACCCGGTCAGCGCATTATTAAAGGCAAACGCCCCGGTGGTGGTGATATTCAAATCACTGCCGGTATCCGCCACATTCACTCTGGCGGCACCGTTGAGCAGCGTGTTGCCGTCAATGGTCAGACTAGCGCCGTTGGTGATATCCAGCACTCCACTCAAGCCCTGTGCATCACTGTTATTGCTCAGATTGATATGGCTGGCATCCAGCGTCCAGGTGCCCGCCCCGCTCAGCACGTTATCCAGGGTACTCAGTGCCCCATTGGCATAGGCGCTAAACAGCAGATTACTGCCACTGGCGATGGCGACCGAGCCATTACCCAGTTGTTGCCCCTGCGTCACCATCAGGGTGCTGCCGCCCACCAGATCAAACACGCCGTAAAAATTGCTGTTATCCGCAGACAGGGACATATCAGCCCCATTGCTGACACTGACGGTGGAGTCTGCCACCCCGGTGAGCGCATTGGCCACATCCTCACTCAAGCCACTGAAATTCAGCACCGAGCTGTCGGTGGTCAAATCCACGGTGGCGCTGGCGGCCCCCAGATTATTGGCGTCAGTCACGGTTAACCGGCTGTCGGTGCCAATCACCTGAGCACCGGTAAACAGGCTGTTATCACCGGTGAGTTGCACATCCGCCAAGGTATTGATGGTCCCCGCACCACTGAGTGGGTTAGCAAAGCTGCCATCGCGGGCGAAATTGAGGTTACCTTCCACGTTCACCTCACTGCTGCCCAGGGTCCCGGTATTGTTCAGCACCAGCGTCGCCCCGCTGTCAATTTGGGTATCGGCGGTTAAGCCACTGTTGGCGGCGCTGACGGTGAAGGTGCCACCTTGTACCTGCAACAAACCATCACCGGTCAAACCCCCGGTGGAACTAGAGCTCCCCCTTGGGCGAGCAGTAACGAACCGCCCGCCAGGTCCAGCACCCCATTGTTGAGCAGGGTTTGCACTGTTTGCGTGTGGCCATTTAAATCCACCGTCGCCCCACTGCTCAGGTCAAGGGTGGTGGTCTGCCCCAAGGCCGAGTCCGCCGCCAGTTGCAAGATCCCTGAGCGCACAAAAGTATCGCCGGTGTAATCATTGCTACTGTTAGACAAGGTAATGATGGTGCCATCATTGGGGGAGTCGATAGCCAAATCCCCACTGCCGGTAATTTTGGCACCGAGATCATTGTGTCGAGTCCCATTATTCGCCAGGCTACCTTCTAACATCAGCGCCTGGCTGCCGGTGGTTAACAGTTCCAGTTGTTGCAACAGATAACTGACATATAAACCATCTTGCCCAACCCCGGTACTCAAGCCATAAACAAAACTCCCCATCGCCGCAACAGTGGTGTCGTTGGGATTGGTAATGCCTTGCAGATAAATGTCGGTGATCGGGGTATTGCTCCCATCGGTAAGGGTCAATTCACTGCCGGTCCCGGTAGCAGCGCCAGTGGCCAGGGTGGCGATAGCCACCCCGGTATCCAGATCCAGCGTATTTAACCCCGCCAAGCTAGGGGATAAACTCGGTGGTAGGTTAACACTCACGGTACCGCCAGCAGTGGTATCAATGGTTTGTGCCGTAATGATGCCATCTGCAGTGATCACACCGTTATTTTCAGTGATATGGGCGTAAGTTAATTCACCGCCATTGAACACCAGACCACCGAGGGTTTGCACCCCATCACCCACGTTGGTGTTGCTGCCGGTGCCCAGGTTCAGGGTAGCAAGCATTAAGCTGGTGGTATTGGTGCCGGACAAATCAAACAGGGTATTTTGTAAATTCACCGTACCGGCAAACGCACTGCCCACCGTAGTGCCAAAGTTAAAGGCGCTGTTGTTGGTGTCGACATTCACATCCCCCAACCCGGTCAGCGCATTGTTGAAGGTCAACGCCCCGGTAGTGGTGATATTCAAATCACTGCTGGTATCGGCCACATTCACTCTGGCGGCACTGTTGAGCACCGTGTTGCCGTCAAGCGTCAGGCTGGCGCCATTGGTGATATCTATAACCCCACTCAAGCCCTGTGCATTATCGCTATTGCTCAGATTGATATGGCTGGCATCCAGCATCCAAGTACCCGCCCCGCTCAGCGCGTTATCCAGGGTACTTAAGGCCCCGTTGGCATAAGCGCTAAACAGCAAGTTACTGCCACTGGCGATGGCGACCGAGCCATTGCCCAGTTGTTGCCCTTGGGTCACCGTCAGGGTGCTGCCGCCCACCAGATCAAACAAACCGTAAAAATTGCTGTTATCCGCAGACAGGGACATCTCAGCCCCATTGCTGATACTGACGGTGGAATCAACCACCCCAGTGAGTGCATGAGCCACATCCTCCGTCACACCACTGAAATTCAGCACCGAGCTGTCAGTGGTCAAATCCACGGTGGCGCTGGCGGCCCCCAGGTTATTGGCGTCAGTGACGGTTAACCGACTGTCTGCCCCAATCACCTGGGCACCGGTAAACGCACTGTTATCACCGGTGAGTTGCACATCCGCCAGGGTATTGATGGTCCCCGCACCACTGAGCTGGTTGGCAAAACTGCCATCACGGGCGACATTGAGGTTACCGTCCACGTTCACATCACTGCTGCCCAGGGTCCCGGCATTGTTCAGCACCAGCGTCGCGCCGCTGTCAATGTCGGTATCAGCGGTTAGCCCACTGTTGGCGGCACTGACAGTGAAGGTACCGGCTTGTAGCTGTAACAGACCTGCGCCGGTTAACCCATCGGTAGTACTGGAGGTCCCGCCCGCAGTCAGCGTTAGCGTGCCAGTCCCCAGGTTAATGATGCCATTGTTGGTGAATAGCCCACTGGTCAGCACCCCGCTGCCTAACAGTACCGTGCCCTCATTGGTGGTGCTCCCCACCGTTTGGTTGTAGTTATTGAGGTTAAAGGTACTGCCGCTGTTCACGGCCAGTAAATAGGTACTCCCCAGCGCCCCACTGGACCCCAGCAACACGCTGCCCCCACGGATGGTGGTGCTGCCGCTGTAACTGTTGGTGCTGTTGGAAAGGGTTAACGGTGCCAAGGTGCCATCCAGTACAAGACCGCCGGTGCCAAACACGTTAACCAGCAAGTCGTTGTTGGATCCTGGCAAACCGTCGGTCGCTATCACCAGTGCATCGTTACCGTCCTCCAACAACTCCAGGGCGGTAAGGGTATAATCCATATACAGGCCCGCGCCATTGCTGCCGCTGTTGCTCAAGCCATAATCATAAATCCCGTTGGCAACATGCACGCCATTCTGTTCAATTTGGTCTGAGGTATTTTGCCCAACGTTAGTACCATTGATCTGCAAGGTCAGCAGGTCAGCCCCCGTCGCCGTGGTGGCACTCACCAATTGCATGGCATTATTGCCGGTCATTTGATTGAGCAGTGAACCACTGCCGGTGGTGTTGTCTATCGCTGCATTACCCAGAATATTCACCGTCCCACCAGTGGCGATAAAATTATCGGTACTGAGCAAGCCATCTGAACGCAACCCCGGGAGGTCGCCATAAAACGTCAGGGTGCCGCCATTCAGGTCTACATTGCCGACAGATTCAGTGGTAGTCACCCCGTTGCTGCCAACTGTCGCATGACTGTTGGTGCCCAGATCCAGCGTCGCCAAGGTTAACGCACGGGTATTATCACCGGCGAGGGCAAACAGGGTATTTTGCAAATTCACCGTACCGGCAAACGCACTGCCCACTGTACTGCCAAAGTTAAACGCGCTGTTGTTGGTGTTGACATTGACATCCCCCAACCCGGTCAGCGCATTGTTGAAGGTCAACGCCCCGGTGGTGGTGATATTCAAGTCACTGCCGGTATCGGCCACATTCACTCTGGCGGCACTGTTGAGCACGGTGCTGCCGTCAATATTCAGGCTGGCGCCATTGGTGATATCTATAACCCCACTCAAGCCCTGTGCATCACTGCTATTGCTCAGATTGATATGGCTGGCATCCAGCGTCCAGGTACCTGCCCCGCTGAGGACGTTATCCAGGGTACTTAGTGCCCCGTTGGCATAATTGCTAAACAGCAAGTTGCTGCCACTGGCGATGGCGACTACACCATTGCCCAATTGTGGGGCCTGGGTTACCGTCAAGGTGCTGCCGCCCACCAGATCAAACACGCCATAGAAATTGCTGTTATCGGCGGACAGGGACATATTTGCCCCATTGCTGATACTGACGGTGGAATCAACCACCCCAGTGAGTGCATTAGCCACATCCTCCGTCACGCCACTGAAATTCAGCACCGAACTGTCGGTGGTCAAATCCACGGTGGCGCTGGCGGCCCCCAGATTATTGGCGTCAATGACGGTTAAACGACTGTCGGCGCCAATCACCTGGGCACCGGTAAACGCGCTGTTATCACCGGTAAGTTGCACATCCGCCAGGGTATTGAGGGTGCCGGCACCACTGAGTGGGTTGGCAAAACTGCCATCACGGGCGAAATTGAGGTTACCGTCCACGTTCACATCACTGCTGCCCAAGGTCCCGGCATTGTTCAGCACCAGCGTCGCGCCGCTGTCAATGTCGGTATCAGCGGTTAGCCCACTGTTGGCGGCACTGACAGTGAAGGTACCGGCTTGCACCTGTAACAAACCCGCGCCGGTTAAGCCACCGGTCGCACTGGAGGTCCCGCCCGCAGTCAGCGCTAGCGTGCCAGCCCCCAGGTTAATGATGCCATTGTTGGTGAATAGCCCACTGGTCAGCACCCCGCTGCCTAACAGCACGGTGCCTTCATTGGTGGTGCTTCCCACCTGTTGGTTGTAGTTATTGAGGTTAAAGCTACTGCCGGTGGTGACTGCCAGTAAATAGGTACTCCCCAGCGCCCCACTGGCCCCCAGCAACACGCTGCCCCCACGGATGGTGGTGCTGCCGCTGTAGCTGTTGGTGCTGTTGGAAAGGGTTAATGGTGCCAAGGTGCCATCCAGTACAAGACCGCCGGTGCCAAACACGTTAACCAGCAAGTCATTGTTGGAGCCCGCCAGCCCATCGGTCGCTATCACCAGTGCATCGTTACCGTCCTCCAGCAACTCCAGGGCGGTAAGGGTATAATCCATATACAGGCCGGCGCCATTATCCCCGCTGTTGCTCAAGCCATAATCATAAATCCCGTTGGCAACATGCACGCCATTCTGTTCAATTTGGTCTGAGGTATTTTGCCCAACGTTAGTACCATTAATCTGCAAGGTCAGCAGGTCAGCCCCCGTCGCCGTGGTGGCACTCACCAGTTGCATGGCATTATTGCCGGTCATTTGGTTCAACAGTGAGCCACTGCCGGGGGTGTTATCTATCGCTGCATTGCCTAAAATATTTACCGTACCGCCGGTGGCGATGAAATTATCGGTACTGATCAAGCCATCTGAACGCAACCCCGGCAGGTCGCCATAAAACGTCAGGGTGCCGCCATTCAGGTTTACATTGCCGACAGATTCGGTGGTAGTCACCCCGTTGCTACCAACTGTCGCATGACTGTTGGTGCCGAGATCCAGCGTCGCCAAGGTTAACGCGCTGGTGTTATCACCGGAGAGTGCAAACAGGGTATTTTGCACATTCACCGTACCAGCAAACGCACTGCCCACCGTACTGCCAAAGTTAAACGCGCTGTTGTTGGTGTTAACATTGACATCCCCCACCCCGGTCAACACATTGTTGAAGGTAAACGCCCCGGTGGCGGTGATATTCAGGTCACTGCTGGTATCCGCCACATTCACCCTGGCGGCACTGTTGAGCACCGTACTGCCGTCAATATTCAGGCTGGAGCCGTTGGTGATATCCACCACGCCACTAAAATTCTGCGCATTGCTGTTATTGGCCAGATTGATATGGCTGGCATCCAGCGTCCAGTTGCCCGCCCCGCTCAGCGCGTTATCCAAGGTGCTCTGCGCCCCATTGGCATAAGCGCCAAACAACAGGTTGCTGCCACTGGCAATCGCCACCGAGCCATTACCCAGTTGTTGCCCCTGCGTCACCGTCAGGGTGCTGTTATCCACCAGAGCAAACACGCCGTAAAAATTGCTGTTATCCGCCGACAAGGACATATCGGCCTCATTGCTGATGCTGACAGTGGAATCGACCACCCCGGTCAACGCATTGGCCACATCCTCCGTCACACCACTGAAATTCAGCACCGAGGTATCAGTCGTTAAATCCACCGTAGCCGTAGCATCCCCCAGGTTATTGGCGTCAGTCACGGTTAACCGGCTGTCTGCTGCAATCACCTGAGCACCGGTAAACCCTCTGTTATCACCGGTAAGTTGCACATCCGCCAGGGTATTGATAGTGCCCGCACCACTGAGCGGGTTGGCAAAACTGCCATCACGGGCGAAATTCAGGTTACCGTCCACGTTCACATCACTGCTGCCCAGGGTCCCGGCATTGTTCAGCACCAGCGTCGCGCCGCTGTCAATATCGGTATCAGCGGTCAGCCCACTGTTGGCGGCACTGACAGTGAAAGTACCGGCTTGTACCTGTAACAACCCAGCGCCGGTTAAGCCACCGGTCGCACTGGAGGTCCCCCCCGCAGTGAGCGCTAGCGTGCCAGTCCCCAGGTTAATGATGCCATTGTTGGTTAACGCCCCACTGGTCAGCACGCCGCTGCCTAACAGCACCGTACCCTCATTGGTGGTGCTTTCAACGAGTTGGCTGTAGTTATTGAGGTTAAAGGTACTGCCGGTGGTGACTGCCAGTAAATGGGTATACCCCAGCGCCCCACTGGCCCCCAGCAACACAGTGCCCCCAGCAATAGTGGTACTGCCGCTGTAACTGTTGGTGCTGTTGGAGATAGTCAACGGGGCCAAGGTGCCATCCAGTACAAGACCGCCAGTGCCAAACACGTTAACCAGCAAGTCGTTGTTGGAGCCAGGCAAACCGTCGGTCGCTATCACCAGTGCATCGTCGCCATCTTCCAGCAACTCCAAGGCGGTAAGGGCGTAATTCATATACAACCCCTCGCCATTCTCCCCACTGTTGCTCAAGCCGTAATCATAAATCCCGTTGGCAACATGCACGCCATTCTGTTCAATGGCGTCTGAAACATTTTGCCCCACCTCATCGCCATTGATCTGCAAGGTCAGTTGGTCGGCCCCACTGGCGGTTTGGGCACTCACCAACTGCACGCTATCGCCATCGGTCATTTGATTGAGCAGCGAGCCGCTGCCAGTACTATTGGCCACTATTGCCGGACTTTCCAGATCAATAATGCCGCCAGTGGCGGTGAAGTCGTCGGTAGTGATCAAGCCATCTGCACGTTGCCCCTGGATATCACCATAAAACTTCAGCGTGCCGCCATTCAGGCTGACATTGCCGACACTTTCCGTACTGGTCACGTTGCTGCTACCGACCGTGGTATAGCTCCCCGTCCCCAAGTCCAGAGTTGCCAGGGTTAACGTACTGGTATTGGTGCCGATGAGGTCAAACAGGGTATTTTGTAAATTCACTGTACCGGCAAAAGCGCTGCCTACTGCGGTACCAAAATTAAACGCCGTGTTGTTGGTGCTGACATTAACATCCCCCACCCCGCTCAACCCATTATTGAAGGTAAAGGCCCCGGTGGTGGTGATATTCAAATCACTGCCGGTATCCGCCACATTCACCCTGGCGAGAGTATTGAGTACGGTGCTGCCGTCAATATTCAGGCTAGAGCCATTGGTGAGATCCATCACCCCACTCAAATCCAGCGTGCGATTGTTATTACTCAGATTGATATGGCTGGCGTTCAGCGTCCAGGTGCCTGCCCCGCTGAGGGTATTATCCAAGGTGCTCAAAACACCATTGGCATAATTGCTGAACAGTAAATTGCTGCCACTGGCCATCGCCACCGAACCGTTACCCAGATTCTGAGCCTGCGCCACGGTCAGGGTACTGTTGCCAATCAGGTCATAGAGTCCATTGAAGGTACTGTTATTACCCGACAGGGACATATTCGCCAGAGCACTGAGGGTGACCGTCGAGCCCGCGACCCCGGTCAGCGCATTGGCCACATTCCCTGTCACGCCATTAAAAACCAGGCCAGAGGTGTTGCTGGTTAAATTCACTCTCGCTGCTGACTGCCCCAGATTGTTAGCCGCATTGACGGTTAACCGGCTATTCGCCGCAATGACATGATTACCGGTAAAACTGTTATTACCGGTGAGTTGCACATCCCCCAGGGTATTGATGGTGCCGAGACCACTGAGTTGGTTGGCAAAGCTGCCATTACGGGCAAAATTGAGGTTACCCCCCACATTCACCGCACTGCTGCCCAGGGTCCCCGCACTGTTCAACACCAGGGTCGCCCCGGTGGCAATGGTGCTATTACCGGTTAAACCGCCATTGGCGGCACTGACGGTGAAAGTGCCCCCTTGGAGATTCAACAGCCCATTACCGCTTAGCCCCCCGCTAGCACTGGACGTCCCCCCCTGGGTCAGTGCCAAAGTACCGGTTCCCAGGTTAATGGTGCCATTGTTGGTTAATGCCCCACTGGTGAGCACACCGCTGCCCAGCAATACCGTGCCGTCATTGGTGGTGGTCGACACACTCTGGTTAAAGCTGTTGAGGTTCAAGGTACTGCCGTTGTTCACCGCCAGTAAGTTGGTGCTCCCCAAAGCCCCACTGGCCCCCAGCAAGACGGTACCCCCACGGATGGTGGTGTTACCGCTGTAACTGTTGGTGCTGTTGGAGATGGTTAACGCAGCCTGGGTGCCATCCAGTACAATGCCCCCGGTACCAAACAGGTTAACCGACAGATTATTGTTAGACCCTACGACCCCATCGGTGGCGATCACCAAGGCATTAGTACTATTGACCAACAACTCTATCGAGCCAAGGTCATAGCCCATATAAAGGCCCTGACCACTGCTGCCGTTATTCAATAAGCTAAAATCATACAGCCCGTTGGCTACACGCTCACTATTTTGAGTGATGCCATAGCGCACACCTGGGTTCACTGCAGCCCCATTGAGCTGCATGTTTAACCCACTGACACTGCCGGCGCTGGTGGCGTTCACCAACTGAGTCCACTGGGTATTTATATTCTGGTTAAGTAAAGAACGACTCCCTATTAACGTATTGGCATTGATGGCACCATCACCCACAATATTAATGGTGCCACTGGTGGCGGTCAGGGCGGTGGCGCTAATAATGCTATCCGCACGATCACTGAATAAATTGCTATAAAACTCTGCTGTGCCACCGGCTATGCCCAGGTTGCCGATATTTTGCGTACTGGTTGTTCCCGCCGCACCCACCGTGGTCCGATTGCCACTGCTTAGGGTGAGTGTCGCTCGGGTTAACGCTGTCGTATTATTACCGGTCAAAGCGAACTGGCTGTTTTGTAGATTCACGGTACCGGTAAAAGCACTACCGGCATTGGCACCAAAACCAAAGCTCAAATTCGCATTGCTGCCATTGACATTAATTTGCCCTGCACCGGTAATGCCATTATTCAGGGTATAGTTGGCGGTATTATTAATCAGCAAGCGGCTATTCGCATTGGTCATATTAAACCGGGCATTGCTATTTAATGATGTGGCGTTATTAATGGTTAAGCTTGAGGTGTTGATTAGGTTAAAAATACCGGTAAAGTTGCTGGCATTGGTACGGCTGGCCATACTGACATTACTGCCATTTAACGCCCAGGTCCCCGCACCACTTAAGGTATTGGCAAATGTTGATCCGGTAATACTGGTAAATAATAAAGTCGCGCCATTAGCCACACTAATTGTACCATTCCCCAATGCACCGATAATACTCGTCCCTAATGTACCGGCGGAGATAGTCCATGGCGAAGTGGTGGTACTGCTACCGGTCAGCGTCCAGGTACTATTGCCGGTTTTTTGTAACGCACCGAAACTGGTGAATTGACTGGCTAGCAGGGACATATTAAAGATAGCGGTAGTCGCCCCGCCCAACGTCAAGGTATTGGTTCCACTCCCGCCGACATTGCCATTAATAGAGTAGCCCGCCTGTAACTCCAGGCGATTAGTACCCGTAGTAAATGAAATTGCCCGGCTGCGCGTGCCACCGGTGCTAGTTAGACCACCAGTAATGGTTCCGGAGTTGATGATGGTCATATTACTGCCAGTGATACCAATGCCACCCGCTGCCAGAGCCCCCGGCGTACCTGATGCGCCAGTGCCACTTGCTCCGCCACTCCCCCCTTGGATGGTTCCGGTGTTAGTGATGGTCAGTGATGACCCGGTAATACCGGTGCCACCAACCCCACCAGAGCGGCTGTGCGCAGCGGTGGTGGCATTGGTTCCGCCCACCCCGCCATTGCCACCGGAAATGGTCCGACTATTGCTGATACTGACGCCACTACTCACTATGCCACTACCACCACCACCACCAAAACCACCACCACCACCACCAGCACCGGTTCCTCCATTGCCCCCAGTACCACCAGATATAGTGATATTGGTATTCACCGTGGTGGTACCGCTACCTGTCAGTACAACACCGGCACCACCACCGCCACCACTACCCCCATCTGAACCACCAGTAGCCAAGGCATTACCCCCATTACCGCCATTGCCACCACGGATAGTTGCCGAGATCGTATTTATTGTGCTACCGACAAAACCAGCACCACCACCACCACCACCACCAGCACCAAAACCATTAGAACAAGAAGGTGTACAAACAGCATTTCCCCCTACACCTCCCGCTACACCCACCGGGTTAGCTGCACTGCCTATGCCCCCACCAAGCCCTGCCGAGCCCACAGGGTCATCGGCGTTTGTACCCGAACCTCTTGACCCCGCCCCGCCAGTACCATTGGCTAAACCAGCGGAACCCGCTATAGAACGGGCGCTCGGTCTTCCACCAGTGCCACTCGCTCCCCCACCCCCGCCAGCACCACCATAAGCTCCATTGCCCCCCAAGAAAGAAGCGTTATCGCCACCCGTACCGTTGGCGAATACCCCTTGAGAGAATAAAACCAGGCAAACCGCACTCAGCAGTGGCCAACCACGAATTGATAAAGCGCTTTTTTTAATTGTTTGACTCTCTGAAGCGTGACAACCAGCACCTTCAACCACGGTCTGACCAGAGGATGACTTACCCGTACGGCGCGTAAACTCAGAAGCCACCTGCATAAGCCCTAAAGCGTAGTTAAAAACAACACGGTATACACGATTCATAGTGTCCATCCCCTCTATGCCAGCGTTATTCTAAATGAGGTGACAATATCGTGAATTTATTGGTTATATGATGATGTCACCCATCGCATGACTCTTTGCGTAACACTGACACAGGTTTGTTAAATAAATTGAGTTAATGTTTTATAGAATAGAGTGATAAGGTGTGAACCCTTTATGTCCTGCTTCATTCAAGTTGCAGGTAAAGCCTTTTCGCACCCACATCATCGGTGGTGCCGAAACGAGTAATTTCAGGGAGCCAGGCTGAATAACTCAACCAATAGCCCTGCAATTGAAGTATGAGGAGTCTCATGAGTATCGGGTGAGAAACTCATTCGCTTCTTAAGAAAGTGTAGTAGAAAAAAAAAGATCAGTTAGCCATTCTTTTATCTCGTTAATCTACTTTAAATGACCAAGTAAAATGCAGATGGGTTTAAACAACGTAAACCGCTAAGCAGGTGAGAAAAAGGCCCAATAATGGGCCTGATAAAACAGCGGATGATATAAACATGGCAGTCGCTTGAAAAATGGCAGAACGCTTTGCCGCCGATAGTTAATACAATTTCTGTGGTGGACCGGCAAAACTCAAGGGGCCTACGCTGTTCATCTCCACCTCGACCACTGATGGCCCTGAGTAGTTAATCGCCTCTGCCATAACACCGGCAAACTGCTCGGCATGATTCACTTTCCAGGCTTTGATTCCCATAGCTTCGGCAACCTGGCAAAAATCTGGGGTATGTAATTGGTTATAGTACTGCCGCCCGGCAAAATACTTATCTTGAATACCCCGCATCACACCATAACCACCATCATTCATAATCAGCAAAGTGATATTGGCTTTCTCCTGCGCCATGGTCGCCAATTCCCCTAACCCTAGGGCTAAACCCCCATCCCCCACCAGTCCCACCACTTTGCGCTGTGGGTTGGCAATCGCCGTACCAATGGCCATCGATAACCCCATGCCGATCGCCCCCGCCAAGGAGTGAATATTGCACAAAGGTGAAATAGCACGGAACAGGCGGCTGCCCCAAACACTGCCAGAGACGGTGATATCACGGACCAGTAAACCATCCGGTGGTAATGCGCTGGCGATCGCATCATTCAGTTTGGCGTATTCCCCCGACTGCTGGCGCAGTGCCGCTTCTGCCTGCTCTACCGCCTGAGCAATTTCCCTATCCCAGTCGGCATTCACTTTTTCTCCTGGGGTCAACCGTGCTGCCAATGCAGTGAGCAAAGCAGCACAATCACCAGAAATCTGTTCATCTGCCAGATAGTTACGGTTGGCTGCCGCCGGGTCGATATCAATCTGTACCAACGGGCGAGGCAGTGGTAGCGACCAAGTACGCGTTTCATTACTACGTAGCCGAGAACCCGCCACCAGCGTTAAGTCACACTGCGTCAGGATCGCTTCAACACTGGGTGAGTTATGGAATGCCCGCAAGCTGCGCGGGTGGCTATCGGGCAAAATACCACGCCCATGCGTACTGGAAATTACCACCACGCCGGCATCTGCCAACTGTTTAACCGCTTCACGGCAGGCCAGTGCACCGCCCCCCACCCACAGTAGCGGGCGTTTGGCACTGCGCAAGCGCTGGTACAGGCGCTCTACCGCCACGTCAGCCGCCGCTGGCAACACCGGTGGCAAAATGGCACCACCTACCAGATTGGCAGGGATCAGACTGTTTTGAATATCGATCGGGATCTCTATCGCCACCGGGCCACAAGGAACGGTCTGCGCATCCAGAATAGCCCGTTGCAACACCGCTACCGCCTGTTCGGGCGTATGCACCCGATAAGCCTGCTTGGAACAAGCACGCAGAAAACCCAATTGATCTTTGGTTTCATGAATAAACCCGGCATCAGCATCCAGATAGGCTTTTTCTACCTGGCCGGTAATGTGCAGTAATGGCGTATTGGCATTCAGTGCTTCAATCATTGCCCCCACCGCATTGCCCGCCCCAGCGCCGGTGCTGGTCAACGCCACCCCCAGGCCAGAAAAACGCCCGTGAGCATCCGCCATGGTCACCGCCCCTGCCTCGCCGCGTGCTGGCACAAAGCGGATCGCCCCACGTTGCCCAATAGCATCGGCCACTGGCAGGTTATGGATTGAGATAACGCCATAGATTGCAGCCACTTGGTACTGTTCCAGCGTTCGGACTATCGCCTCACCAACCGTTATTTTTTCGTTCATCTTCTACCTTCTTGATTATCTTGTTTTATGGAAGACGCTCAGTCACTCCAACGATTGGGCTGATTACTCAATGCCAGATACAGGCTTTTTTGTTGCATATAAGCCTGAATACCCTGGCGGCCCTTTTCACGCCCCAAGCCACTCTGTTTAAAGCCGCCAAATGGCGTAGAAATCGAGAATGTTTTGTAGGTGTTAATCCACACAGTGCCGGTTTCCAACTGTTCTGCCAGCGCCATCGCACGGGTAAAATCACGGCTCCAGATACCTGCGGCCAGGCCATATACTGAGTCGTTGGCCAGTTCAACCAACTGTGCTTCATCATCAAACGGCATTACCACCAGCACCGGGCCGAAGATCTCCTCTTGGCAGGCCCGAGCACTATTACTCAGCCCTTCTATAATCGTTGGCAGGTAATAACTGCCTTGCGCCAATTGTGGATCGGCCGGTGACTCGCCCCCCATCAGGACTCTCCCCCCTCCTGCTGAGCCAACGCCACGTAGTCCGCGACGCTCTGGCGGTGTTTTTGGCTGATTAATGGGCCCAGATGAATACCGGGCTGTAGTGGGTTGCCGATACGCAGACCCGCCGTCAGTTCACACAAGCGTGCCAATAAGGGCTGATACAATGAACGGTGTACAAACAACCGCGATCCGGCAATACACGCCTGCCCCGCCGAACTGAAAATACCGTAACAAATACCCCTTGCCGCTTGCTCCAGGTCGGCATCCGCTAAGACTATCGTTGGTGATTTACCCCCCAGCTCCAGTGAAGTGGGGATCAGTTTTTCAGCCGCAATATGGGCCAGATGACGGCCAGTGCCGGTACCGCCGGTAAAAGAGATCTTCTTCACTAGTGGGTGACGCGCTAACGCTTCGCCAATCACTGACCCTTTACCCGGTAATACACTCAGCAAGCCGGCAGGCAAACCCGCTTGTTCAAACAACTCCGCCAATTTCAGCGCCATTAAAGGCGTCGCTTCGGCAGGTTTAAGCACCACGGCATTTCCTGCAGCTAACGCCGGCGCCACTTTCTGCATTTCACTGGCAATGGGGGAGTTCCAGGGGGTGATGGCCGCAATCACCCCCAACGGTTGATATTGGCTTAAGGTCATTACGTCACGGTTGCGCTGAGTGGGCAGTTCTCCCTCAAGCACTTCGCAGGCGGCAGCAAAATAGCGCGCAGTAGCTGCCGCACTCATCACTAATCCACGGGTTTCCGCTAATGGCTTACCGTTATCACGGGTTTGCAGTTGCGCCAAGCTCTCTACCTGTGCGCTGATCAAATCACTAACACGGTACAAAATAGCCGCACGCTGATGCGGCATCACCCCCCGCCAGTTTGGGTTGCGCCAGGCTTGTTCCGCTGCCGTCACCGCTTCATTGACATCTTCAATGCTGGCGGCACGCAAGTGGGCATTCACGCTGCCATCAGCCGGAAAAACCGACTGCATCTCGTCACCTCGCCCCTCACACCAGCGGCCAGCAAGAAAAATCTTTAACGTTTCCATCAGGTACTCCTGTTGTTCAGGCAATAAAAACTAAGGTCAAAATCTCGGCTATCACTGGCGTTCACTGGCCATTACAAGTCACGGCAAGCTTGTACCGCACTCAACGCCGCCAACATTGAGGTTTTGGGGTTACTCGCCAACGGGTTGCCACAGAGCTCAATCTGGAATTGACCAAAGCGGCCAGATACCTGTAAGCGATGGGTATTGCGTTGGGTATGTGGATCCACCTGCAAGCGTACTCGCGTGGCATCCATCCCCAGGCCATGCAGTGCAATGGTGGCAGCCACATTGGCATTGGCTGGAAATAGCCGTGCCGCCTCACGGGCTGAGCCCTCAAAGAACACTCGCGCTTCAGTGACACTATCTAGGTCGATCAATTTTTCCGCTTGGCTACCACGCCAACTGGCCGGGCTTTTGCTGGATTGGTAAGTGACACTTTCCAGCCCGCCCTCACGAGCCGCCGCCAGTCCATCCATACCCGCCACCGCACCAGACAGCACCATCAACCGGCCATGATGCGCTGCCACCGCCTGCTGTAAACGCTGTTGTAATGCGCTATCAGCCAACGCACCGGTAGAGATCACCGCCAGCGACCAACCACGTTTCAGGATAGCTTCACCAAACTCGGCAACTGCCTGTTGGCTGGCGCACTCCAACACCAGGTCAGGCCGCTCGCTGCATTGTGCCGGGTCACTCAACGCCACCACGCGCCCATTAAATGCCGCCGCGATCTCGCCATGATGTTTTTCCCGTGCCAGGATCCAACCCAATTCAACCCCTGCTGGTAAGCGTGCCACCACCTCTTTGGCCATTGAGCCATAACCTATCATCATGATTTTTTTCATTTTCTGGCCCTATCAGAGATGCCGGTTAAAACCACCGGAAACGTCCAGTGTCGCCCCAGTCGTAAAGGAAGCCATGGGTGAGGCCAAAAACAGCAAGGCGCGTGCCGCTTCTTGGGGCTTACCCAGTCGTTTCATCGGAATACCACGCCGCTGCGCGAGCGCCGCTGTCCACTGCTCCCAGCTCTGCTGCTGATCATCCCGTTGGGCAAAGCGGCGCTGCCACTGACCAGATTCCACCATTCCCAGCAGGATAGAATTGACACGCACTCCCTTACTCACCAGCTCTTTCGACAAGGTCAGCGTCATATTGAGTAGCGCGGCCCGAGCCGCCGAGGTGGCAATCATGTGCTCTTCCGGTTGCAAAGCCAGTAACGAGTTAACGCAGGTAATCGAAGCAATATCTGAACGTTGTAACGCGGGTAAAAATGCCTGTACCGGGTTAATCACCCCAAACAGTTTGAGTTCTGCTTCATGCAGCCAGGCTTCACGTGGTGTTTGCTCAAAATTCGCCACAAACCCTTGCCCGGCGTTATTGATCAACATATCCACTGCACCAAAATGGTGGTTCACCTGGTCAGCAAAGTGGGCAACCTGGTCAACATCAAGCACATCACAGGGTAATGCCAGGATTTGTGCTTGTGGAAACTCATCGCGCAAATTGGCCTGTGCAGAAGCCAGTTTATCTGGGTTACGACCACAGAAAGCCACTTTTGCCCCTTCCGCCAGTAGCAGACGCAAGGTTGCAAAACCGATCCCTGAGGAGCCACCAGTGACCACGGCAACTCGTTGCTCTATTTGAAAGTTCATGATGGGATCCCCCCCGTAAACTGCTGCAAATAACGGTTAAACAGTGCTGCGGCATCAAGATAGCTGGCATGCCCTGCCGCTGGGATCAGGCGCATCGGCGCAGCATACTGTTGTGCCAGACTTTCAGCCCCTGCTGGCGGGGTGATGCGGTCTTCACTGCCACACCACACCTGTAAGTGCCCCTGGTAAGCACGCAAATATTGATGGATGTCATCATTGGCCAACATCCACGCCGCATTAAGAAAACCAGCGGGATTAAGCTGCTGCATACCATTACCGACCCAAGCGATATCCTGTGGTTCTGCCCCCTCACGCAGTAACGCCGCCGCACGCTGCTCTGCGTAACCTTGTGGGCCGAGTGTTGCCATCAATTGTTTACGCTGTGCATAAACCTGCTGGCGTTTTTCTGCGCTGGCCGTGGCATAACCTTGCGCCGGATCAGCCAGGACCAAGCCACTGATACCATCAGGATGGGCGGCGGCGTAGGCACTGCCAATCAACGCGCCAAGGGAATGCCCAACAATCAGTGGCTGTTGCAACGCCAACTCAGCAACCAAGGCCGCCAACGCCTTGGCATAGTCGGCGGCACTGGCTGTCGCTTGCGCCAGTACCGCACTCCCACCATAACCTGGGGCATCCCAGGCGATCAGACGATGGTTATCCGTCAAGGCGCTATCACTGAACTGCTTGACCCAAGAAGCGGAGCCGGAACTGATACCATGCAGTAACAACACCGCCTGGCCCTGTCCCGCCTCACGCCAGCTTAATGGGTAGCCGCCACAGTTCGCCTGTTGGCGTTGCGGTAAACCACTCATCAGTTACGCTTCACTTTGGATAAAGGGTGATCCGCCGGGTAGGTCGGTATTTCCGGCTTGGGGGTACCCAGCATCACGCACATTAGGGCTTCTTCTTCACCATGGTTGAACAGGCCGCGATAAATCCCTGCCGGTACGGATATCAGGTCACGCTCTTTCAGGGTGGTTTCGTAGTATTCGTCACCATCTCTGATCATCACCGTGATGCTGCCTTTCAGCATAAAGAACACTTCTTCAACATCCGCATGGAGGTGCAGCGGTCCTTCACATTTGGCGGGCAGCACCATGGTGGAAAAAGTAAAGTGCTCTGCCGGAACGGTGTTGCTATCGCTGGCGACACCGGTAGCACCAGTCCCCAGATAGCGCATCTGCGCGCGACGATACTTCGGATCATAATCCGCCTGAAACTTCAGTGCGTTCCAGTCGTATTTACGCCCCTCAAAGCGGGCGATGCGTGACTCTACCCGTTGTTTTATCGTCAGATCCTGCGGCTTGGTCACTGCTTTATCTTCAACTTGAGACATATTTTCTCTCCTTTGTTATATCAATATGGTCACATCAATATTTTTTCACTAACGGCAGCAAAATGACGCAGCCAACCAAGGCCATCACCACCAGGAACAGCAAGCCGTTATCCATATTGCCGCTAGCGGCGATCAACGCCCCCATCAGCACCGGAGCCAAAGCACCGGCAAAGTTACCTAACCCGTTAAAAATACCGCCAGCAGTGGCGCTAACCCGGCTGCTGGTGGCCTTAGCCAACAGGGCAAAGATATTGGGTGCCCCGGTACCCCACATAAAGGTGCTGAAAGACATGGCGGCAATCACGCTGTAAGTCCCCTGCAGATGTAACACCACCCACAAACCCAAGCCGGCCCCAAACAATGAGATAAAACAGGCCAAAGCCCGGCGATCCATTTTGTCTGATAGCCAGGCACCCAGCACTTCGCCTAACAGCATGGCAATAAACGGTAGTGATGACAGGTAGCCAGCATGTTCCAGATGAATACCTTTACCTTCAATGAGATAGCTAGGCACCCAACCATTCATGCCCCACAGGTAGGTCAGAAATGCAATATTGAATAGGCAAATCATCCAGAAATGCGGGGTCCGAAACAGTTCAGCCCGTAGCTGCCTACGCTCAGCAGCCAGCGGTTTGCTATTACCAGCCAGCACGGGGCGATCCACATTCAGATGTCTGGTCCCCCAAAACACCAACAGCATGACCGGCAGTGTCAGAAATGCCATAAAGAAGAAGGTACTTTGCCAGTCAAAGTTGTGCAGAATATATAAGGTTGCCGGGAAGCCGAGCGCCGCACCGATCGGCGTGCCTAATAACCACATCATGGTGGCACGTGCCTGTAAATGTTGCGGAAATGCCTGGCGTACAATGGTGTAAGCCATCGGTATCAGTGGACCTTCTGCGATCCCCAGCAAAACACGCAAGGTAATCATGCTGTAATAGGAGCGTGTCAGGCCCATTAAGACCATCAGCACCCCCCAACTCACCATCATACCGATCAGGACTTTGACTGGGTTTAACCGGTCACCAATGCCACTCAGCAACATGGAAGAGATGCCGTAAGAGAACAGGAAGGCACTCATCAGTAATCCCAGCCGGGCAGGATCAAAACCAATGCCCATCGCCTGCTGAAACTCGGCGTCAGAAAACAGTGCAGCAATACTGATCTTGTCGAAAAATGCCAGCAATACGCAGGCAAACAGGGCGATAGGCGCTGACCAACGCACTCTGGTTGGCAAGTTTTCGGCAACAACATCCCCCACCCGAGTATTACGGGTGTCAATATCTTGTATCGTCATAAAACGCTCCCTCAGGTCGGCGGCTATTTCAACGCCATCAGAGAAAACTCCACATCCGCCAGTTGCTGCGGATCCAATATCCGGCCACTGGCCAGCCAACGTTTACCCAGCTTGATGGCGCGCGCATCATTAAACGCCACCATTTGCACCAGTTGCTGCTCAGCATTCAGGGTAAAAAACAGCGATGATTGCGGTGTTCGGCGCACCACGGAGTGAACACCCCCATTAGGGATGCCAAGGATCTGGATATTGGCGTCATATTGATCTGACC
Source organism: Serratia sp. 25CWL12 (assembly GCF_055790885.1). Lineage (NCBI taxonomy): Bacteria > Pseudomonadati > Pseudomonadota > Gammaproteobacteria > Enterobacterales > Yersiniaceae > Serratia > Serratia sp. 25CWL12. The sequence continues at coordinate 655,142 of NZ_CM147698.1, read as the reverse complement.
AAAGCCAGGCGGCTTCATCGTAAGGTACCGCGGTGGCATCCAGCATCGCGTGGGCGGTGCTAATCGCCTGGTTCTGTGCGTAAGCCCAAGACTGTAGACAGAGGCCAAGTTTAGGATGACGTGCCACATCGCCAGCGGCAAAAATTGCCGGGTGGCTGGTTCGCCCTTGCCCATCGACCACAATCCCATGCTCAACCCGCAGCCCAGCACTGTGTGCTAACGCCAGGTTTAGCTCCACGCCAATGCCCACCACCACCCGATCAAAAGAGTGTGCGGCGCTTTTGCCACTGGTTATCCACGCAGTTCCCTGCCGGTCCTCAAGGGTGAGTTCGCCACAGTCGCAATGCACCGTCACACCCTGCTGTTGATGCAGTTCCAGCAACGCCTGCGAGACCTCTGACCCAACACTGCGCATACACAATGCAGGTTGCCGCTCAAATACCGTCACCTCAATGCCCAGCTTGCGGGCTGAAGCGGCGATTTCCAGGCCAATCCAGCCACCGCCAACAATTGCCAGTTTTTTACAGTGCAGCAAATTGTGGCGCAGGCGAATGGCATCATCCCAAGAGCGCAATGTCATCACGTGCGGATGACTGGCCCAGTGGGCATCCGGCAAGCGTGGCTGCCCACCGGTGGCCAGCAACAGTTGTTCAAAATGTAGTTGGCAACCATTATTGAGCGTCACCGTCTGCTGATGGGCATCAATCGCCTCAGCCCGTAATGGGCGATACCAGTCGATATCTAGCGCGGAAACTTCTTCTTCACTAAACAGGCGGCTTAGTGGAGCCTGTTCATCCAGCAACACGGATTTAGAAAGCGGTGGACGCTCATAGAAATCATAAGGTTCATCACTCACCACCGTGAGTTTGCCGTTGTAACCATCTGCACGCAGGGTTTTGGCGGCCCAACCCCCCGCTTGCCCAGCACCAATAATCACAATACCTGCACTCATAGCGCCCCCGTTTTGTGATGTTGCCGGCGGGTATCGTGGTCTATTCCCCCTTCAACCGCCCATTCGGTAAATGACACCAGCGAATGCTCCAGCTCACGGGGTTGCCAGTTTTCGGTCAAGTAATCGTCATTGGTGTAGTATTCAAACGCGCCGCCGGTCGGGCTGTTGACATACCAAAAGTAGGCAGAGGAGATCGGGTGGCGGCCCGGGCCAAGAAAAGTGCTCCACTGCTGTTTATTCATGGCGATACCACCGCCGATCACTTCATGGATATCGCGCACGGTGAACGCCACATGGTTCAGGCCACGCGGGCGGTTGGGCAATTTGAGCAGAAACAGGTTGTGGTGAACCCCGCGTACCTGGGTGCGTAGAAACACCGCGCGGTCAATATAGCGGTCAGACACCTGGAACCCGAGCACATCGCAGTAAAAACGCTCCGTAGCCGGTAAGTCTTCCACAAAGAACACCACATGGCCGATATTAACGGGTTGTGCCTGGGTATAAACCGGGCTGGCTTGATCGATGCGGCGTACATCTCCCCACTGGTTAATCGGCGATACCGGCAGACTCACTGGCTGCTGCGCACTGACAGCAAAGCGTACCGTCATGCCGTTAGGATCTTGGCATTCAAACTCTTCGCCCACCTGGTGGAAGCCTGGCATGGGTGCCAGTTTCTTTTGTAATGTAGCCAGAGCAGTTGGGCTTTCAACCGCCCAAGTGATACGGCGCAGCGTAGAACCCGCTTCAAACGCTGGGGGTAATGCCCCGCTGTTTTGTGGATACAGCACCACTTTGGCCCCAGTGAGGGTGGTAAACTCACGGTAGAGATCCCCCTGCTGTTGAACCACTGGCTGCAAGCCAAAGTCTTTTATAAATTTTTCACACGTTGGCAGATCTTCAACGCCAAATTCCAGCTTTTCGATTCCGCTTATGCTCATTCGTTGTGCCTCAGGTTATCGCTGAATATGTTTTTCAGGCATGAGCGAACCCTGGCCCATTAATTTGCATGAGCCTGATTACTGCCTGAGTTAAAGAATCAGTCTGGTTGTAACAGTGACCTAGCTGGCGTACTCCTGCACCGATGCCCCTAGAAACCCGGATATTTTCACTGCGGCATCACGCACTTCGGCGCGTAACCGTTCGCGGTCCGCTTTCGGGATCTCATTCGAGGGCACCATAATGCTGACTACTGCCTCCACCTGCCGTTCGCGGTTAAAGATCGGGTAAACGATCGACGAGATACCTAGCCGGAAGAAGGATTCACCAATCACATAACCGCGCGCTTTATCTTGCTGCACCATTTGCCACAAAGCCTCACGGCTAGCGGGCGTACCCGGTGCCCTATCAGGTAAGGTTTCCTGCGGAAATAGCTTCTCAAACTCTTCCCGGCTGGTACTGGTCAGCAACATGCGGCCAAGAGAAGTACGGTGTACTGGCAAGCGAGTGCCCACACTCACCTGATTTATCTGCGAACCCGCCGCGCTGACACGGGCAATGTAGATCACATCATGCCCATCGCGGATCGCCAGATGACTACTGCACTGGCTGCGATCACGCAATTGCTCAATCACCGGTTGACCCACCTGAGCAACATCCAATGAGGCGATATACTCAAAGCCTAACCGCAGCACTTTGATCCCCAACGCAAAGGTATTGGTACGTGGATTACGCTCCAAAAAACCCAGATGTTCCAGTGTTTGTACCACCCGATAGGCCGTAGCTTTTGGCATATCGACCAGGCGATGTAATTCTGCAAAGGTCATTTCCTTATGCTGCTCACCGAATGCCAGTAGCAGTTGTAACCCGCGATCCAGCCCGGGGATAAGATATTTACACGCTTGTTCGTCTGCCATGTGCTACCTCTTAAGTCGTTGCCTACCTGTCAATTAAACACAAAGCCACCATTGACCGGTAATAACTGGCCAGTGACAAAATCCGCCAATGGTGACAGCAGATAAATCACACTGCCAGTCACATCGTCTGGATGTTGTACCCCGGTCAAAGCTCGGCCTTGCTCATACAATTGGTGCCGTTCAGCGGGAACATACTCTGTGGCTTCTACCCGGGTCAAACCTGGAGCAATGGTATTAACGCAGATCCCCTGCGGCCCCAGCTCGCGAGCCATGGAACGGGTCATGGCGATCACCGCCCCTTTACTGGCCACATAAGCCATCAATTTGGGCGCGCCCCACAACGCGGTATCTGAAGCGACATTAACGATTTTGCCATGGGCCGTCTGCGCCAACAGTGGAACCGCCGCCTGGCTTACCAACCAAGTACCACGCACATTCACCTGCATCACCCGATCCCACAGATCAATATCGTACTCCATCATGGTCTTACCGCCCACGCCGGTGGCCAATGCGGCGTTATTCACCAAGCCATCAATCACGCCACCTTTAGCGATCTCGCTAAAAGCGGCGGTGATGGAAGCGGGAGAGGCGAGGTCGATAACCTGTACTTCCACCTGTGCCCCCTGCTGGCGCAAGCTGGCGGCACTATCCTGCAATTCTGCAGCCAGGATATCGCACATCACCACACTGGCGCCGGACTGAGCCAGTGCCGCCGCAAAGCTGCGCCCAAGCCCCCGGGCAGCACCGGTGACCACTATCCGTTTCCCTGCCAGCAGGCCGCTCACTGTGCGGTCTCCTGTTGGCTGAGGGTCGCCAATTGTTTTTGGGCTTCCTTCTGCATTACACGCCGCAGGCGGGAGAGCCCCACATCATGCTGGTAAAGATATTCACGGCCACGTGCGTTCGGTACCATGTTTTCCAGCACGATACGGTCTTGCTCCAGCACGTCCCAATGTAAACCTTCCAAACGATTGCGATACATAAAACGCCAGGCATCACGCTGCCAATCTTTCACTTTACGGATCCGCCAGAAAAATACCCGGCAGTGATCTTTATCTTCCGGTACCGCCATCCCGATGATCCAGAAATGTCCCCCCGGCCCAAAGCGTTTTTTATACGGGATCGACAGGCGCATCCAATACGCCCCACTACTACCTAGCTCTACCCAGTCAAAGTTCACACCACTTTGTTCATCCTTTTTAAAGATGAATCCACTGCCAGTGGGCTGCAACGACATATTGGCCTTGCGATCCCCTTCCGCCATAGAGTGGGAGGCGGAATGGAGATAAGAACCGTGCATCGGGTCCATCACGTTTTCCAAGGCATACTGGTAATTACAGTCCCAACTGGCAGTACAGAGGAAATGGCTATAACTTTCGCCATCCGCCAACTCCTGAGGAAACGTCAGTTCTGCAGGTGGTTCGTCAGCTGTAACCCCAAAATAGAGGAAAACCGCGCCATAGGCTTCTTTCACCGGATAAGAACGCAGACACTTCTGCCCCACCAGTGGACAACGATCCACCGCTGGGACATCTTTGACGACACCGTCACCATTAACTTCGACACCGTGATACCAGCAGGCGATGCGATCACCTAAGTTCCAGCCCACGGAAAGGCGCGCACCACGATGGGGGCAGCGATCTTCCAGCGCATGGAGTTGGCCTTGGCTATCACGCCATAATACGATCTGTTGCTCCAGGCGGGTGATCCCCACCGGGTTACTGCTCACTTCCCAACTGGCCAGCACCGGATACCAGAGACCACGTAAACCCTGATCAAGGTACTCCTGTACTGTCTGCGCGGAGGATGGGGTCTGATTTGTCATGTTCTTCTCCTATGCGGCTCAGAAACCGTTAACCTGAAGGAATTGGCGGAAAGTGTCTTCGTTCCATGGCTGCCCATGGCGATCAAAAAAGCGGCGCTGATTGAGGGCCTGGATAATCTGATCCAGCTCTTCCGCCCCCTGTTCAAAAATCTCTTCCAACGCGCCGACCAGGGCAGTTTCAAAGCCGTCTGGAACCCGCGCCCGACTTTGCCAAATGACATTTTGATATTTACCGGGATGATGGATTTGACCATTACCGCCAAAACGGGAGGGAATCACTTGTTGGCTATCCGGTAGCCAAGGGTTGAAATCAGTAATCGGCTGCATGCTTATTCCTCTGTGATCAAGGTGATTTGGATTTGATTGTCGATCATCCGGGTAGGGTAGGTTCGCAGATCACGGCCACCCGGCTCGCGCAAACACTTGCCAGTACGCACATCAAACTGGGCTTCGTGTAGCGGGCACTCCACTTTTCCGTCATCAACAAACCCTTGGCTGAGCAAGGCATAGGCATGCGGGCAAACATCTTCCAGCGCGTAATATTGCCCCTCCACCAGGAAAACGCCGATCTCCCTACCCTCTATGTTCGCAGAGAAAGGAAAATCCTCGGTTACCTGAGATGCCTCACACACATTCTTCCAGCTCATATCTTCCATCCTTAACTATTTGTCTCATATATGAAACTTAGTTTATTATTTAATACAGCCACTATAAATATGGCGATTCTTTAGTCAAGAAAATCACCGATGGATTGTTAACAAATGGTTGTTTAAAAGTTGCCTTTGAGGTGATGATCACAAAAAATGTACAGTTATAAAGCAACACAACAATTGCTTTAGTGACAAATAACGCAGTCAATAACGAGGGGAATAGCGCGACAGTTTTAATAATAACGGGGATAAAAAAGGGGCTGGTAGTCTCAACCAGCCCCGTAGCAGCCTAACAGCCTGGCCATCAAGCCACTAATGCAGTGGAGTTATCCCTCCAGCTTTTTGGCCGCTTGCAAATAGAGCATTTCCAGGCCTAGCGTTGCCGCCGCCAATGCGGTGATCTCTGACTGATCATAAGCCGGAGCCACTTCCACCACATCCATGCCGACAATATTCAACGACTGCATACCACGTACCAGTTTCAGAGCACGATCAGACGTCAGGCCACCAATCACCGGTGTTCCGGTACCCGGTGCAAAAGCCGGATCCAGGCAGTCAATATCAAACGTCAGGTACACGGGCATATCACCCACGATCTCTCTGATCTGGGCCAGAAGATCATCCACACTGCGGTCATTCACTTGCGCAGCATCCAGAACAGTAAAGCCGTTGTCATGATCGAACTCGGTACGGATACCAATCTGCACTGAATGATGAGGGTCGATCAGCCCTTCATTTGGCGCATGGAAAAACATGGTGCCATGATCGAATTTGCTGCCATTGGCATAGGTATCGGTATGCGCATCAAAATGTACCAGTGCCATTTTGCCAAAATGTTTGGCATGGGCGCGCAGCAATGGCAGGGTGACGAAATGGTCACCACCAAAAGAGAGCATGCGTTTACCCGCTTGCAACAACTTTTCTGCGTGTGCCTGCAGTTTGTCACTCATATCTTGCGCATCACCGAAATTGAACACGATGTCACCACAATCGATGACGTTCAAGTGATCACGCAGTTCAAAACGCCATGGCCAGCGAGCCCCTTCCCATGCCAAGTTGGTAGACACCTGACGAATAGCAGCCGGGCCATGACGACCACCGGCACGCCCAGAGGTGGCCATATCAAATGGAATGCCGGTGATAACCCACTCAGCATCACTGTCGTAGGGCATGAAATTCAGTGGAAAGCGCAGAAAACCAAAGGCATTGGAGACTAAAGAATTATCAGGGTGATGGCCTAAGGTACTCATATTTAACCTCTTATTTAAACGAATTGCCCGTAGCCAATCGCTTGGGCGATAGCAAAAATACGATTAAATCCGTTGGTCATACATCGTTAAATTTAAATCTAATCGAACAGATTTAGCCAATTGATGTTAGGCGTGAAATACCACCTCTCACACCCAAGGCCGACTCATGGCACCTAATGACCCCATGGTCAGAACCTTCACTTTAGCAACAGTTTCAGGGCTAGCTAGTCGCCCTGAAACTGTCAATCCTCACTCGACAATCAACCAATCAATCAAATAGATTTACTCATCTTCGAGATAGGTATAGCCATACAACCCAGCTTCAAACTCCTCCACAAACTGGGCCTGCAGTTCACTATCCAGATCGGTTTTTTTCACCTGGTCGCGGAATTTCGCCAGCAACGCTGTGGGATCGAGCTGCACATATTCCAGCATATCGGCAACGGTATCCCCCTCATCAGATAACTCGGTTTCCGCGCTACCATCAGGGAACACAAACACATCCACTGCGGAAGTATCACCAAACAGGTTATGCATATTCCCCAGAATTTCCTGGTATGCCCCCACCATAAAGAACCCCAGCGCCGGTAAATTTTCCGGGTCGTAAGGGGGCATCGGCATAGTAGTTGCCACACCATCACCATCAATATAGTGGTCAATGGTACCGTCAGAATCGCAGGTAATATCCAGCAACACCACCCGACCTTCCGGTGGTTTGTCCAACCCCTCGAGCGGCAATACCGGGAACAGTTGATCAATACCCCAAGCATCCGGCATTGACTGAAATAACGAGAAGTTAACGTATAACTTGTCTGCCATCCGCTCTTGCAACTCATCAATAACCGGGCGGTGAGCTCGATTACTTGGGTCAAGCTGCTGCTGAATTTTATTGCAGATATTCAGATACAACTGCTCGGCATAGGCTCGTTGGGTCAGGTCCAGCATCCCGTGAGTATATTGGGTATGCACATCGTGCAGATCCATCTGGCTATCGTGTAACCATTCACGCAGTGAACGCCGATTTTCCGGTTCATTCATCTCCTGCCAGGTTTCCCACATACTCTCCAGTGCGCGCGGCGAATCTTCCGGTGGGGGAACAGGCTCACAGAATTCGTTACGCTCAACCCCAATGACATTAGAGACCAGCACAGTATGGTGAGCGGTTACTGCTCTGCCCGACTCAGTGATCACCGTTGGATGCGGCAAATCATACTCATTGCAAGCATCCCCAATGCCCCAGATCACATTGTTGGCGTATTCGTTCAGACCGTAGTTAACCGAGCAATCGGATTGCGAACGGGTCCCTTCGTAATCTACACCCAGGCCACCGCCCACATCGAAACATTGAATATTAACGCCGAGCTTATGTAATTCGACATAAAAACGCGCAGACTCACGGACTCCGGTGGCAATATCGCGAATATTGGCCAACTGAGAACCCAGGTGAAAATGCAGTAATTGCAGGCTATCCAGGCGACCCACATTACGCAAGGTTTCCACCAATTTCAGCACCTGAATAGCGGCCAGGCCGAACTTGGATTTTTCCCCGCCACTGGCTTGCCATTTACCTGAGCCTTGGGAAGCCAGACGAGCACGAACCCCCAAACGAGGTATCACATTCAGGCGTTCGGCTTCTTCCAGTACCAGGCGAATTTCCGACATCTTCTCGATCACCAGATAGACTTTGTGGCCTAGCTTTTCGCCAATCAGTGCCAAACGGATATACTCGCGATCTTTATAACCGTTACAGACGATCACCGAACGAGTCATACCGGCATGTGCCAATACGGCCATCAACTCTGCCTTGGAACCCGCTTCCAACCCTAATGGCTCCCCCGAATTGACCAGCGACTCAATCACCCGACGATGCTGGTTAACTTTGATCGGGTAAACCAGGAGGTAATCACCTTGATAACCAAAAGATTCACGCGCACGTTTGAAAGCGGCATTAATTGATCGCAAACGATGCTGCAAGATCTGAGGAAAACAGAACAGAGCAGGTAAACGCCCCCCCTCTGCCTGATGTTCTTTGACCAATTCAGCGAGATCAATACGCGCCTGTGGGACGTCTGGATCCGGGCAGACGCTGATATGTCCCAGTTCATTAACGTCATAATAATTGTTGCCCCAGTAGGCGACGTTATAAGTGCGCAGCATCTTGCTGGCAACCTGATCATTCATGGCAACCTCCTGCATGGAGCATAAAAATAAATTTCACCCGTTAATGGCGGACATCTATTCAGCATATACCCAAGTTCACCCAAGTTGCAGGCGTATTAACTGCAACTTGAATCAACGACAAATTCACACCCTGCGTAATGCACTAAAAGCATTCTGGCGCTGTTTTTACCGGACACTCAAGGAAAATGCAAAATGAAAATTTGCCAGAAACTGTTTCAAGCGATGAAAATGGCGTAAAGACGGGCGATCGCGAGCACAAAAAATCAGAAATTGCTGGCAATCTTCTCAGCTCCTGACTTAAAATAGACGTCCAGATGTTAATCCATCTATACTTTTCTACTGCTTGACAGCTTTGCCTGAGAGGCGTTGCAGGATCAATTTATCACCACCAGAGCCCTGATGCTTTGCTGTTCGGATCGCCAACGCTGTGCAGTTATTTTTAACCCGTTTTGTGCAAGGTAAAGAATCACCATGGCTAAACACCTTTTCACGTCTGAATCTGTCTCTGAAGGACATCCAGACAAAATTGCCGATCAGATCTCCGATGCCGTTCTTGACGCCATTCTAGAACAAGATCCTAAAGCGCGCGTAGCCTGTGAGACCTACGTAAAAACCGGTATGGTGCTCGTTGGCGGCGAAATTACTACCAGCGCCTGGGTTGATATTGAAGAAATCACCCGTCAAACCGTGCGTGAGATTGGCTATGTTCATTCTGATATGGGCTTCGACGCCAACTCCTGCGCGGTTTTAAGCGCCATCGGTAAACAATCCCCAGATATCAACCAGGGTGTAGATCGTAGTGACCCATTGGAGCAAGGGGCTGGCGACCAGGGGTTGATGTTTGGTTATGCCAGCAACGAAACCGACGTGTTAATGCCGGCTCCAATCACTTACGCACACCGCCTGGTTCAACGCCAGTCTGAAGTGCGTAAAAATGGCACTCTGCCATGGCTGCGTCCAGATGCTAAAAGCCAAGTCACCTTCCAGTATGACGACGGTAAAATCGTGGGTATCGATACCGTGGTACTCTCTACACAACATTGTGAAGAGGTCACGCTAAAAGCGCTGCAAGAAGCAGTGATGGAAGAGATCATCAAGCCCGTGCTGCCCGCTGAATGGCTGAGTGCTGATACCAAATACCACATCAACCCGACAGGCCGTTTCGTTATTGGTGGCCCAATGGGTGATTGCGGCCTGACCGGGCGCAAAATCATTGTTGATACCTACGGTGGTATGGCACGTCATGGTGGTGGGGCATTTTCCGGCAAGGATCCTTCCAAAGTTGACCGTTCCGCTGCCTATGCTGCCCGTTATGTCGCGAAAAATATCGTGGCCGCCGGGTTGGCTGAGCGTTGTGAAATCCAGGTTTCTTATGCTATCGGTGTGGCTGAGCCAACCTCTATCATGGTGGAAACCTTCGGGACTGAGAAAATTTCAACTGAGCGGTTGACCGTGCTGGTGCGCGAATTTTTCGATCTGCGTCCTTATGGGCTGATCCAGATGATGGATTTGTTAAAACCGATCTATCGCCAAACCGCCGCTTATGGCCACTTTGGTCGTGAACACTTCCCTTGGGAAGCCACTGATAAAGCCCCTTTGTTGCGTGAAGCTGCTGGCTTGAAATAAGCCCATATGAGGGTAGTAAAAACGGCGAGCCACTGGCTCGCCGTTTTTGTTACTGGATATATTTTATTGACCAAACATATCCTTGATCCACCCAGGAACACCATCGGCATCTTTCTGCTCATCCAGTTTTGGCTGCTGAGATTGTGGTGGCTGTTGCTGTTGTTGCTGTTGCTGCTGCTGTGGCTGAGTTTGCTGCGATGGCTGTTGAGCCTGTTGTACCACCGCCTGACTCCCCTGGCATAATCCCTGTGGGTTTTCCGTCCACACGGGGAGGGTACGCGAGCCATTACCACCACAAATGAAATTACCGTCAGAATCGATGGCCATCTGGCTAATTCCTTCTGGCTGTTGCAACGTCAACGCCAACGGCGTCTGATTCTCCAGATAGCGACGGTACAGTGTCAGAGCACCATTAGCACCGGTTAATTTAGCTGGGCCATTATTATCACGCCCAACCCAGGCTATCGCCACTTCCTTGCCATCAATACCTGCAAACCAACTATCGCGCAAATCGTTGGTGGTACCGGTTTTGGCCGCCAAATTGTAGTTGCCATATTTACCAGACAGTGAACGCGAAGTACCACGGACTACCCCCTGTTGCATCGCGTACAATGTCAGATAAGCCGCTTGAGCCGGGACCATACGCTCTGCCTGTGGCAAGCTCTGATACAACACGGTGCCATCCTCTGCAATCACTGAACGTACTGCAGACAGCGGGGCACGGTTCCCCCCGCTGGCGATAGTCTGGTATTCCTGTGCCACTTCCATCGGAGTCAGACCAATGGCCCCCAGCAACATAGAAGGTACCGGAGAAATGGCGGTTTTAGGGATACCCAAGCGTTGTAGCGTCGCGCTGATCTGATCCAGCCCCAACGACATCCCGAGATTGACCGTTGGCACGTTGAGGGAGTTGGCCAAGGCATCAACCAACATCACCCGGCCACGGAACTGGCGATCATAGTTGTTCGGTTGCCACGAGGTACCATTTGGCAACTTTATCGACAGCGGCTGATCCGCCAGCCAGGTATTCAGGCGGTACTTATCGGGCTGCGACAACGCCGCCAGGTAAGTCGGTGGCTTGGCCAGTGACCCCACCAGACGCCGCGCCTGAGTTGCCCGGTTGAAACCAGCAAACTGAGAATTAGCTCCCCCTACCATGGCACGAACTTCGCCGGTGAAACGATCCACCACCACCATGGCAGCTTCCAGATCATCAACATGACGAGCTGCACGCAGCGCCGGGACCCCTTCCTCAACCGCTTTCTCCGTCGCATCTTGCGAAACCGGGTCCAGTGTGGTGAAGATCTTCACCCCTGAAAGATCATTAATCTTGTCACCCAGCTTATTCTGCAACTCCTGACGCACCAGTTGCATAAAAGCGGGCTGCGGTGAAATCACGCCCCCTTTCGGCTGCACCCCCAACGGACGACTACTCAGCATGTTATAGAGCTCAGCGTCAATCATCCCCTGCCCCTGCAACAGCTTAAGCACCACATTACGGCGTTCCAACGCTAACTGCGGGTTACGCCATGGGTTATACAACGAGGCGCCTTTGACCATGCCCACCAGCAAGGCCTGTTGATCAAGACTCAACTCATTAACCGGACGACCAAAGTAATACAGGCTCGCCAGTGGAAAACCGCGGATCTCATCACCACCACTCTGCCCCAGGTAGACCTCGTTAAGGTACAACTCCAGAATACGGTCTTTGCTGTAACGATAATCCAGCAGCAACGCCATATAAGCTTCATTGAGCTTGCGCGAAAGTGAACGCTCACTGCTCAAGAACAGGTTCTTCACCAATTGTTGCGTCAGAGTACTACCGCCTTGCACCGCATGACCGGCGGACAGGTTAACGAATACTGCACGGCCAATAGAATAAAGACTGATACCTTCATGCTCATAGAACTGACGGTCTTCGGTGGCGATCAACGTATCCACCAGCAAATCCGGGAAGCCACTACGCGGTACAAACAGGCGCTGTTCACCATTGGGTGACTGCATCATGGTTATCAAACGCGGATCAAGACGGAAAAAACCAAAGTTACGCTGATTATCCATATTAACGATTTTTGCCAAACCGTTGTTCTGGAAATCGAGCCGAGCGTGGATCTGCCCCTCTTTGCCATCCGGGAAATCAAATGGACGGCGCTGCAGTTCAATACTGTTGCCCTCCACCGTAAATTCCCCTGGGCGCGTCATGCGACTAACCTGACGGTATTGCATCCCTTCCAGCAGATTAACCATCTGCTGTTTACTGTATGGCATTCCAGGTTCCAGGTTAACCATTCGGCCATACACCGCCGCTGGCAACTCCCAGACTTTGCCATCAATACGACTGCGGATCTGCGAATCGAGATAAACGCCATAAACCGCCAACAATGCGGCAACCACCAGGAACAGCTTGATCAGTAAACCCAGCCAACGGCGTTTTTTACGTGATGGGCGCGCTTTTACCTTGCGCGACATGCGTTTTTCCTCATATTCCTCATCATAGCCATCCTCGTCGTCGTCATACTCATCCTGATACTCGTTTTCTTCGTATTCATCATAATCGTCATAATCATCATCACGACGACGGCGCATCGGTCTACGTGGCGCCTGACGTTTAGCTTGTCTCCCTTGGCGCCCAATCGGCTTGCGGTCATCCCCAGCCATTACTGTTGCTCTCCATATTGTGGCCCTGATGGCCATTATTTATCGCTTAATCTAGTCCTGTAGCAGGCTACAGAACAGAAGAAACTTCTGAATTATACCCATCACCCTTCAAAGGTGCAGAAAACCCATCCCCCTAAACTAGCGGTACCGTTATTGATATTTTTTGGTACGTCGGGTCGGGGGACTATTGGCTGGGTCATCCGGCCATACATGTTTGGGATAGCGCCCTTTCATCTCTTTTTGTACCTCTGGGTACGCCCCCTGCCAGAAAGCAGCCAGATCGCTGGTAATTTGCAATGGTCTGTGTGCGGGTGAAAGGAGCTCGAGCACCACCGCTATACGCCCCTCGGCCAACATTGGGCTACGTTGTTCACCAAACATCTCTTGTAAACGCACCGCCAGCACTGGCAGATTATCGCTGTCATAGCGAATCGGTAAGCGGCTGCCGGTGGCTACAGTGTAATGAGTCGGTAACGCATTATCCAGCCGCTGTTTTTGTTGCCAGTTCAATAGACGCCCCAGGGCTTCAGCCATATTTACCTGCTTGAGTCCACGAAGATCGCGCACGCCCCCCAATGACGGTAATAACCAACTTTCCAATGTCGCCAACAGCGACTCATCATCTACCGCAGGCCACGCAGCCTCAGGCAGCCAGCGCTGAGCGCAGTGTAAACGTAAACGTAACTGCTCTGCGGCGCTGTCCCAACTGAGTACACCCACCCCCTGCGTGCGTATCCAGTTTATCAGTGCCTGTTGCAACTCTTCATCTGCCGGTTTGGCCAGCGGTTGAGCCCGCAAGATTAAGCGGCCTATCTGTTGCCGCCGCCATGCGCGCAGAGTGCCTTTATCTTCGTCCCATTCAACAGCAGTCTGGCTGCTGACCAGCTGTGGCCGTTGAGTCACCAGGCTGTCAATCTCGATCGGTAACGCCAACAGGATACGAGCATCCGGGTTGTTGTGCCCTTGCAACAGGGAAGGAATGATCAGCCAAGGGTACCTGGATAGTGCGTCATGCTGATCCATAGCGGCCCCTAAACCATTCGCCAGCAAATAACGCCCATCGTGCCCACGCTGCTGCGCTAGACGGTCGGCAAAAGCCGTTGCCAGCAAAAAAGGGGCAAGCTCAGTATCCACCTGCCCTGTTTTTTGAAGTAAGCGCTTACTTAGTTGAGTCGCCCGGCGTTGCCAATGTGATTGGGGGCAACTCAACCAATAGCCAATATCGATCTGCCCACCGCGCGGCGGTTCTTCAAGCAGAGCCGCTAACATCGCTGCTGTCGCTAATCCATCAGGCCCCATCTCTGCGCCGGCGCAGAGCATGGCCGCTAACCGGGGTTCGCAACCCAATCCCGCCATCTTGCGACCTTGAGCCGTGAGCTTGCCCCCACTGTCGATGGCCGATAAGGTGTGTAACAACTGGCTGGCTGCCATCAATGCCCCTTGAGGAGGCTGATCAAGCCAGGTCAGTTGTTCGACATCCACACACCCCCATTGCAATAATTCAAGCCATAAGCTGGCGAGATCACTTTGCAGGATTTCCGCTGTTGCGTGCTCCGCCGCACGTTCCGCCTGCTCCCGGGTAAACAGATGCCAGCAGATACCAGGCTCCAGACGCCCAGCACGCCCGGCACGCTGTAACATGGAAGCCTGGCTGATGCGCTGGGTGACCAAACGAGTCAGTCCACTACGCAGGTCATAGTGGGCTACGCGCTCCAGGCCCGCATCAACCACCAGACGAATCCCTTCAATGGTCAAGCTGGTTTCCGCGATATTGGTGGCCAGCACCACTTTGCGGCGTCCCTTCGCTGCGGGCTGAATCGCTTTTTGTTGCTGCATCAAGGGCAATGCGCCGTATAGCGGGCAGAGATCAATGTCAGTGGCCACATCCCCTGTCAATCGTTCCAGTACCCGACTGATTTCCGCCACGCCAGGTAAGAAAAGCAGCAATGAACCCTGCTGCTCAGACAGTAAGCGCTTCACCACCGATGCCACCCCCTCCTCAAACCGCTGATGGCTAGCCAGTGGTTGATAGTGGCGCTCAACAGGATAACTACGCCCTTCTGAAACCACCACCGGTGCTGCCGGCAGTAATTGCGACAAACGCACATTATCCAGCGTCGCTGACATAATCAGTAACTTCAAATCGTCACGCAGCCCCTGTTGCACATCAAGCAATAAGGCCAAGGCCAAATCCGCTTGCAAGCTGCGTTCGTGGAATTCATCCAGAATGACCAAGGAAACCCCCTGCAGTTCAACATCCTGCTGCAACATGCGGGTCAGTATTCCTTCAGTCACCACTTCCAGACGAGTCTGAGGGCCGATTTTGCTTTCAGCCCGCATACGGTAACCGACGGTTTGGCCCGGCTCTTCCCCCAATTGCTGTGCCAGGCGATAGGCCACGTTTCTGGCCGCCAACCGCCGCGGCTCAAGCATGATAATACGCCCTGGCAACTGAGCTTTTGCCAGTATTTGTAGTGGCAACCAAGTAGATTTACCGGCACCGGTCGGCGCATGCAGCAAGACCTGAGGGGCGGATTGCAGTGAGGCAAGCAGTTGCTCAACAACCGCACTGACGGGCAATAAGGACACTAAATTCTCCGTGGAGTGGTTCGTGGGGTAGTTAATGAATGACACCCATTGTAGCATTACCCTCAGCGTTTAATTCACTTACCGGGGTTACATGTCCAGTTCACGCCGCTTGTTCTTTGCACTTCCGTTACCTGATGCCCTGCAACAACAGGTGATACGCTGGCGTGCCACTGCCTTCGCTCCCGAAGATGGCCGCCCGGTTGCTGCTGCCAACCTACATCTGACCCTGGCATTTCTGGGCGAGCTTAGTGAGCAGAAAGAGCGAGCATTAAAAGCGCTGGCCGGGCGCATAGTACAAGCTGGCTTTCAGCTCTGCCTTGATGACCTCGGTCACTGGCCGCGCCCGGGTATCGTCTGGCTTGGCACCAAGCAGGCACCACGCGCCCTGTTGCAGTTGGCGGCCTTACTCCGCTCGCAGGCGGCCCGCAGTGGCTGCTATCAGAGCCCATTACCGTTTCACCCCCATATCACGTTACTGCGGGCGGCGACTAAACCGCTGGTTCTTCCCCCGGGCACACCGGGTTGGCATTTTGATGCCCGTCATTTCTCGCTCTATCAATCGGTGTTTGAACAAGGTCGTACCCGCTACCATGAACTTGAGCAGTGGACACTCAACCAACAGGATAAAACATGATTTTTACCCCACCGCTAAAATCTGCCCAACTGATTAAGCGTTATAAACGTTTTCTGGCTGATGTGATTACGCCAACAGGCGAAACCTTGACCTTGCACTGTGCCAATACCGGGGCGATGACCGGCTGTGCGACACCGGGTGATACGGTTTGGTACTCCACGTCAGAGAATGCCAAGCGTAAATATCCCCAGAGTTGGGAACTCACCCATACGCAGGGAGGTGACTGGATCTGCGTCAATACGCTGCGTGCCAATACGCTGGTGCGTGAAGCAATTGAACAGAATATAATCACTGAATTATCCGGTTATTGTAAAATCAGCAGTGAAGTAAAATATGGTGCGGAAAATAGCCGTATCGACTTGTTATTACAGGCAGAAAACCGGGTTAACTGCTATATTGAAGTCAAGTCTGTCACACTATTGCAACATGATCGTGGTTATTTCCCAGATGCTGTTACGCTCCGAGGACAAAAACATCTACGTGAGTTGCAAAGCGTGGTTGAACAAGGTCAACGGGCGGTACTGTTTTTTGCGGTGTTGCACAGTGGTATCGCTCAGGTGACTCCGGCACATCATATAGATAAGCATTATGCGGCACTACTCAAGCAAGTTCAGCAGACAGGAGTGGAAGTGATTTGTTATGGGGCAAAATTATCACCTGACGGTCTATCACTCTGTGATAAGTTACCGTTTTTTATCGATTAGCGCGTGCGGGCAGTGATTAATTTTGCCACCAGATAGCCGCGTCGATTACGCCTTCCTTCACAGCATTGTCAAGTAGGCGACAGGAATAATTGCCATCCCTCTTCCCTTCTGTTATTTATAGCGGCCTGTTTTTCCCCTCTTCGGGGATTCGATATACCTGAACATCGTTGTAATAAAGGTATAGTGCGTGTGTATGTAGGAGAAGCAATATGCAAGAAGGGCAAACCCGTAAAGCCTCGTCCTTGAGCATTCTCGCCATCGCTGGGGTGGAGCCGTACCAAGAGAAGCCGGGCGAAGAATACATGAATAGCGCTCAGTTGGCGCATTTCAGACTCATTCTTGATGCATGGCGTAACCAGCTTAGGGATGAAGTTAACCGCACGGTTTCACATATGCAGGAAGAGGCAGCTAATTTCCCTGATCCAGCAGACCGAGCAACTCAGGAAGAAGAGTTCAGCCTTGAACTTCGTAACCGAGACCGTGAACGTAAACTGATCAAAAAGATCGAGAAAACGCTGAAGAAAGTAGAAGACGATGATTTCGGCTACTGCGAATCTTGCGGCGTGGAGATTGGCATTCGTCGCCTTGAAGCGCGTCCGACTGCTGATTTGTGCATCGATTGCAAGACGTTGGCCGAGATCCGTGAAAAGCAGATGGCTGGCTAAGCAGTTATTACCGCCTGTGGCGCGTGCCTCTATACGCGCCACACCGAGTAAAGGACACTGCTTCCTACTGCTATGGTAGACAGTCACTATGTGGGGCGTTTTGCCCCATCGCCTTCTGGAGATCTGCATTTCGGTTCGCTGATTGCCGCTCTGGGAAGCTACCTTCAGGCTCGTGCTCAACACGGGCAATGGCTGGTACGCATTGAAGATATCGACCCTCCGCGGGAAGTGGCTGGTGCAGCTGACCGCATCCTGACGACATTAGAACACTATGGCCTCCACTGGGATGGTCAGGTGCTATATCAGTCCCAACGCCTCGACGCCTACCGAGCTACCCTTGATTGTTTACAACAACAGGGAGCAAGTTATTACTGTACCTGTACACGCCAGCGTATCCAGCAGCTTGGTGGGCTATACGATGGTCATTGCCGTCAGTTACGACTTGGCCCACAAGGTGCGGCAATCCGTTTGCGACAATCAAACCCGATCTATACCTTTAACGATCGGTTGCAGGGGGAATTGCAGGCTGAACCCGCCTTGGCAGAAGAAGATTTTATCATTCGCCGCCGTGATGACCTGTTTGCCTATAATCTGGCTGTGGTGATCGACGACCATTTTCAAGGGGTGACCGAAATCGTTCGTGGTGCCGACCTGATCGCCCCCACCGTGCGCCAAATTGCGCTATACCAGCAGTTACAAGCCCCGGTTCCGCACTATATTCATTTGCCATTGGCATTAGGCCATCATGGGATCAAGCTGTCGAAACAAAATCAAGCACCGGCGCTACCCAGTGGTGACCCACGCCCGACGCTGATTAAGGCCCTCAAGTTTCTCCAGCAACCACAGCCAGAAAGCTGGCAAGATCTGAGCCTGTCGTTATTATTGAACTGGGCTGTGCAACATTGGTGCTTAGAAAATGTACCACGCCAACGGGCTATTCATCTCACCCCAGATTCATTGTAGTGGTAACAGACGTCAATATAGTGAGTAAAATCACAACAGCATTCTCAAAGACGCCATGGTGAGCTATTATTAGCCGCTGTTTTTAATTAGCACTTTTTTATCCGTCACTATCGAGGTGTACTATTTTTACCCGAGTAGCCAATTTCTGCCGTAAGGTGCTTATCCGCGATGACAAATTGAACCGCGATAATGCGCGGGACAGCGAGCAAGCCCAAACTCGCGAGGAACTCGCCCCCGTAGAACAACCGGCGAAACAATCACCCCGCTCTGCTACCAGCGGCGCCCATAACCCTGCCCGCCGTCCGGCAGCGCGCAAGCGTGCGCCATTGCCGACCACAGCAGACGCACGCTCAATCACCGTGATCCCGCGTGATCAGCATTCGATTTCACGTAAAGACATCAGTGATAATGCCCTGAAGGTGCTATACCGTCTGAACAAATCCGGCTATGAAGCCTATCTGGTCGGTGGTGGTGTACGCGATCTATTGCTTGGCAAAAAGCCCAAAGATTTCGACATTACCACCAATGCTACCCCGGATCAGGTACGCAAATTATTCCGTAATTGCCGTCTGGTTGGCCGCCGTTTCCGGCTGGCACATGTGATGTTTGGGCCAGAAACTATCGAAGTTGCCACCTTCCGTGGCCATCACGAACAGCATCAAGAGTCAGACAAGAACTCTTCGCAACAAGCGCAGAGTGGCATGTTGCTGCGCGACAATATTTTTGGTTCTATTGAAGAAGATGCCCAGCGCCGCGACTTCACCATCAATAGCCTGTATTACGGCATTGCGGATTTTACCGTGCGCGATTACGTCGGTGGCCTGAACGATCTGCAACAAGGTGTGATCCGCTTGATCGGCGATCCAGAAACCCGCTATCGTGAAGACCCGGTGCGGATGCTACGTGCGGTACGCTTTGCCGCCAAACTGGACATGACCCTCAGCAAAGAAACTGCCGAGCCAATCCCTCGGCTAGCTTCATTACTAAGCGAGATCCCGCCAGCTCGTCTGTTTGAAGAGTCGCTGAAATTATTGCAGACCGGGAGTGGTTATCAAACCTACCTCAAACTGTGTGAATATCAGCTGTTCCAGCCGCTGTTCCCACTGATTGCGCGCCACTTCACGCCAGACCAGGATACGCCAATGGAACGCATTCTGGTGCAGGTACTGAAAAATACCGATCACCGTTTGCAAAACGGTCTGCGTGTCAACCCGGCTTTCCTGTTTGCTGCCATGTTGTGGTACCCACTGCTGGAACACGCACAGAAACTGGTTCAGGAGAGTGGGCTGACCTATTATGATGCCTTTGCACTGGCAATGAATGATGTGCTGGATGAAGAGTGTCGTTCATTAGCGATTCCCAAGCGGATCACCACATTAGTGCGGGATATCTGGCAATTGCAATTACGCTTGTCCCGTCGTCAAGGCAAACGTGCCTATAAGCTGATGGAACACCCCAAATTCCGCGCCGCTTACGATTTGCTGGCTCTGCGCGCCGAAGTGGAAAACAATGCCGAGATGCTGCGCTTGGTCAAATGGTGGGGCGACTTCCAGGAAGCTACTGCGGCACAGCAGAAAAATATGGTGAGCACGTTGGGGGAAGACCCGGCACCACGCAGAACGCGTCAGCGCCGCCCGCGTAACCGATCCCCACGTAAAGAGGAAGTATAATGGTACGCGTTTATATCGCTCTTGGGAGCAACTTGGCGCATCCCATTGAGCAGATAAATAACGCACTGGCAGCATTGGATCATCTACCGCAGACCCAGCGCATCCTTTGCTCGCCGTTCTACCGTACCAAGCCGCTGGGGCCACAAAACCAGCCGGATTTTCTTAATGCGGTGGTGGCACTGGATACGCTGTTATCCGCAGAACAATTGCTTGATCACACTCAAGCGATAGAGCGCGACCAAGGGCGGGTCCGCAAAGATGAGCGCTGGGGGCCACGCACACTGGACCTGGACATCCTGTTATATGGTGACCAGGTGATTAATACCGAGCGCTTAACCGTACCGCACTATGGCCTGAAACAGCGTGAATTTGTGCTCTATCCGCTAGCGGATATTGCGCCAAATCTGGTGTTGCCGGATGGTGAAAGCCTGGCAGACTGCCTGAAACCTGTACCTAAAAACGGCATGACGTTATGGTAATCACCTGCCTGCTGAAACAACCCTAGAGGAACGTCTGCCACCTCACCACCCTGTATCATTAAGGTGGTGTCAATATACCCCAGCATTCCGCCCCCCGCTTACCACCTGCATGGCGCTGGGGATAAATTGTACGGCTATTCTTTGGAGAGATGATCGTGAAACCCACCACCGTGAGCCACTTACGCCAGTGGAAACAGCAAAAGCACAAATTTGCCACCATAACGGCTTACGATGCCAGTTTTGCCCAATTATTCGAGCAACAAGGCATTAAAGTGATGTTGGTTGGTGACTCGTTAGGGATGACACTACAAGGGCATGACTCCACACTCCCCGTTACCGTCGCCGACATCGCCTATCATACTCGTGCGGTGCGTCGTGGCGCACCAGCCTGCCTGTTATTGGCCGACCTTCCTTTCATGAGTTACGCTACCCCTGAACAAACCTGCCACAGTGCGGCAGAACTGATGCGTGCCGGGGCTAATATGGTCAAACTGGAAGGGGGCAATTGGCTGATTGATAGCGTAAAAATGCTGACAGAACGTGCTGTTCCCGTTTGTGGTCATCTCGGGCTGACACCACAATCGGTCAACCTGTTCGGTGGTTATAAAGTGCAAGGGCGCGAGGAAGCCACAGCAAACCAACTGTTGGAGGATGCCAAAAGCCTGGAGCAGGCTGGCATGCAACTACTGGTACTGGAGTGCGTTCCGAGCGAACTGGCGCGGAAGGTGACAGAAGCCTTGTCTATCCCGGTAATTGGCATTGGTGCCGGTAATGCTACCGATGGTCAAATACTGGTCATGCATGACGCCTTAGGGATCACCAGTGGCCATATTCCAAAATTTGCCAAAAACTTTCTGGCACAGAGTGGTGATATCCGCAGTGCAGTACAACGCTATATTCAGGAAGTTGAACAAGGTGTCTATCCTGCAGAAGAGCACTCGTTCAACTAATTTTGTCATTGCTTGAATGAATGATTGTTTGAAAGATTGATTGAAACTCCAGGAGTTATGGAATGGTAATTGTCGAAACTCTGCCATTGCTACGCCAACAAATCCGCCGCTGGCGGCAAGAAGGCAAGCGCATCGCACTGGTCCCCACCATGGGAAACTTGCATGAAGGCCACATGACGTTGGTTGATGAGGCTCGTGCTCGTGCCGATGTTGTGGTTGTGACTATTTTCGTTAACCCGATGCAATTCGATCGCCCTGATGATTTGGCTCGCTACCCACGCACACTGCAAGAGGATAGTGAAAAACTCACTCACCGTAATGTTGATCTGATATTCGCCCCATCACCAGCAGAAATTTACCCACAAGGATTGGATCAGCAAACCAGTGTCGATGTTCCTGGTATTTCCACCATCCTTGAAGGTGCCAGCCGTCCAGGGCATTTCCGTGGTGTAGCTACCGTGGTCAGTAAATTGTTTAATCTGGTTCAACCTCATCTGGCCTGCTTTGGCGAGAAGGATTACCAGCAACTGGCACTGATCCGCAAGATGGTCGAGGACATGGGGTACGATATTGACATTATTGGTGTACCCACAGTGCGCGCCAAAGATGGGTTGGCACTCAGTTCACGCAATGGCTACCTCAATGCCGAAGAGCGCAAAATTGCACCGCAGCTAAGCATGATTATGCATGGCGTAGCAGAGCAACTCAGCCATGGTGAGCGCCATGTGGATAAATTACTTGGGCAGGCAGCGGAAAGGCTGCGCACTGCTGGCTTTACCCCTGATGAATTATTTATCCGTGATGCCGACACGCTGCAACCATTAGGTATAGAGAGCCGCCATGCAGTCATATTAATGGCTGCCTGGCTGGGTAAAGCGCGCTTGATCGATAATCAACAGGTCGACCTGTCGTAATAAGCCCTTTATAGAACACGGTTGCCGTGGTGACTTCATTGGCAGTAGACTGAGCCTGTTTATTGCTGAAGTGACCCGCAAGCAGAGTCAGATTTCAATCCAGTTGGCTGAAAAGCCGATATTCAGTTAGGTAACGCTATGATACGTACTATGTTGCAAGGCAAACTGCATCGGGTAAAAGTGACTCAGGCTGACTTGCATTATGAGGGTTCCTGCGCCATCGATCAGGACTTTCTGGAAGCGGCAGGGATTCTGGAATATGAAGCGATTGATATTTACAACGTTGATA
The DNA here is from genome assembly GCF_055790885.1 of Serratia sp. 25CWL12. NCBI lineage: Bacteria > Pseudomonadati > Pseudomonadota > Gammaproteobacteria > Enterobacterales > Yersiniaceae > Serratia > Serratia sp. 25CWL12. Next base: position 632,290 of record NZ_CM147698.1, on the reverse strand, counting down.
ACGGTCAGCGTTTTTCCACCTATGCCATCGCTGCTGAACGCGGTTCACGCATTATATCGGTCAATGGTGCGGCGGCGCGCTGTGCCTGTGTCGGTGACAAACTGATCATCTGTTCCTATGTGCAGATGAGTGATGCCGATGCGCGTCAGCACCATCCGAAAGTCGCCTATTTTGAGGGCGATAACCTTCTGCAACGCAAGGCGAAAGCCGTTCCTGTACAGGTTGCCTGATAAAAAAACCGGGCGCGTAAAGCGCCCGTTTTTTATCTTCCATACCCTAGCCGACTCACCCGGGTTGAATAAACATTTGCATCTGACCGAGCATCATCAATGAGGCAAACTGCCCCCAGAAATCCATTAGGTCAACTGACTCCTGAGATTTCCCGTCGCCATGATCTAACGACAAACTGGATAAACTTGGGTACAACGGTGTCGATAAGGATTCCCGCGTGTTGGCAACTCGCTCTGCCATCGAAGGAATAGAGTCGGTGCGTAGGATATATAACCGTTTCAAAGTATAAATATTATCCCCTGGCTTCACTTTGCCTTTTACCGTCGAAAACGCCAGATGCAGCCCTGCTTCTTTTGCTGCCTCGACCGCATCCTGGTTATAGCCGCCAAATGGGTAAGCGAGATAATAGATTTTCGGGTTAAACTGTTCCAACGCCCTTCTTGAACGCTCAAAGTCAACCCTAATATTATGTAGCGAACGACTCAGCAAAATGGGCCGGTGCTTGCCATCGGTACGATGCAGGAAATGGGTATGCGATTGAATATCAAAAACATCCTGAATTTCTTGTAATTCAGAAATACTCATAAACTGCAATGTATCTGCGTTCCACTGCTGTGGATGGCGCTTGATACGTGAAGAGATAACAAATGTTGTTGCCTGAAAACCGTTCGCCTTCAGTACTGGATAGGCATAGCGATAAACCGATTTCAAACCATCATCAAAGGTCAGCACCACAACCTTAGCAGGTAGATTGATCTGATTATTCAGATAAGCTTCCAGTTGATACAAGGTGATAGTGTCATAGCCAGCCTGTTTCAGATACGCCATCTGATTACTAAATGCCGCATCAGAGGTGGTGGTTGACGTATTCCGAAAACGTTTGTTCTCTTCATTTTTCAACATGTGGTGATAGGTCAACACCGGGATACCATTGTCAATCTCGCTATCCTGGGCCCTGATAAAACCCAGACGATCGCCAATGTTAACTTCAAACCAAGTGTTATGCATCCGGTCTTTCAGTTTACCAATAATCGGATAACGCAGATTCTCTTCCAGTACAGCAAACACTTTACTTTGAGCATCCGGAGTAGAATAAACCTGGGTTGGCCGCTGAGTAATCAAATGTTGTGGATTCGCGGGCTGTTTGCTCAGTTCCTTTGAGTCATCCTTCACCTGACGTGATTTAATGATCGGGCGAACATTGGCTTTATCAATAAAACCGGTACCATGCCCAAATTTGAACTCATAATATTGCGCATCTGCACGGAACACCTGGAGCAGTTGACCTTGCTTCACTTGCCCTACTGGAATGACCTGTTCGCCCACCAACGAATACATTTCGCTGTCTCGTTCTGCTTCCATGTACTCGGTTTTGACCGTACTGTCTTGCGACACCACCACCGCCGCGGCAGTTGGCACCAGCAACGATATAACAATACCGAGTAATCCTGCGATTATTCTATGTTGAGACTGCATGGTTTGTTCTACTTACTAATCCCCGATAAAAGTGCGCTAGCATAACATGATTTAAATCACAGGTAGAAAGTGCTTATTCTGATCATACGGCGACCTGATAAATTAAAGTTACAAACAGTTAACAATGGTATCAGGTAACAAAAGAATATGTCTTTATGTGTACAGGGCAGACGCGCAGGTCTGCCCGCTTGGGGAAAGTAAGGAGTCAGTGGCGCTGCTAATGCGCCCGGCAACCTCAATGGCTACATCAAGTGCGTAGACCTTTGCCACGCTCAATCAGATACCAGGCCAACCCATAAAACACCACGATAAACGCTACCAGCACCGCCATGGTCAGCGCTAAAGGAACATCGGCAATGCCAAGAAAACCGAAGCGAAATCCACTGATCATATACACAATCGGGTTTAATTTGGAGACCATTTGCCAAACCGGCGGCAGCAGTGTCAACGAATAAAAGACGCCCCCCAGATAGGTCAAGGGTGTCAGCACAAAAGTCGGGATCAGGCTGATATCATCAAAGGTAGTGGCATATATGGCATTCAGTAGTCCCCCCAGTGAGAACAGGATCGCCGTCAATAACAGTGTCACGGCAATCACCCACCAAGCATGTACCTGCAAGGGAACAAAAAACAATGAAATGGCGGTGACCAAGATACCCACACAAATACCTCTGGCCACGCCGCCCCCCACATAACCGGCAATCATGATATGAGTCGGTACAGGTGCGACCAGGAGTTCTTCAATATTACGCTGAAACTTGGCACTGAAAAACGATGCTGCCACATTGGCATAGGAATTGGTGATCACCGCCATCATAATCAGCCCTGGAACAATAAACTGCATATAATCAAAACCATGCATCTCGCCAATTCGCGCACCAATCAGGTTGCCAAAAATAATAAAGTACAACGTCATGGTGATCACCGGAGGAACCAGCGTCTGGACCCAGATACGGGTAAAACGGTTAATCTCTTTCGCCCAGATACTCTTCAAAGCCACCCAATACAAATGCATCATGCTTTTTCTCCATGGCTATTCACCAGTTTGACGAATAGCTCTTCCAACCGGTTAGCCTTGTTTCGCATACTCAGCACCTGTACCCCTTGGGCACTCAATTGGCTAAACAGCGAGTTCAAACCTTGTTCACGCATCACTTCTACTTCAAGCGTCGAGGTGTCAATCAAACGGCTTTGGTACCCCTCCAACTTAGGTAATGGACTTTTGGCTGCCAAATCAAGAATGAAGGTTTCTGACTTGAGCTTCGACAGTAGCCCTTTCATTGAGGTGTTTTCCACCAATTCGCCATGCTGAATAATGCCAATGTTTCGGCACAGCATTTCCGCTTCTTCCAGATAGTGTGTAGTCAGAATAATCGTGGTGCCTTGCGCATTCAGCTCTTTCAAAAAAACCCACATCGAACGGCGCAACTCAATATCCACCCCGGCAGTGGGTTCGTCGAGGATCAATAATTTTGGTTGGTGCATCAAGGCACGAGCAATCATCAGCCGGCGCTTCATACCACCAGAAAGCATACGAGCCCGCACGTTACGCTTATCCCATAAATCGAGCTGGTTAAGATATTTTTCTGCCCGTGCATGGGCCTCGCGACGTTCAACACCATAGTAACCGGCCTGATTGGCGACAATCTGAAATACCGTCTCAAACGGGTTGAAATTGAATTCTTGTGGCACCAGCCCAAGCTGACGCTTGGCATTGACAATATCTTTGTCAATATCGTAACCGAACACCCGCACAGTGCCTGAAGTTTTGTTGACCAGCGAACTAATAATCCCAATGGTGGTTGATTTCCCAGCACCATTGGGTCCTAACAGAGCATAAAAATCCCCTGCCTCTACCTTGAGATCAATACCGCGCAATGCCTTTACGCCACCGGCATAAGTTTTGGTCAACTGCGCTATTTCCAGTGCATAATCCATCATTGATGAGAGTGCCTTGTGAAGATAAGTATTTTGCTAGCATATACCCGAGTTTGCTCGAGTTGCCAGCAAGCTATAGCGATAGGAAACCTACCCCACGCAAAAAAATAGCTGTACGGTTTCCATTTCCAAATTGTGATGCTTACCCTATATTACATCAACGCAATTCGTTCATCACAGGTCAATCACTGCCATGAAAGAAATCGAAACGCTTATAGCCAACAACCAAACCTGGTCCGCTAACATCAAGCTAGAAGATCCTGGCTTTTTTGAGCGGTTATCCCAGGCGCAGAAACCACGATTCTTATGGATAGGTTGCTCCGACAGCCGAGTACCCGCAGAGCGTTTGACTGGCCTGGAGCCGGGAGAACTGTTCGTCCACCGCAATGTGGCAAACCTGGTCATTCACACTGACTTGAACTGCCTGTCCGTAGTGCAATATGCCGTTGATGTGCTCGAGGTTGAACATATCATTATCTGTGGTCACTTGGGATGCGGTGGTGTGGAAGCAGCGGTAGAAAACCCGGAACTGGGGCTGATCAACAACTGGCTGCTGCACATTCGCGACCTCTGGTACAAGCACAGTTCATTGCTGGGGGAACTGGAGCCAGAACAACGCCTGGATGTCCTGTGTGAAATCAATGTGATTGAACAGGTTTATAACCTGGGCCATTCCACCATTATGCAGTCTGCCTGGAAACGTGGCCAGAAAGTGATGATTCATGGTTGGGTCTATGGGATCCAGGATGGTCGTTTACACAATCTGGAGGTCACCGCCACCAGCCGTGAAAGCCTGGAGATGGGCTACCGCAAGGCTATAGCCACCCTCACCCGTGACAAAGGTGTATCCTAGCGCCTGATGGGGGCCACCTTGTGGCCCCCATCGTTTAATCACTCATCCAACATGACCACTTTACCAATGTAGGGCAAATGGCGGTAACGCTGGGCATAATCGATGCCATAGCCAACGATAAACTCATCTGGGATAGAGAAACCGACATATTCCACCGGGACGTCCACTTCTCGACGCTCAGGTTTATCCAGCAAGGTACAAATCGCCAAGGATTTTGGCCCACGCAATGCCAAAATCTCGCGCACTTTGTTCAAGGTGTTGCCGGAGTCGATAATATCTTCCACGATCAACACATCTTTACCATGGATATCTTCATCCAGATCTTTGAGGATCTTGACATCTCGAGAGGTCGACATGCCGCTGCCATAACTGGAGGCGGTCATAAAGTCCACTTCATGCGGCACCTCAATAGCGCGGCACAAATCGGCCATAAACATAAAAGAGCCACGTAGCAGCCCAACCAGCACCATCTCACTACCACTATGACGGTAATCTTCACTGATTTGCTGCCCAAGTTCGGCGACGCGGGTACGTATCTCCTGCTCGGAAATCATTACTTCTACAATATGTTTCATGGTTTTTAGGTCAAATAGTTTTAGGTCAATTACCGGAACACGTTGCCAAAGTTTAACATAGCTGGCAAACAGTGGCGATGTGAGAGCCTACAACAGGCCCTCATTCACGCTGTCGCTTGCAGAATGGCAGGTCTATCAAGCGGTAACAGTAAAGCCCAACATCATGCCGGTATCTTCGTGCTCCAGCAGGTGGCAATGAGCCATATAAGGCTGCTGCGCATTAGCCAAGTGATTAAAGCGTACCAGGACTTCACTGCGTGCGCCCTCAACCAGCACGGTATCCTTCCAACCCACACGATGAGCCGCTGGTGGCTTACCATTCTCTGACAGAATGCGAAATTGCGTGCCGTGAATATGGAACGGGTGCAGCATCATGTCGCCCTCTCCAGAAATGGTCCATTTCTCATACTGACCACGTTTGGCTTCAAACATTGGCTTGTTCATATCGAACGCTTTGCCATTGATGGTATTGGCATGACTGAAATCAAACGATGAGTGATTCTGCTTCATGCCGCTCATCTTGCTATGATCCATACCCTGCATATCACCATGATCCATTTTTCCATGATCCATCTTTCCATGATCCATTTCTGCCATGTTATGGTTTGAACTGCCGTGGTTCATACTCATGCCCGCCATCGCCTGATGTCCGTAGCGATCCATCAATGCTTTCATACCCATCATGTCGAGTTTCGGATCCATCATCAGTTGTAAGAATCGCTCTGGTCCCCCACTTGATGAAGGCAACACGGGAAGTTTGACTAAACTGTCAGGCATTGATTTGATGCCCTGAGCCAAGGAAGGTTGAATATGTAATACTGGCAATGGTTGATCGAATGGCGCTAATGTCATGCCCATCTGCTTCACGGGCAAAGTGACAATATCAAATGGCTTACCATCCGTCGCATCGACCATGACCTCAAAGCGTTCCCCCATAAAAATCGGCAATTCAGTCAATTTTACCGGCTCGGCAAGAAATCCGCCGTCACTGGCAATCACATATAACGGCCGATTGTCACTGGCTGCCAGATTGAGAGTGCGGGCATTACAGCCATTCAGGAAACGCAAGCGTAACCAACCGCGTGGCGCGATATGTTGTGGATAGAGGGCACCGTTGGTAAACATGCGGTCACCAAACCAGCCTACCGCAGCACTGATAACATCTAATTGATATTCGATCTGCCCCGCTTTATCCAAGCGTTTATCTTGCAAGATCACCGGGAAATCATCCTGGCCCCAGGTTTTGGGTAACGGTAACTGACTGCTTTCGTCATCTTCCAGCAGGACTAATCCGCCTAACCCCTTCATCACTTGCTGACCGGTTGTCCCATGTGTATGGGGGTGAAACCAACAGGTGGCAGCACTTTGATCAACAGTAAAAGCCACAGTGCGCGTACTACCCGGCTGAATCAAGGCTTGTGGCCCCCCATCAACATCCCCCGGGATCTCCAGCCCATGCCAGTGCAGCGTGCTGGCTTGCGGCAATTTATTATGGATATCTACCGTGACCGACTGCCCCCGTTGCAAGCGCACTGCCGGGCCAAGTAACGCGCCGTTAACGCCCCAAGTCTGAGTCGCCACGTTAGGTAACCAGTTCATTTGCCCCGTTTGCATGACCAACGAAATTTTACCTTGGGCATCAGGGGTTAAAATGGGGGGAATGGGTAGGGATGGCCGACCCGCCGCCCAGGCCGAGTGACTCCATAATGGTAACGTGCTAGCAGCCCCGAGCGCGGCAGTTAATTTGATAAAATCACGACGCAACATTTCAGACTCCCTTTTCTCAGTGTTCGAAAAATTCATCATCGCTGTTTGAATCCTTTAGCGTAAAGCCTCCCCTTAGAGGAAGGTCAAGCCTTTATCTTTAAAAAAGTTAAGCTACAGTAATAAAACTTGGTGCCTTTACAGGCAAATATGGTAACGTCAGCACATATTGCACAGGTCTACTTTGATGATGAAAAAAACAACGTTATTGATGCTATTGCTGACAATGCTAGGCTTCTCCAAAGCCAGTCTGGCCCTTAATGAAGCCGAAGCTGAAGATCTTGCTGATCTGACCGCGGTGTTTGTCTATCTAAAAAGCAATTGCGGCTACAGTGATCTGCCTAATGAGCAAATCAAACGAGCTATTGTCTTTTTTGCTCGGCAAAATCGTTGGGATTTAAGTAATTACAGTAGTTTCAATATGAAAATGCTGGGGGAAGAGAGTTATCGTGACCTCAGTGGAATTGCCATTCCTACACCCAACAAGTGCAAGTTGCTGGCACGCGATTCATTAAACCTGCTCACTTACGCCAACTAGGTTGTCTCCCCCACAGCAAAACCCAGCGGTGAACGCAAGCTGAGTGAAGCGCTAGACAAGTCGGACAAGTTTGTAATTTGCCGCAGGTCCGGTTTATCATGTTGCGCCCGTTTTTCATGGCTGTTATCACGGAGTAACCCCTCACATGACCCAGAAAGATATTTGGTATGAGACACTTCATGCCAATTTCGGCCAATACTTCTCTGTTGAGAAGGTGCTTTATCGTAAACAGACCGAACATCAGGATCTGGTGATCTTCGAAAATTCGGTACTCGGACGTGTAATGGCCCTGGATGGCGTCGTGCAAACCACTGAACGTGATGAATTTATCTATCACGAAATGATGACCCACATCCCTTTATTGGCACATGGTCATGCCAGCAATGTATTGATTATTGGCGGTGGCGATGGCGGTATGCTGCGTGAAGTGAGCCGTCATCCGGGCGTTCGCCAAATCACCATGGTGGAGATTGACGCCGGTGTGGTGGAGTTCTGCCGTCAGTATCTGCCTAATCACCATGCGGGAGCCTATGATGATCCGCGTTTTAAACTGGTGATCGACGATGGCGTCAACTTTGTTAATCAGACCACAGACAAATTTGATGTCATTATTTCTGACTGTACCGACCCCATCGGCCCCGGTGAAAGCCTGTTCACTTCCGCATTCTATCAAGGTTGCGCTCGCTGCCTGAATGAAGGCGGTATCTTTGTGGCGCAAAACGGTGTCTGTTTTCTACAACAGGATGAAGCGGTCAACAGCCATAGCCGATTAAGCCAATATTTTAATGATGTCAGCTTTTACCAGGCCGCGATTCCTACTTACTACGGCGGGATCATGACATTTGCCTGGGCCAGCCAGAACCCGGCATTACGCCAGTTGGACATAACCACGCTACAACAGCGCTTTAATCAGAGTGGATTACACTGCCGTTATTACAACCCGGCAATTCACATCGGCAGTTTTGCTCTGCCACAGTATTTACTCAATGCACTAGACGTACCACGTTAAGCGAGAAGATAAGGAGGTGAGCCAAATTGCATAAGCTCAAATTGCACGGCTTTAATAACCTGACCAAGAGCCTGAGTTTTTGTATTTACGATATCTGTTACGCCAAGACCACGGATGACCGTGACGGCTATATCGCCTACATTGACGAACAGTACAATGCCAACCGCCTGACCGAGATCCTCAGTGAGACCTGCTCGATCATCGGTGCCAATATTCTGAATATTGCACGCCAGGATTATGACCCCCAAGGGGCCAGTGTCACTATTCTGGTTAGCGAAGAACCCGTTGACCCTAAAGATGTGGATACTTCGGAACACCCTGGTCCGTTGCCTAATACGGTGGTTGCCCACCTGGACAAAAGCCATATCTGCGTCCACACTTACCCCGAAAGTCACCCGCAAGGCGGTCTGTGTACCTTCCGTGCCGATATCGAAGTCTCTACCTGTGGGGTCATCTCACCGTTAAAAGCGCTGAACTATCTGATTCACCAGTTGGAATCCGATATTGTCACCATGGATTATCGGGTACGTGGTTTTACTCGCGACGTAAATGGTGTGAAACATTACATCGATCATGAGATCAATTCGATCCAGAACTTTATGTCCGAAGATATGAAAGCGCTGTACCACCTGATGGATGTGAACGTCTATCAGGAAAACATCTTCCACACCAAGATGCTGTTGAAGGATTTTGATCTGAAGCATTACCTGTTTAATGCTCAGCCGGAAGCGCTCAACGAAATTGAACGGAAAAGGATCACTGCTCTGCTATGGAAAGAGATGCAGGAAATCTACTACGGGCGGAACATCCCACAGCTATAACATCTCATTACCTATCCAGGCTTACCGCCGGGTTCATTCAAGTTGCGGCCAGGCGGCAAGTGAATAAGTCCCCACGAGCATAAACGCTATGTGACTGGGGCGCACAGCCTTAGCCAACACTGCGGCAGCTTGAAGACGATAGGTATATCGTTATTCAAGTACTCTCTACGAGGTATTAATGCACCGTTATTCCTTCCCGCTCTCCCTAGTTGCTTACAGTCTGTTGCTAACCACCACTTCCGTATTTGCCGCCTTACAACCGATTGAAGAGGCACCTCTGTCGGGCGAGACAGAGCGCCATTGCCAGTTCAATACGGATAACAGTACCGATTGTGTTACTACCTACAGCTTTACCATACTCAAACCCAACGGGCGTGAAATGCTCTCGCGTATTGACCGCAATTATGCGGAAAATGACACCCTGACACTTGAGAAAGCAGAAGTGACCCAACCGGGTGAACAGCCAGTCCCCTTGGCAGAGTCACAGATCGATACGCGCATGGCTCCGAACCCTGATCAAGGTTTTCTGCGAGAAAAACAGATTTCCCTGGCCTTCCCCAATCTGCGCGTTGGCACTCGTATCAGCTATACCTTACGTGAACATTTTGTCGCCAAACCTTTAAATAGCCAATTCCATTACGTACTTGGTCTGGGGGCAATACCCGTACGTTATGATCGCTTTGAGGCAGAATTCACTGCTGAACGCCCAATCCTGATACGCAGTGAGAAGATGGAGGCTTACCACATTGAACAGAGTGACGATAAAAAAAGCGTCAAGGTCAGCCTTAAGTCATCCCCGTACTATTTGAACTATATCAACGAAGCGGACAGTAGTTACTTCCGGCAGATACCTCGCCTGGAATTAGGCAGTTCACTTGATCTACAGGACAATCTGTCTGCTTTAGCCAAGCGTTATAATCAGTTGCTGGCCGCCGAACTGCCGCAAAATATGGCAGCTGCTGTTGCCACTAACCAAGGTAAACCTGCGGCACAACAGGTTGCCGCGCTGATGCAATACATCAACAATAACTACCGCTATCTCGGTGACTGGCGCAGCAGCGAACGCGGCTACATTCCCTTTACCTTGGCCGAAATCGAGCGCAATGGCTATGGGGACTGCAAAGACTTGGCTACCATGCTCACCGCCATGCTCAAAGCAGTCGGTATAAAAGCAGAAACCGCTTTAGTCAATCGTGGCGATGTCGCGCCAAACTTATTGATTCCAGGCATCTACGCCCCCAACCATGCCATAGTGCGCGCAGAAGTCGATGGCAACATCTGGTGGCTTGATCCCACCAACCCGGCGTTTATTCCTGGGCGTACCATGCATGACCTTCAGCAGCGCTGGGTATTGGTGCTAGGTGAGGCGGGTCAGGTTCGGCAAGAGAATATCCCCCTGGAAAACCCCGATGACACCGTGCGTGTCACCCGTAGCGAACAATATACCCACGACGGTCAAGCCAAAATCCAAGCAAGCGTAGAACTCTCCAATATCCCGCTAATGCAACTTAGCGTCGCTGACCACCAGGATGGACGCACCAGCGTTGATCAAATGCTCTGTCGCAATTTTGCGAATCAAGTCAGCGATTGTAGTTTGCAGCGTGATGAGAGCCAGTTTGTCATCCCGCCCCAGTATCACATTGAGGCCAAGCTGACCGACCTGCATGGCCTGGAGCTTATCGGGGGGCAATATACCTACCATCGCCAGAGTCTGGCCCAAAACTGGCGTGCCTTCTCTACTTATCGCCTTGAGGGGCAGTTGGCAGATATCTACCTGGGGGACCCGCAGACCATCTCCTATGACGTCAGTTTATCAGGGGAGACCCAGGAGCCAGCGCACCATTGCCAGATACGCTCCCCCTGGTTCGATATTGATTTACAAGCAGAACCCAGCAAAGCGGGTTACCACTATCGCTACCGGGAAGTGCAGAAAGTCAGTTGGTTGAGCCACGATGAGATCAACAGCGAACCCTTCGGCAAACTGATCGAACAAGGGGATGATTGCGTCAAAAAGCTACGTTTGGTGATGCAGCCCGTGAAAGCTTAGCCCCGCAGATGGGCTAATTATCGTGATGAGAGGGCAGCCCTGCCTTCTCATCACCACATCTGAATTCAGTGATTCAGCATAAAATGGCGGTAGGCTTGCAGCGCGGCCAGAAAGTCTTCTACACCACAAAAAGAGAGGCTTTCTTCATCATAGTAATTCATTCCCTCTTCCATTTCGTCACTCTCAAATTCCAGTTGATTGGCTCTGATCATCACTTCTTCACTATCCAGTAGCAACGTATATTCATGACCGGCTAACTGCCACTGACGCTCACTGCCTTTAAGCTCCGCCGCTGCGGCCTCAATCTGATCAAGTATATTGAGATCCCCTTTCAGCTCTTCATTGATCCAGTGACCAATCGCCTCATGCCCCATAGAAAATTTGACAACCACCTGGCCAGTGACATCACGCAGAAATTCGTAATCCATAGCCTGTTCCCCCTGAGTCGTTTTTATAAGTTTAAACGCTAATTGGCGACTGTACTCAAGTTACTTTGCATAACAGATTTAGCGACCAAGACAAAAAAGGGGAACCCGCAGGTCCCCCGATAATACTAGAGATAATAATACGCTGACTTATACCGCAGTCTGGAAAATCACCCCATCTGCTTTCTGAGTATATTGGCTTAACTGGTCAAAGTTCAGATAACGGTAAGTATCCGCTGCCGTCTTATCAACCTGTGCCATATAACTCTGATATTCATCTGGCGTTGGCAAGCGCCCCAACAGAGCAGCCACTGCCGCCAGTTCCGCGGAAGCCAGGTAAACGTTGGCTCCGGTTCCCAAACGGTTCGGGAAGTTACGGGTTGAGGTAGAGACCACGGTCGCGCCATCCGCTACCCGTGCCTGGTTGCCCATACAGAGTGAACAACCCGGGATCTCGATACGCGCCCCACTCTTGCCAAAGACGCTGTAGTAGCCCTCTTCAGTCAGTTGAGCCGCATCCATCTTGGTTGGCGGTGCCACCCACAAACGGGTTGGCAGTTGGCCTTTATGCTGCTCCAACAACTTGCCTGCCGCACGGAAGTGACCGATGTTGGTCATGCAGGAGCCGATAAAGACTTCATCGATCTTGCTGTTAGCCACATCGGACAACAAGCGCGCATCATCTGGGTCATTTGGCGCACACAGGATAGGTTGCTTGATATCCGCCAGATCAATTTCAATCACTGCGGCATATTCGGCATCGGCATCACCGACCAGCAGTTGTGGATCGGCCAACCATTTTTCCATCCCTTGAATACGGCGCTCCAAGGTACGACGGTCACCATAACCTTCAGCGATCATCCACTTCAGCAGCACGACATTGGAATTCAGATACTCCTGGATCGGCGCCTTATCCAACTTAATGGTACAACCGGCAGCAGAACGCTCAGCAGAAGCATCCGCCAGCTCAAATGCCTGTTCCACTTTCAGCTCAGGCAAACCTTCGATTTCCAGGATACGGCCAGAGAAGATATTTTTCTTACCCTTCTTCTCAACCGTCAGCAGGCCCTGCTGAATAGCATAGTAAGGGATGGCATGAACCAGATCACGTAAGGTGATCCCGGGTTGCATTTTACCTTTGAAGCGTACCAATACTGATTCCGGCATATCCAGCGGCATGACGCCGGTCGCGGCAGCAAACGCCACCAGGCCAGAACCCGCAGGGAAAGAGATCCCGATAGGGAAACGGGTATGTGAATCACCACCGGTGCCCACAGTGTCCGGCAACAGCATCCGGTTCAACCACGAGTGAATAATACCGTCACCAGGACGCAAGGAAACGCCACCGCGGTTCATAATAAAATCAGGCAGGGTGTGATGAGTGACCACATCCACCGGCTTAGGATAAGCCGCAGTATGGCAGAATGACTGCATCACCAGATCAGCAGAGAAACCCAGGCAAGCCAGGTCTTTCAGCTCATCGCGCGTCATTGGGCCGGTGGTATCCTGCGAGCCCACTGAAGCCATCTTGGGCTCACAATATTCACCTGGGCGAACACCAGCGACACCACAAGCACGGCCAACCATTTTCTGTGCCAGTGAAAAACCTTTATTGCTAGCGGCAACCGGTTTAGCAACATTGAAGACATCGCTGTGTGGCAACCCAAGGGCTTCACGCGCTTTAGTGGTCAAGCCACGGCCAATAATCAGTGGAATACGCCCACCAGCACGCACTTCATCCAGCAACACATCGGTCTTCAATTCAAACTTGGCCAACACTTCGCCTGTTTGGTGGTTCCGTACTTCCCCCTGGTATGGGAAGATATCGATAACATCCCCCATATTCAGGTTAGAAACATCGACTTCGACGGGTAATGCACCTGCATCTTCCATGGTATTAAAGAAGATAGGGGCAATTTTCCCACCCAGTACCACACCGCCAGCACGCTTGTTCGGCACATAAGGGATATCGTCCCCCATAAACCACAGCACCGAGTTGGTGGCAGATTTACGAGAAGAACCGGTACCCACCACATCGCCCACATAGGCTAATGGAAAGCCTTTTTTGCTCAGTTGTTCAATCTGTTTGATCGGGCCAACGCTACCAGGCTGATCTGGCGTGATACCTTCACGTTCGTTCTTCAGCATCGCCAAGGCGTGCAGTGGAATATCGGGACGTGACCAGGCATCTGGTGCTGGTGAGAGATCATCGGTATTGGTTTCACCGGTGACCTTAAATACAGTGACGGTAATTTTTTCTGCCAGCTTAGGGCGTGAAAGATACCATTCGGCATCCGCCCAAGATTGCATGACCTGCTTGGCAAAGGCGTTACCGGCCTTGGCTTTTTCTTCCACATCGTAGAAGTTATCAAACATCAACAGGGTATGAGAAAGTGCCTTGGCGGCAATCGGTGCCAACTTTTCGTTATCCAATGCATCAATCAGCGGATGAATATTATAACCGCCTTGCATAGTACCCAATAACTCGATGGCTTTTTCTGGAGTAATCAGAGGAGAAGTGGTTTCACCTTTCGCGATAGCGGCCAAAAAACCGGCTTTAACATAGGCAGCTTCATCAACGCCTGGTGGTACGCGGTTAATCAGCAGGTCTAACAAAAATTCTTCTTCACCTGTTGGCGGATTTTTTAATAACTCGACCAATGCAGCCATCTGTATCGCATCTAACGGCTTAGGGACAATACCCTCTGCAGCACGCTCGGCTACGTGCTTACGGTATTCTTTTAGCACGACGTTCTCCTCGCTCACATTGTTATTGATTATGATTGTTCCTGACAGGCACTGTTATCTGGGTGGCAAGGTACAGCACCTCGTTTGACTCAGCCAGCATAGCAGGCTTTAAAACCGTTGTTAATTCCTTCACATAAAAGCAACATCAAATCTTTGCTGAATCGTTGCGGGCGGTGTAATCGTCTGGCAAGCCGTTGACGCTGGCAACACCTCAGCTTAACTCATAAAAAGCGACACATAAAAAAACGGCCCCTATATAGGAGCCGCTGATTAACCGCAAGAGCGCAAAAATTACTTCTTCTTGGCTTTCGGGTTAGGCAGGTCAGTGATACTGCCTTCGTAGATTTCTGCTGCCAAGCCGACAGATTCATGCAAAGTCGGGTGCGCATGGATAGTCAATGCCAGATCTTCTGCATCGCAACCCATCTCGATAGCCAAACCAATCTCACCCAGCAATTCACCGCCGTTAGTGCCGACAATCGCGCCCCCGATGATACGGTGGGATTCTTTGTCAAAAATCAGTTTGGTCATACCATCAGCACAATCAGAAGCGATAGCACGGCCAGAAGCTGCCCATGGGAAGGTCGACACTTCGTAGCTAACGCCTTTTTCCTTGGCTTCTTTTTCGGTCATACCCACCCATGCAACTTCGGGTTCGGTATAAGCAATGGATGGGATCACTTTCGGATCAAAGTAGTGCTTCATGCCAGCGATAACTTCGGCAGCGACATGGCCTTCATGGACACCTTTGTGTGCCAGCATCGGCTGACCCACAATGTCACCAATGGCGAAAATATGCGGCACATTGGTACGCAGTTGCTTGTCAACATGGATAAAGCCACGATCGTCAACTTCCACGCCTGCTTTGCCAGCATCGAGCAGCTTACCATTAGGTACACGGCCAATGGCAACCAATACGGCGTCATAACGCTGTGGTTCAGCAGGTGCTTTCTTGCCTTCCATGCTCACATAGATGCCATCTTCTCTGGCTTCTACGGCGGTAACCTTGGTCTCTAACATCAGGTTAAACTGCTTGCTGATCCGCTTGGTAAAGACCTTAACTACGTCTTTGTCAGCAGCAGGGATCACCTGATCAAACATTTCAACCACATCAATATTTGAACCCAGTGCATGGTATACCGTACCCATCTCCAGGCCGATAATACCGCCCCCCATCACCAGCAAACGCTCAGGAACGCTTCTCAGCTCCAAGGCATCGGTTGAATCCCAGATGCGTGGATCTTCATGGGGAATAAATGGCAGTTGGATTGGGCGGGAACCTGCAGCAATAATGGCATTGTCGAAGTTAATGGTGGTTGCACCATTCTCCCCTTCCACCAGCAGAGTGTTGGAGCCAGTAAACTTGCCATGACCATTGACCACGTTCACTTTACGGCCTTTAGCCATACCCGCCAGGCCACCGGTCAGTTGGGTGATCACTTTTTCTTTCCAGATACGCACTTTATCGATGTCGGTTTTCGGCGAGCCGAAAACAATGCCGTGCTCAGCCAGCGCTTTGGCTTCTTCGATCACTTTGGCAACGTGCAGCAATGCTTTAGAAGGGATACAGCCCACGTTCAAACAAACCCCACCCAGCGTGGGATAACGCTCAACCAGAACGGTTTCAAGACCTAAATCAGCGCAACGGAAAGCAGCAGAATAACCTGCCGGGCCCGCCCCAATTACCACGACCTGAGTTTTAATTTCAGTACTCATCATGACCTCTTAATTGTTTGTCCGCCGGGTCAGACGTTTATATATCCCCTGCGTCTTTCAAGTTGCTGCATTGTTAGCGTTACTTGTGCTTTAAAGACGTCCTTGACTAACCCGCTTCTACTGCCTGACATCAAATAAATCGAATTATTTTGTGTATAAGCAGTTTACAGAATTGTTAATAAGCTGCAAAGCGTGTTCGAGTGACCCGTGTCGCAACAATTCTGTCGAGTCATGTAAAACTCGTCAGAACCGCGACTGAATTGCAAAAGGGGCAGCATCTCTACCGCCCCTTGATTCATTACATCACCAGACGGCGAATATCAGACAGCATATTATTGATAATAGTGATAAAGCGTGCGCCATCAGCTCCGTCGATCACACGGTGGTCGAAGGAGAGAGACATCGGCATCATCAAGCGTGGCATGAACTCTTTACCATTCCACACTGGCTCCATAGACGACTTGGAAACCCCCAGAATAGCCACTTCCGGCGCATTAACAATCGGCGCAAAGTGGGTCGTCCCAATACCACCCAAACTGGAGATGGTAAAACACCCGCCCTGCATTTCACCGGCCGTCAGCTTACCGTCACGCGCTTTTTTGGAGATAGCCATCAACTCGCGGGAAAGCTCCACAATGCCTTTCTTATTCACGTCCTTGAACACCGGCACTACCAGACCATTTGGCGTATCCACTGCCACACCAATATTGATGTATTTTTTCAGTGTCAACTTTTGGCCATCTTCAGACAGAGAACTGTTGAAACGTGGCATCTGTTCCAAGGCGGCAGCAACTGCTTTCATGATAAACACCACTGGTGTGAACTTCACATCCAGTTTGCGCTTTTCTGCTTCACTGTTCTGCTGCTTACGGAACGCTTCCAGGTCAGTGATATCCGTTTTGTCGAAGTGAGTTACATGGGGGATCATCACCCAGTTGCGGCTCAGGTTGGCACCAGAAATTTTCTGGATACGGCCCATTTCAACTTCTTCGATCTCACCAAACTTGCTGAAGTCCACCTTCGGCCATGGCAGCATACCAGGCAGACCACCACCAGCCGCAGCCGGCGCAGCTTCCGCACGTTTAACCGCGTCTTTCACGTAAGCCTGAACGTCTTCGCGCAGAATACGGCCTTTACGCCCGGTACCTTTCACTTTCGCCAGGTTAACACCAAACTCACGCGCCAAGCGGCGGATGACTGGGGTAGCATGAACGTAAGCCTCGTTCTCAGTGAACTCACCACGGTTGGTATCAGCAACTGGTGCCGGTTGTGCAGCCGGAGCCACAGCAGCGGGTGCGCTGGCAACAGGTGCAGGTGCGGCAACCGCTACGGCCACAGCCGGAGCCGCCGCATCAGCCACGGCAAAGACCATAATCAGGGAACCGGTCTTCACTTTATCGCCAGTATTGATTTTCATCTCTTTAACCGTACCAGCGAATGGCGCGGGAACTTCCATCGAGGCTTTATCGCCCTCGACAGTGATTAGTGACTGCTCGGCGGCAACCACATCCCCTACCTTCACCAGGATTTCAGTGACTTCCACTTCATCAGAGCCAATATCGGGCACCGCAACGTCTTGGTCAGCACTTACCGCAGCAGCAACCACCGCTGGTTTTTCCGCGCTGTTGGCGACTGGTGCAGCTGTTTCAGCCCCAGCGGCCCCGGCAGCGTCAAAGATCATGATCAATTTGCCCGTGGTGGTTTTATCACCCACAGCAATTTTGATCTCTTTCACCACACCAGCTTGTGGCGAGGGAACTTCCATAGAAGCCTTGTCACCTTCCACCGTGATCAGCGATTGTTCTACTTCAACTTTATCGCCAACCTTCACCAGAATTTCGGTGATTTCAACTTCGTCTGCACCGATGTCCGGCACTTTAATTTCGATAGACATTGTTCTTTACCTCTTATGCCAAACGCGGGTTGACTTTATCTGCATCGATATTGAATTTGGCGATAGCTTCCGCAACCACTTTCTTATCGATTTCACCACGTTTAGCCAATTCGCCCAGGGCCGCGACCACGACATAAGTAGCGTCGACTTCGAAGTGGTGACGCAGGTTCTCACGGCTATCAGAACGACCGAAACCATCAGTACCCAGTACACAGTAATCCGTTGCCGGGATGAAGTTACGGATCTGCTCTGCAAACAGCTTCATGTAGTCGGTCGCCGCGACTGCTGGTGCATCACTCATCACCTGAGCAACGTAAGGCACATGTGGCGCTTCGGTTGGATGCAGCATATTCCAACGCTCACAATCCTGACCTTCACGCGCCAGTTCGGTGAACGAAGTCACGCTGAATACATCTGAACCGATACCATAGTCTTTCGCCAGGATCTGAGCTGCCTCACGAACATGACGCAAGATGGCACCTGAACCCAGCAATTGTACTTTGCCTTTGCTGCCTTCCAAGGTTTCCAGCTTATAGATCCCTTTACGAATGCCTTCTTCAGCGCCCTTAGGCATGGCTGGCATATGGTAGTTTTCGTTCAGTGTGGTCAGGTAGTAGTAGACGTTTTCTTGCGCGTCACCATACATCCGCACCAGACCATCATGCATGATGACAGCTACTTCGTACGCATAAGCCGGGTCATAGGAGATACAGTTAGGGATCGTCAGCGATTGAATATGGCTGTGACCATCTTCGTGCTGCAGACCTTCGCCATTGAGCGTAGTACGGCCTGAAGTTCCGCCAATCAGGAAACCACGAGCTTGTTGGTCGCCAGCAGCCCAACAGAGATCACCGATACGTTGGAAACCGAACATCGAATAGTAGATATAGAACGGGATCATCGGCAGATCGTTGGTACTGTAGGAGGTGGCAGCAGCCAACCATGAAGAAGCAGCCCCCAGTTCGTTGATCCCTTCCTGCAGAATCTGCCCTTTCTCGTCTTCTTTGTAGTACGCCACCTGCTCACGATCTTGCGGCGTGTACTGCTGACCATTCGGGCTGTAGATACCAATCTGACGGAACAAGCCTTCCATACCAAAGGTACGCGCTTCATCAGCGATAATTGGCACCAGACGATCTTTGATCGACTTGTTCTTCAACATCACGTTCAAAGCACGAACAAAGGCGATGGTGGTAGAAATTTCTTTATTCTGCTCTTCCAACAATGGGGCAAACTCTTCCAGTGCTGGCATTTCCAGTTTCTCGGTAAACGCTGGCAGGCGAGTAGGAACATAGCCTTCCAGTGCCTGACGACGTTGGTGTAGATATTGGGATTCTGCAGAATTTTTGTCGAAAGTGACGTACGGCAGTTTTTCGATGTCAGCATCGGCAACCGGCACATTGAAACGATCACGGAAATGGCGAACGCCTTCCATGTTCATTTTCTTCACCTGGTGGGCAATATTTTTGCCTTCTGCGGTTTCACCCATGCCGTAACCTTTAATGGTATGGGCCAGGATAACTGTCGCTTTACCTTTGGTCTCTTGCGCTTTTTTCAGTGCCGCATAGATTTTCTTCGGATCGTGACCACCACGGTTCAGTGCCCAGAGCTCATCGTCGCTCATGTCTTTCACCAAGGCAGCAGTTTCCGGGTAACGACCAAAGAAGTGCTCACGCACATAAGCGCCGTCTTTGGATTTGAAGGTCTGATAGTCGCCGTCCAGGGTTTCACCCATTAATTGAACCAGTTTGCCGCTGGTGTCTTTGCGCAGCAACTCATCCCAGCGATCACCCCAGATGACCTTCAATACCTGCCAGCCAGCACCCGCGAAGATACCTTCCAGCTCATTGATGATCTTGCCATTACCGGTAACTGGGCCATCGAGGCGCTGCAAGTTACAGTTGATGACAAACACCAGGTTATCCAGCTTTTCGCGGGTAGCGATAGTGATCGCCCCTTTGGATTCTGGCTCATCCATTTCGCCATCACCCAGGAAAGCGTAAACGGTTTGTCCTGAGGTGTCCTTCAGACCACGATGCTCCAGATACTTGAGGAACTTAGCCTGATAGATAGCGCTGATGGGGCCTAACCCCATAGAGACTGTTGGGAACTGCCAGAATTCCGGCATCAGTTTAGGGTGCGGGTAAGAAGAGAGCCCTTTACCATGAACTTCCTGACGGAAATTGTTCATTTGATCTTCGGTCAAGCGGCCTTCCAGGAAGGCACGAGCATAAACGCCAGGGGAGATATGACCTTGGAAGTAAACCAGATCACCACCATCTTTGGCATTACGGGCACGGAAAAAGTGATTAAAGCAGACTTCATAGAAGGTAGCTGAGGATTGGAAAGAAGCCATATGGCCGCCCAGATCCAGATCTTTCTGGGAAGCACGCAGTACCGTCATGACCGCATTCCAACGGATCGCGGAACGAATACGACGTTCCAGATCCTGGTCCCCGGGGTAGGCGGGTTCATCTTCTACCGCAATGGTATTGATATACTTACTAGCGCCAGCGCCCGCAGCAATGCTAACACCACCTTTGCGGGCCTCCCCCAAGAGTTGATCAATCAGAAACTGAGCTCGCTCAACACCTTCTTCACGGATGACCGATTCGATCGCCTGTAACCAGTCGCGAGTTTCGATCGGATCCACGTCATTGTTTAAACGTTCTGACATGGTGGTATTCCTTATCTGTCTAATGGTTTTGTTTATTCCCATCGTTTCTCAAGCGGCAGTGTTATTGGCTACAACTCGAATCAACTTGGGTATCGGTTTCTACTTTAAATGCTAAATTCAGCACTTCGAGCTTTATCTCCACAGGCTGGTGTCCACTGCAGAGAACCACTCTATTAATCCTTGCGTTGCTGGAGACGCCGCAGCGATCGCTCGCGTCGGGTGCGTTCTCTGTCGAGATCCAGCAAGATTTCCTCAATAAACGCCAAATGACGATGCGAGGCTTCACGGGCCTTTTCAGGTTCGCGAGCCATTATCGCCTCAAAAATTCTGGCGCGATGACTACTCACTGTTGCCAACATCTCATGGCGCGAGTAAAGCAATTCAAAGTTCTGATGGACGTTTTGTTGCAACATTGGCCCCATACAACGCAGCAGATGGAGTAACACCACGTTATGAGCCGCTTCGGTTACCGCAACCTGATACTGCATCACCGCCTCAGCTTCCGCGTTGGGATCGCCGCTGTTCTGAGCTTGCTCAATAACATCATGACAATCGCGGATACGCGCCAGATCCTCATCGGTGCCACGTAGTGCGGCATAATAGGCGGCGATGCCCTCAAGGGCATGACGGGTTTCAAGCAGATCGAATTGTGATTCGGGATGATCAGCAAGCAGTTCAGCCAACGGATCGCTGAAGCTCTGCCACAAATTGGTTTGTACAAAGGTGCCACCACCCTGACGACGCAGCAGCAGCCCCTTGGCTTCAAGGCGCTGAATAGCTTCTCTCAACGAAGGACGAGAAACATCAAATTGCTTTGCCAGCTCCCGCTCCGGGGGTAGCTTTTCGCCCGGACGCAGTGTCCCCTCAAGGATCAGATACTCGAGCCGTTGCTCGATAACATCTGACAATTTAGGTTGGCGGATTTTGCTGTATGTCATGGATGCTTTCTTCTCTGCGAAGGGCGCGGAGTCAATTGGTAATACCAATTCCAAAAACGTGCCGACAAAGTAACAAATCATTCACCTATTGTCCATATGGAATTTGATCGAAATCATTTAAGCCGCCATTTTTAACTTGTCAGACCACAAAAATGCGCAATCCATTAACGCCGTATTGGTAATACCATTTACTCAGTCAGTGACGAATTTAACTTTTATGAAACTTATGGTTAGCATGAATATCAAGCTGTTATGACAGCATAATGGCAGCAGGGAGAGTTGGCATACTGACTGCCTAGCGTTGAAAGAAAGAAGCATAGAACACTGAACACGCCCCTATTCCCTCTCAATATGAATAAACTTGAGTATAAAACAGGTGCAAACTTTCGTGCTTACCACTATTCTGTGCCGCATGGTAGTAGAGAGATAGATTTCCGATATCAAAAAATGTAAATAAAAAAATACACAAATTGTAATTTAAAATTTACAGCATTGGCATTCTGCAACATCGGTGTTCTGCAACAACATCTGCAACATTCATGTTCTGCAACATTCATGTTCTGCAACATTCGTGTTCTGCAATATTCATGTTCTGCAACAACAGAGGATTCTTTTAATGAGTGGTCAACAACACGACCAGCTGAAACGCGGCCTGAAAAACCGCCATATTCAGCTTATTGCCTTAGGCGGGGCAATCGGTACCGGTTTATTTCTGGGTATCGCCCAAACCATAAAAATGGCTGGCCCATCAGTCATTCTGGGTTATGCCATTGGCGGTTTTATTGCGTTCCTGATCATGCGTCAATTAGGTGAAATGGTCGTTGAAGAGCCGGTCGCTGGTTCTTTTAGTCACTTTGCGTATAAATACTGGGGGGGGTTCGCAGGTTTCTCCTCTGGCTGGAATTATTGGGTGTTATATGTACTGGTTGCCATGGCGGAACTGACGGCTGTGGGTATCTATGTACAATACTGGTGGCCAGAGATCCCAACCTGGGTTTCGGCCGCCGTGTTCTTTCTGGTCATCAATGCCATCAACCTGTCCAATGTGAAGGTCTATGGAGAGATGGAATTCTGGTTTGCCATCATCAAAGTGGTCGCCATTATCGGTATGATCGCCTTTGGTTCTTATTTGTTGCTCAGCGGCCAGGGTGGACCAGAAGCCACAGTGACCAATCTTTGGGCTCAAGGGGGATTTTTCCCGAACGGTGTTATGGGATTAGTGATGGCTATCGCGGTGATCATGTTCTCATTCGGTGGGTTGGAACTGGTGGGGATTACCGCAGCTGAAGCTGATAACCCGGAAAAAAGCATTCCCAAAGCCACCAACCAGGTCATTTACCGTATCCTGATTTTTTATATCGGCTCCCTGACCATTCTGCTGTCACTCTATCCGTGGGGTAAAGTGGTTGAAGGTGGTAGCCCATTTGTCCTGATCTTCCATGCATTAAACAGCAATATGGTGGCAACGGTACTCAATATCGTGGTACTCACTGCCGCACTATCGGTCTATAACAGTTGTGTTTACTGCAACAGCCGCATGTTGTACGGTCTGGCGAAACAAGGTAATGGCCCGAAAGCCCTAATGAAGGTCGATGGCCGTGGCGTGCCAGTGATTGCCATTGGTTTCTCTGCCGTGGCAACCGGGTTCTGTGTATTGATCAACTACCTGATTCCTGGCCGTGCCTTTGAGCTATTGATGGCACTGGTGGTCTCTGCGCTGGTGATCAACTGGGCGATGATCAGCCTGGCACACCTGAAATTCCGTGCCGCTAAAATGCGTGAAGGGGTACAACCGAAGTTCAAGGCGTTCTGGTATCCGTTCAGTAACTATCTATGCCTGGCATTTCTGGCGGGTATTCTGGTGATTATGTACCTAACACCTGGCATTCGGATTTCCGTTCTGTTAATTCCAGTGTGGGTTGCCATTCTCGGTATCGGCTATGCGATTAAACAAAAAACTCAACAATCAGTAAACTGATTCATCGGCCAGCCCCCCCTGCGGTTTGAGTAAGATACATTAATCAAATCACAGAGGGGCTGGCTATAGCGCTTTAAGCCTTTCTGAATAATGCAATTACCAACAAATCAATTAACCGATTAACCGATAGAGCCTAACAGCGCCCCGCAAACCTGATTCTTGCCATTTTTCTTCGCCTTATATAGTTGTTCTGCTGCCTGGTGCAAAAAATCATCAAGGCTCCCTGAGCTCTGGGCTCCTCGGCAACAAACGCCCAGACTAGCGCTGACAAACGGCGATACAAACGAATCACTATGATGGATCTCAAGAGCAATAATTTGTGCTCTTATCTTCTCGGCTATCGCCATCGCATGATTAAATTCGGTATTAGGCAGTAAACAGGCAAAGTTTTCATCACCATAACGTGCAACAACATCTCTTGGCCGCGTAACAACCAGCTGCGTTGACTTCGCAATACGCCGCAGACTAATGTTTCCCTCCTGGTGCCCATACAATTCGTTATATTTTTTAAAAAAATCGACATCAATAAGAATCAAGCTCAGCGGTGCCTGGCTATCAAACTGCCACTCCTGATGTAATCGCTCATCAAAGTAACGGCGATTATGAACCTCGGTGACCTCATCAAAATAAAGTAATTGTCGCAATAAGTTCGCTTGTGCCCGCAATAACAACTGGGTATGAACCCTGGCTTTAACTGTATTTCTATTGATCGGCTTACTGACAAAATCAGCTGCCCCTTCTTGGAAACAACGCGTTTCAGTTTCTTCATTACTATGAGAGGTAACAAAAATAATCGGAATATCTTTGGTTTCAGGCATCGCCTTCAATTGTGCACACACCTCATAGCCACTGATATCAGGCATTTCAATATCCAGCAAAATCAAATCTGGCTGCTGCTTTAAACAGACCTCCAGAGCCTGCTTACCATTCGTCGCCATATAAACTTGATGATCGGCGGAAAACACTTGATATAGCATCTGAATATTGATCGGGTGATCATCCACAATCAGCAGCTTCGCCGTTCCCTGTTGTGGAAAAAACAGTGTTGAATCCAACTCAGGTAGATTACTTATTGGCATTATGGCTCTCTCCCTGAATAGAAAGCGCACTTAACAATGCCTGGCTTACTTCAATCGCCAGAGTAAAATCTAACTGATTGATTGCATCACTTAATGGGCGTAACTGTTCACCAAAATGATGACCAAAGTTCGTTTGCAATTTACGCATCACCTCTAATGCCGCCATATCTGAATTTTGCAGCAAGGCTATCAAAGCATTCAACTCAGAAAGAATAGGATGCGTGTCTGTCTCTTCTTTTGACGCTGCCTGATGTACATCATCAGGTGATAACTGACTTAGCTGTACCAATGCCATCTGTATTGATTGTGCTTCCTTTTTTACCTCATCAAACAACCTAGCCATCCCTTCTGATGGCAGTGTTGGTGAGTTCTTCAACAATTGCTCGCCATCACTGGCCATCTGCGATAAGTAAGGTGCCCCCAATTGCGCCGCCAACCCTTTAAGGGTGTGCAACAACCGCGATAAAGCGGGCCAATCCTGCTGAACCACAAATTTATCCAACTGCTGCGGGAAATCAGCCAATTCGGAGGAAAACAACAACAACATATTCTGATAAAGTTCAATGTCGCCACCTAATCGATCAATGGCAGAGGTAAAATCAATACCTGCGGCAGCCGCTACATCTTTCCATTCCTGTCCTAATGGTGAACTGGTGTAATTTTCACTGGCAACCAGCACCAATTCAGGGCGTTTACTGTACTTGCGAATCACCCGGATCAAATTATTCAGCTCAAAGGGCTTGCCGATATGATCGTTCATCCCTGCAGCTAAACAAGCATCACGGTCAGAAGTCATCGCATTGGCCGTCATGGCGATAATCGGTAAATCAGCCAACTCTAAAGTGCCACGAATATAGCGCGCAGCCGTTAAACCATCCATGACCGGCATTTGTAAATCCATCAGCACCACATCAAATAAAGCCGAATTATCCTGAAGTATATCAATGGCTTCTTGCCCTTGATTAGCAATCTGCACAATAGCGCCTTCATCCTCCAATAACTCTCGTGCGATTTGCTGATTATTTAAATTATCTTCAACCACCAACAACCTGATGCCCTCTAATCGATGAGAGGATGTCTGCTGCACCATCTTTGAATTGTCTGATTGATTATTATGACTTAACACGTCAGTAACTGAATCCAGCAACATCGAGGCAGTAATCGGTTTAATCAGATAACCGTCAATCAATGTTTGATCTTCTTCACTGCGTGCTAACAACATTTCGCGACCATGAGCAGTAATCATCACAATCATTGGCGAGTTACCTTTCGACATTAGTTCACGCACGGCTTTACTGGTCTGCCAACCATCTAAGCCAGGCATTTTCCAGTCAATAAATAATGCACCGTAAGTCATTCCTTGCTCACGCTGTGTATTAATCAATTGCAAAGCGTCATTGCCGCTGGTTGCCACATCAACTGTCCAGTTGAGTGACTCCCCCATCCGTTTAATCAGATTACAAGAGGTCAAATTATCATCAATAACCAACACGCGTAGCTGATGCAGGACATTGACTTTATTTGCCAAGGTCCCTGAAATTTGCGGCCCTGAAAGCGGCTGAGAAGGTATTGGCAGAGTAACCGTGAAATGGAACAGGCTACCAAAACCGAGCTGGCTTTCCAGCTGTAATGTTCCCCCCATCAAGCTGACAAAACGCTGGCTGATGACCAACCCTAGCCCAGTACCACCAAATCGACGGGTGATGGAGGCTTCTGCTTGAGTAAATGCGCTGAATATTCTCTCTTGGTGCTCAGGAGCAATCCCAATTCCGGTATCACGGACCCCAAACTGCAACGTCACATAATGACTCTCTTTCTGCACCACCTTGATAAACAGAACCACTTCACCTTTCTCAGTAAATTTCAGCGCATTACTGCCAAGATTGGTTAATACTTGCTGCAACCGCATGCTATCCCCTTCAACAAAAGTGGGTAGTTGCGGATCAATATCAAATAAAACTTCGACACTTTTAACTTTCAAATTACCGGATAAAATAACCGACAGATCCCTCAGCATTTCATGAATATTAAATGGAATACATTCCAATACCATCTTGCCTGATTCAACTTTTGAAAAGTCTAGAATGTCATTAAGCAGATGCAGTAGTGAGCGTGCCGCTGCTTCAATTTTGACCGCATAATCTGCCTGTTTGGTATTTAACCCGGTTTTTCTCAGTAGTGTCATCATGCCAAGAATAGCGTTCATTGGGGTGCGCAGTTCATGGCTCATGGTCGCTAAGAATGCAGATTTGGCGCTATTGGCCTCTTCTGCTGCCTGCCTGGCTGCACGCAGTATATTTTCATTCTCACGTTGCTGAGTAATATCGCGATTGATACCCATCATCAACACAGGGTGCCCATTCTCATCCCGCTCCACGGTACCGGTGGATTGAATAAAGCGTACTTGATTATCAATAACCACCCTAAAGTCTTGGCGGTAGACATCTTCACCTTCTAATGCCTGGTTTAAAGCAGATGCAACATCCTGACGATCTTCAGGGTGCAATAAATCAAACCAATAATCCTGTGAAATAGGGCCATGGCGTAATTCAAGCGGTAATGCATAGATATCATTCATCCGCTCATCAAAAGAGAGCGTACCTTCAGGAATATTCCAGGACCAAACACCCAACTCAGCAACATCTGCCGCCCTGACTAATTGATTACGCGCGATAATCAAACTGGCTTGTTGATTTTTGCTGGCGGTAATATCGGTCTGAATAGAGACATAGCGGTCAATTTCACCCGCGCTATTTTTAAAAGGCGCAATAGTGGTATCGACCCAATAGAGTTCGCCGCTCTTCGATTTATTGCAAATAACCCCCCGCCAGGGAATCCCACTCGAGATATCATTCCACATGGATAACCAGAATTCGGGCGAATGCGCATGAGACTCCAGCATCCGGTAATTGTTGCCAATCAACTCCTCGCGCTTATAGCCACTGATGCTACAGAAGGCATCATTAACATCAATAATCTTCCCATTACAGTCTGCAGAAGAGACGATGCCATATAAATTAAGTGTACTGAGCAAGGCATTGTTTTCTCGCAAAGCAGCTTCCAGACGAAAGTAAGTGGCTTTACGTTCACTGATATCCGATTCAATTGCCATAAAACCGATGGCTTCATTCTTATCGTTGTAACGCGGCTGGATCTCCAGCTCAATCCAGTACTCCTTACCCGATTTGGAACAATTGATGATTTCTCCTTTAAACGACTCTCCGGCATGTAAAGCGTTTCCCATTTGCGCCAGAACTTTTTTATCACTGTTCGCACACTGTAATAATGCTCCTGGTGATTTACCGAGCACTTCACTTTTACTGTACCCCGTAATGCGCTCAAACCCCTCATTAACCCAAACAATCAAGCGGTTTATATCAGTAATAACCACTGCGTTAGAGGTGTTTTTAGCCACCAGGGCCAGCCGTTCAAGATCAGCCGTCATATTATAAGCCAAGCGTTCGGCACGATAGCGACCATTAATTTGCTGGCGGAGAAACAGTGCCAACACGCCACTTAACAAACAGCCAAGTAAAAATAACAACCAAGAGGCATAACGTTCAGTCGTATCTTCATAGTTTGCAAACCGACTGACTCTTAGTGTCATATCGCGGCCAGGAAGATGCAATATGCTGGTGTCAACAAACTCGCCGTCAGCCTCAAACTGATCTTTTTTTGCTTCTTTAGTGAAAAAATCAGACTCTTTATTGGCGGATGCATCAAAAATCAAATTCTGTGTAGATATATTATTTATACTATCAAACAGTTCTATATTGACTCTTCTATTAACAAACTCAGGAATATCACTTAGCAACTCTGCTATCACTATGGGTGAATAAACTAACCCTACCAGTGATTCCTGCCGCTGTTCAGGAGTAGTCGGCATACTCCCTGTGGTGTAAACCGGAACATATAATAGCACCCCTGGGATTTTACGGCTCTCTTGTACCAGATTAACGGCACCCGTTAATGTCGCATTGCCCGTATTAATAGCCGATAATGCAGCCGACCGCCTCACCGCTTCCGAGCCAATATCTAACCCCTCAGCACCTTTATTACCTTTGGCTGGCTCGAGAAATTTGATGATATACAGATCATTGTAATTTTTATCATTCAGCTGACGAAGAGTAAATTCAGGGGCCCCATCCGCCCTAACGGCTTTTATAAACTCATCGAGATTATTACGCTCAACCCGTTGAATAAAACCAAACCCTCTCACACCAGGAAAGTCCACTGGCAAGTCACGTGAAGCCACATAAGCGCGGAACTGCGCTCGACTTAAATGATTATTAGTCGCATAAACTCCGCGCGCACCATTCAAACCATTGACCTTTTGCAGGAAACGACGGACCAGTTCCCCTGAGACCCTTTCTACATCATTTTTAAACTCAATTTTGGCATGATCTTCTATTTCACGGTAGATCTGCCAAGTGCCAACCGCAGACAGAACCACCCCAACGATAAATAACAT
The DNA here is from genome assembly GCF_055790885.1 of Serratia sp. 25CWL12. Classification (NCBI taxonomy): domain Bacteria; kingdom Pseudomonadati; phylum Pseudomonadota; class Gammaproteobacteria; order Enterobacterales; family Yersiniaceae; genus Serratia; species Serratia sp. 25CWL12. The sequence continues at coordinate 603,112 of NZ_CM147698.1, read as the reverse complement.
CAATGGCAGTAGATTAATTTTTATTAACCGATTTTTGGCGAAAGAGAACTTACCTCTGGTGGTACTGCTAACCTCTCCGGGTTGTGGGCTCGTCATGCGACATCACTTTTCAGTCATCAATAATGAATTAAGCATAGTTGTAATACCCTATGATTCAAGGCGTTTAATCATCGAGTGGGTTAACAAACTCTGGACTACATAAATATCGGCTACGGCGGAATTAGGCTACTGCGGCACAGAAAGAAAGAGGCCCAGCAATGGGCCTCTCGATGACGGTCAAGCTACAACTTGAATCAACCGGGCTGGGTTACTTCACACAAGCTGTACATTGTGATGACAGAACCTGCTGGAAGAAATCGTTGCCTTTATCATCCACCAAAATAAAGGCTGGGAAATCTTCCACTTCAATTTTCCAGAGCGCTTCCATACCCAACTCAGGATATTCCACACACTCCAGGCTCTTGATACTCTGCTGCGCCAAAACGGCGGCCGGGCCACCGATACTCCCCAGGTAGAACCCACCATGCTTGTGACAAGCATCAGTCACCTGCTGACTGCGATTCCCCTTAGCCAGCATAATCATGCTGCCACCATGAGACTGCAACTGATCGACATAAGAATCCATACGCCCAGCGGTTGTTGGCCCCAAAGAACCCGAAGGATAACCTGCTGGTGTTTTGGCCGGGCCTGCATAATAGATCGGGTGGTCTTTTATGTATTGTGGCAAGTCTTCACCACGATCCAGCCGCTCTTTCAACTTGGCGTGAACAATATCTCGCCCAACAATAATGGTTCCACTCAAAGAAAGACGAGTTGAGACCGGGTATTGTGACAACTGCTTGAGGATCTCAGCCATTGGGCGGTTAAGATCCACTTTGATGGCCTCACCTTCCCCTGCCTGACGCAGTTCTTGCGGAATAAACCGGCCTGGATTATGTTCCAGTTTTTCCAACCAGATACCTTCACGGTTGATCTTGGCTTTGATATTACGATCGGCTGAACAGGAAACCCCCATCCCTACTGGGCAAGAAGCCCCATGACGCGGTAAACGTACCACACGAACATCATGGGCGAAATATTTACCCCCAAACTGCGCCCCGATGCCCAGTTTCTGAGCTTCTTTCAGCAGTTCTTCTTCCAGAGCCACATCGCGGAACGCCTGGCCGTGCTCATTACCTTCTGTTGGCAAGCCATCATAATATTTCGTTGAAGCCAGCTTGACGGTTTTTAGCGTTGCTTCGGCAGAAGTACCACCGATAACAAAAGCCACATGGTACGGTGGGCACGCCGATGTCCCCAGAGTACGCATTTTATCCACCAGATAATCTTTCAACTTGCCTGGTGACAACAACGCTTTAGTTTCTTGGTACAAATACGTTTTATTGGCTGAACCGCCACCTTTGGCAATACACAGGAATTTATACTCTTCCCCATCCACACTATAGAGATCAATCTGCGCAGGCAGATTGCAACCGGTATTGACCTCTTTATACATATCCAGTGCGGCATTTTGCGAATAACGCAGATTATCGGTAATAAACGTGTTGTATACCCCACGTGACAAGGCTTCTTCGTCGCCACCACCGGTCCAAACACGCTGCCCCTTCTTACCTACAATAATTGCGGTGCCGGTATCCTGGCAGGTAGGCAAAATGCCCTTGGCTGCAATTTCGGAATTGCGCAAAAATTGCAAGGCAACATACTTATCATTCTCGCTGGCCTCTGGGTCATGAAGAATATCAGCAACTTGTTGTTGATGACCGGTACGCAGCATAAATGAGGCATCGTGAAAAGCCTGCTGAGCAACCAGCGTCAAAGCTTGCGGATCAACCTTAAGCACCTCCTGACCAGCAAACTGATCGATGGAAACATAATCGCGGCTTAATAGGTAATATTCCGTATCGTCTGCCTTTAGTGGGAACGGGTCTTGGTAATAAAACGGTTTATTCGACATTGATCTCTCACTTGCAACATCAGCTGCGTTAAATTCACACGTGCTCTGCATGCTCAGAGCGCGCTGCGTCAAAAACTCTCTATACCTTACGTATTTTCAGGCCATCAGTCGTTGCGCTAAATCGCAAAATAGCCGCGATTAACTCAGTAGCTTAGCAATAACGGTGTGTTTTATCCTACCTGATGAAATCTCCATTACTACGGTATATCATCTCCGTTCATATCCCCTTTTGCCAGCCATTGCCTCATTACTTAAGCTAACATCAATGAACCGAATAAGAGTCCCCATTGCACTACAACAAGCGGTGATGCGCTGCCTACGGGATAAATTACAATTGGCGCAGCAGCATTTAGCCGTTGAATTTCCTGAACCGAAAGTCATTTACCAGCAACGGGGCACCAGCGCGGGTACCGCCTGGTTACAAAGCTGGGAAATCCGCCTCAACCCGGTGCTATTGCTGGAAAACCAACAGCCGTTTATTGATGAAGTCGTCCCCCATGAGTTGGCCCATTTGCTGGTGTTCCGCCATTTTGGCCGCGTTGCACCCCATGGTCGAGAATGGCGCTGGATGATGGAGCAAGTGCTACTGGTTTCCGCCCGCCGCACCCACCGATTTGAAGTCAGCTCGGTACAGAGCAAAACCTTTCCTTATCGCTGCGCTTGCCAGCAACATCAGTTGACGCTGCGCCGCCATAACCGAGTGATGCGTAGCGAGAGCGAATACCGTTGCCGCCAATGTGGTGAAAAGCTGTTATTTTCAGGCTGACAACCAGTAAGCGTGTACAAATTCACCCGCAAACACATATAAGTTTCTACTCACATCCCACCGTTTGATTCACGACGGGTATATCACCATTTGCTACTGCCGATAACTTCGACTACCCTGCCTACTTTGCCATTTCAAACAGTTTTGGAATATGCCTCGCAAAATTTTATTTATAGTGGCCTTAGCCCTCTCCAGCAGCGCCTTGGCACAAGGTATTAATAACTTCACCCAAGCCAAAGCCGCCGCAGCTAAAATCAATCAAGATGCCCCAGGTAGCTTCTACTGTGGCTGTAAGATCCATTGGCAGGGAAAACAGGGTATTCCTGACCTCACCAGTTGCGGTTATCAGGTACGTAAAAATACTCAGCGTGCTGAGCGCATTGAATGGGAACATGTGGTCCCGGCCTGGCAGTTTGGCCACCAATTGCAATGCTGGCAAAACGGTGGCCGCAAGAACTGCGATAAAGACCCCGTTTATCGCCAAATGGAAACTGACCTGCATAACCTGCAACCCGCCATCGGCGAAGTGAATGGTGACCGCAATAATTTTATGTTCAGCCAATGGAATGGTGGGGAAGGTCAATACGGCCAATGCCCAATGAAAGTCGATTTCAAAAATAAACAGGCAGAGCCGCCAGCCCGTGCGCGCGGTGCCATTGCCCGTACTTACTTCTATATGCGTGACCGTTATCACCTGCAACTTTCACGGCAGCAAACCCAACTGTTTGACGCTTGGGACCGTCAGTACCCCGTCAGCCTCTGGGAATGCCAAAGAGAAGCGCGTATCGCCCTCGTACAAGGCAATAATAACCCGTATATTCAACAGGCTTGTCAGCAACGAAAAGACTGACCTACTATTGCTGACCTACTATAGTACTTTAATGCGTAAATACGTTCGCGCTGCTTGAAAACAGCGCACTTTCATCAAGCCAGGATCTGAGAACCATTATGCGTATACCTCGCATTTACCATCCTGCCCCATTGAGCGCTAATAGCGAAATCGCTCTGAGCGAGGATGCGACTAATCATGTTGGTCGAGTACTTCGCATGAGCACTGGGCAAAAGTTGCAGTTGTTCGACGGCAGCAACCAGATATTTGATGCCGAAATCACCCGGGCCGATAAAAAGAATCTGCTGGTTCAGGTTCACGGCGCGCAGTGGGAAGACCGTGAATCACCGCTCAATCTGCACCTTGGTCAGGTTATCTCCCGTGGGGATAAAATGGAGTTCACCATCCAAAAGTCTATTGAGCTAGGCGTTAACCTCATCACCCCGCTGTTTTCCGAGCGTTGTGGTGTTACGCTTGCTGGTGAACGCTTGGCCAAAAAACGCCAACAGTGGCAAAAAATTGCCATCGCCGCCTGCGAGCAATGTGGCCGCAACCGCATTCCAGAAATCCGTGAAGCCATGTCACTATCAGACTGGTGCGCAGAACAAGATGATAGCCTCAAACTGAATCTGCACCCTCGCGCGAGCCAAAGCATCAATACACTGCCATTACCGATGAAGCATGTGCGGTTACTGATTGGGCCAGAAGGGGGATTATCCAGCGATGAAATTGCCATGACTGCAGGTTATGGATTTACTGATATTCTGTTAGGGCCGCGGGTTTTACGTACCGAAACCACCGCCCTCACCGCAATTACCGCCTTGCAGGTCCGTTTCGGCGACCTGGGCTAATAGCCTGTGATAACAGGTTTGTAAGGAGAAGAGATGATCAAGCTCGGCATCGTGATGGACCCTATTGCATCCATCAATATCAAGAAAGACACCAGTTTTGCCATGCTACTTGAAGCACAACGCCGTGGTTGGCAAATTCACTATATGGAGATGGGTGACCTCTATCTGCATGCCGGTGAGGGCCGAGCCCGCACTCGACAACTGACAGTAAAACAAGACCAGGAGAATTGGTTTAATTTTGGCACTGAGCAAGACCTGCCACTGCATGAGCTGGATGTGATCCTGATGCGTAAGGATCCGCCATTTGACACCGAATTCATTTATGCCACCTATATTCTAGAACGTGCAGAAGTGAAAGGAACCCTGGTGGTCAACAAACCGCAGAGCCTGCGCGATTGTAACGAAAAACTGTTTACCGCCTGGTTCCCAGAACTGACACCAGACACCCTGGTGAGCCGCAGTGCAGCCCGTATTCGTGAGTTCCACCAGCAGCATGGCGATATTATCCTCAAACCGCTTGATGGTATGGGGGGAGCTTCCATCTTCCGTATTAAGCAGGATGATCCGAACCTGTCGGTAATTATCGAAACCCTGACCGAACACGGTAGCCGTTTCTGTATGGCACAGAACTTCCTGCCAGCGATTAAGGACGGGGATAAACGTATTCTGGTGGTAGATGGTGAACCCGTGCCTTATTGCCTGGCACGTATCCCGGCACAGGGGGAAACCCGTGGTAACCTGGCAGCAGGTGGCCGGGGTGAGGCTCGCCCGCTAAGCGCCAGTGATTGGGAAATTGCCCGTGCAGTGGCCCCAACCCTCAAAGAGAAAGGATTAATTTTTGTTGGATTGGATGTGATCGGCGACCGCCTCACTGAGATCAACGTCACCAGCCCAACTTGCGCTCGCGAGATCGAAGCCGCCTTCCCAGTTTCCATCACCGGCATGTTGATGGATGCCATTGAAAAGCGCCTGGCGAAAAGCTAACTACCCCATCCCCTTTCTCTGAAAGGGGATGCTATAACAACTCGAATTATTTAGAGTATATTGACTATCCCTAATTAAAAACCACTGACTTATATAACCATATGAATTTACAGCACCATTTCCTGATCGCCATGCCTGCCATGGAAGATCCGCGCTTTAAGCATGCAGTGATATACGTTTGCGAACATAACGATGAAGGAGCCATGGGGTTGGTTATCAATAAACCGATGGAGCATTTCACCGTTGAAACGGTGTTGGAAAAACTTAACATCCAGCCTTCACCGCGCGACCCATCAATTAAGCTGAAGAAGCCAGTATTCTCTGGCGGGCCATTGGCCGATGATCGCGGTTTTATTCTGCATACGCCACATCAAGGCTTTGATTCCAGCATCCTGATCTCGCCTACGACCATGATCACCACCTCGAAAGATGTACTGGAAACGCTCGGTACCCCGAACCAACCGGCAGAGGTACTGGTTGCACTCGGCTATGCTGGCTGGGACAAGGGCCAGTTAGAGCAAGAAGTGCTGGCTAATGCCTGGCTAACCACCGAGGCCGATAACGAGATCCTGTTCCATACGCCAATCGCTAACCGCTGGCGCGAAGCTGCAAACCGCTTAGGGATTGATATTCGTAGCATTGCCAACCAAGCAGGACATGCCTGATGACCAACCGTACTATTATTGCCTTTGATTTCGGTACTAAAAGCATCGGTGCGGCTATCGGCCAGGAAATCACCGGCACCGCACGGGCATTACCTGCCTTCAAGGCACAGGATGGCGTACCGGAATGGCAAAAAGTTGAACGTCTATTGCAAGAGTGGCAACCCGATTTAGTGGTAGTCGGTTTGCCGCTGAATATGGATGGCACTGAGCAACCGTTAACTGAACGTGCCCGTAAATTTGCCAATCGCCTGCATGGTCGCTTTGGTGTGCAGGTAATTCTGCATGATGAACGTTTAAGTACCGTTGAAGCACGTTCGCACCTGTTTGACCGTGGTGGTTTCCGGGCGCTCGACAAAGGTAGTGTGGATTCAGCCTCTGCGGTGGTTATTCTGGAAAGCTGGTTTGAGCAGCATCCTTAGGCCCTCCCCCGCTGAGTATCCCCGCTTGAATACGCTGCTGTAGCCCTTGTTCAAAGGTTTGCATACCCGCTTGCCCCCCGCTATGTAACACACTGGCCAACTGATGGGTTTTCCCCTCACGGATCATGCTGCTAACCGCCGCCGTGGCGGTAAGAATTTCGTAAATAGCCACTCGCCCTCCACCAGGCCGGCTCAACAGCTTTTGGGCAATCACCGCTTGCAGGCTGTTAGCTAACTGCGCGCGTACATAGGGCTTCTCCTCGGCGGGGAATACATCCACCAGCCGCTCTACCGCTTGTGCTGCACTACGCGTATGCAGGGTCGCCAGTACCAGATGGCCGGTTTCTGCCGCCGTTAATGCCAGCCGAATAGTGGTAGTGTCACGCAGCTCCCCCAGCAGGATCACATCAGGGTCTTCACGTAATGCGGCACGCAATGCAGCGTCGAAACTGTGAGTATCACGCCCCAGTTCCCGTTGCTGAATTAAGCAACAGCGGCTGTGATGAACAAACTCGATAGGATCTTCCAAAGTGAGAATATGGCGGTGCTGATGCTGATTAATAAAATCGATCATGGCCGCCAAGGTGGTGGATTTGCCGCTGCCTGTGGCGCCAGTCACCAATATCAGACCATCAGAGCGCTGTAACAAAGCGGGGATAATCTCAGGGGTGGCCAATTCCGCCAGGTTTGGGCAATGGCTGGCTATCCTGCGTAACGCGACGGAAAGCCCGCTGTTTTGTAAAAAGAAATTAGCCCGTAACCGCACGCCATCCGCCAGGGTCAATGCCAAGTCAAGCTGCCCAACCTTCTGCAATTGCTGCCACAGACTTGGCGTTAATAACGGCTTACACCCGGCCTCCATCTGCTGCGGCGAGATAATTTCTTCCCCCGCGACCGCCTGCAACTCACCATCAATACGTAACATGGGTAGATGACCGCTACAAAGGTGCAGATCTGAAGCATTATGCTTTACACTAAGAGCCACAAATTTATCGATATCCATATCAATCTCCTGGGTTAACTATGAGTACTATCCAACAGAACCTGCAAGATGTCAGGGGGCGTATTGCTACCGCAGCGCTAAGTTGCGCGCGCTCGCCAGAAGAGGTGGTATTGCTTGCAGTCAGCAAAACCAAACCTGTGGAAGCGATCGCAGAAGCCATCGCGGCGGGTCAGCGCGCATTCGGTGAGAATTACGTGCAGGAAGGTGTGGAGAAGATCCAGTATTTTGCTCAGCAACCCAACGGAATTGGCTTGGAATGGCACTTTATCGGCCCGTTGCAATCCAATAAAAGCAGACTGGTTGCCGAGCACTTTAACTGGTTCCATACCCTTGATCGCCTGCGAATCGCCGAACGACTCAGCGATCAACGCCCTGCGGGTATGCCAGCGCTTAATGTACTGATCCAGATAAATATCAGTGACGAACAGAGTAAATCAGGCATTCTCTTGACTGAACTGGCCCCCTTGGCTGAAGCTATCGCTGCGCTACCCAATATCACTTTGCGTGGATTGATGGCGATCCCGGCACCGGAAAGCGATTATCAGCGCCAATTAGCAGTATTTGGCCAGATGAACAGCGCCTATCAGGCGCTTAAACAGCGTTATCCGCAAGTGGACACGCTGTCGATGGGGATGACTGACGATATGTCCGCCGCCATCGCCGCGGGCAGTACCCTGGTACGTATCGGTACCGCTATTTTTGGCGCTCGGGCCTAACAAATCCATACAACCAATGAGGAAGTCCATGCAACACCGTAAAATAACCTTTATTGGTGCCGGCAATATGGCACGTGCGATTATCGCTGGTCTGGTTGCCAGTGGTTATCCGGCTTCCGCCATCAGCGTTTGCGCACCATCACCGGGCAAGCGTGATGCGCTGGCCGCCGAGTATGGCGTGATCAGCAGTGCCGACAATATCGCCTGCGCACAAGCCGCCGATGTGGTGGTGCTGGCGGTAAAACCACAAATGATGGCGCAAGTCTGTCAACCGTTACAACAGCAGGTTAATTTCTCTGGCAAACTGGTGTTATCCATTGCAGCGGGTATCCTGGTCAGCCGATTCTATCAAATGCTCGGCACCGCCTTGAATATTGTGCGTATTATGCCCAATACACCCGCACTGGTGGGGGAAGGCATCAGTGGGCTGTATGCACCGGCTCAGGTAAGCCAACAGGACCGCGATTACACCAGCAGCCTGATGAGTTCAGTGGGTAAAATCTGTTGGGTCGATGACGAAAACGATATCAATGGCGTAATAGCCGCTGCGGGGAGTGCCCCGGCCTACTTCTTCCTGTTTATGGATGCGATGCAGCAAGAGGCTGAACGTATGGGCTTCAGCAGCCAAGCGGCCCGTAACCTGGTGCAACAGGCCGCCGTGGGGGCAGCCGCATTGGCTAGCGCCCACCCGGAAATATCTTTAGCAACCCTACGAGATCAAGTAACCTCTAAAGGTGGCACCACCGCCGAAGCATTGCGGGTATTCAATGAGCACCATCTGCCAGAGACCGTCGCTAAAGCAATGCAGGCCGCCGTTTCCCGTGCGCAGGAAATGGAAAAATCATTTTAACTGTACCTGAAGGTATTCAGGTTGCTAGGCAACTTGAACTCTCAAGGGCATCACCAAGAGTTAAGAAAAAGGGTAACCTACATGCTAACGCTGACTTTCCTGGTCAAAACTGTTATCGATATTTATGTGATGGTGCTGTTGCTGCGCATCTGGATGCAACTGACACGCACCGACTTTTATAACCCCTTCTCACAGTTCGTGGTGAAGGTCACCCAGCCAATTATCGGGCCATTACGCCGTATTCTTCCTTCTATGGGGCCGGTAGACAGCGCATCTTTATTGCTGGCCTTCCTGCTGATGACCATCAAGTACCCGCTGTTGTTGCTGATCCAAAGTGGCGGCATGTCACTCAGTCTGTATAACTTGCTGTTTGGCCTGATCGCCTTGATCAAATCTGCCGGGCACCTGATTTTCTGGGTGGTGATCATTCGCTCATTAATGAGCTGGGTCAGCCAAGGGCGCAGCCCGGTTGATTATGTTATGCATCAGCTTACCGAACCGCTGATGGCCCCGATCCGTCGGTTGATTCCAGCAATGGGTGGGATTGATTTTTCTGCGATGGTGGTGATCCTGATCCTCTATCTTCTCAACTCTCTGGGCGCGGACGTGTTTGGTCAGATCTGGGTCCTACTGTGAGTGCAGTCACTCCAATGCCCGGCGCGCTGACTATCAGGCTTTATATCCAGCCTAAAGCCAGCCGTGACCAGATTATTGGCCTGCATGGCGACGAGATAAAAGTCGCCATTACCGCACCTCCGGTAGACGGTCAGGCCAATGCCCACTTGGTCAAGTTTATCGCCAAGCAGTTCCGGGTGGCGAAGAGCAATGTGGTGATAGAAAAAGGCGAATTGGGGCGACACAAGCAGCTACGCATTGTTAACCCACAGCAGATCCCTGCTGTGATTGCAGCACTATATCCGGCCGAATTTTGACCCGGCCGCTTGATTGACGACGGGTATCATCAAATCATTTCCAAGGTAATCACTATGCAAAAAGTCGTTCTTGCCACTGGCAACCCGGGCAAAGTACGTGAACTGGCCGATCTGCTAGCCGATTTTGGTCTGGACGTGGTAGCACAAACCGAGCTTGGCGTGGACTCCGCTGAAGAAACTGGCCTGACATTTATTGAAAATGCCATCTTGAAAGCTCGTCATGCGGCACAGATTACTGGCCTGCCGACCATTGCTGACGATTCCGGTCTGGCGGTAGATGCTCTGGGGGGGCTCCGGGGATTTATTCTGCCCGCTATGCTGGTTTGGAAGCCAGCGATCAGCAGAATCTGGACAAATTACTGGTCACGCTGCAAGACGTACCGCCAGGCAAACGTGGTGCCCAATTCCACTGCGTACTGGTCTATATGCGCCATGCAGAAGATCCAACCCCATTAGTGTTCCATGGTTGCTGGGCTGGGGAGATCGCTTTTCAATCCTCCGGGGCGGGCGGTTTTGGTTACGACCCAATCTTCTACATACCAGAATTGGGCAGCACTGCAGCGGAATTAACCCGGGATGAAAAAAGCGCCGTTTCGCACCGTGGTAAAGCATTAAAGCTGATGCTGGAAGCCATGCGTAATGCCAGTTAAAACTATACAACTGCCAGTTAAAACCATGCAACTGCCGGTCAAAACCATGCAACTGCCACCACTGAGCCTCTATATTCACATCCCCTGGTGTGTACAGAAGTGCCCATACTGCGATTTCAATTCCCATGCGTTAAAGGGCGAAGTACCGCACCAGGAGTATGTTGACCATTTGTTGGCTGACCTGGAGGCTGATTTGCCACTCACCAGTGGCCGTGAAATCAGTAGCCTGTTTATCGGTGGCGGAACCCCGAGCCTGCTAAGCGCAGAAGCCATGCAAGCCCTGCTGGACGGTGTGCGAGCACGGGTTAAAGTTGCGGATAATGCCGAAATCACCATGGAGGCTAACCCAGGCACGGTGGAGGTTGACCGTTTCAGTGGCTATCTGCGCGCTGGCGTGAACCGCATCTCCATCGGCGTACAGAGCTTTAGCAGCGAAAAACTAACCCGCCTGGGCCGCATACATGGCCCAGATGAGGCTAAACGCGCCGCCCTCCTGGCAGCAGGGCTTGGGTTACGCAGTTTTAACCTTGACCTGATGCATGGCTTGCCGGACCAATCACTGGCAGAAGCCCTGGACGACCTACGCCAAGCCATTGCGCTGGATCCCCCCATTTGTCGTGGTATCAGCTGACTATTGAGCCCAATACCCTGTTCAGCTCACGCCCACCCAAACTACCCGATGATGACGCACTCTGGGATATCTTCGAGCAGGGGCATCAGTTATTGAGTGATGCGGGTTATCAGCAATATGAGACTTCCGCCTATGCCAAGCCGGGTTATCAGTGCCAACATAACCTCAACTACTGGCGGTTTGGTGATTATCTTGGTATTGGTTGCGGTGCGCACGGCAAGTTGAGTTTTGATGATGGGCGCATACTGCGTACCAGCAAAACCAAACACCCACGTGGCTATATGCAAGGGAAGTATCGCGATAAGTCGCACCAGGTTGCAGCCGATGATCGGCCGTTTGAATTCTTTATGAACCGTTTCCGTTTGTTGGAAGCGGCACCTCGTGCAGAGTTTACCCGCTATACCGGGCTGGATGAAAGCGTGATCCGCGCACCACTGGAAATGGCACTGGCCAACGGTTATCTACTGGAGTCTGAGCAATACTGGCAGGTGACAGAAAAAGGCAAACTGTTCCTTAATTCACTGCTGGAACTCTTTTTAGCCGACCAATAGTATACCCAAGTTCAATCAAGTTGCAGGTAGGCGGCAACTGAACGAATCCCGATGAGCTTACTAGAGTAAGTGATTCGGGTGAGCGAAGGCAGCCAACACCGCTGCAGTTTGATTGGCGACGGGTATAGATGGGGCAACCTCTGCCCCATATCTATCAAACCTTACTTCAGCGCTTTAATCAGGCCTTTACGCTGGTTTTCTAATGCACTCACCCGGTTGCAAACGTCGCGGCCAAAGTTCTGGAACCCCTGCTCCTGGCTGCTCCATTCATTTTTAATGGCTTGTTGCAAGCCACCCAAATTGCCCATGAGCGCCTGCAGTGGGTTGCCTGCAGCATTAGCCACCTGCTTGATCCCCATTTCATTCAGGCTATCTTGCAATACACCGCCCAAACTCTGCTGCACAATATTGCGTGAATCCTGTTCAACCTGATTGATCGCCTTGTGGTGAAATGCCAAACCATCACTGCGACGCTCAATAACACGATTCATCTGCTGCTTAAGCTGGGTATTCAGTGTGGTCAGGCGATTACGCACATTACTGCTGCTACCCAACTGTTTGACAATCACGTTATCCAGCGCCACCCGGGCTTTTTCCAGGTGCTGCTGTGCCCCTTGTTCGATCAAGGGTAAATCTTTGCGCAATGCCTGCTGATAACTAAACGCCTTTTGACGCTGGTTATCATTCAGGCTCATCACCTTACCGTTGTGCGTGACATCACCATCAGGAGAAATATTAAGGTCCCCACTTGCTCCCACCACTTGCACCTGATGTGGCGTGATAATGACATCATCTTGCGGCCTGACATTGCACTGGTACTGCGCAGAAACCGGCAACGCAGACAGCAACAGTAAAGCTACTGCGGTTTTCTTTAACATGGTTTTCATTAACCTGATTTTCTTTAAAAGAGCTTCCTGTGATACCCGTTACCCGTTCTGCGGTCTATCTGGCAAGGTTAGTCCCACCAAATGTCAAACAACGCGCTAACCCTTACCTCATTCAACTGGCGTGCTTCCAACCAGTTTTTGATCAGGTCGCGCTGGGCATCGGTACAATGGCCAATCTGCTGCAAACAGACCAAGCCTTCCCACTGTAGGTAGCCGCTGCCATCAAACGCTAACCCGTTAGGTTCGATAACCTCATCAATAAACGCATCCAATGTGCTGTCGATATCTTCGACAGCAGTACCTTCAGCAAAACACCAGGCAACGGAAAAGCCCAATTCCTGAAACTCGTCAATATGCATTTTTTTACGTAAGCGACGACTGCGGTTCTTAGCCATTATTTAACCCTCTCAAACATCAAATCCCAAACGCCATGTCCTAGGCGCTGGCCTCGTAATTCAAATTTTGTCAGCGGACGTGATTCTGGCCGAGGCACATAATCCTGAGTGACAGACAGATTACGGTACCCGGCGGTGTTATTCATCACTTCCAGCATATGCTCTGCATAAGGTTGCCAGTCGGTGGCCATATGAAATACCCCACCGATTTTTAATTTACCTAACACCAGTTCAACAAACGGCGGCTGTACAATGCGACGTTTGTTATGCCGTGCTTTGTGCCACGGATCGGGAAAAAACAACTGCACCATATCCAGTGAAGCGTCTTGAATCATATTTTGCAAGACTTCTACCGCATCATGGCACATTACCCGCAAATTACTCAATTGCGCTTCATGGGCATCCGCCAGACAGGCCCCGACACCCGGGGAGTGAACTTCAATCCCCAGGAAATTCTGCTGCGGGTTTTGGGTCGCCATCGTGACCAGAGACGCCCCCATGCCAAAGCCGATCTCCAGTACCGTCGGGGCTTCTCGGCCAAATAGCGCCGCCATATCGACAGGTTCAACTTGATATTCTAACCCCATGACCGGCCAATAGTTATCCAGCGCGTACTGCTGGCCTTTGGTCAAACGCCCTTGGCGGCGGACAAAACTGCGAATACGGCGCATCGCGCGGCCGTTTTCATCAAATTCCGGAGAGATGACGTCATTAATCATAGTGCTTTCTATCTGTTGAACTGCCAATTAGGGAAACGCGCATTATGCAAAGATACCTTGGTTTAGCAAGCATTCATCACGCTACTTGCCTGAAAGTTCCGGTTTACAGCACCTTGACTCTATGCTGCAATCGCCCATCAATAAGATCATTAACCGCCGGATAACGCCCCCATTTATGATGCAAGCGCAACAGTTTTCGCACCTGGTGCTTGAGTGGTACCAACGCTATGGTCGCAAGACGCTGCCATGGCAACTCGATAAAACACCTTATCAAGTATGGCTCTCTGAGGTGATGTTGCAACAAACTCAGGTTGCCACAGTGATCCCCTATTTTCAGCGATTTATGGCACGCTTTCCAAACTTGCGCGCCCTTGCTGAAGCACCATTGGATGAAGTGCTGCATCTCTGGACCGGTTTAGGTTACTACGCACGCGGCAGAAACCTGCATAAAGCGGCTCAAACTATTGTGGCACAACACGGCGGCGAGTTCCCCACAACCCTGGAAGAAATTGTCGCTCTGCCTGGTATTGGCCGTTCAACCGCCGGGGCGATCCTCTCTTTATCGATGGGCAAGCACTACCCCATACTTGACGGCAACGTCAAACGGGTACTGGCACGTTGTTACGCAGTCGATGGCTGGCCAGGTAAGAAAGACGTGGAGAACCGCCTCTGGCAACTGAGTGAAGAACTGACGCCCGCAGACGGTGTTGGTCAATACAACCAGGCAATGATGGACCTGGGGGCGATGATTTGCACCCGCAGTAAACCCAAATGTGATCTTTGCCCCCTCAATCTAGGTTGTAGTGCCAACGGCAACAGCAGTTGGGCCAACTATCCGGGCAAAAAACCGAAACAGACGCTGCCAGAAAAAACCAGCTACTTCCTGCTGTTGCAACAAAGCGATAAAGTCTGGCTGGAACAGCGACCAGGCACAGGTTTATGGGGCGGGTTATTCTGCTTTCCACAGTTCAGCACCCAAGAAGAGCTGGCGTATTGGTTACAACAGCGCGGCCTGAGCACTAACCACCTACAGCAGTTGACGGCATTTCGCCACACTTTCAGCCACTTTCATCTGGACATTGTGCCCATGTGGCTAAACATCGATAAAGTCGCTGGTGCCATGGATGAGAATGCTGGTCTCTGGTATAACTTAGCGCAGCCGCCATCGGTCGGGCTGGCAACGCCTGTTGAAAGGCTGTTGCAGCAGTTGGCGAAACAGTCCCTGCCCTAAGCCGGTATCACTATTTCGGTATAACTATTAATGAGGAATTAGCATGAGCAGAACCATTTTTTGTACTTTCCTGCAACGTGACGCCGACGGGCAGGATTTCCAGCTCTATCCTGGTGATATTGGCAAGCGCATCTATAACGAAATCTCCAAAGAGGCCTGGGCAGAATGGATGAAAAAGCAAACCATGCTGATCAATGAAAAGAAACTCAATATGATGAACATTGATGACCGCAAACTGCTGGAACAAGAGATGATCAACTATCTTTTCGAAGGGCAGGATGTGCATATTGAAGGTTACACACCACCCAGTCAGTAAATTTACGCAGCTAGCGTTATGTACCTAAGTTCATTCCAGTTGCAGGACAACCGCAGGGTGTTTTAAACAACGCTTACGCTGGCTCCGCAGGAGCCAGGCCCTGATGGACCAAGTCACGCAGCAAGTATTGTATACGGCTTTGACATGAAGAAAATTTTAACGTTACTCGTGATAGCACCTTTGCTGATCTCTTGTTCCAGCAACAAAGATGAAGCAGTTAACGAAGCCTATATCAAAGACACCAACGCCTTTGACATTCTGATGGGGCAATTTGCCCACAACATCGAGAATATCTGGGGAATGAACGAAGTTCTGATCGCTGGCCCGAAAGATTACGTCAAATATACTGACCAGTATCAAACCCGAAGCCATATTAACTTTGTTTCAGGCACCATCACTGTCGAGACCATTGCCACTACCGATCCCGCCGCTCATCTACGTCAGGCGATTATCACCACCTTGCTGATTGGGGATGACCCCGGCTCTATTGATCTTTATTCTGATGCCAATGACATCCAGATCAGTAAAGAGCCGTTCCTCTATGGGCAGGTGCTGGATAATGAAGGCCAGAGTATCCGCTGGGAATGGCGCGCTGCTAAGTTTGCCGACTACCTGCTGCAACATAAATTACAACGCCGCACCTCTGGCCTGCATGTGATCTACTCGGTCAACATTCAGTTGGTGCCTAACCACCTGGATAAACGTGCGCATAAATACCTGCCCATGGTGCGCAAAGCTTCACAAAAATACGGTGTCGATGAATCGCTGATCCTGGCAATTATGCAGACTGAATCCAGCTTCAACCCCTATGCAGTAAGCGGTTCAGATGCACTCGGGCTGATGCAGGTCATGCAACATACTGCCGGTAAAGATGTTTTCCTGATGAAGGGGAAATCGGGCATTCCAAGCCGCAGCTATCTGTTTGATCCAGAAAATAACATTGATGCCGGCACCGCCTATCTGGCGATTTTGCAGAACAACTATCTGGGTGGTATTCAAAACCCGACTTCACGCCGTTACGCGGTGATCACCGCATACAATGGTGGCGCAGGCAGCGTGCTTCGGGTATTCCACAGTGACAAAGCGCGTGCCGCGAGCATTATCAACAGCATGCCCCCGGGCGATGTTTTCCAGACCCTCACCACCAAGCACCCGGCCAGTGAATCACGCCGTTACCTGGTGAAGGTCAACAACGCCCAGAAAAAATATCGGTGAAAATAACTCATCACCCTGTCATGACCTGATGAAAAATGACTATTTTGACTGAAAAGAGAACAAGTAAATCTGTTTGTAGCAGAAACTGATTGACGCCACATCAGCAATACGGTTTAATGCGGCCCGTTGCCCGGATAGCTCAGTCGGTAGAGCAGGGGATTGAAAATCCCCGTGTCCTTGGTTCGATTCCGAGTCCGGGCACCACTTATTCAGAAGCGCTTGTCATTCTTTCAGGATGAAAAAATGATGGGTTCGAAAACGAGTCAAAGCACACGATAACCCAAGTAAAATGGCTGATTGATTTTATTCAGTGCTACCATTACCCGGTTATTGTAAAAGGCTCTTGAAAAACCGCCTGCTCCAACAGGCGGTTTTTTCATATACAATTTTTACAGACTTCGTCTTGGAATGTCAAATTATGTCAAGGGGATACCGTTAACCATCGTATCGTTCAACTATCGCTTGAACTCCTGTTCCATAATCTCCCGCAAACTTTCCACGTCCTCATCAATGTACTCCAGCGTAGAACGCAAACTAGAATGGCCTAGCAAACGCTTCACGGCATGAATATTGCGATCCGGAGACTTCATCAGATTGGTGGCCACTGTATGCCGAAAACGGTGGGGGCTGACGACAAACCGACACTCCTTCGATAACCGCCGAAAAAAGGCTCGAATGGGATAGATGCCCATGTCGGTCATTTCACCCTGTTGTTTTGCCCTGCGCCCCACATCAAAACGGTTCACATTGAACAATTGTTCTTCCGGTTCGGCACCCGCTTCCAGTGAGCGGGTCACCAGTATCTCCAAACGAGGAAAAAGTTCGGTAATGATGGGAATACGCAGTTCACGGTGATTCTTCGCTCCGGCGATAATCAAATCAAGCCAACGATCTTCAAGATTGACGTCACAGATACGTATGTGGCGAAGTTGGTTCTGACGTATCGCGGTGTAACTGAGGGTATCAAGCACCGTCAGCCAGAACCAGGCAGGCTGGCAGGCATGGACCCGCCAGTTCACCGCCAAACTCATGGCCTGCAACCGCTCCTGCTCCTCATACTGCGCCATCAGCCGATAGACGGCCTCCGTCTGTGCCTCTGTCAGGATTTTCTTCTTTTTCCTTCCTGCCCGCACCACTGCTTTGTTAAAAGGATTATCCTTATGCTGTAGTAATCCGTTCTTCATTCCGAAATTGAACAGCGCCCTCATATGCGTCACCTTATTATTCCAGGTTGTCGCTTGTAATTGCTGCTCTTTCAAAACATGCCTGCGCCATTCGAGCACCACTCTGTTATCAACCTCATTCGGATTTTTAGTGGTAAACCTTAAAAAAGTCCTCACCACCTTTCGATAACTCCACTCGGTGTCATTACGGACCGCATGACTGAAAAAATAATGGTCTAATAGCGCATCAAATGTTACTAACTGTTCACAAGTCACCAGATGTTCTCCAGGATTGCTCCATAAAGTAATCAAAGAACTACCTGCCGGAAATGCGAAAACATTTCAGCAATATTCATTTGCCAGATTGGTACTGGCCACCTGTTTCGAATATAAACTGCATCAAGCAGTTGCAAAACCTGACCGTTTCCTTCTGGTATGTGCATAGCGTGGTTATCCTGATAGTTAACAGGTGTTCCACTCTAGGAAGAAAAATAACGGCTACTATGAAAAACTCTATATGTATTTTAAAAATTTATTTCATAAAAGACGCTCCATTGTTACCGGAGCGCCACATGAGTTCAGCAAGAAAAATCTAATTTAAATAATAACATAAAGCATAATTTAATTACTTATTCCCTTAGTATTATTATTATTCCATCTTCCCCCGGTATTAGTTATCACGCATCATTTACATCACAGAACCTACATCAAATAGGTATCATTTGCAACATTTTAACAACTAATGCGATATTAAATCATATTTATGATACTTTTGAGAAATAAATTATCATTAAAAGACATGGAAAGGGATTGTTTTTATTGATAAAAAAAACTTTACGGTTAGAATCACTACTGATACGAAACGATATAGTTCTGAGAGGGTGTGACTAATGATGAACTGTGATCTAGATCAAAAAATTGACAATTCTCTGGGAGAAATGATATCCAGAGTTCTAACAATGAAGGGAGTACCAAAGCAAAAGCACATTGGCTATACTGGTCGAGTTTTGGATATCACTACAGCCGCCGCTCATAAAAAATTGAGTGGAGCATCAAAATGGGAAGTGTCCCAGTTAATTAAGGTCATTAAATCTATCGATATGGAAATGAGTGACTTTTTTGACATGTATAACCATTCAGTAACTGAAATTCATGAAGCAACATGGAACAATGGCAAAATTGATTTAACATGTAAAATTTATCTATCTGACGAAGACATCAATAAAACCACAGAATATTCAGCTCTAAAAATTAACGATGGATGGTTTGTTATTAGAACCGATGAAATTAAAGACGATTTTCTTTTTGAGTCAAAAAGAAACATTAAATATCTACATGTTTACCCAAAAACTTTAGAGACTGTAAAACATAGAATAGCTATTCTTGATGACGACAAAATCATTGTCGACAGTCTAAAAGATATTATAAGTAGAGATTGTTATAGCGTAGATACATTTTATAGAATTGAAGACTTGGAGAATAGCTTAAATAACTCCCCATATGATGCATATATTTTAGATTGGGTTATTGGTGACAAAACCGTTTTCAATACGATTAAGAAAATCAGGCAGTCGCAAAAGAAAAACTCAATGATACTGGTACTCACAGGGCAACTAGAAGGGATCGTAGATCAAGAAGTTTCATATGCCATTCACGACTACGACATCACTGGTCCTTACGAAAAACCAATTCGGGCAAATTTAATTAAATCTAATCTAGATAAATACTTTTCTAAATAGACATATATGAATAAATTATTGTTAGAATATAATGGCAGCCTGTTATTAGAAGGGAAATTTATTGTTTCACCTTACGGTGTTAGCAAGGTAGTGACTGACGGAAATTTAATGCCACTAGAAAAAGATATAATTCATAACAATTCAAAAAAGAAAATAAAAGTAAATTACAAAAATATAAAAAAACTTATCATTATAAATGGTATGGGAGTCACACTCGGCGATTCTGTCATCGGAATAAATGCATTATCTACAGTAAAAAGAATAAACAAGAATATCAATATTGAAGTCATAAGACCAGAGAAATGCCCTAGCTATGTTAATGACGTTTACACATTGTCAAGCAATGTCATTGACACTTTATCATACATGCCTTTTCATATAGAAAAAATCCCCTACTCCCAAGATGGTATAATTATAGACATGGGGAATCAATTGTATTGGGAAGAATTTTCTAAAAGAGAAATGCATGATTTCTTTCTATACAATCTTGGAATTGAACCAAACGATATTGAAGACTGTGAAAAATCAAACCATTGGCTTAAAGATATAAAACTACCTGAGTTTGCATTAAATGATTACGTTTTATTTTGCCCTAATGCAAGCACTAAAATTAGAAGTATCCCATCACGTTTTCATCAAAAAATAGTAGATGAACTCAGTAAGAAGTATCAAAGTAAAGTAATTGGATTTACTGACATTGAACATGATAACTACACAAATATAAGTGAGTTTTCAAGAAAAACAGAAGACTTCATTTCTATAATAAAGAACTCAAAATATTTATACACATGCGACTCATCAGCTCTTCATATTGGTGCAGGATTTGAAATACCAACAACATGTATATTCACTACTGTAAGACCTGAATTTCGTAGTTTGTATTATAAAAATTGCGAGTCATACTATATTGGTACAGTTGAAACCGACGGAATACATAGTAATGAGAATGCCAATCTCATTAATTTAATTGATTCCAAATTTGAGGCTTTTTATGCTTAATATTATAAAATATTATTCTTTGTTATTTATGTTATTCATCGTTCCACTCTCTTCTATGGCTAAAGTTGGAGATATTATAATAGAAGGTAAGATAAAAATAAAAAATAGTGATGGTTTTTTTATTTTATCAAAGGAGATTTTTGATGAAATGGATAAATCAACAATAAAAACAACAACATCTTGGACACCAAAAGATTATCGTGCAACATTTGAAGGTGTCGCGCTTAAAGATATATTACATAAAGTAGGTGCATATGGAACTACTCTTAGAGTCAGCGCGTTAAATGATTACTGGGTAGATATTCCGATTTCTGACGTTGAGGCCTATGGTGTTATTATAGCGAATAAAATGGATGGTAAGACGCTCACAACAAGAGATTTTGGTCCTTACTTTAGCATTTATCCAATTGATGATATTTCAGGTCTAAACAAACCAATATATTTATCGCGGTTTGTTTGGCAAATAAACAAGATATTGGTGATGTAAATGAAAAAAAACTTCCTTCTTTTACTTTCAGGAATATCAATTGCGTTAACTTTTTCTATTTCCGCCATCATAAAATATAACTCAATGCTTTCGGATAAATCCTTGTATGCTATAACTGGCACACAAGAAAACTACTCATGGGCGATTGCTAAATTTTCAATTCAACTATCTGAGTTTTATTCACTAGTTAAGGTTTCAGAAGTTAATTATTTAACCGGTTCTAATGATAAAGACATGGATGAGATAAAAGAAAAACTAGATATATTATATTCAAGAGTGCAATCAATAAGAAATAAAAGTGAGTCTACGATACCGTTATATAGACAAGAAGGATATAAAGAAACCATTGACGCCATATATGATAAACTTAATGTTGTTGATTCATATATCAACACAGACAATACAGATATAAAAAAAGCTGTTGAAATCGTCAATGAAATGAAACCTTACTCTACGTTATTAAACAACTTGGCTGACCATGCCGAAGTCAAGCAAAGAACAATGGCATTAGAAGATTTCAAAGAAAAAAGAAAGCAACTTTTTATTCTACTTACTATAACTGCCATTTTAATTTCATCGTTATGTTTCATAACCTCCTTTTATCTTTTTAAATTAAACCGACTGTTAGATTCAGAGAGAAAAGCATTTAACAATAAAAATGCATTCTTAGGGGTTATTGGCCACGAATTAAGAACATCATTACAAGCAATAATATCTTCTGTAGATGTTGTAATTAGTAACAATGATTATAACAAGCAACATTTTTATCGCTTAGAGAATGCGGCGACAAAAATGGAGCGACAAATGAAGGATTTAGCCGAATTTGCGAAAATTGACAACGGAAACGTTGAAATTAACACGTCCTTATTTAATCTTAAGCGCCTAATAAACACATCCATTAGCGACTCTGTCGTTCTACTACCTAAACCCTCAGTTATAGTTACGGCGAAGGACATACCTGATATTTTCATTATTAGTGATTCAGCTCGACTGATGCAAATAATGGAAAATCTCATCACCAATGCTATTAAATACACAGAGATAGGCAATGTCTTTATAACAGCATCAATCGAAAATAATAACACGCTAATTATTATCGTGGAGGACAGTGGGCAAGGAATACCTAAAGACAAAATAGCATCGATATTCTCTCCATTTGTAAGAATAAACAATAGTAAAGAGATCCCTGGTTTTGGTATGGGCCTTGCTATCGTTAACGGGGTTATAAAAGCAATGCGGGGAAGTATTTTTGTTAAAAGTGACATCGGGAAAGGAAGTATTTTTACTGTGAAAATTCCTATAGAAATATCCCCCTTCGTTCATGAGCATCAAGTGGATGAACAGGATCATTCATTCAACTCAAAGTATGAAAATATCAGAATTCTTCTCGTCGATGATAATGAAATGTCTTGTACTTCGATAGCATCATTATTGGATAGTGCAGGTTATAAGGCTGAGTACACAACTTCACCCAAGCGTGCTTTGGAGAAACTATTGAGGAAATCATATGACCTGGTATTGAGTGATCTTCAAATGCCGATAATGACCGGTGATGAACTTTACAAAAAAACTCGTACTATGGATGGTCCAAATAAAAATACACCATTTATTTTCATCAGCGCCTATTCGGCTGAAAGCCCTATATCATCTGTGCCCATGCTGACTAAACCGGTCAGAATGAGAGACATCAATAAGCAAATCTATTTAGTTATGGAAGATAAATAAAGTGCAATTTTTGCACTTTATTTAAAATTACCTATACAGGCTTCATCGTCAAAGAGTTACCAGACGGGGGCGGAATGGCACCATAAATTTTTGCTGCGGGGATGAGATAGCCGTTGAACGATTTACCGGTTTTGTTTTCCTGACAGCGGTATACGTTCGTTCCATCCGACTGGCGTTTATGGAGTTTCAGTTTCTCAAATTGTTTTTGTACAACGCGCCAATCGTGCGATTGTTCCGACAATGTTGATTTCCTTTCAGCAATAAACTGATAAAAAATTGTCGGTGACCTCATAAACACATAGCCCGCAATGATATGGACAGGGGACTTCGCTTCATTTACCGCAATGGATTGTTCTAAAAGACACTTCTTCAACCATTGATAGAAAACCTCCCCTACACTAGCCTGGCTTGGGTGCAAAGATTCTGCTGTCGATGCTACCGCCGTCGCTTGCGTTAATGTTTCTCCCTGATTCTCGATCAAACTAGTCGACTCCGAAAAACCCATAACGGCTAATAAGTCCCCCGTAACATCCTCTACAACGGGTTCTGCAGGATCAACGTTGAGAACGTTCTGGGTGACAGCACTGTCCAGTGAGGTAGCAAGGGCAACAGGTGCGTTACCTTCACCAGAAGGTACGGAAAGAATAGTTGCGGGGTTATTGGCCACAATGGTAGTCAACGGCAATGTTGCCTCCAGAACAACGGGGAGTGTCGTTGCTAAAGCAGGATCTGCCACAGTAGGTGCAGTTTTTCCTATCGATGTGCGGATCGCTTCCGAGACAATGGCATTAACGATCCCTGATTCGTTACGAAACCCCGTTAAATACAGCGACAACGTTCTTAGCACCTCTGGCCAAACACTCAACCACTGAAGCGCCTTGTCAGGAATGATTTTCCAGGCCAACATTGCACCAAAGCTCTGAACCTGAAGCACATCAGTCACCGGTGCAAAGCGAAAACGATAGGGCTCACCAGGTATGACATTAATTGGCATCCAGCGCTGCCCGCTTTCCAGTTCGACCTCAACATGACACACCCCCTCAAGTACCTGCAGCATCGCGGCATAGACAATCACCGCATTCCAGGCAGCCCCCTGTGATGCCTGTTCTTCCGGTGGGGCTCCCACCGGGAGCAAATAGTTTTTTGATAGGCGGGCGGCATAGGCCACTGTTTCCAATAGGTGATCCACCATGCCGCCGAGGTAGGCATGATGGCCGTTCTCGGTGGCCGGAAACTTCTGCATCAGGCTGACGCAACGCTCAAGCGGCTGCAGGTAATACTGTTGGTACAGGTCTTTTGGTAGCGAGGAGTAGTCCCATAGGATTTGCAGCCATTGCTGGCGTTTAGCCTCTGATAGCATGCTGCTTGCTGATAGCGGCAACGAATACCCCGAAGGGACAGAGAGTGTAGAATCAACAGGTGAAGAAACGACGGGACGAAAAAAAGACCTCAGTTTCAGACGTAGCATAGCGGGAGCCCTGATCAGGTGAGCAATCCCGCTACCTTATCTGTCTTGATCCAGAGTGCAACCGACAACTCTTTATCAGAAAAAAGTATTTTTTAGCCCCCCTTCCTGACTAACTTCCCAAGATATTGCGCGCCAACTCAACAAGATGCTTTTATATAAATTTCAATATATTGCATATGATTTCTCTTCATATTACAAACACGCAGGCCAGCCATAGACTCTAGACTGGTCTTAATGTGAACTACACCGTCCAGCTATTCGACACCACTTCTGCTTGTTTGAGGATCAGTTCCACCGCCCCGGCGGTTTTATCCGGTGGATACTTATACTTGCGCAGCGTCTGGCGTACCAGTATCCGCAACCTTGCCCGCACGCTCTCACGCACCTGCCAATCAACGGTAGTGGATTTACGCAGTTGTTGCGTCACTTCTATCGCCAGCTTTTTCAGCACCTCATCGCCCAGTTCACGCACCGCGCTTTCGTTTTCTGCCAACGCGTCATAGAAGGCGATTTCATCCGGGTTCAGCCCCAGCGCATCATCCCGCGCCATCGCTGCCTGGAACTCTTTTGCCATCTGGATTAATTCTTCGATCACCTGCGCGGTTTCTATTGCCCGGCTGTTATAGCGGTTGAGCACCGCCTGTAGACGATCGGAATACTTTTTCGTCTGCACTACGTTGTTCTGGGTACGGGCATGGATACCGTCGTTAAGCAGTTTTTGCAGCAGTTCCACCGCCAGGTTACGGTAGGGCATATCACGTACTTCCTGCAAAAACTCGTCAGACAAC
This sequence comes from Serratia sp. 25CWL12, assembly GCF_055790885.1. Classification (NCBI taxonomy): domain Bacteria; kingdom Pseudomonadati; phylum Pseudomonadota; class Gammaproteobacteria; order Enterobacterales; family Yersiniaceae; genus Serratia; species Serratia sp. 25CWL12. The sequence continues at coordinate 578,179 of NZ_CM147698.1, read as the reverse complement.
AGGCCGATATTCGGCTTATCCAAACCGGCCATCGCAAACACATCGTCCACACCATTGGCCACAACAGCATTATCCAGAATGCGGCTCAGTACCGAGTTCTTTTCTGCTTCGCTGAGTTTTTTATCGGGGGTACCAAACTTGGTGATTGCCACTTTTACCGCACACAGAAAAGCGATCTCTCTCTTCAGCGGCTCGGCTTCATCCAGCGTACTGCACAGCGACCAGGCTTTGGTCATCGCCAGAACAGTATCAGAGAAACGTTTTTTGCCCTCATCCAGGCTGAGAATATGGTTTGCCGCCCCAATCAACAGTGGTGTTGGGTTAGTTTCAAAGCCAGCATAGTCAAAGCCCGGCGAAGTGGCGGTTTTGGCAAACATACCATGAATGATATCCAGCTTTTCCAGTAGTAGCGCGAAGGCTTCATGCGTATTGATGGTGGTTTGCCCTTTGCCTTTCGAATCGGTATAGGTTTTGAGCGCCTGCTTGAGCTCATTGGCAATGCCGATGTAATCCACCACCAGGCCACCGGGTTTATCTTTAAACACCCGGTTCACGCGGGCAATAGCCTGCATCAGGTTATGACCACGCATCGGTTTGTCGATATACATGGTGTGGCAGCAAGGGGCATCGAAACCGGTCAGCCACATATCGCGCACAATCACGATCTTCAGTGGATCATTCACATCCTTAAAACGCGCTTCCAAACGTTTTTTGGTCTGCTTATTGTAGATATGCGGTTGCAAATGGGCTTTATCAGAGGCGGAACCGGTCATAATGATTTTGATCTCACCTTTCTCAACGTCATCGCTATGCCATTCTGGGCGCAGATCCACCAGCGCTTTGTAAAGCCGCACGCAGATATCCCGGCTCATGGCTACCACCATCGCTTTACCGCTAATGGTGGCATTACGTGCCTCGAAGTGCTTGATTAAGTCCTCGGCCACCTGCTGTAAGCGCGGTGTTGAACCCACCAGTTTTTCCAGTCGGCTCCACTCCCCTTTGGTTTTCTCCTGCTGCTCAGTCTCTTCGTCCTCAACCAGTTCATCCACCTGGTCGGAAAGGGCTTCCAGTTCCTCATGGTTGAGATCGAGCCTGGCGAGGCGGGATTCGTAGAAGATCGGCACCGTTGCGCCATCGTCCACCGCATCCTGAATATCGTAAATCGAGACGTAATCGCCAAATACCGCACGGGTGTCTTTATCGTCAGCAGAAACCGGGGTGCCAGTAAAACCCATAAAGCAGGCGTTCGGCAACGCATCGCGCATATGCTTGGCATAACCGTATTTGTATTCGCCGGTTTCCCGGTCCAGCGTAGCATTGAGCCCATATTGGCTGCGGTGTGCTTCGTCGGAAATCACCACGATATTGCCGCGCAGGTTAAGCGCCGGGTGTGCTTTCTCGCCCTTTTCCGGGGTAAACTTCTGCACCGTGGTAAAGATAATGCCGCCAGACTCACGGGCATTGAGTAGTTCACGCAGCTTTTCACGATCATCCGCCTGCTCTGGCAACTGCTTAAGCAGATCCTGCGCCTGGCAGAAGGTGGTAAACAGTTGGCCATCCAGATCGTTGCGATCGGTGACCACCACAATGGTCGGGTTATCCATTTCCGCCTGCTGCAACAATTTACCGGCATAGCAACACATCGAGATGCTTTTGCCGGAGCCCTGGGTATGCCACACCACCCCGGCTTTTTTGCTGCCAGGCTGAATATTGCTGCGCAGTGCCAGATGCTTGCCGGTAGCGGCCACGATGGTGGCGCGTACCGCTTCACGCACCGCGTGGAACTGATGATAAGCGGCAATTTTTTTAATCAGATGCTTGCCGTCACGTTCAAACAGAATGAAGTAACGCAGGTAATCAAGCAGCAATTCGCGGTTGAAGAAACCTTTCACCAGGGTTTCCAGTTGCCATTCCAGCAACGGTTTGTCGTTCTCGTGGCTTAGGGTTTTCCAGGGCATAAAGCGTTCTTGATCGGCGGTGAGGGAGCCAATACGGGCATGGTAACCATCACTCACCACCAGCGCTTCATTACAGATAAACAGATCGCCGAGTTCGTTTTTATAGGTTTGCAGTTGGTTGAATGCTGCCCAGATATCGGCGTTAACCTCCGTCGGACTTTTAAGTTCTATTACCGCTATCGGTAGGCCGTTGATAAAGCAGATAACATCTGGGCGGCGTGGCTGTTTAGCGCCGGTGATGGTCATTTGGTTAACCACCATAAAGCGGTTATTGGCCGGATGTGCAAAGTCGATTAAGAAGGCGTGATCGTGGATAACGTCATCGCCTTTCTTATATTCCACCGGCACACCTTCCAGCAGCAGATGATGGAAGGCTTGATTACTGACCACCAGATCGGGGCTTTGTGCGTGAGTGACCTTGGCGATAACCTGTTCGAAAACGTCGGCAGGCAAGTGTCGGTTAATCGTGCGTAGACTGTCTGTCAGTATCCTACGCAGGAAAACATCATGATAAGAACCGCGCTGCGGATCGCTGCCGTCTGGCGCAATATCCGGGCCGTGATGAACCTCCCAGCCGGTTTCGGCAAACCAGGTTAGGCATTGTTGTTCCAACTGCTCTTCGGTCATGCTGTTGTTCCTTCAGTATTGCGCAGGCTTTTCAGTCAGGCTCCCTGCTTGAATAAGGCCCTACTCGTCAGAAGCGACTGCCCATACCCGCTTAAGTGGCAACTGCACTTTCAGTTCTTCATCCAGCTTGTCGTAAACCGCGAACAGTTGTTCCAGCAAGTCATCCTGCGACCACAGGCGTAAGCGGAAGAAACTCGAGGCCATGTCGCGCGGAACATGCTGCTTAAAGCCACCCCAAGCCACGAATAAACCGTGGTTGGCGTTGAATTTGGACATTGCTCCCAACAGCTTATCGACCGTTGGGCGATCTACCGTGCCGTTGCCAGACTTCACTTCGACGCAGATGGTCTGGTTACCAAAGCCCATAACGCCGTTGCCAGCCAGAATATCTGCCCCACCATCGGCTCCTTCCGGGCTTTGCCAAGTGGTGTAACCCTGGGCTTCTAGAATGGCTTTGACTAGGCGGGTCAGTTCATGCCCCTTGAAGCGCGATTCGATTAGCCTTATCACCTGCTGCTTGGCCATATCCGCCAGGTCTGGCTCGCTCTCGGCATCGTTAGAGACATCGTTGCTGTCCAAGCGGGTAGAACTCAGACTGGCATGGATCTGGGACGAGATTCTTTCTGCTTGCCAACCATTCTTGTACATAGCTTGCAGCCGTTCCAAGGCATTGTTGCGTTGGATGCGGCAGATGGTCATAAAGGCACCGAAGCTATAGAGCAGGTCCTGGCCAAAGTAGGCCCGTGGGATCTCCTGCCCAAACCACTCTACGCTGCGCCAGTGGTAATAAGGATCTGGGCCAGCCGGGTTATAAACATAATCCCCGGTAATGCGCCCCACATAGACCACCGGTTGTTTTTTGGAAGGCAATACCACCCAATCCCCACGCTGCATGACGTTGGCAAAGGGCCAGAGCTGGCTGCTGTGGTTCTGCAAGCGTTTGAGTTTCTCGTTGGGGTAAACCTGTTGCAACAATTCAAGCAACGACTGGCGGCTATCCAACTTGGATAAGTCGTCGTTCAGCTCATCCCAGGTAAGGTAGATGCGCCCCTCTTCGAGGAATTTTTGCTCAAACTCCCCCTGTGAACCTGCACGGGTTAACCAAAGTTCCATGGCGTTGTCCTTAATTAGGCTTCCTGGGGTTCCGTTTGCGCTGCCCTGGCTTCTGCATCAGGGAGGGTAATTTCACCGGAAAGAAGTTTGGGGATTAGGGTGTCGCGGAGTTGGGAAAGAGCTACATTCTGCTCAAAGTTGCATGCTCTATATGTAAACAACGTTTTTACTTTTGAACTGAATACACTTAGTAGACGCTCCATTTCTTTTTGCTCAGCAGGAATTACACACGGTGTTGAAAGAACAACATCCGCGTTAACTGCAGGGTAAGCGCCGCCATCAGCTAAGTGTGCAAGGCGTTCAATGTTGTCTTTTGCGGTCGCACTTAAATATATAAACTCGCCAAAAGCATCACGCTTCGGGGTGAGCACTGCAAAACCAGTGCTACCAGTAAGTCCATCAACGCTGATATGCGCATAAGAGCCATTACCCGGTCTGACTGTTCCCACAATAGTATCGTTAGATTTTAATATCCTACGCGCGCGACTGGGCGCTTCAGAAAAGACAAACTCCTCCGTAGAGTGAATTGCCCCCCATTTTGTGTTTGCCAGGTCCACGTACCTCACTGACTCAGGCGTATTTTTCTTTGTCCATGATGACGCATTAAGTAGCGCCAAACTTGATAGATCTGCACAATACCACCCCTGCGGAATCTCCCCCAACTCACTCCCCTGCATGGCAGCCGGAAATAACTCTGCGGTGGCTTTGAGTTCAGCATATTGTTCCGGCTGTTCACGGGCAAAAACGGCCAGGGCAGTGCCATCCTTACCGGAAATTGCCGTCATTGCCGCCAACATGGCATTTTCTAATGTGCCGCCAGCTTCCAGAACGGTAATTTTGGCTTTTACCGGTTCAAAATCCACAAACCAGCTTTTAAATAGCGCTTGCGCCATTTGCTCTAGTGTTTGGTTGATTTGGTGGTTTAGTTGGATTTTTTGGTCAAGTCCAAAAATATTTTGAACAATTGATCGTTGAATAGACAATGGCGGAAGCGCAATTTCTATTCCAACCATGTCCGCTCGTTTGATGCTTGCTTGAACAGTTGTTACTAAGCGTGATTCAATATCATGCTGAAACTTTCTGCCACGCATGTAATAGAACATATACCACGAATCAACAATTTCCTTTTTGAAACGGATGCCGAGAACATTCTGTGCTATGGCAACAGTTTTATCCTTTGGGGTCATTATTACCCTAGCAGTGGTTCCAACTGTTGAGAACAGAATATCTTCTGGCTTCAAATATGCACGGAACCAAGAGTCATACGTTTCTTGATTAACATATTTTGTTCCTTCGAGTTGCGGGTAGATGCCATTCGCCGGCAAATTTTTGACCTCAAGCAACGGTATTCCTATACTTGACAGCGGAGGTGTTTTGCCACGATTGTCGATCCACTTTTCGATGAGTTCAGCTAAAACATAAGTTTTAAAACTCATAACCAAGCCCCCCCAGACTCGCCTTAATCTGCATTTCCAGTTCCGCGCTTTCTGCCAGTTGAACTTTTAGCTGCTCGGTCAAACGGGCCATCTTCTCGGCAAAGGGTTCGCTATCTTCCTCCTGTTCGGCAGCACCCACATAGCGCCCCGGCGTCAGGACATAATCGTGTTTCTTAATCTCTTCCAGCGTGGCGGCAAAGCAGAAACCAGCTTCATCCTGATACGCTTTATCCTGCTGCCAGGCATGGAAGGTATTGGCGATTTTGGCAATATCTTCTTTGGTGAAATCACGCAGTACCCGGTCCTTCATATAGCCAATCTGGCGTGCATCAATAAACAGAACTTCGCCTTTGCGGTGCGCCTTGCCGTTGCCACCGGATTTATCTTTGGTCAGCAACCAGATACAAGCGGGGATCTGGGTGTTGGTAAACAACTGCCCTGGCAAAGCCACCATGCACTCCACCAGATCCGCTTCCAACAGCGCCTTACGGATCTCCCCTTCGTTATTAGTGTTGGAACTCATCGAACCATTGGCCAACAGCAACGCCATCGAGCCTTTGGGGGCTAGGTGGTAGATCATATGCTGCATCCAGGCAAAGTTGGCGTTGCCCTGTGGCGGGGTGCCATATTGCCAGCGCACGTCTTTTTCCAGCTTGGCGTTCCACCACTCCTTCATGTTGAACGGCGGGTTGGCCATCACAAAGTCGGCGCGCAGATCCGGGTGCTGATCGTCCAGCAAGGTATCGGCGTTCTTTTTACCAAAGTTAAAATCGATACCGCGGATCGCCATATTCATCGCCGCCAGCTTCCAGGTGGTCGGGTTGGACTCCTGGCCGTAGACCGAAATATTGCGTTTCTGCTCGGCGGCGTTGTAGTGCTGCTCGCCCGCGTGCTCCTCAATAAAACGATCGCTGGAGACAAAGAAACCGCCGGAACCCATCGCCGGATCGTACACCCGGCCTTTATACGGCTGGAGCATTTCCACAATCAGGGTAACGATGCTTTTTGGTGTGTAGTATTGGCCGCCTTGCTTGCCCTCTGCCAAGGCAAACTGACCGAGGAAATACTCGTAAACGTGGCCGAGAATATCTTTGCTTTTAAGCGGCAGTTTTTCGCCGTTATATTCCGGGTTGCTAAAGTTAGCATCCGAGAAGGTGTTAATCAGGCCAATTAGCACCTCATTACCCAGTTGGTACTGACCGATGCGGTTAAGAATGCCTTTCAGTTTCGGGTTGGTCTTTTCGATCTCATCCAGCGCGTTATCAATCAGCCAGGAAACCGAGCGCAGCTTCACGTCCTGCCCAGCGTCATCAGCCCACAACACAGCCCCAATAGGCAGTGCCGCTTTGTTTTTCAGCGTCTCCCAACGTGCCGCTTTTGGCACCCAGAACACGTTCTTTTCGCTGTAATAGTCTTCAACTTCCAGCTCATCACACAATGCTTGCGCATATTCCTCATCAGAGGCGTAATCGTCACGCGGTATGGCGTAGATATTGTCCGGGTTGCCCTGTTCGCGGAACAACTGGAGCAACTCCTGCTGGCGGGCCTCAAAGGCATCAGAAACATACTTAAGGAAAATTAGCCCCAGCACCACATGCTTGTAGTTGGCGGCATCCATATTGGCGCGCAGCTTGTCGGCGGCCTTCCAGAACTTGTTATCCAGCTCGTTCAGAAAAAGCTGTTCGTTGTTGTTCATCAAAATCCTTAAAAATCAGCACCGGCGCAAACGGAGTTTTTGGAATGCGTATCACAAAATAATACCTGCTAGCGCGGTAATCACCAACGACATGACGCACGGAATGGGAGGAATTAGTCAAAACGGTAAAAAATAGGAGGATGAGTATGGCGGATCACTACTGAGCAAAAGTACATGTTGATAGGCCGGGTCGAACATAGAAAAAACGCCCCGATGCTTCCAGGGCGTTGTACTCAGTATGCTACCACTGATTTTTCGTTACTCTCCAAACGTGCTGGCCATCCATGCAGATAGTAAGCCGGCGTTCGCAGAACCCGGCGATACTGCGCGGTGAGCGAATTACCGGTAATGACTTCTGCCGGTATCTGCAACAATGCCAACTGCAAAAAACACATGGCGCTTGCCACCGTGTCTATATCAACGCAGGAAGCGAACAGATGCTGGTTTGGGGGATACCCCGCCTGGCTAAACTGCTCGGCCACCGCGATAACCATCCCACCTGAACCACAGGCTGGCTCACCCACGATCAGGAATGGCGCTTGTTCCAATCTGCTCTCCAGGTCATGCACCGTCAGCATCGCCATCATCCGCGAGATGTGGAACGGTGTGAAAAACTGCCCACGGTGCGTATCACCCAGTTCCAAGCTCATGAATATCCTGCCAAGCACATCATCGTAAATCGGCTGTTGCAGACCCAAGCCACAGCGGAGAATACCTAACAGCTTCCCCATCCGATTGACGTCGTCACGTTCATAACGCTTGACCAAGCCAAGATACTCATCCTCAAACGGTGGCGAAAAAACCACCTGATTGTGGACGGCGCACGCCGCCATCTGTACAAAATCCCGAAACACCTCGTAGCGGTGATGATAACGGGCCGTCTGGTTAAATAATGCAATAAACGCCGCAATGTGCGGGTTGTTGTGGTTTGCCATAGGGATGTTTCCTGAAATGACGGGAAACATCCCCCAGGGAAATGTTTCCCTGGGGGGCAGGTTATTGACTAACCTTGGGTAAAAAGTCAGTGCGGGGTCGGGCTGCTATCCGTTGCATCGATACGGACAAGCTGGACGTTTTCCGGCACTGTCTCCAAGACGGCCACCATAAAGTGGCTCGCGGTCAACAACGGGCTCCGGGGCGACCAGGCGTTCTGGTCTATCCGGTCCAGGTGGTATTTCTCCACCAGTTGGTTAATGGCTTCAAACACCGGCACGTTAAGCTCGACCAGTTCCTGTACAACAGCATCGTCATGCAGGTTGGTGTCGTTCAACGTCAGCCCGAAGTATTTCTCCAGTAAGAACGCCGCTATCTTTTGGTATTCGCGAATTGCAATCGTGTCCATCGTGTCTTCCTCCAATAGCGGCTCAGGCAGCAGCCAGGGCCTGTTCACGTAAGATAAGGTACTCAAAGGCTTCACGGGCAAAACGGCTTGCCTGGAAGATAGCCTTCTTGTCTTCCTTCAGTGCCTTCAGCCAGGAAGCGATATAGCTTTCATGCTGAACGTCACCCTGGATACCCAGTTCGGCGCACAAAAATGCCGAACCGATTTCCGCCACCAATTCTTCGAACCCATACACCGGGTCACCAAACCGACGCGCTGAAGACGTAATACCTTCTCGCGCCAGTCGGGAGATATGACCGGTGGAGTGCACCAATTCATGCAGCAACGTGCTGTAGTAATCTGCCGGGCAGTTGAACTGCACGGCCTCCGGCATGGTGATTCGGTCAGCAGCAGGGCTGTAAAACGCCCGGTCCTGATGCCGATGGTCCACTGGCACACCACTGCAGGCGATCACCTGTTCTGCCCGCTGGATACGTACAATATCGTCTTGCTCGGGTGTGTCTTCTGCCTCACCGGCCACGGTCACCGGCGCTAACAGTCTGTCAGGTAAATTCTCACACTGCTCGACATTGAACAGATGAAAACTGGTCATGAAATTCCGTTGGGAAACCACGGCATTCCCCTGTTCATCAAACAGCGGCTTGCCCTGTTCGTCAGTCTCTTTCTTCTCGAACGGCTTGAACAAGGTTACCAGCGTCGATTTCTCGCCCTTGCGGACGTTTCCACCAACATCCAGTGCCTGCTTGAATGTCAGCCAACGGTGAGAGGTAAACCCCTTGTCCGCCGCATCAATCCACAACAGCAGCACGTTGATGCCGCTGTAGGCACGCCCCGTCACCGCATTGGCCGGTAATCCGCTCATACTGGCAGTGTGGCCACCGGCGACGGTTTTCCACGGTTTGCGCCAAGGAGAGGTGCCCTTTTCCAGTGCGGCGATGATTTTATCCGTCACCACCTGGAACAGGTCCGCTTTATCCTGGCGACCTGCTACCGCCTTTTTCTTGGTGTGTTTGGTTGTCATGGTCAGTCTCCAGATAAAAAAACGGGGACCGACCGCCCATAGGGGAATCAGTCCCCTATGGGTGAGTAAAATACCGGGCGGGTTAACGCCCGTGGATGGCTCTAATCAATGGCACCGGCAATCGCCATGCCTTCGGGATGCGCCAGAGCAAAACTGCGTAGCCGGTAATAACTCTCAATGAAAAAGTCATGGCCAGTTTCCGCTAGGACGCACAGGGCATACAATGACACCGTCAGCCCCAATGCCTGGGCGCTCATCTCACCTTGGTAATAGTTTGAATTAACCTCGATCCGATAGGTTTTCTCGGTCTGAGGGCAGACAAAGAACCCGCCATCAGATTGGGTGTACCAATGCCAAAAATCACCGCTATAGTCCTGACTGAATTTACGCGCGAAGGCGTAGCACATCTCAGTAAACTTAATCACATGAAGATTGGCACTGTCCGGAGAAAATCTCTGTTGGACAAGTATGGAAACCAGGCCGTAATAACTGGTCATCCATTCCTTTATCTCCGCCGTGACGGCAGGTGTTTCTGCTGTTGTCGTTTGTGTCATTCCAGGTCTTCTCCAAAAAAGAGTGGGACCTGCCCTTTGGGGACGGGCCCCACAAAGGATTGAGTTAAATCAGGTTATGTGCCCTACGCGAGCGAACTGCGAACAGGCAAGTCATTAAGCGCGTTGAGCCAACCACGCTCGGCAAACGAAACCGCCTCGCCATGACCGATCACCATGTGATCCAACACACGCACATCAATTAATGACAGCGCGGCGGTCACTGTATCCGTCACGGCTCTGTCCGCCTGGCTGGGCTCAGCCATCCCCGAGGGATGGTTATGCGCCAGGATCACCGCTGCGGCATTGTAGGCCAGAGCCTGTTTGACGATTTCCCTGGGATAAACATTGACCGAAGCCAACGTGCCGGTAAACAGCGTTTCACACGCGATCAACCGGTGCTGGTTATCCAGGAACATCACCATAAACACCTCGCGATCCTGCCTTTCCAGTTGCAAACGCAGATAGCGGCGAACCGCATCAGGTTGTGTCAGCACCACCGTGCGGGCTTGCAGTTGTCGTTCCAACAAACCGATAGCCTGGGTGATGATATGTTGCTCATGAGACTCATAGTGCATGGGGTACTCCAGAAAGATCGGCGTACACCTGCCCTGTCGGGCAGAGGTCAACCCAATCAGGTGAAAATCATGAAAAGTGTAAAATGCAGACGGTACCGCGTTAGCGATCCACCACCGAGGTCGGTAACAGCACCTCGCCGTGTGGACCTACCATGGCAATACGTTCACGCAGAAGCTGACAGGCCTGGGTAAAACAACGCCGGTCTCGCTCACTCGCTCGCTTGCAGCCCAGGTTTTCCAGTTCAGCAAGGTGGCGTTGCGCACAGCTACGCCACGAACACCGTTCGCTGTCGGTCACACACGCACAAAAATGCACGTTGGCCAACGTAAACAGGCGGTCTGTGGCGTTACGATAGTCTGCCACCAGAACAAACGTTGTCATCAGTCACTCCTGTTTGTTTGGTTTAGTGATAACGGTAACGAAGCGTCGCCAGTTGCTCGGCGAGCAGGCAGGCTTCACGAAATACCTGGTGACGACTGGGGCCCGCATTCAGGCCCACACGGCACCACTCGTAGCTATATTCACCAGAGTGCCAACCGGTACGGCACAGTATCGCCATGCCCCAGGCTCCTTCCTCAAGCGGAAAGACCTCGGCACGGTAGCTGACACGCCCGGTTTTATTCGCTGTCCAGTCACCTCGAAGTGCTTCCTTCCGTTCAGGAAAAAGCAAATCAAACAGGGGAAAAGCCCCACGGGCGACGGATGCAGCATAACGCTGGGTAAGGGTTTGCATGATGTTCTCCATAAAAAAAAGGGAACACCACTGCCCTGAAGGGAAGCGTGTTCCCTCAAGGGTGAGTCAATCAGACAGGATGCCATTCAAAGGCATATTGGATAAACGTACCTTCATCGCAGTAAACTGCGATCCCCGCTCTCAAAGATTCAGGGGGGTTACCGCTCTAAAAGCGTTGCGTTTCAGGTCTAGGCAACTGGGGTTTGACCACTTTACAGCGCTGCCTTACAGGTCACGGCAGCATCGGGTGTTGTCAGCGACAACGGTTTAGCATTTAAAATCGTACATAAATCAAACGAGTTCAACAAGCCCTTTCGTGGAAATTAATTCTCACCCTCATCAACCCGGTTATACACCCTGGCGACATAATGCCCACGGCCATCGCCATGTCCCAGATCCATCGAGACCATGGCTTCTGCCTCTTTTCGGCTTAACCCCTTGCGCATATGGTATTCCGTTGCCTCGCGAGAATACGCGTAACGCAAACTATGAGGGGATTCCTTTCCGGTAAGTCCCGCGTCTTTTAGTGTATTTCGATAACGGTCGATAGCCGAATGTAATGTGGGTTTATCAATTAATCGCCCACCATGCTGATTGGCATATTTAATTGCGTCACCCACTGCCTGAATAACCTGGTCACGATGAACAATCGTCGTTTCTCTCGGGCGACCACCTTTAGTGCCAAATACAATACGCAGCCGTTCATCACCTTTATTCAATGCCTGCTGCCAGGTTTTTAATGATTTGGCGGACTGCACGGCTTCTTCTGTTCTTAACCCTAAATAGCGCGCCAACTGCATGGTTGCGGCTACACCTTCGTCTTTTTCACGTATATGGACGAGCGCTGTGTGATAGCGCTCGTCCGAAATAGCGACTTTAGAACCGTCACGACTGGCCCCGGACAAGCCGAGCGCTGAATTACTTAATCGCTCATGGTTCGGATCGGCGAGTTTCGTCCTGCCTGCCGTGGTGAATATCGCCCGGATAGCCGCCATTTCATTTTGCATCGTCCGTTTTGAGATATTTTCAGACTGGCGACTCTTAATATAGAGCTCGATATGATTAGTTTTAATATTGCTCACGTCGCGGATCTGAATGTTTAACTTCAGCATACTCTCCGCCAATCGAGACGCTATTCTGGCGCGGTCCGCAACGGTTTTAAAACTCCCCCCTGACTTTCGGGCCAAGGTGATTAATTGTTTACTTAACTGCTTATTGGCTCGCGACATCGCTGCCCCCTTTCGTCCTGAAAAACGCACGACACTGCCGCTTTCATCCCGAGAGATGAAAGACACACCGAACTGCATTTTTGATGTACGCCACGACGTCTGAACGACGTCCAGTACGACAGTGATACATCCTGGCCCCGACGGCACGGTTTATATTGCGCTTCCTGCGGCTCGACTGGTGACTGTGCATCGGGGTGGCAAAATGTTGAGTTCTTGTGAGGTATCCACAGCTCGCTGAGCTGCTTGCGGCTTTCGCCGGTTCCTGACTGTTGTCAGGTCACCTCCATCCGTCAGCGTTGACTGACGTTGCCATCGTTACCGAGTCGATTGTTCTCCTTCATTTCATGGGTAAGCGTCTTCATAGGGGGTTCCCCGTTTTTATGACGCGTGGGTTTAAAAAATATCCATCTAGTTCACTGAACGTTGCGTAGCCCGAGGTTCGGCCAGGGTACTACGTGTCGGTCAGAGGGTAGTAGACGTTGTGAAAGCCCGTATGACGTGGGTTTGTCCGTTATGCGCTTCGCGCGTCACTTGGTAATGCGTTGCATTGACACAAGTGACGCGCTGCGCCAATCCCGCGCCAAATGCTGCTCTCGCAGAGGCCAAATGTTCCAATTGGCCTTGCAGAGAGCCGCAAATGTTGCCGGGATGGCTGGACGTAAACCCAGGAAACCGTGCATTGTTCTGGACGTTCTCCAGTGCGGAGAAGTCATCATTTGAGGGATAAACGTACCTTCATCGCAGTAAGCTGCGATCCCCGCTCTCAAAGATTCAGGGGGGTTACCGCTCTAAAAGCGTTGCATTTCAGGTCTAGGCAACTGGGGTTTGACCGCTTTACAGCGCTGCCTTACAGGTCATGGCAGCATTGGGTGTTGTCAGTGACAACGGTGAAACATGGTCATCATAGTGTAGGGCTGGAAAACCTTCAAACAAAAAGAAAACGGGGTATATGGTGCTGAGGTGTCGGAGTTCTACACATACCCACCGCCAGAGTCTGTTCGCTTGCCCCGCTCACAGACCGCTCCCGTTTGCCGGGGTGCTGGGTGGCCCCCGGCTGCACTGGCTTTTCTGACCGTGGATATGTGCATAACTCAATTTATTTTTTTAACATGGACAGGTTCTTGATGGCATTTTTCTCAGTTTTTCCGACTTCTGGCATTGTATTATTTGGAGGGACGAAAGAGCCCTCTGAAATAACATCACCAAATCTATTAACTCCTACTCCATTTGATTGATTACAATTCACCTGTTCTATAAGCCTGATCACGTCCCTCGCTGTTATTGATTCATTAAAGAAACCACTAATCAAGTTAACCAACCTGGGATCAACAAACGATAAGGCCACGCCACAAACAATAGCCTGTCGGTAGAATTCGCCACGGATTTGCACAGGCAAACCCTCTACATATTGCTGAGTCAATTTTTCCTGAGGATATATTGACGGATGCAGATATGCTATTATCTTCTTTCGTTTATTATCCATAATCAGGACCTAGCCATCGCTTTGACCAGAGCAAACTGCGGCTCTTCTATTTTGCTCACTTTATGCCGAGGGAAGTACTTTTCGATATAGGGGTAGATAATTTCAGCACCGCCACCCGTGAGATATATACGATGCATCCCATTGAATGACTCAATTTCATTTCTTACACTCTCCGCCAGGGAAGAGGACTCCCTCTGTATTACCGACTGGATATTCCCTATCTGCTCAACATCATTAATTAGCGTACACAAATAATCTTGATCAGCATGGTTTTTAATTATTTCCCCTGCCACATAGTAGCTGCTTGGCGTAGATGCATTTATCAGGGCATTCATCACTGCACGAGTAACCCTTGACGTGCCAATTTCAGCATTCCCCTTGATTTCAGTGATGCTCTCAAACGCACCCTGTATCATGCCACAGTCCAGCGTTGTCCCACCCAAATCGACAATCAGACTACGTTCCAGGGGCGTAACCTCATCGGCAATGATGGAGGACAATGCTGCGGGTAACGACTCCGGCATCACGTTTACCTGTATGATTTTAAAGACTTCGCCTTTATTCAACGAGATATCACGGAGAACATTCTTTTTCTTTGCTTCAATATTCATCTCATTCGGCTGATTATCAGAATCGAAGAACTCCGTCACCGGCAGTGTGACCGTCAATATGATGTCCTGCGGCGACAAACCAGATGTCAGCAGCGCATGGTGGATAGCGAGCAGGTTCGTTGTGCTGTATTGATAGCCGACGTAGGTGGTGCCGATCGACGCAGTACTCCCCAGGTCATGGGAATACTTCTTACCATCAACGGTGTAATTGAACACCCTTCCCGTCCCCAAGATTGCAGGGCTCCAACCATCTTTGAAACTGTTACCCTACAGGTGTGTCTTAATCTCGCCCTGTTCCAGCCAGGCCAGTTTTACGTAGGTCGATCCATCATCACAAGATATGTTGAGCATGCTATGTCTCTGATTGCGTATTGATATGACTCATATTGAGAAAATATGAGTGCCTGAAACACGCTTACCTTCGGACGAATCAATAATTGAGTCCATTCTTAACTCAAATTGAGAAATTTATAATTTCCCTAGCGCTTTTACTGCCTCCCCTGACTCAAAATGCGTCATGAGCTGTCTCACATTGCGCCACCCTTTATGCAGCAAACCAGTTGTCCCAACATCGCATCTGCCGTAATGTAAGGGTGAAAAAATTCTGGAGGTTAAGGGCCATGACCAATAAAGCGTCAAATCAACAGGATGATATCTGGGGTGTCATCGCCAAAGGGTTAGTCGAAGCCGTAAAGATGGTGTTTTCTGCCTTTATTTTTGTTTTTACATCAGGAAAAAGCAGTAACTCATCTGAAAGTATCAAGAAAGAGAACGGAATAGGCGAACTACGTAATGGTCATAGCGGCTATGGATACTACGTGAATGGAATGAGAACAGATCAGGACGATGAGTGATAACATTGTATCCATTGTTACCACCCATCTTTCTCACTATTTCTTACCCATTCCTTTGGTAGCTACGGTTTTAGCTGTTTCTAAAGCGATCTTTCCCCCTTGAGCACCTGCGGCACGGCTCCCATCAGAAGCATTCATGAGTGATTGAGATATAACACCCCCTACTTGCACCCCGCTCCAGCTTATAGCCCCAAACCAAAACGCGGGCAGCACCACAAACATCGCCCCTAGTACCAGATTCATGATCCAACCTTCGGCCCCGACACTGCTGAACCAGTTGTAAT
Organism: Serratia sp. 25CWL12; assembly: GCF_055790885.1. NCBI lineage: Bacteria > Pseudomonadati > Pseudomonadota > Gammaproteobacteria > Enterobacterales > Yersiniaceae > Serratia > Serratia sp. 25CWL12. The sequence continues at coordinate 562,662 of NZ_CM147698.1, read as the reverse complement.
AACCGTTCGCGCCAGTGTAGACAATCTCGATCAACCGATCATCCATCCAACTCCCCAGTTCCCACCAGAACGTGACAAACGTCAGGGCAAACAGAGCAAAGGTCAGTGTTACCACCACTTTGGGATCGTACGCACCAAACAACATCACCAGCGGGATGCAGATCACCATTGCCATCATCAGGATGCCATGCACCATGGGTAACGCCTGCCGTAAAGCATCGAATGCCGGTAACTGGGTAGCCTGCGCTGAAAATGCACCCAGGCTGCTAACCATCTGTTTAAAAGTAGTATCCAGTGCAATCCCGGTCCCCCGTTGACTCCCCGCCATATAGGTTTCTTTACCGCCAGACATCAGGGTGTTTTGCGGGCTCACCAGCCAACGCAACAGATTTTCTTCCCAGTTTGCCGGATCTCTCACCTTCATTCTGTTGACCACTTTGGGGTGATAGGCTGCCGACAAGCGGCTTTTGAGGCCGATTTCCGCCGTATTCCACCAGGTTTTACAACTCGGGTAGCCACCGCGCCCAACGTCAGGGTAACCACTGTCACGGCTCTCGCTGTAGGGCCACTGCGAGCGGGGCGACGTTGAGGTGTAGTAGTCATAATACCCAGCAGTGTTGAGGAAATAGCTTGAACCTATCCAGCCCACCGAATTGATGGTGGCGTCAGTCAGTTGGCTGTTGGTGGACTTCAGCTTGAAATAGGCCTTGGAATAACACTGATTGGCAAATTCCTGCACTTCCTGGCGGATCACCGGGTCAATCAATTGCGTATGCTGCACCTCAAAGCGCAGTTGTCGTAACTCCTTACCGCAGGGTATGGAAGCAATTGCAGCATGAGTGACCCCTTTTGACAGGTTATGAACCAGATACCACCACATCGGCACCTTGGCCACTTGGCCATTGAAGTCGTTCAATAAGCCACCGTAGCCCGACTCGTCAGGCTTCGGGACGTTAATGCCACACTGCCTGGAGCGAGTCTGATCAAACTTCATCACAGTCAGATCCACCTCTTTGAACGGCATCGCACAGAACAGGATCACCACAAATGCCACATACAGAACCTGCTCGATGCGGGGCAACGCCAGTGCCCCCTTGTTCCCCTCATCATCCCCCTCAGTGCGCACCTTCAGCCAGACCCCGGCCACTTTCAGTACCAATGGCAAAGCAAACAATCCTGTGGTAGTAATGATGCTCCACAGGGCGTTGTTAATCAGCCAGCCCAGGAACACCAGGAAAAACTCCAGATAACTGTCCGTCGTCATCACATCCCCCAACGGTAACTGGTGAACTCAATCAGCAATGCCAGGCATACCATCATCACCTCAAGTCGGTAGACCGCCGCTGGTGACGGTGCCTGACGCAACAATACCGCGCGTACACGGTGAAACCACATTGCAGCCACGATGCCGTACAGCGTTAGCCGCCAGATCAACAGCGGTACACGGGCCTGTCGCAACCAGTCCGTCAATGCCGTTTCATTCCCGGCCAGATACAGCCCTAATGCCGTTGCACATCCCGCCAACAGCAACATCCCCACCATCCCGAACATGATGGTGGCAGCTCTACGCCACCGGCGCACCGTTATGCGATTGGAGCGATGCTCATCTTTAGAAATGCGTTCAGTGGTCATGATCATTCCTCCTTAGGCTGGCTAAGCCCTTGGATAGCACGGTCGTTTTGCTGGTTATCCTGACGCAGGCTGTTATCCACTTCCCGCGCCTCCTGGCGGGTGATCGCCACCAAAATAGAGTTGTTGCTAATGGCTTTGCGGATCTCCATTTCATTTTTCAGTGCCTGGATCTCACGGTCTAAAAATTCCAGGCGGCGGTCCGACTCGGCAACAATCGGTTCTTGTGCTGCTACGCTGGGCTCTGACTGCCCCACCATTAACATCCGGCGCATGGCCAATGCGGTGGTAATGGTGTCCGCCATCGCCAACTCACCCGCTAGCCGTTGCACCAAAGCTCCATTGTCCGGGTCATCTTTCAATGCCTGGATCACCCCGCGCGTAACCGCCAAGTCGCCAGTTTTCAAGGTCGCTAGATTGCTGGCGTTTGGGGCCAGATTACCGTTGACCAGTTTGACCAGAACCTCCAGGTTATCTTGAGTGGTCTTCTCCAACATGGGAGAGAAGCCCTCGCCCGGTGTCGAGGTACCTGGTTCGTTTTCCAGTCCACCACTGCTGCATTCATTACCACTGACGCAGGTGCGCAAGGCACGATCACCCAGCACCTTGACCACTGCCTCCGCTGCTTGTGCACTGGTGGGGTATTTCTGGCACAAAGCACCGTTACAGGCACTGGCGGTCACTGTTGCATCACTGGTGGCCGGTTGCTTGTTGAGGATGTTGTAGCCTGCTTTGGCAATGTCATAAGTCGGTTTGATGGCTTTTTGCCCGGCACCACCACGCTGCTGGCCCCCCACCCACTTCACCCCTTCTTTACCGCTCGACTGTTTTAAGCTGTTATCCGCCCGGATAGCATCCGATGTACTGGCGATCACGTTCTGGAACTCTTGGCCGATAGCGGTCTGCGTTAACTTGCCGGATAAGGTGTAATCGGCCAGTTTCTTCGACATCGCCTGGCAGTTAAGCTGTGCCTTGTCGAATGCCACGTTGGCTTGCAACACCCCGTTGGTGAGCAGTTCATACAACCCAGGGTTGGCGCGTTGAATAACCATTGCCGGCAAGCTGGCCACGGCACCTGTCGCACCACTGATTACATCCCCCATCATGTTCTTGAAACCCTGCGTTGCACCATTGAGCTGGTTCTTGACCGTGGTACTCAAATCAAAATTGCCACACATCAGGTCATTGTTCCAACCAATACCCAAACCGAGCTTCTCCATATTGTTGCTGCTGGGCGGCTGGGAGATCACCGTGCCACCGCCGATGGAGTAAAACAGGTTGTCGTTCACTGCACCTTTCACCGCCTTGCCATAACCGGCGTTGGCCTGTTCCGCGCTGAGATTGAATGCCGCAAATACCGATGGCACCAAAGCCAGCAGGACCACGCCAGCCAGCATTCTTGTTTTAAACCCTATTTTCACTGTCATTGAATACACTCCCTTGGGTTAGAAATCGGTGCTGTAGAGGAACGTCTGCCCACGCCGCTGGCAGCAGGCATAGGGTTGCCACAGCGCCCAGGCGTAAGCACCGTCTGTCGCTATCGGGTTGCTGCTGTCTGGGAATACGGCGCAGGAAGACGAAATTGAGGGGGCTAGACGTTGCCACTTATGATTCTTGGTGCCGGTGTTTTCGGTCACCGGCTCCGGGGGCCAATAACCTTCTCTTTTACTGGCCGTCATCGGGTTATAAACATGCACCTGGCCAGTACGGGTAATAATGTCCGCCGTGCGTTGAGCGACTACAGCGGCAGCCTTGTAGTCATCCACCTGAGTGACAAACCCACTGCGCGGATAGACATTGCCCCACATATCCCCGGTAGAGCCAACCTCCCTTAACCCTGGAGTCACCGCCTCCGGGTAAAAGCTTTCCGGGACACCACTACGCCAGACCAGCGCATCCAGGGTACTGAGGAAATACGGCACAAACGCCGTGGCTGAACCGGGGCAGGTATAGCCCATTGAACCCATAAAATTATTGAATACCGGGGCAGCCAACGCCGGGTGACCAATGGCATCAGCATTCTTATAACGCAGGTTATCTTTGCGCAGCCCGCGCTTCTGTTCGTTATTCCCACCACCTTCTGCAATGCCTGGAATACCGGTGCCAAGCATCGACACTTCTGACCAGGGATTATCCCCTGCCTGGGCATAGCTGGAGACCACCGCATTGGGAATATAGTGTTTTACTTTGACGGAGGTCCGAACTACACAACCAAACGGGGTGCAAAGCAGCCAGTAGCAGATACCGGCAATCCGGTACTCCAGGCAGGTGGGGGAAATGGCACTGGCAATGATTTGAGCCGAGTTGATGGCACTGGCCGTGAACGGTTGTGCTGCGCCATACAACAGTAACGCAGTGGCCAGGCGATGACGCAGGAAAGGAGTGAACGTCATTGTGCCCCCTTCAGTTCGGCCAGTTTCACTTCGGCCAGGGCAACATCTGCCGTACCATAAACCACATAGCGATCATCAAATACTACGGCAGGGTATTTCTTCAATCCAAGACTGTAAGCCTGGATAACGCCTTGGTAAGCCAGGGTAATACGCTGCTCTTGCTGCTGCCAGTTTGGGGACTGCAGCACCGCTTTGGCCTGTTGTTCTGCCAGGCGGGGATCTGACGACAATTCTCCAAACACGTTGCGCTGGACAGTCTCGGGCGCATCCAGGTAAATCACCTGGTTCCCAGCGCTCAAGCCTGTGGGAGGGTGCTGACTGTCGGTGTACACCACGGTCCCCGCCTGTGCCGACACGGCGGTACACCCGATGGCCAGCAGGAAGGCCCTGTTTCGTCTTTTCATCACATTCACTCCTGTGGGATAAAACCGCAGGGTGACGTGAGTTGGCGACAAAAACAGCAAACAACTCTAAATGCATTGGGGGAGATTAAGGAAAGTAACCACTACGTACATTATTGATGTCTGATCGAGATAGTCATACCGGGTGAGTAGTTGCTCAATCTGGGTGTGATTTTTAATAAAGTGTGGCTAAACCATCCCTGATGATCTGCTAAGTGCCCAGGCTGTGTGAAAACGTTTTTGACCGCAGAGACTGCTAAAAACGGAGCTGAAAACCGCGCTCATACGTAAAATTCGGCTCTACTAACCAGTCGATCAATTTCAGATTTTACGTAGATGCACGCACTTCCGTTTTCGGTCAGGGTTTTCACACAGTCTGTGAAGCGGACGTTGCCCGCTTAGAGGAAAAACATTTTAATAACCCTATTCGGTTGTCTAATATGATGTTTTCGGCTATAAATTTGAACCAAAGTTCCAAGTGTTGATACTTGTGAGGATAGACTATTGAAATCTGAGCTTGTTATCAGCCCTTAAGTAAATATGCCATCTATGAAAAACTGTACTGTTTAAAGAAAGTTTGGTGATTAAATTAAATGGCAGACGTTATGAATTTTAAGACATTAAGAGATAATGATGAAGAGAATTGGATTATTAAATAGTTTGTCGCATGAGGCCAATGAGCTAAAAAACTCACTCAAAAACATGTCCCAATTGGAAGGCTATGAAGTAGAAACTATTGATGATTTTTATCAACAAGAGACTGTATCAGGCGCTATGTGGGGACTGATTAATTTATGTGACGTATTAGTTGCGTTCGTTAATAAAAATTCTGAAAGCTTGTATTATCAGATAGGGTTAGCCCATGGTGCAGGAAAGCCCGTTGTAATAATAACTGACAACGAATATTCGTTACCACCAGAGATTAGAGGCCAGAGAATATTAAGCGTATCGAAATATGATTTTCTTGATAACAAATTTGTCTTTCAGTTAAAAGAAGCAGTTGACGATGCAACAAGAAGAAAATCTGGCTATCTCGGCCCTAGGAGTGAGCACAAAAAATATTCCGCCTTACATAACTTTCAGCCCGCTGTAAATTTTCGCGATCTTTTTTCCGTGGAAGGTTATAGGCGTGCTCGGTTATTTGAACAATGGCTTGCAGAGAGGGCTGCAGGTATCGAAGGTTGGGAGGTTACTGCATCTGAATCGCTTGATCGTAGAGATACTGGTTTCGACTTGGTTATTTGGAACTCCCAAGAAGATTCTGAGCTTTCTATTTTAGGGAATCCAATAGCCGTTGAAATTAAAGCAATTAAGTCAATGAGCTTGGCAAAGCTTCATAATCTCCTTAAGATAAGCAAGAAGTCAGGAATTAAAGGATTAATATTAGCTACGACTGGATTAAATGATATAAGAACCAAAAGATTACTCAGTAGGCTTAGAGTTGAGGAGGGCATCAATGTTATTGCGTTAGACCGAGATGATCTTATAAATGTTATAAGCCCAAGTGATCTATTATATCTTGTCAAAACGAAAGTTAGAGAACTCTTATACGGAAAGGAGTTCTAAATGTTTGACTTAAATCACTTCAGAACATTAATTAATGATGTTGATGCAGCCATTACAAATCAACAAAAAGGTCAGTCTTTTGAGCTTCTTTCTATTTATATGTTTGCTCATCTAAATGGGGTAGACATTACTGAGCATGATGTTAGGATGCCTTCAGAGGAAATAGACATTGTTCTGTGGAATGCACAGACAGAAGAGATATTAAGACCATGGGATTCAGTGATCCTCGTTGAGTGTAAAAATTGGAGCTCGGCTGTTGGCGCATCAGTATTAGATAATTTTGTGAATAAAGTCCGTAGACGAGCTTTAACAACCGGTATATTTGTTGCTGCCAATGGTGTTACGGGTAGCTTTGTGAGAGGCGACGGAAATGAGCCTGGAGCAATTGGTATTTTAACAAGTGCTTTACAAGATGGTATTAGAGTTATTGTGATTACTATGGATGATATTCGCTCTTTAACTTCTTTAGATGATATCAGGGCGCTAATAAAAAAACGATACTGCGGGCTTTATGTGCACAAAGTACTTTAGACATAATAAGGCGTAGCTACAGGAAATTTTTCCTCCGAACTCATAATTTTCTGTAAAGTCAAACGCTCGCTTTTGGATATAATTTATGTGATTGTGGGATGTTAAAAAGTACGGTAGATCATAATGCTGCAGGTTTTGAGGTTCAACTTAAATTGGCATAAACATCTGATCCTCACTTTCGAGGATCCTCCATTACAAAAAGTAGGAGATTCGATTATGGACAGATCACTGTGTATCAGCCCGCCCTGTGGTGGGTTGAGCTTCTTCCAATTGATTAACACACCTAGGTTTAACTAGCTCTTCATGGTACTGAGAACAATCGCTAATGTCCGCTTCACGCCCTCGAAGCTGCCGTAGGCAGGACTTAGGACAGCTTCGAGCGTGAAGCGGAAGTTAACGCCGCGCTCTGCGGCAAACTTGCAGCGAAGCGGAAAATTTGTTCAGCAGCAGCTGCCTTATTTGTATTATATGCATCACGCAATCTGGTACTTATCTTTTCTTAAAGAAAAAGCCGGTATAGTACCCTCTAGAACTTCTACTATCTGCTCATTAATCTTTGTAAGCTCTATACCACCTGATATAAAACAGAATTCGTTGCCATTTTCCTTATCTATACTAACTTTTATCACCTGCTCAGAATCCGCTACTACAGCCAAATTAGGGTTGTGAGTTACCATAATAATTTGACGGTATTTTTTAGCTTCTTTTATATAGGGAACAAGGACTTTAGCAACACTATTATTATCTAAATTATCTTCTGGTTGGTCGATAATCAGAGGAATATCCTCTTTATCAAGCACTAAATAAAAAACAAGTAAAAGAGCACCTTTTTCTCCCGGAGATAGCTGCTCCAAACTCTTACCCTTTTGACGCAAGTCATAATATGGTTCGATAAAGCTCAACCCATAAACATAACTATATAACTCACTTCTATCCTTAGTAACTTCTCCGATAAATGTTTTTTCATTCTGAGAGCTAACCCGCTTATCAAACTCCAAATATTCAATGAACCGACGTAGAAAGGTTTCCACAGACGCTTCTTCATTCCAGTTGGTTGATGCAATTAACTCTTCCTGAAGCAGTGTTGAGCCATCTTCGCTACCATAAAAAGAACCTATTCTATTTTGCTTTATATTTCGTAGGATCGTATTTTTAAATTCATTTGAACAATAGAATGAGCTGGCTATGCTCAACCCTGAAACATCAGATTGTGATAATTTTTTAGATATTTCCTCTTTTATCTCTTCATAAAACCCTTGAACTTCCTTCTTTTTCGATAATATCAAGATCGATTTATTAATTCTTAAATCTCTCTTCTTGCTAATATCTGATTCAAGTTCATTTTCTAGATAATCTAATTTATCTTGCATGTATATCAAGCTGTCAGCAGTTTCAGAATCGCCCTCAATTTCTTTTTTTCTTATATCCCACTCTGCCAAATCACTTAAATAAGTCTGAAACGCCTTTTGTTCGCCGGTAAATTCGGAATGAATAGCACTTATCTGATCTTTCAGAGATTCGAGTTTTGAAGCTGGCGAAAGCGACTCATAATTCTTTTGTTGCCAGTCATCTTCTACCTTAATAAGATTGGCATCTCTTTCATTCATTTTCTTCAACAAGAGGACACTAGAACTAATTATATTCTCATCAAAATCAATACTAATCGCTTTAGAAATGTTGAATCCGCACTTATCAGAAACATCGTTACTTTCAGATATTATTGAGATTATCTCTCCGTATTTGTTTTTCAAGTCGCGATTTAGCTTTTCTGCCTCGACAATTAAATAGTTCCTATCAGATATGTCCTTAGTTATAGATTGAATCTCTTTTTCTATAACTAACTTTGAAGATTCTAATTCTCTAAGTGCCTCTTTTTTCGTTTTGGTATCTTCTGATTCAGCGTGTTTTGACGGATCTTCTACAGTTTTTGGTTTTAAAGACTCATGGGCGGTAAGCTCGTCTTTCTTAACTTTAATTTTACTAAGGAGATTTTTCCTAAAACTTGGATCAAATTGGTTCTCTAGCTTTATAATTTCATCATTAAGCTCGAGTATCTGTTCATGGATTTGATGAATTTCTTTTTCAGCAGATCTTTTCTTTAAATCAATGAGCTCTTTAAAAGTGGTTTGTCCCATTTTTTTCTCTATAGGGACATATTGAAATACGACCTTCTCAATCTCTGAGCGAAAAGCATCCGCTTTATCAATTTCATTACAAACTTTCTCAAAGTAGCTTTGCGGCAAATATCTAACGAGCCTTTCTTGGCTTTCATCGATCACATGCGTAAGTAAACGCTCTTCGGTTTTTTTTCCACTCTCAAACTCAACAAAAGCACTAAACCGATCAGCAAGCCCTTTCCTTTTAAACTTTTGCTTATGGAGAAATATATAATCTTCAGAATGCTCAGCGTCTGAGCATATAGCTAGAATGTCAGACAGAGCACTCTTACCGCTGCCTTTATGGCCGATAACAGTGACAAGTTCGCTATTCATTGGTATGGAAATATCTTCAAACCAAATTGAACTGGCATCTTCTTTACCTGTTCTCCGAATGTTGATGGACTTGATATACTTGGTAGGATTATTTCTAACTCGCTTTAGTATTTCCGGTTCATCGCCAATATAGAACCGACTTTCAGGCTCATTTAGAGCATATTTTAGACCTTTGAAAGAGGGCTCACCCTTGATCCATAATTTCTGTTTTAATTGGTATTTTCGAATATTGTGATTATCAGAGCAAATAATCATTGGTATTATTTTACTGATTTTGGGAAAAACATTCCTCTTGTAACCCTCTTGGTCACTTTCATTGCCGAGCTCATATATATCAACGGCCTTCGCAATTTCTGTTTTCTGAGCGGTTCCATGCGGGAGTGAATGTGTAATATTTTCTACAGTTCCACTCTTTTCGCCGGCATGTATTGTGACAATTCCGCCTAAATCCTTTACCAATTCTATTGTGTCTTTAAGATCACAATAAACTTGATTTTTTCTACGGTCCTCCGAATCCACTTTATAGATATCTGTTTTGTGCTTAATTTGCCCCCAAATATGTTCTATATTCGAATCTTCAGAAAATATACCGATAAAGTGTACAGGGTCTCTGCCTCTGGCATCCGAAAGAAACTCGATGCCAGGTAAAACTGTGATTCCTTCCCTTTCACCCAACGCCTTAAGTTCTTTGTATCGATTTATGTCAATTTCGTGATGATCGGTAACAGCAAACGCCGCTATAGAATTTTTCTTCATTTCGTTGATGATATCGACATTTGAAACTGTCTTATCTTTATAGTCATACGAGGATGGAGTGTGAAAATGTAAGTCCCACCTATTCCATTCCGAACCTTTGCTATTCATCACATTCCTTACAAATCAAATTATTGAAATATTTTAGTACTCACTTTAGCATATAACGTTTATTCGGCGGGTCGAACCGTATTTAAGTACGAGGTAACCCGCTTTTGTAAATTTAATGTACAAACATTACACCACTTCTTTAAAACTTACAACAACTTACAGGTACAACTGCTACTCAAGCAGGCGACAAATAAGGGGAAACCCGTCTAACAAGGTACGGAGCGTTTTTAGCAGCAAGCTGGATTAAATACACCACTCAAATTCCAAGTGGGATACCGAAAGGCATGTCCGCTGTTGGCACATAACAGCCACATGCTACATATCCTGGCTCGCAAACGGCGAAAGCCGTGTTTATAAAACGTTCGTTAATCACTTCAAATGGCAATAGCAATACCGGCAGTTGAAATCCCCTAAACCGCCACTACATAGCAGTTAACGCTGCCCCGTACCGGCTTCATGATGTTGTCTAGGGTTGAACATCGGGAGGGGCAGCAGCAAGAAACTTTCTTTCCTTAGCGATCAATCTCATACCATTCACCGAATAAATTCATCTTTTGCCCGCCATTCCTCACACCTATACTGTATATAAAAACAGTGAAGAGTCGTGCTATGAAAATTTCATTACCAACGCCAACCCCGATAAAACTTAAAGTCCCACTTTTCTCTGACAAGGTGCCTGCTGGCTTTCCCTCCCCGGCACAGGACTACATACACAAGCGCATCGATCTGAACGAGTATTGCATCAGCCACCCAAACGCCACTTATTTCCTGTTGGCGTCTGGTGAAAGCATGCTCGAGGCCGGTATCACAGATGGTTCAATGCTTGTGGTTGATCGCAGTATCACCGCTGAGCATGGCGACATTGTGATTGCCAGTATCGGCGGTGAATTCACCGTCAAGCGGCTATGTCTGCGGCCAGTTGCCCAGCTTGAGCCGATGAACCCTAAATACCAGCCTATACCGCTTTATGACGGTGGCGATGGAATGGAAATCGTTGGGGTCGTGGTATCGACCATCACGAGGCTGAAATAGTGTACGCCCTGGCTGATGTAAACAGCTTCTATGCAAGCTGCGAAACACTATGGCGGCCAGACTTACGCGGGCGGCCCGTGGTGGTGCTGTCGAATAACGATGGTTGCGTGGTGGCCCGCAACAAAGAGGCAAAATTGCTGGGGCTTGAAATGGGTGGCCCCTACTTCAAGATCAAAGAAAAATTTGAGCGTGCCGGAGGCGTCGCTTTCAGTAGCAATTATGAACTGTATGCCGACATGTCTGCCAGAGTGATGACCGTCCTGGAGGAAATGGTACCGCGTATTGAGATTTACTCGATTGATGAAAGCTTTCTCGATCTGACCGGCGTGCGTCATTGCATTGAGCTTGAAACCTTTGGGCGGCAGATCCAAGCCCGCGTTCTAAAGGATACGGGGCTGACGGTGGGCGTTGGCATCGCTCAAACCAAAACGCTGGCAAAGCTGGCCAATTTTGCGGCCAAAAAGTGGGATAAAACCGGTGGCGTTGTCGATCTCTCCAATCTGGCGCGGCAACGTAAGCTGATGGCCATGGTGCCCGTGGAAGAGATTTGGGGCATCGGCAGGCGGATATCGAAAAAGCTGAAGGTAATGGGGATCGAATCAGCGCTGCAGTTGGCCGATGCCAATACTGCGATGATCCGCAGGCATTTCAGCGTGGTGATCGAACGAACGGTGAGGGAATTGCGCGGCGAACCCTGTTTTGCCCTTGAGGAATTTGCAGCAACCAAGCAGCAGATCATTTGTTCCCGTTCTTTTGGCGATCGCATCACGGAGTACGAGCACATGCACCAGGCGATTTGCATGTACGCAACGCGTGCGGCGGAAAAATTGCGCGAAGAACGCCAGTATTGTCGGCACGTGAGCGCCTGGATTAAGACCAGCCCCTTCTCCCCCCATGAACCTTATTACGGCAATTCGGCCAACGTGCAGTTGAACATACCCACGCAAGATACACGCGACATCATCGCCACCGCGTTGCGCTGCCTGGATGCGATTTGGCAACCCGGCCACCGATACCAAAAAGGGGGCGTGATGCTGCAAGATTTTTTCAGCCACGGCGTGGCGCAGTTGGGGCTGTTCGATGAGTACAAACCACAGCCTAATAGCGAGCAGTTGATGGGGGTTTTAGACCGCATCAACCAATCAGGCCGCGCCAAAATCTGGTTTGCCGGACAGGGGACAGAGCAGGTATGGACGATGAAGCGCGAAATGTTGTCTCCCGCATATACAACCAGGATCAGCGATTTGCCTTTGGCAAGGGTGTATTGACCCACGGTTTTTTCTGGTCCGTAGTGAAGCGAAGGCAAAAGCTGTAATGGAAGCCATCATGAATAAGCCTATCGTATTTACTCCAGATGCAGACCTGACGACAGTTTTTTCGTGCCACCTGTCGTACCTAGGGACAGGTGGTTGTTACTGGAAAGGCAAGTTTTGACCGCCGCGTACCCCGATCCCGAAGCATGCGAGACTCATTGAGCGAGTGAGTAAGGGACACAGCCAACGTCCGTATAGCCCGAATGATAAAACCAAACGCAATTGACTTGGCTCAAGCCGTTCGGGCGGGGTAACGGGCTAGCGTGCAATATCAGCTTTAGCCAGGGAATGGATGTTGGACCAGTAGTGCGTCATCCATAGCGCTGGCGCGTATATAGGCAGGGCGTTGGAGGATGGGTTCGATGTAGTGTTCGTAGGTTGGCCGCTTTTCAATGCCACCGGAATGCATACCCCAGTGAATACAGGCCGCCAGATAGGCGTCTGCTGCGCTGAATTGCTCACCGCACAAGTAAGGCCGACCCTGTTTAATAGCAAACTCCAGGGTGTCCATTGTTAATTCATAGTTGCCGTAACCTACCGTGAACGATTTATCAGGGGGAGCCAACTGGTCGAGCACTTTGCCTGTGAAAGCCGCTTCCAAGGGGCCAGCGGCAAAAAATAGCCAGCGGTAATATGCCGCTCTCTCCGGGCTGCCGAGCACAGGTGCAAGTTGCTTTTCAGGGAACAGATCCGCCAAATAGGTGCAGATAGCGGCGTGTTCGGTTATCACCGTGTCCCCATGCGTGAGCGTTGGCACCTTACCCATGGGGTTCATGGCCAGATACTCGGCGGTTTTCATGCTGGGGCCGTAATCAAGTACCACGGTGTCGTAACAGGCACCACACTCTTCCAGTAACCAGCGCACCGTGCGACCACGAGACATCGGGTGGGTATAGAGGGTGATTTTGGCATCATTCATGTTAAAGCGTCCTTAGGTTGCAGTGAATAACATGGGGGAGTATCTCTCGTTACAGTGTCAGAAACTGGCAGTAGTGTTACCAATTTGTTTATGCATGAACAAAGAACAGGGGATACGCGCAATGACAGAGGGCCAGTGTTCGACGGAGACTAAAAATAAATCGGCCCGATGGCCGACTTATGAACATGCAGAACAGGCGGGTACCCGACCGACTAATCCGTTTTTATACCCAACCGTGCCGCCAACTGTGTCACCAGGTACACCGCATCAACCGCATCCGGAAGATTGATATACCAGCGCGGAGCCTGGGCATAATCCTGCGGGGTTGGCCAACGTAGCGTGCCGGTGATCGTCAACAACAGGTTGACGCTGCTACTCGTCCCCGCCAACGTCACTGCGACACAACTGTGATGCCCCACCCGGTGCGGTGCGCAGGTGATAGTGAGTACTGACGGGGTACGTCCCCGGATGTGGTCGCATAATTCTGCTAACTGCCCGGCGTGGGCCTCACTGATACGCGGGTTGCCCTGCGGCGGGGCCTCAAACAGCACCCCGCCTTCCTGACCGTCACCGGTGATTATCTCCAGTACCGTCTTTTTCAATTGCATCATTCCGCCGCCTTAGCGATACCGCGAGCCACATCCAGTTGGTGGGCTATCTGTTTCGCCGCTGCTAACTCCGACACCCCCTGTGCCTGCATAATCGCCCGCCGAGCCGCCTTCTCTTCCTTCTCGGTCATCCCGAGCGCAAGATACAGACTCGGCGGCACCGCCCGGAACAGCGCCTCGATGCGGCTTGCCAGCACCACCCCTTCGGTATAACAACGCGGGGTTTTGGTGGCCGACAGCAACATCGCCTTCTGCTCTGCCGTCAGCTTCTTGAAGCGGGCAATTTCCTCCACCTCTTCCGGCGGCATCACCAAGCATAACCACCATTCAATCATGTTGAGCATCTTCTTCGAAGTGTCGGGGAAATCCTCCAGGTTCTGCGTCGCGAGCCACAGCCAGGCCCCGAGTTTTCGCCACATTTTCACGATCTTGACCACGAACGGGGCCAGCAGCGGGTTGGTGGTGATCATGTGGGCTTCATCGGTCGCAAACACGATTTCCCGGTCGAGGAACTGGTCACGCTCAGCGATATTGTTGATGGTGTTCACCAGCGAGGTGTAAGCCACCGCCAGTGCGGCTTCATACCCTTCCCGCGCAAGGGTGCCAAGGTCAATCAGCGTCACATCGGCCTCAGGCCAGTTTTCACCTGGACGATCGAACAATTCTCCCAGGAACCCCTGCATAAACACGCCCAGCGATTCACCCATGTTCTGCGCCCGGGTACGGCGCACTTCGGGGCGAGCCTCGTCTGAAGCAAACTGGTACAACGCCGCCTGCAGGTCGCCGGTGATCATCTGCCGCCCTTCACCATAGGCCGTTTTTGCTGCCACCAGGATAGCTTCACGCATCATGCCCCGATCGGCACGCTCCAGCTTGGCTTCTTCTTTGGCCTCCCCACCGGTGATCATCAGCCGGGCCACGATTTCCAGTTCACCCAGGATGTCCCGCTCGTCGTCGTCATTGTCGTCGCTGTCCTCAGTCTCAATACGGTCACTGAGTTCTTCTTCGCGCACAGGCGCAGTAGGCTCTTCGATCAGACGCCAGGCATCGGCAAACGGAGCCAGAGAAATCCCACACCCTGGTTTGATACTCACCTTGTTTACCCTCAGTTCCAGTTCTTCACAGTAGTCAGCAAACAAGCCGAAGGAGTTACCGGCTTCGGCAATAAACAGTCGGGGCCGGTGGATGGCCACCAGTTGCGCGAACAGGCTGTTGAGCGTGGCAGACTTCCCTGAGCCGGTGGGGCCAAACAGCGTAAGGTGGGCATTCTTGGAGCGATCCAGGCTGTTGAGCGGGTCAAAGGTCAGCGGTGCGCCGCCCCGGTTAAAGAAGGTGAAGCCCGGATGGCCGGTGCCGGTGTCACGACCAAACACCGGCAGCAGGTTGGCCAAGTGCTGCACGAAGGTCAGGCGCGTGTACCAGTGTTTCTTGTCATGCATCGGGTTAAAACACATCGGCAACGCACGCAGGTAACCGTTGAGAGGCGCAACGTCGTATTCCGGTTTCACCGGCTGCAGCCCGGCATTCAGCAATACCGCCGTCAGGTCACGCTGGCGGGCGTTCAGCATCTTAAGGGTCGGTGCCTTCAGGTAAAAGGCCATGCTGGCCCGGTAGAGTTTGTGCTTTTCGCCCAGGTAACGCTTGGCGGTCTCCGAGTCTTCCCGCACCCGCTCGGACTCGGTATTCTCACCGATGGCGTTTTTGGCCAGGTGGTTGAAGCGTTCTTCCAGCACGTCCTGAGGCTGTACTACCAGGGTCAGCGAGACCACGGTGCCCTCCGGCATCAAATCCATCAAGGCATTGATGTTTTCCCCCTTGCTCGTTTCACCAGTGAGGTGCCCCACGGTCGGGGCGCGGCGCAGCCGGTCAATGGTCACCACCTTGTGCGGTACCTCATCAAACCACCACACGCCACGCTCGACGTCCGAACGGGGCGGAGAGAACAGCACCGTCTCGCTGAAATCATTCTGCACTGGCAACACCCCCACCTCATCCTGATGCGCTGCGGTGCGGTACAGCGTCTCTTTGTCTATCCAGTCCGGGCTGGGGTTAAACCAACGCAGCAACCAGGCATGGATCTGCTCGCCATTCTGACGTGCCGCCACGACACCGGCACCGGCCAACGCTGACGAGAGACGTTCACAGACCTGATTCAACGCCTCTTCGGGCGCATGGGGCTCACGCACCACCGGGTTGACATAACGGTAGACCACCATCCGGGTACGGCGTTGCTGACCGCGCCAGGGTGCGCCGGTGATGGCCTTGTCGATAAACAACCCTGTGGGTACCGCAATACCGCGCATGTGCCGTTCCATCTCGCTGAGGTAAGCTTCGGTAAACGCAGAGCCCTGTGCCCAGGGTTTGACATAACCGCGCAGTTTATCCAGATACTCCGTCACATCGGTCTCATCCTGGCAGAAAAACTGTATCACCCACGGATGCGTGTCCCGCTCGTCGAAACTGTCCTGTAGAGCATCCTCAACCACATCACGGATTTCCTCCAACCGCTCCGGGGTGCGCCCTTCGGTGCCTACCGGCACAATCTCAAACACCGCGCCTACCGACACCCCATCATCAAGCAATAGGCTCTGACTACGCGGCAAATACTCAGCCCACGGTAGATAATCCACAAACGTCGGGTTGTTCGGGTAGAGCGCCTTTTCCTCGGCCACCGTCAACTTACCGGTTTTCACCTGCGGCTCTCGCGCCAACACCACCGTATCTTGGTCGTCATCCGGCATAGCGGGTGCCTGCTTGCCGATTTTCTTCTTGTTGAACAATGAGAACATTACAACGCCTCCGTACGTTCACCCGGCAGCGCATACTGCACCTGGCTGTAAAACGGGAATACCGAGCTATAACCCGGCACCGGCGCAGGGGCATTCCCGGCCATGTGCGGGTAGATGTAAATCACCATATCCGGGTTGGGCAGGCGCGGAAACACCTGCTGGATTTCGTTTTCCGCCGTCCGGGTATAGCTCTCCTCAATGGCCTGGAGGGCGGCGCGGTCTTCTTCGGTCAGCCCACGCCGCAAGGTGCTGCGGGCCTCGGTGGCCGTCCGTGCCGACGAGCCTTTGTTTTGCCACAGCTCCAACATGGTGGAATCCCCCGGCGGCAGCATTTCATCCTTGGTGGTACTGCACCCGCTCAGTAAGGCAGCCAGGCACAGGAACGGTAACAGTCGCTGTCTCATTTCATTCTCCTCAATCCAGCCCATGCTGCTGGCGAATATCAAACTCGTACCGGACCTTGCGGCCCTGCTTCTCAAAATCAATCGGGATTTGGCGGGTGATATGCACCGCCACCTGTGCGCCTGGCGGCACATACACAGCATCAAACATCTGGCCGTAACGGGCCTTCACCCAGGTCGCCAACTCGTTGGTGCCACCCGACAGCGCTTTACCCAACGCCGCCTGCCCGGCACTGCCGGTCAAGGTGCTGGTGACCGTGGTCCCGTCCACCGAGGTGGTGGTCTGGCTGTTGGCCATCGCATCCGCCGCTGCTCCAGCCCCGGACAGGGCAAACAAGGTCGGCAGGTAGGTGGAGGCGTTGGACTTGCGCTCCCCGGACAGGCACGGCACGCCGTTTTCATCAGACAGCCAGCCAATACTGCCCGCGTTTGTCTTTCCATTGCTGCCATCGCTGGATTTGGCCGGTGACGGCACGGTCCGTACGGTGCCATCGGCAAAGACAAAGGTAATGGAATGCACGTCGCCCCGGACACAGGACAGTACCCAATCACCGGTGGCGGTACCGGAGACAATCGCCCCTTCCACGTCCGGCAACTCTATGCCGTTGGCAGTCAGGTTCTCTTTGCCGATAAGCACCTTGAACGGGTACGGGTCGGTCACCTTGCCATCAATCGGCACCCGGCCCAGCAAGGCCGTCATGCCCCGGCTCCCTACCAGGGTGGCATTCTCCGGCAACGTATACACCGGGGTCGCCTCCTCAATGGCCTGCTGATTTTTCGCCGCCCGGTCCAGCTCAGCCTTCTGGCGACTGATTTCATTGTCATCCAGACTGGCAAAGGAAGAGGGAAACTGGAAACTGCCGGTGCCCGCTGCGGTGCCGGTGGCTGCAGCCCCAATCATGGGTTTACCGTTGCGATCGAGCTGCACCGCGTCCTGCGGCTCAATCCATATCACGCCACCGCTTACCGTTCCCACCGCACCGTCCCCGGCCTCCAGGCCCAGGCCAATCGGCAAATCACCCTGCCCCTGCCCGGATGCACCGGCAGATGTTGTCTGTCCAGCCCTTCCGCCTGTAACGCCCGTATTGTTCAAGCTCTCAATCAGCGCGGCCAGACGTTGCTGCTCGGCCTGGAGTTTTTGCCGGGCCTGACCTTCTTCCTGCTTTGCTGCATTCACCGCATCACGGATACGGTTATCAACGTTCTCCCCACTGCGCTTGAGATTGGCGTTCTCTTCCGCCAACGCCACGTTATTGCTCTCAAGGCTATTTTGCTTGTCCTGAATGACCTTCAAACGGCCCACCAGGGTGCGCAAGGTGTCTTCCGGGGTATCCCCCTCGATGCCGAGGATTTGCAGTTCTTCCTGAGTCAGATCAGACACCGTATTCGGTTTGGGGGCCGAAGTTGCCGGGGCGTTGCCCGAACCACAGGACTTCACCCCGATAGTTACGGCAATAAACAGCACCACTGGCACCAGCACTTTCAGCAGGGTGTTGGATTTAATTTGCATGAGGGGTTCCTCCTGCCGGAGCAGAGGTTGAGGGACTCCGCACCTTGCCCTTGGTTTTCACCACTGGCATCACCGGCTCGGGCAGGAACGCTGCGTCCGGACGGCCCTCCATCACCAGGTACAGTGTGGTGGTGTCCTCCGGGGTGCCTGCCGCGCCGAGCCAACGGTGTTGAAAGGTGGCCGACGTGAAATTGCCCTGCAGGCGGCGCGGATCGAGAACCACCTTCCCCGATCGCTGATTCGTGAGTTTGAGCGCCACCACGTTGTACCCCTGCACACCCCAGGCCGCTAACGGACGCACCGTGACCGGCTCTGAAGGTAACAAAGAGGTGAGGGTCGACGGCAATCCATGTGAAATGGCATGAACGCCAGGTAACGGCTCCAGGGTGCGCAACGGCGCATACAGACTTTGTGCCGCATAGCGGGTCAGCGCAATCGGCAACGGGGTGGTGAACCGTGGCGAGCTATCGGACGCCTTGCTGTTGGTTGTGGTCGACGTTTCACCACTGACCACAGTGTTATCGCTGGCGGTGGCACTGGACACTTCACCCTGGTAAACCACGCTCACCGGCTCACGCACCTGTTTGCCCTCCAGGGCGGTGACATCCAGCAGAATAAGTTCGCCGTTCTCCACGTCCTGCAGTTGTAGCCGCGTGGTGGCAAAGGCGCTGTTCGCCTGCAGGTAGACCGCCCCGCCGCTACTCTGTACCCGCAGTTTGCCGTTCAATTCAGGCGGAAAACCCACGCGCACATTCTTGTTCACAAACACAATGCGCTCCTGCCTCACGGTCAGCGGTACCTGCAGCGGAATGCGCTCCCATTTCATCAACTCTACCGCTGCAACTGGCAGAGGGACAACCAATGTGCCTACCGCTCCCAGCAACGCCAGGTACAGCGGCAGATAATGACGATGTCTTATACGCATCAAAATAGTCCTTTTTTCTCCACCGGCGCGACCGGGGCCGCTTCCAGGCGTTGTGGGATATCAGCGTAGCAATCCAGCGCCAGACCAAACGGGTTGGCCTCCGGGTTCTGGTCCCAACGCACAATTTTCAGCGGGTAGCGCACCAGGGCACGTTTGACCGGCTCGGTGTGGTAATACTCGTCCGCCACCAGATCCAGACGCACAATCCAACTATCGCGGCTCACCACCGTCACGCTGTCATCCTTGTAACCGCGTCCTGGCACCTCCGAGATACCCCGCACACGCTCACGTAACTCCCCGGCAGACTTGCGCTGTTTTGCATCCTTGTTCAGCCACTCTTCACAGGTCGGCGTCAGGTAGGCAGAGAGCGTACTGATACGGTACGGGTAGTCGGTATTGCCGTCTTTTGGCCAGGAATTCAGTTGCTGGAAGATGTAAAAGGCAAAGCTGTAGACGGTGGACGGGTGAACCTCCCACCAGGCGCGGGTCGAGCCCGAACGCAGGTCGGGCGGGTTATGGATGGTCAGATTGCGCGGCGACAGCATCCAGCCTGTCAGGGCCACCATCAACAGCACCAGCAACAGGCCACAAGCCCCACGCAGGGTAGCAATATGGCGGTCACGCGCATTGACCGCACTTCGGTATTTACTCATCAAACTCCTCCTGAAGCTGGCGTACAACTGGCACTGAACGGCGTAACGCCCAAGTCTGGCTACGGTGTATCAACCGGGGATTGCCCAGGCGTTGACGGCTAAACCACAGTTCAGCACGACGATACAGATAGTTCTCCGGCTTGCCACGCTTGAAACGGGCCATCAACTTGCCGCCGAAAAACACCGTAAACAGCGGCATCAACAAACTGACTGTAGGGAACGCCAGCCAACCGAGAAACGGGATAAAAGGTATGGCGACCACCAGGCCGCCCAGTACGCTTAACCCTGCCGTCATAAACAACTCCGGCGTGGTAAAGCCCTTGAACACCACAGGCTCAGCATTGAGCCTGTCAGGCAAAAACGTAATAGTCGCCATACCGTGCCTGCCTTAACCGACGATGACAGTGGCGGCTTTGGTCGCCAGCCAGATAACCGCCACGACCAGCACAATGCCAACCACAACCAGCATCCCGAACTTGGCCCAGGTGGATTTGCCCTGTTGTACTTCGGCGAATGTCGCAATGATGGAGTTCGCCACGACCAGCAGGGCCACCGCAGCCAGGATCAGGCCACCCAGCACAATACCGTCATTGACGTAACCGGAAATCTGGCCATAGAACGTACTGTCGGTGGCGCTTTTAGGACCTTCTACAGTCGGCAATGCCGCCTGTGCTGAAGTCACTGCCATCAAAGCAAACAACATCGTGCCCTGACGAACACGTTGAAGGACTCGGCGAGGTAAGGAGAAAAGAGACTGCAAATTCATGACATATTCCTTATCAATCAAGAGAAAATTAACTGGCGAACAGATACAGACTGACCAACAACAGGATGACGACGCGCACGACAAAGCGTTGAACAGCAGAGGCGTCGATTTTCCCAGCGGCATAGCCGCGATAGACATGGACAAAACCCCATCCAGCCCACAGCGTCAGGACCGCTATCAGTGAACCGATAAACAGCACGTTCAACACAGCAGGCTCAACGTTGCCTGCTGCGGCTTTAAAGGCAGCGGTCTGTGCGTCATTCATTACCGGCGCTCCTGGCGGTATTGCCCGGAAACTGACGATGTGGTGGGTTGAGCGCGGGAGGGTTCGAGGTAAAACTCAATCCCCCGGCGCATCGTATTGACGTCTTGCGTAGCCCGCAGATAGTCAAAATGAAAACGCCCGGACTGGCCGTCCTGAACCGCCACCACACGGGCACGCTCCAGGCTGGCCTGCACCTGGTCCAGTTGCTTCAGAACCAGGGCCAACTCGTCTTTTTCGCTGGCATGAACCGGCACTACCGAGAGCAGACAACCTGCCAGGCAGAGCGTCCGCAGCGGTGTTATATGCATATGAACCTCCTTTTCGAGTAATGGATGCAGGGCAGAGAGTGGCGAAAAGGGAGGGAAGGGTCAGCAAACAACTAGAAGGGGGATTGTGAAAATTTAGGCAGGTATCAACAGTGTGGCGCAGTTTGCGCCATCGGGGTTCTTTGCCACCCCGGCACAAGCCCGCTTGTGCGCCCCGCAGGCAGGGAGAAAGGAACAGAAAGACGCACAGGCTTGCTATTCAGTCACTTTCTCCCCGCTTGGTCTGAACAACGGAACAGGCTATACTGGTTAAAAGGTCAGCAGAATAAGGAGCGAGCCACCATGACAACCAAACTGTCCCCCATCGTGTCAGAGTTTGATACGCAAGAGCAGGCAGACAGCTATGACCGCTGGTTCCGTGCCAGGGTGGAAGCGGCCATGAACAGTACCAAACCCCGCATTCCACACGATGAAGTGATGGCGGGTGCCTGGAAGATTATTGAAGAGGCTAAAGCAAGAAGGAAACAGGCTTAATGTTACCGGTCAAATGGACTGACGATGCCCGAACTGCACTCTACACGTTAATCGCCTTTATCGCCGAACAGAACCCTTTCGCTGCCGAGTCTTTACTGCATCGGATTGAGGACTCAACGCTTCCAGCAACAGAACATCCCTATATTTTTCGTCCTGGTCGAGTTCCTGGTACACGAGAAATCGTCGCTCACCCCAACTATATCGTTGTGTATCGGGTACTGGTCGATTGTATTGAGGTACTTGATGTTCTACACGCTCGCCAGGAATACCCATAAGACGGATATATGCCGGAATCCCAGACGTTTCCGTTACTGAAGCTGAAAATGTCTGGTATCTATGATTTTGACTAGAGTGAAAGGCCATATAACAGAGTTGAACGCCAAATATGATGGTTAAGTAGCGGTCACTCGACCAGTTGTTTGCGTGACCACACATACCAACGCTGAACACATAAACTAGCAGGGGATAAGTTCTAGAACTCCGGCTAGTTTATGTGATTGTATAGCATCAATATATACAAATTTTCTAAGGATTGAGGATGCCATTCATCGTCGATGATTGTCCCAGATGCAGTGCAAAACGAATGACACTTGACGTATTTGCATACAATTTCACTACTAATTCTGAATATGAGTATGGTGGTAGTGTTAAATGCTACGAGCTGTATTGTGTTTGTAAGTCATGTGGCAAGGGCACGATCTTCAATGCGCTCCAAAAAGTAGCTTGTGACGTAGCCTTTGAAAGTATTAATTGGGATTACTATCGAGATTTAAGTGAGATAGCTGAAATTGGGAGGCCTATTTCCCCTGCTGACCTAAAGGTTTCTGAGCCTCCTGAATTTTTGCCTCCCCGTATCAATGATGCATACATTGAGGGCGCAAAATGTTTAGCCATTGGTTGCTATAACGCTGCAGCGACAATGTTTCGCTTGTGTCTCGATTACGCTACAAAAGAACTAGTGTCCAAGGGAGAACAAGAGCCAACATCAAAGGTAAAAAGAAGCTTAGGATTGAGGATGGAATGGTTGTTTGATAATCGTTTATTACCTGAGACTTTAAGAGAATTAGCAGAATGCGTGAAAGATGACGGTAACGACGGTGCACACGAAGGTACTTTAGATAAAGATGCAGCTGAGGAGCTCGAGGACTTTACTCAACTTCTCCTTGAACGTTTATATACCGAACATCATCGTCTTGCTGAAGCCAGAGCAAGGCGTGAAGAACGGAAACAAAGACTAGTGGGGCAATAGGTGAGTTCGAGTAAAAAGAGGTCAGCCTCCACAACGAAGGCTGTTCTTGCCGATCAAATGTACTTTTTGAATGCTCCCATCGTCACCGAGATCGCCAGCCCCATCAACAGTGCAGCGGGCAGCAACAGCAGGTTCGGATACACCGAAAACGGTGCGGACAGGTACAGCACACAGGGGATATACACCGCCGGTTTCACAAACCGCTTGGCGTGATGATACAAAAAACTCGACTCATACCCGGCACCATAGCGCCGCAAATCGCGCCTTACCATACCGTCCACAATCCCCACCAGGGCCACCAACACAAACAGCGGCACCGACAGCACCAGAATGGTCACCCGCATCAGAAATACCAGGGTGATATACATGGTGGCCATCAGGTATTCCCGCGCCGTTTGAAGCAGCCAGGCCCCGCCGAGATTCAGGCCATCCGTCACCGCATTGCCGCTGTTGCCGGACTGTGCCGACTGCAGCCAGCCCAGAAAACCGCTGTTCACAAACAGCCACTGATAACCCAGCGCTATCCAGGTACTCACCGTGGTCACCGGCGCAGACAGCAACAGGCTGCGGGTAAACCCTTCAGAAAAATAACCGCTTTCCGTCACCATCACTGCACGGCTGTGCTCGGCCCCCTGTTCCGGCCAGAAAAAGGCAATGCCGATGTACTCCACCACCAGGCTGAACAACAGGGAGACCAGCAACATGCCGACGACCCGCCAGGGCATATCCCACAATACCGTCGTCAGCAGGCCAGGCCGCTTGGGCGGTGCAGTTTGCTGAATGGGTTGGGAAGAGGATTCTTGCGCCATCACATGCTCCTTAATGTAACCCCAGCGCTTCCAGCTCACACTGCAGCAACATGGGTTCGCCATACACCGTTACCCAGATCCCCACCCGATCCGGCGGGCAAGGCTCCTGTTCACGTCGGGCATCAAACCCCTGCCGGTTTAATGCCACCAGGATCTCCGTCACGAAAGGGGTTAAGCAGGGTAGGCTGTTTAACACCATAAGGATCTCACCCGGCACCTCGGCAGGACCTCCCAGACTGGGGCAGAATGCCTTGACGGCGCGGACACGGTACTGTTGTTTCACACCTTTCTCCTTCTCAGACCACACTATGATCATTCTCCGGCGCTCGGTCACCCGGCAGGGCCGTCCCCGACCACCAGGTATCGCCCGTGCGATAGTTTTTCTTCATGTACTCGGCGATTTTCGCCAGGCTTGCGGGCATCAGAGCATCATTCCCCGCTGCAGGCAACGGCATACGGATCTTCCACAGCTTGCCGCCTTCCAGCAAGGCGAAGGCTTGCCCTTTTGGAAGGTTGATCACATTGGCCGGGGTGATCAGCGGCGTGCGGACCGAACTTACCCGGTCCTGGGTGTTGGAGGTAAAATCACTGCCCATCTCTGGATTGGAGATGTCGGTGACGCCCGAGACCAGCGTTTTGGTATACACCTCCACTTCAGGAAGCTGTTTGGTCATCAGTTCTGCCGTCTCGGTGTGGCGAACACGCAGCATCACCAAACTGTTGAAGTTACCCACCACCTGCGCCGCCTTGGCCGCACTGCCCAACCGCGCCTCGATATCCGGTAGGGTCTGTGTATACGCCGTCACCTCGATACCGGCCCCACCGCCCTTGTTGATTAATGGGATAAATTCATCGCCCATCAGTTCGTTAAACTCGTCACAGTGCAGGCTGATCGGGGTTTTCTTCCCCTCCTCCCCCGGTAAGCCGTCGTTAATACCAAACTTGTAGATATGACCGGCGACGCTCACTAGGTCGGCAAACATGCTGTTGCCCACCGCTGCCGCCACTTCCGGGTCTGACAGCGCATCGAGGCCGATATAGATAATGCCCTTTTTGCGGATCACCTGCTGCCAGTCAAAAATCGGGCGCGGATCGGTAAGGTCGGTATAGTCCGGGGAGATAAGTTGCGCCGTCTTGCCGGAGGTCAATTTCTCCAGCAACGGCAACAGGCTGGCGACAATCTTGTCGTAGTATTTCTGGTCGTAGCGCACCGAAGAGCGCAGGCCATCGAGGATGGGGTCGTAAATCCGCTTGCCCTCATCGCTGCCCAACACCTGCTCAATCGCCACCACCCGCATCGACCGCCCCTCCATATGGCGCGGCACATCACGCTCATCCAGAATGGGCACCAGTCCTTCAATCTGTCCCCACAGCGCAGGAGCATGTTGCGACAGGTAGAACTCGGCGTAATCCTCATACAGGTCACTGATGTTATTGACGTAACGCATGATAAGGCCAAAGTCAGGGCGTTGCCCCAGTGCCACCAGGCCACGGGCGATGATGTTGACAAACCGCCAGGCAAACTCTCGGAATACCGCATTGTTGCCACCGCCCTCCAGTTGCCCGGCGACGCGGGTGGCCACTTCCGAGATACGGTTAAAACGCCCCACGGCGTTATAGCGGGCACTGATATCCGGCCAGCCCAGGTGAAACACCTGCAGCTCGCTGGCACGACCGGCGCGGTGCGCTTCGGCATACATACGCTTGAGCAAGTCCGCATCCCCTTTCGGGTCAAACACAATGGTGACATTGCCACGCCGGATATCCTGGGTAATTAACAGCTCCGCCAGGCGGGTTTTGCCGACGCGGGTGGTGCCCAGTACCAACATATGCCCTACCCGCTCCAGCAGGTTCAGCGAGACATTGACCTCATCCGGTTCGATGCCGTGCAGCGCAGGTTTGCCGCCGACGTCCGGCAACGGTCGTACCGGATTGAGAGCAGACTGGCTGGCAAGCCATTTGCACAGGGTGGGATAGCGGTATTCATAACGTTGTTCAAAACGACGCGCCGCCTGGTATAACGCCGGGGGATTCACATAGCGCTCCACTTCTGGGCGTAATGTCGCCAGCAGACGCTGGGTGTGCTTTTGCTCCCACAGGAACCCCCGCCCCAGAAACAGGCGTTGATGGCTCACCGGCACCTCGGCACTGGTCATCACGTAACGGGGCAAACGGCGGATATTGCGCCGGTAGCGCAACACCAAAAGACCTTCGCGGGTCCGCTTCAGGGCGAAGAGAGCAAACCCACCGGCGGTAACGTAACTGACCGTCGGGGCCAATGCCACCGCCCATGGCGCGGTCACGCAAATATAGCTGGCACAGGCGGCTACCACCGCCGTATTCAGTTCAACAGCAGGCCGCAGCATGGCCTCAATCACATAGCGATCGCTCATCAGGGGATGTCCTTTATCAGCAGCGCCAGCAGGCGTTGCCCGCTGAGCACTTCAATCTCGGGGAAACGCGCCAGTGCGGCGCGGCTTTTGGGGCCGGTGCGTCCGGTGTGGACAAACAGCCCCCGGCAACCCTCGCGGCGCACTAACGCACCGAACTCGGCCACATGGGTCGGCGTGATGGCACGGGCATAGCGTTTGGCCTGGATAAGGTAACGTTGCCCCTCAATCCACACCTGCCCGTCCAGTCCACCGTCACCGCTGTAACGCCGGTTACGCTGGATGCGATAACCTCGACTTTCGAATGCGGTCAGGAGTAACTCCTCAAACACGTAGGGATTGATTTTGCGCAGGTAATTGAGACGTTGGCCGTCACCCGCCAACTGGGGGAGACGGTCAAGAATACGTTGGGCCTGCAGTTGATAGCGGCGATGGCGCAGGGACTTTCCCCGAGCGAGCAAAGCCCACCACACCAGCAGGCTGAGCAACAGCAACGCCATCCCCCACGGCCAACTCTCCAGCGGCAGGCCCGGTCTCATTGCTCCAGCCCTTTCTCCGTCAGCAACACCGGGTAATGGGATAACCCCAGCCGTTTCGCCAGGTCACTGCCAGAGACCGGCAGCAACTCCAGCCCGTCGGCGTGTTTCTTCAGGTCATTGAGCGCCGCCTCACTGGCCACATTCACCACCAGGCCCATGGCGTTCAACTGCACCAATGCATCACGGCGCATTGCGAGCCAGCGACGTGACAGATCGTCATCGCCAATCAGGAACAGCGGGCGCATTCCGGCCAGATTCAACACTCTGGCCTCAACCTTGCCCGGTGTCAGTTCGGGGGTACTGACCGGCAACCCCATCACCGGGGTCACAGATGTCGACAAGGGCTCACTCGGTGAGGCAGCTACGCCCCCCTGATTGTTGATACCGTCGAAATACGCTGCCGTTGAGGTGCCGCCCAAATCGGCGACAACCTCCAATCCAGCGTGGGCTGTCACACTGACCACCTGTAATGCCAGTAAGCACAGCAAACGAGCTGATAAACGTGATGTCATGGGGTCACTCCTGCTGCAGGTTCAACAACATTTGAGACCAGTCCCCCCGTAGCCGGTTGCAGGCGGTTCAAGTGTCGTTTGACGATGGCTTGATAAGTGCGGGCATGCTGACCGCCTGCCGGATGGTGGTAACACCCGGCAGCCGTTATCCAACTCCCCGGTTTTTTGTCGTAGCAGTCCCTCAGGATACGGGCCGCAACATGCAGATTGGTATAGGGATCGAAGGCCTCCCAGGCAGAACGGAAATGGTGGCCATTCCAACCCAGGTTCACCTGGGCAATTCCGACGTCGATACGCTTCAGCGAATGGCTGCGCATAAACCCCAGTAACGCCTGGTAAGCCTCTTGCCTCGTTGCGTAACGGTAACCCTTTCCGGCCACATTGATGGTCCACGGCCAGGGGCGAACACCGTGGGGAAGTTTCCTGGACGACTCGGTGAGCGCCAGACTGTACAAGGCTTCGGCGGGCACCCGCTCCAATGTCGCCACTTGGTAGTAACCCGTCGGTATCACCTGAGACGATACTGATGCCAGGCTGCTCACACTGCTAAAAAGCAGTGCCAGCACGCTCAATACGCGGTAATTTGCCATCCGTTTTCTCCCTGTTGTAGCACCACCGGCATCCGCCCCTGACCGAACTTAAACCATTGGCCACGGTCATGATTGAGCGTCAGCGTCTTGGCTTTGACCCGATCGACCGGGATCGCCAGTTTGCGAGCCCAGGCACGCACCGCCTCATCTTTCCCGTCACTGCCCACCAGGTAGATATCCAGCGGACGTTGGGTCGCCAACAGCGAGGCGACCTTGGTTTCACAAGGGCTGCCACAGTCCGCACGGACAAACAGCGCCAGGCGACCGTTGCCTGCAGTTGTTATGGTGCCGGAGGCCTGAATCGGTTGGATATCGGGGTAGACACGTTGCCAGGCATCATTCACCTCGCGCTGAAACGCCAACTCCGCCTCCACTCGTTGAAAATCCTGTTTGACCGACAGCTCGGCGTAATGACGACGTTCTTCCTCCGTCCGCGCCTCGATGCCCAGCGTGGTAATGGGATCCAACCCCGGCGATAAAATCCCGCGCCGCCCTTTGCTCAAGTGCTGGTAACGCTGCCACTCTTCGGTGGTTAGCCCCCACTCCTGAGCATTTTTTTTCGACTGCGCCTCTTCCAAGGCCTGCAAAGTGGTACTAACGCTGGCCGTATTCCCCTGATGGGATTGTTCGGTTTGCAGTGCTGCCGTGGCCGGGAGGGTAGGAGCTAGTCCCAGTGCCAATACCACCGTGATAGCGGTCAATTTCATCATGCAGCCTCCCTATTGAACGTTGAGCGTCTGCGTCCGGCCTGCGACGCGGAACTTGGCCTGATTGCCTGCGGCGGACAGCAGCGTCCAACCCTGAAAAGTCTCACCGGTTTCCATCAGCCGGATATCGGCCAGATTGAACGCCTGCAACGGGGCCACGGCGACAAACACCGTGCCGCCTCGCCGTTCAATGCTGGTCAGACGGAAAGGGGCAGCAACAGACCGGGCGATCCGGGTGGGGGATTTCTTGACGGTGGGTGAGGTCGCCCCTGGAGCGACGGCAGAGGTTGCTGGTTTGATTGCCGGTGTTTGTGCTGCACCGGCCCGTTGTTCCAGGGTGTCAACACGGGCCTGCAGCAGTGCCATCGTGGCATGAACGCCCTGCAGTGCCTGTGCATCTGACGACACCGGCTGACTGACTTTGGTCTCGAGCTGGCGCACCTGTTGCGCCAGTTGTTCAAACGCCGGTTTATCCACGGCTGGCACAACCTTTACTTTTTCCACTGAGGCCGACAAGGCAGTCAGCGTCTCGCGGTTGTGATTGACCTGCTCACCCAAGCGGTCCAGTTCCTGCTGCACCGCATCCCGGCCCGGTACTTGTCCCAACGCCGTATGCAAGGTGGCTATCTCGGCAGACTGACGCATCACCTTGACGCCGATACCGGCCACGGAAAGCACCAGCAGCGTGAAGACGCTATAACGTAATACCTGCATTGCCTTGCCCGGACGAACGGGCAGGGTTTCCACTTTCGCTTCGCTCATTTCAGCATCCTTTGCCGGGCGGGGGCCGGAGTAGGTTGCGGTTGCAACGCCTTGATAGCAGGTGGCTGCAGAAAGTGACTGTTGACGATCGGCACAGATCTCGGCTCTGGTGGTAAACGGAACCCGTCACGCAGCGAGTGACACACCACCCGTTGTACAGCGTCCACCTCCAGTTGCCAGGCTGGTCCTGCCAGGATTTGCAACGCCTCACTCAAGCGAATGGGACCGAGTTGATAATGCACTGCAGGCAGCGCCTGGTGATAGAGCACCCGATTGTCGGAGGTGATACTGCAAAGGCTGAAACCGGACTGGCGCAGGGCATAACGCATGGCATCAGCCACCGTAGGCGAAAGAGACGCGGGGATACGGATATCAATCACCTGCTCCAGCGGCGCACGTTGTGCCTGGGAGGGCGACGTGCTGACCAACAGGTAACGATCGTAGCGGACAACCTCCAGCGGCATGGCAAACATATCTGGACGCACCGATTGAACATTGCTGGATAGCTGAACACCGGCCAGCGGCGAAACCGGGTCACGCGACAGGTTTTTTTGTGATGGGGCACACCCGGTCAACACACCGAAGACCAATAAACAAAGGGAAAAAGCATAATGTGGTTTCATGAACATCCTCAGTAAGCAGTCAACAAGACGTGCTCACTGTGCGAATCTTCAGGTTCCCCCTCAATCAATAACTCATTTCCCAAAAATAAAAAAACGCCAGAGAAGCCCTGGCGTATAAGGATGATGCTACATGGACAAGCTAGAAGGCATTGTCTGGGTATTGTTTTTGTGTGTTATTGAGCGGAGCCTCTGGTGTTGGTGCAGACTTCTCCGCCTTGTAAACCATCTCCTGCCCCACTTTTATCCAACTGACTTTTATCAGCCGGGCTTTCAGTGTCGGCCGGGTTTCGCCTGCGTAATCCCCTTTGGTCAAGGTGAACACATCTGCCGTCAGATTGCTGAGTTTAAAGCCCAACAGCACTTTCTTCTCTTCATCGACCGCTTTCTGGCAGCGCCGGAGTAAACCACTGGCCTCTTTACCTGAGACGGTCACATCGAAGCGCGTATAGTCAGGTTTCTCCGTCGAACCATGTAAGGCGTTAATCACGCAGGTCAAGAATGAACCGTTGGCCGTGGTGATTTCGCGGAGATTGCTGAGATACCCCAGACCATCAACATGCAGATTGAAATAGCTGGTCTGGTTTTGAGTTGCTGTAGTTTGAGTTGCTGTAGTTTGAGTTGCTTGAGACATGGTGTTTCTCCTTGGGAATAAATCGGTATGCGGAGAAACGTCCCCTACGGGAAGTTTCCCGCAGGGTGTCAACGTCAGAACGCTGACTGTCTGTTAAGTTAGATAAACGTACCTTCATCGCAGTGAACTGCGATCCCCGCTTTCAAAGATTCAGGGGGGTTACCGCTCTAAAAGCGTTGCGTTTCAGGTCTAGGCAACTGGGTTTGACCGCTTTACAGCGCTACCTCACAGGTCATGGCAGCATGGGGTGTTGTCTGTGACAACAAGTAAGCCTGACCATTATTCAAATCGTCTAAAAAGAAGTCAATACTTAACTATTCACCGAAATAATGAACCGCCAACACGATGATGACAAACAACAACACGAGCAAAATGGTCAGATACAGACGTCCCTTTCTGGTATTGACGAGCCAATAACAGTCCAGAATATCGCTAATCAGTTTGTCCATTTCCCTTTCCTATCACGATATATGCGCCTTAAAAAAACGGGGACCGTATCATCCCGACACCGTCCCCGCCAGGCCCTCACCACAGGCTGTCTGTTGCTGCATTATATCAACTCAGAGGCCGAGCCATCGAACCCGACGCGTTTTTCACTGAGACTTTGCGTCTTATACATCGCCCCCCAGGTAAAAGAACGGTGTATCTTACTGGTAACCGCAGTAATCACGGGGTGCTTCAGAAGCCACGGCAAAATAGCAAACTCCCCGTACGCAGTGCAATGGGTAATTAGTTACCCAGCGGTACGCTTTTTTTTTAGCGGCAGAGCGTCGGTGGCTTCCCTTGGGAGGATTCACCACACCAGTGCAGTCTGGGTAACGCAAACATCCCCAAAAATCCCCTGACTTCCCCTTTCGCTGTCGTGTCGCGCCACCGCAATCAGGGCAAGGTGGCGATGGGGGGGCCGTAATGTGTATTCCCTGCTGACGCCCTTTCTCCACTAACTGCGCTGTCCAAACTGACTGCTTGGCCATAAAATCATCAAGAGACATCTTGCCTTCAGCGATATCATCCAACGCCTGTTCCCACAGCGCTGTCATTCCCGGATCTTTCAACGGCGTCGGCAATACGTCCATCAATTCACCGGCGACGACTGCAGCACGTAGGGATTTCCCCTTCTTGATGATAAAACCGCGAGCCAGCAGGGTTTCGATGATACTGGCACGCGTCGCTTCGGTACCCAACCCAGCATTTTCTTTCAGGATTTTTTTCAGCCGGGGATCGGTAACAAACTGTGCCGCGTTTTTCATCGCAGCAACCAAAGTGCCCTCCGTATAATGCTCCGGTGGCTTGGTCTGCTGGGGCTTCATGGCTGAACTAGTAACCTGGCATTGTGTTCCCTGCTGCATAGCAGGAAGCTGCGCATTCTCAGTATCACCTTGCGCATCCTCGCCATTTTCATCTTTCTCAAACAACACTTTCCACCCCGGAACTACCACCACATTACCACGGGTTTTAAACAGTTGACCGCCACAATTGAGAGACACTCGGGTCGCATCAAGCTCATGAACCGGCAGAAACTGCGCCAGATAGTGCTGCCTGATTAGAAGGTAGACCTGGCGCTCCGTATCAGTCATGTTACCCAGATCACAAGGCTGTTTCGTGGGGATAATACCGTGGTGGGCAGTGATTTTTTTGTCGTTCCAGGCACGGGAGACATATCCTGACTGCAACCGCTCCAGCACCGTCGACAGTGCAGGATCACTTTTTACCAGGGCAGAAAAGACAGTTGATACTTCCGACAGCATCGAGGTCGGCAGAAACCCGCAGTCTGTACGAGGATAGGTCGTCGCTTTATGTGTTTCATACAGCGCCTGAGCAATATTCAGAACCTGCTGAGCACCCAATCCCCAACGTTTTGAGCACTGTTGCTGCAGCGTACCTAAATCAAAAGGTAACGGTGCTGAGAGGGTTTCACGTTTAGTCTCTACCTCCGTGACCGAGGCGATCCCCACCTGTTGACACAGGTGGACAACCTGTTGGGCAACCGCTTGCTGAATGCAGCGACTCTCCTCATCACAGTAGTTTGCCGCTGGCACCCACTGCGCTTGGAAAGGTAGACCATCTATGGTAAGTGTAAGCGTGACAGCAAAATAGGATTTGGGCACAAAACCGGCAATATCACGGTCGCGCTCAACAATCAGGTTCAGAGTCGGCGTCTGAACTCGCCCCACAGAGAGCACATTACCATAACCACTTTCACGGGCTTTTACCGTGTAAAGTCGCGTCAAATTCATGCCAATCTGCCAATCTGCACGAGAGCGACCAAGGCCCGCCAGATAATAAGGATACGTTTCATGCCCTGGTCTTATCGCTGCCAGTGCAGCCCGAACACTGGCCTCATCGAGCGCCGAGAGCCACAGACGCTCGACACTGCCCTGATACCCACAATAATCAAGAATTTCGCGTGCAATCACTTCACCTTCACGGTCGGCATCTGTCGCAATCACCACGCAATCCGCCTTGATCAACAGCTTTCGGATCACTTCAAACTGTGCTTTTGACTCTGGCTTGATCTGCATTTGCCACTGAGAGGGTAACACGGGCAATACCTCTACTCTCCACGGGTTACCAAACTGTTCGCCATAAACCTCCGGGCCGGCCTGCTCCAGCAGATGCCCAAATCCCCAGGTCACCGCAATTCCTTGCCCTGACAGGTAACCTTGCTTCTTCTCAGTCGCTCCCAGCACAGCAGCAATATCACGCCCCTGACTGGGTTTTTCGCACAGAAAGAGTTTCATTACATTTCTCCAGGAGAGTCTGGTCAAATTCAGGATGTAAGAAGCCCTACCTATAGAGGCATAACCATGAAGATGACAGGTTAATAAAGGAAATTCGGTGATGGCTCCGCTAAGCCATCACACTATGCAATCACCGTTAGCGTAATTTGCCTTCAGCGACCTGTTTGATTTCAGCAAACAGTTTGCCCGTATAGGCGTCGGTGACGTGGGAAGCCTCACTGGATCGGAACGTAATGTACATACGACTCCCCGCCCCATTCTTCTCCAGTTCAATAAGGATAATGTCTTCAACTCCCTCATCAGCGCCCCAATCCCTGCCCATTTTGTAGTAAGAACCAGGTTGCGCTTCCCAGGTATATCCTCCCTGAGTGATTGCCGCTGCCTTCATTTTACCTTCTAGCCCCTGGCTATTCAGGGCATTAACAACATCACCGGAAGTAAATTTATAATACCTTTTTACCCTTGCAGCCGCAGAGTCCACATCAACCGGTACTTCAAATTCTCGCGACGATTGTTGGTCCACCACGGGCGTATTCTTTGATAAGGCAGGTAAACCACCACCGTTATTTGTCTCTGTTTTTTTACCCACAGAAAGCAAACCGTAGCTTATATCGCTCACTTTCTTATTCAACTCTGCAATGTCACTACCGGCACACCCACTTAACAGCACGACAGATAACCCCATTGCTACAGCTTGATGAGATTTACGCTGACTTATGCGTATCATTCTTATCTCCTTGTTTATCAACGATCACTGCTACCTTAGTATCGCCAGGTTGAAGCCGCAATAGATTATTTAGTAAACGAATACTCTCAGTATTAACGGGCGGAGAGAAACGGGAACGTATTCTGCCAAACAATACTTCATCATCCAGATCACCAAAATACTTCCGGGCCTGCTGGACACTCTCTTCAGTCCATTCTTTACGGCTGACGGGAAACGAACGGTAGTCCTGCGCTACAGTAAACACTCTACGAATCAGATATCCACCCTGCTGCAATTGATTATCACGATGCCGACGAGAGATAAAACCGTAATGATGTGCCTGAAATAACTTCAAGGCCAATTGGTCAAATCCCACCAGAAGATAAACGCACCGATACCCCAACGGGGTATGACTATGGACCGCAATATTTAAAGGTTCACTGGATACAACGTTAGATAGCGTGACTCCACTTGGAAGCTCGGCGAGCAGACTCCCTGCGTCATCCAATAAATGCTGAATTTCCTGATGCGCCTCATCAATCAGCTTTTCAAGCCGATACATCACCGCATCGGCATAAGGGTTATCAGCCAGAGAATCTCGATTAATCCTGGAAACCAACTGGAAAAATTGAGGCATTCCGATAATTATGCCTTTTCTCGCGTTTTTCTTTCTACCTTCCCAGGTACTTATCGCATAGAAGGTGTGCAAATCAATCCGCAACTCTGAACGTAGAGCGCCCACCTTTTTACCAACATTTTTCTCCACACTCTCAGTCATAACAGCCTCTGTTCAATAGTTGAGATAGAGTGGGATACTCGGAGATCATGAGGATGGTGAACAACGAGAAAGTATTTTCTCAACTATCACAATTCTTTTTAGTTACCGTTGTGACCGTAGCACCGTTATCGGCTTATACCTATTGATAACCGATTATTGATTGTCAAAAACTGATTACACTGTAATCAGTCTGTACCTATTGATAACTAACTATTGATAGTCAAAAACTGATTACACTGTAATCAGTCTGCACCTATTGATAACTAACTATTGATAGTCAAAAACTGATTACACTGTAATCAGTCTGTACCTATTGATAACCGACTATTGATTGTTAAAACAACTACTGTTTGTAAGCAGTTCGAATCTGTTCCATGACTTGGGCAATCTGTTCTGCTGAAGCTCGCTGACGCGCCTGCGGAA
Organism: Serratia sp. 25CWL12; assembly: GCF_055790885.1. Classification (NCBI taxonomy): domain Bacteria; kingdom Pseudomonadati; phylum Pseudomonadota; class Gammaproteobacteria; order Enterobacterales; family Yersiniaceae; genus Serratia; species Serratia sp. 25CWL12. The sequence goes on along the minus strand of NZ_CM147698.1, from coordinate 527,345 downwards.
TAGCGCTCTGAGCAAGTTCGGTGGGCTTTGATGGTTGTTGCGCACGTTTGGTCGCGCTTATTGTCGTATTAAACTGCCCGTTTCTGGCACGTTTCAGCGTGGCAAGCAGGTAAGCGATCACATTTTTTATCTCACCGCTACCAACACGCTCTGCAACATCATCCAGAACCTGCTGTCCCAACAGGTCTGGCAATGCCCGAAGTTGCGGTTCCACATTATCCCTGTCCGCCGTAGCGAGATTGTCAACAAGCACTGCTGGCCAACGCAAGCGAGGCTCATTTTTTACCCCCCCCCCTACGTACGTATCTTTTACACACTGTGTAAAACTACGTACGTAACAGTTCGGATCCCGAACTCGGTCATAACCCCTTATTTCACCACTGAGTTCGGATCCCGAACTCGGTAAAATAGCCCCCTCTTTCATGCTGAGTTCGGATCCCGAACTCGGTGATCCAGCAGTGAAATGGGGCATTTTTTGACTGGGTTCGGAAACCGAACCCGGCAAAATAGCTTGCTGTCGCAGCGCAAATTCTTGCGGTGATTGTGGTGATGACAAACGAGACTCTATCAACGCAATTCGCGAATGACGATGGCGCATAGACCTTTCCTGCTTAATCTCATTAAGTACAGAAAGTGCCGTTAACCGAATAGTCTTATTACCGTGCTGACAGGACTGTGCCACAACATCCAGCCAACCGGGATCAAAATGCTCAGCATCGCGTAACCCTAACGGCTCATCGTGCTGAGCATAGATATTGCCACGGACTCGGCCCCTCTCATCTCGGGCCCGCTTGCATAGACTGAGCCAGCCGGTCAGTCGCAACATAAGCAATGTACGGCTGACCGTTTCTCTGGACGCTTTGCCAGCATGTGGGGATGCAAGCTGAAACTGTAGTTCTTCATAGGTGGGAAACACAGCCCCCTCGTTCTGTTGGGCATAGAGACGTATCATTATCCATGCCATCTTATCGAGAGGAGATAACCGAGCATCAAGAAACAACTTCCGGGGAACGGCATCATGCACATTCCCCAAATAGAGCAAACCACTTTGTTCATTGACCACAGCACCGGATTGCGCTTTTTGCACAATCCGGTCTGCCATCTTGCTTAAAGTATGCTGAATGACATTATCTACTACCAAAGCCATTAACCCACTCTCCGCTGTTGCTCATTAACCCAGCTTTTTACCAACGTCCAGACTGACGTTAAGGTAATATCCTGTTGTTCAGCAATCAGCATCATGACCTCAAGCGCTTCCAGTGAATCCAGATTATCTATTTTGGCGACACGCCACTGTTCCCAAATGGCGACTTCCTCGGCTTCACTGGGGGTCAAACTACGCCCCTGTCGGGTAAGAATACCGGCAAGGCGACGGCGGGTGCTAACCTCTGCTGCCGTAAGCCCAAAATAACATTGCATCATCTCTATCGACCCACCCAGCGCCAAAGCACGATCGATACGCTGCAGGCGTATCTGCTCCTGCCGAGCCTGCGCCAACATCATATTGAGATTGGTATGATTAATATGGAACGTCAGAATGGAGACAGAAGAGTTAACCAGATAGTGTAGATCTTCAACGGTGAGCTGATTGAGCTCCTGGATTTCCTCCAGCGTCAACCCTATGGCTTCACAACGCCGGATATTGCCGGATTTCAGCTCCATCAACACCTGCGTCAACAGCGCGTTAGTCGTCATACCAATGTGTGCATTCATATATAGCTCCCGCCTAACAATATCCCTAAATCAATCACCCAGGTCACCACGCTCAGTACAACCAGCGCTATGGTGGACCAGTCCTTACGGGGTTTATTCACGATTAACCTCCTTGTTACGCGTCAGTCTGCCTTGCTCCGCGCCGTTGACACCATGATGTAATCGGGCGTTCTGCCCGGCAGCAAAGCCAGTGCCACGGGCGATCTCGGCTCCCCGGCAGTACTTCGCCTCCCGAAGTTTTGCATCATCAAATCCCAACGCGTTGATGTAATGTGTCATGACTCTGCTTTCATGCTCATTCACCCCAAAATCGGCAACCACTCGGCGAACACCATCAACCCAACCTTCACGAAACTGATCGGCCCGCGCACGGCGAGTGGCCAACTTTAGGCGCTTATTCTGTGTTTTAAGGTAAGAAGCTGTCGCCTCTTTCAACTGGCGAGAAAGGACATCAAAGGAATATGCAGCAACGGCTGGACGCTCTCCAAAGCCGCAGAACGTCACAACCCTGTGCCAGTTGCCCGAACGCCCCTGTTGCCAGCCAAAATAAGCACGACAGCCAAATGTCCGGTTCACCACCCATACCAGCCGATCCATCCATTGCGGAATTTTTACTGCGCTAGAAGGGGCTCCCTGCGTTGTAAATTCGCGCACAGACGAGGATTCAGCATCTAACTCACTGATACCGTATTTTTGCATCAACATCTGTGCGCGAGATAAAGCCAGACCAGCTTCATACGCATTACTGTTACTTCTGGCCAGTTCCAGTAATTTACGGATTAACTTCACCAAGCGAACTTGGCGCTGTGAATGACTCATCTTTGCACCTCCCGATCCTGGCTCTGACGCTGGATCTCACGCAAGCGCCGTACAACACGAATTAGCCGCAACAATTTCACCACCTGGACATCATCCAGTAGTGGCCAGTCTGCGGGTTGTTCAGTGCCGAACACGATATTCGTCAGTTCGGTCACGGTCAGTGAGACGGCGTCATCACCCGCTATCCCCGCCAGCAATCGCGTGATGGGTGAAGCCTGATGAATGTTGACCTGCACACGATATCCCACTGAGACTGGCGCGTTGTCTTCACACAGTTCTTGTTCAGCTTGCAACACTTCAGCCAACTCGAATGCCAGGCGAAAGGCCGCATCTTGCAAATGCTCCAGGTCATCCTGCAGGGCAGAGATATGCCAAATGTCCGTCACCGGCTCTAGACCTATATTGGCAAAAGAAACTGAAGAGCCCGTGATTGCACTGTCAAGCTCGGAATCAGGCCTATTGTGATGCTGTACCCTCTGTTCAGTATCAGATGCCAGCGGAAAGCTAACCGGTAGCGTTGACTCTCTAATCTCCTCTCCAGAACCACTATCCAGACCAGACAAATCAAGCTGCTCCTCCTTTCGTGCAGGGATATTTTGCAGTTGCCGCGATGCAGAACCTGTCTCGGCAGCCGCAAAGCGATTCGCGTCCTGCAGCGAGATAACAGCATCGGGTTGGTGGTTTACTGCGGAGGGGGAAACTTTGCTCTGACTGCGGTCACTGGAAGATAAACCGGGTGAAAACGATGGCACAGTGACAGGAACTGCCCCCTTTTCGTCTGCTTTCGCAGCGTCTTTTTCCCCAGGGACTTTATCTGCATTGATAATATGTTGCGGCAATGGAGCGGGTTCACCAAAGAGCTTCCTGCGATTCTGCTCGTTCGGGTCGAGTTCGATTAGCCAGCGGTCATAGGTAACCTCTGGATCAGGTATCGCCTGAAGTAATGCTGCGATCAACTCATCTTTAAACGTTTCCAGAGTGTAATGGTCGGGATCATCCAAAGAACGACAAACCTCGCCAAATACTTCTTCAAAATTGTTATTTACCGAACAGTTTGCAGAGAATGTATCCCATGCTTTGTGCGCAGCACTTCGTAAAGTAATAAGTTGAGCAATTTGAGGGCGGCCAATACCTGACTTAAACAAACTTGGCATATAAGGGTATAAATTTTCGAGCGTATACTCCATCCTGCTTATGCTTGACTGGCTGACAGGATACCCTTCAGAGCGCAAAAGTGACTCTAACTCTCTCTGAGATATTACCTTTCCGACTTGCTCTTCATAAATAGATTTTGCTTTCGCGATCCCCAAGGCCTTTTCTATAAAAGACAAATCTCCCCGTACATCATTCTCAGCCAAATGCCCAATAAGACACTTCAACCGTCCAGGCCAAGGTTTGAAAATGCACTGAATGCGACGAAAGCGCTCATCCTGCGTTTCTTCCCATAACTCCAGCAGGATCCTATAACGCGTATTCCCCCCATCGCTGAAGATATACACATCTTCGGCGCTATCGGGGTTTTTAGTCACTTTGGGTACCGAATCCAGTCCACGCGCCATAATGGAGGCCTTGATCTCGTCATACTTCGGGTTGCGCGTGGTTCGTGGGTTATCTGGGTTGGGCCGCAGTTGATCCAGCGTCAGCACCATCGGCATTTCACTGACTGGCAACATCACTACATTGGAAGCGGGAGAACGCCCCCTCTGCAACAATTTCTCGCCTAAGGCCTGCACCTTTTTAGAAGTCATAGCGACCTCCTGAAAAATCCTCAAATCGTGTGATTTCAGCCTGATATTTCACTTTTACCGTGCCGATAGGGCCATTACGCTGCTTGCCAATAATCAGTTCGGCAACACCTTTATCCGGTGAGTGCTCGTCATAAACCTCGTCACGGTAGATAAACATGATCACATCGGCATCCTGTTCTAATGCGCCGGAGTCTCGCAGATCACCGTTATTGGGCCGCTTGTCTACCCGGTTCTCAAGCGCACGATTAAGTTGTGAGAGGGCCACCACCGGACAGCCGATCTCCTTTGCCAACGCTTTTAGCGAACGCGAAATTTCGGCAATCTCCTGCGTACGATTTTCTTGGCCAGGACAGCGCATCAGTTGCAGATAGTCCAGCAGGATCAGTGAAGGATGACCGAATTTACGGACATTCTTGCGGACGCGGGAACGCAGCATTGACGGGGTCATAAAGCTGTCGTCATCTATGATCAGGCGATCTTTCCACTCCGTCAGGAGAGTATGGGTTGCTTTGGCCACTCTGGCCCAATCCTCATCATCCATATTGCCACTGCGCAAATTCTGCAGGGAGACACGCCCCAACATGGAAACAAACCGCGATAAAAGCTGGTCAACCGGCATTTCCAGGCTGTAGATCTGCACCGGTTGTTCTTTTCGGCTATCCAGCGCTCCTTCACACAAACTCAGGGCCAACGCGGTTTTCCCCATCGAGGGACGGCCTGCCAGCAGGATTAGATCACTCGCCTGCAACCCGCTGGTCATGCCATTAAGTTGTGTAAACGGGGTAGGCGTACCAGTGATCAAGTCCTCACTGGCACAGCGCTGCTCCAGCCGGTTAAGGTAGATCTCCAGCGAAGAGACCAGGTCGAACTGTTTGCCAGCAGCCTGCAATCCTGCGATATCAAAAAGACGTCGTTCGGCCTCCTCCATTAACGAAGGCACATCCGTGCGGGCATCTTCCGCCTGCTTGGCCAGATCATGCCCCAGCGCCAATAATTGACGTTTCTGCTTCGCCGTAGAGACATACTCCGCATAAGCCACGATGTTGGCAGCGCTCGGGGTATTCTTCGACAGCTCCGCCAGGTAGGCAAAACCTCCGGCAATATCAAGTTGGCCAAGACGTTCAAGCTCTTCCGAAACGGTGATCAGATCGATAGGCATATTGCGGCCAAGCAACCCCTGCATAACCGCAAATATCTTCTGGTGAGGGGGAGAGAAAAAGCTGTCAGCAGCCAGAACAGGTGCAATCTCGTCCCAACGGTCGTTTTCTAACATTAATCCGCCCAGGACTGACTGCTCTGCTTCCAGGGAATGCGGCATCATCCGCCGTGGTTCATCGCTATGCATGGCAGGCCTCCTCACTCTGAATCTCCAACAAGGCGCACTCCAGAACTGAACTGAGTCGGGAGGAAGCAACCAGAATCAAGGGTTGCCGATCGTAACCCACGCCAGACTCCAGTAACGGAAGCCCAACCGGCGCTTGCGGACCAATAGCCATTTCACGAAGTTCCGATTCACTCCACACGTTGTAAAATTGGATAAAACCGCTAGTCACTTCCCATTCATCAACCAGACGCTCATCAATCCGGCTTTTTGCCGTTTCATAATCGGGCGAATCGACGAACACATGGATCTCGTCGTGCTCTTTACAGGTCGCAGTGGAACGGGCGACAGCCCGCCAAAGTTGATTGCGATTCATGAGCGGATCCCCCTGGCAAGAACATCATTAAACAGGGTTTTCCACTCAGGGAAGAGCTCACAAGCCAGGCCACATATCGATTGTGCTGCAGGTGGAGTTTTGCGATCTGTTTGGTATTCCAAGCGATGCACAGGCTGTGAAAGGCTATGCCCTAACTTATAGACGTCCAAATCATAGATCTGCGTTGTCAGCATACTGACCGGGATATCCGCCGAACTGTAGCTCCCCGCTTCAACGATCTGTGTAATCGCCGTCAGCGCTTCCCTGGCTAGATTGGTGTAGTCCATGCAATTAACAAGGATCCTCACTGGCGGCAGCGTAATACCAAAATCTTTGTAGGGCAGTAGCCCCTCCATCAGCGGGATCGTCCCACGTAAAAATTCACGGACATCGGGGACGACCGGCTTGATCATGGCAAGTGCAGTGTGATTGGTTGCCAGCATCACCAGCTCCAACATGATGGAACGTGCCCCCTGCGAATCAATAATAATCACGTCATAGTGAGTAAACAGAGGATGCTGCAGTAAATTGCGCAGACGAAAACGTCCATCCGGTGCATGCATCATGGCCGTTTTGAGTTGCTCATGGGGATCGTTAGAAACAATCAGATCAAGGTTGGGAATGCTGGTATGGGAAATAAGCTGTTGAGGCTGGTTCAGATCTGCAGTTTGCATCAACAGTTCGTACAGACCACAGGGCGCTTCATACCGCAGGTGATAATAACTGGAGGCCGTTGGCTGGGCGTAGTCGCCGTCGATCAGCAGGGTTTTAAGGCCGGCATCGGCACAAAAGCCGCCAAGATTAGCTGCGTGGGTCGATTTACCTTCGCCGCCTTTGGTGGAAATGATTGAAATTACATGCATATACATTACCCGAATTAGTTAATTCAGGTCATGGTTAGCAACGTCTAAAATTAATCGTTATCTTTGCGGGTTATCTGAACAGGGATTGAAAATCCCCGTGTCCTTGGTTCGATTCCGAGTCCGGGCACCACTTATTCAGAAGCGCTTGTCATTCTTTCAGAATGAAAAAATGACGGGTTCTAAAGCGAGCACAAACTAGCAATAACCCAACGCAGAATGGTAATTTTATGTAGTGATACCATTACTCGGTTGTTGTAAAAGGCTCTTGAACAGCCCACCTGCTGACGCAGGTGGGCTGTTTCACTTACGTGTTTTACAGTTTCTACATTCAAATATCAAACTGCGTCAAGGGAAGTGCCTCCCATCCCCCATCTAAACCCACAATTCCTGTTCTAACAACTCGCGTAAGCTATCAATATCCTGATCAATGTACTCCAGCGTAGAGCGCAAACTGGAATGCCCCAACGGGCGTTTGACGGCCTGCAGATTACGATCTGGTGATTTCATCAAGTTAGTGGCCACAGTGTGCCGAAAACGGTGCGGGCTGACCGCAAAGCGGCATTCCCGGGAAAGACGATGGAAAAAAGAGCGCAGCGGGTACACACCCATCGGCTCAGGCGACGCATTCCCCTGTTGTGCTTTACGTCGTAGATCAAAACGGTTCACATTAAACAGTTGTTCAGTGGGCGATGCGTCTGCCTCCTGCGTACGCATCACCAACATCTCCAACCGTGGCCGCAAGCGTGAGGTAATAGGGACACGAAATTCCCGGTGATTTTTAGAGCCCGCAGCAATCACATCAATCCAGTGTTCCTCCAGATTCACATCGCACAGCCGCACATGCAGCAGTTGATTCTGGCGCATCCCGGTATAACTTAATGTGTCTAATACTGTCAGCCAAAACCAGGCCGGATAACAGGCATTAGCGCGCCCGTTCAACACATGGGATTGTGCGCCCGATTGTTCTTTTTCATGGTGTTGTTCCATCAGGCGATACACGGTTTTTACTTGGGTAGGTGACAACGTTTTCTTCTTCTTTTTGCCAACCCGAACGACGGCTTTATTGAAAGGATTTTCTGGATGAAGTAACAGGTCATTCTTCATACCAAAATTAAATAACGCTAATGCATCAGTCGCATTAAATCGATTTCTTAACGTGCCAATTTGCCTGTTAATTAATATCATAACGGAATATTATTTTGAATAATACTAATTTATTAATGGTTTTAATCATAAAAATACAATATCATCCAGGTGATTTTTACATAATGTATAATTTTATCAATTACATATGAATAAAATCCTTGGATTTGATTTCGAAGCGTTAAAGTTAGCTGTGTCTATAGATTACCCCTCCCTTATGCTTTAAGGTATAAAAAAACTAAAGCTATTCTGGGGAAATTCAGGCTATAGATTTTGGATGTTGTTGCTTCTCATTTGCAGCCTTTACGCTAATGCCCAGCGAATGGACGGTGCTACATAGCATTTCACTTTTTTGACTTCTCGTCGTAGCAACTCACCTCGCTATCTCTTATGCCTCTTTTAGCAGTCATAGCCGACGAAACTACTTGGATACAAGAGGGATCTACCTCTAAGGAGACACGTTTTTATGAGTATTAAGGCGCAGGTGAGTATCGCCCGCAAACTGGGATTTACTTCGCACCAGAATGCAGTTCCGCTGTTACGTGAACTTGTCTTGCATAACGAATCAGATCAAACCTTTCAGGACTTAAGGTTACAATTGCAGACTGCACCTGCAGTGCTAGAAGCGAAACAGTGGAGTATTGATCGTCTGCTTCCTGGTTCATCTATTGATATTCGTGAGCGCGATGTAAAGCTCAATGCGGAATGGCTAGCTGAACTCACTGAAAGTGTGATGTGTGAAATCACGTTAAGTTTGTGGCAGGGCGACGAAGAACTTTTTACCCTTAATTATCCACTTGAGGCGTTGGCGAAAAATGAATGGGGCGGCAATGCAATGTCTGAACTACTGCCCTCTTTCATTATGCCGAACGATCCTGCTGTTGATCGCCTCCTCAAAGCTACATCAGATGTTCTGCGTAGTGCCGGGAAAAACGATGCACTTGATGGGTACGAAAACCAATCCAGAGTTCGCGTATGGGAGATCGCGTCTGCACTATGGACTGCGGTTTGTAACTTAAGAATCAGCTATGCCCTCCCTCCTGCCAGCTTTGAGTGTAACGGCCAGAAGATCCGTACACCGGGTGCCATTCTTGAAAGCAAAGTTGCCACCTGTCTGGACACAACGTTATTGTTCGCCTCCGCACTGGAGCAAATCGGGCTTAACTCGCTGGTATTTCTCAGTGAAGGACATGCCTTCGCTGGCTGCTGGCTGCAACCACAGGAGTTTGCACAATTGGTCACTGAAGATGTATCTTCGGTGCGTAAACGTATTGACCTAAAAGAAATGGTCGTATTTGAAACAACGCTGGTGACGAAGGAATATCCACCTTCATTTTCACAAGCTTTTGAAGCAGCCTTAAAAAACCTGACAGAAGAAAAATTCCATGCGGCCATAGATACCCGCCGTGCGCGAATGCAAAAAATTCGCCCCTTGGCATTAGGCATCACTCACCTGAAGACATCATCCGATTCAACATCAGATATCATACATGGATTTGAAAATGCCCCTTCGCTCCCTGCCTTTGATTTAGATATTGAAATTGAGGGTAAGAAAGAAAAAACCAGTCGTCTGGTGCACTGGCAACGCAAATTACTCGATCTAACCACCCGTAACCGCCTGCTGCATCTACCAGAAAGTGCTAAAGGTATCCGCCTAATATGTTCAAACCCTGGCTATTTGGAGGACAAACTGGCTGAGGGGAAACGAATACGCATTGTCTCTATGCCAAATCTTGAGCAGGGAGGACGTGATGCAGAGTTGTATAGTCAGCAAACAAACACGAGCCTGCGTGAGGAATATGCTCAGCTTGCGCTTGATCGCGGAGAAGTGGTGTCACCACTTGAAAAAGATCGGCTGGAATCTGCCCTTATAGATCTGTATCGCAAGTCAAAAAGTGATCTGGAAGAAGGTGGTACTAATACGCTCTTTCTTGCTGTGGGTTTTCTTAAGTGGAAAAAATCAGCTGATGATCCGAAAAGTTATTCTGCACCTCTGATTCTTTTGCCGATCCAGCTTGACCGTAAGAGCGCGCTTTCAGGCGTCACTATGCGAATACTTGAGGAGGAGCCTCGATTCAACCTGACTTTACTCGAATTACTGCGCAATGATTTTGCTCTGATGATCAATGGTCTTGAGGGGGAGTTACCCACGGATGAAAGCGGCATTGATGTGGAGGGCATCTGGAACACTGTCCGCCGTGCTGTGCGTGATATGCCTGGTTTTGAAGTCACTCGTGATGTCGTGATTGGTACTTTCTCTTTTGCCAAGTATCTAATGTGGAAAGACCTTATCGATCGTGCTGCACAATTAATGCAAAGTCCACTGGTTAAATATCTTATTGAGCGCGGTCAAGACAATGAGGTTCTGGAAAAGAGCGGCGAAATTGTTGAGGTTGAGAGGCTTGACGATATCATCGGCCCCGAGGAGCTCTTCTTGCCATTGCCCGCAGACTCCTCACAAATTGCTGCGGTTGTGGCTTCTGCTAGAGGGCGTGACTTTGTACTTGATGGACCACCCGGTACCGGTAAATCCCAGACAATCGCCAATATTATTGCCCATAATTTGGCACTAGGGCGACGTGTACTGTTTGTTGCCGAAAAGAAAGCTGCGCTTGATGTGGTCTATCGCAGACTGGAAGCTCAGGGACTAGGCGAGTTTTGTCTGGAGTTACACTCCAGTAAAACTTCAAAAATGGATTTCCTCAAACAGCTGGAACGCGCCTGGGATGCTCGAGATGTGCTAACTACCAGTGAGTGGGAAGAAGAGGCTGGTAAGGTACAACGCCTGCGTGACAAGTTGAATGAGGTTGTCCGCTTGCTGCATTTGCGCTGGCCAAATGGTTTGACTCTCCATCAGGCGATGGGACGCGTTATCAGAGATGCCAGCAATGCAACACCTCCTTTCATCTGGCCTGCTGGTACTTTGCACACGGCTGAACAAATGACCGTGTTCAGAGAAATCGCAAGACGTCTTGAACTCAACTATGACGCCTTTAAACAACATAGAATGCATTTCGGGATCATTAACCAAACTGACTGGACCAATGGTTGGCAGTCGTCGCTGATAGCTGAGGCACGAACAATCCCTGCCAAAATTGAGTATCTGGAACAAGCCACGGAGGAATTACTTAAAGCCACGGGAATATCATTGGATTCCGTTGAACCGGAGAGGCTTGTACAGTTAGCCTCACTTTGCGAATTGTTATCTAAGGCAGCCGGTATTGACCTAAGTTTTATGTTTGCCCCGGATGCTACGGCTCGAATTGAAGCTGCGAAAACAGCAATCAACCTGCTCACAAAAATCGAATCAACTCAATTGCGTTTATCAGTTCCTTATCCTGATAATAGGTGGCAAAGCGTCAATGCTCAGCAGATTAAAGTCTCATTGGCAGAAGCTGACAAAAAATTCTGGTTCTTCGCAACTAATGCTCGTAAGAAAATTGTTGGGGAAGTGATGCGGCAATGCTCACTTGATTCAACTCCCGACCTTTCTGCCGATCTACCTATTATAGAGATACTTCAATCACTATATCAGCAGCTGTCAGAACTGACTTTATTAACGACAACCTTGCCTGGATGGAATGGCCTGGATAGCAGTCATTCTGATTTACAGGGCATGCTGGATTTAGCTGATGCTATTCGAAATACTCTAGCTGGTATGGCATCATCGCTTCAGCAGCTTACGGAGATCCGTTCTGCCGTTAAAACACTGGTCATTGAGGCTAATGATTTACTCGGGTCGCAGGGTATTATTGCTGCTTTAACTCAGAAACTACGCACTACGGTGTCTGATTTCAACGAAGCTAAAGTCAGATTCTGTCATCTGATCAAATCGACAGAAAGTGAACTGACGATAACAGCGTTACGCGACTGTGCATTAGAAATTATTCATCATGAGTCCGCTCTCAAAGCCTGGAGTGATTGGGCAAGGGTGCGCGAAGAAGCGATAGCTCAGGGGTTATTGCCTTTAGTCAACGCACTTGGTCATGTTGATTCAAGCGATGTCAGTGTGGCTGAGTTGTTTGAAACTGCGTATTGTCGTTGGTTCGCCTCGTGGATGATTGACTCGGAACCTTTGCTGCATAATTTTGTTCCTGCGGAGCATATGAGTGATATTGAGGCCTATCGTACTCAGACGGATCGTCTTGCCAAACTTACTGTGCGCTATATTCGTGCACGTTTATGTGGTGTGATCCCGGCGAAAAATGAGGTCAGTAAGCAAGGTGGTTTTGCTCTGCTCAAACATGAGTTGCAGAAGTCACGTCGTCATAAACCGGTACGCCAGATGGCTGCGGAAATGGGCGATGCTATGTCTAAACTTGCGCCCTGCATGCTGATGAGCCCACTTTCAGTAGCACAGTTCTTGCCTTCAGATCAGACGCTGTTTGATTTAGTTATCTTTGATGAGGCATCACAGATAGCCCCCTGGGATGCTATTGGCGCAATAGCTCGCGGCAAACAGGTTGTTATTGCAGGTGATCCTCGTCAAATGCCTCCAACCAGCTTCTTCAACCGCGCAGCCAATGAAACAGATGATGATACTGAAGAAGACATGGAGAGCATCCTTGATGAGTGCCTGGCTGCTGGTTTGTATAACCACAGCTTGAGTTGGCATTATCGGAGTCGCCATGAAAGCTTGATTACATTCTCCAACCATCGCTATTACGACAGTAATCTGATTACTTTCCCGGCCTCAAAAACATGTCAGAGTGCCGTTCAGTGGCGCAAAGTTGCTGGTATTTACTCTAAAGGTAAAGGACGCCACAATCAGGCAGAGGCAGAAGCGATGGTTGCTGAAACGGTAAAACGACTGAAAGATAAAACCTTTATCGCGTCCGGCAAGTCAATCGGTATTATCACGCTGAATACAGAACAACAAAAGCTGATTAACGACCTGTTGGATCGTGCACGGCAGCAATATCCAGAGATTGAACCATTCTTCCAGCCTGAACTGGAAGAACCCGTTGTGGTTAAAAATCTTGAGACAGTCCAGGGTGATGAGCGTGACCTGATCATGCTCGGGATAGGATACGGTCCTACAGAACTTGGCGCCAATACCATGTCGATGAATTTTGGGCCTTTAAACCGTGATGGAGGCTGGCGTCGCCTCAACGTTGCGATCACTCGTGCACGTCAGGAGATGATAGTTTTCAGTTCATTTGATCCTTCCGTTATCGATCTCAATCGCACGAGTGCGCGGGCCGTTTCTGATCTTAAGCACTTTATTGAATTCGCCCAGCGTGGCCCGATGGCTCTGGCGCAAGCCGTTAGAAGTTCGGTAGGGGGTTATGACTCGCCATTTGAAGAGGCGGTGGCTAATGGCCTAAGAAAGAAAGGCTGGCATGTCGTTCCGCAAATCGGTGTGTCACGCTTTCGTATTGATTTGGGGATTGTTCATCCAGATAAGCCTGGTGATTATCTTGTCGGTGTTGAATGTGATGGCGCTACCTACCATAGCGCAGCCACTGCACGCGATCGCGACAAGGTACGCAGCGCGATACTGCAAAGTCTTGGTTGGAAACTTCTTCGTCTGTGGTCAACAGAATGGTGGATAGATAAAGAAGGTGCTCTGGAAAGACTCGATGTGGCAATTAATAGCCTACTTGAAGAATCCAGAGCCACTGAAGCCATCAGGGTTGCAGCAGAAGAACAGGCCCAGATTGCCCTGGCAGAAGCTGAAATCATTGAAGAGGCTTCTGCTCATGCCATAACGTCAGTAGCGAATGACGGTGATATCGCTGCACTTGTAGAAAACATAAAATCTGTACCCCTATTGGAAGATGATTCTGGAGATTCATTACCTGAACTCAAGTACGCCTATTCAGCGGCATCTGAGCCAACCCGAAATACCAAGGCTGATAAATATGTCGTGAATGACTTGCTGGGGTGGCAAGGCAAGACTGATCCAGAGAAATTTTATATTCCAGAATACGATGAAACGTTAAAAGCTCTCATTGCGGAAGTGGTTAATGGCGAGTCACCTCTACCTGATACCACATTGGTGCAGCGTGTCGCACGTGCACATGGATTTAACCGTACTGGCAGACTGATTCGCGAACGTGTTATGGAGATCGTTGATCAGAACTACCATGTCGCAACGGATCTTTGTGGGGAGGATTTTGTCTGGCTATCTGAAGCTCAACGCTCTGACTGGAATACCTTCCGTGTTCCTGCAACAGATTATGATGTTCGTCAGGTTGATGCTATTCCAAACGAAGAGTTACGCTCGCTGGCTTTAAGTATTGATGGGGAAAATAAGACCTTAGAAATGGCAAGGTCACTGGGTATTAAGCGACTGACCAGCCAGGCGAAGAAAAGGCTGGAATTATTGTTCTAAATAAAATGGCCACTTTGGGTACTAAAGATCTGTAGTGGTCCTTATTAACGCCTGTTGACTGGCGGATTGCAACGCTAAACCGCCAGTCTCAGATCCTCAAGCACCACCGACGGTTGTCTAAACCCAAGGTACTTGTGTGGCATGTTCTGCGCCCCCCTGACAAATGTGAACGCCTACTCAAATGACAGAGTAAGTAGGTTCATATAAGGCTGCTTCTAAATTAGCATTTGACGCAACTTAGCTTATAGAGCAACATTACTCTATGGAGGAGTGAGAGTGTTTAACGTGATTTTGCATGATGAAGTACCCGAAGAACTCGCAAGTTTACCGCCAGTCATCAAAGCTAAAATGATCCGACTGATTGATAAACTTAAGATAAATGCAACTGCCCTGAGAGAGCCTGATAGCAAACCACTCAAAGATGGCTTATTTGAGATCAGAACAATGGGAACGAATATCGCCCGAGGGTTGTATGTTTATCAGAAAGGGAAAAATATCTATCTATTACGAGTGTTTATCAAGAAAACACAGAAAACACCGTCAGGGGAGATAACGCTCGCTTTTGAACGATTAGAGGAGATGCTAAATGAAAAAAGCTAAAGGCGTTGCCTGGGAGACAGTCAGAACCGATTTAATGTCTGACCCAGAAGTACAAGCTGCTTATGAAGCCGAAGAACGTAAAGAGCGTTTGCAGGCCATGTTGGCAGAATGGCGTAGCCATGCAGGGTTAACGCGTGCACAGGTTGCTGAGCGAATGGGGGTAACGCCGCCCACCGTTTCACGTATGGAGTCCAATATCGTTAAAGCAAGCCTCGACACCCTAGTCAGATATGCCAACGCGTGTGGTATTAAACACCCTCAGATTACACTATAACTGATGTTTGATATGGTTCCTTATTTCGGAACCACCCCGAACACATTCAATACCTCGACAGGAGAAAACAGTATCGAACCTATTCCCTTTTTTATGCCAAACCACCCGGGGCCCTATTGGTGGCCCCTTGAATTACCGAAAAAAATAATATCTTTAAATAACAATTTGTTATTGGTTTATTGGTTTATTCCGATTCCGAGTCCGGGCACCACTTATTCAGAGAACCCAGCCCATGGCTGGGTTTTTGCTTTTTAGCACTCCGGTTGGTAGATGGCTGGTCGTTATGGTCACCTAAGCCACTGCCCCATGAACCCCATATCTCGACTGCTCCAGGCCCCGCTCAAATGCTTTAGGGCCAGCGCCAACTCGTCTTTCTCGCTGCCCTGAACTGGCCGCAGCCGAGAGCAGACAAACAGCTAGGTAGCAGCAAACAACGAGAAGGGGGATGTTGAAAATTTTGGTAAGGAACAACAGCAGGCCACGCCATCCACTTGGTCTGAACAGCGTAACAAGCTATACTGGTCAAAAGAGCAGCAAAGAAAGGAGTAAGTCAATATGGTAACCAAACTGTCCCCCATCGTATCCGAGTTTGAGACTCAGGAGCAGGCAGACAGCTATGACCGCTGGTTCCGTGCCAGAGTAGAAGCAGCGATGAACAGTACCAAGCCCCGTATACCTCACGATGAGGTGATGGCAGAGATCCGTTCTCGTCTGGAGGCTAAGCGGAAACTTCATAATGCGAGTTGATTGGAGTGATGAAGCACTGGAAGCATTGTGGACCATTATTGATTACATAGATACACGTAATCCCAGTGCTGCTGCCAAACTCTCGTCGGATATAGAGCAAGCTACGCAATCCCTACCATTACAGCCTTATATGCATCGTATTGGTCGCATGCCAAGCACGAGAGAAATCATCGTCCATCCTAACTCAGGGCGGGATCGCACTTTGTTAATGAAACTTGAACGGGCAGATCGTCTGTGATCTAATCACGTCTCCATGTAGGAGGCACGCTCGATGACATTGATTGAACACCTTACCCTTGTTGAAGAAACCCGCTCTGACATCAATCGTAAACATGACCTTGTTGACGTCATGTTTCTTGTCATCAGTGCCATCATGAGTGGTGCCGAAGGCTGGCGGGACATAGAGACCTATGGCAATTCAAAGGCCGATTGGCTCCGTCAGTATCGACCTTTTGCCAACGGTATCCCGCGCCGTCACACCATTGCCCGCATTTTGCGCTGCATTGTCATCGATACCCTGCTTGAAGCGTTGCTCTGCTGGGTCAATGAACAGCGTACCCATCAGGGCAAACCCATAATTGCCTTTGACGGCAAGGTGTTACGCGGCTCCTACCGCGGAAATTCCGCCGAAGCTCTGCAACTGGTTACAGCCTACGATACCGAAAATGGTTTGGTTTTAAGCCAGAAAACAACCCCAAATAAGAAAGGGGAACTCGAAACGGTCAAAGAAATGCTGGAAATTCTTGAGCTCAAAGGCGCCGTTGTGACGCTTGATGCCCTGCATTGTCAGCGTGAGACGCTGGAGAAAATCAGCGAGAAGAAGGCGCATGTGGTGGTTCAGGTAAAGAAGAACCAACCGAAGCTGTATCAAGCCGTTCAATCGCAATTTCAGGCACTCTTTGACGCACAGAAAGAGAAGATAATCGTCGAGCACAAAGAGAGTGGTCATGGCCGCCAAGAAGAGCGTTATGTCTTTCAATTAAAATCAAAACTACCGCCTGAGCTGGCGGAGAAATGGCCGACAATCCGCAGCATCATCGCCGTTGAGCGTCACCGTAGCGCCAACGGAAAAGGAACGGTAGAGACCGCCTACTATGTCAGCTCGTTATCTCCCAAACACAAGCTGCTCGGGCACTATATTCGTCAACACTGGCGGATTGAGAACAGCCAGCATTACATTCTTGATGTGGTGTTCAATGAAGATGCCTCCAGAATAGCGATGGAGGATGCGGTCGAGAATATGGCACTATTCCGGCGCTTTGTTCTAAACATCATAAAGCAGAGTAATTGTGGTGCGCCGAGTCAGAGAAACAAGCTAAAAAAGGCAGGTTGGGATGACAATTATCGGGCTCAGTTATTCTTTGGTTAAATAACAAGCAAAGTATGCTCCCGCCCTGCATCCTAACTATATCGTAGTATATCGGGTACAGCTTGATAGAGTTGAAGTACTTGATGTTCTACACGCCCGCCAGGAATACCCGTAGAATATCGAGAAAAATAGCTTAAACCGCCTCCATAACGAAGGTTGTTCTTGCCGACTCAGAGGTACCTTTTAAATTCCCCCATCGTCACCGATATCGCCAACTCCATCAGCATTGCTGCGAGCAGCAACAATAAGTTTGGTTAGACGGCGAACGGCGCGGACTGGTGCAGCACGCAAGGGAGTTGTGTCGCGTTAACGCAAGCAGGTCAACAAAAGCTGCGCTGCCGGTTATTCAGGCAGCGCAACGGTTGCTAACTTCACTACGCTAATGCGACAGAACCTTGTGAGGGTTAAATCAGCGTTTCCTTAGAACGCTATGCGCAGATTGGCCGCAACGCCATTTGATTGAATGTCGCTGTTAAAAGAACCTACGTAAGACAGGCTGAGTTTCACCGATTCGCTAAGAGTCGCATCAACACCAGCGCCGAGATTGAGCATCGGGTTGTCCATCTTTCCGCCCTCAATTCTGGCCTTGCCGAGATCCATAATCTGCAGATAGGCCTCTGGAGTGGTGT
This sequence comes from Serratia sp. 25CWL12, assembly GCF_055790885.1. Taxonomy (NCBI): domain Bacteria; kingdom Pseudomonadati; phylum Pseudomonadota; class Gammaproteobacteria; order Enterobacterales; family Yersiniaceae; genus Serratia; species Serratia sp. 25CWL12. Next base: position 509,406 of record NZ_CM147698.1, on the reverse strand, counting down.
CGCCCATGAACGTGGTTCCGGAGATATAGCCCCGTGCCGCAAGCTTCACGGTACCGGCCGTAAGAAGCGGAGCGCTTCCGCGAACACCTAGGGTCGCCGCACCAAGCGTCTGCGAATTGCCGTCAGTATGGAACTTATAATCACCGACGCTTTCATCGAAACCGTCTGATTTGAGCCACAACATGTTCATACCAAGATAGGGTTCAATGGAGTACTTATCCTTGTTGAACCCCGTGTACGCCGCATCGGCGAAGACTTGGGTGATATCCGTAGTGGTGGTAACGTTATTGATCTGCGACTGGTCAATAACAGTCAGTTGGCGGCTCGACTCCCGGTCCTGGTTGGTGTACATGGTGCCGTAGGTGAACTTTGCGATCTCAGGGATATCGGAAACGCCGTAAACCCCGACGTGCAGGTCGTTGCTGTCCACTGTCCCGTACTGGCCGCCCCTGAACTTACTCTCACCCGCGCCAAAGAAGAGGCCAGCCTTGTTGTTGGAGGTGATGTCGGCTTCCATGCCGACAAGAGCTGCGTAGAATTCACCGTCCAGATCGGAGCGACCAAAATCTACACTGGACCAACTGCCGACACCCGTGGCCCATACGCGGGCCGTGTCACTGATTTGGATGCTTTTGTCGTGGCCAAAACCCGATGCCTGGTTTTCGAGCGTGCGGGACAGAGTCAGTGAATTGACAATGCTCGTATTGTCGACATTGAGGTACATGTCATTGCCCAGCGAATCAAGGGTGGAGTGAACTTGATCCTTGGTTGACCAAAGAAGTTGATCCATAAACATATTAGGCACATGGGTCGAAATCACGTTTGCGACAGTGCGACCGTTGCTATTGGCCGCATAACTGGCGAGGCCGGCGTCATTCCAACTAAGAGTTCCTGTGATGGTGGAGGGACCGCTAGCACTCCTGGTGGTGAGCACATCCATATTAAAGAACGCATAGTCTGGATCTACCACCATGTATTCGCTGCCAGCCAAGGTGTCAGCGGCTACGCTACCCGTTGCGACGAGGTTGTGGTTGTTGAACACATCTCGCAGAATATCAGTATCGGCGGCCGCAATCGTAAGCTTGGAACCTTTGTTGAAGGTCAGTGTACCCACATTGACATCATTTCCCGTCACGATGACATACGTACCGCCGCTATTGACGTTGACGTTGGCCAGACGGCTTTCCGTGGTAGTCAGCAGGCCTTTCATCGTGAAAAGATCGTTGTAGTGTGAAAGCACGCCGAAATAGCCGCCGTTAATGTTGACCGGCGCGGTGCCGAAGGATTCGGTGAAGCCGTACAGCGTGCCATCCTCAACCATCGTGCCGCCTTCATAGCTATTGCTACCGGTCATGACCAGCATCCCAGGACCCTGCTTGGTCAGCGAAGCCGTGTAGAGGCCGTTGGCGATCTTGTGCTCAATGTAGGCTGCGTTCCCATCCATCCATTCCTTGCGCCACTTGACAGCGTCCTCATAGGCGATCTTGTCATACATCTCGGGGTGGCCGTTAGTGATCGCCTGTATGTAAGGATCATTCAAAATGCCCTGAGTCATGAACGCTTGCTCGTTAAGAGTGCCATCCGGGTTCAGCACGTTGGGGCCGTAGTCACCGGCGTAGGCAATGCCCTGCGCCTTGTAGCCCGCCAGCCACGCCAGGTCTTCCCTTTCCCTTTCCTTGATCGCAGTCTGGCTAATATTATTCGACCAGACGTCCAGAGATGCCTTATTCATGGTGTATACCATCGGGCTCAGGAATTGGCCGGGGCCATACATGCCCTTGGCCAGATCGGGGATCCCCCAGCCCCAGCGTTGGTCCGGAAGGCCGTCGGGAGCAGTCCAGGCGATGGATTCCCCGGTGGCAGAGGTTTGCCCAGTACCGAGGAATCTCACACCATCGGACATCTTGTTGTTCGCCGTGGTGAACATCAGTTCGCGCACCTGCATGGCGTTCATGTTTGGATAGCGGGAGAGCAGAACCCCCATCACCGCTGTCGCAACGGGTGTTGCTGGTGACGTACCGCTTGAGCCTGAATAGGTCGTGTCGCTACCGCTGCCCGAGGTCCAAATGCTGTTTGAAGGGGTAGACACGGTCCACCATTTGGCGAGCCCCGCCTCGTTAAACCTGGACTGCTTGGTATATTCTGGATTGGCATCAGTGGGTGGTATCACCCCACCGACGACGACCCACTGGTTTTCCGCCCAGGGATTGAAGATGGGATAGGCCGGACGGTAATAGGGATTGTCCCAGTCGTTGTTACCAGCCGAACGTACGTTGACGGTGCCGCTGTCTTTGATGGCGTCCCATATGGCGTCCATAAAGGAAAGCCCAGGGTGGTTCTTATCGTATTGAATGCCACCTTCCGAATAGCTTTTTTTGAAGAGGAAATGCTGGTACTCAAGATCCTTCAGGTTCTGGCTTGGGAGAATAATCGCCATTGCCGTGCTGCTGGCGCTGTCTCTGCCGGCTAGCTCGTAAGCGTTGGCGAGGTTGCCATCGGCGCCGAGATCGTTTCCGTAACCATCATAGCGGGCTCTGTCAAGGGTCTGGACGTAGGATCCCCAACTGCTATTGATGACCTGGGCACCCGCGTCGACCAGCGCCTTATTGGCTGTATACCAGTACTCGTAATCGTGGAATGGACCGTGGGATTGGCCATCGGAACCGCCGGTCTTGGCGACATACATCATCGATCCAAAGGCGATACCGTGCTGGTTTTTACCGTCACGGATGCCAGAGGTAACCCCGAGCATACCGGTGCCGTGCGAGTAATCGCTGGTTAACGCCTGATCACCAGCCACAGTGAACCTATCGCCCGCGTAAAACGGGTTATTTGGGATTGCGCCACGATACCCGTAGCCGGACGTGCCGTAGACACCCTCCGCAGTAACCGACTTGATCAAATCGGTTTGAAATGCTTCGTGTGTGGCCCTGTAGCCAGAATCCATCATGCCGAGCGTGACGCCTTGCCCGAAGTACCCTAGGGCATAGGCGGTGGATGCGTTTACCGCGCTGAGCTGCCATGGAGCGTTGACCGCCGAGCCATCAGTAGCAGGGTTATGGCCGGTATAAAAACCATATTCCGCCGTTTCCCAACTGGCTTTCGCGCTGGCCATTTCTCCCGGGCTAGTGGCGACAAAGCCCGGGTCACCATAGTAGGTAAATATAGGTGCGCTGGCCGCACCGGCCGGAATAGTGAAGACAAGGGGTACCCATAGAAACGCCAGGACAAAAAATTCTTTCCTGGCATGACCTTTTTGCTCCTTGGATAGGTGTGGAACTCTCATAGGATCTTTGACCATCTAACGCCTCCATAAAACAGTTTAAATAGGTAAAACCTACCTGTCGCATGAAACCTCCCTGCGGACGGGGAGATTATCCAACAATAATTTGGTCGTGATCGTGAGCGCCATCCCAACCCACCCTCAAGTGGTGTTCGCTGACGCTAAAGTGAGTCATCGAAGAAGCACGGAGTGATTCAAGAAAGGTTATCGCCTGGCTCGATAACTGAACAAGCCCCTTCCCTCCCCTTAAAACTATTTTCCCCAGCAAAACATCACCCTAGCAAAACGTTGCTGCTTGCCAGCCAGTAAAACCGTCAGTTATAAAACTGTTTATTTATATAGTTTTTGCGGGCGTACATCGGCATGAAAATACTTTATGAAGGGATCAATACATCTGACATTTAAGAAGCCAGCATTCCGGCATTGATGAATAAGATGAACGATATTATTGCCAAACATGACCCAAGCGTACTACCTGAGCGAGTATAAGCCAGTGTGGTGTCAAGTTAAGAGGCAAAAGAAGTTACGCCGGTTTAACCTGACGAGCGACACGCAACAGCCAGTTCTCAACGGTGGCAATAGCCTCAGAGGCTGGGCGCTGATTGCTCTTAAGCAGGTGGTAAGACATCCCCTTGAGCCTAGGTTCGCCAACAATCTCTAGAACGCCCAGACGCAGCTCTTCCTCTATCAAGAGCAGACTCAAGAGTGCCACTCCCTGGCCAGCAATCGTCGCCTGAATGGCGTGGCTTTCTTCGGAATACCGACTACCTGCCGACAGATCAGATGGCTTTCGCCCGGTAGCCCGCGCCCACGCTGCCCATGTCAGGTCTACAGGCAATGGGCGATGCCAATCGAAATGGATCAAAGGCCATTTTGACACATCTTGGTTTGTCATCGTTTGAAGCATCTTGCTGGCGACAGGCGCGAAATTATCCTCCAGGAGCAACGTCGAAATTACGCCGCCATACTGGCCTTGTCCGTAGCGAATCGCCAGGTCTATTGTGCCTGCATTGAGATCGACTGGCGTATTGGAAGCATGAATATGCAGATCAATATCTGGATGTGCTTCATGAAAGTCTGCTAGCCGAGGAACCAGCCATTTAGTGGCAAATGCAGGCGTCGTAGATAATGTCACCAATGAACGAGATGGCTTGCGTATGCGTTCAATTGCCAGAGCGATAGTCTCAAAACTGCTATGAACCGCAGTGAAAAGCGCCTCGCCGTTCTGGGTCAGCTCAACCGCTCGTACCTTGCGCAAGAACAGAGGGTGTTCGAGATATTCCTCCAAGACACGAATACGGTGGCTGATGGCCGTGGCCGTGACGGATAACTCTTCGGCAGCTTTCTTGAAACTCCCCAAACGTGCGGCAGCCTCAAAAGCACGAAGAGCAGTCAGCGAAGGGAGTTTTATAGCCATAAACACCTGACCTTATATCATCTATTAGCTGAGATTTTATCGTTTGTTGGCCATCCATATTACGTAGAAACTTGCTTTGTTTGAATTAAAATCATCTATAAGGATTTATATGACCACGTTACTGCATATTGATGCCAGCGCACGTTTTGGACGCTCTGACGAGATTTCTCACGGATCGCACACTCGCCGTTTAACCGCTCATTTCGTACAACAATGGACTGCAATGCGTCCCGAGACAAAGGTGATCTACCGCGATGTCGGGCAGGAGCCACCACCGTATATCACGGGGCAATGGATACATGCGGCCTTTACCCCTGAAAACAAGCGTGAAGCCTGGATGTGGGATGTGCTTCGCGTCAGTGATACTTTGGTCGATGAGATACTCCAGGCTGACCTCATCGTTGCTGGTGTACCGATGTATAACTTCGGGCCACCCGCACAGTTCAAGGCATACATTGACAATATCGTTCGAGTGGGGCGTACCTTCGGATTTGACCGCAGCCGAGAGGGAGAACCTTATTGGCCCCTGCTGTCGGATTCTGGCAAACGTCTGGTGATCCTCTCTTCGCGGGGGGACTATGGGTATCAACCCGGCGGTCGCATCGGAACTCAAAACCATGTGGAAGCCTCAGTTCGCACCGCTTTCGCCTATATCGGCGTAACCGATGTGTATGAGGCGGCTATTGAGTACGATGAATTTGCGGATCATCGGCTGGTTAACTCCATCCAGCAGGCGGAAGCCGCAGTAAAGAGCCTAGTATCGCAGTTGGCCTAACCACCGGGAGCCCCTCATCGGCTCACCGATAAACGGTGGGCCTGTCGGTATTGTTGTTGGTGTTGTTGGTGTTGTTGGTGTTGTTGGTGTTGTTGGTGTTGTTGGTGTTGTTGGTGTTGTTGGTGTTGTTGGTGTTGTTGGTGTTGTTGGTGTTGTTGGTGTTGTTGGTGTTGTTGGTGTTGTTGGTGTTGTTGGTGTTGTTGGTGTTGTTGGTGTTGTTGGTGTTGCTGACACGACACCACCAATTACCTCGGCCCGCTGCAATTTGCCAATTTGTGCAAAACTATTTTCCTCAGCAAAACATCACCCTAGCAAAACGTTGCTGGTTGCTGCTTGCCAGTCAGTAAAATCGTCAGTCATAATACTGTTTATTTATACAGTTTTACAGGCATACATCGGCATGAAAGCAGCAACCACCTCCGTATTTACTGATACTCACCAGCAGATCCCGCTGTTTGGGGAGACCTGCCCAGCGGGTTTTCCATCCCCCGCGCAGGACTACATCGAGGCGCAGTTGGATCTCAACCACTATTTAATCTTGCATCCCTCTGCCACTTACTTTGTCCGCGCGGAAGGTGAATCGATGGTCGAGGCGGGTATTCTTTCCGGTGATTTGTTGATTGTTGATAAGGCGCTGATGCCAAAGCATGGTGATATTGTCATCGCCGCAGTGGCAGGGGAATTCACGGTGAAAAAGCTGTGTATACAGCCTCGCCTTTGCCTTCAGCCGATGAATCCGGCCTACAGCCCGATTTATGTTGAACCTGATGACCTGGATATTTTTGGTGTAGTCACGCACGCCATCCACACCTTGTCGTAATCGACTATACACAAAATAATTCGAGTTGCCTGTAGGCGGCAACTGAGCGAATCCCTGGGAGCATAGCTAACTATGTGACTAGGGTGAACGAGGGCAGCCAACACCCAAGCAACTTGAAGTATGAGGGGTATATGTATCTGCTGTGCGATGTCAATTCGATGTATGCCAGTTGCGAGCAACTGTTTCGGCCGGACCTGAAAGGAAAACCGGTTATTGTGTTAAGCAACAACGATGGTTGTATTGTCGCTGCCAATCGACAAGCCAAAATGCTGGGCATCAAGGCCGGTTCCCCCTATTTTCAAGCCCAAAACCTGATCCAGCGCTACCAGATAGCCTGTTTCAGTTCCAACTATGCGCTCTATGGCGATATGAGCGCACGGGTCATGACCACATTAGAAGCCCTGGCCCCCAAACTTGAAATTTACTCGATTGATGAAGCATTCCTGAATATCACTGGCATTGATGCTTGCGAACCCTTTTTCGCGTTTGGCCAACGAGTCCGCGCCACGGTGGCACAACAAACCGGGCTGATATGTGGTATCGGGATTGCGCAAACACGCACATTAGCCAAGCTGGCCAACCACGCAGCAAAAACCTGGCCAGCAACCGGTGGCGTTGTAGAACTGAGTAACCCGCAGCGTCAGCGGAAATTAATGGCGTTGCTCCCGGTCAAACAGGTATGGGGAATTGGCTACCGGCTTTCAGCCAAGCTCAATGCAATGGGGATCACCACCGCGCTGAAGTTGGCCGATGCGAACATACAGTTAATTAAAAGAACATTTGGCGTGGTGGTTGAACGAACGGTACGTGAACTGAATGGCATACCCTCCATCACCATCGATTCTCTGCCTGCAAAACAGCAGATCATTTGCAGCCGTAGCTTTGGTGAACCGATCACACAGTTACAGGATATGCACCAGGCAATCTGCCAATATGCAGAACGGGCGGCTGAAAGGCTGCGCCAACAACACCAGTATTGCCGCCATATCAACGTATTTCTGCGCACCAGCCCCCATGCCAATCAGCCCTATTACGCTAACAACGCCAACCATGTACTGATGCTAGGAACGCAAGATACGCGAGACATTATCGCTGCCGCGATGAAGGCACTAGAGAAGATTTGGCGTAACGGCTACCGCTATCAAAAAGCGGGCGTTATTTTGAACGATTTCTGCCACCGCCCTGGGCAAATAGACATGTTCGATGAAACACCCCCCCGGCCCAACAGTGAACACTTGATGAAAGTGGTTGATCGTATTAACACCACCGGCATGGGTAAGATTTGGTTTGCGGGCCAAGGCATCGAGCAGGGGTGGAAGATGAAGCGCGAACTGCTCTCCCCTGCCTATACCACTGATTGGCGCGCTATCCCTAAAGCTAAAATATAAGTGCCCCCATCCCCCGGTGAATAACGACAAATCGCGAGCCTAAACGGCAGCAGTTATTCAGAGAACCCAGCCGATGGCTGGTTTTTTGCTTTCTGCCGTTCCGCTAGGTTGCTGGCAAAAATAGTCATCAAACACAGGAATAGCTTAACTGTGAGCCACCGTGAACCCCAACCACCCCACCAGCACCCTTAGCTAATACACCGCATCACCCGCATGAGGCTTGCTTCCGCCCACGGGTTGGTTTGGTGGCCTTGAGCGCCCCACGCTCAGCCTTAATTTTTTCCAGCAAGGTCTCGGCGCTATTTTCCCCAGTGATTAACTCCGGGTTGGCGGCACGCCAATCGGCGGTGAGTTCACCACGAAAGGCTTTAGCCAAAATGGATTGGGTGAGGTTATTAACCCGTGCTAATCCCGCATTGGCTTTTTGCTCGATATTATCGGCAAAAGCAAACAGTTGTTCGACACGGCGGACGATTTCGGTTTGTTCTGAAACTGAGGGGAGTTTTACTTTCAACAGTTTCAGGTCCTGTCCGGATATTCCTTTTTGACCAGATGTTGATTTAACAAGAGAGAAAATATATTCACGAGCCTCATGACTTGCTGCAACTATCTCTAGGAATGCGGCATTCACCTTTTCTTTGTCTACACGCACACGAATTATCTTATCTGGATAAAGAAGAATATTGTGAACGATGTGCGTAACACGCGCACAAACGCCAACATACTCTATACTGCCGTTATATCGAGTAAATAAGAGATCATCAGACTTTAGCGAGTAACGCTCTTGATCTTTTTCAGAAATTTCAAGATGTCGAATATCATCCTGATTCAGTATAAATGGCCTAACAGCGCTGATTCGCAAAATGGGATGGCCTCTCCCTTGTTCATTTGGCTTAGGCGACAAGCCGTTTCGCATTTCCTGAATAATTTCTAATAATTGGCAGCTTTCGTAAGGGAACTTTGATTTGTTGAATTTCCTCCACTCTTCCGTCAATTTCCCACTGACCGCCGCAGCCAGTACCGATTGCCGGAATGTTTTTAGGATAGTGGGGATGCGTTCAAGGCGGGCTTTAGTATTTTCCACCTGTGCCAGCAGGGTATGGAGTTTATCAGCGATGACTTTTTGTTCGGCTAGAGGGGGGAGTGGAAACTCCAAGTCTTCCACCATTTTTTTGCTTAATTCAACTTGATTCGTTGTCCCTGTATATAACCCCCCAACTTTCCCTTGTACCTCAGGATGCATAATCCAAAAAAATGCAAACCTGCTATTTAGGTTCTTGGCGGAACGTACAATAGTTACATGACTATCAACGACTCGAGCTTTTTTAACTTCCTCTTCAGTTAAATAGCAAGCGCGACCGATAGTTCCGGTTCCAGTGGAATTCCATAAAATATCACCTTGATGGATAAATCGTATATTCTCCCAGCTATCCCATTGGATTGGATCGACATACTTTAAATGTTGCTGCTCAATACCACTCCATCTAATGGCTTTCTGGTTAACGATAGGAAAATCATTTGGCTCATTGGAATACTTAGGCCCTTTGCCTCGTTGGATATAAATGCAAACTGCGCCTAAATTACTGAGCAACCACCCTTCGGGCAAATTAATATCCCTCATCAATTCACCCCTTCCAACGCCACCAATAATTCATCCAACTCACTTAACGCTGCTTCCAGCTCCGCTTTTGCCTCCAGTGCCAATACCTCCGGCTCCGGCAGGCTGGCGGCATCCACACTGTCTTTATCTTTTAGCCAACTGATATCCAGCGAGTCGCCTTTATGGTCGCGGATCCATTCACGGCTAAAGCAGCGCCAGCGGCTGTGTAACAGCTTGTCATCCACATTTTTATTTTCTGCGGCGGCTTGATGATCAACGGCGATTTCCTCAGCACCAAAGCTGTATTCACCTGCTGTACGCGGGCTGGTGCCAACAGCATTTTCACCATATACCGCTTCAAACGGCGCTAGGTGGCTGTCGCCAAACGGCGTGCGTTTGCCAAAGCTCGGCATATTGCTGCGTAGATCGTACACCCATACCGTTTCAGTGCAGTTTTCCTGCTGAAATTTGTCTGTTGCCGAACCTTTGGTAAAAAACAGCACATTGGTTTTTACCCCCTGGGCATAAAAAATACCGGTGGGCAGGCGCAAAATGGTGTGTAGATTGCACTTGTTCATCAGGTCGCGGCGCACCTCGGTGCCGACACCGGCTTCAAACAGCACATTATCCGGCAACACCACCGCCGCGCGGCCACCGGGCTTGAGGTTGCGGTAGATATGCTGCAAAAACGCCAGTTGCTTGTTGCTGGTTTTATAGGTCAGGTCGTCACGGGTGTTGCTGGCTTCGCCACCTTTGCTAGTACCAAACGGCGGGTTGGCCAGAATAATATCGCAGGGTTTCATCCCCTTACCCGATTCACCCAAGGCATTGCCCAAATGCACCACCCCTTCGTCATCCCCTTCCATACCGTGTAACAGGCAGTTCATCAGTGCCAGTCGGCGGGTATTGGGCACCAGCTCGATGCCAACAAAGGCTTTGTTTTTCTGGAAGGCGGCATCTTTGGCGGGCAGTTGCGTATAGTCGTCGGTTTCCGCGCGCATATATTGGTCGGCTGCCACTAAAAAGCCCGCCGTACCTGCCGCTGGGTCTTGGATGGTTTCGCCTATTTGCGGCTTGATGCAACGCACCATGCTGTTAATCAGCGCACGTGGGGTGAAGTACTGGCCGGCACCAGATTTGGTCTCAGAGGCGTTTTTCTCCAATAAGCCTTCGTATAAATCCCCCAGACCATCTTTCTGCGCACTGAACCAGTCGATTTGATCCAGCGTTTTAATCATCTGCTCCAAATGGCGTGGCTCACGCAGGCGGGTTTGGGCATCGGCATAAATGGCGCTGATTAGTGGGTCTTGGTGAACCACATTGCCCTCGGCGTCTTTACCGGTAGACAGGCTCAGCAGAATACGTTTGTAGTCGTTAAGCAGGTTGATGCCGGATTTACCGTTGATATCACTCCAGCGACACCCTTCCGGCAAGGTATGTTTATCCAGGATCTCCGCTTCGGTATTTTCATGCACCATTTTAATAAACAGCAGCAATACCAGCTCGGTAACATAGTCGCTGTAGTTAATGCCGTCATCACGCAGTACGTCACACAGGTTCCACAGTTTTTGTACAATATCGTTGTTGGTCATTATGGTCTCTTGATTGCGTATCTCAGCCATGTGCGATCAGTAAGTTGCACAGCGGCTGATTAATGTAATAGTTAGCTCGGCCAACTTTCTGTTTGCTTAAAAAGCCGTATTCCACCAGTTTTTCCAGATACTTGGTGGCCGTAATGCGTGTCACGCCCAACTCTTCAACAAGAAAGTCGATTTTCGTGTAGGGGTGGTTGAACAGATTATTGAGTAAATCCTGGCTATAAATTTTAGGCAACTGCTCGCGGATGCCATGTTTAACGCTGACCATTAGGTTTTTCATCTCCATGATCAGGGTAATGGTATCTTTGGCGGTATCAATCACACCATCAAGCATAAACAGCAACCAAGGTTCCCAGTCACCGGTGTCTCTTACCGCTTGCAAATTGGCATAATAGGCCGCTTTGTGACGAATGATAAAACGGCTTAAGTACAACACCGGTAGGTTGAGCAATTCCTTGATCACCAAATAAAGAATATTAACAATACGCCCAGTTCTGCCATTACCATCGTAAAACGGATGGATACTTTCAAACTGGTGGTGAATGATGGCCATTTTCACCAGCGGATCTGCATCGCACAGGCTGTCGTCATTGATAAAAGCGATGAGGTTATCCATCAGCGCCGCAATTTCATCGGCATGTTGCGGTGGCGTATAGACAACCTCGCCAGTGTGGGCATTCTTCAGTTCTGTTCCCGGCAGCCTGCGAAGGCCAGCATTATTGTGCTCCAATTGCTGCTGCACCGCGAGAATGTCACCAAGGCGGATCAACTTGTTTTGACGTGCCGTGTGAAAGCCCTGCTTTAAAGCAAAGGCATAGTCCTGCACTTCTTTGGTCGCTGGACTGGTGACCGCTTCCTGAAACAAATTGGCTTTGTAGAGTTCATCGTGGGTGGTGACGATGTTTTCCACTTCAGAGCTGTCTTTAGCCTCTTGCAGTGACAGGGTGTTAATCAATATGGCTTCATTTGGGATACTGGCCGCCACGCCTTTCAGCTCAGCCAAGTGGCGGTGAGCTTCTGCGCTCTTTTTGAGTACCGCTCGCGTTTCCCATTGTTCAATATTCGCCAGTGGGAGCGGAGTAAGATTCGCTGACATAGTTATATCTCTCCCTTGTTCCGATTCATGGCGCTTAAATAGGTATAAATAACCGGGCAAATTATACATATCGCCGCCAATATGTATAGATTTTGCTATTTTCTATACATAAAATCACCCTGTCGCCCATGCATCTCAGGCACTTTTGGTTTGCCAAATGGCATCACTGAGCTCATCCAATACGCTACTCAATTGATTGCCAAGGACTTTATCCAGTTGCTTGGCTCCACCTTGCTCGGCAAAGCGCTGGTTGACAAAATCGCGGTCAATAATCACTTCGTGTACCAGTTGGTTAGACAGGCGCTCCAGCCATTTGCGTTGGGTGGGTAACCAGTTGTGGCTTTGGTAGATATGCTGCATGGCCTGAGCAACCCGTTGTTCAAAGGGTACCAAGGGCTCCCCCAAGGCGGCGCGGCGGATATGGCCGATAATACTGGCGGCAATATCCTGGTTGGTTTGATTACGCACGGCACTTTGTAGCTTGGCTTCTGAGTAACCCGCACCATCAAGCAGCAACCTGATCTCTTTGAGTTGCTCACGGGTAAGATCTCGGGGTTTGTTAATCACCACCGCCAGTGCGGCGCTTTGGTTCAACCGCTCTTTGATGAACTGATTAAAGCTATCCAGGTAATCTCCCGGTTTGTGATGCACGCCGTAGCTTTGGGTACGCTCCAGGAGTTCGTCGTGATGCTCAGAGATAACCGGTTGGCGATCACTGCCCAACAGGCTATTGACTTCTGCCAACTGGTTTAACAGGCCGCTGTGTTGCGTCATAAAGGCAGCGGCTTGCTTGGGGCCCAGTGCGGACAAATGTCTATGCAGGCTTTTAGGCTCTACCCCCCACAAACCTTGCAGTTCATCGAGTTTTTGTTTAAGCGCAGATTTGTGTTCCGCCTTCTTTTCAGCCTTACGCAGGATGCGCATCACTTTTTGGCTAAGCTGGCTGAGTACCACATCCGCATGGCTTTGCCCATCGGCATCACCCGGTGCATTCAATGCGCGCTCCAGTTGCTCGGGGTGGGTGATTTCGTCAATCAACTGTTCCAGGGTGATGTTGGGGTCTTTCACCAGCGGCTTCATGGTGTTCACGTCAGCCAGAGCAGCGTAAATATCCACAGGGTCGTAAATGCGGAACACGGTTTTGCCAATATCATCGCAGCGCCGTGTAGCACGGCCAATCATCTGCTCGTACAAAATGCGTGATTTCACCCGGCGCATAAACACCAGGTTGCAGATGGCGGGTACATCAATGCCGGTGGTGAGCAGGTCTACTGTAATGGCGATATTCGGGTAACGTTCGTTTTTATACTGGCGGATCAACTGCTCAACCTTATCGCTTTGGCCGGTAATTTTGGCCACTGCCGCCTGGTTATATTCGCCGTTGTAAAGGTCTTTAAAGGCATCATCCAGCAGGCGTTTAACCATATCAGCGTGTAGATCGGTAGCACAGAAGATCAAGGTCTTCTCGTTACCAAAGGGGTCAAGTTCATGCACCAGTTGTTGGCAGATAACGCGATTAAAGTTTTCGGTAATCACCCTGCGGTTAAAGGCATCAACATCAAAACTCAGTTCATCATCCAACTCAGCACTGTCCACTTCGCCCGTTTGTATGTTGATTGCGCTGACCTTTTCCCCTTTGGTAAACGTGATGCCGTTTTGAGTCAGCAGGGTTTGGTAGCGAATCGGCGGTTCGTGATCCACCAGCCAATCATCAGCCACGGCCTCACGATAAGAATAAGTGAAAACCGGCGAACCAAAAATTTCGCTGGTGTGCTTCGCCGGGGTGGCGGTTAAAGCGATTTTTACCGCATCAAAATAATCCAGCACCCGGCGGTAGCTGGAGAGATATTGACTGGCGTCACGGGTTGCCAGTTCGCCTTCGGTCATCTCTTGGTCGAGGGTATAACCACGGTGCGCTTCGTCGATAATAATGCAGTCAAATTGGTCTACCGGTGGTGGGTAGTCGCTGTTGAAGATGCGCTTCACCATCGCCTGTACGGTGGCAACCTGCACGCGAGTTTCCGCTGCGGCGGCCATATCACCCAGCTCGGCGATATTGTAAATTTTCGAGAGTGTACGGCTTTGTTCCAGCGGGGCTTCGTTAAACACATCAATGGCCTGCTGGCCAAGCGCCGTGCGATCAACCAGAAACAAAATACGTTTAAAGCGTTCGGCTTTTAAAAAACGATACATCAAACCAATGATAGTGCGGGTCTTTCCGGTACCTGTCGCCATCGCCAGCAATGCATGGCGCACTTCTCTAGCAAGGGTGTTTTCAACGGCGATAATGGCGTGTTGTTGATAATCACGCAATTTCAGATAGCCAAAGGGTTCTGCTTTGAGCTGTTGCTCCGCTGCCACCTTGCTGCGTTTGAGCTGGTCGATTAAACCTGCCGGGGTATGAAAACCGGGCAAGGCTCGTTTAGTGTTGGAGGGGGCGCGCACATCGCGAAACCAAATACCCGACTGCTCGGCAAGTTGCGGCACATAGGGGCGACCATTGCAGGAGTAAACAAACGGCACTTTGTAGTGGCCCTCCTCGTCATCGGGCCAGGCAACGGTCATGCCTGCCAACTCCCATGCGCCCTGCATTGGCGGCGTGATTTGTAACCCTTTACTGTAACGTTCGGCCTGTGGGATCTTACCGGCGACATTGATGTTCTCTTTTTTGGCCTCAATCACCGCAATAGGCGTCAAGCCTGCAAACAAGAGGTAATCAGCCCTGCCCTTTTTACCTTTGTGCTCAGTGGGCCACTCGGCAATGGCGATGTTTTTGCCCTTTTCTGGCCTTATTCCTTTTTGGAAGGTCAAGGCCTCACTATCCACCAGCCAGCCTACATCTTTTAACTGCTGATCAATCAAGATCCGGGTTAAGGCTTCATCTAATACAATGTGCTGTGTAGCCGCCTGTGTATTGCGGTTTAGCTGCTGACGTTGTGAAGCTTGGGCTTTTTCATCTTGCGCGGCCAGTTGTGCCTGAAGTGCTTTAATTCTTTGCTCATATTCCTGCTGTTGCTGGTTGAGTGCTTTTTCATGGGCGGCCGCTTGTTGTGCCAACGCACGAGACTCTTCATCCATTGCCTGAGCGAGCGCGGCGTACTCATCTTTTTCTTGGGCAATCAGCGTATTGAGTTGCTGGCTGGAATCAAGGTTAATGTTAGCCTGCTGCAATTCATTCTTAAGCTTGGTGATTTCGGTTTGCAGCTTACGCAGTTGCTCACTGGGGTCTGCAGGCGGGATAAAAGGGCCGGGTTTGAACTGGGTACCTGCCTTGCCAAAAGACTGATGAAACCAGATGGCGAGTTTACGCGCGACCACCAGGCCGTTGATGGCTTCTTTATGCTGCGTTCTAAATTGATGAGTGGCTTTGTTGCCCTCAACCCTGAGCGTATGGAACAGTTCTCTTACCACCGGTTCCAGTTTCAACTCACGATTGACTCTGTAGAGTAGGTCGGCCTGCGAGGTTTGTGCGTCAAAGGTGATACCGACCAGAACCGCGATATGCTGGGCTAAGGCTTCGCCTAACTGACGCAGCTTGATGAGCGTAGTATTCGGGTCACTCGCGAAAGCCCGTTCGGCGGAGAGAGCCAGTTCGATGAAAAGAGGATCATGTTCTGCAAGAAATCCAAAATTACTGGTCTGGCTGGATGATGTCATGACTCAGATACTCCATTTTATCTATCGAGCAACACTGTTCATGGTGTTGCCTGGCACCTGCGCTAAAAGAGAACCAATTGGCAATACGCACCTGTTGTTCGCCCATTATGCGGGCGAGATCTTATGGATTATTTCGATACCAGCAAGCATACCACAAGACATTCAAGTTACTGCTCCCATTGAATTTAACATCACGTGGGGGAATGATTAAATCAAGGCTGACTTTGAAAATTTAGGGAAAATTTAGTGAAAATTTAGGTACGGAACAACGGTAGACCGCGCCATCCACTTGGTCTGAACCGCGTAACAAGCCATGCTGGTCAAAAGAGCAGCAAAGAAAGGAGTATACTCGTCATATTTCAAGCTGCTTGGGTGTTGGCTGCATCCGCTCGCACCAGTCACATAGTTATCTATGCTCCTGGCGACTCCCGGTCTGGCCGCCTGCAAGCAACTCGAATTATTTAGTGTATAAGTCAACATGGTAACCAAACTGTCCCCCATCGTGTCTGAGTTTGAAACTCAGGAGCAGGCAGACAGCTATGCTGACACTGAGGGCCATCTGGGGGCCCTATTGATGGCCCCCAAAATTACGCAACGCAATATTTTTTAATATCACAAAGGTTTTATTGGTTTGTTGCTATTCCGAGTCCGCACCACGCCCTCTTAACGGATGCAACTCTGAGTGGTTTTGCATCACCGACTACAGCTTGAGATATAATGGCCTTTAACCAAACTTTGGCAGTATATTGAATGCACTGCCAAACCAGCAAAATATAACCACCACACCGAAAGTAATAACTAAAAATGGAATAACTTTTCCTCCCCAAACCGTGAACGTCTTGTTTGGGAATCTTTCTCTTGATTTCAAGGCAAGAACTGCAGGTATTATTACGGCCCATATTGTGGCACATAGCCCTGCCCCACCTATGCCATAAATAAAACCATTGGGGAAAAATAAATACAAAACACTCGGGGGTAGGAAAGTTAATAATATGGTTTTAAAACGCCCGTAAGGTGAGTTATCTAGCTTGAATAAGTCAGCAAGGTAATCAAACAACCCCAGTGTAACGCCAAAAAATGAGCTAGCAACCGCTAAGTTAGAAAAAACAAGCAAGAAAAATTCTATCGAACTACTTTGATTTGTCCCTAAAAATGATTTAACGAGAGAATCTACGTTTCCTCCTGATGAAATAATCTCTTTAAAATCATTACGGGGAACGTTACCCATGGTGCAGTATAACCAAAATAAATAAACAGCAAGCGCTAACAGGGAACCTAAAACAATGCTTTTCATTAATTTATCTTTTCTCTTTCCATAACAAATAATCAGGCTAGGAATATTACCATGAAAGCCAAAGGAGGCCAGGCACACAGGTATAGCCATAAATATATAAGGGAAGTAGGAATTGTTACCACCACCATCGCCCCCACTAACATCCCTTAATATTGAGTAATCAACCTGGAAGAAAAGTGTCCCAAACACAACAACAAATGCTATTATTTTTATCCCTAGAAAAAGGGATGTAATTCTACTCGCAGCTAACGAACTAAACCACAATACACTGGCAACAAAAACCGCAGTACATATGCCAACCACCCGAGAATTTACCTGATACCCTAAATTCATTGATAGGGTTTCGCTTATTATTGCACCATTGGCAGAGATATAAGCATAAGTCAGTATATACAGTACAAAAGCCACCGTTATACCACTTACAATGTTCCACTTATTCCCAATCAAATCTTTAGTTATTGTATTGAAACTGGAGCCCACTGGGTAATTTAAGTTTGCCTCTAACAATAACAACCCTGAGTGTAACATTGAAAACCAGGCGATTATTAATATGAAGGCTCCCCAAAAAAACCAAGCCCCTGCAAGGTTAACGGGTAAAGCAAACATTCCCCCGCCGATGACTGTACCCGCTATAACCATCACGCCCCAAAAGGAGGAGTGTTTAGTATTTGATGTTTCGTTCATGATGCCCTCTATTTATAGAGAATCTATGTTTATTGTTGTTTTAAATAAGTTATCAGATAGCGACGCTCAAGTTACATA
Source organism: Serratia sp. 25CWL12 (assembly GCF_055790885.1). Classification (NCBI taxonomy): domain Bacteria; kingdom Pseudomonadati; phylum Pseudomonadota; class Gammaproteobacteria; order Enterobacterales; family Yersiniaceae; genus Serratia; species Serratia sp. 25CWL12. The sequence continues at coordinate 491,716 of NZ_CM147698.1, read as the reverse complement.
AAAATAAGAACAATTATTGCCTCACGCAGCGAGCAACCCAGTTGATAAAAAATAGTATGTCACTTAAAGCATCATATACCCGCGCCCTTCAAATCGCCCTGGCTTTGGCCACCTTTTTCACCCCAGCCACATAGTTATCTATATGACTGGGGATTAATCAACCTCATTCATGAGGTTCACCCTAAGGGTCAGCACAAGTGCTGTTCAAATCGGTTATTAACCGATTTGTCAATCAATTACCGTTCACAAGAAATTCAAATTATTTTGCGTATAAACATTGCGACACAAAATCATTTCTTACTCTATTTCTTACTAGACCTCTTTTAGCCTGGCCGTAAAGTGGCGTAATACTTTAGGTTCGTAGGTAAAGGTTAACCCTTTAATATTATGAGCATTTTCTTTTACATGTTTAAACGCTTCAATAATAAAGTCCATGTGCGTTTGTGTGTAGGTGGCTCTTGAAATAGTCAAACGAAGCAACTCAGCAGGGCAAGGTAATTGCTTCCCGGTCTTAGGGTCTCTGCCCAGTAAAAACGAACCAATTTCCACTGCTCTAATACCTGCTACTTTATATAGCTCACAAGCGAGAGCTTGAGCTGGGAATTGCTCAGCAGGTATATGAGGTAGCAACTTGCCCGCATCAACAAAAGCAGCGTGGCCACCAGCTTGCTGGCAAATCACGCCAATAGCCTCAAGACCATCAACCAAATATTGAACTTGTGCAATACGATAGGCTAGCCAATCTTGATTCATACCATCACTAAGCCCTACAGCAAGACGTTCCATCGCCCCACCCTCTAAACCGCCATAAGTAGGGAAACCTTCCTGAACAACACAAATCGTTCTGCACTCTGTATAAACATCTAAATAGCTATCATCTTTGATGCATAATAACCCCCCCATCGGAACCATCGCATCTTTTTTAGCAGACATAGCTAACATATCGGCATACTTATAGGTTTCCATCGTTATTTGTTCGATGCTCCAATCTTTATATCCCGCTTCTCTTTGCTGGATAAAGTAAGCATTTTCAGCAAAACGAGCCGAATCCATAACCACTGGAATGTCATATTTTTTAGCAATAGCATATACGGCTTTTAAATTTTCTATGGAAACGGGTTGTCCACCAGCAGAGTTAGACGTTATGGTCGCCACAATATAAGGCACGTTATTAGGGCCAACGTCTATGATACCTCTCTCTAGCCCCTCAAGATCAAAGTTACCTTTAAAGTCTTGACGGGCTGCGGTATCAAACGCTTCTTTAATATAAACGTTGCGCACCGTACAACCATTTATTTGGCTATGCCCTTGGGTGGTATCAAAAAAATAGTTAGAGAAGACAACCATTTTTGTTCTATCCAAACCCTTTTCTTGCTCACGCTTTTTAATTAATACCGGAATATAGATTTGTTCCGCACCACGCCCTTGGTGAGTCGGAATAGTGTGTTGGTATCCAAAAATATTTTTGACTGCGTTAGCTAAAGCATAATAGCTCCGGCTTCCACTGTAGGCTTCATCTCCGCGTAACATTGCGGCTTGCATGTTTTGCGTGACAGCCCCGGTACCACTGTCCGTCAGTAAATCAATAAATACATCTTCACTATCAAGTAGGAAAGGGTTCATTCCTGATTTTATGATCGCACTATCACGATGTTCTCTTGTCGTGCGCTTGATTGGTTCAATAACTCTAATACGGAATGGCTCAGGGAGATGTTTGAAGTTATTCATCGTATAATCCTTAAATTTAAATATAGCTAGCCTGATAGCTGTTCATTAAAAATGAATAGCCATTATAATTTTCATTAATATGCCTAAAATATATCAAGTTTCATGAATGCTAGCGGAATTAGCTCACACAGCGAATTGCATAAGCCAACCCAATTAAGAGTTTACTTCTCTGCTGCCATCATGAAATTGAAATTATTAGTAGCATGACAAGTAAAACAGATTACGGCGAATCCATCTTTACTTATATTTGTATGGTAGGGCGAGGAAGATCAAGGGCGATGATTGACGATCATATAGTCAATGTTAAACCATTTCGGGGTTATATATGTCTCTTTTAAGGTAATCATAATATATCAGCCCTCATTAAACGTAGTATTACATTATTCCAATGGATTAATTTGTCTATGAGTATTTCGAGTAAATGTGATTAGATTCACAACTACTTTTTTGAATAAATCGAATCGTTCTCGGCCAGTAGGATCAGATCAAACATCATCCCGCTAATACTGGCAACCCCGAGGCAAAACGGAAGTTAAAAATCAACCAGTTGAACACTGACGGTAGTGATAGACCGATGGTTACGAGCAGCCATTGAGCTCATCCGTTTTCATCGACCTCTATGACACCAACCCCCGTTTCTTTACGATCCCATCACTTGATAACATATATGAATAATCAAATGTATTATTGACTTTGACTTTAAGACTCTTAAGATAACCGCAGTATTCCGTCTTGGAGCTCCCATGACCACACTTACCCCATTACAGCTCTTCAAAAACCTATCAGACGAAACCCGCCTGAATGTCATTCTGCTGCTCCGAGAGTCTGGTGAGCTGTGTGTTTGCGAGCTTTGTAACACCCTCAATGAGTCTCAACCCAAGATTTCCAGGCACTTGGCCATGCTAAGAGAGTCCGGGCTGTTACTGGATCGCCGTGCTGGAAAGTGGATCCACTATCGCCTGTCTCCACATATTCCGGCCTGGGCTGCCGCCGTGATTGAGCAAGCCTACCTCAGTCAACAAGAGCAAATCATTTTGCTTGCACGAGGTAATGGCACGATGAGCGGCAAGGCTGCCTGTCTTTGATGTACTAAAAAACCGACTCTTTCATATCTGTTTTTTTACATTTGATAACGTAGTACGACAAACTGATTTAATAACGGAAGGACGGTATAGATGAAAACACTCTCAGTGTATGACCCGGCACTCTGCTGCAGTACCGGCGTATGCGGTACTGACGTTGACCAAGCCTTGGTCACCTTCTCTGCTGATGTTGACTGGCTCAAAAAACGTGGTGTCACCGTTGCTCGTTACAACCTGGCCCAGCAACCGATGGCCTTTATCGACAATGCGCTAGTCAAAAACTTCCTTGAGAATTCTGGGGCTGAAGGACTGCCGTTAATTTTGCTTGATGGTGAATTTGTTATGGCAGGGCGTTACCCTACCCGTGCTGACCTGGCTCGCTGGTGCAAACTGCCGCTGGAAATTACCAGCATCGCACCCCAAAGCTGCTGTGGTGGTAACACGTCCTGCTGTTAATCAACGCCTTGCTGTTAATCAACGCCCTGCTGTTAATCAACACATAGAGGGAACGCCATGAAATTCTTACAAAACCCACCCGTTTTCCTCTTTTTTACCGGGAAAGGCGGTGTCGGTAAAACATCCATTTCCTGTGCCAGTGCGATTACCTTGGCTGATGCCGGTAAACGCGTCTTGCTGGTCAGCACCGATCCGGCATCGAATGTCGGCCAAGTGTTTAATCAGTCTATTGGCAACCAGATTACCGCAATCACAACCGTGCCAGGATTATCTGCGCTGGAAATTGATCCTCAGGCGGCGGCTCAACTTTACCGTTCCCGTATTGTTGACCCCGTGAAAGGCCTCCTGCCAGAGGAGGTGGTTCGCAGTATCGAAGAGCAATTGTCAGGAGCCTGTACCACTGAAATTGCCGCATTCGATGAGTTTACCGGTTTATTGACTGATGCCGCCCTGCTAAATAATTTTGATCATGTCATTTTCGATACTGCGCCCACCGGGCACACCATTCGTTTGTTGCAACTACCTGGTGCCTGGAGCAGTTTTATCGACAAGAACCCAGAAGGCTCTTCGTGCCTGGGCCCGTTGGCCGGTTTGGAAAAGCAGCGTGATCGCTATGCCCAAGCATTACAGGCCTTATCTGATGCAGCAAGAACCCGCTTGATACTGGTTGCCAGGGCGCAAAAATCAACACTTGCTGAAGTCGCCAGAACCCATCACGAACTGGCCCAAGTCGGCTTAGGTAACCAGTTTCTCGTTATCAATGGGATATTGCCCGCAACTGAAGCTCAGGCAGACAAACTAGCCAGTGCATTGTATCTACGTGAGCAACAGGCTTTGAGTGAGTTACCCGACGTTCTCAGCGCATTGCCCAGAGATGATTTGATGTTGCAACCGGTAAATATGGTGGGAACTGATGCGCTACGCCAACTGTTGGGAAACAGCAAAGTCCCCCGTTCAGCGTCAACACCTCACATGACCGAAGCATTACCCGAGTTACCCACGCTGTCCACACTGATTGAGGAAATAGCCGCTGATAAACACGGTTTAGTCATGCTGATGGGGAAAGGTGGCGTAGGCAAAACCACCCTGGCCTCCTCAATTGCAGTAAAACTGGCGGAAAAAGGGCTAGATGTCCACCTGACCACGTCTGATCCTGCCGCGCATCTCGAGAACACCTTGCATGGGCAACTTCCGAACCTGATGGTTAGCCGGATAGATCCACTGGCTGAGACAGAACGTTATCGTCAGCACGTTTTATCCACCAAAGGCAAGGATCTGGATGCACAAGGTAAGGCGTTACTGGAAGAAGATCTCCGCTCCCCCTGTACTGAGGAAATTGCGGTATTTCAGGCTTTTTCCCGCGTGATACGGGAAGCAGGCAAGCGCTTTGTGGTGATGGATACGGCACCGACCGGCCATACGTTGCTACTGTTGGATGCTACCGGTGCCTACCACCGTGAGGTCGCCAAACGTATGGGGGAAAGTGGCCATTACCTGACCCCGATGATGCAATTGCAGGATAAAAAACGAACCAAAGTGTTATTGGTGACGCTGCCTGAAACCACTCCGGTGCTGGAAGCCGCCAACCTACAGAAAGACCTGCGCCGGGCAGGTATTGAACCTTGGGCATGGGTTATCAATAACAGCCTGGTTGCTGCGACAACATCATCACCGCTGTTGCAATTACGTGCATCGCATGAAGTTGAACAGATTAAAAAAGTCAGAGACTCACTGGCTTCACGCCTGGCTCTTATTCCTCTGCAGGAAGAGGAGCCAATCGGTATTGCCCGTCTGAGCCAGTTGGCTGACGGCGTTTAACTCAGGATCATTTTTTCAGGGCAAGGGTTCGCCCTTGCCCTTTTGGGGGCGTTATGTTGTTGGCAGGAGCTATTTTTGTCTTAACCATTGTATTGGTTATCTGGCAACCCAAAGGGTTGGGCATTGGTTGGAGCGCTACACTGGGTGCCGTACTGGCGTTACTGACTGGCGTGGTTCATCTCAATGATATTCCGGTGGTCTGGCAGATTGTCTGGAATGCCACCGCCACCTTTATTGCGGTGATCATCATCAGTCTGTTACTGGATGAGTCAGGCTTCTTTGAATGGGCGGCCTTGCATGTGGCGCGCTGGGGCAATGGCCGTGGCCGTTTGTTGTTTACCTATATCATCCTGCTGGGGGCAGCGGTAGCGGCCTTGTTCGCCAACGATGGGGCAGCATTAATCCTCACGCCGATTGTCATAGCCATGCTTCTGGCGCTGGGTTTCAGCCGTGGCGCGACCTTGGCCTTTGTGATGGCGGCGGGCTTTATTGCCGATACCGCCAGCTTGCCGTTGATCGTGTCGAACCTGGTGAATATTGTCTCGGCGGATTTTTTCAACCTCGGATTCACTGAATACGCGGCGGTGATGGTGCCAGTTAACCTGGCGGCGATTGCGACTACACTGGTGATGCTGCACCTGTTTTTCCGCAAAGAGATACCCGCCGTTTACGATTTGTCGCTGCTAAAAGCGCCGAAAGAGGCCATCCGCGACCTGAACACCTTCAAAACTGGCTGGCTGGTGCTGGTTCTGCTGTTGGTCGGCTTCTTTGCCCTGGAACCGCTCGGTGTTCCCGTCAGCCTGGTCGCTGCCGTCGGGGCGCTGATTTTGTTCGTTGTCGCCAAAAAAGGGCATGCCATCAATACCGGCAAAGTACTGCGTGGTGCGCCTTGGCAAATCGTAGTCTTCTCGCTGGGCATGTATCTGGTGGTTTACGGCCTGCGCAATGCCGGGCTGACCCATTACCTTTCTGCGTTGCTGAACCAATTCGCCGAGCAAGGGCTGTGGGTAGCCACACTGGGCACCGGGTTCCTGACAGCGTTCCTCTCTTCCATTATGAACAATATGCCTACCGTTCTGGTGGGGGCGCTGTCAATTGATGGCAGCACGGCCAGCGGTGTGATTAAAGAGGCAATGATTTATGCCAACGTGATCGGCAGCGATCTAGGGCCGAAAATTACCCCTATTGGTAGTCTTGCTACCTTACTGTGGCTGCATGTGCTATCACAAAAAAATATGACCATCACCTGGGGATATTACTTCCGGGTGGGGATTGTTATGACGATCCCGGTGCTATTGGTCACGCTGGCGGCATTGGCCCTGCGATTATCTATTTCCCTATAATTGTTTTTAAACAATCACGCCAGCAGGCATAAGCGGTTGGCGTTTCAATGAGAGATCACCACGATGAGCAATGTGACTATTTATCATAATCCGGCCTGTGGAACATCGCGTAACACGCTGGAGTTAATTCGTAACAGTGGTACGGAACCTACAGTTATTCTCTACCTGGAAACACCCCCCAGCCGCGATGTGCTGGTGAAACTGATTGCAGATATGGGGATCACCGTTCTGGCATTATTACGTAAGAACGTTGAGCCTTATGAGCAGCTAGGGCTGGCAGAAGATAACTTCAGCGATGACCAGTTGATCGATTTTATGCTGCAGCATCCCATCCTGATCAACCGCCCAATTGTGGTTACATCATTGGGAACTAAACTGTGCCGCCCTTCTGAATTGGTGCTGGATATCCTGCCCGATGTACAACGCGGTGCCTTCACTAAGGAAGATGGCGAACGCGTGGTGGATGCACAAGGGAAACGTGTAGAGAAATAAGCTAACCTCAAGGGGAGCATTGAAGGCTCCCTTTTTATTGCCTGTACCGCTCTCGCCATACAGATTGAAAATGTTTTCGTCCAGTTTCACTTCTGATTACAATAGCCGCTGATAGCCGCTGCTTTGACCATAACGGATAACGACGATTATATGCGCCGACAACACCATCATCTTGAACTACTCAGCCCAGCCCGTGACACCGCCATCGCTCGCGAAGCAATTTTGCATGGTGCGGATGCCGTCTACATTGGTGGCCCTGGGTTTGGTGCCCGTCATAATGCCAGTAACAGCCTGCGCGATATCGCAGAACTGGTGCCATTTGCCCATCGCTATGGCGCCAAAGTGTTCGTCACTCTGAACACGATTCTGCATGATGATGAACTGGAACCGGCGCAAAAGTTGATTACTGACCTCTATCACCACGGGGTAGATGCGCTGATTGTGCAAGATATGGGGATTTTGGAACTGGACCTGCCGCCGATTGAGTTGCACGCCAGTACTCAGTGCGACATCCGTAGTATCGAAAAAGCAAAATTCCTCTCCGACGTGGGCTTTAACCAGATCGTGCTAGCGCGGGAACTGACTCTTGATCAAATTCAAGAGATCCATAAATCCACTGACGCAACCATTGAGTTTTTTATTCACGGTGCCCTATGTGTGGCTTATTCCGGCCAGTGCTATATTTCCCACGCCCAGACCGGGCGTAGCGCTAACCGCGGAGACTGCTCGCAGGCATGTCGTCTGCCGTTTACCTTGAAAGACGATCAGGGGCGCGTTGTGGCTTATGAAAAACATCTGCTCTCGATGAAAGATAACGACCAAACCACCAACCTGGCAGCGCTGATTGACTCAGGGGTGCGTTCGTTCAAAATCGAAGGCCGCTATAAAGACATGAGCTACGTGAAGAACATTACGGCGCACTACCGCCAAATGCTCGACGCAATCATCGAAGACAGAAGTGACTTGGCTCGCTCTTCCGCAGGCCGTACCGAACACTTCTTTATTCCTTCAACAGACAAAACCTTCCACCGTGGCAGCACTGACTACTTCGTCAATGGCCGTAAAAGCGATATCGGTGCCTTTGACTCCCCCAAATTTATCGGCCTGCCGGTGGGAGAGGTGCTGAAGGTCAGCAAAGATCATCTGGATGTGGCAGTCACTGAGCCGCTGACCAATGGTGATGGGCTTAATGTGATGATCAAGCGTGAAGTGGTGGGCTTTCGCGTCAATACAGTAGAGAAAACTGCTGAAAATCGCTATCGCATCTGGCCGAACGAAATGCCAGCAGAACTGCATAGCGTGCGCCCACACCAGATAATTAACCGTAATCTTGACCACAACTGGCAGCAAGCATTACTGAAAACCTCCAGCGAGCGCCGCATTGCCGTGGATATCGAACTTAGCGGCTGGCAAGAACAGTTGATCCTCACCATGACCAGTGAGGATGGCGTGAGTGTCACCCATACCCTTGAAAGCCATTTTACCGAAGCCACCAACACGGAAAAGGCACGGAATAACCTGCAGGATGGGATCGCGAAACTGGGGCAGACTATTTATTATGCCCGCGATGTGGTGATCAATCTGTCGAACATGCTGTTTGTGCCGAACAGCCAGCTGAATCAACTGCGTCGTGAAACAGTCGAACGGCTTGATGCTGCGCGCTTGGCGGCTTACCCACGTGGTAGCCGTAAGCCGGTATCCTCACCGCCGCCCGTTTACCCGGAAACGCACCTGACCTTCCTCGCCAACGTTTATAACCATAAAGCACGTGAGTTTTATCAGCGCTACGGCGTTAAGCTTATTGATGCAGCCTATGAGGCGCACCAAGAGAAGGGCGATGTGCCGGTGATGATCACCAAACACTGCCTGCGCTTTGCCTTTAACCTCTGTCCGAAACAGGCAAAAGGGAATATCAAAAGCTGGCAGGCAACTCCGATGCAATTGGTACATGGCAATGAAGTGTTGACACTGCGTTTTAACTGCAAGCCGTGTGAAATGCACGTAATGGGTAAAATCAAAAGCCACATTCTCAAAATGCCGCCGCCCGGGAATATCGTCGCGTCAATTAGCCCGGAAGATCTGCGGAAAACCCTACCGCCGCGTAAGAATGGATAAACTCAACGGCTGCCTTTCAAGGTGTTGATACCGCAAACTGATCGTCTCCAATGACGATATTTGCCGAATAACCTTGCAAGGCATGCCTGTTAGTCAAACTACTGCGTCTCCGCCATGAAAACCCGAAAAAACCGCACTGTACCTCCAGCCCAACTCATTCATAAGAGATATTACCCAAGGTCCATTGCATAAATATGATTTATGTCTCTTTTTAATCATCTCAAACAAGGTAGACTTCTGGGCCGTTAAAAAGGGACTAAGCATCAAGATCAGCAATTGCGACTTATGAGATCTATATGACATTAAAGATGAGCCCTCGTATTTACGACTATAAGTCGTTCAGTTTCTGGCTGATAGCCTTGATACCCAAAGTACCATGGGAAAGAGGATAATACAGATCTTGGTACCTATCGTCGAAACAGCACAGGCACATCGCCTAGAACATCCTCATGACAATCAGATCGCTGCTATGGGAGCAGGGGTTAGAGTTACGCAAAAACCATTTCAGAACGCTATACTAATCCAAGAATATATCCAACCGAGCCAGCCAGCAAAAAGTATCACGGTGATATCGAGGATTGTACGGGTTACCTATTCTCACCTCAAACAATCCCTTGAATATATTGTGCCTTTTTATTCTGGGCATTTTTTAAACAGGAAAAGTCTGATGAGTAATAAAGATAATTGTCGGCAAAGGATAGCTTGCTTCACGTTGATTTTAGGACTCTCTTCTTCATTCGTCCCTCTCACTCAAGCCGCAGTAAACGATGTCAATGCCGATCAATGGCACTTTGAATTTACACCTTATATATGGGCTACTGGTCAAAGTGGCACCCTCGGTGTAGAGAGAGGCCCTGGCGACGGGCAGTCATTCGATCAGAGCTTTTCTGACATTTGGGATCGTATGGATATCGGTGGAATGGCGGCTTTTGAAGCGCGCTATAACCGCTGGGGCTTATTACTGGATGGTATTTATCTTAGAGTCTCTGACAATGCCGGCATTTCTGGCCCTAATGGCCTGATCAGCCTGTCCGCAGACGGTAACGTGACTCAGCAGCAGTACTCTGCTGCCGGTTATTACCGAGCCATCGAGGGTCAAACTACCGTGGATGCGCTGGCAGGGCTGCGCTATAACATCGTCAGTTGGGATATAGACGCGCAACTTGCATCACCACTGCTCCCTGGTGCCTCTATTTCCCGGAATTTTTCAGAACGCAAAAGTTGGGTTGATCCCTACGCAGGGGTTCGGGTTACACATCGTTTCGATCAGCAATGGAGTGTTGTTGGCTATGCCGACATCGGGGGGGCCAGTTCAGGATCAAACTTGACATGGCAACTCCTTGGTGGGGTGAACTATGCCTTTCGTCCTGACGTGATTGGTAAGCTAGGTTATCGCTATGTCGCTATCAATTATCAGAATGACGGTTTTATTTATGATGTAGCAACATCAGGATTTTATACCGGGGTCGGTATTGCCTGGTAAAACCTGAGCGCTGCGTCAGTTAAAAATAACATCACAATGATTAAATCGTTTTTAAGGATCACTCTATGAAATTAAGTAAGATTGCACAGTTTACCGCCATCATCATCGCGGCTAATACCTTCAACCTCGCTTATGCAGCTGGCGACGGGGGCAGTACCAATATCCGGACCACCAACCCCGATGTGCATTTCCATCCCCAAGGCAAACTACCGTCCCAATTTACTGTTGACCTGTACAACCAGGCAAAAAAATCATTACCTTTTGAAGATACTCGTGATTTTGAAGAGTCACAAAAGGGCTTTATCGCTAAACCCACCTTTACCAAGATCATGGCAGATGCAGGCAATGTCGCTTGGGATATGGGCAGCTATGAATTCCTGCTGCAAGGTAAGGATTTCACCAGTATCAACCCCTCTCTACAGCGTCAAGCAATACTAAATATGGCTTATGGCCTGTATGAAGTGGTACCGGATCGTATCTACCAAGTTCGCGGTTTTGACCTCGCCAACATGACTTTTATTAAAGGTGATACCGGTTGGATCATTTTTGATCCACTAACCACCCGTGAAACTGCGGCGGCAGGTCTGGCATTTGTTAATGAAAAACTGGGTAAGCGCCCCGTGGTGGGCGTTGTGATTTCTCACTCCCACGGAGACCACTTTGGTGGGGTTCGTGGTGTCGTGAGTGAGGCTGATGTCACCAGCGGTAAAATACCGCTGATTGCGCCAGAAGGCTTTGTAGAGGCGGCTATTTCCGAGAACGTGTTTGCCGGTAACGCCATGGCCCGCCGGTTCCAGTATCAATATGCGGTCTTGTTAGATCGCAGCCCGTTTGGTCATGTGGACCAGGCGATCGGTAAGAATGTGGCTGTCGGTAACACCGGCCTGCTGGTGCCGAACCGTTTTATCAAGAACGACTTTGAAGAGATCACCATCGACGGCGTCAAAATGGTCTTCCAGAACACGCCAGATACCGAAGCCCCCGTAGAAATGAACACCTACTTCCCGCAGTTTAAAGCGTTCTGGGCAGCAGAGAATGTCACGGGGACTATCCACAACATTTATACCTTACGTGGCGCGCCAGTGCGTAATGCCCTCAACTGGTCAAAACAGATTAATATGGCCCTACACAAATTTGGTGATGATGCACAGGTGATGTTTGCCTCACACAGCTGGCCGCGTTGGGGGAATGATCGCATTAAAGAAGTGTTGCGTGCCCAGCGTGATCTGTACGCCAACATGAATAACCAGGTACTGCATTACGCCAACCAAGGCGTGACTATCAACGAAATTCAAAATGTCTACCAAGCGCCCCCTAGTTTGCAACGCCAATGGGCCGCTCGCAGCTACCACGGTTCAGAAGCACATAACTCCCGAGCCATCATCAACCGCTTTATTGGTTATTGGGATGGTAACCCAGCCACTTTGACCCCGCTGTCACCACGTGAGTCGGCACCTTTGTATGTCGAAATGATGGGTGGAGCGGCAAAGATCATGGCCAAGGGCAAGGAGCTTAATGCACAAGGCAAATATCTGGAAACCACAGAAATCCTCAACAAACTGGTTTACGCCGAACCGAAAAATCAGGATGCGCGTAATTTGCTGGCTGATGCTTACGAACAACTGGGTTACCAGAAAGAAAGTACCAGTTTGCGTAACAGCTTCTTGCAAGGCGCTTATGAGTTACGCACCGGTATTCCGCAAGCTCTACCACCGAGAACAACAGGCCCTGATGTTATTCGCGCGATGCCAACCTCATTATGGCTGGATTTCCTTGGGATCAGTATGGACAGCAAAAAGGCCGAGGGCATGGGCTTTACCATTAATCTGGTCACACCGGATAACAAGGAGCGTTACTTGATAGAGATGAGTAATGCAACCTTGACCAACATTGCCGATTATCAGGCCAAAAATCCGACTTTAACTATTACCCTTAATCGTACCGATCTGGACAACGTCATGATGGGCGCGACCACATTTGAAGCACTGGAAAAAGAAGGGAAAGTGAAGATGGAGGGGGATCGTTCAGCCTATAGCAAGCTGAAAACCACCTTGACCAGATTCACGCCGGACTTTGAAATTATCCCGGGTACGGTCAATGCTCGTCCAACGCCAGCGTCGAATGTAAGCAGTAAAACGCCTGGGGATAACAGCAATAATCCGTTTGAATACGTTCTCTATGAAGCGGGTGAAGATTAATCTCTCCGTTTAGGACCGGTTGAACGATCCTAATTGTATTTAACAGGCCGTAATCTCGGAAGAGATTACGGCCTTTATACTCTAACTAATGCAAGCAAGTTACAGATAATCAGCCCCTCATTAGCAGTCTGAAGATTAGCCTTTCCGTCACACGCTTTTGTGCTCACCAGCCGCTCATGCCCCCTGCGTTAGCTAAAACCAGGTCCTCCCCAGTAACACGCCTCGTCAACGCCCCAGAAAAACGTTTTATTGATCTAACGCAAAAAAAGTGTAATGCGAATAGTTTTCACTATCATTCGTGATAATTTTAGATACAATTGTCAAGTCTGCGCTTTTAGCGATTCACCTCCTTCATCCATGAACACTAAAAGGATCACGATATGAAGTCGCGTTTCACCGCTCTGAAGGCTTTAACTCTCTTCGCTTGCTCGACAATATCGGCATTCTCTGCCTATGCTGAAGCAAAAAATCCAGGGATCGTGGTGTATAACGCCCAGCACGAAAGTATGGTTAAGTCCTGGGTAGATGCCTTTACCCAAGAAACCGGTATTCCGGTCACATTGCGTAACGGCGGTGACAGCGAGTTAGGTAATCAACTCGTTCAAGAGGGTAAAGCCTCGCCAGCAGACGTGTTCTTGACTGAAAACTCCCCCGCCATGGTGTTGGTAGATAATGCCAAACTGTTTGCACCACTTGATGCCACCACATTGGCACAGGTTGAATCACAATATCGCCCAGATCATGGTCACTGGATCGGCATTGCTGCCCGCTCTACGGTGTTTGTTTATAACCCGGCCAAGATCAACAGCAGCGAGTTACCAGCCTCATTGATGGACTTAGCCAAACCTGAATGGAAAGGCCGCTGGGCCGCCTCCCCTTCTGGTGCAGATTTCCAGGCGATCGTCAGTGCATTGCTCGACTTAAAAGGGGAAGAAGCCACCCGAGAATGGCTAAAGGCGATGAAAACCAACTTCACCGCGTATAAAGGTAATAATACCGTGATGAAAGCCGTCAACGCGGGCCAAATCGACAGTGGTGTCATCTATCATTACTATCCATTTGTCGATGGTGCCAAGACCGGTGAAAACAGCAAGAATGTCAAAGTGCATTACTTTAAACACCAGGACCCTGGCGCTTTCGTGAGTATTTCTGGTGCTGGCGTTCTTGCATCCAGTAAACAACCTGAGCAAGCACAAGCATTTGTAAAATGGATCACTGGTAAACAAGGGCAAGAGATGTTGCGCACTAATAATGCGTTTGAGTATGCCGTTGGCGTAGGAGCAGCATCCAACCCTAAATTGACACCACTCAAAGATCTGGACGCACCCACGGTGGATCCTGCTAATCTGAACAGCAAGAAAGTGGTGGAATTAATGACCGAAGCCGGTTTGCTATAACCACCAACAAGCATTCAGGCGCATTACATTGCCTATTTAAGGTGTTAATTTCCCAATGTATCAAGTGGCCGATAGTGGAAAAATCATCCCTATCTGCCACTCCACAGACCCTGTGGTGCAGCGTGTTTTAACCGTAATGTCATCAAATACCTTTTCAGATATCACCCAAGCGATGCCGAATAATAACGCTCACACGCCCCATCAACATCCCCCATTATGGTTGGTGATTACCGCCGTCCTGTTTGCACTATTAGCGCTGCTGCCGCTGGGATTTGTTCTGGGGATCGCCATTGACACCGGGTGGCAAACAGTTAAAGCACTGGTTTTCCGCCCCCGGGTGGGCGAATTACTGGTTAATACCTTGTTATTGGTGGTTTTTACCCTGCCAATTTGCACCTTCTTGGGGGTCACGCTAGCTTGGCTGACAGAGCGAACCCAACTACCGGGGCGTCGGCTCTGGGCTATTCTCGCCATCTTACCATTGGCGATCCCGGCGTTTGTACAAAGCTATGCCTGGATAAGCCTGGTACCCGGCATGCATGGGCTGGCTGCTGGGGTATTTATCTCGGTGCTCGCCTACTTTCCGTTTATCTATCTCCCCGTAGCCGCCGTATTACGGCGTCTTGACCCGGCGATTGAAGACGTGGCGACTTCGCTGGGTAACCGCCCTCGGGTGGTATTCTTTCGGGTGATCCTGCCACAGCTTAAACTGGCCATCTGGGGGGGGCATTACTGATTGCCTTACATTTACTGGCAGAGTATGGCCTGTATGCCATGATCCGTTTTGATACTTTTACCACGGCCATTTTTGACCAGTTCCAGTCAACATTTAATGGGCCAGCAGCCAATATGCTGGCGGGTGTTCTGGCGCTCTGTTGCTTGGGGTTGCTGTTGATTGAGGCCACCAGCCGTGGCCGAACACGGTACGCCCGAGTGGGTTCTGGTAGTGCCCGCCGTCAATACCTGTACGCGCTTCGCCCATCAATGGGTTGGCTGTGCCTACTATTACCCATCACGCTCACAGTATTGGCGCTGGGTGTCCCTTTTATCACGCTATCTCGCTGGCTGCTGTTAGGGGGTACTGCCGTCTGGAATAACCCCCAGCTCTGGCCAGCCATCTGGCAGACACTGTCGCTGGCCGCCAGTGGTGCGGTGATCATTACCCTGTGTGCCATTCCAACAGCGTGGCTCTCGATACGTTATCCGTCCAAATTCTATCGGGTACTGGAAGCGTGTAACTATATCACCAGTTCCTTACCCGGCATTGTGGTCGCCCTGGCTCTGGTAACGATCACTATTCATGCTTTTCGCCCCATTTACCAAACAGAGATCACCTTACTGTTGGCCTATCTACTGATGTTTATGCCAAGAGCGCTGATCAATCTACGAGCGGGTATCGCACAAGCCCCGGTTGAACTGGAAAATGTGGCTCGCAGCCTCGGGCGAACACCGTTGCTGGCGCTATTCAGTACCACGTTGCGCTTGGCGGCCCCCGGTGCGGCGGCAGGGGCGGCACTGGTATTTATAGCTATCACCAATGAACTGACCGCGACATTACTGTTGGCCCCCAATGGCACTCGCACGCTGGCCACCGGGTTCTGGGCATTAACCAGCGAAATAGACTATGTTGCCGCAGCCCCCTACGCCACTCTCATGGTGCTGTTGTCCTTGCCCTTGACCTGGTTTCTTTACTCTCAATCTAAACGTACAGCAGGATTATGAACACACTGTCGCTACATCACATTGGTAAATCTTATCATGGGGTTAAAATTCTGGATGATATCTGCCTACAAGTGGCTGAAGGGAGTAGAACGGCTATCGTTGGCCCTTCCGGCTCGGGTAAAACGACACTGCTGAGAATTATCGCCGGTTTTGAAGCCCCTGATGCTGGTGAGCTTCAGTTACAAGGCAACACCTTAGCGGCGGAAAAAGTCTGGATCCCCGCTCATCAACGGCGGATCGGTTTTGTGCCACAAGATGGCGCCTTGTTCCCGCACTTTACCGTGGCAGGTAATATCGGCTTTGCCCTGAAAGGCAGTAAACAAGAAAAACAGCATCACATTGATAAGCTTATGGATATGGTCGCCCTAGACCGCAGGCTTGCCAAGCTCTGGCCCCACGAACTTTCCGGTGGGCAACAACAGCGAGTCGCTCTGGCCCGGGCTTTGTCACAACAGCCCACGCTGATGCTGCTTGACGAACCTTTTTCGGCACTGGATACCGGATTGCGCGCAGCCACCCGCAAAGCCGTGACTGAACTGCTGTCTGAAGCAGGTATCGCCACTATTCTGGTTACCCATGACCAGGTTGAAGCGCTCTCATTTGCAGACCAGTTGGCGGTTATGCGCAATGGGCGTTTAACCCAAGTGGGCCCCCCCAAAGATCTTTATCTCCACCCGGTAGATGAACCCACCGCCACATTTCTTGGTGATACCCTGATACTGCCTGCACAACTGGCAGCGGGCGTTGCCGAGTGTGTTCTCGGCCGCGTGGCGGTGGACAATATTCAACAGCGTGGGCCAGGTCGTATTATGTTACGGCCTGAACAAGTGCTGCTCGAGCCTACCCTGCAACTGGCAGATTCTCAGGCAACGATCACCCATATCGACTTCGCCGGGTTTATTACTACCGTAACGTTACAGATGAGCGACAGTAACGAAATCCTGGAAGTTAAAACTATCAGCCGCACAGGACTTGATGTTGGTGCTCACATTAACCTGAGTATTCTTGGTTTGGCGCATGTTTTTACAGAGTAAGCAGTGGGTCAGGCTCAGTAACTGAGGCGGGTAGGGTTGATACCCGCCATCAATCAAACGGCAAGGATGTTGACGCTCAATCGGGCCAGTTCCCGGTGAGCATCAGAATGCCGGGCAACCAACAGGTGAATATCCCCACCAGCAACGTCATATGGGGCAACGCTCGTCCCAGGTCGCGCTTCAACCCCTGGGCAATAAAGAACATCAACCACAGGCAGCCCCAGGCCAACCATAGCACCGTAAACAACCAGGCTTTTTGGTTGACACTCAGCAAGGCAAAAACCAATGTATTTATCGCCACAAACAGGCAGTACCATCCAAACCCACTACCATCCAGTGACCACCATTGCACCACTGAGAGATAAAGATAGGTAAACGCAAACAGTAAACCACCCGCTGCCGCCAGTAATGCCAAATTATCCGTGGCCCGCACAATCCCCAATGCATTAACCCCTAGCGCCAATAACCCCACTAACAGATTAAAGGGGGCGCATTCCCGTGCTGCGACTCGACCATAAAGTGACTGGGCATTCACTAACAACACTGCACCAATAAATAATAAACTCAGCCCTAACATACTCTTCTCCTTGGCTTGGCAGGCATGCCCGTCCATGATGGGTCAGCGAGATTCTACTGACTAAGGATCTCCGCAATAGCATCAATAGAACTCACCGCGTAATTACACAACATATTGATTTAAAATATTAAAATTTGAGCTTTATCTCTGATTACGGAGTTTTCTTGATCAACACTCACAATGACGCGCTTTAAATCAGAGGAAGCTTGGGCCTGGCGCTGGTCCCCAGGCGGGATCCCCTGAAAAACCGCTGACAAGGCGAGTCAGTAATTTCGATCGAGTTTCGGCGATAGCTTCACTATCTTCACCATGAAAGCAAAGTTCCAACTGCGCTACAGCCCCATCAATATGGGTCAAAATACAGCACCCAACGGCCTGCTGCCCAAGCACTTCTGCAGCAAGGGCTTGAGCCCGTGAGCAGGCGGCAGCAATATCAACACTGCGATCAATCGAAATTTTGATCCTCATCGGGAAATGGGTACTGTTAACGTTAAGGTTGATCGCCACCTGACTGGCCGCAGCACTGTTTGGGATCACTACCAACCGCCCATCCCCGGTACGTAATGTGGTGTAGCCCAGGGAAATAGTCTGCACTACCCCAATCTCGGTGCCACTGGGTACCGCCACCTGTAAGGTATCCCCCAAGCGGAATGGCCGGTAGATAGTAATAGCAAGGCCAGCGATTAAGTTGCCCAGCGTACTTTGCGCAGCCAGACCCAGTACCACCGATACCACGCTGGCACCGGCCAACATTGCCGTTCCCATAGTTCGAAGTGCTGGAATCAGGTGAGCATACAGAATCAGTGAAACCACCCAGATCAACGCTGACAGCAATTGTTGCAAGAAGTTGATGGTGGTGCGGTCAAGATGCTCGTGACGCGATATCGCTTTACTCACCGTGAGCGACAAACCGCGGGACAGTATCAATGCACCGAGTATAAACAAAAAGAGGTAAATCAGCGCCCCGAACAAACTATCCGGGCTTAGAAAGGAAAGCAAATTAACTTCCCCAAGCTTTAATGTGTGCATTTTTTGTTCTCTCTGGCTATCACTTAATATTCCTCAACCAAGCTGTTTACGCCCAGCGCTTAATAATCAGCGAAGTGTTAATGCCACCAAAAGCGAAGTTATTACTTTGCAGGTATTCGCAATCAATATTACGTGCTTCCCCCATAATGTAATCCAATGCTCCGCACTGCTTATCTGGCGTATGCAGGTTGAGTGTCGGGGCAAACCAACCTTCACGCATCATTTGCAGACTCATCCAAGCCTCCAATGCACCACAAGCCCCTAATGTGTGACCAAAATAGCTTTTTAATGATGAGATTGGCACATTATCACCATAAATCGCGGCGGTAGCCTGACTTTCAGCAATATCCCCCCTATCAGTCGCCGTACCGTGGGCAGAAATATAACCAATATCACCTGGGCTTAAACCAGCCATCTGTAGTGATTGCTCCATGCAAATCTGCATGGTTTCACGCTGTGGCTGCGTGATATGTGCGGCATCACAATTAGTGGCAAAGCCGACTATCTCACCATAAATGGTTGCCCCTCGCGCTTTGGCATGTTCCAACTCCTCCAGGATCAACGTTCCTGCACCTTCGCCAATCACCAGCCCATCCCGCTGTTGATCAAACGGTGCGGGCGTCGTCTGGGGCGCGTCGTTACGCTGGCTGGTCGCGAACAGGGTATCAAACACCGCTGCTTCAGAGGGACATAGCTCCTCCGCACCACCGGCAACCATCACCGTCTGATAACCATGGCGAATCGCTTCCCAGGCATAACCAATGGCTTGGCTACCCGAGGTACAGGCACTGGAAGTCGGGATCACCCGCCCACGCAGGCCAAAGAACAACCCGGTGTTAACCGCCGTGGTGTGTGGCATCATCTGTACATAGGTGGTGCCGGTAATATTATTGGTGTGTTTCTCAGTTAACATGGTGGCGAATTCGCTCACTGGCCCCGTGCTGCCCGTTGATGAGCCATAGGCAATACCCGTCCGCCCCTGGGTCAAAACCGGATCATCAATCAGCCCGGCCTGAATCAACGCCAACTCTGTCGCCCGGGTTGACATCAGTGACACTCGCCCCATGGAGCGAATACGCTTCCGGGTATAGTGCTCAGGCAACACAAAATCATCGATAGGGGCACCCAATAGCGTATGCAAGCCAGAGTAGATTTGCCATTCTGGCATGTGGCGCACTGCATTTTTATAGCCTAACAGCCGACGGGACACTGCTTGCCAATCCTCACCAAAGGCGGTGACGCCCCCCATTCCGGTAATCACTACACGGCGTGTCATAACATCCCTCCATTGATAGAGATAACCTGGCGGGTAACATAACCGGCAATATCAGACATCAAATAACTCGCCAACCCAGCGACTTCTTGCGCTTGCCCGATACGCTTCATGGGAATCATCGCCATCGCCTCTTGTAATGCAGCCTCTTCCATCTCAATCATGCCGGTATCAATCAAGCCCGGCGCAATACAGTTCACCGTAATTTTGCGTTTTGCCAATTCAACGGCCAGTGCTTTGGTCGCACCAATAATCCCTGCTTTAGCGGCACTATAGTTAACCTGCCCACGGTTGCCCATCAGGCCAGAAACGGAAGAGAGGGTAATAATACGACCACCTTGACGTGTAGCGATCATTGGCATCACACAGGGGTGAATCACGTTATAAAAGCTGTCGAGATTAGTGTGGATTACCGCTCCCCAGTCATCGCCACTCAACGCGGGGAAAGCCCCATCGCGGGTAATCCCCGCATTGCTGACCACGCCATACCACGGGCCATGTTCTGCCATATCCTGTTCGAGGACCTCCTGACATTGCTGGCGGTTGGCTACATCAAAGCATAGCAAGCGCCCTTGCCCCCCGGCGGCGGTCAGGGTCTCGCGTGTCGCCTCTGCGCCTGCGCGGTCCTGATGATAATGTATACCGACGATAAATCCATCTGCCGCCAACTGGCAGGCAATGGCACGCCCGATACCTTTACTGGCCCCCGTGACCAAAACTGAACGACTCATGTTGTAGATCCCTGATTAAAAAGTAATGTTAGCTCTTCCGGCGCGGGTTGAAAGGTATTTACACGGCCTGTCGCCAGCGTGTGATTTTCCACGCAGATGGTACAGTCAAAACTACCAAACCGTTGATCTTGCATCAGTAGCTTAACCTCAATATCCAGCACCGCACCTGCTGGCAAACTACCAGCGGCGCAGATCAACTCCCTGGCTCCCAGTACCATGCCAAGCGTGATACTTTGCTGGCCTTGTTGCTGACGATGCCAACCAGACCAAACGCCAATGGTTTGCGCCATCAACTCCAACGCATACCAACCTGGCAAGTTACCCTGACCATCAAGAAAGGGGGCCAATACGCTGTCAGCTGTCACGGCGACCCGGCAATGTGCACTCTCCTCGCTGACACTCAACACTTCAGCCAGTAGTAACATGGGTGCATCATGTGGCAGGTAGTTCACTGGCAGTAAGTAATCACTCATGCCACTCTCCCCAGCAGAATACTGGCGTTATTGCCACCAAAGGCGAAAGAGTTAGACAAAATAACCGGACGCGCCAGTGGTGCTGCGGTATGTAATAGACCGCAAGGCGGTAAATCGGGGTCCAGCGGTGAACGACTGAAATCCTGGGGTGGCAATGGTAGATTCTGTAACAGAATCAGTGCGCTGATAGCCGCTTCGGTGATGCCGGCGGCTCCCAAGGTATGCCCGGTTAAATGCTTGGTCGAACTGCAAGGCACTCCGGTACCGAACAGATCATGTACCACTTTGGATTCAATCTGATCATTAAGTAATGTGGCCGTGCCGTGCAGATTAATATAACCCACGTCCGCAGGTTGTAGACCCGCCTGCTGCAACGCCTGTTGAATGGCGCGTATTGCCCCCTCTCCTTGTGGGTGTGGTGCTGAAATATGGTGGGCATCGCTCGACTCACCTACCCCCAGCACGGCAATCGACTGTGGTTCACGCGTCAGTACCATCAGTGCTGCACCTTCACCAATGGTAATGCCGCTACGGTCACGGCTAAACGGCTGACAAAGAGTAGTAGAAAGCGACGCCAGACTATCGAACCCGTTAATCGGCATCCGGCTTAAGGTATCAGCCCCACCGACAATCGCCATATCCGCCAAACCTGCTTCGATCAACCTGCACCCACTGATGATCGCCCGGGCGCTGGAAGAACAGGCGGTGGAAAGCGTAAATGCCGGGCCACTCAATCCTAGCCAACGGCTGAGAAAGCGCGACGGGTCACCCAGTTCTTGTTGCGCGTAATGCCAACTTGAACTCTCTTCACCATGGAGCCGCAGATTAACGTACTGATCACCTTCATCCAATCCAGACGTGCTGGTACCCAACACCACCGCGATGCGCTCAGGACCAATAGTCCGTATCGCCTCATCCACCACCGGTTGAATTTGTGCCAGCGCTGCCAATAGCAGTTGATTATTGCGGCTACGATGGGGGGCAAAACTGTCGGGAATCGGCGGTAATTCACCATCAACACCCCCTAACACCACTGGCAGATCATTCTGTAACCAACCCGGGCGCGGACGCATACCTGGCGCAACACCGCGCGTCAGGTTGGCCGCAATCTCCGCGTTCGATTGCCCTAAGGCGTTAATCATGCCGATAGCAGAAATGTAAATCATATCAGTCGCCCAAATATTGAATGCCGATGTGATATTTAAAGACATGCTGCCTGATGCTAATAGGCTCACGTTTGCCTTTACGCTGTAAATAGGTGATTTCAGTGACCAGTTTGCCGCTGGCATTGCGCAACTCACGCTTATCCCCTTGATCAACCAGGGTCCAGCCTTTGGGTAATTGCTTCTGCCAGGCACTAATCGGCCAATGGCTGAGCATCACATCAGCTAAAACCTGACTGGCTGGCGGCAATTGTGGCACTACTAACGCCTGCTCGGTATGGATGCCATTATGGTCATAGGTGAGCAGGAATAGACGGATCCCCACAGACGAGAGACCTGCCAACGTAATTTGGTTGGCGTCAGCGTTCAACATCACCAACAAAGACTGGGTTTGTCCGTTAAAACTGCCCGTCAGCAACTGTTGAGAATTCACTTCTGGCGTAATGCCCGGAGCCGGTAGCGTCACCCGCACACCAGGCTCAAGCCACGCCTGTGGGGCGGAGCTATCCGCAGG
This sequence comes from Serratia sp. 25CWL12, assembly GCF_055790885.1. Classification (NCBI taxonomy): domain Bacteria; kingdom Pseudomonadati; phylum Pseudomonadota; class Gammaproteobacteria; order Enterobacterales; family Yersiniaceae; genus Serratia; species Serratia sp. 25CWL12. Next base: position 469,088 of record NZ_CM147698.1, on the reverse strand, counting down.
GCCGGGGGAATGGCGACAACCACTCATTAACAATACCCCAAGCAGCATAACCGTATGCCAAAGGTGATTCTTTCTCATTTTTTTCTCTCTTTTCGGTCAGGCATGGCTAATGGGGAAAGCAGAAAAGCAGTAAAGATCCCACTCACCAACACCATCCCAAAGTTACTAATTGCTTGTGTGGTACTAAAAACCAACATGCCTAGCGTAAGTAATGTAGTCATCATCGCCAGCGTGATCGCCAGCAATGAAGTCACCGGCGTACCCCGTGGATTACTGAAAAACAGGGTGTAGTTAATACCGATCCCCAAAACCAGCACCAGTGCCAATAACGAAAACAGGTTCACCCCATGACCACTCAAGGATAAAACAGCCAGCCCACAACTGAGGGACAGCAACGAAGGTACCAGGCTGACTAATCCTTTACGCCACCCCAGACGTATCATTGCGCCGCAGGCAATCACCGCCAGAGCCACCAGCAACAAACCAGCGAGCAGCGTGCGATAGAGCGCAAAAAGTTCGTTGAAGGTGCTTTTACGATCAACCCACTCCACCCCCTCCTGCTTTGCTGCCAATGCCTTCAATGCGGTACTGTCTGTCACACCATCAACCGGAACCAACACACCACTTTCACCGTTTGACAGCGTTAACCACATCAAACGCCACCCCTCACTGGCAGGGCTGGCAAGCCATTCATCAACTGTGACCGGCATCGCCTGCAATGCCGGGGTGATTGCCGTCAACCCCGCACTTTGCAGCGCACGAATGGTGGCTGGTGCCGCCTCACGTAACAGGGTGAGATCCTGTTGCTGACGAACCAGCGAATTCAGTGGGAGCAAGCGAAACCCAGTCAGCGTTCCCCCCTGACGAGCCTGCTCCAAAACCGGAGTCAATGCTTCAAGGCGTTCCAAAACTTGTTGCGAGGTTGCCCCATAAACCACAAACCATTTCTGATCGACGCTTTGCCCTGTCAGGTAGGTAATCTGCTTTTCCTGCGCCAGAATCCCCTGCGGCAGCGCTTGCAACTGAGCAATATCATCATCAAACCGCAATGTCGCGATACCTGCCAATGAAACCACCGCCAGGAGCACAGGCAAGGCCCACGATAATTTTTGCTTACGCCGCCAAAACGCCAGCCAGCGCAGTAGTAGTGTCATAGCCGGGATGGGCCTGACCGGCAATCGCTGACATAACCAAGGGTGCCAGAAAAGTACCGTCAAACAGGAGGCGCTCAGCCCTGCCACGGCAAACACCGCCATCTGGCGAATCCCCGGAAAGGGCGCCAACATGATAATCAGATAGGCGATGACGGTCGTCAGCAATGCCAACAACAGCGCTTGACGAACTTTATGCAAACTTTGCCAAGGTGACACTTCGCCGCCATGGACCATCCGCTCAGTGAGATAGTAGAGCGTGTAGTCAGCGGAGATGCCAATAATGCTCATACTCATCACCAGCGTCATCAGGTGCAGTTCGCCAAAGAGCAACAATGTAGCGACGACCCCGGCCAACGCCCCAATACCTACCGAAAGCAGGCACAACAGCAGAGGGCGCAGTGAACGAAAAACCACAACAATCAGCAAGATGACGCCGAGGATCGTCGCTACCCCCAAGGTAGAGAGGTCGCTCTTCGCTTGTTGGCTGGCATAATCACTGTAAAACACCGTGCCACGTGAAAGCAGTTGTGCCTGTGGATACTCTGCCTTTAACTGGTTTTCCAACCTATTAAGCGTGGACACCACCTGGTGAGTCTGCTGCATATCAAACGACGAGTTCGCTAACTCACCATGCAGCAAATACCAGTAATTCCCCTCATCATCCTGGGTGACCAACCAGCCATCCATCAGTCGCAAACGCTGGCTATTTTGGGCCAATGCCAATTGCGAGCCGCGCATGAGCATCAAGGGATCATTTTGTAACTCTTTACCGCTCACCCCTGAAAATGCAGAGTAGAGTTGCGAGAGGATCCACTGAGCCTGGGCTTCCCCCCATCCTGTAAGCGTTGACGTGTCGCACTGTCGAGCAAGCCATTACGATGACGCCAATAAAAGTCCCCCCAAGCCAGCTGGCTAGTCGCATCCATCGGGCCTTTGAGTTCCTTCACCCCCTTGGATTGCTGCAACAGTGTGAGCCAGTATTGCGCGACCTGCGGGTTAGCCTGTTTACCCGGGCTGACTAACCAAACCAGTTGTTTATCCAGCCGCTGCATAAAGCCGTCATTCAGTGCTGGGGGGATAGTCCCCAGGGTCTGCTTGGGCAACATGGCCAGCACACTGCTGTTGATACGCGTTTGTGGCAACATGACCAGCAAGGTACCCAGTAAAACCAGACAAAGGGCTCCCCATAACCACGCCAAGCGTTTAGCGCTAGTGTGCAGCAAAACGTTGGTTCTCATCATGGGTCAAGCTATTGGGGGTCAGCCGATGTTGGGAGAAGATAATCGTTGTGCGATCACCCTGTTTATCGTTCAGTTGGATGGTTTCCAGATAATGCTGCCCGGACAGTTCAAGGGTGGCAAAAATTTTATCCAACGGGGTGGTGACAGGCGTTAGCTTTAACATCCAGCGGCCTTCACCTTTATCCTGGAAATCAATTTGGAAGTTTTGCTCCAATACTTTTCGATCAGCCTGAAATAGCGCACGCAACAGATGGTTGAACTGGAACATCTGAGGGTTATTTTGTGCCGTAATCACCTGTGGTGCCTGACCGTTAATCACTTGCACCATACGCGCATCATCCAGTATCAGCGTCATGACAAACGGCGTTTTCTGATCCCATAACAACCCTTGTTCACGGGCAATGACCATTTCACCTTGCGAGCGCAACGGCTGTGGCAGGCCTTTGATACTGCGAGTCTGATCAAAATGAGCGCGCACCACCGGTTGTTCGGTAAAACGCTGCTGCAATTCATCCAGCGTGACGGCACTAACCCACGGAGTGAACAGCAGAATAAATAGAGGCCAGTACTTCATGGTGTCACTCCCATTCGTTCAAACAGAATTGCCGGGCAGACAAAACACATCTCCCCACTCTTTTCTTCTACCGCCACCTGAATGGTGTAACCGGTAGTGGTACATTTGCCGCTAGCTGCATCAAAAATCTGATAGTCAATGCGCAAACGGTTTTCATATTCTGTTAAGCGGGCACAGACACGGATCCGCTGTTCAAAAGTCAGGATGTTGCGGTACTTCACCCGAGTGTCCACCACTGGCCAAAGATAACCCGATGCTTTCATCTGCCGATAACCATAATCAAACTGGTTCAGTAATGCCTCGCGGGCAATTTCAAAGTAGCGAAAGTAGTTACCGTGCCAAACCACCGCCATCATATCGACATCATGGAAGGGCACTGAAAGCTCTACTTCAGCAGTAAAACGGGGATCGTTGAGCACCCTTTACTCCTTATCAACAGGTTGGTCAGGAAGTTGCCAGAAATCGAAAAAATTAAACCAATCGAGCGGCGACGCCAGCGCATAATGTTCTAGGCGCTCCGCATAGCGATCAACCGCTTGTTGCAGTGCTCCCTGGCGGTCCGCACGTGGTAACAGTAACGGGTTGGCGAAGGGTTCACAGTGTAAATACAGTTTCCCTTGCTGACGCAGGGCAAAAACCAGTAATACTGGGCAGCGCAAGACCGACGCCAGAATAAAAGGCCCCTGAGGAAAGGGTGCCGGACGCCCCATAAAGCGGCTCCAAACCACACGCCAGTCACCACCCCGTTGCCGATTCACAGCAACACGATCGCCAACAATGGCAACCCATTCACCACGGTCCAGCTTCTCTTTCAGCAATATGGCACTCTCAGGGCCGAGATGATTAACCGGGATCAGATTCAACCCTGCCTGTGGAGCCATCTCTGCCATAATCTGTTTGAAACGTTGCGCGTTATCAGTAAACACCAACGCATTGATGGTCTTACTGCCTTGTTGTTGAGCCAGAGCACGACAGGCTTCAACATCCCCTAAATGTGACACCAACAGCAATTTTCCCGTTGGTGAAGGAACATCCAGAGTGGCCTCAGCCCCCGGTGCAAAAATAACATCCCGCCCCAATTGCAGCTCGCCTCGCCAACTGGCAATTTTGTCCAGCATGGCGTCACCAAAGCGCAAAAAATGTTGGTAGCTATTGCAACCGGCTGGGATCGGGCGCTCACGCTGGGTTAATTCATACCTCACCCGCTTGAGCCAGTTTTGCGAAGCACGGCGTGCCTGATGTGCACCAAGCCAATAAGCGGCCACGACCGGGTAGAGTAACAGTGAAAATGCTTTACGCCCCAGCAGTCGCCAGACAGTAAGCATGAGTCGCATCCCCCATAGCCCCTGGACCTCCTTTTGCTGTGCCCAGTGTGAGCTGGAACGGCGCAATAGCAGCGCTGGGATTCGTGGCAGCATGCCGAAGAACAGACGAGTATGCATCAGTGAAATACGGCAGTTATCTTTCAATGCATCAAAGTGCGACAGACCATCCTGCGGATAGGTGACGCGAGTGGGGACGAAATAACTACGGTTACCTTGCCAGTAGAGCCGCACCATCACTTCAGTATCAAAATCCATCCGTTTACCCAGGGCTACCTGCTGCGCTAATTGCAACGTAGGCGCCAGCGGATAAACGCGAAAACCGCACATGCTATCTTTTAACTGCAAAGAGAGGGTTTCAATCCACACCCAGACATGGGTTATCCAGCGGCCATAACGACGCGAACGTGGGATTGAATCGTCATAAATCGGTTGCCCGGAAATTAACGCACTGGGATGCTGCTGTGCCAACGCCATCAGTTTAGGAATATCTTCAATGGTGTGTTGCCCATCCGCATCCACCTGAATCGCGTGGGTAAACCCCTGTTGAAAAGCCTCTTCCAACCCGCGAATTACCGCAGTCCCTTTACCGGAATTGTGAGCAAGACGTACCAGCGTCACATGAGGATAACGCCCCACCAAATGTTCAAGCTCTTGGCGTGTCGCTTCATCACTGCCATCGTCCACCACAAAGCAGGGCAAACCAAAGGGCTGCAAACGTGTCAACACGCTAGCCATCATGGCTCCGTGATTATAACAAGGGATCACCACACAGAAATGGCAGGCTACGGGGGTTAGCGACATAGCAGTTAATGACATGGCAGTTAACGACATAGACGAATCTTCCCACTGCTGGCAGTCTGCCGCGCATCACCATCATGACGTTGATAACTGAAGGTTAATACCTGCCGCTCTTCCTGCCAGTTAAGCAGCAACGTCACTCTATTTTCCGGCAGCAAAGGGGCTTGAAACTTAACGTTCGATATACTGTGAAAACGAAAACCCGGTGCCAGCAGCGTAGTGGCGTAATGCATCACCCAATTTAATTGAGCAACACCAGGCAACAGTGGCTGGGCAGCAAAATGGCCCTTAAACCAGAATGAAGCCGGGTCAAGCCACAGGACGATTTCCGCTTGTGATGCCTGCAACAAATGACTTTCAATTTCATGTGGTTGCATGAAAAAGCTCCTGTAATTGCGCATAGACACGCTTATTCATACTGTTGACCGGTATCTCATCGATAATACGCCAGTAACGGGGAACGGTAACTGGCTCTAACCGAGGCAACAACGCACGACGCCACTCAAGTTCCTGTGCCGCCTTACTATGCTGTTGCCATTGTTGCCGCATAGGTTCATCCAGCACCAGCAGAGCACCAATCCCCTGACGACCACCGCAACTCACTGACAGAGCTACCGCCTCCTTCACCCCTTCCAACTCCAGCAAGCGTTGTTCAATCTCGTCCAACGAAATTCGCTTCTCTTCAATCTTCACGACACGGCCACAGCGCCCCTGCAAACGGAACAAGCCGTTATCATCAAACTGCAAAATATCATCAAGCAACTGGCCCTGACTGTCGGGTATTAGGGGGGAAATAGCACGAAACACCTCACCATCGGCGTGGATCTTTATCCCTGGGAAGCATTGCCAAAGGATATCCTCCTGCTGGCGATGGCACCACGCCATAATCCCGGTTTCAGTACTGCCGTAAATTTCGTCAGGCCATACTCCCAACCAATGGGCAGTTTGAACCACATCTTCCCATGGCAGGACGCCACCAGCGGAAAGCACCATCGCTACCGATGGCGGTGTCAGTTGATGATCCAAACGTTTTAAAAAGGCCGGGCTGCTGATAAACACATAGCGATAGGCAGGATTCAACGCGGCCAACTGCTCGGTGTAATAGAGCATCGCCGCATGCAGCGGTAACCCTAACGCCATGGGCAGAAAGATACGGAAGGTGAGCCCATAAAGATGCTGTGGCACCACAGAGGCGACAACACGGCAGCCAGCAAGGCGTTCAGCAAAGCGGTCCGCCAATAATAGCGCTTCACGATCCAGGCAGGTGATAGGCTTAATGACTCGTCGCGGCTGCCCGGTGGAACCAGAGGTAAATAACTCGACATAAGCTGACGGGTCAATCGCAGGTAATGGCTCACGCTGTTCAGCCTGTTGATTAGCAGAATGAATGACAACAGTTGGACCACCCCAGGTCAGCATGCGGTCTGCCAATACGCCATTAAACAGGGCTTGTTGCTCCTCCAGCAGCGAAACACGGCTATGCCCTGGAATAATCGGTGTTTTCCCTGCATACAGCATCGCTAATAATGCGACGATAAATAAATAGCTGTTTTCAAAACAGAGCGCCCAGCGTTGACCCTCGTGCTGTTGCAGGGTTTTCACCAACAGCGTGACATCATAACGCAGATGCCCCAGGGTCCAGGTCTGTTCGCCCAGCCAGGCAACCGGTGTGTCATCCGGACGAGGTGCACTCAACCACTGTGCCAGAGGAAGCGGCTTGATCATGGGGCGGCTCGTTTTATCACCTGGCGGCGTACCAGCCATTCGCCCATCATCAATATTCCCATCAGCACATAGGCTATCATGCCGTTCCAAGTCGTCCATAACCACATCTCACCATATAAAACGGTAAATAGTGCCATTGCACCATTTAAAATAAAAAACACGCACCATATTTGCGTTACCTTGCGGGTATAACGCACTCCCTCTGGGGGGAGTTCCGGTGCCTGCAAACGTGCCAAGCGCTCAACCAGCGGCATTGAACTCCATAGTGAACTGCCGAATAACACCAGCATCACCAGATTCACCATCACGGGATAAAACAACAACAGCTGGTGCGCTTGCAGCAGATAGCTCAAGATGCATAAGGCAACCCCCGCCGAAACAACGCTTTGTATCACCAGGCGCATCGGGCCAATAGTCTGGCGGACCTGACAAACTCGCAAGATCAGCAAAAAAACCATCAGCGGCACTAACCAACGCAGACCGTTATAGGTCAAACCAAACCAGATAAGAAATGGCCAAGCCAGCAGCATCAGCGCTGTAATCAGTTGTATACCCCGCTGCAAACGGTAACCACCCATAGGGAATATTATTCTCGCAGCAGGTTTTCTACCGCATCCACCACATCCTGCACGGTACGGACGGATTTAAAGGTTTCAGGCTTGATCTTTTTGCCGGTTTTCTTTTGCAGATGCACGATCATGTCAACCGCATCAATACTATCCAGCTCAAGATCCTCATACAGACGGGCCTCTGGCTTAATATCATCAGGGGAAATTTCAAATAGTTTACCTAGAAGATCAGATACTTCCTGATAAATGGCATGTTGTTCTGTCATAGCGGATGGGCTCTTAAGCGCGTTGATTGTGGATGAAAGAAGCCAGCGTCGCCACAGAATAGAAATGCTGACGCATCTCTTCACTCTCTGCGGACAACACGATGCCGTATTGGTTTTTCACCATCAGCCCCAACTCCAGAGCATCGATGGAGTCCAACCCCAGACCTTCACCAAACAGTGCCGCGTCAGTATCGATATCATCAGGCGACAGCTCATCCAGATTCAATGTATTGATAATCAGGTTTTTTATTTCAAGATAGAGAGCTTGCATTATTATTTTTCCTTGCAACGAAATTATTCCCATCACCAATCACACCGCAGAGATTGGGGTTACCCGCGTTTACCCGTATCACTGACTGGTGCCAGCTCATCGGAATTCCCTCGGATACCCTCTACCTGCAGCTTGATTGAGCTTGGGTATAGTCCTGGTGATAGTAGATGCAAAATATGCTGGTTGAGCCGCCTGGCAGCCAGTGCTGGCTGTGGTGATTTTGCATCAATAAATTGTTTAATCGGTACCCGCTCACCCACTGCCACCTGAAACAGGGGTTTTCTGGGGGGGATGTCATACCACCTGCTTTGCTTATCAAGCAGATGCTCACTGCAGCGGATCACCACCACACGTAAATCACAACCGCAGCGCACAGCGATATTGGCGGCACCTCGCTGCAACACCATCTGCTCCCCCTGACGTGTGCGTGTCCCCTCGGGGAAAATCAGGATAGTATCCCCCTGGGCAAGGCGCTGCTGGCTGGCTGGGAGTAACTCATCCGCCTGACTATTAATCAGATAACCTGCCGCACGGATCACGCCACCAATAAACGGATTGCGCAATAATGAACTTTTTACCAGGCAGTCTGTTTCCGGCATCACCGACGCCAACAGCACATAGTCTATCAAGGTCGGGTGGTTGGCGACTATCAGACAACCACGTTCCTTGCGCAGCAGCTCAAGACCATCAATGCGATAGTCAAGTACCCCCAGCACTTTGGCCGTCGACAGAAAAAAGCGAAAGCTGGTAGCAATACTGTAGCGAGCCAGGCTACGCCGCTTGGCCTCATTGCGATACAACACCAGCAGCAGATTAAACCAAACCAGCGACAGCAATAGCCCGCCAATACCAAACAGCACAAAACACCACCCGGTCATAACCAGCCGCCAAAGCCGGTTTATGCGCGCGTACAGGGGATTCATGCCCGGCTCCAGTGCCACATCAATCTCTCCCCTGGGATCGAAAACAGCGGCACAGCACTTAAGTAATGTTGCAAAAACTGCAAGCTTTGTGGCAATGCAGGTTCTTCCCCGTACTCCACCGCCTGACTGGTACATTGCAACGTTTCTCCACGCTCAAATACCATGGCCACTGCATAAGCCCAGGTCGGCATCTGTTCAGGCAGGCTGTCATGGTAAAACTCGGGTAACATACCGTCAAAATCCACCATTAATACCCGTTGATAGCCTGCCTGTAATAAACAAGTCACTTCACACAACCCTTGCTGAAAAGTATCGATACCGGCAGCCAATGAGGATGAAACCAATGGTTGTTGAGCCGCAATAGTCAAATGCCCTACTGCCGAATTATGCACCGAGGTGGTGAAGTCACTGGGAGAGACCGGCAACTGCTCCGCCAGGGCTGACAAGATGCGATAATTGCGTTCCAGTTCACCATGACGGCTGGTGTACAGCACAGCATCAATTTGATGTCGGCGTAACATCGCCAAGCCACACTCCACCGCCAATCGACTACCTGATGCCAAGCGACGTGCCGTCATCATTGAAAGCTCGCTTAGCTTCGCCTGTGGTTCTGAGGGCACAATAGCATGGGGCTGCTGCGACCACTGATACCACTGTGCTGCCTCGCTCAAACCAGGTGCCCTGGCCTGCCAGTCAATAATATTTAAAGCCAATTTCATCTAAGTAAGCGCATCCGCAATCAATGGGTGACTCTGAGAGAGTGACAGGGAGTCAGTGCAACAAAAATGCTGCCATTTTATTAAAATTTTTGACATATCAGTAAAGTATGCCCAATTCCGAGGTTATCAACGCGTTTCTCTAGCCGAAAACCCGCCATTTCGAGGTAATGACAAAACTTCTCTACACTATAAAAACGGCTATTCCCGTTAGCCATACAAGTGAAATAGAGCGATGACGCATTCAAGCTGAATGCTGCGGCCTCAAATTTTTGTGCATCCCAGAAGAGTTCCATAATACACAACCGAGCGCCGGGTTTCATCACACCCGCAACGCGGTTCAGAATGGCAATAATTTGTTCTGGTGAGAAACAGTCAAGGAACTGACTCATCCACCAGATATCGGCTTCGCCAGGTAATGGGGCATCACCCAGCATATCTACCGCATGGAAACCGATGCGATGAGATAATCCCGCCGCTTCAATATTCTCGCGAGCCAAGGCAATTTGCTGTGGTAAATCTAATAATGTCACGGAGACATCATTATCATGCTGGCAGCAACGGAGCGCCCACTTACCTGTATTGCCCCCCACGTCGTATAAAGAGCCCGGTTGATAGGCAAATATATGTGGCAATACTGCGTCAAACGCGCCGTCTGAATAGTAATGATCAAAAGCGAACCAGCTTTCACGCGCCGCATGAGGTAATTGTGATAAGGCCGGATAAATGGTTGGCCACTCACCAAATACTTTCAAGCCTGTTGGCTTTCCTGCTTTAAGTGCTTCTTCTAAAGAGAATAACCCCTGATAGCAAACATCTTGGGTGAAATCCATATTCACACGGGTCATGGTATCGTGAAGCAGAAAATGGCCAACCTTGGCAATATAGTAATGCTCCTCTTTACAGGTCACAATACGCCCACTGAGCCCCATATCCAGTAACACGCTGACTGCATATTCATTAATATTACTGTTATTGGTGATATCTCGCAGAGTGGCTCCACGCCTTCCTTGTTTATCGAGATAATCCAGTACACCTGTATTGCGTAAACAAAGTGCCGTTTGAAACAGCATAGGTGCAAAAGCAATTCGTTGTGCCTCGGTAATGGCATCGAGGGCACTGAGCTTATCATGCTCATACATTTTTCACGCAATCCCTTAAGCTGGTCTCGCTATCTTTCAAATTGCCTGTGCGTTAGCGGTACTCAACCTGCCACCAGGTCATTTATCCCCTTGGTGACTCATTAACTTACAGCAATTGACATGATTTGGAGTCTATCCCCATCACCATTCAAGCCGCAGCGATGTTGACTGCAACTTGAATGAGTCTGGATATAAAAAATAGTTTCATTGGACCACGACCGACCCAATGTTAATCAACACTAATAATTATAATCCAGCGCCTGCTGACAGGTTCAACTGAATATCTTTATCGAGATTGAGTACCCAACGATTATAACTCTTATGAATCTTACCACCGGAGGATTGCAAATTGAGGCTACTGACATAGTTAATGGAATAGCTGGTTGCCGTATAATTAATGCGAATTTCTGCAACGTGGTCACGTGCTTGCTGGCGGCCATTAATGACACCTGGACTGACTTGCGTCATGATCCACTGACGTTGCTGCCCCGCTTTTAGAATAGCATCTCTTACCTGAGTTTCAGTATGGCCCGCAGTTACCGTACTGTGAACTTGAACTACTGGCGCGGTCCGTGCACAACCTGCCAGAGTAACTATTACAGTGAGAGCGACACACCATTTTAAGAATTTTCCCATAATACAATCTCCATTTTTGATTATTTGAGCCCAACCTCAATGCAATCAAGATATTAATCTGAGCATCTGAAAATGATGGGTTAAGAACAATGTTAAGAATTGGTTAAGTTGAGGCTATTTCACTGAAAATAACGGTTCACAAGACCATCGAGACAGGCCGTATCCCTTGCCACACCAAAGTTCCCGCGCGAACTTTACACAATCACTTTATCAGGTTCAAGCTCTGAGTCTGTTTAAGTTGAATAATAAAAGATACTTTATTTGTGTAATAGAATATGAATATCGAATTTTATTCGACACAAGAATGTCTGTTATAACCATGGTTTTATATATAACACCCTACATATTTATCATGGTTATACTGAGGCGCTTGAAAGAGGCTCGACAACGAGCTCCGTCCTTAGAGCTCGTAAGGTTACTGTTTACCGGTAATTTGAAGAAATCAGGATAGTGCTTGACTACCCTACTCACTAAAACCGGGCTAGCTTCAATCACGCATCGCCAAGGCCTTATCTTTAGCCAGGAGAAACGGCCTGAGATAGGCAACGGTATTGGATAGCGGGATAACATCATCGCTTAAGTTAATATTCAACACTGTCTTGAGATATTCACGCCGCTGGGTGATACGCGCCCAAAGCTGCGGGTATTCCTGCCTGATGTTGGCCTGGAGTTCAGCATCGGCTACCGCCACACACTCCTCAGCGCTGACACCGGTATACCCCGCGACGGATGGAATAATATCAATCTGTAACATCATGCCACTACGGATTTGCTCTTCCGATAATGGATAGACAGGGGAAGACATCCACTCCTCATCCGCCACCAAGTGCCCTGGGTTTAGATGCCAACCATAATCCTTCTTAGGCAACACCTGCTCAATCAGGGAATAAAGTTCACCGCCTTTCATACCGATATGAATATTCTCCAACCAGGTCGCCACTGCACGGTAGTAAGGCTTGGCTACCCTTGCCAGATAGTCACTTTGGTTGGCGGGCAATTCACTTTCATCAGCGATAGCAAAGCCGGTTCGACTGGATAACCCCCCTTTATACGCCGTGGTCAACGACAGCGGGTCACCTTGCTGGATCACTTTGTGAGTGGGATAAAAGTTGGCATGTTCAAAACGACGCCCGGTGGCAGCAATGGTGACCACCGTATTATATTGCCCCTCGGCAGTGAGTTGCTGCCCTAAATCGCTCTCTTTAACGCCCACCGCAACGCTATTCATCGCCGCCATAATGCAAGTGGAAGAGAGGTTGGCACCGTACTCGTAGTGTGCGAGTTCATTGGCATTATTGGTGGTTCGCGCTCCCGCTTGTCCACCAATAAACAGGGGGATGGCATTGACCAATGTGGCCCCCGTAGCCAGGCTCTTTTTAACGGATTCAACGATAAAATAAGGGAGATCAAACAGTGTTTCCTGGTTGCCTATTTTGCCGGTAAACATTTTCCAACCTACTAAACCGACTTTCTGTTTATTTCCCAAACCGGCGGCCACAAAGAGCTCATCGAGCGGCTTTTCGTGATCCATCGGCTGGTTCGGCAAAGAGAAATAAGGACAAAGCAGCTGTTGCACCGGTAAACGCGCATGTTGTGCCATTTTCAGGTTTTCATTCCCTAAAATAATGGTCGCTTTACCGTCAGCTTCCAATAGCAACAGGGCCTCTTCAAAGCGCGGTACAAAACCGGTCAAATATTCGAAGTTACCGCCATGCTCTTTATCAGCGTAAATCAGCAACGCATCAAAATTTTCAGCTCTCATCCTCGCCAGCACTTTATCACGGCGCGCAGCCATCGTTTCCGCCGTCAGCATGACGGGGGCCACCTGCGGAAAAGTGGCAGGGGGGACAACCGAAACCAACTCAACACGTTTTGTCTTCATTTACCCTAACCTCATGGTTAACTATTTTTATCGCGGTTTTTACTGCGGCTGCCAACTGGCCCTAGCACCTGCACCGCCCGACCTGCCCACAAAATATGATGATCATTATACCCTACCAATCGCGATGCTGGTTTGCAGATAATCAACAGTGAGCATCACTGAATCGCTAAAAATCCCCTAGCCATAACCTCTTTCACTCGCTCACGCCAGGCTAACGGAGGTTGTTTGTTAACTGGGGTGGCTGGGCAATGGGATCAGCATCACCAGCTTCAACCCATGATGTTCAGCGGGATAAAAAGTCACTTGCTGATAATGCAGGATGCCTTGCTGCGGATGAGTAAACGTTCGCTCGCCCCCTTCACGGGCCAGCACATCCTGCTGCCGCCACCAACGGTCAAAAAATTCGCTGTGTTGTGTCATGTGGCGTACAAAGGCGCGTATTTCTTCGGTTCCCTGATGGTGACTAGTTTCAGCACGAAATTCAGCGACCACACGCTGGGCGCGCTCCTCCCAATGGGTGACCAATTTCTTTGCTTGGGGGTGGAAGAACATAAAATGTAGCAGATTGGGTGTATTGGCTTGTTGCAGCCAATCGCCAAATAAGGCTTCAGCCTGTTGATTCCAGGCCACCATATGCCAGGTAAAATCGAGCAGATAACAAGGCACCGTCATTTGATGCACGCTTTGCAGCACGACGGGGTTAATGGTGTCCTGATGCAGTTCCAACTCGGGATCAGCGATACGCGCCAAAGTAAATAAATAATGGCGTTCAGCATGGTCAAGTTGCAACGCTTTGGCAATGCGAGCCAACGTTCCTGGAGCGATAGCCACCTCGCGCCCTTGCTCAATCCAGGTGTACCAAGTGGTACTGATGCCACTGATTTGTGCCAGTTCTTCACGACGTAAACCGCTGGTACGGCGGCGTGGAGCGGTGGGTAAGCCTAACATTTCTGGCGTTACCCGTTCCCGGCAGGCGCGCAGAAAAGCCCCTAGGGCTTTAGGGCCGGATAAATCATCTGATTCCATAAACGGGTACCTCTTATACTAGGATAACTGCTCATATTGTACCCGTATAGTGAATTAATTATAGTCATGATCACCATCAGGTACTTGGCCCCCATCATCGTATGACCAAGGCCATGCAAGATAAAACCATGTGAATAACGGCAAACTAATAACGGGAATCAACATGAACAACAATAATAGCCACCAGAACGCTGTGGAACGTCAATTCGGCGAACAGGCGCAAGCCTACTTAAACAGTGCCGTACATGCTCAAGGAAAAGATCTGCAACGTTTGTCGAACCTGCTGGAAAACTGTAACACCGCTCAATTGCTGGACTTGGGCTGTGGCGCTGGGCATGCCAGTTTCACTGCGGCGGAAAAAGTGGCGCAAGTGGTGGCCTATGATTTGTCGGCACAGATGTTAACGGTGGTGAGTACCGCTGCCGCAGAAAAAGGGGTGGCAAACGTTCGCGTGCAACAAGGGGTGGCAGAATCATTGCCGTTTGACGATGCCAGCTTCGATATTGTGATTAGCCGTTATTCAGCGCATCACTGGCATGATGTCGGCCAGGCACTGCGTGAAGTGAAGCGCGTGTTGAAACCCGGTGGTCGTGCCATCCTGATGGATGTGGTTTCTCCTGGGCACCCGCTGTTAGATGTTTATCTGCAAACAGTAGAAGTGTTGCGTGATACCTCACATGTCCGCGACTATTCACCAGGCGAATGGCTGAGCATGTTCACTGACGCCGGGCTGGTGGTGCAGCAGGTCACTTCAGACCGCCTGCCATTGGAGTTCACCAGTTGGGTGGCGCGAATGCGTACCCCGGAGCATTTCGTTACGGCGATTCGGGCGCTACAGCAAGGGGTAACCGCAGAGGTACAGCAGCATTTCGCCATCCAGGACGATGGCTCGTTTACCAGCGATATTATGATGTTTGAGGTGAACAAAAACGGATAGCCTTATGGGTAAGGCGAGCCACTGCAGCCCCGGCAACTTGCTTGATGACGGATATACATTTGCCTATCGTGGTGTCGGGTCTGGGATCTGATTATGAAACGGGCTACACTCTTGCAGAAAGACACCCTATATACCCAAATTCAATGGAGTTGCAGGTAGGCGGCAAGCGAGTGAAGCCCTAGGAGCATAGATAACTATGTGACTAGGGTGAAAGAGCGTAGCCAACACCGCTGCAGCTTCATAGGTGACGGGTATAAAAACTTGATAGAGAGGCTAGAGCAACGTGGCTCAATACGTCTATACCATGCACCGCGTCGGCAAAGTCGTGCCGCCGAAGCGTCATATTTTGAAAAATATTTCCTTGAGTTTCTTCCCTGGGGCCAAAATTGGTGTGCTGGGCCTGAACGGCTCCGGTAAATCAACCCTGCTGCGCATTATGGCGGGCATCGATACCGATATCGAAGGGGAAGCGCGCCCACAACCGGGTATCAAGATCGGCTATCTGCCGCAAGAGCCGCAACTCAATATGGCGCACACCGTTCGTGAGTCGGTAGAAGAAGCGCTGGCAGAAGTGGTGGGGGCGCTAAAACGCCTTGATGAGGTGTACGCACTTTATGCTGAGGAAGGGGCTGATTTCGATAAACTGGCCGCCGAACAAGGTCGCCTGGAAGAGATCATTCAAGCCCATGATGGCCATAACCTCAATGCCCAGCTTGAGCGCGCTGCCGATGCACTACGCCTGCCGGAGTGGGATGCCAAAATCGCCAACCTTTCCGGTGGTGAACGCCGTCGTGTCGCCTTGTGCCGTCTGTTGCTGGAAAAGCCAGACATGCTGTTGCTGGACGAACCCACCAACCACCTTGATGCCGAGTCCGTTGCTTGGCTAGAGCGTTTCCTGCACGACTTTGAAGGGACCGTGGTCGCTATTACCCACGACCGCTACTTCCTGGATAACGTGGCGGGTTGGATACTGGAGCTGGATCGTGGCGAAGGTATTCCATGGGAAGGCAACTACTCTTCCTGGCTGGAGCAGAAAGATGCGCGTCTGGCGCAGGAAGCCTCTACCGAAGCCGCACGCCGCAAGTCCATCGAGAAAGAGCTGGAGTGGGTGCGTCAAGGTGCTAAAGGCCGCCAGTCTAAAGGTAAAGCGCGTCTGGCTCGCTTTGAAGAACTGAACAATACCGAATACCAGAAACGTAACGAAACTAACGAACTGTTTATTCCACCAGGCGCACGTCTGGGGGATAAAGTGGTTGAAGTTAGTCAGTTGCGTAAATCCTACGGTGACCGCGTATTGATCGACGACCTCTCCTTCTCGGTACCCAAAGGGGCCATCGTCGGGATTATCGGCCCGAACGGCGCCGGTAAGTCTACGCTGTTCCGCATGATGTCCGGTCAAGAACAACCGGATTCTGGCACCATTGTGCTGGGAGATACCGTTAAGTTGGCTTCCGTCGATCAGTTCCGTGACAGCATGGATAACGCCAAAACCGTTTGGGAAGAAGTTTCTGGCGGGCAGGACATTATGCGCATTGGCACGACTGAAATGCCAAGCCGCGCCTATGTTGGCCGTTTCAACTTCAAAGGGGTTGACCAAGGCAAGCGTGTGGGTGAGCTGTCCGGTGGTGAGCGTGGCCGTCTGCATCTGGCCAAACTGTTGCAAGTTGGCGGTAACGTATTGCTACTTGACGAACCTACCAACGATCTGGATATCGAAACCCTGCGCGCACTGGAAAACGCCTTATTGGAATTCCCGGGTTGCGCCATGGTGATCTCCCACGACCGCTGGTTCCTTGACCGTATTGCTACTCATATTCTGGATTATCAGGATGAGGGTAAGGTGGAGTTTTTCGAAGGTAACTTTACCGAATACGAAGAGTATAAAAAGCGTACGTTGGGTGCCGATGCGTTGGAGCCTCACCGCATCAAGTATAAAAAAATCACCAAATAACCCCTGCTGGGGCGATTATCTTGCCCCACTGCCTATGACCAGCCCGTGTACTCCACGGGCTTTTTGTTTCTTCCCCCAATATCTCTGCCTATGTGCCCAGTGTATGACGTAAATCCTAGGTATATACTGTCGGCATTTATTGAAGGAGCGCACTATGTTAATCAAAGCTATCGCCGTCGACCCAAACAACCCAGCCCACTTTATTGAGATCACTACCGATCAACCTACCCCTGGGCAGTATGACCTGCTGGTAGAGGTAAAAGCGGTTTCTGTTAACCCGGTGGATACCAAGGTCCATGCGGGTCTGCAAAAAAATGGTTTGCAACAACCACGCATTCTCGGCTGGGATGCCAGTGGTGTGGTGGTGGCCGTTGGCAATGGTGTCGAGGGGTTCAAACCGGGTGATGAAGTCTGGTACGCCGGGGATATTACCCGCCCAGGTAGTAACAGCACCTATCAATTGATTGATGCGCGCATTGCTGCCCATAAGCCGAGTAAATTGAGCTGGGCAGAAGCGGCGGCTATCCCCCTCACCGCGCTAACCGCCTGGGAAGCGCTGTTTGAACACCTGAATATTCAGCATGCTGAGGCAGGCAAAACGCTGTTAATTATCGGCGGTGCCGGTGGTGTTGGTTCTTTGGCTATCTCCCTGGCGGCATTGCGTAGCCAAGTGAAGGTGATTGCTACTGCCTCACGCCCGGAATCAATCGCCTGGTGCCAAGCGCGTGGTGCCGACCTGGTGGTGGATTATCGTGACCTGCAAAACAATCTGGCACAAGCCGGTATTGAACGGGTGGATTATATTCTGTGCCTGAACGATACCGATGCCCATTGGCAAAGCATCAGCAACTTGATCGCGCCTTTAGGCCATATCTGTAGCATTGTGGAAAACCGCCAGCCTCTGGACCAGAGTGCATTAAAAACAAAAAGTGCAGCGTTACATTGGGAGTTTATGTTTACCCGCAGCATGTTCACCACGCCGGATATCGCCCAACAAGGGGAGATCCTCAAACAGATGGCGCAGTTACTCGATGAGGGCAAATTGACCACCACCCTGACTGAAACAGTGACTGGGTTGACGGTGGAAACACTCACTGCCGCGCACCATAAATTGCTGGCGGGGCATATGTTGGGCAAGTTGGTGATTACTTACTAATATCCCGTCGTCAATCAAACCGCAGGGTTGTTGGCTGCGGTTACTCGCCTCATCCCTGAGGCTCGCCCCTATCGGGGCCGCTGCAAGCAGCGTTCAAATCCGCTCCCGGCGGATTTGTCTCTCACCCTAGTCACATAGTGGCCTATGCTCCTAGGGAGGCGAGCATACCATTCAGGCGCAGCATGCTGCGCCGATGGTTTATGCTTAGCGTGCGATTGCAGGGGAGCCACTCAAACGGCTGGCATCCGCCGCTAACAGTTGCTGCACCAGTTCAACACAGCGCAAAAAACGCTCTTCATAGTCGCTGGATTCAACATGAACATATTCAATATTGTTTGCTTGCAACATCTCTTCCAGCAGATGTTGAAACTCTTTGCGGTCAACCGGGTTACCTAAGCTACGCAAGCCATCCGCCACCCAAGGGGTGTTGTTTTCCAGCAGGATCACCAGATCAAAACGGTATTCGTCGATCAACGCCTGCACAAAGGGATGGTCGCGCCCCTCATATTTCCGGCAAAACGCCTGAGTCGTGACAAAGTCGGTATCGATAAACGCCACTTTATTGGCATATTTCACCGCAAAATCCACATACTGGGCTTGCCCAAGGGCTATTTTGTCGTAATCGGAGTACTGCAGCGCCATCTCGTCACCACCCAGGTGCGAAAACACATAATCGCGGCCATATTCCCAGGCACTGGTGGTGTTGAAGATATTCGCCAACTTGTTAACCAGCGTTGACTTACCGCTCGATTCTCCTCCGAGTACCGCCACGGTACGCACAAAGAACGGTTTGACCTCTGTGGGGATATAATCCCAATAACGGAACGGATCCTGACGGATCTGTCTGCCGCTGATATTCATAAAGGAACGTTCAGGGTCCACCAGGATGGTTTCAATACCCAGGTATTCACGGTAACGGGGAGCATCCAACTCTTCACTGGAGTAGACAAAACCGGGCACAATCCCCTTCTGCTCCATAAAACGCTTTACGCCGTTGCTCCAGACATCCCAGCCATGGGGATAAGGCTCAATCCCCTGCTCATCAAAAGAGTGAATACGGATATTTTTCTGATATTTAAAGGTTTGCAATAACCAACGTAAGCGGTCACTGACGGTCGGCTGCTGTGACATGGAACTGTTTTCAAACAACGTTCGGTCACGGGGTTCATCATGGCACAGGATCACATGCAGCTCATCAACCTGGCTGCAAGCACGTTGGATCAGGTAGATATGCCCGGTATGCAGTGGGTAAAATTTACCAAACACCACCCCCACTTTCTTTTCGCTATGCGGGAATTCCAACCCCAGAAAACGGTGCAACGCTTCCAGTTTCTGCGCACTCGGGCTTTTGATTTTATCGTTCAACAGTTGGCTGAGATAACCTTTGGTCATATTACTGACTTCAGCCACCTGTTGTAAGGTACAGCCCTTTTGCTTAATCGCTGCTTTCAGGTAATCGAACTGCCGCATCATTCCCTCTCCATGTATCCCCGTCACCAATCAAGCTGCAGGGTTGTTGACTACACTCGATCGCCCTAGTCACATAGTTATCTATGCTCCTAGGGACTCGCTCACTTGTCGCCTACCTGCAACTTCATTGAACTTGGGTATATACCCGTCACCCTGCAAGCTGCCGGAGTGATGGCAATAACTTGAAACCTGACGTGTATAATATACTAAACAGGGTATGATTACGGCCTATTAAAACTCATCCAGAATACTCAAGGCATCCGCCAGTTTCTTGACCCCAAATACTTGCATATTAGCCAGTGGTTTTTTCGGTACATTGGCGTGCGGGACTATTGCTCGTTTGAAACCATGTTTGGCTGCTTCAGAAATACGTTCCTGACCACTTGGCACCGGCCGGATCTCCCCTGCCAACCCCACTTCCCCGAAGACCACTAAATCATTTGGCAATGGGCGATCACGAAAGCTGGAAACCAACGCCAATAACAACGCCAAGTCAGCACTGGTTTCACTCACTTTGACACCGCCGACCACGTTGACGAACACATCCTGATCGGACATTTGCAAACCACCGTGGCGGTGCAATACCGCCAGCAAAATCGCCAGACGATTCTGCTCCAGCCCCACCGCAACACGGCGCGGGTTAGACATCATTGAATGGTCCACCAGCGCTTGTATCTCCACCAGCAATGGTCGGGTTCCTTCCCATACCACCATCACCGAACTCCCCGAGGTCACTTCATCCCCCCGGCTCAGGAAGATGGCAGAAGGATTGCTCACTTCACGCAGCCCCTGCTCGGTCATGGCAAACACCCCCAGCTCATTGACCGCACCAAAGCGATTTTTATGGCTGCGCAAGGTACGGAAACGGGAATCGGCGTCACCATCAAGCAGTACCGAACAATCGATGCAGTGCTCTAACACCTTCGGGCCAGCCAGTGAACCATCTTTGGTCACATGGCCCACCATCACAATGGCGACACCGCGTGTTTTGGCAAAACGAGTAAGATAAGCCGCCGTTTCACGCACCTGCGCCACACTCCCCGGTGATGATTGGATATCCGCCATATGCATCACCTGAATCGAGTCGATCACCATCAGCCTGGGTTGTTCCTGCTCGGCAATCAGGCAGATCTGCTCAATGCTGGTCTCCGACAACATATTCAAACCACCGGTAGGCAGGCCAAGGCGGTGAGCGCGCATCGCGACCTGCTGCAAAGACTCTTCACCGGTGACATACAGGGTTTTCATCTGTTGGGAAAGTTTGCACAGTACTTGCAACAGCAAGGTACTTTTCCCGGCCCCGGGGTTACCGCCGATAAGGATCGCACTGCCTGGTACTACGCCCCCACCCAACACGCGGTCGAACTCGACAAAACCACTGGAAAAGCGCGGCAGCTCTTCCAGACTGATGTCCGAAAGCTTCTGTACTTTGCTGATCCCGGTCTCCCCGGCATAACCACTGAAGCGATCATTGCGAGCAGCCGAAGAAGAGACAGCAGCCAGACGCACCTCAGTAATGCTGTTCCAGGCATGACAGGCGCTGCATTGCCCCTGCCAACGCGGATAATCTGCGCCGCATTCATTACACACAAACGCTCGTTTGGCTGCTTTTGCCACAAGTTACCTCAAATCAAATTTCAAACTGCCGCTGAGTACACAAAATACGCCCATCAGGTCAGCATGGCGAATCGACACCTGCGCTTGCTCATAAACCTTGGGTTTGGCATGGTAGGCAATGCCCAACCCGGCAACCTGCATCATCTTCAGGTCGTTGGCACCATCACCAATTGCCACCGTTTGTTGTGGCGGGATCTGCAGCTTTTCAGCCAGTGCCTGTAGGGTATTGGCTTTATATTGCGCATCCACCACCGTCCCTAACACTTCACCGGTTAATTTACCGTCACGAACCTCCAACTCATTGGCCGCGACTTCAACCAGCTTCAACTTGTCACGCAGGTACTCGGCATAGTAGGTAAACCCGCCAGAGGCAATGGCGACATGCCAACCCAGCGCCTGCAGTTTATGGACCAGACTGGTCAACCCTGGCATCAATGGCAGTTCATCCCGTACCTGCTTGAGAATATTGGCATCAGCACCTTTTAGTGTGCCCACTCGCTGGCGCAAACTGGCGGCAAAATCGAGCTCACCCCGCATCGCACGCTCAGTCACCTCGGCTACCTGCTCACCCACCCCCGCCAGCTTGGCAATTTCATCAATGCATTCAATCTGAATGGCCGTTGAATCCATATCCATCACCAGCAAACCCGGGGTGCGCAAATGGGGAATATGGCTCAACGGTGCCACATCTAACCCACTCTCCGCCGCCAGCAATTTGGCGCGTGTCGATAATGTCCCCGCCAGACGGACAATCTGATAGTCCTCCACACACCAGGCGGTGACAATCACCATCGGGACGGCCAGTTTGCGCTGGAACTGCGTGATACACGCTTTATCCAGTTTTCTGCCATATAATAGCCAACCGGTATTACCGGCACGATAATCCAGCGGCATCACTTCGTCACCGCTTAGCGAAAGGGGTAGCCCCGGCCATTGAGAGATCTCAGCGGGAAGATCACAATAGGTCAGACTATTTGGCATCATTTACTCCTGAAAAAACGCGCATCAATACGTCACTTCAAACCACAAAAAAGCAACTTGAAAGAGAGTGGGTAAAACTATCCTATCGTTGGCAGTTCTGGCAACATAAAGCGTCCAATCGTTGAAGGAAGCCTTATGGCTAAAGCTAAACTGAAATTCCGCCTGCATCGCACTGCTATTATCTTGATTTGCCTAGTATTACTGGTGTTGTTAATGCAGGGCGCCTCCTATTTTAGCCTGAGTAATCAAATGGCGCGATCTGAACAGGTGGAAGAATTGGCACAAACGCTAACCAAGCAAGTCGCTTTCAGCCTGGTGCCATTAATGGATAACAGCAATATTGATAGCCAGAATATTGACGCCATTCTCAAGCAGTTGACCGCACATAGTCGAATTCTGGATGCCAGTGTCTATCAGTTGGATGGTTCACTTGTTGTCCGAGCAGGAGAGCTGATTAATGTTCGTGACCGCCTGTCACTGGATGGTAAACGTGCGGGCAGCTATTTCACCCATCAGTTAGTGGAACCGATTGAGAGTAAAGAGGGGCCGCTGGGTTTTATTCGCGTTACGCTGGATACCCATACGCTGGCAACAGAATCCAAGCAGGTGGATAACACCACTAACCTGCTGCGCCTGATGATCCTGATGGCGCTGGCTATCGGCATTATTCTGGCGCACACACTACTCCAAGGGCGCCGTAGCAACTGGCAGCAGTCACCCTACTTGCTGACTGCCAATACACCGCTGGCAGAAGAACAGGCCACAGTTGAGCCTGCGGTAGAAGATAATGCGGGTGAGCCCCACAAGTAACCTCTACCCTAAATTTATGAGGCACACTCGCAGGTGTGCCCCTACTCGTGGGTATCTTATTCCTGATCCCCCAACAACACCGACTCCAACGCAATCACAATCATTTCGTTAAACGTGGTCTGGCGCTCCTCGGCGGTGGTCGCTTCGTGACGCAGGATATGGTCGGATACGGTACAGATAGTCAGCGCTTTACAGCCAAACTCTTCATAGAGTTCTGCTGCGACGCCATAAATACCTGCCGCCTCCATTTCCACCCCCAAAATGCCGTACTTCTTCATCACCTGGAACATCTCTGGGTCTGGGGTGTAAAACAGATCAGCGGAGAAAATATTACCTACCCGCGCCGGTATTCCCTGCGCTGCTGCGGCATCAACGGCATTGCGCACCATGTCGAAATCGGCGATAGCCGCATAGTCATGATCTTTAAAGCGCATACGGTTCACTTTAGAGTCAGTACAAGCCCCCATACCGATCACCACATCACGCAGTTTAACATCGTCACGTACCGCACCGCAGGAACCCACGCGGATGATCTTCTTCACGCCGAATTCGGCAATCAGCTCACGGGCATAAATAGAGCAGGAAGGGATGCCCATACCATGGCCCATAACAGAAATTCTGCGGCCTTTATAAGTGCCAGTAAATCCCAGCATGCCACGCACCTGGTTAACTTCTACCGCATTGTCCAAAAAGTTTTCTGCAATATATTTAGCCCGTAACGGGTCACCCGGCATTAGGACAACATCAGCAAAATCGCCCATTTCGGCATTAATATGTGGTGTAGCCATTTTCTTTTCCTTCCACGTCAAATTGTTAGATTTCCGTCGTCATTCAGAGGGTAGCCAGACGACGGATGTTGGCGTTATTACAGCATCGATTGACCATAATCCATCGGCGACAGACCAAAATAAACGGCAACAGTCTGGCCGATATCAGCAAAGGTTTTCCGGTGGCCTAATGAACCGGGTTTGACTTGCGGGCCATAAACCAACACCGGAATATTCTCACGGGTGTGGTCTGAACCTGGCCAGGTAGGATCACAACCATGGTCGGCGGTGAAAATAATGATGTCATCCCCGGTCACCCGCTGGAGTAATTCTGGCAGACGACGATCAAACTGTTCCAGTGCTGCTGCATAACCGGCCACATCACGGCGATGCCCATAAGAAGAGTCAAAATCCACAAAGTTGGTGAAGACAATGGTGTTATCACCGGCCTTTTCCATCTCGACCAAGGTGGCATCCAGCAACTCGTCAATGCCGGTCGCTTTTACTTTCTGGGTGATCCCCACGTTGGCATAGATATCGGCAATCTTGCCAATAGACACCACTTCTCCGCCCTTCTCTTCCACCAGTTTTTGCAGCACCGTCGGTGCTGGGGGTTCAACAGCCAGATCATGGCGGTTACCGGTACGCTGGAAGTGACCCGGTTGGTCACCGACAAATGGCCGCGCAATCACCCGACCGATGTTATAACCCCCTTGCGTCAGCTCTTCGCGGGCGATTTCACACAGTTGGTAGAGACGCTCCAGGCCAAAGGTCTGTTCATGACAGGCGATTTGAAATACCGAGTCTGCAGAAGTGTAGAAAATCGGCTTGCCGGTCTTCATATGTTCTTCACCCAGTTGATCAAGGATCACCGTACCGGAAGAGTGACAGTTGCCGAGGTAACCCGGCAGATTAGCCCGGGCAACCAGCTTATCCAGCAGGGCCTGCGGGAAGCTATTCTGGTGATCAGAAAAGTATCCCCACTCGAACAGTACCGGCACACCGGCGATCTCCCAATGCCCAGAAGGCGTATCCTTGCCCGATGAGAGCTCACTGGCATAACCATAGGCGCCAATAATCTCGGCATGGTTATCCAACCCCACAGGGAAGTGGCCGCTAGACTCTTCTGCCGCCTTACCTAGCCCCAAACGGCTCAAATTTGGCAACGTCAACGGGCCACTACGACCCACATTGGCTTCACCACGCGCACAAGCAGCAGCAATATGGCCCAAAGTATCAGAGCCTTGATCGCCAAAACGCTCGGCATCTTCGCTGGCACCAATGCCGAATGAGTCTAATACCATTATAAATGTACGCTTCATTATCTCTCCTGCGTGCTTTCACACTTGGTTATTTCGGCTGCAACAGTATTGGCTGCAACTGATATAAATTATTGAGCGATGCGCTGGTACACCACCGGTGTCACCTCTGGGGCTTGATCACCCAAGACTATCGCATTACGTAGCGCATCTGCGGCCTGTTGCCAGCTCTGTTCATCGTTGGCGTGGATCACCGCTAACGGCTGCTGGTTATCCACACACATTCCTAAGCGAACCATATCCGTCAAGCCAACACTATAGTCAATACTGTCAGCCGCGCGAGTGCGACCGCCCCCCAGAGCAACCACCGCCATACCTAACGCCCGGGTATCCATAGCGGTAATGATTCCTGGCTGTTCAGCATAAACCGGCTTACTGAGTGTCGCCTCCGGCAGATAGTGTTGGTAGCGCTCAACAAAATCGACCGGCCCTTGCTGCGCGGCCACCATACGGCCAAAGCGTTCCGCAGCCTGACCATTATCCAACACCGTCTGCAATTTATCCCGGGCATCTGCCTCATCGCGCGCCAGGCCACCAGAGAGCAGCATTTCCACGCACAGCGCCATGGTAACGTCCAACAAGCGTGGATTACGGTATTCCCCAGTCAGGAAACGCACCGCTTCCCGCACTTCCAAGGCATTACCGGCACTGGAGGCCAACACCTGGCTCATATCCGTCAACAATGCGCTGGTTTTGCAACCGGCACCATTGGCCACGGCAACAATCGCCTGCGCCAAATCGGCTGAAAGTTGATAGGTCGGCATAAAGGCCCCGGAACCCACCTTAACATCCATCACCAAAGCGTCGAGCCCTTCCGCCAGTTTTTTCGCCAGAATAGAGGCAGTAATCAGCGGAATTGAGTCAACGGTGGCAGTGATATCGCGGGTGGCATAGAAACGTTTGTCCGCCGGAGCCAACGAACTGGTCTGGCCGATAATCGCCACCCCCACTTGCTTGATGATTTTGCGGAATTGCGGGTCATCAGGGAAAATATTAAAACCCGGGATGGATTCCAGTTTATCCAGTGTACCGCCAGTATGCCCCAGACCACGGCCGGAGATCATCGGTACATAACCGCCACAGGCAGCCACCATTGGGCCAAGCATCAATGAGGTCACATCCCCCACCCCACCAGTGGAGTGCTTATCTATAACCGGGCCATTGAGGGATAAATCTTGCCAGTCCAGCACGGTGCCGGAATCACGCATTGCCATGGTTAGCGCCACACGCTCTGCCATAGTCATATCGTGAAAGTAGATAGTCATTGCCAGTGCGGCAATCTGCCCTTCGGAAACCACATTGTCACGGATCCCATTAATGAAAAAGCGGATCTCCGCTTCGCTCAGTGGCTGACCATCACGTTTTTTACGGATTATTTCTTGTGCCAGGAACAAGGCATCCTCCTATTAAAAAGGCATTTATTCAGGGCTATTCAAGCTGACTGAGGGAAACACGGGGGAAATGCCGATTGCTGCAGGGTAACCTGCCTGGCTGCCCATTTGGCGACAACAGGCCAACACGTTGCTGTTGGTGTCATCTTGGTTGCACGCGAGTAAATTCAGCGCAGATAGCACTGAGGTGGTTAATTCAGTCATAAAACTCTCCAACTTATCACTTTGGTGTTGGCGAGCGGACTTGGTTCCTTGAAGATAGCGCATGAGATGAGTGTCCCACGGCGGCAACTGAGATCCTTCTCACCGCGTATATACCCGGCGCCCTTCAAACTGCAGGGTTGTTGGCTGCTCTCAATCACCCTAGTCACATAGTTAGCTATGCTCCTAGGGATTCATTCGATTGCCGCCTACCTGCAAACTTGAATAAGCTTGGGTATAGCCCTTCAATATTGAATAGCCTGTCGTACTATTTGAACATGATAACGCCAGGCCATTAGTGATTAACATCACAACACAGTAAAACGAATTGCAATATAACATAAATTTTTGTGACTTTTATCACGTAAAATGATGTTATCCGCTCTGGGAATTCACGTTGTAACTAGGTCGCATCAGATATCATCATTAAACACCCAGACCTTCTGAAACATAAGGGCAGACCCGCAGGCCTGCCCTTATCGATAACCTGATGCCTTGCTGTTCGTCGTTACAAAGCCAAGAAGAACCCGGCAATAGTGGCACTCATCAGGTTGGAAAGCGTCCCCGCTGCCACGGCTTTCAAGCCGAAACGGGCAATATCATGGCGGCGGTTAGGGGCCATGCTACCCAGACCACCGAGCAGAATGGCAACGGAAGAGAGGTTGGCAAAACCACACAAGGCAAACGAGATAATCGCCTTGGTATGAGGTGACAATACCTGTAACCCTGCTGCTGCCACCACGTCATCTGGACGCAGGTAAGCACCAAAGTTCATAAAGGCTACGAATTCGTTAACCACGACTTTTTGACCAATAAATGAACCCGCCGTCATCGCTTCATGCCACGGCACACCAATCAGGTAAGCCAGTGGGGAGAAAATCCAACCCAGGATCAACTCCAACGAGAGCTGTGGATAGTTAAACCAACCACCAACGCCCCCCAAGATACCGTTGAGTAATGCGATCAACGCAACAAAGGCCAACAACATCGCCCCAACATTGAGCGCCAGTTGCATACCGGATGCAGCCCCTGAAGCGGCGGCATCAATCACGTTGGCTGGGCGATCCTCAGCAGCGATCAACTTCATGGCATCATCTTGATCACGGGTTTTTTCCGTTTCCGGCACCATCAGCTTGGCAAACAGTAATCCACCCGGTGCTGCCATAAACGAAGCCGCAATCAGATACTCCAGCGGTACCCCCATTTGGGCGTATCCTGCCAATACCGAACCCGCTACCGAAGCCAAACCACCGCACATCACGGCAAACAGCTCAGACTGGGTCATGGTGGCAATATAGGGGCGCACCACCAATGGGGCTTCGGTCTGACCCACAAAGATATTGGCAGTGGCTGACAATGATTCAGTACGCGAAGTGCCCAGCAATTTCTGCAAACCACCACCGAGGACCTTAATCACCAACTGCATAATCCCCAGATAATAGAGCACCGCAATCAGCGAAGAGAAAAACACAATCACTGGCAGCACACGTAATGCAAAGACAAAACCGCCACCACCAAAGACTTCAAACATTTTGTCGGAAACCAGGCCGCCAAAGATAAAATTGACCCCTTGATTACCGTAGGCGATGACATTGGCCACCCCTGACGACATACCGCCAAGAATTTGCTGCCCCACCGGGACATAAAGAACCAGCGCCCCAATAGCGACTTGAATAATAAAAGCACCGAGCACAGTACGCAGATTGATGGCGCGTCTGTTGCTGGAAAGCAGCACAGCAATGGCGATCAGTACCATCATACCGACCAGGCTCATGATGAGTTGCATGGAAAATACCCCTGTTGCGAAAAAGAAACCCTCAGTACCGTTCAATATAACGAATAGCCTAAGGGTGATAACCTGCGCAATTATACTGGGCCAACCACCGCAAGACTCGATTTATGTCACAAACATATACAACTTGAGGTAAACCAATGCCACATAATGTGATGGATAGCACGTTTTTAGCGGTAAACATGTCGCCTGCTGGGGATTGACTGCCATATGAGTCAACCTCAATCGCAAGAAGCGCCGTTAATTCAATGCAAACAGGGAACAGGCGTTCTGCTGGAGATGTTCAGCTATTTCATCTGGCGGTTCTGGCCGAAGTTGGCAAAGAGCCTGAAACACCTCCAGCACCCGCTCTGGCCGGTTTGCTTGCCCTTGGTAACCAGCTAATGGCATATCTGGTGCGTCCGTTTCCAGCAGTAGACAACTCAGTGGCAACTGAGCCACCACGCTACGGGTTTTCTGCGCGCGCGGGTAGCTGATGGTGCCCCCAACACCGATGTAATAACCCAAGCCAACAAACGCCTCGGCCTGCGCCAAACTACCAGCAAAACCATGCACCACCCCACCACGGGGAACATCGCACCGGCGTAGGGCCGCTGCCAGTTGATCATGGCTACGGCGGGAATGCAAAATCATCGGCAGATCGTACTGTTTGGCTAACTTAAGTTGCGCCTTGAACAACGCTTGTTGCCGCATAAACTGTGGGTTGGCCATAAACAGATCCAAACCCGCCTCCCCCACCGCCACCAATTTGGCGGGCTTGGTGGCCAGTAAACCCGCCAGTTGCTCCAGCTGTTGATCCTGATGCTCGGCGATATACAACGGGTGTAGGCCCAATGCAGCAAATAACGGGGTATGGTCAGCGGCTAACTGTAGAACACGGGCAAAATTTTCAGCGGTGACCGCTGGCACAATAATCTGCCGCACGCCCGCTTGAGCAGCCCGAAGCAGACTAGCGGGTTCATCACCACTAAAAGGGGGAAAGTCAAAGTGACAATGGGTATCTGTAAAAATGTAGCTCACAGCACACCCTCTATTAGAGTAAGATCTTTACCCCGCCGCCTTTAATCTATGGCGACGGGCACTGAGAACGACTTAGTGTTCCCGCGTTTTGCGGAACAGCACTTCGGGATAACGCTCCTGCGTTAGGTTGAGGTTTACCATGGTGGGGGCAATATAGGCCAGATTTTCACCGCCATCCAACGCTAGGTTCAGCTCACTCTTACGCTTGAACTCTTCAAATTTCTTCACGTCATCACACTCTACCCAACGGGCCGTGGAGACGTTCACCGACTCATACAGCGCTTCCACGTTGTATTCGCTTTTCAGGCGGGCAACCACCACATCAAACTGCAACACCCCAACCGCCCCCACGATCAAATCGTTGTTGGCAATGGGGCGGAACACCTGGACTGCCCCCTCTTCCGAGAGTTGCACCAACCCTTTCAGCAGTTGTTTCTGCTTCAGTGGGTCACGCAAACGGATACGGCGGAACAGTTCAGGGGCAAAGTTCGGAATGCCGGTGAACTTCATATCTTCACCTTGGGTAAAGGTGTCGCCAATCTGAATGGTACCGTGGTTATGCAGGCCAATAATATCGCCAGGGTAGGCTTCTTCAACGTGGGAGCGGTCACCTGCCATAAACGTCAGAGCATCAGAGATCACCACGTCTTTGCCAATACGTACCTGGCGTAGTTTCATGCCCTTCTCATAACGGCCTGATACCACGCGCATAAATGCCACACGGTCACGGTGTTTAGGGTCCATATTGGCCTGGATTTTGAACACAAACCCGGTGAATTTCTCTTCTGCGGCCACCACTTCGCGGGTGTCAGTTTTACGTGGCATCGGTGCGGGCGCCCAAGCCACCAACCCATCAAGCATATGGTCAACACCAAAGTTACCCAGCGCAGTACCAAAAAATACTGGGGTCAGTTCACCTGCCAGGAAGGCTTGCTGATCAAACTCGTGGGACGCCCCTTGTACCAGTTCCAGTTCGTCACGCAACTGGGCGGCCAGGTCTTCACCCACCGCTGCATCCAGATCCGGGTTATTCAACCCTTTCACAATGCGCACTTCCTGAATGGTATGGCCTTTACCACTCTGATAGAGATAAGTTTCATCTTTATACAGATGATAAACCCCTTTAAACAACTTACCGCAGCCGATGGGCCAAGTAATGGGTGAGCAAGCGATTTTCAACTCGCGCTCCACTTCATCCATCACTTCCATCGGATCACGAATATCACGGTCCAGTTTGTTCATAAAGGTGAGGATCGGCGTATCACGCAGACGGGTTACTTCCATCAGTTTACGCGTCCGGTCTTCCACCCCTTTTGCCGAGTCGATCACCATCAGGCAGCAGTCCACGGCGGTCAGCGTGCGGTAAGTATCTTCGGAGAAGTCTTCGTGCCCTGGGGTATCCAGCAGGTTAACCAGGCAATCCTGGTAAGGAAACTGCATCACCGAGGTGGTAATCGAAATACCACGCTGCTTTTCCATCTCCATCCAGTCTGATTTGGCATGCTGATTGGAACCACGGCCTTTTACCGTACCGGCGGTCTGGATAGCCTGCCCGAATAACAGTACTTTTTCAGTAATGGTGGTTTTACCGGCATCAGGGTGCGAAATGATGGCGAAGGTTCTTCTTTTGTTGATTTCATTAAGAAAATCTTGGTTTGCCATATATAAATTCTTTTAGTTTGTACACGGATTTGTACACACTTTTGGAAGTACTCTCTTTTCAGTTCTTCGCTTGTCAAATCCGTCGTGTTAATCGTAATTGGCGGCTATTTTCGCTGATCATGACTTTATAAACAATCAATGGTTGTCTAATCGGTTACCATTTAGTCTCAGCGTGCGCCAGTACTCAATCTATTCAAGACTTGGCTGGAGCAGAATGTTGGCTCACTGATGAAAGGTTCGCTGACACGCCAGGCGATGGAGTACACGTTGAATCACTGGACATCGCTGGTCGGCTATTGTGAACACGGTTACCTGAATATGAGCAATGCACTGGCTGAAAATGCGATACGGCCGTTTGCGGTGGGCAGAAAAGCGTGGTTGTTTGCCGACAGTTCGCAAGGGGCCCGAGCCATTGCCTGCTGCTATTCACTGATAGAAACAGCGGAAGCCAACAAGCTGGAACCTGCGGCCTATATCCAACATGTGCTGGAACGCATTGGTGAAGCGGATACGGTGGACAAGATAGAAGCACTGTTACCGTGGAATGTCGACTGATTGGGTATAAAGCTTATGAATATAATAAAAACGTGCAGCTCCAACATACATTAGAACTGCACGAGGCATTTTTTAACTAACCATGATTACTTAAGGTTTACGTCTAGTAGACCAGAAGCAAGCGCAGGCGCTAAGCCCGGAGTTAGTGGCAAGCGAGGAATGACTAGACAGTGCATTAAGTGGTAAATATCTTGTTTACCATCCCATACTACGCTTGTACCTGCTTGGTTATTTACATCAAGCTCTTGCCACCATGAACAACCTTCGTAGTCGATTAGGTAAGTACGGCAGTAGTCCCACCATGTGCGGTACCAATCTTCGTATTTCTTCTCGCCTGTCACTGCGTATAGTGCGTAAGCAGTACCAATCGCTTCAACAGGAGCCCAACGAATACGCTGACGTACAACTGGCTTACCGTCCCAGTCAACTGAGTAAACGAAGCCCGGTGCGCCATCTACGTGCCATGCATCACGTACAGTGGCATCAAACAGACCAATTGCATCTTCTAGCAACCATTCTGGGCAATCTGCACCGATTTCTAATAGCGTTGCACGTAGGTGACAGATTAAACGGCCCCACTCAATCCAGTGACCCGGTGTACCGCCGTAGGCGCGGAAGTGACTTGCTGGGGTTTCTTTGTTGTAGTCTGGAAGTGGATTCCAGTTAGCATCAAAGTGTTCGTTTACACGGTAGCTTAGGCTCTTCGCTGTTTTGTTGATCATGAACTCAGTGATGTTTAGAGCGCGATCTAGCCACTTCTTATCTTTGGTTACATCGTAAACGATTAGGAATGCCTCCACAGAGTGCATTGCCATGTTACCACCACGGTAATCTTCCGTTTCAGTCCACGTTTGATCCCACGACTCGTAACACATCTGCTTCTCTTCAACCCAGAAGTGTTTTTCGTACACGGTAATCGCTTCATCAAGTAGAGCGTGAGCACGTGGGTGCCCCGTTGTAACCGCACTTGCCGCACCTAATAGTACGAATGCGTGTTGATAGCCTTGTTTAGATGAGTCAACGATACCATCGCCTGAGTTATCGATTGTCGCGTACCAACCACCATAAGTGTGGTCTTTTAGTGGACCTTCAAGAGCAGCAATCCCGTGCTCTACTAGGTCATACGCGCCTGGACGCCCCATGTGTGCAGCAAGTGCGTAACAGTGTAGCATGCGTGCAGTGATCCAAAGACGAGTGCCCATCTCTTCACGAATGTTACCGTTGTTACCCACCCAACCAAATCCGTTAGGAACAACTGAACGACGGCCGAATTCAAAGATACGATCTGTTTCAGTATCTAACCAAGAGGTGTGAGATTTGGTGTTAATCCACTTCATATTTGTTTCCTATTATTTCTTATATCCATTTAATTTGGGTATTTAACTTAAGCGGCGATTTGCTTGTTTTGAATTATCCGTTCGCGACTTGAGTTCGAATTTCTTCAGCCAGGTTGTGCACATCAAAGAACACCACTTGAATCTTGTTGTCCGGTAAACGGATAAACCCGAGTGCACCTTGGCGACGCAGTAAACCTTCGTTGATAATTTCTAAATCTTTAACCTGAATACGTAGGCGTGTTGCGCAGTTGTCGATTCTGCCAGCAACGATGTTCTCAATACCGCCCATTGCTTTAAGGATTTTTTGCGCCTTAGCCTGTAAGTTGCCTTTATCGTTAATCATCGACTTTCTCTCTTATAACGAAGAACCAAAGACTCTTTGATGCTTAGTGAAATAGTGTGTAGCTACATTTGTTGTCTAGAAGCCGCACCTTTTACGTGCCGCGTTTACTCAATTGACTACATGATGCCAGCCAGTTGAGGTAGACCGATTACCAATGATGGGAAGAATGAAATCAGGAAGATAATTGCCATTTCTACGATTAGGAATGGAATGATTTTCTTAGAGATTTCAGATACAGATACTTTCGATACACCTGATGCTACGAACAATACTAGACCCATTGGCGGTGTTGCCAAACCGATTGAAAGGTTTGCACACATAACCACACCGAAGTGAACTGGGTCGATACCCGCTGCTGTCATAATTGGTGCAAAAATCGGAGCAAAGATTAGGATTGCAGGACCCGCATCTAAGAACATACCAATGATGAAAAGCAGTACGTTGATAATTGCAAACAGTAAGTAAGGGTTCTCAGTAATACCATTCATAAAGTTAGCAACCATAGTCGACACACCAGATAGACTGATGAGTGACGCAAAACCACTTGCTGCTGCTACGATAATCAGAATCGATGCTGCGTTTACTGCAACTTTTGCAAATATAGCGTATGTAGCCTTAACGTTGGTTGCTTTGATGATGTATAGCGATACTACGATTGCGTATGCCACTGCTACTGCGGCTGCTTCCGTAGGAGTAAAGATACCGCCGTAGATACCACCAAGAATAATGACTGGTGTCATTAGTGGTACGATAGCAAGACGTAATGCTTGACGGCGTTCCATAGCAGGCGCACGTTCCATAGGCTGTACGTCGGGATATTTTGTAATTTGGAATCGATTTACGATCATCAAACCGATGCAGAGAATAAGGCCTGGCGCCACACCCGCTAAAAACATTGCAGCTACAGAAGTATTCATTACGAATGCGTAAATTAGCATTATTCCTGATGGAGGAATGATATTGCCCAGAACTGTAGCCGCAGCCGTTAGCGCTGCAGCGTAACCCGTATCGTATTTATACTTTTGCATCTCCGGGATAAGCATGCCGCCGATCGCTGACGTCGCCGCTACCGCAGAGCCGGTAAGTGCGCCAAATATTGTTGCAGCAAGGATAACTACATGACCTAAACCACCACGTAGATGCTGAACCATGGTTTGAGCAAACGCGACGATACGTGGTGTGATACCACCAGCGGTCATACACTCACCCGCTAGCATGAAAAATGGCAAAGCAAGTAGTAGGAAGCTATCTAAACCAGAATAAAGACGCTGGTAGAGCATGTTCGCAAACAACATTTGGTCGTTTTGGAACAGCGTAATCATTGGAGATAAACCCAATGTAAATAGTACTGGTACACCGACAATAAGCAGTACTAAGAAATAAATTATAAAAATTGGAGAAACCATTTTTAACGCCCTCTTAAGATGCTACTGCAGGTTCGACTTTTTCGTCTTTCTTTTCCGCTTCAGAACTTGTGTCTTTAATTGCTGATGGCTCGTATAGTGCAACCGTTGCTTGAGTTAGAGAGACATCAGTAAAGTCGCCTAATATGCCACGAAGACATTGAATAATTTTCTGCAGTGCATAGACCATGGTGACTGCCATCATTACTGGCGGAATGATGTAGATTACATACATTGGAATTGGCAAGCTGTCGGCCATTACCGAACCTGTGTTAAAGAAGTTCCAGCCAAATTTAATCCAAACCGAAAAAACAAGAATCGCCGAAATATGAGCAACTAAACCTAACAATGCAAACATACGAGGAGACTTCTTCTCAACAATTTCAGTGACGAAAGTCATTGCGATGTTTTTGTCGGCCAAGTACACGAACGGCAGGCATAGATAAGTCATGTAGATCATCAAGAATCGTGCAGCTTCGTCTGTCCAGCTTAAAGGCTCATTAAATACGTAACGACAGAGTACTTGGAAAACAACCGCCACTGTCATTACTAGCAATAAAATACCAGCGACTGCGCGCAGTACTTTTGCCACAGGGGTCGTTACCGTATTCAATGCTTTTTCTAATGTACGTAACATAGAATCACCATTATTTTTATATACCCTTCCTGTTTCTTCAAACCGCTTGGGTGTTAGCTGTGCTCTGTGACCCTAGTCACATAGTTGGCTATGCTTCTAGGGATTCCATCGCTTGCCGTCTTCAAGCAATTCAAAGTATTTTGGGTATAGGCCTTTCGGAAAAATGGGTGCAGAGGTAAATAGCACCCTGTTTTATTATATTTATTGTTAAATTACGCTTTGCCGTTTGAACCAAACAGGCGGATTTTGTGGCGAACCACTTCTTTCATTGATGCAATACCAGTATTCATTGCGTCTGCAAGTACGTAGTCTTTTGCGTTTGCTTTCCAGTGAGCTTGTAATCCCTCAATGAAGCCTTGGCGTAGTTCGGTATCAACGTTGATCTTCGCTACACCGCGTTTCACCGCTTCGATAACTTGCTCATCTGGCACACCTGAACCACCGTGAAGAACGACTGGTTTTTGAACTGCTTCTTTGATTTCTGATAGACGGTCAAATTTCAGTTGTGGGGTTGTTCTGTAAAGACCGTGTGCAGTACCGATTGAAACTGCAAGATAGTGAACGCCCGTGCGCTCGGAGAAATCCAGAGCTTCAGCAACTGTGGTGATCATCGCGTCTTTTTCATCAACTGTGATGTCATCTTCTGTGCCACCGATCTTACCGATCTCACCTTCAGCACCTAGACCTAGCGCGTTAGCTACGCCGACAACTGCTTTCGTAATACGTACGTTCTCTTCGAAATCTAGCGCTGAACCATCGAACATAAGAGATTGGAAGTTACATGTCGCAGCTTGCATGCATTGCTCAAACTTACGGCTGTGGTCTAAGTGAACACACACTGGAACAGTGATTTGGTGGTATTCGATTAATGAGTCAATCGCAGTACGAAGTGGCTTCATGCCCATTTCGTTAATTGCTTTTTGACCAATTTGAATTATGATTGGCGCTTGCTCTTCTTGGGCCGCTAATAGTATTGCTTTGATCGTTTCTAGGTTGTGAGCT
Organism: Serratia sp. 25CWL12; assembly: GCF_055790885.1. Taxonomy (NCBI): domain Bacteria; kingdom Pseudomonadati; phylum Pseudomonadota; class Gammaproteobacteria; order Enterobacterales; family Yersiniaceae; genus Serratia; species Serratia sp. 25CWL12. Next base: position 432,489 of record NZ_CM147698.1, on the reverse strand, counting down.
GTGAAAGCACCGATTGCATAACCATTTTTCCACGCTTCGTTAATCATTGTGTTACCAGATACGTAAGCCATTTTATTTCCTCGTAATATTTTTTAGTCTCATCGACTTTGATTTTGTTAAGACAGAAGTTACCAATTCAAGTTGTCAATTTCTGTTAGATGGATAACACTTTCTGTCACTTTAATGACATTCATTACCATAAATGTACACGGAGTCACAAAACACTCAATAAGCATAAATTTCTGCTAGAACTCAATCTATTGTCATCTTGTCGTTTGCCACCTACATATAACTCACTGTTTAAATGAGATATTTTAGGTGAAATCAACAACCGCAAAATAACGCCCACTCCTTTTGAGTTAGAGGCCAAACAGCAATCGACCACTTATCAACATTCATGATTTCGACAACGTAGCTCTTCATTTTGACCGTGAAGATACCTTGCGTACTTATGGCCCTTCTTAGTCAAAAGAACCGAAAAACCATACATTTAAAGCAATGAGAAATTGATAGTTAGAAGGAACAATAATCAACAAATTCCATACCAAAATGTCAGAAAATGTTGCTTAACCTTCACCTCAGATAAACCAATTAACGATCAGTTTTTATTTCACTTTTGGCTCAAGACCTGAACTGACGCGAAGTTGTTCTAGTACAGCAGTCCAGTCTTGACGACCACGACCCGCCGCACGAGTTAGGTTGTACATTTCTCGAGCCGCTGCGCCACAAGGCATTGGAACCTTAACTTGGTTAGCAAGATCCAGTGCAATGCCTAAATCTTTATGCGCTAGGTCTACCATAAATACTGGGGATAAATCGCCCGCTAGCACCTTACCTGGCCACGTGGTTGTAAAGTGTCCTTTACCTGCAGGTGTACCGCTCATCACTTTCATTGACGTTTCCCAATCTAGACCAATTGCCTCAGACAAGGTTGCCGCTTCTGCAGACAAAGCGTTTAGAGCAATACTCATGTAGTTGTTGATGATCTTAACGCGAATGCCTTTACCTGCTCCGCCACAGTCAACGGTTTCATTGCCCATACAATCGAACAGTGGCTTAGCGCGCTCTATCTGCTCTTTCGTACCACCTGCCATGATAAGAAGCTCACCGCGTACAGCATGCTCAGAAGTACGGCCAACCGGAGCTTCCATCATTGAGAAACCAAGCTCTGACATCTGTTTGATTAAGCTATCCGTTTCAAGCGGGTGGATGGTCGACATGTCGATAAGTAGCGAATTTTTGTCTAGTGCCGTGGTAACACCGTTCTCACCTAAGATTACATTTTTAACCAGCGTGCCGTTTGGCAGCATAGTGATAACGAATTCTGAATCTAATGCCGCATTAGCAGGTGATGTCGCTGCTGTAGCGCCTTGTTCAACTAGCTGCTGGACTGCATCTTGGTTGATGTCAAAAACTTTTACTGAGTGGCCGCCCTTGATTAAATTGAGCGCCATGGGCGTACCCATTTGACCCAAACCAATAAATCCAATAGTAGACATTGTTCTTTCCTTCACGTTAGCGATTAACTTGAGACAAATATAAACATAAAATGACATTGCAACCATAATCAATGTCACATTTTGTTGTTTTTTGTTTACTTTGGTCGTTTTGTGATTGTAGTCCTAGTTAAAACTACAGATGTGAATATACTGCAGACATCAATTTGCGAAATCGCACTCCAAAAAGTAAACACATAGAGATTAGAGTTATGACAATTGCATGTTTAGGTATTGCGGTACTTGACCGTATTCAACGTGTCGCCACTTTGCCAACAACAGGCGGTAAATACGTAGCAAAAGACTACTTTGAAGTGGGTGGCGGACCTGCTGCGACAGCGGCTATCGCGGTTGCCAAGATGGGGCACCAAGTAGATTTCATCGGGCGTGTTGGTCAAGATGGCGTGGCAGATACCATGTTATCAGAGCTTGCCAGTTACGGTGTTAACGTCGATAAAGCAGTTCATGTGACCGGCGCTTCTTCTGCTTTCTCCACAGTTCTTGTGGATGATGAAGGTGAGCGAATGATCATAAATTACCAAGATCAATCACTCAGCCGCGATCCAAAGCAAATTGAACATATCGACTTTTCACAATATGAAACTATTCTGACTGACGTACGTTGGCCAGAAGGTGCGAAGTACGCTTTAGAACAAGCGAAAAAGTTCAACATCCCTTCTGTTCTTGACGCTGACCTAGCACCAGATCCAATTTACGAGCTTGTGAAACTAGCCGATCATGTGGCGTTCTCTGAGCCTGGCCTTGAAAAATTCACTGGTTGCAGTGACCCAATTGAAGGTCTAAAAGTTGCTAAAAAACAAACAGATGGTAAAGTTTATGTTACAGTAGGTTCACAGGGCTGCTACTGGCTAGAAGGTGACGAAATTTATCATGAGCCAGTAATCAAAGTAGATGTTGTGGACACTACTGGTGCAGGCGATGTTTTTCATGGTGCTTTAGCGGTTGCGGTCGCAGAATCGAAACAAAGCCGTGAGGCGATTGCTTTCTCAAACCTAGTGGCAGCGTTAAAATGTACTAAAAGAGGCGGTCGAGATGGGATCCCGGCTAGATCAGAAGTGGACCAAAAACTACAAAAGTAAACAAAATGAAGGACTGACGTGACTAATCCCAGACAAGATAAGTTAATTCAGCTAGTTAATGACAAAGGTTATTACAGTGTAGAAGAACTAGCAGAAATGCTAGACGTTTCTACACAAACGATTCGCCGCGATATAAAGAAGCTCAGCAATGATCGTTTGGTGATTCGTCACCATGGTGGTGCAAGCTCACCGGCAACCAAAACTAACCTTGATTATGAAGTGCGTCAGGTGTCAGACACCGAGCAAAAGCATGCAATAGCCAAAGCAATTGCCGATTTGATCCCTGATAATTCAACAGTGTTCATCACTATAGGAACAACTGTGGAAGTCATAGCCAGTCATTTAGCCAAGAAAAATAATTTGCAGGTCATTACCAATAGCCTTCGCGTAGCAAGTGTTTTGCATACGAATAAGTCTATAGATGTATTGATACCTAGTGGTAAGGTGAAAGCGTTCAACGGGGGTATTGTTGGAACTGAAGCTATGGATTTCATCTCTAACTTCCGCTTTGATTATCTCATTACCAGTGCAGCATCATTGGATGTTGATGGTACCTTACTTGAGTATGACCTGAATGAAACAATGATCACTCAGACGGTCATGAAATCGGCTCGTCACGTTTTAGTCGCGATGGATTCAAGCAAGTTCATTCCTAAAGGGTCTATTACCTTAGCGAACATTAAAGATGTGACCTACTTCTTCACTGACTCCAAACCCAGCCCTTCAATTGAAGCTGTGGCGAAACAAGGTGATACCAAATTAGTGATTTGCTCGTAAGCATATTCTCAAGAGAAACTGCTCCTCGTGGAGCCGTTTTTGTTTTGGTGCTGTACTCAAACGCTCTATCTACCTTTTTTTCGATAAATAGAGCATTATTTGTACTCAGTTGATCATTTTTGCGCAAAGCGATGAATTGTTTTCTCTTGATACACTTCGCCTGGGTTTAATCGAGTCGATGGGAAATGCACGTTATTCGGGCTATCTGGATAGTGTTGGGTTTCCAAACACATACCATGGCATGACTCATAACGCTCACCATGACGCCCTACCCAACACTTGTTTGACAGCTTGAATCCATTATAAAACTGCACGGCTGGTTGAGTTGTCAGAACCGTCATCATACGTCCACTTTGCGGTTCATAAAGCTCCGCCGCATAGTTGTACTCCCCTTCTTTTTTCGAACCATCGAGAATACAGTTGTGGTCAAAACCGCCTAACGGCATCATCGTTTTATTCAAAGCAATCTGCTTGGTCTCGGTGAAATCGAGGCCGGTTCCCTTAACCGATAGAATTTCACCGGTTGGAATGCAATTATCATAAACCGGGGTGTAAAACTGGGAATAAAGCTTCAATTCATGTTGATCAACTGTGCCGGAATCATGGCCAGCTAAGTTGTAGTAACTATGGTTAACTAAATTAATTACGGTAGGCTTATTAGTAACAGCTTGGAAGTTATAGTGAACTTGATTCAATTCATCCAAACCGATGGTGTGAGTAACATTCAAAGTGCCACCGTAACCACCTTCACCATCGAGCGATACTCGCGTTAGATGAACGTATGTTGCCTCTTCTTGTTCCTCAATCTCGAAATCCCATACGTACTTATCAAAACCTTTAGCGCCACCGTGAAGGTGTTGCCCAGTTGGTGCTTCGTTGGTTTCTAATTGAAACACTTCACCATCTAGCTCATAACGCCCCTGCGCAATACGGTTCGCATACCGACCCGCTACAGCACCAAAGAAAGGATGACCTCCTAGGTATTTTTCTAGACTTTCGTAACCAAGCACGACATCCGCTGCGACACCATTGCGATCTGGCACTTTAATTGAAGTCACAATACAGCCATAGTTGGTCAACTGCAGTGAGATACCTTGGCTATTGGTAAGCGTAATCAGCTTTACCGGTGCAGTTTGACCTTCAACTTGTCCCCAATTTTCAATCTTCAGTTCCACGTAGTTACCTCATTTACCACTTTATCTGTTAGCCAAGTGATACCATCGCTATCACTTAGCATTTCTATTTGTTCTATCTAAACCGCTTCAGTTTGCTCTTTCGTTCCCACTGAGCAGCGAATACCGCGTTGATTAAAGTAGTTGGCAATGTCACTCACTCGAGCCTGAAATTCATGACGGTCGAATAGCAGCGATTTCATTTTGTAAGGCAAACCCAACGACTGATACTTTTCTTCACCCAAGCGCATAAAACTGAGCAGTTGCAAGATGTTTACTCGACCATTGAGTTCCTGCTCGATAAAATCAGCGGTGGCTGAAATATTGGCATCATCGTCATTGATACTTGGTATCACAGGAATTCTTAAAATCAGCTCTTTATCGAGTTTACTAAGCGCTTTTAAGTTATTAAAAATCTTACGATTATCAACACCGGTGTATTTCTTATGCTTGGCACTGTCCATTAACTTGAGATCAGAAATAAACAGGTCCGTATAGGGCAGAACCTTTTCAATCCGGTTCCAATTGACATGGAAGCTCGACTCAAGACAAGTATGGATGCCCTCTTGCTTACAGGCTTTGAACAACTCAACCACAAAATCACTTTGCAGCAGAGGTTCTCCGCCAGAAACCGTCACACCACCGCCTGAGCGGTCATAAAATCCGCGGTCTTTGCGTATCAGCTCCATGCACTCATCGACAGACATCGACTCGCCCCACTGTTTTATTGCTTCCGAAGGGCACTCTTCGACACAGTGCAAGCAACTGGTGCATTGGTGTCTATCGATTTGCTGCAACATCGCGTCTGAATAGATCAGCATTTTGTTATCAGGACAGACATCAAAACACGAGCCACAATGCTCAGTGGAAATACATTTGTTGTGGTATACGCCTACTTCAATATCACGTTTAAAGCTTTCAGGGTTACCACACCAATCACAGCGCAAAGGGCAACCTTTAAGAAATATTTCAGTACGAATACCTGGCCCATCATGCAGCGTGAACCTTTGGATATTTAGCACTATCGCCTGATTTGACACAATTCACCTCAACCTTGTGTTAAAACGTGAAAACCCAAACCACTTTTTAGCCTGCATACTATTGGGCAATGGTTTGGGTATCACTATGGGTTAATTAGAATCGTAGTTCTGTACGTTGGATCAAATCGTCCTGCAGCGGTCTACCAAGCTCGACAAAGTAAGCGCTATAACCAGCTACTCGCACCAACATATCGCGGAAAAGTTCTGGATTCTTTTGCGCTGCGCGCATTTTTTCCGAACTCATGATGTTGAATTGCACGTGCATACCCTGCTTACCCATGTACTCATCAACAAAGCTCAACAGAATATCGCGTCCTTCAACGCCGGAAACCGCATCTTCAGGGAAACGCAAATTTAGCAGCGTACCGTTTGTCGCCAAGCTATGGTCGACTTTGGTTACTGAGTTGATCACTGCCGTTGGGCCGCTAATATCGTGTGAGCCACCTGCGGTGTGCACAGGTCCCATATTGTCAGAGATAGGCTCACCGTTTTTGCGTCCATCCAATGACGCGTTAGTGTATAGCCCCATCCCTACGTTAGCGTTTACAGTGTAAACACCTGGGCTGAACTTACCACCACGTGGATTTTGGCGACCTTTAATATGACGACAGTAACATTCGAACATGTAGTTAAATAGCTCATCCGCTTCGTCGATATCATTGCCATAGTGTGGGATCTTTGAGCTATTGACCAACGCATACAGTTTTTGGTGACCATCCCAGTTATCTTTTACCGCGTCTAACAGCTCTTTACCTGTGTATTTCTTATCATCAAACATTAGCTTTTTGATGCTTGCCAATGAGTCTGCACAGCTTGCAATACCCGCAGCTTGTGGTGCTGTGCCATTGTATTTAACGCCGCCATAAGTCATGTCTTTACCTGACTCGATACACCCTTCAAAAAACGCTGAAATGTAAGGCGTTGGTTTTATCATGCGATGCATCTTGTCGGTAATATTGAGGCAACTACACAGTTGGTCACACCAATAAGCAAACTGCTTGTCCACACTCTCTAACACTTCCTCAAACGATTGATAAGTTTCAAGGCTGCCAGTATCAGGGCCAAGCTGCATCCCAGCATTAGGACCAGACAAAATACGACCGCCGTTGATCACCATTTCCATCATTTTTACGGTGTTAACGTAGCCCGCATCAAGCCAACCGTGCTCTTTACCAGGAATCGTCGGTTCAACACAGCCAACAACCGCATAATCACGCGCTTCTTCAAGCGTAACACCTTTACCTAACATCGCTTTAATTGCTGGACCATCATTGAACAACTTCGGATGACCGTAGCCTGCGCGAATACATTCAATGGTTTTGACTTTAAGCTCATAGGGCGTTTTGTCGTGCAAACGCACACACACCCATGGGTTCATCATGCGAGTATGCACTGACGCTTCAAGCATCAGCATTGTCAGATCGTTGGTTGCATCATTGCCTTGCAGATCAACGCCGCCAATGGTCAGACTTTCACCACCAAAGCCGCGACCATTGCGCACTTTCACCGTGCCTTTGTCTTTCAGCTTGGTTGGGTTGTTCATCTTAACGTAAAGCACTTCCAGCACTTCTAAAACAAACTCTTTTGCCACGCCATTTTCAGCGCGATCTTTGGCATAGAACGGCAGCATCCACTGGTCCATACGACCGTAAGAAATTGAGTGGCCATTACCTTCGATTTGCGTCATCGTCACGGCAAAGTTAAACAACTGAGCCGCTTGCCAAAATGTTTGCGGTACGCCACCAGCAATTTGGTAACAGTTCGCCGACATCCCTTGCAACTCTTGCTTACGAGCTTCATCAGTCGCGGCAAACGCCATATCTTCAGCTAGCAGTGCGTAACGTGTGATGTATTTAATTGCTGCTTCTAGCGCAATGATCGTTGCGGTGTAGTAATCACGTTTATCACCATAATCTGGATCTTGTTTTGACAACTCTGCAAAAGCTTGTTTTGCCTGCTGCAATACGCCGCTGTAGCCAAGCGTCATCAGCTTGTTGAAATCCATTGCGAAGTGACCAATACCAGCGAAGTGATAGTTGTTGGTTTGGAACACTTTCTCACCCATGTGAGAACCTTTTTTCTGATCATCATCTAAGTTCGCCGTGATGAACTCATTGGCACTCTTCCCTTTCCAGTAAGCGCACAACTCAAGAATCTCAGCACGCTCTTGCTCATTACGAATATAGAACTGATCGTTTGGGCGCTCTTCAAATGGCGAGTTAAGAATTTCATCAATGATCCAGTCTACCGAGAACTCAGGGTAAATTGGTGATGCTTTGGCAGGCGCTGCAATCTCACCAAGAATCAAATCTTCTTCGTAGATGTGCAACGTACTGTTAAGCAGGATATTTTGAAACGCCAATGCACATTGAACGATACGCGGCATGGTTTCATTGTCACGATACGCTTCTGTTACTAAACGCAATCTTTCAACATCAATGTCGTATGGGCGATCTAAAAAAGTTTGGCGCAGACGATTTACGCGTGGGAACGGAGACCAATCCGCATGCCCCACTTCGTAACCCAAACCATAAACCTTATCAAATGCCTCTGTACCTATTGCATCAGTGCGAGCGGTTGTTTTTAGTTCAAATAACGTCTCTTTGTCTGCTTGGAAGTTTTCCATAGATAACCTCATAAAATAAAGAATCAAAATGCCAATGCTCAACTCTTTGAACCAACTAGGCGGTTCAAAGTCACTATTTAAACATTGGCATTTTGACTGCACGCAATACCCGAAACTACTGAGGTTTATTATACGAAAGAGGTAGACGTTGTATGGGAGGATGGTCACAAAGCGAAACGATGCAGACAAAAAACAACAAAATGTGACACAAATAATGGTAATTAATTATAATAAATCTATAGTAATCCTACATTCACTAAGCTCTAAACATGGATTTATGGACACCACGATAATTCTTATTTCGCTGATCATAGCACTAGCAGGCTTTACTCAAGGCTTGACTGGCTTTGGCTCAGCACTCGTTTCCGTACCTTTGCTGTCACTCATTGTTGGTGCTCAAACGGCAGTTCCTATTGCGGGTATTTTCGGCTGGTTGGTGACGCTACCAATCGTGTGGAAAATGCGACATTCTATTCAACGCCAAACAGGTTTGATCTTGTTTGCAGGCTCAGTACCGGCTTCTTTTGTCGGCGCAAAACTGCTGGCAAGCATGCCATCTCAGTACATTCTATTGACGATGGGGGCAGTATTAATTATTTCTAGTATCCACTCGCTACGTGCGACTAAGCCTTTGTTTAAAAAGGCTTCTGTGCCATTAACTGTTGGTGTGGGCTTTACTTCAGGCGTGCTTGGGGCGAGCGTGGGTGAGTCAGGTCCACCAGTAATTGCATACACATCAATGCAGCCTTGGACAGCAGACCAAACTAAGTCGACACTAGCGTTCTTCTTTATGCTGCAAATGATCGGTGCCAACGTTAGTTTCTGGAATGAAGGGTTATTTACTGAGCAAGTTATCTCACACGTTCTGTCGGCAATACCAGCGTTCGTGCTTGGTTTAACTGGCGGTATGATTGGCTACCACTTCCTACAGAAGTACAAAATCAATTACCACAAAATCGTGCACAGTTTCTTGTTAATGATGGGCTTGATGCTGGTGTTCAAAAATGTAAGTTTTTAGACATTTTGGTGATTTGATCAGTTCTTGGTAAAACGGCACTCCTGTTGAGTGTCGTTTTTTTTGTTATGTGGTTGCTAGCTCAATAGGTTTCATCGCTAGATTCAAGTTCTCAGGTGTTGAACACTAACCTTCAACTATGCGGTAATCATCACTAAGCTCGAATATTGTCATTCTTGCGCATGCGGGAATCTCGCTTTTAGTGTTGTTTGGTGATGCTTAAAATTGTGGTATGGGCATGTCACCGAAGTGGCCCCCAATTTTCGGACATAACTTTAAGTGATTGATCTGTTTTGATAGTACCCAACAATACAGGGACAGAGTATGACTAGAAAACGTAGAAACAACTCTCCTGAATTTAAAGCCAAGGTGGCACTCGATGCGGCTCATTCAAAAGCGCCAGTGGGTGTTTTGACTGTTTTTTGGTTGAGCCATTTTTCCGGTTGGCTTCAATGTCTTGAGCCAGATGTGAATCAAGTTCAGCAGCCAAAGCAGCTTCCGTCAACTGTTTGATTAACGGCGTTAAAATGCTATCTTTTCCCGTTAAGGCTTGGCCATCCTGCAGTGCTTTCAGGGCTTTATCGAAATCGAAGGGTTGGGAAATGTGTCATTCCTTTTTTGGATATATACCCAAGTTCCATGAAGTTGCAGGTAGGCGACAAGTGAGCGAGACCCTAGGAGCATAGATAACTATGTGACTAGGGCGAATGAGCGTAGTCAACAACTCTGCAGCTTCATTGGCGACGGGTATATTACTGGAATGACACAGGATTTCTAACACTCCCCAATTAATTAGAATTGCTTGATAGCGGCTAGCAGCTCAGCATCTTGGGCTTGTTTGCGGAAGAATACTGGTGGTTGTCCAATAGGTGCATCAACCTTAATCCAGCCACCAGTGAACGTTTCACCAGTCCATATATGTACCCATTCATCTTTGGGTAGGTAAAGCTCTTTCACTGTTTCGCCTTGGTTGTAAACCGGAGCCACCATCAAATCGCGACCAAACAGATATTGGTATTGAATTTGATACGCTTCAGAGTCTTGCTCGTAGTGCATAAACAGTGGGCGTTGAACTGGCATACCTTTAGTTGCATTCTCTTCTACCGCTGCTTTGATGTACGGCATAAGGTGCTTGTAAATCTTAGTCATACGCGCAAAGTGGGCTAGCGTATCTGTATCCGTATCAAATTGGTGATTATCATCTGGTCGATTGCCTTCATGAGTGCGCATTATTGGCGTAAATGCTGCCATTTCCGCCCAACGTTGAAACAACTCTTTAGAACGCGTGTTACCATGCAACGTTGTGTAGCCACCGATATCACTGTGGCTAATACCATTACCCATTAGACCAGCAGAGAGCGCAGCTGGAATGACCGATGCTAAACCGTCATCTTTTTCCCAAATTACTGATTGATCACCTGCCCAGAGAGTGTGACAGTAACCTTGGATACCAGTACCTCCAGCACGCATGAAGAACAGAATGTCGTCAGTTTTGCCGGCTTCTTCAATCGCTTCATGCTGTATTTTTGCCCAACGGTACGGCCATTTGTTGTGCTCAATTTCAGCACTAACACCGTTATAGAGCGAGCAGTCTGTTGGTAGATATTCACCAAAGTCCCCCATCCAACCGTCAAGACCGAAATCGATCATGTTCTGCTTGATAACACCCTTGTACCATTCACACGCTTCAGGGTTCGTAAAGTCAACCACGCCACACTCAAACTCACCAAAGTCTACAACGTATTTTGAACCGTCTTCTTTTGTTGCTAGGTAGCCTTTCTCAAACCCTTCCTTGTACAGCGGGAAATCTTCCAATACGTAAGGGTTGATGTAGCCTAGGAAGCGAATACCCTGCTCTTTTAACTGGTGAATCTTAGTATCTAGACCAGGATAAAGAACCTTGTTCCACTGCCAATCCCACTGCAGACGCTTACCAAATGAAGTCATTTTGATGCCTTGCCAGTCTTGACACCAAACACCGGCAACTTCAATCCCAGCCGCTTTGGCTGCTTCAACTTTTGCAATTGTGATGTCGGTCCCCCCCTGAATACCAAGGATCACACCATTGTAAACCCACTCAGGCAGTGCTGGTTGACGTCCAAATACGCCAGTAATATTGGTCATCAGTGCAGGGAATGACTCTTCGGCATCAAACAGTAGATACTCCGGAATATTCCAACATTGCAACTCATGATAGTCAGCGTGAGTAAAATCGAAATCAGCGTAAGCGCACGTTTCTAGATGGCAGAAGTATTTTTTATCAGAAACAAACGTTGGTTGTGGGTAGTTTGTGGTGTAATAATCACCGCCCGCCTTATCTTTAACATCTGCTTGCCAAGTTGTGTAAGTATTTTTGTTACGACCAACCCCTGGTTCAGAACTCCATAGTGGGAAGCTTTTGCCACGAAGATTGAGGTAGCTTAGTTGTTCGCCACAGCCGTACACCGATTCTGATTCACTTGCTGCAATACGAACCCAAAAACGGTTGTACTTTTCATCAAATGCGGTGAATTCAACTTTAAGGCGTGCCTCTGCCGTTTCAAATATCCTAGCTTGCAATACAGCCTCACCATCAAGACTAAAGGTAACGACGACGTCATCTGAGTTTTCTGTGATTGCGAATTTCTTCAGCGGTAAACGCTCTGACACATAATCAGAAATATCAAAGTTACCGCGGTACATATCAAAAGTGCCTTGCCCAATACCTAGGTACAAAGAGGGGCTAACTTGTGAGTGTTCAAATACAGTTCTGTTTTTGTGGCTAATAGTAAAACCTGATGGCGTTTGGGTAAGTTTCATTCGAAAGTCTTCTGCAATAGAGATAAAATTTTGGCGCAACCTGGGTGTTCACCCAAGGAAAAAGCCTTCGGTGTGCTGCGCCTAGCTAGCGTATAGATGAAATTTGTTGCTCTTAACGAATTGACGCTGCAATAAGATTGCTAGTGAACACCGCTACAGCGTCAATCGAGTTAGATTAGGTACTGATTACTTAAATTGGATGTCGTATTCTGCTTTGATCTTCGCTTCACACATTTTGATTTCATTCTCAAAACGTTCTAGCCATTTCTTACCTTCCGGGCCTGTCTCTTTCAAAAATTCTTCTCTAACAGGTGCCGCAGCCGTAACAAATGCTTGTTTTTCAGCTTCTGTTGGGCTGTAAACTTTACCGCCAGCTTTCTTGAATTCTTCATACGCTGTGTATTCGCGGTGTTTAGGGTATGAACGTAGGTATTGGTTTTGTGCCGCGATACCATCGATTACCACTTGTTTTAGCTCATCCGGGAGCGACTTAAATTTCATGTCGTTGAATACCCAAGCGCCGCCCATGTAACCGTGACCATCAAGGATCATGTAATGGATACTTTCATGGAACTTGTTCATGATGATATCTACGATACCGTTTTTAGTACCGTCAACCATACCCGTTGAAAGTGCTGTGTACACTTCTGGCCATGCGATTGGTGTTGGTGCACCGCCAAGTGCTTTAACAAGGTCTTGCTGAGTTTTTGCCGGTACCGTACGAAGTTTTAGACCTTTTACGTCACCCGGTACTTTTACTTCTTTCTTGGTTGTTGCGATGTTACGCCAACCACCAGAGTTCGATACTGCCATTAGACGCACGTTTGGTGCACGTTGCATGAGCTCTTTACGCACGTCCGCAATGAGTTGTTCGTTGTCGTACACACACTCTGCTACGCGGTCATTTGGTAGTAGGTATGGCAGGTCGAATGCACCAACTGGTTGCCAGAAACCGCCTAGCTCAGGAATCGTTGTTTGGAAGTAATCGAACATACCCGCTTGTACCCCAGCGATACACTCTTTTGCGTTGGCACACAGCTGACCTGCGGGGTAGATATCAACTTGAATTTTACCGTTAGAACGAGACTCTACATAATTCTTCAATACAAGTAGCGATTGGTGGTTGTAGCTATCTGCTGTCGTTACGTGTGGAATAGTTAGTTTGTAATCCGCTGCGTTTGCAGCACCAGCCGCAAGAAGAGATGCAGTGGCAAGGCCCAGTAGTGTTTTCTTCATGTTGTTTCCTTACTCATTATTGGTGCGGCTCATTTATTAGGGCAAAGAGCCGTGGGACTAATTGAGAATTAATTTGTCTGTATTTGTATTTTTTGTTGTTTTTTTAACCTAAAAATGGTGATTGAGAGCATAGTCGCGTTAAACATATCGTTTAGTAAGCCACCATAAGATCCAACCAAGACCGCATTGACCATCCAAGTTAAGGTGCAAATCAGGAATGCAATTCGCATTCGCATGCCTTCGGAAATAAACAGTGCGTAGCAACTAATGATTGATGCAATCGCCGGTAACACATCACGTGGCTCTGAGTAGAAATAAACACTCATCGCTATCTGCACCGCAAGGAACAGGTAAAAGACTTTAAGTCCTTTATATTTCACTGAAACTAGCGCACGGAACGAGTTTATTAATAAATTCAACCCAGCCACGACAGCGCCAAGCAAGGTATAGTGAATTGAGAACGTCAAACAAGAGAGGCAGATAACAGCTCGCATGCGATTGTCATTAGTTGTAAATGATGCAAATAGGTTTAAACCTAATGCCACAAATCCCAATGCTTGAACCAGTGTCTCATTCATCTAATTTTCTACGCTCAACTTTTGTTTTCAATTTCGCTCAATACAATTCTTGGCAAAAAAATCTATATAAAGTTCAAGAGCTTATGATTGCAAGGGTTTGTCGTTTTTCTTACGCGGATTGACTATAAATTACATATTCGATTAGTTATAATGAATAAAATTCAGCTTTCGATTCCAAACCAGAATGGATACAGATTTACTTCGCACTTTTTGCCAACTTGCCGATGACAAGAACTTCCGTGTTGCCTCGCAACACCTCTATATCACTCAATCCGCGCTAACTAAGAAGATTCAGCGCCTCGAAGAACAGCTAAAAGTTTCATTATTTGAACGCGGTCGACATGGCGCAGAATTAACCCCAATGGGTAAGGTTCTCCTGCCAGAGGCAAAGCGGGTTCTTAAAGGCTTTGAATCATTTCAACGCTTAGCAACCTTCGTTGCTGAAGGTACCTCCGGTCATCTTAATATCGGCTTTGGTATCTCTTCTTTCCACGAAGCGCCAAACTATATTGCTAAGTTCAAGCAAGATTGCCCCGATGTTCACGTCACGCTTAATGACTACCCTTCTCACCAACTGGTTGAAGAGCTGCAATTAGGTAACCTGCAACTGGGTTTTGACCGTTTATCAGTCGATCCGCCACTTAAAGCTATCCCGCTATACTCGGACCGCCTGGCCATCGCGATTCATAATGAAGAGATGTTAAACTTTGATAATCTGTGGGGCTCGCTTAGTCACTACAACTATCTAGGCTTGAGTCGTGATAAAAACCCGACCCTTAATAAGCACATCACCAATTATTTGTGGGAAGCAAAGCAGCGCCCAGCGGTGTTTGAAGAAGCCAACGACATTGTTACGGCGTTAGCACTGGTTTCAGCCCGTTTGGGTTACACCATCATTCCTGCAAGCGTAGCGCGGATCAGCCAGCCGCATATTCGCTTTATTCCGCTAACAGGCAAACACTCCGAGTGGGAAATTGGGCTACTTTGGAACAGCGATATCACCGATCCGGTGCGTGAAGCGTTTATTAAGAAAGTGGTCAGCAAGTAAAACCGCTCTTAGCGCTGACTATAAAAAGAGTATTGGCGGCTATTTTCGCCGATTTACCCACCGCTGACAATCAATGGTTGCCAGGTCAAACCCCACTGCTTGTTAACCCAAAGGCAGCGCCATCACTATTGCGTCTTCACGCCCCTTCACTGCCGGGTAATAGTTATGGCGCACCGTCACCTGGTTAAAACCAAACTCTTCGTAAAGCGCAATGGCAGCCAGATTAGAGGCGCGCACTTCCAACCACAGAGTGGCAATGCCGCGTGCAGTTAACTGTTCGATCACCGCTGTCAACAGGGTGCGCCCTCGCCCTTGGCGTTGCCAGGTGGGGTGAATGGCGATATTAAACAACGTCGCTTCATCAAGCACTATCTGGGTTATAGCGAAACCGGCCATCTGCCCATCCGCTTCCAGTTTCAGGTTAAGGTAACGCTCACCTTGATTACTGGCGAAGGTCGCTGCTGTCCAGGGAAATGCATGGCTGGCTTGTTCAATTTTAAACGCGGTGGCCAGGTCGGCCGTGGTCAGGGTAGAAATCGTGTTCATGATGACAAATCTGCTGCCACAGTGCCCGTTTGGCACCGGCATCTTGAGAAAGCTCGGCCAATGCCGGGCTAAATAACTGAGCACCGGGTACCGCAAGCGGCTCCTCAATGCCCAGCCGCCAACTGTTGCACTTAATATCTTCCGGTAACATGGCCACCTGGTCCGGTGTCAAACCATAGGTTTGTGCCGCTGTTAACCCCAGGCTGCGCAGCACATCACAAAACAGCTCATCATGCGGTTGCGGCAAAACCTGCGCCACCACCAGCAAACGCACCTCCGGTGGCACGCTGACCGCCACTTCCCCCTGTAACACACCAGGACGACGCAATACCCATTGCGTAATGCCTAATTGTTGTAACAGCCAGTCGCGTTTTGCTGCCATGCTGCTCCCCGTGAGTTAAGTGCGTTAGCTATTTTCTGCCGCGTCATGCTAACAAACCCTCAAGCTCTGCGCCATGCTTGCTTTAGTTCTACTCTGCAACTGCCCCCCTTTTAGGTATATAATCCCGGTTCAATTTTGAGGAGCTAAAACTGATGTCTGCCATGACCCCCGCCAGTGAAGTGATACTGCGCCACAGTGATGAGTTTATTAAACGCCGCGTACTGTTCGCTGGTGACCTGCAGGATAGCCTGCCCGCCCAATTCGACGCTGCAGATGTGCGGGTTCATACTCAGCAATATCATCATTGGCAGTTACTCAACCGCAGCATGGGTGACAATGCACAGTTCGGCTTGACGGTGGAACCCGAGTTTATCGCCGAATGCGACACGCTTATCTATTACTGGCCGAAGAACAAACCGGAAGCGCAATTCCAACTGTGCAATATTCTGGCTCTACTGCCGGTGGGGATAGAAGTCTTTGTGGTGGGTGAAAACCGCAGTGGGGTGCGTAGCGCGGAACAACTGTTGGCAGGCCATGTTCAGTTAACCAAAATCGACAGTGCCCGCCGCTGTGGGTTATACCACGGCAGCCTAGATGTGCAGACTCAATTTGAGCTAGCGGAGTGGTGGCAAAGCTACCCGATACATGATCTGCAAGTGAAAACATTGCCGGGTGTATTTAGCCGCGATGGGCTGGATGTTGGCAGCGCGCTGCTCCTGTCAACGCTGGAAAAACACCAGAAAGGCAAAGTGCTGGAAGTCGGTTGCGGTGCTGGCGTGGTCGCCGCCGTAATGGCCCGGCTGTCACCGAAATTGAAACTGACCCTGAGCGATGTGAACGCAGCGGCGGTTGAGTCCAGCCGCGCCACGCTGGCGGCTAACGACATAGCCGGTGAAGTTTTGGTGAGTAATGTCTATTCGGATATCACTGGTCGTTTTGACCTGATTATTTCCAACCCGCCGTTCCACGATGGTTTAGCCACCGACCTAACCGCCGCAGAAATGCTCATCCGTGGTGCGGTAAAACACCTGCCGATTGGTGGCGAATTACGCATTGTCGCCAATGCCTTTTTACCTTACCCGAAGATTCTGGATGCCACGTTCGGCAGCCATGAAGTATTAGCGCAAAATGGCCGTTTTAAAGTCTATAAAGCGACGGTGGGCCGCCCAGCGCGGGAAGCAAAAAAAAGATAATTAATCGGTTCTGCTTTATGACCGAAAGAGCAAAAAAATCGGCCTGTATTGCTCTCGTAGGGTACCCGTGTCATTCAAGCTGTAGCAGACGTTTGCGTTTTTCCCCCACTAGGAAGAATGCAAACGTGATTCAATAACGCATCGCGTTTTTACGCTACAACTTGAATGAACATGGGGGTATAAGCACTTTATCTATACCTCATCATGCATAAAATAGGCTCATGACCTTATATTTCTCGCCAAGCATACACGCACGCTGTAACGCTAGCGGCAAGGAGTTACACTGCTCTACCTTGTTCGTGATCACCCCTTTGCTTTATCAATAACCGCGATATGTCGATAACACTGCGTGAACCAAAAGCAGCGCATTACTGGCGTCCCATCGCCCAGCCCTGCACCAACAAGAAGATGGCGTTTTTTACAGCAAACGCTGCTAAACCGGGAAATAACGGTTGACGAAACCTGCAAAATCTCTAGAATTCGCCACCGTGGTTGTGTTACTCCGGTAACGTTTTGGTACTGCGAAGGTGGCGGAATTGGTAGACGCGCTAGCTTCAGGTGTTAGTGTCCTTACGGACGTGAGGGTTCAAGTCCCTCTCTTCGCACCAAAAACTAGACCCAAGTTCATTCAAGTTACAGGTAGGCGGCAACAGAGAGAATCCCGGTGAGCTTACACAAGTAAGTGATTCGGGTGAACGAGAGCAGCCAACACCCCTGTGGGTTGAATGGCGACGGGTATATCACAGATTTATATTGCACAGCACTCATGCGAAGGTGGCGGAATTGGTAGACGCGCTAGCTTCAGGTGTTAGTGTTCTTACGGACGTGAGGGTTCAAGTCCCTCTCTTCGCACCAAGCTGGTGATATAAATCAATCAATGCAACACATCTTTTGTGCGAAGGTGGCGGAATTGGTAGACGCGCTAGCTTCAGGTGTTAGTGTTCTTACGGACGTGAGGGTTCAAGTCCCTCTCTTCGCACCACTTGATGGGTTCTCTTCTTGTTGTTCCTCCCGGTTTAATCGATTAAAAAAGCTGACTGGCTCTGATGGCATTTGCCACTTTTAACTGCGCTTGGCTATTTTTTCCTCAACTATAAAAAACTTTTACTATTCGTCGCGTTTTGCACATGCCATCAAGGCGATAGCGCATTACACTTAGCTCATTAACTTGATGAGTTGACCGTATACAAGCGACGCATCGAGCGCAAAAATTACCAATACTATTTTATATGGACAATGATCGTTGAAGACTTCACTCTCCACCTTATCGCTGTTGCTGGGGTTATGTACCCCATGGGTTAGCCAAGCCAGCAACTCACAACTGACCTCGCAGATTGTCGACAAATATGCTGAACATATGTTCTTCAACAGCGGCGCAATCGGTATGTCGCTGGTAGTGATCGACAATAATCAAGTGGTGAACCGCAGTTTTGGCAGCACCAAACCGGGTAACAATCAACGCCCGCAGCCCGACTCGTTGATCCGCATTGCCTCCATCACCAAGCTGATGACCAGCGAAGTGATGGTTAAAATGGCGGCGGAAGGTAAAGTCAAACTGACCGACCCACTGCGTAAATATGCGCCTAAAGGGGCTTATGTTCCCGCTTACAGCCCCTCTCAGCCGATAACACTGCTGAATTTAGCTAGCCATACCAGTGGATTGCCCCGTGAACAACCGGGGAAAAAGCCGCCAAAGACACCGGTCTTTACCTGGCCGACCAAAGCGCAGCGCTGGCAGTGGCTGGCACATGCCAAGATCACCACACCACCCGGGACTCACGCGGCCTATTCTAACTTGGCTTACGACCTACTGGCGGATGCGCTCTCTCGTGCTGCAGGCAAGCCCTACAACGCCCTGCTGCGTGAAAAAATCACTACCCCCTTGGGGATGGTGGATACCACATTAACCCCGACCGCTGAACAGTGCTCACGCTTGATGGTGGCCGCGGTCAATCCCAGCACCTGCCGGGATACCAGAGCCGCAGCTGGCAGTGGTGGCGTTTACTCCACCCCGCGTGATATGCAGCGCTGGATGCAGCAATTTCTTTCTTCTAACGTCACCGGGCCACGCAAGCCCACCGCTGCCAGTGAACAAACCATGTACTTCCAACGCCAGAATTTGGTTACCGTGAAGGGTATGGACGTTCCCGGTGAAGCATCGGCCCTGGGTTTGGGTTGGGTTTATATGGCACCTCAAGCAGGCCTGCCGGGGATCATTCAGAAAACAGGTGGTGGCGGTGGGTTTATCACCTATATGGCGATGATACCGCAGAAAAATATCGGCGTATTCGTGGTGGTGACCCGTTCAGAATTGAGCAAGTTTACCAATATGAGCGACCCGGTTAATCAGTTGGTGGCAGATTTAGCAGCTAACCAGGGTTGAAATAAGTTGACCCAACATGGGCACACCACGGGTGTGCCCATTGCTGATATCTCTTGATGACTCAGATCACTGACAACTAAAACGGAAGGTCTTCGACTGGCACGGAGCTAGTTGAGTGAATTCCCCTTTAGCCGCATGCTGCTGCGATAGCGGTTGTTCGTCCATCGCTGTTTCCACCCACTCTGTTAATGGCCGTGTGGTGGTTAACTGCCCGCTGAGCGTGCCTTGTTCCGCCGGGTTGTACACGCGGATAATCAGAGCTTCAGCATCTTCAGCTTTCTTCAACACACTCAACACCGGGCCAGATTCTGCCATCGACAGCAGGCTAAAATGCAGTGGTGTGCGGACATTAGCCAGATTCAGTTTCATCGCATCAAACGGCAGTTTGTTGTAACAACGAACCGGCGTCACATAGGCCCGGGCCTGTTGCATCACGCCCGCCTGATGAGGGTCGCCAGCAAAACTAAACAAGCTAAAGCGACAATGCAATTTGCCACGCATTTGTGAGTCTGGCGTTGGCAGTTTAATGCCGGAAGGACGCCCAGGGCGTAGCAACAACTCTTCCTTACCCAACACTCCCACCGAACGGAACAGGGTTAAGGCAAAGGTATCGCGGCGTTCACCGATAATTTCAAACTCACGCAGCCCTTCAGTAAACAGCGCTAGCCCGTGTTGCTTATCATGCAGTGCCGCAAAGTTCATCAATTGCCATACCGGGATCGGCGCTTCCTTCCAGCCCTCTTGCTGCCAATGGGCCATCGCAGGATCGTCCACCGGGCGGGTAATGGTACCAAATTGGTTATCTGCCAGTACCGTCTGGCTGGCAAATGGCGTTGGGATCAGCACACGGACACGGTGATCATCGGCTTGGTTATCTAACCACATTTCGATGTCGATCCGGCGGCTGTTATGCGCCAACGTCACTTCACAGCGCACATCAAGGTAACCGTCACAACGGCGTTCTGCCCGCTGTTGCAAATTAACCGGTAAGGCCATACGTAGCGCCAGTGTAATGCTACTCTGCCAGGCTTCATGCTTGATAGCGGTGGTGACGGCGCTTTCAGTTGAATAGATCAACCACTCCTGACGGGAAGGTGAATAGTCATACTCATCACCATCGTCAGAACCTTCTTCCAGTTGTAGCACCTGCTGATAACGGCAACCGGTCTGTTTATCTTCAATATCCAGGGTGCCATTGGCATTGAGCCCAATACGGTAATAGGCGTTTTCCAGGCATTCTGCTGCCGCTACCGATGGCTGGCGCTGTTTACCCGCTTGGTTAGCGTGAATATGCAAGGTGCAATAGCCCATCGCAGGCAGTGGCTGATACAACTGGATGTCGTACTCCATAAACGGGTCGTAGTTGCCGTAGTGCACAATCTGGCGATCCACCAACCCCGGGTCAATCTCCCGCGCTGCACGGATAAAATACTCCACCGGTTGCCCTTGCTCATCAAGCAGCGAGAATTGCTGGGCGCGAATGCGGATCGTGGTGTTGATCACCTCACTACGCGCATAAGGCAACAAGTTAAAGAAGGTCAGTTTATCTGCCACCGACCCGGGTGCATCACCATGCTGTACCGGCATATTGTCGACAATCTTGCGCATATAGAAGCGGACCAGATTCTCGGCCATATCATCCGCCAAGATAAACCGCGTCATAATCTCCTGGTGCACCTTGTCACTACAGCAACAACCAATACTGTCGTGGGCATGGTTTTTCAGGATCTCTTTCCACATTTTTTCCAGCAGACCGTGATGGTATTCAAAACCCAACGACCAGGCGATAGCAGCCAATGGCTCGAGGATATTGACGATTTTGTTCTCAATCTCGGCATGAGCAATCTTGATATCCATACGGGTCGACGAAATAGTGCGGTGTACACGCATATACTTGCCGTCGTTGAACTCGCCTTTTAATGTCGCCAAACGTTCACGGCTAGCTTCAATCTGCTCGAATACCTGCTCAAAACGGCTCATCACAAACTCGCGCCGCGGGTAAATCTCGCGCAATTTAGCCATTACCTGGAAAATGTTCTGCTGCAGTGGCATCTGATCGTGGCCGTTAGGCAGCAGAATATCTTTGGTGACTGAGGCGTTTTCCAATACGTTGAAATAGCTATCCAACCGTTTACGCAACCCGGCTTCATCTTCTGGCAGGTATTTACCAATGGCATAACCTAATGGCAATACTTGTGCCGCCACTTCACTGCCATCGTTGCTCTGCCAAAAAAACTCAGTCTTATCGGTGCCATGGCGTTCGGAACAGCCCCGCCAGAACATGGCGCGGGTAATACCAAAGCCATTGAAAATATGCGGTAATTGTGAAGACATACTGAAAGAATCTGGCAGATAGCCAATCTTCATCGGCTCACCAAACGCCAGGCAATCACGCATGCCATACATCAGGTTACGGACAATGGATTCCCCCGACACCACCATGGTATCGGTTTGGCTATACCACGGGCCGATAATCAGTTTACCTGCCTGCACCAGTGCTTTCACCCGCTCACGGTTTTCTGGCTTGATGGCGAAATAATCCTCCAGCACTGCCGTTTGACCATCCAGCACATAGAAACGATACTCTGGGTCACTTTCCAGCCGGGCCAAGATCTCTTCCATGTTGTTAATCAGCAGGATACGTGACTCCTCGGTGGTGAAATACCACTCACGATCCCAATGCATATGCGGTGTAATATGTACGCGTGATACAGGTTTCATGTTCAATTCCTAAATAAGCAAGCGCCGCTTTTACGGCGCTAAAAAAAATTACTCAGCTTTAACAATGGTGTATTTGCCTTGCTGCAGCGCATGGCGCCGCCAGAAGATCAGCACCAGCGTGGAGATCACCGTGCCAATCAGTGCCGCCCCAAACCAAATGGCTGCTGACAGCAAGCCCCCCAGGCCATTGTCATGCAATAAGAATAACGAGAAGATCCCGGCGCCCGGCGTTGATAAGCCAATGCCCATTCCACCAACAATCGCCCCCGTCACCATTGAACCCACCAGGAAGGAACCAATCACCCGCAGTGGATCTTCAATCGCCATTGGGATCGCCCCCTCGGTGATCCCGGCCAGGCCGAGTAACCAGGTGGATTTCCCGGTCTCAATTTCAAACTGTTGGAACAGACGTGGGGCCAGCAGAGTAGAAGCAGTCACAGTGAAAGCGGAAACCATCTTGACTGCGCCAAAAATCGCATAGGGGCCGAACACACCATTAGCCATTGCCCCCAGGCAGAACGCATAGGCGGCTTTATTTACTGGGCCACCCAGATCAAACGAACACATAAAGCCAAGAATAGCCCCAAGCACCAACGCATTGGCACCCGACAAGCTATTGAGCCAAGCGGTCAGGCTGTTGTTCAGCCAAGCTACCGGTTGGCCAATCACAAACAGCATCAGGCTACCTGCCACTAAGGTGCCGATTACCGGATACAGGTAAAATGTCAGGAAGCCATTAAAGTTAGGGCTAAGGCGCACATTGTTCTTCACCCAACGCATCAAGTAACCGGCAATCAGGCCACCCACCACACCACCGAGGAAACCGGAACCGATCATGTTGGCGGCTAACCCGGCGGCAAAACCCGGTCCTAATGCCGGTTTATCCGCCAATGAATAGGCGGTATACGCTGACAGCACCGGCACCATCAAGATCCCCAGCATGCCACCGCCCAATTTGCGGTACATCCACAGCCAGGAGTTCTCTTGATCGAACAGATGTTGCAGGCCGAGCATTTGTGCCAGTAATACTGACACCGCCAACACGGTACCCCCGGCAACGATCAGCGGCACCGCAAAGGAGATGCCGCTCAACAAAGCCTGTTTCAGTTCAGTCTTAACGCTGGGTTTCTTTACTGGTGCTGCGCTTTGCTGAACCCGAGGTGAATCTTTAGCCTGTTCACCAGCAGCCAACGCCTGCTGTAAAATACGTTCAGCATGTTTAATCGGTTCCGCCACTGGCGTTTCAATACGCGGAATACCGTTAAAACGTTCTACTTCTTTAATCGCCACTTCGGCGGCAAATACGCAGGCTGTGGCCTGATTGAGTTGTTCAGCGGTCAACCGCCCTTCGATACCATTGGCACCTTGTTTCTCAACATAGACATTGATGCCCAGTTTACGCCCGGCTTTCTCAAGATATTCCGCTGCCATATAGGTGTGGGCGATACCCGCTGGGCAGGCAGTGACGCACACCACGGTTGGCCGAGACTGATCTTGCGGTTGCTCTTCTGCTTCCGGGGCACCGCCCGCCAACAAAGCCAGCAACTGCTCTGGGGTTGTCGCTTGCAGCACCGCTTCACGCACATCATCATCCACCAGCGCGGTCGTCAGGCTGGTCAATAACTGCATATGAGTGGAACCGGCTTGATCTTCAGGGATCGCCAACAGAAAGATCAGGTTGACGCTTTCCGGGCCATCAATCCCTTCCCATTGCAGTGGTTCTTTCAGTGTGGCAACAGCAAATGCGGCTTCTTTTACCGCCTTGCTTTTGCCGTGCGGTACCGCCAAGCCTTCACCCAGTGCAGTGGGGCCTTGTGCTTCACGCGCCAATACCGCTTGTAGGAAAGCGTCTTTATCATACAACTTGCCTTGTGCTGCCAATTGATCAGCAAGTTGCTGGATAGCCTGATCACGTCCCGCAAATACCGTTTGCAGGTTTATCAGACTGGGATGGGTCAGGCTGCTCAGGTTCATCGTTATCCTCAGATTGGTTATCTTCACTCAGGTGCCGAGGCCGTTCCCTCGGCAAAATATGGCTCTATGATAATCATTGTTATAATACCATTTTGTGATCCATTTCAAATCAACGCAATTTTTGTATTATATTTGTATCATATAACTTGGAGTGAAATGATAACAACTGCACAAATTATGGTGTTATCTGTTTTTTTATCCGCTCACGAAAGCTAGAATGCAGGCAGATCGTCACACAACCCCAGGGATACCCGCGCTGTGAGTAAAAAACCCATCTATCGCCAGATTGCCGATACCCTGCGTAAACAAGTTGCTGATGGTGAACTGCAACCCGGTGCAGCACTGCCGACGGAAGCCCAGATGCGTGAACAATATGGGGTTAGCCGAGTCACGGTGCGCCAGGCGTTGAAATTACTCACTGAAGAGCAAGTAATTGAAAGTATTCAGGGTAGTGGCTGGTATGTAAAAGAAGAAAAGGTCAATTACGACATCTACCAGCTCACCAGTTTTTATGAAAAGTTGGCTGACCGTAATGTGGAAACTCACAGCGAAGTACTCGCCTTTGAAGTGGCAAAAGCCAGCCCAACCATCGCCGAAGCGCTACGTTTAACCACCGAAGACAAAGTGTATTACGTCAAGCGAGTGCGCTATATCAAACAAAAACCAGTCACACTGGAAGAAACCTGGATGCCGCTGGCACTCTTCCCCGACCTCAGTTACGAAGTGATGGAAAAATCAAAATACCATTACATTGAGCAGGTGAAAAAGCGGGTGATTGAGCGTAGTGAGCAGGAGATTATTCCCGTGATGCCCAGTGAAGATGTGGTTAACGCCCTCGGCATTGACCCACAAAAACCGATCCTGGAGAAAGTATCTACTGGCTTTCTTGACGATGGCACCGTGTTCGAATTCAGCCGCAACTTCTTTAAGAGTGATGATTACAAATTTACGTTAGTGGCAAAACGTGGGCGCTAACAGCGTGGCTTCTCTTATTGCTGGGTGTGCCAAAATTGAATATACGTACCATTACTCTATAAGCCAAAGCAGGATGGCTGTTCTAATGATTTGCCATCTCCCATTTTATTAAACAGCTGCCCTTTGGCTGGTGTAATCAGGGCAGACACAAAGGTCTGCCCTACCAAACAGCAACACGGATGAACCAAGGTCTAATCCCCTCAGCCCAAAGGGTCACCCTTTAATATCAGTTCACTTTAACTGGCATACCCAAACGCGCTTTCATCGCAGTGTCGACTTCGCTTTGGTTGACAGCCGGATCCATCAATACTTTCTCCACTGGGGCTGTAATCGTCAGCGGGACAGGATCTTTCGACTTAATCTGTTCTTCGTTAGCAGATAACGGGTTATGTACCTCCACGTAGCGTGAGCCATCTGGCTCCACAGACACTTTTATCGGTTCATTGATAAACTGCACGCGGGTACCTACCGGCACCTTGTTAAATAAGTATTTGATATCGTCAGATCTCAAACGTACACAACCGTGGCTTACGCGTAAGCCAATACCAAAGTTGGCGTTAGTGCCGTGGATGGCATACAAACGGCCAATATACAGTGCATGCAAGCCCATCGGGTTGTCTGGACCCGCCGGGACGACAGCAGGCAGGATCTCACCTTCAGCCGCATACTCTGCGCGCATTTTCGCGGTTGGCGTCCAGGTTGGCCCTGCTTTCTTGCGCTGTACCGTGGTCACCCAATCCTTCGGGGTATCTGTACCCAACTGACCAATACCTATCGGTAATACTACGACGGTATTGCTGCCTTTAGGAAAGTAATACAGGCGCATTTCCGCGCTGTTGATAATAATGCCTTCTCTAGGGGTATCCGGTAGCAGCAATTGCTGTGGAATCACCAGCTGACTACCAGGCCTTGGCAAAAAGGGATCAACCCCTGGGTTCGCTTCCAGCATATTACTAAACCCCATCTGATACTCAGCCGCGAAGCTCTCCAGCGGCAGTTTGCTATCTGCAGGAATCGTAATTTCAATATTCTCGCCGATCAGGCGGCTTCCCTTGGCGGGTAACGGGTATACAACAGCGGATGCTGCCTGGCTGAACACAGTCAGGGCAGTAAACAGGGTTAATAACGCGCGAATGCTCATTTTCATCTTCGTAATTAGAGTAGTGGCCATGTTAGCTATTAAAAGTCTATACACGGGTTCTTTCAAGTTGAGGCCAGAATACTACCCTTGTCACCGTGGTAACGGTACCCCCGATTGAGGGATGGATAAGCCAAATAACAGAGGAAAGCCAGCTTCCCTGCAGCTTGAAAGACAACGAGTATATGTCGTCTCCGATCAAATGTGACCGGACGCGCATTATATGTGCACTTGGTAGCAAGAGGGAAATATTACTCGCGTAAATTGCCCTCTTTTTTGGCGCCCAATAGCGTCTGCTACCGAGAATTGTTTCTCCCCACATCGCCTTTGTTAAGGGTTGTTACTCAAAAACCATGGCGGTACAACACTGAACCCGCCCATTTCCCCCTCTTGATTCAACGGTGTTAAGGGGCAATTGTCGCCATCACGCCACTTTCACCGACTTGCTCACGTCATAAAAACGTCATCAAAAGCTGTTAATTAATGAGCCCGCCATACCCAAAATAATTCGAGTTGCTTGTAGGCGGCCAGCGATGGAATCCCCAGGAGCATAGCTGACTATGTGACTGGGGTGACAGAGTGCAGCTAACACCCAAGCAGCTTGAAGGATGAAGAGTATAATCTATCGGGCTATTAGGGATGACCCATAATGTCAAAAAAAACAGCACTATCTGCACTGTCTATCGCCATACTGCTTTCGCTCAACACGGCTTGGGCCATTGAAGCCAGGACTATACAAGCAACAGAGTTGATCTCGGGGTTCAGCCTGCTGAATAACAGCACGGCAGGGCAGACGGTATTAAATGACAACCTCAATACGTCAATCGCCACCAATAACAACGCCTCTGATGCTGTGCGAGCCAGAGCCATTGCCGATAACACTATTGCGGCACTGATTGGCTCAATCAGCAACGGTTTACTGGTGGCAAATGCCCTTGGCCCAAAGATGTATGGCACTTTCGCTTCCGCTAACAGCATCAATGCCACTAATTATACCGCTACCACCTTCTCGAAGAATTTCGAAGCGCTATTCTCACAAGTTAATGCGCTCATTCAGGTCGATTCCAGCTTTGCCAAAAACTACTATGCCAATGGCAGTGCCAATGGTAACCCCGCTCAGCTCGCCACGGGCATTAGTCTGCCCGCCGGTGGGGTCTATAATGTTTATGACTTGGCTTACCACCCTACTGAGGCAGACCGTAACACCATTGGCAACTCTCGCCCTGTCCAGGTCGCCCCCGATAGCATCGACACGTTCAGTGCGCCTGATTTCTTCGGCGTTGAAACCGACTCGGCAGTAGCCATCATCCCCACGCTTAAAAGCAATGCGGCGTTTCCGAGTGGGCACGCCGCCTTTGGTTTTGCCAGTACGTTGCTGTTTGCTGAAATGGTGCCAGAACGCTTCCAGGAATTCCTGTTACGGGGTTCGGAATATGGCAATAGCCGTATGGTACTGGGTGCCCACTATGCATTAGATGTGATTGGCGCACGGATCATGACCACCTACGCATTAGCACAAATACTGAACAATAACCCTGATTATTTGGGGCAAAATATTGCCAGCATTCTCGGGGCCCCGATGGTCACCACCAATGACTTCCAAGGGTTGATGCAAGCAGCTCAAACTGATTTACGCAGCCTGTTGGAACAGGGTTGTCAGAGCACCCTTGCCGAATGCTCCGCCGCAGACCAAGCACAACGCCAGGCTGTAGCTGCGCAAAACAAAGCCGATTATCGTTACCGTATGACTTACGGCTTGGCAGTGATAGGCCCAACCGACCTTGCCCCAGTGGTACCAGAGGGAGCTGAGGTGCTAATTGCCAGCCGTTTCCCTTACCTCACCGCTGAACAGCGGCGCGATGTGCTGGCCACCACCGAGATAGAATCCGGTCATGCTCTTGATGATGGCTCCGGTTGGGCCAGGATTAATCTCTACGATGCCGCCGATGGTTACGGTGCCTTTAACGGTAATATCACGGTGAATATGGATGCCAACCAAGGCGGGTTCAGCGCCTATGATGTTTGGGCCAATGATATTGCCGGTAACGGTAACTTTGTCAAAAACGGTTCAGGGGTACTTGAATTCACCGGTAACAATAGTTTCTCCGGCCCAACGACGGTGGCAGGTGGTGCGCTGATCATCAATGGCTATTATGGGAACTCTGCGGTCACGGTTGATAATGGAACTTTGCTGGGTGGTTCGGGTACGGTTGGCACATTAACCGCACAATCCGGTGCCATTATCGCCCCCGGTAATTCCATTGGCACTTTGCAGGTAGCCAATAATGTCACCTTCCAGCCGGGGGCTCGCTATGCGGTAGAAATTGCCACTGATGGCCGCAGTGACCAAATCCAAAGCCAAGGCATGGCCATACTAAACGGTGCGGATGTGCTGGTCTCACTCGAACACAGTGGCAACCTGCTTAGCCAAAATGAGGTCCACAGTCTGCTGGGTCACCAATACACCATTTTAAGCGCACAGCTTGGGGTTCAGGGTCAGTTCGATACCGTACAACCTGACTATCTGTTCCTGGGGACCACGCTTAACTATCAACCTACCCAGGTCACCTTGAACGTGGGCCGCAACACGACCGCCTTCGCGGATATGGCATTAACGCCAAACCAGCGGGCGCTGGCTACTGCTGCGGATACCTTGCCAGCAGGCAACCCAGTTTATGAAAGCATCCTGACCAGTCAAAGCGCTTGGGAAGCACAGCAGGCCTATCGCCGCTTATCCGGACAAATTCATGCGGATATGGCCTCAGCCCAGATCAATGACAGCCGTTACCTGCGGGATGCCTTGAATGAACGCTTGCGCCAAAGTGAAGGGCTTACCCGCTCACCAGACATTAAGGTGAATGAAGGGGGAGCTTGGGCACAATTCCTCGGGGCATGGGATCACGCCTCTGGTGACGCTAATGCGACGGGCTATCAGGCATCCACTTATGGCATCCTGATGGGGTTGGACTCCACCTTGGCACAACAATGGCAGCTTGGGGTGACCAGTGGTTATACCCGCACCTCACTCGACGGCGGCTACGGTTCCAATGCCACCAGCGATAACTACCATCTGGGGGTTTACGGCGGCAAGCAGCTTGATAACCTGGCATTGCGTGCGGGCAGCACCTATACCTGGCACCGTATCGAGACCTCACGCAACGTGAATTACGCTACTCAGTTTGATAACCCGAATGCCAATTACAGCGCTCGCACTCAACAACTGTTCGCCGAAGCAGGCTACAGCATCCAGGCGAGCACCGTGAAGCTGGAACCTTTCGCCAACCTGGCCTATATCAACTACCAAAATAACGGTATTGCCGAAAATGGCGGTGCAGCCGCGTTACACGGTGATAAACAGCATACTGATGCCACCGCCTCAACACTCGGCTTGCGTGCAGATACCCAGCTGCAAGCGGTTACCCTGCGTGGTGAGTTGGGCTGGCAACACCAGTATGGTGATAGTGATCGTGGCATAGGGCTGATGTTCAGCGGTAGCAGCGTGCCATTTGTTAACAATAGCGTGCCGGTATCCCGTGATGCGGCGGTAGTGAAAGCCAACGCCGAAGTCGCCGTTGGCAACAATGCAACACTCTCGCTGGGCTATGGTGGTCTGGTATCGTCAAGCCACCAGGACAACCGGGTTAATGCTGGCTTTACCTGGCATTTCTGATAGTTAAGCCTTCCGCACCGCATCTTCGCAGGAAGAGGCGGTGCAATTACGCTTTTTGGGTGATACTCAAGTTCCCGGAAAATCGATTAAATACCTTTTCCCCGGGCTGATTAACTCATTACAGTACGATAAAGCAACTCATCGAGTTCACGGTCGCTGTCCGCCAGGCTGTCCGGTAACGCTTGCTGCCTGACATCCGCTGCCAGTTCCTTGGCAATAAACCCATGTATCCTCTCCCTGCGCGGGCCATATTCCGCTTCACCCGCACGCTGCTTCGACTGCAGCAACTGATGGATTTCCGCCAACAGCCGAGGTTCATCGACGGTTCCAGCCAATAGCTGGTCAAAACGCATCGGTGGTACCCCCTTGCCAGCTTCTATCCAACGCACCGCCAAGAGTGGGCGCAATACGTAAAAATATTTTTTTAGCCGTACTTGCTCCCCTTGTAGATAACCACGGAAGTTTTTCCGAGCCATCGACAAATAGTGCCAACGTGCCCGCTGGGCAGAAAACCACTGTGGGACCAGGCTGCGCAATGCCGCCACACTCTCTTGGCTCTCTTGATAGACCACTGGTGAATCCAGCCACTCGATCAACGTCGGGTTACCGCGTTTCAACAAACCTAAGGTCTTACGCCACTCCCAGCCACAAACATCCAATTCTTGATCGATGGGCAGCTCTATCACATCCCGCTGTGGTTCTACGCGCAGATACCATTGCGGCTGATGGACATACAAAAAACGCACATCGTAATCACTGTCTGGGGAAGCGAATCCCCAGCCCCGGCTACCAGACTCGCAGGCATACAGCACCCGCACCTGGTAACGTTGTTCAACGTCGCGCAGTACCTGCCTGACTTTTTCACGCATGGCACTGCTAACACCATTTAATTGCTCTTCCATATTCTTATCCTTTCACGCACACCACTTGCCGCAGGGTATGAACCACTTCCACCAAGGAAGATTGTGCCGCCATCACGGCATCGATATTTTTATAAGCCATGGGGATCTCATCAATCACCTCATGGTCTTTCCGGCATTCCACATGGGCTGTCGCCTGGATCTGATCAGCCACAGTAAAACGCTTTTTCGCGGCAGTACGGCTCATTACGCGCCCCGCTCCATGGCTGCAGGAACAGAAGCTTTCTTCGTTACCCAACCCACGCACAATGAAACTTTTCGCCCCCATCGAACCGGGGATAATCCCCATCTGCCCCGCTTGCGCCGATACCGCGCCTTTACGCGTTACCCAGACCGACTCACCAAAGTGTGTCTCACGCTGCACATAGTTATGATGGCAGTTCACCGCTTCCTGCTGTGTGGTAAACGGCTTGGTTATGGTCCGCGACAACACCGCCAGTACGTGTTCCATCATCACTTCCCGGTTATGGCGGGCAAAGTCCTGCGCCCAACCCACTGCTTCCATATAATCCTCAAAATGCGCGCTACCTTCGGCAAAGTAGGCCAGATTACGATCCGGCAAGTTAGCGATATGCTGCTGCATATCCTGTTGAGCCAGAGTGATAAACAGCGAACCAATGGCATTCCCCACACCACGAGAGCCGCTATGCAACATCACCCACACCTGCTGAGCTTCATCCAGGCAAACTTCAATAAAGTGGTTACCGGTTCCCAGGGTCCCCAAATGCAGATGGTTGTTCGTCTTCAGCAACTGTGGGTATTTATCGGTCAAGCGCTTAAAGCGCGGGGCTAATGTCGCCCAATATTTATTGACGGTTGCTGGCGGTTCCCCCCAGGCACCTTTATCTCTTTTACTGCGCGTTGACGAGCGACCATGAGGAACCGCCTGTTCAATCGCACTACGCAAGCCTGCCAGATTATCCGGCAGGTCCGCGGCGACCAAGGAAGTCCGTACCGCAATCATGCCGCAACCAATATCCACCCCCACCGCCGCCGGGATAATCGCCCCACGAGTCGGGATCACACTGCCAATGGTCGAACCTTTCCCTAAGTGCACATCCGGCATCACCGCCAGATGTTTAAAAATAAAGGGCATTTTTGCTGTATTCAGCAATTGCTCACGTGCTTCAGGCTCAACGGGTACACCTTGTGTCCACATTTTGATTGGAGCACTGTTAACTGGCGCGATTAATTGATAGTTATTTTTCATAGCGTTAGTCATCTTTTCTCTTTGATATCATCATTCCCGATCTTCACATTAGTTGCGGGAACATAAAGTCACTCTCGTTGCTTGATACATTAAAGTTTCCAGCCAGAGCTATCATTACTGAGCAGCAACCTGAATGAACTGGCATAGATATAGCGAAAGACGTGCCAATTTCGAGAAAAACAGTGATAAAAAACTTAATGCATTGATATTTAATAAATAAAAAATCTATTGTTGGTAACTGGAACCCATAACTACAAAGGTATATCTTATCCTTAAGGATAACAATTTATCTTAAGGGATAAAATGAAACGCAGAGTTGTGATTGGTGTGCTGGGAACCACACTGGATAGGCGCGGTAAACGAGAGAACCGTTGGAAAAAATGGCGCCCAACCGTCGGTGTATGCCAACAACCTGACCTCCCCATCGACCGCCTAGAACTGTTGCATCAACCCCGAGACAAAGGGATGGCGCAACAGGTCGCGGAAGATATCATCGCAGTATCGCCAACCACGCAAGTGGTATTACAACCGGTGGCACTGCAAGACCCTTGGGATTTTGAAGAGGTCTATAGCGCCTTTCTCGACTTTGCCAACCGCTACCCATTTGATACCGAAAATGAAGACTATCTGGTGCATATCACCACCGGTACTCACGTGGTACAAATCTGCTGGTTTCTGCTGACGGAGGCGCGCTATTTACCCGCAAAACTGCTGCAAACCGCCCCAGGTGAAAAAACCGAGCCGGTCTCCCCGCCGGGTCTCTATTCAGTCATCGACTTGGATCTTAGCCGCTACGCAACCCTTACCAGCCGTTTCTTGCATGAACAACAGCGCTCAGTGTCATTTCTGAAATCCGGCATTGAAACACGGAACAGCACGTTTAATGCCTTGATTGACCAGATCGAGCGGGTTGCCCTGCGCTCTAATGCGCCCTTGCTACTTAACGGCCCTACCGGTGCCGGTAAGTCCTTTCTGGCAGAACGTATCTATCAACTACGCTACTCACGCCATTTAATCACCGGACGTTTTGTCGCGGTGAACTGCGCAACGTTGCGTGGCGATAATGCCATGTCGACCCTATTCGGCCATGTCAAAGGGGCATTTACCGGGGCCTTGCAAGCCCGAGCCGGCCTATTGCGTGAGGCCAACGGTGGCATGTTGTTTCTTGATGAAATTGCCGAGCTCGGGCTGGATGAGCAGGCGATGCTATTGAAAGCAATTGAAGAGAAGAAGTTTTTCCCTTTCGGTTCTGATCAGGAGGTGAGCAGCGATTTTCAATTAATCGCTGGCACCCATCGCAATCTGCGCGACTGGATTGCCCAAGGGCGTTTCCGTGAAGACTTATATGCCCGTATTAACATGTGGACTTTCGTCTTGCCCGGGCTGGCGGAGCGCCGTGAAGATATCGAGCCCAATATCGATTATGAACTACAGCGTTTTGCACGTAGCAACCAGACCCAGGTTCGTTTTGACCAACAGGCACGGCAGCATTATCTAGCATTTGCCCGTTCTCCGCAGGCCCCCTGGCACGGTAACTTCCGTGAGCTGGGTTGTTCCATCACCCGGATGGCAACCCTGGCAGAACAGGGCCGCATCACTCGGTCATTGGTGGAAGAAGAAATCAACCGGTTGAAATTACAGTGGCAAGAGAGCAACACCGCATCACTTCCGACCCCATCACTCCCTGTCGAGCTAACCCCTATCGACCTATTTGAGCAAAGCCAGTTGGCAACCGTATTGCAGGTATGCCGTACTGCCGCTTCGCTGTCAGACGCCGGACGGCAACTGTTCGCTGTTTCGCGCCAACAAAAAAAGCACCCGAATGATGCCGACCGCTTGCGTAAATATCTGGCCCGTTTTGGCTTGAGCTGGGATGATGTTCACAGATAGAACTGCTCTGCTTCAAGTTGCAGCCAACAGCGCGGCAACTTGAAGCAGGGTAAATAGTGAGGCTATTTCAATCCCAGATACGCTTTCGCCTCAGCCATATTATTATCGGTAATATCAATGAGTCTCGGCACTTGCCCTTTGCGATACAACAGGGCTTGCCAGCTCACTGCTTCGTCCGGTGTAGACGGTGTCTGGCGACTATCAAATATCATTCGCTGGTTTTCACCCAACGTAAAGATCAGATAGCGTTTGTCAGTACTCACTACCCGTACCTGCAGTGCTTCAAAACTCCGGGTTATCTCACTGGCATAATGAGACCAATCATCCATCATGGTAGAAAAATCCATCGCCTGTTGTGAATTCTCATCAGTGAATGTTTGTATTACTGGCTGGATCAGCACCAATTCCGTTTGATCAAGCTCAAACGTATCATCTCTAACCCCTGTTTGATCATAAGCTTTGTAGCCCGTCACTGGCATCTCTGCGGCGGCACAGCTACCGGCGATCAGCAGTAGGCCTAAAAAAATACAGCAATACCTGTTACCCACATTAACTCCTTATGTTTCCGCCAGTTGTTGGCATTCTCTGGTTATTGTACCATCAGTTCTCGAAGCATTAAGCGGTCAGTCAGCGCTGCTAGTCGCGTCTAATTAAACCCAATGTGTGGATAACCGTTATCAACACTTAACGACCAAGACCCGAATAGAGGAAGATAAAATGGCATTTTACGAGCATCAGGAAGAATTCGCTGGTTATAAGGTAGTCGCTTGGGAACCGGGCCATCCCTTGAAAAATCTGCATAATACCGCCTACCGTATTGGTCTTGAGTATGATGACCCCCTTAGCTTTGCTGATAAACTCCAACAGTATCTGAGCGACCCACTGGCTAACCAGACCCAGGCTCTAGTGGTTGGGCAGTGGAGCCCAGAGTCCTATGAAGAAAACTCGTCAGCTGCCGCCGACGCCCTGATAAAAGCAGCAGCACATCTCCCTCAGCTGCGCGCGCTGTTTTTCGGTGATATCACGGTTGAAGAGTGTGAAGTCAGTTGGTTGCACAATACCGATGTCAGCCCACTGATGAATGCCTACCCCGCCCTGACTCACTTCACCGTCCGTGGCGGCATCGAACTGGTATTTTCAGATCTGCGCGCCAATAATCTGACCCATTTGGTGGTTCAAAGTGGAGGATTAAGTGGGGAGACCGTGCGCCAGATTGCCCAAGCCAAATTATCCAACCTGATACATCTAGAACTCTATTTAGGTACCGATGAGTACGGTGCCAGCTACCAACAAGATGATCTGGCGGAACTTTACCAAGGCAACAATCTGCCAGCCTTGCGCTACCTCGGTCTGCGCAACGCAGAGGACCAAGATAATATTGCCATGGCTGTCGTCAAGTCGGCCATTTTGCCGCAGTTGGAAGTATTGGATCTCTCATTGGGGACACTCAGTAATGAGGGAGGAAAGGCATTGTGCCAAGCCGCGGATGCACTCCGTCATTTGAAAAAACTCGATTTGCATCGCCACTATTTAGACGACGAGATGATGGCTCAACTAAAAGGGTTGGGCATGGTCGTGGACGTTTCTGAGCAAGAAGACGCAGAAGATGACTGGCGCTTTGTCGCCATCGGTGAGTAACCCACCTTATGTTGTCTCCGAGTTCCAGGTTAACTCCGCGTCAGGTGGTGGTGATAGCACCACCTGGCAGCCGACGAGTCACTGCACTGCAAAATACCCTCTCCAGGCTAAACTGGCCGGCTGCGCAAGTGATCAGTTATGCGCAGGTCATGCAGGATGGTGCCGCACTGGCACGCCAATGGGAACCCAATGTCATTTTGCGGTTGGACTCGCCAGGGGAAGACCTGGCAACCGAACGCTTATTGCTCGCGTTGGGGACGCAGGGCCAGGGGGATTTATCGATCGCTCAGCTTGCGGCGTTGGATCTGGAACAGGGGCGGTTGATGCCGACTCGGCAGTGGTATCGTGGTTTTGGCCGCTTTCTGCAACATCTACACCATCGTTTACCGCCCATCGCGCACTTCCCTGGTCAATTGACCTGGCAACCGGATCAAGTCTTGGCGATGTTTGATAAGCGGGTGACACAACAACGTTTTGTTCAAGCGGGCCTCCCGGTGCCTAAAGCGTTGGCGGAATGTGACAGTTATGAGCAGTTGCGCAGTAATATGGTAGCGAGTGACTGCCGCAGAGTCTTTATCAAACTGGCTCATGGCAGCAGCGCCTCTGGTACCGTCGCCCTGCAGGTCGGGCGGAAAGGGCTACTGGCATCAACGACCGTTTATATGGAATGCGTCGCCGGGGAACTGAGGTTGTATAACTCCCGCAAACAACGCCACTATCGGGATGAGCGCCAAGTAGCAGGTTTAATAGACGGTTTACTGCGCCACCATCCGTTGCAGATTGAACGTTGGCTACCCAAGATGGGCATGGAAAACCAAGCCATGGATCTCCGTGTGGTGGTCACCGCCGGTAAGGCGACTCACACACTGGTCAGGCTGGGGCGTGGTTGTATGACCAATCTGCACCTGGGGGGGAGCGCGGTAATCTTGACCAGTTAATCGCCCGTTTGGGTGAAGAGCGCTATCGCGAGGTGTTGACTCTGGCTGAACGAGGAGCCGCTTGTTTTCCTGGCGCACTCTATGCTGGCCTGGACATCTTAATCACCACTTCCAGGCAAGCGGTGTTGTTAGAGGCTAATGCCTTCGGTGACTATCACCGCCAAGTGCTATACCGTGGGCTGGATACCTATGCCACTCAGTTGTTGGCGCTGCAGGAACCGCTGTAATGAAAGACCTTATCGGTAGCCACGACATCCTGTTCATCACGCTTGATAGTTTGAGGTTTGATGTCGCACAGCAGGCCCATAATGCTGGGGAAACCCCGGCGATCAGCCGTTATTTACCCGCTCAGGGCTGGCAGAAACGTCATGCGCCAGGCACCTTTACCTACCCGTCTCACCAAGCCTTTTTTGCCGGGTTCTTACCGACCCCCTGTGAGCCGGGTAAACATCACCGCTTATTTGCAGCGCAATTTTCTGGGTCAACAACGACCCATGTAACGACCTTCACTTTTGATGAAGCTGATTTACCGGCTGCCTTGAGTGCACGTGGCTACCATACCGTTTGTATTGGTGGTGTGGGTTTCTTTAATATGCGTCCACCGCTTGGCACCCAATTCCCAGCGCTATTTCAGGAAGCTTACTGGAACCCCGGAATGGGCCCCAGTAGCCGTCAATCGACCCAACGGCAGGTCAGCAAGGCGTTAAACGTTCTCCAGGCGCTACCACCGCAAAAGCCCCTACTGTTATTTATCAATGTCAGTGCGACCCATAAACCGACACATATCTTTACTGATGTCACGCGGGATTCGTTGGCTACGCAAAGAGCAGCATTGTCCTATGCCGATGCTCATCTGGGCCGATTGTTCGCCACCATGGCACTACGCCGCCCCACGCTGGTGATCCTATGTGCTGATCACGGTGAGGCATTTGGCGAGGATGGATTCTTCGGCCATCGTCTGGCTCATCCCACGGTGTGGGAAGTGCCCTATGCACAGTTTATTTTGTAGGATATGTCATGTCGTCAACTAACCATCCACTGTTAGATTCACCTTATCACTCATACACCTATGCCTATCCGCATAAAACCGCCTATCGGCCGTTTAGCCCACGTTCACTGAGTGATGTATGGCAAGAACAAAATAAACAGGCGCTGTTTTTATATCTTCATATTCCCTTTTGCGAAATGCGTTGTGATTTCTGCAATCTGTTTACCACGGTCAATGCCTCTTCAACCATAGAGACTGAGTACTTAAACGCCCTTGAGCGCCAAGCTCGGCAGACCAAGCAATCACTCGGTGACATGAAAGTGGTCCAATTGGCCATTGGTGGCGGAACACCGACTTATCTCAAACCCGCCGAATTGGAAAGAGTGTATCGGATTATCGATATCTTTAACGTCGATTATCCCCGCGTTCCTGCCAGTGTTGAAGTCAGCCCGGCAACGGCAACAGCCGATCGGTTGCATATTTTAGCCGCGCACCACACCCAAAGAGTGAGTATCGGCGTACAAAGCTTTGTGGAAAGTGAAGTGAAAAGCGTCGGCCGCCCACAGCGCAACGCGAAAGTATTTCGTGCCCTAGAGGCTATTCGCCACAGCGGCATTCCGGTGTTGAATATCGATCTTATTTACGGTTTAGCTTATCAAACCCCACAGAGTTGGTTGTTGTCGCTACAAACCGCGCTGGAGTTTCAACCCGAGGAGCTATTTCTTTACCCGCTGTACGTTAGGCCGCTGACGGGCATCGGGTTGTCCGGCAAGTCCTGGGATGATGAGCGTTTTGAGCTTTATCAGCGTGGGCGGGACTATTTGCTGGCGCACGGTTATCAGCAGGTCAGTATGCGCATGTTCCGCCGTTCCGCTAGCCTCGCCGGACAAGGGGAGTATTGCTGCCAGAATGACGGTATGCTCGGGTTGGGTTGCGGAGCCCGCTCTTATACCCATGAGCTGCACTATTCCAGCGAATACGCCGTGGGGCAGGAAAGCGTCAAGTCGATCCTGCAAGATTATATCCGCCGCAGCCCGCAAGATTTTGCTGAGGTCAACTACGGTTTCCAACTTAATCAAGATAACCAACAACGACGGTTTATTATTCAAAGCTTGCTGCACAGCAGTGGGTTGTCGTTTCCACTGTATCAGCAACGTTTCCACAGTGATCCCCTGCAAGATTATCCTCAACTACAGTCACTGTTTGCTGCTGGTTTGGCACAACAGACCGATAAGCGCATCACGCTGACCGCACAAGGGTTGGCTTATTCAGACGCCATCGGCCCCTGGTTGTATGCCGATGAGGTCGTCCACCAGATGTCCAGCTATAAGTTAAGCTGATCATGCGTTCCCTTACTGTCTTGTACCGGGGGGTTTTAAGCAGCTGTAATTACGGTTGTGGCTACTGCCCATTTGCCAAACACCTGGGGAGCGCAGCTGAACGGCAAGCAGATCACGCCTCGTTGTTGCGCTTTACCCAATGGGCGCAGCAGCAGAGTGATCTGGCACTTAAGCTGTTTTTTACCCCCTGGGGTGAAGCGCTAGTACGCAAACATTACCAGCAGGCGCTCATCACATTAAGCCAGACAGCACACATCGAAAAAGTGGTGTTTCAAACCAACCTGAGTGGTCGATTGGATTTTTTGCAGGAAGCAGAAAGGAATAAAGTCGCCTTATGGGTGACCTATCATCCTGGCGAGGTGACGCTCGCGGATTTTTTGCGTCAAATAACTGACCTGATGGCCTACCAA
Source organism: Serratia sp. 25CWL12 (assembly GCF_055790885.1). Lineage (NCBI taxonomy): Bacteria > Pseudomonadati > Pseudomonadota > Gammaproteobacteria > Enterobacterales > Yersiniaceae > Serratia > Serratia sp. 25CWL12. The sequence continues at coordinate 393,286 of NZ_CM147698.1, read as the reverse complement.
GTGCGCTTTAGTGTCGGTGTTGTCGGCAAACCGTCCCACTTTGCAGCAATAACCGCCTTGCGGGCCGCATTACCGCAAGAGGTCTACTTATGGGTGAATGCGTATCGCAATGGGTCACGGTTGTATCCCTATCAGCCGGAGCAGCTTGCCTTTCTCAACCAGATAGACCCGCTGTTCAACATCAATGCGCAAGATTATCCGAGCCGTGGTAAAGCTTGTCTCACCGGGGAGCAGGTCATCAGCGTCGATCAGGACGGGACCATTCGGCGCTGCCACTTTATTGATAAACAGCTGGGGAATATCTATCAGGAAAACTACCGGGAAGTGTTGAAGCCTCGCCCTTGTTCACGCACACAGTGTTATTGCCATATCGGTTATGTCCATATGCCAGAACGGCAACTCTACCCGCTGTTTAACAATGGCATCCTGGAGAGGATCCCCCTAGCCGTGCTAAGCGAAAAGTAACACCGATGATTGCTTGAGCTGGAATATTTTATCGGGAGTGCCAAAACACGGTTTTTGTGAATCACGTCACCCTTTGGCCCTTGGCTCCCCGTGGCTGGTAACAACAGCAAAAACCACTCACTGGGCCATTCCAACCGCTCACCCGCTTATTAAACCGCTGACTGAAATTAAGATGTATTCACTTCCCTAGTGCAGTGATGATGAGCTGTTCCTAAACCTGCCCCTGACCAGGGGGAAGACGTTACACCCAATGTCCGCCAACAGGCCTGTCATTCTTGCCTGAAACATCTAATAACCGGACTTATCACTCACTATTTATTGCAGACTGGAATAAGGATACCTCAATGAAACGCGAGGGAATTTTGAAACATCTCCCATGGATGTTGCTGGGAATACTCGGGGCAGGTTGCCTGGGTGTTGTCGCATTACGCCGGGGAGAAAGTATTAGTGCATTATGGATTATCGTTGCTTCGGTAGCGGTCTATCTGGTGGCTTATCGCTACTATAGCCTGTATATCGCCACCAAAGTGATGCGCTTGGATGCCACCCGTGCGACACCTGCGGTGGTGAATAACGATGGCCTGAACTACGTACCGACCAATAAAAACGTGCTGTTCGGTCACCACTTTGCGGCCATCGCCGGTGCCGGACCACTGGTTGGCCCCGTATTGGCAGCACAGGTGGGCTACTTGCCTGGTACCCTGTGGCTATTAGCCGGTGTGGTACTGGCGGGTGCGGTACAGGACTTTATGGTGCTGTTTATCTCCTCACGCCGCAACGGCGCCTCTCTTGGCGAGATCATTAAAAAGGAAATGGGCCCGGTCCCAGGCAGTATTGCGCTATTTGGCTGCTTCCTGATTATGATCATCATCCTGGCGGTGCTGGCGTTGATCGTGGTAAAAGCCCTGGCAGAAAGCCCATGGGGGGTATTCACCGTCTGTTCTACCGTGCCAATCGCGCTGTTTATGGGCATTTACATGCGCTACCTGCGCCCTGGCCGGGTGGGTGAAGTCTCTGTTATCGGCATCGTGCTGTTGATTGCATCCATCTGGTTTGGTGGGGTCATTGCCCACGACCCATACTGGGGCCCAGCGCTGACCTTTAAAGACACCACCATCACCTTTACGCTGATTGGTTATGCCTTTATCTCTGCCCTGCTGCCAGTATGGTTAATTCTGGCACCACGCGATTACCTGGCAACCTTCCTGAAAATCGGTGTTATCGTCGGGCTGGCAATCGGTATTGTGATCCTCAACCCTGAGCTGAAAATGCCTGCGGTAACACAATTCGTTGATGGCACCGGTCCGGTATGGAAAGGTACCCTGTTCCCATTCCTGTTTATTACCATTGCCTGTGGTGCCGTTTCCGGCTTCCACGCATTGATCGCCTCCGGGACCACACCAAAATTGCTGGCCAACGAAATCGATTCCCGTTTTATCGGTTACGGTGCCATGCTGATGGAATCCTTCGTGGCTATTATGGCACTGGTCGCCGCTTCGATTATCGAACCGGGCTTGTACTTTGCCATGAACACCCCACCAGCAGCGCTGGGCATCACCATGCCTGACCTGCACCGCCTGGGTACCGCAGATGCGCCAATGATTATGGCCTCTTTGCGTGATGTGTCTGCACATGCTGCGGCCACCATCAGTTCCTGGGGCTTTGTCATCACCCCTGAACAGATCCTGCAAACCGCTGTAGACATTGGTGAACCTTCTGTTCTTAATCGTGCAGGTGGCGCGCCAACACTGGCAGTGGGTATTGCTCACGTGTTCCACCAAGTGATTCCGGGTGCCAACATGGGCTTCTGGTACCACTTCGGTATTCTGTTTGAAGCGCTGTTTATCCTTACCGCGCTGGATGCAGGTACCCGTGCTGGACGCTTTATGATGCAAGACCTGTTGGGGAATTTCTTACCTTTCCTGAAGAAAACCGACTCACTGGTTGCTGGTATTGTCGGTACCGCAGGTTGTGTTGGCTTGTGGGGTTACCTGTTGTATCAAGGTGTGGTGGATCCACTGGGCGGCGTTAAGAGCCTGTGGCCGCTGTTCGGCATCTCTAACCAGATGTTGGCTACCGTGGCGTTGGTCTTGGGTACTGTAGTGCTGATCAAGATGAAGCGTGCCAAGTATATTTGGGTTACGGTGATCCCTGCAGCCTGGTTGCTGATCGTTACTACTTATGCGCTGGGTCTGAAACTGTTCAGTGATAATCCAAAACTGGAAGGTTTCCTCTTCTTGGCTAAAGAGTACAAGCGCAAAATCGCCGAAGGTGGCGCTGACCTGACGGTAAAACAGATTGCCGATATGAACCATATCGTGATAAACAACTACACCAACGCGGGCTTGAGCATTCTGTTCCTGTTGGTGGTTTACAGTATCTTGGTTTATGGCATCAAAACCGCCATCGCGGGGCACAAAAATCCGAACCGTACCGACCAGGAAACGCCTTATGTGCCGATCCCAGAAGGTGGCGTGAAAATTTCTTCGCACCACTGATAATGATTTAAACGATACCCGATAGCATAAACATTAATTACGCCCCGTTTGTCCTGACCGCCATGGTTAGGGTAAATGGGGTATCATCAATGCGTCGGGTATTTTTTGTGGAGCTAACTCATGTTCGGAAACCTCGGCCAGGCGGGTAAATATCTCGGCCAGGCAGCACGTATGTTAATTGGTGTGCCTGACTACGATACCTACGTCCAGCATATGAAAGACAACCACCCAGACAAGCCGGCGATGACCTATGAGGAGTTCTTCCGTGAACGCCAAGATGCTCGCTACGGGGGTGATGGCAAAGGCGGTATGCGCTGCTGCTAACCCAGTGAGTCAAAAGGACCCATCATGAAACCCATCGCAGTCACCATCCTGACTGGTTTTTTAGGCGCGGGTAAAACTACCCTGTTACGCCACATTCTCAATGAAAATCACGGTTACCAGATTGCGGTTATCGAAAATGAATTCGGTGAAGTGCCGATTGATAACGCACTGATTGGCGACCGCGCCAGCCGCATTACCACACTGAGCAACGGTTGTATCTGCTGCAGTAAAGCCAACGAACTGGCAGATGCCCTGCTGGATCTGCTTGATGGTGTTGACCAAGGCAAATTGACGTTTGACCGGCTGATCATTGAATGCACCGGCATGGCCGACCCAGGGCCGATCACCCAAACGTTCTTCTCGCACCCGGTTATCTGCCAACGCTTCCTGTTAGATGGCATTATCACGCTGGTGGATGCAGTACATGCCGATCAACAGCTTAACCAGTTCACTATTTCACAAGCGCAAGTCGGCTATGCAGACCGCATTCTGCTGACCAAAACCGATGTAGCGACAGATAACGACGCACTGATCCAGCGCTTACAGTTAATGAACGCCCGTGCGCCTATTTATAAAGCCACCCACGGTGACATTGACCTCAGCCTACTGTTCGACATTGAAGGTTTTGTACTAAATGACAAACTTAATGTCACCCCGCCAACCCCACTGTTCCGCCGTATTCCGCAACCACAAAACAATATTCAATCGATTGTGGTGTATCACCAGCAACCCCTGGAGCTGATGCAGGTCTCCGAGGTGATGGAAGGTCTACTGCTCAAATTCGCCGATAATCTGCTGCGCTATAAAGGCATTTTGTCGATCAAAGATGAACCACGCCGCCTGCTATTTCAGGGCGTGCAACGTCTGTATAACGCGGATTGGGATCGCGAGTGGTTACCGGAAGAAGAGCGTAAAAGCACGCTGGTGTTTATCGGTATCGATTTGCCGGAAGAAGAGATCCGTGCCGGATTTGCCGCACTGGAGTGACCGTGTTGATACCATACTGATGAATTGTGCAATCCGCCTGGTAACGAAAATCATCTCATCTGCTAACTACATTTGTTGATTCGTTTCAGGCGAATATTTTATATACTCCATGCCAGTCATTATTTTAAAGGACGCTAAGTTTTGAAATACGCATCGGTGCCGTTAAACCAAAACCAAAATGGCTGGCTGAAAGAAAACACCTTGCCGAGCGCCTTCCCTCCGCTGATTGGTGATGCAGAAGCAGACTGGGTGGTGGTCGGTTCAGGCTTTGCGGGTGTCTCATTTGCCAGAAGGTTGGCCAGTCATCGCCCTGAACTGAAAATTATCGTTATCGATGCTGATTGTGCCGCTGAAAGCTCATCCGCCAGAAATTCAGGGTTTATTATTGGCCTCCCGCATAATATCGGCAGTTCAACCGCCGAACTTAAAAAAGCCCAATCTTATCGTTCCTTATTACAAGAAGGGATCAATCAATTAACTTCCTTGATTGAGCAACAGGGCATCGAGTGTGAATGGGAGAACGTCGGTAAATATCATTGCCAGGTTGATAGCAGCAATGAGCGGATATTGCAGGAATATACCGATAATCTCGATATGATGGATGAGCCTTACCAGGTATTGGCGCAAGAAGAGCTCCAGCAAAAACTAGGCAGCCGTTTTTATCATAAAGGGATCTACACCCCGAGTTCGATCCTGGTGAACCCTGCCAGCTTGATTATCGGTTTAGCCAATAACCTACCGGAAAATGTGACTGTTTATAACCATACCCCAGTGATGCAGATCCGCCACGGTAAGGTAAAGCAGGTGGTGACGCCCTATGGCAGCATAAGAACCGCCAACATCATGCTGGCGACCAACGCCCTTTCCAGAGAACTGTCCCCGGTCACCAGCAAACAGGCAGCCATGGCGACGTTTGCCAGTATCACCGCACCTTTAACCCCGGAGCAACGGCAAAAGCTGCCAGAAATGGGCAGTTGGGGGCTAACACCGGTGAACGCCATTGCCGGGGCAACATTGCGTTATACCCAAGACCACCGCTTCCTGATTCGCCAACATGTGGTACCGGCGTTAAATGGCCGCATCACCGCCGCGCAAACCTATCAAGCCACCCTGATGCACAAAAAAATATTCAATAAGGTTTACCCGCAACTAACCGAGGTACCGCTGATTCGCACCTGGTCTGGCACCATTAGCGTCACCAGAAATGGCGCACCGGTTTGGGGAGAACTGCGAAAAGGCATATACACCGCTGGCGGCTGTAACGGGGCTGGGGTCTCTAAGCAAACCATCGCCGGCACACTCTTGGCTGATTATGCACTTGGGCATGACCACCCACTGATTGGTGCCATGCAAGAGCTGGGTAAAGCCAACTATCTGCCACCTTCACCGGTGTTGGATATCGCTATTGCGGCATCCCTACTCAAAGAAAGAGTTTTAGGGCGCAAGGAAATTTGATTAAGTGCCTTTCCAGTTACCTCGAATACGACTTAATAGCGCATAAAGGTAACTGGTTTTTTAAGCAACAACAGAGTAACAATTAACTCAGCGCTTTCGCCTTGAGCTGTAAGTACTCACTCTCGGTAATCACACCGTCATCCCACAGTTTCTTGGCATCAGTAATCTGCTCTGCTGGCGACTTCCCTGCCACTCCACGGATATAGTCATTGGTCGCAGAAACAGAACGTTGCACTTGCGCACGATGGCGCTCTGCCATGCCTTTGCCACGGGTAATCAGATAAACCAGTGACGTTAACAGTGGGACGAACAGCAACGGGATAATCCACGCTGCTTTAGCATAGCCGTTCAATTCATGATCACGGAAAAGATCAGAGACAATCTGGAAAATGATAAACAGATAAGCAATAAAAAAGAACAGGGAAAACGATGTAACCAGTATGTCCCAAAGGGTAAATAAATGTTCTGTCATCATAGCTCCTTACAGCTAGTAGGATAAAATCACAGCATCTTGATAGTTGATCGTTTTAATTATATGTCATATAAGCATTTTTTCCATGTTAAGCCTTGGCAAGCAACACTATTGCCACGGCTACGGACACTGCCCATGGGGTTTTACCCCACAGCCTTCCCCTCCAGACGATAGAAGACTAAATAGTATTAAATGACTAATTTTTAATCATTTCATTAAGATAAATACAATATGAGGGACATCGCCTCAGCGATGAAATTAGCATCAGCGAAAACCTATCCAATGATTTTTGTCATTTTCCTGATTAACGGAATGTTGCGGGGGAACACACTGTGCTAGGATAATTTGCCACTATTTTGGGCACTGACGATCACTCTAACAGGATGTTCTTATGCATATAAATAATAGAAAGATTTTTGTCACCCTGGCAGCAACCTTATTCGCGGTAAGCAGCTATGCTGCTACGCCAAAATCAGTGGCTATCGTCTCCATCGTTGATCACCCGGCATTGAATGCCACGCGCGATGGTGTCATTGATGAACTCAAAGCCTCGGGTTATGACCAGGATAAAGTCAAGGTTGAATTCCAGAGTGCCCAAGGGAATATGGCCACTGCCGGGCAGATTGCCCGTAAGTTTATCGGTGACAAGCCCGATGCCATCGTAGCTATTTCCACCCCTGCCGCTCAGTCAGTGGTTGCCGCCACCAAAACCATTCCAGTGGTGTTTACTACCGTAACCGATCCCGTTGCCGCCAAACTGGTCAGCAGTTGGAAGCCCAGCGGCACCAACGTTACCGGGGTTTCAGACAGCCTTGCTATTGGTCCGCAAGTTGACTTGATGTTAAAAGTTAAACCCGATGCCAAACGTGTGGGGATGGTATTCAGCCCGGGTGAAGTCAATTCAACCGTGGTGGTCAAAGAGCTAAAAGAGGAGTTAGCCAAGCGCGGCATGACTCTCGTTGAAGCACCCGCCGCTCGTACCGTAGATGTGGCCCCAGCAGCCAAAAGCCTGGTGGGTAAAGTGGATGTGATTTATACCAATACCGATAATAATGTTATTTCTACCTACGAATCGCTGGTTGCGGTGGCGAATCAAGCCAAGATCCCGTTGATCGCCGGGGACAATAGCGTTGCCAAACGTGGTGCGGCGGCTGCGCTCGGGATGAGCTATTACGACCTGGGCCGGCAAACCGGTAAAGTCGTGGTGCGCCTGTTAAATGGTGAAAAACCCGGCACCATTGCCCCTGAAATTGGTAATAAACTCAGCTTGAGTGTCAACCCAGCAGCAGCGGCGAAACAAGGTGTCACGTTACCTGCAGAATTAGTGCAATCAGCACAGGAAGTGATCAAGTAACTTTCTACGTTGATGGTTATTTTATACCCACACTCCCCCCAATTGCTGCGACCATAGCGGCACAGGGGGGAACTCCGGTATTTTACTAGGGATGGCCCACCCCATTGGGTGGGGTAAGGTTTTATGAGGTTTGCATGTCGTTAATTTCCCTGATGGGAGCATTGGAGATCGGTTTGATCTTTGCGCTGGTTGCGCTGGGAGTGTTGATTTCCTTTCGTTTGCTCGACTTTCCCGATTTAACCGCGGATGGTAGTTTCCCCTTAGGCGGAGCCGTTGCCGCCGTGATGATAGTCAGTGGTTTCAACCCTTGGTTAGCATGTGGGTTAGCGGCAATCGCTGGGGCTGGGGCGGGTTGTCTCACTGCTTGGCTGCATGTGCGGCTCGGCATCCTGCAACTGTTGGCCAGTATTCTGGTGATGATTGCCCTGTACTCCATCAATCTACGTATTATGGGCGCTCCTAATCTGGCCCTTATTGGCTTACCGAGTGTTTTCACCCCCTTTATCAGCACGGTTGAAGATAATGCCTGGCTGATTCAACCGCTCCTGCTACTGGTGATTGTTATCGTGGTTAAGCTGGCGCTGGATGCGTTTCTGTCATCGGAAGTCGGCCTTGCTCTGCGTGCGACTGGGGCAAACCCTCGCATGGCGCGCGCACAGGGGATTGCCACTGGCCGTTTGACGGTAATCGGCATGGCGCTTTCTAATGCGTTGATTGCCCTGGCAGGGGCGCTGTATGTGCAAACTCAAGGCGGTGCGGATATCTCGATGGGGATCGGCACCATTGTCGTGGGTCTGGCTGCGGTGATCATCGGTGAAACACTGTTACCCGCGCGTAGCCTTTACCTGATCACCTTGGCAACCTTGCTGGGCGCACTGCTATACCGCCTGATGATTGCTCTGGCCTTGAATGCCGACTTTATTGGCCTGCAAGCCCAAGATTTAAACCTGATCACCGCCGTATTGGTCACGCTGGCACTGATCCTGCCGAAGTTAAAACAAAAACTAAAAAGCAAGCAAGGAAGACGATCATCATGATGCGTGCCGAACAGTTATTTAAAACCTTTAACCCCGGTACCCCACTGGAGAATCCGGTATTACGCGGTCTCTCTCTGAGCATTGAAACCGGGCAATTTGTTACGGTGATTGGTAGCAACGGTGCTGGGAAATCAACGCTGCTCAATGCGATCAGCGGTGATGTGACCCCCGACCACGGTAATCTGTTTATTGGCGAGCAGGACGTCACCACTATGCCAGCCTGGCGTCGTGCAGGTATGGTCGCCCGAGTATTTCAGGATCCGCTGGCGGGTACCTGTGAGGGGCTGAGTATTGAAGAGAACCTGGCACTGGCACTGCAGCGCGGTCAGCCTCGCGGGTTTCGACATGCCGTTAAAAACCAGCAACGGCAGTTGTTCCGCGACAAACTGGCTACGCTGGAATTGGGGTTGGAAAACCGCTTAGGTGACCATATGGGCTTGCTCTCGGGGGGGCAACGGCAAGCGGTCAGTTTGTTAATGGCATCATTGCAACCCTCTAAATTACTGCTGTTAGATGAGCATACGGCGGCGCTCGACCCTAAAACGGCTGCCTTTGTTTTGGCACTCACTGACCGTATCGTTGCCGAACAACAACTGACGGTGCTTATGGTGACCCACTCCATGCGCCAGGCCTTGGATCACGGCCATCGAACCGTGATGCTACACCAAGGGCGAGTAGTACTGGATGTTAGCGGTAAGCAGCGGGAAAACCTGCAAGTTACCGACCTGCTGGCCATGTTTGAAAAAACACGCGGTGAAAAACTGGACGATGACGGCTTACTGCTAAGCTAGGTGGGATGCAGGGACAAGCTCATGCGTGATTCTGCCATTAAGCGTAACCTGTCGCTCGAAAACTCGGGCGCTAACAGGATCACCATTGGCTTTGTCCCGCCACGCAGCCTGTTGCTTTCTGATGGTTACCACACCTGAAAACAACAGCCTGACTAAATTCGCCGTGATATCTTGTCGCTCCGCCATCTGAAAACCGGCAACAAGATCGATAGGGACATATCGAAAGGCACATAGAGAGCCCGGCGGCGAGTCCATACCTGACCAGACTGAGGATCATAATCGGTAGGTAATGTGATCCCTTCCGACTTAAAGGCACGAATACCACATGATTGCGCCGTCATAACACCACGACGCACATGGTCATGGTGCCCAATCACTGCACAAGTGCCAAGATTGGCGGCACCTTGCGCTAGTACCACGGCCTGCTGAACCACACCCAAAGTACTCAGATACTCAATCTTCCCTGCCGGGGTAAGTTTCGGCTCAATGGAAACCACGTTGGTTAATTGATACTTATTTTCCAAAAAGCGGGCGATTTCCCACTGCGCATAGATGGGGACCGGTTGCTGACTATAGAGTTCATAAACCGCCTCCGCTAATTGTTCGTTAATCGGCCCAGGATCAGCCAGAGCTTCCTGTTCACCAGGTAAAACGCTATTGCCACTGTTGGCGTTGGGGCGATTGCCAAACGATAACGCCAGAATGGAAGTCACTTTATGGATAGGACATTCTTTGGGTTGCGAAATCAAACAGATACCAAAAATCATTGTTGCCGCCTGCTGTGCCAGTACATCATCATCCAATTCAAGCGCAAGTTTATGCTGCGTTGCTGTCAACGCATCAGAAGTGGCTTCAGAGGGGATACTGGCATTACCGGTATCACAAGCCGTCAGCGCAGTAGCGACAATAGCACCAACACCACAAGAACAGAAAGTCTGCGAGTCATCGACATCCTGATTATGAACCAGATTAATCAACGCTAACGCATTTGAGTTGCATGTAAGTGACAAGCCCAGTCTAGGAAGATCGCAAAATGAATACCGAACCCAGCCCCGACACCGTGGGCTCATTGCACTACCTGCCTCTGGATGCTATCAAGAAAGGCCAAGTGTTAACGATACAGGCGTTTTCACTAGGTCAACCGAGGGACAATAATGAACCGGACTCAAGCCCAGCAATTACTGCAAACTGCACTTGCCAATCCCACTGCTGAATTTCGTGATGGTCAATGGGAAGCCATCGATGCTCTGGTTAACCAGCATCAAAAACTATTAGTCGTACAGCGTACAGGATGGGGTAAAAGCTCAGTTTATTTTATCAGCACCAGAATTTTCCGTAACCGAGGAATGGGGCCAACCATCATTGTTTCCCCTTTGTTGGCGTTAATGCGTAACCAGGTTGAGTCTGCTCAACGCTTGGGTTTAGTCGCTGAAACCATAAACTCAGCTAACACCGCTGATTGGCAGGCTATCACTCAACAGATCCTCAGTAATCAAATCGATTGCCTGTTGATCTCCCCTGAGCGACTGGCTAACGATGAGTTTATTGAAACTGTCTTGTCGCCGATTGCCGATCGCATTGCCTTAATGGTGATTGATGAAGCTCACTGTATTTCTGATTGGGGCCATGACTTCCGCCCCGACTACCGCCGTATTGTGAATATCCTGCGGCAATTGCCCGCCAATACACCGGTATTAGGGACCACTGCGACCGCAAATAACCGCGTAGTAGAAGATATTCAAACCCAGATAGGGGATATTCACATCCAGCGAGGAACGCTAACCCGGAAAAGCCTGGCGTTGCAAACCATGGTATTACCGGACCAGGCTTCACGCCTTGCTTGGTTAGCTCAAGTGATACCCACATTACGGGGGACCGGGATTGTCTACACGTTAACCGTTCGGGATGCTGAGCAGGTCGCCGCTTGGTTGAGAAATAATGCAATTGATGCCAAAGCCTATCACGGTAGCATTGAGGCCGAAGAGTTTGCCGATAGTAATACTTACCGTGAACATCTTGAAACTCAGCTCTTGCACAACAAGTTGAAAGTCTTGGTCGCGACGACCGCATTAGGGATGGGATATGACAAACCTGACCTCAGTTTTGTTATTCATTATCAAGCCCCTGGTTCTATTGTCGCTTACTATCAGCAGGTTGGTCGCGCAGGACGAGGCATTGATAACGCACTAGGTGTGCTGATGTCAGGGGGAGAAGATCAGAATATCCATGACTTTTTCAGGGATTCAGCCTTTCCTTCAGAATCACAAGTGAACGAAATTTTGCATCTGTTGGAAAACAGTGATGGCTTGTCACTTCGCGGTATCGAAGAGCAGTCTAACTTGCGACAAGGTCAGATTGAGAAAGTCTTAAAGCTACTCAGTGTTGAAAACCCGGCTCCGGTTATAAAAGTCGCTAGCCAGTGGCGTAGAACCCCCGTGCGCTATGCGATGGATCATAATCGAATTGCCCACTTAACCAGTCAGCGAGAGCAGGAATGGGCTGAGGTACAGCATTATCTGACTTACCACGGCTGTAAAATGACCTATTTACAACAAGCATTAGATGACCATGCCCCAGCGGCCTGTGGAAGATGCGAGTCCTGCCTTGGGCACCCGGTTATCATTCAGGAAATTGACCCCGGCTTGGCCCATCGCGCAGGCATCTTCCTCAAACAGGCAGAAATCGTCATTCAACCCAAGGGACAGGTTGCACAATCCAATGCAGAATCGGCAAGAACCTTCCCCGTTTATCAGTTTCCAAGACTACTTGGCGCACTGATGGCACAACCAGGCAGAGTACTTTCCCGCTGGGGAGATGCGGGCTGGGGGCGAACGGTAGCAGAAAACAAATTCTCAGGTTATTTTTCGGATGAATTGGTCGAAGCGCTGACGGAAATGATAATGCAAAGATGGCAACCTAATCCCGCCCCAACCTGGGTGTGCCATGTGCCTTCCATAAGATATCCTGATTTAGTATCCTCGCTTGCACAACGATTAGCGTTGAGGATAGGGGTACCTTTTGTTGATGCGGTACGCAAAATTCGCGATAACCCACCCCAGCAAGGGCAGCACAATCGTTTTCATCAATGCCATAACTTAGATGGCGTTTTTGAGATCACCCAATTTAACCACAATCAGCCCGTTTTACTGGTTGATGACATCATCGATTCGGGTTGGACTCTTTCTGTTATAGCGGCATTATTACAGCGAGCAGGCAGTGGCGTAGTGTATCCTGTGGCACTGGCTTCATCTTCGGTAAGAAACTGATGAATTTATCACCCATCGCCCAAGCGACCTTACTGCTCACTAGCTATTTCGGCAACCTGAGTAGTGAAGATGCCAAACCCCTTACCAATGGAGAATGGGGTCGCTTCGCGCTATGGTTGAAAAACCAATCGTTATCCCCCGCTGATTTGCTAACCTCAACCGCTAAATCGCTGCTTAATGGCTGGAATGATGCGCAGATAAGTTCTGAGCGTATTTCACAACTGCTAAACCGCGGTCATAGTTTGGCATTAGCCATGGAGAAATGGCAAAGAGCAGGCCTGTGGGTCGTTACTCGTTCCGACGCAGAGTACCCGTGGCGTTTAAAAAAACGCTTAAGAAACAGCTGTCCTCCGGTACTTTTTGGGTGTGGTAACCAATCTCTACTGAATGCCGGGGGCTTGGCCGTTATTGGCTCACGAAATGCTCCCACTGCAGACCTCTCTTTTACCGAACAAGTGGGGGTTATGGCCGCAGCCGAGGGTGTTGCTATTGTATCAGGGGGTGCCCGGGGCGTAGACGAAACCGCCATGTTAGCTACCATGCGCCAGGGCGGTTCGGTGATTGGTATTCTGGCTGATAGTTTACTGAAAACGGCCACCAGTGCTAAATGGCGTAACGGGTTAATGAATAACCATCTGGCGCTGATTTCCCCATTTTATCCAGAGGCGAGCTTTAATGCAGCCAATGCCATGATGCGTAATAAATACATCTACTGCCTGGCGGATAGTGCATTGGTGATCCATGCGGGTAAAAAAGGGGGAACGCTTAATGGCGCCCAAGAAAACCTGAAAAACTGTTGGGTGCCCTTATGGGTCAAACCAACAGATGACCGTGATGCCGCTAATGGAGACTTAGTGGCCAAAGGGGGGATTGAGTGTGAAGCGGATATTCAAAACCTCAATATTTCAGCTTTATTGTTAGCACAGTCACCCCCAGAAACGGCGCAATCAAAAGAAGATCAAATTGACCTATTTTCTTAGTTAAAAATAGCGCGCCGCTCTACAATTCAGCACTAAGCGCATAGCAAGCAAGCTCCAGAAACCGTCAGAAACTTGTATAGGATGATTACCCGGCCTATCATACTCTCCTCATCGCCATGCAAGCTGCCACTTGAATAGTGGTGGGTATAGGTGTACGTGGTAAATATCCTGCTCATGGTGGTACTGTGTAATCTTGGTACCCTATCAAAGCCAAACGAAGCTACCATGATCGGCACCATCACCCCAGCAATAGTGAAAGGATAAGCTGATGCGCTATAGTCCACCGTTTCAACTTACTCATATCATGCTGCGGCGGGTCGCGGAAATCTCTGAATCCATTGGCCGTTGGTTAGCCGTAAACCAAGACAAGTTGCAACCCGCTCTGCGACGCGAAAATCGTCTCCGTACCATTCAGGCATCGCTGGCAGTAGAACAAAATACCCTCACACTGGAACAAGTTACGGCTGTGATTGCGGGTAAAACCGTTTTAGGCACACCGAAAGAAATTCAAGAAGTGCATAACGCCTTTGCCACTTATGAGGCGATGCCCAGTTGGCAAGCCACCAATATTGAGGATTTACTGACCGCGCACCAACAGATGATGTACGGTCTGATTACTGATGCCGGTCAATGGCGTAACGGTGGTGCCGGAATTTATCGTGGAGAGCGACTGGTGCATATGGCGCCACCCGCTAGCCAAGTCCCCCGACTAATGGACCAGCTATTTGATTGGCTAGCGACCACCGATGCCCACCCTTTAATTGCCTCATCAGCCTTTCACTACGAATTTGAATTTATCCACCCGTTCAGTGATGGCAATGGTCGTATCGGGCGCTTATGGCAAACTCTGATATTAAGCCAATGGCAACCGTTACTGGCCTTTTTACCAGTGGAAACAGTCATTAAATCCCGCCAGGATGATTACTATCAGGCATTTCGTCAGGCCGATGCGCGCAGTGATTGCACTCAATTTATCGAATTTTTACTCAGCGCAATAGCCACCGCACTCGCCACCGAACTACAGCAAGCAATCGAGATGGAGCAAGAAACGCGGGTAAAAACGCGGGTAGAAATGCGGGTAGAAACGCGGGTAGAAACCTCAGAGCAAATTTTGGTTCTCTTGCGTGCACAACCGCAATTATCACTGGCAGAGATTGCACAGCATCTTGGCCGTGCACCCAGTACCATTGAGCGTGCAGTGGCAAAATTAAAACGACAGCATAAACTGACCTACCTTGGCTCAAAAAAAGACGGACATTGGCAAGTATTAGTGGATACCACCACGAAGCAATAGTCTGGTGGCAAGGCCAGATTCAATGCTTCAACCGCGTGGCAGCATCACCGCGATCCTCAGGCATTCCTCCCTCACACCCATAACGAATCCCACTCTGAGTGGCTTGCTATCACTCCCTGTAGCAACAGTGAAGGCCTGCCCTCACCATAAATACAGCATGCGCAATGGCCGCCTGTCGTCTCCCTTCTTGGCACACTCGCGCCGACTCTTGCCCGGTGTTTCCAGATGATACGTGTGCTGATCCTGTCACCCGGCAAATATTCGATTTACTCAACAAGGGCCGACGTTGTGCTCAAGCTCACTTTATAGCCAGAAAAAGAACTTCAACGTTTCATAATGCAACGTTTCATTGAGACAAACGTTACATTGTGCAACGTTTTTTTTACTGTTCGCCAGACAGTATGCAGGACGTATAGTCAACAATACGCAGAGGTGCTGATACTCAAATGCACCTATCTTTAACCCATTGTTCAAAATTAAAACCTTCATACGGATAGGAATTAAAATGGCAGACCTAATTTTAAACGCAAAAGAGTCTTTTGTTCTGGATTCCATCCAAGGCTCACTGTATGCAGCACACAGAGAAAACCTCACATTATTAGACTTTAATAATAATACTAAAGTGGTTGCTCGTAACGACTGGAACAAAGACAAGGTTGCACTCATTTGTGGTGGTGGTTCAGGCCACGAGCCCGCACACGCCGGTTTTGTCGGCAAAGGGATGTTAACCGCAGCAGTATGCGGCGACCTGTTTGCTGCCCCCAGTGTAGATGCCGTTCTCAGCGCTATCCTGCATGTAACAGGTGATGCAGGTTGCCTGGTTATCATCAAAAACTATACCGGTGACCGTCTGAACTTTGGCCTGGCAGTCGAAAAAGCCAAAGAGATGGGGCGTAAAGTTGACCTGATTGTGGTGGGTGATGACATCTCTATCGCCGATAATCCTCAACCGCGCGGTATTGCAGGCACACTGTTCGTGCAAAAAGTGGCTGGGTATGTCGCTGAAAATGGCGGCTCGCTAGAACAAGTGAAACAAGCGGCGATTGACGCGCATAACAAAACAGCTTCTATTGGCGTCGCACTAACCAGTTGTTCACTGCCAGGGGAAAGCAACGACCGTATCGCGCAAGGAAAGGCAGAACTTGGCTTAGGTATTCACGGTGAAGCGGGTATCGAAACCATTGACCTGCCAACCGCACGGGAATTGGTTTCAACCATGGTCAGCAAGCTTATCGCCGCCAAACCCGTCACCAATAACGCCATTCTGCTGAATAACTTGGGTGGGCTGTCGCCAATCGAGATGAATATCGTGACGAAAGAAGTCATGGAGTCTGCGCTGGGTCGGCAGGCGAAATTCATTGTTAGTGGTGCGCTGATGACTGCTATCGATATGAAAGGCTTCTCTATCTCCACTATTCAACTGACGGATGACATCACTAAAGCGCTGACTGCGGAAGTAGAAACAGAGTCCTGGCCGGGTGCAGTGGCTCGCCGTGAAATCCCCGTGACCCGTTGTGAAAGCCTGATCGCCAAGAAGGCATTTGAGCCCTCTCACCACGAAGAAACAGCCCAGGTACTACGCAAAGTCTGCCAATCGATTATCAATATTGAAGCGGAGCTCAACCACCTGGACTCCATCGTGGGTGATGGCGATACCGGTTCAACCTTTGCCGCAGGTGCCAGTAAAGTGCTCGCTCAGCTAGAAGCGAATCAGCTTCCACTGCAAGACAAATCGAAGCTAATGACCACCATTGCTGATTGCTTGACCTCAGTCATGGGCGGCTCTTCGGGTGTCTTACTTTCCATCATGTTTACCGCCGCAGGCCGTGACCATGAATTGAATGGTTCACTGCCAAAAGCACTGCAAGCCGGTTTGGGCCAGATGATGGCTTACGGCGGGGCGAAACCCGGTGATCGCACCATGATTGACGCGCTACACCCGGCGTTAGAGGCTTGGGTTAATGAGGGCTTCTTAACAGCCATTGAAGCAGCGAAAGCTGGTGCCGAATCAACGGTTGAGATGACCAGTGCGAAAGCGGGTCGCTCATCTTACCTTAATAGTGACAGCCTATCAGGGACTAAAGATCCTGGAGCATATGCTATCGAAATCGTGTTTAGTCAATTCTAAACATAATTAAAAGACACCTCTCCAATAATAGCTGCACTCATGTTCCAGGGATAATGAGTGCTGAAAAAAATCAATTTGTTTGAAAATTGATAAGGTGAAAAAATGAAGAACGGAAATCTAGGAAGATACTTGCAATTCGCACTGGTGATACTTGCTGCAGGTTCTATCTATCCACTTATCTACCTGAAAGCTCAGTATCAAGAAACGATATTGGAAGTATTTAACATGTCATTAACCCAAATGAACACGATTTATACGGTTCTTGGTTTGGTGTTTATTGTCGGTTATTTTCCAAGTGGTGTACTGAGTGACAAATTTTCCGCCAAAAACTTATTAGCACTCTCTTTGCTAGGAACAGCATTGGGTGGTTTCTGGTTTGCTCAAGTGCCAACATATGAGTACGTCGTGGTTATCTTTGCCATTTGGGGATTTTTCTCCGTCTTCACTTTCTGGAGTTCTCACATGAAAGTGGTGAAAATGCTCTCTTCCGATGATGAGGACGGGCGTTTCTTCGGTATCCTTGATGGCGGACGTGGCTTGGTAGAAGCCTTGCTAGCAAGTTTGGCCTTGGCAATTTTCACTGTTGTTCTGGGGAGCAGCATTGAAGTTACCGATAAGAGAACCGCTCTAGTCTCCATTGTTTACATGTATTCAACCGTGCTTTTGGTGACGTCGATATTGGTGTTTTTCTTCGTTAAAGATGGCAGCAAAACAGCCAAGAAAGTAGAAAAAGAGCCGGGCAGCGAAGAGAGTGGCGTTAAGTTTTCTGACCTGGGAAAAGTATTTACCAATAAGTATATCTACCTACACGGCATCATCATTTTTGCTGGTTATACCGTGTTCTGGACCAGTTACTACTTTGGTGGGCACCTTCAGTCAAACTTGGGTATGACCCCTATCGGCGTCGGTTCCATCATGGTAGCGGTTTTGTGGATGCGTCCTTTTGGCGGCATTATTGGCGGCTTCCTGGCCGACAAAATTGGTAAAGAAGTCACTATTACCTGCTCACTGCTGGGTGGCTCTGCCTGTTTGATATTAATGGTTTTGTTACCAAAAACACTGCCTAGCATGGCAATTAGTGGGTTGGTGATTCTGGCGGGTTTGTTTGTCTACATGATCCGTGGCACCTACTGGTCTCTATTGGGTCAATCAAAAATCGATATCGCCATTATGGGTACCGCCATCGGCGCAGTCTCATTTATCGGTTACCTACCGGATATCATGATCCCACTAATGAACAGTTACCTGTGGGATGTGTTCGGTAATGAAGGGGGTTACCAGGCCTATTTCTTAGTGAGTGCAGTAGTCGGTCTGTTTGGTGCCGTGATAGCCATGATTTACCGCAGATCACAAATTGCTGACAAAAAAAATGAACAGGCACTGCAAAAAACTGGCGCTTAAGCTGAGCCTGTAAAGAATATGTAATTTAAAAGTAGTTTGACTTTTAATAGACAGGGTGGATTCTAAAGTGTTGCCAAGACACTTTTAGGGCCTGACTAACAAAACGTGGTTGGTATTTTATCAACCACCTGAAATAGTAAAGGAATAATGGTTATGTACAACAAAGACAAAAACCGCTTTGAAGTTAAACAAGGCGATAAAACAATGAAAGCAGTCGTTACCACCGGTAACGGTGGCTACGATAAATTAGTCTATATGGACGTTCCTGTTCCTGTGCTTGATCAAGGCGAAGTACTGGTCAAAGTTTTAGCTGCCGGTGTCAATAACACCGAAGTCAATACCCGGCTGGGCTGGTACTCATCAAAAGTAACGCAAAGCACCAATACACTCTCAGACGACGACCAAGAGAAGGCCGAGGCATCTGAAGAAAAAGATGGTGGCTGGAATGAAGAAACCCCCTTCCCATTTATTCAAGGTACCGACTGCTGTGGTGAAGTGGTCGAAGTGAAAGATGAGCAGTACAAACACCTGCTCGGCAAGCGTGTTCTCATCAGGCCTTGTATCCGCAGTGAAGGCTGGGACTCGATGGAAAATATCTGGATGGCGTCTGATTTCGATGGGGCGTTTGCTCAATATGTGAAAATTGAAGCCACAGAAGTGTTCCCAGTAGAGTGTGACTGGACAGATGCAGAGCTGGGCTCAATCCCTTGTTCATACGGCACATCAGAAAACATGGTTCAGCGCTCAGGGATTAAAGCCGGCGAACGCGTTCTGGTGGCGGGTGCTTCCGGTGGCGTAGGCTCAGCCGTTGTTCAATTAGCTAAACGCCGTGGTGCCTACGTTATTGGGCTGGCAGAAGGTGAAGCCAAAGTTGACCTGGTGAAATCCTATGGTGCCGATGAAGTCATCGTTTTTGGCAAAGACACATTCAAAGTGCTTGGCCATAAGTCAGTCGATGTCGTGGTTGATAACGTTGCTGGGCCTAACTTCCCTCAAATGATGAAGGTGCTCAAGCGCGGTGGTCGATTCGTTTCTTCAGGTGCGATTGCAGGCCCAATCGTTGAACTGGATATGCGCGATTTCTATCTGAAAGACCTGACGCTTATCGGTTGTACTTGTTGGGACGAGCCAGTATTCCCGAGCCTCATTTCTGCCATCGAAAATGGTGAAATCAAGCCGGCACTCGCCAAAACCTTCCCGCTAGAGAATATCGTTGAAGCGCAGCAAGAGTTCGCGCTTAAGAAACACGTGGGTAAATTTGTTCTGATTCCAAATCACGATGATATCTAACTGACTGGCACGCGCTAAGATAAAGATAACGCAGTGATCTATACAACGTCATAACTACAATTGGTGCGCTTTACACAGACAGGTAAAGCGCCCGATTTAAAAATTATTGGCAAGGAATATTCCTATGAAATCTGACAGCATTTTTGAAAGAGTTCACCAAATAAAGCACGCTGAATTAACAAAAGAAAACTGGTTTGAAAAACAACCAGGAAAACAAATGAAGATTGGCTCTTGGGAGTTTATGTTAAACCAGCCATCCTCTTCATTCTGGGTATACTTCTTAGGTTTGCTCGTGACCGTTGCGGGTGTCAACTTCCTGGTCACCCAAGACGATCAGCTATCAAGATATTGGTGGGGTATCTCACTGGTTCTTTGGGGTGTGGGCGCCATTATTGCAGGCACCAGTTATCAAGCATTAGGCTATGAGCTGAAATGCGCCAGACGAGAAACCTGTTCATGGACCACCTGGTGGGAAATTATTTACCTTATTTTCCAACAGTTAAGTATGAATGCCATGACGGTTGCCATTGCCTATTCATGTACCACCGGGATCTACCTGGAAATACTGATTTGGTACTCAATCGTGGTATCGATCATTTATCCTATTGTTGTTTTGTACGGCGCATTTAAACCTAAAAAATCGCTGATTACATTTGAATTTATGATACAGGTTTCACTGCCAAGCTTTATTTTGTTCTGTATCCTAAATTTGGTGCGTTACTTCATGCATGGCCACACTATGGATTTGGTTTTAATGGGTTCATGGGTACTTATCTACCTGTCTTGGTGGGGTTATGATAAATACTACAAAGCTGGCATTACCGACCTGCTCTGGAAAGGCGGCAAGTGGTTCTCTGAAAACGATGTACTGCACGTTATTTTAGTGATCTGGGGCTTCTATATGCTATTTGTGCTGCCACCGTTCATTAAAGATTATGCGAGTTTTGTGAATTAAAAAAGCAATCTAAAATCGGGTTTAGCCGTCATCAATGATATTTCGACAAAACGGATAATGTTGATTGACGGCTAATACCAAAAAGGCAATACATTCGCAATTACAATAATTCTGCAGCACGATTTATCCAATCAACTCATATTTTAAGCCTATTTAATCATTCTTGGTCAATTTACCCAACTAATTAACAATGAGAGTTGTTATTAATTGGCTTTTCAAAAAAACAGGGGAACATATGAATAATATCTCCAGCAGGAGGACTGGCTCATGCAACATTTAACACCGCAGCCAATCCGTATGGACGATGTGCCGTTAAATCGTTTCCATATTAAGATCGCTAGCTTGACGTTTGGCGCTCACTTCACTGATGGTTATGTTCTTGGTGTCATTGGTTTTGCATTGGCACAAATTAAACCACAAATGGGGCTTTCACCGTTTTGGGAAGGGATGCTGGGCAGCTCGGCATTAATCGGGTTGTTTATCGGTAGCCTATTTCTTGGCTGGATCTCGGACTACCTGGGCCGCCAGAAAATCTTTAGCTTCAGCTTTGTCATTATTACCCTCGCTTCTGCCTTGCAGTTTTTTGCCACCACACCAGAACAGTTGTTCTTCTTGCGTGTCTTGGTGGGTATTGGCCTTGGGGGGGATTATGCCGTAGGCCATACCATGTTGGCGGAATTCGCCCCGCGCAAACATCGTGGGGTGTTACTGGGCTCGTTTAGCGTGATCTGGACGTTTGGCTATGTCGCTGCCGGTTTTATGGGCCATTTCCTGACAGAATTGGGGCCGGATACTTGGCGCTGGCTACTGGCCTCTTCGGCTGTGCCAGCATTGGTTATTTTACTGCTGCGTATTGGCACCCCAGAATCACCACGTTGGTTAATGGGTAAAGGCCGGAGTGAAGAGGCGTTGGCGGTGGTGCATAAGCATTTTGGTGCTAATGTCATCCTCAGTGATGAGGCGAAGGTGACGTCTAAACAGCGGTTTGCTTCACTGTTTGGCCCGAAATATCGTCGTCGTACTGCGTTTAATAGCCTGTTTTTTGTTTGTTTGGTGATCCCCTATTTCGCTATCTATACCTTCCTGCCGTCAATTCTCAATGTGATGGGTTTGGATAATAATTTCTCAACCGATTTGTTATTGAATGCATTGTTGGTTGTCGGTGCCGTATTAGGGATTGCGTTAACCATCATTTTTTCACGCCGTGGTTTCCTGATTGGTTCGTTTTTCTTCCTCGCAGCGTGTTTAGTGATGTTAGCCCTGATCCCCGCCCATCAAACCCTTTGGCTGATCATCACCTTTGCGAGTTTTACCCTGATCATGTCGGCGGTCAGTAACTTGGTAGGGATATTCCCCGCTGAAAGTTTCCCAACCGAAGTACGTTCGATGGGGGTCGGTTTTGCCACCTCAATGAGCCGTTTGGGCGCCGCTATCGGCACAGGCTTATTGCCACTGGCCGTTGTGCATTATGGTCTTGCCACCACCACCCTCATTTTGGCACTGGTCTTAGTCTTTGGGGCCATTATCTCCATTGCCTGGGCACCAGAAACCAAAAATTTGACCTTGGTAGACGCGGCTCAAGGGGGCTAGTCTGCCCGTTACAGACTGACGCAACGGACGGTGAACATCTCACGTCTCTAATGCCAATTAGTGGAAACAGGGATAAACCTGTTTCCACTCAACGTGGGTTTCACCGGATACCTTAGATGCAATAAACTGCGGATAACATCCCTTACCAACAAGATTACTCACCCACGCCTGCGCTGTTTTTAGTTCCTCAACGGATGATTCGCCAAGGCTGGCAAAAAACGGTCATGCATATAACTTCATTAAAGCCTTTTTCATTTTATCAAAAGACGTTTTGGGAAGATAATGGACAGGTCGGCTTCCACCTCCACCTTGTTTAAGTAAAATACCCGCTTCCGCAAGTTTCTCAAGATGGATTCTAGATGCCGCCTCTGAAACGCCAGCCCGCTCGGCAAAACTTTTAACAGTAAAACTTTCACCCGGTGCCATTACCACCATATTGATGATGGTTTGCTGGATATCAGGCATTTTCCTTCGTATGCCACTAGTGAAAACCCATGTATCAAACTCGCGCAATTTACCGGCAACAGTCCTAACATGATCAATGAGTCCATTAACAGCTCTTTCAAGCACCCTACATTGGTAGTCAACAAAATAAGTTACGTCTTGATTATCTGTTTCAGTCTTCATATAAGCTTCACCATATTGAATAGGGGCTTCTTTGAGTAACTGAGATATAGATATATATATAAAGGCATCATAACCATGCTTAAATAAATACCAATAACACATTGCCCGGGCAACTCGCCCGTTGCCATCGTTGAATGGATGCAAAAAACCAAGACCAAAATGCATGATACATGCCTTCACAACAGGGTGTAGATAGTCTTGCGGAGAGATACCTTCATCATGTGAAAAATTAATCCATTTAATATATTTATCTAATAGGTCACCCAATATCTCTGCATCTGGTGGCTGATGCACCACCTCACCATCGCGTCCTCCCACCCAAACATCATTCGTTTTTCTAATTTTTCCTGGGTGATATTTATCATCGTCAATTCCTTGAGTAGCTTCCTCATGGAACGTTAATAATAACGCTAAACTCATTTCGTCAAAACGACTTTCCCAAGCAAGAGTCATCAAGCGACGATTACCAAGAATCATCTTTTCGCTTTCATTTCTACCACTTCTGTTTTCCAGCAACATTTTTTTTGCTACAGCATGAGTGGTTGAAGCACCTTCGAGTTGACTAGAGGCAATACTTTCTTCATTTATAAAATCATCTAAATAGTAACCAGGTATACTGATTCGGCTTATTAAATCATTTAGGCCTGCTTCAGTGCATGTCCTATCTATAAGTGAACATGCTTTTTGCATTGAAGGTAATAAAGTGAAAAAAGTAATATTCTGAAAAGCATCGCCAAGAGCGGGTACTTGCCTGAGTACACCTTTCCTTGCCATTTTTATTAACGACCAGTGCGCAATTGCCTTTTCTTTTACTCTAATCCTTTTAGAGATGTCATCCCAATGTAGATAACGCCCTTTATCATCAACAACAGACATTAACTTAATGGTTTCTAACAGATTATCCGAATTTAAATCGCTAAAGAGAACTTTAGTGCAGTCACTTATTGATTCATATAGAGCATCTTGCTTTGGTGTCTTTTTGATCATAGCGTTCACTTGTTCTTTTTTTTATTAAAATATATGAGCAATTTAACGCGAGGGTTCATGAAGGTCAATTCTATCTCAACAGTCTCAGCCGATCGCCGTCCAGTCTGAAAGAGGCGTGACCGTTGCCAAATTTCACCCTAGCCCCAGCTTACAAGACATCAAACTCCCACGGTGTTGGCTCAATACCCATCGACTGGAGGAAGACGAGTACTTTACTGCCTAAGCCACCCAATCCCGCGGCCATTTAAGGGGTAACTATTTACCTTATAATGTGCGGTTTATGCTCTTGCTGGATAGGCTAAAGCCTGGCGAACGTCTGTATGCGTTGGATTTGTTGCAGGGGCAGGCCAGATAAACTCGATCCCCGCGAAAGCGGGGACACTAATCCCTCATTAGGCCACATGCAACTTATGCAAAGTTGAGATATCAATAGTCTGTTGAGCATGCCAAAGGTCATGGTCAGCCTGCAACCCCATCCAAACCTGAGAAGAGCTACCAACAACGACGGATAACCTTAACGCCATTTCTGGTGATACATCAGATTTACAAGAGATTAATCTCTGCACTGTTGATGGTGCAACGCCTAATTCTTTAGCCAACGCTCTGGCACTCATGCCTAGCGTTTCCAGGCACTCTTTAACCAATAACCCCGGATGGGGTGGGTTATACATCATAGCCATCAGTGATAATCCTCATAATTAACAATGTAAACATCACCATCAGATAGAGTAAATGTGATCCGCCAATTTCCTGTTACCGTGATAGACCACTGATCGTTCCGATTACCAGTCAAAGGATGTAACGCGAAACCTGGTAGATCGACATCATCAATCTTTACAGCCCGGTTAAGAACAGCCAAACGGTTAGCAATTCGGTCAACTTGGTTGGCATTAATTCCCGCAGTTGAACCCGTTTCGAAGAATTTCTTTAATCCTTTGTGCTTAAAACTCTTAATCATGGTTTGACTGCCCACTGCTCTAATGTGTTGCGTTATACGCATTATGAATTAATGCCGCGCATAGCGCAACACTCGCTTGAGCAACCCTACCCGACCGGTAATAAACGGTCACCGTCCAACCTGAAAGCATGAACAGGCCCAAAGTTAACTACGCCCCCCAGATAACAAGGCATCAAACTACCCCGGTGTTGGCTCAATACCCACCGACTGGAGAAAGGTGAGTACTTTCGCGTTTATCACATTCCCCTTGCCAATCAAGCAAAGCTTTTTGAACACCATCTGCCAGCTTCATTTTTTAAAAAAAGCTCGCATTATCATAGACATCTCTATAGGCTGCTTGAAGCTATTCATAAGCAAGACGTTAGAATCTTAAGATACGGGATGAATAATGGAATATTGGCTTTGGACTGGTTTGTTGATTTTCATGTTTATTATCTACAAACAAATAAGTGCCTTATCTGAGTCAGTCAAATACATTCGTGAAGAGCTCACCAAGCTATCCAGTCAACGCCCCCAAACGTTGTCAACGCCTGAAGTGGCCCCTGATATTGCGGCCCAGGAAGAGCACCAATCCACCAGTGCGGTAGAGGAAGAGCAAAACGTTGTCACCCTGCCAGACTTCCCCGCTACCTCATCCGATCCTTGGTCATCCGGTCGTCCAAACCACTGGGATTTCGTGCAACTGAAAAAGCAGGAGCAGATTGAAGCCATCGCTGCGGCCTATGCGGCAAAAGAGCAGAGTGAACAGAGTGCACAAACCACGCAGGCAGCAGAGGAGACTACTAGCAGCGAAGTGACTGCTAGCAGCGAGGTGCTTCAACCACTGGATCAACCCCAAACTATCTCGCAGACCGTCAATGAAGAGCCAGCCCACATTCAACCCACTGTTCCGGTGCCGGACGTCTGGGTCAAGTTGGATAAAGTGCTGTTTTCACTCGATGCCGAAGAAAGTATCTGGAAACGTCTCGAACAAGAGTTTGCCGCCCGTTGGATGGTGTGGATCGGTGGTGTGATCATGGCCCTGGGCGTGATTTTCCTGCTGAAAGCGGGCAGCGAACGCGGGCTGTTCGGACCGACATTACGGATTTCCGTCGCTACCGTGTTGAGTCTACTGATGGTCGCTGGGGGTGAATTACTCCGGCGCTCTCGTTTTCAATTGCCGTTAGCGAATGCCCGTTACATTCCCGCCGCACTCAGTGGCGCGGGGATTATCGGCCTATTCGCCTCAATGCTGGCTGCTAAATATCTCTACGATATGTTCCCGATGCCTGTGCTGATGCTATTGCTCAGCCTGACTTCGCTGCTAGCAATGGTACTGGCTTTATGGCAGGGGCCATTTATGGCCGCGTTAGGGCTCCTTGGGGCTTACACCGTGCCGTTATTTGTCTCAACCGGCAGTGGTAATGTCACCGGGCTATTGGCCTATGTGTTCCTGGTCAGTTTGGCCGCTATCGGGCTGATGAGCCGGGTTTATCGCCGCTGGTTATGGCTGGGAGCAATGGCGGGCAACTATCTGTGGCTATTTATTTCTTTAACCATGGCCACCGAAGAACACCAGTTAGCGCGTTCATTGTTCCTGCTAGCAACCACTTACGGATTCCTTGCCTGGCCACACCTGGGGTGGTCACTCAAAAGCAAAATGCGTTTCCGCAATAATGACTGGACGAACTGGCCCAACGCACTACTGGATCCCCTATTTACTGGATTCATTGCGGCGTTCTCACTGTTTGCCTTAACGATAGTCGAGAACTATTCATTGCTGGCCTGGGCCACGCTGATTCCGTTCTCTATCAGCCTGCTCTTGATCGCCAAACGCTCCCCGTCATTGGATCTGTTTGTCCCAGTGGTCGGGGTATTAGCCATTTCTCCCTTTGTTAACGCAGTCGCGCTCTTTACGCCAGAAAGAGTCTGGGTCAGCTTATTAGGGGTGAGTCTATTAGCGCTAATATGCGGGATATATGGCATCTACCAGGTCACCAGACCGGTTTACCGTAAACTTTGGTGGGCGGCGTTGTCTGTACTGGTACCGATGTGTACTGTGGCAAGTACTTATTATGCTTGTCGCGATAACTTTGAGCCGTTCTGGGTTGAGTACTCTCTGCTGGCAGTTTGCCTGGTGATGTATGTCGCCTGGAACATGTTCAGTGATTTGTACGCCCGCGCATCAGAGCTTCTGCGCTCAATCTACCAGATTGCCGCTCAACTGATGTTGGCCTTTGCACTATTCATCTGTTTCAGCCAGGTTACGCTCACCCTATTGCTGGCGGCTCAACTGCTGTTACTGGTACTCTGGCAACGTTGGCGTCAGATTTCATTGCTGCCCTGGATTTTCAAGATACATGCCATGTTACTGCTGGCACGTTTATCACTGAACCCCTTTATTATTGACTATTCGTCGCCCTTGCATATCGCTTCCGTCACCATTCCCTGGACGCTATACGGTTTTGGCATTCCGATTCTCTGCCTGTGGTTGAGTTCACGTTTGCTTGCTACCCGGCGCGGTGACGATACCGCCAATTGGTTAGCGGCCAATGCCATTTACCTGCTGGCCTTATGGATTAATGTCGAGCTACGCCACTTGTTGCATGGCAGCTACCATCTTTCCCTGGATTTCGCCTCTCTTACTGATTGTGCATTGCATGGCGTCACCTTCGGCATCATGGCGTTGGCCTATGGTTATCGCGAACGGCTGGCGGATTCACTGCGTGATATCTACCGTTGGGCAGCCCAAGCCAGTGCTGTTCTGATGCTGCTCATGACAGCAGCCAGCCTGCTTGCCTTTAACCCACTGTGGTCAGCACAAAGTGTCGGTAACCTGCCGTTGCTGAATATGGTCACCGTTGCCTATGCGATCCCAATGCTATTCATGTTGGTTGCGCTAAAATTCTGGCCAGCTCAATGGTTAACAGTACAGCTAAAGCCTTATGTACTGGGCGTCACAGCTCTGCTGGGAATGGTGTTCATTACCTTGACGGTTCGCCAGTTGTGGCATGGTGCTCGGTTGGATAGCCCGGTGGTGTATAGCGGTGAACAATACAGCTACTCACTGGTGTGGATGCTGACGGCCATTGGCATGATGTACGGCGCAATACATTGGTCAAATGACAAAGTACGCCTCGCTTCGCTGGGGCTGCTGGCATTGACGATCGTCAAACTGTTCCTGTGGGATATGTCTGGCCTAGAAGGGCTTTATCGTTCCGCCTCATTCCTGGGCCTCGGCCTGTGTCTGGTGGCTGTCGGTTGGTTCTATCAGAAATTTGTCACCATGAAAATTGCTGAAGCCCCCACCACTGAAGATACGGAGAACACCGCCGGGCAAAGTTAACCTGCGCGGAAATAAAAGTTAGCTTGCGCGGAAATAAGTGCCCCCCCAAGCCATTCAGGTTGCCAGATGGCAGCTTGAGTGCTTGGGGGGCAATGCTCTGGTTAGATTAGATTCGCTGTTATGTACGACGCATATAATCAGCATTTTTCCCTCCGGCAGAGGAATCTATTTCACTTCTAATCTATTTCTGTGTTCCTGCTTGCCATAGGCGCGACCCGTTTCAGCATCAAGTGGATTAGCTTTAACCAGTATCCATCTGTTAATATCGTTTTTGGCATGTTGGGCTGTCGCGGTTAGTTTTTGGCGAAAGTCATTATATCAGTCCTTCATACCGCCTAATAATCCACCACGAAAGATCAACAGCCTCTAGGACAATATTTATTAAATACCTACCGATGAAACAGGAGTGCACGGAATGAAAAAATGTTGGTATGCGGTTTTGGGTTTAGTTGCATCAAGTGCGGTACAGGCGGCAAGCATTAATGTCCCCATTCATCAAGTCAGTGCCGAAGGAATAGGACAAAATATCGGCCAAATCACCATCAGTGAAACCCCTTATGGTTTGTTATTTACACCACAGTTAACAGCGTTACAGCCAGGTGTTCGTGGATTTCATATTCATGAAAAAGGCAGTTGCGAACCCGCAATGAAAGACGGCAAAGCCGTTGCTGCTTTGGGGGCAGGTGGTCATTTTGATCCGGCGAAAACAGGCAAACACCTAGGCCCTTATGGTGATGGCCATCTGGGTGACTTGCCCGCACTCTATGTAGATGCCGATGGCTCATCCACCTATCCAGTGCTAGCGCCAAGATTGAAGCAGATTAATGAGGTAAATGGAAAAGCCATCATGGTGCATGCAGGTGGTGATAACCATTCCGACCATCCCAGTCCTCTTGGCGGTGGCGGTGCACGATTTGCTTGTGGTGTGATCAAAGCATAGTTACCTCCCTAGATTCTTAAAGCATAACCCCTGGACAACACCATGGCAGGGGTTAACTATTTATCTCACTTTCCGATAAGCCAATACCAAACCGTGCTGATGCTGTGTTGAGATCAACCGCTTGTGCTGCACTTGTCTTGTAATATCATCCATTCGATCGACCACGTGATGACGATTATAAAAGGAGACGTGCGACTTGCTTGACGCCTCGGATTATGTGACTTTAGTATGCTGATGAGTTAAATGGATTTTTTAATCACCTCCAAAGGGTTGATAATTGACATGACGTGGTACAAAAATAGAATTTTTCTCGGCGCTATTGTCCTCATAATCGGTATCAGCATTTATTTTATTTTTACAATAAGTGCAAACAGCCCAGCACATGGTGATACTCCGCCAGAAAAACAGGCGGCACTTACCGTTAATATCGAAGTCCCCCGACAACAGAATTTACCACGCCAAATCAACGCCAATGGTAATATTGCCCCCTGGCAGGAAGCGATTGTCAGTAGTGAGGCTGATGGGTTACGCCTGGCAGAAATTTACGTCAATGTTGGCGACCGCGTTGGTAAAGACCAACTTCTTGCGCGTTTTGACCCCGAAACAGTCGCCGCTGACCTTGCCCAAGCAGAGGCTGCTTTAGCTGAAGCTCTGGCGAATAAAGACGAAGCCAGCACGAATGCACAACGCGCGCGCAAACTGAAGAATACCGGTGCACTCAGCGAATTGCAGATCGACCAATACCTCGCCGCCGATAAAACAGCACGTGCTCGCGTCCAACAAGCTAAAGCGCAAGTTCAATACCAGCGGTTGCGCATGGAAAAAACGCGCGTACTGGCCCCTGACGACGGTATTATCTCATCGCGAAGCGCAACTGTTGGTCACGTCGCCAACCGTGGCAACGAATTATTCCGCCTGATCCGTCAAGAGCGCCTGGAATGGCGCGCAGAACTGACCGCCGCAGAATTACCCCTCCTCAAACCGGGTATGAGTGCCGTATTGCGCACCACAGCAGGAACCGAGCTCACAGGCCGCATCCGCGCCCTGGCCCCTTCACTCGACCTGCAAACACGCAACGCCATCGTCTATGTCGATATCACCCCGACACAGCAACAACAGCTCGGGGTAAAAGCGGGTATGTTTGCCCAAGGGACGTTCCACGTCGGTGAAATATCAGCGCTTACCGTTTCACAATCTGCTCTCGTCTCACGGGAAGGGTTTCACTACCTTTTTGCTGTTAATGACGCGGGCAACGTCAGCGAAATTAAAGTCGAGATTGGTCAGTTATATCAAGGGCGGTTTGAGATCCTCACCGGCCTGCAGCCTGATATGCGCATCGTTACCAGCGGTGCCAGTTTCCTCAATCACGGCGAAAGAGTGCGCGTTAACCCCCTCCCCACAGGGGAAACAGCACAATGAATCTCTCTACCTGGTCTATACGTAATCCCATCCCTGCGGCTATGTTGTTTGTGCTACTCACCGTCGCTGGGATCATCAGTTTCCGTAGTATGAAGATCCAACAGTTTCCCGATATCGAGTTACCGATGGTCACCGTCAGCGCCGCCTTGCCGGGCGCTTCGCCGGAACAGTTGGAAAACGACGTGGCGCGCAAACTGGAGGACTCCGTGGCTTCCCTGCAGGGGCTAAAGCACATCTATACCAAGATCTCCGAAGGCGGCGTTATTATGACGCTGGAATTTCAACTGGAGAAACCGGTCCAGGAAGCGGTGGATGATACGCGTTCAGCAGTACAGGGTGTGCGCTCTGATCTCCCCAGCGATGTCCGTGATCCTGTGGTACAACGTGTCAATCTGTCTGGAACGCCTGTGCTGGTTTATGCGGTGCGCTCAGAACATTTGGACGAAGAAGCACTGTCATGGTTTGTGGATAACACCCTGGTGCGCAGCTTGCAGGCGATCCGCGGCGTCGGGGCCGTCAATCGAGTCGGGGGCGTCAATCGTCAGGTCCAGGTGCTGCTCGATCCATTAAAGCTAGAAAGTCTGGGGGTGAGCGCGGCACAAATCTCGCAACAATTGCGTTTAGTGCAACAGGATGCCCCCAGTGGACGCGCCGAGCTTGGCAATAGCGAACAGACTGTTCGCACCCTAGGAGGGCAACACTCCGCCAAAGAGATCGCTGCACTACAGATCCCGCTTATCGATGGGCGTTACGTTCGACTCGATCAACTCGCTACTGTCACCGACACTGTGGCTGAAGTCCGCTCTTCCGCCTTTGTTGACGGCAAGCCAGTTGTTGGATTTGAGATCGTGCGTAGCCGCGGGGAGAGCGAGGTAGAAGTTGGCGACGCTGTCGAAAAAGCGTTGGAAAAAATTAAGGCAGAATACCCGCATCTGATTATCACCCAAGCATTTGACTTCGTCAGCCCAGTCAAAGCGGAGTACAACTCATCACTCAATCTGCTGTATGAAGGCGCGTTGTTGGCGGTGTTGGTCGTTTGGTTTTTCCTGCGCGAATGGCGGGCTACTTTTATTTCGGCAGTGGCGCTGCCCATGTCAGTGATTCCGGCTTTTTTTGGTATGGCCTTGCTGGGGTTTTCTATCAATGTGATCAGTCTGCTGGCACTGTCGTTGGTGATCGGGGTTCTGGTTGATGACGCGATTGTCGAGATCGAAAACATCGTGCGCCACTTGCGCGGTGGTAAAACCCCCTATGAAGCTGCGATAGAAGCCGCCGATGAGATTGGCTTAGCGGTGATTGCAACCACGTTTACACTGATCGCCGTTTTCCTTCCTACGGCGTTTATGAGCGGTATTGCAGGCAAATTTTTCAAAGAGTTTGGTTGGACGGCGTCGATCGCCGTTTTTGCTTCGCTGGTCGTTGCGCGCATTCTTACGCCCATGATGGCCGCTTATATGCTCAAGCCCTTAGTGGCAAACGATCGCGATCCAGCCTGGCTCACCCACTATTTACGCATCGTCAACTGGTGTACTCATCATAAGGTCAAAACGCTGCTTTCTGTCGGGCTATTCTTTATTGCGTCGCTGATGTTGATCCCCCTGCTACCTTCTGGATTTATGCCGCCGGATGATAACTCGCAAACTCAAGTGTCTGTTGAGCTGCCGCCAGGGTCGACCTTAACCCAGACTGAAGCGATGGCTGAACGGGCTCGTCAGTTGCTCAGTCAGGTACCTGAAATACGCAGCATCTATACCACTATTGGCGCCGGAAGTGCGGGAAGCGATCCCTTCTCCTCCTCCCTGGTGGAGCCGCGTAATGCGACCTTGACCATCCAACTCGTTTCGCGCGATGAGAGGGAGCGTAAACAACCTATTGAAGCTCGCATCCGCGATCTCTTAACGCAATTGCCCGGGGTGCGTACCAAAGTGGGCCTGGGTGCATCTGGAGAGAAATATATTCTGGTGCTAAGTGGTGAAGATCCGCGCAGTTTGATGTCCGCCCAACAGGCAGTGCTACGGGATTTGCGCACTATTCCAGGGTTGGGAAATATCGCCTCCACCGCCAGCCTGGTCCGGCCGGAAGTGGTCATTCGTCCTGACTTTGCCCGCGCAGCGGATCTGGGGGTCAGCAGTGCCGCTATCGGAGAAACACTGCGGGTCGCCACGTTGGGGGACTATGATATGTCGTTGCCAAAGCTGAATTTGCCCGAAAGGCAACTGGACATCGTGGTGAAACTGGATGATGCAGCACGGCAAGATATCGAATCATTAAAACGTCTTATTATCCCCGGAACTAAAGGCCCGGTGATGCTCAGCCAAATTGCAGATATCGCGATTGCAAGCGGGCCTGCGGTGATCAACCGTTACGATCGCTCACGCAATATCAATCTGGAGATCGAACTTTCCAATGTTCCATTAGGTACTGTGGTCAATGAGGTTAAAAAACTCCCCTCAATACAGAATTTGCCCGCTGGGGTGAAAGTGGTAGAAGTAGGCGATGCTGAAACCATGAGCGAACTCTTTGCCAGCTTTGGGTTGGCGATGCTGATCGGCATCCTCTGTATTTACATCGTGTTAGTGCTGCTGTTCAAACATTTCCTACACCCGGTGACCATCCTTGCCGCACTGCCTTTCTCTTTAGGGGGTGCCTTCGTCGGCCTGTTAGTCGCAGGGCAAAGCTTGTCAATGCCTTCACTGATTGGGTTGATTATGTTGATGGGGATTGCCACAAAAAACTCTATTCTGCTGGTGGAGTACGCTATTGTGGCGCGGCGCGGCAATGATGGCAGCGACGGGCGGCCAGTCGTGGCTGCCAAACCGCGCCAAGAGGCACTGATGGATGCCTGCCATAAACGGGCGCGCCCTATCATCATGACCACTGTTGCCATGGGGGCCGGTATGTTGCCCATTGCAATAGGGCTAGGCAATGCCGATCCCAGCTTCCGTTCACCAATGGCAATTGCCGTCATTGGCGGCTTGTTGACCTCAACCGTGCTGAGCCTGCTGGTGATCCCGGCGATATTTTTATACGTCGATGACTTTAGCCAGTGGTGTTACCGCAAATTCACTAAAAAGCCGTCTTAGCCAAGGATAAAAGCGGGTCATTAAATGGCCCGCTCAGATCCAAGCGTTTCAATCCACTAACAGAACTAAAACCGACTCTAGCTTGTATTGATACCGAAGGGGTATTTATAGCCCCCCCAATGTGCCCCCATCATTGCCTTGTTCAGGGGGGAGGTCTCTGGTCAATGGTAGTTTTCTTTGATTATTATCCACAAAAATCTGAATAATTACCCACACAAATATCAGACTAAGATACGATAATCAAATATATTACCTACACTATTCCTAATTGAATATTCTAGCTCTTCAGTCATACCCTGCTGCGGCAAATAATCGTAAGGTGGCATTTCAAAAGAGCTATTAAATCCACAGCTATTTAAGTCACTTGGTGGCCTATCCATTCCCCACTCATCATCAGACGGTAACCTATTGAAAGTAGAACCTACACATAGGTAGGATCTTAGCGTAATACATTGATAAAAATCAGAAAAAACTTGAAGTTGCGCCGTGACTATGATCAGATATTTTCACCACAAAAAGGTCCACTCAAGGCCACGACACCTATGAAGATTACCACGCTGAGCGATACGCTAAAAGCCCTGTTTAACCCTTTTTATCTACTTGAATTAGCTCGTAGTTTTAAATTTATTCAACGATTACGTAATGTACAACCTGTCCATATGGTTTTTGCCATTGTCCGAACACTCAGCGATCAGCGTCATGCCAATTTGGCTGACATCCATAGGACATTGGGAAGTATCTCTAACTCACTGATTTATTATAAACCTTTTCACAATCAATTAAAAAAACCGCAGTTGACAAGGCTCATGCAAAAACTGGTTGAAGAGGCGATGACACAATGGCTAATCCAACCGTTTCAACAGGACCTACCAAAAAAATTTCCATTTAAATATATACATATACATGACGGCAGTTCGCTCACTCTACATC
Source organism: Serratia sp. 25CWL12 (assembly GCF_055790885.1). Lineage (NCBI taxonomy): Bacteria > Pseudomonadati > Pseudomonadota > Gammaproteobacteria > Enterobacterales > Yersiniaceae > Serratia > Serratia sp. 25CWL12. The sequence goes on along the minus strand of NZ_CM147698.1, from coordinate 358,730 downwards.
CTGACCTTCGGGATGTATTCCCGGGGCGATTTCCAACCGCACCTGCCGCCATTGAGCTTCATATGACTCTTGATCTGATGAGTGGCACCGCAAACTACCTGGGGATTGATGCCGATAAAGAGAGTGAGCGGTTATACCAACCCTATGCCCATGAATTGAAAGAAACCTTGGTGATGATGGACGCAGGCTACTTTAGCCTCAACTATTGCTATAACATTAACCAATCAGGGGGTTACTACATTTTCCGAGCGAAAAAAAATCTCAAACCAGATTCCTGTATTGTTCGGGATTGTTTTGGTAAACCCGTGATGGAGCTGAAAAAGGGTGAGTTCAATCAGTTAACCGTAGAGCCGGGTGAATATCGAGATTTAAGCCTCGAGTGGAGTAATCGTCCTGGAAGCTATCGGCTGATCGCCTTTTGGGATAGACGGAACCAACGTACCGGTTACCTGATCACCAATTTATCTCGGGGTGACTTTTCTGCATGGGACATTTGTCATCTTTACTCAATGAGATGGCAGATAGAATTATTTTTCAAAGAGTTAAAATCATTTTGTGGTCTGAAAACGTTCATTACACGAGATAAAAACATTGTGCAAACCCTGGTCTGGGGCAGTATGTTGGCCGTTCTACTAAAGAGGAGTGTGGCTTTCACTACTGGACTGATTGCAGGTGTCTGTATTTCAACTCAAAAGGTGGCCCGATGCAGCTTACTCTGGATGCAGAACCTTCTTGAAGCCTTACTCAACCCAGTGGTTCTAGAGGATTTTCTGTGTACTACAGTGGCATTTTTGGCAGAACATGCGCGACGAGCAAATCTCAAACGGGATAAAGAAACATCATTATTTTCAATGGGCTTAGATATTTACTCGGGTGCTGTAGTGGGTGATTTATGACCTTAAGTACCTACGTATGAGAACCTACATCAGACAGATATGACCCGCCAAACTCCTTGAACATTCCACAGTGTTCAGTCCATCCCTTCACCCTGAAAAAATTATACTCTGACAAGGTTCTCGAGTTTTTACCAATACCAAAACTGTATTGGTATTTATATATTGGGTCATCAATATCGTTATCAAAGATGTTGTTAAAAAGATGAACATTACCAAAACGTACCCGTGGAGTACGCTGTACAATACGAGTAAACAAATTATTATGAAATGTTACTCGTAACTTTCCGGTATCTTCCGCATCATTGCTGTCACTATGGCCGATTAGAATCGTCTTATCGTGTAGTGTGAAAACAGTATTCGATACAGTAACATAGTCTGATGCGCGTTTAATATCTAACGAACCATCATGCTGAACGTATTTCCAACCATCGACGATCTTATAATTGTCCATGGTGAAGCGGCCGTCGCTAAATGTAACGTTGTTGATCCAGACATGATGTGACCTGACAATACTCAATCCATCCCACTCAGCATTCCAACCATCACCGTCTTCAAACTGAGGCTCCACATCCACAGGATTTTCAATAAACAGGTTATGAATAATCACATTATTGGCATCTTGAACAAAAAGTGCACTTTCGATAAATTTTGCCTGATGGTCCATCCCAATGAGTGTCGTATTACTCCCGATAAATATACGTCCTCGTTTTGATTGATCGGCACGATTAACATATGGAACACCACCGCTTGCATCAATCACCCCACTGACCCAAATATATTTAGGCCGATCGCCTGATTCTTTTATTGCTTGCCTAAGTTCTTCTATATTTTTGACATAATAAGAAAGCTCTGGATCTTGTCCTCCACCTGTTGTGCCGCCAGCCTCTGAGGCCCATCCAATAGGATTTTCATACCATGGTTTATGAGGGGGTACGTGATTAATTGATCTCATTGATAAAGCTCCATTTTAATTAAATGATGAATAGATCCAGGAAGAAGGAAAAAACAAAAAAAATCAAATTGTTATACTCCCTTTACCGACAGATCCATGATTCCATATCATTCTAACTACCGAATGATAGAGAAGCTTACAACTAATCTAGGAAATCACTGGGATATCCCATTTGATTCTCAAACGCCATAAATATTAGCTGCATTATTTGTCCCAACAAAGGGTGCCAGCCGCTGTCAAATCCTAAGGCCGACTTGTCGCGAAAATATCGCCCACAGGCAACTTGAAGTTAAGTATCTATATTCAAGGCACCTAGATGTTAGCTTTTTTATTCGACCCAGTTACAAAGTAGGCTATATTACCGCCTCCCCCGCACTTGCCGCCTTTCCAACACTCAAAGTATTTTTTTCATATATAACATCGGCCCATGTTAAAATTGAAACAGCATTTCTAAAAAACAAGATAGCTAAAGCGTAGTACAGGATTATAAAATTGTATAGCCTCTTCTTAATCCCGAAAAAACAGATTCCTGCGTACTTTGCGCTGTAAAGAAGTACACCGAGCAGGATAAAAAACAGGTTTAATTTCAAACATCATAGCTAAAAAATGATGCATTCTAAGTTTTACCCCTACATCAAAGCGGCAACCCAGGCCACGGTGCTGATTTATTCACCACTCCGGTAAAGATCAGGACAGCTCGCGGCTCAAGCACCTTCCAGGCCGCCTTGAATGTAGAGTTCAATGTGCGCCGTGAGGGTGATGGCGGTGCGTTGATCCTCAGTTGCACCAAGATGAAAGATGCAGAAGAACCAGCACGTCGTGCCTATGACCTGAGTTCTGTCGATCTCTATGTGGATGATGACGCAGATAACAGCCCTCTTGGTTCAGAAGAGAGCACCACTTCAACCCCCAGTAAAGTAAGCACCTTAAACAAACGCTCAATACTGGCGCTTCCAGGGTTTGCTTCCAGACGGGCATAGGTTTGCTGTGTGACACCTAACCTTTCAGACAGGTCTTTTTGCGTCAGCCCATTCGCTTTGCGAAAGCCAATCAGCAATGGACGCAACTGATTCAAGGTTTTCAACGGATAAGCTGCAAAACAATAAAACAGCTTATAGGCTGTAAAAATCGGAGGATTACCCTTCCAGTTCGCCAGTAAATTACGAATGGAGTCTTCACACACCGGCGGCGTATACACGGCCCGTAGTGGCATAGAGGTCAATGACCTTCAACTTTTTTTACAAATTACCGGGTTGGTATGCCGAAGCACGTGGTCGTTATCAAACATCACGAGTCCGGCTTACCTTTCTTAACCGGAGAATCGAATAATGAATACCCATACTTCTCTTTTAGAAGACCAGTTTGTCAATATGGCATTTATCACCAGTGTGACTGGTTTAACGGACAAGTGGTTCTATAAGCTAATTAAAGATGATGCTTTCCCAAAACCAATAAAAATGGGTCGTAGCTCTCGCTGGTTAAAAAGCGAAGTTGAAGCCTGGCTTCAGGAGCGTATTAACCAGTCCCGCAAATAAACCTCTCACCTAACTAAACCCGCAGCATGAAAATAATTATCCGGCTACCCCGGAGGTTTTCTGCTGCCTGTCATTTCACCTAGAAGGAATATGCACCATGAAAGACTATAAACCTCGTTACGAAGAACTCCACAAATATTACCAGACCTGGCTGATGGATTTTACAAAGCTGGCCGTTCGACAGGGCATGTGTCATCAGAATATTTATTATACCCACACTCTGGCAGTAGGATGCCTACGATTTCCTGGTAAAGAGCCGGTTATTGCGATTGTTCCGCAATGCTTGCACCTAATAATTTACGGGAAAACATCGGCAGCATCATTATCTCTTGAGGATGATCTGAGCGTCAGTTTATATACGCAGGAGCATTTGCTCGTACATCACCCCATGCTTGAAGGTGTCCTGCTTTCTGAATGTGTCCGCTTAAAACAACGTTCGCTAGCCAATAAACTCACCAGCCTGTTTCAGCAGTTCAGCGGAACCGAAACCCGCCTGAAACTTGTCTGGTTATGCTGGTACGATCTCATGCTGGGAAATTCTCTTGCTGACTGGATTGAAAACCTGAAGATTAAAACTGAAGAAGAAGTTAATCACTGGATTAACGAACGGCAGGACGAGAACTACGCTTTAACCAGCATAGTGGATGAGTACGTCATTTTTGCCTACCGCACTGTCCTCGACCCGCTAATTTAAGCTTCAAGCCTTGTTCTGCTCAGGGAGTTAAAATTAATATCGGTTAATTAATATAATTAATAGGCACTCCCTTTTTACAACCACTTCAGTAACTCCTTGCAAATCATCCTGATAATCGCCCCTCTTCGAGGGGGGCTTCATCTCTCCTGCTGGTATCAACCAGCTATCAAGAGTTAATCATATGAATACTAAACTAACCTGGACTCCAGACTGGTTTCTGTCGTCTGTCCTGAACTGGCATACAGACAGCATGATAAATCGGTATGCCTGTCTGCGGGCTATCCGCATAGATCTGTTCTATCAGAAAGGAACCGCTAAATATTATCAACAATCTCACCGTCAACTGGAAAAGGATATCCACTTGCTGATGGACAAAATGATGGGCCTTCAAGCAGTAGTGGGGTATTTCTGGGTCATCGAGTGGACTGAGGATCATCACTACCATGGTCATGTGGTCTTCTGGCTGGATGGTAATCGAACGCAAATAACCTATCCCTGGGCAGCGAAAGCGGGTGAGTTGTGGCACGTTATTACCGATGGCGATGGCTGGCATCATCGCTGTGAATTTAAAGCGCATTACAGGGCCAATATCAATATCCCGGTGCACTACAACGATCCAGACAGCATCACTAACATCCGGCTGGTACTGGAATATCTGACTAAAATTCAGCAGAAAGAGGGATTGTTACTTCACGGCTGTAACGAGGTGCCTGAACGCCCGCTAACGGGTCGCCCAAGGCTTCCGCCAGCGCTCAGCTAAATGTGAAATCACAATGTTAAACGCCTGCAGTGGCGTGACTACGCCACTGATATCCGCTGTCAGCGTAGCTGCTTCAGGAAGCCTGGGGCATATCGGCGTATTCACGATTTAATTACGTAGCACTCCCTTCTTTTGACCTCGACCAGAGATATCCCATGGAACGACTTAATGAAAAACTGACAGATGCGCAGTTGATCCATCGTGAACTACAGTCAGCCATTGACCATTACCCACGACTGGCGGCTTTTCGGTTTAGCTTGCGACAACCCGATGTTGACGCATTGCGACTTCCTGAAGAGACTGTAGTGCAATTTATTCATGCGCTTCAGCAGATGACCCACCGATACATCGAGATACGGCAATCAGAAGGCAAAGCTGCACCACCCACTATGCTCAGGGTATTATGGGGGATGGGTACCTCACGCGATATTCAGGTCATTCTGATGCTCAATCTCAGTACGTTCTGTTGCAGGCAACAGCAGGAGGGCGCGGAAACGGTTCTGGCTCTCATTCGCCAGGCATGGACTGCTACCTGCCGTGATACCTCCTTTACAACGGAGCCCCAGGTTTTCTTTCCATCCGAACCGTGTGTGTTGGCCTGTCGCACAATACCGGCCAAATTGACTGCGCAACACGAAGTGCTGAGAAATATCGCCAGGCAACTTCCTGCGCCTGTTGCCTTCTACCGGAGTAACGTGTAACGCAGACCAACAGCGATCGGAGATACATACATCTATTCAGATGCCATTTTACAGCAATTGCAGTTTGTCCCAATACCACAATGATGGCCAGTATTCCCTTTATCTCAGGCAAACCCAAGCCGTTAACGATGCCCCCCAGCCTGAGCGGTTTTATCACACGGCGTTTGTTAACAACCCCCCATTCGGCGGTCCCACTCTGACTCAGTGCGCTCATGCGTCATGCGAGGTTCCCTGTACCTGCCGCAGGGCCAGCGTTACTCATGGTTCAAACAAGGACACTCACATGCAAAAAATCAACGCCATCAATCCCGTTAGCGTTGCCTCCCACTTGATTTGCAGGCGGTGCTACCGACAATATTGTGGAGCCAAATCGTGTTCTTTCTACCATCGCACGATTTTCAGTATACTGGCGTGTTACCAGTCCAGAGGGCGATGCTAATGAGGATTCTTCTTTCCAGCGTTCAACTCGATGCTCACGACATCAAACGCACGCTTCAGGCTGCCATTAATCATTATCCGAGGCTGATCGCATTACGTGTCACACTACGCTTGCTCGCCGTTTCAACGCAGCCCCTAGACGCGCTGATAACCCGGTTTCAAGCTGTATTACTCCAGTTGCTCAACGTATTTATCGACAGTCGCCAATCGGCAGGTAAACCAGCACCACCTACTCAAATCAGTCTGTTGTGGGGTATTGAGGGCGATAGCGTCATCCCGATACTGTTGTTGAACCAGGATACGTTCTACAGCGTCCGCCATGACCCTTCGTTACAGACGCAAATTGATGCTGTTAACGCCCTCATCAGCAAAGCCTGGTCATCCGTTATTGAGCAGTCCGACGAATTGCCGCAAGTGCTGCTGTCGGAAGCCCTTTGCATCCAGGTTGCCCGTGGTGATGTTGAGCAATACGCCTCCCAATACGCTGCGCTCAGCAACAGCGTGACGTCGTTATCTTCGGTGGTATGTACGATCCAGTAAGTTGCCAATCACCGCACGGTGAATACAAAGAGCAGTGGAAAAAAGCTACGAGGATGTCCTGATTTTGTGATCCACTACAATAAACTACAACAAATCGTGACACTGACTCTCCCTTGGAAAAAACGGTTCACTCGCCTGCTTTTACCATCTGACCACGCATAACAGACATTTGTTCAAAAATAGAGCTTGACTATACATGTACAGTTTGTGTACAAACATATTCGTTAACATGATTTAATATGTTAATAACATTAATAGATATATTTTATCACAATTGATTAATACACTCATTTCCCCCCTCTCTTTGGCAGATTGCTAGACATGCCCGGCATTGTGACGACGATACGGAGAATACGTTATGAATACGATAACAGAGGCTGAAAGGGCTACACCAAAACAAGATATACGCCACGATAACACACGTGTTATCCGCGCCCCGCGTGGCAACCAACTGACGTGTAAAAACTGGCTGATTGAGGCCGCTTACCGGATGCTCCAGAACAACCTGGATCCCGACGTTGCCGAAGACCCGCAAAATCTGGTGGTCTACGGCGGTATTGGCCGTGCCGCACGCAATTGGGCCTGCTTCGATCAGATACTGACCTCGCTGAAAAACCTCAATGAAGATGAGTCACTGTTGGTGCAATCAGGTAAACCCGTCGGTATTTTTAAAACCGACGTCAACGCGCCTCGTGTCTTACTGGCTAATTCCAATCTGGTTCCACAATGGGCTAATTGGGATCATTTCAACGAGCTTGATCGTCGAGGCCTGTTTATGTACGGCCAAATGACCGCGGGCAGTTGGATCTATATCGGTAGCCAAGGCATTGTACAGGGTACCTTTGAGACTTTCGCTGAAGCGGGTCGTCAGCATTATGGGGGTGATCTGGCTGGGCGTTGGATCCTGACCGCCGGTTTGGGGGGATGGGGGGCGCACAGCCTCTGGCTGCCACCTTGGCAGGTGCGGTATCACTGAATATTGAGTGCCAACAGAGCAGTATCGATTTCCGTCTGCGTACACGCTATGTCGATAAACAAGCCACAGATATTGATCATGCCCTAGCGCTTATCCGTCAACATACGAAGGCACGGGAGGCGGTCTCAATAGCCCTGCTGGGTAACGCGGCAGAGATCCTGCCAGAACTGGTTAAACGTGCGAAAGCAGGTGGCCTCCGCCCTGATTTGGTAACGGACCAGACTTCTGCACACGACCTGATTAATGGGTATCTCCCGGCGGGTTGGAGTGTAGCGCAGTGGCGTGCGGGACAGCGTGATCCCGCCCAACATGCCAGACTGACGGATGCCGCGGCTCACTCTTGTGCCTTGCATGTCCAAGCGATGCTTGACTTCCAGTCGATGGGCGTACCGGTGGTGGATTACGGTAATAATATCCGCCAGGTTGCTTTCGATAAGGGGGTCACCAACGCGTTTGATTTCCCCGGTTTTGTGCCTGCCTACATTCGCCCGCTTTTTTGCGAAGGCAAGGGACCCTTTCGCTGGGTAGCGTTATCGGGCGATCCTGAAGATATTTACAAAACCGACGCCAAAATCAAAGAACTCTTCCCACATAACCACCACACCCACCGCTGGCTCGATATGGCACACAAGCATATCCGTTTCCAGGGGCTGCCTGCCCGTATCTGCTGGCTGGGCCTGGGAGAACGTCATCTGGCAGGGTTGGCCTTTAATGAAATGGTTCGCAAAGGTGAGTTGAAAGCCCCGATCGTGATTGGACGTGATCACCTGGATACGGGGTCGGTCTCCAGTCCAAATCGTGAAACTGAAGCCATGCGTGATGGTACTGACGCCGTATCTGACTGGCCATTGCTGAATTCCTTGCTCAATACCGCTGGAGGCGCAACCTGGGTCAGCCTTCACCATGGCGGCGGTGTTGGGATGGGCTATTCGCAACATGCCGGTATGGTTATCGTCGCCGATGGAACAGAAGCCGCCGCTGAGCGATTAGCCCGAGTGCTGGTGAATGATTGCGGTTCCGGTGTCATGCGACACGCGGATGCAGGTTATGAATTGGCGATTGCCACAGCGAAGCGGCAAGGGTTGACCCTGCCGATGATCCGATAACCACAAGCACCGCTTCCTCTTATTATTTGTATTCTGCCATCACTCCCCGAAGAGAAGGCTAAGCGCTTGTGCAATACACATGACTGTTTTTCACCGAGTCACCGTGCTCGAAACCTCCCGGGGATCCGGATAACACTGGCATGCAAGGAAATAGACTATGAAGCTTGGCGCATTCATGATGCCTGCTCACCCTCGTCACCGCTCTCCGTATGAGGGACATTACCACAACCTCGATACCCTGCAATTTTTCGACAACATTGGCGTCACTGAAGCGTGGATCGGGGAACACTATATGATGCCTGGAGAACCCTGTCCCTCACCGGATCTTTTGTTGGCCCAGGCGTTTCTTGTCACAGAGAAAATCAGGCTGGCGCCGGGTGCCTTCATGCTGCCGTTTCATCACCCTGCTGAACTGGCTCACCGAATCTGCTGGCTGGATCATATTTCGAAGGGGCGATTAATGGTCGGTATTGGGGCCAGTGGGACCCATCTCGATCTGGAGATGTTTGATATTGATTACCGCGCTGGCGCACATCGTGAAATGACGGCCGAATCTATCGCCATTATGACGCGCTTTTGGGAAAGCGATGGCCCCTTTGAGTTCAAAGGGAAATATTGGACGGTTCGTCGCCCTGCTGACCAATTAGAAAAATCTACCGGATATCATCTCAAACCCTTTCAGTCGCCGTACCCGCCAATAGGAGTGACCGGGCTGTCAGCCGCCTCGGACACACTGCGTATTGCTGGCAGGAATGGTTGGTTACCCATCAGCTTTTGCTTTACACCTGATTATTTACATACCCACTGGCGCGTCGTGGAAGAAGGGGCGCAAGAAACTGGGCGCCGCCCACCTTCCCGTGCAGATTGGCGAGTCAGTCGCCCTTTCTTTGTCGCCGAAACCGATAAACAGGCATGGAAACTCGCTGTTGATGGAGAAATGGGCCGCTATTTCCGTGAAGATTATCTGCCCATGCTGGCTGGAAACAATGCGCTTGGCCTGTTGAAACACCATCCGGATGTACCGGACAGCGATGTCACCGCCGAGTATTGCGCCAAACACTGCTGGATAGTTGGTTCCCCCGAAACCGTGCGGCAAAAAATAGAGGAGATGCAATACCTCTCCGGTGGTTTCGGTGTACTCCATGTGATGGGCTTTGACCACCTTGATGAATTAGAAACGACACGTCACAGCTATGCCGAGCTGGCAAATATCGTCGAGAAACATTTCGCCTGACGCCTGCTGACGGACAGTAACTAGGCGATATTCACCGTGAGTGCCCCCTCATCAGTGAGGATATTAAGGAAGGAACAGCATGACAATGGAATACATCATCACACCGGTACGGGCCGCCATTCTCGTTATCGATATGCAACACGATTTCATTGATGAAGATGCCCCCATTCCCTGTAGTAAGGGGCGGGATATTGTCCCGCATGTGGCAACGCTCCTGAATTTCGCCCGGCAATCCCATATCCCCATTATCTACACCCAGGAAGCACATCGACGGCAACGTGTCGATTTTGGACGTGAACTCGACTATGGCGAGACATTGCACTGTCTGGAAGGCAGTTCAGGGGTTGAAATCATCCCCGAATTGCGGCCCCTGGAGGGTGACTACGTCATTGTCAAACGCCGCTACAGTGCCTTCTTCGCAACTGATCTGGAGTTGTTACTGCGGGGGCTGGGGGTCAATACGCTGATATTGACCGGGGTCGCGACAGATGTGTGTGTCAGGGCGACGGCACAAGATGCCATGCAGCTCGACTATCGGGTATGGGTACCCCAGGAATGTGTAGCAGGAACCAGCCAGACCCGCCACGAGGCCGCATTGGAAAATATCGCCTATGTCTTCGGCAACGTACAACCTTTGTCAGCCGTGATATCGATGCTGTACGGGAAGGCGGAGGGGAAATGAACACAATAGTCGACCCAAGACTACCCAGACAGATCACCTACCCACAACTGATCCGTACACTGGTGGAAGAAAAACAGGACTTGAGCAGAGAACAGGCTCGTGCCGTCATCAATGCCATCCTTGAACAGCGTTTTAATGCGTTGGAAACAGCCACGACGCTGGTCGCACTCGGCCAGAAAGGGGAGACTGCCGAGGAGATCATGGGGGCTGTCGAGGCCATCAGAATGCGCCATCCTCCCATCTCGCTCGGGGAGTTACCGGTGCTTAACCTCGGGGGAACCGGCGGTGATCGTGCCGGGACATTCAATATCTCCACGACAGCCGCCTTTGTCGTCGCGGCGGCTGGCATCCCTGTCGTGAAACACGGTAATAAAGGAAGTACCAGTGGCAGTGGCAGTAGCGATGTGATGACCGCTCTGGGGGTGGATATCACCCGTAGCAGCACGGCAGAACAGATCCGAGCGGATTTGCACGCCTGCAATTTCGCTTTTGTGGCTACTTCTGAGTACTACCGTTTCCCGGCAGGGTTGACGAATGTCCGCCGTAGCATCGGCGTTCCCACCCTCTTTAACCTGGCTGGTCCGCTGGTCCACCCAACCCGCGCACAACGGCAAATCATTGGCGTGGCCCGACCCACCCAGTTGGCCCCCATGGCAGAGGTGCTCTGCCGGTTGGGCGGTGTGGACGCTTTTGTCGTGCACGGCGTGGATGGGCTGGATGAAGTGAGTTGCGTTGGCGAAACGCTGATAAGCGAAGTACGTCAGGGTCAGGTGAGAACCTTCTCCCTCATGCCACAGGACTTTGATGTTCAACCGTGCCACCTGTCGGAACTTCAAGGCGGCACGCCTCAGCGTAATGCTGAAATTTGCACCCATGTCTTACGGGGACTGCCGGGGCCCCATCGCGAAGCCACCGTCGTTACAGCCAGTGTAGCCTTGGTCTTGGCGGGGCGAGCACCGTCGTTCAAGGAAGCCGCACGTATCACCAGGCACATGCTTGACAGTGGTCAGGCACAGAAAATACTAAAAATAATGAAGGAACATCACCATGAAAACACGTGTGAAGGTTTGTGGGATAACCAACCTTGATGATGCTCTGATAGCACTTCAAGCAGGAGCCGACGCCCTAGGGTTCGTTTTTTCTCCCGGCCCCAGACAGGTCGATGCATCAACGGTAAAAGCCATCATCGAACGCTTGCCTCCTTTTACCCAGACGGTGGGAGTCTTTGTGGATGAGCCGCTGGCAGTCGTACAGCGGATAGCACGGGAAACCGGCATTTCCGCCGTGCAGTTACAGGGAGAGGAATCCAATGAGTATTGTCGGCAGGTGGGTATCCCTGTCATTAAAGGATTTCATATCGGAGACGATCTGAATATCACGATGATCAACGCCTATGACGTCTCAGCTTATCTGCTGGACACGCACCTTCCTGGAGTGAAGGGGGGAACCGGAACCGCATTCGACTGGGATCTGCTGACAGGACAATCCTTTGCACGGCCAATTATCGTTGCGGGTGGGCTGCATGCTGAAAACGTTGGGCAACTCATTACTGCATTTTCACCACAGGGGGTGGACGTCAGTTCAGGCGTCGCGGCGTCGATTCGAACCAAAGATGCCGACAAGCTGCAACAGTTTATGCAGAGCGTAGTGAGTGCCAAGAGACTCAACAAGACGACCGCCATGTCAGACACCGATCTGCTTAAAGCGACGTTCGATGACCAACCTCTTGTGGAGATCAAAGGCAGCAAATTCTTGCTCAATGCCTTGACAGAGCAGGTACCGGCAACCTCCGCTGAGTTATTACACGAGGCTGCCCGACGGGTATGTGATGCCATGCCCTTTCTACCGGGCACGAAGTTGGTGGGTGAAGAGGATAAAGGGGGAGTGCTGTTGGCGGCAGTTTCCCTGTTATCTGGCCTGCCTTTTGGTATTGCCCGCTGGTACCCCTCCGGTCTGACGGGCCAGGTGCAGGTGGCCTTCGATTGCGAATATACCCATGGTTCGCTTTACCTCAACGGTGTGGAAAAAGGGGATCGCGTCTATATCGTCGATGACCTGATCAGTTCTGGAGGGACGCTGCTTGGGTTGATTGAAGCCATACACCGTGCAGGGGCAGAGGTGCTGGGGATTATCTGTGTTGCCGAAAAGGTGAACTATGGGGGTATCGCTCGCGTCCGCGAGGCCACGGGGCTTGATGTCATCTCGCTGGTCCGCATTGATATTTCCGGGAAAACCTCATCGGTGGTTTCGCTCAACTACGCACAACAATAAGGACTGTGAGAATGGGTGGCATATTTAGAGGATGGTACATCGTGGGCGCTGCCCATATTCTGTTGGCATTGATCTTTGGCGCAGCGTACTCCTTCGGTGCGTTATTCTCCAGCATTCAAACCTATTTCAATGCAGACCGGTTCTCCACCGCATCGATCTTTTCGTTTACGGCCCTGCTCTATTATGTGATAGGGGTATTTTCTGGCTCGCTAAGCGACAAGAGCTCTGTGCGTATCGTGGTGCTCTGCGGCATCATTTCGCTGGCGTTAGGGTTCGGGATCAGCAGCCTGCTTTCCTCTTCACTCACCCTCTTTCTCCTGTCGTTCTGTGTACTGGTCGGACTGGGTGTAGGATTGGTTTATGTCCCGACAGTGACCACTATTCAACGCTGGTTTGTGGTATACCGGGGGTCAGCGTCCGGTATTGCGCTGGCAGGCACAGGCCTGGGTACATTGATCGGGCCGATCGTGGCGGGAGAGCTGCTGAAATATCTGTCATGGCAAACGACCATGCAGGTGTTCGCTGTTGCTATCGCGGCGATCGGTTGTCTCTCTGCCTTGGTGCTGAAGGGGCGTCCCGAAGATGTCGGCCTGCATCCTGATGGCATGGAGCCAGAACAACTGGCTGCGGGAGCCATACCGCAAGCAGCACGAGGCATGACGTTGCGCGACTCGGTACGTTTGGGACGGTTCTGGTGGTATTTCGTGGCAATATTTCTGGGCTCGATCGGACTCTTTCTGGCACTGATCCATATCAATCCCTACGCGCAACAACAAGGACTCTCCGTCACCGAGGCGAACTTACTGATAGGCCTGATCGGCGTCGGCAATATTGGCGGACGTCTGGTACTTGGGCGTATTGGTGACAGGATGGGTCCATTGAAATTCCTCATCGTGCTGACGCTGACGCTGGCGGTGTTATGTGGCGCATGGATCGCTGCACAGGGTTTTGTTGCCCTGGCAACGTTCGCCGTCCTCTTCGGTGCAGCCAATGGCGGCTGTATCTCCCTGTACCCCGCCGTAGCCGCTTCCTGGTTTGGTACCAGGAATCTTGGAGCGATCCTGGGAGCACTCTACATTGCGGTCGGTATCGCGGCGGTGGCCGGGGGAAGCGTGGCGGGGTTTCTGTTCGATGTCTATCAAAACTATACCCTCTCCATTGTTCTGACGGGCGTGTGTGCCCTGCTTTCTGCACTGGCGGTGTTAATGGCACATCGTTCTCATGACGAGCGGACTGAAGCGTCAGTGTTTTCGCATCATATACCTAGAGGATGAGTATGTTTGAGATCAATGATCTTAGATCTGCAATGGAGTTACTCAGCCATACTGGCTTCCCACCTGAGCAGGTTCAATACCCTGTTAATCCGGCCATCGAGCTGATTGAAGACTACCTGAATGCCTATCGCAGGCCACAAGGGGCTTTTATCGCGGACGAGCAGCCCGTCCGCTGCTATGAAATGCCTACCGCAGGACAGTTTCCGGTATTGATGGGGGTGTTCGGCAGCCGTAAACGCTGTCGATTGTTTCTGGATCCCAGCCATCAACATCCAGCAACCGTGACTGATGCCGAGTTACTCTTCCGAGCCATAAATCATCCTATCCCGCCGCAAAAGCAGGTAGCCGCCTTGAGTGATCGGGTTATCGTTGAATCGCCGGACCTGCGGCGTATTCTGCCAACCTTGACCTATACGGCTGGCGACCCCGGCCCGACAATCACCTTGGGCATGGTGTATGCCCGTGACGACGCGCGCGGAATAGCCAATTGTTCGGTGCACCGCATGACACTGAAAGAAAATAGGGTCACGATCAGTATCTCCAGGAAAAGCCACCTCCAGCGTCTGCTCGACTTGCATGTCGCTGAGGGTAAACGTTTACCCGTTTCCATCAATATCGGTTTGGATCCGGCAATTTACATTGCCTCGGCGCTGGGTAAACCGAATGTGGACTTTGGCTTCGACGAATTGAGTGTGGTCGGCGCTCTGCGCAATCAGCCAGTGAATATTGCGCCCTGCTTCAGCCATCAGGGCTGGTTTGTTGATCATGCTGAGATCACCCTTGAGGGCTCGCTGGGTGCCGATAGGGAATTCGAGTCACCTGACAAGGAGCAGGGTTACTCAATGCCGGAATACCTAGGTTACTTCTCCTCCTGTGGCTTGGTATCTTCGTTGCAGATTAACCTCCTGACCTACCGACCCAACGCGGTGTATCAATCCGTGTCTGGCCCGGGATATGAACAGTCCGCTTTATTGGGAATGGCTCAGGAACAGGCCCTGTACAGCCTGTTGCACAGCCTGGACGTCAAGAGGTCAGTACGTGAGATCGTATCGCTGCCGTCGGGAGGTGGCCATCTCATGACGGTACTGCAGATACTTAAACGGGAACTGGCGGATGATCAAGGTATTTTGGCGTTGGGGATGGCATTGCTGCAACGCCTTTCATCATTAAAGAACATCATTCTGGTTGATGAAGACGTCAATCCTCATTCAGCAGACGATATTCTGTGGGCTATCGCGACGCGCTCTCGACTGGATAGCGATATTTACGCGACTGAATTGCTTTCAGGTACTGCACTTGATCCAACGCAATCTGCATTTTATGCCGGAGAGGGTGTGAATGGATGCACCAGAAAGTGTGTGATTGATTGTACTGCACCTTTTGAGCATCGGCAGCGCTTTAGACGTGCGTTCGCATGGGATGCAAAGGACGTGGGGGATAGGGATGGCTAAAAGTGTCAGCATGATCAGCACACCGTTTCAGTATCGGCATTGATGAACTGTGCGTATCTCGACCCACAGGTGAAGGCCGAGGCGAGGTACGCAGAGTTGCGCAAAACGGTGGGCCAGCTACGGCACCTATTGCGTTACGATCATGGTACTGCGTCTGGTGCCAGAACCATTATCAGGGTGAAAAATACTGCATCGCTTGTAACACCGGGATATACAGCATTGAAGAAGAAAGCTGGCGTGAGAATTACACTTGAACCCTCCGTTGAGATTCTGGCATTTCCCGGATTTATCGACCTGAAGCCAAAGATCACCACCACTACTCCCCTTCTAACTTTCCTCGAACATGATTATCACCACTGTCACTGTCTGACAGAAGTGGCTAGGTTCTTCAGAAACGGCAGAGATATTGAACTACCCTGGCTCAGAAGCGCTTGCGGCTGGGCTTGATACGGCTTCCAAATACGCCGATTTGGCTTCCTGTAACTTTCTACTGGAAACCAGAAATGTGTCAGGCGCTGTGCGCTACCTCAATACCCACTGCAAATTGACTTCCGCTTATCGTAAGCCGTTGATAAAGTAACCGATAGGTAGGTAGAGGGAAGGCTGCATGGTCGAACGTATTGATTACCAGATTGAAAAATACAGCTTTGCGGACGTTAATGAAACACCGCGAATTGCGCAGCAGTGGGCTGAGGTCAGCGAAGAATGCCGTCAGCTCCAGGCAGGAAGTGCCGAGCGTCTGCGTATCGCCTTGCTGAATGTGGATTACGTCACCAGCTTTGAGCTGCCCTTTCGTCTGCTGTTGGTGCGTGCCCCACAACTGATTGCCGATCTGCGTGATGAATTGCCACTCAGTCAGAAAAACGTTGTTTTTAACGGCAAACGTTTTGGCTGTGTCTACAGCGTGAAATCTGATGTAAATCAGGTGCCGGAGGAGTTTCACTACCGCTTGTCAACCCGCATTCGCCGGGAAGGATCGTCAGGCGAGACCGCTGCGCCTTACCGGGAGATTGCCAGGGAAATTAGAATGCCGCGTGAGCGGCTTAAGCGGGCGTTGGAGAGCGGACTGGCGGTGACGGCGCTGGATGGTCTGTTCTGGTTCGGTATGCAGCGGATCGCAGCCGACGTGGCGGTGCTCAGAAAAAAGGGGATGCGTATTGCAACCGCTGAGGTACCCATCTGGGACAGCCTCACCGCAACCCTCCGCCCTGTACCGGTCTACCGCTGCGGATGAAAACAGGTATTGATTGACCGTTGAACACGCTGTTGCCGATCCGCCGCAGGTTCTTGACAGTTTGGACGGTACAACAGGGCTGACAGAAGCTACCCCATCCCCGATGTTTAACCCTAAAAAACATCACGAAGCCGGTACGGGGTAGCCTGTATGATATCGTGGTGACGACCTGGATTTTCAACGGTCCCGTATTGTTACGCTGAATAAAACCGACGCGTGCTGACTCTCATCGTGTCGATAACGATGCCAGGAATAACGAAACCGTCTGGGTGACAAGATAAACACTTCCATGAGGTTGCTACGGGCTCACTGCTTCATTACCCTTGGCATCAATTTTACTTAACATTGATAACCCGATGACAATACCTCCCGAGCAAACCGTAAAAGACCTGGCCCACCTCGCGTTTTGCGCCCTGGTAGCCTTATATACTGCCGTTCAGCAAGGTACCGTCACGTCTCCGATGGCAGAACACCTGTTCCTGGTACGTTGGCTGGCCACAGCGCAAAAACAGAAACGGTTTCCCCGCAGTGTGGCGTTAGATATTCAGCAGTTGCTGGACAAGGGACGTAAACAGGGGATTGAGGCCAAACTCAAAACCCGATTCGACTATGTCTGGCGCACCTGCACCGGCGAGCTAAAGAACCAAAACGACCTGTTCAGGCTAACGTATGCTATCGAGAGCCTCAAAGCTCAAGGTTGGCGCAATGAGTTGGTGACCCAGGCCGAGTGGAATAGCGGTATCTTCGAGGGGGTAGAGCCCGCGCTGTATGCTGTCAAATCGGCGCTCAATGCGGCGTTTACAACAGAAGGTCGATTAATCACATCGCTGGCGTTCAGGGTGGTGGGGGAGGTTCAGCCTTTCGTTAAGACCTTGGCCGCTTGCCATATAACGGCCCGTTGTTCAGCGAGTGTGGTGACACTTACCCCTAGATCACATCACTAGGCATCCATTCTGGTGAGAAGGTAAAGAAAGGCTTCACGTTTACCCAAATTCGCAAATCAAATAAAGTGACGGGAATGGTATCTTTGAGTTCCGCTGAATAATATTTCTCGTAGGGAATTGTCAATATTCCTTCCTATCAGGTATTATCGCGCGCTTTTCATCCAAAAATCTGAATACCCCTTTTTCGTGCCCCCCAAGACAAGGGTGGTTTGATCATCGGTGCAGATTTTGTGATGCGATTATACCCCCCGATGTAGCTTACGAAGGGGAGAGCCATTGTTTTAGATTGACTTGAATTTGTTAAAGGTTACAGGGATGAACTGCAATGTTATTGCGCCTTTGGCGCGTCTGCTCAGTACCAGTCTGGCTTGTTTGGTATTACACCCCGTGGCGCTGGTGTCAGCCAGTACGCTCTCACCTGCCGTACCGCAAAATGCAGCAACTGTTGATGCTCAAGAGCAAAACCGGCAGCAGGAAAGGGAACGGGTTTTACAACAGCAAAATACCCCAGAAACCGATGTGCGGCTAACCCGGCCAACGACTTCATTGCCTGATTACCCGGCCAATGAGTCCCCGTGTTTTACGGTTAATACCTTTACGCTGGCCGGGGATGAAGCCAGCCGTTTTCAATGGGCGTTAGAGGCTGCTAATGGCGCGAAAGGCCGCTGTTTAGGATCGCAAGGGATCCTGCTGGTGATCAACAAAGTCCAGAATGCCATTTTGGAACAAGGGTATGTCACCACGCGCGTGATGGCGCAAGAGCAAGATCTCACCAAAGGCGTCTTTACGCTGATGCTTCAGCCCGGCCGTATTGCCAACATCCGCTTTGCTGAGCCGGTCTCTTACCGTGCTAGAGCGTGGAATGCGGTACCCACGCGCTCAGGGAATATCCTTAACCTGCGTGATATCGAACAGGCCCTGGAGAATTTCAAGCGCGTCCCGAATGTTGAGGCAGATATCAAGATTGTGCCAGGGGCGCAAGAAGCGACCAGCGATCTGGTGATTACCTGGAAAGAGAGCCGCCCGTTCCATCTTAGCCTGGGGCTGGATGACAGCGGCTCTGAAAGCACCGGTAAATACCAGGGTTCAACCACGCTGTCGATCGATGCGCCTTTTGCCCAGAACGATCTTTTCTATGTCAACCTCGGCAGAAGTCTGTTCCGCGATGGGCCTTATGATAGCCGATCCAATACGGTGAACTACACCCTTCCTGTCGGCTACTGGAGTTTCTCCGCTAACTACAACGACTACGACTATTACCAGAATATCGCCAATGCCAACGAAATCCTCACTTACAGCGGCAAAAGCGAAAACGCGCAATTCACGGTATCCCGTTTACTGTTCCGCGATCAGGTGCATAAAACCACGCTTAACCTGCGTGGCTACCGCCGTCACTCAACCAATGCCGTCGATGATATTGAGCTGACGCAACAGGAACGGCGTGCAACAGGCTGGGAACTGGGGCTCAACCAGCGCAGCTATCTCGGTGATGCCACTCTGGATGCCAACCTCAATTGGCGGCGCGGTATCGGTGCTTTTGGTGCCCTGCGTGTGCCGGAAGAAGATAATAACGCAGGCACATCGCGCCCGAGTCTGGTCACCGGGGATATCAGCCTGAACCAGCCTTTCCAATGGGCCAGTCAATCTTGGCGTTATAACACCAGCCTGCGTTGGCAATGGAGCAACCAACCGCTAATCCCACAGGACCGACTGTCGATTGGTGGGCGCTACACCGTGCGCGGGTTTGATGGCGAGCAGAACTTATCTGCTGAAAAAGGCCTGATCTGGCGTAACGAATTGGCCTGGAAGGTATTGGCGAGCAACCATGAGCTGTATTGGGGTGTGGACTATGGCCGGGTGGATGGCCCCGCGGCCCGCAATTTGGCTGGGCAACAGTTAGTTGGCAGCGCCATCGGCCTACGCGGCACATTGTGGCAACGCTTCAGCTATGACCTGTTTGCTGGCGTCCCGGTCAACAAGCCGGAAAGCTTCCACACCTCCGGTGTGACCACGGGTTTCAGCATCAACCTGCAACTCTAGCGACCGCGACGCAGAAATACTTGCAGATGCCTTGTTATTGATTTTATTAGAGAATTCGCTCCATGAACAAACATTGCTACCGTATCATTTTCAGCCGCACTCAAGGTGAGTTGAGAGTGGTATCAGAACTGGCCCGTAGTTGTAGCACCCAGCCTGGGCAAAGCCGCAGTACCGGGAGTGCCCGACTGTGGGTCACCGTGCGTCTTTCCTTATTCTTGATCGGGCTCGCCTTGTTTACCGAGCCGGTGCTGGCCAATGGCATTGTGGCCGATGGCCAACTGGCACCCGCGCAGCGCCCAGAAGTGATCAATACCCAAAACGGCGTGCCGCAAGTCAATATCAATGCACCGAATCAGGCCGGGATATCACACAACCAGTACCAGCAGTTTGATGTCGACAAGCAAGGGGCGATCCTCAATAACTCTGCTGTGATGACCTCCACCCAACTGGCCGGCTATATCCAGGGCAATGCTAAGCTTGACCCGAATGCGGCACCCGCCAAAGTCATCATCAATGAAGTCAACAGCAACAACCCTAGCCAGTTACGCGGTTTTCTTGAGGTCGCAGGCGGCAAGGCGCAAGTGGTGGTGGCCAACCCGTCAGGCATCATGTGTGACGGCTGCGGCACCATCAATGCGGGGCGCATGACCCTGACCACTGGCAAACCTCAGTTGAATGCGGATGGCAGTGTGGCTGGTTATCAGGTTGAACGTGGGGTGATCCAGGTTCAAGGCGGCGGCCTGAATGGCGATCCGCGCCACGATACCGAATATGTCGATATTCTGGCGCGTGCGGTGCAGGTGAACGCCGCCGTCTGGGCGAAAGAAGGCGTCTCAGTTGTCGCAGGGCGAAACCAGGTCGGTGCAGATGGCAAAACAGTCACTGCACTGGCAGGCAGTGACGGCAATGCCCCTGAACTGGCGATCGATATGGGCCAGATGGGCGGCATGTACAGCGGCCATATCCGCATGGTCGGCACAGAAGCCGGTGTAGGTGTGCGCAATCAAGGCGGGCATCTGCAGGCTGAAAAGACCCTGGTGGTAAGCAGCGAAGGCAAACTGACCTGGCAGGCTGGCACGGCAGAGCCTCACACGCAGGCCGGGGGCGATATCACCCTCACAGCCAGAGACAGTGTTGAGCATCATGGCAAACTGTACAGTGGTAGCCAACTTAGCGTGCAAAGCCGCCAGGGGGAGATCACGCAATCTGGCACCATGGCAGCAGCGGGCAATGTCACGTTGCAGGCCGCGCAGGCGATCCAGAGCAGTGGGCATCTGTTAGCGGGCAGTGATGCAAACAGCACTCTGATCCGCCCGGCTGATCTCACGCTCGAGAGTCAGTCAGATATTCGTGCCAGCGGCAGCCTGATGAGCCAGAAAAAGGTGAGCGTGACGGGTCGTAATGTGGATATCAGCCAGAGCCGTGTGGCGGCAGAGCAAGCCGTATTGACGGCGTTTGCCGGGGATGTTGCTCTACAGCAGACACAGGTTGATAGCCAGCAACTCACCGTAAACAGCCAGAGTAATGTTTACTCGCAGCAGGCGCAAATCCGCGCGGGTAGTTGGCAAATTACCGCCGATAACCTGTTTAACCAGGCGGGTATTTGGTCACAGGTGGGGGCCGGTGAAAGCCGCTTTGCCCTGCGCGGTGCGCTGGATAATACCGATGGCAGCATTGAAACCCAGCAACTCAGCCTAAATACCACCACCCTTAACAACCTACGTGGTCGGCTGGTGGCTTTGGATGGCACAGCGCAACACTGGCGCGTGAGTGGCCTGCTGTCCAACCAGGCCGGGGTATTAGGTACGAATAGTAGTTTGCAGTTGGATCTGGGCACGTTAGACAACCAACAGGGCACGCTGCAAAGCCAATCACATCTGACTGTCACCACAGAGCAAGGGGCGGATAACCGCCAGGGCAAGCTACTGTCAGGGGGTGATCTGATCCTGAACAGCCAGGGCGCGGTGAATAACAGTGCTGGTGAGATCCGTGGTCACCAACTGCAACTCGCTGCACAGGCGCTGAACAATGCACAGGGCCAAGTGATCAGCCTGGCGCGATTGCAGCTTGACACCCGACAGTCGCTCGATAATCAGCTAGGGCTAATAGAAGCGGGCGATACCCTGGATATCAGCACGACAGGGAACTGGGATAACAGCAACGGTACCGCACTGGGGGCAAAACAGGCCAAGGTGACGGCAGGTAGCCTGGATAACGCATCAGGCAAGCTGCAGTCGGGTGGTGAGTTAACACTCAACACTACCGGCAATGTCAACAACCAGGCGGGTATCCTGACGGCACAACAGAACCTCTATTGGCAAGGCAGCCCACTCAGCCTGTTTAACAATGACGGGGGCAAGCTGTTAAGCGGCGGCGCGCTGTCACTGAATGGCGGGCAACTGAATAACCGCCAGCAAGGGTTGATACAAAGCCAGCAGGCACTGACATTGAACCTTGGCGGGGCATGGAATAACCAAGGCGGGAAGGTAGCCAGCGGTGGCAGCAGCACGCTGCGTGCACTCAGCCTGATCAATGCACAGGGTGAAATCCAGGCCTTAGATAGCCTGGATATGCAGTTCACCCGCACGTTGGATAACCGCAGCGGTAACATCATCAGCCAAGGGTCACAGCACTTACAGGCCGAAAATATCGATAACACCGAAGGATGGATCGGCAGCCAGGGCACACTGACAACGATCAGCCAGGGTTTCGATAACCAACTGGGTGAAGTGGTCAGCCAGCAGGATGCCGAACTCACCGCGACCTACTGGAATAACCAATACGGTACGCTGCAATCTGCCGCTAATCTGGTACTGCGCACGGTGCAAGACATCACCAACCAGGGCGGAAAGATCAGTGCACAAAACCGTCTCTGGCTGCAAGGGCTCACTGACGCTACGCTTGCCGGAGTGCTATACAATGCGGGAGGGCAACTGCTGGCAGGTGAGCAACTCTGGATCCGTGCTCAAGGCATCGATAACCAGCAAAATGGCCTGCTCTATAGCCAGAAACAGCTGCAATTAACGCTCAACGACACGCTGGATAACCGCTTGGGCAAACTGCAAAGTGGCGAAAATATGCAGGTCAGTGCCCTACAGTTGTTGAATACGCAAGGGATTATTGACAGCCAGCAGCAACTCAATCTGCAGCTTTCTGGCATATTGGATAATACCCGTGGCACGCTGCGTGCCAATCAGGCCCAGCAAATTTCTGCTGACCGTGTACTGAACGCGCAAGGCGTGATCAGTAGCCTGGGGAGCCTGCAGCTGACGACCAGCCAGTTTGACAACACCGCAGGTACGGCGATCAGCCAAGGGGTGGGCGATTATCACTTCAGCACACTTGAAAACCGGCAGGGTAAAATCCACAGCGGTGGTGCACTCACACTGAGCGGCAGCAGCGTGGATAATCAGGGCGGTCAATTGGTCTCCAGCCAGGCGCTGACGCTCAATAGCGAGAACGTGGACAACCGCAACCAAGGGATCATCAGCAGCCAGGGAGCACTGACCGTGCACGCCCAGCAGGTTAACAACCGCGACGGTGGCCTGCTGATTGGCACCACACAGACCGAAGTGAACGCTCGCACGCTGGATAATACCTCTGGGCGTGTGCAGAGTGCAGGCACCCTGACGCTGTCGCAGTTGGATTCGCTGGATAACCGTCAAGGGTATTTGCTCGCCAATAACGCGCTGAGCATCAGTGGCGGGGCACTGTCGCTGTTTAACCAGGGCGGTAACATCCAAAGCGGCGGGACATTAACGGTTTCGACCCAATGGCTGGATAACCAATCGGGCACGCTGCTCAGCCAGCAGGCACTGCAACTCAGCGTACAACAGGATTACACACACCGCATCGGGGATACCATCAGCAGCAATAGTGCGGTGACCTTTAGTGTCGCAGGCGTGTTGACCAACCTGGCGGATTGGTTGCTGCCGGGAGATCTGACGCTGTACAGCGCGCATTTAAACAACCTTGCCAGCCTGGTGGGTAATCAACTGCATCTGACCACCGGGGCGTTGACCAACCAGGGGCGTATTGAAGCCGATACGCTAACCATTAACGCCGACAGCCTGGATAACCAGACCACGCTGATGGCGGATAATCTGGTGGTCAACAGCCGGATCCTTGACAACCATGGCCGTGCAGCGCTGATTGCTGCCACGGAAAACATCAGCCTGATAACCGGTGAGCGGTTAACCAACCGCGAGGGTGCGCTGATTTACAGTGCGGGCGGTTTGCAGCTTGCCAGCGATGATCTGATTGAAAACCGTGCTAGCAATATTGAAGCAGATGGTGACCTCACCCTTAGCGCCAAACGATTTGACAACCTCCGTGAAGGGCTGGAGATTGCGCGTGAGGCGGAGAGCAGTGAGTACAACTGGCACCGTTACAACTACTACTGGCGTTCATACGATTCTGGAGTGAATACCGACCCGGCCTCTATGGCACCAACCACTCAACAACTGACCTTCCGTGATGATGCGGCGGCCGCGAGCAACCCGTATGGCACACTGCTGAATATTGATGCTGCTGCTAAACGTGCTGAAGTGCAGGTGAAAGATAATCAAGGCCAACTGATCAGCCTGTGGGTAAACTATCTGGCCCTTGTCCCGAATGCTGACGGCAGTTATGCCATGACGTTCTATGAAACGCGCGGTTTCCGGCAGAATACGGTGCCGACTCCTTACCACAACACCGTATGGCGGGAGCATGACTGGGGATCACTGGAACAGTGGGATCCCCAGTTGCATATCGATATCGCCGCTGCGCCGTTTGTGACCGACTACAACAACTTCCGTGAGCGCACGGTCACTGGCACGCTGACCAGTGACAAGCTGATCTCCGCTGGCGTTGGGGCCTACCTGCTTGCAGGCGGCAACATGACCCTGCAGATTGGCGAGCAGTTGCTGAATGATGCCAGCACCATCAGTTCCAACGGAAATCTGACGATTGACGGCACCGCTAACATCATTAACCGGGGATACTCAGTGAATGAACGGCGCCAGGAGTTTATGGTCGATCACTACGACAGGGATACTAATCACTGGTACCCCACGTTCAATCGGGATGAAACCACCGCACTGATGACCATTGATGGGGTGATCAGCGGCTATGGTAATGTGACGATCGGCGGCGCGCATCTGGAAAACACCACGGTTAACCAGGCACAAATCAGCGCTGTGGAAGCCGCACTGAATGCCGCGGCGGCCGAGCGGGCCGAATGGGAGCGCAACCCGTTGGCGGTCAACGTCGACGGGAGTGACTGGCAGGCTGCGGATACCGGTCTGGCGGGAAGCAGCCAGCCGCTGACACCGAGTGAACTGGCGTTAACCGACAAACAACACCTGGCTAGTGTAGCAACCACTATTCCCAATAATGGCCTTTTCCGCCAGCAAACTGAAGCCAATAGCCCGTTCCTGGTGGTGACTGACTCACGCTTTACCAGCAAAAGCAATTTCCTGAGCAGTGACTATTTGCTGCAACGCGTAGGCTATGACCCTAGCCAGGTGCATAAACGCCTGGGGGACGGTTACTACGAGCAACGCGTAGTACGTGAACAGTTATTGATGCTGACCGGGCGACAATCGTTGAAAGGTGACGACGCGATGGCGCAATACCAGGCTTTGATGAATAACGGCATCAAAGTGGCGGAAGATTTCCACCTGGTACCCGGCGTAGCACTCACGCCGTCACAAATTGCCGCCTTGCAGCAGGATATCGTCTGGCTGGTGAGTGAAACGGTGGAGACGGCCGAGGGACCACAGACCGTGTGGGTACCGAAAGTCTATCTGGCCAACAGCACAATCCGCGTGACAGGTGATGGTGCAGTGATTGCCGGGGGTAACCTGCAATTGTCTACCGGTAGCCTCAGCAATGCGGGCAACCTGTTTGCCGACAAAGCGATGAGCATTGACACCAGCACATTCCTGCATCAGGGGGGCGATATTCGTGCAGACACGATCAACGTGCAGGCCGACAGCATCAGCCTAAGCACCAACCTGCAGAATGCATTGCGCCAAGCGAGCATGAGTGCGCGCGATCTCAGCCTGAGCGGCGGTGATATCAGCCTACAAGGCGCGAAGCTTAGCGCCACCGAAAACCTCAGCCTGAGTGCCAGCAACAGTATTAACATCACCACCGCACGGAGCACCACCACGGCAGACGTGAGCGTGATCTCCGGTGCAATGGGCAACCGTAAACGCGAAGGAATGGAAGAAGCTGGGAAGCGGATGGCCCAGGTCAGCGGCGAATGGCAGCAGGCGTTGGGCAGCAGCCTGACCGCCGGGGGCAACCTTAACCTGAAGGCGGGCCAGGACATCACTCTGCAAGGTAGCCAAGCCAGTGCCGGGGGCAAAACCCAGGTGCAGGCCGGGGGCAATGTCTCTTTGCTGGCGGATACCACCACCAACAGCACGCATCTGGAAGCCAACAGCCGTGCCTCGACGGTGAGCAACAGTCGTCAGGCGGACACCCTACACACCAGCGGGTTAAGCGGTGACAACGGCGTCACAATTCTGGCTGGCGGCAACTTTGTGGCTGAAGGGGCACAGGTGGAGAGTACGTCGGGCGGTATTGGGCTAAGTGCACAACAGGTGACGATTAAAGAAGCGCGCCAGCAGGTAAGCGATAGCGACAGCGAACAGAACAAGGTCCGTAAAGCGAAAAGTCAGCGCCAGAGCGAGATCACCAGTGACACGGGTCAGGGTAGCCTGTTCAGCGCCAAAACGGGTGTCACCGTCATCGCTGAACAAGGGGATATTCTGCTGCAAGGTAGCACGCTGCAAAGTGAGAAAGGGACGATAGGGCTGAAAGCCACCGGTGATATCTCGCTGAATGCCAGCCAGGATGAGCAGCATTTAGTGCAACATGGCAGCGGTGGTGATAACAAAGCCCTGAGTCTTACAGCAACAGGCAGCACGTTAGCCAGCGGCGGTGATCTGATTTTGGAAGCTGGACGCGATCTGAACTCACAGGCGGCGACGATGGTGGCAGATAACAACGTCATCCTGAGTGCCGGGCGCGATGTTAATCTCAATACCCAGCAAACCCGCGAGTACAGCGAGAGCAAAGGCGGCAACCAGCAGCAGGTGGATGACACTGTCCGCCAGCAGAGCACCGAAATCGCCAGCGGTGGCAATACAATCATTCACGCTGGCCGCGATACCACGCTGAAGGCAGCGCAAGTGCAAGCCAGTGGTGACGTGGCGGTGAGTGCCGGACGGGATCTCACGCTCACCAGTGCTACTGAAAGCGACTACCACTTCTTCGAAGAAAGCAAAACCAAGAAAAAGTTACTGTCCAAGAAAACGACTCACACGCTACAGGAAGATTACACCACGCACGAAAAAGGCACATTACTTAGCGGCAACAACGTGTCACTTTCTGCCGGTAACGACTTGACCGTAAAAGGCTCGGCGGTGGTGGGTGATGGCGATATTATTCTGACTGCCAAAAATGATGTCACGGTAGAGGCCGCGACCAATACCGACAGTTATTACAGCATGAGTAGCACCAAAAAGAGCGGTGTATTCGGTGGTGGCAGCCTGGGTATCACGATCGGTTCACAGTCCAGCAAGTCTGAGCGGCAAGGCACAGAAGTGACTGAAAGTGACTCCCGCAGTGTCATCGGTACGACGGGCGGTAACGTGATTATCAACGCCGGTAATCTGGTGACGCTCAGTGCCACAGATATGGTCGCAGCGCGCGCCGTCGGTGATACTGAGCGTAAAACCGGGCATATCGATATCACGGGCAATGACATCGCTATCCTGCCTGGCCGCGACCAGATTACACAGGATACGAAACAATCCAGCAAGAGCAGCGGCCTGACGATTTCCGTCGCGGATCCTATTATCAACGGTATCCGTAATCTCCGCGACATCGCCAACTCTGACACTGACACCCTCACCAAAGTGAAACAGTTGGGTAATGAAATCGGCGCCACCGGGGCCGACATGGGGATGGGGAGCTCACTCCCCATGACCTATGGCAAATCATCGTCCAACAGTGAGAGCCATTACGAAGGTACCTTCAATTCCGGGAGTACCTTGAACGCTCAAGGTAACGTTCAGTTAACCGCCACGGGCAAAAAGGGCCAAGGCGATATTTTGATTAGCGGTAGCCAGATTAGTGCTGGTGAAGCGGTCATTATGGATGCGAAGCGTAATGTGGTCATCGTGACCTCTACCGATTCGGAGTATCTGAGCAGCAGCGCGAGTAGCAAAGGCTGGAGTGTCACCGATGGTATGCCAGGTTTGGGGGCGGTATCTCGCGCCATCAATGGCGCACCGAACAACGGTAACGATGTCCTTCCATTCGCTCTCGATAAATCCAGTAGCAATACAGAGCGTACTAGCACGACGGAAAACGCCTCACTGATTAGCGGATCTGATGTTTATATCAACAGTCGTGAAGGAAGCGTGGCTATCGCAGGCAGTTCAATTTCTGCCGTTGACGATCTGTTGATCGCAGCGAGTAAAGGCAATATTACCGTCACTACAGGTAATAATGCGGTTCACCAGGAACAGTCGGGCAGCCATACAACCGTGGGTAACCTTGGTGGAGATGGTTACAGCGGTATGGTGGGTTGGCAAAAGGACAATTTCAGCTCGACGACAGACAGTAATCAGCAGAGTAACTTACGCAGCCAGCTTATGAGCCAGAATGGCAATGTTTCGCTCCAGGCTGGAGAGGATGTCGCCATCTATGGTGCCGATATTAGCGCAGGCAAATCCCTGGTCCTCAGCGGTAATAATGTCCTGTTTGATGTGAGTGAAGACAACCTGAAGAACCACAGCGAATCTTCATCAACTCAGTATGGTGTCAAAGGGCAGGTCTCCGGCTGGGTGGCGAGTGCCGCGCAGACAGCAGAAAAAGCCGCCCGTTCAGCCCAGGATGGCCGTGATCCCCGTCTGACCGGGATTTATGCAGCACAAGCTGGATTGACT
This sequence comes from Serratia sp. 25CWL12, assembly GCF_055790885.1. Lineage (NCBI taxonomy): Bacteria > Pseudomonadati > Pseudomonadota > Gammaproteobacteria > Enterobacterales > Yersiniaceae > Serratia > Serratia sp. 25CWL12. Next base: position 330,054 of record NZ_CM147698.1, on the reverse strand, counting down.
GTCGCGACTCAGACCATACAGTCAAACATGAACCCCTCCGCTTTTAAGCTGAGCGTCAGCGCGACAGCGGGTAAATCTTCTCAGGAGCAGGACTACAGCAGCCAGCAGCGACAGGGGAGCACTTTACAAGCCGGCGATACAGTGGTGATTAAGGCCCGTAACGATATTGTCGGGCAAGGTGTGGATATCAGTGGCAAGAGTGTGGTGCTGAACGCCGGGCGGGATATTGCCCTGAGTGCATCGCAGAATAGCGAGTCCCAGACAAGCAGCGCCAGTGGCAACTCAATGAGTGCAGGTGTCGGTTTCTCAATGGGTGGCAGCCAAAATGGCTTTACTGGCGAGCTGGGTTATAGCCAGAACCAGAGCCGAGCCAATGGCAACAGCCAGAACAATAACAACAGCCATGTCCATGCTGATGATACGCTGACAGTCATCAGTGGGCGCGACACGACACTCACCGGTGCAACACTTGATGCTGACAAGGTGATTGCCGATGTCGGTCGTAACCTGAGTATCTCTAGCGTGCAAGACAGTGCCAAGTATGACAGCAGCTCCTCGTCATCGGGTATGAACCTGAGCATCTGCGTCCCGCCCTTTTGTTATGGCGCAATCGCCCAAGGTAGTGTGAGCGCCAATTCAGGGAAGTTGGAGAACAACTACAACTCGGTGATAGAGCAGAGCGGGATTTACGCTGGGAAAGGTGGTTTTGATATTAGCGTGGGTAATCATACCCAACTGGATGGCGCGGTACTGGCCTCTGAGGCGACGGCGGATAAGAATCGTCTTGATACCAATACGCTTGGCTGGAGCGACCTGGAAAATCAATCGAAGTGGGGTGGTAAACAGAGTGGATTTACGGTGTCAGGGGGCTTGGACTATAATGGAGGCACCCAGCAGTATGTACCGATTGCACAAGGTTTACCTTCTACAGGTATCAATCAGGTTACTGGCAAAGAGAGTGGCACCACGAAGAGTGCCATCTCCAACGGCACCATCGTCATCCGCGATGAACAGGCTCAGCAACAGGATATCGCGGATCTGAGCCGTGATACCGCGAATGCAAACCACAGCGTGAAGGATGGCTTCGACAAGGATAAGGTACAAGATAAGCTGGATATCCAGAAGGAAGCGATCGCACTGGGTATTCAGGCGGCAGATGCCTATAAGACATCGATGGAACAGCAAGCCGCAGAGAAAAACGCCCAGTTGAGAGAGGAGTTGGCCAAGGCATACCCAGAGAAAACCCAGGAGCAACTGGATGCGGCAGTGAAGAGTGACAGCCGCTACATTGATGCTGAGAAAGAATACGGTCCGGGAAGTGACTTCTGGCGTGAAACCTCAGCAGCCACGGGGCTTATTGCCGGCATTCTGGGGGGTAACATTCAGGGCGGCTTGGCAGCAGGTGCTGCACCTTATATGGCGAAGTTGGTGAAAGATGTTACAGAAGGTAGCGACGCAGCACGTATTGCACTGCACGGGATTATCTCGGCTGCCCTAACGCAGGCGCAAGGCGGCGATGCTCTGGCGGGTGCTGCAGGCGGTATGGCTTCTGCCGCGTTGATGAGTGATAGGCTTTCGCAAGCGTTCTACGGCAAGAACCCTGACGACCTGGATGCAGAGCAGCGGACCTTTATCAGTAACCTTGCCACCGCCGTGGGCGCGGTGGCAGGCGGTACCGTAGGAGGCGATACATTCTCGGCGTCCAGTGGCGCAAATGCGGCACGGGTGGAAGTGGAGAATAACTTCCTGAGTGCTGAGCAGATAGATGATTTTGCGGCAAGAGCGAAAGGTTGTGATACGCGAGGTGACTGCGACCAGATCGTGAAGGAAATGGAAGATCTGAGCTTGAAGCAACAGCAAGAAATGATTGCGCTATGTTCAACCAATCCAGCAGCCTGTAAAGAGAAGTACGGTGATATTCCAGCAAATGGTATGCTGGTACGCGAAGCGATAGACCGTGTGTTGGGTGATGATGTGCCGTCGAAAATGAAGAATGATATGTCTTCATTGCTGGCGCAACAGATGGAAGCTGAAGGTGTAGTATCGAGCACCGAGTTTGCCCAACGACTCCAGAGTATTTACGGTATTGATAAGCAGCAGGCAGAAATACTGGCAGGTGCGGCGCTTGGTGCAATTACGGGAGGTATGGGCAAAGGCGGTTCTGCAACAGCAGGTAAGAACGTTGTTGTTGTAGACTCGGGTAAGAAAGGTGCCTGGAACAAAGCGATGAACAAGCCGGAACCGAATACGGTTTATAAGGTCGATGGTGATAAGACTTATCATACTGACAACCTGGCCAGACCAACTCAGGTTGAAGCAACCCTTAGCGCTAGTGCGAAAGACCGGAATGGTTATCAGCAATGTAAGGCGGGTAAGTGTGGCAATCCAGGTGATGAGGGGGGACATTTAATCGCCAGTATCTTTAATGGTCCTGGTGAAAAATTGAACCTGTTACCGATGGATGGAAACCTGAACAAAGGTGCTTGGAAACAGATGGAAAACACTTGGGCGAAGGCATTAAGCGAAGGTCAAGATGTTAAGGTTAATATTCAACCATCTTATACAGGTAACAACGTCAGGCCGGATAAATTTAAGGTTGTATATTCAGTGGATGGTGGTCGCCCAATTGAAAAAGTATTCAATAATTCTCCAGGGGGGAAATAATGAGAACTGATCAAGAAATCTATAATGATATTGGTTCAATATTGCTATCAATAGCCCCTGATAATGCGGCAAAAGTTATTCTGTGTGCAACGTTGGAGCCAGAGAGTGATTGCGGTGAATTTACTTATGACTATATAGATAACAATGGTGAGCAGCGTTGGATAACTGAAACCGCTGATGCAAGTGAAAGACTACTGGATCTACTTGTAGAGTTAAGAAATTACTTTGTAGATAATTTTAAGTCTCAAGAGAAGCCGTTCTGGCATGGTTGCGAAGTAACGGTAAATGTAGAGACCTTAAAGATTAATATTGATTTTAAATACGACGACCAATAAAAAATCCCGGCCTTGGTGCCGGGATTTTACTTTATAGGTCAGTCAGTTATCCTTCAGTCGCCAGCCGGATGATCAACTGGCCCGGCTCGGTGATCACCTCGATCCGCTGGCCGGTGGTGAATCCAAGCGCTTCGAGCCAACGGCCCTTGATGGTCAGTTGCGGTAACGGGTTCGGCCTGCCACCGTTGGGGCGATAGCCGACAACACTCTTACGGGCTTGGGGTGTGGCGGGTTCTGACTTATGATGTTGCTCAGCCATAATCAACTCCTTGTTAGTTGCATGTGGTTAGCGGTTAAGGCAGGTTGCCCCCTGCTTTAGCCGCGCTCAGTAATCTGTTTAGCCTGGTACTTTAAAATCATTCCATCCAGCAGCGCTTTTATAATCCGGCGTTCTTCTTCCGGCATCCCGCTTACCGCCTCAAACTGCAAGGCCAAATCATCGGATGGGCCGCGCTCATGCTCATCAAATACCAATCCATCCAGCGAGACATGCAGCACCTTAGCCAACCTAATCAGGGCGTCTAAGGTGGGTTGTGCAGACCCCGCTTCATAACGACGTATCTGGTTAACATGAATCAATGCTCTATCCGCTAATGCCTGTTGAGTCAGGTCAGCAGCCTTGCGCAGTTGTATCAAACGAGCAGGAAAGTTCATCGGTAAAAACCACAAAGTTGACGTAGTCATACTGTAACTTGCCTCTCTAATAATGTTTGACACATACACACTATAAGGTATTTAATAAAAACATTAAACGGTTATTGACAGGTTTTTACAGGAGCAGCAGGAATGGGCAGAATGACCCCGGCAGAGCTGGCGCAGTTAAAACAGGAAGTGTCCTTGCTGAAAGTGGCACAAAGCCAAGGGCTTGAGCTGAAACGCCAGGGCAAGGACTATGTCACGCTATGCCCGTTCCACCGGGAGAAAACCCCGTCTTGTGTGATCTCGCCTGAAAAGAATCTCTATCACTGCTTTGGTTGTGGCGCTGCAGGTTCGGTGATCGACTGGTTGCAACACACTGAACGGCTCACTTATGCACAAACGCTGGTCAGGCTTCGGGAACTGGCGGGTTCGTCGTCTGTTGCTGCTGAAACCATCACCCCTTCTTCTTCGCCGCCTGCAGTGCATCCCAAACTGGCCGATCTGGATGAAGACGGCCAAGCCCTGCTCAATCAGGTGATCGACTTCTATCACCAACAACTCCTGGCCTCACCGGAAGCGCAACAGTGGCTGGTCAGCCGAGGGTTAAACCACCCTGAACTGGTGAGCCACTTCCGGCTGGGGTTCGCCGGGCTGCATGGGATCGGCGGCAGTGCCGGGTTGTTGCCCACTTCAGCCAGCAAGGAAGGTAAGCGGCTGCGGGAACGGTTAGCCGAAGCGGGTGTGTTGCGGGAAACGACCCGGCAAGACCACTTCCGGGGCTGCGTGGTGATGCCGGTGATCGGTTGGGCCGAGTCGGCCAACGTGGCTCACCGTGGCCGGGTGCTGCAACTGTATGGGCGGCGTATCCAACCGGATTACAAAATCATCAAGGGTAATCCTAAACACCTGTACTTATCTTCGCCGCTGGTTGGTGTGTGGAATGAACCCGCGTTGCAAGCCTCATCAGAAGTTATCTTGTGTGAAGCGCTGATCGATGCCATGACCTTCTGGTGTGCCGGGTTCCGTAATGTGATCGCCGCCTACGGCGTCAACGGCTTTACGGCGGAGCATCTGGCGGCGTTGCAGTATCACGGTGTGAAACGGGTGTTGATCGCGTATGACCGTGATGAGGCCGGGGATCGGGGTGCGGAAGCGGTTGCTGAACAGTTGCAAACGGCAGGCATAGAAGCATGGCGGGTGCGCTTCCCGCAAGGGATGGATGCCAACGACTATGCACTCAAAAGCGGCAATCCAGAAAAGGCGTTGGGCTTGGCGCTGGAATCCGCCCAGCGGCTCGGTGCCGCACCGGAGAACGACACCGCCAGCGCTGAAAACTCTCCCTTATTAGCCGCCTCAGCGGTGCCACAAATGGAGGCGGTGCCAAGTGAAGTCACCGCTTCCGGTGAGCTGCTGATGCACTGCGGCCCTCGGGTGTGGCGGGTGCGTGGTTGGCAGAAAAATACTGTCTCTGAGGTGATGAAAGTCAATGTACAGGTGCGGGATGAGGTAAGCGGCGCGTTCCACGTTGACCAGTTGGACATGTACCACGCCAAACAGCGCCAGAGTTATATCAGCGTGGCGGTGGCCGAGTTGGGTTGTGATGTGGCGGTGATCAAGCGCGAATGTGGGCGGTTACTGTTGTTGCTGGAGCAGAAGCAGGATGAAGCCCGGCTGGCAGCAGAACAGGCCCAGCCTGTGGCAACAGTGGCGCTCAGTGGTGATGAGGAAGCGGCAGCCCTTGAGTTGCTTAAAGAGCCGCAACTGGCTGCGCGGGTGGTGAATGACCTGGCGACCTGTGGCGTGGTGGGCGAATCGGCCAACCTGCTCACTGGGTATCTGGCGGCGACCTCGCGCAAGCTGGACAGGCCGTTGGCGGTGTTGATACAAAGCAGCTCGGCAGCGGGGAAATCCTCGTTGATGGAAGCGGTGCTGGGGTTGATACCGGAAGAAGAGCGTATCCAGTACAGCGCCATGACCGGGCAAAGCCTTTACTATCTGGGGGAAACCTCGCTCTCACACAAGATACTGGCAATAGCGGAAGAAGAAGGCGTCAGGCAAGCAGCCTATGCCTTGAAGCTGTTGCAGTCCGATGGGGAACTGAAAATCGCCTCGACGGGCAAGAACGAGCAAAGCGGCGAACTGGTGACGCGAGAATACAAGGTACAAGGCCCGGTGATGCTGATGTTGACCACCACCGCCATCGACGTTGACGAAGAGCTGTTAAACCGCTGTCTGGTGCTGACGGTGAACGAATCGCGAGAGCAAACCCAAGCCATACATGCCTTGCAGCGGCACGGCCAAACGCTGGCCGGGTTACTGGCGGCGAATGAAAAAGGCTATCTGACCCGGTTACACCAGAACGCGCAACGGCTGTTGCGGCCACTCAAAGTGGTCAACCCCTATGCGGAGCAACTGACGTTCCTGTCAGACAAGACCCGCACCCGCCGCGACCATATGAAATACCTGACGCTGATACAGTCAATCGCCTTGTTGCACCAGTACCAACGGGAAGTGAAGCGAGTGCAGCATCGCGGCGAATGGCTGGAATATATCGAGGTGGCGCGGTCAGATATCGAGCTTGCCAACCAACTGGCGCATGAAGTGCTGGGCCGCACACTGGATGAAATGCCGCCGCAGACGCGCAAGTTGTTGGTGCTACTGCGTGACTGGTTAACCCCGCAAGCGCAGGCGCAAGGCAGTAAACTGGATGAGGTGCGCTTTACCCGGCGTGATGTGCGTAACGCGCTGAAATGGGGAGATACCCAGCTTAAAGTGCATCTGGCGCGGTTGCTGGAAATGGAATACCTGGTGATGTTCCGCCGTGGCTTAACCTATGAATATGGCTTGCTGTGGGACGGTGACGATAACGGTGAAGCGCACCTGTGCGGGTTGTTGGAGTCGGGCGAAGCGTCCCGGTCGGGGTCTGAAGATAATCGGTCGGCTTCTGATGATAAACAGTCGGTATCAGGTCGGGGCGTGGTCGGCACTCAGTCGGCAAGTGAAAAAGCCGCTCCAAGCCAGGCAGTACAAGGCTTGGCAGTGGAAGCGGTCGGCGTTGCAGCAAACGCAGTAATAAAGGGAATAAAAAAATCACCTGTTGTTGTCACTGCCGGGGGTGACTGATGGCCTACCGCAGACCCCGCGCCGATGCGCTGCTGACCGTTGATGATGTCTACAGAAAACCCGTTGGCCCGGCCCATGACCCTAAGGGACTGTATGCGCTACTGTTGCGCTTCGTGGCGTGGCGGCGTGAACGCAACTGGTCGGCAACCACCCTGAAAACCCAGACGCACCACCAATACCGCTTCATCCTGTGGGCCCATGAGCGTGGGTTGCACTATGCCCAGGATATTACCCTGCCGATACTGGAGCGTTACCAACGCTATCTGTTCACCTACCGTAAACCCAATGGCGAGCCACTCAGCACCCGGACACAACGCAGCCAGTTGGGGCCGTTGGTGGTGTGGTTCGGCTGGATGACCCGCAGCCACCTGTTACTGGCGGACCCGGCTTCGGGGTTGGTACTGCCGAAGCAGGAAAAACGCTTACCGCGCCATATCCTGAGTGTGGAAGAAGTGGAGCAGGTGTTGGCGCTGCCGGATATCAGCACCTTGCAGGGGTTGCGTGACCGGGCGTTGTTAGAGCTGTTGTGGTCAACCGGGATGCGACGCATGGAAGTGGCCGGGCTTGACCAGTACGCGGTTGATACCAGTCGTAAAATAGTGACTATCCGCCAGGGTAAAGGGAAAAGAGACCGGGTTATCCCCATCGGTGACCGGGCGTTGAAATGGGTACAGCACTATCAACAACAAGTGCGGCCGCAACTGGTGGTTAATCCCGAGGTTGAGGCGCTGTTCGTGGCACTGGATGGCTTGGCAGGGTTAACACCCAATGGCGTTACGGCTGTCACCAAAAGCTATATCGTGGCCTCCGGTGTCAGCCGCTGGGGCAGTTGTCACCTGTTCCGCCATGCCATGGCAACGCAAATGCTGGAGAACGGCGCCGATATCCGTTGGATACAAGCCATGCTCGGCCATGCCAGTCTCGAGTCTACGCAAATCTATACACAAGTGAGCATCCGGGCATTACAGGCGGTTCATGCGTCAACCCACCCCGCAGAGCAGCCGGACAGCGAAACACCGCCGGAAAGCCCGGAGCCGGACGCAGCAACGGAACCATCGGACCAATAGCCACTGCAAGTGTGCAGATCTGCACACCCGCCACGCCAACAACCGGACGCTACAACGACGGAACCGCCGGAAGAAATATCACGCTAGCTCACTCTCTGTGAGGCAGCAGGGTTAGCAAGCCCACGGCAGCAGGCGCGCAATCAGGTTCCCCTTCCCCATCAGCATCAACGTGGCGCACCTCCTGCCTTCATGCCAGTTCGGTGTGTGCGGGGGTAAAAAGCCTCCGGCCAGCGCTTGGCGGCGGCACTCTCTGTGTGCTGGGTTGCTGGCCTTCGGCTATTAAACATAACGCGGGGGATTATGCGCACTTACTGGCCAGTCACGGTCAAGGGCTTGTCAGGCGGTAGCGTGTGGCCCAGTTCGCATAATCCGCGTTATGTCTTGCGCCCCCGCAGTCAGGTAGTCCGGTGTCGGTTGTGGGTTGGCGCTCCGTGTTGGCAAGTGCGGAGTGGCGCGCCAGTCGCTGCGCTCCTGCCGCTATCAGGTTCAGCACGCCACAACACCAGCCCGAGAGGCGCGCCGCTCGCAAGCTCCCGCCGCTGTTGGTAACAATGGCAACCTCAACCAAGGTCAACAGCATCAAGGGTTGTCGGCCTGGCGGCCTCCGCTTAAAAAGTTAATGCCCGCCCGGCTGCGTCTGGCTGCGCCGGGTCGTGCCCCGCGATAAAGAAGCGGGTCACTCCTTCCCGTCTCGCCAGCTTCCGCGCCCACCCGAAGAAGCCACACCGTGGGCTAGGCCCGCCCACACCGGGCCAACGCCTCAGCGCTAGGCTGCCAAAACCCCCGGCAGCCTGGCGCCTCACCGTTCTGATAAAAACCGCCCACTAATGGAAAACCGGAAACGGGCTGCTATGATGTGGCGGCAATCGCTCTTTAACAATGTTGGGGAAAATGGCGTAACAGGCTGAAAACGCGCGTCTGGGCAAAAAGTTGTCTGTAGCAAAATGCACTGGCAAAAAACGGTTGTAACTGGCTGATGGCACAGGGAAAAAGTGAGTTCGACAGCCAACTTCACGGCGGAGCAAGTTGTTGTGGAGAATAACTTCCTGAGTGCTGAGCAGATAGATGATTTTGCGGCAAGAGCGAAAGGTTGTGATACGCGAGGTGACTGCGACCAGATCGTGAAGGAAATGGAAGATCTGAGCTTGAAGCAACAGCAAGAAATGATTGCGCTATGTTCAACCAATCCAGCAGCCTGTAAAGAGAAGTACGGTGATATTCCAGCAAATGGTATGCTGGTACGCGAAGCGATAGACCGTGTGTTGGGTGATGATGTGCCGTCGAAAATGAAGAATGATATGTCTTCATTGCTGGCGCAACAGATGGAAGCTGAAGGTGTAGTATCGAGCACCGAGTTTGCCCAACGACTCCAGAGTATTTACGGTATTGATAAGCAGCAGGCAGAAATACTGGCAGGTGCGGCGCTTGGTGCAATTACGGGAGGTATGGGCAAAGGCGGTTCTGCAACAGCAGGTAAGAACGTTGTTGTTGTAGACTCGGGTAAGAAAGGTGCCTGGAACAAAGCGATGAACAAGCCGGAACCGAATACGGTTTATAAGGTCGATGGTGATAAGACTTATCATACTGACAACCTGGCCAGACCAACTCAGGTTGAAGCAACCCTTAGCGCTAGTGCGAAAGACCGGAATGGTTATCAGCAATGTAAGGCGGGTAAGTGTGGCAATCCAGGTGATGAGGGGGGACATTTAATCGCCAGTATCTTTAATGGTCCTGGTGAAAAATTGAACCTGTTACCGATGGATGGAAACCTGAACAAAGGTGCTTGGAAACAGATGGAAAACACTTGGGCGAAGGCATTAAGCGAAGGTCAAGATGTTAAGGTTAATATTCAACCATCTTATACAGGTAACAACGTCAGGCCGGATAAATTTAAGGTTGTATATTCAGTGGATGGTGGTCGCCCAATTGAAAAAGTATTCAATAATTCTCCAGGGGGGAAATAATGAGAACTGATCAAGAAATCTATAATGATATTGGTTCAATATTGCTATCAATAGCCCCTGATAATGCGGCAAAAGTTATTCTGTGTGCAACGTTGGAGCCAGAGAGTGATTGCGGTGAATTTACTTATGACTATATAGATAACAATGGTGAGCAGCGTTGGATAACTGAAACCGCTGATGCAAGTGAAAGACTACTGGATCTACTTGTAGAGTTAAGAAATTACTTTGTAGATAATTTTAAGTCTCAAGAGAAGCCGTTCTGGCATGGTTGCGAAGTAACGGTAAATGTAGAGACCTTAAAGATTAATATTGATTTTAAATACGACGACCAATAAAAAATCCCGGCCTTGGTGCCGGGATTTTACTTTATAGGTCAGTCAGTTATCCTTCAGTCGCCAGCCGGATGATCAACTGGCCCGGCTCGGTGATCACCTCGATCCGCTGGCCGGTGGTGAATCCAAGCGCTTCGAGCCAACGGCCCTTGATGGTCAGTTGCGGTAACGGGTTCGGCCTGCCACCGTTGGGGCGATAGCCGACAACACTCTTACGGGCTTGGGGTGTGGCGGGTTCTGACTTATGATGTTGCTCAGCCATAATCAACTCCTTGTTAGTTGCATGTGGTTAGCGGTTAAGGCAGGTTGCCCCCTGCTTTAGCCGCGCTCAGTAATCTGTTTAGCCTGGTACTTTAAAATCATTCCATCCAGCAGCGCTTTTATAATCCGGCGTTCTTCTTCCGGCATCCCGCTTACCGCCTCAAACTGCAAGGCCAAATCATCGGATGGGCCGCGCTCATGCTCATCAAATACCAATCCATCCAGCGAGACATGCAGCACCTTAGCCAACCTAATCAGGGCGTCTAAGGTGGGTTGTGCAGACCCCGCTTCATAACGACGTATCTGGTTAACATGAATCAATGCTCTATCCGCTAATGCCTGTTGAGTCAGGTCAGCAGCCTTGCGCAGTTGTATCAAACGAGCAGGAAAGTTCATCGGTAAAAACCACAAAGTTGACGTAGTCATACTGTAACTTGCCTCTCTAATAATGTTTGACACATACACACTATAAGGTATTTAATAAAAACATTAAACGGTTATTGACAGGTTTTTACAGGAGCAGCAGGAATGGGCAGAATGACCCCGGCAGAGCTGGCGCAGTTAAAACAGGAAGTGTCCTTGCTGAAAGTGGCACAAAGCCAAGGGCTTGAGCTGAAACGCCAGGGCAAGGACTATGTCACGCTATGCCCGTTCCACCGGGAGAAAACCCCGTCTTGTGTGATCTCGCCTGAAAAGAATCTCTATCACTGCTTTGGTTGTGGCGCTGCAGGTTCGGTGATCGACTGGTTGCAACACACTGAACGGCTCACTTATGCACAAACGCTGGTCAGGCTTCGGGAACTGGCGGGTTCGTCGTCTGTTGCTGCTGAAACCATCACCCCTTCTTCTTCGCCGCCTGCAGTGCATCCCAAACTGGCCGATCTGGATGAAGACGGCCAAGCCCTGCTCAATCAGGTGATCGACTTCTATCACCAACAACTCCTGGCCTCACCGGAAGCGCAACAGTGGCTGGTCAGCCGAGGGTTAAACCACCCTGAACTGGTGAGCCACTTCCGGCTGGGGTTCGCCGGGCTGCATGGGATCGGCGGCAGTGCCGGGTTGTTGCCCACTTCAGCCAGCAAGGAAGGTAAGCGGCTGCGGGAACGGTTAGCCGAAGCGGGTGTGTTGCGGGAAACGACCCGGCAAGACCACTTCCGGGGCTGCGTGGTGATGCCGGTGATCGGTTGGGCCGAGTCGGCCAACGTGGCTCACCGTGGCCGGGTGCTGCAACTGTATGGGCGGCGTATCCAACCGGATTACAAAATCATCAAGGGTAATCCTAAACACCTGTACTTATCTTCGCCGCTGGTTGGTGTGTGGAATGAACCCGCGTTGCAAGCCTCATCAGAAGTTATCTTGTGTGAAGCGCTGATCGATGCCATGACCTTCTGGTGTGCCGGGTTCCGTAATGTGATCGCCGCCTACGGCGTCAACGGCTTTACGGCGGAGCATCTGGCGGCGTTGCAGTATCACGGTGTGAAACGGGTGTTGATCGCGTATGACCGTGATGAGGCCGGGGATCGGGGTGCGGAAGCGGTTGCTGAACAGTTGCAAACGGCAGGCATAGAAGCATGGCGGGTGCGCTTCCCGCAAGGGATGGATGCCAACGACTATGCACTCAAAAGCGGCAATCCAGAAAAGGCGTTGGGCTTGGCGCTGGAATCCGCCCAGCGGCTCGGTGCCGCACCGGAGAACGACACCGCCAGCGCTGAAAACTCTCCCTTATTAGCCGCCTCAGCGGTGCCACAAATGGAGGCGGTGCCAAGTGAAGTCACCGCTTCCGGTGAGCTGCTGATGCACTGCGGCCCTCGGGTGTGGCGGGTGCGTGGTTGGCAGAAAAATACTGTCTCTGAGGTGATGAAAGTCAATGTACAGGTGCGGGATGAGGTAAGCGGCGCGTTCCACGTTGACCAGTTGGACATGTACCACGCCAAACAGCGCCAGAGTTATATCAGCGTGGCGGTGGCCGAGTTGGGTTGTGATGTGGCGGTGATCAAGCGCGAATGTGGGCGGTTACTGTTGTTGCTGGAGCAGAAGCAGGATGAAGCCCGGCTGGCAGCAGAACAGGCCCAGCCTGTGGCAACAGTGGCGCTCAGTGGTGATGAGGAAGCGGCAGCCCTTGAGTTGCTTAAAGAGCCGCAACTGGCTGCGCGGGTGGTGAATGACCTGGCGACCTGTGGCGTGGTGGGCGAATCGGCCAACCTGCTCACTGGGTATCTGGCGGCGACCTCGCGCAAGCTGGACAGGCCGTTGGCGGTGTTGATACAAAGCAGCTCGGCAGCGGGGAAATCCTCGTTGATGGAAGCGGTGCTGGGGTTGATACCGGAAGAAGAGCGTATCCAGTACAGCGCCATGACCGGGCAAAGCCTTTACTATCTGGGGGAAACCTCGCTCTCACACAAGATACTGGCAATAGCGGAAGAAGAAGGCGTCAGGCAAGCAGCCTATGCCTTGAAGCTGTTGCAGTCCGATGGGGAACTGAAAATCGCCTCGACGGGCAAGAACGAGCAAAGCGGCGAACTGGTGACGCGAGAATACAAGGTACAAGGCCCGGTGATGCTGATGTTGACCACCACCGCCATCGACGTTGACGAAGAGCTGTTAAACCGCTGTCTGGTGCTGACGGTGAACGAATCGCGAGAGCAAACCCAAGCCATACATGCCTTGCAGCGGCACGGCCAAACGCTGGCCGGGTTACTGGCGGCGAATGAAAAAGGCTATCTGACCCGGTTACACCAGAACGCGCAACGGCTGTTGCGGCCACTCAAAGTGGTCAACCCCTATGCGGAGCAACTGACGTTCCTGTCAGACAAGACCCGCACCCGCCGCGACCATATGAAATACCTGACGCTGATACAGTCAATCGCCTTGTTGCACCAGTACCAACGGGAAGTGAAGCGAGTGCAGCATCGCGGCGAATGGCTGGAATATATCGAGGTGGCGCGGTCAGATATCGAGCTTGCCAACCAACTGGCGCATGAAGTGCTGGGCCGCACACTGGATGAAATGCCGCCGCAGACGCGCAAGTTGTTGGTGCTACTGCGTGACTGGTTAACCCCGCAAGCGCAGGCGCAAGGCAGTAAACTGGATGAGGTGCGCTTTACCCGGCGTGATGTGCGTAACGCGCTGAAATGGGGAGATACCCAGCTTAAAGTGCATCTGGCGCGGTTGCTGGAAATGGAATACCTGGTGATGTTCCGCCGTGGCTTAACCTATGAATATGGCTTGCTGTGGGACGGTGACGATAACGGTGAAGCGCACCTGTGCGGGTTGTTGGAGTCGGGCGAAGCGTCCCGGTCGGGGTCTGAAGATAATCGGTCGGCTTCTGATGATAAACAGTCGGTATCAGGTCGGGGCGTGGTCGGCACTCAGTCGGCAAGTGAAAAAGCCGCTCCAAGCCAGGCAGTACAAGGCTTGGCAGTGGAAGCGGTCGGCGTTGCAGCAAACGCAGTAATAAAGGGAATAAAAAAATCACCTGTTGTTGTCACTGCCGGGGGTGACTGATGGCCTACCGCAGACCCCGCGCCGATGCGCTGCTGACCGTTGATGATGTCTACAGAAAACCCGTTGGCCCGGCCCATGACCCTAAGGGACTGTATGCGCTACTGTTGCGCTTCGTGGCGTGGCGGCGTGAACGCAACTGGTCGGCAACCACCCTGAAAACCCAGACGCACCACCAATACCGCTTCATCCTGTGGGCCCATGAGCGTGGGTTGCACTATGCCCAGGATATTACCCTGCCGATACTGGAGCGTTACCAACGCTATCTGTTCACCTACCGTAAACCCAATGGCGAGCCACTCAGCACCCGGACACAACGCAGCCAGTTGGGGCCGTTGGTGGTGTGGTTCGGCTGGATGACCCGCAGCCACCTGTTACTGGCGGACCCGGCTTCGGGGTTGGTACTGCCGAAGCAGGAAAAACGCTTACCGCGCCATATCCTGAGTGTGGAAGAAGTGGAGCAGGTGTTGGCGCTGCCGGATATCAGCACCTTGCAGGGGTTGCGTGACCGGGCGTTGTTAGAGCTGTTGTGGTCAACCGGGATGCGACGCATGGAAGTGGCCGGGCTTGACCAGTACGCGGTTGATACCAGTCGTAAAATAGTGACTATCCGCCAGGGTAAAGGGAAAAGAGACCGGGTTATCCCCATCGGTGACCGGGCGTTGAAATGGGTACAGCACTATCAACAACAAGTGCGGCCGCAACTGGTGGTTAATCCCGAGGTTGAGGCGCTGTTCGTGGCACTGGATGGCTTGGCAGGGTTAACACCCAATGGCGTTACGGCTGTCACCAAAAGCTATATCGTGGCCTCCGGTGTCAGCCGCTGGGGCAGTTGTCACCTGTTCCGCCATGCCATGGCAACGCAAATGCTGGAGAACGGCGCCGATATCCGTTGGATACAAGCCATGCTCGGCCATGCCAGTCTCGAGTCTACGCAAATCTATACACAAGTGAGCATCCGGGCATTACAGGCGGTTCATGCGTCAACCCACCCCGCAGAGCAGCCGGACAGCGAAACACCGCCGGAAAGCCCGGAGCCGGACGCAGCAACGGAACCATCGGACCAATAGCCACTGCAAGTGTGCAGATCTGCACACCCGCCACGCCAACAACCGGACGCTACAACGACGGAACCGCCGGAAGAAATATCACGCTAGCTCACTCTCTGTGAGGCAGCAGGGTTAGCAAGCCCACGGCAGCAGGCGCGCAATCAGGTTCCCCTTCCCCATCAGCATCAACGTGGCGCACCTCCTGCCTTCATGCCAGTTCGGTGTGTGCGGGGGTAAAAAGCCTCCGGCCAGCGCTTGGCGGCGGCACTCTCTGTGTGCTGGGTTGCTGGCCTTCGGCTATTAAACATAACGCGGGGGATTATGCGCACTTACTGGCCAGTCACGGTCAAGGGCTTGTCAGGCGGTAGCGTGTGGCCCAGTTCGCATAATCCGCGTTATGTCTTGCGCCCCCGCAGTCAGGTAGTCCGGTGTCGGTTGTGGGTTGGCGCTCCGTGTTGGCAAGTGCGGAGTGGCGCGCCAGTCGCTGCGCTCCTGCCGCTATCAGGTTCAGCACGCCACAACACCAGCCCGAGAGGCGCGCCGCTCGCAAGCTCCCGCCGCTGTTGGTAACAATGGCAACCTCAACCAAGGTCAACAGCATCAAGGGTTGTCGGCCTGGCGGCCTCCGCTTAAAAAGTTAATGCCCGCCCGGCTGCGTCTGGCTGCGCCGGGTCGTGCCCCGCGATAAAGAAGCGGGTCACTCCTTCCCGTCTCGCCAGCTTCCGCGCCCACCCGAAGAAGCCACACCGTGGGCTAGGCCCGCCCACACCGGGCCAACGCCTCAGCGCTAGGCTGCCAAAACCCCCGGCAGCCTGGCGCCTCACCGTTCTGATAAAAACCGCCCACTAATGGAAAACCGGAAACGGGCTGCTATGATGTGGCGGCAATCGCTCTTTAACAATGTTGGGGAAAATGGCGTAACAGGCTGAAAACGCGCGTCTGGGCAAAAAGTTGTCTGTAGCAAAATGCACTGGCAAAAAACGGTTGTAACTGGCTGATGGCACAGGGAAAAAGTGAGTTCGACAGCCAACTTCACGGCGGAGCAAGTTGTTGTGGAGAATAACGCGCTGAGTGATGTTCATAATGCGCTGGCCGCTGGGAAGACACCAGAACAACAGGCTAAAGAGCGCGTTGAAGAACAAAATGAACGGTACAGACAGGAAAACTGTGCCGGAATGAGCGCAGAAGCCTGTTCGGTGAAGATGTATGAGCAACGCAGAGAAGAGCTCAAAGATATCCTGTCAACGGGTGCGGATTTTGTGCCGATTGTTGGTGATATCAAGAGTTTTGTGGAAGCGCAGAGTGCGCTGGATTATCTGGTTGCAGCGATAGGGATTATCCCTGGTGCGGGTGATGCAGCAGGTAAAGCAATCAAGGCAGCAGAAGCAGCACTGAAGAAAGGTGACCTTGCTGAAGCGTCAAAATTTATCAACAAGGCCAGTGATGAGGTATCAGCAAGTAATGCAGCAACATATCCGAAGCTGAAAGACGACCTACGGCAACAAAATCTTAATAACATTGCTAAACAAGACTCTCGGTTAGAAATTGCAATGAAAGGAGATGGCACTGGAAATCTGAATTTCGGAATGGGTACTGGCTCACGAGAAGAAGCTGATAGATTAGGAATGATCTGGTTAGGTGATGGCGCGAAAAAAACCAGTGGTAATGGATGGATTAGTGCTGATGGTACACGCGGTTATCGGCCACCATCGCCTAAAGATAGCTCTTTCGCCACAACAGGAACACAAGCGAATTTTGAAACCTACGAAATTAGCTCATCAGGGAAAGCCGTCAAAGTAGGCAATGGACATCTAAATATTACGGATTAAAAATGAAGGCAATACTAAAAAATATTGATTGTACTCATCATGATTTCAATATGTATTTACCTGAAAAAGATGAAACAGCAATCACGTTAACATTAACGATAGGTACTGTTGACTCAGTTGGGGGAGATAATTTTGATGTATTTATCTGTACCCCCGAATGGCTGTGTAAACACCATTGGTCACCTGAGTTAATGCGTCATACTCTGTTGGTTCGCAAGTATGATCTTGATGAGATTACCAAAACCATCACAGATTATATTGACCAGTGTGAAGGCAATGACTGGATGGATATCGCCCAAAAGCTCTCCCGTGTCTTTGCTTGGGAATATGAAGACTACCAATAAAAAGCAACCCCAGCCATCGGCTGGGGTTCTTACTTTTAAGCCTCAAACCCTCCCTCTTCCTGCCGCTGCACCCGAATAATCCCCGGTGCGGCGGTGAGGACCAGTTGTTCAGCGTTGGTTATGCCGGACTCGGTTAGCCAGTCGCCAGCAATCACCAGTTCACCGTTATCCCGCACCCAATCCGCCCCCAAATCTTGCCGCTGTTGGCTGGCCTCACAGAGTTGTTGCCAAGTGGCCTCATCGGTGACGGTAGTGACCCACAATGTGCGGTTCCTTAACGTCAGTTGCAACGGGGTGCCGGTGGTAAAACCCAGTGCAGCCAGTGGCTTGCCGGACAACGTTAACTTAGGACGACAACTACCTTGACACTTACCGATCTGAGCAGCACGGAAAAGAGCCGCCAGACGTATCTCAACAACAAACAGAACCTGATGCCAGAAGAGCAGAAAGATAAGGAGGCGTTAAATCGTAAGGATCTGGAAAGTGATCTGGCTGTTTACGCAGCCTGTACTGGCAAAGGTGGTGACTGTCAGGTAGAAAGAGCGAAAGCGAAGTAAAGACATTGCCTAAATCGCAACAAGATAAAATCATTATTATGAGGTGAGACATGGGAGCTTATTTTGGTATTGGTTATAGAGCTTTAAATAATAACTATGGTGAGCGAAATTTAAGCGTAGTGCTAAATCGTCAAGCATCCGATGTATTGGAAGCGTTACTTGATGAAGTATTACAGGATAATTATCCTGTAATACATGAAAAAATCATGGAAGTTCAGGTTCTTGATCAGATAAATTTCAATGAGTTGAGTAAATCTGAATTTAATACAGCTATTAAGGTTATTAGGGAATACTTAGCTGCTCGAAAGGAAACAAGTGAAGGGCAGTTATACCAAAAACACATATGGGAAGACGAAATAGAGCCCCTTATTCAGCAAGATGAACGTTACCAACCGCAAAGTTAAGGCAGTAACCCCGGCCTTAGCCGGGGTTACAACATTTAAGCCCTAAATCCGCCCTCTTCCCGCCGCTGCACCCGGATCACCCCCGGTGCAGCGGTAACCTCCAGTTGTTCAGCGTTGGTAATGCCGCTCTCGGTCAGCCAGTCGCCAGCAATTACCAACTCGCCGTTCTCCCGCACCCAGTCCCCCCAGATCCGGGCGGTCTTGGCTGGCTGCGCACAATGCTTGCCAGGTGAGATCATCGGCCACGGTTGGCCTTGATAAGGCCTAACTGCTCCAGTCATTGATAGTCAGTTACGGCAACGGATTTAGCCTGCCGCTGGTGGTTCTGTCATCCACAATGCTCTTGCGCGTTTGAGGTATGGCGGGTTGTGATATATCTAAAGACACTAACACTCTCGTACCATGGCTACGTATTGATACATGGCTGAACAATAATTACTGATGGTTTTTGGTGCAACAATTCCTTTCAGCCGAGTTTTGATGCACTCGACATCTTCTACATTTCTGAGCGTTTGGGAGCTAATCTCTATCTCAAGGTGACGAGCTACAGAGTTGAGGGATGACACGTAAGAATCCACCGAACTTGCAACCTCCTGCGGTCAAAATTGGCTCCCGCGCTGTGGCATGGGTGTAAAACGAAATAAATGAATGGATCGCTGAACGTATCAACAAACGCGAGGAGACGCGCAAATGATACATTCTTATTTTTTTCTGGCGGGCCATTTACGATATAATGCTGATGCTGCGGCAAAATCCGCAGCCGGAATTGGCGTTCCGAACAAAAGTCTGGGGCCTGAATATACGCGTCATGCGTATTGTTGTTCAGGCAAGCATTGAGTCATGCCTTCAATGGTGGCTCGTGCGGGGCTCCCGAAAGGGAGGCCGGTAGCCAGACTGTCCGGTAACGCCAACCCTGCACGGGCTACCACCCAAGAGGTTGGCGTCTCTGCTGGTAGCTATCTACGAAGCTACAGTCTGGAGGCGGCCCTATGGCTACTACCCTTCCTTTTTTATACCTGCAATTCTTCAGTTCTTCTGCGGGGGTGCATCATGTATGACCCCACACCACTTACGCTAAAAGAACTCGCCGATCAGTGCCGGGCGTTGGCTTATGCCATCATCGAACTGAGTAATCCCCTCGCTAAAGAACTGCTGACATTTATCCTGTGGGAGCGGCTCAACCAGTTGAATCAATCACTGGAAACGGAGGTGCCTAGCGATGAGTAAATTTATCTCGGATACCCACTCTTCTTCTCTGCTTGACCGCACAACAAAAAATGCGCATCAGCGGCATTACCTTTGATGAGGGGAACCTTCTGTTAACGCTGCATCGTGCTTCCGGTGAGCACATCACACCGTTACCACACCGAAACAAAGTAGGGGATTAACTGGGGGACAAGTGGAGGAATCTGGCTATTGGGTCATGATATTTGGCATGTTCCCCCACTTCCCAGATGTATATATACGCTAAGTGAGGGAAACTTTATGATCGTTTGCCTTGCTCACTCACCATTTGATGACTGCCCTGCCTAGAGGACGAATTGTTTCTCTTATTTACGATGCTATTCCTGTAACCGACCACATTGTTGCCGCATACCATCAAAAATACATTCCGCAAGATCTAATGGAAACGACTCTGGTAGCAACGCAGATACACGTTCAATAACCTCAGGTGTTCTGGATATAATTTCATCCATCATGGATTCAACCTGTAATCTGCCCAAGCCGGTTAATGCACCCTGCTTGATCCAATGCCGCCGTTGAATTCTATACAACTGGTAATAATTACTGCTACCACGGACTGCCATTGCCAGTTTGCACTTCTGCCAAGAAATCTGGTTATTATCAGAGCCAATGACTGGCCATGCCGATAAAACATCATACAGAGGCGTAAGGTGATAACGACCTTGTGGCTCAATAGCGATACTGAAATTTTTGGCATGCCCATCCGTGGCCGCTATCAGCCAGAAAATAATTTGCGCCATAAAGAACAACGCTTTGTCCCGTTCAGCCCGGTCTGAATGACTGAGTATATCCATAATATCGGAAATACCCGGCCCACCATCAGACTGGTATTTTCGGAGTGGAGAAACCCCCAGAGCCTGACACATATCCTCTTGTGGCAAGCGAACAATCCATTGCCGATCCCCCGACCATCTCCTGTCAAAACGCTCAACAACCAATGCTTTCTGTTCTTCAAACTGCGCGATCTGCGTTTTTGCTACAGGGAGCCCATACTCCTCAAGGATCAAAGAACATAGCCATTCATTTTCAACCGAGGTACTCATATTCGTTTTCATATTACCAACCAGCCCGAGTGGTAACTTGAAAATATGCGTCGTTGGGGTGCTACCTTCTGGCAAACACCATTGTTCTTCATGCCACAGTAAAGCCGTTTTTTCTTGCGCTCCGGCAATTGATAAGCGCAAATCGTCAGTATCATCCTGCCGACCAGGTAACAAAGCTGCCGTAGTATTACGCAATCTTGTGGCTATCTCTGCATCAGAAAGCGGACGATAGTTTATGGAGAATAAATCTGTCGGTTCTTCATCAACATTCAATAACTGTATCGCACCAACACAATCTCTTCCCAACTCAGCCAACAGATCAAAAGGATCAAGGCTTGCTGCCTGGTAACGCATGGCTAAACGCCTGCGAATACCTTCGCTGTCAGGCAATAAATTATCAAAATAGTCGCGTACCACGTTGCCGCGCCAAAGCTGATTGCCGGGAGTGAAAAGCAAAGAGAGCGATAAAGGTCTGCCCTGTTCATCAGCAATCCATTCCGGGAGGTATTGCAGACGATCTTCGCCTTTGACCTTTTCCCAGAATCCAACCTGGATCCCATTCATCCATAAAGCTAAACGCTGTTGTGTACGACGCATATCATCACCATTTTTCCCGTCGGGCAGGAGAATCTATTGGTTTTGCTGCCCCTTCCATTGTTGAAGATGACGCAGATAACAGCCCTCTTGGTTCAGAAGAGAGCACCACTTCAACCCCCAGTAAAGTAAGCACCTTAAACAAACGCTCAATACTGGCGCTTCCAGGGTTTGCTTCCAGACGGGCATAGGTTTGCTGTGTGACACCTAACCTTTCAGACACTTCTTTTTGCGTCAACCCATTCGCCTTGCGAAAGCCAATCAGCAATGGACGCAACTGATTCAAGGTTTTCAACGGATAAACAGTATTCATAATGCAATTACCATTGTTTTAGACGCTTATACATACTATAGGCTGTTTTTGAACAATACAACTTACAAGCTGTAAAACAATAAAACAGCCTATAGGCTGTAAAAAATGGCAGAATTACCTCCTGCACGCTGTTCTGGGGACATAACGAGGAGGTAAATCCTTCCGCTTTGCGCCCTAACATCACGATCTCTTTCTGAAAATGGAAGTAAGGATACTGGCTGTTTTACAAACTACAGGAATTCACAGGATAAAATTCACGTTACTGACTCAATTCACGCAGCAGCCGAGTGTTGATATACAGCTTTTCACGGCCAACACTCATTTCCTCCAGTACTCCAATTTCGACCAAATTCTTGAGATACGTTGATGCCGTCTGGCGCTTGGCAACACCGCGTGCGACAAGGTTATCGATCCGACAATATGGTTGTGCGAAAAGCGCCTGCACAAGTTCATGAGTGTAGATTTTCGGTAGCTTCTCGCGAACATACTCTGTGGTTTCTGTCATCAATGCCCTAATAACCGCTATTTTATCAGTCGTCCATCGGGAGGTTCTCTCCACAGCCTCCAGCATAAATAATATCCACGATTCCCAATCACCCTCCTCTGTCACCTTACGCAGGAGCGTGTAGTAATCATCGCGTCTCTCCAAGATGAAGCGGGATAAATATAGGATAGGTAACGAAAGCAATTCGCTCTGGATCAGATACAGAATATTCAGGATACGGCCCGTTCTCCCGTTCCCATCATGGAACGGGTGGATGCACTCAAACTGGTAGTGCGCAATAGCCATTTTTACCAACGGATCTAAATCATCATCACCATGTATAAACTGCTCCCAGTTCGCCAGTAAATTACGAATGCAGTCTTCACCCGCCGGCGGCGTATACACCACGTTATTATTCTGATCACGTAATACCGTGCCAGGCGTTTTCCTGATATCAGTTTGAACTGCACGTAATTTGGTGCAGATAGCTACCGCTGTGTTTGTACAGAGTGGATAGGCATCAAGGTGGGTATAGCCATCATAAAGCGCTGTACGATAGCGTAGCGCTTCTTTAGTCGCCGGATCTGCGCCATCTGCACGGTCAGCATACTGAAAGAGTTGATCGCTGGTCGTTACGATGTTCTCTATGCGCGATGAGTCCTTCGCTTCCAGCATTGGAAGGATGTTTATCAGCAACCCTTGGTCGGGGATCAGCTCACCGGCAGTTTTCAACTCAGCGATTGCTGCGCGCGCACGTATGCACGCTTTAAGTACACTGCGCGTTTCAATGCGCTCCAGGTCAGGCGGCAATATCGGCAGGGCATTGTATGGGGTTTCTGGATCCCAGTTCATATGTTTATAAAAACCGTTTTAATCGACATATAGCCATAATATGTCGATGCCATAGACATGTCACGACATCATGTTTAAAAAATCACGTTTTGTCGACATATTCTAAGATGTATAACCTAGGCTATCTCAACCCAGCTACAACCATTCACATGGCTCCAACGAGGATACTGTGATTGGCTTTCACCTCAGAGAAAACTCGCCAATTGCAACAGATTCAATTCGCAGTGCGTCAGCAATATCCGGGGGTAATGTTGTTGAATCATCCATTTAATTTGCTGCTCCCTACTGATAATGTTCTCTTAAAACGTGGTGAAGTCTTGATTTCCAGTGATGCGGGGATCTGATTAGATTTACCGCTATTGTAGGCGCTTGTCGCCCCCACCAGGCGATAATCCACTTTCAGGCGTTCCAACGCCTCAATCACCACTGCGGCAGAACCACCTGGAGCGGCAGGCATTAACTTGCCAGTAATCGCATTTTGCCGCGCTTTGGTGTAGACGCCATAGCCTACTTTCAACAGTTGCCCTTCCTTCACCAATTCGCGCAGTGCTCTACCAACCTGATCGTAACCAGCAAGATCTTTGAAATCGTCACGAGTGAAACATAACGCTTTGAGCGTTTCAGTCGTGACTGAATACGTGCTTTTATCGTCATGTGTTCTTGACCCGCCATCTCCAGACAGCTTTTATCGTCATGCTACCTCCTTTGACCATTTATTTATCATGGCAAACATACGACATTTTTAACAACAAACGTACGACACCCACTCTAGCGCATGGCCAGTGTTACTATCTAATGTTTGGCGATAAAAGAGGTGGAATGTGAAGGGGGGCCTAAGCACTTAGCATTTCTAGAACCATTAGGATCACAGGCCATGCGCATCCGCGAGTTTGTAGGCTTTCTCGCGAGGCTTGGCAGTCTTAGCGACAATGTCTGTCAGGGCCATAATTGGGGTCAACTCCTAATCGAAGTGGGCTGCCCCTCATCTTGACCCCCCAAATCATCTGGCTGTCAATGGACGGGGAAAGACCATGGCGGATAAAACAGACAAATCAGGAAGGAATGGCATTGAATTTTATTTATTATTAAACAATAAGATATGGATGTTAATGGAAGATTTCAGGCATAAAAAAACCACCCGAAGGTAGCTTGATTTCATACTAATGGTGCGAAGGCCGGACTCAAAACCAACCTTAAGATAATGAAATTAAAGATATATTTAAAAATTATTTTTTATATGCCCCCTTTTATGCCCCCATAGCTTACTCTACTCAAAATGAATTCAACTCATTGTTTATAAAAAATAAACTTTTAATATTACCTTTTCCGGCTAGGTTCCGTGTCTCGGAACCTAACCGGCACATTACCACCCTCATATAAAAACTTTTTTTATGAAAAACAGGTCACACTGTTCACTAAAGAATTATATCTAATATATTCAGCCAGTTAAGCCGTGATTACACTGTGAACAGTGAACACTTCACTGTTCATTTTTGATGATTTGCAGGAAAAAATGACTGGCAAGTACTGGTTAAGCTCGTCCAAGTGAAATACTTTCCAATCCTTCATAGCCGCATGATGTGAACAAATTCACCCACAGCCCGACAGAGGAACAGGCAGCCATAAGGTCTTAGCTACGTAAGTCAACGTGTTGCCACGGTGTAACATCAACATGGCGATAAGGCGTCTGGCATAATTTTTATCTGGCATTTTTTGGATAATTTGTTGCATCTGGCGTCGTTCATGTTGAGGATGGATACCATAATCACCATTACTCAGTGCAGTTGTGAGAATTTGCGATATTTGACGATTGATTAGATCGATTAAACCTGCTTGAGCTTCCTTCAATTACCGACTATTTGACACAGACATTTAGCAATAATCATATTCGAGTATTTAAATATGTAGATTTTATTCTCGTGATAGAGTCACTCCTTAATCTGTTTTTTCATTGCTAACTTAATCACCATAAATAATTACATTTTCATTTTAAGGAGATTAAAAAATCGAAAGTGCAACCATCTATTTCATTAATGAAATCCTCTTTTTCTAAGGTTATACTGTATTTTTCATCTTTTATTTCCACCTTGTCAATGATTTTTCTAACATCTGGAATTTCTAGATTACTATTTGTAATAGCTTTGCTAGTAAGCATTGAAATGGCAATATTAATAAAGTTAGCTGATTTTTCTGAAATAGGTGCTTTATATATATATGCTCGCAGCTTGAGTTTTTTAACTGCAGTTTCATTACCATATATATAGTATAAAATATAATCTGTAGTATATGAATTATCAATAATGTCTAACGTTGGACTGAATGCCCACCACCCATCATTAGTAGGATGATAATCATTTGTGGATAAATTTATTTCTTTTAGAAAGTGTCGTGACAAATAGGGGGACCACCCGTCATAACTATAGTGTGGGGATAGATGTAACTCCATATATTTCCTTTTTTTAATTTCACGTATCTTTTCTCTTATTTCCTTAATATTCTTTAAGCCGTTAGCTTCCCTAACCCAACGATGCAACCCCTCTATATCACTTCTGAAATTTAGAAATGATATTAGCTTTGCTTTTTTTAATAGCTTATCGTCATTTATTATGAAATTAAGGCCAATAAACTCCGTTTCATATCTTTGGTATATATATAAAAAATAAAGAAATGGCAGGTATGTTAACGAGAGGATTATAGGGGTAAGAAATTCAGTTAGGTTTTTCTTTGTAAATGTTTCTGAAAATGATTCCAATGAAATATATAAGGAGTGTGTGAAATAAATTATAACTATAATTGATAATGTATAGGTCAAAAAGGTGATGGTAATATTAGCATTCTTATTATGCTTCCCTACTATCATCATGGAACATATCATGAATATGATAGGGATTAGAATTAACTCTATAATTAAAGAGAAGCTTTGCGACTCCAATATGAACATTAAAACAGCGGTTATTGTTACTGTACTCATTACTTTGTCTTTAAAATAATCATTGCATATTTTTATTTTATTTAGATCGAAAATAGTTGCAAATGCAAAAGTCACAACCCAAACTAAAGTTGTTTTTAAATTATCTAAGCCCCATAGACCTATTTTACTAAAAACCAATATAAAAATAACTATCCAAATAATTGATGCGCTAAAGACAATAATTATTTCCTTCTGTATCAATGTATGGAACATCTGAAAAAACACTAGCCTTATATCTCTCTTCGTCATTAAGAATGTAAATACTATCGAAAACCATATTATTGTAGCAAGCTCTCTATTATTAATATCCATTTAAAAATTCCAAAATCGACTTTATATAGTTATGACTAATTATAATGAGTTTATCGTGAGAATTATATGGCCCGTAGACTACGCTTAGAAAACTGACTTTGTTAGATAAGCATTTACGCATAAAAAGATTTATATAAAAACCATTCATACTGTTCACCCAATGACTTTATTCAATTTATTCATTAGGTTAAGCCGTGATTAGCCTGTGATCAGTGAACACTCTACTGTTCATTTTAGATGATTGGCAGGAAAAAAGATCGGCAAGTGCAGGGCAAAATACAAAAAACCAGTCAAGGCTGGCTTTGTCGTTTCAGTCAATGGGATGGAGATTGAGGATAAGGCCCGCAAGCAGGCCATAATGATCACCGCAATAGTTCCCTGGTGTTGGTGTATGCGGTTTGTACAATGGACTATAAATGCCCCACCATGGCAGCGTCCAATGGGTTAGGCAGATCAATAACGGCGTATTGATCGGTAAAAACGATCATGCGCCTCCCTCCTTTGATTCGCTCTCACATTTTGGCAACCAGTCAGCGTTGCTTTCCTCTTTCAGTGCGAGGTTGGTCTGCATGCCCTGATTCGTCCGTCGTTTCTCGTAGTTAATCCCATACTCTTTCAGCATGGCGGCCAACCCCTTACCGAACATGGTCAGGCTAAGCGTGTTTTTATAGCCATGCGCTTCCATGTATACCAAGTAAGCGTGATACAAATAAACGCGAGGCCGCCGTGGGATAATGTTGGCATTGCCCATATACATTCCGTCTGCCGCTGGCAGGGCTTCAAGGTAGCCGCAAAAATCAAAGGTCGGATCAGCATCACGTTTGATACTGAGCGCCTCATCGGAATTTTGCTGGGATTGCAGCAATGCGCGAGCACGCATCGGATCGCTGAATTTCTTCATAAGCTGGCGCACGATAACAGCCAGTTCCTGAGCGATTTTTTCCTTAAGCTGTGGATCCCGTTCTGCTGGCGCTATCTGTTCAGGAAAGTGCAGGATAACCCGACGGCGGGATACGCCCCCACTGCGATCAGTAAAGCGCATGGGGTGATTGTTCACCGCCAATATGACCGCTGGGATATGGGTGGAAAAGGCATCTTTGTATTTTGGATCAACTGAAACCGCATCACCGCCAGTAATGGCCTTTAAACCGGCGCCATCACCACTCCACTTTTCCTGGTCAGGTAGGCGAATAAGCGAGAAACCAATCAGGGCGGCCCGTTCACGGGGTGATTCCAGTGTATTAATATCAGCCGATGTCGCGTTATCTTCACCGGCCAACAGGGTTGCGATTTCCGCCAGAATGCTTTTACCACTCCCTCCCGGCCCCGTGACCTCAAGGAAAAGCTGCCAGTCATAGCGGTTTGCCAACACCATAAACAGCGCAGCGAGTATCACATCGCGTTTTTCCGCCTGACGAGCCGCCGCACGGTCCAGCCAGCGCCAAAAATTCGGCGCATGGGTTTCCAGCGTTTCCCCTTCCACGGGTGGGGTAAAATCCACATCACACAGGGTGCGCAACCAATGCGATTTATGATGTGGGCTAAAGATACCGCTGACGGTATCCAGCACACCATTGCGAAAACCGATCAGATGCCGTGCAGGAACAGCCTGCTGCGGGATAATCAGTTTTAATGTGTCCACCACCGTGGCAATTTGTGTAGATGAGAACGACGCATCCAGGCGTAGAAAAAGATCGGCTATACCGCGAGCAAATATGTACGGAGAAATAACCTTCCATATACCGGCTTCATAGCGTGACAACAGCAAACCGTTAGCATCCACGGCCAACGATTCACCATAATGCTCATACAATCGCATCGCTTTCTTACTGATACTCAGAGCGCTAAATTCTGCCTCGCTCATGGTATCAAAGGGGCTGGCCCTCGGTGGCTTGATGGCGTCATAAATCGCCTTGCGGGTGGCTTCCTCCCCCTGCTGTATAAAAGCATCATTCCAGTCACCAAATACCGGCGGTAGGGCAACAATGCCCTCGCAAGTTTCTGCGGCTGCTACAGCTTTGCTTTGGCCGTCACCATTAAGGTCACGGTCAGCAGCGAAAACAATCTGACAGGTCGAATACTTTTGCCGAACAAAGCCAGCCAGAGAAAGGAGGTTCACCGATGACAGTGCCACCACTACCGTTTCACCGGTCAGGTGATGAACGGTGAGCGCAGTCGCGTAGCCCTCCGCTATCCACAGGCGTTTTCCTGCCTGTTTCAGCCCTTCGATAGTATGACATGCCCCTTTCACTTGGCCGCCTTTCAGCGTGCGCTTTAGGCCGTCTGAATTAATCAGTTGGAGGTTAACCAGTGCCCCGCTGTTGTCATACAACGGCACCACAAAATCACCGGCACGATAGGTGACGCCGCCGGTTTTGTGCATAGCTGTTAACATTAAGCCAGCATGAGCAGGAAAACCCTTGCGGGTCAGGTAAGCATTACCGGTCCCCTTGCGGGTTTTCTCCATCAGCGATGAGGTCAGCTCGGCGGCGTTCTTCTGGCTTGCCTCGGTTTCGGCCTCCGTGGTCGCGATCACTTCCGGCACCATCGGTGGCAGGCTGCCGGTCACCGCGTTCACCTTGCTGGCCGCCTCTGATGGACTCACGCCAAAGACTTTCTCAACCAGTGTTAAACCATCACCGGCACCGCATTGATTACAGAACCACGTTCCTCGTCCTTCTTTATCGTCAAAGCGGAAACGGTCAGTACCGCCACACACCGGGCAAGGCTGATGGCGGTTTTTCACCACGTTCATCCCCAATGCGGGGAGAATACTCAACCAGTGCCCACGCGCCATTTTTACGGTATCCGTTACATTCATTTTCATTGCGTTGGCTTCCCTCAGTGCAGTACTGGTGCGGTGATGTGACGAGCACAGAGCTCATCCATCACTGTCAGCCCGAGAAAAGAGAGAGACGGCGCGCCCTTGAGGGGGCCCGCTTCCATTAAATCTTCCAGCAGGGCACAGGCAATCCGGCTACCTTTTTCTTCACCGTACTGGCGAAGGTAGAACCCCTCCAGCTCGGCGGCGATGGCGTCTTCCAACATCTCCATGGTCAGATGCAGATGGCGATGTTGATGTTCGCAGAGGTCGAGCCAGGCGCAAGCCACTGCACGGCGATAAAGCGCAGCACGACGGGCCAGAAGCAGGGTATTTGATTTCATTGCACCACCTCCTGACACATCAGGTCACCATAACAGCGCTGCACCACGCCATCGAGTTGCTCTGTCATGAGGAAAATCAAGGAAACCAGTTGTTCCTGCTGAACCTCTAAGGGCTTTTCGTAACAGGTCTGGAGGGCTGCCATCTCGGTGACAAAATCACCCACATTGCGCAAATGTTCGAGACGTGCGATGTCGGCACTAGAAATAGTCGTCTGATTCATCACCGTACCTCCCCAGCCGGTAAGCGCGCAGCAAAGGAAAGCACGTAATCAGGTGCCAGTGAACGGCGCGCAGAACGTTCATCACTGGAGAGGGTGCGAAGCATAGAGATAGCTTGTGTAGGGTCTACGCGACGAACGGCAGCAAACACAAAGACAAACTGCGGGTGTGACGGGGTGAGGGTCGTAGCCATGGCGGCAACCTCCAATAAGTAGCGATTGATGCCACCACCGGAGTTCCTACGCTCATGGGTGGTGACCCGAACGGGGGTAGGAATACCGGCCTTATTGGAAACCGGCCAGCCCGAAGGCTGCCCCGCCCGGGCCACCATTATCTGACAAGGCCAGAGGTATAAACCCCATGACCCGAAAAATGGGTATGCCTGAGCAACGACGTAAAAAAAGACGCATGGCGCGTCTGTTGTCGCCAATAAGTAACTCGGGTTCCTACGCCCGGCTGCCGATTTTTCGACAGCAGGAAAACTATACTCGTGAACGCTAACTGGAAGCAAGCAAGAAAAAAGGGCTGGCTGGGGAATAGGGGCCATCATGTATCACATCCTTGCTGTCTGGCCGCGATACGCACAGCCATCCACGCATTGACTTCCGACTGCAACCAAGCAACATTTTTTCCACCTAGCGATACCTGCTGCGGGAAAGCATCGCGGCTGATAAGGTCGTAAATGGTTGAACGCGACAGACCGCACAAATGCATGACTTCGGGCAGGCGTAAAAATCGCTCCTGTTGAGCAGGAACAGGCAACGGGGGAGCAGCGGGAACGGGAGTAGAAACAGAAATATTATGCATTTGGCTACCTCTCTATAATATTTGCATCAATCCGGACAAAACCGTCCAATTTCAGGTAGCTCCTTATTATATACATATCACCTGCCATAACATGCTTTATATTTTCAAGGGAGAATTGACAGTTTTAATAAGGTCAACCCAGACAATTAATGGCAATATTATTCATAACAGTGGCAATGTATACGGGAGCAAAAAAATAAAATTCATGTCACCCAGTACAACGGGGGGCTTTGTTAACCGACTAGCTAAAACCAAAGGCCATCAGCCTAACCCATTAGATTTAAAACAAATTAAAACCTCATAAAAACCGCAATAATAAAAAGCCTGCAATAAGAAAGAGAGTAGTATCTCTAATAAATTAAAACTTGATGAGTCCGCCGATGTGCGAATGAATTCATTGGGTTCTCATTGGGTTTATTTTTATAAAAAGCCATCAGAAATGCAATACCATACAAACAAACACAGCGTACATTAAATGCACAAAAAAATTATCCTGCCTTTTTTAATAACACCGCGTAATACCTATTAATACTAGGGAATGGTGAGGAGTAAAAAGCAACTTATTATATGGAATAAGGAACCTATTTTTTATAAAAAAATATTATCAATGCCATTTTCCAAGCCGTGAACAGTGGTGAACAGCGGATGAATACTTTATTTTACACTATTCACCCTATAACCATATGTATTTACTATTCTTTTCTTTAAGTGAATAGTAGTGAATAGTAGTGAATAGTTTATAGATAAACTGAAACTAATAAGCCACATCGCCCTTTGCTCTGGCTTGCCAGAAAAAAGTCTTTGTCTGGATGCTGGCACAATTCCCCTCGGTAGTCCGCTTGTATGAGCGTCGGCACAATTGACACGACGGCAATGAACAAATGGAGTAACCATGAAAACGCACGACCAGAACCCACACACTGACAACATCGCTACCCTTCCCGCAGAAATCCAACAGGCGTTGGATCAGGTCAATCAAGCCAAAGCGGTCTGGCACGAAAAGCGACGTAAGCAGGATGAAGCCAATGCCATGGCCGAAACCATCCGTAAACGTCGAGATGAAACCGACGCTGAAGCCAAGGCATTAAACAAAGAATGGCGTGACCTGTTTCGCCAAAACCAGGGTGCTATGACAGCGCCGATGAAGAAATTGCGCACCGAAGTTGCACTGGGGCGGGAAACCCTGGAAGAATTTGATGAACTACTGCAAGCCCATGCTGCCGAAACGGAGTTTTTACCGTGGCATACAGGAGATGCCGCTCGTCATTACATTGCTCAGCATAACCACCTCATTGCATGTTATGCCAACTGGTTATGGACACAGTTTGAGAAGGAGCACAGACAGCACCTGATACAATTACTGAGTCTTCTTCAGCTCACACTCGGGCGCAACGCAAGCATCGGCACTGGAGTAGTCCATTCAATCAACGACCCTGAAACCATACTGAAGGACTTCATCGCAGATAAAATCACCAAACCGGCTCTCAACCACCATGCATTTGATCAGGACGACCCTTTTCTTCGTCAGGTGGGCATATATGCCGATCAACAGGCACACACAGATATCAAAAATGCACCGAGCCCAGCCGCACGTTCACGAATAATGATACGGAGGGAACTGAAGGCTAAAGCTAAGGAGGAAGCGACGGATGAATAACATGCCATCGCCCCAAGAAGCATTACACGATTACCGTGTAACTGCTCAGAATTGGCTTACGCTTCGTAGCGCGCAAAGTTCAGCCCAATTCGAGCTTGGCGCATTGGTGAGCTCGGACGAGAAAAAGGCCCACCATGGCACCCAGTTTGCCGATATCCGTGAACGGCTGGCGGTGTTCGAATGGCAAATCAACTGTGCTGCACGCGACAGCCTGTATGCTCACCGCTGGGTTGTGGATGCCTGCGTCAATGATGCCATAACGGCACTGATGCAAGCCCATGGCCAAGTACTGGTTAATGCGCTAGCACCTTATCTAAACGGGCCTAATGGGCTGGAAGCAGCGATGAACGTATTACGTGCGGCCATCGTTCATCAGGCCGAGATCCAGCGGCCAGTCATACAGGAACGCTACCGCACCATACTTGAAGAAACCGGCTTAATGGCTGACGGCTCAATGCGTGCGGATGCCACGGTAAGCTATACCCCTGCAAAGCATAAAGTTTTTCAGGACCGGCTCACCCGCCTCAAGGCTAGAGGAGTTGCGTAATATGGCTCACAAATGCCCTGAATGTGGTTCAATGGCATATACCAGAACCAGCTCTTATGAAGCCCCAACAGTGAAGCGCTCATGGTATCAGTGCCGGAATATTGAATGCTCGTGTACCTTCACCACGTTGGAGAGTATCGACAAAATAATTGTAAAACCGCTACATCATGAACAGGCTGCTGCCAGCATGCCAGAGGAGCCAGTAAACCAGCGACGCACGCTGGGCCGATATGGTTCAGCCTGTAAGCTGTCATCTCGACAACAAATCCCTGTTTGATTTTATTTCTACCGTTTCCGCCGGCTATCATGCCGGTTTTTTTTCGTCTCTTTTTTCTGGCTAGCTACTCGCCTGGTGAGTGCATGTCTATGCTGCATGAAAACGCATGATTAAATGCACCACGATTTTTGCCACTCAGGCCAGCTACGGCGTGAAAAAACGCCTGTCATGCAGACGCATGAAAACCACTCTATGAAGCGGGCAGGCGTGGCGGGGCTATGAGCGCGCGCGGGTGTGCATTTAATTACGTGATAATATTGAGTGAGTCCGGCATGGTGGCGCTTAGTTTCGGTACCTCAACAAACGTCTATTATGGCTATCTAGGCGTAGCAAGCGGCTGAAAGCTTTACCACTCAAGTACAACCCCCCCTCTCGTTGAGTCTATTTTGTCATGACTTTGGTATCTCAAAGATATATCTTACATCTAACAAGATATCATTGACAAAGCTAAGACAATGAAGTTTATTAATTACATTATGATTTTTCGGCATAGGTAAGTATTTAATGACCACATTTACCTATTTTTATTTAATTTTTTGTTTCTCATAGAGTTAATGGAGCTAACGTGGAAGGAAAAATTTATACATCTGAGTACCTGCTAATTTTTTCTGAGGAAAGAAAACTAATGCAGAGTGAAGAGGATTTAATACGAGCCCTTCAATTAAACAACAAGCTCGATATAAATAAAAGAGCGGGTAGAAATCTCATCATCTATAATGACATCCAATTTTCATTGGATGTTAAGAAAATAAAGTCAAAAAATGAAGAATATCGAAGTTACTTTATAGAAATAGGCAACGATACCAACATTTTAAATGAAAAAGAAAAGTTAACAGTAAGAGATTTAAATAAGGAAGTAATCGAAACAATAAAGGAGTTGCAGCACTCGCAGTTAAATACACTGAGGGATGATCTTGCCACAGAGTTCTCCATAGAAGGATATAAGCACATCCATGAAATAGAAAACAAAATGAGGAAGCTAATTACAATATTCATGTCAACCAAGGTTGGACTTGAGTGGATAAAGTCAAATATTCCTCAGGAAGTAATTGATTCAATAAAAAACAAAAACTTGAAGTCAGAAACGCAATCAATAAATACATTCCTATCTGAGACGGATTTCATTCAATTATCCAAGTTTCTCTTTGATAAATACAGCACAATTAAAACTGCTGATGTTCATAGAATTCTAAATAGTACAAAAAAAACCATTGATATTGAGAAATTAATGGAGTTTGTACCGAGAAGTAATTGGCAGCGGTATTTTTTTCCTGAGGTTTACTCCAACATCACAGACACTAAAGAAATAAACAAAAAAGAAGAGAAATTAATTGATGATTGGGAGTCACTATACGAGCTTAGGAATAAGGTGGCACACAACCGCTTCATCAGCCACGAAGAGATTAAAAAAATAATCAGCAAGAAAAACAGTATAGATGAAGTAATTAGCGAAGCTTTAAATGCCATTGAGAAAATAGAAATAACAAAACAACAAGAAACAGAGATAAAGACGGAATTAAAATCAACTATTCATGAGGAAACAGGCGACACCGTAGATATAAACAAAGCTGAAGATGAAACCAATAAAACAGCAGATAAAAAGTTATTGAGTGACGGAGAGCTATACATTAAAAAACTAACGCGATTTATATATATGGATATTCATGACTCATATAGAAAAGAACTCAGGAAATACAGAAGCAAATTGAACGGGGCGGTTGAAAACTATAAAACATTACCAGACAACACTTTTTTACACAACATGTTGGAATTAGAGTTATCCAGAGCAAAAGATTATTTAAAAACGCTAACCCAAGTAATATAAAGGCATAGTGGACTTATCAAGAGATAAGTCCACTATTCAACTTGAGCTAGTCAATTAAAATCAATCCCACAAAGTAAGTATAAATTTATTTAGCGAAATCATAAGGTGAAACAAGTCTTATTCGATTTGCATCAAGAAAATTCGCCCACCACTGCACCATCAACCTACGTTCATCTAAATGCTCTGACGTGTGGATATAAGCCGCTCGCACATTATTACGCTCTGAATGGCTTAACTGACGCTCTATCGCATCATCACTCCACAACCCTGATTCACCCAATGCCCCACGTGCCATTGTTCTGAAACCATGACCACAGACTTCCGTTTTTGTATCGTACCCCATCGCAATCCGTGTCATTACTCGCCCACGGTAAGCAGCGAGGCGGCCAAGGAACTCAGGAAAACGGCTGGAAGGTAGCGCAGGATAATGTCGCGTTTTCGTGGTTGATAACGCGCCTGCCATATCACTGGCCGGATTTGAATCAATGTAATCATTCTGTACAGCATAGCGCATGATGCCCGTTACACGTTGCTGGAGACGCTGTGCAACATCATGCTTACCGCTGGCATCAACCTTTTTAATCGGGGCTAACAGGTGGCTGGTTTTGAGCTGGCGAATATCAGACGAGCCGATGTGGGGAAAGATATAAAGCTCAAGATAGCGAAGAACACGCGATCGATGATCTTCACCCCATCGTTTATTGCTGGCGTGCCATTCACGGGCGATAGTTTCAAAGGTATAAGCCCCTGCGTTCTCGGCCTGGGCTTCTTTCTGTTCGGCTTTTGGGTCGATGCCCTGCCCTAACAGCTTTTTTGCTTCATCGCGTTTTGCCCTTGCCTCAGCAAGCGTAACCGTCGGCCAGACACCAAATGCTAAGCGATCCTCTTTCTTATCTGAGGGGCGTCTGTATTTCATACGCCAATATTTGGAACCCTTAGCAGAAACCTCAAGATACAAACCGCCACCATCGGCCATCTTGTACGTTTTCTCTTTGGGCTTGGCTGTTTCGACTAGGCGGGCATTGAGTTTCATTTTGGGGGCACATTTCTTATCGAAGTCTGGTGCCCCCGATTATGCCCCCATCGATGCCCGGATTGCAACGGATGCACTCGGACTCTTTAGGACAAAAAAAAAGCCTTTCGGCTTTCTTTTTAGTAACTTATGGACTGTTACGGACGTTCTCGAACTACTTAATGGTGCCGAAGGCCGGACTCGAACCGGCACACCCGAAGGCGGTTGATTTTGAATCAACTGCGTCTACCGATTTCGCCACTTCGGCACTGAAGTAGTATGCGGAAAACGTGGGCATTATACCTGCCCGCTTCTCGCACGCAACACTTATCAAGCATTCAATGAATTGAATGTTGAAAAAAACGTCACTCGTCGAATTTTCCCGCTGCTCACGTCTATTTTTTGTGCCAAATCACCCGAATTGCCAATAACGAGCATAAAAACTGCAGAAGAGATCACATTTGCCAGAATACTCTCTTTTTAAATGCATATGAAAACAAGTAAGGTGCGAATATAAAATCAAATGAAAGCAAAAGAGAGATATCGACAATGAATGAAACTACAAAACGTATGGCAAGGCTGATCGACCTCAGTGCGGTGCAAGCCACCAATACCGAAGCTGATGTTCGCCACTGTGCCGAGCTGGCTAGCTGTTATCGCATCATTTCGGTTCATGTGTTGCCCTGCTGGACGCGCTTTCTAAGCACCCTACTGCCAGAGCAAGGTCGTGCCGATGTGATGATCGGGGGGCCGGTCGGTTTCCCCAGTGGCGGGCATGCGACCGATATTAAAGTGCAAGAGGTTCGCCAACTGATTACTGATGGCGCGCGTGAAGTGGATATGGTGGTGAATATCGGCAAGGTACTGTCTGGCGATTATGACTATGTGCGCCAAGACTTGCGCCGTGTGGTGGAGGCTGCGGCCCCTATTCCTGCCAAGGTGATTCTGGAAACCCACTATCTGAATGAGGAGCAGATCCGCAAGGTGTGCGATATCGCGGTGGAAGTGGGTATGGCTTGGGTAAAAACCTCTACCGGCTGGGCACCTACCGGGGCGACAACTGAAAAAGTCGCCATCATTGCCGATCAGTTGCGTGGCCGCATTCAGATCAAAGGGGCCGGTGGCATCCGTGATCTGGACACCGTGCGGGCACTGTATCGCCTTGGGGTACGCCGTTTCGGTATGAGCGCTGCCGCCACCGAAAAAGTGCTGGAACAGTTGGAACAAGACCCTGGTCTGTTCCCGGAACTGAACGATAACTAACTCCCCATGCGCTATGCGCTGTCTTTAGCGCTCCAGTTTAACGCTTCTCGGGGTGGCTCACGCTGCCCCCACCAGGAGTGATAATAATATGAAAGATTTACTTCTTACCCTTGATATTGGCACCGGCAGTACACGCGCCGGGCTGGTGATGTGCACCGGAGAAATCCTCGGCTTCGCCCAGCGTGAATACGATCAAATCACCCCTCAGGCAGGCTGGGCAGAACAGCCGCCATCACTCTGGTGGCAAAGTGCCTGTGAGTGTACGCAAGAGTTACTGGCCCGCTTTGCCGAATATCGCCCACGCATTGCTGCCGTGGGGGTTTGTGGTCAAATGCATGGCACCGTGTTGCTGGATGCCGATGGTAACTTGGTGGTTGACCGCGCCCTGCTATGGAACGACAAACGTTCCCAGCCACAGGTCGAACACTTTAAGCAGCAGCAAGACTCTGCGCCTTGGCTGGCTCTGCTCAATAATCCCCCCACTGCCGCTTGGCCCGCCTTCAAGCTGCGCTGGTTGCAAGAAAACCATCCTGAACTGTGGGCCCGTGTTGCCACCGTTTTAATGCCCAAGGACTACATCAATTTCCAGCTGTGTGGCGTACGTGCCACTGATTACAGTGAAGCCTCCTGCTACTACCTGATGGATAGCAACACCCTCGACTGGTCAGCCACTGCACTTGAGCAATTCAACGTTCGGCGTGATCAGTTACCCGCCCTGCATCTCTCCAGCGAGGTCATCGGCCAGATCAGTCAGGCTGCTTCTGCCGCCACCGGATTACCGCTGGGGATACCCGTTGTTGTGGGTGCCGCAGATATGGCCGCCACGCTACTAGGGTCGGGGGTTTATCAGCCAGGAACAGCGTCAGACAGTACCGGCACCTCCACTTTATTAACCATGGTCGCCAAGCAACCCTTGCTCGACCCATGGGTAAATAACCTGCACTTGGCCAACCCGGCTTGGGGGGGCTTTACCATTCTGGATGCGGGTGGCGATGCAATGCGCTGGGCACGGATGGCATTAAACGATAGTCGGCTCAACCACCAGCAGATGTTAGAGCTGGCGGCACAGGTCAAACCGGGGGCTGAAGGGTTGTTGTTCCTGCCTTATCTTACCGGCGAACGCCTGGCTGAGCAGACCAATTCCCGGGCGCAATTCTTCGGCCTGCAGCGCAAACACCGGCAGGAACATCTCTATCGCGCAGTGCTGGAAGGGGTGGCGCTGGCTTCACTGCGTAACTTGCAACAACTACGGCGCTGTGGTCAGGAACCGGACGCGATGATCGCCTCCGGCGGTGGTGCCCGCAGTGCCCTGTGGCTGCAAATCAAAGCCTCCGCCTATAACCTGCCCATCCTACAAACCCGTAATCAGGAAAATGGCACTACCGGTTGCGCCATTATCGCCGGGGTCGGAGTCGGTCTGTTCAGCAGTTTTGCACAGGGGGTGAGCCGTACCGTCAGTGTAGAACGGGAATTTATGCCAGACCCCAGGCTGCATCAACTCTACCTGCAATGTTTTGAGCTTTTTGAACAGCTCTATCGTCAGGCTCAACCCTTATACCAACAGCTTGATGCTATTAGCTCTTTCTCTTTTTCTACGGATAAAGGAACAACACCATTATGAGCGAATCCCTAATCAGTAAAACCACGACGGAACAACAAACCGCAGCAGAACATATTGATCGCAGTGCCTATCTCCCTGCGACCCCTTGGCTGCAACTGATGCTGGTTTGCTGTCTGTTCGCCCTGTGGGGCATGGCTGGCAACCTGAACGATATTCTCATCGCCCAGTTCAAGAAGGGGTTTGACCTGAGCGATACCCAAACAGCACTGGTGCAATCCATCTTCTTTCTCGGTTATTTCCTGGTGGCGCTACCGGCCGCGGCGGTGATCAAGCGTTACTCTTACAAAGTCGCCATTATTATTGGCTTGTGCCTGTATGCGCTCGGTTGTTTCCTGTTTATTCCTGCCGCACAAATCATGACCTATGGCGCTTTTCTGGCCTGTCTGGGGGTGATCGCTTCCGGGTTATCATTCCTGGAAACCTCCGCCAATACTTATTCCAGTTTGTTAGGGCCACTGGAAACCTCTACCCAGCGGATTAACTTCTCACAGATTTTTAACTCGTTGGGGGTGATCTTTGGTGTGCTCATCGGCCAGCAACTGGTATTTAGCAAAAACGACCCAACGCACGAGCAACTACTGCAAATGCCTGCCGAACTGGCTGAAGCAGCACGTACTCAGATGGTGTCGCAAGTCGTCACCCCTTATCTGATCATCGGGTCTGTTTTAGTGGTACTGGCGCTGATCTTTGTCGCCGTGAAATTTCCCGCCTGTAAAACCCAGCACTCAGCAGGGGGAGCCGGTAAGCCGCTCTCTCAGTCATTACGCATCCTGCTGGCAATGCCACGTTTTCGTCTCGGGGTTCTGTCCCAGTTTTTGTATGTGGGTGCCCAGGTAGGGCTGTGGAGTTTTACCATTCGCTTTGTGCAGATGATTGAGCATGGCACCACCGAGCACTCCGCCACGTATTGGCTGATCGCCACGCTGATTTGCTACTCAGCGGGTAAGGTGGTTACGACGGCATTAATGAAGAAGTTTAATCCGGCGCTGCTGCTGGGTGTGTTCTGCTCCATCTGCGTGCTGCTACTGTTGTTGGCGGTCAATATTCATAGTCTGTTCGCCGTTGTGGCCATTATGGGTGCCAACTTCTGCATGGCGCTGTGCTGGCCCACCAACTTCGGCCTGACCATCAAAGGGCTGGGGGAAGAAACTCAGGTGGCGGGTTCCATTGTGGTGATGTCGATTATTGGTGGTGCGGTAGTGCCGTTGGTCATGGGGATGATTTCCGACGCTAACGGCGGCAATATGCAAATTGCCTTCTCGGTGCCTTTGGTCTGCTTCGCTTATGTCGCCTTTTATGGCTTCTATTGTGTGAAGAAGGGGGTCTAACATGGCGTCGTTGATTTCTGGTCTGGCACATATTGGTTTGCGCAGTGCAGATATTGAACGCGCGACTCGTTTTTATCACTCATTGGGGTTTACCACTCAACAGTCACTGACCTCGGACTCGCCGCAAGGCTGCATTGAAGTACGTTTTCTGGCATTGGGTGAGCTGGTTCTGGAACTGTATCAGTTGCCTTGGCCAGGTAAGCAACGGGATGCGGCGAGCTTCGGCATCGACCATGTGGCACTGCGGGTGGACGATCTGGCGGCAAGCCAGCAATGGGTGGAACAGCTTGGTTACCCGGTAATCGAAGGGCCCACCCACCAACCCAGCGGGCGCAACGGTGTGCGTTACTTTATGATTGCCGGGCCAGATGGTGAAAGGGTCGAATTTAGCCAACCCTTGTAGGGTATCGCCAGTCTATACCCAAAATACTTCGAGTTGCTTGTAGGCAGCAACTGAGCGAATCCCCAGGAGCATAGATGACTATGTGACTGGGGTGAACGAAGGCAGCCAACACCCAAGCGGTTTGAAGTAATAAGGGTATATTCAAGTTGCAGCGCTCTTGCTGCAACTTGAATGATCACGGTTTAGCTGGTTTTACCTCGGCTTTTACCTTTCTGCAGCGGCTTTTTCGCGGCTGGTGCAGCGGGGTTCCGCTGGCGAGTTATATCCGTATGCTTGGTCAATGCCGGGCGGGTGTTGCGCTGCAAACGCTTGGCTTCACGCTGTTCATCAAGTGTCGGCGCGGGCACCAGGCATTCACGGCGGCTGCCAATCAAATGTTTCAGTCCCATCTCTTCCAGCGTGCTGCGGATCAACGGCCAGTTAAGCGGATCATGGTAACGCAGCAGCGCTTTTTGCAAACGGCGTTGGCGCTCACCCCGTGGGATAAACACCTCTTCGCTTTTATACCCCACCTTGCTTAACGGGTTCTTACCGCTGTAATACATGGTGGTGGCGTTAGCCATCGGTGAAGGGTAAAAATTCTGTACCTGGTCGAGCCGGAAACGGTTTTTCTTCAGCCACAGGGCCAAATTCACCATATCTTCATCACGGGTGCCCGGGTGCGCAGAGATAAAGTAAGGAATAAGGTACTGTTCTTTACCCGCCTGCTTGGAAAACTGATCAAACAACTGTTTGAAGCGGTCATAGCTGCCCATGCCCGGCTTCATCATTTTAGACAGTGGCCCTGACTCGGTATGCTCCGGGGCAATCTTGAGGTAGCCGCCCACATGATGGGTCGCCAACTCTTTAATATAACGGGGATCTTCCACCGCCAAGTCGTAACGCACCCCAGATGCAATCAGGATCTTTTTGATCCCTTTAAGCGCACGAGCCCGGCGATAAAGCTTGATGGTGGGCTCATGGTTGGTATCCATATAGGTACAAATTTCTGGATAGACGCAAGATGCTCGGCGACAAGTCTGCTCTGCACGGGGGTTGGTGCAGCGCAACATATACATATTGGCAGTTGGCCCACCCAGATCTGAAATCACCCCAGTAAAGCCCGGTACTTTGTCGCGGATCTCTTCGATCTCACGCACGATCGACTCTTCTGAGCGGCTCTGGATAATGCGCCCTTCGTGCTCGGTAATCGAACAGAACGAACAGCCACCATAGCAACCGCGCATGATATTTACCGAAAAACGGATCATATCATAAGCAGGAATACGCTCTTCACCATAAGCAGGGTGCGGCACACGCTGATACGGCAACCCAAACACGCTGTCCATTTCTGAGGTGCTGAGCGGGATAGCTGGTGGGTTAATCCATACATAGCGATCGCCATGCTTTTGCATCAATGCACGGGCACAACCTGGGTTGGTTTCGTGGTGCAAAATGCGTGAGGTGTGGGCATAAAGCACTTTGTCTGCTTTCACTTTCTCAAAAGAAGGCAGCAGGACATAGGTTTTTTCCCATGGCTTTGGTTTAGCCGCACGTACGGTGATGGGCTTGACCTCCGGCTCTGGCGTGCTGCCATCAGCACAGGGGAGATTTTCACCATAAGGGTTAAGAATAGGTTCAATGCGCCCCGGCTGGTCAAGGCGGGTTGAATCGACACCCGACCACCCTATCAATGCCTGCTTGCGCATGATCGCCGTATTGCGAATATCATTGATATCCTCAATTTTTTCACCGGCAGCCAAGCGGTGAGCCAACTCCACCAGCGGGCGTTCACCATTGCCGTAGATCAGCATATCGGCTTTGGAATCTACCAATACCGAACGGCGCACCGTATCAGACCAGTAATCATAGTGGGCAA
This sequence comes from Serratia sp. 25CWL12, assembly GCF_055790885.1. NCBI lineage: Bacteria > Pseudomonadati > Pseudomonadota > Gammaproteobacteria > Enterobacterales > Yersiniaceae > Serratia > Serratia sp. 25CWL12. Next base: position 288,189 of record NZ_CM147698.1, on the reverse strand, counting down.
TACGCCGTAAACTGGCTTCAATCCCCCCGAGGATAATCGGCACATCTTTATAGGCTTCGCGGCAGCGCTGGCTATAGACTAAGCTCGCCCGATCCGGACGTTTGCCCCCCACATTGCCAGGGGTGTAAGCATCATCATGGCGCAGTTTACGATCAGCGGTATAACGGTTGATCATCGAGTCCATATTGCCCGCGGTAACACCAAAGAATAGGTTCGGTTTACCCAAACGCATAAAATCGTCTTTGTTGCTCCAATCAGGTTGGGCAATGATCCCCACTCTGAAACCCTGCGCTTCCAGCATGCGCCCGATGATCGCCATACCAAAGCTCGGGTGGTCAACATAGGCGTCACCGCTGATGATGATCACATCACAGCTATCCCAACCCAGTTGCTCCATCTCTTCGCGCGACATGGGTAAAAATGGCGCAGGGCCGAAACATTCCGCCCAATAAGGCGGGTAGGAAAACAACTCTCGTTCAGGTTGGATCAGGCTTGTGGTGCTCATGACAGGTGCTCTTGTACCGATTAATTTATCGCCGGGCGGCGATTATACGCACTCATGGCAAAAAAGTACGGATATTTTCAGGCCGCTTAGCTATTCACTTCAAATTCATATACATCACTACGGCACAGGGTTTCACAAAACTCCAAGACTTCCCCTTGTGTATTACGGCTGATTTTTACAATGCGCAACAGGGGCATGCCACTGGGTATATTGAGCAAGTGGGCATATTCATCATTACAGGCCACCGCCTTCAACAAGAAATGTCGCCCTTGGGGTGTAATGCCTTGCGACTGCCATAAAGCATAGAGCGAATGTTCCAGTTTTTCCGGCTCAGGTAAAAAATGGGGGGAATATAGGTGGTTTCCAACGAAACCGGGTGGCCATCCATCAACCGCAGGCGGCGTAATTTAACCACGGGGCTACCCATGTCCATTTCCAATGCTTTGGCCACCTCCGTTGTTGCTGGCATATGAGTGCGCAACAACCATTGATTACTGACACTGCCACCATTACGCAGTACCTGGGCGGTAAAACCGTGATCTTGATTAAGGGAGTAATCTATGCGCATCGCAACACAGGTCCCCACCCCTTGCTGCCGCCAAACTAATGCCTTTTCTTCCAGTAATTTCATTGCCTTGCTGACTGTCACTCGTGACAACGCCAACCCTTCTGCCAGCACACGCTCAGGGGGCAGAAAATCACCCACCACGATCACCCGTTGCTTGATAGCACTTTCAATCAGTGAGGCTAATTGTCTATAACGTGGTGCTGCTGCCGTCTGCGACAAGTGTTGACGTATCCAGGCAATAAAATTATTCATTTATTCGAATCCTCTTATGATTCTATCACTCTAAGCGCCCTCTTATTTTCACCAGAACTGTCACACTCTATACCATGACATCTTAAGGGATTACATTGGAATTCGATTGATATCACAATTCAAAACTATTGGCATTTAATTGGATCACATTAAAGAATAACATTAGCATTATTGATATTTTTATCAGTAAACAGCGACACTAGGGAATACTCATCCATAAAAAAATCCTCACCACCCATGCTGGGCACACTTTATGGGAAAGCCGTTGACGATGTTATGGGAAGTGATGGGGATGCCGTCAGAACTAGGGCCACAACAGCGGGTAGCTGATTATTTTGGCTAGAACAGCCATTTTCTGCTTGGTCGAGAACAGAATGGTAACGGAAAAAGAGAAGAGTAGCGGAATGGGTTAGCGATAAAATCGCGGTCAGCAGTCACTTTTTGTAGAGTCTGTCTGACCGGATAGGTTTTTCCTGGTGTTGGCTAAATTGGCTACCTGACCATAATGGTCAGTTCTTTACCACTGGCCTAACGTAGATATTATAGACAAAAGCTAGCAATGGGTAAGTTATACTTAAGTCTTGTTTTTACCTGACCTTAAGTACAGCTTATCTATAGAAGGATGCTTAGCTTCTCAGGGAGTTGATATGCTTTCAGTCCTCGATAAAAATCAGATAATAACCGAAACGCTGCAGGATTATATTGATAGAAAACTCTCTTCTATCGGTAGCCCTAAGTACGCCTATACCGTAATCAACAAGAAAAACCCATCAGATATGCTTGTCATCTCCAACTACCCTGACGAGTGGATTAAATTTTACCGCACTAACAATTTACAGCTTAGCGACCCGGTTATACTGGCGGCATTTAAACGAACCTCACCCTTTGCCTGGGACGAAAATATCACGCTAATGACGGACAAGATATTCTCCTTCGCCAAACGCTACAATATCGTCAACGGCTTCACCTTCGTGTTGCACGACCATATGAACAACTTGGCGCTGTTATCGGTTATTGTCCCTGACAATTTGCCCGGAGCATTGGGTTCGCCTGTTTCTGCCGAACGCGGGGCCATGCAAATACTGCTGATCGACATTAATGAACAGATGTATCGCCTGGCGAATTGCATCCTGTCCAGTGGGCAGAGCAAGGCGACAAACAGCGATAAAGCCATTTTCACCTCGCGGGAAAATGAGGTGCTCTATTGGGCCAGTATGGGGAAAACCTATGCGGAAATTGCGTCCATCACCAATATTTCCACCAGTACCGTCAAGTTCCATGTGAATAATGTTGTCGTCAAGCTGGGGGTTAGCAACGTTCGCCAAGCGATACGCTTGGGGGTAGAGCTGGCTCTGATCACCCCAACAGCAGCTCTAGCCAGATAAGCGCCCACCAGCGAGTGGGCCCCTAGAACCTGAGCGCTCCTTCATATTTCGCTCAAAGGTTCACGCTATTAACCGTGGCCAGCTTTTATTGACCAGTTTTTATTGGCCAGTTTTTATTGACTACGACAGACCTCACCACCGCTCTCTTCTGGGCGATGCTGATAGTGGAAAGTGAAAGCAAAGATAACCCCCAGCAACAGCGTATAAGATGCAAAAACCAGCCAGATGCTCTGCCAGTCTTTCACCCCTTCATGAGTAAAGAAATCGACGACTTTACCGCTGACAATCGCCCCCACATAAGCACCCACACCGTTAACCATGCTCATAAACAACCCTTGGGCACTGGCACGAATGCGGCTATCCGTCTCTTTCTCCACAAAGATGGCACCCGAGATATTGAAAAAGTCGAAGGCACAGCCGTAAACAATCATCGAAAGCAGCAACAGCAGAAAACCGAACCCGGCGGGAGTACCATAAGCCAGAAACAGGAAGCGTAATGTCCAGGCCGCCATGCTGATCAGCATCACCTGTTTAATGCCATACTTACGCAAGAAAAATGGAATGGTGAGAATGAAAAACACCTCTGATATTTGCGACAGAGAAAGCAGCACCGAAGGATAGCGCACGCTAAAGCTATCTTGATATTGTGGATTAATAGCAAAATCATGCAGGAACGGGTTACCAAAGGTATTAGTAATCTGTAACGCCGCCCCCAATAGCATGGCAAACAACAAAAACACCGCCATCCGTCTTTGTTTGAATAAGACAAAGGCATCCAACCCCAACATGCTGACCCAACTTTGCGAACGCTTGGCATTACTGGTGGGGCATTGGGGTAAGGTCAGCGAATAGCCGGCCAATAACAGCGAGACGGCTGAAGCCAAGTAGAGTTGCATATTGCTTAATTCAATCTTGCTGAAGCTGATCAGCCACATTGCCAGAATAAAGCCAATCGTGCCGAACACCCGTACCGGTGGAAAATCCTTCACCGTATCGTACCCGTGCTTCTCCAGGCAGAAGTAAGAAATGGCATTGGAAAGCGCCATGGTGGGCATATAGACCATCGCGTTAAACAACATCACCCAGAACATCACCATCGGCTGTTCAACCTGGGCAGCATAATAGAGCGCTATTGCCCCCAGTAGATGGCAAAAACCATAGAGGTAATTGGCCCTAACCCAGCGGTCAGCGATAATCCCCGCCAAACTGGGCATAATCAACGCCGCCAAGCCTTTGGAGCTGTAGACCATCCCCACTTGTAGCCCAGTGAAATGCAGGGTGTTAATCATGTAGGAACCCAGGGTAACCAGCCAGGCACCCCAGATAAAGAACTGGAGGAAAATCATTATTTTTAAGCGTGTTTTGATTGCCATTACCATCACCTTTATTATTCTGATCGAAACGATGATTGACGCGGCAAGTCTGGCCTGCCGCGGGCTAGTCTAAATAACCTCTCCTCATGCCGCCCCATGTTAAGCATCAGGCCTGTAAGCAGCTACTTAGTCAGTGAGATACTCGGGCTCATGCAACCCTCGACTTAAATGGGGACGGGTAGAGGTCGTCACGACAAGGTTTTGAAAAACTCACGGATCAGGCGCATAAAGTCATCTGCCGCCATCGCTGCACAACTCAGCGTCTGTTCATGGGAAAGAGGAGTTTCTGATAGCCCTTCGGCATAGTTGGTCATTGCGGAAACCACCAGCACCTTTAGGCCACAATGGCGGGCAGAAAGCACTTCAGGCACGATGGACATCCCCACCACATCGCAACCCAAGGTCTGCATCATGCGAATTTCTGCTGGGGTTTCAAAATTTGGGCCGGTGTAGGCGGCAAATACCCCGTCAGCCAACGGGATGCCCGCTTTGACAGCTACCGCTGCCAGTTGCGCACGCAAGTCACGGTCGTAAGCATTGGCTAAACTGAAAAAGCGTGGGCCAAAACGTTCATCGTTTTCCCCCACCAAGGGTGACTCTGGCATAAAGTTGATGTGATCAGTCAGTGCCACCAAGCTACCTGGCGCTACTGATTTACGCAGTGAACCCGCCGCATTGGTCGCCAGCAAGAATTCACAGCCCAGTAGTTTGAAGGTGCGTATCGCGGTGGTCATCACCTGCATACCGCGGCCTTCATAGAAATGCCCGCGCCCTTTCATGCACACCACCGGCACACCTTCTAACCAACCCGCCACCAGTTGCCCAGCATGGCCAACCACACTACTTACCGGGAAGCCGGGCAGTTCGTTGTAATCGATAGTCACGGTGTCTGTCATCACCTCGGCTAACGCCCCTAAGCCAGAGCCGAGAATCAAGGCGGCGCGTGGTTGGAAGCCAGGTAATCGGCTACGTAATATTTCCGCACAGGAAAAAGCATCTTCTTGATTAAACGTATTTTTTTTATTAACTCTATCTTTTTGATTAAGCATGACGTTCTCATCTGTAGTAGGGTTATGCCAACGGTCATCCCCTCTGTCACTCGCATCTTGGCAGGATGACCGAGGGGTATATACCCAAGTTCAATGAAGTTGCAGCCAGGCGGCAAGAGAGCGAATCCCGATGAGCTTACTAAAGTAAGTGATTCGGGTGAACGAACGTAGCCAACACCGCTGCAGCTTGATTAGTGACGGGTATAGATAATCTCCATAGTAGGGAGCGGTGACCAATACATTGTTACCCATTGATTTATTCCGTTTGACTATAAATCTCACTTTACAAGGAGGTAGCAAAAGCGATGAAACAACCATTACCCGACCCAGGCAGGATCAACTTTCGCCTGCTGCACTATTTCCGCATTGTGGCTGAAGAGATGAACTTCACCCTGGCCGCCCAACGGCTGAATATCTCGCAACCGCCACTGAGCAAACATATTAAAGAGCTGGAAAAGCAGTTAGGGGTGGAACTGTTTAAGCGCACCACGCGTTCCATGGCATTGACACAGGCTGGCCACACGTTGTTTCGTAACGTAGAAAGGTTGTTGGATCAGGCCGGCAATGCACTGCATCAGGTACAGCAGTTAGGCCGTGGTGAAACCGGTCATATGGTGATTGGTATGGTAGGGACTTCTGCCTGGGGCGGGTTGCTCCCGGCACTAAAACGCTTTACCGCACAGGCAGAGAAGATAACCTGGACATTAAACGAACAAACACCGAGCCAGCAAATTATTTCATTGCAAAAGCGTCATATCGATATGGGTGTCTGGCGCGAGGCTCAGCAACAGTCGCTGCCAGGGCTCGCCTGCCAACTGTTGGCACGGGAAAATATTGCGGTGGTGTTGCCAGTCAATCATCCATTAGCGAATGGAAAGGCAGTGGCCTTGCCCGCTTTACAACATGAGCAGTTTATTGTGTTACCCGCCAGCGAAGCCAGTCTGGGGCTGTATCTGCATAATCTGTGCCTGCAACATGGCTTTGCCCCCAATATTGCTCATCAGGTCAATGAGCCACAAACATTGATGGCGCTGGTGGCAGAAGGATTTGGTATTACGCTGTTGCCGGAGAGTTACGGATGCATTCCGTGGCCTGGCGTGAGCTTCTGCCCGCTACAAGCGGCACCTTCAGCCGACCTGTATGCGATTTACCAGGCAGAAAGCGCCACACCAGTGGTACAGGCGTTCCTGCAAATGTTGCGAACACCCACGGTGGTTTAAGAAGCCCCTCGGGCCACAAACTGGCCAATAGAGCCACGGTCAGCCATTTCCAGCGTCTGGCTATAGTACAGAAACGGGAAGTGCTCTGAAGAGACCTGGTTAAAATAAACCAGCAGCTCAACGGTGCCATCAACCCAGACCGTATCCTTCCAACTACGGTCTTCCACCATCGGTTGAGCACCATTGACCCGTTTGATCAGGAATTTCACGCCCTGAATATGGAACGCCTGAGGCTTGTCGGCGCGTATAGTCCAACGTTCCCAACTCCCCTGCAAGGTTTGTACATCGATACGCTGCATATCCCAAAGGGCGCCATTAATACCAGCCATCGTGTCATCCAATTGGAATTCCCGCGAACGACTGGCGTTCCCCTCTATTAACTGATCTGCCAGTAACCGCGTCGGCAAGGTGTCGGTCACCAACGGTAACAACCCGGTCGGTTTTAAGGTCAATACCTGGGTGGAGATCAAAAGGTTCGAAGGTTCAAACAGACCACGCAGGCGATCCATCAGGCCTGCCGCTTCACCCGCAGTGAGAGAAACCTCTGTCCCTTGCGACATATCGATCAACACTTCACGACGTTCCCCCGGAGCCAGTGACAGCTGTTGCACCGCCACCGGGGCTGGCAGGAACCCTTGATCATTGGCGATCACATGGATTGGCCGGCCATCACTCAGTTGCAGTCTATAGCGCCGTGAGTTGGAAGCATTCAGTAAACGCAGGCGTACCCAACCGCGGGACACTTCAACAAACGGGTTCTGTGCCCCATTCACCAATAGCGTATCGCCAATAAACCCCCCATGTGCTGGCGGATTATATTCAGGTACACCAAAGTTATCCAAGCGCTTGTCTTGAATAATCAACGGGAAATCATCAACACCATAATGATTCGGCAATGGCAGGTTTTTGCTGATTTCATCTTCAACCAACCATAAACCCGCCAGACCGTTATAGATATGGGGCCCCATACGATTCGGCGTATTAGCATGATACCAACAGGTCGCTGCGGCCTGGCGCACCGGTATCACTGGCGACCAGTCTACGTTAGGTGACATCATCCGTGGTAGGCCACCCATCAGCACCCCCGGTACCTGCAGACCACTGATGGTCATCGATACTGGCTCATTCAGGCGATTACTGTAGATCAGTTTGACGTCATCACCGTTGTACACCTTTACTGTTGGCCCCAGATAGATGCCATTAAGGCCCCATACAGAGGTTTTGCGGTTATCTGCAAAAGCCCAATGGGTACGTTGTAAGGTTAAAAACAGTGGTTGCCCACGGAGAGATTCCAACAACGGTGGTATCGGTAACGGAGTTTGATTTCCGCTCGCCTCCGCCCTCAGCGGCACAGCCCCTGCACAGCAAGCCAAACCCGATGCCTGTATGAACTGACGTCGACTGAGTGACATGATCTCTCCATCAAAATAAAGCCAAGTCTGGTAAACAGCCCCGAGTAATCGGGGTACAAAAGGCATCATGCCGGATCAAATAGCCCTTAATGGCCTACCCAAATTTATTTTTTACCGGCGTCCAGATCAGCGACTTCCGCATCCAACTGTTCAATTTTTGCCTTCATCAACTCATGACAATGAGCGGCCAGTTCACGTACCTGTTCCTTACTGTAATCACTGGAGTCAATCGGTTCCAACATCTCGATAATGACATGACCATTGTTCCAGCGGTTTAAATTAATCTTGCCGCTGGTGGTGGAGATACAGATCGGCACAATCGGCACACCTGCCGCAATAGCGGCGTGAAAAGCACCGGTTTTAAAGGGCAGCAAGCCGCGCCCACGGCTTCGCGTCCCTTCAGGAAACATCCAGATTGAAATCTCTTGTTTCTCAAAAGCCTCAACCACCTGGGCAATAGTGCCATGGGCTTTGGCACGGTTATCTCTGTCAATCAGCAGGTTACCCGCCAGCCAATAAAGCTGACCAAAAAACGGGATCCACATCAGGCTTTTTTTACCTACGGTCACCGTCCGCGGTTGCACAACTTTCGCTGCCGTCACCATATCGTAGTTGTTCTGGTGGTTAGCGATATAGATGCACTTGCCAAAATTGGCGGCATTGGCAGGTTTACGGATTTCAACCTTCAAACCAAATACCGACGACAGGCGCCCAAACAGATGACCAAAAGTGGACACATGACGCGGATTCCGTGGGCTAAACAGGCAGTAAACAGAGCCCAGCAAGCACACCAGAAGGCAATACACCGTGACAATAATTGCACGTAATATTAATAACATACCAACCTCATTCACATATACTCTTCATACTTCAAGTTGCTTGGGTGTTAGCTGCACTCGTTCACCCTAGTCACATAGCTGACTATGCTCCTAGGGACTCACTCATTTGCCGCCTACAAGCAACCCGAATAATTTTGGGTATACAGCCGCCACAGCAGCCCCTTACTCTTCGCTATCCCCAAGGGACAGTGACTCCGGCATATCCAATTCAACCCGGTCAATACGTTGCAGACCACGTGGGAGCAAGGTGCCTTTACGGCCACGCTCAGCACGGAATTTCTGCAAATCCTCCGGCCGCAACTTCAACTTACGTTTACCGACATGCAAGGTGAGCGCCGTCTGCGGTGGTAACACAAACAACCAAGCCAGTTTGTCTTCACCGCTCGCCGCCTGAGCGGCTGGAATAGAGATAATCTTGTTGCCTTTCCCTTTTGAAAGCTGCGGCAGATCCGCGACCGGGAACAACAGCATCCTGCCAGCAGTACTGATAGACAACAACATATCGTCATCACTGTTGATCACCATCGGCGGCAGGACGCTCGCGTTATCCGGCAAGGTAATCATGATTTTACCCGCACGGTTACGGGCCACCAGATCGTTGAAGGTACACACGAATCCGTAACCCGCATCCGAGGCCATCAACAATTTCTGCTCGTCAGCCGCCATCAACACCTGTTCAATGGTCGCCCCTGGTGGTGGTGTCAGTTTGCCGGTCAACGGTTCACCTTGCCCACGTGCTGAAGGCAATGTCATTGGGTCAAGGGCATAGCTGCGCCCGGTGGAGTCAATAAACACCACGGGTTGGTTGCTCTTGCCGCGTGTAGCCGCTCGGAAGCTGTCTCCGGCTTTGTAGCTCAAGCCACTTGGGTCGATATCATGGCCTTTGGCACTGCGTACCCAGCCCATTTGCGACAAGACAATGGTCACCGGTTCGGAAGGCACAAAGTCATGCTCACTCATCGCCTTGGCTTCTTCACGTTCTGTCAATGGCGAACGGCGATCATCACCATAAGCCTGCGCATCTGCCTGGATCTCTTTTTTGATCAAGTTATTCAGTTTGCGCTCAGAGGCTAACAAGGCCTGCAGATGGTCGCGCTCTTTCGCCAGTTCATCCTGTTCGGCGCGGATCTTCACCTCTTCCAGTTTGGCCAGATGACGCAGTTTCAGCTCCAGAATGGCTTCTGCCTGCGTGTCGGAGATGCCAAAACGCTGGATCAAGACCGGTTTGGGTTCATCTTCACTGCGGATAATGTGGATCACTTCATCAATATTAAGGAACGCTATCAGTAAGCCTTCCAAAATATGTAACCGCTTAAGCACCTTCTCCAAGCGATAATTCAACCGGCGACGCACCGTCTCACGGCGGAAGCTCAGCCATTCAGTCAGGATTTCCACCAACCCTTTAACTTGGGGGCGGTTATCCAGACCAATCATGTTCATATTGATACGGTAGCTGCGTTCCAGATCAGTGGTGACAAACAGGTGGTTCATTACCTGCTCCAAGTCAATCCGGTTAGAACGCGGCACAATCACCAGGCGGGTTGGGTTTTCGTGATCGGACTCATCACGCAGATCCTCCACCATCGGCAGTTTTTTGGCGCGCATCTGGCTGGCAATCTGCTCCAACACCTTGGCACCAGAAACCTGGTGTGGCAAAGCGGTGATCACCGCACTGCCATCCTCTTTTTTCCACACCGCGCGCATCCGCACCGAACCACGACCCTGCTGGTAAATTTTGCGGATCTCTTCGCTGGGGGTGATGATCTCCGCTTCCGTCGGGTAGTCCGGCCCTTGTACGAACGCTAGCAGATCGTCCAGTGAAGCACCCGGTTTGTCGATCAACGCCACAGCAGCGGCCGCCACTTCGCGCACGTTGTGTGGCGGAATATCCGTTGCCATCCCCACCGCAATACCGGTGGTGCCGTTCAGCAGGATATTCGGCAAACGCGCAGGCAACATCTTGGGTTCTTGCATGGTACCATCAAAGTTCGGCCCCCATTCCACCGTCCCCTGGCCCAGTTCACCCAGTAGCACTTCCGCATATTTTGACAGGCGAGATTCGGTATAACGCATGGCGGCAAAGGATTTGGGATCATCCGGTGCCCCCCAGTTCCCTTGCCCATCCACCAACGGATAACGGTAAGAGAAGGGCTGTGCCATCAGCACCATGGCTTCATAGCAAGCGCTATCACCATGGGGATGGTATTTACCCAGCACGTCACCGACGGTACGGGCGGATTTTTTGAATTTGGCGCTATTATTAAGCCCCAGTTCCGACATGGCATAGATAATGCGACGCTGTACTGGCTTTAAACCATCACCAATATAAGGCAGCGCCCGATCCATGATGACGTACATGGAGTAGTCAAGATAGGCTTTTTCAGTGAATGTGTGCAGCGGTAGACGCTCAACACCATCATGAGTCAATTCACTCATTACTCAAATGTCCTCAGACGACAAAAGGTCGATTCTGCCGGCGATAGTAACTCATCTACCGGGTGGCTGTCACAGTTGACGCATGGTTAGTGCAATGATGTCACTGATCTCGCCGTTATATTGACTAATAGTCAACACTGTTATGCTTCACATCACATTTTTTTCTGTTTACTGAAGGATTACACTGCCAACCATCCTATGGCCTGACACCTGGTGATGTGCCATAACATTTTTTTCTTCTGACAGGACCCGTTATCCATGAGCAATATTCTGATCATTAATGCCAAGAAGCAATTCGGCCATTCCAACGGGCAACTGAACCAGACACTGAGCGACATTGCAGAAAGTTATCTGCGTGATGCCAGGCACCAGGTTCAGGTGACGGTGGTTGATGATGGCTATGATATCGACGCTGAGGTAGCAAAGTTCCTCTGGGCCGATACCGTTATTTACCAGATGCCCGGTTGGTGGATGGGGGAACCGTGGATCCTGAAAAAGTATATCGATGAGGTGTTCACCGCAGGCCACGGCACACTTTACGCCAGCGATGGGCGGACGCGTTCCGACGACAGTAAAAAATATGGCTCCGGCGGCCTGGTTCAGGGGAAAAAGTATATGCTGAGCCTGACCTGGAACGCCCCCTTAGAAGCATTTACCGACCCGGAACAGTTCTTCCACGGCGTCGGTGTTGATGGGGTTTACCTGCACTTTCACAAAGCCAACCAGTTCTTGGGGATGGAAGCACTACCGACCTTTATCTGTAACAACGTAATTAAACAGCCGGATGTTGCCAGTGATATCGCCCGTTGGCGTGCCCATCTGGGTGAGGTTTTTGCTTAACACGCGGAAAATCCACTGGACTTGACTGAGTAAACCAACAGGCAATTCTGACTGTTTTAAGTGATCATTTGCCCATTGACATCCTCCCCGCCCTAAAGGGTGAGGATCCCTACAGCGTTCAGACCGAAGCCTGACTCGCCTCGGTGGGTTCCTGCTTCATCGAGCGGCCTAAAGCTGCCATCTCTCCACAGGCTAACGCGGCGTGCCCCGCCGCTAAAATATTACGAGCGCCGTTTATATCGGCGTTCTCTGTATAGCCACATTCCAGACACTCGAACTGACTTTGTGACTGGCGGTTTTCTTTCGCTGTATGACCACAGCAAGCGCATTTCTGACTGGTGTAGGCTGGATTAATCGCCAGCACCAGCCCACCGCGCCAGAGCTGTTTGTACTCAAGCTGGCGGCGAAGTTCGTACCACCCCTGATCTAATATCGAACGGTTTAAGCCTGATTTTGCACGGACGTTGCGCCCATGCTGGATTACCGTACCCGCTGCCGACTTTGACATGTTGGCAACTTTCAAGTCTTCAATGACGATCATTGCGTGGTTTTTGCTGATTGTCGTACTGACTTTGTGAAGGTAGTCGCGGCGAATATTTGCGATACGAGAGTGCAGGTTTTGTACTTTGCGTTTTGCCTTCTTCCAGTTGTTGCTGAACTTCACCTTACGGCTCATTTCACGCTGAAGTTTGGCAACTTTCTTCTGATTGGTTTTAAAGCTGTTTACAGGCTCAAACACAGTGCCATCAGAGAGCGTAGCGAGTTTTGCTACGCCAGCATCAAGACCTACCATCGATGTTGAGGTATGAGCCGGTTCAGTGACTTCGTATTCAGTCTGAATACTCATGTACCACTTACCGCATGACTGGCTAACCGTGACGTTTTTCACCTCGCCAACAACCTCACGGCTGTTGCGGTAGCTTATCCAGCCCAGTTTTGGCAACGATATACGGTTATTTTCCTGATCGAGCTTCACACCTTGCGGATAGCGGAATGAATCACTTTGACCACGTTTTTTAAGCCGTGGGAATGAGGCTCTTTTTTGGAAGAAGTTTTTATAGGCTCGCTCAAGGTCTTTTAACGCCTGCTGTAAAGGCTGAGAAGGTGACTCTTTCAACCACTGAGTTTCAGGTTCTTTTTTCCACTCAACCAGCCATGCGGCCATTTTTACATAGGGAAGGTATTTGTTTCCCGCCTCATGATTTTCATTCTGTAACGCCAGTGCGCGGTTAAAAACAAAACGACAAGCCCCAGAGAAGCGCCGCATATCACGCTCTTGCTGACCATTGGGTCTTAACTGGAATTTAAAGGCTTGCAGTCGCTTCATTCCCACAATTATACTCTTGGCCTATGACAAAAGAAATTGATATTCGTCGAGGAAGACATTGTACTTTCCTGATGCATGTTCACTTGGTCTTTATTACCAAGTATCGACGCAGAGTATTTGATCAGGATGCTATCGAGAAGCTACGAAATTACTTTGCCAGTGTATGCGCTGATTTCGAGGTTGAACTGGTCGAGATGGACGGCGAAGGCGATCACGTTCACCTGCTGATTAACTACCCACCAAAGTTAGCGGTATCAAATCTTGTTAACAGCCTCAAGGGTGTGTCTAGCCGATTACTTCGTCGTGATCGTCCTGACATTGCAGCTCGGTATTACTACAAAGGTGTTCTGTGGACGCCGAGCTACTTTGCCAGTAGCTGCGGCGGATCGCCAATATCCATCATCAGGCAATACATTGAGCAACAGCAAACACCAAGTTAGGTAGAAAACCGTGCCTTATATCCTCGCCCTGAAGGACGGGGTTTTACGGCACACCGGATAAAAACGGACAAATGATCGCCAAAAAACGGGTTAATCGGTTTCCATATGATACAATAAAACCTATTAACTGGTTTTTTCCCGGGGGATTTATGCCTAGCATCATTCATAGCAACACAACAGCCAGTATCACTGAGCTCAAAACAAACCCCATGGCGACGGTCAATGCAGGTGATGGTTATCCGGTAGCCATTCTGAATCGTAACCAGCCGGCATTCTACTGTGTCCCTGCAAAACTTTACGAACAGATGCTGGAGTATATTGATGACCAGGATCTGGCTAATCTGGTCAAACAGCGTTCAGAACAGGCATTACATGACATCGACCTAGATAGCTATCTATGAGCTACAGAGTCAGGTTCAGAACGGATGCACTTAAGGAATGGGGTAATCTTGACCAATCCATACAGCAGCAGTTTGCGAAAAAGCTGAAAAAATGCACGGAAAACCCCCATATCCCTTCGGCAAAGCTGAGGGGAATGCCGGGCTGTTACAAAATTAAACTTCGAGCATCCGGCTTTAGGCTGGTATATCAGGTAATCGATAATGAATTAATTATTGCCGTAGTCGCCGTGGGTAAACGTGAAGACAGTGAGGTCTATAACCTGGCAAGTAAACGACTCAGATAAACGGAGATCGTAATGAAATATCTGGCGTTTTTTTTTGCCGTTATTGGGCTCCACTTCAACGCAAATGCCGCACCAGTCGCACATCCGCCACTCGAATGCGGTGACTTTTTACATCAGCTCGGCCTGTCACGTCCTGACGTCAAATTCCAAGGTTGTGCCAAACACCATGATAGAAACACCGATTATCTTGAAGCAACCTATCGCGTAACGGGTAACGATTTACCCCAAGTGGAAGCCTGGGCTATCCAGACATTCAACCTCAAGCCATTAAAATTTGTCTGCTGTGGCTGGGAATCCCGCACCGTCGCTTATCGTAGCAAGGATGGAGCCGAGTACTATATCGATATGGGTGGTGAGACACTCATCAACGAGCGTCAAGCATGGTCGAAAATTCCCTATTTGACGCTGTCTATGACGCACTACATCAATGATCCCTGATACCCTGCCCCCGACGATATAAACAGCAACTCCATGACTGATTTGGCTCATCACGCCATCACCCGGCAACCAGCAAGGTGATGGCGATAAACATCAACCGTTAATCTCGGCACTGACTGGCCGGGGTATCAGTAGTGAAGATAATAGCGCCATAACAGTAATTATTAGCCCCACCAACATACCATTAAAGTAGCCTTCACTCGGGCTATCACTGACCATTTGCACTGCAGGTAGAATAGCGAAGCTTAAACCGGCCCCCAGATTAAATGCACCGGCATTCATACCCGGCAGAAACCCGGGGTTATCTTTGGGGGATAACACAATCCCTAGACCATTCAGCATGATATTGCCGGTTCCCGCATAGGTAATGCCGATCAATACCGCGCAGGTCACTAGCATGGTTAACGAGTTCAGGCCGAAGAACATCATCAAGGCAATGGCGATAATACTGCCCACCAGCCCTAGGCGTAATACGGTGTTATAACCGATTCCCGGCGCAAAACGACCAGAGAATGGCCCGACCAACCAGCCCACTAACGCATAAGGTGTGAGTAAAATTAACGATGCCCAGTCCGCTTCCAGCGCAAAACCTACCTCTTTGTTTTGTGCGTAAGACATCACCAAGCCATTAATCACTGCAAATATACCGGTCATGGTGAGTGTCGTGGTCAACAGTAGCGCCCAGGTGCTGCGCTGTTTTAAATGCGCGGTGGTCACCAGCGGTTGCACTAAGTGAGTTTCCACTTTCCAGAAGAGCATAAACAGCAGCAAAGCAACGATAACCAGCCCGCTGATCATCAAGCCGTTTGCCTGCGCCAATTTACCGGCTTCATTCAGTGCCAGTAATAAACATGCCAAGGAACCCACCAACAGGGTGACCCCAAGCCAATCCATTTTGCTGCCCGCAGAAGGTTTAGATTCAGGCGCCCATTTGGCGACACAACCCGCAGCCACCACTGCAACCACCGTAATCAACCAGAATACCGAGCGAAAACCAAAGTGGGTGGCCAATACGCCCCCTAAAAAGGCATCGATGCCCGCAATCCCGCCGTTAACTGCCGTCACCACCCCCATCAACATGCCATATTTCTTAGGGTCAGCAATCTCATGGCGCAACATCAGCAAGCACAGCGGCACAACCGGGCCGGATACCCCTTGAATAATACGCGCAATATAGAGCACGGTAATATTGGGTGCTATCGCTGCCAACACCGTGCCCAATGTCATGATCACCAACATCCAGATCAGGACTTTTTTACGCCCAATAATGTCGCTTAACCGTGGGAGAAACAGGGAAAACAACGCAGCGGCGGTAAAAAATGCCGTCTGAGATAAGCCCACGGCGGCATCGTTGGTGTTTAATTCCTTGGCGATCGTCACCAATACCGGGCTTAACATACTGGCGTTTAACTGGAATGCGGTACAGGCTGCCAGTAATGCGACCATTAATGCACTAATACTGACGGAGTTAGCTGATGAGTTCTGCATTAGGTCGTTACCTCACCAATATGTTCTAGCGCGTCCACCACCATCTGCCAGAAATAATCATGGTCGAGTTTAACGGCGACTTGGGTATGACAATCCGCCGCCGGTGGAGAACGGAAATCGGCCACGGTCATTCCCAGGGTTAACGTACCGGTCAGCTCGATATCCACTGGCACTTTTTTTACGGTGATCACATTGGGGTCGATAACATAGGCGACAGCACAAGGATCATGCACCGGTGGGTAGTCAAAGCCCTGCGCCTGTTTATAGGTGGTACTGAAAAACTCCAATAACTCAACGACAAACTGTGCGGGCAATGTGCCAACCGCTTTAATTTTTTCCACCACCTCTGGCGTTGCCAGGGCTTGGTGTGTCAGGTCGAGCCCCACCATGGTCAGTGGCCACTTCTCATTAAAGACAATATGGGCCGCTTCAGGATCGATCTTGATATTAAACTCGGCCACGGCACTCCAGTTACCCACATGGTAACCGCCCCCCATCAACACCACTTCTTTGACTCGTTCAACGATGCGCGGCTCTTTTCTTGCCGCCAGGGCGATATTCGTCAAGCCACCGGTTGGCACTAAGGTAATCGTCCCTGCTGGGTGAGACATGATGGTCTCGATAATCAAATCCACAGCATGGCGGGGATCCAGCGCTAAGGTCGGTGCGGGCAATACCGGGCCATCCATGCCCGACTCCCCATGAATGTCGGGTGCCAGCTCAATTTGACGTACCAGTGGGCGTGGGCACCCGGCAGCAAAAGGCACCCCGGTAATATTGGCAATACGGGCCACCGCCAAGGCATTGCGGGTCACCTTTTCCAGCGTCTGATTACCCACTACCGTGGTCACCGCCAGTAACTCAATATCTGGATTGCCATGAGCCAATAATATGGCGATTGCGTCATCATGACCTGGGTCGCAGTCTAAAATGATTTTTTTTGTCATCTTTATCGTCTCTTTTTATTTGTTGGCTTATATATGAAGCATTAATGCTGTGATAAACGCTGTAACACCGACTGGTGAGACGGCATATTGGACGCCCCCTCCCGTTCCACTGCCAGCGAGGCAAATGCCGTGGCATAGACTGCCGCCTGATGGGTATTTTTCCCTTTGGCGATTGCAGCGCTCAAAGCCCCATTAAAGGCATCCCCCGCACCAGTGGTATCAACAGCCAGCGCCGGCAATGCGGGAATATGGCTGAATTTGTTATTTTCATACAATAATGAGCCCTTACTCCCCAAGGTAATAAGCACCGTATTCACCCCGTGGCTGGCGATCACCTCTGCCGCTTGACGGGCACTGTTTAAATCACAAACTTGGATTCCAGACAGTAATGAGGCCTCGGTCTCATTAGGGGTGACAATATCGACTTGATGTAAATACGGTAATATTCCGTCAGAGTATGGCGCGGGATTAAGAATAACCTTAACCCCTAACGCTTTAGCTAACATAATCGCGTTAATGGTTGCATCAATATTATTCTCCAACTGTACTAACAAGATCCCCGCTTGTTTTAAATGGGGCTCTAACCGTGCCACCTCATCTTCGGTTACGGTTTTATTTGCACCAGAATCAATCGCAATCATATTCTCGCCATTTTGCTCCGAGACAAAAATGACTGCACTTCCGGTTGGCTGTGTCGCCGATTTATAAAGCGTTAAACTGTCAATATTTGAGGATGAGAGATGCTCATAAGCCAGTTGACCGAATTGGTCATCCCCCACTTTACAGGCAAAGTGAACGTTAGCATCAGCAAAGCTGGCGGCCAGTGCCTGGTTTGCCCCCTTGCCGCCCGGACACAACGTGTTGCTGGTGGCCATGATCGACTCCCCACCATGAGGAAAACGAGCCACCTTCGATACAATATCCATATTGAACGAACCTAAAATACAGACCTGTCCGGTCATTTTATCTCCCCGTGCTGTTTTTTGATTTATCGCTTTCTGGCTGTTAATTTTCTTCAGTAACGCCTCAATATTTAACTGATTCGCTTTACTGATTTCTGACAGTAGTACCCGGCGTAATATTCTCGCCCCACCATGATAGCGTTGAATAACGCCCTTTTCAGCCAACTCACTTAAGTCTTTACGAATGGTTTCTTTGGAAATAAAAAAGAACCTGGCCAAGTAATTAACACTCAAACTTTCATTTTTATCCAACAACCCCAGAATAACTTCCTGCCTTTTTTCTCTAAACATCATAATAAAATTCTTTCCACCAGATAATAACCGGATGTAATAATAAAAAAGTGACAACACTCATGTATTGTTATAGAAAACGGAAGTAAACGGAAGCCAAAATAAATCATTCATTTAAATGATAAATAAGTAATATTCATTAGGATTTTAGATGGATAATAAAATATACTCTAAATAATTCGAGTTGCTTGTAGGCGGCAACTGAGCGAATCCCTAGGAGCATAGCTAACTATGTGACTAGGGTGAACGACAAATCCATCTGGAGTGGATTTGAACGCTGCTTGCGGCGGCCCCGATAGGGGCGAGCCTCATGGACGAGGCGAGTAATTGAAGCCAACAACCAAGCAGCTTAAAGTATGACGAGTATATTATCTATAACGTCTGCTCATTAATATGTGTGCTCACATAATCGAGAAAACAGGTAATACGTGCCGCTAATGGGGTATTACGGTAATAGACAGCATTGATCGGCTGCCGTACCACCAGCGTTTCTTCCGTCAATAGTGGGATCAACCGCCCAGCTTGCTGATCTTGCCGCGTCATAAAATCAGCCAACCGCACAATGCCCACACCACATAGCGCCAGTTGCCGTAGCGTTTCACCACTGGATGCCGATAAGGTGGGGGTTATGGTAAAGAACTCCGCCTGATGATTACGTAGCGGCCACTGGTTAAGTGATTCAGGTTGGGTAAAACCCAGCAAACAATGGTGGCTCAAGGCTTCTATGCTATGTGGGGTGCCACAACGGGCAAGGTAATCCGGGCTGGCAAGAATGCGTACCTGGCTGGTGCCCAGCAAACGGGCATGGATGGTGGAGTCTCGCAATATGCCGATACGAATGGCAATATCGGTGCGTTTTTCCACTAAGTCGATAATCCGGTTATCGGTATTCAGTTCTAACTCAATCTGCGGGAAATTTTGCCGAAAACCCGGCACCAACGGCACGATAACATGTTCCATAAAGGGGGCCGCCGCATTAACTCGCAAGCGGCCTGCCGGGATCTGGCGGCGTAGTGCCATTTGCTCTTCGGCATGATCCACGGCGTTAATAATCTCTCGCGCATGGACTAAAAAACTTTGCCCTTCTTCGGTCATGGTCAGGCGGCGGGTGGTACGGCGTAATAAGGTGGTATCGAGTTTCTTTTCCAAACGGCTAAGGGCACGGCTGATGCCGGAGGTGGTCTGCCCCAACAATTCAGCAGCCGCAGTAACCGAGCCACTGTCGACCACCGTCGTATAAGCCAATAACTCTTCAAGCGTGATTTTCATGCGCCCCACCCTGGGTTACCGGGTTCAGTCCCCCCTTGCCACTTGAACAGCAACGGAGAGACCTCCCCCACCAGCATCACACATCAAGTTCGGCCGTGTCGCCTTTATCCTGCAACCAGTTACGCCGATCTTCTGAACGCTTCTTCGCCAGCAACATATCCATAATCGCCATGGTTTGTGCCGTGTTTTCTTCATTGATGGTCAACTGCACCAGACGACGGGTATTAGGATCCAGTGTGGTTTCACGCAATTGCAGCGGGTTCATTTCACCCAATCCTTTAAACCGCTGTACGTTCGGTTTGCCTTTCTTGCGCTTCAACTGATCCAATACCCCGGCCTTCTCTTCTTCGTCCAGGGCGTAATACACCTCTTTACCCAAGTCGATACGATACAACGGCGGCATTGCCACATAGACATGACCACCGACCACCAATGAACGGAAGTGGCGCACAAACAGCGCGCACAGCAGTGTGGCAATGTGCAGACCATCGGAATCCGCATCCGCCAGGATACAGATTTTGCCATAGCGCAATTGGCTCAGATCATCACTGTCGGGATCAATACCGATCGCTACTGAAATATCGTGTACTTCTTGTGAGGCCAGCACCTCGTCGGAAGAGACCTCCCAGGTATTCAGAATCTTACCTTTTAACGGCATGATCGCTTGGTATTCCCGATCGCGTGCCTGTTTGGCCGAGCCCCCTGCCGAGTCCCCTTCCACCAAGAACAGCTCGGTCATACTCAGATCCTGCGAGGTGCAATCCGCCAGTTTGCCCGGCAATGCCGGCCCACTGGTCAGTTTTTTACGCACCACCTTCTTCGCCGCCCGTAGACGACGTTGAGCACTGGAGATCGCCAGTTCTGCCAGTTGTTCAGCTGCCTGAACATTCTGGTTCAGCCACAAGCTGAAAGCATCTTTTACCACCCCAGAGACAAAAGCCGCACATTGGCGGGAAGAGAGGCGTTCTTTGGTCTGGCCGGCAAATTGCGGATCCTGCATTTTCACCGAGAGCACATAGGCACAGCGGTCCCAAATATCTTCTGCTGAAAGTTTCACCCCGCGAGGCAGAATATTGCGGAATTCACAAAACTCGCGCATGGCATCCAGTAACCCCTGGCGCAAGCCATTAACATGCGTCCCGCCCTGCATGGTCGGGATCAGGTTGACGTAGCTTTCTGTCAACAGCTCCCCGCCTTCCGGTAGCCACAATAGCGCCCAGTCCACCGCTTCGACATCACTGGCAAAATTACCGACAAAGGCGGCTTCCGGCAACGTAACCAAGCCATTCACCGCTTCCATCAGGTAGTCGGTCAGGCCATCTTGATAGCACCAACGCTGCTCGGTATTGTTAATTTTGTCGATAAAGTAGATTTCAACGCCGGGGCACAGTACTGCTTTGGCCTTCAGCAGATGGCTCAAGCGGGAAACCGAGAACCGTGGGCTGTCAAAAAACTGCTCGTCTGGCCAGAAATGAACACTGGTACCGGTATTACGCTTGCCGCAGGTACCCGTCACTTCCAGGTCCTGGACTTTATCGCCATTTTCAAACGCAATACTGTACACATTGCCATCACGGCGAACGTTAACTTCCACCCGTTTCGACAGGGCGTTTACCACAGAGATGCCCACGCCGTGCAAACCACCCGAGAACTGGTAGTTTTTATTGGAAAACTTGCCCCCAGCATGCAAACGACACAAGATCAGCTCCACCGCTGGCACCCCTTCTTCCGGGTGGATATCGACTGGCATACCTCGGCCATCATCAATCACTTCCAGCGATTGGTCGGCGTGCAGGATCACGTCGATACGCTTGGCATGTCCTGCCAGCGCTTCATCGACGCTGTTATCAATCACCTCTTGACCAAGGTGGTTTGGGCGCGTGGTATCGGTATACATACCGGGACGACGGCGCACTGGTTCTAAGCCACTGAGTACTTCAATGGCATCTGCGTTATAGCTGGATTGAGTCATCGTTGATTATTTTCGTGGTTAAGGTTTCACAGCCCCAAAAAATCCACAATCTGTGGGAAGTAGTGCTCGAAACCGACAAAAGCATGATTGCCACCCGATTCTACTGTTTGGCGACAGGCACTGTAATAAGCCACTGCCTGACCATAATCGAGCACTTCATCGCCGGTTTGCTGCAGCAACCAGATTAAATCTGGCGACTCTAAAGGTTCAATCTGCATCACTTTCAGATCGTAAATATGGCGTGACTCTAACACATATTGCTGCCCGGTGTAGGGGTTCTCGTTAACCCCAAGATAGTCAATCAGCAACTCAAAGGGCTTCACTGCCGGGTTGACCACCACCGCTGGCAGAACAAAACATTGTGATAACCAGGTGGCATAGTAACCCCCTAACGAAGAGCCGACGATCCCCATCGTCTGCCCTGCACGCGACATGACCATATCTTCGAGGATCTCTGCCGCATCGGCTGGATAAGCTGGCAACTGAGGTACCAGCATCTCGATATCAGGGTGATGCTCTGCCAGCCAGGCTTTCAATGAACTCGCTTTGGCAGAGAGCGGGGAACTGTTAAAACCGTGCAAATAGAGTAGTGTTGAAGACATCAGTAACCGTCCGAATCCATATCGGGGCGGAAATCATCGTTCTCCAGCCGGAATACCTGGGTTTCCACCCGGCCATCCGGCAGTAGATCAAGATAGCGCCAACCAGGAGAAACCGCATCAATAGTAAAACTAGTACAATGCGGTTTGAATTGCACACATGTGGAGGGGGAGGCCAATAACCGCCGCCCATACCAATCCAGATCCAACTCCTGATGGATATGCCCACACAATAAGGTATTGACCTTAGGGTAGCGCAACAAAATAGCCGCCAGCACGTGCGGGTTGCGCAGGCCATGTTGATCGAGCCAAGTACAGCCTGAGGGTAACGGATGGTGATGCAGTAGCAACAGGGTATAACGTTCAGGATACGCCTGCAGACAGCGTTCCATCCACCCCAACTGATACTCGCTCAACTCTCCGTGAGGCACACCGAACACCTGGCTATCCAGTAACAGAATTTGCCAGTGCTCACCCACCAGTACCTGCTTGGAGGGTGAAATAGCCGCCTCAGCCAGCGCACACACCATGGCGGGTTGAAAATCATGATTACCCGGAAGCCAAACACAAGGCACTGGCAAACGTTTCATGCCCGCAGCAAAGTGCTGATATGCTTCCAACGAATGGTCCTGCGCCAAGTCTCCCGTCGCTACCACCAAATCATATTCACACTGCTGTGCGATGACAGCATCCAGCACGGCGTGATAACTGGAATAAGTGTTAATGCCAAGCAAAGTCTCACTCTGGCTGGCAAAAAGGTGAGTATCAGTTATTTGTAAAATCCTGACCTTGGCCCCACCAGCCACAGGCAGTCTAAACAGGCTTTCCAAATGGTGTCCTTTACTATTTCAGTCTCTCTATACCCTTCGCCATTCAAGCCGCAGGGTTGTTGGCTGCCTTTACTCACCCCAGTCACTTACTTGAGTAAGCTCCCGGGGCTTCGTTCAATTGCCGCCTACCTGCAACCTGAATGAACTTGGGTATCTACTCGTCGCCATTCAAGCTGCAGCCTAAACCCCACAGGGTACTAAATAACCTGAACCGTCATCTCTCCATGCGCTAAACAGTAACGCAGCCAATCAGCAAGAAACTGGTTAATTTGATGCTTTTCATCACGTTGATGTAACTTTTTATTCGGATAATCATAACTCGCTTTAAACCGATAGATCTGCTGGCTGGAACACACTTCCGCAACCATTGCATCATAATATAGCCGAACCGTCATCCTCGGCAGGCTCCAACTGTTGACTGCGGGCTGGACCTGCTCAATCTGCACTAAAGAGGTATAACGTGTACTTTCCATAATAGTCAAACGGTAGTGAACGCCATTAACCTGATAAGTAACGCTTTCATCAACTTCATCGTTATGTGGCAGCAAACGCCGCAATTGTGCGAAATTCATCGCGCACAATCTCATCATTTCAGGAAAATCAGGGGTATAGCGCTTTTGCATTTAGTTGTTCCATTCCGCTTTTAGCTGTTGATGGTGTAATGCCAACCACTGCAATGCAATCACTGAGGCCGCATTATCAATCACCCCTTCTTCAACCCAACGGTAAGCTTGCTCACGGCTGACCACATGAACGCGAATATCTTCATTCTCTTCAGGCAACCCGTGGATCCCTTCAGCCATTAGGGCATCCACTTCGCCGACCATAATCGACAAACGCTCACTGGTACCCCCTGGGCTTGCCAGATAATTCAATACCGGTTTGCAGCGCCCAACCACCACACCCGCCTCTTCTAACGCTTCACGGCGGCAAACCTCTTCAACACTTTCCCCGGCTTCAATGATACCGGCCACCATTTCCAGTAGCCATGGAGTTTCAGACGTCTCAATGGCGGCGATACGTATCTGTTCAATCAACACCACCTCGTCTCTTACCGGATCATAAGGTAACAAGACTGCCGCATGACCACGCTCTAAAATTTCGCGTGTTACCTCACCACTCATTTCACCATTGAACAGGCGATGGCGAAACCGATATAAATTAAGGGAAAAAAAACCTCGGTATAGCGTCTCTCGTGCAATAATTTCTACCTCTTTCTTACCGAGAGTAACGGGGGAAGGTTGTGAACGGTTCATGTGCCAATTCTCCTGTGCAATGATGCTAAGCTATGTTGGTAACAGAAACAGTAGGGCTATCCTGCCCTACTTTATGCTAGATTGTGAACCATGATATGCAGATGATACCGATGCAAACAGCCAAGTGTCAGTTAACCTGGCAGCGAGAAAAGTAAAAGTTCTGTCAGATGGCACATTAAGTCACATTAAGTAAACTACAGTCTCTGCTAGAATTGGCAACTATTCGTCTATCGTCAGCACTAACGTATCTCGAACTGATACAAGTAGCAGTTCTACAACAAACTCATGAGAGTTCACCTGTTATTTGAGATCGCCATATTGCTGCACAACAAGGAATGCAAATGAAAAAACTGCTCCCCTTTATTATCGGCCTGAGCCTGAGCGGCTTTAGTACCATGAGTTCAGCAGAAAACCTGCTACAAGTTTACAAACAGGCCAGGGAAAGTAACCCGGACCTGCGTAAAAGCGCCGCCGATCGTGATGCTGCCTATGAAGGTATCAATATTTCACGCAGCCCCTTGCTGCCGCAACTGGGACTCACCGCCGGGTATACGCATAACAGCGGTTTTCGTGATGCCAGCAATACCAACAGTAATACCACCGGCGGATCATTGGCGCTCACTCAGACCCTGTTTGACATGTCTAAATGGCGTGCCCTGACAATTCAGGAAAAAAGCGCCGGGATTACTGATGTCGCCTACCAAACCTCAGCCCAACAGTTGATACTCAATACGGCGACAGCCTATTTTGACGTGCTACAAGCCATTGATTCGCTCTCTTTTACTCGAGCGAATAAATTGGCGGTTTACCGGACACTGGATCAAACTACCCAACGTTTTAACGTCGGCTTGGTGGCAATTACCGATGTGCAAGACGCCCGTGCCAACTACGATACCGTTCTGGCCCAAGAAGTCACCGCACGTAACAATCTTGATAACGCATTAGAAGCATTACGCCAAATCACCGGCACCTATTACGCGGAACTCTCTTCACTGGATACGGGCAAGTTCACCACCAAGCGCCCAGATGCCGTCAACAATCTGTTGAAACAGGCTGAAAACCGTAACCTGAATCTATTATCTGCCCGTCTGAGCCAGGATTTGGCGCGCGAACAGATTAAAGCGGCACAGACAGGCTATATGCCAACCGTTGATTTAACCGCTTCCAGTGGGATCACCAATACCCGAACTGGTGGTTCGCAAAACAACACACCTGACTCAGATATTGGTCAGAACAAGATTGGGGTTAATCTCAGCGTGCCAATTTATAACGGTGGGATAACCAACGCCCAAGTACAACAGGCGCAGTACAATTTTGTCGGGGCCAGTGAGCAGTTGGAAAGTGCGCACCGCAGTGTGATACAAACGGTTCGTTCCTCTTTCAACAATATTTCTGCATCCATCAGTAGTATCAGTGCCTATAAGCAGGTAGAAGTCTCTGCCCAGAGCTCATTGGATGCAACAGAGGCCGGTTATGAGGTGGGAACACGGACGATTGTTGACGTGTTGAATGCCACTACAGCGCTGTATAACGCCAAGCAACAGCTTTCCAAGGCTCGCTACGACTATCTGACCAATCAGTTGAGAATTCAATTGGCCCAGGGCACCTTGAATGAAAATGATCTGATGATGTTGAACGGAGCTTTGGGCAAACCGATCTCAACCTCTCCAGAGGCGGTCGCACCCTCAACGGCTGAGCAAGATGCCTATGCCGCTGGTGCCACCACCACCAGACCAGAAAACAGCCGCACCACCGCGCCAACCCGCTGATCACTTCCATCACGGGGCTAGCCTTCGCTAGCTCCGTTTTGTGCTTTTTGTTTTGTCCTTTTTGCTTAATACGTTGCTGCCCTCATTCTACTATTCAGTGTTATTATTCTCTTCCGATGATTTCAAGGCTGGATAAGAACTGATGGAGAACGCTTCTCGCTGGCAACGCCTGATCGCCGAAGGTACCCTAACACTAGCAGATCAACCCTCACCGGCCATTTATGCTTCCTGGTTACGTTGCCGTACTCTGATGCAACCCACGGTCTGGAGAGCGCCTCACTGTGCGTTGGGGACCACCTTCAATTCCATCTTCCAGCGTAAAGACGACTTCATCACCCTCGGTCAAGCAGCATTAGAAGATGCCTGGGAATATATGGAGCAGCGTCATTGTGTGCTGATGATCCTCGATGAGAGCAGCTGTACACTCTGGCAATGTGGCGATGACACCACCCGTGAACAACTGCTCGAACTGGGCTTTACTTCTGGCGCATACTGGACGGAAGGGGATATTGGCACCAATGCCCCTGCACTGGCAGTATCAGAAGGTCACCCAATACAAGTTTACGGGAGTGAGCATGTCCGCCAGGCATTGCACAATTGGTCATTTTGCGCCGCCCCGGTTTATGATAACAATGGTCGGCAGCGCGGGACGTTGGCACTCGGTTGCCAACTGGCGGACTCTAGTGCCAGCGACCTCTCACTGATCCTGGCCATTGCCAGAGAAATTGGTAACGCCCTGAGCGCCGATAGTTTGCTGGCTGAATCCAACCGCCATCTGAATCAGCTCAATGGATTGCTCGATAGCGTTGACGATGGCGTTATGGCTTGGGATCACCGTGGTTATCTGCAATACATCAACCACCGTGCCGCCACTATGCTGAAACTGCATGAACAGCAAAGCCAGGGTAAACCACTCTCTCAGTTGCTGACCTTGCCTGCGTTGCTGAACCGGGCTATTGCTCAACGCCAGGCATTGCAACATGTTGAAGTCACCTTCGAGAATCAGGGGCAGTTTATCGCCACCTTATTAACGCTTAAACCGATCCCTGATGGGGAACATTGCAGCTTTATTGCCCTATTGCATCCGTTTGAGCGGCTGCATCAATATGTCAGTAGCCAAATCAGCCGGGTGAGTCACACCTTCGAACAGATGCCTTCAGGTACACAAGAGATGCGCCGCTTGATCCGCTATGGTCAGCAAGCGGCGAAAGGCCATCACCCTATTTTGCTGTGTGGTGAAGAGGGGGTGGGTAAAGAGCTGGTGAGTCAATCTATTCATAACGCCAGCGACAGGGCGGCTGGGCCCTATATCGCGCTGAATTGCCAATTGCTGCCAGAAGAACAAGGGCTAAAAGAACTGCTGGGTAGTGATGCCAGTGAAGAGGAAGCGGGTCAGCTCAGCAAATTTGAACTGGCCAACGGGGGTACGCTGTATCTTGAACAGATCGAATATCTGCCGCTGACGATGCAATCCGCCCTGTTGCAGATTTTAAAAACCGGCGTGGTCATGCGTATGAATTCCAGTCACGTGATCCCGGTGAATGTCCGGGTAATTGCCGCCAGCGCTGCTAATCTGCCAGTCTTGGTGCAACAGAATCGTTTCCGCCGCCAACTGTTCTATAGTCTGCAGGCATTCGAAATTCAAATCCCGCCACTACGTCAGCGCCTTAGTGACATTCCATTGCTGGTACTCCACCATCTACGTGCGTTGGAACAACACTTTCAATGCCGCTTTCGGGTGGATGATGAAGTGATGACTCAATTAGGATTATATCTGTGGCCAGGGAACGATTTAGAACTGAAAGGGGTGATAGAGCGTGCGGCCATGATTTGCCACAATCATCATATTCAACTGGCGGATTTACCTTCTCACTTACTCAGTCAACAACCCTTACTGGAAAGTGATACGCAACCGGTCATGCCCTTGTTGACGCTGGCAGAAATGGAACGGCAGGCTATTATCCGTGTGGCGAATGTCAGCCATGGGCAACTCAATGAGATGGCGCAGCTACTGGGGATCAGCCGCACCACTCTCTGGCGGAAAATCAAACAACTGCAAATTGATATCCGCCAGTTCAAACAGCGTGCTTAATGACTCAGCTGTAATGTTCCACGCGCTGCATCCAACATTGCCTTCTGGCCGCTGTGGGTTTTGTTCATGCACTCTTCTACGCCAACAACCATCGGTATCCCCATGGTTTTAGCCAAAATAGCCGCATGAGACAACGCACTGCCGCCACTCAGGCAAATACCCAGTACCCGACGACGTTCCAGCATCACCACCTCTGAAGGCATCAATTCATCCGTCACCAGAATCGAAGGCTCACTGAGTGTGATCGCTTGAATCGGCTGCTGTTGCAGGTGGCATAAGCTACGGCGCAAGACATCACGCACGTCCAGTTCACGTGCCCGCAAATAGTCATCATCCAATGCCCGGTAATCAGCGGCTACCTGCTCCAGCTCCTGTTGCCATGCCTGTTCAGCGGTACATAGCTGTTCGGCAATACGGTTATAGGCTGCCTGCTGCAGGTCAGGATCATCAAGTAACATACTGTGCGCGGCAAAGATCGCCGCCTGTGTGCTACCGATAAGCTGAGCCGCATGATCCGCCAGTTGGTCAAGGTCATTGAGCGTGTGCTGCAGTGCAGTACGCAGACGCTGTTGCTCATTGAGCACGTCATCAACACCTATCTTGCGCGACTCGACTTGAGGCCAAAAACTGCGGTTTTGGAATATCGGACCGCTGATCACACTTTCCGCCACCGGAATACCATGCAACGAAGGCTGCTGTTGCTCGGAAACCGTTTCACCGAAATGCTGTTCCGCCAATACTTTGAAAGCAGCCAGGGCTTCATCTGCCTGATTACCATCAGCAATCAGACGGATAGTATCACCATGACGAACCTGCAACATCGCCAGTTGATTCAGGCTACGTGGGTTGGCACACTGCCCCTGTTTTTCCAGCACCAGTTCAGCATCAAAGGGCGCTAATGCCTCTGCCAAGCGAGCGGCAGGGCGGGCATGTAACCCATGTGGATTCTGCACCTGCCAACTCAGGCTCTTACCCTGATTCAATGGCAGACTTATCGGTTTGCTGGCAACGGGCTGTTCACCCAGTTGTGCCTGTTTACCCTGTAACGCACCCTGCGCTTCCGCCAGCACCTGTTCCAGGTTACCGCCGGCATTGGCCGCCACAACGGCAGCCAAAGTCCCTTCAACCAAAGGGGCTGAGCACAATGTCACTCGTGCAGACAATTCTGGATCAAGCAGTTCCAGTGCGGTTTCAGCACTCAATAGCGCACTGCCAAGATCCATCAGCACAACGATCCCGGCCGCATCAGACACCGATTCGATCGCTTCCATCACCTTAATCGCATCGGTACCGATCGGGTGTTCTTCATCATCAACCCCCGCCGCCAGTGCCAGTTTACACCCCTCGCTGTTCATCATCTGACGGGCAAGCTGCTCAATACCTTGAGCCAACCGAGCACTGTGCGAAACCACAACAATATTAATCATCCAGCAGCCCCCACTACTTCAGCCAATGTTTGCATCATCAACATGGCGGAAGTCGCACCCGGATCCTGGTGGCCAATACTACGCTCCCCAAGATAGCTGGCACGCCCTTTACGGGCCTGCATGGTGATGGTGGCTTGTGCTGCTTGCTCGGCACGTACTGCAGCTTGTTGCAACGCTTGTGGCAGACTCAACTGCTGTTCTAGTGACTGGTTCAGGCTCTCTACCACCGGCCCCCAGACATCACACATGGTTTTATCGCCCGGTTCGGCTTTACCACGCATCATGACCCCTTCAGCCCCTTCCTGGATCATCTGCTTCAATTCCGCCAGATCCAGACTCTGCTTGGCATTAGCCTCTTGAGCGGCACGAATAAAGAAGGTACCAAACAGCGGGCCACTGGCGCCCCCAACACTGGAAAGCAGCGTCATACCGGTATTCTTGAGAATAAAGCCGATATCCTTATCCGCCACAGAAGGCAGTTTCTCTACCACCTTGTTAAAACCACGGTTCATGTTCAGGCCATGGTCGCCATCACCGATATCGGTATCCAACTGGGTCAGAAAATCACGCTCACGGGTAAACACTTCACCGCACTGCATCAACCACTCGACAACCTGTTGTTTGCTTAACGTCATCTTTCTGCTCCTCAGCCCCAGCACAGCGCAGGGGTTTTCACCGGCGCATCCCATAGTGACAACAACTCATCATCCACTTGCAGTAAGGTGATGGAAACACCCTGCATATCCAGCGAAGTACAGTACGAGCCAATCAGATTACGTTCGATGGTGATCCCGGCTTCCGCACAGCGTTCAACCAGGCGATGATAGACACCGTACAGCTCGGAAACCGGCGTTGCTCCCAGGTTGTTCACCAGGGCAATGACTCGGTCACCTCGGGTCAGTGCACGCTTACTCTGCTGCTGATCAAGCCATTCGCCGGCTTGACGATCCCAAACACGGACCGTGCGCTGATAAGGGCCATGCTCAATCAGGGTATGGAACATTTCATCCACGGTATTATCAAGGGAAGTGAACAAGCGCCGTTCGATGCCCGGTTCACCATGGATGCCGACACCAAACTCCATCTCATTATCCGCTAAAATAAACGATGGCTTACCGGCTGCTGGCACAGTGCACGCACCTAACGCTACCCCAAGAGAGTGCCCTTGATTGTTGATTTTGTGGCCCAGCGCCACTATCGCATCCAGGTCATCCCCTCTGACTGCCGCAGCACCGAGCAGTTTTTCCATCAGCACCGTGTTGGCTACACCACGCCGCCCAGCGGTAAACAGACTATCTTTAACGGCCACATCGTCATCAACCAGCACGGTGGCTACCGCAACACCGCTGTCATGCAGCAATTCGGTCGCGGTCTCAAAATTCAATACATCACCGGTATAGTTCTTGATGATGAGCAATACGCCGGCACCACCATCAATCGCCAGACCACAGTCATACATTTTGTCAGGCGTAGGCGAGGTAAAAATCTCCCCAGGGCAAGCGCCATCAAGCATCCCCTCACCGACAAAACCGCAGTGCATTGGCTCATGACCACTGCCACCACCAGAGAGAATCGCCACTTTCCCCATGGTCGGGCCTGCTTTGCGGGTGACAAATAACGGCTCCTGATGGACGACCAGTTCTGGATGTGCTTCTGCTATCCCCAGTAACTGTTCGTCAAGTACTGACTCAACTTTATTGATAAGTTTTTTCACCATTCATTCCTCGATTGGCAACAGCAAGTCCCAGAAGTACGCCCGCTATTGTCATGCAAACTGTAGGGGTCATGACTTGCCCAATCCTTGGGCGTTGTTTCATCCCTGACCCATCCATTGATGGCTGTTAGGGATTACTCCCCCTGGAGCCAGGCAGTACCCAGCTTATCGGCAGTCAAAATAGCAGCCAGCACCATATCTGGTGTTACGGTGAATGGCATGTTGTGAATGGTTTCACCTTTGGCGCAACTCGCCTCTGCCACTTTGCTGATTTTCTCTTTCAGCTCACCCTTGACGCCCATTTGAGCCAGTGTGATCGGCAACCCTACCTGCTGGCAGAAATCCATCACGGTTTCAATCTGCTCCATGGAGCTGTTTTGCAATACCAACTGAGACAGGGTACCGAATGCCACTTTCTCGCCGTGATACAGGTGGTGACACTCTTCCAGCACGGTGAAACCGTTATGGATGGCGTGTGCAGCGGCCAAACCACTACTTTCAAAACCAATCCCACTCAGGTAGGTATTGGCTTCAATAACGCGTTCTACGGCTTCGGTAACCACACCCGATTCTGCCGCTAACTTGGCTTTAACGCCCTCGGCCAGCAAGGTGTCATAGCAAAGACGGGCCAGGTTAAGTGCTGCCAGAGTCGATTTCCCCCCTGCCATACTGGTGGCCTGGGAATCTAAACACGCTTTGGCTT
This sequence comes from Serratia sp. 25CWL12, assembly GCF_055790885.1. NCBI lineage: Bacteria > Pseudomonadati > Pseudomonadota > Gammaproteobacteria > Enterobacterales > Yersiniaceae > Serratia > Serratia sp. 25CWL12. The sequence continues at coordinate 256,101 of NZ_CM147698.1, read as the reverse complement.
CAAAATAAGTCGAAAGTGCATCCCCCATCCCTGATACCAGCAGACGAACCGGTGCTTTAGCAATAATGGCACTGTCCATCACCACCATATTGGGGTTGGCTGGGTAGATCAGATACTCTTCGAACTCACCCGAATCGGTGTAGATCACCGACAAAGCACTGGTCGGTGCATCGGTTGATGCAATGGTGGGCATCAATACCACTGGCAAATGTTGGAAGTAGGCAACCGCCTTGGCAGTATCCAGGGTTTTACCCCCACCGATGCCAATCACGCCTTTGCAGCCATGCTTCTGTAACTCTTCGCCCAAACGCTTGATTTCTTTATGGCTACATTCACCATTGAAAACACAGGCGTGATTTTTCACCCCTTGTTGCTGCAGACTGCCCAGAACGGTCTCACCGACCAGTTTCATCACGAAATCGTCGGCAATCACAAAGTAATTATCGGCAAGTGATTTAGCATATTCACCAACAGAGGCTGAGGCATTTGGACCTTGAATGTATTTGCTTGGTGATTGAATGATTCTCAACATAACTGACTCCTTGAAGGAAAGTTAACGATTGTAATGTTCAGGTATCGGCTTAAAGCAGATGCATTTCAATACCTGCATCTTGGTGTATTCCCGACTATACGTCCTGCATACGGTCCGGCGAATAGCAGTAAAAAACGTTACGTAATGGAACACTCTACGCCTAAAAATGTTCCATTATGTAACATTAAAATGTTATTTTTACCCATAAAGCGAACTGGCGCACACACCAACGTATAACTGCGTAAAGAGACCATTTCAGCTTTAATTGTGAACGTATTTCCCCTATCCTTACGGGCAATAACTGAGTAACGGCGAATACCGCCTGAATGACGGGATAACAACCATGAAACGGACAAAACAAATCAACCAAGAAACCTTCCGCAAATCCTGGCGCAGCTACCGTGTTGCACCGGTGGCTTTGGCAATCAGCGCAGTCTTTATGTTGGCTGGCTGCGAACAAGCGGATGAAACCGTCTCTTTATACCAAAACGCTGACGATTGTTCCCACGCGAATCCATCAATGAGTGAACAATGTACCACCGCCTACAATAATGCCCTGAAAGAAGCAGAGAAAACCGCCCCCAAATATGCCAACCGTGAAGATTGCGTTGCCGAATTTGGTGAGTCGCAATGTACTCAGGCTCCGGCTCAGGCAGGCATGGCAGCACAATCACAAAGCAGCGGCAGCTTCTGGATGCCACTGATGGCTGGCTATATGATGGGCCGTATGATGGGTGGCGGTTATGCCCAACAACCGCTCTTTACCTCTAAAAATGCCGCCAGCCCGGCAAATGGCAAGTTCGTTGATGCCAGCGGCAAGAATTATGGTGCGGCAACCGCGGGTGGCCGTACCATGACGGTGCCGAAAACCGCCATGGCCCCCAAACCTGCAGTGACCAACACCATCACCCGTGGTGGCTTTGGTGAAACCGTTGCCAAACAGACCAGTATGCAGCGCAGCAGTAGCGCTAGCTCTTCGAGCTCACGCAGCATGGGCGGTTAATGCATGAAACGCATTGCAATTACCGAACGCCCCGACTGGCGGGAAAGAGCTACTGAATTTGGTTTCAACTTCCACACCATGTATAGCGAGCCCTACTGGTGTGAAGATGCTTATTATCAGTTCACCCTGGCGCAAATCGAAGAGATTGAAGAGGCCACTGCCGAACTGCACCAGATGTGCCTGAAAGTGGTGGAAAAAGTGGTCAACAGCGATGAGCTGATGACCAAATTCCGTATTCCAAAGCATACCTGGGATTTCGTGCGCAACTCTTGGCGTACCCATCAGCCATCACTCTATTCGCGGCTGGACCTGGCTTATGATGGGGTCAACCCACCAAAACTGCTGGAGAACAACGCCGATACGCCAACCTCGCTGTATGAGTCGGCCTTTTTCCAATGGTTATGGTTGGAAGACCAAATCAATGCCGGTAAGTTGGACCCGCAATCCGATCAATACAACAGTCTGCAAGAAAAACTGATTGAGCGTTTTGCCGATCTGCAAGCCCACCATGGCTTTAGCCTATTGCATCTGGCCTGCTGCCAAGACAGCGAGGAAGATCGCGGCACGGTGCAATATCTGCAGGACTGTGCTTTCGAAGCCGGGCTACCGACCGAATTCCTGTTTATGGAGGAGATTGGTCTGGGTGAGAAAGGCCAGTTTACTGACCAGCAAGACCAAGTGATCAGTAACCTGTTCAAACTCTACCCTTGGGAGTTTATGCTGCGGGAAATGTTTTCTACCAAGCTGGAAGATGCCGGTGTACGCTGGTTGGAGCCTGCCTGGAAGAGCATTATTTCCAACAAAGCACTCTTACCGCTGTTGTGGGAGATGTTCCCCGACCACCCGAATCTGTTGCCTGCTTATTTCGCCGAAGATGATCATCCACCGATGGAACACTACGTCACCAAGCCGCTGTTTTCCCGTGAAGGAGCCAATATCCAGATCGTGAAAAATGGCCAGGAAGTGGTGCGTGTTGATGGGCCTTATGGCGAAGAAGGCATGATTGTGCAGCAATTCTGTCCACTACCGCAGTTTGAAGGCAGCTATACGCTGATCGGTAGTTGGCTGGTGAATGATCAACCTTGTGGTATTGGTCTGCGTGAAGACCGTGAATTGATCACTCAGGATCTGTCGCGTTTTTATCCGCATATTATTCTTGGTTGATGACTATCCTTTAAATAATTCGAGTTGTTGTTCAAAACGCCAAGCGTTTTGAACAACACTTGCGTTAGCCCGCAAGGGATAACCTCATAAATGAGGTTCACTGCCACCAGGAGCATTGTCCACTATATGGCTGGTACAGCGAATATATAACTGGAGCAGCAAATATATAACTGGTGCAGCAATGTGGAAGCGATTATAGCAAGCATAAAATAATGCCTTGATAAACCGCCCATTTTCGGCGGGTCCAGATTGTATACACTAAATAATTCAAGTTGCGTGTAGGCAGCCAGCGATGGAGTCCCCAGGAGCATAGCTGACTATGTGACTGGGGTGACAGAGTGCAGCTAACACCCAAGCAGCTTGAAGTATGACGAGTATAGACAACATGCAAATTTCCCCTCTCAAATGCACGCTTAACAACCTGCAGAAATAAAGTCACCATTTAAGCTGACTGGAATCACTGAGTTGAATAAAACTAACGCAAACAACATTAGTATGATCCCCCCGAGCATCATGATCACTCGAGCAACCTGCGGAAAATAAACATTAAAAACTGTGCTACTGGTATTAATAAAACGCTCCCGCAGATGGTGCACAAGGGTTGCCAGAATCATGATTGATAGCGCGGTACCCAACGCCATACTCATGGCGGAAATAACCCCCCAAGTAAATATGCCCATTGCATTCGCAAAAACCAGGAGCATGATCGCACCACTACAAGGGCGAACACCTATAGCGGCAATGACCCAAAGGGTATGGCGCCAATCACCCGCCAGTTCATTGGCGTTAGGTAAATGCCGATGTCCACAACCGCACGTTTCATCGTGACTATGTGCTGGTGGGGCAACGGCAGAGGGTAATACGGATGATCGCTGTAATGTACGGATCGTCAGTGGTCTGGTCATTAATGATTTATCTAGGCGAAATCCACTGGCACGCAGCAATAATATCAGACCAAAACAGGCGATAAGCACGGCACTCCCTTTCTCTACCCAATAGCGACTGAGGCTAAGGTCACCCATTGAAAAATTTAAGATAATCGCCAATATCAAAACGAACAGAATAGCCGTCAAGCCTTGCAACAAACTGCCGAGTAGGGTCACCAAAAGACTGCGAGGCAACTGTTGTCGATGAGTGGACAGATATGTGGTAATTACAAATTTACCATGCCCCGGCCCGATAGAATGGAGAAATCCATAGGCAAAACTGCCCAAGACTAACATGACTCCCCCATTATATTGATGCGCCCGTAGTTGCAGGAGGTAACTTACCAGCGAGCGGTGCATATAAATCTGGGTATTAATGCAGAACTGAACAAAATCCGCCCAATAACGAACGAATACAAAAAGCGATGAAGTAAGCAGTAACCCTATGACTCCGATGCTAATCATACCCGTCAGAGTGATATTGACTGATTGTGTTCTCATGGCTTATCAGACTCAAGTTGTGTGCACCGGGCGACACCCGTATATGCCGCGTTATTCGGCCCAAGCAGGACCACCCACTAAGGGGCTATGATGGGATACATCCCTGCATCCCGCCCTACAGGCTGCCTGAATGCCCCCTTCAACAGGCTTCCCCTAATAATAGACTTGATCAAGCGTTTTCAAGTTAATTGAGTATATAAGATTGATATTTAATAAGACTGAACGTGCGATATTACTCTTCGAACCACGGGGAAACAGGATCTGGGTAGGTGAGCCACTTCTCGGGCCCTTCCGCCATTTCCTGCTCAGTGAGTAGCGCTGCATCAAGTTGGCTGCGTAATACATTTTCATCCATATCTATCCCGATAAAAACCAGCTCTTGGCGGGCATCCCCTACATCATCAATCCAATGCGATGCGATAAAATCGAGAGATTCCGTATCCGTCGGCCACTCCGATTGCGGAACGTTTACCCACCACATTCCACCTAACCCCTGATGTGCCACACCGCCCGCCTGCGACCATGTTCCAACATATTCCGGGCGACTTGCAAGCCAATAATAGCCTTTAGATCTGATGACACCGGTCAACTCATTTTCCATGATTTGCCAGAAGCGTGCAGGGTGAAAAGGCCGACGAGCCCGGAATGTAAAACTGGAGATACCGTATTCATCAGTTTCAGGAAGATGCTCTCCCCGTAATTCTTTCAGCCAACCAGGAGCCTGAGCTGCTCTCTCGAAATCAAACAGACCGGTATTAAGTACCTGCTCTAGCGAAACAACACCATATTGTGCGTTGATGATTTTTGCCACGGGGTTAAGGGAACGGATAATAGCAACGAGTTTCTCTTTTTGATCCTTATCTATCAGGTCGATTTTATTGAGAATAAGCACGTCACAGAATTCAATTTGCTCAATAAGCAGATCTACAACACTACGTTCGTCTTCTTCACCTAAAGATTCACCACGTGACTGAATACTATCTTCAGATTCATAGTCGTTTAGAAAATTCCAAGCATCGACAACTGTTACCATGGTATCCAGCCTGGCAATATGTGACAGACTCTCTCCATCATCGCCAGCAAAGGTAAAGGTTTCTGCGATTGGTAAAGGTTCAGAAATCCCGGTCGATTCGATCACTAACTGGTCAAAACGCCCCTCTTTGGCCAGTTGATTGACTTCCAGTAGCAGATCTTCACGTAATGTGCAGCAGATGCAGCCATTACTCATCTCTACTAACTTTTCATCTGTTCGGGAAAGTGCTGCGCCGCCATCTCTAACCAAAGAAGCATCAATGTTGACTTCTGACATATCGTTAACGATAACAGCAATACGCCTGCCTTCGCGGTTATTTAAGATATGATTGAGCAACGTGGTCTTTCCTGCGCCCAAGAAGCCAGATAACACGGTGACAGGTAATCGGCTATCTTTTGTAATCCCTAGTGAAACCTCTGACATTGCTCACTGTTCTCCCAATACTTTCATCAATAATCCATTAATCGTGTTTACCCCGCCAATTCCGTTACGGGGCTCGTTGACGGTAATCCCGCACAAACATTTGAAGGTCGCCTTGATATTATTACGTTATAACATAACAATATCAATTGCCAATTTGATCGTTACCTTTGAACCCGTGTAGTCATGCGGGAAGAGTTGGCTTTAATAAGCGCGGTCTGTGGAGGATTACCAGGCTAGACAGTACCTGACCGCAAAGCCGGGGAGCTGCTGTATAGCCCGGGGGAATGACGAACCACCAAAGCGCATTATTCTGCCCCTCGCTGGTTATCCGTAAATCTTGCGGATATGGGGTATAATATTCCACCTTGAGATATCGATATTGATGTTGCCTTTGAAGAAGGATACCAAGATGTGGCGAACACAATCCCCGCGCATTTTATTACTCGCATTTACGCTGCTGGCTCCTGCAGCCTTTGCCAGTACCTGGAATATATGTCTGCTTGATGTACAGATTCGCGCCATCAAAACCAAGGACTACCCGCGACTAGAGGCGCAAATAGTGCGGGTTACCCCAGAAACAGCCGGCGTTGAGTGCCCGACCGTGGGGGAAATAATCACATTTAATCCTGAAACAACGGATTATCAAAAGATAGTTCCCCGCCGCCAATGGCCGAAGAAAGGAGAGTCGGTGCAGATTCGCTATCGTTATATTGATGGTATCTGTAAGGGAGAAGGCCGCGACGATTACCCATGCCGTATCAAACACTATCCGTTGGTTGGTCATTAAGCGCAGGGGCGGTAAATGAAACAGCACCCTGCGACGACATATTCCCAAGTTTATTTAAGTTGCAGCAGAAAAAAACCAGGAGCATAGCCCCCCTGCTAATTACTATTTTGACTAACGATTTAGTGGTCCTCAAATCCCGTGTAGAGCCGGCGAAAAGCCATCGGCACCATCCCTGCCTCGCGCTTGAAGAATTTGACGAAATTTGTTGGTTCGTCAAAACCAAGATCGATGCTAATCCCACCTACGGGTTGCATTGTATGAACCAGCAAACGTTTAGCCTCCAGTACAATGCGCTGAGTTAAATACGTTTTGGCTGTAACGCCTGTCACAGCCAAAACAGAACGGTTCAGGCTCTTTTCAGAACAGCCCAATTTCAACGCATATTGATGAATATGGTGTTGAGTGTGCAGCCACTCTTCAACCAACGCCTTGAAAAGCTGAAATCTATTGGATGCGGCTTTGCCTATGGCATCTTGCGGATTGACGCTGCTACTAACAAATAACTGCAATCGTAACAGTAAATAAAACAAAGCCGTTCTCAACAAAAAATTCCCTTCAGCTTGCTCGTTATATTTCCTAGTATCACGCACCATTTGGGAAATGATCGTCAGCACAGCCTCCTGCTCATCTGCAGGGGGTTCCATCAAAGTCGGCAATAACTCAAAAGTATCATTAATGTTGTTGTTCAGCCTGAGTCCGTGACTTGTCGGTATGGCTTCTGGTTTGAATACAACAAGCCAGCCATCCCATGCTGATTCAAAGTCAAAAGTATGCACCTGACCAGGTTTGACTAAAAGCAGACTACCGACCCGGCATCGTATAGGCACAAAGTCCACCAAGTGACTGAAATCCCCTTCTGTAACGACTATCAGGTGGCAAAAATCCACTCGATGAGGCAGGTTCCGCCAACGTCCCGTTTTGGCACGTGATCGCAAGTCAGCAAATCGTATTACCTGTACATCCAAGGGTGCCGAATATTTGACTAGCTCAATAGACTGAAATGAAGTCATATGCTCACCCTTTTTTAAAATTGTCCCTATTTTACCATCGAAGGCCGCTTTTTTACCTCGATTAAATGACGGTTCTACATAATCATGGTCGCTGTCAAAACGAAGGCGGAAAATTGTGATTGGTGTCGCCCACAGCCCTTGTTGTGGTGCGGCCGCCAAGGTAATCCGAGATGAACTCAGCATGCCAGGCACGTTGAAGGTAATTCGAGATGAGGAATTGCTCTGCAAAGTGCGGCAACGCGAAAAGGCATTGTCTAAATTCATTAACGCCAAACATTCAGATGCATCGACATCCGAATAAATCTGTTCATTACCATCAGGAGTATTTAAAGTGACTAAAGACGAAATTCAAGCAATCGTGGCCCCATTCTACCATCAGGCATTGACTGTCAATCAAGACACCACCGCCACTGCCGTGTTAGAAAAAATCCTTGCAGATAATTTCCAATCCATCAACAGCCAAGAAGTCAAAGACAAAGCGACGCTGATAAAACAAGTTGGTTTTTTCTGGCAATTGATCCCCGATCTGAAATGGGAACCGCAAGATTGGGTGATCGATGTAGATGGAAAAAAAGTCGTCGTGCGCTCAGTGGCAACCGGTACACCAAAAGGTAATTTCATGGGTATGGAACTGGATGGCAGCAAGTCGTTCAAAATCGACACCACCGACATCCATGAAATCGACAACGGCCAGATCGTACGGGTTCACCACCTCGAAGATTGGGCCACTGCGCTAAAGCAGCTTAAGAACTGATTTAATTTCCGTTGCCTGTGGGCGGGAATTGCGGCAGCGCGAGTGCATAGCGAGCAACTGATGACAATGCTGGATGGCATCAATCATTCAGGGCTGGAAAAATATGTTTTCGGGCGTGGCGTCATCGTTGTTACGGCTCGCATTTGAAACCACAATCAACGCAAATGTGAGCCCTGACAACCACGCTCCCGGTTACAACTACCGTATTTATGGTGCCACTAGCATCAACCTACCTGTACCGACAGCATGCTGAGGGCCCCCATTTCGATCCCATCAACCGGGATCGACATCGCTTCATTGCCATCCCAACTCCCTAGGATGTACAACAGTGGCAGGTAATGTTCTGGCGTTGGGTTCGACAACATCGCCCCTTCATGCTGGTGATAATTCACCAACGGATGATGTTCACCCTGATAATCAAGATGGTCACGGACATATTGGTTAAAAGACTCCGCCCATGGATAGGGGCTGACATCTTGCTGCCATTTCAGCATACGCAGGTTATGTACCACATTGCCACTGGCCACCAGCATCACTCCTTGATCACGAAGGGCTGACAGCTTACGGCCTAGTTGATAGTGATATTCTGCTGGCTGGGTTGCATCAATACTCAATTGCACCACCGGGATATCCGCTTGTGGATACATCTTGATTAAAACGCCCCAGCTACCATGATCAAGCCCCCACTCGCTGCTATCGGCGATAACCTTAACCGGGGCCAGTAAACGTTGCAGTTCTGCCGCCAGTTCAGGCGAGCCGGGTGCCGGATATTGGATATCAAACAATGCCTGCGGAAAACCACCAAAGTCGTGGATGGTTTTCGGCTGAGCCATTGCGGTGACTGCGGTCATTTGCAGGTACCAGTGAGCAGAAATAGCCACAATCGCCTTGGGCCTTGGCAATTGTTCACCCAGCGCACGCCATGCCTGCGTATAACGGTTTTCTTCCAACACGTTCATCGGGCTACCGTGGCCAAGAAAAAGAGCGGGCATACGAGAAGTGGTCATAGATTACCCTCAGGTTAGAATAATAATTCGTCTGCTGATGACATTACGCTCTTCATGCGGTTAAAAAAGTCAGATAAGTATGATAAAGATTTTCAATAAATTTGAATTACTGTTTTCAGCCAATAAAAAAGCCGCATCGCGGCTTTTTTATATTCATCAGTCAATTAACTGACTTTTTTTTCCTGTGCCTGACGGTAAGCCACCAGATCTTCGATGGTCAACACCACCATGTCATGTTGCTTGGCAAAGGTGATCACTTCAGGGGCACGAGCCATGCTGCCGTCATCATTGGTCAACTCACACAGCACACCTGCGGGTTTAAACCCTGCCAGGGAAACCAGATCAACCGTTGCTTCGGTATGGCCTCGACGGCTCAATACGCCACCGGGTTGCGCACGTAGTGGGAAAACATGACCAGGGCGATGCAAATCACTGGGTTTGGCATTATCGGCAATCGCCGCACGGATAGTGGTCAGGCGATCAGCCGCAGAAACACCGGTGGTGACACCTTGTGCCGCTTCAATGGTCACGGTGAACGCCGTCTGGAATTGGCTGGAGTTATTGCTGACCATCATCGGCAATTCAAGCTGCTGACGACGCTCTTCGGGGATACAGAGGCACACAATACCGCTGCAATGGCGAATGGTCAGCGCCATCTGCTCAACGGTCATGGTTTCTGCGGCGAAAATCATGTCACCTTCGTTTTCACGATTCTCATCATCAAGCACCATCACACCACGTCCATTACGCAGTGCCTCCAGAGCATGTTCAACGCGTTCTAACGGCGTACCGAAATCTGAAAGTAGAGTCTGATTCATGGTAAAAAAACCTCATTAATATTATGGATTACCAGAATCAGGGCGATCTTGAGGAGTGGCCATCACAATAGCCGAAAAAATAACGCAAGCGGGCTTCGGCCCGGCAGGTGTCGTTACTCTCTCCCATCCGGACTATCACCGTCGGCCCCGGAATTACACCGGATCTGCTGACCTCTAACCCACTCCAAAGAGACAGGCTGAGCGCTCGCGGGCTTTCACCGTAAAAGATGATTTACCGCCGGTGGGGACTTGCACCCCGCCCTGAGAATAAGCCTACAAACTATAAACCTATCCACTGCCTCTTTCAACTGAGTTCATCGCAAGAGGTTAATAGTTTATCTGGCAGGCAACACGCATTACACTAGACGGTAGCCACCCAATATCAGAAAGGGAAACACCACCATGATTGACCCGAAAAAAATTGAACAGATCGCACGCCAAGTACAAGAATCGCTGCCTAAAGGCGTCCGTGAATTCGGGGAAGACGTTGAGAAAAAAGTCCGCCAGGTATTGCAAGCACAACTGACCCGCCTGGATTTAGTCAGTCGCGAAGAGTTTGATATTCAGACCCAAGTATTACTGCGCACCCGTGAAAAACTGGCTCTGCTGGAACAGCGCCTGTCTGAGTTGGAAAACCAACGCCACAGCGCAGTAGTCACCAAACCCGAAGAGTAATAGCGGATTTCTCCGCCATCATTATCAGGTGCGAACCCCTCTAGGTGGGTTCGCAATAATGTGGTGCGCAATAAATAAATGTGGGTGCGCAATAACTGTCGGTTCGCAATAAATGTGGCTTTTGCTTATTGCTTGCGGACCACCGCTGGCAGCTTACGCGGCATCACCAGCCAGATAACCACGAACATTCCCAGTGCATACAGGCTTTCCCAGCCAATAATCACCAGCAACAGCAAGCACAGTAACGAGCCGACAATCGCCATCAGCCGGGAGCGCCCCTGTAATATCCGCCAGCCCGCCAGCATACACAACAGATAAATCAGCACAAAAATCCCATTGGCATAGACCAACAACATATCCAACGGCAATTCCAGGGTATGAATCAGCAAGGTAAAGCTCAGGCAACTGACTGCCACCGCATTCAGTGCATTAACGGGAACCTGCCCAGCGGAGAGTTTAGCTAACGGGCTCGCGGGCCTCTGTTGTGCTTGTGACCACACCAGCCGGGCAAAACTCTGGGTATAAATATTCACGCTGGCAAAGCAAGCCAGATAACCGATGATGCAGGCAACCCATAACGCATGTTCGCCAAAGAGCTGCACCACTATGCCTGGCAGTGAAGCCGCCGCTGCCTGATCCTCACTATATGCATGGAAATGCAACACCGCGACGGTACAGCCCCAATAGACCGCCCCCGCGACCGTCAACCCCACCAGCAACGCCCGGGGAAAATCCCGTTCCGGGTTACGAAATTCTGTCGCCAGATGAGCAAAAGCCTCCAGCCCGACAAAGCACCAGAACATCACGGCAAGTGCGTGGAACATATTAGTTGAAGAGATATCGTGGATAGCTGGCCAAGCGATCTGTGCTGGGGTGATCCCCCCTTGCAGCCAGATCGCCACCACCAATGCGATCACCAAAAGAGCGATCAACGTCTGAATATTCGCGCTGGAACCAGCACTACGTAGGCCCAGTAACCAAATCACCACCAGTGTGGCAATTTCAACCAACAGTAATTGATTAGAGCCCCAACCAAATGCCGCTTGCCAGAAACCCACCGCAATCTGCAAGGCCGCAGGCAACCCCACCGGGATCACGGAAAGAAATAGCCAGGCGGTGACTTTGGCCATTCGCGGGCCAAACGCCAGACCAACAAAGTGCGCAGCCCCTCCGGCACTGGGAAAATGGCGCCCCAATGCGGCAAAGGCAATGGCAATCGGAAAGACCAATATCAACAATATTGGCCAAGCCCACAGGCTGTCACTTCCCGCCACCAGTGCAGCCAAGGCGGGTACGGCAAAGACCCCGGTACCCAACAGTGAAGTGGACAACAGCCCCACGCCTTGTAACAAACTGAGTTCTTGCTTTAGTCCGCTCACTGTACACCGCCTTGTAAACCCAGCCACCATACAAACAAATTGTAGCCGAGTTAATGGCCCTTAGTTGCTGGAACGGTCCTTGATGGCTTTAATGATATTGGTCGTTGATAACCCATTCTCAAAGTTTAGTACTTTGACCTCACCACCATTAGCCCAGACTTCAACACTACCGGCAATTTCATGCGGTTGATAATCGCCACCTTTGACCAGCAGATCAGGCAAAATATCGGCGATAAGACGCTGCGGGGTATCTTCTTCGAACGACACCACCCAATCGACAGCTTCCAGTGCAGCCAACACCACCATGCGGTTTTCCAGCGGATTAATTGGCCGGGTTTCCCCTTTCAGGCGTTTAGTGGACGCGTCACTATTCACTGCAACAATCAGGCGATCGCCCAATTTGCGGGCGTTTGCCAGGTAAGAGACATGGCCGGCATGGAGAATATCGAAAATGCCATTGGTCATCACCACTTTCTCACCCCGTTGGCGCGCCTGTGCCACGGTCTTTTTCAGTTCAGCTTCGCTCATGACACCAAAACCGGTTTTTGCCCGGCCACGAATGGCATTTTCCAGCTCAATAGGGGAAACGGTGGAGGTACCCAATTTACCGACCACCACACCAGCGGCAGCATTAGCCAGGAAACAGGCATCTTCCAAGGTATTGCCTGCGGCCAGTGCCGCGGCCAACACACCGATAACCGTATCACCGGCGCCGGTCACGTCGAACACTTCTTGCGCCAGGGTAGGCAAATGCAGCGGAGCCTGCCCCTGTTGTAACAGGGTCATCCCTTGTTCTGAACGGGTAATTAACAATGCTGACAACTCATACTCCGCCACCAGCTTGATGCCTCGCTCAACCAATTCGGCTTCACTCTTGCAATGACCCACTACCGCTTCAAACTCAGACAGGTTTGGCGTCAATAAGGTGGCCCCGCGATAACGTTCAAAATCGGAGCCTTTAGGGTCAATTAATACCGGTACCTTGGCAGCACGCGCCAACTGGATCATCCCTTGTACCTGGCTCAACGCCCCTTTGGCGTAATCCGATAAGACTAGCGCACCAATTTGTGGCAAAGCGTGCTGGATGCGATCAAAAATCGGCTGTTGATCAACGTTAGAGAAGCCTTCTTCAAAGTCGAGGCGAATCAACTGTTGATTACGGGAAAGTACCCGTAACTTGGTAATCGTAGGATGGGTGGACACCGACACAAAATCACAGCGCACATTCACTTCACTGAGTTTGGTATTCAGGGCTCGTGCTGCATCATCAATCCCCGTCAACCCGACCAGACGAGAGTTGGCACCCAGCGAAGCGATATTCATCGCCACGTTCGCTGCACCACCTGGACGCTCCTCGATAGCCTCAACCTTGACTACCGGCACCGGCGCTTCCGGTGAAATACGGCTGGTCGGCCCGTGCCAATAGCGATCCAACATGACGTCACCCACCACCAATACACTGGCACGGTGAAAATCTGGCAGTGTCACTTTCATCCAATAACTCCCAACAAGTGATATTTCTCATGATTCAAGCGGCAGGAACCCCTTCGCTCACTGCCGCTAGCCATATGATGAGTACAAAAAAAATTTGGCGAATATTAACATAAAAGCCGAAGTAGCCGTAAAAACTGACGACAAATTACCCCAACCATTTACGCCAACTGGCACATACCTGATCACGCTCAGCCGCAAACAACGTCTGACTGACTTTACTGGACTGTTCTTGCAGTGCCAGGTGGTGAATTTCATCACGCATGGTGACATAGGCCATGGTTAACGCCTGCGCCTCCTGTTCCGACATGATGTTATAATTGGCCATCAGCTCAAAGATCCGCACATTATCCGACCAACGCGTTAAACGCGGTTCCCCCCCGGCGTAACGCAACACCAGGTATTGGGCGATAAATTCAATATCGGTGATGCCACCTTCATCGGCTTTGATATCAAATAGATCACGCTGCTTACTCCCTAAATGGTGGCGCATCTTTTCCCGCATTTCCCGCACTTCTTGTTGCAGTTTGGTGACCTCGCGCGGTTTACACAGAATCTCGTGGCGGATGTGGTCAAATTGCTGATGCAATGCCGGGTCGCCATAGACAATACGCGCCCGCACCAACGCCTGATGTTCCCATGTCCAGGCCTCGTTACGCTGGTAGTCAGCAAACGCCTCTATCGTGCTCACCAGCATCCCCGCCGCACCGGAAGGGCGCAGGCGGGCATCCACCTCGTAGAGAATACCGGAAGAGGTACGGGTGCTGAACAGATGCATAATTCGTTGTGCTAAGCGCAGATAAAACTGGCGACCATCAATACAACGTTCGCCGTCAGTCATCACTTCCGGTGGGCAATCCAACAGAAAGACCAGATCGAGATCTGAGCTATAGCCCAATTCCCAGCCCCCCAACTTACCGTAGCCGATAACCGCGAACCCGCGCCCCTCACGCTCATGTAAATGGGTGGGTTGACCGTAACGGGCAGACATATCCATCCAGGCCTGCTGCACCACCGTATCAATGATGGCTTCTGCCAGATAGGTTAAGTGATCACTCACTTTCATCACTGGCAGAACTTCAGCAATATCTGCGGCGGCAATACGCAATTGCTGCGCCTGCTTGAACTGGCGCAATGCTTCTAACTGCTGCTCTTCATCATCTTCCGGGACCCGCAGGCGGTATTGGCGCAATTCACTGCAATACGCCCCTGGAGCCACCGGTTGATACAGCGTGGAGGTATCCAGCAACTCATCCAACAGTAGCGGATAACGTGCCAATTGGCTGGTGACCATCGGTGATGCCGCACAAAGACGAATCAGGTGGCTAAGGGCCGCATGGTTTTCCATCAGCAGTTCAAGATAGGTGGTGCGAGTAACAATGCTCAGCAGTAATTGACTCAAGCGCACCAACACCGTGGTCACATCATGACGTGGGCACACTTCAGCCAATAGGCGTGGCATCAATTGATCCAACACATCTCGCCCACGTGGACCGATAGTCCGCTTGTCTACATCATGACGGAAGCTGGCAATGGTATGCAGCATCTGCTTGCGCGACTCTGGATTCAGATGGGGCGTCAAAGGGGCCAGTTCGTTCTCATCCAGCGCATCCTGCCATAGGCTATGGAAATGCTGATAGTTGGGATCTTCACCCACATCCGGGCTGTCGTCACCAATCAGCTCATCAAACACTGCTCGAACTTGCTGCATATGGTTATCCAGCAGAGTGACCAGCGCTTGCCAATCCGCTTGCCCCATCCCCCAAGCCAAGCGAGCCTGATCCAGCTCATCCTGCGGCAAGGTTTGCGTTTGTTGATCACCAATCGCCTGAAGCAGGTTCTCCAAGCGCCGCAGCAATAGATAGCTCTCACTGAGTGAAGCAACCTGTTGCTCAGCCAACAGCCCTAACGCCCCCACGGCTTGCAACGTGGGTAACAGCGAACTCCCTTGTAAATCCGGCTCACGCCCACCGCGGATCAATTGGAATACCTGAGTAATAAACTCAATTTCGCGAATACCGCCAGCACCCAGCTTGATATTGTCTTTCAACCCCCGCCGCCGCACTTCACGGGCGATCATGCTCTTCATATTACGCAGCGACTGGATCACACTGAAATCGATATAGCGACGGAACACAAAGGGCCGCAACAGGTTACGCAGTTCCTGACTGTAAGGGTCTTCCGCGCCGCCCATCAACCGCGCCTTCACCATGGCATAACGTTCCCAATCCCGCCCCTGCTCCTGGTAATAATCCTCCAGCGCGGCAAAGCTCATCACCAAGGGGCCGCTATCACCAAAGGGCCGCAGGCGCATGTCGACACGATAGACAAAACCATCAATAGTTTGCTGATCCAGCACCTTGATCACCCGTTGCCCCAAACGGGTAAAGAACTGGGCATTATCCAACTCACGCCGCCCGCCCTTAGTGTGGCCATTTTCCGGATAGGCGAAAATCAGATCGATATCAGAAGAAAAATTCAGCTCCCCGCCGCCCAGCTTGCCCATCCCCAGGATCAGCAATGGCTGGGGTTCGCCCTGCGCATTACAAGGGGTCCCCCACTCGCAACAACAGGTTTGATATAGCCAGTCACGGGCGCTGACGATCAGCGTTTCCGCCAAGGCGCTCAGCTGCTGCAGTGTATCTTGCGTTGAACACAACTGTAGGGCCTGCGCCCAGGCAATGCGCACCAGGCTTTCACGGCGGAACAGGCGCAATACCTGCATTAACTGCCCTTCGTCACGCACGTCTTCAAGTGTGTCCTGCAACCAGGCGGCATAATGCTGCCACTCATCCGCCACTGGCGGTTGCTTGCGCAGCGTCTCTAACCATTCCGGGTGGTGAAGCAACATGTCACTGACAAAATCGCTCGACACCAGAACAGCCTGTTCGGTGTTACTGAGCACCATTTCGGCACCCAACGTTTCCTGAAAACGCTGCACAATATTCTGTGCCTGGCGCTGTAATGCAGCAGAGAGTGGCAACATAGTGATGGACCTGTGCTGTGGCCTGCCAGCCATGATTAATAAACTTGGGTATAGACCCTTTAACTTAACCAAAACGACGCATGGGAAAGCGCCTGTTTACGACAAGATTCATACCAGCCCTGGCGATTCTCGGCGACAGCAGATTGCAACTCACGCCAACCCGCAATATAGGGTTCGGTTTCGCTATCAGGATAAGCGCCAGACAGTAATAGCAACGACAGTACCTGCCGGGTCAAACGTGGCAATTGCTCTTGGTAATCATCTTCGCTCAGTTTCTGCGCGAAAGCCGCTTTCAACTCCGCCACACAGCGCGCCAACATAATATCGCAGAAACGTTTGAAGGAACCGCCCAGCTTGACCTGTGCTTTACTATCAATAAAGGGTCGCCATGCAGCGGTCACTAACCACGACGTAAGTACCAACTTACCTTGCAGGTACTCTGGGCTGTAACACAACACCTGAGGCTCGGTGGTTTTTGCCTCCAGCAACGGTTCCAGTGCCGTCAAACAGGCGCGTAAATCCGTACTGGCTTTACGAGGCACCAGACCACCAAACAACACCAGCGCCTGGCGAATCAACGCTATCGCCTCTATCACCCCGTGACGGGCCTGTTGGTCACCACGTAACCAGAGCTCTTCATGATATTGCCAATGACTCAGCGCCTGCTCACAGGCAGCCACCATTCCCTGTTCCACGGTGGATTTGGCCGCCAGTTTCAGTACCTTTAGCGGCTGCCGCTCACGGGGGACATTACCTTGCGCCAAGTGGTAACCGCGAGCAGCCTTGCTCAGGCTCCCCTGCCGCAAACCACCTTGTTCAGCCAATTTTGCCGCCAAAGCCAGTAAATCCGCCGTTTCGCCACTTTTCAGCTCCAGCTCCAGTTCGCATATGGCTTCACTGTCCTCACCTGCACGTACTTCGCCTTGGTCAAAGCCAATCTCGACCTCGCTGTTACCGTAAGTAACCACCCACTTCTCACGCACAAAATCAGTGCGAAACAGCGGCTGCAACGCCTTTTGCAACGGCAGCAACTTGCAACCCTCTGGCCAGATATCCGCAGGGAATTTTTTCAAGCCCAGCGTGGGTTTAGCGATGGCAACATTATATTCTGGCCGCTGATGCAGCCCCCCAATCACCGAACCGGCGGTTTTAAGGGTCATCTCGTATTTGCCATCACAACCACGAATACGCAAACCCATATCATGGTTGCGCATAAAGTTATCGGCAGTTTCATAATAAATATTGGTTAGCTGCTGCGGTGCCACATGCTCATTAGGCCAGGCCGCAAATCGCTCGGAAAGCGTATCGACCGCAGTGGGGGAAACAATAAACTTCAGTTCTATTTCAACACTCATTTTGTTTTTATACTCTAAATCATGCCAGTTATATAAAGACACCAACCACTCACATTCCGCTCAGCTTACCCTGTCAAATCATCCGCAAGTTTGCGGGTATTCTGCAACTTGAATCAAGCTAAGGATGAGATCTCCCCCGGAAAGATAGCTTTCATTCCGGTTTTGCCGTTGCACCTTCAGATTTAACACTCTACTATCTTTCCATAAATCCACACAGAAACGATCAAACTATGCCGAAATTACGCCTGATTGGACTTACCATATTCAGTTTTAGCATCACTTGGTGCGCACATGCCGAAGATAAACGCTATATCTCCGATGAATTAAACACCTATGTCCTTAGTGGCCCAGGTAACCAATTTCGTGTTGTCGGCACACTTAATGCCGGCGAAGAAGTCACGCTATTGAACGTCAATGACAGTAATAGTTACGGGCAGATCCGTGATGCCAAAGGGCGCACGGTCTGGATCCCACTAAGTCAACTAAGTCAAACACCCAGCCTGCGCACGCAAGTACCACTGTTAGAACAGCAGGTGAAAGACCTGACCGATAAATTAGCCAACATTGATAACAGCTGGAACCAACGTACCGCCGACATGCAGCAGAAAGTCGCCACCAGCGACAGCACCATCAATAGTTTGCGCCAAGAAAACCAGAATCTAAAGAATCAGTTGATTGTAGCGCAGAAAAAGGTAGATGCGGTTAACCTGCAGCTTGACGACAAACAACGGACCATTATTCTGCAGTGGTTTATGTACGGTGGTGGCGTCGCGGGTATGGGGTTACTGATTGGCCTACTGCTGCCTCGCCTGGTGCCACGCCGTAAAAACAGCCGCTGGATGAACTAATAACCGTTACCTACGGTTCAAATATCTGTGGTTGTTGACCAGGTTCTTAAGCTCAAGATACCCGAGCCAAAACCGACCATGGGCATACTAATGACCGATGTTGCCAACAGCCCATCGGTCGGTTTGCCCTGATAACCGCTGTACCCACAATATTCAGGAGCTAAACCGTGAAGACTTACCTGGTCGGCGGCGCTGTACGCGACACCCTGCTTAATCTGCCGGTAGTTGATCGGGACTGGGTGGTGGTGGGTGCCACACCCGATGAACTGCTCGCGCTCGGTTATCAGCCTGTGGGTAAAGACTTCCCGGTGTTTCTCAACCCGAAAACCCATGAAGAGTACGCACTGGCACGTACCGAGCGTAAATCGGGTCAGGGGTATACCGGTTTTAACTGCTACGCGGCCCCGGATGTCACCCTCGAAGCAGACTTGATGCGCCGTGATCTCACCATCAATGCCATGGCACAGGAAGACAACGGGAATTTGGTCGATCCCTATCATGGTCAAGCTGACCTTAATGCCCGCATTTTACGCCATGTTTCCCATGCCTTTGCAGAAGATCCGCTACGTGTTTTACGGGTAGCCCGCTTTGCTGCGCGCTTTGCCCCTTTGGGCTTTACCATCGCAGCGGAAACCCAGGCGCTGATGCGTAGCATGGCTGAAAGTGGCGAGTTATCCAGCTTAACCGCAGAACGAGTTTGGAAAGAAACAGAGAAAGCCTTACAGAGCCAGACTCCCCAGGTTTATTTCCAGGTACTACGGGACTGTGGGGCGTTAAAGGTGTTGTTCCCAGAAATTGATGCCTTATTTGGCGTACCGGCACCCGAAAAGTGGCACCCAGAGATCGATACCGGGGTACATACGTTGATGACACTGGCGATAGCCAGCCAACTCAGCGCTGAAGTGGCTATCCGTTTCTCCGCTCTGTGCCACGACTTGGGTAAGGGGCTAACACCGAAAGAACTCTGGCCCCATCACTACGGTCATGGCCCAGTGGGGGTCAGGTTGGTGGAACAACTCTGCCAACGGTTACGCGTGCCGAACCCACTGCGTGAACTGGCCAAACTGGTGGCGGAATATCATGACCTGATCCACACCGTTGACAAGCTACGCCCGGAAACATTGCTCAAGTTGTTTGATAACATTGATGTCTGGCGTAAACCACAACGTCTGCAACAGATGATCCTCTCCAGCGAAGCTGATGCCCGAGGGCGCACCGGGTTTGAAAACTCACCTTACCCGCAAGGTGACTACTTGCGCCAAGCCTATCTGGTCGCCAACAGCATTTCGGTGAAAGAGGTGGTAGCCAGTGGCCTGCAAGGGCTGGCAATCCGCGATGAAGTGCGCCGCCGCCGCCAGCAAGCACTGGCAGAATGGAAGAAAGAGCAAGCCCCTTCAGCGTAATCATCACGCCAGGGGGGCTTACCCTTTTTACTCAATTACATAAACACCATATAAACCACACCCGCAACGATAAACCGGTAGATAGCAAACGGCACAAACGAAATACGTTTGATCAACTGCAGGAAAGTTTTAATCGCGATCAGCGCGACAACGAAAGCCGTAATAAAACCAACGGCGAACATTGGCAAGTCGGCCAAGGTCAGAAAATGCAGGCTCTTATAGAGATCCAGTATACTGGCCCCCATCATCATCGGTACCGCCAGGATGAAGGAAAACTCAGATGCTGCATAACGGTTTACCCCCACCAGCATACCGCCAGAAATGGTGGATCCTGAACGGGAAAAACCCGGCCACAGCGCCAGACACTGGAAGCAACCGATAGCAAACGCTTGACGATAAGTGATGTCATCCAACCCCACTGCCCGTGGGTTTTTCGGTTTTAGCCATTCCGCTACCAACAGCAGCACGCCACCGGCAATCAGGGCATACATGACGTTTTTCGCTTCAAACAGCGATTTGATAAAATCATGAAGCAGCAGCCCCAACACCACCGCCGGGAACATCGCCAGCAGGATATGCCCCAACGTCAGGTGCCCTGCCGTCTTCCCTTCATGAGCTACTGGTTTACCACCAAAATGAATGCCGATCAGACCAAACAAGCGGCGCCAGAACACCACCACTACCGCCAGAATCGAACCCAGTTGAATAATCACTTCAAAAGTTTTGGCCGTATCCCCGGTAAAACCCAACCATTGCCCAACAATAATCATATGGCCAGTGGAAGAGACCGGTAGGAACTCGGTCAATCCTTCAACCACCCCAAGCACAAATGCCACAAACAATAAATGTACGTCTGTCATCAACCTGCCTACTCCGTTTAAAATTTAACAGCTTATTCTATACCCAGGTTCATTCAAGTTGCAGCCAATATCACTAGCGCATAAAAATGACCGAGTTTCAGACTGGCCGCCTACCGCGTTCAATAATCACCCCAACCCGGTTTGCTTGGGCCACCGCCCCCGGTTTGCTGACTTTAATACGCACCCAAGGAGAGTTAAAACGTTGCAGTAAAATTTCAGCCACTTCTTCCGCTACACGCTCTACCAAAGCAAAACGATTAGGTTGTACATGCCCAATCACCGCCTCACTGACATCCGCGTAGCTTAGGCAGTCATTCACATCATCACTGGCTGCGGCTTGGCGATTATCCCAGGCCATTTCGATATCGAACACCAGCTTCTGTTGAATGGTCTGTTCCCAGTCATAAACACCAATGGTGGTGATCACACTAAGTTCTTCAATAAATACGATATCCATCACGTCATTCTCAGTTTTTGCCCTCGCCAGTACCACTTCTGGCTGAATATGCGTATTATCCATGGATATTGTAAGTAAAACGACCATTATTAAACGGAACCGCGTTATGAGTGCTACCGCGCTTGGCATGATTATCTTCGCGTATCTGTGTGGCTCAATTTCCAGTGCGATCCTGGTTTGCCGGATCGCCGGGCTACCTGATCCGCGTGAACAAGGGTCAGGAAATCCTGGGGCCACCAATGTGCTGCGTATTGGCGGGCGCTTGGCGGCACTGGCGGTATTACTGTTTGATATTATCAAGGGGATGCTGCCGGTCTGGCTGGCTTATTGGCTCAGCCTGCCACCGCTATACCTGGGGTTAACCGCCATCGCCGCCTGCCTTGGGCATATTTACCCGGTGTTTTTCCATTTTCGTGGGGGGAAAGGCGTCGCCACTGCATTCGGTGCCATTGCACCAATCAGTTGGGACCTCACCGGCCTGATGACCGGAACCTGGCTGCTGACGGTACTCTTGAGTGGTTACTCCTCGCTGGGGGCAATCATCAGCGCACTCATTGCACCGTTTTACGTCTGGTGGTTCAAGCCGCAGTTCACCTTCCCGGTCGCCATGCTCTCATGCCTGATCCTGTTGCGCCATCACGACAATATTCAGCGCCTGTGGCGTGGGCAAGAAGGGAAAATCTGGGGGAAATTCCGCAAAAAAAATAAAGAAACAGCGGAATCGGCAGAAAAAAAAGAAGAGTAATCAGCGGCTAAGTTATCTATTCAAGCTTAATCCAGCCGCTGTTTATCTATTCACTTGGCGCTATCTAGCGTGACGGGGTTGAAATCAACCGCAGGCAACTCTGCCAGTGGCCAGCGTGGGTGCACCGAAACACTCAATTCACTATCGGCGCCGTTTTTCAGCCGGATCATCCCGGCGTAGGCAATCATGGCACCGTTATCGGTACAAAATTCCGGGCGAGCATAAAAAACCTCACCCCGACGTTTTTTCATCATTTCCGCCAGTTTATGGCGTAACGTCTGGTTTGCACTCACACCACCAGCAACCACCAGCCGCTTAAGGCCGGTTTGCTCCAACGCACGTTTACACTTGATGGCTAAGGTTTCTACCACCGCATCCTCAAATGCCCAGGCGATATCAGCTTGAGTTTGCTCATCGTTACCGTTGGCACGAATCGTATTGGCAGCAAACGTCTTCAAGCCGGAAAAACTGAAATCCAAACCGGGACGGTCCGTCATTGGCCGTGGAAAGGTAAAACGGCCAGGAGTCCCCTGTTGCGCCATTTTTGACAACAATGGCCCACCCGGGTAATCCAACCCCAACAACTTTGCCGTTTTGTCGAATGCTTCACCGGCAGCGTCATCAATCGACTCGCCGAGCAAGGTATATTCACCCACGCCGTTGACACAAATAAGCTGGGTATGGCCACCAGACACCAGTAACGCTACAAAGGGAAAGGCAGGTGGGTTATCCTCCAGCATGGGAGCCAGCAAGTGCCCTTCCATATGATGTACTGGCACCGCGGGCACGTTCCAGGCAAAGGCCAGCGCGCGACCAATGGTAGCCCCAACCAGCAGTGCCCCGACCAAACCCGGGCCCGCGGTATAGGCGACACCATCGATATCCGCCGCCGACAACCCGGCCTCTTTCAGCGCAGCCTGTATCAACGGCACGGTTTTGCGCACATGATCACGGGAAGCCAGTTCCGGCACCACACCACCATAGTCGGCATGCAGTTTAACCTGGCTGTAAAGTTGATTAGCTAATAAACCGGCTTGGTCGTCATACACTGCAATTCCGGTTTCATCACAGGACGTTTCTATACCCAGTACGCGCATTACATTTCCCATCATTCACGTGCAGCGGTCAGTTTATCACAATCCATAGAGCGTTTACTGCCAATCCGGCAAGTTGAATCAACTTGAAGGGCCACTTTGGCTAAAGGATAATCATATGAGTTTGCCATGGTGCTTTACAAAGCAGCATGCATTGAAGTAAAATTCCGCACCATTTTGAAAAGGCTGGCGCTTGGCCAGCAGCAAACCGAATTTTATTGAGGTGAGAGGCACATGCCTGTAATTAAAGTACGTGAAAACGAGCCATTTGATGTTGCTCTGCGTCGTTTCAAGCGTTCCTGCGAAAAAGCGGGTGTTTTAGCTGAAGTTCGTCGCCGTGAGTTTTATGAAAAACCAACTACCGAGCGTAAACGTGCTAAAGCTTCTGCGGTAAAGCGTCACGCCAAGAAACTGGCTCGCGAAAACGCACGCCGCACTCGTCTGTATTAATCCTTCGGGGGGCAACCCCACCGCGTGTTTGTTGGTTTTAAACAACACGCAGACCGAGTAGTTGCATACGAAGGCCGTGCCTTCCGGAAGGAAAGCGCGGCTTGTTCTTGTTTATAGCAAATATAACAGGGGCTTATGGCTGGGCGAATTCCGCGTGTATTTATCAATGACTTGCTGGCTCGTACCGACATCATCGATCTGATCGATGCGCGGGTGAAGCTTAAAAAGCAGGGCAAGAACTATCACGCATGTTGTCCGTTCCACCACGAGAAAACACCTTCATTCACTGTAAATGGTGAAAAACAGTTTTATCACTGTTTTGGTTGTGGGGCACATGGCAACGCCGTCGATTTCCTGATGAATTACGACAGACTGGAGTTTGTCGAAACCATCGAAGAACTCGCCGCCATGCAGGGTCTGGAAGTGCCTTACGAGGCAGGTAACGGGCCAACGCAAATTGAACGCCATCAGCGCCAAAATCTCTACCAACTGATGGAACAGCTCAGTACGTTCTATCAACAGTCGCTACATCAACCCAGTGGGTTGTCGGCACGTCATTACCTACAACAACGTGGATTGAGTGATGAGGTTATCCGCCATTTTGCCATCGGTTTTGCACCGCCGGGTTGGGATAACGCGCTCAAGCGTTTTGGCGGGAATGGCGACAACCGGGCCGCATTGAATGATGCCGGTATGCTGGTGACCAACGATCAAGGGCGTACTTATGATCGTTTTCGCGAACGTGTGATGTTCCCCATTCGCGACAAACGTGGGCGAGTCATCGCTTTTGGTGGGCGGGTATTGGGTGATGGCTTGCCAAAATACTTGAACTCGCCAGAAACTGAAGTGTTCCACAAAGGCCGCCAGTTATATGGCCTGTATGAAGCACAACAGATTCACTCCACCCCACAGCGCCTGTTGGTGGTGGAAGGTTATATGGATGTGGTGGCATTAGCGCAATATGGCATAGATTATGCCGTTGCCTCATTAGGCACCTCAACCACGGCGGAACACATTCAGTTACTGTTCCGCGCCACAGATAATGTGATCTGTTGTTATGATGGTGACAGGGCTGGCCGCGAGGCAGCTTGGCGTGCGTTAGAAACCGCACTGCCCTATCTTAATGATGGTCGCCAGTTACGTTTTATGTTTTTGCCTGATGGTGAAGACCCGGACACCTTAGTACGCAAAGAGGGCAAAGAGGCCTTTGAACAACGAATGGAGCTGGCGCAGCCGCTTTCCACTTTCTTATTCGAAACCTTGATGCCACAAGTGGATTTAAGTAGCCCGGATGGTCGCGCCAAACTGAGTACACTGGCACTGCCGTTGATCACTCAGGTGCCCGGAGAAACGTTGCGTTTATATTTGCGTCAACAACTGGGTAGTAAGCTGGGCCTGCTGGATGACAGCCAACTTGATAAGTTGATGCCCAAACAGATGGAAAATGCCAATCCTTATCAGGCCCCCCAGTTAAAGCGCACGACCATGCGTATACTGATAGGTTTACTGGTGCAGAATCCACGTTTGGCTACACTTATACCATCGCTGGAAGGGTTAGAGCAGAGCAAGCAGGCAGGCTTACCGTTATTTTCTGAATTGGTGCAGACCTGTTTAGCACAGCCTGGGCTCAACACCGGCCAGTTGCTGGAGCTCTATCGGGACAATGAATTCAGTCCGCAGCTTGAAACCTTGGCAACATGGAACCATATGATCGTTGAGGATCAAGTTGAACAACATTTTTTAGATACATTGACTAACCTGTATGAGTCAATCTTGGAAAAACGCCAGGAAGATTTAATCGCCCGTGACAGAACGCATGGCCTGAACGCCGATGAGCGTAAAGAACTTTGGTCATTGCAGCTGGCGTTAGCGAAGAAAAACTGAATACCAAACGGCTTAAGTGCCGCTAAAAAACAGGGAAATGCCCTGATATATGTCGCCATAGTGGGCCGCGACAACAATGAAAACGCCCCAAATGCTATTGTTGGCAGTTTAGCCGACCGACACCAACCTAAATACTCTGAAGTGTGGATACCGTCTTATGGAGCAAAACCCGCAGTCACAGCTAAAGCTACTTGTCACCCGCGGTAAGGAGCAAGGCTATCTGACCTATGCTGAGGTCAATGACCATCTGCCGGAAGATATCGTCGACTCCGACCAGATCGAAGACATCATCCAGATGATCAACGACATGGGCATCCAGGTGCTGGAAGAAGCACCGGACGCCGATGATTTGATGCTGGCCGAGAATACCACCGATACTGACGAAGATGCCGCAGAAGCTGCAGCTCAGGTGCTCTCAAGCGTTGAATCCGAAATTGGCCGTACCACTGATCCGGTGCGCATGTATATGCGTGAAATGGGTACCGTTGAACTGTTGACGCGTGAAGGTGAAATCGACATCGCCAAACGCATTGAAGACGGTATCAATCAGGTGCAGTGCTCAGTTGCCGAGTACCCGGAAGCCATTACCTACTTGTTGGAACAATATGATCGTGTCGAAGCGGGCGAAGTGCGCCTGTCTGACCTGATCACCGGCTTTGTCGACCCTAATGCGGAGGAGGAAGTTGCGCCAACCGCTACGCACATCGGTTCTGAATTAACACCTGAAGAACAGAATGACGACGAAGAGGACGAAGAAGACGAGGATGATGCTGAAGACGACAACAGCATCGACCCGGAACTGGCACGCCAGAAGTTTCTTGACCTGCGCACCCAACATGAAGCAACCAGCCTGGTTATCAAAACCCATGGCCGTAGCCATGCCAGTGCAGCAGAAGAGATCCTGAAGCTTTCTGAGGTCTTCAAACAGTTCCGTCTGGTGCCTAAACAGTTCGACTTCCTGGTCAACAACATGCGTGCCATGATGGATCGCGTTCGTACTCAAGAACGCCTGATCATGAAACTGTGTGTTGAACAGTGCAAAATGCCGAAGAAAAACTTTGTGACCCTGTTTGCTGGCAACGAAACCAGTACCACCTGGTTTGAAGCTGCACTTGCCATGGCCAAACCATGGGCAGAGAAACTCAAAGAAGTGGCTGACGATGTTCAACGTAGCCTGCAGAAACTGCGCCAGATCGAAGAAGAAACCGGCCTGACCATTGAGCAAGTTAAAGACATCAACCGTCGCATGTCGATTGGCGAAGCCAAAGCTCGCCGCGCGAAGAAAGAGATGGTTGAAGCCAACTTGCGTCTGGTTATCTCTATTGCCAAGAAATACACCAACCGTGGCCTGCAATTCCTGGATCTGATCCAGGAAGGTAATATCGGTTTGATGAAAGCAGTAGATAAGTTTGAATACCGCCGTGGTTATAAGTTCTCGACTTATGCAACTTGGTGGATCCGCCAGGCGATCACCCGTTCGATTGCGGATCAGGCGCGCACTATTCGTATTCCAGTGCATATGATTGAGACCATCAACAAGCTCAACCGTATCTCACGCCAGATGCTGCAAGAAATGGGCCGTGAACCGACGCCGGAAGAGTTGGCTGAACGCATGTTAATGCCGGAAGACAAGATCCGTAAGGTGTTGAAGATCGCCAAAGAGCCTATCTCCATGGAAACGCCAATTGGTGATGATGAAGATTCGCATCTTGGTGATTTTATTGAGGATACCACTCTTGAGCTGCCACTGGATTCTGCCACTTCGGAAAGTCTGCGTTCTGCCACCCACGATGTTCTGGCTGGCCTGACCGCGCGCGAAGCGAAAGTACTACGGATGCGTTTCGGTATTGATATGAATACCGACCACACTCTGGAAGAAGTGGGTAAACAGTTTGACGTTACCCGCGAGCGTATCCGCCAGATCGAAGCTAAAGCGTTGCGTAAACTACGCCACCCAAGCCGCTCGGAAGTGTTACGCAGCTTCTTGGATGATTAAGTTTTTCGACCCAAGCCCCAGCATTGCTGGGGCTTAATTATTGAAAGACAGAATAGACCACCTGCTTATTTTCCATAGTGGAAATATCCGCAGATACCATTCTAGATTCCCCCCAGTTCCTCTAATCAATTCTGTCACCGAAGTGGATACCAGCAGATTTAGTCACCATCAGCCATAAGGCATTCTGCGGGTATTGAGTTGTAAAAACGACCTCCGCGCTTGGCAATATCATCTCAGAAAATTCCGTCCTGCTTTCCTTTGACCCTATCCTTACCTCTACCCTAGTCCGGTTCCAAAGCCACGTTCGCTTGCCGTCCCTTGCAGTGGATACCCTTGCCACGGGTCATAACTCTGCAATTTAATGGTGATGGATATCCTCTTGAGATGTAACGCTAATTACATATTACTTTCATATTTTTACCATCATTGAGGACTACAGTGCAGGAGATCATTTTAAACTGATCATTTTAAACAAGGAGAGTAAAACATGCCTATTACCCGCCATCGCCAATCTCATTGGCTCAAGAAATTGTCTTATTTATTTCTCGTTTCATTCTGTTTGACATGTTTGTCAGCCTGTGACTCATCCGACAGTTCTAAATCTTTCAGTGAATTTAAAAAAGAGCAGAAAGAAAATGAAAAAGAGGAAGGAAAAGAAAAAGAAGAAGAGAAAGAGAAAGAGAAAGAAGCCACCATACGTTGCGCCCCTTAATTAGGTTAAAACACCCCCTAATTATCACCTGATATTATATACACAAAATAATTCGAGTTGCCTGTAGGCGGCAACTGAGCGAATCCCTGGGAGCATAGCTAACTATGTGACTAGGGTGAACGAGGGCAGCCAACACCCAAGCAACTTGAAGTATGACGAGTATAGATGAAATGATCCTTTAGATAATTTAGTTGCAGGACAAAACGCAAAGCGTTTTGAACAGCGCTTGCGCTGGCCCTTTAGGGCGATGCCTTGTGCCGAGTAACGTGGTGAACTTATGACTCATCGGTCGTTAACCGATTTGAATTTCACAAAACAATAGCCCGAAATGTCAGCCCTATGGAGAAGTAAATCATAAGCACAGCCAGCACATCGACAACTTTCATTATTAAAGCGAAGAATAAGGGAAACAGGACTCCGTTATGACTATTGATAAAAGCAAACGCAAATTTTTAAAAGGGTCATTAAGCACCGTTGCTGCGATGACTGCTATGCAAATGTTCCCACCTAGCATTCAAAAAGCGCTGGCCATTGCGGCAAATAATGCAACCGGCACGATTAATGATGTGGAGCATATTGTTATATTTATGCAGGAAAACCGCTCCTTTGATAATTACTTTGGTACGCTCCCTGGCGTGCGTGGTTTTGGCGATCGCTTTACGATTCCATTACCCGATGGCCTGAATGTGTGGCAACAGAAGGATGGTAAAGGGAACTCCATATTACCTTATCGTCTTGATCAAAATCAGGGTAATGCGCAACGTGTTGCAGGAACGCCGCATTCTTGGGTTGATGCCAGAAATGCCTGGGATAAAGGCCGCATGACAAACTGGCCTCAATACAAAGAACCTCAATCCATGTCCTATTATGGTGAGCAGGAATTAGAATATCAATTTGCCCTCGCTAATGCTTTTACCGTCTGTGATGCCTATTATTGCTCTCTGCATGGTGGTACTAATAGCAACCGTTTATTTCATATGACGGGGACCAACGGCGCAACCACACCTACCGGCAAGGTCGTGGTTAATAATGTCTTCGATGAACTCGCCACTGATACCGACCTGAATTACGCGTATGACTGGACCACCTACCCAGAACGTTTGGAAGCTAAAGGCGTATCCTGGAAGGTTTATCAAAATATGCCGGATAACTTTACTGACAATCCATTGGCGGGGTTCGCTCAATATCGCGAAGCCAATATCCTTTCTGGCAAGCCAGTCTATAACGATCTTCAACCGGAAGAAAACCCGAGTTATGATCCGGCAACCGATAGCAAAGGATTATATAAAGGTATTGCCAATACCATGTCCGATGGTGGTTTTTTAGCGAGCTTTAAACAGGACATTTTGTCAGGTAATTTGCCGCAGGTAACTTGGATTATTGCTCCTGCTGCCTATTCCGAACACCCTGGCCCTTCAAGCCCAATACAGGGGGCTTGGTATACCCAGGAAATTCTGGATGCATTAACAGCTAATCCGGATGTATGGAGTAAGACGGTATTATTCCTCAATTTCGACGAAAATGATGGCTACTTTGATCACATGCCACCACCTTGTGCCCCTTCTTTGGATGCAGATGGTCAACTTATCGGTAAATCTACGCTCAGTGATAAGGATTTATCGTATGAATATTACACACATCCGATTGTTGATGGCACGAGAATGCCCCCTCAGGACCAAGATTGCTATGGCCCTGGTCCACGGGTGCCCATGTTTGTTATTTCCCCTTGGAGTCGCGGCGGTTGGGTCAATTCACAGCAATTTGATCACACGTCGGTACTGCGCTTTCTGGAAACCCGTTTTGGCATAGCAGAAGAAAACATTAGCCCTTTCCGGCGCGCGGTGTTCGGCGATTTGACCAGTGCTTTTAACTTTGCCAACCCTAATTTTGAGCAAATGCCCGCCCTCGCAGGTCGAAATACCAAAGACAATGCGGATACATTGCGCAATGAACAGCAAAAGAAGCTAAAAATTCCTGTTCCATCACAACAAAACTTGCCAGTACAGCAACCGGGTATAAAACCAGCGCGTGCTTTGCCTTATGAGCTCCACACCAGTGCCCGCACTGATGCTACGGCCCAAGTCGTCAGCCTGATCTTTTCCAATACGGGCAGTGAGGCGGCGGTATTCCATGTATACGATAAGTTGCATCTGGATCGCGTACCGCGCCGTTATGTTGTTGAGGCAGGTAAACTATTAGACGATATCTGGGCACTTGATGATGACGGGCGTTATGATTTGTGGGTATTAGGCCCCAACGGCTATCACCGTGCTTTTGCTGGTCTATTAACTCGGGATAGTACTGCTGCTAATCCCGAAATACGTGTTTGCTATAACATTACGACAGGTGGCGTGATAGTGACGTTGATGAACAACGGTACGCAACCCTGCATCTTTAACGTATCAGCCCAAGCCTATCGTAAAGATGGCCCTTGGACGATTAACGTTGACGCTGGTACCCAAAAGGATTTGGACTGGAACCTGGACGATAGCGGGAACTGGTATGATTTTGAGGTGACTTGCCCAGCATTACCGGATTACCGTCGCCGTTTTGCTGGCCATGTGGAAACGGGTAAACATACCATTACCGACCCGGCCATGGGGTTGTTGTAAGGCATAGACCCGACATTGCGCTGCATACCAACCTAAAATCAAAATACGTCAGGGATTCACCTGATGTGCATTATCCCGGAGGTTAAACCTCCGGGAACGTACTTACCGTTTTCATCTTATTATTTAAAGCATAGAAATCCGGTTGACCAATAATTGCTTTAAAATTTAATTTTTCAAAAAACGCCATAACAGCATCATATTGTAAATTGAAGCCTGTAGTTTTGGTGACCCACGCCCGATTCCCTTGCTCAGCTCAGCGGTAGAGCGGTGTGGTATCAATCAGTAAGAAGAAATGCCGATCAACGCTTAGATCCCTATGCTAATGCCAGTCACCGCCTGTAGTAGCCAACACTGCCCACTGAATAGGATGGGTATAAATAGCAATAACGCCAACAACGTACTGTTTGCAGGCCTGACAGCACACTCGCAAAACCCATCTGCAATAACAATCGGCTATAGCTGAACAGAAAAGCACCATACAAACAGACGACTGTAGACCTGCATCCCGTCATTACCGTATAATCACGCCGCCTGGCCCCTTAGCTCAGCGGTTAGAGCAGTCGACTCATAATCGATTGGTCGCTGGTTCAAACCCAGCAGGGGCCACCAAATTTTAGTAGTAAAATCATATAATTAAGCCACCTTTCAAGGTGGCTTTTTTATTGGCTTATTGGTCACTGTCCCCTTTTCGTCCCCCCATTTATTTTTTGGGCCTCAAAAACCCTGGGTTTGGTTGCTACATCAGCCTATGTTTCTGCCTCTCATTGGCTATCTCACGCCCTTCTGCTCCCTCAGTGTCAGCATAGTTGTTCCCTCCCCCTTCTAAACATAGATCCAGAGGGCGATGGAGTGACAAGTGAAACGTATTTCTTCAGAACGTAGAGTCAGTGTGTTGGCAAAATTGCTGCCCCCCTTACAATATGACCGTCGCGGCTGGCCTGGCGGGTATTATTCCCACCAATGGGGCGATAATGGGGAACCCTGAAACCGCCCGTGATACCTACCGTAAGGAAGAGGTGATCCCGCTGCAACGCAAATTTATGGCCGGTATCAATAGTGACTCAGAGATACCGGCACATTTACACCTGCAATTTGACCTGGATAGCGCGGACAATAGCTCAGATAAGGGCAAAAAATGACCGCAAGTAAGATAGAATCACCCCAATTGCTAGCGCTGGCATGCGGGATAGTTAACATGCACCTATTTAAAATCAATTGCCCGGAGTGTAGCGCTCCGGCCATTATCCGTAAGACTGAGTGGAAAAGTAAGCAACTGGCGGATCTTTACTGTTCCTGTTCAGAAGTGGAATGCGGCCACATCTTTGTTTTTAACGCCACATACTCCCACACACTTAGCCCCAGCGGGCTGACGGGCAATAAGCTGGTCAAGCTCTTGCTGGACAGGCTAAAGCCTGATGAACGTCAGTATGCGTTGGATTTGTTGCAGGGACAGGTTGAGTTGTGAAGGGATATTATTTTTGAAGTGATAACTTGCTGAAAATCGTTTCTCTTGGCTATATTCTATAAGCTTCATTTAAGTAGGGTTTAACATATTATCGCCGTTGGCATGCCGCACCAATTACCAAAGGGCATACCATACATTTTTAAAATAAGGGATTAAATAATGGCAATACCACTAAGCAGGCCAGAAAGAGAATTCTCAAATGGTTTTAGTAGTGAAGATGATATTTTTGGTCGTAAAAAACTTTACAATACAATCATGAGAGTCGCGACACAAGCCCCAGATAAAAATCTAGTATTAGCATTAGATGACCAATGGGGAAATGGGAAAACATCATTTGTAAAAATGATGCAATCAGAAATCGAAATAAATCATCAGCAACAGTTTGATGTTATTTATTTCGATGCATTTGAAGCAGATTATCAATCAGATCCATTTATAGCTATTACATCTAAAATTTACACACTAATAAAAAATGAAAAAGGAGCAATGGAAGGTCTAAGTAAAAATCTATTGAGCTTAGGCAAAACGATTGGAGTCTCATTAGCCATTGGCTCAGCAAAATTATTGGTTAGTACATTAACCAATAATTTAGTTTCATGTAACACTATTGATGGAGTGAAAGAAACCATCACGAATGCAATTTCATCCCCTCTCGAAGAATTTATAGAAAAAAAACTAAAGTCAGGAGAAAAAGAGTCTATAGAAATAGAAAGCTTTCGAACAGTCCTTAAAAAAATAAGTATAGAAAGAGAGAAAAAAATATTTTTCATCATCGATGAACTAGATCGTGCTCGCCCTGATTTCTCTTTGGAGTTACTAGAAAAAATAAAGCATCTCTTTTCTGTCGAGGGGTTTATCTTCTTTCTTGTTGTCAATCGTGAACAGTTTGAAAAAAACATCGAATGTAAATACGGGAAAATAAACTCAAGACTTTACCTTAATAAATTCATACACTATTGGTTTACATTACCTAAACAAAGAATATCTTTCGAAGAAAAAAAACCAACATACCATAATCCGAGCATATATAACTACCTCCTTAAGATAGACGGCGGAAACAATTTACTCTCAATGAACAATGATATTCTAAACACCCTCAATTATCTTTTGGAAATAAACAACTGCTCGTTGCGTGAAGCTGAACGTTGTTATTCAGTATTTGCTATAATGGCCGAACCAGATAATGTTAAATATTACCGACAACATATATTCGGCGTAGCCCTTGGACTTGTGGCATTCCTGAAAGTATACGACCAAGAATTACTCTTTGAAATAATTAAAAAAACCATAATTCCAAACAATGCCTTAGCAAGAATAAATATTAAAGAAGAACACATAAATAAATTAAGCAGATCCCAAGAGATAATGGAACTACTGACCTGTCATTATTTAACCGCTGAAGAGTCAGCTAATCAAGAAATGAAACAAAAATATAGCCACATTGATGTTGATCTCCTTGAATCGATGTTTGACCTGGTTCAAGGGTTCAATATTAGATAAACATTAACACTTTTTTAATCAATGTGTGTTATCAGTCGTATGGATTGATAAATATTAAAGGTGAGCGTTTCAACGCTCACCGATATTGATAACCATATTAATCATTGTAATCCTGTAGGT
Organism: Serratia sp. 25CWL12; assembly: GCF_055790885.1. NCBI lineage: Bacteria > Pseudomonadati > Pseudomonadota > Gammaproteobacteria > Enterobacterales > Yersiniaceae > Serratia > Serratia sp. 25CWL12. Next base: position 222,111 of record NZ_CM147698.1, on the reverse strand, counting down.
TACGACTCTAATAACTCCCCCTTGCTTTGATTGGTTATTCTTAGAGTTCCAAACGGCCGCGATCCAATTTAAAACTATGTGAAACACCAAAACTCACCCTAGCCCCAGATAACAAGGCGTTGGCTCAATACCAATCGACCGGAGGAATGCCAGCAACTGACCGCCTAAGCCGTCCAGTCCTGCGGCCATTTCAGGGGTAACAATGTGCGGTTTACTCTCTGCCGGTGGTGGTGACTTGATCTTACCCACGAACAATGGACACACAGCTAAGCGAGGTTTTGGTTTTCAAATTGTTCCGGGCTAAGACCACCACAGGCACTGTGGCGACGCCAGCGATTGTAATCGCACTCGATATAATTAAACACGGTTGTTCGCATTATTTCCCGGCTGGCAAAGTGCTCGCCGTGGATACACTCCACTTTTAGTGAGTGGAAGAAGCTTTCAACACAGGCATTGTCGTAACAACAGCCTTTTGCGCTCATACTGCCACGCAGATTATGGCGTTTCAGTAAGGCCTGGTAATCCGCTGAACAGTACTGGCTGCCTCTGTCTGTATGAACAATGACATTTTCCGGGCGTTTACGCCGCCACAACGCCATTTGCAACGCATCGCACGCCAGTTGTGCCGTCATCCGCGAGGACATCGACCAGCCGATGACGGCTCGCGACCACAGGTCAATCACCACCGCCAGGTAAAGCCAGCCTTCATCTGTACGCAAGTAGGTAATGTCACCCGCCCATTTCTGATTCGGCCCACAGGCGGTAAAGTCTTGTTTCAACAGGTTTTCTGACACCGGCAAACCATGCTCACGGTAACTGACCGGCCTGAACCGGCGCGAGGCCTTTGCGCGCAGCCCCTGACGACGTAGGCTAGCGGCGATGGTTTTGACGTTGTACGCTGGAAGCTCATCAGAAAGACGTGGCGCACCATACCGCTGTTTTGCGTCACTGAATGCCTTTCCAACGGCCTCATCGCAGACAAGACGGAACTGCTGACGCGGGGTTATCTGATGATGACGTAGACGCCAGGCATACCAGCCACTGCGGGCGACACGGAGCACCCGACACATGGCTTTGATGCTGAACTCAGCCTGATGTTTTTCGATAAAGACATACTTCATTTCAGGCGCTTCGCGAAGTATGTCGCGGCCTTTTGGAGAATAGCCAACTCTTCATCACGTTCGGCTAATTGGCGCTTTAAGCGGGCATTTTCAGTAGCAAGAGTCTGTTCACGCTCAGAAGCAGATAGGTTTTGCTGTTGCTTAGTACGCCAAGCGTAGATTTGCGATTCATACAGACCGAGTTCTCGCGCAGCGGCGGCCACCCCAATACGTTGGGCGAGCTTAAGTGCTTCGTCACGAAAGGCGGGCGTATGTTGTTTACGGGGCTTGTTTTTCGTTGTTGATGTTTTAGTCATGAGTCACCTCTGGGTTAAGAGTTTACTCACTTAGTGCCGTGTCCACTATTGCTGGGTAAGATCAACTATCTCCTTTTGGTCATATTCCGCAACCTATCATGCAGCTCCCGCCGTTCTTGCTTGCTCATCTGGTCAAAATTAAGTGGTCTTGGTGTGGTACCGTCACCTGTTCGGGTACCATCCAACGCCGAACCCTGGGCCGTGCTGTCGGCAGCGGGTACAGTTATTGACAGAACTCCAAGAAAAACAGAACGGTCCCGATAAGTGACGAATTTTATAACTCACTGCCAATACCCAAGCATGCAGGGCCGGTGTTTTCTTCTTGCTATTCAGCATTCAGAAAAGCGGTGCAACGTTCTGAAATCGCGCTACCTGACGGCCAGCTATCACACGTTCTACGCCATACATTTGCTTCACATTTTATGATGAACGGTGGAAATATTTTAGTTTTACAACGTATACTCGGTCATACCGATATCAAGATGACTATGCGTTATGCGCACTTTGCGCCAGATCATCTTGAGGAAGCTAAAAAATATAACCCGTTAGAGTTTAATAGATGATAAATGAAAAATTATTAAATTGTATGTTGTACGTTTGTGCTGTGTTGGGAATTCTCAGCCTTGTCAGCTATATTTTTGTTTTTCATAACATTCCTGTATCACAAAAAACCAGTGATTGGTCAAACTTTGGTGCCTATGTTGCTGGAACGGTAGGCCCTCTATTATCTCTAGTAAGTGTTCTTTTTATTATTAAAAGTATAAAATCCACCAATGATAATCACACTGCACTAATGACGTTTAGTAACAATGATAAAATAGTTAACCAAATAAATGTGCTAAGCGATACACTTAAACAATCACTTAAAGAGTCTGGATTCTTTAGCCGACAAAATGCCTTCTCCCCCCTTGGTGATGTTGTTGCAAATGAAATAAGAAGGCTAAAGCGCCTCAAATTTGTTGACCAAGTAATATCAATAGAAGATATCGCAAAAGATGCTATCAGATACACACCCCATGATTTTGAATCAGAATTAGCTGTCATACTGAAGATAATAGAACTCTTGAATCATTTAAGTGATAATGACTCTGAAGTATATAAAACAATGCTCGAAGTAAAATTAACGAATACAGAACGAGCAGTATTGTATTGCTTTGCATGCCAAAATCATCCTGATAGCGCTGAGCTTATCAACCAAGGCTGGCCTACATTCCGAGGTACACTTTTTAATGACCCCTTTTCGTCCCCCCAAGACTCAGAAGTTCACGATTAACCAATAATACTCAACGGCTAAGTTATTGTAATTTATGGTAACCTATTGATTAGTATAGGTGGTACACCGTTCTCATAATCGATTGGTCGCTGGTTCAAACCCAGCAGGGGCCACCAAATTTTAGTAGTAAAATCATATAATTAAGCCACCTTGAAGGGTGGCTTTTTTATTGGCTAAATTTCAAGTGGCGATAAAATGGCGATGTATTTTAAGTTTTCCCTATCTTTTACATAAAGCTACGCTCCTTCCTACCATAGAATGCAAGCGTGTGAATGACCTCAGCATGCACTCGATCAAGGATATCCTTCCTCAAGCGCGCCACAATTTTAGCTGCCATTTCATTTTCTAGACTGCTGCCAAGAGCTCGCAGGATCTTATCTGTATCGCTGATTGTGAGTTGTTGTGATGAGTTCAGGTCTAACACCCGTTGTAGGCGGCTATAGGGAATTGCTGTTTGCTCTGATATCGATCATGTGCAAGTTGAAAAATTGAGCACACCAAAACAGGCACCCTCAAAATCACGCCAACAGATTGAAGATAATTACCAGATCACGGCTGATATGGGTAAAGCGCGGGGAATGGTGGAACGTACACCGAAGGTTAAAAAAGGCAGCACTGCAAATGCTGTCCTTTGGATTGAATCGAGGGATGATCAGTTGTGTTCTTGTTTACCTTTCTTGCGCTGTCTGCGTTTGATCTCGCCTCTGATTGAGGTTACGACAAAACTTGCGGTGCTTTCGCCTTCGTCCTTTACTTTTTCAAGTTCATCAATTAATTCAAGAGGAACTCTTGATACGATTTGCTGTGACTTGTTATTACGTGAACCCGTTGCCATTGGTCAACCTCTTCGCAATAGGTAGCATTCAGTATACAGGAAAAATAAATGCTACCAGACATTGAAGTGGCATTCACTTAGTTATATTGTAGTGAATGCCACCTGTAATGTATTACAGAGCAAAAATAGCGACGCCCCAGAGTGCTTCGAACCACTACCGAGGCGTCTAACCACAACGTTAGAAGGACTAACGCCATGGCTACCACAAAGTGTACCTACATCTTTGCGGCGATCAACCGCACCCAGAAGAAAGTTAAGCCCATTATGCTGCGGGGAACCGCGTTTGATGAAAAATCAGCCCGCCACCGCTATACCCCTGATTACATCTTGCTGTTTGCTGGCCGCCTACCGGTACAAAGGGGTGACCATGTCTAACCTGATCGATAGAACCCCACTGACTGCGCAAGAGGTGGCTTTTCAGTGCCTGGCACTGACCCACGCCGCCCTATTTTCAAATCAGCAAGCCGTAAGGGAAACACTGCTATTTATCCTTCTCGACAGAGTAGACACGCTCTATGAGATGTTGCCGGAACAATGCACAACATGCAGCGAACCAGCAACCAAATAACAGGAATATAAACCATCAACCGGTCACACGCTGGGGCCAAACGCAGCCCAAAATGGCACCAGCGGTGATATCCCCCTTTAGTGGTCGGGATAGGAAAGGCCAGAGCCAAGCATCAACTTTCCGTTTCCTGAAAGTTTTCAGCCTTGCCATACGCCTGCTCAGGGCCGATTTATGTCACACAGCCACTTTATGCCCTGATGAAGTGGATAACTGGAGCCCCGCAGGATTGAACGCATTAGTGGAGTGGGCCAAGGAGTGATCGTTGGCCTATGCTGCGGCGCTCTTGAGTTGGTGCTTTGTTGAATTGAGGGAAGTCTAATGTGATAGTCGGCATAGATAACTATGTGACTAGGGTGACAAGTCTGCCGGGAGCAGACTTGAACGCTGCTTGCAGCGGCCCCGTGAGGGCGAGGCACAGGAGGAGCCGAGTATCTGAGAGAAGCCAACACCGCTGCAAGTTGAATGGCGACGGGTATATACTCAGTTTATATTAATCCATTAATGAATAGCACCGCTGCAAACAACCAGTGCTATTCAACATAATTTAATTTGTTATAAAAACCATTCTGGTTTCACACCAAAACGAGCCGACAGTGCCTTAATGTGAGTGATGGTCAAAGAGCGCTGCCCAGACAGAATCTGGCTAATCAGTGATTTAGAGCCGATCTCCTCTTTGAGATCAGAGTAAGACAGCTTGTGCTGGTCAATCAGGGTACGCAGCAGTGCAACGCCGACCGGCATTTCAGAGATAGCTTTGTTGAATTCAGCGAAACGAGGGCTGTTATCTTCATAGTCGGCAATCTTACTCGCCAGTAAGTCAATAAGTGGGTTCTCGTCGTCGTTCTCGATCAGGTAGTCCACCAGCTCCATAGCCTCGCGGTAATCGCTCTCGGACGAACTGCCCCCCAGGAAGGGGACAGCAGCTATGAGTTGTTTGGTTGCTTCAATGGCTTTTGCAGTGTCGATAATCATTCTTTGCTCTCCCTGTAATAGCGGCTCAACTTGTCGTAATCAGCATGGGTTGCGATGTGCTTCACATAGAAGCGCTTATTCACGAAATTGATATAGGCGATAACCCTCAAGTTATTGCCTCCTACATCCAAAACCCACAATTTGTTCCGGTACTTAAAATTATCCAGGCTCGGTATCAGAGTTCGCATCTCAGTTGGAGAAGGGAAATCCGTCTCGCGCACTAAGCGGTACAGCGCCCGAATGGCTAACGAATCGTTGGGATATCGCTTTGCCGCTTCCTCAAAAGGCTCTTTTGAAATTACGTGCATCTTGCGGTCATTCTATTCGTTTACATTATGTAAACATGATAGCTCTGCCCTTTCCCGTTTACAATATGTGAACGATAACTTTTCATTTCATAACCTCGCCAAAATACCTACTTAACCTGAACAAAGTGAACCTTGAGGGCATGACCTGCTCCCTGTTGATTCACACTGGATGCTGTTAGCAATGCCCGCTCCTCGCCCATAGCAGACCTGATAGCCCAACAGTCTATCCATTTCGTGCCAAAAGCTGACGTTGCGAGCATCGTGGTGTACTTATCAGCTTTACACCGATGAAGAACATAGAGCGCGTAAACCGGTTCTACTTATCACTACTGTATCGGTGTCGAGCATGTTGATGAATAGTATTGTAATATCAGAAGTAGGGCGTAAAAAGTGCACTTAACAAAAAGGTATAGAAATGCGCGATTATTCACTTCTCATTGGAAATGGTATAAATAATATCACAGAAGGAAATTCTTGGCTTGATGTACTAAATAGTTTAGGGGAAATATATAAAATCAAGATTGACACACATGATAAACCATTCCCACTAGCCTACGAGGAGATTTATTTTAATATTTCAAATAAAAATAAAAATGGATTTTCAGAAAGTGAAATAAAAGATTCCATTGCATCAAAAATAAACAAAATAAATCCAAATGAAATTCACCAAAAAATAATAGAACTAGAATGTGACAACATTTTAACAACAAATTATGACTTGGCTTTTGAATATTGTTTAGATGACAGTATCAGACCTGAAGATTTAAAAAATGAAGGTAAAATAAAAGAGAGTAAATATAATATCTTCAGGCATCACAAGGTGAAAAACAAAAAAATATGGCATATACATGGAGCATTGAATAACCCAAACTCAATAATCCTTGGCTATGAGCATTACAGCGGTTATTTGCAAAACATGCGGGATTATACAACTACCGGAAGCCGGTACTCCAATGAGTCGTTCAACGAACCGCTTACAAAACGGTTGAAAAAAAATGATATTGGTAATAGTTGGATAGATGATTTTTTTACTAAGGATGTATATATATTAGGCTTAAATTTAGATTTTGTTGAGATTGACCTTTGGTGGTTGCTTACATTCAGAGAAAGAAGTCGACTTACAAATAAAATAAAGTTAGAACATGAAATAACATATTACATCCCTCATCATCTTTATGGTAAACCTACTTCAAAACCAAAAATAGATCTTTTAAAAAGTGTTGGAGTTAAAATTAATAATGAGTTTGGAACAGTGTTCAAAGGGAAGGAGAAAAAATATTATCTAGATATAATTAATGATGTTCACAATAAAAATAGATGATATTTTGCCTGTAAAGAGAACGGTCAAAGAAAAATATTCTTTGACCGTTGAGATGAGGTTTTAGTCCGCTTCTCGCTCATAGCTGCCGTAGCAAGGTGTTCGGGCAGCTATGAGCGATAAGGAGACATCTTGCCACCTTCATAACCTAGACGGAGAGTACTGGCAGATGGCTGAAAAAATAATTAACTACCTTACTAAGTCCTTGCTCATGTATTTTAGGCCCATCATTTTGATACTTGGAAGCTACCAGTGACAAACAAGAAAGCATTACCGGCGCTAGATGCAGAAAAATTGCGTGAAAATGCCCTACTCTCTATACAGCTTGGTATAGAAGATTTTGAGCTATCCCAGCGAAAAGTTGAAGATGGTGGAAATCCAGCACGAGCACTATCTTCAGTAAGAAATCTTTTTGCAGGAATGCTTCTCCTATTCAAGTACAAAATCGCAACATCTGTTGATGAACCGGAGGATGCCTATACCCTGATATATAACCCACCGAAAATACTTCCTAAATCTGATGGTAATGGTGGCGTTGAATGGGTTCCTGATGGCAATTTTAAATCTACTACCATTGATACAGAAGCAATCAAGCAGAGGTTCAAGGGTTTTAATATTCAGGTGGATTGGAAAGCAATCAGGCAACTTCAGAATTGTCGGAATGACCTTGAGCATATGCATCCAGAAAATACTTTGGGTGAGATTGCTGGATTTGTTGCGGACCTTTTCCCTGTACTCAGTGACTTTATTACACAGCAGCTTGAGGAGGCTCCATTCCCATTACTAGGTAGTTCTTGGGAAACCATGCTTAAACATAACGCCCTTTACGAGGCTAAACGCAAAGAATGCAATGAGTCATGGTCTTTTGCTGGCATCCCTAAGCACATGGAACGTTTCCTGCCAGAATGCAGATGTGACATGTGCCACTCAGATTTACTTGCGGCTTCAGACGAAAGCCTTGACGGTGGGTGCAGTGTCGAAAGTAACGAAGACGAATTTAAGTATAGATGCTTTGCCTGCGGATTTGCGGACCTTATCACACCATTACTCATGCAAGCACTCAATGATGAACACGATTATGACTGGCGAAGTGGTGAGGACTCGAACATTGAGGATTGCTTCCAGTGTGGACACGGTACATTTTTAATCGCAGAGCAATTATGCGTTTGGTGCGGCGCAACTTTAGACTATGAGGAATGTATTTTCTGTGGCGAGCATTTAAAACAAGACGATCAAGATAATGGTGGTTTATGCGGATATCATTTTCATATTCATACAAAAGATGACTAAGCAGTGACAGAGACTAACTTTCTATATATTAGTCGCGACTTGATCTGATAGCGCTCTATTGTGGGCCACGATGAAATCCGATAGTCGGTTAAGAGCGAGAAGCGGAAGTTGAATGTAGTTAAAGCTGCGGGGAATGCGTTATATTAGGCGATTTTTAATGAAAATTATGTTTATATAAATTCAAAAGTTGAAGTTAACATTTTATATATAGGGGGGCTTTGTGCGTACTCGACCAGCATCTCGGTTAATAGTTATTTCACCTGAAAGTCACGTCTTGCTCTTTAGTTTCTGCCATAAAGATGATGCTTTGAATGGAAATGCATACTGGGCAACTCCAGGTGGAGGGCTTGGACATAATGAATCTTACGAGCAGGCTGCTTTGCGTGAATTATTTGAAGAGACGGGGCTGACAAGAACAACAGCAGGACCGCAGATAGCATCCAGAAACTTTAAAATGATGCTACCAAGCGGTGAGACTGTTCTTGCTGAAGAACGTTTCTTTATTATTAATGCTGATAAATCAAATATTGACCGGTCGAGGTGGACTAGCAACGAAAAGAAAGTTATTCGAGATCACCACTGGTGGACAATTGAAGAACTGAGACATACCAATGAAATAATCTTCCCACTCGATTTGATCATTGACATAATTGAGAAAAAGTTAATTGGAACCCCTGCATCGAATTTATTCAAATGACCTCGATGCCCTCTACTGGCACAAAGTAGTCTGAAGCTGGCGTAGGGGCCATTACGAGCGAGAAGCAAACGTTTAAATGTCTCTCTTCTTGCTCAATTTAATTATGCTAAATATGTATGGCCATGATTAAGTGATTTAGACTTGTAATGGATAAAACACAAATTACAGAGTAATCACAGTGTCCTAAATAGCATTTCATAATACCGCTACAGTTGATATTTTTAGTTTATTTTCAAGCAGATAATCATAGCGTGCTCGCAACCTGCATCAGTGCATGATTTTGCTGTATGAGACTCGTAACCCTTACAACTCAAGGCATAGCGTAAAGTGGAGCGCTATTGTGAAAAGTTATTTAGTTAATGATATCGTAATGTCCGCTCCTCGCTCTGATCGGACCTTCGGCTCATTTAGCTTGTCCGCTCCGTGCCAATCTGTACCGGGGCGGTTCAGCTCAGAAGTCGGATGAGATAATGCAACTAGGTTCGGTTTCCATACTATTTTGGCTACCCCATATGGCGGGTGAAATGGTCAATTCCAGTATTCGTATTTCGCCGTCATGACGGCTTTATGTTTGTCCACATACTGTTTACCCGTCCGATCGACTGGGACGACCATAATATCCATATTGGCGCGTGTGCATTCTCCATGCGAGTTCCACTCCTCACACGTAATCAGGTTTTTTTCGATGGTGAAATACGTCTGGGTCTTGCTCACGGACAGTTCACGGCCCTCGTTATCATAGGCATACTCTTCTATTGTTGAGGGGGATTGGGTTTTGATCAGACGATCATTACCATCATAGCTGTATACAATCGTATTGTTATCTATCGCCAAACTTCCTTTGTTTACCGCCCTTGCCAGCAACCCTGATGAATTTAAAACGTAGTCTATTGTGCCCACTGTGGTTTTGTCTTTATCTCCTGCTTTTGTGGCCGAGATAATAGAACGATTAACCACGTGGCTGATAAATCCTTTATTATTAAGCTGGTACATTCCCTCCAGAGTCTGCCGATATAGTTGTGTGGTCTTCTGACTGTTGTTATCGGCTATGACTCCGTTCACATCCAACTGAATGCGCCAGCCAAATTCCGTTCTGTTAAGTTGAATTTCATTGGTAGCCGTGAAAACATTTTTCGGGCCTGTTGAGGTTTTGACCTCTTTTATACTGCCGCCAATTAGCTCACCGCATTGGCTGAAGTTGCTTTGAGCCGATACGCGGAGATACCCATCAGGGCTATCAATAGTGATTTCAACCGATTTGGGGATTTCTGTTCTTGTCTGCTGGCTCAAGAGGATGAAGTTGTTTAGTTTGTTTTTAGCGAAGGTTTCCGCTGTGCATTGTGCCGCATAAGTCTGGAATGTGCAGAGGGATAATAGAATAATAAACAGGTTTTTATTATTGAATCGCATTATTTGTTGTCCTCAGGAACCGACCAGTTATCTGAATGTACCATTTAGCTTGCCAAGAAAAGGTTTATTTCTATGGCTCGGTTGAACTCGGGATCGTCTCAAATGAGGGGGCACCGAGTAACTATATGTTTTAATTTACTCAATTTGCTTGCGCGACTTCACCCGATTAGTTTCAGGTCGGCTCTGCGGTGCCGCTTTTGCTCATCGTAGTAATTCTCATGCGTTCCTAGGCTCAAAAGATAGATTGTCAGTTTTTGGTCCAGCCAAGAGTAGCCAAGCAGGTATTGCTGCTTCCCCATATAAAACTTATGTACCCACAGATAGCTGAGATCGCCTTTCTTGCGTTCGCCTATCTCCGGGTTTGCGATGATGCGCTCAATCTCTTCATCAACGCTGTACTGATCTTCTTTGCCCGAGGCGATTAAAGGCTTTCTCAAAGCGACTTGACCGGTAAACCTCAATTTCCTGACCTGCCTTTTCTGCGCACATATTTCTTCATTCTCCCGTTGTCCATCTCTGATTTCGCCAGCAGGATTTCGTTGATAAAGGAAAACGGTAGATCGGGGTTGTCCTCAGCAATCCGGCCAATCTTAGCCCAGTGCTCAATCTGTTTGGGCACGCTACGGCTCATCGCATCTGCGTGTATTTTAACTTCTTTAACAAAATCATCATCTAAGCGGATGCTTGTTGCCATTTTAAACCTCCTGATGTAGTCACCCGTGCCTGTAAGGTATTGGGATGATTTCAATTGCTACGTCAGTGTTTGACGCACTACAGTCGTTATTGCGCGACAAATTGTCGCACAGTGCAACTTAATTACGTGCGGGGCTAGCAGGGCCACCAAATTTTATTGGTAAAATCATATAAAAAAGCCACCTTGAAGGGTGGCTTTTTTATTGGCTTATTGGTCACTGTCCCCTTTTGTCCCCCCATTTATTTTTTGAGCCCCAAAAACCCCTGGGTTTGGTGTAACCGAACATCTAGCAATCGATGCCGCCTTATTGACTGCGGGGCGTGACTATGCATGACATTGGCATTTGTCAGCGGCGTTTTGCTCCGTTTTGGGCGATAAAAAGGCCAGGGATCCCAAAACGCGCTTAGTGCGTTTTAGGCTATGGGAAACGGGCATTAGGGTAAATCAGCCATACTTACGGGCAAATTCTTCGTCTGAATTGCACAGGTAAATAATAAACTCAATAAAAGCAATTATTGCAGGGATAAAAGTCCAGCAGAACAGTAGGTACAAGAAGCCTTGACCAACTTTCCCGAGATAGAATTTGTGGACTCCCAACCCTCCGAGGAAAAACGCCAGTAATGCTGCTGAGATGCGGTTTTTAGAACCCTGCTGGCCGCTTACTTGTGTGGCCCCGCAGTGTGGACAAGCTTTTGCTGTTTCGTGAATTTCTTTACCGCAACCACGACAAAAAACCATTCTTCAACTCCCTTCTATTTTAAATAACCAATAAAATGGTTCTTGATATTGAAACCGATAAAATTTTTTACAGTATGTATTCAAACAGATAGCCAGTGCAATAACATCTTGTGGATCATCTCATCAGCCTCCCCACTCCCCCCCAACAATCTACGCTCGGCATACTTTACCTTCAGCCCTTTACGGCTGGGCGATTCCGTAGGCCGTAGTGGTGAACTCCGGCAATGCGCTGTACCTGGCTGGGGATGTTGGCGCGGTACCTTCTGGTGGGTGACCAGTGACAGTTTAATTGATAGGATGTTTTTTCACCTATCTATTCATCTATCTATTCATTAAGTGATTCAACATTATGCCTACTCGCTCAGAAACGATACGCCAGTTGCTCAGCCAGGAGCCGAGAACGGCAAGGCAACTAATTGAAATAATGAATATTAGCCAACCAACAATGTCCCGCGCATTGAAGATTCTTGACGATGATATTGTTCGAATTGGGGCTGGTCCATCTATTCAATATGCCCTACGTGATGCCTATCGCGGATTCAGGTCTGCGCCCATTTACCACATCACCGATGAAGGGCGCATTAAGCCCCTTGGTGAGCTCATTCCTGTTCGCCCGAGTGGGTTTGTTATGGTGCAAACCAACAATGAGAGTCGCCATAGTGACGGGCTACCGTGGTGGCTGTTTGACATGCGACCACAAGGGTATCTCGGGCGAGCCTATGCATCGGCCCATGCGGTTGAGCTCGGCCTGCCGGCGAATCCAGAGCAATGGGCAGATGCAGATGTGATTAGGGCATTGCTTGCACACAGTCATGATGCTATCGGCAACCTGCTGATAGGGCAGCAGGCACGGGACCATTTCTTGGCAATGCCAATACCCACCCCAGTTGAGCGTGCCACAACCTACCCCAAGCTGGCATTGGCGGCTGATGCCGGTGAGGCACCAGGGTCATATGCAGGCGGTGAACAGCCGAAATTCTGTACCTAGACAGAACGCGGTCATGTGTTAGTGAAATTCTCAGCTCCAGACGATAATCCGGTTAGCGAACGTTGGCGCGACCTTCTGTTGGCCGAGCACTTGGCACTAAGGGTGCTGGGTGTAGAAACAGAGGTATATGATTTTGGTGGTCAGCGCTTCCTCGAGATCCCCCGGTTCGACCGCGTTGGGCAACTAGGTCGTCTCGGCGTCTGCTCGCTGCGGGCACTTGATGCGGAGTTTGTCGGCAATGCCAGGGCCCCTTGGCCTGTTCTGGTCAATAGCCTAGTTGCGGAGGGGCTTGTCCACCCTGATGCCGCCGCCAGCACCGCTCGGCTTTGGGCATTCGGGATGCTAATTGGCAACACCGATATGCACCACGGGAACCTGTCGTTCATCAATAGCCATGGCCGCCCGTATCACCTCGCGCCAGCCTACGACATTCTGCCTATGGGGTTCGCCCCCAGAGCGAGTGGTGCAATCGTGAACGAGCTTCGACCGGCGTCACTACCGGAAGTGATTAGCGGGGATATCTGGCGAGAGGCACTGGGTTTGGCAGAAAACTTCTTTGCTATAGCCAGCAGTTGCAACCGCTTCTCCGCCAATTTCACTCCATGCCTTGAGGCATTACACCACCACCTTGACGAGGCCAGATCGCGTATCGCCCGCCTAGGATAAAAAGCGAGTGTAGAGCTTACCGGGCAGCGACAGCGGGTCGAGCGGGTCTATTGCTGTCACAAGAGCGGCATGAAAGAGCCGTGGTTTTTGGCGAGTAATCGCGTCGATTTGAGCGCTGCCAAAGCCTTGTGCCTGTATGGTCAGCGCTGGGGTATCGAGAGCAGTTTTCGGGACATCAAGGACTACAAATTTGGTATGGGAATGGGTCAGGTTCGAGTCAAAAATCCGGCCCGACGTGATCGATTATTTCTGTTCAGTGCACTGGCGATAGTCCTGTTGACGCTGCTGGGCAAAGCGGGCGATAGCGCGGGTTTGGAGCGAACGATCAAGGTCAATACCAGCAAAAGCCGAACATATTCATTTTTCCGACAAGGTGTTATCTACTATCAGTTACTGCCCAAAATGAAAGAAGCCTACGCGATATTGCTGATGGAGAAGTTTACTTATTACCTGAAGCAGCATCGATTATATACCCGCACACTTGGCATTATTTGAGTCTCTAAAAATAAGGGGATCTCTGAGGGTATTTATACAATAGTTTTGTTTAGTCTAATTATATGAAATATAACAATAAGTATTTTAAGGTAAGTCTTTGACCTAACACTCATAATCGATTGATCGCTGGTTCAAACCCAGCAGGTGAGAAATTTTATATTTAAAATCATATAATTAAACCCATTTCAAGGTGGTTTTTTTATTGGTTCAAATTCAAGTGGCGATAAAATGGCGATGTATTTTAAGTTTTCCCTATCTTTTACATAAAACTACGCTCCTTCCTACCATAGAACGCAAGCGTGTGAATGACCTCAGCCTGCACTAGATCAAGGATATCCTTGCTCAAGCGCGCTACAATTCTGGCTGCCATTTCATTTTCTAGACTGCTGCCAAGAGCTCGCAGGATCTTATCTGTATCGCTGATTGTGAGTTGTTGTGATGAGTTTAGGTCTAACACCCGTTGTAGGCGACTATAGGGAATTGCTGTTTGCTCTGATATCGATCATGTGCAAGTTGAAAAGTTGAGCACACAAAAACGGGCACCCTCAAAATCACGCCAGCAGATTGAAGACAATTACCAGGTCACGGCTGATATGGGTAAAGCGCTGGGAATGGTGGAACGTACACTAAAGGTTAAAAAAGGCAGCACTGCCAATGCTGTCCTTTGGATTGAATCGAGGGATGATCAGTCGTGTTCTTGTTTACCTTACTTGGTTATTCCGTGGAGTTTTTGGAAGATGAAGGTATCAAGCTGGATGATGGCAATGCAGAACATTATTATTTCACAGGGTATGGCCTTAATTGCCATACGCCTGCTCAGGGCCGACCTGTGTCACACAGCCACTTTATCTCCTGATGAAGTGGATGACTGGAGCCCTGAAGGATTGAACGCATTAACTGAATAGGCAAAGGAATGACCATTAGCCTATAATGTTACACCCTTCTTACTTCAAATTGCTTGGGTGTTAGCTGCAGTTACTCACCTCGTCCGTGAGGGGCGAGGTCCGCGGATGGCCTCGTAGCAAAGCCAACACCCAGGCAGCTTGAAGTATGACGAGTATTGTTTCAGGATGTTGCGGTTATGGCGCGGTATCAAGACTCATACCCAGCACATTGAAATATATTGGTATATGGTTTATCAGATCTGATGAAAATTTTCATTGGAAACAATAATGGAGGTATGAATAGATGGGATTATTAAGTTTTGTGAAAGAAGCGGGCGAGAAAATTTGGGATGCCGTATCCAGCGGTAGCGAAGAAGATCAGGCTGACAAGCTGAAAAAACATATTGATGGCCTTAACCTGCCTGGTGCCGAAAAGGTCAATATTGATGTCGCTGACGATGGTACAGCTACGGTGACGGGCGATGTCGGCTCACAGAAAGATAAAGAAAAAATTCTGGTGGCGGTAGGCAACGTTACCGGTATTGGGCAGGTCAATGATAGCGTTACTGTGACGCAAAGCGGGGTGGAAAGCCAATATTATACGGTGAAATCCGGTGATACTCTGAGCGCAATCTCAAAAACGATGTATGGCTCCGCCAATAACTATGTGCTTATTTTTGAAGCCAATAAACCAATGCTGGTACATCCCGACAAGATCTATCCGGGTCAAGTACTGATTATCCCGGCGAAGTAAGCCGTAAATCAGGAATTTTTAGCAATGATTGTAAGGAGTCTACCATGGGATTATTAGATCAAATCGGCGGCATGCTTGGCGGGCAGGCTGATAAGTCTGAGCAACTACAGGCAATCATGGTCTGGGTTGAACAGCAAGGCGGTTTCCAGGCCATTCTGGAAAAATTTAGCAACAACGGCTTAGGTGAAATTTTTGAGTCGTGGCTTAGCCAGCAGAGTAATATGTCGGTGAATAACGAACAGATCACTTCAGTGTTTGGTTCGTCTGCGCTGCAGGATCTCGCCGCGAAACTAGGCGTTGATTCGCAAACCGCCTCGGCGCTGATTGCTGAATACCTGCCAAAAATCGTCGATGGTCTGTCACCGCAGGGCCATATGGTCTCAGCAGGGCTTAATCTGCTGAAAGGGAAGCTATTTAGTTAAGTTTACGTCATGTGAGTATTCACTGGTCGTAGCAAATTACAGGCCTGTATTCAGGCCTGTAATTTATTATCAACCATCATCTATCTACCTAATGTTCGCTGTTCACTGAGGTTATGTGAAAACGCTGACCGAAAACTTGAAGTGCGTGCATCTACGTAAAATCTGATATTGTCTAAAATGATTCAAGATAATCAATATACCCTTCTTACTTCAAACTGCTTGGGTATTAGCTGCAGTTACTGGCCTCATCCATGAGGTTCGCCCAGCCAACACTCAAGTCACTTGCAAGATAACGGGGATATGCCGACAAAAGCCGGCAACTCTACGCCATTCACGTCTCTTTAACAGCAGGTTGCCAAAACAAACTCGCCGCCAAACTAATTACAATACTCGCCCCGATATACAACAACACATTGTATGGCGTACTACCAAACATCCGTTCCAACAACTTCAAATAGGTCGGGGTCATCGCACCAAACAATACCACCATCAGATTGTAAGGAATCGATATCGCCGTAGCACGTACTTGGATCAGATTTGAACGCCGCTAGCGGCGGCCCCGTAAGGGGCGAGGTCCACGGATGGACCTCGTAGCAAAGCCAACACACATGCAACTCGAATTATTTAGTGTGTATTACCGACTCATTTGACTGTCACGGTGACGGGTGCCGTCTCATTCTGTGCCGCATCAATAGCACTGATCAAGTAAGTATAACTTTGATCCTGATTATTACTGTCCTGATAATTGAAGTTATTACCTGTCCCCCGCCATACTTTGCCAATGATATTTTTTGGATCGGCAAAGATGGTACTTGGCTTGCCGGTACCACGGTAGATCACATAGTAGCGTGTATCGTTATCCGCGCTGTCCGACCAGCTAAAGGTATTTTTACTGTCGGAATCAAAGTGAGCTTGCTGCGGCAAAGCGGTCACTTTTTGATCCAGCCAAGGTTTGCTCGGTGGCAGTGTCGGCGTACTGAGATAAGTTTGCGACAGCAGCTCAATAGAGGTGTTCTTCGCACCGTAAGCCGCCTGCTTTTCCACAGCTTGTGACGCAACATTAGACACTAACAGATCGTTATAGCTGAAGAAAACACTGCCAGAAACATACTTAAGCTCTTGATTATACAAAATTTGATTAGGGATCTCATTAGAGTTCATCCAAGCAGCATCGGCGGAGGCATTGGAAACATGCTTGTAATTGGCATGGCCAATATAGAGTTGCGTGTGCGAACCTTCCATCTGGTTATTCCACCAAGTGGCAAGTTCGCCATAGGGTGCTGCCGCTTGGTCAAAACTCCAGTAAATCTGTGGCACAACATAGTCAATCAGTTCTTCCTTAACCCACTTCCGGGTATCGGCAAAAATACTACCACTGTATGACTGTGAAGAACCGAGCGGTGTATTAGAACCCAGCTCATTACGCCCTTTATGTTCCCAAATACCAAACGGACTGATGCCTAACTGCACCGCCGAACCCTTATCCTGATTATGCTTAGTGATGACACTTTGCACGCCAGTAATCAGGCGAGTGATATTATCGCGGCGCCAATCCTCAATCCCTTGCGGGGTATCAGGATACGGGTTATTCAGACCATAGGCTTCGAATGTAGCCCGGTCCTCGCCTTTATCCCCAAACTGCACAGTGGCACCGTTAACCGAGATGCGGTAAGGATAAAAATAATCATCAAAATGGATGGCATCAACATCGTAGCGGCGCACGACTTCTTCCACGGTATCAACTACATGTTCAATGACTTCAGGGATTGCCGGATTTAAAAAGAATTTTTCGTCAAACATTAATACCCATTGCGGGTTTTTCGCCGCAAAATTATCTGGAGACAGAATACCGGCACTCACCAGATAGCCAATCTGCTGTTCTGTCGTCGAGGATAAAATTTGTTCAGTAGACAACCCCAGCGAATTAGTTTTCAACAGGCTGCTAATTTTGGTATTGCTCACCCGGTAAGGGTTAAACCAGGCATGATATTCCATACCGCGCTGATGGGTCTGTTCAATCATCCATGCCAGGGGATCATAACCAGGATTTGTACCCTGCTTACCACTGAGAAACTGTGACCAAGGGTTAATCTCGGAAGCGTAAAAAGTATCCAGCATCGGGCGTATCTGGAAAATCATCGCATTCATATTCAGTGCGCTAAATCGGTCTAGGATGCCCAAATAGGTTTGCTTAAAGGCATCCTCACTTTTGACAAGCGGCATATTGAGATTGCTAATGGTCGCTACCCACGCACTTCTGAAAGCATGTTTCGGTGCAATATAATTATCGGGGATCTTGATAAACTGATTGGCACCTTTATAAAGATCAACGGGGATATTAGTATCGTACCCGTAAGTACCGTCACTGTTTTTGACATATTTATACAGAGGGGAATAAGTTTGCACTGGCTTATCGGTATCGTCAGTATCGGTATTGCCGTTATCGGTATTGCCGTTATCAGTATTGCCGTTATCGGTGTTGCCGTTATCGGTGTTGCCGTTATCGGTATTGCCGTTATCGGTGTTGCCGTTATCGGTGTTGCTGCTGTCGGTATTGTTAGTACCATTATTCGCTGTCGTTTCGCCAGAGTCACAACCAAACAGCATTCCCGTAGCGAGAACCAGTGCAATCATTTTTGCGGTGATAGAAAAAGTGCTGTTATACATTTCAGTGTCCTTGAAGGTTTGATGATATAAGGCCGAGCTAACTCCTTGCTAATTCAGCCTCTGAAAATGTCATTACCAAGAATAATTAACACGACGGAGTACAAGCGGAAATCCTGCTGGTTATTATCTCCGTGAGTAATGGTCACTAGCTGATTATTTTTAGACTTATCCCAATGGGTGGTTTCCCATGCCATATTCGTCCATAAAGTCATCTTGGCAGTTAGGTTATAGTTAACAATCAAGCCGAGCCTTAACTCACCTAAATCAGCACTGTTAGTCGTTTCCCCCGTTAACGGGTTATAGCTTAGGAAAAAGCGAAAGTATGGCTGAAGGTTCCAGTCTTCGTTAATCTTTGTGGGGAAGTAGCCTCGGAAAGGACCATCACGCATGCCACCATGGCTATTATTCCTATCTTATTCACTGTCTTCCCTCTCCTCATCCATATAAAATAAGAATAATAAATTCCAAAGCATAAAACAAACTAATAAGTTAATATTTTGTTGTTGATCACATTACGAGGGTTCTGCTCTCCTTGAGACTCAGTCCTTAGAACAAGGAGACCTAATTGACTAAAGTAAAACATCATTCCAATGAAATTCGCCATACACCATTCATTGGCCTTTCACGGCTGTGGTCAAAATGCATACCCTGGGCAACTAGCTCCTTTAGTCAACATTGCCGATGAGATAATCATTGTCGATTCAGGGAGTTCTGACCCCACACTGACGATTTGCCAGCGATTTGGTTTGGTAACGCGTCATCACCCTTACGCCACCCATCGTGCACAGATAAAACATTACCCCCGCCCTTGGTTCTGAGTGCTATGATAATCGTTACTCAGTCGGTTTAAGAAGGTCAGGTTGATGAGTAACAGCCCAATAAGTGGTGATGCTCCGTTTGGAGCCTTACTAGGATATGCACCAGGTGGCGTCGCCATTTATTCCTCAAATTACGCTAGTTTAGCTCCTCGCCCGCCCTCCATAGATGTCTCATTTCGCAGCTATATCAATAACGAATACATGGGTCACAAGTGGCAGTGTGTCGAATTTGCCCGCCGTTTTCTGTTCCTGACCTATGGCTTTGTCTTTACCGATGTCGGTATGGCCTATGAAATTTTCTCACTACGTTTTTTGCGCCAGGTCGTCAATGACAACCTGTTGCCATTGCAAGCCTTTGCCAATGGCTCAAAACGGCCGCCGCTGCCAGGTTCATTGCTGATCTGGCACAAAGGGGGGGAATTTAAACATACCGGCCATGTGGCGGTGGTGACCCAACGGGTGGGCGATAAAGTCCGCATTGCAGAACAAAACGTGGTTCACACGCCATTGCCACAAGGACAACAGTGGACACGCGAGCTGAAGTTGGTAGAAAACCAGGGCCATTACACTATCGAAGACAGCTTCGATGACACCACCATTCTCGGCTGGATGATCCAGACCGATGACCGTGAGCATAGCCTGCCACAACCGGCATTGCCGGGAAAAGCATTGGTGATTGAAAGCGCACGGCTGGAAAATAACGGACAATACGCGGGTAAATGGCTCAACGAGCAAGATCCCCTGCAGGCGGTCTATATCGAGTCCAAAGGGCACTTTATTAATAAAGATCCCTGCCAGTATTTCACCATCAGCCAACGTGCCGAGCAGGAGTTGGTCAAAGCCACCAATGAACTGCACCTCATGTACCTGCACGCCACCGATAAGGTGATGAAGGATGACAACCTACTGGCGCTGTTCGACATTCCTAAAATTCTATGGCCACGGCTACGGCTTTCCTGGCAGCGTCGGCGTCATGATATGATCACCGGGCGCATGGATTTCTGCATGGATGAGCGCGGTCTGAAGGTGTACGAATACAATGCAGATTCAGCCTCTTGTCACACCGAAAGCAAGCTGATCATCGAGCAATGGGCAAAAACCGGTTACCAAGGCAAAGGCTACAACCCCTCCCAAGAGCTATTAAGTGAATTGACCGGTGCCTGGAAGCACAGTAAAGCGCGTCCCTTTGTGCATATCATGCAAGATAAGGATCTGGAAGAGAACTACCACACCCGCTTTATGCAGCAAGCCCTCACTGATGCTGGGTTCGGCAGCAAAATTCTTAACGGGCTCGATAAACTCAGCTGGAATGCCACCGGGCAACTGATTGACAGCGACAATCGACTGATCACTTGCGTGTGGAAAACCTGGGCATGGGAAACCGCCATCGATCAGGTGCGCGAGGTCAGCCCAAGCGAATATGCCGCCGTGCCTATTTATACCGGCCACCCACACAAAAAAGTACGCCTTATCGACGTACTGCTGCGCCCTGAAGTGATGGTTTTTGAACCACTATGGACCGTGATCCCGGGTAATAAAGCGATCTTGCCGGTGCTCTGGCAGTTGTTCCCTCATCATCGTTACCTGCTGGAAACCGATTTTGTGCTCAATAACCAATTGGCGAAAACTGGCTATGCGGTGAAGCCTATTTCTGGCCGCTGCGGTGACAATATCGATTTGGTTAGCCATGACGATAAACTGCTTGATCAAAGTTCCGGTAACTTCCTCGATCGTAAAAATATCTATCAGCAACTCTGGTGTCTGCCTAATATTGCTGGCAAGTATATTCAGGTTTGTACCTTTACGGTCGGGGGTAACTATGGGGGAGCCTGCTTGCGTGGTGATGACTCGCTAGTCATTAAAAAAGAGAGCGATATTGAACCGCTGATGGTTGAAAAGCGTTGAAGGAATTAGCCTTGTGACGTCACTCTAGCCAATCAACTGGCAAGGCTCATAAAAGAGCCTTGCCATTGGTACCACCGGTATTAACACCACCAGCATAATAATAGACGCTTTAATTGACCAATATCGTTAATACACCTGAGCCATTAAAGCTCCCGGCCACTGCAACGTTATTCGGGTGATACACTGAACGGAGCTTGATAGTCTGAGTAACCGCTATATTAAGTGTTCTATCGAATAGATAAGCCAATCCTCCAGCCCTTACTGATCTACCCACAAAGTTAATATCAAACAAAGAGATTGTATGTTTAATACGTTATTTGGCACTGTTTGCTGCTTTCTGTTATGCCCAATCACCTACAACGGTAACCGGCAAGCAATACGCGAGATTCACTCATTGTGTTAATCCAGCTTGACTTTGACAGCATAAATTAAATGTAGTAACGTTACTACATGGTGAGTTGTTACTGGAGGGGTTGGATATGCCCATCACGACATTTTCTAGCAGAGAACTAAATCAGGATGTTACCAGAGTCAAAAAAGCGGCTCTGAATGGCCCGGTGATAATTACAGATCGAGGTAAAGCTGCTCATGTTCTTCTGAGTATCGAGGAGTATCAGAGGTTGACAAAACAACGACGGAGTATTGCCGACGCATTAGCTATGCCTAGTGCGGCTGATGTTGAGTTTGAGCCGCCCCGCGCGTTGATCGGAACGAAGCCGGCTGATTTTTCATGATGTACGTTCTCGATACTAACGTGGTGTCTGAACTGCGTAAGGTGCGGACCGGCAAGGTAGATCCAAGCGTGGCAGCATGGGCTGAAAGCATGGATGCTGCTGATCTCTTTGTATCTTCGATCACCATCATGGAGTTGGAGCTGGGGATCCTGTCTGTTGAGCGCAGAGATGCAGTACAGGGTACAGTGCTTCGAGCTTGGCTCGAACAGCAGGTACTGCCTGAATTTGCCGGAAGAACGCTGCCTGTTGATACTGCTGTAGCGTTGCGCTGTGCTCGGCTACATGTTCCCGATAAGCGCGGTGAACGTGATGCCCTTATCGCAGCCACGGCACTTGTGCATGGAATGGCAGTAGTGACTAGGAATGTTGTTGATTTTGAACAAACAGGTGTGGAAATTATCAATCCATGGGATCTTGGAAAAAGATAAGCCAATCCTCCAGCCCTTACTGATCTACCCGCAAAGTTAATGCAAAACAAAGAGATTGTATGTTTAACACGTTGTTTGGCAGCTGTTTGCTGCTTTCTGTTATGCCCAATCACCTACAACGATAACCAATAAACCTTCCCCACAAGAAGCTAAGGAAGCTATTCAATCGACAACAGAAACGATGATTTATTATCCAACACCATTGAGGGTAGCGCTACGCCGCTTTGGTGCTAATCCGTCAGGAGGCGGATGGCGGTTTTTCTGCCAAAATGGCTGGTTGTCCCTTAACGCGTGGATATCGCCACAACCAGCGGCCGCTGACCATGCGCCAATAGAAAAAAGTACCGCGCACAATCCAATCAAAGAACATACCCAACCAGACGCCGACCACCCCCATGCCAAGTACCACACCGAGAATATAACCGACAATCACTCGGCAACCCCACATACTGAGCATCGCAACCCACATGGTAAAACGAGCATCACGCGCTCCCTTTAACCCGGGTGGCAATACCCACGAGGCAGCCCAGATGGGCATAAAAGCCGCATTCCACCAGATCAACGTTTTCACTACTTCTTTAACGTCGTTTTCCTGGGTATAGAAAGAGGCCAATAGCCCGGCGAACGGCGCTGTTCCCCAGGCAATAAGGGTTAAACCAAGGGTTGCCAGCCAGAATATATGACGCAATTGCCGCTCAGCCTGCCCTCTCTGCCCTTTACCCAAGCGGCGGCCAACAATGATCATTGCAGAAGAACTCAAAGCGTTACCCGGCAGGTTAATCAACGTCGCAATGGAAAATGCGATAAAGTTACCGGCGATAACGTTAGTTCCCATCCCGGCAACAAACATCTGCGTCAACAATTTCCCGCTGTTGAATAGTACTGACTCAATACTGGCTGGAATGCCGA
The DNA here is from genome assembly GCF_055790885.1 of Serratia sp. 25CWL12. Lineage (NCBI taxonomy): Bacteria > Pseudomonadati > Pseudomonadota > Gammaproteobacteria > Enterobacterales > Yersiniaceae > Serratia > Serratia sp. 25CWL12. Next base: position 198,921 of record NZ_CM147698.1, on the reverse strand, counting down.
TCCCCAACACATCCCACAAGATATTGCGGTTGAGTGGCTTCAGGTAACTCTTGAGTGAAATACGTAGCGCCGGGCTGACACCCACCGTCAACACGTAAAGAATACAGACGGCACCGATATAGCGGGAAATGGTCAACCCTAGGCCTGCACCGACAAAACCCAATCCATGCCAATCAAGCAGGCCATAAATCAGCACACTACTGATCAGGATATTTAAAATGTTCATACCGCCATTAATCAGTAGCGGAATTTTGGTACTCCCCGCACCACGCAAGGCACCACTGCCGATCATGGTAATGGCCGCTGCCGGATAACTCCACACGGTGGTTTGCAGGTAAGAAAGCGCCAGGGTTTTCACTTCCGGCGAGGCTTGACCGGCAATCACATCAATAATCTGTTCCCCTGCCAGATGGATCCCCAATGCCAGCAAGAGCGCCACAGCGGCCATCAATACCAGAGATTGCCGCGCAGCTGCCCGTGCCCGCTTGCGATTCCGAGTGCCAAGGCTAAAGGCCACCACCACAGTGGTCCCCAAATCGACGGCAGCGAAAAACGCCATAATGAGCATATTGAAGCTATCTGCCAGCCCTACACCCGCCATCGACTCCTTACCAAGCCAGCTCACCAGAAAGGTGCTAAACACCCCCATCAACAAGACGCAGGTATTTTCCAAGAATATCGGTATCGCCAGTGGCGTGATCTCTCGCCAAAAAAGCACCCGATAACTCTTTCTCTTGGCATACCAAGGCGTTTTACCGACACTTTGGTGAAGTAGCCTATGTAAGTTCAAAGTCAGCCTGCTGGGGGGAAGTGAAACGTCGTTTCGAATGATGGTTTATCTCTGTTCACTCTGCAAGATATTCCTGTGAAACGAGGATTTATACTCAAGTTCAATGAAGTTGCAGGTAGGCGACAAGTGAGCGAGTCCCTAGGAGCATAGATAACTATGTGACTAGGGCGAAAGAACGTAGTCAACACCCCTGCGGCTTCATTGGCGATGGATATAGAATGGCAACAGAATGGCAACCATGATACCTGCAGCTTAAACAGCGATGGGCAAAGTTTGTCGGCTTAATCGACCAAACCGGAATTATCCTAGTCAGGATCCTCTGACGATACCATCACCTTGATTTTGTTTGATGGCTGACTAATGATGTCAGTTCCCACTATTTTCAGGAAGATGTTATGAACCAGTCAGCCATTGTTCTCTACACGGATGCAAACTTTTTCAGCCCTTATGCCATGTCAGCATTTGTGACACTGACAGAAAAAGGGATCCCCTTTACCATTAAACCGGTAGATTTATCTCAAGGGGAACAGCGGAGTCAAACCTATGGCGAACTGTCATTCACTCATCGTGTACCCACGCTGGTGATGGATGATTTTCATCTTTGCGAATCTTCAGCCATTGATGAATACCTGGAAGAGGCCTATCCCGCACATCCAGTCTATCCACGGGATATTAAACAACGCGCTAAAGCCCGTGAAATTCAAGCCTGGCTGCGTAGTGATCTCTTGCCATTGCGCACTGAGCGACCAACGGAGGTCATTTTTGCTCAGGGCAAATTTGCACCTTTAAGTGACGCTGCCCAGCAAGCTACTCAAAAATTACTTAACGCGGCGCAACAATTATTGAACCATGGTCATGAGAATTTATTCGGCCAGTGGTGCATCGCTGATACCGATCTGGCGCTGATACTTAACCGATTGGTTATGCACGGTGATGAGGTACCGGAAAATATTCGCCACTATGCACAAAAACAGTGGCAACGCCCTTCGATACAGGCTTGGTTGGCATTACCCAAAAATTTTGGTCGCTAAAACTATCGTCGCTAAAACTATCGTCGTTACAATAATAGCAGGGCAGCCACAAGGGCTGCCCTGAGAGTGATACTTATTTTTTGTCTTCCAACAGACAGCGGTAAATCAACCCGCCAATAATGCCGCCAATTAATGGGATCAACAAGAATACCCAGAGTTGCTGTAGCGCCCAAGTGCCTTGGAATATCGCCACACCCAGACTGCGTGCTGGGTTAACTGAGGTATTGGTGACTGGAATGCTGATTAAGTGAATCAATGTCAATGCCAGACCAATAGCCAGTGGAGCAAAACCTGCCGGTGCACGCTTATCCGTTGCGCCATGAATAACAATCAAGAAGAATGCAGTCAGGACTAATTCAATAACAATGGCTGCTTGTAGAGAGTATCCATCAGGCGAATGCTCACCATATCCATTCGAAGCAAAACCACCTGCGGTAGCATCAAAGCCGGTTTTACCGCTGGCAACTAAATAAAGCACTGCGGCGGCGGCGATACCACCAATAACCTGAGCAATAACATAAGGAACAACATCTTTTGCCGGGAAGCGGCCACCAGCAAATAATCCCATGGTCACTGCCGGGTTAAAATGTCCACCTGAAATATGACCGACAGCATAAGCCATGGTCACAACGGTGAGACCAAACGCTAACGCTACACCCGTAAACCCAATACCCAGTTGTGGAAATGCAGCAGCTAATACTGCGCTCCCACAGCCACCAAATACTAACCAAAATGTACCAAAAAATTCAGCAAAAAGTCGCTTTGACATAGATTGTATCCTACAAGAAAAAATAAATTTCTATCAGAGAGATACTCGTCATACTTCAAGTTACATCGGGGAGGCAGAGACTGATTACTCGGCTCTTCCCTGAGCCCTGCCCTTCTGGGCCAACACAAACACAATTCAAAATACGCTACTCTTTTGAATTGTGACTTGATTTATTTAGGGTATGGATTACAAATGCGTGGAAAGTAAAAACTGATCAGCTGACTTCGGTCAATAGTTCTGTTTTATAAGCATTACCAGCGCACAGGCAACTTAAATTATGATGGTCTATCTGATATATCCCTATTACGGCGGCTATTAAATGCCTATTTTTTTATCTTGTCTATGCCTATAGTGACCAGTAATAATAATAAAATGTAAAATAATGTGTCCGATTTTTTACCGAGAGTGATGTATTCAATACATTGCTCGTCCTGAAAGCATAATGCTTATTCTCAATTGAACCCATAAAATCACACTGATTTTACAACACCCATTAAATTGCTAACAATATGTTTTTCTCACGATAATTCGTCGTTATTGGCTACAGGCTGGGTTGGCATTATCAAAGAAAAGCATGTATTGAAAAGATAGGGCGGCCTTATTAAGCCACCCTCAGTCTTAATCAAGCAGGTGGGAAATATCATCATGGGTGACTGCCGGGGGATCCTTACGCAATCCTTTGGTCAACCATAGCAGATAGATAAAACCGGCCAGCAACCAGCCTAGGCCTACTTTCAATGCTTCACTATCCAGGTTAAACCACAACCATACTGACATGCCAAAACCAATCAGCGGCAACAAGCCATATTTGAACATCGCGTTCAGGCCCCGCTGCTTTTCATTAATCAGAAAATGTTTGATTACGCTGAGATTAACAAAGGTAAATGCCCCCAATGCCCCAAAGCTGATCATCGACACCACCATGTTCAAATCCATACACAGGGCCAATAAAGAGACTATTGCCACAAACACTATCGCCCGCCATGGTGTACGAAAACGGGAATGGAGATGGAAGAATACTTTACGCGGCAGCACACCTTCACGCCCCATGGCGTAGAAAATGCGCGAGACACTGGTTTGTGCGCTCATGCAAGAGGCGTATACCCCCGTCAAGTAAGTGGCCATAAAGAAGTTATACATCCACTTGCCACCCACATGTTCAGAGATAATCAAGCTGGCAGTATCCTGATGAGGAATCAACGCTTGCCAGTCTGGATAAGCCAGATGTGCAGCATAAGATACCGCCACAAAAATGGCACCGGCACTGATCACCGTAATCAGGATCGCTCGTGGCAGGGTATTCTTAGCGTCGTCAGCTTCTTCTGCCATGGTGGCGATAGCATCAAAACCAAGAAATGCCAGGCAAAGTACCGCGGCACCGGCAATCAGGCCGGAAAAATTACCCGCATCCACCAAGAGTGGTTTCATCAACGCGGCGGGGCTGAGATCCGCTTCGCTAAATGACAACACAATAAACAGCACAATAAACACCATCTGCAAACCAATCAGCGTAAAGTTGACTGAGCTCAACAGGCGGACACCCAGAATATTCAGGGCGCTGACACTACCAATGGATGCCAGAATAAACACATAGGCCGGAATCGATGGAAATGCCTCATGCAAGAAAATACCTAAAACCAAATAGTTAAGCATGGGCAGAAACAAATAATCCAGAATCTGCGCCCAACCCACCAGAAAACCAGTTTTCCCACCAAAACTGCGTTGCACATAAGAATAGGCCGACCCTGCTAACGGCATCGCATTAGTCATCCGGCAATAACTCAGTGCGGTAAACAAGATGGTCACAATGGTCACCAGGTAAGCAATCGGCAAATGGCCTTGGCTTAACACCGTCACCTGACCATAGGTGGTGAATACGCCCAATGGCACCATATAGGCAAGACCAAATGCCACTAAGGCTGGGGTTTTAAGAACTCGTTGCAACTGAATATTTTGTGGCATTGCCGTATCATCTCCTGGCGCAGCGCCATTCCCTCAGGGCCGATTCCCATGGGTTATTCTGTGCTGCGGAAAAAACAAGGCACGGATTCTGGCACAAGAAAGGCTACCGGGGAAGTGAACAATTCGCTTCAAGCCAATCTACTGACAAGAGGTAAATAATTCGCTACCAACCCGTTGATTTAATGTTTCAACAATATGTCGATAGCATTGCCATGAGTCACCCACCAAGCATCCAGCAAGTTCACCAAAAGTGATAGGCAGTTAAATCTATTTAAGCAGATTTGAAGGCTTTTGCAGGGGGAAGTTACCCTTTCCCCCTGCTGGTTAAACAACAACGTTGGTACTAGGCCGGATAGACCACTTCCCCCCCCACCAGCGTCCGCTGAATACGGGTTTGATATATCTTATTCGCCGGTTGTTCGAACAAATTATGGTGCAGCACGATGGCATCAGCAAATTTGCCCACCTCAAGCGAGCCAATATACTGCTCTTTAGCAATCATGTAGGCGGCATCGATGGTCGCAGCGCGTAATGTTTCAATGAGGGTTAGGTCACGATCATTATCCAAGCGTGGCCCAGTAGGATTCCCTTCAGCATCCCAAGCGCGGCGTGTCATCCCCACTTGCAGGTTATACCACTCATCCAGCCGGTCAATGGGCCAGTCACTGCCATAAGCCAAGCGCACCCCGGCATCAAGGAAGCGAGCTGCGGGTTCCAGATGAAGGAATCGCTCTTCACCGAGCATTTCACGCTCTTCATCAATCAACACCGCTGGTAATCCCGCCCATTGGAACGACAGTACAGCGGTAGCCCCAAGAGCGGCAAAACGTTCATATTGATGGGCAGCCACCAGCTCTGCATGGGCCAACCCCGGGCGGACATCTTTACCAGGGCAGGCATCACGCATCAACTCAAGTGCATCCAGTACCTGCTCAATAGCCCCCTCACCCACAGTATGGGTATGTGGGTGCAAACCAGCGCGGCCACATTCAACAATCAACGCATTGAGCACCGGCGTAGTGAAGTAGAGATCCCCATAGCGATCACCCGTACCTTCACCATGATGTTCGCGATACGGCTCCAACAGCGCTGCCGTCATGGTTGGGGGCTGTAAAACGCCATCAACAAAGAGTTTGAGATGCTCAACCGCAATACCGGCTTTGGGTGTCCAGGTTTTGTCGCTCCACTGGTTGGCAAAATCAACCACTTCCTGCACCGCACGTGCCGCATCTTCTGGCCCAGGGACGCTATCTGGCGTCACTTCTTTGGCCCCGAGCATCCGTAGCGTCAGTTCTCCGCGAGAACGTAACGTGGCAAACGCCTGGAGTTGCTCGGCAAATATGCGGGTATCCATGACGGTGGTGACCCCTTGCGCATGTAACGCCTGCTGCACGCGGGCCGCTACCTGTACGCTCTGCTCTGCAGTACCGGAAGGAATGCTGTCGAAGGCGCGCATAGCGGGGGCATCTTCCAGAATCCCGGTTAATTGCCCATCGGCATCTCGGGCAATCTTGCCATCTGATGGGACAGGGGTATTTTCATCAATACCCAACATGACCAAGGCACGGCTATTGGCGGCCAGGGTATGACAATCATTAGAGAACAGTGCCACCGGGCGACGCGTATTGAGGCTATCCAACAGCGCACGGCTCATATCAGCCCCCGCCGGAACCATTCCTTGACGCTGCCAGGCACGGACCGTCAACCACTCATCATCAGCTGCGGGGTATTTATCCAAATGCGCCTGAATATGCTGCAATGTCTGTTCCACCGTCAGCGCCGCATAGTGCAAGCTGCATCCTTGGAGTTGCTTGCCCCCCCAAAAGGGGTGCATATGGCTGTCGATCAGCCCCGGCATCATCATTTTACCTTGCAGATCGATACATTCTGTCGCTGAAGAGGCCAGTGCCAGCACCTGTTCATCGCTCCCTACCGCTAAAACGTATCCCTGCCCGATCGCCAATGCACTGCAAATGCTATTAACCGCATCCGCTGTATAAATGGTGCCGTTGTAATAAATCACATCGGCAACGTTGGTCGCTGGTGTCATATTCACTATCTCAAAACCACATAAAATGACCCTAAGTATATACTCAAGTCGATTCAAGTGGCAGGTAGAAGGTGCTGGCGTTTATCCCTATAAAATGTAATGAAATAATCAAGATCCATGCGCACTATCACATTCGACATCACATTCAACCGCTCTTCTGTTCCCAAGTAAGCAAACAACAGCTAGATTTATCTCATCCGACCACTTTTCGTCATCGCCCGCTGGGCTTGAATGGTGACTGGCATAATAACTCTCGGAGAGTGCGATGAATTCATACCCACACCTGTTGGCCCCGCTCGATCTCGGTTTCACCACCCTGAAGAATCGCGTGTTAATGGGATCGATGCACACCGGCTTGGAAGAACTGCCCAATGGAGCTGAACGCCTGGCGGCCTTTTATGCCGAACGTGCGGCCGCAGGCGTCGCCTTGATCGTAACTGGGGGCATCGCACCCAATGAAAAAGGCGTGGTTTATCAAGGGGGAGCCGTGCTCAATCAGCCACAGCAGGTGGCACACCACCGCATCGTCACTGATGCCGTCCATCAGGCGGGGGGTAAGATCGCGCTGCAAATTCTCCATGCCGGGCGCTACAGTTACCAACCACAACCGGTTGCCCCTTCGGCGCTACAAGCCCCCATTAGTCCATTTTGCCCCACCGCCATGGTGGAACAAGAGGTTGAACAAACGATTACTGACTTCGCCCACTGCGCAGCGTTAGCGCAACAGGCCGGTTACGACGGTGTGGAAGTGATGGGTTCTGAAGGTTACCTGATTAATCAGTTTCTGGTGGCGCGCACCAATCAGCGCAATGATCAATGGGGTGGCAGCTTTATCAAGCGTATGCGTTTTGCAGTGGACATTGTGCGGGCAGTACGTCAGGCAACAGGGGCACAGTTTATTCTGATCTACCGCCTTTCGATGCTCGACCTGGTGGAAGACGGCGCCAGTTGGCCGGAGATCGAACAACTTGCCAGTGCCATCGAACAGGCAGGCGCGACACTGATCAACACCGGTATTGGCTGGCATGAAGCGCGTATCCCTACCATTGCCACCCTGGTACCTCGCGCAGGCTTCAGTTGGGTGACAGCAAAATTGATGGGCAAAGTGGGGATCCCACTGATCACTACCAACCGCATTAATGATCCGGCCGTGGCAGAACAGATTTTAGCTAGCGGTGGTGCTGATATGGTGTCTATGGCGCGCCCTTTCCTGGCGGATGCCGCCTGGGTAGAGAAAGCGGCTGAAGGGCGAGCCGACGAAATCAACACCTGCATTGGCTGCAACCAAGCTTGTCTGGACCAGGTTTTTATGGGGCAAGTCGCGTCTTGTCTGGTTAATCCGCGCGCCTGCCACGAAACTGAAATGCCCTGGGTTGCCACCACTTCAGTGAAAAAACTGGCGGTAGTCGGTGCCGGGCCTGCGGGATTAGCATTCGCCACCACCGCGGCCCGGCGTGGACATCAAGTCACGCTGTTTGATGCTGATCATCAGATTGGTGGTCAATTCAATATTGCCAAGCAGATCCCCGGCAAGGAAGAATTCCACCAGACACTGCGATATTTTCACCATCAATTAAAGTTGAATAACGTGGTGCTGAAATTGGGGCAACCAGTACAGGCGCAGGATCTGGCAAGCTTCGATGAAGTGATCCTCGCTTGTGGCATCAAGCCACGCCTACCGGACATTCCCGGTATCAAGCACGCGATGGTGATGGACTATCTGGCGGTATTACGGGATAAAAAGCCGGTTGGTCAGCGGGTGGCGATCATTGGTGCGGGTGGGATCGGTTTCGATACTGCCGACTATCTCAGCCAAAGTGGAGCTTCCAGCAGCTTGCACCTAGAGGCGTTCAACCGTGAATGGGGTATCGACCCGCAGTTTACTCACCGTGGCGGTCTGAGTGATCAAGGGCCAATCGTGCCCGCAGCCGCACGCCAACTGTTTCTGTTACAACGCAAAACCAGCAAAATAGGCGAAGCCTTAGGTAAAACCACCGGTTGGATCCATCGCACCAGTTTGGCAGCGCGCGGTGTAAAAATGCTCAATGGCGTCAGTTATCTGCGCATTGATGATCAAGGGTTACATATCCTGCGGGATGGGCAAGAACACTGTCTATCGGTAGATACCGTGGTGATCTGTGCTGGGCAAGAACCACGTCGCGAACTACAGCAACCGCTGCTAGACATGGGCAAAGTGGTTCACCTGATTGGCGGCGCAGATAGCGCCGCCGAATTGGATGCCCGCCGGGCGATTGAGCAGGGTATGCAGCTCGCCATGGCACTTTAGCGCCCATCATCGCTGCGGCAATAGGTTGGGCGATCCCCAACCTATAATACCCAAAATACTTCGAATTGCTTGAAGGCAGCCAGCGATGGAAGCCCTAGGAGCATAGCCAACTATGTGACTAGGGTGACAGAGCGAAGCTAACACCCAAGCAGTTTGGAAGTAAGAAGGGTATAACCACTAACGGCGTACGCCAGACTTAACCGCCTTGAGGATCAGAAACTTCTTATTGGCAGCGACCGTGGTGCAGTTGCCAAACAAGCGCTGCAACTTCTGGTAGTAGTCAAGATGACGGTTACCAACAATGTACAACGCACCACCCACTCGTAGACAGCGTTTGGCATCGCAGAACATCTGCCAGGCAGTATGGTCAGTGATGGCATGCTGTTGGTGGAAAGGCGGGTTACACAATACTGCCTGCAGACTGCCCCCCTCAATACTCGCCAGTGAGTTATTCACTTTAAACTCACAGCGCTCCAATGCCTGCGGCAAATTATGCGCCACATTCAGTTCGCTGGAAGCCACCGCCATATAAGATTCATCAATAAAGGTGACCTGCGCTTGCGGATTCTGAACCAAGGCTTTCATACCGATAAGGCCGTTGCCGCAACCCAGATCGACAATATGACCGTTGATATCCTGCGGTAAGTGTTCCAGAAACAGACGAGCGCCAACATCCAGGCTACCACGGGAAAACACATTGGCATGGTTATGAATCAGCCAATCTGTACCATCAAGCGGCCAGTTGGTGGTTTCCGCTGCTGCTGGGGGCACGATATCAGCGACCTGGCAATAAATCAGGCGAGCCTTTTTCCAGGCCAGGCTGGTATGCGTTGGACCAAGTACCCGTTCAAAGAGTTGTAACGTGGAAGTATGAACATCCCGTGCTTTGGCACTGGCTACAATCAGGGTATCTGGCGCGACCACCTGACGTAATGCCCGCAATTGTTGTTCCAACAACGCCAAGGCTTTGGGAATGCGCATCACCACGACAGCCGGGTTGGCAGGCAATGCGGCCAGGCTGTCTTGCAGTGTTACCTGCTCCACATCCAATTCATTAAGCTGCAGATTATGGCGGGTTGCCAACTGGCTCATCAAGGAATCACTGATGCTGTAAGGCTTGTAGCCATGCAGGGCACAAGCCAGCGCACCGAAGTTATCGTTGAAGATCAGCAGTGGGCGTTCACCTAGATCAATGTTTTCAACTTGTTGCAGCAAATACTCATCTGCTGCCTCCCATGCCTGGAGTTGACTGGCCTCTTCCTGTTGAGGATAACGCTCCAGCTCCAGTTGCTGTGTTCCTAAATCGAGTTGGCTCATTGCCGCTCCTGACCAATAAATTTGGGCTGTTTATCCCCTAAAAACGCTCAGCAGTAAAATGTTTTTTTACCAAGACGAAAGCAGCGCGATATGATTGAGTACACTGACCAGGCCAAATAACCGCACTGCCCCTCTGCCGCCTGCAGCTTGATTGGTGACGGGTATAACACGGAATATTGAATCACATGCCTCAACTGATCTACCTGCAAGGCTATCCCGACCACCTGCAAACGCAGGTACAACAGCTTATCGAACAGCAACGGCTGGGAAAGGTGCTGTTACAGCGCTATCCGCAGGTTCACGACTGCACCACTGACAAGTCGCTGTATCAGTTTACTGTCGATCTGAAAAATCAATATCTGCGTAATGCGCAACCATTGAGTAAAGTGGCCTACGACAGCAAAATTCAGGTGTTAAAACAGGCGTTAGGTCAACATACCGCCATTTCCCGCGTACAAGGTGGCAAGCTGAAAGCCAAGGCCGAGATCCGCATAGCGGCAGTGTTTAAAAATACCCCAGAACCCTTCCTGCGTATGATTGTGGTTCATGAATTAGCGCACCTGAAAGAGAAAGAGCACAATAAAGCGTTCTACAGTTTATGTTGCCATATGGAGCCGAGCTACCACCAATTGGAGTTTGATACCCGCTTGTATCTGACGCATCTGTCACTGTTTGGTGAGCTCTATCCCCCGCCCGGTAACCTGCCAGATATTAGGGATATTCGCCTAACATGATTCGCATGCTAATCTGCTGTAAATAATTTTCCTGAGCAACCGGAGTAACCTATGATTCGCTTTGCTGTTGTTGGTACCAACTGGATTACAGAACGCTTTGTCGATGCTGCTCATAAAAGCGGCAAGATGCAACTGACCGCCGTCTACTCACGTAAACTAGAACAAGCGCGGGCATTTGCGGCCAATTACCCCGTTGAACACTTCTTTGACTCGCTAGAAGCACTGGCCCAGTCCGATGTTATCGACGCAGTGTATATTGCCAGCCCAAACTCACTACATTACTCGCAATCCTTGCTGTTCCTCAGCCACAAGAAACATGTGATTTGTGAAAAGCCATTAGCCTCTAATTTGCGTCAGGTGGAAGAATTACTGGCTTGCGCACGGGAAAATCAGGTGGTGGTATTTGAAGCTTTTAAAACTGCCTACTTGCCAAACTTTGCCGTACTGCAACAAGCCTTACCAACGCTGGGTAAGCTGCGTAAAGTCTTTCTTAATTATTGCCAATACTCTTCCCGCTATCCGCGTTATCTGGCTGGTGAAAACCTGAATACCTTCAACCCGCAATTCTCCAACGGTTCGATCATGGATATCGGTTACTACTGTGTCGCCAGTGCAGTCAGCCTGTTTGGTGCGCCTAAAGAAGTGAAGGCCAGCGCGACCTTGTTGGACACGGGGGTCGATGGCCACGGCAGCGTTTGCCTGAGTTATGGTGACTTTGATGTCACTATCTGTCATTCCAAGGTGAGTAACTCCGATATCCCAAGCGAAATTCAGGGGGAAGAGGGCACGCTGGTGATCGAACGGCTTTCCGAAGTGCAAAATGTGGTGCTCACACCACGGGGTGAAAAATCGCAAGTGCTGACTCAACCACAACACGAAAATACCATGCTGTACGAAGCACAGGTATTTGCCGATTTGGTAGAGAAACAGCAGGTCGAGCATATTGGTCTGGAAAACTCACGGCACATCGCTCAGTTATTGACTGAGATCCGCCGCCAGACCGGCGTGGTGTTCCCAGCAGACAGTGAATAACCGATGAAACCGCTGCTATTAATGCAAACCGGTGATGCCCCGCAACGTATCTTGCAGGAACAGGGTAATTTTGACCAAATGTTCCTGCAGCAGGGGAATATTGCCGCTGAGCGCCTATTTTTATACCCCAAATACTTCGAATTGCTTGAAGGCAGTCAGCGATGAAAGCCCTAAGTGCATAGCCCACTATGTGACTAGGGTGACAGAGCGCAGCTAACACCCAAGCAGTTTGAAGTAAGAAGGGTATAGTGCATCTTCCAGCCGGGTAACTACCGCTACCAGCAGAAAACCACTGCGGCGTGGTAATCACCTCTATTGGCTGAGTGAGTATGCAAGAAGCTCTCTAAATGTGAGTAGCCTTAACAAAGCGTACTGAAGAACCCTCCACCGACCACCGTCGCTACTCCCCTTCAGTACGCTTTCCCTAATAACTAGCTTGGTCAAATATATTCACGTTAATTAAGTATAATATTATTAGTGAAGTCTAAATTGAAATCCAGCTCATATAGTTAATTTAATCTCTGCTTTTATGGACTCAACTGCATTATTTACTAACTCATAATTCGTTGTCGCGCTCTTTGAACCATAATAATTGCTATTTTTAAATCCATTTTTTATTGCACCCAGTATTTTTTCAGCACCAATCTCATTATAATTAACATCATCTAAGATAACGTAATTAAACACTCCGGTTATAATCATTAATATACTAGATTGAAAAAGATGCCTTTTCTCTGACGGTGCATATATCTCCTTAGAGAAAGGATGCTGAATGCCATGAGCTGTTATAAACCTTAAGAAATTTAACATTTGTTCAAAAATATACTCAGAACGCTCAATGAATTTTTTCACTTCATCATTGTTCATTTTCCTTGTCTTATCCATAATAGCATCAACATAATATGGCGTACCCACATATTTCTGATTAAGACCATAATGCAAGATATAAAACATCAAAAAAAAGTCTGCATGAACAGCTTTATCAGTTAGTCTCTTTTTTACCATATTGAAAATATCAGCCATCTCCTTGTTATTTTTCAACTCACCAACTTTATTGATAACCCAATCATTAAATTGTGACCCAAATAAAACATGTCGAATTTCTTGTTTCGACATAGGATTAGTCCCTTTATTATATCTTAAAAATATCTCCAACTCTAAATTAGGATCATCTTGAACGTGGATATAATTTAAATTTAAACTAGTTTGTACTGATAATTTATTTTTTAATTCTACAGGAAGTTCTGTGAAAGACATTCCATTTAGATTCGCGAGCTTTTCTAATCCTGTTAGTTGATACTCATTATTAATGTATCTATGTATCGCTCTTAATCTATGTTGTCCATCAATAACATTTGACACATGCGGGAATTTTGTTGTATCTGATGCTAGATAAATTGTAGGAATAGGGATTCCCATAAGTAGTGACTCAATTAAAAAACTCTCATCTTTCTTAGTAAATTTGTATTCTCGCTGATAGAACGGTTTTAATTTTATTCCTCCTTGCTCTGCTTTGCCTGCATCAATCTCTCTACATAGTGTTTGAATATTCACTGTGGTTGTATTTGATTGTACTTTTACTTCATTCCGCATTTAAATAACCTCAGTAGTTGAGCATTTTTCAGACACTATAACTAAACATTTAGATATGTCAAACTAAATGTTTAGTTTTATGAGATTTTGGTTAAACTATCATCCCCCCTTGATGGACGAACCAATTCAATTGATAGCTTGCCATCAATTAAACAGTACGCTACCAGCCCGCAAACCATACAATGGTAGACTCTAACTCTGGTGCCATGAGCACTCTATCTGAGATAGTTTCTTCAACAGGCCACTGATAATCTCAATGATAAAGTATTTTGATAACATCGGAGAGAATGGCTCTCAAATCGACTGATGAACGCCAAGCTGAGCATTTACCACCTAGAGAATACCTAAGGTTTAGACAGGCCTGAGCTATGAAAAAAGCGGGTGAAGCCAAGAATTTTACCAAGTATCAGACTGTTATACCCCCGTTAAGCCAAAGCCTGTTGCAGAACTTCATCCGCTCCGTGGGTGTACAGAAAATTGTGCCATAATAAGGATTAACGTTGACCAGCCGCACATTTTGTTTTAACTTCCTGCGCTGCAAAGGGGAGTAACTTCATTGCCGGTTAATCGTCAATACGGTGCGCAAGCATCCGGTTACCGGGCAACCTGATGTTGAAGGTGTTTATCACCACATCAGCGTTGTAAGTGAGACCTTGCCGGAAGGCGAGGTTTGCTTGCAGCGTTAATCATAGCGGCTAGCGTCTTCCGACGTTGGCCGTTTTTGTTTTGTAGAAGGATTTCCTGAATGATAAATACCGTTGGCACCCCTTGGTTGTGGGGCAGTTTTGCTGTCATCATTGTCGTCATGCTGGCCATAGACCTGTTATTACAGGGTCGTAAAGGCGCGCAGACCATGACATTTAAGCAGGCTGCCTGCTGGTCACTGGTGTGGGTGAGCCTGGCGCTGTTATTCAACTTTGGTTTTTGGTACTACCTGAATCAAACCGCAGGACGCGCAGTAGCCGATACTCAAGCGCTGGCTTTCTTGACCGGTTACTTGATTGAAAAATCGTTGGCTGTTGATAACGTCTTCGTTTGGCTAATGCTATTCAGTTATTTCGCTGTTCCTCCTAATTTACAACGCCGAGTGCTCATTTACGGTGTGCTAGGTGCAATCATCTTGCGTACCATCATGATCTTCGCAGGAAGTTGGCTGATTACCCAATTTGCCTGGTTGCTCTATCTGTTCGGTGCTTTCTTACTGTTTACCGGTATCAAGATGGCCATAGCGAAGGAGGATAATGCCGCCATTGGCGATAAGCCCCTAGTGAAGTGGCTGCGTAGCCATTTACGCATCACCGACAACCTGGAAGGGGAGCGTTTCTTCGTACGCCGCAATGGGATATTGTTTGCTACCCCTCTAATGCTAGTACTGATTTTGGTTGAACTGAGCGATGTTATTTTCGCCGTTGACAGTATCCCGGCGATCTTCGCGGTGACCACCGATCCGTTTATCGTGCTGACCTCCAACCTGTTCGCCATCATGGGGTTGCGCGCCATGTATTTCCTGTTAGCCAACGTGGCTGAACGTTTCTCACTGCTGAAGTATGGTTTGGCGGCGATCCTGATATTTATCGGTATCAAAATGTTGATTGTCGATTTTTATCATATCCCGATTGCCATCTCATTGAGTGTTGTCGCAGGGATCCTCCTCGTGACATTGCTGATCAATGCCTGGGTTAACCAGCGCAATGATATTAAATCTCGGCAAAAACCATAATCTATTATTTGGGGTGTTAATCACCCCATTATTGTTTGGCGATTTCTTATATATACAGAATGTTATCAGGGTCACACAAATGTAAATGAAATGTATTTGGCCAGTTATCTACGCATATTATTTCATCGTCTCCCCTTTTCAAGGCGCATTGTTTACTGAATACTAACAAGGCAAACACACTTCGTTACAGAGACAACCATAAATAACCCGGCAACGTTCCTGCCAAGGTAGAGAGCTCTGTATGTCATCTTATCAGGGAGCGGAAACGCAAAAGCATCATGAATAAATTATTAGCACGAATCACTCAGGGCAGCCTGGTTATACAGATCATGGTTGGCCTTGCTGCAGGTATTATCCTGACACTGGTGTCACCCCCTGCTGCCAAGGCAGTGGGTTTATTGGGCTCGCTGTTCGTCGGTGCGCTGAAAGCGGTAGCTCCACTGCTGGTACTGGTACTGGTTATGGCTTCCATCGCTAATCATAAACAGGGGCAAAAAACCAATATCCGCCCAATTTTGTTCCTTTATCTGTTAGGCACTTTCGCCGCTGCGCTTTCCGCGGTCGTGTTCAGTTTCCTGTTCCCGACCACATTGACTCTGGTTGTGGGAAACACCGACATCAGCCCGCCAAGCGGTATTACAGAAGTCTTGAAAGGCCTGCTGATGAATGTCGTCGCCAACCCGTTCCATGCCCTCACCAATGCTAACTATATTGGTATTCTGGCCTGGGCTATCGGGCTGGGACTGGCATTGCGTCATGCCTCTGACACCACCAAGTCATTAATCACCGATATGTCCCACGCAGTAACCATGGTGGTACGGGGAGTGATCCGCTGTGCGCCACTGGGTATCTTTGGCCTGGTGTCATCGACACTGGCAGAGAGTGGTTTTGGGGCGCTCAGGGACTACGCACAATTACTCGTGGTGTTGATCGGCTGTATGTTGCTGGTGGCACTGGTGCTAAACCCGCTGATTGTTTACTGGAAAATCCGCCGTAACCCTTACCCACTGGTATTGACCTGCCTACGTGAAAGTGGCGTAACGGCCTTCTTTACCCGTAGTTCCGCCGCCAATATTCCGGTGAATATGGAACTGTGCAAAAAGTTGAACCTGAACCAGGATACCTATTCAGTTTCTATCCCACTGGGTGCCACCATCAATATGGCTGGCGCAGCGATCACCGTCACTGTGTTGACCCTGGCCGCTGTTCATACCCTCGGTATTGCTGTTGATATTCCTACCGCGCTGTTACTGAGTGTCGTCGCCGCAGTTTGTGCTTGCGGTGCTTCTGGCGTGGCGGGTGGCTCCCTGTTGTTAATCCCGCTGGCCTGTAATATGTTTGGTATCCCTAATGATATTGCCATGCAGGTGGTAGGTGTCGGCTTTATCATTGGCGTGCTGCAGGACTCAGCAGAAACTGCTCTCAACTCCTCTACTGATGTGGTGTTTACCGCAGCAGTCTGCCAAGCAGAAGATCAGCGCTTGGCTGATAAGGACCCACTAAAGGTTCGTTAATGTCCCCCTTACCCTCTCCTTGCGAGAGGGTAAGACACTTCACGTACTCTCTGGTTTAACTGGCTGGCATTGCGCTGTCGGTAGCTCTTTTTCCACCGCAAAAGGATCGATGCCACGCAGTTGCAAGCGCCGAAAACGGATAATGTTAACAGCGTTGATCAACAGAAAACTCCCTTCAATCAGTGAACCGCCTATCGAGCCGAGCCAGATATTGTGTGTTAACCAACATGCGGTTGAACACCACAGTACACAACGGGTGGTCAAACCACGGGTGCGGAAGAGTGCCCAAGTGGTGATGGTGGTACCAAAGATAGGCAACAACTCGACCCAGTATTGAAAACGCCATAAACCGATAGACAGGGTCAGGATGATAAACAGCCACATCACCCACAAACTGCGAACCCGCATGGAGACCAGGTTGCGGCAGGCGCCGATCAGGGCGCTGGTCCCGGCGGCATTCACCCCCATCATAAAGAAATGGATACCGATAACTAGGCTGTAGCCTGACAGTTGCAACTTAAAACGCTGATCATTTCGATTGAAAAAGCTGGTGATACCGACAAAAAAAGCCAGCACACCGACTGCCTGGGCAAACCAATAAAACGTCATGAATGGATCCTGAGAGGGGAAGGGGTAAAACAAAATAACGTTTTATTTTACCCCTGATACTTTACAGCGTCACTCCACTTTTAAAAATAGCCAGTTCGCGGAAGTCATTCACTTCGTTACATGTCGGTTTACCATCAGCAATGGCGACAATTAAATCGATAAACTGCGTCAGCAGTTGCGCCATCGGCACGCCATGGATCAAGCGGCCAGCATCAAAATCGATCCAATGCGGTTTTTTAGCCGCCAACTCCGAATTGGTGGACAATTTCACCGTTGGAACAAAACCACCGTAGGGTGTTCCTCGTCCGGTAGTGAATAACACCATATGGCAACCCGCCCCCGCCAGCGCGCTGGTAGCCACCGCATCATTACCGGGTGCACTCAACAGGTTCAGCCCTGGCCGATGCAGACGTTCACCATACTTTAAAACATCCACAACCTCACTTTGCCCCGCTTTTTGGGTACAACCCAATGACTTCTCTTCCAGCGTGGTGATGCCACCGGCTTTGTTACCCGGTGAAGGGTTCTCGTAAATCGGCTGGTCATGCGCAATAAAGTACTGTTTGAAATCGTTAACCATGGCAACGGTTTTTTCAAAAGTCACCGCATCCTGACAACGGCTCATCAGTATCCGCTCGGCACCAAACATTTCCGGCACCTCGGTCAGTACCGTGGTGCCACCGTTAGCGATCACATAGTCAGAAAAACAGCCCAGTAATGGATTGGCGGTGATCCCCGATAACCCATCAGAGCCACCGCATTCCAAACCAAACTTCAGCTCACTGAGTTTGCCTGGCTGGCGATGATCATCTCGCATGGTCTGGTATAACGCCTGTAGAGAGGCCAAACCAGCTTCAACTTCATCATCCTGCTGTTGGCAGACCATAAAACTCACGCGCTGCGGGTCAAAATCACCCAGCGTACTGCGGAAAATATCTACCTGGTTATTCTCACAACCTAAACCAATCACCAATACCGCACCTGCATTGGGATGACGCACCATATTCTGCAACATGGTGCGGGTATTATCATGATCCTGCCCAAGTTGAGAGCAACCGAACGGATGGCTGAATAGATACACACCGTCAATACCAGGTGCTCCTTCGGTCACTTTCAGAAAACGCTGCAGGATGTGACGTGCAGTACCGTTGACGCAGCCTACCGTCGGGATGATCCACAGTTCGTTACGGATCCCAACCTCACCATTGCTACGCCGATAGAGTTGTACTTCACGATCAGCCGCTTGCTGCGGTAACGTCTGGAATTCCGGCTGATATTGATAGCTATCCAGATCACTCAGGTTGGTTTTGATATTTTGCG
This sequence comes from Serratia sp. 25CWL12, assembly GCF_055790885.1. Taxonomy (NCBI): domain Bacteria; kingdom Pseudomonadati; phylum Pseudomonadota; class Gammaproteobacteria; order Enterobacterales; family Yersiniaceae; genus Serratia; species Serratia sp. 25CWL12. The sequence continues at coordinate 180,193 of NZ_CM147698.1, read as the reverse complement.
AATGGATATGCTCACCCGGTGCAATAGCAGCCAACGCATGACCAATCGGTAAACCGTACTTGATAACCCTCTCCCCCACAGCAATCGGTTCAAGGGCAAACTTGTGCCCTCGAGCCACCTCCTGCAGCAAGGTAATCGTCTGGTCATCCCATGTTAGTCTTTCACCAGTAGCCAAATCACGTAGCGCTACCGCCACATTATCTTTTGCATGAATCTTTATAATGCTTTGCATAAACCAACCTTGAGTTCTAACTAGCCCAATTCGATAGCGAAATAGCGTTTAGCGTTGTCGAAGCAGATGTTTTTCACCATGTCCCCCAGCAACACCATATCTGCTGGCGCTTCGCCATCAACCACCCAACGGCCAATCATCTGGCACAGAATACGACGGAAGTATTCATGCCGCGTATAAGAAAGGAAACTACGGCTATCCGTTAACATGCCGACAAAACGGCTAAGCAAGCCAAGTTGAGCCAACTGAGTCATCTGACGCTGCATACCGTCTTTCTGATCGTTAAACCACCAGCCAGAACCAAATTGCATCTTGCCTGGCATCCCTTCCCCCTGGAAGTTACCGATCATGGTACTGAGCACTTCGTTATCACCCGGGTTGAGGCAGTAAAGGATGGTCTTCGGCAAGGTTCCTTGTTTGGCCTGAGCATCGAGTAAACGTGACAGCGGTTCGGCCACCGGTTGATCGTTAATGGAATCAAAGCCAATATCTGGGCCAATGTGGTTAAACATCCGGCTGTTATTATTGCGCAGCGCACCAATGTGATACTGCTGCACCCACTCACGGCGCTGATATTCTGTCGCCAGGAACAGCAGGACCGCCGTCTTGAACTGGGCAACTTGTGACGCTGTTGGCTGTTTGCCACTCAAGCGTTGCGCCAAAATACTATCCAGTGTGGTTTCATCGGCCTCGCCATAAACCACCACATCCAGCGCGTGATCGGAAATCTTGCAACCATGTGCAGCAAAGTGGTCCATCCGTTTTTTCAATGCATCGCAGAGATCGCTAAAGCGGGTAATTGAGGTATCCGCAGCGGCTTCGAGCTTTTGCATATAATCATTAAACCCGGCAGATTCAATGTTAAAGGCTTTATCAGGTCGCCAGCTTGGCAACACCTTGATAGCAAAACTGCTGTCAGCCGCAATGGCTTTATGGTGCCGCAGATCATCGATCGGATCATCCGTGGTACCCACCATTTTCACCTTCATCTGCTGCATAATGCCGCGAGCACGAAAAGTATCCTGCTCCAACAACTGGTTACCGCGCTGCCAAATTTCATCCGCAGTAGTAGGGGAAAGGAGTTTACCGGTGATCCCGAATGGACGGCGCAATTCCAGATGGGTCCAGTGGTACAGTGGATTGCCAATGGTATGCGGCACGGTTGCTGCCCAGGCATCAAATTTCTCACGGTCAGAAGCATCACCGGTACACAGACGTTCTGCGACACCATTAGTACGCATAGCACGCCATTTATAGTGGTCCCCCTTCAGCCAAATATCGTACATATTCTGAAAACGGGTGTTTTCGGCTATCTGCTGCGGTGGCAGATGGCAGTGATAGTCAAAAATAGGTTGCTCCGCAGCATAGTCGTGGTACAGGCGACGGGCAAATTCACTGTCTAGCAAAAAATCATCACTCAAAAACGTGGCCATATCGGGCTCCTCACCTTGTGTCCTATCTAGTATCGCTGTCATTCCAAAAAGATATTATACCAATTTAATGAAGCACCCCGCACCATATTGACTTGGTTTATACCTTTTCATCGCACCAAAGCCCATTTCGCGGGAAATTCATCGTTAATTTAGTGCCATATGATGCGTTTTATTATTACTTAATAAAATAACGCCTTTTGTGATATCACTCAACTTTCAAAGTTGTATGACAAGTTATTGTGACACCATCCTGCTAAGGGCTTTTGGCAATTCACTATCCCAATGCGCAGGCAGTGCCAGTAAAGGAATATCGGCAACAGGATGAAAGGGAATTACCACCGCACAACCGCCACAGGTTAGCCAGTGGCAGGAACTCAAAACTGGGAGAGATTTGGGATGCGTAAAATTAAAGGGTTACGCTGGTATATGATCGGATTGGTGACTGTTGGCACCGTGCTCGGTTATCTAACACGCAATGCGATGTCCGTCGCAGCACCTACATTAGAAGGCTCGTTGGGGATTACTACCCAGCAATATTCTTATATTGTCGCCGCTTATTCGGCCTGTTATACCGTTATGCAGCCTGTGGCAGGTTATATCCTTGACCTGCTCGGCACGAAAATCGGTTATGCCATGTTTGCCATCCTGTGGGCCATCTTCTGTATGGCCACCGCACTGGCGAATAGCTGGGGCGGTCTAGCCCTGGCTCGCGGTGCAGTCGGTATGGCCGAAGCTGCAATGATACCTGCCGGCTTAAAAGCCAGTAGTGAATGGTTCCCAGCCAAAGAACGTTCTATCGCCGTCGGTTACTTCAACCTCGGTTCATCTATCGGCGCTATGCTGGCGCCACCGTTGGTGGTCTGGGCCATTGTGGTATACAGCTGGGAAATGGCATTTGTCATCATCGGTATCCTGAGCCTGATCTGGGCTATCTGCTGGCTGATCTTCTACAAACACCCTAAAGACCAGAAGAAACTCTCTAATAAAGAGCGTGACTATATTCTGGAAGGGCAAGAAGCGCATCATCAGACCACTAACGCCAAAAAGATGTCTGCCTGGCAGATCCTGCGCAACCGTCAGTTCTGGGGTATTGCTTTACCACGTTTCCTGGCAGAACCCGCCTGGGGCACCTTTAACGCCTGGATCCCATTATTCATGTTTAAAGCTTATGGCTTTAATCTGAAAGAGATTGCCATGTTCGCCTGGATGCCAATGCTATTCGCCGATCTGGGTTGCGTTGTGGGGGGTTATCTGCCGCCATTCTTCCAAAAGCACTTTAAAGTCAACTTAATCGTCTCCCGTAAGCTCGTGGTGACTATGGGGGCAGTGCTGATGATTGGCCCTGGGCTGATTGGTCTGTTTACCAGCCCTTATGTCGCCATTGCGCTATTGTGCGTCGGTGGCTTTGCTCACCAATCCCTGTCTGGCGCACTGATTACCTTGTCTTCAGACGTGTTTGGCCGCAACGAAGTAGCCACCGCTAACGGTCTGACCGGTATGGCTGCCTGGACCGCGAGCACCCTATTTGCTCTGGTGGTTGGTGCGCTGGCCGATACATGGGGTTTCAGCCCACTATTCGCCGCCTTGTCTGTATTCGATATCCTGGGTGCCATCGTCATCTGGATCGTGTTGCAAAACCACTCAGTTGTGGAGTTGGAACAGGAACGACTAAAAATAATAGACAATTATAGTTAACCCTCCTGAAGCCCGGTCATCTGTACCGGGCTTTTCATTGGCAGCCATGGGGGTTAAGTGGTATAACAACCCTCATTACAGCCTATTTTCCTGCCTACCGCCGAGTATTCATGATGGAATTCACTGAAACCAGACGCCTTTATCAGCAGTTAGCCGCCGAACTCAAGCGACGCATTGAAGGAGGGGTTTATTCAGTGGGTGATAAATTGCCAGCCGAACGTTATATCGCTGAAGAGATGAATGTGAGCCGCACCGTGGTGCGTGAGGCCATCATCATGTTGGAAGTGGAAGGTTATGTCGAAGTACGTAAAGGTTCTGGGATCCATGTCATTTCCAACCAACAGAAGAATCTGGTGGGGAGTAGCGACAGTCTCGAATTTGCCACTGCCGGGCCTTTTGAACTGCTACAGGCGCGCCAGTTAATCGAAAGTAACATTGCCGAATTCGCCGCGACCCAAGTCACCAAGCAGGATATCGTCCTGTTGATGGAGATCCAGGAACAAGCGCGCCAGGAAGACCGCTTCCGCGATTCGTTATGGGATCTTAAATTTCACGTTCAAGTGGCCCAAGCGACCCAGAACACCGCCATGGCGACCATTGTAGAAAAAATGTGGGCTCAGCGTGTCAGCAACCCTTACTGGCTCAAACTGCATGAACACATCGACGCACGCTCGATTGCCAGTTGGTGTGACGACCACGATGAAATTCTCAAAGCCCTGATCCGCAAAGACCCCCATGGAGCCAAACTGGCAATGTGGCAGCACTTGGAAAACACCAAGCAGATGCTATTTAACGCAACAACAGATGACTTTGAGTACAATGCAGACCGCTACTTGTTTGCAGAGAACCCGGTGATCCATCTCGATACTCTGGCAACCGGTAGCAAATAGTCTTTATTTTTGTCTGCTATTCAAGCTCCCCTATACCGTGAATAACGACAGGTATAAGGTCATCCAAGAGTAATGCATGGGGCTTCAGTGTCAGGTTTTGTAAAAACGGCTGAATCGATCCCAGATTCCCTTACTTTCGTGTCATATTACGCCGCTTTCAACATAGATTTCCCTGTTGCCAATCGTGCTATTTTGGTAAAGTGAGACCACTTTTTTATCTGTGGATACTGGGGCGGAACGCGAATAGATGCACGGGTTGTTTGCCATGCTGATTGTACTTTTTTGTTGGGCCGATTCGGCTACCGGCCAAACATCTCATGCAACTAAAACCACCGGTATCGTTGCCTCGCTCAGTGCTACAATCGCTGATGAGCACCCCGGGATTTCAGCTTCTGAACATCATGTTGAGCTTGATCGTCCATCCAGTGATTTGCGCCGTAAGCCCCTTAGCCAGAGACCGCAACTGTTGCTCCGGGTACATACCTACGCTAATTCACTGCTCGCTTCTTCCTGGTTGGTTCCGGCCTATACTTTAACAACAGAAACTCCAGAGCCAATCGGTGGTATGCGTCAACAATGGCGGCCAGTTCCCCCTATTGCCCAACGACTTCAACAGATCAACTGGATGCTGCACTCACCAGCGCAACAAAACAGAGTCGGCGGTTGGAAAGAAAGTAACATACTCTACCGTGGCTCACTGACTTATGATTCGTGAGCGGGTGTTGCCCCAAAAGAAGTGAAGTAAAGAATAACGCAGCCCTGTCTCATTATTTTCAGTAGTTATAGGCTTTCGCGATCATCTTGTTTACCGCCGCCCAACTGCTGAACGAAAACAAACAATGACGTTTTTAGGAACACCGGATGGAAATTATTAAGCAATTGTTGCATGCATTATGGCAACAAGACTTTGAAATGTTGGCTAACCCCTCGTTAGTCTGGACACTTTATGTCTTGCTGTTTCTTATTTTATTTCTGGAAAATGGCCTGCTACCCGCCGCCTTTCTACCGGGTGACAGTCTGTTGATCCTGGTGGGAGTGCTGGTCGCCAAAGGGACCATGAACTTCCCCGTCACTATCTTGATTCTGACGACGGCAGCCAGCCTGGGGTGCTGGCTCAGTTATATACAAGGCCGATGGCTGGGTAACACACGTATTGTGCAAAACTGGCTTTCACACTTGCCAGCACATTACCACCAGCGCGCTCACCAATTGTTTTATCGTCATGGCCTGTCAGCACTGCTGATTGGCCGTTTCCTGGCGTTTGTGCGTACCTTGTTACCGACTATCGCCGGTTTGTCCGGTTTAAGTAATGTTCGTTTTCAGTTCTTCAACTGGGTTAGCGGATTGCTGTGGGTATTGATCCTGGTTTCTGTGGGTTTTAGCTTGGGGAACACCGCCGTGTTCCATCAATATGAAGAGAAACTGATGTCCGGGCTGATGATGTTGCCAGTAGTGCTGCTGGTGCTTGGATTTTTCGGTTCCTTGGTGATGCTATGGCGTAAGAAGCGCGCTAATAAGCAAAAGTAACGCGCGTAACAAGCAGAGGGGGAACATACGCGAGTATGCCCCTCTTTGTGGTATCAGAGCGTTGATATCAGGAACAGTAACCCACTCCGCCCTCTGTAACGAGTCCATTACGATAGATATAGTCACAATTGTGGGCTACATCCCTTTGCTCTCCCCCATAAATCAGCTATGTTGAAGCTCTGTCTCAGTTAATCTTAAGGAGTCGTTATCATGGCACAAGATCCACATGCAGAAAGTTTACGCGCCGAACTGAAGTCGTTGGCCGATACACTGGAAGAAGTACTCAATAGCTCCTCCGACAAATCGAAAGCTGAGCTCGAAAAACTCCGTGCCAAAGCAGAAAACGCACTGAAAGATAGCCGCGCTCACCTCAGCGATGCGGGTGATAAATTAGTCCACCAAACCAAACAGATTGCTGGTCACGCTGATGAGTATGTGCGTGGCAATCCGTGGGCTGGTGTAGGCATCGGTGCTGCAGTTGGCGTGGTGTTAGGCGTTCTGCTCGCGCGCCGCTGATTATGGCAAATATTCCACAATCTCGTGAACAGGGCCCCGCTAAAGGGGTTCTGGATATTGCGCAACGTATTCTTACCATCTTGGTCAGGATAGTGGAAACGCGAGTCAAGCTGGCTGTTATCGAATTAGAAGAGGAGAAAGCCAACCTCGTCCAGTTACTGATGATGGCCGGGATCACCTTGCTGTTTACCGCCTTTGGGCTAATGAGCCTATTGCTGCTGATCTTCTGGGCAGTCGATCCGGCTTACCGTCTGATTGCACTGGGCACCACCACGGCTGCTTTACTGTTCCTGGCAATCGTGGTGGGCATCTGGACATTAAACAAGGCTCGCCGTTCAACCCTACTAGGGGCAACACGCAAGCAATTAGAACTCGACCGTTCGGCATTGGAGGGGGAACATGAATCACCGCCAATACCGTGAATGGCAAAAAGAGCAATTGTTACTGCAGATCCAGCTACAGCGGCTGGATCTGGCTGCCAGTAAAACCCTATGGCTGGAAAAAACCGCCCCCATCGATCACGGCTGGCAGGTGGTATATGGCCTACGTAAATATATCGCCATCGGCTCCACAATTTTTACGTTTTACAGCCTGCGACACCCCAACAAGCTGATGCGTTGGTCACGACGAGCATTGAGCTTATGGGGAACATTCCGCTTAATGCGTAAAAGTTATCGGGCATTACGCGTAAAGGATTAAGCGCCGAGTATGCACTCAAATGGCAGCACCGCTAGGACCATCACTATGGGCATCCCCCATCTGGCTGCTTTAAACACCGCCGACATACTCATTTTTTTTGAAAGAAAACGCCAATAATTATTACTAACAACCTAAACCATCCCCGTTTAACATTCACTCCACTAATCCGTTTTGGCTAAGAACAGCCATAATAATGCAATAACAGCCAAGATTGGCTTTTTGGAGTTAATGATGAAAAAATTAGAAGATACAGGTTTATTGGTTGCTCGTATTCTGATGCCTATCCTGTTTATTGTTGCTGGTTACGGCAAAATGGGTGATGCCTATGCCGGTACGCAAGCCTACATGCAAGCAATGGGAGTGCCTGGCTTTTTACTGCCACTGACCATCCTGCTGGAATTAGGCGGCGGTTTGGCTATTCTGTTCGGCTTCCTGACCCGCACGGTGGCGCTATTCACCGCTGGTTTCACTATTCTCAGCGCCTTTATCTTCCACTCTCAGTTTTCTGAAGGCGTCCACCAACTGATGTTTATGAAAAACTTGAGCATTGCTGGCGGTTTTATCGTTCTGGCAATCGTCGGCCCAGGCTGTTTCAGTATTGACCGCCTGCTGAACAAAAAGTGGTAATTTTAACAATCTATACTCAAAATAATTCGTGTTGCTTGTAGGCGGCAAGCACTGGAATCCCCAGGAGCATAGTCCACTATGTGACTGGGGTGACAGAGCACAGCCAACACCCAAGCAACTTGAAGAATGAAGAGTATAAATGAGTTCAAGTTGCAGCTTACCTTCCTGCAACTTGAATTACTTAAGGCATAAAAGTAGAGATTACTGCTTTTCCTGCCGGGCAAACAGACGCGGGATCTCACGCAGAAACCAGGATTTAGCCTCCCCCATGTTGTCACGCCGCCAGGCCATGATGATGTCCACTTCCCTTTTGTATTCAGGCCCCACCACTCGCAAACGCCCCTGTTCAATATCTTGTTCCACCATAGGATAGGGCATGGTGGCCACTCCCAGCCCGGCCAGTAAAGCTCGGCGTTTATCTTCAATGCTACTCACGGTCAAACGCTGCTGTTTATCCAGTAATTGCACCGTCAATACTGGCCTTTCCCGCGCGGTATCCGCCACGGCGATCCCACGGTATTTGACGCGGGTAAGTTCTGATAACGGTTCAGGCTCTTGATGGATCGGATGATCCGGTGCCGCCACATAGACACTCATGACTTTATACAATTTGCGCGTGTTAATCTCAGAAGAGGCGCGAAAGTGAATATCCGGTGCAATAACGATATCCGCACGCCCTTGATCCAAACGCTCCCAAGCCCCAGCCAATACTTCAGTAAGAATCGAAACCTGAGTATCCGCTTTCAACGCCAGCTTATCGAGCAATGGAAACAATTTAGCAGCCGGTGACAACGTTTCGCTGACAATGGTGATATGGGTTTCCCAGCCCCGAGATAGCGCCTCTGCATCGGTGGTCAGTTTATCCGCTGCCTCAAGCAAGATACGGCCACGCTCAAGTAACATTCTACCGACATTAGTAAATTTGGTGCGATGACCTGAACGGTCAAACAGGACCACATCAAGCTCTTCCTCCAATTTCTGCATGGTATAGCTCAATGCAGAAGGCACCCGCCCCAGCTCATCGGCAGCAGCAGCAAAACTGCCTCGGCGGTCAATCGCATCCATGACCCTCAACGCTTCTAGTGTTAACGCACGCTCTCTGGCCATCGAATCTCTCTTTCAGGAAATTTGAATATGCCTACCAGATTAACTGGCTAACAATCTGCCGTCCAGATGCTTACCCTATAAACCATCAATTTAAAGAGTCGATTGCCATGATAATCCGTAGAACAGCACAACAATGTGGGCAAGCTGACTTTGGTTGGCTACAAGCGCGTTATACCTTCTCTTTTGGTCATTACTTTGATCCCAAACTGATGGGATACGGTTCACTGCGGGTACTCAACCAGGAAGTCTTAGCACCAGGAGCCTCATGCCAACCACGCACCTATCCTAATGTGGATATTCTGAGCCTGATTTTGCAAGGTGAAATCGAATACCGGGACAATGACGGCCATACTATCCGGGCTGGAGTGGGCGAAGCGCTGTTGCTGGCGACTCACCCGGGGCTAAGTTATAGCGCTCGGAATATCAGTAACACCTCCCCCTTGACCCAAATGCACCTGTGGTTAGATGCCTGCCCGACACGCAGCAACCAGCAGGTACAGCGTCTGAAGCTGCCAACGCAACCTCATGCGTTACTGGCCTCACCCGATGGTGAACAAGGCAGCCTGCAACTACGGCAACAGCTCTGGATACATCATCTGGAGCTACAGCCTGGGGAACAGAAGACAGTGGCGCTCAATGGAACACGCGCTTACCTGCAATCAATCAACGGCTCGGCAACGGTAAGTGACGAACATCACCCTAGCCAACCTATCAACTGTGGGGATGGCGCATTTATCCGCGAAGAGAAACAGCTGACCATCCAGGCGGTTACACCACTACGTATGCTATTGATTGATTTGCTGGCGTAGCGATATCGCGAGTTGGGGAAGTTGGGGAATATATATATAAAGAAAGAAAAACCCCGTATGGCGAATACCACACGGGGTTATCTGTATAACGAAAGTTGACCGATAAGCCGGGTTCTGTCGTGGACAATCATTCATCTAGGCCAGCAATCGCTCACTGGCTCAAGCAGCCTACCCGGGTTCAGTACGGGCCGTACCATGCGAACCCCTATTTGGCCTTGCTCCGGGTGGAGTTTACCGTGCCACGAACTGTTGCCAGCCGCGCGGTGCGCTCTTACCGCACCCTTTCACCCTTACCTGATCCCGCTTGCGCGGGCCATCGGCGGTTTGCTCTCTGTTGCACTGGTCGTAGGCTTGCGCCCCCCAGGCGTTACCTGGCACCCTGCCCTATGGAGCCCGGACTTTCCTCCCCTTTACTCGTCTCCCCGAAGGGGACGGCAATAAAGCGGCGATTGTCTAGTCAACTCCGGCGCGGATAGTAGCGTGGCGGTTACAGCAGGTCAAATGTTTTACTTTTCCTGATGTTCCAACCCATGCTTATACAACGCATTTTTTTTCACCCCATGGATCTCTGCCGCTAATGCTGCTGCCTTCTTCAAGGGTAACTCCTGTTGCAACAAGGCCAAGGTCCGCAGCGCTTCAGGGGGTAAGCTCTCCTCTTGCACTTTGTGCCCCTCGACAATCAGCACCATTTCCCCACGGTGACGCATTTCATCTTCCTGGACCCATGCCAATAACGCTCCCACCGGGGCGCCGTAAATGGATTCCCAGGTTTTAGTCAGTTCGCGAGCCAACACCACATAGCGTTGCGGCCCCCACACAGTGACCATATCTTGCAAACTGTCCAATAAACGGTGGGTCGATTCATAGAAAATCAGTGTCCGTGGTTCGGTCGCCAATGCCAGCAAAGTATCCTTGCGACCTTTGGTTTTAGCTGGCAGGAAACCTTCATAACAAAAACGATCAGAGGCGACACCGGCTGCGCAAAGTGCAGTAATCGCTGCACAAGGACCCGGCAAGGGAACCACACGCACCCCCGCTTCACGGCAGCGACGCACCAGGTGATAGCCGGGGTCATTAATCAGTGGTGTGCCAGCATCGCAAACTAATGCTATGCTCTGCCCTTCCTGCAATTTGACCAGCAGTTGATCCGCTTTCTGTTGTTCGTTATGGTCATGTAGCGCAAACAACCGCGCGCTAATAGCAAAGTGTTGCAACAGCAATCCGGTATGACGCGTATCTTCTGCCGCAATCAAATCAACGCTTTTCAGTACCTCCAGGGCTCGATAAGTGATATCACCCAGGTTACCGATAGGGGTAGGTACCACATACAGCGTTGATGCAGAAATAACTGATTGTTGGTGTTGATTCATTGTCTCATCCGGATTGCCGATTTAATATTGAGCATCTTGAAAAGAACATCACTGGATACAGTATGCTTTCCTCAACGTTCGTTCGTTCCAAAGTAGGGCGTGTAATACCTGCGATGCTGGTAGCCCTCCTATTAGCTGGTTGTCCTAGCCGAGCACCGCAAACTCCGCCTGCCAATATTCAGGGCGAAGCGAGAGCCAGTGCCTATTATTACCTGCAACAGTTGCAACAAAGCACTGATGATAACAAGGCTGACTGGCAATTACTTGCTATTCGCGCGTTAATTCGCGAAGGCAATCTGCCACAAGCCACCCAGCAACTGAATACCTTGCCGCACGACATGACAAGTCTACAGCAACGAGAACGACTATTACTGAACGCCGAATTACAAGTCGCCGGCAAAGATTATGCCTCTGCCCGAGAGACTCTGAGTCATGTTGATAGCAGTATGCTGTCATCTAATCAGTTGGTGCGCCTCTATCAGGCTCAGATCACCGCTCACCAGGGGCAAGCCTCATTAGCGTTAATCCGCACCTATATTGCTCTGCAACCCTTACTGAAGGGTCCGGCATATCAGGATAACCTGGATAAAACCTGGCAGACATTAGTGGCGCTGAAACCAACAGAGCTCAACAGTCTGGTGATTAATGCCGATGAAAACGTGCTGCAAGGCTGGTTGGATCTGCTGCATATCTATCAGGATAACCGACAGGATCCTGAACTACTGAAAGCCGGGATCAAAGACTGGCAAAATCGTTATCCACAAAACCCGGCCGCAACAAGCCTGCCAACCCAGTTAAGCCATGTGCAGAGTTTTACTCAAGCTTCCGCTTCACATATCGCCTTGCTGTTGCCCTTGAACGGCCAAGCTAAAGTGTTTGCTGATGCTATCCAGCAAGGCTTTGTCGCAGCCCAAAGTGGCGTAACACTCGCCATGCAGGTCCAGACTCAAGCACCAACCAATAATCCTGATCAGGCGGCTATCGGTAGCAACACCGAAAGTGCTGTTTCGCCTGCAACAGAGGCGGAAAATACAGCCCCGGTGACTGCGGTGGAAACCGCCACAGCGGTTCCCACCCCAATGACTATCAGTAGTCAGGTAAAAGTTTACGATACTACCAGCCAGCCTTTACCCGCTTTACTGGCTAAGGCGCAGCAGGAAGGGGCAACTCTGGTGGTCGGTCCATTGCTGAAAACCGATGTAGAACAACTTACTGGCACACCGACCCCGCTCAACGTACTGGCTCTCAATCAACCAGAGCAACCCAAAGATAATCCCAATATCTGTTACTTTGCCTTGTCTCCTGAAGACGAAGCCCGTGATGCTGCACACCATATTTGGGAACAACAGAAGCGCCAACCCTTGTTGTTGCTCCCTCGTGGCGCATTTGGTGTCCGTATTGCCAAAGCCTTCGCCGAGGAGTGGCAGAAACTGGGGGGGCAAACCGTACTGCGGCAAGAGATCGGTTCGGCTGGTGAATTGCGCCAGATGGTCAATGGGGGTGGTATCCGCATGAGTGGTACCCCCGTCACCGTATCAGCACCAGCAGAACAGTCTGTTACCATTGCAGGTCTGACTATCCCTGCTCAACCCAGCGAGACCTCAACAACCATCGGTGGAGGGATTGATGCGGTTTATATTGTTGCAGGGCAAAATCAACTAGCCCTGATTAAGCCGTTGATCGATATGACCACCAACTCTCGCAGCAAACCGGCTATATTTGCCAGCTCGCGTAGTTATCAAGCAGGTGCTGGCCCGGATTTCCGGCTGGAAATGGAAGGAGTGCAGTTCAGCGATATTCCTTTATTGGCCGGTGTCAATCCACAGTTGCAACAGCAAGTCAGCCGACAACTCCGCAACGACTATTCTCTGGTGCGCCTCTATGCCATGGGGATGGATGCTTGGGCATTGGCCAACCACTTTGCTGAAATGCGCCAATTGCCTGGATTCCAGGTGGCCGGGGCCACCGGTGTGCTATCATCCTCACAAAATTGTGTGATAAACAGGAAACTGACTTGGCTGCAATACCGTCAAGGCTCGGTCGTACCGGTCTCCTGAGTCAACGCGCCAAGGGGGCGGGCTATGAACTACAAGCCCGCCATTATCTTGAACGCGCGGGATTGACCTTCACGGCGGCCAATGTCGTGATAAGAGGTGGTGAACTCGACCTGATTATGCGTGATGGTCAAACTTGGGTGTTTGTTGAAGTACGCTACCGGCGCAATGCGGCTTTTGGCGATGCGGCCAGTAGCGTAACTTACCGTAAACAACAACGTTTGCTGCATGCTGCGGCTGTTTGGCTGGCCAAACGAGGTGCCAGTTTTGACACATCACCTTGCCGTTTTGATGTTTTAGCCATTACTGATAACCAATTAGAGTGGATACCTAATGCCTTCAACGCAGATTAATCATGGTATGACTGATGCCAACCATTCTGGCTCACATGACTCATAAATACTCGTCGTCATTCGAGCGGTAACCAGCGACCAGCAAGTTGAATGAACCTGGGTATAATAGCCTGATAAACCAGGCACTTATATGGATTAATACAACGTGTTAGATAGAATCAAAGCTTGTTTTACCGAAAGTATCCAAACCCAGATTGCAGCGGCAGAAGCCTTGCCTGATGCCATATCCTGTGCAGCAATGACCATGGTGCAATCACTGCTTGATGGTAACAAGATTCTGTGTTGTGGCAATGGTGCCTCGGCGGCCAATGCTCAACATTTTGCTGCCAGTATGATTAACCGTTTTGAAAGTGAGCGTCCCAGCTTGCCTGCCATTGCATTAAATGCCGACAGCGTAGTGCTAACAGCAATTACTAATGACCGCCTGCATGATGAGGTCTATGCCAAACAGGTACGCGCTCTGGGCAACACCGGTGACGTCTTGCTGGCCATTTCTACCCGGGGCAATAGCCGTGATATTGTGAAGGCGGTTGAAGCTGCAGTAACGCGGGATATGACCATTATTGCGCTTACCGGTTACGATGGGGGTGAGTTGGCGGGTTTACTGGGTCAGCAGGATGTGGAAATACGTATTCCCTCTCACCGTAGCGCGCGTATTCAAGAGATGCATATGCTTACCGTAAACTGCCTATGTGACCTGATCGATAATACATTGTTCCCCCACCAGGATGATTAAGGAGCAGAAATGAAGCTAAAAGCCACATTTGTGGTGCTGTTAAGCACTTTGTTGTTACAAGGTTGTATCGCTGGCGTCGTTGCCGGTGGTGCCGCTGTTGCAACCAAAACGGCGACCGACCCACGTAGCGTAGGAACACAGGTAGACGACACCACATTGGCAGCCCGGATCGAGAATGCCGTGCGCAAAGATCAACAACTGAAAAAAGAAGCCCGCGTCGTCGCTACGGCCTACCAAGGCAAGGTTTTGTTGACAGGTCAGGCCCCTAATACCGAACTCGCCACCCGTGCCAAGCAAATCGCCCTTGGCGTTGAAGGTGCCACTGCCATCTATAATGAAATCCGCCAAGGGACGCCGGTCGGTTTGGGTACCGCGTCTTCAGATGCCTGGATTTCCACCAAAGTTCGCTCAGAGCTGTTAACCAGTGATTCGGTCAAATCCTCCAATGTGAAAGTGACCACCGAAAATGGCGAAGTTTTTCTGTTAGGGCTGGTGACACAGAAAGAGGGACAATCTGCGGCGAAAATTGCCAGCCAGGTTAGTGGGGTAAAGCATGTCACCACCGCTTTTACCTACGTGAAGTAAACAAAAAGTGAGAAAAGCAAACCTGCAGACTACAATTGGTAGTTAAACTGGGTTCAAATACCACAACAACGGAAGGTGAATATGAAAAAGACATTTAAAGTAATGACGGCACTGACGCTACTGGCTGCCAGTTCTTGGGCGATTTCTGCCGACTTGGAAACAAGTATGGGAGCGCTCGCGGCCAATTACAAAATCGTATTAAAAACTGACTCTATCGATACCTTCAAGATGAGCCTGCAAAAAATGCATCAGGCTGCCATAGATTCTCAGCAAGGTACCCCAGCAAAACTGGCAGGCAAAGATAAGAACAGCCCTGAAATGCAACAATTCCGCGAAGGGATGTCAACCCTGACATCACAGATTGAACAAGCCATGGCGCTGGCGAATGAAGGCAAATTGGAAGAAGCACGCAAAGTAGCGCAAGAGTTTAAACAGACCCGCGATGTCAACCACAAGAAATTCCGCTAATCGATAGGCGGTGATGAGCTACGCTCAAAACGATTCGAGTAAAACAATTCAAGTTGCTTGTCAGCAAGCAACTTGAAGAATGAAGCGTAGAGATCTTATGAAGGGCAGACTGAAAAGTCTGCCCTTGCGCTTTAGAAGCCAGGAAAAGCGATTAACTGCGAAGCTATTGACACCTTAGCGGTGATATTCGCCCGCTGCTTCCGGTTGATACAGCAGCTCCAACACCTCAATCTGCGCTTCCTCACCGTTTGGCAATGTCCAACTGATCTGTTTGCCAACATGCATGCCTAACAGCGCCGCGCCCAACGGGGCCATTACCGACAGTTGTTGGTTGCTGTCTTTGAGGGAAGCCGGATAGACCAGCGTGCGCACATGTTCCTCCGAGGTATGTAAATCCCGAAAACGCACACAACTGTTCATGGTGACGACATAGGGCGGAATTTGCGATGGCGGCACAATATCAGCACGATCCAGTTCAGCATTCAGTGCAACTGCAACATCAGTGTTAGCAAAAGCTGGCTGTGCCAGCAGTGTATCCAGACGTTCCGCATCCAGCTCATTAATGGTAATGGTTGGTTTGCTCATTCCACTCTCCAGTCCAATCAAAAGGCGCCCTTCTCGCGCTCATAAATTCGGAAAAACAACACAAAGCAACACCCCCGCACTTTTAGGCGCGGGGGTGTTGGAAATGCTGACTTATCTTGATGATAGTAGGCCTTAATGGCAAGAAAAGAAAGAGATCTCGATCACGAAGCCTAGGCGATAATTTCCGCAGCGGCTAACGCCCTGCCATGGCACTGAAATACCACACAAAATAATCCTCTCCCCCTGGTTTTGAGAAACCGATCCCCGGCTGCCACTTAATTTCCAGTTCGAACTGGAAAAAAACGGACTACACAATAAATTCTCCTGCGGTTAGGGTAAAGGCATCAAAAAAAGCATCTGTCCAGATCAATATCCAGAGGTGACTGAAAAGTGAATGAAGGGATAGCTTCGGTAAATAAAATAGCACAGGTTGATATTAGCAAGGCCTCAGCAATAACCACGCAGGTATTGGCTGATATCAGCACCATGCTGAATGCAAATAATATTTACACCAATGCAGTACAACAGCAAATGCTGGAGTCACATATCCGTGCGATGGTATTGCGCTCAATAACCGGTGAACCATTACCTGAAGTTGATAAATCACTGTTTGATGAAATATCTGCTGAATCAATGCAACTAGCAGAACAGGTGGTGGACAAATTCCCCACCTTACCGATAGAGGAAGCGTATCTACTTTCTGTCCATTTTGAAGTAGCTAAAGATAATAACCAATAAATATCGTTTAATCAGGAGAATACACCATGACACAAATCACAGTAGTTATCGGCGACCGTCTGGGTAAAGGGCAAAAAGTAGGCCTGGGCATCGAAAATGCGGGGGCCAAAGCCATCGTAATCCCTGGCATGGCGGCAGATATGAAACTGGGTGATGTGATGAAAGCAGAAAACGCCCAGTTGGGTATTTCTTTCTGTGGTAGTGGCGGAGCCGGAGCCATTACTGCCCAGAATAAATATGGCTATAAAGCGAAATATGGTATGCGCTCTGTTGAAGAAGGTGTCACGGCAATTAATGAGGGATATAACGTATTAGGCTTTGGCTTTATGGATAAAGAGGAGTTAGGCCAGCGCCTGGTAGAAGCCTATATCAAAAAATATGGCAATGCATGATGAAAGAGCTCTACACAACGTCAGTAAAGGTAGAGGGAAAAGGCGATACTAAAGCAAAAGCCTTTGCCTCTGCGTTAGCGAATGTGCAGGGTGCGATTTTAAAATCCACCAATAATATTCTGCTGCGCATTGAGCCGCAGGACGTCAGCATATTAAAAGCGGAAGAAAAAATAACCAAAGAAAAATTTCTTTTCTTCTTTCTACCGCGTGAAAGGAAAAGCTATAGCGTTTCTTTGGAAATAACCGTGACTGTCACCATCATCAATACGGAACAGGTGGTCTTTGTCACAAAATAAAAACGTTACTCCCCTAATTTTTTAAGTTATGAGCCATTGACACCACTTATAAGTTCCAGGGGATATATACACAAAATAATTCGAGTTGCTTGTAGGCGGCAACTGAGCAAAAAATCGGTCAGGAACCCATTTGAACAGCGCTTACGCTGGTCCTCAGGGTGAACCTCATGGATAAGGTTCATTAATCCCTAGGAGCATAGATAACTATGTGACTAGGGTGAACAACCAATCTGCGCGAAGCAGATTTGAACGCCGCTGGCGGCAGCCCTGTAAGGGGTGAGTCTCATGGATGAAGCGAGTAACCGCAGCCGACGCCCAGGCAGCTTGAAGAATAAAGTGTATAACATAAAAAGGGTATTATGATGTTTCTAATCATCTTATTTAAGTCGATTATTATCGGCGGGCTGGTAGGTGTCGGCGTAGGAGCCGGTGCCGCACGTATGTTCCATGCTCCGACGACACAGGGTATGGGTGCTTTCCGCACCTTGGGTGAGCTGAACTCCTGCGAAGGAGACCCTGCATCTCACTTCTCTTTTGGTCTTGGTTTCTTCTTCAACGCCTGGGCATCGTCTGTGGCGGCGGGTGCCTTCACGCAGGATGTTGACCACCGCATTATTCCCAACTGGGGTGCCGCGGCCTTGATGATCAAGAACCGTAATGTGGCAGAAACACTGCACGACCCGAAAAAAATGGCCATTGCCTGCGGCATTATTGGCATTTTGGTGGTGGCGTTCCTCAACACCACGGCTTCGGCAGTCCCTGCCGCTTTGCAGGTCACCGCAATCAAAGTTTTGGTGCCTGCGGCTAACCTGCTGGTCAATACCGTAATGCCGGTGATCTTCTGGCTGGCGGCCATCGAAGCCGGTAAACGCTCGGGTTTCTGGGGCACTATTTTCGGTGGTTTGGCACAGTTAATCATGGGTAATGCCGTTCCCGGCCTGGTGTTAGGGATCCTGATCGGTAAAGGTGTGGAAGAAAGCGGCTGGAATAAAGTGACCAAAATCATGATGGCGGTGATTGTCCTGCTGTTCGTGCTGAGCGGTTTCTTCCGTGGCTTTGATATCAAACTGCTGCAATCCTTCAGTCTGGGCATCCCTGGCTGGCTGGACGCCATTCACAATACCCTGAGCGGTAAATAAGGAGCTAACTCATGGAAGCACAGACTCAAAAAGGCTTCTGGTATGCCGACTGGTCATTTCCGATTTTTGTTGGCCTACTCTCATCTGGCGTGTTCGCCGGTACACATATGTATTACCTGTACGGTATTGGCGCGTTTAACGAAGTAGCTTTTGTTTCCATGCTGCGCGCTGGGATGGATACCGGAGTTTACGGTGCAGTGGCGGCGTTCGGTGCCAGCTTCCTGTTTGCCCGCATCATCGAAGGTTCACTGGTGGGTATTCTGGATATCGGTGGTGCGATCCAGACCGGGGTGGGTCTTGGTGTCCCTGCACTGTTATTAGGTGCAGGCATTGTTTTTCCGGTTGCCAACTTTGCTGCATCGCTGGTAACGGGCTTAGTGATTGGCCTGGCGATCGGTTATCTGATTATTCTCGCCCGTAAGTTCACCATCAACCAGAGTAACTCAACCTACGGCGCCGACGTGATGATGGGTGCGGGTAACTCCTCCGGGCGTTTCCTTGGGCCGTTGATCATCTTGTCTGCCATGGCCGCGTCAATCCCCATTGGTGTCGGTTCTTTGCTCGGCGCACTGCTGTTTTACATCTGGGGTAAACCTATCACCGGTGGAGCCATCTTGGGTGCCATGATATTAGGGGCGATTTTCCCGGTAGCTATTTCTTAATCTTAATTTCCCCCTGGCTCACCGCCCAGGGGGAAAGGAGTACCTCGTATGTATGACCTCATCATTCGGCGCGCCAGACTGGTGGATGACACCTTGGCCGATGTAGCTATTGTGGGGGGTAAAATCGCCACTATAGGGCAACTGCCTGAAGACGCTCACGCTCACAAGTTACTGGATCTGGCGGGCATTCATCGCCTGAGCGCTGGCTGGATCGATAGCCACGTACACTGTTATCCCTCCTCACCGATTTATCATGATGAGCCGGATCGCGTTGGCGTGGCAGCCGGTGTCACTTCGGTAGTCGATGCCGGTAGTACAGGAACTGATGACATTGATGAGTTTTATGCCCTGACACGCAGTGCTAAAACCAACGTTTTTGCCTTCCTCAATATCTCCCGTATCGGCCTGTTAAGACAAAATGAACTGGCCGATATAACCGATATCAATAAGGAACAGGTCAACAAGGCCATCAATGACAAGAGCGGTTTCGTTATTGGCATCAAAGCGCGCATGAGTAACAGCGTCGTGGGTCAGAACGGTATCAAACCGCTGGTGATGGCAAAAGAGATCCAGCAGGAGAATCACTCATTGCCACTGATGGTGCATATTGGCAACAATCCGCCCGATCTGGATGAAATTGCCGATTTGCTGACCCAAGGTGACATCATTACTCACTGCTACAACGGCAAACCAAACCGTATTCTGACTCCCGCAGGCAAGTTACGCGCCTCCATCGAGCGTGCATTAAAACGTGGCGTCTTGCTGGATGTAGGTCACGGTAGCGCCAGTTTCAGTTTTGAGGTTGCCCGGCAGGCCATCGCACTGGGGATCCTTCCGCACACTATCAGTTCCGATATTTACTGCCGTAACCGCATGGCTGGCCCAGTGCATAGCCTGGCAACCGTGATGTCAAAATTCTTTACCATCGGGCTTTCTCTGCAACAGGTGATTCGCTGCGTGACAGAAAATGCCGCCGCAGCACTACAGTTGACGAGCAAAGGGCAACTGCACCCGGGTTTTGATGCCGACCTGACCATTTTTGACATCCACACAGCACCACAGGTGTTCGCTGACTCTGAAGGGGAGTCAGTCCATGGTGAACAACTGTTGGTACCACTGGCCGCCATTGTGGCTGGTGAAGTCCTATTAACCGATGAAGGAAAAGCGGCTCATGTCTTCAATCTATAAAAAATATAATTTAAAGCAGGTGATCAATACTTCGGGTCGTATGACCATTCTCGGTGTTTCTACACCACGCCAGGAGGTGATTGACGCCGTAAACTACGGCCTGAATCATTACTTTGAAATCAAAGATCTGGTCAATAAGACTGGGGCCTATATTGCCAACCTGCTGAATGTGGAAGATGCGGTGATTGTTTCTTGTGCGTCTGCGGGTATCGCCCAATCGGTAGCGGCAGTGATCGTCAAAAATAACGCCAATCTGTTAGTCAATCTGCATTCGGCACCGGTCAATGAGCCGCGCGAGATCGTGTTGCCTCGGGGTCATAATGTCAACTTCGGCGCCCCGGTAGATACCATGGTGGCACTCGGTGGTGGCAAAGTGGTGGAAGCGGGCTATGCCAACGAATGTTCCCCAGAGCAGCTCGAAGCCTGCATCACCGCGCAAACCGCCGCCATTTTGTATGTGAAATCCCATCACTGCGTGCAAAAAAGTATTCTCTCCGTTGAGCAGGCCGCCGTGGTAGCACGAAACCATAATCTACCGCTGATAGTCGATGCTGCTGCAGAAGAAGATCTGATGTGTTACTACCAGATGGGCGCAGACCTGGTGATTTACAGTGGTGCCAAAGCTATCGAAGGCCCCACCAGCGGTCTGGTGATCGGCAAGAAGCAATATGTGGAATGGGTGAAACAGCAGTCCAACGGTATTGGTCGTGCCATGAAGGTAGGCAAAGAGGGCATTATTGGCCTGACACAGGCGATTGAAAGCTATCTGACGCTTGAACAAACCACTGGCGCGCAAATGGTTGAGTTGATGACACCGTTTATTACCCAGTTGAATACCCTGAATGGCATTAGTGCCAAAACTGTCTGGGACAGTGCCGGGCGCGATATCGCCCGAGTTGAAATTACCTTTGATGAAGCGGTACTGGGGATGTCCACCGTGGATATCGTCCAGGCATTGAAAACCGGCGATATTGCTATCTATTTCCGTGGCTACAAGGCCAACGAAGGCAAAATTGAAGTGGATGTCCGCAGCGTTAACCAACAGCAATTGATGACCGTTTTTACCTGCATTAAAAATCTGTTTACGGAGCAATCAGCATGAAACTGAAACCGAATTATTATAAAGATCGTGTTTGTCTTAACGTGTTAGCAGGGTCAAAAGATAATGCGCAGGAAATCTATGACGCCGCGCAAGGGCATGTGCTGGTGGGCGTACTTTCCAAAAACTATCCGGATGTGGACAGCGCCGTGGCGGATATGAGCCGTTATGCCCGCCTGATTGACAATGCGCTCTCTATCGGATTAGGTGCTGGTGACCCGAAACAGTCAGCGATGGTCAGCCTGATCGCTCAACAGGTTCAACCACAGCATGTCAACCAGGTGTTTACCGGTGTGGGTACCAGCCGCGCTCTGCTTGGGCAAAGTGACACGGTGGTTAACGGCCTGGTTTCACCCACTGGTCGCGTGGGTTGGGTCAAGATTTCAACCGGGCCATTAAGTGCACTGGCGGCGGATGGCATCGTACCCGTGGAAACTGCCATTGCGTTACTGAAAGATATGGGAGGTAGCTCGATTAAATATTTCCCTATGGGCGGTTTGAAACACCAGGACGAATACCAGTACGTGGCAAAAGCTTGTGCCGAACATGACTTTATGCTGGAACCCACTGGTGGTATTGACCTGGAAAACTTTGAGCCCATCCTTGAGATTGCGCTGCAAGCGGGTGTCAAGCAGGTGATCCCGCACATCTACAGTTCAATCATTGATTCCACCACTGGCAATACCCGCCCTCAGGATGTTAAAACTTTGTTGGAAATCAGCAAAAAACTGCTAGGGTAAACATCAGCGGTACGACAAGACATAACTTGTATAGCAATGCAGTCACACCATTGCCTGCCTGACACCGTTAGGCAGGCTCATTGATAGGAAATAGAATGGTAAGGTTCCCCTATCCACGCCTGGCGTACCTGTTTGATGCCTTGCAGTCCGAGGTGTTACCTCAGGACGAGTTGGCAAAGCGTTTTGCCGTCTCTACCCGCACAGTACGCACGGATATCACGGCGCTAAACGAGATACTGAAAAACTACGGCGCACACTTTGTGCATAGCCGTGGCGCTGGCTATCGTCTACAGGTAGACGATGAAACCCTGTTTAGTGCCTTGCAACAGAAAAAGCACAAAAAGCAGGCCACTCCGCGCAGCGCACAAGAGCGAGTAAATTATCTGTTGATCCGTTTTCTGACCTCAGCTTTCTCGATGAAGCTGGAGGATCTGGCCGATGAATGGTTTGTTAGCCGCGGTACGCTGCAAAACGATATGGCTGAGGTGAGAGAACGGCTGGCACATTACCAATTAACCATTGAGACCAAACCACGCTATGGCATGAAGTTGTTTGGTTCAGAAATGGCGATCCGTGCCTGCCTGACCAACCTGCTGTTTCAGTTGCATCTGACCGATGCGGAAAGCCCCTTGCTGAACAATAACATCCTTCACCAACCGCAAGTCGCTACCTTTGCCAGCTCACTACATCCCTTGCTGTCCCAATACGCTATCCGCCTAACGGATGAAGGCGAACAATACCTGATTTTCTATTGTGCCGTTGCGCTACGGCGCATCATCGATGGCTATCCACTCCAAGAATTTGAGGTGGAAGACGGCGACGAAGCGGTACGTAAAGCATCAACCTGGCTGGCTGGTGAACTGCGCAACGCCGCGGGCAAGGCGATCTCCTCAGCGGAAGAAGCCTATTTGCGCGTCAATATTGCCGCCAGGCAGGTGCAAAATGTACAACCCAGCAAAATCAATGCGGATGATGAAGAGGCGTTGGGAGATTACATTCTCTCCTATATCAACTCGCACTATAACTACAACCTACAAGGCGATAAGCAATTACGGGCAGACCTGCTCACCCATATCAAAACCATGATCACCCGGGTGAAATACCAGATCAACATCCCCAATCCGCTGTTAGCAAATATTAAGCAGCATTATCCCATGGCCTATGATGTGACACTGGCGGCCATCTCCAGTTGGGGTAAACACACGCCTTATACCTTGAGCGAAAACGAAATCGGCTATCTGGTGCTGCATATCGGTGTCGGTCTTGAGCGGCACTACAACATTGGTTACGAACGCCATCCACAAGTGATGTTGGTATGCGATACCGGTAACTCGACGATACGGATGATCCAGGCTCAAATCGCACGCAAATATCCGCAACTGGTGATCACACGCACCATTTCACTGCGCGATTATGAGATTCTCAACCATATTGAAGAGGATTTTATTATTTCCAATGCCCGTATCAATGAAAAGAACAAACCGATTGTCGTGATGTCGCCATTCCCTACCGAATATCAGTTAGAACAGCTTGGTAAGTTGGTCCTGGTGGATCGTACCAGACCCTATATGCTGGAAAAGTTCTTCGATGCCGACCATTTCATGGTTATTGATGAACCGCTTTCTCAACAACAGTTGTTTACCAAGGTTTGTTCTCAGTTAGAGCAAGAAGGCTATGTTGGCAGTGATTTTTACCCTTCGGTAGTCGAACGAGAAGCCATCGTTTCTACTCTGTTAGGGGAAGGGATTGCCTTACCACACTCTCTGGGGCTACTGGCAAAAAAAACCGTGGTGGTCACCTTGCTGGCCCCTCAAGGGATCTCTTGGGGGAAGGAGAAGTGGCTCATGTCATTTTCCTGCTGGCGATCAGCAAAGATGATTATGAAGAAGCCATGGCAATCTATGATTTGTTTGTCACCTTTGTGCGTGAACGTTCGATGACCCGCTTGTTGGGCAGCGATAATTTCGAAAGTTTTAAAGCCGTTGCCCTAGACTGCCTGAGCCGAATTTAAGCCACTCGATACGCTTAGGGAATAAAGGAGAAAACTGCTGGCCTTATTCCTCCTTCTTATTGCTCAACACCTTGATCAACGCCCCAATGAGCAGGCCCAGCACAATACCCACCAGTATCCAGTTAATCAGACTCATGTTCGCTCTACCCTAATTATATTTATTGTCATTCAACCAGAAACGCCCGTTCAATCATCAGCGCTCTTTGTTCTGTGGAATAAGTCACCCAGGAATTTTTACTGTTGGATTTCTCCAATACCGTGGCAAACGCCTGTTGGCTGAGAGGAAGGTCCTGCTGCCAGAAAGGAGCAATGGCATGGTGGATGATAAAGTCACTCAGGTAACGTTCTGGAGCACCCTGCTGTTGTGGAAACAATCGCAAGGCCAGCTCCGCCATTAACAGGCGCTGTTGCGGGTGTGCACTTTCAGCCAGCAGTTCAAGAAAAGGTAGCAGTAAACGCCCACACACCTGCCCATGGTGATAATCTCGCAGGGCGCCGATCTCGCCAGCAATACCATGGATCACCCCCAACCCTGCCATGCTCAGCGTCAAACCACCAAGATAGGAAGCCTGCATCATCGCCTCTCGCGCTTTATCACTCCGATTCAGATCAGGCCAGGCCGACAGAAAGTGACGGATACCCACCAGCGACATCTCTCGAGACCAGTTACTGGCCTTGTCAGAGAGATAAGACTCCAACAGATGCGTGAAAGCATCAATGCCACAACAGGCCAATAGGTTATCTGGTGTCCCTGTTAACAGTTCGGGGTCAAGGATCGCCACTTGGGGGACAAAATTGGCGTGCCGCAAAGAGGCTTTCACTTTGCTGATCTCGGTATCGGTAATCACCGCATTTTGCGTGACCTCACTCCCGGTACCGGCGGTGGTAGGAACGGCGATTAATGGCAATGTGGCACCACTGATTTGGCTATCCCCGACCTTCTCCATATAACGTAGGGTCGGTAAAGGATGTTCGATCAGCGCAGAGAACGCCTTGGCAGCATCAAGCACGCTCCCGCCACCAATGGCCACCACGCGCTGCACTTTTCCACGCCAGCGCGTAACCCATTGGTCGATCTCCTGGGGTGAGGCTTCATGAGCGACAATCTCACTACCGACTAAGCATGGTGCCAGTGTATCCGCCAATGAGCCATAAATAGGCCCATTAAGAAATGAACGGCAGGTGAAAAGTAATGTTGGCTGCGGCTCACTGCGCAGCAACGGAATCAAACGCTGGATAGTGCCATGACCAAACCAGGTTTGCCGGTTGGTAATCATCAGGCTTGAAGCCATGTTCGTCACCTTATACCTGTCATACCTCAAGCTCTAGAAGTCAATATCAGAGATAAACAACAAAGAGCAAACATTGATAACGGAGGTTAATCTTCATCAAAACCGGAATTAAACAGTTCAATGACCGCCGCCAAGGCCTGCTGTTCCTCTGGCCCGCTGGCTTCGATCTCAATATGGCGACCCTGAGCAGAGTCCAACATCAGCAGCGCAATCACGCTGCTGGCCTCTGCCTCTGTCCCACTGTCATTACGTAATAACACTTCGGCATCAAAGCTCTGCACTAACTCAAACAACTTCATGGCAGGCCGCGCATGCATCCCCAAGCGATTTTTGATCTCTACCGTTTGCCTGACCGTCATTGCTTACGCTTTTCCAGCGTGCGGTGACGTGACTGCACATTCTTACCGCGCGAACGAAAATAATCCGCCAGTTGTTCCGCCACATAAACCGAACGGTGCTTACCCCCGGTACAACCAATCGCTACAGTCAAATAGCTACGATTATTGGTCTCTAACATCGGCAACCACTGTTCCAGATAGCTGCGCGTCTGATAGATAAAATTGTGAACTTCCGTATGACGATCAAGAAACGCCGCCACCGGTTTATCCAGACCGGTCATCGGCCGCAGTTTGGGATCCCAATGCGGATTGGGTAGAAAACGTACATCAAATACATAATCCGCATCAATAGGAATGCCATGCTTGAAGCCGAAGGATTCAAATACCATCGTCAGTTCCCGCTCACGCTTACCTAACAGGCGGGTACGCAGCATCTCTGCCAACTCGTGAACTGACATTTCAGAGGTATCAATGATCAGATCAGCGCGCGAACGTAATGGCTCCAGCAGATCATTTTCTTCATCAATGGCACTTTCCAATGACAGGTTTTTAGCCGAGAGTGGGTGCAGACGACGAGTATCACTGTAACGACGGATCAAGGTGTTACGATCAGCATCGAGGAAAAGGAGTTGCGGCGAGAAGCTCTCTGGCAACTGAGTCATCGCATACTCAAAAACTTCCGGCGATTCCGGCATATTACGCACGTCAATACTCACCGCGGCAGAACTATTGCGCTCAGCCAATGTTTGGGCAAGCTGTGGCAGCAGTACCACTGGCAGGTTATCAACGCAGTAAAAACCCATGTCTTCCAGCGCCCGCAAGGCGACAGATTTTCCTGAACCGGAACGGCCGCTGACTATCATCAGCACCATGTGGCAACTCTCCCTGACATTAGCGTGGTGGTAACACCACGGTTAGGTTTAATAAACAATACAGGCGCTTTCCATACGGGAAGTCTCTGCCTATGTTTACTCGGTGATAATCTGGTACAGTTCTTCATCACTTTGCGCCGTCCGCAAGCGGCGACACACCGTTTTATCAGCCAATCGTTTGGCGACCAGCGACAAAGTATGCAAATGAGTTTTACATTGATCCGCCGGGACCAGTAATGCAAAAAGGAGATCCACCGGTTGATTATCAATGGCATCAAAGGCAATAGGTTGGTCAAGACGGATGAAAACACCTACCGCTCGCAACGTGTCTTCTTCCAGTTTGCCATGCGGGATGGCGATACCATTACCAATCCCTGTGCTGCCCATTCGTTCCCGCGTGAGAACCGCATCAAAAACCACCTGTGAAGGCAGGTTAAGCTGAGTCGCGGCCAATTCACTGATAATCTCCAAAGCTCGCTTCTTGCTGGTGCAGTGTACCGAGCTTTTGGTGCACTCGATGTTTAGCACCGAGCTTAATTGCATTATTTCGTTGTTCATCTTATTTTCACTTAAAACTGCCTCACTCCGCGCTCTTATCAGTAAAAAAGTGAACTTGATTGCGGTGATAAAACAGTTTTCGCCTATTTAACCCTGATGGCTTATCAGCACCAGCCGTTGTAGTAGATAAGGTGCCGATGGTCGTTATGTAGCCAACTCAGCTACGATATGGGCCACCACCGCATACGACGGTGGTAGCCCAGAATGTCAGTATTGTTTTAGTTTGTCTTTATGTTTGTTCAATTGACGCGCCAATTTGTCGATCAGGCAATCAATCGCGGCGTACATATCTTCTTTTTCCGAAGAGGCGTGCAACTCGCCGCCATTCACATGCACCGTTGCTTCCGCAATCTGCTGCACCTTTTCCACACTGAGTACGACATACACCTGATTGATGTGGTCAAAATACTGTTCGAGTTTGGCAAATTTATTATTGACGAACTCACGCATAGGTTCGGTGATTTCGATGTGGTGTCCGGTAATGTTGAGCTGCATAATGTCTTCCTTCTCTATTGAGGTCAAACCAACTTTTTACGTTGATTGGACGGCGGGATGGACAAAGACTCTCGATACTTGGCGACAGTACGCCGAGCTACCATGATCCCTTGTTTGGAAAGCATTGTAGCCAGTTTGCTGTCGCTAAGCGGCTTAGCGGGATTTTCCGCCGCAATTAATTTCTTCACTAACGCCCGGATTGCCGTTGAAGAGGCTTCACCGCCACTATCGGTATTCACATGACTGGAGAAGAAATATTTCAACTCGAAAACACCACGCGGACTGTGCAGAAACTTCTGCGTCGTCACGCGCGATATTGTCGATTCATGCATCTCCACAGCCTGAGCGATATCCGCCAGTACCATGGGTTTCATAAACTCGTCGCCCTGTTCAAAAAACGCCTGCTGCTGCTCAACAATACAACGTGTCACCTTGAGCAGTGTTTCGTTCCGGCTTTCCAGGCTTTTAATCAGCCATTTCGCTTCTTGCAGATTGCTGCGTATAAACTGGCCATCTGCATCATTACGTACACTGTTGCCCATTGCCGCGTAGTGCTGGTTGATTTTCAGACGTGGAATACTATCTGTATTAAGTTCCACCAACCATTGGTCTTGCCCCTTACGCACCAGCACATCAGGGATTACATACTCTGACTCGCCGGTGTTGATCGACTGCCCTGGCCGCGGCTCAAGAGACTGGATCAACACCATCACCTCTTTTAGTGTATCTTCTTTTAGCCGAGTTGTTCGCATCAAGCTACGAAAGTCATGATTAGCCAGTAAATCTAAATGTTCACTGATGATCAACCGGGCTTGTTCAAGATAGGGGGTCTCTTTAGCATATTGCGACAACTGGATCAGCAGGCAGTCACGCAGATCACGAGCGGCGACGCCGACTGGGTCAAAACGCTGTACGCGCTTCAATACCGCCTCAATCTCATCCATCGCCACATTATCATCACCAATACTCTCGAGAATATCGTCCAGCGATACGGTGAGATAACCAGTATCGTCAACAGCATCAACAATCGCGGTAGCAATCGCGGCATCAGTATCAGAGAACGGCGTCAGTTCCACCTGCCACATCAGGTAGTCCTGCAAGGTTTGTGTGGTCTCCCCCTGATAGACCGGCAATTCATCATCACGATAATCGGTACCGGTACCAGACGGGGTGCCCGCCGTATAGATTTCATCCCAAGTGGCATCCAGCGGCAACTCCTCGGGCATATCCTTTTGCTCCAGCGCCGTGCTGGTATCCATCTCTTCAGTATCGACGGTTTCTTTCGCATCAATTTCCTGATGCTGATCCTCAAACTGTTCAAGCAGCGGGTTGCTCTCTAACGCCTGTTGGATCTCTTGCTGAAGCTCAAGCGTAGACAGCTGCAACAAGCGTATCGCCTGTTGTAGTTGAGGGGTCATCGCCAGCTGTTGGCTCAACCTGAGTTGCAAACCTTGCTTCATAATCTTCTGTTTATTTCCATTAGCAGCGAACTGTGGACGGACGACTGCAATCTAAAGGCGGAACTCTTCGCCCAGATAAACGCGCTTCACCTGTTCATCCGCTAAAATAATGTCCGGCGTACCATGCGCAATCAGTTTGCCCTGGCTGACGATATAAGCATGTTCACAGACGTCCAATGTTTCACGTACGTTGTGATCAGTAATCAATACGCCCAAGCCACTGTCGCGCAGGTGCTCGATAATCTTTTTGATATCGATAACAGAAATCGGGTCAACACCCGCAAAAGGTTCATCCAGCAAGATAAATTTGGGATTAGCAGCCAGTGCCCGGGCTATCTCCACCCGGCGGCGTTCACCACCGGAGAGTGACTGGCCCAGGTTGTCACGCAGATGAGAGATATGGAACTCTTCCATCAACTCAACGGCACGATCATCACGCTGCTCATGTGTGAGGTCAGAGCGGATCTCTAACACCGCCATCAAATTATTGTAAACACTCAATCGACGAAAGATTGAGGCTTCCTGAGGCAGGTAGCCAATACCACGGCGGGCGCGAGCATGCAGCGGCAAAATACTGATGTCTTCGTCATCGATCACAATACGCCCGGCATCACGCTGAACGATACCGACCACCATATAAAATGTGGTGGTTTTACCTGCACCATTTGGCCCTAATAGACCGACAATTTCGCCAGATTTCACTTTCAGACTGACGTCTTCAACGACTTTACGGCCTTTATAGGCTTTCGCCAGATTTTCTGCGATGAGTGTTGCCATAGGTGATTAGTTACTCTTCTTTTGAGCGTTTTTGTCTTGCAACTGTGATGGGACCAACACGGTGGTCACGCGTCGGCCTTTATCGCTAAACGCCTGCATCTGTTGTTGCTGCACCAGGTATGTAATACGATCCCCCTGAACGTTGCTGTCAAGCTGTTCAAGGAAGGCATTGCCCGTCAGTGTCACCAATTGAATTGCAACATCATAACGCACTTTCTGCGCATGGCCTTTCACCAGTTTGCCATCGTCCTGCATCTGCTGGAAGGTGACCGGGTTACCGAACGCCTCAATAAAGGTTTTGTTCTGATCACCGTCAGGACGAGTCACCACCACTTTATCGGCTTTGATCTCAATCGTCCCTTGCCTGATCACCACCTCATCAGTAAAGGTGCTGACATTGGTTTGCATATCCAGTGACTGTTTCAACGAATTGATGTTGATCGGTTGATCAGCATCAGATTTCAACGCCAATGCTGACGTGCTGGCGGTTAAAACCAGGCTGACGATCAATAGATTACGGAGTTGTGTTTTTACTTGGAATTTCATAGTTGGTCTTAACCTTATCAATCAGCTCAGCGGTTTTTTCCCGCAGATTGCCACGCATTCTCATTCCGTTAGAGGTAAAATTCGCCCCGAACAGCGTCACTTCATCATCGGAAGAAACATCTTGGGTTATCAGATTAATCTGCGCATTATCTGTTTTGATTTTTTCCAATTGCGAGGTCGTCGTCAAACTGTTCACCTCAACGTTACCATACAGATACAGCATACGATCTTTGGTCAACTTGGCACGATCTGCACGTACTGACCAAGTAGCCAGCGCATTAGTATCAAATAACGTCATCACCGGTTGAGTAAACCAGGTTACTTCATCCTCGGTGTAATGATTAACCTCTTCTGCCACCAGTTTATAGCTCAACTTACCTTCTGGGTTATAAACCACCGTCACCGTATGTTGACTCTGATAAGTCGGCATCTGATTATTAACCGGTATGGTGCCACTGTCATGGCTAACCTCAGTCATATTCCAGCCGATCAACGCCAGCACAATCACCAATAAAATAAGGGTGATACCCAATTTGGCTCTACTCATATCGACAGCCCTTTGGCGCCCTCCAGCTTGTTTTGGGCCAGAAGGATCAAATCGCACAATTCACGAACGGCCCCACGCCCACCCGCAATGCGGGTGACATAATGAGCCCGCGGCAACAGCAGAGGATGAGCATCCGCCACCGCCACTGCCAACCCTACCTGGGCCATGACCGGCCAGTCGATCAGATCATCGCCAATATAAGCAATCTCTTCCGGCACCATTGATAGTTTATCCAACAGTTCCCGGAAGGCCAAAAGCTTATCGGACTGCCCTTGATACAGGTGTGTAATATCCAGCGTTTTTGCCCGGTCTTCCAACAGTTTAGCTGAGCGACCTGTAATGATAGCCACTTCGATACCGGATGTTTTCAGGCAGCGGATACCGTAGCCATCGCGCACATTGAAGACTTTCAGCTCTTCACCCTGGTTGCCCATATAGATAAAACCATCTGATAGTACACCGTCAACATCACAAATCAGCATACGGATCTTACCGGCACGAGCCATTACGTCTTCAGTTACCGGCCCGTAGCAGGTTTCAACCAAACTCATTCAGTTCGTTCCTTGTATTAAACGACGCCAGCACGCAGCATATCATGCATATGTACCACACCCAGCAATTGGTCGCCATCAGCAACCAGCACTGCAGTAATATGGCGTTGTTGCATCAGGTTAAGCGCATCAACCGCCAGCATGTTTGGCCGCACTCGAATACCCCCTGAGGTCATGACATCAGCGATCTTGGCATTGTTGAGATCAATACCCATATCGAACACCCGACGTAAGTCACCATCAGTAAAGATACCAGCAATTTTCATCAGGTCATTGCAGACAGCAGTCATACCCATATTTTTACGCGTAATTTCCAGCAAGGCATCTCGCAAGGAAGCTTCTGCACTGACGTGTGGCATCTCATCACCGGTGTGCATAATATCACTAACGCGTAACAACAGACGACGCCCCAAAGCCCCCCCTGGATGAGACAAGGCAAAATCCTCCGGCGTAAATCCACGGGCTTTCAGCAATGCGACTGCCAAAGCATCCCCCATCACCAGCGTGGCGGTGGTACTGGTGGTGGGTGCCAAACCCAGCGGACAAGCTTCCTGCGGGATCTTGATGCAAAGGTGGACATCGGCAGCTTTACCCATGGCACTTTCCGGGTTGCTGGTCATGCAAATTAGCCGGATCTGCAGGCGTTTTAAGACCGGAATCAATGCCAGAATCTCATTAGACTCACCGGAATTGGAGATAGCCAACACAATGTCCTGTGCTGAGACCATGCCAAGATCACCGTGGCTGGCTTCCGCCGGGTGTACAAAAAACGCCGGAGTGCCGGTACTGGCCAAGGTAGCGGCAATTTTGTTGCCAATATGGCCGGATTTGCCTATCCCCATCACCACCACTTTACCACTGCATCCGACAATCGCTTCACAAGCGCGGGTAAAATCCCCATCAATATACTGCTCAAGTTGAGCCAGACCTTCGCGTTCAATTTGTAGTACTTCTTTGCCGGCCTGCTGAAAATCAAAACCTGGTTGCAACTGGATAGATGACATACACATTCCCATCGATTTTTACCCGCTATCCGTCAGGAACGGCGGTATTGGCTCTCTCTTGGTGCTATAGGACAAAGCCATATGAACTGAAAGGGTTGAAAAACAGCACTGCAAGATACGTAATAAATCCACATAATAACAGAGCCCCCGCCAGATGACCGATACGATGTTTGCGACCAATACAAAGGACGGTAAGCAACATGCTGGCGGTCAACATCACCCAGTAATCGCGCTGGAAAGCCGCAGGATCAATACTGCCCGGTGACAACAGCGCCGGGATACCCAACACAATGACGGTGTTAAAAATATTTGACCCGATGATATTACCGACGGCCATATCATCTTCGCCTTTTAATGCACCGGCGATAGATGTCGCCAGTTCAGGTAGGCTGGTACCAATCGCCACCACGGTCAGGCCAACCACCAATTCACTCATATCAAAGTAATGCGCAATCACTGTGGCATTATCAATCACCATTTTTGACGACAGTGGCAGGATAACAAAGGCCAGAATCAACCAGAGTATCGCGACGGTACTGCTGCTATCTTGTGGCAACTCTGACAGTTGTTCTACTGTCAGTCTATCGTTGCCCTCGCGCTGCGCCAACCTGGCGATTTTCAGCATCAGCAGGATAAATCCCGCCGCTGCAAGCAACAACACCACGCCATCCAACCGACTCAGGGTATGATTAATCAGGACAAAGCCACATAACAGTGTGACCGCTAACAGCAACGGCAGTTCACGCCGCAATACCTCAGAATGTACAGCCAAAGGATGGATAAGCGCTGCACCCCCAACAATCAATAAGATATTGACGATATTCGACCCTAAAACGTTACCGACAGCCATATCTGGCTGCCCATTCAACGCAGCAGTGACCGAAACGAGCAATTCCGGCAACGAAGTACCGATACCGACAATAGTCATGCCAATAATCAGTGGTGGGACACCCAGGGAACGGCTGATGACCGCCGCGCCATACACCAACCTATCTGCCCCATACACCAATAAAAATAAACCAACAATTAACAACACTACCGCGAAAAACATTCAGCGTCCTTTATTGGGTATACTTGCCACTCTTCAAGTCTCAGATGCGTTGGCTGTCGCTTGAATCAATTTGGGTACCAATACCGTAATAACCCGATTATTTACTGCTCATCGTCAGCAATGATCGAGCAACAGAGGTGTTAAATGGCGAAAAGTTAAACAATTTGATTGTTTTGCGTTATTGCTTAATTTTGACCGTCTGGGGACAAAAAGTAAAACTAATGACATCATGGGTAGCGAAATAGCGCTATTTTTTTGTAAAAATAGAGTCCATCGTGCGCATAACAGGATGACAGCTCGCTTCAGGACAAAACGCCAGGCGTTTTTTAACAGCGATAGCACTGGCCACTGGTGGCTGAGGCCTCAATTGAGCCAAGTAACGCGGCAAACGAGTTTACCCTCCTGCAATTTGCCGGGGAACAAGATATATTGCTTTGCTGGCACCCAGTGATTTGGCAAACATGACCTGTACAGGATCAACAAACATGTATCAGAAGGCAGAGAATGTAGTCGAAGTGCGCAATATGTGTTTTTCACGTGGCGGTCGGCTGATATTTGAAGACATCAATCTGACCGTTCCTTGTGGTAAGGTAACGGCCATCATGGGGCCATCCGGTATCGGTAAAACAACACTGCTGCGTTTGATCGGTGGCCAACTGGTTCCTGACAGTGGTGAAATCTGGTTTGATGGTGACAACATTCCCGCCTTATCCCGCCATCAACTCTATGAATCGCGTAAAAAGATGAGCATGTTATTTCAATCCGGGGCACTATTTACCGACCTGACCGTATTTGAAAACGTCGCGTTCCCTCTGCGTGAGCATAGTTGTCTGCCGGAACCGATTCTGCGCAGCACAGTCATGATGAAGTTAGAGGCAGTTGGGCTACGTGGCGCGGCAGATCTGATGCCTAATGAACTTTCCGGTGGTATGGCACGGCGTGCAGCCCTAGCTCGGGCTATCGCGTTGGATCCAGAAATGATCATGTTCGATGAACCTTTCGTTGGTCAGGATCCCATCACCATGGGAGTATTAGTGAAGCTGATCGCGGAACTGAATCATGCGCTAGGCGTCACCTGTATCGTGGTCTCACATGATGTACCGGAAGTGTTAAGTATTGCAGATTACGCTTATATCGTCGCGGACCACCATGTGATTGCCGAAGGATCACCACAGCAATTGCAAAGCAATCCAGACCCCCGTGTACGTCAATTTCTGGATGGTATTGCTGATGGGCCTGTGCCATTCCGTTACCCCGCAGGTGATTATCTGAGCGAACTTTTAGGGGAAGGGAGAAAATAACCTCATGTTTTTACAGGCGTTGGCGTCATTAGGACGTCGTGGCATCAATACCAGTGCCTCTTTGGGACGCGCCGGACTGATGCTGTTTCACGCACTGGTCGGTCGCCCCGAGCCACGCCGACAGTGGCCGCTGTTGCTTAAACAGCTGTATAGCGTTGGCGTTCAATCACTGTTGATCATCATGGTTTCCGGTGTCTTTATCGGCATGGTTTTAGGGCTGCAAGGCTATTTGGTACTGACCACCTATAGCGCAGAAGCCAGTCTGGGTATGATGGTCGCATTATCGTTACTGCGTGAACTGGGGCCAGTGGTTACCGCCCTATTGTTCGCTGGCCGTGCAGGCTCTGCACTAACGGCTGAAATTGGCTTAATGAAAGCCACTGAGCAGATCTCCAGCCTGGAAATGATGGCCGTTGACCCACTCCGGCGTATTGTGGCTCCACGTTTTTGGGCTGGCCTGATCAGCATGCCGCTACTGACAATGATTTTTGTGGCTGTCGGTATCTGGGGAGGCTCCATCGTCGGTGTCGATTGGAAAGGGATCGACAGTGGTTTCTTCTGGTCAGCCATGCAAGAGGCGGTTGAATGGCGTAAAGATTTACTCAACTGTCTGATTAAGAGTGTGGTGTTTGCGATTACCGTGACCTGGATTGCGATTTTCAATGGCTATGATGCGATACCGACTTCTGAAGGAATTAGTCGGGCAACGACACGTACCGTAGTACATTCGTCACTGGCGGTGTTGGGATTGGACTTTGTGCTGACGGCACTGATGTTTGGGAATTGATACAATGCAAACGAAGAAGAGTGAAATCTGGGTTGGTGCGTTCATGCTAGTGGCACTGTGTGCTATCGTCTTCCTTTGTCTCCAGGTGGCGAATATCAAATCGATCGGTAATGAACCGACCTACCGCATTTACGCCACATTCGATAATATTGGTGGTTTGAAAGTGCGTTCTCCCGTGAAAATTGGTGGGGTAGTGGTTGGCCGGGTAGCGGATATCTCTCTCAACCCGAAAACCTATACCCCTCTCGTGGCACTGGATATTCAAACCCGCTACAACCAGATCCCGGATACCAGTTCGTTGGCCATTCGTACTTCCGGTCTGTTGGGTGAGCAATATCTGGCACTGAACGTAGGTTTTGAAGACCCTGAGATGGGCACCAGCATCTTGCAGGATGGTGGGACGCTTCAAGACACCAAGTCAGCTATAGTTCTGGAGGATTTAATCGGCCAGTTCCTGTACAAAAGTAATACCCCGGCAAGTAGCGATAAGCCGGATACAGTAACGGAACCGGCAACTAATGCCCCTCCTCCACCCGCTAACATTCATTAATAATAGAGGACAACTGGATGTTTAAACGTTTACTGATGATTGCTTTGTTGATGGTT
Organism: Serratia sp. 25CWL12; assembly: GCF_055790885.1. Lineage (NCBI taxonomy): Bacteria > Pseudomonadati > Pseudomonadota > Gammaproteobacteria > Enterobacterales > Yersiniaceae > Serratia > Serratia sp. 25CWL12. The sequence continues at coordinate 144,057 of NZ_CM147698.1, read as the reverse complement.
GCGCCGCTGGCTAACGCAGTTGACCAAACTAATCCTTATAGCTTGATGCAAGATGCTGCGGCGAAAACCTTCACTCGCCTGACAAACGAGCAAGCAAAGATCAAGCAGGATCCTAATTACCTGCGTGCTATCGTACGTGAAGAGTTAATGCCGTTTGTTCAAATTAAGTACGCAGGTGCTCTGGTTTTGGGGCGTTATTATAAAGATGCCACCCCAGCACAGCGTGAAGCCTATTTCACCGCTTTCCAAGCGTATCTGGAACAGGCCTATGGTCAGGCACTGGCGATGTATGAAAATCAAACCTACCAGATTGATCGCCAGCAGCCCGTGGATAATGCCGATATTATTGCCATCCGTGTGACTATCATTGATAACGGAGGGCGTCCCCCGGTACGTCTGGATTTCCAATGGCGAAAGAACAGCAAGACCGGCTATTGGCAGGCCTATGATATGATTGCCGAAGGGGTGAGTATGATCACCACTAAGCAGAATGAATGGGCCGCAACGTTACGTCTTAAAGGGATTGAGGGACTGACTCAGCAACTGCAAGCGGCAGCTAAACAGCCCATTACGCTGGATCGGAAAAGCTGATGGCTGAAGCGTTAAGCTGGGTGTCACAACAGCAAACTTTAGTGTTGCGTGGCGAGCTTGATCGTGAAACGTTACTGCCACTCTGGCAACAACGTGAGATACTGTTGGCGGATAAAACCGCCATTGATGTGGCTCAACTACAACGAGTCGACTCCTGTGGCTTGGCATTATTGTTGCACTTACGCCAGCAACAGCACCTGCAAGGGGTTGAATTGAAAATTTTGGGGATCACTGAACGGTTACAAACACTGATCAATCTCTACAATTTACAACAGATCATTCCCGTTGAAACCACTCATTAGCGCTGTTTCTGCTTACAGTGAGTTACGCCAGGTTTATGCACGTTGCAACAAAAACATTAAGCGTTTTTAAACAGATCTTGCGCGGCTCCCGGAGGAAATCCCCGGGAGCCGCGCCATAACCCTGCTGCTTAAATAACGACGGACATAGGGTCAATTGGCTGATATCAGGGCCAATACCGAACTGAACACTATACAAAACTCGATACTATACAAAACTCAATACTATACAGAACCGAATACTATGGAAAATAGCAAAATTGAAGAGGTGCTGATGAACGCATTAGCACTGGATGAAGTCCATGTTACTGGCGATGGTAGCCACTTTCAGGTGGTTGCAGTAAGCGAACAGTTCGCCACCATGAGCCGTGTCAAAAAACAGCAAGCCATCTATGCACCGCTGATGGAGTACATTGCGGATAATAGCATTCATGCTTTATCCATCAAAACGTACACCCCTGAAGAGTGGAAGCGGGATCGCAAACTCAACGGATTTTAAGGCTGTTTGCCGCTAGGCAGGCAGCTCAGAATAGATAATAGAGAGTAGTCAAATGGATAAATTTCGTGTGCAGGGTCGAACCTGTCTTCGTGGTGAAGTCACCATTTCCGGGGCAAAAAATGCTGCCCTGCCGATCCTGTTTGCCGCCCTACTGGCAGAAGAGCCCGTTGAGCTGCAGAATGTCCCGAAACTCAAGGACATCGATACCACCCTCAAACTACTCAACCAGCTAGGTACCAAAACCAAGCGTAACGGCTCAGTGTTTGTTGATGCCAGCCAAGTCAATGAATTTTGTGCGCCGTATGACCTGGTAAAAACCATGCGGGCCTCGATCTGGGCTCTAGGGCCATTGGTAGCACGTTTTGGCCGTGGTCAGGTATCTCTACCTGGCGGCTGTGCTATCGGCGCTCGCCCGGTTGATTTACATATTACCGGCCTGGAACAACTGGGTGCTGAAATCAAGCTGGAAGAAGGGTACGTCAAGGCTTCGGTGGAAGGTCGCTTGAAAGGCGCACATATCGTTATGGACAAAGTCAGCGTAGGTGCCACCGTCACCATCATGAGCGCGGCAACCTTAGCGACAGGCACCACCATTATTGAGAATGCGGCCCGTGAACCGGAAATTGTTGATACTGCCAACTTCCTCAATACGCTGGGTGCCAAAATCAGTGGTGCAGGCACCGATAGAATCACTATTGAGGGTGTTGAACGCCTCGGTGGTGGGGTTTATCGTGTGCTACCAGACCGTATTGAAACCGGTACCTTCCTGGTTGCCGCCGCCGTTTCCGGTGGTAAGGTGCTGTGCCGCAATACCCGTCCAGATACACTGGATGCAGTGTTAGCCAAACTGCGTGAGGCAGGCGCTGATATTGAGATCGGTGAAGACTGGATCAGCCTGGACATGCATGGCAAACGCCCCAAAGCGGTGACCATACGCACAGCCCCACATCCTGGTTTCCCCACCGACATGCAGGCACAGTTTAGCTTGCTGAATCTAGTGGCAGAAGGAACCGGCGTAATCACCGAGACTATTTTCGAGAACCGTTTTATGCACGTTCCTGAGTTGATCCGTATGGGGGCCATCGCCGAAATAGAAAGCAATACCGTGATCTGCCATGGCGTAGAGCAACTTTCAGGTGCACAAGTAATGGCAACTGACTTGCGTGCTTCCGCCAGTCTGGTATTAGCTGGTTGTATTGCACAAGGCGTGACGACAGTTGATCGTATCTATCATATTGATCGTGGCTACGAACGTATTGAAGACAAACTGCGTGCGTTGGGTGCCAATATTGAGCGCATAAAAGGCGAGTAATAGACTTGTCATGATCGGGGCACACCCGCGTGCCCCGATGCAACAAAAACGTTTAGGTATTATCTTCCGGGAATTCCCCCACCATCATAGTCAGTGTCATACGCTGACCATCACGCAATACTACCACCGGGATCTCGGTACCCGGGCGGATCTCTGCTACTTGATCCATGGTTTCCAATACGGAGATCGCAGGTTTGTTATTCACGTTGATGATGATGTCGTTGATGTGGAACCCTGCTCTAGCTGCGGGACCATTAGCGGCAAGCTCAGTCACACTGATCCCTTGCAGGTGCTCAATATTGCTACTGATGGGGCGAATCGGCATATCCTTCCCCTGAATACCGAAATACCCACGGATCACTCGCCCATCACGGATTAACTTATCCATAATTTTAGTGGCCAACTCTACCGGAATCGCAAAACCTAATCCTTCAGGAGTCTCACCATTAGTAACTTTATCGTAAGTCAGCGTATTGATGCCCATTAACTCACCCAGTGAGTTCACCAAGGCACCACCAGAATTGCCGCGGTTAATTGAAGCATCGGTTTGCAGAAAAGTTTGCCGGCCAGTGGTACTCAAACTGACTCGGCCAGTAGCGCTGAGGATGCCTTGAGTTACCGTCTGCCCCAGGTTATAGGGGTTGCCTATCGCCAGGACAACATCACCAACATGGGCTGGACGCGCCTTGTTGATAGGGATAACCGGTAAATTACCTGGATCGATCTTTAATACCGCCAAGTCGGTTAAGCTGTCTGCACCCACTAATAACGCTTCATAGCGACGACCGTCCTGCAACACGGCGGTGATTTGCTGGGCATCTTTGATTACATGACGATTGGTGATGATATAGCCGCGATCATTCATAATCACACCGGAACCCAGCGAAAGCAGATTAGTTGCTCCACTTATGTTGCGATTATAAATATTAACCACTGCCGGGGCTGCGCGGCGCACACCAGAATTGAAGCTAAGAGGGACTTCATCACTGGTACTCTCAGATTTGCTGGTAAATAGATTACTGGAAGAACGCAACACGGGCATGACCACCAGCAACAGGCCAGCGACAATCAAACCAACAACAATAGAACGTAATAACTTAGCAAACATGGAGTTTCAGTGCATAAATGGAACGATTGCGGAAGGATAACACGAGTTAACTGGGCACAGTATGCCACTGAGCCCAGTTTTTGAACAAGTTAACGCAATAACAGGTAGATGTTTTCGTCACCGCGTACAATATTCAGCGCTATGACTGCAGGTTTGTTCTCCATCTGCTTACGCAACGCCGCGAGATCCTCGACACGTATACGGTTGACACCGATAATCATATCCCCTTTTTGCAGGCCGACTTGTGCCGCTGGGGTACCCTTATCAACGTTGTCAATCTTCACGCCTTTATCGCCGTTGGGTAAAACGCCATTACTCAAGGATGCCCCTTGCAAGGAAGGCGACAAAGTCTCGGCATTGGTTGATGCACTTTCACTGTTATCCAACGTAACAGAAAGCTCCATCGATTTACCTTCACGTAGTAGGCCCACTTTAACGCTAGTGCCTGGAGCAGTGGTACCTACCTTGGCTCGAAGTTCAGCGAAACTGCTGATAGGCTTGCCGTCCAGAGAAATCAGAATATCACCAGCCTTGATACCTGCTTTGGCTGCGGCCGACTTTGGCAATACTTCACTGACAAAAGCACCGCGCTGCGCTTCGGAATTGAACGCTTTCGCCATATCGGCGGTCATTTCACTCCCTTTGATACCCAGCAGGCCGCGTTTCACTTCGCCAAACTCGATCAATTGTTTACTCAGGCTTTGTGCCATGTTGCTAGGAATGGCAAAACCGATCCCGACATTGCCACCGCCTGGTGCTAGGATCGCGGTGTTGATACCGATCAATTCACCATTCAGGTTAATCAACGCGCCACCGGAGTTACCACGGTTGATAGAGGCATCGGTCTGGATAAAGTTTTCCAGCCCCTCCAGATTCAAGCCACTACGACCCAGTGCCGAGATAATCCCTGATGTTGCTGTCTGACCGAGACCAAAGGGGTTCCCTACCGCCACAGCAAAGTCACCGACACGCAGTTGATCGGAATCCGCCATTTTTATCGCTGTCAGATTTTTGCCATCAGTAACCTGCAACAATGCAATATCAGATTGCTCATCACGACCAATCAGCTTGGCACTATATTCACGGCCATCATTGAGTAACACGCTAATTTTATCAGCGTTATTAATCACATGGTTATTGGTTAAAATATAACCCTTTGCGGCGTCAATAATGACACCGGACCCCAATCCTTCAAAAGGACGTGAGCCTCCCTGTTGCGAAGGTCCATTCGGTCCAAAAAAGAATTTAAACTGCTCAGGTAATTGTTGGCGTTGCACCTGAGTACCTGCCACACGCACACTCACTACAGCAGGCAGTACTTTCTCCAACATCGGTGCCAAGCTTGGCAGTGGTTGCCCTTCAACAGCTACAGGCATTGCGGCGTTGACCATTGGAACAGAAGCAAACGCCAAGCTCATACCTATTGCTAATGCACTAAGAATTAAAGATGGTTTCTTCATCATTAAGAACTCTCTCTTTATACCTGCAGGTGAAATAATGATAATAAAGCAACAGTAACATGTCAGTGAAGTGTAAGACTGTAAATTTGCGCAAAGTATTCACAGGGCTATCAATCAATGATAAGCCACCCTGATACCGATGCACAAATTATGACCATCCTCATGCGTTTCGAACAGCATGGGCATGTGACAAATGGCGAGGCCCAGAAATGGACCTCGCAGTGGAAAAAGAGACGTTCAACCGTAATGGAAATATTCCCATTGGCCGAAATTAATCGCGGTTTGTTGTACCACGCAACAAACCAGATGCCCCTTCAGAGTAGTCACGCGGCATCTCCACAGGTGCTTGATCGTTATCTGCTTCTGATTCAGTCAAGCGATAGCGAAATGGGTTATCCTGTACGGGAAGATCCGGCAACAAGTGATTAGAGCTTTTCGCCATATGCTGATACAACTGACGATAGTCACGCGCCATGTTATCAAGCAACTCGGCACTGTGTGCGAAATGGCCTACCAGTTCCTTACGATACTCTTCCAATTCGGTTTTACTTTTATCCAGCTCGCTCTGCAGGGCTTTTTGTTGCCGTAATTTACTATTACCGAAACGCATCGCTACCGCACCAATGACGATACCGACCACCAAACCAATCAGCGCATACTCCCAGGTCATAATGACTCCTATGTTAACTTCGTTGTTCCGCAGGGATTTTTTTACTTAATAATATCCACTATAACCGTTAACCTTGTCTAAGTGGAATCTTGTTAAACCTTTACCTGATGTTTATTGGTTTTTCCTTTGGATATAGTGCTGATAAATACCATAAACAGGCAGTGAAGTTGCAGCTATCCGCCACGAAAATTTGCTAAATTAATTCTCAATGTTCTTAGGGATTTTTGAATAAATGCAAGTACAGTCACCATTATCACGCTACCAGCAGGCTCTGGACGCGGGGCAATATCAGGCCGATGCGGTCCAGCACCAGGCTGTTACGCAGTTGGATCATATTTATCAAGCCTTGCAACACCGGCCGACTGACGTTGCGACCAAAGGAGGGAGTCGCTGGAAACTCAGCCACTGGCTGGGCAAAGGGCCCGCAACGACACACCCACGCCCGGTGCAGGGCTTATATATGTGGGGCGGTGTGGGTCGTGGTAAAACCTGGCTGATGGACTTGTTCTTCCACAGCTTGCCAGATGACCGCAAACTACGCTTGCACTTCCACCGTTTCATGTTGCGGGTGCATGAAGAACTGATGGCATTACAGGGGCATGAAAACCCGTTGGAAATCATTGCCGATGGCTTTAAGGCACAAACAGATGTGTTGTGTTTTGATGAGTTTTTTGTTTCTGACATCACTGACGCCATGCTGCTGGCAACACTACTGCAAGCCTTATTCGCCCGAGGTATCACGCTGGTCGCCACCTCAAACATTCAGCCAGACGATCTGTACCGCCATGGTCTGCAACGCGCACGTTTCCTGCCCGCCATTGCGTTGATCAAAGCGCATTGTGAGGTCATGAACGTGGATGCTGGCATCGATTACCGTTTGCGCACCTTGACACAAGCGCATCTCTACTTGACCCCGCTCACTGAGCAGACGCAAGAGGCAATGGACCATATGTTCCTCAGGCTGGCAGGCAACATGGGTAATGCTGGGTTGGTGTTACAAATCAATCATCGCCCCCTCCCAGTTCTGCACGCCGTGGATGGCGTATTGGCCGTTGATTTCCATACATTGTGTGAAGAAGCGCGCAGCCAATTGGATTACATCGCCTTGTCACGCCTTTACCACAGCGTGATGCTATACAATGTCCGCGTGATGGGGCCACTGAACGAGAGCACCGCTCGCCGCTTTCTGGCGCTAGTTGATGAATTTTATGAACGCCACGTCAACCTGGTGATCAGTGCCGAGGGGTCTATGTTTGAAATTTATCAGGGGGAACAGCTAAAGTTCGAGTTCCAACGCTGTTTATCGCGCTTGCAGGAGATGCAGAGTGAGGAATACCTAAAGTTACCCCACCTGCCGTAATACTGAGTAATGGGGCTTTTTTTGACATCCGCCCCATTATCCAGTCTAAAGGGGCATAGTTCCCCCCGCGACACAAATAATTGTGCTCAAAATCAAAAACTGTTCGATCTTTGATAGTGACTTCTCTATAATCCTGCGACCCCACGTTACAACAAAGTTTTTTTCCCAAAAACTTTATAGTGCCGGCAATGGCTATTCGAAGGGGTAGGTTTGCTGGACTTGATGGTCGTGTGAGCCTCAACTGTTTTTAAGCGTTGGGTGAACACCTACGTGTAACTAAATTATTGGGTAAGCTTTTTAATGAAAACTTTTACAGCTAAGCCAGAAACCGTCAAACGCGACTGGTATGTTGTTGATGCAGACGGTAAAACCTTAGGCCGTCTAGCGACTGAACTGGCTCGTCGTTTACGCGGCAAGCATAAAGCGGAATATACCCCGCACGTTGATACCGGTGATTACATCATCGTTCTGAACGCAGAAAAAGTGGCCGTTACCGGCAACAAGCGTACAGACAAAGTGTACTATCACCACACTGGCCACATCGGTGGTATCAAAGAAGCGACCTTTGAAGAGATGATTGCCCGCCGTCCTGAGCGTGTGATTGAAATCGCGGTTAAAGGCATGCTGCCAAAGGGCCCGCTGGGTCGTGCAATGTACCGTAAACTGAAAGTTTACGCTGGCACTGAGCACAATCACGCGGCACAGCAACCGCAAGTTCTTGACATCTAATCGGGATTATAGGCAATGGCTGAAAATCAATACTACGGCACTGGTCGCCGCAAAAGCTCCGCCGCTCGCGTTTTTATCAAGCAGGGCAGCGGTAACATCGTTATCAACCAGCGCAGCCTGGAACAGTACTTTGGTCGCGAAACTGCCCGCATGGTAGTTCGTCAACCACTGGAACTGGTCGATATGGTTGGCAAACTGGATCTGTACATCACTGTTAAAGGTGGTGGTATCTCCGGTCAAGCTGGCGCTATCCGTCACGGTATCACCCGTGCACTGATGGAGTATGACGAGACTCTGCGTTCTGAACTGCGTAAAGCTGGCTTCGTCACTCGTGACGCTCGTCAGGTTGAACGTAAGAAAGTCGGTCTGCGTAAAGCACGTCGCCGTCCGCAGTTCTCCAAGCGTTAATTTCTACTGTTTCGACAGTACGATTTACGCGAAAACCCGGTGCTTCACCGGGTTTTTTTATTGTTACAATAAATTAAAACAACCAAATTTCGCGGTCATACAGATAATTCCACATGAAATCACTGCATGCCCCCCACAAAAAAATCAAAATCTGGTAAACTATTATCCACTTTTGCCCCTGTTCACTACGCAGCTACTGCGAGTCTACCTTTGAGGCCGTGTTCTTGACCTCTGGTTTATCTGTGGCCTGAATGATGACGGGTATTCATCATCGCCATCAGCAGCATAGAGTGAGTAGCATGCAAGGTAATGGGTATTTGGCTATTTGCCATATTTTCTAGATAAAACTTGGAGGTTTTCATGGCTGTCGCTGCCAACAAACGTTCGGTAATGACGCTGTTTTCTGGCCCGACCGACATCTTTAGCCATCAAGTACGTATCGTACTGGCGGAAAAAGGGGTCAGCGTCGAGATTGAGCAGGTTGAACCGGACAATCTGCCGCAGGATCTGATTGACCTCAATCCTTACCAAACCGTACCGACACTTGTTGATCGTGAACTGACTCTGTATGAATCACGTATCATCATGGAATACCTTGATGAGCGTTTCCCTCACCCACCGCTTATGCCGGTCTATCCTGTGGCGCGTGGTGAAAGCCGTTTGATGATGTTGCGTATCGAGCGAAACTGGTACTCGCTGATGTACAAAATCGAGCAGGGCAACGCACAGGAAGCTGAATCAGCACGCCGTCAACTGCGCGAAGAACTGCTGGCCATTGCGCCTATCTTCGCTCAAACCCCTTATTTTATGAGTGAAGAGTTCAGCCTGGTCGATTGTTACCTCGCCCCATTGTTGTGGCGTTTGACGCAATTGGGTATTGAACTGAGCGGTGCTGGCTCCAAAGAGCTGAAAGGCTACATGACCCGCGTCTTCGAGCGTGACGCATTCCTGGCCTCCCTTACTGAAGCCGAGCGCGAAATGCGGCTCCAAACTCGAGTCTAAGTGTTATGGATATGTCGCAAATGACCCCACGCCGCCCTTACCTGTTACGGGCATTCTATGACTGGCTGTTGGATAATCAACTGACCCCTCATCTGGTGGTGGACATCATGTATCCTGGCGTTCAGGTTCCTATCGAGTTTGCCCGCGATGGTCAGATTGTGCTCAACATTGCGCCGCGCGCGGTCGGCAACCTGCTACTGGCTGATGAAGAAGTCAGCTTTAACGCCCGCTTTGGTGGCATTCCTCGCCAGGTTCAGGTGCCGATGGGTGCCGTACTGGCGATTTATGCCCGAGAAAACGGTGCAGGTACCCTGTTTGAACCGGAAGCTGCCTACGAAATCGAAGATAACCTCGGTGAGATAGACCAGCCAGCAACGCCAGCAGGGAATCTGATGTCATTGATTGATGGTGATCGCCCAGATAGCGATGATAACCATCACACTGATGATGAGCCACCACCACCTCCTCGTGGTGGCCGCCCAGCGTTACGAGTGGTGAAGTAACCTGAAATAGCTAGCGTCCAGAACATAAAGCCTGGACGCTATGCATTCCTGAATACCTTTAAATCCCACAGTTGCAAGCATGCTTGACGATCACCTTGGCAATCGCCAAAACCCAATGGGTCAATCAGCAGCCTGATCCACCAAATACAAAATATTGTTATAGGGGATACCGGCATGCTGGCTCAACCCCATCTCACAGGTACGGCTATTACTAAAACCTTGGCGACAGTCAGTAGGCACCTGATGGCGCAAGCTCGATAGCGCAGAGGCGTTTAACTCAGGTGTCATCAACCCCTTATCACCCGCAAAACCGCAACACTGGATGAATTCCGGCACGACCACTTCTCGGGCACAAGCTTTGGCTACCGCAAGCATGGTGCTCTCCAAACCCATGCGCCGGCTGCTACAAGTCACATGCAGCATCACCGTTTCATCAATGGGCGTCACTGTTAGATAAGGCATCAGATGCTCAAGCACAAAAGCAGCCGGTTCAAAAACCCGCAGCCCCCTGCCATTCCCTTCCGCTCGTTCACCTACCAGTAACCGCTGAACACAGGGACTGGTATCCAACAGCACTGGCCAGCGGCCTGACTCACTTGCCTGCCACAACGCCTCAGCCAACCCCTGACGTTTGGTTTCTGCAATCTCGCTCATTCCTTTACTGTCAAACGGCATGCCGCAACAAAGCCCATCAAGACCTGTTGGAACAATCACCCGACAGCCTGCTTTGGCGAGCAGCGATTTTACCACTTCGGGTAAAGCCGGTGCGTCGTTCTGTTGCCCAAAGACACGACTCGCACACGAAGGCATATAAACCACTGCCCGCTCCGCCTCTTCACTGAGCAGCACCTTTTCACTTTGTAACTGGTAACGACTCGGCCCCGGCAACGTCGGCAGCCAAGCGGGAGTACGCTGCCCACTCATACGCCGTACACCATTAACCAGACCTGCCAGCGGGCGTTCACCCACGATTTTACTGACTATCCCCCTGAGCTTCAGTGTGCTGCGAGCCACACTGGTGATACCGGCAAAATGCACCGCACTCCAGCGAGCAATAGGGACAAAACGGCGATATTTTTCACTACGCAGTTTTTTTATCAAGGTGCCGGTGTTGATGCCCACGGGGCAACGGTCAGCACATAATCCGGTCGCGGCACAGGTTTCCACGCCCTGATAGTCAAAAAGCTTGGCAAGTTGTTCAGTGGACTCCCCACTACGTTCACGCCGAGCTAGTTCCCGATAGAGCACAATACGCTGACGTGGTGACAATGATAGCGTGCGTGAGGGGCACACCGCTTCACAAAAACCACATTCAATACAGGGGTCCACAATGGCATCACTGGCTGGCATCGGTTTCAGATGAGTCAAATGCGCCTGCGGATCATCGTTGATAATCACACCAGGATTAAGCAGGCCTGTTGGATCGAGTAATGCCTTGATGCGTCGCATCAAGCTCATCCCTTCCGGCCCCCACTCCAACTCCACATAAGGTGCCATATTGCGTCCGGTACCATGCTCAGCCTTGAGGGAACCCCCGAAGCGAACCGCCACCAATTCGGCAACTGCATCCATAAATTTACCGTAACGCACCACCTGATCTGGGTCCTCAAACCCCTGAGTAAAGACAAAATGCAGGTTTCCCTCCAGCGCATGGCCGAAGATAATTGCTTCGTGGTATTCGAAATGGTCGAACAACTGTTGTAGTTCAACCACGCCTTCAGCCAACCGCTCAACAGGAAAAGCCACATCTTCAATGATGACCGTGGTACCCGTTGTACGCACGGCACCTACCGCTGGGAAAAGCCCTTTACGGATCGCCCAAAGCGGATCACTGTCTCGAGTAAAAGGGAGTGATGACAAAGGTTCAAACGCGGCAACGCACGCCATTACCTGCTCACAGCGCGCGTTCAATTGCGCCTCATTTTGCCCATGCACCTCCACCAGCAAGGCACAGGCAGCAAGACTCATGCCGTTGATAGAGTCGGGCAAACCCGGCTTACCGGCCACAGCGCGTAATGAGCGCCCATCCATCAACTCCACAGCCGCAACAGGCTCCTGACGCAGACGTGAAGTCACCAGACAGGCTTGTTCAGCGTCTTTAAAGATCAACAACGCAGACGCCTTGAAAGGATGTTCTGGCACGGTATCAAGCACCAATTCGGCGATAAACCCTAAGGTTCCCTCCGAACCGATCATCAGATGAGTCAATATGTCGATGGGATCTTCAAAATCAACCAAGGAATTGATAGCGTATCCCGTGGTGTTTTTAAGACGGTATTTATGATGAATTTTAGCGCTAAGGGCTTCATTGGCCAGAACCTCAGCACGCAAAGCCGCAAGGCCATTGATCAGATCCGGGCGCGCAGCAGCAAAGGCGAGACGACTTTGAGGATCAGCACTATCCAGTAACGTACCATCCGCCAGTAACAACGTCATGGCATGTAAAGTATGGTAGCTGTTTTGTGCCGTACCGCAGCACATACCACTCGCATTATTAGCAGCGATACCGCCGAGCTTACAAGCATTGATGGAGGCAGGATCAGGGCCTATTTTGCGGCCAAACGGTGCCAGATAGCGGTTAGCATCAGCACCAATAACCCCGGGTTGCAGGGCAATACGGCTGCCATCATCCAAAATACGCTGGCCACGCCATTCATCGGTCAACGTGATCAACACCGAATCACTGAGCGCCTGCCCAGAAAGACTGGTGCCCGCAGCACGAAAAGTACAGGGCAAATTAAGTTCTCGGCACACGCCCAAAACAAAACGAACTTCATCCAGCGAGCCAAGGCGTACCACGCGCTCCGGTATCAACCGATAGAAACTGGCGTCGGTACCATGGGCGAGACGAAGATCCGGGTCTCGAATGATGCGCTCGGCGGGAATTCGTGTTTGTAATGCAGTATCAAAATCATGCCAGCCCATCAACAATCCTCCACTAATATCACCAGTAAGCGACTCGGACCATGAGCGCCATAGGCTAACGTCTGCTGTATATCGGCTGTTTTCGATGGACCGGATATCAGCAATAAATTTGTCGGCATCCCCTGCTCGAAAGCGTTATTCGCTACCCATTGAGCAAAATTGTCAACAAGCGTAGAGGCTGCGAGCAAAGCAATATGGCAGGGGGGCACTAACGAAAGCGTACGTGGCTCTCCGGCGTCCGGCAACAAGATTAACGTGCCGGTATCAGCAATAGCGGCATAACAATGAGTAATGCCCGCCTGGCAGCGGTCAAACAACGCCTCTTTCCACTCAGCAAACTCTCCCTCAGGGCGTAATACGTCACACCCCTGTATAGCCTCATTCACCGCGTTCTCCCAGCGTCCTCCTCGGCCACAAACCAGGGTCGTTATCTGCTCACGGTTGAGCCACTCCCCTAGTTTCTGAGCAAGCAACCCGTGCTTTACGCTCAGGACTTCAGCATGAGCTGCAGTGATAGCCATACAAAAACGTTGCCTTCTAGCACTATCATCAGCCCCCGTCCAAGGTTGCCACTGAGAGGGATAAACAGGAAGCGGGGCAACATTAGCGCTGCGCAAACGGTTTAAAATAGCGGCCTTACTGGACATCTGTCACTCCTTTCTTTGTTGGCGCAGCAAAGTATTCAGGCTCTTGGGCGCGGGTTTAGGCACCTGCCGACAACGCGTCCAAGGGCCAAGGTGTTTCGGTATCAGGCGCTGAAAACGAGCGATAATCGCGGTGAAAGTATGATAGAGGCGCGGATGGGTGGCTAGCACGGCAAACCCCCGCATCAAAACACGTTCAATCGGTTTGGCTGCTTTACCCTGCCCAGCGAGCGGTAAATGGCCTGGTGCCGCAGGGTGTTTGGCTTCACGCCGCAAGCGCTGCAGCAAATCAGGAATCGGAATACGTACTGGACACACTTCACCACAGGCGCCACACAAGCTGGAGGCGGTGATCAGATGTTGGGTGTTCTCAAGCCCCAGCAAATGAGGAGAGATTATCTTGCCGATAGGGCCGGGGTAGACCGTACCATAAGCATGGCCGCCAATACGGGTGTAGACTGGGCAATGATTCATGCAGGCACCACAACGAATGCACTGCAAGGTCTGACGCAAAGCCGGGTCCTGATAAGCTTGGCTACGGCCATTATCAAGCAGCACCAAATGCACCTCGTCTGGGCCATCAAGCTCCCCTGGGCGACGCGGACCACTGATCAGATTGAAATAGGTGGTGATAGCCTGACCGGTGGCCGATCGCGTCAACGCACTGTACAGCGGGGGCACATCACTCAACGACGCCACCACTTTCTCAATTCCGGTAATGGCGACATGTACTCGCGGTATGGTGGTACACATACGGCCGTTACCCTCGTTTTCCACCAGACAGAGGGTACCGGTTTCAGCGACCGCGAAATTAACGCCCGATAACCCCATATCGGCTCGGCGAAATTGTTCACGCAATGCCCTGCGCCCAGTCTGAATCAACGCATCCACATCATGGGTAGGGGTAAAGCCATCAAGGTGTTCAACAAAGGTATCGCTGACTTCCTGTATGTTCTTATGGATAGCCGGCATGATGATGTGAGAAGGGGCGTCACCATCCAGTTGGACGATATACTCCCCCATATCGCTTTCCAGGCAGTGGATGCCATGAGCAGCCATCGCATGGTTGAAGCCCACCTCTTCGCTCACCATGGACTTACCTTTGACAATAGTCTGCACTTGGTGACGCTGTGCTATCTCATAAATGATGGTATTCGCTTCATCTGGCGTCTGCGCCCAGTGCACCTGAATACCATTCTCCTGACAGCGTGCTTCGAGTTGTTCCAGCAATGCCGGCAAATGCGAGAGACAGCGCTGGCGGATCTGCTCAGCAGCATCACGCACTGCCGCTTCTTCCGCCGGGTCAGCAAACGCCTCTCGTCGTTTAGTGCGAAGGTAATCCATCGCTCCACGAAAATTCTGACGCAACACCGGATCCGCCAACGCTGCCTCCGCCTGCGGATGGAAATTGCGGGGTGAAAATTTAGCCTGTGTACTCATCCTTTCCCCCCTCTTTGTGATGAGTCAATACCGGGTTGCTCTGTTCACTCTCTTTGGGAACCCTCTCCTGCCGCTGGCTGTGAGCCAACAAAAAACTGGCCAGATGCTGAGCGGGTAACACCTTCCCCTGATAAGCCAAGGCCCCCTTGATATTCAGCAGACATCCCCAGTCAGCACTCACTAACATTTCTGCTCCGGTATTCTGCAGATGGCGAACTTTGTCTTCCACCATCGCCTCGCTAATCGCCGGATGTCGAACCGAGAAGGTACCACCGAAACCGCAACACTCACTCTCTTCAGCCTGTTCAAGTAACGTGACCCCCGCTAACTGCTCCAGCAGGCTGCGCGCTGTGGTATGCACCTGCATCTCCCGCCGCGCCGAGCAAGCCGTATGCATCACAATTCGCGCCTCTCCCACGCCAAACCAGCGCACCCGACAAACGTTTACCAGAAACTCGGTAAGCTCAAATACGCGATCACAAAAAGCGGCCACTGCGCCACTGTCAGGAAACAACCGCCGATAATGATGGTGCATCATTCCGCCACAAGAGCCAGAAAGCACCACCACAGGCCAAGGCTCAGGAAACAACGCCATCTGGCTGGTTGCCACCGCTCGCGCTTCGTCCTCATAACCCGAGGTATAAGCAGGTTGGCCACAGCAGGTCTGTTTCGGCACAAAGTGTACATTGACGCCTTCACGTTCAAGCAAAGTGATCGCATCAACTCCTGCTTGTGGTTCAAACAGATCCACCAAACAGGTCGCGTAAAGGTATACATCAGCAGGCTTGGCAGGATATACGCGCATGACCTTCATCGTGTTCTCTCCTTACTTTAACTGCATCAATACATCAGTTACCTGGAAACCGTAAATCAATAACAAACCGATAAGACCGGTCGCTAAAAGGTAAGATAACGTCGGCAGCACGGTCTTGCGCAGCGTCACCCCTTCTCTTCCAAGCAAGCCGACAGTGGCTGAGGCAGCGACCACATTATGAATAGCGATCATGTTACCCGCTGCCGCACCTACCGCTTGCAGAGCCAGCATAACCACAGTAGAAATCCCAAGAGTCTGAGCCACTTCAAACTGGAATTGACTAAACATCATGTTCGATACGGTATTAGAGCCAGCAATAAAGGCCCCCAACGCGCCGATAGTGGCACTGAGCATAGGGAAAAACTCGCCAACCAAACCTGCAGCAAAGTTAGCGGTAGCCACCGGCATACTGGCAAGATCAGCACCATTAACACCTGAGTTAATGAAAATACGCACCATAGGGACAGTAAACAGCAACACAAAACCAGCACCGATCAGCGTACGCCCTGACTCGCCCAGCGCCTTACCCACGGGTGCCAGTGAGCGACAATGCATAAGGCTTGCCATCACCGCACAAAACACCAAAAGCCCGCCAGGTAGGTAAAGGAACTCAATGGAGGCACCGACCCCTTTTTCGCCCAGTAAATCGTTGAAAGCCAGATTCACTGACAGTAACAAGGTTTTAAACTCAGGGATGATGCGGCTTGCCACTAACAACAGAGCCAACAGCACGTAAGGCAGCCAAGCTAATGTTAACGACATAGGGCGTTCGGTAGTCGCTTTTCGATCGAATTTGATAGAGCCGAGCCACACCGCAGGCCATTGAGATTCTGGCGCAAAGTCCCAATGCTTTTTCGGCACCAGAAAACCATAACGCGCAGCGGTAACTACCAAGACCAACCCAACCAAGCCACCCACCAGTGAAGGAAATTCTGGGCCGAGCAGTATACCGGTCAAAGCATAGGGCACCGTAAAGGCCAACCCAGCAAAAATAGCGAATGGCAAAATGGCCAACCCTTCACGCCAACTGCGGCCAGGCCCAAAGAAGCGGGTCAACATCATCACCATCAATACGGGCATAAAGGTACCAATGCTCGCGTGGATCAGCGCAACATAAGTTGTCACCTGCTGCAAATAGATGTCCCAGCTACTTCCTCCCGCCGCCAATGTTTGGCTAATGGCTTGGCTATCAAGCCCTTTGTTAATCCCCACCAGTATCGGGGTTCCCAGGGCGCCAAAAGAGACCGGTGTTGACTGAATCATCATGCCGAGCATCACGGCAGCAAGCGCCGGAAAACCAATCGCCACCAACAGAGGGGCCGCGATGGCGGCCGGCGTGCCAAAACCAGACGCACCTTCAATAAAGGTACCAAAACACCAGGCAATGATAATGGCTTGAATACGTCGATCTGGTGAAATATGGCTAAAACCGCTTCGGATCGCCGTAATAGCACCGGTGTGTTGAAGCGTATTGAGCATAAGAATGGCGCCAAATACGATCCACAAAACGGTCAGCGTAATCACCAAACCCTGCAAGGTCGAGGCAAGCACCCTGTTCGGGCTCATCTGCCACCCCCACAGGGCGATCAATACAGTTAACAGAAAGGCAATCGGCATGGTCCGCTTGGCTGACCAATTAAAACCGACCAAAAGCACGCCACTTACCACGATAGGCGAAAAGGCCATCAAGGCCTGTAGGGTATCCGTCATCATTGCATCCTTATTCAGGGTGGCGCTACTGCGCCCGCCTTGTTGCTATTTTGTTATGCAAAAGTGACTTTACTCTGTTCGATTTAAACGATATATGGAGATAATGAATAATATTTTTTCCAAAAGTGGA
The DNA here is from genome assembly GCF_055790885.1 of Serratia sp. 25CWL12. Taxonomy (NCBI): domain Bacteria; kingdom Pseudomonadati; phylum Pseudomonadota; class Gammaproteobacteria; order Enterobacterales; family Yersiniaceae; genus Serratia; species Serratia sp. 25CWL12. The sequence continues at coordinate 126,453 of NZ_CM147698.1, read as the reverse complement.
TTAATATGGCCAGTACTGATGACCTTATTCTGTTTGCTCACGTTGTAGAAGCCGGCTCTTTCAGCAAGGTTGCTGAGCAGTATTCCCTTACAAACTCAGTGGTTAGTAAACGAATTGGGCGCCTTGAAGAACAACTTGGGGTGCAATTGTTCTATCGCACCACCCGAAAACTGACCCTGAGTGAAGCAGGTAAAACGCTCTATCAAGGTGCGAAAAATGTGAAGGCTGCCGCACTTGAAACCTTCGATGCGGTTGCCGGATACGGAGAAAAACTCACCGGTCATCTGCGCATATCAGTACCGACGATTTCAGGGGAGTTGCTACTGGCTGATGCGGTGGCAGAATTCTGCCAACAGCACCCAGGATTGACTGTAGACATGTCGCTGGATAACCGTTTTGTCAATCTGGTGGAGGAAGGATTTGATCTGGTGATCCGCACCAGTGTTATGGACGACTCAAACCTCATTGCCCGTCACATCTTGGATTCACAATGGGTGATCTGCGCGGCACCAGCCTACGTGCGGCGCTTCGGCATCCCCCATGAACCTAATGACTTACTCACTCATAACTGTTTGCATTACCTCTACCAGAGTACCGGGGCATCAGAATGGGCTTTCAAAGGCAAGCATGGTAACTATCTGCTGTCGGTTTCTGGCAATTTCTCAACTGACAATGCTGGCGCCCTGCGCAAAGCCGCGCTAGGAGGACATGGCATTGTGTATGTGCCACGCTGTCTGGTCTATCACGACCTAATGAATGGGGACCTGGTAGAACTGCTTTTGGATCAGGTCGGCAAGAAACTTGGTATCTATGCGGTCTATCCTTTTACCCGCCAGCCACCCCGCAAGATCCGGCTGCTGATCGAACATATCCGCCAACGTTATCTTGAAATCGCCCACTATTTCGTTTGAGTACCAGACACCAACTCGGTTGAGCAGAGGGCACCCAAAAGGTGCCTCTGCCTTGTCGAGCTGTGCTTAGACTCTCTGCAAAAAGAGGGCTTAATACACTACTAAACCTCGAGATAACTGAGGATCCCCTCAGCAGCCTTGCGCCCTTCGGCAATCGCCGTGACCACCAAGTCAGAACCACGAACGGCATCACCACCAGCGAAGATTTTAGGATTACTGGTCTGGAAAGCACAATCAACGGACTCCGGTGCCAATATACGGCCCTGCCCATCAAACTGTACCCCTTGCTCACTCAACCACCCCATCGAATGAGGCCGGAACCCAAAGGCCATAATGACCGCATCAGCATCAATCACATGCTCTGAGCCGGACACTTGTTCAGCAACCTGGCGACCGTTGGCATCCGCAGCTCCTAATTGTGTGCGCACCATTTTAATCCCCGCCACACGGCCAGCACTATTCACCTCAATGCTTAATGGCTGCAAGTTGAATTTAAATTCAACCCCCTCCTCGCGCGCATTTTTCACTTCACGCCGGGACCCCGGCATGTTGACTTCATCACGGCGGTAGGCACAGGTAACCTGTGTCGCCCCCTGGCGAATAGCGGTACGCACGCAGTCCATCGCGGTATCACCACCACCGAGTACCACAACACGTTTGCCGGACAGATCGATATAAGGCTCATCCGGCTGTGTAGAATACTTCATCAACTGCTTGGTATTGGCGACCAGGTACGGCAGTGCATCATAAACGCCCGGAGCAGCTTCGTTTTCCAAGCCGCCTCGCATCGACTGATAAGTGCCAACACCAACGAACACCGCGTCGTAATCACTCAGCAGTTTATCCATGGCGATATCTTTACCGATTTCCGTATTGAGCTGGAATTCTATACCCATGGTGCTGAAAATTTCGCGACGCTTGATCATCACCTCTTTTTCCAGCTTAAACGAGGGAATGCCAAAAGTGAGCAGGCCACCGATTTCTGGATGGCGATCATAAACCACCGCCTTCACACCGTTACGCGCCAGCACATCCGCACAAGCCAAGCCCGCCGGGCCTGCCCCAATGATAGCCACCGTCTTACCGCTGGGATGAACATGAGTCATGTCTGGCCGCCACCCCATTTCGATGGCTTTATCATTGATATAACGCTCAATGTTACCAATGGTGACGGCACCAAACTCGCTATTCAGCGTACAGGATCCCTCACACAAGCGATCTTGCGGACAAACGCGGCCACAAACCTCTGGCAGGCTGTTGGTCTGGTGCGCCAGATCCGCCGCCTCCATAATCCGCCCTTCATTCGCCAGCTTCAGCCAGTTGGGGATATAGTTATGAACCGGGCATTTCCACTCACAATAAGGGTTGCCACATGACAGGCAACGGTCAGCTTGTGCTTTCGCCTGGGTTTCTGAAAACGGTTCGTAAATCTCAACAAACTCGACTTTACGGATCTTCAGCGGTTTCTTTGGCGGATCAACACGCTGTAGGTCGATAAATTGATAAACATTCTGACTCATTCAATATGACCTCTTACTGTGCCTGAACCCGCAGCTCAGCGGCGCTGCGACTACGGTGACCCAACAATGCCTTCACATCACTGGACTTCGGTTTGACCAGCGCAAACTTCGCTGCCCATTCCGGCCAATTCGCCAGGATCTCTTCTGCGCGTGATGAACCGGTCGCCTGGACATGTTCGGTAATCAAACCACGCAGGTGTTCTTCATGGATGGCCAGTTGGTCAACAGCCAAGACTTCCACCAGTTCTGGGTTAACACGTTTACGAAACTCACCGTCTTCATCCAAGACATAAGCGAAACCGCCGGTCATTCCCGCACCAAAGTTAATACCGGTTTTACCGAGGACACAAACAATCCCCCCGGTCATGTATTCACAACCGTTATCGCCAATTCCTTCTACCACGGTAATGGCGCCGGAGTTACGCACCGCAAAACGTTCACCCGCACGGCCTGCCGCGAACAGCTTGCCCCCGGTGGCACCATATAAGCAGGTGTTACCCACAATGCTCGCTTCATGACTGCGGAAGAATGACCCCACCGGCGGACGCACGGCAATACGGCCACCGGCCATCCCTTTACCCACATAGTCGTTGGCATCCCCGGTCAGGGTCAGTTCAACCCCACCGACATTCCATACACCAAAACTCTGGCCGGCAGTCCCGGAAAAATGCACTTTGATCGGGTCGGCAGCGATGCCCTGGTCACCATGCCGCGCGGCAATCGCCCCTGACAGGGTTGCGCCAACTGAACGGTCAGTATTGCAGATATCAAAGTAGAGCGTCTTACTTTGCTTAGCTTCAACATGCGGCAACGCCTGCGCCAGCAACGCTTTGTTTAGCACGCCGTGATCGAATGGCGGGTTACTGCTTTCGGTACAAAACGGCGCTTTACCTGCATGAGGTGTCGCGGTTTGCAGCAACGGCGACAGATCCAGCTTGCTCTGTTTCGCCGTAATCCCATCCAGTTCGTTAAGCAGATCGGTGCGGCCAATCAAGTCAACCAGTTGGCTAACACCCAATTCCGCCATAATTTCGCGGGTTTCACGGGCGATAAAGTGGAAATAGTTAACCACCCGCTCTGGCAGACCGTGATAGTGATCACGGCGCAATTTTTCATCCTGGGTCGCAACCCCTGTCGCACAGTTATTCAGGTGACAAATTCGCAGGTACTTACAACCCAGCGCCACCATCGGCCCGGTACCAAAACCAAAGCTTTCTGCCCCCAGGATCGCCGCTTTAACAATATCAACACCGGTTTTCAGGCCGCCGTCCACCTGTAGGCGAATTTTATGACGCAGACCATTAGCCACCAGCGCCTGCTGAGTTTCCACCAGCCCCAGTTCCCACGGGCAACCTGCGTGCTTGACCGATGAAAGCGGACTGGCCCCCGTACCACCGTCATAGCCAGCAATGGTGATCAGATCAGCATAGGCCTTCGCCACCCCGGTCGCGATAGTCCCGACCCCCGGCTCTGAAACCAGCTTCACCGAAATCATGGCCTGTGGGTTGACCTGCTTAAGATCAAAGATCAACTGAGCCAAATCTTCGATGGAATAAATATCGTGATGAGGAGGTGGTGAAATCAGCGTTACGCCCGGTACGGAATAACGTAATTTAGCAATGTAAGGGGTAACTTTATCCCCGGGTAATTGCCCCCCTTCACCGGGCTTGGCCCCTTGAGCCACTTTAATCTGGATCACATCAGCGTTAATCAGGTAAGCCGGGGTGACACCAAAACGGCCGGACGCCACCTGCTTGATACGAGACACTTTGTTAGTGCCATAACGCGCTGGATCTTCACCCCCTTCACCGGAATTGGAGAAGCCCCCCAGGCTATTCATCGCTATCGCCAGTGATTCGTGTGCTTCCGGGCTGAGTGCCCCAATGGACATCGCCGCCGTATCAAAGCGCTTAAACAGTGACTCAGCCGCTTCAACCTGCTCAACCGGAATAGCCGTCTGTTGCGGTTTGATGGCCAACAAGTCACGCAACGTGGCTATTGGGCGTTGATTTACCAGCTTGGCATAGGCCAGGTAATCACGGTATTCGCCACTGTGTACTGCTTGCTGCAATGAATTGACAACATCAGGGTTATAAGCGTGATATTCCCCACCATGAACAAATTTTAGCAACCCGCCCTGCTCCAACGGTTTACGTTTCAGCCAGGCGCGCTTGCTCAAATTCTGCAAATCTTGTTGAAAATCAATAAAGTTGGCACCGCCAATACGGCTGACCACCCCTTGAAAACACAAGTCAGACAACTCACGGTGCAGGCCAACCGCTTCAAACAACTTCGAGCAACGGTAAGAGGCAATGGTGGAAATGCCCATTTTGGACATGATCTTGTAGAGCCCCTTATTGATGCCATTGCGGTAGTTCAGCATCACATCGCGGTGTTTTTTATCGATCGCCCGGTCATCTACCAGCTTGGCTAAACTTTCATAAGCTAAATAGGGGTAAACTGCGGTGGCACCAAAACCCAACAGCACCGCAAAGTGGTGAGGATCACGGGCGCTGGCGGTTTCTACGATAAGGTTAGCATCACAACGCAGGCTCTTTTCCACCAGCCGGGTCTGAATCGCCCCCACGGCCATCGGTGCAGGAACAGGCAAACGCTGGTTGCTGATAGCGCGGTCAGACAGCACCAGCAATACCGCCCCACTACGCACCTTACTCTCTGCTTCATCACACAACGAACGGATAACCTGCTCCAATTCTGCTTCTGCCGGATCAAAGGTCAGATCAAGAATATCGGCTCGATAGTATTCACCTTCCAGCGTGGTGAGCTGCTTGAAATCTGAATACAGCAGAATCGGGGATTTAAAGCTCAAACGGTGGGCCTGACCTTCGGCTTCACAGAACACGTTCATTTCACGACCAATACTGGTGGCCAATGACATCACATGCGCTTCACGTAATGGGTCGATAGGTGGGTTAGTCACCTGGGCAAACTGCTGGCGGAAGTAATCATAAATAATGCGAGGACGGCTGGACAACACCGCAAATGGGGTATCGTCCCCCATTGAACCGGTTGCTTCCTGGCCCATATCCCCCAACACCCGAACCACCTGCTCAAGCTCTTCACTGCTGTAACCAAACTGCTTCTGGTAAGTCTCCAGGGTGGAATCATCCATTTCACGGCTGCCCACCTGATCATCCGGCAGATCTTCAAACGGCACCAGACGCTTAACGTTTTTCTCCATCCACTCTTTATAGGGGTGGCGACTTTTCAGGTCATTGTCGGTTTCAGCAGAATGCAAAATCTGACCCGTGCGAGTATCAATCACCATCAACTCACCGGGACCTACACGGCCTTTTTCCACCACTTCATCGGGCTGGTAATCCCAAATACCCACTTCTGACGCACAGGTAATCAATTTATCTTTGGTGATCACATAACGTGCCGGGCGTAGACCGTTACGATCCAGGTTACAGGCTGCATAGCGGCCATCGGACATCACGATACCTGCCGGGCCATCCCACGGCTCCATATGCATCGAGTTGAAGTCAAAGAAGGCGCGTAAGTCAGCATCCATATCCGGGTTGTTTTGCCAAGCTGGTGGCACCAACAGGCGCATAGCGCGGATTAAGTCCATTCCCCCACTGAGGAACAGTTCCAGCATATTATCCAGCGAACTGGAGTCAGAACCGGTTTCATTGACAAACGGCGCGGCATCGCGCAGATCCGGAATCAGTGGCGTTTTGAATTTATAGGCACGAGCCCGCGCCCACTGGCGGTTACCGGTAATGGTGTTGATCTCACCGTTGTGCGCCAGATAGCGAAATGGCTGCGCCAAAGGCCAACGCGGCACGGTATTGGTAGAAAAACGCTGATGGAACAGGCAAATAGCAGATTCCAAACGCAGATCTGCCAAATCGAGATAGAAGCGCGGTAGATCTGCAGGCATACACAAGCCTTTATAGATCGTCACCAAGTTGGAGAAACTGCAGACATAAAAGTCATTATCCTCCACACGCTTCTCAATACGGCGGCGGGCGACAAAAAGGCGACGCTCCATATCCCGTGGACGCCAGCCTGCGGGAGCATTAACGAAAATCTGCTCAATACGCGGTAAAGAAGAGAGCGCTATCTCACCCAGCACATCCGGGTTGGTGGGAACCTCACGCCAACCGACAATAGACAGTGTTTCGTTCTGCAGCTCCTCTTCAACAATACGGCGGCTGGCACGGGCCTGCTCTTCGTCCTGACTGAGGAACATCATCCCTACTGCATAGTTTTTAGCTAAGCGCCAACCGCGATCTTCCGCCACCATGCGGAAAAAACGGTCAGGTTTTTGCAATAACAAACCACAACCATCCCCTGTTTTACCGTCAGCGAGAATAGCACCACGGTGCTGCATACGAGCCAGTGCGTGGATCGCAGTACGCACTACCTTGTGGCTAGGTTCGCCTTCAATATGGGCAATCAGGCCGAAACCACAGTTGTCCCTCTCTTGGGATTTATCGTACAACATCATCAATGAACCTCCCCGGGCTCTGTGTAACGCTTACAACCTACTGCGAGGGGGCTTCCCAAGAAGTCCAATCAGCAAGGTCAAGATCGACAATCTGCTTTTCCGCCCTCTATCAATGGCCTCTGGTGAAAAGATTCACAAGTGGTAGATGACTTGTTCTAAGAGGGGGTCTTCAGTTAATGCATAATTATGACGAGATATTTGCCCGCCAAGAAAGCTTTCCAGCGGACTCCCAACTTAGCGAGAAAGAATACTCAGGTCAAATATTGCTTACACAGCGGTTTTCATGCAAAAAATAGCAATTATTTATTTGAAAAATAAAATATTTTAGCATTTTTGACCATAATGGAAATGCAGATGTACAGAGTGAAAAACGTGAGCGACATCACTATGTTTTTCCCATTACATCTCTTAAGCATGCTGATTAAAGCGTAATATTCAGATTATTACTCTTATAAAGGTATGGTAATTATTATTTGTAACTATTTTTCACTGTTATGCCATAAATAACTTAACCCAACGATGAGGATTAGCAAATTTCATTATCACGGCAATGACTTTATTTGCATTAATGATGAATAGTTATGTAATCCCCCGCCTTTAAAGAAAAGCGTTGATCTCTGTCATCGCAGGGAAAGCCGTTTCTGGTTATACCTAGGGGACTGACATGACAAGCAGAATACACCGGGCTTACCCGCCTCTCTGCAACTTAAATGACGACAGGCATCATCCCCCGCTTTAAACACAGAGAGACCTCAGAATTATGCAGTTGCCACAGTTAGTCAATATGTTTGGCAGCGATCTTCAACGCCGTTACGGTGAAAAGATCCATAAACTCACGCTGCATGGTGGATTTAGCTGCCCGAATCGTGATGGCACGCTAGGAAGGGGAGGCTGTACTTTCTGCAACGTGGCCTCGTTTGCCGACGAACAGATGCAACAGCAAACTATCGCCGCGCAGTTAGCCATTCAGGCGAAAAAGGTCAATCGGGCAAAATGCTATCTGGCCTATTTCCAGGCCTATACCAGCACCTATGCAGAAGTCGCACTGCTGGCCAACATGTATCAACAAGCGCTGATGCAGGCAGATATCATCGGTATCTGTGTCGGTACCCGGCCAGATTGTGTGCCCACAGCGGCGCTTGATCTACTGGCCAGTTATCGTGAACAGGGTTTTGAAGTATGGCTGGAGTTAGGGCTACAAACGGCACAGGATAAGACCCTCAAACGCATCAACCGTGGTCACGACTTCGCCAGTTATCAGCAGACCACACGCCTGGCACGCCAACGCGGTCTGAAAGTTTGCTGCCACCTGATTGTTGGTCTACCAGGGGAAACACACCAGCAACACCTGTCTACACTACAAGCGGTCATTGACTGCGGGGTTGAGGGTATCAAGCTGCACCCACTACATATTGTCACCGGTAGTATTATGGCACGAGCCTGGCAGGCCGGGCGTCTGCCCGAGTTGGCCCTGGAAGAGTATGCTTTCAGCGCCGGTGAAATGATCCGCCATACGCCTAAAGAGATTATTTACCACCGTATTTCCGCCAGTGCACGCCGCCCCACCTTACTGGCCCCGTTATGGTGCGAAAACCGCTGGAATGGTATGCAGGCGGTAGGGGGCTATCTCCTGAGCCAAGGTGGGCAGGGGTCAGCCCTGAGTGCAGAGCAGCGCTATCATCCCTAGGCTGACTGCCGGGTAGTAATTTGCAATCACTCCCACACTTCATTGTAAGGTTGCTTATTTCCACCCTATTTTGCGGTATGATTTATATCTGTCATCAATCATGATGTCGCGTTGTTGACTGCAACTGAAAACCACTGACCTCTGCTAGGAATAGCTCATGAAGCAAATCCGGATGTTAGCGCAGTATTATGTTGATTTAATGGTAAAACTAGGGCTGGTGCGCTTTTCGCTGTTACTGGCTTCCGCGCTGGTGATTCTGGCCATGGTGGTACAGATAGCGGTCACCATGCTGTTGAGTGGTCGGGTAGAAATGCACGATATTCTCCCTTCTATCCTGTTCGGTTTAGTCATCACCCCTTTGGCAGTCTATTTTCTTTCCGTGGTGGTGGAACAACTGGAAGAGTCGCGACAACGCTTGGCTCGGCTGGTGGATAAACTGGAAGAAATGCGCCACCGTGATCTCACCCTGAATCAACAGATGACAGAGAACATCACCCAACTCAATCAGGAAATTGTTGACCGTATCAAGGCAGAAGCAGAACGCCATCAGGTGATGGATAAACTGACCAAAGAGATGGAACAGCGTGAAATTGCCCAGGTGGAGTTCGAACAACAGTCCGTTCTATTGCGTTCCTTTCTCGATGCTTCACCAGATTTGGTTTACTACCGTAACGAAGATAGACAGTTCTCCGGCTGCAACCGGGCAATGGAACTGTTAACCGGCAAAAGTGAAAAACAATTGATTGGTCTTACCCCCTTTGAGGTGTACAGCAAAGAGGTCGCGGAAAAAATCATCGAAACCGATGAAAAAGTCTTCCACCACAATGTCTCTCTGACTTATGAACAATGGCTGGTCTATCCCGATGGGCGCAAAGCCTGTTTTGAACTACGTAAAGTGCCCTTTTATGACCGCGTCGGTAAACGCCACGGGTTGATGGGCTTTGGCCGCGATATCACCGAACGCAAGCGTTACCAAGACGCCTTAGAGAACGCCAGCCGGGAAAAGACCACCTTCATATCCACGATCAGCCATGAGCTGCGTACACCGCTGAACGGCATTGTCGGATTAAGCCGCATTCTGCTCGATACCGAATTGAACGACGAACAACTGAAATACCTGAAAACTATCCATGTCAGCGCTATTACCCTGGGTAATATTTTCAATGACGTCATCGAGATGGATAAACTCGAACGCAACAAAGTACAGCTTGATAATCAGCCCGTCGATTTTACCGGTTTTCTAGCGGATCTGGAGAATCTTTCCGGCCTATTAGCCCAGCCCAAAGGGCTGCAATTGGTGATGGAACCGCAACTGCCACTACCAGCCCAAGTCATGGCTGACGGCACGCGCTTGCGTCAGATCCTGTGGAATCTGATCGGCAATGCGGTGAAATTCACGCAGCAGGGGCAAATCGTGGTACGCATCAAGTATGAGGAGCAAAAACGGCTGGTGTTTGAAGTGGAAGACTCTGGCATGGGGATCCCGCTGGAAGAACAAGAGAAAATTTTCGCCATGTACTACCAGGTCAAAGACCAGCATGGTGGCCACCCAGCGACGGGAACCGGTATCGGTCTGGCGGTTTCTAAACGGCTGGCACAGAGTATGGGCGGGGATATTACGGTAAAAAGCGCACCGGGGCAGGGTTCCTGCTTTACCTTGACCATCGTCTCTCCAGCCATGGAACCGACAGAGGACCAGATAGAGGTTGAGGAAGAGCTACCACTGCCAGCACTGCATATCCTGTTGGTGGAAGATATTGAGCTGAACGTCACCGTTGCCTGCTCGGTGTTAGAAAAACTGGGAAACAGCGTAGAAGTCGCGATGAATGGTCATGATGCGCTGGCGATGTTTGACCCTGATGAATTTGATCTGGTATTGCTGGATATACAATTGCCGGATATGACTGGACTGGATATCGCACGCATATTACGCGAGCGTTATGCTCACCGCACCCTGCCCCCATTGATTGCCTTGACAGCTAACGTATTGAAAGACAAAAAAGAGTATCTTGCTGCAGGTATAGACGATGTGCTGAGCAAACCGTTATCAGTACCCGCCCTAACCGCGATGATTAAACATTATTGGGATCATCAACCGCTACATACCCTAAAGAAAACGGAGCAAGAACCGATGCAGATTAATGAGTCGTTTCTGGATACCACTATGTTGGAGCAATACATAGAGCTGGTTGGGCCTCAGTTGATTCATCAAAGCCTGGCCATGTTTGAACAGATGATGCCAGGTTATCTGGCGCTGCTGGATTCCAATATGACCGCACGCGACCAAAAAGGGATCGCTGAAGAGGGGCATAAAATCAAAGGTGCCGCCGGTTCGATAGGACTTAAACATTTGCAGCAATTGGCACAGCAGATCCAGACGCCAACCTTACCAGCTTGGTGGGATAACGTGCAGGATTGGGTCGATGAGTTGAAACAAGAATGGCGCAATGACGTAGCGATGTTACGTGCCTGGGTGGAGAGTGCTGAAAAAAAATGACCCCGACCGAAGCCGGGGTGCGCGAAGTATTGCGCCAACACCAGGGAAATCGACTACCTGTACATTGGTATTGCATGTTCTGTCGAACAGGTCTTAAATAACTCATGCACATCATACAGTGAACAACATAGCAAATGTAAGTGTTCTCGTTAGAAGATTCATTAAAAAATGTGATGTACTTATTATTTGTAAACACTAAGTCCACCTTGATAGGTCATCCTAACCGGGAGAGCCGCAATCAAGCGAGTGAGTATCGTGCTAAGTGGTTAGCTATTGATGATAGTGCCCAGATCCATAAAGTGTTCCTTACGTTAATCGCATAAGATGATATTGGTATACCAGTGGTTGCTTTTTATACAAAAAAGAGAGCAACAACCTATAATTAAACAGTTATCCAGCGATAAAATACCCGGGCAATGTGACGTTTTTTTTGCGGCGACATCGATTATCCGAAGAGAAATTTATCGCCTATCACAAACAGATGCTAATCAATTGGGTGGGGTAATCGCTCTTGGTGGATGCACTGGGGTAAAGAATTTGAGTGATTTTACTAATGATGGTGCTGAATATTTGGCTGATAAATATTTAGCCAAACTTACTCAACCAATGCATAAGATAGGTAAAACAATAGAACTTATCTGCTTTCCCTTTGTTTTATTGCCCAAAATTCACGTCTGACCATTGGAATCGTTCCCTCTCTTGATAACGTGATGGATAACCTGGGTAGGGAAAAGGTGATTTTCTCTGTCGATGATATCGAGACAAGTGAGTGTTGAATTTAACGAAATGAGAATACTTTCACGCAAAACCCTATTGCCTCGCCTGTGGTCTTGGGCAAAACGTGGTGCCATAACCCTCATGGGCTTATGGTTGGCAGGCATTATCCTGTTTGCTTTTCTGCCTGTACCATTTTCCGCCGTAATGGTGGAACGACAAGTCAGCGCCTGGCTCAGTGGTAATTTCCGTTATGTGGCCCATTCCGACTGGGTTGCACTGAATGATATTTCACCCAATATGGCCTTGGCCGTGATGGCTTCTGAAGATCAAAAGTTCCCTGACCACTGGGGATTCGATATTGATGCCATCGAAAAGGCGATCAGCCATAATGAAAAAAACCAGACGTCTATCCGTGGCGCCTCTACACTATCGCAACAAACAGCAAAGAACCTGTTCTTGTGGGATGGCCGTAGTTGGCTACGCAAGGGGCTGGAAGCTGGATTAACAACAGGTATTGAACTTGCCTGGGCCAAGCGCCGTATCTTAACCGTTTACCTGAATATCGCCGAATTCGGTGACGGAATTTTTGGTGTAGAAATGGCAGCACAACGCTTTTTCAACAAGCCCGCGATACGCCTAACCTCTTCCGAGGCGGCCTTGCTGGCAGCGGTGTTGCCTAACCCGCATCGTTTTAAAGTGAATGCCCCTTCTCGCTATGTGATTCAGCGACAACAATGGATTTTGCACCAAATGCAGCAACTCGGAGGAAAGAGCTTCCTCAAGGAAAATGAACTGAATTGACCGACGATTTCACCATAGGGGCGCTCTGGTGCGCCCCTATGATGCTAAATACTCGACAACTCAACTACTGATGTTTATTAGCAATGTTTATTACCGATGCCGGTACATTTTATTATCGTTGGGCATCACTGCCCGGCGATTTTCATTTCTGGCAACAGAACAGAACCACATTGAATATTGCTACGCGTTTCAATATCACTACCGATACTCACAATATTGCGTAACATATCCTTCAAATTACCGGCAATGGTGATCTCACTGACAGGATATTGGATCTCGCCGTTTTCAACCCAGAAACCGGCAGCACCACGGGAATAATCGCCGGTAATACCGCTGACCCCCTGCCCCATTAACTCAGTGACCACCAGCCCTGTCCCTAGCTGCTTAAGCATGCCAGCAAAATCATCCCCTTGCCCGGCTATGCGCCAATTGTGGATCCCTCCGGCATGACCAGTGCTACGCAACCCCAACTTACGTGCCGCATAGCTAGTCAGGAGCCAAGTCTGCAACACGCCCTCTTTGACAATATCACGGCGTTGAGTGCGAACACCTTCGCTATCAAAAGGCGTTGAAGCCAACCCTTTCAGCAAATGTGGGTGTTCTTCAATGGTCAGCCACGCAGGCAGGATCTGTTGGCCCAGCGAATCAAGCAGGAAGGTGGACTTACGGTAAACACTACTACCACTGATGGCACCCACCAAATGGCCAAACAGACCGGTTGCAACTTCAGAAGCGAACAATACTGGCGCTTTCATGGTCGCCAGCTTACGAGGTGCAAGACGGGCTAATGTACGACGTGCGCACTCCTGCCCCACCCACTCGGGGCTCGCCATATCTTCTATTGCGCGGCCAATGGTATAAGCGTAATCACGCTCCATATCACCTTCTTGCTCGGCAATCACACTACTGGAGAGCGAATGGCGGCTAGAGCAGTAACCTTGCAACATGCCATGACTGTTACCGAACACCTTGATCCCGTAATGGCTGTTGAAACTCCCGCCCTCGGTATTGGTAATCCGCTTGTCGGCGGCCAACGAAGCCTGTTCGGCACGAGCCGCCAGTTCAATACCTCGGTCAGCATCCAGTTCTGCGGGGTGAAAAAGATCGAGATCAGGGGCATCAAACGCCAGTAACTCTTTATCTGCCGGACCTGCGTTAGGATCTGACGAGGTATAACGCGCGATGTCCAACGCCGCCTGGACTGTGCGGGAAATAGCGTCTGGGCTGAGATCGGTAGACGAGGCACTGCCTTTACGGTTTTGACAATAAACCGTGATACCTAATGCGCCATCGCTGTTGAATTCAATGTTTTCCACCTCACCAAAACGGGTGCTGATGCTAATACCGGTGGTTTTGGTCACGGCAACTTCTGCTCCATCGGAACCGGCACGCGCCAACTCCAGAGCCTGTGAAACCGCTTGTTCCAGCGCCTTGCGCTGTTCTGCAACTTGAGTGACTACTTTCATCAGTCGGCCATCATTGATCAGAGAATCGTTGGAAAAAGTGCCGTAGCGGCATAATCTTACACCCAATAGCACGCTAAAATTATTTCAGGCTGCACATTTATGCTCAAATGATGCCAGATTGGAAGCTCAAATGATGCCAGATTGCAGTCTGAAATGAACTCGAATAGATGAGTTTGAGTCTAACAGGAACCGCACGAAATTTCGCATAAAGCCGACAACCTGTTAGGATTAGCCTCTTTTTAACGGAGCCTGCCATGAACAAACTGCCTAAAGACTGGCTCGACGATGTCCCGCAGAACGAAAACCAGGACGAAGACGAGATTATCTGGGTCAGTAAAAGCGAAATAAAACGTGACGCTGAAACACTAAAAGACTTGGGAAGCGAACTGGTCGAGTTGGGTAAAAATGCGCTGGAGCGTATCCCGCTGGATGAAGATCTGCGCGCAGCCATAGAATTGGCACAAAAGATCACCAGAGAAGGTCGACGCCGCCAGCTTCAACTGATCGGTAAAATGCTACGTGCGCGTGATGTCGAACCGATTAAAACCGCCCTCGATAAATTGAAGAACCGCCATAACCAGCAGGTTTCGCTGTTCCACAAGTTGGAAACGCTGAGGGATCGTCTGGTGGAAGAGGGTGACGATGCCATCCCCTCGGTGTTGGAGTTATATCCAGAAGCCGATCGTCAACAATTACGTGCACTGGTGCGTAATGCGCAAAAAGAGAAGGCTGCTAACAAGCCGCCGAAATCATTCCGCCAAATCTTTCAATACCTGCGCGATCTGGCTGAAGCGCAACAATAACTCACCCACCGCCTCACCAGGAATGAATGATGCTCATCCCTGGTGATGGGTTAGCGTATTGCTGACCTCTCGCATATTGAACCGCAGTTTACCCTCCAGCTCTTCCTCCGCTTCCTCAAGTAACAGAATAATGGCGCCAAAACGGCGTGTGCGGCGAGCATTAAGATTGAGAAATTCAATCTCCACCGGCAGATTAATACCGCCAGTCACCTCATCCCATAACGCATCAAGATTAGCACCAAATTCGCCATTTTTACCCAAGCCGAATTGTTCGGCAAAGCGGCGATAGAATGTTGGCAAGTCTGGTATCTGGTTAAAATCAAACTCTACTTTCCCCATTGGCTCACTCCACTCGAACGAAGTTTTTATAATGGTCATTGGTGGCAAAAATCAAGCCATCACTGGAATACAACAACCGATCACTCCCGCGGTGACCACATTGATAGTTAATATCCGCTTCGTACCATACTCGTTTGTTGGTAGTAGGTAACTGCCGTTCACGATTTGAAAAATAGTCACCGCCAATAGCCTTACCCGGTAATACAGAACAGAGATCGCCTTTGCGGGAATTCCAGCCTTGCTCCCGTGCCTGCTTTTTCGTGATGTAGTAGTCCGGCAGCCGCCGATGCTGCTGCAAATAGCTAACCACGCGTTTCTGCTCTGTCAGCTTATCGATGCTCTCTGCCGCTGCTGCCGGGGCAGAAACAGGAGCGATAACACGCCCTTCATTCTCATATAGCACACTGAAACCGGCGACAGCAGCAATAAGCATCGCTATTAGCGTACGTTTACTCATACATTCCCTGATTAATAGCAAAAAATAATGAATTAAGGATGACAGCCCAGTAACATTTGCTCTGCCATTGACGGCAGGCAGCACCAACAGATATCGCCATCAATCATGCCACTTTCTAACACACCTGACACCTTGTATCCTCAGGTTGATGCATGCTGCAGCGGATATCCCACTTGAATCCATCTGAGGATTAAATCTGTCACCTTTCTTTTTATCTCATCGCGATGAGCCCCCCTTTACCTTCAAATGGCTCTGATTCTCTATTAGAAACTTTAGGCTATTTTCATCCACTCGCCAAACGGTTATGCGATAAAAATAGCTTAACTCGAGCTAAAAATTCGTCGAGATAAACATTTAAAGCATATCCCACCAATTAAGTTGAGATGGCGATTCTGACCCCGATCTGGCCCCGGTTAGTGCCTCTTGCTTCCATCCCAACGGATATGATTTATTAATCCGTTCCGGCAAGGAAAGTGGCGTTGAAACGACACATTGAGATTCATGCCACCAACACAATATCAATACAATAATAGGAATCACCATGGAGAAGATCCCACGCACGCATGTGGTTTACGCCATGTCACGTGATAATGCCCCTGTCATCAGTATCGCCAGCGGCAGTGACGTTTGTTTTGAAACCTGTGACTGCTTTGAAGATCAGATTGCTTCTGAGCAGGCCACGTTTACCGAATTAGATTGGAGCCGAATCAACCCAGCCACTGGCCCAGTTTACGTACAAGATGCCGAGCCTGGCGATATATTGCGGGTCGAAATCAAACGTATTACCCCACGCAGCAACCAGGCGGTGATGGTCACGGCTCCCGGTCTGGGAGTGATTGGCGATCAACTCCAGCAACCGCAAATTCGTACCATCCCCTTGGAAGAGGGATACGCACTACTGCCAGGCGGTGTGCGCTGGCCATTAAAACCGATGATTGGCGTAATTGGTGTTGCCCCAGCAGGGGAAGCCGTACCTTGCGGAACACCTGATGCTCATGGCGGTAATATGGACTGCAAAATTATCACTGAAGGCTGCACACTTTGGCTACCGGTGAACGTTCCTGGTGCCCTGTTTGCCCTTGGTGATTTGCATGCCGCCATGGGCGATGGCGAAGTGTCAGTCTGTGGGCTGGAGATCCCAGGTGAAGTCGTGGTGAATTTGACCGTAGTAAAAGAGTGCGCCCTGCCCACCCCAATGATCAGTACCCAAGAAGCACTCTATACCGTGGCCTCGGCGAAAACTCTGGATGACGCGGCCAAATTGGCGACACACAATATGGCACACTTTGTCGCCGATCACAGTCAGCTTTCCCTCGCCGATGCCATCAATGTGCTGAGTATCACTGGCGACCTGCAAATCTGTCAGGTGGTTGATCCACTGAAAACTTGCCGCTTCGCGCTACCACGTAGCGTGGCAACCCAGTTAAACATCAGCCTGGACTAGGAGTCCGAAGCATGTCTGTAGAACAATTTGGCTATAAACAGGAATTGCACCGTACCCTGACACTTAAAGATCTGGTGATTTACGGCATGATCTTTATGGTGCCCATCGCCCCCTTTGGCGTCTTCGGCTATGTGTGGGATGGCTCAAACGGAATGGTGGCACTGGCTTATCTGATCGGTATGGTCGCGATGTTCTTCACCGCGATGAGCTACTGGTCAATGTCCCTTGCCTTTCCGGTTTCCGGTTCGGTTTATGCTTATGCGCAGCGTGGTATTCATGAAACCGCCGGTTTCTTTGCCGGTTGGCTAATCCTGCTGGATTACATTCTGGTCCCTTCACTACTGTATATCGTCAGCGCGGCGGCTCTGAGGCCGATTCTGCCTGATGTTCCGTCCTG
This sequence comes from Serratia sp. 25CWL12, assembly GCF_055790885.1. Classification (NCBI taxonomy): domain Bacteria; kingdom Pseudomonadati; phylum Pseudomonadota; class Gammaproteobacteria; order Enterobacterales; family Yersiniaceae; genus Serratia; species Serratia sp. 25CWL12. Next base: position 108,937 of record NZ_CM147698.1, on the reverse strand, counting down.
GTTATGGATAGTGAGCTTTATCGTCATCAACAGTGCCGTCAACCTGGTAGGGATTAAATTCACTGCCCGGGCTAACCGCTACATTTTGGTCGCTGAGATTGTGATCCTGACCATCTTTGTGGTGATGGGGCTGATTGCACTCTATTCCGGCGAAGGGGCGGGTGGGCTGACGCTAAACCCACTCTATAATGCCGAAAAATTCAGCCTGCCGCTGGTTATGGGAGCGGTCTCCATTGCGGTGCTCTCCTTCCTAGGTTTTGATGGTATTTCGACATTATCTGAAGAGAGTAAAGGTGGCGCCGATGCTGTAGGCAAAGCCTCCCTGTATGCCTTGCTGCTGGTAGGGACACTATTTATCCTGCAAACCTGGATCGCGGCAGACTTGGCTGCAGGTAAAAGCTTCACCAATCTGGATACCGCGTTCTATGACACCGCCAATCTGGCGGGGGGAACCTGGCTAAAACAGGCCACTATCTGGGCAACAGCAATCTCTTGGGGGATCGCCAATGCGTTAGTGGCACAGGCGGCGATCTCACGCATTCTATTTGCCATGGGACGTGACCGTCAATTGCCGCAGATCCTGGCAAAAGTACACCCCCGGTTTAAAACCCCTTATGTCAGTACGCTGCTGGTTGCGGTGATCTCTCTCGCTTCCGGGATCTATTTTGATGGCAGGATCGATAACCTGAGTCGTCTGGTTAACTTCGGGGCTTTGATGGGCTTTATGCTGCTGCACCTATCAGTGATTAACCACTACATTATCCGTCAGAAATCCACTGCGTGGGTGAAGCACCTGTTGTTCCCGTTCGTTGGTCTGCTCATCATCGGCTTTGTGCTGTATGAAATGGATATGGAAGCGAAAATCCTCGGTCTGAAATGGCTGGGCTTGGGCATCGTCTACTACTTTGTGCTGCGGGTGGTTCTGAAGAGAAAAGCCGTGCTAAATTTGGAAGATTAACCCGCTATAACGATAAATTGCCGGGCAAAGCGGTAATACGTTTTTGAACGGTACTTGCATCGGGCCTCGACATGTCGTGTCGAGGCCCGGTGATTATTACGCAGTGCCACCAACGGTTAAAGAATCAAGCTTCAACGTCGGTTGCCCAACGCCAACCGGTATACTTTGCCCCTCTTTACCGCAAACACCCACGCCTTGATCCAGCGCCAAATCGTTACCTACCATCGAAATCTGTTGCATCGCCTCAATACCCGCACCAATCAGCGTAGCCCCTTTCACCGGGGTGGTAATGCGACCCTTTTCGATCAAATAAGCCTCTGACGTGGAGAACACAAACTTGCCAGAGGTAATATCCACCTGACCTCCACCAAAGTTTGGCGCATATAAGCCATAATCGACGCTGGCGATAATCTCTTCCGGTGTAGATTTCCCCGCCAACAGATAAGTATTGGTCATGCGCGGCATCGGTAAATGGGCATAAGACTCACGGCGACCATTACCAGTAGGGGCCACCCCCATCAAACGCGCATTGAGTTTGTCCTGCATATAACCTTTAAGAATACCGTTTTCGATCAACACATTGTACTGACCTGGCACCCCTTCATCATCAATAGACAACGACCCTCGACGCCCCTGAATCGTGCCGTCATCCACCACGGTACAGAGTTCAGAAGCCACCTGCTTGCCCATCTGCCCACTGAATACCGAAGTACCACGGCGGTTGAAATCACCTTCCAAACCATGCCCGACAGCTTCATGCAACAGCACGCCAGGCCAACCTGCCCCCAAGACCACCGGCATGGTACCAGCAGGCGCGGCCACGGCGGAGAGGTTGAGCAAGGCCATACGCACCGCTTCTTTGGCATAAGCGTCAACACGGATTTCACCCTCAACGCTTTGCAGAAAATAGTCATAACCAAAACGACCACCGCCGCCACTGGAGCCACGTTCGCGCTTGCCATCCTCTTCCACCAGCACACTAACGGAAAAGCGCACCAATGGCCGAACGTCCGCAGCCAAAGTGCCATCGGTTGCTGCCACCAGCACTTGTTCATAAACACCCGTAATACTGGCCGTAACTTCCTGCACCCGTTTATCTTGCGCGCGTGCCACTTTATCCACCCGATGCAGCAGGGCAATTTTCTCTTCACGCGGCAGGCTTTGTAGCGGATCAAGCAGTGGATACAGCGCCTGATGGCTGATTTCACCCAGGGTATGCACTTTGCCGTTGCCACCGTCACGCACAATGCTGCGTGCCGCCTGAACACTTTGGTTCAACGCATTCAACGTTAGCTGGTCGGCATAGGCAAAACCGGTCTTTTCACCGCTCACCGCACGCACACCAACACCTTGATCTATATGGTATGAGCCCTCTTTGATAATGCCATCTTCAATTCCCCAAGCTTCATGATAGCTGGATTGGAAATAGAGGTCGGCGTAATCAAGGCGGCGTTCAGCCAGTTGCCCCAATGCGGAGAAAAGGTCTTGATGACTCAGCTTATTCACAGCGAGTAACTGCTCACTGACAAACGTCAGGCTCATAGTTTTTTCACTCTTTATTGGCGGAAAGGGATTCAGCCGGTGCAATCAGCGTTGGCTGGAATCTATTGTGTTGCATTACGGGCATCTGGCTGCGTATTGTTTGTAACTTACTGCGATCCACACGCACCTTCAGCGCACAGACCCCATCGGCGTTTTCTGCCAACACATTGCCCCAACCATCGACTGCCATGGTATGTCCCCAGGTACGGCGCGTGGTACCGTGGCGGCCAACCTGAGCTGGTGCCAGGATCACACACTGGTTCTCGATAGCACGAGCACGCAGTAAGATCTCCCAATGCGCCTCACCAGTCACACGGGTAAATGCCGCAGGCACCGAGATTAACTCAGCCCCTTGTGCCCGCAATGCCTGAAACAGACCGGGGAAACGGAGATCATAGCAGATTGTCATGCCCAAACGGCCCACCGGGGTGTCAACCACCGTCAATTGGTGACCATGCTGATAGGCGTCAGATTCACGGTAATGTGCATGCACATCGTTAATATCCACATCAAACATGTGCATTTTATCGTAACGACCACGGATTTCACCTTGATCATCAAACAGTAAGCTACTGGAGGTAATACGCTGTGGGTCTTCGCGGCTAATTAGCGGCATCGACCCTACCAACAACCACACCCGATAACGGCGGGCCATTTCACGCACGGCCTGCTGCAATGGTCCATCCCCTTGCTGTTCTGCATGCTCACGATAAGCAGCGGTGTTGGCAAACAGTAAGGCATTCTCTGGTGTCATAACCAGTTTAACCCCAGTACCGAGTTGCTTAATCTGCTGCTCTATCTGGGCCAGGTTATCTCGTACCTGTTCACCACTACACAGTTGTAGCAACGCAACATTGGTATTTTTCATTGTGCCTTCTCCTCCCTTGGCTTCCGTAACACCTCATTAATATTGGGTTGATCGAGGCTACCGGTAATGTCATAACGAATAAACGAAATCTTGCTCCACAAGGGGCCCAACACTTTCGAAGCAGCAAATACCGCGACCCCAACAATCGGGTTAATCACAAAGGCCGTCGCCACGCCCACTGTCGCAGAAATTTCTGGGGCAATCACTGCTTGCATGGCAATCTGCCGATTGACCAGATCAATATGCCCACTCATGCCAATATCAGCGGACAGGCCATCAATCAACAAGTTATCCGTATGCATTATGCCATTTTTCACACTGGCCGTGCCGCGTATTGAGTCAAAGTAAAACCCGCTACCAAAGATATCGCTAAAATCGAACTGCAATTTGCGTAACAAAGCATCAAAGCTGACCAGACGCAATAACTGCCCAGCCCGCCCCGTCTCAATAACATCACTCTGGCCTTTACCCAAGTCAATGTCCAGCATGCCGTTTAATGTATTGAACTGCGGCTTCCAGGGTTGCCCACGCCAATTCAGATCAAAATCAATATTGTAAGGCGCATTCTTCAATGGAATGGTTATGCCAAAGAAACCGACGGTCTGATCAATTTTACTGCCCTGTAGTTTACCTTTCAGCGCAGTTCGCTCCTCCTGGCTACTCTGTTTCCACAAACCTGTGACGTTCATCCGACCATAGCCGGTATCCACCACGCCATGCTCCAATACTAATTTGTCATCCAGATGCTTAATATCAGCTTCTACCATCCCCAGGTTCTGCCCCATAAACCAGCAGGATTTACAGCGCAATATCAAAGAGGGCAACCCGCGGAACGAGATCTTCTCAGAGGTGGCAAATAGGTTACTCGGGCCAGTACCGTTGTTATCATTGGAAAACTGCGGGTTATAATAAAGATAAGCGAAATCCGCACGCCATGGGCCATTGTCCGGTATCGACAAGCGGCCATCCAGCTCTTTGCCTTTAGCAACTACCATCACACCCGCCAGTTGCTGTTCCACCGCGAGGTGGATATCACGCCACAGTTGTCCACCCAACTGTAATTGGCTGGTATTGAGTATCAGCATGGCCGGGAAATTAAAACTCCCCATGTTGTCTGAGCCACTGCGCTGTTTTTTTGCCGGAGCCATTAACGCTAACCATGGTTCACCATCCACTGTCGGCAAATTAAGGACTAACGATTTATCCTTGGGTAAGGCGGGCGTCACCGTCGTATTGTCGTCCCACACTGCGCGCGTCAAGTTCACCTGTTGTTTTGACAGTAACCACTCACTATTAAAATGATTCTGCTTACCAACATTCCCTTTGAGCATAAACCCGTTCAGGCCACCATTAACATTAACACTAACCGGTAATGCTTCGCCGGCTGCTTTACTCAGTGGAGCAGGTAAGTGACTACTTACTTTTTTCAGGTCGGCATTAACATCAATATTATAACTGGGCTGACCTGTTTGGTGAGGCAGATTAATCGCTACCTTCCCTTGCCAACCGGCATTGCCGGCGAGCGATTTAGCCAGCTCAGGGGATAGCCCCTCAAGCTTGGCCAGTTGCCAGTTACCTTTCATAGCAACGTTAACTTTATAGTTGTGAGCCCCGTCCTCAGTAGTAAAGTTGACCGCCAGCGGTTGCCCGAACCAATTAGCAGCCAGGGTATCACTCTCCAGGTTACCGTTATTGAAACGGAATTTACCACTGACTTGTTCTAACTGACTGCCTAGGGGGTTAATCAATAACGCGTTGTTATTGAGCGTCACTTCACCTTTAGCAATCACCTGCTCACCATTAAGTGGAATATCAAGATGTAAGCGCCCACTGACATTCCCCCCTACCTGCAATTCATCCAGAGCAGCTCCAACTGAATCATCCAATGGCGTCTGTAGGAAATAGTCATGGATAGCCTGCCCTGTACCCGCGACTTCGGCATCAATAACTAGCCGTTGCATCAGGTAATCAGAGATCACCGCAGAGATATTGCTACCCACGACATTACCCAACAGCGTCTTCGGAGCCTGCATCCACAAACCCTGGTTGGAGAAATCAAGATCAATAGCCAGATCATGCAACGCTGGCCAACCCGGCTGAAACTGGAAAGTGGCATGGCGCAACGGGACAGATACCTGGAAATGGCCCTCGTTTTGCCTATAGGGAAAGTTTTGTGGATTACCGGCATAGATCAGTGAAGCATTGTCTACCTGCCCCCCTTGAATAGCTGCGCTCAGGTAGTCCACCAGATGTTTACCCATCAAGGGTTCGGGGAAATAGCGCCAGGCATCAGCGCCATCATACAGACGGATCCCCGCGAGAATCGCCAGCCAGGGTTCCCCGTTCACCGGTTGCTGGTAACTGAAATCACCATTAGCCCACAGCGATTTGGCTTGCACATCCAACCCCTGCCCCGCCAGTTCCCAGCCCTGGTCACTGTGCTGCCAAGTTAATGAGCCCCGCGCACGGCTTATCAACAATGGCGCACGAAACATATCGCCATAGGGTAGTGTGCTATTGTTTAACGCTAAGGTCAGGCGGGCATGTTCCGTGCTCCCCTGTAATTCACCAGAAAAGTGGTCTCCCCCCGGTAAACCTTGCCAAGGCTGCCAATTCAGATCCTGCCACCAGGCCTGAAAACGGATTTTTTCTGGCTGCTGCAGCGGAATATCCAGTGCCAACGCCGGTAACTTGCCTTGTGGTTGCAGGTGTTGCCAGTATGACATCAACGTTGGGCTGAGGAATGAGAAAGCCGGAAGCAACCCTTCAAGGCGTTCCAACTGAATATTGCTGGCTCGGATACGCAGCTCTTCCTGCTGATTTGATCCGATGGGTTGGCGACGTTCTGGCAGCCATAGGGCGGTAAAAGCCCCCGGAGGCCAAGCCTGGCCATCAGTTTTCAGCTTCAGTTCCGGCACATGCAACTGCCAGCCACTGTCTTGGTTACTGAGCATCAACGCCAGATTATCCACCGCTAAATGGTGGCGATCACTGCCTGCCAACCAACTGGCGGTCCCCTGCTTGAGTAAAGCATCACCACTGCGAATTTGACCCGACTTGAGATGTAACCAAGCGGCAAGGCTGAAGTTGGCACTTTCCAGACCGGTGTTCGTTTTCAACCAGCGACTAAACCAGGGTTTCATGTCAATATCATCGGCCTGCAGATAAATAGTGCCGGTATTGAGTAAGCCTTCCTCATCACGCAGGTCCAGGCGCAGCTGTAGCTCACCATGCTGACCATTGAGCGTCGACAGGCTAAGCTGCCCCTCTGCGCGGTGGCGGTTATGATTATTTAGCCAAGTGAGTTGCGGGATATGGAATTGAACTGGCGAGCCGGAGGGTGCCAGAAACGAGATCCGGCTGTCACGCAGAACAAAATGGTCCAACTGATAGAGAAACAGATCGGTGACTCTGCCCGGCTGGAGCCCATTGCTGTTCTCATCACTAGTGGTGAGCTGGGTGTTCAGATCGAGTTGTAGCTGATAGAAAGTCAGATCGCGGAAACGCCAACGCCAGTGCAACAAAGACTGCCACACATCCAACGCCAACGTCACCCGGGCTATCTGCAGGGAACTTTGCGGTAGCGTCAGGTGGATATTGCGGACTTCCAGTGTCGGCCCAAAAGTTTCCCAACTGCCTTGAACAAAGTCTGCTTCAACCGGCACCCCAGAGATGGCCTGCACTTTTTCCAGCAATTGCGGGCGATAGCGGTCCAGCTCAGGCAGCACCAAACGCAACCCGCTGATCAGCAATGCCACCACAACAATTAAAATGGTGCCTGTGGCTAACAGGATCCCGGGCAGTCGCCTCACGCACTTCTCCTTGTTTCCGTTGACTGGCAACGTGAATTCTCTGCACCAGCGAGTCAGTCTACTGCCCCTACCAGGTAGGTGTTTCAGCACAACCAACCCGCTACATCATCACAACATCAAACTGTTCCTGGCTGTACAACGGTTCGATCTGCACCTTAACCTGTTTACCCACAAAGATTTCGACCTCCGCCAGAGCATGGGACTCTTCACCTTTTAATGCATCACCCACGGCGGCTGACGCATAGACCAGGAAACGATCAGAATCGTAAGCATGGTGAACGCGCACAATTTCACGCATGATCTCATAACAGACGGTTTCTACCGTTTTCACCGTTCCTCGGCCATGACAGGTCGGGCAATCGTTGCACAGCACATGTTCGATGCTTTCACGCGTCCGTTTACGCGTCATCTCTACTAATCCTAGCTGAGAGAAACCGTTGATCGTGGTTTTTACCCGATCTTTACTCAATGCCTGTTCTAGAGAATGCAATACCCGGCGACGATGCTCTTCATTACTCATATCAATAAAGTCGATAATGATAATGCCGCCCAGATTACGTAACCGTAACTGCCTGGCAATCGCCTGAGTGGCTTCAATATTGGTATTAAAGATGGTTTCATCAAGATTACGGTGACCAACAAAAGCCCCCGTATTGATATCCACGGTGGTCATCGCTTCCGTTTGATCAATAATCAAATAACCACCGGACTTCAACTCAACCTTACGTTCCAGCGCCCGTTGAATTTCGTTTTCCACATCGTACAAATCGAAAATCGGTTGGCTACCGGCATATAGTTCAAGTTTGTGGCTAATATCCGGAATATACTCGCTGGTGAACTCCACCAGTTGATCATGGGTCAGCCGTGAATCGATACGGATCCGATCCAGCGCCGCTCCGGCAAAATCACGCAGAATGCGGTGTGCCAGCGCTAACTCACCATACAGTTTGCACTTGGTCTGGTTACGCTTTTTGCGCTCCATCACCTTGGTCCACAGACGCTTGAGAAAAGCCGCATCCTGTGCCAACTCCTCTTCACCCACGCCTTCAGCCGCAGTGCGGATGATAAAACCACCTAAATCGTCGCAATATCCCGCTACCGCCGCCTTGAGTCGTTCACGTTCGGCCTCACTTTCAATCCGCTGAGAAACGCCCACATGGGCGGCTCCGGGCATAAAAACCAGATAACGTGAAGGCAAGGTAATATCCGTTGTCAGCCGAGCCCCTTTAGTACCCAGCGGATCTTTCACCACCTGAACCATCAGATCCTGCCCTTGGCGAACCAATTCGGCAATATCACGTACATTGAAATTCTTTTGTTCATCACCCGCGACACACTCGGTGTGCGGCATGATATCGGAAGCATGCAAGAATGCTGCCTTATCCAGGCCAATATCGACAAAAGCCGCCTGCATACCGGGCAATACCCGGCTGACGCGCCCTTTGTAGATATTACCCACGATACCGCGCTTAGCTTCGCGCTCAATATGGATCTCTTGCAGAATACCGCCATCAATATAGGCAACCCGCGTTTCAGCCGGTGTGATATTAACCAGTAACTCAGCTGTCATGTTCTCTCCTCGGAGCCTGGGTATGGGTTGCCATTAACCTTTGATTCTTCACCATCGCCAACTTTATGCAGTGTGAACAACTATGGGGATGCAATACCATCAACCGGCCCTTGCTTTTTGTAATGCAATAAAATGATTGAACAGTTCCTGTGTCTCCACCAAGGGTAAGCCCACCACTGCGTGATAACTCCCGGTTATCGTTCTGACGAAACAGCCGCCCTTGCCCTGGATCCCATAGGCACCCGCTTTATCCATCGGCTCACCGGTGGCGATATAGTCGCGAATATCTTGCGGCAACAAAGTACGAAATGTCACCTCAGTCACCACCCGTTGGCACAGCACGTCCCGCTGGTCAGCAATCGCCACTGCCGTCATCACCTGATGTTGCCTACCTGATAATGCCGCCAGCATTTGCGCCGCATGTTGCTCATCCTGAGGTTTTTCCAGTATCTCGCCATCCAGCACCACAATGGTATCCGCCCCCAACACAGGCCGATCTGGTGGTGCCAGAAGCACACCGGCACGGGCCTTATCTTGCGCCAGACGGCAAACATAATTTTCCGCTGTTTCACTCTCCTGACGTTGCTCTTGCGTATGCGTCAAAATAACGTCAAACGAAATGCCAAGCAGAGTCAGTAACTCACGCCGACGCGGTGAAGCGGAAGCAAGATAAAGCGACGACATCAATATCACCTCATTGTACGGCAAACTGACGGCGAATCTTGCGCATCAGCAAGAATAGCCATGGCCACAGCACACCATTGACGACACTGCTCCAGAATATCTCCGGGCGGAAAGAAACGTTGATCACCATAAACTCAGCCCAGAAGACAATCACATCCATGGCCAATGATAACAGCACCACCACCAGCGCTTGTTGCCACAGGGCCATATTGCGGAACAATTGACATTTGAATGCTACCAGGTAGGCAATGACCCCGAGCGCCAACGCACGCACTCCGAGCGTTGACCCCAGGATCAGGTCCATGATAAACCCGAGAATAAACCCCGTCCCCACATTAACCCGATGTGGTAAAGCCATCACCCAATAAGTCAGGATCAGCAATAACCAAGAGGGGCGGAACATATAAATCTGCTCCGGCCATGGCATGATTTGCAGCACTAATGCGATTAAAAACGACAGCCAGATTATCCAGCGCCCATGGCTGCGATAACTGTTCATCTAGGCGCTCCAGCGCCCGTGGGCGTGCTGGAAGGAACACTTTGGGGCTGCGTGGTTTCGGCCGCTGGCGGCGGTGCTGGCGGCCCCATGGCATCCGCTGGGGGTAATACATGCGGCATCATTTGCATTAAACGGTCATTGGCAACACGATGTACTTCGTCGGGCGCTAATGGCATCACACCATTACGATCTGCCCCCCACAGCAACAATAAATAACGCAAACGTTGTAAGCCTGCCGTAGGTCGTGCCTGAATCACGGTATAAGCACGTTCATTATCCACCTTCACCGAAGAAACCACCGCGACCGGATACCCCTCGGGGAAACGACCACCTAAACCGGAAGTCACCAAAACATCGCCAACACGGATATCGGTATTACTCGGTAAATGTTCCAGTTGCAAGTCATCCGTACAACCGCTACCCGCAGCAATAACGCGGATATCGTTACGCAACACCTGGATAGGTAGAGCATGGGAAGCATCACAAATCAGCAGGACACGACTGGTCATTTTCGCCACGGCCACCACCTGCCCAACCACGCCTTTATCGCTGATAACCGGCTGACCGACATACACCCCGTTGTCGGAACCTTTGTCGATCACCACTTGGTCGGTATAAGGATCAGTGTCAGTAGATATCACCTGCGCGACCATTTTTTGTTCATCCTGACGTAAAGGAGAACCTAATAGTTCACGCAAACGAGCATTTTCCTGTGTGAATTGACCAAGAAGAAGGGTATCGCTGTTTTTCAGTAACAGTTCCTGCCGTAGAGCACGATTTTCCAGTTCCAACTGTTGGCGAGTAGCCAACGTTTCAGACATGCTGTCCAAAAGCTTACGCGGCCCATTGGCCAAAAAATAAAAAGGGCTGACAGCGGTATCCATGTAATTACGTATTTTACCGAAGGTACCGAGTCGGCGGTCAGCAACGATCAGGACCAGAGCCACGATCACTGCCAGAAAAAGGCGTAACTGCAGGGAAGGTCCCCTGCTAAAAATTGGCTTCATAAATTATGCGCGTTCCTCGACAACAGATAGAGGAGAGCACCAGATGCCGTTAACGCCATCTGTTACACTCCCTCCACTCTGGGCTGCAAGCTATTCTTCGCTGAACAAATCGCCGCCATGCATGTCGATCATTTCCAACGCCTTGCCACCACCGCGAGCCACGCAAGTCAATGGATCTTCTGCCACCACAACCGGAATGCCGGTCTCTTCCATCAGCAAACGATCCAGATTACGCAACAATGCACCACCACCGGTCAGCACCATACCACGCTCAGAAATGTCAGACGCCAATTCTGGCGGACACTGCTCCAGCGCAACCATGACCGCACTGACGATCCCCGTCAGCGGCTCTTGCAGTGCTTCAAGAATTTCATTGGAATTCATCGTAAAGCCACGCGGCACACCTTCTGCCAAGTTACGGCCACGCACCTCAATCTCACGCACTTCATCATCAGGGTAAGCCGAACCGATGCTGTGCTTGATGCGTTCTGCCGTTGCTTCACCGATCAATGAGCCGTAGTTGCGGCGCACATAATTAATGATGGCCTCATCAAAACGGTCACCGCCGATACGCACGGAAGAGGAATACACCACGCCATTGAGCGAGATCACCGCCACTTCGGTAGTACCACCACCAATATCCACCACCATGGAGCCAGTCGCTTCAGAGACAGGCAAGCCAGCACCGATAGCAGCAGCCATGGGTTCTTCAATCAGGAATACTTCCCGTGCACCGGCGCCTTGAGCAGACTCACGGATTGCCCGACGTTCAACCTGAGTGGCACCAACCGGTACACAAACCAGCACACGTGGGCTTGGGCGCATAAAACTGTTGCTATGAACCTGTTTAATAAAATGCTGCAACATTTTTTCCGTCACGAAGAAGTCGGCAATAACACCGTCTTTCATCGGGCGGATAGCCGCGATATTACCAGGGGTACGCCCCAGCATCTGCTTGGCTTCATGACCTACGGCTGCAACGCTCTTGGGTGAACCTGCACGATCCTGGCGTATCGCCACGACAGACGGTTCATTCAATACAATGCCTTGTCCTTTAACATAAATCAGGGTATTGGCGGTACCCAAGTCGATGGACAAGTCATTAGAAAACATGCCACGAAATTTCTTAAACATAACGAAAGGATAATCCTGCAATCTGAGGGCGGAAAATAAGATCCGCCTACTTTACCAACCACTCGAAGCAGCGACAAGGCGCAAAAATGTTCTACTTCGGTGAAAAATAGTCTGCATTACTGACCTATGACTGCATGTACGAAAAGCAAACGAGTACTGAAACCCAACAACACAGGCCCAGCTCCCCACCCGATAAACGTACCCAACGGGGTAACACAGCGCATAAAATCTCACATTTCTCCTGATAACCAACGGTAAAAAAAGCAACCACTGACACTCACGGGAAAAGAGTCTCTATTCTACGTTAATTTTTACCCGATCATCAGGTTAAACACGATAATGACGTGAATATTTTTTACAACTCACGTCGATAGGTTCCGCCAGAGCAAAAAAATCACCCTGTCCACCGTGAACTCCACAGGCTTTCAACGTCTGCCACTCATTGCGCGAACGAACCCCCACAGCAAAAACCTTAGTCTGAGTACCTTCACAAGCCCCAGCCAAACTCTGCACAAAGAGTTGGTTCTCATCACGCCGATCAATACTCCTCACCAACCCCGGGTGAAGTTTAACAATCTCCACCGGTAACGACTTGATATAAGAGATACTGACCAGCGTTAATCCAGCCTGAGAAATAATCAAGCGACAACCCAAGCCCGTAATCAATCGTAACACCTGACGCAAACGGTCGATATGTTGACACACATCTGCCTCAGCAAGTTCAATCAGAATTCGCCTACGGTAACTTTTTTCACACTGTAACAGCATATCGCGCAAACAACGTTGAAAACTACGCTGCAATAATGAGCTAACACACAGGGGAAATGCCAGATCCTCTTCCGGCCATAACGCCAATAACGGAATGATGCGACTAACATGCTGGCGGTCATAACTCTCTGCCAAGCCAAACTGCTCGATCAGCGGTAGATACTCCGCAGGCAGTAACTCCTGTGTACCATCATAGATACGGCTCATCACCTTACGGTGATGCACATCTCCCTGGATGGTGATCGCCGGTTGCAAATAAAGACGCGGCCCACCACGGGCCAGTACCTGTTCGAGCAAAGTGCGCCATTTAACATTACCACGCCCTTTCTCAGGCACATCACTATCATAAACATACCAACCATTCTCTCCTTGCAGTACGGCATTTCGGCTGGCCTGTTCTGCCTGATCGATAATCTGCTCTGTGGTTTGCCCACTACGGTAAGCGACAATACCAATATGTAAGAAGGCTTCACGATCAACGATCTGCATCGTTGGTGGTAAACTATCGATAGCATTAATCAATTGGGCAGCGATCACATCCGCCTCTTTTAGCGTGCGATGCGGCAATAAAACAGCAAAGTCACTGTGAAAATAGCGGGCCAGCAGTGCAGCAGGGTAGCGCATGATAAAAGTAGAAAGCAGGTTCACCAACAAGTACATCAACTCCTGTACTGCGGCGCTGCCATGAGCTTCACGCAAGGTATCGAAATCAGGCAAGCGCACTATCATCACAATCCCGTGAGCCCCTTCCTCCTCCAACAGCGTCGTGAGCTGATTATCAAAAAACAAACGGTTATTCAGACCCGTCTTGGCATCTTGTGCGGCAAACGCGCGGATCAGGGTATCAACCCGGCTGCGTTCCTCGCGTGCTTCCGCCAAATCCGCTAGTAGGCGGTCTAGTGCACCACTCACACTGGCGGGCCATTCACGCACATCGCCCTTCAATACATCTTCCCGCTCACCGTTAAGAATGCGTCGCGCTCGATGCTCAAGACGCTCTTCACCCTCCGCCTGTTCACGTAACCAGCGCAAACTGAGCATCAGGATCATCAGCATGACAATAATAGACAGGGTTACCGCACCGGTGGATTGCAATGAGAATACGTTCACCGCGAATGGATCACGATAGGTGATCTTCAACTGGGTACCAGGATGATGCATCAACTCCAACGAAATTTGCCGATAGCCCATCAGTGTTCCCCATGGCGTTGTTGGCATAGGTACGTTGTAAGATAAAAGGGGGTGATTTTCGCTATCCGCTTCGATTGTTGCTAGGGGATGTTTTTCGCTATCCACTTCGATTGTTGCTATCCCTAGCGGCTTCATCACTTGCGGTACCCAGATGTTCAAGTCTGATATCTGGCCGAGCAACATAGCCTGATCAAAAGACGTTGCCAAGGCTTCAAAGCGACGTTCCATACGTTCTTGCGTGATAGAGAAGAAACTGTATGAACACCCAATCAACACTAAAAACATCGCCAATACCACCAGCAGAGTAATTAATGCAGAGAGTTTGGTGGTGAATCTCATCCTTGTACCTTGCCCGTGATGATTAAATAAAGAGTCAGCTTTTCTCGCCACCCTTCAAGATGAAGAGTTGCTGACTACCTGCGCCAATCGAACAAATAAAATTGTGCAAACTATTTTTTTTGCTCACCCGTGATTACCTACCGACCCTTTCAATCAACCTGAATGTAAAAAGCCGGATCTTGCTCAAAGGCATTGCTGCCCCTTATCACCTGCAGTAACTTTAAGTATAGAGAATAAAAAACAAGGGGAATAATGACATGCGTGCATTGTTATTGGAACAACGAGACAATCAAGTCCTGGCGCAAGTGACAGAGATAGACAGCGCTCAATTACCAGAGGGTGAGGTGCTGGTCGATATCAACTGGTCAAGCCTTAACTATAAAGATGCGCTGGCCATTACCGGCAAAGGAAAGGTCATTCGTCATTTTCCCATGGTGCCGGGTATCGACTTTGCCGGAAAGGTTCACAGCAGTACAGACCCACGTTTTAAACCGGGTCAGCAGGTTATCCTCACTGGCTGGGGTGTCGGTGAAAATCACTGGGGGGGCTTGGCAGAACAGGCCCGTGTCTGCGCCGAATGGCTATCACTACTGCCATCAGGGCTGAGTGAACGCCAGGCGATGATCCTCGGCACTGCGGGTCTGACCGCCATGTTATGCGTGATGGCGCTGGAAGAGGGGGGAGTTACCCCCAACAATGGTGATGTTCTGGTCACCGGAGCCAGTGGTGGCGTAGGGAGTACCGCTGTCGCCCTGCTTGCTGCACTGGGCTATAACGTCACCGCGATCAGTGGCCGCAGTAGCAATACCGACTATTTACACTCACTGGGAGCCAAAACCGTTTTGCCACGCAGCGACTATCTTGAATTACCACGTCCATTGGAGAAACAGCTCTGGGCGGGAGCCATTGATACGGTTGGCGACAAATTACTGGCTCGCGTATTGGCACAGATGAATTATAACGGCACCGTTGCTGCCTGTGGGCTAGCGGGGGGCTACCAACTGCCCACCACCGTGATGCCCTTTATTCTGCGCAATGTTCGTCTGCAAGGGGTGGATTCGGTACAAACCCCGTTACATCGCCGCCAAATGGCCTGGGAACGCCTGGCCACCCTCCTGCCGGAGAGTTTCTACCAACAGGCAACTCAGGAAATTCAACTGGAAGATGTCCCTGCTACCGCGGCCGCCCTGATCAATAACCAGGTGACAGGCCGTACCTTGGTAAAGGTCCGCTGACAGCTGCGAGTCGCTCTACACCCCCTTGTCATACAAGCTGCTGCAAAGTTTACTGCAGCTTGCATAACAAGGGGTATAAGCACCAAGTTCTTAGGCAAACAGCCAATCTTCACATAATGTTTATATAATCATTATGCTTCTGACACGCCTGCTTTCCCCACTTGATTTTATACTTAGCCATACATTGCGGGACAAGACAGGTGGGAAACCAAAAATGAAACCAAACATGAAACAACCACAAAAACTGACCGAAGCCGACGTCACCCCAGAGAGTGTATTTTACCAACGGCGAAAAATACTCCAGGCGTTAGGGCTCAGCGCCGCCTCACTGGCGTTACCCACCCCGAGTCGGGCCGACTTATTATCTTGGTTCAAAGGCAACGATCGACCTAAAGCGCCACCGGGAAAACCCCTGACGTTCAGCACCCCTGAAGTCTGGCAAGCCAAACTGGCCCTGACACCGGAAGACAAAGTGTCTGGTTACAATAACTTCTATGAATTCGGTCTGGATAAAGCCGATCCCGCGGCCAATGCCGGCTCGCTGAAAACTGACAACTGGCAGGTGAAGATCGATGGCGAAGTGGGTAAACCCATCACGCTAGATATTGATGACCTGATCAAGCGTTTTCCCTTGGAACAGCGTATTTACCGTATGCGCTGCGTCGAAGCCTGGTCGATGGTAATACCTTGGATCGGTTTTGAACTGGGTAAGCTACTCAAGCTGGCCGAACCCAATAGTCACGCCCGCTATGTCGCCTTTCAGACCCTGTATGACCCAGAGCAGATGCCCGGTCAGAAAGATCGCTTTATCGGTGGTGGCCTGCAGTATCCCTATGTTGAAGGTTTACGGCTTGATGAAGCGATGCATCCTCTTACCCTGTTAGCCGTCGGCGTTTATGGCAAGATACTGCCACCACAAAATGGGGCCCCGCTGCGCCTGGTTACGCCCTGGAAGTATGGCTTTAAAGGCATCAAGTCCATTGTGCAAATCAGCCTGACACGTGAACAGCCGCCCACCACTTGGAATCTGTCTGCCCCCGATGAATATGGCTTTTACGCCAATGTGAATCCCCATGTCGACCACCCGCGCTGGTCACAAGCAACCGAACGTTTTATTGGTGCTGGAGGCGTTCTGGATGTACAGCGCCAACCCACGTTACTGTTTAATGGCTATGCAGACCAGGTAGCTTCGCTCTATCGCGGTCTCGATTTACGGGAGAATTTCTAAATGCGTTTAACCGCCAAACAGATTACCGGACTCAAGGTGCTGATCACGTTGGCGGCCTTACTGCCATTCCTTTGGCTGGTCCTGGCAGTCATGCACGGTGGGTTAAGCGCTGATCCAGCCAAAGACATTCAGCACTTTACTGGCAGGATGGCGTTAAAATTGCTGCTGGCCACACTACTGGTGACCCCACTCGCCCGCTACACCCGGCAACCGTTGTTAATGCGTACCCGCCGGCTGCTGGGTTTGTGGTGTTTTGCCTGGGCAACCCTGCATCTGGTGAGCTATTCGACACTGGAGTTGGGGCTAAGTAATATCAACCTGTTAGGGCATGAGTTAGTCACCCGCCCCTATCTGACCCTGGGGATGATCTGCTGGCTAATCCTGCTCGCGCTGGCCGCCACCTCAACATTATGGGCACAACGCCAATTAGCGGGAAAATGGCAAAAACTGCACAACCTGGTTTATCTGGTGGCGATTCTCGCTCCCATTCATTACTTATGGTCGGTGAAAACCGTCTCACCACCACCGGTGATCTATGCCACATTGGCACTACTGTTATTGGCGTTGCGCTATAAGAAATTTCGTTTATGGTGGCGCCCTAAGTCATAGAGAACGACAAGATTATTTGCCCCAATCCCCCGCTAAAATACGGAACTTTTCTGTGTTCTACCCCTCATAATCCAGTAGCAGTATGCATTGTTTGCTGATTTAGGGTTGAATATCTTCGCTGATAAGACCACTATTTAGCTGCGAATTGCTACGATATCATTATAATGCCTGACCTTGTCCCTACCGTTGGCATAAAAACCCCCGGTAACAGGTGACAAATGGGTGACATCAGGTTATTTTTTACGATGATGGTTTTATTGCCGGAGATACCAGCACAATGGCGGATAAGTTTCACATTTTGCTTCTAAACGGCCCCAATCTGAATCTGCTGGGGACGCGTGAGCCGGAAAAGTACGGCAGCACGACACTGACAGAGATCGTTAATGGATTGGAAAACCAGGCACTCGCTTTAGATATCACCTTGAGTCATCTGCAATCCAATGCCGAGTTTGCATTAATTGATCGCATTCATCAGGCACAGGGTAATACTGATTTTATTTTGATTAACCCAGCGGCGTTCACGCATACCAGCGTGGCGTTGCGTGATGCACTGTTGGCGGTACAGATCCCGTTTATCGAGATCCATCTGTCCAATGTGCATGCCCGCGAGCCATTCCGTCATCACTCTTACCTGTCCGATATCGCGGTAGGGGTGATTTGCGGTCTCGGTGCCGAGGGCTATACGTTTGCGTTACAGGCAGCGGTTAACCGTTTGTTAAAAACCCATTAATTGTTATACCCAAGTCGATTCAAAGGGTAGGTAGGCAGCAACAGAGCCCATTTTCTGTAACCGGGTCAATCCGGTAAGGGAGGGGCGTGAAGGACGTTGCCAGCTACCGCTTGAAGAACCACGGGTAGACACCAAAAGAGTACGGAATCACACTCATGGATATTCGTAAAATCAAGAAACTGATCGAGCTGGTTGAAGAATCAGGCATTTCTGAACTGGAAATTTCTGAAGGCGAAGAGTCAGTTCGCATTAGCCGTGCTGCACCTGTGCAGGCTTTCCCGACAATGCAACAGTACGCCATGCCAGCCCCTCAACCTGCCCCGGCCACCATCAGTGCACCTGCTGCCGCAGAAACGCCTGCAGCACCAGCAGCCATGAGTGGTCATATCGTTCGTTCCCCAATGGTCGGCACGTTCTACCGTACGCCTAGCCCTGATGCCAAAGCGTTTGTAGAAGTCGGTCAGACTGTCAACGCCGGGGATACACTGTGCATCGTTGAAGCAATGAAAATGATGAACCAGATCGAAGCGGATAAATCCGGTGTGGTCAAAGCTATCCTGGTAGAAAACGGCCAGCCGGTTGAATATGACGAGCCATTGGTCGTCATCGAATAACGAGGCGCACCATGCTTGATAAAATTGTTATCGCCAACCGTGGCGAGATTGCGCTTCGTATTCTGCGTGCTTGTAAAGAGCTTGGTATCAAAACTGTTGCCATTCACTCAAGTGCAGATCGCGATCTAAAACATGTCCTGCTGGCGGATGAAACCGTCTGTATTGGCCCGGCTCCATCGGTCAAAAGCTATCTGAATATTCCAGCAATCATCTCGGCTGCTGAAATTACCGGTGCGGTGGCTATCCACCCAGGCTATGGTTTTCTGTCTGAAAATGCCGACTTCGCTGAACAAGTTGAGCGCTCGGGCTTTATTTTCATCGGCCCTCGCGCTGAAACCATCCGTTTGATGGGGGATAAAGTTTCCGCCATCAATGCGATGAAAAAATCAGGTGTTCCATGCGTACCCGGCTCTGATGGCCCACTGACTGAGGACATGGATAAAAACCGCGCCTTCGCCAAGCGCATTGGTTACCCGGTGATCATCAAAGCTTCTGGTGGTGGTGGTGGCCGTGGTATGCGCGTTGTGCGCAGTGAAAAAGATCTCGAGCAGTCCATTTCCATGACGAAAGCGGAGGCCAAAGCGGCTTTCAATAACGACATGGTTTATATGGAAAAATACCTGGAAAACCCACGCCATATCGAAATTCAGATATTGGCTGACGGCCAGGGCAATGCTATCTATCTGGCTGAACGTGACTGCTCTATGCAACGCCGCCACCAGAAAGTGGTCGAAGAAGCACCAGCTCCCGGGATCACCCCGGAACTGCGCCGTTATATCGGTGAGCGCTGTGCAAAAGCCTGTATGGAGATCGGTTACCGTGGTGCAGGTACCTTTGAGTTCCTGTATGAAAACGGCGAGTTCTATTTTATTGAAATGAACACCCGTATTCAGGTGGAACACCCGGTGACTGAGATGATCACTGGCGTTGACCTGATCAAAGAGCAACTGCGTATCGCTGCCGGTCAGCCGCTTTCGATCAAGCAGAAAGAAGTGAAGGTTCATGGCCATGCGATAGAGTGTCGTATCAATGCCGAAGACCCGAATACCTTCCTGCCAAGCCCAGGTAAAATTACCCGTTTCCACGCCCCTGGTGGTTTTGGCGTTCGTTGGGAATCTCATATTTACGCCGGTTATACTGTACCGCCGTACTATGACTCAATGATCGGCAAACTGATCACCTACGGTGAGAGCCGAGATGTCGCTATTGCCCGGATGAAAAACGCCCTGGCTGAGTTGATCATTGATGGCATCAAGACCAATGTGGAACTGCAGCAAAAGATCATGAGTGACGAAAACTTCCAGCATGGTGGCACCAACATCCACTATCTGGAGAAGAAGCTCGGACTGCAATAAATCGGCTAATCCGTTAGTCAGTCATTAAAAACACCGTCTCAAATTTGAGGCGGTGTTTTTTTATTTATCGCTATACCCCCGGTTTTCCCTTCAATCAGCCCACCATTAACCGGTTTTTTTATCGCTCTTGATAAGATTACAGCTTGGCAAAAGCGCCCCTTGTCGTAAAATCCCCTCCTTTGCCAACCCATAACCGTAAACCCTTGGAGGCACGGATGGAACCCCGCTTTGTTCAAGCTCACCGTGAAGCACGCTGGGCCCTGGGCTTGACACTACTTTATCTGCTGGCCTGGTCGCTGGCGGCTTACCTGCCAGACAACGCCATTGGCATCACCGGTCTACCGCACTGGTTCGAGATGGCTTGTCTGTTATTGCCACTGCTGTTTATCGGCCTGTGTTGGCTGATGGTACGTGGCATCTTCCGCGATATCTCGCTGGAGGATAATCGTGCAGATTGAAGTCATTGTGCCGCTAATCGCCTATCTGTTACTGGTATTTGGCTTATCGTTTTATGCCTATCATCGCCGCCAGAAAGGTAACTTCCTCAGTGAGTATTTTCTCGGCAGCCGCTCGATGGGGGGCTTTGTTCTGGCAATGACATTGACCGCCACCTATATCAGCGCCAGTTCGTTTATCGGTGGACCCGGTGCTGCCTATAAATACGGTCTGGGCTGGGTGTTGCTGGCGATGATCCAACTCCCTGCGGTGTGGCTTTCACTCGGCGTACTCGGTAAAAAGTTTGCTATTCTGGCAAGGCGTTACCAGGCCATCACACTGAACGATATGCTGTTTGCCCGCTATCAAAGTCGTCTGTTGGTATGGCTGGCCAGCCTAAGCCTGCTGGTCGCTTTCTTGGGGGCCATGACCGTACAGTTTATTGGTGGTGCGCGCCTGTTGGAAACTGCGGCGGGTATTCCTTACGATACCGGCTTGTTGATTTTTGGCGTCAGTATTGCGCTGTACACCTCGCTGGGCGGTTTCCGTGCCAGTGTGCTCAACGACGCCATGCAAGGGCTGGTGATGCTGTTAGGCACCATCTTGCTACTGGTTGCCGTGATCCATGCCGCTGGGGGTTTGCACAGTGCGGTAGATAAACTGCAACAGATCGATCCGGCGTTGGTCACCCCACAAGGGGCTGAGCAGATCCTCAGTCTGCCGTTTATGGCTTCATTCTGGATCCTGGTGTGCTTCGGGGTTATTGGCTTACCACACACCGCCGTGCGTTGCATTTCTTATCGCGACAGTAAAGCCGTGCACCGTGGCATGATCCTCGGCACTATCGTGGTGGCGGTGCTGATGTTGGGTATGCATCTGGCGGGAGCGCTAGGGCGTGCCGTCCTTCCCGATCTGACCATCCCTGACCAGGTGATCCCCAAACTGATGATCACGGTGCTCCCTCCTTACGCCGCTGGCATCTTCCTGGCGGCACCGATGGCCGCCATCATGTCGACCATCAATGCGCAGTTATTGCAATCATCCGCCACGATTATCAAAGATCTCTATCTAGGGATCCGCCCACAGCAGATGCAAAATGAGACCAGGATCAAGCGCTTCTCCAGTGTTACCACCTTAGTCCTGGGATTACTGGTGCTGCTGGCGGCCTGGCGACCGCCTGAAATGATCATCTGGCTCAACCTGTTGGCCTTTGGTGGGCTAGAAGCGGTATTCCTGTGGCCACTGGTATTGGGATTGTACTGGGAGCGGGCTAATGCACAGGGAGCACTTAGCTCAATGGTCGTTGGTGCGTTATGCTATACGCTATTAGCCAGCTTCAAGCTGCAACTGGCCGGACTACACCCTATTGTGCCTTCGCTGCTGCTGAGTCTGTTGGCGTTTTATCTCGGTAACGCCTACGGCGAAAAGCGCCAGATGGCGTCATCCTTACCCTCTTAAAGAGAGATTGTTATGCCTTGGATCCAACTAAAACTGAACACCAGCGGCAGCCAGGCAGAAGACCTGAGCGATGCGCTGGTTGAAAGCGGTGCCGTATCGGTAACCTTTCAGGACACCCACGATAACCCGGTATTTGAGCCTTTACCCGGTGAAACCCTGCTGTGGGGAGATACAGATATCATCGGTCTGTTTGATGCAGCAACCGATATGAGTGAAGTGGTGGCGATGCTCGAACAGCACCCGTTGTTGGGTAGCGGTTTCCTGCACAAAATCGAGCAATTGGAAGATAAAGATTGGGAGCGCGAATGGATGGATAACTTCCACCCGATGCGCTTCGGTGAACGCTTGTGGATTTGCCCCAGTTGGCGCGAAGTCCCTGACCCTAATGCGGTGAATGTGATGCTCGACCCTGGGTTGGCATTCGGTACCGGTACCCACCCCACGACGGCGCTGTGCCTACAGTGGTTAGATGGCCTGGACCTGAACGGGAAAACCGTTATCGACTTCGGTTGCGGTTCTGGCATCCTGGCAATTGCGGCACTAAAACTGGGTGCCGCGCGCGCCATTGGCATTGATATCGACCCCCAAGCGATTCAAGCCAGTCGCGATAATGCCCAGCGTAATGGCGTCTCTGAACGTTTGGAGCTCTATTTACCCCAACAGCAACCCAGCAATCTACAGGCTGATGTCGTCGTCGCCAACATTCTAGCAGGCCCACTGCGCGAATTGGCCCCCATTATTAGCGAACTGGTGAAACCGAATGGCCACCTTGGGCTCTCTGGTGTGCTGGCGACTCAAGCGGACAGTGTGGCACAAGCCTACCAACAGCAATTCAAGCTTGATCCGGTCAGCGAGCGTGAAGAGTGGTGCCGGATTACCGGCCAACGCAAATAGTTACACTTATTTCCATCAGAATAAACCATCGTAATTTCAATAAATTATGATGGTTTTCTCCTATTTTAGGACAAACAGCCAATTTATTATTAAGCACGCTAAGCGTATTCTTCCTCACGACATAATGATAGCGGCCCCAGCGAGGCTATCTGACCAGAGTAATCGACATTTTCGTTAGAAAGGATAACGCAATGAAAGGAAAAGTATTGTTAGCGGCCCTATTGGCGGCCAGTTTCTCAATTTGTGCCGCAGAGCAGCATGCACATTGGAGTTATGAAGGGCAGGAAGACCCCGCTCATTGGGGTAAACTCTCGCCAGATTTTTCACTGTGTGAAACTGGTAAGAATCAATCTCCGGTCAATATTCAAGGCGCATTGAAAACTCATCACGGTAAGCTTGAACTGGCTTTTCGGCCAGGTAAACAGCAAATCGTCAATAATGGCCATACCATTCAGATCAATGTCAGTGAAGGGAACACGTTACGTTTAGATAACGACACCTTCACGCTGCAGCAATTCCATTTCCACGCACCAAGCGAAAATGAAATCGATGGCAAGCAGTTCCCGCTGGAAGGTCACTTTGTTTACAAAAATAAAGCAGGCGCTCTGGCTGTATTGGCACTGATGTTCCAAGAAGGAAAAGCCAATCCGCAGTTGGCGCAAGCCTGGCAACAAATGCCAACGGCGGTTGACCAACCTGCTGTGTTAAACAAACCAGTCGATCTCAAGGCCCTATTGCCTAAAACCTTTAAATTCTATCGCTTCAGTGGTTCGCTGACCACGCCACCTTGTTCTGAAGGTGTTAGTTGGTTGGTGCTGGAACAGCCTGTAAGCGCTTCTGCCGAGCAAATCAGTCAGTTCCGTGGCGTTATCCACCATGCCAATAATCGCCCGGTACAACCACTGAATGGCCGTGTTATTGTCGATTGATAGTGGACTGAGATTAGCCCTGCCTTTGCTCAGGCAGGGCCCAAGGATGGGCCACATGTACTCACGCTGCTAACATCCCTGCAACTTGTATAAACTTGGGGCCGCGTTACTGGATGCCAAGATAATATCTTGTTGAGTGGAGAATATTTTATTGTGCAAAAAACAAACAAAACTGCGTAATTCATTGTTAAATAAAAACAATATCCCTATCGTTCACTGTGTTGCGCATTTTTATTGATAAATTGCAGTAAATTGGTCAAAGTTTGGCCTTTCATCTCAGCGAAAAAATGCGTAATATACGCGCCCTTGCAGACACAGTATGGTTATTCTTTGTCAATGCGCATTGGACACCACCAGTTAACAAATTGCCTGATTGCGGCTCCGATGGCCGGTATCACAGATCGCCCATTCAGAACCTTGTGTCATGCAATGGGGGCTGGGATGACGGTATCTGAAATGCTCTCCTCCAATCCAGAGGTGTGGCGTACAGATAAGTCGCGTTTGCGTATGGTACATAGTGATGAACCCGGGATCCGCTCGGTACAGATAGCCGGATGTGATCCTGATGATATGGCGGCGGCGGCGCGCATTAATGTGGCCAGCGGTGCCCAAATCATCGACATCAATATGGGGTGCCCAGCCAAGAAAGTGAACCGTAAACTTGCCGGCTCTGCATTACTGCAGTACCCGGAACGGGTTAAACAGATCCTCCTCGCGGTAGTTAGCGCGGTGGATGTGCCGGTAACACTGAAGATCCGTACTGGCTGGGAGCCAGAACACCGTAACTGTGTAGAGATTGCCCAACTGGCCGAGGATTGTGGCATACAGGCCCTGACTATTCATGGCCGCACCCGTGCCTGTCTGTTTAACGGCAGCGCGGAGTATGACAGCATTCGAGCAGTTAAGCAGCGTGTCACCATTCCGATTATCGCGAATGGCGACATTACTGACCCGCATAAAGCCAGAGCAGTACTCGACTACACTGGGGCCGATGCCCTGATGATAGGCCGTGCTGCTCAGGGGAGACCTTGGATCTTCCGGGAAATCCAGCATTATCTGGACACAGGGGAGTTGCTACCACCGATGCCACTTGGCAACGTGAAGCACTTGTTGTTAGAGCATATTCGGGAATTGCACGGCTTTTATGGCCAAGGCAAGGGATTCCGAATTGCTCGAAAGCACGTCTCTTGGTACTTACAGGAGCATGCCCCGAATGACCAGTTTCGGCGCACATTCAACGCCATTGAGGATGCCAGCGAACAGCTGGAGGCGTTGGAGGCATATTTCGAAAATCTTAGCGTAACAAAGAGCTGACAGAACTATGTTCGAACAACGCGTAAATTCTGACGTACTGACCGTTTCAACTGTAAATTCACAGGATCAAGTGACTCAAAAGCCTCTGCGTGACTCGGTTAAGCAAGCACTGAAGAACTATTTTGCTCAATTAAATGGTCAAGATGTTAATGAGTTATATGAGCTGGTACTGGCTGAAGTGGAGCAGCCACTATTGGACATGGTGATGCAATACACCCGTGGCAACCAGACTCGTGCAGCCCTGATGATGGGTATCAACCGCGGTACACTGCGTAAGAAATTGAAAAAATATGGTATGAACTGATACTAGTCAGTTAACCTATTGATAAAAGGCGCTTTTCCTTATAGGGTGAAGCGCCTTTTTGTTTGTTATCACGGTGATTTGCGTGAACTTGGGCAGACATTGCATTCCTCAACACATTTTGTGCTCTGTTGCTAAAAAAGATGCAGACTAACAATTAACAGTGCTGTAACATCCTTTTTTACCTGCGTAGGAAAAAGGAAATGAGCAAATCTCAAGTTCGTCTCGCACTGATTGGTGATTACCAACCCACTATTGTTGCCCATCAGGCGATCCCCATCGCCATCCAACTTACCGCTTCCCACCTTGATGTTGATATTCAAGCCCAATGGATCCCCACAGAAACACTGAACAATACCGCAGTCTTGCAGGATTATGATGCTATCTGGGTGGTACCCGGCAGCCCCTATCACCATGATGACGGGGTTTTTATGAGCATCCGCTATGCCCGCGAGCAAGACATCCCCTTTCTAGGGTCATGTGGCGGATTTCAGTATGCGGTGATTGAGTATGCGCGTAATGCGATGGGTTGGCATGATGCCGGACATGCAGAAACCGATAACGGTGGTCGTTTGGTGATCGCACCGTTGAGTTGTTCACTGGTGGAAAAGAGCGGTACTATTCTGCTCCAGCCTGACACGATAATCGCCAACGCTTATGGCAAGCAGGAAATCCACGAAGGTTATCACTGCAACTTTGGTGTTAACCCTGAGTTTGTTGCTGACCTGGAAAAGCATCCGTTGATCATCAGTGGTCATGATCCTCAAGGGGATGTTCGTTCCATAGAGCTACCGGGGCACCGTTTTTATGCTGCCACCCTGTTCCAATCGGAGCGAGCGGCGCTACGCGGTGAGTTATCTCCCTTGGTTGTCTCCCTGATCCAGGCTGCTCGCTAAATCTTTTGGGGGGATTCTGCCCCCCATCGCCTCACCACATAAGGTGACCAATGAGTGGTGCCGCAATAACGGTGATAACCCCCGCCAACATCATCACTAAACTGGATACCATGCCTTCTTGCTGGCCCATTTCATAGGCTCGGGCGGTTCCGGCACCATGGGATGACGCCCCCAGACCCGCCCCTTTAGCCAGGCCACTGCGCACACTCAGGCGCAAAAATAGAATGTCCTTCACAACCATACCAAACACACCGGTAATCACCACAAACAGCGCCACCAACACCGCTGTGAGCCCCCCCACGCTAAGAGAAAGCCAATGGCAACAAATGATAAATTACCGATTTAATCAGGCAATTTCGCCAGACTATTCAACGGGAGATCTGTGAACTAGGGGCCAGTCAGTTGAACAAGCCGTCCTGTCCGGTGAATTGGATCTGGCGCTGACCATCTTGCCCACCAGCGCAGATCCGTCATTAATCTTCCTGTCCCTACTTGTATGGTAGTGCCAAAATCTAGGCACTGGCACAACCGAACCTGTATCAATATCAGCGAATTGGCTAAGTGGCCGATTCTGATTTATAACGAAGATTTCGCGCTGTATAAAATGTTGATGACGGCGTTCCAACGGGCGGATTTCGAACCTGATATTGTTGTACGCAGTGGTCAGTGGGATTTCTTGGCGGCGATGGAAGCCCTAGGAGCATAGCCAACTTGGTGACTAGGATGACAGATAAATCCGTTTGGAGCGGTCACCCTCCAGTAATGGCTACATAAGTCTTTCAGTCTATGAATTACTGCTACAAACAGCGGATTGAAAAATGTCATAAGCATTTTCCATATCAATAAGCTGACAGATAATCACAGGCAATGAAAGTACCGGTGATCCTGTCATGCATGTCTGAGCCTGTTCATGACGGACAGGCTCAGACCTATCGCAAGATTATATTTTGATATAGATTTGGCGGCGATACAGTACCGAACTTATGGCTCCGTTGATGCCAAGAAATAACAAAGCGTAAGCTAATGAACTCAGATAGTCACCTAATACCGGTCTTAACATCCCTTCGTAGACAAACAGATGAATGGTGCTCAACGAGTCATAGTGGCCAAACGGAATGGTGTTTAACAGTAAAGAAAGAAAAGCCGCATTGACGTAAATAAATAACGGATTGATGCCAAATGACTCAAATGGGCGACTCCAAGTGGTCTTACCCTGGATATCAATAATCCACATCAATAATGCGAGTAAAGAGGCCGCCAAACCACAAGTCACCAAGACAAAAGTCGGCGACCAAATTTTTTTATTAATCGGACAACCATAGCTGAGTAAAAAACCGATGAATGTCAGAGTGGTACCAATAATAAACAGTGTTTGAACCTTCTGCCGAATATCCTGAACTTGTGAAAGAATTTTACCGCAGTAAAAACCCAACAGAACATGAGCGATGGCCGGAAGCGTACTTAGCAGCCCTTCAGGATCAATCGCTAGCCCGGCATCTTTGTACATATGATTAACGCCAAGCACCGCTTGGTCGAGCCGCGAAACAATATTCTGCTCACTTTGTTCGAACCCATTCCCTGCGAACAAAATAGCAAAATATCCCAGCAACAGGGTGACAATAATATGCGGGATGTACTTGTGATTAACCAGGAGCGCGATCATTGCCGTCACGGCGTAACAGATAGCCAATCGTTGCATCACACCTAAAATGCGGATGTGTTCAAAATTCCACAGTGATGGCCCCATACGTTGCCAGAACCCGATCCCTTCAATAGTTAGCTTGTATGATGTTCTGAGAAAAAGTGCGAACCAGGCAATCAACAGCCCAATCATAAAAATAACCAAGGTACGGGTCAGAATTTTCACTATATTAGATGAGTCGAGGGAAAACTGGCTTTTTTGCAGGGAAATATAGGTAGATATCCCCATAATAAACATAAAGAAAGGGAAAACCAGATCGGTTGGTGTCAATCCATTCCAGGGGGCATGGTTGAGAGGAGTATAAACATAGCTCCAAGAACCGGGATTATTGACCA
The DNA here is from genome assembly GCF_055790885.1 of Serratia sp. 25CWL12. Lineage (NCBI taxonomy): Bacteria > Pseudomonadati > Pseudomonadota > Gammaproteobacteria > Enterobacterales > Yersiniaceae > Serratia > Serratia sp. 25CWL12. Next base: position 80,530 of record NZ_CM147698.1, on the reverse strand, counting down.
AGATCATACCTGCGATTGTCATGCCTCGTAAAACATCCAGAGAGAGCAGACGCTGATGAGAATGGGAGTTATTTGACATTATATGGAATCGTCCTGATAAAAAAGGGGATATATGCTGCACTTGAACCGTAATCAAACTCATCCAAAACAAGTTGAACTTATTGGAATACTTTCACTTTTCGCTTTAATGACACTGAATATACTCGAAATTACGCCCCTGTGATTTTCTCTACGGGCTACCGCTAAGCGGCCTTCAAATCGCTTCCTGACCGATGTATCCCAGCAGACTGGTCCATATCACATAGCGGGCTATGCTCCTGTGGACTCTGGTGTTTGCCATCTACAAGCAACTCGAATCATTTTAGGTCTATGTGTACCTGTAAACAGAATTGCTTGATGTTATTCTTATCACAGTTCAGAAAAAAAAAGCCAAAAATGATTAGTTAAATTAATGATTCACCCAGAGATATGTAAGGGCTTTCTTGCTAGATGCCCTAAGGCGAGAAGGAAACGGGTTTGATGCTAGCTGTCAAATAGACTGACGAGCAAAAAACCTATGTCTGGTAGGATTTACAGTGCTCCGTAGAGCAGATAAGTGTTGTAGCCAAGATAACACAGTAAAAGCAAGACACCTTCGCCACGCTTGATGCTTTGTGATTTACCAGAACGCACTATTAACATCAAGAGCGCAGTGGCAAATAGCATTGATGTCCAATCACGCCAGAAAACTTCAGCACCAATATTGGTAATTGGTTCAATGGTGCCTGCTATACCAATGACCGCTAATGAATTAAACATATTGGAGCCAACGATATTCCCGACTACGATGTCATGTTCACCTTTCCGAGCAGCCACAATTGATGTTGCCAACTCAGGAAGAGACGTCCCAAAAGCAACAATAGTTAATCCAATCAGCAGATCACTGACACCGAGTTGCTGGGCAATTTCAACCGCACCCCAAACCAGAATTCTGGAACTGACGATTAATAGTGCTAAACCCAAGATCAGCCAAAAAATAGCCGCCTTGAGCGTTGTCACATTTGTTGAGATCTCTTGCTCGACTTCTTGTTCTAAAGGGTCACCTTTTGAACGAAATGCGCACCAGATTGAGCAACCTATCAGCAATACAAACCCGCCGATCAGTCCCCACGCTTCCGCAACGCCTATTTGTTGGTTCCATAACATAGCTCCCACCACTGCTGTGACTAGCAAGAGAATGGGCAACTCTTTACGAATGATGTTCGAATGAACCGCGATAGGGGCGATAATCGCTGTAATACCCAATATCAAGGTAATATTGGCAATATTTGAGCCAAGTGCATTACCAAGAGCAAGAGCAGGATTACCTTCCATTGCAGCCATGGCTGATACCACCATCTCGGGAGCCGATGTACCAAATCCCACAACGATCATACCAATCAATAACGGTGGCATTCCCGCATAGTTGGCACTGGCGGCTGCACCTTCGACAAATTTGTCAGCACTCCAAACCAGCACTGCAAAACCAACCATGATGGCAAACGTCGCTAGTAGCATATTTTTATCCACGAGTTTTAGGTACACCTAATTATAGAATGTTAAGCGAGAAATTTGATCGGATTGAAGATAGAGCACCGGTGTTGATCACCCGTCAGCATGGCGAATCTTGTGTGTTGATGTCACTGGAAGAGTACAACTCGCTGGAAGAAACGGCTTATTTACTGCGTTCACCCAAGAATGCTCGCAGATTGATGGACTCCATCGAGAGTCTCAAAAGTGGTGAGGTGTAGAAAGTGAAATTATTGATATGGTGCCATGGCAACTATCTTTCCCACTGTGCCCAAGCCTGGGTTGCTTGCTACCGCGACTACTGGCCATCACCAAAGTAAAATATGGCCCCAACGCTGCCCTTTGTGCATGGCCCAATGCCGTAATGACACGACGAAACCTCTGCTATACTGGTGATAATTTTGATAAATATTCACCAGGACTTGATTAAAAATCGGCTGATTGCCCCTCAGGTATAGTCCGTCTGTGGAGTCAACAGCCTGAGAAAAACATTATTAACTATGTCAGATAGAGCATCTATGCGGTGGAAATCTCTGCAAAAAGTAGCCCCCGGGCTAGTGAACCTGTTCGCTTATGAGCGCACTTGGCTAAAACCTGATATTCAAGCAGGCCTTTCTGTTGCCGCCGTGGCGTTACCGGTAGCGATTGCCTACGCCGAATTAGCCGGTGTCGGCGCCATCGTTGGGCTTTACTCCTGTATTCTACCGATGATTGCCTACGCCATATTCGGTTCATCACGGCAATTGATCGTCGGGCCTGATGCGGCAACCTGTGCAGTCATTGCCGCCGTCGTCACCCCCCTGGCGGCAGGCAATAGCGAACTCCATTGGCAATTAACCATCATTATGACCTTGATGATGGGCACCTGGTGCCTTATCGCCAGCCGTTTCAAGCTGGGTGCTATTGCCGACCTTTTGTCACACCCGATATTGCATGGGTTACTCAATGGCGTGGCACTAACAATTATTGTCAATCAAATCAGTAAGATATTTGGGTTCTCCGCGCCATCCAGTGAACTGATTGAGCGCATTTACGCTCTACCAAGCAATTTACTCAACAGTCACTGGCCCACCATCGGTGTCTCGCTACTGACACTGTTGATCCTGCTGGGGATACACCGCGCCCGGCCTAATTGGCCAGCTCCGTTATTCGCCGTCATCCTGACCACCGGGCTGACCTGGCTGGTTAATTTGCCACGCTTTGGGGTGGAAACTGTATCAGCAGGCTTTAGCGGTGGTGGATTGCCCATGGTAACCTGGCCTGACTTTAAACCAGGTTTACTGCGTGAACTGGTGCTACCGGCGTTAAACCTGGCGGTAGTCAGCTTTGTCAGTATGATGCTCACCGCACGCAGTTTCGCCGCCAAAAACGGGTACGAGGTTGATGCCGACAGTGAGTTCCGTGCGTTGGGGTTAGTTAATATCGTCTCCGGGCTATCACAAGGGTTCGCCATCAGCGGGGCAAACTCCCGTACCGCTGTGAATGATGCCAATGGTGGCAAAAGCCAATTGGTCTCCATCATTGCTGCACTGGCAATCGGCTTAGTGGTGATATTCTGTCGCCAACCTTTACAGTTTATCCCCACAGCAGTGCTGGGCGTGATACTGATTTACGCCTCCTGGTCGTTGCTGGATATGCGTAGCATTACTCGGCTACGTAAACGCAACCGTCCGGCGTTTTATCTGGCCCTGTTTACCTTCATCAGCGTACTGCTGATGGGGATTATCCCCGGTATTGGTCTTGCTGTACTATTGGGGTTATTACAGTTTTTAAAAACCGTTTTCCGCCCTACCGAGCAGTTGCTCGGGGTCAATAATGACGGAATGATCCATTCGATTGGTAACAATAATGGTATTAAACCGGTGGATGGCGTCATCATGTACCGTTTTAACTCGCCACTGACCTATTTTAATGTGGCCTACTTTAAACGGCGAGTCACCAATCTGGTGGACGGCACGCCTTTCCAATCCCGTTGGGTGGTGATTGACGCCGTAGCCAGCTTCACCCATCCAGATATCAGCGTACTCGCCGCTATCGATGAGTTAAAACGGGAACTTAAATTGCGCGGTATAACTCTGGTGCTGGCTGGCCGACGTACCGAGCTGACACGTTGGTTCCGCATAAAACACTCTGACAATAAAGAGCAGGACCTGATTCTGGTGCCCGACCTGTATCTGGCATTGCGTTTGATTCAAAGTAAAGAGTACAAAGCGAAAGGGGATCATCACCCAACAACCAGCGCACCGATACCAGTGGCTAGCGAGTAATATCACGCCTTGGCAGAGGAAATATCAGTAGAGAAGAAAGAACAGCAGGGCCGAACAACGGCCCTGCAGCAAACCAGGTTTAAATCGCCCGACCACCCGCATAAAACGCCACCAATGCAATGGCAATCAATACAGTACCAATATTCAGTTTACGCCACTCGCCTGAGAATATGCGGCCAATCACCAGCGAGCTGAAGCCCAGCATAATGCCGGTAACGATATTACAGGTCAGCACAATAAATACTGCACACAACAGACCCGACATCGCATCAACAAAGTCGTTGAAATCCAGTTTGGTGACGTTACTCAGCATCAACAACCCCACATACATCAATGCGGGTGCTGTGGCATAGACCGGAACCAGGTAAGAGAGTGGCGACAAGAACAGGATCAACAAGAACAACAACCCAACCACGGTTGCTGTCAAACCAGTTTTACCACCAGCGGCAGTACCTGCAGCAGATTCGATATAAACCGCCGCAGGTGAAGCACCCACCAACCCGGAAAAAATGCTGCTCAGGGAGTCAGTGGTCAATGCTTTACCCCCGTTGATAATCTGGCCATCTTTATCCAGCAGATTGGCCTGCCCAGCCACCGCTCGGATGGTCCCAGTGGCATCAAACACCGCCGTCATCACCAACGCCAACACGCTTGGCAATACTATCGGTTGCAAAGCCCCTTTGATATCCAGGCTAAAAATCAGTGAATTACCATCAGCATCTGCCAAACTTGGCATAGCGAACAGCCCCTGATATGTCACTGCCGGGTCGAAAATCAGGCCAACAACCGAGATGACCACGATCACCAGCAGGATCCCGCCTGGCACACGCAATTTTTCCAAGCCAAAAATAACCGCCAAACCCACTAATGTCATCACCACCGGAAACGAGGTGAAAGCCCCTAATGTCACCGGCAAACCATCCAGTGGGTTCTTCACCACCAGACCGACACCGTTAGCAGCGATCAACAACAAGAACAGCCCGATACCAATCCCTGTACCGTGAGCCACCCCCATAGGTAAATTACGCAAAATCCAGGTGCGGATACCCGTTACCGAGATAAAGGTAAACAATACCCCCATCAAAAATACCGCCCCCAACGCGACAGGAATGGAGATCTGCTGACCCAAGACCAAGCTAAAGGCGGTGAATGCGGTCAATGAAATCGCACAACCAATCGCCATTGGCAAATTAGCCCACAACCCCATCAGCAATGAGCCCAGCCCTGCAACCAGACAGGTCGCCACAAACACGGCCGTTGGTGGAAAACCGGCTTTACCGAGCATACTGGGGACCACGATTACTGAATAAACCATTGCCAAGAAGGTGGTCAGGCCTGCTACCACCTCTTGACGCACGTTGGTACCACGTGCTGAAAGCTGAAAATATCCGTCAAGCACGCCCTTTGGTTTCCCGGCGTTATTCGCTTGAGAATTCGACATGTTGTTATCCCCTGTGTTTTATTGTCCACCTCTCTACCCGTCGCCATTCAAACGGCAGCGGTTATCAAGAGGTACTTTTAAGGCAAACGATTATCCAACCTTAGATAGTGTCTAATCAACCCAAGACATCCACTTCAATGTTTTTATTATTGGCACGCTCCTGCCAATCGCCTAAATAGCGATAACCTAAAAACTGAACGATACGACTTTAGGTAACGCGTTCACGCTGACCAACCTTACTCATCCTCAACTCTTATCAATCAGATGCTTGTTCCCCATGCCAATCAAACAACGACCAAGCAAATATTTCTCATCCTTGGCTAACGGTATAAAACCGTTTTTAAATGATCCTCAGTTAATTCAAACCCGGGGTCATTGCCTGTTAACGCTTTAGTCAACGGAATTATTTTTGTTCTTACGCCCATTCCGCGATAATCGACATATCTGTAATCACGTAACACTTCCATTACAATTGTATTTCTGGGCGAACGCTGGCCAGCCTTCATTTTTTCCACCGTCATCGAATTAGGCAAAGCACCCGGACTGATCACTTCAAGACGATTCGAATATCCAGACACTTCAATCTCAACAAAACGCGTCCAATCACGGTGCGCCAGTGAGTTAATCAATACTTCTCTAACAGCCTCAAGTGGATAAAACCACTTTATTTCCCGTCTTAGCTCTTCATTTATCTCACTAGACTCCTGAGAGATAAAGGGTGTCATCACCTCCATGAAGCGTTCAATAATTCCGCCATCAACTAGATGTTTATCTCCATTATCTAGATCCCAGCGACCAACCATTGGGCCATCAATAATTTCATCCAGTGCTGCCTGATATTCCTTATCTTCGCCACTAAATACCATTACTCTTAACCCAGCTTGCTTTAAATAACGGCGCGGGCTTTTGCCAAACAACACCAACCCAGCGATTGTGCAGCAAATGTTACCTGCCGCCTCCGTTAAAAAACCAAGCCCAAGCAACCTTGCTTGCCATTCCTCTGGAGACTGCGGCACATCGGGATCACTCAAGATATCCCTAACATAATTCATCAACCGCGCATCATCCAAACAACTGATATCTGTGCGAGGTACGGGCATCACTTCAGTGTGTAACATACCGCCCAATTCAAACAACCGCATTTGCTGTTCTCTGGTAGCCAGTCTGGACGTCGTTCCTACACGAATGTAAATTTCTTCTTTACCACCGTGACGAACGACATAAGGCTTTGAAATACCGATAGGAAAGCTCACTACCGCAACTATTTTGTCCTCGTCCAACTTTACCTCTTCATAAAAGGGCAAAATCATAGGGTGGATTTTGTTCTGAAAAACATTCATCACCCACTCTTCGAGATCCCCCCTTTGAACACCGCTTATCACCCCGTCGTCTTCGACGCCAAGTAGAATTCTTCCACCTTGGAAGTTGGCCATAGCCACCACTTCTTTTGCCAGTTGTTCAGGGCGAATATCGTCCCTCTTAAACTCAACACCTGAGTTTTCACCATTGGCAATAATTTCTAATAATTCTGTCTTTAACATACTTCTCTCCCAAGTGGATTGAGTGCTCAATTAAAACCATATTTCTCACGGCGCTGATTGAACGCACTTTTGCCACCCTCCAAAATATCGGCTGCCAGCTCTTGAACTTTGGGTACATCAATAGCACCTTGCTGCTCTGGCAAAATCATCCCTTTGTTATCTTCAACACTTAACACACCTATCCATTCTGCATCACCGAATACTGGGATATTGGCATTATGTGTGGCAAACAGAAATTGGCGGCTTAGTTTTGCTCTGCGAAGTTCTGCGACAATGCGTTCGGCAATAAATGCGTTATCCAAATTGTCTTCCGGTTGATCCAAAATCAAAGGGTCTAGATTATCCAAAAGCAACAGATGCAAAACAGCGGTACACTGCTGTCCCGTCGATAAGTCATCAATAGGCCGAAATACTGCCTCTCGCTCGCCATGGGTCACATTCAGTTCAATGGCCATAGTATCGGGCAATTGGAGCTCTTCCAGCTCTAATAGCTTTACTTCTGGCAGACGGGTTAAGGCTGTAATAACAGTACCGGTGATGCTAAAGTTCTTGGCTAATTCTGCTTCTCCCTGGCGAATAGTGGCTGCGAGATTACTGGGTGAAAAATCGCCATCCAACACCCAAGCCAAGCGCCTAGGCCCTACGCCCTCTAAACTGCATTCGCTAAGAAAATCCACAAACGCTTGGCGGTTCCCTTCCGGCTGCAAAGTAAGCCGAACCTTTTGCTCCAGCTTTTGCGTTAAACGGTTTACTGACTTCAAAATACTGGATGCTCTGGCGCTAGTATGCTGATCCAACTCTAGCAATAGCTTTTTGCGCTGGCCGTATAACTCGTCAATTTGTAATTGTCGATTTTGCAACGTGGTTTGCTTCGGCCGGATTTGCTCAATTTGCTTCAGTAGCGTCTGATACTCTGCACCAATTTGACGCCCCGTTTTACCTTGGCTTGCGGGAATATCTTTAAAGGCTTTTTCTAAATTCTGCTCTTCAGTCTGCTGTTTTTCCAACAATGACTGCTTAAGCGGTGCCAGCTGTGTATCTGCGTTCAATGCAAGTTGTTCCAATTGCCCTAGCGCTTGCTGTACAGCTGTTTTTAAGGCGTCCAACACAACTCGCTGCTGCCTAAATAAATCAGCATGATGCAAGCCATCCAATGCGCTATCACTTAAAAATACCGTATCGGGCAAGCTGTCTCTAAGGGCTTCAATGGCATCTTTTACACGAGTCACATCTTCATCAATGCGCGCTTTCAACTGCTTTTCTTTTTCAAGCTTAGGAATAATTTTCAGTTTTTCTTCAATCCCTAATGCTTGATACTGCTTGGCTTGATCCAACAGCTTGGGCAAGCGTTCCACCTCTGCTTCAACATCGTCTTTTTGACTCAGGGCACGCTTGATGGATTCACGATTTTCTTTAAGTTTCGCCAGCACCTTGGCAATATCGGCATCAAATTGCTCGTGTTCCCCCTCCAAAAAGCGTTCGATGAGTTGATTACGGCTATGTTCATCGCGGGTCATTTCATAGATTTCATTTTGCCCGTAAAGCTCTATGCCCGGCAGCAGATCGGTGGGGTGGTAAGGTGAAACATTGCCTTGTTCATCCACCACCACAGGTTGATTGCCATACTTTCGACTCACCGTGAATTTACGACCATGCAGCACGGCTGAGCGTAGCGTAATTTCAACCAACCCCCGCTCTTTGCCAAGGTTGGTATCGATCACACTCTTATGCTGTCTTAACGCGTTTTGAGTCTTAGGCTCCAACGCGAATGCGTAGCGAATACACTCTAACAAGGTTGATTTGCCCGTACCTCGCCCGCCAATGACTGCATTAAGGTGGTCTGACAATTCAATATCAACGCCGTCCAGATAACCGCCAACAAAGCGAATGCGCTCGATAGCAGAAGCATAGTTTTCCGGCTTATCGGAATTTAAACGAACCCTTGAGCCTGCATCCAAAAATGCTTGTTTAAACGAAAAAAAACAAGGCTTGGTCATCTTGATTAAACAGGAAGCCCCAGCTTCTTTAATTTTTTCAGGCGCCTCAACGTCAGCAGCGTTAATCGCCGCCATTTCCCGCTCACGCTTATAACTACCATCTTTGTTCAGGAATACTTTGCGGTAAAAATCGCTTTCAACACCACGCAAATCTTCGATCGAACCTGGAATTTGAGCAGCCAGTAGCCCTTTATGTTGCCAAACATGGTTCATCCGACGCTTTAATACACCGTCGTCATTGGTACAGTGCGCAGCGTATATGAAGCCGTCTTTTTCATTGACATAATTGATAATATCAATTGCAGACTTCTGTACAGGCGCAGCAGGCTGATGAATATCTACGCCTAGCGCGCCCAAATGCATTTTTATTAAATCTGCTGTGGTGGATTCGCTAAACAAACAGACTAAGTGAATTTTTTCACTGGAGGCAATTTCAAAACCGGGAAACACCACGATGTTATGCGATTGAAATAAATCTCTTATTTCTTCATATCCATTTATCGATCCATGATCAGCCAAACCGATAACCTCAATGCCAGCCTCGAGTGCAGCATTTAACAACTGCTGGTTATAGTCAGATTCAGACAGGCTCTGCTGTTGACCACGGTATTGAATGTAACCCGCTGGATTTACCTGCAACGCACATTTAAAAAAGCGAGCTTTTTTATAACTTTGCTGTTGGTCAGTCATGTTGTGACTCCTTATTTAGTGGTTGCACCAAACGCGTCTTCCTTGTCAGCAACTCTTCCATCATGCCTTGTTTGATTTGTCGGTTTTTGCCAATGCGTTGTTCCAGTGCATGGATCTCTTCGTCCCTATCGCAGAGAATAGTGGCGATAGCAGTTTGTTCTTCTTCTGGTGGGCAAACGGCCTTGGTAGATTCCATTTTTTCTTGTGTGACAGGCAGCCTTGTTCCTCCGCTAGAGGAGCTGTGCTTCAACCTCTCTGTCATATTATCAAGCAAATAGAACAGATCGCCTTTGTATTTGTCAGAAACGTATTTTATAAACGCCATGGTCAGTACGTAGTCTTTGTACTAACTGACCTAGGAGCGTCCATCTCATTATCCATGCCAACACGCAACTCGTCGCAACTAGCCCAAAGACATGAGTAAAGTTCGGTTTTCTTAATGGCCATGATTATTCCTTACAGTACCGAGCATTGGCCCGGCACAATTAAATTTGAGTCGTTACAGTTTGGCTGTATCGAGCCCGGCAGCTTTCAGGCGCTGAGTCAGATTGCGCATTTTGCTAAATTCCGTGCCGAAGCTACTTCGCAAGCCTACCCCTTCACAAAACTCTTTGGCAGTGATGTGCTTCAGATCATCAGCATATTTGATCATTTGCAGATGAAGTTCGGCGGTATATTGATTGCGAGGAGCGTCCGCTAGGACTTTCTTAATGTGCTCGTAAATCTCGTTTTCGTTCATTTTTTAGCCTGCACGACTATAGGCGCTAGATAATTTAGCTAATTTATATAAAAAACCAGAGGATCGCAATTCCTTTGTTCATCACGCCCTTAGTTCCTCCCAGATGGCAGTATCTCTTTATCAAACGGCTGGAGGATTTGCGCAGTTTCGGTAGGCCATTACAAAAACAAAAAGCCCTTCAAATGCTTACACATCTAAAGGGCTTGAGAATTTAATATTTACATTAAAAACAACCAGTTAAAAAACCAGCTCGAGAATTACTTAACAATAATTACTTTATGTCATCCTAAAACGGAATATCGTCGTCAAAATCCATCGGCGGTTCATTGCTGGTGGCTGGCGGGCTGCTTGGTGCAGGGCGCGCCGGAGCCGGAGCGGACTGACCACCGCTGAACTGGTTGCTGCCTTGTGGTTGCTGAGGCTGCCCCCAACTCCCTTGCTGCTGCCCACCCGCAGGTGCGGCACCACCACCTTGGCGGCCACCGAGCATTTGCATGGTGCCACCCACATTGACCACAATTTCAGTAGTGTACTTTTCTACACCGGCCTGATCGGTCCATTTACGGGTTTGCAGGGCACCTTCGATATAAACCTGAGAACCTTTACGCAGATATTCACCCGCTACTTCAGCCAGCTTGCCAAACAACACCACACGGTGCCATTCGGTTTTCTCTTTCTGCTCGCCAGTGGTTTTGTCACGCCAGCTTTCAGAGGTCGCCAAAGTGATGTTGGCCACTGCGCCACCATTAGGCATGTAACGAACCTCAGGGTCTTGGCCCAGATGCCCGACCAGAATTACTTTGTTTACGCCTCTGCTGGCCATGTTGAATCTCCTGATGAGTCATTAAGTGGCTCTAAACCACGTTTTGCTAAGTCTAAGCTACAAATTGTAGCATGCCATATGCTTAGATTATACCTGCGAAGTATGTTCCATTATTGTCTCTGTAACCAACTTTATTGCATTCACATACTGGATATTCATTCAGGCTTTTTTATGCCATAATTATGCGTTTCGTACTGGCCGTGCCGTTTTTTTGGCTCCCTGAACCACAAAATAGCGGGCAAAAAAACCTGATCGGGTGCGGTGTATTATCAAGCCGGGAAGTGTAAATGGACAATATCGAAGTTCGTGGTGCTCGTACTCATAATCTCAAAAATATCAATCTGATTATCCCGCGTGACAAGCTGATCGTCATTACCGGCCTGTCTGGTTCGGGCAAGTCATCACTGGCCTTTGATACCCTGTATGCCGAAGGGCAACGGCGTTATGTCGAATCACTCTCCGCGTATGCACGCCAATTCCTGTCGCTGATGGAAAAGCCGGATGTCGATCATATTGAAGGGCTTTCGCCCGCGATTTCAATCGAACAGAAGTCCACTTCACATAATCCGCGTTCTACCGTCGGCACCATCACCGAAATTCACGACTATCTGCGCCTGCTATTTGCCCGCGTTGGTGAGCCGCGCTGCCCACAGCATCAGGTTCCGCTGGCGGCACAAACCGTTAGCCAAATGGTGGATAACGTGCTCAGCCAGCCAGAAGGCAAACGCCTGATGTTGCTGGCACCGATAGTGAAAGATCGTAAAGGTGAGCATACCAAAACATTGGAAAACCTGGCGGCCCAAGGTTATATCCGGGCGCGTATTGACGGTGAGGTGTGCGACCTTTCTGATCCACCCAAGCTGGAATTGCAAAAAAAGCACACCATTGAAGTGGTGGTGGATCGTTTCAAGGTCCGTGACGATTTAGCGCAACGTCTGGCTGAATCCTTTGAGACGACCTTGGAGCTCTCTGGCGGTACGGCAGTGGTTGCCGATATGGACGATGAACAAGCCGAAGAGTTGCTGTTTTCCGCTAATTTTGCTTGCCCAATTTGCGGCTACAGTATGAGTGAGCTGGAACCCCGTCTGTTTTCATTTAACAACCCGGCAGGGGCTTGTCCCACTTGTGATGGACTTGGGGTACAACAGTTCTTCGACCCTGAACGTGTGGTGCATAATCCGGAACTGTCACTGGCGGGTGGGGCGATTCGCGGATGGGATCGCCGCAATTTCTACTATTTCCAGATGCTACGCTCACTGGCGGATCATTATGATTTTGATGTGGAAGCGCCATTCAACAGCCTGAGTCGCCAGGTTCAGCAAGCGGTACTGAATGGTTCTGGCAAAGAAACCATTGAATTCAAATATATCAATGATCGCGGTGATACCACCGTGCGACGCCATCCGTTTGAAGGTGTGCTGCACAATATGGAACGGCGCTACAAAGAAACCGAATCCAGTGCGGTGCGCGAAGAGCTGGCCAAGTTTATCAGCAACCGCCCTTGTGTTACCTGTCACGGTACACGCCTACGTGAAGAAGCACGTAATGTGTTTGTGGAAGATACCACCTTGCCAGAGATCTCCGATCTCAGCATCGGCCATGCCATGACCTTCTTCCAGAATATGAAGCTGAGTGGCCAACGCGCCCAGATCGCCGAAAAAGTATTGAAAGAGATTGGTGACCGCCTGAAATTCCTGGTTAACGTTGGCTTGAATTATCTGTCACTGTCCCGTTCTGCAGAAACCTTGTCCGGTGGCGAGGCGCAACGTATCCGTCTGGCCAGCCAAATTGGTGCGGGTCTGGTGGGCGTAATGTATGTGTTAGATGAGCCCTCCATTGGCCTGCACCAACGTGATAATGAACGCCTGTTGGAAACCTTGATTCATCTGCGTAATTTGGGTAACACAGTGATCGTGGTAGAACACGATGAAGATGCCATCCGTGCCGCAGACCATGTGATCGATATCGGCCCCGGTGCCGGTGTGCACGGCGGGCAGGTGGTCGCTCAGGGCAGCGTTGACGATATCATGGCACAAGCGGACTCATTAACTGGCCAGTTCCTGAGTGGCAAACGTGAAATCGCCATTCCAGCACAACGGGTACCTGCCGACCCTAGCAAAGTGTTAAAGCTGACCGGTGCTCGCGGCAATAACCTGAAAGATGTGACGTTAACCCTGCCGGTTGGGCTGTTTACCTGCATTACCGGGGTTTCCGGCTCAGGGAAATCCACGCTGATTAACGATACGCTGTTCCCTATTGCCCAACGCCAGCTCAATGGCGCGGTGATTGCCGAACCCGCCCCTTATCGTGAAGTCAGCGGGTTGGAACATTTCGATAAAGTGATTGATATCGACCAGAGCCCCATTGGCCGGACACCGCGTTCTAACCCAGCCACTTACACCGGTATCTTCACACCAGTACGTGAACTGTTTGCCGGTGTGCCGGAATCACGCACCCGTGGCTATACGCCGGGCCGTTTCAGTTTTAACGTTAAAGGTGGTCGCTGTGAAGCTTGCCAGGGGGATGGGGTGATCAAGGTAGAAATGCATTTTCTGCCGGATATCTACGTTCCTTGTGACCAATGTAAAGGTAAGCGCTATAACCGCGAAACCTTGGAAGTGAAATACAAAGGCAAGAATATCCACGAAGTGCTGGAAATGACCATTGAAGAGGCACGCGATTTCTTCGATGCGGTGCCAGCACTGGCGCGTAAGCTGCAAACACTGATGGAAGTGGGCCTGTCCTATATCCGCTTGGGTCAGTCGGCCACTACTCTGTCTGGTGGTGAAGCCCAACGGGTGAAACTGGCGCGTGAATTGTCAAAACGCGGTACCGGGCAGACACTATACATCCTTGATGAACCGACCACTGGCCTGCATTTTGCTGATATCCAGCAGTTACTGGCGGTGCTGCATCAGTTACGCGATCAAGGCAATACCATCGCGGTGATTGAGCATAATCTGGATGTGATTAAAACCGCAGACTGGATTGTCGATCTGGGCCCGGAAGGTGGCAGCGGCGGCGGTGAAATTCTGGTTGCTGGCACGCCAGAAACCGTGGCGAACTGCAAAGCATCCCATACGGCGCGCTTCCTGAAGCCGATACTGAATAAAAAGTGATGGTCACCGCTCCTGTATCAAGCAGGAGCGGTTTTCGTTATACCCGTAATACTTAAATACAAAGCGAATTATTCAGGATATACAGATTCCCAGTTCCTGGCGCTTCTTCTTCGATAACCCCGCCACCACCAGTTGATATGACATATCAATCAGTTGGTAAAACTGTGAGTCTGGCAAAGCGCTATCCAGGTAGATACTGTTCCAATGCGCTTTATTTAAGTAGTAACCAGGAATAATTTCAGCATGTTGCTCACGCAGCTGTTCCGCCAGCTCTATGTCGCACTTTAATGAGATCACGGGCCGCCCATAGGCTTCACCAATAAGAGCAAACATTTTCTCCGCGACTCTGACCCGATCGGCCTGCCAGTCGCTCTGATAATCCTGTTCACTGCCCGGTTTAGTCAGGCAGTAATCCAGCAATTGCTGTTTGTTCAAGGTGATCTCCTTTGATAACAGCCCGGGCCGCCTTTACTGCACCGCAGCAAAGGCCTCCGCCACCTGACGAACGTTATTATGATTCAGCCCTGCCACACACATGCGGCCACTGTGGATCAAGTAGACACCAAACTCTTCACGCAAGCGTTCAACCTGTGCCGCGCTAAAGCCGGTGTAACTGAACATGCCACGCTGCTCCAGCAGGTAATCAAAATTACGTTGTGGCAACGCGCTCTTGAGCGTAGTGACCAACACTTTACGCATTTCTAAAATACGCTGGCGCATAGACTCCACTTCTGCCAGCCACTCGCTGTTCAATTGCGGATCATTGAGCACTTTTGCCACCACTTGTGCACCAAAATTCGGCGGGCTGGAGTAGTTACGGCGCACCGCCGCTTTCAGTTGCCCCAGCACACGTTCAGCGGCCTCACTGCTTTCACACACCACAGAAAGCCCCCCTACCCGCTCACCGTAAAGCGAGAAGATTTTCGAGAACGAGTTACTCACCAGGCATGGCAAACCTGCGGCGGCAATCGCGCGGATAGCATAAGCATCCTGATCCATACCACCACCGAACCCTTGATAGGCGATATCGAGGAACGGTATTAATTCGCGTTCTTTAATCACATCAACCACTTGGTCCCACTGCTGTGCCGTGAGGTCTGATCCCGTCGGGTTGTGGCAACAAGGGTGTAGCAGTGCAATGCTCTTGGCAGGCAGTTGCTTCAGGGCATTCAGCATCGCCGTAAACTTCACAGTCAGGTTTTCGCTGTCGAAATAGGGGTAAGTATTCACCTCAAAACCCGCACCAGCAAAAATGGCTACGTGGTTTTCCCAAGTCGGGTCGCTTACCCAAACCTGCGAGTCCGGGAAATACTTTTTCAGGAAGTCGGCCCCCACCTTTAATGCACCTGAGCCGCCTACGGTTTGGATGGTGGCGATACGCCCTTGTTGCAGCATGGGATGCTCAGCACCGAATAGTAACTGCTGGATTGCGCTGCGGTAAGGTTGCAGACCTTCCATGGGTAAATAAACAGATGCCCCCTGCTCAACGCTGTTCAACTGGGTTTCCGCCTCAGCAACCGCCTTCATCTGCGGGATGATGCCCTGCTCGTTATAATAAAGACCGATACTCAGGTTCACCTTGTGCGCACGGGGATCTTTTTTAAATTTTTCCATCAGCGACAAGATCGGGTCACCGGCATAAGCATCAACATTCTGGAACACGGGTTGGTTCTCCTGATTTGGGTTAGTTGGCCGTTCAATAAAGTTCAGCCTGATTTCACTGGGGGGTAAATTTTCCGAGCTGTTTATCTCACGACTGGAAGTAAACCGCCTTCCTTGATCCGCTCAAGTACCACCGCTGTTTTTATATGGGCCACACTCTTGTGGCGGGAAAGCGTCTGGCTGATAAAGCCGCTCAATGCAGGCAAGTCAGCCACAGCTACTTTTAGCAAATAATCGGCATCACCGGCAATCTTGTAAGCATCAACAATCGCCTCCACTTCCCCCAACATTTGATGAAAACTGTCTATCTGTTCCTGGCTATGGGTGATCAGGCTGACCTCTATCATGCCGACTAATCCCAGGCCGACAGCTTCTGGTGCCAGCCGGGCATGGTAGCCCTTGATCAGTTCGGCCTGCTCCAGGCTGATACGCCGCCGCGAACACTGGGAGGCGGAAAGCCCGACTAAATCACTCAACTCCTGGTTTGTCAGACGGCCATTAGCCTGTAACAAAGTCAGGATTTTCATATCGAAATCGTCAATGTTGTACATAGCCATCTGTAAAGTGTGTTAATAAATATTGACGTTACAGCCTATCAGTTTTTTTGGCCTTGAAACCAGCTCCATTGCCATGTTGCGAGTTACTTAGCAGTAAAGTCAGTATCTCAACTCCGCTATGGCATAAAAAATGGGTAAATCACGCAAACCAACAACAATTGACGGCTAAGTAGCGCATAAAACCACGAATGTATTTGCCCTATGATTTTAAGCTGTCGGCTGTGTTTGCAGCGCCCCACTGCCATCAAGTACCGGAGTACCTAGGCAGATGGCAGTTTGAAACAGGATGGGCTCCACAAGGATATGATATGAAGAAAAGACTCTGTTTACTCTTACTGCTTGCTGCTGGCGGAGCCAGTGCGCAATCCAATCTTGACAAGGTATTGCAGCAAAAAGTTCTGACGGTCTGCACCACTGGTGACTACAAACCTTATACCTTCCTGAAAGAGGATGGCAGCTATGAAGGTATTGATATCGCGATGGCGGAGTCGTTAGCCAACAGCTTGGGTGCCAAGGTGCAATGGGTAAAAACCACCTGGAAAACTCTGATGCCAGACTTTGTATCGGGGAAATGTGATATCGCCATGGGGGGCATTTCGGTGACGCTGAAACGCCAACAACAGGCGTTCTTCGCTGAACAGCTCGGGACAGATGGCAAGATCCCGCTGGTACGCTGTAGCGATGTAAAAAAATACCGCACTATCGCCCAAATTAATCAGCCAACCGTGCGATTGATCGAACCCGCTGGGGGCACCAACGAAGCCTTTGTCCACGCCTATCTGCCTGATGCCAAGCTGACACTTTCCCACGACAATATGGGCATATTCCAACAGTTGGTGGACCATAAAGCCGATGTGATGATCACCGACGCTTCCGAAGCGTTGTATCAGCAGAAACGCTATCCGCAACTCTGCGCTGTCGATCCAGACAAGCCAATGCAATATGGAGAGAAGGCATACATGCTGCCACGTGATGATATGAGCTGGAAGTTGTATGTTGATCAGTGGCTACACCTGAGCAAAGCCACCGGGGAGTATCAGAAAATTATCGATAACTGGCTGGCCGTTAATAAATAACCTGCGGTTATCCCCGCCGCTTTATTAGCGGCGGGCAATGACTCACTCGCCAAGATATTCTATTGCCACACGCTGAGTCAGTTTGGTGATCAACTCATAGGCACTGACACCGCTGCAAGCCGCAACCCGCTCAACCGGCAGTTCATTGCCCCAAAATACCGCTTCATCGCCTACTTTATCGCTGGCATCTGGCCCCAGATCGACCGAGATCATATCCATGGAGACCCGGCCAACGATCGGCACCTCGCGCCCATTAACCCATACTGGCGTACCTGAAGGCGCGCTACGCGGATAACCATCGCCATAGCCCATGGCCACCACCGCCAGGCGCGTATCGCGCGGACTTACCCAGGCGCCACCATAGCCTACCGGTTCACCGGCTTTATGTTCACGCACCGCAATCAAACTCGACTTCAGCGTCATCGCCGGTTGCAAGCCAAAACAGCTGGCATCCTGTGTCTCCAGTGGAGAAACGCCATACAGAATAATACCCGGACGCACCCAATCATGGTGAGCCTGCGGCCAGAGTAAGATCCCGCCGGAAGCAGCGATGGATTTTTGCCCCGGCTTAGCGTCAACAAACGCGTTAAAACTGGCGATTTGCTTTTCCGTCACCCCCGCCTGCGGTTCATCGGCGCGGCTGAAGTGACTCATGATATTCACCGGATGCACCACATTGTGGCAAACACTCAACCGCTGATAAAACGCCTCGGCTTGCTCCGGACGCACCCCTAAGCGGTGCATGCCCGTATCCAGTTTCATCCATACCCGTACCGGCTGAGCCAGTTCACACTGCTCCAGTGCTTCCAGTTGTTCAATGCTGTGCACCGCCGTTTCGATATTGTTCACCACCAGCATCGGCAGGTCGCTGGCACAAAAAAAGCCTTCCAGCAGCAGGATCGGCTTCACTATCCCCCCCGCTCGCAGCATCAGGGCTTCGTCAATGCGCGCCACACCATAACAATCCGCATCCTGCAACGTGTGGGCCGTTTCCAGCAAACCGTGTCCGTAAGCGTTTGCTTTGACAACAGCAACCAAGCGACTTTGTGGTGCCAGACGACGCACCTGCTGCATATTATGTCGCAGAGCACGGCGGTCGATTACAGCGGTTGCCGCTTTCATTTCAGTTCCTTAGCTGATTACTCATCATCATATTGCGGCCCCGCATAATTATCGAAGCGCGACCACTGTCCGTTAAAGGTAAGACGCACCGAACCGATAGGCCCATTACGCTGCTTACCCAAAATAATTTCTGCCACCCCTTTCAGGTCGCTGTTTTCGTGATAAACCTCATCACGGTAGATGAACATAATCAGGTCGGCATCCTGCTCGATAGAACCCGACTCACGCAGATCAGAGTTAACTGGGCGCTTATCCGCACGTTGTTCCAGACTACGGTTCAACTGCGACAGCGCCACCACAGGTACCTGCAACTCTTTTGCCAACGCTTTCAGTGAGCGGGAGATTTCTGCAATTTCCAGCGTACGGTTGTCAGACAGTGAAGGTACACGCATCAACTGCAAATAGTCGATCATGATCAGGCTAAGCCCGTCATGTTCACGGAAAATACGCCGTGCACGAGAGCGCACTTCGGTGGGGGTCAGGCCAGAGGAGTCGTCAATATACATATTGCGCTTCTCCAGTAAGATCCCCATGGTGCTGGAGATACGTGCCCAATCCTCATCATCCAACTGACCGGTACGAATACGCGTCTGATCCACCCGCGACAAAGAAGCCAGCATACGCATCATAATCTGGTTGCCAGGCATCTCCAGGCTGAAGATCAGCACCGGTTTATCCTGCATCATGGCCGCATTTTCACACAGGTTCATGGCAAAAGTGGTTTTCCCCATCGAAGGACGGGCAGCCACAATAATCAGATCCGACTTCTGCAGGCCGGCGGTTTTCTTATCCAGGTCACCATAGCCGGTGGATACCCCGGTAACGCCATCATGGGGGCGTTGGTAGAGCTGTTCGATGCGGGCAACCGTATCTTCCAAAATACGCTCGATACCTTTTGGCCCTTCATCTTTGCTGGCACGATTTTCAGCAATCTGGAAGACGCGGGATTCCGCCAGGTCGAGCAGATCTTCACTGCTACGCCCCTGGGGATCGTAACCAGCATCGGCAATTTCATTGGCGACGGAGATCATTTCACGCACTACCGCACGCTCACGCACAATATCCGCGTAAGCACCGATGTTCGCCGCACTAGGGGTGTTTTTCGACAATTCAGCCAGGTAGGCAAAGCCCCCTACTGAATCCAGATCGCCTTTCTGTTCTAATGATTCGGACAGCGTAATCAGATCGATGGGCCGCCCCATCTCCAGCAGACGCTGCATCTCGGTAAAGATCAACCGGTGTGGGCGGCTAAAGAAATCATTGGCAACGACCCGCTCGGCGACGTTATCCCAGCGCTCATTATCCAGCATCAACCCACCCAATACGGACTGCTCAGCCTCCAACGAATGTGGCGGCATCTTCAGCCCTTCCATCTGGCGATCTCTGGGTTCGTTGGTGTTGGTCTTAAAAGGGGGTTTTTTACCTGCCATGAAAGCTATTTTTTATCCCGTTGCCAATAATGGATCCTGATGCGAGAGTATACGTGATTTTTATCCACGATTCTTGCGCCATCACCTATGGCTATATCCTTAATGACATACTCACGGCACCACGGTGAATTAAACAATTAAGGCGCATCACCTGCAAGACGTGCATAGAACAAAATCAGAGGATTAATCGAGGTAACAACATGGCAAAGCGCATTGAGTTCTCCACCATCGGTGGCCCGGAAGTGTTGCAGTTAGTTGATTTTACACCTGTCGATCCCGTTGCTGGCGAAGTTCAGATTGAGAACAAAGCCATTGGTATCAACTATATTGATACTTATATCCGTAGCGGTCTCTATCCTCCGGCGCACTTACCCAGTGGGCTAGGTACCGAAGCTGCAGGTGTGGTGCTAAAAGTGGGACCGGGGGTGAGTGCCGTCAAACCCGGCGATCGGGTGGTTTATGCCCAATCATCGCTGGGTGCCTACAGCGAAATTCACAACGTTCCACTGGAAAAAGTAGTGATCCTGCCCGATAACCTGAGTTTTGAGCAAGGTGCCGCCTGTTTTCTCAAAGGGTTAACGGTGCATTATCTGTTACGTCAAACCTATGAAATTAAACCTGGGGAAATCTTTCTATTCCATGCCGCGGCGGGTGGCGTTGGGTTAATCGCCTGCCAATGGGCCAAGGCATTAGGCGCCAAACTGATCGGCAGTGTCGGTTCCGACGAAAAAGCCGAACTGGCAAAACATGCGGGAGCCTGGGCAACCATCAATTATCACCAGGAAGATATCGCTGAACGCGTTGCAGAGTTGACCCATGGCGAGAAGGTCAATGTCGTCTATGACTCTGTAGGCAAGAATACCTGGGAAGCTTCCCTCAACAGCCTGAAACGCCGTGGGTTGATGGTGAGTTTCGGCAATGCATCCGGGCCAGTGACTGGCGTCAATCTCGGTTTGCTTAATCAGAAAGGTTCACTGTATGTCACTCGACCATCGCTCAATGGCTACATTACCAACCGCCAGGAATTACAGTTTGCCAGTAACGAGTTGTTCTCGTTGATTGGTAGCGGGGTGATCAAAGTTGACGTGAAACCAGAGCAGAAATTCGCGCTAGCTGATACCCAGCGGGCACACCAAGTGTTGGAAAGCCGCAAAACCAGTGGGTCCAGTCTGTTAATTCCCGGGCTTTAATGCGGCAAGGTTAGTCTGGTCAATTACCGGCAAATCGTCAGCAACCCATCATCACCAAGGGCAGATATCGAACTCTGCCCCGTGATGCACTGACGCATGACGAACCTTTACAGCAAAAGTGGTCAGGCGCTTGGCGCAATAGACGGTTTTGATGATATGGAAAGTATTAATAACCGCGCGGCTGAGGTTTCTTTATTGCACGATATATCCATACCACAATCACCGCCAGGATCAGCCAGGGCAACAGTTTAATCACCATGGCAACCATCCCCCCCAGCAGCATGAAAGCCATCGCCACAAACAGGGCAAGAATCACGCCTAACAATGAAACACCTGTCACCACCAGCATGACCACAAAGCCAATTAGAAAAAATAGTTCCAGCATAGGTTGCTCCTCAGGAAATCAGGTTGTGCTGTTTGTATGGTTATTAACAAATATATTGCTATTAGCATTGTTATTAATATTGTTATTAACCAAGCAAGAAACAGGCCAACTTGCCGAAAGTCACATGCTATGGCGGTAATAC
This sequence comes from Serratia sp. 25CWL12, assembly GCF_055790885.1. Classification (NCBI taxonomy): domain Bacteria; kingdom Pseudomonadati; phylum Pseudomonadota; class Gammaproteobacteria; order Enterobacterales; family Yersiniaceae; genus Serratia; species Serratia sp. 25CWL12. The sequence goes on along the minus strand of NZ_CM147698.1, from coordinate 58,801 downwards.
CCGCCATCTACAGGTTGCCAGATAAACACAGCCGGTCAAATTAAATGAATTAGGATTGGCTCATGGTCAAAAAAACCAACTTTTGGTTAAAAATATTGGCGAATTAGACGCTATTTGATACCGACTCCCCACCCGCTAGCGACGCACCAAGGCTAATGCCTGTTCAACAGTGTTGACATCTGCACCCGGTTTATGGGCATTTTCACTCAGGTGACGACGCCACTGCCTGGCTCCGGGCACCCCTTGGAACAGGCCGAGAATATGGCGGGTAATATGGCCCAGATAAGTCCCGTTCGCCAGTTCACGCTCAATATAGGGGTAGAGTGCTTCAACAATCGCAATACTATCCTTCACTTCACTCTGGGAACCGAATATTTCACGGTCGACAGCGGCCAAAATCGAAGGGTTTTGATACGCCTCGCGCCCCATCATCACGCCATCCAGATGTTGCAGATGCTGTTTGGCTTCTTCCAGGGTTTTTACCCCACCATTAATCGCAATGCTCAGTGCCGGGAAATCACGCTTTAACTGATAGACGCGGGGATAATCCAGTGGGGGAACTTCACGGTTTTCTTTCGGGCTCAGGCCGGAAAGCCAGGCTTTACGGGCGTGAATAGTGAACGTCTCGCACTCGCCGCGCCCCGCCACCGTAGAAATAAAGTGGCACAAGAACTCATAACTATCCTGTTCATCAATACCAATACGGGTCTTTACCGTCACCGGGATTGAAACTGCATCGCGCATTGCCTTAACACAGTCAGCCACCAAGTCAGCCTGCCCCATCAAACAGGCACCAAACATCCCATTCTGCACCCGATCTGATGGGCAACCCACGTTAAGATTGATCTCATCATAGCCACGCTGTTGTGCCAGTTTGGCACAATGCGCCAGAGCGCTGGGATCACTCCCGCCTAGTTGCAACGCAACAGGATGCTCCTCCTGGTTGTAAGCCAGATAATCCCCTTTACCGTGGATAATCGCACCGGTGGTCACCATTTCGGTGTACAGCAAAGTTTGCTGAGTCAACAGACGGTGGAAGTAACGGCAATGGCGGTCAGTCCAATCGAGCATTGGCGCGATGGAGAAACGGTGAGAGGGAAACTGAGCTGATTTTTCAGCTATTACGCTAGATTGAAACGCGTTTGGTGCTTGTTTATCTTGATGCATGTTTAAGCTTTTTGCTGTGTTTTGGCATTCTCACCCCCTGACAGGCCACTTACCAATGACCAATGAGGACCGGCGGAAGAGAATGAAATAGGGCCTACTATAGCATAGTGAAATGCCAGCGCGCAGAGGGCGCATTGAAGTATCAGCCCTGCATTGTTGGTGACAAGGAACGCCGTTGATCATCACCAAAGCGGCTCAACAGTTGGTAAACGTCACTGCACTCAGTACACCGCAACCGCATCAGGAAAAATGCCTAAGCTTGATAGCTGATGACATCAACGCTTACTGTTGGGTCTTGGTTTTAGCCGTTATCTTGGGTACGCCCGAAAGTGATAATAACAGCGCCGTATTATGATGCCCGTTAAATCCATGGCTAAGACTACCGCTGACAGTCACGTGCCTACCAGCAAAATCCGCTAGATCGACAGCACGGGGAGGAATCAAGGTCACCTCAATCTGCTCTTTTTCAGCATCATTAACATCATCACCAACAGTACAAATTGGCTTATCCAAGAAAAGCAGCCCCTGAATATTTCGGCTGTCAGTTTCTGGCTCCTCACCAAAATTTGGTGGACCAAAGAACACACTTATTTCGACAATGCCGCTGAAGCTGACAGGTTGTTCATAATTCAGACAGCGGTCAGCCGCCGCTACCACATTGGTCTCGTAACCCGGCAGATTATTTAACGGTAACACCAGTGTCTTATTGATAAATTCAGCGGTGTCAGGATCTGAGGTGGTTTCTGTAATCCGGACAAATCCTGGTTTTGCCGGCTCGGGGGTCACGAGAGCCCCGGTAAACTGCTCTATGGCACTGACGTTGGAGCTCACACTGGGAATAGCTGGTGTCCACTGCGCGTGTTGGATATCGTACAAATGAATTGCCAACCAGCTCCCTTGCCAACGCTGATCAATCAGTTGCAGACGATCGCGCCCGCTGCTGTCGAGCCCCGGAACTACGACCAGCGATGCGTTAATGCACTGAGGTATGATTGTCGGTTTAACCTCTGCATTTGACGTCCAGAGATAGCAATGGCAATTGTCGCCATTATTACAATCGCCGCCGGTTTTAGCGTTGCGGCTATCTACCCAGGCATATTGTCGTTGGAGGCCATCGAACTTGCCCCTGACCACTTGGCGGCTATCATCATCAAAGCCAAGATTGGCATCGGTAATACCATCAGACTCAGCAATAATCTGCCATTTCCCCGCCGCATTCGGTTTTATATACAGGCTGGCGGGGTAGTTTTGCGTTTGCCCCGCCACATTCACCTGTTTTACAAACTCGGCACGCAAACGATCATCCAGACCGCCATCGTCAGTATCATTCCCATTGACGTTAACCGTGATCGTGCTGACGATGGCTTGTGACAAGAACTTCTTTTTCTCTGCATTGAAAAATGCGGCCTTATTAGCCATGACGGCTTCGCGCGTGACCATTTTATGGAAGTAATCCACTTGATCCGCATAAAGCGCCGCCAATTCTTTTAGATCTTTATTCTGATAGGCAAGCTGCCAACGCTCAACCACAAGAAGCGCCTGTTGCTTAGCGGCCGGGTTATCGAACACCTCCTCTTCAGCCGAGCACAGGGTGCTGGCGAGCAGCATGCTGAGGCTTAACAGCACTCTTGCTATCGTGTTCATTTGTTAACAATCCATCAAACAAAATCAATGATTGCATCATGAGGGAGTTGTTTGCAGGCGGCAAGTACTTCAGACAAGTACGTAGTTCTCACCGCGGTGACAATAATTAGCCCGAATGACGAACATCGTCAGTTCGGGCATGGTAACAGGTTAGCGGGCAATATCGGCGTTAGCCCGGGAATGGGTGTTCGGCCAGTAGCGCATCATCCATTGCCTTGGCGCGTAGATAAGCTGGGCGTTGCAGGATAGGTTCTATGTAACGCTCAAAGACTGGGCGTTTTTCAATGCCACCGGAATACATGCCCCAATCAAGACAGGCCGCCAGATAGGCGTCTACCGCGCTGAACTGCTCACCGCACAAGTAAGGCCGCCCCTGTTTGATAGCAGACTCCAAGGTGTTCATGGTTAATTCATAGCTGCCATACCCCACCATAACTGCTTTGTCTGCTGGCGCTAACTGATCAAGCAACTTGCCCATAAATGCCGCTTCCAGCGGACCAGCAACAAAAAATAGCCAGCGATAGTATGCCGCTCTCTCCGGACTACCGGGCGCAGGGGCCAATTGTTTTTCCGGGAACAGATCCGCCAAATAGGTGCAGATGGCCGCGGCTTCAGTCACCACCGCATCACCGTGGGTCAGCGCAGGCACCTTGCCCATGGGGTTAATCGCCAGATACTCGGCGCTTTTCATGCTGGTGCCATAATCAAGTATTACGGTATCGTAACTGGCACCGCACTCTTCCAGTAACCAGCGCACTGTGCGGCCGCGAGACATAGGGTGGGTATAGAGGGTAATTTTGCCATCATTCATTTTAAAGCGTCCTTAGGTTGCGGTGATTAACATGGGCAGTATCTGTTGCCCGAGTGTCAGAAACTGGCAGTAGTGTTCGGTGCGTACCAACAGGAATGTAACTTGACGGATAATGTAAACAACACAAATTCATAAGTAAAAATAATAAATACCACTAAAGCCATACTGAAAGAGATGCTAATTAATTGAATTTTTCCCTATCTGCGTTATCAGAAAAATAAAAATATCTGATGAGTACATATTGCAAAATAATAATCCTGGCATCTGCTTGTTTTATGAACAACTTTTTTAGATAATTATTTCACCATCATTGGGATGGTTAGGATGAAATATTAATAATTGGATTGTTACTGATGAAAAAATTAATTCTTGCGTGCAGCCTGTTAGCTATGTCCTCTTCCGTTTTTGCTGGTGAAATGACCGATACATGTAAAAAATATGTTGAGGAAGTTGATGCGTTAATTGCCAAAGCGTCTGAAACCAATGACGCGGCAAAACAGCAAATGGAAGCATTAAAAACCCAGATGGAACAGGCCAAGCAACAGATCTCTGCCATGCCTACAGAACAACAAGATCCAGCTTGCAAGCAAGGTCTTGATATGATGGCTCAAATGAAAACTTCAATGGGCATCAAATAATCCCGCATCAATATTGTTTCCGTGCCTATCTTCGGTGCGGAAATCAATCCCTCCCCGTTACCACTGAAGTTACCGCTCTGTTAATCATCATTTCATCATGATGGGTTCTAATAATCTTAGCTATTAATCATTGCCAGTTAACCAACCAAGTGCGCTAACCGCTATGTTAGTCCGGCAAACGCGTCATGATACTTGTTATTCCCCTAGGCACCTCTCGGCGATTGCCGATGAATATGATAAAATCAGCGCCTATTCACCTACCGGGATATTGGCGATGAACTCAACCAATCAGGAAAAGCTACTCGCGCAGGCTGAACAACTCTGTCAGCAGCGCAATGTAAGGCTGACCCCACAACGGCTGGAAGTGTTACGTCTGATGACTGAACAACCCGGAGCCATCAGTGCTTACGATCTACTGGATCTGTTACGTATCGCAGAACCTCAGGCCAAACCGCCCACCGTCTATCGAGCACTGGATTTCTTACTGGAGCAAGGGTTTATTCACCGCATAGAATCTGCTAACAGCTACGTACTGTGCCATCACTTCGAACAGCCGATGCACACCTCAGCGCTATTTATCTGCGATCGCTGCAGGCAAGTCACTGAACGGACGACAGAGGGTGTGGAAGAAACGCTACAGAAACTCGCCCTGGAATCAGGTTTTGTCTTACGCCACAGTGTGGTTGAAGCACATGGGTTATGCTCCGCCTGTGTTGAAATAGAAGCCTGTAACCACAAACACAGTTGCCAGCATGATCACAGCATAGTGATAAAGAAAAAATAGAGAGTTCACACTCCTTTCAAACCGCAGTAAAACAGGTGACCTTATTCACCCTTGGCAGGGAGTGAAAACCAGGTACCACGCACCTGATGACGGTGCCATATCCACCCCAGCGCAACACCACGTAATGCCAGGAATACAGCCAAAGCCAGCCATAGCGCATGATTACCTAATAGTGGCAGTGTAAATAAAGTCAGCCCATAACCCGCTGCTGCCACCACCATGCTGTTGCGCATTTCAGTGCCACGGGTGGCACCAATAAACATACCATCCAGTAAATAACACCAGACTCCCACCACAGGCAGCACGACTTGCCAGAGAAGATAGTGACCGGCCAAGGTACGCAACAGCGGTAATGAGGTTAAAGCCGCGACAATATAAGGCCCGGTAAACAGATAAACCGTGGCAAAGCCCAGTGCCAGCATACCTGCCTGGCGACAAGCGGCATACCATATCGCATGCAATTGACGGTCGTCCCTTGCGCCATAGGCGTAACCGGAATGGACCTCAACGGCATAAGCAAAGCCATCCAAAGCATAGGCGGTAAATGTTAACAAACTCATCAATATCGCATTGACGGCCACCACATCACTCCCCATGCGCGCCGCAAAAATCGTTAACGAAGAGAAACACAATTGCAGCAGGAGTGAGCGCAGCATGATATCGCGGTTAAGTGCCAACAAGCGACGTAAGTTACCGCGCCAGGCATGCCGCAACATCGCTAATGAGATGCCACGTGAACATAATACCCGCCAAGCAAGCCATAACCCCAACAGCAGTGTGGCATACTCCGCCAGCACCGTTGCCGTGGCAGCCCCCGAGACACCCCAACCCAAGCCGATCACCAGCACGATATCCAACACGATATTCAGCAGATTACCCGCTATCAGCATCACCACCGGCGCACGCACATATTGAACACCGAGCAACCAGCCGAGCAATACCATATTCGCCAGTGCTGCCGGGGCACTCAGCCAGCGGATCTCCAGAAACCGTCTAGCCTGTACTAATACCGCTTGATCACCACCGACAATATGTAATGCCAGCGAGATCAGTGGGCCACGGAGTAACACTATGGTTAAGCCAATCAACAGCGCTAACAGCAACGGCTGCATAAAAGTACGCGCCAAGCGCTGTGGGTCCCCTGCCCCTAACGCCTGCGCCGTTAACCCGGTGGTACTCATGCGCAAAAATAGTAACAACATAAACAGGAAATTGGTCGCCATTGCACCAACCGCTACCCCACCAAGATAAATTGCGCTATCAAGATGGCCGATAACCGCTGTATCCACCAAACCAAGCAGAGGAACCGTGATATTGGAAAAGATCATTGGCAATGCCAGACGCCACAGTATTTTGTCAGCAGGGCTGGTGAAGGTAGCGAGTAAACGCATTGCGATCTATTCCGACGGCAGAAGTAGAGTTGTTGACATGGACAGAATATCGCCCCGCTATTGAGGCGATATACCTATTTGATTAGATAACATGACAAAAAAGAGGTGTCAGAGCCAGTCACCGTTGCGGATCACGCCCACCGCCAAGCCTTCAATCGTGAAATTCTGATGCTTCAAATCCACCACTATTGGCTGAAACTCACTGTTTTCTGGCAATAACTCAACAATATTACCCTGTTTCTTCAGGCGCTTTACTGTCACTTCATCTTCAATACGAGCCACCACCACCTGGCCGTTACGCACATCCTGAGTTTTATGCACCGCCAGCAGATCGCCATCCAGAATACCAATATCGCGCATAGACATCCCACTGACGCGCAACAGGAAATCCGCACTAGGGTGGAATAAGCTCGGGTCAACTTTATAGTGCCCTTCAATATGTTGCTGAGCCAACAAGGGTTCACCCGCCGCCACCCGGCCAACCAAAGGTAACCCTTCTTCCTCTTCCATCAGCAAGCGGATACCGCGAGAAGCCCCGGAAACCACTTCAATAACACCTTTGCGGGCCAGAGCTTTCAGGTGCTCTTCTGCCGCATTTGGTGAGCGAAACCCCAGGCGCATTGCGATCTCGGCACGTGTTGGTGGCATGCCCGTTTGTGAAATATGATCGCGAATCAGATCATAGACCTCTTGCTGTCTGGTAGTTAGTGCTTTCATTCCGCCCCCTGTTTGTTTATACAGTCATGCTGTGAGTATATACAGGTAAACCAGGATTGGGAATCAATTCATAAATAAAAATCAGGGATTAGCGAGATTGATCGCACCCCATGACATCGGTTTACTCGTCAGGCGAAGTGATCCCAGAGCACCGAGATCCAGACAAACAGCGCCAACAAAATCGTCAGAAAAACCGCGGCTGAAGCCATGTCTTTCGATCGCCCGGAAAGCTCATGATATTCAGTTCCCACCCGATCAACGATCGCTTCAATCGCACTGTTGATAATTTCAATAATCACCACCAGCACCAGGGAGCCGATCAATAAAATGCGCGCTATCGCCCCCACATCAAGCCATATCGCCAGTACGATAGCCACCACGGCCACCACCAGTTCTTGGCGGAAAGCAGCCTCATTGCGCCAGGCTGCAATTAATCCTTTATATGAATAGCCAACAGCTTTAATAATACGTGTCATGCCAGTAATTTGATTTGCCATGTTTCATCTCACAAGGTAGGTCATCGTTTCAATACCACAGACCTGTTACACGGTTTCTGGTATGCTTTCAGCGCAATTGCTAACAAGAGGCTTCAGGTCGTTATGTCAGGTTGGCGTAAAATTTATTATAACCTATTGAATTTACCACTTAAGTTTTTGGTAAAAAGTAAAATTATCCCTTCAGACCCTATTTCGGAGTTAGGGTTGGATCCGTCTAGGCCGATTTTGTATGTTTTGCCTTATAATTCCAAGGCAGATTTACTCACTCTGCGTACCCAGTGTCTGGCGCAGGATCTGCCCGACCCCCTTGAGCCACTTGAAATCGATGGCTCCGTGTTGCCCAGCCATGTGTTTATCCATGAAGGGCCACGCGTCTTTCGCTACTACACACCGAAAGAAGAGTCGGTAAAACTGTTCCATGATTATCTGGATCTTCACCGCAGTAATCCAGACCTTGATATCCAAATGTTACCGGTGTCAGTGATGTTTGGTCGCTCCCCTGGTCGTGAAGGGCAGGGTGCCCCCCACCTGCGCCTGCTAAACGGTGTGCAAAAATTCTTCGCCATACTCTGGTTGGGCCGCGATAGCTTTGTCCGCTTCTCCAACACCGTTTCTTTACGCCGTATGGCAACCGAACATGGTACAGATAAAACCATTGCACAAAAACTGGCGCGCGTGGCGCGGATGCATTTCTCTCGCCAACTCCTGGCCGCCGTTGGGCCAAGTCTGCCTGTTCGTCAGGATCTGTTCAATAAGCTGCTGGCCTCCAAGGCCATTGAGAAAGCAGTAGAAGATGAAGCTCGCAGCAAGAAGATCTCTTACGAAAAAGCGCAACAGAACGCTATTTCCTTAATGGAAGAGATCGCGGCTAATTTCTCTTATGAAGCGGTACGTCTCTCTGATCGCGTCCTGAGTTGGACCTGGAACCGCCTCTATCAGGGTATTAATGTCACCAAGGCCGAACGAGTCAGGCAATTGGCACAAGATGGTCATGAGATAGTCTATGTCCCCTGCCACCGCAGCCATATGGATTACCTCTTGCTTTCCTATGTGCTCTACCACCAAGGGCTGGTTCCCCCGCATATCGCCGCAGGGATTAACCTCAATTTCTGGCCTGCCGGGCCGATTTTCCGCCGTTTGGGGGCATTCTTTATCCGTCGTACCTTTAAAGGTAACAAACTTTATTCTACGGTTTTCCGTGAATACCTTGGTGAACTATTCACCCGAGGCTATTCGGTAGAATATTTTGTTGAGGGTGGGCGTTCTCGTACTGGCCGGTTACTGGAGCCGAAAACCGGCACTTTATCCATGACAATTCAAGCCATGTTACGGGGGGGTACCCGCCCGATTACCCTGGTCCCGGTTTATATCGGTTATGAGCATGTGATGGAGGTGGGTACCTACGCCAAAGAACTGCGTGGTGCCACCAAAGAAAAAGAGGGCCTGCTGCAGATGCTTCGTGGGCTGCGTAAGTTACGCAATCTAGGCCAAGGGTATGTAAACTTTGGCGAACCCATTCCATTGACCTCCTATCTCAATCAACAGGCGCCTCAATGGCGTGAATCCATCGATCCGATAGAATCGCAGCGCCCAGTCTGGCTGACGCCGGTGGTAAACGGTCTGGCTAGCGAAATTATGGTAAGGATCAACAATGCCGCTGCGGCCAACGCCATGAACCTGTGTTGCACAGCGTTACTGGCTTCTCGCCAACGTTCGTTAGCCCGTGAACAGTTGCTTGAACAGTTGGAATGCTATCTGCAATTGATGCGTAACGCGCCTTATGCGCCCGATGCCACCGCCCCTGCTCAAACTCCTGAGCAACTGCTGGACCACGCTTTAAGCATGAGTAAGTTTGAAGTAGAGCAGGACAATATTGGCGACATTATTATTCTGCCGCGTGAGCAAGCGGTGCTGATGACCTACTACCGCAATAACATTCATCATATGTTAGTGCTGCCTTCCCTGATTGCGACTATTGTGATGCATCACCGTCAAGTATCGCGCGTTGAGCTGTTACGCCAGGTGAGTCTGATCTACCCGATGTTAAAGGCGGAACTGTTCCTGCGTTACGACAAAGATCAACTGTCAGAGGTACTGCAACCACTGATTGATGAGTTGACGCGTCAGCAATTGATTTGTGATAAAGGCGAGGAACTGGTACTCAACCCTGCTCGAATCCGTCCATTGCAACTGTTAGCTGCCGGTGTCCGTGAAACCCTGCAACGTTATGCCATCACCATGTCACTCCTTAGCGCCAACCCGAGTATCAACCGGGGGGCGTTGGAAAAAGAGAGCCGCATTATGGCCCAGCGTCTATCGGTTCTGCATGGTATCAATGCGCCGGAGTTCTTCGATAAAGCCGTATTCTCCACGTTAGTGGCCACATTACGTGAAGAGGGCTATATCAATGATAGTGGCGATGCTATTCGTGAGCATACGCTGGAGGTCTACACCATACTGAGCGATTTGATTACTCCAGAAATCAAGTTGACCATCGAAAGCGTCAGTATGCTAGAAGAGACCAACACGCTAATGGCACCAGAAGAGCAAGAAGCAGCGCTAAAAGAAGAGTAATCAGCGCAGAAAGGCATCCCATGGATGCCTTTCTGCCTGCATCAGGTGGCCAAATTTATTAAACCACGACACCGATATAATTGAACATAATTCCGATAAACAACACCAAACCAACATAATTGTTATTCATAAATGCCCGGAAGCACGCCTCGCGGTTACGGTTAGCTATCTGTTGTTGTTGATAAATAAATAGCACCCCAGCCAATAACAGCGACCAGTAAAACACCCCGTTCAACTGCATCAAATAACCGACCCACAGCATCAGTAGCAGCGTGGCGAACTGCAGCAGACCAATAATCAACTTGTCATGGCGACCAAACAGTATTGCCGTGGATTTGATACCAATCTTTAAATCATCATCCCGATCAACCATGGCATACAAGGTATCGTAAGCCACCGTCCAGCAAATATTGGCCAAAAACAGCAACCAGCAGACCAATGGCAACGCTTCGCTCACTGCCGCATAGGCCATCGGAATTGACCAGCCAAACGCCGCACCGAGCACCACTTGCGGTAAACTGGTCACCCGCTTCATAAATGGGTAAATCCAAGCCAAAGCCAACGCGGCCAGCGACAACCAGATGGTCATGGCATTGAGTGTCAGTACCAGCAAAAAAGAGACCAACACCAGGGAGACAAACAGAATTTTGGCCTCCTTTTCACTGACTCGCCCACTGGGCAGCGGACGCCCTGCTGTACGTTTCACATGGCCATCAAATGCACGATCCGCATAATCATTCACCACACAACCAGCAGCACGCATCAAAAAGACACCAGAGACAAAAACCAGCAATATCGGCCATTGAGGAACACCCTCCCCAGCCAGCCACAGCGCCCAAAGCGTAGGCCACAACAGTAATAACGCGCCGATAGGTTTATCGATGCGCATCAGATGGCAATAAGCCTGCCATTTGTTTTGAATCACACTCACTTCCAACACTCATCTCCCCTTATTATGCTGGTGCACCCTGTTCCACTGCATACAATGGTGATGCGGGTAAAAAAAGCTCCGTCAGCAGCAGCGGTTTTCCCGCCAAACACAGACGGGAACGCCGAGCCCACAGGTCCTGATACTGCCCAATATGGATATAATCACGGGTCAGGTTAGGGCTGTTGAACAGATAACGACCCAGTGGCAACGTCCCCAAATCAACCAAAGCCTGATCCGGCCCAGTCAGAGTCTCTTGTGGAATCAGCGTTCGACCCAGCAGCCAGGGCTGGTTGTCACCCAACAATAGGATTTCACGTAACCAGTAACGCTCACTACAGGGTAAATGCGTTGTCTCCTCCGCCAATTGGCCAGCAGTGACAAAACATTCACGCTGAGGTTCAACCTGCACACGCGTGCAGTGACGTTCAAAACGGCGTGTCATGGACCCTAACTCCATCAACCAGTCATCAACCGCGGCAGGTATTGAAGAGGACTCAGGCAGCCACTCAATCGCCGGCAAGATAGAGTCCCTTGTGCCAAACATGATTATACTCCATGCCAGAAACTACATTAGGTGGCAGCGCTTTAGATGATAAGTATCGCTAATATTCCCGTCGTTATTCAAGTGACAGGAATTCAGGCATAAGTTGCCATTGTAACGCAGAAATTTGAAATCAACAGGCCGATTCGCCTGAGGCACGGTATCACTTGCCTACTTTCAATGTGAGATATCACCAAGAGAGTGCCTCGTCGCAATGGCCTGTTGTCGGGGAGGTGAAAATCGGTAGGGGAAAAGCACCGCAACAGGATGATAAGAAATCCGGGGCGTAATAACGAAAAAAGGTGTGCCAGGGCACACCAATCATCAAGCCAACATCGGCAGTGTCGGGTATTACCCCTTGCCTTTCACACTACTGATAAACGTTTTACGTGCTGTGGTTGAGCCTAATTTTTCGGCTTCATTCATCAGTTTCAGTGCCTTATCGATATCCCCTGCCTTAACCGCCTGCTTAATACCATTATTGAAATAGGCTTCGGTATCGTTAAGCATAGGCTCCGCGACTGCTTTGGTTACCGGGGCCGATGTGGTGGCAGCCGTTGGGGTATTAGAACCCACAACCACGGGTGCAGGGGCGTTAGAACTGGTCACCGGCAGCCCGATCATGACGCTCCCCATATTTTGCTCAGAGCGGACCTTCAGATGCAGTTCTCCAGTGGTGCCATGTTGAGCAATTGGGTCTGGAATATCAGGCACCGCATTACCTACCCCCATGGCGTAAGCCTTGGCTGGATCAAGAAGCTTTGTGGTGGCGGCTAAATCCTGACGAGTGGTGTATACCAACAGGTAAATTTGCTTCTGCCCCAAAGAAGGGGTCAACTTGATGGTACCCTCCAAGCGGTCGCCCGACATCACACCAGCACGTTCATACGGAAAATAACTGCTGGGATAAAAAGCCGCAGGGCGCATTTGCTCATCCAAGACCAAAACGCTAGGTGCAAAAACGCTGCGATCATTAACCAAACTACTCAGCGTAATCTCAAGAGAACCGCGGTCAGCAGGCAATGTAAATGCTGCCACCGAACCTTGTATATCCCCTTGGTTAATCTGTGGGTTTGCAGCAGTAATCTTAAAAGTTTCACTCGCGGGCGGCACAATCGGATGCCAAGGTAACTTTTGCAGAGCATCTTGGGAAATAGCCGGAGCAACAGACACATCAGCCGATGCATTAAACACGGCAGCTTGTGTCACGACTGGAAAAGTAGAACTGAAAAACAGTGACAGATAAAAAGCGAGTATCTTCTTTTTCATTATTATGGCCCTTTCAAAAAAGAGACAAAGAAGCTGACAGGCAACTGGCAAGAATAGCCATATCAGCTAAACAGACTTAATGACACTGGAGACAGCCGCCCTTCAGAGCGGCTGTTTAACCGATTACCACCAGGCTTCGAATTGCGCACCAAAGGTGACTTCATTATCTGTGCCACGGCCGCCATCATAAGTGGCTACGCCATTGTCATAGCCCCACTTCTCATTCCAGTTGGCATAGGTCGCAAATACGCGCAATGCGGGACGCGACCAAATGCTGTCACCGGCCTGCCACTGTTGGGCTAAGGTCAACTTATACTGACCATTGCGATCATCTGTTCTCTGCGACTTAACGTTGTCATAGCCCGCTTCAAACAAGGTACTCATGATTGGGGTCCATTTGTACATCGGACGTACACCGACGCTATACCATGTCGTGCCATTGTTGTTGTCCAGATTAATGTTCTGGTACATGGCCACATACATCATTTCCCAATCTTCACCCATCTTAACGGCACCATGGTCCAACACACGTAGCATATGGCCGTCGTTATTGACATTGCCACCTTGGCTGTGGCCGGTATTCCATGAAGTCATCGAGTCTGTCGCGTATTGCACCACAAACTTGTTAAAGCCACCGAACATACTCTGTGTATGCTGAGCCGTTGTCATCACACCGTTCTTCGACGCGCCTGGTTGCAAGTCAACACCGTCTCGGGTGCTGGCATTACCATAGTCAAAACCAAGCTCCAAGGTACCGCCTGGGTTGGTCTCCAGCCCAGCCAAACGCACATCGTAGACATCGTTATATACATCAGCCCGATTATCCACTTGGCGCGAAGCGATGTTACCGCTGTCATTGATATACCATTGTGTGGTGCTGTTACCAAAAGCGGCTGACCCACCCGCTTCAGTATTACGCGTCACCGCAAACGACAACTTACCAAAACCGAGATCAACATTTTCCAGACCTGCACCTGGGCCCGAAATATCCCAGTAGTAGAAGTCGATCATATGGACATCGTGGCGCTGATAAAAACGCTTACCGGCCCAAATGTTGGCGCCAGGCAGTGCGGCAATCAGGTTTTTGCCTTGGACATTGATCTCACGGAAAGCAGGGTTAGTGGATTCCCAATCATTGGCTTGATCAACGCTATAAGCGACGTTTGAATCCAGATAAAAACTCTTATCGCCGTCTTTCCACAATTCCTGACCCAGCTTTAATTCCGCATAGGTCTCACATTCGTTACCAAGACGGTACTTACTTTGTGCACCAGTTGCCTGGAAACACTGTTGCGTACCACCACTACCGGTCCAACCGATACCAGAACGTGCGTAACCGTGGAAATCCACCGCCATCGCCTGAGTGGATAAAATTCCGGTGGCGACAGCCAGTGCCAGAGGAAGTTTGCGCAGAGTAGTCATTATTGTTCTCCTGTTATTATTGCCTGTCGGCATCTGTGTCCCATCCCCGTCGCCATTCAAACTGCTGCGGTATTAGTGGTTGTCGTTCACCCCAGTCACATAGTTAGCTATGCTGCCAGGGCTTCACTCCATTGCCGCCTACCTGCAATTTGAATGACCTTGATTACATCCCCGAGGCTAAACGCCCAGCTCTTGATACAGGCGTCGACACGCAGTGCCGTCTTCACGGAACAGATGGCAGCGATAAAGTGGCAACCCAATTACAAATGTTGCCCCCTCCTCCACCAATACGACGTCATTCTGGCGGTACACCAGGTTCTGACGGATTTCTGGAATTTGAATATGAATCTGGGTTTCGTTACCCAACTGCTCGACAACCTGCACCTCGCCCATCAGGGCACAGGCAGATTCTGAGCTTGGTAACAGATGTTCAGGACGGATGCCTAATGACAGGTTGGCCCCTACTTCAACGCCTTCGGATTCAACCGGTATCCACACCTGTTGACGATTGGGCATCGGCAGTTCAACCTGCACGTTATTGTGTTCAACTGCAGTGACTTTCACTGGCAGGAAATTCATTTTCGGTGAGCCAATAAAGCCCGCAACAAAGCGGTTAGCCGGGTAGTGATACAATTCTAGTGGTTTGCCAATCTGGGCCACACGCCCGGCATCCAGCACCACAATTTTGTCCGCCAGCGTCATGGCCTCTACCTGATCATGGGTGACATAAATCATGGTACGCTGTAGGCGTTTATGCAGGCGGGAGATCTCAATGCGCATCTGTACGCGCAATGCGGCATCCAGGTTGGACAGCGGTTCATCCAGCAGGAACACATCGGGCTCTGCCACCAAGGTTCGGCCAATCGCCACCCGCTGACGTTGTCCGCCAGAAAGAGCCTTTGGACGACGCTCCAGTAAATGAGCTAATTGCAACACTTCGGAAACCTGATTAACCCGCTGCGTGATTTCCGCTTTCTTGGTCCCGGCCAACTTCAGGCCAAATGACATGTTATCCGCCACCGACAGATGGGGGTACAGTGCATAAGACTGAAACACCATGCCGATACCACGTTCGGCAGGGGGCACATCGTTCATGCGCTTTTCGCCGATAAACAAGTCTCCTGAGCTAATATCTTCAAGCCCGGCGATCATACGTAGCAAGGTCGATTTGCCACAGCCAGATGGCCCAACAAACACGACAAACTCACCGTCATTAATCGTCAAATTGACATCTTTGGAAATTACAGCCTCGCCAAAGGCTTTATAAACGCTGCGCAGTGTGACGCTAGCCATGCGTTACTCCCCTGCTTTCGCAGTACATTGATCCTGATGGGTAATAGATAAAGGCAGTACCGCCATCATGTCTTGTACATCACCAACAGCATCATCCCTTCCGGCACGGAAACTAGCCGCTGGGTGCCGGTACAACATGAGGTGGGTAACGATATGCATTAACGACATAAATCCAGCTTCCTGCTGCACTAGACGGAAAAAATTAATGTTGCTGATAGTGAGCTAACAACAAGAAAGGGTAATCATCCGTAACAGAATTTTTCATGGGGGAGGAGATAGGAGGATGAGAAAAACACATTGTATAACTTAAGTGGACGACACCCGAACACTATGTGATCTACGTAGCAAAAATCATCGCTACTTTTTGTGCTGGTCACCACAGAACCCGCGACTTTGCTAGCGGGATCACACTACGTAAGCCAAGGGCGTAGAAGGGGGGAGGATGAGGAGTTGTCGCATTGTGTCTCACTATAAGCACCAAACCGCTCTCCTTAATTGCACATTGCAATCGTATTGCTCACAAAAGGATTGGACTATGAACTCAACCATGACAACAACGTTACGTACACTGACCCTTTCGGCCTTAACCACTCTGGTGCTCTCCGCCTCTGCGTTTGCCAAGATCGAAGAAGGCAAACTGGTTATCTGGATCAACGGCGATAAAGGCTATAACGGCCTGGCCGAGGTGGGTAAAAAGTTTGAGAAAGATACCGGCATCAAAGTCACCATTGAGCACCCGGACAAACTGGAAGAGAAATTCCCGCAGGTTGCCGCAACTGGTGACGGTCCAGACATTATCTTCTGGGCTCATGACCGTTTTGGTGGCTATGCGCAGTCAGGTTTATTGGCTGAGGTACACCCGTCCAAAGATTTCCAAGACAAGATCTATCCATTCACTTGGGATGCAGTTCGTTTTAACGGCAAGCTGATTGGTTATCCCATTGCAGTTGAAGCGCTGTCGTTAATCTATAACAAAGACCTGGTCAAAGAAGCCCCGAAAACCTGGGAAGAGATCCCGGCCTTGGACAAAGAGCTACGCACCAAAGGCAAGAGCGCCATCATGTGGAATCTGCAAGAACCCTACTTCACTTGGCCAATTATCTCTGCCAATGGCGGCTATGCCTTCAAATTTGCCGATGGCAAATTCGATATTAAAGATGTGGGCGTCGCTAATGCTGGCTCACAGGCAGGTTTGCAGTTTATCGTCGATCTGGTGAAGAATAAGCACATTAACGCCGACACTGATTACTCCATCGCCGAAGCCGCCTTCAACAAAGGCCAGACCGCCATGACCATTAATGGACCTTGGGCCTGGAACAACATTGAGCAGAGTAAAATCAATTATGGCGTCACTCTGTTACCAAGCTTCCAAGGTAAGCCATCTAAGCCATTCACCGGTGTGCTGACCGCAGGTATTAACAGCGCTAGTCCAAACAAAGAGTTGGCTACCGAGTTTTTGGAAAACTATCTGTTGACCGATGAAGGTCTGGCTAATGTTAACAAAGACAAACCGCTGGGTGCTGTAGCACTGAAATCCTTCCAGGAGCAATTAGCAAAAGACCCAAGGATCGCAGCAACCATGCAGAACGCGCAAAACGGCGAAATCATGCCAAACATCCCACAGATGAGCACCTTCTGGTATGCGATGCGTAGCGCCGTTATCAACGCCATTACTGGGCGCCAGACAGTGAAAGCCGCACTGGAAGACGCTCGCACCCGTATCATCAAGTAAGACTCTGGCAGCCGCGGGCCATAGTGCCCGCCGTTGCCTTGCTGTGTGGGGTGCCAGCGGTACCCCGTCGTTATCTAGTTATCTAGTTATCTAGTTATCTAGTCATCTCCCTGACAAGGAACGCCCTATGCAATTCGCTCACGCTGGCTCGCCCGCGCGAAAAAAATCGAAGTGGTGGCAGAGTGAAAGTCTGAAATGGCTATTTGTTGGCCTTTTCAGTCTACTGACCTGTTATCTGATTGTGTTGATGTATGCGCAGGGGGAATACCTATTCGCTATTCTGACGCTGGTATTGATCAGTTCTGGGCTCTATGTCTTTGCCAATCGCCGAGCCTATGCCTGGCGTTACGTCTATCCGGGTGTCGCTGGTATGGGGTTGTTCGTCCTATTCCCGCTCATCTGTACCATCGCCATCGCGTTTACCAACTACAGCAGTAGCAACCAGTTAACCTTTGAGCGTGCACAATCGGTATTGCTACAGCGCCAATTCCAAACCGGTAAAACCTTTGGTTTTGAGCTCTACCCTGCTGCTGATCAACAGTGGCGACTGCGCCTCACGGCACCTGACAGTGAACAGCGGCTGATTTCCGACCCCTTCACTCTCGGTGGCAATCAACCGCAAACGCTCAAGCTGACCGTAGAAAACGAGCAACCCGCAGGTGAGCGTGCGACATTACGCATTATTACCCAAAACCGCGAAACACTCAGCCAGATTGTCGCCTCTCTACCGGATGGTGGCGAATTACGCATGAGTTCGCTACGCCAGTTCTCGGCGACCAGCCCGCTGTATACCTTGGGCAAAGATGGCGAGACACTGACGGATAATCAAACCCAGATTCAATATCGACCTAACTCGGAAATTGGCTTCTATCAGGCCATCGACGCCGATGGACAGTGGGCCAGTGCCACCCTCAGCCCTGGTTATACCGTCACCATCGGTTGGAAAAATTTCCTACGCGTTCTCAACGATGAAGGGATCCAGAAACCGTTTGTCTCGATCTTTGTCTGGACCATTATTTTCTCGGTAATGACGGTCATCTTTACCGTTGCTGTTGGCATGGTGTTAGCCTGCGTGGTGCAGTGGGAAGCGCTGAAAGGCAAAGCTGCATATCGAGTATTACTGATCCTGCCCTATGCGGTACCCTCATTTATTTCTATTTTGATTTTTAAGGGGTTGTTTAACCAGAGCTTCGGTGAAATCAACTTGATGCTCAATGCACTGTTTGGCATCAAACCTTCCTGGTTTACCGATCCCTTTACCGCTAAAAGCATGATTCTGATCGTCAATACCTGGCTGGGTTACCCCTATATGATGATCTTATGTATGGGGTTATTAAAAGCAATCCCCGATGACCTCTACGAGGCCTCGGCGATGGATGGTGCCACTCCCATGCAGAACTTTTTCCGCATCACCCTGCCATTGTTGATCAAGCCATTGACACCACTGATGATTGCTAGTTTTGCCTTCAACTTTAATAACTTTGTACTGATACAACTGTTGACTCGTGGCGGGCCAGATATGATCGGCACCACAACACCTGCTGGTTATACCGACCTGCTGGTAAGTTACACCTACCGTATCGCATTTGAAGGAGGAGGAGGACAGGACTTCGGTCTGGCGGCAGCCATCGCCACACTGATCTTCCTGTTAGTGGGTGCTCTGGCGCTGCTGAACTTGAAAGCCAGCAAAATGAACTTTGACTAAGGGAGAATAATCATGGCCATGGTACAACCCAAATCCCAGCGTGTACGCCTGTGGATCACCCATCTTCTGATGTTAAGTTTTATTGCTTTGATCATGTTCCCGTTGCTGATGGTGATAGCGATATCACTACGCTCTGGTAACTATGCAACGGGCAGCCTGATCCCGGATCAAATCTCTTGGGATCACTGGCGGCTGGCATTGGGCATGAGTGTCACCCAGGCCGATGGCAGCGTCACCCCACCGCCGTTCCCGGTGCTGCTGTGGCTATGGAACTCGGTGAAAATCGCCGTCATTACCGCCATAGGTATTGTGTCGCTCTCGACAACCTGCGCCTATGCCTTTGCTCGTATGCGTTTTCGCGGTAAGAGTACGCTGCTAAAAAGTATGCTGATTTTTCAGATGTTCCCGGCAGTTCTGTCGCTGGTGGCGTTATATGCTCTGTTTGATCGCTTGGGGCAATATCTGCCTTTTATCGGCCTCAATACCCATGGCGGGGTGATTTTTGCTTATATGGGGGGTATTGCACTCCACGTTTGGACCATTAAAGGCTACTTCGAAACCATTGATGGTTCATTGGAAGAGGCAGCCTCATTGGATGGCGCCACACCGTGGCAAGCGTTTCGCTTAGTGTTGCTACCGCTTTCGGTGCCGATTCTGGCGGTGGTGTTTATTCTGTCGTTTATCGCGGCGATAACTGAAGTGCCGGTTGCCTCGTTACTGTTGCGCGATGTGGATAGTTACACCCTGGCGGTAGGTATGCAGCAATATCTGAACCCACAAAACTACCTGTGGGGCGACTTCGCGGCGGCGGCGGTGTTATCAGCCATTCCTATTACTGCGGTATTCCTGTTAGCTCAGCGCTGGTTGGTGGGTGGCCTGACGGCTGGAGGGGTGAAAGGGTAATAACTGACGGGCTTGGCTAAGCCAAGCCTGATAGTTATTGTGTTTTGTGTCTACTGTAATTCGTTTGTTGTACTTTGCGGTTATACCAAAAGTAATTCGATTTGCTTGTAGCTTGTAGCTTGTAGCTTGTAGCTTGTAGGTGGTAAAGACGAAAGTCCTCAGTCACATCATCTTTTATGTGACTGGTACGAGCGGATGTAGCCAGCAGCTAAGCAATTTGAAGTATGGCGGGTATATCTGATCCATACCTGTGTCTTGGGCGGCCAGCGCTGGGCCGCCATTTTTATGTTAACCATTTCAAACTGAACTCCTCCCAATAATTCAAGTTGCCTAATACACTTGTTGAGGCTGAAATACCCGAGTATGCACACTCATCCTCATCGCATTGTACCCAAGCTCAATGAAGTTGCAGGACCACGCCTATTATTAGGGAAAGAGTATTGCACTGTTCCCCCTCCTCTCTGCCTCCTTACCAAGGGAGGAGCTAAAGTGTGTGCTGAGCATAGACAGGGGTTATCTGATGCCTTTAAAGGGTCACGGGTAAATGATCAAGTTCATTAGTGACAAGCGTAGAGATTGGGGGATTAAACAATCCCCCAGTTTGGCAAGTAAGCCGTGGTTAGCGGAAGCGAACATCCCGATCGGATGTCAGACCATACAATGAATATTTCCGATTCAACATCTGCCCACCATCGCGAGTAAGCGGAGTCCACCCAACCTTTGCACGGTTGCGGGAAGGTGATGTCGTCATCAACTCCAACGGAACAGAAATGTAGAAGCCCTTGGTAAATGAACCTTCACCATATTCTTCCCGTGTGGCGTCAGTGAACGTTGCATAAACGCCAGCCACAATACCGCTATCAAAACGTTTAGCCAGATCGAGGGTGACACCTTTATCTTTCGCCAGATACTGGCCCACACTCACCGACACCAATACATCATCTGCAAAAGGAGGTTTCCAGTAACCGGTGACATGCCCAGTAACAACATCATAATCAGTGAAACTCATCATATCGTCCCAATCACGCTGTTTCACCCAGTTGGCATTAACCGCTACTGCCCAATCCGTATCAAGTGGGCGATATAATATTTCCGCACCGACACCACCGAACATACTTTCCAAATAGCCGCCATAAACCTGACCATAGACCCCCTCCCCAAAGAACTGGAAATAATTGGCTTGGAGATCGTTAAGGTACACATCGTTTTGAACGTACTCTCGAATATGAGTACGAACTCGCGGTAGTAGGGAATCAGAAGGCGGTTCCGTGTAGTTGAATCTGCCGTAGTTGTTCGCCAAGTTAGCAAACACGCTGCCACTGGTTAATAGATGGTCTGTCGCCCACCAACTGGCACTACCCGTCACCCCAATCTGGTACAGATAGAATGATTCTGCACCGCCTATCGATTGAGTTAACGTCGGAGAAAGACCAAAACTTAGCCTTTCGTCATCAATACGATAGCCTTGCTCAGTATTTTCCGGTACTAACGGCTCAATACGTTTTTGTTGCAAGGTTTGTTCGTACCCCAGTGGATAACCTTCCAACTGTGCACGTAAACTGTTCACATCTGTCTTAGTTGTTACTTGGGGTAAATTATACCGGGTCTCAGTCACCGCCAGCGTATCAACACCTTCTGGCAGGTGATTCATCAGAATAATATTGGCACGCTCAACCCCATCTTCGCTGTAACGATATTTGGACTGCGTCCCTGTCATATACAGCGTATGGTCTTTTAACTGAATATTCGGTGATGAAAAACCGGCATTATCTTCAAGTTCAGTTAGCTGGTTCGACACCACATCCAGTTGCAACTCCCTGCCTTGAGGTTGAGGTTGATAGTCTGGTTTTGGCTGATCAAGGTGCGTAGGTTTTAATTCATTAAAGTTAGTACGTAAGGTAAACCCAGCCATAAAGGTATTACCACGTTCGTAACTGATATTCACATCAGCCCAGTCTGTAATGCGATAAACTGCGCCAAAATTGAATTTACTGTCCTGTCTGAGCCTACCGGCAAAATCGCCCTGATAATCGTTGCCTTCATATTCCAACTTTAGGCGTAGTGGTTGCCAAGGGGTTTGATATTCCACACCGCCAAAAATCGCAGCAGACCCGCGGAAAGACTCACCGAGGTCGACTGTTCCCCCATTCGTCGTATGCACATCGTTACGCGTACAAAAACGGTCGCTAGCATCACAGAAGGGATTACGGATATTACCACTGTTACCCAAATAGCCCCATCCCACACCCAAAGTAAAATCCAGCGGTCCCCAGCCTTTACTGCCTACTAGGTATTCACCATCAAACAACCCAGTGCCCCCAATATCACGTACACCAACAGCCACCTCGGGTAACCAATATCCCTCTTCCCATAAACGTAATTTCACATCAAAAGACTTGTCTTTATAGGTTTGGTCGCCACTGAACGAAGGATCATTACTGTATTTGCGTGTACGTACATCGGTGTAACGAAGGGTGGTTTCTAACCAAGGCATCGGTTGAATGGAAATCGAATAAAAGCGGTATTGGTCATTATCACGGTAGTTAAAACTGAATTCCCCCTCTTTTGCCATGCGCGCAGTTGGGGTTTGCAACAAACCAGCACCACCGAAATCCGTCTGAGAGGGCCCCAAAGGGGCTGGATATGAAGCCGCCTGACACACGTTCGTGACAGAGAGCGCAACCAAGCTAAGTAAGTAACGTTTTTTCATCAGTCTGGGATCCGGTGCGTCAATAACGAAATGACTTGTTCGTTGATGTCTGTAAAATCGTCAGGCAATGCGGAAACAGCAATCCCTAAAAATAACAGACTGCCTGGCGTCAATTCATGATGTCGCTGGTTCCAGTACGCAATGGGGACAGACTGCACCTCACCCTGAGGAGTGATAATCCAGGCGATATTACGTTCAGCGCCGTCAAGAAGCTGAAAACCTGCCAAATACTCACTGACCTCTTTTCCTGGTAAAAAATCACGTTTACCATGCGGAGCCAATGCGCCGAATAACCTTACGTTGTGCGGCTCTGCGACAATGTAAAGCTGATAGTCTCCCGACAAGCGACGATCAAACTCTGGATTAAGCCGAATCACATCAGGATCGAGTGGAACCAACTGGCGGCCAACAACGCTAAGCTCAGCAAGTTGTGAACGCACACTGTCCACTGTTGCCGCTAAGGAAGTATCATTCCTCTGCCGCAGAACTGAGCTCAGAGCCGCCAAACGAGCCAACAGTTGTTGTTGTTTTTGTTGTTGCCGTTGAGTCGCATTTTGTTCTGCGATCACTGCTCCTGGCCACCAAATGTTACCTTTCAGTGCTGGATTATCGACCACCAAGCCATCTAGCGTGAGCACATTTTTGAGAACCACAGACTCCTTGTCAGGATAAAAAATGGTTATCCGACTTTCTGCATAAGCAGAGTTCAACAAGAGGACCATAATCCCCAAAAGCAGATTAAATTTTTTCATCATGCCTCTGCTTCAGTATTGTAATTTCAATCGGGAAATAATCCGCACCCATAAACTGCTCTGATTTCACAACCATGCCCGTTTGCGGATCCAGCCAAAAACGGTTCACCCAACTTTTCCCCAAATCATCAATACGTACCGTTTCTTCAATGAAATGGTAATGCTGGTGCTTACCGCCAATGACAAGAGGTTTATCTTCTAATCGATGAAATATGGACTCAGCATGACCAGAACGAACCTGATTTTCTTCAGTCCAAGTGAGCAGATATGACCAGCGAGCACCATCCACCAATCGCTGTGGGTCAGCCAAAGGGTCCAGATCCAAATTTGACACGCTGAGTAAATTATCCTTCCACCCTAGCGTTTTCACCACCCGCCCGTGTCTTAACACCATCAGTGTACGATCCTGACTCACCCATTTCTCTTCACCGTTTTCGAACGCTCCTAGTACCATCACAATCTGGAGTTCATTATCAATACGGACATAAGCACTGGGGGTGGTGAGGTTTTGAATTTCTTGGTCAGTTAATTCAACATCTGACGACTCAAACAATAAATGATAAATAGTATCATTAACGTCTTTTTGAGCTGACGAACAGCCCTGAAGGGATAGGAATAGGGGTATGATTAAAAAAGATAAATAGCGCAATTGAGCAATCTCAGCACGTAGATAAAAAAAGAATAACCGCACTATTCCACTGGTACCCGAAGCACCGGCAGATATATTGACTGATTTTAGGGGCTGCTCTTTAAAAAAGTACCATCAGAAAAATTGAAATCACTCTCTGAAGATTACTCCAAGCAAACCATGATATTAACCAACCCCTAGGACTAAACTGACTATCTGCCACAACAGGCACTGTGGTGATAGGCGGTTATTCTTTTACGATTTATTGAGTTCTGGTAGTAGTAGAAGTAGACGAACCCTCATTGTCATCATCGTCATGCAATGCAACTAGCTCAGCTGCTACCACGACGGCAACCACACCGGTCCCAACAGCAACCGCCTTACCCTTTGCCCCGAGGACAATAAAAGGAGCCCCCCAAGAATTAGAAGCCCCGAGCAAGGTAAGTGCGACTAATGCCGAACAGAAAATCTTTTTCATAAATAACCTCTTATAGTAAGTAATAAATCAAGTGATTAAACAACACTTTCTTAAACTTACAGTATCCCTTAGAACTTGTAACAATCATGACGAAGTAAAACTCATCAATGAATCGCACAATTAATATCCTACAGCTTAAAAGGAAAAGGGTATAGCTGATAGTCGCAAATTTTCTATACAAAAATAGACAATAAAATCAAATATCGCCAGGAAATCAAGAAAAAAGTAGAGTAATTGAGATTATTTTGTTTCTACCAAGATTGGCTAATAAGCATAGGCATCTACACAGATTGGTCAAAAAACAGGCTAACGATCCAGGTTAGCTCTTTGAGCTCATCCGCCGTGTAGGTGCTTATCACCTCCTGCATTTGCATAAACAGGTATAACCCAACCAGCCGCGCCTTTGGCAGCTCGGCCGTCGTGTGCGCTTCCGATTTTCGTTGCTGAGCAACCCGCGCTTCACCGACAAACAGAAACCCCTGCTTCCCCCTGATTGACACTGGGCCAATCAACGTCGTGGCCAGGGCGCGCGCGACTTGCTCTCCCCTGTTATGCTGTCCGTCGTACAGCCAAATACGTACAACTTGTGTAGATACCTATGCATATAGGTTACTTTTTCGCACGGAGTCATAGACTCGTCACCAATCAAGTTGTAGCACCATTGGCTACAGGTAGTGGCCTCTTCCCTGAGGCTCACCCTGCAGACCAGTAAAAGCGCTGTTCCTGCAACTTCATTGAACTTGGGGCTACATCATGATCAACGCCACGCTTTAAAACGGTTGATCAGGCCATTGGTGGAACTATCATGGCTGACAACCGCTTCGTTCCCGGCCAGTTCAGGCAGAATACGATTAGCCAGTTGTTTACCCAACTCCACACCCCATTGGTCAAAGGTAAAGATGTTGAGGATGATGCCTTGAGTGAAGATCTTGTGCTCATATAAAGCAATCAGACTACCCAGGCTGAATGGCGTGATCTCACGCAGCAGCAGGGAGTTGGTGGGACGATTACCTTCAAAGACCTTGAATGGTGCAACATGCTTGACCTCTTCCGGCGTTTTACCCTGAGCGGCAAATTCTGCCTCAACCACTTCCAGAGACTTACCAAACGCCAGTGCTTCGGTTTGAGCAAAGAAGTTAGACAACAATTTAGCGTGGTGATCACTTAATGGATTATGGCTGATGGCCGGAGCGATAAAGTCACAAGGAACCAGTTTGGTACCCTGATGGATCAACTGGTAGAAAGCATGCTGACCATTGGTGCCAGGCTCCCCCCAAATAATCGGGCCAGTCTGGTAGCTGACCGGGTTACCGTTACGGTCAACATATTTACCGTTCGACTCCATATTGCCCTGTTGGAAATAGGCCGCAAAACGGTGCATATACTGGTCATAAGGCAGGATCGCTTCGGTTTCCGCACCAAAGAAGTTGTTGTACCAGATACCAATCAGTGCCAACAACACCGGCAGATTTTTCTCTGCAGGGGTTTGGGCAAAGTGTTGGTCCATTTCATGGGCACCCGTCAACAACTGTTCAAAATGGTCAAAACCCAGAGATAACGCGATAGGTAAACCGATCGCTGACCATAGAGAATAACGTCCGCCGACCCAGTCCCAAAATTCGAACATGTTATTGGTATCAATGCCAAACTCTGCGACCGCTTTACCGTTGGTGGACAGCGCCGCAAAGTGTTTAGCCACATGCTGCTGATCACCGGCACTATTCAGGAACCAGTCACGCGCACTATGGGCGTTGGTCATGGTTTCCTGGGTGGTGAAGGTTTTTGACGCCACCAGGAACAGCGTGGTTGCCGGGTCAAGGTGTTTGAGTGTTTCGGCAATATGGGTGCCATCCACATTGGAAACAAAATGCATATTCAGATGGTTTTTATACGGACGCAGCGCCTCCGTGACCATATAAGGGCCAAGGTCCGACCCACCAATACCGATGTTAACCACATCAGTAATCGGCTTACCGGTATAACCTTTCCAGCCACCGCCAATCACCCGCGCACAAAACTGCTTCATTTTGGCCAGCACCGCATTCACTTCTGGCATCACATCTTTGCCATCCACCAGAATTGGGGTATTGCTACGGTTGCGCAAGGCAATGTGCAACACGGCACGATTCTCGGTACGGTTGATTTTCTCACCCGCAAACATCGACTTGATCGCCCCTTGCAGGTCCGTTTCTTGCGCCAGTGCCTGCAGTTTTTCCAAGGTTTCGGCGGTGATGCGGTTCTTGGAGTAATCCACCAGCATCTGATCCTTGAAGGTGGCAGAGAACTTGGCGAAACGCTCACTATCCTGAGCAAACAGGTCGCAGATCTGAACATCTTTCATTTGTTCAAAATGTTGCTGCAGGGCTTGCCAGGCAGCGGTTTGACTAGGATTGATATTTTTCATGGCAACGCTCTTATGCTTGAGAATAAATAGGAAATTATTGACCGATTGTAGCCTGTTCCCAAGGGATTATGATCTCTTTTCTTGCGATCAATGCCACTCTCCATTCCCCATGACTAACGTTTTTACCTTTCTGCAACATTCCTTGATATTTCAACTAACCGGAACCAAAGCATTACTGGTTCAACTGTAGGGTTTGGGTTCTTTGGCGTTGCCACATCAAGCATTGAAGGACCAAGCTATCTGAAGGGACATTTGGCTGATCCGAGTATTATTCCCGGTGAAGGCTTTGGCCTCGAGGCATCGATTGTCGCGGCAACAATCTATCCGGCAGTTGGCATTTATACCCTAGATAATTTGAGTTGCTTGTAGGCAGCAATAGAGAGAATCCCAATGAGCTTACAGTAGTAAGTGATTCGGGTGAACGACAAATCCACATGGAGCGGATTTGAACGCTGCTGGCGGCGGCCCCGTGAGGGGCGAGTCTCATGGATGAGACGAGTAATCGCAGCTAACACCCGAGCAACTTGAAGGACAACGGGTATATTTGCTTTTTATGACAGAGAAATAATATATTGCTGACCTCTTGGCAGCTCACCCTGAGGAGACAAATTTTGGACTCAGATCTTCTAAAAATAATTCTGCCTGCAACAACGACTATTCTTACGCCGTTGATTATTTACATAATCTCAAGGTTTTCGAATCGCGAGAAAGACAAGATGAGCGCCTTCATCAGCCGTGCCGATTTTTTGAAAAAAATAATCGAGCTACAACAAAACTGTGAGGCTCTCGAAGAGACCATGGTGAAATCCATCATCCAGGCTGAGATCAATTTATTGTTCAGAGAAATTGATCCGGAGCTCCAAAGAATGGATGCAGAGTCGAATCTGATGGACGACGCCATCAATGCTTTTAAGCGAACACCTCGTTGGCGACGATTGATGTTTTTTTATAAACAAAATTCAGCCCTTGGCTGGGTCATAACGATAGTCCATAATTGCTTATCACTGGTATTCCTTATGATTTTGACAGGGGGAACAGTCACCATGGACCCAGGCGAACAGTTTATTTTGATCGATTTGGTTGGCGTGGTGATGTTGATATTGAGCACCTTTCTTTTCCTGTTTTATATATTGCATTTTTTCTCCAGAAAGGTCTGGATTGCGACCTATATGAAAAACAACGAGCCCAGCATTAATCAGGATTCATAACATAAGTGCCGATAACTACAGCAGAAGAGATAACTGTCAACGCTGCTGTGGTTGTTTTTTTATCTATTTCATAATTATTTTTATCAGGCTGCCTATCGTTACCGCCATTACTTTATGGGCAGTAATTTATATGTTTTTTATTGTTCTCTATGTTGCCAGACAAAGAGCTTTTAATGGCTATGTTAATTTAATTTTTATACTGTGATTTTTTAATAAACAGTTTAATGAGAAAATACACTTCAGGTTAAAACAGCGCTCACTATAAAAAAATGGCCGTGATGCAGATTGATTAATAATGGTAAATAGTGAGATACCAGCCGATGATTTTATCGTGATTAAGTCATCTTCGGTATGCTTCATTCGGTTGAACAGGCCGTTATCGGCCCGGCTCGATTTTAAACACAAAATAGCAGTCAACCAGGTTGCCTCTACCCGTTGACAACAGCGCATAAACCCGTTATTCCTAATAGCCTACTTGCGCACCCGGTGTGCAAGCCAGAAGAGGCGCGTCGCCCAGGTAAAGTGTCTGAGGAGCCATCATCCAATGACGGCACTGGAGGGGGAGCGACGCCGAGGCGTGATGATATCCAGGTTTATCGGGTATAACGGCAACCATCACGTCGGCTACAGGGGCTGAATCCCCTGAGTTGTCACCGTGGGCCACCTTAATCAAGTGGTCAGCAAGGTGGAGCGCTTCTGGGTGTATCGTAGTTTTTACCTCTACGCCTGCTCCCTGTTTACCGCTCTTACCTTGTGCCAAGGCTATGGAAATAAGTTGCCAGCAATACCCATTCAGGAACCTGGGTATGAAATGGCATCCCTGACACGAGGTTTTAAATGAATCAACCTGTTTCGCAAAATGCAACTGTCGTAGCAAAATTCGGCGGTACCAGTGTGGCTGATTTCGACGCCATGAATCGCAGTGCCGACCTGGTATTGGCCAATCCTGATGTTCGTTTGGTCGTGCTTTCCGCCTCGGCTGGGATTACCAATCTGCTGGTAGCACTGGCGGAAGGCTGTGACATCGAAAAGCGTATCGGCAAACTCGATGAAATCCGCCGTATTCAGTACGCCATTCTTGAGTGTCTCGAAAACCCAGCGGTGATCCGCAGTGAAATTGATAACATGCTGGAAAACATCACCATGCTGTCAGAAGCCGCTGCGCTGGCAACCTCCCCGGCACTGACCGATGAGTTGGTCAGTCACGGCGAATTGATGTCCACCCTGTTATTTGTTGAAATTCTGCGCAACCGCAAGGCCCAGGCTGAATGGTTTGATGTACGTAAAGTCATGCGTACCGATGACAATTTTGGTCGCGCGGCCCCCGATAGCACTGCTCTGACCGAATTGGTACAAACCCAGTTAAGACCGCGTCTGCAACAAGCGCTGGTGGTCACCCAAGGTTTTATCGGCAGCGAAGCCAAAGGCCGAACCACTACCTTAGGCCGTGGCGGCAGTGACTACACGGCGGCCTTGTTGGGTGAAGCATTAAATGTTGCTCGGGTAGATATCTGGACCGATGTCCCCGGCATCTACACCACCGATCCTCGTGTGGTCCCCGCAGCCAAACGCATCGATAAAATCACCTTTGAAGAAGCGGCGGAAATGGCCACCTTCGGGGCAAAGATATTACATCCAGCGACTTTGCTCCCTGCGGTACGCAGCGATATTCCGGTATTTGTCGGCTCAAGCAAAGATCCCGCCGCCGGTGGTACTCTGGTCTGTAATACCACGGAAAACCCGCCGCTGTTTCGTGCGTTGGCATTACGCCGTAAGCAGACGCTACTGACACTTCACAGTCTGAATATGTTGCACGCCCGTGGGTTCCTGGCGGAGGTGTTCAATATTTTGGCCCGTCACAAAATCTCGGTCGACCTGATCACCACTTCTGAGGTGAGTGTGGCTTTAACCATGGATACCACCGGTTCCACCACCACCGGCGGCAGCCTGTTGACCACCTCTTTGCTCACTGAGCTTTCCTCGCTGTGCCGGGTGGAAGTCGAAGAGGATCTGGCACTGGTTGCCTTGATCGGCAACAAGCTTTCCCAAGCCTGTGGCGTGGGTAAAGAGGTATTCGGTGTACTGGAGCCGTTCAATATCCGTATGATCTGCTATGGCGCCAGCAGCTTTAACCTCTGTTTCCTGGTACCGGGTAACGATGCTGAACAGGTGGTCCGCACGCTGCATCATAATTTATTCGAGTAACAAACTAAGGATTTATTCGAGTAACAAACTAAGGGTTGATACCCGGTCTTATAGTCTCACTCATTCGAGTGGCAGGAAAACGCAGGGCATTTAGCCAGCGCTTCCTGCTACTTGAAGAGCGCGATACGCTGCCCCTTGCAGCTAGAAAGGCGATAGGTATATACCCTTCTTACTTCAAACTGCTTGGGTGTTAGCTGCGCTCTGTCACCCTAGTCACATAGTGGGCTATGCTCCTAGGGCTTCCATCGCTGGCTGCCTTCAAGCAATTCGAAGTATTTTGCGTATAGGCTGTTAATCCCTCGCTAAATATTAAGGACAATCCCAACCATGCTAACCAAGATCACTCGCCTATTCCCACTCTGGGCGGTACTTCTTTCGATTGCCGCCTACTACTCCCCGACAACCTTTACCGGTATCAGCCCCTATATCAGCCCGTTGCTGATGTTGATCATGTTTGCCATGGGGGTCACTTTGCGTCTGGACGATTTCAAACGTGTACTCTCTCGCCCTGGCCCGGTGGCGGCGGGGATCTTCCTGCACTATCTGATTATGCCGCTAGCCGCCTGGCTGCTGGCCATGCTGTTCCAGATGCCGCCAGACCTCTCTGCGGGCATGGTGCTGGTGGGTAGTGTCGCCAGTGGCACCGCCTCCAATGTGATGATCTATCTGTCCAAAGGTGATGTTGCCCTTTCTGTCACCATTTCGGCAGTGTCCACCCTGGTGGGTGTCTTTGCCACCCCATTGCTGACACGCT
This sequence comes from Serratia sp. 25CWL12, assembly GCF_055790885.1. Classification (NCBI taxonomy): domain Bacteria; kingdom Pseudomonadati; phylum Pseudomonadota; class Gammaproteobacteria; order Enterobacterales; family Yersiniaceae; genus Serratia; species Serratia sp. 25CWL12. Next base: position 27,643 of record NZ_CM147698.1, on the reverse strand, counting down.
TGTATGTGGATGCCGCCATCACTGTCGATATTATGGGAATGCTGTTGAGTATCCTGCAAATTGTGGTGATCCCAATCGGATTGGGGCTGATTATTCACCATACTTGCGGCAAGATCGTCAAACGTGTTGAACCCTACCTCCCGGCTTTATCGATGGTCTGCATTGTGGCTATCATCAGCGCCGTTGTAGCGGGTAGCCAAAGCCATATCGCTTCTGTAGGGATGGTGGTGATTATCGCGGTGATCCTGCATAACGGCATCGGGCTATTGAGTGGTTATTGGGGTGGGAAATTGTTCGGATTCGACGAATCTACCTGCCGCACACTGGCCATTGAAGTGGGAATGCAAAACTCCGGCTTGGCGGCAACGCTGGGCAAGATATATTTCTCCCCACTGGCAGCACTGCCTGGCGCTCTCTTCTCGGTATGGCACAATCTTTCCGGTTCACTGCTGGCAGGCTACTGGTCAGGTCGCCCCATCAAAAAGAAAGATTAGTCATTCGGTAACCTCAGGCTGCCGCAGTCAGCAGCAGCCTTAACCCATCTGGCCGTCAGGCAACCAGCAACCGCGTAAAAACTGTGCAGAATCAATGAACGTCAGAGCGTTGATGTTATCCTCAGCGGTGCCCCTGTTCTGGAGAAAGCACATCCATGGAACATCCTGATTTTGATGTCATTATCGTTGGTGGTGGCATTGCTGGTTGCACCACCGCCCTGTGGCTGGCCCGCGCAGGCATTAATACCCTGTTGCTGGAACGTGGCACTCAAGCTGGCAGTAAAAACGTCAGCGGTGGCCGTTTGTATACCTATGCGTTAGCGCAGATGCTACCTGACTTTATTGCCACTGCACCATTAGAACGCTGCATCACCCAAGAAAAACTGTCCCTGCTGAATGGGGATAGCGCAGTAACGCTGGATTATCACCATAATTTACCTTGTTCTTACAGTGTATTACGCGCCCGCTTTGACCCTTGGTTGATGGCGCAAGCACAAGCGGCAGGCGCACAATGCCTGACCGGTACCCTGGTTGATCAACTGATTATGCAACAAAGCCAGGTGGTGGGCGTGATGGCCGCAGGTGAGGCACTCTATGCCAATACGGTGATCCTGGCGGAAGGGGCCAATACGCTACTCAGTGAGCAGGCAGGGCTACAAGCCAAACCCGCCACCAGCACCCTGGCTATTGGGGTGAAAGAGGTACGGGCATTACCCCGTGCCCAGTTGGAAGAACGGTTTACGCTGGAAGATGACCAAGGTTGTGCCTGGTTATTCGCCGGTCAGCCGACGCAGGGCAAAGTGGGGGGTGGCTTTCTGTATACCAACCGCGACACGCTCTCTCTGGGGGTGGTATGTAATCTGTCCAGCCTGAGTGACAGCCGTATCGCTTTGCCGCACATGCTGCAGCAGTTCAAACAACACCCAGTAATGCGCCCCTTGCTGAAAAATAGCGAACTATGCGAATACAGTGCTCACCTGATCCCCGAAGGGGGCCTGAACAGCATCCCGCCCCTTTGTGGCCCAGGCTATCTGGTGGTGGGTGATGCCGCACGCTTATGTATCAACACCGGTCATACTGTGCGTGGTATGGATCTGGCTATGCTATCAGCACAAGCCGCCGCAGAGACATTGATTGCCCGGCAATCCCTCCAGCATTACCCGCAGCGGTTACAGCAAAGTGCGCTTTGGGCATTAATTCGGCAATATCGCCGCCTGCCGGAACTGATGCTACGCTCCCCCCACTGGTTCAACCGCTATCCTCAGTTGGCTGCTGATGTGCTGCAAGAGATGTTTCAAGTCAATGGCCATGCCCCGACACCGTTGCACAAGTTATTGTGGCGTCATGCTCGCCGTATCGGCCTGAGGCAATTACTGAAAGATACCGTTAATGGGATGCGCAGTTTATGAATAAACCTGACTTAAGCCATAACTACTATCACCATAACTACAATCACCATAACTACAATCAAGTAGATAATGCAAATCCGCATATTGTTCTGGCGGATGCGCAACAGGGTGACATCTTGCGGCAGTTAGTGATCGCCTGCCCGGCTGGGTTGTACCAGCTCCAAGCGGACGGTAGCTTGTATTTCGACGTGCAGGGTTGTCTGGAGTGTGGAACCTGCCGCCTGCTGGGGGGGCAGAGACCTTCGCCCATTGGCGCTATCCAACTGACGGTAAAGGCATCGAGTTCCGCTTCGGTTAAAGCTGCTTGGCCAATTCCTCCAACACCGCATTCATATCGGCAACAATCCCCACATCAGCCTGGGCGAAAATCGCCGCCTGCGGATCCTGATTAATCGCCACGATCAACTTGCTGTGGCGAATGCCCATGGCAAATGCCGGTGCACCGGATACCCCTGCGGCAATGCAGACTTCTGGGGCGATAATGGCACCCGACATACCCAGCAAGCGATCCATTTCGCACCAGGCATTCATCACCACCGGTCGGCTAGCCGCCAATTCAGCCCCCAAACGCGTCGCCAACTGCTGTAAATAAAGCACATTCTGAGCATTACCCACCCCCTCGCCGATCGCCAGGACATAACGAGCCTGGTTAAGCGGTGAAACTTCCGGAGCTGGGGAATCACTGGATGCCAATAGCCATGATGCATCACAGATGCCCGTAGGATGAAACTGTTCAGCCAATATTGGGGCTGGCACGCTCCCGATACTGACGTTAGCACCACGAGCCACGCTCAGGCACCAGGGTTGCTGCATCATCGCCAATTCAGCAGCAAGATGGTTGTTATAAACCGCTTTCATTACCCGACATTCAGTGTCAGTAATTTGTGCTTGCTCGATATTGCCACATGCCGCCCCCGTGGTTCGGTAAGCCAAGCGGGTTGCCAGTTCCTCCCCCTCATCACCGGCAAACAGCAATAATTGGGCGGTGAACGCCTGTTGCATCTGTTCCAGCGCCATTAACCGTGCTTCCACCTGTCGCGGTGCCGTGACCCAACGCACCTCTGTCACCTCCCCTGTCAGGCACGGTAAACTCTGTGGTGCCGTATGGCTAAATAACCACAATGCTACGGGTGAGGAGGACAGTTCGCTCAATTGCAGAAACTGATTGATTTGCGCCGCTTGCTGATAAAAATCAGGCGCGTCTGCATCTAACAGAATGGCGATTTTAATCATAATGACCACCGGGCAGTGAGATACTCCTGGCACAAGCGTTGTACCTTCTGCGCAACACTATCCCCCTCAATCACCACCCCGGCACGCCGATGTTCTATCGGTGTTAAACGGCATAGCTGCACATGACTTGTTGGTAATGCGGTTATCCCCAGTTCGCCTAGTGTTAAGCGACAAACCTGCCGTTTAGCCGCCGCCAGCTTCTGCTTCAGTGTCGGCACACGTAATGCGCTGGCCTGCTGCGCATTACCGACCACCAACACCATCGGTGGCATCACCGTCATCACTTCCATGCCATAGGCGGTTTGCCGGGTAACCTGTAACGCGCCAGCCTCAGTTGCCGGAGCCAAATGACAAACACCGGTGATACAAGGCCAGTTGAGGTGCTCAGCCAATAACAGCGGCGTTTGGCCATTTTGGCCTTCTATGCTTTGCTTCCCCATGACAATCACCGACTGCGTAGCAATCTGTTGCTGATAAGCGGCAATCAGTGCCGCCACCGCCATGGAATTGAAGCGTAGATCCCACTCTGCCGGGGGAGTAATACGTACAGCTTGCTGATATTCCAGCGCCAACAGTTGTTTCAGCACCGGGTCGACGGTGGCGTCGGCTATCGTCAAGACGCTCAAATTGAGCGCCATTGCGTCACGCAGCATCAACACCATTTCGGCAGCACATTCGTCATAACCACTCAACAGCCGCCGGATAAAACGCGTGTCGATCTGTAACTGTTCATCAGGCAGCCAGTCATGAGGGGGCAACATGCCAAGGTCAGGGGCAATATTAATTGCCAACAGCAGGTTCATCCGCTTCTCCTGTTGTTCAGTGAGCATTTAACGTTTTGACCGAAGAGGCTCCCACCAAGGTCATATCTTTGGTTTCCGGTGCCCACAATATTGATACCACCGCCCCGAGCACCAATATCCCGGTCAGGATCAACATGGTGCCCTGTAACCCTAATGAGAGCATCGACATCGGCAACAACGCGGTGCCAATCGCTGAGCCAAGGCGACTCATTGAGGTAGCAAAACCGACGCCCAGTGAACGGATATCCGTCGGGAAGCTTTCCGCCGGGAACACGCCAACCAGGTTACTGACGGCCGAAATGGTCAAGGTAAACAAAGCAAACAGCAGTAACATGGCACTCTGCCCCTGCGGCATAAACGCCAATACCCCGAGGCTCAACGCCAGGAGCCAAAACGAACCAATCAGGAAGCGGCGACGTGGCAGCCACTGGGTGAGAGCGATCCCCAGCAATGCCCCCACCATTAGCAGACCATTCAGTAGCAGGTCGGTAGCGAAATTATGGCTCTGCCCTAACAGGGTGAGGATCGACGGTAAGAAGGTATAAATGGCAAAGTAAGGGATAACCAGACAGACGAAGAACAGGCTGTTAAACGCCGTACGCCGCCAGTAGCGTGGCGAAAATAGCGTGTGGATATGGCGTGCCGTCTCTACTGGAATTTCATCATTCAGTATCACATGTGGGCCAAAACAGCGGAGCACCACTTGGTGGGCTTGCGTTATCCGCCCCTTGCGCATCAACCAGCGGGGGGATTCCGGTGTACCAATGCGTAACAGCATGATTAATAAAGCGGGAATCGCACTTGAGGCCAATAACCAACGCCAGGCATCTGGCCCCGGCTCAATCAAAAAATGGCTGACAAAGCCAGCAGCAACATAACCTAGCGTCCAGATCACACTAAATGACCCCAGCAGGATGCCGCGCTGTTTACGCGGAGCAAATTCCGCCAGCATGGTATGCCCCACGGCGTAATCCCCTCCCAACCCCACCCCGACCAAGACTCGCAACCAGAACAGCTGTTCCGGCGTGGAGGCAAAAAACTGCATCACTGAAGCCAAGGTGATAATGACAAAGCTAAAGGTGAAAATCTTCTGGCGGCCAATATGATCAGAGATCCAGCCTAATATCAGGCTTCCCAGAAACAGACCTATCAGTGCCGAACTGCCAATCATACCTTCCCAAAACGGCGTTAAACCCATCTGCGGTTTAAGCTGGGCCAGCGCGAAGCCAATCACGCCCAGCACATAACCATCCGTAAGGTGAGCACCAAAAGTCAGCCCCGCTATTTTGCAATGAAAAGCGTTAAGCGGAATATCATCCATACGCACTTGTTGAGGTGGCCGTGGTGTCATCGTTCCCCCTATTCGAGCGCGAGAGGCCCGGCGAACCGGGCCCTAAAAGGATTTTTATTTTTCAATGGGATAGATAGTACCGGTATTCATAATACCATTAGGGTCGTACACCTCTTTCAGTGCCTTGAGGATGTAGTAAGCACTACCGTGTTCATCCTTGGTCCAGTGCACACGGTGTTTACCGATGCCATGGTGATGCACCATCGAACCGCCCAACTTAATAGTCTCCTCCACTATGATTTTATTCAGTGGATTATGGTACTTGTCGATCTCTTCTTCCGGCTTGCAGTCCACCACGTTGTAGTCATACACAAAGTACATATTGGTACCGTTGATATAACTGTGTGATGAGTGGCCCCCCAACATAGTGATATCGTCCGCATGCGGAAACTCTTCACGAATACGGCGGAGCACATTTTCATAAATAGTGTTAATGCTGCCCCAATCACCAGAGACCTCGGTGGTGAAGCCCATGTTATTGGTCTTCATGATCTGCACGCGTTCTGCAGCCACTTTATCCGGCCCCCAATTCAGGTTGTTAAACCAGGTTTCGATTAGCTTGCTGTCGACTTTTTTGCACTCGGGATAGCGTTTGACGATCTCTTCAATGCCCGCCCCAGTGGCCTGCGCAATACCTTTTGCCCCTTCTGCCATAAAGATCAGAACACATTTACCATCAGCAAAATGGGTAAAGTGCTGGGTACCATCTTCAGCGTCATACAGGCGAGCAATGGAAGGGCGATAACCTTCTACCATTACCTCACGTAATATATTGAAACCGGTCTGCATATTGTCGAGGACGTAACCGTAGAACAGGTTATTTTCTGGCATATATTTGAAGATTTTCACCGTGACTTCGGTGATAAAGCACAGCGCCCCTTCGTTACCGATAATCACATGGCGAATATCGGGCCCCGCCGCACGCCGTGGCACATTTTTAATCCGGGTAATGGTGCCATTCGGGAACACTGCTTCCAGCCCAACCACCATATCTTCAATTGCCCCATACAACGTGGAGAACTGACCAATACTGCGGGTCGCAACCAGCCCACCCATCTGAGCTAATGGCTTGGACTGCGGGGAGTGACCGGTGGTGTAACCCTGAGCACGTAATTGATTTTCCAGCACTTCTAATGGAACACCACACTGCGCGGTGGCCTGCATATTACGGATATCAAGATTGATAACCTTATTCATCGCTGAGCCATCCAGCACTACCGTGTCTTTCACCACGGTTTCCAGCCCACCTTCGGTAGCCGAAGAACCGGTGCGAGGTATGCCGTTGATACCGTGTTTATTCATAAACGCCAGTACATCGGATACTTGCTGGGTATTGGCCAATTTAACCACGGCAGCAGGCAGTGGCTGGGTAAATACACCGTGAATATCGGCATATTTCCGGAAACGGTCCACGCTATTTTTCTGCAGTACCTTTTCATCCGTAATAACTCGATCCGGACCAACAATTTCTTTCAACTGGACAACAATTTCTTCGCGAGATAGAGACATAATTAACCCTTCCTAAATTAAGAATATAAACACCCAATTAAATAAGAACCACCCTTAAATTAACGTACCAAGTAACCACCATCGACAACCAATAAATGACCATTAACATAATCTGAAGCACGACTGGCTAAAAATACCATTGCCCCCATCAGGTCCTGCGTTTCCCCCCAACGATTGGCTGGAATATGATCAAGTACACGTTTATTGGTTTCAGGGTTTTTACGGGTTTCCGCTGTAATATCGGTTGCATAATATCCAGGTGCGATACCATTGACTTGAATATTATATTGACCTAATTCATCACAATAGGCCTTGGTGAAACCGGCCAGCGCATGTTTGGTCGCCGAATAGGCGGGTGACCACTGCCCCCCCAAGTAAGAGAACAGTGAGCAGATATTAATTATTTTCCCTTGTTTTCTTGGGATCATCACTTTTGCTGCTTCATAACTTAATTCAAATGCGGCAGTCAGGTTAATATCAATCATCGGATCCCAATCTTCACGACCAAAATCCAATACTTTATTCAACTTACAGATACCTGCGTTATTCACTAGAATATCCACAGTACCGAAGGTTTCCAGGCATTTGGCGATCACTCGGGCAGGGGCGCCTTTTTCCGTGATATCCACCTGCATAAACTCAACCTTAACACCTTGCTGTTCAATGAGCTCACGGGTTTCGCCTTTATCCATGATAAAGCTGGGTATAAACAAATTGGTCCCCGCCTTGGCTAATGCCATGGCAAATGCCTGCCCCAAACCACTGTTGCCGCCAGTGACAATGGCGGTTTTACCTTTCAATGAAAAGAAATCTAATGAGAACTGATTTAAGGCGTTTAATGACATGATGTTGCCCCTTGGTCCGAAAAAAACGCAAAAAAAAGAGAAAAGCAAGCTCCCCTGCACTGGGCAGAGAAGTTACTTTTCTCATCGTCTCTAGTAACTGAGAAAAAAGTAACACACCCCCTCACTATTATTCCGTGACACTAATCACAATTTCATTTTATTGCTAACATTACTCATATTAAGCAACAAGATACCCTAAATTTTTTGAGTGATACATCGATAAAAAAACAAAAAACATTAGATAAATAGATAATAGCCATGATGACATCCACTTCATCATAAACCTTGGCAGATAATGGGTATAGCCACTGATTTCCATCAGATTAATCGGGTGAATTACTGTGCAGTCAGATTTAAATAAATTGGTCTCCTGTTGTTTTGTGATAATTCTCACAGATGAATGGAATGCCAATGTGTTATTTATGTCGGCAGTTACTGAAAGAGACGAAGAGAAAAGTAACTTCCTGCTTGTCGGGGAGCTTGCTTTTCTCTTTTTTTGTTTAATTCGATTTGCCCAGTGAATGTCAACATGCAGTATGAAGCGTATCAATGACAAAAATCAGGGTATATTGACGCGGAACTTTACGATGGAAAAATCTAATTCACACCGTTGGTTAACGCTGGCAATAATAAGTATCAGCGGTGGCGTAAGTTTCGGTCTGGCCTACTTGCGTTATATTTATCAAATACCCATGGCTAAATTTATGGGGTTCTCCAGTAACGAAATGGGTCTCATCATGAGTACCTTTGGTATCACCGCGATTATTCTCTATGCCCCTAGCGGGGTGATTGCCGATAAATTCTCCCATCGAAAAATGATGACCTTTACCTGTTATGCCTCACGCGGGTTGTACTTCGCCTGTATCGGCGAGGCCAGAACACCGAAATACATTGTCGGTACCACCGTGGGTATCTGCTCGGTTATCGGCTTCCTGCCCGATGTGTTTGTTTACCATTGGCAAGACACGCTGCCTGCCGCGGAGGCCTATCACAATATGTGGTTGATGGGATTGAGTGCCACCTGTCTGGTGGTGGTGTTTACCTTCCTGCTGTTTAACAACATTAAGCGCGTCGATAACAAAAATACCGTGGAACAACCCGTGACCGAGTCGTTTTATCTATACCGGTCACCTCAAGTTGCAGGCAGTCAGCCACCCCGTGATCCCCACAATGGGTGATTCACGCAGCTAACTCCTAACTTCATGCATCAAAGAATATCAAGGAGTTGTAACATGAAAAGCCAGTACCTAATGGGTGTAGACGTAGGCACCCAGAGTGCGAAAGTGGTTATTTTTGATCTGGATGGCAATGTCATCTGTGAAGGAAAGCAGCAACTACGCAAAATGGATATCCCCGCCCCCCTGTTAGCGGAGCACCCAGATGACGACTTGTGGGACTCGCTCAAGGTGGCATTCCGCCGTGCCATGCAGCGTTTTGGGGAACGGGGCGGCAAGCTGCAAGATATTCTGGCGATGGGGATCTGTATCGTCCGCTGTTGCCGCGTATTGCTGAAAGAAAACGGTGAACTGGCCTATCCGGTGATTAACTGGATGGATAAGCGCCTGAACAAACCTTATGAATATATTGATGCTTATCAGGGCGTGCGCTACGTGACCACCACTTCGGGTTATATTACCCATCGCCTGACCGGGGAGTTCAAAGATACCTGTGCCAACTACATTGGTTGGTGGCCGATGGATAACGATACGCTGGACTGGAGCACCGACCCTGCCGTCTGGCAAAGCTGTAATCTGGCCCGTGACCAGGTGCTGGATGTCGTGAAGCCCGGTGAAGTACTCGGTTATGTTACGGAACAAGTAGCACTGCAGTTGGGTATCCCTGCGGGTATTCCGGTGGTTGCTACCGCCCATGATAAAGCGGTCGAAGCGCTGGGTGCCGGATCATTGGAGGAAGGGGTCGCGCTGATCTCCCTGGGTACCTATGTTGGTGCCATGGTACACGGTCATGCCAACGTGAAAGACGCACAGAACTTCTGGCCGTTCCAGGCATCAATCCCTGGCCGTTATCTGTATGAGTGTATGGGGGTGCGGCGTGGCATGTGGACCATCAGTTGGTTCCGCGATCAGTTTGGCGCCGCCGCTCTGTCAGATGCTCATGATGCCGGGACCAGTATTGAGGAGTTGTTAAACCACGAAGCAGAACGGGTTCCAGCAGGTTGTGAAGGCTTAATCACTGTACATGACTGGGCTCCGCCATCAGAAGCGGAATTCCGCAAAGGTGCCATGATTGGCTTTGATGGCCGTCATACCCGCGCCCATATGTACCGCTCCATGCTGGAAGGTATTGCCTTTACCATGAAAAATCATATGGATAAGATGGCACAAGAACTGAAAATACCGTTCAAACGCCTGATTATTTCTGGTGGAGGAGCCAACAGTGATCTGTTTATGCAGATTTTTGCCGATGTGTTTGGCGTTCCCACCTGTCGGAATATCATGAAAGGGTCAGCCGCTGTGGGTTGCGCTATCAACGCCGGGATGGCGGTAAATGTTTTCAATGACTATCAACAAGCGGCCGAGAAATTGGTACGCATGGGGGACAGCTTTGAACCGAACAGGGATAACCACCAATTCTACAATCAGTTGAATCAGCAGGTGTATCAGCAAGTGAACAAACATCTGGATCCCTTGCTGCAGGCACTGAGTCCATTAGTGGATTAACAGATAATTGAACTTTAGGGCGCACTATTGGGCTGCGCCCTAACCCAATGTTCAAATAAGAAGGTTTTAAATAAGCAGATTTCAAATAAACAATCAGCAACCTGAAGGCTTACGGGATGACAGGGGTAGCTTCAGTTTCCACACATCATGATTGGTCGTCGCGACCGCAATGGCCCCGGCAGTTAATGCCGTTCGTGCATCATCTTCATCACAGACCAGACCGCCGGCAATAATCGGCAAATCAACTTTCTCGGCCACCCATCCCAACACTTTGGGCATACAACCTGGCAGGATCTCAATGCAATCCGGCGTCGATTGCGCCACCTGTTTATCGATATTGTGGAAAGAGATGGAGTCCATGATAAAGAGCCGATGAATGGTATAAAAACCGTGCTGACGCGCCGCTTTCACCATCGACGCTTTGGTACTGATAATGCCATCCGCGGCAGTGACAATTTTCAGGAAATTGATCACTATCTCCTTATTGGAACTCCCTTCCAGCAAGTCGACATGCACAAAGGCATATTTACCGGCCTCTTTAATCTGCTGCACGATACGGCCAATATTACAGATATTGCCGTACAGTACCGAGATAATCTGGCAGTCCGACTTCACCGCAATCTGCAGACTTTCATTATCTTTTACCGCTGCAATCACAGGGTGCAGCGTTAACAGCTCAACAATAGACACAGTAGGCGTTCCCTTGGATAAAATCTGCTTTAGCATCTGCGTTACAGGCTTCCCTATCTTGCGGGAAAAGCAATAATCATACGGTCAACAAGCCTGCAGCTTGAATGATGCCGGGTAAATACCCAAACTGATTCAAGTTGCAGGACAAGGTAAATCAGTTATCCGTATCATAACCCAAATTCGGGGCTAACCAGCGTTCAACCTCACTGAGCGACATTCCTTTACGCTGCGCATAGTCTTCCACCTGGTCACGCTGAATTTGTGCCACCGCAAAATATTTACTCTGCGGATGGCTGAAATACCAACCGGAAACCGCTGCCCCTGGCCACATGGCAAAGGATTCAGTTAACTTCATACCCGCATGATGATCCACATCCAGCAGTTGCCAGATCGCTGCCTTTTCGGTGTGCTCCGGGCAAGCAGGATAACCCGGCGCTGGGCGGATACCTTGATAGTTCTCACGAATTAACTCTTCGTTTGTTAAATTTTCATCCGCCGCAAAGCCCCAATGCAGTTTACGCACTTGCTGATGCAAATACTCAGCAAAGGCTTCTGCCAAGCGATCAGCCAAGGCTTTTACCATAATTTTGTTATAGTCATCATGTTGAGCCTCATAGGCCGCGGCCAGATCATCTTCCTCTAGCCCTCCCGTCACAGCGAAGGCACCGATATAGTCAGCCTTACCGCTACTTTTCGGCGCAACAAAATCCGCCAGACAGTAGTTCGGGAAATCGGTTTTCTCCGTTTGCTGACGTAGATGACGGCTGACCACCAGCACCTCTTCACGACGTTCATCACGGTAGACTTCCACATCATCACCCACGCGGTTAGCAGGGAACAAGCCAAAAACACCACGCGGATTGAGGCTGCCTTGAGCCGCTAGGCTATCCAGCAGTTGGTTGGCATCCTGATATAAGCGCTTGGCCTCCTCCCCGACAACATCATCTTGCAGAATACGCGGATATTTACCGGCCAGTGACCAGGTCATAAAGAATGGCGTCCAATCAATATAATCACGTAACGTATGAATATCCGCTTCTACAGGGAATACACCCAATTGATTGGGTACCGGTGGCTGGTAACTTTGCCAATCGAGCACCATGGCGTTATCGCGCGCGTGCTGTAGGCTGACCGGTGGCGTATGCGATTTTTTACGCCCATGCTGGATACGAACCGTTTCATACTCTTTACGCGTACGGGCAACAAACTCCTCACGCTGGTTATCCGACAGCAACGCCGCTACCACCCCAACGGTACGTGAAGCATTCTGCACATAAGTTGTCGGGCCACTGTAGTTTTTTTCGATCTTCACCGCGGTGTGGGCTTTAGAGGTGGTAGCCCCGCCAATCAGCAATGGCAAGGTAAACCCCTGGCGTTCCATCTCTTTCGCCACATTGACCATCTCATCCAACGAGGGGGTAATCAGGCCGGACAGGCCGATAATATCCACCTGTTGTTCTCGGGCAGTTTTCAGGATTTTGTCCGTTGGTACCATCACACCCAGGTCGATAATTTCGTAGTTGTTGCATTGCAGCACCACACCAACGATGTTCTTGCCAATGTCGTGGACATCCCCCTTCACGGTTGCCAGCAGGATTTTCCCCGCTGTGGTCCCCTTCTGTTTACTGGCCTCAATATAAGGCTCAAGGTATGCCACCGCTTGTTTCATCACGCGGGCAGATTTAACCACCTGCGGCAGGAACATTTTCCCCTCACCAAACAGATCGCCCACCACATTCATCCCAGCCATTAGTGGCCCTTCGATCACCTCAATCGGACGATCTGCTTGCTGACGTGCCTCTTCCGTGTCTGATTCAATAAATTCAGTGATTCCCTTGACCAAGGAGTACTCCAGCCTTTTACCCACCGGCCAGCCACGCCATTCCGCCTGCTGTATGGCGACTTCCTGGTCTTTTCCACCACGGTATTTTTCTGCCAGATTCAGTAAACGTTCAGTGCCATCTTGCCGACGGTTAAGCACCACATCTTCTACTGCGTCGCGCAGTTCTGCACTCAGATCGTCGTAAATCGCCAACTGGCCTGCGTTAACAATCCCCATATCCATGCCATTACGGATGGCGTGGTACAAGAACACCGCGTGGATCGCCTCACGCACCGGATCGTTGCCACGGAAAGAGAATGAGACGTTGGAGACACCACCGGAGATCATCGCGTGGGGCAGATGGGTTTTAATATCAGCACAGGCTTCAATAAAATCGACGGCATAATTGTTATGCTCTTCAATCCCGGTGGCGACAGCAAAAATATTGGGGTCAAAAATAATATCTTCCGGCGGGAAGCCCACACGCTCGGTCAGGATCTGGTAAGCGCGGCGGCAAATCTCGAACTTGCGTTCACGGGTATCCGCTTGACCGACTTCGTCAAACGCCATCACCACCACCGCTGCCCCATAGCGACGCACCAACTTGGCGTGCTGGATAAAGGCATCCTCACCTTCTTTCATTGAGATCGAGTTAACAATCCCTTTGCCCTGAATACATTTCAGGCCTTTTTCGATCACACTCCATTTGGAAGAGTCGATCATAATCGGCACCCGAGCGATATCAGGTTCGCCGGCAATCAGGTTAAGGAAGCGCTGCATCGCCATTTCAGCATCGAGCATCCCTTCATCCATGTTGATATCGATGATCTGAGCACCGCTTTCCACCTGCTGGCGCGCCACATCCAGAGCCTCGTTATATTTCTCTTCTTTAATCAATCGTTTGAAACGTGCTGAACCGGTCACATTGGTCCGTTCCCCCACATTAACAAACAGCGAGTTAGCATCAATATTCAGCGGTTCCAGCCCAGACAAACGGCAAGCCACCGGTAATACAGGCAGTTGCCGTGGTGGCACATTTTCCACCGCTTTTACCATCGCCGCGATATGCGCAGGCGTGGTGCCGCAACAACCGCCGATCATATTCAAAAAACCGGCCTGAGCCCATTCACCAACCTGTTGAGCCATGGAGTCAGGATCAAGATCGTATTCGCCAAAAGCATTGGGTAAGCCCGCGTTTGGATGGGCTGTCACATAGCTTTCGCAGATACGCGCCAACTCCGCCACATACTGGCGCAGTTCATCGGGGCCGAGGGCACAGTTAAGGCCAAAGCTCAATGGGCGGACATGACGTAGCGAATTATAGAACGCCTCCGTCGTCTGGCCGGAAAGGGTGCGGCCAGAAGCATCGGTGATAGTGCCGGAAATCATGATGGGTAAAGTCACCCCCAATGCTTCAAGCTCGGTTTCTACCGCAAAGGCCGCCGCTTTCGCATTCAGGGTATCGAAGATGGTTTCGATCATGATCAGATCGACGCCCCCTTCCACCAGTGCGCGGGTTGACTCACGATAAGCCGCTACCAGTTGATCAAAAGAAACATTGCGATATGCCGGGTCATTCACATCGGGTGAAATAGAGGCAGTGCGATTGGTCGGCCCCAATACACCGGCAACATAGCGCGGCTTCTCCGGGGTACGTGCACTCCATTCATCGGCACAAGCACGGGCCAACAACGCCGCTTGATAGTTAATCTCGGCAGACAGTGACGCCATGTGGTAGTCCGCCATGGCAATACTGGTGGCATTGAAGGTATTGGTTTCCAGGATGTCAGCCCCGGCGGCCAGATAATCATGGTGTATCGCCGCAATCAATTGCGGTTTGGTTAACACCAGCAGATCGTTATTGCCTTTCAAATCCGATTGCCAGTCAATAAAACGCTCGCCACGATAATCCTGCTCTTCCAGCCGATAACTCTGGATCATGGTCCCCATACCGCCATCCAACACTAAAATGCGCTGTGCTAACTGCTCACGCAGTTGTTCCACTCGATTTATCACTGTAGCCCCTTGATACCCGGTGATTCACCCAACTATTTATTCCCTTCATCAATCAAACTGCAAAGGCAGGGTTTGCCCCATTACAGCTTAAAAATGAAGGGTCTGACATCCTAGCACAGGTTTTGTTGGCAAAGATGCCAACAGATATTGAGAGTTTTTCAGGTTGGTCAGTCAACTGGACAAATAAGGGAATAAGAAGATTGCGGCTGAGGCATAAAATTTCATACTTCAAGAGGCGGTGGTGTTAGCTCCGCCCTGATACTCTGCTCTTCCTGAGCCCCCTTTGCGAACAACGGTCAAAACGCATAGGGTTTTGTCTAGTCACCCGAATTATTTTAACTATGCCCCTCACATCCCTCTAAGTAATCCCACCTGTTAGCGGTTTTCCTACTTTATCGGCAGGTAACCGCTGGCTAAATCGCCGCTTTTTACGATAGGCGAACACATCTTCAACATGGCCTTCCCTGATACGTTGCTGCAGCCTACGCCAGTAATCCGCAGTGAACAGATCACTATGCAGCTCCTCAAACACTTGGCGAATACCTGGGTCACCACAGAGGAAATAACGGAACTCTTCAGGGAAAACATCGTTTGGGGCGATGCTATACCAGGGTTCACTCGCCAGCTCATCTTCCGGGTAGCGTGGTGGGGGGATATCACGGAAATTCACCTCAGTCATGTAACAAATTTCGTCATAGTCATAAAATACCACCCGTCCATGACGCGTCACACCAAAGTTCTTGAACAGCATATCCCCGGGGAAGATATTGGCCGCTGCCAGTTGTTTGATGGCATTGCCGTACTCTTCGATGGCATCATGCATCTGCTGCGCGTTGGCCTGCTCTAGATAGAGGTTCAGGGGCATCATCTTGCGTTCCATATATAAATGGTTAATCACCAAACGATCACCCAGATCTTGCAGTTTTTCTGGCACCTCACGCTGTAACTCCGCCAACAATTCTGGGCTGATACGGCGCTTATCGACCACAAAATTTTCATATTCCTGTGTATCAGCCATACGACCGACACGATCATGCTCCTTAACCAATTGGTAGCAGTCGCGGACACGCGCTTGTGTCACCTCTTTCTGTGGTGCAAATTGGTCTTTGATAACCTTGAATACCCGATCAAAGGTGGGCAATGTAAACACCAGCATCACCATGCCTTTCACCCCAGGGGCAATAATAAACGGCTCCTGAGACTGTGCCATAAACGTCAGATATTCACGATAGCATTCCGTTTTGCCATGCTTCTGGCAGCCAATCGCCATGTACAGTTCAGCGGTGGTTTTGCCCGGCAGAATTTCCCGTAACCACTCAACCATCGCCGCTGGCAACGGGGCATAAACCATAAAGTAGGAGCGAGCAAAGCCAAATACGATACTGGCTTCCGTTTTGCTGGTCAGGCAGGTGTCAATAAACAGCGCACCAGAATCACTATGATGAATAGGTAACAGAAATGGATAGACCTCATCAGCCAATCGCAACTTACCCACCAGCCAGGCCGCTTTATTGCGATAAAAGAGTTCATTCGCTACCTGAAACGTCGCCCCAGCCAATTGCCGTGAATCGAAGGTTTGTAATAACGCTTGCGTAATAGCGTGAATATCCCGAGGCAAGTCCTCCCAGGGTAAGCGCAGCGGCAAGTCAGTCAGCAGACTGTGCAGCATGGTGGGCAGATCGCCGTTGGCAATAAAATCGCGGGCAAGTGGCCTGGGGATATCGCGAAAACGCCTTTCAGGCTGTGAGCTGAAAATAAACAGTTTATCCGGTGTTAAATCCCGGTGTTTGAACAAGCGGCAGTAAACCGAGTTAAAAAAGCTCTCTGCAATCTCAAAACGTGGGTAATCGGGCAACAACTCGGTATAGACGGCTTTGATCCGGTGGAGTAAACCGACATCCTGCTGGTAATCACTTTTGCTCACCATGCATTGCAGTTGCTCCACCACCAGACCCACATGGTGATCATAAAGATGGATGCGTTGCTTCATGGCCTGTTGGATGGCGGGCCAGTCAGCCTGTTCAAAACGCTGCTGTGCTCCCGCAGTGACTTCAAGGAAGCGACCATATTGTGCATCAAAGCCCTGCAGGATGGTCTGTGCAATCAATCGTTCCGGTTTTGCTGCCATCTTGACCTCTGCCATCAACCCGTGGAACCGGGCCTGAGATACCAGGCCGTTGACCTAGCCAAATTCATTCAAGTTGCAGCCAATAGCGCCGCAACTCGAATTATTTTGGGCATAAAACGTCAGATAAATTAGAACTGCTGCTCCTCAGTAGAACCGGTCAACGCCGTCACCGAAGAAGCCCCGCCTTGAATAATGGTGGTCACTTTGTCGAAGTAGCCTGTCCCGACTTCCTGCTGATGTGAAGCAAACGTATAGCCACGCGCCACCGCCGCAAACTCTGGCTGTTGCACCTTCTCGACATAGTGTTTCATGCCTTCACCCTGTGCGTAGGCATGTGCCAAATCGAACATGTTGAACCACATGCTGTGAATACCAGCCAGCGTAATAAACTGATACTTATACCCCATCGCTGACAACTCATCCTGGAAGCGGGCAATCGTCTGGTCGTCGAGATTTTTCTGCCAGTTAAAGGATGGCGAACAGTTGTACGCCAACAATTTGCCTGGGAATTTGGCATGAATAGCATCAGCAAAACGTTTGGCAGCAACCAGGTCCGGCGTTGAAGTTTCGCACCACACCAGATCAGCATAAGGGGAATAAGCCAAACCACGGCTGATAGCCTGCTCAATCCCAGCGTGAGTCCGGAAGAAACCTTCCGCAGTACGCTCACCGGAGACAAAGGCGCGGTCATAGGGATCGCAATCTGAAGTCAGCAAATCTGCGGCATCAGCATCAGTACGAGCAATTAACAGTGTGGGTACACCGAGAACATCAGCCGCCAAACGTGCTGCAACCAGCTTTTGCACCGCTTCCTGTGTCGGAACCAGCACTTTGCCACCCATATGACCACACTTCTTCACGGCTGCCAGTTGGTCTTCAAAGTGTACGCCTGCCGCCCCGGCCTCAATCATCGCCTTCATTAACTCAAAGGCATTCAGTACCCCACCAAACCCAGCTTCCGCATCCGCCACAATCGGCAGGAAATAATCGATATAGCCTTGGCTACCTGGCTCGATTTTATTCGACCACTGGATCTGATCAGCACGGCGGAAAGTATTATTGATACGCTCAACCACTGCCGGAACAGAATCCACCGGATACAGAGATTGATCCGGGTACATGGCAGAAGCGGTATTAGCATCTGCCGCTACCTGCCAGCCAGACAGATAAACCGCTTCCACGCCGGCTTTTGCCTGTTGTAACGCCTGACCACCGGTCAACGCCCCCAGGCTATTGACGTACCCTTTACGGGATTTGCCATGTAACAGCTCCCAGAGCTTAGCCGCGCCGTTTTGCGCCAAGGTATAGACCGGATTAACCGAACCGCGCAGATTAACCACATCTTCCGCGCTATAAGGGCGAGTAATGCCTTCCCAGCGTGCCGATTTCCATTCCTGTTCCAGTTGTTGAATCTGTTGGGTACGAGAAAGCGTCATAGGTTCATCCTCTAATTGTGCGGTGGGGTTCAACAAAGCAACTTACCGGTCACCATTCAAGCTATTGGAACTTCACTTCCCCCCTTTCAATGGTGACTTGAATGAACCGGCATTATCAGCAGCGTCAGTTTGCAGGATTGAGTACTGGAGAACATCGCACTCAACCCTATCCAAAATGGCAGGCCGAATGACCGGTTTCAGGCCAGTAATTCGTAACCGGGTAGCGTCAAGAAATCGATCAATTCATCTTGTGTCGTAATTCGTTCCATTAAGCGGGCCGCCTCTTCAAAACGACCGGCGCTATAACGTGCTTCACCCACTTCCTGACGGACAACTAGCATCTCTTCTTCCAGCATTTGGCGGAACAGTGCCTTGGTCACCTGTTGGCCATTGCTGAGACTCTTCTGGTGGTGGATCCACTGCCAGATAGAAGTCCGAGAGATCTCAGCAGTCGCCGCATCCTCCATCAAACCATAAATCGGTACACAACCATTTCCGGAGATCCAGGCTTCAATATATTGCACCGCGACACGAATATTGGCGCGCATCCCCGCTTCAGTACGTTCACCATCACAAGGTTGCAATAATTGAGCGGCGGTAATCGGGGCATCATTTTCACGCAGCACGTCCAATTGATTCTGACGTTCGCCCAGGATACGGTTAAAGACCTCCATCACCGTATCGGCCAACCCGGGATGAGCCACCCAGGTGCCATCATGGCCATTGTTGGCTTCCAGTTCTTTATCTGCTCGGACTTTACTTAAGATCACTTCATTTTGTGCTGGGTCTTTACTGGGGATAAACGCTGCCATCCCCCCCATCGCAAAAGCGCCGCGTTTATGGCAGGTCTTAATCAGCAAACGTGAATAAGCACTGAGGAAAGGTTTGTTCATGGTAACGGACTGCCGATCGGGCAATACGCGATCACCATGACTCTTCAATGTTTTTATATAGCTAAATATATAATCCCAACGGCCGCAATTTAGCCCGACGATATGGTCACGTAAGTGATACAAGATCTCATCCATTTGAAATACCGCAGGCAAGGTTTCGATCAACACCGTGGCCTTGATGGTACCGCGTGGTAACTTGAAACGATCTTCAGTAAAACAGAAAATGTCACTCCACCAGGCAGCCTCTTGCCAGGACTGGGTTTTCGGCAGGTAGAAATAGGGGCCACTCCCCTTGGCTAATAGCTGACGATAGTTATGGAAGAAATAGAGAGCAAAATCGAATATCCCCCCCGGAATAGCCTCCCCCTGCCACAACACATGTTTCTCTGGCAAATGTAAGCCACGCACACGGGCAATAAGTACCGCTGGGTTGGGTTTGAGTTGGTAACGTTTACCGTTTTCATTGGTATAGGAGATGGTGCCATTCACGGCATCACGCAAATTGATTTGCCCATCAATGATTTTTTCCCAGCTTGGAGCCAGAGAATCTTCAAAGTCGGCCATAAATACTTTGACGTTGGCGTTCAGGGCATTGATCACCATTTTACGCTCAACGGGGCCAGTAATTTCTACTCGGCGATCAAGCAAATCACTGGGGACACCGCGGATTTTCCAGTCGCCATCACCATGAGCACTCATGTCTGGCATAAAATCGGGCAGCTCACCCTGATCAATCTTTTCCTGCCAACTGGCACGCGCAGCCAACAATGGGTTACGTTGGGGAGTAAATTTCCTCACGAGCTCAGCCAAAAATTCAACGGCTTCATCGGTTAATATTTGTTGTTCTGCTGTCTTGAAGGGCTGGGTAAAAGTTAACTCTGAACCTACCATCTGTTGCGTCATTATATTTTCCTTACCTTCATTACACCCATCACTACTGGGCTGGTGAAGTTGGCGAAGTTAATGTTGTCGGAAATAGCAGCAATTTAAGGTGAAAAAATGGGCTTTTATTGGTTAGATATCATGCTAAGCATGTCAAGAATAACCAATAATGTTAAAAAAACAAAACTGATTTCATCTTTTTGTTAAGAATTTTATTAATCATTTGTTATTAAATGATTAAATTACCCATCTTGCGTAACATCTATAGACAGCGATAGTTTTATCGACAAATACTACTTATCAAATTGTTTTTTAATAATTTTTGTTAAGAATATTCGTATTGATGAACTGAGTAGTACAAGGTAGGCAAGCGCAGGAGTCCCCTCCTGCAACGTTAATGATAGCGGATATAGCAGACAGGATTACTCAAGGGTAGGATTCATGTGACGCAGATCAAACGGTGTGATCTGGTAGACGCAATAGTTCAACCAGTTGCAAAACAGTAAATGACCATGGCTACGCCATGAGGCGATTGGGGGCAGTTGCGGGTTATCTTCAGGAAAATAGTTCCATGGTACCACTGGGTTGAGGCCAGCATTGAGATCTCGCAAATACTCGTCTGCCAGCGTTAATGGATCATATTCTGGGTGCCCGGTAACAAATGCCAGGCGCTTATCGGGGCTTGCAAACAGATAGGCACCAGCGAGCTCTGACTCAGCCAGAATATCCAGATCAGTATACTGGCGGATAATATGGGTAGGGAAATCAGCGTAACGTGAATGCGGAGCTAGAAAAGTCTGATCAAATCCCCGGGTCAATAAGGCATGCGGTTGCAGCGTTTGGTGCTGATAAACACCAGAAAGCTTAACTTCTCGCGTTAGCTTCGGAATACCGTAGAGAATGTTCAATGCTGCTTGTACTGCCCAACAGACGAAAAGCGTAGAAGTGACGTGATCCTTAGCCCAGGCAATAATACGCGCAATCTGTGGCCAATAGGCAACATCACAGAAATCCACTAACCCTAAAGGCGCGCCTGTAACGATCAGACCATCAAAGTTATCTTCCTGAATATCTTCAAAATTACAGTAAAAATTATTTAAATGCTCTGCCGGCGTATTCTTCGATTCGCGGCTATCAATGCGCAGCAGTTGAATATCGATTTGTAATGGGGAATTAGAGAGTAAACGCAGAAACTGATTTTCCGTTTCAATCTTTTTTGGCATCAAATTAAGGATTAATACCTTGAGTGGCCTGATTTCCTGTGTTCTTGCACGAGAAGATGTCATCACAAACACATTCTCATTACGCAAAAAATTAACTGCAGGTAGTTCATCAGGAACACGAATCGGCATTGCTTAATCTCCAGGCTCATCCGTTTATACGTTTAGACTTCTAGATGCCTGAAGATAGCGTTTTTTCTGCATCATGTCGAGTGTTCAACAGAAAGGTGAAAATGTTTCATCACCAGAGACGGGGTCACATCCCTATGCTCGGGTAGAAAAGCTATAACCAATAAAGCAAAAAACCCCATGCTTACGCACGGGGTTCTTGGCTTTATTTGATGCTTGGCAGTGTCCTACTCTCACATGGGGAGACCCCACACTACCATCGGCGCTACGGCGTTTCACTTCTGAGTTCGGCATGGGATCAGGTGGTACCACCGCGCTATTGCCGCCAAGCAAATTCTTTTAATTCTTGTTTGCCGAACTAACTTTACTAATAAAGTGGTGCTGATACCCAGAGTCGAACTGGGGACCTCACCCTTACCAAGGGTGCGCTCTACCAACTGAGCCATATCAGCACACAAATTGGATGCCTGGCAGTGTCCTACTCTCACATGGGGAGACCCCACACTACCATCGGCGCTACGGCGTTTCACTTCTGAGTTCGGCATGGGATCAGGTGGGACCACCGCGCTAAGGCCGCCAGGCAAATCAGGTTTCAGGTCACAGGAAACAGGTTTCAGTTAATCCACCTACCCCTATACACCTCAAAATCTTTGTTGCTCTCATCTTCAATCTGTAGAACAAGCTGATTATCGTTATCTCTCTCTACCCGATATCCTGGTATCAGGTCAAAACACCTTCGGTGTTGTAAGGTTAAGCCTCACGGTTCATTAGTACTGGTTAGCTCAATACATCGCTGCACTTACACACCCAGCCTATCAACGTCTTAGTCTTAAACGTTCCTTCAGGGACCTTAAAGGCCCAGGGAAGACTCATCTCGAGGCAAGTTTCGCGCTTAGATGCTTTCAGCGCTTATCTTTTCCGCACTTAGCTACCGGGCAGTGCCATTGGCATGACAACCCGAACACCAGGGGTGCGTTCACTCCGGTCCTCTCGTACTAGGAGCAAACCCTCTCAATCTTCCAACGCCCACGGCAGATAGGGACCGAACTGTCTCACGACGTTCTAAACCCAGCTCGCGTACCACTTTAAATGGCGAACAGCCATACCCTTGGGACCTACTTCAGCCCCAGGATGTGATGAGCCGACATCGAGGTGCCAAACACCGCCGTCGATATGAACTCTTGGGCGGTATCAGCCTGTTATCCCCGGAGTACCTTTTATCCGTTGAGCGATGGCCCTTCCATTCAGAACCACCGGATCACTAAGACCTACTTTCGTACCTGCTCGAGCCGTCACTCTCACAGTCAAGCTGGCTTATGCCTTTGCACTAACCTCACGATGTCCGACCGTGATTAGCCAACCTTCGTGCTCCTCCGTTACTCTTTGGGAGGAGACCGCCCCAGTCAAACTACCCACCAGACACTGTCCTCACCCCAGATTATGGGGCCGAGTTAGAACATCAAACATTAAAGGGTGGTATTTCAAGGTTGGCTCCATGCAGACTGGCGTCCACACTTCAAAGCCTCCCACCTATCCTACACATCAAGGCTCAATGTTCAGTGTCAAGCTATAGTAAAGGTTCACGGGGTCTTTCCGTCTTGCCGCGGGTACACTGCATCTTCACAGCGAGTTCAATTTCACTGAGTCTCGGGTGGAGACAGCCTGGCCATCATTACGCCATTCGTGCAGGTCGGAACTTACCCGACAAGGAATTTCGCTACCTTAGGACCGTTATAGTTACGGCCGCCGTTTACTGGGGCTTCGATCAAGTGCTTCGCGTTGCCGCTAACCCCATCAATTAACCTTCCAGCACCGGGCAGGCGTCACACCGTATACGTCCACTTTCGTGTTTGCACAGTGCTGTGTTTTTATTAAACAGTTGCAGCCAGCTGGTATCTGCGACTGGCTTCAGCTCCAGGAGTAAATCCCTTCACCTAACGCCAGCGTGCCTTCTCCCGAAGTTACGGCACCATTTTGCCTAGTTCCTTCACCCGAGTTCTCTCAAGCGCCTGAGTATTCTCTACCTGACCACCTGTGTCGGTTTGGGGTACGATTAAATGTTACCTGATGCTTAGAGGCTTTTCCTGGAAGCAGGGCATCAACTACTTCATCTCCGTAGAGACTCGTCATCGTGCCTCAGGGTTGACAGTAAACCGGATTTGCCTGGTCTACCCCCCTACACACTTGAACCGGGACAACCGTCGCCCGGATAGCCTAGCCTTCTCCGTCCCCCCTTCGCAGTAACACCCAGTACAGGAATATTAACCTGTTTCCCATCGACTACGCTTTTCAGCCTCGCCTTAGGGGTCGACTCACCCTGCCCCGATTAACGTTGGACAGGAACCCTTGGTCTTCCGGCGAGCGGGCTTTTCACCCGCTTTATCGTTACTTATGTCAGCATTCGCACTTCTGATACCTCCAGCAACCCTCACAGGTCACCTTCGCAGGCTTACAGAACGCTCCCCTACCCAACAACGCCTAAGCGTCGCTGCCGCAGCTTCGGTGCATGGTTTAGCCCCGTTACATCTTCCGCGCAGGCCGACTCGACCAGTGAGCTATTACGCTTTCTTTAAATGATGGCTGCTTCTAAGCCAACATCCTGGCTGTCTGTGCCTTCCCACATCGTTTCCCACTTAACCATGACTTTGGGACCTTAGCTGGCGGTCTGGGTTGTTTCCCTCTTCACGACGGACGTTAGCACCCGCCGTGTGTCTCCCGTGATAACATTCTTCGGTATTCGCAGTTTGCATCGGGTTGGTAAGCCGGGATGGCCCCCTAGCCGAAACAGTGCTCTACCCCCGAAGATGAATTCACGAGGCGCTACCTAAATAGCTTTCGGGGAGAACCAGCTATCTCCCGGTTTGATTGGCCTTTCACCCCCAGCCACAAGTCATCCGCTAATTTTTCAACATTAGTCGGTTCGGTCCTCCAGTTAGTGTTACCCAACCTTCAACCTGCCCATGGCTAGATCACCGGGTTTCGGGTCTATACCTTGCAACTATTCGCCCAGTTAAGACTCGGTTTCCCTACGGCTCCCCTATTCGGTTAACCTTGCTACAAAATATAAGTCGCTGACCCATTATACAAAAGGTACGCAGTCACCTAACAAGTAGGCTCCCACTGCTTGTACGTACACGGTTTCAGGTTCTATTTCACTCCCCTCGCCGGGGTTCTTTTCGCCTTTCCCTCACGGTACTGGTTCACTATCGGTCAGTCAGGAGTATTTAGCCTTGGAGGATGGTCCCCCCATATTCAGACAGGATAACACGTGTCCCGCCCTACTCATCGAACTCACAATCCATGCATCTTCGTGTACGGGACTATCACCCTTTACTGTGCGACTTTCCAGACGCTTCCACTGACACACAAACTGATTCAGGTTCTGGGCTCTTCCCCGTTCGCTCGCCGCTACTAGGGGAATCTCGGTTGATTTCTTTTCCTCGGGGTACTGAGATGTTTCAGTTCCCCCGGTTCGCCTCCTGCCACTATGTATTCATGACAGGATAGTGCAACGAATTGCACTGGGTTTCCCCATTCGGGTATTGTCGGTTGTAACGGTTCATATCACCTTACCGACACTTTTCGCAGATTAGCACGCCCTTCATCGCCTCTGACTGCCTAGGCATCCACCGTGTACGCTTAGTCGCTTAACCTCACAACCCGAAGATGTTTCCATCTTGCCGGTTGGCTGCGCGTCGTGAATACTGCGTTGTGCGGTGCTCGCCATGCTCATGGACATCAAGTCCACTGCGCTGGCTCTGCTCCTACGCCTTGTCTTCACTTAGCTCGCTCAACCTGCTTACGAGTTATGATAAATTTGAGAGACTCTTTCAACGCCATCAATGTCAGTTAACTCATTGATGCGCTGAAGTTTCAATTTTCAGCTTGTTCCAGATTGTTAAAGAGCAAAATACTTCGCAGCATACTGTTTCCAGTACACTCTGAAGTATATTCAATGACTTATGGTGGAGCTAAGCGGGATCGAACCGCTGACCTCCTGCGTGCAAGGCAGGCGCTCTCCCAGCTGAGCTATAGCCCCATACAGTCACTGCAGAGACCTTTATGATTACCAACTCAACAGGAGTTAATTCTTTCTTAGGCAAGGCATGCGACTACGACGTTTACTGTAGTAAACGAGTAGGAGCATAACGCAGCATAAGGAAGAATTTGGTAGGCCTGAGTGGACTTGAACCACCGACCTCACCCTTATCAGGGGTGCGCTCTAACCACCTGAGCTACAAGCCTATAAAGGTATTTCTGCTCATTACTGTTCATCAGACAATCTGTGTGAGCACTTCACGCGAAGCAATATCTTTAGGTAAGGAGGTGATCCAACCGCAGGTTCCCCTACGGTTACCTTGTTACGACTTCACCCCAGTCATGAATCACAAAGTGGTAAGCGCCCTCCCGAAGGTTAAGCTACCTACTTCTTTTGCAACCCACTCCCATGGTGTGACGGGCGGTGTGTACAAGGCCCGGGAACGTATTCACCGTAGCATTCTGATCTACGATTACTAGCGATTCCGACTTCATGGAGTCGAGTTGCAGACTCCAATCCGGACTACGACGTACTTTATGAGGTCCGCTTGCTCTCGCGAGGTCGCTTCTCTTTGTATACGCCATTGTAGCACGTGTGTAGCCCTACTCGTAAGGGCCATGATGACTTGACGTCATCCCCACCTTCCTCCGGTTTATCACCGGCAGTCTCCTTTGAGTTCCCGACCGAATCGCTGGCAACAAAGGATAAGGGTTGCGCTCGTTGCGGGACTTAACCCAACATTTCACAACACGAGCTGACGACAGCCATGCAGCACCTGTCTCAGAGTTCCCGAAGGCACCAATCCATCTCTGGAAAGTTCTCTGGATGTCAAGAGTAGGTAAGGTTCTTCGCGTTGCATCGAATTAAACCACATGCTCCACCGCTTGTGCGGGCCCCCGTCAATTCATTTGAGTTTTAACCTTGCGGCCGTACTCCCCAGGCGGTCGATTTAACGCGTTAGCTCCGGAAGCCACGCCTCAAGGGCACAACCTCCAAATCGACATCGTTTACAGCGTGGACTACCAGGGTATCTAATCCTGTTTGCTCCCCACGCTTTCGCACCTGAGCGTCAGTCTTTGTCCAGGGGGCCGCCTTCGCCACCGGTATTCCTCCAGATCTCTACGCATTTCACCGCTACACCTGGAATTCTACCCCCCTCTACAAGACTCTAGCTTGCCAGTTTCAAATGCAGTTCCCAAGTTAAGCTCGGGGATTTCACATCTGACTTAACAAACCGCCTGCGTGCGCTTTACGCCCAGTAATTCCGATTAACGCTTGCACCCTCCGTATTACCGCGGCTGCTGGCACGGAGTTAGCCGGTGCTTCTTCTGCGAGTAACGTCAATGTGATGTGCTATTAACACACCACCCTTCCTCCTCGCTGAAAGTGCTTTACAACCCTAAGGCCTTCTTCACACACGCGGCATGGCTGCATCAGGCTTGCGCCCATTGTGCAATATTCCCCACTGCTGCCTCCCGTAGGAGTCTGGACCGTGTCTCAGTTCCAGTGTGGCTGGTCATCCTCTCAGACCAGCTAGGGATCGTCGCCTAGGTGAGCCATTACCCCACCTACTAGCTAATCCCATCTGGGCACATCCGATGGTGTGAGGCCCGAAGGTCCCCCACTTTGGTCTTGCGACATTATGCGGTATTAGCTACCGTTTCCAGTAGTTATCCCCCTCCATCAGGCAGTTTCCCAGACATTACTCACCCGTCCGCCGCTCGTCACCCAGGGAGCAAGCTCCCCTGTGCTACCGCTCGACTTGCATGTGTTAAGCCTGCCGCCAGCGTTCAATCTGAGCCATGATCAAACTCTTCAATTAAAAGCTTGATTTGCTAAGTTAATAGCGATGCTCAAAGATTACTGCATGAATTTTACTTACATGAGTCACTCTTTAAGACTTGATATTTTTTTGTTGCCGAAGCAACTGGATATCGTCTTTGTGAGTGCCCACACAGATTGTCTGATAAATTGTTAAAGAGCAGTGAGTTACTGGCTTTCGCCCGCTAACTCGAGGTGGCGTATATTACGCTTTCCTCTTTCAGAGTCAACCCTAATTTTCA